>NZ_CP183882.1:0-4800000 GCF_048572915.1 Paenibacillus sp. B-A-8 | reverse complement strand
TTCATTGAGGGGATTCAAGCAGAAGAAATCGGCATTGCTGCTATGCTGCTTGGTGCCGGACGTGAAACCAAGGAATCTGTGATAGATTTGGCTGTGGGTATTCAACTTTCTAAAAAGGTTGGAGATGCAGTAGAGGTCGGCGATACCCTTGCAGTATTGCATATCAACGATGCCAGTGATAAGAAGGTAGAGGAAGCTGAAGATAAGGTATTAGAAGCCTACCGTATTACCTCTGAATCGATTCTACCATTACCACTGGTATTCGCGCTTGTTACGAAGGATGGGGTAACACGGTACTAGTCAAGGTAAATAATTATGGTCATGACGAAGACCCTAAACAGACAGCAGAGCAGCGATCTTCCCATTACGGGAAGATCGCTGCTCTTTTTTTGTAACAATTACAGACGATTATCGATCTTATTGAAAATCTGAGAAGCCCCGCTATTTGTATTACACATTACTACTACAGTCTCACCACTAGCAGGATAGAAAGCCGATCGGAAGGAAACGCCGGGATCGTAGCCCATAATGTGGAACTTGATCACCTCTCCTTCTCGGAGGGTGATCCATACGCCATAACCATAATATCCTTCGCCGTCCACATGAATGTGGGGTGTAAGTAACAACGAAGTGAGTACTGGACTCAAAAGTGTGTGGTTCATTAGCCCTTTCCAGAATAGCTGCATATCGGGAGCGGTTACAAAAGCTCCACCGTCAGCGCCTCCCTTTACCGGGATTGAATAGATGTTGCTCCTCCAGTCACCGTTTTCTTCCTCTATGTATCCGAGTGCACAATTGGCAGGTAAGGCATCTAACGTAAAATAACCGGATTGCTTCATTCCACAAGCCTTAAAGATGTGAAGCTCCACATAGTCGCAAAAGGACATTCCACTCAATTCCTCCACCAGAAGGCCTAACACGATATATCCGGCATTGTTGTAGTGGAAACGTTCGCCAGGGGTCCGCATCATGGGGAGGTTTTGGAACATCGACACAAAGTCATTAAGCTGCCGCAAAGTGTACATAGGTCGTGTTTTCCACAGTTCCTCGAAATCATCCATGATTGTTTCATCAAAATAATCCGGAATACCAGAACTGTGCGTAAGCAGCTGATGTATGGTGATCTCAGGATTAAAGAGAGGGAGATCTACCTTTTTCAGATAATCTAAGACTCTACTTTCGAAAGAAATCAATCCCTGTTCGACAAGTTGGCAGACGGCAACCGCCGTAAATAATTTACACCCGGAAGCAATCCCAAACCGAGTATGAATATTGTTTTCGCGTTTATCCGACTTATTAGCATAACCGTAACAGCTGCTGATGATTTCTTTATCCTGTTGATTTACCAGGACTATGCCAGAGAAATTGTTCTGTTTAGCTTCTGCTTCAATACAATCTGCAAGATGGTTCATCTGTATATTCACTCCTCTATAAACCTGTTATGTTCTTAAATAGATTCGTTCCAACCTTTCATTTTCCTTTAAAGGGGCTTAAATGAATACGGAAAAAATGGAAATCATTAAAATTTGAAATAATTTTTGATCTCCCCTATAATAAAAATGCTCTGCAACTGCTGCTGGGCTTTTTTTAATTGATAACCTTATAACTTCTTGTGATAAATAATTGTGGTTATTTCCTTGAAAATGGAATAATTTTCACCCTTTCTGACGAAACTGGAACACAGTACCTGTGATATGAAGGTTAACGTTCAGGAGGGGAACCATTGTGAGAAAATTGCGTTTTGCTGTGCTTGTGCTCTGTATTGCTGTGTCGGTTCTAGGACCTATGTCAGGCGCTTATGCAGAGGAAAAAAACAAGGACTCTGGCAGTAAAGCTGCCGCTGTAGACCTCGCACCGGGAGCACGTTCTGCGATTTTGATGGACGCTGGTACCGGCACTGTTATTTATGAGAAGAACAGCCATGATAAGCTGCCTCCCGCAAGTATTACGAAGATTATGACGATGTTACTAACGGTGGAAGCGCTGGATGAAGGTAGACTGCAACTGACGGATAAGGTGCGGACAAGTGAATATGCGGCTTCGATGGGCGGATCGCAGATTTTTCTGGAGCCGGGTGAAGAAATGACGGTAGACGATATGCTCAAAGGCATCGCTATGGCGTCTGGTAATGATGCTTCTGTCGCTATGGCGGAAAAAATAGCGGGTTCAGAGAGTGCTTTTGTAGACTTGATGAATAAACGTGCAGAGGAGCTGGGTCTAAAAGATACCCATTTTGCCAACTGTAACGGTCTTCCAGCCGCCAATCACTATTCCTCAGCATACGATATTGCGGTCATCAGTCGGGAACTTTTGAAGCATGATCAAATTATCAAATATACGGGTTCCTATCAGGATTACTTACGCAAGGATTCAACCAAACCGTTCTGGTTGGTGAATACGAACAAGCTGGTGCGTTTCTACACTGGTGCTGATGGACTGAAGACAGGGTATACTGCAGAGGCTAAATTCTGTCTGTCCGCTACAGCGGCGAGAGATGGCCTGCGTGCAGTCGCTGTTGTGCTAGGCGAACCGAACACAAAGACACGCAACAGTGAAGTCTCAGGCATGTTCGATTACCTGTTCTCGCAATATAAGGTACACACGATCCACAAAGAAGGGGATGCTATCGGCACCCTCAAGATCGAAAAGGGCGTAAAATCGGAGCTGCCGATCACAGCGAAAGAGACGTACAGTGTTCTTTTGAAAAAAGGTGTGGCCCAAGAAGGCATTCGCCACGAATTAGTATTGCCGGAAAGCGTGAAGGCTCCAGTGGCTGAAGGTCAATCTGTAGGCAAGCTGGTTGTCTACCAAGGTACCCAAGTGATTAAGGAATATGATTTAAAAGCTGGGGAAGCTGTGCCGAAAGCAGGCTGGTGGAAGCTCTTTAAGCGTACAACAGGCTCGATGTTCGGCGTAGATTAAAAACAGTTTTTTTGTAGATTACTCCCATGTACTCTGTAGATTCATAGGGGTTTTCTTCTAGTTTTGTCGTGAGGCAGGATTCCTGATTTGCCGCGTAGAAAACCTTGTCCTTGAAGGGAATTAGTACCGTCTTTCAAGGTCAGTTTTCAAAGCAACGAAGAGGAGAGTGGCAAGCATGAATTCTCATGTGGAGATGGAGCATCACAGAGGTGTGTTGATTGTCCGTTTATCAGGGGAGCTGGACCATCACGCAGCAGATTTTGTAAGAATGGATATGGATGAAGCGATTATGCGTGGTCAGGTATCGCATTTAGTTCTTAGTCTTAAGCATCTGCAGTTTATGGACAGTTCAGGCCTAGGCGTGATTCTGGGAAGGTATAAACTGATCCACAGTAAAGGTGGAAAAATGGTGGTGTGTGATGCAACGGCACCTGTGAAGCGGCTGCTGGAAATGTCAGGCCTGTTCAAAATCATGCCCCTATATGACGACGAGAGTACTGCACTCTCGGATTTGGAGGTTGCGTTATGACAAATAGTAAGGCTGGTAACTTCATGAACGTGCAGTTCGCTGCACGCTCGGAGAACGAATCGTTCGCGCGTGTAGTCGTAGCGGCGTTCGTTTCCCGGCTTGATCCTACGATGGACGAGCTGAATGATCTGAAGACAGTCGTGTCGGAAGCGGTCACCAACTGTATTATTCATGGGTATGATAGTGATCCGGAAGGCATTGTGACCATTTCGGCATCACTGGACAACGAAACCGTACATCTAACCATTGAGGATCAAGGACGGGGCATCGAGGATTTAGAGCTGGCGCAACAGCCGCTGTATACCTCTAAGCCGGAGCTGGAGCGGTCGGGCATGGGCTTTACTATTATGGAGAATTTCATGGATGAATTTGAAGTCACTAGTGAACCGGGACACGGTACTTCTATCTCAATGAAGAAAACCATCGTCTCGAAAAAAGCTTTATACAATTAGGGGTTGGAGCCATGGATGCAGAGTCAAAAAAAGCTCCGCCGACCTATTTGGACGATGCGGAGGTCAAACGTCTTATCGCGCTCAGTCAGGCCGGAGATAGTCTTGCCCGTGACACACTTGTAAGCTGTAATATCCGACTGGTCTGGTCGGTAGTACAGCGGTTTATGAACCGCGGGTATGAGCCTGACGATTTGTTCCAGATCGGTTGCATCGGACTACTGAAGTCCGTAGATAAATTTGACCTCAGCTATGAGGTCAAGTTCTCCACTTATGCTGTGCCGATGATTATCGGTGAGATTCAGCGTTTCCTTCGTGACGATGGCACCTTGAAGGTCAGTCGTTCCCTTAAGGAAATGGCTAACAAGGTCCGTAAAATGAAGGATGAAATGTCTAAAACACTTGATCGTTTGCCTACGATCGGTGAAGTTGCGGAAGCACTAGGGGTTACACCCGAAGAAGTGGTATTCGCTCAAGAAGCCAATAAACCGCCGACTTCTATCCATGAGACGGTGTTCGAGAATGATGGAGATCCGATCACGCTGATTGATCAAATCGCTGACGAATCACAGGAGCGTTGGTTCGATAAGCTGGCATTAAATGAAGCGATCGGAGGCCTCAGTGAACGTGAACGTCTGATTGTCTATCTTCGTTACTATCGTGATCAAACGCAGTCGGAGGTCGCCAGTCGTTTAGGGATCTCTCAAGTGCAGGTATCCCGGCTGGAGAAGAAAATACTTCAGAATATCCGTGAGCAGATTGCTCAGTAGGATAAAGTTATTCATGTAATGACGCTTGTAAAATAGCGAATTAGAACAAAAAGCCGCCCCGAGAAGGGGGGGCTTTTTATGTGGAGATGATCTCAACATGCATTCACTCGGCGACGAGAATGTGATCACATGGTCTATGGATATGGAAGAAAATCTGCTGACGATGTCGAATATTTTAGAGGAATGGGTTGGTTGCACAAGGAAGACTATACCACGCAACCCTAATTTTTTGCGGGAATTTGTGTATGTAGTGGATCTTGATCGATATGATGCCTACATGCAAAGATTAACTGCTGGTCATATCAGTAGTCTTGAGTACCGGATGCAACTACCTACTGAAGGACTAAAGTGGGTTCAAATGATCGGCACGCCAATCCTAAATAAGGAGAACAAGGTTTACCGAATAGATGGAGTTATGCTGGACATTACTGAACAAAAAACAGCGCAAATACAGTTGGAAAGCTCGTATTCATTGTATCATCAGATGTTCTCTAATCTTGACGTGGCGATTTGGTCTTATGATTATGTAACTAAGAAAGTATTGTTTATATCGGATGCCGTCCTTAATATCACCGGTTATTCCGTTGAACAGGCGAAAGAAGATGATTTTTGGTTCCGTATTGCTCATAAAGAAGAAACCCCCTCGATTGAAGAGATCCTAACAACGGCTCGGCAGGGGATTCCAAAGCTTAGTGAATATCGTATTATCCACGCAAGTGGAGAGCCTCGATGGATACAGGTAAGAATCATACCCAGTCTGGATGAATTCCATACGGTAGTTCGGCTTGACGGAATCTTGGCAGATATCACTGAAAGAAAGTTGATGAAAGAGGCTTTGCTCAAAAGTGAACAGCGTTATAAGTCCTTATTTGACTATAACTCAGACGTCGTATGTGAGGTGAATCTGCAAGGTAATATTTTGGCAATCAATTCTACGGCAGAGCAAATTACTGGAGAATCTATAAGTATGGTTGGAGAGAATTTGTCCATCATGAATCTATTTGGAGCAGAGAATATACCGAGGATGTTAGATTATTTTGAAAGAACAGTACGGGGATCTGCTCAGCATTATGTTGTGTCCTCTTCCCGTAAGGATGGATCAGTGAGCCACTGGTCTATGAAAAATATCCCGATTTATGTGAATAGTCGTATTATTGGTGTTTTTGTGGTTGCTAGAGAGATAACATCAGCTGTAGAAGTAGAACACAAGTTGGCGCAGCGTGAAGCAGAGTATAGACTTATTATTAATAACATGAAGGATATGATGGGGGTTCTGGATCAAAAAGGTAATTTCATTTTAGCCTCCCCTTCCTGTGAGATCCTGATCGGTATTCCTGTAGGCTTAATCAAGGACACTACCATACTTGAGTATATCCATCCAGATGAGCAAGAAGGCTTGCGAGAACAGATCTCAAATATTTTTCGGACAAAAGCAAGCAAGATGTTTTACAATCGTTTTATTCATTCAAAAGGTTATATCCTAAATTTAGAATGTCTTGCTACTCCCGTTCTAAGTGAGGATGGAGATGTAATGAACATTGTGATAGTTGCAAGAGACATTACGAAGAGAGTTCAAATGGAAAAAGAACTAAGGGAAAGCGAGGAACTTAATCAGCAGCTGATCAAGATGTCGCCTGAAGCGGTCGTTCTCCATAGCGATTATAAGTTTGTGTATGTGAACTTTTCTTGTCTTGGATTATTTGGTGTTTACGATGAGAGTCAATTGATCGGTAAAAATATTTTCAATTGGGCACATCCGGAATTTCTGTCGCTGGCAAAAGAACGAATGCGTGAAATCTATAAAGAGCCCTATAGAATCCTAGCACCAATTGAACAAAAGGTTGTACGTTCAGATGGAACGATTATCGATGTAGAGGTAACAGCTAGCTCCATTGTGCACAAAGGAAAGGTCGCATGTATCTCGATATTTAGGGATATAAGTGATCGCAAAAAAGCAGATGAAGACAGAGAACATACAGAGCAGATTATTCGTGAGAGTGAGGAACGGTATTTTCACTTGCAAACGAGTCTGGATCAGTTCTCCCAAGACCTTTTTGGTGTCATGAAGATTAGCCATATGGAACAGCGGTTGCTTAGAGAGGTCAGAGACACTCTGCAGATAACCAATATACATTTTATCGAAGTTGAATCTAACAGTGATAAATTATGTGAAATTATTGAGACTGAGCAAGGGTATTCACTCAAGATAGGGGAGTCCCGAGGAAAAAGCTACTTACTATCGATTAACGAGAAGACGGTTTTATTGGAAATCAGTTCTATTCGTGTGTGGCTGGAGACCATTACCCGTTATGTCAGTGTTCTCTTTGATCATTTTTTGCTTATCGAAGATTTAACGAAAGACCTTGAGCTAGCGGCTTCCAAGCATGTGGCTCCTACTTGGCTTCTCCGCTTTATGTTTAATTTATCCGAGAATGAGCGAAAACGTCTTGCTCAGGATTTACACGACTCAGCGCTTCAAGAACAAATTATCTGGTATCGTAAGCTGGATCTTCTCTTAGGTGAAAAGTCCATCAATGGGGAGTTTAGAGAACAGCTAGAACAGATAGCTGAAGGCTTACTGGATGTTATCTATCAACTGCGGATTATTTGTAACGAGCTCAGACCTCCTGCATTAATCAATGAAGGTCTTATCTCCTCGCTGGAGACGTTGTTTGAATTTACGCAGCTGCGTACCAACTACCAGATTTATTTCGAGGTTGAAGCATTTACACATAAGTTGGATGATGAAGTGCTTATAGGTTTGTACCGTATTGTGCAAGAGCTTTTAGCGAATGCAGCGAAGCACTCTTTTGCGACTGAAGTCCACATTACCTTAGCTAGTGAAGACAATCATATTCATTTGAATTATAAAGATAACGGAATTGGAATGAATCTATTAGGAGAGGACTCGCTTACAAGTATGGGTATTTATGGAATGAAGGAAAGGGTTCGGAGTATGGATGGGACGATAGCATTCCACTCGCCAGAGAAAAAAGGATTAGCAGTCTATATATCTATACCTGCAGATTAATCATGCGGTATAACAATTAAAGAGGGGTAATCATAGGCATGATTCAAATATTGTTAGTGGATGACCATCCATCAGTTATGGAAGGGACAAGAATGATATTAGAGCAAGAAGGAGATATGAAGGTTACTCTAGCCATTTCAGCTCATGAGGTGCTTGAAATGGTGAGTAGTCATTCTTTTGATGTAATGTTATTTGATCTTCATATCGCAGATGTGAATGGGATTGATTTGGCGAAGCAAGTATTAACCATGAACGCGGATGCGATTATCTTAATCTATACCGGATATGAATTTACCAACAAATTTAACCTGATGATCGAATCGGGGATATTTGGGTTTATCTCAAAAACGACGAATAGAGAGCAGTTAATTACAGCGGTACGCTGTGCATTAAGAGGTGAAGTCATTCTACCGCGAACCTTAGTCAAGCAGCTAAGAAAAGTACCTCCAAAAGGATTAGAAATTAATGATGAACAAGCAGTCTCCAAGATTAGCAAAAGGGAACATGAAATGCTAACGGAAATTGCAAAAGGAAAAAGTAATAAAGAAATAGCGGAGATTGTGCTGATGAGTCAGCGATCGCTCGAATATAGTTTAACGAATTTGTTCCAAAAGCTAAATGTGAAATCTAGAATTGAAGCGGCTATAAAAGCTAAACGGTTAGGAATATTGAAGGACTCAGATTTTACTAATTCATTGTGAAAATACGTAACAATCTCATAGATTGAAATCCCGATCACTGGATGGTGAGACGGGATTTTTTTGTTTTTCGCTTCTTGGCGGGGGTGCGCAATAATTTTGCGCGGTCACGCCAATTTTTTTCGGTTACCATATTCTGCTTACAGTTTATGATGAAATAGTTCCTAAGAATTACTAAAAATTGACTAACGTAATGAGGTGCAGAAGGGTGAAATGGTTTTATAATTTGAGGACAGCGGTAAAGCTAATCTCAGCATTTGTGTTGGTATCAGTCATTTTATGCTTTGTAGGATTCTATGGAATAAGCAATTTGAGTAAGATGGATGAGTCCATCGAGGATATGTATAATAATCGCTTAACACCGATTGCCTATCTCGGTGAAGCGAATGAGCTTTTTTTAACAAATAGAATAAATATCCGAGATATTAATACGATGGCCAAAACCGAGGTGAAGAAAAAAGAGTATCAAGATAAAATACATAAGAACGTCCAAAGCATTGAAGGCATCATGAGTAAGTATAGTAAGACAAAATTGAGAGAAGAAGAGTTAAAGAAGATGAAGACTTATCCCGAGATCTGGCAACGCTATATTACCAGCGTGGATCACGCGATCGAAGTGGATAAAACCAATATCAGTAATGAAGAGTATACGAATTATTTGCTAACAGGAGATTTACAGCTGGCTACTACAGAGATGACGGATTTCCTGCAAGGTTTAATTGACATCAATATGAAGCAGGCGCAGGGATCCAGTGATAGTGCTAATAAACTATATCAATCCTCTCGGTTAATTACCTTTAGTGTTACGATTATTGCACTTCTGATCAGCGTGGGTTTTGGCTATCTAATCTCGCAAATCATAGCACGGCCTCTAAATCAAGTGATGCGCCTGCTAGGTAAAGTAGCTAATGGGGACTTAAGCGAAACTTCGAATCTAAATTCCAAGGATGAGATCGGAAAACTCGCGAATTCTGTGAATGAAATGGTTCTGAACTTAAGGCAAACTGTGGGGGGGATTTTGTCCTCTGCAGAAAGTGTCTCGGCGGCTGCGCAGCAGATATCAGCCAGTACAGAGGAAGTGGCTAGCGGCAGTATGAGTCAAGCCACTGCAGCACAAACGATGAATGAGTTGTTCCGGGAATTGTCTGATGCAATAAATTCAGTAGCCCAGAGTGCAGAGCATGCCTCTGAGCTGTCAGATCAAACCATGCGTATCGCTCAGGACGGTGGTCTCGTCGTTACGAACTCTATACAAGGAATGACTGTGCTAAATAATCAAATGTCTAGATTAGAGGAAGACTCCGATAGAATTGGAGAGATTATTGCAGTCATTGATGATATTGCAAAACAGACAAATCTTCTGGCGCTAAACGCAGCTATAGAAGCCGCTCGTGCGGGTGAACAGGGTCGAGGTTTTGCCGTTGTGGCGAATGAAGTAAGAAAGCTAGCAGAGCGGAGCAGTGAGGCTACGAAACAAGTCACGAACATCATTAAAGAAATGCAGAAGAATACACACCAAAGTGTGAATGCGGTAGTTGAAGGCGTAGCTTTTTCACAAAAAAATGGGGAAGCCTTTGATCATATTATCTCTATGGTGAACGATACCGCTCATAAAGTAACAGAAATCGCTGCTGCCAGTGAAGAGCAGGCCGCGCAGTCATCAGAGGTGCTGTACTCGATCGAGAGTATATCGGCAGCAACAGAAGAAATGGCGGCAAGCAGCAGTGAAACGGCAACAACGGCTAATGCATTAGCACAGCTTGCGGAGGAACTAAATGCACTCGTATCTATTTTTAAAGTGAAGTAATCAGTGTCATGGGGATCATCATTGATAGGAGAGGAGAAGTAGTGCAAAAGATAAAGGTGCTCGTTGTAGCTACTTCAGTAATGATGCGGAAACAGATATCGAACCTAATTACGGAGGATTCAATTATCGAGGTTATTGGAGCAGCTCGTAATGCATCCGAAGCGGTTAGCATGGTTCAAGAACTCAGGCCTGATGTCGTGACGATTGATATAGAAGTGCCGGAATTGAATAGTTTAGTAGCACTCTCTAGTATTATGTCACAGCGTCCAACCCCTATCCTAATCCTAAGCTCAGGATCAAAGGATGGAATAATAGCAACCATCACGGGTCTACAGAATGGAGCCGTAGATTTTATATCCAAGCCAACTCAGTTATATGGACTTGATTTATCCCATATAAAAGACGAGCTCATATTCAAAATTAAACATGCTGCTCAAATTCCATTGCGAACCCTTATCCTTAACAATATAACTGTTTCCAAAGTGATTACAGGACAACAGGCAGAAGACAATTCTAAAACTGAGTGTATAGAAGAATTCGATCAAATTATCGCCATAGGGTGTGGAGTAGGTGGACCGAAGGCGCTTGAAATCGTAATTAGCTCACTCCCGGCGAACTTCCCATACCCCTTGTTAATCGTTCAGCATATGCCGCCCAAGTACACGAAGGTATTGGCAGAACGATTGAAGCGGTTCTCAAGTGTACAGGTGGTTGAGGCGAAGAATGATCAGTTGGTGCGCGGCGGAACAGCCTATATCGCACCTGGTAATTGTCATATGACCGTAGTTCAACAAGGGCAAGCATATAGAATCAAACTACACAGGAAAGCTCCGGTGAACGGGCACCGTCCATCCGTGGATGTGTTGTTCGATTCGATCTCAGGTTTAAAAAGCTTGAAGCAGCATTTGATTCTGATGACCGGAAGGGGTAACGATGGGTCGAGAGGGATGCTAAAGGCCAAACAAGCTGGCGCCCAATCTACAATGGTAGAATCGCAAGAGACTTCTATTATAAATGAAATGGCTGAAGCGGCAATGGCGCTCGGGTGCGTGGATGATGAGGTTCCTTCGCACTTGTTAGCCTCGAAGGTTATGGAGGTTACGGGGGAGCTACAGCGTTAGATTAGAATGAAAAGGGTCTCCTTTGGAGGCTCTTTTTGTAATGTTACAGTCTTTTTGTTATTTCTACGTTATATCGGTGATGCCCTCTTAATCTCTGCTTTATAAAAATAACCCAAACCTCTGTGAGCAATCTAACAACCGAACGCACCACTAACCTTTATAGTATTAGCAGAAATGCAATAATTCCATTTAATGTTAATCACTCCGAGCTATGAAGGGGAAGGTGTGAGCAAGCATGGCCATCCTAGAAGTAGAGAATCTCTCAAAAGAATATAAAGGCAAGGGCAAAATAAATGTATTTCGGGCGCTAAACGGGATAAGTCTGAGTGTGGATAGCGGCGAGTTTGTAGCGATTATGGGACCTTCGGGAAGCGGTAAAACGACACTGCTGAACATCCTTAGCGGAATCGACACGGAGTATAGTGGGGGAGTACGGATTGCAGAGACTAGTATAAGTGAGATGTCTAAGAACGAGCTTGCACTGTTTCGTCGGCAGCGAATGGGGTTCGTTTTTCAAGATTATAATCTGCTTGATAGCCTGACCCTACGGGAAAATGTAATGGTGCCCATGGTGCTGGATGACCAAGAGGTAGACGACATCAATACCAAGACAGATGAGGCGATAGTACTCTTTGATCTGGGCGAGGTGAAGGATAAATATCCGTATATGGTTTCAGGAGGACAGCAGCAGCGAGCGGCGATTAGCAGAGCGATTATTAATGATCCGGAGGTGATTTTTGCGGACGAGCCAACGGGGAATTTGGATTCCAGATCCTCAAGTATAGTGATGAAGACCTTCGCCAAGCTGAATGCTATGAAAGGAGCGACGATTGTGATGGTCACGCATGATCCTTTTGCGGCCAGCTATTGTAATCGCGTGCTTTTTATCAAGGATGGGAAGACTCTATTAGAGATTACTAGAGGAGATAAAGAGCGGAGAGCTTTTTTCGATAGGATTCTGGAGAGTCTGGTCTGCATTGGAGGGGGGGAAGATGACCTTTAGGAGAATGGCTTTTCAGATTTTCAAGGCCAACCTTAGAAGGTATTTGTTATTTTTCCTATGCAGCAGCTTTACGATCATGGTCTTTTTCGCCTTTTACTCCCTGTATACGAACCCTGATTTTAATGATCCCTATCAAGTGAATGGGATGGTGTCCGGTAATTTATATGCTCCTTTCTTGGTTATGAGAGTCTTTGCTGTTCTTTTTATTGTATATGCCCAAATGGCCTTTCTGAAATTTAGAAAAAGCGACTTTGGGCTGTTAATGGTTCTAGGAATGACGAGCCACAATATCCGGAAAATCATATTTTTTGAAAATAGCATGATTGCATTAGCTTCGATTCTTACGGGTTTAGGTGCAGGGACGGTCTTCTCCGGTCTTTTCTTCTTCATCATCTCGTTGTTTGTTAATATAGGGGATAGTGCGTTTTCACTAACGCTGGATAGTTATCTGTACACCATCAAATTCTTCGGGATGATTTACATAGTTGTAATTGGAATCCATTTATTATTAACATTGAGATACAACATTGTACGCCTTCTAAAAGAATCCAGGACCGCAGAACGTAGCCTTCTACATGGTAAAATCACCACAGTCATCGGAGGTTTACTGTTGGGGATTACTGTTTTTGATATGATCACTCAGTACAACCCTGATGATGCCCGTAGGATGTTAATCAACCTTGGAGTAAGTATGGTGGGTGTCTACTTGCTGCTGTCAGGACTTGGCGACTGGATGAAACTCATCTTCTCGAGATCAGCGAAAGCTTACCACAAGCATTTGATGTTTAGCTCCGATTTGAATTATACCCTTGGGCGCTCCAAAATAGTGCTTTCACTCATCACCTTCCTCGTTTTCATCACGATTTTCTTAAGCGGTATTATCTTTTATATCACCTGGGATGCTGAGAATATTGCTGTGAAAAACAACCCTTATGATATTTCCTATGCAGAAGTATTTGGAAAAAATAGTATTCCACTAGAGACACTCAACGAAATCACGGATCATGGTGCTACACCGCTGCTGTCACATCAAGAGCTGCAGTATATTGACTTGTTCTATTTTAAAGTGTTTTTGGACCAGAACATCAACACTTTAATCGGCAGTGATTATCATGTGGAGAATGGTCACTTTCTAAATCTTGCCTTAGTTGCTCGAGGCGAAGAATGGAAGAACCAAAGACCGGAAATGCCGACCTTCGATATGAAGCTTTCTACCGGGAACCGTACGTTACATTCACAAGGTCTCGTATTAAAAATGATATTTAATCCTGTGCCGAATCTCATGAATGGTCTTCATGTCATAGTAAACGAAGTTGATTATAAAGCGTTGAAAGCGGAGAATATGGATGCGATCGGGAGTCTTCAACTCCTAAATTTCAAGGATTGGAAAAAGACTTCAGGTATAGATGCTGAGCTAAATGCGGCTTTAGCCAAATATAATAAGGACCATACGAAATCCTGGTATGGAAATGATCGGCAAGAGGCGCTCGTATTTTCTACGAAGTCTAGAATAAGTGAGTATTTACAGTTGAAGGAGTCCGGCAAATTTGGGATCATCGTCATTACATTCGTTGGTCTAATATTCTTTGGGGCTTCTGGTATAGTGCTTCATTTCAGTATCCAGACCGATTTAGAGCGAGAGAGGATCAAATTCAGGAAGTTGAATAAGATTGGAATCACTTCTAAAGACGTGGCTCAAATGATTGGCGGCCCCTTAAAAGTGTTGTTTTTTCTCCCGTATGTACTAGGTATTGCGTTAGCTACTGTGTATGTTGTAAGTTCTTCAAGATTCGAAATGTCCGTAGCTCTGGCACCATTTTGGTTTTGTTTGTTAGTAGGTGGGGCTTATCTTTTATTTCAAGTCCTCTTTTATTATCTATATACCAAAATATATACTCGCAAGATGCTGGATCATCTCCAACTACTCGAAGTTCCCTTAACAGAACAAGATTCGACACCCATTTACCTTAAAATATGATAGTGTATAACATACAAAACTATAGGGGGATTCCATTTGAAAAAGATTTTTTCCAGAATTGCAGTCGCATTAATGATTTTGACCCTTGTTGCGATAGTCACCTGCTTTTATATTGGTGAATTCACCTATGCGTATGGATTAATTTTGGTGCTGTTTTTCGTATTTGCGGGGATGGGGCAGCTCTATAAGCTTAAAAATGATGAGTATATGTACAAAAAATTAAATAACACCGATGAGTATAATGGATATACTAGATGATATATATTTAACAGAAACTTCTTATGTATAATCAAAACACCCCACTTTAGGCGATGCCTAATCAGTGGGGTGTTTCTTTATGTGTCTATTCTTATTTCTTACCGTTACGCTCAAGAATCATATCAACGAACAGATCGATTTGTGCGGTAATTGCAATAGGATCATAGCGATAGAACGTATCAAAATCGTTGTAGAACAGATGGTCGTTCTTCGCAGCAGCAAGTCCGTTCCAAACAGGTGATTCCTTCAGCTCTTTCAGCTTATCGCCTTTTTTATCAGGATCATAAGTGGTTAGGAACATGTAGTCCGCTGCATATTCTGGCAATAGCTCCATGGACAGCTGCAGTGTTTGGTTGTCGTTGCTGTTCTTAGTAGGCATTTTCAGCTTAAGCGCATTATAAAGGGCTTGTCCACCACGACCAGCATTATTACCGAAGGTCCAAAGCTCACCTTTGTCAGTCAGCTCATAGATTCCGAAAGTATCATTTTCATTCACAATCCCTTTAAGCTTCTCACGGCCTTCAGCGGCCTTTTTCTCAAAGTCAGCTATGAATTGTTCAGCTTTGTCAGGTGCCCCTACAATATCACCGAACAGTTTTACGGTTTCATAGATATTCGTAGCAGTTCCGTAAGGGATATGAATGGTTGGCGCAATTTTGGATAAAGCATCGTAATTATCATCGTACATAACGACAATTAGATCAGGTGCAAGCTCTAAAGCTTTCTCAGCGTTGACTGGAGCACCGACATCTTGTGTGTTTTTGAGTAAATCTTTCAAGAAAGGGTTGTCAAAAGTACTAGGTTCAACTCCTATAACGTTAGCTCCAACGGAAAGCAATTCACCGCCATAATAATCGGTAACGATACGCTGAGGTTTAACTGGAATTTGCACAGTACCTTTGGCAGTTTCATAGCTGCGCATTTCAGCATTGGAAGCATCAGGAGCAGGCGTTGCCTCTGCACTCGGCGCAGTTGTTGCTTCGGTTGTAGCTGTTGGTGTATTAGATGAAGCATTGCTATTTCCCCCGCAGGCGGTCACAAATACGGACAATAACATTGTGAGTGCCAGGATGGGGAAGAGGGTCTTTCTTTTAAACATGGTAAACCTCCCTATGTATACATGCTAATTAATAATAATGAGAATCATTATCATTAATATTTTCAATTTGAACTTTATCAAATGCAAGAATGCCTGTCAATGCAATAAATTAAATAGTAGCAATTAAATCTATCTATTGCCAAACCTAGGAAATGTAATTTACAATAGGCTAATGATAATGAGAATCAATTTCATAGAAATAGGGTGGCATTCATGAATCAACAGATAACTTCCAGGATAGGAGCCGATAAAGGAGCTGTTAAACGAGAATTTCGTTCACGACCTTGGGCGGCAACATTAATCCTGGTTGGCGGTCTGGCGCTATTATTATTAGGTATCGCTGTTTCCGTCTCCTTTGGCGCAGCAGATATTAAGCTGTCTGTAGTGTGGTCAGCTGTATTCCACTTTGATCCGGAAATCATGGATCATCAGATTATTAGAGAATTAAGATTACCTCGTGTACTTGGCGGGGCAATGATAGGGGCCAGCTTTGCAGTTGCAGGTGCCATTATGCAAGGAATGACGCGAAATCCATTGGCAGATTCAGGTCTGATGGGTATCAACTCAGGTGCAGGATTTGCGCTAGCATTGTGTTTTGCTTTTTTTCCAAATTTATCGTTTATGTATTTGATTCTATATTCATTCGTGGGTGCCGGCGTTGGCGCGGGTGTGGTATACGGAATTGGATCACTTGCAAAGGGCGGATTAACTCCTGCTCGGTTGGTACTGGCGGGTGCTGCTTTTAGTGCGCTATTATCGGCACTCAGCGAAGGGGTAGCTTTATATTTTCACATTGGGCAAGATTTGGCTTTCTGGTATGCGGGAGGCGTGGCTGGAACGAAGTGGATTCAGCTCAAAATCATGTTCCCTTGGATAGGGGCGGCATTAATTGGTGCGATGATAATCTCCCGATCGATCACAATGCTCAGCTTAGGTGACGATGTTGCGAAAGGTCTAGGCCAGCGCACAGGGCTTGTGAAGTTGGCAGGCGCGTTAATTGTATTGATTTTGGCCGGATCATCGGTTGCCGTAGTCGGTGCAGTTGGTTTCATTGGACTTATTATTCCGCATTTAACACGATTTTTTGTGGGTGTCGATTACAGATGGATCATTCCTTGTTCGGCGATTCTTGGCAGTCTGCTTGCAGTATTTGCCGATCTAACAGCACGGATGATTAATCCGCCTAATGAAACGCCACTTGGCGCCATTATAGCACTGATAGGTGTACCTTTCTTCCTTTATCTTGCACGTAAAGAAAGGAGGGAGCTGTAATGATGGAGAAGACGACATTCGGTTCCTTCGAAGCCGCCAAAAACAAACGGGGCTTAATTATCATGATTTCGTTGGCTGTACTAATTGTGATTGCTTTTATTATTAGTATGAATACAGGATACATACGTTTGACTCCTATGGAGCTGATTAATACATTGTTCGGTAGAGGCACTGATAAGCAGGAATTAATCTTGTTTCAGTTTCGGCTTCCACGTATTGTGATCTCCGTTCTGATTGGTGCAGGTCTGGCAGTGTCTGGAGCTGTGATGCAAGGCGTCTTCCGTAATGCCTTGGCGGATCCTGGAATTCTAGGGATTAATGCCGGCGCAGGAATTATGGTGATGCTGTTAATTTCTTTTTACCCGACGGCGACCGCGGCTCCAGTGTATCTGCTGCCAATGGTAGCGTTCGTCGGTGCGGGGCTAACAGCTGCCTTAATCTATGCTCTAGCTTATAAGCGGCACCAAGGAATATCGCCTATGCGCTTACTGTTGACTGGTGTAGCTGTCGCAGCTGGGATGAGTGCAGCTATGATCGTGCTGACGCTCCGCTTAGATCCAGAGAAGTACCAGTTCGTGGCTACCTGGCTTGCGGGCAGCATTTGGGGAACAAGCTGGAAGTTTGTACTTTCTCTCCTGCCGTGGATTCTTATTCTGGTGCCTTATGTAATCTATAAGGCAAGAGTGATGAACGTACTGAATCTAGGGGAGCAGACTGCTGTGGGACTTGGTGCCGCAGTAACGAAGGAACAATTTCGACTTCTTGCGGCTGCAGTTGGGTTAGCAGCGGCGAGTGTCGCTGTCAGCGGTGGAATTGGTTTTGTGGGATTGGTCGGACCCCATTTGGCGAGACGGCTGGTTGGACCGAAGCATCAACTCATGCTTCCAACCTCGGCACTGCTTGGGTCACTGCTCGTTATTACAGCGGATACCATTGGACGCTGGATCCTTCAGCCGTCTGAGATTCCTACGGGTATCGTTGTAGCAGTAATTGGAGCACCATACTTTTTGTATTTGTTAGCCCGTACGAAATCTTGATGAAAGTAGGCTGATCTCTCACCAGAAGGAGCGAATTCTTACCATGTTGCGTCGTTTTTTTGCTTACTATAGGCCCTATAAGGGATTGTTTATTCTTGATTTTTCTTGTGCTATTGCTGCTGCACTACTAGAACTAGTCTTTCCATTAGCTGTTAACCGGGTAGTAGATGATCTGCTGCCAACAGGCAATTGGAGATGGATCCTCTATTCCTGCCTCGGCTTGCTGGGGATATATATTGTCAGCGCCTTTATGCATTTTGTCGTCACTTACTGGGGGCATAAGCTGGGGATTAATATCGAATCGGATATGAGAAAGAAGCTGTTTGATCGAGTACAAAAGCTGTCTTTCAACTTTTTTGACAATAACAAGACGGGTCATCTGGTATCCCGTATGACAAATGATCTGATGGATATCGGTGAGATTGCCCACCATGGACCGGAGGATCTCTTTATAGCAGTCATGACGCTGCTCGGTGTATTCGGCATCATGCTGAGTATCAATTGGCAATTAGCTATTCTGACGTTTGTGATCGTTCCGCTTATGATTTATTTATCCATGTACTTCAGCCGAAAAATGTCTAAAGCCTTTCACATCATGTTTGCGGACATTGCCGACTATAACGCTCGCGTAGAGAACAATGTGAGCGGGATCCGCGTTGTGCAAGCTTTTGCTAACGAGAATCATGAAATTTCCCGCTTTGCGGTGAATAATGAGCGCTTCCGTATTACGAAGCTGATGACCTATCGGATTATGGCATGGAACTCCTCTTTTAGCTTTGTATTGATGAAACTAGTCTCTTTATTTGTCCTACTGTGCGGAACCTATTTTGTGATTCAGAAGCAAATGACTTACGGTGAATTCATTGCATTTGTGATGTTGTCCAATGTTTTCTTAGGACCGTTGCAACAGATTAACTCAGTCATTGAGACGTATCCCAAAGGGATTGCAGGCTTCAAACGTTATCTCGAACTGCTGGAGACGGAGCCGGATGTTGCTGATGCACAAGATGCGAAGCCAGTTCATCATCTTACGGGGAATATAGCCTTCCATGATGTGGCTTTTGCCTATAGCGATAAAGAAAAGGTACTCGAGCATGTGAATCTATCAATTCCAGCAGGAGAGACCGTTGCTCTGGTTGGTCCATCGGGTGCGGGTAAGACAACGTTGTGTAGTTTGCTACCTCGCTTCTATGATGTAACTGAAGGCAACATTACTATTGATGGAATGGACATTTGCTCCATGACGCTTGAATCTCTCCGTTCCCATATTGGGATTGTACAGCAAGATGTGTTTCTGTTTGACGGAACGATCCGTGAGAATATTGCTTACGGGCGGTTGGGTGCCTCCGATGAAGAAATCTGGGAGGCAGCGCGGCGCGCTCAACTGGAAGAACTGATCAAATCCCAGCCTGCTGGGCTGGATACGATGATCGGGGAGCGGGGCGTGAAGCTCTCTGGAGGTCAGAAGCAGCGGCTGTCCATTGCCCGGATGTTCCTTAAGAATCCAACGATTCTCATTCTAGACGAAGCTACATCAGCACTGGATACTGAGACGGAGTCCGCTATTCAGGAGGCGCTTGCGGAGTTGTCACAAGGGCGTACGACGCTTGTTATTGCACATCGGCTGGCAACGATCAAGAATGCCGACCGTATCGTTGTTGTTGCGGAAGGCGGTATCGCAGAACAAGGCAGACATGAAGAACTGTTACAGACAACCGGAATTTACAGCCGATTACACGAGGCTCAGTTTGGGGCGTAAGCAGCTCAGAACATCGATAGAATATACTATTGGAGGGACATAATGAACAATCAACTGGAATTATACGATGTAACGATTATTGGCGGCGGACCTGCTGGGATGTATACAGCTTTTTATAGTGGAATGAGAGACCTAAAGACGAAATTGATTGAAGCGAAGGATGAGCTCGGGGGGAGAATGCTCGTATATCCTGAGAAAATGATTTGGGATGTAGGTGGGGTAACACCTGTACTATGTAGTCAATTGATAGATCAGCTTGCTCAACAGGCACAGACCTTTGACCCTACGATTATTTTTGGACAGCAGATCACGCATCATGAGCGTCTGGAAGATGGAACTTATATTCTGACCTCGGCTACAGGTGAGCAGCATTGGACTCGTACGGTCATCCTGGCTATTGGTTACGGAATTTTACAAATGGCTAAGCTCGAAATTGAAGGTGCGGACCGTTATGAGGTGACGAATCTTCATTATACCGTTCAGGAGCTAGAGCCATTCCGTGGTAAAATAGTACTGATCTCCGGCGGAGGAGACTCCGCAGTAGACTGGGCGAATGAACTGGAGTCCATCGCAGCAAGTGTAACGATTGTACACCGTCGCGAACAGTTTGGTGGTCATGAGAAAAATATTGTGCGAATGAAGGAATCCTCAGTTAATGTTCGCGTGCCCTACGCAGTAAGCCAATTACACAGCAGTAATGGTGAGACCATTGATCAGGTTACGATTAGCCATATCGAAACAGGTGAGAGTGAGCAGTATGAGGTAGATGCTGTTATTGTTAATCATGGCCTGAAAAGCGATTTTGGTCCGTTACGGGAATGGGGCATTGATATGGGCGAGTGGTGTGCGAATGTGAGCGGAAAGCTGGAGACGAATCTTCCGGGTATTTTTGCAGCAGGTGACTTTGTGGATTATAGCAGTAAGGTCCGGTTAATCGCCGGAACCTTTACCGATGCAGTGCTTGCGCTGAACAGCGCCAAACTGTATATGGACCCCTCTGCACCTAAGGCTGCATATGTTTCTTCTCACAATGAGCGGTTCAAAGAGAAGAATAAGGCGCTTGGCGTCGTTGATGACCATTAATACCGGTAACTTCTCAAGGTATAGAGTTGGAGTTTAGTGTTGAGCGTATAGGGTTTCTTATCCATTTCGAGCGGATAGAAGCCTTATGCGCCTTCTTTATATTTCAAGGTTCAAAGCCGGATGTTCTGGAAGGGAGAAGAAATGAAGCCACACAATCATAACGTGATTCATAGAAATTATAAGTTAGAAGAGGCTGGAATACGCAAGTGTGGAGACATGCATACATCTAATCCTCTTATTGTCAGATCGCCGCTCTTTCTGGCTCCGCTGGACGGAACGGTTCATATTATTGTAGAAGGCGAGGTCGTGATTCTAAAAATAGGTGAAATCCTTTTCTTAAACCTAGGCACGACTTATCAAATGAAAGGAACATCCTGATCTTGTACAAGATGTCGCTTTTAAAGAAGGCTTGGCGTCTCTTTCACACGAAGCCATCCCAGAGTATCTAGGGGAAGCTAATTACGATGTCAAAACCTATTACTTCTCGGATGCTTATGCACTGGACAAGCAGCTTGATGAGATTGTAGCAGTGCTGAAGTCTTTTCAATAAGTTTAAACTCCAATTATGAGATAAAATCTCTTCAGAATGTAATGAGATTTTTGTAGGAATTATAAAAGAATAAAGGGATGTCTGCTAAGCCTCTATGGCTTCGGACATCCCTTTTTACTCTTGCATTATTAATTATTTATTATTTATTATTTATTAGCCAATCGGCGAGGTCTTCGGTCTGGGTTAATACCGCGATAGGGTCATAGTACCAGGAACGTTCTTCTTTCCATACATAGAGGTGTCCATTTTTGACAGCAGGAAGGTTGCCCCAGAATGAATCTGCCTTGTAATCCGCTTCAGTAAGGTTGTTGGAGGTTAAGATAATATAATCTCCGGCATACTTAGCAAGCGCTTCTTTTGAGATTTCCGCCCATTGCTTCTCCATAATCTCTGCTGCCACAGCTGTAGGCGGCTTGCGACCTAACGCCTGATAGATGGGTTGTCCACCTCTACCAAAGTTATCACCATAGACCCAGATGGATTTCCCACCGTCTTCCATGATGGAGAAGGTTGCATCTGCCGGGAGGACCTTGTCCACTTTTGCTTTAGCTTCGGCTATCCGTTTGTCATAATCTGCAAGCCAAGTCTTTGCTTCTTGTTCCTTTCCAAGGAGCTCTCCGAAATAGGTTAATTCTGCATGAGCATCTTTTAGATCCCCGTAAGGCACAATGATGGTAGGGGCAATTTTGCTAAGCGTTTCATAGCTTTCTGCTTGTCCCGAAATAATCAAGTCAGGATTTAGTGCGATGATTTTTTCTGGTGACATTTTACCGTACGCTCCTGTGTCTGCAACACCGGTAAGAGCCTCCTTATAATACATATTTTCTAGGGTCAAACCTGGAGCTCCGATTGGAATAGTATCAAGTGCTATTAGACTTCCCAAGTATTCCTCAGCGACAATTCGTTTAGGATGAACAGGGATTTCAACATCACCTTTTACGGTATTTACTGTTTTGACAGTAGGGGTTTCAGCACTTTCTGCTTCTTGATTCTTTTCGGTTGGTGTTTGGGTTGCTGCTGAATTACTTGTGTTGCTGGTACCGCCTGTATTCTCCACCGAAGTATTGGAATTTCCACAAGCTGAGATGATTAGAATTAACGTCAGCATGAGGGGAAATAGAAGCCAATGATTCCGTTTGGTAGTGTTCTTTTGTAGATTATGCAATTTGTTGTTCCTCCTATGGTAATTGATTATCATTCTCAATAAAAACTTTACAATCTTCTTTGGGTATTTACTATGGACGAATATGATCTTTGCTTGTGCATATTTATGATGTCATCACACGTAGCAATTCTTGAAGCTGTGCTTGAGAAGACAATGGATCAAATCCATAGAACATGTCCGCTTGGTTCAGAATGTATACCCGGTTGTTACGAACTGCATCTAATTGCTTCCAAGTACGGGAATGCAGAAGGCGAGTGAGGCGATTTCTTCCCTCTGATGATGATGGGATGCTAGTGATAATAATATAGTCTGCAGGATAGTTTCCGATTTCCTCAATAGATGAAACAAGATACCCGGAGTCCATTATTCCGTTCTCCATAATGATGGATGGTGGTTTGAATCCAAGATCTCCGTATAAAATCTGGCAACCCCTTCCGTAACTGCTACTGAAACAATACGCTGCTCGGGAACTAAGCTCCCAAACGATGGCTGTCCCTCTTTCCGATCCTATCGAATGGTTCAGTTTCTTATTGGCAGCATGGCAGAGCCCATCGTAATGACCTAACCATTTTTCTGCTCGCTCCCGCCGATTGACTACATCGGCGATCAAACCAAATTGCTCTCGCCAGCTCATTTGCATAAAGGGGAGTTCAATAACCGGAGCAACAGGAGTCAGGAGCTTATTCTCAGGAATACTGTAGCTGATAATGACATCTGGCTCTGCTGAGGCTACTGAATCGAATAGGAGGGAAGAACTACCTTCGCTCATTATTAGTTGTTTGGAAGGTGGAACTTGCTCTAAGCTCCGTTGCCAATCGGAATAAACGCCGAGTTGAGGCATAATTTCCAGTACCCGTAGGATAGCCGTGTGATTGTAGTTCAAGGCTACAATTTTTTTGTTCATGTGCTGATAAGCTGTAGGTGAAATACCGACAAGTTGCTTGAATTTACGGCTCAGATAAGTCCCTTCTTCATAACCAACCTCGTGGGCTAGAGTTGTTAGATTTGGGGAACTTGTGAGGATTCGTTGCTGCGCTTTACGGATTCTTAATAGAGTAATATAAGCACTAAAAGTTTGACCCATGATTTTACGAAAGGTACGAGAGAAGTGTTCGGGGCTTACTCCAGCTAACGTAGCCATCTGCTCCCGTGTGATATCTTCGTTGTAATGAGCTTCTATGTATTCAAATACAATTTCAAGCCAGCTTCCTGATCTCTCCTTTTTTGTAGCCAGTTCCTGATAAAGCTTCGCAATGAATTGAGTGAACAGCTGCTGAACCTTAAACGGTTTCCGATCATCTGGTTCTATCCAAGCACTGTAAAGCTCACCGGACAGTGCCGACAATTGTGTGGAAGCGGGGTCTAATGAGGAGCTGACAGTTAGAAAATAATCCTTATGCCTACGGTTGGCCATGGTGGTGTACTCTATCCATATTCCATGTAACTGTAGCTCTGTTTCCAGCTTCAAATCTGAAGATACGCCAAAAGTAAGGATGCTTCCGGGTTTGACGCTGTGAAGCTCACCATCTATCTCAAGCTGACCTATGCCTTCCCAGACAATCATAATAATAGAGTTAGCTGCTGGGATGTTATCGGTTAGGAAGTGTGAGAGGCCTGTTAGACTACTAATCTTGACTGGCATATAAAAAGAATGGGAATGATGTGGCATCCCGCCGGAATGGATAGGCATGTTTGATATCGCTCCCTTTTTTCAGTGATAATCATTCTCAATTATAGTATACCAGTCTTTCTTTCTATTGACTATAATGGCGCTTATGATAGTGTTTAGAATAATCCGCTAACAGAATTATGTTAACGAATAAGAAAGTAAATATTGGACCCCCGCAAAGTACCTGAGTATGCATCGAAGCTAAGCCTCACTTTGTGGGTATATTTTAGGCATGAAAGGAATGGGGATTTCATGACAACTTGGAATTTACAAGGAACCGTAAGTCATTTGTTGATATGTAATGGTAGCAGCTGCAAGAAACACAAAGGTGAGGAAGTAGCTGAAGCGATAGAAGATGAGATTGAGAAGCAAGGTGCACAGAGTCTTATTCATACGACGGTAACTCGTTGTAATGGTAGATGTTCAGATTCCTGCGTTGTGATTGCATACCCTGAAGGGGTTTGGTATAAAGAGATCACTCCCAAATTAGCGAAGTCGTTAGTACGGAAGCATTTACAGGGTGAGAAACTTGAAGATCATCTACTGTATACATATGATGGTCAGCTGATTGCAGTGGATGACAAGGGAGCTAAAGGGAAGAAGAAAAAATAGCCGTCCATAAATGAAGCTTGGAAGCAAGGGGAATTCGTAGGATATAAGGTTGGAACACCGCCAAAGCGCTGGCGGTTTTTTTATCTTTTCAGAAGGGCAATAGCGTTCCTTTTTGTTCAGCCCGGGATTATGATTGAATGAAAGGAAGATCTAGGGGGAATAGACATGTTTAAGAGGTTTACTGTGAATAATCATGTTCTGGATCTTACAGGATATGGGACTGGAACAGATAAGAGATCTGATACAGAAGCTAGTCGAGTATGTGAAGGATCATGACTTTCCAGGCGTGTCAGGTGAGCCAGAAACGGCACAGTTATTTGCGGAAGCTTTTTGTGAATTTCATGAGAAATTTTTTCATACATATATGATGCTTGAGGCTTATCACTGCCTAGTGGTAAAGAAGCCCGCAAATGTTGAAGGATACTTACGACTTGCGACTGAAGAATACAGTATTACGATTGCAGAATTCATGGCAAGCTTCTCAGAGGATGCTTTTGGCAAACCTGTTCAGCCTAAATTGATGTTTCCAATGGCTAAAGAGGCTGCTAGCTCAGGGAGGTTGTATCTATGGGTTGTAGATGATATCCCAGTCTCTATGGCTAACATCGCTCACCAGACTTCGAGACATGCTCGAATAAATGATGAATATACGCCTCGCGCTCATCGAAAAAAAGGGTATGCTAGCGCAATCGTGGCAGAAATATGTTCACAATTGCTCCATGAAGAGGTAACACCAATGCTTTATGCTAATGCCAAAAACCCGGATTCCAACAAAGTATATCAATCGATTGGTTTTGTGGAGGCGGGCAGAATCGCGGACATCAAATTTGACTTGCGCCCCTAACGTTGACTATGCTATTAAAAAGTGAATAAAATAACACTTCATATAAGGTGGCGCATGGGGGAGAGGGTACGATGGAGAGGCTGCAGGTGTGGCCGGAGAAGTTTAAAAAGTTTTTTCTGAACAATAAATTTGTGGTAAGCTTACTTATTTTATTGTTAACTGGGTTAACTATCCTAGTGTTCTCAAAGATACCGTTTATTTTCACTCCTATATCTGTATTGCTGCACACAGTGGCTGCACCATTGTTACTATCGGGTATCGCTTATTACTTGCTGAATCCGCTAGTAGACCGAATGGAAAAAAGATTCAGGATGAAACGTGTATATGCAATCATCATTCTTTATTTGATAATTGCGGGCATCATCACGCTAATTCTGGTTATGGTGATTCCAATTCTTCGAACGCAATTATCTGGTTTGATCGACGATTTTCCAAGGTATAGTGACTTGATTCAGGAACGGTTTATGAACCTGACAGGCAGTGAATTCTTTGGTCAAATTCAAGATAGTATAGGAACCAACCTAAGTGAAATTACCAGTAAAATTACGGCTTGGGGCACTTCTTTTCTGAATAATGCACTAACAGGTGTAGGGAGCTTCGTCGGAGCCGTTACGGAGATTGTGCTGGCGGTGGTAACGACACCGTTTATTCTATTTTACTTGCTTCGTGATGGAAAAAGATTGCCGGATTACATTTTGAAATTTGTACCTACCGCGCTGCAGCCGCAAACTCGGATGGTAATGTCGGAAATGAACGCCCAGGTATCTTCCTATATTCGAGGACAAATTATAGTAAGCTGCTGCATTGGTGCACTGCTCTATATTGGCTATTTAATTATTGGTCTGGAGTATTCACTTGTTCTTGCCATTGCCGCTGCTTGTACAGCAGTTGTTCCTTATTTGGGTCCGGCAATTGCTATTACACCGGCATTAATTGTGGCTATGGTCACTTCACCATTTATGCTGCTGAAGATGATCATCGTCTGGACAGCTGTACAGCTGATTGAAGGGAAGTTTATCTCTCCGCAAATTATGGGCAAGACTCTGAAGATTCATCCGATCACGATCATTTTTGTGATTATTTTTGCCGGAAAAATGTTCGGCATTCTTGGTATTATCCTTGCAGTTCCTGGTTACGCGGTGCTCAAGGTCGTATTTACACATATTTTTCAATGGTTCCGGTTCCAGTCCGGATTGTATAAGCAGATTGAAGAGAATAAGGAATAACGTGGAAGGGTGAAATGTAATGGTAGGACCGATAGCAGTAACCTCTTACGGTAAGCTTCAAGGACGAGAGGAGGGTGGCGTGAACGTTTGGCGTGGAATCCCTTTTGCCGCTCCGCCAGTTGGAGGGCTTCGATTTCGTGCGCCGCAGCCACCAGAAGCTTGGAGCGGAATTAGAGATGCTTCTGAATTTGGTCCAGTTAGCCATCAGCCAGCGGATAAGAAAGGTACGCGTTTCGGCGGCTTAACGCCTCGTCATGCTGAGGATTGTTTATACTTAAATGTATGGTCACCTGCGTCCCAAGGTGAGGCACTTCCTGTAATGGTCTGGATTCATGGGGGGACATTTGTGACTGGTGCGGGTAGTCAGCCACAGTTTGACGGCACTAGCTTCGCGGAGCACGGGAATGTGGTCTTGGTGACGATTAATTATCGATTGGGACCGTTTGGCTTTATGCATCTGTCTTCACTTGGTGACGGATTTGCTTCAAATCAAGGCTTGCTGGATCAAATTGCCGCACTGGAATGGGTAAAGCTTAATATTGCCGCCTTTGGAGGCGACCCGCAGCGAGTCACGGTATTCGGAGAATCAGCTGGCAGTATGAGTATCGCTGCACTATTGGCTATGCCTGCTGCGAAGGGATTATTTGCAGGGGCGATTATGCAAAGTGGAGCTGCTCAAACGTTGCCAAATCAGCAAGGAAAAGATATTGCAATAGCACTACTTACTGAACTAGGTATTTCTCCTAAGGGAGATACTAGCTTACTTAGTACATTCTCAGCGGAACAAATTATTGAAGCAGCCACAAGAATGACCATTAAATTAACGGGTGGTTCAATAGGCATGTTATTTCAGCCTGTCATTGATGGGGATACGCTTCCTCAAGATCCTGCACAGGCTGTAGCATTAGGATCGGCGCAGGGTATCCCATTGCTCATAGGAACCAATCGAGATGAGGGTAATTTATTTTTCAGGGGAGAAACACCTGGTGCAGATTTTGATGAATCGCTTAAGGCGCTGGAGCAGATGATGGGAACTGGAAGTTTAGCGGAGGTTGCCAGTCACTATTCTTCTACATGGGAGGGACAGGCGGAGATTCTAACGGATCTTTATTTCTGGGGAACCTCTATATCCTTAGCAGAGAATCAATTGGCCCATGCGCCTGTCTGGATGTATCGTTTTGATGGGACAGTTCCTGGTCATCCACTGTTAAATAAGGCAGTACATGGTGCGGAAATTGCCTATGTTTTTAACAATCTGTCTCATGTAACTCGCTTGGGTGCGGAAATTACACCGGAGATGCAAAAATTGGCTGACAGTATGCATGCGGCATGGATTGCCTTTGCTCATCGAGGAAACCCAGCTACAGCTGAGCTATCATGGCCTGAGTATACGCTGGAAGAACGTGCAACTTTGATCTTTGATGAAGAGATGCGAGTAACTAAAGATCCCGATTCAGAGAAACGCAAGAGAATTGTCTCTATCTTGGTGTGAGAAGTTTGAGGGGATGAATGAGGATGAAGGTCCAAGGATTTAATCATGTGACGGTAAATGTGAGTGATTTATCACGTTCGTTGAATTTCTATACAGGTATTTTGGGTCTTCAGCTAATCCACAAGGGAAATACAGATGCCTATCTGGAATGGGGAAGTGCGTGGATTTGCCTCATTGAAAATCCTGAATTTACCAAATCCATAGATAGTGTAATTGGGATAGACCATATTGCCTTTAGCATAGCGGAGGAACATTTCGAGGAAGCTGTTCAGATATTGCAAGCCCACGAAGTGCGATTGATCAGGGGACCTGTTAAACGGGGAGTTGGCTGGACGGTTAACTTTCTCGACCCAGACGGTGTACAACTGGAGCTGCATACCTCCAATCTAAGAGAACGAATGAGCGTTTGGAATAATAAACAAGAATAAACAGACAGGGGAGCTTCTCAGCCAATAATGGCTAATGGGCTCCCCTTTTTTTATCGACCTAAATATTCCTTGATCCCTGAAACTACGGCACTTGCTACTTTGTTCTGAAAGTCTGCGGTGTAGAGTAGGGCTTCATCCTTGGTATTACTTAAGTAACCACATTCTAAAAGAATGGCAGGCATTTTAGTTTCTCTTGTTACATGATAATTCGCTTGACGAACCCCTCGATCCTGAAGACCGGTAGCGACTGAGAGATATTTATGAACGGTTTGAGCGAATAACAAGCTATCATTACGCGTGTAGTAGGTCTCTGTGCCGCTAGGGTTGCTCTTACCACCCACCGGGATACTATTGGCATGAACAGAGATGAACAGATCAGCCTTTACCTTATTGGCCAGGTTAGATCTATCCTGCAGAGTCGGGTATGTATCATCACTTCGAGTGAGCACAACCTCGATATTTGGCTCTTTCTTTAGTAATTCTGCAATTTTTAATGCTGTTGGTAAGGTAAAATCTTTCTCTTTAAGCTTGTTAACACTTGAACTCCCTGGATCTTTCCCACCATGCCCTGCATCAATGACGATTACCTTCTTATCTGTGTTGCCGGTAGCTGGCGGAGGCGTAGTAACCGGTACTTCAGGTAAGGTGGTTTCAGGAGTTGTAACGCTAGTCCCATTTAGATCCACTATAATAAGTCCATCGTTAGCATTTATCAAGCTATAGCTGTTAGGGCTGTTCAGATCAATAACGATCCGGATCGTAGATGGAGAACTACTGAATAATGAATAACGAATGGTTGAGACATTAGGATATTCGGCAATCGTCAACTGTCCACTTTGGTTTTTTCCGACGGAAAGGTTCTGATGAAAGCTGTCGCCAAAGCTGGTGTTTGGTAAATCTACGACAATCCGGTCCTTATCTGTCATAGTGAATACACTAGGTGTTACACTACCGTTCACCGCAAGGATTAGTTTGTTATCGACGAAGCTAAGATTAGTGAGTGCTGTAGTCGATGTATCTCTGTCAGTTGCTGTGTTACCATTGGATCCGTTATTGGAGGGTGCGGTTACAGATGTATCTGGAACTGTAGTTTCTGCATCGTCTCCGCCAATCTCGGGTGCTGGAGAAGTTAAATATACCGTTTTGGTCACATTATCCCAACCGACAGTGGTTCCTGTCTGCTCTCCAACGAATCTTAAAGGTACGAGGGTTGTGCTACCGCTGAGAAACGGAGGGTTGTCCAATTTTACTTGGTTCCCTGAAGCTTCTGCCATCGCATTATTCACAATAAGCTTTAATGTAGTTCCTTTTTGCTCAATGATTGCAGTCTTGGTCACGTTATCCCATTTCACGGTATAACCAAGCTGCTCCGCAACGAGGCGAAGTGGAACCATCACGCTTCCATTTACAATTTGAACCTGTGCGTCTTTTGAAATCTTAAGATCATTGCCGTCTAGATTGATGTGTGTTTCTGCAGAGCCGGCATAACCAGTTCCTGGATGAACTAGCACCAACAAAAGCAGCAGTAACGCCAAAAAACCAAACTTCTTCATCTGCAATCCCTACCATCCCCGTTTCTTGGTTTCTAGCAATTCTTACTTTTTCTTCCTTTGATGCAGTTTGGGCTTATATAAATCTTAAACGACAATAGTTTCCAAAAGTTGCGCTCTTTTAGAGTGAAAAAGGAAAAATTTCGGTATAAAATGCAAAAAGAGAGCTTTCCCAAACATTTGGGCTAGCTCTCTTCCCCTAAGAATATTTTATTTTATAGAGGTATAACCAGTTTTCTCTACCAATTCCTGACCCTCAGCAGATTGAATCCAATCTAGAAAGGGCTGGATATTTGGGTTATCACTTCCAGCTGTTACAGCATAAAACTCTGTAGCCAAAGGGTATTGTCCATTGCGAATACTCTGCTTGTCGGGCGTTACACCATCTACGGCCAGTAGTGTAATTTCCCCGCTTTGATTCATTTCCGAGGCATAGAATAAGAAGCTGTAACCGAGTGCGTTTTTATAGTTGCGATAGCTGGAGGTTTGTTGAATGATTCCGCTCATAATATCTGCCACATCTTCCTTAGGTGGTGTCATAAGCGGAGTGTCTCCCATAAACTTTTGCAGCATCGTCTGGCTCCCACTATCCTCTGGTCGTTGAAAAGCGCGAATTCGGTTATTGGCGCCCCCTACATCTTTCCAATTGGTGATCTCACCCGCGTAAATATCTTTGAGCTGAGCGGTGGAAAGTCCAGTTACGTCATTTCGTTTATTTACAAAAAATACGAATGCCTCACGGCCGATCGGTGTGAGGTTCAGCTCGACACCTTTTAGTTTTGCTTGTTTCTGCTGTGCGAGAGAAGGAGCCGCAACAAAAATGATATCCGTCTCACCTTCAATTAGTCTTTTGTAAGCTTCGGGCGTGCTGCTGCAAATCACTTGGCTTTTTTGAAAATCATAGGGATTATAGCTGCCCTCAGGATAAGCAGACTGCACAAAAGCTGAATAGAGTGGGTAAAGTGCGGTTGCGCCATCCAATTTTGGTAGGTTGCTATCGATACGATATGTAGAAGGTTTATCCAAATTCACTGCTTTGGTATTCTCCGCAAAAGGTTCGTATTGTACCAGATTAACTTCTCGATCATCGACCGTGGCAATACTGTTGATATATGCTTGTTTGATCTCATATCCTGCGGTTACGAGCACACTAAGTCCGAGGATGGATAACAATACAATATTGCTTGTTCTTCGGGATAACACATTAAATATAAGGAGTACAACATAAATGGCTATCACCAGAGATAAAACCGCCACAAGTGGAGTATAAAACATTAGTCCCCCGTAAAGCGCGGTAATTATCGAACCTATGAATCCTAAAAAAGCTATGACTCCGACAGCAAAAAAGGAGAACAATAATTTCGTCCAGAATGACTCCTTCATCCAAAATGATTCTTTCATAACAACCTCCTTGTACTTATTGTTAAAGTATGGAAAAATAACATAATTTCATTATACAGTAGCTTTTTGGATGAGACAGTATAATAATATCGAAAGAATATGTAATAAAAAGCTGTAATACATGAAAGATTTATGTATATTTTCATAAAGTACTGGACGAATGGCAAGAAGAGGTTTATTCTGAGATTGTGAAAAAAACAACGGAATACAAGATTCTCGGGGTAGGGTGAAATTCCCAACCGGCGGTAATGTTCAAAGCGAACTGAGCCCGCGACTCACTTGTTCTGCTTGCAGAGAAGTGACTGATCTGGTGTAACTCCAGAGCCGACGGTAAAGTCCGGATGGGAGAGGATCATAAGATAAAGGCGCTAGGAGTCTATCCTGTACGTCTTTATTGATAATGCCCCCGAGTCGACCTTTTAAGGTGATTCGGGGGTTTTTGGTCTCTTATCGAGGGTTTGTATCGACAAGGAGAATGGAATTATGAGTAATGTAACAGCGTCATCATCAGTTAATAAGGTAAGCAGCACGTCGCCGTTACGCAGTGGGTTTTGGCTCGTTGTGTTCGGTGCAGCACTATGGGGTGTTGATCCGCTCTTTCGTATTATCCTCTTAAAATCTTTGACCTCATCGCAAATTGTTCTTTTGGAGCATGTGGTGCTTTTCTTGGCTGCTTCCCCTGTTCTTTGGCGTCACCGGGCGGAGTTAAAAGGCATTGGATTTCGCCAGATTGGAGCTTTGCTAATTGTTTCCTGGGGAGGTTCTGCCGGGGCGACCATTCTATTTACAATGGCTCTTTCCAGTGGGGACTTGAATGCAGTACTGTTGCTGCAAAAGCTTCAGCCGATATTCGCTATCGGTCTTGCAGCCTTAATTCTTAAAGAACGTCTGCCTAAAAATTTCGGAATCCTCATAATTGTGGCACTGGTAGGAACCTATCTGTTAACCTTTGGCTGGAGTATCCCATTTGGACACGTGAATAACTTTATCGGTGTTAGCAGTTTGATGGCTTTAGGAGCCGCTGCACTGTGGGGTGGATCTACAGTAATGGGTCGTTACCTGCTTGGGTCTATGAAATATGAGACAGTGACTTCCCTGAGATTTATATTGGCGCTGCCTTTGCTCTTCGTGATTACCACACTAGAAGGAGCTCCTTGGCAGATTAATGGCGGGTTTGGCGCATCTGCTGCCATAGCCATAAATCTGTTGCTGCAAGCTTTGCTTCCAGGACTACTCAGTATGTTAATGTATTACAAAGGGCTCAGCACTACCAAAGCATCCTTCGCTACATTGGCTGAACTAAGCTTTCCGATGACAGGAGTAATAATTAACTGGATCGTATTCCAGCAGCTCGTCACCCTACCGCAAATTATCGGGTTCGCGTTGATCTGGACCGCTTTATTCTTTATATCGAGTCAACAATCTAAACCGCAAACGCTCTGATCAAACTCTCAATGAACAGATTGTACTATTTAAAGGGATGACTGGAATGCCTAGAGGCTTTCAGATCATCCCTTTTTGTATGTCTTTACCTTACATTCGACTGCAAAAACTGCAGAAATGTTTCTTACGTAGCATATAGCGTAATAATTTAAGCCTTTACAATAGAGAGGACGATAACAGTACTTGAACAGGAACTTGCCTGTCTACCTCAATTTTTAGTGAGAAATTGATCTATGCGTTCAGGAAGATTATTTGTACAATAGAGGCTATGACATTTGAGTCGGAGTGTGAAGGAAAGTGTATAGATATAATTTATTTACCAAAATCGTGAGTATCATGGTCATCATGCTAATTCCAATTACGATCCTCTACTTCTATTCCAACAAGACGACCACGGATGTGCTACGTACGGAGTTAAATACTTCGAACAGCAATCAGCTGAGTTTTTTTCAGAATCAAGTAGAGAGCAACATGGAACTATTGTCATCTTGGCCGATCCTGCTAATTCATGATCCTGATATTTTGAGCCTAAAGGATACTTATTTGAAGGGAACGCATTTGAACCTGGATGCGATAAACCTGATCAAGCGGATTCAGACCAAAATCAGTATCCAAGAAAGCTCCTCCAACTGGAAGAGTAAATTGTATCTATATTCACCGTCCATCCATCGAATGGTTTCAGAGAATGATGCAATACCATATTCGGATGAGGATCTAAAGCGGGAAGTAAAGTCAGGCTGGCATGTAGAGAAGATCACTGAGCAGGATGGCGACCATTTTGTGTTCTCTTGGTTTTCTTTTACACCCTTTATGTCAGAGTTCTCTCCTGAAAAGGTCAATACGATTATGAAGGTGGAGTTCGACAGCCGTAACATCGAAGATATGCTGGATAAATTCAAAAGTGACGGCAGGAGAGATCCTTTTTATTATAAACAGGGTACTGGACTTATCTTTAACCGCAGTGCCGACAAACTGCTAGCTGAAGAGTTGGTAGAAAGACTGGAACAAGAGCAGCTGAAGCAGAGCGAGAATCGTACAGTGAACATAAAAGGTGAGTCTTACAGTGTGAACATCGTCTATTCGGATAAAATGGGCTGGTATTTAATCGATTATATGCCGCTGTCAGAAATACTGCATCCGATTCAGACCTCCAACCGCTTATTCTATTTTGCTATTGGTGCATTGTTATTAATGAGCTGTCTCGTAGCCTATCTATTATATGTTCAGGTGCAAGTGCCCGTTAGGTTGTTGGTTGGAGGTTTCCAGAGGCTGAAGCAAGGGGACTACTCAACGCGGGTGGAAATCAAAGGGAAGAATGAATTCAGCTTCCTATCCGGACGGTTTAACAGTATGGTAGAACAGATTCAGATGCTGATAGAGAACGTGTTAATGGAAAAAATTCATGTTCGAGAAGCTAGATTAAAGCAGCTTCAATCTCAGATTAATCCGCATTTCTTCTATAATTGCTTCTCATTTATTACAAGTATGGCGAAGCTCGATAATATGGGTGCTGTCGTTGGGATGTCGCATAATTTATCCCGTTATTACAGATATACGACTCGCCAGGAACGTGATTTAGTCGCTTTATCCGAAGAAACGGAATTTGTGACTCACTATCTGGAGATCCAAAAAATGAGGATGAGCAGACTTCAGTATGAAGTTCATATCCCGCAGCAAATGCGGAAAAGAGATCTTCCACCGCTGGTGCTTCAACCTTTGGTTGAGAATGCAGTGATTCATGGGATAGAGCCTGTCTCTAAAGAGGGGCTGGTGCGAATTACGGGTTCATGTAACGGAAGAGTCATGGTACTAACGGTTGATGATGACGGAAAAGGCATGACCCCAGAGGAGATTATCGAATTAGAAAATAAGCTAGGTAAGGCAATGGATGAAGAAATGGGCTGCGGGCTTTGGAATGTGCATCAGAGAATGCGGCTGCGTTTTGGTGAGGATGCAGGGTTGACTATTGCACCATCACCACTCGGTGGATTACAGGTCAAACTTCAGTGGTTATTACCGCTAACTGACAATAATACGGATGACATCTAGGAGGGAATATGATGATAGAGATATTGTTAGTCGATGATGAGCCCTATGTAACGGAAAGTCTCGCCCGCACGATTCCGTGGGACGAGATTGGTGTAAAGCAGGTACATCAGGCGGCGTCGGGTGCTGAGGCACTGGAGATCTTGGAGCAGCAGGATATAGATATCATGGTTACAGATATTTCTATGCCGGGGATGTCCGGTTTGCAATTAATTGAAACGGTAAGCGAGAGATGGGTGGATATCCGGTCGATTCTGCTGACAGGTTATTCTGATTTTCAGTACGCTAAGAAGGCGATTCAGCTGCAGGCTTTTGATTATATTTTGAAGCCAGTCAGTGATGAGGAGTTTATTAAAAGTATCTCAGGAGCGATTGAATCTCTAAAAGACGAATGGGAGGCACATGATAAATATCATTTGCTACTCTATAATCGCAAGGCCGATTACAGTGTCTTGCGGGCGAATTTGATGCATGAATTACTTCTTGGCAGAGTGCTGTCTGAGCGGACACTTGCCTTAAAGCTTAAAGAATATGAAATCTCATTCGAATCGGATGTTGAAGCGTCGATGTTATTGATTCAGCTGGGTAAACATTATGCTGCCATGGATCATCATTCGGTCTCCTTAATGGAATATGCCATCGGCAATATTGCCGAGGAGCTCTTCAAGGAGCAGTTCCATGTCTGGTTCTGCAAAGCACCACATGATTGTTTGATTTTGCTTGTGGAACTGAAGCCAGTTATCCAGCGGGAGTTAGAAAAGTCGAATAATTACGATGCAGCGAGACAACAAATCCTTAAGTCAGCGATAGCTAATTTCAGAACTAGTGTTAGCAATTATCTAAAGGGTGAGATTTCACTTATCGTAACGGAGTGGTTTGCTTTCCCCGAAGGGATGACGGCTGCCTATCGAAGTGGCCTAAGTTCTATGTATTTGACAACACATAATGAAACAGGCTCGGTACTTTATCTGGAGGACCGTCATCTTCAGGAAATGATGAGTATTAAATCGCTCGAAAGCCTTTATCGTCCGCCAACGCTCATTCATTTGCTGGAATCTAAACAATGGGATACAGCCCGGCAGAAGATCGCGGATGTGTTCCGAGATATGGAGAATGCACGCTTTTCAAGTGAGCATCTGTATGAGGTCTTTTTGTCCATTACCAATGCGTTCATGTACATTGCTCATAAAGGAGGGCAATTCATCTCGCAAATCGACCAGTATGCGTTCGACCCAATGCTGACACAGAGCATTATTGTTTCTTTTGACAAGCTGAAGGACTGGGCGTTTGATATGCTAAACAAGCTTCAAAAGGAACTCTCAGAAAGTGATCAGAATACGAAAAGTTACATTATTAAGCAGGTACATGAGCTGGTGGGAAACCATTCTGGGCATGATCTGTCGGTCAAGACGATAGCGGATCATGTATATCTGCACCCTGTATACTTATCTAAAATTTATAAAGCAGAGACAGGAGAAGGACTCGGAGACTATATTATCCGCATGCGGATGGAACGTGCACTATATCTGCTTAAGAACACTAACAAAAAAATCTATGAAATCACTACTGAACTTGGATATCAGAATCCGCAATATTTCAGCAAAATGTTCAAAAAGCACTACAATATGACACCAAATGAATTTCGTGACGGATAGAGAGGTTGAGAAAGGTGCAGAAACCTTGTTTAAATGACGTATTCGACATCATCTCCGTTCCCTATAATTAAGTCATAACCAACACTTAAGGAATCTAAGGGGGAACAAAATGAGCGCGATGAAGAAAAAGAGATGGCTACCGCTCCTGTGTATGAGTATGCTTTTGGTAGGTAGCCTTGCAGGTTGCTCGAGCAATAATGCTGCTGATGGAAAGAATACAGCTGGTGATACGACCACAAATACAACTTCAAATTCTGAAAACGCCTACAAGGATAAATATGATCCTGAGGTAACTATTACAACAGTATGGGGTGTTGACCCTGAGCTTAAATTCAAGAACGGGGAAAGCATTGAGAATAACGTAGCTACAAAGTGGACAAAAGAAAAGTTCGGCATCAACATTAAATCACTTTGGTCCATCACTGATACGAATGGTGCATTTGGAACCAAGCTGCGCCTGTCGATGTCATCAGGTCAGGAAATGCCTGATGTTGTAACCATTGGTACAGGTGATAGCACGATTGCTCAGGATTTGATCGATTCCGGTATGTATGCTGAAGTGGGAACGTTGTTCGATAAATACGCTTCAGCTACTTGGAAAGAAGCCATGGCACAGGATCCTAACGTATGGAACCAATACAGCCGCGATGGCAAAAGAATGGGTCTACCTGTACTTGATTACGCGTACAACCATGATTACATTCTTTGGATCCGCCAAGATTGGCTGGACAAGCTTAATATGCAAGCACCTAAAACGATCGATGAGCTAGAAAAAGTTATGGATGCATTCAAGAATCAGAACCCTGATGGCTTGGCACCAGATAAGGTAACACCGCTCAGTATCGGCTTTAAGACATCAATGAACACTTGGATGGGCGATCCTTCCTGGATCTTCGGTGCTTACGGAACGCTTCCACAGCAATGGAATCTTGATGCTGATGGTAAACTGGAATACGGCTCTGTAAATGCGGGAATGAAGCAAGGGCTGGAAAAAATGAAGGAATGGCTCGCAAAGGGATACATTCCTCAAGAAGCAGCACTATGGGATGAGAACAAAACAGCTGAACCAGCAGTGGCGGGTACGGCAGGTATTCTCCCAGGACCTTACTGGATGAGCGGTTGGCCGCTTCAGGATACTGTGAAGAACGCTCCGGATGCTGTATGGGCTCCAATTGAAATTCCAGCAGGACCAGATGGTAAAGTTATGCGTCACGGTACACAGTTCACCAACGGTGTAACGCTGATCAGCACTAAGATGAAAAATCCAGAAGCATTCTTTACCTATCAAAACTATCTGTTCGATAACTTCGCTGATCCAAAGCCTGGTAGCGAGCTGGATAATGGTCTCTTCGCAGGTTATGACTATGAACTGGATGCAAACGGTAAGATGATTGACAATGAAAAAATTGCTGGTGGTTATGTGAACAGCGTTCGTTATATGCTGGTTCGTGACGGTGCCCGGATTCCGGATGCCCAAATGAAAGCCCTGCTGAACCTCGCAGATGGCGGAGAACCAACCACTCGTCTGGAGAAGGATGTAGCTGTAAACTATGGTAAGGATACTCCTGCAGCTGCAAAGGTTCTGTTGGCGCAAGAGGATAAATCCTTCAAGAATATGTTCACAGGTCCTACTACTGAAACTATGAAATCGAAGATGGATTATCTGAATAAGATCGAGAACCAAACGTTTAATGAAATCATCTATGGCAATAAACCACTAGAAGCTTTCGATACCTTCGTAGCGACCTGGAAATCAGGCGGTGGAGACCAAATCACCAAAGAAGTAAATGATTGGTATGACAGCGTAAAATAATGCTCTGATAAGGGTATAAGTAGCACCATTCGGGACTGTTCCCTCGGCTTTTTATTAAGCTGTAGGAACGGTCCCTTTTTGCGTTAGCGGCTACTTGAAAAGGTGTATATTAGGATCAATTTCTAAGTGGTAAAGAGATTGGTTTTGTACCATATATATTGGTTTTGCTCGCTATTTGGTGAATCCTGTCGTTGCTATAATTTGAGTATGGTTACAGAAGAACTTGACACGATATGGGGGACCAAGGATGAGAACACTTAAAAAAACATGGCCATTTCACTTAATGTTACTGCCGGCGATGATCTTCCTGATCATCTTCAGCTTTATACCGATGGGCGGAATTGTGATGGCATTTCAGGATTATAAGCCATGGCTAAAAATTTCGGGATCAGCGTGGGTTGGATTAGATAATTTCCGCTATCTATTTGAACGTAATGACAGTATGCAGGTCATTTGGAACACTTTGATTATTGCCGTTCTGAAGATGATCTTCAATTTGGCTGTGCCGTTTGTGTTCGCCATTCTATTGAATGAGATTCGCAAGGTTTATATACAGCGTACAATTCAGACATTAGTTTATTTACCTCACTTCTTGTCTTGGGTCATCCTTGGCGGGATCTTGCTAGATTTGCTTGCTACAGATGGCTTCGTCAATCAGATCCTCGGCAGTATGGGGATTAAACCCATCTTTTTCTTAGGAGATAATAACTGGTTCAGGTTCACGGTCATTCTCACGGATGTATGGAAGGAATTTGGTTATAACACGATCGTCTTCCTGGCTGCTCTAGCAGGAATTAACCCTTCATTATATGAAGCTGCTGAAATAGATGGTGCAACCCGCTGGAAACAGACACGTTTTATCACAATGCCTTCTCTACTGCCAATGGTTGTTGTGGTAGGTACTCTGGCTCTCGGAAATGTATTGAATGCAGGGTTTGACCAGATCTTTAACCTCTACAATCCGCTGGTCTATCAGAAAGGCGATATTATCGACACCTTCGTATACCGTACAGCGATTCTGAATGGTGAGATGGGCTTTGGAACAGCAATCGGACTGTTCAAGTCAGCCATTAGTATGGTATTGATCCTTGTTTCGTACAGCCTGGCTAAGAAATGGGCAGGATATCGCATTTTCTAAACTACCAAAGGAAGAGGGAGACCTATGTATTACAAAACTAGAGGTTATCGTATTTTCAACATATTCAATACTTGTTTTCTAATTCTACTCGCACTCATGTGTATTGTTCCTCTGATTCACGTATTAGCTGTATCTTTCAGTGCCAAGTCTGCGGCTGACGCCAACCTGGTGGGCCTGTGGCCAAAGCAGTTCTCTCTGGAAGCTTATAAAAAGACAATGAATAATCCGATATTCCTACACTCCATATGGGTATCCGTGCAAAGAACTGTACTCGGAACCGGACTCACACTACTGATTACTTTTTTGGCAGCGTATCCCCTATCAAAGGAAAACTCGGCCTTCAAAGGTCGGAATGTATATTCCTGGTTGTTCGTTTTCAGTATGGTGTTCAATGGTGGTCTGATTCCATTCTATATTGTTATCCAAAAGATTGGCTTAATGGATTCCTTCTGGGTACTCGTTCTGCCAGGTGCGGTGAATACATTCTTGGTCATTCTGATGCTGAACTTCTTCCGGGGCATTCCTAAAGATCTGGAGGAAGCTTCGTTAATAGACGGAGCAGGACATTTCCGAACCTTGTTCAGCATATACTTACCGATTTCATTACCATCGATTGCGACGATTGCATTGTTTAGTATGGTGTTCCATTGGAACTCCTGGTTCGATGGCCTATTGTATTTGAATAATTCCAAGCAGTTTCCGCTGGCGACCTTCCTTCAGACCGTTATCATTCAACGGGATATGAGCTCCATGAGCATTAATCCGAAGGAAATGGAATTGATCTCGCAGACAACGGTTAGAGCCGCGCAAATCTTTATCGGGGCTGCTCCAATTCTAATCGTATATCCATTCTTGCAGAAGTATTTTGTTAAAGGGATGACACTTGGTTCTGTAAAGGAGTAGGGATGATGATAACGACATTTATCAATGGAATGGACATCTCGTTTCTGGATGAAATAGAGCAGGGTGGAGGCAAGTTCCACAGTAGCTCTGTTCGGACGGCTGAGGAGGGCGAGGATTTACTCCATATCCTTAAGGACAATGGAGTAAATGCCATCCGCCTGCGGATTTGGAATGACCCTCCTGGGGGCTTTTGCAATTTGGAACGTACGCTGGTTATGGCTAAGCGAATCAAGGACGCAGGGCTTAACTTTCTTCTGGATTTTCATTATTCAGATAAATGGGCCGACCCCGCTAATCAATGGAAACCAAAAGCTTGGGAGTTACTTGATTTTAGTGGTTTGACATCTGCTGTGTACGAATATACTCGTGAAGTTCTTGAGGCGTTGCAGTCTCAAGGTACCCTTCCCGATATGGTGCAGATTGGGAATGAGATTACGCCAGGCATGTTATGGGGAGAGGGCAAGGTAGATGGAGATAGTGATACTCCGGAACAGTGGGAGCAATTCACTACGCTAGTTAAAGCGGGTATAGCGGGTGCGAAATCCGTCGATTCTGACTTGTCCATCATGATCCACATTGACCGCGGGGCTGATCATCCGACTAGCCGTAACTTTTATGATAGGTTCTTGGAGCATGGCGTTAATTTTGATGTTATCGGATTATCTTTTTACTCCTGGTGGCATGGTACTTTGGACGACTTGCAGCATAACCTGAACGAATTAGCGATGCGTTATAACAAGGATATCATTGTGGTGGAAACAGCCTATCCTTGGACGCTGAATGCACCTGAGGGTTTCTCTGTAATTGTTAATGAGGAATCCCAGCTACATGAAGCTTATCCAGCCACAGTAGAGGGTCAAGCTAACTATATGAAGGATTTCATTAGCGTAATTGAGAATACACCTAACGGAAAAGGCATCGGCTTTTATTACTGGGAGCCCGCCTGGATCCCTTCGCAAAAGGAATGGTCTGTCGGTCATGAGAATGGATGGTCCAATTTAGCTCTGTTTGATTTTGAAGGTAAGAAACTGGATTCTCTTCAATTCTAGAGAGATCATAAGGAATAACAAAAAAGACAGCTTGAGGGAAATCACCTTGAGCTGTCTTTTTGTTGATTATCAAACTCATACCTTTGAGAGGTCAGTTTCCATTCATGGAAATTGATTTCAGCCTAAAGAGTAAAATTAAGGCTTTTCTCCCATACTACCGTTATCTTGCACCGGAGCTACTTGACCACAACCTTTAGGAGGAATGCGGATGAAACAACATTCTGCTCCCGCCATCTATATACAGCTTAAGAATCGGGTGACGGTGCCCAAAGGTAAAGGTGTCACATTGGGTGATATTGCATTTCTGATTGCGGAGCCTGAGCTGAAAGAGTCGCTGGAATCTATTCTGCTAATGAAGCCAGAGCAAAGTGACGGCAATCTAATTTTGATTGATCTCTTGATGGTGATTCCCCGCATTTATGAACTGGTGCCAGAAGCGGATATTGAGCCGATAGGTGAAGGCAGAACGATTGTGCAGATTGAGAGTCCGGTGGAGAGACGTAAGCCTTCAATAGCGATGTTTGTTTTAGTGTGGCTACTGCTGTTCTTCGGGTCTGCGCTGACAATCATGAATTTCCATGCGGATGTAAACATGCAGGAGGTCCAAATCCGAATTGTGGAGATGATCACCGGTCATCGGGATGAACATCCGGTTGTTTTTCAGATTGCATATTCTGTAGGCATCGGCTTTGGGATGGTCATTTTTTTCAACCATTTATTTAAGAAAAAGTGGAATGAGGAGCCTACACCGTTAGAAGTGGAAATGTACCTGTATCAGAAAAATATCGACCAATACGTCATCAATGAGGAGTACGGTAAAATGAGGCGCCGTGTAGAAACTCAACCAGAGAACACGGAGGAAGGAAGATGACGGCACCTATAACACTGGGATTGAATTTGCTGCTGGGTATTGCAGGTGGAATCGCTGTAGGCGGCGGTGTGATCGCTTTATTTGTGGTGCTTGACATGGTGCCCCGTCTGGCTCAATTAACCTCTTCTTACGATAAAGTACATTGGTACGAGGGTGCGATGGTAGTCGGGTCATTGGTAGGTACCGTGAGTGATTTTTGGAATTGGAAAATATCTTCAGGTCCTTTAGTTGAACTGGGTATAGGCCTATTTGACGGGATTTTTGTCGGGATGCTCGCTGCAGCATTGACCGAGGTATTAAATGTGCTGCCGATACTCGCTAAACGCTTGAATATGACACATTATCTGTTCGGGCTGTTGATGGCGATGGTAAGCGGGAAGGTCGCGGGTTCTTTGTTCGACTGGTTTGTATACCGACAGTAAACAGGGGGTTATGGAATGAGCAAGTTTATTCACAGCGGTGATTCAGTGCCGGATGATGATCATCAGGAGGAAAATGCTGCGGCTGCCGCAGCAATGAAGAATACTGCATCCGAGCTAGTTGCTGATCACACTGAAGCAGATACTGCTTCTATGGCCAGTGACATCGCAGCTGCTGATCCGAGTCAAGGCCAGCAAGATGCCGAAGCATCAGATGAGCTCGGGACAGAAGAGCAAGGTGCAGAAGCGTCAGCGCAGCCACAGTCTGGGCAGCAGGATGCGGAGGCGTCAGATGAGCTCGGGACAGAAGAGCAAGGTGCAGAAGCGTCAGCGCAGCCGGATTCTGGGCAGCAAGATGCGGAGGCGTCAGATGAGCTCGGAACAGAAGAGCAAAGTGCAGAAGCGTCAGCGCAGCCGGATTCTGGGCAGCAAGATGCGGAGGCGTCAGATGAGCTCGGAACAGAAGAGCAAAGTGCAGAAGCATCAGCGCAGCCGGATTCTGGGCAGCAAGATGCGGAGGCGTCAGATGAGCTCGGAACAGAAGAGCAAAGTGCAGAAGCATCAGCGCAGCCGGATTCCGGACAGCAGGATGCGGAGGTGTCAGATGAGCTCGGGACAGAAGAGCAAAGTGCAGAAGCGTCAACGCAGCCAGAGTCTGGGCAGCAGGATGCGGAGGCGTCAGATGAGCTCGGCAATCAGGAGCAGAATGAGCCTAGTAAAGGATTTTTTGCCAGATTATTCGGCTTAGATTCAGACTCGGAATCCGAAGATGAGGCACAAGATCAGAATGCCCAACAAGCACCAAAACCCAAGCCGACTAAAAAGCAAGCACGGCAAGAGTCACAAGACAGCACCAACCAAAAGGGAATCAGTAAACTGCAAAAGAAACGAGATAGCGAGCACTCTAACTCGTTAAAAGAGTCCGTCATTTACTGGCAAGGAAATGATGAAATTTCAACTTCCTTACAAGATACAAAACATACACTTAATGAGGTAATCGGGCTCGGAACTAGCTTTGATGTAACGTTTAGAGAGATGTCCTTTGGCGGTCATAAGACAGCTCTTCTCTGTTTAAGTGGATTTACTAATGCAGATGTAACGGATGAGATCCTAAAACGTCTGACCTATCTCACCTCTGAGAATCTGTCTACGGGTGTACTGTCTAGCTTTATGAATGAATATGTCCCTCACATCCAGGTGGAGGAGGGTAATTCGTTAAGTGAAAGTATCGAGAAGGTACTAGAAGGTTTGAGCGTACTATTCATCGAAGGTGAGAACAAGGTTATCGTCATGGATACTCGTTCTTACCCTAGTCGCAGTCCCGACGAACCTTCGATTGATCGGGTGGTACGCGGTGCACGCGATGGATTCACAGAGACTCTACTGAGTAATATTTCGCTTGTCAGAAGACGGATTCGTGATCCGGGGTTGAAATATGAGATATTTCAGGTTGGACGACGAACACAGACGGATGTCTGTGTGGCTTATATTGATGATATCGTTGATAAAACACAGGTTAGTTCTGTTATCGAAAAAATCAACAGTATTGATATCGACGGCATTCCTCTGGCAGATAAGCAATTGGAGGAGGCAATTATCGGGGGCGGTTGGAATCCATATCCTATGGTGCGTTATTCTGAACGCCCTGACGTAGTGGCCTCTAATTTATTAGAGGGACGGGTTGTAGTTTTCGTGGATACGTCACCAATCGTTATAGTTCTTCCGACTACATTTTTTGATCTCTGCCAGCATGCGGAGGAGAATCGTCAGACGCCTTTTATGGGAACGTACTTGCGGTGGGTTCGTTTCATCGGAATATTTGCTTCCATGTTCCTGCTACCGCTATGGATGTTGCTTGTCATTCATCCTGAGCTTAAGCCGCCTGTACTGGATTTTATTGGTCCCCAAAAGACGGCAAGAATTCCTCTAATTGCCCAGTTTCTTATTGTGGAGCTTGGGGTTGATTTACTGCGGATGGCCGCAGTACACACACCGACACCTTTAGGATCAGCGATGGGTCTGATAGCGGCGATATTGATTGGTGATATAGCTGTCCAGAGCGGATTGTTTGTCAACGAGGTAGTTCTATATATGGCGGTGGCTTCCATAGGTATGTTTGCGACCCCAAGTTATGAACTGGGTCTTGCGAATCGAATAGTCAGGCTTGGGTTATTGTTAGCCGTGGCGGCATTCCAGGTGCCAGGATTTATGATTGGCACGACGCTACTGACTATTTTCCTAACTACCCATCGGTCCTATAACTCCTCTTATATGTGGCCGTTTATACCTTTTAATGCAAAGGCGATGAGTGAAATTCTATTGCGAAAGCCAGTTCTAAGCTCGAAGACAAGGCCGTCTTTCAATAAAACAAGAGACAATACAAGAATGCCGCCTAATCAAAAGAATGATTAACAATCGTAGGAAAATACAAAACTACTGCAAATTAGTCCATTCAATGGAGTTCCCACTGTCTGTTATACTGAATACACTAAAGACAGGGTGGAACCTTGATATTCCACAGAAATTGGAGGACTAAAGAATGTTTCTACACGGTACTAGCCGAATTAATGATGCTGGGCATCTGGAAATCGGCGGATGTGATGTAACTGAATTGAAAGCGGAATATGGAACCCCGCTATATATACTGGACGAGCAATTGGTTAGACAACGTTGCCGGGAATATATGGATGCTTTTAAATCCTCTGGACTTGGGTTCCAAGTAGCTTACGCAAGCAAGGCGTTCTCAGTAATGGCTATGGTTCGTTTGGCTGATGAAGAAGGCTTGTCGCTTGATGTTGTATCTGATGGCGAGCTTTATACTGCTTTGCAAGCAGGCTTTCCTGCAGAACGCATTCATTTTCACGGCAACAATAAGACATCTGAAGAGATCGAAATGGCGATTGATGCCGGGATCGGTTGCTTTGTAGTTGATAATTTGGTGGAGCTTAGCCTTTTGCAGTCGATTGCATCACGTAAAGAAGTTGAGGTTAACATCTTATTACGTGTGACACCAGGTGTCGAAGCACATACGCATGAGTACATTACAACAGGTCAGACCGATTCCAAATTCGGTTTTGATATTGGAAACGGTTCTGCTTATGAAGCAGTTAAAGCGGCAGTCAGCAAAAAGAATTTAATATTGCTGGGCGTACATTCCCATATTGGTTCTCAAATTTTTGAAACGGATGGATTCCAGCTTGCTGTTGAACGTGTAGCGAGTTTTGCTCGTAGTGTTAAAGAAGGTTTGGATGTGGACTTCCGTGTAGTAAACCTAGGTGGAGGTTTCGGTATTCGTTATGTAGAGGGTGATACCCCGTTACATGTTTCTGAATATGTAGCTGCAATTACGGATGCGGTGAAGACTCATTTTGCTGGAATTTATAATGCTTTGCCTGAAATCTGGGTCGAACCGGGCCGCAGTATCGTTGGAGATGCAGGTACTACACTTTACACTGTAGGTACGAATAAGGATATTCCAGGTGTGCGTAAGTACGTTGCCGTTGACGGTGGGATGACTGATAATCCACGTCCTGCATTGTATCAATCTAAATATGAGGCATTACTTGCGAATCGTGCGAATGAAGAGGCTACAGAAACTGTATCCATCGCTGGTAAATGCTGCGAGAGCGGAGATATGCTGATCTGGGATGTAGAACTGCCTAAGGCAGAAAGTGGCGATCTGTTGGCTGTAGCCTGCACGGGTGCTTACAATTACTCCATGGCGAGCAACTACAACCGGCTTCGTCGTCCGGCTTTAGTGTTCGTTCAGAACGGACACAGCGATCTTGTAGTGCGTCGTGAAAGCTACAATGATCTTATTGCCAACGATATTGTTCCTGAGCGTATCGCTAAACAAGCCGCTGTTGCTAAGTAACAGGGACTAATGTTAGGTGGACAAAATTGGGAAGGCAAAAAGAGCAAGCAGGAATTACTCCTGCTTGCTTTGCTTTGTGCGTGGTTTCATAGTAATATAATTGAGGTATTCTAATTTTGTTAATTTTGAAAGGGGTCATTTACATATGGCAAAGCAAGCGAAAATTACTCTTGAAACAGGCGGCGTAGTGCTGATCGACTTGTTCGATCAAGATGCACCAAACACTGTAGCTAACTTTGAAAAGCTAGCAAAAGATGGTTTCTACAACGGATTGACATTCCACCGCGTTATTCCTGGTTTTGTTGCTCAAGGCGGATGTCCTAACGGAACTGGATCCGGCGGTCCAGGATATACCATCAACTGCGAAATCAATCCAAACAAACACGAGCGTGGCACACTTGCTATGGCGCATGCGGGTAAGAACACAGGCGGAAGCCAGTTCTACATCTGCTACGCTCCACAACCTCACTTGGATGGAGTACACACTGTATTCGGTAAAGTAGTTGAAGGTATGGATCTTGTTGATGCTTTCAAAGGACGCGACAAAATGACTTCGGTAGAAATCATCGAAGCTTAAGAATATTTAATTTAAAAAGGCCAGCCTTTGGATTATCGGAGGCTGGCCTTTTTCGCATTTAATTAGGAAGCCGACCAATTCGTTTACGCCTCGAATTACGCCGCTCTGGCACCCAGAAAAACACTAAATACATAAGCAGAAATACAATGAAGGCAAATAGCTCCTCAACTAGCAGGTAATAAGGATAAGGTCCGAAATAATCCATTACAGAATAAGTACTGGGCTTATGAGATAGGAACATGTAATTAGATCCTAGGATATAATTGGCGATCCAGACACATACAGCCACGACGTTAAGGCCAAGCATAGTGAACCAAAGTGATTTCCAGGTTGGTTTATAGCCCTCAATCCAGGTCATATAAAGAGAAGCAAGAATGATACCACCATGAGCTACAAAGAACAGTGAAAATCGAAAATGAGGGAACGGATAGACCAGATTCGGTGTGAGTAAAGCAATGAATGCTCCACCTATTCCGGCAAAATACAGAAAGGAGTAAAGTCTTCGGCTGCGTGTAATCAGCATGATAATGGATAGTAGTAAAGTAATTCCGCATAGTTCGAGCGGTAATGATGAGCTGGATTGCCATACCTGCTGAGAGAGATACCATATTTGAAGTCCCGCTTCTGAGAACATAAGAATAACAATCAACAGCAAGCGAACACTTTGCCGAAGTCTCACGTCCGTGCGAATTTCGAATCTGAAACCGTAAAGTAGTAGACACACCAATGCAATGATAGACAGAGCAATCCAATGTGAAAGGGAGAACATAATAAAATCCTCTGTACGCTGTCGATCAAAGTAAGATGAAAGATGCATGAACCAACCTCCTTTGGACATAAAAATACTCTGAAAATTTACTTGGTATTTTGAATTTTTTCATTTCTGTAAATCCATAAAATGGATAAAGATATGTACATATATATTCTGTCAACTCCGCCACAAAAGGAAGACTTTTCATTATTTTAACATAAGATTGGGCGATGGGCGTGGAATTACATAAGAAGCATTCGGCATAGAGTAGTGACAGAGATTAAGTTTTAAGAGGGGATCCAAAGACAAAAAAACAAATTGGAAAAGGAATTGGAGGCTTTATTTCATCAACGAATCAACTCGTAAGTGAAAGATCTGAGATCATTCGAATTTGAAATGAAAAAAGCATCCGACATCTAAATGCCGGGTGCTTTTTTACGTATGTCCAAAAATGTTGGGAGGAAGTTGAAATGTACCGCGTTATTCTATGAATTAAGAAGGTAGCGTAGCCAATCACCTTCTCGTTCAACAGAAACGTTCCATCCAAGATGCTCTGCAACAAAAGCAACGGGAACTAACACTTTTCCTCCTGCAAGTAGTGGAGCGGTATCCATTGCGAGAGTCTGTCCATTTACTAACGCCTCAGTATTACCAATAGTCATAGTAACGTTATTCCCACCCGAAGTAAGTGATACAGTTTTGGTAGCTGCGTCCCAATCTATTGAAGCGTTCAGGGCTGTTCCGATTTCTTTGGCAGGTAACCATAACTCTTCATTCCCTTGGACTAGACGGGTGGTAAATGCCAGAGGTTCACCGTTTACTTGTACACTGCTACGATAGACATTGCCGTTGCTATCGATGACAGCACTTTCCGCTTGTTCTTCCAGAAGTGTGTTAAATGCTTCTATGTTGCTGGACGTTACACGATATTCCGAACTATCCTCTCCTATAGCTTCAGCGATCCAGGTATTCACCTCACCATTATGATGACTTAAATCTTTATACAGATCCAGATTAAACGTCCACTCGGATGTTGTCTGGAAATCATAGAGCTTCACATTGGGGTATTGCTCAAATTGCTCAAACATCCATTGCCGCATAACTAACTGATTGTTGAAACGAACGGGATTACTGGAGTACCAGGCAACCTGCCGCATTACGCTGTAAGGGGGATAGTAAAAATAGAATTGAACATCTGGATATTCCTCTATTAGAGATCGAATATACGTATTGAAATAAACCTTTACTTGATCAAGGCTTTCCTCATTCGTACCGTAATCGATCTCTTTGTCACAAGCTTTAAAATAAGACTCAGCAACGTATTGCTTGCCGAATACTACCTTATCATTCCAATTGTACAAAGTTTCTAAATCCTGTTTCGTTTGACCACTCAGCGTACTTTTGATACTTCGAAAAAATTGTTTATATACGGATGAATTAAACCAATATTTATAGTCAGTCCATAGCTTACCGTCATACAGATAGTCAGGGAAATCTTCTTCTTCCTCTGCGGTAGCGAGCTTCAATGAGAAATAGTCCAACCCCCAAAGCACTTGTTTTACTTTCCCTGTCTCCAAGGCGAGTTTAGCGATTTTATAATGCTCGTCAACGGTTGAACCCTCCATAGACAACTTTAAGGTTGTTCCACCTAAGCTTTAGTCTACTTGAGACGGAAGAAAGTTTTCTGTCATGGATGTACCGATGATGATATTGTCGTAATCGTAATTTTTGGCTAAGCCTGGATTCTGGTAACGTTCTTGTTCCGACAGAAGCGGCGTATACCACGAGGGGCGATGATAGAATTGCAGCGGGTCGATAAATGCGGTTATCAGCGCTGTTACAAAAGCTAACAGAATGAAAAAAAGCATAAAATAACTTACGAACCGTTTCGATTTTGTATGAATCCCAGGAGATGTACGCATAATCAGCCTCCATAATATTTTTAAAAGTTAAAGTATAAAAAGGTCGTAATTCGATTGAAGAACAGCAGCGAGAATACGATTATAAATGCCATTACAAAAGCCGTTTTCCGGCTATACTGTAAATTGCGTTTGTTCCAGATATGACGAGGATTCCAGAGAATAATTGTCAATAAGATGAGAATCAGAAGGATTGCCCATTTCAGCGTCCCTATAGACTGTAAAGATATCCCGTTAAGACCGCTCATCCCTTTTAATAAATGAATCGCTTGAGACAGGTGCTCAGATCGGAACAATACCCATGTGATATTCACGAAGATGAAGGTGAGTAGCCATGAGAACCACTTGGGAAGGGGGAAGCCCCAGCGTCCCCAAATTTTCTCCACAGCTTGTCCGACACCATGCAGAAGCCCCCAGAGAATGAACATCCAACCTGCACCATGCCAAAAGCCACCAATCAGAAACGTGATCACCACATTTCGAATTGAAATCCAAAATCCTTTCCGGTTGCCCCCTAGTGGAATGTAAATATAATCTCTAAGAAAATGGCTGAGTGTAATATGCCAGCGTCTCCAGAAATCGCGAATACTTAGCGCACGGTAAGGGGCGTTGAAATTTTGAGGCAAGCGGATGTTGAACAACAATGCGGTTCCGATCGCCATATCCGTGTAACCGCTGAAGTCGTAGTAGAGCTGTAAAGTATAAGAGAGGACAGCTACCCAAGAATCTATAAAATGAGCCGCGGTAGCAAATCCATTGTCAGCATAACCGGCCAGAGTATCTGCTAGGATCACTTTTTTTCCAAGACCAATACTAAATAATAAAATGCCTTTTCGTACGTTGTTCCAGTTCCAGACCTTATTTCGCAGCCTATCAAACTGAGGCATCATGTCCTTGTGATGGAGGATGGGACCGGAAATCAAGTGCGGGAAAAAGGTCACAAACAGCGTGTAGTTCACAAGACTGTATTCACGCGCCTGATTTCGGTAAGCGTCAACAAGATAAGCGATTTGTGTAAATGTGAAGAAGCTTATGCCTAATGGCAAAATAAGATGGTGAAGAGGAAGATTACTTCCTGTAAGTCCGTTCCAATTCTCTATAAAAAAATCAGTGTATTTGTAATAGCCAAGTAGTAGAATATTTGCAATTAAGCTAAAGATTAGAAGAGGTCGACGTCTGCCGGCAGATGCGGTATGAATGAAATGACCCATAGCGTAGTTAAACAAGATGGATAGCAGAATTAAAGGCACGTACTTTAAGTTCCAGTATCCGTAGAACACCAAAGAGGCAAGGGTCAGCCATACTTTTGCGTAGAACAAGAGACGAAAACGATTTAGAATGAAATATCCTCCTAGCACAACAGGCAGAAAACCAAACATAAAGAGATATGAATTAAATAACATAACTAACAATCCTCACTTATAGCAGTTTTGGTATGGAATCACTATAAGTCACAGATCTTAAGCCTTTATGTTATGAATTCTTATCTTTTTCTTAATGGATGAGATTGTAAAAAAATCCCCGCAAGCATCATTCGCTCGCAGGGAAGGAAGTCTCAAATTCAGTTTGTTTACGTGAGCTTTTAGCAGAAATCGTTCCACCGTGAAGCTCTGTGATGCTCTTGGCAATCGCGAGTCCTAGACCACTTCCGCCAGTCTCTCTGGAACGTGACTTATCTACGCGATAAAATCGTTTAAATAAGTGTGGGAGGTCCGTAGCAGGGATTGGATTGCCGTAATTCGTGCATGTAGCAATCACTCTATCGTCTTTTCTATAGACAGAAATATCTAGAATCTTACCTTCTTTACCGTATCTAACCGCATTGGTAAATAGGTTCTCATATAACCGTACCAACTCGTCCGCATCACCATAGATAATTAAAGGGCTCTTATCTGTATGAATACGGTAGGTCATATCCGCTTGCTCTAGTACGGGAGCGAATTCCTCGACAAGCTGTTCGAGCAGCTTTCCGAGATCTACAGGCTCTATATTAAGAGGGAGACCGCTGCTGCTAACCCGTGTATATTCGAATAAATCGTCGATTAGTTTTTTTAGAGTCAGTGATTTCTCATAGGCAATATTCACATAATAACGCAGCTCAACCTCATTCTTATAACGATCCTTCTCCACATACTCAAGGAATCCGAGCACAGAGGTTAGCGGGGTTCGGAGATCATGGGATACACCAGTGATTAAGTCGTTTTTGGCTTTCGCAGCTGCTCGTTCTTCCTCTATAGCGGATTTTAGCTTGCCAGCCATGAGGTTCATATTTTCGGCGAGTTTACCGAGTTCATCCGTACCTGTTACTGTTACCTTGAAAGATAAATTGCCATCGGCAATCGCTTGAACTCCGCTTGTAATGTTATGAAGCTTTTTTGTGGTACTTCTGGATAGCTTTAGGATAAAAAAGATAAACAAAGGAATCCCAATAAGAATCACTATTGGCGTAGAACCGATGTTATTGATTACCCAGAGGATGAGTTTAACCCCAAAAAAGGAACGCGAAGGATTTAGCCATATTAAAAGGGATGTCCCATAATAACCCATCAATAAAATTGCTGCTGTAAGTGCTAAACTTGTTAAGCTGAAGCCAACTATTTTCCAGGAGAGGGTATCGAATCGTTTGAAATTCAACTAGAAGAACCTCCCTTTTCCAGTTTGTAGCCAACGCCCCATACCGTTTTCAAATATTGTGGTTTTCTCGGATTAGCTTCAATTTTTTCTCTGATTTTTCGAATGTGTACCATGAGCGTATTATTGCTCTCGAGAAATTGCTCTTTCCATACTTTGGCGTAGATTTGCTCCATGCTTAGTACTTGTCCCCTGTTACGGGCGAGCAGCTCCAGAATTGCGAACTCTCTCGGAGTAAGTTTAACGGGCTGATCATCCACGCTAACTTCATGCGTCACCGAGTTAATAACTAAGCCATCAATGATGATTTCATCCTGTTTGGCACTTAGATCGACCATGTAATTTCGGGTTCTGCGCAGCTGGGATTTAATTCGGGCAACGAGCTCCAGCGGACTAAACGGCTTCGTAACATAATCATCCGCACCTACACTGAGTCCTGTGATTTTATCTAATTCCTGACCCTTTGCTGATAACATAATAATCGGGAATTTTTGTGTTTCTCGAATTTTTATACAAGCCTCTATACCGTCCATGTTGGGCATCATAATATCTAGTACCATTAGGTCTATCGTTTCTTTTTTGATAATTTCAAGTGCTTCCAGTCCGTCTCGAGCAGTTAACAGGCGATATCCTTCGTTCTCCAGATAGATCTGCATGAGCTTGATAATCTCGGCTTCATCGTCAACCAAAAGCAGTGTTGCGTTGTGCATGATTCAGCGTCCTTTCTTGCTTGTAAAGCAATCGTTCTACAAGAAGTATACAATATATTCACGTTCAAAATACTTATTTAAAGGCTGGCGATGAGCGATGTGAAGTCGTGTGTGATCCTTCTTTTTTGTTCTGTGATACATTTCCGAAAAGCACCCAGGCAAACGGCAAATAACGTGCTAAAAGACTAACGGCGATCCAAGAAAAGCCTAGAGCTATAATAAAGCCGCCGACATACCAGAGATGCAGAAGCCACGAAGTACTGATTGTTGGAGAAAGTTGTCTGTATAGCAGTAAGAATAGCGGATGTATCAGATATACACCAAATGAAAACGATCCTAACCGCTCAAGCGGTTGGTATAAGAATGAAAGTGATGATTTTCTCAACAGAAACCGTGCAACAGACATTAAAACTAACAGGCTTGTAAATGCAAAAGTACTGTATAGCAGTTCATAAATCAACGAGTTGAATGAAGTGCCATATCGTCGATTTTGGTAATATAACATCGTGTGAGAAATTCCTGAGGTTAACCAAATCGCCCAAATTCCTCGAAACACCATTCCAGGCGGATTATTCTTTTTAGTTTGCTCTGATCGATGCGCCTCAATCCATGTTTTAATCTGTGGATAATACATTCCGAGCCATGCACCTAACATGTAATAGGAGAAATAGGTGAGGCACCAGCTGCCTCTGTTTGCGACTTGAAAATGATATTTATTAGCAAGGATGAAACCCCATTGGATGAGAATTCCTGCGACAATAGAGTATTTACGAATCTGCGGATAACGTTTGAACAAGAGCAGAAGAAAAGGGAATAACAGATAGAATTGCATGTTGATGAATACGAAATAGAGATGAGTATAGGCTTTACCAGTGAAAAGCTTAACAAAAAAATTCCGAATCAACTCTCCATTGAAAGGTGAACCGACTGCAAGCTGCGTTAACGTGAAATAAAACAATGAGAACATGAAGTATGGAAGCAGGATGTAAAGGAATCTTTTTTTGTAGAATGAGGTCAGAAGCGCTTTATTCACAGGTCTCTCATTATAATTATAGAAAAGCACAAAGGCACTCATCGCGATAAAGGTCGCCATATTTCATAAAAATATTCAGGAAATTGTAGATAGCAAAATAACGCGAACCTGTCATTTGTAAAGTTGCATATGAGGTGGCATGAACAGTGACTACAGCTATAATACAAAGAGCACGAACGAGCTGAAGCTCTGGAATTTTTTCTTTTTTCAGAGTTGTCATGATAGAAATCTTCCTTTCATGTAGTTCGTAATCCTTATTTAACAAGAGATTTCTTAACAACGGCGGCAGGTAAAAGTAAAGGTAAACTTAATAGTTTCTTAACAAGTCTTAAGATTTGGGAAGCTACTATGCTATAATAATTTCAAATTCGATAGGTTGGAGGGAAATTGGAAGATGTGGAAAGAGTTTAAAGCTTTTGCCCTGAAAGGAAATGTGTTGGATTTAGCGGTTGCTGTAGTAATCGGAGCAGCTTTTGGTAAAATTGTGACTTCATTAGTGTCAGACATTATAACGCCGATCATTGGCTTAATAACAGGTGGTATAGATCTCAAGGATCGGGCTCTGAATGTTATGGTGATGGAGAATAAATTATCTATCCCGTACGGTCTATTTTTACAGGCAGTGGTTGATTTCTTTATTATTTCCTTCTCAATCTTTATGGTGATCAAGCTAGCAAACAAATTTCAACGTAAAGAAGCGGTTAAAGTCGAAGTAGTGGAGACTCCTGCACCTGCCGAGGATATCGTACTGTTGACTGAAATTCGTGATTTGTTGAAACAACAAGAACGTGGTTTGTAATTGGAAAAAGAAAGCAAGGAGCGCTTGGAGATATTAGTCCTGGCGCTTTTTTGCTTTCTTTTTTATTCGTAAATTTGTTTATAAAAAACAATGTCGTTTCTTCTTGTAATCACCGTACATCTTAGAATTAAGTTACAAATTTTAAGTAAATATATTAAACGCACTTGCATTTCGATGGTGTAAGTGATAATTTTGTTAGTAAGGAAAACTTGAACCTCAATTAAATAAAGGATCAATCCTTCAGGGCAGGGTGTAATTCCCTACCGGCGGTGATGCTGTTGTAGAGTGCTTAATTATTAAGTTTATCTACCGCGCTTAGTCCGCTACCCGGCTCGCGTTGTTGACGCGAACGGTGGACCCGGTGAAATTCCGGGACCGACAGTATAGTCTGGATGGAAGAAGGAGAGGTTAACCGCTTGTCTGTATAGACAGGTGGACTGCAGTGTTTTCATTTATTATGTGCGATATTTCACAATTGCCGTCGATTGACGGTTATTTACGCACACTTTTATTTGGACTGCCGATAAACTCTCACATAACCCATCTTGAACTCCTCCTGGAGAATGAGATGGGTTTTTCTGTTTTTTAAATCAGATAGACAGTAAGGGGATAGGAGGACGAGATGGACAACATGAATGACGAGTTTTATATGTCGCTGGCGCTGGATATGGCAGAACGGGCCCAAGGGCAGACGGGAATTAACCCGGTTGTTGGCTGCGTTGTTGTAAAGAATGGAGCTATGATTGGGCTTGGAACTCATTTGCAGCGCGGAACAGGTCATGCTGAGGTGCATGCCTTGAATATGGCGGCAGGTCAAGCTAAGGGTAGCACTGCCTATGTCACACTGGAACCGTGCAGTCACTATGGCAAGACTCCTCCTTGCAGCCAAAGGCTAATCGATGAGGGCGTAGCCAGAGTGGTAGTCGCTTGTGAAGACCCTAACCCTCAAGTGGCAGGCCGCGGGGTTCAAATGCTACGCGAGCATGGCATTGAAGTAGAAGTAGGGTTGCTGCGTGATCGTGCGCTGCGGCTGAATGAGCGGTTTATCAAGTATATTTTGACCAAACAGCCGTTTGTGACGCTCAAGAGTGCCAGTACGTTGGATGGCAACCTGGCTACCAAATCAGGTGATAGTAAGTGGATTTCGAACGGAGAAGCGCGGGAGATTGTACATACACTGCGGCATCGGCATCAGGGGATCATGGTCGGTGTGAACACAGTGATTGCAGATAATCCTTCACTGACGACAAGAACGGAAGTGCCTGGGATTAACCCGGTGCGGATCGTGATTGATTCTGGACTACGTACTCCATTGGATTCAGCAGTAGTAAGTGACGGTCTAGCGCCTACTATCATCGTGACAACAGAAGCTGCAGATGCTGACAAGAAAGCTGCTCTGCTTGAGGCAGGGGTACAAATCGTTATTAGCGGTGCAGGACCACGGGTGGATTTGAAGGCTGCTATGGTAACGCTCGGCGAGATGGAAATTGGATCAATTTTACTTGAAGGCGGAGGTACGCTAAACGGTGCGATGCTTGAGAGTGGGTTGGTTGATCGAGTGATCCTCTTTTTTGCTCCAAAGATTGTCGGCGGTGGTGCTAATGCGAAAGGGACCTTCGTATTTCCAGGTGTAGAGCTGATGAAGGATGCGATTTCTCTGGAGGGATTGGAAGTAAAAGTGCTCGGAGATAATGTATGTATCAGCGGTACTCCGGTACGCTAAAGCGAATGCTTCTGATGTAAGTTAAGAACGAAGTGTTTTCTTTAAAGTAATGCTTACAAAACTTTTAGGAGGGAAAGCATGTTCACTGGATTAGTCGAAGAAGTTGGCACTTTGAGAAGTGTCTCCACCGGTGGAGAAATGATGGTGCTGAACATTGCCGCTTCGGTCATCATGGATGATCTGAAGATTGGTGACAGTGTATCGGTTAATGGCGTCTGTCTTACAGCGACAACTTTAGGCGAGAACTATTTTACAGTGGATGTCATGCCTCAGACCTATCGAAACAGTAACCTGAAGGAGCTGCGTCCTGGCAGTCGGATGAATCTGGAACGAGCAATGGCAGCCGGAGGCCGATTTGGAGGGCATATTGTTCAGGGTCATGTGGACGGCACAGGTGTTATCAAAAGTGTGAAACGTGATCAAAACGCAGTAGTATATGAGATCACGCCAGATCGCAAATCACTGTTCAAATACATCATTCCTAAAGGGTCGATCACGATCGATGGCATTAGCTTAACTGTAGTAAAGACGACCGCTTCATCGCTGACTGTATCCATTATTCCGCATACGTTGGGGGAAACTGTGTTAACTTACAAGCGGGCAGGAGACAGTGTAAATATAGAGTGTGATGTCCTTGGTAAATATGTCGATCATCTTATGCATTATGGCTCGACTGGACAGGATGAAGAAAGTGACAGCAGCTCTGGGATTAGCCATGATTTCTTGGCTGCGAACGGATTTGTTTAAATAAAGAGTAAGCTTACGAGGACGGAAACAACCTTGGTAAAGCTATTAGGAGGATAGAATCATGAGCGAACAATCGAAGAAGGAAAGTGTCTTGGACCCGATTGAAGAAGCTATTTATGATTTAATGCGCGGCAAAGTCATCATCGTAGTGGATGATGAAGATCGTGAGAATGAAGGGGATTTTATAGCTCTTGCTGAACGGGCGACACCAGAAGTCATCAATTTTATGATCACTGAGGGACGTGGTTTGGTCTGCATGCCAATTACCGCAGAACGTGCGGAAGAACTTGAACTGCAGGCCATGGTCAGCCACAATACAGATAATCATGGCACAGCGTTTACCGTATCCGTAGACCATATCGATACAACTACTGGTATATCTGCAGGGGAAAGATCCTTGACTGTAAAGGCCATGATTGACCCTAAAGCGAAGCCGTCTGATTTCCGTAGACCTGGCCATATGTTCCCGCTGATTGCGAAAAAAGGCGGCGTATTGCGCCGTTCCGGACATACAGAGGCTGCTGTTGATTTAGCCCGTATGTGTGGTGCATATCCAGCCAGTGTGATTTGTGAAATCATCAAGGAAGATGGCTCGATGGCTCGGTTGCCTGATCTAGTTGAGATTGCTAAGAAGCATGATCTTAAATTAATCAGCATCAAAGATCTCATTCACTATCGGAATGAGAAGGAACAGCTCGTCAATCGCGAGGTGTCGGTGCGTCTGCCTACCGATTTCGGTGAGTTTCAGACCATTGCTTATACAAATGAAGTGGATGATAAAGAACATGTAGCATTGGTGAAGGGCGATATTTCAGGGGATGAGCCAGTGTTAGTACGTGTACATTCCGAATGCTTGACGGGGGATGTATTTCACTCCCATCGCTGCGATTGCGGTCCGCAATTTGAAGCAGCGCTTCGGCAGATCGAAGCTGCCGGTAGAGGGGTATTGCTCTATATGCGCCAAGAAGGTAGAGGTATTGGTCTTATTAATAAGCTTAAAGCCTACAAGCTGCAAGAAGAAGGACTAGATACCGTAGATGCGAATCTTAAGCTTGGTTTTCCAGCAGATTTACGTGATTACGGGATTGGAGCACAAATTCTGAAGGATCTAGGTATAAGTCAAATTCGTCTCTTAACGAACAATCCTCGAAAGATCAAAGGATTGGAAGGCTATGGATTGGAAGTTGTTGAACGCGTGCCAATACAAATGCCGGAGAATAAAGATAATACTAATTATCTCCATACGAAGCAGGCGAAGCTTGGACACTTGTTGTCTTTTGACGACATTGAACAAAATGAGGATTCGAAAGTATAACCATACATTATAAAAAACGAAGGGTAGATGATTGATATGCCGAAATATTTAGAAGGACATTTAGTTTCTGAGGGGTTAAAATACGGAGTCGTAGTAGGACGTTTTAATGAATTTATTACCAGTAAGCTTTTATCCGGTGCACTAGATGCATTTAAACGCCACGGTGTTGGTGATGATGAGGTAGATGTGGCTTGGGTTCCAGGTGTGTTTGAAATTCCGTTGATTGCTCAAAAAATGGCGGAAAGCGGTAAGTACGACGCTGTAATCACTTTAGGAACAGTTATCCGCGGTTCTACAACACACTATGATTATGTATGTAATGAAGTCGCTAAAGGCGTAGCCGCGATTAATCTTAAAACCGGCGTGCCGACGATTTTCGGGGTAGTTACTACTGAAAACATTGAACAAGCCATTGAGCGTTCAGGAACTAAAGCAGGGAATAAAGGCTGGGATGCTGCGACTGCTGCGATTGAAATGGCGAATCTTAACAAACTGTTTAAGTAAGACAGCTATTGACGAATCAGTTGAATTCGTGCTTATTTATAGTATAAGAAGAAAGCATGGATTATAAAGCCCTTTCTACTTGTGTAGCGTCCCTTTGGGCGCTGCACTTTACTTTTTTTGGCGGGAGGATGCTTCGTGACTGTATTGTACAAGCTGGAAACGTTTGAAGGTCCGCTGGATCTGCTTTTGCATTTAATTGATAAGGCGGAAATCGACATCCAGGACATTCCGGTCGCCGAGATCACCGAACAGTATATGGAATACCTGCGAAGTATGCAGGAGCTTGAACTGGATATTACGAGTGAATTTCTCGTGATGGCTGCAACCCTATTATCTATAAAGAGCAAGCTATTGCTGCCCAAACCACCGGTCATTGAGATCGATGATTTTGAATATTACGAGGAAGATGAATTTGATCCACGAGCTGAGCTCGTTCAGCGACTGATTGAGTATCGTAAATTCAAGAGTATTGCTGTTCATTTAATGGATATGGAGAGCGAGCGGAGCTTGATTTTTACGAAGGAACCGGAGGATCTGGGTCCATTCGTGCCTGAAGAGATCGACCATACGCTAAAAGGACTACATACTTCCGACCTTATAGCTGCTTTCCGTAAAGCACTAAGTAAGGCGGCAAGAAGGTCTTCTTACCAGCGGATCACCCGGGACGAAATATCGGTAAAAGATCGTATACGTGATGTATCGGATGCTCTGCAGCGCAGAGGAAAGGGCGGAAGGCTCCATTTCTCAGCACTGCTTCACGATGAAATGGCGCGACACGAAATCGTAGTTACTTTTCTTGCGATTCTGGAACTAATGAAAATGAAGGCGATTTTTTGCTACCAAGAGAAATTGTTTGATGACATCGTAATGGAGTGGAGAGGAGGAGAACACTTCAATGGATTACAAAACGCTGAAATCGATTATTGAAGGCCTGTTGTTTCTATCAGGTGATGAAGGAATCTCCGTACGGCAAGTCGCCGAGATTACGGAGCAGCGGCCAGAGCTTGCGGCTGGAGCATTAGAAGAACTGAAAGAGGATTATGTAACTCAGGAGCGGGGGTTACAGGTAGTCCAAATTGCCGGGAATTACCGGCTGGCTACATTGCCTGAGCATGCCCATTATTTTGAGCGATTGGCTTATTCCCCATCTAGATCCACTTTGTCTCAAGCCGCATTAGAGACATTGGCGATTGTGGCTTATCGTCAGCCGATTACACGGGTGGAGATCGAAGAAATTCGAGGTGTGAAATCTGAACGTGCAATTCATACGCTGAATAATAAGGATTTGATCCATGAGGTAGGTCGTGCGGAAGCGGTAGGACGTCCAATCTTGTATGGCACGACTAAATCATTCTTGGAAAGCTTTGGCCTTGCAAGTCTGAATGAGTTGCCAGAACCATCAAACTTCGAATCCACGGATAATTTGGAAGAGGAAACGCAGCTATTGTTCAATAAGCTGGATACTCAAATGACGTTCGAGGATATAGAGGAACCTTAGTTTTTTTGTAATTCCGCAATTATTTATATTGCTGGGACAGCCCATAAACCATTCATATGGTTTATGGGCTGTCCCTATTTTTTTTGAAGAGGCACTTTTTTAACCAAACCCCGAATTTTTTCCAGCTTAAATTGCCATACTAAACCAAAGGTTCCCATTATTTCGGTTTCTTGGAGGTAAATACGTGACGTTATGGCTTGGAATTCCCCTCGGATTGCTGGTGTTGGCAATGATCCTGGTTCTGTCTTCATCTATCGATTTCCGCATCCGGTGCTATAAACATGACAAAAATGATCTGCTCGAGTTAGATGTTAAGACTCTTTTTGGTCTAATCAAACTCCACTATGAACTGCCCCGATTGGTCTTTAAAGGATTGGAGCAAGGTGTGATCGGGAAGTTTAAAGAGACGGGATCCGCGACTACAGGTGTTGATACTGTGAAGGAAGAGCAATTCGATAAAAAAAGATTTGAGCACTGGCGGGACAATATACAACTAGCAGTGAAGTCTACACGCGGATTGAAAAAATGGTTTAAGGAAACCGTATCTCATGTCAAAATATCAAAGCTCGACTGGTCCACGGATTTCTCACTTGGTGATGCAGCTGACACTGCCATAGTATCAGGGGCCGTATGGGGATTGAAGTGGAGCATCGTTGGATTTATTTCGCAGTGGGTCAAATTGAAATATAATCCACGAGTGTTTGTAAAGCCTGTTTTTCAAGATGAGCATTCTTTTTCAATGGAGTTCGTATGTGAGGGTAAAATGTCCGTTTCCTATGCCGTATACGCATCAATGAAGCTCCTTCTACGTGTCTTGAGAGAGACAGGGGGAATCAGTAAATGGAGAAAGTTACTAAAACGGATGCGCAGGGAGCCTCATGGGCAAAGTTTAGAATGAAAGTTACATACAAATGTGTGGATGTGGGGATGATAAGCGCTGTAGAAGCATGAGAAATCGTACTCAATCAAAGGAGGAAACAATATGAGCGACCATCCTATTCAGGGCCTAATGCAAACAGCGATGGAAAATATCAAGGGTATGGTAGATGTTAATACGATTGTTGGAGATCCAGTACAAACACCTGACGGTAGTATTATTCTCCCGATTAGTAAAGTGGCCTTTGGATTTGCTGCAGGGGGTAGTGATTATCGAGTAGAGGATTCTATAAGTGGATCCAGCTCCCAAGGCGGTGTCAAAATGCTTCCATTTGGTGGCGGTAGTGGGGGCGGTGTCTCCATCAGACCAATTGCTTTTCTAGTGGTTGGTAAGGATGGGGTAAACATTGTGCCACTCGACAATCAAACGCATTTGTTCGAAAAAATTATCGATGCCACGCCTGGGCTCATCGACAAAATCCAGACCATGTTCCAAAGCAGCAGTTCTTCAGGTCAAGCTGGGTCAACTGCTACACAAGCACCACAAGCACAAGCATCACAAGCACCTGCTAAACCCGATCCAAATACATCCCAATCTTCAACACATTAGGTACACATAATTGTTCAAATAGCCTCGGGGATATCGCCTTACATCAGGCGGTGTCCCTTTTTGTGTGGAGAGGACATACCCTAAGGCTGGTCCGCATACACTTGTACAACATAAGCATGAAATGAATGACTTTACTTAAGAACCGATAAGAATCCGGAGGATAAATATGAAGACAATAACCCGTAAATTTCCAATCGCCTTATTACTGAGCATTGTGTTGTTTCTTCTGACACCGCTAACCTTGATCCATGCGGAGAACAGCTCCATATCTACGCATGCAAGGGCAGCAGCGCTGATTGATGTGGAATCCGGGCGTATTCTGTATAGCAGTCGAGGAGATGAGCCTATGCTTATTGCCAGCCTGACTAAAATAATGACCGCCCTCATCGCTATTGAGAATGGCGATTTAGCATCCAAAGTCAAAGTTGGCAAAAATGCCTTCGCCAAAGAAGGCTCCTCAATTTATTTACAGCAAGGAGAAGAGATGACGCTGGAAAATATGTTGTATGGTCTAATGCTGCGCTCAGGGAATGATGCGGCAACAGCGATTGCTGAACATATTGGCGGATCTGAAGAAGGGTTTGTATACCTGATGAACAATAAGGCTGAAGAGCTAGGATTGAAGAATACTCATTTTGCTAATCCGCATGGTCTTGATGCTGAAGGCCATTATTCGAGTGCTAACGACTTAGCCGTTCTGACGGCTTATGCTCTTCATAATCCTGTATTTAAGCAAATAGTGAAAACGCAGGAGAAAACTGCAGACAATCCAAATGAGAAATGGGATTACAAATGGAGAAACAAGAATAAAATGCTGTATTTATATGAGGGAGCGGACGGTGTAAAGACAGGGTATACCAAAAAAGCGCTACGCTGCCTTGTCAGCTCGGCGACTAGAAACGGTCAGCAACTTGTCGCAGTGACAATAAATGATGGCGACGACTGGAATGATCATGCTTCACTACTAAACTTCGGGTTTAATCACTATCCGCTAAGGACATTGATCGAACGTGAGGATCCCGTAAGCGGTTATGACTTCGTGACAGCTAAAAAATTTGCCTATCCTCTCGGACAAGGCGAACAGGATAGAGTGACCACCAAACTTGTCCTAAATCAGATGCCTGCAGCATCAGATAAAACTGTAAGATCAAACTTTGGACTGCAAGGGGTTCTCGTACTAAATCTAGGTGACAAAGAAATAGGCCGGGTTCCGGTGTATACACGAGAGTCCTTACCACCGGAGGAATCCGCTTATACTAAAAAATATAGTGCAACTCAAGCACACACTTATCCTGCGAATAATTGGTTTCAGGCTTTAGGAAGTGCACTGAAGGCGTTATTTAAATTGGGGGAAAGCTCCAAGTAAGCAGATAGGCTGAATAATGAAGAGGGAGGCGTATCCATGATTAACGGGATTTGGCTAGGAATGATCATCATCGGTTTTCTGTTCGCCGCCGTTAACGGCAGAATGGATGAATTTACAGCCGCCGTATTCGACGGAGCTAAGAGTGGGGTTACAGTAAGCTTCGGTTTAATAAGTGTGCTTGTATTCTGGCTTGGAATTATGCGGATCGCAGAGGATGCTGGTTTGCTTAAAAAAATAGCCAAGATACTTGGTCCAATTGTATCCTTCCTCTTTCCAGATGTGCCGAAGGGTCATCCTGCGATCGGTTATATCCTCTCCAACATGAGCGCTAACTTGCTTGGACTAGGCAATGCGGCTACACCTATGGGGATCAAGGCGATGCAGGAGTTACAGAAGCTCAATCCTGATAAAGATACGGCAACGCCAGCTATGTGTACCTTGCTTGCGCTTAACACGGCAAGCATTACGCTTATTCCCGCGACATTAATTGCGATTCGATTGAATTACAATTCGGCAGATCCTGCTGGAATAGTAGGCACGACCCTCGCCGCAACAGCTGTGGCGACCCTTGCGGCGATAGCGGCTGACCGATTCTTCCGAAGGATGACATTGCTGCGCAAACCTCCAAAGCCGCCATCAGCAAAGTCTGGTTCTGCCTCATTGGCGAAGACGTCGCTGCCTAATTCTTCTTTGAAAGGGTGAGCATGACTTGTACCAGTTAATCAGTCTCATATCGGCATGGGCGATTCCGGTCATGATTACGTTCATCCCACTCTATGCTTATACGCGTAAAGTCCCAGTGTATGAGTCGTTTGTTGAAGGGGCAAAGGATGGGTTTGGTACGGCAATCGCGATTATTCCCCATCTCGTGGGGATGCTTGTAGCGATCAGTGTTTTTCGTGCATCGGGTGCACTCGACTTCCTCATGGGATTTATATCTCCTGCTCTGCAAGGGCTTGGCGTCCCTCCAGAAGTACTGCCACTTGGCCTTCTGCGGCCCCTCACAGGGACAGGCTCGCTAGCTTATACCACAGATCTGATTCGCGTTCATGGTCCAGATTCTCTAATCGGCATGATTGCCTCTACCATACAGGGCAGTACGGATACAACACTCTATGTATTAACAGTTTATTTTGGCGCCGTAGGCGTGCGTAACGGCCGCTACGCACTTAAGGTAGGTCTATTCTCCGATGTCGTTGGCTTCGTTGCAGCGATCGCGGTCTGTCTCCTGCTTTTTGGGTAGGCGGCGTCACCCCCTATCCTTCCTCGACATATGCTAATTCAGCAATGTGGAGGGAGGCAATCCGCTATGATTTATAAAGGTTTTATTCTGCACCAGTCTCGCTGTACTTCCATTAACGGCAAAGGTTTTGATTTCTGGGTTGGAGTGGACGGAGCCATTTACGCGGCACCGCTACTGACCGATCCGGAGTATATTCACATCTGCTTGGAAGGTGATTTCAGCAGGGAAGATGGAATTCCTCCATTATCTGGCAGGAAGGAACAGCTATTTGCAACGGGTAAACTCATTCTAGAATTGGTAGAGCGCTACCAAATCTCCCCTTTAATCATCGAACCCCACAATAAATACTGCCCAGGAGCATTTTTTCCATGGAATGAACTTGTGATTTATCCCTCTGATGGTTATCATTAATCTGAGGTGACTAGTCGAAAATGGAAAGATTACAGAAAATTTTGGCGCAGGCCGGTGTGGCGTCCAGACGTAAGTGTGAAGAAATGATTTTGGCCGGTAAAGTGGAAGTCAACGGGGAACTCGTAACTACGCTTGGCACGAAGGTGGACCCCGCAACAGATATTATTAAAGTCTCCGGTAGACTGATCCGGGGCGAGAACAAAATCTACATTATGTTCAACAAACCTAAAGGAGTAATTACAAGTGCTTCCGATCCAAAGGGTCGTAAGGTTGTAACGGACTACCTTAAAGGAATTACAGAACGGGTTTACCCTGTAGGCCGTCTGGACTACGATACGGAAGGTTTGCTGCTGTTAACAAACGATGGGGATTTCGCTAACTTGCTTACCCATCCTAAGCATCACGTACCTAAGACGTATCATGCTACGGTCAAGGGTATACCGCACGGAACTGCATTGGACAAGCTAAAGGCTGGGATCAAGCTGGAAGATGGTATGACAGCGCCTGCCGAAGTAGAGTACAAAGATATCGATGAAGTGAATAAAGAAGCGGTAATCAGCATTACGATTCACGAGGGACGTAACCGTCAGGTACGACGCATGTTTGATGCGATTTCACACCCCGTCATCCGTCTGAAACGGATTTCTTTCGGGGATATTATGCTGCAAAATCTTAAACGCGGATCCTACCGTCATTTGACCAAAGATGAAATTAACCATCTGCAGCAAATTGCTAAAGCAGGATTGCTAAAAGAAAGAACTCCACGTAAAGAGTCATAAAGACACAGAATATTCACAATTGAGCCCCCTAATACTGTGACTAAATTCGCTATAATGTTCATAGGATGTTCACACCTTACAACATAAGTATGAGTTGCGTCACAGAAGGGGGCTTTACATGTGGGTAAAGCGAGAAAACCAATTCAAATCGTAATTCTGTTTCTAATCGTTCTAGTGGGTGGTTATGCAATTGGCTCCTCTGTATTTGGTGGAAGTGGTAAGCCAGAGGAAGGTAGTAAAGCGCCTGCCATTGATTTGCTAGGTCTAGATGGACTTGGGCATACATTAGACGAGTATAAGGGTAAGGCTATTGTGCTGAATTTCTGGGGCTCATGGTGCACACCATGTGTGAAAGAAATGCCGGCCCTCCAAGCACAATGGGAGAAATGGAAAGATAAGGATGTAGTCGTTATAGGAATCAATGTAGGTGAAGATCAGATGACTGTCGAGAATTTTGTGAAGCAGGTCGACATTGATTTTCCGATTCTGATGGACACGGGACGAGATGCTGTGCGAAGTTATGGTATTTCTCCACTTCCAACTACTTTCTTTATTAATCCAAAGGGTAAAATTGACAGCATTCATATCGGCCAGCTTGATTTAGATTCACTAGATGATCAAATTGGAAAGCTGGTGGATTGATGAGTGAACGCGAGGCTTTTATAACCAATACCAAATGTGAATGCGGCCACCAGAATCCTGTAGGTACTGTTCTGTGCGAAGCATGCGGAAAACCGCTTGGCAAAGAATCGGATTGGGGCGAGAATCTGGAAATGCGTTATGACGGTGTAGCCCGTCGTTCGCAGCGTGTTAATCCAGGCATGATTGATCGCGTATGGAACTTTTTTTCATCCGTCAAAATAGCGATTTATCTAATCGTATTGACACTGTTAGGCTCTATGCTGGGCACGATATTTCCTCAGGAGAGTACTTTTCTTAATATTGATGCATCTAGTTATTATAAGCAGGAGTATGGAACAGCAGGGGACATCTACTATAAGCTTGGACTTTCACATACATACGAATCCTGGTGGTTTGTAACTCTACTCGTAATGATTGGTGCTTCACTTGTCATTTGTAGTTTGGACAGAGTACTTCCGCTATATAAGGCATTAACTAGACAGAAGATTCGAAAGCATCGTCAGTTTTTAACTCGGCAAAAGGCCGTGCTAGTCACTGAAGTGCAAGAAGAACCAGAAGCTTGGGTTGCTAGGGTGGTTCAACCTATGCGTAAAAAGGGCTACCGAGTCAAAACAGATGGAGGAGCTCTGCTAGCAGAGAAGCACCGTTTCAGCCGCTGGGGACCTTACGTAATACATATTGGTTTGATTATTTTTTTACTTGCTGTATTGGCAAGAGGATTGCCGGGTCTCAACATGGATCAGCATCTAGCTTTCCCGCAAGGGGAGATTACACAGATTCCGGATACGACCTACTATTTAAAAAACGAGAAATTCACCGTAGAGTTCTATACAGATGAAGAGATGCCTGAGGAGTTTCGAGGCAAAAAAATCCTTCCAAAATTATTCCAAACTAAAGCAGTGCTATATAAATGTACCGCAGATTGCGGAGATCCTACTAAGGAACCGCAGCTTGCCGAGGTGACAACACATGATATCCAAGTAAACTCACCTTTGGATTATAAAGGATTGAAAGCGTATCAGTTTGATTATGATTTAACGCCTGTGCTGCGTTCCGTACAGCCTGTGCTTAAGAACTCCACCACAGGGGAGTCTTACGGTAAATTCAAACTGGATATGAAGAATCCGCAGCGTACGATAACAGCGGGACCTTATACGATGACTTTAAAAGAGAAATATATGGATTTTGGACTAAATGAGGATGGGCAGCCGATATCTAAGTCGCCGTATCCGAATGCACCAGCATTCTTGTTCTTGATTCAAGGACCGAATTTGCCAGCGGAAGGTCAGCAGTACTTCTATTTTCCTAAGCAGGTAGATAAGTCTCAGTTTCAGCAGGTTGCTATTAATGATAAGCTTGGCGGCAGCAATAGATTTCTTGAGCTTGAAGTGGACAACATGAGCGATGTTGATTTTTCGGAATCGACTACATACTTGAATATACGTAATGATCGTGCAATGCCTTTTGTATGGTTAGGTGCAGCAATTGTGATGCTGGGTTTAATCCTTGGATTCTACTGGCAGCATAGACGCATCTGGCTTACCGTTGTAAACGGAGAGCTAATACTCGGAGGACATACGAACAAGAATTGGTTCGGTTTCCGCCGTGAGATCGTTTCTATTTTAGAAAAAGTAGATATGGTAGTCGATGAAAAATCAATAGATAATGGAGGAGGCCTTACATGAGCTTGCTCGATATCAGCAGTGCTGTCTTTATTGCCGCATTCTTATTATACAGCGGGTCGTTTATGTTATTCACTATCGCTATCATGGGTCGCAAGTGGTCGGGCCGCAAGCCAGAGGAGCATACTGCTCGATGGGGTAAAATAGCTTTTATTGTATCTTCTATAGGTCTTATCTTTCATCTTATTTATTTCTTTACGCGCTGGGCTGGTTCAGGGCATATTCCAGTCAGCAATATGTATGAGTTCATGACTTTCTTATCTATGATGGTTATGGTAGCCTTTACAGTGATGTATGCGATCTATCGTAAGGTTATTCTCGGACTGTTTGCAGTTCCAATTAGTATTATTGTGATGGCATACGCAGCTGTTTTTCCACAGGAGGTTCAGCCGTTAATTCCATCTCTGCAATCGAACTATCTCAAGATTCACGTAACCCTGGCAGCGCTGGGTGAGTCCTTTTTCGCAGTAGGATTTGCGGCAGGGCTGATGTATCTGCTGCGGACTGTTAATTTTTCCAGTAAAGAAAAGGTGGATCGTAAACAACAAAGGCTGATTGAATTTACTCTCTTTTCAATCATTGTTATAATTGGGTTTCTGGGTTCAGTTTTTGCTTTCCGCGGAGCAGGCTATGAGACTGTTTTTGTCCGTCCCAACGTTACGATTGACAGCGCAGGGCAGGAAAATAGTACAATAGAGAAAGTGAGTTATCGAATGCCGCCGATTGTGGCCCCTCACAATAGCGAAATTGAAAGCTTCCAGTCGTTTCTTGGCATGAAAGAACCTTTCTTTGAAGCTCCTTCATGGATGAATGGTGTGAATGCTGGCCGGAAGTTTAATACTGTAATCTGGTCGATTCTTTCAGGATTACTCCTTTACGGAATTCTTCGCTTGATCGTACGTAAGCCACTAGGCGCAGCGATTCACCCGGTAATGGAGGGAATTGATGAAGGCGATCTAGATGAGATTACGTATAGGGCGATAGCCATTGGCTTTCCTATTTTCACATTAGGCGCTTTGATTTTTGCAATGATATGGGCGCAAATTGCCTGGGGAAGATTCTGGGGATGGGACCCCAAAGAAGTCTGGGCACTCGTTACTTGGCTCTTCTACAGTGCTTATCTTCATTTACGATTAGCTCGTGGATGGCAAGGGCGAAAATCTGCTTGGCTTGCTGTTCTAGGCTTTTTAGTCGTAATGTTTACCTTAGTTGGCGTTAATCTAGTCATCGCCGGACTTCATTCTTATGCGGGGACGGACTGAGCATAGTTTACCTGCTAACACAGCACAATGGATTTAAGGTTACGTTCTACTGTATTTGATGAAGGGGTTGTTGTGAAATGGCAGATCATTTAAACAGAATTCTGGTAGTGGATGATGAAGAACGCATTCGCCGCCTGCTTAAGATGTATCTTGAAAAAGAAGGCTATGAAATCGATGAAGCAGAAGATGGAGAAATCGCTCTTCGTAAAGCAACTGCAAATGACTACGGTCTGATTTTGCTGGATGTTATGCTGCCTGGCATTGATGGAATGGAAGTGTTGACCCGACTCAGAGGGGTCAAGTCAACACCAGTCTTAATGCTTACAGCTAAAGGCGAAGAGATTAATCGTGTACAGGGCTTTGAGATGGGTGCTGATGACTATGTCGTGAAGCCATTTAGCCCTCGCGAAGTGATTTATCGCGTGAAGGCCATTATGCGCCGTTCTTCGGCAACTGCATTTTTGTCCAAAGAGAGCAACTCCAGTAATAACATTGTATTTACTCATCTTATTATTGAGCATGACGCACACCGGGTTACTGCTGGCGGTGAAGAAGTGAGTCTGACACCGAAAGAATACGAACTGCTGCATTATTTGGCGATTTCGCCGGATAAAGTATTCTCTCGTGAAGAATTGCTTAAAGATGTTTGGAATTATGAGTTTTTCGGAGATTTACGTACTGTAGATACCCATGTTAAACGTCTTCGTGAAAAACTGAATAAGGTATCACCGGAATCTGCGGCGATGATTACTACCGTATGGGGTGTAGGCTACAAACTTGAGGTACCTAAATAAGTGAACTTCTGGAGAAGTCTTGTCGGTAAGCTGTGGGTTACGATCATCTGCCTGGTCGCTGTCGTACTGATTACACTCGGGTTGTTTCTACTTCCCTATATCGACAGTAACTTTGCCAATTCTGGTGATATCAAACGTTTATTTATGTATACCTGCATGATCGGATTTTCTTTGACGACATTCTTCGCGTTGTTCTTGTTCACCAAGATCACTCAACCGATGCAACGTGTCATCGAGGCTGCAAACAATATTCGACGTGGTGAATACGGAACAAGGCTGACGCTTGTCACGAGCGACGAAATCGGTCAATTGGCGACTTCCTTCAACCATATGGCTGAGGAGTTGGAAGAGAATATCCGCAGTCTGCACCATGAGAAGGGTCATCTATCCAGTGTATTACGCAGCATGAGTGATGCTGTAATCACCTTTGACACCCTAGGCCAGATAATTCTGACCAATCCGCATGGTCAATCGCTTCTTGAGAGTTGGAGCGATTTAGAGTGGGAACAAGAGAGTGATATTGAACCTCATTCGGAAACGGCTGAGAGTAATGTTCCACCTCCCCTTCGTCCTTTATTTTTGAGCACGTTGAAACAAGGCGGCGATGAGCGTTCTAATGTACATGTCCGGCAGGGCGTGTGGTCCGTCCATATGGCACCTTTATATTCTGAGGGTAGCATTCGTGGAGTGGTTGCTGTTCTGCGTGATGTGACTGAAGAAGTACGACTCGAAAAAATGCGCCGTGACTTCGTGGCGAACGTCTCTCATGAGATTCGGACGCCATTATCGATGATGCAAGGTTATAGTGAGGCTTTACTTGACGGCATGGCTACTTCACCAGAGGAAAGCAGTGAACTGATTCAGGTCATTCATGATGAATCACTCCGTATGGGACGTCTTGTAAAGGATTTACTCGACCTTGCGCGAATGGAAGCCGGACACACGGATATGTTGAAGGCAGAGGTAGATATGAATGAACTGCTTGAACGTGTGTACCGTAAATTTTCCGTACGTGCTAAAGAGCGTGATATTCATCTGCAGCTAAACAAAGAGAGCGATGTCCTTGTTCTTAAGGCTGCGGATGAAGATAAGCTGGAGCAGGTCTTAACGAACTTGCTCGATAATGCTTTTCGTCATACACAGGGCGGTAAGAAGATCACAGTTCATACAGGAACTTGTATCTTAGAAGGACGTCGCTATTTTGAAATTAAAATTCAGGATGAAGGCGTCGGTATTCCTCAGGAAGACCTGCCGTATATATTTGACCGTTTCTACAAAGCCGATAAGGCACGTGTACGTGGAGAGTCAGGTGGAACGGGACTTGGGCTTGCGATTGTTAAAAATATTGTTGAGTCGCATCATGGAACCATTACAGCTTCCAGTAAATTGGGTGAGAGTACTACCTTTACCCTAAGACTTCCTGTCGAAAAACAGTAATTCCAAACACAATGTGTGATAGCGCCTCTGACAGCAGAGGTGCTTTTTGTTGAAACGAACACATTAATCTTGTTCATCGTGGAACATATCTCATTGTTTATGCTTGGGAGGCCATCAAATGATTTTATCTTTAGACCAAGGGACTACCAGTTCACGAGCCATATTGTTCGATAAGGACGCTAGAATGGTCTCACAAGGACAATATGAGGTTGAACAATCTTTCCCCCGCCCTGGCTGGGTGGAGCATGACCCAGAGCAAATTTGGGCGTCACAGCTTGCAGCTGCAAGAGAGGCGATTACTCGGAGCGGGATTGCGCCTCAGGAAATATTTTCTATCGGTATTACGAATCAGAGGGAAACGGCCCTAATCTGGGATAGAGCAACAGGTAAGCCGATTTATCCTGCGATTGTATGGCAGGACAGACGTACTGCAGAGCTATGTGAAGAGATCAAGAGTAAGGGGTTAGAGGGACTTATTGCTAGCAAGACGGGACTCGTTGTGGATGCTTATTTTTCTGCAACCAAATTCTCCTGGATTCTTGATCATGTGGAAGGCGCCCGAGAGCGTGCGAATAATGGCGAGTTATTAGCTGGGACGGTGGACAGTTGGTTAATCTGGAAGCTTACTGGCGGAGCTATACATGCCACTGACGTAACTAACGCATCACGTACGATGCTATATAATCTCCATAAACGCTGCTGGGATGAAGAGCTAATGGATGAGCTTCGAGTACCACACTCCATCCTGCCAGAAGTGAGAATGTCCGGTAGTGAATTTGGTGCAGCAGATGCACAGTGGTTCGGTGCAGAAATCCCTATTCACTCTGTATTGGGAGATCAACAGGCTGCTTTGTTTGGGCATACTTGTCTTGAACCCGGCAGTGCCAAAAACACCTATGGAACTGGATGCTTTATTCTGATGAATACAGGCACGGAAGCCGTTGTTTCCAGTCATGGTCTGTTGACCACTGTGGCCTGGGGAATGGGAGAGGAACTCTATTATGCGCTCGAGGGCAGTGTATTTGTAGCCGGAGCGGCTGTGCAATGGCTTCAGGAAGGGCTGGGACTCATAACGGAGCCGGCAGGCTCAGAAGACAAAGCACGGGAAGTTGAGGACAGTGAAGGGGTTGTCGTCGTACCAGCTTTCACTGGACTAGGTGCACCTTATTGGGATATGTACGCACGTGGAGCCGTATTCGGTCTAACTAGAGGCACAACCTCGGGACATTTGGTACGGGCAACGTTAGAGTCATTAGCATTTCAGTCTAGAGACGTAATAGGGGCTATGGAAAAAGATGCGGGCATGCCATTAACCGGCCTTCGTGTAGATGGTGGAGCTGTTCGTAATGATTTGCTGATGCAGTTCCAGTCTGATATCCTCGGTAGTGAAGTTACTCGAACTACATATGCGGAGACGACTGCGCTGGGAGCAGCGCTTTTGGCTGGATTAACCTATGGGGTCTGGACAAGAGAACAGCTGGAAAGCTTCAATAAAGCGGAGAGGGTCTTTTCACCTGTAATGGGTATGGATGAGCGTGAACGTCGTTACAGCGCGTGGAAAGACGCTGTAGCGCGGACCATGGGCTGGGAGAAACACGAAGGATATCAGTGATCAGGGAGATGCATATGTCTAAGAACAGAAATATAGAAACTGATCCTGCAGGAATGCTTGGCGGATCAGAATCAGATCTTCCGACTGGATTGGCCAAGCCTGCGCTTCGAGCACTCCATGGTGCTGGGTATACAGAGATTCACCAAATCAGTAAGCTCACTGAGTCAGAGCTTCTGCAGTTACACGGGATGGGACCTAAGGCACTTAATCAATTACGGCGTGCGCTCACGGAGAAAGGTTTGTCCTTTGCCAGTGAGTCCTAAAGTCCCCATCACAGATTAACACAAAAAGCGGCAAGCTAAGGATTATCCTTGGCCTGCCGCTTTTTGTGTTGCAATATTTAATATTCAATAACAAATGCTACATTTTGCCATCCGGCATATAGTTACTTTATTTCTTCAATCGTTTCGAGAAGGATATTAAAAGCGGTAATGATTCTAGGTGCCCCTATTGCGGGTACTAAGTGTAATAGAATCCCTTTGAGTTGTTCTACAGTAACTCCCACACGAAGAGCCATGACATAATGAACACCCAATTGATCAAACTGACCCATCGAAATCAGGGCAGAGATAACTGCGATTTCCTTCCAGTCAGCTTCGATTGTGTTGCGTTGAAAAATATCGCCGTAGGCATTTCCCATAATAAATTCAGCCAAATCAGGGAAATGTTCTTTAATCGGAGCCAGTGCCTTAGCTCCGTAGTCTCCTGAGAGATTCGTGAAGTGGTTAAGACCACTGTTTACATTGTCTTTCATAAGTGACCTCCTAATTTAGGTTCAGAGTACGATGAGCAGTCGGAGGGACCTCATCACGGTCTGTTAGCAGTTCAATGACGGCAACACGGTTGATGGCAACAGCGTCCTTGATAGCTGTTTCGAACTCCTCAGCTGTCTCACATTTGTAACCCGTAGCACCAAGTGATTCTGCGAATTTCACAGCGTCCATAGGGACTTCGTAGATCGTTCCGTCAATACGTCCTGTAGTTTTTTCCATACCTTTTAGAGCCATATCTAGCTGTTTATTATTCACAACAATGAATATGACAGGAATATCCTTGCAGACAGCAGCGTTAATCTCTGCGCCTAGCATCATAAAGCAGCCGTCTCCTGTAATGCAGAAGATCGTTTCTTCTGGTGCAGCAACCTTTGCGCCAATTGCCATCCCGATGGAATTACCCATACATGCAAAGTAAGCATCGAATACAAAACTGCCAGGTTTCTTAACCTTGTACCATTTCGCAGCATGGAAACCGTGACTTCCATCATCAACAAAGACTGTGCTGTTATAAGGAATCAAATCACTCATCGTACTCAAGACCGATGCAAGTGAAAGGTTTGGTAAAATCGGAGGCTCTTCGGTATAATCGGAATTTGTCGGTGCTTCGCGTTTTGTGATGTTGTTCGTGTCAATATTATTGAGATAGCAAACTAGATTGTCACGTAGATCTCCAGTCACTGGAATCGTTTTAGAGAACAATATTTTTCCGACAAAAGTCGGATCGCTATCAAACTGAATTAATGTTGCAGGATGATTTTCCCTTTTAAGATTACAAATAGTCATATCGCTTAAACGTGACCCGAGAACGATAAATAGATCACTTTGATTCAGCAAGTCATCCCCATGGGTACAACCGCCTACTCCAATTGGACCGTGATAGAGTGGATGATCCCAAGCTATAGCTCCTTTACCACCTGGAGATGTAACTACAGGAATATTAAATGTTTCTGCTAATTGAATTAGCTCACTATGTGCTCCTGAGCGGTTAACGCCTTTACCCGCGATAATTATTGGATTCTTTGAGTTATTTATAGCATCAAGTACACGGTCGATATTAGCATGGCTAACCAGTGATTCGCGTTCAGGGATTACAATATTACATTCCTCTAGCAATTCCGTTTGTACATCAAAGGGAATACAAAGGTGAACGGGACCACGATTACCGCTCAAAGCAATGGATATGGCATGATTAAAGATTGTGCTAAAGTGATCTCCACGTTCAATAAGCTTGCTATATAAGGTGGCAGGTCTAAACATATCAGCTAAATCAGCTAGAAAAGAGGTAGAGTCCTGACATTGGGGAATTCCAAGCTCTTTAATAGATTGATGGCCAGTAATAAATAGGACAGGTAGGTTGTTGGCCTTAGCATGTGCTGCTGCAGTTAGTAGGTTTGTTCCACCAGGACCCGAAGTGCCAAAAGCTACGCCTAGTTTTCCAGTTTTCAGCGCATAACCAGCTGCTTCGAAGCCGGAACTGCTTTCATGTCTTCCAGGAATAAATTCAATACCGTAATCTACCATTTTAAGAACGATAGGACAAATGGATTTACCGATGATACCAAAGGAATGGGTAACACCAAGGTTCCGTAGTGCTTCCGACATGTAATCTGCGACTGTCTTCAAAAAATACACCTCACAAGTTGATTGTTATTTTAAAACCAAACACTAGAAAACCTGTGCTCTAAAATAGGGCACAGGTTGGTAGCATAAATCGCCATAGAGACTGAACAAAAGTCCAGTCGTCTTGGTTTTCAGCAACCTGGCAGTCATGGCCTCAGATTAAAAATGAGGCTGTAGATCCATGGTTTTGCGTCATCCTCTTTCGAAGATTTTGCCAATATTAATTTAGAAATTTATAAGAAGAATTTTCCTTTACAATATATTCCTAGACACTCTTTGTCAATATATTATCGCAAATTAACTCGAATTTTGACGAAAGTCTTGTCGAACCTATGAAATAATAGATATAAAAAAACTGCTCCTAAGTCTAAGCTTAGGGGCAGTTTTTGAATTTGTTTATATGATTTGGACGTCACTTAAAACTTGAAAATATGGATCGTCTTCTGTAGATTAAATACAGCCTGAGTCATTTTCTCAGTTTCTTCTGCAACGGACTGCAGGGCATTAATTTGTTCATTCATAGCGGCTGATACTTCTTCGGTGCCGGCAGCGGTTTGCTGCGTGATCGCAGAGATATTCTCGATTGCACTTGAGATTTTCAATGCACTTTCCAACATAAGATCACTTTCGGCAGAGAAGGAGGAGATCTGCTCGGTAATATACTGTACACTTTGCACGATTTGAGCAAAGATATGAGCAGATTGAGTGATCATCTCATTCTGTACCTGTACGACTTCTTCGTTGATAGCGATATTATCAATCGCTTGTTTAATATCAGTTTCGATGCTCCGAACCAAGCCAAAGACTTCCTTCGTAGAAGCCGTTGATTCTTCAGCGAGCTTGCGAACCTCCTGTGCGACTACAGCAAATCCTCGACCATGTTCTCCTGCACGCGCTGCTTCGATGGAAGCATTTAGTGATAACAGGTTGGTCTGTTCAGCGATCTCAGTAATGGTCTTTGTGATCATCGTAATGCCGCGAGCATTTTGAGAAAGGGCTTCGATAGTGTCAGCTACTTTTTGAGTAGCCTGGATGTTTTTACGCATGCCTTCAGCTTGAGTATCAACGGATTGGCGTCCTTGTTCAACTAGCTCTAATGTATGTATTGAACGTCTGTTCATTTCTTTTGTTGAGTTCGTATAATTGGATACTTTATTCTCAATATCTTTAATAGATTCTGTCATTTCAGCGATATCCGTAGATATTTCATTTGCACCAAGAGCTAGCTCGTTAGACGAAGAGGCTACCTGTGCCATGACAATTTTCAAATTCTGATTCTTATCTTCGATTCCACGGCTTGCATCCATAACTTGACGAGTGATTTGTGATGCTTCTGTCAAAATCTTCTTGAGCTTGTCAATCATAGTATTAAAGGAACGGCTTACGTCCCCCATAGACCCGTTCTCGTCGGCTCTACTAGTAAAATCCCCTTTTGAAATACTATGAGATACATTCGCGATGTCATCAAAAGAAGATGTAAGCGTTCTCTCGATAAAGCGGGCCACTGGGAAGGTTAGAGCAGCAAGAACGACGATTAGAACAATACCCAAAATAATGTTGCCTAAGATCATAAAAGTAACTAAAACAGGAATAGCAAATAGTGCGGCAACGAGGTAACATCCGGCAACAATTCTTTGTTTTAACGGAAGTTTATGCATCCAGTTCATTGGTATAATGTCCTCCTTATTAATATTATGTATTGGTGTTATTATATGGGATTTAAAGGTGATTGGTCTATAGTAAGAACTGACATAAATCTTCTTTTCGGAGTAGTTCGTTAGATTTCGTGTCAAAAATCCTCATAAATAGCGGAAATTTTTGCGATAGCAGACTTTACCATCTCTAAAAGTTCTTGCGGTGAAAGTACAATAACCGAGGGACTAAAAGAAAGGATTATCCGGCAGGCCGACTCGATCGTATTAAATTCGGCTTCTACGTTCACCCACTCTGCATTGCTAGATGGCTCTATCATATGGATAGAAACGAATCTTTCACGTTGCAATTCTTTTAAGACAGATGTTCTAACCCTTAATTTTACCGGATATTTTGGCAGTGCTGCTTTGAAGGCTGTAGTGGACTCTTCCCAATAATGTTTTAAATCAAATTCATCAGGCCTGTTAAACCGCTCATTGGTCTCTTCTACGTTTATCAATCTGGACACACGAAAGGTTCGCAGTTCATCCCCTATATTGGCTACGACATACCAAACTCCTCGTTTTGCAACTAACCCAAGAGGTTCAATCATCCGGACTTTTGTCTCGTCGTTCCGGAGATAAGTGATTTTTACTTTACGGTCTTCCCAAAGAGCTCTCTGAAGTACAGAAAGGAACGGATAAGTCTCATCCGAAGGATGCCAACTGGCACCGTCAATATGGATCCGCTGGCTTAGATAATTTGCTGGGTTACTAGTTCGATGAGAGGAAGCAGCCTCCAGTTTGAGAACAGCGGAAGAGAAGTCGTCCTGTATCCCCAGATCTTTCATGATAGATGAGTCAGTGGACAGAAGCAGTGAACCAATCTCTTGTGGCTTCATACCTGTTAAGGAGGTTCGGTACCCTTCTGTAAGCATCCAACCTCCTTCACGCCCTCGTTCAGCTACAATCGGGATGCCTGAAGCACTCAATGCTTCCATATCTCTAAACACCGTTCGTTCTGACACTTCGAGTGTTTGGGCCAGCTCGCGAGAAGTCATTTTTCCACGTTTTTGCAATAGAAGCAATATAGATAACAAACGGTCGGCTCGCATTTATTATTTACTCCTCCTCGAATTAAATATTGGACGTGCTCCATTCAACCATTCTAAATTTTGATTATATTATATATGTCAGTGGATGTCATATATTAAGGCTATACTTATAAAACGTAGGGAATGATCACAGAATACTGAAATTGAAAACATACTGAAAGGGTTGAGGGGAATGACATTGAAAGGAAAAGTGGCACTGGTTACGGGGAGCAGTAGAGGCGCTGGTAGAGGGATCGCTTTAGAATTAGCAAGAAGAGGTGCTTTTGTCTATATTACAGGGAGAACCATAGATGTATCTGCCACTGAACCAATTAAGGGGAGCATAAATAGCGTACTTAGAGAGATAAAAGAGAGTGGAGGATCTGGTGCGGTAATCCAATGTGACCATACGAAGGATCAGGAAACAGAAGCAGTGATCCGTCAGATCGCTGAAGAGCAGGGGCGGCTCGATATTTTAGTGAATAACGTATGGGGAGGCAATGATCTAGCTATCGAGCAGAAGCCTTTTTGGGAGCTATCTACAGCTCATTGGGAGAATATGTTTAATGCAGGGGTGAGAGCACAGTTGATCACGAATTATTACGCAATTCCCCTCATGCGGAAGGCAAATACTGGCGGTCTAATTATTCATACAACCTTTTGGGATCATTATAAATATCTGGGCAACTTTTATTATGATCTTTCTAAAAATTCACTTTTACGTATGGCCTTCGGACTATCGAAGGAGTTAAAGGATGACAGTATTGCAGTTATTCCACTTTCACCCGGATGGATGAGAACAGAAGCAGTTTTAGAAGCCATGAACACAGATGAGGAACATTGGCAAGAGGTCGAGGAGCTGAAAATGAGTGAATCGACGACATATATTGGTCGAGCTGTGGCTGCACTGGCCGCTGATCCGGAAGTAATGTCCATGTCCGGTGAGCCGCAGCTGGTTGGAAAGCTAGCTGAAAAGTATGGATTTACCGATACCGATGGAAGGTCCATCCCTGCATTCATAATATAGGAAGAAAAAGGTTCGTTAAATCAAAAAAAGGCCACTCCAGTACATACTGGAATGACCTTTTTATGTTATAGATTAAAGTAGGATGATTTCTTCAGCAGTGTTAATCTCTGGTAAACCAGCAAGTTTCACTAGGACATCCTTAGGAACAGCTTTGTCAACGGTCAGCAACATGATTGCAGCGCCCCCAATAATTTTACGTCCCACTTGCATGGATGCGATATTAACATCGTTCTCACCAAGTAATGTACCCACGAGTCCGATAATTCCTACTTTGTCGTTATGAGATACGAAGATTTGATGACCTTCAGGAGCAACATCAACCGGGAACTTATTTACTTGAACAATCCGTTCTCCATAACCTTGCAACAATGTGCCGGCAACAAGATACTCTTGGTCATGATCAGCTTTTAGAGTAACGGTAATTAGATTGGTAAAGCCCTTAGTTTTGGAAGCTTTAGTTATTACTACGTTCACGTCGCGTGTTTTCGCCAAATGCATCGAGTTTACGATATTAACGTCCTCTGCAAAGTGACGGGAGAGCACACCTTTTACGATGTAACGGGTTAGGGGTTGGGTATCTACATCTGAAAGATCCCCAGCGTATTCAACATGGATCTCACGGATAGCAGCAGCTGCGATTTGGGTAACAAAGCTGCCCAATTTTTCTCCAAGCGTGAAGTAAGGTTGAAGCTTGTTCATTACACTTGGAGCCACCGGAGGAATATTGACAGCGTTAATGAACGGTTCATTACGCAGAATATGCAATACTTGCTCCGAAACATCGATCGCCACATTTTCCTGAGCTTCAATTGTAGAAGCGCCCAAGTGAGGAGTCACGATGATTTTTGGATGCGACAAGAAGGGGTGATCTGCTTGAGGCGGCTCTTTTTCGAATACATCAAATGCAGCGCCTGCGACAATACCGCTATCAATTGCCTCTACTAACGCCATTTCATCAATAACACCACCACGGGCACAGTTGATGATACGCATTCCTTTTTTCATCACTTCGAATTGTGGGCGAGAAATCATATGGCGTGTTTCCGGAGTTAGTGGAGTGTGCACAGTAATGAAGTCTGCTCCGCGTACAACATCGTCTACGGAAGCTAATTTAACTTCCATCTTTTCAGCACGTTCAGCGGTTAGGAAAGGATCAAAAGCAAGAATTTCCATACCAAAAGCTTTGGCACGTTTAGCCACTTCGCTACCGATTCTGCCCATTCCGAGTACACCCAAGGTTTTTCCGCGAAGTTCTACACCTACGAAGGTTTTTCTATCCCAGGTTCCACCAATTGTTTTTGCATAAGCTTGTGGAATGTGACGGGCCAGAGCCATCATCATTGCGAAAGCATGCTCACAAGTCGTAATTGTATTTCCATCCGGAGCATTGATTACAACAATACCACGCTTTGTTGCAGCATCCAGTTTGATATTATCTACACCAACACCTGCACGACCAATTACTTTTAGATTTTTTCCTGCTTCGATGATTTTGTCTGTTACGGTAGTTTGACTGCGGACAAGTAAGCCATCGTATTCACCGATAATTGCAATGAGTTCGTCTTCGCTGAGGCCTGTTTTTTTGTCAACAACTACATCTTCTGCGTCCATCAATTGCTGAATTCCCAAATCACTGATTGGATCCGATACTAATACTTTAAACATGGTTTCTTATCCCCCTTAAAGTTGAAAAGCTTTATATGTCGAGGACGCCTATTGGCAATCCACAATACCTGAAGTTTCACAAACTAGTAGAGAAAAACATGCGATAATAGTAGATCAACGCGGTGTCGCATAAAAGAAATTGCGTGCAAAAGTGCCGCGGAATCGGTAACTTTGGGCAAAAGGGTAGTATAAATTAGGTGTTTAGGAACTAAAAAAACTCCCGACCCCCATACTACTGCCGTAGTAAGGGACGAGAGTTATCTTCGTGGTACCACCCTAATTCACTGCAACTTGGAAGAAGCAGCCTCATTGGCCTGCAAAGGCCACACTGGTAACGGAGTTGATCCGATTGTACCTACTTTAAGGTTCGATACAATATCTCAGGAGCGCTAAAGACATCTGTTCGTCACCGGTTTGCACCAACCACCGGCTCTCTGAAGACTATCAGAATCTTTGTTCCATCATCGTTTTTGATTGATTAATTTTTTCATAATGTAACACGGTAATGTAAATGTGTCAATAGGCTTTGAAAGTAGGCTTTCTTGAAGTGAACTTCATTTTTCGTTATGATTCAATGACTGGCTCTACTCATAAAAGAACGGGAGCTGTGGAATCGTCTCCTTGCTATAGTACTGTTCTCGCCACTTCATAAAATCCTCTGTCTGTATAGCACCTGTGGAAATAAGCAGGGTAACAGAGGACTGGACATCTGTAAGATTTAATGAACTGGCGGTACCAGAATGAATCAAATCGTCTATTTTTGCAGTAATGTCCTGAGGATCATAGGCTGCAAAAATTCCGCGGTTCAACATGATATCAGCAATAGATGCGTTCTTTTGGAGAAGGGGCATTTTTTTCCACTGTATAAAGGACATTGTTTTTAGCTCACCAGCATCAGAAGGGATTTTCTGGTTTGTCTTAGAGCCCCATTTTAGCATAGAATCATAAAAGTTCTTTTGTGCGAGCAATCCGAATTTAACCGCACCGGCAGTATAAGGATCATTTTTTAGCAATTTTGCCGTCTCTACACCAGATGCACTTGCACTTATTTCACCAGAAGCTTTGGAGAATAAAGTTAAGCTTTTGAGAATGTTTAGCTGTGATTGATGCAATAATGGAGAGTTGGAAAAAATAGAGTCCTGGTTAACTCTTTCATATTGCTTATCTGCTAGAAGGCTGAGATTCTTGATAGCTGCTGCGTTCATACGGGCATCTGTACTGCGTGCCAGCTTGTCCACTTGTGTGTTCCAATTCTGCTTGAATTCCCGATAAGGCAAAAATACGTTATGATAGAAAGTAACAAGATCCTTCTGTTGGTAAGAGCCCGTGAATTCTTCTAATCCATATCCATTGCTGTTCTTTTGTTGCTCATATTTAGCTTCCGTCTTGTCTGCGCCAACCTTGACGCCTGTAAAAAATGCGGCGAAGGCGCAAATAAGGAAAAACAAAAAAAATAGGGTGTATAACATTTGAGTACGGGAGTTACGTTGGCTCATAATTAGTGCTCCTTTTTCTGGGGGAATTATCCTATGTATTATGTATTGATAGCAACATTATGGACGGTTTCTCTTTCGGAGCTGCCCGAAAAAATTAAAGAACAGGCAGGTCACGATGAAAAAATTCAAATTTGGTGAGATTAAGATAAAAAAAGTAGAACCAGGCCAGTTAACAGACCGTCTTCTGCTCCTCAATCTCTACATTACTCAGGGGCTTACATTAATTATCGGTTTGATATGGATATTATTTCAGAAAAGAAATCCGTTTCAGCTATTAATTTTTCCAGAAAGCGTACATTTTGTGGCATGGGGTCTTGGACTGGCCGCTGTAATGCTGGTAGTTGATTATTTACTGACTCATATTGTACCTGAAGAAAGTATGGATGACGGTGGGATAAACGATCTTTTATTTCGAAATCGGCCTGTATGGCATATTATTATAATTGCAGCAATGGTATCGATATGTGAGGAGCTTCTGTTCAGAGGAGCGATTCAATATTCCATAGGTCCTTATTGGACGAGTATTCTATTCGCACTTATTCATGTTCGTTATTTGCGTCACTTTGTACCTACCGGATGGGTATTCTTAAGCAGTTATGGTCTTGGATATATATACATTCAATCAGGTAGCCTGTGGGCACCTATACTATGTCATTTCTTCATCGACCTATTCTCTGGTCTGGTGATCCGCTACAGGAGGGAATCATGAGTGAGGAATTGAGCCGGTTGAAGTCTCGTCAGAAAAAGCGTGTTGGCGAAGGCAAAACACCAGGCAAAAGTAAAAAAGCGAATCCGCGATCGGAGGGCGCCCCTAAAAAGAGCAATCATTCGAGGACAACAACGGCAACTTTATCAAGGAAAGCGCGCCGCCGTCCGGCAGCTTCTACTAAGGGAACTAACGGTGGGAACAAAGAGCAAGAAGAAACTGTTCCATCACGTTCGGATACGTATTCTTCAGAACGTGTTCGACTTAGCAAAATGTTCGTAAACTCACTGATCTTCATTTTTGTTATATTGCTGGCAGCGCTCCTCTGGTGGGGAATCGAAGGGGCGCCGCCTTTGAGAACTTTATGGTGATCGTTTGGTTATGGGGATTGATCGGGGCTGTGCTTCTGATCGGGGTAATTATTGCAGTGATTATGGTGAGTAACGCCTTTAGAAACAGAATTATTACCGAGGAAATAATTCTAAAGTCTCTCCCTGATGTGTTTGATGGATTTCGGATCCTATTTATAACCGACATCCATCGCAGACGCCTTCCATCAGCGCTATTGAATCCGTTAAAGGGAAAAGTAGATGTTGTTTTACTAGGCGGTGATCTAACGGAAAAAAATAGTCCTCTGGATCGACTGGCCGATAATATGACGCTTGTCACCTCTATAGCTCCTACTTATGTAGTGCATGGAAATCATGATTATCGAGCTGATATTTCATGGGTTGATCAGATTATTAAAGGCAGTGGTGCAAAGCTGTTAATGGATGAAAATGTGCGTATTGAACGTGAGGGAGCATCTCTTTGGTTAACGGGAGTGGATTTTCCGAAAAAGGGTGGTAAGACCTCATATCGTCCATTTCCGCGTCTTACAATGCCTAATGCTTTAGATGTTACTTGTCGGATCATTCTGGTTCATGATCCGCTCTGGCTCTCCATACAGAAAAGTGTGCCGGCTGATCTGATATTGGCAGGACATACGCATGGAGGACAGGTTATACTTCCTTTTTTGGGTCGCAGGCATGTAGAAAATTTCTATCATAAATATGATGCGGGAATGTTTCAATGGCCCAGAAGGGATGGAACTGGAAGGGAAGCAAAGCTGTTGATCAGTAGAGGGTTTGGAACCTCTCACTTGCCAATCCGCTGGGGGAGTCCTGCCGAGATGCATGTATTAACCCTCCGAAAAGAGAAAGAGTAGTTAGTGATAAAAAAACAGGTAATCACCTCTTCGTAAGGTGATTACCTGTTTTTTTGTTCTATTCCAGAATTAACGCATCTTAAGCTCAATGCTGCGGGGATCTACAAAGCTATAGCCTTTGCCTTCAAGTGTAGTAAGCAACTTATCCAAGGCTTCGACTGTCCAAGGGAGTTCATGCATCAGAATATTACTCCCGGAGTGCAACTGGTCCGTTACATTTTTGATCAATTTATCCGTTTTTTCAGTTTCTTTCTCTTTCATCTCCCAGTCTAAAGATCCGTTGGACCAGGTCATATATAGCATCCCGTTCTCAGCGGCAATCTTTTTGCCGACATCACCGCCAGCACCATGTGGAGGGCGGAAAAAGTGAGGGGCTTCACCGATAGTCTCCTTAACAATGCTCTGAACATCTTCGATTTGCTTTTTAACCTCTGCATAAGACTTGTCTTTGAGAATAATATGATCCCAGCTATGGTTGCCAATAATTCCTCCGCGTTTATGAATTAACTCTAAAAGCTCGGGATGCGCTTTAACACGGTAACCGTTCACGAAGAAAATAGCTTTGGCTTGATGCTTGTCCAGAATATCCATTAATGGATTAATCATATTCGCATCTTTGGGACCGTCGTCGAAAGTAAGCAAAACGACCTTTTTATTTGTTGATTCTTCATTGGGGACGATATCATAATTTTTGTTCATATGGTACTGAAGTGGAACTTCAGCCCCAGTATTGGTGTTACTTCCTGCAGTTTCACCTTCTAATGTTGCTTGAGGTGTAGGGGTGACTGCAACTTCCGCTGTTGGTGCCTCTGTTTCTACGCTCTGTGTAGCTGCCGCTGTGGGCTGATTATTTGTTGTGGTTGTTTCCTTAGTATTGTTGCTATCTCCTCCGCTATTGCTACAGGAAGTCAGCAGCAAGGTAGCTAATAGCAGCACTGATGTCATTTTACCCACTTTTTTCATCTCGCTTTCTTGTGATTAGGTTGTATGAGCTGGAATCTTTACGCGAACACTAAACATGATTTTACCATACAAGGAGGCTGGGATTATGAATACTTCGTCATTTTTATGCGGGGTGCTGATGGGCGCCGCAGCCAGTATGATTATGTCCAAAAAGCGGAATTCTTTAATGTCTTCGCTGGGGCAATCAGGTGGTTCCATGAGCGGGGCCGCAGATAAAGCAAAAGAAAAAATAATTGGTATGGCTACGACAGGATTTGGTAACACTGCTGCTTCAAGCAGTAATGCAAGCAATAATGCGCAAAGTAATGGCTCGAACAATGGAACTTCTGAGCATAAAATGGAATCGCCGGCAAAATCAAAAGAATCCAATCTCAAATTACTAAAGGATTTCATTCGCAACAATCCTGAAGTGAAGAGCGAAGTGGAGCAGATTCTGAAAGATACGCATACAGCCATACCGGGATTGTAACCGTAAAGGTCTCCTTCAGAATCATTTTGAGGATGAAATATTCCTCAGGATGATTCTTTTTTATATTCAAGCTCTTGAAAATGGTTTATGAAGTAGAATAGGCTCTTCAGTAGTGGCAACGTTTTAGAGGATTTTATATATTTATTTTCGTGCATTTATCTCTGCAAAATGATAACATACATACATAGTAACCATTTTTGGCTCATTACTCGGGACTCATCATACATTATAATAAATGAGCTTGCAAAAGGAGGATCCTGTCATGAGAATAGAGCGATTAAGTCAAGATAAGATACGGATTTTCCTCACTTTTGACGACCTGAGCGAGCGGGGCATCCAGAAGGAAGACATGTGGCAGGAAGTTCCCAAGGTACATGACCTGTTTACGGAGATGATGGATCAAGCATATAGTGAACTAGGTTTTGATGCTACTGGTCCGCTTGCCGTAGAAGTTTTCGCATTGCCCGCGCAAGGCATGGTCGTTATAGTGACCCGAGGAAAATATGATCACCATCAGTACGGTGCGTCCGGGGAAGAAGAATTGCCAGAAGAGATTTACGAAATGGAAGTTACTCTTGAACAAAGCGACTCCATTGTATATGCATTCCGCGATTTCGAGGTTCTTGTTGAAGCGGCTCATGTGCTCATCGGTAATATTACTTCCCAGGGGAAACTGTATTCTTATAACAATAAATGGTATCTGTACTTCGATCCAAAGGAATTTGAAGAAACGGCGTTGTCAGGTCTTGTTGGCGTACTTGCCGAGTTTGGAGATTCCTCACCGGTTACAGAAGCTGTTCTCGACGAATACGGGAAGACAGTAATGTCGGAGAATGCAGTCCAGTTGTTGTGCACTCATTTTAAGCGTCAGGATTAATTAGCATGATAGGGCTGATGAGCATCATTTTGAAATATAAGAAAGTATAAGTTTCACACTATACTCTATCCTTATATTTCTCGCATAAACGCTTACCGTCCTTATAAGGACGCCAAAGGCGTTTATGCTTGGCTGATTAGCCCTAGTCTTGTTCTTGATGGTGTGGCGGTCATTCTTGAATTAAAGCTGTTATCTGCCTTGCTGTAATCAGCAGAATAAGGCGCTAGGGATATAGGGAGGTTATTCGGTGCTCGTGTTATCGGTTATTTCGTCGGCAGTAGCGCCGGGACTTGCTCTGCTGACCTTTTTTTATTTGAAAGATAAGTATGATCAAGAACCGCTTCATATCGTTATTAAGGTGTTCCTGCTAGGCCTTCTGATTGTATTCCCTGTTATGATCATTCAGAGAGGACTAATGCTGGGGCTGAATGGCGGTCCTTATGTGGAGTCGTTTCTCATATCCGCTGGCGTGGAAGAATGTCTAAAATGGTTTGTGCTTTACCATATGATTTACAATCACACCGAATTTGACGAGCCATATGATGGGATACTATACGCCGTAGCGATTTCGCTCGGCTTCGCAACAATAGAAAATATAATGTATGCTTGGTATAGCAATGCATCAATCGGTTCCATGTTCCTGAGAGCGCTGCTTCCGGTTTCTGGACACGCTATGTTTGGTGTAATCATGGGCTATCATTTAGGGAGAGCCAAGTTCTCAAAAGGAGCTAAAACAAAAGGGATTCTGTTAATCTCTATCTTGTTGCCATGGCTGTGGCATGGGATTTATGACTTTATTTTGAGTACGACAGCTAACTACTGGATATGGTTTATTGTTCCTCTGATGGCTATTCTATGGTACGGAGGAATGGGGAAAGTGGATAGGGCTAATAGCCGATCCCCTTTCCGCTTTCTGAAACGAGAAGAAGAGGTTAACCTATAATCGAGATGGACACACTTATATTCAAAGGATTGTTCCTTAGCGGGGAATTCCAGAGAGGAGAGAGGTGTCTTTTTTTGCGTATAAAAGTCCGTATACTTTGCAAACAATGCGGTGAGACCTACATATTAAGAGGGATAAAAGAGCAGGGTGTTATTCAGACCGGCTTTAAGCAATGCCTTTGCAGTAATAGCAGTGGCTTTGAGATTGAAGAGAGAGCTTAAGTGCTATGATATGAAATTTTGAAGGAATTAGCTTTGTTCATACACTTTAGTCACATTGTGTTACAGACGGGTGCATAAGACTCCCAGTTTATTGTCAAACTAACGCCAATAAGCTATCGAAAGGAGTCTTGTAGCCCTATGTACAAAAGATTAAGTGCTGTAATGTTCCCCCTGACTGCGCTGCTGTTAATTGGAGCGCTCGTGTGGGGTTATCAGGAGAATCAGGAGAAGAATGCGATTCTAATTAAGGCGGAGAACCAATATCAGCGTGCCTTTCATGATTTGTCTTACCATGTGGAACGTCTTCATGGAGAGCTCGGGAACACACTAGCTGTTAACTCCGCTTCTAACGGGATGCACCGCAAAGGACTTGTTAATGTGTGGCGGATGACCAGTGAAGCGCAAAATGAAATTAATCAGTTGCCGCTCACATTACTGCCATTTAGCAAAACGGAGGAGTTTCTGTCCAAAATCTCTAACTTTTCTTATAAAGCCGGGATTCGTGATTTCACTAAGAAGCCTTTGACAGATGGTGAATTGAGCAATTTAAAAGCATTGTATAAGAGTTCTGGAGAAATCTCTAAAGATTTGCAAGATGTTCAGAATAAAGTGATCGGTAGCCGCCTGCGCTGGATGGATGTCGAAACCGCACTGGCTACAGAGAAAAAGGCAGAGGATAATTCGATTATTGACGGCTTCAAGTCGGTGGATAAACGTGTCGAAGGTTACCCTGAACTGGATTGGGGTCCTTCAGTTGCAAGCATTTACGATAAACGTTCTGTAAAAATGCTGGGGGGCACCCCTGTTTCAGTTGAAGATATCAAACGTAAAGCCATTAAGTTTGCAAATGCAGGCTCCAATGCTAAGGTAGATGTGAAAGAAAACGGCAAAAATACGGATTGGCCTTCCTATACGGCTACTGTCAGCGGTTCGAATAATAAGCAGATTATCAGTATGGATTTCACCAAAAATGGTGGTTTGCTGATCTCTTATTATGATAACCGTGAGATTGGTCCAGCTAAGGTATCTTTAGAAGAGGCGGTTACCAAGGCAGAGCAGTTTCTTAAGAAAAAGGGATATCCTCATATGACTGCGGTGAACGCTGACCGTTATGATAATATTGGGAATTTAACCTTTGTAACCAGCCAGAACGATGTGTTGATTTATCCTGAGAAAATGACGATTCGCATAGGACTTGATACTGGGACAACGGTTGGATTTGAGGCTAGCGAATATGTCAATGAACATAAGGACAATCGTAAGATTCCAAAGCCTAAGCTCTCCCTTGCGGAAGCAAAGAAATTCCTGAATTCGGATTTCAAGGAGAACTATCATCGCATGGCTTGGATTAAAAATGAGGACTCCGTAGAAGTCTTGACTTACGAATTTGGCGGAGAGGTAAATGGTACTCAGTATCGTATTTATCTTAATGCGGATGATGGCATTGAAGAGTCTGTGGAAGAAATCAGAGCTTCTTCGGGAGTTGAACAAAAGTGAAAGAACAGGGCTTATCCATAATATGGATGAGCTCTTTTTTATTTTTAAATTCAAATAATATTTATCTCATTGGGTGATATTCCCATGCTATAATCATTGTTAACTATACTGATTTGGCGGTGACATCTTTGTATCCTAAAATTAATGAATATCTATACATACAGGTTGCTTCCAGTGACGCTGCTGAAGCAGAAGTTGAATATAGATCGAGAATTGCAGAGACAGAAGACGACGCGTTTCTGATTGAAATTCCTATGCAGGAGAGTAACGGTCGTCTAAAACGACTTTTTATGGGGGACGAGCTTTCGGTTTACTTTATAACTGAGGGCGGCATTAAGAATTACTTTAATACTCATGTTCTCGGGTTTAAAGAAGATGTAATTCGTATGGTACGGATCCAAAAACCAGAGGCGGATTCAATTTTCAAAATTCAGAGACGGAGCTTTTTTCGAGTGAATGCAGATCTTGAATTAGCTGTGAAGGATAACCTTGGTAAAAGATTCCTTGTACGTACAGATGATATTGGTGGCGGAGGAACCTCTTTCTTGGTGGATAACCAGGTGAAGCTCGATGTGGGGGCGAAATTATCCTGCTGGGTTCTAGTGCCGTATAGAAACGGTAGTATTGAGCATGTGGATTTTGAGGGTGAAGTGGTTCGAATTAAAAAGCTTGAAAATGGGCGTCAATTGGCCATGGTGAAATTTGTGGCCATTACGGATAATGAGCGTCAGAAAATAATACGTTATTGCTTTGAACGTCAGTTTGATTTCCGCAACCGATAGGCATTTTTCTAAGCTCTATTAAGCGTTCTGATTTTGCACTGACGTATAAACTGTGGTATAATTTTATAAGTCGCAGGCAATGCCTGCTTTTTTCTTGATAATATCATCAAGCATATCCAATTGTATGTGCTTCTTGATATTGCAGGAACGAACTTGACATCGCTAGATGCTTTTCTTATGAAAGAGTGTTTGAGGAGGAATGCCCCGTTGGATAGGCAGGGTACACATACTTACGACAGAATTAACGTCGCCATCGACGGACCTGCCGGGGCAGGCAAGAGTACTGTAGCCCGATTGGTAGCCCAGAAGCTGTCTTATATTTATGTCGACACAGGCGCAATGTACCGGGCAATCACCTGGTATATGATCCGTGAAGGCATAGAGCCGGAAGATCAGAATCAAGTGAACCAGAAGGTTCGCGACATGGTTATTGAGCTTATACCGGAAAAAGACATCCAAAAGGTGCTGATTAATGGGGAAGACGTAACGCCGCATATTCGGAGTCTTCAGGTTAGCGGCCTTGTGTCGCAGTATTCGAAGATCGAAGGTGTAAGGTCCAGACTCAGTCATTTGCAGCGTCAGATGGCGCTTCGCAAAGGCGTTGTAATGGATGGCCGCGATATCGGTACAACCGTGCTGCCCGATGCCGAAGTAAAGATTTTTATGACGGCAAGTGTGGAAGAAAGAGCTCTCCGTCGTTATAAGGAATTGAGAGACGCGGAATCGGTGACACTTCAGCAGCTTGAACATGATATTGCACAGCGAGATCGTCTGGATGAAGGACGGGAGATTTCACCGCTGCGCCGTGCGGAAGATGCAATTCTTCTGGACACGACCTATATGGATATCAATCAAGTCGTTGAGGCCATTGTATCCCATTGCAGATCTCATGTTGACGGGGAGAGAAATCATTTATGATTTATGTATTTTGCCGAGGATTGCTTCGCTTGATTTACGCAATTGTTTTCCCGCTTAAGATTGTGGGGGAAGAGAATGTGCCAAAGGAGGGCGGGGTGCTGCTCTGTGCCAACCATATTAGTTTGCTAGATCCGATGACTATTGGGATTAAGCTAGACCGTCAGGTAAAGTATATGGCTAAGGCAGAACTGTTTGAGGTTCCTGTGCTTGGCTGGCTCATTAACAAATTGGGTGCTTTTCCAGTCAAACGTGGTGGCGTAAGCAAAGAATCCATTAAAACGGCCCTTAACACACTTCGTAGTGGTAATGTCATGGGTATCTTCCCGGAGGGTACGCGTAACTCTGACGCCGGAGTTGCCAAGAAAGGGGCTGCAAGCTTCGCACTTCGAAGCGGTGCTGCAGTTGTTCCAGCTGCTATTGTCGGTGAGTACAAACCCTTTCGACGGATGGTTGTTGTCTATGGGGCTCCTATAGATCTCAGTCAATTTGCCGGTGCAGGAAGTGAATCTCTCGAGGCTGTTACCGATGTCATTATGGAACGCATCAACGAGATGAAGAAGTCGGGTATACCAACTGTTAGTTAAGGGATAAACGAAATAATAAATTTCGTCCAGTACTACGATTAAATAACGGCATAGTCGCTATTTTTTGGAACATACTATCTTCAAGTGTAATTTGTAATGCCAAGCAGTGCTTGTTTTGAACTCTGCTATACGCAGGTTTAAATAAATGGGGTTTTGAATCGAGGAGGCTAATCACATGTCTGAAGAAATTAAAAATCAGGAAACTACGGAGAGTAATGAAACCGTAGAAGCGGTGGAATCCGCTGTGACAGAAAATAACGGAGCTGTAGAAGAAGTTGCTGCCGTTAACGAAGAAGAAGTGACTAACCAAGCTGACTTGGAAATCATTTCTTTGAAAAAAGGCGATACCGTGAAAGGAACAATCGTCAAAATCGAAGATAACCAAGCTTATGTAAGCATTGGATATAAATACGACGGCGTGATTCCGATTCGCGAATTGTCCGCAGTACAACTGGACAACGCTGCAGCAGCAGTAGAAGTTGGACAGGAAGTAGAATGTAAAGTTGTTAGCATCAACGACAACAAAGAAAGCCTTGTTCTTTCCAAACGTGCTGTTGATAGCGAAAAATCATGGGAAGATCTTGAGAAATACTTTGCTTCCCAAGAAGCTTTCGAAGTTACTGTAGCTGACGTTGTTAAAGGCGGTCTAGTTGCTGATGTTGGAGCACGTGGATTTATCCCTGCTTCTATGGTTGAGCGTCACTTCGTTGAAGATTTCAGTGATTACAAAGGCCGTACCCTGCGCGTTAAAGTGAAAGAACTTGACCGTGAGAACAGCAAAGTAATCCTGTCCGCTAAAGAAGTCCTTGAAGAAGAGTTCGAAGCCAACAAGCTCAAAATTATGGCTGAACTGTCTGAAGGTCAAATCATTGAAGGTACTGTACAACGTCTAACTCAATTCGGCGCATTTGTTGATGTTGGTGGAGTTGATGGTCTTGTACACGTATCCGAAATCGCTTGGAATCACGTAGAGAAACCTTCTGATGTAGTTTCCGAAGGTGATAAAGTACGTGTTAAAGTACTTAAGGTTGATCCTGAAAAAGGAAAAATCAGCTTGAGTATCAAAGCTGCTGCTCCAGGTCCTTGGGACTCTGCTGCTGGCGAAATTAACATCGGTGATGTTGTAACAGGCGTTGTAAAACGTCTTGTGAACTTCGGAGCATTCGTTGAATTGCTTCCAGGGGTGGAAGGTCTTGTGCACATTTCGCAAATCTCCCACAAACACATTGCTACTCCACACGAAGTATTGAAAGAAGGACAAGAAGTTCAAGTGAAAGTACTCGACTTCAACCCATCCGAGAAACGTGTTAGCCTAAGCATCAAAGAAACAGAAGAAGCTCCAGCACCTACTGCTAGACCTGAACGCAGCAACAGCAGAGACAGAGCTCCTAAAGAAGTATTGAACAACCCTAACGTTTCTCTAAGCAACGAAGGCCTTAGCTTTACGCTTGCTGAACGTTTTGGTGACAAGTTGGACAAATTCAAAGGTAATAACTAATCCTGCTTTTTGAATATACGGGTAAAGTAATCGGCGAGCCCTCGATACGGGGGTTCGCCGATTCTCTTTTTCCGGTAACAGAAAGATTTATTAAAGCTAACATGAGTGTTAGCCAATTTTAATGTTTTTTGCTATGATGAGTATCGTAAGGATGACAGGAGGAATGAATATGGCAAGACCCGTTGTGGCAATCGTTGGGAGGCCTAACGTCGGGAAATCGACGATTTTTAATCGGCTGATTGGCGATAGAATGGCCATTGTAGAAGATAAACCGGGGATTACACGTGACCGGATTTATGGTATTTCAGATTGGAACGGTAAGTCGTTCAGTGTGATTGATACCGGTGGTATTGAAATTGATGGAGATGACACGATTCTAAAATCAATCCGCGTACAAGCGGAGCTGGCGATTGAAGAAGCGGATGTTATTGTATTTATGTGTGAGGCGAAGAGCGGTGTGACGAATTCAGATGAAGAGGTAGCTCAGATTCTGTTCCGTTCAGGTAAACCAATCGTTCTTGCCATCAATAAAGTGGACAATATGAAGCGTGCAGATGATATTTATGAGTTCTATAGCCTAGGCTTTGGAGATCCGATCGGGATTTCCGGTAGTCATGGTACAGGACTCGGTGATTTGTTGGACGCTGTAGTAGAACGTCTGCCAGAGAAAATAGATGATGAATACGATGATGATGTCATTCGTGTTGCATTGATTGGCCGTCCGAATGTAGGTAAATCATCTCTAGTTAATGCGATTCTGGGTGAAGAACGCGTTATCGTTAGTGATATTGCAGGCACTACTCGAGATGCTATTGATACACCATTTGAACGTGATGGACAACGTTATGTACTTATCGATACTGCGGGTATGCGCAAAAAAGGTAAAGTATATGAGAACATTGAGAAATACAGTGTTATGCGTGCTATGCGTGCGATTGAACGGGCTGATGTGGTCCTCGTTGTTATTAACGGTGAAGAGGGTATCATCGATCAGGACAAGCATATTGCTGGTTATGCACATGAAGCAGGTAAGGCATCAATTTTTGTTGTGAACAAATGGGATGCTATTGAGAAAGACGACAAGACTATGCAAAACTTCGAGACTAAGATTCGTGACCATTTCTTGTTTATGAGTTACGCACCGGTTGTCTTCTTGTCGGCTTTGACTAAACAACGACTGCAAAAACTGCTACCTGTGGTGCAGCATGTATCACAACAGCACGCACTGCGCATTACTACGCATCTGGTGAACGATGTTGTATCGGATGCCATTGCGATTAATCCTCCTCCAACTGACAAAGGCCGTCGCTTGCGTATTAACTACGTAACGCAGGTTGCGGTGAAGCCACCGACGATCGTGGTGTTCGTAAATGACCCATCGCTGATGCACTTCTCCTATGAACGTTACTTGGAGAATAAAATCCGTGCGGCGTTTAATTTCGAGGGAACGCCAATCCGTCTCTTTACACGGCGCAAATCCGAAAACGAAGGTTAGGGGAGAAGAAGTGTGGCGCTTGAACTTCTGGTTATCGTTGTAAGCTATTTGCTTGGTTCTGTCAGCTTTAGTGTGCTGTTTGCCAAGCTGCTAAAGGGAATTGATATCCGACAATATGGAAGCGGCAATGCGGGGGCTACCAATACACTACGTGTATTGGGGAAAGGTCCTGCGATATCTGTGCTAGTGCTGGATGTGCTAAAGGGTGTTGCCGCTGTTTGGTTAGGAACTTGGGTAGGTGGCTGGGGAACCTGGGTTGCTGCTCTTTGCGGAATCGCTGCCATTGTTGGACATAACTGGCCGCTTTACTTTCGTTTCCGTGGGGGGAAGGGCATCGCTACTACGATTGGCGTTATGGCTACATTGTGTTTATGGCCAGCGCTGCTCGCCGGTGTCATCGCCATAGGATCTATCTTTATCACTCGTTACGTATCACTTGGCTCGTTAATTTTTGTCGCGCTGACACCGGTCTTTCTATTGCTGACAGGATTTACTCAGCCAGTGCTCTGGACCAGTATTATTATCGCGGTTTTTGCCTTCTGGCGGCACCGGACGAATATTGTTAAGATTGTGGAGGGCCGGGAGAATAAGATAGGCTCAAAAGTAAAAGGAGGGAATCGTGTTGTCTGATAAAGTAACCGTACTAGTAGCGGGGAGCTGGGGAACTGCGCTGGCAAGTGTGCTGGCTGCTAATCACTCGGAAGTTTATCTGTGGACACGTAACTCTGATCAAGCTGCCGAGATCAATGGCTCTCATATGAATAATAAGTATTTACCGGGGATTTCCCTGCCCGCAAACATCATTGCAACCACTGATATGGAGACCGCAGTTTCCGGTTCTAAAGCGGTTGTTATTGTGGCCCCATCTTCAGGTATGCGGCAGGTTGCTCGCAGTCTGAAGCCGTTCTGGAAGGATGATATGCTATGCGTTCATGCTACGAAGGGCTTTGAGACTGAAAGCAAGAAACGGATGTCCATCGTTATTGCTGAGGAGCTCGGCTGTAACGAAGGGCAGATTGTCGTTCTCTCCGGACCGAGTCATGCAGAGGAAGTAGTGCGCCTATGTCCTACTACGGTTGTTGTGGCTTCACCTGATGATAAGCGTACCGCAGAAGCACAGGAATTGTTCATTAACAATGATTTTCGTGTATATACGAACCGCGATCAGGTAGGGGTAGAGCTTGCTGGTGCACTAAAGAATATTATTGCACTCGGTGCAGGTCTATCCGATGGTCTTGGATTTGGGGATAACGCTAAGGCGGCGCTTCTGACACGTGGACTGGCCGAGATTTCTCGGGTGGGCGTTGAGCTTGGAGCGAATCCTTTGACCTTTGCAGGGCTTGCAGGTATCGGGGATCTTGTAGTGACTGCTACCAGCCAGCACAGCCGTAACTGGCGTGCAGGCTTTATGCTCGGGCAAGGGAAACCATTGGATGAGGTACTGGAGTCAATGGGGATGGTAGTCGAAGGTATTCGTACCACAGAGGCTGCTTATGCCATTTCCATCAAGCTAGGTGTCCAAATGCCCATTACAGATCAAATTTATCATGTGCTTTTTAAAGGCAGAAGTCCACGTAGTGCTGTAGAAGCTCTGATGGGCCGTGATCGTAAACCTGAGCTTGAGGCGATATCTCAGGAAACTTGGGAGCAGTGGCATTCCTGATCCTGTTCACCTTTTTCCGCGAATTCTCATATGTTGTATTGGGGATTGACGGAGGAGGGATGAAAAGTGAGCAGAGATTTTTCCAAGGATGCATTGAACGCCATTAATAAAAAGGCGGGCAAGAACATTACGGAAAGTGCCGTCAAAAAGCTAGCCAGTACGGTCAAACCAGGAACTACGCAGAATGAAGCCCAGCTCCGCCAGTTAATTAAGCAGGTGTCATCGATGGCTAAAGTGCCGGTCAGTGAAGCTACTGTGCAGGAAATTATCAATGCCGTCAAAAAAGGCGGCGCAGGTACCGGCACAATGGAGTCTTTAATGAAAATGATGCTTAAAAAATAGCTTTAGGTTGGGTGAGCAAAAGATTCGGAATCCATACAGATTCTGTTATCTTTTGCTCTTTTTTTGTATTGATTGGAAAACTATCACAAACAAAATTATCTAAATAATAATATATAAAAAATGATGTTTTTTTACAGAATAGGATAAGGTCATGATATAATAGTCCCTAATATATTACAGGCGAATGGGGGCTTTGACCTTGGATCCGATGACAAAAATGTGGTTGTCCCTGATTGCAATGCTGATTATGGGACTGTCTGTGTTTCTAATAACGTTTGCTCGGAGCAAAACAAAGGGGCTGCTTAAAGCACTGCTATCTATCCTAGCGTTTGTCATCATGTTAGTTGGCCTCTTGGGCGGAGTTGTTTCGATTATGTAAGCAGTTACATAGCGATAAGGAAGGAAGTAACATCATGAAACCGCAAAATGGCGTCACCGTCGTATTTCAACCTGAAGGTCGTAAAGCTGTCGTGAATCGCGGTATCTCCGTACTGGAGGCAGCTCGTAAAGCCGGAGTAACGATAACCACTCGCTGTGGAGGCAAAGCAGGCTGCCTGATGTGCAAAGTTAATATTGCAGATGAAGAGGCCTCAGCGGTTAGACCACCTGGAGATGTTGAACGGCGTAAGCTTGGAACTGCGTTAGAAGAAGGAATGCGTCTGGCCTGTCAGGCTGCCGTATGGGGCGATGTGACCGTTCAGGTACCAGAAGATCCACTTAAGGCTGCTGTGCGCCGTAAGCTTGAAGCAGCGCGGCGTGGGGAAGAAGATGAGCTGTGGTAGTGTCAGATTTTCACCGTGGGAGGGACTCGGTTGGAGTTTATACGAAGAAAGAAGAAACTAAAGGCAGGAGCAAGACTTTGTCTAGTAGTGATGTCGATTACTCTTACTCTTTCGGGTTGTCTGTATCCAGGAGAAGAGAAACGAGCTAGTGTTAATTATCGAGAAAGTGTTAAGCGGATACAAGCAGCCGTAGATGATTATCAGCAGGAGGAAGGTGTGCTTCCGATTCTTAATGCGGATGAAACTACTCCAAGATATGAGAAGTTCCGTATAGACCTGGGCAAGCTTAACAATAAGGGATATTTGGATGATATTCCTGCAACGGCTTTTGAACAGGGAGGAAGTGCTTATTTTCTAATTTTAAATGAGGAAATTGATCCAGTAGTTAAGGTAATGGACCTTGTTACCGTTCAAAAGGTTAATGATGTGCAGCGACAGATTAATCGTTATAAATCAGCTCATGACGGCTCTCTACCTATGCTTGATGAGCTTTATCCTGGACTGTACACCATTGATCATAAGAAGGCAGGAACGAGCTCCATATCATTAACTAGTGTCTATTCCGGCCAGGTTCTTGATTTCATCATGGATAAGACTGGTACGGTCTACGTAGATTATGTTTTTGATATAATGGCTGCTATCGATAAGAATGGTGGAGAACATGACGAGAAAAAAGATTTGCGACTAGATCTGGAGGAGGCATCCTATTACGTGCCCGTGAAGTCTTTGCCGTATTTATGGATTAACAATCAGCCGATTCCGCAGCCTCCTAGTTAAGTGTACATAAAATACTGCCATTTAGAAGAAGAGCTTCCCCAAACATCGGTTTCTGGCCGAGGGGGAAGTTCTTTTTTTATATAAAAAGTATAAGTTTCACGTATACATTATCCTTATAATTCTCCCATAAACGCTTAGCGTCCTTTCGGGACATCGAAGGTGTTTTCGCTTGCTTAAAATAGCTGTTCTATCAATGAATCCTATCTCATATGATGGATGAGAAAGCTTCCGGGCGTCAGACGCCTTGCGGCGCGCACAACTAATTTTTTTAGAAATTACATTGCAAAATGCGCGATTATGGGTCATAAATTCGTTCCGGATACATATGATGATACTAGTCCAAATGCATGTCCGAGCATTCGGAGTTTAGCGCGGGGCAAGTACGTCCCGGTCGAAAGCAGCTAGGCTTCGGGCGGGCATACGATAAGTCCGGTTGATGTCCTGCAAGGGTCAGATTACCGGCGGAACGCGAAGTCGATGCTCTTCAGGCATTTTTTCTTCGGAGTAATATGAGGAGGGGATCTCTTTTGGAAAAAGTGGATATTTTCAAGGACATTGCCGAGCGTACCGGCGGAGACATTTATCTTGGCGTCGTCGGCGCGGTTCGCACGGGGAAATCGACATTTATCAAGCGCTTCATGGAAACAATCGTCCTGCCGAACATCACGAATGAGGCAGATCGGGTAAGAGCTGTGGATGAGCTTCCGCAAAGCGCAGCAGGCAAAACAATTATGACCACTGAACCTAAGTTCGTGCCTAACAACGCAGTCCAAATCAAGGTTGCGGAAGGGCTTGAGGTTAACGTTCGACTGGTAGACTGTGTGGGCTACGCTGTAGAAGGCGCTAAGGGCTATGAGGATGAGAATGGACCACGAATGATCTCTACTCCTTGGTTTGAGGAGCCAATTCCTTTTCAGGAAGCGGCAGAGATCGGAACACGTAAGGTCATCCAGGAGCATTCAACGCTTGGTGTTGTAGTAACAACAGATGGTACGATTGCAGAAATTCCGCGGAACTCGTACGTGGACTCTGAAGAGCGTGTCATTGCAGAGCTGAAGGAAGTGGGTAAGCCATTTGTACTGGTCATAAACTCCACTCGGCCACGCAGTGAGGAAGCGCAGCAGCTCCGCAGCGAGCTAGCCATCAAATACGATATCCCTGTTATGACGCTTAGCGCGGCAAACATGACTGAAGAGGATGTAACCGGTGTACTTCGTGAGGTGTTGTACGAATTCCCAGTACATGAAGTGAACGTAAACTTGCCAAGCTGGGTTATGGTGCTTGGAGAGAATCACTGGCTGCGTAGTAGCTATGAGAACTCCGTTCGCGATACGGTAAAAGATATTCGCCGTTTGCGGGATGTTGACCGCCTAGTATCTCAGTTCACTGAGTATGATTTTATCGATAAAGCTGGCCTAAGTGGTATGAACATGGGTCAGGGTGTAGCAGAGATCGACCTGTATGCCCCAGAAGAGCTGTACGACCAAGTTCTGATGGAGGTAGTGGGGGTTGAAATCCGCGGCAAGGATCACTTACTCCAGCTGATGCAGGAATTCTCTCATGCAAAAAGGGAGTACGACCGCTTCTCGGAAGCTTTAGAAATGGTCAAAACTACCGGATATGGTATCGCTGCTCCTTCGTTAGCTGAAATGGCTCTTGATGAACCTGAGCTGATTCGTCAAGGCTCTCGCTTTGGGGTTCGGTTAAAGGCTACTGCACCATCTATTCATATGATTCGTGTTGATGTTGAATCTGAGTTCTCACCAATCATTGGAACAGAGAAGCAGAGCGAAGAGTTGGTTCGTTATCTGATGCAGGATTTCGAGAACGACCCGATCAAGATTTGGGAATCCGATATTTTTGGGCGCTCCTTGCATTCCATTGTAAGGGAAGGTATTCAAGGCAAAATTGCAATGATGCCGGATAATGCGCGCTACAAATTGCAAGAAACGCTTGGTCGGATCATCAATGAGGGCTCAGGCGGACTTATTGCAATTATTCTCTAACCTGAATTTAAGCGGATTGGAAGAGTGGGAGAGATCCCACTCTTTTTATGTGTAAAAATAACGAAACTTGATTCCTAGTTCCTATAATAACGGTGAATCTGACTCAATTTTTATGCGGAAAAGCAGAATTATCCTGGTCTTATAGGTCTATAAAATTAGATAGAAATTAGATAATTACGCAAGCATAGATGATAATTTCTACTCCTTTTTTGTCTTACTGCTTGAATTTATGGATGGGCTGTATTACTATAAGTTTGTTGCGCTTCAAGGTCTATGGGCGCCAGTGATCAGTAATAAACGGGATTATCACGTATATTTTACGTTGAAACGGAAACAGTGTATGATACCGGAAATTTACTCAGGGAGGTGAGAAAACATGAATAAATCTGATTTGATCAATGTAGTTACAGAAGCAACTGAACTTCCCAAGAAGGATGCTACTAAAGCTGTAGATGCGGTTTTCGAAGCAATTACAGAAGCACTGCAAAGCGGTGACAAAGTACAACTGGTTGGATTCGGAAACTTTGAAGTGCGCGAACGTTCCGCACGTAAAGGCCGTAACCCACAAACTGGTGAAGAAATCGAAATTCCTGCAAGCAAGGTGCCAGCTTTCAAACCTGGTAAGGCGCTGAAAGACGGAATCAAATAAAGATTTCTACATATCAATCCCATAGTCTTTTTAAGTAACAACTATGCCGCCCTCCAAGGCGGCATTTGTTTTTTCGGATATCATGGGCTGTACATTAGGGTTAGAGGAGGATCAGCAATGACGGATAAAAAGACGAATGAAAATCCGCTTCCGACAGGCAGCGACTATATTGTGGTTAAGGCTAAAGAGAACGGCGTTCAAGTGATTGGTCTAACTAGAGGTACGGATACACGCTTTCATCATACAGAGAAGCTAGACAAGGGTGAGGTGTTGATTGCCCAATTTACCGATCATACCTCAGCTATGAAAATCCGCGGTAAAGCTGAAATTTTAACGAAACATGGACAATTGGAAAGTGAAAGCTGAAAAGCAGGCATAGCCTGCTTTTTTTCAAAATATAGTAAGGGTGAATGATCATATCCGCATAAAAGTGGGTACTATGGATAAGGGGGCGTGTCCATGAACAAAGCCTGGTTGGTCGGTGCTGTATTACTCTTGACTGCGACCTCTGCTATTATTTTGCCGAAACTGGCAGACTTAGACTCATCCGTACAGCAGAGAAATGGAACAGTGGAGACTTTTACTGGCAGCCATAACACAGTGCTGGGCAATGACAATCTTGTTGATATTATGGGCGCTCTTCCGTTGACCTTATCCATAGATAGCGTAGGCTGGGAAGATCATGTTCTGTCACTGGATCTAAAAGTGAGCGGGAACGATCATGAACCTGAGGAACTCTATCAAAATATGGCTCAGGCCATTTCCTTTGCTATTCAAGAAACTTCGAATGTGAATCAGCTTTTACTTCGCATTGTCGTAGAGGATAAATGGCTTGGTAGCCGACGACTGTTGTTAGCTGGAGATATCAGACGTTCGGAGTGGTCTTATGCGCTGCAAGATGAACTCCAGTCTAGGGGGAATCTTCCTATATCGGATCGTCTCAAAACGGGCTTCCGCATTAGTGAAACCGAGCTCTGGAAGAAACAGTTCATTTATCCATGAATGGATTAAAAGAAACTCAGACGTATCACAGTGCGTGACAAAAAAACATGTGATATAATAGACAAGATTGTGAACAAACGAATTATTATTATGTCAATGGCTTCGGAGGCTGAAATGAAACCGTACTGCATACCGCAACTGGCTAAACCCTACACAGACTACGACATGATTCAGAAGCATACGGAATTGCCGCCGTTTTCTGATGGCCGGGGTCATTTGTTATATATTTTTCTGAATCACGCTTCTTCTGCAAAAGGTAGTGCCGGAGAGTTGTACACGCTTGTGACAGCGCTTGTTCAACTGGGACTGGACACTCATGAGGTAATTGACCGTTCAAATGATAGACGGGGGGGAGATCCTATGCGTTCCCGTCAATTGAAGGTGCTAGCTGGTGATTACTTCAGTAGCTGGTTTTACCATTTGCTTGCAAAGAGTGATCAGATCGAGATGATTGGAATCTTGAGTAAGGCAATTGCAGATTTCAATGTCTTGAAAGCGAATCTCTATGTGAAAATGAGAGGCATACGCCTTTCGGCTGAACAATACTTGCGGCATATGGTACAGCTGAATATGCGGCTGTTCCTTTCTTTTACGCCTTTGATTGAGAACTCTGTAGTGGAGCTGTGGGAGAAACTGCTGGCAGAATTCAGTCAATGCGAGACCGTTGCTCTCGAGCTTTCCCGTAGTGATGATCCTGCAAATGCAGGGAATGGCTATTGCTATTGGAAGATGATGGAGACTGCAACGGAGGAAGAATGCAAGCAGCTTCAAGACCGGAACCTTGATCAGAAGGAATGGAAGAAGCTGAAAATGAAATATAAATGTGATTCTCAACTGACAGACAAGCTGCATCAATCGCTTCAGTCTATTCAGGGACTATTGCAAAGTGTTAAAGACGAGAGTTTGCTTAGAGAGCTAGAGATCGCGCTGGATCGTTTTCTTCTGCAGATGAAGGTCACAGGACAAGCAGCCGTGGAGGGTTAATGGATGACTATGGAAAAGACGACAACTGCTGTGGGTGACAACAGCAAACCAAAAGAGCAGTTTGTGCATTCCGTGTTTGAGAGTATTGCTGGAAAATACGATTTAATGAATGACATCCTAAGCTTTCGCCGCCACAAGGCTTGGCGTAAATTCACGATGAAGAAGATGGGGATGAAGCGTGGGGATTCCGCCGTTGACCTATGTTGCGGAACCTGTGATTGGAGCATCGCTTTGGCGGAAGCCTCGCAGACTGGCAATGTAATCGGACTGGATTTTAGTGCCGGCATGCTTGAAGTCGGACGCCGTAAGGTTGAAGAGCGCAAGCTTCAGAACCGTATTTCGCTGGTGCAAGGCAATGCTATGGAGTTACCTTTTGAAGATAATGCATTTGATTATGCAACGATTGGATTCGGTCTACGCAATGTGCCAGATCCTGTTCAAGTGCTTAACGAAATGAAGCGGGTAGTAAAACCTGGTGGAATGGTTGTGTGTTTGGAGCTATCGAAGCCGATGAAACAGCCGTTTAAAGGCGTATATTTCTTCTATTTCCAGCGTGTACTCCCACTGCTTGGTAAGCTATTCGCGAAAAGGTACGAGCAATACAAATGGCTGCCAGAGTCACTGGCATTGTTCCCTGACCGGGAGCAGCTAGCCACTATTTTCCGTGAAACCGGACTTCAAAAAGTGGAATCCTTCCCCTTGACCGGAGGCATCGCGGCATTACATATTGGGCTCAAGGAGAACGGAAATGTTTAAGAAAATCGGTATCTTTTTGCAAATGATTAAGTTTGAACATACGGTATTTGCTTTACCATTTGCCTTTATGGGGGCTTTACTGGGATCTGTTGTCATGAATGATAGTCTCCCGTCCTGGAGCCAAATAGGCTGGATTATAATCGCCATGTTTGGAGCACGTAGTGCAGCTATGGGGTTGAATCGATTGATTGACCGAATTAGTGATGCCAAGAATCCGCGGACAGCCGGAAGAGCGATTCCTGCAGGGCTACTCAAGATCGGTGAAGTTGTCATTTTTATCGGCATTTCGTTTTTCTTACTCTTTTGGGCAGCCTTTAAGTTGAACCCTTTGTCAGCTAAGCTTTTACCTATCGCTGTATTCTTTCTTGTCATTTATTCATTCACTAAGCGCTTTACATGGGCATGCCATCTTATCCTCGGCCTCACCATTGCGCTTGCACCTCTGGGCGGATGGGTAGCAGTGACCGGAAGTGTGAATTGGACTTCAATGGTATTTTACTTCACAATTGTATTTTGGACTGCTGGTTTTGATGTTATATACTCTTGTCAGGATGTTGAGTTTGATATTAAAGAGGGCTTAAACTCCATTCCAGTGCGGTTTGGGGTTCAAGGTGCGCTCGTTATTGCTCGCGTATTTCACATTCTCACGGCGATTGGATTCGTATCGCTGTTGTTTTTGACGGATTTAAGCTGGTGGTATGTGGCAGGTATGATTCTTGCTTATATTATTCTTTTTTATGAGCATTATATTGTATCCCCTAGTGATCTTAGTCGTTTGCAAACCGCTTTTTTCACTATGAACGGCGTGCTGAGCATCGTGGTGTTCTCTTTCACTTTGATTGACTTGGTGGTGCATTTCAAAAAATGACGCTTACTAAACCGAAAAACTTCGTGGTAGGAATTACAGGGGCAAGCGGTGCTATTTATGGTATTCGTCTGATCGAAACGTTGTTATCGCTAGGCTACTCCGTGCATTTGGTAGTAAGCAATGCGGGCTGGCGCGTATTTAAAGAAGAACTAGGTTATATCGCATCAGACCGGGAAGGCTTTTTGAACGAAAAGTTCAAGGGCTATCCCGGTTCTCTACTTTATCATCCTGTCGCTGATATCGGCGCAACGATCGCAAGTGGTTCCTTTCGTGTAGAAGGGATGATTATAATGCCTTGTTCCATGGGAACATTGTCAGCAGTTGCTAATGGGACTTCAGATAATCTGATGACTCGTGCTGCTGATGTTATGCTTAAGGAAGGACGTCCGCTGGTCCTTGTACCTCGTGAGACACCTCTGCATGCTATTCATCTAGAGAATATGTTGAAGCTGTCCCGTCTGGGGGTTCGGATCATTCCGGCAATGCCGGCTTTTTACTTTGGACCGCAAAGTATGGATGATCTGATTAATTTCATGGTGGGTAAAGTGCTTGACAGCTTTAATATTGAACATCAATTATTTCGCAGATGGGGGGATTGAAAGAATGGAGAATAACAGCCACACCATCATCGGCAAAATCAGCTATACCAACTCATGGCCGGTATTTCACAATTTTCATCCCTCTGCATTGAAATATCCTGCAGAGATGGTGAGTGAAGTACCTGCCATTCTTAATCAGGGGATGAGTCGCGGAACGATTCATGTAGGTGCGTTATCCTCTTTTGCTTATGCTGAAGCCAGTGAGAAGTTATTGCTGTTACCTGATTTATCGGTAAGTGCGGACGGTCCGGTGAGGTCAATATTTCTTTTTTCTCGGGTGCCTCTTGCACAGATAGGTTCAGGTACGATTGCTGTTACGAACACTTCTGCAACATCGGTTAACTTGCTGAAAATTTTAATGGAAAAAGCTTTTGGCAATAAACCAGAATATATTAGTGCTAATCCTGATTTGGATGCCATGATGCATCAAGCAGATGCCTGTTTACTCATTGGTGATCATGCGATTAAAGCCTCTTGGCAGGATCAAGGTTATATCGTAACGGATTTAGCAGAGCTCTGGAAAGAATGGACGGGCTTAGGGATGACCTTTGCGGTCTGGGCAGTGAATCGAAAGGCAGCGAAGGACAAACAGGAAGCCATAGCTGAGATTGCAGAAGCTTTTGCTGAGAGTAAGCTCCGGGGATTAAGTGATTTAGATCCTATTGTACTTGCAGCCTGTACGACAATTGGAGGTACTAAGTCTTATTGGGAAGGGTACTTTCGCAATTTATGCTATGATTTTGGAGAAAGGCAGCAGAAAGGTCTGAACCTCTATTTCCGCTATGCCTATGAGATGGGTCTGCTGCCGCAGGCAGTGAAGATGGAGATTTGGAGTCATAAACTGTTGACACGGGTGAAGGAATGAAACGACTGCAAATATTCGGATTACTGAACAGAGACATGGATCAGATTGAAAAAGAGTTGTATCGTAGCGTACAGGGTGATGACGACCTGCTAACCGAGACTTCCCTGCATTTATTAAAAGCTGGCGGTAAAAGATTGCGCCCAGTATTTGTCTTAATGGGAGGAAAGTTTGGCAAGTATGATCTAGAGAAGCTGAAGCGTGTGGCGATTCCGCTGGAACTAATTCATAGTGCATCACTTGTTCACGATGATGTCATCGACGATGCAGAACTTCGCCGAGGTGAACTTACTGTTAAGGCCAAATGGGGCGATAAAATTGCCATGTACACCGGTGACTACATATATGCGAAAGCACTGGTGATGACGACGGAGCTGAAGAATCCGCGAATTCATCAGATTTTGTCCAAGGCTATGATTGAAATGTCGATCGGTGAGATGGAGCAGATTCGTGACTTCTTTAACAGTGAGCAAAGTGTGCGTCATTATCTACGCCGAATTCGCCGCAAAACAGCCTTGTTGATTGCTGTTAGCTGCCAACTTGGAGCACTTGCTGCTGATGCAGATCCAGAGGTGGCACGTCTACTTTATAATTATGGATATAATGTAGGGATGGCCTTCCAAATCCGTGATGATTTACTCGACCTTTCAGGCACCGAGAAGCAAATCGGTAAACCCCCGGGCAGTGATATGCGGCAAGGAAATATTACCCTTCCTGTCATTTATAGCTTGGAAGATGATAGGTTGCGAGCCCCGCTTCTTGAGGAGTTGAAGTCTATTCGCGAAGGCAACAGCACAGTAGGACGTGCTATTGATCTTATTCTTTCTGGAGACGGAATCGCCCGTTCCGAGGAGCTGGCTTCGCGTTATATCGCGAAGGCACTTGCCGCACTAGATCAGTTGCCTAACAACAAGACTAAGCGTAATCTGCGTGATATTGCCTTTTTTGTAACAGGTAGAGCTTATTGAGGTTTTGGTGATTACAAATTAAACGTTTCCAGAAAGCGCGGTTTCTGTTAAGATAGCGTCAAAACAACCCAACTTATGGGGAATTGGAGAGTGCCTCTATGGAAAAGACGTATCTGATGGTCAAGCCGGATGGAGTACAACGTGGATTAATCGGGCGTATTGTTTCACGTTTTGAAGATAAGGGCTTTAAGCTGGTCGCTGCTAAGCTGATTACAGTTAGTGAAGACCAAGCTAAAAGACATTATGCGGAGCATGCTGGCAAGGACTTTTTTTCAGAGCTGGTCTCTTTTATAACCTCAGGTCCAGTGTTTGCAATGGTATGGGAAGGTGATGATGTTGTAACATTGTCCCGTACACTCATTGGTAAAACGAAGGTAGGAGAAGCTATGCCGGGTACAATTCGCGGTGACTTTGCCAGTCATACACCGCTTAATTTGATTCATGGATCAGACTCGCCTGAAAGTGCAGAACGAGAAATTGCAAATTTCTTTACGCCAGATGAACTGAATCTGTATAACAAAGAGATCGCACTCTGGATGTAGGAGCCAAGCGGGAGGCAGGGGATTAACATGTCTGATCGTAATGTTGCAGCATTAACAGCAGATTCAGATTACATTGGGTTTATTCATCATGTTAAGCAAAGCACCGGAATTGATCTAGCTCAGTATAAAGAAGCGCAGATGAAGCGGCGTTTAACGACTCTTCGTGTGAAGAATGGATATCATACCTTTAGTGATTTTTTTGCCGCAATGATGAAGGACAAGGAATTATTTTATGAATTTTTGGACCGAATGACGATTAACGTCTCCGAGTTTTGGCGGAATCCGAATCGATGGGAAGTATTGCGAGATATCATTCTTCCTGACATACAACAATCTGGTCGCAGATTAAAGCTGTGGAGCGCTGCGTGTTCCACTGGAGAAGAACCTTATACGCTGGCTATGATTTTATCGGATAAGAATTTATTGGGACAGACTGGCATTCTGGCTACGGATATTGACGACGGTGCGCTTTCCAAAGCAAAGCAGGGCTTGTATCTGGAACGTTCTTTAAAGGATGTGCCTAAGGATGTTGCTGCTCGTTATTTCAAACCCGAGGGTCCTTTATTCAAAGTTAGTGATACGCTTAAGAAAAACATAGATTTCCGCAAACAGAACCTACTGCTGGACAAGTTCGACGAGGGCTTTGATCTTATCATTTGTCGCAATGTAATGATCTATTTTACTGAAGAGGCGAAGAATAAGCTCTACCATAAGTTCTCGGCAAGTTTACGTCCCGGTGGATATTTGTTTGTAGGCAGCACAGAGCAAATCTTTACTCCAGCACAATATGGCTTTGAATCGACGGAAACCTTTTTCTATCGTAAAAAATAAATACTTCTTGCTCCTTCGTCCGTGTACTTTTTAACGTATACTTTCGCTATAGTTCAGTGATACTGGGTAGTAGAATCTGTAAGCTAAGTGAAAGGATCGTTAAACCGATGGACAAAAGCAAGGTCATTGCCGCGTACAAACGAGGCTTTATCACCGTTCGTGAGTGCGGGCAAATTCTCGGTGTAGAAGAAATGCAATTGAAGCGCCTTCTGCAGCTGGAAGAGCGTAAGTCTACATTTCCTTCAACGAGTCAGCGGATCGGCAGCTAACAAGCGCCGGACTGAGCCGAGGAGCGCCATTTATACTCTTTAGAGTATGAATGGCGCTTTTTCTTTAAAAATATAAGGAAATAGAAGTTCCGCACTTCCTCAACAGTAACGCTCATAATGTGAATTAGGGAAAATGTACCTAATTATTCTGATAAATACACGGAAATAAGGTTTTTTAGGGAAAACCTCCCTAATCATCCATCGAAAAGATAGACAAAGAGGTGATTTCACGGAAAATTAGGGAGAATTTCCTCAATTCATAGATAATGGATCAATATCTGCTTATAATCAGGGAGATTTTCCCTAATCATCAACATCTTAAAGATACCAGGCACACTGAAGCACCGAATCTTTTCACCCTCAGCCACAGTATTTCACCAGAGGGGTTACAAGCCACTAGCTCATGTGCAAACGGACTCAGATGCAGTTAATTGTACGTTTTGGATCTTTTTAAGCAAGTTTCGGACACATTATTTTGTCGGGAAGGGTGCCTTTTTAGGAAGATCCCTTTCTTGTCAAAGAGGATTGCCTATACTATAATGAGCAAAGATCATTAGGATTTTAGCGGTTTACAGTTTAAAAGTATAAAAGGGGGAACGCAGCATGAGTTTGCGCTATTTAACAGCGGGGGAAACGCACGGCCCCCAGCTCACGGCCATTATTGAGGGATTGCCTAGTAATTTGACCTTGGATTTTGAAGAGCTTAATTTTCAATTGCAACGTCGACAAAAGGGATATGGACGTGGACGTCGCATGCAGATTGAGAAAGATACGGCACAAATCGTAGGTGGAGTGCGTCATGGCTATACTACAGGTGCTCCAGTAGCCTTGGTAGTAGAGAATAAAGACTGGACCCACTGGAAGAACATTATGAATATTGAGCCTATTCCTGGCAGTGATGAAGAAAAACGGCGCGTAAACCGGCCGCGTCCTGGCCATGCAGACCTGAACGGCGGATTGAAGTACAACCATACGGATCTTCGTAATGTTCTGGAGCGCTCCAGTGCTCGTGAAACAGCAGCTAGAGTCGCATGTGGCGCTGTAGCCAGACAGCTATTGGCGGCTTTTGGCGTGAAAGTAGCAGGACAAGTCATCCGTATCGGTGAGATTGAAGCGCCTGCGAACGATCTGCCTATCGATGAGTTGATTGAACGGACAGAACAATCCTCTGTCAGAGTTGTTGATAAAGAAACGGAACAGAAGATGGAGGCTTACATAGATCAGATCAAGGAAGAAGGCGACTCCATCGGTGGAATCGTTGAATGTATCGTCGAAGGACTTCCTATTGGACTTGGCAGCTATGTACAGTCAGACCGGAAGCTTGACGGAGCAATCGCTGGAGCTGTAATGTCAATTAATGCCTTTAAAGGTGTAGAGATTGGCATTGGGTTTGAAGCTGGTAAATTGCGTGGATCGCAAGTCCATGATGAAATTATGTATGAAGCTTCTAAAGGATACTACCGTGCAAGCAATCGCTTAGGCGGTTTTGAAGGTGGTATGACTAACGGAATGCCTGTTGTAGTTCGCGGCGTCATGAAGCCGATTCCTACCCTTTATAAACCGCTTCAAAGTGTAGATATCGACACGAAAGAACCATTTACAGCGCAAGTTGAACGCTCCGACGCTTGTGCAGTTCCAGCGGCTTGTGTTGTACTGGAAAGTGTAGTGGCATGGGAAATTGCAAAAGCCTTTCTTGATAAATTCGGTGGAGATTCACTGGAAGAAATTAAAGCGAACTATGAAAATTACCTATCACAGCTGGAGAGCTACTAATTATGCGTACAATTAATGTAGACTTAGGCGATCGATCGTACCCTATCCTTATCGGTAGTGGAGTACTTAAGGACATCGCCCGTTATTGTGCTGAAGCAGGATTTTCGGAGCGTAGTCCACTGTTAGTGGTGAGTGATAGTGAAGTAGCGCCAAGGTATTTGCCGGCACTTGAAGAAGCTTTGCGTTCTCATGGCTATACTGTGGTTAGCCACATTATGCCAGCAGGTGAAGCTTCTAAATCATTAACCGTGTATGAAGAGGTCATGACAACTGCGATTCAAGCAGGGCTAGACCGTAATTCAGCGGTTTTGGCTTTAGGTGGCGGTGTAGTTGGAGATTTAGCTGGATTTGTAGCAGCGACCTATATGCGTGGGATCGGATTTCTACAAATTCCGACGACGATATTAGCTCACGATAGCAGTGTAGGTGGTAAAGTGGCAGTCAATCATCCATTAGCTAAAAATATGATTGGGGCTTTCTATCAACCGTCGATGGTACTCTACGATTTGGATACGTTACGTACTCTTCCAGCACGGCAAGTCGCATCGGGTCTGGCTGAAGTGGTAAAGCACGGTCTCCTGGTGGACAAAGAGTTCGCCTATTGGTGTCGTGATCATGCCGAAGAGCTGCTAAGTCTGAATGTCGAAGCTTTAGGTTATGCTTTAGAGCGTGGCTGTGCGATCAAGGCAGAGGTAGTAGGAAATGATGAGCGTGAGCATGGACTTCGAGCGATTTTGAACCTTGGACATACGATCGGACATGCGATTGAAGCCGTTGGTGGGTACGGTGTGTTCCTGCATGGGGAAGCGATTGCGATTGGCATGGCGGGTTCAGCGCTATTGGCTGTGAAGCTTGGACGGGATGCTTCCATTTATGAGGATACTGTATCCATGCTGTCCGCGTTATCGCTGCCGGTACGCCTTCCTTCCGAGTATGATGAAGATGAACTGATGGAAGCTATGATGCATGATAAGAAATTCAAAGAAGGCAAGATGACCTTTATCGTGCCTGATTCCATAGGCTCTGTAAGCATTGTGAATGATGTGCAGGAGTCACTTGTGCGAGAGGTTCTCGCAGAGCTTAAGAAGGAGGAAAGACCGTGGTAAACCGAGGAATTCGCGGAGCAACGACCGTGACAAAGAACGAAGAGGCAGAGATTTTACGAGAGACAGTTATACTGCTGCGTGAAATCGTAGAACGTAATGATGTTGTAGCTGAGAATATAAGCAATGTATGGATTACGATGACCAATGATTTGGATGCAACTTTTCCCGCAAGGGCTATTCGTGAGATTGAGGGCTGGGAAATGGTTCCACTTATGTGTTCAACAGAAATCCCGGTTAAAGGCAGCTTACCGAAGTGTATTCGGTTGATGGTACAGATTAATACGGATAAATCGCAGCGTGAGATTCGCCATGTTTATCTGAATGAAGCTCAGAAGCTACGTCCGGATTTATCAGAGAGCAAGTCTTAAATTATAGTTGTGGGTTGTCAATGACCCTTGTCATCATGTATAGTGTAGTTAGCCGAGTATAGAAGAGTTTAGTTTAGTTGAGATGAGTATAGTTGAGCAGAGTGCAAGAAGTTTTTTAGATTAGCATGTATTGTGTAAGCAGAGTCTTTATTTTGATATGCACTGAAGTGTTATTTTCACATCAGTGGTGTATCTTATTTAGGGATAAGTCTGTAAACACTACATCAGTATGCTGATCCATGCTCAAAAACATATACTTACTTACATAAACCCTCTACTTCGGTAGAGGGTTTTTTTGTATTTCGGAACCATTCATATATCTAAGGGGGCATCTAACAATGACGAATCCAAGTGTTCAAGAGGTGGTAAAGCTGTCGCGGGATTATAATCTGATTCCTGTTGTAAAGCGACTGCTCGCGGATATGGAAACACCTATCCGATTATTCCAACGTTTCGCTGAACGTGATCGCGCGTTCTTACTTGAAAGTGTAGAGGGCGGGAAACAATGGGCACGGTATTCTTTCATCGGTAGCGATCCCTTTTTGATGATATCCGGTAAAAAGGGTGCAATTAACGTAGAGGTCGGAGGAGAGCAGAAGCGACTATACGGAAAGCCGATTGAGGAGCTTAAAGCGTTACTCCGTTCATACCGTAGTCCTAAGCTTGACGAAATGCCTCCGTTTACCGGAGGGGCTATAGGATTTTTTGGATATGATCTGCTGCAATATTATGAGAAGCTGCCTCAGCATCCAGTGGATGATCTCCAAATGGATGATATAAGATTTATGTTTTGTGATCGGATCATTGTTTTTGACCATGTGAAGCAGCAGATTCTACTTGTTGGTAACCTGCATGTAAAAGACGGAGATACAGATTCGGATATCAGATCCAATTATGAAATCCTGAGTCGTAAGCTGGAGGACATGGCCGAAGATCTACAAAAAGAAGGTCCTAAGGAAAATGTGAATCGTCGCAGCATACCTCAGGATATCGAGCTTGGTGAGATTCATTCAAATCTTACTAAAGAACAGTACATCAACAATGTTGAACAAGCGAAGGAATACATTCGTGCAGGCGATATTTTTCAGGTGGTCTTGTCACAGCGATTGCATATTGAAACGGAGGTTTCTCCGCTGCATGTATATCGAATGCTGAGAACACTTAACCCCTCCCCATATATGTACTATTTAAAAATGGATGAGGAGATTATTGTTGGTACTTCACCGGAAGCGCTAGTAAAGGTGGATGGAAATCGGGTGGAGACACGGCCAATTGCTGGAACAAGGCCAAGGGGGGACAGTGAAGCAGCGGATCGGGCGTTCGCTTCGGAGCTCTTGGAGGATGAAAAAGAACGTGCAGAGCATCTGATGCTTGTTGATCTGGGTCGTAATGACCTAGGCAGAGTATCCAAATTTGGTTCAGTGAAATGTGATTCCTTTATGGAAATTGAAAGATATTCTCATGTCATGCATATGGTATCGAATGTGTCAGGCACACTCAGTGAGGATAAAGATTTCTTTGATGCATTCCTCTCTTGTCTGCCGGCCGGAACGGTTTCCGGGGCGCCTAAGCTACGGGCCATGGAGATTATAGCTGAGTTGGAAAAAGAAGCGCGAGGAGCATATGCCGGAGCCATTGGATATCTAGGGTTCTCTGGAAACATGGATTCCTGTATCACCATTCGTACGATCATCTTCCGGAAAGGTCGCGCATATGTGCAGGCCGGAGCAGGTATCGTTTGGGATTCGGTTCCTGAGAAAGAGTATGAGGAAACCGTGAATAAAGCGAAGGGCATGCTGAAGGCTATTCGTATGGCAGAAGCTATGTTTCCATCTGAAGTGAAAGAGAAACAAGTCATCAACCAAGATTATATGTACGAATATACCCCTGAACAAGTGGTTTGATTTATATAGTAACTCATTAAGGCTGGGAGGAAGATTATTATGGATGCAACGAAATTAATTCAATTAGGAATCGCCGGACTGATCGAAGGCAAAAATCTGACACGTACTGAAGCACGGGATATAATGGGTGCTATAATGCTTGGAGATGCTTCACAAGCACAAATCGGTTCATTGCTGACTGCTTTACGAATTAAAGGAGAAACCGTGGAGGAGATTACGGGTTTTGCGGAAGCTATGAGAGGTTTCGGCACATCCGTACTCACTGACCGCGCACGTTTGTTAGATACCTGTGGTACGGGCGGTTCCGGCATCCATAAATTTAATATTTCAACCGCCTCAGCGATTATTTCATCTGCGGCTTCGGTTAGAGTTGCAAAGCATGGCAATCGTTCGGCTTCAGGCAGAGCGGGAAGTGCTGATGTACTTGAAGCCTTAGGTGTTAACATTCATCTGAATGCAGAGCAGGCTCGAGAATGTCTGGATCGCATTGGCATTTGCTTTTTATTCGCACAAATTTACCATCCTTCGATGCGACATGCAGCAGCACCTCGTAAAGAGCTTGGTGTACGAACGATCTTTAATATGCTGGGTCCTCTTACAAATCCCGCAGGTGCTGACCGTCAGCTGCTGGGGATTTATGACCGGGATAAGACGGAGACGGTGGCTAATGTACTGAAGGAGCTAGGTTCCAAGCGTGCAATGGTTGTAAGCAGTTCGGATGGTCTAGACGAAATCAGCATTTCTGCCTCTACATTAGTGTCTGAGCTAAAAGAGGGTATAGTGACCACTTATGAAATTACTCCGGAGGGATTAGGTCTTAACAGACATCCGCTTGAAGCCGTTCTGGGTGGAGACGCAGCTGAGAACGCAGCAATTATTACCTCCGTGCTCCAAGGTGAGATCAATCCCTATCGCGATATCGTGTTAGCTAATGCGGGAGCATGTATATATGTTGCAGGTCTGGCAGATACCTTGGCCGGAGGCGTCGAGAAAGCAAAAGAAGTAGTGGATTCGGGTAAGGCATTATCCAAGCTGGATCAGCTTGTTGTGATGACGGAGGAGCTTAATTATGTATCTTGATAAAATTGTCGCTACAAAGATCAAAGAGGTGGAGTCGCTCAGTGAACGCTTTTCTATAGCTCAAGCCGAACGTGATATAGCAGCACTCCCTCAGACTAGGGGCTTTCGTAAGGCGCTGACCCAAGGGAAGAACAGAGAGATGGGATTGATTGCTGAGGTGAAGAAGGCTTCCCCTTCTAAAGGTTTGATCCGTGAAGATTTCGATCCTGTTTCTATTGCAAAAGGCTATGAAGCGGGAGGCGCTGATTGTTTATCTGTTTTGACGGATAGGGATTATTTTCAGGGCAGCGCTGCCTACTTGCAGCAAGTGAAGGATAGCGTTAATCTTCCGCTGCTCCGCAAAGATTTTATTATTGATGAGAAACAGATTTATGAAGCGCGTATTCTTGGAGCAGATGCGGTGTTGTTAATCGTCGCAATTTTGACACCGGATAAACTGTCTCATTTTGTAGATATAGCCACAGGACTTGGAATGGATGTATTGATCGAAGTTCATGATCGAAATGAGCTTGCGGTGGTATTAAGTACAGACAAAATAACTCATCCTAATATACTGCTGGGCATTAATAATCGTAATCTGCGTACGTTTGAGACTTCCTTAGAGACAACGGCAGAACTTGCAGCATTAGTACCTCAAGGCGTCCCTGTGATCAGTGAAAGCGGAATTGCAGGTCCAAGTGATATTGACTACCTAAGAACGACTGGCGCTCATGGTGTACTCGTTGGGGAATATCTAATGCGTCAAGCTAATGTAGAAGATGCGGTAAATGGATTGTTAGGTATGCTCCCAAATGGAAAGGACCGTGTCCGGCATGGCTGAGACATTGGTAAAAATCTGTGGACTTCAGGACGTTGAAGTGCTAAAATCTATGGTACACTTACCACTAGATTATATTGGATTTGTATTCGCACCTAGTCGTCGCAGGATTACTCTGGAGCGTGCTTCCGAACTGATTGCTGAACTTCCACAATGGAAGACTAGTGACAAGCCTAAAGCTGCTGGGGTTTTTGTTAATCCCGAGCTGGATGAGCTGAGCGAACTGCTCTCCGTTGTGTCACTAGATGTTATTCAGTTACATGGGGAGGAAAGTCCAGCCTTTTGTCAAAAGGTTCAGCAAGCTTTCCCACAAGTTCAGGTGTGGAAGGCATTGTCTGTTGCTGATAAAGAGTGTGATGACGCCGAAAACAAATATACATTGGAACAATACGCAGGCTTCGTTGATGCTGTATTGTTAGATACTTATGATCCTCAGCAGAGCGGCGGCTCTGGGCGCACTTTCGCTTGGGAGAGGTTGCCTGATTATCAGGAAATCGCGCTACGAAATGGTTTGCCGTTATTTGTAGCTGGAGGACTTCATCCTAATAACGTAGGAGAGTTGCTAGATACTTATGCTCCGTACGGAGTAGACGTATCTAGTGGAGTAGAGAGTGAAGGCGTTAAAGATATTATTAAAATGACAGCTTTTGTGGAAAGGGTGAAGCAATCATGACACAAGTACCGGACCAGCATGGACGTTTCGGTTCATTCGGAGGGCGCTTCGTGCCCGAAACTTTGATGACTGCATTGATTGAGCTGGAGGAAGCCTATCAGAAGTATTCGGCGGACCCGGCTTTTCAAGAAGAAATAGATTATCTATTAAAGCAATATTCCGGACGGGAGACCCCACTGTATTATGCAGAACGTCTAAGTAAACATCTGGGAGAAGCTAAAATATATTTGAAGCGTGAAGATTTGAATCATACGGGCGCTCATAAGATTAACAATGCGATTGGTCAGGGAATTCTGGCTAAAATGATGGGTAAAACCAAGGTGATCGCTGAGACTGGAGCTGGTCAGCATGGTGTTGCTACTGCTACGGTTGCAGCCCTACTTGGTATGGAATGTAAGGTGTTTATGGGGGAAGAGGATACTCGTCGCCAGGCACTCAATGTATTCCGTATGAAGCTGCTTGGAGCTGAGGTGATTCCCGTTACTTCAGGATCGCGTACTTTAAAAGATGCCGGCAACGAAGCGCTTCGCTACTGGGTTAGCAATGTGGAAGATACTTTTTACATTCTCGGTTCTGCCGTAGGCCCACATCCTTATCCGATGATGGTTCGTAACTTTCAGCGGGTGATTGGTGATGAAACGCGGCGCCAGATTCTGAAGGCTGAAGGAAGACTGCCGGATGTGCTTGTTGCTGCAGTAGGCGGCGGTAGTAATGCCATCGGCATGTTCTATCCGTTTGTAGAGGATGAAGGTGTCGGTATGATTGGTGTGGAGGCAGCAGGCAAAGGAATTGACACACCATTTCATGCGGCGACGATGAGTAAGGGGACTCATGGCGTATTCCAGGGTTCGATGAGTTACCTTCTGCAGGATGAACATGGTCAAGTAACAGAGGCTCATTCTATCTCCGCAGGTCTGGATTATCCTGGTGTAGGTCCTGAGCACTCCTATTTAAAAGATATCGAACGCGCAAAATATGTCCCGATTACAGATGCAGAGGCGTTAGATGCACTGAAGCTGCTATGCGTGACGGAAGGCATTATTCCAGCGTTAGAGTCAGCACATGCGATAGCCCATGTAGTAAAGATGGGTCCAACCCTTACCAAGGACGATATTGTTGTTATCTGTCTGTCAGGCCGGGGAGACAAAGATGTGGAATCGATCATGGCGTACACAGAAGGGAAGGGAAATGAATGACAACCGAAACTACAAACCGAATGGATTTGGTATTCCGGAAGCTTAAAGCTGAAGAACAGACGGCATTAATTCCTTTTCTAACTGTGGGAGATCCTGATCTAGAGACTACGCTTGCCATCATCGCCGAGCTTGAACTAGCAGGTGCAGATATTCTCGAGCTAGGGGTTCCTTACTCTGATCCGCTTGCAGACGGCCCTGTCATTCAGCGAGCGTCTGCGCGTGCTCTGCGGGGTGAGGTTCACCTGCGTACTTGCATGGAGACTGCGTTAAAGGCTCGTCAAGCTGGAAGTGAATTGCCATTTATTTTGTTTTCCTATTACAACCCTATTCTGCAAATGGGACTGGATACATTTTTTGCAGAACTGAATGCTCATGAGATTAGTGGTCTTATTATTCCAGATCTTCCTGTCGAGGAATCAGAGGAGATGCGTCGCCGCAGTAGTGAGGTTGGCGTTAATCTGATTCCACTGGTTGCACCGACCTCAAGTGAACGGATTGCGAAGATTGTCTCAGGTGCGAGTGGGTTTATCTATTGTGTATCCTCGTTAGGTGTGACAGGAGAACGATCCACTTTTCATGCTGATGTAGAAGCGTTTATTGATTCTGTACGTCAAGCAACAGACCTACCAGTAGCTGTTGGATTTGGTATTTCAACGGGTGAACAGGTTGCCCGCTTTGCTCAGATTTGCGATGGGGTTGTAGTAGGCAGTGCCATTGTCCGCAAAATAGAAGATGTCATTCCGCTGCTCGACAATCCTGTCACACGGAATGAGGGGCTGTTGCAAATTCGAGAATTTGTGGCACAATTAAAAAGACCATAACAGGGTCATTTAGACCTGTGTATAGTGGAGTAATCAACTATGGAGAGCGAGGACTATTCATGAATCCAAAACCGAATATAGTTAATCTCCCTGTCTACAAACCAGGGAAACCTATAGACGAAGTTAAGAAGGAGCTCGGCTTAAGTGAGGTTATTAAGCTTGCATCCAATGAGAACCCGTATGGAGCTTCCCCGAGTGCTAAAGAGGCTATTCTAGCAGAGCTTGAGAATCTTTATCTATATCCAGACGGATCGGCCGTTGAGTTGACGGCAGCACTTGCCAGCCGGCTTGGTGTAAATAGCGATAATATTATTTTTGGTTGTGGTTCTGATGAGATTATTGCTCTTATTGCTCGTGCTTTCTTCTTGCCAGGTGATGAGACAATCATGGCTGACCAGACCTTTTCTGTCTATAAGAGTAACGCAGATATCGAAGGCGCTGTATCCATCGAGGTACCCCTTGTAAAGGGTACACATGATCTGGATGGGATGCTGGCCCGTATTACGGACCGCACGAAGGTTGTCTGGATTTGTAATCCGAATAACCCAACAGGAACGATTGTACCAGAGGAAGCCTTGGTTTCTTTCCTTGATGCTGTTCCTTCGAATGTAATGGTTGTCCTTGATGAAGCATACTGCGAGTACGTAACAGATCTTTCTTACTCCAACGGTATCCAATTATTAAATCGTTATACGAATCTGGTTGTGCTTCGCACATTCTCCAAAATTTATGGTTTAGCCGCATTGCGTATTGGTTATGGCGTTGCTAGTCCTGAGATTATTTCATTGATCAACAAGGTACGTGAGCCTTTCAATACTTCTCGTCTTGCGCAGGCGGCGGCTCTTGCTGCCTTGAATGACCAAGATTACGTGGAGCAATGCCGTCGTCTTAATAGCGCGGGTATTGTCCGATTACAAGGTGAATTCAAACGTCTGGGACTAGAATCTTTCCCTGCACACGGGAACTTCATTATGGTAGATGTTCGTAAACCTGCAACCGAGGTTTTCGATGCTTTGATGCGTAAAGGAATCATAGTAAGAGCAGGTCATCAAGTTTACCCTACTTATATTCGTGTTACTGTGGGCTCTGCTGAACAGAACAAAGCGTTTATAACTGCGCTGGAACAAACGCTTATAGAGTATGGTGTGCGCGCTTAGTAATAAACAGCAAGACTAGACTAAAAAAGGCAGGTAGTTCAAAGAACATGACGACAAAAATAGCTATATTCGGTGTCGGTCTGATCGGAGGCTCACTGGCCCTTTGCTTTAAAGGCAAGGAGGGCCTGACCGTCGTAGGACATGCCCACCGTCCTGAATCCGCGAGTAAATATATAAGCAGAGGTGTGGTTGATCAAGCCACGCTTTCTGTTGAAGAAGCGGCACTTGATGCTGATTTCATTTTTTTATGTGTACCGGTAGGGATGTTAGAGGATTATCTGCAGCAATTAAGTAAATTGCCTCTAAAACCCGGCTGCATTATTACAGATGTTGGAAGCACGAAAGCTAGTATTGCCGCATGTGCGGTCTCCTTAGATATTCCTGGAGTACATTTTATCGGCGGACACCCAATGGCAGGATCGGAGCGCTCAGGTGTTGAGGCGGCTTCATCACTGCTATTTGAGAATGCGTATTATGTGTTGACGCCTCCTCCAGGCGTACCAGACGAGGCTTATCATGCGTTGGAGTCTCTACTACACCACACAAGAGCGCAGATTGTACGCCTTGATCCAGAACGTCATGATGAGATTGTAGGCGCCATTAGTCATTTACCGCATATTATTGCCGTTGCTCTGGTGAATCAGATTCGTGCCTATGATGATACTGACTCCTTATATAGCACATTAGCTGCTGGGGGCTTTCGGGATATTACACGGATTGCTTCCAGTGATCCTATAATTTGGCGAGACATTTTACTGAACAATCGTTTTGTAATGCTTCGTTTATTGAAGGATTGGAACGAGGAAGTTTCTTCTTTTGTTCGTCTACTGGAAAGTGAAGATGGTGTGGGGATTGAAGAGGCCTTCCAGGAAGCAAATGGCTTCCGCAGTCAGTTACCTGAACGGCGTAAAGGCATGATAGCACCTTTATTTGACCTACATATTGATGTACCGGATCATCCGGGGATTATCGGTCGTATTGCTACTGAGCTGGGGGACCAAGGCATTAACCTTAGTAACGTACAAATCATCGAGAGTCGTGAAGATGTGCCGGGTATTATGCGCCTATCATTTCGACAGGAGAACGATATGGAACGTGCGAAGGTGCTTCTGCAGCAGCACGATTATACCGTATATGTGTAGTTAGTTGCCCTTCCAATATGGAGGGGCTTTTATTTATTATGGGCTCTAAAAAAGTATAACGCTGTGAACAGCAACTGCTTCAAGTGGATGCAGAAGAGGGTATTGATAATGAGCGGGGCTAACCTGGCTGATTTGTTTTAGTGATGGTAGCTTATATTTTTATAAGTTAGATACAGCGCTTACAAGGCAAAAAAAAGACCGCTTACAAAGTAAGCGGCTACAGTTCACAATAAATTGGAACCGTGTAGTATTTGGATAGGAGTGGAGAGAAACCATACTGTACTTTTATTATATGTATACGTTTACATTTTGTCAACAGTTTATTAAAAAGAGATTAAAGTCATTTTACAGTGACCAAAGTCTTATTGCTGAAGCTAATGTTTATTTATAATCTGATGTCAGGTCGTGCTGACGAGATTACTGCTCTGAAGTCTATTAATGTCATCCTATGAGAATCTGTGATACAATAGATCTGGTATATTTCTAGATTCGTTATAAAATTTATATGCTTTTATAAGTATGCCATTTTTCTTTTTATATTCATCACAATCATCATGCCATAAATATTGGGTGGTTGAATATACATAGGTGTATTTCAAAATTTAAGATCATGTAAGTCTTATGTTATACATTATCTTTAAATTTCGACGAGAAAAGGTTGTCCTACATAAAATGACGACAATATCGTTTCTTCTTGGTAATAAACTAAAAAATTGCAGTTAGCACCGCAACTTTTAAAGCCCAAACCGGTATAATAAGTACGGACCGGACGGGAAAAGACGTGCAAGGGCGAGGAGGGCCAATCTCACCATGACGGATTCCCAGTTGATCCAGCAAATCAAACAAGGAAATACAGAATTATATTCAGAATTAATGCGTCGTTATCAGCGAAAAATATTGGCATTTGTATATCATATGCTAAGAAACTCACAAATGGAGCTAATTGCAGAGGACCTTTGTTCGGAGACTTTCTACAAGGCATTCCGTAGCTTGCATTCCTTTCGAGAGGTAGATGCTTCCTTTTCAACTTGGTTGTACACTATTGCTCGTAATACTGTACTAAGTGAGCTTCGTAAGAATCGTGCCGGAAATGTATCTCTAGAAGAGAGCGGATATACTCCCGTTGCACCGTTTGAGGTAGCACCTGAGCAGGCTGCATTGCGTAAAGAACGGATGAATTTAGTCCGCGAGGCAATTAATAATCTTCCGGAGAAACAACGCTCTGCGCTAATCCTGCGTGAATATGATCAAATGGACTATCAAGAAATTGCAGAAATTTTGGATCAAAGTGTAAGCTCCGTGAAATCATTGTTGTTTCGTGCCAGAAGTAGTGTGAAGCTTCAACTCGAATCCTATTTCAATGAGCCTGAAGTTGAAGAGCAGGTTGAGAGGGTGTAAGGCGAATGAATTGCAGGGAAGCGCAAGAATGTATTCCGCTCTTGTGGGACGCTCCCCCCACACATCCTAGGCGGATTTTACTAGAAAGACATATTGAAACTTGTCCTTACTGCGCTGCTGAATGGTCTTTGTGGCAAGAAAGTAGTCAGCTTATGCATGATTTGAAGGAAGAGATTAGCGAAGAGAGTGCAGAGCTCATAAATGTTAAAGTTATGGAACGGATTTATCTAGAGAGTCCTTGGTTGATGCCAGGGGATGGGAAATCCGCGGGGACATCTGCTATTGTCCGCCATCGGCTTAGCCTCTGGATCGCTTGCTTTCTGGCAGTATTTTTATCCAGTGTTCTTTACTTCACTATGTTTAGAACACCTGCTGATATCACAGCGGCTCAGAGTGGAATTGTAGAGACGGGTATTGCAGGTTCTATGGAATGGACATCGACTTATCCGATTTTAGGGTCTGAAGGTGGGATTATTGAACCGCTTGTAGTGAATATGGGACCTACTCATCCTCAATATTGGATGATGTTATCCATGCTTGGTGTGGGTTTTGCAGTGTTTTCGCTAACCCGGCTGAATCGCTATCGCAGATCTTAAAGGGTCTATTGACGTATGACTTAGCTGTTACAGTATATAATAGTGTTAATAACGTTGTAGGAGTCCCTTTACTTAAAGTTAAGAGGGGCTTTTTTTGTATTCTAATATGCATAAAAGAAGACTTTTTATTGCATCCATGTTACATTAAGAGACAAATACTTGGATGAAAAGGGGGAGGCAATATGCTAATCGGCTTGATACGCCATGGATTGACGGACTGGAACGCAATTGGGAAGATTCAGGGACAAAGTGATATTCCGCTTAATGATGAAGGACGGATGCAAGCTGCTATGCTTGCTGACCGCTTACTACAAGAACCGTATCGATGGGATTATTGCATTACAAGTAACCTTTCCCGTGCCGCAGAGACAGGCAAGATTATTGCCGATAAATTAGGCATACCGCTGCTAGATCCTGATCATCGGATCCGGGAACGTGCTTACGGGCAGGTAGAAGGGCTTACTGCCGCTGAACGCGAAGAGAAGTGGGGCAAGGAATGGAGTCAGCTCTCGCTAGGTCAAGAAACCGACGAGCAGCTTCAGGCTCGTGCACTCGCTTTTATGGAGGATATTTTTGCGCAGCATCCCGATCGGAACATATTAGTTATTTCTCATGGGGGGTTCCTCGCTCAGCTGTATACTGCACTTTACAAGGATAAGTATTCTGAACGAATTGGAAATTTATCCCTAACCATCTTGGAGAAGAAAGAGCGAGAATGGAACCCTATTTTATACAATTGTACTCGCCATATCCTGCAAAATCAGCGTTAACCCGTGCATCGGGTTATTTTTTTTGCGCTAAGGGGAATAAAATGGGCTGTATTTCCCATAATGGTAGTAAAACGGTGAGGCGATAAAACATGAATCTGGCGGATATGCTTACTTATGCAGATATTGGACAGCTGACCGCCATAGCGGGACGCTACCGGTGTGAATGCAAGCAGAATTCTAAACATGACTTGATCCAGAGTATTTTGATTATGCTGGGTAGCAGAAGTTTTATGGAGTCTCATATCCGGGAATGTGCTCCGGAGGATCTGCGGTTTCTGAATACATTACTTTTTGATGAACGCAGCTACTTTAGTCTAGAAGATTTGTTGGCTGTGGCTAGGCAGGCTTCGTTTGACACTCCTGAAGGAAAGACCGGAGGTTTCAGGGAGATGGTTTCTCGTTTCAAAAGCGGAGGCTGGCTCTTTAGTGGCTCCTCCCAGCAAACCAGATACTTGTTCCAAGTGCCTAAAGATTTGAAAGAGCGCTTTCGTGAGACGATGAGCGCACATATCAAGGATAAGGTTACGGTTAGCTCTGAACCAGCCATGTATCGAAATGAAGGCGAATTGTTATTAGGTGATCTGGTTATGCTTCTGAGATATATTAAAGAAAATGAGCCGGAGCTGAATCAGGAAGGGGCAATGTATAGGCGGTATCAGCAAGGAGTGATGAATGCACTTCATATTCCGGAGGATCTTCTTAGCAAAGGCGGCTGGAGATTTGGTTATGGTAGGGCATGCGAGCATTATCCACCTAGATTAGCGCTCCTGTATGACTATGTTCGTCATCGCCGCTGGATCACTGAAGAAGGGTTTCGGTTAAGGCTTACGGCGACAGGAGAGGCAGTGTTGGCCGATGGAAAATGCGACTCGTTGATGCAGATATTCTCTTTTTGGTTAAAACTATATAAGGGGGCTATACCAAACCTGCCTTCACTTGTGTATTGGGTGAGCATTAGTGCAAGGAATTGGGTGAGTGTACCTTCATTAGTGGATGGGGTAGGGTGGTTAATTAAACCGTTCTATTATGACAGTGCTGCTTCTATCCTGGAGCAACGAATTATTCGGATGATGGTGCACCTTGGGATGCTTAAATTAGGGGATACTACTGCTGGTCTCACTGTGATGATGACGCCGTGGGGGATGGAGATAGCCGTTCCTAAACATCTATAGTAGTATGGAGGCATACAAGCAAATGCTTATGGGGATTACATACGTAGATGAGGACTTCGCTTTGGTTGTTAATAGGAACAATAGATGAAGTATTGATCAGAATGGGTAAATATGTAGAACGTAGACAGGATTGTTGAATATGATTTAGTAGGTGCCGTCACTTTTGAAACCGAAAACAAATCATCTTGATGGATATCAAAATATTAAAGCAATAAGGATCTCTTAAACAGCGGAGGTGTATCGAATGGACAAAATGAAGGCTACGTACGAAGTGATGCTAGGACTTGCGGCAGAAATGGTGTGGGATGAAGCGCTGCGAAAGCGTCGCTCCGACATCTTGCACCGTGAGATTGACACGGCGCTGGCTACAGGAGATAAATTGGCTTTTCGAAATCTTACAGAAGAACTTAAAAGTTTGGCATAAAGAAATGCGCTTAGCGCATTTCTTTTTTTATTAATTTGTTGTGATCTTGCTAATGGAGCAATGAAGCTCACTTTCTGTATCAGTAAAAATCTAAATCTAGACGTTTGTACCCCTCTTTCAATATAATGGGATTTATAACTTCGGGCAAATTTGTGAACAGCGGAAACGACGAAGGATTGTATTATAGGGAGATGGACATAAATGAAATTCAGTGAATTTGAAGTTGAACAATGGGCTGACAATCGAAATTTCTATGATACATGTCTCATACCTTTTACAGGATTAAGCGGGTCTGAGAGTCCCCCTGAGACGGTTCAAGCATTAGAAAGATTACGTGATTTCATGGATTTGGTGGAAATACCATTCAAGGGACGTATCGTAACTTACCCAGCGATTCAGTATGGAGGGGGAGGATATGTCGAGCTAATTAATGAGGTTTGCCAAAAAGTCAAATCCAGTGGTTTCCAGTATGCTGTAGTATTGACAGCGGATATAGCACTTCTGAAGGAGGAAATCTTTGAAAGCGATTTAGTGCTCTCTCTGCCTATTATTGAGTCCTCTCTGGAAGGCAAGATTAATAGTGATATTGGTATGAAAATTCAAGAAATGTGGCGACGGTGAGCCTCTTTTAAATGTGACAGAAAATCAACAATTGTAGGCGAAAATCACTTTTTGGCCTGTCACAAATTAGACAATATTCTTGACGGGTTTTGGTGCCTAAGCTATTATTAGGTTGAATCGAAATGGTATGTGATGTATTTCATTGAAAAGATTTGAAAACGGATTATTTATAGTAAGGCATCTCTGATCGGACACCATAGATACTTTCTTATATCTTGTGAAGGGGGTTATATAACAGTATGAGCAGCCATAATGATCAACAGGATATTTGGCCTGAACAACCACCCAGCCGTAAAGAGATGTCGCGCAGGCAATTTTTGACCTACACGCTAGGTGGCGCTACTGCTTTTATGGGGGCAGGCACAATTCTCCCAATGGTCCGTTTTGTCGTGGACCCAATATTACATAAGAAGGGCGCAGGTGAATTTATAAAGGTTGCTGAAATAAGTAAAATCACCGAAGAGCCCCAAGAATTTACGTTTGAATTGAAGCAGAAGGACGGATGGTACGATAGCACAGCGACGCTGACTGCGTGGATCCGTAAAGACGCAAAGGGTGATATTTATGCGCTTTCACCCATATGTAAACATTTAGGATGTACGGTCGGATGGAATAACGATAAGGCTCATCCCGACGAATATCACTGCCCTTGCCACGGTGCGCGTTACACTAAACTCGGCAAAAATCTCGAGGTTGCTCCAAAGCCGCTTGACCAGTATAAAACGAAATTTGATAACGGCTGGGTTCTTTTGGGTGATATTGTGCCTAATACAGTAGCTAGTGGGGAGGCGTAGGTTCTAATGTTTAAAAATGTCTATAACTGGATTGACGAACGTTTGGATGTTACGCCAATTTGGAGGGACGTGGCCGATCACGAGGTTCCTGAGCATGTTAACCCGGCCCATCATTTCTCTGCGTTTGTGTATTGTTTTGGCGGACTGACCTTTTTTATTACAGTGATTCAGATCTTATCGGGTATGTTCTTAACGATGTATTATGTTCCAGATATTATCAATGCTTATGCAAGTGTTGAATATTTACAGTCTAGTGTTGCTTTTGGACAAATTGTCCGCGGAATGCATCACTGGGGTGCCAGTCTAGTTATTGTTATGATGTTCCTTCATACGATGCGTGTCTTCTTTACAGGCTCTTACAAAGCTCCGCGTGAGATGAACTGGGTAGTGGGTATGCTTATCTTCTTCGTAATGTTGGGTCTCGGTTTAACGGGTTACTTATTGCCTTGGGATAATAAAGCTTATTTTGCAACAAAAGTAACCCTTGAAATTGCTAACTCTGTTCCTGTGATGGGACCCGTACTAAAAGAGCTTATGCAAGGTGGTACGATTGTTGGTGCAGAAACATTGACTCGGTTTTTCGCACTACATGTATTCTTCCTCCCAGCGGTGCTTCTTAGTCTGCTCGTAGGACACTTTATTATGATCCGCAGACAAGGGATTTCTGGACCGTTGTAAGTTAATCTGAGAGAGGAGGAATACGGATGGCACATGGAAACAATTCTAAGGAAAAGGTTGTATACGTCGGTGATACCAGAGTTCGTAAAGGCAATGGATTTATCACACCTCCAGACTATTCAGCCTATCCTGGTAAATCGGAAGCCTTCATCCCTAACTTTCTACTGAAAGAATGGATGGTTGGCGTCGTTGTACTTGTAGGAATATTAGTGCTTACTATTTCAGAGCCTGCGCCGCTAGGGTTTCCAGCGAATGCGAGTGCTACGGTTATCCCAATTCCTGACTGGTACTTCTTGTTTCTCTATCAGTATTTAAAGCTTCCATATGCTTCTGGTGATTATATCGTACTGGGTACATTAGGAGTAACCGGTGTAGCTTTTGGTTCACTTCTTTTAGCTCCATTTCTGGATACAGGCAGAGAACGCCGCTTCTATCGTAGACCGATCGCTTCATCTTTGATGTTCTTATCACTTGCAGCGATTGTGTACTTGACGAATACGGCTTGGACTGAATACAAACATGAAATGGCTGAAACCGGTCAAATTCCTGAAGATGTTCAACGGGAAGAGAAGGCGGCGGAGAATAGGGCGAAGGGCCTCCCAACCTCGAATGCAGTTAAAGCAAAGGAAGTAGCGATTGTAGACAAGGATGATCCAGCCATGGGACTCTTTAAGCAAGCTACCTGCATTTCTTGTCATGCCGCCGATTTGAAAGGGGCTGGTGGACCCTCTCTTCGTGGCGTAGGGGACACTCATGATAAAGAAGCAATCCTTACTATTATAAAAGAGGGTCAAGGGCAGATGCCGAAGATGTATGATACTGCTCTGGGAGCGGGGCTTTCGGATCAAGACATTGATGCCTTGGCAGACTGGCTTGCCAAACAAAAAAGCGAACAGTAAAATAATAATAACGCAAAACCTGATCGAATCTGCGGTCAGGTTTTTGTATGTCAATCGTAAAGTTGCCACTACTTGGGAGGTTAATGATCTGTATGTCAGTTCATGGGTTTGATAGACTGTTTAAACACCGAGGAATCATTTGGTTGTTATTTATTGTGAATCTTCTCGGTACCATTTATGGCTACATATGGTATGGCAATCAATTGGAGTTCACGGCAGCTAACTTTCCGCTTTGGTTGCTGCCGTTTGTTCCAGATAGTCCAACCGCGAGCTTGTTCTTTACCTTGGCACTGTTGCTAATGCTCTTTCCTCCAAAAAGCTATACGGGAAATAACGTTAGGGAGCTTATTGAAGCATTAGCGGTAGTGACGTCCGTGAAGTATGGGATTTGGGCGGTAAGTATGATTTTTGCTGGAGGGTATCAAGGAGATATTCTAGTGTGGAAAGATTGGATGCTGGTAATCTCCCATTTGGGGATGGCAGTGGAAGCCTTGATCTATGCACGATTCTTTTCTTTCCGCAAAATGATACCGCTAGCGCTGTTCTGGACCCTTGCTAACGATTTGCTGGACTATTCCTATGGAATATACCCATGGTTACCTTCTGTACTGAATGATGATGTTACTCAGGTACAATACTTTACAATGGCGCTTACGGTGTTTAGCGTAATTGTTGCTTGGTTGTTTAGTAGTAGACAAAGACCAGGTGAGTCTATCTATCAGTTTAAGAATAGGTTCTAGCAAGCAGTTCTAACCCTTGTCCCTTTGCCATACATTTAGAATTATAAGAAGTATTAGTTTTATACTATACTTTATCCTTATAATTTTACGAGAAATGAATATCGTCTTTAAAAGACGACAACGTCGTTTCTTCTTAAGGTAGGAGGGGGATGTCTCATGCTCCGCGGGAGATATTATGTGTTGGTTATTCTAGTATTTTGCTGGTTACTGACCAGCATGAATGTTGAAAAAGCTTCAGCAGCGCAAGCGAATGCTGGTGAAGGTGATGGCAATGATACGAAGCAAAGCGCCGATGTTAGTTCGGGCAATGGTTTGGTTGTGATGAGTGGGAAAACTGGAGCACAGCAGCTAGAACAAGCCGCTGAGGCATTGTATGGGTATGTCTTGGAAGGCGATGTGATGAAGGTCCGACAAGAAACCGAAGAGCTCTCTAGGATCTTAGTTTCCTCTTCCTTTGAAGGAATGACTTCTGTAGAGGGCATTAATGCGCTGTCAGGGGTAATTATGGACCTCAAGGCTGCAGTGGCAAGTGCAAAAATATCTCAGGAGCAATTGGAGACTACAGCAACCAAGTTACGGTTAGCCGCCAACAGTCTAAATCAACCTGGACAGCCCATTTGGCTGCAGTATTATAAGCTAATCCACGAGGATCTGAATGCGATGGAACGAAGCGGTGCTGCAAATGATCTGGCTGGATGGAAAGCGGCTGTAGAGAGGCTACAGAGCAGGTACGAGAATATTCGGCCAGCAGTGATCGTCTCCCGTCAGGCTGAAGTTGTAAATGCTTTTGATTCTTGGCTCTCTTATGCAGCAGGCATTCCTTCTTCTTCACAAAAAATCGAACGGGCCCGGTTGCTTGAAATAGTGTCTTACGGCCAGGATGCGGTGCGGGTAATGTTCGGAAAATCGAAGGATGAGCCGGCTTTGTCATTACCCCTGGCCTCACAAGAATTTGGGATTTGGGGAGGGCTAGCCGCAAGCTTTATTATTGCAGCATTAGCTTATGTGGGCTATCGTAAGTATCGTGGAGAAAATCAAAAATTCAAGCCGATTTAGTGAAATTGGCTTAATGAATAACAAAAAGGAGCGGGAAGAGTCCTCGCTCCTTTTTCTTTATGTTTCTCTGAATCCCTCGCCTTGAACATCATGCACATCACTTATAATTACGAACGCGTGCGGATCAATTGATTTGACTAATAAACTAAGACGGCGAATTTCCTGCCTTGAGACCACACAATACACCATATGCTTGGCTTGCTTAGAATACGCACCGATGGCGGGGATGAGCGTTACTCCTCGTTCTAATTCAGCAGTTATTAGATCGGCAATTTGGGGTGCCTCGTCACTAATGATAGTAAAAGCTTTGGCGGCATAAGCGCCTTCCTGGATGAAATCAATAACACGTGAAGCGATAAACACTGCGACGAGTGTGTATAGAATTTTTTCTTTGGGAATATAGAAGATGGAAGAACCGATAATGAAAATGTCGATAGCCAGAATAATCTGTCCCATGCTCCAGCCGAAATTCCGTCCCAGAATTCTTGCTACAATGTCTACGCCACCTGTTGTGCCACCAAAACGGAACACAATCCCAAGCCCTGTTCCAAGTGTCACCCCTGCGTATAGTGCAGCAAGAATAAAGTCATGTTCGGTGCTGAACGGCACGATCCATCCGGCAGAGATCAATCTTTCGAAGATCCACAAGAAAAGGGATAAAGACCCGATCCCTACACCTGTGTATACAATTTGGCGGCCGCCTAGGACTTTCCAACCCAGCAGAAACAATGGAAGATTGATTAGCAGCGTTGTTAAAAAGATTGGGATGTCAAAGGCATAATTAAGCAACAGTGTGATACCTGTTACGCCGCCTTCCATTAGCTGACTGGGAATGATGAAATACAGTAGACCGAATGCATATACGGCAGTGCCGAGCATGATGGGAGCAACTGTTTTACTGATTGTGATTACCTTGTTTGAATTCATGGAATCCCTCGTTAGGCCTTGTTAAGGCAGTTTTTCTTTTCCTATAATAAGTATACCTTTTCTTGCAGGTGTTAAAATATTCAAAAAAGATTTGTCTTCAAAACGTCTTTACGATAACATAGGGGCAAACAGAAGGCAAGATATACAGAGGGGGCAAAGATACATTTTATGGACAAAAGTCTTGGTGACATTCAGCGTGAAGTAGACGCTTATATATCGCAATTTAAAGAAGGGTACTTCAGTCCGCTGTCTATGTTAGCCCGCATGTCCGAGGAAGTCGGAGAGTTGGCGCGGGAAGTTAATCATGAATTCGGTGAAAAGCCGAAGAAGTCTGATGAAGCAGAGAATTCTATTGAGCTTGAACTGGGAGATATTCTGTTTATTACCGTTTGTTTTGCGAATTCTCTTGGGATAGATCTGACTGAAGCGCATAATAAGGTTATGCATAAGTTTAATACCCGAGACGCTGGGCGTTGGACACCAAAAGACACCGATTAGGCCTCTATAACATATGCTGTACCAAACGAACGGGATTTAGCCGTGAGGATGGTGTGTATATGGATCAAAGAGATTATGTAAGAGAAGCCTACCGATCTATATTGCGAAGTGACTTTGCGGAAGCTATTGTTTGCTTTGAGGCTGCGATTGCGGCAAGTCCGGCAGATGCAGAAGTCAGATATCGTTGTTCCATAACGTATGCCCGCAGTGGTATGCTAGATAAAGCTTTAGTTCATGCTCAGGCCGCTATGAAGTTAGACGGTAGCAAACCTGAGTATAGTCTACATCTACAGCATCTTCAGGCTATGATGCATGTACAGGAAGCTAAGCGGTTGATAGAAGATGAAGATAACAAAACTCGCAACCCGTATCATCCGATTACGCTGCTTAAAGAGGCCATCACTCTTGACCCCTTATATGGGGATGCTTATGTATGGCTTGCCATTGCGCATAGTCGGGTAAATGAGCATATTCAGGCTATAGCTGCCCTGAAAGAAGTGATTTCTTTACATCCGGATGATTCTGGCTTGCGAGAATTGATGGTAGACCTTCAGAAATCCATACAATCGTATATGCAGTAACTATATAACCAGTGAAGGCGAGGATGAAAAGATATGAGCAACAAGATCAGAGTTATCGTATCCGGCGCAGGCGGGAGAATGGGTAAAGAGGTTATTAAACTTGTGCTGCAGGACGAAGAGTTAGAGCTGGCAGCTGCGGTAGATCGTTCAACGATGGATATAGACGCAGGCCGTCTTGTAGGTCTAGAAGACTCGGGAGTTATTGTAACTTCAGATCTTGAGGCTGCCCTCGCGGGAAGCAATGGAGATGTTGTAGTTGATTTCACTACACCACAATCAGCGTATACGAATACAGCACTAGCCATTAAATACGGAGTGCGTCCGGTTATTGGTACAACCGGATTCACACCGGAGCAAATTGTGGAACTGGACAAGCAGTGTCAAGACCAGGGGATAGGCGGACTCATTGCTCCTAATTTCTCCATAGGGGCTATTCTGTTGATGAAATTTGCGGCTCAAGCTTCAAAATACTTCCCGCATCTGGAGATTATCGAGTATCATGGTGACCAGAAACTGGATGCTCCATCCGGAACTGCAATTAAAACGGCAGAGATGATTTCAGAGGTTCGGGAAGAGCTTCGTCAAGGGAATCCTAAAGAAGAAGAAACGATTGAAGGTGCCCGCGGGGGTTATTATAACGGATTCCGGATACATAGTGTCCGTCTTCCTGGTGTGTTTGCCCAAGAAGAAGTGATTTTTGGCGGGTTCGGACAATCCTTAAAAATCCGGCATGATTCTTATGAGCGAGCAGGATATATGCCAGGCGTTAAGATGGGGATTCAGAAGGTTATGGAATACACTGGCTTGATCTATGGATTTGAGCACTTTATAGAATAGACAGGGGAGAACACCATGTTAAAAATCGCATTTATTGCACATGATCGTAAAAAAGATGAGATCGTAAATTTTGTATTAGCCTATGAGCATGTTTTTGTAGGTCATGAATTATTTTCCACGGGGACTACTGGCCAACGAATCATGGATGTGACTAGCTTGAAAATTCATCGCTATATGTCCGGCCCATTAGGTGGAGATCAGCAAATTGGCGCAATGGTAGCGCAGGATGAATTGGACCTTATTATTTTCTTGCGTGATCCATTAATGGCACAGCCACATGAGCCAGATATTACAGCTTTACTTCGTCTATGCGACGTATACGGTATACCTGTAGCTACGAATATTGCGACAGCTGAAGTGCTTGTGAAGGCGATTGATCGCGGTGACTTTGCTTGGCGTGAACTAGTTCATAAATACAAACCAGGTGTCGATGAATGAAGCTGGACATTCTTGTATTTGGAGCTCATGCGGATGACGCGGAGATCGGTATGGCAGGTACGATTGCGAAACATACCGCTGCAGGCCTTAAAGTGGGCTTGTGCGATTTAACGGCTGCAGAGATGTCCTCGAACGGTACTGTAGAGTTACGCAAGGAAGAGGCGCAGCAAGCTGCTGATCTACTTGGTGTATCGGTGCGGACGAATTTAGGTTTATCAGACAGAGGGCTTTTTATAACGGAAGAGCATGTAGCAGCTGTTACGGCAGAAATTCGCCGTTTTGCGCCTGTGATAGTTTTTGCTCCTTATTGGGAAGATCGTCATCCTGATCATATAGCATGCAGTAAGCTGGTAGAAGAGGCGGTCTTTAATGCCAAACTACGTAAATATATGCCGGACAAGCCGGCAGTTTCAGCACCACAATTGTTTTTTTATTTTATAAATGATCTTGGACGTACGGATCTTATTGTAGATGTTACTGAACAATATGGGTTAAAGGAGCAGGCATTGTCCTGTTATCGCTCTCAGTTCACCAAACCGCTGGGTGCCGATGCTGTATCCACACCGTTAACGGAGGGTTACATTGAGCGGGTCCGCTCTAGAGATATGTTGCTTGGACAGCGCAGACTCATTCCTTATGCGGAAGGGTTTGCTACAAAAGTTCCTTATGCGGTAAATTTGTTTACTGCGGGGGATCATACTTTATAAAGTATAGAAGGGGACGGAACATGGATCGTTTGAAAATAGGTATTACCTGTTATCCGTCTCTTGGCGGCTCAGGCGTAGTAGCGACTGAATTAGGAAAACTCTTGGCCGAAAAGGGGCACGAAGTTCATTTTATTACACACAGTATTCCGTTTCGGTTAGGGAAGTTTCAGAAAAATATATTTTATCATGAAGTAGAGGTTAACGATTATTACGTATTTAAATATCCTCCTTACGACTTAGCACTTGCTACGAAGATGGCTCAGGTTGCTAAAATGCAGAATCTGGATCTGTTCCATGTTCATTATGCCGTTCCACACGCTGTTTGTGCATTTCTTGCCAAGCAGATGCTTGGTAATGATATAAAGGTTGTAACGACCTTGCATGGCACTGACATTACGGTACTTGGACAGGACGAATCTCTAAAAGATCTAATTCGTCTTGGAATTAATGAAAGTGACGCTGTAACGGCTGTATCGAAGGATCTCATTAGAGAAACACGTGAAGTGCTGGATATCACTCGCGAGATTGACCTCACTTATAATTTCGTTGATCATCGTGTCTATTACCCGCGGGATGTATCGAATCTTCGGGAAGATTTTGCTTCACCTGAGGAGAAGATCCTGATGCACATCAGTAACTTCCGTCCAGTTAAAAGGGTAAGCGATGTTGTAGATATCTTTGCTAAAGTGAATCGTGAAATCCCTTCACGACTGCTGCTTGTTGGCGAAGGGCCTGATCTTCCCAAGATTCAAGCTAAGATCAGTGAAATGGGTCTGGAAGATAAAGTCCGCTTCTTAGGAAGACAGGATGAGATCGCTCAAGTCATTTCGTTAGCTGATTTGCTGCTGTTACCGTCAGAGAAGGAAAGCTTTGGTCTGGTTGCGCTAGAAGCGATGGCCTGTGGAGTACCGACTATAGGTTCTCAAACCGGAGGGATTCCAGAGCTAATTGAGCATGGCAAGACAGGATTTATTGCTCCGATTGGTGATACGGACACTATGGCGAAATATGCAATTAAACTCCTTTCGGATGATCGCATGGTACAGCAATTCAGACAAGCCTGCCTGGAAACAGCCTGCAAAGATTTCTGTAAGGATTCGATTACAAGTCAGTATGAAGATATATATTACCGTGTGCTCGGGCGCAAGGTACCTAGACTGGATACAGTCAGGGGGTAAGGGGTTCTAATGAAATGGAAAATGGCGCCATCCGCTATGGCTCTTGCGGCGGAAAATGTAATTTCTGAGCTAACTCAGAACGGCCATGAGGCTTTTTGGGTCGGAGGCTGCATTCGCGATGAGCTGTTGGGTAGGCCAGTACATGATATGGATATTACAACTTCAGCAGTGCCGGAGGAAGTGATAGCCATCTTCGCACGCAGTATTCCGACAGGGCTAGCACATGGGACGGTCACCGTGCTTCAGGATGGGCATGGGTTTGAAGTGACGACATACCGAACTGAAAGTGGGTATGTCGATCATCGTCGTCCGGAACATGTTGAATTTGTTAGTGATGTGAAGGAAGATTTGCGTCGTCGCGATTTTACGATTAACGCAATATGCTGCGGACTGGACGGAGATTTGATTGATCCCTTCGGAGGCGAGAAAGATCTAGCTCTCCGTGTGATCCGCTGTGTGGGGGATGCAGAGGAACGGTTCGATGAGGATGCGCTACGCATGCTTCGCTGCGTTCGTTTCGCATCGGTGTTAGATTTCTCCATCGCCAAGAATACGTGGAGGGGACTGTTGCGCCAGCGAGATAAGCTGGCGCATATTGCTGTGGAGCGCGTCCGCGCGGAGCTGGACCGCATCGTAGAGGGGCCGCATCCTCGGCGCGGACTTGCAATGCTAGCGCGCTGTGAACTGCTCGCGCGCGGCAAAGCCCCGTTCCCCTGGACCGGAACCGATCTGGCGGCTGCTGCCGCCTTGACGGCCGGGATAGGGGAACTGGAGAGCGCCCACCTGCGGTGGGCGCTTCTCCTCCATGCCCTGAAGCAGTCGGCCCAGGAGGCCGATGAGCTGCTGCGGGCATGGACGTTCTCTGGGACGACGCGTACCAGCGTCGTCCAGGTGCTGCGGGTCCGCGAAGCTTGGACCGCTGCCCTGGAGGCAGTGCCGCCGGGGGAACCGGACGGCACGGATTTACTGCGGCGGCGCTTCCTCGCCGCCGTGCTGACCTTCGGCGTGGAAGCCGCCGAAGGGTGGCTCTCGCTGCTGGCGATCTTGCCAGCAGGTGGCCTTCCCGCTGCGAACCCGCCAGCGGGTTCAGAGATTTCACCCGCTGTCACCCCAGCGGCGCCAGAGCTTGTAAATGGCTTGATCTATTTGCAAGCTGCAAGAGACTGGATCTCACAGATGCCGCTTAAGAGCTTATCGGAGCTTGCAGTTACAGGTAATGAGCTGGCGGAAGCGCTTGGGAAACGTCCGGGTCCTTGGCTCGGCAATATGCTGAGTGCACTTCTGCAAGCGACTGCTTCGGGAGATCTACTAAACAATAAACAAGTATTGCTGCTTGAAGCAAAAAGGATGGATGGACATGAGCTATGATAAGGCGCTGTCGCTAACCGAATTGAAGCAGGAAGCTTCCGATTCGAATTGGATAGACAGAGTTCAGCTCCTAGAGTCTGTCGTATCTACTCAGGAGGAAGCCAAACGATTGGCAGAAAGCGGCGCACCAGAAGGAACAACCGTAATCGCTGAAGAACAAACCGGCGCTAGGGGGAGAATGGGCAGAAATTGGTTTTCTCCTCGTGGCAAAGGGATTTGGATGAGTATAGTATTGCGGCCGAATTTACCTTTGTTACAGACTCCGCAGTTAACACTGCTTGCTGGGGTTGCCGTTTGTAAAGCAATACGTCGTGTGACCGGAGTCGATGCCGGTATTAAATGGCCGAATGATTTGCTTGCGGGCGGTCGTAAGATATGCGGAATTTTGCTTGAGTCTTCGCTAAGAGAAGGGGAGCTTCATTATTGCATCGCCGGAATTGGAATTTCTGCGAACTTGACTGAAGACGATTATCCTGATCATCTGAAAGAAGTGGCAACTTCACTTCGGATACAGCGGAGCGGTGTTCCTATTGACCGTTCGGAGCTGGTTAGGGCTGTGCTCGATGAGTTGGAATTGCATTACAATCTGTATATGAATCAAGGTTTTAAACCCATCAAAGAGCTATGGGAGTCGATGTCAGTTACATTGGGTCGCCAAATCGCCCTGAATAGCCCTCAGGGGCGTTCTGAAGGCGTCGTAGTAGGTCTGGACAACTTAGGCGGACTACTCCTTAAAAATAGCTCAGGGGACATTTCAAATGTATGCTCAGGTGAAATTGAGCTTTTATAAGTCTTTTCAATATGGCAGGGGTGTCATCCCTTGTCATATTTTTTTCGTGTAATTCCGAGTCCTTTTTGATATACTATGGGTCGGAGGCGGTATCGTTTTACGAACTGTACTCTTGATCTGATGGATTTATAATGTTTTTATTATTGGAATTACCTTCATAACTGCGTTAGACGGTTACGTTGGATTCTGCTCTGAGCCGTAAGGACCGAGACAGAAGGGACGATCGCGAGTGACTCTTTTTTGCCCTTCGGACCTTTTTAGCAAATGATTGCTAAAGGGTTTTTTTGTTGCGATTTTTACGGGGATGTTATTTCAAAAAGGAGGACGAAGAGAGAAATGGCAAACAAACAAGCACTTAATATTGTGAAAATGAAAAAAATGAAAGCAGATGGTGAACGGTTGAGTATGTTGACCGCTTATGATTACCCATCGGCTCTACTTGCTGAAGAAGCCGGTATCGACCTTATCCTGGTGGGTGACTCCCTGGGAAACGTGGTACTTGGATATGATACAACTTTACCCGTTACGATTGACGATATGGTCTACCATACTCGTTCCGTAACTCGAGGCGCACAAAATACGTTCATTGTGGCAGATATGCCGTTTATGACCTATCACGGAAGTGTAGATGAGACCCTGCGGGGTGTGCGCAGACTGATGCAGGAAGGGCGGGCTCATGCCGTCAAAATGGAAGGCGGCCTCGAAATTTGTGAGACAGTCGCTGCAGTTGTAGCTGCGGGAGTCCCTGTGCTTGGGCATATTGGACTTACACCACAATCGGTAAATATGATTGGGGGCTACCGTATTCAAGGTAAGGACGCCAGAGACGCAAAACGCCTGATGGATGAGGCCAAGGCGCTTGAAGCAGCCGGTGCATTTGCAGTCGTACTGGAGCTGGTGACAGAAGAAGTCGCACAAGCGATTTCTGAGGCACTGAGCATTCCGACCATTGGGATTGGTGCAGGTCGTTATTGTGACGGTCAGGTATTGGTTTTCCATGATTTGCTGCGGTATGCCTCACCCTATCGTGAGAAACGTTTTGTCAAAACCTATGCGGATGTGGGTAATGTAATTCGTGAGGGGATTAGCCAATATGTGCAAGAAGTGAAGGATCGCTCGTTCCCAGATGAAGGCCATGTTTTTAAGGCAGATGAAACCGTTCTGGAATCTTTATACGGCGGTGCCGGAAAGGATGGGGAATAAGATGAGAGTTGTCAGAAGCATTGAGCAGCTGCGCGAAGCTTTGGAGTATATGAGACAAGGTGGGCATACCCCAATTGGTTTTGTTCCAACCATGGGATATCTTCACGAAGGACATGCCAGTCTGCTTCGGCGGGCAGGAGAAATGAGCAACACGGTGGTTATGAGCATATTTGTGAACCCGCTGCAGTTTGGACCGAATGAGGATTATGATTCCTATCCGCGCGATGAAGATCGTGATTTGGAGCTGGCGGAACGCGAAGGGGTCGATATTGTATTTATCCCCAGTGTAGAAGAAATGTATCCGCAGCCTACCCGGACTACAGTCTCAGTATCTGAGCTTACTACTCGACTTTGCGGAGCTTCGCGCCCAGGGCATTTTAATGGCGTAACTACGGTTGTGAATAAACTATTTAATATCGTGCAGCCTGATTATGCTTTCTTTGGACTAAAGGATGCCCAGCAAGTAGCAGTGCTCCGCCGAATGGTATCCGATTTGAATATGAATGTTGAAATTGTACCTTGCCCTATCATTCGTGAAGGGGATGGACTTGCGCTTAGCTCACGAAACGTATTCTTATCTTCTGAGGAACGTAGTCAGGCATTAGTGCTATCTCGTTCCTTACGTGAAGCACGTCAGTCCATTGAAGAAGGAAAAGTAAGAACCGTTGCTGAAGTGCGGGAATTGTTGACATCGGTTATTTCCAGCTCTCCTTTGGCGGTCATTGATTATGCGGAAATACTGACATTCCCTAATCTGGAAAGTTTAGACCACGAAGCTTTAATAACGGATGTAGAAGGGGAAATTATTATAGCGCTTGCTGTAAAGTTTGGCAGAACACGCTTAATTGACAATAATGTATTTATTCCAAAGGAGGTTGCCGCTCTTGTTTAGACATATGATGAAATCCAAAATTCACCGCGCTACGGTGACAGAAGCGAACTTGAATTATGTGGGTAGTATTACCATTGATGAGAACTTAATGGAAGCGGCAGATATTCTTGAAAATGAAAAAGTACAGATCGTGGATAACAATAATGGTTCACGGTTAGAAACGTATGTTATTCCTGGACCTCGCGGAAGTGGTGTGATCTGTCTGAATGGTGCAGCCGCCCGTCTTGTTCAACCAGGAGACACAGTAATTATTATTTCATATGCGATGTTGTCTTCGGAAGAACTGGAGTCGCATAAGCCAGCAGTGGTATTCGTGGATGAGAACAACAGACCCGTCAAGCTGGCTGATCATGAATTGCATGCTACAATCGCTTAAATAATGGACTTACGCCATGTAATGAATGGCAGGGATGAAAGACCCCGTTCTCGCAGAAAATGAAGTCAGGCAAGCTGAACTGATTTCATCTTCAGTAAAGGGGGATAGCCCATGTTTCAACATTTGTTTGCTGAAATGAACAAGGTGCTTCAGGAGATCGTTACAGATTACCCTACAGCGGAGGGTGCCCGCCGGAATGAGCTTTTATGCAATTATAATATGCTGCACCGACTAAGCGATAAAGTAATGGATGAATGGCTGGCCTTTGCAGAGAAGCTAAGTCACTTTCGTGAAAGTGTAGATTTTACGACTGTGGCTGTAGAGGACATGCCAGAGCAGGAAGCACCCGAGCTCTGCATGGATACTTTTGTTAGAGGCCAGGGGTATTATAAGCTGCTGATGTATGGAAAATGTATTGAGCAGTTTAAGGAAGTTATTGCGCAATATCCGGATAGTTTGGCTGCTCGCTTATATTTAGCCATCTCTTACCTTCAGGAAGGGGATGGGGAAGCAGCGTGGAGTCATTTGAACCATATGCTCGGTTTGATACGAGAAACCAAGCTGAAAGCAATGGTTTATAATGCTTTAGGCTGCATCCGGGCTTCACAGGAACGCTTCAATGAAGCGCAGGAGCTGTTTGGCCTCTCGTTGCAGCTTGACCCTGCACTTCCTGAACCAACGGTTAATTTGGAGGTTTGCCGCCGCCGTGGAGGAAAGCTTCATTTCGGAAATCAGCTTGTTTCATTATTGTAAATTATTACGTTTACGGTTTATTATTCCGCATTTTCATTCAAGCGATGCATCCCCTGAACCAGTGGTGTGCATCGCCTTTTTTCGCAACTTCTGTTATGCTGATTAAGAGTCTCAATTGAAAGGGAATAGAATTATAATGAAATTTGCCGTGCTTGATTTTGAAACAACGGGAACCCAATCCGTGGGTGAAATTATCCAGGTTGGCCTTGCAATTATAGAAGAAGACCGGTCCATCTCCCGGGTATATGGTTCCTACGTCAAGCCCGGAACGCCGATACCTCCTTTTATAACTGGTCTGACGGGGATTACCGACGATGATGTAAAGGATGCGCCTGAGCTGGATGAGATGATGATGGAGCTTGTTCCACTCTTGGATGATGTTGTGCTTGTAGGGCATAATGTCGCATTTGACTTCCATTTTTTGCAAAATGCTTTAGACAGATGTGGGTATTTACCATTTCAAGGGCGGATTTTAGATACGATTGATTTTCTAAAAATCTGCTTTCCTTCCCTAACATCCTATCAACTAGGGTCAGTTAGTGCACATTTTGGAGTGACACATGATCGTCCGCATCAGGCAGATAGTGATGCACTGGCGACAGCTCTTGTGCTGTTGAAATGTCTGGAGGAGCTTTATAGTTTGCCGTTACTCACCATCCAGCGACTATGTGAGCTGTTTACCGAAGAGGATAGTGATTTAGGTTGGTATTTTGATGGTCTGCTGCGTGAGCGGGAAGCGGAGACGCTTCAACCCGAAGGTGATCTGACTTTCTATCGTCAATTAGCGCTTGCAGTAGGGGATTGGAATGAACTAGCTCCACCTCGTGACGAGCATGCTGAGAATCCGCTACAGAATTTATCATTTACAGATTATATGGATGAAGTAACTAAACGGCTTAAGGACACTTTGCCACAGTATGAAAGCCGAGAAGCTCAGGATATTATGATCAATGAGGTGATTACGGCACTTGCCGAAGACAAACATCTATTGATCGAAGCAGGGACAGGAACCGGCAAATCGCTTGGTTATTTGTTGCCTGCCATATACCAAAGTGTTCGTACTAATGAGAAAGTTATGGTCAGCACTCATACCATTAATCTGCAGGATCAATTGCGTGAGCGTGATATTCCTTTGTTAACGCAGGTAGTTCCGTTTCCATTTAAAGCTGCGATTTTTAAAGGTAGAGGGCATTATTTGTGTCTTCGTAAGTTTGAACATAAAATTAATAAAAAAGACTTTATAAGTCCAAGAGAAGATGCACTTACTGCGGCTCAGATGATCGTTTGGCTGACACAAAGTGAATCAGGGGATGACGAAGAGCTCAATTTAAGCGGTCGTGGCGGAGATTTCTGGGAGACGGTAGCAAGCGATACCGATTCTTGTCTCGGTCGCTCCTGTCCTTGGTTCCGCAAGTGTTATTACCATCGGGCAAAACATGAAGCAGGTATTGCTGACGTGGTTATTACGAACCACTCTAAGCTTTTCGCAGATGTTAAGGCTGGGCACCAGCTACTCCCGGCTTATGAACATCTTGTTATTGATGAGGCCCACCATCTGGAGGACGTGGCTGGCAAGCATTTAGGTATGCATATGAAGCATTTCACGGTGGCTCACACGCTATCCCGATTATACAAGGATAGTCGTAACGGCCAACTCCCAACGCTTCGTCAAATGCTTCAGTCATCAGGCAGTGAGGAAGCTTCTGAATGGAGCGGAGTTATCGATAGAATCTATCCAGATCTGCTTACTGTAAAAGAAACCTGGGATCTACTTAGTGACAAGCTATTTAGCCTCTTGCCGGAACGTAGCGATGCAGCGGCGGGAGAAGCTGGACAGCTAGTCATGCGGTTACTTCCTACCCGTAAACCGAAAGATTGGGATGAATTGGTTGCTTTGGAGAATACTATGAATCTGACATTAAGCGAAATTATCCGTAAGGGTGATAAAATGCTTAATGAGATGCGTGATCAAGAAGGTCAATCTTCTTCAGATAGTTTAGTAACCGATATTAGCGGCTTATTTAAGGATTTAGCTTCTATACGTGAGCAAGTACGGTTTTTTATGGGATTAAACGACGAGAATGTAGTATATTGGCTGGAGGCGAATGGAAATTATCGCAGCAAATCGCTACAGCTATATGCCGTCCCTGTTGATGTTAGTACCCAGCTTAAAGAGCTGTTCTTCGACAAAAAGAAAAGTATTGTGTTAACCTCGGCGACGCTTTCTGTCGATAAATCGTTCCAGTTTATGATTGATAATCTCGGACTTAATGAAGCTGCGGAAGAGGGGCGTCTAATGACATCTCTCCTTCCATCTCCCTTTAAGTATCGGGAGCAGGCACTATTAGTAATTCCACGGGATTTCCCTAGTGTGAAGGGCAGTGTGGGCGATGCCCGATTTGTCGATACGCTCGTACAGTCACTAGCAGAAGCGGCAATTACGACACGCGGACGGATGCTTGTTCTGTTTACTTCTTACAAGATGCTGCGCCAAGTTTACGATCCTTTGAAAGAGGCTCTAGCCTCACAAGAAATTATGGTGCTAGGTCAAGGCGTGGAAGGTGGAAGCCGCAGTAAGCTGATTCGACGCTTTCAGGACAGTGCTGCTTCAGTTCTGCTTGGAACTAGCAGCTTCTGGGAGGGAGTAGATATTCCGGGTGAGGCATTGACATGCCTGGCCATCGTGAGGCTTCCATTTCAACCGCCTAATCACCCTCTAGCCGAAGCGAAGTCTGAGTTATTACAAGCCCAGAAGAAGAATCCGTTTATGAAATTGTCGGTGCCTCAGGCAGTTATCCGCTTCAAGCAAGGATTTGGAAGACTGGTACGGACAGCGCAGGATCGGGGTATTGTTATAGTGTATGACACTAGGGTTATCGAATCTCATTATGGGAAGTATTTCCTTTATTCGTTGCCTGGCCCGAAAATGGAACATATGCTTACGGATCAAATGGTTCCTCGTATAGCAGAGTGGTTGGAAGACGGAGGCGTTTCTTAAGAAGGACATCTTCTGTTTAATTAATCACTCCACAATGAAGGGCGGTATAAGAGAATACCGCTCTTCATTGAGACGAGGTACAGAAATTTTAATAGGATTCAAACAGAATAGTACTTAAATTAGGAGGTAAATTATGAAATCGGATAAAATATCAGAAGCCGTTGTTCGCAGACTTCCTGTATACTTACGTTTCTTGAATGATCTTCAGAAACGTGAAATATTAACCGTTTCCTCGCAAGAGTTAGGACAAAAACTTGATCTGAATCCCGCTCAAATCCGTAAAGATTTAGCGTATTTTGGAGACTTCGGTAGAAAAGGTATCGGGTATGACGTAACTTATCTTATTGAGAAAATCCGTCATATTTTGAAGCTGGACCAACAGCTGAATGTGGCATTAGTAGGTGCCGGTAACCTTGGACATGCGTTATCTAATTATAATGCTTATCTGAAGGATACTATGAAGATTACCGCTATATTTGACTCTTATGCACCTAAGGTAGGGCGGAAAATCAACTCTCTTACGGTTCAACCCATGGAGGAGCTAGGTCAGACAGTTCGTGAGCAAGGCATTCGAATTGGGATTATTACTGTACCTGACTCAGAAGCGCAGAATGTAGCAGATATTCTTATTGAATCTGGCATTGAGGCGATTTTGAATTTTGCACCAGTGATTCTAAAAACACCACCGAATATCCGGGTTCATGCAGCCGATTTTACAACGGATTTGCAAAGTCTTGCTTATTATTTGAAAGACGGAAAGGAAGAAAGCGGAAATGAAGAGTAGTAAAACGATTATCAAAGGCGGGCGTTTTCTTATTCCGGGAACGGATGAGCCTGTTCTTAGTGGATATATGACTATTGAAGATGATTTGATCACTTACATAGGAAAAGAAGAGCCTTTGATGGAAGAAGGTGTGCAAGTTGTTGATGGCAGTCGTCTGTTGTTTATGCCTGGTCTGGTAAACACACACGGCCATGCCGCAATGTCATTGCTTCGTGGTTATGGAGATGATTTAGCGCTTCAAGTATGGCTTCAGGAAAAAATGTGGCCGATGGAAGAGAAATTCACCGGAGAAGATGTGTACTGGGGAACCTCCTTGTCTGTTCTGGAAATGCTGAAAGGTGGCACTACAACCTTCCTGGATATGTATGATCATATGGATCGAGTAGCTGAGGTGGTCGAATTGTCAGGTATCCGTTCTGTATTGATGAGAGGCGTGATCGGTCTTTGTCCAGAGGAAGTACAGAATCACAAGCTTGCGGAAGCGATTTCTTTTGCACGGAACTGGCATGGAAAGGCTGACGGTAGAATTACAACGATGATCTCGCCACACGCTCCATATACTTGCCCGCCGGATTTCTTTGTTAAGTTTGTACAGGCGGCGCATGATTTGGATTTACCGATGCATACCCATATGTCCGAAACGAAACGCGAAGTGGAGCAGAATGTAGTGGATTACGGCCTGCGGCCTGTAGCTCATTTAGAGAAGCTTGGAATGTTCACACGTCCGTCTATTGTTGCTCATGGCGTTCATTTGAATGATGAAGAGATCGAGATTCTGGCTCGTCATAATGTAGGTGTATCTCATAACCCGGGAAGTAATCTAAAACTGGCTAGTGGAGTTGCTCGTGTTACGGATCTTCTAAAGGCCGGTGTGAAGGTGTCGTTGGGTACAGATGGCGCGGCAAGTAATAATAACTTGGATATGTTTGAAGAGATGCGTCTTGCAGCACTTATCCATAAAGGTGTAAGTGGTGATCCTACGGCTGTACCGGCTCCGGAAGCTCTGAGTATGGCTACAGAGTATGGCGCGAAGTCTATCTTTTTAAATGATGTGGGCAGGCTCGCTGTAGGCATGAAAGCTGACTTTATCGCGATTGATATAGACCAGCCGCATTTACTACCGCACACAGATTTGCTGTCTCATGCTGTATACTCTGCCAGTGCCAAGGATGTTGAGCATGTATGGGTGAATGGTAAACAGGTTGTAAAACATGGACAATGTGTAACGTTAGATGAGGAAGCTATCCGTCGTAAGGCGCAAGAATCCTTTGAGGGGCTGCTCAAGCGCTAGTCTAAGATCATAAATTAACTGAAAGGCTGTGACTTTCTGCGTTTGCAAAAGTTACGGCCTTTTCTGTAAATATAAGAATTTATATGAATGAATATGAAACTTTGGATAAACACACGGGTGTGTTATATAATCAAAAAAGATATATTACTAGAAAGGGAGCTGTACCTTGAAGAAAAGGAAAAAATGGATCCTCCTGGGGTCAGTTCTGATTCTGCTCCTTCTGTTTGGACTTATCCAGTTCTATGCCTATATTATGAAAGATCAATGGAACGAGCGAGATATTGCTAAGGATATCGCCAAAACCAGCGCTGGTCTGACAGAGGTAACTAAAGCACAGAAATCCGTGTGGGATGAAAATGCAGTGTACTGGGTCTTAACAGGGAAGAATCAATCCGGGACCGAGTTGATGGTATGGGTACGCTTTACTGTAGACGGGAAGTTTGCAGAAGGCAACGACGCAGTATATGCTGAGGAACTGAGTAAAGGGACCTCTGAAGCGAAAATACGCAGCATAATTAAAGCTGATCTTCCGGACATTAGTATCGAGCGGTTGTTGCCGGGGGTATATAACGGAGAGTATGCATGGCAGCTTTTTTATAAACAAAGCGGTCGGTATTATTATCAATTTTATCGGTTCTCAGATGGAGCTCGAATGGGTGAAGGATATAGTTTACCCAGCCGCTAAAATAAACAAAAGTACTATACTAGAAACAAGCGGACCATTTATGGTTCGCTTGTTTTCGTTAATATGATGGATTATTTTGATATACTCGTAATGTACTATTTGTGATATACTAAGTAGGTAGTTTTTATATATTCTATTTAAAAAACACATGTGGAAATAAGCCTGTTAACGACAAGTAACGGCTCTTTTTTTTCGTTGAAATAAATTAATATATTTAATGAATTGGAAAAAAATAAAAAATAAAATTTTAAATATCTTCACACTTTTTTTCATTTTCGTATATACACATGTGATATACTACTGTTTGTAATTAGAACAGTATTAAGAGAACGTTAGGCTCTGATGAGCGCTTAACAGCTTTGATTTATTGATCATTCTGTTTACATTTTGTCATCTTTGAGAGGAGGACGTTTCTTGAAATTACGTCTTGTACCTGTACTGATAACGTCTCTACTGTCGGCTACTCTATTGTTCGGAGGATTCTTTTTATATCGTCAGTTTGCTTTACAGGAACCGCTCCAAAAGATTGTATCCGGTTATGAGGGAGTAAATAATTCACATATTAGTATTAACCGCGATGAGGTCACTTTGAAACTTGATTTGCAGCCGGGCACGAATTTACGTGATCTAGTATCGTATGTATCCAAAGAAGGAAAGTCAGTGATTGAAGGACGTAAACTTAAACTCGATGTGGATCAAAATTCAAATGAATTATTAGATGATTACTGGGATAAAGCGTTGTTCTCTGTAGCTGAAGCGATGGAGAGCCGTAAATATACTCTTATACCTACTGAACTTGATAGATTAAAAGAGCAACATTCGGAATATAAAGATGTGATAGCATCTACTGAAATCGACGACAACAATGTGTATGTTAGTTTAAGCAATGGAAAAGAAAGTAAATTTATTATTTTGCCGCGAAAACCTGCGACCTTGGGGGTATGGAATAATGCCTAAGTATCTTAAAGAAATTTTACTCGGATTTATTCCTGTACTGTTTATTTTCATGGCTTTTTTAGGTATAAATATATTCCCAATTGTTATAGCAGCTGGAATGCTTACTGCACTTCTTATAATTGCTCATTTGCGCGGCGGGCTTACGGTGAATGCTGGTGCTGGGAAAAAACGCAAGAAGGAAGGACCTTCAAAGCTAACTTTTGAAGAAATTGGCGGGCAAGACAATGCGAAGCAAGAGCTTCGTGAAGCACTCGATTTTTTGATCCGTCATGAGGAAATCAGCAAATTTGGGATTCGTCCCTTAAAAGGGATTCTGCTCACTGGTCCTCCAGGAACAGGTAAGACCCTTATGGCCAGAGCGGCTGCACATTATACAAACTCTGTATTCGTAGCTGCATCAGGTAGTGAATTTGTTGAAATGTATGTGGGTGTCGGGGCCGGCCGGATTCGTGATTTGTTCAAGGATGCCCGTAGCCGCGCTGTTAAGGAGAACAAGCAGAGTGCCATTATTTTCATTGATGAAATTGACGTAATTGGCGGTAAACGTGAAGGCGGGCAGCAGCGTGAATATGATCAAACCTTGAATCAGCTGTTGACTGAGATGGACGGTATTTATAATAACGAAACACCGCGAATTCTGCTGGTAGCTGCAACAAACCGGAAAGAGATGCTTGATTCGGCATTGCTACGTCCTGGACGGTTCGACCGTCATATTCAAGTGGACATGCCTGACAAGAAGGGCCGTAAATCGATTCTCGAATTGCATGCGAAGAATAAACCTCTTCATCCAGAAGTAAGCCTCGACAAAATTGCTGAAGAAGCCTATGGCTTCTCCGGTGCTCAGCTGGAAAGTGTCATGAATGAGGCTGCGATTTATATGATGCGTGAGGACTTGACGGAAGTTGAGCAACGGCATCTGTCGATGGCGATTGACAAGGTAATGATGGGTGAAAAAACGGATCGAGAAACCAATCACGAAGAGAAAAAGAGGGTCGCTATTCATGAATTGGGACATGCCATCATGGCAGAGCTCCTTCGTCCAGGAAGCGTTAGTCAGGTTACACTGACTCCGCGTGGGCAAGCCCTTGGATATGTACGGCACAATCCTCAGCAAGAGCAGTATTTGTACACCAAAGATTATTTGGAAGATCAGATTATGATTGCACTTGGTGGAGCGGCGGCTGAAGAAATGTATTATGGCGGACGAAGCACAGGTTCACGCGCTGATTTCGATCAGGCGCTGAATATTGTGGAAACGATGATGAAGTCAGGATTAACTTCGCTGGGGATTGCTAAGCTGGAAATGGTTACCACTGAAGAGCTTATGAAGGAAAATAGTAAGATATTGGATGAACTGATGACGCGCACTCGTGAGCACCTTGAAAAGCAACGAAATGTATTTGATTACTCTCTTGACATTTTAATGAAGGAAGAAGTACTCTCTGGAGAGCAATTTCGATGTCAATTTCGTGACAGCGTCCTTTTACCAGCATAAATTTTTATGCTGGTTATTTTTTTTTACTTTTCAGGCATGCTAAGATATCATTATATGTCGGGCTTTATAAATTTTTGCGACAGACAAGGTACAATACAAAAGTATAGATACCTGAAAGGATGGAGACTTTTTTATGAATTTCAAAAAAATAGGTGTCATCGGCGGTGGCACAATGGGACAAGGTATTGCTGAAATGTTAGCAGCCAAAGGCCTGGATGTATTGCTGGTGGAGAAAACCGCAGAAAAACTGGACTACTCTTACGAAATGATCGAGACAAGTCTAGATAAGCAATTGGAGAAATGGGCGATCACTCAAGCAGAAAAGAAGCTGATTCTTAGCCGCATTCAAAAAGTGACACATTTCGCAGAGCTCAGCTCTTGTGATATGGTCATCGAAACCATTGTTGAGGATTTGGAAGAAAAGAAAAAGATTCTAAATCAATTGGATCAAGTATGTCCAAATCACATTATTCTTGCCAGCAATACGTCAACACTTAGCTTGACTGAACTTGCAAGTTCTACAATGTATCCGGAACGCGTGATCGGAATGCATTTCATATATCCTGTTGCTAAAGTGGATCTTGTTGAAATCGTACGCGGTCTGAAAACTTCAGATGCTACTTTTGAAGACACAAAATCCTTTGTTGATGAGATTGTTGAGAAAAAAGGTGTAATGATTTATGAATCCCCAGGATTTGTAACATCACGCCTCATTTGCTTGTTTATCAATGAAGCTATGCATGTGTTGCAAGAGGGCGTTGCCTCCGCACAGGATATTGACGATGCTATGCGTATCGGTTATCAATTCCAATATGGACCGCTTGAAATGGCTGACAGATTCGGCTTGGATTCGGTTCTTGCTGCGCTTGAAAATATGTTCCGTGAATACGGTGAGTTGAAATACCGCCCTTCTACAATTCTCAAGAAGATGGTACGTGCAGGACAACTGGGTATGAAATCAGGAGAAGGCTTCTTCAAGTACGACAAGGATGGTGACCGTGTATGAATATTCTAGTTATTAACTCAGGTAGTTCTTCTTTGAAATATCAGCTCTATAACATGAACGATGAATCGGTTTTGGCTAAAGGTTTGGTTGAACGTATTGGAATGGACTCCTCTATTCTGAACCATAAACCGACTGGCAAAGCGGAAGTGACAGAAGTAAGCGAAATCCTGGAACATAATACTGCGATTCGTAAAGTCCTTGCTTGTCTTACAGACAAGGAGCATGGTGTAATTGAATCCATTAAAGAAATTGATGCTGTAGGTCATCGCGTAGTGCATGGTGGTGAATTCTTCAAAGCCTCCGCACTTGTGGATGCTGACGCAAAAACGAAAATTCGTCAATTGTTTGACCTTGCACCACTGCATAACCCAGCAGCAATGATGGGGATTACGGCTTCTGAAGTAAATATGCCGGGTGTACCGCAGGTCGTTGTATTCGATACAGCCTTCCACCAAACGATGCCTGAGAAAGCTTATATGTACGCTATTCCTAGAGTACTGTACAATAAATATAAAGTTCGTCGTTACGGCGCACACGGTACATCACATGACTTCGTAAGCAAGGCTGCTGCGGAGTACTTGGAGCGTCCGCTGGAAGATCTGAAGATCATTACTTGTCATATCGGTAACGGCGGTAGTGTAACTGCAGTTCAGGGCGGAGTGTCCGTGGATACTTCGATGGGTATGACACCTCTGGAAGGTTTGATGATGGGTACACGCAGTGGTGACCTTGACCCAGCAATTGTTCCTTACGTAATGAACAAGGAAGAATTGTCTGTAGGTGAAGTGAACTCCATGTTGAATAAACATAGTGGTCTCTTAGCAATTTCGGGCGTAAGCAGTGACATGCGTGATATTATTGAGGGTATGGAAAAAGGTGAGCCTAATTCCACGCTAGCTTTTGAAATGTATGAGTACCGCTTGCGCAAGTATATCGGTTCATATACGGCTGCCATGAACGGTGTAGATGCGATCGTATTTACTGCCGGTGTTGGTGAAAATGCTTCATTGCTTCGTGAGAAACTGCTAAATAACCTTACTTTCCTGGGTATTGAGTTGGATGCTGAAGCTAACAAAGTTCGTTCCGGCGATCCACGTCGTATCTCTACGGTAGATTCCAAGGTACAAGTGCTAGTAGTTCCGACAAACGAAGAACTTGTCATTGCACGCGATACACACCGTATTGTGCAAGGAATTAACGGCTAAATTAGAGGAGAGATTGAAGGCATGGCTAACAAGAGTGTAATCAAGAACGTGAATGAACATGTTGGAGAGAGCGTTGTTATCGGTTGTTGGGTAAACAACAAGCGCTCCAGTGGTAAAATTCAGTTCCTGCAGCTTCGCGATGGTACAGGTTATATTCAGGGAGTTGTAGTGAAATCAGAAGTACCTGAAGAGGTATGGGATGCTGCTAAGAGCCTCACGCAGGAGAGCTCTTTGTATGTGACCGGAATTATTCGCGAGGAGCCTCGCAGTCAGTCCGGGTTTGAAATGACTGTAACTGGAATTGAAGTCCTGCATCTTACAGAAAATTATCCTATTACTCCGAAAGAGCATGGCGTAGATTTCTTGATGGATCACCGTCATCTCTGGCTTCGTGCCTCGAAGCAGCGTGCTGTTCTGGTAATTCGTGCGGAAATTATTCGCGCAATCCAACAGTTCTTTAACGAGAGTGGATTTACAAAGGTAGATCCTCCGATTCTGACACCAACGTCGGCAGAGGGAACTACTAACTTGTTCCACACGAAGTACTTCGATGAGGATGCCTATCTGACCCAAAGCGGACAGTTGTACATGGAAGCTGCTGCAATGGCACTGGGCCGTGTATATTCCTTTGGACCAACTTTCCGTGCAGAGAAATCCAAGACTCGTCGCCACTTAATCGAGTTCTGGATGATCGAGCCAGAAATGGCCTTTACAGATCACGAAGAAAGCTTGAAGGTACAAGAAGAGTTTATTAGCTTCGTTGTGCAATCCGTCTTGAAGAATTGCCGTACGGAGTTGGAAGCAGTAGGTCGCGATATTTCCAAACTGGAGAATATCAAAGCGCCATTCCCACGGATTACTTATGACGATGCAATCAAGTTCTTAAACGATAAAGGCTTTGAAGATATTGCTTGGGGTGATGATTTCGGTGCACCTCATGAAACAGCAATCGCAGAAGCATACGATAAACCTGTATTTATTACTCATTACCCTACTTCTTTCAAAGCGTTCTACATGAAGCCGGATCCAAATCGTCCAGAAGTCGTGCTGTGTGCGGATATGATCGCTCCAGAAGGCTACGGAGAGATTATTGGTGGCTCACAGCGGATCGACGATCCTGCACTGCTTGAAGAGCGTTACAAAGAGCATAATCTTTCGATGGACTCTTACAAGTGGTACATGGATCTGCGTACTTACGGATCTGTACCTCACTCTGGTTTTGGACTTGGACTTGAGCGTACTGTAGCTTGGATCTGTGGTCTTGATCATGTACGTGAGACTATTCCATTCCCACGTACACTGTACCGTCTCTACCCATAAGTTCTTATATTTGAAGGGGGACGTTCATGGACGGCAAAGGATGGAGTACCTGGGGCGAAGGCGTCTCCTTCGGTCTGGAGAACGGAATGGCCGTCATACCTTATGCATTACTGAAGTATTACCGGAAGCTGAATTTAAGCGGAAGTGAGGCCATGCTGCTGATCCATCTGCTTTCTTTCAGGCAGGTGGAAGGGATTGACTTCCCTTCGCTTGAGGAGCTTCAGGTCGTAACAGGCCGTAGCATATCTGTTCTAGCAGGAGAATTGCAGAAGCTTATGAAGGAAGGTTTCATTAGTATCGATGGAGACAACGATGAACTAAGAGACATCCATTATGAACGCTACAACTTCTCAGGGTTATACGGAAAGCTTGGTGCTTATCTAGCGACAGTTATGCAAGAGCATGAGCATGAGCAAGATAAGCACGCAGGGGGCTATGCAACTTCGGCACCGCGGGCTGCTTCAGGGGGTGGATTCGGCGGAAAGCCCCCCTCATCTCCTTCTCAACTTGGAGCTGAAGAGGAAAGCCGAAATCTGTTCAGTATTTTCGAAAAGGAATTCGGACGTCCGCTATCTCCAATGGAATGTGAGACGATATCTAGTTGGGTTGATCAAGACCGGTATCCCGAGGAGCTGATTCTGTTAGCACTGAAGGAATCTGTATTTGCAGGAAAGGTTCATTTCCGTTATATTGATCGAATATTGCTGGAATGGGCCCGCAACCGGGTCAAGAACGCTCAGGATGTTAAGAACTATACGCAAAAATTCCGCAATGGCGGAAGATAGCTTGCTCAGGAGAGAACCGCATTGCTTTAGCCCATCGCTAAAGTCAGTGCGGTTTTTTTATTATTTTTATAAAAAAATGCAGGGGTAGTTGTAATCGATGGCGTCTATTGCTGTGGGAAGGAGGGGAGAGTCATTGAAGAAGAGGTATTAATTCGGCAGATTTGCCAAGGTGACGAAGATGCGTTCCGCCAATTTGTAAATACATACAGTCAGCAAATTTACAAAATTACTTATTCTGTATTACGCGATGCCAAGATGGCGGAAGATGCTGCTCAGGAAGCTTTTTTACAAATGTACAAATCTCTCCCTGACTACCGTTTTCAAGGCTTGAAATCATGGATTACACGGATCGCCTTAAATAAGGCAATCGATGCTAAGCGTAAGCGTGATCGACTTAGGGAACTGCCTGTTGACTATGAGCTTGTACTAAGCCAGACCGCTTCCAACGAGGAGGATGTGTTGTCAGGTGTTGTACGCCGTGATCGGATGGATCGGCTGCTCAGTGAAATTAATAGCCTGCCAGAAACTCATCGTGGAATTATGGTGGCTTATTATCTGGAACATAAAAAATATGATCAGATTGCTGCAGAGCAGGGAATTTCACTGAAGACAGTAGAATCCAGATTATATAGGGCGAGACAATGGATTCGAAACCATTGGAAGGAGGACGAATGGCTATGATGAAGCGTGGAGAAGATCCAAACCAACGTGAACAAGCAAAAGCGTATGTTGAAGGTCACATGGAAGAAACGATCAGAGAAGATTGGGAACGATTGCTGTTGGAAGATGAAGAAACGTTTACTTCCTATATGGAAATGCTGGATGAGCTACAGGAGGATCTGCCTTCATTGGAGAATTCGTCTGTTTTTACAGAGAGAGTTATGGCTGATTGGGCAAAAATGACCGAATCTTCAGCAGCATTGGATCAAGTGACAGTTGAACAGGGGGGGCGGCGATATCGCTGGTACGAAAAGACAATCTTTCATTATGCTGTTGCCGCGTCACTTACACTGTTGATTATGTCATCAGGTATGTTTGATAAGCTGCACACAGGTCAAATGGAGCTAATGATCCCTAAAAAAGATAATTCCCTATCATTTAGCGAGCAAGTCATACAGGCAACTAGCGGATGGTTGGATCAGCTAATGGGCAGCAGAAAGTGATGAGAGGAGAAATGAAACATGCAACAGCAGCGTAGTAAATTAAAAGCTTTTTTTCTTAATTTGATTCCTGGAGCAGGTCATTATTATATGGGAAAACGTCCACAGGGAATTGCTTATCTTCTGTTAAGCTTTGGCATCTTATTTATGTCGTTCTTAATAGCTGTGGCTGAAGGTGCCGAGGATATTCTAATAATGGGTGTGATGGGGTTCCTGCTCATCGGGACGGTTTCGATGGTGCATCTGGTGGTTAAAATGCTGCAGATGCCTACTCCGGTAATGACTCCAGATGGATCGAATTTTGATTATTCTTCAATGCCCGTTAAGACAGACGATAATGAGCGTGTACATGTAATTTTATTATCGTTCATTCCAGGATTGGGTCATTTTCATATGGGGTTGATGCAGCGAGGATTGTCTTTCCTTATTTCTTTCTTCGGTTTCATGACCGTGATGTTATTCCTGGCAGGGATTACGTCAAGTGATGTTTTCCTTCTCCTGTTTGGCGTATTACCAGTGATTTGGTTATATTGTATGTTTGATGCGGTTCAGTTAATCCATCGCAAGCAAGCTGGAGAAGAAATGGTAGATCGTACCTTATTCGAAGAGATGGAGGCTGGTCGTGAGGAGGGGCGCCGTAGCAAAGTTTTGGCTACACTGCTTTCTGCTTTTCCGGGTGCCGGACAAATGTATCTAGGGCTGCAAAAAAGAGGATTACAGCTCATGTTACTATTCCTCGGGAGTATTTATGTCATGGACCTACTGCGTTTAACGCTGCTATTCTTCCTCATTCCAGTCATTTGGTTTTACAGTTTGTTCGATGGCTTACAGCTTGTCAGCCGACATGGACGTGAGCCTTTACAGGATAAGCCAGTCATAGAAGGATTTTTAAATCATCAAGGATGGCTTGGAGCGGCTCTGATGTGTCTAGGGCTGTATTACATTGTAGTGAATGTCGCAGTTCCCGCACTTGATATCAGATTTCCTGAATGGCGTTTGGAGTATAGAGTCAATGAATATTTCAGGACCATTATTGTATCCGTGCTATTGATTGGCGGTGGTTTGAAGCTGATGGCGGGAAGTAAAAATAATAAAGGAAGAAAAGGGACGGGTGGTCACTCTTGAATAATCCGATAGAAATACAGCAGGGAGTCATTGTTCCAAATGAGCGTCCAGTCACGGAAGATAAAACAAGGCGCTGGCGTGTAGGAACGTTGTCGATGGGACTGAGTCTTTTATTTCTGGGAGCACTAATTATGGTCTCGCAGTGGAGAGGCGCGGAGGTGTTCGAGACGACGTTAGCTTGGTGGCCGATTATTTTTATATTATTAGGCTTAGAAATTGTAATATACACTTTATGGTTTCGTGGAAAAGGAAAAATGTATTATGACGTGCTAAGTGTTCTGTTCGTTGGTTTTATAGCAGTATGTTGTCTAGTTTTTGCAGCATTTAGTTCTTTAGGATTAACACAGGAATTTCGCCGTACCGTTTCAGCTGTGCAAGAAAGTTACGCATTGCCAGATTGGAAAGGAGCCGTTCCAGATGGCGTTAGTACCATCATTATTCAAGCTGCCGAGCCTTATGGGATTAAAGTGGATCAAACGGGTGGAAACGAGCTAAATGTATTTGGAAGTTATTTTTCAAATAAAGGAAAGCTACAAGAAGCACAAGAGCAGCAGCTGCTTCAAACTAAGCATGTTGGGAATACGTTATACATCATTTTAGGGGAAACTCCTAGAGCCCTGCTATTCGATAATTCTCGGAACACACTGGACGTGACTGTTGGGGCTCCGGCTAATGTTAAAGTGATTGTTCGAGATACTTATGGAAATGTTGTGACCAGTTAATCTAAGTTTTAATTTGAAAAAAGATCGCTTCCTGACCAATGTGGTCTGGGAGCGATCTTTTTAGTTAGGAATGCAGCTCTTTCTCAAGCGCAGCGCCCATTTCACGGGAACGTTCGGCACATCGATTTACTGCTGCAATGACAGTTTCAAAGAATTCTCCTTGCTCTAGTACTTCTATTGCTGCTTGTGTAGAACCATTCGGGGAAGTGACCTTCTTGCGAAGTGCAGCTGGATCTTCACCCGTTTGCTGTACCATTCTGGCAGCACCTAGAACCGTTTGAACGGTTAACTGCGTGCTTTGATCAAGCGGCAGTCCGCCTCGTATACCAGCAGCGATCATTGCCTCCATCATATAATAAATATAGGCAGGTCCACTGCCGGAAATGCCCGTCAAGGTTTCCATGCGTTCTTCGTCTATGACTGTTGTAAGTCCGACAGCTTCAAAGATGTTGAGTGCAAGGCGTCGACCTTTCTCATCTACTTCCTTGGAAAAGGCAATGCCGGTGGCACCAAGACCAATAGAACTAGAAGTATTCGGCATTGTGCGGACGATGGGTTGCTCTTTACCAAGCAGACCTTGCATCGTTCGAATGGACAGCCCAGCGATTACAGAAACTATGATCTGATCTGGAGAAAGAAGAGGACTTAGTCCGCGTAGCGCTTCGGCAGCATCTTTTGGCTTCATTGCTAACACAATTACTGGTGAGTTCCGTAGATAATCTGTTTTTTGTTCAGGATCATTTGTACCGATTACGCCGTAACGACTTCTTAGCTCTGCCAGACGTTCACTACTGCTGCGGTTAAGCATAATAACATTATCGGATTTCACGATACTGCGGCTAATCATCCCGCGAACGATGGCTTCTGCCATGGAGCCAGCGCCATAAAATACAATATTATGATTCATTAGTGGAATGGAAGGTTGCTGACACATGGCTAAAATCCTCCTAAAGTGGTGTAATTGAAAACAGATACGTGGACACTAGCCTCGTATTTGACCTGTTCCATAAATCTTATATTTGGTTGAAGTAAGGGCAGGTAGACCCATTGGTCCACGAGCATGGAGTTTCTGTGTACTAATGCCGATCTCTGCACCAAATCCAAATTCAAAGCCGTCTGTGAAGCGGGTGGAAGCATTGTGGTAAACAGCTGCAGCATCTACTTCCTGTAAGAAGCGTGAAGCGTTATCCGGATCTTCTGTTACGATACATTCCGAGTGCTTCGTTCCATACTGGGCGATATGCTGCATAGCTTCATCTAAATCGCTGACGATTTTGATATTCAAGATATAATCGTTATATTCTGTAGCATAGTCCTCTAATGTTGCAGGTAATGCCCATGGGACATAAAATATTGTTTCCTGACAGCCTCTCAATTCAACCTTAACCTCACGGAAAGCTTCGGCTAATGAAAGCAAATACTCTTTTGCGAAATCCCGATGAACGAGCAGCGTCTCCATAGCATTGCAGACCGAAGGGCGTTGTGCTTTGGCATTCAAGCTAATGTTCTGTGCCATTTCTGGCAAGGCGCTTGCGTCGAGATAAGTATGGCAGATGCCTGCACCTGTTTCAATAACGGGCACGGTTGCGTTAAGCACAACATTTTGAATCAGAGAACTACCTCCACGGGGGATAATTACATCAAGTAGTCCGTTGAGCTTAAGCATTTCATCAACGGAGGAACGGTTGGGATCCTCGATCAGCTGAAGTGCATTTTTCGGCATTGAAGTCCCTGCTAGCGCTTGGTGAAGCACCTCGACAATTTTTCGGTTAGAGGACAGAGCGGAGGAGCCACCGCGCAGCACAACAGCGTTACCCGTCTTAAGACACAGACCAGCAGCATCAACAGTTACGTTTGGGCGTGCTTCATAGATGATCCCGATGACACCGAGTGGAACACGGAGTTTCTGGATGCCCAGACCATTTGGACGCTCAATGGTTTCTAGCGTGTCACCAATCGGATCAGGTAATACAGCGATTTGTTGAAGTCCTTCAGCGATACTGTTTATTCGGCCTACATCTAAGGCTAGTCGATCAAGCATAGACTCAGGAGTGCCGCTTAGGTGCCCGCGTTCCAAATCTTCCTTGTTGGCAGCAATAATGGCTGGAGCTTCACGGCGTAGCGCTTCTGCCATCGCTAAGAGAGCTTCATTTTTTTGACCGGTTGTTAGACTAGCTAATACTCCAGTGGTTTCCTTGGCTAATTTTGTTTTATTGACAACCTCACTCATGACGATTCCTCCTTAAATTTTGTATGGACAAGATTCCTTACCTTAAAGTAATCCATTCGTCACGGTGAATGACCTCTAGCCGGTGTACTTCTCCCAGCTTCGGAACAATCTGACGGCTTGGTAAGCCTTGAATACTGCGCAGCTGGGCGTCATCGTAATTCACAATCCCGCGTCCCAGCAATTTGGAGTCAGGTCCAAGGACCTCTACAACATCACCTGCATGAAAATTGCCTTCTACATGTTTGACGCCGACAGGCAGCAGACTATGACCGCCATGGAGCAGCGCTTCAACGGCTCCTTCGTCAATGTAAAGGGAGCCGAGTGGGGTGGACATGAAGCCAAGCCATTGCTTTTTAACAGGCAAGGAAGATAACTTGGTTGCAAAATAAGTACCTCGACCCGTTCCTGACGCTGCGAGTTGTAAATCTCCAGGCTCGGTAGCTCTTCCAACAAAGACAGGTACACCACCTCGTGTGGCAATCTTGGCAGCATCGATTTTTGAACGCATACCACCCGTTCCCACACTAGAGCCGGCTCCACCGGCAATAGCATAAATCTCTGGCGTAATATCATCAACGAACTGATAGCGAACAGCGTCGGGATGTTTCCGCGGATCTCCGCTGTATAAGCCATCCATGTCGGTTAAGACGAGCAATCTGCTGGCTTTCAGCAGGTTGGCTACGAGCGCAGATAAAGTATCGTTATCGCCGAATTTCAACTCATCTACGGAGACGGTGTCATTCTCGTTAAATACAGGCACCGCTCCTTGGCGAAGCAGCTCATCTACCGTCATCATAGCGTTATTCATGGCTCTGCGACTACAAAAGTCGGTACGGGTTAGTAAAATTTGTGCTGTGGTGATTCCATGCTCAGCAAAAGCTTCTTGATATGCCTGCATGAGCAGCACTTGGCCTACAGCTGCCGCTGCTTGCTTCTCATGCAGTAGCTTTGGACGTGTTGGGTAACCGATACTGCGAAAGCCTGCAGCTACAGCACCGGAGGTTACCAATAACACCTCGCAGCCGTTTCTCTTCAATTCGGCAATCTCTGAAGCGAAGAAGGAGACGGCTTCGCGATTTAAACCGCCCTCTGTTCCAGTCAGCGAGCTGCTGCCTATTTTGACTACGATTCGTGTCGTCATTTCTGTTCACTTCCTTAGTATTTTATAGATCCTAAAAACGACAAAAAGCCCCCATCCTTAGACTTAGCAAAGGACGAAAGCTATTAACTTCCGCGGTACCACCTTCATTGATGAGGGATCATCCGACTTCATTCTCGTAACGGGAGGATCCGTCCTGTTTAGCACAGGCCGCTCGGGGGTAGGATTCGGAACGAAAACCGCGGTAAATTCTTTCAGCCTGTCGGAATTTACTCTCTAGGCGCGGTTAGACTCATTCTTACTGGTCCCGTCTGCACGTTTCACTTATTTTCAATAGAATACCATGGAGATGGTTGCATTGCAAAGGAAAAACGAAGGAACTATTTCTCGCATGAGAGAGCTTTAAATATTATGTTTAGCCTCTAAGCGAGGGGGTAAAGTACTTATAATCTGTTACTAGGAGGTGGATTGAAGTGACTAAAGGCAACAATGCTGAGCAGGCACAGAACCAAGATCCAAACGAAATAGCAGAGTTTCAAAATAGTGTGACTCGTGAATTTGTGGAGGAACATACCGGAACTTTCATTGTTAAAGGATCTGTTAATGAAAGTACGGCTCGGGTGTCAGATGATCAGAACCGCCTGATTACAAAGCGTAATATGCGTAAATAAAACAGAAAGTTTTATAAGGTAAACTTGAAAAAATGCCCTGACAACCATGCAATTGGTTATCAGGGCATTTCATATGTTATGGAAGAAGGTTATGAAAGGCTAAGTATCTATTCCTCAGTTAGTTCAGCTACCGTAGATTTAAATGTTTCTACAAAAGCCTTTGCGGCCTTGGATAAATAACGTCCACGTCGATAGGCTACGACTAATGTTCGGCTAGGGGCTGGATCAGCTAGAGGCAAGTAGACAGGCACGAACTCACTCCGCGGTGCACGGGCGATAAAATGAGGTACAAGAGTTACCCCCATGCCAGTAGCCACCAGTGACTGAACTGTCTCCATGTTATTGCTCTCAAAAACAATTTTTGGCTCGAAGCCAGCGTTTCGGCACAGATCCATAGTCATTTTGCGGAAGCCTTGACCTTCTTTAAGTACAATAAATAGTTCGTCCTTTAGTTCTTCCAAAGAGGTTTTAGTTCCATCTAAGCTACGTTTAGCTAGGGGGTGTTCGGGTGGGACTGCAAGATCGATCCTTTCCTCACCCAGTTCTTCGTAAGCAAGAGCCGGAATTTCGAGCGGCAATGAGAGCAGGCTTAAATCAGTCTGACCACTCGCAGTAAGCTTCTCTAGGTTCATGGAGGAGTCTTCAAGCAGAGTGATTTCTACATCCGGATAATTTTGTTTAAAAACCGGAAGCACATGCGGTAGTAAATGTGCACCAGTGATCGGCATACTGCCTACAACGACTCGACCGGTACGCAGTTCAGAAATATCAGACATTTCTTGCCGCAGCAGTTCTACGCCATCAATGATGATTTGGGCTTGCTCTACGAATTTAGATCCAGCATAGGTCAGTTCAACAGAACTGGTATTTCGCTGGAACAGCATTACACCGAGCTCTTTTTCCAGCTTGGAAAGCTGCTGACTGAGTGATGGTTGGGCAATGTGCAGCTTGTCCGCTGCTCGGGAGAAGTTTTTTTCGGCTGCGATTTGCAGTACATATTGTAGTTGTCTCAGTTCCATGTATAAACTCCTTTGGGAGATTGTTTTTACTTATAAGTATAACCTATGAAGTTGAAGTTTTATATAGGTTCGCATGTGAGTTCGTGCACGAACGCTCTGACCGGCAAATAGGAAGGTGTGGTTTACCAGTAATCGCTGGAGTCCTTTATGTTTGCCGGTCTAATTTCTATGCTATCTTATTACGTCTTACTATACTTTGCGGGCTGGAGAGATGCTTTGAGGGTTGTTAAATATATTTCCCGGGTCATATTTAGCTTTGACTCTCCGTAATCTAGGATAGTTCGCTCCATAATATACTGTTCCGGAATTTTTAATTCCCTGGTCTGGAACGTTGATGTAGCTCCCCACGATAAATGGCTGCAGCTTCCGACGTGTATTTCGTACTACGAATATATTTCTGGCAGCTTCCGGTTTCTTGATCCATGAGCTATTCCACTCTACATAGAATTTCGCTTTACGCCAGTAGAAGGCTGTAGATTTGGGTGACTTACGGCTTACAGCTCCACCCCAGTTGAGGAAAAAGAAACCTGCGAACTCTCCCTCCACTTTCTCTAAGAATTCACGCATGGACTTAATTGCCTTGTCCGGGAAGGGTTTTCTTACGAAACCGCTGGAGAACTGGTTGCTGACTCTTTGAGTTAGCACTGGATCGGGCGCTAACATAAAACTCACTACTTTTGTATAGGGCAAAGAACGGATAATTTGATTCGTAGGCGTTCCTACGCTCGTAACGGGCTTTAAGAGGCGAGAAGCCTCTGCTTTTGATCCGAGGAACAGCCCCGTCATAGTGACATTACCGCCTTTTTTCGGACCAATGGATAATTCACTGCCCAACTTGGTATTAACGGAAGGAGCCCAGAGTTGCCAAGCTTTGAATACCTTCTCGAACTGATCCCAAGGCCAGGTGATACGAAAAACGGTAGCCGAAGCTGGAGCTTGACGTACTTTGAATTTGTAACTGGTGTAAACTCCGAAATTCCCGCCGCCACCTCCGCGTGAAGCCCAGAGGAGATCAGAGTTACTATTCTTATTGGCACGAATAATTTTCCCTTTGGCATCAACCATTTCGAGTTCGATTAGATTATCACTAACAAGGCCCACGGTTCGCTGGAGCGGCCCGATACCCCCGCCTAGGGTGATGCCTCCGATTCCAACCGTAGGGCTATCGCCGAATGGAGCCATATATCCTTGCCCAGCAAGCGTGTGTGCAATTCTCCCCACTGTATTTCCGGTACCCACAACAACAGTTCCTGATTTTTTATTTAGTTTGATTTTCTTCATTTCACTTACATCGATGACAATTCCTCCGGTGACCTGTGAAAGATTAACCTCCAGAGAATGTCTACCGCTTCTTGCACGGATGGGGACTTTATTCTCGTTAGCCCATTTTATGGCGTTCGCAACATCTTGTGTTTTTTGTGCGAAAACAAACACTCTCGGGAATTTGTCAGTATGCGGATCCCAATTCTTACGTGCCGTTTCATACCCTTGATCACCTTTGAAAATAACTCGCCCGGTAAGTCTCGTTCCTGACTTCAATTGTTCCAACTCCTTCTGAGCTAACAAATGCACTGCATTTCAACAACTAGGACCCGATATAGTATGAAGGGCATTCGTCTAAGGAGTGGGCTTACTAGGGTCTCAGCAAAAAAAAACGTCTTCTATCTTATAGGTTGAACCTATCAGTTCTATAGATATCATATCTTGGAATTATAAAGACGGTGATGTTATATTTAGATCATTCAAGAGAGACTCCACGCTCTCTTCCAATGAACGATTCTATTAATGAGGTGAAATTATGAGCAACAAGACAATGTTTGAGAAGATTTGGGATAATCATGTTATTCATCAAGAGGAAGGTAAGCCTAGCATTATTTATATTGATCTTCATTTGGTTCATGAAGTAACTTCTCCACAAGCGTTTGAAGGACTTCGCCTCAGTAACCGCAAGGTTCGCCGTCCTGAATTGACTTTCGCTACAATGGATCACAACGTTCCTACCAAGGATCGTTTTAACATTAAAGATCCAATTTCCAAGCAGCAAATCGATACACTTTCTAAGAACTGTGCTGATTTTGGTGTGAGATTGTTCGACCTGAATGATATTGATCAAGGTGTTGTTCACGTAATGGGTCCTGAGATCGGCTTGACTCACCCTGGTAAAACAATCGTTTGCGGTGATAGCCATACCTCTACACATGGTGCATTCGGTGCGCTGGCCTTTGGTATCGGAACAAGCGAAGTTGAACATGTAATGGCTACCCAATGTTTGCAGCAATCCAAAGCTAAGACTATGGAAGTTCGTTTTACAGGTAAACGCAATCCTGGTGTAACAGCAAAGGATATGATCCTTGGTGTTATTGCTAAGTATGGTACTGATTTTGCAACAGGTTATGTAATTGAATACACAGGTGAAGCTATTCGTGAGTTGTCGATGGAAGAACGTATGACCGTCTGCAACATGTCGATCGAAGGCGGAGCAAGAGCCGGCTTGATCGCTCCTGACGAAACTACTTTTAACTATCTGCGTGGACGTCAATATGTGCCGCAAGGCGAAGCTTATGACGCTGCTGTTGAAGGATGGAAGAGTCTTGTTAGTGACGAAGGTGCTCAGTATGATACGGTTGTTGAATTCGATGTGGAGACATTGATTCCACAAGTGACTTGGGGTACTAGCCCGGGCATGGGTACAGATATCAACTCTAGCGTGCCAAATCCGGCTGACTTTACCACTGAAAATGAACGCAAAGCTGCTGAAAAAGCGCTTGAATATATGGATTTGACTCCTGGAACTCCTATTTCTGAAATTCCAATTGATTATGTATTTATCGGTTCTTGTACTAACGGACGGATCGAAGATTTGAGAGCCGCTGCCGTGGTAGCAAAAGGCCATAAAGTATCTGACAAGGTTACTGCCATTGTTGTTCCTGGTTCTGGTCGTGTTAAAATGCAAGCTGAGAAGGAAGGGCTTGATAAAATCTTTACTGACGCGGGCTTTGAATGGCGCGAAGCGGGATGCAGCATGTGCCTTGCGATGAACCCTGATGTACTGCAACCTGGGCAACGCTGTGCATCTACCTCGAACCGTAACTTTGAAGGACGTCAAGGTCGCGGTGGACGCACGCATCTGGTATCCCCAGCTATGGCTGCTGCAGCTGCGATAAAGGGTCGTTTCACTGATGTACGTGATTGGAACTATAAGACGGAAGCTGTCAGCTCATAGAACTAGAGAGAACACGGGAGGATAAAACTATGGATGCTTTTAAAAAATTAACAGGAATTGTTGCACCAGTAGATCGGGTGAATGTAGATACGGATGCGATTATCCCAAAGCAGTTCTTGAAACGGATTGAACGGACTGGATTTGGACAATTTTTGTTCTACGAATGGCGTTTTGATGAGGCTGGCAACGATAATCCTGCCTTTGAAATGAATAAACCACGCTATAAAGATGCTTCTGTCTTGATCTCACGTGCTAACTTTGGCTGTGGTTCGTCACGGGAACATGCACCTTGGGCGATTATGGATTATGGTTTCAGAGTTGTTATTGCACCTTCTTATGCAGATATCTTCTACAACAACTGCTTTAAGAATGGCATTCTGCCGATCAAGCTTTCGGAAGAGCAAGTGGATGAGCTGTTTAATCGGACAGCCGAGCATGATGGCTACCAGTTGACCGTGGACCTTGAAAGCAATACACTTCATGATGAATTTGGACTAAGCATCAGTTTTGATCTGGATGAGCACCGCCGTCAGTTCTTGCTGCAAGGTCTGGATGATATCGGCTTGACCCTTCAACATGCGGATGAAATTGCTGCGTATGAAGAGCGTCATGCGGCTAAGTTATTCTCTTAATAGTAGGGTATGACTGGTTTTATTCTTAATTTTTACAAAAATTACGCAAAACTTCTATTTCCGGGTCAGGGAAATAGAAGTTTTTTTGCTATAATCAAAATATTCATTGGTTATTAAGGAAACATTTGGTGATTTCTGTCGTCTAAGTATTTATCTAGAACTATCACTTGCAGAAGGAGCGGGAAAATGAGAAGAGTTGGGTATCGAACGTTGCTGCTATTGTTGCTGCCATTATTATTACTATCATTCACTGGACGTGAAGCTGCCGCAGCTAGTAGTAGCTCAGGCAGAATTATTATGGATAATCAAGAGCTTACTTTACCAAAAGGAATTAAACTTGAGAACGTCAATGGCAGTGTTATGATCCCTGTCAGAGTGGTAGTGGAGAATCTTGGATTTGAGGTTTTATGGGAGCAGCAGGCCCGCAAAGTAACGGTTCACCAAGATGGAAAAAGCATTGAGCTGGCTGTAGGACGAAAAACAGCTGATGCGGATGGAGTAACGTTTGATTTAAACGCAGCACCCAAGCAAAGCGGTGGTACAGTTCTCGTTCCGATTCGCTTCGTAAGTGAGCAGTTCGGGCTCAAGGTTGGCTGGGATAATAGTGATAAAACGGTCTATTTGACGGGTGGACAAGCTTCGGTGGCTACACCTGAGGGAACCGTTACTAGTCCTACAGCAACAAGTACGCCTTCTCCAACTCAGATTACTACACCCGGCATGGATAATGGCACAAGCGCTGGAAGTGTTGTGCCCTCACCGACACCACAATCATCTTCCGTACCAGGAAGCACTGGTGTGAATGCAGCAGGTCCGCTTGTAAATGGGGCAGCCTTCACTGAGAATCGATTAATCATCGCTGTTTCTGGGGCTGCTAAACCTAGCATCACAAAAATGAGCAGTCCAGATCGAATCGTCGTAGATTTTCCCGGTGCGGCTTTTGCTCCTGATTTCGTAGGAGGCCTACCGAGTATTACCACAAACGGAAGTCCGCAAGGGAAGCTGGATGTTACGGGTTACCCTCTAGTTTCTGAGATCCGGTATGCGTTGTTCAGTGTAAGTCCTTCTACTGTTAGGTTCGTGATTCAAACAGTCGGGAGCCAGCCTTATCAATTAAGTACGGATGAAAGTACTGGACTGGTGACACTAGATTTGAATGTTACAGGCAGTGAAGGGAATACCTCAGGTGGTAGTGGAATGACAGGGAAGCCAGTTGTAGTCCTCGACGCGGGTCATGGAGGGTCACAATCAGGAGCAGTCAGCCTCACAGGTAAACTGGAAAAAGACTTCAATTTAGCTGTTATCCGTAAAGTACAAGCACTGTTAATGCAAGAAGCTTTGGTTGACGTCGTATTTACTAGGACTGAAGATATTACGTTAGGTCTTCAGGACCGTGTGAATATCGCAGAAGCTGCAAAGGCTAATCTATTTATTTCAGTTCATGGGAATTCACTGGAGCAGGGTTATCCGAATAGAGATAAAATAAATGGCAGTGAAACGTACTATTCGCGTAGTGGGAGTCTGCCGCTTGCACAGATTATGCACAAACATCTGATAGCTGGTACTGGATTCAAGGACAACGGAGTAAGAACGAAAAGTCTGCATGTTACAAGAGAAACAAGTATGCCGGCAGTACTTCTAGAAGTGGGGTATCTTACTAATTCAGGAAATGAATCAGGGATGTATAGTGAGCAGCTTCAAGACAAATTAGCGAGGGAAATTGTAGCTGGTATTAAGGAATATTTAGGACTTTAATGCTTAATGTTGGTGAGATTTCTCAATTTTTATGGAATATATTCGCAACCTTTATAGATTATTAGCGTCTAATAGAGGTCTGAGGTTGACGTAGACAGGCCATCACGATCGCCATTCACAGGCGAATACTAGATTTAGAGGTGAAGAATGAAGAAATTCAGTTTGATGTTGTTTTTGTTGCTCTTAGTTTTTGTTTTGCCTGAGAACGGACATGCTGCTGCCGGGAATAGCAAGATTTATCTGGACGGCAAGGAGCTGACCGCAGGGCAAAATGTCCCGGTTGAGAATGTGAATGATACAATCATGGTGCCGTTAAGGTTGATCTCTGAAAGCCTTGGATATAACGTGGGATGGGATCAGAAGAGCAAGACGGTAACGATTGAACAGCAAGGAAAGGTCATCAAACTGGTTGTGAATCAAAAGACAGCCTCAGTTGATGACAAGACACTAACGCTTACCACGGCACCAATCCTTCGTAGTAATACGACACTTGTACCGATTCGATTCATAAGTGAACAGTTTGGATTGAATGTCTCGTGGGACAACGTGAAGAAGAGTGTATATCTTATTACCCCAGGATCCTCAAATGATAACGGTAGTTCTGGTGGAAATACTGAAAATGGTGGATCTGAGGTTGTACCCCCAGTAGATCCTTCTAAGAATTTAACGATGGTAAATGGTGTGAGTTTTAGTGAAAATCGTTTGAGTATTGCGATAGAGGGTAATTCAGCACCGAAAGTGACGGCGATGACTGGACCGGATCGGTTAGTGGTTGATTTTCCTAATGCTACTTTCTCCGATCTGTTCGGAACTGGACAAGTTCTTGACCCTGACCTGAATGGTAAACTGGAAGTAACGGATTATCCTGATGTTTCTGGAGTGCGTTATTCTCTTTACAACACTAACCCTTATACAGTACGTTTTGTGATCGATTTGAATCATCCTAAAAATTATAACGTAAGCGTTTCTGGCACCGATTCTAAGCTGGTCATCATTGATCTGAATGCAGAAGATACGGGAGATACTTCAACACAGCCAGGCAAGGATGGTAAGAAGCTTGTAGTACTGGATGCAGGGCACGGAGCTAAGGATTCTGGAGCAGTTGGAGTCACTGGTAAATACGAGAAGAATTTTAATTTAGCTATAGTGCTTAAGGCAGCTGCTTTGCTTAAAAAAGAGAGTAATATCGACGTTGTGTTGACGCGTAGTGACGATACTTTCTTGGAACTTAAGGATCGTGCGGCAATGGCTAATAATTTAAAGGCAGACCTATTTATTTCTGTACATGCCAATAGTTCAGGATCCTCGGCGGCAAGTGGAACAGAAACTTATTATCAACGGGAAGCCAGTAAGGCATTGGCGAACGTGATGCATAAATATCTTGTTCAAGCTACAGGACTTAGCGATCGCGGTGTACGTTACGGTAATTTCCATGTAATTCGTGAAACGAAAATGCCAGCAGTTTTACTTGAAGTAGGGTACCTGAGTAACAAAAAAGATGAGGCGTTGCTCTTTACAGATGCACTTCAAAACAAAGTTGCTGCTTCAATGGTGAGTGGAATTAAGGAATATTTGGGTATAAAATAACAGACCAGTGGCAGACGAGCGCCGCAAAGTCAGCTTTCTGCTTTTGTTTTTAAAAGGCAAGAAGTGGTTTTGCGGTACCTGTCTGCCCGTATTCATCTAGAGGAGGCGTTTATTAATGATGAAACAAAAATGGACTATGGTTGGGGTTGCCGCGCTGCTCCTGCTAGTGATCGCTGGCTGTGGAGATAAGCCTACAGCAGCTCCAGCAAACGGTGTGGAGACAGATAGTACTAATGTTGTAAGTGGTGCTGGAGAAAGTACTCCGGCTCCAAGTGAAGATCCAGGAAACGAAGTGGCTAGTACTCCGCAACCGACAGCAGACAATACTAGTGCAGAAACTCAGCCTACTGCGAAACCAGTAGCAGATGAGAAGCAAAAACAGAGCCTGAGTATAGAAGCTTATTATACGAATTCACAAGTTATGGATCTGATTCCTGCTAAGACTAGCATTAGCTTCTCTGACGATGTTGAGAAATATACAGAGACATTCAAAGCATTGCAAAGTAACGAGAATACTGAGCTTGTATCGTTATGGGGAAAGATTGAGCTGAAATCGTTAAAGTTTGTGGATGGTCAAATTGTGATGGATATTCATAAACCCGATGAAGCACAGCTGGGTGCTGGTGGGGAGTCCTTAGCGATTTCTTCACTTGCCAAAACCTATTTTCAATTTGATGAAGTGAAAAGTATCGAAGTTTTGGTAGACGGTGAAAAGGTTGAAAGCTTGATGGGTCATGTGGACCTAATGCATCCTATGACTAGAGATAATAGCTAATTGTTATTACAACAAAGGAATACAGCATCTAACTGACGAACTTTAAGGTATACTATTTATTTGTGTCACAGAGAGGGGAATAATCTATTGTCCGCGCAAAAAAGGTCAAAACGTCCATTGAAGACTTATTCTACTAAAGCAGTATCGGCTGTTATGGCTGGTGCCATGATTTTTGGCGGCACAAGCGCAGTGTTTGCAGATACAGCAACGACAGCAGCAACAACCACAACACAATCGGTAGGCATTTTTAGCGATGTGAAAACAGGCTTCTGGGCTGAAAAGCATATTTATAAACTTGCATCACAAGGAATTGTGGTTGGTAATAATGGTTTGTTCCGCCCTGGCGATTCTGTAACTCAACAAGAAGCTGTGCTTATGGCATTACGTTTTATGAAGTTGCAGGATAAAGTGGATACTTCTTCAACAGTTGCCTTACCTAATGATTTTAAGGTTACGAATTATTACAAGGATTATGTAGTGTTGGCCTTTCAACAAGGCCTGCTAGATAAGGCAACCGAAATGGCTCCAGATAATCTGAAGACTTCTTGGGGAGAGCGTAAAGCGTCCCGCGAATGGATTGCTGAACTCCTCATTCGTGCACTAGGAAAAACTGCAGATGCAGCCGTAGCAGCTAGTGAGCCGACAGGTTTTGCGGATGATGCTAAAGTGTCTGCAAACAAAAGAGGCTACATCAACGTTGCTGTTGATCTGAAACTAGCCAATGGTCTTGATGGTAATCGCTTTGATCCACAAGGGGCTGTGACCCGTGCTCAATTGGCAACCTTTTTCAGCCGTGCGGAAGCTCACAATACGGTTGAATATGACAACACGGTATCAGGAACAATCAGTCAATTAGCAGATGGAAAACTATCCGTTTATAACAATGGAAAGACTTCTACATATAACCTGGGAGCGAGCACCGCTTATTACACAAGCGCTTCTGAAAGTAGAATAAATCTAAGTGATATCCAACCTTACACAAAGGTTACTGTAATTGGAGCGACATATAACGCAGCTTATGTTGAAGTGACAGACCCTACACAACAAGTGGAGAGCCTTTCCGGAAACTTCGCAATGGTAGCACCTGGTAATAAGCTATGGCTGAAATCAGCTACTGGGTTCACTGAATATTACTACGATGAAACGACTACCTTTGTAGATGCGAATGGGACTTCAATTGAACCTGCTTCGCTGGTAGCAGACAGCATAGTTACGTTACAGCGTGAAACTTATAGCGGTTCACATAAAGTGGTCAACGTTCAAGTGACTTCAGGCGTTGTTAACAAAACGACGACAGGTACCGTTCAAAGCATAGATCTTACTGGGAAAAGCATTACGTTTAAAAATGCTGCTGGTACGGTGGAAACCTTTAAATGGGAAGATGGCACTTCATTATTCAGCTCGCAATCATCAGTACTGCAGCCAGCAGATTTAAAGACAGGTGCTGCTGTTAAATATACGATTAAGGAAAACGTGATACGTACTGTAGAAGTGACAGAGGGTGTTGAACGGACAGTTCAAGGTGTACTTACGGAACTGAGCAATTCAACAGTTGTTTATAAAAAAACGGACGGAACACTTGAAGTTAAACTGTTAGGCACGAAGCCGGTGATTGTTATTCCGAATATGAATAGCGCCGTGGCTGATGATCTTATAGCTGATAAAGTAGGTGGGGACAAAATTCAGCTTACGCTAAACAGCAGTGACCAGGTCACAAAAATTGAAGTGTTAAGTCGTCAAATTGAGCAGTATAGTGGAGCGACGGTTATTGACTATAATACAAAAACACAGCTGTTGACAGTTCTGGATGTTGATAAAAAGGCACATGTCGTTCAGTTGGATGAAAAAACAAAATTGTTGATTGAAGGCGTACTTCCTAATTTAACGAATGCCGGTACGAAACTTGTTGAGAACCGTAAAGTAAATTTAACGGCAATAGGTCAACGGGCTTTGTCTTTGGAAATTGTCACAAAGTACGAAGGAACTTTGTCTGCTGTTAATACTACTTCTAGAACAATTGTATTGAAGCTTAAAGATGGCGGGCAAACTATAACACTGCCATATCCACAATTAGTTGATCTTTTTGGGAAGACTAATCCATCCTTAAGTGATGTCCCTGTTGGTAGTAATGTGACAGCCTCACTGACAACTAGTCAGGATCTCATTGCAGTATTGAAAGTAAAGACCGTTCTTCAGGTTGAAGCAGCAACTGTTAATTCTGGAACCAACCGTGTAAGCATTAAGTGGAACGGGGGGACCAGTGAAATTAATACTGCGGCGCTTCCAATAACTAATGAAGCCGGTGAGAGCATTAAGATAACCGCTTTGAAATCAGGAGATTATCTGAATGTGACTTTTGATGGAAGCGCACCGCTCTCTATTCAGGCCGTCAAGCTTACAACAGGTCAGATTAGTTCAGTAGGAGCAGCAACCAATAGCTTAATTGTGAAGGAGTATGCTGGAGCAGCACAAAACTTTACTGTAGGTGGAGTTAGAATCATACGTGATGGTGCGACAACAACGGCTCTTAGTAACTTAACAACAGCGGACAGAGTGGAGATTCGGAAAGATACGGATGGAGTGACAGTCATTCGAGTGTTACCACAGTTAACTCGTTCATTCTCTCGCTTTGACAGTACGACGAACTCATTGGTGACGAAGAGAGCAAATCTGAACGATAAGTATCAGTTCACTCTTGCTTCAAATGTATATATTCATCAAGGAGATACGACATTGTCCGTGCAATCTCTGAAAGAAAATGATAATATTATAATGTATTTCAATAATGATATCGTGGTTGAAATTGTGAAACAATAGTAGCAATGGTGGATTTCCGAGTGAATCACCGTCTTGACACAGGAGCTTTGCCTGCGTCAAGACGTTTTTTTTGAAATATAAGAAAGTTTAAGAGTTGTATTTTCTTGAAATGTATGAAACCATACGTTATAATACAGACTTTGCTTATATTTCTTTACATTAGAGGACACGCTCGTGTAAGTTTTACTGAGCGTAATCGCTCCGTGGAGGGGACACTATGAAAGTTGCAGAGGTCCGCCACATCTTGGATACGATTGGAGACTTGTTCCCTGATGCACATTGCGAGCTCAATCACAGTAATGCTTTTGAATTAACGATAGCGGTACTGTTATCAGCCCAATGTACGGATGCAACGGTGAACAAAGTGACCGAGGACCTGTTCCAAAAGTACAAAGCCCCCATCGATTATATTTCTGTACCGCTGGAGGAATTGGAGGGGGATATCCGGCGCATCGGCTTATATCGTAACAAAGCTAAGCATATCCAAAGCCTATGCTCTATACTCATAGAACGGTATGGTGGCGAGGTGCCTGAGGCTCATGACTTGCTTGTAACGTTGCCCGGTGTAGGTCGTAAAACCGCAAACGTAGTAGTATCCAACGCTTTTGGAGTTCCTGCCATTGCAGTGGACACGCATGTGGAGAGGGTTGCAAAACGACTTGCGCTAGCAGGCTGGAAAGATTCTGTGCTGGAAGTGGAAAAGAAGCTGATGAAGGCTGTGCCACGTGACGAATGGACGATCACTCATCACCGGCTTATCTTTTTCGGACGATATCACTGCAAGGCACAGAACCCAAAATGTCAAGTTTGTCCGCTCCTTGATGTATGTCGAGAGGGCAAAAAACGTATGAAAACAGCAGTTGTCAGGAAAGCTAAAGATCATACGTCAAAAAGTTAGAGTTGAAGAAGAGGATGGGATAGAGATGAAATGCATTTCTGTATACACAGATAATTTTGAAGTGTTCTCTGATATTTTTGATCGCGTAGTGGAAAGCCCACTCGAAGAGAACGAAGAGCAAGAAGTAGAAGGTATCACGATCAGTCATTCCGGTGACGTTCCTGAACACTATTTTGAGCGTATGTCAGTGAAACCTGAGGTTGTCGTAATGAGAGATAAATCTCGTGGGTTGACTATTCTGCAGCACGGAAAAGTATTCGAAATTCTGTTACCTGTTTCGGAAACTGCATAAGTTAAAAAATGTTAAAAGGAGTCAGCCCTCAGGTTGGCTCCTTTTTTGTTGCTTACTTTTTAGCGATAATAGCAGAAAGATGTTTTAATAACCTCATTTCGTAAGAGATGATAGGTTATTTTGTAAGTAGTGTGTATTTAATTTGTGTCAAACTGGTGATAAACTGTAATTATTATTTATAAAAAAGGTTTCGCATGACATCTCAGAAATTACACCGTTATAAACATTGTATAAATTTAAATGCCTTCAGCGTCCTTATAAGGACGGCAAGCGTTTAAGCGAGAAATATAAGGATAATGAATAGTGTGAAACATATACTTTCTTATATTTTAAAAATGAGTCTGATTTCGTATTCTTGAATGGGTAATATTCAAAGCATGATTAGATGGTAACAGTGGAGGTGGAGAGTCAGTGAGAGCGGAACAGGTTAGCATTCAGAAAGAGACATTAAATGAAACAGCATCGCTGCTTTTCCAGTTGCGTAGATTAATGCATCGCTGGGGCGATGAGGGATCTGAACGTATATATGAAGATTTACAGCATAAAGAGGGTGGGAATGAACTGACCCTTGCTTTTTGCGGGCATTTTTCGGCAGGGAAATCCAGTATGATCAATCTCCTATGCGGCAGTTCAGTGCTGCCTTCGGGACCTGTGCCGACTAGTGCCAATATTGTCTCTATTCGCAGTGGAGTTCCGCGAGTGCTTATTTATCCTAGGGTTGAAGGAAGTGAAAATGAACCTTCACCTATAGAGACAACTCCAGAAAGATTACAGGAATACTGTCGAAACGGTGGCGAATATTCCGCGATTGAGGTATGGAATGAAATACCGCTGCTAGGTAAGGATGGCGTTTTATTGGATACACCTGGTGTAGATTCAACGGATGATGGTCATCAGGCGGCGACTCGTTCCGCGCTGCATTTGGCGGATGTTGTATTTTATGTAATGGATTATAACCATGTACAGTCAGAGAATAATTTGGCCTTTGCCAAAAATCTTAGCGACTGGGGTAAACCGTTGTATCTGATCGTTAATCAGATCGACAAGCACAGGGAACAAGAAATTTCTATTGAGGAATATAAACGTCAACTTGAAAATGCTTTTGAACAATGGGGGATTCATTGTGCTGGAATTCTGTTCACCTCTCTCAAAAAGAAAGAGCATCCACTTAATCATTGGGATCATCTACTCATCCTAATAACCGAACTATTGGAACAAAAGGAGCAACTACTTCAATATAGCCTATCTCGTTCCATCCATCATACAGCGGACGCTTCTTTAACTGCATTCCGTGAAGATCAGCAGGAGGAGAAAGCAGCTCTCCTTGAAGAATTGGAAGGTACGAATGCAGAGACGGTGACGGAGGAACTGAAGTCGCTAGAAGAAGAGCAGAAACAACTCGAGGAGTTGCCTCAGCAGTCGCGATCGAGCTTGCGAACGGGTCTCGACACCTTACTGAATAATGCTAATCTAATGCCTGCGGATGTTAGAGAGGCATCGGGAAACTATATCGAGAGTGCCAGCCCTACGTTTCGGTTAGGGTTTTTCTCTACGGCTGCGCGACGGGAGAAGGAACAAAGTAAACGACTGGCAGTCTGGCAAGGACTGTTGACCCGAGAGATTTCCGCTCAGCTGGAATGGCATTTGATTCAGCTGGTTCGTGATTGGGCGGAGATTCTCGGGCTGTGGGAGGAGGCGGCGGAGACGACTCTGAAGCATGGGTTCCCGGCGGTGAGCCAGGAGTGGCTGGCGGCTGCAGTTAAGCCGGGAACGGGGTATAGCGGCGAGGCGCTGCTCAATTTCTGCCGCACCCTTGCGGCTGATATTAAGAGCCAGTTCCGCCGTGCCGTCTTAGCGGTGAGCGATGAGCTGTTAGCGAAGCTGCCACCGCTCATGGATGATCGGCGTGCGGAACTCCACCGCCGAGAACAAGCTCTTGCGCGGCAGTCGCGCGCCGTAGCCGCGCTAGCCGCCCTGGACCGCGCGGCTGACGCTCGCGCGCACGAGCTCGCGGCGCTGCTGCCGCCGCGCCGGCCCCTCACCCCCGGCATCCTGCCGGAGGTGAGGGTCACCCCGCGTGCGGCCGCGCAAAGCGCCGCACCGCGGGAGGTCCAGCCGCCGCAAAGCGTAGCGGCTGGAAGTGCCGCCGCCGCAAGCTGGGCGGCGGGAACGGCTTCGCCGGCGGGCGGGCGCCGCCGGCTATCGGCAGCGGCTGACGCGCTGGCGGCTGCGGCAGAGCTGCTGCGCCGCGAGCCTGCGATGGCATCGGCGGCGCGGAGTCTGGCCGCACGGGCGGAGGATCTCGCCGGCGGCCGCTTTACCCTCGCGCTGTTCGGTGCGTTCAGCGCGGGTAAGTCCTCCTTCGCCAACGCTTTGCTCGGCGAAGAAGTGCTGCCCGTGTCTCCACATCCCGCCACGGCTGCGGTCAACCGCATATTGGCGCCGGAAGGAGACTTCCGTCATGCCAGCGCGGTTGTAACGATGAAGACCATGGCAGATTTCTGGGATGACATCTGCCATTCGTTCAATGTGCTGCAGCTGGGTGAACCACAGCAGAACTCATGGACAACAGTTCTTGCAAGCTTGCCTGCAAGAGGAATTCATCCGTCTGCGTTGCCCCATGCTGGATTTCTACGGGCAGCAGCGGCTGGCTGGGCAGAAGCCGAGCCTCTGCTTGGAACAGTTCGAACTGTGGATCTGGAAGAATACCGAAGCCTTGTAGCCGAGGAAACTCGGGCCTGCTTTGTACAGGGGATTGATTTGTATTATGCCTGCCCCTTGACCGAAAGCGGGATTGTACTCGTGGATACACCAGGAGCCGATTCGTTGCATGCCCGTCATACCGGCGTAACCTTTAATTACATGAAAAATGCGGACGCAATATGTTTTGTTACCTACTACAACCACGCCTTTTCAAAAGCAGATCGAGGTTTGCTAGCACAGCTGGGCCGTATTAAAGATAGCTTTGCACTTGATAAAATGTTCTTTATTATCAATGCTTCCGATCTTGCTTCTAGTGAAGATGAATTGGAAGAGGTACGAGAGCATGTCGCTCAAAATTTACGTGCAGGTGGCTTACGTTCACCGAGAATTTACGCGCTCTCTAGCTTGCTGGCTCTGGAAGGTAAAACTCAGCATAATTATGAACGCTATGAGGCTTCCCGTTTCCATCATTTCGAGCAAGCCTTATCCAGCTTTGCGGGAGATGAACTTCCTCAGCTTTCACTTAATGCAGCTGCAGAGAGTATTGCATCTGTTCGCCGCAGGGCGGAAGAGTGGCAGAATCTCGCTTCCATGGCGGCAAACGAGCGCGAAGCAGGATTAAAAGAAATGCAAGAACGTCGTCAATTAGCATTGAAACGGCTATCCCTATTGGAGACAGAAGAACGTCCTGGTAGAGATCTAGTACATGAAGGAGAGGAGCTGATCTATCATGTGTGTCAGCGGATTAGCTTCTCCTTCACTAGAAATTTTCAAGAGTCTTTCCACCCCTCCTTGCTGCGTGAGGATGCAGGAAATTTAAAAGCTATCTTCGCTGCATGTGGTGCAGAGCTGATGAGTACCACTCAGCGTGAATTGGAGCAAGAGCTATGGGCGACAACGCTGCGACTGGAGAATACTGGGCGCAGACTTGTTCATGAAGCTGCCGAAGCGGCTGCTGCTGAGCTGCGCTTCTCTACGCAGGAGTTTCAGCTGATGGAGAATGAAGAAACGGCATGGCCATCTCCTAGTGAGCTGGAATGTCAGCTTCAGTCCGTGGAATGGTCAACCTTATGGGGACATTTTAAATCTCCCCGCTACTTCTTTGAAGGCGCTGGCCGGGAGCAAGTCAAAGGTGCGGCTGAGCCTCTTGTGAAAGAAGCTGTTAATGTTGCGGCGGCAGAGCAGAAGAAAAAATTACTTGCACATTATGTCGAATGCATTGCCAATGAATTAAAGGCCGCTTCAGAACATCTTCAAGAAGGGATGGCGGAGCAAGAGAAAGCGATGCTGGATCTCCTTAAAGGAGGTGAGTCCGCAGATCATTGGGGCCAGTTAGGTCACCAATTATCTCTCTTGGAACAATCTTTTGTTGATAGATTGGACAAAAATCTTTGAAATTTGTAGGAAATTGTCGAAGAACACTTGCAATCTGGCGTATGATGGATGAAAATAAAGAAGCCTGAAAATATACAAAGAAACTGTTCCGTTTTCAGAAATTTATGGAAACGTGATAGTCAATTTGCCGAAAGAGGTTGAAATCGACAATGTGGGGAGCTCCTTTTTCAGCTCAAAGCCGCAAGCTGCTGCTGCTGGGCAGCGGGGAACTGGGTAAGGAAGTCATAATCGAAGCTCAACGTCTTGGCGTAGAGACCGTAGCTGTAGACCGTTATAGCGATGCACCAGCGATGGGTGTAGCTCATCGTTCACATGTTATTGATATGCTGGATGCAGAGGCGCTTAAAACGCTTATTCGCTCAGAAAAACCGGATGTTATTGTTCCGGAAATTGAAGCAATTGCCACTCATGCTCTTCAAGAGCTTGAAGAGGAAGGTTTCTTCGTTGTTCCGACCGCACGAGCGGCTCGTCTGACCATGGACAGAGAAGGCATTCGCCGACTTGCTGCTGAAGAACTTGGATTGCCAACAGCGGATTATCGTTTTGCAGATAGTCTGGAAGAGCTGCATCAAGCCGTTGCAGAACTAGGCACTCCTTGTGTCATCAAGCCAATTATGAGTTCTTCTGGCAAAGGGCAAAGTGTTTGTAAAAGACCAGAGGATGCGGAAGAGTGCTGGAACACTGCTTTGGATGGAGCTAGAGCCAAAGGAACACGTGTGATCGTGGAAGCCTTTGTTACCTTTGAGAGCGAGATTACACTCTTGACGGTAAGGTCCGTGTCTGGCACGATATTTTGTCCGCCTATTGGGCATATTCAGAAGGATGGAGATTATGTCGAATCATGGCAGCCTCACTTTATGAAGCCGGAACTACTAGATGAAGCTCAGTCTATTGCCAAAGCAGTTACGGATCAGCTCGGAGGATTCGGTATTTTTGGAGTGGAGCTTTTCTTGACGGATCAAGGCGTATTGTTTAGTGAAGTGTCACCCAGACCTCATGATACAGGGATGGTGACGATGGCGACGCAGGATTTATCTCAATTTGCAGTGCATGTCAGAGCTATTCTTGGATTTCCAGTCCAATCAGTTCAATTACTGACACCAGGTGCCTCAGCAACGCTGAAGGCTGAAGGAGAAGGACGAGCTTTTGTTGTGACTGGAATTGGTGAAGCTTTGGAGTTACCTAGGACTCAGGTTCGGGTATTTGGTAAACCAGAAGTCCGTCCTGGGCGGCGGATGGCAGTGGCGTTAAGTGCGGCGGAAGATGTGGAAATCGCGCGGACGGTAGCCAAGCAGGCAGCGTCTATGCTAAAAGTGGAGGTAAATGAGGATGAACAGTAGTACCATGGCACCTGTACTGGAAATTCGCAAATGCGGCTTGAATGATCTGGAGAGAGTTACAGCGCTTCTGCGGGAATTCGGCTATCCAACAACGCTTAGCGTGATGAAAGAGAGACTCGAAAGCATGGAGAATAACCATCTCCAATGCACGCTTGTTGCAGAACTAAACAATGAAGTTGTGGGAATGGTCGGTCTTAGACAGGTAATCTCGTATTACAAACAAACAGATTGTATCACTGAGATTACTGCACTTATCGTATCAGAAGAACTCAGAGGAAACGGACTCGGTAAAAGACTTGTGGCCGCAGCAGAAGAATGGGCACGTGAGCAAGGTTGCTGTCAGCTCTTCTTGAGAAGTGGTAACCGCGTAGAGCGCGCACCGGCACATGCTTTTTATCGTCATTTAGGTTTCGAAAAGACAGCAGGTTATCGCTTTAACAAAGCGTTGCTATAATACTTATAGGTTCCGATCATCCCCATCCCAGCTACGGCGGGATGGTTTTTTTTACGTAAATATAAGGATCGATCAAGGATATAAACCTGTAAAAAGAACACTTTTTTATAATACGGAGATCGCTAAAGCAGTAATTTCTGAGAATCTGAAGTAGTTCTTGCTATGAAGTAGCTTTCAAGTCACTTCATCCCCTCATATCTTTCATATCTCTCCGACTAGCACATTGTAGTCATTCGACAGACTCTTTTAGTTTTTAGTAAATCGATTTAAATAACTAACCATAGATGGAATAGTTTGAATCATATAGAATGAATTTTATGACAGTTAAATAAATCGTTTCCAAAGAGGGATGAGAAATGTACAAGTTAATTCTTGCTGAGGATGAAGAAGATGTTAGAGAAGGGGTCATCGGGCAGATTGATTGGGAGCACTACGGTTTCGAAATTGTAGAACAGGCGGAGAATGGGCGGGAGGCAGCGGATGCGATTGATCGTTTGCTCCCGGATGTGGTTGTGACGGATATTCAAATGCCTTTTATGAACGGGCTGCAGCTGGCGGAATGGATTCGCGAACGGCATCCCAATACCAAGATCATTATTTTGACAGGGTATGATGAATTTGAATATGCGCAGAAGGCGATTAAACTGCAAATCGACGAGTATATTCTGAAACCGTTTTCTTCACAGGAGTTGATTGATGTTCTGCTAAAGGTCAGAGCCACTATAGAGGCTGAAATTGCAGAGAAGGAGAATGTTTTTGTACTCAGTGAGCATTATCGAAAAAGTCTGCCTGTGCTGCGTGAGCAGTTTTTATCTTCACTAGTTTCACGCAAGTTACGAATGATTGAAATAGACGAAAAAAGTTCGGAATACGGAATAGATCTACATGGGAAATGGTTCCAAGCCTCAGTAATTAGTGTGGATTATATCCGTCCAGAGCGAGAAACGGTTAGCCTTACCGCAGGTAAGCTAATTTCTTTGCGAGATACGGGAGAGAGAAATTTACAGCTCTTCGCTGTGCTCAATATTGCAGAAGAATTATGTAATAAGCATAATTTTGGCAGGGTTTTTATCCATCGTGATGAGGTAGTGCTTCTTTCCATTTGTGATGCAGAAGAAGAAACTGAAATTACGGGGAAAACTTTTGAAATTCTAGAAGAAATCCGCCACAATGTGCAGCGGTTTCTTAAGCTAACGGTAACCGCTGGTTCTGGAACGGTTTGTCATTCGCCTGCTATGCTATTTAATTCCTTTGGAGATGCCATGCAAGCGTTAGATTATCGTCTCATTCTTGGCAATAACAGAGTCATTTGGATCGAGGATGTGGAATCACGTTCGAATACACTCTTGGCCTATGATGAATTGACCCAGCAGTCCTTAATCCGAACGATTAAGATGGGAACCGTACAGGAGCTTAAAGAGGTCGTGGAGGAGTTATTTGGCGGATTGAATGCTGAGCAGGTATCTACTCAGGATTATCAGATTTTTTTGCTGGAGATTATTACATCTATCCTGCGTGTAGCCAAAGAGTCCGGTAGTGATGCTGCTAAGTTCGTTGGATCTGGCATCTCCTCATTAACTGAGATGAATAAATTTAATAGTATGAGTGAAGCCAAACAATGGATTATTACGATCTGCAGCCGGCTAATGGACTCCATTGCCTTAGAACGCCAATCTAGCTATAAGCTGCTCATTGATGAAGCTAAAGAATACATCCGTAGCCATTATGAGGAATCGGATATTTCTATCGGAAAGGTTTGTCAGCATTTACATATCAGTACGGGTTATTTTAGCAGTATTTTTAAGAAGGAAATGAAGATGACTTTCGTTAGTTATCTCTTGCAAATCCGATTAGAGGCAGCAAAGGAACTTTTACGCTCCACGGAACTGAAGGCTTTTGAAATCGCCGAGAAAATTGGCTTTGCTGATCCTAACTATTTCAGTTTTTGCTTCCGTAAAAAATATGGCCAGTCTCCCAAAGAGTATAAAAACAGCTCCAGAGGAGGGTAGCCATGCGGCAAGAAAAGTCCTATTCTTTTCGACTGCGGCCGCAGCATCCAAAAGGGGGGAAACGCCGGTTGTCCTCCAAGCTGCGGAGCATTCAAGTGACGATTACGCTCACTTTTACATCTGTCGCTGTACTTGTAGCGGTCGTTGTTAGCCTTATGCTGTATAACAAGTTTGCGAAGACAGCAGAAGAGAATGCCAATATGAATATGCAGCAGATTATTGAGCAAGTGAACTACAATCTGGAGCTTTATGTTAAAGGGATGCGGAATATTTTTGAAACCGCAGAAGATCAAATAACGAATAGTCCCTCCGTGGACTCCGCTTTACTGATGGAAAGAATGGCTATGTTAATGGGAAGTAGAGAGGATCTTGTTTCTGCAGCAGTTTTTACACCACAGGGGAAATACGTTGTGGGCACAGCAGGACAGAAGTTGCGCAGCAACACACAGTTAGAAACCCAGAGTTGGTTTACTACGGCCAAAAGAACGTCTGAGATCTCTTATTCAGCGCCCCATATTCAGAACTTGTTTAAAGGTCAATACATATGGGTCGTGTCGATCAGTAAACTCATTCAATATCAGGAAAAGGGAGTATTAAAAACGGGTATCCTCCTGATGGATTTTAACTTTCGCACCATAGATGAGCTGAGCAAGCAGGTTAAGCTTGGTAAAAGAGGATACGCTTACATCCTCGATCAATTAGGCAACATTGTGTATCATCCGCAGCAGCAGCTTATTTATGCTGGCTTAAAGTATGAGAATGTGGAGCCGGTACTGGAATATGCTTACCGTAGCTATTTGGATGAGTCTACCGGTGAAAAACGTTTTATCACAGTGCGTACGCTGGAACAGACCGGATGGAAAATAGTCGGAGTTGCTTATTATGACGAGATAGTAACCACCAAGCGAGATCTGAACACCTTTTTATCCTGGTTCCTAGCGGTAGTTATTTTATGTGTAATTATCGTATCTGTCTTTTTATCTGCACGAATTGCCCGCCCGATCCGTAAGCTGGAACGGACACTTCAGCAGGTAGGCGAAGGGGATCTTAATACTCGAATCGATGTGAGCGGTGCGTATGAGGTAGAGCAGTTGTCCAAACGGTTTAACCTCATGCTGCAGCGAATCCGTCAATTGATGGATCAAATTATTTATGAACAAGAAACGAAACGCAAGGGTGAGCTTGAAGTCCTGCAATCCCAGATTAATCCACACTTCTTGTACAATACCTTGAACTCTGTGATCCGGCTTGCTGAGCGTGGTAAGACGGAGGAGGTCGTCACAATGATTCAGTCCTTATCGAAGTTTTTCCGTATAAGCCTAAGCAAAGGCAATAATATGATTACCGTGCAGGAAGAGCTGGATCATATTCGTCATTATCTCGTCATACAAAGCTTCCGTTTCAAAAATAAGTTCCGCTATGAGATCATCGCGCAGGATGAAGTGCTGCAGTGTCAGACGATTAAGTTGATTTTGCAGCCGATTGTAGAGAATGCCTTGTATCACGGAATTGAAATGATGCCTGATGAAGGTTTTATCTCTATCCAAGCGGAACTGAAGGACAATCTTGTCATCATACGGATTAGTGATAATGGACTAGGAATGTCCAAGGAGACTATGAAGGTTATTTTGACAGGTGGCAGTAAAAGTATGAGCGGTTCCGGGGTAGGCGTAAGAAATGTGAACGAGCGGATTGAGCTGTACTATGGCCGAGAATATGGTCTTTCTTTTGAAAGTGAAATTGAAGAAGGCACTACGGTTACCCTTATCTTTCCGGCACTCGCAAAAGGCGAAGGCAATGAAGGGCTTAAGGAGGATGAGACATCGTCATGAAAACCTTTCGTTTTTGGCTAACCTTGTTAATGTGTGTGGTGTTATGGACTACGGTTTCTTCTTGTTTTAATTCAGCGCCCAATTACATCAATACAAATAAGACCCGTAATATTCATCTCATTGTGAAAATGAACAGGGGTGACTACTGGAATACGGTTAAATTGGGGGCAGAAGCTGCAGCGCAGGAATTTAACGTGAAATTAACCTTCAAAGCTCCGGAATCTGAGAGTGATATCACAGAACAGGTGAAAATGGTGCAGGATTCTATTAATGAAAAAGCAGATGTGATTATTTTAGCTGCAAGTAGTTATATGGGGCTTGCACAGGTTGTAGATCAGGCGGCTTATTCCAAAATCCCTGTCATATCCGTAGATGCGGAAGTAGGTTCAGCAAGAGTAAGGACATATATTGGCTCGAACGGCTATGAAGCGGGTCAAAAATCTGCAGAAAGATTGATCAAGCTTTTGAAAGGATACGGCGAGGTGGGCATTATTAATTTCACCAATTCAACTCAGCGTGAGAAACAGGATTCTACCAGCGGAATTGAATATGGTGCTAGAGACGCAGAGGAACGGGAGAAGGGATTCTTAAATTATACGGCCCGTTATCCAAACATACAGGTGGTTGAGATTTCATACACGACCTCCAGCATTAAGGATGCAGAAGAACTTACGCAGCTAATGCTGCTGAAGCACCCGAATTTGCGGGGAATTGCGAGTCTGAATGAAACTGCTTCACAGGGTGCGGCAATGGCGATCCAAAGTCGGGGGCTGCAAAATATTAAAATGGTTGCCTTTGATAGCTCCCCCTCCATGATGGAATTGCTGCAGGATGGTACAGTTCAAGCAACTGTCATCCAAAACCCTTTTAGTAACGGGTATTTAGCTGTAAAACATGCCGTTGAAGTGATCGAAGGAATCGATGTGCCAGAACGTGTAGATACAGGAACAAAACTAATTGATTTGGACAATATGTTGTGGCCTGAGAATCAAAAGCTGTTATTTCCGTTCGTTAGATAGGAGCTATTTTGAGCGTATACGATTCGTGAAACGGATACCATCCTTGAATGGGGCGGTATTCGTTTTTTTAGAATATAAGAAAGTATAAATTTTTAATGAAAATCATCCTAATATTTCTTTACGGGTTCATTAGAATTTTTATATTAATGAGTAGGATTTTATATTCGCAAGCGTTTTCAGGTGAGGCATAATATGGATGTACCCGAGACGATCAGGGGCAAACAAAAAAGAAGTATAAATAGGAGGTCAATGAATAATGAAAAAAATCACTTCCGTGCTATTAGCTAGTGCTTTACTGGGTGCTGCTCTGACAGGCTGTGGTGGCAACAACAATACTACTAATAGTGCTGCAGGCAATGATAAGGCTACTAATGCTCCAAAGACTGAGAACTCAGGTACTACAACAGAAACTCCTAAAGTTGGGGTCGCCATTTACAAATTTGACGATACCTTTATGACAGGTGTTCGTAACGCCATCGATAGTGCTGCTAAAGGCATTGCTACAGTAGATATCGTAGATAGCCAAAATTCACAGCCAACACAAAATGACAAGGTTGACTTATTCATCACTAAAAAATATAACGGGATGCTGATTAACCCAGTTGACCGTACAGCTGCTGGCGTCATTATCGAAAAAGCTAAAACAGCTAACATTCCGGTAGTATTCCTGAACCGTGAACCGCTTCCTGAAGATATGAAGAAATGGGATAAAGTTTATTATGTAGGTGCTAAAGCAGAAGAATCCGGCACAATGTCCGGCCAACTGATTGTTGACTACTGGAAAGCACATCCTGAAGCTGATAAGAACGGCGACGGTGTTCTCCAATATGTAATGCTAAAAGGTGAACCAGGACACCAAGATGCTGAGCTTCGTACTACTTACTCTATCCAAGCTATCGAAGATGCAGGAATCAAGGTGGAGAAACTGGCTGAAGATACAGCAATGTGGGATCGCGTAAAAGGACAAGAAAAAATGGCTGCATTCCTTGGCTCCCACGGCGATAAAATCGAAGCAGTTCTTGCTAATAACGACGATATGGCCCTCGGTGCAATCGAAGCTCTAAAAGCTTCAGGCTACTTCACGGGTGACAAATTTATGCCGGTAGTAGGTGTAGACGCAACTGCTCCTGCGATTCAAGCGCTGGAAGATGGAACAATGCTCGGTACGGTGCTGAACGATGCGAATAACCAAGGTAAAGCTGCTATCACAGTTGCTGCTTTGCTTGCTAAAGGTGAAACACCTACGAAAGACAATGTAGGTTTTGATATCACTGACAACCAATACGTATGGATTTCCTACAAAAAGATTACGAAAGACAACATAGCTGACGCTAAGTAATTACCTCGGCTACAGCGTTATTGATGATTATATGACAGCACGGGGAGCGGCTAACCGCTCCTCGGTATTTCTTTTAGGCAGGGAACAGGATGGAACCGCTGTGCCTCTCATAAAAAAGAAAAAAAGCGTAGGGGGCGTAACAACATGGAAAAAGCTGAGTTTTTGCTGGAAATGAACAACATTACTAAAGAATTCCCCGGCGTCAAAGCGCTGGATGATGTTAGTTTAAAGGTCAGACCGGGTTCGGTTCATGCACTTATGGGCGAGAACGGTGCAGGTAAGTCCACACTCATGAAATGCCTTTTTGGTATTTATTCACCGGATGCCGGTGAGATTTTTTTGGATGGTGAGAAGGCTTCCATCAGCAGTTCCAATGATGCGTTAAAAAGCGGTATTTCAATGATTCACCAGGAGCTGCACCCCGTGCCGTTCCGAAGTGTTATGGAGAATATCTGGCTAGGACGTTTTCCAACGAAGGGAATCGGACCGATTCAGTTTATCGACCATAAGAAAATGTACACTGACACGGAAAATTTGTTTAAAGATCTGGATATCGATCTGAATCCTGAGACTTTAGTGGGTAAGCTGTCTGTATCCAAAATCCAATCCATTGAAATTGCGAAGGCTGTCTCTTTTCACTCCCGAGTTATTGTAATGGATGAACCCACTTCTTCCTTAACCAGTGTGGAGGTGGAGCATTTATTCCGGATCATACGGGACCTCAGAAGTAGAGGCGTAGCTATTATCTATATATCTCACAAAATGGAAGAGATTCTTGCAATCTCTGACGAAGTTACTATTATGCGTGACGGTAAAAAAATTGGTACCTGGCCAGCGGAGGAATTAACTACAGATTTAATCATTTCCAAAATGGTGGGTCGCGATTTAACGAATCGATTCCCAGAACGTTCTAACGTACCTGGCGAAGTATACATGAAGGTGGAAGGGTTAACCTCTCCGGAGGAAAGATCCTTTAAAGATGTATCTTTTGAATTAAGACGAGGTGAGGTCCTAGGGATTGGTGGTCTAGTAGGTGCCCAGAGAACCGAGGTTATTGAGGCATTGTTCGGTCTGCGAGCCTTGAAATCCGGAACGATCTCTATTAAAGGCAAGAAGGTTAATATCAATTCTCCGAAGGATGCGAAGAAACACGGAATGGCTCTGCTTACCGAAGAGCGTCGTGTAACAGGCATATTTCCAGTTTTGTCTGTTCATGAGAATGGTGCCATCGCTAATCTACATCGTTACCAGAAGCTTCTTCTTCTACTAGATGGAAAAAAGAAGAAAGTGGAAGTCGATAAAATGATTGAAAAATTACGTACTAAAACACCAACAACCAAAACGCTAATCATGAATCTTTCCGGTGGGAATCAGCAAAAGGTGTTACTTGCCAGATGGCTGCTGACTGAGCCCGAAATCCTGCTTCTGGACGAGCCGACTCGTGGTATCGACGTAGGGGCTAAATTCGAGATTTACTCCATTATTACCGACCTGGCCCAGCAAGGGAAGAGTATCATTATGATCTCCTCTGAAATGCCGGAGCTGCTCGGAATGTCTGACCGCGTAATGGTCATGTCGGAAGGTAGACTCACCGGTATACTAGAAGGCGAGCAAGCTACGGAAACCGAAGTTATGCGTCTCGCTGCACAGCATTAGGATAGGAATGTACTGATAGTTTTGCTAGGCGAAACTAGATTTGGTTTACGAAGAGAACTACTCTTCGCGTAACTTTAAGGAGGAACACTACTAATGAACGTTAAAAGAACTCAAACCTTTATTACGCAAAATGCCATTTATATTGTATTGGTACTTCTGATTATGGGTATTGCTTTATACGAACCGGCCTTTATCTCTGTAAATACTTTACGAGACATATTAATCCAATCGTCCACGCGAATTATTATCGCGCTTGGTGTTGCCTTTATCCTTATTACGGCAGGTACTGACTTGTCCGCTGGGCGTGTGGTTGGTTTCACGGCAGTTATCTCTGCCTCCATGCTGCAAATTCCGGACTATTCCCGGCGCTTTTTCCCTGATCTGCCGCAGGTTCAAGTATGGCTTCCAATCCTTATAGCTATTATAGCTGGTCTTCTCTGCGGACTCATAAACGGTATTGTCGTTTCCAAACTGCATGTTCCGCCGTTTATAGCAACACTGGGCACGATGGTTATTGTTTATGGTTTAAACTCACTGTACTTCGATATGGATCCTAACCAATCTCAGCCGATTGGCGGTCTGCGTCCTGATTTCACCAAAATTGGTTCTGGCTTTATAGGAAGCGGCCAATACTCAATTCCGTATATCGTGCTGATAGCCTTGGGTGTCGCCGCCATTGTGTGGGTGGTATTCAATAAAACCAAGCTGGGTAAGAACATGTATGCGATTGGCGGAAACATGCAGGCAGCTAAAGTATCCGGTATCGATGTTTCTAAGAATCTGATTTATATCTATGCAATTGCTGGTGCCCTTTATGGTCTGGCAGGTGTTCTGGAAGCTGCTAGAACAGGTGGAGCAACAAATAACTACGGTAACATGTATGAGCTTGATGCCATTGCAGCTTGCGTAGTGGGTGGTGTATCTACAACCGGGGGTATCGGTACTGTACCGGGTGTTCTAGTGGGGGTTATCATCTTTACTCTCATTAACTACGGTCTGACCTTTATCGGTATTAGCCCGTACTATCAATTGATTATCAAAGGTTTGATCATCATAGCCGCGGTCGCATTTGATATGCGGAAGTACTCTTCGAAGAAGTAGCTTGGTTTGATGATCGTATAGAAGTCTGTGAACTAAATCGATCATTTCATTACTCTTATAAAGGGCTGAAGAAGCGTTTGCTAGTAATAGGCAAATGCTTTTTGGCATGTCTATTTCGTTGCTAACTAGTGCTAGTCTTCTCCATGACTCAGAACCTCAATCGCGCTTCTATACTAACCTAATGTCTCTTACATTACTACACGGCCCTCCTCATGCCATTCTCGCAACTTGATCATCCGGTACCACGCATCACCCCACCTCGGCGAACCAGTCTCGCACACTCACCCCATATCACCAATATCAAAAGCACATAAACCAACATTCTCCCATATTCTATAGGCAAATGCCTTTGTTAAAGGGGAGCGACTGGATGTTAAGAATAAGGTTGAATGAGCTGGGGAAAGGGAATGAGAATGGACCGTTACAGGCGGATGTATGGAGATGGGACGGTATTGGCTGGAACGAATATATTACACAGCAAGATGAAGATTTCATACGTACGGAAGAGGAGCTATTCGTCACAATCCCAGCAGAGGCGGGATTATATCGTGTTGACTACTCCAATAAGCCATATGAGACGCCTTACGTATTACCGGAGTGGGTTGACGACGATTTAAGAAATACTGGGCTACATCCGGCACCTTTTAATCTTAAAGAGGGTACGCTCTGGGGATATATTAATGACGAAGGTCGCGCCCAGATTGAACCTAGATACGAATATGCTGAGGAGTTTCAGAAGAATGGGTTAGCAATTGTGCAGCGAAAAAACAGTAGCGGACTGATTGATAGCTCTGGACGGGAGCGGGTAAAGCCCATTTACTCGTTTATTGCCCCTTTTTCAGAAGGACGCGCAGTGGTGTCTGATGCGAAAGGGTACACATTTATCGATGAAAAAGGTAAAGAAGTGACTCCAGCCCGTTATGATTATCTGAACTCATTGCATGAGGGATTGGCATTATTTTCAAAACAAAATACAACCGGCGGTCAATCGCTATATGGGTACGTAGATGCGCAAGGCAAAGAGGTATTGCCTGCCATTTATGTGGACGCCAATGATTTTATGAATGGTATGGCTTTGGTTAAGATAAAAGAGGGAGAGTATGCACTTATCGACCCTGAAGGCAATATTTTGCATACGTACAATCATCCTTTCGTAGGGAGTCCTGGTGAGGGGCTACTCGCTTATCAAGCAACTGTGAACGGTAAGTACGGATATTTGAACACGGATGGTACGGTAGCAATTCAGCCACAATTCACTTCCGCTTTACCTTTCTCGGAGGGGCGTGCAGTGGTGAATACCGCTGAGAATTATGGTAACGCCTACGGGCTGATTGATAAACAAGGAAGAATGATCATCCCCGCAAAATATTATGAAGTTCTGCAGCTTGGTGAAGGCAGAGCAGCCATAGGAACACCAATATTCCCTAGTCAACCTTATCGAGGCTCACGCTACATTATCGCCGATGCAGAGACAGGAGCGATTCTGAGCAATCATACCCTGCTTGGTGTGAATAATTATCAGGACGGACTGGCGTCTGTGTATGATGCTAAGGAGACCTTTTTTATAGATCGAACCGGAAAAAGAGCAGCTCAGCCTCCAGTCATCCAAGGAACCGGAACGCTTACCCTTAGCGGACGCTTAATTAGAGCAGATATAGATCAACGTACAGCTTATTATGACCGTCAAGGCAAGCAAATTTGGAGGCAAAATGGCGTCATTCCACTGAGACCTCCTTATTCCGTTGTGGAGAAGAAATACAAACCGAACAGAGATTATCTGGTCTACTATCCGGTTGTTGAGGGAATTGCCAGTGCGGAAGTTTCAAGAGAGGTAAATGATAAGCTGCGCAAGCTGTCACTTGCTGAAGATGCTGGTAATGGTGGAGCAGCACAGGATTTCAGTTATAATGGTGATTTTTCAGTATCCTTTTTCCGCAAAAACCTTCTAGTGCTGGAGTTAACGGGTTACCGTTATCCTTTTGGAGCAGCCCACGGCATGCCTACCAAAATCTATACACATACTAATCTACGTAACGGAAGGTTCTATAAACTGGGTGATCTGTTCAAGCCAGGAAGTAGATACGTGGAGAAGCTAAGTAAAATCGTAGGGAAGCAGATTGAAAACGATCCTCAGTACTCTTATGTTTTTCCGGATACGTATAAAGGAATTACCTCAGATCAGCCTTTCTTTGTAGATAATGAGGCGTTGTATCTTTACTTCGCACCATATGAGATTGCTCCTTATTCTGCAGGTTTTCCTACTTTCCGAATTCCATATGCAGAAATTATGGGACTTATCTCTACGGAGGGAGAATTTTGGCAGTCGTTTCACTAGATACCTGATACACTTAAGCATACAAAAGTCGCTATTCTCTCGAGAATGGCGACTTTTTTTGCTTTTTAACGCTAATATCGAATGAATTCAGTCTCGGAAAACTTACAAACAAGACTATTAAATGTTAAAAATTAGAAGAGCACAGCTGATAGATTTATGCTACAATGACTGAGGAACAAATTACAACTTTGTAACATTTGTAGCTGGTCACTCTAAGCAGGAACATATATTACACACAAGAAAGAGGAGATGGCAGAATGAAGAATAAGAGATTAAGAGCAATTATTGGTGGTAGTGTAGCAGCTGTTATGGCACTTAGTATTTCTCTTCCACTCGAAGCGAATGCAGCCTCAACTGAAGTAACAGTCATTAAATCAGGAACTAGCTATGAGCAAGTTTTACAATATTTAAAACAAGCTAACCTACAGGGACTTCCTATTTTTAATAGCACAATCGTGGTGTCCAAGCCTCAAACTGGAACGGTTCCAAATAAAGATACATCCACCGGAACTCCGGTTACTAAGCCTTCGGATACAACTACTGTGACTAAGCCTGTAACTAAGCCTTCGGATACAACTACTGTAACTAAACCTGTGACTAAACCCACAGAGACTACACCAAGTACCGGTTCTGTGAGCAATAAAGAAACTTATGTTCAGCAGATCGTAACGTTGGTAAATAAAGAACGTGCGGCAGCTGGTCTGAAGCCCGTTTCTGGATTGGACAGCCTTCATAAAGTAGCTGCTACAAAAGCTACGGATATGCGCACGAACAACTATTTCTCACACACTTCACCTACGTATGGTTCACCTTTTGACATGATGAAATCCTTTGGGATCACTTATAACGCTGCAGGCGAGAACATCGCTATGGGTCAAAAAACACCAGAAGAAGTAATGAAAGCATGGATGAATAGTCCGGGTCACCGCGCTAATATTTTGAATGCTAACTTCAATTATATCGGTGTAGGTTATGACAATAACTACTGGGTTCAAGAATTTATCGGTAAATAAGTAAATTAACCATTACTGTAATCAAACGTTCTCCGAAGAAAATCGGGGAACGTTTTTTTGTGTCGGAGCTCTAATCACCAAATTTTTTTTGAGGATTTTCATGTCTTTATTTGGATTAAAAATGCAGAGCAGCAGGATTTATTTCTATTTTAGACATTTGCAAAACCGGTAGGGAAGATTTATGTTTATGTACATAGTTAAGATCTTTGTAAAATGTGGAACAATACATAATAGAACGGCACACGGAGGGATGGCTTTGAATGATTCAAAGTGGACATGGCGCACGGTCAGCCTGATTTCCATAATAACAACAATAATTCTAATTGTAGGTTTAGTTTATGCGGTCAAAGACATCATTTATCCGGTTGGAGAAGCGTCAGAGACAAATTTGCCACAGCAAACAGCCGCTCCAGTGACGGAGACGACTAAGAAGCTAAAGGTTGTTGCTCTCGGAGATTCGCTAGCCAAGGGAACTGGTGATAACACCGGAGAAGGATTTGTTAAGCGCACGGTTAGTGGTTTATCCGCTAAAGGTATCGAAGTTGATTTTTTAGGGAACATGGGGATCAATGGTTTGACTACTGCAGGACTGCAAAGCAAGCTGGAAGAAGATGGAGTGGATTACGCACTGCACATGGCAAATGTCATTCTGCTCTCGATCGGAGGGAATGATTTATTCAAGGACTCGAACATTTTGCAGAATAGCGGCGCGCTTCAGAGTGAATCCACAACGGATCAAGAGCTAACGCCAGAGTCATTGCTCGCAGCTCTTCCCGAAGCAGCAGCCAGATTGGGTAAGGTTCTTGAGAAGATCATGGAGATCAATCCGAACGCTCAAATTTATTATATGGGGTTATATAACCCCTTTGGAGATATCCCAGATCTACTTGTACCAGGTAATCAGGCGGTTACGAAGTGGAATAATGCAGCTATGGAAATTATTAACAAGCACAGCAATATGACCTTGGTTCCTACCTTTGATTTGTTTAACAAGCACTTGGACAAATATTTATCAACGGATCATTTTCATCCGAATGGGGATGGATATCAGCGAATCGGAGAGCGATTCATTCAGGCTATACACTAAATCATAAGATGGCTGTGTTAGATAACATATCCTTTGAACAAGTACTAGTCGAGGAAATGACAGTAACAAGGAGATAAGCAGAATATGACAAAAGCGAACAGTGGAGAATCCAGCCCGGTCGTCTTGTCTGTGGACGGGGTACGGAAAAAAATAGGACGAAAGTGGATTATTGATAATGTTACGTTTGATGTGAGAGAAGGAGAAATATTTGGCTTCCTAGGACCCAATGGTGCTGGGAAGACGACTACAATTCGAATGCTTGTCGATTTGATTCGTCCTAGCGAGGGCAAGATTACGGTATGTGGTTACAATGTGAATCGAAATCCGGAAAAAGCGTTGCAATTTGTTGGCTCTATCGTTGAGAACCCTGAGGTATATACCTATTTGACCGGATGGGAGAATTTACAGCATTTTGCCCGCATGCAGCCTGGTATTGATAATGCTCGTATTAGCGAAGTCGTAGATATCGTTCGGCTGGATCAACGAATCCATGATAAGGTAAGTACATATTCACTTGGGATGAGACAGCGTTTAGGTATAGCGCAAGCGCTGCTGGGACGTCCGCGTCTGCTTATTCTGGACGAGCCTACAAATGGCTTAGATCCAAAGGGAATTAAGGAGTTACGAGAATTTATACGCAAGCTGGCTGATGAGGGCCTAGCGGTATTTGTATCGAGTCATTTACTCAGCGAAATTCAGCTTCTTTGTGACCGTGTTGCGATTATTAGCAAAGGACGTGTGCTGGCGGTAGGTGCGGTAGATGAGCTGATCGCTCGAAATTCGCCTTACGTTCTTTGGGAGCTGGAGCCTTTTGCTGAAGCTCGGGCACTGCTGGCTGATCGCCCGGACATTCAGATTCAGAAGCTGGAAGAAGTCACCTTGGATGATTCTATTATTGCAGGGATGGGTCCGAATTCTTTAATCACTATTATGGAGCAGGATTTAATCCCCGAGATTGTGGCCGTAATGGTGACTTCTGAAATCGAAGTTAGGGCTGTGCATAAAATCAATCCGACACTGGAACAGCTATTCTTGAAACTAACGGAGGGTGAGAACGTTGAATAATATGCTTCCGTTAATCCGTAATGAGTGTTTAAAAATCATTAAAAAGAAACGGTTTTATGTTATACTGCTGATTCTGATTGTATTGGTGCCTATGTTTACCTACGCTCAGATGCGATCAGCGGAGCGTAGCCGAGATAAATTCAATTCCGATTGGCGTCTGGAGATCCAGCAGCAGATCATTGATAATCAAAATTCTTTGGGCAGTGATCGAATTCCAGAGGAATGGAAGACTTATCGGCGAATATTTGTACAGCAGCTTCAATATTACCTACATCATGATGTGAATCCGAACGAGCCAAGTGGCGTTACGTTTACCCGAGAGTTTTTGGATAATTCGGTTACTTTATTTATTCCACTGCTCATAATGGCGGTAGCATCGGATTTAGTCTCTGCGGAGCGAACCACAGGAACGATCAAAATGCTGCTGACAAGGCCAGTTAAGCGCTGGAAAGTCTTATTTAGTAAAATGGCGGCGCTGCTTATGTTTGTCTCGCTTATCGTACTCTCCACATTTGTGATCAGCTACCTAATCTCCGGTCTGGCTTTTGGATACAAGGGTTTTAATATCCCTGTATTTACAGGCTTTAAGATCAGTGGGGACTCGGTGGATATGTCTACCGTACATGCAGTGCCACAGTGGAAGTATATGCTTATGCAAGGTGGATTGGTCTGGTTCGTTAGCGTCGTAGTTGCCTTGCTTGCTTTTATGATCTCTGTACTTGTAAGGAGCACTGCTGCTAGTATAGTGGTCATGATGGCAGCGCTGATCGCCGGGAATATTTTGACCAATATGGCTTCAGCGTGGACAACAGCGAAATATTTATTTATGGTAAATCTTGGACTGACCGGTTATTTGTCAGGAACGCCTGCACACATAGAGGGGATGTCCTTGTCATTTTCCATGGCTGTGCTGGCTGTATGGGGGGCCGCTTCGGTGATCATTTCATTCGCCGTCTTTACGAAAAGGGATATTTTGAATTAGAATGTACAAAGTGACCAAAACGTTTGTTTGCATTTCTTGAAATATAAGAAGTATAAGATTTGCATCTATACTTAATATCTTATATTTCTCGCTTAAAGGCTTACCGTCTTTAAAAGGACGCCGAAGGCGCTAATGCTTGAGTATAGAGAAAAGAAGGAGGAGCATGAATGCTCGAACAGATCGATATGTTTGCTGAAGTTTCTAATAACGGCGAGAATGGCCGTACTGGATACGATGCTGACGACATTCAAGTGCTCGAAGGTCTAGTTGCAGTTCGCAAACGACCTGGCATGTATATCGGCAGTACAAGTTCTTCGGGACTACATCATCTAGTATGGGAAATTGTAGATAACGCTGTGGATGAGCATTTAGCCAAGTATTGTACGAAGATTGATTTACTACTTCGCAAAGATGGCTCAGTAACAGTGACTGACAACGGTCGTGGAATTCCTACTGGAATGCATAAGACAGGAGTGCCAACGCCGCAGGTTGTATTTACAATTTTGCATGCAGGCGGTAAATTCGGTGGATCTGGTTACAAGAAATCAGGCGGTTTGCATGGCGTCGGAGCCTCAGTGACGAATGCTTTGTCTGAATGGCTTGAAGTAGAGATCTATCGTGAAGGCAAAATCCATCGTCAACGTTTTGAATATTGGGTGGACAAGAAGGGGAAAGAGCATGTTGGCGAACCTGTAACAGGCCTTGAAATTCTGGGCAACACCAACAAAACCGGTTCGAAAATCACTTTTAAACCGGACATTCGCGTCTTTCCAAATGGAATAGCCCTGAATTATGACACACTGGCAGAGCGGGTACAGGAGATTGCCTTTCTGAATTCCGGTCTGCGTATTACGCTGCATGATGAGCGCAGTAATCGTCAGGACGAATTCTTTTACGAGGGTGGAGCAAGCCAATTTGTTCAATTCCTGAACGAGGGTAAGGATGTTCTGCATGATGTCATTCATTTCAGCGCAGAAAAAGATGATATCGAAGTGGAAGTAGCCCTTCAGTACAATGGAGGCTATACAGAAACCTTGGCTTCCTTCGTTAACTCCATTCCTACTCGTAGCGGTGGTACTCATGAGACTGGCTTTAAGACTGCGTATACTCGTGTGCTAAATGACTATGCCCGGCGTACACAGTTGCTTAAAGAAAAGGATAAGAATTTAGAAGGAAATGATTTACGCGAAGGTATGATGGCTGTCATTAGTGTCAAAATGTCCGAGGTTGAATTTGTTGGACAGACGAAGGATCAGCTCGGTAGTGCTTCTGCCCGTAGTGCAGTAGACTATATCGTATCTGAGAATATGGCTCGTTTCCTGGAAGAAAACCCACAGGTTGCACAAAGTCTTCTGAAAAAGTCGATTCAAGCTTCGAAGGCTCGGGAAGCGGCTCGCAAAGCCCGTGATGAGATTCGTACAGGTAAGAAACGCAGCGAGAGCTCGAATCTTGGCGGTAAATTATCACCTGCGCAGTCTAAGGACGTTACACGAACCGAGCTGTTCATCGTAGAAGGTGATTCGGCCGGAGGCTCGGCGAAGCAAGGCCGTGATTCTAAGATTCAGGCGATCCTGCCGCTAAAAGGAAAACCGATGAATCCGGAAAAAGCCAAGCTGTTGGATATCCTGAAGAACGATGAATATAAAGCGATCATTTCCACGATTGGTGCAGGAATTGGTCCAGACTTTACCGTCGAAGACAGCAATTATTCCAAAATTATTATTATGACCGATGCGGATACAGATGGAGCGCATATTCAGGTGCTGCTGCTGACATTTTTCTATCGTTATATGAAGCCGTTACTAGATGCTGGAAAGGTCTTTATCGCTCAGCCTCCGCTATATAAGCTGACCCGTAAAACGGGCAAGCTGGAGACCGTAAGATATGCTTGGAGTGATGAAGAACTGCAAAATTACTTAAAGGAATTCGGCAAAAACTTCGAGCTTCAGCGTTATAAAGGATTGGGTGAGATGAACCCGGATCAGTTGTGGGAAACGACGATGAATCCAGAGTCGCGTACACTGCTTCAGGTGCAGATTGAGGATGCTGCTAAAGCGGAGCGCCGCGTTTCTACACTAATGGGTGATAAAGTCGATCCTCGTAAACGCTGGATTGTTGAAAATGTCGATTTCACTGAAATTGTAGAGTAGTTGCAGCTAGTATTGCTGCAAGTGACGAATACTTCCACTGTTTTTAATTTTTTGGTGATAGGCAAACGGAGTGGCGGAATCGTTCTGGAGGAGCGTTAGCGTTCGCCTTTGTTTCCGGATTTTATCCGCTAATAGCGGTATAATCGAAAAATCTGGAAACAACAGCGACCGGAAGAATGATCCGCAAAGCGAAGTTAAAGAATATCACCAATCTTTAAGAAAGTGGACAGATTGAGGAACAGAAGGTGAGCAAAGTGAGTAGTTTATCAGAACAATTTTTGCCGGCTTTTCTGGAAGAGGTCGTCGGTGACCGCTTTGGTCGGTATTCCAAATACATTATTCAGGACCGGGCTATTCCCGATGTCCGCGATGGACTTAAGCCTGTACAGCGTCGGATTCTTTATGCGATGTACGATTCTGGCAATACGCCTGACAAGCCGTATCGCAAGTCCGCCAAAACCGTCGGGGATGTAATGGGTAATTACCATCCACACGGTGACTCCTCGATTTATGATGGTATGGTTCGTATGGCACAGCCATGGAAGATGGGGCATGTACTTGTTGATGGTCACGGCAACTGGGGCTCGATGGATGATGACCCAGCTGCAGCGATGCGTTATACGGAAGCACGGTTATCTCCGATTGCAATGGAGATGATGCGTGATATCGAGAAGCGGACAGTATTGTTTAAGGATAACTTTGACAATACAGCTAAAGAGCCTGTTGTTGTTCCCTCTCGGTATCCGAACTTACTCGTGAATGGTACGAGTGGGATTTCCGCAGGTTTTGCCACTGAAATTCCGCCGCATAATCTGCGTGAGGTTATTGATGCTTGCATCGCAGTGATGCAAAAGCCGGATATTGAACTTGAAGATATCATGACCTTCATGAAAGGTCCGGATTTTCCTACTGGCGGCACTATCATGGGTGGCGATGGCATCATGGATGCATACCGCACAGGTAAAGGTCGTATTTACTTGCGCTCCAAGACTGAGATTGAGAATATGCGTGGCGGTAGGCAACAAATCGTGATTACTGAAGTTCCCTTCCAGATTGTAAAATCACGACTAGTTACCTCCATGGAGAACATTCGGTTAGAGAAGAAGATCGATGGCATTGCCGAGGTTCGTGATGAGAGTGGACGAGAAGGTCTTCGGATTGTAGTTGAACTCAAAAAAGAGGCTGATGCCCAAAGCGTTTTGGCGTATCTGCTCAAAAAAACCGATCTTCAAATCACTTATAACTTCAATATGGTAGCTATAGTTAACAAAGCTCCGCAACAGCTTGGTCTTAAAGCCATCCTGGAGGCTTATATTGCTCATCAGCGTGAAGTTGTGACTCATCGCACCCAGTTTGATCTGGAACGCGCAGAAGACCGTGCTCATGTCTTAGAGGGCTTGGTTAAAGCACTGAATATTCTAGATGAGGTTATCGCTGCCATCAAGGCATCGAAGAACCGACAGGATGCTCAGAACAATCTCGTGTGGATGTTCGGGTTCAGTGAACGTCAAGCGGACTCCATTCTTACCTTGCAATTGTATCGTCTGACTAATCTGGAGATTACTTCACTCCAAAAAGAATTGGACGAAATGATGGCAAAGATTACACATCTGCGCGGCATATTGGAAAGTGACAAGAAGCTCGTAGCTGTAATCCGTAAGGAATTACTGGAGATCCGCGACAAGTACGGGATCGATCGCCGTTCTCTGATCCAAGGCGAGGTTGAGGAGATTAAGGTTAGCCTTGAAGCGTTGGTCAACGCAGAGGATGTGTTAGTAGCACTTTCCGCAGACGGTTATATTAAGCGTACAAGTATGCTTTCCTTTACCCGTTCTGGTGGTGAACGCCATACATCGGGTGTTAAAGAAGGCGATCATATCGTCAAGCTGCTCGATGTGAATACCCGTGACAGTTTGCTGGTATTTACGCGAAAAGGACAATACTTCTTGCTTCCAGTTCACCAGATACCGGAGTTTAAATGGAAAGAACCTGGCACAGCGATCGTTAACGTTATCGGATTGTCTAAAGGGGATGGAATCATAAGTGTGATTCCGGTCAATAATCTTGATGATCCGCAGCAAAGTCTTGTGTTTATCACCCGTAGAGGTCAGGTTAAGCGTACAGAGCTCAAGGAATACTCTACAAGCCGTTCCGGAGCTGTAGCAGCCTGTAAGGTAGCAGACGGTGATGAGATCATTACAGTGGCTACTAGTACGAATGACAAGGATATTGTACTCGTGACTCGTGAAGGAATGAGTATTAGATTCCATGAGAATGAAGTTAATCCTATGGGCCGTGTTGCATCCGGTGTAAGAGGGATTCAGCTTCGTGAGGGCGATGAGGTGATTTCTTGCTTCTGGGTCAGCGAAGATGAAGGTGAGATTCTCTCCATCTCTGATATTGGATATGCAAAACGTTCATTACTAGTAGATTATCCATCTCAAAGCCGTGGTGGAAAAGGGATGCCAACCTTTGAATTTAAGGAAGGCAAACGAGTACGACCAAATGGCAGTAGATTGGCAGGGGCTTTCTATTGCAGAGAACCGCTGGAACTGAATGCTATTACAAAGGAGAATGCACATCACACATTCTCTTCTGAATCTGCACCACTTGGAGAGCGTCGTTCTACGGGTAAACAGATTGTCCCTGTAGAGAAAAAAGATGAGATTGTTAATCTTTTTCCGGCAGTTAAGTAAAACTAATCAGTAATTAACAGATTAAGGTGTTTAGTCAATTCTTTTTGAGAACTGACTAAACGCCTTTTTTTAATGTTCTTGCTCAACCGTGCAGAAGATTTATTTTTCTTCACTTGCAGGAAATGGAATTTGTTTCGCGAAAATGTAGTTATACCGGATAGAACCGCGAGGAAAGGAAGGAATAAGTGTGCACGCTTCTGAATTCAGTAAAATATGGCATAAAATTTTGAAAGATTACAAACTACATATGGACAGTAATCTTGCCCCATCGCTAACGGATGCCCAGCTCACAGTACTTGAACTGCTTCAGGAACGTGATGCCATGAAGCCTTCTGATCTGGCTCCACATCTGGCGACCAGTCCTGCAGCGGTTACTATGTTACTTGATCGGATGGAGAAAAATGGGCTTATCATTCGGGAGAGAGATGCTGCGGACCGCCGTATTGTATGGGTGAGTATAACCGAGATTGGAACGCAAGAGACTGTACGTGGTTTGAAGATCCGCAGTGATTTTTTTGCAGAAGCGCTTGATCCGATTTCCTCTCATAACCAACAGTTACTACTTTATTTAATGGGCAAAATGGTAGTTACAGCTACGCCGGAAGGTTCTACGCCGTGAATAAGCTAGCTTTGTTGTATCATTATTACGATAAAGCTACGGGTCCATTTCAGAATTTATCTGATTTACCACCACAAGAAGCAGAACAAATTCTGAATGATCTACGACACCAGAATAGAAGCTTTGCAAGTAAACGTTCGCAAGATTATCTTGAAATTCGACGGAGCCTTGAAGCAAAAGCCAGAGAATTATTTATTCAAAAAGGTGGAAAGCCATCGCGAGCTTACCCACATTATATGACACTAGGAGAGTGTCCGTGGTTATTAGACTGGTATCCAGAAGCTAAAAGCCTGCAGCTTTCCGTTGATCAATTTAATGCTGAGGGTATCAGCTTCACCTACGGGGATTTATTTCCTACAATGAGATATAAAGATGGTAAACCTTATCGCAATCAAGTGTATACCAAGGACGAGATCGTCCGTGTAATAGAACAATTTGGTATGCCGCAGGAATGGAATACCAGCGGTGACAAGGGACCTGAACGATATATTGAGGCCCAGATATGGGATGACAAACCTATAAATATCTTATTAGAGTATTTAGAGAAATGAAGGAAGTAGTGTTTAGAGGCACGAAGTAGGCATTTAGAAATACTTAGTTGTATTTCGTACAGCTACAAGTTGCTATTCACTCTGCCAAATAGATATAACTGTATTTTATACACCTAAACGCAGGGTTATCTTTACTTTTGAGAGGTTTAGCCAGTTTTTAATTGTAGAGAATGCACTTGAAATCCGATTGACTGCTTTTTTATTGTGAATAAGTGTACAGAATGCAGCTACTGGGTTCAATCAACCCACCGTAGATCTAAAAAAACAGGCAGCGATTCTCCGGTTAATGGACAATCACTGCCTGTTTTAAATTGCAAGAAAGGGCTGTTTTAAGAAAGCTCTTTTTTTAGTATTTCCCGCGACCACAGATCCCAAGGATAGGTTTGTGGCGGAAGAGAAATGAGTTCTACTTCTTCTTTAGTAACAGGGTGGGGAAAGCCTACAAGTGCAGACCACAGTGCAATTTGCTGTCCAGGTCTGTTCACCGAAGCCCCATACTTCTGATCACCGTATAAGGGGCAGCCGATGGAGCTAAGCTGCACTCGAATTTGATGTGAACGACCGGTAAGTAAATCGATCTTGAGCAGACTGTAACCCTCAGCGCTGCCAAGTACCGTGTAATCCAGAATGGCTTCCTTACCGCCGGGTGTTCCTTTCCGGACTACGGTGACGGTATTGCTCTTGGCGTCTTTAAGCAGCGTATCGGTAAGACGGCCATGAGATGCTGGTGGTTTACCGTGCACGACCGTTAAGTACACCTTATGAAAGCTGTGAGTTCTGACACACTCGGATAGTCTTGATGCTGCTTTTGATGTCTTGGCAAAGATCATTGCACCTCCAACCGGACGATCCAGGCGGTGGACTAGCCCCATATAGACATTGCCAGGTTTGTTAAAGCGTTCCTTCACATCTTCTTTGAGCAGGTTGAGCAGATCAGGATCTCCAGTAGCATCCTCCTGAACAGGAATATTCACGGGCTTCACAATGCCTAGAAGATGATTATCTTCGTATAACACTTCAAAGCGCTTCGACATTCCGTCCAACGGCTCATTGCTGCCAGATAAATGCTGTGTCATGGCTTACGCCTCCCAGCGTCCCAGAATACCGCATGGCAGGTTCATGCCGGAGGAAGTGATCGGAAGACCGATTTCGCCGGAGGTGAGCTTCCCACCATAACGTTTACCCATGGTCATCGACAACATATTACGTAGGACAGTTGGAGAAATCCCTGTGGTGTATGAATTGATTAGCATAAACAAAGGTTTGTCGCTCATAATTTGCATACAGCTCTCAAGGAAAGGATATAAGCTGGATTCCAGCTTCCACATTTCTCCGCCAGGTCCTCTTCCATACGAAGGAGGGTCCATTATAATCGCATCATACTTACTACCACGACGTTGTTCACGTTGTACGAATTTGAATACGTCATCCGTGATGTAGCGAACTGGACGATCACCCAGGCCGGACAGCTGGACATTTTCTTTGGCCCATTGCACCATTCCTTTAGCTGCATCCACGTGAACAACAGAAGCGCCGGCACTTGCTGCGGCTACAGTAGCTCCACCAGTGTAAGCAAATAGATTCAGTACTGAGATCGGACGGTTAGCAGCCGCAATCTTGTCCATCATCCAGCTCCAGTTGGCCGCTTGTTCAGGGAATAGCCCTGTATGCTTGAAATTCGTAGGACGGAGGTGGAATTTTAATTTTCCGTAACTAATCTTCCAATCGTCCGGAATCGTTTTTTTCATTTCCCATTGTCCACCACCAGCCGAGGAACGGTGATAATGACCATGTACATCACGCCATTTCGCGGTCTCATTGGAGAGTGGCCAAATAATTTGCGGATCAGGACGGCGCAGGATAATGTCACCCCAACGTTCAAGCTTCTCTCCACCGCCAGTGTCAATTACTTCATAGTCTTTCCAGTCGCTAGCTATATACATTTTTTAATCCATCCTTCAAAAATTCATTTAGCCTTTATTGTACATCATTTCACCATATAGCTACAAACAAAATACGCACAGGTCTAATGCACTGTTTATTTTATTGAATGAAGATAATGTGTATAATATTTCCATGCTGACTGCTGTTATTCTGGCAGATCAAGCAGCGATTGTGTATGATCAGAATCCAGAGTGCTTACAATTTTACCGATCGGAGAACAGCAGCTTATGTTCAATCTCGCACCTCTATATTTCCCGATAACTGCAAATCCAGCCCAAACCAGTGAATATCTACCCAACCAAGCTTTGCAGCCGTATATTCGCTGTTTCTGGGGCTCTGTTGCACCACGTATTCGTACGGATGTATCAGTTCCCTTAATGGACAAGATATCTTGTTATGAACCTCGAAATGAAACGATTATTCCGGATACATGCATGGACATTATTTGGGATTTAGATGAATCAACAGGGATAACAACATCCGTTTTTTCTGGCATCAATGATGCTCCATTTGAGGTGCCTTCAGACAGGGGGGAAGGGTTGATTTCACGATTCGGTATCCGATTTCATTTCTGGGCTGTTCATTTTTTTGCGGATGACCATCTGCGGGATGTCTTGAATGCATTTGTGGATGTAGACCATTACTTTAGTACGTTTAAAAGTGAGCTTGGACTATTGCTGGAACAAGCAAACTCTATGGATGAAAGAATAGCGGTAGCTGAGGCTTATCTGTTTCAGCGTCTTGACCGTGGAGGCCGGACTAACGATCGGATGATGAATGCCGTTTATACCCTAATTAAACAAAAGGGTGTCGTAACCGCTGAGGATTTGGAAGCCAGCTCTAATCTAAGCAGACGTCAACTCGAAAGACTGTTTCAAGAATACATAGGTGTATCACCTAAAAAAACAGCTGATCTTGTGCGATTTCAGAATGTATGGCGGGAAATGTATCATCAGCCTGTGCAGACGAAGAATATGCAGGATCTTATTTTTTCGTATGGATTCAGCCATCAGCCGCATTTCATAAATAGTTTCAAGAAATATGCAGGAAGAACACCACTTGAAGCTTTAGTCTATGCTGGCAGATAAAATGTCGCAATTTTGCAATACAAAGGCTGTTAGCCTTGTTAAACTAAATTCAAGTTAAAATTGACACTATGATGCTGAGAATGAAAGGGGACAAATTATGATTTCGTCTTTTGAAGGTACTAACATTTACACCAAGGACACAGCAGCGCTGGCTGCATTTTACTCGGAGGTGCTGGGTATTCCTATCCCGTTCGAAGGTTATGGCAATTTTGATGGCGCAAAGATTGGCTTTGACAAGAAGCAGCCTGGAATTATCATTTGGGATGCGACAAAATGGGACAAGCTCACGACAGGCTTTGTTAATTTAGTGTTCGGCTGCGATAATCTCGATGAGACGTATGAGCAATTAAAAGCTAAGGGACTGGATTGTCAGCCGCCGGTTACGATGGAGTATGGCGGGAAGGAAATGAACTTCCGCGATCCTGAGGGGAACCACATTACCTTACTCGAAGGAGCATACTAATTCAGTATTGAGCAAAAATAAGGATCGAACGCAAGCTTAACCGTGTGAATAACCGGGAGTTTGCGTTTTTTTATTTTTATCATTTGACAATGATAATCATTATCAAATAGAATGAGGGGGAAGCACACATCATTTAAATTTTATGTTTAGTAATGGGAGGAACAGATAGATGACTAAAGTGCTAGTGGCGTATGCCAGTTTAACTGGGAACACTGAGGAAATGGCTGAATTGATTGTAGAGGGAATACGCCAAGCAGGCGGTGAAGCCGTTTTGAAATCGGTCACTGAATGTAATGCGATTGAGATAAATTCATATGAAGGCGTTCTGTTAGGAGCATACACTTGGGGAGATGGAGAGCTGCCGGATGAAGCTCTTGATTTCTATGAGGAGATGGATGAGCTTGATTTGACCGCTATGAAATCAGCAGTTTTCGGTAGTGGAGATACAGGTTACGCCATTTATTGTGGAGCGGTGGACTTATTTGTGGAGAAGTTAAAGGAACGCGGGGCTTTTATATTACAGGATAGCCTAAAGATTGAATATGGACCGAACGCTGCTGAAAAAGAAGCTTGCCGCCAATTCGGTCGTCAATTTATCGAAGCTTGTACGGTGGTTTCATAGGATGGGCGGGCCAGCGGGAAGTTGGATGAAGAAATCAGTGAGTTTACATACGCCATCGTATAAACGGTTGCATGATTATCGAGTGGAGCACATTATGCTTGGTGGAGCCGAGAATTTATCAAGCGGTGCTCCAGCGACCGGGCTCCCACGCTGGCGCCAGCAGGTTCAATATGCTGTAGGGCATACACTTAACGACTTCTACAGTTTGTTGCCTGAAGTTCGAAGGGAAACACCTATACAATTTCTGTTAGAGCGTCGATGGCCTCCTAGAGGGGACGCATTTCCTTCATTACTTCAATATTGGGATATCAAGACGAGTATAGCTGATGAACTTATGCGTATCGTTTCGACCAATCATCTAGAGGAAATTCCGGTAATGCTATACGAGCAGTGGTATGTGCCCGTGCCGGAGTTGAATCTGGAGCTATCTATGATTACTCAATTGGCTTGGAATTCTTCTCAGCATGGTCGAAGTCTGAACATTCAGAAATTTATGGTGAATGGCAATGAGGATACCGTTGCAGGCTTTTTGCATATGACTAATGTCTTTTGTTATGCGGCCTACGGAGAGCCTGCAGAGACCGTGGAAATTTACTCTTTACTAGAGGGGCATAAATACACTTACAAGGGAAATGCAGTCCCGTATAAGGAGTCTTTGGATTACGTGCGATTGTTATCTGTATTTCTGGATCAGGAAGTGCTCGCTGACGGCTCGTTAAGCTGCAGTAACCGTAGAAGTGATAGAGGCGAAGCTAATGTTGGAGGCTTTGGACTCATGTGATAATAAGAAAGCCTCCTGCTCTACAGGCGAGAACGCCATTAGACAGGAGGCTTTAATTCTATGGATTAGCCGATATAGCGGTAATAATCCTGTTTATTCTGAATGACAAAGCCACAGCTTTCATATAGCTTAAGCGCATTAGGATTATCTAGAGCGACCTCCAGATTAATGCCATTATAGTTTTTACGTTCTCGTTCGATCGTTTGAAGAAGTGCGCTTCGACCAATACCAAGTCCTCGTAGCTTCTTGTTGACGGTAAACCCATAAATCCAAGTTTCATTATCTTCGGTCCACAGTCGCATTTTACCAACAGGTTGTCCGTCCATTTCGATCATAATATGCTCTTGCAGATCTTCTTGCTTCTGCAGGTCATAAAGTTCGGCGGCATCTGCTGTCTTCATGTCAAAGCCTCCACAATCCAGCTCTACGAGGATAGGTGCTTCGTCTGCACGAGCAGGTCGTAAGATCACAGTTCCTGTCGCTGAGCTTGCTTCAGAAGAAGCAACCGAATCTCCGCTCCATTTCATTTGATATTCCGCGTGGTTGAACTGAAGAGGTAGTGTTTGCAGGAACGCAGCTCCGGAAGCTGAGGAGGCGGGAGCATTTAGAAGCAGGCTATCAACATTGCCCCGTTTGATAATCGTCTGTGCCCGGTTCCACAGGGAGGTGAAGATTCCACGTCGACGGTAACCTGGTCGAACCATACCGCAAACTTCCATTTCACTTCCGAATCCATACAAACCTAGGAATCCGACCAGTAGTTCATCATCATAGGTCACAAGCCATTCTGTATCACCAACATTTGATGGGCCGCGAAGCATATCCCAATTCAACTTTAGTGAAATTCCGTCATATTGCTCACAGCGTTCTTGTAACTCCTCTATATTTCTCAAAGTATCAGTAGTAGTCAAACCCGTTTCCTCCTAAAGTGTATTTGAACTAAGTGAATAAGTTCGAATAGGTTGATAAAGCTTTACGGAAACGGGAAGAGAGATCAGTCTCGTCCGCCTGTGTTCCCGCTCAGCACGTCCTTATACTCCGGATGCTTCTCGAATTGATGAGCTGCATAGGAGCACACAGGAACAATTTTTAAATTTTCATTTCGGGCTTTATCTACAACAGCCCGTACAAGTTCTTCACCGGTACCTTGCCCGCGCAGTTCTTCAGAGACACGGGTGTGGTCAATGACCAATTCCCCAGCCTCTTTATCCAAACTGTATGTGATCTCGGCAAGGTCCTTACCGTCATTCGCAACAAAAAAACGATCTGTCCCATTTTGAATTTGCATCTTATGGCTTCACTCCTAAATTGTTATTGCCTATATTTTACTACTGCGATTTGTAAAAAGCGAGAAGATACCCAGATAGGATTGCAGTTATCCGTGAGCAACTCATTGTTTCCTAAGTTATGAATAATTATTGTTAAATTGTATGATAATACAATTTAACCCTGTTATAACCTGCATTAATAAGATCCTTAATGGTTCAAAGGCAGGACAAATGGGTAATAAGAGAGTGGTTAGGTTATACGTACATATCTAATCGGTCTTGTTTAAAATCCCTACTTAGGAGGAATCATCATGAATACAACAGTACGTTTGACAGAAAGATCCGGCTCGACTTCTTCACAGCGCAGAAAAGGCTTTGTACCGGTCGTCGTGTACGGTGCAGGTTCAGATAGCCGATCCTTTTCAGCGGATGCTAAGACAATTACCGGGATTTTGGCTAATAACCCTCGGGCAGTTCTAACATTGGAATTGCCAGACTCAGGCAAAAAGAATGCTGTCATTCAAGAGATTCAGCGCCAGCCCGTATCCAAACAACTACTTCACATTGATTTTCAGCAGATTGATATGAAAGCCAAATTGGATACAAAAGTAGCATTCCACTTTACTGGCGAGCCCGTTGGTGTGAAAAGTGGTGGCGTACAACAAATTGATTTGCATGAACTGGAAATTCGTACACTTCCAGATAAATTAACGGCATCTTTTGAAGTGGATATTAGTGGACTGGATATTGGAGATCAATTGCTGGTGTCCGATTTGCCAAAGCATGAAGGCTGGGAAATTTTGACGCCTGAGGACACTTTGATTGTCCGGATCGCACCTCCAACAGCTCAAGAGCCGACAGAAGAGGATGCTGCTGAACCAGCTGCAGTGGAAGCTTCTGGAGAAGACAAAGCTGAATAATCTTGATTTAGTAATACAGTAGATGAATTATAGCAGACAGTTTCCTTACTATTAGGAGCTGTCTGCTTTTTTGTGCTGAGAGTGGAAATCCTCCTCTAGACGGAGGTTTACTTTTTGCCTGTGTCGTAAAATCTTGGAGGGAAACTTTAATGCAATGATTTGTTGCGGTAGAGAAGTTAAGGGGGAGTGTTTTCTTTACAACGTAACAGTGTTATGTTACGATGCTTTCAAGGAGTGATCGCATATGGAAGATGATTTGATTTCGAAGAAGCAACTGCTGGATTTAACCGGTATTTCATATGGGCAATTGTACCGCTGGAAAAGGAAGCAGTTAATTCCCGAGGAATGGTTTATCCGTAAATCTACCTTCACTGGGCAAGAGACTTTTTTTCCTAGAGAGATGATCTTGTCGCGGATTCACAACATTGTGAATATGAAAGATGGGCTGTCCTTGGATGAAATGGCTGATAAGCTATCGGATAAGGCATCCTTTGAAAAGGTGAGTATAACTGCTAAGGAAATTGTAGAACGTAACATTGTTTCGACAACGACGCTGAGGAAATTTGGAGAAAGTCTCGGTGATGAAAGTAAATATACTTTTGAGGAGCTCGTTCATTTATTCGCTGTAGACCGCCTGCTTAGTGCTGGGGAAATGAGTATGGAGGAGGCGGAGCTTCTGTTTCGCACTTTGCAGGAGAAAGTTTCAAGGCTCGAGAGTGGAAGCTGGGAATTGTTTTTTGTCCGGAAAATGGGGGTTTCATCTTTCATTCTGGCACAAGCGCCTGCGGAGTTATGGTTTGATGAAGGGGTTAGATTAGTCAGTAAAATGACATATGCAGATTTGATCGAACAATTGAAAGGTAAGCTTGCCTACAAGCTTGTTGAATAGGAGGAAGAGTAATGGACAAACATCAGCTGCCTGATTTGATTATAAACGGGGTAAGTGGTGGGGCCGGAGGTACTTACAACAACGTAAACATGGATGGTGTAGGTAAAGTAGTGGGGCCGATTGTGGCACGAATGTTTAAAGGAAATGGGCATATGAATTTGAATGATGATCTCACAGCAGCAGAAGCAGAGTGCAACGGGGTCATTAAAGTGATAGGCAATTTGCAATTTGGCACCCTAAAGGTGGATGGGGTTCTTACTGTAGGTAAGAGTTTTCGAGGTGAAAGCTGCACCCTTAACGGAATGATGACAATCAAAGGGGATTGTGAACTTGAGGATTTCGTAGGTGAAGGAAGCTTTAATGTTGGTGGTTTACTCAGTGCTGGTCATGCGGACTTCAAACTGCAGAGTCAGGCGAAGGCTAATGAAATTGGTGTGGAGAGCCTAGTGATACGGCAAGTAAATAATGGGTTTTGGAGTAAGATGTTCAGTGGAATCATCCCTAAACTTCGACCGGAGCTATGTACTCGAACGATCGAGGGAGATTTTATAGATATAGAATATACAACTGCGGATATCATCAGAGGGAATATTGTTATTATTGGCCCAGGCTGTACACTCGGACGGGTAGAGTATCGCGAACAAATTACGGTGCATCCTGAAGCGAAGGTTGGAAAGGTGGAGAAGGTCGGTGAATGATAATCTGAAAATAATTGGAACGACGTCTTCAGCCGGGGGTTCTTTCAAAGATGTTAAGATCACTGGAGAATGCAAATTCGCCGGAGATGTGAATTGCGAGAAGATGAGTCTGACTGGAAATGCCAATATTGCTGGAAATCTGCATATGAAGCAAATGAAAATCACTGGTGAAATTGCGCTAGAGGGTGGTCTTGAAGGAGATTCCTTGCGTGGACAGGGGGAAATAAAAGCAGCCTCTGTAAAAATCGATAAGCTTCATCTCTACGGAAATCTGGATGTGAAGGGTGATTGTGAAGGGGAAAAATTGCAAATTTCCGGTGCCTTAAGCGTAGCTGGATTACTTAGTGCGGAGCATTTGGAGATTAAATTGTTTGGTCCAAGTAGTGCGAAGGAGGTTGGGGGCAGTATCTTAACCATTAAGAAGAGTAAAACTGGGAGACTGCTTCATATGATGAAGCCAACTTCGAAAATACTGTTTGAAGCAGGGCTAATCGAGGGCGATGCTATTGATCTGGTCAATACAAGGGCTAGTATGGTAAGGGGAGAACGTGTAATCATTGGCCCGGACTGTGAAATAGAAACGGTGGAGTTCCGAGATACACTAGAAGTTCATAAGCACGCAACAGTGAAGCATCAAGTGAAGATTTAAAGATAATTTTATAGTTATTTTTTGAGAAAAAGAGGAGTGGAGCATATGAGTGCTGCCAAATCGCCCAATCTGGGCATTGTTATCGCAGGTCTCCTATTAGGAATTCTGATGGCTTCCATGGACAGCACTATAGTTGCTACAGCGATGGGGAATATTGTTGGAGAGCTTGGCGGAATGGACAAATTTGTCTGGGTCACATCAGCCTATCTCGTAGCCGAGATGGCGGGTATGCCCATTTTCGGCAAGCTCTCTGATATGTATGGACGCAAGAAGTTTTTTATTTTTGGAATTATCGTATTTATGGTAGGTTCGGCTCTCTGTGGAACGGCTGATACAATTACTCAGTTAGCTGCGTACCGGGCTATTCAGGGAATTGGCGGGGGCGCGCTGGTGCCGATTGCCTTTGCAATCATGTTTGATGCTGTACCTCTGGAGACCCGGGGGAAGCTTGGCGGGGCCTTCGGTGCAGTATTTGGATTGTCGAGTATATTTGGTCCATTGCTGGGTGCATATATTACCGATCATATTGCTTGGCAGTGGGTATTTTATATTAACTTGCCCCTTGGCCTGTTGGCTTTTGCGATGGTTGTATTCTTTTATAAAGAATCCCATGAGCATTCTAAACAGCCTATTGACTGGTTGGGAGCAGGTACGCTGCTAGGTTCAGTTATTTGCTTAATGTTTGCGCTGGAACTAGGCGGGAAAGAGTATGCTTGGAATTCGTCCATGATTCTTGGTTTATTTGCAGCCTTTGTGATCCTTGCAGCGCTGTTTCTTTTTGTGGAGACTAGAGCGAAAGAACCGATCATTTCCTTTGCTTTGTTCAAAAAAAGATTATACGCAGTGAGCATTATCTGTGCTCTGTTTAGCGGTGCAGCTTTTATTGTGGCTTCCGTATATATTCCGATCTTTATTCAAGGGGTATTAGGTGGATCAGCTACAAATTCGGGACTGGTGCTGCTGCCAATGATGGTTGGCTCCGTGGTTACAGCTACGATTGGCGGATTTCTGATGTCAAAAACCAGTTACCGCAGCCTGCTCATTCCTACATTCGCACTTCTGGTGATCGGTACTGGTCTTGTAGCGACACTTACGCCGGAGGCTTCGCGATTGCTGGTTACATTGTATATGATCTTAATTGGACTAGGGATTGGTGCTTCATTCTCAGTGCTAAGTACGGCATCCATTCATGGATTAACCGCACAGCAACGTGGTTCGGCCAGCGCAACGCTGAATTTCATTCGTTCATTGGGTATGACCATAGGCATTACCACCTTTGGTATCATTCAAAGTCATTATTTCTCCGGCAGTCTTACCAAGCTACTCTCGGCTAGTGGAGGAGGAGCGGCTCCTGCGGGAGCTATGGATTTTAAAGACCCGCATGCCTTGCTTTCACCGGAGACTAGGGCGCTAATTCCACCTGAGATTCTGGGTAAGATTACTGCAGGGTTATCGTCTTCCATAGTAAATACTTTTGCTTGGGCGGTGATTCCCGCAGCGTTAGCATTATTGGCTTCGTTTTATATGGGACGTCAGAAGATGGATGCCTCTGCGGAGGGGGATGTCCGGGCGTCTGGGCATTAGGCTATCGTGATGCAGTACGGACTTCAGTATGCGTACAGTGGGTATTTGGTGTTAACAAACTAGGGTTTTAAAGTAATGCAGCAGCAACCTATCGGGGGCTGCTTTTTTTTGTTGACACGGAGAGCGAACATGGTGGAAATGCTGAAAGAGGGAGAGTCTGAGGCAAGGGAAGGTGCTGATGAAATCACGATATGGCTCTTATTGGTATGAATTGGCTCGTATTTTGTCCCACAGGGCAGGTAGAAAATGGTCGATTGTGCTGCGAATTTGGTTCACTAGCATCTGACGGTTCTCCAGAGAGGACGTTCTGTGCTCTATCTCGCCAGAAGCTCAGGTTCTGATATTCTGAAAGCGTAATCAAAATCTGGATATAGGAGATTCCGATATGGGGGTACCTGCTGGCGAACTGCTTCCCAGCGTAGATCCGGTTCATCGATCCCGCTGGAAGATGAAGAACAAACATAAATTGTTCTTCATGGCTTTTCCATTTCTTGTTGTCACCTTTATTTTCTATTATCTGCCGATCAGCGGATGGATTTATGCCTTTTATGATTTCATTCCCGGAATACCTTTGTCAGATACGCCGTATGTCGGGCTGAAATGGTTTAAGACGATTGTATCCAATCCGACACAAACCGCAGAGGTTCTACGCGTGCTGAAGAACACACTTGCCATGAGTTCACTTGGATTAATTACGTCCATATTTCCAGTGTTCTTTGCCATTATGTTGACCGAGATTAAGTCAGGCTGGTATCGCAAGATGGTGCAGACGCTAACCACGATCCCGAACTTTATCAGCTGGATTCTGGTATATGCATTGGCATTCTCGTTGTTCTCAGTAGATAACGGTGTCATCACTCACATTCTGGTGCAGCTTGGAATAGTGGATGAAGGCTATAATTTACTAGCTTCCAGCTCAAATATCTGGGTCACGATGATCCTTTGGTACTGGTGGAAATCGTTAGGCTGGGGAGCCATTCTTTATCTTGCTGCAATTGCTGGCATTGATCAGGAATTGTATGAAGCTGTTGAGGTGGATGGTGCAAGTCGGTTCCGCAAAATCTGGCATATTACCATTCCAGGTCTGATCCCAACCTTTTTTGTACTGCTGCTGTTATCCATAGGTAACCTAGTCAATAACGGTATGGAGCAATATTTTGCCTTTCAAAATGCTATGAATAAAGATTCCATTGAGGTGCTGGATCTTTATGTATACAATATTGCGTTTGCTAATAACTTTCCTTTTGCCACAGCCGTCAGCATGTTGAAATCGGTTGTCAGTGTAATTCTACTGTTCGCAGCCAACACATTATCTAAGATGGTGCGTGACGAATCTATCATTTAAGTCAGGGGTGATCCCATTTGAGAAAGAAAAAACTAACAACTGGAGAACTTATCTTCCAGATAATTATCTATACGCTCTTTGGATTGTTCACCCTGTCATGCATCTATCCATTCTACTACTTGTTTATCAACACGATCAGCTCGAACGATCTTAGCGCAGCAGGGTATATCAAATTTTATCCAAGACAGATTCATTTCGATAACTATAGCAAGGTTCTAAAAATTAGCGGTCTAGGACATGCGGCAACAGTCTCTGTATATAGAACAGTTGTCGGGACGCTACTTACTGTAGGGTCGTCAGCTTTTTTAGGTTACTTGTTCACTAAAAAGGAAATGTGGGGCCGGAGTATTTGGTACCGCAGTGTTGTAGTTACGATGTATTTTAGCGCAGGTCTAATTCCTTGGTATATCACAATGCATAATTTGCATCTGACCAATAATTATCTGGCTTATATTTTGCCTACGATTATTACGCCATTCAATATTATTCTAGTCAAAACCTTCGTTGAAGCCATTCCACCTTCACTTGAGGAGTCGGCATCTATGGATGGTGCGGGTTACATGCGAGTGTTCTGGAGTATTATTGTACCGCTTACGACGCCAATTTTAGCTACGATTACGATTTTCTCCGCAGTGAATCAGTGGAACTCCTTCATTGATACGGCGTTTTTGATGACAGATACGAAGTACTATACGCTCCAGTTCTTGTTATGGCGTTATTTGAACGAGTCCAGCTCGCTCGCTGCTCTAATCCGCAGTTCACCTGATATGGCCGCTGGTGTAGCGAATATGCAGACTCCAACCTCGGTACGGATGACCGTGACCATGATCGTCGTATTGCCGATTTTAATCGTGTATCCGTTCTTCCAACGCTTTTTCGTCAAAGGAATTATGATCGGTGCGGTTAAGGGCTAATGAGTTACCGGATCGTTAATGAAATGGGGTTTTCCTCTGCTACAAGCAGAGTTGAACTATAAGTGAAGATACGAAAGGGAGGGTATAAAGCAATGAGACTAAGAAGAGCATCGCTTGTCATGCTATCCGTAATCCTGGTCTTCGTTCTGGCAGCATGTGGCGGGGGGAATAATACGGCTAACTCGGGCAAAAACACTAGTACAGAGAAGCCCACGTCCGCTGCCACAAATGCGCCGGCGGAAGAAACAGCAGCACCAGATGATGGAGCACTTGATCATTCCAAGCCGCTGAAGCTGACCGTATTCTCTACAACGGCTAACTATGCGGGGCCACAAACTGGATGGTTCGCCAAAATCATCAAAGATAAGTTCAACATTGAGATGGACATTGTAGCTTCAAATCTAACAGGTGGAGATACCAAAATTTCTGCAATGATGGCATCTGGTGATCTTGGAGATATTATTATTTTCGGTGATGACAAGAACCATTATCCAAATGCGATCAAAGGAAAGCTGCTCTTAGACTGGACACAAGACGGACTTCTGGACAAATACGGAAAAGATATTTCTAGCACTTTCCCAAAAGCTATTGAGAAAGCAAAGGTAGCTTTTGGCGGTGGATCATCAGTCTTTGGCATGGGAAACAGCGTAGCTTCTAACCCATCCGGACCTTCTGAAGGAAAAGATATGACTTGGGGTCCAGACCTGCGCTGGGATCTTTATCAACAAATCGGAGCACCTGAAATTTCAAAGATTGAAGATTATCTTCCAGTCCTGAAAAAAATGCAAGAGCTTGAGCCAAAGAATGAGCAAGGTAAGAAAACCTATGCCTTCTCGATGTGGTCTGACTGGGATGGCAACTATAAAATGACACTGGCTAAACAGTTTGCAAACATGATGGGCTATGATGAAATTCCTGACACTGCTGTGTATGTTAAAGCAGACGAAGAAAAGTATTATGACTTCTTATCCGAAGATAGCTGGTATATGAAATCGCTCAAGCTGTATTTTGAAGCTAACCAAATGGGTCTGGTGGATCCAGATTCTATGACTCAAAAATTCGACGATGTTGTAGCGAAATACAAAGATGGCCGTCTGTTGTTCTCCTGGTTCCCATGGCTTGGAGCCGCTAACTACAATACACCGGAAAGAACAGCTGAAGGTAAAGGTTTTGCATTAGTTCCATTTAAGGATGAGCTGATGTACTCTACAGGCTTCAATGTTTACGGTGGTAACGGTATTATAGCAATCGGCGCAAAAGCTAAGGAACCAGCAAGAATTATGGAATTCATTAACTGGATGTACACCCCGGAAGGTGCAATGATCTCTGCAGGAAGCGGGACTGCTGTACCAAACGGACCTAAGGGGCTGACTTGGGATATAGATGGAAGCGGTAAACCTGTCGTGACTGATTTTGGTTGGAAGGCTTACGCGGATCAACAGAATACGCAAGTGCCTGCAGAATATGGCGGCGGTGACTACTACTACGGCTCCAATCAAATGAACTTCTCTTTTGTAGTACCAGCGATGGTGAATCCAGAGAACAAAGAGCCATATGATCACAATCTATGGACGACAACCCTGCAACGTAATCCGTCTAAGCTTGATAGTGATTGGAGAGCGAAGATGGGCGTTCTGACACCTAAGGAGTATTTTGAGAAAAATAATCTGCTGGCTGTAGCTCCACAAGGCTTCACTGGCAAAGAGCCATTGATGATGGATAAAACACTGGAGCAAAAGAACAAACAAATCGGTACGGTCATTCAACAAATTTCTTGGAAAATGGTTTTTGCTAAAGATCAAGCTGAATATGACAAATTGAATAAAGAAATGCATGATAAGGTGAATGGTCTTGGCTATTCCGAGGTGATGGATTTCTCTATTAAAAAAGCTGAGGAACTATTCGAGGCTCGCAAAAGCGTGAAATAAGGTTCGATTATAAATAGGGCGGGGCGGCGTGGAGGCTGTTCTGCCCTATTCTATTCAATTAAGGATAAATGTGGTATTCTCACATTAATAAATAAAACGCTTACAGGAAGAGAGAAGAGGATCATTCGGATGGTAAGAGTACTTCAGCGTAATCATACCCCAGCTGTCAAATCCTTACGTAATACTCTATTCATCTATCTAGTTATCGGAACGCTACTTCCGCTTCTCTTAGTAGGATTCGTAACCTACACCTCTATTTACTCTATCCTTTCAGGGAAAATTGGCAATGGTATAAGTGCAAGCCTGAAACAGGAAGCCTCAAGTTTGGAGAATGCCATCGACAATATGGATTTTGCTTCTAAACAGTTTGCGCTGGATGGTCAGATTGTGGAGGAAATGTCCTCTTTTATTCAAGAAAAGCAAATTTATCGCAAATCGCAAATGATGAACTCCATCAATCAGAAAATCAACCTCGTCAATTTTACGAATCCCTATATTGGACTTACAGCTTACATTATGCCTAGCAGTGATGATCCGGTTCTGTTCACCAATATGAGTGCGCGCAGAAATTTCGATATCAGTACTTTACCTTCTTTTATGCGATATAACGGGGCGGATTACTACGGGCCGCATTCTACGATGTATGCCGTCGGAGATAATCTCGTATTCTCGGAGCAGCGCATTGTACGCGTACCAGGTGAACATAAGTTATATATTTATTTAGAGACGAATTACAGTCTGCTTCGCAAAATATTTAATCAGGAATCTTACGGGATGAAGGTAAATCATATCCTTGTGAATCAACAGGGCACTAACACCTATGAAATTGACGGAAAATTGCCCCAAGGAATTATCAAAGCTGCAGGAAGCAGCTCCAATCTCTCACATGAGACGCTTACCGGATATCATCTGTTTCGATATGCTAGTCCGCAGGGCTGGAAGCTTATTGCCGTAGTTAAAAAGTCTGAATTCAACAGTGAAATTTATTCCTGGTTCTATAAAATGATCCTGCTTGCGTTCTCGACTCTACTCTTTGCCGGAGTTCTGGCTTGGATGATTTGGAAAAAGATTTATGGCCCATTGCGCAAGGTTAACCTTGAAATTAATCGAATGGCAGAAAATGTTACCTCTCCGGTTGCCTACACGAACGTGGAAGAGTTTGATTTCGTACTTAGTAACTTCCAGCAGATGAAGAAACAGGTGAATGAGCTGATTGTTGCGGTAGCCCATAATGAGAAGCAGAAAAGCCAATTCGAGATTGAAAAGCTGCTCAGCCAGATCAATCCGCACTTTTTGCACAACACATTGAATACGGTGCAGTGGATGGCAAGGCTCAACGGTCAAAAGGAGATCGACAAGCTGGTTACTCTCCTTGTAAAGGTGCTGCATTATAATCTGGGCAAGCAAAGCATCATTGTTACCCTTGGAGAGGAAATTGAAGCGATCCGAAATTATATGGAGCTGCAGCGCATCCGTTATGACTATGAATTCGAATTTAACGTGGAGGCAGATGAGGATGTATTGTCTGTAGCAGTCCCCAGATTCTTACTTCAACCTCTCGTAGAGAACTCTATTTATCATGGACTAAGCGATAATGGCAGGGTAGATGTCTTAATTACAGAGCATGGCGAAGGAGAAGTTAAGCTATGTGTAAGAGACAACGGGGCTGGTATGGATGCGGATACGTTAGACCAGCTGCTGTCAGAGGACGGAGCCAAGAAACGGGGACTCGGAATCGGATTCTCGTACGTGAACCGGATGCTTAGAACCTACTATGGAGAGCAGATGAAGCTAGAGATGTACAGCAAGCTAGGGGAAGGTACGGTTGTATCTATCGTGATTCCGAGGAAAGGTAAGGAGGACTTCGATGATTAAGGCTGTAGTGGTTGATGACGAGAGACTTGTGCGGAAAGGCTTCATATCTCTAATCGATTGGTCGTCCTTAGGGGTTGTAATTGTCGGTGAGGCAGGAGATGGCAAATCTGCCCTGGAGCTACTTCAACAGCAGGATGTGGATCTGCTATTTGTAGATTTGACTATGCCTGGTATTTCTGGATTCGAGCTAATTAAACTAGTGAGGCAGCGTTTCGCAGGCATTCGCTGTGTTGTGCTTACTTGCCATCATGAGTTTGACTATGTGCAGGAGGCCATGCGTTTAGGAGCTGTTGATTATATTGTCAAAACTCTGTTAGAGATGGAAAATGCGGATGAGACTATACGTCGGCTCGTTGATCGGATCAAATGGGAGGACAACACACGGGATGCCTTGGTTCATGGTGAAGGTAAACGGATGGCCGCTGACAAGGCGCTGCTCTATTTACCATTAAACAATCACTGTAATGAAGAAGAGTTATTTCACCTATCCTTTGTGAAGAATAATCCGTTGATCACCTTTCATGAGATGTGGATGTCACCTCTGCTTCAACGTTTCTCAGAAGAAGAAGGTAAGCGGGAGCTTAAAAGCCAGCTTTCTGGGAGATGGCAGATCGCGCTTATCAGTGGGATAAGAGATCAGTCGTTACAGGAATTGGAGGAGCAACTCACAACGAAGCTACGGCATATGCTATTTTATCATTCTGGAGCTGAGGAACTGACCTCTCTGAATTATGAGGAACTAAAGAAGGAAATATCGGGCACCAATTTAATACATGATGAAGCGGATCTATTCGAGCAAGCTCAAAATCTCAAGTGGACGATTGATGGAAACGAATGGGACCATTTTGTATCGAACATACGCTTGCAGAAGCCCCGTTCTGATAGATATCTAACGTTCGCACATTCTCTTTTGCAAAGATGGAGTGCTTTACTCTTGAAGCCTGAAGATGCTGTTCAATTGGAACGGGACATTTCACTTAACTTGAACTGGTGCCATTGGAAGACCTGGCTGCGCAGATTCTCTGATCATGTGGGACGGAGAATGCTCGAGCTAGGATTGACTAAAGAGGTGATGTCCTGCCTAATTCGCGCAGTTCGTTATATGCAGAGCCATGCAGGTGACAAAATCAATCAGAGCGACGTAGCGGCTGAAATTAATATGAGTCGTGGTTATTTCAGTCAATGTTTCGCTCGTTTTGCCGGAGAGACATTTGGTGAATGTTTACGGGGAATGCGGCTTGAGTTGGCTAAATCATTGCTGCTGGAGACCTCGCTACCCGTCTGTGAGGTTGCTTCAAGGTCTGGCTTTGAGGATGACCGTTATTTCAGTAGGCTGTTCAGGGAACGCATTGGTAAACTACCGAGCGAATATCGTGCGGAGGGGAAAGGCCAATGATGAAATTTTGGAGATCCATCCTCCTTCTTATAGTGATCATCGGACTGACATCCTGCCGTGACCAGAGCATACCAGTGGATTCTGGCAGAAGTCCTCAGGGAGAGGTCGAAGATACTTCTATCGCATATAGCAAATATGAAGATCCGATCGTGATCCGGGTAGGATTTAAGGTTCCAGATTCCAGGTTAAATACAGGTGACAGCAACGATAACAATCCAATCACCCGTTATTTGGAGAGTATTACGAATATCAAGGTAGTTCACTCTTGGGAGGCAAAGGGTGAAGATGCTTTTAATCAAAAAGCACAGCTTGCGATCGATAGCAATGATTTGCCAGATGCGATGGTTGTAGATCGAGATCAATTGAAGAAGCTCATTGATAATGACATGATAGAGGACCTTACAGAGACCTACAAAGTATACGGCTCTGAGTTAATTAAAGATATGTACAATTCTACGAAGGGAGAAGCATTAGAAGATGCTTCACGTGATGGTAAATTATACGGATTACCGAATGTAGCGATTGATGCGGATTCTCCTGTTCTGCTCTGGGTACGTCAGGATTGGCTGGAGAAGCTGGAGCTGCAACCCCCTCAGACCTTTGAAGACATCGAGAAAATTGCTCAGGCTTTTATTGAAAAAGATCCTGACGGGAACGGGAAAAGAGATACTGTAGGATTAAGCGGCTACAAAAATATCGTATATGGAACTAAGCCATTAGTTAATGGTCTGGATGCTGTTTTTAGTGCATTTCATGCTTACCCGACGAATTGGATCAAGGATAGCAACGGTAAAATTGTGTACGGCTCTATTACACCAGAGACCAAACAAGCACTTGCTAAACTGGCGGATTGGTATAAACGTGGGTTGCTAGACCCGGATTTTGCTCTGTATAAAGAAACTCAGGAGCCTATAATCACTGGGAAATCAGGCATGTTTTTTGGCCCATGGTGGATGCCTTATTATCCATTGTCAGAGGCTGTAGCTTTGGACACGAAGGCAGAATGGAGAGCGTATGCAGCTCCACTAGATGATTCCGGCAAGTTTGTTGCTCACTTGGCTCCAGTTACGGATCGTTATCTAGTTGTACGTAAAGGATTTGAACACCCAGAAGCCATTATGAAGCAGTTGAATGTGTTTACAAGACTTGAGAGAAGGCAAGACCCAAATACAGAAGAAGTTAAGAAGCTGGATGATTTCTCTGCACAAACAGGAATTCAGCTGCGTGCTTATTATCCGTTTGACCTTCTAATTGATTATTCGGATGCGATAGAAAAACATTATGCAGATATTCAGCAAGCTCTACATGGAAAAATAGACCCGGATACATTAAATCCAGATACCCGACTCATCTATGATCAATGGGTGGAGGACACTGAACAACCTAAAAAAGATCTAGAAGGCTGGAAAGCAGCGAACGCGTATAAATACGGAGTTGCCGTCTTAACCTCAACTGCTATTGAGGGAGTGCGAGGGGTCTTTTATGGAAACACACAACTAATGAAAAGCAAATGGGCGGAACTTCAAAATCTAGAAAGTGAGACATTTTTGAATATCATTGTGGGCGATTCACCCCTTAGTGACTTTGATGTTTTTGTAGAGAAATGGAAGAGCCTCGGTGGGGAAGAGATTACGAAAGAAGTTGCTGAGACTGTAAAGGTGAAGTGAGTACGGAAAAAGAAGCAGCTATCCCATTAGTAGCATTCACTACTTTTGTGACAGCTGCTTTTTTGTTCCTACTCTTCGTCAGTGCTGATCTTTTGAAGTAAGTAACGAAGCTGTTCTACTTCCTCATTTGTTAATTTGCCAACGAGACTTTTATTGTAATCATCTAAAATAGACTGAAGGATAGGTGAGAAATTAATTGCCTTAGGAGTTGGATATAATAGGTGAGAGCGTCGATCATTAGGATCTGGTTTACGTTCAATGTATCCCGAATTCTCTAATTGCTTTACGGAACGAGCGGTGGTTGCTTTATCGAATTTCAATTCAGAAGTTAATTGATCTTGTGTAATCCCTGGTTTGGCAAGAATCAATTTGAGAAAGCTGTGTTGCCCGCCGCTACCTATTCCATAGGGCATGAATTTTTTTACCAATTGCTTTTGATTTTGACGATGAAAATAGGAAATTAATTTACCTATAGGCTCTTTTTCCAAGATATAGACACCTCTTTGGGTTTAGTTCGCGTATTTACTACTCTGAGACAAAGTGTACAATAAAGTCGTTGCGTGCGCAACTAATTTGATGTACACTGGGTATGCAAGTTTTGTTGCGTGCGCAACTAAACGTTGATTATACATTCAATGAGGTGTTAGTTATGAGTTCTATTAGCGCAACCTATCAGGAAGACAAGGAAATTCAGAAGAAACGCTGGATAATATTAATTGTCCTGAATATTTTCACCTTTATGTCCACGCTTGATGGTAGTATTGTCAACATCGCTTTACCTGAATTATCGAAACAATTGAAGCTGCCTATGGCACAAATCGAATGGGTAACCACAGGTTATTTGATGGCGATCTGTGCAGCGATTCTTTTCTTCGGGAAGCTTGGAGATATTGTTGGGAAGATTCGAATCTTTAAGATTGGGACGGTTGTTTTTGTTATTGGTTCTATGCTGTGTGGATTCAGTTTAAGTTTACCTGCTTTGCTTGCTTCGCGCGTTATTCAGGCTATCGGAGCTTCGATGACAATGGCGAACAGCCAAGGAATAGTTACGGATATTTTTCCTGCTAATGAGCGGGGGAAAGCCCTTGGTTTCATAGGTACATTCGTGTCACTGGGAAGTATAGCTGGCCCTAGTTTAGGTGGGATTATGGTCTCGACATTAGGGTGGGAGTATATCTTTTGGGTGAACATTCCAATTGGAGTGATTGCTATCCTGTTAGGATGGAAGGTACTGCCTAAGGATTTAACTAGAACGAAATCTACAATTGACGTTCCTGGCAGTTTGCTCTTCGCAATTTTTATTATAAGTTTGTTTGCGGGATTATTATTGGGACAGCAGCTCGGTTATGGCGACAGTTTAATTGTGACTTCACTAATCGTAGCTGTAATCAGCTTTATTGCGTTCTTGTGGACGGAGCTTCGAAGAAAAGAACCGCTGCTGCAACTGTCATTATTTAAGAATCCATTGTTTTCATTAAGTATTTTGTGTGGGTTTCTCGTATTTACAGCGAACTTTTGCTTTAACATTATCGCACCATTTTATGCACAGAATATGCTGAATCTATCGCCCTTTGAAGCGGGATTCCTGTTGATGCTGTTACCGATATGTATGGTAGTCGTTGCACCAATAAGCGGTGCTTTATCGGATAAAATCGGCTCTGAATTTCTAACTTTTGCAGGGCTGGTGGTCATGGTTATTGCTCAGTTTGGATTAGCAGAGCTTCATGAAGGAAGCTCTGTTGTGCTGGTAGGCGTGTGGATCGCTATGCTAGGAATAGGCAGTGGTCTATTTCAATCGCCGAATAATTCACTTGTTATGTCTAAGGTGCCTAGAACTCAGCTTGGTTCCGCGGGCAGCGTCAATTCGTTGGTTCGTAATGTGGGTATGGTTGTCGGTATTACGATCGCTACGACGATACTCTTTCATGTGATGAGCAGTGAAGCAGGTTATCGGGTAACAGGTCTAGTTCCGGGTCGACCAGAGTTGTTTATCAGTGGCATGCATGTAGTGTTCATGACTTCAGCATCCATATGCTTTGTGGCTGCATTGCTAACGGGGTGGAGAATGATAAGTGCAAGAAGCGCCAGAATGCAGACTTCGGAAAGATAATAAGGAATAAAGAAGAAGATCCTTCTGACGCTACGGCGTGGAAGGATCTTCTTTGTGATGATATTGAAGAGCATTCTTAACGGCTTGTAAGTATTGATACCGGTAATGATCATCCGGCTCTAAATAGGCACCCTCAGCCCACTCGTTCCAGGCGTTTATATAAATAAAATCACTTTTGAACATCTTTTTGGTCCTCTCAATTTGTCGTGACAGGTATTGGCCGAATTTGTGAGGATTTGCACCCAAAGTACTTTGTCCGGCGGCACCTTTGCGTGGTGTATTATCCCAGTTCACAAATGCTCCCGGATATATAATTTCTCCGTCTCTATGAGGTGTCCGCTCTAACATGGATTCCCATAATTCATCGTAATCAATGACGATATGCTTCTGGTCCTCCACCTGCTTGGAGCTCCACAAATGCTTTACACCGCCATGTGCGAATGTGTAGTGAGGTTCAAATTCTAGACTGGCATCGAACCCGTGCTCTGTCTTTAGAGGGAATCCGCCCAGTGTCCTGATCAGATGAAGACCCTTAAGACCGTTTTGCTGAGCTAAATCACGCCAGCATTGAAGCATTTCATCACAGCGAGGGATGCTGGAGGATCTGTAGATAATAAATACCGGTTTGCCATCTACGCAAATATATCGTTCATCTTTGAACGCCTCCAACAGAGCATAAAAATGCATCCGCCAATCCCGTTCTTCTCCATATTCCTGTGGCATCAAGACATCTTCTTCGGTACCATCCCAGCTTCGCGTCCAAGGTTCGTTAGCCCAAGACAGGCAAAAGGGGAAGTCTGGCTCTTTGCTGGTAAGAATCTGCTGAACCGGTTGTTCCAGTAGTCGCCTCCCATTGAACCAATAGTGATAATAACAAAAACCGTAAATGCCATGAGCCCTTGCAGTCTCAGCCTGCCATTGTTTCACTTTAGGGTCCGTTAAATCGTAGTAGTTATTATTTAAAGGTTTTTTCGGCTGATGATGTTCAGGATAAAGGGCTGTAGCCTTCCTGACATTTGTCCATTCTGTAAATCCCTCCCCCCACCAGGAATCGTTCTCTGATATCTGATGAAACTGAGGTAATACAAAAGCAATGCATTTCAAGTCAGGTCACCCCCTATGGTTCCGTGAATATTTTTTTGAGCAGCAGCTTTCCTTGTTGAAGATAAGAATAGTTGTACTTCACTTCCTTTAGTGCACGTGACGCAGAAATTCTTCTTTCATCGCTATGAGTAATATAGTAATTGAAGCTCTCAGAGAGCTCTTTAAAGCTCTGGAAACGAATGAGATCTTCTTCTGTGATTTGGTAACCCTGAAGATGGGGATGATCTTCCACTAACTGAAATACACCACAAGCAGAAACCTCCATAATCTTCTGTACAGAACCTGTGCAATTGATGATGATCCGTGCGCCATTATAATAGTTAGACATATCTTTCTCATGGCTAATGTCTATGAAATTTTTGATGGGCTCCCACCCGCTACCGACGGTTAATACCTTGAGGCCATGAAATAGTTCAGAATGAGCTAAGGTATGCAGAACACTATTCATTTGAAAATGGCCGAGGATGAGTACGTCACTGTGGTATTGGTTCTCCACACGTCTTGGATAATAGAGATCCGTGTCTGGAGCATAAGGGAGATAGCTCGAATGTTTTTCGCGTAAACCCTGATAATAGATTAGATTAGCTATGTTCTGTGTAAAAATATAATCGAATAACAGTGCCAGATTACGTTCTGTTCGGGTAAGGCAGGTCGCGTCTGCCATCCATACGGCCTTTGGAGCTTTAGAAGCCTTAAGGGCAGGGATGTTCTCCTCAGGGAACAGGGTCTCTGATCCCAAGGCAAGTATCAGATCAGGCTGATATTGGGTTAAATATTCTTCTAGATTGTGATGTAACTTAATGGCAAGCACTTCTTTAACCAGATGCCTTAGCTGATCTTTAAAAAGTCGTACATTAGGCATTTTATTACTTATCTCTGAAGGGACCAGAAGCAATACTCTTAATTGCTTTAGTTCCCGTTTTAGGGGTTCCGCTCTATAAGAGTTCATCTCAAGAATGAGATTAGGCGGTTGCGATGGATGAACATGGCTGATGGTGACGTTGTGAGTTGAGGGCCTTTGAGGAGTGAGCCTATTAGCTGTCTTCTTCATAATTCCTCCTGTATTCCTTGGAGCCAGTTATTCGCTCTAGCACCTAGTCTTGCTAAACATTATATGTGTAGGAGGATCATTTGACTTTAGGTATAAGACCATTAATAAGAATCTCGTAGGAAAAAGCGGATTTAGTGAAAGATGTATATCTATCTATGACTGAGTTGGCTTGTTTAACATAAGATATACTATATAACCTGAAAGGGATGATCGCCTTGCCAACCTTTGATAATGTTCTAGTTACAGGAAGTCAGACCATTCAAAATGATCTGCATGTTAACGGAAATGAAACTATCGATTCAAATCTGCATTTGAATGGTAGTCAGACTATAATGGGTAGCCTTAATGTGAACGGTAGTGAGTCTATACTTGGTCATTTGGGGGTAACCGGTGAAATTAGCGGTGCTGGCACCATTAAAACTGCTACACGTTTGATTGCTGTGAATCAGGCGTTGACACCAGTAGCAGCACCTACAAGCCTTCAACAGGTCAGATATTTCGCTGTGGGAGTTGCAGGACAGACAGGACTTGTGCTGAAAGGCACGGATGGAAATGACTATGTATTATTTATCGATCTAACCGGTGGAACACCTAATATTGGGATCCAGCGAGCATAAATCTGATCACATGAATATCTTCAAGCTCTGAACAATAAAAAAACAGCAAGTCGCCTAGGTGCAAATAGGGACTTGCTGTTTGATGTTTCTATTAGTTCTTAAAGCTGTGAATTGGAGCAGGAATCCGTCCGCCCCGGTTAATGAAGTTGGTGCAATTGAAGCCGTTAACTGCCATAACAGGCGCATATCCAAGGAGACCGCCAAATTCTACGATTTCACCTACATCCTTGCCGATGACAGGAATGACGCGAACAGCGGTTGTTTTGTTATTGACCATTCCGATAGCAGCTTCATCGGCGATGATACCAGAGATCGTCTCTTTGGTGGTACTTCCCGGTATAGCAATCATGTCCAAGCCTACTGAACATACACAGGTCATGGCTTCTAGCTTCTCAAGGGTAAGAGCACCACGTTGAACGGCTTGAATCATTCCATGGTCTTCGCTGACCGGAATGAAGGCGCCACTGAGTCCACCGACATAGGAGGAGGCCATAACGCCACCTTTTTTAACATTGTCATTTAGAATGGCCAGAGCGGCTGTTGTGCCTGGTGCGCCGGCTTCTTCCAGACCCATGACTTGAAAGATCTCTGCAATGGAGTCCCCAATTTCTGGTGTTGGAGCCAGAGATAGATCGATAATCCCAAAAGGTACGTTCAACCGTTTGGAAGCTTCCTGAGCAACTAGTTGTCCCACACGCGTAACTTTAAACGCAGTTCGTTTAATCGTTTCACACAAGGTTTCAAAGTCCTGACCTTTAACTTCTTCTAACGCACGCTTAATTACACCTGGTCCGCTGACACCTACATTGATGACACATTCCCGTTCTCCAACACCATGGAAGGCTCCCGCCATAAAAGGATTGTCCTCGACGGCATTGCAGAAGACCACCAGCTTAGCACAGCCGATGGAATCCCGATCCTTGGTGCGTTCCGCTGTTTGAATGATGATATCACCCATTAATTTCACAGCGTCCATATTGATTCCACTTCTAGAGGACCCAACGTTAACGGAGGAGCAGACTCTTTCAGTGACTGCCAGTGCTTCTGGGATGCTGTCGATCAGAATCCGATCACCTTTGGTGCAGCCTTTTTGCACAAGCGCAGAGAAGCCGCCAATAAAGTTAACGCCAACTTCTTTTGCAGCCTTGTCTAAAATTTCAGCAACAGGCACATACGTATCCGTCTTCACAGCTCCAGCAGCGATAGCGATAGGAGTGACAGAAATCCGCTTATTAACAATGGGTACACCGAATTGTCTTTCTAAATCTTCCCCTGTTTTAACGAGCTTCTCGGCGGATCTAGTAATCTTGTCGTATACATTTTGGTTAAAAGTTCTCATATCTGTATGAGCACAATCCATGAGGCTGATCCCCATTGTTATGGTACGCACATCCAGATTCATTTCACGGATCATCTTATTCGTCTCTTGTACTTCTACTAATGATATCATGGTCATCCTCCTAGATGCGGTGCATAATATTAAAAATATCCTCATGCTGAAGCTTGATTTCCACGCCGATTGATTCTCCGATTGAATGTAAATCCTCAACAATATCCTCAAATGCTTTGTTCGCGCTAGAAATGTCTACAATCATCATCATGTTAAAATAATCTTGTACAATCGTCTGGGAAATATCCAGAATGTTCAAATTGTGCTCGGCAAGATATGTACATACCTTAGCAATAATCCCTACTTTGTCTTTCCCTAATACAGTAATAATCCCCTTCATGCTTACAGCCTCCCTTTGTATATGGTGATTACGCCGTGTAAACGGAATGAACCATTCCAATCATTATTACAAATGCTGAAGCAAGCTTCAACCAAAGGTTTTTTGTCAGTTTGATCATTTTTTTATGTAGACCTATGAATTTAAAGAAAATTCGATTGACAGTATATGAAAAATATGATGAAGTGAGAGATTGATACGATACTCTGAAGGAGTAAATATGACTACACAAAAATATAAAGATATGGTTGAAGAGCGGACCAAACAAACCCTCCAGGAATGGTCTGACCTGCCGGAAGTTAAAGAGAAGGACATTTATCGTTTTTTGCATAATTTGAAGGGTACGGCTGGTACTGTTGGGTTAAAAGAAGTTGAACAATTTGCCGATGCAACCTTGCCCTATTTCATGGAAAGCAGTCTAAAGTGCTGGTCTATTGAAGAGTGGGGGGATTATTTGTATCCGCTTATTTCTCTGTTTGACCAAGATGAATCGGTTTCTCTAAGTTCAGTTAAGCAGCTAGACAAAAGAGGGAATGATGAAATACTCCCGCATAATGATATTTTGCTTATTGATGATGATGTTGAATTAGTTGCTTATTTAAAAGAATCATTGGAGAAGCAGAACTATTATGTAAGCATTGCCTTATCTGCTGAACGGGGTCTTAAGATTTTTTATGAAACCAAACCCGATCTGATCCTGCTGGATATTCTTTTACCAGATATCAGTGGAATTGAGGTCTTGAATCAAATTATCGGCAAAGCCAAAAAGGAACGTATTCCAATCATCATTATAAGTGGGGAATACTCCAAAGCGACGCAATTGCATGCCTATAAGCTGGGCGTGATGGACTTTTTATCGAAGCCTGTAGATATTGATATATTCATGGCTCTGATCAAAAACCGTTTTGAGCTGAAAAGGGAATGGCAGGACTCCATCATTGTGGATGAATTAACGGGTGCATTCAATCGAAAACACTTTAATCAAGTGATGAAGCAGCTAATTTGCGATTTTAAGCGTACGGAGCGAGTATTTTCTTTAGCACTGATTGATCTGGACTATTTCAAAAAGATTAATGATACATATGGTCATCTAATCGGAGACGAGGTATTACAGTCCTTATCTGAGCTTGTACAAAGTTCGATCCGTATGGAAGATACCTTTTGCCGTTTTGGTGGAGAAGAGTTTGCTGTGTTCCTGCCAAATACGGATGCGAGCTCTGCATTGACAGTGATACAACGTATACAGGAGCGATTTGCTGCCACCGATTTTTTTGCGAAGAATGAAATCTTTCATGTGACCTTTTCTAGCGGGATATCTGAGGTAACAGAAGCTGAGAATATTGCCGATAAAATTGTAGAGGAAGCAGATCAGGCGCTCTATGCCAGCAAGGATGCTGGAAGGAATCAGACGACGCTTTATAACGACCATTTATTGTCGACTAAAAAGCATTCAGTTCTAAATGTAATTATTGTGGATGATGATGCGTTAATTCGTAGAATCGTGACTCATCAGATTGACACTTGGGAGCCGGAGGATATTGCTGAGGTCAATATCAGCAGTTTTGCGAATGGACTGGATTTTTTACAATCGGATTGGTATTCCATGGATGAGAAGTATATTATCCTGCTGGACGGTGTGATGCCGGATCTTGATGGTGTTGAGGTGCTGGAAAGAATTCGCAAGACATATCCGGAAGTGAATATATTAGTGATTATGCTGACAGGCAGAAATAATCAGGCGGATATTGTACATGCCCTGCAGATGGGCGCCGATGATTATGTAGTAAAGCCAGTCCATATGCCTGAGCTGTTGTCTCGGATGGAACGCTTGGCTCATAGATTCTTGTTCTAAAACGAAGGGGATTGTACCAATATGCAAAAGATAATGGTAGTGGATGATGAAGAAGTATTACGGATGTTAATCGAGGATACGCTGGAAGATTTAGAGAATGTTGAGATTCACACGGCGGAGAATGGATTGGAAGCACTGAATAAGCTGTCCGCGGATCATTTTGATTTGGTGATTCTGGATTATATGATGCCGGAAATGACAGGGATTGAAGTGCTCCAGCAGCTGGACGAGGAGAAAAAGAAAACTACAGCGATATTAATGTTAACGGCCAAAGCTCAAGATGTAGATCGACTTCGAGCAGTGGAAGCAGGAGCACGTTATTTTATGCCCAAACCCTTTAGTCCAATGGAACTCTTGCAGATTGTGGAGGGGATCCTAAGTGACGAAGAGAAGTAACGCTAATCACAGTATCAAAAATAGGTATTTTCGTATCATTGCACTGGTCTTTGCTTTAATTATCATTATGGGATCGATATTTTTCTTTTTCATCAATGATGAACAGAACAAATTAAGCAGAGACCGGGAAATTCTGCAAAATAAGGCGGACACCGTAACTGATTTGGCGAGTGCCTTAAATGAGGTGTTTTTCCGTGCCAGGGGATTTAGCGCTCTTAAGAGTGATAATGAATTAAAGCTTCTAAATTTAGGACTAGTTAACTTTGATAAGATTCTGGATACCTATTCCAATCTCAATTTATCTCCCGAAGAGGCTCTTTTCAGGGATGGCTTAAAGGCCTTTTATGTTCAGTATAAAAATAAAACGCTGCCCGAAGCGATTCGGCTGGTCGAGGCTGATGATTATGTAGCTTTGCGTGCGCTGTCCGCAGATGGTACCACTAAATCTGTAAATGATTTTCTCTCCTATACGGAAGAGTACAAAAAACGCTCTGATGAAGCATTAAATACTATGGCTATGGATTATATCAAACAGGCAAATGAATTTACATTTATCGCATTTTTTATTAGTGCCATCATTCTGTTGTTCTTTACCTTTATGATCTGGCGGATTCTGAAGAACCTGATTGACCCTATTTTGAAGCTGGAAGGAGCAACGCATTCACTGGCTGCCGGTGAGGAAATTCTTCTGGGCAAGCTTAAGCATCAAGATGAAATTGGCCGGCTTTATAATGCATTTCTAAATATGGCCAGAAGTATTCAAGATAAAGAAGAAGAATTGATGATGCAGAATGAAGAGTTGCACGCTCAGCAGGATGAGCTTCAGGATCAGCAGTATAGGCTGCAACGGTCGCTTAGTGAAATTGAGAGCATGATGAAAGCGCTCGATCAGTCATCTGCCGTTGGTATCCTTACCGCTAAAGGTGTGTTTACTTACGCAAATGAGAACTTGAGTGAATATACCCGCTATAAAAAGTCGGAGATTATCCGCTACACATACAGACTATTTGAACTTTATAATGTGTCTCATGATGAATTCCAAAAAATCATCAACAAATTAAGTACAGGTGGAGTATGGAGCAATGAGCTTCAGATTATAGCCAAAGACAGATTGCCGGTCTGGCTGCATCTGACGATTGTGCCTTATCTGAATGAAGAGGGTGTAATTTATCAGTACATCCTTATTGCGAACGATATCAACTCTATGAAGAGCGTGCAGCAAGAGCTTGCGGAGACGCTGAAAAATACGGAACAGACCAAAAAGATGCTTGAGCTAAATAATCAGCTGAATCATGATATTACCTACACGTTAGATAAACATGAATTTGCAGATAAGTTCATTCAATTTATGCATCATCTGTATTCATTTGATTCAAGTTTCTTCCTGCTAGTAAAAGATAAGATCGCTGCTGTTAAAGGGATTCCTCAGGAAAATGTAGAGCGTTACCTCGATAATGAGAACAATGAAATGTTATATCGTCTGAAGACAGAAAAAACCTATCTAATTAAGCGTCTAGCTACGCAATCGGAACAAGGAATCTCTTCGAATGAAGTCTACTGTTATGACTTCTATACTACTGTTGTGAATGCAGAAGATGAGATTTTAGCTGTATTCTGCGGGACCCGGATTGGACATTCCTTCAGCAAAGAAGAGATTAATGAGGTTCAAGGGATGATGAACCGTGTAGCTCTGGCGATTGAGCGTTTATTCATGTATGAAGAGATTGAACATGGCCGAAAGCTGAACCGCGATATCGTGAATAACGTTAACGAAGGCATTCAGTTCGTGAATACAGAAGGCAAGATGCTTCAGATGAATAAGGCACTGTGCAACATTGTGAACTATGAATGGACAGAAGGTACATTGATTCCTAGAAAAGAATGGATGGATTATTTCATCGAACGCTCGAATGAGAATGATGAACTACGGTTGTTCTTTGAGAAGGCAATCGCCGAGCATGCTCTGGAGTCCAGCAGTATGCAATATTCTATCGGAACTGAATCCAAAAAGCATATTGATGTTTATGCGATTCCCGTTTTCCGACGAGAGCTTAGAATCGGTACACTTTTCGTTTATAGAGATATTACTAGGGAGTACGAGCTGGATCTTATGAAATCTGATCTTGTCAGTACGGTAAGTCATGAGCTGAGAACGCCATTGTCGAGTGTTCTAGGATTCACGGAATTGCTATTGTCCAAAACCATGAAGCCTGAGAAGCAGCTGAAGTATTTGGAGACGATTCATAAGGAAGCGAAGCGGTTGACTGAGCTGATTAATGATTTCCTAGATCTGCAAAGAATGGAATCAGGTAAGCAGCAGTATATCACGGAGCATGTGAATCTCAGCGAAATTGTGCTTGGCGTTATCGATCAATATAAACTTAGCAGCACACATCATGTGCTGCTCGTGGATGAGGCTCTTAATGCAGACGTTGATGTGGACAAGGATAAGATCGTCCAAGTTCTAACGAATCTGTTAAGTAACGCGATCAAGTTCTCACCTTCTACCAATGAAGTGAAGGTGCTGCTGCACAATGAGCCGGGTCAAGTTATTGTTCGCATCCAGGATAATGGTCTCGGTATTCCTAAGGATCAGATAGGACAGTTGTTCCAAAAGTTCAGAAGAGTGGATAACAGCGCTTCTAAAAGAATTGGCGGAACCGGACTTGGTCTTGCCATCTGTAAAGAAATTGTTGAGAAACAAAAAGGAACCATAGGGATCGAATCGGTAGAGGGAGAAGGGACTACTGTTTGGTTTAGCCTCCCAATCCTCCATGAGGATACAATCCAACAGCAAGATGAGCTAAATAAATGGAATGCAGAGAAAGAGAGTAAGCCAAATGTAATGATTGTTGAAGATGACTATAGTCTTTCGTTGCTCTTATCAGAAGAGCTTAAAGGAAAGGGCTTCCGTGTCACCCATCACTATCATCCACAGCAAGCCTTTGATCAAGCTTTAAAAACACCATTTGTTGCGATCGTGGTTGATTTGATGCTTGGGGAAGATTTGGACGGTTGGGATTTGATCCGAATGCTGAAAGATGATTCGAGAACAGAGAATATTCCTATAGTTATATCCTCTGCGCTAGATCAATCGGATAAGAACCAATTGAATGATGTGATTCAGAAGTATTTAACGAAACCTTATCCACCTGGCGAGTTATCGAATACGCTTGAAGAGATTGTGAAGATAAAGCTGGGGGTAGGCGAGGTATTATTTCCCGAAAGTAAGAAGGATTTATAGTTTTTATTTATCACAATATTTTATAAATAGTATCACTTTTTATAATGAAACCGATCAAATCAGAGTAAATCATACTGTTTTGATCGGTTTTTTCGTACTTTATTGATATTTTTTCAATAAATAACATTTTTTATGTAAAAACGACTTCATTGATCGTTTACAATTATTGTGATAGCCTGATTTTATGAGGTTCTAAAAAAGGCTCAGATCGATTCAAATGAGGTACGGATCATAACCAGATTTCATGTTTAGGAGAGGTGGATATTGTTGCAACTACAGGTAACGAACAGTCCTTTTAACGAGAACCAAGTCGAGCTTCTCAATCGTCTTCTACCATCCTTAACGGAGACACAGCAAATATGGCTAAGCGGATATTTGTCTGCGATTGGCCGTACTGCGGCAGCGGCGCCGGCGGGTGCCGAACTTCAAGTGCAATCGAATTCGATTGGGAACGTGGAGGTTGGCGCGGCTGTGACGAGTCAACCAGCAGCATCACGGGAGGTAACCATATTATTTGGTTCGCAAACTGGGAATTGCCAGAGACTGGCAGGGAGCTTGTCCCGCAAGCTGGAAGAGCAAGGATTTCAGGTCACACTCTCCGCGATGAACAGCTTTAAACCTACTGCGCTTAAAAAGGTTGAGAATCTGCTTCTACTGGTGAGTACTCATGGAGAAGGTGAACCACCAGATAATGCACGGATTTTTCATGAATTTCTTTATAGTAAAAGAGCTCCTCAATTAGAGAACCTGCGGTTTTCTGTTCTGGCTTTGGGAGATACCTCCTATGAATTTTTCTGTCAAACCGGTAAGGATTTTGATCAGCGCTTAGAGGAACTTGGCGGTCAGCGGTTAAGTCCGCGAGTAGATTGTGATCTCGATTATGATGATTCCGTAGCTCAATGGTTTGAAGGTGTAATTGGTGCATTAAATGCTAATTTGAATGCTCCGGGTATTGCTGCAAAAGCGGTTCAAGCCGCTGAGGACGCAGAATCGCAAGAGCCTTTATATACCCGGAATCATCCTTTTAAGGCAGAGGTGTTGGAGAATTTAAATTTGAACGGGCGCGGTTCTGATCGGGAGACTCGTCATCTGGAGCTATCGCTTGAAGGGTCTAATATACAGTTTGAACCAGGGGATGCATTGGGCGTATATCCTGAGAATCATCCTGAATTGGTGGATGCCATTATTCATACTATGGGTTGGAATCCTAGCGATAAGGTTCCGTTTAATAAGAAAGGCGATGAAGGAGCCTTACGTGAGGCCCTTCTGCATCATTATGAAATCACCGTATTGACAAAACCATTACTTGAACAAGCAGCAAAGCTATCTGCCTCAAGCAAGCTGAGTGAGTTAGTTGCTCCAGACCGTGCTTCGGAGCTTAAAGAGTATATTCAAGGACGCGATCTGCTCGATTTGATCCAGGACTTCTCACCATGGGAAGGCTCAGCTAGCAGTTTTGTGACTATTTTACGGAAGCTTCCTGCACGTCTATATTCTATTGCTAGCAGTTACAAGGCTAACCCGGATGAGGTTCATCTCACCGTCAGAGCTGTACGTTATGAGGCTCACGGCCGGGAACGCTACGGTGTCTGCTCAGTTCATTGCGCCGAAAGAGTAGAGCCGGGAGATACATTGCCTATTTACATTCAGCATAATCCTAACTTTAAGCTTCCGACTAATCCGGATACACCGATCATTATGATCGGACCGGGCACAGGCGTTGCCCCATTCCGTTCTTTCCTGGAAGAACGCGGAGAGCTTGGAGCGGAAGGGAAATCATGGCTGTTCTATGGGGATCGGCATTTCGTTACAGATTTCCTGTATCAGACAGATTGGCAGAGAATGCTAAAGGATGGCGTTCTAAGCAAGCTGGATGTGGCCTTCTCACGTGATACCGAAGAGAAAGTATACGTACAGCATCGTATCTTGCAAAAGAGTCGTGAGGTTTATGAATGGCTGCAAGAAGGTGCTCATGTCTACGTTTGCGGAGACGAGAAGTATATGGCACATGATGTTCATACTGCTTTGCTTACTGTGATTCAGAGTGAGGGCGGTCTTAGCCCTGAAGCGGCAGCGGCTTATCTGGAAGATATGCAACAGACACAGCGTTACCAGCGTGATGTCTACTAATGGATAGATGGGAAGTTATCGAATGACTTCGGGGGGAGATAACAACAATGGCAAACAATGAGAAGGTTAAGCCGATCGGCGGGCCTCCAAGTGATGTTGAGCATATTAAGTCGGAGAGTAACTACCTGCGCGGTGCGTTAGTTGAGACACTAAGCAATCCGATTACGGGCGGTCTGCCTGAAGATGATAATCGTCTGCTGAAATTTCATGGAAGCTATATGCAGGATGACAGAGATCTACGCAATGAACGGGAACGTCAGAAGCTGGAGCCTGCATTCCAGTTTATGCTTCGCGTAGTAGCCCCAGGTGGAGTAGCTACACCGAAGCAATGGCTGGTGATGGATGATCTGGCACAGAAGTATGGTAACGGAACCTTACGTCTGACTACAAGACAGGCATTTCAAATGCATGGTGTTCTTAAATGGAACTTAAAGAAGACCATCCGAAGCATCAATGATACGCTAATGACGACTCTTGCAGCCTGTGGGGATGTCAACCGTAACGTAATGAGCAATCCGAATCCTTATCAGTCTGAGGTGCACGCAGAAGTCTATGAATGGGCGCGAAAAGTCAGCGATCATCTATCACCTCGTACTCCTGCTTACCATGAAATTTGGCTAGACGGTGAAAAGGTAGTGGATAGTTTAGGTGATCGGGCAGAAGTTGAGCCGATCTATGGTCCGGTATATTTACCACGTAAATTCAAAATTGGTCTTGCGGTTCCCCCTTCAAATGACGTAGATGTATTCTCGCAGGATTTGGGCTTCATCGCTATTCTTGAGAACGATAAGCTGGTAGGGTTCAACGTATCGGTAGGCGGCGGTATGGGGATGACACATGGCGATACTAGCACGTATCCTCAGCTTGGTCGTATCATTGGATTTTGCCGTCCTGATCAATTGATCGATGTAGCAGAGAAGACAGTAACGATTCAGCGTGACTATGGAAATCGTTCTGTCCGCAAAAATGCACGGTTCAAGTATACGATCGACCGCCACGGTCTGGAATGGTTCGTCGATGAGCTGCATGAAAGACTAGGATGGCAGCTTGAGGCGGCGCGGGAGTACCATTTCGATCATAATGGAGACCGTTACGGCTGGGTGAAGGGTACCAATGGAAAATGGAATCTAACGCTTTATATCCAAAGCGGACGGATTCATGACCAAGAAGGGTACACATTGATGACCGGACTGCGGGAAATCGCCAAAATTCATACCGGAGATTTCCGGCTTACTCCGAATCAGAATCTAACAATTGCTAACGTAACCTCTGCCAAAAAACGAAAAGTTACTGAGCTGGCTAAACAGCATGGACTTACGGATGGAGCACATCTTTCTGCACTACGACGCAGCTCAATGTCCTGTGTGGCGCTGCCAACCTGTGGGCTTGCGATGGCGGAAGCGGAACGTTATTTGCCTTCATTGATTGATAAGCTTGAGCTTGTCATTGACGAAGCAGGCCTACGTGATGAGGAAATTGTGATCCGGATGACGGGCTGTCCTAATGGATGTGCAAGACCGGCACTGGGTGAAATCTCGTTTATTGGTAAAGGACCAGGCAGATATAATATGTACTTGGGAGCAGGTTTTACGGGAGATCGCTTAAACAAGATATATAAAGAAAACATAGATGAAAAAGAAATTTTGGAGACGCTGGAGCCTATTCTTCATCGTTACGCCAAAGAACGTCTGCATCGTGAGCATTTTGGAGATTTCGTGATCCGAGCAGGTTATGTCAAAGCGGTTACGTCAGGCCTTAATTTTCACGACTAATTCATTCTAGATTGAAGGGGTGTCCCGGAGCCTGCATTATGGCTGCTGGGATGCCTCTTTGTTAGTTGTCATTACTCAAACCCATACCATATCTAACATTCACGTAAAAAGGGAGTCTTTTTTAGAATTATTAATGAATTTATATTTTTTTTGCTTAATGATTTGGATTTCTCGTGTTTTTCTTTCATAATATAAAGGGGAAACTAAATACAAAAGAAGAGCCATTGCCCGAGAGTGATGTGTTCTGTACAGAAGAGGCGATATTATGATTATCATGAAAACGATGGAAGAAATCGAAAAAATGCGTGCGGCGGGAAAAATTCTGGCTGAATGTCATCGTCAAATTGCGCAAATCTTACAGCCTGGAATTACTACCTGGGAGATTGATGAATTTGCTGAAAAATTTATATTGTCTCAAGGAGCGACTCCTGAGCAAAAGGGATATAACGGTTATCCATATGCAACCTGTGCATCTGTAAATGATGTAATCTGCCACGGATTTCCGAAAAAAGAGCCGCTTAAAGATGGGGATATAGTAACAATAGACATGGTAGTGAATTTAGATGGCTGGTTGGCAGATTCCGCTTGGTCGTACGGGATTGGCAATATCAGTGAACAGGCGACGAAATTATTAGACACCACAAAAGAATCTTTATTCCGCGGTATCGAGCAGGCAGTTGCAGGCAACCGGATCGGGGATGTCGCTCATGCTATTCAAGTTTACGCAGAGTCTAACGGTTTTTCTGTTGTGCGTGATTTTATTGGCCACGGAATTGGTTCAGAAATGCATGAAGCTCCAGAGGTACCACACTATGGTCCGGCTGGCAGAGGGCCTCGACTTAAAGAGGGGATGGTATTTACCATTGAACCGATGCTGAACACAGGCAGCTACAGAACAAAGATTGATGCGGATGGTTGGACTGCGCGTACCATCGACGGCGGTCTGTCAGCACAATATGAACATACGTTAGCTATCACCCCACAAGGGACCATTATCCTGACTGAATTATAATTTTGAGTTAACAAAAAGACCTGATTAGTATCATCTTCACAGGATGGGACTGACCCCATAACGTGAGACAAATCAAAACACCTTCAAGAGAATGGAACCTTGTCGTAAGATAAGGAGATCATCTTGGAGGTGTTTTTGCATTGGCAACCAGAGTAAGTTATCCCGTGGAAATAAAGATGAAAGCTATAGAAATGAGATTAGCAGGAGTACCTGTGAAAGAGGTTATGGAGCAGCTCGGAATACGGAATAAGACACAGCTAAAGACATGGATGAGATGGAATCGAAATGGTGAACGACATCGTTTGGAGCAGCCGGTGGGTAAACAGTACAGCTATGGCAAAGGTCCGGAGGACTCTTCGGAACTCGAAAAAGTAAAGGCAGAGAACCGATTCTTAAAACAACAATTAGATCTGCTAAAAAAGTACGAGGAGTTGGAGAGGAGGTGGAACCAGAGGCCGTTATTGCCTGGATTGAATCCATTCGAAACGAAGTGACGGTGTCTGAGGCTTGTAGATGGCTCGGAATCGCAAGAACGACTTACTACCGCTGGAAAGCAGGTGTGGGGACAAAGCATACAGACAAACTGGTGGAGAAAATCCGGGAGCTTTGCATCCGTCATAAATTCCGCTATGGGTACCGGAAAATCACGGCGCTCCTTCGGATAGAGCAGAGTATAAATCATAAGCGAGTCCAGCGGATCATGCAGTGTGAGGGGCTTCAGTGCCGCGTGAGGATGAAAAAACGAAAGGTGACTGGGCAATCTGTACACTCCTTTGAAAATCTGCTCAAGCGACAGTTTCATGCAGAAGCACCTCTGCAAAAACTCGTCACGGACATTACCTATTTGCCATTTGGCGGGAAGATGTTGTACTTCTCCAGCATTCTAGACTTGTACAATGGTGAGATTGTGGCTTACAGTATAGCAGATAAACAAGATACCTCTTTGGTGTTGGATACATTAAATCAACTTCCAAAGCAGAAAAAGATGTTGTTGCATAGCGACCAGGGCAGCGTGTATACGTCCTTTGCGTACCAGGAAGCTGTAAAAGGAAAAGGCATTACCATGAGCATGTCCCGTAAAGGAACGCCCGCTGATAATGCCCCCATTGAATCGTTTCATTCCACTCTAAAGTCTGAAACGTTCTACCTCGAAGATCTCACATCTACAACGACTGCAATCGTTGTAAAGACCATTCGAGACTACATCATTTACTATAACTCAATTCGAATTCAAGCGAAACTAAATAACCAGTCACCGATGGATTTCCGGCGACTGGCTACTTAAACTTGTAAGGTGTTTTGATCCCTGTCTCACAAACGGGGGTCAGTCCCGATGCTACTGATCAGGTCTTTTTGTTGTTGTTCAATTAATCTGTAATGTTACGAGTATAATATTCAATGATATCTTTTCGACGAATAATTCCGATAAACACGCCCTCATTATCAATAACAGGGACGAAATTCTGATCTGCAGCGAGCGTTAGCATATCCTCCATTTCGGCATGAATGAGGACGCTTTCGTTATGGACATGCTTCTGGATTGTGCTTACTGGAACTTCCCCTATATTGTCAAAGGTTAGACCGGCTGTGTTTTTCAACTTCCACAATAGATCACCTTCCGAAAGTGTTCCTACATATTTTCCTTCATTATCAATAATAGGGATAGCCGTATAATGGTGCTGCTCTAATTGTTCTAAGGCTTCCAGCATGGATATTGAATTAGTGATATAGGCAACTTGATCTTTAGGCAACAAAAAAGAGGATATTTCCATCGGCATGAACTCCTTTGTATTGAGATTTTTTAGTTAAGCTCCTTTTATTTAAACATACTTTTTGAAAAGATATGCATTTTAAATTTTTATCACTAAAATTATAGGAAATAAGACCTATTTAGGGTTAGTCGCATTTTGTCGATTAAAGATAAGGTATATTATCCTAGAGTGGAGTTGTTTAGATGGCATTATATCGAAGGCTTTCTTTAACGGTTAAATTTGTTCTGGTAGTAAGTTTAGTTATCATCGTGATCTTTTTCTTTAGTTTGGTTGCAAATTTGCTGAATTTGCGAAGTGTGAGCATATCGAACGGTGAACTAGAGGCGGAAGTTGCTGGGCGAAGTTATGCGGAAACTATTCAGAATACTCTGATTGACATAGAGTCGGCAGCCAAGGTATTCACAGAAGTACTGGTTGAATCAAGAGAAGGTCAAAGCTTGAGTCGTGAAGAAGTTGTTTCTACAATGAAATCGATGCTTGAGAATAGACCTGAGCTTTATGCAATTAGTACTCTGTGGGAACCCAATGCCTTCGATCAAAACGATCAGGCTAATATCAATAAGACGCCATATGATGATGCTTCGGGGCGTTTTATTCCTTATGTTCTTAGAAATCAAGGTTCAATAACGGTTGAAGCCTTAAAGAATTACGATGTAGAAGGGGCGGGTGATTATTACCTTTTACCTAAAAAAGAGAAAAGACCGATCTACATTGAACCCTATTCCTATGATACGAGCGGTGGGGCTATAGAGATGATTTCGGTAATGCTGCCCATTTTAGACAAATCGGGTACTTTTCTTGGGACGGTAGGGTTTGATGTATCGTTATCAAAGCTCCAGGAGGATGCTGATAAATATAAACCTATGGGAGGATACGTTTCTCTAATCACGGGTAACGGTAAATATGCAGCTAATCCAAATGATCCAGCAAGTGTACTTAAAGATTTTGGTGATACGGAGCAGAAAGCGGCACTCTGGAAACAAGTGAAGAATGGAGAGACGGTTCAGGGGTACACGCATAATTCCAAAGGAGAAAATGTACTCCGAATTTTTGTTCCAATTCCTATGCCGGAAAGTGATCAGGTATGGTATACGCAGACAGCGATTCCTAAAACTACAATCATGGCTGACTACGAACAAGCTAAAACAGAATCTTTTATTATCATGCTTGTTGGGATGTCGATTCTAGGAATAGTTATAGTCGTTCAATTATGGTTTATGGTGATCAAACCACTTCGAGTGTTATCTGAGAAATTGCAGCTTATGGCTCAAGGCGATTTAACACAAACCTTGCAGATTCGGAATAATGATGAATTCGGTAAGATGTCCACACACTTTAATCAGATGACACATAAGCTTCGAGAAATGTTTGGACTTGTGGCTGATTTATCGATGTCAGTGGGAGCTACTTCCGAAGAATTAACAGCTAACGCTGAACAGACAGGGAAAGCTGCTGAACAGATCGCTGTGTCTATTGGGCGAGTAGCCGAGGGAGCGCAGTTACAGAATGATTATGCGGGAGAATCTTCTCTGGCCATGAGCGATCTTAGCGTTGGAGTGCAACGTATTGCTGACTCTTCATCAGCGGTGTCTGCATCAGCAGATGAAGTAACCGATCAAACGCAGAGAGGCAGTGCGCAGCTGCAAATGGCGGTGAGCCAGATGACAGAGCTCAAGCAATCTGTTGACGAGACCAGTCTGGCGATCGAACGATTAGGTGAAAGATCTGTCCAGATTAGCGGGATTATTGGTTTGATCTCGAGCATTAGTAAACAAACTAATCTATTGGCATTAAACGCAGCGATTGAAGCCTCCAGAGTGGGTGAGCATGGTCGTGGATTTGCTGTAGTGGCATCGGAAATACGGATGTTGGCGGATCAGACGAAACAAGCTGCCGAACAAGTTACTGAATTAGTCGAACATGTGGTCAAAGATACAAATCAAGCCTCACAGGCTATGGCCGTTGGTAATGAGCAAGTACGTATTGGTGTGCAGAGTGTGTCTGATAGTGATCTTTTGTTTACATCGATTCTTGCTGAAATGACACAGGTTACAGATCAAATTCAGGAGGTATCTGCAGCCGCACAGCAGATGACTGCTGGTACAGAGCAAATTTCAGCTAGTGTCAAAGTATTAGCCGAACTTGCCTCAGAAGCGTCCGCGGATTCACAAAGTGTAGCCGCAGCCTCTGAGGAGCAGCTTGCTTCTATGGAAGAGATCTCTGCTTCGACGGAATCCCTCAGCTCGATGGTGCAAGATTTGCTGGACAAATTGTCTTATTTTAAAATTTAGAATGCATGTGATGTCGTGATTACAAGCGGGAAACCCTGTCCTTTTCTAAAGGATCAGGGTTCTTCCATTTATTACATCATGCAAAAGTGTATCTACATGACTTCAGATGTGCTATAATCAATTTATCGAAAGCAGTTACCTAGCGAATTCACATAGCGTAGAGGGTTATTCTTTAGATGACAATAACCTTGTACCATATGTGAATTTTTATTTTTTTAGAGATTTTGTAAGAGATTTTTTTGGGATAAGAATAACATGTAAATTAAAAAAAGGTGGTAATTATATTATGCAAACAGGAACAGTGAAATGGTTTAACGCAGACAAAGGCTTTGGTTTTATTGAGGTTGAAGGCGGAGAAGACGTATTCGTACATTTCAGCGCAATCACTGGCGACGGATTCAAATCTTTGGATGAAGGACAACGTGTAGAATTTAACGTAGTTCAAGGCAATCGTGGTCAACAAGCTGAGAATGTTGTAAAACTCTAAAGTTGTGAAAAAAATCCCCAAACTTCTAGTTTGGGGATTTTTTTATATATAAGAAATTATAAGTTTCACACAATACTTTATGTCTTATATTTCTCGCTTAGTAGAAAGGTGGCGGATGTAAATGCAAGTGTTTGAAGACTGGAATTTAAAAGTGAAGAAGACCTTTAACGCTACAAGTAACAAGGAAGTATTGACGGTGTCTGAAGCCGGTAACTTGCTCGGTCTGTCTAAAGATCAAATGAAAAGCTATGTTGATCAGCATAAGTTAACTAAAGTTCCGATCATGAGAAGTGTTGTCAGGTATCTTTTACTGAAAAGTGAGATCGATACGATTCTGAACAAAATCTAGTAACCTCAATAAACATGGTAGACCCATCCTTGTTAGGATGAGGTCTTTTTTTTGCCTTAAAAATTTCTTATAAAAAGAAACTTATCGATCCAAAGATCGTCTATAATAATGGGATATTTAGGTAATGGAGGGTAGGCACAAGTAAAAAGTGATGTTCATTAATGGTGAGAAGTCGCATGTACAGAAAGGGTAATTCATCCAATGAAAAATAATCAGAGTACGCCTCCACCTGCTTCATATGCTTTAAGTAGAATCGAGAAAAAGAAGGTAAAGAAGAATAAAATCAGCAAGAAAATGAAGATCTGGTATTTTTCGCTTGCGATCGTACTTATTGTTGGGTTGGGAAGTTTTATTTTCCGTAAAGAATTAATGATTTTTGGGTTTGATAATGTTGTAGTACCAACTATAGAGCACACTCTTGATGAATCTTATGTACCGTTAAAAGAAACAGAAGACGATGGAATTCAGGCAATGACAGAAAATAAAAATCGTCCTTTTTCTATCCTGCTGCTAGGCACCGATCAGCGTGGTAAAGAGAATGGACTTTCTGACTCCATTATTTATACTGTCATTCGACCTGAGAATCATAAAGCACTGCTCGTCTCTATTCCCCGTGATTCATATGCAGAAATAATTGGAGCGGAAAATATCAAAGGTGCAAGAAAAGAAACCAAGATTAATGCGGCACATTCCTACGGTGGTCCTCAGATGAGTGTAGATACTGTTAAGAATCTGTTGAATGCGCCAATTGATTACTATGCTACTATTAATTTTAACGGGCTTGTTGGCGTGACGGATGCGCTAAGGGGCGTGGTGCTTCCAATCACCAAGGTGATCGAGAATAAGAGCCCTGATCATGAGAAATTAAGAATTGAGCCGAACAAACCGATCTATTCCGGTAAGGAAGCTTTAATGTATGTAAGATATCGAGAAGACTCTGACTTTAAGCGAACAGAGCGACAACGGATTTTCCTAAAAGCAGCGCTTGATCGGATGAAGAGAATCGATAATATTCTTAATATCCAGAACATTATCGAAATTGCTGGCAGTAATTTTAAAACCAATATGAAGTCAGATTTTATTCTGGATTTGGCTAAGAAGGTAATTCTTGAAGGTGGAACCCCTGAAATAACGAGTCATATGCTGCAAGGGGAAGGAAAACATACGGATCAATGGTATTATATACTCGATGAAAATGATGTAAAGCGTACCCATGAGATGATCGAGATTTGGCTGAATCCAGAATCTACTGAGGCTGATCTCATAACTGCTTCCAAGGATGAAGCTGCATAATCTTTTTGTCAGACTATTTTATATTCACATGGAGGTTAGCTTCTATGGCAGTAAGAACAAAAGAGCAGATGCTATTCGAATTTAAATCCCTTATTCCATTCGTAGAATCTTTAGAAGAGGTGCCAGATAAACATTGGAATATGCCTATAGCGACTGGGAAATGGACCGTAAAGGATATTTTATGTCATCTTATGCTTTGGGATAAGTATTTCTATGAAGGTGCTATAAAGAAGATTCTTTTGAAGGAACCGTTAACAACGAAACATCTGGATTTTAACGAGTTTAATGCTAACGCTGTGGAGTATGCCAAATTGTTATCTAAACAAACATTGATTGAACAATTTCTGCTCTACAGAACTAGGATTTTAGATGCAGTATCAGGATTAACTGATGAAGAATGCGATGTGGAATATAAGGATGCAGACCGGAAAAAATTCAGTATTCGTAAGTATTTGAGAAGTTTTATTCCACACGATAAGCATCATAAAAAACAGATTGAACAATTCCTTAAATACATACAGCAAGGTTGAACGCTTGTCATACATGGCTTAAGCTTTAGCACGGTTTCGAACGATTTTCATGGATTGGCGAATGAGCATAGGGCCGAACATGCTGCCAGCGTATGCGGCTATGAAAGAATGGAAAGGGAATTTAATCGCAAAGTAAAAGACCGATCCGGCGACAAAATCAAAAATGATATATTTCTTGATATCAGATAATGGAATCGTTACGATTATAACAGATTGCTTGTTTCTCAAGTGGTGACCTCCTATTGATAATGCAGCTTATAAATCCACTGTTCATTCTATTTTGAGAACAAGATGTCCCATTCGAAAAATTTAGAGCGGGATTTGAAATGTGAATATTTGGGGATGGAGATGTGATGTGAGGGATGAAGCAGAAGAAAATCATTGTTTTTTTGGATAGTGGAGATACGATCGTGGATGAATCCACGGAGATTAGAGACGAGGACGGAATCGTGCTTACAGCGGAGCTTATTCCAGGTGCGGATGTCATGATCAGATCTTTGCATGAGAAGGGCTATACATTGGCGTTGGTCGCTGACGGGGACACGCAATCATTCAAGAACGTATTTAATCAGCATGGGCTTCATGAATATTTTACGGCCATGATTATCTCAGAGAATATTAAGGCGGTTAAGCCTAGCTCTCGAATGTTCAAAGCTGCTATCGGCGCTCTTGATTTATCTGAAGCAGACTTTTCACGCACTGTCATGGTAGGAAATAATTTAAGTCGTGATATGAAGGGGGCGAACGCGCTCGGCATTACGAGTATTTTTCAAAGCTGGACGACGCGTTATCCACACACCCCTGCCGATGAATCCGAACAACCAGACTATACGATCAGTGAGCCGATTGAATTGATAGAGCTAATCGACAAGCTCAATGAGGAACTACATACAGTAATAACGGTATAGAAGCGTAAAGGGTGAAGGCTCGAATGGACAATCAGGATCATCAAAAAGAGCGGAAACCGCTATTGTATATACAGACTGCAAATCATGTGATGGAAGAAATCCGGAAGAGAAAGCTTCAGCCACATGATCTCGTCCCATCTGAAGGGGAGATTGCCAAGTTGTACGGGGTCAGCCGCATGACAGCGAAGCTTGCTCTGCAGATCTTGGAGAAAAAAGGGATCGTTTATCGCCATGCCCGTCGCGGCACATTCGTATCTGCTGATTATCAAGCACATTCTGAGGAACTGGTGCTAAAGGCAATAGAGGAGAAGAAACCGATGCGAAGGATTGCATTGGTAATTCCTAACATAGACGATTATATCGGGAGAATCATTGCTTCCGTTGAAAAAGAAGCGCGTGAAGCGGATTGTCATTTACTCATTCGAATGACTGCGGATAAGGAAGACGAAAGTATATGCTTGCAAGAACTGTACGACGATCAAGTAGAGGGTATTATTTTTTATCCGCGTGGGAGTACGCAGTGCAGTGAGAAAGTGTTAGAACTAAGTCTACTTAACTACCCTCTAGTGATTATCGATCGTATCTTTCGAGAGGTACAGCTTGATTGTGTTTACCATGATCATTACCATGGGGCTTATAAGACCACCCAGTATTTGATTGAAAAAGGTCATCAGGAAATCGGATATATTTCAATGCCATTTGACGGTGTGACGAGTAGAGAAGATCGGTATAGAGGTTATCTTCAAGCGATGCTGGATCATGATCTGCCGGTAAACAGCCGTAATTTATATTTGAATTACTTAGAAGATTATATGCATCAGTTGAATGCACCAAATGTACAGTTAGCGTCGTTCTTAGGTAATAATTCGATGCTATCGGCAGTGGTATGCGCAGACGACTATATCGCTACATCGTGCTTGTACACGGCAATTTCCATGCAATTATGGGTTCCGGATCAATTATCCATCATAGGATTCACAGATATTCAATTGGCGAGCTTGCTGCCAGTTCCATTAACTACTGCGAGACAAGCGACAGAGAAACTCGGACAAGCTGCTGTACAACGAGTTGTTAAACGGATGGAGAATTCACGTGAAGGTGCGCTAACGATTAAAATCGATACCACCATCGTCGAGCGGAGCTCCGTTCGACCCTACGGCGTTGATAGATTTAGGTGTTAATTACCATTGAAGCTCTTTCCTCCACTATTTTGGTAGAGGAAAGAGCTTTTTCGTATCAGTGATATAGATGTTTTTTCAATGAAATTATCATATTATTCTAGATTATTCGATTGTATAGATCAGTGACATATATTAGTCTGAAAATAGATTATTCCGAATTTCAGTTTTCAATAAGCGATAACCTAACGGAGGCAGGGTGGGAAAATGAATAACACTAAGAAGGTCCATGTTGTATTTAAAACACATTTGGATATCGGATTCACGAATATGGCTGCACATGTGTTAAGACAATACATGGAGGAATATATACCGAAAGCGATTGCTTTGGCTGATACACTTGAAGCTGAAGGGGGCCGCGCACAATTTGTATGGACAACCGGCTCCTGGCTGATTCGTTATTATTTAGATCATGCACCTGCTTCGGAAAAAGAAGCGATGGAGCAGGCGATCCGTAAGGGACATATTGTGTGGCATGGATTACCGTTCACAACCCATACTGAACTGATGGATATGGAGCTTTTCCGATATGGACTATCGATCAGCCAAGCGCTTGACCAACAATTTGGAAAACAAACGATAGCCGTCAAAATGACAGATGTGCCTGGTCACACACTTTCCATGGTTCCATACATGTACAAAGCAGGTATTCAGTATATGCATCTCGGAGTAAATCCAGCTTCTATGCGTCCTGATGTACCCAAGCTGTTTCGATGGCAGGCGGAGGATGGCAGTGAACTGATTGTGAACTATGCTGGAAGCTACGGTGAGCCGGTAGAGGTTGAAGGGATTGACGATATATTGCTATTTGCGCATACGGGTGACAATTGTGGGCCGCCAAGCGCTGAGGAAATCGAGGAGCAATTCCGTGAAATCCAAGAACGATACCCTGACGCTGAGATTATAGCATCTTCACTGGATGAATTCGCGAGAAGTCTTTTGAAGGTTCGCGAACAACTTCCTGTAGTATGTGAAGAAATCGGTGATACTTGGATTCATGGTGCAGGTACGGATCCGTTAAAGCTTGCCAAGCTTCGGGAGCTTCAGCGCTTGAGAAGTAAATGGCTGTCCGAAGGAAGCTTAGACGAGCATAGTGATGCCTATAAAGGGATGAGCGATGCTATGTTGTTGGTAGTAGAGCATACATGGGGATTAGACGTAAAGAAGTGGCTTCCTGACTTTCGGAACTATGCGAAAACAGATTTTAATGCGGCTAGAATCAAAGACTTAATTAATGTAGATGAGATCCCGGCGAAATTCAATTATATAGGTGCCTTTGCTATGGATGAATTCGATAAGCATTCTAGTGGCCTATTTGCATCTGAGCAGAGCGTCCGAACATATTCGATGATCGAACGTTCTTGGGCTGAGCAACGGGGCTATCTGGATCAGGCCGTCGCTTGCCTGGATGAAGATAAACAAGCGGAGGCAAAGGAAGCATTCGGTAGATTAGAACCTGCTAGGAGAGATTTATCCGCTGATGCTAAGCAGGCTGGTGTCCAAGAAGTATATGCGGTTGAAGGTTATAAATTGTCCTTTGGTGTGAACGGCGCACTTATTCATTTATCGGATGCCAATGGAAAAGTATGGATTGATGAAAGCCATCCCTTCGGCGTTTATACCTATGAGACGTTTGGAACGGAGGACTACGCCAGATACTTCCGCACCTATATGCAAAATTTAGGCTTGACCCACCCATGGTCCGATGCTGACTTTAACAAGCCTGGCTTTGAATTCGTTCGACCATTGCCTAGTCATCAACTTTATGAGCCCTTCGTGACTGATATGAAGCGAATAAACAGTAACCAATTCTTGCTTCGTTTACGCATGCCAACACAAGCGCATGAAGGGTATGGCGCTCCGAAGGAACTCGAAATAATGTATGATTTTGAGCATGAAGGTACGGTTGACGTATCACTGCAATGGTTTGGGAAAGATGCCAACCGTCTTCCGGAAGCAAGTTGGTTCGGATGTGCATTGAATGTCGATAATCCTAATCTTTGGATGATGGAGAAGATGGGCTTGCCAGTCTCACCTTTGCGTGTAGTGAAGGACGGGAATCGTAATCTTCATGCCATTGGACGTGGCGTTAGTTATCAGGGTGCAGATGGGAGCGCCTTTATCGAAACTATGGATGCTGCTTTGGCTGCACCGGGTCAAAAAAGACTGCTGCAATTCGATAATTCTTTTGTCTCCTTAGATAAAGGATGGCATTTTAATTTGCACAACAATATCTGGGGCACGAATTTCCCTATGTGGTACGGTGAAGATGCAGTATTTCGTTTTCGTCTAAATTTGCAATCGAACCGTAAGTAAAATAATAGAAGTATACTTGTGACTAAAATACACCCCTTAGAATAAACATTGGAAAACCCTCTGGGTCCGATATCTTTCTATGAGGTGCATTTTTGCTCCGTTTCTGCAACTGATAAGACCTCAATGTTAAAGAGACAAATTTCCACTTGGAAAATATGGTTTTCATAGGTGATATCCCATATTCCGCCGGTTTCCTCAACCGCCTTTTTTACGCTTTGCAGACCGAAACCATGAAAATGCTTGTCTCGTTTTGTTGTGGCTAGTTCTCCGAAATGATTGGTACGTATTGAATGTTGATATGGATTCTGTATTCTAATAAATAACGTACCCTTATGATAATGCAGTTGGAAATTAATATAGGGCTGAGTCACAGCTGGATGTCTGCACGCTTCGATGGCATTATCGAGAATGTTCCCTAGAATAATGCTAAATGCATAAGTATCCAGGTTAAGCTGAGGTGGAATCTTAATGTCTGTTTGAAAGGAAATCCCCAGCTTTTTAGCGAATTGCTGCTTGTCATTAATGATGGAGTCGATAAGGATAGAGCCGGTATTACAACCCCCTGATGAGAGTTCGAGTACTCCAAGCAGCTTATCCACATCGTTCAGTCCTGCTTCTTTCTCCCCGGCTTGTAATTGTGACCTCAGACCCAGCAAGATATTCCTGAAATCATGTTGAAACGTAAAGACTTCTTGCTGCCTTTCCTTTGTGAGCAAATACTGGTTCATATAGTAGGTGTTTTGTTGTTCCAGCAAGTGGTTTTTATTCTGTGCCGAATGTATGGTTAGTACGCGATCGCATAAAAGAATGATCAGGAAGTTGATCAACAGCATTCCACCGGACAAAATCGGATACAAGATCGGATATTCCCGTAAGGATAGCTCGCCCGATAATTTTGCAATACTGAAAATGCTGATAAATGGAAAACAGAACAGCCCGATCCAATACCAGCTCCCTAAATTCCCCTCGCCAAAGGCCTTAGTGAAACGAAGTGTGATCTTCACCAGTAAAAACATCAAAAGCTTAGACAAAAACAAGGTAAAGATGTATCCGCTGGTCGTATACACAGGCGCAGTAGCTGCATCTGATAGCATAATGAGTGCGACGATGAATAAAGCGGCGCCAAAACGCCATTGTATTTTCCCCTTGTACAAAAAGGACAAAAGTACGACTCCCGCTATATTGAGCCCAAGCATCCATAATCCAGGGAGTGGACTATAATGCAGTAGGAGTACGAAAATATAATAGGCAGTGTAAACGGTATAAAGGATCATTTTGGATTCCAAAAGTCGTGAGAAACAATGATTATAGAAATAATGGATGATAAATGGGAGAGCAGTTAGCGTAAGAGCGTAGAACAACTCATCCAGAACAATATTATTCAAGTAGACTCCCCCTGAATTGCAAATAACTCTTTTTCACTACAATGCTTTGCTTATCACTGATCGGAAGTTCTTCCCCGCTCGTTAACACAATTCTTTTTCCCTGAATTTGTTTGATGTAATCGAAATTCACAAGATAGGATTGATGAATCCGCACAAACTGCTTCGAAGGGAGCTTTTCTTCTTCTATTGACAGAGTACTGTAATATTCCGTTTGATCTTCCGTTGTTTGCAGAATAATTTTTCGACGGTCACTTGCCAAGTACATAATATTACGGATTGGAATAAGTATTTTAGTTCCACTTTGGTGTACAGGCAGTAATTTTGGTTGGTTTTGTTGACGCTTAACCTTTATTTGCTGAATCATGGAGAATAGTTTTTTTTCAAAAGATTCGTTATGTATAGGTTTCTTTATAAATCCCGAAGGCTGAACATCAAATAGCTGAACATGATACTCTTCGTGGCTCGAAACATAAATCAGCCGAACCCAATCGTTATCATAATCCCCCCGTAGCACATGGCCCGCTGTTATTCCGCTTATTCCTTTCATTTCTATATCCATAAAAACAAGATCAAATGGACAGCCAAGCTGAATGGCTTTCGTGAAGCTTTCACCAGAATAGAATATGGATACCTCTATGTTTTCAGATCGATAAACTGGATGGTTAATGATCAATCTCTCAATACATTCAGTTGTCTTGAAATCATCATCACAAATGGCAATATGTATCATGCGATTTTCCCCTCCTGTACATAAAGCAATAATACATTATATGGGATTAGAATCAACTGTTATCCTTTTAGGAATCACTTGGAAGTGTTGAAAGTTACATTTATTTCAGTGTTTTTTACGAACCTAATTATTAATTCTAGTAAACGTGCTAATTTGATATCAATTAGTAGGAGTAAATATGCTATGGAGGAGTTGAACAATGAATACAATAATCTTTGAAGCTGAGGGATTAAGTAAACAGTATGGTAGGGCAGCTGCGCTTCAAAATATAAATATGCAGATTCAAAAGGGAGATATCTATGGCCTAGTAGGAGAGAATGGGGCAGGCAAAACCACACTCATGAAAATAATCAGTGGATTAGTGTATCCAACAAAAGGGACCTTTCAATTGCTGGGCAAAAGTAGTGAGAAGGACATCGCAAGGGTTAGGAGAAAAATGGGGATTTTAATAGAGCACCCTGCTCTCTACCCCCATATGAATGCTGCTGAGAGTTTAAGTTTTTATTGCAAGATTTATGGGATTACGGATTCCGACAGAATTAAAAATGTACTGAATCTGGTGGGACTTACGGATGCTGAGCACAAAAACACATCGGATTATTCTCTGGGCATGCGTCAACGCTTAGGACTGGCAATTGCCCTTCTCAACGAACCGGAATTTATAGTTTTGGATGAACCGATTAATGGACTTGATCCTACGGGAATTGTAGAGATGAGAAAATTATTGACTAAGCTGGTGCATGAAAAAGGGGTTACCATCTTGATTTCCAGCCATATTTTGAGTGAACTCCAATTGCTCGCTACCAAATTCGGGTTTATTCATAAAGGGCAGTTCATTAAGGAAGTCTCTGTGGAAGAACTCATGCAATCAGCCGAAACGCAAATTTGTATTAAAACGGTTGAAGTAGAAGCAGCCATAAACGTACTTAAGAACGATCTTAATATTCATTCGAGCACATTATCAGCTTCCGGAGAAATATTGATTCCCAAGGATTTGATCGATCTTGAACAGTTAATGTCAACGTTAATTAGAGAGGGTATCCCGCTTGAAGGAATCAGCCTGTCTACTGCGAATCTTGAGCACTATTACATGGATCTGATAGGAGAATGAGCGATGAGGAATTTACTGAGAGCTGAGTCTTACTTTATAAAAAGGGATACCATGTTTAAGGGGATATCTCTGCTGTTTCTTATAGCGAGTCTGGTATTAGCGTTCTGGATTGGCAGTAAAGGTGGTTTTGAAGTCGCTAATCTCGCGGAACCCTTAACGATTGTAATGCCTTTATCCATATTTTTTTATTTTATTATTCCAATATACATATGTTTTTTTTCAACCGAAGGATTTGAATATGGGTCTATCAAAGTTATCCTTGCTTCAGGACAAAGTAGATTTATTTACATCACAGGGAAATATCTTTCTGCCTTAAAAATTATAGTATGGTGGATGTTGCAATTTACAGGAGTATTTTATCTCACGTATATGATAGCTGCCTTGATAATTGGGAATGACATCGGTAATCGGAATTTAAATGCTGACTTGATTCAGGTTTCTCGTGTACTGGGATTAAATATCCTTTATTTATCAGCTTATGCCACTCTAATTATTATGGTGGGCCTTATTATTAAAAGAACAGCCTCTGCGGTAGTTGCAACCTTTCTAATTATATTCGGAGACTTCATGATATCCGGTTATTTCCGTGATGCTTCCTCAACATGGCTAAGGGCGGTTTCAGACCATGCTTTAACGACGCAGGTTATGAAGTTTTCTGGAATCTACGTCGTTAACTCACAACATATAGTCTTGACCGGAGCAAAGGATTTTATGGAAGTGTTGCTGATCCCTGTGATTATCATAGCTATCAGTTTGTCTGTCACCTATATTTCGTTTGGAAAAAGAGATATTCATGCGTAGATTCGCAAGAGTACTGAAAGTCACAGAGGATTACTGTAATTATCGATATAATGTAAGCGTTATCTTTTATGGCAGTTCACTTAAATTAAAAGGAGATACGCTATGAGGGTGAGCAAAGTTTCTTTTAACCAGCTAGTGTTTATTTGTTTGGGGATTCAATACACGTTAATGCATTTGTTCTCTGCAGGCGAGGCGATTGTCATCACATCCATAGAGCTTGCTATATATATGATTTTTACAGTCGTTGGCCTAGTAGGATTTTTTATGAAGAGTAGAAAAGTGGACAGTGAGGCTATTTCCGGATTGGTCGCGTTATTCTTCAGTGTATTATGGATGGTGTCTTTGTTCTCACAATTTAAGAAAGAAAGCTACCCAGATGCCTTAACAGTAATTAATTCACTTGGGGTAACTACCGCATTACTTGTTCTTCTCGCTGAGTTTATCATGATAGCCAAGGCCTAGCATGAACATGAACCTGAGTCTTTATTACTTATAAAAAGAAAAACAAGACATGTCTAATTAAGACTTGTCTTGTTTTTTATGCATCCCCAGGAATGAAAGCTCACCTTGAGCATTTCGTTTAAATTCATATTCGGTATCATGCTTGGTATGATGGAATCTTGTTTCCGAGATCGGATAAAACGGAGTGACTTCTACATCATTCCAGATAAAATAGTAATCTTGGCCACTACGCTCTACACTTGCTTTGCAGCCAAAACCCTCGTAGGTTCCCATGTATTCTGCATAAAGGCTATCCTCAAGCGGAAAGGCTTGCGGAGAGGTCGGCACCCATACAGGTTCGCCAAATACTAATCCAGCTAGCGATTCCGTTAACTTAGTGACAGGGACGCAATCATAATTGGTCAACATGATGACGCTCGTTTGATCTTCCGGGTATCGATGCAGTTCACTTCGAAAGCCGCGGTAGGCACCGCCGTGATACATTCTTTTTCGATCAAGGCGTTCGTCCAAGAACCAACCAAATCGATATTTAAGATTACTGGAATGAAAGGCCATTTCCAAGGTGTCATGAGATACTAATTGATCGGAGTACAAGGCTTGATCCCACAGAAAAAGATCTGCAGCCGTCGAATACATCGCACCAGCAGACTGGATAGAGCTCATATCTATGTATTCTCCTTGAGTGTACTCTCCCCAAGAGGAATGATAAGGTGAGGCTAATTTTGAAATGATTTGATAATTGTTATAAACTCCTGTATTTACCATACCCAAAGGCTGTAATATAAAAGTAGTGATATAATCTTCAAAGGTCATCCCTGTAATCTTCTCTATAATCATCCCAAGTAAATAATAACCTGAGTTGTTATAGGCAAATGATGTGCCAGGCATAAAGGCAGGCGGCTGACTCACAAATAGCTGTAACATTTCCTGTGGAGTTAGCTTTAGCTTATTTAATTTTTGATTATATTCGGGTATGGAAGTGTAGTTGGCTATACCAGAGGTATGTCCCAGCAGATGAAGAATGGTGATCCCCTCTAGTGCATGGTGCTCAGGAAGATACTTTAGGATGGGATCATCCAGTCTCAGACGTTTTTGTTCTTTTAACATCAGGATAGCCATGCCAGTAAAAGATTTGGTAAGTGACCAGATCCGGAATTTGGTATCTAATGTGTTCGGGACCTGATGTTCAAGATTTGCATATCCGTAGGCTTTATGTAGCTTTATTTCTCCACGCTGAGCTATTAAGACTGTGCCGCTTAATGGCCAGCTTTGTTCGTATTTATCTAAATAGTGCTCCAGACGCTGGAATTGTATATCCACAGGTAACCCCTCCTTAAAGGCATATTCTAACATAATAATAAATTCTGTTGAAGCGGAGAGAAATCCATGAAATATGATTGTTTGATTATTGATGATGAAATTGAGCTTGCGGAGACCACCTGCGAATATTTTAATTTGTTTGATGTTCAAACCGCGTTTGTTACAAGCGCTGATGCTTGTCGGAGATTTTTAAGTGAGCATCAGGTGTCGATGTTACTCCTAGATATTAATCTAGGTGGTGAATCCGGCTTCCAGTTATGCAAAGAGCTACGTCAAACGACTGGAATCCCCATTCTATTTATTAGTGCCCGCTCCAGTGAGGATGATGTATTGATTGCGCTGGATATTGGGGGAGATGATTATATTCATAAGCCGTATACCCTTAGAGTGCTGCTCGCTAAAGTGAAGGCGGTGCTAAAGCGGTACAACAACGGCGTTGTAGCGGAGGTTTCTCTTCTTGAATCCGGACCCGTTCAAATTGATCCTGAACTCCGAAGGGCTACACTTAACGGTGTACCCCTCAAGCTGAAAACAATGGAATATAAATTACTTAAGTATTTGATTCAGCATAAAAATCGGGTAATCCCCAAAGAGGAGTTATTTACAGGGGTTTGGGGAGATGTTTTTGCGGGAGATGGCACCTTAAATGTACACATACGTCATCTTCGTGAGAAGATCGAGGAGAATCCTAATGACCCACAGTTCATCCGTACCGTATGGGGTATCGGTTATGCTTTCGAGGATAAATAGCTATGACTAAAAAATTGCTGATAACGCTACTCCTCATTATTCTCGCTGCAAGTATAACTCTCTTATTCCTGATTGTTAACTTGAAGGTGGAGACATCAACGGATCGAGTAGCTATCAATACCATCGTTAAGATTACGGAGCAGAATTGGGACAAGCTTGAACCGAAACTGTACAAGGAAAGTCCTTATGATTTCGCCATCATCGATACTTCAGGAGCACTTAAATATCAAACTGAAAATGCGGTTTCTGTTACGATTAACGAAGCTATCAATAATCGGGACACCGTAGTCGATGTTGTTGAGCAGGATAAGATAGTGGGTAAAGTGATTGTTAATAATGATTATCGTACGGTTTTTATACATATGAAACAACAATTTATACAAGTTTCTGTTGTGATGTTGCTTCTGCTTACAATTCTAGGCATCCTCTATATTTGGTTCCTGAATCGATCCATTCTTCGTCCGTTTCGTAAAATGCAGCTATTCGCGAAGCATATTGCAAGAGGTGATCTTGAAGTTCCGCTTGCGATGGATCGTAATCATCTATTTGGTGCTTTTACCGAAAGCTTCGATATGATGCGGGAAGAGCTTGCGGCGGCTAGGCACAGCGAATATCTGGCGAACAAGAGTAAGAAGGAACTGGTTGCTAGCCTAAGTCATGATATTAAGACACCTGTCGCTTCGCTAAAGGCGATTACGGAACTGATGCTATTAAGTGCTAGGGATGAGAAGACAAGCAGACAATTGAACACCTTATATTCCAAAGCAGATCAGATTGATCGTCTGGTCACAGATATGTTCCATTCCACCTTGGAAGAATTGAATGAACTAAAAGTCAGCTTAACGGAGGAGCATAGTCACCTACTGACCCAAATTATAAATAATGTAAATTTCTATGAGCGGATTTCAGCAGCAGCAGTGCCAGACTGTATCCTGACGGTGGATCCCCTGCGTCTGCAGCAGGTTATAGATAATGTGGTGAACAATTCCTATAAATACGCCAATTCCGAGACCCCCATCGATATTAAATTCGAGATTAGGGATCATTATCTGGAGGTTGATATTCAGGATTATGGTCCGGGTGTTCCTGAGGAGGAGCTGCCTTTAATATTCAATAAATTTTTTCGGGGCAGTTTGGCAATGAGCCAGAACGGTGCAGGTCTAGGTCTGTACATTTCTCGTTATATGATGCAAAAAATGCAAGGCGAAATTGTGTGTTCCAACCGGCAGAATGGATTTACTGTAAAGCTGTTGATTCCTTTAGCTGGATAGAATTAAGAATTCGCTAAGGATTGCACAAAGACATGTTAAGAACATTTAACGTACGATAAGGTTGCAATTACGAATGAGCCTGTGATTGCAGCCATTAAATTTCGCTTAGGTCTTTAATTTCTGTTATTAGTCAGCGTAATTAATGAGCATGAATGTAAATGGAGTGTTCAAGATGAGCGAAGTGAATCATAAAGTGCTGATGCAGACCCATAAGCTTGGAAAAACCTTTTCCCATGGAGGGACTCAGCAGCATGTTCTAAAAAATCTAGATCTGACCTTATATCATGGTGATTTCACGATTATTATGGGCAGCTCTGGATCTGGTAAATCAACACTGCTGTATGCCATTTCAGGAATGGATAAGCCGACACTCGGAGAGGTTTTGTTTGAAGGTCAAGAGATAACAGCGATGAGTAATGATCAGCTGGCGATATTCCGGCGAAAGAATTGTGGATTTGTGTTTCAGCAGATCCATCTGCTCGATTCGATGAGTGTCCTCGACAATGTATTATCAAGTGCTTTTCTTGTGCAAAAGGATAGGGTTGGGGCGGTGAAGAAAGCCAAAAAACTTCTCTCTGATGTGGGTCTGGATGATTCAGTTTGGGGCAAGTTTCCTGCTCAAATTTCTGGGGGCGAAGCTCAGCGGGCAGGAATTATCCGGGCCCTGATCAACAGCCCAAAGGCGGTATTCGCTGATGAGCCGACTGGAGCGCTTAATAGCTCAGCAGGAATAGGGGTACTGCGCGTCCTGACAGAGGTGAATAAGCAGGGGCAGAGCATAATTATGGTAACTCATGATCTCAAGACTGCACTGCGTGGTAATCGGATCTTGTACCTGCGGGATGGAATAATTGTTGGAGATTTGCGCCTTTCCCCGTATAGCGAAGATAGTGGACCAGAACGGCAGCAGCAATTACAGTCCTTTCTAACCGAATTGGGGTGGTAGGGATGAGAAGCTTAATAGGAAAGCTTGCTTGGTCCAATATTCGCAAAAGAAAGAGTGCAACGATTACGCTCTTCCTTCTGATTATGATAGCTGTGCTGCTGCTGAATATTGGCCTAACGGTCAGTTTGAAGCTTAATTCTTTTCAGCAAGAGAAAATCTCCAAGCTAAATACACCCGATATCACCGCTTATTTTCCTGTAAACGAGCATGTGAAGGAATATGAGTCTCTGGTGGAAAGTTATCCTTATACTGAAGCATGGGAGAATGAGTCGGCTCTTCTACTACCTGACGTAAAGATAAACTACGGGGGAAACAATACAGCTATCGCGTTCTTGATTCTTAATATGGATTCGCAGCGATCCATGGGACTTTTTAATACAACCTCTCGGTTGGAAACTGAAGATCAAAGTACAATTTACCTACCGTATATTTTCCACGGGGGCTCAGGTTATAACCTTGGGGATACGTTTTCGTTTGAATACGACAACAACAAATTCACTTACACCATCGGTGGCTTTACGGAGGAACCCCTGTTTGGGACATTGACGAATGGGGCTTTAAAAATATTTTTAAACGATGAAGGTTATAAGCAATTGGAGGCACGGCTTGGGAAAGAGGTTCAATTTAATTTTTTGTCTGTGCAACTTAACGAACGGGCGAAAGAGGTCAAGCTAGAGCAAAAGCTAAGTGAACAGATATTTGGCTCTGGAACCTCTAGTTCATTTTTAGTCATGCGTACCGATGTGGGTCTGGAGGGCAACCGTGTTTTTGTGAATATTTTAGCCGCCATCCTGATTGTGTTTGCACTGATTATGGTTGTCATCTCACTGATTGTGATCAGGTTTCAAATCTTCGGAAATATTGAGGATAACCTAACTAACATCGGGGTTTTGAAAGCGAACGGTTATACGTCAAGGCAGATCATATCCTCATTTCTCTTACAGTTCGTCTCAGTGTCTATAATGGCTTCCATACCGGGGAGTTTGATTTCCATTCTAGTCATGCCCTTAGTAGGTAATATGATCTCGTCTTCGGTTGGACTGTTGTGGCCGACAACCTTTGAAGTATTTAGTGCTTTGTATAGTTTGCTTATCGTTACGGTACTCATTCTATTTGTTGCCTACCTGTCCAGTAGAAAGATTCGTAGGATTACTCCGATAGCAGCGCTTCAGAGCGGACTTCTTACCCACAATTTCAAGAAAAATCATTTTCCATTAGCAAGTACTTCATTGAATTTGCAATTTGCCTTAAGTCTGAAATCTTTATTTAGACAGACCAAACAGAATTTTATGATTGTGCTGATCGTTGCAGGCTTGACCTTTTCTAGTATATTTTGCTCCATCCTTAATTTTAACTTTAAAGGGGATACTTCAGCCGTTTTAGATTTAGTGGGTTTAGAACGTACCAATTTGCAACTTGATCTAAAAAAATCTGACCATGCTCCGGGAATAATTGCTGAAGTTGAAGCTATGTCTGAGGTTCAAAAGATTTCCATATTGGAAGGTAGAGTAGCCTCTACAGATGATTCCAGCTTTATGCTCCGTGTATCAGATGATTATGCCAAGCTGGAAACGCAGACGGTCTACAAAGGTAGACAGCCCATTTATGATAATGAAATTGCGATATCCGGCGTAATTGCTAAAATGAAAAATAAATCGATTGGGGACGAGATTCCAGTTACGTTTAATGGGGTAACCAAAAATTATTTGGTAACTGGTCTTAGCCAGCAGATTAATCAGTTAGGTATGGTTGCTACCATAACAGAAGATGGAATGAGGAAATTACAGCCGAATTATTCCGTTCAGTCCATTAATGTGTATTTAAAGGAAGGGGAAGATCCTCAAGCGTTCATTCAAAAGCTCGAAGAACGTTTCCCTGGACAATGGAACGTAACGAACATTTTAGACATGTTAGAAAGCACACTTAGTACATTCACAGCAGCAGTATCTTCTATGACAGCAGTCATTACGGCAGTCACAATTATAGTCGTCAGCTTAATCTTGTACTTGGTGATTAAGACTTTGATTATGAAGCGCAAGCGAGAGTTCGGTATTCTTAAGGGTATCGGATACACCACCTTTAATCTGATGACACAAATTACGTTCAGTCTTTTTCCGGTGATTGTAGTTGGAGTAGTATTGGGGAGTTTAGCGGGTTATTTTTACTCGGATTCAGCATTTGTGTTATTGCTTTCAAGTCTTGGCATTTATAATGTTCAATTGGCGGTTAGTTTGCCTCAAGTGCTTCTACTGTGTGCGGTCATTCTAGTGGTTGCTTATGTGGTGTCTATGCTAGTTGCAAGGCGAATTCGAAAGGTCAGTGTATATGATTTGATTATGGACTAAGTATTTGAACAAGAAAACAACGAGTTGGAGATTGTCCATACTCGTTGTTTTTTTATTACATATTCATTCGTCCGTCATCATAATTGAATTGCCAATCGATGCCAAACTTATCTTTTAGACTACCATAACAGGAGCTCCAGAAGGTTTCTTGTAATTCCATACCTACTTTACCGCCTTCTTTTAGCTTATGAAAATAGTTCTTTATGCCATCCAAATCCTTACTAACTACCGAAAGACTAATGTTGTTTCCTTCTACAAAAGGCATTCCCGGAAAAACATCAGAGAACATTACATTACTGCCTTCGATATTTAAGCGAGTGTGCATAACTAAATCTTTGGCTTCTTCAGGAAGAGTGAAATTGGGATCGGGTGGTGTTTCACCAAAGGTCATGATTTGTGGACGTTCAGTGCCAAAGACCTCTGCGTAAAACTCTGCTGCCTCACGACAATTCCCATTGAAATTAAGATAAACATCAATAGACATTTTTTCACTCCTTAAAATTTGAGATATTTTGTCACATCCACATTGTATCATTTACCAGTTTATAAACAAATATTCTGATAGTCTTTTGAATGATTTTTATTTATCTACTATCTTCTAATAACAAATTGGATATGGTAGTATTCAATAAAAGGGATAATTTTCTATAAATTAAATATTATTATATTTATGTAAAATAATTAGAATTTTTCGTGACCTTAAGAGATAAGGAACTTGAGAGGAGGTGAGGGGGAGTTCAGGTGAGGCATAAAGGAGGTGACGAGTACTCTAAAGGAGTAATACCCGCAATTGTAGCATCGCGTGGCTATTAATAAATTATTTGCGAATTTATTTAATTGCCGAGAGGAGAATAATAATGACAAAGGCACTAAGCAAGCAAATGTTATTATTGCTTACGATTATGGCTTTAGTTATCACCGGATATGCTCCTTCTACCACGTATGCCAGTGAAGTACATGTTGATAATCCATTTGTAGGGGCTACTGCTTATGTTAATCCTGATTATGCCGCACTGATAGATACCTCTATTGCCCAAGTTACTGACAGCACTTTAATTTCCAAGATGGAGACTGTTAAGAAATATCCAACGGCCGTCTGGCTGGACCGAATTGCTGCCATTTATGGCGGGGCTGAGAACGGAGGCAGAAAAAGTCTTGAGGAAACTTTAGATGCCATCCTTGCGCAAAAGCAACCTAACACGCCGATAACAGCTACATTCGTCATTTACGATATGCCTGGACGGGATTGCCATGCTCTGGCCTCTAATGGTGAGCTGCCACTGACAGCAGCTGGCTTGACCACTTATAAATCTGATTATATTGATGTAATCGCAAGTATTTTTGCAAAGCCTAAATATAGCGATATCCGTATAGTAACCATTGTTGAGCCGGACTCGCTGCCGAATTTGGTGACCAACCTCAGTACACCACAATGTGCTCAGGCTAACTCAACGAATATTTACCGTGATGCTACACGATACACATTAAATGCACTCCATGCCATTCCGAATGTATATACTTACATGGATATTGGACACTCTGGTTGGCTCGGATGGGATACTAATCGTGGCCCCGCAATTGACCTTTTCACTTCGGTTGTGTCTGGCACTACAGCTGGACTTGCTAGTGTCGATGGATTTATTACGAACACAGCGAACACCACTCCGCTTGAAGAGCCTAATCTTCCTGATCCGAATCTTACGATAGGCGGTCAACAGCTTCGTTCAGCAAGCTATTATGAATGGAATCCGTATTTTGATGAAGCCGATTTCACAGCAGCTTTGTATTCTGGTTTTGTAGCAAAAGGCTGGCCTTCCACGATCGGCTTCCTGATAGATACTTCCCGAAATGGGTGGGGTGGATCTAATCGTCCTGATAGTGCGAGCGGAACAACCGTTAATGTATATGCGGATTCCGGTCGGATAGATAAACGCCTTCATCGCGGCAATTGGTGTAATGCCAGCGGTGCTGGCATTGGAGAAGTTCCTCAAGCAGCACCAGCAGGTTATGCAGCTTCGCATCTGGATGCTTTTGTGTGGGTGAAGCCTCCGGGAGAATCTGATGGCTCCAGCAGTGCAATCCCAAATAATGAAGGTAAGGGCTTTGACAGAATGTGTGATCCGACTTATACAAGCTCAAGCGGCACACTGACCGGAGCATTGGCTAATGCACCTGTATCAGGTCACTGGTTCCATGAGCAGTTCGTTCAGCTGGTGCAGAATGCTTACCCTGTGATTCCTTTGAGTAATGGAGGAGGAACTGTAGTTCCAGCAGCTCCGACCAGCTTGGTGGCGACAGCGGGAGATGCCAAAGTAAACCTGAGCTGGAGCGCATCAACAGGTGCGACTAGCTATACAGTGAAACGAGCGACTACAAACGGAGGGCCGTATACAACAGTGGCGGCAGGATTAACAACGACTAGCTACAGCAATACGGGCTTAACAAACGGAACAACCTATTATTATATTGTAAGCGCAACCAATAGCGTGGGAGAGAGTGCGAATTCTACACCAACGAGTGCGGTCCCTGTAGCGGTAGCAACTGTTCCAGCAGCTCCGACCAACTTGGTGGCGACAGCGGGAGATGCCAAAGTAAACCTGAGCTGGAGCGCATCGACAGGTGCGACTAGCTATACAGTGAAACGAGCGACTACAAACGGAGGGCCGTATACAACAGTTGCGGCAGGATTAACAACGACTAGCTACAGCAATACGGGCTTAACAAACGGAACAACCTATTATTATATTGTAAGCGCAACCAACAGTGTGGGAGAGAGCGCGAATTCTACACCAGCGAGTGCCAGTCCGCAAGCACCCGCAGCGGTTAATCTAACGTTGCAGTATCGTGCTGGAGATACGAATGTGACCGACAATCAGATTAAGCCTTATTTCAATATTAAAAATAACGGAACAACCGCTGTGAATTTAAGCGATCTTAAAATTCGTTATTATTTCACCAAAGATAGTAATCAAACGTTGAATGGAGTAATTGACTGGGCGCAAGTCGGGAATAATAACGTTCAGGTCGCATTTGCTAATTACACAGGTACGAACGCAGATACGTACGTTGAACTTTCGTTTACTGCTTCAGCCGGTTCCATTCCAGCTGGAGGCCAATCAGGAGATATTCAACTCAGAATTTACAAATCGGATTGGACTAATTTTAACGAAGCTAATGACTACTCCTTTGATGCTACTACAACGGCTTTTGCTAACTGGGATAAAGTAACGCTTTATCAAAATGATAGCCTCGCTTGGGGCATTGCTCCATAACCGAAGCTGGATGTAATGAAAAGAGCCGCTGGAATAATCCTAGCGGCTCTTTCTGTATTATTTAATTCGTTTCCCCAATAGAATTAGCAGCCATATGATACCGGCTCCTAGTATAGCATGACCGAGACCGGCGATATGCGGTAAGAAGCTAATATCAGTCCCGTTAATTTGCAGCATCCCGCGAGTAGCCATAGCACCGATTGTGATCAGGAGACCAATGTTATAGACAATATACCATGCATTAAATGATTTGGCCTCATGGATATTAAATAACTTGGCTAGAATCAAAGCAATAATAAAGAAAAAGAAGCCCAGTACAAGGATATGAGTATGAAGTGCAACTAAGATGGTGTTTCCTTCGAAATCATTCATTTTGGTAATTTCACGATAAGCAACACCTGCTATCAACCCAAGAATTGCATAGAAAAATGACGTGTAATACAATTTTTTCATGATCATGACTCCTTTGTGTTTATTGTTATATCGAAATAATATCATGGAAATAAGAACGCAATATGAACGAATGATGACATAGTGAATATTTTCACGAAATTGTCAAAAATGAATTTCTAACATGACCCACATAGTTTCTACACAATATTTATCTATAATAATTAATATGATTGAACCCACTGTTCATTGGAGTCAGGGTGTTCGATAGCACGGGAGGATGAATATGAGAAAAGCGGATTGGATCATAGCCATTCTAGTTATGGGAATGGGTCTGATGTGCATGTTGGTCTCAGCAAATTTTTTTCGTATTGATTTTTTCCGTATTATTAAGTAGGAGATGATTTTTTTGAAAAGAGGAGTATTTTCAGTAATCTGTGTAGTTATTCTGTCATTTGGAATTGGGACAGCGGTGTATGCTGCCGGAGTAGGTCCTAGCACTTTTAAAGAAATGTTGCCATTTATGAAAGAAAGACACCCTAACTTAGGTGATTCCGAGCTAGAGCAAATGTATAAGAGCTGCCATCAACAAGAGGGCGTTTATAATACTCGTGGAATGATGTGAGGCAATGTTGATGTAAATCAACTATAATGAACGTTTTTTAACAAGAACCCTTTGTTGCATACAACAAAGGGTTCTTGTTTATCTTAAGTTACGGGGTTTAATGCCCCTTGATACTCATACATTAAATTATCGATAATCTGCTGTACGGACAATATCTCTTTAATCTCGTGAACCCTGGACCCGGCAAAAACCAATCCGTTCTTAACATCTCCTCTAAGGGAAGTTAAGAGGGATTCCATGGTACAGAAGCGGTGCGAACATACCTTTAGACAATTAGAGCATTTGGCTATTTTTAATTTGGCATCATCACTGATACGATCTGTGAATTCATTGCGAATCGCTCTGCCATCTAGCCCCACTGTAGACTTAATTAGAATAGTATCACCTTGTCGAGCATCTACATACTTTTGCTTAAATGACAAAGGAGCATCACATTCATGGCTTGCTACGAAACGAGTCCCCATCTGAACGCCGGAAGCGCCCATTCGAAGGGCTTTTGCGATATCATCTCCGGTCAGAATCCCGCCTGCAGCAATAACCGGTATGGAAACGGCTTCTACAACTTCTGGGAGGATATCAAACATGGATCGTTCAGTGCCTAAATGGCCCCCAGCTTCAAATCCTTCCACGACGACTGCAGAGGCACCAAGTCTTTCGGATATTCTGGCCAATTTGGCGGAAGAAACAATAGACACCACAGGGGTGCCATATTCTTTCCCCCAAGCATAAATATCTCTGGAAATTCCGGCTCCGGAAATAATAAAGTCCACTTTTTCTTCCAAAGCAGCCTTCATTTTATCGGCAAAATCCTTCATTGCGAATAGTACGTTCACACCGATATATCCAATCCCTTTAGAGAGCTCTCTTGTTTTGCGAATATGCATTCTCAGTTCATCAGTGGTGATTCCTGTACCGGAAATGGTGCCGATCCCGCCTGCATTGGCTACAGCAGCAGCTAATCCACTTAAGGATATACCTACGCCCATACCACCTTGAATCACAGGAACCTTGGATTTAATATGCCCAAATTGGATTGTTGGCAGCTTCATATACGCACCTCTTTCACAAGTTGTAGATCGTTATACAATGTCTACTGGAGTAACAGCTATAAAGGTATCACAGTTAAATCATTGCAGATGTGACTGTGCGCATGCTCAAACTATGTTAAATATCATGTCCACCTTATTGGAAGGAGAAATATAGAAACCCGTTTATGATACAATAAATAGCAATATCATAAGGAGAGAAGGACAATGTATGGAGTTTGAATATTTACTTCGTGTAGTTGGAGCTGGAATTTGTGGAGTATTAGTAGGATTTGAACGTAAAAGCCGAATGAAAGAAGCGGGAGTTAGGACGCATTTTATTGTAGCTTTAGGTGCTGCACTTATGATGATCATCTCCAAATATGGATTTCAGGATCAAGCTTCTTGGTCCTATGTTAAACTCGATCCCGCACGTATTGCAGCGCAGGTAGTAAGTGGAGTGGGATTCCTTGGCGCAGGAATGATTTTCATGCACAGACACACCGTTAAGGGGCTGACAACTGCTGCGGGGATTTGGGCAACGGCGGGGCTAGGTCTGGCGATTGGTTCAGGGCTTTATATCCTTGGCGGAGGAGCAACGGTTATTATCTTACTCGGGCAAAAGATTTTGCACGGTCGATACAGTTGGCTGGCCTCACCGAAAACCCAACAGATTGTGATCTGTCTGTCTAATACAGAAGGAGCCGTCAGTCGAATCCAAAAGATACTTGAAGAAAAGAACATTACTATACTAAGCTTTCACGCTGAAAATAATAGTCTTGCCTCTGAGTTGAATTTAGAAATTATCGTAAAATATCCTGAATCCTTTAATTCTGTGAATTTGTTATCCCTAATACAAGAAGATGCATCTGTTAAGGCAGTAGATTTTCAATAACGGCTCAAGATGCTCCGTATCAAAGGTTGGTTGCTATAAAAAACTTACTTTTGATGCGGGGCAATTTCCATTTCACTATCAATCCGCGCATGATCCTACCCCTTTTTTTATATTCATATATACAAACCATCTGCTTTGATTGTTTATCTCAAACCTCTTGCTATTCTAATTTATTTTCCCTTTGAAATCAGGTTCTTCCTATTTATAGTTTTCGCACGGTCTATTACGAGATAAGATTTGGTTTTTCGTGTTATGTTTATGTTATGTATTGAATGATATTGTTAAATATTTCACATATTAACCGCTTTCATTTATTTCGAATAAAAAAATATGTCATTTATATTGACATACATTCAATGAGCCTTTATTATTAATCCCATCACTGGAGAAACTAAACTAAAATTAAATCAAATAATACATTATCGTAGCTTAATTGGCAAATTTTTTCTTATTTTTATAGTTTTATCAGCTTGATTAATGCACTGGAGAAAATAATTAGGAGAATGTCTGTGAAAAAGCACGATCAGGATTTTATGAAGCGACAAAACCGATTAACGGTCTTCGAAATCATTAAAAATCAACAGCCGATTTCTCGGGCTTCCATCGCCAAACAAACGGGTATGAGTCCTACGACTGTAAGTCGAATTGTTGGGGAATTAACTGAACAAGGATTTCTACTCGACTCGGATCAGGTATCGTCAGGATTAGGTCGAAAATCAACGTTGCTAGCTATGGTTGACGCTTCTGTGTTGTCAGTTGGGGTTGAATTGGATCGTAGTCTTATGATTGTAGGGATCGTAGATTTGCAAGGCAAGCTGCTCTGCAGCAGGCAATACCCGCGTACACCGGATGAGAGTCCTGACAAGACGCTGGAACGAATTAATGAAGCGATTGAACATCTGACACAGCAGCATGTGATTGACAGAACACGTATCGTCGGTATTGGAGTTGGACTTCCTGGCATTGTAAATAACGAAGAAGGTATCGTCGTCTTCTCGGTTCAGCTTGGATGGAAGAATGTGCCCTTAGCTAAACGTCTAAAGGAACTTACCGGTTTTGAAATTGCTGTAGATAATGAGCTGAAAGTAAGAGCTCTTGCAGAACACCTTAAAGGTGCTGCAGTTGGTTCCATCCGTACCGCACTATTGGGCTTCGGTCAAGGTGTTGGCTCGGCGATGATCCTCGAGGGAGAGATCTACCGCGGGGTGATGAACAGTGCTGGTGAAATTGGGCATACAACAGTGGATCCTAACGGAATGATGTGCGAGTGCGGGAAAGCGGGTTGCTTACAGACCTATATAAATATTAGCTCATTGTTGTCAGAAGCCAATCGGATTCGTCCGATTCGCACGATCGAGGAGTTATTTGAAGCAAAGGATGCAGGAGAGCATTGGGCGGTTCATTTGATCGAACGTGCACTCATGTATATGGCGATTACGATCAACAATGTCGTATGCATGTATAACCCGGATAGTGTGATCTTGAGTGGAGAACTCGTCGACAAATTCCCAGACGTTTATGAAGAAGTCGAGAAGCTCTATCTTTCACGCTTCACTTGGGAACCGCTTCGTGGATCTTTCTCCATTCATCGTTCGATGTTGAATGAGAACGGTGTAATTATCGGATCGGGCCTACTATCGCAGAATCGTTTTTTCGCATTGGATTAATAGAATTACATCGAGGGAGGTTGTACAGATGGGATTTACAACACTGGTAGAAGAATATCGCGGTGGCTTACTAGAGAATGTGCATTATGGTGCAGTTAGCGTAGTCGATGAGAAAGGTAACATCTTGTACAAAACAGGAAACCCGGAGCATATGACCTATCTTCGGTCAGCTGCTAAGCCGTTCCAAGCTTTACCGGTTATGAAGCGACGGATCGACGAAGTGTATGGTTTGACAAGTAAGGAAGCCTCACTCTTTACTGCTTCGCATCGGGGAGAGGCCTTCCACATTGAAGCGCTTGAATCTCTTTTTCAAAAAATGGGATTAAAAGAAGAGGGACTTCATTGCTGTTCTACATATCCATTGAATGAGGAAGCCAAGGCGGAGCGTCATCGGGCGAATGAGCCTACTCGCAAAATCTTTCATAATTGCTCGGGTAAGCATGCCGGGTTAATGGGTCTCAGCAAATATATGGGTTGGGATATAGATACTTATTATGAACCTAACCATCCTGTACAACAGGAGATCCTTGAGACCATGGCCTATATAGCTGAAGTACCGAAGGAATCCATTCCTCAAGGAATTGATGGTTGTGGTCTACCCATTTTCGCACTTCCGCTGCACAAAATCGCTTATTCATATTTAAAGCTAGCCTGTCCTGATTTGATCGAGGATATTGAAATACGCAACGCAGCTGCTGTGACTGCAAAGCTTATGAATGATAATCCGGTGATGATAGCAGATACGAAATTCGTCTGCTCAGAGCTTTTAAAGGATGATAATCTGACGGCCAAGGGCGGGGCTAAAGGTGTATATGGTATTGGTCTTCGTAAGGAACGAATCGGTATATCACTAAAAGTATCCGATGGCTCTGAGCAAGTCTGGCCTTGTATCATCGCATCGATTCTGGAACGTTTAGGCTATAGCAATCAAGCTACAATTGATCGTTTATATGCGCTCGTACCAAATACCATCGTTAATGATGGCGGTACTATTGTAGGCGAACGCCGAGCTGTATTCCAATGGGAAGTTTGATTATCAGGATCGAGAATAATCTTCAAGTCTCATGAATAATCGGACTGGGAGCTTTTCTAATACATCGTTTCTAAAGGGGAGTGTATAACATGAAAGTAAAAGGAAAAGTATGGTCAATGTTCATGCTGCTGCTTATTACAGTAGTAGTGACTGCAGGGTGCGGCAACAAAGCGAACAACGAGGGACAAGGTGGCAATACAGCTGGCGGCACGGAAACTAGCACCCCAACTACAAAAAATGATAAAGACATTGTAATTGCCATCAATTCTAACTTTATTACGCTGGACCCTCATAACGCTAGCGATACACATTCAATAAGCGCTGCCAGAACGATGTACGAAGGTCTAATGGGTTTTGATGAGAATATGAATGTAGTTCCTGTTCTTGCCACAAGCCATTCCATAAGTGATGACGGTTTGGTCTACACGTTCAACTTGCAAGAGAATGTTAAATTCCAAGACGGCACTGACTTTAATGCTGAAGCGGTTAAAGTAAACATCGCCCGTATTCAAGATGAGAAGAATAATCTGAGACTGCGCAAAAGCTTCGCAAAGGTAGCTAAAGTGGAGACTCCTGATGCTAAAACCGTGGTTATTACACTGAGTGAGCCGTACAACGCCTTTTTAAATAAGGTTGCCATGGCGCCGATCATTAGCCCGAAAGCTCTGACAGAAAACGGTGCCGATATTTCAAAAATGCCTGTAGGTACTGGTCCATTTAAGTTCAAAGAGTGGGTACAAGGTGATCGTCTAGTTGTTGAGAAGAATCCGGATTACTGGCAAAAAGACTTGCCGAAAGTGGATAGCATAACCTTCAGACCCGTACCAGAGAATGGATCGCGGATTGCGATGCTAAAAACTGGTGAGGCTGACTTCATTTATCCTATGCCAACCGAGCAAGTATCCGAGGTTGAAGGTCTTGAAGGAATTACTGTAGATACGATCGATTCAACCATTGTTCGTTATGTAACTTTGAATACGATGAAGAAACCTTTCGATGATGTTAAAGTACGTCAAGCCATTAACTATGCTATCAACAAAGATGCTTATATCAAGGTTGTGAAATCGGGTCTCGGCGCTAAGCTTGATTCCACAATGTCCTCCAAAACACAATATTACTCCCAACAAACAGGTTATGACTATGACATTGAAAAAGCTAAACAATTGCTTGCTGAAGCGGGATATCCTGACGGATTCGAAACCGAAATCTGGGGAGAAAACGAATCCGAAACGATGAAGGGTATGCAATTTATTCAACAACAGCTAGCGCTTGTAGGCATTAAGGTAGAAGTGAAGTCTATGGAGGGCGGTACATTGTCCGACCAAATTAACTCTGCGAAAACGCCTGAAGAAGCAAAAATTCAAATGTGGTATGTCAGCTGGTCTCCATCCTCCGGTGATGCAGATGGCGCAACTAGAGGTTTGTTCAGTAGTGAAATGTTCCCACCTGCAGGCTCGAATACAGCTTATTACAAAAATGAAAATGTAGATAAATGGATTGCTGAGGCGAATAAAGCGGTTGATCCTGAAGCGGCTAAATCCATTTATGCCAATATTCAAAAAACAGTATGGGAAGATGCTCCGTGGGCCTTCATGGGCGTTGACCAAATTATTTCTGGCAAAAGATCTTATTTGGAAGGTGTAAAAGTCTTCCCGGACGGTTCCATAAATGTCCTCAATGCAGAAGTAAAATAATGATGTAAAACAAAAGTAAGATTAATATCCCAAGAATTGAACGAGGCCGCTTCTATAGAATGGTAGGAAGCGGCCTCACTAAATCATTTGTCGATACTGAAGGGGGCTTATGAGTTGGGTAGATATGCTTTACAAAGACTCCTCGGGGTTATTCCGCTGTTGTTCATTGTATCGGTACTAGTCTTTTTGTTTATTCACTTAATTCCGGGTGATCCGGCCCGACTTATTGCGGGTAAGGACGCCACACTTGAAGAGATTCATGGCATTCAAGAGCAACTGGGTCTCAATCTGCCCTTGTGGAAACAATACATAAACTACATGGGTGATCTACTAAGTGGTAATCTAGGTAATTCGATCCGTTCAGGGATTCCGGTCACTGATATGCTGGAGAGCAGAATCATGCCTACTTTATGGCTAACATTTCTAAGTATGGCTTGGGCACTTGTCATTGGTCTTCTAATCGGTGTTATTTCGGCGGTTTACCGCAATAAATGGCCGGATCATTTAGGTACATTGACAGCTATTTCAGGGATGTCTGTTCCTGGATTCTGGTTAGGTTTAGTACTCATTCAAATTTTCTCGGTAGAGCTGGGCTGGTTTCCGACCGGCGGTGTAGATTCCTGGAAATCCTATATTCTTCCTTCCATTACACTTGGAATGGGGATTATGTCGATGTTGGCCCGTTACTCACGGTCATCGATGCTAGAAACGTTACGGGAGGATTATATCCGTACTGGACGTGCGAAAGGCTTACGCGAGTATGTTGTTATCAGTAGACATGCGTTGCGCAATTCTCTTATTCAGGTCGTTACTGTAGCTGGACTTCAATTTGGGTTCTTGCTTGGTGGCTCGGTAATGGTTGAGACAGTATTCAGTATTCCTGGTCTTGGTAGACTGCTGGTAGATTCCATTTTGTTCCGGGATTATACGGTTATTCAAGCTTTGCTGCTGCTGTTTTCAACACAATTTATCCTTATCAATTTAATTGTAGATTTATTGTATGGCGTACTCAATCCGAAAATCAGGTTTTCTCAGTAGCTAGATTGCTACAGAGAAACAATACGATAGTTTTATTTAGGGAGAATTTAGGATTAGGAGGGATATCATGAGCGACAATTCGGCAGTTATGGGAACTAATTCTCCTATACCCGGAGAGGTAATAGCCCCGGAGAAAACGAAAGGCCGCGCGGGTGTTTTTATTCGCAAGTTCAGCAAACAAAAGATGCCCCTATTGGCTGCATTTTTTGTCATATTGCTTTTTTTGATTGCAATATTCGGGCCTTTTCTGACCCCGTATAATCCTGAAGCTACGAATTACGACGCACTAATGGAGGGACCCTCTGCCGCGCACTGGGCAGGAACGGATGAATATGGCCGTGATATTCTAAGCCGTTTAATTGACGGAACAAGGTTGACTTTAGCGGTCAGTCTAAGTTCCGTATTAATTGCGGGTGTACTTGGAACCATTCTTGGTCTTGTCAGTGGATATTATGGCGGTTGGCTGGATCGGATTATTATGCGGGGGAGTGATGTACTGTTCTCATTCCCGGATTTACTGCTTGCCATTGGGATTGTCGCCATACTCGGGCCTGGTTTATCTAACGTTGTCATTGCCGTTGCAGTCTTCGGCACACCATCGTTTGCCCGAATTATTAGGAGCGTTACATTGTCTGCGAAGGAAACATTGTTTGTTGAAGCCGCCCGTTCTATGGGTGCGAAGAATCGCCGAATTATTTGGAGACATATTTTTCCGGAAACAGTTCCTAGCATTATTGTTAATCTATCCATGAAGATTGGCGGGGCAATCTTGGCCGCTGCGTCACTGAGCTTTCTAGGCATGGGCGCGAAGCCAACAGAGCCCGATTGGGGCGCGATGCTAAGTATGGGCCGTGATTATTTAAGTATCGCTCCGCATATCGTGTATTTTCCGGGGATCGCTATCTTTTTGACTGTACTTGCATTTAACCTGGTCGGGGACGGACTGCGCGATGCTCTTGATCCCAAAATGAAAAACTAAGGAGGGACAAGACATGACTCAAAATTTGCTGGAAGTACAAGGGCTGAAAACGGAGTTCAAACGCGGCGATGGAAGTATAACGGCCGTTGCAGGTGTTGACTTTGTGATTAAGAAAGGTGAAGTGCTGGGTCTAGTTGGAGAATCCGGCTGTGGCAAAAGTGTAACCTCACTGTCCATTATGCGGCTGCTTAAGGATACGCCAGGTAGAATCTCCGGTGGCTCTGTTCGCTTTGAGGGGACTGATCTGACGAAAGTAACGGATAAAGAGATGCGTCAGATCCGTGGAAATGATATGGCGATGATTTTTCAGGAGCCGATGACTTCGCTTAATCCTGTGCTGAAGATTGGTTTGCAATTGATGGAGCCGATCATGCTGCATTTGGGCTATGGCCGGAAGAAAGCTCGTGAGCATGCCATTCATATGTTGCGTCTTGTGGGTATCCCACGTGCGGAAGAATTGGTGGATGATTATCCGCATCAGCTCTCTGGTGGTATGAGGCAGCGTGTCATGATTGCGATGGCGATGTCTTGTCACCCGAAGCTGCTGATTGCAGATGAACCGACAACGGCGCTGGATGTAACGATTCAAGCACAGATCCTTGATCTAATGAAGCATCTGAAAGAAGAACAGGATATGGGAATGCTGCTCATTACCCATGACCTTGGGGTAGTAGCCGAACTATGCGACCGTGTAGTTGTTATGTATGCTGGTCGTGTAGTAGAAGAAGCTTCCGTACAAGAACTCTTTGCAAGACCGCAGCATCCATATACGAAGGGATTAATTCAATCCGTTCCGAAGCTGCGCCAGAATGTACGCCGTTTGGACTCTATTAAAGGAAATGTACCTGACCTTTCACAAATGCCAGCAGGTTGTAAATTTGCCCCACGCTGCGAGTTTGTCACAGAGCGTTGTCTCACGCAGGAGCCTGAGTTACTTCCGATTGAGGGACTTGAGCGAAAGAGTCGTTGTTGGCTTACACAGCAGGAGAACATGGAAGGAGGGGAACGTTTGTGAAGGAGACTCCACTAATTGAAGTTAAAAGCCTGAAGAAGTTTTTTTCAGTGAAGAAGGGCTTTTTCGGAACTACAAGATATTTGCACGCAGTTGATGGGATCTCATTCGCTATACGTAAAGGAGAAACGTTCAGCCTTGTGGGTGAGAGTGGCTGTGGTAAATCCACTACAGGTAGACTTGTGACTCGCTTGCTGGAACCAAATGACGGTGAAGTGTGGTTTAAGGGTCAAAATATTAGCCATATTTCAGACAATCAAATGCGGCCTATTCGTAAAGATATGCAGATGGTGTTCCAAGATCCCTATGCTTCACTTAATCCACGGATGAAGGTGAAGGATCTTGTCGCTGAACCGCTGCTCATTCATACAAAGCTATCCTCCAAAGAACGGGATAAACTAGCATGTGAGCTGCTAGAGACAGTAGGACTGAACAGTTTCCATGCCGAGCGCTTCGCTTTTGAATTCAGCGGTGGACAGCGCCAACGGATTGGAATCGCCCGAGCATTGTCTGTTCGACCAAGCTTAATCGTGGCGGATGAGCCCGTGTCTGCACTGGATGTATCGATTCAGTCACAAGTGCTGAATCTATTGCAGGATCTGCAGGAAGAGTATGGTCTGACCTATTTATTCATTTCTCATGATCTAAGTGTTGTTGAACATATCAGTGATCGAATCGGTGTCATGTATCTTGGTTCCCTCGTAGAGACGGCGGATAAAGATACTTTGTATGATCGTCCAATGCATCCTTACACGCAAGCGTTGCTATCTTCTGTACCTGTACCCGATCCTACCTTAAAGAAGGAACGCATTATTCTGAAGGGAGATCTCCCAAGTCCGGTTGATCCACCGTCGGGATGCCGTTTTCATACAAGATGTCCTTCCTGTATGGAAATCTGTAAGCAGCATGTACCAATATTCCGAGAAGTTGAACCAGGTCATGAGGTTGCGTGCCATTTATTTGATGAAGAAATGCTGAAATTAGAGCGATAACGGAAATTGTGAGATAACTTTACGGAAAAGAAGGGACAGCGATGAATATCTTATTCGATTCCGCTAACGTGGCGGATACTATTGTCTATTTAGCTTATGACGAGGAGTCATTTCCTTTTAAACTGGGAGCGGCTCACAAACAGTGCAGCAGTGTGACTTGGTTACATGCCCGCACTGAGGAAGAGTCTGACGTATTAGCGGTAGGCATGGGAAAGCGCAAGGATATTACGCTTGAGAAGATTCGCCGAGCAGGAGGAGCTGCTGCTCGTTCTATCTTGAAAGAAAGACGCAGCAGTGCATCACTAGTGAGATTAGCCTCTGAGGCTGTAAATAGGAACAGTGATATTTCTGCTGCTGATGAATTACAAGCTTGGATGGAAGGCTGGATTCTCGGGTTGTACCGTTTCCAAACTTATCGCGGAACGACCAAGGTTGAAGGCTCTGTTGATTTACAGCTTCAATCCTTAGATTGGCCTGAACTGTCTTCTGTTGAAATAGAAGCTGTACGGGTTTCTGCACAGATACGTGCTGAAGGAGCAATCGTTGCTCGTGATCTTGTGAATGAAGTGCCCGGGACACTAAACCCTGATCGTTTCGCGGAATGGATGGCTGAATTTTTTGACCGTGATGATGCTGCATTAAAAGTTCATATCTATCGAGGGCAGGAGCTTGTGGATCTTCAGATGAATGGACTGATCTCTGTTGGAGCAGGGAGCAAGCATTCTCCAGCTCTGGTTGAAATTCGTTACGAGAGCAACCCTGAATTACCGATGTTAGCACTGGTAGGTAAAGGTGTAACCTTTGACTTAGGTGGCATGAACGTGAAGACAGCCAGTGATATTAGCGATGCACGCATGGATATGGGCGGTGCGGCTGCTGTAATTGGGGCTATGGATATTTTGATACGGAAGCGTGCCAATGTAAATGTGACTGCACTTATTCCGGTTGTTGATAATGTGCCGGATGCTGAGGCGATGTTGCCTTCATCTGTTATCCGCTACCCTAACGGGTTAACCGTTCAGGTTGCAAATACAGATGGTGAGGGTCGACTTATCATAGCGGATGCGCTTATTCATGCCGCGAATATCGGAGCGAACCAAGCGATCGATATCGCTACCCTAACTGGAAATGTCGGTGCGGCGCTGGGATTAGGTATCGCAGGTATATGGGGCGATGCTGATATAACGCAGAGCCTGGTAGAGATTGGTGAGCGAAATGGGGAACGCTTGTGGCCCATGCCGCTAATGGATGAATATGAAGCAGATTTGCGGAGTAATTACGCTGATCTGCGCAATGTTAGTACGTCCCCATTTGCAGGTGCGATAACAGCAGCCCTATTTATTCGGCGCTTTGTAGCAGAGTCGATGAGCTGGGTTCATATTGATATGGCAGGGACGGTACAGTACAAGCAGGATGTGGGGTATTCAGAAGCTGGAGCGACGGGATATGGTGCACGCCTGCTCGCCGATTATGTCATGAAGCAAATACATCAATAACAACTGGAAGAGTGGGGGGAAGTTATGAGATTGGAAGTCATCGCTACTTGTATGGATGATGCTCTGACGGCTGAGGCGAATGGGGCAGATCGCCTTGAGCTCATTACTGCCATTACAGAAGGTGGATTAACACCGGGAATAGGATTGGTGGAGCAAGTAGCCAAATCGGTTCGTATTCCTGTCTTTGTTATGATCCGTCCACACAGTAGATCATTTAACTATTCCAAGTATGATATTTTGACTATGGCCTCAGAAATCAGACAGATTGCAGCCAGCGGTGCGTCGGGGGTTGTTCTCGGCGCACTAACAGAGGAAGGAACGATCGATGAGCGAGCGCTTGAAACATTATTACCGTTGACAGATGGCTTACAAGTAACCTTCCATCGTGCTTTTGATGAGCTGGAGGATCAAATTGCAGGTTATCGAACGCTTTGTAATTATCCGCAAATCACACGTATTCTTACCTCTGCTGGACCTGGTCCAGCACCTGATGCCATTCCCGCTATGCGTAGGCTAGTAGAGGAATCTAGAGGTAGTTCGATTAATATATTGGCTGGAAGCGGTCTGAAGCCAGAAGGTATTACATCCTTTATTCAACAGACAGGAGTCACGGAAGTACATTTTGGATCGGCTGTTCGTTATGGCAAAGACGCTTTGTCTCCAATCGATCCAGTAGCCCTGCGGGCGTTAGCTGAGAATATTCATTCTAACGGCTAATATTTGATGGTGAAAAGGTGAATGGTTATGCATAAGGTAGATAGTTACGTAGTTGGAATTGATTTAGGTGGGACAAAAATTGCCGCAGCATTATTCGATTCAAAAGGTGTTTTGTTGAATCGAGAGTTGATGGAGACGGCCGGAGCACGCACTGCGGAAGAGGTAGTACAGCGAATGATCGGAATGATACGTTCCGTTTCTGAAGGACGACCGCTAATTGGGGTTGGACTTGCTTCTCCCGGAGCAGTGAACAGCCAGGATGGAATTGTTATTCACGGTACCAATCTTCCTGAATGGGACAATGTTCCACTGAAGCGTTGGATGGAGTCAGAACTTGGTGTTGAAGTGAAAGTGGTAAACGATGCGAATGCTGCAGCTTGGGGCGAGTATGTAAGAGGAGCTGGCAAAGGTTCAAACAACATGGTATATGTTACCTTCAGCACAGGAATTGGAGCTGGCATTGTCATGGATGGTGAGCTATTGCTCGGCACGAACTCATTTGCAGGAGAACTCGGTCATAATATTATTGACCCGAGCGGAACGGAATGTAGCTGTGGAAGATATGGATGCTGGGAAGTATTTGCTTCGGGTACAGCGATTCGGGACATGGCACTGCGGAGGATGGAGAGCGGAACGTCGATGATTACAGAGCTGGCTAATAGAAGTGGTGAAAAGATTAATTCTCGACACGTCTTCGAAGCGATGGCACTAAAAGATCCGGTAGCTGTCGAGGTGATTGAGCGAACAATTCATTATATGGCGATTGGATTAGCTAACGCGGTACATACGTTTAATCCAGATCGCATTGTAATTGGTGGAGGCGTAAGCAAAGCTGGTGAACTACTGTTTCCGGCGCTGAGAGAGAAAACAGAGGAACTTGTCATGAAGCCGTATAAAGGAACTTATACTATTGAGTCAGCAGGTCTGAGGGATGATGTAGGTCTTATAGGCGCTGCGGCATTATTTCATACCGTCTAGATGATGGTAACTGTTTATCAAAGCTATCGAAAACGGAGGGGCTGAAGAGAGATGGGTACAAGAGAAGAAAGAACGAGATGGTTCTTGCAGGATAGATTCGGCATGTTCATTCATTGGGGATTATATTCAATTCCTGCACGAGGTGAGTGGATACGTGGGAACGAGCGAATGAGTAGAGAGCACTACATGACGTATTTCGATGAATTTGACGCATCTCGATATGACCCGAAGAAGTGGGCCAGCGCAGCAAAAGCAGCGGGGCAGAAGTATGCGGTTCTTACGACCAAGCACCACGACGGATTCTGCTTGTTTGATAGTAAGCTAACTGATTTCAAGGCGACTAACACGCCCGCTGGACGTGATCTTGTACGAGAATATGTAGACGCTTTCCGGGCAGAGGGTATTGCTGTAGGTTTGTACTACTCTATTATTGATTGGCATCATGATGATTACCCTGGATATGGTGATAAAGCGCATCCGGATCGGGACAATGAAGCGGCCAAAGACAAGCCGATTGATTTTGATAGATATTTGGAGTATATGCATGGACAAGTGAAGGAACTGTTGACGAATTACGGCAAAATCGACATCATGTGGTTTGACTTCTCCTACGATAATATGACCGGAGAGAAATGGAAAGCAACGGAGCTAATCCGTATGATTCGCTCTATCCAGCCGGATATTATTATCGACAATCGTTTGGGTGGGAATATCCGCGCGGCCGAGCCAGAAGAATATGCTGGAGATTTCTTCTCTCCAGAGCAAATCATTCCTCCTGGCGGCATCGTTGACGTGAATGGTCAATCGATCCCTTGGGAAGCATGTATTACGCTAAACGATAACTGGGGTTATCATTCCGAAGATAAAAATTATAAATCAACCCAGCAGGTCATTCGCTCGATGGTTGAATGTATCAGTAAGAACGGTAACCTGCTTCTTAACATTGGTCCAGATGCCAAAGGTGAAATGACAAGGGAATCGCTTGTCATCCTTGATGAAGTGGGCGAGTGGATGCGTCTGAACGGTGATAGTATTTATGGCTGCGGTAGTTCTTTGCTTGCTAAGCCGGAGTGGGGCCGTTATACGCAAAAAGGGAATAAGTTGTATGCACATGTCTACGATCGTGGAATTGGTCCGATCTATTTCCAAGGCTTGAAGGGGAAGATTAAGAAGGCTAGATTACTACGAGATGGCACCGAATTGAAGGTAGAAGCACCTTGGATGGCTGAAGAATATTCAGATGTTAACGGTGGAGCGTTTATTACATTAAAAGGGGCCAAACTGCCCGACGAAATGGATACGGTTATTGAGCTAGAACTTTTTAATTAATACAGATAGAGTGTCCCAAAAGTCATGAATGGCTGCTGGGGCACTCTATTGTCTTTCGATATCGGACCTGATAGACCCCATTAACGTCATTTGAGTCCAAAACTATTAGTGGAGGATGATACTGTTAAAAAAGGAGTCTAATGTCTACAATCACCGAGCAGTGATATTGCATTAATAGATAAAATATTAAATTCTAGCCTTACGGAAGCCTTCGTATATATTGAGAGCTGCAACTAAAATGAACAAGGAAATTCCACCGCCGACTAGCCCGGTTTTAAATTGATTCGTCGTAATGTTAAATAGATCAGACATATACGTTATGAATTCTTGGTTGAATACATTTGGATTCCGTAGGATGATAGCGAATACAATGATCACAAGGAGCTCGAGAGCTGTAGCACATAATGCCAATCCCTTTGTCCATTGTTTCTTAATTAATTTATAAATAGCTAATGCGGCTTCAAATCCGATCACTACAAGAACAATAGGCCAATACTGAAGTAATACATCCTGATTAAAAACGGGTGCGACAAAATCAAGTACACCTGTACCCCCTTTATATACACCGATCAAATGCTCAGCATTAAAATATAAGGTAGCCCATATCGCAATCCAGAAAAAACTACTGAATACTTCAAAATTCTTAATCGCTTTTTTCTTATGAATAGGAGTGATGTCCTTCAAATCATCAGGTGTCCATTTGCTCATTTTTGTTGTGAAGGGGTGTTTCTCTTTTCCGTTATCCGTTCGTTCGATGATAGCAAAAACTATAGTTATCCAAAAAAAGACTTGGATTCCTACCTCAAGGATACTAGCAATACCTTTGCTTATAACAGTCGTAACAATCCCCGCCACTGATTGATCGCCGCTATACCCGATCAGATATTCGGCAGTCATCGCGATTAAAGAAACCACTACAGCAATCGGTATTATCATTTTTAATAAGGTAAGATATAACTCATAATAACGTGGTCCGATGAGATGCATGGGCTGGTCGCGATATTCACTGGCTAATACTGCAGGATTCCCCAACTTAGCAAGTACAGCCTTGACCTCTTGTTCATCAGGATCATCCGGTAACATATCCTCTATGGTTGATCGTAATTCGAGAGCGATATCCTCCCGAGTTTGTTCTGGTAGCCTCCGAGTCACTTCATGGATGTAAATCTCAATCAGCTTCATGGTCATCCTCCCCTTGTAATAGGCCGTAGAGTTCTTTCGAATTCTTAAGCCATTCTTCCTTTAGCTGCAAAAAAATTTCTACGCCATAGTCACTTAAGACATAATACTTACGGGGTCTGCTCTCGGATGTGTCCCAGCTACTCGTCACTAGTTCCTGTTTCTCTAATCGGCGAAGCAATGGATACAAGGTGCTTTGATCAATAGCGATGCTGGATTCCTCCAGTAATTGAACGAGCGAGTATCCATACTGTGGTGTTCGTAATTGACTTAAAACAGCTAGTGTTAACGTACCTCTCCTAAGCTCTGTAATTAAGGAGTTTAATAAAGTACTCATTCACCCACCTCATTATATTTCTCATTTAAATACTTGCCGCCATTGAAAGGATACTAATAATGATATTAATGTATGTCATACAGTATATGTTTTATACTATGTATCATACACTATTGTTGCTACAGTATCAATTGAATTAGAATATTCTTCTAGGAAATAACAAGAAAATTTTACTAATCAATCAAAAAAAGTAAAGGGAGGGTGGAATGAAATGGATTCTTTCTATAAAGACATACCGAAAGCCGCTACATGGGTAAGTGTTGAGCCTGTTCATAAAGGTTGGTCAAAGGATAAGAAATACTACATAAAGACCAATAGTGGCAGCGAACTTTTGCTGAGAACATCAGATATTTCTCAATATGATCAGAAAAAGCGGGAATACGAAGCAATTCTACGGCTAGTTGATCAAGATATTTTGATGTCAAGGCCGCTACAGTTTGGGGTATGCAATGGTGGTCAGAGTGTATATTCCTTATTGACTTGGATTGATGGGGAGGATGCGGAAAAGATTATCCCTACGCTAAGTGTAGAAGAGCAATATCAATTGGGTGTGAAAGCGGGACAATACTTACAATCTATACATCAAATGCCTGCGGGGAAAGATCAAGTGCCGTGGGCTGATTATTATAATCGGAAGATCGATAAATACATTACCAACTATAAAGCATGCGGCATTGTTCTAAAGGGAGAAGATCAAGTCATTCAATTTATAGAGGCGAATCGATACTTACTTGACGGACGCCCTCAAACTTTTCAGCATGGTGACTACCATGTGGGAAATATGATCGTTACGAAGTCGGGGGATTTGGGGATTATTGATTTCAACAGGTTTGATGATGGTGATCCGTGGGAGGAATTTAATCGAATTCCATTTTGTGCGATGATAAGTGCAGAGTTCGCTTCGGGTCGTATTCATGGATATTTTAATAACAATGTCCCGGACTTGTTCTTTAAAATGATGGCTTTATATATTGCTAGCAACCAGATATCAAGCATTCATTGGGCCATTCCATTTGGGAAAGAGGACGTTGCTGATATGCTGAGCAGGGCGGAAAGTGTTCTGAAGTGGTATGATGATTTTCAAACCTATATTCCAAATTGGTATTTGGCAAGCAAGTAGGATTCCTGCTATGCTTGACTCCTTGTCAGTTTACTAGTATACTCATATTAACAAATCAAATCACAAACAAAATAAACAAATGATGGGCGTGACCAAATGAGGAATAATGGTTTCACTGAAGATAACCAGTTAAGCTTATTGATCTGGTTACGGCTGGTAAGGGTATATGAGAATAGTAACGATCTTTCTAATGAGTTCTTGAAACAATTTGGCTTAACTGTCAATCAGTTCGATACATTGGTACAAATATTAATACATCAACCTGTGACACAGATGGAGATCGCCGAGCACCTAACCATTACTAAAGGCGGAGTATCGCATATGTTAGGCCGATTAGAGAAGGAAGAGTTCATTGAACGCAAACAGGATTGGAAAGTGAAGTACATTACTTTAACGGAAAAGGGTCAAACACTTATCGAGAAGGTGTTGCCTTTGCAATCAGACTTCCAAGCTTCGTTATTCGATCCATTGACTGACGAGGAGAAGAAAGTATTTTACAGTATGCTTAAGAAAATTCATCGGCATAGTCAAGATGTGAATCGGCTCCCGCGAGGGGTCCAGTAGTAATGACAAGCTTTATTAATCATAAAGCTTACTTTTTTTCTTATCAGTATACTAGTAAACTTAAATTCAATATAATTCAACTAGGAGGTTTTTAAAATGAAACAACAACCCATAAACGGACAACATCATGTATCCATGATTACTAAAGACGCTAAACAAAACTTGTGGTTTTATACAGAGGTACTGGGCCTCAGACTTGTAAAGAAAACAGTCAATCAGGACGATCCTTCCATGTACCATCTTTTTTACGGCAATCGCAATGGCGCTCCAGGCACCGAGGTATCTTTCTTTGAAATGCCAAATGCAGGTCGGACTCGCAAAGGGACGAACAGTATTAGTTCTTTCTCCCTTCTTGTTCCTAGTGATGAAGCCTTGTCATATTGGGCTAGTCGATTAGATTCTTTTGAAGTACCTCATGAAGCTATTGTAAGTATAGGGGAGCGCAAGTCGCTTACTTTTTATGATAGGGATGAATTGATGGTCCATCTGGTATCTGCTGAAAAAGATAACGGAATCGAGCTCGTTGAACCGTGGATTACAGAAGATATCCCTCCAAAGTATGCCATCGTGGGGTTAGGACCCGTTGAATTGACTGTACGTGAAGCTAGCCGAACAAAAGCGGTTTTGGAAGATATTTTAGGCTATACACAAGTTCGGACAGTGCCTTCCATGGGTGATCCGAAGGCTATGGTGGATATTTATGAAACAGATAAGGGTGGCTTGTACACTGAACTTCACCTCAAAGAAATTAATGACAAAGATCGGGAGAGACCAGGTAGAGGCAGTATTCATCATGTGGCTATTAGAGTGAAGGATGTTGAAGAATTAACCGAATGGGCCGCCAAAATCACTGCTGCAGGGTTTGAAAATACGGGGGTCATTGATCGTTATTACTTCCATTCCTTGTATTTCCGGGATCCGAACCATATTCTCTTTGAGCTTGCTACAGATGGCCCAGGATTTGAGATTGATGAAGCTTTTGATGCACTAGGAGAGAATTTGACCTTACCTTCATTTCTGGAAGAACGTCGTGAAGAGATTGAATCGAAGCTTCATCCTATCCGTTAAACTTAATACAGCTATGAAAAGAGGACATTATCATGATGGAACAATATAGAATCGATGAGAGAAAAGGGTTGGAGCTAGGTTTATACACGTTAGGTGATCACACCACAGACGCCTTAACTGGTAAAGAAATTAGTGAACGACAACGGATTCAAGAGATCGTATCTGCTGCCAAATTAGCTGAGGATGCTGGATTAGATGTATTTGGAGTAGGTGAGAGTCATCAACCGAAATTCATTACCTCTGCAGCCTCGGTTGTCCTTGGAGCCATAGCAAATGCTACCGAGCGTATAAAGCTTGTAAGTTCAGCCACTGTGCTAAGCACTGCAGATCCTGTACGTGTATATGAGGACTTCGCAACTTTGGATTTGTTATCCGGCGGTAGAGCAGAGATTGTTGCTGGACGCGGATCGCGTCTTGGTGCTTATGAACTCTTTGGTTATGACGTAAGAGATTACGAAGAATTATTTGAAGAGAAAATTGAATTACTTATGAAAATAAATGAGTCTGATCGTATCACGTGGGAAGGGAAATACCGCCCTGCTTTAAATGATATGGAAATATTCCCTAAACCTTTGAATGGCAAATTGCCAATCTGGCGAGCCGTTGGAGGTCCCCCAGCAAGTGCAATTAAAGCAGGAAGAATGGGGATTCCGATGATGCTGACCACCCTTGGCGGCCCGTCATCTGCTTTTAAGGGTTCGGTGGACGCGTATCGTATGGTTGCAGCACAATCAGGATTTAATCCAGCGGAGCTTCCAGTCAGCACTACTTCATTAATGTATATTGATCCGGACTCACAAAAAGCATTCCGCAATTACTATCCTTATCTCAATCACTTGATGAAAGAGCTTCGCGGATCGAGTTATCCGAAGGATCAATTTGCGGAAGCGATAAGTGTGAGAAATGCACTGCTTGTGGGTAGTCCACAACAAATTGTAGAGAAGATCCTCTATCAGCATGAGATGTACGGGCATAACCGTTTTCTAGCTCAAATTGATGTTGGTGGGTTACCTTATCCTCAAGTGGAACAAATTATTGACTTGTTCGCATCTGAAGTAGCACCAGCCGTAAGACGCGCTACAGCTAAGAAATAAGAAAGAGGGGTTATGATGAAGATCATTGGGATATCAGGGTCTATTGTTGGATCGAAGACAAGAATCGCTGTACAGCAAGCACTTAATAATATTATAGAAAAGCATCCGGATTTCGAAGTAGAACTCATTGATCTAGGCGATTATATATCATCGGAACCCCTGTTTTTCAAGCTTCGATCCCGGGAACACTTAAGAACTTATTTGATTTACTTCCGGTTAATGGGTTCAAGGAAAAAGTTATCGGAATTGTGGTTACAGCTGGCTCTTCCAAACATTATTTAGTAGCAGAACAGCAGTTGAAACCGATTCTCTCATATATGAGAGCGGTGGTGGTTCCTAAGTATGTTTTTATTGAAGAGAAGCAATATGATCGGAAAATAATTGTGGATGATGATATTCTTTTTAGACTGAATCGACTAGCTAACGAATTGGTGAATACTACTAAAGCGATGCAGGTTGTGAAGAAAGAAGAAGAAGCAGCGTTTTTCTTTTAAAAATGTGTAATATAAAAGAGCAATTCAACCATTACGTTGAACTTCGTGCAACAGAATGGATCCGAAAAAAAGCGGATCTAAATTCTGTTGCATTTTTTACAAATGAATGTGGCTTGAAACTCTTTTTAATCTCGTCATTCAATGGAATCAATAGTAATATCGAACATAGGCATGAGGCATGAACTTAACCATTTTGTTAAATAACTGGAAGTATATAATTAAGGTTTCATTTATGAACAGGAGGAACGATGTGATTAATAACCGTATTGCCAATAGCAGGTTGTATAATCAAATAATTTCAGGATCTTTACATCACACACCAGAGCAGGTTGTGAAAAAAATGGGGGCTATGCAAGCGCAAGATTATATGCAGGCGGTTTGGGCTATCGGATTACGTTCTCCAGCTTCGAAATTAGCAGATGTTGAGCGTGCAATTGTTGAGCGGAAGATTATTCTTACTTGGACGCTGCGGGGTACGCTTCATTTCGTCCCAGCAGAAGATGTGAAGTGGATGCTTCAGCTATCTGCACCGCGTTTAGCATCACAGACAAAGCGGCGAATGGTGGAGCTCGGACTTGATGATCAAACACTTGAGATCTGTAGGGAAATTATTGTCGATGCTTTAAAGGGCGGGAAGCAAATGGATCGTTCGGTCCTACTTTCAGCTAATAGAAGAGGAAGGTATCCACACTGGGAATCAACGCGGTTATCATATGCTCTGGAATTGCGCCTATCAAGGGTTAATTTGTTTTGGACCGATGAATGGTAAACAGCAAACGATTGTGTTATTAGAGGAGTGGGTGCCGGATTGCCGAGAGCTATCCTACGAAGGAGCATTGCAAGAACTCGCCTTACGGTATTTTACTGCCCGTGGATTGGCGACCGTTCAAGACTTCGCTTGGTGGGCAGGTATAACTCTTACAGATGCTAGACGTGGGTTAGAATCTGTGAATAATGAACTTCAATCGGAGGATATAAACGGCGGCGAGTATTGGATGACTTCCCATCGACCAGCTCCTGCGGATGAAGATTCTGGAGTCTATTTACTACCGGGTTTTGATGAGTACATCCTTGGATATAAAGACCGGAGCGCTGTACTTGAGCCAGAGTCGGCTCCTTTGATTGTCCCTGGAAATAACGGTGTTTTCCTGCCGATGATTGTTGTAGGTGGCCAAGTTGTAGGTACATGGAAACGAACAATGAAGAAAAAAGGGGTTGAGATTGTCATCCATCCTTTTGGAGAGCTTGGGAATGCTAAAGAAGCGGTGTTTAAAGCTGCTGAAAAATATGCTACATTTATTGACCTACCGATACTCAATATAAGTGTGTACTCTCCATTGACATGAGGACAATTGTTCTATGGAATAAACTTGAGTAAATTCAAATATCGTTCAGGGATGAATATCATGTTCATGAATGAGGACGAGTTAATAAGCTTTATTGATCAAGCGAAGACGAATACATAGGCTATAGGGGACCGTCACATCACAGAATGAACAATTAATAATGTAACCCGGCGGGCGCGGCCTGCCGGGTTTATTTTACATACATTTATTTGATCATATGAACTAGATTCGTCTAGCTAATTCTGCACCCTCCCAAATCGCATTAAGCGCTCTGCGAGCTTGCACAGCGTCACCAATTACATGATAAGGAATGGCACTTTCCTCCAAGAAGTCCTGAAGGGTTTGCTTGTTGAGGGCACGTGAACCTACTGCAATTACTACATAATCGGCTGGCAAGCTATGAAGCTCCCCATCTTTTTCAACCAGTACACTATCCTTGTGGATCGCCATACACTTACTGTTAGTCATTAATGTAACGCCATGGCCATAGAGACTTTCCATTACACAGATTTTACGAAGGATTCCCAGATCATTTGCTACATCGGCTTGCATTTCAACAACAGTGATTTGATTTCCACGTTCAACCAGCAGCTCAGCGACCTCAAGACCGACTAATCCCCCTCCAATAATAACGACTCGACCTTCAGGATGGGCTGTTCCCCATAATACATCATGTGAATTCACAACATGACCACTCAGAACGCCTTCTACTGGAGGAATAACAGGGGCGGAGCCGATTGCAAGAATGACTTCATCCGGACTAATTTCTTGGATAAGTGCTGGAGTAACCTCTGTATTCATTCGAATTTCCACACCTTCACGTTTAGCGGCTTCTCCCATATTTAGAGCGGCGGCGGCCATTTCTTCTTTACGCGGTGCAGCTCCGGCGATATAAAGCTGTCCGCCAAGAATGTCATTCTTTTCGCATAATATCGGAGAATGCCCACGCCGTTTCAAGGTGACTGCTGCTTCTAATCCGGCTGGTCCACCACCAGCAATAAGCACTTTCTTAGGCGTGCCCGCCCGTTGCAATTCATATTCACTTTCCCGTCCGGTTGCAGGATTAAATACACAGCTGATGAAAGGCACTTTCGGATTCACGAATCCATCGAAGCAGCCTTGATCACAGCCCACACATTTAACAATCGTGTCCGCACGTCCAGCTAATGCTTTATTACAGAATTCAGGATCTGCCAATTGAGCGCGGCCTATGGCTACGAAATCAGCCAGTCCTTCGGCAATAATCCGATCCGCAATCGCTGGATCATTAATACGTCCTACGGCGATAACTGGGATGCTAACCACGGATTTAATTTGTGCGGCATTATCTACATTGAAGCCTACGGGTAGATCAATTGGAGGTACTTCATATTTAATAGCTGTGCCTGCTGGAACGCCACGCGATACATTAATCGCATCAATACCAGCTTCCTCAGCCAGCTTCGAGAAGAGCTTCATATCTTCCAGTGTTAGTCCGCCCGGTAGATCCTCGATCGCTGAGATTCTCATCAAGATAGGGAACCCGGGTCCAACCGCTTCTCGAATGGCACGGATACACGCGAGCGGAAAGCGACAGCGATTCTCCCAAGAACCCCCGTACTCATCCTGACGGAAATTCATAGCTGGGCTTAGAAATTGTTGCGGCAAATAACCATGACCGGCATGGAATTCCACACTGTCAAAACCAGCTTTTTTCGCACGTGAAGCAGCCTCTGCGTAAGCTTGAACCATCTCGCTAACTTCGTGAAGCTCGAGCTCCCGGGGAATATGAGTGACACCCTCGAAAGGAACAGGAGAGGAGGAGACTTGAATCAAGTTAGGAGTTACTTTCCCTCCATGCCATAACTGAAGACAGCTTTTGCCACCTGCATCACGAATAGCTTGAGCTAATAGGGTCATGCCAGGAATGAATTTATCATCATAAATGGCTGGAGCATCATCAGAAGCAGCCGTTGGGTGAATAGTTGTTACTTCAACTGTATTTAAGCCGTTACCGCCTTTTGCGCGTGCAACATGGTAATCAATCAAGCGTTCGCTGACATAACCACCCGGAGCGTTCATTTTTGTTCCCATGGCAGGTAAAATGACCCGGTTCTTGAGCTCCATATTTCCGATCGTACCTTTGCTGAACAAATGTGCGAATTCCATGAAATAACTTCCTCTCTACACTTAGGTTAAAAATAACTAGGTTATTTTAACCTATATTATCGAATGGGGTGATAAAAGTATGTGCATAAAATCACGAAGTATTTGGCACAAATGCAATCCTTGAGGTAATATAAGAAAATGACCGGAAATGAAGTCCGGTAGTTCGGAGGATGAACATGGATATTGAAGTCTTGATTCTGGCTCAATTAATGAAAGGGTCAAAGCATGGTTATGAGATTAAAAAAAACATTATTTTCGTAATGGGTAACGATAAAATCGTTAATAATAATTCGCTGTATCCGAAGCTGAAATTGTTTGAAAAGCGAGGTTGGGTAATTAAGAAAACGGAAATGCAGGAAAACCGGCCTAAACGGTATGTGTATTCGATCACAGCCGAGGGTGAGGAGCGGTTTCATATCTGCTTGAACGAATTTACGCTGGAGACTATTCGTATTGATAATGAATGGTCTATTCGTCTTGCTTATTATGAGCTACTGGATCAGGAGGCCCGCCGAAGATTACTTGATTACAGAGAGACTTACATGAAAGAGAAGCTGGAACATTTACAACAGCTATCCCTAGTGCTTGGGAACGGTGAAGATTTGGTTTACTCTGAAGAGCTATATTTTTATACCCGTAGTATGGTATTACATGAGCTAGAGTTAATTCATATGCTTTCCCATAAACTGGACTCCTTGGATAAGCATTGATCCGTATGACAGATATCTTACATACACACCTCGATAACATTGTGAATGAATGGTACATTTGATATTGGGATAGAAGGGGGCTTTCCATGAGAAAAGAATACTTATTAACCCTTAGTCTTGTGTTTCTGTTTATTTTCCCAGCTTGCGATCGAGAACAGGCCAGCGATACTGTAATTAAGGAAGTAACGGTTACATCTAAAGGGAGAGTAATTCAATCTATCGTGATGCCACTTGACAAGAACACTGATTTAGAAGAAGCTAGTGCATCTTTCCAAAGCCTTACGGCTGACCGGGATGTTTCAATTCCCTATGTGAAGCTTGGAGAAATCATACAAATCGAATTTAGCGATACAGCTCCAGACAGCTACAATTTGACAGAATATATTTTGAGAGATGATGGCACTTTTAAGTATAAAAAAGAAACAGCAACGCCGGTAACTGTTGAATTTGAGGATAAGACAGCTACTTTTAAGCTCGATTCGAATATGGCGTCTTTTCTTAGTTCAGATAGTAAGGATTATGAAGCAGGGGCAACTATAAGGGGATTTCGACTGACAGGTGAGTGGGTAGACCAGACCAAGGAAATCACGTTTGTTGTTCGGACAGATGCTAAGTAGTTGTGGAGATCATAGAGTGTAAGGGAAAACCTAGGATTGTGGTTCATCAATGAAAAAAGACTAACCAGAAAGTCTAGCTAGTCTTTTTTTCTGTCCGATCTTATTATTTCACTTTAAGGCCCATGGCTTGGGCGACCTTAGTAAATACTTCAGTGTTTTCGTAGATTCCAGTAAACAACTGAGCATTTTTACCCATGGCTGTAATAGGAATATCTACTGCTGTATGACCCGAGGTCGTCCAGTCCACCACAAAATTCTGTTTGGAATTAGCGATGGCAAACGGACCATCCTCTTTAGAAATACCGTCGCCTGACTCATCTTCAGCATCCACAGCTTCAATAGAGAACCCACCTGTTTCATGGTCAGCGAGAACTAAGACAAGGGTATCGGGATTTTTTTTAGCAAAATTTTTGGCGACCTGTACGGATTTATCCAACTCTTGCCCCGCTTTAATTGTCATCTTGGCGTTGTTTTGGTGTGCAAATTCGTCAGTACCTTCTTCTTCAACCATCAGGAAAAATCCTTTTTTATTTGCTGCAAGCGTGTCTATCGCTTTTTTCGTCATTTCAGGCAAGGATACAACCGGATTATAAATATCTCCTTCACCCTCTGGCTTTTGCTGGAACATTTCCTCGTTTGCAAATAACCCGAGAAGCTTGCCGCTTTTCGCCTTTTGCATATCTGTTTTGTTCGTTACATAGGAATATCCAAGCTGCTTAGCTTTTTCTACAAGGTTACCTTGAGTACCCTTACTCTTCTCTGAAGGATCTTCAGTAGGCTCATCCGCGAACGTTCCTGGATTTCCTGCCGGATACCAGAAATCTTCGCCTCCACCGAGAAGAACGTCAACTTTGCTCTTGGTTAGGAGCTGCAGAGCGATATCACTTTGTTTGGAGCGATCTTCGACATGAGCGCCGAAGGCAGCGCCTGTAGCGTCTGTAATTTGACTTGTAGTTACAACACCTGTAGATTTTCCTGCTGATTTTGCATATTCCATAATGGTTTGGACGGACTTTTTATCTGCATCCATCCCGATGGCTCCGTTATAAGTCTTGACTCCGCTGGCATAAGCTGTGGCTGAAGCAGCTGAATCTGTAACAGGGACAGTGGAGCTTGTATGAATGAGTCCGGCATATGGCATAGAATCCATCGCTAGATTTCCTTTTTCACCTACTGTAGCTAGGCGGATGGCATTGCGCTGGGCACTTCCCATCCCGTCTCCGACAAACAGAATCACATTTCGTGTGTTTGATGAAGCTGCATTGGCTTGATTAGGGGCATGCGTAATGACTACGTTGGAAACGAAGAGAGCAGTTGCTGCAGTTGCTACAATGGCCGTCTTAACGCCGTGCTTTTTCGGTGATTTCATAATTTCCCTCCTAATGTATGTTTACAACCTCATACTATAGTAATTACATTAAGAGAATGTTTTCGTTACTTGTAAAAAATGTAAAAAGCGCTGTTGAACATTTGATTTTGCAGTAGGTATGGTTTCAAAATAAAATATATCTAGGTGTACGATTACAATATTTAATATATTCAGCTCCGAATACGGACTTTAAGTGCTGTTCTTCCTGAAGAATAAGTAAATGTATGGCGATAATGTTAAGTAGGAATATAATTAGTGTTAATAGATTTGGGTACATAAGATATAATCCCAGAAACATGAGATCAAAACCGACAAATGCGGCGTTTCTGCTAAATTTATATATACCATGCGTGATGAGTTTTGTTACAGTAGTCTTATCAATCCCAACTCTCCATGAAGTGCGCATAGCAATCATTGCTTGAATAAAAATGAAACATCCGAGGGCCGCTACCCCAACCCCGAAAAAGTGAATGACGGGATTATCAAACTGCTCACCGACTAGTGTAACTATGTATGACTCAGCTAAGGAGAACGCAAACCACGTTGCACCCCATACAAAAGTGGTAATCTTAACGAATAGCTCGGTATAATGAATCTTGGCTAGTTTTTTACCTTTTGCTAATACATTTCCTTTAATATGGTTCTTCTTGTATAGGATAACGAGCTTCATAAGGTAAGAAATAAGGAAAATGCAAAAAAGAATGAGAGATAGGATATTTTTTAGATTATTCAATGTATTTCCTCCTCACTAATACATATGAATGATTGCTCATATGTTTATCTATATCTTATTTCTTCATGCTGTGCGTGTCAACCCAATATTACTTCAGGAGGATAACGTGTTAAGAACAGTGTATAAGAAATGGTGGTTATGTGTGTTGGTTATAGCGGTTATTGCATTAGGAAGTACTGGAATCGGAATGCTTGTCAAGCGAGCGGGGGTTTCAACATATACTTCAAAAGAGTATAAGGTCACTTTGAAGTATCCTTCCGATTGGGTAAAGAATCCAGAATATGATGAAAAATATCAGGGGGAAAACGGATTCTTTCAATTATCCGCTTTTTCTGGTGAGAGGTTATCCATTGATGATGTAGCAAACATGGATGCATTTCATCAACTGAAGCCTTATGGCTCCGATCCACAAATCATTGAGATGAAAATGCAGGGGCAGAAAGAAAAGGAAATAGAGGCGCGTTTGATTGTGCCTTCTGCTGATCAGGTAGAGGAATGGAACCATCAGGCCGCTATTATCATGAAATATCCAGAAGCTGTGAATATAGGAGACGCCTTGTATAACTATTTTATTTTATGGGCCGATATAAAGCATGTGGAGGATATAGGTCAGACTGTACGATTTTCTGGGAAACCGTAAAGCATTTGCGTACGAAGAAAGTCCAGTGGCTTATCTGCTGGGATCTCTAAGAAATATTCCAACTGCCATTTTTGTGTCTTTTGAGCCTGACGACTTGTGGGAGTATCCCATGGCGGGTACACACGTATTGCTCTTTTTCCACCTTCGCCTTTATTAGATAATATATCTTGGTTAGCTAGGGCTGCTTTTGGAAATACAAATTGACCAAAGTCATTTTCCTTGCGTGTACTTATAACGAAGAGATCGGCAGGATCAGATATGTCATAAGGTTGAATCGGCCCATCTCCAGTTCTCTCCCATAACGTCACAAACTGCCCGATCTTTGTAGGTGTGATTTTTGCAACACGGAATCTAATGGATAGCGCGTTTAAATTAAACATATACGCACCATATTCAGCATTGTGTGGTTCATGAATGTGATCAGAGCAATCAAGATTGCAAGGGTTATATACAAGTTCCTGGGTAGCAAGTAGATCACTATGAATAATATCTGAAGAGCTTTGTTTCTTAAGTCTCATCTGTTCAAATCTCCCGGTTGAGTCCCATTGAAACTCCTAATGCTCACTATCTTAATGCAAGAATAGCGAGTTCACAAGCGTGAACAGGGCAGATGTTCCGGAGTCGTTTATTTTTGAAGTATACTCAGATAATTGTAGAGGTATTGCAGAGAGTGAGTTTTTTTAATATAAAGAGCGCTATTTAAATGATCTATGGGGGAGTTATAGGCTTTGGATATAAAGAATAAACAAGTTGAACAACGGTATTGTCCATTATGTAAAGAATTGAATTATTGTGGTGCTGACAGTGGTGGTTGTTGGTGTTTTCATACGGAAATTCCTGCAGAACTACTAGAACGGGTACCTTTAGAACTGAGAGGCAAAGCCTGTATTTGTCAAAGATGCGTAGAGGCGTTTAAAAAACATCAACCGGAAATTTAACTAACTCAAGACGAAAACAGTAATTATATTGTGTATACTTAAATAGTAATATAAAAAACATATGGGGGACACAGATGAGAAAGCCTATAATTGCAGTTGATATGGATGACACGATATGCCATCTAGTCAAACGAGCTATATACCATAACAACAATGATTTCCCCACTCATGTACTGAAGTACGAGGAGATGCTTGATTGGAATACGGACCATTTACGTCATCCAGATTGTACACAAGAGGTATTCTATGGGCGGCCTGGTTTATATGAGGAGCTTGAATTGTTCGACGAACATGTTGTAGGTGAAATGCAGAAGCTTCACAACGCTTATGATGTTATTATCGTTACGGCGGCCCAGCCCCAGGCAGTTGTTGAAAAATGGAACTGGCTGCAGAAGCATATGCCGTTTATTCCCCTAGAAAATTTCTTCCCTTGTAAGCGAAAGAATCTTATTAATTATGATCTTCTGATTGATGATGGGGTTCACAATTTGGTTCCTGCATTGCAGGACGGAAGGAAAGTACTTTGTATTCCTCATCCATGGAATTTGAGAGCTCGTGAACAATACGGATTGCCGTTATTGACCTCATGGGAAGGTGCAAAAGAGAAGATTGATGAAATATTGGGAACTCAAGAGAATCGTTGAGCTGTGGAGAGTTGTTCACTTAGAACAATTCTCTTTTTTTATGTTGTTATTCAAGAAAAGCAGTATTGACACGATGAATTAATTGTATATAATTGGAATAGACCGACGGTCGGTCTACGAAGAGGAGGACTCGAAATATATGAGGATTTCAAAAGAACCGGAAGAACGCAGAAATGAAATATTAGATATAGCAGAAATGCTTTTTTTTACTAAAGGCTATGCGAGAACTACAGTGAACGACATCTTGCAGGAGATCGGGATTGCCAAAGGTACGTTCTATTATTATTTCAAGTCGAAGGAGGAGGTTATGGATGCGGTGGTCATGCGATTCATCGATGCTGGAGTGGACGCTGCCAAGATCATTGCTGCTGATTCAAAGCTCTCCGTACATGAAAAGCTGCTTCAAATCATAATGGCGCAGAAGCCTGATTCGGAGAGAAAAGGTCAGATGATTGAACAGTTTCATCAAGCTGAGAATGCACTAATCCATCAGAAAAGCTTGGCTGAAACTATTTTGAAGCTAACGCCTGTATTAACAGAGGTGATTGAGCAGGGAATCGAGGAAAACTTGTTCCACTGTCCCTATCCTAAAGAAACGATGGAATTTCTGTTGGTCGCCTCACAATTTCTGTTTGACGAAGGGATATTCAAATGGGAACCGGAAGAGATCATTCTTAAAATTCAGAGCTTTATTTATATTATGGAGACTACATTAGGCGCTGAAAAAGGAAGCTTTTCTTACGTAACGCAAATGTTTGAGTAAGGTTCGAACAAGGAGGATGAATGTGACGCAGGGGAGAGATCGTCAATGCTGCTACAAATTGTGAAAAAAGATTTTCAAAGGAATAAAATCATAACGATCGTCTTATTTATTTTTATGATGTTATCGGCTTTGCTTGCTGCCTGTGCTTCTCAAGTCATTATGGAATTGTCCGGTTCTTTAAGTAATTTGCTGGATAAATCAAAAGCTCCCCATTTTGTTCAAATGCATGCTGGTCCAATAGATAACGCAGTTATTCAACAATTCGCCTCTACAAATCCACTTGTTAAGAATCAACAGACAGTAGAAATGCTAAGGATAGATGGCTCGAAGATTGTCTTGGGTAACAGCAATAAGTCGGAAGAGAACAGCGTAATGGATATAGGTTTTGTTAAGCAGAACCCATCATTTGATTTGCTGCTGAATTTAGAGAATCAAGTGATTAGGGTATCTAAAGGAGAAATCGCAGTTCCTATTTATTATAAAAAGCAGAATGATCTGAACATTGGTGATCAGGTAACCCTTTCCAATGGACAGTTAGATCAAAAATTTATTGTTACGGATTTTGTCCGTGACATTCAAATGAATCCAGCAATTGTTAGCTCTAAGCGCTTTGTTGTAAATGACACGGATTATAATGCACTTAAGAAGAATCATGGAGAAGTTGAATATCTAATTGAATTTCAAATCACCGATTTAAGTAGACTTAGCGAGTTCCGAAATACCTATCAATCCTCAGATATGCCCGGTAAAGGACCAATGATAGACTATCCTTTGTTTAAGACGCTGAATGCGCTGACAGATGGGATTATTGCAGTTGTCATTATTTTAGTAAGCATCCTTCTTATGATGATTGCCACCCTATGTTTAAGGTTTACGATGATCGCGACCTTAGAGGAGGATTACAGAGAGATTGGCGTCATGAAAGCAATAGGAATCTCACAGCGAGATATTAGAAGGATCTATTTGGCAAAATATATGGTGATGGCAGCATGCGCCTCACTGCTAGGATATTTATTATCTTTGGGTGTGGTGCGATTGTTTACAGCGAATATCACCTTGTACTTGGGGACTGCTCCGAAAACGATCCTTCAGCCTATTGTTCCCGTCTTAGCGGTCGGTCTGATCTTCGGGATGATTGTGTTCTTTTGCAGAGTTATTCTTAGAAGGTTTAATCGTATAACAGTAGTAGAAGCTTTAAGGTCAGGGACTGTGGGAGAGATGAAAGGCAATACACGTAGAATGGATCTGAGTAAGCGCAAGCATCTAAATGTGAATCTTTTTCTTGGCCTAAAGGATGTTTATGGACGCTTCACCATGTTCGGATTGTTATTCTTCGTATTTGTGATCTGTTTATTTATCATTCTTGTGCCAGTGAATATATTGAATACTCTTCAGTCCCCACGGTTTATTTCTTATATGGGTGTAGGTCAGAGTGACATGAGAATAGATTTGCAGCCATCTGATCAAATAGAGAAGCGATTTAATGAACTGATAACGACGCTACATAAGGATCCAGACATACTTAAGTTCTCACCATTAATTACTTCTCGATTTAAAGTGCTAGGCAGTGATGGGGTATGGGAGAACATCAATGTTGAAACAGGAGATTTCTCTATTTTTCCGCTCACCTATGTTAACGGAGGAACCCCTGAAAGTGGAGATGAGATTGCTCTTTCTGATCTGAATGCCAAGGAATGGAACAAAACGGTAGGGGATAGCGTTATTCTGGAGGTGGATGGCGCTTCGAAAAAATTGACGGTTAGCGGGATCTACCAAGATATAACGAACGGTGGTCGAACTGCAAAAGCCCGATTACCTTATAACCCGAAGTCCGTGCTATGGTATATCGTAGCTTTAGATGTGAATCCGAATGTTTCCGTTCAGGAGAAAATGGATCAATATGCAAAGTTATTTTATCCAGCCAAAGTTACTCATCTAGAAAGCTATTTATCTCAGACGCTTGGGAATACGATTCGCCAATTAAAGCTGGTCACTGGCTTATCCATAGCCATCTCGATATCAATTTCAGTATTGATTACAGCTTTATTTCTAAAAATGCTGCTAGCGAAGGACGCCTCACAAATTGCGATTTTGAGAAGCGTTGGCTTTACGTTGGAAGATATTCGAAAGCAATATCAGGTAAGGCTACTATTGGTTTCAGGTCTTGGGATCATTCTTGGAACCTTTGCAGCTAATACCATCGGTCAAAAATTCGTTCAATTACTCGGATCTTTTATGGGAGCATCCAAAATACAGTTTGTAGTTAATCCGGTTGTAGCTTATCTTGTACTCCCTCTTTTTTTCATGCTCATTGTAGCACTCACAACCGTAGTAAGCACGATATCGATGAAGAAATCCAATTTATCTAAACTGATTGTCGAATGAGGGTGAGGTGGTAGTATGTTCATATTAGAGACGAAGGGTTTAAATAAAACTTTTGTAACCGGGCAAGGAACCCCGCAAACGGTATTAAAAGATGTTCATCTACAGGTATCGAAGGGAGAATTCGTAGCTATAATGGGGCCTTCTGGCTCAGGAAAATCAACATTGCTCTATACGATCAGCGGTATGGATCGGATGACTTCAGGAAGTGTTGTTTTTAAAGGGCAGGACATCAGTGGTCTTTCTGAGCGTGAATTAGCTGAACTGCGTTTAAATCAAATGGGATTTATTTTTCAGCAGATGCATCTTTTAAAAAACCTGACTATTCGCGACAATATCATCTTATCCGCTTATCGAGCTAAAATTGTTAGTCGTAGAACCATCAATAACAGAGCCGCTGAGTTAATGAGAAAAACCGGAATCTCCGCACTCGCTGAGCGTGATATTACACAAGTGTCGGGCGGACAACTGCAAAGAGCGGCGATCTGCAGGTCAATCATCAATGAGCCTGATATTCTATTTGGTGATGAGCCGACAGGTGCACTGAACTCTAAAGCTGCTAGTGAAATTATGGAGATATTAATAGATATTAATCAGACAGGTACAACGATTCTACTGGCTACGCATGATGCGAAAGTCGCTGCTCAGGCAGAGCGTGTCCTATATATGCTGGATGGCAGTATAGCTTCTGAGCACAGGCTTGGAAAATTTAATCGATTAAATGGTGACTTAAAAGAACGGGAAGAGAAGCTGGCTGCCTGGTTGTTTAAATTAGGATTCTGATTGTTCTAGGATCATACCTATAATGCTTTTCATACACTATCCAAAAAGGAGTTATGCTCTTTATGGATAGAAACCCTAAACTAAGCAACGTGACCCAAGCTTATCTGAATGAATTCTGCAAGATACTCCAAACCATGATTAGAAGGATGACAAGTGTCCCCCTCTTATGTAGCATTTCCAATACCTTTATTCGGCAGATGATTCCACATCATCTAGCAGCCATTGAGATGTCTCGGAATATTCTTAGGTACACGACAAATCTGGAGCTGCAGAGCATCGCTACAAATATCATTTCAGCACAAACTAATAGTATCTCCAATATGCAAGCTATTCAGTGTAAATGCAGAATGCTGACAAATACAGATTTCGAACGATCTCAGTATATGAAGAGGTTCGAGAAAATAGCGCAAACTATGTTCGCGGAAATGGGATCTGCAGCTGTAACCAACGGAGTGAATGCTAATTTTGTACGAGAGATGATTCCTCATCATGAAGGTGCTGTGCGAATGTCAAATAACGTTCTTCAGTTCAATATTTGCCCAGAGCTCAAACCAATTCTGTATGCCATTATAACAACCCAATGCGAAGGTATTAAGCAATTAAAAAATCTATTAAATCAACTCGATCATTGCTAATATAGCCTTATCCATTAAAGCGATTGCTTACCCCGGATCTCCGGATCAAAGCAATTGCTTCTTTAGTTTACGGCTCAGAGTTATAGAGATATACTTTATATGTTTTACTCTATCAGGAAAGGAATACATAACATGGGAGATCTGAATTATAACTTAAATTTTGAAATGCTATGTGCAAAATACAAGTTAGGTAATCTGAAAAATGAACCTGAACAGGTAACAGGCGGCCTTCTTCACAGAATGTATCGTCTACAAACGGACAAAGCGCTTTATGCAGTGAAAGCTCTAAACCCTCAAATTATGCAGCGAGATACTGCTATGTACAACTATACTCTTTCTGAAAAAGTTGCGAATATGGCTTATCAAAATGGAATAAATGCGGTACCGGCGATTGTAACCAATGATTGTTTTATGCATGAAATTGAGGGTCAATTCTATTTATTGTTTCCATGGGTCGAAGGTAAAGCTTTGTCATCAGGAGAAATTGATATGGAGTGCTGCAAAGTGATTGGCGAACTCCTTGCAAAACTTCATAAGATCGATTTCTCTACACTTCTTGATCATCATCCTAATGTGAATCTTGAGCCAGTAAATACATCCACCGTTCTTTGGAATAAGTATGCTCTACAAGCAAAACAGGAGGGTGTGGAATGGTCTGCCTTGCTATTAGATCACTTGAGCCAAATAAATCATTGGGAACAACTAGTAGATTCTTCAGCGGAACAATTATCGAATCATATGATAATCAGCCATAGAGATTTAGATCAAAAAAATGTACTATGGGATGAGCATCGCGTACCCATTATTATTGACTGGGAAGCAGCAGGGCCTATCCATCCAACACAAGAGTTAATTGATGTAGCTCTTTATTGGTCAGGTTTTGAATCGGGAAGTGTAAGCAAAGATGCCTTCTGCACACTTATTAGTACCTACCTGGGTCATGGTGGCGGGATTTATGCTAACTGGTCCGATGTTCTCAACTATGGTTTTCATGGGAAGCTAGAATGGTTAGCTTATAATATCAGACGATCACTTGGAATAGAGAGTACGGATGATACGGAGCGAGAACTTGGAACCCTTGAAGTAACCAGAAGTATATTAGGGTTAAAGGACTACGCTGATTTTATTCCAGAGTGTATTGAATGGTGTAATCAAGTCTACTAAAGGAGAACTTATATATGAATGTAGTAAACGCTACCATGGAAGATATAAAAGGGTGGCTGGAGCTGGCGGCAGAGGTGGAGTCTCTTTTTGGACCCATGGTAGATGATCCGAATTTCACGCTAGCCTTAGAGAAAAATATCAGTCGACAAAGTGCTTTTTGCATACGAGAGAATAGTGGTTCATCAGGTTCTCGATTACTGGGTGGAGTGTTATTTTCTTTGTCCAACGCCCCGAATTATAAGATTGGTTGGTTGTCAGTTTCAAAGCAAGCAAGAAATAGAGGAGTAGCGACAGCCCTACTTAACCATATTCTACAAAGTGTTGAAGCTCCCTCAGAGATATTGGTTACTACTTTTGGAGAGGATCATCCAGAAGGTCAACCTGCTAGAAGATTTTATCAGAAGTTTGATTTCGTTCCTATGCAGAATAGAGTTCCAAATGGCCCCGAAGGCGGTTCAAGACAAAATTTCAAGCTGACGATCGCTCACGAGGATTCATTATGAAGAAAATAATGTATTTATCGACGATTTCATTTTTCTTGTTAGCGATTTCTTTTAGCCCGTTGTTCAACTATATCCGTGAGTATATAATTTCAGATCAGATCCAACAGCGTTATAAGATAGACCATGCTGAAAAAGGGTATAACACTTTAAACGTTCAAGAACTAGTGGTTGACGATAAGCATATTAAAATTGAAGAAGAAAATACAGGCAGGATTGCAGAATTGACGCTCTGGGATAAAGAGGAGAATGTCCCGCCTGGTGATATTGTCAAAGTGCAGTTTCTATTAAATGATCAGAAAATCTCAACCCCTGATGAAATATGGTTGTCTAATCGGGAAAGAGGAAGCAGATATTTCTCATGGATAGATATCCTTACTGTAAAGGATCGAAAGACTGGCGAAAAAGAAATCAATATAGTCCAAAGGCTTACAGATGATAGTCAGCCGATGGAAAAGCAAAAATGGAAAATAATCACGATTTCGCATGATGGCAGCATAGAAGAAAAATCACTGAGTTATGCTCAAAGAAGTGATAATCCTCTAGGTGTCAAGCTTATCGAATTTTCGGGTACTGCACTAATGGGTATGGGTTACTATTCAGATATTGCTAAAAGTTATCCAAGTGTAATTTTTCCTCTGATTTATCCATTTTTAACAGGTGTGTTGGGAATTTTCTTATTGATCATTACAGTTGTTCAATTACTGATTGAGCTTCAACATAGGCGCGTAATAAGGAAAAATGGGCGCTAATGTTCATAAGAGGTTGTGAATTTACCTGTAATCACGAATCACCTTTAACTTAGTCAACGTCGATAAAGCAAACAGTAGTAGCAATACACCGATGGAACCCATGACAGGGGCTGGACTGAAATGATCAGACAAGGCTGAGACGGCTGTAAGGCCAATAGAGGGCGCTACACTCATAATGGAGCCAAGTACACCGAAAACTCTGCCTTGTATGTCCTCCGAAACTTCCAGTCTGAGAATGGTATTGATCAGCAATGTACAGAATGAGAACATGAAGCCAATCAGTAGAATGATGGGAATGGCTAACGCAGCGGTAGTGACGAACGATAACAGGAGGTACATGGGACCCAGACATAACAGTCCAGTCATAATGAGGAAGCCTCGATTCTTTAATTTGGAGCCGAGAAACAAGATCATGCTCGAGCCAATCATATAACCTAGTGGAATACAGGCTTCCATCAGACCAAACTGAAAGGGGCTAGAATTCCATACTTTGACGGCCATGACTTGCGTTAGCATCAGGGAAGGCATAAAGAACAAAGTGAGCGTGGGGAGCATGATGATAATTGCTCGTGCGAAGGGGTATTTCCAAATATAACGAACGCCATCCGCAAGATCCTGCGTGAATTTTCTTTCTTCCTTAGGTCCGTTATTCACTCGGTTTGGCAGTGGAAGGGAGCGGACAGCAAGAACCAGTAGAAAGGAAACAAAAAATGTAGCTCCATCAAATAGGATGGCATCGGCCGCACCAAAACTTGCTACAAAAATACCTCCAGCTGAAAACCCAATCGTTCGACAGATGTTCTCCGACAAGTTCAGAATCCCGACTGCTTTTTGAACATGCTCCTTGCCAACAACAGTGGTGATAGAAGCTTGATAAGCAGGGGATTGGAATAATGCAGAGACAGTTGTAAGTCCCGTCAATATGGCCACGATAACGAATGATGTTGAAGACATAGATATAGCTAAAGCAAGCGTAACTACTAAACCACAGCTTATCAGATCTGTGACCAACATAATGGTTCTGCGGTTGATCCTGTCTGCCAGTGTACCTCCTATCGATCCGAGGAATGAACTGAGCAATAAATTGATGATCGTAATAATAGCTATCATTTTAGCGCTACCGGTTGTCTGAAGCACCCATAAACTTAAAGCAATGCTGTGAAAGGTATTTCCAAACAGGGAAATGGAATAAGAACTGAGTAGTAGCATAAATCTCCGGTTTCCCCAAAGGGTAGGATGGGATTGAACGGCGGTGGATGCATGTTTTGCTAAAGCGGGATCTGTCATTGGTTACTCTCCTCTCTACTTAAGCGCTTAAGTCAATATCCAAAAAAAATTAATCCACAAAATAACGATTATTCTCTTGTGCGGGGTAGTCAGAGCGATCTAATAACTCTTGCATCAGTTCAAAAGCGGTGGCTGCCTTATCCCCTGTGAATACAAATTTCTGCACATTTTCACCAAGCATTTCTGGGCAATTACAGGTACAAAGAACAGAAAGACGTGAGAATACCCCGGATTTTTCAACATAACTCCCAATAAACTCATTAATAACGATGGCTTCTTTGAAGATCCCCTTGGATAAAATTGTATTCAATTCCTCCAGATTTTGAACTTTGAATATAGCTTTTTCAGATAAAGGAAGACTGTCTTGAATAAAGCGAGTGAGGAGGGAGTTATTGAAGCTCTCCATAATTAAACACACCTCTGAAGGATCCTCCGGCATTACCTTTTGTAGCGCTAAACGATAATTGAAAAGAACTTGCTTAAACAGCTTATCTTCAACCATACTGTCGATCAAAATCAAGGGAACACCTTCTACAAAATGCTTGGAAATCGAGTAGAAGGATTCATCTTGGACATCGATCAGAAAGACGGCTTCGAGTTTTCTTTCGACGATGATATCGAGTGAAGGGTGATCAGTACCAAGAGAGTATAAAAGTGTATGATATCCGGCATCTGTTAATCGCTGTTCCAAAGCACGAATAAATGTGAATTGCGCGTAGAGCTTCCAAGGAGGTAACTGGGTAGAATTATTGACAAGCACGCCTATCAATCCCGTTTTTTTATTGGCAAGTGAACGGGCTGCTAGATTAGGAATGTAATGAAGTTCTTCCGCGAGGAGTAGAATTTGATTACGGGTTTTCTCAGGAATGGTTTGGTTATCGACGCGGTTCAGAACATAGCTCACAGTTGCAACGGAGACATTAGCTCGTAGCGCGATGTCCTTCATTGTAGTCTTTTTCACCAGTAAACGACTCCCTTTTTGTATGATATTTCTAAAGATTAACATTCCGATTCCAAAGCGTCAATCCCTGGAAGGAGCCGAGACTAAAGTATCAAATTTCTCTATATTGAAATAATTGGGAAATTATTGTAGGATTGGCTTAACCGATTAAGCTTATCGGTTTTTTGTCCATCAGAATCTAATAGGGGAGGCGGTTGCGAATGGAGAATGTAGTGTTATATCCCTTTAACAAGATCACTCAAGGGATATTCAGATTCAGAGATTTGACGGATTTTAATGTGACGGCAGTGGTTGATTTTGTCCTTCATAAGGGTTGCGATGTAGGAGAGTTAATCGAAGGCGCAGCTGCGGGTATCCCAATCACGGACAATATCGAAGAAGCGTTTCGGTCAGCGAATACGCTGATCCTCAATGACCCGGGAACCTCGTTTGGTAACAACGAAGGCGTATACGGAGAATTTAATCTTAAAGAGCTTTGGAGAGTGCTAGTACTCGCGGCGCATGAGCATAACATACGAATAATTAGTGTCCACGAGATTTTAGATCAAAACACACTTCAATGGTTGGAAGAGAACCAAATTACAATCGATATTGATGAGCAAATCCCAGATCGATTGGTGAGTAGAATGGTTGATGAGTATGCATTTCCATCTCCTACTGATGAAATAACTACCTATTTAAATTATTTTGAATTGGATACCAAAATCAAAACTTATAATCAAAGGATTTGCAAGGTGGGCATATTTGCGACACGTGGATGTCTAGGTAAATTTACGGCACAAATGTCTTTGTTTAGAGAGCTCAAGAAAGCAGGAGAGAAGGTAAGGACGATTATCACCGAGCCTACCGCATCTCTGTTTAATCAGCCAGGCGGAGATATTATGAAGTTCATCGCTCGTAGACCTCTAAATCAATACCCGTACTATATTAATGCTGCTGTTCGGGATGCGGAGAATGACGGCTGTGATTTTATTATTTTGTCAGGGCAAGGTTCTTTGCTTCCGAATGAGAATTTCATTATTGCTGCTACAAAAATTTCTTATTTGCGGGCTTTCAGTCCTGATTTGACAGTGCTCATAGCTGGGTACGACGATGATGAGCAAATCAGAGATAGTCTTGATATTCTAAGAATTTATGGAAATGGAAGCCGCTCTTTTGCAATCCTTATTCCAGATAAATATGAGGTTGATTTTGGACAATACGAATTCAAAACACCTGAAGAAATGGAGCGGCGAAAACAAGAAATCCGAAGTCGTTTTGACGTAGACCATGTGGAATGCGTACTGGATATCGGCAAATTAACCAGTGAACTGATTAAGCATAGGAAATCCATCAGTCAATAAACTGCGGGGGGCTGTGAATATGAAGAAGGTAGCTCTTTATCCATTCAATAAAATTACACAGGGTCTTATCCGTTTTCGCGATCTGCTGGATGTAGAAATTGTTTCAGTCATTGACTTCGTTTTTCAGGCAGGCTGTGATGCCGGTGAACTTGTTGATGGGACTCTATCAGATATCTTTATTTATGCTTCCCAAGAAGAGGGTCTAGCGGGTGTAGATACGTTAATCTTAAATGATCCAGGTACCTCCTTCGGTGGAAATAAGGGCATTTTTGACGAAAATGATTTGTCTGGATTGTGGCGGAAATTAGTAACCTATGCAGTTTTGAGAGGTATACGTGTTATCAGCGTTCATGATATCTATGATCAGGATACATTGAGCTGGATGAAAGAGAATCAGATTAAGATCGAGGTAATCCACGGATCTCGTGGCAACCTTTTTAAAGACATGGACGCACGTTATGGTACGGAAGGTTCTAACACGGAACGATACCTAAAGCAATTTGAGAATGAAGCCCTCATGTTCTCTATCCCCAAAAAAATTAAAAGAATCGGAATCTTCGCCACTCGAGGCTGCATCGGCAAGTTTACCTTACAAATGAAGCTATTCAAAGAATTCAAAAAGAATGACATTCCAGTAACGGCGTTCATCACTGAACCTACAGGCTTTCTGTTTGGTCAACCGGAAGGCGATATCTTCAAATTTCTGGCACAACGGCCGTTGGAACAATATCCTTATTATATTGATACAGTTGTTGACCATTCTGAACGTAACGGCAATGAATGGATTATCATGGCCGGGCAAAGCTCCATACTTCCTACCTCTAATATTGCATTCAATTCACTCCGCTTTGCTATGTTAAAGTCTTTTAATCCGGATCATGTGTTATTAATCGTTGGATTTAATGATGATGAGCAAATTCGTGTGCTATAGAAATATTGCGAATCTATTCCAAGCGTCCAATCTCGCTGCTGTTACCTGATAAAATAGAGTCCTCCTATGGACAGTACGAAACTTATCCCTATGAGCGGCGGATAGCCCGTAAAGTAGAGTTACAACAAAAGTTTCTAATTCATGTAGACCTAATCGAAGAAGCAGCAGATGTGATGAACTTGTTATTGGAAGCAGAGAATGCCTCCTCTATTGCCGGTAGAGGAAAGTGATATGTTAAATCCCGGACACTCTGTTTATCAGATTATTACGGATCGTTTCTTTGAAGGTGATCCCGGAATTCGCCCCTCAGCAGAACTGTTTAGCTCAGATCAATCCAATCTCCGAAAGTACTTAGGTGGGGACTGGGAAGGGATAATTCGCAAAATTAAGGACGGTTATATTACGGAAATGGGGTTCAAGGCGATCCTGATTTCTCAGCCAGTAGAGAATGTCCATACTTGTATGGGGGATGAAGGAGGTACGACATCGTATCACGGTTATTGGCCTCGAGACTTCCTAAAGGCGAATGCTTACTTTGGATTACTGGATAAATTCAAGGAGCTGCTAGACGTCGCTCATGAGAAGGGGCTAAAGGTGATTATTGATTTCACACCTAATCATACTTCTCCGGCGCTGGAGCTTAATCCCGGTTATATGGAGAACGGTGCTTTGTACCGCAGAGGTCAGTTTATCGCATCTTACTCGGGAGATATGGAGAGGGTCTTTCTCCATAATGGCGGAACGGATTTTTTGGATGCAGAAGACTCTCTCTACCGTAATTTGTATGATCTAGCTGGATTGGATCAAATGAATCCGCAAGTGGATGCTATTTTACGTGAAGGTATTGGATTCTGGCTGGAGTATGGGGTTGACGGAGTACGAATTGATGCGGCTAAACATATTCCGCCAGGCTGGCTGAAATCATTTTCAGGATGTATTCATGCCTACAAGCCAGCATTTGTATTCGGCGAGTGGTTTCTGCATGCCCATGAAAGCCCGAGTGATAATGCCGCCTTAGCCAATGATAGCGGAATAAGCCTGCTTCATTTTATGTTCAGCCATACTTTACGGAGTATTTTTCATGGGGGAGGTGGATTTGAACAGTTCATCGATATGTTAAGCGGATCTGCCAATAGCTACGAACATTTATATGATCAACTTATATTTTTGGATAATCATGATATGACTCGTTTTACTGTTCATGAGAATCCCTCACTTACGGATCTAGCGTTGTCTTTGCTTCTCACTTCAATTGGAATTCCCTTGGTATACTATGGAACCGAACAGTATATGTGCGGTGGGGATGATCCAAATAATCGCGCTATGATGAGTGCATTCAACAGAGAAACTTCAGCGTATCGAATACTGTCTCAGCTTAATCGTTTAAGAGAACGGAACTTCGCCATTGCTTACGGGGGAATAAAGGTACTTTACATGACTAATAGAGTGCTGGTGTTTGAACGGAGCTATAAGCGAGATGTGGCTTTAATCATGCTGAATGTAGAAGAATCTACACATGAGATCCCTGAGATGGTGACTTCACTACCAAAAGGGGAGTACTCCAGCTTGTTGGAACAAGTATTTGCAGGCAATGATATCTGTATTAATAGTGGAGGAAGATTGTCTTATAAGGTACTGGCGCCACAATCTGCTTATGTGTACGCATATGAATCTGAGCAAGAAGAGCCAGTAGCCGTACATTATTATCCTAAAGCAGGCGTACCAGGCAATGAGATTATTATTCATGGAAGACATCTGGGCGATAGAGGAAGTTTATTTGTTGGCGGTCAGTGTGCAAACGTTATTTCTTGGAAAGCTGATGAGATTGTTGCACGTATTCCGTATTTGTCGGCAGGTAGCCACAAGATTATGGGGACAACGGGTCAAGAAAGTGAATTTCTGTTGCCCGGCCGTTTAACAGTCTGGACAGCTCCATTAGTAACAGTGCGCTTCGTAGTAACGAATGCGTTCACAGATTATGCTTCGCAGATATATGTGTCAGGAAATGTGTATGAGCTTGGAGAGTGGGAGATAGATCGCGCGAGGGGTCCGTTTTATAACCATATCGTATACCGCTATCCTTCCTGGTACTGTGATATCAGCTTGCCGGCAGACTGTACTGTGGAATTTATACTTTTTAAGAAAAATAAATCCGGATCGGTGGACAGGGAAAAGGGATTGCCACATAAGTTTACGACCCCGCGAGAAGGTGTATCTGAAATTACGGTAGAATGGCAGAGTTAATGTAAATGTTCGACTGGAGGTATCTAATCTGTATTAGGAGATGCCAAGTATGGAAGAAAGATTGCAGTATGATGGGGAACGATTGACATTTCAGACAGCTCTGGACGAAGGCATGAGAAATCTTATTTCTAGGCATTTTAATGCATCATGGTATGAATTACAGCAGGCGGTTCGTTTAACTACACTTTCAGTAGATAATAAATTCTCACGTTTTCTCTTTCCGGTGAAACAGTCTCTTGGAGAAACAATAGAAATGCGACTCCCCCGTGTGGAAAACCGTTATTTTTATGCCGATTTAGGGATTATTAAAAAAGCGCAAACGTTTGTATCCATTTCGAGATCTAAAGTTTTGCATGTTCTGGAGGATGGTGAAACGCATTATTCGGATTGGCTCTCCTTTCAAAGAGATCATGCCTCTCCTCCGTTGTTGGAACAGAACACATGGTGGGAATATTTTACGGGTTATTCTCTATCTAAAAACTGAGAGATTGGGAGGAAGCATGTATGCCAAAACCCGTGTCCGTCTTAATTTTGTCATGGGAATATCCCCCTCTGATTATTGGAGGGATCGCACCACATGTTTATGAATTGTCCAGGCACTTGAAGGATGAGTGGACAGAGATTCATGTAGTGACCAATTCCGCGCCCCAAAGTCCTATTTTCGAGACGGAAAAAGGTGTGTTCATACATCGGGTGAATTCGTACGAGAACCTGACTGATTTTGAAGATTGGGTCCTCCAATTTAATCTGGCGATTGTGGATTATGTGAAGACCCAGCTTCTTGGTAATGTCAGATTTGACTTCATTCATGCGCATGATTGGCTGGTAGGGTATGCAGCTATTCTTTTACGACATCAGCTTAACCTACCATTAGTTACGACGATTCATGCCACGGAATATGGTAGGAATCAAGGGTTATTCACGCCACAGCAGCAGGGTATCCATTCTATTGAGAATGAACTCGTATCTCTTTCAGACAAGGTTATTGTTTGCAGTTCCTATATGAAGCACGAGGTTTGCAATGTGCATGCGATTGATGAACAGAAAATGGAAGTGATTCCTAATGGCATTGACCTTAGCTCGCTGCAACTTAAGGAGCCTCACACTTTTCAAAGAGAACTTTATGCACAGGCAGAAGAAAGGATTGTGCTGTTTATTGGAAGATTAGTGAAAGAAAAGGGGGTTCAGGTGCTCTTAGAAAGTGCCCGAGAGGTCCTCTTAGTGATTCCAGATTGTAAATTTATCATTGCTGGGCGTGGTCCAATGTTATCCGAGCTGGAAAGTATAGCTTCCGATATTAACTCCCAGGTGCTCTTTACTGGATTCATCAAGAATCAGGAGAAGAATTTCTTGCTTGAAATTGCGGACTTGTGTGTGTTTCCGAGTTTATATGAGCCTTTTGGTATTGTGGCAATTGAAGCGATGGGGAGTGGAACACCTATAGTTGTTTCTGACGTTGGAGGTTTAGCGGAGATTGTAGAGGATGGACGAACTGGGCTGACTAGCGTGCCAGGGGACTCATATATACTTGCCGAAAATATCCTGCGGATTCTTCAAGATTATTCCCTGGCCAGCCGTATTGCTGAAGCCGGCAGAACGGAAACTGAGTTGCACTATGACTGGAGAAGCATAGCTTTGCGGACAAAGGAAGTCTATTCCAAGCTCAGCGGCGTTAAACTGTGACGGGGATATTTCCAAGACAATGGATTCAGTGAGGAACTTTAAGGTCGAATTTTCCAAACTCTATAGAAAAGAGGGCACCGTTATGACGTCTTTTAACACCTTGAAGGAAGAGATTCTTGATCATAATCTCTGCACATCCTGTGGTTTATGTGCCGCCGTATGTCCTAAGGGTCTTCTATCGATGAGTAGTGACTCGGTTCCTCTGCCTATATTTCAAGGTATCGAGGAGCTAGCCATGGATAGCTGCGGAAGCTGTACGCTTTGTACCGAGGTCTGTCCGGGTTATGATACCGGCGTTATGGAATCTGAGCTCCGAATCTTTGGTCGTAACCGCTCCGAGTCGGAACGCTGGACAGGTGTATATATTTCTACTCATCAGTTATCGGCAGCAGATCCGGATATTCTCGGAAGAGCAGCAGCAGGGGGAGCGGGCACTATTTTGGCTATCACGGCCCTGGAAGAGAAAGTCGCGGATGCGGTTATCGTTGTAGGTAGAGATGAAGAAAAGCCTTGGGTTCCGAAGGCGTTTATTGCAGATTCAGTGGATAAAATTATCGAATGTGCGCAAACGAGTTATTGCATCACCCCCAATCTTCACTTGTTGAATGATTCCCGGTATGAGCGAATTGGAATTATCGGTGTTCCCTGTCAAATTCAAGGCATTAATAAATTACTCAACTTACCAAAGGACACACCTACCTCTTTCCTGGCTAGTAAGGTAGCCTTTACGATTGAACTGGGTTGCGCTTCGAATACATCTTTGGCTGGAACCGAACATCTGATTGCTGAAATTCTGGGAGTTCAGCTAGAGGACGTTCTCTTTATGCGCTACCGAGAAGGAGAATATCCGGGACAGTTTGTGGTCAGAACACGGGATGGCAAAGAACATTCGCTGCCGTTTTACAGGTTGGTAGAAGAGTTCAAGAAATTCAAGACATTCCGCTGCTTATCCTGCCCCGATTGGTGGTCTGGAATAGCTGATATTTCCATTTCAGATGGGGACCCGAATATTTTTGATTCCAGCAAAACTGGAGTGTCAGTAAAAGCCTACTCTACGGTGATGGTAAGAACTGCGATGGGGGCAAGGCTGATTGAACTAGCGAGGCGCAGGAATGCGATCGAGCTGGTTGATTACACATTCGATAACAACCTTGGCTTAGAGCGTAAGCGCCAGCGTTACCGTAGCTACGCTGCGCAAGGTGACCGAAAAATCCCGCTTGCTCCTGGAAGAGATATGAAATATTCGCAAATACTCTCGGATGACGAGGTGATTAGGAATGGAATTGGTACGGAACAAAACCGAACTGCCAACAAAATTTGACTTGAGGGTAAGCGCGAAGTTGGACGAGCATTCATTCAAATATGCATCGGTTCCTGGGGATAAATCTATTTCTCAGAGGGCAATTATGATGAACGCCATTGCGGAAGGGAAGGGAGTTATTCATAATGTACTGCGATCTCGTGACATTGAGAGTTGTATCGCTATTTTGCGCCAATTAGGTGTAACGTTTGCATGGAATGGTAATGCATTAACTGTCTATGGATTGGGGCTACAATCATTAAGAATTCCTGATGCCAGACTTGAAATCGGGAATACTGCTACATCTGCGAGACTTATCATGTCTGTTCTGGCAGGTCATCCATTTGCAGTCGAGCTAGCCGGCAATCGACTTCTATCTACTAGGCCTATGGATTGGGTGGCACAACCGCTGATAGAAATGGGAGCGTCGATCACCTATCTCGAAAGCGAAGGCTACCTTCCGCTTGTGATTAACGGTAGGTTCCCATTGAGCCCTATCAATATCGAGGCAACAGTAGCTAGCGCACAGGAGAAATCAGCCTTTCTATTTGCGGGTCTCTATGCAGATGGAACAAGTAGCTATCGACAAATGTGCCAGAGTCGCGATCACACGGAACGATTGATGAAATATTTTGGAATTGATATTGAAATCCAGAATAACGTTACCTCTATCCGAGGTGGTTATAACTTTGCAGCCAAAGATGTGATTGTTCCAGGCGATTTGTCTTCCGCTGCATTTTTGCTAGCAGCTTTTACGATTCGTAGTATGGATCGTAAAAAGGAACTTTGGATCAGAGATGTAGGTGTGAATCCAACTAGGTTTGGATTCGTCAGCGTGCTACGAGAGATGGGGGTGGATCTGAAGCTACATCGGGAAAGGCAGCTAATATCCGGTGAGCCAATAGCGGATCTCTACTGCACTACAGGAAAAACGCTAACTCCCGTACATGTGGAAGGCAACGAAAAAGTACAGAGTCTGATCGATGAGGTTCCATTGTTAGCTGTAGTATCAGCATTCGCTGAGGGGACTACCGTCATTAGGAACTGTAGGGAACTGAAGGATAAGGATACAAACCGATTGGAGACAACTGCCAAGCTATTAGCGGCGTTTGGACTCGAGACTTCTTATAATGAAGATGAACTTATTATCTTTGGTGGTCGTAGTCCTTCGCCTGCAGTCGTGGATAGTTATGGTGATCACCGAATTGCTATGACTGCCGCCGTTCTAGCTAGTAGTATGGAAAAGCCTTCTATTATTCGGAATTGTGGTTGTATCGCTGTTTCTTATCCTGAGTTTCTGAATGATCTGTCTCAATTTGCTGAGATTGAAATTTTGCAGTGACGAGATTTAAGACAACGTATTTAAGGTGGAGCTACCAAGCTAGAGCGGAGCGCTGTGTGTGCTCTAGCTTTTTTTATTTCATTTAACTAGTTGATAAACTGTTAACTTTTCTATGAACATACTCTTCCTTGTGATGTTTTTTATATTTTGGGTAAATAGATTTAAGAACCTAAATAAGTCAGCGAGAAGAGGTGTTCTCATGAAAACAAATTTTAATCCAGACGAGACAGAACAATGAAATCGCTTTATATACTGACACAAATTTGTGAAACCATTCACTTAATTATTAAGAATTTTAATATATAATTAATTTATAATCAAAATTAGGGGGAATCGAAATGAAACTATTTAAAATGATTTTGGTGGCCGGGGTTTCGGTAGCGGTATTGGCTGGTTGTGGAGCAAACGAGGATAAAGCAACTAACTCGGCGGCAACTTCAGCTCCGGCTGCTGAGCAGACAGATGCAGTCACTACTGCCTCGATTGTGAATCAAGCAGATGCATTTACTAAAGCTGTAAGCAAAGATGGAAACTGGATTGTAGCTATTCTAAATGATGTAACGATTCCTGAAGAGGTTGTTGTAGCTGGAGAATTCCATGATAAAGGAGCCGCTGATGGCGACATCTATCGTAAGATTGCCCTTTACTCACAAGACGCTGATCATAAGATCACTGCAAGTTATACACTTACCGTACCTAAGTTTACTGTACAAAGTGAAAATTTGAAAGTTGAAGGCGGAACGATTAAAGGCGATGTTTATGTAGAAGCGAAAGGTTTTACTCTGCCTGAAACCGCAACAATTGACGGTAACCTATACTTCACAAGCGAGGATCTGAAAGCATCTGCAAAGATTGACGGAAAAGTGACTGGAACAACAGAAGTTAAATAATTTTGTAATCATCTCATACGTAGAAGCCAACCCATAGACTATGGGTTGGTTTTTTCTTATTGAGGTGATGAGATGTATCCCGGTTTAGACGGTTGTGGATAATGATTATGTGATCTTTGGTTGATTTTCTTAATATTGATCTTATAATATTACTACCACTACTAGGAGGAACACATATGTCTAAGGAATATTCACGTACGTATATTGAGAGTGTAAAGCTTGAAATGTTAAATAGATTGGGATTGAAGCAAGTGTTCTTTAAGGAGCAAATAGGTGACGCTTTGATTTTTGAAGCGGTGGGATTTGATAAAGGAAGCAAGCATCGTTTTTGTGTTAGACCGAAGACGAAAACGATTGACGAATTCATTTCAGGAAAATGGATGAAGGTCCGTAGCTTTGTAATCAAAAGCGTAGAGATGTAATTTTGAACTCTAAAATGGTAGTTCCGTTTATATCGGAGTTACCTTTTTTTGCAGTTACCTAATACTGTGAACGTTTCGTGGGGCTTTTTTTCAAAGATAATGTGAAGTATCGCCGTAGAGATCAATGGTAGTATGATGGTCAGTTAGCGTTACTTTACATAAGGCTGTGGAGAGAATATCCGGCATTTCCCCTAACTCTTGCAATGATTTATTGAGAAAATGAGCCATTATAACTTTTAACGTTATCCGATGAGTGACAATAAGCACCTCAAGTCCTTCGTTATCGTTAATGATACGCTCTATAGTCGGCGTTACTCTTTGTTCAAGCTGACTGTAGGTTTCACCTGAAGCTAGAGGGAGATATAGATCAGGTCTGGTGAAAAAATGAGAGTATTGTAAAGGATAATCTTGTTCAATCTGATCCGTGTTCATTCCTTCCCAAATGCCCATGTTAATTTCCATTAAAGAAGCATCCTGTTGAATGGATAAACTCCGCTTTCCCCGTAAAATCTGCGCAGTATGCAATGCTCTTGGGCTAGTACTAGAATAAATTGCACTTAAATTTTCGCCTTCCAAACGATCTCTCAACCATTCAGCCTGCTGCTCACCTAACGCTGTAAGTGCCGAATTTTGATGCCCCTGCATCCGTTGTTGCAAATTCCATTCGGTTTGTCCATGCCGGGTTAAGAATAATACTGTCTCCTTCATTAACGAAACCTCCCTTATGAATAGTTGTAAGTATAGGATAAAAAAATATAAATAAACAATATATAATAGTTAGGATCCATAATGTATGGTTATAGTAAGAAACGAAGCTTCTTGAATAATGATTTTATTTTATATGGTTAGGAAGATATCACGATGAACTTTCATGTATTAAAATTGTTTTACTACGTGGCGATAACAGGCAGTGTGACCAAAGCTTCTGAACGTTTACATATCAGTCAACCCGCTATATCTGCGCAGATCCGTAAGTTTGAACGGGAGAATCAAATTTTATTATTAGAGGTCAAAGGAAAGAGGATGGTACTTACACCGATTGGAAAAAGACTGATCGATCCCCTTGAGAAGTTATTTGCCATGGGTGAACAAGTACAGCAGATCATTGAGAATCATCACAAATTTCCTGAGGGTCAAATTCGGATCGCAGGTAATTATCTGGCTACAAGTATCCTCATTCCGAGGTGGGCGTCATTATTCAAACAATCTTTTCCGGAAGTAAAAATTCAAATCACTACTACTAATTCTCAGGAAGTGATGGAACAATTAAAAAGCTTTGAAGCGGACGTGGCGATTTACAGTGATATGGAGTTCCCTTCGCATCATACAGACATATTTGAATATCGGGAGTTATACAAGGACGAGTATGTGTTCGTGGTCGCTTCTAAGCACCCTTTTGCTAAGCAGCAGGTTAGCTTTGAAGAAGTGATGTCTGAAGCATTTATTATGAGAGAGGAAGGCAGTGCAGCTAGAGAGAGACTTGTTCGAATATGTGAAGAAAAAAAGGTACAACAGCCAAGAGTTGAGCTTCAATTTAATGGAGTGAATGAGGTTATTCAAGCTGTGATTGCCGGGTATGGGGTTAGTTTTGTATCCGCTTTGTTAGCTAAGCCTTATCTTGAACAGGGGACGTTAGCCAAGGTTGATGTGGAAAATGTAGTCTCTAATCATTCGATATGGATGGGCTACAGAAAGAAGGAGCTTAAGGTGAGTTATATTCAGTCATTTATTAAGCTCGTCATGAAGCAAATATCAATAAATATATAATCATTTTTAGGAAATTGAAGATAATCTTATGGTAAACTATGGATGAAAAATGGGGAGGGGTTATGATGGATACAATCGTGTTCAAACAAATTGAATTTGTGCGTAGTGTTACTGTTCGTGCAGTTGAAGAGCTTTCCGAGGAAACGCTAGATATCATTCCAGAAGGTTTCAATAACAACATCAGATGGAACTTGGGACATATTTATTTGGTGCAAGAGAAGTTTGCTTTTCATTCCGCTAGGGAGCTTATGCAATTGCCGGAAAGCTTTGAACGATTATTTGCGAAAGGGACAAAACCTGCAGAGTGGAGCGAGAAGCCACCAACACTTGAAGTGTTAATCGAGATGCTTTCGGAGCAACCCAAACGTATCAGGGAAGCTATGAACAATCGCTTAAGTGAGCAAGTGACCCCTCTTACAACCGGTAGTGGATTAACATTAAATACTATCGGAGAATTCATAAATTTCACGCTTTACCATGAAGGGATGCATTTCAATACTATAAAACTATTAAATCGATTTGCAGATTGAAGTCATTAAATCGGATCAACACTAGTGGGATCAGCAACTTGGGGGGGGATTCAATGGAAGTAGGAAGAATCCTAGGGATTGCTTATAATGTGATTCCTGTAGAAGATTTAGAGAAGTCTGCAGCTTGGTTTGTGAAACATTTTGGCTTTAATATAAGAGATCGGAGAGAAGGCAACTTAAGCTTATTTAGGGATAATAGACCGATCCTATGTTTAACTCAAAGTGATCATGATTCGAGAGCTGTATTCGAGGTAAGGGATAAAAAAAGATGGGTGATCACTTTCTTTACAAATGATATCTCAACCCTTCATCAGTATTTAGTTTCAGAAGATGTGAAAGCCGGAAACATTAGCGATGAAGGAGAATATGGGAAGTTTTTTGTCTTTGAAGATTTGGATGGTAATTTATTTGATGTATGGGAACACCATGATTGTGAGCTGGTTTATTAGCTTTTTTAAGGATATCGATGTCTTGTCGATATCTTTTGTTATATATTGGAACAGAAAAATATTTGTAATGAAAACGGTTTTATGATACTCTAATTTATGTAATACATGTAACCGGTTACACATTGGGGGATGAAATGAATGATGACGATTAAAGATGTTGCAAAAATAGCTGGGGTGTCGGTAGCAACCGTTTCAAGAGTTATAAATGAATCTGGTTATGTTAATATCGATACTCGAAAAAAGGTTGAAGCAGCGATCAAAGAAATGAATTATACCCCTAATGAGGTTGCAAGATCTTTGTACAAACGGAAATCCAAATTAATCGGACTTCTATTACCTGACATTACGAACCCATTCTTCCCGCAATTAGCACGTGGGATAGAAGATCGGATGCAGGAGCATGGTTATCGCATTATCTTTGGGAATAGCGATGAGAACGAAGAAAAGGAATTGGATTATATTCAAACCTTTATCCAAAATAATGTCATTGGCATGATCTCATCCACTAATTTTCCTGAAAAAGATATCTACTCTAACTTGAAAATCCCGGTTGTATTTCTTGACCGTACTTCTAATGACAGTCCCTCCGTATACGCAGATGGCAGAAAGGGCGGACGCCTTGCTGCTCAAGAAATCATTGCACGGGGAAGCACTAAGATTACAGTGATGCAAGGACCGGCACATATTAAACCGGCGCAGGATCGATTTCAAGGTGCGATAGAAGTGCTTGATGAGATGGGAATCACTTATCATGTGATCCAGACATCATCGTTCTCCCACACAGAAGCAGAACAATGGGCTGTAGAGTTATTTGATAAATATATAGATACAGACGGTGTAATTGCCAGTAATGACATCGTAGCGACGGCAGTGATTCATGAAGCACATCGCTTAGGTAAAAGAGTGCCACAGGATCTCCAAATTATTGGATTTGATGATATCCCGCTTAGCAGTCTTTTGTCACCTTCGTTATCCACTATTCGTCAGCCAGCACATGACATGGGCCGAGAAGCGGCGGGTTTACTTATTAAGTTAATTGAGCAAGATAAGGTAGAAGATAAAATCATTCAATTACCCGTCAGCTTTGTGGAGCGGGAAACAACAAGAAGTAAAGCATAGATGACGACATAAGAAAGGTTGATGAACATGGCTAAGATTTGTGTCATTGGAAGCTGTTCAATGGATTTGGTGGTGACTTCATCCAAGCGGCCTCATGCAGGGGAGACCGTTCTAGGTGAGAGCTTCGCTACCGTTCCAGGAGGTAAGGGGGCGAATCAGGCTGTGGCAGCTTCGCGTCTAGGGGCCGAAGTTACGATGGTTGGTTGTGTAGGTGAAGATTTCTATGGTAAGGAGATCATGGATAATCTAAAGAGAAATCGGGTTCTTATCACAAATGTGGAACCGGTTACACATACCGAAAGCGGGACAGCCCACATCATTTTAGCAGAAGGTGATAATAGCATTATCGTTGTAAAGGGAGCAAATGATTTCGTTACTCCTGCTTTAGTTGAGCGAGCGCTTGATGTTATTAAAGGCTCTGATATGGTGCTAATCCAACAAGAAATACCTGAAGAAACAGTATCTTATGTAAGTGAGCTTTGCCATAAATTTAATGTACCTATGCTGCTTAATCCGGCACCTGCTCGTCCTATCAGTGACACGATTATAGAAAAGGCTGCTTATCTAACACCTAACGAACATGAATGTACAATTTTATTCCCTAAGATGAGTACTGCTGATGCCTTACGGAAATATCCCAACAAGCTGTTTATCACAGAGGGAAGCAATGGCGTGCGATTTTATGATGGTGAACAAGAAGTTCTGGTTCCTACTTACAAAGTGAATGCTATAGATACGACTGGAGCTGGAGATACTTTTAATGCGGCATTTGCAGTTGCGTTAGCTGAAGGCAGCTCCATTCTGGATAGTGTAAAGTTTGCCAATCGAGCGGCATCTTTATCCGTTACTAAATTTGGTGCTCAAGGTGGTATGCCAACAAGAGCAGAGGTGGAGGCGAATATGTAGCTATGAAGAAACACGGGATATTAAACAGCCATATTTCCAAAGTGCTTACGGATTTAGGTCACACCGATACAATTGTCATCGCAGACGTTGGGCTTCCAGTTCCACCTGGTGTTCCGAAGATTGATCTCGCGATTAAACTAGGGGTTCCTAGTTTCCAAGATATCGTTGATATCATTTCAGAGGATATGGTCATCGAAAAGGTAATTGTGGCAGAAGAATTAGCTACGGACAATAAAGCTACTTCTCAATACTTAAATAATAAGTTTAAGGAAATACCCATAGAAGCGTATTCACATGAGCAATTTAAACAACTAACCCAGCAAGCTAAGGTTATTATACGCACGGGTGAAGCTAAGCCGTATGCAAACTGCATTCTGCAAGCCGGGGTCTATTTTGGATAAGAAGGGGGTTCGAAGTGTATGCACATTACGATGAAAGATATTCATAAGTCTTTTGGCGCTAACCGAGTATTGACCGGTGTGGATTTTGAACTCAAGGACGGTGAAGTCCATGCCCTGATGGGTGAGAATGGCGCAGGTAAGTCTACACTCATGAATATTCTGATTGGTCTGCACCAACGTGACCAAGGAACGATTCGTATAGATGATCAGGAGAAATACTTTACGAATCCCAAAGAGGCAGAACAATATGGAATTGCATTTATCCATCAGGAGCTAAATGTGTGGCCGGATATGACGGTTCTGGATAATCTGTTTATTGGCAAGGAACGAACATCCAAATTCGGCCTGTTAAATAGGAAAGAGATGAAAGCGTTAGCAAATGAACAGTTTGCTAAGCTCTCTGTGACCATTCCTTTGAACCAAGAGGCGGGGGAATGTTCGGTAGGTGAAAAACAAATGATTGAGATAGCTAAAGCGCTTATGACACATGCAAAAGTTATTGTCATGGACGAGCCCACCGCTGCATTAACCGAGAGAGAAATACAGAAACTATTCGAAGTCATTGCCTCACTGAAGAAAGAAGGCGTCTCTATCGTCTATATTTCGCACCGGATGGAAGAGATTTTTACGATATGTGATCGAATCACCGTTATGCGGGACGGGAAAACCGTAGACACGAAGCCCATTCCTGAGACTAATTTTGACGATGTAGTTCGGAAGATGGTAGGTCGTGAATTAACAGATCGGTTCCCTGAGCGAACTTCTAAACCTGGAGGAGTTGTTCTTGAAGTTAAGAATGCTTCAAAGAAAGGCCAATTTAAAAATGCTAATTTCTCAGTACGAGCTGGTGAAATCATAGGATTCTCCGGATTAATGGGATCAGGACGTACAGAAATGATGAGAACCTTATTCGGATTGGAATCACTAGATCAGGGTGAAATCTGGGTGAAGGGACAGAAGGTTACCATTCGAAATCCCAATGATGCTATGCAGGCTGGAATCGGCTTCGTTACAGAGGACCGCAAAGATGAGGGGTTAGTCCTTGATTTCTCGATTCGAGATAATATGGTGCTGACGAATTTATATAGCTTTGCCCCCAAGGGCGTAATCATTGATAAGAAAGAACAAGAATTTGTGGACATGCTCATTAAGCGGCTACACATCAAAACGCAGTCCTCATCGACTTTGGTGCGAAATTTATCTGGAGGTAATCAACAAAAAGTAGTTATCGCCAAATGGATTGGTATTGGCCTCAGTGTTCTTATCCTCGATGAACCTACACGCGGTGTCGACGTAGGGGCAAAACGGGAGATCTATCAGTTAATGAACGAATTAACCGAACGTGGCGTCGCCATTATTATGGTATCCTCAGAACTCCCTGAAGTCCTAGGGATGAGTGACCGCATCGTAGTTGTTCATGAAGGGGAAATCAGTGGAGAACTTACACAACAAGAAGCTACGCAAGAAAAAATCATGACGTTAGCTACAGGGGGGCAATAGTAATGACTACTATCAAAGATGAGAGTGTAAAGAAAGGTTTCCAAATCGGGCAAATCACACAGAAATTAGGGCCATTACTAGGGCTAATCATTCTAATAATTATCGTAACCGTGTTGAACCCAAGCTTTATGGAACCTCTTAATATACTGAACTTGCTTAGACAAGTCGCAATTAATGCGCTTATCGCTTTTGGGATGACCTTTGTTATTCTAACGGGTGGCATTGATTTATCAGTAGGTTCTATTCTAGCCTTATCCAGTGCTTTCACAGCCAACTTGATGTTGTCAGGCTGGGATCCGATCTTAGCTATTATTGTGGGCTGTTTAGCGGGTGGACTGATGGGGATGGTCAACGGTCTAATGATTACGAAAGGCAGAATGGCACCCTTTATCGCTACGCTGGCGACCATGACTATTTTCCGCGGGCTAACGCTTGTATACACAGACGGTAATCCGATCACTGGTCTAGGTGACAGCATGACGTTTCAATTGTTTGGCCGTGGATATTTACTAGGAATACCTGTACCTGCTATCACGATGATTATCGTATTCGCTGTCCTGTGGATTGTACTTCATAAAACGCCATTTGGCCGTAAAACGTATGCCATTGGGGGGAATGAGAAAGCATCCATTATTTCAGGGATTAAAGTAGACCGCATCAAAATAATGATCTATTCCTTAACCGGTATGTTATCCGCATTGGCAGGGGCTATCTTGACCTCTAGATTGAACTCAGCACAACCAACAGCAGGAACATCCTATGAGTTAGATGCGATTGCGGCTGTAGTATTAGGGGGGACGAGCTTAACGGGTGGTCGTGGACGTATTGTTGGTACATTGATTGGTGCCCTTATTATCGGGATTCTGAACAATGGCTTGAACTTGCTCGGCGTATCATCATTTTACCAAATGGTAGTTAAAGGGATCGTTATTGCGATTGCTGTGCTCATAGACCGTAAGAAAGCCGTATAAGGGGGATTCGACATGAAAAAGCTCACATTAATTTTTACTTCCTTACTATTGATTCTTATGACGGGTTGTTCCTTAGAGCCTCCAGAGTGGGCTAAGCCTAGCAGCGGTGGGGGTCCGGGGAATATGAAGATTGGATTATCCATATCTACCCTGAATAATCCGTTCTTTGTATCCGTTAAAGATGGAGTTTTGGCAGAAGCTAAGAAGTTAGGCATGGAAGTTCTCGTTATCGATGCGCAGAATGATTCGGCCAAGCAAAGTAATGACGTTGAAGATTTAATGCAAAAAGGTGTAAATGCGCTGTTAATCAATCCAGTTGACTCTTCAGCGATCTCGACGGTTGTTCAAACGGCGAACAGTTTAAGTATTCCAGTCATTACGTTGGACCGTTCTGCAGATAAGGGAGATATAAAAGCCCTTGTTGCCTCTGATAATGTAAAAGGTGGATCAATGGCGGCAGAATATATTGTTGAGCAGCTTGGAAAAGGTGCAAAGGTTATTGAGCTTGAGGGATCACCAGGAGCTTCAGCCACTCGTGAACGTGGGAAAGGATTCCATGAAATCGCCGACACTGAGCTTGATGTGATTGCGAAGCAAACCGCAGACTTTGACCGTACGAAAGGGTTGACTGTTATGGAGAACCTGCTCCAAGGAAACCCAGATGTACAAGCGGTCTTCGCTCATAATGATGAAATGGCTCTGGGAGCTATTGAAGCGATTCAAAGTTCAGGTAAGAATATCCCTGTCATTGGTTTTGATGGTAATGAAGATGCACTCAAATCCATAGAGGCGGGTAAACTGACAGGTACTGTTGCTCAACAGCCTGCATTAATTGGACAGTTAGCGATTCAAGCAGCGAAAGATGTGTTAGATGGCAAGACGGTTGAACAACTGATAGCCGCACCTCTTAAACTGGTTGTAAAAGAATAAATAAACGGTTATAGAAAAACACTGCATTCGCCAATTTGGTGAGTGCAGTGTTTTTGGTATAAATAAGCTTATTTTTCCTCAATTACTCTATCCGGTAACTGTGTCACATAACTATCTGACAGATGGAGAAGCTTTAAAGCACGTTCGAACTCATCCTCTGTAGTTTGTTGCGTGTGGTTACCATCCCCAGATAAGGTATAATGCTGACCGTCCTCGAAGCCACTGCCAGATAGGAAGAGCTCTTCATTATTTACGAAAGAGCCTGTTGGCAAATAATATCGCTGAGGTAGTAGGTTGTAAGTCGATTGATTTAGTAAATCTTGACCAAAATGAATATGATCCGCTAGAGATACACCCAATAAATTAGATACAGTAGGCAAAATATCCACTTGTCCGCCTAGCTGTTCTTTTACACTTGGCGTTGTAATTCCTGTCGCAGATAGGATAAATGGAATATTAATTAATTCGCGTTCTGTATATTCATGACCCAGGATCTCCTGTAGTAGGACGTGATCATCCTCTTTCAAAGAGAAGATAGGAAGTCCGCGGTGATCTCCGTACAATGCAATCAAGCTGTTATCCCAAACCCCATTTTGTTTGAGTTCGTCAATAAAAAGTCCAAGCGCATAGTCAGCATAATTCTGAGCACGAATATAATCTCCGACTAACGTTCCTTCGAACCGTTCTGGTAGGGTCATTTTGTATTTATCCTCAGGGATTGAGAATGGATTATGCGCTGACATTGAGATGACATGAGAGTAGAAAGGCTGATCATTCTGATCCATCCTTGCTAGCTCTGCAGCAGTTTTCTCATACAATACTTCATCAGATGCTCCGTAAAATACCGTGTCCTCTTCACCATAGTATTCCTTATCGTAATATCGATTAAATCCTAAGGCACTATAAAGCTCTCCACGGTTCCAAAAATCGACTTCATTCGTATGAAAGGTTGCCGTATCATAACCTTGCGCTTGAAGTAACTTAGGCAAGCTTGGAAGTTCTTTTGGTGCATACATTTGAGTGGCTGGACCATCAGGTGGAACATAGAAAGAAGTATTTACAATGAATTCGGCGTCAGAAGTATTTCCTTGTCCTACCTGCTGGTAGAAACGTGGAAAGTAGTAGCTGCTAGCCGCAAGCTTGTTCATATTCGGTGTGATTTCTACCCCGTCAATCTTAAGATTGATTAAGAAGTTCTGGAAAGATTCCATCTGCAGAATGATCAGGTTCTTTCCTTTGGCGGCTCCAAATAAAACTGGATCAGTGGAAGCTTGAATTCCTTTAGTTTCGTCAATTGCTGCTTGTGTAATCTTAGAGACGTCGATTTGTTCTTCCTCTTGATTGGCTAACAGAGAGTAAGCTTCATAATTGAGAATGCCCATCTGCTCTGCTTTTACAGTTTCGTTCATACTGGCCCGGTTAGGGAAAATATTCATTGCGCAAATGATGATGGAAATACAGAATAAGATCGCAACCGCTTTCCGATTACTTTTACGCGACATGGCTTTTTTCCAATCAAGTGCCTTTTGTTTTCTAAACATGACCAAGCTAATGACAATGATATCCACGAAAATAAGCATATATTGCGGACGCAGAACCGAAAAAATACTTTTCTTAACAGCTCCAACTTGTTTGACTTGATCTAATACTTGCGAAGTAGCAATGATGCCAAAATGATTATGATATACAATGAGTGAGAAAAATAGTGTAGTGATCAACACATTGACCAGCATGTAAATGGCAATTTTCCGTTTTGTTGCGAACCATTCAATCAAGCAAAAGACTAGAAGCACAAAAGGGATTTCTTTAAGCCATGTGGTCCAAGTAGGCCCATCTTCGAATAAAAAATACCAAGCAAAATAACTTTTAACCAGCATAATGAGAGAGAAAAATAATAGAGATCTTTTACTAAGTGTACGAGGTTCTTTAAACGGCATCTCTTATGCCCATCCTTTTCTTTTAGATTAGTTCATTCTATTACATTGAAGTGTTTAAAATCAACTAGATTGGGGTATGTGAGAGACTTATTTTCCTTAATATTACATTTGGGTGAATGAAACCGTACATATTATATAAAAATTATTTTTATGCGAAATGAACTTTTTAAGGTACTCCTAACTCTTATAAAGGAGAGAGGTGAAGGTATGGATGTTGCACGTTGGGTGAAAAAAGCCAAAAAGGGGAATAAAGAAGCGTTGCTCCACTTAATAATGTCTGAAAAAGACGTTTATTATAGGCTAGCGTTCAGCTATATGAGGAATACACATGATGCCATGGATGCCATGGAAGAAATGATCGTCACACTGTACGAAAAGATCGATCAACTAAAGAAAGAAGAAGCTTTTTATAGCTGGAGTAAGACGATTTTGGTGAATGTGTGTAAACAACTACTTCATAAGCGCGGGAAACAGGTGCTTTTAGAGGATTGGAGTACCGTTGACGATAGGGATTTAGACCAAGCTGTGAGTAGTGATCCATTTCGCAGAAGTGAGCAGCAAATGGATATTGAGACCTTGTTGCTACAAGTAAATGAGCATCAAAGAGAAGCGATTCAATTAAAGTATTTTCATGATCTCGATTATCAAACGATAGCTGACCTTACAAAGGTCTCGATAGGAACTGTTAAATCAAGAATTTACCATGGAATACAAACGCTCAGAAATCATTTCGGAGGTGATGTTAATGAATAACATCGAGCAACGATTAGCTGATGAGAAGACGCGCATAGCGTCCATTACCGCACCTGAAGAATTAGAAATGAGATTAAGAAAGGCATTGAATTCGGCTCCCGCAAAAAGAACGAAAAGAATAGCGCCGATTTGGAAGGTCGCGGCGGTTGTTGTATTAGTGACAGTGATTTCTGGACAGAACTACAATGCTTTTGCTTATTATGGGAAGCAGCTTTTTGGTTTTGATGAATTGCTTCAAGGCACAACGTTACAACAGCTAAATGAAAAAGGGATGGGACAAAACATCAACAAAAAGACAATGTTAGTAGATGGGACGGAGCTTACCATTAACGGAATTATGGCGGACGCCAATCAATTCATTATGTATTACACGTTAACTAACCCAAATGGATTAGAGGATATGTCAGTTGACGCTTTTAGACCTTCTAAGATAAGTGGTTTTTTAACTGATTCTAACGTAGTAAGTGGGACCTCATTAATCAATGAAGAACATACGGAGATTAAAGGAACGATGTCGTTTGACAGCGTAAATCCATTTTCGAAAAAATTAACACTACACTTTTGGCAGCAGCTAGAAGTGAACGGTCAGATGAGCGAAGGGACTGTTACGTTTCCTTATAACCCGAACGAAGCCATGCAAGCTCAGATTAAACAATCGATCAACAAGAAGGTTAAAGTGGACAAAGGTACGATTACGTTTAAATCGATAACAGCTACACCAACGATGACTGTAATTAAAGGGAAGCTGGATGTCGAGAATTTTGATCGGGTGAATTTAGCATTACATGGGATACAATTAATTGTGAATGGAGCGCCTGTAGAGATCTTGGGGAGTGGCAGTCAATCATCTTTAGGTGGAAGAAACTTTGATATTCGCTTCGATACGTTGCCGAAAGAGCTGCATTCCATGCAGATAATCGTTAAAGATTTTGCTGGATATCAGAAGCTGGACGAAAAGTATGTCCTCCAGACTTCCATAAGTGACAAGCCATTAAAGCTGGGTGATAAAGAACTATGGTTAAAGGATGTATCCAAAACCTCTCAAGGCATTGAAATAACGATTGCTTCTGATGAGGATGTAATGCTGGACGGAGTATCTATAGAAACGAACAACGAGAGTACGCCTTTAAAAACAACAATCAATCAAAAAGAGATCAAGCAAGCGGACGGTAAACTAATGAAAGAACGAACTTTATTATTTGATACACAAACGGAGCCTGAATCACTTCTTATAGAAGGAATGCACTACTTAAAGGCATACAATAAAGAGATTAAGATACCTGTAAAGTGAAAAGAAGTACGATATCCATTTTTTATAACATATGGTAATCTATATGGACGTGAGAAAAGGAGGGGCACATGGATAATACAGGAGTTTATGAGGTGAGTCGTCCTTCTTTAATGTCACTTCTGCTATCAATGATTATTTCAAGTGGCTTACTATTGACAAGCGTCATAAAAAATTCGAACGGTAAAGTACTTTCGTATATCGGATATTTTTGGGTAATCTTTTGTCTGATAGTTGTAATCGTATTGCTCTATAGGATCATTACGATTAGAAGGTTTATTGAAATCAAGATTCTTCCGGACTCGATAATAGTTGGAAATAAAGAAATTGAAGCAAAGCGAATTGAGAATATTTATGTAAAGGGCTATTTCAAGCCGGTAATAGGGATTAAACCTGTTGATCATAAATTTGCTCCCTATAGATTATGTTTTAGTTTTCTTGAACAGGAATACAGGGGAATGAAAGAACTAACCAAATGGGCTGAACGTAATCAAGTTAAACTGTCTCCCAAAAGATTTATGAGATGGCTCTAAGGGGCTTTGGCAATACAAGGGGTTTTCCAAGAGCCTTGAAATGGCTGATGGGGCGCCCCGTATTTTTTTCTCCAAGCACCAAGATGTAATATCCATTTTTTATAACATATGGTAATCTATATGGACGTGAGAAAAGGAGGGGCACATGGATCATATAGGGGTTTATAGAGTAAGGCGTCCGTCGTTAATACCACTGCTGATAAGCATCAGTGTGCTATTGGGTATTCAGTTATTTCAAATTTATAACCTGAACCATCGCTATACAGCTAGCGACGATTTAGTGCTTTCTTGTTTACTTTATGGTCAGGCTATTTTTTGTCTGATAGTCGAAATCGTGTTAGTCTACAGAATATTTACCATCAGAAGGGTTGTTGAAATTCAGATTCAACCGGAATCTATATTAATAGAAGATCTAAGAATAGAAGCAGATCGGATTAATGATATTTATATAAAAGGATATTTTAGTCCTGTAGTTGGGATTAGACCTAAAGTGAATAAATTTGTTCCTTATAAATTATGTTTTAATTTTCTGTCACAAAAAGATGAAGATGAAGTGATGAAACAGTTAAAAGCTTGGGCCGAACGAAATCAGATCAATGTGTCTCATAAGAGTTTTTCGAGATGGTTATAATCTCTTCTAATCTAATAGGTGAAATGAAAGACACTGACTCCTTGTTGGTGTCTTTTTATGTTTAATCGACACGTCATATGACATGTAACAAAGCTAATTGGTGACAGAACGTTTCTAGCTGGAATGACATTCCCTTTGTGATACTCATAACAGGTTAACCATTCACAAATAACATTTTAGAGGAGAATACATTATGAAGAAAAAGACACGCAAGCTCAGCGTCATCGCACTATTATTATCAACAGCAGTATTTACAGCATGTTCAGTACCAGTCTCCAACAACGCAACAAGTTCGAAAGGATCTTTTAATGGAAAAGAAATCGAAGCTTTCGTAGACCCTATATTTGCTCAAAAAATGAAAGAATACAACGTGAACGGATCCAATTTTGTAGTGGTTAAAGACGGAAAGGTGCTCGTGAATAAAGGGTACGGATATGCGGACAAAGAAAAGAAAATTCTTGTCGATAAGAATACCGTCTTTCAGATCGCATCCGTGTCGAAGACATTTACTGCTTTAGCAGCTTTGCAGCTAGTGGAACAAGGAAAGATGGATCTTGATCACGATATCAATGCGTATCTTGGAGGAATGAAAGTACCTAATGATACGGAAACTCCGTTAACCTTAAGAAGTATGTTGTCATACACTACGGGCTTTGATTACCCGGATAAAGCTAACTTTGTTGCACCGGAATATGTAGATCAAGACATCCCCATGAAAAAGTTTATGACGGAGCATATGCCGACGGTCGTTCGGACGCCTGGTGAAGCGTATACCTATGATAATTTTGCCTTTTTACTTACGGGCTATGCGATTGAGAACGTAAGTGGTACCCCGTTTTATAAGTATATGGAGAACCATGTGTTCAAACCGTTAGGAATGAATTCTACTAGTGCACGTTTTACCCCAGAACTATTAAATAGAATGGCCACACATTATGGTCCAGATGGCAAACCACATCCAACATATGGGCATGCTCCTACTGATGGGCCACAGGGCAGCATCCTTTCAACTGGTGAAGATATGGCTAAGTATTTAACTCTTTTTCAACAACAAGGTAATGTGAATGGAAAGCAAATCATTAGTAAAGAAACCACAAAGATGATGCAAACGTACTCCGTTTTTGCGAATGAATTGCTTCCGATGACAACGATTGGTGGATTTGAAGGGTATCGTAATGATCTGATGAATGGTCATCATGTGGTTCTCAAAGGTGGAAATATGCCTGGTCATCAATCCCTAATCGTATTATTGCCAGAGGAGAATACCGCTTTCTACATGTCCTATAACAATGACACGATGATGAGTTTAGATATCTATGAAGCCTTGATGGATCACTATTTTCCTGAAAAGAAAGCTCCAGAGACACCAACGTATCTCCCATTGGATGCATCTGATGCTGCTAAATATACTGGAACTTATTTAAATACGAGATTCTATTTCTTGAAATCGAACTTCACCTATGCTGATGGCAATCTGATTATGGAAACTGGAACTAGCGGTACACATACGTTACGAATGATTAATCCGTTATTGTTCGAAGATGAATTAGGTAACAAATTGGCCTTTAAAAAAGATCATAAAGATCAGATCGAATACTTTTATTATACGAATCCTAATAGCCCAGATTTTGTTTCAGACGCTCGTAAGGTTCACACGAAGCCAGCATTTGCTGATGTATCTGAGGACAACGCTTATAAATCTTACATCTACAACCTGTATTCGCTTGATGTGATAAGTGCTAAATCTGGCAACCATTTCGAACCACAGGGAACCATGACACAAGGTGAGTTTATGGATGCTCTAATTCTTGCTCATGGATGGTACGGGTTTCCTCATTTAATTGAGGGGAATAAAGAATTAACGAAAAAAGGTATTCCTAGTATTGATCGTAATGCTGTCATCACAAGACAAGAAGCGGCCGTTATGATTCAAAATCTAAAGCAAGCTAAGCAAGCTTCAGAAATTACGCTTAAAGGTGATACAGACTCATGGGCCACTGATTCGATCATAGCATTAGTGTCACAAGGCATTGTAGATCCTGATACAAAAGTGAAGTATGATGGGTCTGTCGATTTCCGATCGAAACAGCCTTTACTTCGTCAAGAAGCGAGTGCATTACTTGATCTTGCTTTTGGATACTATACGTTGCCAATCAAACACTAAAAATTGGACACCTCAAAGAGACTCTTTGAGGTTGTTTTTTTAATGATAGGTTTAAGAGCTAAATGAAATTATCGGTAGTATAAGGTTGTTTTAAATGCTAAAATTACCCAAAAGTATACTCTATACAGCAAGGAGGTATTTTTTTGGATTACAAAGGGTCATCGGTGTATGACAATGCGGATTTTTTCTATAACTATTTATTGAGAAGAAACAGAGCGGATAGCCCAAATAACATTATTGAAAAGCCGGTTATATATGATCTAATGGGCGATGTATTTGGGAAAAAGGTGCTCGATTTAGGATGCGGGGATGCTAAGTTCGGATATGAGTTGCTTGAGCAGGGATGTAACTTTTACGAAGGTGTGGAAGGTTCAAGTAATATGGCGAAAGCGGCAAAAGAATTGTTAAATACATCTAAAAGTGAGATTCATCATGCTACTATGGAGAGTTGGAATTACCCAAAAGAGAAATATGATTTGGTAATCTCTCGGTTAGCTATTCATTATTTACAAGACCTAGAACCAATCTTTGATAGTATCCGTAGTGCGCTTATCCCTAATGGTCAGTTTATTTTTAGTGTACAGCATCCGGTTCTAACATCATCCATGAAAAGTGCAACAACTTCAGAAAGAAAGTCGGACTGGATCGTCGATAATTATTTTGAAATGGGTAAGAGAATGGAGCCTTGGATTGGAGAAAGTGTAGTTAAGTACCATAGAACTTTTGAAGAGTATTTTCAGTCACTGAAAAATGTAGGATTTAAAATAGAGGATATTAGAGAATGTACACCAAATCCTCAGTTTTTTGATAGTGAAGACGAGTATATGAGAAGGATGAGAATCCCACTTTTTCTCGTGTTTAAATGTATAAAATAGTTTGTTGAAGTAACGCTAGTCTAATGAGCATATGAATGAAAAGAATTGCAATGAGGAGGTCTACGATGAAACGAATGCCATATATACGCCCCACTGAGCATTATGATCAACAAATTATTGAGATCGATGAGCAGATTTGTGCATTGATAAAACAACGTAAAGAATGCTCAGATAATAATCCAGGATTCCCACCATTTGAGTATATTTCTGATTGGGCGGGAAAGTTTGAACTTTACGAGGATTTTTTGAAATCGGTATTTGGGACATTATATAATGAAGAACATTTTAAGCCGATGGTCGAGCCAACTGATTTTAGAAAACATGTTGCTGTTCTACAATCTATTGAGGCAGATGAGTTCTTCTATACACTGACCTCTATACGACAATACAGTAATGCAAGTGTTATCACGCTTAGTATGGATTGGGATATTACCTCTGAAATATTTGCTAATAAACCTAACCACTTTGAGTTATATATAGATAAATCGTATGATAGTCGAATGACGAATGGTGGAAGTTCATCAGGACATGCAGCCTATAACTACGTAGTATCTCCACCTCTCCCAGATGATATCTCCGGTATTACATTAGTGTTTAAGGAATTTAGTGTACCCTTAAAGAAGGATGGGACAGGCACTGAGATTGTTTTTAAGCTAGAGTAACTATACAAGGTATTTTTAACAATAGAATTAAGCAGGAAGAGGTACGTAATTAATGAATCAAATGATATGGCTGACTGGGTTATCGGGTTCAGGTAAATCAACACTTGCTGAGGAACTGAAAAAGCACATTGAGAACTGCTACATTCTGGATGGTGATACATTGAGGAAAGGAATTAATCAGGATTTACAATTCAGCGAAGAGGATCGATTGGAAGTCGGCAGAAGAATTGGTGAGATTGGAAAAATCCTGCTTGATGCGAACCTGAATGTGATCGTTGCCTCGATCTCTCCTTACCGCTCCACACGTGAAAAGGTCCGTTCTCTCATTGGGGATTCCTACAAGGAAGTCTATGTGCAATGCTCTCTGGAAGTATGTGAGGAGAGAGATCCGAAAGGTCTATATAAACAAGCAAGAGCCGGACAAATCAAGTATTTTACAGGTATTGACTCTCCATATGAAGAGCCTATTTGCCCGGATGTGATCGTAGAGACGGATAAGTATTCCATAGATGAATGCGTATTGAAAATCCTTCAATGCCAATCAGCTATGAAAATTAGAGCGGATGCCTATCCTCCTAATTAATGAATGGAGGTGCTAGAGTTGAACTCATTGAATAATAAAATAGCAATCGTTACTGGAGCAAGCAGATCCACAGGGATCGGTACAGCCATATGCCGTTCACTTGCAAGCCAGGGGGTGGATATTTTCTTTACGCATTGGCATCCCTTTGATGAGACAGAAGGGAATGGTGGAGAAAAAGAATGGCCGGAGCAACTTTGTGCAGAACTGAAAAGCTTGGGAGTCAGGGCGAGTCACATGGAAGCAGATTTTGCCAATCCTGAAATCTCGATAAAGATTATGGATCAGGTGGAAGAGTCATTAGGAAAGGCTTCGATTTTGATTAATAATGCGGCTTACTGTGTGCCGACGAATTATCAGAACCTGAATATCACTTCATTAGATCAACATTATGTAGTGAACAATCGAGGCACGGTTTTACTCAGTACTGAATTTGCCAGAAGATTCGAAAAGAATCATTCAAAGGGGACTCCAGGTAGGATTATTTTTATGGTTTCTAAAGGGCCTGACCCTGATAACCTAGCTTATATAATGACGAAGGGTGCACTAATCGGATTAATTGAACCTCTTTCTGTTGGTTTAGCTCCGCTACATATCACAGTCAATGGTTTTGATCCGGGTCCTACGGATTCCGGCTGGATAACAGATGAGATGAAAACTCACTTTTTGCCTATGTTTCCAATGGGAAGAATCGGCTTGCCAGAAGATGCAGCTAGAGGCATTAGTTTCTTAGCGAGTGATGATTCGCAGTGGATCACGGGGCAAGTGATAAAATCTGAAGGTGGATTTCTAGGAAAATAAAAAGACATAAGTACTTCATCCTGGCTACCGATTGAACGGTAGCCTTTTTTAGCTAGTGGGCAGACTATCGCTACAAAACATGGGAATTGATGATATAATATCCAAACTCAATAATTTAGATATGAAGGGAGAAGCCCAGTATGATTACTCTCAGAAAGATTACACTAGAAAACCGACGTGCCATTTTTAACCTGGAAGTTTCAGATGATCAACGTCGCTTCGTTGCGTCCAATTTATCAAGTATGGCTTCGTGTTATGTCCTTGTAACCAATGGTGGTCATCCAATTCCGTTTGCGATTTACGCGGATGAAGAGCCGGTTGGTTTTGTGATGTTGACTTATGGAATCACTGGATATGAAGTTCCATCATTCGTGAACGATAGCTATTGTATCCTGCGACTAATGATTGATAAACGATACCAGAATCAGGGATACGGTCGAGAAGCCATGAGAAGAATTTTGGAATTTATCCGCACCTTACCAGCAGGTCCCGCACAATATTGCTGGATTTCTTATAAGGCTGATAACTTGCCCGCTAAAAGACTTTATGAAAGCTTCGGCTTCCGTGACAGCGGCGAAATTATTGAAGGCGAGCAAACGACCCTATTGCGACTTTGATTTGCTTTCCACTTGGAGATGTCGAACCGTTTCGTGAAATCATCGTTACTTTGAAGCAGTATCAAATCACAATTCACGTTCGGAGATGGAACAGGCATTGATGTCTGAAAGCAATGAGAGAAACCGCTACTCGAAAATGCTAGTAACGGTTTATACTAATTAGCTATATTCCAACAGTTCAATTACATTGCCAAACGGATCTTCAATGGCGTTATAGATGCCTGGAGGACACTCGCGAGGTTCATCGTATAGCACTTTGATACCAAGCAGCTTATATTGCTGAATAGAAGCGACTAGGTCCTCGACTTGGAGTCCAATTACAACTTGTGATTCTCTTGGATACTGAACTTGAGTATTGAGCTCCACTTGACAGAGTACAATCGGGATAGGTTCGTGCTTCAAGCTAACAAGGCAATCATCATATTGGGTGGAGATTTCGAATCCTAATTTATTACAATAGAAATCAATGGCAGCAGTCATATCTGCTATGTTAATAGAAATAACACTGATATTAGGCATATAATTATTCCTCCAATAGGTTAGAATACGTGCACAAATAAGGGATAGGATCATTTATTGACAGCACAATATTCCTTGACCTGCCTCTAACTTGTTCTTAAGACTTGAAAGCATCTGTGCCCAAGCCTGCTCATGCCAGCTTCTAGCGTTTTGTGACGGTTCAGATTCTGTCCATCCCGAATGACATATCGTAACAAGTGTACCATCGGAAAGAGCTTTCAATTTCATCTCAATCTGTGTTAGATTTGCGGGCTTATTCATGACTTCAGAGAACGGATCAGGACCTTTCCATTCAAAGACGAGTGTATGAGGTGCTTCTATCCGAAGTATTTTACAGCCAGCGGTACTCATCGATTGCTTGTTGCTAGGATCGAAGTAAAGTTCGTATTTCCCGCCTTCCTTCAATTCGACTAATGCTTCTGGTGCAAACCATTCCGATAGACGATCCGCTTCAGTCCATGCCTTCCATACCAAATCTAGATTACTGTTTACGACGATTTGTGATACTAGACTCATCTGGTCACCTCTTATCAGGAAGATTTCTGTCAATTTGATTAAGTATATGTGATTAATCAGCTTGTAAAGTCTTCTAGTTTGCTCGCTTTCGGCTAAATTTCTCAAACAATAACAGCGGCAAATTAACGACGATTGGTGGATCATACGGGAGCGGATCTCTTAATAGGATTTGTACGTGTAACTTCGTTGTAATAGTCACTTCAACAGGTTCATCAAATTTTCCTCGCAAACAAGTATCTAACTTAAAATAGTCAACAGGATTACGACTCCATGGAATACCTGCTGCAAGTATGTAATACGTACCAGGTGAGATATCAGTAAATATGCATTCGCGATTGCGCATATTGAGCGCAGTACCGACGATGGGTTTCTGATCGGGAATGGGGCGTGGAAATAAACCTATAAATAATAGACCGCGAAAATCCGGTGGTGTCTCTAGCTGACAGTGAATGCACATTTGTGGTGAGGATGGCAATATATCAGATGATAAGGGTGTGTGTTCATATTGATTCATATGGGAGAATAATTCAGATGAAGTGGCTGCAAACTTCTTAGGTGATAGGCCGACGAATTGCTTGAACCGATGATGGAAGGAGCCGGCACTTCGGAAGCCTATCGAGAGCATAATCTTCGTTAGCAACGAAGGTTGTTTCAGCAGCGCTTGTTTACCAGATTCTATCCGCAAGGCGGACAAGTATTGGCGTGGTGAAATTCCTGTTGCCTTCTTAAATATTCTAGTGAAGTGATAGGCGCTATAACCGACTAGATGAGCGAGTTGCTCTGAGGTTACTTCTTCATCAAGATGCTCCTTCATGTATTGAATAGCTAGCTCCGTCGCGTGGATATAGCTATGATGTGGTAGATGAGTAGGCTTTACGTTAACCATCTCCTTCATTATCATAGGGGGTTCATAGTGTAATATCAAAAAAAACCTATATATGTAGTATTTTAGGTTTTATTTGAACGCCGCACAATGCTTAGTTGAAAATATGTAATAAGGAAAGCTCGAGGTGTGATATGGACAGAATAGCGAATATAAGAACTGAAGAGAAGAGATATCATGACTTGTGTTACGATAGTTATAATTTGTTCGAGCCAGGTTCCTGGCTACATAGACCCGTAAAGACGGTAATCGATCTATTAGAAGAATACAGAGATCAAGAATACTTAAGTGTATTAGATTTAGGAGCTGGGATTGGTAGAAATAGTATCGCCATAGCGGAATTCATGAAAAATAGAAATGGGAAGATAGTTTGTGTTGATTTATTGGAGTCGGCCATAGAAAAATTGGAAGGTTATAGTCGAAAATTTGGAGTTGAACCATTTATTGTAACAAGACTATCTGACATTGAATATTTCATTATCGATCAAGAGGAATATGACATTATCTTAGCTGTATCTGCCTTGGAACATATAAGTTCGGAAAAAGCTCTGGAAAGTAAGCTTAACGAAATGATTATTGGAACTAAAAGAAATGGAATCAATTGCATTATTATCGGATCGAACATACAAGAGGTAAACCTTGAAAATGGACAAGAACTAGACCCGATGTTCGAAGTGAATATATCTACAGAAAGAATGATGGATTTATTAGTTCAGCAGTACACTGGATGGGAAGTTAAACAACGATTTGTAAAATTATTAGAATATCAAATTGATAGAAATGGACAGCCCGTAAAACTGACAACAGATTGTATAACCTTTGTTGCTAAAAAAATATAATAAACACTAGGAGATTGTTATGCCTTTCACTTTTGCTCATCCTATTTTTGCACTTCCTTTTAAAAATGTGAAACCAAAATACTTTAGTTCTACCGGCTTGATTCTGGGAAGTATGTCACCTGATTTTGAATATTTTATTATGCTTGAGCCCCATCAAAGTATAGGGCATTCTATAAAAGGATTATTAGTACAGGCAATTCCCCTATGTGTGATTATTGCACTAATTTTCCATTTTTTAGTTAAGGAGATATTAATATTGCATCTTCCTTCGAACTATAATATAGATCAACGAGCGTACAATACCTTGAGCAAGTGGAGATTGACCTCTAAGGGCTGGATAGTGTTCATCATATCTGTGATTATTGGTTTCTTTACTCACGTGTTCATCGATGGTTTTACACATTTCAATGGTTACTTTGTAGGTCAATTTCCCCCATTAAGGGATATAGTGATTTATAATTTCACTTTTTATAAAATATTGCAGCATTCGTTTTCCATATTCGGATTACTCATGGTAACTTGGATCATAGTTAGGTCGTTGTATCGCCATCGTGAAACGGTAACCATGATACCAACAGTAACAACAATACAAAAAAGTATTTTCTGGACATCAGTAGTTGTTGTAGCGATAGCAGTAACCAGTATGAAGTTACTTTTTAGTTCGAGCAAGAATATAATTGGTATTCTTGTGGTTTCGCCTATTACAGGTGGATGTTTAGGAATATTGCTTGTATCGATCATAATAAGAGGTTTACAAAAGACAAAATAATCATAATTCGATTCGTTAAATAAATTACGAGTAAGAAAATCATCGCATCATTAAAGCATCCATTGAATGTTTTTTGCAATAAAAGAATTTGTGAAATTTTGAGACTGCGGAGAAATGTGAAATAAATACAATGGATGGTCCTATATTCAACTGCTGGCCATGGGGAGCCCTGTTTTTTATTAAGTACACGCCTCTTTTGGGATGTATAACGGACCGAGTGGACCTTATATCCTCCAGAAATGCATGTTTTAGTCGAGCTTACGGATAAATGTATGCGAAAAACCGAATACAATGTGCCGCAGGTAACGTAACGAGCCAGCGCCGTTATTCGCCCTGATTCACCCGGGATGGGATTGTTGTTAGGGAATAAGTGCAATATGGTCCATCCCTAATATATGTGCTTATTTCATTGAAATAAAGGCTATACGGTTGGTAAGCGGAACCTCACACGGATACGAGTATGGAATTACGGATGTACTCAGCTTGTAACTTTACCTCCAAGGACGTCGTCAGGTGCTTATTTTTATTATTTTTAAAAATGGTTGAGAAATACATAGTTAATAAGGGGAACTTTACTTATAATATTACTTTAGCGTATTTTTCCAGTACGCTGTCTTTTGAGTAACACTAGGCTGAAAGGAAGTTATCCCTTGTTTGAGACTTTGCTTTTGAATTTCTTATTTTTATTGTTTCCAATCTTAATTTTTCTACTTTTCTTTGAGAATCGTGCTTTTGCTTATAATAGTAAGATTCTGGTTCTACTGTCGGCAGTGACCATGTGTCTCTGTATAGCCAAACCTTTTAAACTCGATATGGGCTTTATTTTTGATTTGAGATATATCCCGTTTATCATTGTGGCTCTTTTTGGTGGATACAAGAACGTTCTACCGTTATATATCCTTTTAAATATCTATCGATTTTATGTGGGGGGTGAGGGTACGTTACAATCCTTTCTTTTCGCCACTTCAATACTAATCCTGGTCCCTCTATATAGTAAAAGGTTCTTAAAACTAGATTCTAAAAGTCGCATCATCGCGGCAACATTAATTTCTTTTCTGACGATGGGATTTTATCTAATTATATTAGGTTTTACACAGGGGAGTTTAAATAGAGAATATTGGTTTCTCACCTTGAATGCCTTTACGACGCATGCCGGGGTGATGAGTATCAATATGATTCTAATAGAAAAGATAATTACTAATATTAAGAATCGCGACCGAATTATGCATTCTGAAAGATTAAATGTCGTCAGCGAGCTAGCGGCTAGTGTATCACATGAAATAAGAAATCCACTTACAGTGACCAGCGGTTTTTTACAACTGTTGAATAAATCTAATTCGATCACCCGAGAGGAAAAACAATACGTAGAACTATCTCTGCTAGAACTACAGAGGGCTGAAAAAATCGTGAGTGATTATCTCTCTTTTGCCAAGCCACAGTCCGAAAATATGGTTTATTCTAATATGAAGGCGGAGTCTGAATATACTAAAAATATCATCATGCCTTATGCCACTATGCACAAAGTAGAGGTCAAATTTAGTTTTAATAATTCGTTAAAAAAAAACTATGATCGGAACCAAATACAGCAATGTCTAATTAATCTTTATAAAAACGGAATTGAAGCCATGAAAGAAAAAGAAGGCGGCACCCTGTTCATTGATATTTCGGAAAAAAAACAAAATATTATCATCAGTATTCGAGATACTGGCATTGGAATGACTAAGGAAGAAATATCACGTCTAGGTAAGCCGTATTATTCTACCAAAGCAGAAGGAACAGGACTGGGAATGCTAATGGTCTACAGTACCATTGATAAGGTAAAAGGAAATATTGAAGTCGATAGCGAAAAAGGCAAAGGAACAACGTTTCTTATCACTATCCCAACTTAATCGGACTGTTTATCCTTTATTAGGAAAGTGTAATACCTCTCATGAATGGATTTTGTGTAAAAAGGCTACGAGCCTGTATTAATCCATCAGGAGGTGCGGCTATGGAGGTTTTTATAACTATAGGTGTCAAACTGATCATCAGCTTCTTTGGTTTGTGGATTATTACCTTTATTACTGGCCGCAAGACGCTTAGCCAATTGACACCACTCGATTTCCTGTCATCATTGATTTTAAGTGAGATTGTAGGTAATACGATATACGATGATGAGGTGAAGATCTGGCAGCTGCTGTTTGCTCTATTCGTCTGGACCGCTTTGTCTTATTTGTTTGAAAAGGCGACTACCCATTTTGTGAAGTTCGGGAACATGGCGGAAGGTCGGACAGTGTTGCTAATCGACGATGGTAAAGTAAATCAGGATTTGATGGAGAAATATGATATCGAGTTTACCCAACTGCTGTTTATGCTGCGGCAGCAAAATATATTTTCTCTAAGTGAAGTAAAGTATGCATTGCTTGAAACGAACGGTTCTTTGTCGGTTATGCGAAAGTCTGAAGATGGGCAGCCGGAGCAGTCTTCTGATTTTTCCATTACAATTATAGATAAGGGCAGACTACTGGAAGATTCCATGCGTGGCAGACCGATGAATAAGATACTGATCCACGAATGGATCGAGGAGCAAGGTTATAAACGCATTGAGGATATTGCTTATGCTGAATACAAGGAAGACGGGTCGCTCTATATCATACCTAAAAACAAACGATAAACCTTGTTGTTAATAATATTGTAACGGAGGTTATCATGCTTGTGTTAGTTACGGTAATGTTTCACGCAGGAGCATTATTAGATTTTATCCGACCTAGTGTGCTACAAACTCAACATTTTGGCCTTCACACCACATTATTTGGAGCAGTTGTGATATTAGCCTATGAGGACGGTCGCGGGATAGGAATGTTTATTGGTATAATTGGACTTTTTACGGGCATTTCGGGCTCTTTTAGAGATTCCTCTAAATCGGGTGATAAAAAGAATATCTGATGGTCTTTATATTAGGAAATATTTGAAGGGGACAAATTTCATGGGAATTTCTTTATGTAAAGCAGGCGTAAGTGATGCAGAATTTATTCATCAAATGCAAGTCAAAGCCTTTATGCCATTGCTGGAGAAATATAAGGATTATGAAACGAGCCCAGCCAATGAGTCTGTAGAACAAATGAGAAACCGAATTAATCAGTCTTTTACAGATTATTATATGATTAAGAATTCTGATATTGCTGTGGGTGGGGTCCGAATCGTTAAAAAGGAGAATAAAACTTATCGTGTCAGCCCCATATTTATTATGCCAGAATACCAGGGAATGGGGATTGCCCAGCAGGTTTTTGCAATCATTGAACAGAGATATAGCGATGCAAAAAAGTGGGAGCTGGATAGTATTGAACAAGAGCAGAGGAACTGCTATTTATATGAAAAGGTAGGGTATAAACGAACGGAAGAAACAAAGGTAATAAACGATAAATTAACTTTAGTATTTTATGAGAAACTTATGGATTAAAAAAAAGACAGCGGACATCTTATGTCCACTGTCTTTTTTGATTACAATTAGTAAACTCTAATACGCTTCACAAAAAACGATAAAATCAATCCAATACCTGCAATTGCTGCGATAAATAAGTAAGCATGTGTAATTCCAGCGGTTAAGATTTCAGGCTGTGCTGCTGTTGGATTTGTGTTTGCAAACCGCGTTTGTCCGCTAGACATTAGCGTAACAGCAAACGTTGTACCGAGGGCTCCTGCGATTTGCTGAAGTGTATTCATAACCGCAGCCCCATCCGGATAGTATTTTACAGGCAATTGATTTAAGCCATTGGTTTGAGCGGGCATTATGACCATGGCTAATCCGATAAACATTGCGCAGTGAATGAGAATAAAGGCTAGGCTACTAGTTTCAGTAGAGTTGCCTGTAAATAGAAAACCAGCAATTGTTGCAATGGAAAACCCAAGCGGCAGCAATAATTTCGGACCGAACTTATCAAATACTCTTCCAGTAACTGGAGCCATAGCTCCGTTAATCACACTGCCCGGAAGGAGTAGAACTCCTGCAGCTGTAGCTGATAACAATAAACCTCCTTTTAAATATAAGGGCAATAAAATGGCAGAGGATAAAATGATCATCATTCCTAAAAAGACCATCACCAGACCTATTGTAAACATTGGATATTTAAAAACTCGTAAATTCAGCATCGGCGTTTCTAACTTAAACTGTCTTAATACAAACAGGATTAAGCTGATGACACCAACGATAAGAGGCAGAAAGACAATGATTTCACTTAAAGCATGATCAGCGATGTTGCTAAATCCAAATACGATGCCTCCAAATCCAAAAGTAGAAAGCAGGATGGATAAACTATCTATTTTTGGCTTAGTAATGTTGGCTACATTCTTGATAAAGGTTAATCCAAATCCAAATGTAAATAATAATAAAGGTAAGCTTATCCAAAAGATAAACGACCAACCCAAATGATCCACAATCAAACCGGATAAAGTTGGGCCGATGGCTGGTGCACACATAATCACTAGTCCCATCATCCCCATGACGGTTCCGCGTTTATGTGCAGGGAAAATAATTAGAATAATGTTCGTCATTAGGGGGAGTAATAAACCAGTTCCCAAAGCCTGCACTAAACGCGCAATTAATAACGAGGTGAAATTTGGGGAGAGGGCAGCAATTAATGTACCTACGATAGATAATAGCAAAGAAGCTGTGAATAATTGTCTAGTGGTAAACCACTGCATTAATAGGGCGGATATTGGAACGAGGATTCCCAATACAAGTAAATATCCGGTGGTTAGCCATTGAACCGTTGAGGCACTGATTGAGAACTCATCCATTAAGTTGGTAAAAGCCATATTTAAGGCGGTTTCACTAAATAGCCCGACGAATGCACCTAGCATAAGTGAGAAGGCCATAAGGGCGGGACGTTTAACTTGAACAGCTGCTGTTGATTCCATGATAGGAAGAAACCTCTTTTCAGAAATAGATTCATTTTTTATATAGAATAGATGATATGTCAACTATAGGACAGCGAAAATCATTTATGCATCTCTTACATTATTCTGTACACGCGTTAATAAAGTTTTTAGTGTTGAATATTCCGCAGGAGATAATCCTGTTGCAATAATTTCGTTTAATTGGATAGTCACCTCATTTATCTTAGTTTCTAATTGTCTACCTTCGTCTGTTACAAAAACATTTACCGAACGACGATCTTGCGTACTTGTTACTTTATGAATGTAACCCTTGTTCTCTAAGCTAGCGATCATTCGGGCAACACTGGCTTTGTCCTTCCCAAGTTTATAAGCAATCTCGTTCTGAGATAAACCTTCTTTCTCCAGCAGCAAAGCCATAAGTAAATGTTGTTCAGGAGCAAGTCGAACAGGGGCAAGCAATCTGGTCAAATAATTGGCTATTTCTAAATGCAAATCTCGAATAACTAAACCAAGCGGGTCTTTGGAATCCATATGATCTCTCCTAATTCAAATATAGATGATATATCAACGTTATGGTTTTGTTTATATTAACATAAAGTATCTAATACATGTCAAGTAAATTTATAGTAGTATTATAGACTTAAGTACAAGCGTGAAAACCTCTTCCACAATATATTGTTATAAATACATTGCTGGAGGGGAAATTATGAGAAAAAGAATATCATCAATAAGAAGAGTGAAAAGTTCTATTTCTAAAGGGTCAACAGTGAAACGTACTTCGAGTAAAACAACGAAAAGAGTAGGGCAGTCAAGAATTCATATCAGACAAGCCAATGCATTCGAACTTCAAGTCTTTCGATTAGTTAACGAAGAACGGACGAGTAGAGGAATTGCTGCATTAACTCTTAATTCTCGGCTCACCGATCTTGCAGTTTTGAAATCAAGAGATATGAGGGATAATAATTATTTTAGTCATACTTCTCCAACATACGGTACTCCTTCTCAGATGTTAGATCGATTTGGAGTGGCTTGGCGTGCATATGGAGAAAATATTGCGGAGGGACAAGCAACACCTGAAGCAGTAATGAGATCGTGGATGAATAGTGCTGGTCATAGAGCAAATATTTTAGATCCTCGCTTTACGGATATTGGGGTTGGTTATGTAGGGGGAACAGCTACTAGCCAATATCAACATTATTGGACACAATTGTTTATCCAGAAACCATAAGGATTGTTCTGAGAATCCGCTCTTTAATGAAATGCGCCTCGAACGGTGTTCTACCATAGAGGTGAAGTTCAATTACAGGGTGGGTTCTTTTTTGCGATTTCTAGAACTAAATAATACAATGATTAAAGTGGGTTACTCCAAGACGATACATATGGGGGATTTTATGAATCTAAGTAATCTTTTTTTTCACATTCTGTATTGTAATTATAGATACTTTAATGACCCCAAGAGAAATTGGAGTAAGCTTGTCAGAACCCTTCAGCATCATGAACTTCTCTTAGTGACTGGAGGGAAGGGCAGTTTTATGATCGAACACAAAAGGTATTCGTTTAAAGCGGGTATGTTATTCTACATTTCTCCAGGGGTTAAGCATTCAATAGAGATCGATGCTGAAGATCCCTTATGCTTTCTGTCCGTTCATTTCAACTATGCGAAGGTGAGCATGAACGAAGAGGAATGGGGAATTAATGCTCATGTAGGAACGCTCCATCTTCAACCGGTAAATGAATTGAAGGATTATTATCAGGTAGAAGATATCTTCGGAACAATGATTCAAAGCTGGAATACTAAGCTGCCGGGATATGAATTTGTAGCGAAGACTTTGTTACAGCAGCTTATCATCGCGATTGCTCAAAATACACAAAAACAAAGTCAAAATTATTCCACTTCCTTAAAGGTGGAAAAAATCATTAACTATATGCATCAAAAGCTCAATCATAAAGTGAGCTTGAGTGAATTGTCAGAATTAGTACAGCTGTCACCTGCTTATTTGTCGAGAGCGTTCAAAGAAATCACAGGTTATTCGATCATAGAGTTCTTTAATAAAATGAAAATTGATAAAGCGAAAGAGCTGATTCTCGAAGGAGACATGAAAATCAAAGAGGTTGCGCAAACCCTTGGTTTTACGGATGAATTTTATTTCAGCAGAATTTTCAAAAGAATGACAGGCATCAGCCCCTCGGAATTTCACAGCAAAAATGTCCATGGAGTTTAGAATAATGCATGGTATATAGCCAATCTGACTGTTAATATGAGGTTGTTATTGTTAGCAGAAAGAAGGCTTTTTTTTATGCCCATGTGGAAAAGGAATTTAATTGTTTGCTGGTTCGGTATGTTTGTAACAGGTGTGGGAATGAGTCAGATTGCGCCAGTCTTGCCACTTTACATTAAGCATCTTGGCGTAGATAATGCTGATTCCATTGCTCAGCTTTCTGGCCTTGCGTTTGGGATTACCTTTATTGTTTCAGCTATTTTCTCACCCATTTGGGGGCAGGCGGCAGATAGGTTCGGGCGTAAACCAATGCTTTTACGTGCGAGTCTTGGGATGGCGATCGTTATAAGCTGTATGGGTTTTGCGCCTAATGTGTATGTATTAATTGCTCTTCGATTACTTCAGGGCACAATTACAGGGTATAGTACGGCTTGTACTACATTAATCGCTACTCAGACGGATAAGGAACATGCAGGTTATGCTTTAGGAACACTTTCAACGGCTAGTATTGCAGGTGCTTTGCTAGGTCCTACGATTGGCGGTTTTATTGCAGAGAACATGGGTTTACAAAGTTCTTTTTTTGTTACGGGTGGACTGATGCTCGTTGCCTTCATTACAACTGCTTTGTTTGTGAAGGAGTCTTTTCATCGTGAAGATAAAAAACGCTTAGTATCAAGGAAGTCTGGAGCAGTGTTCCAAAGAAGAGTCTAACGCTCACTTTGTTCGTGACCTTCTTTATTCTAACGGTTGCTTTATACTCTGTAGAGCCGATTATTACGGTATATGTAAGTCAGCTATCCAAGAGTGCTAACCATGTGGCTCTGCTTGCAGGGATGACCTTCTCCGCTTCAGGGCTGGCTAACATCATAGCTGCTCCAAAACTTGGTAAGCTGTCTGATCGAATAGGTGCTCAAAAGGTCATTCTAGTTGCGCTTATAGCTGCAGGGCTTCTGTTCATTCCACAAGCGTTTGTGCAGAATCCTTGGCAGTTAATGGGTCTTCGCTTTCTACTAGGTTTAGCGGCAGGTGGTTTAGTGCCTTCTGTTAATATCCTTGTTAAGAAAATTACGCCGGATGCTCTTACAGGCAGAGTATTTGGACTTAACATGTCGGCAGGTTATCTAGGCACATTTGCGGGCTCGGTATTAGGTGGGCAAGTGGCAGCCTGGTTTGAGATCCGGGATGTATTCTTTATTACGAGTGCGTTGTTGTTGATAAATGCAGGTTGGGTATATTTTAATGTGTATAAAAAACTTAGTATAAATAGGAGAGAAAACAATGGAAGAATTAAAGAGCTCAGAAACTGAATGTATAGATGCAAAAAAAACGGCACTGGTCGTAATCGATTTGCAAAATGGAATTGTTAACATGCCTAATAAGGCACCGCATACAGGTGAGCAGGTGGTTCAGAAAGGCAGTAGTTTAGTTCAAGCCTTCACTGAAAAAGGGGCATTTGTTGTACTTGTTAGAGTATCATCGTTAGATGGATCTGATATGTTAAGACCTCAAACAGATTTGAAGATGAGTGCAGCAGCTTTTCCGGAAGGCTGGGATACTCTTGTGCCTGAATTAGCCAGTTTCAAAAATGCACATGTGATATCTAAACGTCAGTGGGGTGCATTCTTCGGAACAGATCTTGATTTGCAGTTACGTCGCCGCGGTATAGATACGATCGTATTGTGTGGTATATCTACATCCATCGGTGTGGATACGACAGCTAGAGAAGCTTATCAGCTTGGTTACAACCAATTTTTTGTGGAAGATGCCATGACTGCCTCTACTAAAGAGGAGCATGACTATGTGTGTAAAACTATTTTTCCCCGCATAGGTAAGATTCGGTCGAGTGATGAAGTAATTTCCATGTTGAAATAGTATAAAAACCCTCATGACAATCTCTGCGATAACAGGGGACTGACCCCATAACGTGAGACAAATCAAAACACCTTCAAGAGAATGGAACCTTGTCGTAAGATAAGGAGATCATCTTGGAGGTGTTTTTGCATTGGCAACCAGAGTAAGTTATCCCGTGGAAATAAAGATGAAAGCTATAGAAATGAGATTAGCAGGAGTACCTGTGAAAGAGGTTATGGAGCAGCTCGGAATACGGAATAAGACACAGCTAAAGACATGGATGAGATGGAATCGAAATGGTGAACGACATCGTTTGGAGCAGCCGGTGGGTAAACAGTACAGCTATGGCAAAGGTCCGGAGGACTCTTCGGAACTCGAAAAAGTAAAGGCAGAGAACCGATTCTTAAAACAACAATTAGATCTGCTAAAAAAGTACGAGGAGTTGGAGAGGAGGTGGAACCAGAGGCCGTTATTGCCTGGATTGAATCCATTCGAAACGAAGTGACGGTGTCTGAGGCTTGTAGATGGCTCGGAATCGCAAGAACGACTTACTACCGCTGGAAAGCAGGTGTGGGGACAAAGCATACAGACAAACTGGTGGAGAAAATCCGGGAGCTTTGCATCCGTCATAAATTCCGCTATGGGTACCGGAAAATCACGGCGCTCCTTCGGATAGAGCAGAGTATAAATCATAAGCGAGTCCAGCGGATCATGCAGTGTGAGGGGCTTCAGTGCCGCGTGAGGATGAAAAAACGAAAGGTGACTGGGCAATCTGTACACTCCTTTGAAAATCTGCTCAAGCGACAGTTTCATGCAGAAGCACCTCTGCAAAAACTCGTCACGGACATTACCTATTTGCCATTTGCCGGGAAGATGTTGTACTTCTCCAGCATTCTAGACTTGTACAATGGTGAGATTGTGGCTTACAGTATAGCAGATAAACAAGATACCTCTTTGGTGTTGGATACATTAAATCAACTTCCAAAGCAGAAAAAGATGATGTTGCATAGCGACCAGGGCAGCGTGTATACGTCCTTTGCGTACCAGGAAGCTGTAAAAGGAAAAGGCATTACCATGAGCATGTCCCGTAAAGGAACGCCCGCTGATAATGCCCCCATTGAATCGTTTCATTCCACTCTAAAGTCTGAAACGTTCTACCTCGAAGATCTCACATCTACAACGACTGCAATCGTTGTAAAGACCATTCGAGACTACATCATTTACTATAACTCAATTCGAATTCAAGCGAAACTAAATAACCAGTCACCGATGGATTTCCGGCGACTGGCTACTTAAACTTGTAAGGTGTTTTGATCCCTGTCTCACAAACGGGGGTCAGTCCCCAGAGTAATCATGAGGGTTTTTTTGTGGGAATTGTATCCTTACATAAAGATGAGGAGTAGGATTCCCGCCAAGAAGCAGTAATAAGAAAAATACTTCAAATTACCCTTAGCCATAATCCCCATAAACCAGCGCATAGAGAAATAGGTGACGATTAGTGTAGTAATAAACGCAATCAAGTATGGAATCGCCAGCTGCGAGCGGTTAGGATCGTGGGCAATATCAGATACGCCCATGACAAGTCCGCCCAAACTGACAGGAATATAAAGCATAAAAGAAAAGCGTAAAGCAGTTTCTTGTTTCATTCCCACAGCGATGGAAGAGATGACAGTTGCACCAGAGCGACTTATTCCGGGAATAAGAGCGACTGCTTGGGCAAGTCCGACGATAACTGCATCCTTCGCCTTTAAGTCACCATCTTGTTTACGGCCACGCAGGTTACGGATCAACCATAAAGCTACCCCTGTAACAAGCAAGGCAATGGATACGGTATGAACTGACGAGAAGATATCCTCAATCTGATCCTTAAAGAGTAGTGCAACAATTACAGCAGGCAAGGTGCCAATGATGATGTACAAAGAGAATAGAAAATCTGACTTATATTCCTCTTTGCGGGTCAAAATAAATTGAATGAATCCAGTGATCAATCTTCCAATATCTTTTCGGAAAATAAAACAAATCGCAATTAGTGAAGCCGTATTTGTTAAGATTTCAAAGGATAGCCCATTCTGTTTTAAACCTAGCAATTTCTGTGCAATGATCAAATGGCCGCTCGAGGAGACGGGAATTGGCTCAGTTGCCCCTTGAACAAACCCTAGTAACAAGTATTTAAGCCACAGTATAATATCTTCCATTTTACCTCCCAGTATTTTTGTAATCTTACTCATCATATCGCATTCTAAAAAGAAATGACAATAGAACCATCGTGCCATATTCAGTTGAAGGAGTTATACTAATTCATAAGACTATTAAATGAGGTGGAATTATTTGTAGTACATTACTCAAAATTCATCGGCAGGACATTCCGAAAGCCGCCAGTGTGCTGGCAGAAGCCTTCGCAAAGGATGATCCATTGTATCAGCATATTTTGCCAGATGAAACAACCAGGCTCCGCGTTTTAAATATTTTTTTTCATCGTTATATTGAAATGCTGTATCCATATTCGGATTTATTAACGACGTCAACTAATTATGAAGCTGTCGCCTTAGTGTTTCATTCGGAGCGTCAAACGGGGACGTTGATTGCGAACCTTAACTATACGAAACAAATTGGGCTTGCGATTATTAAGTGTTTACCGATTTGCCGAATGATTGGTGTGCGAGGATTTTTTCGAGGGTTATCCATATTGCGCAGTATGAGTTCCTTATGGTTATCCATGTTTGGGGATCAGAAGTATTTGCATTTAGATATGCTTGCAGTGCAAGAACGTTACCGTGGACAAGGCTATGTATCAAAGATCATGAAGCCGCTGCTCGCCGAATGCCGTGAGAAGAACGCATTATGTACGTTAGAGACACAGACACCAAGCAATTTACCCATTTATGAGCACTATCAATTCCGCACGGTTAAGGTTATCCCCTTACCCAACAGTACACTAGAGCAGTATTGTATGGCATGTGCTCCAAGCGTTACTGAGTAGTTATTAAAACGGGGCGTCCCATTCAGCCATTTCATGGCTTTTGGGGCAGCCCTTTTTTTGCGTACTCTACAAGGGGAAGAGGGAAAACCTCCCTATAATTTAGCTGACTTTTTTTGATCATGAACTATATTTCGCAGCAGGGATGATTATTTTTATGGCTGTGCCATAACCTGGCTCGCTTTCAATGTGGATACCATAAGGTGATCCAAAGAGCAGCTGAATTCGATCATGAACATTCTGGATGCCAATCCCTGATAAATGATGTTTTTTGCTTACATTCACCTGCTCAAGAGCGTTCGGCATCCCTATACCATCGTCCATAATTTCGATGATTAAATGCTCATCCCGCTGGGAGATGAAGATTTGAATATTGCCGCTGACGTATCCAGGGAAAGCATGGAAAAACGCGTTTTCCACAAAAGGCTGGATGATCAGCTTGGGGATTAACAGCTCCGTACTGTCTTCAGAAATCTCAAAGTGGACACCGATTTGATCACCGTATCTGATCTGATTGATAAATACATAATGCTTTAAAGTCTCTATCTCCTGTTTTACAGTAATCATATCCTCAGTAGATCCTAAGGTGTTCTGAAGCATGGAGATGAGACTATCGATCGTTTGATCCACCTGTTGGGTCCGATGCATGTTGGCTAAATATTTGATCGAACTCAGCGTATTATACAGGAAGTGAGGGTTGATTTGCATTTGCAGAGCACTGAGATCTGCCTTCCGGCGTTCCTGCTGTTCGTAGACAACTCTTTCGGTATACCGGTCAATTTCTCTAATCAGATGATTGTAGGCTTTGGTTAATACATTAGTCTCGTAGCTGCCATCTTCCTGCAAGGGATGCAATTTCAGACTGTCCCCTTTGGACGTTTTCATCGTATTGACTAACTGATTCAGGGGCTGAATGATTCGTTTACTAAGCCAATAGACAAACAACATGCTAATCACCAGTACAATGCTAACTACTTTGATGATTTCGTTTGAGATTGTATATAGCGGCGCAAATGCAGTTAATTGATCAACCTCCTCCATAATGTAGGCATTAAACTCCGGAAGGAAATACGAAATATAGGTTTGTTTATTTTCTGAATTTGTGACGATACCTCCTTGCTCCACAGCGTTCATGGCATTCAATAGAAGAACGGAATTATACGTGCTTATGGAATCCTTATTGCTGCTGGAGAGAATCGTACCCTCTGCTGAGATAAGCGAGATATGAATGCCTTCCGAAATGTAGGGGCTGTATTTAAGATAGATGTTAAGCTCGTCCATAACAACGGCTGTATATCCGTACATTGAACCGGAAGCACTATCTACCAAAGGTTTCGTAGCAAAAATATAGTTTTTATAGGGTACAGTTTCTTTGAAAAGATCTGAACTGCTATGATATTGAATTCGATTGGGGATAACTCCATTAATCGTCATATAATCCGATACGATTTCATCCGGTATTTTATCCCATTTCAAGTTATTGCTTGAATAATGGCGCCCTCCTTTTCCCGGCATTGCCGAAACAATGATATGGGAGTTGTCGGGACTGAGGTAATCTTTGTAGATATCAATATATCTTCCAAGACTCATGACCAGATTGGTATGCTCAAGTGAGGTCAGAGCCGGCTTGGTAATATAATTTTTAAATTCAACACTACTGTTTATCTGCAGCATCGTATTCACAACCTGGTCATTGTATCGCAGTAAATCATTCTTTACCAAATTCATATTGGCGGATGAATTCTGCACGACTTGATTTAGTAGAATCCGCTCTGAAATTTTCGAGGAGGCCATGGTAAGGATGAAGGAGATTACAAGAATCCCCATTAACATAAGGGTTAGAATTTTGATAAAGATACTATTCTTACGAAGCAAGCCGTTCACCTGTCTTTACTGGGAGATTTGAGTACGGAACTCCACAGGAGTCTTTCCAGTCATTTTTTTGAATACCTTCGAGAAATAATTATGTTCTGAGAATCCGGTTAAACGGCTGATTTCTGATACGGTTAAATTAGGGTCCAGCAGCAGTTCTTTTGCTTTATCTATTCGCACCCTGCTGATATAAGTAGTTAAATTCTCTTGCGTTCGCTGTTTGAAATAAGAGGAGAGGTAACTATAGTTAAGATGCAAGGTATTTGCCATTTCTGATAATGAGATTTCATTAGCATAATGTTTATTGACGTATTCATAAATCTGGTGCAGAATCATCGATTGTTGATCTGATTGTTTCATACTGGATTTCAGTGCATCTAGGAATTGTATCAAAATACTCTCTAATTCATTGATGCTATAGGCTAAATCAATGGTTTTAAATAACTTTAGCCTGGACGAACCAAACTCAGAAATGGGCTGCTTAATATGCTCAAGTGTACTCATTGCCGTATAGATGAGATTTTGACATAAACGTTTCAAGCTATATTCGTCATAGTCCTGTGTAGATAAGATTTTCAGGAAAAACGCTTTCAATTGTTCTCTGGCGTCATCTATAGCCAAAATCCGTAACAATGAAGTAAACTGGTTCAGGTCGAAAGATACCTTTTCGCTAGGAATGAGAATTGCATTTTCCGGAACTACTACTTGTGTTGGGAAATAGATCAGTTTGCCAAGGTATGGTGTTAATCGCAAATGGGCTTCCTTAATCTGTTCTAAACCGGAAAATGGATTGGAAAGAATAAATGAGATATACAGAAGCTTTTCTTTCACGGCCTCAGCTAATGATTGAATGGATGTCGTTATATTTTGAGCTGCAGTCTCTTCATAGTTTAAGAGAATTAGAAATTCAGTCTTAAGGAATATAAAAGAATAGGTTAAGTTGTTAGATAAATGTTGCTTCGCCAATGAAAGAAGGAGCTCCTCCATTTGGTTTTGACTCCACTCTGTTCTGGACAGAAGTAAGCTGTTGCTGGCTTTTGCCAGCATAAAGCAATTTCCTCGGAAATATTTTGTGAGCAAGTCTTTAGATTCTTCATTTGGTAACGCATCATGTTCAAAGCATTGGGCAAGGATCAACGAAATGTCCAGATTAGGACGAATATTACCGGATGTATGTAAGTTCACTGAACCACACAATGTCTGGATTAAAGTTATAAGCTCAGCAGAAGAGACTTTCGGTTTGAGTAAATAATCAGTAACGCCGTATTTAAAGACTTCCCGAACATAATCGTATTCACTGTAGCTGCTTAATACGATAATTTTAATTTCCGGATATTTCACTTTCATAATTTTTGAGAATTCTATTCCATCCATAACTGGCATCACAATATCGGTGATGACGACATGTGGACGAGTGGATTCGATATGGTCGAGCGCTTCTTGGCCATTTGAGACCTGGGAAACGATTTCAATTCCATAATTGCTCCAGTTACATAAATGCATAATCCCCGTTCGAAGGATGGCTTCATCGTCTACGATCATCACCCGATAGGTTGAAACGTTATTGTTCATAGTAGGACACCCCGTTATTTCTCTTGTTGTATTTTTCTCATCATATAACAATCTTTCATATTACGGTAGGGATCTGGTTTGAAAAGCTATATACAAATAAAAAGTGCTATCGACCATAATTTTTACTAGGAAAAAAATAACATTTATTAAATAAACAATAATTAATACTAAGAAAGAACGAATGATTATTATACTTATCATTTTGAATTCTCTAAAATTAGGTTCAAGCGTTAAAGAATGAACCGCTTACATTCAAAGTCAAAAGGGGTTGCAGAAATTGAAAAAATGGTTATCAGTATTGCTCTTAGTATCATTGACAGCAACAGTACTCGCTGCTTGCGGGTCATCAAATTCAGCGGAGAAAAATGAAAGCGGTACTACTAAGAAAAAAGTGATCGCTTGGGCCTGGGACCCTTCCTTTAATGGTGCAGCTTTAAAGATCGCTGAAGATCTTTACAAAAAAGAAAATCCTGATTTTGAGCTAGAGGTTGTTGAAATGGCCAAAACGGACTTGGAACAAAAGCTGAATACTAATCTGGCAGCAGATGTTAAAGACGGTCTTCCAGATATTATTCTGGTAAATGATCCTAATATTCAAAAATATGTAAACTCATATCCAAATACCTTCGCAGATTTTGGTGACAAGATTGATTACACTCAATTCTCTCCATACAAGGTCGATGCACTTAAGGTAGACGGTAAAATGTATGGTGTTCCTTTTGATATTGGTTCAACAGGTATGTTCTACCGCTCGGATTATCTGGAGGAAGCAGGTTTTACGGATGCAGACTTACAGAATATCACTTGGGATCGTTATATTGAAATCGGTAAAATTGTAAAAGAAAAGACGGGCAAATACATGGCGACCATTAATCCCAATGATGAAGCCTTAACCTCCATTCTTCTGCAATCGGGTGGATCGTGGTACATTACACCTGACAATAAAGGAAACTTTGTTAATAACCCTGTAATGACAGAGACCCTTCGTGTATACAAAGCGATATCTGATTCCGGGATTGCTAAGCCTGTTACAGGCTGGAGTAAATTTGTAGGCAGCTTTAATGCTGGTGATGTAGCTACAGTAGTATCGGGAGTGTGGCAGGTATCATCTATCATGGACGCTAAAGATCAAAGTGGTAAATGGAAAGTAGCGCCAACGCCAAGATTAGGAATTGATGGTGGTGTTAATGCATCGAATGAAGGCGGTTCCAGCTGGTTCGTGCTTGATGGCTCAGCTAATAAAGATCTTGCGATTGATTTCCTGTCCAAAACAGTGGGCTCCAGCAGTGAATTCTACGAGCGATTCTTGACGGAAAATGGCGGTGTGGGTTCCTTTATTCCGGCATTCTCCAGTGAGGCTTATGGTCAAACCTCAGAGTTCTTTGGTGGTCAAGCTATCTACAGCGATTTCACGAAATGGTCTACAGAAGTTCCGGGGATTTCTCTGGGAATGTATACACAGGAAGCAAAAGATGCACTTAAAAATGAATTGCCAAACATTCTGAATGGCGCGGATTTGACGCAAAGCTTAGCTAACATCCAAAAATTGTTCGAACAACAGGTGCAATAAATATAAAGTTAGCAGGTGGGGATAGGATATGGAGAAAAAGTGGAATAAATCTACTATCGCGGGATGGCAGTTCGTATTATGGCCTTCACTGATCATAATGCTGTTTAGCTTCTATCCCATGATTCAATCATTACTGTTATCATTTCAATCAGGGAAAGGGACTGTGTACAGTTTTGTAGGGCTCAAAAACTATGTGCGTCTATTCTCTGACCCTATGTTTAGACAAGCGGTCTCGAATACTTTATTATACCTGGTTATTCAGGTGCCGATTATGTTGTTCTTGGGCTTAATCATTGCTTATTTTCTTAATATGCCTGGTTTGCGCTTTAAGGGGTTTTATCGTACGGCGATTTTTCTCCCGTGTGTAACCTCATTGGTGTCTTATGCAGTCTTGTTCAAAAGCATATTCTCTGTAGACGGTATTCTCAACCGTATGCTTATGTCCATTCATTTAGTGAGTGAGCCTGTTGGATGGCTCACTGATCCCCTTTGGGCACGTATTGTTATTATTCTAGCAATCACATGGCGTTGGACGGGTTACAACATGATTTTCTATTTATCTGCTATGCAAAATATTGATCCTAGTGTGTATGAGGCGGCTTCTATTGATGGAGCTTCTAAGACTCGGCAGTTCTTCAGTATCACTACACCAATGTTGAAACCAATTATTTTGTTTACAGCAATTATCTCAACGAATGGTACGCTGCAATTATTTGATGAGGTCGTTAATATTACCAATGGTGGGCCGGGTAACTCGACAATGACGATATCGAATTATATCTATAACCTATCGTTCGTATATACTCCTAACTTTGGTTATGCGGCTACAGTCTCCTATGCCATTGTAATCATGGTAGCTGTGTTGGCATTTCTTCAACTTAAGGTGGGAGGCGAAAAAGATTGAGCAAGTTAAATAAATCAATCATTCATTTCTTTTTAATCATAGCGTCTGTCATTTCTCTATTTCCTTTTGTATGGATGCTTATTGGGATGACGAATACTTCTTCGGATATAGTAAAAGGAAAATTCTCGTTTGGCTCAAGCCTTTCCGATAATGTAAATCATTTATTCGGCTCGACCAACCTTGGCCAGGCGTTCTGGAATTCTGCTCTGATCGCGGTCGTGGGTACCCTCCTAACATTGCTGCTTAGCTCGATCGCAGGGTATGGATTTGAGATTTATCGGACGAAAGGTAAAGATCGCCTGTTTGGTATTCTAATGCTCTCCATGATGATGCCGTTTGCAGCGATCATGATTCCACTGTTCCGGATGTTCAGTAAATTTGGAATTTTAAACACGCCTGTAGCAGTTATTCTGCCTACCATTACAACCGCGTTTATGATTTTCTTTTTTATGCAGAATACCAAATCCTTCCCGCGAGAATTGCTGCAAGCAGGTCGTGTGGATGGGCTAGGTGAATTGAGATTATTCACAAAAGTGTATATGCCAACCATGAAACCAACTTATGCGGCAGCAGCGATTATTACATTCATGAGTAATTGGAATAACTTCCTGTGGCCGTTGATTGCACTCCAAAGTCAGGATAAGAAAACACTACCTTTGATCGTGTCATCGTTAGCTTCGTCTTATAATCCAGATTATGGCATGATTATGGTTTCCATAGTTATCACTACATTGCCGACAGTATTAATCTTCTTCTTGCTGCAGAAACAATTTGTACAAGGGATGCTCGGATCTGTGAAGTAGCAACAAAATGATATAGTAGGGACGGGGGCATTTAATTGTCTCCGTCCTTATAAGATTTTGTTTAACAATAAATAGCACAACCTTCGATGAATTGATATAATAGAAACATATATTCGCGTACTTCAGAACCCTATACGGATGTATACGGGTTTTATTTTTGTTTAGTAGCAAACTAGAACTGATGGCGAGGTTGGCAGAAAGATGAATTGGTCGGATTTTGGCGAACGAAACAAACGATTAAATCCCCTATGGAATCTGGGGGCTGGGATGAACCTTGGCGAAATCCAACCTTACAAAGAAATGGTGTCTTTAAGCATCTTGTTGCAGGTCTATTATTTGGAGCTAGAGTCCAATGAAAGAAGATCCAAGGAAGATATTATAGCGCTGGCTTGGACTGCACTGGAACGCTTTAATATTGCGAATCTCGGGACTACCGAATCCGTAGAACGTTTAGTGGACGGCCTGCTCTGGAGCGGAAATGGCGGAGATTTCGAATCCTACTATTATGATGATGCCGCTCGGCAAATGGCTGTGCAGAAATATAAGTATTTCATGGTGGACGAGGATGCGACCCGCAGTAGCTGGGAAGAGAACGGCAGAACAATCTATCGACTCTCCGAATACGCAATGGAGCTTATTTTTATGAGTCATGAGATTATTGAAGAATTCCAGATCAGCATCAAGCTGCTTGAGATTCAAATGCATATTAAGCATGGACGTGTAACAAGGGCACTTCAGGATGTGAATGAGCTTATCTCCCGGGTCCGGAAGATGACCCATGAGCAGCAGGAATACAGGAATGCATTGCGCCGTAACCCGAAGCATATTTTCAGTGAATTTGGAGTGGCTCGGCATCAGCGACTCGAAGAAATTCATCAGCAGTTCGAGGAAGAACGCAAGCATTTTGATAATATTCATCGTTCTCTGGCCCGGCTTGCCAATGACGAGAAAGATGTGATCGACTTTAACGAGATTCGTATTCTTTCAGAACGTGTGGAGCTCTCAAGGCGAGTACACGATGAACTGGCCGAGATAGTCTTGAACATTTTTGAGGTGGAGACTAATTTAAGATTGAACTTCCCTGAATTATTTTGGGGAGCAGCCGGATTTAACTTCCGTACTCATATCTGGGAGGAATGGGTTAAAGAGGAGGGGCTTCCAAGCGGCGACAGCCTTGAACTGCTTCTTGGCGGTTTGTTTGCTCCGAATCAGGATTTTGTTTATCCGCTTCCCTGGGCTTGGGAGGAGCAAGAGGTTGGTTTTATTCCCGAATTTGTGATGGATGAACTTGATGATGAGATAGATGCGGAGACCGTTCAATATATTCCTAAGGGGATTCCTTGGACGGAAGTCGTTGAACTGTGGAAGCCTGTGTTCAATGCTTTAGCCGAGTGTGGAAGTTTTACGTTTACTAAGGAAGCTTTTACCTCGGAGGAATTAACACGTTGGGCACGCACACCGGATGCTATAGATCTATGGGTGCAGTTTTTTCATTCTGAAATTACAGTACAAGAACAAGCACCAGAGAACAGCAACGGATCCGATGAATGCCAGTTGCTAATTCGGTATGTACTAGAGGATGATCCTCAACTGGAGAGCTTGCGCGGCAAGCTGCTGCGGACGAGCATTGTTCCAGAACCATACCCAAGGGTACGCTGGTCTGGTCTGGACATGAGTCCATATATTATTAAGATCGTGGAGAGGTGAGAGGTTACAAGCATGAGTTATACATTAGAACAGGTACTGCAAGCTTCACGGCTATTTTTTGAATTACTTCGTAAAAAAGTAATTCCTCTCGATGATCCTGCGGCGGCAGAATGCCTGCAGGACGCTGGAACATATGATGCGCTTCAATATGTTGCCAAGGAGGCAGGCTGTCGAGTGATGAATTCCGGACAACGTCTCCATCTGCTCGTCAATCCACTCGGGTCAGTGTTCGCCACCAACTTTACCCAGTTGAAGAATAAATACTCACGAATTGAGCGCAAAACTCATTTACATATCATTAATATTATCATCCTTGTTTTTCTGGCCGAGATGGACCAGGACGAGACTCATTTTAAGTCCGGACAGGACAGTATGTCCTATATACAGATATCCGATCAGGTGTCTTCACTTTTTCAAGCTTGGATACAGATGGATGATGAAGGTCAGTTTAGCCAGCAGTGGCGGTTGGATATCCAAGCGATGTCGAAGGTGTGGACTAACCTCTATATGCAAACTAAGAGTCAGGAAGAGAGCGATCTTCTGACAAGAGGCGCAGGCTCACGAATTGGGCTGATTCATGAAGGTATGAAGCTCCTGGAAGAGGAGAAGCTCGTGTTCATCTCAGAGTCAGAGAAGCGCATATTCCCGCGGGAAGAGCTTTATGAGAGAATGCGGTATTTATATCATGATGTTGACCGGTATCAGGAATTAAAGAAACTCATTGGACGAACTTTAGCTGAGAAAGACGGTGCTACTAATGCCGCGGATTGAACGCATACGAATTACAGGACTTAAATACGAGAAAATGCTCAAGAAATATGATGATATGATTCTGGACCTCTGCAACGAAGAGGGGCCGACCAATACCCTTATAACGCTTATGAATGGCGGCGGGAAGGGCGTACTGCTGCAATCCATATTTCAGTTATTAATGCCCAAAACGCCATGGGGAAAAGACAGTGAGAACCAGGTTGAAGCATTTTTTCATAACCATAAAAAACAACTTAAACCTTACACCTTTCACGTAGCTATCGAATGGCATCTCGACAACAGTGAGCGTAATGAGTACATGACGACTGGTATTGCCATGACAGCACATAATTCGCTGGATCAGCAGGACATAAAAGTAGATTACTTACTGTACGCACTTACAGATTACGGTGAAGCGTCTGAACTTACCCTTTCTACGTTGCCGCTCTTTGATGAAGAGTCTGCTGAACCTACGAGTTTTGAAACGATACAGCAATTTATACGAGATCGGCGGGGAGAAATTGTACCTTTCGGTAGCCACAGCTCGGATTTAAAAAGATATTATGATTTCCTGGCTACTCGGGATATTCATATCGCCGAGTGGCGTAATATGCGGCGAATCAATGGAGAAGAGGGCGGTATTAAAGGTTATTTTAAAAAGAATGATGCCTTTACCAACCATAACTTATTCGAAAAGCTAATTATCCCTGAAATCGGCTCCAGTCTGAATGAGGGACCAAAAGAAGAAGACAATACGCTGCAGCGGATGTTTATTGACACGGCGACAGTAGCTCAACGCCTACCGATGCTTGAACAACGGGAACAAGTCTACACAGAGTTTCTTGGAATGGCTGCGCCATTATATGAGCTGGTGAAGCTAGGAGTTGAAGCAGAGAACGCCGTTCAAGAAACTGAACTGCGTGGACGTCAGATCTATACGGTTATCTATGAAGAGCAGAAAAATGCAGAAGAAGAGCGAAGTAAGGTTGCTAATGAACTGGCTGGGCGTTATCAGGAAGCGAAGCAATTGCGATTTGAGACAGACAATCTCAAGTATTTGCGCAGCAAGGAAGAACTGGAGCTAAAACAGGAAGAGTTCAAAAAGTTCAGTGATGATCAGGGACGTGCACGTGGGCGGCTAGACAATTCCAAGGCTCAGGAGAAAAAGCTAGAAGTGGCTCATTTCTTGGCCAAACGTATGCTCCACACACGACAAATAGAGCAGTGGCAGAAAGAAATTCAAGCCATCGAAGGTTCCTTAGAGATGAAAGAACGTCAAGAGGTCATTCTGGCGGCTAAAGAAAAGCTTCGGAAACAGTGGGATGTGGTGTTTAACCTCTGGCAACAAACGATCAGAGGGTTTGGAACCGCGGAGCGAGCTCTGACGAGTGAAGAAAAAGGTCTGCGCAAGGAGCGGGAGAGCTTTCTGCTGGAGTTAGCAGGTCTGGATATTCAGATTAATGAATTGACGTTATCTATCCGGCAATATACAGAAGAGCTTGGCACATTCGCAGCCCAGCATGGTCAAGAAGCTGCCCATACTCCGGTGGCGGCGCTTCAACGTACGATTTCTGCTGCCAAAACGATACTTCTGGATATGGAAGCGTTAGAGGAACAGCATAAAGAGGCTGAGAACCGAAAGCTGGTGCTGCATAAGAATCATGCCGAGCTCAGTGAGAAACATCGCTCTTATGAACGAGAGATTGATGAGCTTGGGGTACAGCTCGATTCTCAGACCTATAAAGAATCACAGTTATGGTCACAAATCGTTGTACTGCTGGAAATGTTTGATGAACATAATCGTTTGGGAGCTACCGGTCTTTTTGAAGAGAAGGATACGATTCAACTACGATTTATCCGCAAAATAGATGAGGTGGAGCAGCAGACTAAACGTTCAAGACGGGATTACTACAATCAGCTCATGGATGTGGAACTTCAAAATCAATCCTACTGGCTGCCGAATTCAGATATTTTGGCGGTTAAGGATACACTCGATTCGCTTAAAATTCAATCCACACCGGGCAGTTCCTATTTAAACGATCGTCCATATCTTGAACGTGAGGAAGAGCTAGAGCGTCATCCGCTTTTACCTTATAGTCTGATTGTAACCCGGCGTGAAGCTGATAAAATTAAACCAGATTTGCTGAAGGACACACTGCTAAAATCAGCGGTGCCTATCTTTATTCGTGAAGAAATGGCAGTTCTAGATCAAGTTTCTTTTAAGCTTTTAGCTAACCAAGGACCACAGATGGTACTGGAGCCAGATCGTTTCTTAAACTTTAAGAGCGGGATCCAGGCGAAGCTTAAGGAACAAGAACAGGTGCTTCAGGACGCAGAGGCTTATTTATCGAAGTTGAAATCTGTGCGTCAGGAATACGAGCGGTTATACCAAACAGAGAACACCGTGACGATTACAGTTAAACGCAATGCCCTTTTGAAACTGCAGAGTGAACTTCAGCAGCGCATTATCAGTCTGAGCAACGAGATGGATGAGAACGAGGGCACGCTTACTCGGATCGGTCGGGAAATCTCCGAGTATAAGTCACTTAGTGCAGAGCATGAGCAGAGGGCTATAGCGTTACAAGCCTGGATTGAACGTACGAAGAAGCATGAGCAGGCTCAAAAAGAGAAGAAAAATTATACAGATCGTAAGGGTCTGGTTAGCAAGGAAATGGCGAATAAAGACCAGCAGCTCGAGCATCTTGAAGCGCAAATGGTAAGCCTTGGCGGAGAGCGCGAGAAGTGGATGGGAGATGCCAAGTATGCTCTATTTCCTAGACTGCAGCATTGGTTTCCTGAGATTGTATTTCCGGCATATCACCAGCTTTCAGATGATATCGAAACCACACCAATTGATCCAGTAGAACAGAATCTTCTGTTGCAGCAGCTCAGTACCGTTGAAAGTCTGCAGCAATCGTTGACGGAGAATGAGCTTGAAATTCGAACAAGAGCCTCCCAGATCAAAGCGGCCAGCGAGAATCTAACAGAGCTTGAAGTCAGCCTGAACCAAGTTGATGTGGATTGGCGGAAGGTGGCAGAACCTGCTGAATCTACCGAATCCATTATGGCTGCAAGAAACCGTCAAAAGTCGGAAACCTCTTCGTTAGAAGAAGACTATCAGATGGTTCACGACTCTTTCATCCGTTGCCAGACCGAGTTGGACAATTTGCAGAAGGAACTGCGCAAGGTAGAAAAAGGAATCAAAGAGAAACACGAGCGTGCCGTAGAGATTTGGAATGAGCCACTCGAGCAAAAAGAGACTGACATTCAAGAGCGTTTCCAAGAGAATGAGCACATGCTTAATCAGTGTAAGCGATCTTTGGAACGAATGGATGCATTCATTCAGACGTTATCCAATCAAATCAAAATCATGAATGCACATATTGAGGAGCGGGTTAATTTACGGACTGTGCCAGAAGAATTAATGCTGAGTGTAAGAGAAAGCTGCGAGTCTCTCGTTGCTGACTGGCTTCTTCGGATTAAGGATAGCCGGGTTAGACGGGATGAGGTCTCCAGGAAAGTGAAGGAAGAGAAAAACTCATTAACCGGAAAACTTGCCAAGAATGAACGGAATTCTGAACTGGAGACCAAGATTCTGGATCGTTTAAATACGGTACATTGGGATAACTTCGCTATTGCTCAGCAAGTCCTAGATTCGATGTTACGTAGTTCGCGTGATCAGATTGAGAGCATTCAAAACGATAAGGAAGATATGGATCATTCCCGTAAGATGTGGGTAGCTCGGGCTTCTTATCGTGTAGTACAAATCATTGATATTATGAAGCGAATGGAACGACGGATGATTATTCATAATGAGAATAATTATGCCTTCCCGCTGGTACGACTGAATTATAAGAATATCAATGTACCGAGAGCAAGCGATGAAGTAGAGCCGATGGTGAGCGACTATTTCAATCGATGTATCCAGGAACTGCTTGCAAAATATCCAAAGATTGAACAAGTGCCAGCGGTGGTAATCAAAGAGGTTATTAATGATGGACGAATCGTCTATGCGGCACTTCAGAATCGCTTCCCGATTCTTCAGGTATATAAACCGGTAACGGAGAATTACTTCCTCTATGCCGCTCCGGAAGACTATCATTATTCCGACTGGGAGATTATCAATCGCGGTGCGTTGGATGAGGCTGTCGGCAGTGGTGGACAGCGTCAATCTGTACAGCTGCTGGTAGCCATGATGATCATGACGCATAAACGAGTGAATCGTGAGAACAAAGGATGGACGGTCTTTTTATATGACAATCCTTTTGGAGAAATGGTCTCTAATAACGTACTTGATCCCGTGTTTGAAATTTCTAAGGCTCTCAAATTTCAGTGGCTGATTGTTACGCCGCCGGAGCTTGTGAAGAATGACGTCAGCGTTCGCTTTGGTGTATACTGGCAGCTCTATTTCGGAGGTATGAAAGGGGACATGCTAGAATCCACTCTAGTCAAAGGAGGAAGAAAGCTCATTCCTGTTTCGCTTTTTTGATCACTTGCACCATAATGAAAGAAGTTCCAGCAGCTAATGCTACTGGAGCTTCTTTTTCGTTATACATTATCCTTATCATTCTCACTTATAACGCTTACCAGCTTTAAAGGAGGCCGAAGGCGTATATGCTTACTATAATAGAATTATAAAATTTCGAGATTGTGGAGAAATGTATGCGAAAAACCGAATGCAATGTGCCGCCGCTAACTAAACGAGTCAAATGTATGCGAAAAATCGAATACAATGTGCCGCCACTAACATAAACGAGCCAAATGTATGCGAAAAACCGAATACAATGTGCTAACGGTAACTTAAAGGAGCCAAATGTATGCGAAAAACCGAATACAATGTGCTAACGGTAACATAAACGAGCCAAATGTATGCGAAAAACCGAATACAATGTGCTGACGGTAACATAAACGAGCCAAATGTATGCGAAAAACCGAATACAATGTGCTGACGGTAACATAAACGAGCCAAATGTATGCGAAAAACCGAATACAATGTGCTGATGCTAACATAAACGAGCCAAATGTATGCGAAAAACTGAATACAATGTGCTGACGCTAACATAAACGAGCCAGCACCGTTATTCTCCCCAAATTACCCGGGAATGGACTTGTTAATAGGGAATAAGTGCAATACGGTCCGTTAAGCGGAACCTCACTACGAAGGTATGGATACTAGTATGAATAAGGATCATTCATTGTGGTTCATCAAATGCTAGATCGCAGCTTCCTCAGGCTCTAATATCATTGGAAGGGTTACTGTAAAAGTGGTACCTTGCTCAGGAATACTTTCTACTGTTATAGCTCCGCCATGATTATGTACAATATTTTGTGTGATCATAAACCCAAGGCCAGTTCCTGATTCTTTTGTCGTATAAAATGGTTTGCCAAGTGCTTTGATCTGTTCCTCTGACATCCCGCAACCTTCATCCTGTACACTAATTCGGGATTCACTTTCAGTTGTATGCACATGAATATATATGTTTCCTCCATTATTCATTGCTTCCATCGCATTTTTAAGTAAATTAATAAACACCTGCTTAAGCTGATAAGCCTCTCCATGAATCCAAATGGGTTGATCTGCACAGATAGGGAGAATCTTAAGGTTTCTTAGTGCAGCTTGACCATTCATTAATGTAGTAACTTGCTCGAGCAAAGATAATAAATCGACAGGTTTACTGATATGCGTCGTTTGTGGTTTGGATAAGACGAGCAGTTCGTTGACGATAAACTCGATGCGTTTCAATTCGGACTCTATAATGAAAAAATATTTATCATTCATGCGCTCGGAAGAGCGAAGCAGCTTCATAAAGCCGTTAATGGCTGTAAGCGGATTTCTGATTTCATGAGCAATTCCAGCTGCTAATTGCCCTGCGGTGGATAATTTCTCGGATTGGATTAGCCGTTCTTCTTCCAGCATTTGCTGTGAGATATCTTTAAAAATTCCAATAAATGCTTTGCTTCCATTGAAGATTATCGGTAGCGTGAACCCATCCACATATTTCTGCTGACCATTTAAGCAATTAATTAAGTAGCAAACGGAGCCTGACGTATTACCGCTGTGATATCTTTCCCTTCGTTCTTGAAGAATTTGATAATTGGAAAGGTCTACAATACTAGTAGTAGATGAACCTAATACTTGATCAAGGCTTTCCGCATGGATTAATTGTAAACCCGCTGAATTCGCATACTGAACAATCCCGTTTATTGTAATCACCACGGTCAGAGGTAATTCCTCTAGCAGCTGTAAGAAAGAATCATCTTTCTCCAACAGATTAGTTTCTACTTCCTGCAGCTGCGTTTCTATCTGCTTGATGATCGTCTTATTTTCGAATTGAATGAAATAATATTGGGGGGCACCATTGGTATCCGAAATAATAGAGATGGAGATCTCTAGGGATAATAGTTGTCCAGTTGGTTTGAAGTAATCCTGTTGGTATCGATACGGATGGATGTTCAACGAGGATAAAGACTCTTCAAGCTCAGCAATTTCACGGATCTGACTTAGAAGCGTACGAACAGATGAAGAGGATGTTAGTAACTCGCTATGATCATATCCCAAAAGGGCACTTAAGGCGGAATTCCATTTCAAGAGCGTTCCATCAAACGAAACAAGCGCCATTCCAATTACAGCATGTGTAAAAGCAAAATCGAAACTGTGCAATTCATAGGGCCGCACTGCTATTCACCTCTCATATTCTTTCCACCATATGTAATAGTCATAGTATAAAACATATATTCTATTAAAATATATAAATTTTTATGTAAACAAGTACCATTCGAAGCTATGTGTTGTTGTGAAAATAAGGGTGCAAGAGTCAAGTGGTTTCAGGTAATATTAGAGAATACGTGCATTTATAGAAAGTGGAGGGGTTGTACTGTGCAATCAATCGTTGGTGAAATCCGAGAAATTAACCGCTATCCAGTCAAGTCATTTGCAGGTGAACGATTGGAATCCTGTATGATAGAACCATATGGAATGCTTGGGGATCGTTTCTGTGCCTTTTATGATGAGTCAAAAGAGGGATGGTGGCGTTATTTTACGGCTAGAAATAATCCTAAAATGCTTACCTATCAAGCCCAATTTATCAATGGAGAAATTCATGTAAGAGCTTCGGATGGTCGAACCTTTGGGTGGGACGAGCGTTTGTTGGAAGAAATTCAAAGCCAAACTAAAACACAAATCTCCATGTCTACTATAAAAGCTTCGCATCCACAACCGGAGCATCCGCAACTGTTATCAGTGGATGGCGCTAGTATCTTACTCATTACGGATGCCAGCTTAAAGAAGCTTGAGGCATCATGGGGTAATTCCTTAGATCAGCGACGTTTTCGTGGGAACTTTGTTATCGCTTTAAATGATGAATCGCTTTTTGAAGGGGATTGGATCGGTCGGCAGCTTTCCATTGGAGAAGTGCAGCTACAGGTAGATAGTTTTTGTGAAAGATGTATGGTTATCACGATGGACCCGGATAGTCTGGAAAGAGACCCTAAACTATTGAAAAAACTGAACCAAGAGTTTGAACTCCACTTTGGAGTATATGCTTCTGTAGTTAAGACAGGGGAAATCAGAATCGGAGACAAAGTAGAATTAATGGATTAGCGTATGATATAAACTTACTTTACATTCTCATATGTATAAATTACCCTTAAAAGGAATGACAAATTCATAGAGGGAGGGAATGTATGAAGAAGAAAATAATATCCCTGTTGATGGTATTTCTGCTTTTAGTCGTGTATATTCCTACGAATGCTTTTGCAGCGGATAGTGGAAAAACGCAAACGTACGTGAACACTCAGAAGGTGGCGGCTGAGAAGGCAGCATTCTTAACGGAAAAGATAGGAACGACGAGTCTCCAATATGCTCTGATGGATGGGGATACAATCGTTGTGAGCGGCCAAGCAGGATACAGCCATGTGGAGAGCAAGACGGTACCAAGCTTTACAACGATGTATGGAATTGGCTCGACGAGTAAGGTGTATACGGCAGCTTCTATTATGAAGCTCGTAGAACAAGGGAAAGTTGATTTAGAGGCTCCCATTGTAACTTATTTGAATAATTTTACGATGGAAGATTCACGTTATAAGCAAATCACCGTACGTATGCTGTTGAATCACTCATCAGGTCTTGGGGGTTCGAACTTATCAAATTCTTTCTTATTTAATGATTCTGATTCTATCGCCAAAGATAATTTGCTAGCGACTTTGTCAACACAACGTCTAAAGGCAGATCCAGGAGCGTACTCTGTATATTGTAATGATGGATTTACGCTGGCGGAGTTGATTGTTGAGAAAGTCAGTGGCATGGACTTCACTACATTCATTCATCAAAATTTTACAGGTCCTTTAGGGCTTCAGCATACGAAAACGCCAGTAGATTCTGTGGATTCCAGCCAGCTGGCAAGTGTATACAATGCTACCTACCCAGCCGCTTTACCCAAAGAGACCATTAACGTAATTGGAACAGGGGGCATCTATTCCACGGCTGAAGATTTGGTGCGCTTTGCAACTATTTTCACTGGAGGATCGAAAGGGATTCTGTCAGAGAAATCAGTAAAAGCGATGGAGCAAGAGGAATATAAACGTGGAATGTGGCCAAAAGGAATCGATAATTCGTTCGCATATGGATTGGGCTGGGACAGTGTGAATTTATATCCATTCAATCAATACGAGATCAAAGCTCTGACTAAGGGCGGGGATACAAGTCTGTATCATACTTCACTTGTCGTGTTGCCAGAACAGCGGATGGCAGCAGCTGTGGTATCTTCTGGAGGATCGAGCACAACCGATCAGATGCTTGCTAACGAAATTTTGCTCAGTGCTCTACAAGAAAAGGGAGTTATCAAGGAACTGAAAGCTACGCCTACATTTAAAGCCACGAACAAAGAGAAGATGCCAGAGGATTTGTTAAGTTATGCAGGTGTTTATGCTGATTCTACGCAGCTAATGAAGATAGAAATTAGTAAAGCTGGGGAATTGAGTATCTCTTCGATCATGGCACCTACAATGCCAGCTCAGAAATTTTCGTATCATACGAACGGTGAATTCTTAGATGCAGTGGGTACGAGTAAAGTTAGCTTTGTGAAGGAGAGCAATGGTCGTATCTATCTTTGGAGTCAAGGGTACGGAGTCATTCCAGGGCTTGGTGAGACTGCCAGTACTCAATATGCAGCAGAAAAGCTAGAGGCGAATTCTTTATCCAGTGAGATTTTATCAGCATGGCAGCAGCGTCAAGGAAAAATGTATTTTGATGTCAGCGAGAAGTATAGCTCACAATTTTACATGAGTATGCCAGTAGCTGGTATTGCTATGTTCCCTGATGCACCGGGCTATATGGGCTCGAATAAAATAACTGGCCCGAATAAAGCTGAAATGACTGTGCAAATTCCAACTTTAGGTGGGCGCGATCTTGCGGATCTTGTTTTTGAAAATAAAGAGGGTGTGGAGTACCTTAAGGTTGGAAACCAATATTTTATATCACAGGATGCCATTAAACCTATCTATGCCGGCCCGCAATCATTGGTAACCATCCAAGCAGATGGATATGCGAGATGGTATGAAATACCTGAGACAGCATCAGGAAAGTTGATGACAGTAGAGCTACCAGCTAAAGGTTCCTTTGCTGTTTATGATCAGAATGGTATGTGTGTAAATTTCTCTACAATCAGCGGTCTTACGCAAGTTAAACTTCCGAGTAACGGGAAAATTGTATTTGTAAGCGATGTGGGTGCGAAGTTTAAATTGACAATCAAGTAGTAATAATCAATTTAATTTTTTTTATAAAAAAAGAATCCTGTTATCCAGATTATTTTATCTTGGTAACAGGATTTTTTATATATAAACGTTTACCGTCCTTATAGGGACGCAGAGGGCAATTATGCTAGTTGAAATTCTATCTTCCTATCTGAAATTCTTTGAAAACTCTTTTATTTTATCTACAAAAATCCCCTTAAGATGATCCGTTCCTTCCTTAGGAGCTTTATAGGCTTTGTAACCGCCAAAGGATTCGATGCATATTGCAGATTTTTTTAGATCATCCGGAAAATTCTTCTCTATTAATTCCTCAGTTGTTTTCGGTTTCTCGTTACAAATATAGTAGCCCATCTTCTTATTTAGTAACTCATCTTTATTTTTTTTGATAAAATCACGAATCGCTTTGTATATTTTCTCATCTCTTACTCCGGCACCTAAAATAATGCTATCAAATTCCTCAAGATTTGGTTTCTCTATTTCAATATTACAGATCTTACTCTGAGGAATCTCTTCTAATAATACCTTTGCGCATTGCTCTGTTGCTCCTGATTTTGTTGCATATAGAATAAGTACTGCCATTGTGGTTCCTCTTTTCAGCTTAAATTATTCAGGTTCCAAAAGACTCTTGTAATTCAATTATCTTGATTATCGAGATAATATATATATTATCGAAAATAGCGATCTTTTGTCAAGTTAACAGCAAGTTCTTATGTACTAATTCTACATCCTTATTATGGTATCATAGGAATAATTGATCTATCGTTAGCTATATCTTTAAAGAAATTACAATAAAAAGGGGTGTGGAGATAAGTTGAGTATCATCGTAATGCTAGTCATCTATTTTTTGCTTGGAGTAACCGTGATTAAATTAGGCATCGATAACTCTAGAAGTACGCAAATATCAAAGGAAATATTAAATGAGTTAAGAGAAATCAAAGAACTAATGATAAGAAATAAATACGAATAACTGCTTAGAAGGAGGGCAACAGGATTGGCCATTCCATTTTTAGTATTAATTCTTGCTTTTTCTGGTTTTTTTCTAAGGGTATGGATTGTTGGTCCGGATAAAGAAAAAATCTCTGACGACGGTAATGAGCTAAATATAAAAGGTAAATTAATACTCGGACTTATTGGATTAATTTCGGCAATTGTCATAATGATAGCTGATGGCGTACAGGGGATAGGAATGAAGTGGTTTTGGATTGTATTCATAATTATTGCCGTAGGATTTCAGTCATATATTGATTGGAAATTTTTAAAGCATACGAAACAACATATCGTTTCAATGATTTTGTTAGTCGAAGGTGTGGTGTTAGTTTATTTCTTTTTCTAATAGGTTGAACGATTAAAGCCTAATCCCCTGTCAGCATACATAAGGGATTAGGCTTTTTAATTTCACGACCTTTTTGGTACATGAGGTTCAGCTGGTGGAATGGATGCGCTTATGGCGGGGTTATTTACAACTGGACAGAATCCTGGGTTTGTTAAACATATCTGCTCGGAGTACCGTGGTTGGAGCTTTGAAAGTTCAGTAAAATAGTTGCCGATCATATGATTGCCACTTGCAGATCCATTCTGGAAAGAAAGTGATACGAAGGTATGGACATGACTGTAATAGTACTTCGTTTCCCGTTTAGGCAGCTTATATACATGTGGAGGAGCGTACGTAACAATATCAAAAAGATTGGCATAACGGTAACTCTTCCGGACATATGGTTTAAAAACATTAACAAAGTTCGGATCGCCTACACGTGGTGAACCATAGGTGAACAGATTAGGTGAGATGTGCGAGGTGTTGGCCGCAATATCTATAGCACATAAAGTGGCGAGTGCTCCACCTAGGCTGTGACCAGTAATGTATAAGGTTTTATCGGGAGATAGCTTATCAAGTGTAGAGATAATCCCATCGCGAGCTGATGCGTAGATATTCGTGAAACCACGGTGGGTAAGGGTATCTTCTTTAATGTATTTGAATCTCTCCTGTGAGGCCATAACGTTAGACATCCAATCGGTTGTGGAGCTGGTTCCCCGGAAGGCCACAATAATCTCTTGTGGAGATTCCAGAATAAATCCGAAGCGTTCCCATACCTCGCTGATGGATCTTGCTTCAATTGTATCCACGATCTGATAATCTAATGGAACGACGAACAAACCTTCTGTATTTGAGAACTGCGCATAGGTCTGTCCGCAGATGGCAGCTAGAAAGATAGCCCTTTGCTCTTGATCATTTTTGGTACCCATGTGCATCCCGCCCTCCTTCCTAAACTATATTAGGGGGACGAGAGAGAGATTCCTATATCATAGGAGGCCTTGTACCAATTAGAAATATCTAAATTTTACACAGTTAAATTGTTACTTCAAGTGATTTTATTTCGAAAGTCGAAGGTTCAGCGGCGCTTAATGATTTCATTTCTTCTCTTTGCTATGATTCCACTTTGTGCCTTCGGTTTTCTAGCTTACCATAAATCAAATGAAGCGATCGAAGCTAACTGCTCCCTAAATCACTTCTGGTGTTACTGCCCACCCATAAGGATTCCTTCGGAAACTTAACTTGCGACAAGGAAATCCATACAGTACACTTTCTTTAACTAGTACAAACCTAAGATAGCTTGGGAAAGAACTTTGAAAAAGGAAGTGTTAAATAGTGGATTTAGAGATGGTCATGCAGGAGCTGGAAGCGCTCGGCAAGGAACGAACCAAGAAAATATATATGTCCAATGGAGCAAAGGAACCACTATTTGGCGTGGCTACCGGAGCAATGAAGCCAATCTTCAAGAAAACAAAAATAAATCAGCCATTGGCTGAGGAGCTTTACGCGACGGGGAACTACGACGCCATGTATTTTGCCGGCATCATTGCTGATCCCAATGCAATGACGGAAGCGGATTATGACCGATGGATGGATGCGGCTTATTTTTATATGCTGTCCGACTTTGTAGTGGCAGTAACCTTGGCAGAAGCGGATATTGCACAACAAGTTGCCGATAAATGGATCGCGAGTGGTGAAGAGCTGAGAATGTCAGCGGGCTGGAGCTGTTACTGCTGGCTGCTTGGCAGTCGGCCGGATGTTGAGTTTTCCGAAAGCAAGCTTGCTGGTATGCTTGAGATGGTGGAAAATACGATTCATGATTCTCCAGAACGTACCCAATATTCAATGAATAACTTTTTATACACAGTAGCCGTATCTTATTCGCCACTACATGATAAGGCTAGCGAGACTGCAAGGACTGTAGGTCCAGTTGAAGTTGATAAGGATAAGGCAAAAAGTAAATTGATTCACGCGTACGCAAATATTCAAAAAGCAGTCGACAAAGCTCGGCTTGGTTTTAAACGCAAGCATGTAAGATGTTGATCTAGCAGAAGCTTCTAGAGAAGAAAAAGGATTCCCTGAAACTTCACTCTGCGTTACTATATAGAAATAACTCCAAGTGGGAGAGAAGGGGGAAAAGCATACATGGGCAACTTATTGGAAATTTTGCACAAGGAAGTCGTACCGGCAGAAGGCTGCACAGAGCCGATCGCAGTTGCGTATGCCGTCTCCTTGGCGGCAGAGCTTCTCGAAGAAGAAATAACGGGGATTCAGCTGCATCTCAGCGGTAATATTATTAAAAATGCAATGGGAGTGGGCATCCCTGGGACAGGCCAGACAGGTCTTCCTATCGCAGCAGCCCTTGGTGCGGTGGTCGGACGTTCGCACAAGGAGCTGGAAATCCTATCAGGCCTGACTCAGGATGAGCTAAAGCTGGCAAATGACCTGCTTGATCGAAAGCTGCTAAAAGTGGAGATAATGGACACTCCTGAGAAGTTATATATTGAGGCACAGGTGAAGACAGAGAATCATACGGCGATTGCCATCCTTGCTAAGGAACACACTAATATTGAATACCTAGCTCTAGACGGAAAAAAAGTGACACCTAAGAAGTCTAAAGCTGACTGTGGAAAGCCCGGTCTGTCCGATACTGAAGCTTATGAAGGCTCTGTAGATCGGATTTTCGAGTTTATAAGTACGGCTCCATTTTCAGACCTTAGCTTCCTCTTGGAAGGTGCTCGGATGAACAAAGCGATCTCCGATGAGGGACTCCGAGGCGATTATGGCTTGCAAGTAGGAAAGAAGATGAACCAGCAATCTGCGATGAATTTATTCGGCAATGATGTGGCGAACAAAATTATAGCGGCCACTGCCGCGGCTTCAGATGCTCGCATGGATGGCAGTGCAATGCCTGTGATGACAACAGCGGGCAGCGGTAATCAAGGCATCGCCTGTACGCTTCCTGTTATATCATTGGCGGAATTGCTCGGCAAGGATGAAGAGACACTGGCTCGGGCGCTTGCACTAAGCAATCTGGTCACTGTGCATATCAAGCATTATATCGGGCGGTTGTCGCCTTTATGCGGTTCAGGGATTGCTGGCGGGGTAGGAGCGAATAGCGGGATCATTTATCTCATGGGCGGTAGTCTTGAGCAAATTAAGCATGGGATACAGAATACAATAGCTTCTTTGTCAGGCATGATCTGCGACGGTGCGAATTCAACCTGTGCACTGAAGATTTCCACCTCCACCAATACAGCGATTCAGGCAGCCACATTGGCGATGAATAATATTGCCCCTACGACCAAGGATGGAGTTATTTTCGAAGAGGTGGAAGACACTATTCGCAACATGGAGCGACTGGTTCAAGAAGGTCTGGCGGATACTGACAAGACCATTCTAAATATCATGCTCTCCAAAGGTGGAGCGAAGTAACCTTATAGTAACTTAGATACAAAATAAGAGATCATGAATTAAGACCGCCCGGTTCCCTGCTTAAAATGGCAGGAGGCCGGGCGGTCTTTGTAATTCTGCGGCAAGGTCATAGGTTTATAAGAAGATTTGCATTAAATTTTAACATAACTTATTCTGAGATCATAAAGGCATAGACTGATGGTATAAAAAGGAGATATTATGACGGAGAAGATAGATATTGGATGGAACTTTGAGAACAGTTATGCTCATCTGCCGGAATCCATGTTTACAAGGATCAAACCTACTCCTGTGCGAAAGCCGGAGTTAGTTATTTTAAATGAACAGTTGGCTGCTACTTTAGGGCTGAATAGCACAGCACTACATAGTAAGGATGGTGTACAGATTTTTGCGGGCAATGAAGTTCCTAAAGGTACTGAGTCGCTTGCTCAAGCCTATGCTGGGCATCAATTTGGACATTTTACCATGTTAGGTGACGGCCGAGCTGTGCTGCTGGGTGAACAGGTCACTCCCCAAGGTGAACGCGTAGACATTCAGCTTAAAGGCGCGGGAAGAACGCCATATTCTCGTGGTGGGGATGGCCGAGCCGGACTTGGCCCTATGCTGCGTGAATATATCATCAGCGAAGCCATGCATGGCCTTGGTATTCCTACCACTCGCAGCTTGTCGGTGGTCACTACAGGAGAAACGATCATTCGAGAAACAGAGCAGCCCGGTGCTGTTCTTACCCGAGTTGCTGCCAGTCATCTACGGGTGGGAACTTTTCAATATGTTGCGGCATGGGGGACTGCGGATGATCTCCGTATTCTGGCTGATTACACGCTGCAAAGACACTATCCCGAAGTACCTATGGAAGAGAACCGATATCTTTTCCTGCTTCGGGAAGTGATTGGACGTCAGGCTGAACTGATTGCCAAATGGCAGCTTGTAGGATTTATTCATGGAGTGATGAATACGGACAACATGGCGCTTAGCGGAGAAACGATTGATTATGGTCCATGCGCATTCATGGATATGTATAATCCGGAGACCGTATTCAGTTCCATAGACCAGCAGGGTCGCTATGCCTATGGCAATCAGCCGGGGATTGCCTCTTGGAACCTCGCAAGATTCGCGGAGACTCTCCTGCCATTGGTGGCTGATGATCAAGAACAGGCGATTCAGCTCGCTGAAGAGGAGATTGCAGATTTTAAAGAGCGGTCTTATCATCATTGGCTCTCAGGAATGAGAGCGAAGCTCGGAATCTTCAACGAAGAGGTAGAGGATGTTGCGCTAATTGAAGACCTGCTAGATTTGATGCAGAAATACCGGGCGGACTATACCAATACCTTCCGTGCCCTAACTTTGGAGAAGCTGGAAGAAACCGCTCTGTTTAGTGCAGCGGAATTTACCAAGTGGCATGAGTTATGGCAGGCTAGACTTAGCAGACAGCAGCAATCGAAAGAGGTTTCACAGCAGCTAATGCGCAATAGTAATCCTGCGATCATTCCGCGAAACCACAGGGTAGAGGAAGCACTCCAAGCGGCAGTGCAACAGGGAGATTACAGTGTGATGGAGCGGTTGCTTGAAGCTCTTTCCAATCCTTACGCGTATACCCCTGAACAAGATGAATATTCGGCACTTCCTGAGGAATCAGCAAGACCCTATCGAACCTTCTGCGGCACGTGATTTGCAAATAATGATCTAAATAATGAGGTGAAGTAAGAATGTTTCATGCATATGATGTTCTGGCTAACCAGTTGCTAGCGAATGCGAATGATCCAAGTTGGTATGTGCCCTTTGAGGTAGCCGTAAAAGACTTAAGCGAAGAGGAAGCATCTTGGAAAGTAACAGAAGAAAGCAATAGTATTATTGAGATTGTGCAGCATCTGCTCTACTGGAATGAAGCTTGGCAAACAAGGTATAAAGAAAAGAGCGTCCATGCGGTTCCTTCTGTAGATAACAATGATACCTTTGTTGTTGCAGAAGGAGTAACGTTCCAAGAGCTTCAACAACAACTTTTAGAAGTTCTTCTACGTTGGCAGGAACTGATTACGAAGGACGAATTGGAAGCTGATGTTCAAGGGTTCCCAGACAGTCAGTGGTGGGAAGTATTAGGTAATGTGACGACACATAATGCTTATCACGTGGGGCAGATTGTTTTTATTCGGAAGATCCAAAAGAGTTGGAATCGTAATGTGAAGTGAATTGAAGGACGTTAACGGATGTATAGCCATCTGGATAACGTCTTTTTTTGTGAATATCAATGAGGATAAGTTATAGAGTATTACTTATAAATACTTACATAATTATATTTAATGCTTGTAAATGCTTATTAAATGACTTATGATGACTTTAGGAGGTGCATACAAGATGTTTCAAGAGGAGAGATTGTTGAAGATACTCGAATATTTGAAACAACACCAATCGATGAGTGTTCAAGAGATCTGTACTCAATTTGATGTATCCAGAGATACCGCACGTAGGGATATTGTTAGATTAGTACAAGAAGGTGTTGTGATCCGAACGCATGGAGGGGTATCGTTACCTGAGTTACAAAAAGAATTGTTATCTTATCAGGATCGATTGATCGATAAATCTGAGAGTAAGCAGAGAATAGGGAAGACTGCAGCTCAGCTTATTCAAGATCATGAGACTGTGATTTTAGATGTATCCACCACTGTACAGTTTGTTGCAGAACAAATCACCGCGAAGGATATTACGGTTGTTACACACTCGATTGATAACGTAGGGATCTTGTCCAAACGGGAAGATCTGCAAATTTATGTTCTTGGCGGTTACTTGAATGTGAAAAACCGCTTGTTATATGGTCCTTCCATTATCGATAAACTTAGTGAAATCCGTGCAGATAAAGCCTTTATTGGAGCATCCGCGATCGGTGCTGATGGACTCTACTATCCTTATGAAGAAGATGCGAGGGTAAAAAGAGAAATGGCGCGAAGATCGGATCAAGTGATTTTAGTGGCGGATCACAGTAAATTTAATGCCAAATCCTTTTATCGGCTAGACTTTGATTTCGTTGATATTTTAATTACCAATCGAGAACTCCCAAGTCAGATTAGAGAAGTTCTAGATCAGAAGAACATCACAGTTATTGAGTGTTCAGAAGAGACGGAAGAGGTTCAATCACAAGACTGATGACATAAAGGAGAAGGATATTTATGAATTGTATTTTACAAAATGTGCAATTGGTGCTTCAGGATCGTATTGTTCCAGCAGCTAATGTGTGGATTTTTGAAGGGGAAATCATAAAGATAGATGCAGAGGCCCTTTCGATTCCAGAGGGAGATTATGAACGGATAGATGGCGGTGGTCATTTGTTAGTACCCGGAATGATAGATGTTCATATTCATGGCGCTAATGGTTTTGATATGATGGATGGTACGGAAGAGAGCATTCAAGAAGTATCAAAGGCTTGTGCTGCGTCTGGTTGCACCTCATTTCTGGCTACATCTGTCAGTTCTACGCTAGAAGATCTTTTAGAAATGATTCGTAGTGTCAAGCGTGTGATAGGACATGAAGTGGGTGCAAAGATCGCAGGCATTCATTTAGAGGGACCTTACCTGAACCCGAAGCGAAAAGGTATGCAGAACGAAAAGTTTCTGCGTCATCCCAACTTAGAGGAAATGAACCTAATTTTTGAAGAAGCGGGTTCACTCATTAAGATGGTTACAATTGCTCCGGAGTTGCCGGGCGGGATGGAGCTTATTTCCTTTTTGAAAGAAAAGGGCGTAGTAATAGCCATCGCTCATTCGGATGCCACTTATGAAGAAGCTAAACAAGCCTTTGCGTCGGGGGCAAGTCATGTTACGCATTGTTTTAATGGCATGCGGCCTATCCATCATCGAGATCCAGGGGTAATTGTGGCTGCTTTTGAAGAGAAGCATGTAAGCCTTCAAGCGATTGTGGACAATGTCCATCTGCATCCTGCAATTATTCGATTAATGCATACCTTGAAAGGACCGGAAGGCATGGTCTTGATTACAGATGCACTGCAAGCTATGGGATTAGGTGATGGGAATTATATGTTTGGAGGCCATCATGTTACGGTATCCGAGGGGGTAGCGAGACTGAAGGATGGAACATTAGCTTCAAGCACCGTGACTATGAATGAAGCCTTACGTTATACTGTTGAAACTGGAATTCCATTGATCGATGCTGTACAGATGGCTTCAACTACGCCAGCCAATATTCTGGAGCTTCAACAGAAGGGGACGATAACAGCTGGTTTTGATGCTGACCTGGTCCTCTTGGATGATGAATTTAAAGTGCTCTGGACAATGGTGGATGGTCAAATTTTATAAATCACGATGAATACAGGTTACTTCTGCTCAATGCAGCTGTAACCTGTATTCATGTGCGGTTATGCCAAACACGCTTTTAAAATGCCGGTTCAAATGAGTTAGATCCACAAATCCACACTCTGCCACAGCTGCATAGATATCCTTGGTTTTCTCAATGGACTGTTTAGCATGCTCTACTTTGCAATTTAAGAAGAATTGATAAGGAGATATTCCTGTGTGCATTTTAAACGCTCGGATAAATTGATATTTGGATAGATCAAATTCTTTGCAGAGGTCGTCTAGCTTCAGCACATGGTCTAAACTGCAGTACATCATTTCCTTCGCTTTTTTGACTAGGTTACTATTTGTTCTGCGGTCGGTATCTATTTCAGTATGGGATACTAAATCGAGCAGAGTTAACAATAGCTCACTGCACAAGGACTCCTCTTTGCCATACTGTATGGCATGACTTAGCGCCAATATGCACTGTGCCAATTTGTTGTCGTATAGGATAGGAGAGGTGAACCGCAGTTCTTTTTTTCCTAGTATCTCTTGTATAATGGTGGGCTTGATATAAAGCATGACATAATCAATGCCTGCTTTGTCAAACGATCTGCCGTCATGTGTCTGCTCTGGATTGAAGAGCATAACCCCATTTTTATGGGAGGATTGCAAGCTACCGTCGAGGTTATATTGCTGAATGCCGCGAAGAGTTACACCGAGTGCATATTCCTCGTGGCAATGTTTTTTATAAGTGAAATCAGTCATGCTAGCTGACAAGGTTAGGATATCTGCCGATTTTTTATAGTTGAATGTTTCCACGTTCTTATCCTCCATGCCTTTATAGGATTCCCGATATCAAAATGGCCGAGTATACTAAAAAAAGTGCCATCAGGGTATTTAGAACTTTTTGATGATGTTGCAGAAAGCTTCTGAAGATCGCGCCAAAAATAATCCATGTTATGAAGCCAAGAAATCCGATTACAGTTACAATTATAACAAATAGGGTCAAGGTAATGGATGAAGTGTAGAATGGCATAACGTAGCTGGGAATGACGGTTAGTGTAAATAGGAGCACTTTCGGATTCACTAGCTGCATAAGAAAGCCTGGCCAAAAATCGGCATTTGAGTTAGACTGTTCTTCCATTGAACCCATTATAAAGATTTTATAAGCAAGATAAAGCATATATAAGCTCCCAATGATTTGCATAAAGATCAGAATATTTGGGATGACCTCAACAAGAACACGGTTAAGCAAGGTTGAAAGGATAAGCAGTAGTCCAAAAGCCACCGTAGCTCCATATACATAGTTCATAGTTTTTTTGGCCCCTGAACGCTGCACAGAAGAAAGAATAACAATATTGGTTGGGCCAGGTGTAAATGTAACGACGATGCAGTAGATTAAAAAGGAAATTATATTCATGATGACCTCCAGTAAAAGTAGTCTCATGAATATAAACCTCCTAGCTAGAATGGTTATAGTATATTATTGCAGAGGTGATCAATAGAATGAACGAGAAAAATCAATGTACCATAGCTGTTCTCACCATGGCTGATTATGAAACTACATGCCAGGTGTTTGAAGAATCGATATCAGATGCTTTTAACAAAGAGGGAATAGGTCACTTACAAGAGGATATACAAAGTGAAATTGACGATAAAAAGAAAAAGGCACTTTCCTCCCTGGATCAGGCAAACTCGGATACGTGTTTCTTTATCGCTAAAATCAATGGGACGGTTGTGGGTACGATTTCCTACGGTCCCTGCGGTGAGGCAATTCAAATCTGTGCAGAACATCAGTTGGATCATTTGGGGGAACTGGGTAGTTTATACGTGGTGCCACGCTTTCAGGGTCAGGGGATTGGCTCAGTATTAATTAAGGAAATGATGACATTTCTAAACGAACAAGGAATCGAGCAATTTTGCTTAGACAGTGGATATCAACGCGCACAAATCAAGTGGCAGCGTAAATTTGGGAAGCCTTATAAGGTGGTAAAAGACTATTGGGGACCCGATTCCGCTCATATGGTTTGGTTGTGTAATGTGAGTGATCATTTGAAATAAGCTTTTTAAAAATTGAAGCCTTTAGCTTTTATAGTAGAGGTTTCTTTTTTATGGATGAGCACTCCAGTGATAAAATGGAAATTGTATGTCATATGGATTGAACGTGTCGTAATATTATATATTAGATGTCGCATTTACCTACTAATAAAGCGCTTTATAATATGCTATTTTATTAATAGATGTCAGAATAACATATATACGGGAGGCACAAGCAAATGACGATTAGAATAGGTAAGATTAGCTATTGGCATGTTCATGCTTGGGACTATACGAAGCAAGCTCAAGAGCATGAGGATACTGTATTAGCTGCGGTTTGGGATGAAGATGCAGAGCGAGGGAAAAAAGCTGCCGAAAGCTTGAATGTTCCTTTTTTCGAATCACTGGATGACCTGCTTGCGCAGGAGGATATAGATGCCGTCATTGTGGATGCACCTACCAATGTGCATAGAGATGTAATCATTGCTGCGGCTAAAGCGGGTAAACATATATTTACGGAAAAAGTAATTGCCCCAACTCATAAAGAAGTCGAAGAAATCATTAACGCAGTTGAAGAGAATGAGGTGAAGTTGACCGTCTCTTTGCCACGTCTAAATGATGGATATACATTAACGATTCAAGAGGTTCTGAGTCAAGAGCTGCTCGGAGAGATCACTTACGTTAGAGTTCGTTTATCCCATAATGGAGCTACAGAAAACTGGCTTCCTGATCATTTCTTCAGTTTGGAACAATGCGGTGGCGGTGCTTTGATTGATCTTGGCTGTCATCCGATGTATTTGACGAAGCTTTTCTTAGGTCAAGATGTGACCGGTGTAAGTGCTAATTTTGGTTATGTTACGGGCAAGGAAGTAGAAGATAATGCAGTGGTGACTTTATATACGAATTCCGGAGCTATTGGTGTGGTCGAGGCTGGGTTTGTGAATAGTCATTCGCCGTTTACGATCGAGGTGCATGGAACCGAAGGTACGCTTCTTTACGGAACACCAGAGGATAAGCTTCTACTTAAAAGTAACAAATCTGCTGACAAAGAGGAAGGATGGAAAGAAGTAGCGTTGCACGCTAATCGTGAAAGCGCATTCCATCAATGGGTTAATCATATCCAAAAGGATACGTTCGCCACACAGAATGTTCAAACCGCTGTGGAGCTTACGAGATTAATGGAAGCGGCGAATCGTTCTGCTAAAGAAGCTCGTATGATTCGGTTAGCAGATTTGGACGCTTAATTGCTCTCCACCTGTTAGGAGGATTTAACATTGAGTAACTTTCCCTATGAGATGATGTTTGAGAAGCATGATATGCTCGAGAGATTGGATATTTCTATTCAATGGGGACATTACGAGATTACAGTGCTTAGATTTCATTTGATCTCTTTTCCGCCGGGAAGAGTCATAGATTTCCATAATCATTCTGAATTCGAATTTCATTTTATCCCACGAGGAAAAGGAGAAGTTATTCTAGGCGATCTAAAATACCCCTTGTCTGAGGGAATGCTCTATTTAACCGGACCGGGTGTGATGCATCGCCAAGAGGCGGACCCAGAAGAATCCATGGAGGAACTGTGTCTGCATGTGGACATCAAAGAGAAGTTCAGAGAGGATGCAGATCCTTGGGAGGTTGCGGAGGCAGAGACCTGTGTTCAGAAGCTAAAGGAGCTGCCACTAGTTCCGGCACAAGATTATCACGGCGCTATGAAATGTTTTCTCGAAGCCTATGAAGCTTGTGAAGGTAAACTGACGGGATATTATACTTCCATTAAACATCTTGTTATCAGCATTTTATTAAAAGCAGTAAGAACGTATGATTCAGGTGGAATTCGAACAGAAGCGCCTGTTAGGGATATGTTAACTTATCGGTATCACTATGCCATTCAATATATGGAAGCTAATTATTCAGGAGCCGTTACCTTGGAGAATGTTGCAGAAAAATTGAATATTAGCGCTAGGCAGCTGCAACGAGTGTTTAAGCAAGTGGATGCTGACAAATCTTTTAGTCGATCGCTTGAGGATATTCGATTACAAGCGGTCTGCCGAAAGCTTGAAGAAAGCAATTATCCGATAGAACAAATTGCTAAGTCGGAAGGATTTACGAATGCAACGTATTTGCATATCGTATTCCGCAAGCGTTTAGGCATAACTCCGGCAACTTATCGAAATGCAAAACAAACCAATTAGAAGTGAGGGTGAAAGATATGAGTAAAGTGTTTCGCGTAGGAATTATTGGATGTGGTGGAATTGCAAATGGCAAGCATCTTCCAAGTTTGAGCAGACAAAGTAAGGTTGAGATCGTTGCCTTCTGTGACATTATAAAAGAACGTGCTGAAGAAGCGGCGGAGAAATACGGAAGTGCTGAAGCTGTTGTCTATACGGATTATACAGAATTGTTGAAAGATCAATCTATCGATATTATTCATGTACTTACGCCGAATGATGCTCATGCAGAGATCTCAATTGCGGCTTTAGAAGCAGGAAAACACGTCATGTGTGAAAAGCCAATGGCTAAGACGGCGGCAGATGCCAAACGAATGGTTGAAGCAGCAAAACGTACAGGTAAAAAGCTAACCATTGGATATGACAACCGCTACAGAGAAGATAGCCTGTATTTGAAAAAAGCATGTGAGTCCGGGGAGCTTGGTCATATTTATTTTGCAAAAGCACATGCCATCAGACGGAGAGCCGTACCGACATGGGGAGTTTTCCTCGATGAAGAGAAGCAAGGGGGCGGGCCACTGATCGATATCGGAACCCATGCGCTGGACCTAACGCTGTGGATGATGGATAACTATAAACCGAAAGTCGTGCTGGGTACCAAATATCATGAACTGTCTCAAAAAGAAGAAGCTGCAAACGCTTGGGGACCATGGGATCCGAAGAAATTCACTGTAGAAGATTCAGCCTTTGGAATGATCGTGATGGAGAACGGCGCTACGATTATGTTGGAAGCGAGCTGGGCACTTAATTCACTGGACGTACATGAAGCGAAGTGCAGCTTAAGCGGGACGGAAGCTGGCGCCGATATGAAGGACGGACTTAGAATTAATGGAGAGAAATTCAGTAAGCTGTACACCAATGAAATCGAGCTTGGTGCAGGCGGTGTAGCCTACTATGAAGGTAAAGCAGAAAGTGCGCCTGACATCGAATTAAGAAAGTGGATCGAAGCTATTGAACAGGATAAAGACCCGGTTGTAACACCTGAACAAGCTTATGTTGTTTCGCAAATATTAGAAGCAATATATGAATCTGCACAAACAGGCAAGGCCGTGTATTTAGATTAGATTTTGACAAGCACAACGATTTAGAGTAATATCCACTTGTGATTTAATGATAAGGATTTGAGACAAGACTCTCTCTTTACAGGGAGAGTCTTTTTGCTTTTTTTGCTTGTTGAGTACGGAGGAATAGGGGGATAATCATGGATACTGAAGAACGCAATCATGTGCTTATTGTGGAAGATGATGATAATATTAGACGATTTATATCTATCAATCTAACGAATAATGGGTTTGTGGTTAGTGAGGCTGCTTTTGGTGAACAAGCATTGCAGAGCTTTAATGCGAACCGGCCAGACGTTATTGTTCTGGACATCATGCTGCCGGATTCGAATGGGTTTGAGATTTGTCGCAAGATCAGAGAGCAGGACCCCGGGGTCATCATCATTTTCTTAACTGCACGTGGACAGGACTTGGATAAAATCAATGGCCTAGAAATTGGTGCCGATGATTACATTGTGAAGCCTTTTAATCCACTAGAACTGGTGGCACGGATTAAAGCGATATTGCGTCGTACAGAAACAGCTCTAAAACCGCAAAGAACTATACTTCAATCTGGACCGATTCGCCTGGATCTGAACTCGAACAAGATGTTTAAGCAGGATGACATTATTGAATTAACTCCGAAGGAGTTTCAATTGATGAAGACCTTTCTGGAGCATCCGGATACAGCACTCTCTAGGAATGAATTAATGAATTTGGTCTGGGGTGAGGATTATATTGGCGATCCAAAGACGGTGGATGTTCACGTGCGTAAGCTAAGAGAGAAGATTGAAGAGGATGCTTCAAACCCGCATTGGATTGAGACTGTATGGGGGCTCGGATACCGCTTTAGAAAGGATGGTTGAAGAATGGGGATTCAGAAAAGATTAGTGGGAAGCTATTTTGTAGTGATCTGTCTTACTGTACTCATTCTTGAAGTTATTCTTAATATTTCTGTACGATATTATTATTTCCATAATATTGAGCAAACCCTGATGAATCAAGCAGAGCTGTCGGCTTCTTTTTATCAGCAATATTTTGGCGACGAGGATTTAGAGGAACAATCGGATAGATTGTTAAAGGGTTTTGCCAGCCATTCCGATGCACAGGTACAGATTTTTAATGCTGAAGGTCGGCTGTTGCAGGATTCAAATGGAATTCAAGGCGATTTTACCATGACAGATTACATGGATGTGCAAGAAGCGATGAAAGGGCAGCCTGGCAGTTGGAAGGGGGAGGACCCTGTAACTGAGGAAGCTATTTTTGCGGTATCCTATCCTTTACAAGCCAAAGGGAATATCGTAGGGGAAGTCAGATTTATTACGTCCTTAACGGAAACGATACATACAGTTAATCAAATTGCAGTTTTACTGATCGGGGTAGGTTTGCTAGTGATTGGTATTGTCACCCTGCTAGGATTATTGCTGTCGTGGACCATAACGAGATCCATTAAAGATCTAAAACTGGCAGCAGACCAAATGTCCGAAGGAGATTTCAGCATAAGAGTACAAAAGCGATACCAAGACGAGCTTGGTTCCTTGGCGGATACGTTAAATATGATGGCCAGTCGAATCTCGAAAAGTGAGCAGCTAAAGAATGACTTTATCACATCCGTATCCCATGAACTGCGTACGCCTCTGACCTCGATCAAAGGCTGGGTAATAACTTTAAAGGCGGCTGGAGGAAGTAACCAAGCTCTGTTTCATGATGGGTTAGATATCATTGAATCTGAAAGTGACAGATTAACTCATATGGTGGATGAACTGCTCGATTTCTCCAAATTGGATAACGGAAGAATCGCTATTCATCTCACATCTGTGGATCTAACGGAGCTGTTGCAGCATATTGGCAGACAACTCACGCCTAGAGCAACCCGGCAAGGCATTTCACTCGAAGTGAAAATAGAAGAGAATCTGCCGGTCATTCAAGCTGACGAGAATCGTGTGAAGCAAGTCATGATTAATCTCATCGATAATTCGCTTAAATTTACTAGTTCCTCAGGTCGAATCCTTATCAGCGCCCATACGGTTCCAGGGAAAGTTGTAATTACGGTTGAGGATACTGGATCAGGCATCGCAGAAACGGATTTAGAGAATGTGCGGCAAAAATTCTACAAAGGGGATCAACAAGCGTCAGGCAGCGGTTTGGGCTTGTCCATCTCCGAACAAATCATTACATTGCATCATGGTGAGCTGCGAATAAGCAGTACTTTAGGCAAGGGAACGATTGTCCAATTTGACTTACTGAGAAAATAAGAACTTAAATTTAACTATTTCATAACCACTTTCATCTCTATCACAGATAAAATACTATATATGCGGACAAGCGAGGAGTCGATGATCCAAATGCCGAGCAAATTCATAAAAATAGGTGCTATGTTAACAACGTTATTTTTGCTCGGAGGATGCGGAGTCCCGGCAACACCCGGAGAGCTGATTAAGCCTCCATCATCGGAAGCAAGCCTGCAGCGTGACAAAACGAGCCAGGAATTTATCAAATGGCTTCCCGACAAAGCTCAATTGATAACTCCGTTGGATGGACAAGAGGATAATGCGATCTCCTTTGGGGATATGGATGGAGACGGTATCGACGAAGCTGTAGTTGTATATGAGTACAGCAAAAACAAAGGTTCTTCTATAAAAGCAATGCTGCTTAGGCAGGAAAATGAAGCGTGGCAAAAGATTTCGGAGGTTGAGGGGTTTGGGTATGGCCTGGATTATGCCGGATTCTATGATGTCGATGATGATGGGCATAACGAGCTCGCGCTGGGCTGGTCATTGGGTGAGGCAGGGAACGGCCTGGATATTTATACGCTGAGTGAAGATCAATTAAAGCTGTTATCGAAGAAGGCGTATCAGGGCAAATTTGATCTGAGATAATCATTCAACCTAATAATCCGTAGCACTTCAGCTTCATCTTGAAAGAAGGTGTATATGTGCTCAGCGGATTATTTATGCTGCTCATTTTCATGCATGTATCCCGTACACAACAAGAAAAATACAGAAATTAAATAGAGGTTGGTTCATGATTATCTCCACCAAAATTGCAAAGCTGGACAGATCCGTACTTTTTCTCGTAACATGCCTGGTTGGTATTGGTACTGTTGCTATTTATGGAGCGACTACGGATACACGGTTAGACGGTCTTTACATTAGTTCTTTATATTTATTTGCTATATTTTGCATACCCATGTTATTCATTGCGTTGGTAGATTATCAGATTCTATTGGGTAGGTTAGCGTATCTCTTATATGGTGTGGGTGTAGGTCTTCTTGTGCTGGTTAAGTTGGTTGGAGAAAACCTCAACGGTGCCGTACGCTGGTTAAGTATTGGAAGCTTTCAACTTCAGCCCTCGGAGCTGGCTAAAATATGTACAGTGCTGCTCATTGCTCATCTATTGGGTAAACGAGAGGGGCAGCAGCTACGTTTTTTTCAAGATTTAGTGCCGGTTTGTTTCGTTTTTTGTATTCCTTTTATTTTGATCCTGGACCAACCTGACCTGGGTACAGCACTCGTTTTTGCTGGTATATTGCTAAGTATGCTTTGGATTGGTAACATCCGTGCGCTTTATATGCTCCTGATCCTCGGTGTTGTGATTATTTCGATCGGCACGATACTATGGCTGTATTATGCCAACTTCGACTTGTTATCCAAGATTGTCGAGCCCCATCAACTGTCACGAATCCAAGCGTTTTTGGACCCGCAGAGTGATCCTGATAAATCTTGGCATGTTAAAAACGCGATGATAGCCATAGGTTCCGGAGGATTATCGGGCAGTGAAGGTATTTTTTTGCGAAAAGGATATATTCCTTACGCGTATTCCGATTCGATCTATGTAGTCATCGGAGCAAAATACGGTTTTATAGGTTCATCCGTGCTGCTGCTGCTATATTTATTGCTCGTGTATCGAATGATCTTTATCGCGCTTGAAAGCAGGGATCGTGCGGGGGCATACGTTGTCACCGGATTTATCGCCATGATCATCTTTCAAGTTTCTGTTAACCTTGGAATGCATATGGGGTTGCTGCCCCTGACGGGGATATCATTGCCTTTTATTAGCTATGGAGGCAGCTCATTGCTCACTAATATGATTGCGATTGGCATAGTGCTAAGTGTCAAAGTTCATAAAGATGAAAGCTTGGATTGAAAAAGCTACTGGAACTGAGTGGAGGAAATTATGTCTAACAAACGCAAGTGGACAACAACCCGTAAAATTCTGATTAGCATTGGTCTTGTCATAGGAGCGACTATAATAGGGATTGGGGGGTATGCAGGGTATTTGTACAAAAAGACGGATGATGCGATTCAGCGTATGGCTGCTCCAGTCACCGTCCAGGCAACAGCTGCTCCAGAGGAAAAAAAAGAATCGGTATCGGTTGAACCAATGATTGTTCTGCTTGCCGGGGTAGATAGTCGGGACGGCGGTGGCGGGGTAATGAATACCGATGTGCTGATGCTTGTCAGCTTCAATCCGGATACCAAGTCGACGAGTTTCTTATCTATACCGCGGGATTTGTTGTTAAAACCTAAATCGTTACCTTCCCGCAAAGCCAATTATTATTATGCTTACCATTACATAAAAGACAAAACAGAGGCTATTCCTAATACAAAAGAGTTTTTCAGTAATTTACTGGGTCTGCCGATTGATCACATGGTTGTGGTGAATTTTGATGTGTTGCAGGAGACGGTGGATTTGCTTGGCGGACTAACCATTGATGTCGATATGGATATGAAATATACCGATTCGGCAGATGGGACGAACATCGACTTAAAGAAGGGCTTGCAGAAGCTGGACGGCAAACAAGTACTTGATTTTGTGCGTTACCGGAAATCGAATCAAGGAACGGCTGAATCCTCTGATTTTCAGCGCAATGATCGACAGCAGCAAGTAATTAAACAAATTGTGGATAAGCTAGGGAATTTCCAAGGCGTGTCCCAGTGGGGAAATGTATTGGATATCATTGGTGATAATGTGAAGACAGATATTCCTCAAGCGGATCTCCAGCAATGGTTATTGAACTTTCCGAAACTAAAACCAGACCATATTAATTCCTTACATGTGGAATCGCTTTGGAAGAGTCCATACGTGTATGTGAATAAAGAGGATCTTAAACAAGCGCTTACTACTCTGAGTACGGAAGCGGGCGTTAGCACCGAAAGCTCATTACATTTGGAGAATATTGGGACGGTAGATTAACATCAAGTTTGCAGAGAGTCTTCCCATTCCCATTCCTATTCGAAAATTGTTTCAATAAAATGTTGTTCTATAAACTGCTCTTAGGAGCAGTTTTTTGCGTGCTCTTCTATTAATCCCGATAACCGTTAAAGTTATCCGCTAAGAGGTAGAGGCCCGGCTTCCAGACATAGTACTATGAACACAGCGATTATGAATCGTATATTGTTTTGGTTTTGTTGGGAGGAGAAGGGGATTTCATGAAATACAGATTGAGTATTATGTTTCTAATCGTACTTACAGGGATGATATCAATAGCTGCATTTAATCCGATTATCGGTCCGCTTGCTCGAAATCTGGGACTTAGTGATTTTCAATCAGGATGTTTGGTATCAGTTGCGGGACTTTGCTGGCTGCTTGGAGGTTATTTCTGGGAAAAACAAACGTTCATGAGCCGAAAATGGCTGCTCTCTTCGATTATGTTCGTCTATATGGCAACACTAGTCATTTTTGCACTGTTGGCTGATTATGCAGTACATGCTGAGAGTAAAACTAGCCTATTTTGGAGTTTCTTTATACTTCGTGCAATCGCCGGCTTTTTCTTTGGAGGTATTCCGGCATTAGCACAAGCTTATGTTATGGGCTGGAGTACAAAAGAGACCCGTACACAGGGAATGGCATTATTCGGTGCAGCCAATGGACTTGGCTTCGTAGTAGGACCTGCAATGAGCGGAGGAATGGCTTCGCTGGGACTCACCTCACCAATGTACGCCGCAGCGATATGTTTATTCACCTTGGCTATTTTATTTCTAGTGTTTATTCCTAAAGAAAAGAATATCGAGATCGAACGGCAGGCGATTTCACTTTCACCCAACGACAAACGGATACGCCTCTATTTATGGATTGGACTATTGCTATCGTTTGCTCTGAATATCGTGCAGGTTACTATCGGATTTTTTGTGCAGGATAGCCTTGGATATAGTACCCAGCAAGCTACTCAGTTAATTGGAACAGGTCTGGCTATCTCGGGAATAATGGTGGTACTCTCGCAAATTGTGATCAGTAAATATCTCAAATGGCATCCTAAAAAGGTGCTGCTAGTAGGGCTATTATTTGTGGCTTTGGGGCTGCTAGGCTTGTTATTGTTTATCAGATTTGCTTATGTAGACTTTACATTTTTGGGAATTGGCATCGGCTTTACATTGCTTGGCTACAGTGCGGGTGCTTCAATGGCGGTTCAAGATCACGAGCAAAGAAGCGTTGCTTCCTTTATTGCGGCCCTGCAAGGGGGCGGATCATTCATAGGTCCAGTTATAGGAACAGCTTTATACACCGCAAATATGGCACTTCCGTATGCTCTCTGCGTGCTATTGATTAGTATTGTAGGTATCGCGAATTTGAAAAAAAGATCAGCGGATCGTGTGGAGAGTTGTTAAAAAGAAATGCTGCTCATAGAGTAGATTCGAAGCTGTCGAGGAAGTCTCGACAGCTTTTTATTCTGCAGCTTTCTGCTGGCAGTGGCTTTATGTAGAGAATAAGGAGAAAGAGTTTTTTACCTCGTAACTGCCTTCCAATTAATAGTATAATAAGAACTCGTAGGAGTTATTTGAAAAAAGTTGTATACATACTCATAATTGAGGAATAAGGAGATGAGAGCATGACTGTAAAGACTACAGCGGAACAAATCCGCATTATCGAATATGATCCTTCTTATGCTAGGGCGGTAGCAGAAATGTGGAACCGTAGCAATGAAAGCTGGGGTGGAGGCACCAATCAGAGAACAGAGGATACAGTGCGCCGCGAGATGGAGATCTCGTCCAATCTAAATGTGTTTCTCGCCGTTGATGGCGAGGAAGTGGTAGGCTTCTGTAGTTTTGCCCATTACCGTCAAGACGAAGGGGCTTTGTATGTACCGCTGTTGAATGTGAGACCTGATTATCACGGATACAAGGTAGGTCGTAACCTGATTTTGAACGCTGTTCGCAAAACAATTGAAGCGGGCTGGCCGCGTCTTGATCTGTTTACTTGGGCAGGCAATACGAAGGCTGTACCGATGTATAAGAAATGTGGATTCTTTTGGGAAAAAAATGAGGATTACGTACATCTAATGAACTTTATTCCAACGGTTCTGCAAACGGAAGCACTTGCTCCTTATTTTGAGCAGCTGGATTGGTATGCAGATAGTACCCGTGAACTGCCCATTCAGCCAGATGGTCGCCGGGAGCGTGGTTTTGATTTCTTCGATTACACTTGGCAAAAGGGAGAACTCTCCTTACGCGCAGAATTCGAGAAGACCGGTCGCGGCCTGACGGCTCTGGATACACCTGACTATGAAATCTCCACGGAGATTGACGATCACGATCTTGTCTTCGGTTCCACATATAAGATTCGTTATCACATCAAGAATCGTTCGGCGTCTGATCTGGCCATTGAGATCAAAGGCCAAAATGACAAAAATATTCGGTTTGCCTTGTCTGCTGCACCAACACTCGCACCAGGAGAAACAGTTATCGTAGAAGGTGAGTTCGAGCTTGATCCGATTCGTGAAGAGCAAAACGACAAGAAGACTCACCCTGTGGTTATGAGCAAATGGATCATCGGTGGCAAGCGCGCTGAGTTTCGTATAGGTATTGCTCCTAAATTCCCACTGAAAATGAGGATGGAGTTGCCAACACGTGAGCTGTATCCGGGTCTTCCCGCTGAGCTATACTTAAATGTTGAGAATAATTTTGCAGCGGAAGCGGAATTTTCTTTTAATTTGCCAGAGGAAGAGTTTTTGACGTGGGCGGATCGGGCAGTAAGCTTCTCGGTTCCAGCTAAAAGTAAGGCTTCCGTCCGAGTACCCTTTACCCTAAATTCATATGGCCTTTATTCACAGGATATTGAGGTGACAGCCGTTCCGGCTGGAGAGAAGGCAGTGTCCTTCATCAGCAAATTATCTGTGCTAATGAAAGGAACACATGGCCGCTTTGGCGGGGAAAACGGGGATCAGTGGGTGGCTGTAAACGGCGCCTACTCCGTACATCTTAATAATAACGACAATGGGATGTGGATTGAATATCCCGGCTCGAGCCATAATTTCTGGTTGACCCATCCGAAGTTAGGTAAACCATTCGCCGAAGAATTCTCGAAGAAACAGGCTAAAACAGTAAAGATCTATTCCGAAGGAGAGGGCCAAGTTCTAGAGACCCTTTATGAATCAGATAAATTCCCGGGTCTGGAGATAAAAAGAGTGGCTAAGCTCTTTGCGAACGGAATCGCTGAGTTTTATAGCGAGGTACGCAATACTAGTAACCAAACGTTGGAAGAGGATATGTATCTACTAACGAATTTCGGATTTTTTGGTAAACGCCTCATCCTGCCCTATCAGGGTCGTTACGTAGATATGGGCGATGCTTACTCAGGCGATCCTGGTAATTGGGACAGCGCTCAAATTACGGAAAATTGGTTGTTCAGCAAGGAAGAAAACGTCACATGCGGCGTTTGCTGGGACCCTTCGTTGAAGCTGCTTCGTCCGGAGTATCCACTTGGACTGGAGCATAATCTTGGTCAAATCCCTGCTGGAGATGTCGTACGAACAAAGACGCTGGTGTTCGCTTTAAACACCTTCCTGAAGTGGTCGGATTTCCGCACCTTTGCACGGAAGCAGCCGGATCCGATCACACCGGTGATGGATGATCATCTTGAATTAACGCTTGGCGGTGGAAACCTGTTTGCGGCGGGGGCGCTTCATGCGGAGTTACTCGAACGAAAGATGACTTCGCTTAATGGGAGCCTCGAGCTGTATGTACAAACGGATAGAGGAGAGGAGCAGAAAGTCGCTGAGATGGAACTGAAAAGAGAGCAGAATCTGCACTCCGCGGGCTTTGAGCTCTCATCTGAGGAAGCGGAGACTTCTTCAGAACACAGCCAATCAGGACAGAAGGTTCGAGTCGTCTATCGTGGAGAGGATCGTATTCAAGAGCGAACAGGCCTCTGGTTCCCTCAAACGGAAACAGCAGCCGTTGTCTGTGACACAGAAGAGGGACCAGCGGGTACTATATACACTGTGAGCAACGGAGTTCTTTCTATTGCAGCTGCTCCTGAGTTCGGCAGTGTTGTACATTCCCTGAAGCATCATGGAGAAGAATGGCTAGATAGCTCCTATCCGGAAGCAGCACCACGTTCCTGGTGGAATCCTTGGCACGGTGGACTCGGTGTGGGTATTTCAGGCATAGGTGGATTTAGTCGGTTGGAGGAGCCAAGGAGCGCAGCTTGGACCGAGCAAATGGATGCTCAGGGTAATGTATGGAAAGGATTACGTATCACTACTTCGATCGAGAAGCAGGAAAAGAACCGAGGAATTGTTGTTAATCAGCATTACCTTATGCTCCCAGGTGTCTCTGTGCTCTGTGTGTTGCATTCGGTGACCAATGACAGCGGAATGACCCTGCCGAATTATTCGTTGTCGGAGGAAAATTATATCCAACCTTCGCCAGTCTATGCCGAGGGATGGATGGAATTCTCCAAGGAGGGTAAGTTCTTATTAGGAACGGTTGAAACCTATCTGGAGGCCAAGGGACTATTGCGAATTGGTGCATCTTCGCGTAAGGATATGCTGCATTTGGTGAGCAATCATCCGAATCAGAGTGCCTCGGCGTATGTGAACAATAAAGTATTTAATCACGGGGTGCATCATCACCTTCCACTTCTGAATGGAGAAACTGTTTGGACACAGCCGACCTTCCTGATCATGGGAGAACTCGCTCTGAACTCAGAGGATGTCCGCAGTCTTTTGAAGCTGACCTTTGCCAGACCTACTGACGAAAAGGAGATCTCAAATGCCGATCATTGATATTCACATTCATCTGTCGGACATCGACAGCTTTCATCAAACAGCACTGGATCTCTCCAAAGTCGATTACACTGCTGCCGGGCTCAAAGCAGAGTTTGATAAGAACGATGTTGTTCTTGGTATTGGAATGGGGGTCACGGAGCAGACGAAGGGAGCTTTCCCTGACTCCACTTCCCCTAATCCGATGGGCCTTGACTTGGAAGACACTGTGCCGCCTTTCTTAATGGAATGCGTGGGGATCAATCCGAACATGCTCGGAGGTAAGGATGCTCAAGAGGAGCTGGACCGAATTGAGGCACGGCTGCAAGCGCCCGAGGTAGCAGGCATTAAGCTCTATGCCGGGTACTATCATCATTACGTTTACGACAAAATTTATTCGCCGATTTATGAGTTGGCGGCTAAGTATGGTACGCCTGTCGTCATTCATACCGGTGATACGTACTCGATGAATGGATTGCTTAAGTATGCTCATCCTCTTACCGTGGATGAATTAGCGTTCCAACGGCGTGATGTGAATTTTATGATCTGCCATCTTGGCGATCCCTGGGTGATGGACGCCGCCGAAGTGGTGGCCAAAAATCCAAACGTCTATGCCGATTTGTCCGGCCTTGTGGTCGGTGACCGGCCTCATTTTGAACGGTTCATGAATGAACCACTGTTCATGGATCATTTTCGACGGGCGCTGGTGTACTCCGATCATTATGAGAAAATGTTGTTCGGCACGGATTGGCCACTCGCGCCTATTGACCTGTATGCGGAATTTGTCCGCCGACTCGTCCCTGAGCAGCACCATGAGAAAGTATTTTACGAGAATGCCTTCGCCTTATTTCCGCGCATTCAGCAGCGGATTGCGGCGCTCTAAGCATTACGAACAAGCCATCCCTTAGGATATCTAAAGGATGGCTTTTTTTGTTTTTATTTTTTGAATTAGAGATGAATAATTCAATCGTGCTTAACAAAAACTTTATTCGATTCGTCATTACTTTACCAAATCAGGAGGGGTCGTTATTAAACCATTTATCGTAATAGTTGCGTTGTTACTCGTTACAGCTTGTTCGGGTAATCACTCAGCCAACAATCAAATGACTACTCAACAAACGAAGGTTGGACATCCTGCTGGCAAAATGGCTGCAACGTCAACCTTAACGCAAGCGTCTTCTATTTCCACAGAGAATGCAGGAAATTCAACGATTAAGGCTAAACAAGTACCTGGCGGAGATGTATCAAAATGGCTGGATGGGTTTATTCGTACTTCACCACCTACAGGTAGCACAGCGGATCAGACGACTTATCCGCAACCGTCCGCGAAACCACAATATTCGGCTTATCCACAACAATCTGTCAATCCACAACCGTCCGTCAATCCGCAGCAGCCTGCCAATACATCTGATTCCGTTCAGCAAGTGTTGAATTTGGTGAATAAGGAACGTACAAATGCAGGCTTGAAAGCACTAAGTCTGAATAGTGAGCTTTCAAAAATGGCTATGGCAAAAGCAAAGGATATGTATGACAACAATTATTTTGATCATCAGTCACCGACTTATGGTTCTCCGTTTGATATGATGAAGGCATTCGGAATTAGCTATAGCTCAGCAGGAGAAAACATTGCCAAAGGCCAGAAGAGCGCGGAGGAAGTAATGAATCAATGGATGAACAGTCCTGGTCATCGCGCGAACATTCTGAATAGCAGCTTCACTGAAATTGGGATTGCTTCATATAACACTGAATGGGTTCAAGAATTTATTGGTTTGTAAAAAATCAATAAAGCAATAAGGTTGATAAACAGCTAATATCAAGCCCATGTCATCTGACATGGGTTTTTATTATGATTAGATACAATGAAGTCAGCTTACATGCTTATCTACCGAATCGAGTCATCTTTTACTACTAAAGCTTGTGATATTGATGTATTGTGGATTGTGGATAGATATGGTTGCTTTTCTATTTGTTATTGGTCATTTTGTGTGAAAGTAAGTTGCAAGGGAGGTATGGAGTAATTTGAAATTTGGTATTAAGAATTTGAGTATGCATTTTTATTTCATGTAGATTAATAATCGTATAAGGGAGATACAGTATGCTACCATCACTCACATTTCTTAAACTTCAATTGGAAGGGATTCTGCGTAATAAATTTGAGCAGGGACATCAAACCTCCGGTTATTTAGCCAAGCTGGAACAGCTTCCCGCAAGCTATGATGCCTATCTGGAATTCGCCCATAGCTTGGCTGTCATTCCAATGAGGGATAATTGGCCTTACTATGAGCCGAACGATTTAGATGAGATATGGCGGGAAAGCGATCCGGCTCGACCTCTCGGGCAGATCGGAATTTTGAATCTGAAGGATAGCTCCAAGCGTGTGGAGGCTGGTTTTCTCGCTTCAGTCTGCGGTTCTATGCTGGGCAAAACAATAGAGGTAAACCCCAGCTTGTCGGAATTACGTCAAGCGTTAACTTCTGTAGGGGAATGGCCACTGAATGATTATATTTCTGAAGAAATTCTCCATGCGCTGGATCGTCGTCATTGGTCTTGGTTTGAGACTACACGAGGGCGAATTCGTTATGTAGCACCTGATGATGATATCAATTACACATTAATGGGAATGATGGTGCTAGAACAATTCGGTGAAGGTTTTACGAAAAGAGATTTAAGGGATTTATGGTTAAATCACCTTCCGATAAGTACAACTTGGGGTCCGGAAAGGGCAATTTTACTACGATCAGGGATTAGCTATTTGGAACATGATAAGGAATTATTCAATCATTCTGAAATAGAGGCTTGGCCTGATTTTATGGTACAGGGTACAGAGCTATGCGGGGCGGCGATTCGTGCAGATGCCTACGGCTATGCCTGTCCTGGTCAGCCTGCTCTGGCTGCTGAGCTAGCTTGGCGGGATGCAAGCTTTACACATCGCCGGACCGGCATTTACGCCACGATGTTCATTGCTGCTGCGATTGCTGCTGCTCACGTGCTGCGTGATCCCATTGAAATAATCAAAACTGCACTGCAATTCATCCCTAAAAGAAGCCGGTTCTATGAGATTACTCAGGATTGTCTTGAAATGGTAGCGAATGCAGATGACTGGCTGGAAGCATATCAGAGTATTAACCAAAAGTATGAGACTTATTGCCACTGTGAGGTTTATCAAGAAGTAGGAACCTTAATTAATACCCTGCGGTTTGCAGACAATGTTGGTGATGGGATATGCAAGCAGGTAATGCAAGGCAACGATACGGATAGCTTCGGGGCAACGGCTGGCTCACTGCTCGGGGTTTATTTCGGTCCAGATAGTTTGGAATCTAGATGGCTTAAGCCTTTTCAAGACCGGATTTATACGGGACTATCTAATTTTCATGAGCAAAAGCTTTCTACTTTAGCGGAGCGGATGGGGCGTTTACCAAAGCTGCTGAAAACCGGTCAACATCGAGTTCTACCTAGTGAACTTTATGTTAAGAAGAATACCGGCCTCGGCCTTTAATATCAATCAATAAACCTGAGCAAATACAACATACATAATAAGCCTACAAAAAGTCCACAGCAATAATGTTGCAAGTGGATTTTTTACTTTGCTTATACTACTGTTAGTGGGCTGGATTCAAGAGAAGAAGAAGCTGAAATCTGCACATTGAGAAGCTTGCTTTCTCTTTTGAAGCGTATAGAAGGGCTGGCTTATCCAACCCATTGGAGCCATCGCGTTACAGCATGCCGAGGAAGGCGAAATAGCTACTCTCCGAATTGCGAAAAGGGTAAGCTGAAGCAGATATAATATTTGACTGTGACTTAAAATTGGATTAGAACTGTTGATTCTTATGCTTTTTCATGTGGTATCGAATAAAAGTGACCAATCTCGATGACAATTCCTGCGACATTACAAAGCAAAAAACAAGTTTTTATCTTCTCCCTGATTTAGGAATTTATTCAGCGGGGATTGAGTGATTGAAATCTATGAAATTTATTTTGCGGCATTTTCATTCTTTTGATTTTATTATGAAGTAGAGGATAAATATAGAAGAAATCTGTAAATATATGATAAGATAGGGGTATCTTATGAATGAGGTGGATAATATGATACACGAGATCAGCGGCGGTACATCATCTCTTGAACTATACGAGGATTACCTAGTAATTAAGCCTAGTAATGTTCAAAAATTGGGAGGACAGACTCAAACGATTCCCTTGGATTCTGTCATTACGATCAGCATAGTTAAGCCCTTTTTGAAAGTTCCTTATTTACAAGTAATTACAGCCAACCTTCAAACATCGAAAAAGGATAATTTAAAAGGAGCGAGTGCTAACGTTGTTCTTATTCAACCGGGAAAAATGAAAATCGCCGAAAAAATTCGTGATTACATAGCAGTATATAAATCAGAAAAACACAATCGTCCTAATCCTCCAGCTCCTGTTGGGTCGATCGATGATTTGAGACAGCTAGCAGAACTTAAGGATTCTGGTATCATAACTCCAGAAGAATTTGAAGCCAAGAAAAAGCAAATCCTTGGATTATAAAATGGACTTTTTTTCATTCAATGCATGATCCGAAATACGAAGCCGCTTGTTCTCCAATTACGGAGAATAAGCGGCTTCATTGTCTTTTTAGAACTAATAAGATAACAGGCCCCCTCTCTATCCCATCTTTATGGGATTGTCCTTGTAAGGGATCTACTTATAATTGTTAGTAATTCTTAGACAATGATGAGTGGGGGCGGGATCAGCATGAGTATTGCAAAAAATACAGAGCTAACAGGTACGCGCAGGCAGCGGTTGGGTATGATGGCGGCTATTTGTATGGGGGCTTTTATTTCTCATTTTACTGCCGGAATTATGAATGTATCGCTTCCTTTTTTTATAAGTCATTTTCAAACTGAGCTTGCAAAAGGATTATGGATCACAACGGGGTATCTACTTGTGATTACTGCGCTTCTCCCTGTGATGGGGAAATTGGGTGATCGTTATGGTTTTCGCCGTATTCACAATCTCGGATATGTGATTTTTACGGTTGGTTCGATCATGGTCGCTTTTTCACCTAATCTGCCAATATTACTTGTACTTAGAGTTGTGCAGGGGATAGGAGCTGCGATGTTTCAAGCAACGAATATTGCGCTTATCAGCGTTCATATGCCGAAAGAACAGAGGGGACGGGCACTCGGAATTCTAAGTACGGCTGTCGCACTGGGCGGGATGACCGGCCCTATTGCAGGAGGTCTGATTGCGGAGTGGCTCAGTTGGCAATGGCTATTTTTGATCCATGTTCCTGTGGCAATTGTGGCTACAGTTATGGCCTATCGGTACATTCCGAGCCGTGTGCATGAGCACAAGTCGGGAACTGTAAGTATCGCGGGCGCGGGCTTGTTCATGGCGTGGTTTACCTTGCTACTTCTCGTTATTACAAATGGGAGCAAATGGGGTTGGGTGTCCACGCGTACGATGGCTAGTTTGATGGGATTTTTCCTGCTGTTGATTACGTATCTATTATGGGAACGGAGGCAAAAGACACCTTTTCTACCTCTTCGGGCGTTGAAAATTCCTGCTGTAGCGGGTGGCTTGATCGTTAGCTGTGCCTCTTTTATCCTTTCTAATACCGTGCTCGTCCTTATTCCATTTTATTTAATGGGAACAGCGGCTGGCTTCACTTCATCTAAGACAGGCTACATTATGGCAGCTTATCCCATTGCATTAGCATTTTCAGGTCCTCTTGCCGGTTACTGGTCCGATCGTTATGGTTCTCGTCGGCTGATGTTAATGGGGCTGAGCTGCATGGGAAGCGGGTTCATCCTGTTGCTAATATTTTTGGAGAATATACCGGTGTATGGAATCGCTGCGATTCTATGTCTTATTGGACTCGGGATGGGGCTTATTGCTTCACCGAATAATAGTTATATTATGAAGCAGACGCCCAGGGAACACGTAGGTTCAATTGGAGGATTAATTGCCTTAACACGAAATGCGGGTATGGTCTTTGGCTCAGCGCTTGGGCTAGGGCTAGGGATGGTGAGCGGGGAGATAGGGCAGAGGAATTCGATTCAGGCGTTCAAAATGGTTTTTGGGATTAATATTGTTATTTGTATAGGCGTTATTATATTGATGATTGTTATTAATAGACGGACATTAAAATCTCTTTGATATAAAAAAATGTGTGTGTAATCACAACTCAAGGTTTGGTGTTCTGTTACGTTGTGAGTAACGAAAGATTATCTCGATATGGAGGATAACGATATGTTTTGTTACCAATGTGAACAGACACCAACTGGCGGTTGCACCGTTGTGGGAGTATGCGGCAAAAATGAAACCATCGCGAGTTTGCAGGATACGATGATTTTTGCTCTAAAAGGAATTGCAGCCTATGCGACACATGCTCGGCAGCTAGGATATAGTGATCCCGAGGTGGACCGTATTACCCACGAAGCTTTGTATATGACCTTGACCAATTCTAACTTTAATACGCAGGAGCATTTGGAGATGGCGATGAAGGTCGGGGATGCGGCGGTTCGCGTCATGGATCTATTAGATCGTGCGCATACGGATCGCTTTGGGATTCCACAACCCATTACAGTCAGCCAGAACAAAATAGAAGGTCAATGTATTGTGGTGACAGGGCATAATTTGTATGCACTGGAGGAATTGCTGCGGCAGACGGAAGGAAAGGGCATCAACATCTATACTCACTCGGAAATGTTACCTGCCCATGGTTATCCGGCGCTTAAGAAGTATAAGCATCTGAAAGGCAATATCGGCAAAGCATGGTACGATCAACGCAGACTTTTCGAGCAGTTTCCCGGTGCGATTCTTGCAACTACAAACTGCGTGATGCCGATTAAAGGCACGTATGCAGACCGCTTTTTCTCATATGAGGTGGCGGGGCTGGAAGGTGTTGCAAAAATCACGAATGACGATTTCTCTCCTCTGATTAATCGTGCGTTGTCATTACCTGCGGCTGATGTAGAATCAGACTTGGTACTCACGACAGGATACCATCACGAAACAGTAATCGGGTTGGCACCAGAGATCATTCAGGCTGTTAAAGACGGGCATATTCGCCGGTTCTTCGTTATTGCAGGCTGTGACGCGCCAGGTAAAGGTGGGAATTACTACCGCGAGTTGGCGACTTCCTTACCGAACGATACCGTCATTTTAACCACTTCCTGCGGGAAATTCCGCTTTAATGATGTGGATTATGGAACCGTTGGAGATACGGGCATTCCGCGTTACATTGACCTTGGACAATGCAATAATTCCGGTTCTACGGTGAAGATTGCCTTGGCTTTGGCTGAAGCATTTGATTGTACGGTGAACGAGCTGCCTGTAAGCATCGTGCTGTCATGGTTCGAGCAAAAAGCGGTAGCCATTCTGCTGGGCTTATTCAGCCTAGGTATTCAAGACATTCGCATCGGGCCGAAGCCGCCGGAGTTCATCTCGGATGGTGTGTTGGATGTGCTAGTTGAACTTTTTGGATTGAAGCTGATTACCACTGCCGAGGAAGATATGAACGCGATGTTGGCTTTGTCGTAAGGTAATAAGGGCATTACATTTAATATTGCAAGACTAAGCTCAAGCTGAGGATAAAGCTTGGGCTTTTCTTGTGTCTTGTCGCTTATATAGGGTTATTTTCTACAGATATGAATTGTGTATTTTTATATTGTTGCGAAGTTGATCTAAAAATTTATTTGCTGCATTAGAAAACACCTGATGTTTTTTCCAGATAATATTTAAATTAGCCTCTAATTTGGGGGTTAAAGGTTTAAAGCAAAGCTTGCTATCTCCTGATGTATTAATAAGTTTATCCAAGCATAATGCATATCCAATATTTTCTTCGACCATTCGTGCAGCATTGTACAGCAGATTGTAGGTTGCGACAATATTGAGATCCTCAATATTCGCTTCAAACCATCCTGTGAATTCGTTACTGACAGCAGTTTGACGTGAAATCAAAAGTGGTTTATCTATTAAATCTATTGGCTGAATGAACTGCTTGTACGCTAAAGGACTATCTTTGCGCATTAAAACACCCCAAACATCAGTAGCGGGTAATTTTATGTAATCATATTTTTGTTTATCTGTGGGTTCTATGACAATGCCAAAGTCCAATAATCCACTGTCTAGCTTGCTAGTAATATCGTCAGCATTACCACTGTATAAATCAAATCGAATACTTGGATACTGTTCAAGTAATTCTTTTGATGCTCTGGCAATAAAATTCATAGCTTCAGTTTCACCACCGCCTATGTAAATTTCTCCGCTAATCAATTCTTTTGATTCTTTAAAATTTGCTTCAGTTTTATCTACTAGCTCAACGATTTCCTTCGCTTTTTTAAATAAGTATTTCCCTTCATCTGTTAAAGTGATTTTTCGATTTCCTCTTTCAAATAGAATGGCTCCTAATTCCGTTTCAAGGTCTTTTAATTGTCTTGATAATGTAGGTTGAGACAAATGCAGCTGTTTTGAAGCCGACGATATATTCTCTTCATTCGCTACAGCAATGAAATAGCGTAATACTCGAATTTCCATAACAGTCTCCTTATTTATCTATGCTTAAAAGGCATGAGAGAGTATTTAATATAAGTATTAGTTATTCGAATCATATCAACTTATGATGTGAAAGAAAAGGTTTAACTTTAAAGGAGGGTTTATAGATAGCTATAAAAGATAAAGTGATTATTATTATGGGCGCATCAAGTGGAATCGGTGAAGCAACTGCAAAGGTACTTGCAAAAAGTGATGCGAAGTTGCTCTTAGCTGCACGCCGCTTGGATCGTCTCGAAGCTATTAAAGAAGAATTTCCTAAATCAAATATTCTCATTCAACAAGCGGATGTGACAAACTATGATGATGTGAACAAGGTCGCTAGACTCGCATTAGACACATATGGCAGTATCGATGTTCTCTATAACAATGCGGGTATAATGCCAACAGCACCAATCGTGGAAGGGCGTCGTGAAGAGTGGAAGCAAATGATTGATATCAATATCATGGGTGTTTTGAACGGAATCGCTGCGGTGTTGCCAATTATGGAAAAACAAAAATCAGGGCATATTATTGCAACAGATTCTGTGGCAGGACATGTAGTATACCCTAATTCAGCCGTGTACTGTGGAACATAGTTTGCAGTTCGTGCCATTATGGAAGGATTAAGACAAGACATATGAATCGAATTATCAGAAGTATAAATAAATTAGGGTGGTGATTTTTAAAATGGATATGAATGATTTTATGGATTTTTGTAAGAAAGGAAATCCAATTTCGGGTGAGGATAAAGAATTACATGAATTATTAACTCAATGCAGTTATCAAGCCCAAAAGGTCACGATGGAATTGAATTCATCCTATCATTCAAAAGAAGAAATAGTGGAGATTTTTAGTGAACTTACGGGCACTGAAGTTGATTCGTCTTTTATGTGTTTTCCGCCGTTTTATACAGACTTTGGAAAAAATATTACTATAGGAAAGAATGTGTTTTTCAACACAGGCTGTTCCTTCCAAGATCGAGGAGGAATCAGAATAGGGGACGGTACAATGATTGGTATGAATGTCACGATTGCTACACTTAATCATGGATTACCTTTAGAAACGAGAAATGTAACCTACCCCTCTCCAGTTATCATTGGAAAAAATGTATGGATTGGGTCAAACGCAACCATACTGCCCGGGGTGACGATTGGAGATAACTCTGTTATTGCGGCAGGAGCAGTTGTCACTAAAGATGTTCAAGAGAATTCTGTCGTTGCAGGAGTACCAGCAAAAGAGCTCAAAAAAATTTAATAAATTTGGAAAACTGAATTTGTAGAGAGGGACGCATTGATAGAAAGATAAAAAGACCCCGTCAGTGATTATACTGGCGGGGTTTTGTTAAAGGATCATCCCCATTTCACGGAGTCTATCTTTAATTTTCTTTAAACGAGCTTCTTTTTCGGCAGCTTTAGTCAATAACTCCACTGATGTTTCGTTATACTTCTTAATAATCTTTTTTAAAGTTAATTCTTTCATTTCCTTTTTACTGTGGATTGTTACACGAGGGACGATGTTGTAGTTTTCTATGGTCTTGGGATCTGCAGAAATTCGTTCTAGTAAACGAAGCAGAAGCTTCAGTCTATTGTAGCCCAACCCCCGAACCTGGTATAGTTCTTTCCATGTGGAATTTAGTAAATGATCCAGGTTTGTATATCCCTTGGCGTATAGAGCATTTATGAGGCCCGTTAAATTTGCTCCCTGTTCTTCTACATAAGCCACAGCTACAAGACAAGCAATATCCTTACTATAAAGATGCGGTGGAATCGGGAAGAATTGTATTAATTCCCCGTTTCCTTTGATGATGTCATTCATGATGATTTACCCCCAATAAAAAATATGGTCACTATAACACTTCTAGTATTCTGATGAAGGAGTAGTTAGAGGATGCAGCCTAATTGGAGTCATCCTATTCCTCCTTTAGAGGGTCTGAAGCCCTTAAACATTATTAAACCCCATGCTACTGATCATTTTCTGAACACCAGCAAAGTCCATAGCATAAGCTCGTGGAATATGTAACAGAAATGTTATGATGGAGGCATCAATTTTGCGGGGGACACTGATATGGATATCCGAATTAAAGAACTAGTTAATGCTGCACAGGAAACGTACGGATTGGACAACTACTACTTACATACACATGAACTTTATCGCGAAGTTTCGATACTGGGAAAGACCGACTATTTGCTTAGTATGGAATGGTTTCCTTCACATATTACAGAGTGGAAGGAGGATTACAATCCGGAAGGAACGGCTGTCATCACTATAGACCTGCAATCCCGCAACTATAAAAGTGTGATTTTTGTGGGTGGGAAATCATATGCGAATGGGGCACCATTTCAAAATATTGATTTAAACGGCGTTATCCAGTGGATGGAAGCCGAGGCGGGGATCGTGTACGGTAAAGGATTCCACCTAATAAAGGAACAGGTAGGTGAATATCATTTTGCCGAATCTATAGACGGCGTGCCGGTCTCCCCCGGTGGGCGGATGGAGCTCCGCTTTGATGCAGAGGGGAGGCTTATTTTTTACAGTGTGTATGTCCAGTTTCCTTCTAGATCCCTTGTGCAAAAAGAGAACTATTCACTCACACTTCAAGCGGTAGAGCCGCAAGCCAAAAAACAGCTACAACTTATAGAATATCCGGTTTACGAGATGAAGCAATTCCTGCCGATCTATGGGATTGAAGAAATCTACATTACAAATGATGGAACCACCATCCCATTTGAGATTATTTCAGGCACGAAAGCACAACTGAATATAGATCAAGTAATCCATTGGGAGCAAGCGAATACGGAACCGTTTGTAAGGACGGAGATACGTCTGCAAGAAGTGGTTACAATCGAACAGGCAATAGCTCGTGAACCGCACCCAGACTCATTTCCTATCACAGACGCAGAATTATTCAAGTGTATAGCCGGAGTCGAAGCTGGTCTAAGCCAGCTCTATCCGGATGAATCCGGACAATGGATACTGAAGACGTTACATCGGGAAAGAGGACATATTCAAGCGACATTGAGGATGAATGCACCAAGTAATCGTATATTCCAGCGTAAGCTCCTCCTGTTCATCGATGCGAACCTTTATAAGGTTATAAACTATATGGATAACAAATCTCTGCTCGATACGTTTGATGAGTTCCAGAGCGAAGGAGAGATTACTGTAAGTCATAACGAAGCCTATAACAAGCTCCAAGGATGGCTCGAATTAACACCCGTCTATGTGTATGATTCTGGGCAGAAGAAGTATGTGCTGTGCGGGAAGCTGGATTGTAATTATGCCGTGAAGGCCACTAGCGGAGATGTGGTGGAGTTGGGTAGTTTGGAATGATAGTGAAAGCTATCTTATAGCTATATGATTAGATAAAGAGTCTAAGTGATAAGGGAGATATCCGTATCACTCAGACTCTTTTTTTTTGCTTTTTATACTCAGAGGTATAAGACTTAAGCAATTCTCCAACCCTATGAAGCTTTGTTTTTATCTTTTTGCTCCATGCTTTGTTCCATAGGTCATCAATCGCCAGACCTTTTCTAAAGGTCCCATGGAAAAGAACTTGAACCAGATGGTGCTAAAAATGATTTGAATCATATAAATCAGAACTGCGATGTAGAGAATATCTTTTGGTGAAACGACTTCGAGACCTATAATCGAAATGATTGCCGTCCCAATAATGCTTTGAGCTACATAATTTGTAAATGCCATTTGACCCACCCGGGATATAGGCGTCAGGAATTTCACCATTTGTTTGTTTTCTAATAGTAGAAATAATGTTGTTAAGTAAAACAAAGTGGTTGGAAGTGATCCTAAGCCCGTAACTGAATCTACATTGCTGCTCCCGCTTTGAGAAGCGTTCCAAATCCATAATGAGAAACCAACGAACACAAGAAATGATGCCATTTGAATCCATCTAATTGGTTTTGATAATTCCTGTATATGTGTCAACCAACCTGACTTTGCAGTTAAAAAACCAGCTAAAAACATAATAAAGATTAGCATAGCGTCATTAGAAAAAATATCAAGGATAGATGAGATTGTCCCTAGCGATGGTGAAAATATTTTTACCGTCAAGGAAATGATGTATATGGATGTCACACTAATAAGCCACTTTTTAAGTGTAGAAACCGTTGTGTGATAAAAAGGGATCAGAAACAATCCGATAATGGCGTATACGGGTAGAATGGTTCCCCAAAAGATAAACACATGCACGATTCCCAGCAGTAAGAGGGTTAGTAATCGTCTAGCCGTACGCCATCTTGGTTTATCTCCCCGGCTTTCGGCTCTTGAGGCAAAGATGAATAGACCTACTCCAAACAGGAATGAAAAAATAGAAAAGAACTTTTTCTGTACGAAGATGATTATCAAACTATTGATGATTCCATTAATGCCGCTATAGTCTGGTAAGGGATCTCCTTCAATAATAACTTTAAAGGCCCCGACATTTATAAGCAGTATGCCAAAAAGAGCAAATCCGCGAATGATATCGAGTGAAATAATTCTTTCTTTTTGTGAAATGGAGGGATTCATGTATGGTTCTCCTTTGAATAAAAATTTAATTATCTAGGAGTCAGTATAAGTTGCGAACCTTACATTAATTTGATGCCAACATTACAGAATCCTTAAATATGATAAAATGTTCCATTTCCAGTTGAATTAGAATCCGTTATATGGTTAATATAAATACTAAATCATTTTGGGGTGTGAACTAGAAATGTCAGCATATACTCAGCCAATCTTTGTGGCTGCAATCTTTTTTGTTCTTTTAGCATTTGCTTTATTTATTCCATGGCTCATTTATACGTATAGAAAATACAATTACCTGCCATTTTCTACTACTTTAATTTCATCTTCGTTTATTTTTTACTTTCTAGCAGCGTTATTTTTAGTATTGTTACCGTTGCCAGAGGTACGCAACACTTGTTCTCTTCAAAAACCGGGTACACAGCATTATTCACTTATGCCATTTCAATTTATTGTGAGCACCTTTGGGAATAGTGGTATCGTGTTATCACAGCCTTCAACTTATAGACTGTTATTTAGCCAACCTTCATTCTATCAAGCATTTTTTAATTTCTTGCTATTATTACCTTTTGGTGTTTATTTGCGATATTTTTTTCAAGAGAAGAAATACTGGAAAAAAGCGCTAGCAATCACGTTCTTATTAACATTATTTTATGAGGTAACACAGGTAACCGGCATTTATGGGATTTATAATTGCCCTTATCGCATTTTTGATGTGGATGATTTATTGTTGAATACTGCCGGCGGGGTGCTGGGCTTCTTTATTGCTCCAGCTGTATTAGCGTTATTCCCATCAAAAAAGAAAATTAATGAGAAAGCAGAAAGATTATTAGCTCTTGATGAAGTAAGAGGGATGTCTGTGTTGTTGGCAGTTATTATTGATCTATTGATCAGCAACATGGTAGTTAAAGTTGTGCTGAGTATGACCAACGTTAATATGGTTAGTGAATTTATTGCGAGTACAATTACGCTTTTTGTAACCTTCTTTATTATTCCATGGATTTGGAACGGATCGACAATCGGTACGAAAATAATGCGTTATCGCTATGACAGTAATATAAGTCGAGGGGAAACTAACAAGCGATTATTTAAACGTTTTGGTGCGATTTACGCGATGTACTTCATAACGGTCATTGCGAAAACTTTGAATAACGTGGAGCTATCAATGGACTCACCATTTTATAAGGCATCTATATTCTTAACACTAGGTGCTGGATTGACCTCTATCATTTTAACGATCGTGTTGTTCATCCATGTGATCTTAGTCGTGTTTGGCAAACAAAAACGCCGCTTTTACTTTGATGAAGCTTCTGATTTGTATACAACCAGAAGAAAATGAATTCTTTTCAATAGCAAAGGGATACTCCGTAGTCTTAAATGGCTACAGGGTATCCCTTTTTTAAATATAAGAATTTATATGTTCCATGTTATAAATTATCCTTATATTTCTTCGAGAAACATTGTCTTCTTTAAAGGAAGACAACTCGTTTCTTCTTGGTAGATTTAAGCTTGTTGTAAGGTTGGCATGAATTTGCTGTAAGGTTCGCAGCCTATAGTAAAAGTATCAGCAAATTATGAGGTGAAATGTATGGAACCATTATTAAAAGTAGAAAACATAAAAAAAGTGTACGGGAAGTTAAGTGCTGCTTACACAGCGTTAGAAAACGTGTCTTTTGATATTCAAGCAGGTGAGTTTGTAGGGATTATGGGACCTTCCGGCGCTGGAAAATCAACCTTGCTAAATTTGTTAGCAACCATTGATTCTCCAACTGAAGGGAAAATTTATATGAAGAACAAGAGTATTCATGATATGAAGGAAGCAGCTTTGTCAGACTTCCGACGTGAAAATCTCGGCTTCATCTTCCAAGATTACAATTTACTCGATTCCTTAACTGTAAAGGAGAACATATTGCTTCCTCTGGCGATTGCTAAAATTCCAGCGAAGAAAATCAATCACCTCGTGACTCAGATCTCCAAAGTATTTGGTATTGAAGATTTACTGACCAAATATCCGTACCAAATCTCTGGTGGTCAAAAGCAAAGAACCGCTGCGGCTAGAGCGCTTGTGACAGAGCCTGCGCTGATATTGGCTGATGAACCAACTGGTGCCCTTGACTCCAAATCAGCAACAGATTTATTGGAAAGCTTAAGTTCTTTAAATGAAAATAATAATTCGACCATTATGATGGTGACCCATGATGCCTTTGCCGCAAGCTTCTGCCGCCGGATTATTTTCATCAAGGATGGTTCATTCTCAACAGAAATCTATCGTCGTGATCAGACACGCAAAGCCTTCTTCCAAGAGATCTTAGATGTTCATGCGGCCATTGGGGGTGAGGTTGATGACGTTATTTAGTCTAGCAAGAAAAAATATAGCACGAAACTTCTCTCAATATTTCTTATACATTGCATCGATGGTGTTTAGTATCATCATTTACTTTACATTTGTGACCTTAAAATATAGCGATACGATAGCAGAACAGACAGCTTCATCCCAAAAACTTGGTTCACTAATGAGTGGAGCGGCAGTCATTCTTATCTTTTTCGTATTCATATTTATAGCTTATTCCAATTCGTTTTTTATGAAAAAACGTAAAAAAGAAGTCGCACTGTATGCGTTGCTAGGGGTACGTAATCGACAAATAGGTTTTATGCTCTTTTTCGAAAATTTATTGTTAGGATTATTCTCTTTAGTAGTAGGAATTGTACTTGGGTTCCTATGTTCAAAAGGATTTATGACGATTTTGATTCATTTAATGGGTTATGACGTTGTAGCACCCTTTACATTTTCAGCGTCGGCAGCGATGAACACGGCTATCGTATTTCTAGTTATTTTCTTAGTGACATCGTTTCAGGGCTATCGCTTGATCTATCAATTTAAGCTGATTGATTTATTTCATGCTTCCAAAAAGGGAGAAGTGGCACCTAAACCATCTATGATAGTAGCTGTTCTTGGAGTGCTGCTCATTGTCTTAGGCTATTGGCTCGCGATGCAGGACCTTTTCACTTCTAAGGTATGGGAAAAAATCGGATTTCTCATGACTGTATTAATTATTTTAACTACGGTTATTACGGGTACATTTTTATTGTTCCATAGTGTGACTGGCTTTGTGTTAGCAATGATTAAGAAAAATGAAAAGTGGCTGTGGAAAGGCCTTCATGTAATAACCATTTCGCAATTGCTTTATCGTATCCGTGGAAATGCACGTACATTAACTGTGATTGCTGTGTTAAGTGCTACGACAGTAACTGCCGGTGGAGCGGTGTATGGCCTTTATTACAATACGAATGACTCGGCGAAAACAATTAATCCGAATACCTTTATGTATCAATCAACAGATGCAAAAATGGATAAACAAGTGAGTGCTGTGTTACCAGATACAAAATACGATAAAAATATTGAAGCACTATCCATTACATTTCATACGAAAGAGTTAAACTCGCCATCAACGTTCGATAGCACTGATAAAAGAGAATATACAGTTATCGATGAAAAAACATACAACCAATTAGCAAGTGTACAGCATAAAGAAAAATTAGATGTAAAGGACGGCTACGCGGTTATTTTAGATATCGGATATGACAAAAGGTTCTCACCAATATATACAGGGAAAACGATAACAACAGGCAACGGCCATCCTCTCACATTCCAAAGCTTTAAAACGCAAAGCGTATTGAATGCAGGCACAGCAGGTATAACCGTGGTAGTCTCGGAGGACCAGTATAAAGTGTTGCATAATGATGGGGAAGTGCTGCACTATCGTGTTCTTGGGGTAGATGATGCGTCTGTGGATTTATCTAAAAAAATTGCAAACCAATTACCTGAAGAAGCGATATTTTCAAGTGGTCCACAAGATTACCAAACAAGTTTGGAAGGTGTGGGTTCTCTACTGTTTATCGGAAGTTTCCTTGGTCTAGTATTTCTGGCTGCTACAGGCAGTATCATATATTTTAAGGTTTTAACAGAGGCAGAAGAGGATAAATCACAGTACAATATGCTGCATAAAATGGGTGTCAGTGCAAAAGAAATGCGAAAATCCATTGCGTCACAGGTATTCGTTATCTTTGTTGTACCGCTTATAGTAGGGTTGTTGCATAGTGTAGTGGCTTTAAAAGCATTTTCTAGTCTAATGATGATAGATTTAGCGAAACCTGTGTTGCTCTGGATGATTGCTTATACCGTAATTTACGGGTTGTATTATTTCTTAACCGTAGCCTCTTACAATCGTATTATTACACTAAATAATAGAACAGAAGGATGATTGAGATGAAAAAATTTCTAATTACTATTGGTATTTTGTTTGTTATTGGAGTTGTAGGGGTCTTTGCTATAGCGAAGATTGATTTCAATCGCTTCAATGCCGAAAATTACTACTTACAAATCACAGAGGATGGGGAACCCCATGAATATAAACTGAGCGATGGTTCAGTCATGACCTCTTATTCTTATACACTAGAGGCTACAAATGCTAAAGGTAATACCATTCCACTGGAATTTAATGCACAGAAAAACCTTCGTAAAGGCGCCTACTTGAAAATGTATGTAAAAAAAGGCGATCAAGTCTCCTCATATGATGAAGTGAAATTAGAGGATATTCCGCTAAAAGCAATAAAAAACTAATAAATTGAAGAAGGGCTGTCTCCAAAAAAGTAAATGGAGCACAGCCCTTTTCTCTGTCTAATGAGTAAGTAAGGTAATTATATTATAAAAGAATAGTAATGGTGGTTCCGGTATTTTCAACGCTCGTCAAATCGAGTTTCCCCTCATGAGCCCAAATAATGTCTCTTGCGATGGCCATTCCTAACCCAGTCCCATGCTTGCTTGTTGTGTTTGTACCCCGATAGTAGCGTTCGAAAACCTGTTCCAGATCTTTAGCCGGAATACCCTGGCCATTATCAGAAATTGTAATTTGGGTATGCGGATTAATGGTCTCCACTCGAATCTTCACCACGACATTTTCATCGTTGTGCACCAGCGCATTGTAGATAAAGTTAAGGATTGCACGTTTTAGTAATTTTTTATCCACTTTATGTACTGCTTTAACCTCATCTGCCTCAAATTCGATCTGCCTTTCACCAAAGGTTGGGTCATTTAAAAGTTCAATTGTTATTTCTCGTAGAAACTGAACGAGATTCACCTCTTCAAATTGCAGGGATAGCTGGTGATTACGCAAACGCGTCGTTAAATTGAGGTCATCTAACAAATCTTTCATATACATCGATTTACTCTTGATAATTGCTGTGTATTCCTGTAATTCTTGGGCTGTTAAATCTGTGGCACTGTCATTTATAAATTCTGCATAACCTTGAATAGAAGCCAGTGGTGTTTTCATGTCATGCGAAACATTGCTAATCCATTCCTCACGCATTTGATCTAGGCGTTTACGTTCCTCTTCGTGCCGATCAAGCTTTTCAGATAGTTCATTCATATTACGAAAAACATCTTCATAAACGCCTTTGGGAGCAGGCATTTTCTTAAACCGTCGTTCCCTGAGTTGTTGAATACCATCTATTAAGGTATGAAGGGGTGCAGTTAACTTTTTCCCAAATAGAAATCCAATGATAATTACAATAAGCACATCCACGATTAAAAAAATGGAAAGGAAAACATTAACATCTTTGAAAATTTTAGCGTAATCATAGGTCAATACGTAGCGGCCTATTTTAGGATTTTGAATCCCTAAAAAGTAGCTGAAATTTTGAGCTGTGCTGACAAAAACTGTCGTGCTAGCATCTAATTCTTTATATTTATACATTTGTACAATCTCAATCGGGGAATACTCTGTTTGCAACTCTTCAGGGGTATTAAATGCTGATACTTGCTCCCCATGTTCATTCAGAAATTGTACCCAGGCGCTCATTTCTTGTAGTTTTTTGAGGCCTTCTTCGTTTACAACAGGTTTGCCAGATTGTAGTTCTACATATTGTGAAAAGGTCCGGCTAAAGGTTTCTGCAGACGCTTCTTCAGTGCCAAAATTATTATTCTTTAGCTGTATAAAGAATAGGGAAAGGAACAAAATCGCGTTTACGATACCAACGATTACAACAATAGTCATAACCGATCTTAAAAATCGGAGTGTTAATTTCCATTTCAACTTGTCTCACCCCTTGGTATGTAATTTATAACCTAACCCTTTAACCGTTAATATAAAGGCAGGCTTTGAAGGGTCTACCTCAATTTTTTCGCGTAAGCGCCGAATATGTACCATCACTGTATTATCGGAACCAAAAAAATCTTCACCCCATACCTGTTCAAACAAGGTCTCTTTACTTATGATCTGATTCGGATGATGCATAAAACAGCTCATTAAACCGACTTCTTTGGCGGTAAGCACAAGGAGTTCGCCATTCTTTTTTAATTCTGTCTCATTGGCACTAAGCTCAAAGGGGCCAACCTGCAAGCTTTTCGGAGCCTTTTTTTCCTCTGTAAAGCCAGCTCTTCTTAGTTGTGCCTTTACCCGATAAGCGACTTCTTTTGGACTGAATGGTTTAGTAATATAATCATCGCCACCTATCGCCAGCCCTAAAAGCTTGTTAATTTCCTCGTCCTTTGCGGACATAAATAAGATCGGTGCATTTGATGTTTCCCGAATTTTTCTGCATAAGTCATAGCCTTCTCCATCTGGCAGCATAATATCTAGCAAGATTAGTTCAGGATTATACTCCTGGAACTTGTCCCATCCCTCTGCAACTGTCCCGGCAGTTACAACGTCCGGAATACCTTCTTTATGTAAAACTGCCTTCATTAGACGCGCTAAATCATCTTCATCGTCTATGATTAATACCCATTTATGACTTGCCATTTGTTTCCCTCCATAACACAACATTATCTACATTATAAAGTACTTTAATTCTTTCGCAAAAAAGCAAAAGAAAGGCTTGCATGAAGATGGGTATTACTTAGACGAACATAGCAAAGCAATATTCGGTGAATGATTATATTCCGCTTTCCGGTTATTCCAGTAATATCACTTCTGACGGTAGGGAGATCCTATTTTGGTATCCATGTGAATTTATTGGAAAAAAATGATAAGTATGAATCTAAACAAGGACAAGCAAGTAGAGCTTACGTTAAATGGCAGCGATTTGCCAGGGGTGCAAGCAGACTTAACAGGAACAACAGCAACCAATGTTGATTTGCAGAATATTTCACAGGATGACTTTGTACGTACAGCCGTGATTATGCTGGTCGGAATCATAATTGTGCTAATAGTCATTACGCGCTCTGTGTCCAGTTCTCTGTTCATTATTGCTTTCTTGGTGCTAGTGTACTTACTTCTTTTGGAATCAGTGAAATCTTGAGTTGGATCGTTCCATTTTCAGCTTCATTATGGTTGCAGCCCTAGGCGTTGATTACAGCATATTCCTGATGATACGGTATAACGAGCTTGAAGGGGATGTTGGATCAAGAATGGAGTGGCATCGCGTTATATGGTCGGTGTAGTATTGTCTACTGCCTTTATGGTGCTACATCAAAGAATGTAGTTGACAAATCGAGTTATATTTAGACGGCAGTAAAATTTAAAAATACATGCGTATTACGTATGCTGAGAACAATAGAAAGAATCTTAGGGGACCTTTGTGGTCGCTTGTTTCACCATATCAGAAAGTATGTAATTATCGACTATACCTTACAACTTTATTACGCTATAATCAACGTAAAGTCACCAGATGACCTAAGAGTAGGATGATTTTAATAGATTAATTAATATTAGCTTTTGATATGCCGAAACGTATTTTGTTATTGAAATATGTTGTTTATATTGTTTATGATAATTTAAAGGTGTTAATTAAATCTAGAGTAGGTAGATTATGAGTCTAAATGACAACGTATTAATTAAAATTCGTGATATGCGAGAGAGTTTTACACCAGTTGAACGATTGGTCGGAGATTACATTTTAGAAAATACGGAAGAGATCCCTCATTTGTCGATTAAGGAATTGGCTCAATCGAGTAAGACAAGCGATGCATCTGTCCTTCGTTTCTGTAAGACGATGGGTTACAGCGGATACCGCAATTTTATTGTGAGTATATCGGCATCTTTGGGTTCTCGTGATGAGGATTCAAAGGCTCAATATACAGATATTCAGCCAGGTGATGATCTCTCGACAATTATATCAAATATTTCATTGAATAATTGCAAGTCCATTGAGGATACGCTTAGTGTTATTGATCGAAAAGAAATTACAAGAGCTGTAGAATTACTATGTCATAGTAAGCGAATTGTTTTCTTTGGAATAGGTGCTTCGGGACTCGTTTGTATGGATGGGGAACAGAAGTTCTCGCGAATTAATAAGATGTGTCATGCCTATACAGATGGTCATAGTCAGCTCACGGCAGCAACTTTACTTGAGAAAGATGATGTTGCCATTTTCATTTCTAACTCTGGAGCAACTAGTGATATTATTGATGCACTGGAAATTGCCCAAAAGAATAGAGCGAAATGTATTGCGATTACGAAGTACAATAAAAGTGAGCTTGCGGAGCGGGCGGATATTGTACTGAGCATATCCACACCTGAAATAACAATCCGCAGTGGGGCTATGGGCTCGCGTATTGCGATGCTTACGATCATCGACATATTATTTGCTGGTGTGGCAAGTGCAGAATATGAAGAAGTAAAAACCTACTTAACAAAAACGCATAATATATTAAAGAAAAAACTTAGAAATTAGGTTCTGATAGAATGAATGTGGAGGAAAGCATTGATCATGGATCAATGCTTTCTTTTTTTTGTATTTCATTCACTTATTCGTGTACTAAAATGTACTACTTATCAATCCATGTCAGATTATCTACATGATGAATACGTTGATCTAATGAATATAATAAGTAGTTTAATTCAATAATTAATAGCTTGGCACACAATTATGAGGAAGAAAATGAATGGAATTGAAGATGAAACATCATCCGGTTGAACACGGATGATGTAACTTTATGTTTCGTTTGGAGCGATAATCAGCAAATAATACATTTTTTTTAAATCGCTTTAACCTTAGAGCCATAGCGATCAAAGCAATTTGTAAAAATTTAAATTGTATCTTGTAAGCGCTTTATAAATGTGGTATAACATAGTGTGTAAGGAATGAAATAAAACATCAGAATATAATTTCTTTATGAAATTATATTTCAAAATCTATTGACGAAGCGATGGTGTTGTATTAGTATAAGAACATAATAATTGTAAGTTAATCTAACGCGTTTTGTTAATTTCATGACAGATTAAGGCTAGGAAGAAGGAGGATGGCTATGAATGACTACCTTGCGGGATTGACAACAGAGGCTGTGAATCCAGACACATTAATGATTGATGAATGTACTACGGAAGAAATGATCCAGTTAATGAATCAACAAGATGCACTGGTCCCCAGAGCTATAGCTGAGGAGATTCCGCAGATTGCAAAGGCGGTAGATATTCTACATCATAGGTTGTCTAATGGTGGAAGAATGTTTTACATAGGAGCTGGCTCATCAGGAAGATTAGGTGTTCTGGATGCTTCCGAATGTCCTCCTACCTTTGGTACAGATCCTTCCTTGGTGCAGGGCTATATTGCTGGTGGTGATATTGCTTTGCGTACTGCGGTTGAAGGCTGTGAAGACGATATGGATGAAGGGATCGCATTAATCGAAAGCATTGGTGTAACAAACAAAGATGTACTTATTGGGATTTCGGCAAGCGGTAGTGCAAACTACGTTATTGCAGCTTTAGCGAAAGCAAAGGAACTTGGAGCAGCCACTATCGGTGTTTGTAACAACAGAGGCTCAAAGTTCGAACCCATTGTAGATGTTTGTATAACACCTGTTGTAGGACCTGAGGTCATTAGCGGTTCGACTCGATTAAAGGCAGGAACTGCTCAGAAGTTGGTGCTTAATATGCTGACAACATGCACAATGGTCAAGTTAGGAAAAACGTACAACAACTTGATGGTTGATCTGAAGGCTAGTAATTTTAAGCTCGTAGATCGCTCGATTCGTATCATCATGAACACGACTGGTGTAGATACATCAACCGCCGCAGAAACACTTGAAAAAGCATCTATGAACTGTAAGCTGGCAATTATGATGATTAAATCGGGGTTAGATGCAAAAGAAGCAGAACAAGTACTTAACACAAACGGAGGACGCTTGAAACAGGCAATCGCATCATTGGTTTAGGTGTGAAAAGTGGAATAACAGGATGGATGCTATTAATAATTGAGGAGGCTGTTTTCGATGAAAAAAAGATCACGTGGATTAACTCTGTTTTTGTCAGGAATCATGATGGTATCACTATTATCGGCTTGCGGAGGAAACGGAAATAACGCTCCAGCTTCTACAGATTCCGGTAACACAGGAACTAGTAACGGTGGTTCTGAGCCTAAAAAGGATACGATTACAGCACTTTTACCTCCGATATCAGCGAACTATCAAACACGTTTTGCTGATATGGAAAAAGAATTTAATACACTACATCCTAACTTGACTTTGAAAATCGAGCCAGCGAGCTGGGAAGATATGACGCAAAAACTTGATACTCAAGTAAATGCAGGTTCTCCTCCAGATATTGCTTTTATCGGTGCTTCAGGAATTTCGAAATATGCAGCACTTAATGTATTAATCGACCTTAACGGTGCCCTTTCTGATGAAGCCAAGGCAGATTATGACGAAGTTCCATTGAAATATTTCCAACTAGGTGACGCTCAATACGGTCTACCAGCATATATGGAAATCCACACTATCGGTGGTAACAAACAATTCCTTGAAGAAGCCGGAATTGATTGGAAAAGCGTTCAACAAAACGGTTGGACTTATGAAGAGTTTCGTAATGCAATTTCTAAAGGTGTAGTGAAAAATGATAAAGGTGAAACTACTCGTTATGGTTTCGTGTTCGCAACATCTGGTGTAGCATCTAAAGACTATCTGGCTATTCTTGCTAAAACTGCAGGTTTACCAGATTACTTCGATAAAGATCTTAAATATACGTATACAAGCAAAAACTTCTTGGGGCTACTTACATCTATTCGCGAAATGATCAACGATGGTTCTATGCCTAAAGAGCTAAGCTCTATCGATGCTGGTAAACGGTGGAACATGTTCCTAACGGGTCAAACGATGATCACAGGTAAAGGATTATCTGCATTTGAAAACTCTGCTCGTCTAAACAATGAGAAGATTAAAGCGAACGATGGTTCAGCTGTTGCAGATTCTATTGAAGTTGATTATATTTCACTTCCAGTCCCAACATTCAACGGTGCCGATTATGTCCCTACTTCAATCGTTGATGGTTATATCGCACTTCGTGGTAAAAAAGCTCCATCTGAAGAGCACATCAAAAATATTGCCCTAGCAACGAATTTCTTGTCTTCTGGTTCAATTGCTGCTAACTACAGTAATGAGCTGTTCTTATCACCAATTACTGAATCTGCACGTAATGCAGAAGTACTTGAAAAATTCCCTCGTAACGAAGATAACGTTGCTGCAGGTAAAGCTATGATGGCAAAAGCGCTTCCGGCTCGTACAGATATTCCTACTGATCTGGCTGCTGAAGCATTAAAAATTGAAACAGAAGTTATTATTCCTAAACTACAAGCCTTACTTGCAAATGAGATTGCTCCACAAGAAATGTATGATGCAGTTAAAGCAGCTGCAATTAAATCTTTCGGTAAAGATGGTATTGTAGTTGACTAGTCTGTCGTAGGCTGACATGTGAAAGCTGTGCGTAGCTAGAACGTACAGCTTTCCTTCTAAATTAGCTAGAGCTTGTACTGTTTTTAGAAGAGAGGTGCGACCCAATGAATCAATCGTTGACTAAAAGAAAAAAATTGAAACTCGAAAGTGACTCAGGTTGGGGATACGCGTTTATCGCAGTAGCACTTATTGCGTTTTCTTTATTTACCGCATATCCAGTCATCAATGCTTTTATTATCAGCTTACAAAAATATGGTCCATTAGGATCCACTTTTGTCGGCATGGATAACTTCGTTAACTCGTTTTCAGATGAACTTTTCTGGAAAGCGCTGAAAAACACGTTAGTATATACGCTATTAACTGTTCCATTTAATATTCTTCTATCATTTTTAATTTCAATTTTGATTATTCCTTTCAAGAAAAAAACACAAACGATCTTTAAAGCACTATATTACTTGCCAGCCGTAGCATCTGGTGTAGCGCTTTCTGTTGTGTGGCTGTGGATCTTCGATCCGTTAAAATCAGGTATTGCCAATAAGCTCGTGAGTTTTTTAGGTATTGAAAATCAAAACTGGCTTGGTTCCAGTGCAACTGCAATGTTCTCACTTGTGTTAATGTCATGGTTATCAAGTCATGGTACAGCAATTATTATTTATATAGCCGCATTACTCGCTATTGATAACAGCTATTATGAAGCAGCTGAAATTGATGGCGCGTCTTTCCTGCAAAAGCTTTGGTTTATCGTTGTCCCTTTCCTTAAGCCAACAACGCTATTCCTACTTGTTACTGGTGTTATCGGTTCCTTCCAAGTATTCCAAAACGCTTATCTTATGACAGGCGGTGGACCAGACCATGCAACAACAATGGTAGGTTTGTTAATCTTTAACAATGCGTTCACATATTTTGAGTTTGGTGAGGCAGCGGCACAATCATTAGTACTAGCGGCGATTATCGGATTTATATCATTCCTTCAATTCAAATTTTTAGGTAAAGATGTAGAATACTAGGAAAAGGAGCAGAATACTATGGGTTTGTACAACAACAGCTTAAGAAGCAAAGGGTATCTGTTCATACGTAATGGCGCAAACATTACGTTCCTTATCCTATTTGCCGCAGCTACCATATTCCCGATATACTTTATGGTCATCTCCTCGTTCGGTGATCCGGTAGAAGCTGGTGCAATGAGCTATTCTATCTTACCATCGAAGATTTCATTTGATTCCTATAAATTCTTCTTTAACTTCAGCCCACATACATGGGACTGGTTATTGAACTCCTTTATAGTGGCAGCGTGTATTACGGTATCTAACGTATTTTTTGCTACACTCGCTGGATATGCTTTTGCAAAAATGAAATTTAAAGGAAAAAACATTTTGTTCGCTATTTTGCTGGGATCTATGATGATTCCTGTTCAAGTCACACAGGTTCCACTATATATTTTGATCGTAAATATTTTTGAATTACAAAATACGTACACGGCGTTGATTATGCCGAGCATAGTAACGGTATACAACATCTTCTTGGTTAAGCAGTTCATGTCCTCCATTCCAGTTGAAATTATTGAATCTGCTAAAATCGAAGGTTGTTCCCAGCCTAAAATCTTCTGGTATATCATTATGCCTTTATCTAAAACAATTATGGCAGTACTAGCAATCCTAACGTTCATGGCGGCATGGAATGACTTTTTCTGGCCTTTCCTAGTAACGAATACAATGGATATGCAAACCATTCAGGTTGGCTTGAAGAACTTTCGCTTTGCGAATACAACTTACTTTGCACCGATGATGGCGGGGGCAACCATTTCAGCAGTGCCAATGTTTATTTTGTTCTTCAGTTTACAAAAATACTTCCTTGAAGGGGTAACAGTTGGAGCGGTGAAAGGTTAATGGACAAACAATCAAAAGTTGATGCAACATACTTAGTTGGCTTGATGTCCGGTACATCAGTAGATGGTATTGATGCAGCAGTAGTTAAGCTTTTTCCATCAGCCGAAAAAGAGCGTGGAGTAGAGATTGAATTACTGGCTTTTGAAAACACACCTTTTGAGGTGCAAGTTAGAAACTCCATATTTGAGCTTTTTGATCCCGCTAGCGCTACGATTGATAAGGTTGGCGCAATGAATATGTGGCTTGGCGAATTATACGCCCAAGCCACATTATCCGTTATAGGGAAATGTGGCCTTTCGCCTTCGCAAATATTCGCAGTAGGATCGCATGGTCAAACGATATACCATGCTCCGGAAGAGAAGGTTATGGGCGGCTATAATCTGCATTGTACCGTTCAGATAGGGGATGGTGCAGTTATAGCGAATCGAACAGGAATTCCTTGCATATCAGACTTTCGAGTTGCTGACTTGGCAATGGGTGGACAAGGAGCTCCGTTAGTACCATTTACCGAATACTTATTGTTTAACAATCCAGAGAAAACACTTCTGATGCAAAATATTGGCGGAATAGGCAATGTGACTGTTTTGCCTGTAAATGCCTCACCGGATGAGGTATTTGCTTTTGATACGGGTCCTGGAAATATGATTATCGATGGCCTTGTATCGCAATTATTTGCACCAATGACAATAGATGTTGATGGCGAAATTGGTGCGGGCGGTCAAGTGATTGATGAGCTATTGAAATGGATGCAGCAGGATAAATATTATACGATGCCGTTACCAAAATCGACAGGCAGAGAACGGTTTGGCCAACAATACGTGGCACAAATCATTGAATTGATGAATGTTAATCACTGGAAAGCAGAAGATGTTGTTGCGACAGCTACGTTTTTAACTGCCTGGAGCATCGTCGATAGCTATGAACGGTATATTGCACCACAGCATCAGGCTGAGCAATTGTTAATTGGCGGCGGTGGAAGCTATAACAAGACGCTTTTGCGTGATTTACAGCACTTATTTGCACCGCATAACGTGCAGGTGCTGACGCAGGAGGATATCGGTGGTAATAGTGATGCTAAGGAAGCAATTGCTTTTGCTCTGCTAGCGTATTACACGATGGAGCGCTTACCAAACAATATCCCGCTAGTAACTGGAGCTTCACAGCCAGTAGTAATGGGCAAAATTTCCTGGCCCTATATTGGACGTTCACAGGAGGCTTAAATGATGCAAATCAGAACCTTTTCAATTGAAGATCACTCTGCAGTTGTGGAGCTTTGGAATCGTGAGGCTACAAAATATGATTATAAGCCATTTACAGAGCGAGAGTTTCAAGATACATTCATCGACCATCCTTATTTTGACGCTGACTGTATATGGGTAGGCTGTGACGAAAAAGGGATTGTTGGTTTTGCAGCTGGCTGCTGCGGTGACGATCTCCCTCTTGGAGATGTGGCCGGTTATATTACGAGTGTTATTATAGATACCCATGTGGCTTCTCTGGAGCTTTACGATGCTTTTCTATTGCGTTTAGAAAAAAGATTCCAAGAACTTGGGAAAAGACAAGCGGATGTATTGTTTTTCAACCCTGTTAAGCTGAAGTGGAGTATACCAAGTGCACCTCAGCATGAGCATAATAATGCCCCGGGCATCAGTAAGGACCAGCCATTATATGAAGCTTTAATGGCTAGAGGCTACGAAGATCGAGCGACGCAATGCGGCATGTATTTAAAACTCGGAAGCTTTATAGTTCCCGAAGATATTTTAGATAAGGAAACAAATGCAAATAGCAAGGACTATTACATTACGTCCTATGTCTCTGATTTACATACAGGGCTTGAAGCAACGCTTGCTGCCCTGCAAAATCCGCAGTGGAAGAAGGATATTGTTACTTATGTGAAGGTTGGCGCACCACTTGTAGTAGCTGTGTACGGCAACGAGGTTGTGGGCTTTGCAGGTCCAATTATTTCGCAGCCTGATGGAAGAGCATTTTTTTGCGGTATCGGAGTGCACCCAGAGCATGAGGGTCATGGACTTGGCAGTGTATTATTTTTCAGAATGGTTGAAGCATTTCAAAATGTGGGCTGTCAATATATCTCTCTATTCACTGGAAATAATAATCCGGCTCTTCGAATCTATCAAAAAGCGGGCTTTAATATTGAAAAAAAATTTTCTATATTGCGGAGGGAACTTTAAAGATGAGCGAAAAATTCACAGTATTAGCAATTGGAGCGCATGTTGGTGATGTGGAACTAGCTTCTGGTGGTGTGCTCGCTAGTCATAGTTTAAAGGGAGATCGCATTGTGACACTAGCGTTAACTGCGGGTGAACGAGGGGTTCCGGCAGGACAGGATATGAAGGATTATCGTCAGCAAAAAGTGAAAGAGGCACAGGTTTTTGCGGATATGCTAGGCGGTGAAGCCATTGTATTCGATGATTATTGTGACGGAGAGTTGCCTGACAATCAAGAAATTCGTATGGAGGTTTGTGATGTAATTCGTCGCGTGAAGCCTAACATTATTATTACACACTGGAAAAACAGTATGCATAAGGACCATGCGCTAACGCATCATATCGTAAATGATGCCCGTTTCTTCGCAAGTCTATCATCCTTTGAACGAGCGCTCCCCGCGCACTTTGCAGCAAGATTATATTACTCCGAAAACTGGGAGGATGCGGTTGATTATGTCCCTTACGTATATGTGGATTTCGATCAAGCGGCATTTGATCTATGGATAGATGCTTTAAGCAAGCATTGGTTTGTGACGAATAGCAAATCTTTCAAATACATGGATTACTATAAAGCACTAGCAGTTGTTCGCGGCTGTGAAGCAAGAAAGACATATGCAGAAGCATTTATGGTGCCTGCTGAAACGGTGAAGGTTAGGCAGTCTAGTCTTTGGTAACTATTCAACTAGCTAAGAGGGAGTGTTTCTATGTATAGCAGGAAACATTCCCTTGTTCTATCCATTTATGCAAAAAAACAGCTAGGAGGCAGCTTCATATGGTGTTAAATGGGATTGATTCTATAACGAATTATCGTTATTTGTTCGAAGGTAAGCGCGTAGGATTGATTACAGCGCCGACAGGTCTTACGAAGGATTTTGCATCAACGATTACTATATTACATGAAAATTTTAATCTTGCTGCGATGTTTTCACCTGAGCATGGCGTTCGCGGAGATTTGGATGCAGGGGCAGTAGTAGACACTTACATGGATCCTTTTACGAATGTTCCAGTCTATAGCTTGTACCGTAAAGACTCCAAGCGTTTAACAAAAGAAATGCTGAATGAAGTAGACATCATTGTATACGATATTCAAGATGTTGGTGTACGCTATTACACATTTATTTATACGATGCTGTATGCACTTGAAGATTGTGCAAATGCAGGTGTAGAATTTGTTGTTCTTGATCGTGTTAATCCGCTTAACGGGGTAACGGTAGAAGGGAATGTCTTGAAGCCCGGCTTCAAATCATTTGTTGGAAATTACGAGCTAGCCGTGCGATACGGCTTAACAGCAGGTGAGGTAGCAACGATGGCAAATGATCAAATGAATTGGAATGCATCGCTGCATGTCGTTCGTTTGGAAGGCTGGGAAAGGAGCATGTCCTTCCCGGATACAGGATTAACTTGGGTTCATCCTTCACTTGGAATGCCACGATATGAAACAGCGTTATTATATACAGGAACATGTTTATTTGAAGGCACGAACTGCTCGGAAGGAAGAGGCACAACGTTCCCGTTTGAAATGATTGGTGCTCCGTTCATTCAAGCGCAGCAATTGGCAGATGAGATGAATGCAAAAGGTATTCCGGGTGTGCTTTTTCGTCCAGTTCATTTCAAGCCAACGTCATCTAAACATTGTGGCGAGCTATGCGGCGGGGTACAAATTTACATTACAGATCTCCAAGTGCTGAGGCCTTTAGAAGTTGGGGTGACCTTATTATTTACGATAAGAGATTTGTACGAGCAATTTTCATTCCTGCCTCCTGTGAAGGAGGGCTCTCGTCCATTTATCGATTTGCTGGGGGGAGACAACATGTATCGTACGGAAAATATGCAAGCCAAGCAGCTGCTTGAACAGTTTGCAGCGGAAAGCAAGCAATTTGCAGAAATAACACAGCAGTATCATTTATATCGCTAGAGGAAGGTGAATAATTGATGAGAACAATAGAACATATGAGCTTGCGTGAAAAGATTGGACAAATGTTCGTAACAGGCTTCCCTTCAACCGAGATCACTCCTGAGCTGAAGGAAGTTATTGAGCATTATAAAGTCGGCAATATTATTTTATTCTCACATAATATCGAAAATAAATATCAATTAGGCGAGCTTGTTACTGAGCTGCAGCAATGGTACACGACACATACTGGTATCCCGGGTTTTATTACGATCGACCAAGAAGGCGGTCGAGTCACTCGTATGCCTAAAGACGCGACGAATGTTGCTGGAGCCATGGCAATTGCTTCTTCAGGACGACCTGAAAATGCGTATGCAGCAGGCAGAATGACTGCCAGAGAATTGAAAGCATTAGGTATTAATTTTAATCTAGCTCCAGTTATGGACGTTAACAATAATGCATTGAATCCAGTCATAAATGTTCGTTCCTATGGTGATTCTGTTGCAACAGTATCCCAGTATGGAATTCAAATGATGAAGGGATTGCTCGATGGAGGCGTCATGTCCTCGCTTAAGCATTTTCCAGGTCATGGTGATACAAATGTCGATTCACATATTGGCTTGCCTACCATTGAAAAAACACTTGAGGAATTAGAGCAGCTTGAGCTGCTGCCGTTTAAGGCCGCAATTGAGCAAGGCGCTCAAGCGATTATGAGTGCACATATTTTATTTCCGAAAATTGAAAAATCCGGTGTGCCCGGAACTATGTCTCATACCATTATTACAGAGATATTAAAAGGAAAATTAGGATATAAAGGGTTAGTTGTATCGGATTGTTTAGAAATGGACGCGATCAAACGATACTATGGCACGGCAAAAGGAGCGTTAGGAGCTGTTAAAGCAGGGATTGATTTGGTATTCATTAGTCATACTCCTGAGACAGTGAAGGAAGCAGTTCATTTGATCGAAGAAGCTGTAGCAATCGGTGATTTGGATGAAGCGCTAATTGATGCGGCTGTTACAAAAATTTTAGCTTATAAAGCACAATATGCGACGATTGAGGAGCTAGATTATGAAAGGGTAGGCTGCGATGTACATCGCCGTGCAAATGAGCTAATGCGTACGGAAACGATCTGCCTTGTTAAAGGTGAGCTCCAGCCCATTCCTATCGGTGACGAGCAAGTATTATTTATGGGCTCCTATTCCTACCGTACCGATCTTGCGTCTAGCAGCTTGAATCAAGCTCTTAGCTTCCCGCAATATATGGGGGAATATTTTAATACAGCTTATGAGATTATCGACATTGACCCGAGCGAGGAGCAAATCAACGCTGCGCTGCCAAAGGTACAAGGCTACAAGCATATTATAATTGGCTTGTTCAATGCGCGTGAAAACAAAGGTCAGCTTGCGCTTGTGCAGAAGCTGTTGGCAGCAGGCTGCAAAGTAACGGCCATTACATTAGGGCGCCCGTATGATTTACCTTTAATCGAAGGCGAGTTCTGCGGAATTGCGGCATTTGAGTATACACTTGATGCATTTAAATCACTCCTTCCAATCCTAAATGGTGAGGTTGTACCCACCGCCAATATTACGATACAGATGTAGAGAAGCATAAACGCCTTCGGCGTCCTTTCAAGGACGGCAAGCGTTCATGCGAGAAATATAAGGATAATATATCGCGTGAAACATATAAATTCTTATCTTTGAAAAAAGTACAACAAGGGGACATAGGTATGGCATTTATCATTGGAATTGATGGGGGCGGCACGAAAACAGCTGTCACAATTACCCATGACCAGGAAGACGCTTTATTAACCTTTTCTGTAGGGCCTATTAATTATAACGGTGGTGATGCTGATGCTATTGCCGCCTCCTTTGAGGAAATTTTTAGTCAAACGAAGCTCTACTGCGGTAATTTACAAGAAGTTGCTCATATTTGTATAGGTGCGGCAGGAATAAGTAATCCGCTGGTTATCAATTTTTTGGAGCAGCATGTGAGAAATAACGGTTATATCGGGCCATTAACGATTACAGGCGATCAAGAAACCGCATTATACGGGGCACAAAATGCGATGCAAGGCATCATTCTCATTGCCGGTACAGGATCGATTTGCTTTGGGGTCAATGAAAAAGGAGAGCAGCATCGCACAGGAGGCTTTGGTCATCTGATTGATGACGAGGGAAGCGGTTATAGCATTGGGCGCGATCTATTATCCGTATTAGTTCAAGTGGAGGACGGAAGAATAACCGATACGGTCATCCCAGCGATGGTATATGAGCAGCTTGGATTAAGCACTGTGAAAGAGATTATTGGCTTTGTTTATGATAACAATACGACGAAAAAAGATATTGCGCAGCTCGCACCGATTATGACGACCGCATGCGAGAAGGGCGATGCACATGCAATAGCGTTAGCGGAGAAATGTGCAGCCAATCTATATGAGCTTGTTGTGCCTGTTATTGAACGGCTTAAGCTATATGAAAGTCCGATTGCGATTGCAGGAAGTGTGCTGCAAAAGTCTCGCTTTGTGAAAGAAGCCTTGGAGCGAAAGCTCGCACAGAGCTACCCGCAAACAAAGCTGATTTTGCCGATTAAGGATGCAGCCTACGGTGCTGTCCTGTTAGGAAGATCAAAAATGAACAACGATTAGTTTTTGTCGCTAAGCAAAAATAAGGGTGTGTCATAAGTCCGAGCAGTTGGACTTGCGACACACCCTTATTTTTAAATGGTAGGAATCAAAAAATGGCTTAAAATTTATCTGTCAAATAAAACACGGCTTGTTGTTTCGGAAATAGAGCTTGAAGGATGTTAGCATGCTCAGTACTGTCCTTTGCTGCGCCTGCTTCATTATAGCCGAACATGATATAAGTCATTAGCTCGCGTTCATCTACTTCTATTGAAGTATAGGGATTGGTATGATTACTAGCATCGGAAACAGAAAGCCGCTTTTGCTTATAATCCAAGTAGATACAGTCCTTATTGCTGCGAAGTGCAATATGCAGCTCCTGGTCTGCAATTATGTTGCTACGGTTTAGGCGATCTTCTAATTCAGGCTGAAGCTTATGGAAAGTTGAACTGAGATTGATCATTTTCCACATCGCCATATTGATTTGAATTGAATTTGCTTGATGCTGTTGGTAATAGGAATATAGCTTATGGTCCTCTGGGAGCATCGCTAATATTTGCTTTGCATTTTGGCGCAGCTGACATAAGGCATGAAAAAGAGCTTCAACGCCGTTTTCGGCTTCGTTCAAATACAATAATTCATTAATAAATACTTGTTCAGTATCTTTCTTTTCAATGATGCCATAAGCGACGATTTTTCCATTTCTGCGAAGGAGCAAGCAGTCAACTTTCTTCCATTCCGGCCAGGTCAATAAATCATTCCAATACGTTCTACTTCGGATCACGGTGTAGGTACGATTCTTATTGAATTGTTCATAAATGAAACGGATATCATCGAGATAACAGGCTTCAAAAGGAATGATTTCATCACTGTTTTGCTGCTGCTCCAAACTTGCAGGTTTTTCAATTGCGAAAGCAGTCTCCGAAATAAGTCTCCAGCCAGCCTTTTCATAAAACGCATGCTTGCTAGCCAAAAGCAAGCTTATATCATAATCGCTTTCTTTCATATAGTTGGTCTGCGCATGAAGAATTTTGTGAGCAAGCCCCAGCCCGCGGTAATTTAAATCTGTACCGACACTCCCCATTGCACCCGTTTTCAAGATCGCTTGACCGACTCTAATATGAAACGGAAAAATTTGTACATTAGATGCAATCTTATCGTCAACCATCGCAAACCATGTTGTATCTGGATCATATGTGGTGTCTAGGTCTAATCTTTCTTGGAAAAAGGCTCGGCCTACGGAAAAGCATTCATCTAAAATATCGTAAATATTTTCAAGCTGCTCTCTAGTTGGATGGTTCATTACGATGATGTTTGGTGTCGTCGTCATCTTTCATTTCCTCCTGCGCCGTAATGTTGGGATAAATTTACTAAATGAAAAAAACGATTTTTTGGAATTTAATTTCTTATTTATAGTTTAATATTGAAAGAAAAATTCGTCAATAAAAGGAACGTGTGGAATCATAGAAGTGATACAAATCAGTTACCTTAGTCGAGAATCGAAATTGGACCTATAGACTCTATGAAGAAGTGGCCTCTGGTGAAAAGATAGAGTCCCGTAAGGAAATGCAGAAGTTATTTCGGCATGTTGAAGACCAGCTCTATGATGGAGTAGTGATCATGGATATTGACCGTTTAGGGCGTGGAGAAAAAGATTAAAATCCCTTCTAAGCATCTCTTTATTTCGTCATATGCCCCACTTACTAGGTATCAACAGCTATGATTTTAAATTAGCACCCTTTTACATATTTCAAGCGTGTTTTGAATGATGAACTAAAGCTATCTTTCTGGATTGTGATAGTTATTCTTTTTGTTGTATCTTTTATCGCAGTTGGGTATTTTAGATTTAAATGGATTGAAGCCAATTAACGAGAGAGTGCTTAGTTATTTAATCACTTATGTAATACCTTTAACTGCTATGGATATTAGCAATGCGAATAGTTTGATTGTAAATGGTTTGCTTTTTTTGATCATAGATATTGTCTACGTAAAGAGTGACTTATTGTAATTAAATACATTTATGGTGTTGTTAGGGTGAAAATTGGATAATGACTCATTAATAATGTAATTATTACAAATTAAAGTCCTGTTGAGATAACGGTTTTAATGAATACTGGTCAAGTGACATTATGCCGAAAAGTTGTTAAGGGAGTCTATTTGGTTAGACGTTCCTAATATTTGCACTATTCTTCATATTATTTTGTTAGTTTAATCAAATAGCCAGAGGTAGTATATTGCTGGCAATGTTTATTGATTCACACATACCTGTCATTGATGAGATGTTCGCGTGAATCAATTTATAAAACTCCTGCTAATATAAATATTGGTGGGGTTTTTTTGTTTTTAAGTATAGTTAGCAATCTTAATAATCTTCCAATTGATGCAATAAAACATGCATGGAAGAACTTATTTATACTCTGACGCAGCAATCCGCACCATTCAGATCCGAGGCGAGCATTTCGCCCAATTTTGATACTGCTGGTTATCCCACCCTTCATCCGAAAACCTGTCCATTACCTTCTCACAGAATTTCAAACAGATGTACTTGCCATAATTCAGTTGTCAGATGAGTAGCTCTGCATAGCAAAAAAACTGGATAAATTGTTAATTTAAGCCCTATAATCACTAAAATCGATTATAATTAAATTTATGTTCAAGTCGATTAACTATCCTAAGTTAATAGGATATGCTATAGAGTTTTCAAATAGTTTTCAAATACAGCATAAGAGGGGGCGAATGATATGACGATAATGCCTGTTATAGTAATGATCTTTGTATTTGTACCTGCCATTGTACTCATGGTAAGCATGCCTTATTTATCAAGAGAGACGATTAATTTTGGGGTCACCGTCAGCCCTGTACAATTCCATAGTGAGCCTCTGCGCCAGATGCGGAAGTCATATGCTTGGATTAGTACTACCTTGCATACTATCCTATTCATTGTTTGTATCATCTGTCTAATATACGGTGACGAACATTCCATGCAACAAAGTTGGATCATTGTCACTTATTCACTCGCCATGGTCGTAATCTCCCTAGTCATAAACATTAGCTATCATTTCAAAATGAAAAGTTTACTACCTATGCTGCCTATTGCTCTGGAACCATCGATCATGGCAGTGGACACTGAATTTCGGAAAAGAAACATAGGCTTGTCTAGTAATTGGTTCCTCATTCATGTTTTAATTATTGGTGTTACTATTGTAACTGTGCTACGTAACTACGATCTGATTCCTGATCAGATTCCGATCCATTACAACAGCAGTTGGAACGTAGACGGCTATGTAGCTAAATCTTATAGTACTGTGTTTATGCCTACGATAATGCAAGTGTTGGTAACACTTTTGTTTATATTTGAGAATTGGAGTATTCGCAGAGTGAAGCAGCAGGTTCAACCCACTGATCCTAATCGTTCCATCAGACAAGACGTAACTTACCGCCGTACTTGGTCATATTTTATGATTACAGCAAGCTTCTTAATAGTTATCCTGTTTTCCGTCGTGCAACTAAACATGATATCTCTGCTTAACATGAATTTCGCTATCCCTATTATCCTAATCATAATAGCCCTTATCATCCTATACGCCTTCGCCTTAACGTTCTGGGCTGGTCAGAGCGAAAGCCGCTTGGAGAGATCTGCCGATAGCTCCAATGTCAGACCTGTCCATGATGATGATAAATGGCTATTAGGTATGATTTATTTCAATAGCAAAGATCCAAACCTAATCGTCAAGAAAAAGCTCGGAGTCGGCTGGGGATTGAATTTCGGTCACCCAGTAAGCTGGCTGTTTTGGCTCGGAATTATTGTACTGTTAGTTGTGGTGCGGTAACAAGGCAAACTCTTATTGAGCAATTGATTTAAATCAGCAAGTTTGATCAAATTAACAACCGGGATATTCCGCGACCAGCTTATGTGGTATATCCTATATATTTATCACCTTAATGTTCATCATACTTTAGCGAGTAGACCGCTATTAATTATTGGACATAATATAATATTTCTAGAATTATTGTCTATTTTGATAATTAGTCATAAAGGAGGAGAACGACGATGATAAGAGGATTAACAACAGCAGGCTTGGGTGAACTCAGTTCTAATGAAGAATATATCAGACTTGCGAGCCAATTCGGCTTTCAGTCGATAGACGCAAATCCATTGGAGTTAGTGCAGCAGTATGGTAAGGATGGGGCTGTTCAATTGCTAGAAAGCCATGGAATCATGCTAGGATCATTTGGTTTAGTGGTAGATTGGCGCACAACAGAGGAAAGCTTTAGAGAAGGGTTGAAATCGCTTACCCAAATGGCTGAGGCCGCTGAAGCATTAAATTGTACGACATGTTGTACATATATTTTACCTTCGACAGATCTTCCAGTCGCAGCTTTTATGATTGCAGCCACAAGACGTTTAAGACTATGCGCGGAAATATTAGGCGCTTATGGAATTACATTAGCATTAGAGTTCGTAGGCCCTCATCACTTACGTACACAATGGGCAAATCCACTGATCTGGACGATGCAAGATACGTTGAGCTGGATGGAAACGATGCAAGTAAGGAATGTTGGGTTGTTACTGGATTCCTACCATTGGCATACGAACGGATTAACGAGCGAGGATCTGCTGAAATTACAACCGCATCAAATTGCATATGTCCATATTAATGATGCTAAACTTCTACCGATAGAGGAATTGTTAGATTTCGATCGATTGTATCCAGGAGAAGGTTCTATTGATCTCACAGGATTCTTGGTAAGCCTGAAAAAGATTGGGTATACCGGTGTGATCGCCCAAGAAGTTCTGGCGCCAGCTTCCGCGCAAAGTTCATCTGAATTATTTTCTCGTTCTAAAGCAGGCTTCGATAAAGTATTCTCTTCGCTGGAAAACGTATTAATATAGATTAAACTTGAAATATTCAAAAAAAGGATAAGTGCTAAAATTCCAAACATTCTCTGGAGTCACGGCCAACCCGAAATAGGAAAATCATCAGATCAATCTATATAGCATTTGATGATCTCGCGTAAATTAAATTCTATAAAAACTTCTGCCGGAGTGTTGGTAGAAGTTTTTTTCTGTTAGCAAACGTTCTCCCCATGTGATAGTATTTCACTAAAATACGGAGATGATTATTTAGCGGCTCCATTGTTAGTGAGAGGGGAGAAGTCGTGTCAATTCGGATAAAATTACTGTTATCTTATACGGGAATGCTAGTCGTTAGTTTACTTATGATCGTAATGACGGCAGCTTTATTTACAATTGCTTCTACAGGAGATGTTCACAGTCTTCGTGATTTTTATAAAGTGCACTATCAATTAAATCCGTTGTCAGAGCAAGAAGAATCGATTTTTTTAGAATTAAAGTATTTAGCCAAGCATGACCCCGATGAATTGCAGAACAAGGATTTGTTACTGGAGTATGATTTTAAGCTAAAGACCGAGAAAGCAGGACTATTTGTAAGGCGAGTGAATGACCCCGTTTTTGAATCACGCACCTTCAATCAACCTGAGTTAAAGGATGCTTTACCACCTTACGATCTGAATAACTATCAGATTCGTAACACATTTAATATTAAAGAAAGATTTTATGGCTATGCCAAATTTGACTTTAAATATTCAGATGGGGCGAAAGGCAGTGTTTTCGTCATCAAAGAGCATAGTCCATTTGCGGAACTCACACGGAGGCTGCTACCAATCTTTTCATTAATATTAATTGGCGTTCTTGTAGTTGCGAATCTGCTATTATATCGCTGGATTACACGAAGTGTTATTAAGCCACTGAACAAGTTAAGGGATTCCGCAGAACGAATTCAAGAGGGTGACCTTCAATTTGAGCTTAACCTGCAATCCAAAGATGAGATAGGGGAGTTAAATAAAGCGTTCGAAATGATGAGACAGAGGTTACAAGAGTCAGTGAACCTTCGTCTGCAATATGAGGAGAATCGAAAAGAGTTAATCTCAAATATTTCACATGATTTGCGGACTCCGATTACAAATATTAAAGGGTTTATTGAGGGCATAAGAGATGGCGTCGCCAATACACCTGAGAAGATGGACATGTACGTCGACATTATTTATAACAAGACTATTGGAATGGATAAATTGGTCGATGAATTGTTCTTATATTCCAAACTGGATTTGAATCAGGTTCCATTTTCGTTCGAAGCTGTTGATATTATTGCATTCCTTGAGGACTGTATCGAAGAGATGCGCTACAATAACGAAAATAAAGGAGTTTCATTTCAGCTAGACAATCACACCTCCGAACGTATTGAGGTTCTTGCAGATTTGGATAAATTAAAACGGGTATTACTGAACGTAATTGGAAATGCGCTAAAGTATATGGACAAACCTCAGCCTTTAATCCGCTTTTCTCTGCAAGTTGATAGTGAATGGGTGACGGTTGAAGTGAAGGATAATGGAATGGGCATTGATGCTGAAGCTCTTCCACATATCTTTGAACGGTTTTATCGTGCGGAGCCTTCTCGAAGCTTATCGACAGGCGGCAGTGGACTTGGTCTTGCGATCGCTCGTCAGATTATTGAAGGACATGGTGGAGCGATATGGATGGAAAGTGAACCAGGTGTGGGATCAAGTCTGTTCTTTACTTTAAAGCGAACGACCGACGAAGGAGGATTTCAGTCGCATGACACGGATTCTGATTATTGAAGATGAGGCAACGATAGCGCAATTGGAAAAAGATTATTTTGAGCTGAACGGTTTTGCCGTTGATATATGTCATACAGGTTCTGAAGGGCTTGGGCAGGCTCTGGAAGGGGATTACAATCTTATTATCGTAGATTTGCAGTTACCTGGCATCGATGGTTTTGAATTATGCCGCCGTATCAGGGAGGCGAAGGAAGTGCCGATCTTTATCGTATCTGCGAAAAAAGAAGAAATCGATAAGCTTCGGGCGTTTAATCTCGGAGCGGATGATTATATAACGAAGCCCTTTAGTCCAAGTGAATTAGTAGCAAGAGCGAAGGCGCACCTAACAAGATATGAACGCATGCTTAGTAAGCTGGAACCTATGGAGAAGCATGAGATTCAAATTCGCGGAGTCCATATCGATAAAAATTCCCGCAGGGTGTTTGTGCGTAATCAAGAGGTTTTGTTTACAGCGCGGGAGTTCGATGTACTGGTCTTTTTAGCGAGTCATCCGAATCGGGTGTTTAGCAAAGATGATCTATTCGAACGGGTTTGGGGGATGGATTCCAGCGGGGATATCGCAACAGTGACGGTTCATATTCGCAAAATTCGAGAAAAGCTGGAATCAGATCCCTCGAATCCACAATATATTGAAACGGTGTGGGGTGCGGGATACCGATTTACGGTGTAATGGCGCTATCCTTGACGATTTTCGATATTATTAATATCCAGTTAATACTTTATTAATAAATCGTTTCTGGAGAGTTTATTTCTTTCCTTTATCATTTAGTTATAGACATGAGCAACTATTAACTTAATGATACTTGAGGGGGAAATACAGTGAAAATAGTTTCTAAAAAAGCAGCAGCATTAATGGTCGCAGCAGCACTAGGCACAACCTCTTTACCCTTTGCGGTGTTAAATGTACAAGCAGCACCTGCATCAAGCAACATAGGGATATCCGCAGTAGCATCGAAGGTATCCGACAAAGAAATTCAAGAAGCCGTTGAAGCACTTGTAGGGCTGGGTGTGTTGCAGGGGTATGCAGATCAATCGATGGGTGTACACAATCCAATCACTCGTGCAGAATTAGCGAAAATGGTAGCATTGACCTTTAAATTACAAGGCTCCGACGAGAATAATGCTTCATTCACCGATGTGAATTCAAACGTATGGTATTACCAATATGCATCAGCACTTGTTGGTTTAGGGATAATGGAGACGGAAGAAGGTAAATTCAACCCTAAAGAAACGGTTACGGATGCAGAGCTTGTACAAGTAGTATCAAAGGCGTTGAAGCGTGATGTCTTATCGGTTAACTACTGGGCAAATCAATTGAATTCCACTCCTGAACCCGCAACACGCGGAGAAGTCGCAGCCTTACAGAATACAGCTCGTAAAGCAGTGCCTTCCGATAAAGCTCAAATTATAAGTATAAAATCGATCAATGAAATTACATTAATCGTGACATTGGATGCGCCATTGACTGCTGAGAATGAAGTGTTTGCTAAAGCGAAAGAAGATTTTGTATTCAATGATGGTCTAAGCTTGACGAATATGCCTCGTCTGAAAACGGGCTCCATTGCAACGTACATCGTTCCTACATCGGTACAAAAAGCTGGAACAAATTATAATTTAACGTACAAAGGTAAGAATGCAGGATCATTTGTAGGAAATTCAGCGAAGGTGGATATGACGACAACCACTCAGGTAACCAACGATACCTTCGAGATTGAAGCACTGAAAACAAATGGCGTTATTGATTATGGATATGTCATCTCTGCATACAGTGGCGGTCGTGGTGCTAACGCATTTGTTTTAGATGAGAATAATAAAGCAAACGGCATCACGTATCAAATCATTTCTTCCATGCAAGGCAGACAAGTAACGATAACTCCGGAAGGTGGAGAATCTATCGTTGCCAAGTATGTCCCATTCACACAATCAACAGATGGTAAGATTGAGCCGAAATTCCGGCTGCCTGAAGGACAAGTCTTGAAACCGGGTGTAAAATATACCGTAACGTCCGAATGGGCCAATATAGCAAATCCATCATTCGAAGCGAAAGAAATAGCGCCACTGCAAATCTCCGGTGCGGAAGCTGTCAGCGAAACATCCATTAATGTAACTTTGGCTCAAGATCCTGGGGATGAATTATTTTCGGGCCGTAGTGTACAACTAACTGCTCCAAACGGAGACACATTGGCTGCAACGTATAAATTCTCCAGTCGTAAAGGTGCGGTAGGTGTATTCGATATTACGAATAATGGTAAATTGGCTGCAGGCACAGTGTATTCTGTAACACCGCTGGGTGCATGGGCAACATCCCAAGCAACATTTACTTCGAATTAAGGATAATTCACAGGAAAGGTGTTGGTTGCCATGCGCTTTCTCGTGTTAACACTCATCCTCTTGATTACTGGATGTCAGACCGATGATTTCAAGGTGTTAAACAACCAAGGGCAGCAATCAACTCAGGAGGTGAACAATGAAATGGATAAATTGAACCAAGCACTGTTAGCTGCTGCTCGTCAAGGAGATAAGGATCTTATAGCCAAACTATTAGCAGACGGTGCAGATATAGATTCTACGGACAAAGATGGTAGAACGTCCCTTATGATCGCAGTACACACGAATCAACTGGATATATTCAAATTTTTGCTTGAAAAAGGTGCCGATATCAATATGCGCGACAACCGCTCGGATAATCCACTTCTTTATGCTGGAGCTGAAGGTATGCTTGATTTTGTGAAGGTATCTGTTGCTGCAGGTGCTGATACATCAATCCTGAACAGGTTTGGGGGAACGGCACTCATCCCTGCTGCAGACCGTGGTCATGTGGACATTGTGGAAGAGCTTCTTACCACTTCTGACGTCAATATTGATCATGTCAATAATCTGGGTTGGACTGCATTACTAGAAGCTATTATATTGGGTGATGGGGGCAAAGAACATCAGGCTATAGTTCAACTCTTAATTCAGCACGGTGCTGACATCTATCTTGCAGATTCTGATGGAATTAGTCCCTTAGAGCATGCTCAAAATCGGGGATATAAAGAAATGGTTGAAATGTTAATGAAAAAGAGTAGCGAGTCGTTATAATGTATGAAGAAAAAAAGGAAACTTCGATCAATTTGGAGTTTTTTTTTTGTTCTTTGATCCTTGGATTCCTTACGTCAACAGATCTCATAATATAGTATAATCAGACTATAATGTTCAATAGTGGAAGATGGGTATATAGGACTATTAAATTTTGTCGAAGAATGAGGCGTGCATGAGAACTTCGGAGAATAAAATTAAGTTAAGTCATATGTTATACATAGTAGTATTTATAGGTCTTTTGCTTGTGGTGCGCTGGGGTTGGCATAATCATTTTTCGTTGTCCAATCCACCAACTGTGAAGCAAGGTGTGCTAGATTTACGCGGGGTGGACATTGAATCAATTAGATCCTTTCCGCTGGATGGAGAATGGGAGTTTTATCCTGAACAATGGGTGAATAACGCCAACATTGATAGTGTTTCTGGGGGACAGAGGCTACAAGTTCCGGGTAACTGGAATGCTATATTCAAGCCTGAAGAACAAAAAAAAGCATATGGATACGGAACGTATCATTTGCGAATTCTGCTGGATCGACCCTTATCTGAGCCACTTAGCTTTTGGTTCCAATCCATCTATACGGCTTCTGAAGTGGAGATTAATGGAACAGTTCTCTCACGGTTTGGTGTGTTATCTAATGATAAGGAAGGCCATGTCTCTGTGAAGAAGTCATTCCTGATTAGTTATGCACCTACAGATCAACACGAAGTGGATCTGTTTGTTCGGGCTTCAAATTTTGAGTCTCCGTTAAAAGGAGGCATTGTACGATCCGTGGAGTTTGGCATTCAACATGAAGTGGACACCGTTTACTGGAATTCCATTGGCTTGCAGCTAATCGTAGGGGTACTGCTTCTATTACATGGATTGTATTTATTGATCATTTATTTGATGGATGTGCGAAAAACAGAATTGATTATTTTCTTCTCCATGATGGTTGCAGCGGCTGTATCCATTGGAGTTGAACATAACGGATTATTGTTCCGAATTCTTCAGGTTGATTTTATCTGGACGTTGAAGCTAAAGGTGCTTTCGTATATAGGGTTCTGCTTGTTCCTATTCCTGATGGGTAGAGAGCTCTATGGGAATCTGCGAAAAGGTAAGGCCTTTTATAGTTATATCCTCTCACTTCTCGGTTTTACCCTATTTATAATCTTTGGTCCAGATGATACCGTGCTATATTCGATCGAAAAAGGGGTCTATATGATCCTGTATTACGTTCCAGTATGTTGGACGGCTTATTATTTTATGAAGATGGTATTCATTCGTGCTGAGGGTGCATTATTTTTATTATGCTCAGTGCTTGCTGTGTTAAACAATATATTATGGGCTTCTATTTATTACGCAGGAACCTCACAATTTATGTTTTATCCGGTAGATTTAATTGCTGCACTAGCCACTTTTTCAGCTTATTGGTTTAGAAGATACTTTCATCAATCCCATCAGAATGTGTTATTAAACGCTCAATTAGCAGAGGCAAATAAATTAAAGGACCGTTTTCTGGCGAATACGTCACATGAACTACGGACTCCCCTGCATGGGATTATGAATATTGCCCAGAGCGTGTTAACGAGGAAAAAACATGTGCTGGATGAAGAAAGTCAACGTGACATGGAACTGCTAATTATGGTCAGTCGGCGGATGTCGCTCATGTTGAATGATTTGCTTGATGTGGTGAGATTGCAGGATAAACGGATTGTGATGAATATAAAAGCCGTGCAAGTAAGGTCCTTGGCGGAGGGTGTGCTGGATATGTTACGCTTCCTTACCGGTGGAACAAAGGTGGAGCTTAGCATGGATATCGATGAGAATTTGCCGTGTGTGTATGCTGATGAGGAGCGATTAGTTCAGATTCTGATAAATCTAGTTCATAATGCGCTTAAGTATACTGAACAGGGGAAGGTTGAACTAGTCGCAGAGCAAGTGGGAGGGCACGTATGGATCCATGTTACAGATACAGGAATTGGTATGGATGAGTCACTGAAAAAGCGTGTTTTTATGCGTTATGAACAAGGGGCTTATGGCGAGGGTGGTATCGGTCTGGGACTTAGTATCTGTAAGGAGCTGGTCGAACTACACGGTAGTGAATTATTGTTGCAATCGCAGCCGAGTCAGGGTAGTAAGTTCAGCTTCAAATTACCTGTAGTAGATGAGAGTGTTCAATCATCCGTTTCGAATGCACAACTAGAGAAGGATACGGAAACATTGTCACCATTCAGCGCATGGATAACTGCTGAGACGTCTGCTATGGTAGCTGCCACATATTCCACGAAGGAAGAAGAGCCACTCACAAAGCTTGATCCAGACTCTGATGTTATACGTGTTCTGGCGGTTGACGATGATTCGGTTAATCTAAAAGTTTTGCAAAATATTTTGTCAGATGGAACCTATCAGATGGTTACTGCGACTTCTGCACGTGAAGCGCTGGATAAATTAAACCATGATCGATTTGATTTGATCATCACGGATGTGATGATGCCGGGTATGTCAGGTTATGAATTGACAAGATTGATTCGTGAGCGGTTCACGATGTATGAATTACCTATTATTCTACTGACCGCTCGTAGTGAGCGGGAGGATGTTTATGCGGGTTTCTTGGCTGGAGCAAATGATTATGTCACCAAGCCGGTAGATGCTATGGAGTTGAAGTATCGCGCCTTGTCCCTTTCATCTATGAAGCGAGCGGTTAATGATCGGTTGAGGATGGAGGGTGCTTATTTACAAGCGCAGATCCATCCGCACTTTCTTTTCAATACACTGAATTCGATCATGTCTTTAAGCGACTTTGACACTGCCAAAATGAGAGAGTTATCAGATGCGTTCACAACTTATCTGCGCATTAGTTTTGACTTCTTAAATGCAGGCAAGCTCGTTACGCTGTCACAGGAGCTTGAACTGGTTGAGAATTACGTATATATCCAGCAGCAGCGTTTCGAGGAGAGGCTCCATGTGGAATGGGAAGTAGATGCGAATCTGGAAATGTTAATTCCTCCGCTTACGATTCAACCACTAGTTGAGAATGCTGTTCGACATGGCGTTTTGAGTCGGGCTAAAGGTGGAACACTGCGTATTCACATTGAGACACGTGCGGATGCTGTCCATTTTAACGTTGTAGATACAGGGATGGGAATGGACGAAGGACAAGTCAACAAGCTATTAAATCCAAAAAGCTATAAGAACCAAGGCATTGGGCTGCTTAATACGGATAGAAGATTGATTCAATTATATGGAATTGGCTTACAAATAAAAAGTACTCCTGGTGTGGGGACTACGGTGTCTTTTATCATTCCTGATGAGGGTTGACTGTGATCATGGGGTAACTCCTTGGAGTTATCCTTTTTGGTATTTTATTTAGAAAATTATGTGATTATTTCACTATTATCCCTTAGGAGATTGTAAAAATAAAAACGATCTGGCATGATTACAAAGAAAGGAAAAATTGTAGGTGAGAGGAAATAGGCATGGGGAATGTCAGAAAATCATTGACGATAGGAGAAGAAGAATGACTTTAAACTTATTTGTAAATGAAACAAGAAACAAACTGAGCTGGATGAATCGTCCTGAGCACTGGGAGTTTACAGACTTAGATGAGCTTACAATAATTGCACCTCCTGAATCAGATTTTTTTCAAGACCCGGCAGGTAAACATATCGCGAGCTCAGCACCATTCTTATCCACACCTGTAGGAGCTTCCTTTGAAATGACAACCAGAATTAGTGTCGATATGCGGCATAAATATGATTCAGGCTGCCTAATGTTTATGATGGACCATTATAACTGGGCCAAGATTTGTTTTGAATTCGACGGACAGTGTCCCATAATCGTGTCTGTGGTGACAAGAGAAGGGATGTCAGATGATTGTAACTCCGTACAAGTTGCTGTAGACAATCCTTATTTGCGTATGACCAAGCAAAATCAGTGTGTCACCTTTTCTTATTCAGAGGACGGTGCGGATTGGAAACTTATCCGATATTTTGGAATGAATAAAGGTGCTGAATGCGTAGCAGGTGTAGTCGCGCAATCCCCGCAGGGTGAAGGCTGTTCAGTGAAGTTTGATTATTTGAGCTTGACGGAATCGAAGGCTGAAAGCCGCTTCTAATGAATCAATGTTTAATAAATAATCCTTTTCGGTCTAACTTTAATTGTTTTGAAGTGAATTGGATGATGAATTCCTCCACGGCGGATATGGTAGCAATGATACATACAAAGACATTCCAAATGGAGTGATCGATGTGGAGAAGCCATAGAGGAGTTATAAATAAGAGGAGCCCGGTGATTTTATTACCATAGGTATGAATGCTTGCGTAAGTTTTGAATCTTCGGAGGGCAACCCCCATCGATGTTATACGGATGACAGCGATCATGAAGATCCAGAAGATGATTACATGTGTAAGTCCGAGAAACGGATACAATGTAAATAAAGTGACAGCTATCAGTATTGTGTCGGCTGCAGAATCTAGCTTTGCACCAAGACTACTTGTTGTGTTCGTCATTCTTGCAATAGGTCCATCGATCAGATCGGTGATTCCGCAAAGGACATAAATAGTAAGGAAGACCGAACTTAACGGCTTGAAGAATAACAGCATTATTGCCAAAATGATTCTGCTAAGCGTGATATAGTTAGGCACAAGCTTCAATCTCACCCCCACCTTTGTTTACATATTATGGGAAGACTTAAGGAACCGAGGAGTACTCATTATGCCACGAACACTCAATCAATCCCGGTTGATTTTGATGGAGGGGCTTCCTTCAACAGGCAAATCAACTAATGCAGGAATATTATTTCAACAATTAGAGCAAAATGGCGAGCAGGCTAGATGGATTCACGAAGTAGCGAGACCTCATCCAACTTTATTTTTTTATGAAGCATATATGGAGAACGAAGAGTATCTAGAATTTATCGCTAGTTATCCCCATACAGTTCCGATATTGGAGCAGCTTCTCATTAAACGAAAGCGTGGCATTGGAATTGATCTGCTAGAAGTAGAGTGGAATTATCAAGAATACTTAGGTAGTGATGCGTTTACGGAATTAAAAAGATATGATGTATGGAACTTCGACTTGGAACGTTATAAACAAGTGGCCATTGAAAAGTGGGAGCATTTCGTAAAGAAACAACTACACTCCAATCAAATTGTAATCTTGGACAGTTGTATTTTTCAATTCCAAATATACACCTTTATCTTAGCTGACGCACCATTCATCCAGCTTCAGTCATTTATCGAAGAAATTTATAAGATTATATCCCCGCTTCAACCCTCATTGATTTACCTGTACAGGAATAATACGGATGACACAATTGATTATCTTGCAAAGAGTCGAGGAACTGCATTTTTGGAGCGAATTTGGGAAAGAGACAATCATCAACCATACTATAGAAATCGTCCTTCAGGGGCGGAAGGCTATAAGATGTTCTTAAGAGATTACGGTAGATATGCAAGAAAGCTTTTCGACTCAGCTCCTATAAGTAAACTTTCGTTGGAAATTTCAGAGAGTAGATGGGAAGACTATGTTGATTCGCAACTAAATTTTCTGGGTATCAATTATTTACCTTTTTGCGGCTTTACAATGCCATATGGTACTTACAGATGTGAGGAAATAAATGAGCAGCTTCAATTGGTTGAGGGGCATATTATTACTCCAGATGGTTCTAAAAAGAAGTTAGTGCCCAAATCAGGCTCGGAATTTTATATCCATGACTTGCCAGTAATTATTAGGCTTGATGGGGAATGCCTTATTATTAAGGGAGAACAGTTATGTGACAGATGGACGACAAATGGGGTAATCTATCAAAAGCAACCATGAAGTGTTCTTCCAAAAGGGAGCGGCAATCTGGCTATTTTACCAGAGGCGTGCGAATTATATAAAAAAACAAGCAGGAGCGAATGAACGCTCCTGCTTGTTGCTATGCTTGTGAAAGCTTATTGCGCGGATACAGACTTGAACCATTCGTTAACTTCTTTGGTGATTTGGTCACCGCCATTGGATTTCCAATTGGCAACGAATTGGTCAAAAGAGTCTACTGGCAGTTTGCCATAAATAATTTTGTTGAAAGTTTCCATTTCGGACTGACGAAGCAGGTTCCATTTAGAAACCATTGTTGGTGTAGCAGCACCAGTAAAGTAGTTTTGTTTACGGACGTCTAACTGCGACATAACAACTTTTCCTGCCGCCCAGTTTTCTGGTTTACGGAACTCTGCCATTTGTTTTTCATAAGGTGTTACAGGTGTCTCGCCATCAGCAAGTTTAACCAAAGTCTTCATAAACAGATCAGGAATACGGGCCGGACCTGTTAAGAATGGGAATTCATTGGAGAAGTCTTTAATCTTGTCTTTATCACTTGTAGGTTGTCCATCAATCATATCCCAGTCGTAACCTTTAGCAAAGCCATATTCATATTGACTGCCTGCAGCCGGGTTAGCTAGGTTATCAAGCAAGTAGTTATAGTACAAGAAAATCGCTTCAGGGTGCTTAGCATCCTTGTTAATCATGATACTAGCGTTTACACCGGAATTCTGCCATTTGGTTCCAATCAAACCATCGGGTCCTGCTGGAACCGGATAACCTTTAATCTTCGCACCAGGTACATTCTTCATAAGGTCGGGAGCGGGCCAGTCTGGAACCCAGTTGGCGCCTGGCAGAATACCAGCTGCACCTTTCGTGAAGCTCTCAGCAGATTTACCTTCATCCCAAAGAGCGGAGTCCGTGTGAATATAGCCTTTATCCATCCATTCGCTAAGCTTCGCGAGTGCTTGCTTAGCACCTGGGTTAATGGAACCGTATTCTAGATTGCCGTCTTTGTCTTTGTTCCATTGTTCCTCAATCGTACCGTATGCCCCGAATAACCAGTCGAGTTGGCCCATCCAGGTATTTGTATTGTTTTTCAAAGAAATTGCAAGCGGGTACACATCTTTAGGTGCTAAGCCATCAGGGTTTTCGTTTTTGAATTTGTCCATGATGTTCTCAAGATCAGCGATGGTCTTAGGCGCTTCAAGGTTCAGCTTTTCCATCCAGTCTTCACGCAACCACAAGAGCGTATCATCATTGTCGGTATATTCAAGGATCGGCAGATTATACTTCTTGCCGTCTTTAGTGAATGGGTACCAAAGTTCTGGATGTGCTGCAACGTGATCTTTCAGAATTTTGTTGGCATACTTATCAAATAACTCATCAATAGCGATGAACTGACCGGAATCAATAAGCTGATTGGTCAATACTGCGTTAGTTGGTGCAAAAACGAAATCAGGAAGCTTTTCGCCGGAAGCAATGGCAAGTTGAAGCTTTTGTCTGTATTGATCGTCATTTGCAGGATACCAAGTATCTTTATGCTTCATACCCAATGTTTCAAGCATCCAGCGATCGTGAACGTTGTTTTCTTTGGTATCACCTTGAACATACTTCTTAGGCATCAATACGGCACTGAACTCGATTGGTGGATCGTATTTGCCTTTTGCGAAAGCAGCATCTGCTTCGGATTGGGTATTATTGGTAGCGTTACCATTTTTGGTGTTCTCATTAGATGTGCCGCTACTGCCACATGCTGTGAGAGTGATAAGTGCTGTGACCGTGAGAAGCGACCACATTTTCTTGAACTTGATCATTCTTCAATTCCCCCTACTGTGTATGATCTTTACAAGTGTAACTTTAACAACTTGTCGGGGATGTCATCTATATGAGATTTTTAGTTTTGATAGGACTCTATCATGCTCTTTATTTTGTGTCTCTATATTCCTGCGGTGTTACCCCAAACTGCCGTTTGAATACTTTGATAAAATAAGCAGGGTCCATATATCCAATCTCCATGCTGATTTCATAGACTTTTTTAGTGGTGGTCTTCAGCTTATGACAGGCACGATCCATCCGCAAGCGCGAGATATAATCGCTGATTCCTTCACCCGTTTCAATCTTATAGATTTTTGATAAATGTGTCGGATGGAGATTTACATGGTCAGCTAGAACACGTAACGATACATCATCATGCAAGTTCTTATCCGTATAATCTTGAATTTTCTTTACATATTCGGAACGAATGTCTTTAATTTCGTTGGATGTTCCTTCTTTTAGCTGGGCCAGAACACTTAGAGACCATTTTCTTAGTTTACTAATGCTGGAAAAAGCATCCCCGCTCTGCAACGCTTCGATATCGGTCCCCATTAAGTTTGCCAATGTATGACCATTACGATGTGCGAGATTCGTGAAAGAGGCAGTAATTAAAAAACCAGCCTCCATGCAATGCTCCCAGGATTCAGACCATTTCTCATCTAGCTCGGCACAGACGGCAAGCAATTTTTCTTCAGCCGCATCCCAATGTCCACTCTCCAGTAGATGAATCAAAGTGGGAGGGGTATAAAGAGCATCTAAGGGGCCATGCACTGAAGGAAGCTCCAAGTCACTGACGCGCATAATGAATTCACGCTCATCCCCGACAATTTGACGGAAAGAAGATGAAGCTTGCTGGAAACGAGTCGACAGCTGCTCAGGGAATTTGAACCACTCCGTGATTACAATGGATAGTGAACCTTTCAGAAATTGCTTAACCTTATACTGAAGTTGTAAAGAAAGCTTCTCTAATATGGATTCTTTTTCAAGGTCGGTTCCTTGATCTTTAAGCTGAAGCAGAAACACAAGGTAACCATGTTCTTCCTTAACCCCCCAGACCTCCATAAATTCTCCCATAATTTCTTCAGCCATGTTAATGATCGCATATTCGATCAAGGTTTGATCTGTGTTATCAAATTCTCCGAATTCTTCTTCCATTCGTACAAGCATCAAAGCGGCTTCTCCGGATTGGAAGGGCAGATCGTAACTCACAAGCTTCCGTTCCCATTCACCGGCTTGAAATCGATGTCCTTGTAAGGCATCCAGGAGTAATCGCCCCCGTAAAACCGGAAGATTCTCCCGAAGGGTAAACTGGGTCCGCTTAAGTGAACTTATGAGCTCCCATTCTGCGTTTAATTGATTGATCGCATTTTTAACTGCTCCGAGCAATTCATCATCAGTAGGCGGTTTAAGCAAGTAATCCACGGTCTTATTTTGTAGTGCTTTTTTGGCATAATCAAATTCTGAATGACCGGATAATATAATACACTTTATTTTTTTATTGTGTTTTCTTATTCGTTCAATCAATTCAATTCCTGTCATTTCTGGCATTTGGATATCTGAGATCACTATATCAATGGGATGCGTATCGATAATTTGCAGCGCTTCACGTGCGGAATAAGCTTTATGCACCTGTTCAATTCCTAGCGTATGCCAGGGTTTAGTCATGGAAAGATTATCTACCCAGTGTGCTTCGTCGTCTACTATGATCATCTGCATGTTGTTAGTCTCCTTGATGTTCCTTTAATTTATAACTATCATCCTCAGTTGGGATTTCCCAGACAATTTCTGTTCGGAATCCACCGAGAGGGGATGGCTTGAAGGTAAGACTTGAATGATTGCCGAACAGGTGCATGATCCGCTGATTCGTATTCCAAAGACCACAACCCATTTCCTCCTGTAAAGGCTCTTGCATTTTACGGTTTAATGCTTCTAGCTGATCCGGATTCAAGCCGGGGCCGTCGTCATCAATATAAATTCTACAGAAACCGTTTGATTTCTCACCACTAATCTTGATCTCGCCTGATGAATAGGACTTCGCTACTCCATGAATCACAGAATTCTCCACCATAGGTTGGAGCATTAGGCGAGGTACAGATTGGCTAAGCATATCCTCAGGAATATAAATATGATAATCAATTCTGCCGTTGCGCAGTTTTTGGATATCTAAATAGTTGACCAAGAGCTTGATTTCTTCCTCCAAAGAAGCCGTCTCCCGTTCCATACGGGTGGTATAACGGTAGTAAGCACTTAAATTATATGCCATTGATACGACAGCGTCTTCATCCTTCATCTGGGCCATATTGATAATATAACCAAGACAGTTATAGAGGAAATGTGGATTAATTTGCGCTTGAAGCTGCTTGAGAGTAGCTTCTCGAGCTCGGATCTTTTCATTAAATACATTTTCTATCAGGTCTTGAATTTGATGGGACATATCATTAAAACGACGGAACAGAAACGAAAACTCATTTTGCTCATTGCTATGAAGCCGTACGGAGTAATCTCCTTGCTGTACGCGCTGTAAACCGCTGACTAGCTTTTTAATTGGATATTGAACGTTTCTATATAGCAGAATGGAAGAGGATACTCCCACAACAAATAGCAGAATCATTGTGATATAGAATAAATCCCGACTAAGAGAAATTGGTTTGAGAATTTGATAAAGCGGGACAACATCTACTAAATGCCAATCCAAAGAGGCTGATTTCACAGAACTGACCAAATAGTTCTTCCCATTTAGTTTCACTACATCCTGAGTTGTATTCTCTGGAGAGTGATTATCCAGGTAATTAACTAGTTCGTCGGATAGCTGCTTGTCCGCGCTACGGTTGAGGATCGGTTTCTCCCCTTTGTGATAGAAGAACGGATCGCCTTGTCCACCTGCTTTGTACGAATCGAGCATGTTCTGAATGTTCGTATAACTAAAACTAGCTTCAATGACTAGGCTACTTCCCGTTAATGTCCCCGGCTGAGCTAAGGAATCCGTTAAGAACCAGTAAAAGGATTTTAGATCGCCTTGAGATTCCACACCATGATCACCGTACGTCCATCTTCCGCTCATATTTGCTTTTAAATAATCCTCGTCATACCCGATGGGTCTGTCGTAATTGGCGATGACATCTTTATTTTGCTGTGAATGAACGGCGTATCTGGTCGGCCAAATATCTGTAACCCCAGCTTGAAGCACCATCTTTTCCTGGAGAATATATCTGGTCTGCATCTGATCATATCGATCTTCCCATACATTTAGTCCATTGAATGCCCTGACGTTGGGATCTCTTGACAGAATAAGAGTGAAGTCCATCATCTGATTAATTCGCGAATCGATCTGATTGGATAAAAAAGTAAGTTGTTTCGTATTGGACGTCTGCAACTCTTTGCCTACAACCTCGAAGGTGACGTTATTTGAAAAGGTATACATGATAATGATGGGAATGAATAGGATTATGATCAAGCTGTTTATTTTGGCAAACAGACTAAATCGAGATTGTAAGTTTCCTCTAAGTATTGTAAAGCGCTTCCATAAATTCATAAATGCCCCTCCAGATGTTGTCCTAATAAAACCCTATCAAGCCTAACAATGTTATATAGTCAAACCTGAGAAACGCCTGATACTATTTATAGCAGAGATCCCCATCACACACAAAATATTTTTTTTGGGAACAGGAGAGAGCTATGGAGGCTAATATGGAGGTTAACTCGATACCACAGGCGAGCCTAGAAAGTCAGCCGAGTAAAAAAAGAAAAAAAGGCTTTAATCAACCATGGATTCTCCATTTTATGGTGTTGCCAGCGGCAATCATGGTTTTTATTTTTTCTTATATTCCGATGTCCGGAATTCTTATGGCATTTCAAGACTATAAACCTGCACTAGGTTTTTTTGATTCCGAGTGGGTCGGACTTAAGCATTTCAGGTACATGTGGGAGAATGATTATTTCCTGTCCATTACGTGGAATACGTTATTTTTTGCTTGCTCCAAAATTGTTTTGAACTTGATTATTCCGTTTATCTTCGCCTTATTGCTTAATGAGGTAAGAAGAATGGGCCTTAAAAGAACTATTCAAACACTCGTTTATCTTCCGCACTTTCTGTCTTGGGTTACACTTTCAGGGATTCTTATTGATATCCTTGCTCAGACAGGTATTGTCAATCAATTCCTCACATCTGTATTCGGCATCAAGCCGATTTTCTTCCTAGGAGACGGCAACTGGTTCAGGTTCACTATCATTGCCAGTGATGTTTGGAAAGAGTTTGGTTTCAATACGATTATCTTTTTAGCGGCACTTTCGGGTATCAATCCATCACTTTATGAAGCTGCTGAAGTGGATGGGGCGGGGCGTTGGAAGCAAACGATGTATATCACAATCCCAGCGTTAATCCCAATCGCTATCGTAATCGCAACCTTGGCACTGGGTAATGTGCTAAATGCAAACTTTGACCAGATCTTTAACTTGTACAGTCCATTGATCTATCAGCAGGGAGATATCATTGATACCTTCGTGTATAGAGAAGGTCTTCTAAGCGGACAGTTCAGTTTCGCAACCGCAGTTAATCTATTTAAATCGTTAATTAGCTTAGTGTTAATCGTAGTCTCTTACCGACTTGCTTATAGATTTGCAGGGTACAGAATTTTCTAGAAAGGATGACAACTGATGTACCATAAAACAATTCCATATCGAATATTCAGTATAATCAATAATGTGTGTTTGACAATCCTTTCCGTGCTCTGCCTGCTACCTTTGTACCACTTACTCATGGTATCTCTTAGTGCATCCGCACCTGCTAATGCTGGATTAGTCACATTCTGGCCGATTGGCTTTACCTTTGAAGCCTATGCAAAGACGTTTAATAATGTCAATTTCCTTAACTCCTTGTGGGTGTCTGTGGAACGGACAGTACTCGGAACAGGTCTAGCGCTGGTGGTAAATACGGTTGCAGCTTATGCGCTGTCTAAGGAAACAAGAGTCTTTCGTGCAAGAAACGTCTATCTTTGGTATTTTGTTGTCACTATGCTATTCAGCGGAGGTCTGATACCGGGTTACATTCTAATTCTGAAGCTTGGTCTTATGAATTCATTGATGGCACTTATTCTTCCTGGATTAGTGGCTGTATTTAACATCATTTTGCTTCTGAATTTCTTCCGTACCGTACCTAAAGACCTTGAGGAAGCAGCTTTTATTGATGGGGCAGGACACTTTCAGACCTTTGTGAAAATATATTTACCGGTCTCCTTACCTGTTATTGCGACCGTTTCTCTATTCCTTATGGTAGGACACTGGAACGCTTATTTTGACGGTATTATTTATATCAGAGATGCAGACAAGCTTCCGCTAGCAACGTTTATGCAGACGATTATCGTTCAGGCAGATATGTCTAAGCTTGATCCGGCCGCCGTTGCTAATTTATCACAGCGAACCATCCGGGCCTCGCAGATTTTCATTAGTGCTTTGCCAATTCTATTGGTTTATCCTTTCCTGCAACGTTTCTTTGTAACTGGGATTGTGGTAGGGGCTGTAAAAGAATAATTTCTTTTTAGAAAAAGAATTTGAAGAAGGAGCTACGGTTCTAGTCCAAGACTAGGGCATGTAGCTCCTTTTTTTTTTTGATGAATTTCATGTCTAATTTGGATAATTATTGAAAACGATATAAATATTCAGAAAATTTTCATATGACGATCATGCTAACATAGGCTATAATGAGGTCTAAAAAAAGAAAAAAAGAAAACGGGGCATAAGAATGAATCAATTTAAAGGTGAAAAAAATCTTCTCTCGGAGAAGAAGGAGCGATTCTCTTCCGCCGGCTTTATTTTCGCAGCTATCGGAAGCTCAGTAGGTCTGGGGAATATGTGGAAATTTCCGTATATTACTGGAGAAAATGGAGGAGCGGCTTTTTTCCTTCTCTTCATTGTATGTCTAGTATTGATCGGTTTACCGGTATTGCTGGCAGAGCTGGCCATCGGTCGCAGCGGACGTGGAAGCGCGGCTACTGCATTTGTACGTGCCGGAGGCGGGAAGAGCTGGATGGCGGTCGGATTTCTGCAAGTCCTTGCACCATTTTTAATTCTATCCTTTTATATCATTGTTGCAGGATGGACGCTGAACTACGCAATGATCGCATTTAATGGACAATTGTTTAGTTCTAGTAATTATGCAGGTGAATTCAACTCCTTTATCTCTGGACCTATGCCGATTGTTTGGCAGGGGATAGCAATCCTTATAACAGCGGGTGTAGTTATTCTTGGAGTATCAGGCGGGATTGAGAAATTTAATAAAGTATTAATCCCTGGTCTAGTCGTTCTTCTTTTTGTATTGATGATTCGCGCAGTAACCTTACCGGGTGCAGAAGAAGGGGTATCCTTTTTCCTAAAACCGGACTTCTCGGTATTAACGGCGGAATCTGCGCTAGTCGCATTGGGACATGCTTTCTTTTCATTGTCGCTAGGGATGGGAATACTCCTGACCTACGGCTCTTATGTGGATAAAAAACAATCGCTAGGAACTGCAGCGCTCGCAGTCGGGGCGGGAGATTTGTTATATGCGTTTATCGCAGGATTAATCATTTTTCCGACGACTTTCTCATTTGGCATTGCTCCCGATCAAGGCCCTTCGCTAATTTTCATTGCTTTGCCGGCAGCTTTCTCAGCTATGCCGTTTGGTGCATTCTTTGGCGGTCTGTTCTTTATTTTGCTGGCGATTGCGGCTTTAACCTCTGCTGTTTCCCTGCTTGAGGTACCTGTATCTTTCGCGATGGAGCGCTGGAATTGGAGCCGGAAACGTTCAGTTTGGATTTTGTCGCTAGTATGTTTCCTACTCAGTGTTCCTTCGGCGATGTCTCTGGGAATGTTCCCTGAGCTATCGTTTGGCGGCAAAGCGCTATTCGATTGGGTGGATTTTGTAACCTCTAACATTATGTTGCCACTAGGCGGTTTGCTGGTTACCATCTTTGCCGGTTATTTCTGGAAAGGGGCAGCAGAAGCGGCTGGGCTTAAGGCAGGTTGGTTCCGCGTTTGGTTGTTTATGCTCCGGTATGTTGCGCCGATTCTGGTATTTTTGGTATTGCTTCATACCTCAGGGATTATTAAATTTTAATTTAATTCAATGTCTAAAAAATCATCAAAAAAAGCTCTACGACCCTTGTGGTTGTAGAGCTTTTTTTGATATTGAAGATAAATACATTATTCCTCTAAATCCTACTTGACTAGGTGGATTAATTGGAATATAGTATAAAAAAGATTGAACGAATCCATTCAAAACTAATAATTGTATACAATTATACAAATATATTGTTGAGGCTCTCTTGCCTGACAGATTATCGATGAGGAGCTACATAGATATGGCGATTCGAACACGAAGGCTGTCAAAGGATAATACCTACGATGCATTAAAACAAAAAATTATTGATAGTGAATTAGAGCCGGATCAACCTGTACATGAAGAAAATTTGGCGGCGTTATTAGGAGTTAGTCGTACGCCACTAAGAGAGGCCATACAGAGATTGGAGAACGAGGATTTTCTCATTCGACAGCCAAATGGAAGACTGCGGGTAGCTTCTGTGACACTCAAAGAGGTTGAAGAAATATTTCATATTCGCAGCATGCTGGAGGGTTATATTGCAAGAAGTGCAGCTAAGCATGCTACAGAGAAAGATATTGTTAATTTAACGACAATGATTACCAAAATGAAACACTCCTTCCAGCTTGGCGACAATCAGAATTTCGTTACCTATGGATTTGAGTTCCATGATTATTTATCAGAAATCAGTGAGCTTAGAACGTTCGAAAAAGTTCTGAATCAATTAAGAGATCATTCCCTTCGTTATTGTCGTTTCGTCTCCATGCATGGAGATTGGAATACACAGGCAGATGAAGAACATGATCTGATCTTGCAAATGATTGCTGACCACAATGAAGATGGCGCTGAAAAAGCAATGCGAGATCATATTTTAAGCAGTCTAGCTACTGCACTTGACCGGATTAAAGGTATTGAAGAAAAGTTGGAAGCATAAAGAAAGGGGAGCACTATACTATGAATTTACTTAATGAAGTTGATCAAGCTTTAGCAAATCAATTAATAGATGTTCGAAGAAACCTGCACAGAGAGCCTGAATTAGCTTATGAAGAATTTAAGACCACTGAGAAATTACGAGAATGGCTGACTAACGCCAATATTCATATTTTAGACCTTCCATTACAAACCGGACTTATTGCAGAGATCGGGCAAGGTAACGGACCTGTTGTAGCCATTCGCTGTGATATTGATGCACTTCCGATAGAGGAACAGACTGGATTATCTTTTGCTTCTGAGATTCCTGGGAAAATGCATGCTTGTGGGCACGATTTTCATACGGCTACGATTCTAGGAGCTGCCTTATTGTTAAAGGCACGTGAAAGTGAATTGCCTGGCAAGGTTAGAGTATTGTTCCAACCAGCAGAAGAAACAGGGCATGGGGCGGAAAGTGTCTTAGCATCAGGAGGACTCAAGGGTGTAGATGCAATATTTGGTCTACATAATTCACCAGACCTGCCAACTGGAGCATTTGGAACTAGAACGGGAGCTTTAACAGCAGGTGTTGATCGGTTTGAAATCACGGTAAAAGGTGTCGGCGCTCATGCGGCTACTCCGGAAAAAGGTGTAGATTCCATTGTCACTGCGGCTCAGATCATTACGTCGCTACAAACCATTGTTAGCCGCCAAAATAGCACCACTGAACCAGTTGTGTTAAGTGTCACCAGAATTAATGGGGGCTTCACATGGAATGTCCTGCCGGAAAAAGTGGAATTAGAAGGTACGGTGCGAACTTACAATGAAGAGATCCGTCACCAAATTCCAGTCCAAATGACTCGAATTATTGAAGGGATTGCTGCAGCTGCTGAAGCAGAGGCTAAGCTACATTGGTATCCAGGACCACCAGCAACGATTAATCATGGAGAATGGGCTGACTTTACCAAAGAGGTCGCTTCAGATGCCGGATATATAGTACATGATATCCCTCCGCAAATGGGAGGAGAAGATTTCTCTTTTTATTTACAACAGATACCGGGTGCTTTTGTAAATATAGGATCAGGCCCAGCCTATGCTTTACATCACCCTCAGTTCGATGTGGATGAAGCTGCGATTTTACCCGCTGCGAAGTACTTCGCTTTATTGGCAGAAAAAGCGCTGGTGAAGCTACAAGTCAAAGCTTAATTAATCTCCTAGACCTAAATCCTAAAGATGATTGAGAGGAATGTATATGATTGAACTAAAACAGGTTTCCAAAACGTTCACTCGGAAAGGAATCACGATTGATGCTCTTAAAGGGATCGATTTAAAGGTTGATAAAGGCGATATCTTTGGCGTTATCGGCTATAGTGGTGCGGGGAAAAGTACATTAATTCGTTTAGTCAATTATTTGGAAAGACCGACAGAAGGACAAGTATTTGTTGCCGGGCGTGATTTAGGAACCTATAACGATAAAGAGCTGCGTGCGGCTAAGAAGAATATCGGCATGATTTTTCAACATTTTAATCTATTAGAATCTAAAAAAGTATTTGATAATGTAGCGATTCCTCTGGTTCTTCTAAAAAAGAATAAGAATGAAATCCGTCAGCGTGTACAAGAGTTGCTAGAGTTTGTTGGATTAAGTGACAAAGCGGGGAGTTATCCCAGTGAATTGTCAGGTGGGCAGAAGCAGCGTGTAGGGATTGCTAGAGCACTTGCCTCGAATCCATCTATCCTTTTATGTGATGAAGCGACTTCTGCCTTAGATCCACAGACAACCCATTCTATTTTACAGCTATTAAAAAAGATCAATGCAGAGTACAACATTACAGTGATGATCATTACACATGAAATGTCTGTCATTCAAGAGATTTGTAATAAGGTAGCGGTCATGGAAGAAGGCCGGATTATAGAGCAAGGTAGCGTACTAGATGTATTCGGTAGCCCCAAGCATAAGACCACTCAAAATTTTGTGAAGACAGTTATTCAGAACAGCATTACACCGAGCGTGCAAAAAACCATTAAAACGGCGCCTGGCAGTGTTCTTCATAAGCTTAATTTTGTTGGTGAAAGTGCATCTGAGCCTATCCTGTTCGAAATGATTCGTTCCTTTGATGTGATGGTCAATATTTTATTTGCGAATACGACGGAGATTCAGGAAACGACACTGGGCACAGTAATTATTCAATGCAGTGGAGATACAGCTGAAATTAACAATGCGTTATCTTTCTTAAAACGTCATGGAGTCGGTGTAGAGGAGGTAGAATCTAATGTTTTCGACCACATTAACAGGTGATCAATTTCTGCAGGCGATTATTGAAACGATTCAGATGGTTGGCGTCTCCTTGTTTGTTGGCTCTTTGATTGGGATTCCTTTTGGGATATTGCTTGTAATCACTCGTCCTGGTGGTGTTTTGGAGAACAAAGCGCTTTACGCCATACTTAATCCGATTATTAACATCATACGTTCTCTGCCATTTATTATTTTACTTGTGGCAATCGTACCTTTCACACGTTTGATTGTTCATACTTCGATTGGCACAAGCGCAGCGATCGTACCATTAATTATCTATATTGCTCCTTACATTGGACGTTTGGTAGAGAACTCCTTGCTTGAAGTGAACCCGGGAATTCTTGAAGCCGCCGAAGCGATGGGGGCTACGCCATTTCAAGTAATATGGTACTTTTTATTGCCAGAGGCGGTTGGATCATTAATTCTGTCTTTGACAACGGCAACGATCGGGTTGATCGGTGCTACTGCAATGGCTGGAACGGTTGGAGGCGGCGGTGTCGGAGACTTGGCGATTGTATATGGATACCAACGTTTTGATACGGTTGTCGTGGTAGCTACCGTGATCATTCTCATTATTTTAGTGCAAGGCATTCAATCCTTAGGTAACACGCTAGCGAGAAAAATTCGCCGTTATTAGTCATTACATATTCCGGGAGGGAGTTTGGCAGATGAGTGAATGGAGTAAGCAAGATCGATTTAACGCAATATTATCCGGTGAAAAGGCAGATCGTCCAATTGTAAGTGGGTGGCGTCATTTTATCGACAAAGAACAAACAGCAGATGACCTAGCACAAACTACGATTTCTTTCACGAAGCAATATGATTGGGACTGGGTCAAGATTAATCCTAGAGCGACTTATTTGGCGGAAGCTTGGGGCAATCAATATGATTTTACGGACTATCAGACTGTATTTCCTAGGCAGCAAACGACTGCGATTCCATCAGCGACTAATCTATGGGATATTGAAGTCAAAAAGGCTGTGCATACAGCTTCCTTGGCAGAACACTTAGACGGGGTTAGAAAAATTCGTCAAGGACTACCTGATACCCCACTAATCCAAACGGTATTTTCTCCATTGACTGTATTGCTATTTATTGTAGGGCGTTCTGCTTATGTTACAAAAACAGTGTTTGGCATTGAGCATCCGGTAACTTTGGAGTCGTTATTTAAGGAGCATCGTGCGGCAGCACACCATGCGTTACATGCAATTTCATTAACCTTAGCCGATTATGTACAAGAGCTGCAGCATGTGGGTTCTGACGGCTTATTCTACGCTGTGACAGGCACCGCTCATCCAGGATTATTTAATGAAGCCATGTTTGATGAGTTCTCCAGACCCTATGATTCTATAGTCTTAGAAGCTGCAAGCTATGGCAAAAACATTCTCCATACTTGTGGAGCCTATGCACAGCCTGAGAAATTTAATGATTATCGAATTGATGGGATCAGCTGGGATACTGTAGCCGAGGGGAACCCAGGTTTAGAGGCGGATCTCAAAGCTACTAAAGTAGGTGGCGTCGATCATGGGTTGTTCGCTGTAAACGATATCGCACAAATTAAGCAGCAGGCTAAAGAAGCATTGACATTAATGAAAGACCAGCCTTTTATTCTTTCTCCAAATTGCGCTATCCCGCTTAATGTGACGGATGAGGCGTTAGCACAACTAAAACAATCTATATTTGAATAGGAGATGAAGTTATGAAAAAGTTGATAGTAGTGTTGATGATTGGGGTTCTAGCGGTGTTGACGGCTTGCGGGAATAGTCAATCCGATAATTCCGGAGATAAGAAGAAGCTTACCATTGGATTTGGTGTGGGAACTTATGAGGAGCAATTCCGCCAATCGATTCTACCCATCCTAGAGAAACAAGGCTATACCGTTGAAATTAAGTCCTTTTCACAAAATATGCAGGTCAATCCAGCGATGAAGGAAGGCTCTATTGACGCAAGTATCTTCCAAAGCACAGCATATATGGAGGCAATCAACAAAGAAATCAAAGCAGACATGGTAGGAATTGCTTATGCGCCTGGTGCACCACAAGGTCTTTATTCCGTAAATCATACAACACTTGACGATGTTAAAGATGGTACAACCGTAGCTGTTCCGAATGATCCGGTTAACCAAGAGCGTGCACTGCGTATCCTTGAAGAATTGGGCTGGATCAAGATTAAAGATGGCGCGGGCGTAGCTGATTTTAACATCAACAGTATGGAGCCGGATAAATATAACATTGATATTAAAATATTGGATCCTGCTCAAATCCTTGTTTCACTGCAAGATGTTGATTACGGCGTTGTAAACGGGAATTATATTGCTAATTCAGACAGAAAGATTACGGATGCCTTGAAAATCGAAAATACGCCTATGGAACACAGAATTATCGTATCGGTTAATAAAAAGGATGAAAATACACAGTGGGCGAAAGACTTGAAAGCCGCTTATGAATCTAAAGAGTTCGAAGAATATATTCGTGGAATAGAGAAATATGATGGTTTCATTCTGCCTGAAGCATGGGACAACAATTAATGAGGGATGTGAATGTTGTGACACAAGAGAAGATCCATTTTATTGGTGGAGGACAGATGGCGGAAGCGATCATTCGTGCATCTTTATCCAATAACACCCTGTCTGTAGATCAAATTAGTGTATCAGACATTAATGAGACCCGTCTTCAGTTTTTGAATACCAAATACGGAGTAGATACGAAAAGCTCGCAAGAGCAAAGCCTAGCTACAGCAGATCTGATTGTGGTTGCGGTGCGGCCACAGGATGATTTGACTACACTTGGACAAATTGTACAGCAATTTGCTACATCCACTTCCGCAATCGTATCGATTGTGGCGGGTGTGACGAATGAACAATTAGCCGGGTATTTTGGAGCTGATCGTTCCATAATCCGAGTTATTCCCAATACTTTGACGGATACAGGCTACGGATATAGCGGTGTTGCGTTAAATGCTCACGCTACGCGTGATCAAGTGGAGCATTTCTTACTCGGATTTGGTAAGGTGCAATATCTGAATGAGGCATTGATGGATATTTTCACTGGATTTGGTGTGGCTGGCCCCAACTATATTTATTATTTCATTGAATCTTTTGTAGATGCAGGTGTACTTGCCGGACTGCCGCGTGAGCAAGCCTGGAAGGTAGCGCTGGAGAACGTTATGGGATCGGTTGCTATGCTGCAGCAGACAGGACTGCATCCAAGACAACTGCTTGATATTAATAATTCACCAGGCGGTGTCGGAATGCATGGCTTGTTCGAATTAAATAACAGTGATTTCGCAGCAGGTCTGCAAAGAAGTGTTCTGGCAGCTGTGAAGCGTACTACTGAGCTGGGAGTGAAGTAATCATGGCAACGGTGAAATGGGATCATTTAGTACACTACGTCAATGATCTGGCCAAACCGGTTGAAATTTTTGGAGATCATGGATTGGTTGCTTTTAAGGGAGGCTCTCATAAAGATTGGGGCACATATAATTCATTAAGTTATTTCGGGCTGACCTATCTCGAATTTCTGGGTATTGAGAATCTTGAGCTAGCAAAGGCGACGGAACATAATCTAGTGGTGCAAGACGCGGTAAAACTTCTACCTGAGCATGAAGTCTTAAGCAGAGTAGTCATCCGGACAGATGATATTGAAGAAGTAGTGGCTTCCCTGAAAGCAGCGGGTTTATCATTATCTCCAATTATCGATGGGAAGCGTCTAGATAACGAGGGAAGATTAATCGAGTGGCGCATGATGACTATCGGTGGTGACTTTCAAGGCCTAGTCTATCCGTTCATCATTCAATGGAGCGGAACAGATGCAGAGAGGTTAGAAAGATTAACTTCGTCTGGAGTCATCCGGCCTCATCCTGCTGGTCATGTCGAAATCGTGCGCGCTGTATTCCATGTCTCTGACCCTGCAGCTACTGCTAACCATTGGGGAACGTTATTCGGATTGCCTGTAACAGAGTCAGACGACAGTACTTTTATCCTTACGATTGAAGATAAGTCTTTTGCATTCGTGCATGGGGATGAGAACCAGTTCAAGCAGGTGATTTTTGAAACGGATTCGTTAGCGCTGAAAGGGAAGACGATTCAGATCGGTGACGGGGAGTATGTTTTTGTATAAGGCATTAGTTTCTTTATAATTTAAGATCAAAAGACTTGCTCGAAGTCATCGATACTTCGAGCAAGTCTTTTTGCTATCCATAGACTTATACTGAATAGCTATGTTTTTGTAGTATAAACATGTTTGCCCACATCATTCAACAAGTACTTTAGCTTGATTGGTAGTTTGCTAAATAGGATATGATAACTTTTTTAAGTAAAGATAATCGGCAGTCATCGAAATATCGTTGTTGTCACAAAACGACTCCTTATCTCGTTTTATATGCAGACGGAATAAGGAGTGGTTGCAATGAAAGAATTGACATGCATCGTTATTGGCGGAGGATATGCAGGTATTAATGCAGTTAAAGCGATTCGGAAAACATTTAAGGGGCAAGCAAGTAAACGAACACTCCGACTTATTTTAATAGATAAGAACCCTTATCACTTTCGCAAAGTATTGCTTTTTAAGCCCGCGGTCGGAGATGAAGAGATTACTATCCCTCTGACTAGGTTATTTCCCGAGGGGGTTGAATTCGTTCAGGCTACTGTAACGAAAATCGAATCAGAGGAAAGAAGGCTACTCTGTCAGGATGCTGTAGGAAATAAGAATTCGATAAAATATGACTTCCTCGTTCTGGCGGTGGGCAGCGTCGTGCGGCAACCCGACCCTGATCAAGGAGGTATGGCATTAGCGAGTTTAGACGCTGCGTGGAAGATCCGAGAGGCATGGCGCGCGAATATAAAGAAAGCTGTAAAGGAAAAAAGCTCGAAAGAACGTCAGAGATTAATGACCATTGCCGTTGTTGGAGCGGGCATAAGCGGCATCGAGACATCTGCCGAACTAGCTTATTTTTTTCGTGATGATGCGATATCATTGGGACTTGACCCGAATGCTGTAAGGATAAATTTATTTAACGCGAATAAGAGACTTTTCCCAGAAGGCCCGGCAAAAGTAGGGCTTAAACTGGAACGTTCACTTGACGCTATCGGAGTAACTACCTTACATGGAAGTAGGGTGTTACAGGAGAAAGAGGGGGTTTTAACCTTATCTAACGGCGAGACGATGTCCGCTGGCCTATGTGTCTGGACACTGGGGCTGTTACCCAACCCAATGCTGCAAAGCATCGGGTTACCGATCAATCCGGAAGGATACGTGATCGTAGATGCAAGTTATCGGGTTCAAGGGGCCCAGGGTGTATACAGTATCGGCGACTGCGCGCGAATCGTAGATCCTGCTAGTGGACGGGTGGACGGGAAGACGTGTAAGGAAGCGACCGCCCAAGCAGCAAGGCTTGGAAAGATTTTATCGGCGGATATTGCAGGGCGTCCGGCACCCATGCATAAGGAATTTATTGACTTTTTTTGTTTTGCCTTAGGTCCGGAGCAGGGTATGGTATGGACACATCAATGGGGGTTAGATATTATTTTTACAGGAAAGCTGGGTTGGCGTATAAGGAAATTCACATGGGATTCGGCAAGTCTGTTAAAATAATGTGAACAGAGGGTTAGTGGAAAAGGGTGGAATTTTAAGATGCAAGAGTTATATGAGCATTATAAAGGGCTGCTTTTTACGCTTGCCTACCAACTGACTGGATCGGTCTCCGATGCGGAGGACGCTGTGCAGGACGTATTCCTGAAGTTGTATGATGTAGAGCTGGATCGATTGGTTGAACCTAAAGCATATTTGTGCAAAATGGTAACTAATCGCTGTCGGGATTTATTCAATTCGGCGCGTAAGCGGAGGGAAAAGTATTTCGGGCAATGGCTTCCTGAGCCCCTTCTTACTCCGAATGATGAATCGTTTGAATCGGTTGTTCAAGGCGAGCTGCTGTCTTATGCTATGCTCGTATTGCTTGAAAGGCTGTCCCTTACGGAACGGGCAGTGTTCGTGCTTCGTGAGGCGCTCGGCTTTGAATATGCTAATATTGCTGAACTCGTTGGCAAAAGCGAAGCGAATTGCCGCAAGCTGATCAGCCGTGCGAGAGGAAAAATGGGGATTACCCCCGATGAACCAGTCAATCCCGAAGCTGCAAGCGAAGAGTGGGTCCGTCGACTCTTAGCGGCTCTCGAACAGGGTGACGTGGATAGGGTTATATCCATGCTCGCCAAAGATGTCGTGTTGGTCTCAGATGGAGGGGGTAAAGCCTCTGCCGCCGTCCATCCTATTGAATCGCGCGATCTCGTCGCCCGTTTCCTTCTCGGCTTAACTCGTAAGGCTCCTCATTACGAAGGAGGCATGCATGTAGAAATGAGGGATATAAATGGCCAAACAGGACTCGTTGTCCGTTCAGGAGATGGCATCGTTACTGTTGCGCTAATGCATGTCGAGAGAAATTCGATTCGCAACTTATACTTTGTTAGGAACCCAGATAAGCTGAGGCATTTATTGAAATGAACAGAGGATTTGAAAAAATCGCCGTTAGAACCGTTATGGAGATGTGGGGGAGCGAGCCTAAATAGGCTACGCTCCTTGTCCTTAACTCCGGTAACACTAACGGAGTTGATTAGTAATAACAAGGAGTTATGTTATGCCAAAAAATGATAATATGCTAACAATTCTATGGATGTTGAATTCGGGAGAGAAATTGACTGCAAAGCAAATATCGGAAAAGTTAGAGATAAATATAAGAACAGTTTATCGGTATATTGATGCACTATGTGTCAGTGGCGTCCCTATCATATCCGACACAGGGCACAATGGCGGGTATAGCTTGCTGCACAATTTTATCAAATCTCCTCTGCTATTTAGTATTGATGAAAAAAAGACACTGCTTCATGCTGCCCAATTTGCAAAAGAAGCCGGATATCCTTTGAGTGAGGCATTAGAGAATGCAACATCCAAGTTGAAAATGTATTCGAATCAGGAGCAGGAAAGTATACTAAGCCATCATTTAGCCGGATTTGAAGTAATAAACCGCAGGGGATACCCCGCTGTTCAGCCGGTATTGCAGGAATTGGAGCACGCTGTTGCAAATGAATGGTCTGTAGAAATTTCTTATCGTAACAGTCATGAAGAGCAGTCCCCAAATAGGGTAATAGACCCCTATGGCGTGGTTAATTGGAACAATAAGTGGTACACAATTGCATTTTGCCACCTGCGGAATGAGATCCGCAGCTTTCGGGTAGAACGAATTCTGAACATCACACGCACGCCATTCTCATTTAGGCGTCCCAATGATTTTTCAGCGCGTACTTTTTTTATGAAAAATCTGTTACCAGATATAGTAGGTAAGTCCGAATTAATTTCTTTAATTATTGGTGGCAGGGCAGAGGCGTTGGATGATTTATGCATACATTGGTTTATGGAGCATCATTTGCAGGAGCGGACATCAACGCAAGCATTTTTTTTACTTGAGGAAGAATCACTGTATGCATATGTTCCGTATATAATTCTTCCCTATGGGAAATCCATTCAAGTTATAGAGCCACAGAATCTAAAGAATAAACTTGTGGCGGTTGCTTCAGAGTTAATGGAATATTATCAAGTTTAACAACTTCACTGACAGTAGATGTCAGTGAAGTTGTTTTATTATAATGATAACCACTCATTAAAGATGAATGGTTGCTGTTACCTAATAAACTTTATGAGGAGCACTTAGAAATGAATAATACAGTATATCTTTATGTGTTTGATACCATGTCCGATTGGGAAATAGGTTATTTAGCCGCCGAGCTGAACTCTGGAAGACACTTCAGACAGGGGCTGGCTCCAGCAAAAATAGTCACCGTTGGGATAGAAAAGACTCCAGTAACTACAATGGGCGGATTGAAAATAATGCCTGACATTAAAGTGGATGAGTGCAGCATTAAAAGCGTAGATGCACTGATTTTACCTGGTGGAAATACATGGACAGAAGCTATTCACGTGCCCATATTAAAAATTGCCGAGATGTGTTTAAAGGAAGGGATAGTAGTTGGAGCAATTTGCGGTGCTACCTTAGGACTTGCTCAAGCAGGATTGTTAGATTCACGTTGGCACACAAGCAATGATTTGGCCTACCTTAAAATGATTTGCCATTCTTACACGGGCGAAGAATATTACAAAATGGAATCTGCTGTCACCGATGGGAAATTGATTACCGCGTCCGGAGTAGCTCCATTAGAATTTTCTGTTCATGTTTTAAAAGCTCTAGATGTATTCTCTCCAAAAACATTAGACGCTTGGTATCGTCTTAATAAAACTCATGAACCTAAATATTTCTACGAGTTAATGAATTCAATCCAATGACAGTATAGGAATATAAGGGATGTGAAGTGCTGTGTGTTGTTGATTCACGAATAATGTCTGAAGGCCACAAGTTAATGGAGGATATAACAAAAGTCCATCATACCTTATCGGATAGGTCTTTACTGGGGTGACTGTTGCAATTCCGCCGTTTATTCTACCTCACTAAGAATCTTTTCGATTTTTTCGAAGCGGGTTCGAATTTGCGACAATTCCTTATCATCTACTTGGGAGACATTAGCGCTAAATGTTGGGACCAATTTCGCTATTATTTCCAGCGTGAGTAGGATATTAAAATCCGTCAGCTCATGTTAATTAGGTGATAGTCCATACTTTTAGAATAGTGGTGCATATGATGTTTTAGGAAGTAAAAGGGAGGGATAATCAATGAGCTGTGGAGTTGGAGGCAGATTCACTTCTACTGGAGAAATTTTGGTTCTTTATATCTTATTGGTAATTATATTATCTGCTTGTTTCTTTGTATAATAGCAGGCTATCAGAATGAACAATAGCCACTGTTCCAAGGCTATTGTTCTTTTTTTGCAAATGTTGATGGACATGCCAATCCTTTATTTCGTTCCAATAACGAGAATAAATCCGATGTATTCATGATAACGGTCCATTATACTGTTGTACTTACTGATCACTTCCCAAATCGTGTGGTCAAGAAAGGAATCAGCATCCATTTGTTGATAATGGTCTGGATGCTCTGTAAGATCCTCACTTGATTTAGGAAACAAGAAGGGACCATCGATCTGGGAATGATTGAATCCTGTTGCATTTACTAATGCTGACCAATCACTAATATTCCATAGCTTTTCAATATGATAATAAGTAGTGATCTCTTGATTGATTTCTGTGGGTATAGGTTTATATTGGACCATTTCTCTGTCAAAAAGCTTGCCCCCAGTCCGTAAAACCCTATAATATTCCGAAAAGGCTGTATCCGTATCAGTGAATATAGATACAGACTCAACAAGAATCACATCAAATGACTCGTCAGGAAAAGGCAGCGAGCTTGCATCCCCTACTAAGAATTCAATGGAAGCATTTTCTTTTTCAGCCCGTATTTTTGATTTTGAGATCATATCCGGTTGAATATCTACACCTGTTACATCATGACCCTGTGCAGCTAAATAACAAGAGCTTCTGCCGGTTCCACATCCAACTTCAAGAATTCGGGAGGCAGTGGGTAGAGGATATTGTTCAAATTGCTTTAAAGTTGCAGTAAACCCTCCAGGGTGAGCATTCCCAACCCCTAATTTAGCCAGCATATTCAAATATTCCATGAGTTTAAATTCCTTTCACTGCGGGTTATATTTTATAATATGAATGGAAATCAACATTGTACCGCAATGTTGATTATTACTGACTTAAGGACATACATAAAAAAACTTTTAGGATTCGAAAGCGCTGAATGGGAAGAATTTAAGAACGGGGAGCATAAAACTTTTGATTTGTGTACAAAACTCAATAGCCAGATCGTCAAGCAATGTATGTAATTGCTCGGTGGTCTGGCTTTTTTTGCGTGAAAGGATATGATTACGCTTCCTAAGAGTCATTGACAATTAATGTTAAATTGGTGTATTGTAAATGATAAGTAGTAAGTAGTAAGTAGTAAGTAGTAAGTAAATCACGCGCTCGCCATTCGGAATAAATATCATCATCCAGTAAATACGAATTTATGGATAGGGGTGGATGGTTATGATGGATTTAAAATTAGCACCGAGTTTCTCATTGATTGCGCTAAATGCACAGAGAAGTCTTCATATGACTACTGTCAAGAAAGTGTCTTTACGCTGTATGGCGGCTGCGGTTATCTTGGAGCTTTACTTAGAGGAATGTATTACGCAATCTGAGTACAATTTAACTTTGCATAAGGAAGCTCTTGAGCAATCTCATTCAACTCTTTATAGAGAAACTGTTCTACAACCCTTACTTCATAATAGTGCCGAGGTGAAGGGTGACCTGAATTGGTGGTTAAAAAAGGCATCCATGCCGTCTAACAATCAATTGAAAAAGTTTGAAACCGCGATTTCAGATTATCTTAAAGCAATGAATTTACTTGAAGATATCCCAAGTCTGTTAGGGAGCGACATGTTTTTTGACTCTGCTGAAGTTGAAGTTAGAGCTTATCGCAGTAATATGGAGGCATACACAAACATTACAGAGAACATTCGGGCAGAAATTTTGGAAGAGGGTCCAGTAACGGATGAGGTTATTTGTATGCTATGGCTACTTCGTGAAAGTGGATGTATGCATGCTTTTTTCTCGCTGAATGAATTAGAAAAGGTAAATATCAAACTACATGAACTATACCAAAGTAATTTATGGGCAAAGGCTTTATTTTCTATACAAATTCGCCATGGAATTGAGTTAGGTCTTAAACGTTTCTTAGAATTGAAGACAAAGTTTGCGAAGACATTTATCGGTAGTAGTATCAACCTAATCTTCCCTGCCCTAGAGCGATCACGAGCTGTCTTTATTGAAACAGAGTCTTGGTTTGATAATTCTAATCAAAGACTAGACGCAGTTATTACAAGATTGGAGTCCTATGGACATGAAGTTAAGGTGATGGAGAGAGGATCGATTGCGACTCTTAAAATTGATAATTTGTTATACGATGCGATCCCGCATTTTGTAATGATGAAAGTGCCAATTCAAGGTGTGCGTATTGTTCCGAAACGCCCGCTGTAAAGGAGTTGGTAATCCATGTCTAGACAACGTACCATGGAGAATATTTTGGCGTCAGAGTATGTATCTATAGGTGAATTGGTAAGAATCACAAATGCTCGTTACAGTACACTCAAACATTACACAGAAGAAGGCATGCTGCCCTTTGAACAGGCGGAGGAGAATTTAACACGCAGATATAAAAGAGAGGAAACCGTCGCACGCATTCTTTGGATCAAAGAGATGAAAGCCAACGGTTTATCTATCCCACAAATGAAAGAAGCTTTAGGAATGAAGTAAACACTGGGAATTCCGGTGTTTTTTTCTTTTTTTCAGTCAGTCAAAGAATTTAACATCCTCTGATAACTGCGTACCAATCATCCGAACGAAATGCTCAGCCGCAACAGATAGTTTTCTATCCCGTCGTACTGCAAAGCCTATACTGCGAGGTAAAAGCGGATCATCTAGCTTCAGCTCATAAAGTTTTCGACTATGAATATCCTCTTGCACGAAAGAACGGCTAATAAAAGCAGCCCCGTACCCTAATCTAGCGAACTCTGCTAGCAGTTCTATGCTCCCCAATTCAATATCTGGAATTACCGATAGTCCCTTAGCTGCAAACCATTGCTCTACAAATACTCTTGTACTGCTCCCCTGTGAAAATAGGATTAACGGCAGCTCTGACACTTCTTTCATGGTTAATGAACGATTCGCTATTTCTTTATAGGCTTCACCAACTACAAAACAATCCTCCAACACCGCGAGTGTCTGGATGTTTAACAGTGGATCTTGAAGAGGCATATGTACAAAGGCACAGTCGATCTCACCATCTTTTAAACGCTTAGTGATATCGGGTGTCTTCCCATGTGAGAGCCGAATTCGTATACCTGGGTATGTGCTATGAAAGGTGTTCAACTGCGGCAACAAAAGATGCTTGATCAGATAATCGCTAGCTCCGATGCGTATTTCTCCTTCATTTAATTGCTTCAAGTTCTTCAGATGTTTTTGTGCAGAATCCAGCATAGTAAAGGATTGCTCTACATATTCGAAAAGAGCTCGCCCTTCTTCTGTAAGTTCTACACCTTTGGATAACCTGTGAAACAGCTTCAGCCCCAAGGCCTCTTCCATCTGTTTAATGGCATAACTCACAGAGGGCTGTGTAATATGCAGTTCCGCTGCTGCTTTTGTTAAATTTCGATGACGTGCCGTTTGCCAGAAAATTCGATACCATTCTAAGTTGAACATGGTGGTATAGATCACCTCTATATCATTATAGTGAAAATACGATTTCATTTATTTCATTTCATTTATTATAATCAGTCTAGAGGAATAATTCAAAGGGGTGGATGTAATGGAATCCAATCAACCGGACTTAGAAGCGCGTTCTCCTTGGTCAATAAATAGCGATAAACAAGTAGTGAAGGTTAGTCCAGCGGAAGCGGCAATCAATGGGACGATAATTATATCAGGGAGCAAAAGTCTGACGAATCGGGCCTTGATAATCGCTGCTTTAGCTGAAGGACGTTCAGAGATAAAGGGAATATTAAGAAGTGACGACTCTTATTGGTGTATTGAATCCTTAAAGAAACTTGGAATTTCCGTTGTGATAGATGAAGAGACAGCAGTTATCGAGGGATGTGGAGGCAATTGGCCGAATCCGACTGGGGAACTATATGTAGGAGCGGCAGGCACAGTTGCGAGATTCTTACCCGCTGCACTCGCGGCAGGGAATGGCACTTGGACAATGAATGGAAGTAAACGACTGTGTGAGCGACCTCTGGCGCCATTACTCGACGCATTAACGAACCTTGGCGCACAGTTTGAGTATAAGCAAGCCGAACGCTGTTTACCTTTTACATTAGAGACACAAGGTCTGCAAGGAGGAAAGGCAACACTACCCGGCTCTACTTCAAGTCAATTTATTAGCGGATTGCTGCTAGCTGCACCGTATGCCAAAGAACCGGTAACCGTGTTTATTGATGGTGAAGTTGTGCAAAGAGACTATGTCGAGATGACTCTTGCTATGATGGCTTCATTTGGTGTAACACCAGAAGCCTCTCAGGACGGTCACTCGATAACAGTTCCAACAGGAAAGTATCAAGGTCACACGATTACTTTAGAGCCTGATGTATCCACATGCTGTTACTTTTGGGCGGTAGCTGCGCTTACGGCAGGGCGTGTACGAATTGAAGGGATCAATGCTAGCAATACAAGTCAACCTGATATCGAGTTCTTAGACGTTCTGGAGTTAATGGGCTGTACCGTTCTTCATGGGGAGAACTATGTTGAAGTACAAGGTGTCCCACAGATTAAGGGTGGATTCACAGTGAGTATGAAGAAATGGTCGGATCAAACACTAACTGTGGCTGCTATGGCTATTTTTGCCGACGCTCCAATCACTTTGAAAGATGCTGCGCATATCAGACATCATGAATGTGATCGGATATCCGCGATATGTGAGGAAATTAGTAAGCTCGGAATCCGTGTGGATGAGTTTGAGGATGGCCTAACGGTATATCCGGGTCAGCCTATTCCCGAATTGCTAGATTCTCACGACGATCATCGCATGGCTATGGCGCTTTCTTTAATCGGCTTGAAGATTGAGAATATTCAGATAATTGACCCTGGTTGTGTCTCCAAGACCTGTCCAGATTATTTTGACAGATTGTCAGCGTTAGGTGTACAGATCCAATATTAAATAAGGGGTGCATATATAATGGCAGGAAATACATTCGGTGAAGTGTTCAAAATTACAACCTTCGGTGAGTCACATGGTGTGTCGGTAGGTGTCATAGTGGATGGTGTAACACCTGGCGTTGAGATTAACGAAGCTTATATTCAGAAGCAAATGGATCGGAGAAAACCGGGTCAATCTTCAGTGACTACGCCTCGTAAAGAATATGATGTTGTCCACATACAATCAGGAGTATTTGAGGGTAAAACAACAGGGACACCACTCTTTGTAGTTCTACAAAACCACGATATGAGGCCAGAAGCGTATAGTGAGATACAGGATGCTTTTCGGCCGGGCCATGCCGATTTTACTTATTTAGAGAAATACGGCATCCGGGATCATCGCGGTAGCGGACGTGCTTCAGGTAGAGAAACTGCGGCAAGAGTGGCTGGAGGTGCAATAGCCCGTAAGCTGTTAGAGAGAAGAGGCGTACAGGTAGTAGCATACTCACAAGAAATCGGTGGTATAAAGTGTGAATCCTTCGATGAGGAGATTATTGAACAAAATGCTGTCCGCGCCTGTGATCCGATTGCAGCTGCCAAGATGATTCAAAAGATTGAGCGGTTAGCTGAGGTTGGAGATAGCTGTGGAGGCATCGTGGAATGCCGCATTCGTGGCGTAATTCCGGGTCTTGGAGAGCCGGTTTTCGATAAATTGGATGCAGAACTGGCGAAAGCCATGCTGTCCATTGGCGCAGTTAAAGGGATAGAATTTGGAGCTGGCTTCGAAGCGGCAACGATGCTGGGGAGTGAACATAATGATGCGATGAATGGCGATGGTTTCCTTACCAATCATTCCGGAGGAATCATCGGGGGAATTAGCACCGGACAAGAAATCGTATTTCGGATTAGCGTAAAACCGACGTCTTCCATCTCTGTACCACAGCAAACAACTAACATCAGAGGCGAAGAACAAGAGATACGCACTGAAGGTAGACATGATCCATGTATTTGCCCGAGAATTGTCCCTGTTGTAGAGGCTATGGTCTGTTTAGTGCTGGAGGATCAGTATAAACGACAAGCTGCTATGCTTGGATAATTCATGAGCCGTCTCGCCCATTACCGCATATTGCGCTAATGGGCTTTTTAAGCTTTACGCATATCCTTATGCAAAGAATAAGTTTTAGCAAAGAAAGAGATGAATTTCCAATTTAACTATATATAGAAACCTTTATTAGTATATTATGGAATCATAGGATGAGTCATAGATTTTATAGGAAAAACTATTTTCTATATAATTATTAGAAAGGTGGTTTTATGAGAATATTCACGTTAGGTATTGTAGTGTTGATGTTATTTGTTTTAAACCCTACCACAATAAATGACAATTCCATTGAATCGATATCAAAGATAGAAGCATCTGTTGAACCGTCAGAGAAATCAGCAACAGAACTATTAAGTGAGTTGGCTAATCAACAATTTTTCATTAAAGAAGATCAGATCAGTGAAGATGATTATGTTTCCATTGAGGCTTTTGGAAAAGCTTTCGTTAATCTTTATACCGGAGCTGTTACAAAACAAGAAATTGTATCATTTGAGAACTACATCTCGAATGCAAATCTTCTTAAATTCACAGATAAAATGTTGGAATTAACACAAAAGCAGGAATTGAATGGTGCCAGTAGTGTGAATTTCGGCTTTGATAATGAGTTTAAGGAAGTAGAGTTTAAGAAACTTGATAAGAATCTTTACTATTTAAGATTACCTTTTTCAAACGAAGGGTCTGGAATGACTTGCGAATTACTAGTTCAATCTTCAAATAAGTCTTTAGAATTAGTTGATTTGTACTTTGGATACAAAGATGGTGTAGATACTATCACAACGGGTCACCCTGCGGTTAGAAAGCTTAACAATCCCAAGCTATGGGACGACCAAGAATGGGTGAATGGTGTTTTTGAAAAGCTTGAACAATATGAATCCGAACTCAAGTGACTACTTGCTTTCAGTGTTCACCGATAACAATAAAGCAGCGGTGCTAAGGCTTTGGTTTCTAGCACTAGCACCGCTGCTTATTTATTAGGGAGTCCTAGTTCAAATCTGTAATTATTTCACGGCTTTACCCAGGACTCGTTCAAATCCATTTCCCGAATACATTCAGCCGAGTCATTTCTGTTGTTGTTAATCATTGGTGTGACCGGGTACACCTGCATTTCATCTGCTGAATAAGGCCGCAGAATCGGATTCAGTGCTTCAAGATCATTGGTCTCCTCATCAAGCCATCGAGTGATATCCTGGGGGGATAAAATCGCCGGCATCCGGCTCTCAAATTCACTAATCAGTGGGTTAGCTTCTGTCATAACCAGAGAGCAGGTGCGAAGAGGTTCCCCGCGCGTATCACGCCAAATTTCGTATAGACCAGCTACTCCGAACATACTGCGATTATTCATGACTACCCGAACTGGATAAGTCTTCTTGCCTTCTTTTTTCCAATAGTAAAATCCATTGCACGGAATAATACAACGATGCTTGTCCACCATCTTGCGATAGGTTGGATTCTGATGCACATTTCGGAGATCTGCATTGATTGCATCTTTTCCCCAATAAGGAACGAACCCCCAACGGAACTCATCTAGAATTCGCTCGCCATCCTGTTGTAAAACTACCGGCATATCCTGCGTGGGACTAATGTTATAGCGGTCTTTATAGTAGTACATCACCCGGTTAATTTCAAAATGATCCCTAATTTCCTGCAGTTCGGCCGCCAGGGAAAAACGTTGACACATGAAACATCAGCCTCCTTTTGTTTCGTAGTGTTTGTAAAAGAAGGTAAATTATTCATGGCTTTCGTAGTCATTCGAAGTGAGGATGAATTAAGTTTTCAATCAATCCTTGATAGCAAAAGAGAAGCCGTTAGGTAACGGCTCCTCGAATTATTAAGCTTACTATATAACCTGGAGTTTTTTTGCAGATAAGTCATTGCAGACTAACACTATCTACATAAATAGCTGATTGGCCACTACTGTTTGAGGAGGCGCGGAATTCTACCCCAATTTCTTTGACTGTGGACAAATTCGAAATGCCGCTGAGGGATAGTGTCAAAATGGTACCGCCGTTTGACTGAATCAGATTCTCTCCGGAATCGTACCATGTCCACCCGGACCCGGTCTTTACGTATAGTTTTGCATAAATCCCGTTGCCGATATTGCCCCAGTTCGCATGCTTAACCGTTGCTTTCAGACTGCTTTTTCCAGACAGATTTTGATTAGAGGTTATATATAGACTATGCGTGGAATTGGATTGTAAGGAGACATCGGCTTTGAGAGTTTGCGCTCCCGTTGCTTTCCATTCATTGGTGACCCATGGGCCTCCCGAAATATTGTTTCCCGACCAACCTTGAGTTCCTGATTCGAAATCATATAAGATTGTCCCGTTATTCCCCGGACTCGGGGTCGGACTTGGCGTAGGAGTAGGAGTAGGAGTAGGAGTAGGAGTAGGAGTAGGAGTAGGAGTAGAGGTTGGCGTAGATGTAGGTGTAGAAGTAGGGCTTGAGGTTGGAGTTACACCCCCGAAAATGCCGGATAACACAGAAGTTGCTTTAATGCCGTTACTGCCATTCACTACGGTATTACCGAACGAGGTGAGGGAGTTACCAGCCCAATCATTCGTCATATCGAGATAAGCCAAATCACTGCTATTTCCCTTCCAGGACCAAGCCAACCAGCCGACTCCCTTCTCTTGGGAATAACTCATAATGGTGGCTTCATCCACATCACCGTTTGTATGTTGTCCACCAAATTCGCCGATAATCAGCGCAAGATTCTTGTTCAGCACACCGTCAATATTGGATTTGACGGTACTTGCATTGCCCCCAGCATATTCATACATATGGATAGAGAATACTGTATTTTTTAACGGGTCTGCATTCAGTACTTCTGTCCCATAATTTTTGACGGAATCTGGATATTGTCCCCATCCAGCGGAGTCAACAATCAGCGTATGAGTTAGACCAGCATTACGCAGTTTGGGTATGGCTTGCTTATAACCATTAGCCCAGGCGACTCCATCCCATGTTCCGTACCACTCGTTAGCTATATTAATGATTACACGGTCTTCCTTACCGATCAATGCGCTTTTAATACCAATCCAGTAATTAACGGCGTTGTCCAAATCGGATAGACTATCGCTTCCTGTGGCGTCATGTACTTCCAAAACGGCAATTAGTTTGTTTTGTTCACAGAGGGTGAGAATATTGTTGACAGTGTTTACATCATCAAGCGTCCATTTGTGTCCATTCGCCAGTACAATACGTATCGTGTTGGCACCTGTTTTGGCAATGGCTGGTATTGCGGTGGATAGTTGATCTTTATACCATGTGTGCGCATGATTGACTCCTCGCATCACAAATGGTTGTCCTGTAGCATCCAATAGCTTGGTACCGCTTACATAAAATCCGCTTGCAGCATGTGCTTTGTTCGTAAATTGTCCAGTCCACGAGAACATCAGTAAAAATGCGACAAAAGCAATCAACCACTTGCGTAAAATCACTAAAAACCACCCCATGAATTTTATTTATGTAAACCCTCATTAGGTTAATACCGGTAGCGTGCGTTCACCTCCTAGTGTTTGAATAATGAGGGTGACATATTTAACTGTGCTTTCGAGGAATTACTAACTTCATAGGAATTGTCGTTATTATATTAGCATTATGTTATTTAAGGGGCGTATAATTATTTTATGCAGTTGACCATTTTTTTCTTGAAAAACTTGTTTTTAATTGTTGATTAGTGATTTTGAATAAAAAAACTTAATAAACCGCTAGAATATTCGAAAAATATGTATTTTTGTTATCTTTTTGTTATCATATTTAATCCTAGCTCCGCGGAAGCTTTCCTCCATACTGCGCTCTTAGCTGCTGTAAATTGTCCAGCTTGCTCAGACTACTATCCCTATTTGCTAAACCTACTCCAAGAATCAGATTCTCGATGATATAAGTGGGACCGACCATAGAGTGAAATTCCCATACCTCACCTCTCCCGGCATACAATACAATATCTGCATCTTGGGATCGAGGATATACGAGTCTGTCGGTGATCAAGATGACCTGATATTTTACTTCCCGTGAATGGTCCAGAATCACTTCGATTTCCGGTAACAGTTGAACGAATCCAAAAACAAGTACTACATCTTGTTTATCAGCATGCATCAAGGACTCTAACAACTCGTGTCCGCTGGGAGCCATTTTTTTCATTTGTAATCCAAAACGCGCCATACGATAGATCATCAGCTCCGCCAATCCAGCACATGGACCGGGGCTATATACATATACAATGCGAGCTGTAGATAATGCTTCTATTGCACGTTGCAGTGCCTCGTCGCTCAAATAGCGGCGTGTTTCTTGTAGATGATGTGAGCAATTGTCCAGCAGTACTTGAGGGAGTGAACTATCATCCGATCTTTGCATGGCATCACGCATTTTGATGGAAGGTGTGGACTCGAAACGGAAACGAAGTCGGTTCTTGAAATCCTTGGCATGGTTGTATCCAGCCGCTTTCCAGAAACGAGAGACGGAGGCGATGCTCAATTTAAGCTCATCGGCCATTTCCTGTTCGGTCATATATACCACACGTTGCTCATTTTTCTGGATAAAGTCAGCAATAATTCGTTGATTTGGTGAGAAAGCGCGGCGATTCCAATCTTTATACAATTTCTCATTCCTCCTAATATGAAGCGATAAATAGAATATATCGTGCGAAGATGTTGTAAATATTTTTACAACGTTAAAAATATTGAAAAAAATATTACTCTCATTTAACAATTGGTAAAAGTTGTGCTGACATGACCTTCTTATAATGAAGATAAATTCCTGTAGGGAGGCCAAATATTCATGAGTACGATAAAAACGCGCTACACGCTGACACAGTCACAAAAAATGATGATTTTTGTACTATCGATGTCGCTTTACGGTTTGTCCAATATGTTCACGGAGCTAGTGCCTGGGATCAAACTAGGCCCCATTGAATTATCGATTGAATATTTTGCTTTCATTCCTTTGACCTTATGTATGCTGTTTCATCCTTTATATGCGGCCATTGGGGCAGCTGTAGGTGAAGTGATTTTCGGAGAACTGATGTTAGGTCAATTTGGTGGGTTAGGAGAACTGGAGAAATTCATTACCTTCTCACTAGCGATGTATACTGCAGGTCGTATGGTATCCGATCCGAAGAATCGCAGACAGGTTGGAGTGGCGGCGATTACTGGTGTAGTGATTCATCAGTTCTTCAGCTCTGTTGTGGATATAGTGAAGGTATGGGTGGGTGTGGAAGAGCTTGAAGCTGTTAAAGGTCTAGCAGAGAGTATCGTAGTCATTGAGGGAGTTGGCTTTTTGAATGATGTACTCTTCTCTGGTATCTTGTTCGCTTTGATTCCTACCATGTATCTGGTTCCACGCTTATATGGAAAGATCGAACCTTTACTTGGCATGAAGCCGCGTGAACGGAATATGAAATATGCAACAGGGGCTTGGTTATCTCCTAAGCTCGTCATTTCTGGAACAATTCTGGTAATGGTTGCTCTTGGATCGGAATTGCTGTCGGAATCCGGATGGAATTTTGGTGATTTTGAGTTTGCTTGGGCAGAGTCCAATGAAGAGAGCTTGATTTGGCTGAGTATGCTGGTAGCAGCGGTTGTTGCAGCAACAGCGATTATATCCCTCATTCGGCGGTCAGCACGTAAAAGACAGGAAGCAGGTCAAGTAGATGCGTAAATCAATACTCGAACTGAATGGGGTCACCTTTACTTATCCGGGAGCCGAACAACCAGTACTGCGAGATGTATCTCTGCAGTTAGATGAAGGAGATTTCATTGCCATTATAGGTAGTAACGGTTCGGGGAAATCCACGCTCTGTAAATGCTTTAACGGCTTAATTCCTCATTATTACACAGGTGATTTTGCGGGTGAGGTGACGATCTGCGGTCAACCAGCGGATGGGAAAAGTGTAGCGGAGCTTTCCAAACATATAGGATATGTATATCAGGATTTTGAGAATCAGTTGGTACGCCCGACGGTACTTGACGATGTGTCGTTTACACCGCTCAATTATGGATTTGCCGATTATAAGGAACGGGGAGAACGGGCACTGGCGCTAACCGGACTTAGCGATTTAAGAAATGAATTTATCTGGCAATTGAGTGGCGGACAAAAGCACTTGCTCGCTCTTGCCGGAGTACTAGCGATGGATCCGGAAATTCTGGTTATTGATGAACCAGTAGCTCAGCTGGATCCACAGCATGCCCGCCATATTTATGATATTTTGCGCCGATTGAACGAGGAGCAGGGGAAGACCATTGTAGTAATCGAACACCATGCGGAATTTATTGCAGACTATTGTAAGAATGTCGTCCTGATGGATAAGGGGGAGGTTCGATGGCAGAAGCCTGTAAGGGAGGCTCTTTCATCTGTAAAAGAACTGTTGGAGCTTGGCATCTATCCACCGGATGTCACCCGTGCAGCTTGGCTGTTGCAATCTGATGCACCGCGAACCCACTTACTTCCCTTAAATGCTGTGGAAGCGAGCGCCCACATGGTGCTTCGCCAGGATTCGATCGTGAGAACGGAATCATCTGAGCCTAATTACGAGCAGTCCCTTACTATAACTGGGGAAGTGAAGCACGTCGTTCAGATGGAGAATGTTCACCTATCTTATCGCACGATTCATAAGACGATGCATCCTGTTTTGAATGGTGTTCAGTTAGAGCTGCGGCAAGGTGAATCTATAGCTCTTATTGGAAACAACGGAGCGGGCAAATCTTCTTTAATGAAGCTGATTGCTGGAATTGTCAGACCTACAGCAGGAACGGTAAATGTGAAGGGGATGGTTGTGAACGGTCTGCCACCCGAGCGTCTTTCCGGTACCGTAGCTTACGTATTTCAGAACCCAGAGGAAATGTTTATTGAGGATTCTGTACGTAAAGAAATTGCTTATTATTTGAAAGCGCGAAAGCTAGTCGACGCAGAAGAGAGAGTAGAAGAAATGCTCACAGCATTCCGGCTCAGTGAATTAGCAGAACGTGACGCTCGTCTTCTGAGTGGAGGTCAGCAGCGCCGTGTATCACTGGCTATTGGAGCAGCGGTTCGTCCTGCTGTCATGCTGCTCGATGAACCAACGGCGAATCTGGATATTTCGACGAAACAGGAAATGGTACATGTACTAGATACGCTTCGCAGCCATGTTGAGACGGTTGTGATTGCGACTCATGATATGCAGCTTGTATCAGAATGGGCGACTAGGATTATCGTTATGCATCAAGGTCAAATTATTGCTGACGGAACGAAAGATGAAATCTTCGCGGACGGACTTCTATTACGGCGTGCGGGTCTGGCTCAGACACAATTGATGGAACTGAGTCGGTTGCTCGGTCTGCCCCGCATTTGCAGCAGCTTGGAGGACTTCGTAAGTCTAGTGGAAGTACAGAAGGAGGTGGCAGCAATTCATGGAAGCCGTTAAACGGGCACTTGACCGTATATCTGTAGAACAAATCAAACTGGAACTCTTAGGGACGGCTTATAACAGCAGCAGCACTTTTCTAGGGAGACTCGACCCGCGAACTCTGCTGCTCTGGTATTTGTTCTTTGCCATAGTACCTTGGTTCGTACATAACCGTACGGTCCTGTTGGGGATGTTCGTACTTATGGTCTTAACGACAGTCCTCTCACGCGTCAGTCCATATATTATTTTCATATTGTGTTTGGGATTAATCAGCCAAATTGGGTGGATGTTCATCCTGTCGCTCTTTTTCGGCGGAGGAATTGAATCGTTGCTGCCCATGTTGACGCTAACGCTTAAGCTCTCAGTGATTTCACTCGCGAGTATTACGGTGTTCTCCAGTCTCGATCCGGAAAGGCTTAGTGACGGCCTGCTATCTTTAGGAATACCTGATACGTTTGCATTTAGCTTATCTTATGGTTATCGTATTTTGCCTACGTTACTGGAGGAATTTCATCAGATTTTGTTATCTTTCAGACTGAGAGGGCAAAGACCCCTGCAACATGGACTGTTGTATTGGAGAACCGCAACGTATTATTTACGAATTGTAATTTTGGCCTTTTACCCACTTATGCTGAACACAGCTAAACGTTCTCGGACCACGATCGAGGCGCTTGAAACTCGGGGATTTAGCTACGGTTTGAACAATAAGAATGTGAAGAAGATCAAGCTATCTTACTTGAAAATGAAGCGGTCCGACTGGTATTTTTTATCCGGTTCCACGGCTTATATCATTTTGCTATTCTGGATCGGTTATCTCTACCCTAAACTGGTGTATTAACATAACTTACAAGCTCAAAGGAGACGAATTAGTCATGAATATTGATCTGCATACTCACGGTAAATTATCTAAGAAATCAACGTTTTCCCCAGAATATTTTGCTGAAATGATGTTTGAGGCAAAAGTGAACGGATTACAGGCAGTGGCTTTGACTGAGCATTTTAACACTTCGAATTTCTTTGCAATGTATGAAGAACTGGATCAGATGTATCCCTATAACGGGCATTATTATGATGTAAATGGGCTAAAACTGTTTCCGGGTATGGAAGTAGATATTGCGGAGACAGGTCATATCCTGCTGATCGGACTTAAGGAGAATGTGTTAGCGGTCCGAGCTTTACTGGAAGAGCATACTCAGGAGGGCAATTTTATTGCTTTTAAGAGATTGCTTGATATGGCGGACGAACATAACCTTTGGAAAATTGGAGCACATCCCTTCCGCACTTCTACGCCATTACATCAACTGGACCCAGAGCTGCTTCGGAGATTAGATGCTTTTGATTTCAATGCAAAAGATATTTACATGCAGGGAGCAGAGACCTATAAGAACCTAATTACACCCTTTGCGGAGACGCTGGGTGTACCCGTGATCGCCGGCAGTGATAGTCATCAGTGTCTGCAATATGGGAGCGTATTGAATCGGTTGAATACCAACTGCTCCACTGTTGAGGAATTGAAAGAAACGATTAAGCAAGGCAATTACGAAATTGAGCTCTCACCTTGTCTTCATACTAAAGTGAAGGCCTCGGTCATGATGAAGAAACTATTGAAGCAGTTGATCGGTGAAGCTCCCTCCAGAGATGAAGCAGAGGTTGGCTATAGGGTCTAGTCGGTTCCAAACATTCCTGTTATACTTTTTTCGTGAATGTATTTGGAGGTGGTACTGTGCTAATGCTGGTTTGCCCATTAGCTAGAAGTTCCTCACGCAAAGCCTAAATTAGGGCGATACTTTGCGTGAGGTGCGATAGATGGATGATCGCCCAAACTAAACATATCGTTTCTAATAATGGGCTTTGCACCTTATGGAATTTCAATATAAATAAGGGGCTGAAAAGCAATGAACACACCATTTATTAGAAACCATCAATATAATTTTATTAAGAAGCAAACAGATTTTCTTCTGAAAACACTGCGTACTGTAGCAGATCGAAGAGTCTTGGAGACAGTGAGATATCGTTCATCGTTGAACGTTATAGAAGCTTTTCCGACACTTAATGATACTCAGCAGCAGATGCTGCAACAAATATCTACCTTTGAGACGGCAGACGATTTTCAGAAGTATCTAAGTGGATTAGAAGTTTATTTAGAACCTTTTCCACAGATTACGCCGAAACAAGTTCAGAAGTTATTTCCTAAGAATAAGAAGCTGAAGGTACCGGATTTATCAGTGATTGACTTTCGATATATGACATATCTGAGCTGGATAGATATTGCTACCAACAAATTATATATCGTATATCCGTTCGAAGGACAGTTTATCGGTATCGAGGGAAGAATGACACCTATGAACAAGAAGGGGTATTGCTTGTTCTGTAATCGGCAGCAACAGCTTGCCTTTTTTACGGTCAAGACCAAGCTTGCGAAATCCTCGCCGGATGATTACTCTTCTATTGGCCAATATATATGCATAGAAAGCCAAGAATGTAATCATAGGATTACGGATACAGCAGCACTTGAGAGATTCATTCTCTCCACACGTGCATGAGGTTTAGATTAGCAAAGGCTGCCCTTGAGGGCAGCCTTTTTTTCAACGTTATTGTTTATCTTTGGAATCTTTATTGATGACCCGCGTTGGACGAGTTACCCAGTTTGTACGATTCATCGGTTTAACTGTATCAATTCTAGAATTTGATATTTCATTCGATGCTTCATTGGTCTCTGTTTCAGTAGATGCTGTTACTTCTTGATCTACACTTTTTTTCCTTGATAGTCCTGTTCCGTCATGCTTGCCTCTATTCCATACTCTTCCCTTACTCATACATACACTCCATTTCTATACGCTTATTCATAAACCATATCATATTAGGACAAGTTAAGGAAGAATGACATAAGCACAAATCGAAGGATTTTTCAAGTTATAAAGGTTACTGGAGATTTCATTTTATGATAGCTATAATAGTACTGATATTGAAAGGAGAGTACTTATATTATGGCAATCAAGATCATAACAGACAGCGGTTCTGACCTACCCCTTGACTACATGGAGAAGTATAATGTTTCCGTCATCCATCTACCGGTTCACTTTGGGCATGAGCTTATGCCTGAGGATACGGATACGAAAACCTTTTATGCTAAAATGGCTGAATCCAAGGAGCTGCCCACTACGGCAAGTCCAAGTCCAAACCAATTCCTTGAGGCATTCAGGCAAGTAGAGGAAGGCACTGACATTATGGTCATATGTATGTCCTCTAATATTAGTAGCACTTATCAGACTGCTATGATCGCTATGGAAATGTATCAAGAAGAAGGGCACTCCAATGCGATAGAGGTTATAGATTCTAAGACCTTCTCAGGAGGTTTGTCACTGATTGTGGGTCTCGCAGCCAAGTGGTCATTGACTTGTACGAGTCTGCAAGAACTGAAGGGAAAGGTGCTTCAGCAAATTGACGAAGTTCGCGCTTATTTCACACTGGATACACTTGAGAACGTGATGAAAGGCGGACGTCTAAGTCGGATATCGGGGGCAGTTGCTTCCGTGCTAAATATTAAATTACTGCTCAAAATCAGCGAAGAGGGCACCGTTGAGGTAGTAGAGAAGACCCGGGGTCTTCCAAAGGCATTAAACCGTCTGCTTGCACATTTGGATGAGAAGCAGCATGATTACGAGAAGGCTGTTATCGCTATAGTACACAGTAACTGTGAGAAGCTTGCGCTTGAAATTAAAGAGCGTATTTTACAAAAGCACCCCTTCAAAGAGGTTTTACTCTCAAGTATGGGGCCTGTAATGGGAACCTATGCGGGTGAAGGTGGAATTGGGGTAGCTTTTTAAGACCTGATATTTTGATTTTTGGGATTTTACGATCGTACATGGGACGAGTTCCTGTGTGCGATTTTTATTTAAATATATGAATTAATATGACTTGGTTGATGGACGTGATAATTTAGCTTTTCTTTAGATTGCATTTAGGTGGGTTTAATAATCGAAGCTTATAGTTAGATGGGGTGATTACTATGTATACAATTCTGATCGCAGATGATGAAGCAGAAATTGTAGAATTGTTGAGATTATATTTAGAGAAAGAGTACAACATTGTGGAAGCGAACAGTGGTACCGAAGCGTTAATGCAAGTTCAGAACCATAAAATTGATTTAGCGATCCTTGATATTATGATGCCTGGTTTAGACGGATTGCAATTATTGAAAAAGATTCGTGAGGTTCATCATTTTCCGGTGTTGTTTTTATCTGCAAAAAGCGAACATTATGATAAAATCCTGGGACTTGAACTCGGTGCCGATGATTATATTTCTAAACCGTTTAATCCATTGGAAATTGTAGCTCGTGCAGGAGCTTTGCTGCGGAGGGTGCATCATTTTGACGCACAAATCATTGAAGAAAAGGCCGCTGAACAGATTGTATTGGGAGAATTGAGGCTGGATCAAAGCCAGTGTCTGCTCTATCGTTCAGGGGAGCCCGTCGTCCTTACCTCTACCGAGTACAAAATTCTGGAATTAATGATGAAGCAACCGGGACGTGTCTTTACACGAAAAAAAATATATGAGGCTGTATGGGAAGATTTCTATGTGTACGAAGATAATAGTATCATGGTGCATATCAGTAATATCCGTGAAAAGATCGAGCAAGATTCCAAAAAGCCGGTTTATTTAAAGACTATTAGAGGGCTGGGATACAAAATTGAAGCGCCTATGGAGCAATAGAGATCAACGACCTTTACAATCATCGCTGACGCTGGATTTTTTGTTATTTATCTGCATTTTGTTTTTTCTTGTGATTGTTTATTATTTGTTCATTAATCTTGATGTGACCCATATGTTCGAAAAAAATAAAATCGCTGATCCAGATTTAAAGGTTGAAGCAAGTGCCTATCGAGATAATCTGGAGCATGGGATAGAAACCAAACGCCTTCTGCGTAGCAGTGGATGGATAGAGGTCTTGGATCAAGACAAGATGGTTATTGAGGTTGTTGGGGAGAAGAAAGATAATGTAACACAATATACCGATGACCAGCTCTTAAAAAGTCTGGAAAACGGAGAAGACCAGGAGTACTACTACTCATTGGCTACACGTAATAATCAGAATGAATCAGAATGGCTGCTCCTAAAGGTTCCTAGAGAAGTGATTGATATTTCAATTAATAGTGACCCACTGGTTGCTTACTTCAACCACTCGATTTCATATTATGTCTTTTTTGGAGTCGGCATGGTTCTTATGCTTATTATCGTGTATAGCTATTGGGTGGCACGAAGAATCAGGAAGCCGCTGCGGATCATTACGCTTGGTTTGAAGCAGATGATTGAAGGGAACTATGATACTCGTATCTCGTTATATGCAGAGAAAGAATTTTCTCAAATTGGGGAGACTTTTAATTATATGGCGGACGTAATTGAGAAGACGACCAAAGAGAAACGCCAAGCAGAGGAAAGTAAGAAACGTATGATGGTCGATCTTTCCCATGATCTGAAGACGCCTATTACGAGTATACAGGGTTTTGCACAGGCATTGGTTGAGGGTCGTGGTGAGGATGAAGAACGCCAAAAACGGTATTTAACCTATATCTATAATAAATCCTCGCAAGTGACTAAGCTGATTCAAAATATGGTGGAGCTGCTCAAAATAGATTCCCCGGATTTTTTGTTACGGATGGAACGTCAAGAACTGGGTGAATTTATTCGTGAAATCGTTGCAGACTCTTATGGTGAGATAGAACAAAAGAACTTTATCCTGCAGCTGAATGTTCCGGAACAGGAGGTATTCGCAAGCTTTGATGCGGAGCTGCTCTCGAGTGTAGTTCATAATTTGATCTCCAATGCTTTGACCTATAATCCGCCAGGCACTCATTTGCGCGTGGAGGTTATACCTGCAGAGAGTGAGGTTGCTATTGAAATTGCAGATACCGGAGTAGGCATTCCTGAAGAGCTTTGGTCAACGCTTTTTGATCCGTTTGTTCGTGGAGATAAAGCGCGGTCAACTACAGGTGGAACGGGACTTGGTTTATCCATTGCTATGAAAAATACAGAGAAAATGGGTGGCACGCTTCATCTCAGTCGTGGAAAGAAGGAACCAACGGTATTCACCATACGTATTCCCAAATAGCGAGATGAAAGACACCCAAAAATAGAAGATGGGAGAGAAATATGGCTAAACTGAACACATTCATTCGAGTTTGTATAGCGATCCTTTTGGTGTTAGGTATAGTATTTTTAGGCTCGCAAGTTAATTTTATTTTCAGTCCAATCTTGTCTTTGTTCAATGTTATTATCGTGCCCTTAATGTTGGCAGGATTTTTCTATTATTTACTCCGACCTCTAATCAATACTTTGGAGAGATATAAACTAAATCGCTCTGTTGCGATCATCATCGTATATGTGGTCATTGCATTGCTTTTGTTTGGTTTTAGTATTGGAGTATGGCCTTCACTTCGAACACAGCTCATTAATTTTGTTGATAATATGCCAAATCTGATCGCAGCCGTGAATCAGCAGCTATTGAGGCTCGAGGACAGTGGATTTTTGGCTTCTATTATCCCAGCAGATATGGACCTTGCTTCCCAATTGACTGAATATTTGAATAAAGGATTTAATCTGATTTCGAATTACGTAACGGGTCTATTCTCCTTTGTTTCAAATTTCGCGATTATTTTATTTACCTTTCCTATCATGTTGTTTTACATGCTTAAGGAAGGTGGGAAATTTGGTCGTAAGATTGTAAGTTTCTTTCCAAAGAAGTATCGTGGAGAAGGGACTTCAATGATGAGTGAAATTGACAGTGCGTTAAGTGGATTCATCGTTGGGCGGGTATTAGTAAATCTGGCGCTTGGTGTTCTGATGTATATTGGTTTCCTTATTATTGGACTACAGTATGCATTGTTGCTGACAGTGATTGCCGTAGTGATGAATTTTGTACCTTTCATTGGTGCAATTCTCTCCAGTATCCCAATCTTTATTATAGGATTCATCCAATCGCCGTCCATTGCAGTGTGGTCCATCATCATCGTTCTTGTAGCTCAGCAAATTCAGGATAATCTGATCGCTCCCTACATTTTTGGGAAAAAGCTTGATATTCATCCGCTGACAACGATCATCTTAGTGTTGGTTGGTGGAGATATAGGCGGGATTATTGCGATATTGCTGATTATTCCACTGTATATGATTGTGAAAATCCTCTTGACCAAAGTGTATAATTTGTTTGTTAAGAACCACAGGGCAGAGGTAGAAGTAGAGGTAGAGGAGAGCCTTTAATATCTCTTAAATTATCAAATATGATGGAGGTTGTTTATATGAATGAAGGAACGGAGCAAGGATTAATTCATATCTCAGATGATGTAGTCACATCGATTGTTGGACAGGTGGTTCTGGAAACGCCAGGTATCGCTGGAATGTCAGGAAGCAATATTTCGGAGAACTGGGCCAAACGTTTGGGCGGTAAAAATGTGAAAAAAGGATTGTCTGTAGAAGTAAAAGAAGAAGACGTTGCCATCGACCTGCGGGTTATTGTTAATTACGGATGCGTAATTCAAGAGGTCTGTTATATGTTGCAGAAAAATGTACGAAATGCAGTGGAAAATATGATGGGTCTGTCCCTCGTCTCGGTAAATGTGAAAGTTGAGAAAGTAGCCCTCCCAGTATAATGATGTCTCTTAAATAGGCACCGTGATATAGGCTTCTGCATAGAATGGAGCAAATCCATTTACGGAGGTCAGAGCATCCATGTCGACATATAACACTGGGCAAGAGCAAAATGTGATTTATCAGGCCGATCCTGCGGTGATCCGGCACCTGCACGGTGTTCGTGATTCCCTGCATCAATCTTGCAAGCCCTACTTAAACCATAGGGTGAATGTACAGACTTTAGATGGCTTAGTACACGAAGGTACTATTGCCGGAGTAGATAATAAACATTTGTATTTGAACGTTGCAGTGAATGGGCAAATGTCACGCGGATATTATAATCCATACCAGCCTTATCATCCGCATCCGGGTCCTGGCCCATATCCAGGTCCATACCCAGGTCCTCCTAATAATAATGTGATCTTGCCGCTTGTGTTGTTCGAGCTACTGGCTATTTCTTTACTCTAAAGTGTACATTATATTGAATAAGAACATGTGCTGAAATCGCGATTGCACGTTGACGCGATTAGCCATGTTCTTTTTTTGTGTAAATGATGTGTACTCTTGATATAATTGCTGTAAACTGGAGGTGTCATATGATTAGATATCCTATTTTGAACAAGAATGCGACAGTAGGGGTAACAGCACCTTCATCTGGTGTAGGCGCTCAAAATGCGGAGTTAATTAAGCTGGCTACAAGTCGTTTGGAGTCTAAAGGATTTGAAGTGATTTGTGGGGAGACAGTATGGACGCAAGAGAAGGCCAAGTCCGCACCCGCTAAAGTTCGTGCTCAGGAGTTTAACGAGATGATGGGCAGTGAGCATATTGATATAATTATTCCGCCTTGGGGCGGAGAGTTGTTGATTGAGATTCTTGAATTTATTGATTTTGATACCATGAAGAATAAGTGGATCTTAGGGTATTCGGACATTAGTGTGCTGCTCCTTGCAGTTACGTTAAGAACAGGGATTGCAACGGCTCATGGGACAAACCTTGTTGATTTAAGAGGGGAGTATTCGGATGATACCACAGCGATGTGGGAAGCGGTACTTACGACGCAAGTAGGCGATTCTATTGTCCAGCGTTCATCCGATAAATATCAAGGGGAATGGCAGCATGATGCTCCAACGCCTTATGTATTCCACTTGACAGAAGTTACCAGTTGGAAGACTGTAACATCTGTCCCTGTAACTATGAAAGGGCGTCTACTAGGGGGCTGCATAGATGTAATTAGGCATCTGATAGGCACACCATTTGGAAATCTGAAGCATTTTCAAGAAAAAATCATTAACAATGAACCAATCCTATGGTACTTAGAGAATTGCGAACTGAATACGGTTGATGTACGCAGGTCATTAGTTCAGATGAAGCTGTCAGGTTGGTTCGAGAATTGTTCTGGCATTATGTTTGGCAGAAGTCCTGCTAATCGGCCAGTAGAGAACTATACGGCCGAAGACATCTACGCTGAGCTTTCTGAGGAGCTTCAAGTGCCCATAGTGTATGATATTGATTGTGGTCATATTCCACCGCAAATTACGCTGATTAACGGAGCGTACGCTGAAGTTGATGTGGCGAACGGAGTAGGAACGGTAAAGCAATTTTTCTATGAATAGGTGCATACAAAAAAAAGGGGACAACCACTTGGGCTGTCCTTTTTCTTATATTTGTCGCTAGAAGGCTTAGTTCTGTGTAGTTACAATCGCGGTGATTTCCTCATCCAGGTCTAGCCTCACATCTTCGCGATAGGCACGAATGCCATATTCGCTAAGCATGTAACGCAGGATCGCCTCGATCATGTTGGACTCCACTAGATATTGACTACGTCCCTGTACCCAAACCTCAGCAGAGTAGCCAGTGTCTTCTTCCCAGCTCAGTTCTACCTGAACATCTTCAGGGCGAACCGCTTTACGTTCAGCCATGTGTAAACATAGGGCGTTGATGATCTCATCCATGCTTAGAACCATTGTTGACATTAGTAACGACCACCTTGATCTTCTAAGCGGCGACGTTCTTTTCTACGACGGAAGAAGGACATCACAAGCATTACGAGTACATAGATAGCAAGCATATTAATGGCGAGTCCTAGAATGTTACCGAAGGCACCCATACCGGCGAACATACCACCGAACATTAACCCAGCCAAACCGCCGATCATCATACCTTTCATTAAGCCGCCACCGCTGAAAAATCCGCGTTTCGTATTTGCAGCAGTAGATCCTGCTGTGGAGCTTTTTGTGCTATCGCTTTTTCTTACGTTATCGGTTGTTGATTTTTTTGGAGTTGTTGAATAGCTGCGAGTGCCGGATTTAAATCCGCCACCACCTCGCTTCGCATCCACAAAGTTCGGGGTAGCTACGGCGAAAAATAGAGTAAAGGCCATTACAATCATCATTACGCGTTTCATTGGTTTCATTTAGTACGAAAACCCTCCTGTGAGTATGAATTTGTGTGCATATTCGTTAATACGCAGCACGTCCCATGAGGTTTCAATTTTTATTTAAAATATAAGAAAATTTATGCTTGTCATAACTTATACTTTTTTAATCGAAAAAAGCGTGGATCCAGGATCCACGCAATCAACTGTTATAAGGTTGTTTCTTAAATCATTTATACCCGTCAGCGACTAGCTCAAGCGCTCCAGTGGCGGGATCAATGATCATGCCATGAACAGGTACATCAGAAGGAAGCAGTGGATGACGTTTAATCAAGTCTACGGTCTGAATGACCCCTTGTTCAATGTTGTCAAAACCGCGGAGCCATTTGGTTAGCTTGATTCCGGAATTCTCCAGCGTGCTCAGCACCTCTTCGGATACTCCACGTTCTTTAATGGAATTGATCATATGGTCTGCGTTGAGGGAAGCCATACCACATTCATAGTGTCCCACGACAATAACTTCTTCAGCATCAAGCTCATACAGTGCAACCATGACACTACGCATAACACTACCAAAAGGTTGAGAAATAACCGCTCCGGCATTTTTGATGATTTTGACATCACCGTTCTTAAAGTTCATAGCTTTTGGTAATAGTTCAACCAGACGGGTATCCATACAAGTGATAATCAACATTTTTTTATCTGGATAACGACTAGTTAAATATGCTTCATACTCTTTATTCTCTACAAAACTCTTATTAAAGTTAATAATATCGGATACATGGCTCATGGCTGTTTTTCCTCCCTGAAATTACTGAATTGTACTTACATTACGCATATCTCTGACCAGGATATTTTTTCCGTAAATCTGTGAATCACTGTCTAGCTTAAAGGAAGAGAATCGTTCCTCGGCATCTAGACGCATCTTGTCTTCATAAAAAATTTCTTGCTGGCGGCTTACGATAAAGGGAAGGGAATCACTTTCAATCCTAGAATCGCCGTCCTCCATTTCTGAAACAATTAGTAATACATTAATTCCGTCACACCCGCAGCCTTCCGTATCATAAAAGAGCTTGAAAAATCCTGGCCGATCTTCAAGCCTTTCCTTTAACTTCCTTTCTGCGAGAGGTGTAACTTGAATCATCATAGCCTGTTCACGCTCCTTCGAATTTTGTGCGAAGCAGGTCCTGCTTCTTATGTAACCCATTGAATATTTTAAATTAGAGATGTAATCTCTGAAGTTGATTATACTCATTCAAAAAAGTATCATCAAGAGGAGTCGGCAAAACAGAGAAAGCAGGTGTAATAAAATGGAACAGCAAGTGAAGGAACAGTGGGAGAAATTCAGCGAGTTATTATCAAAAATAAGTGGATATTCAGAGGCCATAGAATTACTTCACTGGGATTTGCGCACCGGTGCGCCGCGTAAGGGAGTAGAGGTTCGTTCGGGTACGATAGGGATGCTGAGTGGAGAATTGTTCAGACTCGGAATTTCGGAGGAAATGGGAGATTTTACAGCATTTTTTACCCGTCCTGAAGTGTTTACCCAGCTATCACATGATCAGAAGAAGATCGTTACCGATTGCCGTAAAGAATATGAGCGCAGCAAGAGCATCCCTTCCAAAAGATTTGAGGAGTATGCTGTTCTTTCCGCACATTCCCAAACGATCTGGGAAGAAGCTAAGGAAAACGATGATTTTGCCACTTTTGAGCCTTACCTAAGCAAGATAGTTGCTCTGAAACAAGAATTTATCGATTATTGGGGTGTAAAAGGAACGCGGTACGATACGCTACTGGATATGTATGAGCCCGATCTTACGGTAGAAAAAGTGGATGAAGTATTCAGCCGGCTGCGTAGCCGTTTGGTTCCATTGGTAGAAGCTATCGCAGCTTCGCCTAATAAGCCGGACACGAGCTTCTTACAGCAGATCTTCCCTAAAGAGCAGCAGGAAAAGTTCGGCAACTTTATTTTAGAGCAAATGGGCTACGATTTTGATGCAGGTCGTTTAGATGAGAGTGTGCATCCTTTTGCTACAGGATTGAATCCAGGCGACGTTCGTATTACGACCGCTTACCTGCTTGATAATGTGACTAGCGCCATATTCAGCTCACTACATGAAGGTGGACATGCGCTTTATGAGCAAAATATCAGCAAGGATTTTGTTGGAACACCACTGGCACAAGGTGCATCGATGGGGATTCATGAATCTCAGTCGAGACTATGGGAGAACATGATCGGACGCAGCCGGGCCTTCTGGCAACGTTATTACGGGGATCTTCAACAACAATTCCCAGAGCAGCTTGCAAATGTTGATTTGGAAGATTTCTACCGGGCGATCAATAGCGTGGAGAACTCATTTATCCGGATCGAAGCAGATGAGCTTACATACAATCTGCACATTATCGTGCGTTATGAGATCGAGAAGCTTATTTTTAATGAAGGACTTTCTGTAAAAGACTTGCCTCAAGTATGGAATGCTAAGTATCAAGAGTATCTAGGTATTACTCCACCTTCTAACGCACTTGGTGTGCTGCAAGATGTCCATTGGTCTGGTGGGGATTTCGGATACTTCGCTTCCTACTCCTTAGGTAATATGTACGCTGCACAAATTTTGAATACACTTCGCAAAGAGTTACCGGAGTTTGATGAATTGATTGCAGCAGGAAACCTGCTCCCTATTAAAGAATGGCTAACGGAAAAGATCTATCGTTTCGGAAATAGCTTAACGCCATCCCAAATCATTGAACAAGTAACAGGTGAACCGCTAAGTCCGGATTATTTGGCTGATTATTTAGAAGCGAAGTATACGGAGATTTACAAACTGTAATCAAGTAGGGTACGCGTGGTATAATAGAAAGAAAGCTTAGACGGAAGGATATGGATATGGCAAATACTCACACCTACAGCCGGCGAGAAGAAGTCGCGAATGCGATAACGCACGGGATCGGAACAGTATTAAGCGTGGCTGCACTTGTCCTGCTTGTTGTTTTTGCAAGTCTAAAAGGAACGACATGGCATGTGGTCAGCTTCTCCATTTATGGAACGACAATGCTGCTTCTATATCTAAATTCAACACTAGTGCATAGTCTCAAAGAGGGTAAGGCGAAGGATTTGTTCGAATTTTTCGATCATTCCGCTATTTATCTGTTTATTGCAGGCACGTATACACCCTTTTTGTTAGTCGCCATTCGGGGTACGCTTGGTTGGAGCTTATTCGGAGTTATTTGGGGGATCGCAGTGTTTGGCGTTTTCTTCAAAGCATTTTTTGTGAAGAAGTTTCTGTTCATGTCTACCATATTCTACATCGCGATGGGGTGGCTGATTGTAATCGCCTGGAACCCTCTTTCGGCTGTTGTAGCAGACGGTGGTATGATCCTGCTGATGGCTGGTGGGGTGCTCTATACATTAGGTACGGTGTTTTATGTGTGGAGAGGGTTTCCGTACCATCATGCGATTTGGCATGTATTTGTCCTTGCAGGTAGTGTCACACACTTCTTCGCCGTATTGATTTATGTACTGCCGATCCAATAACTACAAGCGAATAAATTGCATGAAAAAAGGATTTTTAATAAAGAAAGAGATGACAAGCAAAAATGCTTGACATCTCTCTTTCTTTTAGGTATCATAAGGGACGTTGTGAAGGTGTAAAGTGTTTTTCCTTGACGAAGGGAGTGCCCTTAATGAGTCAGGAGAATAGACTCGAGAAAACGAATCGTATCAATTTGCTTTTTGCCTTCTATGAACGACTGCTTACAGATAAGCAGCAAACGTTTCTTAAATATTATTTTCACGATGATTTTTCCTTGGGAGAGATCGCCGCTGAATTTGAAATCAGTCGCCAAGCCGTTTATGAGCATATTAAACGGGCCGAGCAAGTTTTAGAGAATTATGAAGAAAAACTTGGTTTATTAGAGAAACATGAGAGTCGTACCAAATATTTAGATGAACTGCGCAGACTGCCGGAGAATGGGATGCTGCCTGAGCAATATAAACTTCGATTCGCGGAGATCGTGGATCGCTTGCAGAGGTTAGAGTAGCATGAAGGGAGAAATCTGCATATGGCGTTTGAAGGTTTAACCGGAAGATTGCAGAATGTGTTCAGCAAGCTGCGCGGTAAAGGTAAAGTATCCGAAGATGACGTAAACGAAGCTATGCGCGAAGTACGGCTGGCCCTTCTGGAAGCCGATGTAAACTTCAAGGTAGTTAAAGAATTCGTGGCCAAGGTGAAAGAAAAGTCTATTGGTAAAGAAGTTATGGACAGCTTTACACCAGGTATGGTCATTATCGACATCGTTAACAAGGAACTAACCGAGCTGATGGGCGGAAGCCAAGCGAAGCTGGCCAAGTCGAACAAGCCACCGACTGTCATTATGATGGCGGGTCTACAAGGGGCAGGTAAGACAACCACTTCGGGTAAGCTGGCCAAGCTGTTACAGAAGGGCAATCATCGTCCATTACTCGTTGCGGGAGATATTTACCGTCCTGCTGCGATCAAACAGCTTCAGGTGCTGGGAGAACAAATTAAAGTTCCGGTATTTTCGCTAGGTGATCAGACTAGTCCGGTAGAGATTGCCAGACAAGCTGTACAACATGCCAAGGATAACGGACTTGATTACGTCATTATCGATACTGCAGGCCGCCTGCATATTGATGAAGAATTGATGGAAGAACTGAAGCAGATTCACAATGTTGTAAATCCAGATGAAGTTCTGTTAGTAGTAGATGCAATGACCGGTCAAGACGCTGTGAACGTGGCTGAGAGCTTCAATAAGCAGCTTGAGCTTACAGGGGTTGTATTGACAAAGCTCGACGGCGATAGCCGTGGTGGTGCTGCACTATCCGTCAAAGCTGTTACTGGTTGTCCGATCAAATTCGCTGCGTTAGGTGAGAAGATCGACGCGCTGGAGCCGTTCCATCCGGAACGTATGGCTTCACGGATTTTAGGTATGGGTGACATGCTGTCGCTAATTGAGAAAGCCCAAGCGAATATCGATACGGATAAAGCTAAGGAAATGGAACGTAAGATGCGTAATGCGGAATTTACGTTTGATGATTTCCTTGAGCAAATGGATCAGGTGAAAAAGCTGGGTCCGATCGATCAAATACTTGATATGCTGCCTGGCATGAACAAAGCCAAGGGCATCAAAGATTTAAAAGTTGATGATAAGCAAATGGGTCGCGTTGAAGCCATAGTTCATTCTATGACGAAGACGGAGAAACGCCAGCCTGAGATCATTAACCATAACCGCCGCAAGCGTATTGCTGCCGGTAGCGGAACCTCGGTCGCTGAGGTCAACCGCCTCATCAAGCAATTTGATGAGATGCGTAAGATGATGAAGCAATTTTCCGGCATGATGGGCGGAGGCGGCAAGGCCTCCAAGAAGAATGCCATGAAGCAGCTTAAAGGATTAGGCGGAAAAGGGATGAAGTTCCCTTTTAAATGATCTTGCTGTTCTAATATCTCGAAACTATTATAAGGAGGTGATTTTTCGTGGCAGTACGTATTCGTCTAAAAAGAATGGGAGCGCATAAAGCGCCTTTCTATCGTGTAGTGGTTTCCGATTCCCGGTCCCCTCGTGACGGTCGTTTTATCGAGGAAATCGGTTATTATAATCCGATTGAACAACCGGCAGTAGTTAAGATCGATGAGGAAAAAGCTCTTAAATGGCTTCAAACAGGTGCGCAAGCATCTGATACAGTACGCAACTTGCTTTCCAAAGCAGGCGTAATGAAGAAGTTTCATGAGCTTAAGCAACAGAAATAATGACTGATTGCGAGGGTCCTCTATGGAAGAATTAGTTGGAGTAATTGCTAAGGCTTTAGTGGATCATCCAGAAGATGTGACGGTACGAGCGGTGGAGAAGGATCACCTAATTGTCTATGAACTGTCCGTGCATCCTGATGATGTAGGAAAGGTCATTGGCAAACAAGGAAGGATCGCTAAGGCGCTCCGTACAGTAGTCACATCTGCAGCAGTCAAGAGCGATAAACGCGTAACTGTAGATATTTTATCTTAAATGATGCGTACAATGAGGGGCTAGGGATAGTATATCCCGGCTCCTTTTTGTTCAAATATAAGAAAGTATAAGTTTCACACCATACTTTATGTCTTATATTTCTCGCATTAACGCTTGCCGTCCTTATAAGGACGCCGAAGGCGTTTATGCTTGAAATATAGATTAGATGAAGCTTGTAAAGGAGAGGGTTGTATGACAGAAGAGTTAACCGTAGGCAGACTTGTGAATACGCATGGTATTCGCGGGGAGATTAAAGTATTATCACATACCGATTTCCCTGAAGTTCGTTTTGCTGCAGGCAAGAAGCTGCTGGTGATCCCTGCAGATGGCGGTGCGAAATTCGAAGTAACTGTAGAATCCGCTCGTGAGCACAAGGGGATGTTCATCGTTAAGCTCAAGGGATATACGAACATCAACGAAGTGGAAAAGTATAAAGGAAGCCTCCTGAAGGTTCCAAGTAATGATCTGGTTGATCTGCCTGAGAACGAATACTACTTCCACCAAATCGTCGGTTGTGAGGTATACACGGATGAAGATGAAAACACACCACTTGGTACGATAACGGAAATCTTACAGCCAGGCGCGAATGATGTGTGGGTTGTTAAGCCTGCAAAAGGACAAGACATCCTTATTCCTGTAATCAATGATGTAGTGCTGAATGTAGACATAGAAGCCAAAAGAATTACTGTTCATTTGATGGAAGGGCTATTGCCATGATGAGAATTGATGTGCTTACGCTGTTTCCAGAAATGTGCGAAGGCGTATTCAGCACAAGTATTCTTGGTAAAGCGCGTGAAAAAGGAATCGTATCCTTAAATGCTGTGAACTTCCGCGAGTTCTCAGGGAATAAACACAATAGTGTGGATGATACTCCGTATGGAGGCGGCGGGGGCATGGTGCTCAAGCCTGATCCGATTTTTAATGCAGTCGAGCATGTGCTCGGTATTACATCGAATGAGGGAGATAAACGTCGATCTGATGAAGAGGTTTCTGTAAAACCACGTATCATCCTTATGTGTCCACAAGGAAAAACCTACAATCAGAAGATTGCTGAGGAACTGGCACAAGAGCAGCATTTAATCTTCATTTGTGGGCATTATGAGGGGTATGATGAACGGATTCGTGAGCATTTGGTAACAGATGAGCTTTCAATCGGTGATTATGTGCTAACTGGCGGAGAGTTGCCTGCTTTGACGGTTATAGATTCCGTAGTCCGGCTTCAGCCAGGAGCACTGGGAAATGAAACCTCTGCGATATCTGACTCGTTCAGCACTGGACTGCTAGAATATCCACACTACACACGTCCTGCTGAGTTTCGTGGCTGGAAGGTACCAGATATTTTACTGAGTGGTCATCATGCAAACATCGACATATGGCGGAGAGAGCAGGCACTGCTGCGCACGTTGGAACGCAGACCGGACCTGCTTGAGACTGCAGAACTTACGTTGAAAGACAAGAAGACACTGGAACGTCTAAGAAATGTGGACAAGCCGGAGTGATAATTTAATGAAACAGGTATATCTGACGTCTTTTTAACGTATCTTACGTTAAGGAGGCGTTTTTGTTATGTGAACCTGAGAACAAATAAAAATAATAGTTTTCAAATTAATATGCTTATTGGTGCGTTGAAAGCTTCTTTTTAGGGTAATGAATAGAGGTGCCGCACTAATATATGCAGCTGATGATGCAGCAAGCTCAACTATTGAAAGGAATGAACTGAAGTGACTACGAAGACGCATGAAGAATTCAAGCCTAACGTGGACACGATCCACAAGGAAGCGGAGCCGCTCCGCACCGTGAATGATATTATCGATTTTTATACAAATCGCAATTCCCATTCGCCATATAAAGAGTGAACATATAAGATCGAACGTTAGGGATTGATTGTTAGGCTGAATAAAACCATTAGATACAGTGAATTTTGTATTCGCTGTCGCTAATGGTTTTATTGTTTAGAAGGTAACATGGTTTGAACTCTGTTACCCCGATTAAACTGTAAATAACCACTTTCCTTCGAGATCTAGGATCTAGAGAGAAAGTGGTTATTCTGTGAAATTATAAGAAAGTACACGATTCACGATATACTTTATTCTTATAATTCTCGCACAAACGCTTACCGTCCTTAAAAGGACGCTTAAGGCGTTTTAGCTTGCTATAAGAGTTCGTGGAGGCACATGTTATTCTTTGCGTAAGATTTTGTGTACTCCAGTAAGGAGGGAGTACAGCGCAACACATACGAGAACAGTAACAGCCCATGCATAGTTGCGAACGGTGTAAGTAAGCGATGCTAAAATAACGAAAATGGTAATACGCAGTACGCCTTCCTTAATAAACTGTTTTCTTTCTACATTCATGAGATTGGCCTCCTCGAATGGATGGAATAAGACGAACTACAGGTGAAAGAGGAATACGAAAGATACAGGGGACGAAAAAGTAAATATTGACCCAAACTCCGACCTATGTAACTTCGCCGTTACCGACCTGTACTCCTACACATAGAGTATATCATTACTGACAAGGAGGAGTACACTAGTGGAAGCATATTATAACTGTTTGCGTTGTAAGGATAAAAGGGTGCGGATTCTGACTAGAGATGGTAGACAGCACGAAGGCGTTATAACAGATGTAGACAGATACAATGTTTACTTAAGAACTGACAATGGCTCTGTGCATACTTCTGCTTTTTGGGGAAATCCTTTTGCCGCAAATCAGATTTTAACTTTGAGTTTATTCACTTTGCTGGCCATCGCATTAATCTAATCATGGAATCAAAAACAGACCGCCTGGTTATCCCGGCGGTCTGTTTATTGTCTATTTACTGTACTGTAATTGCACCTATATCTGAGCTGAGTGATACCAAAGGACCGCCTCCATTGATATCGGTCTTTCCGCCTTCTACCCCTTTGATTTGTCCGAGATCACTTTTGGCTTCCAAGCTGCATTTCATTCCATCGGCTAGGACAGCGCTAAGGCTGCCAACCTCTGTTTTAGCTTGTAGGCTGCTGTCACCCTTCATCCCTGCTATATCCATACGTATGCTACCCGTATCGGACTTTACAGTAGATTTTCCAGTAAATTTAGCCCCTTCAATATTGATCGCTCCAACGTTGCTGACGATTTGATAATTCCCCTCCAGGTTACGAAGACGAATTTGTCCTACGTTATTTGTAATGATATATTTATTCATGCTGGCAGGGAGCTCTATATTATAGCTTATGCTAAAATCGGAATAACCATATTTGTCTTGCGCCCATGTCCATAAATCCTTCTTAGGATTTGATTTAGAATGCGTAGACACCTTTAATGTATCGCCACTCACCTTAACTGAAACTTCAGCATCATCCATAATCTTTTGACGGTCAGAGGTATGGAAGGAACTATTGTGTGAGGAGATGGTTGCACTTACATGGATCAGATCTCCTGTAACAGCTGCAACTTCTATTTCTCCTACTGCGTTGTCCATGCTGAGCACGGATGCTGTACCGATCGCTTGTGATACTGAGAGTTCTTTGCTAATGCTATCTGCTTTAACTTCGTCAACTACCGTAGTAGCAGTTTCCTCAACGGCTTGCTGTACAGTTGCAGCTGCTTTACCTAGCTCTTGCTTGACAACTTCACCAAAGTTCTGGTGTGCATCCTCAGAAATACTCTTTTCCACCTCATTTTTCGCAGATTGTCTGCCTGGTAATTCTGTACAACCTGCCAAAAGTACGATAGATAATACGGCTACTGCTGCTAATACGCTATTGCTATTTCTTTTCCTCATGAAACGAACTCCTCCTCATATATGGGTGTATGTGATCTTACCAATGTGACTTCGTTATGTACTTCTGTAAGTATAGCTTATGGAATTTTTCAGTAAAAACGGCTGGAGGCGGGTTATTATACTGGACCAAAGACTAGGTCACTAAAGTGTCCACTACACTTCGATTTTTAATTGTGCTAAAATAAACGAAAGATCTCTTATTGAAATACGGTATAGGTACATATAAAAAGGGCGTGGAAGCCAGCCCTCATATAGAACCTTCAGCAGCTTCTGGAAACCGCTTTTTTTCGGATAGAAGTGCTTAGGTGTGCTAAGGCTACTTTGTATACAGATATAGACCGTTACCTCACTTGAAGTACAGGGCGGTCTTTTTACTTTCATTTAATAAATCCTGAAGGGTGGAGGGAGCCAAATGAAATATGTAGCCATTTTGCTTGCCTTAGTAGTTTTGGCAGTCGTGTATTTTTTAGTCAAGAAGCAGAAAATAAATACGACAAGCAATCATTCGCACACCACACGGAGTAACGTGATCTCAATGGACAGTCATCGAAAAGCTAAACAGAGCCCAGGGGAGCAGCCTTGTTCTTCTTGTAAGAAGAAGAATGGAAAATTAATCTTCTACGCTCAAGATAATGGAACTGTAGTTGGCCTGTGTAAGGATTGCCAATCGAAGGCGAAAAAAAGAGATATGTTGCCGCTTTAAATAGACAAAAATAAGAAAAATATGTTGTATTAGCCCGTCCTTTATGGTATTATTATTTCTGTTGTGTGGAATACGGTGGTCCGCTGCGGATAATGAGGGAGAGAAAGATCTCTCCGGAAGAGGCAAGAACACCTGTACGGAAGGAGGAAGTCCTTAATGAATATCCTACAAGCTATTACGCAAGAGCAACTTCGTAAAGATATCCCGAGTTTTCGCCCGGGTGACACTTTGAAGGTGCATGTAAAAGTTATCGAGGGAACTCGTGAGCGTATCCAGTTGTTCGAAGGCGTTGTAATCAAACGTCGTGGCGGTGGAATCAGTGAGACTTTTACGGTTCGTAAAATTTCTTACGGTGTTGGTGTGGAAAGAACATTCCCAATCAACTCGCCTAAAATCGAGAAAATCGAAGTGGCTCGTCGTGGTAAAGTGCGTCGTGCTAAACTTTATTACCTTCGTGAACTACGTGGTAAAGCAGCGAGAATTAAAGAAATTCGTCGCTAGAATAGTGACAAAGGAAAGGGGCTTGAGTTCAAGCCCCTTTCGTTTTATTATTTTTTTTGAAAATATAAGAAAGTATAAGTTTCACGTTATACATTATTCTTATATTTCTCGCATAAACGCTTTCTGTCCTTAAAGGACGCAATGGCGTTTTAACTTGGTATACAATGCGTACGACATATACGCTTGGGGATCAGCTTCTCCGAAAAGGCCTCCTGAAGGAGTATCTGTGGAGGGGTTTTTGGCAGGAGTTTTTTTGTGTTGTATAGTAAGAGTAGTATTTTAGAGAGGACGGTGAACTATGCAGCAGGAACAAAGTGAAACTTTGGAATCAAGCGCGCAGAACCCACGTAAACCCAAAAATGAAGTTTTGGAATGGATTAAAGCCATTGCGATTGCTTTAGTATTGGTTTTTCTGATCCGCTGGCTTTTGTTCAAGCCTTTTATTGTAGATGGACCTTCCATGCAGCCTAATTTCCATACGGGTGAACGTGTTATCGTAAATGAGATTTTGTACGATATTAGATCTCCGCAACGGGGCGAGGTTATAGTATTCCACGTGCCTTCTGAGGGTAGAGATTTTATTAAACGTGTAATTGGTGTGGCTGGAGATACCGTGAAAGTAGAAGGGGATGTAGTTACAGTTAACGGAGAGGTTGTTAACGAGACATATATCCAAGGCGCTATTGATGCTGCGCATAGTAACAACGCTCTGTATAATAATAAAGACTTCCCTAATGAAAAGTTTACGGATGGTACCGTACCTGAAGGTCATGTATTTGTTATGGGGGATAATCGCTCGGATAGTACGGATAGCCGAATGATCGGTTATGTACCACTGGGGGATATAGTGGGTCGTGCAGATTTAATCTTCTGGCCGCTAAAGGATATTACACTGATTAACCATTAAGTTGACAGAAGTCAAAGGAGGTGACGGCAATGGCCATTCAATGGTTTCCTGGTCATATGACGAAGGCTAGGCGGCAAATCGAGGATAAGCTGAAGCTGATTGATGTTGTAATAGAATTGCTCGATTCCCGTCTGCCGCTTTCCAGCCGCAATCCGATGATTGACGATATTTTGCGGGACAAGCCAAGATTGATTATTTTGAACAAGGCGGATCTGGCAGATCCGGAGATTACACGGAAGTGGCTGGCGTACTTCAAGGGACAAGGGCATGTTGCTTATCCTGTTGATGCATCTACTGGAACGGGTATTAAGGAAATACCAGAGCAGGTCAAACTGCTGCTAAAAGAAAAGATTGACCGGCAGATCGCTAGGGGAATGAATCCGCGAGCTATGCGTGCATTGATTGTCGGTATTCCTAACGTTGGTAAATCAACACTCATTAACCGGATGGCTGGTAAGAGTATCGCTGCTACTGGTGACCGTCCTGGGGTAACCAAGGGTCAACAGTGGATTAAGACAGCCGGTAATTTGGAGCTTCTGGATACCCCGGGTATTCTGTGGCCGAAGTTTGAGGACCAAGATGTAGGTTATCGCCTAGCGGTAACGGGTGCAATAAAAGAAGAAATTCTGAATGTTGAGGACATCGCCTTTTACGCGGTGAAATATTTGGTGAAAGACTACGGATCTAGATTTCAAGAACGCTTTGGCATTGAGAAGCTTCCTGAGGATCTGGAGAATCCAGATGAGATCGTAGCTGTTATGGAAGCCGTGGGTCGTAAGCGCGGTTGTCTGATTAGCGGTGGACGTGTAGATCTGGAAAAAGCTTCCCGAGCCTTGTTGCATGAGCTGCGGGCAGGTAAGCTTGGACGTTTTACGCTGGAAACGCCTTAAGTGCATTGAATTCAGTGTTTAATGACTAGGTATGGAAGAGCCATCCGAAATTTCGGAGGCTCTTTTTTTATGGGAATGGATCAAATTGGAACGTCTATTTTAAGATGACCATGTCAGCTTTACTGTGATAAGCTGACTTATATAGATCATTGAATAATTCATAATTGGCGGTGACAAAATAGTGAGTTCGTTAGATATGTTAGCCTATGAAAAAGAGGGCTGGGAACAGTCATATCGCCGTATAGCAGGCGTAGATGAAGTGGGAAGAGGCTGCTTGTTTGGGGACGTCGTAGCAGCAGCGGTGATTTTGCCAGAGGGGCTTATTATTGATGGTGTAAATGATTCCAAAAAGCTTACAGCTAAAAAGAGAGACGCTTTATACGAGATTATTATGGAGCAAGCGCTGGCGGTAGGTGTGGGGTATGTGGATTCTACTGTCATTGATGAGATTAATATCAAGCAAGCTTCACGCTTAGCCATGAAAAAAGCGGTAGAGAGTCTGGAACACATTCCTGACTATATGCTGATCGATGCTGAAAAGGTAGACCTCCCTTTGCCACAACGGGCAATTATTAAGGGGGATGCAAATAGTCAGTCTATTGCAGCAGCCTCGATTATTGCTAAAGTGACACGAGACAGGCTGTGTGAAGGTCTGTGGGAGGAATTATACCCTGATTATGGGATTGCGATACATAAAGGTTACGCGACCAAGCTTCACCGGGAACAAATTACGGCTCTAGGTCCAACACCTATGCATCGGCGCAGTTTTATTGGGCGGATTCTCGCGGAGCAGCAAACGTTATTCTAGAAGCAATGCTTAAAAAAGTAGGATGAATACCGATATAGTAAGAAGAGAGAAAATGGAGGGAGGACAAACGGTATGAATATCGGAACATTGATCCGTGGATTACTTGGAGATCAAAAACCGGGTGCGGCCAAGTCTTTAGAGTTAAAAGAAGGGCAGGTTGTTCGTGGTGTTGTTCTCTCTGTATCGGATTCAGGAAAAGAAGCGGTTGTACAAATCCAAGGTACACCTGTTCGTGCGGAATTAGAAACACCGCTGCTGCCTGGAGAAACCATGAATTTACAGGTCGGACCACCCGGAGAAGGCGGATTACCCGTATTGAAGCCGGTCTCCCTCGGTGAAACGGCGTTAGTCACCCCTCAAAGCATGGGGGAAGCCTTGGAATCACTAGGGCTAGCTGATTCCAAAGCAGGTAGAGAAATCGTATTAGCGATGCAATCAGGGGGCGTCCCGCTGACCAAAGAGACAGCGGCTGCGCTGAATGCGGTAATGAGTGCCAAGCCAGCTGGTGTGCCTACATCAGAGTGGCTTGACGCGGCAGTCATTTCTTTAAAGCGGGGACTCCCTGTTACAGCTGAGAGTGTGAAAGGATTGCAGCAGGCTGTATTTGGTCCGCAGCTGCATCAGCTTTTGTCAGCACTAGAAGACCAGATTACGATATGGGCAGGGCAAATTGCTAGTGAAGAAACAATAACCGCGGAACCTAAAGCTGGAATGGGCACCAGTAATGGAAAGCTCGATCCTTCTGTAAATACAAGTGCAACAAGTGGGAATAACGTGGGTGTTGCGGAGAGTGACATTACAGAGGCGGCTGCCATCCAATTGGCAGCCAGAGGAAATGGACAAGCTGTGAGTAAAGCTACTGATAGTACTGTCGCAAGCGGAAGTACTTCTCTTTCGGGAGGAGCCGCTGTAGATGCCTCCGGCCTTACGGCTACTATGGCATCGGATGAACAAGGTGCACCAGTCAAAGCGGCTCTTAACATTATTTCTGATAATGAAACGGGTATTGCAACTGGTAAACCAGTAGCTCTTGATGAAACGGCTGAAGGTGCACAGATTTCCAAGGGTGCACTGGTTACTGAACCTGTGGCTGGTAAAACGACAGCTGCTACGCCTTCTAGCGCTCTGAATAATGCTTTAAGCGCTCAAGCTGATGTTGCGACGAGCAATCTTATCAGCTCCAGTCAAGGTGAGATTCAAGGTAATGCCTTAAATTTGAATAAGGATGGAGCACTGGATAGTGCTATTCTTGCAGATAAGAGCTTGGCAATGAATATTGATAAGAGCGGGGCAGGGGTTGGTGGCGCGAGTGTGAGCGCCGAAGGCACTGCTGCTGGTTCTGCGCCCCAGGCAGCTGCACCTAGCGGTGCCGCCCTGCTCGCGAAGCTGCAGGGCGTGCTCACCGAGCTGCGCGGTTCCCTGCCGCAGCTCGCCATGCTCCCGCCCGCTGACGCGGCGGGAGCAAGCCCTGCCCCCGCGGCTGCTGTGCCGCGCGGGGAGACCCCGGCTGTGACGGCTTCGCCGATACAGCCGGACACCGCCCCACCCGCGGACGCGGAGTCGTGGGTGGGGCGGGTGCTGAAGCTGCTCGGTGCGGAGCACGAGCAGCAGGCGGTGCGCGGCGGCGTAGTAGCCGCCGCTGAGACGGCCCGCGCGGCGGCAGGTACGGCCGCGCTTGGCAGTGCAGGTGTCGGCAGCGATCAAGCCGCCGATACCCTGAAGGGCGTACTGCTGCAGATCATGAGCAGCAGCGAGGTGCCGCCCGCGGTCAAAGAAGCCGCGAGCGGACTAGTGCAGCAGCTGACAGGACAACAGCTGCTGCTCAATACAGATCGAACGGCACCTTTTGCGCAAGTGACTTTATTTTTGCCGCTGCAAGGTCCAGATGGGCAGGAGACAGCTTCCGTTCATATTCAGTCGCGTCGGGGACGCAAGGGTGAATTGGATGCAGCTAATTGCCGTCTCTGGTTTGATTTGGACATGAAGCAGATCGGCCAGACGCTGGTTGATGTGCAGGTTGTTGATCGAATCGTTAGTCTTAAGCTGCATAATGATCATCCTTGGGTGCTTGAGCTGCTGGAACAGCGGCGTGATGATATTAAAACGGCAGTGGAATCTATTGGTTATCAGCTATCGGGATTAAGAACTGAACCTTTACCAGAACTAAAGCTATCTACAGAACTTGCCAATCCCCATAGCAAGCTTGTTGATTATGTTCCTGATGCTTATAAAGGAGTGGATTACCGTATATGAACGAAAATGAGCCTGTACCTCCAATTTCACAAGGGCTCAAAAAAGCGGTCGCTCTCAAATATAGCCCAGGACAAAGCGAGGCGCCTGTCGTTGTTGCCAAAGGACAAGGGGCGATAGCGGATCTGATTCTGCAAAAAGCTAAAGAGAGTGGGGTTGCTGTCCAAGAGGACGCAGCTCTCGTAGAAGTGCTTTCAAAGCTCGATCTAGATCAACAGATTCCATCTGAACTTTATCAGCTAGTGGCTGAAATCCTCAGCTTTGTGTATCAGAGCGACCGTTCCGCCGGTGAACGGAGACCGGAATGAAAGAGCGATACACAAGAGAGCGCTACAACCGCAAACAGAAGGGGGCCGCTGCTGAAGACGGGGCTGTGCAGTACTTATCTACTTGTGGATACAAGATCTTAGAACGAAATTGGCGTTGTCGAACTGGAGAACTTGATATTATTGCGGAGAACGAAGGCTGTATTATTATTGTTGAAGTTCGCAGTCGTAGTGGAGAGCTATATCAGGGGACTCCGGAGGAATCAGTGAATACTCGAAAAATACATCAAGTGCGAAATACAGCACAGGTTTATTTGCACATGAAAGGTTATGATGATCGAAGAGTAACTTTTGACGTCATTAGCATTTTACTGAATGAAGATTTAAGCATCGCTTCTTTGGGGCATATACGTGAGGCTTTTTAAGCTGCACCCCATATTCTCGCTCCATTCATTATGGGCACTAGCATTCTTGTAAAAAAAGTCTTTACATAGCCTCCGCGCAGTGGGTCATTTCTCAAAAGAAATGGGTAAACATTAGAGTAACTTTTTAATGTCATCATGAGGAGGGCTGTTTAAGTGAAGAATAAACCTTTTGAAATGCAGGTTAGTTTTGCTTGCCAATATTGCCAGCAGAAGATTGAAGTGAAATTTACCGCAGAACCAGTATCCGTTGTCTGTTGTGCGAATTGCAATAAGAACTTCACGGTTATGCGGCCCACTATAGCTGAGGAAATATTAATCGATTGGAAAAATGAGGCGCTATTTCAAAAAATCCGTGCTGATAAATCACAAAACAGCAATAGCAGTCTCTTAGCGCTTGTTATAAAAGTCATAGAGCTTCTTACATGGCGTGATAAGGGAAATGGACAGGTGGAAGCGATTAAAGAGATGCGTGGCTGGCTCATTGAGAATGAAGAGACTCCTCCTCTAGCTGAACTGATCCAGAGCGATAATAAAAAAAGATCACATAAGCGGCGTGACTGGAGATAATCATTCAAACTATGATCAGAAAAGAAAGAAGGGTGGATATGGCTAACGTTTTTTTCACATCTGACCATCATTTTGGACATAAGTTGATTATTGATTTTGAATCCAGACCCTTTATAGATGTTGAGCAAATGAATGAAGCCATGATTGAGAGTTGGAATTCAGTAGTGGGTCCGGATGATAAAGTGTTTCATTTGGGTGACTTTTCGTTTCTTAACAAGGAAGCGACACGTGCTATTGTGCGGAGGTTACATGGTTATAAGACTCTGATTCTCGGCAATCATGATCGCGGGCGCAGTCGTACGTGGTGGCTTGAAGCAGGCTTTGACGAGGTAAGTGAATATCCGCTGATTTACAAGGACTTCTTTTTTCTCTCCCATGAGCCAATGTATATGAATAAGCATATGCCTTACGTAAATGTGCACGGTCATATTCACGGTCAAAAATATGAGGGGAATAATTATTTTAATATTTGTGTGGAGCATTGGAACTATAAACCGTTGACTTTTGAACAGATCAGAGACTCTGTCGTAGTCAGTGAAGAAGGATGATTTAGGTCTAAAGATTTACTAATGCGCGTTTATGCAATCTAGTTTTTTGCTGATAATTATTGAATAATTGTTGATTACGATAAGTTTCTCTCTATATAATGAGAAATAATAGCTATTTTATAGTCGGAAAATAAGGAAGCACCTTTTTTCTTGAAGATTTAACACCCAATCAGGGGTGTATTTCAGGAGATGAGGTGTTTTTATGTATGGAAAAATGCATAGTGCGTGTTTGTATGGAATTGAAGGGGTAATGATTGGTGTTGAAATTGATCTTGCGAATGGATTACCGCAGACAAATATCATTGGCTTACCGGATTCAGCGATTCGTGAGGCGGTAGAACGAGTAAGAGCCGCCGTTAAGAATTGCGGTTATCGCTATCCCCAGCAGCGCATCACGATAAATCTAGCTCCAGCCGACTTACGAAAAGAAGGCTCCGCCTTTGATCTTGCGATTGCTCTGGGGATACTGATTACTAGTGGTCAAATGGTTATGCCTTCAGCTAAAGAGGTACTTTTCATTGGAGAGCTTGCGCTCGATGGCAGTCTGCGGCCAGTATCGGGAGTACTGCCGATGGTGGAAGCTGCCCGGAAGAATGGATTTAAGGCTGTTCTGCTCCCGGAAGGCAATGCAGCCGAGGCAGCTTTGATCAGTGGCATTAACATTTACGCAATCGACCATTTGCGAGCTTTAGCGAACCCAGAAGAACAGCAGTCCAACTCAGCAATGGATATAAAAGGGAGCGACGAGCAGTATCAATTGAATGGGAGAGATTCGGTAGAAAAACCGTCTATATCAACTCTTCCTTTTCCTGTATCTGTAAGCAAGGGGATGGATCTAAATGAACGACCTCCGGTACTTGTCCTTTCTTTGGAACATCTTAAATATACCCCGATTTACGGTACTTCTGAGGTCTCCTCGTGTGCAATGAATGAGATGATGGATGATTACAGTGATGTGCTTGGTCAACAGCATGTAAAAAGAGCCCTAACCATTGCGGCAGCGGGCATGCATAATATTTTGCTCATGGGTCCACCCGGTACAGGGAAGACGATGCTGATTAAACGACTCCCGAGCATACTTCCAAAATTGACTGAGAGTGAGGCACTTGAGGTAACCAAAATTTTTAGCGCAGCAGGAACTTTAAAAGATGCCCACAACGGCTTGCTGCGTAGTCGTCCTTTTCGCTCTCCGCATCATACGATATCAGCCGCAGGCCTTATTGGGGGTGGGGGAATTCCGAAGCCGGGTGAAGTCAGTCTCGCCCATCGAGGTATTCTCTTTCTAGATGAATTGCCCGAATTTTCTCGGAATGTACTAGAAGTGTTGCGTCAACCGCTCGAAGATGGGGTTGTTACTATAAGTCGTGCTCGTGCTTCCTTTACCTATCCTGCAAAATTCATGCTCGCTGCATCGATGAATCCATGTAGCTGTGGTTATTTTGGGAGTGGGCTTTCCCAACAACATTGTACTTGCAGTCCCGCTAGGATTGCTCAATATCGCGCAAAGATATCAGGCCCCTTATTGGATCGTATTGATTTACAAGTGGATGTCCCTCGCCCCAAGGAATGGGGTCGACAGGGGCATGCTTTATCTTCGGCTGAGATGTATGCAGCGGTGATGGCGGCACAGGCGATACAAGCTAAACGGTTTAAACGCTTGCCTATTTCTTGGAACAGTGAACTTTCTGGCGCTTCACTTCGGCGCTATGCAAGTCTTAGCCGTGAAGGTGCCGAATTGCTGTATGATATTCTGGAGAATTTAGGTCTAAGTATGCGAGCGCATGATCGAATAATTAAGCTATCCCGTACAATAGCTGATCTGGAAGGCGTACAGGATATTACTTCTGCTCATCTTGCGGAGGCTGTTCAGTACCGTAATTTAGACCGGCAAGTGATGACAGAAGAATAAATAAAATAGAGCAGCGATTCCCGATAATGGCGAATGGCTGCTCTGGTATTTTGGGCCAACAATTCCGCCCAAGGATGTTTTTATAGCTGCTTACAGTACATTCAATTCAACAGCGATATTGCCACGAGTTGCGCGGGAGTAAGGGCACGCGCCATGAGCAGCTTCTACTAGAGAAGTTGCAGTTTCTCTGTCAACACCTTTAACCAGCACATCAAGCTTAACTGCGATGCCGAAACCTCCATCTTCAACTTTACCGAAGCTGACCGTAGCTGTTACTTCACTACCTTCAATTTTCACCTTTCCGAGTCGAGCAACCATGTTTAGAGCGCTATCGAAACAAGCAGAATATCCCGCTGCAAATAGTTGTTCAGGGTTTGTACCTTCACCGCCGGCACCTCCCATTTCGCGTGGTGTACTGATTGTAAGATTGAGCTTAGGGCTTTCTGATTCGATATAACCGTTTCTTCCTCCTACGGCTTTAACAGTTGTTTCATACATTTTTTGCTGAATAGTCATCATATTGTATCTCTCCAATTCCATATTAGTTTGTGTACAATATAATTTAACACAATTAATATAAAAGTCAAATTGATTTTTCGCTATTAACATGATGTTATGAGTGAATTATGATAAAATAAAGGAATAAGGCAGGTGAATAAGATATGAAAATGAATGAAGAAGATACGCAAAAGATGACGACCACACCTGAGCTGCTGATTGAGAATCAACTTTGTTTTACCATTTATGCTTGCTCTCGTGAGATGACAAAGCTGTATCAACCTTATTTGGATAAGATCGGTTTAACATACTCGCAATATCTAGTAATGCTTGTATTATGGGAACGGCAGCAATGTACAGTTAAGGAAATCGGTGAGGCGCTATTTTTGGATTCGGGTACGCTGACGCCTCTTTTGAAACGTCTGCAGGCTGCAGGTTTAATCGTGCGTGAGCGTTCGACACAAGATGAGCGAAAAGTTCTGATATCACTAACGGAACAGGGCTGGGCTCTTCAAAGTAATGCGGCTTGCATTCCAGGTAAAATGATGGAAGAAACAACGATGTCCAATGTTGAGACTTTAGAGCTACTTGAACAGTTCAAAAGCTTGCTGAACCGTGTTCATGAGGCGAATACTCAAGTTAGTAAAAAGTAAGTGTCTTCCGCAGTCAATGCGATCGTTCGCATTCCGGCATGAAACCAAGCGAAAAAATGTGTACAAATCATGAATATATTTAAGGAAAGCGTTTTAAAAACATGTTACACTATTCTGGGTTCCTTTATATGGCATATAGGTAAGTATAAGCTTAGTCTTATAGATTTACTCAATGTCTCTCACAGAAACAAGGCCATTCTTATAGGAGTGGTAGAACAGTTTCTGCTGGTTCCGGAATAGTGCTGCATGTTTAGCATGAGCCTATCCCTAACCCCGCGGCAATCAAAACGGAAGGCGAGATGACAACAGGCTGCCTGTTAGGTCACCACGCTACTTTAGGAGGCTACCGCTATGAATATCCACGAGTATCAGGGAAAAGAAGTGCTTAAGAAGTACGGTGTGGCCGTACCGAATGGAAAAGTAGCTTATACAGTGGAGGAAGCGGTAGAAGCCGCAGAGTCACTGAGTACACCGGTTGTTGTAGTCAAAGCTCAGATTCACGCAGGTGGACGCGGTAAAGCTGGAGGCGTAAAGGTTGCTAAGAATATCGATGAAGTGCGTACTTACGCAACCGAGATTCTAGGCAAGACCTTGGTTACTCACCAGACTGGTCCGGAGGGTAAGGTAGTAAAGCGGCTTCTCATAGAAGAGGGCTGTCAAATTGTTAAAGAGTATTACATCGGTATCGTTGTTGATCGAGGAACGGGTCGAGTGGTCATGATGGCTTCTGAAGAAGGAGGCACAGAGATTGAAGAGGTTGCAGCAACACATCCGGAGAAGATTTTTAAAGAAATCATTGATCCGGCAGTAGGTTTGCAGACTTTCCAAGCTCGTAAGCTAGCTTACAGCATCTCTATTCCGAATGAATTGGTAGGCAAGACTGTAAAGTTTATGCAAGCGCTATATCTAGCTTTTGTGGATAAAGATTGCTCTATTGCCGAAATTAACCCATTGGTAGTTACTGCGGATGGTAATGTGATGGCTCTAGACGCTAAGTTAAATTTTGATCCCAATGCTTTGTTCCGCCACAAGGATATTCAAGAGCTTCGGGATCTAGATGAAGAAGATTTGAAAGAAATCGAAGCCTCGAAGTATGACCTAAGCTATATTGCGCTTGATGGCAATATTGGTTGTATGGTGAACGGTGCAGGCCTAGCGATGGCAACGATGGATATTATTAAATATTACGGAGGCGAACCCGCTAACTTCCTCGATGTAGGGGGCGGTGCAACAACCGAGAAAGTTACTGAAGCTTTTAAAATCATTCTATCGGATGAAAAGGTAAATGGAATTTTCGTTAACATATTCGGCGGTATTATGCGCTGTGATGTTATTGCTAACGGTGTTGTGGAAGCGGCCAGTCAATTGGGATTGACCAAACCGCTTGTTGTGCGTCTAGAAGGAACAAATGTTGGATTGGGCAAGCAAATTTTGGCTGGATCGGGACTTAACATTGTAGCTGCTGATTCTATGGCGGACGGTGCCCGTAAGATTGTATCTCTTGTGCAATAATGGCTTGGAAGTAGGAGCCAGTTATCGTATTTGACAATATAAGTAGGGATGTGACTTAAGGCATGAGCATTCTTGTAGATAAAAATACGAAAGTTATCACGCAAGGTATTACGGGAGCAACGGGCTTGTTCCATACTAAGGGTGCGCTGGATTATGGGACACAAATGGTTGGAGGAGTAACGCCGGGCAAAGGTGGAACGACAGTTAATATCACCCTTGAAAATGGCAGTGAAGTTAGTCTTCCGGTATTTGATACTGTTGCAGCCGCTAAGGCAGCTACTGGAGCAACTGCTAGTGTAATTTATGTACCACCAGCATTCGCAGCAGACTCCATCATGGAGGCAGTTGATGCAGAGCTGGATTTGGTTATTTGTATTACCGAAGGAATTCCCGTACTTGATATGGTAAAAGTCTCACGTTATATGGAAGGCCGTTCTACAGTGCTGATCGGTCCAAACTGTCCGGGTGTTATCACTCCTGGAGAGTGTAAGATTGGAATCATGCCTGGTTATATTCATATGCCTGGTTATGTTGGAGTAGTCTCACGTAGCGGAACGCTAACCTATGAGGCTGTTCATCAGCTAACCACACGTGGAATTGGGCAATCTTCTGCTGTAGGTATTGGCGGGGACCCGGTTAAAGGCTCTGAGTTTATTGATATTTTGAAGCTGTTTAATGAGGATCCGGGTACAAAGGCAGTTATCATGATCGGAGAGATCGGTGGTACTGCAGAGGAAGAAGCGGCAGAGTGGATTCGTGAACATATGACCAAACCGGTTGTAGGTTTCATTGGAGGAGCAACTGCTCCTCCAGGCAAACGCATGGGGCATGCTGGCGCTATCATTTCTGGAGGTAAAGGTACGGCTAGTGAAAAAATTGCCGTACTGGAAGCTTGCGGAATTAAGGTAGCCCCTACACCTGCTGAAATGGGCTCAACGCTCGTAAGTGTGCTAGAAGAACGCGGTATTCTCAATGCTTTTACATCGCACTAATGATTGACGTTATGACATGTAAATCACTCCACGTAGTGAGGTTATTTCGTGTATAATTAATTTAAGAGGTAAGCAACCTTTTGTTCCTATCCAGGGATGAAAGGTTGCTTTTTTTATTTTAAATAGAAATTTATAGAATTTAAAGAAATGCTTGCGTTTTCAGAATGTGTAACACAAAATAGGGAAGGCTAGGCCTTCCATGTTAAGGAGCGAAAAATGATATGGAAGAACGGGAACTACTATTCGGCTTTAATGAAGTGGAAGGTATTGGCTGGAAAACAATCGACAAGATTCGCAGAGCTGGGCTTTTGTCAGAAAAAGCATTTTCTTGTAGCGCAGAAGACTGGGAAAAGATTGGGTTGACCGAGAAAATGTCGATTCATCTTGCTTCCATATACACATTGGAGTGGATAGCAAACCGCCGCTTACTAATGAAAGAAAGTGCTGTGAACATGGTTACGGTTTTTGATGCAGGCTATCCAAATTTATTGAAGGAGACAGTCCAGCCGCCATGGATTCTTTATTATCGTGGGCGTTTGGAACTGTTATCGACACCCAGTGTGGCGATGGTCGGTACTCGTGTGCCAACAGCTTATGGACGGAAGGTAGGGGAGATCCTCGCGGAAGAGCTTTGTACAGCTGGTCTAACAGTGGTTAGCGGATTAGCTAGGGGGATTGATAGTGTGTGTCATGAAGCTGCACTAAGACGCGGTGGAGGCACTATAGCGGTAGTAGCTACAGGACTTGATCGGGTCTACCCTCCCGAGAATAAGGAGCTTGAGCGATTGATTTCCCGTGATGGGCTAGTGCTCACAGAGTATCCCCTTGGAACCAAAAGTCATCCTGGGTTATTTCCACAGCGCAATCGTATTATTGCAGGTCTCACATATGGGACAGTAGTTGTAGAGGCGGATAGTAGAAGTGGGTCACTCATTACTGCTGATGCTGCCTTGGAAGCAGGACGTGATGTTTTTGCTGTCCCTGGACCGATAACATCTCCTAAAAGTAGAGGTGCTCTTGATCTAATTAAACAGGGGGCAAAACTGGTAACCTGTGCATTAGATATTTTAGAAGAATATACTTCTTATCTCCCGATAAACCGTTCAAAAGCGGATGAAAGCGGTCCCCCTAAACAGGTGATTGATGACTTATTAATTGAAAAGAAATTGACAAATGAGGAGTCACACCTATACCATATACTGCATCAAGGCCCCTTTATTTTGGACGATCTGCTTGTGAAGACTGGATGGGATTTTGGACATTTGCATTCAGTTCTGTTATCTTTAATCATAAAAAAAGCGGTAGTACAATTACCAGGAGCTATTTATAAGGTAATTTAATATAGAGGTACGAGTGTTAACGAGGAGGAAGAGTCTATGGCAGATGCATTAGTAATTGTCGAATCGCCCGCAAAAGCGAAGACAATTGGCAAATATCTAGGTAGTAAGTATATTGTGAAGGCATCTATGGGACACATCAGAGATCTACCGAAGAGCCAAACGGGTGTCGAAGTGGAGAATAATTTTAATCCTAAATATATTACTATTCGTGGTAAAGGTTCTATATTGAAGGAATTGAAAGATGCCAGTAAAAAAGTGAAAAAAGTTTATCTCGCAGCTGACCCTGACCGCGAAGGGGAAGCGATCGCCTGGCACTTGGCGCATGCACTAAATTTGGATCAAACACAGGAATGTCGAGTTGTATTTAATGAGATCACCAAACAAGCGGTGAAGGATGCTTTTAAGACGCCGCGCAAGATTAACATGGATCTTGTGAATGCGCAGCAAGCAAGACGTATACTGGATCGGCTGGTAGGTTACAAGATTAGCCCCCTATTATGGAAGAAAGTCAAAAAAGGGTTATCGGCTGGACGTGTTCAATCAGTAGCTGTAAAGATCATAATGGATCGTGAGAATGAAATCTCCGCTTTTGTGCCTACTGAATATTGGAGCATTACGGCAAAGCTAGGGATTCGAGATTCCGTCTTTGAAGCTAAGTTTCATAAGCTGAACGGTGTGAAGAAAGAACTTAATCAAGAGAGCGATGTTCAAGAGGTCCTTGAGGCAATCAAGAACGCAGCTTTTAAGGTGAGTAATGTGAAAGAGAAGGAAAGACAACGGCATCCTTCGGCTCCTTTTACAACAAGTTCCCTTCAACAAGAAGCCGCACGTAAGCTTGGATTTCGAGCAGCTAAGACAATGTCTGTTGCCCAGCAACTATACGAAGGTGTGGAACTAGGCAAAGAGGGAACCGTAGGTTTGATCACTTATATGCGTACGGACTCGACACGCTTATCTGTCACAGCACAGGATGAAGCTAAAGAGCTGATTACTGCTAAATATGGTGAAAAGTTCTTACCAGAGGCGCCGCGCCAGTATTCAAAGAAAGCAGCTGGAGCCCAAGAAGCGCATGAAGCGATTCGACCAACTTCAGCACTTCGTGAACCTGAAATGGTTAAAGAATTCTTGAGCCGCGATCAATTCCGTCTTTACAAGCTGGTCTGGGAGCGGTTCGTATCCAGTCAAATGGCTTCAGCTCTTCTTGATACACTCTCAGTTGATATAGAAGCGGGTACGGCAACATTCAGAGCCGTAGGTTCGAAGGTTTCATTCCCAGGGTTCATGAAGGTTTATGTGGAAGGCAACGATGATGGGACTACAGATGAAGATAAGTATTTACCGCCTCTTCAAGCGGGGGATGCTTTAAATAAGCAAGAGATCGAGCCGAAGCAGCATTTTACACAGCCGCCGCCGCGTTATACAGAAGCAAGGCTTGTAAAGACTCTTGAGGAATTAGGAATAGGACGCCCAAGTACGTATGCACCAACACTTGAAACTATTCAGAAGCGTGGTTACGTAGCTATTGAAGAGAAAAAATTCATGCCTACAGAGCTTGGAGAACTAGTCATCGAGCAGATGGAACAATTTTTTCCGGAAATATTGAACGTAGAGTTTACGGCGAATATGGAAGGGGATCTTGACCATGTGGAAGAAGGATCAGAAGATTGGGTGAAGGTTCTTTCCGAATTCTATGAGTCTTTCGAGAAGCGCTTAGTGTTTGCCGAAGAAGAGATGAAAGAAATTGAGATTGAAGATGAAGTCTCTGATGAGATCTGCGAGAAATGTGGTAAACCACTAGTATATAAATTAGGGCGTTTCGGGAAATTTCTAGCATGTTCCGGCTTTCCGGATTGCCGGAATACGAAGCCTATCATCAAAGATATCGGTGTAACTTGCCCTAAGTGTCATGAAGGTAAAGTTGTAGAGCGTCGTAGCAAAAAAGGACGTGTCTTCTATGGCTGCGATCAATATCCCGGCTGTGATTTCGTCTCTTGGGATAGACCTTCCACTAAGCCATGCCCATCTTGCGGGGCTTGGATGATTGAGAAACGCAATAAGCAAGGCACCAAGCTGCAATGTACGTCTTGTGATCATACAGAGGCAGTTTTAGACAACGAAGAAGAGTTAGCAGAATAATAGTCTCCACAGGAGGAAAGAAGACAGTGACAGATACAGCAAAGGTAACAGTAATTGGAGCAGGTCTAGCAGGAAGTGAAGCGGCCTGGCAAATAGCTTCTCAAGGCGTACCGGTAAGATTGTATGAAATGAGACCAGTGGTGAAGACGCCGGCACACCACACGAATCAATTCGCAGAGCTAGTGTGCAGTAACTCTTTGCGTGCAAATGGTCTAGGCAATGCGGTAGGTGTATTAAAGGAAGAAATGCGACGTTTGAATTCCCTTGTATTAGGTGCAGCTGATCGCCACGCTGTACCTGCTGGCGGCGCACTTGCCGTAGATAGGGACGGTTTTTCGGGAGAAATTACGAGTACATTGCATAATCATCCGCTCGTGGAAGTCATAAATGAAGAACTTACGCATATACCGGAGGAAGGGATTGTTGTTATTGCAACAGGTCCACTTACCTCACCCGCTTTATCTGCAGAAATTAAGGGACTGTTAGGTGAAGAGTATTTCTATTTTTATGATGCTGCTGCACCGATTGTTGAGAAAGACAGTATTGATATGAATAAAGTATATCTGGCTTCCCGTTATGACAAAGGAGAAGCGGCATATCTGAACTGTCCAATGACTGAAGAGGAGTTTGACGTGTTTTATGATGCGTTGATTTCTGCGGAGACGGCAGCGCTCAAGGATTTTGAGAAAGAGATATACTTCGAGGGCTGTATGCCTATTGAAATCATGATGAAGCGCGGTAAGCAAACAGCATTATTTGGACCGATGAAACCTGTAGGGCTTATTAATCCGCACACAGGTAAGCTTCCATATGCGGTAGTTCAGCTTCGTCAGGATAACGCTGCTGGAACGCTTTACAATCTTGTTGGCTTTCAAACGCATTTGAAATGGGGCGAACAGAAGCGTGTATTCTCGCTGATTCCGGGTCTTGAGAACGCTGAGTACGTTCGGTATGGCGTAATGCATAGAAATACCTTTATTAATTCCCCTAAACTCTTGCATCCTACTTATCAAATGAAGGGCAAGGAAAGGCTGTACTTTGCTGGACAGATGACAGGTGTAGAAGGTTATGTAGAATCAGCGGCCTCAGGCTTGATTGCCGGCATTAATGCTGCTAGAGCCGCACTCGGTCAAGAAGGACTGATCTTCCCTCAGGACACGGTGCTTGGCAGTATGCCTGCTTATATCACTTCTGCTGATCCGGAGCATTTTCAGCCTATGAATGCCAACTTTGGCCTTTTGCCGAAGGTAGAGAAGAAAATCCGTAATAAAAAAGAAAAGAATGAGATGTTAGCGCATCGTGCACTTGACAGTCTTGCCGAGTATGCTAATCGTACGGGCCTCGCTTATACAGAGCCGGAGGCTGTCGATAACGAAAGTCCATCATCTTAAGGAGGTAACTACAATCATGGTACCCAGCTTTCATGCGACTACAATTTGTGCTGTAAGACATAACGGACAGGCAGCTATAGCAGGTGATGGTCAGGTTACATTCGGAGAGAGTGTAATTATGAAGACGACGGCTAGAAAAGTTCGTCGCTTATACCGGGGACAAGTAATAGCGGGGTTTGCAGGTTCTGTGGCGGATGCGATCACTTTGTTCGAAAAATTTGAAGGCAAGCTGGAGGAGCATCATGGAAACCTGCAGCGCGCAGCCGTAGAATTAGCGAAAGACTGGCGTCAAGATCGTATTCTTCGAAAACTTGAGGCATTGATGATTGTTATGGACAAGGAAGGCATGCTATTGATCTCCGGAAACGGTGAAATTATCGAGCCGGATGATGATGTGCTTGCTATTGGTTCAGGTGGTAATTTTGCACTTGCTTCCGGTCGTGCGCTTAAACGTCATGCTCCAGCACTTGCTGCTGCAGATATAGCTCGAGAGGCTCTTCAGATTGCATCTGAAATATGTGTGTACACTAACTCCAATATTATTGTTGAGCAATTATAGGCTCAGTGCCATAGAGACAAGGAGGAATTCACGATGGTGAATCAATCGCTAACACCCCGTCAAATTGTAGCCGAATTGGATAAATATATTGTAGGTCAGAAACAAGCTAAGAAATCGGTAGCTGTCGCGCTTCGTAATCGTTATCGGCGCAGTCTACTCGCTGAGGAACTGCGTGATGAAGTTGTTCCTAAGAATATCTTGATGATCGGACCTACTGGTGTAGGGAAAACCGAGATTGCGCGGCGTCTTGCTAAGCTTGTTAATGCTCCGTTCATCAAGGTAGAGGCAACCAAATTCACAGAGGTGGGTTATGTAGGGCGAGATGTGGAGTCTATGGTGCGTGATCTGGTAGAGACCTCTATTCGTATGGTGAAGCTAGAACGTACGGAAAAGGTCAAGGACCGTGCAGAAGAACTAGCTAACGAGCGGATTGTCTCTATTTTAGTGCCTTCGTCTTCAAAAAATAAATCTCAGAAGAATCCTTTTGAGATGATTTTTGGCGGGAACTCTTCGCAAGAGGATTCTAAAGAAGATTCCGAACCGGATGGAAGCTTAAGTGAACGCCGTCGCGGGGTTAGATTTAAGCTGCTAGCTGGTCAATTGGAAGACGATATCATTGAAATAGACGTTGAGGATACAGCGCCATCTATGCTGGATATGTTTGCGGGGCAAGGGAACGACCAGATGGGGATGAATATGCAAGAAATGTTTGGTAGTTTACTTCCGAAGCGGACGAAGAAGCGCAAGCTTCCTATCCGTGAGGCTCGTAAAGTACTGATTCAGGATGAAGCGACCAAACTGATTGATATGGACGATGTTATTCAGGAATCTGTGACACGCGCTGAACAATCGGGGATTATTTTTATCGATGAGATTGATAAGGTTGCAAGTCAAGGCAAGGGTTCCGGTCCCGATGTATCACGTGAGGGTGTACAAAGAGATATTCTTCCAATTGTAGAGGGTTCTACAATCATGACAAAATACGGTCCTGTAAAGACGGATTATGTGCTCTTCATGGCTGCGGGGGCATTTCATGTTGCTAAACCTTCTGATCTGATTCCTGAGCTTCAGGGTCGTTTTCCGATTCGCGTAGAACTGAGCAGTCTGACGCTGGAGGATTTTGTATCCATTTTAACAGAGCCAGAGAATGCTTTGACAAAACAATATGTTAATTTGTTAAAGACTGAGGACATTGAAGTGGAGTTCCAGAAGGATGCTATTCATGAAATCGCCAAAATAGCGGCTTCAGTGAACCAAAATATGGAAAACATAGGTGCTCGGCGACTTCATACCATTTTGGAGAAGTTATTAGAGGATTTATCGTTTGAAGCGCCAGAGTTGACTTTGGACAAAATGGTAATTACACCTGAGTATGTGCGTGAGAAATTGGCAAGTATTGCACAGGATCGTGATTTAAGTCAGTATATTCTCTAAAGCGACAAATTTTATTCATTGGAATTTGGGCATAAGGAATTAGAAAATTACAATATAGTGTCAGTTAAAGGGAAATAAATGTAAAAATATGCAATTAAAAAGATATTTTTGAATGAAAAAAGGAATAAAATAGCAATAAAGTGCTTAAAGCCCTGTCTTTTTTAAAAAGATAGGGCTTATTTCTTATTGTAATAATATACAAATTAAATGAAAATCAATGTATGTGAAAATACTAATAAGTTATACTTTGCGACAAGGTTCGACGTGAAAGCTGATAAATAGAGGACTTTTATACTTTATTTGTCGAAATCAAGCAGGTTTTTTAAGGAAAGTTGTGGAATTCATTTCATTATGATAGCTTTGAAAGGAGGAATTATCTTGGGATTGCTGAATAGTGTCAGTTTTCAACGATTGCAGGGAGGCATTGATGCTGCCTACAAACGACAAAATGTTCTAGCAAATAACGTGGCTAACGAAGATACGCCAAATTTCAAACGTTCTGATGTTTCATTCGAAAGTTTCCTTCAGCAACAGGAAAGTGGAATAAAACCTACACTTAACGCGAAGGTAACGGACTCCCGACATTTTCAATTTGGTACCAACACCATTGTACCGGCTGCTGTCGTTAGTACGGATGAGACTACCTCTATGAATAATAACGAGAACAATGTGGATGTAGAACGAGAAATGGCGTTAAGCGCTGAGAACCAACTCAGGTATAGTTCTTATGTCGAACAGATTAACAGTCAGATTTCGATGATGCGAGCTGTAATTCAAGGAGGATAAGATTGCATGAACTTTGGGAGTAGTTTTGGAATAAGTGCATCAGCATTAACAGCTCAACGATTACGGATGGACGTAATCTCCTCCAACGTGGCCAATGCGGAAACTACTAGAGCATCGGTGGTTGATGGCAAAGCCGTTCCTTACCGGCGTAAGCTTGTTGTTATGGAGGCTACAGAAAGTAATAAGTTCTCGAATATACTAAATTCGAAAATGAACGGTAGTAGCAGTGAAGGCGTAAAGGTTCAATCCATTATAGAAGATGATTCTCCGTTAAAGCCGGTATACAATCCAAGTCATCCTGATGCGGATGCCGAAGGTTATGTTTATATGCCAAATGTGGATATTACCAAAGAAATGGTAGATATGTTATCTGCATCACGTTCATATGAAGCCAATGTAACGATGCTGAATGCATCTAAAGCTATGGTAAGTAAAGCGCTAGAAATTGGTCGCTAAACGTAATTTACAAGAAACGCTTCCAAAGTGAGTTTTGTACGAAGTGAATTTAGGAAGCATAGGCTTACAAAACTTTTAGGAGGGAAACAGTTGATACAGAATATCACTAATGGAGTTCAAGCTGTACAGCAGCTTGCCATGAAACCAACATCTACCGAAGCTTCGTCCACTCCTGCTAATTCCATGGAGAGCTTTGGTTCTTATCTTGAGAATGCACTCAATAAAGTAGCAGATCAGGAACAACAAGCAAAGGATATGAGTAATAAATTTGTATTGGGAGAAGTGAATATAGACGAAGTAATGATTTCTTCCCAACAGGCTTTACTGAGTTTGCAGTTGACTACACAAGTCCGGAACAAAGTGATTGAAGCCTATCAAGAAATTATGAGAACTCAAATTTAATTAAATCCTAGCTTAGTTCCGGATGGGGTGACACTGTGAATGAAAGATTTGCCCAATATCGGGAGAAGGTTACCCTGTATTGGAACAGATTTAGTGGTAAACAGAAGATTTTATTCTTTTCAACATTGTTTATCATTCTAATAATAATCGTAGTATTAACCATGCAGCTTTCAAAGACAGAATATGAAGTAGCGTTTCAAGATTTGGACAGCACAGATTCAGCGGGAGTAATGAACTACTTGGATAAAGCAGGTGTTTCATACCGATTAAGCCAAGATGGAAAGAGCATCTCAGTGCCAAGCACAGAAGCGGCTCGAATAAAGGTGGATATCGGTTCTCAGGGGATTGTTCAGGGGGGCTCTATCGGTTATAAGGTCTTTAATGAAAATTCGTCAATGATAGGAACGACAGATAGTGAGTTTAATGTGAAGTATAATAATGCATTAAACGGTGAAGTAGAACAGCTAATGAGACGTATGCAAGGAATTAAGGATGCTAAAGTACTGATTAATCTGCCTAAAGAGACAGTTTTTGCATCTCAGGCGGATCAAGAACAAGCATCTGCATCTGTTGTGCTTTCATTTAATCCGGGATTCAGACCCAGTCAAGATAATATCGATGGGTATTTCAACCTTGTAAAGACTGCGGTTCCAAATCTACCAATTGATAACATTACGATTGCTAATAATGAAGTTGAGTTAATGCCAACGGCCAAAGGTGGACAAGCAGGAGTTTCTAACCAGGTCGAAGAGAACTTCGCTCTACAGAAGAAATTTGAAGAAGAAGTCAAGAAAGATGTGAAACAATTCCTAAGCACTCTTACGGGTCCAGATAAAGTTGATGTTCTTGTATTTTCGAAGCTGAACTTTGACAAGGAAAACCGGAAGGAAAATCTTGTAACCCCTGTGGATACAGAGAACATGAAGGGGATTGAGATCAGTTCACAAATTATCAGTAATTCGTATTCGGGTCAGGGAAATACAACTGGCGGAGTGGCAGGCACTGGTTCACAAGATGTAACGGGCTACCCTTCACAAGCCGGCACGGATACTTCTACTTCAGAGGAATCTTCTGAGACGAGGAACTATGAAGTTAACCGAATTACAAAGGATGTTATCGCTAGTCCCTTTACTGTAAAAGATTTAACCATAAATGTTGCGGTTGAACCACCTACAGGACAAAATACTTTGGATGCTGCTACATCGGCAGCGATTCAAAACATTTTGGTAAATATTGTTCGTGCTTCTCTTGCAGATTCAGGTACTACATATACAGACGCTGATTTAACCAAAAAGGTTTCGGTGTATTCTCAACAATTTGGTGGTAATGCTGCTAATACCGCACCAGGTGGTCTTGCCACATGGATGTTATGGGCTATCGGAGCAGCTGCATTGCTGGTTGGAGCAGGTGGAGGATATCTAATCTATCGGAGTCGTAAGAAGACTGTGGAAGAGGAAGATGAAGACATTCCATTGCAGGTTCCTACCGAATTTCCATCTATTAATTTGGAAAGTGTGACGAATGACAGTCAAGTTCGTAAGCAATTGGAAAGTTTGGCGAAGAAGAAGCCAGACGAATTCGTGAATTTGCTGCGTACATGGCTTGCAGACGAACAGAGGTGAACTAATGGCAAAGGCTAGTCAGCAGGGGCTTAGTGGTCGTCAAAAGGCCGCGATCCTGCTTATCACACTAGGGCCCGAGGTATCGGCGCAAATATTCAAACATTTAAGAGACGAGGAGATTGAACAACTCACTCTTGAAATCGCCAATGTCCGTAAAGTGGACAGCAGTGAGAAAGAGTCAATCATGTCTGAGTTCCATCAGATATGCCTCGCTCAGGAATATATTTCACAAGGCGGTATTAACTACGCCAAAGAGATTTTGGAGAAAGCACTTGGTTCAGCAAAAGCGATGGAGGTCATTAACCGTCTGACTGCAACTTTACAGGTAAGACCCTTCGATTTTGCGCGCAAAGCTGATCCAAATCAGATCTTGAACTTTATCCAGAATGAGAATGTTCAGACTATCGCACTTGTATTGTCTTATCTGCAATTCGAACAAGCAGCAGCCATTCTCTCCTCGTTACCTCAAGAGAAGCAGGCAGAGGTAGCTAGACGAATTGCTGTAATGGATAGCACCTCTCCAGAGGTCATTACACAAATTGAACGAGTGCTGGAGCAGAAGCTTTCTGCTACTGTAACTCAGGATTATACAAATGCTGGCGGTATCGAATCAATCGTACAAATCTTGAATGGAGTTGACCGGGGGACAGAGCGCACAATTCTGGATTCTCTCGAAATTCAAGATCCAGAGCTCGCCGAGGAAATCAAGAAGCGGATGTTCGTATTCGAGGATATCGTCAATGTGGACAATCGTTCGATTCAGCGTATTATTCGTGATATTGATAATGCGGACCTGCAGCTTGCCCTTAAGGTTGCAAGTGAAGAAGTACGAGATGTCATTTTCCGGAATATGTCCAAACGTATGGCAGAGACATTCCGAGAAGAAATGGAGTACATGGGACCGGTGCGGTTGCGTGATGTAGAAGAAGCACAAACGCGCATTGTAGGTACGATTCGCAGACTCGAAGAGTCTGGAGAAATTATCATCGCTCGTGGCGGAGGAGATGACATCATTGTCTAAGCTGATTAAGCATTCTCAGTATGTTCCAGTTGATGTACTGAAAAGATTGGAGCAGGCCCGGCACTATGCGGGCCTAACTGAGGAGCCCGTTCCAGAGGAGACTGTAAGCGAGACTCACTATCATGATCCCGCTCGTGAAGAGGCAGAAGTAGCACGTAAGCAAATGCTTAAAGACGCCCAAGAATTTGCTGAAGAGCAGGTTCGAAATGCCTCTCTAGAAGCGGAACAGATTGTTGAATCCTCAAAAGCGGAGGCTGAAGAGTGGTGGAAGAAGCGGCGTGAGCAGGATGAACATCTGGTAGAGGCTGTCAAAGCCGAGGCTTATCAGCTAGGGTATCAGGAGGGTGTCTCTCAAGCTGAACAAGAGATGAAGCTCAAGGTTGCAGCGATGATGGATGAAGCACGTGCTGTTTTAGCTGAGGCATATAAGGCAAGAGATGTCATTATTCAGGAAGCTGAACCTTTCTTAGTAGAGTTAAGCTGTGATATTGCCGAGAAAATTGTGGACAAGCAGTTAACGGTAGAGCCGCAGTTTGCAATGGATTTGATTCGGAAGAATCTGGCTCGTAAACGTGAACAGGGGTTGATCTCACTGTGCGTATCACCTGCGCAGTTCGCTTTCGTAAACGCAGCAAGGGAAGAACTGTCATTAGCGGTTGACTCACAGGCTGAATTACAGATCTTGCCTGACTCGACTGTGAAAGATCAAGGTTGTGTAATCCGCTCTTCCTTTGGCAGCATAGATGCCCGAATTGATACTCAGCTTGCAGAAATCAAGAAAGAGCTGGTTAGAATCGCGCTGGACACCGATGAGCAGAGAAATGGGGAAGAAGATGCTTGATAGTAACCGTTATAAGGAGCAACTTCGTAATCTCGATCCGGTGAGGATCAATGGGAAAGTGACGCAGGTTATCGGTCTTATGGTTGAATCGGAAGGACCTGATGCTAGCATTGGAGATGTCTGCTACATCTATCCTTCTAAAGGAAATAAGCCGCTGCAAGCTGAAGTCGTTGGTTTCCGTGACAACAAGGTGCTATTAATGCCACTTGGAGAACTGCAAGCTATTGGACCTGGCTGTGATGTAGTGGGTACTGGCAAGCCGCTTAGTGTGCAAGTGGGTTCAGAATTGTTGGGCAAGGTACTGGATGGACTTGGACAACCGCTTGATGGTTCTCTAATCCCAGCTCGAATGCCACATAGTTCTACCTTTAACATTCCGTCCAATCCACTCAATAGACCACGAGTCCAAGAACCTATTAGCATCGGAGTAAGAGCGATAGATGGCTTGCTAACGATCGGTAAAGGTCAGCGGGTGGGGATTTTCGCTGGTTCAGGGGTCGGCAAAAGTACGCTCATGGGAATGATTGCGCGTAATACATCGGCAGACGTAAATGTTATCGCTTTGATAGGAGAACGTGGCAGGGAAGTGCTGGATTTTATAGAACGCGATCTGGGACCTGAGGGTTTGCAGCGGTCAGTCGTTATCGTTGCTACATCTGATCAGCCTGCATTAATTCGAATTAAGGGAGCTCTTATTGCTACAACGATTGCTGAGTATTTTCGGGATCGAGGACTTAATGTGATGCTGATGATGGATTCGGTGACTCGGTATGCTATGGCTCAACGTGAAGTTGGACTTGCAGTAGGGGAACCGCCAGCTATGAGGGGTTACACACCATCGGTGTTTGCAAGCTTGCCCAAACTACTAGAACGTGCTGGAACTGGACCTACGGGGTCTATAACAGCCTTTTACACTGTACTGGTTGATGGCGATGACATGAATGAACCGATCGCTGATGCTGTTAGAGGGATACTCGATGGTCATATCGTCCTTAATCGAAGTATTGCGAACAAAGGACATTTTCCAGCAATAGATGTGCTTTCCAGCATTAGTCGTGTAATGAAGGATATTGCGCCAGAAGAACAGATCGCTGCAGCAGAGAATGTGAAGCGACTAATGGCTGTATACAAGGATTCAGAGGATTTAATTAATATCGGAGCGTATCAAAGAGGCTCGAATGCTCAAATCGATGAGTCGATGGAGTATATAGACAGTATATGGGAATTCACCAAACAAAGGGTGAATGAAAAAGTTACGCTGGCTGAAGTTCAACAGTCTTTAATTTCACACTTCTCGAGGAGTTGATTCAGTATTATGAGATTTCATTATACTTTTCAAAAAGTCGTTGACTTGAAGGGCAATGAGAAGACACAGGCAGAATGGATGCTCTCAAGCGCGCTTGGAGAATTGCAGGCACAAGAAAGAAGCCTGGATGAACTCACCTTTCAGCGGAGCGCTATCATGTTATCCTTACAAAATGCCGCAGAACAAAAGACACCTATGGCGAAGATTCGTGAAATGCAAGAGTATGTAGAATACCTGGATATATGCATTGCCCGTAAGCATACGGACATTAGAAGTGCACATCAGGAAGTCTTGAAGAAGCAAGACCAGTTAAGCACAAAGGTATTAGACGAAAAAGTATGGTTAAAGGCAAAAGATAAGGCTGAGACACAGTTTCAGCAAAGTATGATTTTACGGGAACAAAACGAACTGGATGAGATGGCAACCGTCCGCTTCGCGATGAAATCCCTCTAACCCGGGAGGTTTCCGCTAGTGGCTAACAATGATATGGAACTTGAAAATGAAGGGTCAGCGGGGAAATTTGAGCGGTTCTTATTTTTAATGATACCGATTATCTTCACGCTAGTACTGCTTGGAGTACTGTTGACGCTTTTTAATATGGACATTCGTAATAATGTGCTTGAGGTTGCGAATAAAATTCCTATCCTGGAAAAATGGGTTCCTGATCCGCCTGGAGATCCTTCTAAACCGAAGGAAGAAAGCAAAAAGCAGGAAGTGAGCTCAGCGACTACGATTAAGGAGCTTAAAGCTCAGCTCGCCCAACAGGAAGAGAACCTGAAGAAGGTTACAGATGAAAAAACAGCCCAGGATACCAAGGTTCAGGCGCTTGAGTCGCAGATCGATGGAATGAAGACAGAAGCTGCTGCAGCTGCTGAGGTAAACGCGGAGGAAACAGAAGACCCATATCAAAAGCAGGTTGCTGATCTGGCAAAGCTCTACGCGGGTATGAAAGCTTCCAAAGCTGCGCCGATTATGGAGAATTTGACTACAGAAGAAATGGTGCAAATATTCAGCGTAATGAATAAAGCAAGTAAGACTGCGATTCTGGAAAAAATGGATCCTCAAAAAGCGGCCGATGTCACGATTAAGTTGAAAGAAACTACCTCTTCGAGTGATATGGCTATTGCCGCTCTTCAATCTAGATTGAAAAAAGAAGCAGGCACTGCTCCAACGACTAAAACTAGTACAAATCTGGATAAGGAAAAGTTGAACCAAACCTTTAGTTCAATGACGCCTGCCAATGCAGCTTCTCTACTAGGAGAAATGTACAAGATTAGCCCTGATAAAGTAGTAACGATTATGAATACCGTAAGTGATAGTGTCCGTTCTTCGATTTTGGGGGAAATGACTAAAAATGATAGTGCGCAAACTGCGAAGATTGTTAATCGTTTGATGGGCGCTAAATAAATATTGAAAGGAGGTGAAAATAACATGAGTTTAGTTGTTCAATCGCTTGTGAGTGCAAATACAACAGCTGCAAGTGGTAGTTCATCAACATCTACTGGAACATCAACTGCTGTACCTTTCGCTCAGACATTAGTGCAAACAATGGGAGGAACTACAGCGAACAACACATCGGTGCCCACTGATCCTTTACTGGGAAACATAGCCTCTTTATTGCAAGGTCTTCTAAAGGAAGTTCAAACGACTGGAGAAGATCAAGGGGGACAAGACACTCAGAATTCCGATCTCATCGAGAAGCTTACTGCAGATGTTGAAAATCTGGATGATACCATCCATAGCGATCCTGCTATTTTGGTAGCTTTGCAAGCTTGGCTACTTCAGGTCTCTGCTCTTCTATCAGGAAGTCAAGCGACAGAGGGCGATGCTGCATCAGAGACGGAGTCGGCAGGAAGCTTGTCACCGTTAGCACAGAATGCAGATACGCTGAGATTTGCTGTTCAAGATGATTTGCAGAGTTTAGTTACTATGATTCAGGAAGCTACAGTAAGTGGTAATGATGAAGTTGCAAGTAAGGGAGTAAGTCTGTTAAATAACTTCACGGCACTGATAGAACAGACCTCGGCTAACAGTAATAAGGGTAAGGGGAAGGTCTCCAGTTTGAATGATAGTTCTGGTGTATCTGTACAACAACCTATTGTAACTGAAAGCAACGGTAAAACGGTGGACAAGACCATTCAAAATCTAAGTAACCGTGCTGGAGAAGCTGCTGTAAGTAAGAGTGAGGGAGTCCTTACTTCGACTGTGACCTCAGGGACTATTCAAGATCCTGATGCAGAGCCTGCGAATACTCCAGTGATGAAGAGCAGTACAGCCGGAGAAACGAAGCTGGTCGAATCAGCACAAGACTCCACATCAGGGACTACCACCATTGAAGGAGATCATGAGGTTGTAACTGCCGGTCAACTAGCTCTTCGGGGAGGAATTACAGCTCCACTGAAGGCTGAGGTTCCAGTAGCACCTGTACCCGTTCATCAGTTTGCACAGGAAATGACCGGTTTTATTACAGGTAAATTGGAGATTGTGCAAAAAGGCGGAGTAGCTGAGGCTACGATATCACTCTTTCCAGAAAATCTCGGACAAGTAGATGTTAAGATTACTATGCAAAACGGCCATCTGGTTGCACAGTTTATGACTGAACATTCCGGAGCAAAGGATATGTTGGAACAGCAGATGAACCAGCTTCGAGCAGCATTGCAGTCTCAAGGCCTCCAAGTAGAAAAATTGGAAGTCACACAAAATAATACCCCTCTCAATTCACAATGGGGTCAAGAAGGACGCCAACCTGGTTCTGGAAGTGGTCAGCAGGGAAGACGCTCCAAAGAAAGTCGTGAGGAAGCTAATGATGCCATTCTTGCCGCAGAGCTAAATGGTGAATGGAAAGATTGGGTTTCAAACGCAGGGCAAGAAGATGATAATCAAGGGAACTCCTTCTCTGCCAAAGCTTAAACTTATCACAATTGAAAGAGAGGTGAACGGTTATGACGACAACAACAACTCCTCCTGTTTCTACCAAAGACCAGTGGAATTATACAACTCCTGAATCTACTAAAACAACAGGGAATTCTGTGTTGGGTAAGGATCAGTTTTTGAAGATATTGATCACCCAGCTGCAGAATCAAGATCCGATGCAGCCGATGCAAGATAAAGAATTTATTGCCCAAATGGCACAGTTTACATCTGTTGAGCAGCTGATGAATATCTCGACACAGCTTACATCCATGAATCAGTCTCTTGGCTCAGTATCCGGCTTGATTGGTAAAGATATCACATGGACGGATACCTCCACAAATCTACCTAAGACAGGGAATGTTGAATCAATCGTTGTCAGCAAGGGGATTCAATATGCGGTTGTGGGGAAAGACAGAATTGCTTTAACCGATATTACACAAATTCAGAATTCCTCAACAACAGAGAATGGTTCTGGTACAGATAGTAATACTCCGGAGAATAACGGAGGAAGTGGGGAGACAGTATGAGTGACAGGCTAACTATTGGCCAAATGTATCCTGCGTCCCTTCATTCCGCCACATTACAGCGATCTTCATTACCGAAGCAGACTTTGACTGGAGAAGCAACCTTTGAGAGTGTTCTGCAACAAAAGCTTCTAAAATTCAGCAATCATGCCGCTAAGCGACTTGAACAAAGAGGAATTGAGCTTGGAAGCAGACAACTGGATGAGATTTCTTCTGCTGTAGATAAAGCTGCTGCCAAAGGCAGTAAAGAATCCTTGATATTAATGAAGGACTTGGCATTTATCGTAAGTGTTCCAAATCGCACGGTTGTAACAGCTATGGATGGAAATTCGATAAAAGATAATGTGTTTACACAAATAGACAGTGCCATTGTGATTTCATAAACGGCTGGTCCTAACGGAAAGCCGAGGTGGCCGCTGACCGACTGACGCGGTCCCGATCCATTTAGTAAGTTATTAGGACTCTATAATCTGGGAGGACAACAAACATGTTAAGATCTATGTATTCAGGGGTTTCAGGGATGAGAGGCTTTCAGACTAAGCTCGATGTAATCGGTAATAACATTGCCAATGTCAATACAATTGGCTTTAAATCCGGACGCGTTATGTTTAAGGACATTATGAGTCAAACGGTTTCTGGAGTAACAGCTCCAAGTGATGATGGCGCTGGTGGTGTGAATGCTAAACAAGTCGGACTGGGTGTAAGCATCGCTTCTATTGATACACTCCATTTGGCTGGTAGTGCTCAAACTACTAATAATCCGACAGATTTGCGTATTGACGGCGATGGTTTTTTCCTAGTGAAGCTATCAGAAGACCAAGAAACACCATTCTTGACTCGTGCAGGAGATTTCCACATAGATGCTGCGCGTAACCTTGTTACTTCTGACGGATTACATGTGCTAGATTCCGGAGGTGGACTGATTCAACTGGGTGATGATGTAACAGCATTCTCCATTTCCAATGATGGAACAATTGTTCAGACTATGGCCGATGGAACGACTGAAGCAGGTGTACAGATTGGAGTAGCCAAGGTTACTAATCCATCTGGTCTAGAGAAAATCGGTGGTAATCTGTACCGTATGACGCTTAATGCGAATGCAGAAGGCGAACTTGTACCGACTACAGCGAATAATACAGAAGATGGTACTGGGTCGATCATATCTGGTCAACTCGAAATGTCCAATGTGGATCTTACGAATGAATTTACAGAAATGATCGTATCGCAACGTGGATTCCAGGCGAACTCTCGTATCATTACGACTTCTGATGAAGTGCTGCAGGAAGTAGTTAACCTGAAGCGTTAATTTTATCAATAATTTAATATTTAATTAATGGTTAACGCGAAGTCGTGGGGGAGATACTCCTCCCCCTATTTTTGTTAGGAGGCCTGTTATGATATCGGTAACGAGATTAAATGGAACACCGATGTGGATCAATGCCCTACTGGTAGAAATGGTAGAAGAAAGCCCGGATACATATATTACGCTCGTAACCGGAAAAAGACTGATCGTGCTTGAAAAAGCGGATGAAGTTATTACGAAGATCCGGGATTATAACAGGGACATAGGCACATATGCTGCCACCATTAAAGTCCAGTCAATGGAGGAGCTAACATGAAGAAGATGCTGCCGTGGTTACTTACGATTTTGCTTGCGATTACACTTATTGTGATAGCCGCATTTTTATTAATGGACAAGATCTTTCCGAAAGATACGAATGATGTAAATGCTGCGGTACAAAGTGTGGAAACCAAACATTTAACTGCAGATGAAATCGTCGAACTAACGGCAGAGATCAAAGACATCAAAACAAATCTTGCTGATCCCGATTATATCGTTCAAATAGATTTCGCTTTCCAATTGAATTCTGCGAAATCAAAGGAAGCCTTCGAGAAAATAAAAGAGATCAAAATTAAGCCGATTATTATCAAAACGCTTGCAGATACCAAACCTGAGGAGCTTAACGGAGCAAATGGCAAAGATCAGCTTAGCAGCAAGCTTGTTAATTTGATCAATAAGACATTGACCGAAGGCAAAATCACTCAGATCGAAGTCACCAAATACCTTTTGGCTTCTATGTAGCTTCAGGCCTGATAATTCTTTGATGGGGGGGTGATTGAATTGGTTGATGTACTATCACAAAACGAAATAGATGCTCTACTTGCTGCACTTTCTTCAGGTGAGATGGATGCCGATGAACTTAAAAAGGAAGAAACTCAGAAGAAGATCCGATCTTATGACTTTAAACGGGCTGTTCGCTTTTCTAAAGATCATATCCGTAGTCTTACAAGGATTCATGACAATTTCGCCCGCTATCTTACAACGTACTTTTCAGCCCAATTACGCACCTTTGTGCAGATTAATGTCGTTCAAGTAGAGCAGCTCCCTTATGATGAATTCATACGTTCCATTCCAAAAATGACAATACTGAACATTTTTGAAGCTGAACCTTTAGAAGGTCGAATGGTAATGGAGGTTCATCCAAACATTGCTTTCGCTATGCTGGACAGATTGCTGGGAGGTTTTGGGACAGCGCCTTCTAAAATTAATGCTTTAACTGAGATTGAAACAACGATCATGGAGCGTATCTTCAGCAGATGCTTTGAGAGCTTGCAGGAAGCATGGAAGACTGTACTGGATATTCACCCGCGCATGGAAGCGCTCGAAACGAATCCGCAGTTCATGCAAATTGTATCGCCCAATGAGACCATTGCATTAATCTCGTTAAGCACCAAAATTGGAGATACAACAGGCATGATCAATCTTTGCATACCGCACGTCGTCCTGGAACCAATCATGTCTAGACTATCTGTTCACCAATGGTTTGTAACAGAGAAGAAGACGCGGGATGCAGATGAACTTGAAGCCATTAAGGCTAGAGTTCATAAGGCGAAATTGCCGATTGTCGCTGAACTTGGAGAATCACGTTTATCAATATCTGAGTTTCTTGGGCTTAGCGTCGGTGACGTGATCTCTCTTAACAGGAATGTAGATTCCGGACTCTCGATTAAGGTAGGGGAGAAGCTTAAGTTCATCGGAAGTCCTGGAATGGTGAAAGACCGGGTAGCCGTGCAAATAGACGAGATTGTCAGTGAAGGAGTTGAAGAATTTGACGAGTAAAGATTATTTATCCCAAGAAGAAATCGACGCCCTTCTGAGACAATCTGCGGAAGGCTCATTGGCTCCTACAGAGAAAACGGTAAATGACTATTTAACACCGTTTGAACAGGATGCTTTGGGTGAAATCGGTAATATAACATTCGGTAGTGCTGCAACAGCACTTTCCACTTTACTTGGGAAAAAGGTTGATATTACAACCCCTCAAGTTTCCATCATTACACGCGGGGAGTTTGAAGTGGCTTTTCCAAAACCACATGTAGCTGTACACGTGGAATATGTAGACGGATTTCAAGGTATTAATTCACTTGTAATTAAGATTAGAGATGCACAGGTCATCGCCGATTTAATGCTAGGCGGGGAAGGTGAACCCAAGGATGAAGAATTGAATGAAATTCACATTAGTGCTGTGCAGGAAGCTATGAACCAAATGATGGGTTCTTCTGCCACATCAATGTCTACCATTTTCAATCGCTTTGTTAATATTTCACCTCCCGGTATAGACATCCTGAATATGTCCAGCGGTGAAGGCGTAGGAAGCTTGCCGAATGACGAAACCTTAATTCGTATTTCGTTCCGTCTTAAAATAGGAGATTTAATAGACTCTACCATTATGCAGCTCTTGCCTGTCCAGTTTGCTAAGGATATGGTAACGATGCTTCTGGGTGATGTAAGCCCTGCAGCACAGGAGGCTGCAGTTACGTCAACAGAGACTCCTGCTAAGCCAGCGCATGAGACGCCGCCTATGGCTCCTCCAGTGCAGCAGGCACCTTCACAGCCCGCAGGAGAAACGCCTCCGCCATATCCACCGCAGGGGATGCCTGGTTATCCTGGAATGCCGGAAGGCGGATATTATTATCCTCCAGCAGGCATGCCGGCGTATGGCATGCCGGGGATGCCGCCATACGGAATGCCGCCACAAGGCATGCCTTATGGGCAGACACCACCGCTTAGTCCTGAAGCTAATCGCAATGTAAATGTACAGCCTGTACAATTTGCTAACCTTAACGGTGGAGCTTTTGGTCATATTGATGAAAATAATTTAAATTTATTGATGGACATACCGCTTAGAGTAACCGTAGAATTAGGAAGGACCCAGAAGCAGATAAAAGATATTTTGGAAATGTCTCAAGGCTCGATCATTGAGCTGGACAAGCTCGCCTGTGAGCCTGTAGATATTTTGGTTAACAACAAGCTTATTGCCAAAGGCGAAGTCGTAGTTATCGACGAAAACTTCGGTGTACGCGTTACGGATATCGTCAGCCAGTGGGACCGAATTCAGAAATTACAATAAGCATACTTAGGGAGGATTTTGTAAAAATGGCTAACCGAATTCTAATCGTGGACGATGCAGCATTTATGAGAATGATGATCCGTGACATTTTGTCGAAAAACGGATTTGAAGTAGTGGGCGAAGCTCAGGACGGTTCTCAAGCTATAGAGAAATTTAAAGAACTGCGTCCGGACCTCATCACGATGGATATTACTATGCCTGAGATGGACGGAATCGCCGCCCTGAAAGAAATCAAGAAAGTAGATCCGGCTGCTAAGGTTATCATGTGTTCAGCCATGGGCCAGCAGGCTATGGTTATCGATGCTATTCAAGCGGGAGCAAAAGACTTTATTGTGAAGCCTTTCCAAGCAGACCGTGTTATCGAAGCTATCAACAAAACGTTGGGTGTGTAGGAAAGAGACATGCCCGTCAATTCAGAACCGCTCGGTAGCAATAACACCCTGCTGAATTTGCTTAACGTTATTATTGTCCTTGCGGTAATCATTGTACTTATTGTGCTGCTGATCCGTTTTCTTGGACGTCGTAATCAGACCTTTATGAGCGGGCGTTCCATTCGGACGCTTGGTGCTGTAGGGTTGGGACCTAACAAGTCGATGCAGGTTATTGAACTGGGAAGCAGCCTTTACTTAATCGGGATTGGTGAGAACATATCCATCTTGGATAAAGTCACTGATCCAGATGAGGTGGCTTTGATCATTGCAGCATTTGAGGATCAATCCTCTAACCAGAATAATTTTCTCGCACCGCTTATTGCCAAGGTTAAGGTTAAGCTGCGTGGGGAGGTTCCATCAGAGGAAATCGAACTTAGTGAAACATCATCTTTTTACGAGACACTGCAATCCAAGCTTCGTTCTGCACCAGAGCGTAAAGAGAAAATGGAAGAGTTGTTCCGGGATGATGCTACTAAGGATGAGTCGAGGAATTTATGAAAAAAAAGCTAATTCTTGCTATTCTGCTGTTCGGGTTCATTAGTATAGTTATGATGCGGCCGATACATGCTGATCCTATACCTAATGTTAATATTCAGGTCGGTAATGATGGTTCAAGTGGTGGTACCAGTTCCATATCAATTCTTCTTCTCGTTACGGTTCTGAGTATTGCTCCGGCGTTTCTAGTTCTTATGACCAGTTTTACTAGAATTGTAATCGTGCTCGGCTTTGTCAGAACCTCACTTGGTACTCAGTCCATGCCTCCGAATCAGGTGCTGGTAGGGCTTGCTCTATTTTTGACCCTGTTCGTTATGTCGCCAACTTTGGCACAAGTGAATGAAACGGCGTTACAGCCGTATATGAAGGGGACAATTACACAGACTGAGGCTTTTGATAAAGCTGCTGATCCGATGAAAGAGTTTATGTTTAAACAGACCAATTCCAAAGACCTTTTGTTATTTATGAAGTATACCGGTTATACGGGATCGGCTAAACCTGCTACATACAGTGATATTCCACTGACGGTGATGGTGCCTGCTTTCGCAATTGGGGAATTGAAAAAAGCTTTTACAATGGGCTTCTTAATTTTTATTCCATTTTTGATTATTGATATTGTTGTGGCGAGTACGCTGATGGCCATGGGGATGATGATGCTTCCCCCGGTCATGATTTCATTACCTTTTAAAATAATGCTCTTTGTACTGGTAGACGGCTGGTACTTAGTCATTAAATCACTACTTCTTAGTTTTAACACCTGACCTTAAGAGGAGGCATGAGGATTGAGTACGGAGTTTATAATCGGTCTAGCAAGCCAAGCCGTATATTTAGTGCTGGAAGTCAGCGCTCCCATGCTGATTCTTGGTCTGGTGGTAGGGCTAATAATCAGTATTTTTCAAGCTACGACACAGATTCAGGAACAGACGCTAGCGTTTGTTCCCAAAATCGTCGCAGTACTGCTGGCTTTATTGCTATTTGGTCCGTGGATCATCACGAAGCTAATTGACTTTACTAGCCAAATTCTAGGAAATCTTTATATGTATATTGGTTAAGCAATGAACATGGATACCCTATTGCAAAGTTTACCCGTCTTTTTGCTTATTTTTTGTCGAATTACCGCTTTTTTTGTTGTCGTTCCAGTGTTTTCTTCTCAAGGGGTACCGACAACTTTTAAGATCGGCATTTCTTTTTTTGTAGCTTTGGTAGTCTTTAGTGCTAGTGGAACCGGAATTACGATTCCGCAGGATTTTAGTTATATTTTGCTGATTATGAGAGAGGTATTAATAGGTCTTTTACTAGGTTTCATTGGATATTTGATGTTTATGGCGATTCAGACAGCGGGTTCTTTTATTGATATTCAGATTGGCTTCGGTATTGCGAACGTCATTGATCCTATGACTGGAACGTCAGCACCTATTCTCGGTAATTTCAAATATATGATAGCCCTGCTAATGTTTCTGAGTATGAATGGACATCACCATCTGCTAGATGCCATTGTATACAGCTATAAATGGATTCCTATGAATAATGATTTATTTCTACGCATGGTAGATGGTAGTTTATCAGAGTTTCTGGTCCGAACATTTGCGCAGTCGTTTGTATTAGCTTTTCAAATGTCTGCACCATTAGTAACCGCACTGTTTCTGACTGATGTTGGCCTTGCCTTTTTGGCGAGAACGGCTCCGCAATATAATGTATTCGTTATAGGGGTTCCGCTCAAAATCATTATAGGTCTTGCACTTCTTTTAGTGCTGATGCCAGGTCTGGCTGTGCTGTTTCAGAATCTCTTCGAAATTATGTTCGAATCCATGGAGAATTTACTGGGTCTCATGGGGAAGAAGCCGTAGGTGACCGTAAGGGGAGAGTATTATGCCTAAGACGAAGCGTTATAGACTAGATCTTCAACTCTTCGCCGGTGAAAAGACGGAAAAAGCAACCCCGAAGAAACGGCAGGATGCTCGTAAAAAAGGCCAAGTCGCCAAAAGTGCTGAGCTGTCTGGTGCGGTTGTATTGTTAGCTGCGGTAGTTAGCTTGATGATGTTTGGCGGTTTTATGAAAGAGCGTTTTATGAAGCTATACACGGACGTATTTCAGAATCGAATGATGCTGGACGTTACGCCTGAGAATATAACGCTGCTATTTAATCAGTATGGCTTGCAAATCTTGATTTTGCTAGCTCCATTACTTGGAATTACGTTTGTTATGGCGCTTGTCTCCAACTTGGCGCAGGTAGGCTTTATGGCTACGGGAGAGGGGATTACTCCTAAATTCAGTAAGATTAATCCTATAAAAGGTTTCAAAAATATTTTCTCTATGCGTTCTTTTGTAGAATTCCTGAAATCAATATTCAAGCTTCTAATTATTTCTTATCTGGTATATAGCACATTATGGGGAGAAAAGAAGAACTTTGCATCCCTGTCGCATATCAGTGCGGAGGGGATTTTTAAGTTTGCGGCCAAGCTGACGATGAGTCTTGGTTTGAAAATCGGGGTTGCTTTGCTAGTTATGGCTTTTCTTGACTTTATGTATCAGAAGTACGAACACGAAAAAAGTCTGAAAATGTCTAAGCAGGATATCAAGGATGAATACAAAAAAATGGAGGGTGACCCTCTAATCAAAGGCAAGATCAGGGAACGCCAACGTAGAATGGCCATGCAGCGCATGATGCAGGAGGTTCCTAACGCGGATGTAATTATTACAAATCCAACGCACTTTGCTGTTGCACTAAAATATGACGGTTCCAAGATGGAAGCGCCTCAGATTATTGCAAAAGGGCAGGATTATGTAGCACTTCGTATTCGGGAGCTGGCTAAAGAACATGGCGTCGTGACTATGGAAAACAAACCGCTGGCACGGGCATTATTCCAAAGAGCAGAAATTGGAGATGTCGTTCCAAATGATCTGTTTCAGGCTGTGGCTGAAGTGCTGGCATATGTATATAAGCTAAAAGGTAAGAGGAAATAAGGCGGGGGGGTTAGGACATTGAAAGCTAAAGATTTAACAGTTTTGCTAGGCATCATCGGTATCGTGCTTATGATGATTCTGCCTATCCCGTCCTGGCTTTTGGACGTTTTGCTTGTCATTAATATCTCTATAGCATTAATTATCATATTAGTGGCTATGAACACGAAGAATGCACTCGAGTTTTCAATTTTCCCTTCATTATTGCTGGTTACGACATTGTTTCGTCTGTCACTAAACATTTCGACAACAAAACTGATCCTGACCTACGCAGATGCCGGTTCGGTGGTATCTACTTTCGGTAGCTGGATCGCCGGCGGACAAATTGCCGTTGGATTTATCGTGTTTCTAATTTTGGTAGTGGTTCAGTTTATTGTTATTACCAAAGGGTCAGAGCGTGTAGCTGAGGTAGGGGCGAGATTTACCCTGGATGCGATGCCCGGCAAGCAGATGAGTATTGATGCCGATCTTAATGCAGGCATGATTAACGAAACTCAGGCACGTGAACGGCGCCGTAATGTTGAGCGGGAAGCGGATTTTTTCGGAGCCATGGATGGTGCGAGTAAATTCGTTAAAGGAGACGCGATTGCGAGTATCATTATCCTGTTGATCAATCTTATTGGTGGATTTATTATCGGTATGGTTGTTCACGGAATGGATTTTTCCACTGCGTTATCTACTTATTCCGTATTGACGATCGGGGACGGTCTAGTCAGCCAAATTCCTGCTTTGCTCATTTCGACTGCAGCAGGTCTTATCGTTACTAGAGCTTCATCGGAAGGAAATCTGGCAGAAGAACTAACTGGGCAATTGCTGTCCTATCCAAAGCTGTTATACATTGTTGCAGTTACTGTTGCTTTTCTAGGTCTCTTCACACCTATACATATGATTACTACGCTCCCACTAGCAGGTTTGCTGGCTTTTGCAGCCTATAGTATGGGACAGAATTTAAATCGAAAACAGATTGCCGAAGAGCAGCTTGTTGAAGAGAAGCAGATTGAAGAGGTACGAAGTCCGGAAAGTGTAATCAATTTACTCTCTGTGGATCCAATTGAATTCGAGTTCGGTTATGGTCTTATACCTTTGGCAGATACAGGTCAGGGTGGCGATTTGCTAGATCGCATCATCATGATTCGACGGCAATGTGCCCTTGAAATGGGTCTTGTAGTGCCTGTTATTCGCATTCGCGACAATATTCAACTAAAACCGAATGAATATGTCATAAAAATTAAAGGAAATACTGTCGGCGGCGGTGAATTATTACTTAATCACTACTTGGCTATGAGTCCAGGTTATGATGATGAATCTATAAACGGTATTGAGACCATTGAACCATCGTTTGGACTTCCTGCGCTATGGATTGACGAGTCGGTTAAAGAGCGGGCTGAATTGTCCGGGTATACCGTCGTAGATCCACCATCCGTTGTTGCAACACATTTGACGGAGCTCATTAAGCGGCACGGACATGAGCTGATAGGACGACAAGAAACTAAGATGCTGGTGGATAACCTAAGAGATAATTATCCAGTGCTTGTCGACGATCTAATTCCTTCCGTATTGGCGATTGGGGATGTGCAGAAGGTACTTGCCAAGTTGCTGCGCGAGAAGATATCGATCAGGGATTTGGTCACTATCTTTGAGACGTTAGCAGACTATGGGACGTACACCAAGGATCCTGATATTCTTACCGAATATGTTCGTCAGTCCTTGTCCAGACAGATTACTCAGCAATTCTCGCAAGTAGGAGAGACGCTGAAAGTTATCACGGTGGGACCTAATCTGGAGAAGAAAATTTCTGAGAGTGTACAGCAATCAGAACAGGGCAGTTATTTGGCACTGGATCCAGCTTCGACTCAGACGATCTATCAGCGGTTAAGCGAACAGATCAATCGACTGCTACAGTCTGGACAACAGCCCATTGTACTCACATCACCAACCATTCGTATGTATTTGCGACAGGTGATTGAACGGACAATGCAGGATATTCCTGTGCTGTCTTATAGCGAACTAGAGCCTAACATTGAAATACAGAGCGTCGGAGTGGTGAATTTATGAGAGTGAAGCGTTATGTTGTCGATACGATGCCTGACGCCATGCATTCCATTCGCAGTGAGCTTGGAAGCGAGGCCGTCATTTTAAGTACAAAAGAAATCAAGATTGGCGGATTTTTAGGATTGTTTAAAAAGAAAAAAATAGAGGTTGTAGCGGCTGTTGAAAAAGCTCAACAGGGGAGTACTCCTGAAAAGCCTGTCAAGCCTGCGATGAACATTCCGCGCAGCGCTGTCCCGCAGGCTTACCAAAAAGCATCATCTACAACATCTACAGCTACTGTTACGTTGGAAAAGCCCGAAGAACCTAGGTCATTTGCTGAGATCGCCGCAGCCTTGTCTGAAGCAATTGATGTAGAGCAATCGACGAAAAAGCATCCAGAGCCCTTACAAGAATCTCGGAATGTAAGCAAGGATCATCTCAAAGCGTCTGAAACAAATCAGGAGGATATGACATCTGTATCTGCACTTTATGAGTCTCTTGGTCTGGAACAGACACCCGCCGTTGCTTCGGCTATTGATAATGATGTCCTTCGTGAGATTAGAGATATGAAGCAGTGGATGGAACGAATCGCTAGACAATCTTCGGGGGCTAGGGAGTTGCCGGACAGTCTTCAGCAGCTTAGAGATCTTTTGATTGAGCAGGAGATGGATACTGTACTTGTTGAAGAATGGATTAGTAATATCTCAGAACGTTGGGCAGATGAAGGACGTACTTGGGGGCCAGAGAAATTTCAGGAGTCCTTGAAAGAACAACTCGATGGATTTCTGGCAGGTCGAATCGCTGATGGAATTGCACAGGATACCCAAATTGTATATATTGCAGGGCCCACCGGAGTAGGGAAAACAACTACAATAGCCAAGCTTGCGGCTGAACAGCTTTTCAAATACGGACGCAAGGTTGGTTTTATCACCTCTGATACGTATCGAATTTCAGCTGTGGAGCAGTTGCGTACATACGCATCTATTCTAAATGTTCCGCTAGAGGTGGTTCAGTCGCCAGGTGATTTACAAAGAGCACTTTTTCGATTAGAGAGTTGTGATCTTGTAATTATGGATACAGCTGGACGGAATTATCGCAATGATATGCTTGTAGCAGAACTGCAAAGCTTGTTGGAGAAGGAATTAAGAAGTGAGACCTATCTTGTGCTCAGCTTGACCTCGAAAAGCCGTGATATGAAATTGATTGCAGAGCATTTCGGCAGGTACAGGCTGGATAAAGTTATTTTTACCAAGCTAGATGAGACGGGAAGTTATGGACCACTCTTTAACGTCCTGAATGATTTCCCTCTCACATTATCTTATATGACCAATGGTCAAAATGTACCCGACGATTTATTGATGGCTTCCAAAGAACAACTTAGTGAAATGCTTCTTGGAACAGGTGAATCATGATGGATCAGGCACAATCCTTGAGACAGCTTGTATCCAGTCAGGAGCCGAAACTAGCTGAAAAAGGGGAAACATCCGCCCGTATCATTACTGTTTGTAGTGGTAAAGGTGGCGTAGGTAAATCGAATTTTACACTTAATTTCGCTTTAACCTTAAAAGCAATGGGAAAGAGAGTATTGCTGTTCGATGCAGATATTGGCATGGCTAACATAGACGTGTTAATGGGCGTGTCGGCGAAGTATAACCTATATCATCTGTTAAAAAGAGAAGCGGATATTGAGCAGATTATTCAGTTAGGACCGAACGGCCTTCCTTTTATAGCTGGTGGATCGGGCATGGATGAGTTGTTTTCCCTTTCGGAATCGGATCTTAATTATTTCACAGCCCAGATAGCTCATATAGCGGACAGCATGGATTATATTTTGTTTGATACAGGTGCTGGATTATCTAAGGAAACGATGAAATTTATAACCTCTGCGGACGATTGCCTAGTAGTTACTACGCCAGAACCGACTGCTATTACAGACGCCTATGCTTTAATGAAGGTTGTGAATCGGACGCATCCGGAAATTTCATTTAAACTGATCGTGAATCAAGCGGGTGATGAAAGAGAAGCGTCAGTGACAAGTGATAAGATTCGTATGGCTGCCAGTCGTTTTTTACAATTAGATGTTTCCTATCTTGGTCATATAAGCTCAGATGCCCATGTAGTGCAGGCCGTCAAAAGGCAAACGCCATTCTCATTGGCTTTTCCAAACAGCGTTGCTGCAAGAGATATACATCGGCTAGCCCTAAGTTATTTGACCATAGATGGTAAAAAGGATACAAAAGTTCAAGGTATTAAAGGCTTTATTCATAAATGGTTAAAGCGAAGTAAATAATTGTTCTGAATCTGGAACAGAGGTGGAAATGATATGAAGCCATATAAAGTTTTGGTTGTTGATGATTCTGCATTTATGCGCAAGATCATTTCCGATTTAATTGAAAATGACGCTGACTTTCAGGTGACGGCAACAGCCACAAACGGGCGTGAAGCTATCGAGAAAATTAACAAGCTGCGTCCGGATCTAGTTACCATGGATGTGGAAATGCCGGAGATGAACGGCCTGGAAGCGCTGAAAATAATAATGGCGTCAGATCCGCTGCCAGTGATTATGCTGTCAGGTATCAATGAAGAGGGTATGAAGGAAACCATTCTTGCACTGGAATGGGGCGCTTTTGATTTCATTCGTAAACCTTCGATATCAAACTCTCAGGATATAACGGGAGTAGGGGAATCCCTAAGAGAACAAATGAAAGAAGCTATGTTGGCTCGGGAGCAGCGAGAAGCGCGAGCATCTGCATTTAGGCTGCCTGACATTGCACCTTTAGAGCCATTACTGCCGACTGCTACAAGATCGATACCAGACAAACCCAAGGCTACGCTTAAATCTTCTCTCAAAAATGAAGGGGTAAGGAAACCTCGGGGAAAACAGCCAGTAGATAGTACTATCCCTAAAGTAGCAACTAAACCAATAATCTCTGCTAAAACACCGATATCTGAAAAGACCAAACCAAAGTCTAAAGTAGAGAATAAACCAACTCCCCGCAAACCGGTGATAGAATCTTTAGTGGAGGTATCCTCTGATCCTCCGGTACTTCCTCCGGATCGAATGGTTGGTAGCAAGAATTTGCAAAAATTAGTTGCTGTCGGTTGTTCTACAGGCGGCCCCCGTGCACTAAAGGTGCTTCTGGAGAAGATTCCCGCAGATTTTCCGGCTCCGATAGTCATTGTGCAGCATATGCCGCCTAACTTCACGAAATCACTGGCCCAGCGACTGAATACATTCAGTCCGCTAGAAGTGTTAGAGGCAGAGCAGGGGATGATATTACGAAAAGGGACTGCTTACATTGCGCCTGGAGGTTATCATTTACAAGTTACCCCATCAGCTAAAGGGCAATATGCAGTTGTACTCACGAAGGAGGAGGCACGAAATGGCCACCGACCTTCAGTGGATGTTTTATTCGAATCATTGCTTCCACTCACATCGCTAGATCGGCATGTGTTGCTGATGACAGGGATGGGCAGTGATGGTGCAAGGATGATGAAATCTCTCTATGACTCAGGCGTAACCTCAACTTTTGCTGAAAGTGAAGAGACCTGTGTCGTATACGGGATGCCGCGATCTGCGGTGGAATTGCAGTGCGTCAAATATGTACTACCTTTGCAAGAAATTGCTCCAAGGCTAGTGCAAGCCGTTAAATAACGGAAAAGCGAACTCGAAGGGGAGGTGCTCTACTATGGACATGAACCAATATTTATCCATGTTTATTGATGAGTCGAATGATCATCTGCAGTCATTGAACGAGAGCATGATGGGGTTAGAAGCGAATCCTGAGGATCTTAGTATCGTACAGGTAATATTCCGCTCTGCGCACACCTTAAAAGGTATGGCAGCAACTATGGGTTTTGAAGATTTGGCTTCACTTACACACCAAATGGAAAATGTGTTAGATCTTGTACGTAATAACAAGCTGCGCATGCAGGATTTTATTTTTGATACGTTATTCAAAAGTTTGGATGCCTTAGAGTCTATGGTTGAAGACATTACTGGCGGTGGCGAAGGTAAAGCAGATGTATCAGCCATTGTCTCCTCCCTACAGGCTATTGTTCGAGGAGAGATTCCTGTTGAAGGTGGCGGAGCATCTGCTGCTGCAACTCCAGCAGCACAAGCAGGTGAAACTCCGATTCATTTGGACGAGTTCCAATTTTCTGTTCTAGAACAATCGATTCAGGAAGGGCATCATGCATTGTATGTGGACGTAACAATCCGTAAGGATTGTCAACTTAAGGCTGTCCGTGCATACATGGTGTTCGATCTACTCGAACGTTCGGGTGAAGTGGTTAAATCCTTCCCATCCGTTCAAGATATAGAACAAGAGAAATTTGACCAAAGCTTCTCACTCTATTACATAACCCAAAAAACCGCGGATCAAATTCAGGCGATGATTATGAATTTGTCTGAAATTGATAAAGTAACGGCAGTAGCACTAGATCAAGAATCCTTGAAAATGCTTGGTCAAGAATCAGGATCCGCTGTGTCAGAGGTGGCCGCAACAGCCGTCGAGGTGGAAACAGCTCCTGCTCCAGTAGCATCGGCTAAACCATCACCTACCAAAGATGAAAGTAATAAGCCGGTAGCAGCCAAAACAGGAGGGGCACCTTCCCGTACAATTCGTGTAGATATCGAACGTTTAGACGTGCTCATGAATCTATTTAGTGAGCTTCTGATTGACCGAGTTCGTTTGGAGCAGCTGGCTTCAGAGGTACAGAATAGTGATCTTACGGAAACCGTAGAGCATATGGGCAGAGTAAGTGGTGATCTACAGAATATCGTTATGAAGCTTCGAATGGTTCCAGTAGATACCGTATTTAACCGATTCCCACGTATGGTTCGTGATCTAGCTAAGTCGCTGGACAAGAAAGTAGATCTTATCGTAACGGGTGCCGAAACTGAGCTTGACCGGACGGTAATCGATGAAATTGGTGATCCGTTAGTGCATTTATTGCGTAACGCGGTGGATCACGGGATTGAATCCATTGCTGACCGCATTGCTGCAGGTAAACCAGAGACTGGAACCGTTCATCTTCGAGCTTTCCACAGTGGAAATCATGTTTTCATTGAAATCGAGGAAGATGGAACAGGTATTTATCCAGAGAAGGTCCTGAAGTCTGCTGTGAAAAAAGGCGTGATTACACAAGAGCAAGCAGCGAATATGACGGATGAGGAAGCTTATCAATTGTTATTTGCACCAGGTTTCAGTACAGCAGAAGTTATTTCTGATGTCTCTGGTCGTGGCGTAGGGCTGGATGTTGTAAAAGCTAAGATTTCTTCTCTGGGTGGTAATGTAACGATCTATTCTTCTCCTGGAAAAGGAACGAATTTCTCAGTTCAGCTGCCACTTACTCTATCCATTATTGCGGCCATGCTTATTCGATTGGGCTCTGAGAAGTATGCCATTCCATTATCCTCCATTGTGGAAACTGGAATCGTGAAGAACACTCAGATTCGTACGATTCATGGTAACAAAATGTTAGAATTCCGGAATTCTCATATTCCACTGGTTTCGCTTAGTCGTCTATTTTCGGTACCTGATTACGACGAAAGTACTGAAGAAGAGACAGAGATCGTAGTTGTTCGTAAGGGAGAACGTCTTGTGGCTTTAGCTGTACAGGATTTTATTGGTCAAAACGAAATAGTTATCAAGAATTTGGGTAAATATTTACCTGAAATTCAAGGGATATCTGGTGCAACGATACTTGGAGATGGTCAAGTAGCACTTATTATCGATCCGAACGCTTTTATTAAATAACTAGGATAGAACAGGGAGGTTCATTCCATGGCTGAAGATATTAAAGTGATAGTGTTCAAATTAGGCTCAGAGGAATACGGTATTGAAGTTGAGAAGGTACAGACTATTGAGCGTATGATGCCAATTACACGCGTACCTAAAACGTATTCTTTTATCAAAGGTGTAATTAATTTACGTGGAGTTGTTATTCCCGTGATTGACCTTCGTGGCCGCTTTGGGATCGAAGAGGCGGAGCACACGGATCAGACTCGTGTAATCATCGTATCTGTTAATGAAATGGAAGTAGGTTTCATTGTAGATTCAGCAAACGATGTAATAGATTTGAATAGAGATTCTATCGATACACCTCCAGATGTTGTTGGCGGCATCAAAGCAAAGTATTTAGATGGGGTGGCCAAGATAGGCGAAGAGCGCTTGCTGATCATGCTTAATCTGTCAGAAGTGCTTAACAAAGGCGAAATCGTTCAATTAGAAAGCCTAGAGGGCTAACCTGTGGAATTATTTAAGCACTATAAGGATTTCAAAATGGATGTGCTTAAGGAAGTCGGGAATATTGGAGCTGGAAATGCAGCCACCGCATTATCACAGCTTTTGAATAAGCCGATTGATATGGCAGTTCCCAAGGTACAGCTTCTCAACTTTGAAGAGATTACGGACAAAGTTGGTGGAGCTGAAGAATTTGTATACGCAGTTTTCTTACGTGTAGAGGGTGAAGCTCCGGGCAACCTGTTTTTCATTCTTTCACCGGAAGCGGCTTTGAACTTACTTAGTCGCATCGCAGGCATCGAGATTTTGAGTGACCAAGAGCTTGGAGAAATGGAGCTTTCTGCGCTGAGTGAAATTGGCAATATTTTGGCCGGGTCGTACCTATCTTCTCTTGCAGACTTCACCTCACTTTCTATGTATCCAACAGTTCCTGCACTTGCCATGGATATGGCTGGAGCCATCCTAAGCTACGGTTTGCTGCAATTTGGGCAAATGGGTGACGATGCATTGTTGATCGATACTACCTTTTTTGAGGGGAAAAACGAAATTGAAGGGCAATTTTTCCTTATTCCCGATCCGGAATCATTCCCGAAAATCTTCAAATCGCTAGGAGTCCCGTTTGAAAATGATTGAAGAACAAAGCATCATTAAAGTAGGGATGGCAGATCTTAACATTGGAAGCCAGGATAGTTTGATTCGTACAACGGGTCTTGGCTCCTGCGTAGGATTGACATTGTTTGACCCTGGAAAAAAACTCGCAGGTATGGCGCATGTAATGCTCCCTACTTCTGAGATTGCTAGGGAAGGGCAATTAAACATCGCTAAGTTTGCAGATACTGCAGTGCCGGAGCTCTTATCCCGTTTGCTGGAACTTGGTGCGGTTCGAAGTCGGATCGTGGCCAAGATGGCAGGAGGATCACAAATGTTTGCCTTTGCCGGGGGGAGCGACACCATGAGGATCGGGCCTCGTAATGTTGAATCTTGTAAACTTGCTCTTGAGCTCTTAAAAATTCCGTTAATTGCGGAAGATACGGGCGGTAATTATGGCCGTACGATAGAAATTGCCTGCAACACTGGTGTATTGTTCATCCGCAGTGTGCAAAAAGGCGCTAAGGAAATATAAATATGAAGATGATAGGAAACATTTTAATAAACTTGCTGTTTGGTTTGATAGGTTTTGTATTCACATTTTTTGTAACCTACAGTAATAATGTTCTCGGCACTAGTTTATTACGAAGCCTATTAGGATTTATCATATGGTTTCTGCTTGCTTTCCTCCTAAGATGGGTATTGGGTTTTATTATGTATCAATCTTCGCCTCCAGTTGAACAGGATGCTGACGGAGAAGAACTTGGTGCGAAACTAGACATCAGTACCCCTGATGAGGATGAAGAGTTAATCAACCTGCTCAAACCGAAGCCAGGACAAGGAAGTGGGAACAGTGAGGGGTTCAAGCCTCTTACACCCCCAAAACTAGTCTCTATGAAAGATCCTGAAGAATTGGCCAAGGCCGTTCGTCACCTGAAAGAAGAATAAGCGAGCGCTGTGGCGGAATCGGTTATCTTAAAATATAAGGGTGTATAAGCTTCCGCTATACATTATCCTTATATTTCTCGCTTAAACGCTGCCGTCCTTAGGAGGACACCGAAGGCGTTTATGCTTGTGACAAGGCAGGTTTCGCCGCGACAAGCTCTCTGACTAAACTTTGGGAAGGGTGAAAGCTATTGAACGAGCGTAAAGCTTCTCAATTGGAAACTGACGAGCTATGGGAACAGTGGAAAGAACACAATAACCCTGAAGCCAAAAAGAAGCTGATAGAGAGTTACCTCCATATTGTTGATTATGTATCCAGCCGTTTGGCTGTGGGATTACCCAAGAATGTTTCTAAAGATGATCTAGCGAGCAATGGAGTAATGGGACTAATTGATGCGATTGAAAAATTCGACTACAAACGAGGATTACAGTTTCAGACATATGCTTCCTGGCGAGTACGCGGTGCAATTTTAGATTCCTTACGCCAAAGTGATTGGGTTCCTAGATCTGTGCGAGAAAAAGCTAAAAAAATCGAGGACGCTTATCAGCAACTTGAACAGAAGTATCTAAGATCTGTTAGTGATGAGGAAATGAGTCTATACCTGGATATAAGTGTAACAGAATTTCAAAATATGTTGCAGGATGTGGCTGTTATGTCACTATGTTCACTAGAAGACCCGATCCGTGAAGAGGAATCAGAGACCCGAATGTCCATACTGGTGGACGATAAAGCTAAGAATCCGGATAGCAAGGTAAATGAGTTCTACTTACGCGAAGCGCTCACCAAAGGTATTGAGAAATTAACGGTGAAAGAACGGACCGTCGTGTCCCTTTTATATTATGAAGATTTATCATTGAGCGAAATTGCAGAGGTCATGTCATTATCTCCTTCACGGATTTCGCAGCTTCATTCCAAGGCCATTTTACGGCTGAGGGGAACGCTTGAGAAAAATCGCGATCTACTTATGCAGAATGATTAACCGTTAGCGGTGACAAGGGGGAGCAAAATTGATCGGTCAAAATGCTTTGGATCAGTACTTAAGTATTACTTTTTCGGATGACAAAGGGATCGCGTATTTGCAGTTCTCCAAAAAAGATGAGAAATTTTCCTGCTCACCTACAGAATTGGAAAGCTTCCTGAACAGTCACAATATTCGCTACGGGATCCAGCGAGATGTTGTTGAACGTATTTGTAGTCATCCGGAGGAGTTTTTTTGGAGCAAAGTCGCTATTGCTACGGGTGAACCAGCAGTTAATGGAGTCGACGGAAGTATAATGCTCACTGTTGATCTGGAAGAGGATCGCAAGCCGCTTGAAAAAGCGGATGGTAAGGTAGATTATAAGGATTTAGTTCGGCTTCGTAACGTGCTCAAAGGAAAATTGATCGCTAGAATTATCCCTGCTCAGCCTGGTAAACATGGAAAGACTGTAACTGGGGATCAGCTTGCTTTCAGAGCTGGAAAGGAAGCTCATTTTAAAGTCGGAAAGAATGTACTTGTTGATAACAATGGAACATCGATGTATGCCGCAATTGACGGTCTTGTTACTTTAACCGATAGCGGTAAAATCAATGTTTTTCCTGTATATGAAGTGAATGGTGATGTGGATTACAGTACTGGGAACATAGATTTTGTAGGTACTGTTGTTATTCGAGGAAACGTACTTTCCGGCTTTTCTGTAAAGTCAGCTGGTGATATTCGTGTAGTTGGTGGAGTAGAGGGAGCAGAATTAATCTCTGGTGGATCCATTGAAATCACGGGTGGAATTATCGGCTATAACAAAGGACATGTAACCGCTGGGAAGAATGTAAAGGTCTCATTCATTCAAGATGGCAATGTTACCGCTGGTGAAGATGTCATTGTATCCCAGAGTATTATGCATTCCAATATACGTGCGGGCAGGGATGTGCTTTGTAACGGTGCTAAGGGTTTAATCGTAGGCGGAACTGTTCAGTCCGGGGAAAGAGTTGTGGCACGCACAATAGGCAATACCATGTCCACAGCGACTGCGATTGAGGTAGGTGTAGTGCCTGAACTCAGAAATGAGATTAATGAATTACGTCAATCGCTACGACAGTTGCTTGAAAATGAGGACAAAACTTCTAAAGCGCTGTATCTCTTAAATCAACTGGCAACCAACGGTCAACTACCTGCGGATAAAGTGGCGCTTCGTGTTAAATTGAATGCTACTAAACAATCTCATCAACGTGAGGAAAAAAGAATTAAAGAACGGGTGCTGGAGATTGAAAGAATGCTAGAAGATACAGGTAGAGCTAGAGTTGAAGTGATCAAGACAATCTATGGTGGATCCAAGATTATGATCGGCAGATATACCCGATTTGTAAAGGACCCTACCGAACGAGTTGTGTTTGCCTATAGTGAAGGTGATATATCCTTAACGCCATACAATTAATTAGGCGGGCAGCATTAGCGGCCGGCCATTCTTGAAATTTAAGAAAGTGTAGGTTTCACGTTATACATTATCCTTATATTTTTACGAGAAATGGTTATCGTCTCTAAAAGACGACAACATCGTTTCTTCTTATGAGAAGAGGGTTATGATGAGCCTAAAACCAGTGGAACTGCAAATTGCGCTACCTCGGACTACGGAGGCGGGGAAGATTCAGAATGAATCTCAGCAGCGCCCCGCGATTGATCAGCATCAACTGGCCGGACAAAATGTGAAGCAAAGCCAGGAAATGACCATGCGAAGCTCTGAAGTGGATGAATCCTCTGAATCCGCTTTGCGTGATGGCGGAGATAAAGGTAATCATCATTCCGGAGGGAATCCATCCTCTGAGAAACGTTCGAAGCCAGGAACTCGTGATGCGGAACATCCTTACAAAGGACAACGCATTGATCTGAGTCTTTAATCAGTAATTATAAATTATATTTGATTTGTAAAAGGAGATAAGGCACTTGCAACCATGGGTGTATATTGTGCTAGTAGGTGTCGCCGCTATTCTTTATGCCCTTCTACTTCCAGCACGTATGAAGGAAGGAAAAGCCGAACAGCAGAGCCTCAAAGAAACGGAGGCTGCGCTTGAGCTATATATGGCTGACATAGAGCGCGAGAATGAAGAGCTAGTACAGCTAGTCAGCAGTATTAAACAGCAATCTCAAACTAATCATAATGCAATGCAAGGGCAGATTAGCGATTTGCAGCTTCAATTAAAAGAATTACAGCAAAGCTCTGTACTACTAGAAGGCCGGGTAACTGACGAAGAAAAACGGTTAAGAGAGTTGGAAGTTTCGGTTGAGAAGGACTCGTATATTAAGGTTACGGCGAGCGGGGATCCGTCTGTCGGGGCTGAAATGAGTTCAAAACAATCCGAGGTGAAAGCAAAACCTATTAGTTCTATTAAATTGCGATATCCACGATTGTTTGAACTGCATGAGCAGGGGAAATCGATAGACTCCATTGCCAAGACGGCTGGACTTCAGCGGGGAGAAGTGCAACTGATTCTGCAACTCGCCAAACAGGAGGAATCGGTATGATGAAGAACCGTTCTTTTTTGTTTGGACTTGGCACAGGGCTAATAGCAGGAGCATTACTGCTTCAATTAATGATATCCGGCGGGGCAGCTCCACTGACCAAGGAACAAGTATTACAAGGAGCCGAGAAATTGAACTTGAAGGTTATCGACGCAGCTACTGAATCCCCTTCAGATGAGGCTTCTTTGGAAGAGGCTGATCAAGATCAGGAGAATGTCGGACTAACTGATGGAAGTCAGGAGAATGTGACACCTTCTGAGCCTGCAGTAGCGGCTTCTCCCGCTCCTGTAGTAACTCCTACAGTATCTGATAACCCCAAGAAGGTTATCCCTCCACAAGAGCCATCAACGCCTAAAGAAGGTACTGTTGAGACGCCAGGGGTCACTACAGCACCGTCTGCTGTTACACCTGTTGAGCCTAAAGTCACTGCGAATACAGGGGTATTTGTTCGTATACCTTCAGGAAGCACACTGACAAAAACAGCAGATATTTTGGAGAAGGCTGAGGTCATTAAGGATAAGGCTGATTTTCTTAAAGCCGCCAATCAACGCGGGATCAACAAGAAAATACAATCGGGTTCTTACAACTTTAATAAAGACGAGACTCTAGACTCTATATTAGAAAAATTAATTAGTTTTCAATGATCGTTGCATACACTAATAAAATATGGTATAGTAATTGACGGTGTTAAAACACACGCCGGTTGATTTCGACAAGGGGTGCTTTCTTCTGAAGAAAGTCTTGCTGAAAGATGACGCACGGCGGAGGAGACACACAATAAACCAAACTTAGGAGGTGTGTGAAGATGGCAGTAATCTCCATGAAACAGCTTCTAGAAGCTGGGGTACACTTCGGTCACCAGACTCGTCGTTGGAACCCAAAGATGGATCGTTATATCTTCACTGAAAGAAACGGAATTTACATTATTGACTTGCAAAAAACAGTCAAGAAGGTAGAAGAAGCTTACAACTTTGTAAAAAGCGTCGCTGGTGACAACGGCACAATCCTATTCGTAGGAACAAAGAAACAAGCACAAGATTCCGTAAAAGAAGAAGCAGAACGTTCAGGTATGTTCTTCATTAACCAACGTTGGTTGGGCGGAACTCTTACTAACTTCCAAACTATCCAAAAACGTATTGATCGTTTGAAGAAATTGGAATCTTGGGAAGAAGATGGTACTTTCGAAGTTCTACCTAAGAAAGAAGTTATCCTTCTTCGCAAAGAGAAAGATCGTCTTGAGAAATTCTTGGGCGGTATCAAGAACATGAAAGGTCTACCAAGCGCGTTGTTCATCATTGACCCGCGTAAAGAGCGTATCGCAGTTGCAGAAGCTCGCAAATTGGGTATTCCAATCGTAGCTATCGTTGATACTAACTGTGATCCAGACGAAATCGACTACGTAATTCCAGGTAACGACGACGCTATCCGCGCCGTGAAATTGTTGACTGGTAAAATGGCAGACGCTGTTGTTGAAGCTCACCAAGGCGAAGACACAACTACTGCTTAAGTAGCGACTAACACATACAAGAACTTAAATGAAAAGGGTGGTTGGCAGGTGGATAACCTCTCACTGCCCTTTTTTTAGGATAAAGGCCTTAAATAATGTAAGAAAACGACAATTACCTGGAGGGAATAAACAATGGCAGTTGATGCAAAAGCAGTAAAAGAACTTCGTGAAAGAACAGGCGCTGGTATGCTTGATTGTAAAAAAGCGCTTGAAGAAGCTAATAACGATATCACTAAAGCAGCAGAATTGCTTCGTGAAAAAGGTCTGTCCGCAGCAGCAAACAAAGCAGGACGTATTGCTACTGAAGGCGTTGTAGAATCTTACATCCACGCTGGCGGCCGTATTGGTGTACTTGTAGAAATCAACTGCGAAACTGACTTTGTTGGTAAAACAGATTCCTTTAAGGAATTTGCTCGCGATATCGCTATGCAAATCGCTGCAGCAAATCCGCGTTATGTTCGTCGTGAAGAAGTTCCACAAGAAGATGTAGAAAAAGAAAAAGAAATCTTGAAAGCTCAAGCTTTGAACGAAGGTAAGCCTGAGAAAATCATTGAAAAAATGGTTGAAGGACGTATTGGAAAATATTACGAAGAATATTGCTTGCTTGAGCAAACCTTCGTTAAAGACCCTGACAAAACAATCTCCCAATTGCTGAACGAAAAAATCAGCACTATCGGAGAAAACATCTCGATCCGTCGTTTTGCTCGTTTTGAACTAGGCGAAGGTTTGGAAAAGAAAGTTGATAACTTTGTTGAAGAAGTTATGGCACAAGTTAATAATTAATAACAGCTTCATCATAAATGTGAAGAATTGAATAAAGGCAAGCATCAGAAGAGCGGAACACGTACACGTAGTGTTCCGTCTTTTGCAGAAAGTGAGGGTATACATTTGGAACAGCCGGTATTTAAGAGAGTAGTCCTTAAGGTAAGTGGAGAGTCTTTGGCAGGACAAAACGGATATGGTATTGATGCCGACATGATTATTTCCATCGCTGAACAGATCAAGGAAGTTGTTGAGCTTGGCGTTCAGGTTGCGATTGTTTGTGGCGGAGGTAATATTTGGCGTGGGATCGCCGGCAGCGCAAGCGGCATCGATCGCGCTACTGCAGATTATATGGGCATGCTGGCAACAGTAATGAATTCACTTGCTCTGCAGGATGCATTAGAGCAAATCGATGTGCCTACTAGAGTGCAGACTTCGATCTCGATGCAGCAAATTGCTGAACCGTACATTCGTCGTCGTGCGATTCGCCACTTGGAGAAGGGTCGCGTCGTTATTTTTGCAGCAGGCACAGGTAACCCGTTCTTCTCTACAGATACTACTGCAGCACTTAGAGCGGCAGAGATCGAAGCAGAAGTGATTCTGATGGCGAAGAATAAGGTTGATGGTGTATATTCAGCAGATCCGTTTAAAGACAGCACAGCCGAGAAATTTGAACAGCTCACTTACATGGATGTTCTGAACAAAAACCTTGGTGTTATGGATTCAACAGCATCATCTCTTTGCATGGATAATAATATACCGCTCATTGTATTTGCCATTACTGAACAAGGCAATATCAAACGTGTCGTTCTCGGTGAGAAGATCGGGACGATTGTTAAAGGGAGTGTAGATTAATGCCACAATCGGTCAAAAAAAATGCCGAAGAACGTATGGAAAAAGCGATTTCATCGCTGAAACGTGATTTGGCAACATTGCGTGCAGGACGCGCTACAACATCACTGCTGGATCGCATTCAAGTTGAATATTACGGTTCCCCTACCCCAATCAATCAGTTGGCGAATATCAGTACTCCGGATACCCGGACACTGTTAATCCAACCTTGGGACAAAACATCGATGTCTGACATTGAACGGGCGATCATGAAATCGGATATCGGTTTAACGCCTGCCAATGACGGTACAATTATTCGTCTTTCTATCCCACCGCTGACTGAAGAACGTCGGACGGATTTGGTGAAATTGACGAAGAAATTTGGTGAAGAAGCGAAAGTAGCGATCCGCAACATTCGCCGCGATGCTAACGATGATATCAAGAAGATGGAGAAAAACGGTATCTCAGAAGATGAGTCCCGTGGCCATCAGGAAGACATTCAAAAGACAACGGATAAGTTCATAGCCGAAGTCGACAAAGTGCTTGTATCCAAAGAAAAAGAGATTATGGAAGTATAAAGATATTCTAGAGACTTAAGGCCCCTCCGTTAATGGTGGGGTTTGTCTCTTTCTGATAAGAGCTTGGAGGAAACGGAAATGATCAAACGGGTTCAAGCGTGGCTGAGCCGTAAAGACAGGCAACAGCCAGTCGAGATTTCACCGGATAACATTCCCCGGCATGTGGCTGTTATTATGGACGGCAATGGGCGTTGGGCTAAACGACGCGGGTTGCCGCGCGTTGTGGGTCATCAGAATGGCATGAAGGCTGTTAAACGTGCTACAATCGCTGCAGACGAACTGGGTGTTGAGTTTTTGACGATGTATGCGTTCTCGACAGAAAATTGGAAACGACCAAAGGAAGAAGTCGATTATCTGATGCGCTTGCCAGTGGAGTTTCTAGCCATTGAGCTTGATGAGCTGATTGAGAAGAATGTCCAAGTACGTATGATGGGGGATACTGATGCATTGCCTTCATACACCCGTAAAGCTATGGAAGAAGCGATTTCCCGGACACAGGGCAATACTGGACTTATATTGAATTTTGCTCTTAATTATGGGGGACGCAAAGAAATTGAGGACTGCATGCGCAGCATTGGTAAGGACATCCAATCAGGGGCCTTATCACCGGACGATATTACGACTGATCTAATCGATAGCCGGATGTTATCAGGTGGGTTACCAGATCCGGATTTGCTTATACGTACAAGCGGAGAAATGCGACTTAGTAATTTCATGCTATGGCAGCTTGCTTATTCTGAGCTGTGGTTTACTGATGTGTATTGGCCTGAGTTTGATAAGGAGCATTTGCATCAGGCAGTTGCTGAATATCAACGCCGTACACGCCGTTATGGTGGACTGAAGTAGCTTGATAGGAGATGGAAACCTTTGAAGCAGCGATTGATTACCGGAATTGTTGCCGGAGCACTATTTTTAGGCTTATGCGTATTAGGAAATTGGCCATATCAGTTGTTACTTACTGCCATGGCTTTTATCGGGTTGTATGAATTTGTGAAAATGATAGGGATACCTGCGCTTTCCGGTTCTACCGTTCTTGGTTATGCAGCCATCCTAAGTTTCATGATCCCTTGGAATTTACTGGGAGTCTCTGCGCCGTTTTCGTGGGAACAAGGAATTTGGATTCTGCTGCTGTTGTTCCTTTTAGTTACAGTTTTTACTAAAAATAAATTGGATATTCGAGTAACAGCCTTGCTGTTTACTGGTATAGTATACATTGGAATGGGTTTTTCTTATATGGCCATGGCTCGTGCATCGGATGACGGACATGGTTTGTTCTGGACTTTTTTGCTACTTTTCTGCATTTGGGGTAGTGATGCTGGGGCTTACTTTGTTGGGAAAAGCATGGGGAAAAACAAGCTTTGGCCTGCCATCAGTCCTAACAAAACGGTGGAAGGTGCAGTAGGTGGAGTGCTGATCTCGATGCTGATCGCTATCATTTTTGCAATATTTGCTCCTGAGCATTTAGCGATAGGACGAGCGCTTCTTATAGGGCTTTCTTGTGCAGTGATGGGTCAGCTTGGTGATCTTGTGCAATCAGCCTATAAACGTGCGTATGGTATCAAAGATTCTGGCACACTTCTACCTGGTCACGGTGGTATTCTTGATCGATGTGACAGCTGGATTATCGTATTTCCATTCGTACATATCGTAACGCTAATGCCTTACTATTAACGGGAGGAGAGGGTATAACTATGAAAAAAATAAGTGTTCTTGGTTCCACCGGCTCTATCGGCACTCAGACTCTAGATGTCATCGCTATGCACCCGGACTCTTTTCAAGTAGATGGCTTGGCGGCTGGAACGAATACAGCATTATTGCTGGAACAAGTTCGCCTTTTTAAGCCACGTCGAGTTTCTGTTGCGACAAAGGAACTGGCAGATGAGATTAGATCCAGTCTGCCTGCTGGCATACAGCTATTCAGCGGAAATGAAGGCCTAGTTGAGGTAGCAGCGGGTGGAGACGCCGAAATGGTCGTAACGGCTGTTATGGGTAGCGTAGGCCTCCAATCCACATTAGCTGCTATCGAAGCAGGAAAACATATTGGACTAGCCAATAAAGAGACTTTGGTTACCGCAGGACATCTCGTCACTGAACTGGCTAATCGTAAGGGAGTTAAGTTGCTACCTATTGATAGTGAGCATTCCGCTATTTTTCAGTGCTTAAATGGTGAGAATCTTTCTGATATTGCGTGTATCACTTTAACAGCTTCTGGTGGATCTTTCCGAGATTTCACTCGTGATCAACTCAAAAATGTAACCGTAGAAGATGCACTTCGTCATCCGAATTGGAGCATGGGCGCGAAAATCACGATTGATTCTGCTACAATGGTGAATAAGGGGCTTGAGGTAATTGAAGCGCATTGGCTATTCGGTCTACCTTATGAACAAGTAAATGTACTTTTGCATCCAGAGAGTATCATTCATTCTTATGTGGAGTTCCGCGATAGCAGCATTATTGCTCAGCTTGGGAATCCCGATATGCGTGTCCCAATTCAATATGCACTCACGTATCCCGAACGCTGGGAGTCACCGGCTCAGCGTTTATCGTTAGCTGAAATTGGGCGTTTGACTTTCCGGGAAATGGACTTTGAACGGTTCCCTGCACTTAAGCTAGCCATGGATTGTGGAAAAGCTGGAGGGACTGCAACTACTGCTTTTAATGCGGCAAATGAAATCGCTGTTGCTCGTTTCTTGAGCCATGAGATCCCATTTCTGCGCATTGAGGAGATCATTGGGGAAGTGCTGCATCGTCATGTTAACGAAGACCATCCGAATTTGGAACAAATTGAATTCTGTGATAAACGTGTTCGTGAGCTGGCAGCATCGCTGTAGAACGTAGGAAACTCTCTTGTTAAAAATATAAGAAAGTATAAATTTCACTTTATACATTATCCTTATATTTCTCGCGTAAACGCGTACTGTCTCCTTAAGGGACGCCAACGGTGTTATTGCTTGACTGGAAATACTTACTTTGCCCTAAAAATAGGTTGGGACAGTTGATTCTCTTGTGCCTGATCGGAGAATAATGATAAATTAAGAGGACATACTTCGGTCTTACACCTAAAGGGGGATGATACGTTTGGAAATGGTTCAAGTCGTTTTATTAACGGTGCTCATGTTTTTTGTCCTGGTGACTGTACATGAATGGGGTCACTATTATTTTGCCAAACGCGCCGGTATTCTCGTGAGGGAATTTGCTATCGGTTTCGGTCCGAAACTGTTTTCTTATAAACGGAATGAGACACAGTTCACTCTGCGTTTACTGCCTTTTGGCGGTTATGCCCGGATGGCTGGTGAAGATCCAGAGATTATTGAAATTGGCTCAGGACAGACCATTGCGGTAAGACTCGGCCAGGATAACAAAGTGAAAAATATTTATCTGGACGCACTGGATACACGTAAAAATGTTATCCGTGGTGAGGCCCTGCATACCGATCTCGAAAATGATCTGCAAATCCGCTTGGATGTGGATGGCGAAGTTACTACTTATGACGTTCATCCGCAAGCGATGATGATTAAAGGAACGCAACAGACTCAGATTGCACCTAAAGATCGTCAATTCGGCAGCAAAACCGTGGGTCAGCGTGCATTGGCTATTGTTGCGGGTCCTGTAATGAACTTCCTGTTAGCTTTTGTTCTGTTTGCTATCCATTTGCAAATGGTTGGCATTCCGGTCGAGAATCCAACTTATGTTAAGATTGGCGACGTTTCTGCAGGAATGCCAGCTCAAGAGGCGGGATTGCAGAAGGGTGACATTATTGTCTCCATTAACGGTGAGAAGATTGGTGCCGATTACCAAAAAATGATTGATTTAACCTCAGAATCCAAAGGGAAAGAAATGAAATGGACGCTGCAACGTGGTGATGAGACCCTTAACGTGACTCTCGTTCCTCGCAGTATGGAGGGACAAGAAGGCGGGAAAATAGGGATTACACCTGAGCTGCCTACCCGTAAAGCTGGGGTTGGCGAGACGTTGACAGGTTCAGGTAAAGCGATGGTCGATACGACTGAAGCTATCTTTCTGGGCTTTAAACAATTGATCAATAAATTCAATATGGATGATATTGGAGGTCCGGTACGAACCTTTGAAGTAACCGGTCAAATTGCTCAACAAGGCATTCAGTATCTTACCTATTGGGCTGCTATCCTAAGTCTATATCTGGGGATTTTTAACCTACTACCGATTCCGGCACTTGATGGAAGCCGTTTGGCGTTCCTAGGCGTGGAAGCTTTACGTGGTAAACCTGTAGATCCAAGTCGTGAAGGCATGGTTCACTTTGTTGGATTTGCACTGTTATTCTTATTAATGATTGCTGTTACGTATAATGATATATTACGTTTGATCAGCGGCTAATTTTCTTCGGGAGGCATTCCATTACATGGCAAAAGATAAGCAATTCGTTACGGAAATCACGCCGCAAAGCGAGGATTTCTCACGCTGGTATATTGATGTTATTAAAAAAGGAGACTTGATGGATTACTCTCCTGTCCGTGGCTGTATCGTATTTAAGCCAGAAGGCTATGAAATATGGGAGCATATTCAGGAGGAAATGAACCGTCGCCTCAAGGAAACTGGGCATCGTAATGCTTATTTTCCAGTGTTCATTCCAGAGAGTTTCTTTCAAAAGGAAAAGGATCATATTGAAGGCTTTAATCCCGAGCTGCCATGGGTAACTGAGGCTGGTGGTGACGTGCTTGAGGAACGTTTGGCAGTCCGTCCTACATCTGAAACCATGTTCGGGCATATGTATTCTAAATGGATCCAGTCCTATCGTGACCTTCCAGTTCTAATCAATCAATGGGCGAATGTGGTTCGTTGGGAGAAGCGTACTTTACCATTTATCCGTACTACTGAGTTTCTTTGGCAAGAAGGGCATACTGCGCATGAGAATGAAGCAGAAGCTCGCGAAGAAACTATGAAGATGCTGGATAACTACCGTGATTTTGCCGAGACTTTTCTTGCCATTCCGGTAATCACTGGACAGAAGACACCTTCCGAACGCTTTGCCGGTGCAGTAGATACGTATTCAATTGAAGCGATGATGAAAGATGGACGTGCTGTTCAGGCTGCTACCTCACATTACTTAGGTACCAAGTTTGCAACAGCTTTTGAAATCCAATATTTGAGTCGCGACAATAATCTGGAATATGTGCATACCACTTCATGGGGATCCACTACACGCTTGATTGGTTCGCTAATTATGGTGCATGGCGATGACCGTGGTCTTGTTCTGCCGCCTAAGGTAGCACCGACTCAAGTGATTATGATTCCTATTGGACCACCTAAAACTCGCGAAGCCGTGATTGGACGGACGGACGAGCTGTTCAAGGAGCTGAAGAACGCCGGCGTTCGTGTACGTGTGGACGATCGTTCAGATGTAACACCAGGCTGGAAGTTCAATGAATATGAAATGCGCGGTGTACCTGTTCGCTTGGAGCTTGGACCACGCGACATGGAGAATGGCGTTTGCGTTATAGTCTCACGTGTCAGTGGTGAGAAGAAGATTATTCAGCAGGAGAACCTTGTTGAAGAGGTACAAGCAATGCTCGAGCAGGTTCATAATGAAATGTTCGAACGTGCCCTGAAATTCCGCGAGGACCATTTCTATTCTGTGGATTCCTTGGAAGAAATGAAAGCTTCGATGGAAGAAAAACGCGGCTTTGCACTAGCTGGCTGGTGTGGTTCCGAAGAATGCGAGTCCAAAGTTAAGGAAGAGACAGGTGCGGGCAGCCGTAACATTCCTTTCGATCCGGCGGAGAAAAAGCAAGTCTGCATTTGCTGTGGTAAACCAGCTGAGCATACTGTAGTTTTTGCAAAGGCATATTAATCTTTTGGCACCGATTAACAGTCTTGTAGTATTTTAATCTAGCTTCTGGAGAGAGGAGTCAGCGGGCCGAAAGAACCCAATGCTTTTTGAATCCAGAAGCTTTTTAAAATATATGAATTTATAGGCTTACGCTATAAATTATCCTTCTATTTTTACCAGAAACCGTTATTGTCTTTAAAAGACGTAATGTCGTTTCTTCTTAAAATATTGTACTTTCACTGAATATCATTGATTGGTTTTACGGAGTTATCAAAGGTGGGAGGAAAGCATGGAACAAAACCAGGAGAGAAGAAAAAGATTCGAGCTCTTGATGAAGCAAGGTGAAATTCCACCTGCAATCATGGATCCCTACTTTTTAGATGGATATATAGAACGTGTAGAGATCAGCCGCGGTAACCGAGACTGGCAAATTGTGATTTCGAAAGAAAGTCTGGTTCCAGCGCAGGTATACCGGACATTTTGCCTCAGAATGCGCGAAAAGCTGCAGCATATTGCCAAAGTTAGCTTTTTATTTGTATATGATGAAAAAGTCAGTCGGGCAGAGCTAATCCAAGAATATTGGGGATTGTTTCTGGAGTGGGTGACCCGCGAGATCCCTTCGGTTAACGGTTGGCTGACACGCTCTACCCAAGAGCTTAAAGATGACACTTTAATGTTGACAATGAGTGACTCCACTTCCATGGAGCTTGCTCGTAAAAAGGGCATCGATGGGGCAATTATTAAATTTTATGATAAGTATTTCGGACTCTCCCTAAAAGTTAAAGTGCTAATGGCGGAGAATGAAAATAACAATATTGAAGCATACGAAGAATTTCAGCAAAAGCTGCAGCAGGAACAACGAGAGATCGTTGAGCAAATGATGACTGCAGTAGAAACAGAAGCACCTCCTGATGATAGTGATCCTAATGAAGTGATTAAGCTTCAGGTGGGGTATGAAATTAAGGAACAGGCTGTACCGATTCTTGAAATTCAAGATGAAGAGAAGAAAATTACAATTCAAGGCACCATTTTTGGTCTGGATCGTAAGGAGCTTCGCAATGGCAGTACCTTGTTCACCTTCAGCTTGACAGATTTCACCGATTCTTTGCAAATGAAGATGTTTGCTAAGACCAAGGAAGATCTTAAGGTGATGAGTCAGCTTGCTAATGGCAAATGGGTAAGAGCACGCGGGAAGGTAGAATATGACCGGTTCATGCAAGTTCCTGAGCTAGTGATGATCCCTTCGGACTTAACAGAAGTTAAGGCACCACCTGCAAGGAAAGATACGGCGCCTAAGAAACGGGTGGAGTTCCACCTTCACACTACTATGAGTACGATGGATGCGGTCACTCCGATTACCAGCTATGTCAAAACAGCTGCCCAGTGGGGTCATCCAGCAATTGCTATTTCTGATCATGGCGGGGTTCAGGCTTTTCCAGATGCGAACCATGCAGCTCATAAGCATAAGATAAAAATGATTTATGGTGTGGAAGCCAATGTTGTGAATGACTCTGTGAATATTGTTGAGAATGCTCAGCCTTTGGACTTGAAGACAGCTACTTATGTAGTGTTTGATATAGAGACCACGGGGTTATCGATTACCCGCAATAATATTACGGAGCTCGCGGCCATTAAAATGTGCGAAGGCAAAGAAGTAGATCGTTATTCTACTTTTGTTAACCCGCATGAGAAGATCCCTTATCATATTCAGCAATTGACCAATATTACGGATGAAATGGTTAAGGATGCTCCTGATCTGGAGCCAGTGCTGCGTAAGTTTGTTGAGTTTGTGGGTGACAGTATCCTAGTCGCTCATAACGCCAGATTTGATATGGGCTTTATTCAGGCCTCATTACGTAAAATAGGTGAACCTGTGCTTCCGAATCCGTCTCTTGATACACTTGAGCTCGCACGGTTACTATTTCCAACTATGAAGAATCACAGGCTGAACACATTAGCCGATAAATATAAAGTTCTTCTGGAAAGCCATCACCGCGCGATAGACGATACCATAGCACTCGGTGGTATTTTAACAGGATTGCTTGCGGATGCTGAAAAGATGAAGGGCATGACTCGCCTTGATAGACTGAACGATTATGTGGGTAATGATCTTTCGAATACAAGACCGTTTCACTGTAATATCTATGCACTTAATCAGGTGGGCAAAAAAAATCTTTATAAGCTCATTTCCATGTCTCATACGGAATATTTCAAACGTGTACCTTGTATTCCTAAATCCAAGCTGGAAGAGCATAGAGATGGACTACTCGTAATTTCCGGTTGTGAACGTGGTGAGTTTTTTGAAGCAGTACTCAACAAAACGACTGAGGAAGCCATGGAGGTTGCTCATTTTTATGATGTGCTGGAGATTCAGCCATTGACCATGTACATGCATTTGGTGGACAAGGGCTTTGTAGCAGGTCCTGATGAGCTTCGCGATGTAGTCCGCAAGGTTTGCGAAATAGGTGAACAGCTAAATAAACCTGTTATAGCGACGGGGAATGTGCATTATCTTGAACCCCGGGACAAGCTGTATCGTGATATTACGATTAATGGGATCACAGGCTTTAGTCCGCTTAAAGACCAACGTAAACCGGATGCACACTTCCGCACAACGGATGAAATGCTATCTGAATTCGAATTTCTCGGTGCTGAAAAAGCGATGGAAGTCGTGGTTACAAATACAGTTGAGCTGGCAGAACGTTTTGAAGAGCTGGAGCTATTTCCAGATAAGCTATTTACACCAATTCTTGAAGGGGCGGACGAAGAAATTCGCGAGACCTGTTATAACACTGCCAAATCCATTTACGGTGAAGAACTGCCTGAGGTAGTTATTGCCCGTTTGGAGAAAGAGCTTGCTCCGATTATTAAATTCGGGTTCTCTGCCAACTATTTGATTTCTGAACGTCTCGTTAAAAAATCAAATCGAGATGGATATCTCGTAGGCTCGCGGGGTTCTGTAGGCTCTTCTGTAGTAGCCACATTTCTTGGGATTTCAGAGGTTAATCCTTTGCCTGCGCATTATATTTGCCTAAACCCTGAGTGTCGCCATAGTGAATGGTTCCTGGACGGTAGTGTGCGAAGCGGGTTCGATTTACCAGACAAAGTCTGTCCGGATTGCGGCGAGAAGCTCAAAGGTGAAGGCCAGGATATTCCGTTTGAGACCTTCCTTGGATTTAAAGGGGATAAGGTTCCCGATATCGACTTGAACTTCTCAGGGGAATATCAGCCGAATGCACATAACTTTACCAAAGAAATGTTTGGTGAGAAAAATGTATTCCGTGCCGGCACGATTGGTACGGTAGCTGAGAAGACTGCCTTCGGTTTTGCAAAAAAATACGAAGAATTGCACCAGAAACGTTGGCGCGGAGCTGAAGTTGGACGTCTAGCGGCTGGCTGTACAGGTGTTAAACGCAGTACGGGACAGCATCCCGGCGGTATAGTCGTTGTTCCAGACTATATGGAGGTAGAAGATATTACACCAGTGCAATTCCCGGCGGATGATGTCAATGCCGAATGGAAGACCACACACTTTGACTATCACGCTTTTGATGCCAATTTGCTGAAGCTTGATATTCTGGGTCATGATGATCCGACGATGATGCGGATGCTGCAGGATTTGACAGGTGTAGATCCAACCTCAATTCCGATGAATGATCCGAAGGTAATGAGCATGTTTAACTCTACAGATGCACTTGGCGTAAGACCTGACGAAATTAGATCGCCGGTTGCGACATACGGAGTGCCCGAAATGGGTACCAAGTTTGTACGACAAATGCTTATTGAGTCAAAACCGTCCAGCTTTGCTGACTTACTGCAAATATCTGGTTTGTCACATGGTACTGGGGTTTGGCTTGGGAATGCGCAAGAGCTTATAAAGAATAACACTTGTAACATTAAGACAGTTATCGGTTGTCGTGATGACATCATGCTCTTCTTAATTTATAAAGCGGGAATGGATGCGAGCTTGGCCTTTAAAATTACCGAGAGTGTTCGTAAAGGTAAAGGATTGTCTGACGAATGGATCGAGGAAATGAAAAAGTGCAAGGTTCCGCAATGGTATATTGATTCTTGTCTGAAGATTCAATACATGTTCCCGAAGGCGCATGCGGCTGCATACGTTATTTCTGCAGTACGTACCGCCTACTTCAAGCTGTATCATCCTATTGAGTATTATGCGACCTATTTCTCTGTACGCGCAGCGGATTTTGATATTGAACTGTGCTGTAAGGGATATGAAGCTATCAACCGTCAGATCGTAGAAATTGAGCAAAAAGGATTTCAAGCTTTGCCTAAGGAAAAGGCTATGTTGCCTGTCCTTGAGATGGCTTTGGAGATGACGGCACGTGGATTTACATTCAAAAATATTGATCTTTACCGTTCGGAAGCGAATAAGTTTATTGTGGATGGAACCAGTTTGATTCCTCCGTTTTCCGCATTAGCGGGAATTGGTGAGAATGCCGCTATCAATATTGCCGCTGCGAAAGATGCTGGGGAGTTCCTTTCTATTGAGGATTTCCAGCAGAAATCCAAGGCGAGTAAGACAGTTATTGAGTTGCTAACCAATATGGGCTGCTTCCGCGGCTTACCGGAAAGCAATCAACTTTCCCTATTTTAAAGGCTTTAACAACACTTATTTCATGGCTAGAGAAGAGAGCTCCAAAGGGGGAGTCAAGGGCTAGCACTTGTCAGTCCAGACTCACTATGGTATAATTTCTTTGGTAATAATGAGATAAGTCCGTTGTGTAAAGAGTGGGGAAACCCACTCTTTATCTTTGGTATATAGCAAAAGACAAGTTCGTGGAGGTAATTTTCTTTTGAGCACACCCAAATCTAAAATTAAACAAACGGTAGAGCAGATGCTCGGGCCCTATCTCGACGACAATGGTTTCGAACTGGTGGACGTTGAATACGTGAAGGAAGGCTCCAATTGGTTTCTGCGTATATTCGTAGATAAAGAAGGCGGCATTGATATTGATGACTGCGGCAGCATTAGCGAATATTTCAGTCAGCAGTTGGATGAGAATGATCCTATCCCTGAGGCATATTTCCTTGAGGTTTCCTCACCGGGAGCAGAGCGTCCTCTCAAAAAAGCTGCAGATGTAGCTAAAGCGGTAGGCAAGGACGTGTATGTGACTGTTTATGAGCCGATTCAAGGACTCAAAGAATTTGAAGGTCGTTTGCTCTCGTTCGAGAACGAGGAACTGCTCATCTCCGCGGGCAAAAAAGAACATGTAGTACCGTACGCCAAAGTCGCAAGCGCGAGATTGGCCATTATTTTTTAACGTCTTGAAAGGGGGGCCGGAAATTCATGAGTATGGAGTTTATTGAAGCAATGAATGAGCTGGAAAGGGAGAGAGGCATCAGTAAAGATGTGCTGTTTGAAGCCATCGAAGCGGCGCTGATCTCTAGTTATAAACGTAATTTCAATGCAGCACAGAACGTACGTGTTGACATGAACCGCAACACAGGCGTAATCAAAGTGTTTGCCCGCAAGCTAATTGTTGAGGAGGTCCTGGATACAAGGACTGAAATCTCATTGCCGGCAGCCAGAGAAATTAACCCGCATTTCCAGCTTGAAGATATTGCTGAGCTTGAAGTGACACCACGTGATTTCGGGCGCATTGCTGCACAGACTGCAAAGCAGGTTGTAACACAACGGATTCGCGAAGCAGAGCGTGGACTCATCTATAATGCCTTTATTGACAAAGAAGATGATATCGTAACAGGACTTGTACAACGTCAAGATATGCGGAACATCTACATTGATCTTGGTAAAATCGAAGCGGTCTTGCCGCTTAGTGAATTGATGCCAGGTGAGAAGTTTAAGCAAAGCGAGCGTATCAAGGCTTATATCACTAAAGTTGAGAACACCACTAAAGGACCGCAAATTATGTTGTCCCGCAGTCATCCCGGATTGCTGAAGCGTCTGTTCGAACTCGAAGTTCCGGAAATTTTTGATGGTGTAGTTGAAATTCGTTCCGTAGCTCGTGAAGCTGGCTTCCGTTCGAAGATTGCTGTGTATTCCCGCAATCCAGAAGTAGATCCAGTTGGCTCTTGCGTGGGCCCAAGAGGAACACGCGTTCAGACCATCGTTACTGAGCTTCGTGGCGAGAAGATCGACATCGTACGTTACTCTGATCTGGTGCAGGAATATGTAGCTAATGCACTCAGTCCTTCTAAGGTCCTTGAAGTTCAAGTCTTTGAAGCAGAGAAAATGGCACGGGTGATCGTTCCTGATTATCAATTATCACTGGCTATCGGTATTAAAGGGCAAAATGCACGTCTTGCCGCTAAACTTACCGGCTGGAAAATTGATATCAAGAGTGAAAGTCAAGCGGAGCAGGAATACGGTAGACCGAGATCTTCTATTGATGAAATGCATCAGGATTCCGTCTCCATTGATTAATTAACCTGCTTGACGGGAGGCGTATGTTATGAAACAAAAAAAGGTGCCGCTGCGCAAATGCGTTGCTACCCAAGAGATGATGCCGAAGAAAGAGCTGATTCGAGTGGTTAGGACGCCCGAGGGCGAAGTGCTGATTGATCTGACAGGTAAGAAGTCAGGCCGTGGTGCTTACATATGCGGCAAGCTTGAATGCTTTAAGCTGGCACAGAAGAATAAAGCACTTGATCGCGCTTTGAAATGTCAAGTGAGTCCTGAAATCTATGACCAGCTTGCCCGGCAGTTTACTTCCGTGGAAGAGCAGTTTCTAGCAGCAAAGGATAGTGAGGATAATGAGTAAGGCGCTTTCTTATTTAGGGCTTGCCATGAGAGCAGGCAAGATAGTCACCGGCGATGAGGCTGTACTCAAAGCTGTACGGTCTTCAGAGGCGAAGCTGGTCGTTCTGGCAGGTGACGCTTCAGATAATACCCAAAAAAAGTTCCGTGATAAATGCGGAACCTACGATATTCCACTAGTAATCGCATTTCACCGAGACAGCCTCGGTGCAAGTATTGGTAAAGACCAGCGTGTAGTACTGGCCATTACGGATAAAGGATTCGCGGAAATGATCTCCAAGCAACTCGGAGATACTGTCGGAGGTGGATTTATTGACTAAAGAAGAGAACAAAGATAAATTGCGCGTGTACGAATACGCCAAGTCACTAAACATGAGCAGTAAAGAAATTATTACAATTCTGAAGCGTTTGAATGTCCCTGTGAATAATCATATGAGTGTCATGGAGAACGGTTCCGTGAACAAAGTAGAACAATTCTTCAAGGATATCAAGTCGAACGCTGCAGCCAAGCGGGATACCAGCTCCAGCAGCCGTCCGGTGACAACCGGTGCGGTAACTGCCGAACCCCAAAGTGCTCAGAATGCCAACAAAAATCAACAGGAAAAGCAGGTAGGTATGAACAGTAACCAAAACAACAACCAATCGACGACGTCCCCAAGGCCCCAAAGCGGACAAGATTCCCGCAGAACACAAACAGGTTCAACGCAGAATGCACGTCCGCAACAAAGCGGAGCTCCACGTACTAACAGTACAAGCGGAAGCCGTCCGCAAGGAAGCAGCACAGGCGGTAATCGTCCACAAGGTAGCAATACCGGTGGCAGTCGCCCGCAAGGAAGTAATACTGGAAGCCGTCCACAAGGTAGCAGTACCGGTGGTAGCCGTCCGCAAGGAAGTAATACTGGTGGCAGCCGTCCGCAAGGTAGCAATACCGGAGGCAGCCGTCCACAAGGAAGTAATACTGGCAGCCGTCCGCAAGGACAAAGCAGTGCGCCTCGCACTGACAGCCGCCCACAAGGTCAATCTAACACCGGCGGAGGTTTCACACGCGGTGACGACAGAGGCCCTAAGAAGAACACAACGGGTGGTCGACCAAATACGAACAATAGACGTTTTGATGATGGTAAGGGCGGTAACTACCGTGGTCGTGGTGGTAAGAATGGCCGTGGTAAGAATCAGCCAATGGTTCACCGTGAGAAGATTGATAACACACCTAAGAAGATTATCGTTCGTGGCAGCATGACCGTTGGTGAAACAGCGAAATTGCTTCACAAAGACGCTTCTGAAGTAATCAAGAAGCTGATCTCTATGGGTGTTATGGCAACCATCAACCAAGAGCTGGATATCGACACCATCCTGCTGCTCGCTGCTGAATTCGGCGTAGAAGTAGAAGTGAAGATTCCTGTTGATGAGGATAGCTTCGAAACTGTGGAAGAGAATGATACTGAAGATGAACTTCAGTCCCGTCCTCCAGTAGTTACGATCATGGGTCACGTTGACCACGGTAAAACTACTTTGCTGGATGCCATTCGTTCGACAAGTGTGTCGCTAGGCGAAGCTGGCGGAATCACACAGCATATCGGTGCTTATCAAGTTGAAATTAATCAGAAGAAAATCACGTTCCTTGATACACCAGGTCACGAAGCATTTACTGCTATGCGTGCTCGTGGTGCACAGGTTACGGATATGACAATTATCGTAGTTGCTGCGGATGACGGTGTTATGCCTCAGACTGTTGAAGCTATTGCACATGCTAAAGCTGCTGGACTTCCGATCATTGTTGCTGTCAACAAAATCGATAAGCCGGGTGCAGATCCTGATAAGGTGAAGCAAGAGCTTACAAGCTATGAACTCGTTCCTGAAGAGTGGGGCGGAGATACCATCTTCGTTAACCTTTCTGCAAAACAACGTATTAACTTGGAAGAACTGCTGGAAATGATCTTGCTCGTTGCTGAAGTTAATGAGTACAAAGCTAACCCTGACAAACGGGCACGCGGTACAGTTATAGAAGCTGAGCTTGATAAAAACCGTGGTCCAGTTGCACGTGTTCTGGTACAGAACGGTACATTGAAAGTCGGCGATGCTTTTGTAGCGGGTAACTGCTTCGGACGTGTACGTGCGATGGTTAATGATAAAGGACGTAAGATCAAGGAAGCTGGACCTTCCACTCCAGTAGAAATTACTGGTTTGACTGAGGTGCCACAAGCTGGCGATCCGTTTATGGCTTTCGAAGACGAGCGTAAAGCCCGTGCGATTGCTGATAGACGTTCCACATCCCAACGTCAATCTGAGCTGAATACGAACACCCGTGTAACATTGGATGATTTGTTCCAGCACATTAAAGACGGCGAGATCAAAGACCTTAACGTTATCATTAAAGCTGATGTACAAGGTTCAGTCGAGGCACTTAAAGGTTCCCTGGCTAAGATCGAAGTGGAAGGCGTCCGCGTGAAGATCATTCACAGTGGTGCTGGTGCCATTACGGAATCCGATATTACACTTGCAGCAGCATCTAATGCTATTGTTATTGGCTTTAACGTTCGTCCGGACGCTCAAACCAAGGCAGCTGCTGAACAAGAAAAAGTAGATGTTCGTCTCCATAACATCATCTACAATGTAATCGAGGAAATCGAAAGTGCAATGAAGGGTATGCTTGATCCTATCTATAAAGAGAACGTTATCGGACACGCTGAAGTACGTAGTGTCTTCAAAATCAGTAAAGTGGGTACCATTGCAGGTTGTATGGTTATTGATGGTAAAATTACCCGTAATGCTGAAATGCGCTTGATCCGTAGCGGAATCGTTGTATTTACAGGTAAAGTTGATACCTTGAAACGCTTTAAAGATGATGCCAAAGAAGTGGCGCAAGGTTATGAATGCGGCATAACTTTGGAACGCTATAATGACGTCCAAGAGGGCGACATTATCGAAGCGTTTCTTATGGAAACTGTAGAGCGCTAAGCGAAGAGGTGAATATAGATGTCTAAAATTAGAGCAGGACGAGTGGGCGAGCAGATCAAGAAAGAGCTTAGTCAACTTATCCAAAGCGGACTGAAAGACCCTCGAATCGGTTTTGTAACTGTAACTGGCGTAGACGTGACTAACGATCTGTCGCAAGCGAAAGTATACCTAAGCGTGTTCGGGGATGAAGAACAGAAGTCAGGCTCACTAAAAGCGATTGAAAAAGCAAATGGTTTTCTTCGCTCTGAGCTTGGCAAGGCGATTCGCCTTCGGCACACACCGGAACTGATCTTCAAGATCGATGAATCTGTCGCTTACGGCAGTCACATTGAGAAACTTCTCGGAGAGCTTCACAAGAACGATTAGAAATCGGTACTAAAAGGAGTTCAAAATAGCTTAAGGCTATTTTGAACAACCTTTATAAAGGAGACGGCGAATGCAGAGCTATGAACAAAGTCTCCAGCAGACCCGTGAGTTTCTGCTGGAACACGACGATTACCTTGTAGTGTCGCATGTTCAGCCGGACGGAGATGCAGTCAGCTCCACCCTAGCGGTGGGCTGGCTTCTCTCATGTCTGGGCAAAAAATACACTATGCTGAATGAAGGACCGATACCGAAGCGGATGGAATACTTATGGCATTCGGATGAAATCATCAATATGGCCTCTAGTGAACCGCCCCGTCAATACAGCAATGTGATCTGTGTGGATTGTGCTGATTTTCAGCGAGTAGGGCTGACCCATCGCTATTTTGCGAATGATGCTCTAATCCTGAATATTGACCATCACCCAACTAATAACGGTTATGGACTTGTGAATTTAATCAAACCGGATGCTGCTGCGACTGCGGAAATTTTGTTCGATCTGCTAAAGACGTTCGAGATTACATGGGACATCGATATTGCTACAGCAATATACACAGGTCTCTTGACAGATACTGGTGGATTTCGATATACCAACACATCACCTAAAGTAATGGCGGCCGTATCCGAACTGCTTTCATATGGTGTTAACGGTCCTGAACTGGCTGAGACCTTACTTGAAGAAATGACATTGCCACAGATTAAAATTCTAAATAAAGCGTTAAATACTCTTCAATTATCACCCGAAGGGAATATTGCCTGGCTGTATGTTACACCTGAGGATATGATCGAATGTGCTGCTGCGAATGAAGATTTAGAAGGAATCGTGAACTACCCTCGTAATATTCGAGGTGTGGAAGTAGGAATTCTGTTCAAGGTCATTCATGAACATGCAGTTAAGGTTAGTTTGCGTTCTGCTGGTAAGGTGGACGTGGCTGATCTAGCGCAAACGTTTGGAGGTGGCGGTCATACCCGTGCTGCAGGTGCGCGTATAGAAGCTACACTTGAAGAGGCAATAGCTCAGGTGCTTGAGGAGGTTAGACGTCATTTATGAGTGAATTAGAAGGTGTACTGGCGGTTTACAAGCCGGCAGGCTTCACTTCACATGATGTTGTAGCCAAGGCGCGTCGTATTCTCGGTATGAAACGGATCGGACATACGGGAACGCTTGATCCTCAGGTGACAGGCGTACTGCCGCTTTGTCTGGGTCGTGCTACTCGTGTTGTGGAGTATATTCAGGAGTTGCCTAAAGAATATGTGGCTACACTGAGACTGGGGATGTCCAGTGATACCGAGGACTTAACAGGGACTATTACAGAAACTGTTGATGAGGTGCATGTAACTGAAGAAGAAATTCTATCAGTGCTTGCTTCATTTAAAGGTGTTATTTCTCAGGTTCCTCCGATGTATTCTGCGGTTAAAGTTGACGGAAAACGTCTTTATGAGCTGGCAAGAGAAGGCAAAACCGTTGAACGTAAAAGCCGTGAAGTAGAGATTTATGAAATTGAAATGACGGATATGACTTGGGAAGGCAATCATCCAGATATCACCTTCCGGGTGCTGTGCTCAAAGGGCACGTACATTCGTACTCTCTGCGTCGATATCGGACGAGCACTTGGACTGCCGGGTGTGATGGTAAAGCTTGAGAGAACGATGTCGGCAGGGATTTCTGCTAGTCATTGTCTTACGCTAGAGGATATTGCGACTCACAAGGAAGCCGGAACATTGGAAGATCATTTAATCGCTGCAGACGAAGCCATTTCTCATATGCCAAAGCACACTGTAATGGATGAGAAAAAGAAGGCAGCCTTGCAGGGGCAGCGTTTGTCCTCGCGATTTATCGCTCCAGAGGTGAAGACGAACAGTCAATTTCGGCTATACGATCTTCAAGGTGGATTTCTTGGCATTTATGAATTGGAAGATACAGGTGCAATTGCTCCAGTGAAGGTGTTTGCACAAGCTTAAATCAATTTTACCAAGTGAATTGTAGGTGAGAAACAGCGTGAGAACCGTAACGTTAACCTATCCGATGTCTCCGGAGACTGCTGCAGAGTGGGCTCAGCCTCAAGTGGCTGCTCTAGGGCAGTTTGACGGATTGCATCGTGGACATGCTAGCGTCATTACATCCGCTGTGGCCTTAGCCCGTAAACAAGGTGTACCGGCCGCAGTCCTTACATTTCATCCCCATCCTAAAGATGTTATGGGTAAGGGTGATTATGAAGGGTATTTGACGCCACCCGTAGAAAAGCAGGAGATTCTAGCTAGTATGGGTGTCGATATCTTATATGTTATTGAATTTAATGAGCAGCTTTCCCGTGTAAGTCCACAAAATTTTGTCTCTGTTATGCTTTTGCCGCTACATATTGTAACTGCAGTTGTCGGCTTTGACTTTCGTTTTGGTTATCAAGGTGAAGGCGATGTTGAGATGCTTCGCAAGCTGGGTGAAGGTGTTATGAATGTAGAGGTTGCTCCCCCTTTTCTGCTTGAAGGAGAAAAGGTCAGCAGCTCAGGCATTCGCAAAAGTCTCCAAAACGGGGATTTAGAGCTGGCAAACTCCTGGTTCGGACGTTGTTATTATCTTCGTGGTGAAGTGGGTCATGGTGAGAAGAGAGGTCGCACAATTGGTTTTCCAACGGCGAATTTGAAGCTCAGTGCTCATTTTGTAATACCAACTAAAGGTGTTTATGCCGTCCGAGTCTTTTATAAGGATAAAGTTCTTTACGGGGTTATGAATGTGGGCGTTAAACCTACTTTTCATGACGGTGTTTTGACTCCAAGCTTTGAGGTTCATCTGTTTGACTTCGAAGGAGACTTGTATGATCAAGAGCTCAAGGTAGAATTAGTATCTTACATTCGTCCTGAACGGAAATTCGAATCTATAGATGCGTTGATCACTCAAATTGGTGAGGATGCAGAAACCGCAAAGAAGATTTTGGGGTATAATCTATAGTCATCCCGGACAAGCCGTTTACTTTTGTTAATGGAGATGCTATACTAATAAACGTTGCTGGCTTACAGCATCATAACCTTAGCTTGGTTGCACGTTCTCACCGACGGTGACGAGGCTAGTGGCGATTATATTGAAGGAGGTGAACAGGATGGCATTGACTCAAGAACGTAAACATCAATTGATCGACGAGCACAAAACTCACGAATCCGATACTGGATCCCCTGAGGTGCAAGTTGCTATCCTAACGGAGAACATCGTTAATTTGACTGACCACTTGCGTACGCACAAGAAAGATCATCACTCCCGTCGCGGATTGTTGAAAATGGTTGGACAACGTCGTAAACTTCTGGCGTATTTGAAAAACAAAGACATCAGACGTTACAGCGCCCTGATCGAAAGACTGGGATTGCGTCGTTAATTTTCCATAAGATAACCCTTAAAGCAGCCTGGTTGTATACCGTATGTCCTTCTCGGAGCGACAGCGGGACAGCTGGGTTGCTTTTTGAAAATTTAGGGAAAACTTTATAGCAAGACTGATGAGATTATTCGTAAAAACGGCGACTGTACTTCATCTGTAAGACTTAGCCGTTTCTTCTTATATGCATACAGAACAGGCTACATACCTTAAATTATAAGAAAGTATAAGTTTCATGCTATACTTTATCCTTATAATTCTCGCATAAACGCTACCGTCCTTATAAGGACGCCGAAGGCGTTTTTAGCTTGGGGACAAGCCTTTCCGATTCATTAGATCGATATGTGAACCTGCAATATTTGACTGCGGGTCTACTACTATTCAAGGAGGTATTTATGGAAAAACGTGTAGAAATGCAGCTAGGCGGAAGACGCCTTGTGCTGGAAACGGGCCGACTAGCTAAACAAGCAAACGCAGCCGTTATGGTGCGTTATGGGGATACTTCGGTATTATGTACCGTTACGGCTTCGAAAGAGCCGAAGGACCTGGATTTTTTCCCGCTTACAGTTAACTATGAGGAAAGATTATATGCGGTAGGTAAAATTCCGGGCGGATTTATTAAACGGGAAGGCAGACCGAGTGAGAAAGCGATTCTGTCCAGCCGTTTGACTGACCGTCCAATCAGACCACTGTTCCCTGAAGGTTTCCGTAACGATGTTCAGGTATTGAACATGGTAATGAGTGTGGATCAGGACTGCGCACCAGATATTGCTGCTATGATCGGTACTTCAGCTGCACTTAGTATTTCCGATGTGCCTTTTGATGGACCAATTGGCGGCGTTGCTGTAGGTCGGATTAATGGAGAGTTTGTGATCAATCCGGATATGGCTCAGCAAGCAATCAGTGATATTTATGTAGTGGTTGCTGGAACGAAGGAAGCAATCATGATGGTTGAAGCAGAAGCGAACGAAGTGACGGAAGATGTGATGCTCGAAGCGATTATGTTCGGTCATGATGAAATCCGTAAGATCGTTGCAACCATTGAAGAACTGGTCAAAGTGGCTGGTAAAGAAAAAATGGCTGTGAAGCTGCATGCAGTGAATGCTGACGTGAATACTGAGGTCCGTGCATTTGCTGAGGCTCGTCTGGTGGAAGCCGTTAAAATTGCTGAAAAACATGCTCGTCAGGAAGCGATTGATGTCGTTAATGATGAAGCGGTTGCGTATTTCGTAGAGAAGTACATAGAAGCACCGGAGCTTCTGAAAGATGTTAAAGAAGTCCTACATGATATCGTGAAGGATGAAGTAAGACGTCTAATCACGCATGATAAGGTTCGTCCAGATGGACGTAAACTTGATGAAATCCGTCCGATTGAATGTGATACAAGCCTGTTGCCGCGTACACACGGTTCCGGTCTGTTCACACGTGGACAAACACAAATCCTTAGCGTTTGTACCCTTGGAGCTCTAGGTGATGTACAAATCCTCGACGGAATCGATCCTACTGAAACGAAACGTTTCATGCACCATTACAACTTCCCGCCGTTCAGCGTAGGGGAAGCTCGTCCGCTTAGAGCACCAGGACGTCGTGAAATCGGTCACGGAGCACTTGGAGAACGTGCATTATCCAAGGTAATTCCTAGTGAAACTGAATTCCCGTACACGATTCGTCTAGTATCAGAAGCGATTGAATCTAACGGTTCTACCTCCCAGGCAAGTATCTGTGCCAGCATTCTGGCTATGATGGACGCTGGTGTGCCAATCAAAGCACCAGTAGCCGGAGTAGCAATGGGTCTGATCAAAGACGGAGATCATGTCTCCATCCTGACGGATATTCAAGGTATGGAAGATCATCTCGGAGATATGGACTTCAAGGTAGCTGGTACAGCAGAAGGTGTTACAGCTATTCAAATGGACATTAAGATTGCCGGTATCGACCGCAACATTCTTCAAGATGCACTTCAGCAGGCTAAAGAAGGCCGTCTGTTCATCTTGGACAAAATGAATGAAGCGATCTCTGCGCCAAGACCTAATCTGTCCAAATATGCTCCAAAAATCATTATTATCAACATCAATCCGGACAAAATCCGTGATGTTATCGGTGCTGGTGGTAAGATTATCAATAAAATTATTGAAGAAACCGGCGTGAAAATCGACATCGAACAAGATGGCCGTGTCTTTATCGGTTCTTCAGATGAAGAAATGATCCAAAAGGCTCGTTCGATTATCGAAGGTCTTGTGCGTGAAGTACAAGTCGGAGAAATCTATGTGGGTACAGTTAGACGTATTGAGAAATTTGGTGCATTTGTTGAACTTATTCCGGGCAAAGACGGATTGGTACACATTTCCCAATTGTCTACTGAGCGTGTAGCTAAGGTAGAAGATGTTGTTGCTATTGGTGACACCATTACCGTTAAAGTTACCGAGATCGATCCACAAGGCCGGGTTAACCTGTCTCGTAAAGCAGTGTTGACTTCGGAAACTGGAGCTAAAGCGTAAGTTTGATCTTAGTAATAACCTTTACTAAAGGGATCTAATTTCATTATTAAAAGAGACAGAAGCGATTTACGTTCTGGCTCTTTTTTTATATGAACGATGCTGGAAAACTGTAGCAAACATTCCTATCTATTAGTCTTGTATCTGTTCATGACATAAATTCCTCCCTTGTCTCATAGATTGGGACAAAGTGTCTTTGTAATCGTGTGGAACGAACCTGAAATTCGTTTCTATCGGGGAGGAAGTCGTCATGAAGACGGAAAAGGTGGCATTAGTGGTTGCTTGTTTAGCAATCGTGATAGGAATTGGCAGCACGCAGGGGCCGGTCAAGGACATGCTTGCACAATTGAAACCGCAGGATGAGCTTGCAGTGTGGAAGGATATCCCTAAGGCGGCGAACAATGATCTTCGTCTGAGGATTGAGACCGCAGCGGCTAAGCTAAATGCGCCTCCAGTGGATGCCGTGGTTGATCGGGTCTGGAAAGCCATTCCGGGCTATAACGGACTTGAGGTTGATGTAGAGAGTACCTATCGGAATGCTCTTTTGGCGCCAAAAGAACCCATTAAGTTTGTGTATCGACAGATCGAACCAAAAGTATCGCTTAATGAACTGGGAGCAGAGCCTATATATCGCGGAAATCCGGCGAAACCGATGGTTTCACTGATGATTAATGTGGCTTGGGGAAATCAGTACATTGTGCCAATGCTGGATATTCTGGATGAAGAGAACGTGAAAGTTACGTTTTTTCTGGATGGAAGCTGGTTGAGTAAAAATCCGGAGCTTGCTGCAGAAATGCTAAAGCGTGGTCATGAGATGGAGAATCACGCGTATACCCACCCCAATATGAGTACCTTAAGTCGAGCGCGGGCTACCGTAGAAATTGAGAAGACACAAAAGCTGTTAAAGGAATCGCTTGGAGTCACTAATAAATGGTTCGCGCCTCCATCAGGTGATTTCGATCAAGAGACAGTAGAAATTGCTAGCAGTTTGGGCTTAAAGACCGTACTCTGGACTGTGGATACAGTGGATTGGCGCAATCCTGCTCCTGAATCCATTGTTGCCAAAATCACAAATAAAGCTGAACCCGGTACACTTGTTCTAATGCATCCGACTGCCTCATCCTCCAAGGCGCTGAAGGCCATGATACGCGGGATAAAGGCAAAAGGGTTACAGCTAGGTACAGTTAGCCAAACACTCTCAGCGGAGCGTCTAATCCCCTCTGATGTTGAGTGAGTGATCTATTTCTGGTAGGATTATAGGCACGTGTATTAATTTAGATAGAACATGGCTATTGCCAGGAGGACTTGAAGTGGAAAAAATAGTATTATCCAATGGATTGCGAGTAGTAATGGAAAAAATTCCGACAGGCCGATCCGTTTCATTCGGCATCTGGGTAAAGACAGGTTCGCGGAATGAAAACCCTGGAAACAACGGGATATCCCATTTTGTAGAACATATGCTTTTTAAAGGTACAGACCGATATAGTGCTAAGGACATCGCCGAGCAGTTCGATGCTATTGGCGGCAATGTAAATGCATTTACCTCTAAGGAATACACTTGCTATTATGCAAAAGTACTGGATGAGCATCTGCCTATCGCAGTAGATGTGTTAGCAGATATGTTCTTCCGTTCACGTATGGATGCTGAAGAGCTGGAGAAAGAAAAGAATGTCATCCTTGAAGAAATTTCTATGTGCGAGGACACACCAGACGATCTTGTACATGATTTGATGTGTGCTGCTGCTTACAAGGATCATCCGCTTGCGTATTCTATCCTTGGCTTAAAGGAACGGCTAGAGGAGATGAAGCCAGATGATCTTCGTGCTTACATGAAAGAGCAGTATACGATTGAGAATACGGTAATAAGTGTAGCGGGCAACATCAGCGATGGACTGATTGAGCTGCTGGAGAAGCATTTTGGTTCTTTTGCTAATCATGGCACATCTGCGCCGCTGACTCCACCGGATTATTATGGGGAAATGTTGTTCCACCGCAAGAAAACAGAACAGAATCATATTTGTCTTTCCTTACCAGGGGTCCGTTCTGGCGATCCATTACAATATGCTATGGTGCTTATTAATAATGCCATTGGTGGTGGGATGAGCTCACGGATGTTCCAAGAGATTCGTGAAAAACGGGGCCTAGCCTATTCTGTATATTCATACCATAGTTCTCAAGCGGATTCTGGATTGTTCACGGTCTATGCTGGAACAGCACCAAAGCAAACCAAGGATGTAATGGAGCTTATTAAAGAAATGATGTACGAACTCGCTACTAAGGGCCTCAGTGAAGATGAATTGAGAAAAGGCAAGGAGCAGCTTAAAGGTAGCCTCATTCTTAGCCTTGAAAGTACTAGTAGCCGGATGAATCGTATCGGAAAAAATGAACTTATGCTCGGAAAACACAACACATTAGACGATATGATCGCTAAGATTCAGTTAGTTACGATGGACAATATCAACAGTGTGCTTGATAATATGTTTGCTGAGCCGCTTTCTTTAGCGATGGTAGGTTCAACAGATAAAGCTATTGCAAATGTTAGGAGAGATGATCTTGTCTTATTACGTACAAATCAATAAACTAGCTGGAAACGAGGATGTTAATCTTCCTTGTAAAATGTCAGAACAGGCTTCCGGGTATGACCTTTATGCCGCTGTTGAAAACGAAGTTGTTCTTGCACCTGGAGAACGTGCATTAATTCCAACTGGCATATCATTAGCTATGCCAGACGGATTAGAAGCTCAGATTCGTCCAAGAAGTGGACTAGCCTTGAAGCATGGGATTACTTGTTTGAACACACCAGGAACGATTGATGCTGATTATCGTGGAGAGATCAAAGTGTTGTTGATCAATCTAGGCCAGGAGTCGTTTGCGATTGCTCGTAATGAGCGTATTGCCCAAATGGTATTTCAAGCGGTACCAGTGGTGAATTTGGTTGAAGTTGATACTCTATCCGAAACTGAACGTGGCGCTGGAGGCTTCGGTCACACTGGAAAATAATACAAATCATTAAAAAGCTTGCGAATCTATGCCTAATCGGCGTGATTTGTGAGCTTTTTTTGTTCAAATATGACAAATTATAAGTTTCACATTTAAGCCTGCATAGTAATTCTTCTCCGCTTTTCACCCATTAAGAATGCCCAGCATAAGATGCTCTATAGTCGATAGTGTATGTTGAAAGGAGCGTCATCCCTATGCTTACTGGCGTCAGGATCGTGTTCCTGGGCGGGGACGCGAGACAGCTTGAAGTGATTCGGAAATGTGTGGAATTGGATGCGACGGTAAGCGCTGCCGGGTTCGATAAGTGGGAAGCCCCTTGCCCGGGGGTTAGCCTAGAACAGATGTCGGTAGAGCTGCTTAGTAATGCAGATGTATTAGTGTTGCCTACAGTTGGTTGTGATGACGAAGGGAATATCAGTGCTCTATTTTCTTCTGATCGCTTGATGCTCTTGGAGGAACATTTTACTGCTCTGCCACCCCATTGTTTGGTGTATAGCGGTATGGCCAAAAGCTACTTGCGCAGCATGTGCGCTAAGCATTCATTAAAGTTAATTGAATTGCTTAATCGTGATGATGTAGCCATTTATAACTCCATCCCAACAGCGGAAGGAGCACTGGTTATGGCCATACAGAACACGGATTTTACTATTCACAGTTCCAAATCGATGGTACTGGGCTTAGGCAGAACAGGTTTTACGATGGCAAGAAGTTTGCAAGGACTGGGTGCTAGTGTTAAAGCCGGAGTTAGAAAACAGGAACATTATGCACGAGCAGAGGAAATGGGCTGGAAGCCTTTTATGACCAGTGAACTGTTGCTTCATGTGCCGGATGTTGATCTGATATTTAATACAATTCCAAGTATGATCATCACCGCACAAGTACTCTCACGAATCTCACCGCATTGCTTAATTGTCGACCTGGCTTCCGCTCCAGGTGGATGTGACTTTCGTTATGCTGAGAAAAGAGGAATTAAAGCGATGCTGGCACCTGGACTCCCTGGCATTGTAGCTCCTAAAAGCGCTGGGATTATTATGGCAAATGCGCTGGTTCAGTCGATATCGGACGAGGCTTTAATCAAGGGGGACGAATAAAATGGATTGGCACGGAAAAACAGTAGGGTATGCGATTACCGGATCTCACTGCACGTTTGCTGAGGTAATGCCGCAAATTCAACGCTTCGTGGACGGGGGAGCAAACGTAGTGCCCATAGTTTCAGCATCCGTACTAGGGACCGACACCCGCTTTGGAACATCGCAAAATTGGCTAAAACAGTTGAAAGATATAACAGGTAATGATATCATTTCTACAATTGTTGAAGCGGAACCGCTGGGTCCTTCCAAGCTGCTGGATGTGCTTACAATAGCACCTTGCACTGGAAATACAACGAGTAAATTAGCAAATGCTATGACCGATAGTCCAGTGCTCATGGCTGCAAAATCGCAGATGCGCAATGGACGTCCACTTGTTCTGGCGATATCTACCAATGATGGCTTAGGTCTTAATGCAGCAAATATTGCTAAGCTTCTAGTGGCCAAACATATTTATTTTGTGCCATTCGGACAGGATAACCCTGAGGGCAAACCTAACTCGTTAGTAGCGCGTATGGATCTTATCCCAGAAGCTTGCTATGCCGCTTTGCAAGGTAAACAACTACAGCCGATGATTGTTGAAAAGTTTCACTCTGTCTAGATTAGGGCGGAATCGGTAGAATTAGTTGCGGTCAATAAAAGGGGAGATGTACCAAATGAGCAATGAGAAGTTACATGCCGCCGTGGTCAGAGTTACCTCTTAATCAAGAGACACGGCCGTTAACGCTCAAAGCCAAGATCTGCCATACCCATTGCTGAGATCATTGCTACCAAAACAATATAAGCACTACTGCTACCGTCCTCATTTAGAGGGCGGTACAACCATTTTTCAAAATATTAGAACTTTACTTAAGAAATAAGCTTACGTACTGTAATGGAATTTCTCGTTTAGAAACGATATTAGTTCTGTTTACGAATGATTAGTGTGTTTGCTTTAACAATAATGGAGGAATTATACATGGGTATTCTGGTACAAAAATTCGGAGGAACATCACTTTCAACACCACAAGCTAGAGAGCACGTAATTCGTAACGTCAAACGGGAGCTCGCAAGCGGTTATAGTTTGGTCATCGTAGTTTCGGCTATGGGCCGACGCGGAGAACCTTATGCAACAGACACTCTACTGGATTGGGCTGTGCAGAATGGAGATGCATTACCTGAGCGTGAGAAGGATCTCTTGATGTGCTGTGGTGAGATTATCTCTGCGACTACACTTTGTGGACTGCTGGAGAATGAAGGGATTGCTTCAACCGTATTAACGGGAGCTCAGGCTGGGTTTATGACAGATAGTAACTATGGCAATGCAAGAATCCTAGATGTGCGTCCTGAACGAATTCTCCGCGAACTGCGTGAAGACAAAGTGGTTATAGTGACGGGGTTCCAAGGACAGACTGAAGCTGGTGACTTGACGACTTTGGGACGTGGAGGAAGTGATACCTCTGCTACTGCTTTGGGTGCTGCTCTTCATGCAGATATGGTTGATATCTATACAGATGTGAACGGGATTCTTACAGCAGATCCGCGGATCGTTGAAGATGCAAAACCGCTAACGTATGTTAGTTATACAGAAATTTGTAACATGGCTCATCAAGGAGCAAAAGTAATCCATCCACGTGCGGTTGAGATTGCTATGCAGGCACAAATTCCAGTGCGAGTTCGTTCAACCTTTTCAGAGGCTGAAGGTACACTGGTTACGAATCCAGAAGGATTCAACGACATCCAGTCTGGTGGCATTGTAGATCGCTTCGTGACAGGGATTGCTTATGTTAGCAACGTTACCCAAATTTCTGTAGAGTGTCCAGACGGGAATGGTACGGGCGTTCAACTGCAAATTTTTAAAAGTATGGCCGACAACGGAATAAGCGTTGATTTTATTAATGTAACACCTACGGAAGCACTTTATACTGTGTTCGATGATAAATCAGAAAAGGCCATCTCGGTACTCCAGCAATTGGGTTTGCGTCCTAAGAGCTTATCAGGTTGCGCAAAAGTCTCCGTTATCGGGGGCGGAATTAACGGTGTGCCTGGTATTATGGCTCGCATTGTTGAGGCACTTAGCTCACAAAATATTCAGATTCTCCAATCCGCAGATTCGAATACAACGATTTGGGTGCTGGTGAAGAAAGAGGACATGGTGCAGTCCCTGCGTTCGCTGCATGCTATGTTTGAATTGCACCGCTGACAAGGAGGAATTCAAAGTGGATTTCGGAAGATTAATAACAGCCATGGTAACCCCCTTTGACGGGGATGGAGAAATCAACTGGGATGTAACTTCAGAGCTTGTCGATTATTTAATTGAGGAACAGAAAACAGAGGCGTTGGTTGTCTGCGGCACGACCGGAGAATCTCCAACGTTAAGTGATGAGGAGAAATTGCAGCTGTTTTCTTTTGTACTTGAGAAGGCGAATGGTCGCTGCAAAATCATCGCTGGGACAGGTAGCAATAATACGAAACATTCGATTCACCTCACGAAGGAAGCTGAGAAAATTGGTGTGGATGGCGTGCTATTGGTCGTCCCTTATTATAATAAGCCTAATCAGGAAGGGCTTTATCAGCATTTTTCCGCAATTGCTTCGGAGACTTCATTGCCAGTCATGTTGTATAACGTTCCAGGTCGCACGGGTGTAAGTATGAGCGTAGACACAACCCTACGACTTGCTGAAATTCCGAATATTGTTGCGACAAAAGAATGTGCATCTGTCGATCAAATTACACTTATTGCTTCTTCGTGTTCGGATGACTTTCGCGTATATACTGGTGATGATTCAGCAGGATTAGCTAGTCTAGCTGTTGGAGGATACGGAATTATCAGTGTAGCTAGTCACGTCGTTGGTGCACAGATGTCAGAAATGATCTACGCATACACCTCAGGAAACGTTCAACGAGCAGGAGAGATTCATCGGCATTTGTTCCCAATTTTCAAAGGATTGTTCGAATGTCCTCAACCTCTACCGAATCCTTCTGCGGTTAAATATGCTTTAGGTCTGAAGGGACTGTCTGTTGGAGGCGTCAGATTGCCGCTTATTTCACCTACAGAAGCTGAAGCGGCTTTTATTGAGGCATTATTTCAATAAGTGCTGATCAGTGATATTTTAGTATTTATACCGGCTTCTCCTTTGGAGAGCCGGTTTTTATTTTTATAATATTTTGCTGAAATATTGGGTCACATTTAAGGAAAGAATTTGGATACGCGACAGGGTGACTTGTCTTTTGCCAAAAAAATCATGTATAATGATCTTAAGTGACTGGGTGCGGTTAAAATTAAATATGCGGTAATCTTCCGTCAATGGTATACATTGTGAGACAGGATAGGTCCCAAGATGAGTCTGTGTAAATGATTGACATGTCTTCGCGCGAGGGGCGCGACGGTGAATTTTGACGGCATTTGTCCGCTTCAATATGAACTTTACTGCCCGGAATCGGGAGCTTTCGCATTGCGCATTTTACAGATATCAGGAATATCCTTGTTAATTAAGGAAGCTATCAGCTGTTTGAAGAATGTGTTCAGCGCCGCTGAAATAATCGAAGTTCAATATTTACCAATAAAAGTATGACGTCCAACATCATAGGAGGGTTAGATTCATTTGTCCAAAAAAAACAACAACGATAAATTGATGATTTTCGCATTGGGCGGAGTCGGAGAAATCGGGAAAAACATGTATGTCATTCAATATGGAGCTGACATAGTAGTCGTGGATTCGGGACTGAAGTTCCCGGAAGAAGATATGCTCGGTATTGATATTGTAATTCCTGATATCTCTTATTTGACAGAGAACCGTGACAAGGTAAGAGGGATTGTGCTTACCCACGGACACGAGGATCACATCGGTGGTCTCCCATATGTCCTGAAGAACTTGAATGTTCCGGTTTATGGAACAAGACTTACATTAGGCCTTGTAGAGAACAAATTGAAGGAAGCAAACTTGCTGGGTGACACCAAACGAATTTTGATCAATGAAGATTCAGAAATTCAACTTGGAAGCTCGCTCAAAGTTACGTTCTTCAGAACAAACCACAGTATTCCGGATTCCGTCGGTGTGTGCATAGAAACACCGGAAGGTAACGTAGTTCATACGGGAGATTTCAAATTTGACCACACTCCAGTCAACGGTCAATTTGCAAATCTGCATCGTATGGCTGAAATTGGTCAAAAGGGTGTACTTGCGCTTTTGTCGGATAGTACGAATGCTGAGAAACCAGGCTTTACCCCATCTGAGAAGAATGTCGGTATCGTTCTGGAAGACATTTTCCGCAAGGCTGAACAACGTGTCGTTGTAGCAACTTTTGCTTCCAACGTGCACCGTATTCAACAAGTGGTTAATGCAGCAGAATCCACAGGCCGTAAGATTACAGTAATTGGCCGTAGTATGGTAAACGTTGTATCCATCGCTTCTGAGCTTGGATATTTGAACGTACCAGATGGTATGCTGATTGAGCCTGAAGAAATGAACAGAATGGCAGCGAACCGTGTCGTTGTTCTTTGCACAGGCAGCCAAGGCGAGCCAATGTCCGCATTGACCCGTATGGCACGTTCCAGTCATCGTAAAGTAGATATCTTGCCTGGTGATACTGTTATCATTGCGGCAACACCGGTACCAGGTAACGAGAAATATGTAGGCCGTACCATTGATGAATTGTTCCGTCTTGGCGCTAACGTTATTTATAGCGGTTCCAATTCCGGCGTTCACGTATCCGGTCACGGTAGCCAGGAAGAGCTTAAACTTATGCTCAACCTGATGAAACCGAAATATTTCATTCCAATTCACGGTGAATATCGTATGCAGCGCAAACATGCCCTTTTGGCAGAATCTGTTGGCGTAGATTCTCAGAACATTTTCATTACTGAAATCGGTGAGATTGTGGAAATTCAAGGCGGTGCCGCTCGTAAAGCTGGTAAAGTAACGGCTGGTAACGTATTGATTGACGGTCTGGGTGTAGGTGATGTAGGTAATATTGTATTGCGTGACCGTAAACTGCTGTCTCAGGATGGTATTTTGGTTGTCGTGGTTACACTTAGCAAACAAAATGGTGCGATTGTCTCCGGACCTGACATCATTTCCCGTGGTTTCGTTTATGTTCGTGAGTCCGAAGGACTGCTCGACGAAGCGAACCGAATTGTTTCCAGTACATTGCAACGCCTGATGAGTGAGAAAGTAAATGAGTGGGCTTCGCTTAAAACAAGCGTAAAAGATTCGCTCGGTCGTTTCTTGTATGAGCAAACGCGTCGTAGACCGATGATTTTGCCAATTATCATGGAAGTGTAAGGAGAATTCTCCTTAAATAAATATATAGCTAGGGCATTGGCCCCTTTTCCCCGGAAATATTGGACGGTTTCTACGGGAAAAGGGGTTTTTGTATTGTTTATATTCACATCATAAGGAGAGGGTTGCATAATGCGGGGCCCTGAAATGTCATACTAATGAAAGTTAGTAAGGCTATAGCAGACCAGAGCTGCATAAGAAAAGGGAGAGCTGCGAAGATGAACTACATGGATGGATCAAATGGAGCAAAGAATGAGGAAGTTATACCACAAGAGGGAAATCCGAGCACAAATGAGAATATGCCGCCCAATACAATGGGTGCAATAAAAGAGCTTGGACAAACAGCGGTTCCTAGCGGTGAACCGGATATCTTTTGCATAACGATTATTGGTCAAATTGAGGGTCATATTGTTATGCCTCCTCAGAACAAAACAACAAAATATGAGCATATCATTCCGCAGCTGGTGGCAGCTGAACAAAATAAGAATATTAAAGGTCTGCTTATTATTTTAAATACTGTAGGTGGAGATGTCGAAGCTGGTCTAGCGATTGCCGAAATGATTTCTTCTCTCTCTAAACCGACAGTAACAGTTGTCATTGGAGGAGGACATAGTATTGGCGTTCCAATCGCTGTATCCTCTACGTATTCGATTATTGCGGAAAGTGCAACGATGACGATTCATCCGATTCGTATGAATGGTTTGGTAATCGGTGTGCCACAAACGTTCGAATATATGGAGAAAATGCAGGAGAGGGTAGTAAAATTCGTCACTTCTCATTCTCGGATTTCTGAGGATCAGTTCCGTGACTTGATGTTTAAGACGGGTGAGCTCAATCGTGACATTGGAACCGCCGTTGGGGGACTCGATGCCGTTAAATATGGGCTCATGGATGAGGTAGGCGGGATCGGAGCGGCCTTAGCACATCTTAACCGCATGATTGGTGGAGATTTCTCTGCAGCGCCTACTGCAGCAATTTCGGGAGGGCTTACGCAATGACACTTTATACGATAATGTCGATGGAACAGGTGTGGGAAGGGGCATTTAATAATTACGCTACAACGCGAGAAGTTAGTGTTCAAGGGATGCTAATGCAGGTTGAGCCAATGGAGGAAGGACGCGCTCGCATAGTAAGATTGCTGGATTGTCCTTTGGAGCGTTATTTGGATCCATCGTTCTCTCCTGGAGCGATAATTACGTTAACATAAAGATTCATTTTCTGACAAAAGAGAACATAGGTACGCCACGCCATTATATGGTATAATGTTGTTCCGGGGGTGGCTGGCGTGGCTAAACGAAAAAAGAAAAAGAAAAAAGCGCTGCTCGGCAGCGTTTTAAAATATGAAATTTATGGAATTTTACTAATAACGATATCCGTTATTGCTCTGTCCGGTGAAGCGGCGGTAGGGCGATCACTTTCAAGTATGGCGGGTTATTTATTAGGGAGATTTTATTTTGTGTTGCCGCTTGTCGGTATTTTTTACGGTCTTATGGTTATGATCCACCGAAGATGGCCTTCATCTTGGAACAGTAGGCATACAGGCGTGCTTCTGCTTCTGCTATCCATGTGCCTTATGAGCACGATATCTGCAATGGAGCAGAAGCTTGGCCCGTTGTCACTGCTTCATCCTGGCAACGTGATGACACAAATACATAATGATCTTTCGGGATCTCTTTCGCCCGGTGTTAACAATAGTAATGTTTACATGCTGGGTAAGGATATTAGCGGTGGATATATCGGCGGTTTGGAGTATGCTGCACTCCTGTGGCTCTTTGGTAGTCTGGGAGCTAAGCTGCTAATGATCGTCATGCTTGCCATCAGTTTTATGTTAATTACAAATCTCTCTTATGTGGAGATTATTACTCTTTTGCGAGTGCGTACCGTTAAGTTTGTGGAAGGGATTCGTCTTCATGCGGCAAACCGTCCGAAGGCTGTCCCAGTAGCAGCGAGACCTTCCAAAGCAGCGGCACCCGCTAAGACACGGGCAGTGAAGCAGCCTGTCTATGAAGAGGATGACGAAGAGGAAGAGGATGATCGTTATTTGCCTAATCGCAAACAACCTGTCCTATTGAAAAAAATATCGGGCTGGTTCTCAAGATCAACACATCCAGAGGTAGATGTAGATCCTGAGGATGATCAGGGGCCGATTGTAACAAGTGCTTCGCAGGGTCTGATCATTTCGGGGCTTTCAGCAAATAGTCGTGTGACGCCACTTGAAGATATCCATCATGATTTTGATGATGCTGATATGGATATGGAACCTGTGACTCCAATTATCCGAGACTTTTTTGAGCATATCCGCTCAGAAGGGCTGAATGAAGAAGATCGGGAGGAATGGAGTGAATTTTCTCCTGCGGCTCGTGGTGTTACCGGCAAAGCTCCTGTTACTGGGGTTAATGCAGTTAATCAACCACCTTCAGATGAGCCTGAGGAAAATGTGAACATAGACTTGGATGGATTGTTAACTGCAACTCCTGAAGGGGAGATCATTCCTGCTCCACCGGCACCGCCTCCACCCAAGCCTTATAAGCTGCCATCTTTCCGTCTTCTAGCCAAACCTAACAACAGTGGTAAAGCGGGGGATCAGAATGATTATATGCAGACTGCCCGTAAGCTAGAAGCTACACTTGAGAGCTTTGGTGTTCGGGCAAAGGTTCTTGAAGTAGTTAGAGGTCCAGCAGTTACACGGTATGAGATTCAGCCGGATATTGGTGTCAAGGTTAGTCGCATTGTTAATCTTACGGATGACATTGCACTTGCTCTTGCAGCCAAAGATATTCGTATGGAGGCGCCAATTCCAGGTAAATCAGCCATTGGGATAGAGGTACCGAATTCCGAAGTGTCTGTTGTAACTATGCGTGAAGTTATGGAAACACAGATTTTTCAGGAAGCTGAATCCAGACTATCTATTGCTTTTGGACGTGATATTTCAGGTCAGACGATTATCGGGAACTTAGCGAAGATGCCCCATCTATTGGTAGCTGGTGCAACGGGTTCGGGTAAATCGGTTTGTATTAATGGGATTATAACGAGTATTTTATATAAAGCTAAACCCAATGAAGTCAAATTCCTGATGGTAGATCCGAAGATGGTAGAGCTGAATGTCTATAATGGGATTCCCCATCTTTTGGCTCCAGTAGTTACTGATCCGAAGCGGGCGAGTTTAGCTTTGAAGAAGATCGTTGTGGAAATGGAGAAAAGGTATGAACTCTTCTCCAAATCAGGAACGCGTAACATGGAAGGTTATAATAAGCTGATGGCAGAGAATCCAGCTGCGATACTTCCGTATATTGTTGTTATTGTGGACGAGCTTGCGGATTTGATGATGGTTGCCGCTAACGATGTAGAGGATGCTATCTGTCGACTCGCACAGATGGCGCGTGCAGCAGGTATTCATCTAATCATCGCTACTCAGCGTCCTTCTGTTGATGTCATTACAGGTCTGATTAAAGCTAATATTCCATCTCGTATCGCTTTTGGTGTATCGTCCAATGTAGACTCGCGTACCATTCTGGATATGCCAGGTGCGGAGAAGCTGTTAGGTCGGGGAGACATGCTGTTCTTACCGATGGGGGCTTCTAAACCGATTCGTGTGCAGGGTGCCTTTATGAGCGATCAAGAGGTTGAGACAATCGTTCAATATGTCAGCAGTCAAGGTGAAGCAGAATATGACGAGTCCATTGTTCCAGAGGTTGATGACACAATTGCTGAAGACCAGGAGCCACAGGATGAATTATATGAGCAGGCCGTAACGATCGTGCTTGAAGCGAAGCAAGCTTCAGTCTCGCTACTACAGCGCCGGATGAGGGTTGGTTACACCCGTGCAGCCCGTTTGATTGACTCTATGGAGGCTCGTGGGGTAATAGGGCCTTACGAGGGCAGCAAGCCGCGTGAGGTGCTTGTATCACTAGAGCAGTATCAGCATAACAAGATCAGTTCTTAAGCTGGACAAGTCAGTTTGAGCCTTTAATAGACAGTAAAAGGGGGTCGACTCCAAGTAGTTCATACTACTTGGAGTCGACCCCTTACTCATGCTGAAGAAGTGTAAATGACACTTTAAATAATGGCTTTAGTGAAGCTTCATTAAAATAATTAGGGAATTTCTCCCTGAAATTCTGAGATTATTGGTTCTCAGACTTACAATTAGGGAAAAGCTCCCTATAATTCATCTGGTTTGGTAAGAAATAAAGGAATTGGCCTTATTTTTAGGGAGGAATTCCCTGATTCCATTCATTATCAGAGAATATCCACTATTTTCAGGGAGTTTTTCCCTAAAAGTGCGAACCTGTTACTTGGACTATTGTGAGTTCATATCACTAAATTGTTGAGAAGTATGACGTATATCTATAATTTCTTTTAATGCGTGGTTCCACAGTAAAATGTGGTTCTTTAAATTCACGATTCATATTAAACTTCATTTTTTTTCTTATTTTGATTATAGTTGATAATAATTCTCGATTACAATGAAAAGCTATTTCTTCTTTTTTAGTAATGCATAGGATGCACTGACAGTCGTCATAATAACTTTAGCCATCCATGCAGAACTTACAAAAGAAAGGTAGAGCGAACCCTATGAAGAAACAAAAGATGTGGATATTTGCTGCTTTAACTCTTGCACTTGCAGCCGCGCCGTTTGCAGGAACGTTTTTCAAGGGAAATGGCATTGTTCAGACCAAGCAAAGTGCTGCTGCGTCATTTGTCCACGAGTTAAATAATCCTGACGAAGAAGCCTTGCCGGCTTTCAGTACAACACCCATTAAACTTGGTTCAACAGGTCAGGATGTCTATGAATTGCAGGGACGTTTAAAGCATTTAGGTTATTATGCCGGAAAAATAGACAGTCATTTTGGGCCAAAAACGAAGAATGCAGTAACCTGGTTTCAATGGAAATTCGGAATGAAGTCTGACGGCATTGTAGGAGCCAAAACTAAGCTGAAGTTGTATAACGCAACGAAGAATTGGAAGCCGACTGAACCTTCTTCAGGAACGGGAAATAAGACAGCACAGAATAACACTGGTAATAAAACAAATACGTCCAATAAAACGAATTCTCCAGGATTGTCTTCAGGTAATACGATGGGCTTATCGGAGAATGATCTCAAGATCATGGCCAATGCCGTGTATGGAGAAGCAAGAGGTGAGCCTTTCGAAGGTCAGGTTGCTGTAGCCGCGGTTATTTTAAACCGTGTGAAATCACCTAGTTTTCCCAATTCGCCGTCGGGAGTTATTTTTCAACCGGGAGCTTTTACAGCTGTAGCCGATGGACAAATCTATCTGGAGCCAAATGAACAAGCACGCAAGGCAGTGCAACAAGCGCTTAATGGTTGGGACCCTTCCGGAGGATGTTTGTATTACTTCAATCCTAAAACAGCGACCTCTAAATGGATTTGGACCCGTCCTCAGGTCAAGACGATTGGTCAGCATATTTTCTGTATGTAGAAAAGAAGGATAGAAACTTCAGAGAGCAACCGGGAAGAGGCTTCCGGTTGCTTCCTTACTTTGGAATGGTTTAGAATGGTTAATAATTCATAAACATGATAATGAGCAACTATCCACGCCGTAAAGGAGTTTTGGACTTGACTAATAATGTATTTCAGCATGGCACCGTTGGAGGCTTGCGTATTCACGTTATGCCAACCAAGGCGTTCAAGACCTACGCGATCTCACTTTATGCGGGTATTCCTCTTGACGAGAATACAGTGACCTCTACTGCACTAGCTCCATTCGTGCTTCGCAGAGGTACCGCGACTTACCCGGAGACCACGCAATTCCGCGAGCGTTTGGAGGAACTGTATGGCGCTGGATTTGGGTTTGATATTTATAAAAGAGGCGATTACCAAATCGTTCAGTTCCGTATGGATACCATTAACGACTCTTTCGTGCAAAACCAGGAGAACTTACTTGAACAATCCTTCGCTTTCTTAGGAGAAGTACTGACTCGTCCTTTAGTTGAAGACGGAAGCTTCCGACCTTCGTATGTTGCAACGGAGCGTGAAACCGTTCGCAAAAAGCTGGAGTCCATCGTAAATGACAAGATACGTTACGCTGCTGAACGTTGTATTGAGGAAATGTGCCGCAACGAGCCATACCGTCTTCACCCTCTGGGGCAAAGAGCGGATCTGGATCGAATCACTCCGAAAAGTTTGTATGAATCCTACAATTCATGGCTGGATGAAGCCATCCTTGATCTCTATGTAGTGGGAGACACAACAGTTGACGAAGTTGAAAAACTTGTACAGCGTCATTTCGGTCGGATTCAGTCCGAGGTGGGCTTATATAGCTCTAAGTTCGTCCCTGTATCGGTTAATGAGGTACGGACAGTAGAAGAGAAGCTGGATGTCAGTCAGGGCAAGCTGAACCTGGGACTACGCACCTCGATTACTTATAAGGATGATTCCTACGCCTCCGCGCTTATGTACAACGGTATATTAGGAGGGTATCCACACTCTAAACTTTTCGTTAATGTACGTGAGAAGGCAAGTCTTGCTTACTATGCTTCGTCTCGTTACGACGGACATAAGGGCATTGGAACGATTCAATCCGGTATCGAAACGCAAAATTACGGCAAAGCCGTGGACATTATAGAGAAGCAATTGGAAGAAATAAAAGCTGGCAATATCAGTGATCTGGAGCTTAGCCAGACCAAAGCTATGATCCGCAATCAGCTTTCTGAGATCCCGGATTCAGCTTTTGAAATGATCTCTTACGACTTCAACCGCCAGTTGTCAGGAAAAGATCGAACAGCGGATCAGCTATTACAGCAGGTGGAACAAATCGGCGCAGAAGACGTAAAAGCCGCCGCCGAAACCTTTCAACTGGATACGATTTATTTCTTGACAGGAAAGGAGGAATAACGATGGAACAAATTCATTACGACAGACTACAAGAGACCATTTATCATGAGGTCATGGATAACGGACTTCAGGTATACGTGCTGCCGAAACCAACATTCAAAAAAACCTATGCTACATTTGCTACTAAGTACGGTTCTGTTGACAACCACTTTCATGTCGCAGGCGGAGAAGAGACCACTGTTCCTGATGGTATCGCTCACTTTTTAGAGCACAAGATGTTCGAAGAGCCAGAAGGCGATATTTTTGCTACCTTTGCTTCAAACGGAGCCTCGGCTAATGCCTTTACAAGCTTTGATCAGACAGTTTATCTTTTCTCAGCAACTGAGAATATAGAGACCAATCTTAGTACGCTCGTTGATTTTGTTCAACGACCTTATTTTACAGATGAGAATGTAGAAAAGGAAAAGGGAATTATTGGTCAAGAAATCAATATGTATGCTGATAACCCGGACTGGCGTGTGTATTTTGGCCTTATTGAAGCGATGTATTCAAAGCATCCGGTACGGATTGACATTGCAGGTACGATAGAATCGATTAGTACTATTACGAAAGAAACGCTGTACACTTGTTATAACGCTTTTTATCATCCAAGCAATATGCTGTTGTTTGTAGTTGGAGGCGTGGATCCGGAGAAAGTATTCTCCTTGATTCGCAGTAACCAAAAGGGTAAAACCTACGGCAAGCAAGGTGAAATCAAGCGTATTTTTGAAGATGAACCAGTACAAGTGGCTACAAAACGTCTAGAAAGCAAGCTTGCCGTATCGATGCCCAAAATCATGTTTGGTTTCAAGGAAAAAGTAGACGGTCTAACGGGTGAAGCTTCTCTAAAACGTGATCTGATAACCAAGCTAATGCTTGATTTGTTGGTTGGTAGCAGCACAGCATTGTATCAAAAACTATATGATGAGGAACTGATCTCGGACAGCTTTGGACATGAATTTAATAGTTCTCCGCAGTATGCTTTTTCTGCAATGGGTGGGGATACGAAGGATCCGGATTTGCTTTTAAAACGAATAAAAGAAGAAATTGATCTAATCTTAAAAACTGGCTTTGCGGAGAAGGATTTCGAGCGGGCACGGAAAAAGAAAATAGGCGGATATTTGCGCATGTTGAACTCCCCTGAAAATATTGCACATGAATTTACACGCTACCAGTTCCGCGGTGGTGACCTGTTTGAAGTTCTGCCTATTTACGAATCAATTACTTTGGCAGAAGTTAATGAGCGTCTGCAAGCCCATGTAAACTGGGATCAACTTGCCGTATCATTGGTGGTGAGTCCTTAGGTGAGCGTTTTGGGAGAGAGCAGCAAACCACTAGGGGAAATGACAGTGCTCGTTACAGGGGGCAGCGGAGGGATCGGCGGCGCCATTGCGGAACGGTTTGCTTCTGTCGGGATGAATATAGTTATTCATTATAAGCACTCACATGAGGCTGCGAATGATGTCGCTCGGCGTTGTATGGCCCTTGGAGCAAAGGTAATGACAGTAAACGCGGATATGAAGGACCGTAGTCAGATTGTACGTATGGCTGAAAAGCTGGAGAGTAATGGGATGCAGCCGGATATCCTCGTCAATAATGCCGGTAAATCGCATTACGGAATGCTAGCTGATGTGACCGAAGAAGAATGGGATGATATTATGTCCATTAACTTGAAGGGAACCTTTATGTGCAGTCAGATCTTTATGCCGTACATGGTGTCTCAGCGTTATGGTCGTATCATCAACGTTTCTTCCGTATGGGGAATCACTGGAGCTTCTTGTGAAGTAGCTTATTCGGCTAGCAAAGGTGGAGTGAACGCCTTTACAAAAGCTTTAGCTAAAGAGCTGGCTCCATCTGGTGTAACGGTTAACGCGGTAGCTCCAGGAGCGGTTAATACGAACATGTTATCCAATTTACAGGAGGATGAAGTCCGTATGTTGGAGGATGAGATTCCGGCAGGACGTTTGGCTACTCCTAATGAAATATCCTCACTGATTTATTTTTTGGCTTTGCCTGAGTCCGGGTATATCACGGGTCAGATTATTAGTCCAAACGGTGGATGGATTACTTGATGCTTATGTTGGAGAAAAACACCAGCATAAGAACTTAGCGTCTGAGACATATTATAAGTGTTGTTTTTAAATCTCACGTAAGACGGCTTACAGCCTGTATGCAGGTGTTTGACCGTAAATATGAAGGAGGATTTAAGATGACACAAGGCGATAGCGTAATCAAAAATTTTGACACCTGGAAAAAATTTCTAGGAAAACGAGTTGTACAGGCGGAGAAACTTGGGATGAGTGAAGACACAATCTCAAAGCTGGCTTTTGAAATCGGGGAATTCCTCGATGAAAAAGTGGATCCAGCAAACACTCAAAACCGTGCAATCAAAGAGCTATGGGACGTCGGTAACGATGAAGAAAAGCAGACGATTGCTAAACTCATGGTCAAATTGGCGAAAAATCACGCCTAAGCTTGCGGAAAAGCTCCCCTTGTGGGAGCTTTTCTGCAATTATTACAGGACTGACCTTGCCTTTCATTTTTATTTTATATATCATTAACATGACCCGTGTTTCAGATCGCTTTGTCTGAACGGCATTTTTTTGATGGATATCAAAGTGCAGGGAAAAGGAATCTATGAGGTGTACAAGTGGAATATAAACAATGGTATATGGAGTACAAGATTCACAAGAACAGACCCGGTCTGCTTGGTGATATCGCTTCAATGTTAGGGATGCTAGAAGTCAACATTCTGACGATTAATGGCGTTGAAGGAAAGACACGCGGAATGTTGCTGGAGACTAATGACGACGACAAAATAATGCTGATGGGCGAAATGCTCAAGAAAGTTGATAATATTACAGTTTCAGCTCTGCGGTCTCCAAGACTCGTAGACAAGCTGGCTGTGCGCCATGGGCGATATATTGAACGGGATTCAGATGATCGAAAGACGTTTCGTTTTACCCGCGATGAGCTCGGTCTTTTGGTCGATTTTCTCGGGGAGCTGTTTAAAAAAGATGGAAATCAGGTAATAGGACTTCGAGGTATGCCCCGTGTAGGAAAGACTGAATCGATTATTGCCGGCAGTGTCTGCGCGATGAAGCGGTGGACATTTGTCTCTTCGACACTTTTACGTCAGACGGTTCGAAGTCAATTAGCAGAAGATGAGATGAACCCACATAATGTATTTATTATTGATGGTATTGTTAGTACGATCCGCTCTAATGAGAAGCATTATAATTTATTACAAAATGTTATGAGTATGCCTAGTACGAAAGTGATCGAGCATCCAGATATTTTTGTGCGGGAATCTGAGTACACCTTTGATGATTTTGATATTATTATTGAGCTTCGCAATAATCCAAATGAAGAAATATTGTACGAGTCGTTCACGACGAGCTACAGTGATGATCTATAAAACACCAATGATGATTCATTGAAACTTACAGGAGGTGATGGTATGTCGGAACTGGGCCGGCAATTGAAAGAGGCGCGTCTGCAAAAAGGGATGAGTCTTGACGATGTCCAGGAAGTAACGAAAATTCGCAAAAAGTATTTGGAAGCCATCGAGTCTGGAGACTATAAGGTGCTTCCAGGAAGTTTTTATGTTAGGGCGTTTATCAAAACATACGCAGAGGCAGTAGGTATGAGCCCAGACGAGCTGCTAGAGGAGCATGGGAATGTACCTGCCCCTCCTGAAGACACAGCTATGGAAACGGTGATTCAAAAACGCAGCCGTAGACCAGAAACCGAACGGAATGCAAAATGGCTGCCAACAGTGCTAATGTGGACATTTCCAATATTGATTATTGTTGTGATTTACATTTATGCTTCCAGTTTGAACAAGCCGGACCCCGCTCAAATTGATCAGACGAATCTGACGAATGAACAGCAGGATCCTACGACAGCACAGACATCTCCACCGGCTTCAGGAGGAGGTGTTGTAGCGCCAACGGCTTCAGCTGGTACAGAAGCAACAACTGAACCTACGGCAGAGCCTACGCCAACACCTACGCCTTCCCCGCAATCCATTACAGTTACACCGGATGGGAAGTCAGGGAAAACTACCAAGTTCAAGGTTTCAGCTCCGGCTGGAAGTGAAGTGAAGGTTGAAATTTCAGCTACTGGAGTAAGCTGGCTCGAGGTGTATAAAGGTGAGAACTCTAAAGGTGAGAAGCTCTCATTTGGTAACACAGCGGCAGGAGATCATATGAGCTTTGTTCTCGGAAGTGAAGGAATGTATATTAAATCTGGATATTCACCAGCTACCGAGATTACTGTCAATGGACAAGTAATTACAGATGAAAAGACCTCATCTCGTCTGTTAATTAATCTGGATGATGGTACTGGAAGTCAAACGAGCCAGAATGAAGGTACCACTGATACTTCTGACCAGACTAATGAAACAGGCCAATAAGAAATACGATGCATAGACTTTGGCTATGTGGGGAACATAAGATTGTTTCCAGTTCTTAGCCAAAGTGAGGTGACATTCTTATGATCGTTAGCTGGATTGTAGCTGGACTTGGGGTTGTTGTCAGTCTCATCGGATACTATATGACGCCAAGTGCTTGGGGCTATGGAATTCTCGGTTTCGGTATTGCACATATTGTGCTTGGAATTCTGGATATGTTTCGAAGCCCGCTCCGAAGCAGATAGAAAACTTAGAAATGAGCGTCTCCGAGGGGATACTCCCTGTGGAGACGTATTTCTACCATTGAACAGAACTCATTTCGAAGGAAAAGCTCCACTCTGTGGGGCTGTTTTCTGTGTCGGGTGGGGTACATATTATCCAAAATTAGACTTAAGGGTATCATTCTTTTATAATAGTAGCAGACTAAAATGTACAAAGGACGTGGAGTTATGAGTTCAGAAAGTTCATTTGATATCGTATCTAAAATGGATATGCAGGAATTAACTAATGCGATCCACCAAACAGAGAAAGAAATTGATAACCGATTTGACTTTAAGAACAGTAAAAGCAGTCTGAAGCTTGAGAAAGACGCACTTATTATCGCCTCTGAGGACGAATATAAGTTAAATGCTGTTATTGATATTTTACAATCGAAGATGGTGAAGAGAGGTATCACGCTGAAGAACTTGGATTTCGGCAAAGTAGAGCCTGCTTCCCTGGGAAGTGTTCGTCAGCGCTTAGGTCTTAAGCAAGGGATAGATCAGGAGAACGCAAAAAAAATTAACATCCTGATTCGTGATTCGAAATTGAAGGTGAAGAGCCAGATTCAAGGAGATCAGATCCGCGTAACCGGTAAGAGTCGCGATGATTTACAGCAAATTATCCAGATTTTGCGTAAAGCTGATTTGCCGCTGGACCTGCAGTTCAACAACTTAAAATAGAATTTTGTACCCCGCAGTGCTTATCAGCACCATGATGCGGGGTGCTTTGTATTTTTTTTGACACCTATTTATAGCTATAATATACTTGCTTAAGTAGAAATAGATGAGCCTGACTCAGGTCATTTGTATGAACGATTTAGGGGAGGAACTTCAGTGAATTTGCCCAACCGCATCACGCTAGCACGTATTTGCCTGATCCCGATTATGATGTTTTTCTTACTGGTGGATTTTAGCTTTTACCCAGAACCAATACATTGGGGCTCTTTCCAGCTATCTGTTAATCATTTGGTAGCCGCTGTAATCTTTTTGCTTGCAGCCAGCACAGATGGAATAGACGGCTACATAGCTAGGAAATATAATATGGTGACCAACCTCGGTAAGCTCCTTGATCCGTTAGCGGACAAGCTGTTAGTTTCCGCTGTTCTGATTTCACTTGTCGAACTGGGCAGATGTGATTCATGGATTGCAATTGTTATCATAAGTCGTGAGTTTGCAGTAACCGGGCTTCGCCAGATCGCATTGTTAGAGGGGAAAGTGGTTGCCGCCAGCAAATGGGGCAAGATAAAGACGGTTGTACAAATTGTAGCGATCTCACTGCTGTTGTTGAACAATTTTCCATTTCAATTCGTCAGCATTCCTGTAGACGATATTGCCATTTGGGCTGCAGCTTTGATCACTATTTACTCTGGAATTGATTATTTTGTGAAGAATAAAGAGCTGCTACAGCTGCATAATGCTTAAGCATTTTAGGTAGCTACATATAGGAGAGGTAATAGGTAAAGTACCTATTACCTTTTTTAAACCCTAAAGGCAGTGTGTCTACATTATAACTAGGAGGCGAAAGCCAGGGATGAAAGCGGAGATTATTGCAGTAGGCACGGAGCTTTTGCTCGGTCAAATCGTGAATAGTAATGCCCAGTTTCTATCTATAGAGTTAGCTGCTATTGGGATTGATGTATATTTTCAAACCGTAGTTGGCGATAACAGCAGTCGCTTGCAGCAAGCTATTGAAATCGCTCAAAACAGAGCTGATGTTATCATTTTTACAGGTGGTATTGGTCCGACAGAAGATGATCTTACAAAAGATGCATTGGCTGCTTCTTTAGGTCGAACACTCCATATAGATCGTTTGGCAATGGATCATGTACAACGTTTCTTTGATGATCGTAAGATTGTAATGACAGAGAATAATCGTAAACAGGCACTTATAATTGAAGGAACCACACCTTTGCCAAATGAGATTGGTCTTGCTGTGGGTATTGCTTTTGAGCATGAAAAGAAATATTATATTGTGCTTCCTGGTCCGCCTCGCGAGATGAAACCAATGTTCGTAGATAAAGCAGTACCTTGGCTTCAGCAGCATGCTCTGACGTCAGAAATGCCACTTTATTCTAAAATGCTAAAATTTGCAGGTATCGGAGAATCACTGCTTGAGGATAAGCTCATAGATCTGATTCACAGCCAGACAGACCCAACCATAGCTCCATATGCAAAAGAGGGAGAAGTAACCGTTCGTATTTCGACAAAGGCGCCTTCCGAGCATGAAGCTTTCAAGAAGCTGGAGATTCTGGAGAAGCAGATCAAAGAGATTTTGCCAGAGCATTTATATGCGAATATTGATGTACCACTAGAACAGCTAATTGTAGATTGGATGGCGGATGCAGGTCTGACTTTAAGTGCGGCGGAGAGCTGTACCGGAGGCTTGCTGATGGAGAGTATAACCAACATACCAGGTAGCGCTTCGATGTTTGCGGGAGGAATCGTCTGTTACTCGAACGATCTAAAGAAAAAACTTCTGAATGTGCCAAGTGCTTATTTGGAGGGGCCTGATGCTCCAGGGGCGGTAAGTCGTGAAGTTGCCGAGGTGTTGGCCGATCAGGTGAGAATGATTGCGGACAGTGATTTCGGTTTATCTGTAACAGGCGTAGCAGGACCAGGCTATTCTGAACGTAAACCAGTCGGACTTGTATTTATTGGTTTAGCTGAACGCGGGCGTAAGACAGAGGTATATGAGCTTAATCTTAAAGGGACACGTGAGAATATACGACTGCGTACTGTTAAAGCTCTACTGTATCGACTATGGCGTAGACTTGAGGAACGCAAGGTGGAGACACCACTTGAGGGTTCAGACTTGTAATGGGAGATTAGCCCAGTTATAATTGGAACATACGGAAGAACCGTGGCACTGAGATTTCTTTGCTGCGGTTTTTTGTATATTTGCAGAGATTTTGATCAATGTTTTTGGTTATGATCATAAGTCGTTGATGTCCGGTGAAGTAGAGAAATCAGTTAACTTCTATATCCGGAAGGAGGCTTACAATAAAAGGGATAATTAACGCTTGAGACAAAAAAAACGAATGTATGTTCGAAAAAAAGCTTGGCAAGACCTCAAAAACACGTTATTATATTATTATAAACAGTGAAGGAAGTGGTCTGATTGTCAGATCGTCGTGCAGCGCTTGATATGGCGCTTCGTCAAATAGAAAAACAATTTGGTAAAGGTTCGATCATGAAACTGGGAGAATCCACTCATATGCAAGTGGAAGTTGTACCTAGCGGATCTTTGGCACTTGATATTGCGTTAGGTATAGGCGGACTTCCAAAGGGACGTATTATTGAAGTATACGGACCTGAATCCTCCGGTAAAACAACTGTTGCTCTTCATGCTATTGCAGAAGTGCAAAAACAAGGAGGACAAGCTGCATTTATCGATGCTGAGCATGCGCTCGATCCGAAGTATGCACGTAACTTGGGCGTAAACATTGATGAATTGTTACTATCTCAGCCAGATACGGGTGAACAGGCACTTGAGATTGCTGAAGCACTTGTACGAAGTGGCGCAGTAGACATTATTGTCGTTGACTCCGTAGCTGCTTTGGTTCCTAAAGCGGAAATTGAAGGCGATATGGGTGATTCACACGTCGGCCTACAGGCTCGTTTGATGTCTCAAGCGCTTCGGAAGCTTTCTGGTGCCATTAGTAAATCAAATACAATTGCTATCTTTATTAACCAGCTTCGTGAGAAAATTGGTGTTATGTTCGGTAACCCTGAGACAACTCCGGGTGGACGAGCACTGAAATTCTACTCTTCCGTACGGTTGGATGTTCGTCGTGTGGAAAGTATCAAAATGGGTAACGACGTTGTAGGTAACCGCACCAAGATCAAGATTGTGAAGAATAAGGTAGCACCTCCATTTAAACAAGCTGATGTTGATATCATGTATGGTGAAGGGATTTCCAGAGAAGGAAGTCTTGTAGACATCGGTACTGAAATGGACATCGTGAATAAGAGTGGTGCATGGTATTCCTATGAAGGCGAGCGTCTCGGCCAAGGACGTGAGAATGCCAAACAGTTCTTGAAGGAACATCAAGATATTTCGCTCATCATTGAGAACAAGATTCGTGAAGCAAGTAATCTCTCCACTATTGTTGCTGCACCAAATGAAGCGGAAATCATTGCAGAGCAAGAGGAAGAAGAAAAGCTACTTCTCGAAATCGAACAATAGAATTTATTAAGGAATAGGACGCCCTGTGATTCATTGTTGCAGGGTGTCTTTTCTTAACGCATCAGAAATATTTATTTGGGGTCCTCGCAAAGTACCTGAGTACGCATCGAATTTAAGCTACACTTTGTGGGGGATATTTTATTGCTATGAGGTGACAAGCAACTATGGTAATACAGCTGGATATGGATTTTGAATCGGATGAGCAGGACTTACAAGTTCTTGCAGATTTTCCTGATGGAGAACTTTTAGAAATCACTAAGGTAGAACGTCAGAAGAAATCGGATCACCGCTATATCATACATTTCGGAGCTTATAACATGACTGTACACGAAGACGTCATGATTAAATATCGGATGATTACTGGGAATTCTTTTATGAAAGCCGATTTGGAGGAAATTGTTGTTGCTGATGAGCGACAACGAGCTTATGTAGAAGGACTTCGTTATCTAGAACGAAAGCCACGAACCGCTATGGAAATGACTCGCCGTTTACGGCAGAAGGAAATAGGGGAGACTATTATTGCGGAAGTGGTGCAACGGCTACAGCAGGAAAGACTTCTTGATGACCCTTTGTATGCAAAGCAATGGGCAGAGCAACGCATTACGAACCAACGCAAAGGAAAGATGTGGATTCGCCAAGAGCTACGTGAGAAAGGAATCGACAAATCTTTAATCTCGGAAGCCTTGGAGAATATCAGCCCTGAACAAGAACTTGAGAGTGCACTTCAGACCGGACGTAAGAAATGGAATCTCATCCGAGGTGAAGCTGCAGATAAGAGAAGAAAGACTGGCGCCTTCTTAATGCGGCGTGGATTCTCAGGCGATATGGTGCGTCAAGTGATCAATACTTTACTTGAAGAAGACAATTATGAGGGTGAAGATGAGGAATTTTACTAGACTCACTGATTCTCTTGACATTAATGCGTATATCGACTCTCTTGACAATGTCTTTTTATAAATAATAAAATATAACATGAATCGGCATAAAGTAAGAATCCTTTTTCCTTCCCAAAAAGGGGACTTTTTAAAACGGTTCGCGTACAACTCATATGAAATGTAATCGCCGGATAAGGCGGGCAGTGTGCATGTGCAGCATGTGCAGTATGGCAATCGGTTGTTTACCGGTTTTTTGTATGGTGATGAACGGATAGTTTAACAACTGCACAATTCCCAGGGGGATACCTTGGAGAGGAACCAACGAGGAGGTGAACAGATGCAAGCATGGATCTGGGTCATTATCGTTCTCGTTGTAGCTGCATTATTCTTTGGATTCGGTTATTTTATTCGTAAATCCCTTGCAGAAGCTAAAATTCAAAGCGCAGAAAGAGAAGCCGTAGTCATCGTGGAGAACGCGAAGAAGGACGCAGAGGCGCTGAAGAAAGAAACGGTATTGGAAGCTAAGGACGAAGTCCATAGAATCCGTACTGAAGCTGAGAAAGAAACTCGTGAACGTCGGAATGAAATCCAACGGCAAGAGAGACGTTTGCTGCAAAAGGAAGAATCTCTGGATAAAAAAATGGAATCGCTTGAAAGAAAAGAAGAACAAGTAGCTAACAAAGAGAAACGAATTGATGAAACCCAACAGCAAATTGATGTTATTTACAAAAACCAAGTCACTGAATTGGAGCGCATTTCCAATTTAAGCATCGAAGATGCAAGAAGTATTATTCTTAGCAATGTTGAGCAAGAAGTTCGCCATGAAACGGCTCAAATGATCAAAGAAATTGAACAGCAGGCGAAAGAGGAAGCGGATAAGAAATCCCGCGAAATCATCACACTCGCTATCCAACGCTGTGCAGCTGATCACGTAGCCGAGACAACAGTTTCAGTTGTTACCCTGCCGAACGAAGAGATGAAAGGTCGGATTATCGGTCGTGAAGGCCGTAACATTCGTGCACTCGAAACTCTTACAGGTATCGACCTCATTATTGATGATACTCCGGAAGCAGTTATTTTGTCGGGATTTGATCCAATCCGTCGCGAAGTGGCCCGTACGGCACTTGAGAAACTAGTGGCAGATGGACGTATCCACCCCGCTCGTATTGAAGAGATGGTGGAAAAATCCCGCAAAGAAGTGGACGAAAGAATTCGCGAATATGGTGAACAAGCTACTTTCGAAGTGGGTGTTCATGGATTGCATCCAGACTTGATCAAGATTCTGGGTCGTCTGAAATTCCGTACAAGCTATGGTCAAAATGTATTGAAGCACTCTATGGGGGTTGCTTATTTGACTGGACTGATGGCCGGTGAGCTTGGGGAAGACATCGTGCTTGCAAAACGTGCAGGATTGCTTCATGATATCGGCAAAGCGCTGGATCATGAAGTAGAAGGATCGCATGTTGAGATCGGCGTTGAACTAGCGAAGAAATATAAGGAACATCCGGTTGTTATCAACAGTATCGCGTCTCATCATGGAGATTGCGAAGCTACCTCGGTTATTGCTATGTTGGTTGGTGCCGCTGATGCATTGTCAGCAGCAAGACCTGGCGCTCGCCGTGAAACACTGGAAACGTATATTAAACGTCTAGAAAAACTGGAAGAAATCTCAGAGTCGTTCGAAGGCGTTGAGAAATCATTTGCTATTCAGGCGGGCCGTGAGGTACGCGTGATGGTACAGCCAGAGAAGATTGACGATGCAGAGGCATTCCGTCTTGCTCGCGATATTACGAAGATGATTGAAAGTGAACTGGATTATCCAGGACATATCAAAGTTACCGTAATTCGTGAGACACGGGCTGTTGAATACGCTAAATAGGTGGAATATAAGGTTAAGGGATAAGATGTAACTTATACTTTCTTATATTTGTTGAGAATTGGCCCCTAAGCGGGGCCTTTTTTCTTTTGAATATGAGCTCTTATCCATTAGATATAGCGTTTAAGATTAGGAGGAGAGAATCATTAAAGTACTATTTATTGGAGATATCGTTGGAAATGTTGGCAGAAAGGCTCTTCGTGAGATGTTACCCTCTCTAAAAAGTAAATATCAGCCACATATCATTATTGTTAATGGTGAAAATTCTGCTGCCGGTAGAGGGATCACTAAGGCGATCGCTAATGAGTTTTTTAACTGGGGCGTTCACGGAATAACTATGGGGAATCACACATGGGACAACAAAGATATTTTTGAGTTCATCGATGATGAGGCTCGGATTATTCGTCCTGCTAACTTTCCGCCAGGAACACCGGGAAGAGGGTATACCGTTGTTAAAGGTAATGGTAAAGAACTGGCTATAGTAAATTTACAAGGCCGGACGTTTTTACCTGCTATTGATTGTCCTTTCCGTGTTGGGGAAGAAATTGTTGAAGAGCTTCGTAGAGATCATAAATGTATTCTCGTTGATTTCCATGCAGAGGTAACCTCTGAGAAAATCGCTATGGGGTATTTCATGGATGGCCGCGCATCGATTGTTGTTGGGACACATACGCATGTTCAGACTAACGATGATGTGATTTTGCCAGGAGGAACTGCGTATTTAACCGATGCGGGTATGGTTGGTTCAAGCGAAGGTATTCTGGGTATGGAAAGAGATGCAGTACTTTACAAGTTCACAACTCAGCTTCCAGCACGATTTGTTGTCGATGAAGGTAAGTGGCAGCTTCACGGTTTATTTGCAGAATTAGATGAAACTACTGGTGCGGCAACTCGTCTGGAGAAGATACGGTTGCGTGAAGATGAATGGGTTATGAGCTAAACGTAGAACAGAGTATCGTTTAATCCGGGTAATTTCGCTGAGTAAGGGTAAAGTGTGATATTTTTTATATCGTAAAAGAGTATCTTTTATACCGTTTTTGGAAGACGTGGTCCGTAAAAAGAAGGAATTATTTCTTCTCTCGCGAATAACATCTAAAGTAGTGGAAGAACACCATTATTTTCCCAGGGGAGGTACTTACTATGGATGTATTAAAAGTATCAGCTAAATCCAATCCAAATTCCGTCGCCGGCGCATTAGCGGGTGTTCTTCGTGAACGTGGATCGGCAGAATTACAAGCTATTGGAGCTGGAGCACTGAATCAAGCAGTCAAAGCAGTTGCCATTGCCCGGGGATTTGTTGCACCAAGCGGAGTTGATTTGATCTGCATTCCTGCCTTCACTGATATAGTGATTGATGGAGAAGATCGAACCGCGATTAAACTGATTGTTGAACCCAGATAATAGACCTATAGAATGAATGAACCTGTTTACTATTGTAAACAGGTTTTTTGCTTTTGATTTATAGTCAGGAGTTTTTCTGCATAATATCTGAAATAGGCACTTAGAAGTAAAATGTACGGCTGGAACTGTGAGGAGGTGGGGGTGCTAAATGAGAGCTGAAAAGTTTAAGGTAGCAGATTTTCATTGTGATGTGCTAAGCAAAATGCAAGCCTCTCCGGATATTAATTTCGACAATGACCCTCGATTAGATGTTACTGCAGAACGGTTGGCATCTGGCGGAGTGGAGTTGCAATGTTTTGCGATATATCTTTCAGCTACGAGAGGTAAACCTAGCTTTGAACATGTTTTAGGACAAATTGATCTCTTTAGGCAAAAGATAGTGAGCACAGATGGGCTTCAGTGGTTACGCTGGAAGGAGGAAGTGGAGAATCGATTAGTTGGAGCACCTCCTCAAGCAATGCTCTCTCTGGAGGGCGTAGACGGCTTAGAAGGGAACTTGTTTTATGCTCAGCTCTGTTTCGAACTTGGAGTGCGGTTTCTAGGTGTCACTTGGAATTATGCGAATTGGGCAGCAGATGGTGTGCTAGAGAAGCGTAATGGTGGATTTACGGAGAAAGGGAGAAAGCTGGTAGAATGGTGCAACCACAGTGGAATGCTGCTGGATGTGTCGCATTTGTCGCAAGCAGGGTTTTGGGAACTGGCAGATTTAAGCTCTCGTCCGTTTATAGCTTCTCATTCGAATGCCGCAGCCATTTGCGGTCACGTTAGAAATTTGAAAGATGAACAGATAAAAGCTCTAATTGCGATGGACGGGAGAATGGGGCTGACCTTTTATCCGTGGTTTGTATGTGATCATGGAAAGGCTCGTATGGATGATTTGTTAAAGCATATTGAACAGGTATGCAGTCTCGGCGGAGAGAAGCATCTGATGTTTGGCTCAGATTTTGATGGCATTGATACTTGGGTTGAGAAGTTGGAGCATCCGGGAAAATACCCTGATCTTATAGAACAACTGCTTCGTTATTATCCTGAGGATACTGTAAAAGGCTGGATGTATGAGAATGCGACATCTTTTTTAAGCGTAAACTTGCCCTCTCAGGTGTCTAAACCATGACAATCTTGTCCAAAAAACATAAATTGTCGAAAAAAGGGCCTTCGTTATGATGCAGCCCTTTTTATTTTGGTGAAATAAGATGTATAATGGTTAATGGCTTGTACAGATACTAGAGAAAATACAAGGAGTGACTTTACAATGAGTAAGACTGTACCCGTAGGTGTGTCGGCTAGACATATTCACCTTACGCAAGAGCACGTGGAGGCTCTGTTTGGCCCAGGATATCAATTAACTGAGTTCAAACCACTTTCCCAACCAGGACAATTTGCAGCAAATGAACAAGTAGCAGTTATCGGTAGCAAAGGTAAATTTGACAAAGTAAGAATCTTGGGACCTGCTCGTCCGGCTTCCCAATTGGAAATTTCCCGTACTGACTCCTTCGCACTTGGCGTGAAAGCTCCAGTTCGCGAATCTGGAAATATTGAAGGAACACCTGGTATTACGCTAAAAGGACCTGCTGGTGAAGTTGAATTAGAACAAGGCGTTATTATCGCAGCTCGTCACATTCACTTCCACACTTCCGAAGCTGAAGCTTGGGGCATTGCGGATAAGCAATTGCTTAAAGTTCGTCTCGGTGGCGACCGCGGTCTTGTATTGGAGAACGTAATTGCTCGTGTATCCGACAGCTTCAAACTTGATATGCATATTGATACTGACGAAGCTAATGCTGCTGGTGCCAACAATGGCGACACTGCTGAAATCGTAGACTAGTCTTCATAACAATCATAGGAAGCGGGGGAGAAATCCTCCGCTTTTTTTGTTGTGTGCTTAGAACCGTTATGTGGCTGATACGCTAGTTAAACTGGCAGATGTTTAAACTGTTTGAATAGCAAAGTGGATCGTATCCTGAAATGGATTTTTAATGAAAATTGGTGTGATGATAAAGAATATCTATTATTATGTGACTAATTATGTTATGATTATTGTTTATGACGTGAAAAATGGATTTAATGTAAAGAATATATGTATTAGAAATTAAGGAGACTAGAATGACATTTAACGAACTGAATATTATGCCTGCGATTTTAAAGGCTTTAACCAAAGAAAACTATACATCACCTACACCTATACAGGAACAATCGATCCCAGCCGTATTAGCTGGCAGAGATTTACTTGGATGTGCTCAAACGGGAACAGGAAAGACAGCTGCATTTTCTGTACCTATTATTCAATTATTAAGCGAACAAACCAATTCCAACAAAACAAACAATGTGCGACGCATTCGCTCGCTGATCTTAACACCAACAAGAGAACTAGCGATCCAAATTGCTGATAACATAAAAGCGTATAGCCAATATACAGATATCCGCTCTGCTGCCATCGTTGGCGGTGTATCACAGAAAGTGCAAGAGCGTGCCCTGAATCAAGGTGCTGATATTCTAATAGCTACACCTGGTAGACTTATCGACCTGATCAATCAAAAACGTGTGGATTTGCAGCATGTCCAAATTCTTGTCTTGGATGAAGCTGACCGTATGCTAGATATGGGCTTTATCCATGATGTGAAACGAATCATCGCTAAAATGCCTACGAAGAAACAAACATTATTCTTCTCTGCAACGATGCCTACTGAGATCTCAAAATTGATCAAAACCTTGCTTGTGAACCCAGTGAAAGTAGAAATCACCCCCGTATCTTCTACTGCGGATAGAATCGAACAATCGATCTATTTATTAGAAAACGGAAATAAACAGAATCAATTGAATCTTTTGTTACAGGATAAATCGATTGTCTCTGCTCTAGTGTTTACTCGGACCAAACGTGGTGCTGACCGTGTTACACGTGACCTAGCGAAGGTGAACATTTCTGCACAAGCCATTCACGGCAATAAATCACAGAATGATCGTCAGAATGCATTGCGGAATTTTAAAAGTGGTGCAACCCGCGTTCTAGTCGCTACGGATATCGCCGCGCGCGGAATTGATATCGATGAGCTGTCTCATGTAATCAACTTCAACTTGCCGAATATTCCAGAAACTTATGTGCACCGAATCGGACGTACGGGCAGAGCGGGGCTGAGTGGAACTGCAATTTCTTTTTGCGAATCTGAAGAGCTTCCGTTCCTTAAAGATATCGAGAAATTGATCGGGAAATCGATTCCAGAGGTGAAGGATCACCCGTATCCGATGTCTCGTAAAACGCAGATGAAGACAGAACGATCTTCGAAACCGTCAGGTTCAAGACCAGCGAATTCCAGACCGTCATCTGGTAAACCGTCATCAGCTAAACCAGCAGCTTCAAAACCAGCGGCATCTAAACCTGCCAAAGCAAAGCCAAAGTCTAACCCTCCATTAAAGCCAAAGTCCGAGTGGTTCACTAAAGGAAGACAAACGAGCAGCAGATAAGTTGTTTTGAAAGCTGGACGTTTATCATAATAAGATCTCAAAACCGTCAGAGTATATCTGATGGTTTTTTTGTTATTTGATGATAAGGTGAATTCAAGAGAGGGTATAGTTTTTGACACAGATAAAGATGTATTCGTCACCTTTAAAATGGAGAGAGGCAAAAAAACAGCCGCTAAACAGTTCCTCACTGTATAACGGCTGTTATATTCTCTTATGCGGTGGCTTCAATCGCGTTGTCCTGAACATAAGAACCAAGCTCTTGTTGAAGCGCTGTGCTGATGGAAGTCATAGGGAGGCGAAGCGTATCCGAATCGATTAGGCCATTCTGGTTAAGCATCCATTTGATTGGAGCGGGATTCGATTCCTTGAACAAGAGGCGGATGATCGGCAGCAGTTGTTCAAAGTTTTCTTTAGCTAAGTCTAATTGACCGGATTTGAAAGCTTCGTATATACGGATACATTCTGCTGGATAAACGTTCGCAGTAGCAAGCATACCTCCAGTTGCTCCGCAGCTAAGCATTTCGTAAAAGAGTGAATCGTCGCCGCCGAGCACCGGTTTGGTACCCGTACGAACTAGCTCAGTAACCAATTTGGTGCTGCCCGAACAGTCTTTTAATCCGACAACATTATTCATTTCTAGGATTGTACGTGCAGTATCTACGGTCATAGCAGTACCCGTACGACTTGGAATGTCATAAGCCATGATTGGAATGCCTACTTCTGCTGCTTTACGGAAATGGGCAATGATGCCTTCTTGCGAAGGACGACTATAATAAGGGACGACTACTAGCGCGCAATCAGCACCAAGGTTAGCTGCGATCTCTGTACGTGCTACCGTAGAAGCTGTGTCATTGGTTCCTGTACCGACTACTAAGGGGATAGATGTAGATTGTAAAAGCTCACGAGAAGTGTTTACTAGAAGCTGCATTTCATTTACGGTTACAGTTGGCGATTCACCGGTGGTTCCATTAACGACCAGACCTTGTATGCTGTTGTTAATAATGTTCTTTACATAACGCTGATACGAATCCAAATCGACTTCACCAGCAGCATTGAACGGGGTGACCACGGGGACATAAATTCCATAAATCTGTTGTTCTGTAAGCATAAATTATCGGCCTCCATAATATTTTAATTCCTCTACATACACTTTACCATGGAATGTTGCATCGTCGTTAGCTATAATAAATGATGTGTATCATCAAAAATATTGATGTTAGGGTGAGGTTATGGATTTAACCTATTTACGAACATTCCGCGAGGTGGCTAAACGTCAGAGCTTTACACGGGCTGCTGAAGAGCTAGGTTACGCGCAGTCGAGTGTTACGATGCAAATACAGAAGATAGAGAAGGAATACGGAGTGCCTTTAATAGAAAGGCATGGTCGAGTGCTGCGTCTAACCCCGCCTGGTGAAGAGCTTTTGAAGCTATTCGTGGAGATTTTGGATCTGTATGACCGTTCAAAAGAAACCATTGCCCAGCAAATAGGAGGTACGCTAACGATTGGTACGATTGATTCTTTAGCTGCATTCTACTTGCCACCCTACTTACAGCAGTTGAGGACGAAATTCCCGAAACTTGATATCCATCTACAAACGATGCAGGAAGCTAACCTTGTGGCCAAAATAAAAGATGGGGAAGTAGACATCGGTCTGATGCTCGATCGTACCACAACGGATTCTTTGCTGGATCGTACGATCATTAGAGATGAACCGCTCGTCTTGATAGCCCCCGTTAATCATCCTCTTGCCCAGATGGAAACGGTAACGCTACAGGATCTAAATAACTGTGAATTAATTGTTTCTGAAGAGAGCTGTATTTACCGGAGTCTGTTCGAGAACTTGTTAAAAGAGCACGGGATTATATTCCGCATTGGTTTTGAGCTTTCGAATCTAGAAGCGATAAAACGATGTGTTATGAATGGTTTAGGGATTGCATTACTCCCGAAAATTGTTGCAGAGGAAGAAATTGAGCGGGGTAACTTGGCCGAGCTGTCCTTCGCGCATCCAGAAATTCACTTCGATCTGCAGCTTTTGATGCATCCTAAGAAGTGGAAGTCTCAGCCATTGCAATTTCTAACGCAAATGTTACTTGCAAATCATTAGTTTATTCCCATCAGGGTCTTTCACCACAAACCATTGTTGATCTTGAATTTCGGTTACTATCTCTACACCGAGCTCCTTCATATAGTTGAAAGAGGCTTGCAAATCATCGGTTATAAGCATAAGAGCAGGTGTTTGAATTGGAGGAGCCCCTTCAGGCTCTAAACCTCCCCACATGGGCATGGTGTCCAGAATGATCCCAGTGCTTCCTTGCATAGTTAACGGGCATAAATGACCGTTCATAATCGGATGATCTGCTTCCTGGAGTCCTAGGACATGGCAATACCAGCTACGGGCTTTTTCAATATCGTTTACGGGAATAAATACACTGCCAATAAGGTTTTTTACGGGGCTTTTTGCTATGGGATTTACAATGGACTGTGCTTGTTTATTCATTCGAATTCCTCCTAGGTCTGATAATGATAACCCTTTATTTGGAATTTATGCGTCTAGTCTATTTAAAACATAGAATCAGCCTACGCGCAAGTGGGTCATTAATGATCAATAAAATCTTAAATTTGTATGTAAAAGATAGCATTCTTTAAAGAAAGTCACTGTAAATATTGACATTCAAAATCAGTTTATGTTATATAAAAAGAAGAATTAGCACTCATCTAACAAGAGTGCTAATCACGAAATGTTGGACAAGATGTTTATTTTGAAAGGAGATCTATTTATTCATGGCCAAAAAAGAGTTTAAAGCCGAATCGAAAAGATTGCTGGAAATGATGATTAACTCCATTTATACACAACGGGAAATTTTCCTGCGCGAGCTAATTTCCAATGCAAGTGATGCGATTGATAAGATCTATTACAAAGCATTATCTGACGAAAGCCTGGTCTTCAATAAAGAAGATTATTATATTAAAGTGACTGCCGATAAGGCGAACAGAACTCTGACGATCTCCGATACTGGTATCGGTATGACGCAAGAGGAACTGGAGAATAACCTGGGAACGATCGCGAAGAGCGGATCTCTTGCTTTTAAGAAAGAGAATGAAGCTAAAGATGGTCATAATATCATCGGACAGTTCGGTGTTGGCTTCTATGCTGCTTTTATGGTGGCAGATGATGTAACGGTGATCAGTAAGGCTCTAGGCAGCGAGGAAGCCTTTAAATGGGAGTCTAAGGGCGCTGACGGCTATACTATCGAGTCTGTCGAGAAGGATTCTGTGGGTACTGATGTAATTTTGAAAATTAAAGACAATACTGAAGAAGATCAATATGATGAATATTTGGAAGAATACCGCCTGAAATCCATCATTAAAAAATACTCCGACTTCATCCGTTTCCCAATCAAAATGGACGTGAAGGAGTCAAAGCCAAAAGAAGGTACGGAGAACGAGTTCGAAGAAGTTATTCAAGAACAAACCGTGAACAGCATGGTGCCAATCTGGCGTAAGAACAAAAGCGAGCTGACTACGGAAGATTACGATAACTTCTATGCAGAGAAGCGTTACGGCTTCGACAAGCCGCTTAAACATATTCATATCAGTGCCGATGGTGCTGTAGTGTACAATGCGATTTTGTTCATCCCAGAAAATACACCGTTTGACTATTACACAAAGGAATATGAAAAAGGTCTTGAGCTGTATTCCAACGGTGTGTTGATCATGAACAAATGTGCGGATCTCTTGCCTGATTACTTCAGCTTTGTAAAAGGTATGGTGGATTCAGAGGATCTTTCCTTGAACATCTCCAGAGAGATGCTCCAGCATGACCGTCAGCTGACTCTGATTGCTAAGAACATTAAGAACAAAGTGAAGAGCCAACTGCAAAGCTTGCTGAAGGATGAAAGAGAGAAGTACGAGCAGTTCTATAATGCTTTTGGCAGACAGCTTAAGTTTGGTGTGTACAACGATTATGGTATGCACAAAGATACCCTTCAAGATCTGCTGATGTTCTACTCCTCCAAGGAGAAAAAGCTGGTAACGCTGGACGAATATGTGTCTAGAATGCCAGAAGATCAGAAGTATATCTACTATGCTTCCGGAGAGTCAATCGACAGAATCGAGAAACTCCCGCAAACTGAGCTTGTTTCGGATAAAGGATTTGAAATTCTCTACTTCACTGATGATATTGATGAATTTGCAATCAAGATGATCATGTCTTATAAGGAAAAAGAATTTAAGTCTGTATCCAGCGGAGATCTTGGTATTGAAGCTGACGAAGCGGACAAGCCAACGGAAGCGGAAGAGAACGAAAACAAGGAGCTTTTTGAAGCGATGAAGGACATCCTGTCCGGCAAAGTGAAAAATGTTAAAGCTTCCAAACGTTTGAAGACTCATCCGGTATGTCTCTCTGCTGAAGGCGAACTGACCATCGAGATGGAAAAAATCTTGAAATCGATGCCGAATGGCCAAGAGGTTCAAGCGGACAAGGTACTCGAAATCAACATCCATCACGAAGTATTCCAGTCCTTGAAGGCGGCAGCAGAGAACGACAAAGAAAAGCTCGGTTTATACACGAACCTGCTGTACAACCAAGCCCTGTTGATTGAAGGTCTACAGGTTAGTGATCCTGTTCAATTCACCAATGATATTTGCAAAATCATGAAATAATATGAAGTACAGAGACCATCCAATTGTATTATGATTGGGTGGTCTTTTTTATTTCAGTATTTCATTCTGTTGTGCGAAAAAGGTAGTAATCAATTTCAGAGTCATTATTTGTGCAACCGCTGATCGAATAGATAATTTCACCTTGTGTGCTTTTTTTACTCGTCACTTCGGAGCAAGTATCGGTTCTGAAACCTTTGTTGCTCCCACCAAATTCATCATTAGAAGTATCATAGCTATAATTAATTATACTGCCATCAAACTTCAAATCCTTAAATATGGGATCACCCTCATCTGTGTAACTTGTAACGCGTATATTGTCTGCTTTTTTGCTGGAGAGATTAGTTATAAATTGCTCGAATTTATCTAGGTTGTACACTTTTTTAAATGAAACAATATCTCCCCTACTGATGGCTTCTTTGGAAGTATAGGGTTCACTTTTGGGAACAGAATTAACTTTATTATCGGAACAACCCCATACTCCTGCTAGTAAAAGAACAGAGAGTACAAGTAAATTTACTTTTTTCACTGAGGGACCTCCTTGTAACTTATTTATATAAAAGACGGAAATTAACTGGAAAAGTTACAGTGAGCTTGATGTTTCGCAGTGACAATAAACAACAAATTGAGTATTATTTCCTGTAACTTGAATATGTAAAAGCAAAGAAGAGAAAGAGTACCACGGCAATTCTTTTTACAGAGAGCTCCGTTCGCTGAAAAGGAGTAAAGAAAAACCTTGGGAATATGGTCTCAGAGCTGCGCATCGAAACCTTTTGGGTTGTAGGCTGCGCCGGAACCTGCATCCGTTATAGTGCTAGGGTATAAACGTTTATTAACGTCGTACCTGAAGAGGTAAATGTCATGAGGCATTTATAAAATTAGGTGGTAACACGTGAGTAGAACTCTCGTCCTTTGTGGATGGGAGTTTTTTGTTGTCTAAAAAAAGGAGGAGAAGGTTAATGAGTAATGTGTTTATAGGCGGAGCTTGGCCGTATGCGAATGGATCTTTACATCTTGGAAGATTATCAAGTGTGTTGCCTGGGGATGTGCTGGCACGCTATTTTCGCAGCAAGGGGGATAACGTTTTATATGTGTCAGGCAGCGATTGTCATGGCACACCTGTAGCGGTTCAGGCTGCTAATGAAGGGATCACACCCGAAGCTTTTGCAAGTCGATACCACGAAGAGTTTCTGAAGTGTTTTGAAGAGCTGGGATTTAGTTATGATCTATATACTCGAACGGATTAACAGCAGCATCATAAGGTCGTGCAAGAGTTGTTTGCGAAGCTGCTAGAGAATGGTCATTTATATAAAAAAACCATTGCGCAATGTTACTGCGAGGTAGACCAGCGATTTTTGCCAGACAGATATGTGGAAGACACTTGTCCGGTATGTGGACAGCGGGCGCGTGGAGATCAATGCGATTATTGTTCTACGATTCTAGACCCTGCCGATTTATTGGACAGAGTCTGTAAATTATGTGGGAATACACCGACAGAACGGCCGACAGAACATTTTTATCTTAGCTTATCTAAATTTCAATCTGAATTAACTGATTATGTAGACGAAGCAGTACACTGGAGAGAAAATGCAATAAAACTGACCAAACGATATTTAAAGGAGGAGCTTCAGGATCGGGCAGTAACCAGAGACTTATCTTGGGGTGTAGATGTTCCTGTAGCTGGATTTGAAGATAAGAAGATTTATGTCTGGATTGAGGCGGTAAGTGGTTATTTATCAGCCAGCAAGCAGTGGGCCATACAATCTGGGGGGAGCTGGGAGGAATTTTGGTCAGAGAAAAATGAGGATATTACCGCTTATTATGTACATGGTAAAGACAATATTCCTTTTCATACCTTGATATGGCCAGCCGTCTTATTAGGAGCAAAAGAGTTACATTTACCGGACCGGATTATATCTAGCGAATATTTAACCCTTGAAGGGCAGAAGTTCTCCACTAGCCGTAATTGGGCGGTCTGGGTACCTGATATTCTAGAACGGTATCATCCTGACTCTATTCGTTATTTTTTAATTGCCAACGGGCCTGAGAAGCGGGATACGGATTTTTCCTGGAGAGAGTTTATTTATAGTCATAATGGTGAGCTGCTTGGAGCATTTGGTAACTTTGTGAATCGTTCATTGGCTTTTGTGGATAAGTTTTATGAAGGGAAAGTGCCGAAGGGAGAATTAGATAAGGGGTGGAGGGACAATATTGACCTCTTGTATCTGGAGTCAGGGCGCCTAATTGAAGCGGGAGATTTAAAGGATGCGCTGGAGTATATTTTTTCTTATGTACGTAAGGCAAATCAGTATTTTGATCGGCAAAAGCCTTGGATTCAGGTAAAAGAGGATCGGGAAGCCTGTGATTCTACAATATTTACTTGCGTTCAGATTATCGCTAATTTGGCAAGTTTGCTGCATCCGTTTCTACCTTTTTCTTGTGAGAAGATCAGGGGGTTCTTATCGCTTGAACAACCGAATTGGCAGCCCTGCGCAGTTCCCCCTTATCAACAGATAACTGATTTACAATTGTTGTTTGAACGGATTGATATTAGTCGTATTAAAGAAGAAGAGGATAGGCTCATTCAACAACAAGTGAATTAACCATTCTTGAAGCTCTCAATAAACTTTGAAGCCAATGATGATAAGTATTTATCCTTGATCCAGACGGCGGCGACTCGCGTGCGAAGCGACTCACTACTGATTTCTTTATAGATCAAATTACGATTACTCGTTAATTCGAAAGCGGATTTGGGGATGATTCCAATGCCAAGACCAGCGTTTGCCCAGAGCAGTGTTGTTCGCGCATCATCATTCATGCAGAAAATTAGCGGATCAAAGCCGTTCTCAAGACAGGTTTCCCGGATAAGCTGCTCAAAACGGCGGTAGATAATGAGCGGCTTATCTTTTAACTCACCGATCTCAATGAAGTTTTCATCTGTTTTCCAGTCATACTCTGGAGTCATTACGGCAATCATAGGCTCAGCCTGTGTGTAAAGACATTCTAAATTTGTAGCATTAAAGGGTGTCCGAACAATGCCAATCTCGACAATACCCTTGTTCAAAAGGTCGATGATTCTGAAGGTATTCCCTTCATGGATTTCAAATTTAACGCCTTTATACGTTTTGTGGAACTCACAAAGTCGATCTTGGAGCAGGGTCGCTCCTGAGGAAGACACCGTACCAATGGCGAGCGTTCCTTTTAAGCCTTTGACAAAATCATTGAGCTCTCGGGCAGTGGAATCAGCCAGCTCCAGAATTTGTTGAGCCCGATCACGTAAAATGGCTCCTGCTTCGGTAAGCTGCACACTGCGCGGACCTCGATCTACAAGCTTGACGCCTAGTTCTTCCTCAAGCAGCTTAAGCTGCTGACTGAGCGGAGGCTGGGCCATTTGCAGCTTTCTGGCCGCGGAAGTAATCTGCCCTTCCTCAGCGATAGCCATAAAATATTTAAGTTGTCTAATATCCATAAAAGAATCCTCCGAACTTGAGATATGTTTATCGTATGGGAGCGATACGAATCAAATATTATTAATATGTGAGTAGATATGCCATAATCATAACTGTTATTATACATATTTCAAATGCTTAAATACTTCTTATGTTGGGTGTGGATGACGTTGTTCAAAATTGCAGTTTATTTAAAACCGTACAAAAAAGAAGCCATCATCGGTCCAATCTTTAAGCTGATGGAAGCGATTCTGGAGCTGATTCTGCCAACCATTGTCGCATTAATCATCAATAATGGGGTCGGAAATCATGACAGTGCTTATGTATACCGCATGGGTGGCTTGATGGTGCTGATGTCTCTACTTGGCTTCGGCTGCTCTATGGTATGTCAATACTATGCGGCACGAGCATCTCAGGGATTCGGCACGACGCTTCGTAATAAAATGTTCAATCATATTACATCCTTATCGTACGCTGAGCTGGATACGTTCGGTACGCCTACGCTGATTAACCGGATTACTAATGATGTAAACCAGCTGCAGATTGCTGTTGCCATGCTGATTCGCCTGGTTATTCGTGCACCGTTTATCTGCATCGGAGCTATCATAATGTCGATGATCTTGGATTTTAGGTTATCGCTGATCCTAATAGCGGCAACGCCGATTTTTGGGATTATTTTATATTTCATTATCACTCGAAGCGCTCCTTTGTATCGATTGTATCAACAGAAGCTGGATGCACTTGCACTCGTACTTAGTGAGAATTTGTCAGGAATTCGGGTCATTCGTGCTTTTGCTAAGAGACGTACGGAAAAAGAACGTTTTGATGCCTCGTCTGAGGATTTAACCACTACAGCGATCAGAGTCTCGCGGATTTCTGCTTTACTTGGACCGATGACGACACTTGTAGTAAACGCGGCGATCATAGCTATTTTATGGGTAGGTGGAATTCATATTGACGGGGGCCGGTTGTCACAGGGTGAGATCATTGCCTTCATCAATTATGTCACTCAAATCTTGCTGGCACTTATAGTGGTCTCTAACCTGGTTATTATTTTTACAAAAGCCTCATCCTCTGCCAATCGCGTGAATGAAGTGCTGAGTGTCAAAGCATCCGTGTCCGAGGAAGGAAATGTTATGATGGCTGAACCAAATCATACCGCTCCTGCTATTTCATTCGAACGTGTATCGTTTGGTTATAATACAACTGGTGAGTTGGCATTAGAGGGTATATCGGTAGTCATTAACCGCGGAGAGACTGTAGGGTTGATTGGCAGTACGGGATCTGGTAAATCTACTTTTGTGAACCTGATTCCACGTTTTTATGATGTGGTGCAAGGTGAAGTTAAAGTGGATGGAGTGAATGTCAGAGATTATAAGCTGCATCAGCTTCGAGAGAAAATAGGGATTGTGCCGCAAAAAGCAGTGCTGTTCACAGGAACAATCGCTGAGAATATTCGTTGGGGTAAGGAAGACGCAACCGAGGAAGAAATCATGCAAGCTGCCTCTGTTGCTCAAGCAGAAGAGTTTATTCGTAAATTGCCTGAAGGGTTGAATATGCAGGTATCCCGTGGTGGACTTAATTTATCCGGGGGACAGAAGCAGCGCTTGACCATAGCTCGTGCAGTGGTAGGTAAGCCGTCCATTCTAATTCTGGATGACTCCTCCAGTGCGCTGGATTTCGCTACTGATGCGGCTCTACGTAAAGCGCTCAAAGAGAGCAGCCAGCAAATGACCGTACTCGTTGTCTCGCAGAGGGTGAGCACTGTAAGGCAAGCGGATAAAATTATGGTATTTGAGGAAGGGCGGATCGCCGGTGTCGGAACTCATGAGGAGCTGATGCGTGGTTGTGAAGTGTACAAAGAAATCTGCCTGTCCCAGCTATCGAGTGAGGAGTCGGGCCAATGAACAAAAACAACATTTGGAAAAGACTAATTGTATATACAGGACATTATAGAAAAATAGCTATAGGGGCGGTTATATGCGCATTACTCAGTGTGATCGCCAGTCTAATTGGACCACTACTTATTGGTAAAGCCATTGATTTTATGATCGGACCGGGAAAGGTTGATTTTGACGCTGTACTTAGACTGCTTTTGATTCTGGCAGCGGTATATATTGTCGGCAGCTTTTTTGGATGGCTTCTTACTTATTTAACGAACCGAATTGCATACCGGACGGTATACGACTTACGGAGAGAGCTTTTTGATAAATTAAATGTTTTGCCTTTAAAGTTTCATGACAACCACCCGCAGGGAGACAGTATCAGCCGGTTTGTTAACGATATGGATGCCGTCTCTGATGGACTGCTGCAAGGTTTCTCCACACTGCTTACAGGGATCATCACCATTGTAGGGGCAATTGTGCTAATGCTGTACATAAGTCCTGTGATGACCTTAGTAGTTCTTCTGTCAGCACCTGTTACCTTTTTTGTAGCAAGATTTATTACGATGCGGTCTCAGAAGATGTTCAAAGAGCAAGCGAAGATTCTGGGGGGTCTCAATGGGTATGTGGAGGAAATGATAGGCGGACAAAAAGTGGTCACTGCTTATCATTATGAAGAACGTGCAATGACACAGTTTGAAAAACAAAACGAGACATTATATCAGACCGGTGTGAAGTCACAATTCTATGGTTCCTTGTCCAACCCGACAACACGGCTGGTCAATAATGTTACGTTCTCAGTCATTGCAATGATCGGTAGTGTTATGGTCATTCGGGGTCATTTCACGGTAGGGGATCTGTCTAGTTTCTTGATTTTCTCCAACTTGTTCGCTAAACCTTTTAATGAAATTACAGGTGTAATTACGCAGCTACAATCGGCAACTGCCTCTGCACAGCGGATCTTCGCCATTCTTGATTTGACTCCAGAACCGGCTGATTCAAAGGATGCCAAAATCATGAATACAAGTCAAGGAACTATTATCTTCGAGAAGGTATTCTTTGCATATAATCCAGAACGGCCTCTGATAAATGATTTCAGCTTGGAAGTGAAGCCAGGGACTCGAGTTGCGATTGTTGGGCAGACCGGAGCGGGGAAGACGACGCTGGTTAATCTGCTCATGCGTTTCTATGATGTGGACAGTGGATCCATTAAGATTGATGGTGTGGATATTAAGACCATTACTCGCGATAGCTTGCGACGTAATTTTGGGATGGTGCTGCAGGACACTTGGCTTTTTGGTGGCACGATTAGAGAAAATATTGCTTACGGCAAGCCTGATGCTACAGATGAAGAGGTCATAGCTGCTGCTAAAGCTGCTAATGCACATAGCTTCATTAAACGTCTGCCTGATGGATATGACACGAAGATCAGTGGTTCAGGAGATAATCTTTCGCAAGGACAAAAGCAGCTTCTTACCATAGCAAGAGTAATGCTTGTAGATCCACCTATGCTCATCTTAGACGAAGCTACGAGCAGTATTGACACGCTAACAGAGGTGCGGATTCAGAAAGCTTTCCTGACTATGATCGCGGGTCGAACCAGTTTTGTAATTGCCCATCGGTTGTCGACGATTCGTGAATCGGATCTCATTCTATTCATGAAGGATGGCGACATTGTGGAAAGCGGTACACATGATCAACTCCTAGCTAGTGGTGGATATTACGCCAGATTGTATAATAGTCAGTTCGCGACAGCGTAGACTTAGTGAGTAAAAAAGAAGCAATCGATCCCATTTTGGGTGAGGATGCTTCTTTTTTTGTTGTCCGTAGCAAGGCATTTACTGTTCCAAAAATGAAATCTCAGATAGCTCCCCTCGTTTAAACGAATGCTCGCGAGTGCTGGAATTGGAGCGGCCAAGGTAGATCTCATGCTCCATCAAGATGGTGTGAATACAGGTGATACGATCAGTGGTACCGTCCGATTCAGGGGGGCCGTTGTAGATCAGCAGGTTGATGACGTTTATGCATTCGTTAAGACACGTAACTTGAAAGAGTTGAACGATAAGAAGATGGAAGTGGAAGCAACGGAGCACTCTTCGAAGCGGATTTGCAAGCATTTAACCGGACGATTACAAGCTGTATTCGCTGGCAGCTTGACTGCTTGGTAGGACATACGAACGCTGTTTCTGGTTGAAATGTTTAATTAAGTCAAATGAAAGTGCAAATTATATATGAAAATACCTCTAATTTTACGGGTATCGGGCAAAGACAATCTACATTATAATAAGCCAGAGAAAACGTTTACAAGGAGGTTCTTACATGTCATCTACTAACTATCCATTCCAGAATACACAGCTTCCGCTTGATGAACGGGTCAATGATCTCGTATCTCGCTTCACACTAGAGGAAAAGGTTCAACAAATGGTGCAATATCAGGCAGCCGTTGAACGGCTTGGGGTAAAAGCATATAAACATGGCACAGAAGCCGCACATGGTATGGCTTGGCTTGGTGAAGCCACAGGTTATCCGCAGCCAATCGGTCTTGGTTGTACTTGGGACACTGAACTGATGCAGCGAATTGGCGATGCTATTGGCGACGAGGCCAGAGGATTTTATAAACGCAATCCAGAGATTAACGGATTAACGTTATGGGCACCAACCGTTGATATGGAGCGTGATCCACGTTGGGGGCGTACTGAGGAAGCCTATGGCGAAGATCCAGTACTGACGGGCAAACTTTCAGCTGCTCTTGTTAAAGGAATCCAAGGTGATCATCCAAAGTATTTGAAAGCGGTTGCTACACTGAAGCATTTTATTGGCAACAACAATGAGGTAGGCCGCGGTGATCAATCGGTCAGTATCGATCCCCGCAATATGCGAGAGTATTATTTGAAAGCATTTGAAATTCCGTTTAAGGAAGGCGGCGCCCAGTCGATGATGACGGCGTATAACGCCATTAACGGCGTACCGGCTAACCTGAGCCCAGATGTTAATGCCATCGTTAAGCAGGAGTGGGGGATGGATGGTTTTGTTGTCAGCGATGCGTTTGATGTATCCGGCACGGTGCGTGATCATGGCTATTTGGAAACACATAAGGAAGCGGTCGCTCGCTCTGTACGTGAGGGTGGCATCGACAGCCTTACCGACGATAATGAGCTGATGAAGCAGTCACTGCGCGAAGCGTTGGAAGAAGGCGTGCTAACTGAAAGTGACTTGGATGTGGCACTCTGCAATACGTTCCGTGTCCGTTTCCGTCTTGGCGAGTTCGATCCCGATTCCGAAAATCCATATGCTGCGATTGACGAGTCAGCGATTCTGCATCCAGAGCATGCGAAGCTGTCACGTGAAGCGGCGGGTAAAGCGATTGTCCTGCTGAAAAATGAAGACAACATGCTTCCGCTGCAAGCGGATAAGCTGAAGAAGGTTGCTGTTATCGGACCGCTGGGCGGAACGGTATATCGCGACTGGTACAGTGGTTCAATGCCTTATGCGATTACACCTCTTCAGGGGATTCAAGAGAAGCTTGATGCACATGGCGGTAAAACTATGTTTGCCGGCGGCACAGACCGGATTAAACTGAAGTCCAAACGCACAGGCCGCTATGTACAGCTGCTTGAAGGCGAACAAGCTGCGCTGGCTGCAATCGGCGAAGCTGCGGAGGATGCAGCAGTGTTTGAATCAACGGACTGGGGCTGGCACAACAAGACCCTGATCGCCGAAGACAATGGTCGTTACCTGACGACAGATGACCGCGTAGTGAAAGCTTCAGCGGACCAAATCTGGGAATGGTTCACGAAAGAAGTATTCCTAGTTCGCCCATCCGAAGAAGGCGCGGATCAGGTGACTTTCTCGACGTGGAATGATACACCGGTAACAGTGGGAAGAGAAAATGGTGAGCTGCTTGTCGGTACTGGTAGTGCTGAAGAGACGGCCAATGAGATTAATGTGAGTGGGGCTACATCGGTCACTGGTGGGGAAGCAAAAGCGATTGCTGCCGATGTATTTGAAGTAGAGACGGTTACGGAAAAATTCCAGGCTGCGAAGGAAATTGCCAGCGATGCGGATCTGGCAGTTGTCTTCGTCGGTAATCATCCGTTAATTAACGGCAAGGAAACGATGGACCGCCCAGACATCACTTTGCCGGAATCGCAGGAGCAACTAATTAAGGAAGTTATGTCGGTGAATCCGAACACGGTCGTAGTAGTTGTAGGGAGTTATCCTTTTGCCCTGAACTGGACAGATGCACATGTGCCGGCTATCGTGTACACTACGCATGCCGGTCAGGAGCTAGGAAATGCTGTTGCCGATGTATTGTTCGGTGACGTGAATCCAGCAGGACGCCTGAATATGACCTGGTACAAGTCGGTTGATCAATTGCCGGAATTTATGGACTATGACGTGATCCAGAGTGGTAGAACGTATCAGTATTTCACCGGCGAACCGCTCTATCCATTCGGACATGGCCTATCCTATAGCACATTCCGATATGATGGCCTGACCCTCGACCAGCAGCTGGTTTCTGCAGCGAAGGATAATGAGATCAGCTTGACGGTTCGTGTCACCAATACGAGTCATCTTGCAGGAGATGAAGTGGTACAATTGTACGGACACGCGGAAGAGTCACGAGTGAAACGTCCACTGAAGCAACTGCTTGCGTTCCGCCGGGTGCATGTGCAGCCAGGCGAGTCGGTTGACGTAAGCTTCACATTGCCACTCTCCGAGTTGGCAATGTGGGATGTCACCCGTGAGCGCTTCTGTATTGAAAACGGCGTGTTCACCTTTATGGCAGGGGCTTCATCATCCAATCTGCCAGTAAGCGCAGCACTTGAGGTGCAAGGCGAAGTCATTCCACCTCGTGACCTGAAGCAATTGGTGAAGGCAATCAACTATGACGGATATGAAGGCGTATTGATTGGCGAGTGCCGTGAAGGCGGCAGCGCCGTAGAAGTGAAGGAGCAGTCCGGCTGGATCTCCTTCAAGGATGCCGAGTTCGGAGCAGGTGCGCACAGCATCAAACTGCGTGCAGCAGGTCCGGGTGCTGCTACAGCAGAAATCCGACTGCAAAGCCCGGAAGGCCCGCTGGCAGCACAGCTTACGCTGGCAGGCACCGGTGCTCATATATGGCATGATTTCACTGCTGAATTGAGCGGCGTTAGCGGATGTCAGGACGTGTACATTGTACTTAACGGTAAGGCTTCGCTTAGCACGCTTCAGTTTATGTAAGCCAGCTGAGGTAAATAGATGAGGAAGGACCTGATTCCCCGCGGGGGACAGGTCCTTTTTCTCTTGCATCGAATTTTATAATAGATCGCAATGCTCCTGAAACAAAGGTTTGGCATCGAACACTGTTCGTATAAGCCCGGTGGAGGATGCTAAGGATGATGTATAAATAGGCATAGAATTTTGAAAGAATCAGAGAGTCATTCGAAGTGAAGCTGAATTAGATCGGGTCCGAGTTTTTGAAATAGACTAATTTTTATGAAGGAATGAACTAAATGGACAGGATAAACGTACTATAGTAAAACTATCCTAACAATGAATGAATCGGTACGCACGACAAGATGGAAATTACTTATACGAACGGAAGGGAAGTGCCAAGATGTTGACAATAAAGCATTTTACGAAGAGCTACAAAGGCGGTAAGAAGGCAGTAAATGACTTGAATTTAGTGGTAGAGCAGGGCGATATTTACGGCTTTATCGGTCATAACGGTGCGGGAAAAACAACGACGATTCGGGCAGTGGTGGGTGTTCTTGATTTTGAGGAGGGGGACATCGAGATTGGTGGATATTCTATTAAAAAAGATCCCTTAGCCTGCAAAGCAATTACTGCGTATATACCGGATAATCCGGATCTATACGATCATCTGACAGGCATTCAGTACTTGAATTTTATTGGTGATCTTTTTAGCGTATCGAAAGCGGATCGTGAATTACTGATTAAGAAATATGGCGATGAATTTGAGATTACCTCTCATTTGGGGGATTTAATCTCCTCGTATTCTCATGGGATGAAACAGAAACTCGCGATCATCTCAGCACTCATACATAAACCGAAGCTGTTAGTGCTGGATGAACCCTTTGTGGGACTAGATCCAAAAGCGGCACATACGCTTAAAAGAATCATGACGGAGATTTGCAGTCAAGGAAGTGCGATCTTTTTTTCGACGCATGTACTGGATGTAGCCGAGAAACTTTGCAACAAGATTGCCATTATCAAAGCTGGGGAATTGATTACGCATGGGAAAACAGAAGAGGTGAAGGGTGACAGCAGCCTTGAAGATGTGTTTTTGGAGTTGATTAAGCATGATTAATATCTGGAGATTGACAAAGATTCAGCTGATCTCATCCTTTGGGTTAAATAAAGCGTTGCACACACGTGGTGTGAAAGAAAGACGCAAAATGCTTTGGCTTAGCATCGGTATCTTAATAGGCATAGTCATGATGGCAGTCGTTTCATTTGGATATAGCTTTATTATTGCAGAGACCCTTGAACAGATAGGCCGGCCTGAGCTGTTGCTAGCGATTATGATGGCTGTTACTTGCTTAATCGGATTTTTTACAACGATCTATAAGGCAAGTGGTGTATTATTTGGCTCCAAAGACTACGATCTCGTAATGTCCTTACCCATCAAAACGAGTCATATTGTTGCAAGTCGAGTGGCTCAGCTCTATGTGTTAAACCTGTTTTTCTCATTGATGGTGATGGTACCAGCAGGCATAGTTTATGCTATAAAAGTGAATCCCGGAGCATTATATTATTTGTATTTCTTGATCACATTGTTATTTATTCCATTAGTGCCGATCATTGCTGCAACGATTATTGGTGCGCTGATCAGCTGGTTTTCCTCAAGATTTAAAGGAAGCCGTATAATAACCCTCATTCTAACTTTTGTTGTGATTATCGGGATAATTGTTGGTTCCGGTCAAATCAATGGGAACAATCCACAATTACTTGCGGATATGAGCACACAAATCGCTGATCAAATATACAACTTGTATCCTCTGACGCTTATGTATGTAAATGCGGTTTGCTCGTTTCAGATGGATTCCCTAGTATTGTTTGTTGCGATTTCACTGATTTCTTTTGTGCTGTTTACCATGTTGCTCGGCAATAAATATAAAGCGATACACACGGGTCTGACGACCTCTTTTTCCAGTAATAAGTATCAAATGAAGCCGCTTGAAGTATCGTCACCCTTGTATACACTGTATAAAAAAGAGCTTCGCCGCTATTTCAGTTCTACTTTATATGTGCTCAATACTAGTATTGGTATGGTGATGTTACTTGTGATGGCTGTCACCTTGCTATTCGTTAATGCAGAGCAACTAGGACAAATTCTTGAGGTCCCAGAGCTTTCAAATTATTTAAGCCGATTGGCACCGCTGTTTGTTTCTGTATTTGTAACGTTAAGCTGCACAACATCCAGTTCCATTTCGCTCGAAGGTAATAATATTTGGATTTTAAAAAGCGCACCTGTGCCGACATTAACGATATTGCTAAGTAAAATCGCAGTGAATCTTACGATTACCGTGCCGATTGTAGTTGTCAGTAGTGTGCTCCTCATGATATCTCTTGGCACAGGGTGGATCGAAAGCTTGCTATTACTGGTTATTCCCGTCTTATATGCTTGTCTTACAGCAATGACTGGTGTAATCGTTAACTTGAAGCTACCTAAACTGGAGTGGACAAATGAAGTATCGGTAATCAAACAAAGCGCATCCGTCTTAGTGACGATGTTGATAGGCTTAATAAGCTTACTGATCCCATTTGGTTTGAGTCTGCTGCTATCTGATCTGAATGGTAATCTTGTATTGTTAGGTATTGGGTTACTAATATTAGTGGTGTGTGGTGCGATGTATAAATATATTCAGTCCAAAGGTGAGCTTTTATTTCGGGCGCTTTAAATAAGTAAAGTACTATCTTCTGATTCAATCAGAACGTAACTTCATAAATATGAACAAATTGCTTCGCTTAAAGAACGTACAGTCCGGTATGAGCTCGGGGCTCTTGATCCATACGATTACTAGTTATTCCGAGCGAAAAATGGATGAGATTCACAAAGTACTTCTTTTCGCACTCTACCAATATTTTAGCAATGTTTATTGACTCTATCCTTGGTATAATTCGAAGATTATATCCGAGGAGGATCATCTCGTGAACAATAGATTTGGTAGGTTTGTTATTACTATACTTGTAGTATTGCTTGTAGCTGGGGTATTTATTCAACATATATGGGCTGATGATGGAGCCCCTTTTAAAGATATAAGTAACAGTTATGCTAAAAAAGAAATCATAGATTTATATCATCGAAACATATTAACTGGCACATCGGAGACAAGCTTTTCACCTACTAAATCGATTACTAGAGCAGAATTCATAACGGTACTTGATCGTCTGCTAAAGCTAGATCCGGCAGTTAGTCCAGTATCTCCCTATATTGACGTAGCAAAGAGCGCTTGGTATTACGGCTGGATTCAGGCAGCTGTTCAGCTTGAACTGGCTAACGGTACATCGGCAACTACTTTCGCGCCAGCAAAAGCAGTTACTAGGCAGGAAGCGGCTGTATGGATGGCCAAAGCTTTAAAGCAAACAAACCATACTTCCGCTCTAACTTCGTTTAATGATCGAAATGAAATTGCTAGTTGGGCAAGATCAGCTGTTGCTACAGTAAATGATCTAGGTTTAATGAAGGGGGATAATAGCAGGAATTTCCGGCCTTCTGATCCTATAACTAGACAGGAAACAGCTGTCCTCATTGACCGGGTTCTGCAAAATGACAGCTGGGCAGCAGAGCTTGAGGAGAAGCCAGAGGATCAGATCGTTATAGGCTGGCAATATGGTCAGACGACGGCACAATATGAGAATACGGTTCTGAAGTCCAACGTGAATACCTTATCGCCACGATGGTATTATGTAGGAAAATCAGGTGCAGTAACCGATTCTACGGATGCTTCGCTAATCACATGGGCAAAGAAGAATAATAAGAAAATATGGGCAATGGTTGGCAATCGTTCAGATCAAGAAGCAACGCATCAAATGTTGTCGAGTGTTAGCACAAGGACTACGGCAGTAAATCAATTAGCTGCTGTAGTGAGTAAATATGGATTAGATGGACTAAATATTGATTTTGAAAATGTTGGGCCTGATGATCGTGCGTATTTGACCTCATTTATTACTTTATTAGCGGAGAAAATGCATTCACTTAACGCTAAGCTGTCGATAGACGTTTCTCCTGATCTTGGAACAGATTGGACAGATGCTTTTGACTATGCTGCACTAGGTAAGCAAGTGAACTATATAGTGATGATGGGTTATGACGAGCATTATGATGGGAGTAAGATTCCTGGGCCGAATGCCTCAATTCCTTTTGATCAACAGGCTGTGAATACTGTATTAAAAGTAGTACCCAGCCAGAAAGTTATATTGGCATTGCCTTTATATAATCGGGACTGGACGTTGAATCAGAATGGTACGGTTTCATCATCAAAGTACATGTCGCTTTCGGAGCAAAATCAGATTATTAGTAACTATGGGATGAAGCCCGTATGGAATGAGTCTTTGGGACAATATGTTGCCAATTATACGAAGCAGTCCATAAAGCACACCATCTGGATTGAGGATGGACGTTCACTAATAGCCAAATACAATTTAAGCGTTAAGAACAATTTAGCTGGGGTTGCCTATTGGTATATAGGTGGGGAAAGCTCTGATATATGGACTAGCCTAAGTAATGCAGAGAGATTTTATGATTATACGTTTTAAAAAAGAGACTGGATGCTCATAGCCACGAAGCTATGTTTTTATCCAGTCCTTTTTATTTGGTTATTACCGTACAAAGGGTAGTCCCCTCATTATTGAAAGGTTTTCCTGCTACATCAGCAAACAATTCGATCTGGCCAAAGCCTGCATTTCGTATTTCATTAATTAAGGTATGTTCTGTGAAACAATGCTCCCATATGTTATAGCATTGAGTCGAGTGTTCACTAACAACAATGGTTTGATTTAGAACTGTCAGATCTTCGTCATAACGATAAAAAGAGTTCAGGCATAAATGTGGATTCTCATCCCAAAAACCGCCGGAAATATTATTTTCCCATTCTTTCTGTTCATTCTTCCCTTCATGCTGTCTGGGTGTAAATACATCTAAAATAAGTTTTCCATTCGGTTTCAGCGCTTTATAAATCTTGTCTAATAATAGAGATCTGTCTCTAGTGGATAATACACCATAATCGCAATAAATAAGAGTAACTATATCAAAGCTTTCAGAGTAATTCATATCTAAGTAGTTTTGATAAAGATATTGAATATTGGAACGATTAAGAATAGATTGCTCTTGTGCATAGGCTATTGATCTCTGTGAAAAATCTATTCCTGTTACAGAATATCCAGCACTATGAAATTTCTCTGCGTATAACCCAGGGCCACAGCCTATATCAAGTAGATCTGGATAGCGGTTTGAGGGAAGCATTGTTGAAATCCAGTTCACGGATTCATTAATGAATTCTTCTTTACGACTAGCCGCGTCCCAATTTTTATCCAGATGCGCCTCTAGCATTCCTTTTGATATATGTGGATGATTCCAAAATTCGGTAGTGCTTGGCGTGTAGATGACGGGTCTGATCAGATATTGTAATAGAGTATTTAGCACATTAACACCTCATTTAGAGATTCTGAAGTCCTCACGTTTTACTCTACCCAATACATGTTTCCTGCACAATTTAAAGAATAGATATAATTATAAATTATTACTTCGTTGGATTAATTCAGCTTCGAGTGACGTATTTTTTGAAGTTTTTTACTTTTATAACTTTAACACTTTTGGATAAAAGCTTCTTATCGCTGACAATCCAGGTGTGATCTTTGGAGTTTTTTCTACGAATTGCAGCGAAGTTATACTTGTTTCCTGCGTAAATCTTAAAGCCATGTGCAGCACAATCAGAACAGAACTTGACGCATTCCCCTCGGTTCCGATCTGGAAAAGAAATTTGCTGGAATACATTACGTTTAATGAGCAGGGTCGCACCTTGAAGATTGGTTACATATTTATTTTCCATATGAGAGTAGCGTACCAAGAGTAATTTCTTGTCATTTAGATACATGAAGTGAGCCCGTTTTCCAACGATATCCGCCTTACTCTTATGAAGGGTTTGCATACTATCGGTTAAATAGTTGGTAGCGTAGTAGTCGTCATCATCAAATTTAGCGATATAACTATATTTCGCTAATTGCACACCAAAATTCAAACAAAATCCGAGAGAACGATGTTCCGGTATTTTATAAACCCGCACATTCTTATGTTTTTTTGCAGCAGTTATATAGTCATTGATCTTCAAATCATTATTATTTATGATCACGATAAGTTCTTTAGGATTGAAATTCTGTCGTCGATAGTTATCAAATAGTGTATTTATACAGTCAGCTCGTTTTGTACAGGTCAGGATAGATACAGCAGATCCATTAGAATCAGCAGCCCATTTCATAACTTGATCTTTGGACTGCGTCCAACAAAGGCCTTGTAGTTTTTAATATTACGGATGATCTTATGGTTTGCTATTAGAGTGCTGTCGCTGATAATCCATGTGTGCTTAGAAGAGTTTTTTCTTCGTATGGCTACGAAGTTATTCTTACTCGCAGAATACACCTTATAACCTTTCTTTCTACTTCTGCTGCAAAAAAGATCATCCTCACCCACGTTTCTATCAGGAAATTTCACATGATCGAATACTTTACGTTTGAAGACGAGTGTAGCGCCTGGTAGATGAGTAACTGTTCGATGTTCATCATGTGCGAAACGAAGGATCAAAGTCTTAGAACCACTTAAATACATGTAATGAGCTCGTTTTCCAAGAATATCAGCATTTGTTCTATTTAATGTCTGAATACTTTCTGTTAAATAATGAGGGGCATAATAATCGTCGTCGTCGAATTTGGCAATGGTATGATATTTACATTTCGTTACGGCATAGTTTAAGCATGAACCCAGAGTTTGATGTTCTGGTTTACGAAATATCTTTATGTTTTTGTGTTTTTTAGCTAATTGTTGGTAGGGGAATAGTGGAATTGCATTGTTATTGATAATAATGATGAGTTCTTTTTGGGCATATCGTTGTCTGTTGTAATTTTGAAGTAGGTTGTTTAAATAATTTGGACGATTTGTACAGGTAATAATGGAAACACCGTTCATTTAACCAACCCCTTAGATGCTTTTTATTTGGGAAAAGTCTCATAATACGATATGTCCAAGTTAGGATAGAGTAACGGCATATCAACCTCATGTATGCAAAAATGGATTTGTATGAAGAACACAAAACCCACAGTGATGACTGTGGGTTTTGTGATAAAGACAATGCATGTGGGGAGTTCTTGAATTTGCAGAGTACTACTGATGCTAAGAAAATGATGGTTTGCCAAACGAAGCAGTGAAGTCGCGTAGGGTACGTGATCTTATTTGTTCCCCTCTAAAAGTCTCTCCTTCATCACCCCAGGCGTACAGCCATAAGTATTTCGAAAAATCCTTATAAAATAATTCGTTTCCATGCCAAGCTGAAGCGCAATATCTTGAACGAGAATCTCATCATTCTCCGTCATTAACTGTACCGCACGTTCTAGTCGCAGATTCTGAAGATACTTATGCGGAGTTATGCCGTATTCATGTACGAATAGGCGCTGGAAGTGCTGGACGGAATAACCTACAGCAGCTGCTAGATTGGAGATAAGGAGCGGCTCAGTATAATGCTCGTTAATAAGACCAACCGCTTTAGCCAACGCTCCATTACGCACAGACTCAAGTTCTAAACGACTGCCTGAGGTATGAGTGGATTCAGAACGACGCAACATCAGAAGTAATCGATATAGGGTTATAGATAGATCTTCCATCCCATGCGCGTCTTGTCGACTAGCCGTCTGATTGTTCACCGTATGCCAGATCTTTCCGATTTCCTCCCAACATTGTTCAAAACGAGCAGGGTGATAGGGTATAGAAGGGAGAAGCCCAATCCCCTCTAGTAAACCTTGCGACTGAATTCCTTCGATTCCGATGAAACCCACATGCCATGGTTCATGTGAGGTAGGATAATATTCGTGTCCTCGATCCGGTGGGAAGGCGAAAGCCATTCCAGGTTCTAGTATGATTTCAGTACCGTTCTCCAGATCACGAAACAACCCAGTTCCGGTACGAATCAGAAAAATCTGGTGCACAGGGAAGCCGGCAGGCCGCACATGATGAAATTGGATATGACGTCCGACAGAGTAAGGATATAAGGGAAGCGTCTCAGCGTCGCGCGGTAGCTCTATCAGAGAAAATGGAAGCAGGATGATTCACCTCATATTCATTTTGTACTATCACTTCGAGAGTATATTCCTACTGTTCTAGGTGAGTTTTCTTTTATTATAAATAGTATAAATGATGATTCTTGATTTAGATAGCTTCGGCATCTAACGTCTCATCAGAGAATAGTCCCATTCCAAAAATGGGCAGAATTGAGAGGATGATCTTACACAATGAGTAAAAAACATTCCCCGATTAGTAGCAAAGCTCCAGTGATGCTGCACGGTGCTGATTATAATCCTGAACAATGGCTGAAGTATCCAGAAATTTTGCGTGAAGATATTCGTCTGATGAAGCTTGCAAACTGTAATGTGATGTCTGTCGGAATTTTTTCTTGGGTATCCCTAGAGCCTGAAGAAGGTGTATTCACTTTTGATTGGCTAGATAGTGTATTGGATTCTTTTGCTGAGAATGGGATTTACGCATTTCTAGCAACACCAAGTGGAGCACGGCCTGCTTGGATGTCTGAGAAGTACCCTGAAGTTCTAAGAGTGGAACGTAATCGTGTTCACAATTTACATGGCTTCCGTCATAATCATTGCTTCACCTCACCTGTGTATCGGGAGAAAACTGCGATTTTAAATGCGAAGCTTGCGGAACGTTATAGCCAGCATCCGGCTGTTATCGGTTGGCATATTTCGAATGAGTTCGGTGGTGAATGCCACTGTGATCTTTGTCAGAATGCTTTTAGAGATTGGTTAAAGGTCAAATACAATAACAGTCTGGATGAGGTAAATCATGCTTGGTGGGCTACTTTTTGGAGTCATACCTACACTTCATGGACACAGATTGAATCCCCAGCGCCACATGGAGAAACACAAGTACACGGCTTGAACCTCGACTGGCGGCGTTTTGTCAGCGAACGGACGATTGATTTCTGTCAGCATGAGATTAATGTTGTACGCCCTTACAATCCAGCGCTGCCAATTACAACGAATATGCATATGATCGATGGCATTGATTATCGCGAACTAGCCAAAATTCTGGATGTTGTCTCATGGGACGCTTATCCAGAATGGCATTATACTGAAGACGGTGACGATGCTAGACTGGCGGCATGGACGGCGATGCACTACGATTTAATGCGTTCTTTTAAAAAGAAACCGTTCCTGCTCATGGAGAGCACACCATCACTTACGAACTGGCAATCGGTCAGTAAGCTGAAGCGTCCTGGCATGCACAAGCTGTCTTCACTTCAAGCGGTAGCGCATGGTTCGGATTCTGTACAATATTTCCAATGGCGTAAAAGCCGGGGCTCTAGTGAGAAGTTCCACGGTGCGGTTGTTGACCATAGCGGACATTCCGAGACTCGTGTGTTTAAAGACGTTACAGAGGTAGGAAAGACGCTGGCGGGAATGACAGAAGTAGTAGGTACATCAACTCCAGTGAGAACAGCGATTATTTTCGATTGGGACAACCGCTGGGCGATCAAAGATGCACAAGGTATTCGTAATTCAGGATTACGTTATGAGGAGACTGTACTCCAGCATTATCGTGCACTTTGGGAGCTGGGTATTCCGGTTGATATGATCGGATCGGGAGATGATCTGTCCTCCTACAGTCTGGTCATTGCACCTATGTTATATCTGATCAGCGAAGAAAATGGAAAGCGCATCGAGAAGTTTGTGGAGCAGGGCGGAAATTTCCTGGCAACCTATTGGTCTGGTGTCGTTAACGAAACGGATTTATGCCATTTGGGTGGATTCCCTGGACCACTGCGCAGAACGCTCGGTATTTGGGCGGAGGAGACAGAAGGACTGCATAGCCGTGATTTGAATGGTGTTGTCATGCAGGCGAGCAATGCACTTAATCTTAGTGGAGATTATGATGCGCATGAAATTGCTGAGCTGATACACTTGGAAGGTGCGGAAGCATTAGGCACTTATCGCAGTGATTTCTATGCTGGCCGTCCAGCACTTACGGTAAATCGTTTCGGTGAAGGAAATGCATATCACCTAGCTACTCGTGTGAAAGACGCTTCTTTCTACGTTGAATTGTATGCCGCGATCACTGCTAAAGCAGGAATTACGCGTGCACTTGATAGTGAGCTTCCAACTGGTGTGACAGCGCAGCTTCGTACCGATGGAGAAAGCGATTATATCTTTGTGCAAAACTACAGTGGCAGTCCGCAATCAGTCAAATTAGATGGTGTGGATTATACAGATTTGAGCTCAGGTACTACAGCTCCGGCTGTGTTGAATCTAGCGGTAAATGATCTCGTAATGTTGAAGCGTAAATCGCTAGTATAAAAAGAAGGCAGGACCTGGGGGATTCAGGTTCTGCCTTTTTACTATCAATTCATAAGTCGTCCCATCATAATCGTGTTATAGAATTTGCCATCCGAAAGGACCTTGTCGTTCTTTAATGTGCCTTCGATCTCAAAGCCGAGCTTTTGATAAAGTTTAATTGCTTTGTCGTTCGTTTCCAGGACATTTAAAGCGATTTTCTGGATACCGTTAGCGTCGGCCCAAGCAATAGATTCTGCTAAAAGATTCTTTCCAATTCCATAACCCCAATAATCCTGCAACACACATACTCCAAACTCTACTTTATGAGCGAATCTTTTTAAAGTAGGACCTTCACATCGGGAGAACCCAACGATTTGATCCTCAACTACCGCTACAAGAAACAAATTTCTGGGTTCCTTCGAATCAGATTGAATAAGCACCGTGAAGCCTAATTCCGTCAATGAACGCTTCCCCTGGTTCTCTGTCTAAATTCTCGGTCTCACCATCAATTTGTACTCTTAATTTGGACAATGTCATAGCATCCGTAGGGATTGCAGATCGAATGATGTATTGGATTCCTCTCACACTAAATATTTGTTGATCAATAATCATTTGTCCTCCGTTACTTCTGATGATTTTAGAAATATTGCCTCGATGCCCTCAATAATACGAGAATAATAATCCGTATCGTGGGGTACAAAATGGGTCTTGTCTACATCCTGCTCAATGGCAATTCTATGTCCATGCGGATCGATTTGAAAACCGTTGACTTGTAGACTATGTATTTCTTCCTGCCAAAATCTGCAGAAATCAGAGAACTTAGCTTTGACAATGCCGGCGACCTCTTCTTGTTGTAACTGAAAATCTTCTAGTCGATAGGAATTGATATAAATAAAGACATGCGCTCGTTCATTATCGATAAAGTTTTCTTTTTTCATACTGTAAGGAATTGTTCCTAGCGGGATCAGTTCTTCAAAAGAAATCTCCAGTCCCAGTTCTTCTTGAACCTCGCGTATTCCATCTTCTACAGTTTCATTTGCTAGCAAATGTCCGGCGGCCGTGATGTCCAGTAGTCCTGCATAATCTTGTTTCTGTTCACTCCGAAGTTGTAAATAGATATAGGGTATTTCCTGATCTTTGCTTATGAACCAGCAGTGGAAAGTCTCATGCCAATGACCTAACCGATGTACCTCTTCACGTGGAGCCGTACCTGTTCGGTTGCCTGCTTCATCAAAAATGGTAAGTATCTCATTATGCATAGAAAAGCTCCTTTGTGATGATTTCTTCTTTCTAAAGCCTATCATAAAACCGTTCGAATTACCCTAAATGTTAGGGTGGTTCTTATTGACAACATCTAGAATGATATGTATATTTTTGGATGTTAATCAAAGGAGGAGTTAAATGAATTTAGTAACCATGAAGCAGAAGGATTTGGACACTTTAAGTGATGAAAGACTAGGATGGGCCTGTATGGAGCCTACCTTTCAGCAGATTCGCGCAAAATCACCATCGATCAAATCCGAAGTGATCTCCAAGCTCACAGATGGACAGAAAGCTCTTTGTATGTTCAGAGTAATGCATGATCACAGCCGTAATTCCGAAGGGGAATATTATGCTTGGATTTCTTACATGCAAGACCTGCCGGGGTATTGGACAGGGGTGATGGGTGGCATACGATTTTTTGGCGATGATCCGATGATTCTTTTGCTTCAGGAAACAAAGGCATTTCTCGAAGAAAGAAACAATCGTCTTGGAATACAGTGGGTTGATGCTACCATCACGGATCTCGATCGTGACCCTGAGTTGTTGAGAGAGATGAGTGGTTTATTTGAACGATTTAAGAACATAGCCGAAGATAGCCACAGACTGATTGGCGAGTATATTCGGGCACATCCTGGAGAATTTGTGCAGATAGAGGGCTCAGATTAATGAAAAAAACTAATCCGTACATCGTGTTTCTTGTAGTATTCATTATTGGCTTTTGGAGCATTAAGTTATATCACAGTTATAATTCATTTAAAAATATTATTTTAGATCGAATCGATACAGCCGAAATCACGTCCATCGAGATTCTTAAATCGTCAAATGATGAACAAGTAGAAGTTGAGGATCCGAAAGAAATTGAAAAGATAATAAATGAGTTCTCTGATGTGAAACTGAGAAGAAGTAATACTGCTGATAAACCTACGGAAACCTATTGGATAAGTATACGTGTAAATAAAGCTTTGCGTTTTGGAATGACTCTCACAGACACTAATTTTCTGCATATCATTGATCTTGCTAGTAACAATAAGTATCACTCCGGGGGTTTTAAAATTACAAGTAAGTTTGATGGGGAATCTATTACAAGCTTGTTTAAGTAAAAATAACCCGCTGCCACAGGCAGCGGGTTAAATATTTCAGGTTATTTATCTAGCCATCCATCCGCCGTCAACATTAAGAATGTGGCCGTTCAAGTAGTCAGAAGCCGCGGAAGCCAAGAATACAGCAGGACCTTTAAGATCATCAGGCGTTCCCCAACGTGCAGCAGGGATACGATCTAAGATGGCATCCGAACGACTTTGGTCGGCACGGATTGGAGCTGTATTTTCAGTAGCCATGTAGCCTGGTGCAATCGCATTGATGTTCAGTCCGGAGCCTGCCCATTCGTTGGCAAAAGCTTTAGTAAGACCAGCAACCCCGTGCTTACTTGCGGTGTAACCAGGAACATTGATACCGCCTTGATAGGAGAGCATGGAGGCGATGTTAATGATTTTGCCGGATCCTCTTTCAAGGAAGTGGCGACCCGCGATCTGAGACAGAAGGAACACTGTGTTCAGGTTCAAGTTGATTACATCGAACCAGTCTTTTTCACTATGGTCTTTTGCCGGAGTACGGCGGATCATTCCTGCACAGTTCACGAGAATGTCAACATGACCGGTCAGTTCAAGGGCTTGGTCAAATGTGTTTTGCAGGTTGTTATGATCACTTAGGTCAGATTCGATGCTAACCGCTTTTACGCCAAAAGCTTTTGCAGCGTTTACGGTTTCTTCACTTGTATTAAGAGATACGGATGCGATATCTGCACCTGCTTCTGCGAAGGCTAGGGCAATCCCTTGCCCAAGACCTTGCGCTGCACCGGTTACGAGTGCTGTTTTACCTGCCAAGCTGAATAATGATGATGACATATAATTACGCCCCTTTGATTTAAATGGATATGATTCCGTTATTACTCACATTCAATGATAACGCCGGCATTGCGGAACTGTTTTGTCGTCTCGGGGGAGAGTCCATTATCTGTCAAGATAACGTCAACCTCCTGCAGAGAAGCAAATGTACGTAGCGCAGTTTGACCAAATTTATGGTGATCGACAACCGCGAACACCTTACGGGCTGTAGACACAAGGGCTTGCTTAAACTCAATTAAATCTCCTGTATATATGGAAAGTCCATGTTCAATATGAACAGCTGTAGAGGACACAAATGCTTTTTGAATATTAAGCTGTTGCACATAGGAGACGGCTTCAGGGCCGGCCAACATATTACGGACACGGTAACCCCCGGGAACGACCAGGCGAATATGATCTTTGGGAACCAGCTCGCTGATGATGTATACATCATTGGTGACTACCGTCAGAGGCATATTGTCCAGGCGTCGAGCAATTTCAAGCGTTGTGCTCCCACCGTCAAGAGCTATAATATCGTCCTGTTCAATATGAGCAAGTGCACGCAAGGCGATTTCCGTTTTCTCGTCGGAATACTTATCCAGGGGATCCTTGGAGGGTAAAATACCAAACTGGTCACTTTGTGCCAGCACAGCTCCGCCATGGACACGAACGATCAGTCCTTGTTCCTCCAGCTTGCTTAAATCCTCACGAATTGTTTTTCCGGTAACCTGCAGCTTATCGCTCAGTTCATTCACCGTTACATCTTTTTGGTTCAGCATAACTTCCATAATCATCTCGTGTCGTCGTATCGGGTTCATCCGCTTGCCTCAGCTTTCCGTAATTAATTTATCTCTATTGTAGTTCTTTCATGGATACGGGGTCCATATCATCATATCTTTTATTATCACCAGCCATACTCCAGATAAAAGTATAGTTATGAGTGCCGACACCACTATGGATGGACCAGCTTGGAGAAATAACGGCTTGTTCGTTTTGCATTACGATATGGCGAGTTTCATTAGGCTCTCCCATCAAGTGGAACACAACGGAATCGTCTGGTAGATCGAAATAGAAATAAGCTTCCATCCGGCGTGGATGTGTATGTGCTGGCATCGTATTCCACATGCTACCTGGCTTCAGTTGAGTCATACCCATAACTAGCTGAGCACTTTGTACGCCATTTGTATGAATGAATCGGTGAATGGTACGTTCGTTGGAGTTCTCCAAACCGCCCATCGCACCGGATTCGGATTCGGCCAGTGTGGTTTTGGTAGTTGGATAGGACTGGTGAGCAGGTGCAGAATTCAAATAGAATTTGGCGGGCTTGGAAGCGTCTGCACTTTTGAAGATAACATCTTTAGAACCTTGACCGACATACAGACATTCTTTGAAATCCACTTCATATTCTGTACCATCGACAACAACCGTCCCTTTACCGCCAACGTTGATGATCCCCAGCTCACGGCGTTCGAGGAAGTAAGTAACCCCAAGTTCTTTAAGGTCTGTAGTAAGAACTACTTCTTCTTTAACAGGATTAGCACCACCAACGATCATACGATCTTCATGTGTAAGCACAAGCTTTAGCTCATCAGGTGCAAAAATGACAGGAATGTGGAATTCCTTACGGAGGCGCTCAGTGTCAAACTGCTTAACTTCATTAGGATGGGATGCGAAACGTCTTTCCATGGAATATTCAATCTCCTTAACAAGCATATTTTTCGTTCGTATAGGTACAATTTACTCCATTTAAGTTCATTTTACAAGTGTAATTTTTATTATTTATGTTCATTTTAGTTTATTATTAGGTTTTTGTAATTGCAAAATGAACAAAAAGTGTGCACAATAGAGCTAAAATGCTTTGTTCTCATTCGTAGGGTTATTGTCATACTATTGAGAATTGAGATATGGGAGGTCGAACTTGAATGCTGGAGTCAAATGGTATTCAGAGTAGTTATAAGGAGCGTCAGCAAGAAATTATTTTTAAAATCGCATTGGAAGCGGAGCGGCGACCTCTCCTGGAGAGTGGACTCTGGTTCCACGATGATGTGCGAAATAACTTTTATTATGGCTCGTATCTTTTTGCAGCTGCAGTAGATGATTCTCTGGTGATACCTTTCGATCGTGAACTAGCGAAGCAGAAGGCACAGGATGTGCTGCTGGAGACTTTATTGCTTCAGAATCGACAAGCCGGTACGGAGCTCTACGGACACTGGCCACTTGGTTTGAATCCTATTCCACGTGAAGCATCGCCGCACGAGTTACCTGTGGAAATTATGGGGAGTCTGATGGCTTACTTTTGCAAAAAATATGGCGGATCACTAAATGCGCAACTCCGTATTGTCCTGAATACAGCATTTGGGCACATTTATCGGAGTGATTTCTTCCGTAAGCCGGTAGTAACCTTTGGACACCATGAAGCGAAATATACAGCAGCAAAGCTGATTTTTGGTACGATGTTCGCAGACGAAATATTGCTTGAAGATGGTCGGCAAAGTCTGAAGAGTACGCTAGCGTATATTCGCTCCAAAGGTATGCCTGAATACGGCAGTCTTCCGTGGTTCTGGCATTGGGTGCAAGCGTTTACCTGTGCTTTGGAGCTTGTCTCAGCAGAGGATACGGATTTAATAATTACTCTTAAAGAAATGCTTGATCATCTTTGGAATGTCAGAGCAGCATTTTATTTGCGTGGAGCTTGGGTAGGGGCACATTCAAGAGGTTGGCCTCATGACGTACCCGGTGACGCTAATGTGCTGCATGACTATGTTCAGTTCGGGGACTTCAAGCTTCCTGAGGCAATGCCACGCACGGAATATGCTGGACTCCTTTTCTATAAAGCACCTGAAGAGGCCTTAACAGCTGCAATGAATCACCAGACGCCAGTGGAAGCTATCAAGCTTACACGGAAAGTAGTTCCTGCAGATCCGAACGTTCAACCGCTGCTTCATTCCTATGCCTATATTACAGAGGAATTTGCCGCAGGTGGGATGTGGGAGCGAGTAGAGGAATTCGATAATGAGCAGCTCCGATGGGCGTTCTCCCTGCCTGTGAATGGAGAAGGAGGGTCCAACCAGTTATATTTCTTCCACCCAGGTCAAGGCTACAATGAGGGAGATCCTCGCCATCAGAGTCGTTATATGGAGGTCCTCTATCACAAGAATGTTATTATTTCTTTATTCCCCATTCCTCAGGGTGATAAGAATACGATCATCGGTGTTCTTCCTCATGGGGAGTGGATGCAAGACCCGAACGCCTTGTTTGGTCAGGTTGGGGATGTCTTTTTCGCAATTTATTTATCACATTCATACCAACTGCAGGAACGGCCGGGATATATTGAGGTAACCGTTCAAGGAAAGCCGGGTGGGGTGATCGTTGAAGCGATAGGTGTTAAGGAGTCCGCGGAGCTTGGAATCATCGGACTAGATGCTTTCGTTATAGCTATGGCCCACAATGAACCGCAGTTCGAGATGGAAGACGGGTTGGCGGCTCATTATACGACCAGTAATGGCGATAGATTACAATTGAGTATCGAGAGTGAGTTAAAGCGACCGCGAGCTTTATTGAATGATGTGAAGATTTCCTTGGAGAACTATACGGTTTAATAATAACTCAACATAGTTGTGAGTAAAGTTTGGATGGGGTCGACCTTAAGGTCGGCTCTTTTTAATTTGTAAATATGTGATGAGATTTGATGGCATGAAGTGCAATAGAATTTAATTAATGTACATACTATGCTATAGCTTCATTTGGAAATTTACTCCTAATAAAAACCACCTTTCCTTTAAGGGCAAGGCTTTCGTAAACTTATTTGAAATTAATTACATTAATCTCTAATTTTATGAGAGACATTTGTCACAATAAAGGTTAATATCTAAGTGAGACATATGAATGAATGCGCTTTCTTAAATCCGATCAAACCTAACTCAAAGAATGCGAGGGATTTACTGTGACAGGAACTGAATTTCGTGTAGAGAATGATTTTCTAGGCAGCAAACAAGTAGATAAGAACGCATACTATGGGATTCAGACATTACGCGCAGTAGAGAATTTTCCAATTACGGGTTATAGAGTGCACAATGAATTAATCAAAGCGATGGGGATCGTAAAGAAAGCCGCTGCGCTTGCAAATATGGAAATCGGCAGGCTCTATCGTGGGCTTGGAGAAGTGGTTGTGAAAGCAGCAGATGAGATCATCGAAGGTCAATGGCACGAACAATTTATTGTAGACCCTATACAGGGTGGTGCAGGTACCTCATTAAATATGAATGCGAATGAAGTCATTGCTAACCGAGCCTTAGAGCTGCTTGGTCATGAAAAAGGAGACTATCGTCATTTAAGTCCCAACTCTCATGTGAACATGGCGCAGTCTACAAATGATGCATTCCCGACGGCTATTCATATTGCGACGCTTTCTCTTTTGGAACAACTACTTGTAACTATGCGCAGAATGCATGAGGTGTTTGCAGACAAAGCCAAGGAATTCGATCCGGTTATAAAAATGGGACGCACGCATCTACAAGATGCAGTGCCGATTCGTCTGGGCCAAGAGTTCGAGGCTTATCGCAGAGTACTTGAGAGAGATATCAAACGTATTGAACATACACGTCATCATTTGTATGAAGTGAATATGGGGGCAACGGCTGTAGGAACTGGATTAAATGCTGACCCTCGATATATCGAAGTGGTTGTTGAGCATTTGGCTGAAATAAGTGGATTGCCGCTAGTTACTGCAGATCATCTTGTGGATGCTACGCAAAATACAGATGCATACACCGAAGTATCTGCTGCCCTAAAGGTCTGCATGATGAACATGTCTAAGATTGCTAATGATCTTCGACTCATGGCCTCCGGCCCGCGGACTGGGTTTAATGAAATTTCACTACCTGCTCGCCAGCCTGGTTCCTCCATTATGCCAGGTAAAGTCAATCCGGTTATGGCAGAGGTCATCAATCAGGTAGCTTTTCAAGTGATAGGGAATGATCATACGATCTGTCTGGCTTCCCAAGCGGGTCAACTGGAACTGAATGTTATGGAGCCAGTTCTAGTATTTAATCTCATTCAGTCCATCAGCATCATGAACAACTCCTTCCAAGTGTTCACAGACTTCTGTCTGGCTGGTATTGAAGCCAATAAAGAGAAGCTAGAGCGGGATGTGGAACGGAGTGTCGGAATCATTACTGCGGTTAACCCACATTTGGGCTACGAAGTGGTTTCTCGTATTGCTCGTGAGGCGATTTTGACAGGAGAATCTGTTCGTGAATTGTGCCTTAAGTATAATGTGTTATCCGAGGAAGAGCTAAATCTGATTCTGGACCCATACGAAATGACACATCCGGGAATCGCAGGCTCAGCTTTATTGCAGAAACAGTAGGGGATTGCCTAACCATTAGTCACTGCCTTTGTCATCCGTATTCTACGTTATTTAATAAGAACCTACTTCAACGATAGTTAGAAGTAGGTTCTTTTGCGTTGCGTTTCAGGCTTATAGGAAAAAGAATGAGCGTAATAGCCCGCGCTTTCTTGGTGGAGAGGGTAATCTTGAAGTGATAACGGGATAGGATGCTTCATTAGGTGTGAAGGTTTTTCCTTTTGTAACTTGCATGGGTTCAAGGGATGCCGCTAATTGTTTAATCATTATCCGCAGATCCTCAAGCTCTTCACGCTGCTGAAGCAGCTGTATCATGACTACTTCGTCGGCTTTTTGATCGAGTGTACGTTCGATATAATGAATCCGGGACAATATATCTTGCATAGGCTCAGCGTCAGTGGGATGAAGTGGGTCTTGCGGTGACGACGACAATTGATGCTCATTCGCGACAGTTAATTGAATACCCTCTAGTGCTTCTCCGTGATTAATGCAATCTTTAATATGATTGAGCAAGCTAATTTGCTGCTCTGAGAATGTATAGTGGCCAAATCGGTCCTTTGGAAAAAAGTCAGGGAACATAGCAGCCCAACGTTTGATCGTTGTTTGGCTAACAGACAACAGCTCTGCGGCATCCTTTGTTTTCAGAATTTCCATTTCGATTCCTCCAGTTCAGGTAGACTTGTTATGAGTAATTCGTTGTTCAATTGCTGCTCCCTGCACGGTTGACAAAGGAAGTGCGGATTCGATAAACAAAGTGTTATTACGAGCAATCTCACCACTTTTGTATTTCACTATCTTGCTTTTACATTCTAGAATGAGTACAGATAACCCTGAAGCAGGGTATACTTGGTTTAGAGGTAAAGCGTATGGATAGGAGTGGAGATGTGGAAAAGATGAACGAGGAGCAATGGCAGGCGATTTTGCAAAATGATGCAGCTTATAACGATAAATTCTTTTATGCTGTGAAGACTACGGGAATCTTTTGCCGACCTTCCTGTAAGTCCAAAGCACCTAATCGAGAGAATACACGTATCTTTCAAAATGCAGAACAAGCGATAGAATCTGGATTTCGTCCCTGTAAAAGATGCAAACCGACGGGTGAGCGGCTGCCGGATAAGGAATGGGTGGCTGTAATGACTGAATATATCGACAAGCATTATCAGGAACCTCTTACTCTTGAAATGTTGGCAGAAGTCTGTCATGGAAGCCCTTATCATCTGCATCGAACCTTCAAGAAAATAACGGGAATCACTCCTGTGGATTATATACAGCAAAAGAGAATCGATCAGGCATCTGAATATTTGGTTACCACGGATCGGGCTGTAGCTGATATTGGAACACATGTGGGTCTGCCAAATCCGTCGTATTTTATTACCTTATTTAAGAAAAAGACGGGGCACACCCCAACGCAGTATCGACAGCTTAACAAAGTAGAATTAACGAATCATTCTGAATTATTCTTGGAGGTACAGAAAAATGGAGAGTAGACCAAATGCAATCATATACTGGACATTGCTAGCTTATAAGGAATGGAGCTTCTATATCGCAGCATCGGAGAAAGGATTAAGTTATGTGGGGTCGCAGCAGAAGCCATTCGAAGAAATGAGTGACTGGATCAGCCGAAGATTTCCTGGAAGTGAACTGGTGCAGGACGATGAGAAAATGGTTCCATTTGTACAGGAACTGATCGAATATTTGCAAGGGGAACGGCAGGCATTCAGCATTCCTTTTGACTATCGTGGGACTCCATTTCAACTTGCGGTGTGGAAAGCGTTATGTGAAATTCCATATGGACAAACGTGGTCTTATTCGGACATTGCCACATATATTCAAAAACCGGCTGCAGTACGAGCGGTAGGGACGGCGATTGGTGCGAATCCGATATTAATTACGGTGCCCTGTCACCGAGTCATTGGCAAGAATGGGACATTAACCGGATACCGCGGGGGATTAGAGATGAAGACGAGGCTGCTTCATTTGGAGAGCGGGAAGCTTGCTCAAGAACTATGAAGAATGAGATCCAGTACAAAACCCCAAAGACCTTACTTAATAAAGGGACGGGTTATCTGAATGGATACAGTCATTCTTTGAATCCATATACCGGATGTACTTATGGCTGTTCATATTGTTATGTGCGTCAAATGCCCGTTTCACTGTTCCGTAAAGAGGAATGGGGGATGTGGGTAGATGTCAAACAAGAAGTTGCAGCTATCCTACGCAAAGAACTCCAAAAAGCAAAGTCCAAAGGACCGGTCTCCATCTTTATGTCTTCTAGTACAGATCCTTACCAACCGATAGAGTACAAGGAACAAGTAACAAGAGCTTTATTGGAGGTTATGGTAGAGAATCTGCCTGATTTTTTATTCGTGCAGACGCGTAGTCCGCTCGTAAGCAGAGATATGGATTTGCTAATACGCTTAGGAGATAAGGTTCGTGTGAGTATGACTGTAGAGACGGATCGTGAAGATATTCGCAAAAAATTCACACCAAGTGCTCCGCCCATTTCTGCGAGATTAAAGACACTGAAATTACTGCGTAATGCGGGCATTCCTGTTCAAGCAACCATCGCTCCGGTATTGCCAAGCAGCACTTCTTTTCCTGAGATTCTTAGGGAACTCGTGGATAGAGTCTGTATTGACGATTATTTTATGGGAGATGGCAGTGGGGGAAAACGTACACGAAGATTAGGTATATATTCCCTTTATGAAGAGCTGCAACTGGAAGATTGGTATGATCCAGCGGCATATCGTAGGGTGTACGATGGACTCCGGAGTGTTTTTTCTGAAGATGAGCTGTTCTTGAGCCAGAAGGGGTTCGAGCCTTAAACTGAAACATGATATAATAAACGAGAGCATTCATACTTAGTATTTTAAAATACTTAATACCCGTAATCGCTTATTGGAGGAGTAGAGTGGCAAAAGCAAAAGTGGCCAAACGGCCCACGAGAGATGAGTTTGTACTTGAGGAGCTAGGCAATCAGTTAGTTGAAGCCAAGCAAGAAGGTTCTGAGATCTTATTAACCGTATGGGGAAAAGAAGAACAGGTGCGCGGAACGATTGTAGAAATGGATTCGCGGACTGGAAAAGTACACGTCAGTAAAAACGAAGGTATCGAAAAAGTTCCGTTTATGGATATTATGCAAATTAATTATCCCAGAGATTAATGGGAACGCAGCAATAAGAGGTCCTGTGAGCCATGTTGGCTTTGGGGCCTCTTTGACCATATAGTATCGAATAGATTAAAGAGAGGTAGATCAAATATGGCAGTAACCAAAACCAACGCGATGCGAATGCTAGATGCGAAGAAAATTGGATATGAAGTGTTTGAGTATGACAATGAGGATGGACTAATCCATGGTACGGCAGTAGCGGAGAAGATTGGAAAGGCGGTAGAGACGGTTTTTAAAACTTTGGTCGCTCATAGCGGAGCCAATCTTTATGTATTTGTTATACCAGTTGCTGAGGAGCTGGATCTCAAAAAGGCGGCCAAGGCCGCCGGAGAGAAAAAGATTGAGATGCTGCCAGTGAAGGACTTGCAGAAGTGGACAGGTTATATCCGTGGTGGATGTTCACCAGTCGGTATGAAAAAGCTATATCCAACGTTCATTGATAGCAGCGCAGAAAGTCAGGAAACGATAGCCGTTAGCGCCGGAAAAATTGGTCAACAAATGGATGTATCACCGCAGCTTCTTGCAGGGGTAACCAATGCAAAATTCACAGATCTAATGAAATAGATGAGCAACAAGAAGACCTAAATACTCCTTCAAGGCTGTGCCTGTAGTGGAGATGGCTCCTGGCGAAGGAGTGAACTTTGAGGGTTGCAACGAAAATTCAGCGCTGGCGATATAATCTGTAGGAAAAGCTTGCGCTGTTAGCCCTGCATTCTTGAAGTGCTGTATTGAGCGGGGCATATGAAACCCTGATGTGACTAGTACAGGACGCTTAAGTCCATTCTCTTGTAGGATTCCGGCGGTATTTTCAGCATTCTGCTCCGTGTTAAGAGATTGATTGTCGGTCAGGATATCCTCTTCGGGGACACCGAGTCCGAGGAGTTGTCTTTTGGCGATATCCGCTTCATTGCCGCTGTCGGAGAAGACTTGTCCACCAGAGAATAGGATGGGTAAACCACTCGCATTATGTAGTCGTACAGCTGTAATTAGCCGATTCGCTGCTGATCCATATAAGTTGCCCTCGCCATCAATATCCGGTGTCCAAGAGCTTGCACCTCCACCAAGCACAACGATGACATCTCCTTGCAATGTATCCGGTTGAGGATATTTTCGTTCTAACCCTCCGATTAACGCATCGCTGACTAAGGAAGTCATGGAGAAATACATAAGCAGTGTAACGCCAAGCAGGACAAGCGCAGGACGACGGTTCTTTTTCCATAACCAAATGACAAGACCGAGCAGAAGTAGGATGAAAAGTCCTGGAGGAAGCACAAAGCTGTATACAAATTGATGATGTAAATCAACAGTATCAACCGCCTTCGTAAAGTATGAGTTCAGGTTGTATTGTAACATGAGTTGGGGTGTTCGAAGTTGCACAAAAGACCGAAATGGTCTTTTTTTATTTGATGAGAAGCCTAATCAACGCCTTCGAAAGAAGGCGTTTTTTGTTAGTCGATACCTTTCAATAAAATAGTTAAATAGTAAAATACGCTCTTTTAGTCGGTATGGTATCTGCGGAATTAAATGATATATCAAGCGAAATTTTAAATAAAAGGAGTGATTTAATGAGTTTTCATCTCTCTTACCCTATGATTTACTGAAATTATTTATTAAGTTAAAAGAGACAACTAATGAGTCTTTGAAGAAGGAACTGTTGCTTAAATTTCATAATGATATAGAGAAGGAAATCTATGCAGGACGAAAGTGTATGAGAGAACGTGCTGTATAAATGGTCTCCGCAATCTGCTTAATAACAACCATACAACTGATGAGAATTATGTTATGGTTCATTCACTGAGAGCTTGGAACAGAAGTACCGCGGTGAAGATAAATCGGGGTGAACCGTACCCTAAATAAGGGCAAGTTTTTTGCTGACTTTTTCGTGCAGAAATTGCAAGGTATTCATTTTTTATTTCAGATAAAATTACGTTGAAGGGAGGGAATACGATGGATTGGTTGGATAGGATGAATAGCGCCATGGAATATATCGAAACAAATCTAGCGGACAATATTTCATTTGATGAAATAGCATAGAGAGCCTGTTGCTCTACCTATCATTTTCAAAGAATGTTTCCATTTATTACTGGCGTATCGTTATCGGAGTACATTCGACATCGACGGTTGACATTGGCGGCATTCGAACTACAGACAACAGACTCAAAGGTTATTGATGTAGCTATGAAATACGGATATGATTCGCTGGAGGCATTTGCACGGGCCTTTAAGAATCTTCATGGTATTATGCCCACATCTGCACGCTATACAGGCGTTTCTCTAAAAGCCTATCCTCGAATGTCCTTTCATATTTCAATAAAAGGGGATGTCGAATTGAATTAACGTATTGAGCAAAGAGGTTCTTTTGAGATGTTTGGAGTATATGGATTAATAAATGCAGACCAAAAAACAGCGTTCTCTGAAGTTCCTCAATTCCGTATAAAATGTGATGATGATGGTAGCGTTGATCTTATGAACAACTTATTGGGACGTTTTGGTGACACCATGTTACACGCCGCCCTTTACGATCACACTAAAGAATCTTTCAAATACATGATCTGTTATCATTTACCTAAGGGTCTTGAAATTCCGGAGAGATTTACAAAACTTTCTGTCCCAACATTAACGTGGGCGATTTTTCCGGAGCCGCAATGTGATATTCAAAATCTATGGCAACGAATCTATTCTGAGTGGTTTCCGACATCTGAATACGAACAGGTTGAGGGCCCTAGTTTCGAAATGTATTATGGAATGGCACGGCATGGGAATATTTCAGGAGAAATTTGGATACCGGTGAAGAAAAAATTACGCTCTTATGCGAGCAAAATGTAGGCGTTAACGAAGATAACAACTGAACAAATCTAGATTAATAAAGGGTCATTCCCACAAAGGATGGCCCTTTAACTTGCCCCTTCACCTAGCGCGATGAACCGAATCATAAGTAGGGCGAAAAGGGGGTGAGCTACCCACGACTGGCGGAAAAGCCGAATTAAACGGGCTGCTGCGTGTTTCTTGGAGGTACAGATAAAGGGAAAGACCGGTTCAGTCCCTTGTCGTTTTCGAATATACAGCATGGACAGTGCCCAGAGAAGAGATCAAGTTAACGAGGCTTTACTAGAGGCTAGGGTCGCTTTTTGTTCTTTCCGCAAGCTTCGTAATCGATTCTATGTCTTGATCGGTTAATTGATCCAGAAAATACTTGCGTATTGCCATTGAGACGATGGGCAGGGCCTCATCCAAAGCTGCTTTTCCTGCAGAAGTAATGATGACCTGTACACCACGATCTGCGTCTAATGGCCCCCTTTTAACAAGGCCCCGTTTTTCCATCCGCGTCAAATGATGGGATAATCTGCTCTTATCCCAGTTCATCGAGTCGGCTAGTTCCTGTTGGCGAAGCTTGCCATCTCCGAATTGGATTAACCGATCTAGTATTCCAAAGTCTCCTTCTGATAGTCCTGTACGTTCAGAAAGCTCCTTAACAACGCGACCGAAGATTCGTTTAAAGGAGCCTTTCCACATATTCCATATTCGCATTTCATCTTCGTTTACTTTTTTGATATCCATGCAAGTATAATATCATGGTTGACACATCAACCACAAGGTGTTAGCCTGTATCTGAGTTGATGTGTCAACCTCGGAGAAAACTGTCGACTACCAAGTTGATGTATTAACCTGTATCGAACAGTAAATCCCCACTAAAGGAGTTGTTTCTTATGCAGGATAAACCCGTGGCCTTGGTCACCGGAGCCAATAAAGGAATTGGTCTTCAAATCGCCAAAGATCTCACGGCTCACGGCTTCACTGTGCTTGTCGGCTCCCGCAATCTCGAGAAAGGGGAGACGGCCGCGAAGAGTATCGGAGCGGATGCCCATAGTCTCCAACTCGACGTTACAAATCATGATTCTATCTCCGCCGCGGCAGAGCGCATCCGGAGTGAGCTCGGTCGTCTCGATGTGCTCGTGAACAATGCGGGCATATCGCACCAAGGTCAGCCGGGCAGGCCTCTTGAGGAGGTCGGGAAGTCGGGGCGCCCAAGTGTAGCCTCTCTAGAAGAGGTGCGAGCAGTGTTCGAGACGAACGTGTTCGGCGTCATCGCCGTCACGCAAGCGATGCTGCCGCTCCTTCGTGAAGCGCCGACAGCGCGTATCGTCAACGTATCAAGCGGTTCGGGCTCGCTGACGTTGAACGCGAATCCGACTAATTCACATCGCAAGATGTTCGGCGCCGTTTACAGCCCTTCGAAGACGGCTCTCAATGCGATTACGCTCGCCTTTGCCATTGAACTCGAGTCGACAGGCATTAAGGTCAATGCGGTATGCCCGGGCTTCACCGCGACGGATCTCAACAACTTTGAGGGCACGGGCACCGTCGAGCAAGCCGCGCGACATCCCGTGCGCCTTGCACTCCTCAACGAGGACGGTCCGACGGGCACATTCTCAAACGAAAGACGCCAACTTCCGTGGTGACGTAGTCTCGAGTGGCACTGGCTCACGGAGATATGTGTAGACAACCTGAAGGCTTGAATGCCTTCCCAATATCCTTAAGGAGTGTGCAATCAAATGGAATATGTAAAACTTGGACGCAGCGGGTTAGAGGTCTCAAGGTTAAGTCTTGGAACCATGAGCTTCGGAGTACCTGAACGCGGCAATACTCCATGGTCTCTGGATGAGGAGCAAAGCAGACCGATCATTAAGAAGGCACTCGAATCGGGCATCAACTTTTTCAGCACCGCCAACATGTATTCCGACGGAACAAGCGAAGAAATTCTCGGGCGTGCTCTAAAGGACTTTGCTCAACGTGACGAAGTCGTCATAGCAACAAAGGTATTTGTTCCGATGCGCAAAGGTCCGAATGCTGTGGGACTTTCCCGTAAAGCTATCATGACCGAAATTGATAACAGCCTAAGACGACTCGGAACAGACTATGTCGATTTGTACCAGATCCATCGGTGGGATCCTAATACGCCAATTGAGGAGACCATGGAGGCTCTTCACGATTTAGTTAAGGCGGGCAAGGTCAGATATATCGGAGCATCCTCCATGCTGGCATGGCAGTTTGCGAAAGCTCAGCATGTCGCAGAGCGCAACGGCTGGACACGGTTCGTTTCCATGGAGAATAGATTAAACCTGCTCTATCGGGAAGAAGAACGAGAAATGCTCCCCCTTTGCAAAGACGAGGGAGTTGGCGTCACTCCTTACCTGCCTTTGGCTGCAGGCCGGTTAACTCGGGATTGGAATGAGCAGACCGCGCGATCAGAGAATGACCAGGTAGCAAAGGCTTTGTTTAATAAAACGGAAGAGGCTGATCGCAAAGTCGCGGAAAGAGTTATGGAAATTGCCGCTAACCGGGGAATTTCGCGCGCACAAATTGCACTTGCATGGTTGCTGCAAAAGGAAGAGGTCACAGCGCCGATTATGGGTTCGACCAAAATCAGCCATCTGGAAGATGCGGTTTTGGCGTTGTCGATTAAATTGACTTCTGAAGAAATTACTCGTTTAGAAGAACTGTATATTCCACATCCATTTGTATAAATTTGACGCAAGTAAGGTGTGCATCTGCTAATCATGCAAAGCCTAACTCTTATATGTTCCATTCTATGGGAAGAACTCTTCATGCTATTTCTCATGAAGAGTTCTTTTGCTTTTGTGGTGATATAGTGAACCTTATCATAAGTAAGGCGTAATTCTGGCCTGAAAGTCTTGGAGATACTGAAAGTTGCTTGTAATTGGGGCAGTGGGGTACGAGAGCACTAAGGGTTAATAGATACGATGGATTTTTTTTGCATTTTTACGTCATTGAAAGGATGGGCGACATCGGGCTTATAAAGCGGGGGTCGGTGGAAGATAGGGATGCAGCGGATAAACAACTCGTCCGTGCCACATGCATGGAATCAAAATAAAAACTCACTCTCTAAAGGGTGAGTTTTTATTTTCTGTCTAAAGAAGAATATTTCTATGCATTTTCCAGGCCGTGTTTTTCGACGATTTGATCGTTTGATTGAGGCTGGCCTATACCCTCGCTAATCAAGCTTCGCAGGCTGCCATTGATGTTTAAGCCCCAGGCGTCCGAGCAGACGGTGTAGCATTCGTACGCTGGGACGAGCCCCACGTGCGTAAAGTTAACCTCCGTTTTGTCGCCCTTCTTGACGATTTCAAAGATTACGTCAGTATCTTTCCATTCGCTATTGTCCTCTATGAAGTTGAAATAGTTGTCTACGATGTGCCAAACCACCTTTTTACCTGGAACGAGTTCAGTGATCTGGAGGGTGCAACGGTGGATATCCTGGTAGTGATGCTTAAATTGACCGAGCTCGTCGGTCTTGCCTTCAATTTCTTCTGACCACCATCCGCGGACATTATTAATGGCGCCGTATACCTCCTCAGGGCTCTGATCTACCATGAAAGAAGTCCTGTAACTATGATTCATGTGAGTGATCTCCTTCGCTCATTTGTTGAGTTGCAAACAGAGTATAGAATACGTACTTGTAAAATGCAAGTACAAATAGTATAATTTTGCTCATGAAAAAGCGAACTTCAACCGTTTGTCCCATCGTCTATGCGCTCGATATATGGGGAGACCCGTGGAGCCTGATCATCCTTCGTGACGTCCTAATCCATAACAAGCGGTATTACCGCGAGTTTCTTGCTTCAACAGAGCGCATCTCTACCAATATTTTGAGTGCGCGGCTCCAATCGCTCATTGAAGCAGGCCTGCTCATTAAAACAGAAGGCAAATCAAACCGCGCACAAACGATGTTTCGCCCAACGCAAAAGGCACTTGATCTGTTTCCAGTCGTATTTGCCATTATGCACTGGGGTCTTAAATACAATACCAATACCGATATGAGCATACCAATCATGCAGGAGCTAACAACAAACGAAGAAGGGTTGAAGCAGCGCCTTTTGCGGAATTTCGACGATTGTACTTTCTAAAATTTTCGCCCTATTTATGATACGGAGAACCGTACCACAAGTAGAACGAAAAGACTTTTTTTCGGATTATGGAAAGACGGTCTCGTTTATAGCAGAAGTTCCCTCTGTAAGTCGTTTGTTCCTAGCGGGACTAGCGGTCTATGAGGCGTCAGATCTTACGGTTGGTAATCACACTATTACTGCAAGCTACAGCGGCGATAGTCACTATAAAGATTCTACAAATAGTTGGCTACAAAACGTGAATAAAATATGCTCTCAAATCAGTATGAATATCTTACAATCTACTATGGTGGGGGCTCGGTCGATGTACAAGTCGGTACACTCGGCATGTCATCCCTACTCGATCTTACTCCATCCAGCGCCTAGAAAATTATTTGCTCATATAAACATTTTCATATTCATTTCCTCATTGAGTTCCTGGAGACATTTGAATATTCCTTCATGATCGTCATGCTCTGAGATTCCTTGACACTCACTCCCCGACCCGAAGATCGGTTTCATCCGTATGAATCAGCGGTTTTCGTAACAAAGTGGAGCGAATCTCCCATTTTGGCCGCTAGCACCTTAATGATATATTGTTATACTCTATGCGCTGGAACGCAAAAGAAGACAACTTCTACTGAAGGTGCTCCTAGAGTGTCGATAAAGTCCAATGAAATAGTTAGGGGAAGATGAGCTGCACGGGAATGACGGCGTTCTTAGGTGAATAAATATTCTCTATCTGTTCAAGTAACAGCTTTACGGCTGTTCGTGCCATTTCCTGTTCATCCTGCTGTACATAAGCTACGAATGAAAGATGTGGATTATCGAAAGATAGCAAATCGATATTTGAGTGATTGTTCAGACGGCTGATAGCAGCCGATGTAAGGCGTGCGGTTTCTTCGGTTAAGGAGAAAGCCGCCGAAATTCCACTATGCCCCTGCAAGAAGTCGCTTACATAGTCCAATGCTTGCTTACCGCGTAGAATGTCGAGAGGGATGTGACACCACAAGCTCTTGTCGATTGATATACCTCGATCTGTGTAAGCCTTCTCGAAGCCGAGCGTGCGATCCTCGATGGCTGTATTGGCATTCTCAGGTGAGATGAGCGCAATCTGATGATGACCCTTGGATAGCAAATGAGAGACAGCCTTATACGCACCGCCGTAATTGTCTGATGTAATCGTGTATGTCTCAATGTTGCGTAGGTAGCGGTCGATGAACACACATGGGAATTTATCGAGCGACAGACGCAGTAGTGATTCGTTGTACTTCTCATCTTCTGTTGGAAAAACGATCAGTCCCTTCACACCGAGCCCCGTTAGTGTACGAATGGCGTTCGATTCGATAGAGGAGGACTCTCGCGTGATGCTTAGTACCATGCTGAGGCCAGCTTCAGACAGGAATTGTTCCGTGTAGTCGACGAGCTTCTGAATGACACGGGTTACCATCGTCGGAATAATGAAGCCGATGAGCGGCAAGGACGACGCGCTGTGTGGAGATAATGGAGAATCAATGCTAGAAGAGACGAATGTGCCTTTGCCTTGTACGCGTATAATTAATCCTTCATCAGCTAGCTGGGTTAAGGCATTTTTGACGGTTATTTTACTTACTTTGAATTCGTCCATTAATTCTTGTTCAGAAGGGACGCGGTCCGTTGGCCGGAGCTGCCCAGATTTAATTTTCTGTACAATATCTTCTTGAATTTGCTTGTAGAGCACCAACTTTTTCAAATAAGTACATCTCCCTTAAAATTTAATGAATTTTATAATCAATTGGTTATATAAAATATATTACGTATATATTATAATGCAATTTATAAAGCGCTTACAATACAGAATTAGGAAATTTTTACGAAGGGGTCTTTTCATTGAAAGGTTAGAATCATGTTAAGAAGGTTGGTAACGAGACGTATTGAAACCGCTTAAATTAACAGAAGTGACCAGTCACCCAGCATCTCAAATGAGTAACAAAAAAAGAGAGGATGACGAACAAATGAAAAAACGCATTACATTAATCTCCATCGTTACAATCCTTATGATGTCACTAGTTTTGTCGGCATGTAGTAAGTCTTCTAGTTCATCAACTGAAACACAGCAGTTAGGCGCTGATGCCGGTGAGAATGCAACAGAAATGTCATTTTGGACATTCGTAGATTTGCATGGCAAGCATTTGGATAAAATGCTGGGGTTATGGAACCAACAGAATCCAGACAAACAGATTAAGTTGAATGTAACGGTTATGCCTTACGATGATATGCACAACAAGCTCTTATTGGCAGTTACAAGCGGAAAAGGTGCTCCTGATATTGCGGATATCGAGCTTGGTCAATTCCCTAAATTCTTGGAAGGGGACAACGTTCCACTGGAATCTTTGAATGATGTATTTGCACCATACAAAGACGTTGTCGTTCCTTCACGTGTCGATATTTACACCAAAGCTGACCAGGTTTATGGCTTTGATTATCACGTAGGTGCTACGCTTGCTTTCTACAACACGGAAATTCTCGAACAAGCAGGTGTTGACTACAAGACAATCAAAACTTGGGAAGATTACAAACAAGCAGGTATCAAGGTTTATGAAAAGACTGGTAAGTACTTAGGTACTGCTGATACATCCGCTACGTGGCAAGCCTCGCTGTTACTTGCTCAGCAAAACGCTGATTTTACAGATGAAAATGGCAATCCAAAAGTTAACTCACCTGAGATGATTAAAGCGTTTGAAATGTTAGTCGACCTGCAGAAAAATAATGTTATTCATACGATCCCAGGCGGACAACCCGACACAGAAGAAGCAAAAGGCGAATACAACAAAGGCAACTACGCAAGCGCATTGATGCCTGAGTGGTACATGTCCCGCTTTGTAAACGAAATGAAGGACCTTAAAGGTAAGTATGCAATTGCTCCATTGCCTGTATTCGAAGAAGGTAATCCTCGTTCCGTTGGCTTAGGCGGTACTGGCACAGTTGTTACTAAGACTGGTAAAGACGTTCAGTTGGCAAAAGAGTTTGTAGCTTTTGCTAAGCTTTCGAAAGAAGCTACTACTGAAATCTGGAATACACTTGGATTTGACCCAATCAATATGGAAGTATGGAAAGATGAGGCTGTAACGAAAAACCCAGATAACGAATACGTCCAGTATTTTAAAACAAATGCATTTGATACTTTGAATGAAATCAAAGACGAAATTCGGGCTATCAAATCCGTAAAAGCTTCACCGACGATCGGCAATGTGCTCAATACGGTTACTCTGAATGCGATCTTTGAAGATGGCCAAGACGTGAAGGAAGCTCTCGATGAAGCACAGGCAGCAATTGAACAAGAATTGAAATAAAAATAATAAGTAAATGGTTATGATTAAGCCTGTCGGCAAGAATGGTGCTCGGCAGGTTTAGTCATAGTCAAGGGAGAGTGGGATTATGATAAAGAAATTTGTATACTCTCAAAAGGTTGCACCTTATGTATTTGTGTTGCCATTCATAATCATATTCTTGATATTCTGGTCTTATCCACTTGTAAATTCATTTGTAATGAGTTTTCAAGATAGGATGTTGGGACAGGATCCAAAATGGGTTGGTGAAGCGAATTATTCGAAGTTATTCACAGATAAAGTGTTTTTGACGGCTATTAAAAATAGCGTTGTATACATGCTAGGAACCTTAGTGCTGTTAATCCCTTTCCCAATGTTATTTGCAGTTATGATAAACAGTAAGTTAATGCTGGGGAGGGAGTTTTTTAAATCTTCGTTCTTTCTTCCTGCATTGACATCTGTCGCAGTGGCGGGTACTATTTTTCGCCTAACATTCGGCGAAATGGATGGTTCATTAATGAACAGTTTTCTAGGTCTATTTGGTGTAGAGCCTACTAAATTCTTGAAAGATGCAGAATGGAGTATGGCTGCACTATTAATTCTTGCATGTTGGCGATGGACAGGTGTTAATATGCTGTACTATCTATCTGGTTTGAAAAACATTGACAATGATTATTATGAGGCTGCTTCAATTGACGGGGCATCTGCTTGGCAGAAGTTCAGATCGATTACAATGCCATTATTGAAGCCGACCACGATATATGTTACGACAATTAGTGTTTATGCAGGTTTGGCAATGTTTACCGAGAGCTTAATGATGTTTAACGGTAACAATTCACCGAAAAATATTGGCCTAACTATAGTGGGATATTTGTATAGACAAGGAATTGAGAAGAATAAGCTCGGTTACGCTGCAGCAGTTGGTATCGTTCTATTAGTCATTGCTATGATTATCAATTTAACGCAGCTGAAACTAAGTGGAATGTTCAAAAAGGAGGAGGATTAAAATGGACACTAGTCAGATGAAGAACAACTTAATTGCTAGAATAGTCATAATTAGTACCTTTATTATACTATTCGTTATAATTATGGTTCCATTCTATGCAGTGGCCCTCTCTTCCTTTAAACCAGGTGAAGCTTTAATAAGATATGGTCTTAACTTAAGTTTGAATTTTGAAATAATGAGTTTTGATAATTTTATCTATTTATTTACTGGACAACATGATTATTTTGTATGGTTTTGGAACAGTATGACGTTAACAATCATTCAGGTTGCTTTAACACTGTTTGTAAGCGCTTTTGTTGCATATGGTTTTGCAGCGTATGATTTCAAAGGTAAGAACTTCCTCTTTGTATGTGTGTTGCTCATTATGATGGTGCCATTTGAAATATTGCTGGTTCCTTTGTACAGCTTAATAAATGATTTGCAAATGGTGAATAGCTATTCGGCAATCATTATGCCGGGTATAGCTAATGCCGGGACGATATTCTTCTTTAGGCAATATCTCAGAAGCATACCCAAAGAAATTATTCAATCTGGGCGAGTTGATGGAGCAAACGAATATGCGATATATTTCAGAGTGATTATGCCGATTATGAAGCCTTCCTTTGCGGCAATGGCCATTCTGAATGGTATGAATAGCTGGAATAATCTATTGTGGCCATTCATGGTGTTGGGAGATCAAAATAAATATACACTGCCAATCGGGTTAAAAACATTGTTAACTCCTTATGGGAATAACTATGACCTTCTGATCGTGGGCTCCTTCTTCTCCATCATTCCAATCTTCATATTGTTTATCGCTTTCCAGAAATATTTCATTGATGGTATGACTGCGGGTGCTGTTAAAGGTTAGTATCTATTACTTATGAAATAGGTGATAAGATGGGAGTCCAACAAGAGGAGTTACGCGTCATTAAACCATTGATCGAGCAACGAGCTGATCCTTTTATATGCCGACATTCAGATGGTTATTATTATTTCGTGGCCTCGGTTCCAGAGTATAATCGGATTGAAATCCGTAGGGCACAGGACCTTGAAGGGCTTATTACATCAGCTCCTATAGTGATCTGGAGAAAGAGAGAGACTGGCATTCTTAGCGCCAATATTTGGGCGCCAGAGCTGCATTTTATTGATGGAAAATGGTACGTATATTTCGCTGCCGCGCATACGTCGGAAACGACAGAAGGCTTGTTCGACCATCGGATGTATGTACTGGAGAATGAAAATGCAAATCCGCTCGAAGGCAGCTGGACGGAAAGAGGACAGGTTCGTACCGCGTGGGAAAGCTTCTCCCTCGATGCCACTACCTTTGAGCACAATGGTAGCCTCTATTACGTATGGGCACAAAAGGATCCGGAAATCGAAGGCAACTCTAATCTCTACATATCTAAAATGAGCAATCCGTGGACGTTGATTGGGGCGCAAACGATGATTACGATGCCCGAATATGACTGGGAGATCATCGGGTATAAAGTGAACGAAGGCGCGGCATTTGTTCGCAAAGATAATCGGGTATTCCTCACTTACTCTGCTAGCGCTACTGATTTCAATTATTGCATGGGCTTGCTTGAAGCCGATGCGGACTCGGATTTGCTCGATGCTGCCTCATGGCGCAAGTCGAAAGTACCGGTTCTCACGACTGATGAGAGCATCTCGATGTATGGTCCTGGTCATAATAGTTTCACGGTGTCAGAGACTGGCGAGAAGACGCTGTTTGTGTTCCACGCAAGAACGTATAAGCATATTGTAGGAGATCCGCTATACGATCCGAATCGCCATACATTTGTAGCGGAGCTGTTGTGGACGGAGGACGGTAGACCTGATTTTCGCGGCTCTGTTGCGGCACTTGCACGTTCTGTACAATACGAATAGATCTGCAAGCGCCTTACAAAATTCTAAATGGATTGGATTAGTTGAACTTATGTCGTACACGGGGAAGCCTTTATAATTAGAAATAAAAACAAGTACCCATCCAATCGATGGGTACTTGTTTGCAATGCAATAGAAGTGATGAATTACGTAATGTTGTACTAACTATTTGGTGATCGGTATAGACGAAATAGTAATCATAGCATTACTGATTGGATAAATGTGTTGCTACTGTCATGAGTGTCATGCTAAGTTAAAAACAATCTATTTCATGAAGCAATAATCAATACGATGTGAGTAGTACAGACATAATAGTGATGTGGACGGAATCCTGTAATGGTTCAAGGAACAAATCAACATCTTATATTAATCGTGTTAACGTAAATATATATGTATTGTATGAAAGTGGGTATACCTATTGGATTCGAAGATAGCAGCATATATAACATTAGTTTGTACTTCGGCTGTTCTGAATTTGTCTATACTTGTCTTTACTTATTGGAGGAGACATTATTATACAAATATCGCTAATTTGTTCATGTGGAATACATTAACTTCAATGATTTATTGCTTTGGTTATGCCTTTAGCTTAACATCGACTTCGTTAGAACAGCTTAGATTTTGGAATATTGTACAGTATGCAGGGATGCCATTTTTCCCTCCGTTAGGATTAATGTTTGTCATGCAATATTTGGGTTATAAAATAACGAGAAAAAGAATAATCGCTCTACTTACAATGCCTTGTATTACTTTTCTCATCAATGTAACTAATGAATCCCATCATTTTTACTATAGAATATATGATATCCATTCGGTGCTTGGGGCTCCATATAGTGAGATTGAGTATGGGGCATGGTTTGCCGTACATAATATTTACATTTTCAGTTGTATGTTAGCTGCGCTCTTATTGCTGCTTTCACGCTGGAAGGAAACCGTTAGTGTATATCGATCTCAATTATTTGCCCTCATCTGCGGTCAATTGCTTCCAATAGTGACTGCATTTTTATTATTCATAGGAGTGACACCCGATGGTATCGATCCTGTACCCATGGTTATTTGGTTTTCTTCTGTTTTGTACCTTTGGTCTATTACCTCCTCTCGAATGTTATCAATAATGCCAATTGCGAAGGAAACGATCTTTAATAGTATGAACGATGGTGTCATTGTGCTTAATGATACCTATCAATTAATCGAATATAATCAAGCTTGTAAAAATATGTTTAGTGAATTGGATCGATCAACGTTAGGGCAGCCATTTGATCAAGTTTGGTATATGCTAACGGATCAATCATTCCCTGTTCAATTAGATACGATCTCAGATAAATTGAATGTTACGATTCATCAAGGTAATTATATATATCAGCTACGTATTTCTATGCTTCAACAATCTAATAATAACTCTGGCTTACTAATTATATTTACGGATATAACAGAGCTACATACATTACAACAAAAGTTAGAGCATCAAGCCTATTATGATGATCTTACACAAATATACAATCGTCGTGCCTTTTTCCAGAAAAGTGAGCAAAGCTTAATGAAAGCAAAGGGTGAATTATCATCCTTTGTGATTATTCTATTTGATATTGATTTTTTCAAAAAAGTGAACGACACTTATGGGCATCAAACCGGAGATCAAATACTAGTACATGTGGCTCAAATATGTAAGGCTGAGATGGGAGAACATATACTATTTGCTAGATATGGTGGTGAAGAATTTGTACTTGCTTTACCTGGTTATACACTATCGGAAGGGGAAAACTTCGCTAATTACCTTAGATTTTGCATTGAACAGAAGCCTCTAGTTGAAAATGACAAATTGGTAACGATTACCTCTAGTTTTGGGGTATCCGTAACGACAGGAGCTGTGGAGGAAACAATCCATCAACTTCTTCATAAAGCTGATGAAGCACTTTATGCTGCCAAAAGAGCTGGTCGAAATCAAGTGCGGGTTTTTATTGAAAAGTACGAATATGTGGAATAGTACAGCAAATTAAAATAGAGGCGTACATCGGAGCCGTGCTTAGTTTAGTAACTTGGTGGATTGAGAGCAAAATGCCTATCAATCAAGAAGAAATATACTTATGAGTGACTGTTTCAACAGGATATAACAGTCAGTTATTCTGATATTGAAGGATCATATGCTAGTGATGCTATTAGGCAATTTACAGAAAGAGGAATTGTAAACGGTATAGGTATGAGAATTACCTGTATTTCGCTCTATAGATGTTACGGTGAGCCGTATCATAAGTAACGGCAAGTTTCTTTTGGGTAACCCAACAAAACTGTGCATGAGATGTCGGATGGGTACTTCCGAATCTTGTTATTCTGTACCTGAAGGGAGGTCATTTGAATGGATTGGCTTGCAAATCTGAATAGAGCTTTACACTATATTGAAGAGAATCTTGATGAAGACATAGATCTGAAGGAAGCAGCGAGGCTGGCTTGTTGTTCGGACTATCATTTTTCAAGAATGTTCTCCTTTCTTGCAGGCATTACACTATCGGAGTACATCCGCCGGAGACGCCTGACCCTTGCGGCATTCGAGCTTCAAGCCGGTGATTTAAGAATTGTGGACGTGGCAGTGAAATACGGTTATAGCTCGGCAGATGCCTTTTCTAGGGCCTTCCAAGTCTTGCATGGGGTTCCGCCCTCTTCGGTTAGGTCTCATGCCCCATCTTTAAAAGCCTATCCTCGAATGACCTTCCAATTAACTATTCAGGGAGGAAGCGAAATGAATTATCGTATCGTTGAGAAAGAATCGTTCCGTATTGTAGGTATTACGAAAAAGGTGCCTATCCAATTTAATGGCGTGAGTTCAGAAATTGCATCGATGTGGAAAGGCTTAACCAGCCTAGACATCGACCAATTGAAAAAGCTCTCTAATGTTGAACCACAGGGGTTGATTTCAGCATCGACAAATTTTTCTGAAGGGCGAATGGAGGAGAAGGGAGAGCTTGACCATTATATAGGTGCAGCTACATCCGAGGAGTGTCCTGAAAATTTTGCGAAATTAGAGGTTCCCGCATTGACCTGGGCCGTTTTCGAAGCTGTCGGACCGTTTCCCGATACTTTACAAAATGTCTGGGGGCGCATCTATTCGGAATGGTTCCCTTCCGCAAGTTATGAGGTAGCAAGGGGACCGGAAATATTATGGAATGAAGGCAAGGATGTATCTTCCCCCAATTTCAGGAGCGAGATTTGGATACCGGTTACGAAAAAATAGTATAGAGACTATGTTCATAAAATTAAGGCCATACCGCATAGGATGGCCTTAAAACTTGCCGTTACAGACAGAGCGGTGAACCGTATCACAAGTAGGGCGAATTATAACGGTCATTAATAACGAGTCAACCTTCTTCCCAATTGTCATCCCACGCAAATTCGGCTATGGGGCATGTGTTGTACAGCCGAAAGCACAGGAATTTACGACTTGAATGTCGAAGTTACTCCTAATTACTCATTTTTTGTCTTATGGAGGGCTTTCGATGATTACCGCAACAAAGATGCACATCCCTTATGTACGGCACACCTTGGTTGCTCGTACGGATCTGCTTCGTCTGCTTGATGAGGGTATGGACGCGAAGCTTACGCTCTTATTCGCTCCATCTGGTTATGGGAAAACGACGGCGCTAAGCGAATGGGCCAAACAAAGCGGCAAGCTTGTTGCATGGGTGTCACTGAGCAAGCAGGACGATGATTGGAGCACCTTCTGGAACATGGTCATCGTTTCGATCCAGAATCATGTCGAGGACTTTGGCCTGACCATTTTGCCTTTGCTGGTGGAGGGGTCCTCTGCATCTTCCACATCGATGGAGTCGGCGATGAACGTGCTACTAAACGAGTTGAATCAACTGCCGGGTGAGCTGGTCGTCATGGTTGACGATTATCATCTAGCGACGATGCCAGCAATCCAGAATTCGATGAGCTATTTGCTTGAACACCTTCCAAACCACATTCATTTATATATCGCAAGTCGCAACGACCTCCCATTTCCGACAGCAAGATTATTTGCAAAAGGCGAGATGCGGCGGATTACGATCGAGCAATTGAGGTTCCGACCAGAAGAAGTAAACGATTTCTTCCGAGAGACGACGGAGTTGAAGCTGTCGACTGAGCAGCTCAATATGCTGTATGACCAAACCGAGGGTTGGATTTGCGGCTTGCGACTTGCGGCCATCTCACTGAAACGAAGCGGCAATGTGACTGAATCGATCCGTCAATTCAGCGGCCATCAGCAGCACATATCCGATTACTTGCTCGAGGAAGTCATTCGCGATCTGCCAGAGGCGATGCGCGATTTTTTGTTGCAAACTTCCGTGTTAAGCCAAATGAATTATGCATTGTGCGAGGCGGTGACCGGTCAAGCGAGAGGTCAGCAGCAGTTGGAACAACTGGAACAGCTTCAGCTATTCATCATTCCTATGGACGATCAACGCAACTGGTATCGCTATCACCATCTGCTGTCTGATTTCCTGCAGTCGATGCTTGCTCGAACATGGCCTGAGCTATGGATTCAGGCGAATGCGCGTGCCGCGCAATGGCACGAACATAACGGGTTTATTGTAGAAGCGGCGGAACATTATTTGGCGGGACGGCAGTATGAAGATGTAGCTCGCCTGATTGAAGCGCATCTGTACGAACTTCTTGGAGGCAAGAACACCGTCGTTGCTCGTTGGGTGATGCAAGTGCCTGAGCAATATGTAGCGAGCCGACCGCTTGTTGAACTTTTTTATTTGCTCGTGATGGTCGGCGTTCGGCAGTTTCATAACATTCCGGATCGAGCGGAACGGCTTCGTGTTCGTTACCAAGCTTTGAAGGATCATATAGATGCTGACGTATGGCGCATGACCATGGGGGACATCTATTATCTCTGCGGTACTGCTGCCTATGTGAAGAAAGACCTTCTGAGCACTGCTGACTATTTTATCCGTGGAGATACGTTTGCACTCGAACAAAGCTTATTTATTCAAGGAGGCAACAATAAGCATTATTCGGTCGAAGAGTTTGAAGACCATCTGGGCTACATTAACGATTACCATGGTGCAGCACAATTTTTCATTCGGATGATAGAGTATTGGAGAGATCGTGTTAACCATCCGTATGCGACACCGATGTATGCTTCCTATGCCAAGGTATTGTACGAGTGGAATCGGCTGGAGGAAGCGGAGGACTGGCTAAACCGCATTATGCATGTAGACGGATTCGCGCCGGTGTCTCGCAATCGGTATCAGCTCTTTGTGGCAGCTTCTAGAATTCAGCAAGCAAAGGGGAACTCACTAGAAGCAGCGACACTGCTAGAACAACTTAAGCTGAAGATCGATTCACCCGATTATGAGATATTCATACGCAAAATCGAAGCGGAACAGGTGAGCTTAGCGGTGCGTCAAGGCGACATTGCGTCTGCTCAGCGATGGTTGGAGCACTGCGGGATGTCGCACTCGGACGAAGCAACGCTGGACCAAGTTTCCGAACAATTGGTGCTCGTTCGCGTGCTGGCCGCATGCGGACAATTCGAATCAGCGCTATCTCTCGCAGCAAGATTGCATCATCTGTTGGCGAAGGAAGACCGTCTGCGGGACCGCATTCACATTCTGAATTTACAAAGCATGATGTTATATGGCGACAATCAAATGGAGCCAGCACTTGCGAAGCTGGCTGAAGCTTTGCGTCTCGCCAAACCTCAAGGGTTTATTCGCAGTTTCGTGGACGAAGGCTCGGCGATGGCAGAGCTGTTGTCTATTTATGTGCAGTCGTATGGAGACAAAGGTGCGGGATCGAAGGATGCATTAAGTTATGCGCGTCTCGTGCTGCAAGCGTTCCATGTTTATGACGCACATCCACGAGTTAATATCCGATGTTTCGGACGGTTGCGCGTAGAGACAGAGAATGGCTCTGTGGTCAAATGGCGGACTTCCAAAACTGAGGAATTGATGGCATTCCTCATTTACCATCGCGGCGAGGCAGTAAGTAGAGATCAAATTCTCGATCGTTTGTGGGGAGAGGTGGAGGTAGACCGGGCAGGGGCCCAGTTTAATACAACGACTCACTATTTGCGAAAAGCTTAAGTCAAATCGGAATTGACGGTATCGTCCAGCATGTGGAAGGCGGTTATCGAATCGATATAAGCCAGTTGTACTGTGATCTCGATGAGTGGGATCGTTTGCTGGCCGCACAGGCGCAAATCGACGACTTAAAGCTGCGTGACTATGCCAGTGAGCTTGTCCAATTATACGGAGAGGGCTTTATGGCTGGCACTTCGTACGAATGGGCAGAGCCGACGCGAGTTCGCCTGGAAAGCGAGTACGTCGCAACGTTGCTTCGCCTTCATGAACGTGAGGAGAAGAAGGGGCAATATGATGCGGCTGCGGAACTGCTGCGGAAGGCGCTTGTACATGATCCGCTAAATGAGTCCATTCATGAACGGCTCATTCGCGTGCTGGTTATGGCGGATGACCGCATCTCGGCGATCAAGCAATACGAGGTATTAAGAATGCTGCTTCTGACGGAGTTCGGGATTAAGCCGAAGGAAACGGTCAGGAGATTGCTGGATATAAATTGACGCATATTCCTCCATAAAGGGAGTGTCCCAAGGTTATGAAAAATAACGGAGGGATGCTCCCTTTTCACTAGCATTTGTTTAGGATTTGTTTAGACTGACTGTGATATGGTGAAGCAGAAATCGATATTATTCTGCGGAAAGTTTAGACAAATTGCGGGAGGGGAAACACGCTTGTATAAACGTATTATAAATTTATCGCTTTTGATTTGTATGCTCGTATCCTTAGTATCACCAGGGTTCGCGGCCGCTGAACGGAGTACTGACGCACCTGCAGCAGTACAAGAGCAAGGATCTCTAAACTCATCGAGTGCTCCGATAAATTCATTTCAAGATGTTAAAACGACGGACTGGTTCTATAATGCTGTGACGTATGTGAAACAAAACGGAATATTCGGCGGTACGGATAATGACAGCTTCTCGCCCAAAGGCACAATGACTCGTGCCATGTATGTAACTGCACTTGGGCGGATGGCAGGAGTGGACATCAGCCAATATTCAATTTCCTCCTTCTCAGATGTACAAGCAGGCACTTGGTATGCACCTTATGTGCAATGGGCAATTGAAAAAGGCATTACAAGCGGTACAGGTGACCATAATTTTTCGCCGAACGCTGCTATATCAAGGGAACAGATGGCAACGCTGACTTTGAGGTATTTTGAAAGCTATAAAATACCTTATCAGACGAACGCCAGCCTGACCTCTAAACCTAACGACACAGCCGATATTTCGCCTTGGGCGGTGGATGCGGTCGTAAAGCTTTGGCGGGCAGGCTTGCTTCATGGAGATGCAAGCGGTAATTTCAATCCAAAGTCAAATGCATCTCGCGCGGAAGCAGCTGTTTTCTTCATGCGAAACAACGAAGTTGTGAAGACATGGACTACCCAGAATCGAGTAGTTCCAACACCAACACCAACACCAACATCAACAACATCAACAACATCAACATCAACATCAACTCCCGACTCTGGCAGCGGTAATGGCGCTAACCCAGGCGACACGAACGCAGGTCCATATATTATTACTTTTGAAACAAACGGCGGTTCGGCCATTAACAGCCTTTCTCTCAAGCAAGGAGCGACGCTGAATAATCTTCCGGATCCAATGAAGTCAGGCTCTATTTTCGTTGGCTGGTATAAAGATAGCGCTTTGTCGGAGCCAGTATATACAGATGCTATCGTCAACAGAAATATGACGTTATACGCAAGATATGAAGAACCATTCGAAACTCAAACTATTCCTAGTGTAACCATGTTGGATCAGGACAAAGGCTTTACGATTGAAGTAATCGATGGTACAGGAAGCATGACAGCAGATAGAGTTAAAGCTGAAATGACCTTTGAAGCGCTAACCCATCCTGATTTTGCAACTCATGTGGGTATTCGAGTAAAGGGCTCCAATGGCGAATTTACAGTAGGTGCAAATGGTGGTGCATTTGAAGAAGGCGGCACCTATCAGCTCAAGCTGAATAACGCCAATCTTTCTTTTACAGGCCAAGATAAATCCACTAGAACATACGTATTTACCATTGCTAAACAAGAAGTTCAGCATGTGACGCTGAATCCTGACTTGATTTATATTCCTTCTTCGGAAGTCACGAATATGACCCAGAATGGTAAGGCTGTTACCCCTGGTGCGATTCCTGTTATAGACTTGAATACCGGCGATGACGGAGCCGTTCAAGCGGTTGGTAACGCTACAGAGGGTACATTCCAATATAATGGGAAACAGAATATACAAGTCGGCAATACCGTTGCTATTTATAACGGAGTTGCACCGAATCAGCGTAATCTGGCAACAAGCGTCGACGATGACGGTGAAGTGGTTTATGTAACGATTCGGGCGATCGACGGCAGCACATATACATACGAAACGGCAGACGCCAAAAAAGTTCTCTTTACGCCAGACGTCTTGCCGGTCAGCGATACAGCAGATATGGATGGGGATTTAAGCAATCACTCCATCACGGTAAGCGAGAATACGATGAACTATAGCGACAGCAAATATGCACAATTGGGTCTTACTGCAAGCACCGTTGTACAAGCAGGTGACTTCATCGCCTTCTACACAGGTGTATTCGGTGATGCTTCGTCCCAGCTTGCCGGCTATGCTCAAATTACCGGAGTCAGTTCTTCGGGAACTAACGAAGTCATTACTTATACAGATGTAACGCTAGAGCAAATAACGGCTTCGATGGATTACTATACACAGCAAAATATAGAAGGAAATCAGTTGCTTCAGAACACCGATGTAGCGGCTATGGAAGCTCAAATCGAGGAGCAAGCTCTGGAAAGCGGATTTGTGAATAAAGCTACGCAGTATTTAGCAGCTTTGGCAATCGATACGGATAGCTTCAAAGAACTAGATAGCGAATTCGATATGAAAAATTACTCTATTACTTATGCCAATGACTCATCTGTCTCCGATCACAATGTTATGCGGTTGAACGGAAATAGAGTGCAAGTAGAAAATGTGAGTGTTAAAGCCGATATAGGTACAGAACTGCAACATTTTGCTGATATGTCCGGTTTAAGCGCTTCTCTTCAAGTGAGTTGCGATATTGTAGTTGATGCAGGCGGCCAGCGCAACATTGTGATTCATTTGACCGGCACCTTCGAGCAAGAAGTACGAGTTTCGCTTTCTGCCGATGCCAATACCGATTGGGGACTATTTCTGGGGTTCATCCCTTATTTGAGAGAATACGAGGTTTCCCCAACCGTAGATGCCTATACCTATACAGCGATTAATTTCGACGCTGAAATCGGCACATTTGAGAAGGATGAAGAATGGAATTGGAATGATAAAAGCAAAGTACAGAACATCGCCAAACAAATAAAAGCTCTAATGGACGCAAAGGATGCTTTGGATGAAACTCTCAGTGGCGTAGATTCATTAGACAGCTCATTGCCGGCCCTATATCAGAATATGCTGAGTAACGAGACGGACTGGGTTGACCTCTTTGATGTAAATCTTGTTGATATCAAAATGCGTCTTTTGATGGGTGTCATTCAAGTAGAGTTTAAAGGGGATTTTGTTGTAAGCGCAAATGCGAATCTCTCTATCGGTAGTACGTTCAGTTATGAGAATGGGAAGAGATATATATTCAATGTGAAACTTTTTGCTAGAGAAGCGACGAACAAGACCGTAAGTCTGCTAGATGAGAAGTATCAATTTACATTCTACATCATGGGTACTTTGGGCTTACGGGCAGGTCTTCGGCTGGAGTTGGCAGTAGGTCTATTCTCTACTGAGGCGAATAGCGTAGGTGTGCAAGCGGACGTTGGCGCTTACGCGAAGTTGTGGGGCTACTTCTATTACCAGCTGACCTATCTATCTTCTCAGGGCAAGACCTCCCATTATGCCGGAGCCATAGATCTGGAATTCGGCGTGTACACGGAAGTCAAATTCAAGGCACAGCTGTTTAAGGGTACCTTCTCGTACGAGCCAACCCTGTATGAGGATGAATGGCCACTCTATACGGTAGGTTCCCGGCAGAACATTCTTGATTTTGCCTATTCACAGGGTGATGCGCCTAGAGTTAATCTGCACGGTCAGTCAACAAAATCGGCCATTTTACCGTATAGCATCTTTGATATGAGCACGATGGATCTGCAGACAGGCGAGGTTACGGAACAATCTTATGACAGATCCAAGGATTTCACGGTAAGCATATCCAACAAAAATTTCATATACGATGCTAAGACCAACCAAGTGCTCTTACAGAACTATAATTACGATCCGACTGGCATGGATGCCACCATGACGATCACTTGGAGAAGGGCACCTTTAACTTTCGGTTCTGCTCCGATTGCGCGTACGATTCCATTACACTGGGACGATCTCAAGGATAGTTATAGTCTCTACTTGTACTCGCATGAAACGAATGATGGGAAGCTGACGCTATTAAAGACAATTAGCGGGAAGTACAATGATCCGATTCCGGTAGAGCCCGTTCCTACAAGAAAAGGATATAAATTCGATAATTGGTATAAGAATGATTCCGATGCTGGGCCAACTGTCCTACCGGGTAGAATGCCGTCTTACGACAGCATGTGGGTTGCAAGATGGACTCCGAAGACGGACACCCCTTATAAGGTGGAAGTTTACTTGCAAAATGTCTCCAATGATTCCTACACGCTTAGCGGCGAATTCACCTATAAGGGTACAACAGATTGGCCTGCAACCGCGCGGCCCCCTGCCTATGCAGGTTTTGCTACACCGGCCGAACAGTTCACTGCGGTTAAAGGCGACGGGAGCACTGTCGTAAAGTATTATTACGCTCGCAATGTGTACAAACTGACCTTTGATCCAGGCCATGGCAGAACGCCAATCACATCTTCGCTTAAGTTTGGTGCCCCTATTACCGCACCTATCGTGAACATGCCGGGCTATGTGTTTTCTTCTTGGCGCGACACGAATCTGAGCGAGAACGTTCCTGCGTCAGCCAATGTTGTTGCGCCTACGATGCCGGCTATCGACACGACTTATAAAGGGAAATATAGCTTAGATTCACATGTGCCTATTACAGTGGAGTATTATCTTGGCGATACCACAGGTTCTTATTTCCAGCTAATGGAGGCAAAAACCAAGTATGGAACTGCATTTTTAGGATTCGATAGTAGAGATATAGGGACAATGGATGCGAGATGGATGTCACCCTACTCGAAACTCACAACAACGGTACCTTCGCCTTTATCGATTTACGTAGACCCAACCCTGGATCTTCGTATCAAGTTGTACTTCGTTCCTTATTTGTTTAACCTGACATTCGATGCCAATGGAGGCATGGGCGGCACGGTATCACAGCTTGCATATGGGTCGCCGATAATTCCACCTACGGTGACAAAGCCAGGCTATACGTTTGAAGGTTGGTCACAGTCCGTTCCAAGTACAATGCCCGGTAACGATCTGACCTTCACGGCCGTTTGGCAGGCCACGGGCTATCAGGTATTGTATTATCAGCAGAATCTGGACGATGACGGCTACACAGAAGTGGAAGCCGTTGCCGGCAGCGGTGGAATTGGATCAACAGCTACGGCAACTCCGAAGGATTATACCGGCTTTACCTATGACAGCAGCAATCCTAACAACGTTACCTCGGGTACGGTAACCGCTGACGGAACGCTCACCCTTAAGCTATATTACACACGTAACAGCTACACGTTATCATTCATTGATTCAGTAACGAGTACTAACTATTCGACAGCTCAAGTCAAGTATGGGGCGACGATCGTACCGCCTGCTGATGTAACACCTTCAGACTTTTATCCCCCAGGCTTTGTACTAATAACTTGGGACCCGTTGGAAAATGATACGCCGTCGTTGGAGACGCCAGAAGGAGCAACCATGCCGGCACACGACGCGAGCTATAACGCAAGGTTTGGATTTCCGGGCGGTCAGATCGGACTATAGTTTTGGCGAGTTTCGGTCATTTGTACAAGCAGATCGAAATGAAACAGTGATAAGGATTATTGAAGGGCACCGTTTAGGGTGCCTTTTGAATTCGCACTATAGATGTTATTGTCAAAAGAAAATAAAGTATTAGACTGAAAAATAAAGTGTTAGACTCGGAAAATAAAGTTATAGACTAAGAAAATAAAGAATTAGACTGGTAACGTCCCATTACGCTAACGGGCAGGATACTGACAAAATATACCGAATGTTAAAATAAGAAAAACAAGACGTGGAGGGATAAGTTTGACTGAGGATTTTTATTGCGATGAGGTATTAAGTGGTCGTACTTCTGTACAAAAAGTATTTGAAACTGATAACGTTCTTGCATATCATCACACTCGCCCTTTTTATCCCGTTCACATTGTTACGATTCCGAAGAAGCATATCTCATCTCTTCTGACACTGGAACAAAGCGACAATGAGCTCTTAATTGAGTTGATGGACGTTGTTAAAAAGGTTGCATCGCAAGTGCAGTCTGAGTATGGAGCTTGCAGGGTGTCGACTAATTTGGGGAAGTACCAAGACTCAAAACATCTTCATTTTCATGTAATCTTCGGCGAACCATTACGCTAATCGTATTTGTCTTGCTCGCTAAACTAACGGGACACTATAGTTCAACACTGAGAGGGGCTGTCGCTAGACAGCCTTTCGTTACGCTAACGGGCAGAATAACGGAAAAAGATGGAATTTATGGATTGCTACTATTATAATAGTAGCGTAATAATACTTGATTTTTGGAGATGATGGATGCGTGATTTATCGTAGAAAGACATACAAAATTGACCCTCAGATATTACTTGATTTTAATGAACATTTTAATCAAACACTCTTACCTGCACAGTTAAAATATGGTTCAAGATTAGTTGGCAGATGGTCAACTGAGGAAATAGACGGTGTGTTGGAGGTATTTGCTATTTGGGAATATGACAGTTACGAAGATTATGAGAAGATTGAATCGCAAGTGAAAAGTGATGAAGAACACGTAAAGCGAGTGCAGGCTTGGTTCGATAAAATCGGGCGTGAGAAGATAAAGATATTTATGAAGGACAAGATAAATGAGGAATTTATAGAAACGACAGTTCCTCGAGAAAAAACTATTCTTACATAATGAATTAATTACCAACCATCGTTCAACTAACGGGGAACGATAGCTCAATACAGGCAGAAGTAGATTGCCTTTAGGACCGGCTGCTTCTTGTTATGTTAACGGGTAGAATACTACCAATATGATCTAAAATGAGTTGGGATTATATCCCATGACATACGTTGAAGAGTTAATTAGGAAAAGGAGGAAGTGAAAGGTGCAGATCTTCGATACACGCCAAATTAACAATTTAATGACTGGGGTTGGCCTTGCTTGTGAACTTGAAGCTAACACTGAAATGAATCGAGCTTTCGTAAAAGTACAGGTTATTAATGAACAGAAATACTTAAATAAGTTAGAACCTGAATCGGCTAGGTTTTACTTAAGAAAATATGAGGTACCCACAACGTATCTAGAAAATGAATGGGATGTTACAGACGACGAACTTGTCGAATCGATTCATGAAATTAATATTATAGGAATCAAAAATCTCGAGAAATATCTGGCTAAGTATCTAGATAATTTCGGAAGACTGGTATGCGAGTGGAGTTGTGAAAATCCGTTGTAGATGGAGAAATGACGTTACGCTAACGGGAAACGTTAGTGGAATAGCGGTTGCTTCGGCAGCCGTTTTTTATTTGTTCAACTAACGGGCAGGTTAGTTAAACAGTGTTGTTTAATTTGTGTTCATCAATCGGTACATAATGTGGAATAAGAAAATTTGTCATTATTTTAATGTGTAGTAGACTTAGTAACTACAGTTTTTTCTTCCTATTTAGTTGGAATGAATTTTTTGTTTTTTAAACGAAGAGGAGAGTCAATATGGAAGTAGTATATTTTGCAGGTGGATGTTTATGGGGAGTACAAGCTTTTATAAAAACTTTACCTGGAGTTAAGTTTACAGAAGCAGGAAGAGCTAATGGAACAAACCATACACTTGAGGGTGATTATGATGGGTACGCCGAATCTGTAAAAACAGGATTTGATCCGACAGTTGTAACGATCAGGGAATTAATGGGGTATTTATTTGAAATCATTGATCCATACAGTTTGAATAAACAAGGACAGGACGTTGGCGAGAAATACAGAACAGGAGTATATAGTGAAAAGCTTGAACACTTAAAAGAGGCGAAGGCGTTTCTTAGTGAGAGAAATGATTATGACCTTATAGTTGTTGAAGTATTACCTCTCACAAACTATGTGAGAAGTGCAGAAGAACATCAAGATAGATTAGCTCAATGTCCAAATGATTATTGTCATATTCCAGAGGAAATATTAAGTAGGTATAAGTAAGGGAGAATATTAAGCTAACGAGACACGTTAGTGGAATAGCGATTGCTTCGGCAGCGTTTTTTTATTTGTTCAACTAACGGGCAGCTTAGTTCAATACAGATAAGACTCGGCTAGTTCCTTGCGGTTCTGGTGCTGGGCTCTTTTGGAGTATCTACTATGATGATATTTATATTGGGGTTGGGAAAACACCACAGATGGCTATTTGTAAATATGCACTCGTTATTAATGATGTGCTACTGTGTAAAATTAATGCGGCATAAGCTGCCAAACATAGATTATTAAATACGTTATAAGACCGATCAGACTCAGTTGACCCGTCTTATTACTATCTATTTGTATAAGGCCATGTTAAATCTTATTGTTGATTTCTGACCATAAGAAAACCGCCACGGAGAGTTTGTGTCGGCTGGCTTTCTTAAACATGGCTTGAATACGCCTCAGGGTAAGACGGCTACTTCGTTCCTGAAGCAGACTAAAATTAGAAAACAGAAACTTTTCTCAAATTTTTAGGTCTTATGTAATATCTATAAACTTTAATTGAGGTGAAGCACTTGATCAAAATAATAAAGTATATACTTGCAGGAATTGGCATCATTCTTGCCTATGGCGTGGGGGCTTGGCTTTATCAGAAAGGAAGTCAAGTTTTTTTCAATCAAACCATCCATGAAAGTGAATATAGAGGACTTGTTATTTCTTTTTTTAGCTTGTATTTACTCATTATGGTGCCTGCGATATTTTTAGGCGCTTATGTAATCAATGAAACATCATTAAATAATATATTTAGATGGCTTCTTACTGCCTTTATTTCCGTTATTGTAGGTCTTATATTCCCTTTACTATTCACTGCCGGACATGTATGGTCCCCTGAAGGACAGTTGTTGTTGTGCTTCTTCATGCCATCAGCGTTTATTCTAGGTTTTATATATAATCTTCTGTTCTTCAAAAAAAAATCTGCAAACTCATTAATTTAAAAATGGCCCTACAAGATGTCAATATCATTAAGATAACTCAAAGACAAGACTTAAATTAAACATGAATTCAGAACGGCATGGGGAGAAGCCCAGTGGCGTTTGCTCTTTTCCCGGGAGCACATACATAAAAGAGCACAGTAAACAAGCGAATAGAATATTCGCTTAAAAAAATCTTCATGTGAACCCATGATTTTCCCTTTGAGCGTGGAACTATCAATCATCATGGACAGCGTTCTTCCCTCGTTGCATAACCGTCGTTGCTGAACAAGGGTATCTACATAGATTCTGTTGCATAAGTCATATACTGCAATCAAATGTAAAAGTTTATACTTTTTGAGTTTAGGCGACATTGAAAATAAGTGTCCGTATCCACAAAGTCGGTAGCAATATTTAGATCAGAACCCTCAATAGCGAGTAATCGATCATCTCAGTCATGCTTGATATTCGTATAAGACACTGTAAATTCGTGGAACAAGGACTCTACAGCAGACGGGAGAATTTTATTTCTCTGCTGGATAAAAGCAGAAGTCGTTGCAGTGTTTACATCGTAACCCTGTGAATCCAAGAGTTCATTATATATGCTGTTACCTCCCATGGAGATAAGAAACTGCCTAACCGTCTCAAAGAGCAACATCTTCGTTCATGTAAAATCTTTATTGTGCTTTTTGACATAGGTGCTGGTGTGGGTGACATTTCTCGCATTAGTGATATTAGAGTTTCTTTTAAAGTATTCGCATACTCATTCATTGGTGTAGCCTCCTCATTTTTTAGGGGCTTCGGAATACATTTCTACCTTCTTGTCAAGCTCTATTTATTGTTACGTGCAAAGAAAAGCGCAGGCTATCTTTTTGATAACCTACGCTTTTCTTTAGTTTTAGGGCCTGTATCTTAACTTAATGATTTTGTACAAGATGTAGGGCCTTTTTTTATTATAAGATTTGTCGAGAGTTGTATACACCAGTAACATCCATTGGCGGCAACAAGGAGAGCTGATTTTTTCTGTGATCACGGGGATCGAAAAGATAGATATTTTGGTAACCGCCTGAATTGGCCTCAGTATACACTTCGTAAGCTGGGAAACCATCGTGGCTTCCCTGAATTGAGATGGTGTCATTTTTATAAACGTAGAGAGTAAATTCATAATCAATGTTACCGTTAAAGACATCTGGACTTGGAATGAAGGGATTGCCTACACTACATGAGCAAACAAACTTCATGTAATCGCTACCACTACCTCTCAAGCTTGCATCGGTTCGCGTGACAGTCAAACCTGCATCAGAAGCTTTTGCAGTGTGAGTCGTTGTGGTTAAAGTCGTATTATTAAAGTGATATGCAGTAGTTGTTCCGATATTCTTAAAGGAGGTCCAGCTTCCACCAGTATTCGTAAATTGTACATTTATCTGCTGTGCGGTACGAAAGTTTTCGGTGTTTGCAGTATTCTTGTCAAAACCTCGATTATCTCCTTTAAATGATACAACGTAGGCGGGTAAACCATACTGTACTGGGAATCTACTTTGTCATGAGGGATAAATGTTACCAATCGAATGTTAAAGTTAACTGCCATATTAATAAACTCCTTTTCTAAAATAAATTATTAGGCAAGGGGGTAAAATGAGAAGATTTGAGTACCCCTAATCAAACCTTCTATTCTTGCCTTCACTAAAATAAGAGTTTTAAAGGGTTAGAATACAACCGAGAAAATTTATTTTTTAAGCAAAGCACTCAACGCTCTTAGTCGTTTATATAGAACTAGATTGAGAACGGCATTAAGCTAAAGGGCAGGGTAGTGCAACTTAGTTAGTCGGATTACGTTTATTAAAGGAAGATACTGGAGAGATAAAGGAGGCGTGTAATGAAGCGAAAAATCGCTATTTTCCTTATGATGATTTCAATAATCGTAAGTATCTTCTCTATTTGGTACTTCACACCTAAGCGGTACTCAGAGACAGTAAATGGTGTTTATTATCAACTAGGGACGGAAGGCATAATCGAGCGCATAAAAGTACATCTTGATGGGAAATTGCAAAATCATATAAATGGCAAAAAAACCTTTACAGGTGTTATTAATTTTGAAGGAAGTAAGGTTCCTCAAATTCCTAAAGATAGAACAGAATTAAAATTGCATTACGATGGTCATAATTTCACAACTATTTTCTCCGGTTTTCGAATCATAATAGATGATAAAGGTAGAATAGAGCCTAATATTTTCACTTACGGTTGGGTATATACTGATGATAAATTTTCTGAATTTACAATTAAAGTTATGGATGATAATGACCAGTGGTCCCCATCAAACGGACATATGATTACTACAGCACCAGCGAATGATAGGCAAGAAGCAATGAAAAGGTCTCAAGAGTTAATTAAGGAGTTTGAAGAGGAAAGTAGGAATTGATTGAACTAACGAGATACGATAGTTGAAGAATACACAATTTATTTTAAGAAGGAATTTAATAGGGAAAATGGTATAATTAAAAAGTCTAAAATTCATTGATATAATTTTAGGAAATAGTTGTTAGAGGAGGCGTTCATTATGAAAGATAAAAGAATTTATATTATTAATGACTTCAAGGGGATAACAACTAATTAACAAAGTTGTTTAGTGTTTCCCCGAATTTTGAAAGGGGAAAATTATGATTGAAGAAAATGTAAAAATCGTAGAATTAAATGCAGAAAACTGGTACGACTGTTGTAAATTAGAGGTATCAACAGAACAAAAAGAATACTTGGAACCCAATGCCGTATCAATAGCTCAGTCAAAGTTTGAGCCTACTTTAAAGCCATACGCTATTTATTTTAAAGACATAGTGGTTGGTTTTTTAATGTACAATTCTGTTCAAGAAGAACTAGATGGTTATTGGGTTTATAGAATAATGGTGGATAAGAAATTCCAAGGTAAGGGTATAGGGAAAGCTGCAACTAAGTTAATGATTTCAGAGATGGTTAAATTACCGAATTCAAAAAAAATTGTTGTTGGTTATCATCCTGAAAATTTGGGAGCACATAATTTATACTCGAGTTTGGGATTTATTGATAATGGTGATAGGTTCGGTAAGGAAATGGCAGTTGTTAAAAATATAACCGAGTGACAGATGGATAGTATTTCAAAAGGACCATTCTTTGGTCCTTTCTTATTGTGTATGATGGAAAATGGTAAATATTAGATTGACATCATATTGTCGAGTTATGCGGATGCAATCATGAATATAATAGACAAGCTAGAAGAATCTAGATTATGAAGGATTAAATTTAATGGAGCGTGCCCTTGAAAAATATATATAATGAATTGCATACAGCGGAAATACTGAATCGTATCGAGAATTTAAGTCCAAATTCAAAACCACAATGGGGAACAATGAATGTTGCTCAAATGTTGGCTCACTGCTCAGCATTTCAAGACATCGCATTAGGAAATTCCTTTCCCCCTAGATATTGGCTAGGAAGGCTAATAGGAAGGTTTGTGAATTCTATTTTTTATAACGACAAGCCGGTACCACATAATATGTCAACAATTCCAACCATACTTATTTTAGATGAAAGAGACTTTATGACAGAAAAAGAAGAACTGAAACAAAAGATTTTAACTTTCCAAAGTAACGGTCCAGAGAAATGTTCATCCCATCCGCATCCTTTTTTTGGAAAGTTCACTCCTGAGCAATGGGGTAAAGGGATTTATAAACATCTAGACCATCATTTAAGACAATTTGGTGCTTAGTATTTTTTGAAATGAATAATAATTGTTCAGTTTTCCCATCTAGACACTATTCCATCGTATTTTAAAGGAAGAGTTTCTCGAAACATCTATTCATTAAACTAGAATCCTTTTAGTCCTATAAAAAGACTGTTAATAATAACTTTTTCGCTAACAGAACACATTAGTTAACCGGAATAGTGACAGTTTATGACTTTATTTCCATTGTCGATTCACCGAATGGGAGTAATGAAAGAAACTCCGAAAACCCATTATATTCAAGGGGTTTCGGAGTTTCTTTTAGAGTCAACCCTGCACAGGGCTGGTCTTCAATTCATGGATTTTTTGGAGCGTATGAAGACACTTGGTTTTCTCGTCATCATCCTCTGTGTGGAGATACCACTCCACAAATCTGTACCCGAATACGAGAAGGATCAGCTCATAGACGCAATGATCGTCGACATGGCATGCATCCACATACTCCGAAAAGCCTTTGTAATAGGCAGGGATACATAGCTGGTAGTGTTCGACCATGTGATCGATATCTGCTTCATCCGCAATCAGGCTTGCGAGATCCTCACCCAGGTAGCCCCAGCCGCATGTATCCCAGTCGATAAGCGAGATTTTCCCGTCGGCATAGATCAGGTTGGTCACCCAGAAGTCCCGGTGGCATAGCACTAGGGGCAATTGCTCGATGCGGGCGAGTATCTCATCTGTGTGCTCATCGATGTCGATGAGCATTTGCCGTATGTGGTGCGGGAATTCACAGTCCTCCGAGCGTATATAATTGTAGACAACTGGCCACGACCGGTAATGCAGATACGTATTTTTCATGAAATCCACATGGCTCAGGTTGGTCAGGTTCTGCAGCACAGCGGGCTTCTCCGCATACAGCTTGCCTTGATAGCGTCCTAACTCTAGCGCGGCCTGTTCATACATGTCACAGGTTAAGTCTAAACCAGTTACGCCATCGATATATTCCAGCCACAGCTGGAATTCATTTTCTTCGTCATTCATCTCCGCATGGTAACATGTTGGCCAACGGAAGGTATCCGAGAACGTCGTTCCCAAGTCAGACATATAGAGATCATATTCCCGGCGCCAGGAATCCGGATCGTTGTAACGTTCCCATTTCTTCTGGATTTTCAGCACGATACGATACGGCGTTTTTTCACCATCCGCGGTTTGGGCGATCCCATTTACCAGGTGCACATTTCCCACAGTTCCGCCCTGTAATGGCATGGTTTGGCAGTCAGCCGAGATTATATCCTTCTTGAACTGTCGGCTTAAGGTATAGATCAGCGTTTCAAAGTTAATATTCATTTCTTCCATCCTCCATTTTTCTTCGTTTGCTTGCTTGACATAGCTATCGTTTTATTTCGAGCCCTCTTGTCGATGAGGTAGCTTGTTTTATCCTGGACATACTTTTGCTCATGCTGCTGGGCAACATAATGCTCCCACCGTTCACGCGGCAACGAACCGTCGGCAAGCGCGGCGAGAACGGCACAGCCCGGCTCGCTCTGATGGCGGCAATCTGCAAACCGGCATTGCGGGAACCAATCCTCCACATCGGTAAAGCTTGCGCGTATGCCTTCGCCTGCATCAAAAAGCCCGAGCTCACGCATTCCCGGCGTGTCGATGACCATCGTACCGGAGGGGAGCATGAACAGCTGACGGTGCGTTGTCGTATGCCGCCCCCGGCTGTCAACCTCCCGAATCGCCTGAACTTTCATTACTTCCTGTTCTATCAATGCATTGAGCAGAGACGATTTACCGACGCCGGACATGCCGAGAAAAACGACTGTTTTACCAGGCATCAAGTAGGGATCGAGCTCGTTCATCCCCTGGCCGGTATGGCTGCAGATCGCGTGAACAGGAACATCAGAGATGCTTTGTGTGACTTCTGCGAGCGTGAGATTATAATCTTCAACGAGATCAGACTTGGTTAGAATGATGACCGGCTGACCGCCGCTCTGTCTAGCTTGTGTCAGGTACCGCATGATGCGTGTAATGTTGAAATCCCAATTCAGAGAAGTAAGGATAAATACATAGTCAAAATTAGTCGCGACTACCTGTTCCCGTATGGTTTTGGCATAGCCTACAGCATGCCCTGAGTAATCCGCGCGTGAGAACTTGGAGCGACGGGGCAATACCGTAACGATGAGAGAATCTCCGCTCTCGTTGAAGTGCAGCAAGACAAAATCACCTACGCACGGAAAATCCACGTGTGTTTCCACGCTGTGATAGAATGCTCCTTTGAGCACCGCCGTTACTTCGCCGCGCTCGGTCATGACCGTGAAGCGCTCGCGTCGAAGCTCCGTCACCCTGCCGGGCAATAATCCGTCGGGGATTGCTTCTATTTCTGTGTAGCCATAGGTTTTCAAATTCATCATAGTTTTTTGTTAGCTCCTTTAATGTTGCTTTTTGGACGCAAAAATGCCACGGACAAGCAGCCTCTAAAGAAGCTGCTGTCACGCGGCATCAGGACGCAAAAAAGACACGACCTTCATCGTATCTTGCAAACAGCAATATTCACGAAAGGTTACTTTGGATGGCATACCAAATAATAGGGACGTTTCCCCGCTTTTTTCGTGTATGCCAACTATTAAGTTTTAAGACCAAACCACCATATAAGTAGTTGCCACTAAAACACATCTCCCTTCGTGTCAGGAACTTGCTTATCGCTAAGCTGTCTATAAAATAACCTATTTTGGAAAAAAAATCAATTCTTACTTTTCTCCAAATCGTAGTGGAGTACGAAAGAAAGTACCTACTGATGTTAAGTCAATAATCTATGGGAGGGTATATCAAAGATCGGCGAAATTGCAGGAATTGACAAGAAACTCATTGAATACTAGTAATTAATAATTAAACTAACGGGCAGTTACATAGGAGTTATTTAGAAATAGAACCTATTGTGTATCTTCTTTTTATGCATATATGGAAAGAGGTAACATACTATTGTGAAAAATCTTCGAGGAAAGAAGTGCTAATAGAGAATGAACTAGAATGGAGATAACACTTTGAATTAAAAATAATGAGGTGTAATATGAATCCAACAATTGAAGCCTTTTTTACGGATAAGATTATAGTTGAAGCAGCAAAAAGGTATGGGTTCATGCCTGAAGAGTTAATTTTATTGGGGAAGAATCAAAACTTTACCTATGGAAGTAAAAACAAAGCACGTAATCTCATCATTCGGATAATACATGAATCTCACAGGACGCTGGAGCTTATACATGGTGAATTAGAATGGATACAATATCTTGCGAAAAACGGTGTTACAGTATCCACTCCAGTGAAATCAAGTAACGGCGAGCTAATTGAAAAGATGGATGGTTTTTTTGTTGTAGCATTCCAAAAAGGGCTTGGTGCCTCATGGAGTGATGAAATATCTCAAAATGAAGAGTTTAATAAATTGGGAGAAATTGCAGGGAGAATGCACGCACTAGCTAAAAAATATGTTCCTAGTACAGCCGAGATAACACGATACGACTGGCATGAAAATAGTTATCTTCAAGAATTCATAACTTATATTCCTTCTTCCCAGAGCCTTGTAATCGCTCATTTTGAATCCTTGATGCAGAGTATCCATAAATTATCACGTGATAGTGAAAATTTCGGACTTATTCATGGTGATTTTTGTTTTGGTAACTATACAGTTCAACCAAATGGAGGCATCACTGTATTTGACTTTGATGAATGTCAATACGGATGGTTCACGCAAGATATTTCTGTTAATTTATTCTATGGTATTGCAGTGCCTAGTCCTGATGAAGATGTTCCAACTTTTGTGAACAGGTATCTAACTTCGTTCTTGGAAGGTTACGAAAAGGAAAATACGATTGATATAAGATTGTTAAGAGACTTACCACTATTTATAAATTTGAGACAAGCAATCCTTTATTCAGCTCTCTATCGAAACGGGAATATTGAAGCACTCGATGATTGGTCTAGGGAGTTCTTAAAGCGTGCCCGATATAATATGGAAAACAATATTTCACTGGTTGAACCCGATGATATTTTGAATTTTATAACTTAATAGAGCATAAACGTGAATAAACGGCAGCCGAGTTGATGGGCTGCTGTTTCTCAACTAACGGGTAGAATAGTTCAAACGCTTTGCGAATAACTACGAGCATGGAATTAATTGCGGAGTTCGCAGATTAATTGGTATACAAAATTACACAAACACTCGAAACCATTTTTAAACATAATCGTATCATATTGTAAAAAATGCATTGAGGTGAAGTTATGAAAGCTTTTGATTACTTAAGAAGAGCCTATTATAAGCTTAGTTATTATTATCAGAAGTATCAATTGATTGTAATGTCTTTTTTAGTTGTTGGAATAGTTGATTATTTTTTTATTTACGAGATTTTCGTCTCATTATCAGCATTAGTTCCTGTTTTTATTATAGAAATTGCTCCGATCATTATTATCATTTTATCAATAATTATTATTCGAGGAATCGTTAAATTTATAAAGAAGATGAAAGAAAACAAACACTTACTATTTTTATTCTAATAAGAAGAAGTTATCAAGAAGCTTTGCCCGTATTTCAGGGTGTGTACAACACCATATTCACGTTACTGTTCATTGGATTCTCCCATAGCATTTCGAGGATTTAAGTGAGCTTTTTATTAAGCTAACGGAGAAATAGATAGCTCAATAACGACACAAAGGCAGCCGATCAATGGATTGGCTGCCTTTGTTCAACTAATGTGTAGGATAGATTAGAAAGTGAGAAAATATATTTACATTTACGAACGTAAGTTCTAGAATGTGATTGGGATTTTATTACATAGGAGGTTCGTGTATATGATAAAACGAATTTCAACACCATTTAGTTATTCCTCTGCTGTTGCGGTTGGTGATTGTGTGTTTCTCGGATTACATCGGGGTTTTGGACAGAGTTTTACAGAACAAATCCACAATACTTTCTCACACTTAAAAGAGACTCTTAATCAACTTGATGTATCACTGGATAATCTAGTTAAAGTGAATGTATACCTAAAATACATTAAGGACTTACCTGAAATGGAACAGGTATTTTACGAGTATTTTGAAAAGGATAAGTTCCCTGCTAGGATGACATCTACAACAGAGTTCATTGACTCTGATTGTCTTATGATGATTGACGGAATAGCCTACAAAGGTTGAATAAACGGACACGTTAGTCCAAATACCCTGTGAGCAGTTTGCCTATGCGGCAGCTGCTCCTTCTGTTGTTAAGCTAACGGACAGGATAGTTTTAAGGTAAATATTTACACAGAAACAAGTAATTAGTATGATTAAAGGGTATCGAGCAAACAGCCAAAGGGGGTTTTTAAATTGGAATTTGTTCTTTCCCATAAAAAGTTTAACGCCAAAAGAGGATCCCTTGTTAGTACAATTACTGGAGTGTTAGAACATCTTTCGGCATTGTATGCGAATATTGGGGAGGCCAAGGAGAAAGACGGCACTTGGTCTTTACTAGAAAGCACTCCAACATGCCCTACATGTAATGGGATAGGCACTGTCATTGGTGATATAGATCCAAGTCGTATGGTCGCAACTGAACTCTCGCTTAAAAAAGGAGCTGTGCTTTTATGGGCGGGTACTAACTGCGGACCTGTTGTAAAGATCAGAGAATTGGCTAAAATGATCGGAATTAACTTTGAACGGCCACTTGCTGAGCAGGATAAGCGATTTACTGATATTTTACTTTATGGATATGATAAGGAACCTGTAACATACGTTCACAAGAAAAAGGAACTTAGAAACTATTATCGTGGATGCGTTTTCGATTTGAAATATATGCGTGATGCAGGAACAACTAGTAAAGGAAACCTTTGGGCGATTAAATTATTCTCCAGACATGATAAGTGCCCAAATTGTACCGAATGCTTGTTGGAGCAGGAACGCTTGGTTATGGGGAATTCCCTTTCAGATGTGTTGAGAATGCCGATTTCAGAATCACTATTGTTTCTCCAGAAATTACGAAATTGTCTCGACAAGCAAGTGTTAGATAATTATTGCGAATTGATTAATGATCTAGAAATGCGTTTATCTTATCTTAATAAAATTGGTTTAAAGTCTCTTTCGGCATTCGATGTTAGAGACTTGGTGAATCCGAAAATTGGTTAAACTAACGGGATACGATAACTCAATAACGACACACGGGCAGATCAGCGGGGGATTTATGTTGTTTATTCAGGAGGTTTTTTTATTGTGGGTTATGAACTGGATTTTAAAAAAAGGGTACATGAAGTTATTACACAGAAACAATTATGTTCAGTTATGAATGACACTAAGTGGGGAAACTTACAAAGTGATGTAATAAATAAACTCCCTTTTACCCCGCCATATCAAGCTAAGTATGTACTAGATGATGTACTTTATCCAGAGAACTTTGAAACCGACGTCTGGTATTTAGGGGATTGGATAGAAGGACTTTCACCTTTTTTTTCCGTAGAATGGATACGGGTTAGACCAAGGTATCAGAAGCAGAAGGGGAATCTGCTTCCTCCTGAATTAATTGACATAAGTAAAAAATTTCTTTCGATTTTACATGAATTAAGAATTCCGTATAGAGAAGAAAACAATACATTTTTCATTTATGGATACATTTCAAATACTTCTCACTTTTCAAAGGTAATCATTTAAGCTAACGGGACACGTTAGTGGAATAGCGGTTGCTTCGGCAGCCGTTTTTTATTTGTTTAATTAACGGGCAGGATTGCGTGGTGGTAGACTGATGCCTCCGCATGAATATTGAGCAGTAAAGAACGGTTTAAATTAAAACCAACCTTCCATTTATTAGGATTATATTGCATAATCATTAGCACAAACAGATGAATGCTTTTACATTAAGCGCTGCTAATTAATATGCTCTGTCCAATGATATTGAAACTTGGGTTCATCTTTTTTTAATAGAGAAGGCGACAATATATTCATGTCAGAAGACTTGAAAAAGAAAAAACGATATTGGCTAGGACCTATTGAAATTGACATAAAATATCTGGAAAGAGTAATTGGACCAGAAGAACATTTGGAATATGTAAAGGAAATTAAATGGTGGAACTATAACATTGATCAAATTAACGGTAGATTAGAATCTGGATGGGACATGCCTCCGTTGATTGCAGAAAATGGAATGGGAGTTTTAGATTACATGACGGTAATCATCGACTCGGTGCATTACAGAAATTAAACAGGGAAAAATATTATCTTATTATTTGGGACGATCATTCATATGAAGACATAATAAATCATTTGAAAAATTGTGGTGTTAATATGAGATGATAGACTTTATTTGAATGCTATTTGAAAAGTTACGTACTTCATTCACGCTTCGAAGCCTGACGACTCCTCGGTTCGCCCGAAGAGGTAGGAATTAAACTTACGAGTCACTATAGTGGAATAGCGGTTGCATCGGCAGCCGTTTTTTATTTGTTCAACTAACGGGCAGATTAACGTAATCATAATTGTTTTTACTTCTCGTGAAGGATATATCGAAATGATGCCGAATGATTTTACATAATTCTACCAAAAAAAGAAGGGATTTGTGTGAATGAAGAAGTAATTGAAAAGAAAGAATAGTCCAGAATAATACTGGGAAAACCGATTCAGGTTCGTCTAGTTTCCGACCTGCAGAAATCGCAGTTCTATTACCGTGATTGCCTCGGATGTTCTGTGGATGATTGGGGACATGCCGAACGCGATGAAGTGTCCTTCATACTTCAGCAAGCTGTTTCAAGCGAGGATGTAAAACCAAATGTCGTCTCTGCAAAGCGCCCGAATTATCCTACAGAATGGATAGGTCCTGACTACGGCTGGGACACTTTCCTGCACATCGGTTGGGAGGAACTAGACCAATTTGTCGAAGAAGTGCGTGTGAATGGTGGCAATATCGGAATAGAACCGTTTACGGGAGCACACGGCGATTGGGAATTTAAGAATGCCCATATCCTTGATCCTGACGGATACAATATTGTTCTAGGTGCAATGCGAAAGATTAAGTAACGATAGTTTGTCAATAAGCTCACGGAGAACGATAGAGGAGCAGAATGCCGTGGCAAATGCTCCTCTTGTTGTTAAAGTATTGCGCAGGATAACGTTATGGTAAGATGATGCCAATAGAACACACGGGGTGAAAAAATGAGAATGTATGCTCTTCTTAAAGAACCAATAGGGGACATAAATAAGGTAATGATTTATGAATCAAAGCATCGCGTTTATGTATTTCTATTTGAAACTCATGAAAATAAGGGTGCAAATGCTGACTATTGTTATGAAACATTAGGAGAAGCAATGGAATTCTGCAATGAGGAACTAAACATAGTTGAGGAACAGTGGGTTATTATTAACGATCCAAAAGACGGGGAACAACACGATATTATTTACTAAACCAGTATTCACAGCATTGAACTAACGAGACACGATAGTTCAATAATACAAATTGATGAGCAGGAGCTACGGTATCCTGCTTTTTTCATTGGACGGGCAGGGAGGTTCCAATATATGGTATATTTAAATAAGACGAAATCCTACTTATTGGAGGCCATAAGAATTGTCCAATCCATTATTGGGGTATGGTAGAGGGAGCGTGTAGTGGAAAAGATAGCTGGAATTTTTTTGTTTTTTATTTTTATGATTCCTATGTATGGAGTATTAATATGGACTTATTTTTGTCCTGAGGATAGTTTATTATGGGGGAAACGATGGATGTATAAAGAAGAACCTGAAGTATCTGAGGGGGCAATTCGTTATGCAAAAGTAGCCTCATTGACAGTTATTGTGGTACTGACTATTATATTTGGAGTCCTAATATTTAGTTAGCATCAACGTCCGTTTGTACTTTTTTGATTCTCGTGATACCTCAATCTTGTTCAAATAAAATCTAGGGTTGTTCCCAATAGTAAGCAAAAAGCGGTTAACCTAACGGGACACTATAGTTCAATAATGAGAGGTAGCCCTTTGTTCAACTAACGGGCAGTTATGCGTAACTTCCAGGGAATGTAAACATCTAAATAACGTAAGGAACGAGGAGGCAGACAATTCATGGGAGCAACGAATGTATGGGATGCGGAGTGGGAGGTTAACGAAGAGCAGGCGCGGACGCTGATCGGCAGACAATTCCCTCAGCTGTCATCGAAGCAAGTGAAGCGATTGGGCTGGGGCTGGGACAATACGGTTTTTCTCATCGGTGACGAGTACGTGTTCCGGTTTCCAAGAAGAACGATTGCAGTTGGCTCGATTCGTATGGAAGGGAAGCTGCTGCCGAAGCTGGAGGCATATATGACCATCCCCTATCCGAAACCGTTGTTTTATGGCGAAGTAAGTGACGAATACCCGGCACCATTTCTTGGCTATGCCTACGTGCCAGGAGATTTCCCAATCGGTTTGACGGAAGAACGCCGGGCTTTATCGGCAGAGACGCTGGCGAAATTTTTGCGGAGATTGCATGAGTTTCCGGTGCAGGCGGCGTTGAAGTGCGGAGTTCAGCAAGATCATCGAAACTTGACGGACATAGCATCGCGCAAAGTGAAATTGGAGGGCTTTCTATCGAAGGTGGTTGAACACTTGTCGCCGGAGGAGTCCGGTGTGATCGAAGCGTATATTAGCGGGCTGCAAAAGGACCGTGTCGAGGCGGTGAATGCACTGCTACATGGCGATCTTCATTTCAAAAATATGCTTGTGAATGAGAACGGGATCGTTTCCGGCATCATTGATTGGGGCGATCTGAGCGTAGGCCATCCGGCTTGCGATTTGAGCGTTGCTTATAGCTTTTTACCACCTTACGCTCGTGGCGTGTTTTTCGAAATGTACGGAATAGCGGACGAGGAAACGAAGCTGCTGGCGCGGCTGATCGCGGTATACATCCCCATACTGATCTTAATGCAAGCGGTCGATGACGGGAATGAAGCCATTGCGGCAGAGGCGAAATCCAACATCATGCGGGCACTGTCGGATTAGGCTCATTATTTCATTGCGGCTATGGGGCTATGGCTATCGGCACCATTTTGTCGTTTAAAGGCCGCGATAAGGTACGATCCGCCTTCTCTGATGCCGCTTTATGTTGAGGAACACGAAATTCAACAGAGTAACTCGTTGCGCTAACGAGACACGTTAGTTGAATAGCGGTTGCTTTGGCAACCGTTTTTTATTTGTTTAACTAACGGGCAGGATAGCTGAAGATTAATTGCAGTAAACCTTACCATAAGTGGCGGCGAAAAATTGGGTAATTCAGAGGGCATAGGTGTTTAATAAAACGCTAAATATGCATATAGTAGATAAAGAAGTTAAAAATAAAACTCAGTTATCAGGGGAATACTTTAAAGCCGTTGACCCTTCTGCTAATGAAGCAGAGGGGTCTTTTTGTGTTCTAAGAATAAAGCTGATAAAAGTGTGCAGTTTACGATAGCGATCTAGTAGTTGTATCGTTAGCATTTAGTATGATGAAATGATACATTAGGCAGATAGGCCAATAAGATAAGTTAAAATTTAAAAAGGAGAATGAGAATGAAATTTAACGATTATTTTGAAACAATCCCGCATCTTAAAACCGACAGATTAATATTACGTGCATTCTGCAGCGATGATATAGAAACTTATTTAAGAATTATCCACGATCCACAGGTACAGCAGTTCTTAGGCGGAGGAGTTAGCCTTTTCAACAAAGAACCGGATATATCAAATTGGTTGAACAATGTAAATGGTAGGCTTCTTAAAACAAAAACAGTATTTACATGGTGTGTGGAGCTTAAAAGAGAAAATAAGGTAATAGGAAGAATTGATCTAGGTGGGTTTGTAAAAAAATCAATGGCTGAGATATCCTACTATTTCTCTCCAGAATATTGGGGAATGGGATTTGCAACGGAAGCTGTGAAGGAAGTAACCCGTTTTGGATTCGACGATTTAAGATTGCATAGAATGCAGGCAATGGTTATGTCGGAAAATATACCTTCATTAAAAGTATTGAAAAAGGTGGGATTTACTGAGGAAGGAGTACTTGAAAAATATTTATTTGGTAAGGAATTTCATGACACAGTTATGCTGGCAGTGGTTCGTGAGCAAAATTTGAATTAAGAAAGGTATTAGGATACAATGATGAACCTAGTTAATCAGGCCATCTTATTAAGCATATTGCATGCATTGCATATTTATATAACATAACTGCAAGGAATGTAAGACCAAAAAATATTTAAAACCGGTGAAGCAGTTGAACATTCAAACAGAAGTTATTTTCTGAAGGTAGTGCATTGAACTAACGGAGAACGTTAGTAGAATAGCGGTTGCTTTGGCAACCGTTTTTTATTGTTCAATTAGCCGGCAGAATACTTACAATTTGTGGCGATTTTGCGTTACATCATTAGCATTAGGTTAAGTAATGATATTTTGATACCTAAAAAATTGGAACAATGTGGTAAAATAGAATGATGGGAGAAGTACTCAACAAAAAATAGAGGAGGAGACAAATCTTTCATGGGCAACGATTTATATAGAAAACTAGGTGCAGCCTTTCTAATTTCCGCTGGAGTAATCTATGCGATCGAACGAGTGGGCTCTTTGATAGCTCGCAGCCATGAAATTGCAGCGTTGTATGAAGCAAACATGTTCAATGCCTTACCTAAAACTCATATTACAAGCTTCTTCGATAATATCTTTGTGCCAATCCTTGCGCTCCTCGGCATGATACTTTTTGTATATGGGTTTCCGAAAAAAATCAAATGAGATAACTCATTCAACACGATGTGAGCACACTTTGGATTGTACCGCGAAGCACTATGCAAACGGAGAATGTTAATGAAAAAGTGGCCACTTCAGAAGTTTTTAATGTTTTTACCGCTGGGGCCCAAAAGCTCAATCATACTTAATAAAGTTATAGAGGAGGTGCTTAGATGGCGGAAAGAAGATGTGGTATTGTCAAATGGTACAAAGAAGATGAAGGTTACGGACGGATAATGTTAGACGGGCAGGAAGGTAACCATGTTTTTGTACACTTTAGCGAAATACTACCAGATCCTATTAGGTCACCGAACGGCTTTCGGTTTCTTAAAGAAGGTCAAAAAGTTGAATTCGACCTATTCGAGTTTCCGAATATAGTTGATTCTCAGCGTAGGACAGCTAAGAATGTGCAAATAATAGAGGAATGAAGGAATAGAGACGTACTTGATGAATGTATGGACTTTCAAAAATCATAATTAAGCTAACAGGAGAGGATAGTTCAATAAACATGATAAGGCAGCCAATCATTCAACATGATCAGCTGCCTTTGTTCAATTAACGGGCATTTATCTTCAACTACTAATTATAGTTTTCTAGCTTTGATTACAAAAGTTACAGGAAGCATCATTGCTTTTTTTGCGAAATCGTCGTTATCGTCCCGCGATTTAATGATTTCATCATCAGATTCCTCAATCATTTGCTCAATAACAAATCCCGCTTTTGAAAGAGCATTTACATAGGTTGATAGTTTACGGTCAGATAATGTTAGCGTACTTTCGTCAAGAGTTACCGAATACCATGATTCATCGAAATAACATTTTTTAAAAATAAGCATATCATTTTCTGCAACAACACATTTATGTATAGGGTGAGACCAACTGAAAATAAATACGCCATCTTTTTTTAGGTAAGAAGCAATCCTGCTAAAAGTACCCTCAAGGTCGGTTGTCCAGCCTATAGCATAAACCGAATAAACAAAGTCAAAATAATCCTCAGGTAGGCCACATTTTTCTTCCATGGGAGAACAGATTAATTTTGCTGAAAGTCCGTGATCTGATAAATATTCTCTTGTTTTTTCGATTTGGTTTTCTGAAATATCCACACCCCATAGTTCAGATGCTTTACGTTCTCCGAGATATTGCAATGATTGACCGCTTCCGCAGCCTACCTCCAACATCTTTTTTCCTGAAACATCGCCAAAAAGCTGGCATTTTTCTTCTGAGACGAATGCTCCATATAAAGGAAGTGCAGTTGCTCCTAAAACATCATTTCCTTTTGTATCCCAAAATAAGCTGTTTGTTTCATGAATAACATTCTTGTCCATGTCGACTGAGATTGCGCTACCAACCTCACCAGCGCCTATAATGTTTGGTCTATAAATAGAATTCTTGTTCATGCCGGTATCATCCCCCAATATAAAAATATGAGTCTAATCATATATCCCGACTTGCAAGTTATACCAATAACACATATCGAATACGAACACGCTGTGCTATTGATCTCAAAATAATGTACCATTTTTCTATGAATACATCCACCTAAAATCTTCCAGACATATTCCGGTTGATCTCACAGTCTCAATGTGCCAGAGGGAACGATAGTGGAATAGCGGCTTCATCGGCAGTCGTTTTTTATTTGTTCAAATTTTGGGCAGGATAGTTGAAAAAGGAACTTAAATTTAAATCTCGAATATCTAATGTAAACGAATAGTTGAAAATTTGAGGATAGACAGGAGTTAGATACGATGATACAAGGTTTCGGAGGAATATTTTGGAGAACTAAAAATCTTGAGGCTGTGAAAAAATGGTATAGTGAGGCGTTAAAAATTGACATAGAAAATTGGAATGGAACGGTGATAACACCCCAACTGGGAAATAAGACTATCTTTTCTTTCTTTTCAGAGGATGATAATTATTTTCCAACAGAACAACAAGTGATGTTAAATTTCCAAGTGCAGAATATAGACGAGACTATTAAGCATCTTGACCAAATTGGTGTACCTCTTGCAAAGAAAAAAGAGATTAGTGAATATGGAAAGTTTATTTGGATTGAAGATCCTGAAGGTCGACTGGTCGAGCTTTGGGAAAAATAACGAGTTGTAATTCTTTGCTATTGCGCTAACGAGGATGTTAGTTCAATAGATACAACGGCCACAGGTCACATGATCGGTGGTCGTCTTTCGTTGAAGTAACGGGCAGCATAATTAAACATTCTTCCTAAATAGGTTATTTCAAAAGTGAGCAATTGAAAAGAGATCACTCCAACCGTCCAGGGTATAATATTCGTATACAAATAATTACATAAATTAAATCCTTATAAAGAAGGAGAATGTGTAATATGGCAAATATCGAGCACTTACAGACCGTAAATGTTCCAGCTTCAACGGTATATGAAGCATTGACCACTGCAAAAGGACTTTCAGAAATATGGACAACTGAACTAATAGTCAATAACCAGATCGGTTGTATAAATGAGTTCCGATTCGGCGGCAAAGGCTTAACAAAGATGCGAGTTGATGAGCTTGTTACCGATAAAAAGATTTTGTGGCATTGTGTTGATTCAGATCCAGAATGGATAGGTACGACAATTTCTTTTGATATAGAGGAAAAAAACAAGAAGACTTCGATCATTTTCCGTCAAATGAATTGGGAGGAAGTGACCGCATTTTATCGCGCATGTAATTATAACTGGGCTATTTTTTTGTACAGTCTTAAACAGTATTGCGAAGAAGGCGAGGGTCTTCCGTATCATAAACGGAAGTTTTAGAACCATTAAAAACACGGACTATCATTCGTTTAACTAACGGAAGCTAGTTATAAATTAGATAGTTTAAAACCTTCTATAAGCAGCAAACCAGATTTAATAGCTCTAATAGGAGGTTTTGTTATGATCTTAAGTGAGTTGTGGCGACTGTATGAGACTGATAAACGGATCCAAGGATCTAGTCTGAAAACATTGAAAGCATACGCTCTCTAGCACAAAATGCTGATGTAGGCACTCGGTGACCTGGACATAACCGAGAAAACTTTAACCTTGCTTAAGGAGTCTTAGCGAAGCACTCTAATCGGTTGAAGCCTAGCAACTAAAGGGCGAAATCGCTCGATTAACGACACCTGTGGCTATCGTGGAAGAGAACTCTATCGCGTCTCTGGTCCGGTTATTGTCCGAACATGCTGTCCGCGGAACTGTTTCGGCGTATAGATGGAACGTGATATCGTGTAATCGATCAGTTGTATCGAAAAAAGATAGCTGGTATGCCGGATACGAAAAAAAGTCGACCATTTCATTGATGGTCGGCTTCTTTTTGTTCTATTGCGCGGTCAGGATTTGTGGACCTTCAGCTGTGATGGCAATCGTATGCTCGTATTGGGCGGCGAGCTTGCGGTCCATCGTCCGTGCGGTCCAGCCGTCTGGATCGATTGTCATGTTATAGGTGCCTTCGGTGATCATGGGCTCGATCGTGAACACCATGCCTTCCTTGATGCGGATCCCTTTTCCGGGCTTGCCGACATGCATATAAGTCGGCTCCTCGTGCAGGTCCCGGCCGATGCCATGGGCGAGAAGGTCGCGCACGACGCCGAAGCCATGCGCTTCCGCATGCCGCTGAATCGCGTTCGTCACATCGCCGAGCCGATTGCCGGGCTGCGCTTGCGTGATACCGAGGTCAAGGCATTCCTTCGTGACGCGTATCAGCTTCTCAGCCGTCGGCGAGATCTGCCCGACAGCATAGCTCCAGGCCGAATCGCCGAGCCAGCCGTCAAGCTCCGCGACCGTGTCGATTGTCACGATATCGCCTTCCTCAAGTGGCTTATTGCTAGGGAAGCCATGTGCAATTACGTCATTAACGGAGGCACAGGTCGCATATTGATAGCCATTGTATCCCTTAGTGTATGGTTTGGCGCCTTGCTTCAAAATAATGTCCTCGAATATGCGCTCAATCTCGTTCGTCGTGATGCCCGGTTTAATGAGCGGGGCGATTGTGCGATGGCATTCGGCCACCACTTGGCACGCCTTTCGGATAGCCTCGATTTCATGCTTGCTTTTTAAGATGATCATGTTTGTATCAGGACTCCTTCGTAATAGCTTGCATAGCGAGTTGGGCGATTCGGTCGACGTCCAGGTCGGAATTACCCGCATAGTAGTGCAGCCCACAGCAGCCGACCAGCACGGCAAGCATATGGTCGACACTGTCGTCTTCGCACTGAGCGATCGATTGTAGTGGAACATACAATCGTTCCATGAATCGTCTCTTTGCGGAGAATCGATCCTTCTCAGGCAGGCCTGCATAATGTTCCGCCGCCATTTTGTAGACGAGATATGCGCGGGCGTCTGACAGCCACAGCCGGATCAGCGCCTTGCAATACGTTAACAGTTGCTTCTTATCTGGCAGGCCGCCTCTGGTATTCGCCCATTCGGCAAGAACTTGCTCGCACTGCTCGAAGCCGCTGCCCAATACATCTTCTATTAATAAATGCCGGTTAGGGTAATAATGGTATACTGTGCCGTAACCAAGCTCGGCCTCGCGGGCGACATCGCGAATATCAAAGCTGCCACCTGTGCGAAAGTAGGCGCGAGCGGCGACGTCCAGGATCTGTTCTCTTCGCTGCATACGTATAAGCTCATTTTGTTCTTTAGTACGGGGGCACATCGATGCGTGAACCTCCTTGTATAGACCTGCAAATTTGTCGATATAAAGATAATAACGCTTGGGGTGTAGAAATGCAAAAGATTTGTTGGTGTTCGATGAGACAAAAGTACTGAGAAATAAAGAATTGCAACTTTTTTAGAAAGAGTTTGATAATGAAAGATCTACATCCCTTTGTTGATTCTCTAACTTTCGAACAATGGAGTAAGGAATTTACAAGCATTTAGACTAATAATTTAAGTGTTGGGCTTATAGTTGTTAGTTACGCTAACGGGGAACACTTGCTCAAGCAGGCTAGAAGATTAAAACCTCTCTTTAGAAGTAAACCTTGTAATAGAGAGGATAAACATCGAGGATCTCACTAAGAAAACTGCTCTATAGTCGGAAGCGGTAAGGGATCCAAGCAGAGAGAAGTTTACTTTACGACAGAGTGCAAAGTATGGTTAAGGAAGTGCCTGCCAGTCGTGGGGATGCCAGTAAATCCTTATTCGTAACGGATATCAATCCAACTAAACGCATGGCCATTCCTACACAATTAGGTGGACATTAAAATAGCTTGAGATCGAGACGTAAATATACGCACAACTACGTGGCGAACGCAGGAGAGAAATGTATCGACGGTTTTTTAGCATACAATAGCGGAAGATCCCTTTTTGAAATCTGCCGCTATTCAACTAACGGGCAGGATAGCATGGATGAACAAAAAAAGGCTCCTACTTATCTGGAGCCTTTTTTGCTGCGCATCATTTCTTTTGGAAATAAAAGTTGCAATCCCAAGTTACATTTCCATCTCATTATTGTTGATATTGTGGAAGGATAAGAGGGCTTCGGGAGTAATACCTTTTGGATACTCCTGTTCCCAAACTGCGTTTTCTGTATAAGCTTCATACCACATATCAGCGATCACATCAGGATCACTCACTTTTCCAGACCCTGGTTCAGTAATGAATAAAGCTAATGAACGGTGACCCACGTAAATCCCTTTATCCGCCAGTTCTGTATGAAGGTTCGCAACATAGTTACGTAGACCTGCAATACCCACGCCAATATTCCCCATCAAAGCCATTGGATGTAATGCTGAGAAGCCTGTTGTAAATAGTAATGCGCCATCTTGGCGCTCAAGCATATCAGGTAAAACTGCATTTACGATATTGATTGAACTGGCTGCATAGCCTTCGAATGAATCACGAGCATTTTCAATTGTTAATTCTAAAACTGAAGTTGGAGGATAGTTACTTGGTACAGGACTAACTTCTAGAACATCAATTTTTCCGTATTTTTCTTTAATTGCTGCAATAGCCGATTCAATTTCTTCTCTACTGTAAATATCAGCTGTAAAGTATGAAGATTCGATACCCTCGGCTGTTAGTTCTTCTACCATTTCTTGAAGTTTCATTGCATTTCGCGCAACCAACGCGACTTGAAAGCCTTCCTTACCGAAACGCTTTGCCAAAGACAATCCTAAACCTTTACCTGCTCCAATGATCGCTAATGTTTTCATATGTTTATCTCCCTTTATTTATTATTGCAATTGCATTTATTGACGCTTCTCATCTTATAACGTAGTATTAATGTGTTCAATGGTTAATATTAATCATTATGATGTTTAAAATACACATTAATGTATAATGAATATTATCTTTGTTGAAAGGAGAGTTTTCAAATGAGTAAACTAAAGGTGGATCTGCGTATTTTAAAAACAAGGAAGGCTATTAAAGAAGCCTTTTTGACGTTAGTTCAAACAAAAGGTTATGAACGGATTACGATACAGGACATTGCCGAAAAAGCTATGATAAATCGAAACACTTTTTATTTACACTATGTGGACAAACCTGATCTGATGGGAAAATTATGTCAGGAAAGTATAGGGAAATTAAATGTTTGCATTAACTTGGAGAGGTCTGACAGCGATGAAATGAATAGGGACACATTTATTTCAATCTTAAGCGAAACGTTCAAAGTGATTGAAGCCGACATTGTTTTCTTTAAAACGATGCTTAGTCAAAATGGTTATCCCAATTTTTCCACATATATAAAAGAAGCATTAAAAAGTATTATGTTATCCGGTTTTGGTGATGACTATAATAATCAAAAAATGAGAATCGGCTTGGAATATATAATCTCAGGATTAGTAGGTGTGATTTGTATGTGGATTAGAGATTCTGAGGATTTGTTAGTTGAAGAGGTCGTCGAACAGTTGAGTGAAATTCATTTTCATAATATATTGGATTTGTTGAAAAGAATTTGACAACAACAGTTTGGCTTTATTGAAGTATCGGGGAACGTTAGTGGAATATCGGTTGTTTCGGCAGCCGTTTTTTATTTGTTCAATTAACGGGCAGGTTTTGGGATTAGAAATCCATAAGAGACAACCCAAGTTGAATTCTGTTAAAATGTAGTTAATGTAAAATGTAGATATCTCTAACAAAGGAGAACTGAAAATGAGAAAACTCGTTCTTTTTATGCACGCATCGCTTGACGGTTTTGTAGAAGGGCCGAATGGTGAAATGGACATTGGCTGGGTTTCCTACGATGCTGATTTGGAGAAACATGCGAAAGAAATTCTGAGTACTGCCGACACTGTCATTTGGGGACGAGGGACTTATCAAATGATGCACAGTTACTGGCCATCTGTGCCTTCGGACCCATCAGCTTCGCAGCATGAACGGAATCATGCCGAGTGGATCGAAAAGACAGCTAAAATCGTTTTTTCCACGACGCTGGAGAATGTCGAATGGAATAATTCCAGACTCGTAAAAGAAGATGTCGAGGAAGAGATTAATAACCTCAAACAGCAGCCAGGCAAGGATATGGTCATCCTCGGCAGTCCTAGGTTCGCACACTACCTTATGCAGCTTAATTTAATTGATGAGTATAAAATTACGGTTTCTCCCGTCTTGCTCGGTAAGGGATTGCCGCTATTCCAAGGTCTTAAGGAGAAGATCAATCTTAAGCTAATCGAAAACAAGACCTTTGATTCTGGAGCCATTGGTCTCGTTTACCAGACGGTAAGATGAACTTGTCACTTAAGGTGATTGACTAACGGGGAGCGATAGCTAAATAACGACACAAAGGCAGCCGGTCAATGGATCGGCTGCCTTTGTTCATCTAATGGGCAGATTATCGGAATGGGACCGCAGTCGAAATAAAGGACAAAATTGTTCGATTAACGACACCCGTGGCTATCCTGGTTATTGACCCAACACGCTGTCCGCGAATCAGTTTTGGCTTGAAGATGGGAACGAGATATCATTTACTCGATCACCTGTATCGAATAAAGAAAGATGCTATGCCGAATATGAAAAAAAGACGACCATTTTGTTGGTCGACCTCTAATTATTCTATTGCACAGTCAGGATTTGTGGACTTTCAACCGTGATGGTGATCGTATGCTTGGTGTGAACACCATGCCTTCCTTGATGAGGATGCCATTTCCGGGCTGCGTCTGCGTGATAGAGAAGTCAATCAGCTTCTCGGCAGTCAGTGAGATCTTCCCGACAGTATAGCTCCAGTCCGAATCGCCGCGCCAGTCGTCGAGCTCCGCGTGGCAGGATAAAGTAGTGATTATCGACTTAAAGAGTAGTTATGTAAGGTTCGATAAAAATTGATTATAACTATGAATTACCAAACGGTTTATCGAAAAAATAGTAAAATAATACTGTTAAGTACGAGGGTTTTCGATAGGATTTTTATTTAGATTATCCTTTCTGCGTTTATATAAGCACATGTTTTTCTTTTGAAAATTATTTTTTCTTCAATGTAACATTGAAATGAAAGAGAGGGCAATAGCGTTGATTGAACATAGCAATCTTGAAGAATATTTGGATCCTGTAAATTATGATCTTGAATTTGACGGTGAAATGGACAAATATCAGTTCTATCTTGAGCTTGCAAGATCAAGTCCTGGTGAAGTGTTAGAACTTGCTTGTGGTACAGGCTTAACAACGATACCCCTGTCGAAAGCCGGCGTAAAGATGACTGGTGTAGATATCTCTTCGGCGATGCTCGCATATGCGCGGCTGAAGGCGGAAGGGTTGACTGTTACTTTTATGGAAGGCGATGCCCGTACCTTCGAATCGGACAAGCGATATTCGATGATCTATTTGACTGGTAATGCATTTCAGGCATTCTTAAGTGATCAAGATCAAAACGATTTGCTTACTACCGTTCACAAACATTTACAACTCCATGGAATCTTTGCATTCGAGACCCGTAATCCAGAGGGAACGGATTTATCCGATCAAGAGGAGACAGTATGGGGCTCCTTTATTGATAAGGATGGGAAAAACGTCAAGGTATCAGGTACACAATGTTACGATGCTAGCCAGCATATCATGCATTGGGTCACGATGCGTGATTGGGGGGATAAACGAACGACTTCCCGAATTGCTTGTCGGTTTACAGATCAGGCTACACTGCAATCTTTATTAACCCGTCATGGCTTTCGCGTCGAACATCAATATGCTGACTGGGATAAAACGCCGTTCTCTCCGTCATCTTCATCTATCATTAGCGTTTGTAGGAAATGCTAGGAGAGACGTAATGCATTGCAATAAGAAATCCCCTCAAGTCGAGGGGATTTTTGGTGATCCTAAGCAGATTCCCCCATAAAGTCCGCCTTTATTCAACTAGACGGCAAGATAGCGTAATAGCCTGCCTGAAAATATTGTATAATTTGTAATACTAAAGCGGGGGAATAGAATTTGAGGAATATTGTTGAGGACTCACAGTCTACTGCCAAATATACTTCCTTATTTTCATGTTGTTTCAAATATCCCTCCTCTCCCAACAGATAAGACGAAGTAGAAGCATGTAATGGAGGTGCGAAACAAAATATTAACAAAAAATCAGGTATTTAACCTGATTTATAGAATTGAATTTATAGTTCAGATAAACAAAAAGTTGGAATCCATCCGTATTCATCATTTTCTGTTTTACAGTATGTCCAATCGTTTAAATGCTCTAAGCCTAATAGTACATCATCTTGATTAACTGTTAGTTCATGAGCTGAATAATCTTTAGTAACTATTGCTATGTCATGTAGATTGGGAGCAGTTAAAATCTGCTTCGGAACCCATCCCTCTTTGCTTGTAGCAATTGATTTACTGAAAATCCAATTAGGAAATTGGGTATCTTTTTTTCAATACAAAACCTCTTGTTCTTTTCTTAAGATTATTGGGTCAGGATAACTTGATGTATGACCTTTAATTACAATGAATCGTTGCAGCTAACGGGAAGGATAGTTCAATCGTTTCTCGAATGTTTTATAAGTTGGATAGTTTTATGAACTTTGTGAATGTAACGTTATCTGAAAGATACGCAAATCTTATAGTTGAGGGTGATTCGTTTGAAGCAAGGAATTATTGTGTTGATGAACGGAACTTCAAGTTCAGGAAAGACTAGTATTTCTACTGAACTGATGAATCAGAAAGAGATTCTTTTTCATCATTTATCAATAGATGATTTTGTTAAGGATTTTTTTAATAATAAATTTTCAGATATTGAACCTGCGAGAGAAGTCGATGAGCAAGCTATCGCACAAATAATGTTTGATCCCTTAATCTCAATGTACTTTTCGACTATTAAATTGTACTCAGAAATGGGTTTGAATGTAATAGTAGATACCGTAATCGAAAATGACAAGTGGTTTAATGAGTGTCTTGATATATTTTTCGATCAGCCTACATTATTTGTAGGTGTATTATGCTCTAAAGAAGAACTCATAAGAAGAGAGCAAACAAGAGGAGATAGAGTAATTGGACTTGCGGCTTCACAGTTCAGCAATGTATATTGCATTGATGAATATGACCTGGAAGTAAATACTGAAGTGATGAATCCAATAGAATGTGCCGAAAAGATATTAAGTTATATTAAGTCCAATAAGGAATACTCGGTATTTAAGAAATTAAGTAAAAGAACGGTTAGCGTTTCCTAGAAGACGTATTCATCAGATAACACCAGATTCCAGCAAAATAGGCAGTTTAACATGCGACTAAGCTTCTATTATAATTTATGATATTCTATTGAAACAGGTTGAAGCGAGAGATGCAGGAAAGGCAGGCACATGTCATGAGGCTTATGTTTTCACACGTGAATACAGCGGAAGAAGCCGCTGAAGTTGCTCGATTGGCGGCAGAAATATGGCGCGAATATTATGTTTCCATTATTACAATCGAGCAGATTGAATACATGATTGGCAAGTTTCAATCGATACCAGCGATTACGGATCAGATCCATCATCAGGGCTACGAATATTACTTGATCCATAACGATGGCTCTGCAGTCGGATATATTTCAGCTAGACAAGAAGAAGGGAAGCTCTTCTTGAGCAAGTTTTATATAAGCAAGGAGTACAGAGGCCGCAGCTACGCGAGCCAAGCATTGACATTCCTGGAGAAGCTGTGCAAAGACCGAAACCTAAGCCATATTTGGTTGACGGTCAATCGTCATAACGAAGCCAGTATTGCGGTATATGAGAAAAAAGGCTTCCGAACCGTGCGGGAACAAATTGCGGATATCGGGAATGGATTCGTCATGGATGATTTTATTATGGAAAAAGAAATCCCAGTTCCATAAGCAAATAGAGACGATTCTCGAATACAACAATATATTATTTGGATCCGAACCGAAATGAAAGTAACTCATTAGTCAGAAACTCGTTCAACTAACGGGGAACGTTAGTTAAACACAAGATGGAGCAGTTGCTGTTGGCAGCTGCTCCATTTTTCATTACGCTAACGGGCAGGATAGTTGAATGATTTCGCGAATAACTTAAGTCAAGTCATGACGAATTTACGAAGTTGGCAAAAAGACGTCAGCCGAAAGAATTTCTTAGTTTAGGAGGAGTCTATATGATATTAGAAAAAGTTATAAATAGAATTGTAATACAAAGTGAATATAAGGAACTTGTTGATAAGTATATAGATAATATACTTACCGAATTTAAAGGTAAGATTCATAGCATTTATATGTGTGGCTCGATTCCAAAAGGAACTGCTAAACCTTTTAAATCAGATGCAGACTTTACTATTGTATGTGTAAATCCCAAAGATATTGATTACGAAAGATTGTCAAATATTAAAGACAGGCTTTTGGAAGAATATCCAGTAGTAACTAAGATTGATACGATAATTTGCTCGATTGACGATGTATTAAGTAAACCAAATGAGTGGGGTTTTTGGGTAAAGATAATTTGTGTTTGCATATATGGTAATGATGTTGGTGAACAAGTACCACCGATAATTATTTCTCCAAAGTTCATTTTAGACTTAAATACAGAGACCAAGGAGGAAGTAGATCATATACATAGTTTACTTTCTAATGCTAGTGATAACACAATGAAAACTAGATATATTAAAGGTTACTCTAAGAGATTAATTCGTGCATTATACTCTTTGGTTTTAGAAGATACAGGTGTATGGCAAGATGACATTATTAAGATGAAGAATGCCATATTAAACTATTGTGAGATTGACTCCGCTTTAGTTGATTATCTGTATGCTTGTTACTTGGATAGTAATGTACTTGTTGAAGAGTTTCTGGGAATTGCAGTTGAAGTATATAGTTATTTTGAGAACGCCTTAAATGCAATGGCTGCTTCCAGAACTTCCTTCGGCTAACACCATATTGACGCTCCGGGTCACTCTGAGAAGCGAGTGATCACATCCAGCTCCCTAAGCCCGTCGGGACGTCACTGCGTTAGGTGTTCGGCAAGCCTCACAACTATAAGCAGAGACTCTAATTAAAACATAAGACTATTGAGCTAATGGGAAACGATAGTTCAATAAATACAGAGAGGCAGCCGTCCAGATCGATCGGCTGCTTTATCTTTAAGCTAAAGGGCAGGTTAGTGCAATATAACTTGATCAATTGTGGTACTATGATTAAAATAACTTCCAAAAGTGGTGATATCATGAAATTTGTTTTGGTATTTGGTCCGCAGGCAGTAGGTAAAATGACAGTGGGGCATGAACTGGAAATGATATCTGATTTAAAATTGTTCCACAACCATATGACGATAGAATTGCTGGCTCCTTATTTTGGTTTCAGTAGTGAAATGTGGGGATTATCGGATAAATTCCGTCAGGATATATTTGAAGCAACCGCCGCCAGTAAATTGTATGGAATGATATTCACATATGTATGGGGATTCGATTTGCAGAGCGATTGGGATTATGTCGATAAAATTTGTAAAATATTTGAGGATCAAGGTGCGGATGTCTATTTTGTTGAACTTGAAGCCGATCTTGAGGAGAGAATAGAGCGTAACAAGACTCCCCATAGACTTGAACATAAACCGACAAAGAGAGATATCACATTCTCTGAACAGGATCTAAAACAGACAATGGAGCAACATCGATTGAACTCGTTAGAGGGAGAAATTAAAAAAGAAAACTATTTGAGAATAAACAATACGAAAATCAACGCTCGTGAAGTTGCTGAAATCATAAAAAATAGATTCGCTTTATAACGATTCTTGTTTAACTAACGGGACACGTTAGTGGAATAGCGGTTGCTTCGGCAGCCGTTTTTTATTTGTTCAACTAACGGGCAGTTTAGCGTGGTAGTTTCTTTCGAAAGTTTCGGCTACTTTCCGAGCTTTTGTTCAGTGCTCTTTGATATAATTGATTTCAAATAATTGTAAGATCGGGGTGTTAAGTGAGCCATATAAGAGGAGTAATTCTAGAGGGTTTTTCACATGCTGGAAAAACATCTGTTTTAAAAGCCCTAAAGCAAGTTCATGCACAAAATGAATCATCTGAGCGCAGTATCATAGTTTTAAGTGAACATTATTCTCAAGTGTTAAACAATGTTCAGGGAGGTTTGCAACGTTTAAATCGTGATGAACACCTTCAGTTGCTGAAGGAACGGGTAAACATGTTACGACAATTAAACGAATGGGCAGCTTATCTGGGTCCAGATGCATCACAGGCATCAAGAGGTATTTTTTTTATATTGGAAAGATTTCATTTGAATCATAGAGTAGCATTTCCCACCGAGCTTTCACATGAAATCGAATCGCTTGAAAATGAATTGTTTAACCTCGGTGCAAAGTGTGTTTTACTAACCGTATCTTCTGGCAACGTAGAGCAAAGAATCCAAAGTCGAACACCCCACGAATGGACGAACAAAACAGTAGAAGAAATCAGAAATTCAGCTGATGAATTTATCCAAACCCAAACGGAATTACGTAAACAATCTAGTTTATCTATCCTCCCGACCATAGAAATAAATACTGATAAAAAAGAATGGATTACATATGCAAACAAAGTTTTGGATTTATTAAGCTAACAGGATACGAGAGCTCAATAAACCAGCGGCAGTCTAGGGCTTTATTTTTAAGTCCAAATCTGCCGCTGGTTTTTATATTGGGGCAGTCTAACACTTTATTTTCTACAGACACTAAAAAGAATAATAGTTTACGACCGTCACCGTATAATATTTCTTTAAATAAGAATCTTAAATAACTGCACTTTCTCCTTAAGAAAGTTCATTCCCATGGTGATGCACTAAAGATTGTTTGTCTGTTATCATTAGAATAAGTTTATTGTACTGCTGTGAGATGATTTTTCTAGGGTAGGAGGACTGCAGAATGAAGACAATTCGGGTACTGCTCGCCGATGATGAACCGGTGATATTACGCGGCTTAAAAAAACTGATTTCATGGGAGAATCTTGGAACTACAATAGTTGGAGAAGCCAACGACGGTCTTGAACTGAAGCAACAGATCGATGAACATAATCCTGACTTGATTATTAGTGATATAAGTATGCCTGGCTATACAGGAATCGATATTATCCGCGAGATTCATGAAGCTGGCAGGTCGGTAAAGGTTATTTTTATAAGCGCTTATCAGGAGTTTACATACGCTCAGCAGGCATTGCAATATGGTGCGCTGGATTACTTGGTGAAACCAGTGAACAAGAACCAGCTGGAGCAGGTGGTAACTAAAGCTGTTTCTCTTATTCGTCAAGAGACAGAAGGTGAACGCAACAAAGAAAAGCTGAACCATTACGAACAGAGGAACCATAGATTAACCATCGAAGAAATGCTTGATAAGCTGACGGACGGGAACAAGGGAACAGCGGATACCCTGCAAGATATGGGAATTATTGCGCTAAGCCGCTACGTTAGTATTTGTATTGTAGAGACGGATGAATCCTCAGGGCAGCCATCCAGATGGGAGGAACGTGAACGTAAGCTGATTGATTTTGCACTCTCCAACATTATTAAAGAAACCGTGGAGCAAAGAGAAAACAGTTATATGTTTCGTAAAGGTGAACGTTTTTGTATTCTACTCCAGCATGAACATGGGGAGGAACCGGAAAGACTTGCTGTGGATCTGCACGGGAAGGTTAATAGCTTTCTCAAATTGAAGGTCTCCATCGGTGTGGGCAACATCGTAGACGGAATGGATGAAGCTGATATTTCATATCGCAACGCTTTGAAAGCGCTACACTGTAAATATTTCGCAGGTCTAAATCAAGTCATTCCTTATAAAAAGAATGAGTGTGAAAAGGAATCGTTAATCGTAACGCCTTTGCAAGAAATACAATCTGCTCTAATCATCGCCTTGAAGTCTCAGAACAGAGAGCAAATAGCACATGAGAGCGGGCGCCTACTTCAGAAGATTCGAGTCATGGCTGACGGGAATAGAAATCAAGCGGTGTCTACCGTTTATAATACGATCCTCCAACTTGAACAGGAGCTTATGCAATTTGGTGTGGAGGCAGATCCTTTCGTACAGGATACTTGTCCTATTCTGGAACGAATGGCGAGTCATTCTACCTTCCAAGAGGTGGTGGAATATTTCCAAATTATTCTAACCAAAATGTCTGAACAAATCAGCAGCCGTATGGGTAACAAGGAGCTGAAGCTACTGTCTCAGGTGAAGACTTATATTGATGAGCATTATCCGGAAAATATTACGCTGGAGTCTATGGCGGGGATGATGTTTATGAACTCCTATTATTTCAGCAGCTTCTTCAAAAAGCATACCGGACAGAACTTTAAGAATTATGTAACTGAGGTCCGAATGAATCACGCCCTCCGTCTGTTGCTGCAAAGCGATATGATGGTTTATGAGATTGCTGACAGCGTAGGATATAACAATGCACGGCATTTTAGCGACATGTTTAAGAAAAAATATGGGAAACTGCCACAAGAGTATAAGCAATCCTTCAAAAGCCAATAGTCAGATGGATAGCAAAGGAGATGCCTTCATTCATGTTTATCTGGGGCCGAAGATCCAAAAGCCTATTTGTTAAGTTCTCCGCTTCATTTTTACTAGTCGGCCTGATTCCGTTATTTGCGCTTAGCTATATCTCTGTTCAGACTTTCTCTGGGTATGTCGAGCGTTATACTACAAGTAACTTGCAGCAAATGGTGTTATATATGAGTTATAACTTGAATTCGGCGTTTAATCAGTACAATGAGATATCCAAACTGATGTATACAGGGCGTTATGAAGGCTTTATCGAGAGCTATTCACAGAACCAAACCTATAACGTAAATGAGCTAGAACAAATCAATACGATCTCTATAGAATCTTTTCTAAAAACGGTTCTGTACAGCGACTCTTTCATTACTAGTGTTTATTTTCACAGGGAGTCAGACGATAAGCTTTATTATCAGGAAAAAGAGAACAAAGGGATTAACTTCGATCTGCTGCCCTATAAAGAATGGTTGACGGTAATGGCTCCGAACCCATCTCATGTGGCTATTTTTCCGACTCACTCCGAGGAATATTTCATAGGGTCAAAACGTAGCGTGTTCACGATTGGCCGTACATTGATTGATATTTCTGGGCGTGTTGCTAAGGAGCCAAAAGTAGTAGGGACCCTGTTTATGGACGTAGATGCATCACTATTCAACCAGTTTTTTAGGGAGCTGAATCTCGGAGAACAGGATGATCTGTTTCTTCAAGATGGTGAGGGGAAAATATATTTTGCGAATGAGAGTGCAGCAGCGAACGTTGAGGGTCTACATGCTCGGAAAGAAGAGGAAATGATTGTTCTTAGCGAAGATATTCCTTTTCTTAACGGTAAGGTGACTGCAAGAATTCATCGCGCGAATTTATTCGATCAGCTTTTTTCAGCCCGTACGACCGTGTTTATTGCGATGTTTATTTGTGCGATGGTAATGATCCTTATGGGAGTCTGGTTTTCTAGACGATTGGCTGCCCCGATTCGAAACTTGATTAAGCAAATGGCTATCGTAGAATCCGGTAATCTCGATACTCAGATGGTAGTGAGCAGTAATGATGAAATGGGTAGACTTAGCCATGGCTTTAACCGAATGGTTGAGCGTTTACAGGCCTATATAGATGAAGCTTATGTGGCCCAGATCAAGCAGAAGCAAACGGAGCTGAATGCTTTGAAGAGCCAGATTCGTCCGCATTATTTATACAACACCCTGGAAGTTATTCGAATGAATGCAGTGGATAAAGATAATGACGAGGTTGCTGATATGATTCTATCGCTCTCCAACCAGTTGAAATATGTGATTGATTATGGGGAGGATAAAGTAAGCATCCGAGAGGAATTGGATCATCTGCGGGATTATTTCTATATCATTTCTGTACGGTATGAGAATAAGTTTGAGCTTGTCGTGGACGTCTCGCCGGAAGTGAATTTGAATGGGTACATTCTGAAATTGTCTCTTCAGCCGATTGTTGAAAATGCTATTCAGCATGGACTACGTAGTCAAGGAAGAGGTACAGTCGGGTTAACCATCGAGAAGCGAGAGGATAAGTTGCTAGTTACGATCTATGATGATGGAATTGGAATGAGCAAGGAAAAGGTTCAACAGCTATCTGAAAATCTAGAAGAACCTAGTTCGCCAAGCAAAAATGTTGGCTTAAAAAATGTTCATGAGCGGATTCGTACAGTGTATGGTAAAGAGTACGGATTGTCCATCAGCAGTCGGGAGCATATTGGGACATCGATTCTTTTGTCGTTTCCAATTGTAGAGAAGCCGTTTATAGTCGCAGATGGTGAAGGAATATAAAGGATAGGAGATGAGCGGAAGACTGAGGTCTTTCGTTCTTTTTTTGGAATATTACTTGAACACATCTTAAATTCACCGCATATCGCGCTTAAAAAAGTTCATTCAACCCATCAATAATGAATGCTATTCTAATACCAACGGAAACGCTTTCGAGAGATGATGCGCACATCTTGCTTCAGTTTCCACAGTGAAACACAAAAGGGGAGGCTACTAACTGATGTATACAAAAACAATGATAAAATTATCCGTATTGTTGCTTGCCACAACGACAGCTTTGACTGCTTGCGGCGGCAATAATAACAGTGCCGGCAATAATGCAGGCAATACACCGGCATCCGAAGCACCTGCAAATGCAACGCAGGAGACGAAGAAGGAAGTTGCCTTCACGATAGGCTACGCATCCGGAGATCCGGCAACCAAAAAAGCTATCGCAGATACGGTCAAAAAATTTACAGAAGCAAATCCTAACGTTACCATCAAAGATTTGAGTGAAACCTCCTCGGCAGCCTATCTTGACTGGCTCAAAACCAAAGATGCAGTGGGAGAATTCCCGGATTTGGTGGAAATGCGTGATACAGAAGTCTTTGCTGATGCAGGTAAAATTGTAGAGCTGCCTTCCGATCTACTAGATTTGTTCGAAGCCCCACCTCAAGTGGATGGAAAAGTGTGGAATGCACCACTGCAGGTCAACGCACCACAAGGAATTATTTACAGCAAAAAAGCATATGCGGATGCAGGGATTACCGAGCTTCCTAAAACCTATGATGAATTCATAGCCATTCAAGAGAAGTTAAAAACTTCGGGTATTACTCCGATTGTAGTAGGCGGAAAAGATATTTTCCATATGGGCTTCTGGGTGAATAAATTCCTGATCGATGATGTCTACTCGAAAGATCCGGATTGGAACTCCAAGCGTACAGCAAAAACTGTCAGCTTCACAGATGCTAATGTTGTTCAAGGGATTACTGATTTCAAAGAGCTATTTAAGAATTATGTAGATAAAGGCTGGCTGAGCACGGGCGACAATCAAACTGCTTCGATTCTTGTTTCCGGGAAAGCAGCACAATTGTACTCCGGTACGTGGATGTTTACACAAATTGCAGAAGCAGACCCGAACTTTGAATTTGGATTCTATGGTCTTCCTGACCGTGAAGGGAAAACCAATGTGATTGGTCTTCCGTCTCCAGCAGGCTGGTCCTTATCCACTGAAGCCGTTAAAGACGCAGACAAAACAGAAGCCATCAAAGATTTTATCCGTTTCTTCTTCGCCCCAGAACAATATTCGAATTATTTAGCGACGATAAATGCAATTCCTTCTACTAAAGAAAAAGTAACTTATGATACCAGCGAACAAATGCAAGTGGCATTGGATCTTATTGCTGACACGAATGTAGTAAAGTCCTTAGCGATCAACAACTGGTGGGGTGATAACTTGATTCCACCACAGTTCCGTAACTGGTATTACAAATTGCTGCAGGATCTTGTTGTGAAAGATGGAGACGTAACCAAATATATGCAAGATGCTGATAAAGAATATGACAACCAAGTGAAGGCTAATCAGATGTAAGAGCAGCGCCTGTTAGAGCGACCTCTGCTGCTGCAGAGGTTCTCTTTTTAACAAGCCTGTCTCAGGGGAGGGAGAGCAGCTATGGCTACATCCGAAGTTAATACTGACAAGTCATTGATAGCCACTGTGCAGCAGAAAAAGAAAAAGAAGAAATGGCAGTCTTATGCACTACTGTTCATACTGCCATCATTTATTCTATATACCTTGTTCGTTATCGTCCCTACGGTTGGGAGTGTTTATTTAAGCTTTACCTCATGGGATGGCATCAGCGATCAAGTGAGATATATCGGCTTTGCTAACTTTGTGGAAATATGGAATAGTCCAAGGGTGCATAATGCTTTGAAAAATACGATGATCCTGACCATTTCACTTGTTGTACTAGAGAATATTGCTGCTATTGCAATGGCTATGATGGTTGATAAGGTACGCTGGTTCCGGAATTTATTCAGAAGTGTATTTTATTTCCCTACACTGCTTAGTGGGATTGTAATGGGTTTTGTGTGGGCGATGATCTTGAATTACAACTTCGGTGTATTCAATCAGATCCTAGAGTCTGTCGGACTTGGAAGCTGGATTGTGGACTGGCTGGGCAATCCTAAATATGCGATGCTGTCGATTATATTGTCTACTGTTTGGAAAGGTGCGGGCTATTATATGATCATTTATCTCGCTGGATTGCAGGGGATTCCGCAGGAATTGAATGAAGCAGCCAGCATTGATGGAGCAGGGGGGTGGCAGCAGTTTCGGCATATCACCTTCCCGCTGCTAGCAGGGTCGATGACAGTGTGTATGGTGCTTTCTATGATCAGCGCTCTGAAGATTTTTGATCAAATTGCGGTTATGACCGATGGTGGCCCGGGCTTTGAGACGGAGACTTTAACGTATATCATTTATAAAGTTGGGTTTGGTGAATTAAGACAAGGCTTTGGTACTGCGCTGGCGATGGTTCTGTTCTTAATCATACTGATTATTACAGTCTTCCAAGTGAAGGTGCTCCAGAAGCGGGAGGTGCAGCTCTAAAATGACGATGCAGACACGCAGAAGAGTTGGGCAAATCGCACTTTTTATAGTTACATTATTAGTGGCTATTCTATTTTTCTTTCCTATTTTCTTTAATTTGATGTCAGCCTTCAAGAGCAATGCAGAGATCATGAAGGATGCCATTGCTTTTCCGAAAACCCTTTATTTGGAGAGTTTTAAGTACCTGTTAACTGAAACTGAGTTTCCAAGGGCTATTCTGAACAGTCTGATTCTAACAGCAGTATCCATCGCTGCGCAGGTCTTGATTATTCCGATGGCAGGGTATGCGATTGAGCGTAGAAATGTTAGATGGACCCGCTTCATGTTCGTATACTTTTTGGCCGGAATGATGATTCCTTTTCAAGCGTACATGATTCCTTTGTTCAAGGAGCTTAGAATGCTAGGATTGTACGGTAGCCTTGCGGGACCCATTCTTATTTATGTAGCCGGTGCTGTAGGTTTCGGATGTCTGCTGTATACCAGTTTTGTCAAAGGAATCCCTAGAGAAATTGAAGAGGCGGCAGAGATTGATGGCTGCTCGCGTTACGGGATATTCTGGCGAATAGTTTTTCCTTTATTAGGGCCTGTTACGGCAAGTATGGTTGTTCTAAATGGGCTTGGAATCTGGAATGATTTCTTGATGCCGATGCTAGTATTACCCTCTGGACAGGCTAAGACTATGGTTGTTGAAATTTACCGTTATATCGGAGAATTCTCATCACGTTGGGATATGATTTTTGCGGGAACAGCGATGTCGGTTGTACCTGTGTTGATTGTGTTTATCGCCTTGCAGAAGTATTTTGTGAAGGGGATTGCATCAGGTGCGACGAAAGGTTAAGGGCGTATAGAGGTAGAAATGAAATTCGTTTAAAAAGGATATATCCTGTAACCAATTGGTGGGCTGCGGGATACATCCTTTTTTTGTTTCTGTAAAGATCTTAATGCGTGCTCGGATTTTCTGTTAACCGGCGGTATCCCATGGGTGGAAGACCTGTCCAACGTTTGAATTGCTTACTGAAATGGGAAACATCCCGGTACCCCAGTCGGTGTGCGATAGATTCGACAGACAGACTATTATCCATCAGCAGCAGTTTGGCGTGTCGAATGATTAAGCGGGATAAATATTGCCTTGGTGACATCCCATAGATTTGGTGAAAAGCACGATTGCAATGCGTTGTACTGTATCCAAGCTTTGCTGCAATATTCTCAATACCGCCACCTCTTTCGCCTGTGCTGTCAGCGGTGGAGACGGATTCCTGCAATAGTCCTTCAATAGCGTTAGCTAGGGCAACTGTATTTTCTGTAGCTTCTGTATCTGCTGGGAGAGGCATTTCCGAAAGCACCCAACCGCTGAGCGCGGTCAGAAGCTGCAGTGAAGCATGGAGTGTGATCAAGCGATTTCTATGTGTGTCTTTAGACTCTGACAAGATGGAAGAGTTAATGATTACATCTAGAGCGGAACGTATGGCCAGCAGTTCGGGGGTGTTCCCGCTGAGACTAACAGCATCTGCTGTTAGTAAGGCACGCCGCAAAATCAGATCATCGATATCAAAATGCAGGCAGTAATAAGTCATGTCACAGTCAGCATTTGAGCCCATACTACTATGCTCAACACCGGGACGAATGAATAAAATATCGCCGCTTTGTTGGACAAAAGACTTATTGCCGACCGTCATCTGCTGCTCACCTTGAAGGACAATATTAATCTCAAACATCGGATGAGTGTGTACAGGATATTGCCAATCCGAATTTACTTTTCTCCAATGCGCGGCGAAGATATGGAAGGCTGCTTGAATGTCTGGTGACATCTGACCGTCAATAGAATTATGGAAGGCGGGATCATTCGAAATCATTTCAATCCTCTTTTACAATATAATTTGGCTTAATTATATCATAGGTTGTTAGCGATGTTTGATTTGCCCAAATAATAGAAGGCTTTAACCCTGTTGCACTTCTAGAAATATCGATAACATGGAAATATAGCCCGGAGGTATCCGGGATCATGTTGGAGGGAGTGCATTTTTTTATGTCACATAATAAATTTTTTAATGCTCATCATTCACCGATCGGTGCATTTGCGAGTTTTACTTTAGGATTTAAAGGAGCTAGTGGTGGTTTCGATTTGGAGATGGCCAAACCTCCTAGACAGAATATATTCATAGGATTAGAACGCACGGATGGGAAAGGGTATGACACACTACCATTTCATGAGATTGGCGGAGATGACGAGAGCAAACGCTATGACATCGAGAATCCAGACCCTAATCCAGATAAGGAGAATATTCTGTTCCCTTTTCAAGAGAATGAGATTTCTCGAGATTTCCGAGTAGCCACTGACAGCTGGAGTGCGGGGGATCTGACCTTCCGAATTCTCTCGCCAGTTCGATCAGTACCGGATCCTGAAACTGCGTCTGTGGAAGAAATGAAGGAAGTGTTGCTGCCGGCAGTACTGGTTGAGCTCGAAGTGGATAACACCTCATCAGCTACCTCACGTCGCGCGTTCTTTGGTTTTCAGGGAACAGATGTTTATAGCGGAATGAGAAGACTGGATGATGTGTCATCTGAAATTACAGGCGTTGGACAAGGAAGATTTATTGCGATTGCAGCCGAGAAAGGAACTACAAAGTCCGCACTTCATTTCACGATGGAGGATATTCTAAGTGAGGCGCTACAGGAGAATTGGACCTTTGGTCTGGGGCGCGTGGGTGCTTTGATCATGGATGTTCCAGCCGGAGTAAAAGAAACATACCGGTTTGCAATTTGTTTTCACCGTTCGGGTTATGTTACCTCTGGTATGGATGCTACTTATTACTATAATCGCTATTTCAACAATGTTGAGGCAGTGGCCGAATATGCATTAGCTAAATTCGATGTTCTTAAACAAGAAGCGGAGAAAGCTAACGAGATGTTTAATCATGCAAATCTATCCGAAGATCAAACCTTTATGCTAGCGCATGCAATTCGCAGTTATTATGGCTCCACGCAACTGCTGGATTATAAGAATAAGCCATTTTGGATCGTCAACGAAGGCGAATACCGGATGATGAATACCTTTGATCTTACCGTCGATCAGTTATTCTACGAGCTGCGTCTGAATCCTTGGACTGTACGTAATGAGCTGGATATGTTCGTGGAAAGATTCAGCTATGAAGATACGGTGCGTTTCCCTGGGGATGATACAGTGTATCCGGGCGGAATCAGCTTCACGCATGATATGGGTGTGGCCAACGTAGTTTCACGTCCGGGCTATTCCGCTTATGAGTTATATGGCATTGATGGTTGCTTCTCACATATGACACATGAACAATTGGTAAACTGGGTGCTGAGTGCGGCAACTTATCTGGAGCATACTGGCGACCGGAGCTGGATGGAACGCAATCTGACTATCCTGGAGAAGTGTCTGGATAGTATGTTAAATCGGGATCATCCAGATCCTGAACAAAGAAATGGCGTTATGGGGCTTGATAGTTCTCGTACGATGGGTGGCGCAGAGATTACTACGTATGACAGTCTGGATGTCTCCTTAGGTCAGGCTCGCAATAATATTTATTTAGCAGGAAAATGCTGGGCTTCTTACTTGGCCATGGAGAAAATATTTGCAGCGTATGGGCGTGCGGAGTTGTCCACAACAGCAGGGATTCAAGCAGAGAAATGCGCTGCAACGATGGTGGAAAGTGTTACAGCAGACGGATATATTCCGGCTGTCATAGGAGAGGGGAATGACTCCAAAATCATTCCGGCTATAGAAGGCCTTGTATTCCCTTACTATACGGGTTGTAAGGAAGCGCTTGATCGCAATGGACGGTTCGCCGCATATATTGGTGCGCTTGATAAGCACTTACAGGCGGTGTTGAAGCCGGGAGTTTGCTTATTTGAGGATGGTGGTTGGAAAATCTCCTCCACTAGCAACAACAGCTGGCTTAGCAAAATCTATCTCTCGCAGTTCATCGCCCGCAACATTTTGGAGCTGAAATGGGATGAACGCGGAGCGGCAGCAGATCGCGCACACGTGGCTTGGCTTACCCATCCAGAGTTATCGATCTTCAGCTGGAGTGATCAGATTATTTCCGGTGAAATTACGGGCAGTAAATATTATCCACGTGGAGTAACGGCGATTTTGTGGCTGGATGAGAAATAAGGAAGACAGTTTTATATAGAAATAAAAAGCAAACGGACCTTCGATGCAGGGGCCGTTTGCTTTTTTATGTAAAAACACGAATATCTTTTTTTGATTTATATTCCCAAAACTAGTACTATAGTATTAATTTGTAATTTATATTATTGGGATATGGAGGAACAGATGCTAAAATCTGCAGAAAAAGGGTTGCGACTGACGATTCGGAAGAAACTGCTGTTGATGTCACTGACCTTACTAATTCTTCCTATCGGAATATTAGGAGTGGTTGCCTATCAGATCTCTATGAAAGAAACGAATCAGCTTATTGAGAGTAAACTGAGTTCCAGTGTAAATCTAGCAGTTGCTATGATTGAGAATTTGGAAAGCTCGGTTCAAGCAGGGATGTTGTCAGAACTGGAAGCACAGGAGCAGGTAAGAACTTTACTACTTGGATCCAAAAATGAAGATGGGACACGTCCGATTAATCCAGCCATCGATTTGGGGTCTAATGGTTACTTTTTCATCTTAGATCAGAAAGGAGAATTGCTTGCTCATCCCAGACTAGAGGGAGATAATATTTGGGACAAACAAACCTCTAACGGCTTCTTTTACATACAAGATTTGATAAAAGCTGCACAGAACGGCGGCGGGGCAACATACTACAAATGGCCCTTACCTAAGCCGGACGATTCGTCCAAGCATGAGGTTGGCGAAGCGCTGAAAATATCATATGCCAAGCTCTCACCCTCTTGGGGTTGGGTGGTTGCGGCAGGTTCTTATATGCAAGACTATAACACCGGACAACAGAACATACTCAAGGGTATTATCATCACATTAATCCTATGTCTAGTTCTTGGGATTGCGGTCATTCTTATCTTTGCGCAACATATTTCTAAGCCAATTGTCCGCATAGCCCGTGAAGCTGAACGAATCGCTCAAGGGGATCTAAGTGGTAAAGCATTGACCGTGCGCAATCGGGATGAGATCGGACAACTGGGAACCAGCTTCAATCAGTTATCAGGAAATATTCGGCAATTAGTCGGGAATCTAACCGTAAGTTCGGAGTTATTAGCTTCTTCCTCCAAACAGTTGTCTTTGACGTTAGGTGAAACCCATGCAGCACTTGTTCAGACTTCATCCTCAATGACTGAAGTGGCGAATAATAGTGAGAAACAAGCTAATTCAACACAAGAGACTTCTCAGTCGATGGAGGAGATGGTAAAAGAGATTCATCGAGTAGCTGAAGCTTCTACCCATGCCTATCAGCTGTCCATGCAAACACTGGAAGAGGCGGATAGAGGAAACAACCTAATCATTAACTCTTCCGCACAAATGAACGCTGTAAGTAACACTGTTGATGATTTAGGGATCACTGTTACTAGTCTAAATGAGCAGTCACAACAAATCGCTTCTATCGTTAGCACCATTAAAGGAATATCTGAGCAAACGAACTTATTAGCGCTTAATGCGGCAATTGAAGCTGCCCGATCAGGGGAACAAGGCAGAGGATTTGCAGTGGTAGCTAGCGAAGTCCGTAAGCTGGCAGGACAAACAAGTGAAGCAGCCGAACGGGTTTCAGTTATGGTAGAAGAAATTATTGCGAGTATTGGCCATGCCCATCATTCGATGAGTAAGGGGCAAAATGAAGTCGCAGCAGGGGTTCAAGCGATTGATGATACGGGTAAAGCATTTGAACGCATTTTGCAGGCCACCCGGACCATCGTTGATCAGGTGGAACAATCCTCGACCGCTGCACAGCTGATGTACACTGGTTCTGAACAAATATCTGCTTCGGTGATGGAGGTCGAACAGGTTTCATTGCACTCAGCTTCCGCTGCACAGACTGTATCTGCTGCCGTCGAAGAGCAGCTTGCTTCTATGGAGGAAATTGCCGCATCTGCTCGCAAGCTGCAAGAGGGTTCGAATGAGATGCGTGTTTTAGTAAATCAGTTTAAATTGGAATAGATATTCATACATAAAGTTGCAGTAACAGAATATGCAAATTACTAAAAGAGGGGACTCCCCCTCTTTTTTTGCTGTTTTGACGTACACCTTCTGATTCTATTTGGAAGTTAATATAGCTTTTACAGTTCATTGACGTGGAGCGTATACAGCCTTGCTATATTGAAGGGAAAAGGGGGGATGAATATGAAAGAAATGGAAGAATCGTCCTTTACAGCTTCCCAGCCTGTTGTTGCAAGCGATGCTTTTGGTTGGGATAAGCTTCAAGTTTCGCAATGGTATAGCCCGCAGCAAGCCTTCACCCCATCCTCGGAGTCAAAATATTTAATAGGAATTCACTGCACAGCCTATTACGAAAATTATTACACCATTCATATTACCCCTTGTAATGAGAGCCTTCTGTGCCCATGGGGCAGAACCTCGCTCTATTTTTTGAAAATTGAAATTACGCCATCAATCCTCGAAGAGATTGCCCGTGAATCTGGTTATCTGAAGGAAGGCTATATTCAATTGGACCGCAAATTTCATGTCAAGGATTCTAAGCTATTGCAATTAGGGCTTTGGATGCTGGAGGAATTGCAGAATGGCGGTGCCAAAGGGAAAATATATAGCGACTCTTTATCCAATATGTTGATTATTCATTTATTACAACACTATTCTTCTGTGATCCCCCAACATTCAAACAGTAAAACGCCAGCCAATCAAGAGATATTTCAGGTCATTCAATTTATGCGTGAGCGCTTGGAAGATGAAATTCAACTGACTGATCTCGCAGCCATGGCTAATATGAGCCAATCACATTTTATTCGGATTTTTAAACAACAGACAGGGTATACACCCCATAATTATTTAATTCGGCTGAGAGTCGAACGCTCTAAATTCCTTATTCGTTCCGGAAAAATTGGTTTGAAGGAAATTGCATCTCAGGTTGGTTTTGCCGATCAAGGTCATTTTACTAGATTATTCAAACGAGAAACCGGCCTAACCCCAAAACTGTATGCTAATCAAAGCTCCTCCAAACCTAATCATATGATTTATTGAATTTATTGATGCAAATGAGAGTTTTATTCAAGGAAAGAAGTATTTTGTTCAATTAGAAGGCTGATGCCAGCTCCTATAATAAGGTTGAAGTAAGGCGTACAAATGCCAAACTACAACCTTATTAGGAGGAGAGAAAACATGAAATTAAAGAGATTATTCAGTCTGATTTGCGCGGGGGCACTTACGACCAGTTCTTTATCTTTAGTAGCATCTGCCACACCTGTCGGACCGGATAACCTAGTAAGCACCGAGGTGGAATTCAGTGCAGAGTCCAACTCAGCTTCAGCGATCACTGCTGGATGGCATGAGGTATCCAAGCAATCCTTCTGGTTACTTGATGCCCTGGAACGGGGACAAGGGGTGGCTACAGACGGGAACTCATGGATCTTTAGTTCCTCGTACGGACTCTTACGGACTGGACTCGATGGAAAATCCGTAAAAGCGCGGAATGAATTGGCTATTCCACAGGAGATTGCCTTCCAAGGTGGAGACCATATCGGTGATATTTCCTACTATAACGGTAAAATATACGCTCCTATTGAAGACGGCAAAAACTATCAGCATCCTTACATCGCCCTTTATGATGTGAACACCTTGAAATATACGGGCACATCCTATGCTTTGCCGCTGAATCTGCATATTGGCGGTGTGCCTTGGGTAGCGGTTGATGCCGCTCGCGGTCAGGTCTACACAGCTCAGTGGAGTAATGCTAGCGTCTTGAATGTACTTAGTCTCGACGATATGCATGTGATCACAACCGTTCCGCTTTCCCAAAGCATAGATCGAATCCAAGGTGCCGAAGTGTACAACGGCGTTCTGTATGCCTCAACGGATAACGCAACCCAAACGGTTTATCAGATTGATCCAGAGACCGGAAATGTATCTGTAGCCTTTGATCGCAATCTGCCTAGCGGTACCGAAGCTCAAGGCATTGCTGTATTGCCCACCGCTGATGGAGCTCAGCTCCATATTCTTGATGTCGGCTCGAATCGCATTAGTGTGAACTTTCGCCATTATGCATTCTAATTCAAATCCAAGCGAAAAAGGGGCTAACAGTAATGCAAAAGCAAACTAAAACCATTCTAACACTACTATCTGTTTCTATGCTGGCAGTAGCGGGCTGCGGTCAATCTAATAACAGTACGGCTGAAGCCAAAGAAAATACCGCTCAACCCACAGCAATCGCTGCAACTCCGGAATCCACAGAGACCCCAGCCGCTAAGCCGGTGGAGATTACATTTTATTATCCGGTTAATGTTGGTGGTCCTCTTACAAAAGTAATCGATGGGATGGCTAGTGCATTCATGGAGCAGCACCCGGAAATTAAGGTTAATCCCGTGTACACAGGTAATTACGGTGACAATACCGTAAAAATTCAAGCGGGTGTGCAAGCCAAACAACCACCTGATGTCGCGGTCATGATGTCAACGGAGCTGTACAGTATGCTCGATATGAATGCAATCATTCCGCTGGATGATTTTATTGCGAAGGACACGGATATTCAGATGGCTGATTTTTATCCCGCCTTTGTAGAGGATACACAGTCTGAAGGGAAGACGTACAGCCTGCCTTTTCAGCGGAGCACGATTGTTATGTATTACAACAAGGAAATGTTCAAAGCCGCAGGACTTGATCCAGAGAAACCACCCACTACATGGGATGAGCTTGTAACTTATGCTAAGAAGCTGAACAAAGACGGTCATGTAGGACTGGAAATTCCGGGCAATGATGATTCGTATTGGATGTTTCAAATGCTTGCTCGGCAAAATGCTTCGGATTCGAAGCAAAACATAATGTCCTCCGATGGCAAAAAAGCGATGTTCGATACGCCGGAGAATGTGGAGGCATTGCAATTCTGGTTAGATTTGTCCCATAAATATAAGGCGATGCCGGAAGGTGTTATTGATTGGGCTACGGTTCCGACAGATTTCATTCAAGGCAAAACAGCCATGATGATGCATACAAGCGGCAACTTAACCAACGTAAAGAATAACGCGAAGTTCGAATTCGGGGTAGCGTTCCCGCCCGCACAAAAGCAATTTGGATCACCTACAGGCGGTGGTAACTTGTATATTTTCAAGGGAACATCTCCAGAGAAACAAGCCGCAGCTTGGGAATTCGCCAAATACATGACGGCTTCAGAACAGGCTGCCCTCTTTAGCAGCTCATCCGGTTATGTTGGTGTAAGAAAATCCGCATACGATACAGATGCAATGAAGAAATATACGGCGGATTTCCCGCAAGCTTTGGTGGCGAGAGATCAATTGGAATACGCGTTCCGAGAATTGTCTACTCATAATCATGGTAAAGTTTCGACGGCAATTACCAATCAGATTCAAGCGGCCTTGGCAGGAGAGATTGATGCAGCAGGTGCGCTCAAAAAAGCGCAAGCAGAAGCAGAACAGGCACTTGCTCCCTTCAATAAGTAGTCTTTGAGGTATGGGATACGCCAGGACAGCTTGGTAGCTTGTTCTGGCGTCCTTCCTTTATTCAATAATCGTAGAAACCTTAATCATGGAAGGATAGAATGGTATGAATGCCGGATGGAGTGAGAGGCTTAGACGAAACGGATTCGGCTGGGGACTTGTGTTGCCTTCGCTGCTCTTTCTTTGCTTGTTTACTTATTACCCTATGTTTAAATCGTTTTGGCTTAGCTTTTATGAGAAAAATTTAGCGACTCCTGAGCCTTTGTTCGTCGGTTTTGACAACTACATTAATCTATTGCATGACAATGTATTTATGAAGGTGTTCAGCAACAATATATGGTTCGCCATTGGCACAGTACCCACTTCATTGGCTTTGGCTTTCTTGATGGCACTGTTTGCCGATAAGGCGATAAAAGGGCGGGGACTGGCACGTCTTTCCTTTTTCTATCCGAATATGATCCCGATGATCGCTGTGGCGAACATCTGGTTGTTTCTGTATACTCCTCATTTTGGGCTCTTTGCCAGACTTGCTTCCTGGATCACAGATCAGCCCGTGAATTTGCTCGGAACGCCTGATACGGTGATGGGTGCATTAGTAATCATGATGATCTGGAAAGAAGCCGGATATTTTATGATTTTCTACTTAGCAGGGATGCAGCAAATTCCCAAGGATTTATATGAAGCCGCTGCAGTAAGCGGAGTCGGTACGTTCACTGCCATTCGTAGAATCACAATTCCGCTCACGATGCCGACTACCCTGTTCGTGGCCGTTGTAGCGATAACGAATTCCTTTAAGTTGGTAGACCATCTATGGATTATGACAAAGGGCGGTCCGAATAATACGAGTAACCTGCTGCTTTATTATATCTATGAGTCGACCTTTAATTTCTACGATCAAGGGATGGCCGCATCAATGACGGTGATCATGATCGTACTGCTGCTCCTTATTTCCTCCCTGCAGTTTTTTGGTTGGGATCGGAAAATCCATTATGAATAGGAGGTGGAATCCATGGAGGATAATCCACTAAAGCTGCCCTTAGTATTAAGGCAGAATAGCAGTAAAGCTTTAGAAGAGGAGCGCATTCTAAACTCCGGTAGAACGAAGCGCCGAATCCAGCAGATCCTGTGGCATGCGGTTGGATTTGCTTTTGCAGCGGTCTGGATCATTCCTTTCCTATGGGTGGTAAGAACGGCTTTTCTGCCCAAAGACGTCGCTATCGATGCGGGATGGTCTTGGGACTTCACGTTTGAGAATTTGATTCATGTCTGGAATGGAGCGCCTTTTGTACGATTTTTTATGAATACATTGCTTGTGTGCGGTGTTGTGCTTGCTGTGCAACTCGTTACAATGACGATGGCTGCTTATGCGTTCGCACGGGTACGATTCGCCTTGAAAGATCTGTTATTCATGTTATTTTTGGTACAAATTATGGTGCCGCCAGATGTTCTTATCTTTTCCAACTATCAGGTGTTGAACGAAATGGGTCTGCTGGATACCAAGCTGGGGATTATGCTACCTTACTTTGCCTCCTCCTTTGGAGTGTTTCTGTTAAGGCAATCCTTCAAGCAATTACCCTATGAGCTGGATGAAGCTGCCCGGGTGGAGGGCGCCTCACGCCTGCATATTCTTTCAAGAATCTATGTCCCACTGTCACGCCCGATTTATGTGTCCTTTGCGATCGTGTCGGTCAGCTTTCATTGGAATGATTTCTTGTGGCCCCTTATTGTAACCAATTCAGAGGAGAATCGCTTATTAACCGTAGGTTTGGCGATGTTCGCAAAAGCCACGGAATCTGGTGCACAGTGGTCGGATGTCTGCGCGGCTACGCTAATTGTTTCGGCACCCTTAATGATTGGATTCTTATTGTTCCAGCGGCAAGTGATAGGAAGTTTTATGAGCTCTGGCATTAAAGGTTAGGAGGAGGCATTTATGAGGCTGGCGATTATCGGGGACTTACACTATCCGGACGAATTGTTAAACAACAAGGTTTTGATTAAAGAGGCACGAGATGCTTTTTACGAGCAATTTATGAATCTATTCTTGTCCATTCCAGCTGATTATCATATTTCTGTGGGGGATATGGTTCATGCGGGAGAATTTAGCGAATTTAATTATATCCTGAGTAAGATTAAAGACAGCAAACATCCCAGACGTTTTCTGCATGTTCTTGGTAATCATGATACGTACACTTATCCTAAGCAAGAAATCCTTTCAGTCACTCGGCAGCAGCGATACAGTGTTATTGAAGAGACGAATGCGATCATTATATTGCTGGATACCGCACGGGAAAATCGAGATGATTGGAGCGGAACCCTTGATGATGAACAATTAGCCTGGCTCGAAGCACAAATGAAGCGGAAATCGGAAAAGCCTTTATTCGTTTTCGGCCACCATCCTCTGTATAATACGACGGCTAGATCCACCGAGCCAATGATGTCACTGGATCCCAGCTTGGATATTTGGCCGATATTGAAGCAGTGGCAAGGTGTGGGCTTCTATTTCAATGGCCACAATCATGTACATTCTATCGTAAGTAAAGAAAACTGGCATTTCATTCAAACGGCCTCTATTCTGGATATTCCTGCTGCTCGAATCCTTACTGTGCTTGAAGATGAAATCAGGTTAGAGATGGTTAATCTGGCCAGTGAGCAATTGAGTAAGTGGTCTTCATTATTTACCTTCAGCATTTTTGATTATGAAAAATATCCACAGGCTGAAGGAGAAACAAGAGATCAGGAACTAATCATCAATCGGGTTCAAATGGACAGAAAGCAGGTGGATCAGCAATGAATCGTCAACCAGTAAGATTAGCGATCGTAGGTGGGAATCGCGGGGCCAGTTTTATGAATGCACTGTACTCTCTATCGGATCGGATACATCTGACCGCCACTTGTGACTTAAATGAGTGGGTGCTTAACCAATGGAAAGAGAAATTTCCGGAAATTCGAACGTATCGGGATTATCATGAAATGCTAAAAGATTCAGCGATTGATGCGGTATTTATCTTAAGCCCCATGCATTTGCATGCCAGACAATCTATTGATGCTTTAAAAGCAGGAAAACATGTCCTAAGCGAAGTGATTTCGATCCAATCCTTAGAGGAAGCTTGGGAGCTTATAGAAACTGTTGAACAAACCGGACTTAAATATATGATGTCTGAAAATTACTGCTTCTCGCGCTCTAATCTAACGATTAAACATATGGCGGATCAAGGCATATTCGGTGAAATTACTTATCTGGAAGGCGGCTATATCCATGATTTACGTCATTTGACTCATCATCCGGATGGTTCTCTGACTTGGCGGGGGCAATTACATCAGCAGTATAACGGGATTAATTATCCGACGCATTCTATAGGTCCGGTTGCCCAATGGATTAACCTCAATAAGCCTGAGGGTGATCGATTAAAAAGCGTCTCGACTTTTGTTTCCAAATCTAGATCCTTACAATATTATTTCGGAGAGCATTATGGAAAAGATCACCCGGCAGCACGGGAAGGATTCTGGCGGCAAGGAGATAGTGCGGTTGCGGTCATTGAAACGGAAAAGGGCGTGCTAATTGAACTGCGCGTAGACTGGTCCTCCGTTAGACCACATAATAAAACACATTATTTGCTGCAAGGAACTGAGGGAGCATATATTACGGGTCGTCATCAGTACGAAGAGGATTTGATCTGGTTCAAGAATCTCTCGCCCAAAAATATAGCGGATGGAGAGGAAATGTGGGAGCCGTTAAGCAGCTATCAGCCACTCTATGATCATCCAACATGGAAAAAATGGGGCGAATACGCTGCTGGGACGAAACATGGCGGAGGTGATTTTATGGTGCTTGAGGAATTCATTTCTGCTATTCAGGAGGATCGGACACCTTCAGTGGACGTATATGATGCCGTTACTTGGAGCTCTGTGTTTACATTGTCTATGGAATCAGTAGAGAATGACGGGAAAGCAATAGCCTTTCCTGATTTTAAATCGAAGGTGAGGATTTGACGGTGGATCAGGCCCTCTCCAAGCTTGTAATGAAAAAAGAAATGCTGTCCGACTTACCTGTCTTTCACTGTCCTAACGGGTATCTAATTCGTCATTTCGAGCCGGATGATGAACGGAACTGGGAGGAGCTTATCCGCCATTCTTTTACGAGGGAAGTTAAATTTGCACATAAAATCAGTGATCATGTACCGCTTTATTCTGAGCGCTTGCTGTTCATTTGCCGTGGGAATCAGCCTGTTGCGACAGCTACAGCCTGGGAGTCGGGTAGTGAGGACCATAAGAACTGGTACTTGCATATGGTTGGGGTGCTTCCAGAATATTCTGGTAAAGGTCTCGGTTATGCTGTGAGTCTAGCTGTCTTACACAAAATAAGAGATTCAGGGGGAAAGGTAGCATGTTTAGAAACCGATGATTTCAGACTGCCCGCCATCCGCATTTATTTGAAATTAGGATTTCAGCCTGTGTACTTGGATGAAAGCCATCCTGGAAGATGGGAACGAATCCTGAAAAGGCTTTAAATTTGTTGATAATTAGGGGGGGCTTCATGCCCCCTTATTCATGTTGGAGCTTCAGAGGGGCCGCATCCAAAAATTATGTTGTCGTTAAGATGTATTCCTGCTATAGTCATACTGACTTATTAAATGCATTTAATAAGTCAGTATGACTATAGGTGGGTGAGCCATGGCAAGTGATAAACGACTTCCTTCACAGCAATTGAAATCTGAGATTATTCGAGATATTCGAACTGCATTATTAGAGCTTGGAAGAGCAACGAAAGCAGAGCTAAACCAAAATTTACAATACAGTTTCCCAACGATTAGTAAATTTCTAATGCAGATGGAAGAGGCAGGGGAAGTAACGATCATTGGCCTTGATGAATCTAGTGGCGGAAGAAGGGCAATAAGATACGCCTATAATCCGAATTATCGATTAGGAATGGCTATTTTTTTGGAAAAACATGAAACGAACTATACCATCTATAATTGCATTGGTGAGGTAATCAAAGAAGGGAATTTACCTAGTATTCTTGAGGAAGACGTTAGTACACTCGTCTCGCTTATTGAAGGTGAAAAAAAGGCCAATCCTAAGATTCATTCCGTAGCGATTGGTGTTCCAGGTGCAGTGAATCATGGGAAGATTTTTCTGATCCCGGGTTATAAGAAATATCAGAATCTAGATTTAAAAAGCTATATAGAAGATCAACTCTCGATCCCGACCATTGTGGAAAATGATATGAATGCCGCTGTAATCGGTTATATGGCGCAAAGAAATTTGAAGGAGAATATTTCTCTGATGTATCTGTATTTAGGGAAAAATGGTCCGGGAGCCGGAATAGCGGTTAATGGTGAAATTGTTCGGGGAAAGACATTTTTTTCAGGGGAAGTTCAATATATGCCCCAGTATGACAATCGGAATTTCATAGAAGCATTAACTGGAGATCAAGGTGGATCAAGCATGCAGGCGGATCATAAAGTAGATGCGATTAGTCGGTTAGTGGCTACTATGACCTCTATTTTGAATCCGCATTATATTATTTTTTGTGAGGATGAGTTAACTCCAGCTATGGTTAATCAAATTGCTGAGCGAACTGCTACATACGTTCCTAAGGAACATCTTCCGGAATTAGCGGTAAGTGACTTGAAGCGTGATTATCTGAATGGATTACAGAGTCTTGGATTAGGTTTATTAGTTTCACAACAAATAGATTAGAACCCTTAAGGAGATAACGATGGCAACTTTTTTTCTAATTATTATTTATTTAGCATTTATTAGTTTAGGACTGCCAGATTCATTGCTTGGATCCGCATGGCCGGTGATGAGAATGGATTTAAATGCTTCATTAGGAACTGCTGGAATCCTCTCGATGGTTATTGCAGTAGGCACAATTGTATCGAGTTTGATGAGCGGTGTAATTCTTAAACGTTTTGGTACGGGGAAAGTGACCCTTGTAAGCTGTATCATGACTGCTGTAGCGTTGCTTGGTTTTGCATGGTCACCTTCATTAGTCTGGTTAATTGTTGCTGCGATTCCACTAGGTTTAGGTGCAGGATCTGTAGATGCCGGATTAAACAGTTATGTTGCTACGCACTATAAAGCGCATCATATGAGTTGGTTGCATTGTTTCTGGGGTGTAGGCGCTACACTGGGTCCTATTATTATGGGATCTTTTATCTCTGGAGAAGGTCTATGGCGACAAGGTTATCTTACGGTTGCTTATATTCAATTGAGTTTAGTGGTTATTCTATTCGTCACGCTGCCTTTATGGAAAAAAGTGGCTGTAAACAATAGCAACCCAAATGTTGAAAGTGATCATGACTTCAATCAGTCTGAGCTAGAACATGCAGCTGAGAACACAAAGCCTTGGAAACTAAGAGGGGTAAAACTAGCGATGTTAACCTTCTTATTTTATTCTGCAATTGAAACGAGTATGGGGTTATGGGGGAGTAGTTTTCTTGTGAATATCAAAGATGTCCCTGCATCGACTGCTGCTACATGGGTGTCGTTTTTTTACCTAGGGATTACTTTTGGTAGAATGGTGACGGGCTTCATTACTTTTAGAATGAGTAATAAACAGCTAATTCGATATGGTCAACTTATTGCTTTAATCGGTACAATATTGTTAGTACTGCCGCTTCCAACGATAGTTTCACTAGTAGGATTTATGATCATAGGTCTGGGGTTAGCTCCTATTTTTCCATGTATGCTACATGAAACCCCAGTACGTTTCGGGAAGAAGCATGCCCAGTCGATTATGGGCTTTCAGATGGCAACGGCTTATACAGGTACCACGCTGATGCCGCCCTTTATCGGCTTACTCGCCTCGAATTTTACGCTGGGTATTTTCCCTGCGATGATTGTTTTTTTCGCAATAGTCATGCTCTTATGCACAGAGAAGCTTAATCAAAATTCAGCTAAAGTAAATGTAGGTTAAATTTGAAATGAATATATTACGGACTAACCCTTCATATATATAGATGTAGAAGGGGGGAACTGTAGATGTGGTTGTTCATTGTAATAGGCGTTGGATGTCTCTCCGGTTTTATTTTGTTTAGAAAGAATACTTTGATCACTTCTCATGAGCCTATTCAAGGACGGGAGAAATTGTCCATCATCATTCCCGCAAGGAATGAAGAATATAATTTGCGCTTTCTGCTCGATTCACTTCAGTCTCAAACCATTACACCTTATGAAATTATTGTGGTTGATGACTTCTCGGAGGATCGGACCAAAGAAATTGCTGAGAGCTATGGGGTTAAGGTTATTACGAACAGTACTCTCCCTGAGGGATGGACGGGTAAGAGCTGGGCAGTCTGGAATGGATATTTACAAGCCTCGGGCGATATCTTTGCTTTTTTGGATGCGGATATCCGATTAAAGCCTAACGCTTTGGCGTCATTATTAACAGCAAGGGAGCTATCGAAAGGTGTCATTTCGGTAGTTCCTTTTCATCATACAGAAAAGCTGTTTGAGAAGCTCGCCTTAATCATGAATATGCTGGGGATCTTCACCTTCACTTCGGTTTTTGAACGGAATAACGCCAAAAAAGGACTGTACGGCTCATGTATTCTAGCTTTAAGGCAGGATTATGAAAAAGTTAATGGCCATCAAAGTATTAGATCTGAAGTGCTGGATGATTTGTCTTTAGGAGAAAAGTTTATCTCGGCCGGTGTTCCGATTCGAAATTTTATTGGTTATGGCTTAGTATCGTTTCGCATGTATCCGAAGGGGATAAAAAGTGAAATTGAAGGCTTCAGTAAAGGGGCTGTCTTAAGCACCTCAACGTTAAGTCCACTGACAATTGTTCCAATTGCACTTTGGGTGGTTGGACTTATTGTCTCAGAAACCGTATTTGTCTTTGCGAATACTTCATGGTTTATGCCTTTATTGATAGGTTATCTTCTTTATATGTTTCAACTCTTTTATTTTATTAAATATGTAGGGGTATTCGGCATCGTTATTCCTGTATTTCACGTGGTGGCTACTCTTTTCTTTATCTTGATCATGCTTTATTCGATTTATCAGGTTGTTTTTCTAAGGCATGTAAGCTGGAAAGGAAGGCATATCCAGGTGGGAGGCCATAGGGACTAATGATCATATTGTGGATCGCGGGTTTATTTTTGTCGGGATCTCTTATGTTTTCCTATTGGCTTGGGCTGGCGCGTAAAAAGAATCTAAAATTCATAGGCGACGGTAATCCGGGGGCTTTGAATCTATGGAAGTCGTCCGGTTATAAATTCGGCATTTTAGGTATTATTTTGGATTTTCTAAAAGGATATTTGCCTCTTTTATGGGTAATGGAAAGTCATTATAGTGAAAGTTATCTCATTGTTCCGTTAGCTTTAGCTCCCATTGCAGGTCATGCCTTTTCTCCTTTTCTTAAAGGAAAAGGTGGGAAGGCGATCGCCGTGACCTTTGGGGTATGGAGTGCGTTGACAGGATTCAAAGCTTCTTTAGCGCTAGCTGTTATTTTAGCAGTGCTGAAAGTGATCGGTAGTTGGTACAATCGCAGAGTCAAAACTCCTGTAACGGATGGTTTACAAGTGGTAAGCGGAATGCTGCTGCTTTCCGTTTATCTGTATATCAGTAAGTGGTCTGCTCCTATTTTGTGGGTTTGGCTTGGGAGCTTTGTGATCCTTGTCTATACGCACAGATTTGAATGGCGTACGTGGCTACGGAAATATTCAACAAGGGAACGAAAAAGAACATAAAGGCTTGGTATAAACAAGGGTGTCCCAGCAGCGTGTATGATTCACTAGAAAAAAACACCAGTCATTACATTAAAATACAAGGACATCTATGAAGATTGGCAATATGGACTCCGTACAGTAGCCAAGATTATTGGCAAAGAAGACGAAGCGGAAAAAGTAATTGATAAAATGATGAAAGATATTACAGCTGGGAGTGAAACATTAAAGTCGATGGAAAGAGAGACAGTAGCGCTTATATTGTCTTGGGATGGAAAAACTTTTAATGTTCTAGGTGAAGGGAATTCGGTCTATAAACTTGCGTTTGATAAAGAGAAGGGACTGGGGCTTACACCGGATGATACATATACAAGTAAAAATAATGAATTTACTTCATTTGAAGGAATATCAACTGTTCAAGCAGACCATATTTTCCTTATAGGTGACATTACAAAAAAAGGAGGAATTAATGAATAACTTAAAACAAAGTAATGTGTGGAATGCTATGAATGCCGTAAAGAAAGGGAATGTCTATTTAATGGATAACTCCGCTATTACTGGTGGATCATTAGCTATTGATTACGCTTTACAAAATATATTATCCGCTTTGCTTAAGCGCTAATAAGCTGAGGAAGATAAGTAGTGATTATTATCCATTATCAAGCTATTAATCTGAAAGATAAGTTATCTAAATTTAACGACCTTTGGTCTCCCAAAGTCATTGGTGAAATGATTGACTATCAATTTAAACTTATTAAGATCATTGGCGATTTTGAATGGCATGTTCATCAAGATACCGATAAGGTATTTTTCACGCTCGAAGGGGAGATGATCATTGATTTCCGTGATGGTCAGGTTAAAATCTCCAAGGGTGAGATGTTTATTCTCCCAAAAGGAGTCGAGATGAAGCTATCCGCCGAAAAGGAATGTCATATCATGTTGGTGGAGCCTAAAAGCGTAGGAAACACTGGCGGTACTGAGTCCGAATTAACAGCAGCCAATGATACTTGGATTTAGTTAAGGCTTTCCTCCGCTATTCCCTTAAGGTTTCTGGAAATTGACATAACACCAAATGGTGTTATAATAAAAGTGAAACCAGAAGGTGTTACATTAAAATGAATTTTGGAGGAAATTTATGCAAACTCAAGGACCACTACAAGATATTCGTCAAACAATTACACTCAATGCGCCCATTGAAAAAGTATGGAAAGCTGTTTCCACTGCTGAAGGAATAGCTGCCTGGTGGATGCCAAGTACATTCGAGCCGGTGGTAGGCCATGAGTTCATTCTACATGCTGGACAATTCGGGGATTCCCCTTGTAAAGTTACAGAGATTGATGAGCCGAACCGTGTCGGTTTTAATTGGGGGAAGGATTGGCATCTTGCCTTTGAATTGAAAGAAATTGATGGGAAGACGGAGTTCACCGTGATTCACTCTGGATGGGACCCTGAAAAGGTAACTGAATTTGGTCAACCGCATCCAATCGTTCGTGGCTTTATGAACGGCGGCTGGGAGAAAATCGTCCAAGAAAAACTTCCTGCTTATATCGAGGCTTAAGATGCCAGTCGCTGAATCTGGGCATGATGTATTTCAAGCGATAGCAGATCCTACCCGCCGCAGTCTGCTAAAGCTGCTTGCTAATAAGGAAATGTCCATAGCATCTATCTCGGACTGCTACCCGATCAGCCGAACTGCTGTTAACAAGCACTTACAAGTATTGTCCGATGCGCAGCTTGTTAGCAGTCAGAAAGTCGGCCGGGAGACTCGGTACAAGCTTCAGCCAGAGCCTTTACTGGAGCTTCAAGATTGGCTTACCTTTTTTGAACAATACTGGGCGAATAAACTGTTTGCGCTTAAAGAATATGTTGAAGCAGACCATAACAATGAATGATAAACCGAGAGGCGTGTGATCGCGCTTCCCGGTTTTTTTGATTATTGAACACGGAAGATTAGAAGAAGCGCCGATTTGTGAAGGATTTTAATAGACAACACAACTATAGTTGCTTGTTAAACCTCATAATTCTCTTTATTCTAAAAGGTAATTATTGGAGGTGAGTTTAATGTCAGAAAACGTTAATCAAGATGGCACTCAACCAGAAGAAAAGCTGCAATTGGAAGAATTGCAGGAAGAAGTCAAATCTCTTAGTGACGCAGAGATGAAGGAAGTCTCTGGTGGATTAGGTGGGAATAGAGATCAATTGAAAACTACGACATCTAGTGCTATCAAAAATGGAAGAACAATCTTTAATGGTTAGTTGTATCTCTTGCATTTAAGCATTGATTACAACCACTTCATGATGCTGTATATGGGGTGGTTTTTTATTATGATATGTCTTTAGAAGAAATCATCGTACACTTAACAACACAACTATAGTTGCTTGTTAAACCTCGTTATTCCCTTTAATCTATAAGGTAATTATTGGGGGTGAGTTTAATGTCAGATAACGTTAATCAAGATGGCACTCAACCAGAAGCAAAGCTGCGTCTGGAAGAATTGCAGGAAAAAGACAAATCTCTTAGTGACACAGAGATGAAGGAAGTCTCAGGTGGAGCAGGAACGGGGAAATTATTACATATCCCAAGTTCTGCGGTAAACGGGAAAGGCTACAAAATGGGGTAGTTATAACTCGAGAATCTCAGCTTATATTTACAATCACCCCCTAATCATATAGAAGGGGGTGATTGTTCATTAATTTCAAATGAGGTTATAAATATGTCTTTACAAACGATCGTTGCACTTACGGTAGACGGGAAATCTACTAGCCTAAATGAAGTCTTACGCTATGCTAGAAACCGTCAGGCTTTTTCAGCCTTGCATAACAAGGGGAGACAAATACTAATTGAACGATATGCACACACCCAAGGCGTTCAGGTTAGCGTAAAGGAGCTGCAAGAAGGAATCGATGATTTCAGGAGGAAGAAAGGTCTTTTACAAGTAGCGGCAGCTACGGAATGGCTTCAGCGCAACCGAATGACGCTTGATGATTTAGGAGAGTATGTTCGTGAGACGCTAATTGAATCCAAATTGATGCATATAGTATGCAGTGCTCAAGTAGAAAAGTATTATTACGAGCAGCGACTATCCTTCGACACAGCCATAATCTCACAGATTATTATGGCGGAGTATGGAGCGATCCGGGAGTTAATGTATCGCATCGAGGAAGGTGGGGATTTCTACACCTATGCCCGTCAGTATTCTTTGGACGAAGCCACTAGACTTGCGGGAGGGTACACCGGCGAAGTAACTCGTGCAGCTTTATCTCCTGTGGTAGCGGCTTCCGTGTTTGGAGCCCAGCCTGGTGAAATTGTAGGACCTGTGAAGACGAATCGAGGATATCATTTAATTAAAGTAGAGGAGATGAAACACAGCGTTCTGGATGAGAGAATAAGAGAACAAATTCTATCCTTACTATTTGAGGAATGGGTCGCTGAGCAATTGAGTTTGGCCAAGATTGAGATCCCTTTGTGGGATCAAATATAAGCAAACCCAAGTTGGGATGTGTGCATGGTGGAGAGGCTGTTAAATCAGGTATCTCTTTTTGGTGTAATGAATGAACAGGAAAAGCTTCTCTTGTCGCAGCAACTTACAGTAGTTAACTTTGAAATGGGACAGACGATTGTTCATACCGGGGAACAGATGAATGCTTTCTATATCATCGTTTCAGGACAGGCTAGACGAATTAAAGAACTGCCTGATGGCAATGAGATGAACCTGGGTTTGCTCCAGACGGGTGAGCATTTCGGAGAAAGTGCTTTGTTGAACAATGAAACGACGGATATTACGATTAGAGCGTCCACAGAGCTTCAGGTGTTAAAGTTATCCAAGGAAGATTTTATTCTAATGCTGGAGACGCGCCCTGATCTAAGCATATATATGAATCAATATATGGCATCTGATGCGATGCGTATTTTTTTGAAGGGCTCTACTATCTTTTCTAACATTGAATATCAGGTGCTTCGTTCACTGCTCGATAAAATTACAGTTTGTGAATACTCAGCCGGTGCTTCAGTTGTAACAGAGGGTGAACCAGGAGACGCATTTTACATATTAAGATCTGGGCACGCAGAAGTGGTAAAAGAAAGTCAGGGCGTGTTGCTAAATAAGCTGCAAGCGGGTGATTTTTTCGGAGAATTAGCGCTGCTAAAAGGAGAACCTCGTAAAGCAACGGTTAGAACAACAGAAAAATCTACGCTTTTTCGGCTTTCGAAAGAAGATTTTGACCATCTCATAAGCGAATATCCGAAAATTAAGGAAGCGAGCCTTCGAATTGCTTCAAATTACAGTGGCCGTAATCCCCTCGACCAGAAAGTTGAAGAATTCACTGAGCCAGCTCCGGAACCAAGCGTATCAATTCCGATAGAAAAATCAGCTATTGTGAGACGAATCAAATCTAAGCCTGCAAAACCTTGGCGAAGGTTCCCTTTTATTTTGCAGCAAAGTGAAATGGACTGTGGCCCCACCTGCTTAAGTATGGTCTGTAAATATTATAGTGTATCTGTTCCGATTAATTATATTAAGTCCAATATGCAACTCTCCAGATCGGGAACGTCACTTCAGGACATGATGGATAGCGCTCAATCTCTAGGATTTGAAGCTGAGGGATTAAGAGTTAACCTGGCAAATCTATCTGATATCCAGCTTCCAGCCATTGCGCATTGGAAAGGGAATCACTATATTGTCGTGTATCAGGTAACGAAAGAGCATATATATGTGGCAGATCCTGCAATCGGTGTAGAGAAGCTGACGCATGAACAATTTGCTCAACATTGGAAAGGTATGCTTTTGACACTTGCCCCAACCATGGCTTTAAAAGAATCCATTCCCCGCGGCTCCACCTTACAAAGATATGCCGCTTATCTGAAGCCGCATAAACATGTACTAGCAAATATTTTGCTGCTGTCTGTTGTAATTCAGCTAATTTCGCTGTCTTTGCCCATTATTACTCAGTCAGTGATTGATAATGTATTGGTTCACCGTAACGAGCAGCTGCTAATCCTATTAATGTCTACTATGCTAGCGATTTCTTTAATTAACGGTCTTTTTATGTTCGTTAGGCAATGGGTATCCTCGAAAACCGCGCTCAAAATCGATACGAATATGGTAGAAGCTTTTTATGAGCATCTGCTTGGGTTACCCCTATCTTTTTTTAATGAACGTACTGTGGGTGATATCCTTACAAGGGTGAACGAGAATGAAAAAATACGGCAAATCCTCACCTCAGGGGCTACTAATTTAATCCTTGATCTCGTTACCATCGGAGTTTATAGCTCGTTAATGCTGTATTACAATCCAAAGCTATTTTTCATGGCCGCAGTTATTATTCCGCTATATATCGGTCTAATTTATTTCGTATCTCCGCGGATGCGCAAAAACAGTAGAAAACAGTTCCAAGCGGAGGCGGAATCAGAATCAACGATGGTGGAGGCTGTCAATCTCATTGCATCAATTAAGACACTTACTGCAGAAAGAGCCGTGTTTAATCAATTGAAAGTTAAATTTAATAATGCGACGAAGCTGCGATTGAAAGGAACATTGCTTTGGGTCACTGCTGAAACAGGTGGAGAGTGGATACGTACGCTAGGGACGATTACAGTTTTGTATTTTGGCTCCCACTATGTATTGCAAGGCGATATGTCTGCTGGGGAACTGGTTGCTTTTACGGTTTTGTTATCAACGGTAACTCAGTCGATCTCCTTTATTATTCACATGCTCGATGATCTGATGGAAGCACGGATTTCTATGGAAAGATTAGACGATGTATTTCAATCACGCCTTGAGCAGTCCGAACAAACGCAGCTTAGAACACTTGTGAATGTGAAAGGTCATATCTCTTTTGAGAATGTTACCTTCCGTTATGAGGTGGATGGGAAGAATATTCTTCAGAACATTAACTTAGAGATGATGGCGGGACAAACTATTGCAATCGTAGGACGAAGTGGGTCGGGGAAATCAACAATTGCGAATTTATTAATGAATTTGTATTCTCCATCAAGTGGAATGATACGTGTGGACGGACATGACCTGCGAACGATAGATGCACTTTCCTTGCGCCAAAAGATAGGGGTTGTGCAGCAAGGTACAGCGATTTTTCGGGGGACGATTCTTGAAAACATAGCCTTCGGACAGCAGGATGTCGCCTTTGGTGAAGTGGAAGCCTCTGCGATGTTAGCCGGCGCACATGATTTCATTAATGAACTTCCGCTTCGTTATGATACGATGATCGGCGAAGGTGGAATTAGATTATCCGGTGGGCAAGCTCAAAGAATCGCGATTGCACGAGCGCTACTTGGCAATCCCCCGATATTGGTGTTTGATGAAGCGACAAGCGCACTAGACACGGAATCGGAAAGAAAGATTCAGAACAATATGGAGCTTATTATTAAAAATAGAACGACGCTGATCATCGCGCATCGTTTAAGTACAGTTAAGCATGCGGATCGTATCATTGTGCTCGACCAAGGCGTGGTTGTAGAAAACGGAACTCATGAAGAGCTTTTGCAGACTCAAGGTCTATATTATTATTTGGTCAGTCAGCAACTATAACGTGTTGGATTAGCCATGTTCTTTGAACGTGGTTTTTTGTTTGTTTTCATTGAAAATAAATGGATAAGTTTAACTCCGTTTAAACCATCGTTTAAATTCAGTTTATAAATGGGGTTTACTATCAACATATAATCTGAAACGTTGGGGGAATTACTATGGTGCAAGTACAGAACAAGATTCTAACACCAGACCATAACGAGTGGGCCGTCGAGGCGCGGGGACTGGTCAAAACATTTGGAGATAATCGCGCGGTGGATGGCGTGAATTTGAACGTGAAAGCAGGTACGATCTATGGCGTACTTGGGCCGAATGGGGCAGGAAAGACTACCGTCATTCGGATGCTGGCAACCTTACTTCGTCCCGATGCAGGTACTGGGCGAATCTTCGGGCATGATGTGGTGAAGGAGTCGCAGATTGTTAGGCAATTAATTGGTGTGACAGGACAATATGCCTCCGTCGATGAGTCATTAAGTGCTACAGAGAATCTTATCATCTTCTCTCGGCTATTAGGGCTTGGGCGCGCAGAGTCGCGGAAAAAAGCAACAGAATTACTGGAAGAGTTTGGTCTGACTGAGGCGGCTAAACGGCCTCTTCGAAATTTCTCTGGCGGTATGCGTCGCCGTCTGGATTTGGCAGCTAGCCTTATTGCACAACCACCTTTAATTTTCCTAGATGAACCAACTACAGGGCTTGATCCTCGCACTCGTTCACAGATGTGGGATACTATTCGTCGATTGGTGAATACGGGATCAACGGTTCTTCTGACTACACAGTACCTTGAAGAAGCAGATCAACTGGCTGATCGGATCGCAGTTATCGATCGTGGGCAAGTCGTTGCAGAGGGGACAGCGGATGATTTGAAAGCGTCTGTGGGTACCACATCACTACACCTGAAGGTTCAACATCTAAAAAATATTGAACTAGCCCGACAGCGTGTGGAACATGTGCTCCAAATTCAGTCCGTGGTATCGTACGAAACTGGGAAAATAACGGCACCGATGGCGGACGCTGATTTAGTTACAGACCTACTTATTGCACTTCGTGAGGAAGGTATTCACTTGGCTGAGATGAGTGTGCAGAAACCGACGCTTGATGAAGTATTCCTAACGATTACAGGTCATGGTGCTACGGATAAAGCGCCAACAGCGTCCCAAGAGTCAAATGTTAAGGAGGCAGCAAGAGTATGAGAACCACTACAATAAATTCGGGTGTTAACCGCCCATTGAAAAACCATACGAGCTTTCGGCAATCTGTACGCAACTCGTTAACGATGGCTTATCGTGGGATACTGAAAATTCGACGTACTCCTGAGCAATTGTTCGACGTTACACTTCAGCCAATTATTTTCACGCTGATGTTTACCTATATCTTTGGAGGGGCTATATCTGGTGACGTGGTAAGTTATTTGCCTGTTATTATCCCCGGTATACTTGTGCAGACTGTAATCACTACCTCCATCGTTACTGGCGTCCAATTACGTGAGGACATGGATAAAGGCGTGTTCGACCGATTCAAATCACTGCCAATAGCTCGAATAGCCCCGTTAGCGGGAGCTTTGTTGGCGGACACGATTAGATACACGATTGCTACTGTGCTTACATTTACCATGGGCTACATTATGGGTTACCGTCCTGATGGCGGTCTGGAACATGTCGCATTCGCTGCGCTTCTTGTTATTGTTTGTGCTTGGTCGATTAGCTGGATTTTTGCTTTCTTCGGTGTGATTGCACGGACTGCTTCTAGTGTGCAGGGGATATCAATGATTGTGTTGTTCCCACTTACGTTTCTATCTAATGCCTTCGTGCCTGTCGATACGCTGCCTAACTGGTTACAATGGTTTGTTAAAGTCAATCCAATCTCACATCTCGTTTCTGCCGTACGACAACTTACTAACTTTGGAACCGTAGGTTGGGATTTCAGTATCTCTTTGATTGGAGCAGCTGTCATCGTCGCAATATTTGCACCTATTACGGTACGTGCTTATATGCGTCGGACATAATTTGAAACGAAAAAAAACGGCAGAAATGCCGTTTTTTTGTATTCTCCGCAAAAATCCTCTTTTATTAATTATCGCTTCTAAAGAACGTATGAATTAAATTGGATACTGATCTATCATACAATGTTTTAGCAGTTTCTTCATTTTGAATATGTCCCCCAAAATGCAGATGAATGACGCCATGCAATGACGCCCACACCAGGTTCACAACAAGGAGGGGGTCTTTCTCGTTAATAAACCCTTGTTCGATGGCTTCTGTAATAAGGGCTATCACTTGTTGTAGTGCCGTAAAGATAGCATGTAAACTATCCTCCTCCGGTTTGAATTCGCTAAAGGCCCCTCCGAACATAACCATATAATAGCTGGTATGATTCCGTGAGAAATCCCAATAAGCTTGTCCAAGATCGCGAAGATATAAATTTAGATTGTCTTGTTTTGGGACCGCTTGAAAGGCAGCAGCCAACAATTTACAGCCTTGCAGAAAAAGCTCCTTCGCTAAACCTTCCTTGTTTCCAAATAAGTTATAAATGATTTTTGTGGGACATTCCATTTTTTCAGCAACCTTGCGGATGGTTACACCTTCAGGTCCGGATTCATGCATAATGGCCGCAGCGGCTTCGATAATATTTAGTCTTAATATTTCTGCATGCTGTAGTTTTGCTTTTGGGTAGGTTGTAACGGATTGAGTATCTATAGAAGATATTTTGGATTTTTGCATGTAGTTTCACTTCCTTAGAACTTTACTTTAGCTTTTTTCAAATAGCCGTTAATTCTAAACCTTATTTTACTGATGTAGAAGAGAAATAGCCAATAATTAAATGTAGAACTTTATTTGACAACGCAACCTCACATGGATACAATGATTCATATTGAAACACTGTTTCTAAGTGGTCATTAAAGGGGGAGATGATAGCCATGATACTTATTCAAAATAAATGGACATTAATTACGGGTGCTTCTTCAGGAATAGGTGAAGCGTTTGCTCGAGAACTTGCAGCCAAAGGAAGTCATTTGATATTAGTCGCCCGTTCCGAAGATAAATTGATCGCTTTAGCGGAAAAATTACGAAGAGAATTTCATATTCAAGCGGAGGTTTTAGTTGCTGATTTATCGCTAGAAGGTTCTCCTAGCAGGCTCTATCAACAATGTATGGAACGTGGTTTGAACGTTGATATTCTTATTAATAATGCAGGTTTTGCTACGTATGGGCTTTTTGAACAACTGTCTGGTCCAAGACAACATGAAGAGGTGATGCTAAATGTTTTGGCGGTAGTAGATCTGACCCATTTATTTTTGCCAGAGATGTTAAGAAGAAAAAGCGGAGTGATTATAAACGTTGCATCAACAGCAGCATTTCAACCTCTCCCTAATATGGCTGTATATGGAGCGACAAAAGCTTTTGTATTATCATTTACACAAGCACTATGGGAGGAAAATCGGAAACGGGGAGTACAATTTCTTGCGTTATGTCCAGGGTCTACGGAAACAGAATTTTTTAATGTTGTGGGAGCCGATGAAGCTTCAGTAGGGAAACGAGATACTCCAGAAAATGTGGTTCAAGTCGCTCTTCGGTCGCTTCAAGCTAGAAAAATATTTGCTGTTCCAGGATTTACAAACTATATTTCAGCTCAAATGTCACGGCTTTTCACACGTAAACAAATGCTTTATTTTGTAGGACGTATGCTCCGTACGCGACATTAATAGCTCAGCATTTTGCTTCGATGAAGTAAACGCAGGTTTTGTCGCTTAACCCAAATGAGACAGCTTCACATAAAACCCTACATCTTCATGTTCATCGATGGTAATATGATATGAAAATAAAATGATAAACATGGGAAAGGGAGACAGAATGAGAAACTATCTGATTTTGGGGGCAAGTAAAGGTTTGGGAGATGCATTTGTGAAAGGGTTACCTGAGTCTGGCGATCAAGTTTGGATCGTTTCCAGAAGCAGGCCAGGCAGTCTCGATCTTAATGATGGTATAAAAAGAATCTGGATTGCAGTAGATTTATCGCAGCCAGATGCCGCACAAGTCTTATCAAAGAGCATTCAAACGGAGAAACTGGATGTTCTAGTTTATAACGTAGGCATTTGGGAAAAAGAAGGCTTTGAGTCTCACTATACGTTTGACAAAGATGAGGCAAGTGACATTGCCAACATAATAAATGTGAATATAACATCAACAATTACCTGCATACAGGCAGTACTGCCTAATCTTCGCCAATCGGAGGCAGGGAAAATTATTCTAATTGGCTCCACAGCAGGTCTGGATCATACCAATAACGCCCAGGTATCCTTTGTAGCTTCCAAGTTCGGTCTGCGTGGCATTACTCATGCATTACGAGAGCATGTTCGCAAGGATGGCATTGCTGTTACTTGTGTGAATCCGGGTGAGTTGGCAGCAGAAATTCCTTATGAAGATGGCGTGGAAAAAGCAATTGCAGAATATAGCGGCACAAGAATTCCTGTTCAGGACATTGTCTCCATTGTGAAATGTGTCGTTAACCTCTCTAGCGCTTCCTGTGTCAAAGAAATTCAAATTCCTGCAATGTCTGATTTGAATGCATAATAAATCTTAGTTGCCCTGTTCATAATTTTACAAAAGCCGCTATCTATGGATTACCTATGATAGCGGCTTTTTGCTGTGGTATAAGGCTGTATAGGATTTCTATTAGGGTCATAAAAAGCATGCTCATTTATAGCATAGAACCAGTTAGGTTTTTTTTGCCTATTTTTCCCTAAACTACTTCATCTGTCGTAGTAATTATGTTATACTGCAACTACTACGACAGATGAAGTAATCGAGGAGGTCTACCATTATTGATCAGCAGTGATGTTATACGCGGTTACAATGATACGCTGATCCTCTTCATGCTGCTGGATGGAGAATCCTATGGGTATGAAATTTCTAAAAACATCAGGCAGTTGACGCAGGAGAAGTACATTATGAAGGAGACAACCTTGTATTCCGCTTTTACCAGGTTAGAGAAGAACGGTTACATTGAATCCTTTTTCCAGGATGAGAGTCTCGGTAAGCGGCGTACGTATTATCGGATTACTTCGCTAGGTCTCGCCTATTATAAGGAGAAATGTGAGGAGTGGAAGGTTACTCAGGAAGTTGTTAACCAATTTATCAGAGAGTGGTGATAGAGCATGGAGACGATTGTAGTATATCTGGATAATATGTTCGCTAACCTTCCAAAAACTCCGGAACTGGAGCGTTTGAAGCGAGAACTGCTGTATGGTATGGAGGAGAAGTATCAGGAGTTGAAACATGATGGCAAGTCGGAAAATGAAGCGATCGGTGTCGTTATTTCGGAATTCGGTAATATTGAAGAGTTGACCGCTGAGCTCGGTATCCAGCCTGTCGAATCGGTGCAGGTTGTGAATGTTCCTGTGCTAACAGAAGAAGAGGCTTACGCTTATGTGGCTGCCAGACGTAGTGCAGGGATGTGGACTGGTATCGGCGTTTTTCTATGTGCATGTGGAGTGGCGTTTTTGATTGGTCTTGATACACTGTTTGAACATAAAAATGCTATAGTGGCTGATAAAGGCTCGATGTTAGGGCTTGTAGGAATGTTCATGCTGGTTGCTGTTGCGGTGGGAATGTTCATCTATAGCGGAATGAAGCTTGAGCGATTCAAACGTCTGGAGCAGGGCTTTCAATTACCTTATGCGCTCAAAGCGGCACTTCAACTCAGCCAAGCCCTTTATGCTCCGACCTATCGCCTTTCACTGATTACAGGCGTTTGCCTGTGCGTGTTATCACCGGCTTTTATCTTCGCAACTTCATTTGTTAACGATGACTATACTCCATATGGAGTTGTTGCCTTTTTACCGATCGCGGCAGTGGCGGTGTTTCTGTTCATCTATTACGGTAATATCCAAGGTGCATATACGAAGCTGCTGGAGGAGCCGATAATTACTGCACAAAAGAAGGAAGAGGACCGATTTATAGGAGCTGTGGGGGCGATATTGTGGCCTTTGGCGACAGTGATCTTCTTGTTCACAGGATTTGTCTATCAGCGCTGGGATGTCAATTGGGCCGTATTCCCGATTGCCGGCATTCTCTCTGGCATGTTCAGCAATATCTATCATATTACGAAACGTAAAAATGTCTCCTAAGAGGTTCTCAACAATCATGATTTAAATAAATAGGAGAGTAACGCAAGGAATAAAATAGGCAGTTTACCAGTATCAACTAACTGGTAGGCTGCCTATTTGTGTTGAAGTTTAATAGAGCGCTTTCGTGGATCTATTAAAACAGTAGACTAATAAATTTTCAGCTTATATTGGACATATATTGGGCGGACGAGAATATGAATATACAATAATACTCTTGTTGAAGAAGACGAAAATACATTAACGGTTAGGAGAAATGAGCGATGGAATTTGAACTGGGCAGCATTTTGAAGCTAGTAAAACGTAAGCTGCTGTTCATCATTGTGTTATGTATTGTTGCGGTCGGTCTCGCTAGCTTCGTTAGCTACTATGTTTTGAAGCCGAAATATGAGGCGACAGCTTCTATTCTTATTCAAGGGGACAGGCAGCAGAAGGCAATCAATGACATTATGGCTGGGCAAAAACTAGTAACCACTTACGGGGAAATTATCCGAAGCAGCAGAATTGCTGAGGAGGTCGTTAGAAGGCTGCAATTAAATATGACCCCTGAAAAACTATTAGAAAAAGTTAAGACAAGAACTAGTAGTGAGTCATTAGTGACGACGGTAATTGTTACGGATTCTAATGCTCAGCAGGCTACGGATATCGCAAACGGTTTTGGGGAGGCTTTTAACGAGAACATTCAAGCCATTATGGGGGTAGAAAATGTAGTGTTTCTCGACCGAGCCAAAGTTCCTTTTGAGGCGATCTCACCCAAGCCTGTCTTTAATATGGTCGTTGCTTTCGGACTTGCATTGATTGCTGGGGTCGCGTTTTCCATTCTACGGGAATTGGCAGAAAAACCTGTGAGGAGCGCCAAAAACATTCAGTTGGATTTGCAGCTTCCTCTGCTAGGAACGGTGGGGAAATTGAAACCACGGAAACGGCGGGCGAAGTCGAAATCCAATTCAGTAGAAGGAGCGACAAGACATGAAGAAGAAAACGCCAAAATTGTATTGCCTGGAACAACCGAAATCATCTAATGGAGATCAATTCCGAACGATTCGCTCCAATATTCGCTATACCCGAGTAGGTGGAGAAATCCGATCTTTATTAGTCACAAGCTCTCTTCCAAATGAAGGGAAGTCGACAGTAGCGATGAACTTGGCCATAGCTATGGCGGAAACGGGCAGAACCGTGCTGCTGATCGATGGAGACCTGCGCACGCCAACTGTGCATAAGGCATTCGATTTACCCAATTGGGTCGGGTTAAGTAGCATCCTAGTGGATCAAACCCGATTGGAGGATTGTATTTTTTCTATTGAGGATTCAGAGGGGCTTTCAGTACTGACCTCTGGTCCAATCTCACCGAATCCGGCGGACTTACTAGGATCAACAGGAATGAAGAGGTTATTTGCAGAGCTTAGTGTGCGATTTGATACGATTGTTATCGATTCTTCTTCGGTGTTAATGCCCTTCTCGGATGCGCTTATCTTGGCAAAGATGACTGAGGGTGTACTGTTAGTAGTTAAATCTGGGAAAGTGCTCTTGAAGCATACGAACTCTGCCAAACAGATGCTTGAGCAGCAAGGTGCACATGTATTGGGAGCAGTTCTGAATTATCGAAAAAGTAGCAAGCGTTACAAGATTCGCGGTGAAGATTTTGCCGATTGGGCTTCATCTTCTGGAATGGTCTAACGGATATGACCTTTGCTTCTCTTCGATATTTATTCGGGAATATCACTTATGCAGGTGCTCAGTTTGTGATTGTAATTCTGCTTAATAAGTTTGGATCATCCGAAATTGTTGGGCAATATTCGTTAGGTCTTGCTGTGACGGCTCCCATCTTCATGTTGTCGCATCTGCACCTGCGCTCGGTCTTGATAGTTGATGCCTCTGGGAAATATATTTTCGGAGATTTTTTTGGCCTTCGACTCGTGACAACCGCTGTTGCATTCACGATTACAGCGGGTTGTTGCATCGTCGGTGGTTTTGATTGGAATACAGCTATAGTCATATTTTTCATCGGATTGTATAGAATTGTTGAGTCGGTCAGCGATATTTTGTTGGGCATCGTTCAGAAGCAAGAGAAGTTAGATCAAATATCTTTCTCGAGAACCGCTAAAGGATTATTCTCCATACTTGCCTTCGCCCTCGTATTTATCCCTACTCAGAGTCTCATTCTAGCGTTGTTAGTCATGATCATCGGATGGTTAGCAATAACGATTGCATACGATGCTCGTAAAGCGAGAGTCTACACATCGCTCAGGCCACTTTTTAACAAAAGACAATTGTGGGGCTTGCTGATCATCAGTTCACCCCTAGGCATTGTGCTCGCGTTAATGTCGCTAAATACCAATATTCCATTATACGCAATCTCTTACTTTAAAGGGGAACATGATTTAGGTATATACGCTACGCTCTCATACATGATTGTTGCCTGCAACGTTATTGTTACTGCGCTCGGTGAAGCGATAACGCCACGTCTTGCCCGTTGGCATGCTGCTGGGCGTCATAAGGAGTTTGTTACTTTGCTCAGTCGAATGATTGCAATGGGGGTTGGAATTAGTGCGGTTGCTTGTTTGATCGGGTGGATATTTGGGTCTCAGGTGCTAACCCTTTTATTCAGTCCAGATGTGGCTGCAGAGATAGGTTTATTTCATTGGTTGCTCGTTTCTACCTTGTTGGTGTTTGTATCGTCTTACCTGTGGTATGCCATAACGGCTACGGGCAAGTACAAAGCGCAGATTCCGTTGTTTCTTTGTTCAGTAATCACTAATGGGCTTACTTGTCTGATCTTCGTACCCATTTTCGGGGTGATAGGTGCTGCAATGGGGGCTAGTTTGGCCTTATTCGTTCAGATGATTGGCAGTGTGATCGTGCTTTACTTGGTAATTCGTCAGGCAAGGAAACAGGTACAACGGGAATTGGCCGCATAAGTGAGGCAATTTCTCATACGAAAGTAGGGGCTTGTATGACATCTGTATCCGTTGTAGGGAAACCCTACACCATGCGTAATTTATTTCTGTTTGCGGTTATGGGTTACATCATCTGCCTTCCGGCCCAAATTGACTTCGGTGGCGCCTTTCGAATCGCACCCTCTGATCTATTCTTGATGCTTGGTTTGTTTACGGCAGGTATACACCTCAAATTGGACCGAAGGCAGTTTAGTTCATGGCATTGGGGAATGTTGTTTATTTTCGTCCTTGCTTCATTTGTATCCATTTGGCGCAATGGATTCATTACGCAATACGCTCTATTGCAAAAAGATTTTGGGTTTATACTCCTGCTGCTGACGTATATCATGCTTGTTCAAGCTGTAGATAGCTGGGATCGGTTATATAAAATGCTACGTGCTTTTCTGATCAGCGTGCTGATCTTCAATAGTCTGGCTTTGTTCGACTTCTTTAGTGGAGTTAAGGTTCCGTATATGGTGCAAGATGGTCGTCTCTCTGGGATGTTAATTGATCCGAATGCATATGGCGGGTTACTAGTAACGGCTTTTGCCATTCATATCATGACGAGTGGGAACGGAGTGAAGCTACTTAGGGGATGGGTGAGCACGCTAGCGACGATTACCTTAGCCGGGGGAATCATGATGACCTTTTCGCGATCGTCATGGATTGGTCTGTTCCTTGTTCTACTTACGCTTCTCCTGACGAATCCTTCTCGACTTCTAAAGATCGGCATGGGGTTTAGTGTCGCGTTTGCAGCACTGCTGTTGTATAAAGGTACTGCTTATCTGGATGTACTTGGGAATATGGCTAGTAGACCCTCGCAGATTCAATCACGGCTTGACATCATTGGGAAGGCAGTAGATTGGATCGCCCAAAGTCCATTATTAGGGATTGGACTTGGTAGCTATAACTATGAATTGCGGATTATTATCCATAATACTCCGATTTGGTTTATGACGGAATTTGGCTTACTAGGCTTGATCGTGTATGGCGGCTTCATGATCTGGTTCTTCATCGTCGGGCTCCGTTCTTATCGCGCGGCAGATAAGGTGAACAGACCGATCATTATGGCATTACTGCTATCTCACGCAGCGATGATTGGACTTTCGATGGGCATTGAAGCCTTATTCCAGCGGTACTGGTGGTTCATGATGGCTATGAACGCGGCTTGCATCCGATTAACGAATACGGGGTGGAAAGGAGTGATGCGGTATCGAACCAAAGGCATCGAAAAGACAACCGGCCGAAAGCTACGACAACAAGCAGAACAAGCGCAATAACAAGAGGTTCGGGAGCATACCTGCTGAAGACTGTGGGCCGGTAAGAGTCGCTTTTGTAGCCTCCATTTTTGGGCATTTTGAGAGTTTCCATCTACCTTACATGGAGTTGTTGCAGCAAAAGGGATGTGAAGTGCATGCTTACGCACAACCTGGTGAAGCGAGATTACGGTTAGAAGAGAAGAGAATCCTCTGCCATGATGTGCCCATCCAGCGCAGTCCTTTGCAGATGCAGAACTTGGCGGCTCTAAGGATGTTAACGGAAAGCTTCAAGAAGGAGGGGTTTCAGTTCGTCCATGTACATACGCCAGTTGCTTCGATTCTCGGACGGATTGCAGCCTATAGAGCAGGTATACCTTGCACATTGTATACAGCTCACGGCTTTCATTTTTTCAAGGGAGCCCCTTTAGTGAATTGGATGCTTTATTATCCGTTGGAGCGGTTAATGGCTCGCTGGACAGATGTGCTGATCACCATAAATAGTGAAGATTATACACGTGCCCAGAAATTTTCTGTACGGAAAAAAGTGATCTATGTGAGTGGTGTAGGACTCGATCTCCAGGTTTACAGCAGCGAACGTGATCATCCTGAAGTTGAGGCAGAGAAGGCAGATAGGCGGCGCCAACTATTTGATCTTCCAAAGAGTGAGCATGATGAACCGCCCTTTGTCATCCTATGCGTTGCTGAGCTTAACGCCAACAAGAATCAGAAGCAGTTGATTGAAGCGCTGGGTCAGTTAGGGGCTCGAGCTGCTAATATTCATCTGGCTTTTGCGGGTACGGGGCCGCTTGAGCAGACACTATTGGAACTTGCTAATCGGCTAGGTGTCAGCGATCGCGTGCATATGCTTGGATATCGTAGAGATATTCCCGAACTGCTTAGAGCTTGTGATGTTGCTGCACTTGTGTCCTATCGGGAGGGATTACCTCGGGCGATTATGGAGGCGATGGCAGTAGGAAAACCTGTTATCGGTACACATATTCGGGGGATTCGTGATTTGATCGAACATGAGTCAACAGGCATGTTAGTTCCCGTTGATGATATTGTCGCTACCGCTAAGGCATTTATTCAACTACGAGATGATTCAGCATTAACCACAGCGATGGGAGAAACAAACAAGGAGAGTATCATTCGCTACGGATTGCCTGCAGTGCTCCGTGAAATGGACTCGATCTATATAGAAGCATTGAATAAGGAGGAAAGAAAGAGAGTTCCGTCTGAAATGCAACCTAGCCTGTCGGGAGATTGATCATTCACTCACACATAAAAGTCGAGTAAATGAACTTTTAGTTAATTAGGGAGAAAGAAGTGATGAGAATGCGGATCGTCCGTTTGGTCATGTTGGATGCGGGGATTATTGCGGCTTCAGTGTGGCTTGTGTTTTTACTTCGGTTTGATTTTCAAATCCCTGAGATGTACGTGTGGATGCTTCCGTGGGCTATATTGATTCACATTGCGGTGTATGCGGCCTTCTCATTTGGATTCAAAGTGTATAACAATATTTGGCGATACACGGGAATGAGAGAGTTATTGCAGCTGCTGAAAGTGAGTGTATTAACACTTGTTGGCGTGATTGTTGTCAACGTATCCGCACACGCAGTAGTTCCTTCCTATCGACTACCGATTTCTATTTATTTTGCAGCGGGTTATGTGTTCCTCGGCATTGTTGGGTTACGAATGGTTAAACGTCTTCTTAATGATGGGTTTGAGACAACGGGTACGAAGGAGGCCTTCGAAGGTAATCTTCTAATCGTAGGGGCTGGTAAGGCAGGAATCCTCGTTACGAAAGATATCAAGCATTCAAGGTTCAAATTTATGAATCCGGTCGCCTTCATTGATGATGATATATCCAAACAAAAGCTGGAAGTAATGGGGCTCCCGATTGTGGGTAACCGAAATTTCATTCCAGAAGCCGTGGATCAGCTGGATATTGCATTCATTATTATTGCCCTTCCGACAGCACCACAAAACGACTTAATGGAGATTATCGAAATCTGCAAGTCAACCAAAGCACAGGTTAAGCTAATGCCTAGTATGACAGAAATTTTGGACGGGAAAATGGCAGTTAATCGAATCCGTGAAGTGTCCGTAAATGATTTGCTGGGAAGAACTCCTGTTGAGATTAACACTGAGGAGATTCGCGAGAATTTAGGGAGTGAGTGTATCCTCATCACGGGTGCTGGAGGCTCCATCGGTTCGGAACTGTGCCGGCAGCTAGCTGCATATCGTCCGAAGGAAATGCTGCTTCTTGGGCATGGTGAGAACAGCATTTACCTGATTGAACAAGAGCTGCGTCAGCTATATCCCGATCAGAAGATTCAACCCATCATAGCGGATATTCAAGATGTGTCGCGGATCGATAGTGTATTTCAAAATTTCCGACCTACGATCGTGTATCACGCCGCAGCGCATAAACATGTTCCACTTATGGAGATGAACCCGGTCGAGGCGGTTAAGAACAACGTTATCGGAACAAGGAATGTTGCGGAGGCGAGCGCCAAATATGGTGCAAAGCGGTTCATTCTCATCTCTTCAGACAAAGCGGTTAATCCAACCAGTGTCATGGGAGCTACGAAGCGGGCTGCAGAAATGATTATTAATGATCAGAATTCATCCAGCAAGACGGTTTTTGCCGCTGTCCGTTTCGGAAATGTACTCGGTAGCCGGGGAAGTGTTATTCCGTTATTCAAAAGACAGATTGAGAGTGGTGGCCCGGTTACAGTCACCCACATGGATATGGTGCGGTATTTCATGACGATTCCTGAAGCGGTGCAATTGGTTATTCAAGCGAGTGTACTGGCACAAGGCGGCGAGGTGTTCGTGCTTGATATGGGTAAGCCAGTTCGGATATACGATCTAGCAAGAGATTTAATACGTCTGTCCGGCTTAGAACCCGATAAAGATATCCCCATTGTGATCACAGGTATTCGTCCTGGAGAGAAATTATATGAGGAACTCCTGACGGAAGAGGAAGGATTGATGGTTACCAATAACTATCGCATCATGATCAGTCGTCCTCAAAGTGTATCCAGATCTGAATTGAATTTGGTTCTTGGAGTTCTGGAGAATTTGTGCAAACGGTACGAATTTGTGCCGAGCAGTTATCAAATTAAGAAATTATTAAAGCAGCTTATTCCGAGCTATTCGGGCTTTCAAGAAGAACCACAGGTTGTTACTCATGAGCTTGAACGGATCAAATCCGAAGTTCATGCGGGGATCTAAGTGATGAAGTCGTTTATGAGCAGTTGGAAAAAGAGATTGCATTTGCGTGGCAAGAGCGACAGGAATTTCACAAGAAAGCAAATAGTCATGAGGCGAATTGGAAGATTCGCCCTGATTGGTTTTCTAATTGTGATTGTCGTTGGTGGGATTTGGATTAGAGGGGTGTTAAATCCTGAACAGCGTTTTCAAAAGGCGGTCCTTAATCCATTGACGATACCTAGCTCTAAAATTTCTGTGGTTCCTGTGGGGAAAACGCAGTCGGAAGAGACTTCGAAAAGCCCAGTAAATACGGAGATTACGGTACCTCCATCATCTGAACCAACAGCGACAACATCTGCATCCGATAAAAAAACTTCATCCTTCAATGTTGTACTCATTGGAACTGATACGTGGGGCGGGGAGATTTCGCGTGCAGATACCATCATGGTTGTACATGTGATGCCGGAACAGCGGAAGGTGAACATCGTCTCTGTGCCGCGTGATACAAGGGTTTATGTACAAAATGTCGGATATACCAAAATTAACCATGCTCATATTGTTGGGGAATCCAAAGGTGGGAATGAGCAAGGAACACTGACGCTTATTCAAGCGGTGAGCGACTTTATGAATATCCCCATTCATCATTACATCAAGACGAACTTCTCAGGTGTTCGTGATTTCATCGATTCGATCGGTGGGATTGATATGGTGATCGATCAGGACGTGACCATAACGCCAGAGATTACCATCAAAAAAGGTGAACAGCATCTAGATGGCGTTCATGCACTCTATCTTGCAAGGGAGCGGTATTCTACTCCGAACGGTGACTTTAGTCGTCAAGAAGAGCAATTCAATATCGTTAGAGCTGTGGCCAATAAGCTACTCAGTCCTGAGCATCTTCCGGATCTGGCGGGATTACTACTCCATGAAAAGAAAGACATTATCGATACAAGCTTTAGCGACAGTGATTTGCTCAGCTTAGCTTGGTTATTCAAGGGGATAACTTCCGATGACTTTCAATACGAGCAGATACCAGGTAACAACAGTTTTGGTCCTGATCCGCTAGTTGGAACCAAGGTGTACTACTGGAGTGCTGATTTAAAACAGGTGAATTCACTTAAGGAACGTCTTTTTACGGATTAAGAGAAAGGCGGGAGGAGTACTAACATGTATCGCCATATGAAACGAGGCTTCGATCTTGTGGGAGCGATCGTTATGTTATGTATATTTAGTCCAGTCATGGCTGTGGTGGCGGTGTTGATTCGAATAAAGCTTGGAAGCCCAATCTTATTCAAGCAGCAGCGACCTGGACTGGGAGAGAAACCCTTCTTCATCTACAAATTCCGGACCATGGCTGAACTGTATGACACGCAGGGTCAACCGTTACCTGATGAGCGACGATACATCAAGTTTGGCGGAATCATCCGGAAGCTAAGTCTGGATGAATTACCGCAATTGGTGAATGTTGTTAAGGGAGAAATGAGCCTGATTGGTCCAAGACCTTTGCTCATGCGGTACAGCCCTTACTACTCCGAACAGGAGAGGCTGCGTTTCTCAGTAAGACCGGGAATTACGGGATTAGCACAGGTGTCAGGACGCAATACTTCGTCATGGAAAGATCGACTTTCGTATGATGTCACTTATGTCGAGAATTTAAGCTTCAGACTGGATGCGCTGATATTATGTAAGACCGTCTTGAAGGTGATTCGCCAAGATGATGTTGTAGCCAATCCAGGTCGGCATAGCCTTCCTCTGGATGAGTATAGGCTGAATAAAAAGGAGGGCCAGGCATGAATGTGCAGTTTAGACCGCTGCATGAAGACGATATACATCATGCATGCCGGCTCTTAAAGAGCAACTTACCGGAGCATGTTTACAATCAAACGATATTTGCTTGTGCTGGTTATCCGGCATATCTACAAGCAGCTTGTAAGTGTGGAGGACATTCAGCCACATTATTGATTGGAGCTTATATTGGAGAAGCGCTCATTGGATTCGCTGAATGGCGAAGAATGGAACAAATGTTGGTTCTGAATAATTTAAATGTGGATGCGCCTTATCGTAAGGATGGTATTGGCGGCATGCTCATGGCATACGGAGAGAAATTAGCAAAAAGGGATGACATTAAGAAGTTGGTGCTGGATGTGTTCTCATGGAATGAACAGGCTCATGCTTGGTATCTTCGTCTGGGTTTTGTTGAAGAAGGACGTACTTATTGGTATGTGAGGGATTTGGATCGTTCATTCGTGGGTAGTGCAGATTTTATTGCTGCTGGATCACATATAGATGATGAGGAAGTGGCGTACATCATTGATGATTACCCGATGGCAGAGGCGCATCATCTAAAATACGGATTCTCTTCTTTTAGGATTAGAACGAAACAGAAGACTTCAGTTGTGGGGCGGCTCGGCGAGCGGTATTTTCGCATCCAACTGCAAAGTGGAGAGTGGGACGGCGGGGAATCACTAACCGATGTGTTACTCGACCTAGATCGTGAGAGAAAGTTGTTATTGCTCTCATCCGATGCATTCCTACGTGAGAGAGATCCTGCGCTAAGCTTAAGCACTGAAAGCATACGTATGATCAAAATATTGGATTAGCAGCGAACGCTTCCGAAGTAAGTTTTTTCGAAGTACCTCAAGGAAGGATACGCTAACTTAACTTTTAGGAGGTGACGTATGAGTAATTTCATTATACTTAACAGCTCGCTTTCTGAAGAATGGGATGCTTATTTGATTCAGATGGATAAGAAGGATATCTATTTCTCAGCAGAGTTTTTTCGAATGTTCGAGGATGATTTTCAACAGGCAGAGTTGTTTGTTTTTAAGCAGGGTGAGAAGCTCATCATTTATCCTTATTTACTACGTTCCATTAGTCATCTTCCAGCACTCATCCAACTGGGACTTGAAGGGGAATGGTACGACATCAGCACACCTTATGGATACGGGGGACCGATATCTAATGTGCCTAGAGGAGCGGAACGATCGGAGCTCTATCGACAATTCAGTGAAACGTTCACAGATTATTGCAGAGAGAAAAGAATTATGACCGAGTTCGTAAGATTTCATCCTTTCATAGGCAATGCTACCGAAGCCCAAAACGGGCTTATTGCGGAGTTGAATCGGAATACAGCATATATAGATTTGACCGTTGGCTCAGAGTCAGCACTAATTCAGAACTATGGCGGCAATCATAAAAGAAATATTCGTAAACTAAAGTCAGCGCCATTTACCATTCGAAAGTCGGAGCTTAAGGATCGGATTGAGCCTTTCACCGAATTATATTACGGCACGTTAGATGATTTACAAGCGGATCCCTTTTATTATTTTCCTCAAAAATTTATAGAAGATACAAGCCTTTTGCCAGAGGGACGGGTAGCGCTGTTCGAGGCGATGGATGGGGACAAGGCGGTAGCCGCAAGTATTGTGCTCCTTGATCGGCCCTGGATGCATTATCACTTATGTGGTTGGGATCGAGCTTATCTGCAGTGGTCACCCACCAAACTTCTCATCCACTCAGCAGCGGTGTGGGGGATGGAGAATGGATACGAAAAATTCCATCTCGGTGGAGGATATACAGGTAACGACGAACTATTTCAGTTCAAACAAAAATTTGCGACTCAACTAGAACCACTGGACTATTACCTAGGTAAGCGAATATTTTTCCCCGAGGTGTATGAACGAATAATGTCGCTCTATGACACCGGGGGGGCGGGGAATTACTTTCCACTCTACCGGCATCCCTCTTTTTTGAATCAAAATATCATGGACCATGCTCTGAAGTAAGTCAATAAGATATGTAATCCATTTGGATTAAAGCATCCAAATGGAGAAAGGAGCAAGGCATGAGTATTCGTCAACCAAGCATTCTACCACGAATCTTGTTATCTCCACCGCATGTGAGTGGACGTGAACAGGCTTATTTGGAGGATGCCATTCACTCTGGCTGGATCGCTCCCATAGGACCACAAGTCGATGCTTTCGAACGGGAGATGGCCTACTATACAGGTTCAAAGGGTGCACTTGCATTAAGCTCTGGAACAGCGGCAATTCATCTTGCACTGCGTCTTGCCGGCGTTTCTCAAGGAGATTACGTGATTTGTTCGACGCTCACGTTCGTAGCTAGTGCCAATCCTATTCTATATTTGGGGGCTACACCTGTATTCGTAGACTCAGAGCCGGAGACATGGAATATGTGTCCACTAGCCTTTCAACGGGCCTGCCAGGATTTGAATGACAGAGGGCTACTGCCGAAAGCAGCCGTTGTTGTCAATTTGTACGGGCAGAGCGCAGACATGGAGCCGATTGTAGAAATCGCGAATCGTTATGGTATTACATTGATAGAAGATGCGGCTGAATCTCTAGGTGCTTTTTATCATGGAAAGGCTAGCGGTACTTGGGGCCGCTTCGGAATTTATTCTTTTAACGGTAATAAAATCATTACAACCTCAGGTGGAGGTATGCTTGTATCGGATGATACCGAAGCGTTGGAACAGGCTCGTTTCTGGTCTACGCAAGCGCGTGACACTGCACCACATTATCAGCATTCCGAAATGGGTTACAACTACCGTCTCAGCAATCTGTTGGCAGCAATAGGCCGCGGTCAGTTGGAGCTACTAGAGGAAAGAGTTGAACGACGTAGATATATTTCTCAAGTGTATTTAGAACGATTGGGATCCGTTCCAGGTCTTCATTTTATGCCGGAAGCGCCTAATTGTCGCAGTACACGCTGGTTAAGTGCGCTAACGATTGATGAAGAGATCGCGGGCTTCTCCTCTAATCAACTTTTAAAGTGCCTGGAATTTAACAATATAGAAGCTAGACCTGTATGGAAACCACTGCATTTGCAGCCGCTGTTCGAGAATGCCTTCTATTATCCATACATGGAGGGACATAGTGTATCTGATCAATTGTTCACAAAAGGTGTATGTCTACCCTCTGGAAGCTCCTTATCGGATGATGATCTGGTTCGTATAATGGATGCAATAGAGTCATGCATTCAGAACCGCTGAATGTTCACTTGGCAACCCAACCGTTAGCACCGGTTCCGCTTTCCTTCACATAAAAAGCAGCTTTAGCTACACCATCTGTTCGCATAGCCAGACTGCCAATCGGAGCGGTTATCGTTCCCTCTGGCGAACCTTCCACGATAAATACTGCTGGAAGCAGTGTTCCACCAACGAGTCGGACTGCCCGTTTGAAGTTGCCATAGGTAGAGAACCATTCAGTAATGGCATACGGATTATACACGGTGCCAAGGGAAGTGCCTTGCATGGCAACCAATGTTTCAAATTCTAGAATGCGTTTTACCTTCACAGAACGGGTATCAAATACCGCTACATTGTTCAAACGCAAGAAAGGCTTAGCCGAACCATAAGAAGAGACTAGTACTACCTGATTGGTCCCGCTGTTACGAACGATCATATTGTCAACAGTAACCATGGTGTCTGATTGTGTAGCGAACAAGTATAAAGAACTTCCTACTAGATCCTGTGCATCCATAGTCCCCACATAAAGATCTCCTCCGTCGATTCGGACTCCGCTAGCTAAGCTGGAGCCTGAGCCGTACACTCCTAACGATCCGATATGCAATCTTGGTTTACCTCCAGCAGCATTAAACGCAGCAAAGATCGCCGGACCACCGATGCCATCGAAGCTTGCACTAGCGATATCAATAAATTGTGAATAGATCGTCTGTAGACCGTAACTAGCTTTATGATCGGTAGAACGAATAAATAAGTTACTGATTTTTAACGTCAGTCCATAAGAGAGTATAGCAGGACTCGCTGATCCACTAACACGCATATCAAGTGAACCGATGTCGAGGGTCCAGAGTCTAGCGATTTCATCTGTAAGTCCTGCTGACAGATCATTACCGAAACCAGTGGTAGTCAAGGAATCGAAGCGTTGATAAAAGCTGCGAGTACCTTTGAACTCATCGGGCTCCAAGTCTAGTGAGTTGGCTCCAGTGAAGCTAGGTGCTCCGCCGCGACTGTTGTTCAGGACAGCACTGTTGACATGAAGTTGGTCTACAAAATGGATGACGAAGTTCTTGCGTCCAGCCGTTTCACAGCGCGCATACCCGATCTGCACGTTAACGGATGGAATCGCTTCTGTACCTCCAATGAAAATATTGTCACCGTAGCAATCATGGGAGTATACCGATTCGATGGATATATTTTGCGAAGAAGAAATGAACAAGCCGTGAAGCTGATCGTTGACGTTTGTTTTCACAGTCGAAGCACTTCCATCAATTTCAAGATCGCCTGTTATCGTGATATCAGAGGCGTTTAGGATGACAAGTACTCTAGTATCTGAAGGAGGGTTCGAAGCCAGCGACAGCTTAGATCCTGGTTCAAAGCTTAGGTTAGTTCCGGTTGGTATACGAAGACACCACCATTCAAGGCTGGAAGGATTACGCATGCGGCCTGAAGATACTTTATATACACCAGGCGGGAAAATAACAACCTTGCGTTTGGCATTTCCGGCATTGATTGCATTTTGAATCGCGATGGTGTCATCTTTAGTACCATTCCCTGTAGCGCCATAGGATCGAACATTCACGTAACCGTTAGTTTCAGGGTCTAATTTAATAGAAGTGACCGCGCCGTCCGCAATCACGGACGTTGTTACAGAATTGTCTGGAATAGGTGCAGTTGCCATATACTTCACTCCTTTATTTTTTGATTTGAAATATAAGAAAGTCCTCGTTATATACATCCTTATATTTCTGCGAGTAACGGTTGTCGTCCATATTGGATGACAACATCGTTTCTTCTTAAGTATTTTATGTGAACTTTTCTACTGATGCACGGTACAAAGAGCACCTTACAGGGCGAAAGGAGTTTTTTATTTGAAGGTTTTAGTAACCGGGGGGCTTGGTTTTATTGGGTCACATGTTGTTGATCGGCTCATAAGTGAGGGTGTTGAAACTGTAATAGTGGATAATTTATCGGGTGCTTCCGGCTCGTTCTATAGAAACCCTTCTGCACTTCTGTATCCGTACGATATTCGAGATGAGACATTGGGTGAAGTTTTTAGCCGAGAGAAACCGGATGCGGTCATTCATCTGGCTGCACAGATCGACGTAAGAGAATCACAGCGCAATCCTTTGTTTGATGCGAATGTGAATATTGTTGGCACACTAAATGTACTGCGGATGTGTGAGGCCCATCAGGTTGAAAAGATCGTGTACGCTTCGTCGGCTGCTGTATATGGTAACCCTGAATATTTGAGCATTGATGAGAGCCATCCCTTAAATCCTGAGTCCTGCTATGGCGTATCCAAAAGTGTCCCTGAGTCCTACATTCGAATGTTTGCCAGCATGCATGGGCTGAAGTATACCATTCTCCGTCTTGCGAATGTTTATGGACCCCGGCAAAGCTCACATGGGGAAGCGGGCGTCGTTTCAATTTTTCTGGATCGTATGAAGCAAGGCAAGGAGCTTGTGATCTATGGGGATGGGGAACAAACCAGAGATTTTGTCTTTGTTGAGGATGTGGCACAGGCGTTTGTAGATGCGGCTCGTTCAAATGACAGAGTGGATAATCAAATCATAAATATTAGCTGTGGAGTGGCTACCTCTATTAATACGATTGTGGAGATGATAGGCGGCATTACAGGTCGCGAATCCCAAACGATTTATGAACAGGCACGGCCGGGAGATATTCTTCATAGCTACTTGAACAATAGGAAAGCAAATGAGTTGATGTCCTGGTCTCCTAACCATGACCTTCACCAAGGACTCAAAAAGACGATTGCAGCCCGATTGACTGTAGGCAGTGCTGTGGACCATTAAACGCAAATATTGAAAGGGGTCATCCCCATGGAACGAAAATTGAATTCTGAAATGTTTGTTCTGCGTAGTATAGCCTGCTTGAGTATTGCGCTACTACATGCTTTATATCGTGTCTATGATGATGGAAATACACCATGGGTGGAGTCGGTGGGTCTGTTGCTTACGTTTGGCACACCGGTATTCGTATTTATCTCTCAATTCGTATTGTCTTTTGCTTACCCTGAGGGAATACCCGCGAGATTTTGGGAGAAACGAATCAAGTATATATTACTTCCCTACTTTTTTTTCGGGGCTTTGTACGCCGGGTTAAAAGGAGTGGATATGGCAAGCAGTGAGGGGATTCCGCTTCTTCAAGCTTTTTGGTATTTCCTTTGGCGTCATTTGTTGCTTGGTGATTTTCATGGCTACTTTATCCTCATTATTTTTCAGTTTTACGCCTTGTTCCTCTTATTTCAAAAGCATGCCAAAAAGTTTACTCCACGCTCCATACTGATTGCCTCATTCGTTATAAACGTAGTGTACTTAGGATTCTTCAATTTTACCAAACCCGCAGATACGGTAGCTGCTCAATATATTTGGGATAAATTGTATTGGATTTTCTCTCCGGGGTGGATATTCTACTTTACTGTGGCTTATTACTTGGGGCGAAATGAGAGTTGGTTCCGGGAAAAATTAAAACAGTTTCGAGTAGCTGTCTTCATGCTTCCGGTTATAACTGGGGCACTTGTGCTGTTTGTGAACGGACAAGGCTGGATTACGGCGCATAGCTCCAAGAGAATTGATATGTTACTTTTCGCTATGAGTATGATTCTACTACTCTTTACAGTAGCTTCTTCATTGAAAAAGGTGCCGCGCGTGCTAGAGTGGAGCAGTAGATACTCCTTTGGTATATATTTGCTTCACCCGTTGCTGTTGGCTTTGTTTGTTAAGCTTCCTTCTTCATTCGGGTTGCAAAATCTTGGTCTATTCAGTGTTCTGTTACAATTTATCGGGTGCGTGGTTGGCTCAGCGATCATCATGAACCTAGCAAATCGCATTCCTGTCGGAGCCTTTGTATTCGGTCGAATCGGGATTGGAATCAATCAAAGAAAACCTCCGAAACCGCTGGATAAGCCCATAAGCTCGAGTATTGGAAACATAAACTAGCTTAAAAATTGACCACTACTTGCCGTTTTCAGGTGATTAGTGGTCTTTTATTTTTTCTTGGTAAATCGCCGATGCATCAAATTAGTAGCTTAGTCCCAGTTTAATTATGTGCTGCATCCAGCTCGAGTATTGCCTTGCCACTTCGGATGATGGACAAAATCATTAAAATAACGGCTCCACTGTCCGATCTATAATCGAGGGGATCTAAAATAGTTGGAATTATTGGGGAATCCTATTATAATGGGTTTCTTGATTCATAGAAATCATGAATATTTAACCAATTACATCCAGAGAAAAATGCGGGCGCGCAGACATTAGGAGGAAATGAAAAGTGGAACTTGGAGTTAGCACATTTGTTGAGACAACCCCCGATGCCCATACGGGTGAGACAATAAGTCATGCAGAGCGACTACGTGAAGTAGTGGAGGAAATTGTACTTGCCGAAGAGGTGGGGCTAGATGTATATGGAGTGGGAGAGCATCATCGTTCTGATTATGCGGCTTCATCACCTGCAGTTGTGTTAGCTGCGGCTGCATCGATGACTTCGAAAATTCGATTGACCAGTGCGGTAATGATATTGTCTTCAGCAGATCCTGTTCGTGTATTTCAAGACTTTGCAACGCTGGACGGGATATCAAACGGACGTGCGGAAATTATGATCGGCCGTGGTTCGTTTACAGAGTCCTTTCCTTTATTCGGTTACGATCTGAAGGATTATGAAGAGCTGTTCAATGAGAAGCTGGAATTGCTACTAGCTATTCAAAAGTCAGAAAAAGTAACCTGGAGCGGCAAACATCGCGCAGCCATAAACAATCTGGGAATTTACCCGCGACCGGTTCAAGATCCGCTGCCGATTTGGATTGGGAGTGCCGGAAGTCCAGAGTCTGCAATCCGCACAGGAGCCTTAGGATTACCTTTTGTTTTAGCGATTATTGGGAATGTTAAACCGCTTGATTACGCGTCACATGTGCGACTTTACAAGACAGCAGCGGCTGAAGCCGGGTACGATATCTCAAGCTTGCCTATTGCCTCACACTCTCACGGGTTTATTGCAGAGACTAATGAATTAGCGTTGGAGAAGTTTTTCCCTTCAACGCATGCTCGGACCAATGTGCGGGCGAAGGAAAAAGGGACACCTCCATACCATCGTTCCGATTATGATGCAGCTTGCAGCTTTGACGGTGCTCTGTACGTAGGTGATCCAGAAACTGTTGCTAACAAAATCATTCATCTTCGCAAGGAGGTGGGGATTACGCGATTCTTTTTACATGTGCCCCACGGTACGATGCCTCATGAGGATGTTATGCAAGCCATTAGACTGTTGGGAACGGAAGTAGCCCCTCGTGTTCGTGAAGAAATCGCGCGCTGGGAAGCAAGTAATCGTTAATGAGTAAGCTGCGTCCTTAGGACGCGGCTTTTTTTGTAAGGTATACTAAAGAAATGAATAACGTTTTAAGACACAGGAGGGGCAATGGAGACTATTCATTATTTATCTCAATTTAATTTGCTTCAATCGTTAGCGCTCGAAGATTTAATAGAAATGGAAGAGTTAACTCGCATAACAGTAGTCCCGAAAAATACATATATCCAAACACCGACAACCTTCTCTGAAGGATTATTTTTTGTGAAAAAAGGAAAGGTTCGCTTATACCGCTTGAATTCAGATGGGAAGCAGTTTACGTCGGATATTCTGAGTGAGGGTAATGTTTTTGGTGAAATGAATGTGATTTCGTTTGGAACCAGAGATCATTACATTGAAGCAATGGAAGAGTGTCATATCTGTACAATTGATTCTGTAAGATTTGAAGAATTCGTAGCTACTCGACCTAGATTCTTGATGTCGTTAATGCAAGTGTTGAGTGATCGAATAAAAAGTATGAGTCAGTTATCGCAAAATCTAGCCATCGGAAATCTCCATGATAAAATATTGTGCGTTCTCTTAAAGCTTTCTGATCAGTTAGGGGTTAAGAATAAGGATAATTTATACAGAATCGATGTTCCGCTGTCACATCAAGAAATCGCTAATTTGATTGGTGCGAGCAGAGAAGCAGTTACGGTAGCGCTGCAAGAATTGGTGAAAGCTGAGGTGATTCAGACAGGGTTCAGAACTATCTATGTTCATCGAGACAAGATTTTGGAAAGAAATATAACATAGCAATCGAGATGTAAACGAGATTACAGCTTTATTTTTAGAAATAACGGTATCCTAAATATGACATGAAGGTGATTTAAGCTTTCAAATCATAGATGAAGGGACGATTTCTATGGAGCATAGGAAGGGAGCTCGAAAAGTTAGCGATATTCCGACTGAGGTTGTTGAACTGTTACATAAAGGACAATTACAGACTGTAAATTTAACGGAATGGCTTGCTGTGGATCATCTTGTGCTGCTGGAAAATGTGATGGACGAGCTAGGTTTTGGACAGGAATCTAACCCTATTTTGCAAAGGCTGAGCGATTTATCCGAAAAGAGAATCATGAAGCTGATACCAGCCATTGCGCGTGAGTTACAACAGGTATTAGAGAGTAAATCTGAGCGGGAACAATCCCGTTTATTCACAGCTTTAGCGCAGCATCTTTCCGATAGTGTCCGCTGTTGGGCTGCCTATATGATCGGTCTAAATCAATCTTTAAGTTTATCGCAAAAGCTAACGGCTATCCGTCCTTTTGCAGCGGATGATCATTTTGGGGTACGCGAGATTTCATGGATGGCTTTAAGAGAATCAGTAATTACAGAGTTGCACGAATCTATTAAGTTATTAGAGCGCTGGGTTCATGATCAAGATCCGAATATAAGGAGATATGCGATCGAATTGACGCGGCCGCATGGTGTGTGGGCGAAGCATATTACTGCGCTTAAAGAGGACCCGGTAATTGCACTTTCGCTATTAGAACCACTGAAGTCAGATTCAGTGAAATACGTTCAGGATTCTGTAAGTAATTGGTTGAACGATGCGAGTAAAAGCAATCCGGATTGGGTGCTGCAGCTTAGTGAGAATTGGTTGATGTCCTCAGATACAAAGGCAACGAAACGGATCGTAACCCGGGCTACAAGAAGTATTACTAATCAATAATGAAAAAAAAGGTTCACTTTTAATTGAGATAAAACGTCGTCACTTTGTTCATAAGTGAAGGCGTTTTTTATTGCTAAAAAAGGGGAAGGCAAGAATATCAAACGAGCAGTCTCAAAGGTGTTGGCTTGGATTATTAAAGGTACATAATCATTGCGATTTATTATTTAAAGTAAAAATAGAGAAAATATTTATATTGTTAATCCTTAATTCATCTGTTATACTCAAAAACACAAAATGTTATATAAACTAACATTAAAATAAGCTGAGGAGGATAAAATTATGAAAAAACAAACTTTTCGCAAAACCAGTGTTATTTTATCAGCGGTTTTACTAGCGGGAACATCATTTAATGTTATGTATGCTGACACAAATAAAGGTCAGAATACACCGAAAACGCATGTGCTGAAGGCAAATTCTGAGACTGTTCGGTGGGGGAATATCGGTAAGGGTGATCCAGCTTTAACGGTACAATCAGGTGATATTGTAACGGTTGAAGCCATTACCCATCATTCCGGTGATGATTACGATCGAATGATTAAGGGGGATGCGGGAGTCGAAGATATTTTTCACTGGATAAAGGGGGAGAAGAACGAAGCGCTTCGCGGGCCAGGCGTACATATTATGACGGGACCTATTGCTGTAGAAGGTGCTGAACCAGGGGATGTTCTGGAAGTGAAAATTCTGGACATGAAGCTAAGACCTAATGGGAATGACAAATACGCTGGCAAAACCTATGGCGTGAATGCCGCGGCGAACTGGGGTTATCTGTACGGAGATATGGTGGAGGAGCCGAAAAAACGTGAAGTGGTCACCATCTATGAGATGGATACAGAGGGTGGAACAGATTATGCAACAGCTGTTTATAATTATAAATGGACTGTTCAGACTGATCCGGATGGTCAAGTGCACCCGACAATCGACTACCCAGGCGTAATTGTAGACCATAATACGATTGATAAGAACTTTGATGTATTGAAAGGTGTGAAAATTCCGGTACGTCTACACTTCGGTACAATGGGTGTTGCACCTAAAGAAGCGGACATCGTAGATTCAGTACCCCCTTCTTACAATGGTGGCAACGTAGATGATTGGCGTATTACTGAAGGTGCAACGATGTATTATCCTGTATCTGTACCAGGGGCGCTACTGTCGATTGGTGATCCGCATGCGGGGCAAGGGGATGCCGAAATTAACGGAACTGCTATCGAGACATCCGTGACGGGTGATATTCAAGTCGTTCTTCATAAAAAAGCGACGCTTAACAAAAAACTGAATGGATTAAGTTTCCCATTACTAGAGAACGAGAATGAATGGGTCGTACATGGGTTCAGTTACGCGAATTATTTGGAGGCACTTGGAGCTAGTGCACAAAAAGATATCTTCAAAAACTCATCCATCGACAAAGCGATGAAAGATGCTGCTCATAAAACAAAAGATTTTTTAATGGACGGAATGAATTTGAGCGAGGATGAAGCGTACTCCCTGATGTCTGTGTCAACGGATTTCGGAATCACACAAGTAGTGGATGGAAACTGGGGAGTGCATGCTTTGATCGATAAAGGTCAATTCGGTGATTCGGAGCGTAAGGCTGTGGGATTACGTAGCAGCTTTGAAGGTTTTGCTGCGAAGGTGAGTTGGAAACCGGCTACTCAGACAGTTACTATAAGCTACAATAACAATGTGCTTGAGATGAAAGTCGGGGCGACGACAGGAGTGTACAATGGTGAAATCGTTAAGCTCGTTGCTCCAATAGAAGTTGTAAAAGAGAAGATTGAGGTCAGCGAATATTTTGCGAATTTTTATAAAGCTAAGCTATCTAAAACAGAGTAGAGTGAATTAATTAGCAATTATTCGATTATATCCTTCAGTATCCATTTAAGAAAAAGAACCGTCTTATTTAGCCGGTTCTTTTTTTATATATTTAGACCATCCTGATTTTTGTGGCGCTTTAATAAAATTTGGTTTTCTACACGTACTAGACCATCCAGACAGTAGATTGATTCATGCATAAACCGTTCCATCTCTTCAAGATTCTCAACCAGAATATGGATGTGAAGAATGCAAGGACCAGTCATTTCATAAAGTACTGCAACGCGTTCGTTTTCTTTCAGGACTTCGACAATATGATTTAAATGAGCAGGCTCTACTTCAAGTTCCAGATAAGCGGAAATTTTCTTGCCAAGCTTCTCCGCGCTAATGACAATAGAAAATTGCTCAATGATTCCTTGGTTGACGAGCCGATCAATACGGTCTTTTACCGCTACACTGGATAAATTAACTTCTTTAGCCAGATCAGTATAGGATATTCTGCTGTTTTGGGCCAGCCGCTGCAAAATATGATTATCGATAGGATCAAGCATGCGGATTCGTTCACCTCTTTTTCCGTAATTGTAACAGAAAAAAGATGGAAATGCCTAGTAGTGCATCACAGCAGGAGTGTGTCTTAGGATTCTCAGCTTAAGATAGTTGACATTGAAGAATTATTTCTCTATACTGGCTGTAATCTTATAAACGATATACGTTGAAGAAGCCCAGTAGTAACTTAGTCCCTGTTCCAGAAAGCCGGGGGTCGATGAAACCCGGTACACACTAAGAGTACGAATTACACTTTGGAGTATCTCGGCTAACCCCGAGCGGAATGGCGAACGATATCTCGTCACGAGTGGCATCAATGCTGTGCTTTAGCTTAATGTTTCATTGATGCAATCTGGGTGGTAACACGGTTATTCAATCGTCCCTATGTCTACAATAGACAAGGGGCGATTTTTTGTTTTTTAAATATAAGGATTTATATGTTTCACTTCATCAATAGGTTATCTACTAATTTAAGGGGTGTTAGGCAATGAATATTATCGACGAACTAGAATGGCGCGATGCCATCAATCAACAAACCGATGCCGAAGGGCTTAAAGAATTGACCAATCAGAAATCCGTTTCGGTGTACTGCGGTGTAGATCCAACGGGTGACAGTATGCATATTGGCCACTTGATTCCGTTCATGGTACTCAAGAGATTCCAACTTGCGGGACACCGCCCAGTAATTCTAATTGGTGGTGCTACTGGTACGATCGGTGATCCAAGTGGACGCCAGTCCGAGCGCTCTTTGCAAACATTGGAGCAAGTGCAAGCGAATGTTGATGCACTTACTGCTCAGATGAAAAAACTGTTCGTGACCGATGGCGACAATCAAATCCGCATGGTCAACAACTACGATTGGACGCATAAAATCAATGTTATCGAATTTTTGCGTGACTACGGGAAGAACTTCAGCATCAATTCCATGCTTGCTAAAGATGTTGTAGCGAGCAGATTGGACAGCGGAATTTCCTTTACGGAATTCTCCTACCAAATCCTGCAATCTCTAGATTACCTGCATCTATACAAACATGAAGATGTGCAGCTGCAAATTGGTGGCTCGGATCAGTGGGGGAACATTACAAGCGGTCTGGATTTAATCCGTAGAAAAGAAGGCTCTGAGGCTGTAGCATTTGGACTTACTATCCCACTGATGTTGAAAGCCGATGGTACGAAATTCGGTAAATCAGCTGGGGGAGCCATTTGGCTGGATCCGAACAAAACGACAGCATTTGAGTTCTACCAGTTCTGGGCGAACACTGATGACCGTGATGTTGTGAAATACTTGAAGTACTTTACATTCCTGTCTAAAGAGCAAATTGATGCGCTTGCGGAAAAAGTACAGACCGAACCTCATAAACGTGAAGCGCAAAAAACACTTGCCGAAGAAATGACAAGATTCGTGCATGGTGAAGAATTACTAGAGCAAGCTAAACGCATTACTGCTGCTTTGTTCAGTGGAGATATCAAGTCCCTAACTGCTGATGAGATCGAGCAAGGCTTCAAGGAAATGCCGACTTACGAAACGACTTTGGAATCCAAGAATATCGTGGAATGGCTAGTTGATCTCGGTATTGAGCCATCCAAGCGTCAAGCGCGTGAGGATATCACCAAAGGAGCAATCTCCATGAATGGTGAGAAAGTTAGCGATGTTGGACTTGAAGTTACAGCTAGCGAAGCTATCGGTGGCCGGTTTATCATTATCCGTAAAGGGAAGAAAAACTACAGCTTGGTGAAATTGTCCTAGAGGAAATAGTGCGAAAAAGCCTTCCTTATATGTATAAGGGAGGCTTTTTGTTAGGATTGATATTCTCATTCTGTGATTAGAGACTTTTTTTCGACGTATTAAATTGAAAATCGAAAGGTAAAATAGTGAAAATTATGTTAAGCTTAGGATTCGTGTGATTTATGGATTAACATGATAGTCTGAAACCATATTGGAAAATTAGGAGTGGTAATTTGAGAAGACAAAAACCAATGACCATGGAAGAATTGATGAATGAGCTACAAGGACAGAAAATGAATCAAGAAGATCCCAATCACATCTCTTTTGAGAAGTTGTTTAATGAAGCGTTTATGAGTAAGTATTCCAATTGCAAGAGCTTCGATGAGTTTCTAATCAAAGGGAACTTTCAAGTAAACTCAGAAGAAGATGTTGATGACATACCTGATGAACTTTTTGATCGTCATGTGGTGAGGGAGACGAAGTTTGCGGATTGGAAATCAATGTTGGAAACAGCAAATAAGGAATACGTTCGTAATTAATAAGACGTAGTGTCTAACTACCGTTAGACTGATCCTCAAAGAAACTGCACCTCCATTACTTTGTCTCAACAGACAATAGGGAGTGCAGTTTTTTTATCTCCGGATATTCGACAAACTATGATGTTTTGCTCATCGTTGACATACGTACCTATGATTTAATTGAAGCAATAAGTAAGCGCTTTAACAAAAAAATACATAGGAGTGGCAAAATCGTATGACAACATACATACAGACCTCGAAGCCTGAGACGCTTCATGTCATGTGGAAAACCGTCTCAGAGGATTGTAATTTAGCCTGTGATTATTGCTATTACAGCACAGCAGGAGGACATCCTCATCAACCGATCCGAGTGATGGATACGAATCTTTTAGAGCGGTTTATCGCTCAGTACATGAGTAGATCTTCAGGGATAGCGACTTTCTCTTGGCAGGGAGGGGAGCCGCTATTAGCCGGACTTCCGTATTTTGAACAAGTGATTTCACTGCAGGCGAAGTACGCTCCACCTCATACGATGATAAGTAATGCGCTGCAGACCAACGGAACGCTTATTAATGAGAAATGGGCGAAATTTTTTAAACGGTATAACTTTTTGGTCGGGATAAGTCTGGACGGTCCTGAGCCTATTCATGATTCTCATCGTATAACGGGATCGGGAAAAGGAAGTTATGATTTAGTTATGCGTGGAATTCGTCATTTACAGAATGAGGGTGTGGAGTATAGCATTTTGACGGTGATTCATGAGGATAACGTGACGAGACCAGATGAGTTGATGTCATTTTACCAAGAACATAAATTTCCTTATATTCAGTTTATCCCTTGCATGGATTTTGTTTCACAAAATAGTGATATGCATGGACGCTTCCGAATTACACCTGAACAATACGGAGTGTTTTTATGCCGTACATTTGACTTGTGGTACAACGAGGGGTATCCAGAGCTTCCCATTCGCATTTTCGAGAATATGCTTCTTGTACTCATGAATCGTGAGCCGGAGTTATGCGTTCACAACTCATGTTGTCCGAAGATGATGGTACTTGAAACGAACGGGGATGCCTACCCTTGCGATTTCTTTATCGATGAAGAGCACAGGTTAGGAAATATCAGCCAAACCGATCTAGAAGTGCTGCTTGCCAGCCCAGTATATGATGACTTTTTGTTAATGAAGCCCGATATGAAAGAATCATGTCATAAGTGTGAGTACCTTAGCTTTTGCAATGGGGGATGCCCGCGCAACCGAAATTGGCTTGATGTTAAGGATCGTAATGAGGTTGATTATTTTTGCCACAGCTACAAAATGTTCTATTCACATACTTATGAACGCATGATGATGCTTGCGAACCGACTTAGATCGGAGCAGCTGATGGAGTTCAGGAAAAATGCAAAATCACTTCCGGGTCGAAATGAACCATGTCTCTGCGGAAGCGGGAAAAAATTCAAAAATTGCTGTCAGCCATTATAGGTCAGATTCAAAAAGGCCATCCCAACAATCATGCAAATGGTTGTGGGACGGCCTTTTATGTTGCTAGAGAACCATGTGATTTCTCACCATTATAGCCGCACCGGTCACCACAGCTTCTTCTTTTAATGTACCTAAAGAAAATTGAGGTTGGTATTCAGGATAACGATAAGTGTTTCTCTGGGCTACCTCCACTGCCGTTTGGAAGAACAAATCGTGAGAGTGGATGAGCGCACCACCTAGAATGATGGTCTCAGGATGAAATAAATTGATGACATTAGCGAGGCCAATACCGAAGTGAATGGCGGCTTGCGTAAATAATTCGCGTGCGTGTGGATTACCGTCTCTAAAGGCTTGTACAAGAACATCATAAGTCAGCTTCTCTGGCGAAACTTTATAACTTTGGAGGATCAGGTCATTGTCCATGCTCGCCTCCGAGCGTGCACTTTGTTCCAGTGCCTGGACGGATACAAATGCTTCCAGAGCTCCGTAGTTCCCATCATTATTTAATCGGGGGCCGTCAGTCTGAATGATCATTTGACCAATTGCATCTTCCATATCCATCGTGCCATGAACAATACTTCCATGCGACATCATCGCATAGCGGAGTCCTGCTCCAGCATGTACATAAAGCATATGTTGAATATTAGTATGACGAATTGACCATCGTTCCCCAAGCAGTGCGGAATTGGCACCGTTGTCCAAGAAAGCTTTGAAGCCTGTCCGTTCCTTTACCAGCTTGCAAATCGGAAGATTGTTCCAGCCTGGAGAAGGGAAGTGTAGCGGTTTTAGGATCAAGCCATTTTCGCGGTCAAGTGGCCCCACAGCCCCTACTCCTATCCCTATGATTTGACTGTCCACTAACTGATGATCCCTGAGGAAAGCGCGTATTTGATTACTTACATGATCCAAAAATCTTTCAGGTGTGAATGCCTGATCCATTCTCCAATGAACAATTGATTTTGGGTTCATTTGCATATCAAATAAACCAAGGGAAGAATACAATCTGGAAATCTCTAAACCGATGATGTAACCGTAGGAAGGATTGATCTGGTATAAAATAGGTCTTCTTCCTCCGCTAGATTCCCCAAATCCGCATTCTATCAGCAAGCCTTCCTCCGTCATTTCATCCAATATTCGAGTCATTGTGCTTTTGGTCAGTGAAAATGTTTGTAGAAGGTCCAACTTGGAAACAGTACCTTGTTCGGCGATTTGGTCATATAGGAGTTTCTTTGGGGATGGAATGTGTGTCGAGCGCTTTTCCACGATATACCTCCAAGCTATATATAGGATGAACTAGTAAGATCGTTTTTAATAAAGTTTGTATTTATTAACATTAATATAGTATAACTCATAAACCATAGATTGTATTTTTCCGTTCAAAAAACTTAATTCCATTTTGGGAAAAAGTGTTATAATGAAATTACTACAGAATATATAAGGGTGGAGTTCATGAGAACAACTATAAAAGCAAATGTGATGACGAATACAGACCTCAGGGTAAGTTTACTGTTCCAGTTGTTTTGGGTATTTGTTCGAATCGGTCCCGTAACTTTTGGGGGCGGTTATGCAATGATCCCCATGATCGAACGGGAAATTTCCGCTAAACGGAAATGGTTGGGTGAAGAGGAGATGGATGAAATTCTATCTCTAGCTGGCGCTGCGCCAGGTGGTGTAGGTGTAAATGCAGCGGCATTCATTGGTTATCGTCTTGCTGGTGTGAAAGGTGCAATTGCTGCAATCGCAGGGATTACGATTCCAACCTTTATCATTGTTTGTTTGCTTAGTGCTGTATACTCACAACTGGCCGATCAACCAAAAGTTATTGCCGCTATGAAGGGGATTCATGGTGCTGTTATTGCCTTGATCCTAGTAGCTGCATATCGAATGGCCAAGAACGCTATATTTGACAAGACTACAGCTGTTACAGCGATAGTTATACCGGTCGTTTTATTAGTTTTCGGAATCAATCCCATTTACGTGATCGCAATTGGATTAGTTATCGGGTTTGTCTATTTACCAATCAAACAGCTCTTAGGGCTGCAGGTTCGGACGGAGAAGGAGTCCTTGAATGATTCTGATGAAGAGTCGAATTATCCGGAGTATTACATCTAGGGGGATGCGATGTGATTTGGAATTTATTTTTTATTTTTATTAAAATTGGACTGCTCTCCTTTGGTGGAGGGTACGCCATCATTCCGATGATTCAGCATGAAGCTATGGCTGGTGGCTGGTTATCCGAAAGGGAATTTCAAGAGGTAGTTTCCATCGCAGGGATGTCACCAGGCCCTGTTGCAACTAACAGTGCCACCTTGATTGGATATCGTGTAGCTGGAATTGAAGGAGCGATTGTGTCCACATTAGGCATGGTTCTACCTTCATTAATCATCATCATTGTTGTTTCCATCTTCTTTTATCGGGTGAGAGACAGTCAATGGATTAAAACGTTATTCTATGGTTTACGTCCAGTGATTACAGGCTTGATTGCTTATGCTGCGATTCGGTTTGGCTTAAATAGCGTGGAACATGCTTTTATTAGTTGGCAGACCATTGGTACGTTGATCATTGTATTCGCTGCACTTTATGGTTTAATGAAATATAAGCTGCATCCGCTCACCATTATTGTTGCCTCTGGTATTGTTGGTGTAGTCTTTTTTTAGATAGAGCCGGAACGATCCCAGATTGGAGGTAAGTACATGTCAGAGAATATACGGGCTTGCTGTTCAGCTAGTAGAAATCAAATTGAGAAACAAGGGTCCGTCGATATTTGTAAGGAGTACACAACGGTCCAAGGACTAGAAGAGGATAAAGATTTATCGGACATGATCCTTATTCCAGGAGGTACTTTTCTTATGGGGACGGATGACAAAGAAGGTTTTCCGGCAGATGGAGAAGGGCCAGCAAGGAATGTTACCTTATCTACCTTTTTGATCAATGCTACGGCAGTTACGAATAAACAGTTTGCTTTATTTATCAAGGAAACAAACTACGTTACAGATGCGGAACGTTTTGGATGGTCTTACGTGTTTCATTCTTTTGTTTCCAAAGAGACAGGGGAAAAGGTAACCCAAGTGGCCACTCAAACCCCCTGGTGGTGGGTGGTAGACGGAGCGGATTGGAGCCATCCAGAAGGCCCGGATTCGCATGTAGACGAACGCCTTGATCATCCTGCAATTCATATATCATGGAATGATGCGGATGCGTATTGTCGCTGGGCCAGCAAACGTCTTCCTACGGAAGCGGAGTGGGAGTATGCCGCAAGAGGAGGTCTGGTTCAGAAACGTTATCCTTGGGGTGACGAATTAAAACCGGGTGGAGAGCATCGCTGCAATATTTGGCAAGGAAAGTTCCCCGATAAAAATCATGCCAGCGACGGTTATGCAGGTACGGCACCGGTGAAGTCCTATCAACCTAACGGATATGGCCTTTTTAATATGTCAGGAAATGCGTGGGAATGGTGTGAGGATTGGTTTACGCCGGACTATCATTTGTCTTCCGAATCTGTGAATCCGAGAGGCCCGGTAAGCGGTGTAGCAAGGTCGATGCGAGGAGGATCGTATTTGTGCCATAAATCTTATTGTAACCGTTATCGGGTGGCAGCCAGAAGCAAAAATACACCAGACAGCTCAGCAGGGAATATTGGCTTTCGATGTGCGGCTGATTTTACAGGCTGAGAAAACATAAAGACTACTACATTAGAAGGAGGAACTTCTTTGTCCTCTATCATTCATAGTCAGTTTGAGATCACCGTGCTGGACGTCATAAAAATTCAATATCAGAAGCGGGCCTTATTCGATTACGTCCAGTCTTGTTATACCGTCTCTTATATCCAAAAAGGTGAGGTATTGACGACATCCTCCGAGGGTGATTATGTTGCTTCTGCCGGAGACGTGATGATCCACCGTCCTAATGAACCTTTTAATGTGATCTCCAAAACGGATGGTGTACATTATCTGTTTAATATTAACGCTAAAGTTAAAGACGGAGATGATTTCTTTAAGTTATTCCCTCTAGGCAAGGTGATTCGGGTCCGGGATCGAAGCGAATATGAGCGAAGGTTTGACGAGCTGCGAAGCCTGTGGCTGCAGGAGGAAGATGATTTCAGAAATGTTCAGGTCGGTTCATTGGCATTTTTTCTCCTTTATGAAGTTATGGAGAGCACCAAGCTTGGCGGGCGCCGCTCATCTCGAGACCCCTATGTCACGGACCGCTTTAACGAGGCGTTGCAATATATGGAGGAGAGACTTGATCAAGAGATTAGTAGAGAGGAGCTTTCCAAGCTCTATCATATGAATCCGGTTTATTTTAGCCGGGCATTTCAGAAAATATATAAACTGACACCTATGCAAATGCTTCGAAAATTAAGGCTGCAGCAAGCTAAACAAATGTTGGAATATACAGATTATACCATCGAGCATATCTCCCAAAGATGTGGTTATTATGATGCCTCGTACTTCAGCAAGGTATTTCGTGGCGAATACGGCAAGGGTCCGGCTGAGCACCGAAAAAGTATCGAATTTACAAAAACAAACATCGCCACTCCATAGCGGAGTGTTCCATATTCATTTACTCTTATAAGCATGAGCAGATCATTCTAAGCTGCCCGAATCGAACGTAATCATTCGAGCAACAGGAAAGGTAGGGAAAATACCTCATGAGAATCTTATATTTGGATTTGGATTCGCTTCGCCCGGACCATCTGGGATGTTATGGCTATCCTCGGAATACCTCCCCGAATATCGATTTAATCGCTAAAGAAGGGGTTACCTTTACCAACTATTATTGTTCAGATGCTCCGTGTCTGCCGTCTCGTTCCGCTTTAATGTCAGGGAGATTTGGCATTCATAATGGAATTGTAGGACATGGGGGAACCGCTGCTGATATGCGTAGAGAAGGGCCCAAACGTGAATTCAATGATCGACTAGGAATGGAGAGTATTCCCGCTATATTAAGGCAAGCGGCCATGAAAACCACATCGATCAGCACCTTCGCCGAACGACACTCGGCCTGGACCTTTAATGCCGGATTTCAAGAAGTGTTCAATGTTGGTGGAAGGGGGCATGAGACGGCAGAGCAGGTGCTTCCAGTGGCACTTAAATGGCTTGAGGATAACGGGGAGTCCGAAAATTGGTTTCTGCACCTGAATTTCTGGGATCCTCATACGCCTTATCGTACACCTGAGAGCTACGGTAATCCGTTTGAGAAGGAGCCCTTACCCGATTGGATCACTGAAGATGTGTTTGAGCTTCACCGAAATAAGAAAGGGCAGCACAGTATAGAAGATATGAATGCGCTCGCTAAATCGCATTATTATCAGCATTTCAGGCATAATCAGGAAATAGTGAATCATGAGGACCTCCGTGTTATCTTCGACAACTATGATGCTGGAGTCAAGTATCTGGATGAGCATCTCGGAAAAGTCTTCTCCAAGCTGAGAGCACTTGGCGTGATGGAAGATACGGCTATCATAATCTCTGCGGATCACGGTGAGAGCCTGGGTGAGTTAGGGATTTACTCTGAGCACGGCACGGCAGATCAGGCGACTTGCCGCATTCCGATGATAGTTCGCTGGCCAGGGGGCAAGAAGGGAATCGTGGAGGATGGGCTACATTATCACCTTGATCTTGGACCCACATTAGCAAGCCTTTTGAAATTGAAAGAGGCTCCTTCATGGGATGGAGAAAGTTATGCAGGTGCCATTCTGGAGGGACATTTGGGAGGGCGTGACTATCTCGTAATCTCACAATGTGCGCATGTGTGCCAACGCAGCGTCCGATTTGCGGATTGGTTATATATACGAACCTATCATGACGGACACCATGGATTCCCGAAAGAAATGTTGTTTGATTTGAAGGACGATCCTTACGAACAACATAATCTTGCTGAAGTGCGTAAAGACATCTGTATGAATGCCGTCTATCTATTGAATGAATGGCATGACAACATGATGGGTTCCATGGATTGTGATATAGATCCATTATGGACGGTACTTAAGGAAGGCGGACCCTATCATGCGAAAGAGTATGTGAACTTATCTTCACAGGATGCTTAGAGATGACCTAGTGAAAGCAGCGAACTAAAGACATAAAAATGGAGGTCGCCCATCAAGGGGCAACCTCCATTTTTATGTTCTGGCTTCTTGTTGATCTATCAAAGATCCGGGAAGCCTCAAAACGGTCTTCGTCCCACTGCCTGCCTTACTGAACAGCAGAACTCCACAAGGATCACCGTACTTTAGATTTAGACGGTTGTTGACGTTTAGGAGCCCGATATGATCACCGGATTCTATGTTCTTACCAGCCAGCAACTCGGTTAGTTGTTCCAATCTTGCAGGGTCGATGCCTACACCATTATCTTCTACAGCGATTTCAAGCAGTCCCGCTGCACTTTTCTCTACTGTGATCAGCAAGATGCCCTGACCTTGAGCCTCAAGCCCATGACCAAGTGCATTTTCGACAATGGGTTGAAGGATCATTTTTGGTACGGGAATATGTAACCATTCCTGTGGACAGAACAGCTTGTATGTGAATTTGTCCGGGAAACGGCCTTGATATATCCTTACACAAGATTCTGCGATCTTCAGTTCCTCTCCAAGAGTTACCTCCGCTTTACCTTTGATACTGTACTTGAGCATTGTGCTTAGGGCGGTAGTCATCTCGAAGATATCCCGATTTCCTTTTACGATTGCAACGCCTTTGATTGTATCTAAAGTATTGCTTAAGAAATGGGGATTAATTTGACTTTGCAAATACGAGTATTCGGCTCGTTGCTTTTCCAGATCAGTCTGGTAAAGCTGAGTGGACGCATCGATTAATTGGTCCGTCAAATCATGAATCCGTGTTGTCATATCGTTGAACTGTCTAGAGATGATTTCAATCTCAGCGTAGCCCTTTAAATCCACCTTATTGTTTAATATTCCCAGACTTCCGCCCTTTAATTGATTCATATAACGCATAAGCCTAGATAATGGTCTTAAGAGATTCATCATGAGCACAGAGTAGGGAATAGAAACGACCAACAAGATTAATGCCAGAAAAGCGTAGCTGACCTTCTTTAATTTCTCCAGTTCCTTCATTAAATTATGGACAGGAACGGCGGTAATGATTTTTCCAGAGATCTCAGGCAGGCGAAAGGATTGAATAGCATATTTTTTTCCGTTGACTGTTTCTACGATGGACTCTCCGTCACTTCCCGTTGCCCGATTTTGAAACTGCTGGAGCATATCTTCCGGCTCATCACTATTAGAGTAGATCATCCCTTTATCATCCATCATAAAAAAACTGGTTCCAACCAAACGAGGGTACTCTGAAATTTCTGTTTGAATGGCTTTCATATCTACAATAACTGCGATATAGCCGATTTTTTCTCCATATAAAGACGTGTCACCTGAAGCGAAGATGTTCATCCCGAATAGTAACTTTCTCTTGTCGATAACCTTGTCAGGAGGACTGTATCCGCGATAATGTACGATTCCATCCTCCCCGGCAGTCTTCATAAGATCAACAGCATATTTCGTTCTTCCCGCTAATGAAATACGAGTGTTTGAGGGTCCGATAACAATAATATCCAGGATATCCGTATTCATATTTCGGGCGATACTCAATAGTCCCTCTACCTTTTGTGAGAGGTCGTACTCCCGGAGCTTATCATTCTCAACGAGAAACTTTTGGACGGTGGAGTCGTACCCTACATTCATCATCATAGATGAAACGTTGGCATAGTTGGCAGAAATCCGTTGCTTAAGGAGGGAAACTAGTTCTGTATTATATTGCGTATTCTGATTGATGATAGTCTCGCTTGATAATTGATAAACCTTTGAGACGATGATTGGGATAATGGCAACGATAAACAGCCCGAATAACAGAACCTGAGTACGGATGGAGAGTCGCTTAAATGTCTTCATTGTTTTCTTCCCTATATTGCGTTGGTGTCATTTTGATATGCCGCTTAAAAATCCGTGTGAAGTAGAAATAATCCTGGAAACCGCATTTCTCACCGATTTGGTATATGGAAAGATCGGTTTCAACCAGCATTTTACAAGCGTATTCAATCCGTAAACGACTAATATGTTCGATGATGGTCTCGCCGACCTCTTTTTTGAATAATTGGCATAAGTAATTTGGACTTAAAAAAAACTGATTGGCTAAATGCTGGATGGAAATTTCTTGATTAAAATGGTTGCGGATATATAACATAATTTCTTTGACTTTGCTATTGGAAATTCGTGAAATATCAGTTTCGTTTCTGTTCATAAAAATATCAAGCGTCATAAGAATCAGATCATCGATCATGGCTTCAGCCGTGCCGTAGCGATAATAGAGCTGTTCATACCCCTCAAAAAAACGACCGTTAACCCGAGTCCCTTCCCGAGGAAATAAGTACAGGATCGAGGTGTAGAGCAAATAGGCTTCTTTAATGGTGAACGTTCCCTCTTTGAATAACTTCTTTATCGATTCCATGGCTGCTATAAATCCGAGCCGGTCTTTACTATGAATAATCCGGGAAATCTCTTTAAGCTTCTCGTCGATCAGCCATTCTTGTTGCTGATTCACATGATAACATCCAGGCATTCCCGTCGCGAACATACTGAATGCAGCGTGAGAAGCGGATTCTAAAGCCGCATCCAATTGGTGTATATCCGAAATAGGAGGACCGATCCCGACTCCGCACTCTTGTACAACCTCAGTTTGTTCAAGACCCCGGAGGAAAACTTCGTATTGGCCCTCTTCTAACAAATAGCCATACCGACGGCGGCTCATCGGGAAGACCAGGGAAGAGAACTGCCCGACTTCTACTGGTGAACTTAATCCTTGGATAACAATAGGGATATGAGGCGTATCGATTGACAAAGGTATTCTCTTCTCATCCAACCATAAGCTAATCCGTTCAAGATCTCCGGAACAAACCGCTTCATACAGTTCGAAGACGTGGACAGGATTTTCTTTAACTGCCTTCGATTCGTGTTGCTGGGCTATTCGGTTAAGCATGCCTTCAATTTCTTCGATTTCAAAAGGTTTCAGGCAGTATCCGAAAGTGCCATAATTCATCGCTTTCTGAGCATAAGCGAACTCTGCATGTCCGCTGAGTACGATAAAGATGGTATCGGGCGCAACAGCCTTGCCACGTTGTATGAGCTCTAATCCATTCATTACAGGCATCTTAATATCTGTTAGAACAAGGGTGGGGCGAAGCGATTGAATTAATTGAAGGGCTTCTTGCCCGTTTTCGGCATCGTCGATCACTTCAAAGCCGTATTTCTTCCAATTCACTCCTGCTTTAATTCCTTCTACAATCCACTTCTCATCATCTGCAATAATCACTGAACGCATAAGTGAATCCCCCTTTCTCTATGGTGCTCCTAAATTCATCCTAGCGATTGTGGACCAAGGGGGGTATGGATTATCTTACGCTCACTATGTCGGATATTAAGCGTCACCGGAAGGCCACTCGCTAAAGTGTGAAAAATCCACATGATCGGAGTTGTATTCTCTATACAAGAGAATTTACACTCCCGATATAATTTACCATATAAATCGCTTACACGCATAAACAATCTCATACAGAAAGGTGGGGAGAAGATTGGCTGATTCTGTAACCGCTCGTACGCCTAAGCGAAGCTTAAAAACTCGTACGCCTAAGCAGAGCTTAGGAAAAACGATTTTACAGTACAAGTATTTTTACCTCATGGTTCTACCGGTGTTAATCTGGTACGCCCTCTTCAGCTATGCTCCCATGTACGGTGTAACGTTAGCATTCAAGTCATTTAATTACAGTAAGGGGATTCTGGGAAGTCCCTGGATCGGCTTGGAGAATTTTCAAACGTTGTTGACCGACCCCGATTTCCGCAGGGCATTTTGGAATACGGTCATTATCAGCTTGATGAAGTTGATCATTCATTTTCCAATGCCCATTATCCTGGCGATTGTTTTATATGAGTTTTCCAGGACCAAAATGAAGCGATTTTTTCAGACGATCCTAACGTTCCCGCATTTTATTTCGTGGGTTGTATTGTCGGGGATTATCATCAATATTTTAAGCAAAGACGGGATTTATAACCAGATCATCATGTTGTTTGGCGGGGATCCGAATTCTCCGCTTGTGGATGAAAGTGCATTCAGGCCAGTTCTGTATCTCACTCATGTATGGCGAGAGATCGGTTGGGATTCAATCATTTACCTGGCGGCGCTTGCTGGGATTAATCCTGAGTTGTTTGAAGCGGCAGAAGTGGACGGAGCGAACCGGTTTCGCCGTTTGCTTAACATCGCATGGCCGGGCTTGAAGAGTACAGTCGCAGTCCTGCTAATCCTTCAAGTTGGACAACTACTAACCCAAGGTTCGAGCTTCGAGCAAATTTTTAACCTGTATAGTTCACCGGTATATTCGGTTGCCGACACGATCGATACATACATTTATCGGACTTCCTTCACGATAGGAAGCGACTTTGGCTATATGACCGCCGTGGGTGTCGTCAAGTCCATTATCAGCCTGATTCTCTTATGGGCGGCCAACACGTTCGCTAAGAAGATGGGCGAGGAAGGACTGTATTAATTTGCATGAAAAGGGGAGAAGCAAGTGACCGACACAACGGTTAAAAAGAGAAAAAAGTGGAGTGTCTTCGATATCGTCGCATTCGTGGTTCTGGGGCTTCTAGCACTAGTAACATTTTTTCCCTTCTATAATGTTCTTATTATCTCTGTTGCAAGGTTCGAAGCGATTAGTAAAAGCGACTTTTATATTTTTCCACTTTCGTTTGACTTGTCGGCCTACAAGCTGTTGCTACAGGATATGAAGTTTTGGTCTTCAATTTTAAATTCAGTCATCGTAACGGTGGTTGGCGTGTTGTTCAGCATGACGATCTCTGTTGCAGGAGCATACGCATTATCCAAGCGGGGAATGCCCGGAAGAAACATAATGCTTAGCTTGATCTTGTTCACTATGTTTTTCAATGGCGGTTTAATCCCCTTTTACCTAGTCGTAAAGGATTTAGGATTCGTAAACAATATACTCGTCATGATCATACCCGCCGGTCTCAATACGTTTTATCTAATCATTATGAAAAATTATTTCAACACGATTCCAGAAAGTCTGGAAGAATCAGCTAAGCTGGATGGGGCAAATGATCTGTACATCCTTTACAAAATCATTATTCCAATCTCTGCTCCATTTATGGCGACCTTTGCTTTGTTCTATGCCGTGGAAAGATGGAATGAATGGTGGTACGCGTTGATCTTTATCAGTGACGCCTCAAAAGCTCCTCTCCAGATTTATTTACGAGAGACACTTATCACTTCGAATTCCTTGCTAAGTCAAATGGCACAGACGATGGCTGAGCAAGAGCAGACCGGGAAGGTCTACACCCCTGCACTTCAGATGGCAGCTATTGTGGTTTCGAGTATTCCGATTATTGTTGTTTATCCGTTCCTTCAGAAGCATTTTAATAAAGGCATTATGGTTGGATCAATAAAAGGATAAGAAAGATTTTAAATAGATTGATTCTATCCTAAAATAGTATAAAGGGAGGTTTATAGCATGCTTAGAAAGAAAATGATGACACTGGCATTATGTATAACTTTATTAGCTTCGGTGCTCACGGCTTGCGGTGGAGGCAATAACGACAAGGGGCAGGCGGGATCAAACGGTGAAGCGACTACGGATTCTTCTAATTCCACTGACAATCCTTACAAGGATCCGATGACGATTTCGCTTGGTTTTTGGGATGCAGATGCTGAAATTGCTAACATCGAAAAAGACCCGATCGCCAAACAAGTATTGGAAAAATTCAATATTACATTGAAGCCTGTCAATATGACTTGGGATGACTATACCCAGAAGATTCAAATGTGGGCTGCTTCCGGCCAATTGCCTGATATCTTCGCAATCGACGCCGTCGGCACGCAATATCAACGCAAATGGGTAGAACAAGGTGTTGTCAAAGCACTTCCTGACCTTTCTAAGTATCCTAACCTTGCAAAATACTTCGAATCGCCGGATATTAAAGGGTTGGGTGTAGACGGAAAGTATTATACGGTTCCTCGCCGGATGTTCCCAAGTGTCGATTGGAGCGCACTGGATCGTATGGTGTTCTATCGATGGGATCTTGCTCAAAAAGCTGGAATTACAAAAGAACCAGAGACATGGGAAGAGTTTGAAGCCATGCTTGAGGCAATCGTGAAGTCGGATCCGGAAGGGAAACATATTACGGGTCTTACGACGACAACTACCAAGATGCTGGGCGGATTCTTCTGGTTATACGGTAACCCGGTCGCCACGAGTGATGGAAGCGGCAGTGACTTTAAATGGATCAAAGAGGACGGAAAGTTTATCCCGGCTGTATTTTCGAAAAATGCGCTGCCAGCGCTTCAAAACATGAAGAATATGTACGAAAAAGGATTGATCGATCCAGATATCGCGCTTGTCAAGCCTGCAGAGTCTTATGACAATTTCGTAGCAGGCAAAGCAGCGGCTCTCCTGAGCGGTGGCGGTTTTATAAATTTAAATAGCGATATGTATGAAAAACGTTGGAAAACAGCTTATCCGGATAAGGATATCATGGAGAGCGTGAAAGCACTCAAGCCGCTTATTGGCCCTGATGGTGAACGTTCACATGCCATTTTTAAAACATACTGGTCGGAAAGTTATTTCAGCAATACGGTTGACGATAAAAAGATGGATCGCATCATGGCACTCTATGATTATGTGTTGTCACCGGAAGGCAAGGACTTATTGACTTATGGTATCGAGGGCGTGGATTACAAGATTGAAAATGGGCAGAAAGTTGTCATTGAAAAGGGTTCTTTAAATGAGAAGTATCCAGCTAGCAGATTTCTAAAGAATTTGGTGGCATATGAAACTTCGGACAGCTACACCATGGATAACCCGACAATTGCTAACGAAGGAATCCGCAAAGAAGCTGTCGATTATATTGATTGGATTCAGAAGAATACGAAGGTTCCGGATTACGACATTCGGTTAACTTATATGTCCACACCGACGAAGGATAAGTTCACTGTGCTTGACCATGATGATCTGCTCAAGATCATGCTTTCCAAAGAACCGGTGGAGAGTTACTGGAATAGTATCGTGAACGATTATAAGGCTAAAGGTCTTGATAAAATGATAGAGGAAGTAAATGCGAAGGCTAAGGAACAAGGTATTGAATAATTAGTTAATAGAGAAGATCCGGGCTGAAGTAGCTCGGATCTTCCGTTTAATGACTTAGTATAGAACCAAGAATGTGCGGCGCTACTGATCGCATACTTATAAGATTGGGAGGGGATAGTCTATGAACCTTAGCGTTCACTTGACAGGGTTAAATGAGAAACAGCTTTTATCCGTTTCAGAAGTAGCTGGAATATTGGGAATCCGAATGGAACCGTCAGGGATTCCGGTGAATTGTAAGCACCAAGGTAAGGGGATTCGAATATCTTTCGATGAGGTTCAGGTTATCATTGAATATGAAAAGGAGCATCAATTGATCCGGGCGCTCAGCCGATTCCTCGAGAACATACGCCGAGGAGAAAGAGTTGAAATTAATGAATCGCCGGTTTATGAACAGCTAGGCTTCATGGTAGACTGTTCGCGAAATGCTGTTCTTAATAATGAAGGATATAAGGAATTAATCCGGCGTTTAGCACTTATGGGATATTCAACGGTTCAATTGTATACGGAAGACACGTACGAACTAGAGGGACACCCTTATTTCGGTTATTTGAGAGGCCGATATACAGGGGATCAGATTCGGGAGATGGACCAGTATGCCGCGTTATTTGGTATAGAGCTGGTTCCCTGTATTCAGACGCTGGCCCATCTCGGCCAAGCTTTGAAATGGCAGGCGCATGCACCGCTTGTGGATTTCCAGGATATTCTCCTTATTGATGATCCCGGAACTTACGAGTTAATTGATCGAATGTTCGCTTTTATGTCTGCTCATGTAAGCAGTCGCCGCATAAATATTGGGATGGATGAAGCTCATATGATGGGACTTGGTAAATACCTTGATAAGCATGGGTACCAGGATCGATCCTCCCTTATGTTAAAACACTTTAACACTGTTATGGAAATCGCCAGAAAATATGGTTTCCGTACTATGATGTGGAGTGACATGTTTTTCCGTCTGGCCAGTGCCGGGGAATATTACGATGCTGAAAGTCCAATCAGCCCTGATATTGTTAAGCTGATCCCCGAAGATGCTACCTTGATCTATTGGGATTACTATTCGGAGACGCAGGAGAAATACGACGGAATGTTACGCAAACATAAGCAGCTGAATGATCATATCGGATTTGCAGGTGGAGCGTGGAAATGGATGGGGTTCGCTCCGAACAATGAATTCAGTCGCCAAGTCAGTCTGTTGGCACATGACAGCTGTGTTAAGCATGGAATTCAAGAAGTGCTGATAACTGCATGGGGAGATAACGGCGCTGAGGCTTCGGTTTTCTCGGTTCTTCCTACCCTTCAACTTTGGGCCGAGCTGTGTTATACAGGACATTTCGTGGAGAACCATGTCAAAGAAAGATTCAGTAGCTGCGTGCAAGGCAATTATGATGACTTTATGGCGCTTGATGCGGCCAATTTGGTTCCAGGAAATTCGGCACCGGGGGGATGCTCCATTAATCCCGCTAAATACTTGCTTTATCAAGATGTGCTGTGTGGCTTGTTTGATCGACATGTTGTTCCTAACGTGTATTCGAAGCATTATCAGCAAAGTGCGGAAATGCTCGAACAGGCGATCACGCGTAATTCGCCTTGGCAATCCTTATTCTCTGTACAAGCCAGTTTGTGTCGCTTGCTAGAAATAAAGAGTGAAATCGGGATTTCTATACGCGATGCTTATCATCGGGGAAATTTACAGGAATTAGCTCACTTTGCCAATGTAATTTTGCCAGAGCTATCAGATTTGACCGGGCGATTTATGGATGACTATCGGGTACAATGGGAGCTGGAAAATAAGGTTTTTGGTTTTGATGTTTTTGATCTTCGTATGGGAGGAATGCTTCAGAGGATTAGGACGGCTATTCATCGAATTAATAGTTATGTTGAAGGGAAAGTGGAACAGATAGCTGAATTAGAAGAGGAGCTGCTGACGTTCGACGGTCTCGTTGACGATGACGGTCCAAGGGCGATAAGTGCGAATTTGTGGCATACGATCGCAACACCGTCCGTCATCGCAGGAGTATAAGAAAGGAGTGAGGTTATGATTGACACTAATCTGGACCATCATAATGGCACAAAGCGGCCTAACCTTTTGCTTATCACAGTGGATCAGATGCGTTTTGATTGCCTGAGCATCATGGGACATCCCGTCGTTGAGACACCCAACCTGGATTCTCTTGCATCAAGAGGGATATTATTTGAACACGCTTACTCAGCTACCCCGAGTTGTATTCCCGCGAGGGCTGCTATCATGACAGGAATGGGCCAAAGATCACATGGGCGGGTGGGGTATCAGGATAAGGTTGAATGGAATTACGCCCATACGATTGCCGGAGAGCTTGCTCAAGCGGGTTATCATACGCAGTGTGTTGGCAAGATGCATGTATATCCTGCACGTAATCTATGTGGATTCCATAATGTAGTGCTTCATGATGGATATCTTCACTACAATCGGGACAAGAGCCAAGCCATATATGATGAACACTATGATCAAGTGGATGATTATTTACAATGGCTGCGAAGACAAACCAATGCCAATTCGGATATCACGGACTTAGGACTTGATTGCAATGCCTCAACAGTTGCTCGCCCCTGGCACTTGCCGGAAGCGATGCATCCAACGAATTGGTGCGTAACCGAGTCGCTAGACTTCTTACGAAGAAGAGACCCAGGAAAACCATTTTTCCTATGGTCCTCCTTCGTTCGTCCACATTCCCCCTTGGATCCGCCGCAATCTTATCTAGATATGTACAAGGACTTGGAATTTCCTGATCCTCCAGTTGGAGATTGGGTGGACGAGAATGCAGCTTTAAACAGAGCTAAGGATCCAACATCTTCGTTCACTCATTTGCCAAAGCGCAGATTGGATCGTGCCCGTGCCGCCTATTATGCGCTTATTACGCATCTTGACGACCAGATTGGGAGGTTGATCAATGGGCTGCAGGAATATGGAGTATTAAATGAAACTTTGATTCTATTCACTTCTGATCATGGTGAGATGATGGGGGATCACCATTACTTCCGTAAGTCTCTTCCATATGAAGGGAGTGCTAAGATTCCTTTCTTATTGTATGACCCGGGAGAAACGCTGGGACTTCTTGCAGGTTCCCGGCTCGATTCCGTTGTAGAGCTTCGCGATATTATGCCAACATTTCTTGAGGTTGCTGGCATCCAAATCCCAGTTACAGTTGAAGGGCAAAGTGTGATGCCACTGTGTAGGGGAGATCAGACAGTGTGGCGGTCTTATATTCATGGGGAGCATGCCTATGGTGAAAAGTCCCACCACTTCTTAACAGACGGAAGAGAGAAATACATTTGGTATTCTCAGACAGGGGAAGAGCAGTTCTTCAATCTAGTGACCGACCCCTCAGAGAAGGTTAATGCAATCGGATACACCGATAATTTCGAGCGTATACGTGAATGGAGAGAGCGGCTTATTCACGAGCTGGAGGGACGAGAGGAAGGGTTTGTAAACAACGGTGAATTGATTGCCGGACGTCCGATTTCTCATATTCTAAAGGCTTGCGAAATAGGGAAATGATCTAAACGAAGGGCAACCTGAACATTCAGGTTGCCCTTCGCCTGTTACGGAAATATTAAGGGTGTTAGCATGTGTTTTGATTTACCAGCTACTCCGGCGTTCTGGCAAAGGGTCCTGATCCTGAATCATCCGATGAACAAGCAATTCTACCATCCAAAGGCGAATTTCACTATAATCGGGATCTTCATAACGATTGAAGTTCTCTTGAGGATCCTCTTTCAAATCATATAACTCACCGTAAGTCTCTCCTGCAAAGATAACCAGCTTATAACGTGTTGTACGCAAACACTTAGCGTTAATGCCTCGATCATGAGCAATATAAGCGGTTAGTGCAGAATTACGGACATGAGGCTTCCTTCCAGCCAGCACCTCCATCTGTGACAAGCCTTGAACTCCGTAGGGACAGTTGAGACCTGCGGCTTCAAGCAGTGTGGGTACAATATCCACATGCTCCATCAAAGCAGGGACCCGTTGCCCGGAAACAATTCCAGGACCGCGTACGATCATCGGGATCCGCGTTAGACCTTCATAAAACCACGGTCCCTTGTAAATTAGTCCGTGGTCGCCGAGTAGCTCTCCATGGTCGCTGGTGAATAGGACGACTACATCATCGTACATTTCTTTTTGACGCCAAGCCTTTATAATTCGTCCAATCTGTTCATCAATGAAGGTAATCATCGCATAATAATTTCGAGTGAGCCGTTTTATAAGCGCTTCATCAAGAGAATGCTCCTCACCGCCGCCAGGCCAATAGCCACCCTGACCCTGACGCAGTAGATGTTGAGGACGAAGATGCACATTATCAGCTTCTCTGGTTCGTATTGAGATGTCTGTGTCCGCGTACATATCTGCGTATGCCTTTGGAGGATCAAAGGGATGATGTGGATCGACGAAACTGGACCATAAGAATAGCGGTTGCTCGGTTTTGTGGGAGAGGATAGCTTCGATGCTCCGTTCAGCAATCCAGTATGTCTGATGCAGCTCTGGAGGAATTTCACTCTCCCACACGTCGTTTTGAGCATCAGAGGCTTTGTAACGGTCCTTGCTGAAACGCTCAGCTACTTCAGGATTGCGCTCCTTAAGCCACTCTATGTATTCACCGATGCAATTGTCTTCAGTAATATGATGCTCATCAAAACCATAGTATGTTCCATCGGAGGCTCTTCCGCGATCACGATAAGCAGGCTCTTCATACTCCTGTGAAAAATCCCCTTTCATTTGTGGACGGAAATGCATCTTTCCTACACCGATGGTTTTATAATTCGCTTGCTTGAGATGATCGCATAAAGTAAGTTCATCTTCTTTTAGTGCGGTACCGATGTTCCAAGCACCGTGAACATGAGGGTACCTTCCTGTAAAAATGGAGGATCGTGAGGGTGTGCAAACAGGACTAGCACAGTAAGCTCCAGTGAAGAGCGTGCCTTCCGAAGCAAGCTTATCAAGCTCAGGTGTTAATACGGAAGCATTTTCGATTCCAAGCGCATCCGCACGCATTTGATCTGTGGTAATTAACCAAATATGAGTTCTCTTTGACATCCGTAAAAACCTCCTATGAATATAGTGTATAGCATCACAAAAGCCTCTAGCAACCAATGAATTCTCCATAATAATTCATTAGAATCGTCCATATGGAGTGATGTTTTTATTACCTATAATTGAATAGTCTATCTCAATGTTGGAGGAGAAATTTTATGCGAAAGTTATCCATATCAGGGGATCATTTTATATTAGACGAACAACCCGTCCGGCTGCTTTCTGGTGCGCTTCATTATTTCCGGATCATTCCGGAATATTGGCAGGATCGTTTGCTGAAGCTGAAAGCTTGCGGATTGAATACTGTTGAAACTTATATTCCTTGGAATTTACATGAACCAGAGGAGGGGAGCTTCAATTTCGTAGGCTTTGCTGACATCGAAGCTTTCGTTAAGTTAGCCGGAGAGCTCGGTTTGCACGTCATTTTGCGGCCAAGTCCTTATATTTGTGCGGAATGGGAATTCGGTGGATTGCCAGCTTGGTTACTTGCGGACGATAACATACAACTGCGTTGTAATGAGAAGGTCTATTTAGCTAAGGTGGATGCCTACTTCGATGAGTTGCTTCCACGTCTGCGACCTTTGTTAAGCACTAATGGTGGACCTGTGCTCGCCCTTCAGGTAGAAAACGAATATGGAAGCTTTGGAAGTGACAAGACTTACCTGAACTATCTAAAAGAAGGCATGATTGCCCGCGGTATGGATGTTCTGCTGTTCACATCGGATGGAGCTGAAGACCATATGCTTCAAGGCGGTATGATCGACGGAGTGTTCGCCACCGTAAATTTCGGTTCACGGGCTAAGGAAGCCTTTGCTAAACTACGTGAATATCAGCCTACGGGGCCATTGATGTGTATGGAATTCTGGAATGGATGGTTTGACCACTGGATGAAACCGCATAATACACGCCCCGAGTCTGAAGTAGCGGAGGCTTTAGACGAGATGCTTTCTTTAAGTGCCTCTGTAAACTTTTATATGTTCCATGGGGGGACTAATTTTGGATTTATGAACGGGGCAAATCTTTTTGAAAAATATGAACCACTCGTAACCAGCTACGATTATGATACGTTACTGGACGAATCAGGTAAGCCAACTGCAAAATTCTACGCAGCTCGAAAAATAATTGAGAAATACGTAGCGTTGCCCCCACTGGAATTACCGCCCGTAATTCAATCACGAGCATACGGTAAAGTGCTGATGACAGAATCTGTACCTTTGTTCACTCAGTTAGACATATTGTCTCACCCTGAACGTAGAGCATGTCCTGAGCCAATGGAGAAATTCGGTCAGGATTATGGATTTATCTTATATTCTACGAAGATCAGTGGGCCGCGCAGTGGAATGGAGCTCGTTCTGCAAGAAGTACGCGATCGTGCGCTTGTATTTGCGAACGGTGCTTTTGTAGGTACAGTTGAACGCTGGGATCCGAGAGGCATTCCATTAGAGGTTCCAACGGAGGGACTGCAAATCGACATCCTTGTGGAGAATATGGGGCGCGTAAATTATGGCCCGCTGCTTCGTGATCCGAAAGGTATCACATGCGGCGTTAGACTCGGCTATCAATTCCTGCATGATTGGACTATTCGTTCATTACCGTTAAACGACCTTAAAGGATTATCATTCACTCCGATAGATTGCGAACAACGTCAGCAGCCCACTTTCTACCGGGGGAACTTTCAAGTCAATAAGCCAGAGGATACTTTTTTGCGACTGGACGGATGGACCAAAGGCCAAGCTTTTATAAATGGCTTTAATTTAGGTCGCTACTGGGAGAAAGGTCCGACAAAAACGATGTATTTACCAGCTCCACTCCTGCGCCAAGGTGAAAACGAACTAATCTTGTTTGAACTACATGGCGTATTGGAGTCCGTGGTTACTTTTGTAGATACACCGGAGCTCACGTGATATTTAAAGGGTGGGTAGGGACCATCATTCTGTAGTATTGATCTGATGATTTTTAATATATAATCAAGACAATAGTCATTTCATAAAATTACCACTTGAAGTGAAATCGAGAATTTGGTTGGTTTGTAGGAAGTGGTTAGAAGGAGGATTGCTAATGAGTTATGATTTGATGGCGTTTGAGACGTCTAAGGCACCGCAAGAAAGAGCGGGGTTTATGGATTGGTACGAGCAGCAAGTGAAATGGTCAGAAGACCATGCCTATAATGATCCTTCAGTTTTATCGGACGCGCTGCAACGCTTTTATGGTGAGTTGTCCGAGCAATTTCCTAATATGAATGTTGAGGATGAGATTTTTGAGGCGATGGAGGAAGCCGGAACGGATAACCGGCTAACTGATTACTCGCTTGGTTCCTCTGTTATCTATGCAGCCTTCGCTTATTCCGTTGCTGAGGAAGCTTATACGGCGATGCGGGAGTTGGCTATAAAACACAAAGTAGGATTTTTTGATGTAAGCAGCAACGAAGGCGAGATCATTTTCCTTGAAGCAAAATAATTTAGAGTGTCAGCTGGTTGCTCTTCTAGATGTTAACGTAGTGGCAACCAGCATGTTTCTGCTTTTTTACACTAATACGGACGGAATAATATAATCCTTAATCAGAGGCCACCGGTCACGAGGTTGAAGTGTGAACTCTGAGGTGATGGCTACGACAAGTTTTTTTTCTGGAATGCAGCAAATGACATTACCACCATCACCTAAAGCTGAGTAGGAGTAAACCCCGTCTTCTTCGCGTAGCCACCACAAATAACCGTAATGATTAGCGTTCATCGCTATAGATTCCTCAATCCATGTCTCCGAAATAATCTGATTATTCTCCCATTTTCCACGGTTCAAAAATAATAAACCAAAACGCGCCATATCGCGTGGAGACAACGTAAGTCCCCATCCACCAGTGGTGATACGATGTGGGTCTTCCACCCAGCCCTTCACATTTACCCCAAACAAATCGTCGAACCCAAATGATTTCATCTCATAATCCGGAATTTCTTTCATTCCGATACGACTGAATAATTGCTCGTTAGCGAACTCACGGGCACTTTTTCCTGTGCAACGAGTGATGATAGCTGACAGTAAGTGAGCTCCTGCGGTGGAATATTTAAAATCACCAACATTCCCTTGGCGGCCAAGGATATCCAGCGTATATTTGACCCAGTCGGACGATTTACACATTTGTTCCAGTGGTTCATGCCAGTCCTCGAAAGCATAGGGTGCTGTCATGGTGAGCAAATGACGTATGGTGATCTCTTGTTTTTGCAGCTGTGCAGTAGCATCGCCAGGATCATATTCGGGGAAAAAATCCAGCACTTTCTGTTCAACATGCTTGATATATCCTGCATCAATGGCAATACCAATGAGGGCGGATATGATACTTTTCGTTACAGAAGCCACATGATGCAGATCTTCTGGACCATAACCATTATAGTATTGTTCATAGGCAATATATCCATTTCTCGCCACTACGATTCCGTTTATATTACTATAGTCGGATTTAATCTTAGCTTCTATTTCTGAAAGTTGTTCTGTATCCATCCCTAAGGCAGCCGAATCTGAAGTGTGCCAGTCTTTCGTAGGCCAGTAGTTTCTGTGCATTTAGGTAACTCCTTATATTCAAATTTTTTATGAATATCAGTGTGACTGCGATCTTTTCTTAACAGGAAAATACACCTCAGTAACAAGATTCTCAGGATCTGCAGTTTGTGTGGGGTCCTTAAGGTATATTTCATAGGGAGAGCTAATCAATTCGTAACCTTCGTTTTCAATCCATTCTGTAAGCTTCGCATAAACGGATGTCAATTCTGAATAGGGGCCTCTATAAACCGACTTCGCACACAGCCCATCAGGTAATTCTCTTGTTTCCTTTACGATCTCCTCAATAGGTAGGGCAAACTCTGTATCATTCCCGGCAGGATTATATTCCTCACTGTGATAAATTGTTATTGGCGTACCAAGCAAGGTCAGCTTTTCTGTGGCAATGATTTCATACAGTTTGCTAAAATACTTTCCATATCCAAGCGCGTAATCATCACTGCTCAATATCTGACGTAAATAAAGGATATTCATAGGCTTAGTTTCAACAAGCTGTACTTCTATCTTGTTTAGGTAGGACATCAGAGATATCCCTTTCTCTAAATTTAAAACATCACTGTTCATTTGCTTTAAGGTGTATTCGTAAACTCGTAATTTCACTTGTACTTCTCTTTTTTTGAGATTTAGGGCTGCACATAGCTTTTCTTCAAATTGATCCTGCTCCCATTCCAGAATGTCTTTGATCTCTTCCAAAGAGAACTGATAAGATTTCAAACGGTTAATAAAGAGCATTTTTGTTAGTTGTTTGATGGAGTAATACCTATAACCGTTCTCAGGGTTAATCTCATCAGGATGAATTAGCCCAATTTCATCATAATACCGTAGTGTTTTAGTTGACACTTCGCATATCTTCGAGAATTCACCTATGGACAGCAACTATCTCATCTCCCTTTCTTCGATATTAAATGATATATAAGCTTTGATTTCGTTGGTTTGTTCATTTCCACTATGCACCTTCCCCTAAGGGTAAAGTCAATAGACAATCTAGTGTATCTAAACCAAGATGGCTAGAATAAAGTGAAGTGTCATTCGGAAAGACGTTGTGTGTTCTACAACGAGCAGAGTATACAACTGAAGAAGAACCCCGAAACCACATACAGTATGGTTTTGGGGTTCTGTTTTTTTGTTTATTATTTTTGCATAAGAATTCTGTAAATCAGCATAGCTGCTTCGGCACGTGAAGATGGAGCGGTTGGTGTAAGTTGCTGTTGACCATTTCCTTTAACGAAACCAGCTGCTACCAGTTCCGCTATATCCTCTGCCGCATATTCAGCAATTTGGTTATGGTCAGTAAAGACAACTAGTGGTGATGAAGAAGCGGGAACAGGACTCAACTTTCCTGCAGTCTTAAGCGCTCTAACCACCATAACAAACATCTCTTGTCTGGATATCGATTCATGAGGATGATAACGTCCATCGGTTTGACCATTAACGATGCCTAGTTTCTGAGCAGTCATAAGTCCCTCATAAAAATAATCACTTGGAGACACATCTGAAAAGACGATCCCGTCTACCGCGGTTAGTTCCAAAGTTCTAACTAATAAAAGTACGAAATCCGCGCGTGTAATTGCCTGATCAGGTTTAAATTCTTGTTCAGATACTCCGGTAATGACGCCTTTAGATGTTAGTACTTCTACTACGAACTTCGCCCAATGTGAATCAGACAAATCACTGAATGTCTTGTGATTGTAGACCGCCGCAAACTGGCCGGAAGAATTCGTGGTCGAGAACATAGCTTGTTTCTTGACTGCATCATAATACTCACCTATTACAGGTAGAATAAATCCGTTCGTATCAACGTTCCACACGACAATAAAAGCATTGTTCGATGCTGGGACAACTGCTGGATGAGGAAGCCCAATCTGTATAGCTGTCTGTAAATTGTTCATCTGAGCTTTTGTTCCATCCAAGCGAAGCTCATACTCGATAAGTGAGCGATTTCCTAACTTCCCTTTTAATTGCCCTGCAGCATCGACGGTTCTCAGTAACAGGGTAACCGTCTTCACGTTATCCAGCATATTCTCTGGAAATATACGATTCGGTAAAATAATGGTAGCTAACGATGAAGTGAGGTCAAGCTGCAAGGTGGAAGTTCCTGCACGAAAAGCGGAAGCAGGGAGGATTACTTGATATTCCTTAACGTCAGATGCTGGATCACTTAGAAGCTGTATTCGAATTGTTTTATGACCGGATGAATTAGGTTTAGCTAATTCAATCATTTTTTGTAATGTGGATTCATTTAATATAGCACTAGCTTTCCCTGCATCAATAGTAGGAGACAGGTCAAGCCTTACACTTCCGTCCAACAGAAGTACACTTGTGGCTGAATCCTGAGTAGATAATCCAGAACTGCCTGAGCTCGGTGAAGATGTCGGACTTGGTGAAGATGTCGGACTTGGTGAAGATGTCGGACTTGGTGAAGATGTCGGACTTGGTGAAGATGTCGGACTTGGTGAAGATGTCGGACTTGGTGAAGATGTCGGACTCGGTGAAGATGTCGGACTTGGTGAAGTAGTAGGACTCGGTGAAGATGTCGGACTTGGTGTAGTAGTCGGACTTGGTGAAGTAGTCGGACTCGATGTAGGAGTCGGGCTTGGCTCCTGCTCGCCAAAAGGAATGAACTTCAAGAAGTCACCCCATATAACATTGCCCTCTGAATCCCTCATATAGGATGTTGCCGGAATTAAGCTTACGAAATTTGCATCCGTTAGCTGTTGACCAGACTTATTGGCTGAGGTTGCGCCATCATACATGAAATTGTTGTCAGCCGCCAATGAGGAAGGATATTGGTCTTTCGCAATGTTATTCGTCCGGTAGGATAAGAAGCCATCGATCTTAAAGTCTGCGGTAATATGGTCATAAGTCGTAAAGCTCATATTTCCACGTACATTATTGAATCCGATGTTGTTTATGGCAATAACACCTGGATTACTATTGCTTGTAAAACCATATGCTCCATTGCCGAAGGCGATAGAATCACGGATGGTATGTGTGACGTGAATGCCCTCACCACCCAGCTTAAATCCATTCTTGTCACCGGCGCCTATCGTTCCATCTGTTAAGAATCCGTTATTGAATGCAGCACTATTCTCAATCGATACAGCACCGATTGCACCGGAGCCTGCCTTAGTGTACAAATCCCATCCATCGTCGATGTTGTTATGTGCCAGACAGCCTCTAAAAATATTTCCGACGCCAGCAGTCAATTTCGCAGCGAAGCCATCAGCATTATTGTCAGATGGATCGCGGTTATCAAAGGAAGTACTGTTCAGAATTAAGTTGTACGATGGCCATTCAGCTATTTCTTGAGCCGTTCCATCTGTACGGCTGATTTGTAAACCAGTGTCTCCATTAGCATAAAAGCGGCTATTTTCAACGATGTTATAATTTCCTCCAACTGTAAAGCCCTTAGTATTACCGGCCGAGCGGGTGAAATCAAGTCCCTTCACATGCCAATAGTTCCCGCTCAAGAGAACACCTTCTGTTTTTTTATCAAAATCGATAATGGGTCTTGCTCCAGGTGCAGCTTCCAAATACTTCTTCGCATTCTCGTCTCCATCATTGTACTTCTTAATATGGAGTGATGAATTCCGCACATAACGACCATCAAGTAGGATAATGTGTTGACCTGGCTTGACGAAATCAATAGCGGTATCGATATCAAGCGGGAGATCAATCGATCCATCACCAGCACTTGTACCGGTTGGGGATACATAAATATCTTCACCCATGGGATCATAGCTTTTCATTATGACTGTAAAGTTACGAATTATCTTGTTATAAGAGGTCAAATACTGCGTGTCATCTGGTAAAAAAGTAATGCTGAAGTTCGTATCTCCTTGATTCACTAGTGTAGCTGGAATAGAAATACGCTTGCCTGCTACGGCTTTATTGTCTTGCGCGATTACCGTAGAACCTTGCTTCAGTGTCACAGATCCGTTGACGTTTGAACGTACAATCATTTGGTAATTCGGATCTGAAGTCTTGCTCAGCGAAAGGATATCTATGTTAGGTGTGACCGGAGGTGTAGGAGGTTCAACTTTAGGTGAATCCGTTGCTGCTGAAGTTACTGTTAATTGGATATTGCTGATATGGATTGTAGCTAGACGAGCCACATAAAACCCTACATACATCTTTGAATCTTGTATGTTAAGAATATCAGGCGTAAAGTGTATAGCTTCCTGATCGTTATTAAGTTGTCCAGTAAAGCCGCTATTCGTTTTAGCAAGTGTTAGACGATATGGGGCTTCAGGGGCTGTGTTGTTAGGTGCAGGGCGTTCTTTTTTGAGCATGATCGTTTGAATGCCTTTACTTCCAGTTCCGTCTGGCTTTTCCACACCGGTTCGAACAAACAGCTGAGTTCCATTATCATTTCTTGTACCACCGCTGTAACCACCTATAGCAGCAATGTTAGAGGCAAATACACTAGAATTTCCTGATGTGCCGATGGCGTCTCGTGCCATTATCCCGAACGATTCTTGACCGTCATATGGATTTTTCGCATAAGCCAACACTTGAATATCCGCTGACAGAACGAAATTATCTTCTGACGCATCTAGTTCGGTGTAATAGAAGGTAATACCGTCATGGTCTTCGGTGACCTTTCCGCCGCCTTCCAGTGCGATAATCTCTACCGATCCATCATCTTTTAGAATCGTCTGGTTATTAGTGGTCGATGTAGATTGACCGAATTGAATGCTACGCCATACAGGTTCCGTCTTTTCCTTAACAGTAACAGAATACGTAATCGGCTTAATGGACGCATCTGTGGGGATGATACCAATTTCATAAACGCCGGGCTTTTGATTATCGAATTGAGAGGTGTCGAGAGTGAAGGTACTTAGAACTTCTCTATCCGAATTGTCATACACTTTAGACACGATCAAACCCTTGCTATCAAAAGTATCGTTTAAGTAATAGGTCGTTTTTGGATAACTAGATACTTCGATTCTTGCTAGCTTCTTCATTTTGACCTTCACTTGGAAAGAGGCTGTTAATCCCTTATGGGTGACTGTGATTTTTTTATCTCCAGGAGTCAAGGTGTTCAGAGGAGAGACGGTGTATTCATTGTTTATTAGCCGAAGCTCAGTTCCATCAGAATAATGAGCATAAAGGATAATCCCTTCTAATTTGATGGAATCACCGATGTAATAGACCGTTTGCTTTGGCTCATTTCTGATTTCCAACGTAGATAGAGTTGCATCAATGACTTCAATGTTAAAGGCAGTTGTTATTAATGGAGTCTCCGTCGATCTAATCGTAACCTTATATGAGCCTGACTGTGACAACAGATACGGCAACAGATCCGATACGGGTTGCTCATTAATAGAGAGTGTATAGAGTTCACTAGTCAGTTCTTTCGTTAAGAATCCATCATTATAATTAGCAACAACAACAAGACCTTCCGGATCGAACGCATCCCCTGGATAGTAGACCGTTTTCGCTGGATCATACTTAACCATTAATGAGGTCATGGATAATGGAACGATTTGAAGCGTGATTGTTACTGAAGCGCCGTTATAGTTAATCGTTACTGTATTCTCCCCAACCTTACTGCTATCAAATCCGGAAACAATATAATCAGTGGGAGACAAAACGGCTTCACTGTTATCAGAAAAGATGGCCTTAACGACCAGTCCAGATAAATCCAGTGATTCGCCAACCAGATAGGAGGTTTTGGACATCGCACTTGTATCAGCCATTAAGTTCGTTACGATTTTGGACTCGACCTTAATGTCGATTTCGCTAAAGGTTACGGTTGCGTCCCTAGCTACATAAAGCCCTGCGAAGATCGTATCATTGAACGTATCGTCCAATGTCACTATTTCGGTTTGGTCACCGATGCTTAGCAGATAGGTAGTGCCCGATTTTTTAATGCTGAGATCATAGGCTTCACCTGCAGTGGGGGGATTGCTGCCGCTAAATGGGGTGAGCTTTACTTGTGTTGTTTTTTTATAAAAACCTTTCATCACCTGATCCAAAGCACCCACAGCAGTATAGTTAGAAGTTGTCGTGTTAGAATCACCATTTATTCCTACCGAATCTCTCAACATAAGTCCGAAGGATTTCTGGTTAGGTGTACTGACGCTGCTATTGCTATTAAATGAAGTAACATTAGCTTTGGCTTTCAATTCAAAGTTAGCATCATTAGGAATCTCTTTGTAGTAAAAAGATAGTCCTTCATCACTGCTTGAGATTTTGCCTCCGTAGGTGGTCATTGTAACTGTAGAGTGGTCTTCTATCACTGGTTCAGGATTCTTAGTGGGATTTGTATTTCCCCCGAAGGCGCTAAACTCCCAAGGCCCAAGCTCAACTTGACCTTCTTGACTTAAGTGTACGTTACGGAACGTCACCGTCGTATTTCTAGCAGTATAAAGACCGGCATATTGAATAGAGCCTTCAAAGCTTTCAATCATTTTGGTTTCATTCCCGATCTTTACTACATACAAATTCCCTGTCTTTTTGATGCTTAGTTCATATTCTTCACCCTGGGTAGGCCGATTAACGTTATCGAATTCGTACCCAAGCTTCTGTAAGCTGGCATTTTGTAATTTGTGAAACGCTTTCATTTCTTGGTCCAATGAACCCACTGCTACGTAATCTCCGGAGTACGCTCCGAATTGGTTATTCCACACATTGCTGCGGAGCATGATGCCGAAGGATACCTGGTTATTCGCTGTCCAACTATCCACATGAGCGGTTGCTGTTAATTCAAAATTAACGCCCGGATCAATCTCTTGAAAATAATAAGCGATACCTTCCGTGCTGCCCGATACTTTGCCTCTGTCGTTAGAGCTTCTAAGCGTAACTGATCCGCCTGCGTTCTCTTTGATTCCAAAGTTTGCCGACGTAATTTTGTCCTGACCTCCAACGTCACCAAATACGCTTCCATTCCATTTACTTTGAATGTTAATCATCCCATCGTCAGGATCAGTGACCTCCTCTGCAAACATGGATGGTGGAAAAGATGAAACCAAGAGTAGGAAGGTTACTAGCATGGCTAACAAACGTTGATGTGTTCTCAATGATTAAAACCTCTCCTTATAGACCGATTTTTGACCAAAGCTTAATGTTTGATCATCCGAGATTATACTTTATCGTTGAAAAGTACAGCTATAATCAATACTCCATATACCACTGTATATAAGGGATGTAAGGGAGGATGTGAGTTAATGACACTCGGTTTACGGATACTTGAATTCGGTGTTGAGCAATAAAAAAGGAGAACGGCTAATGGGCTTTAACCCAAAAGTTGTTCTCCATTTTAAATTATCTGAAGTTCATGTAGTTGAAATTCCATCCATTCGTTAAAGCATACACTCGAAGAGTATTATAACAGGTTGGGCGACTTGTGTTACCACATTAATTACGTAAGTGGCGCTTGTAGTTGCAGAATCCGTCATTAACTCCTTGAATGCTTTGGCCTTGAGTGTCATATTCTGTGTCACAGAAATAGAAGCAATATATTTTAACGATGATGCACTAGGTTCACTGCCGTCCGTGCCCTATAATAACGGCAACATTTGCGGCTCAGAACGCGAGGGATGTTAAAGTGTTACTGAGAGTGAGTCTTAATAAATCGGCTAAGATCATTTAAATATTGATCATCCACCAATTGTCGTGGAAAGAAGACAGCTGTTAAATAAGTCCTTAAGGGGGATGCGGCATTCTTTTTTGACAGCATAGAGTGGTCAGCGTTGGGAAAATAAGAGACAGAGAGCAAGCTAACAGGTATTTTTTCACGGTAAATACGTTCGGTTTCCTCAATATCTACATTGATATCTTGACCGCCGAGTACTAGATGGACAGGAGCATTGAAGTAACTAAGTTCTTTGGTGGCATCAGACTGATAGTTTTTGGCGATAAATCCCCAGCGTTCCTTAGAAATCAAGTTCTCGGATTTTGCAATTCGCAAGTAATCTTCATAAGAGGCACGTTCGTTAAGTAGTTGTAAGACTTGAGCGTTATAGTGTTCTTTCGCTTGGATCTCATATTCCGAGAATCCTTCGTTTTTCATTTCTAATCTTGTATTGTATTTACCTTGAGAAATCCAGTTCACGGCAGGCGATACAAGAATACTGAACGCGAGATCAGGTACTTCTCTTACGATCTTAGGAATTACCCATCCGGCTTGACTTGCCCCCCACAAACCAATAGATTGCGTATCAATCATCGGCAAGGCTTTCGCCCAGTTAATTGCTGCGATTGTTTCCTGAGCGCGATCTTCCATACTTTGCTCCAACCAGTTGCCGGAGGAACCACCAATACCAGGCTTGTTAAGAGACAACGAAGCATATCCTACAGATGCGAATTTCTCCCACAAGGGTTTATACCCATCATCGTATGAGTCATTTATGGGACCATCACCATGTACAAAAACCACCAGCCCTACGTTTCCAGAATAGTTCTGGGGCAGAATTAAAGTTCCTGTTAGTTTACCCTGAGGGGTTTCGATTTCTATCTTTTTCTCAATTATTTCATATGAATGCTGTTTTAACACGAATAAGCCTAAAGCTAACAATAAACCAGTAATTATCCATGCGGTTAATTTAATATTTAATCTCATTTACTGCACTCCTAGGGTGTAGTGGTGAACTCCTTGTCATGTAAAGCCAATTTGCCTCTTTAAAAAGTAGGTGTTTAATCCCGCTATAGTTAGCTTGAACGATACCAAAGTTCATCTGTTGGTACATTTGAATAGCTTGTTTATTATTTTCAGCAACATGTAGCGTTAATTTGTCCATGTCTGAATGACTGTTTACAAATTCTATAGCCCAACTAAGCAGCTGCTTGCCGATTCCTTTATTGCGGTGACTAGATCGAACGGCCAAATGCTCGATGTAACATTCTTTTGCCCGAGGCTGATAATTCAAAAAACGTAATCCGACCATTAACTTACATACATTTATATATCCAAACTGCTTGAATACTTGTGAATGGGAATTACGTTGTGGCGTTTTAAGGTTACTTCTCTTTGGGGCCCGGCAGTCCTTCCACTTTATGCTGAGCGTACCGACAACTTCTCCATTTTCTTGGGCGACGATTTGTTGTGATGATGTGGATTGTTGCTCAAGCGCCCAGAGTCCGAAGAGTAGGTCAGTAATATCATCGTCGTCCAGTGGGATGAGGGAGTGGAACTTCCCATGGAACGCGTCCACTAAAAGACTGCACACTGCTCTACGATCTTGTTCTTGATATTCAGCTATTACAATCTTGTTCAGATTTATCATGCTACACCGTCAGAATCATATTTGATTTTTATTTGAATTTCAAAATGAAGCTTGTCATTGTTGAACATGGATAAATAGGATTTTTCCAAAATGATCAGTTGTCCCTGAATTGTATAATGATGCTGTGTTAAATAGTGTTCCAGTTGCGCAATCTCACGTTCAATATCTTGATCATCCGTCACGAAAAAAGCTTTATAGAGGTAGCTACCTTTTTCTAGAATGATGTCCGGTGATTGATTGCTTTCATAACATAAGGTTACTTGTTCATTTTCGTATAAATAATGCAGATCTGTTTCGAATAAATGTGATAGGTGCGGCTTTTTTTCATACAAACTTCGAGCGGTGAGTGACTTATCTTGGTCAAGTTCTATCCACTTTTTTAAATGACGAGTATCCAATTGCTTAATATTATATTTGTCTTCTAGAATGTCGGATTGCTCGTATTCGTTAAGTATCTTTTGTAAAAACTGCTGCAATAACATTAGCTGGTTTATTTCAGAGTTTATTTTACTTTGAGATTGCTTCAAAAGCTGATGGTAGTCAGTTGTGGAGAAGTTATTCATACTTTTGTTAATTGTGCTGACTGGTATGTCTAATTTGCGAAGCAATAAGATCTGGGCCAACTGATAAATCTCATTAATCCCATACATCCGGTATTGATTGCTATCGGTATAGGCTGGAAATAAAATCTCTTTTTCTTCAAAATATCGGATTTGGTGCACAGATACATTCATAAGTTTTGAAAGTTCACCAATCGTTATGTGTTGATTCAAGGGTGTCGCTCCTATCTGTTGGGTATTTGTTGAATGCAATAACTATAAACCTTAGGTCTGACCTAAGGTCAAGCTTGGATTAAGCTGTCGTTTTATTAATTTGTCGAATCATGAAGGAAAACGGAAAATTTTATAGAATTATCTATCGTCATCTATCTCATGTATTTCAAGTGTTGCACAATACCCCAAGCGTATGCTGCAGCTTTACTACTCCATAGAAAAGGGGCCTACGATGCTCAAAAGGACATTATTTATCTATTTAATAGCTTTCCTTTCGTTAGCTACAATTCCACTATCCATTGTTATAAATAACGATCAGCATGAGAATCATCCGCAAGTTCAGAAGGGTGGCATGGATCTTTCGACATGGGATTATAAGCAACAAAAGATCATCAAGCTAGACGGGGAGTGGGAATTTTATTGGAACACGCTACTCACACCTGAGCATTTTATAGATCCAAGCATTGACAAACCAGCCCCTACAGCATGGATGGAGGTCCCCTCACGATGGAACGGTAAAGTGATTGATGGTCAGCCATTACCTGCATTTGGTTCTGCTACCTATCGCATGGTGCTGAAAAACTTACCTGTAGACGGTGTATTTGCATTGAAAAAGACGAATATACGCTTTTCAAGTGCGATATATGTGAATGGACATCTACTCATTAAAGACGGTAAGCCTTCTATCAGTACAGCCGATTACCAGTCGGGGAATATTCCGCAAATCGGGCTTTTTTCAGCTGAAAAAGGTGACGTAGAGATCATTATTCAAGTTTCTAACTATGAATATGTAAATGCAGGCATTCCGGTATCTCTGACCTTTGGCGAGGAAGCCGCGATGATGGAGACCCAGCAGAAGAGTATGGCTCGTGAATTTAGCACCGTTGCAATTTTGGGAACATTATCCCTTATTTTTGTCATCTGCTTTGTGGCGGCTGCATTATACCGTAAGAAGGATTACTCCCTGCTTGTGTTTGCAATTATTTGTTTACTGCTCGCGATCTATCATGGCTTGATTGGAGAACGTTCGCTGTTACTGTTTTTTCCCAGTCTCTCGTTCAATGTGTTATACAAAGTGAAGGACATTAGCTCCATCTCGTGTTTTATTGTTCTGGCTATATTTTTCTACCAAATGCACAAAAGCATTATCTCTTTAAAGCTTACGCAAGTCGTAACGATCATACTAGGCAGCTTTATATTTCTGGTAGCGATTCTGCCTATTCGTACTTACACGGTCTTCTCACCGTACGTGATCATTGTATATGAATTGATGTTAATTTGGATGCTGTGTAGAGTGGCTATCCTGTATATTAGAAGCGCAGAAGTAAATCGGATCAAATCATTGCTCCTGTTCTTAGCGATTCTTGCAATCAATCTGTACTCCATAGACGTAATCCTGTTTGCACTTTCGATGAAAGAAAATCTATGGCTCGGACAGTTTTACATCGTAGCCTTTAATATCATTATGATTGTTCTGATTGTTCTTCGTTTTTTCGAGGCATATCATACGATAGACGAAATGAAAAACCAGCTGATCGGGCTGGACAAGATTAAAGATGAGTTTCTTTCCAATACCTCTCATGAGCTGAAAACTCCGCTAAATGCCATAGTGAACATTACCGCTACACTTCTTAATGGGGTTGAGGGTCCAGTTACCGAAAGGCAAGCGCAGAACCTAGCAATCGTATTGGGCAGTGGAAGAAGACTAACTTATATGGTGAACGAACTGCTCGATTATTCCAAAATGAAGCATGGGGATATCACGTTATACAAAAGCACCCTAGATCTGAAAGCTGTTATTGATTCTGTCATCGGTATTCATTCGTTCCTGCTCGGAGAAAAGTCGATTTTTCTCATAAATAATGTCGCTTCAGATTTCCCTCCTGTACATGCAGATGGCAATCGTCTGATTCAAATTTTGCACAACTTGGTAGATAATGCGATTAAATTTACGGAGCAAGGTGAAATACATATTAGTGCTAAAACTATCCTTCATGAATGGGTTGAAGTTCGTGTAGCAGACACGGGAATCGGAATTGCACCGGATATGCAGAAACGTATTTTTATGGCTTATGAGCAGGTGGATGAAGCTGAAATTCATAGTCACGGTGGCACAGGTCTCGGTCTAAGCATTACGAAGAAGTTAGTGGAGCTGCATGGCGGGAACATTAGAGTGGAATCTGTTACGGGCAAAGGTTCGGTTTTTATTTTCACCCTTCCACGGTGGGATCGAATATCTAATCAAATTACGGGTCCAATTGTGGAAAAGACACTTCCGTTTAAAGAGGTTCTCTTCCCGCGCCAGGAGTATCCTGTTTATATCAAAGGTAAAATCAATGAGCCAATTTTGGTCGTGGACGATGATTATGCCAACCTTCAATCCATGATCAACCTGTTCAAGCTGGAGGGGTATTCCATTGTTGTTGTGAACCGAGGGCAATTAGCACTCGATGAGTTATCGAAGAATTCAGACTTCTTCCTCGTTGTGCTGGACATTACAATGCCGGACATTTCTGGTTATGAGGTTCTGCAAAAGATCAGAGAAAGATTTACCCCCTTTGAGCTCCCGGTGTTAATGCTGACGGCGAAGAATAGAGTTACAGATATGAAAATGTCCATGGATAATGGGGCAAATGATTATGTGGGGAAGCCGTTCGAAGCGGAGGAGCTAATGGCGAGAGTGAAGAGTCTGACCCGATTAAGAGCTTCCGTGAAGCAGGCTAAAGATGCTGAGATAGCCTTTTTACGTTCTCAGATTAAACCTCATTTCTTGTACAATGCCCTGAATTCAATTGCTGCATTATGTGTGGAAGAGCCTGAGCAAGCAGAGGAATTAACGCTGGAGCTGTCGCAGTATTTGAGAAGCAGCTTTGATTTCAAACAATTGGATTCATTAACGACCCTGGAGAGTGAGCTGGAACTGGTTAATGCTTATATTAATATTGAAAAAGTGCGCTTTGGTGCTAGATTGCAAGTCCAGTATGATATAACCGCAAATACGGATAGCCGGATTCCTCCGCTTATTCTTCAACCTCTGGTGGAAAATGCCATAAGACATGGCCTGATGTCCAATTTACGGGGAGGAAAGGTAACTATATCTGTCAAAGAGTCAGACCCTTCAATGGTCAGCTTTGTTGTAGAAGATGATGGATGCGGAATGAGCGAACACAAGCTGGAAGAGATCATGAAATCTGATGTAGATAAAAGAGGTGTGGGGCTGTGGAATATTAGTCAGCGCATCAAACTTCTTTATGGAAAGAGCATTCGTATTCAAAGTGATGAAGGAAAAGGTACAAGGGTTTCTTTTGACATCCCCAAACAGCAATTGAACCGGCTAGGAGGTTGAAGCATGCTGCGAGCCATTATCGTAGATGATGAAGAATTATCACTAAAGCGTTTAAAAAGGATATTGTCTCAGAGTGGAGAGATTGAAGTATACGATACTTTTCTGGATCCGACGGAAGCTTATGAATTTGTGAAGGGGAATTCGATAGATGTAGCATTTTTGGACATTTCTATGCCTGACACGAATGGGATGAAGCTCTCCGCCCTTTTGCATGCACTAGATGAATCGATAGATGTAGTTTTTGTTACAGGGTATGACGAATACGCACTGCAAGCCTTTGAACTGAGCGCTGTGGATTATCTGCTGAAGCCTGTTACTGCGCAGCGTTTATCAAAAACTGTGGATAAGATCAAAAAAATGAATAAAGGTGTGACGGTTCAACCTGTCATAGAAGTTCTTTTATTTAATGGACTTAAGATATACCGCCGTACACAAGACAGAGTGCCTATCAAGCTAAGAAGCCCAAAAACGGAGGAATTGTTTGCCTTTTTGATTAGTAAAGGAACGGTTAGCCGAGAAGAAATTATCGACACCTTATGGAGTGGGTTAGAGCCTGAAAAAGCACTTAAGAATCTGAACTCTACCCTGTATTATATTCGAAAAGCAATCGGTACTAGCTTTATTAAGACCAGTAGAAACGAAATTAGTATAGAGGAACGAAGCATTTATTGTGATTTGTATGAGTTTGAGCGTTTACTGAAGCAAATTAGACAAGGCTCTAAAAAACATTCAGAATGGTTCAATCAAGTAGAAACACTGTATTCGGGGGCCTTTCTTAAAGGAAAAGCATACGATTGGGCTAGTGGGAAGACAGGCCGACTTGAACAAGATTTTATTGGACTGCTGGAACTAGCGGCTAGATTGCACATGGATCAGAACGAGCGTCAACAATCGCTGCATTACTTTGAGCGAATATTGAAATTGGATCCCTTGAGAGAAGATATCCATCAGGAAATCATCCATTTGTATATTGAACTAGGGCGAATGAATGAAGCTTATCGACGATATGGGCAATTGGAAGAGACCCTTCAACAGGAGCTTGGAACTTCACCTGATCCTAAGCTCAAAGCGTTGATTATGAAGATGATGAACTAGTATAAAGAAAAAGAGAACCGACGAATCGATTAGATTTCGTAGGTTCTCTTTTTTTTGTTTATTTTTCGTTTATCATAATTTTGTATAATACTCTCGATTATTGTCGAAATGATGACATGATTTATGCTAGAGGGGGAAAAAGAGTTTGAAGCCATCATTTATGAAAATAGGCATTAGTATTTCGTTAGCCACTGGACTTGTGGTGCAAGGTGTAGGCCCAATCCAGACTCAAATCGTTAGTGCGAAATCGAGCTTCGATTGGTTAGAGAATAGCCCAGCTGTGATACCGTCTATCAATGAAGATGATTATTCTAATGCAGGTGTTGTTGTCTCTAATCTTTTGTCAGGAAAGGTTACTGAACCGGCGACAACGGGAATTGCTGTGGTAGCGTTAGATAATACCAACGGTGCCTGGCAATATTACAATACGCAAGGAAACATCTGGTACAACATCGAGCCGGTGTCGAACACTAATGCTTTCCTGTTGCTGAAATCGGAGAAAATTCGTTTTGTACCCGCTAAAGACTGGAACGGAACAGCTTCAATTGAATATAAGCTATGGGATACGACAGCAGTTGGTTATCAAAACTATCAAAAAAATGCGAATACCACAGCACCGGGCGCGTTCACCACAGTTTCGGGCAAAGCTACTGTGACTGTAAACCCAGTGAACGATGCTCCGTATCTAACGGAATTGAATGGTGGGGATTATCTTAGCTTTGACGGGAATGGGGATTATGTGACGTTCCCAGATCAACTGTTATACAAGAATTCTTTTACAATTGAAGGGAATTTAAAAGTCAATGGTTTTAATACCTGGATGAGATTCTTCGAATCTTCGATCGCTGAGCAGAACCATAATATTTTTGTGGGCTTTAACGGCAAAAAAATGCATTTCATCGCTTACACCAATAAAGGAGATATTAATGTCACAGACGATTTCCCGATCTCCAAGTGGGTACATGTCTCGATTGTTTACGATCACAGTCAGAAGAAGGGACGTATTTATTGGGATGGTGTTCTTAAGGCAGAAGGAGCTATGGATTTAAGTACAGTTGGAAATGTGGCACGTCCGAACAACTGGCTTGGTAAAAGCACCTGGAGACAGGACGGAGATTACAGCGGTGGGATGAGAGACGTTAGGTTTTGGAGTATAGCTAAAACTCAGAGCGAAATTGTTCGCGAAATGAACGTCGATTTGAATGGATTTGAGCCTAATCTGGCTTTGAACTATAAATTTTCGAATAGCAATGATGGTAATATTGCTGTCAATACACCGGCTGGTTCAGGTAAGAACGGTACCATTACGGGAGCAAGCTGGAAGCAGGACACAGGCTTCATGGGAAGTACTACAACGGAAAAAAATAAATCTGTATCACGCTCTTTTAAGGTCATTGATGTGGATGGGGATGACCTAAATGTATCAGCTACTTCTTCTAATATATCCCTAATTCCGAATAATGGACTGAAAGTAAGTGGAAGTGGTGAAGTGCGGACGTTAGAAATAACACCAGCGAAGAATGCCTTCGGAAACAGTGTGATTACTGTTACTGTAAATGATGGCACTATAAGTAGTACATACACCTTCAATGTCCAGGTAAACGATGTGGGAGATGTCCTAGTAACTGGAGTGACTTTGAATAAAACATCACTTAGTTTAACTGAGGGAGAAGCTGGAGATACACTAAATGCTGTAATAGAACCTGCCAATGCCACGAACAAAACAGTAACTTGGAGCTCCAGTGATGTAACTGTCGCGACAGTTGTTAATGGAGTGGTAACACCAGTTGGCGTTGGAACGGCAACGATCACAGCAACAACAACGGATGGAAGTTATACGGCGTCATCCACCGTTACAGTTAGTGCACCAGTTGTGAAAGTAACCGGAGTTAAGCTTGATCAGGAGACCCTCGATTTAACCGCTGGTGAAGCGGACGCCTTACTAAAGGCAACAATAGAACCTGCAAATGCAACGGACACAGACGTGATCTGGAGCTCCAGCGATGACACTATCGCAACAGTCGTGAATGGAGTTGTGACTCCAGTTGGTGAGGGTACAGCAATTATTACTGTAACGTCTAAGGATGGAAGCTTTACGGCTTCAACGACTGTAAATGTGGCAGCACCTAAGCCACCAATTGTTCTCGTAACGGGAGTAACGTTAGACCAGACCACGCTTAATTTAACAGTGGGCGAAGGCGACGAAACGCTACAAGCGACAGTGGCACCTGCCGATGCAACGAATAAGGGTGTCATTTGGAGCTCTAGCGATGAGACTGTAGCCAAGGTTGTTTATGGAGTAGTAACCCCGGTTGGTGTTGGAACAGCCACCATTACGGTTACGACCAAAGATGGAAGTTATACCGCTTCAACGACAGTACATGTAAGTGAACCAATTCCACCAGTTGTGAATGTAACTGGGGTGAGACTAGATCAGGAGACGCTCGATTTAACAGCTGGTGAAACTGAGGTAAAACTAAATGCGACAATAGAGCCTGCAAATGCAACAGATCCAGGCCTGATCTGGAGCTCCAGCGATGAGACTGTAGCCAAGGTTGTGAATGGAGAAGTAACTCCAGTCGGTGAGGGAACAGCCATCATTACGGTTACTACGAAAGATGGAAGTTATAAGGCTTCAACCACCGTTACTGTGAAGGCTCCTGTTAAGCCAATTACAGCACCGGGTATTCCAACAGCTGTAACTGCAACTGCAGAGAATGGTCAAGCGACCATCACCTTTACAGCGCCAGAGTCTGATGGGGGAAGCGAAATTACAGGTTATCTTGTAACGGCTACTCCGGGCGGGTTGACAGTTACAGGTAATGGAAGTCCGCTTACAATCAGTGGTCTGACGAATGGTACAAGCTACACCTTCACGGTACAGGCCATCAATAAGGCTGGTATTAGCGAATTATCTGCTGAATCCAATACAGTCATCCCGAGCGCTCCATCCAGTGTTCCTTCCCAACCGACTCCATCAGCTACACCGACACCTGTAGCAAATGATGCTTCCATTCTAATCAATGGTAAAGCGGAAACCATGGGAACCGCGACGAATGGTAAACGGAATGATCAAACGCTAACCACCATTGCTTTAGACCAGAAGAAGCTGGAAGACAAGCTCGCCGCGGAAGGTAAAGGTGCGGTGGTTTCTATCTCTGCTACTAGCAAATCAGATGTTCTGGTAGGAGAGCTAAACGGACAAATGGTTAAAAATATGCAGGGTAATCAAGCCGTTCTTGAAATCAAAACTGGTAATGCGACTATTACTTTGCCTGCAGGGCAGATTAACTTGGACGCCCTATCCAAGCAGGTGGGACAGTCTGTGGCTTTACAGGATATTAAGATACAGATTGAAGTTAGTAAACCAACAGCCGACGCTGTAAGTACTTTAGAGGCTGCTGCACAAAAAGGATCATTTTCATTAATCTCTGCGCCAGTAACTTTTACGGTTAGAGGGATTTACGGAGATAAGAGCATTGAACTTTCACAATTCAATACGTATGTGAAGCGTACGATTGCTATCCCTGAGGGGATGGACCCCAACAAGATTACAACTGGAGTATATGTTGATGCTGATGGAACAGTTCATCATGTACCCACTAAAGTAGTTGTAATTGGCGGCAAGTATTTTGCTACCATCAACAGTCTTAGTGGCGGTACTTACTCTATAATCTGGCATCCGCTTGAATTTAGCGATGTTGCTAACCATTGGGCAAAAGACGCAGTGAATGATATGGGCTCCCGTTTAGTCGTCGAAGGAACAGGTAATAGTCAATTTTCTCCTGATCAAGCCATTACCCGTGCAGAGTTTGCAGCGATTGTCGTTCGCGGTCTTGGACTTGAATTGGATCAAGCGGCAACACCATTTTCGGATGTTAAAACTACGGATTGGTATAACAGTGCGATTAATACTGCATATGCTTATCAATTAATCAATGGTTTTGAAGACGGCATGTTCCGCCCTGATGACCAAATTACCCGTGAACAAGCAATGCAAATTATCGCCAAAGCGATGAAAATCACAGCCCTAAAGGCTAAACTTCCAAATCAATCCGCTGAAGGCTTCTTGAACCCATATACCGATGCCGGTAAAGCATCTGACTGGGCGATTAGTGCCATTACTGACTGCTTACAGGCAGGTGTAATCATGGGACGAAGCAGTAATGTGCTTGCTCCCAAAAATGATATGACCAGAGCTGAGGTTGCGGCGATCGTTAAGCGGCTACTTCAAAAGTCAGATTTAATTTAAAACCTTGACTCATATGATACGTTGAAAAGAAAGAGTATTCATTCGATAACCTTCGAATGAATACTCTTTTCTTTTGGTTATATTAAATTCTAATGTTGATATTTGACTGTTAATCATACATTTTTTGGATTAATATCTGGGGCATTTTTTAATGGCTTTTGAAGTGCGTCCACAATGGCTGCGATGATACTTGTTACTAAAAGACCCATTAGACATAATGATGTAGGACCCGCTGCATCATCACTAGCTGTAACTTTAGCAAGCACCCTTAAGCTTACTATTCCTAACAAAATGAGGAACATAATTGTGAAAGCGCATTTCTTTATGATCTTCAAAGATTTAAGGGATAATTCTGAGAAAGCATTGTTCTTTTCGATGTTGTTTAATAGTTTATATGCTTGATACAGCACAACAGAAAACGTAATACAGAATCCGTAAGCACATACTAAAAAGGGAATCAGGAAGTAAGCCGTATCTGGATGTACTCTTGCATCTCTTACCGCTATCTCAGGCAACCAGATACACATAGCAAGCACTGCAATTCCAACCAAAAAAAAAATTACTTTTAAGAAAGTGGTTGAACCTCGTTTAACATTCATTTAAAACACCTCACTTATTTAATGACTTCATGATTTTAGCATTTAATTTATTGTTTTACAATAAATTTGTATTGTTTTTAGTGTTTTATATTTTACGAGAAATGGTTATCTTTCTTTGAAAGACGACAACGTTGCTTCTTCTTGTTAGCAGGAGAATGGTTTAACTATCCAGAAAAAGTAAAGTAGATCGTTTATAAGATCAATCGAAAAGAGGCGATATCTAAATGGAATTACGGCAAAGCATTAATGAAGTCTTTCAGTCGGCACAACAAGGTGATGCTGCACGGCTAAAAGAAATTCTAGAATTCCATCCGGCTTTAGCAAATACGGAAAATAACGAGGGTCTTACACCTTTGGGATATGCGGCACATTTCGGTAAAGAAGCAGCGGTGCAGGTATTGATAGACTATGGTGCTGAAGTTGATGCAGTATCCCATTCTAAGATTAGTTTTATTCCTTCTAATACTGCACTTCATGCTGCCATTGCTGGGGAGCGGGATATGGGTGTTATCCGACTGTTATTGAACAAGGGTGCTCAGACACATATTTTAGATAGCGACGGGCATACTGCCTTGCATTCTGCAGCTTTTCATTCGGATAATGTGGAGCTGATACGCTTATTAATCGAACACGGAGCTGACATCCATGCTAAAATTGAAGGTGGTGAATCAGTATTAGCTATGGCCATCCAACAAGGAAACCACAACGTAAAAGAATTTCTTATTGAAAAAGGAGTAATTTAGAATGCAAATCACATTAAACCGTAAAGACAATTCAACAGTAGCTTTGATTTCCAGCGAGGGTATTGTAATTAATAATGTAAATGATGCTTTGGATCTAATGGCAAACGTTAGATATCAAGAATGCGATAAAATGATTCTAAGAAAAGAGCAAATCACGGATGATTTTTTTGAGTTAAAGACGGGGCTTGCCGGTGAGATTCTTCAAAAGTATACAAACTATCAGATGCGGGTTGCGATTGTAGGAGAATTTACTGGCTATAATAGTAAAAGTCTGAATGATTTTATTTATGAGTGCAATCAGGGGAATAAAATATTGTTCAAAAGTACAGAAGACGAGGCATTGGCAGCACTTCATCATAGTTAAATGTGAACTTGAAACAGAGAGGGGACTAAACATGGAAGGTAAAATCACGTATGAATCGATCGATGACTATATTTCCAAGTTTCCACCGGAGATTCAAGAAATCCTTAGTACAATAAGAAAAGTGATAAAAGAAGCGGCACCTGATGCAAAAGAAAAGATTAGTTATCAGATGCCTACTTTTGAACTGCACGGAAATCTCGTCCATTTTGCAGCTTTCAAAAACCATATTGGATTTTATCCAACGCCTAATGGGATTGATGCTTTTAAAGAAGAATTATCTGTCTATAAAGGAGCAAAAGGGTCCATTCAATTCCCTCTTAATCAGCCGATGCCCTATGAATTAATTAGTAAGATCGTGAAATATAGAGTGGCAGAGAATATTCAAAAAGTAAAAGATAAGCGTAAATAGTATGTAAAGAAAACAATGTCTTCCCAGTCCTCTTGCACACCTGAAGCTTTCTATCCTCTCTGGTTTCAGGTGTGCAATTCTTACAAGTTATCGTGTACTCGATACTGATCGACGCACAAACGACAGGATAATATCCTGTGAGTAGTCTCCGAAACCACTTCCGAATAGATTAAGTCCTCGTCTATTGAGGGCATCCTCGCGAATCTCAAAGCGTACTCGAATAGGCTCATTAAATGCCAGCTTCAGTGAGCTAATTGTAGTAGGGGAAGAAGCAGCACCATTTATTTTGCTACCCTGTTCTGAGATACTCCACTCTGTCAGCATTCCATATTCTGTACCACTCTTCCAACGTTCGGGTGTTAACTTTCCTTTCCGGTTACCGAAATCTGATGGACAAGTCCAAGTACCGACATGTAGGTCATTTATAGTTAATGTGATGTCACTTGCCCAATCTTCACGGAATGCAGGTGCTTCAGAACAAATCTCAGCCGAAATCCGAATCTCATCTAGCTCGACACCAGGAGGGAGTGGATTGGCAAAATAGTATTCGACATAGCCAGAATCAGCGAACCATAAGAGAGATGCTTCAACTCGTTCAGGCATGTAGAATACCCGCGGATCATCCTGAGAACCGATGACTCCGCCGTCTTTTCCAGCCATACCACAGGATGGTTGTACAGAACAGTGGGAGAACATTCCGATGGGCATATGTATTTCTTCCGTTTGATGCAGACCATCGCCTAGCTTCGACGGAAGATCGAGATGGATGGATCGGCAGGTCACCGCGCATATTTTCTCGCGATTTGCTCCCTGTGTAGATGAGATTAAGTTAACTTGCTCAAGTGTCTGCACATTGATTGAAATTGTAGGTTGAGCTACGCCAAGTGTCTCGGCCAATTGACTGACACTCATGGGCTTGTCACCAAGGGCTTCAAGAATGCGGACTCTGACATCTCCAGAAAGTGCTTTTGCAACATCTAAGATACGTGATGCAGGGTACCGGATCGTTTCTTGCGAAATATCATTCATTGATTGTATTCCTTTTCGTTAGGATAGTTTGAGGATATTGTACACCGAAGATTGTATATTGTAAAATTATAATACACATTGCGAAATTTATATACTGGTGCTAAAATGAGCTCAACTTCTTATTTTGAAAGGCTGTGCTCATATCATGACAACTTCCGTACTGAATGTTGAGAGTCTTCCGATTCCTCGTCCCGAACATCCGCATCCACATTGGCAGCGCAAGGAATGGATGAATTTGAATGGGGAATGGTCATTTAGCTTTGATCCGAGCAATGAAGGAATAAGCAATCAATGGTTTTCGAATTCCGAAATCGCTTACAGTTCGAAGATTACCGTCCCTTTTTCTTGGGTAAGTCCATTATCCGGTATTGGCAGCGATCGTAAAGGGATAGGTTGGTATCGGCGGATTTTGAAATGGCAGCCTATCGACTCACAGACACGACTATTTTTGCGATTCGGGGCAGTGGATTATTCATGTGAAGTTTGGATAAACGGAGTTCATGTTGGTTCACACCAAGGTGGATATGGTTCATTTGAGTTTGAAGTTACTCCGTACTGGGTTGAAGATTTGGACAATACAATTGTCGTTAGAGTAGAGGACTTCGATCATGATTACCAAGCACGTGGCAAACAAGGTTATGGAGAAATTCGCGGAATTTGGCAGCCAGTATGGCTAGAATCTCGGCCCCAGACTTATATGAGTGATACTAAGTTTGTGACCACTATGGATGGGCAAGTGAACGTGACTACAAGAATCATTGCTCATGAATCTGGTTCAGCAGATTTCACGCTGCAATTCGCAGAGGATTCCATACTGCATACTGAGAAATTAGATCTTATTGCAGGGGAGAATGAATTTAAGCTCTCTATTCAAATATCAGATCCGAAATTATGGAGTCCAGAATCACCTTATTTGTACGAAGGAGAACTACAGCTTAGCGGATCTTTTGGCACAGACATGGTCAGCACTTATTTCGGAATTCGAGAAATCCAAACTGTTCGCTTCGATGAGCGTGGTTATCGATGGATTACTCTTAATGGCAAGCCAATTTATTTAAACGGTACCCTTGACCAGTCTTATCACAAAACGGGCTATTTCACTTATCCGTCTGATGAAGACATGCGGGATGAAATCTATCTAATGAAACGTTTGGGACTGAACTTTGTACGTATTCATATCAAACCAGAGGAACCCCGCAAACTATATTGGGCGGATAAACTGGGTATTCTGGTGATGGAAGACATGCCTTGCTTTTGGGGGGATCCGGATGAAAAAGCCCGTGCTGCGTATGAACTTGAAGCCCTAGAGGTTATCGAAAGAGACTATAATCATCCATCTATTTTCTCATGGGTGATGTTTAACGAGACGTGGGGGTTGAAGACGAACGCTCAGGACACTAGTCTAACGAGTGATGTAGGGCAACAGTCTAGTTATCTTAAGGAGACACAGGAATGGGTTCGGGAAAAATATCGCTGGGCTAAACGACTTGACCCAACTAGAATCATTGAAGACAACTCACCTTGTAACTATGATCATGTGGAATCTGATATTAATACGTGGCATTTCTACATTAATGGTTATGATCAGCTTAGAGCTCATTTGAATGAGGTTGTAGACAAAACTTTCCCAGGTTCAGACTTTAACTGTATCGGAGGTAATGTACAATCTGATGCTCCCCTGATGAACAGTGAATGTGGAAACGTATGGGGTATCGAAGGCGGGGCAGGGGATAGTGATTTAGCATGGCATTATCGCTATATGATGAATGAATTCCGGCGGCATGATAAATTATGTGGTTTCGTATTTACCGAATTTCGCGATGTTACGAATGAGTTCAATGGTTATTATCGGTTAGACGGCAGCGATAAAGATTTTGGTTATGATGCCTTTGTTCCAGGGATGACGATTTCTGATCTGCATTCTCCGGACTTCATCGTGATCGATGCACCGCCATGCCAGACAGTAAACGCAAAGGATGAAGTTAAAGTTCCGCTTCTTCGTTCCAGTTTCTCAGATAAATATCATGGACAGCATTTACAGGTGAAGTGGGAACTTTGGTACGACGATTTGGGAACACGAGTTGTTGCACAAAGTGATCATATGTCAGTGAATTGGGATGGATATGGAGTAGCAGCTCTACCCGCTCTGCATGTTACTATACCTGATCAGGACGCAGTTGCAGTGCTGGCGCTTTCCTTGATAACTAATAAGGGAGAGACGCTCACTCGCAACTTCATTACGTTTGATGTAAGAAGCGGTGATCAGGAAGTAAGGTGTGAGGGGGAAGCAGATTCTATTAGTATCCCTGTGGATGCTTATAAAGAACACAGCTTTGAACTACAATGGGAAGCTATTCAATGCGCAAAAATCAATGGGGCCGGTCAAGGCCATTATGCATATGATGTAGCTCTTCCAGATGCTTTGGAGAAAAAAATGATTGGCGAGATCGAAATTATGTTTGAAGCTAGCGCAAAGCGAGTGTTGGCCCGGAATCTTGAAGGGGCAAAGCAAAATGAAATGGGACTTGATCTCATGCATGGTGCAGACGCTAGGGTGGAGTATAATCCGAATACGTACTATATGACCGACGAAGAACGTCATCCTTCACGTGTGAATGTTCTGGTAGAAGGTCAACGGATTGGCTCCTTCTATTTGCCGGATGATCCGGCCGACAGCCGAGGTGTATTGTCCTGGCATTATCAGCCATTAGCGAATAAGTTGGATGAGGCTGGCTCTTACGGCTATCTATGTAAGGTAAGTGTACCGGGGCAGTTAGCAGCTAAAATAGATCGCAATCGTACGTTCCGGTTGGAACTTCAAGCAGAGGGTGGAGGCTTAGCCTTGTATGGCCGCAATGCGGGACGTTATCCAATAGATTTGTTGATTCGCTATCGGTAAACTGGGTGAAGTTAGATCATTCAATTCTAAAAAGCAATCCAAGCCATAAGGCATGGATTGCTTTTTATGTGATGAGAGCTATTCAGAGAATGGATTAAAGCTCTTTATCATTAATGCTGTTCAGCCAACCTTCAATATCTCCAATAACGGAGCTAATGCAGCCATCTTCAAACGGTGAAGTTAGACCGGCAAGCTCAACCAGTTTGATAAAAGATTTGCTTCCTCCAGCCTGGCATAGTTCCAAATAATCGCTCCAAGCAGATTTGAAATCTTCGTTCGAACGTTTCCAGAACTGAAAGGCACAAAGCTGTGCTAGTGTGTAGTCAATGTAGTAGAAAGGCGAGGCGAAGATATGCCCTTGTTTATGCCAAAAACCGCCTTGTTCCAGATATGTGTTACCTTCATAATTACGATGTGGTAAGTATTTCTTCTCGATTTCTCTCCAAGCCTGCTTGCGTTCAGCAGGGGTGGCTTCAGGGTTACTATAAACAAAATGTTGGAATTCATCGACAGACACACCGTAAGGAATAAACTGAAGGCTATCAGATAAATGGTTGAAGCGGTATTTATCCGCATCTTCCTCAAAGAACAAATTCATCCAAGGCCAAGCGAAAAATTCCATGCTCATGGAATGAATCTCACATGCTTCATAGGTTGGAAAAGCATATTCTGGCACATCAATATTGCGGCTTTCATATACCTGGAAGGCATGCCCTACTTCATGGGTTAAGACATCAATGTCTCCTGAGGTGCCGTTGAAATTAGAGAAAATAAAAGGGGCTTTGTATTGGCTGAAGTAAGTACAATAACCGCCGCCTTGCTTTCCTTTTTTGCTTACTAGATCAACCAGATTATTGTCCAACATAAAGGTGAAGAATTCATCCGTTTCAGGAGATAGCTCTTTATACATCTTCTTTCCGTTAGCTACAATCCAGTCTGGGTCTCCTTTAGGGGTAGCGTTCCCAGTCTTAAAGCTAAAGTTCTCGTCGTAGTATTTCAATTCATCGAGACCCAGGCGTTCAGTCTGGCGTTTCTTTAACTGTTGGGAGACAGGTACGATATATTCCAGAACTTGTTTGCGGAAATTGGCAACCATTTCAGCATTATAGTCGGTACGCATCATACGGTCATAACCTAGCTGAACAAAGTTGCTGTATCCAAGCTTTTTAGCTATGCGGTCACGGACCTTGACGAGCTCGTCATAGATGCGGTCAAATTCAGCCTCATGTTCGGACATAAAACCAAACCGAGCTTCAGAAGCGCTTTTACGCATATCGCGGTCTGTAGACAATTCGAAAGGTGCGAGTTGAGGCAGTGTGCGCTCTTCACCTTCAAATAGAATCTTGGCGGATGCGATAAGCTGGGAGTATTCCGTGGAAAGCTTGTTCTCCAATTGTAAATCTTCGATGATTTCCGGACTAAATGTCCGCAGCGAAACTTCTGCAAGCTGGAGTAACTGCGCACCCCATTCCTGTTCAAACTCGGCTCTATATTTCGAATGTACGAGTGCTTTGTAATAATCGGTTATGTATTCCTGAACGACAGGTCCAACTTCGTCCATGAATTCTTGTTCGGCTTTGTAAAATTCATCCGTCGTATTGATAGAATGGCGAACGCTAACCAATGTCTGCATAGTATCAAACGTATTGCGAAGCTTGTTAATGGCAGTGATGGAAGCCTTTTGTACCTCTAAAGGTGATGTGTCATTGAGATCTTTCAGCAGTGCGTTAAAGTCTTGCTTAAATTGCTTAACATCCGGCCGCTCATAGCGGTAATCATCAAATTTCATAAAAAAATCAACTTCCTTTCTATACCAGATAGTTTCTATTATATAATCTGAACAGCCATTTACGATAGACCTGTGTAAGCTTTTTATAGTCGAAAAAAGAACAATTGAACAAAAGTGTAAAAACTTGTTAAGTAAAATAGGGATTGATATATTGAAAAAACAATCAATCAGCCCGACCTATTATGCAGTTTATTTCTAAAAGAATCTAATTATGAAAAAAGGGGGTCCTTTAATAGGACTCCCTTTTTTTCATGAATCAAACTCCGCCAACGTAATAATGAAATTCTGCTGTGATCTCAAAGCCAGCGCTGAGGTAAAGATTTAAAGCATGCTCATTATCGGTGACAACGCCTAAGCGGAGGTGTGTGAATGGAATCGAAAGCAGAAGATCTACTGCATGTATTAGAATTTCTCGTCCTAGGCCTTTTCCCTGAAAGACAGGGAGTACACAAAAATCATGGATGACAGTCGTACCATTCCCTAAATTATTCGTTCTAATCAGGCCGACAGGCGTGTTTTCTCTCAGGGCGACATAGGTAACACGGCTTGGCTCGCGAGTATGAGTGAGATATTCATGCGTCCATTCCTTCGTTTCGTTAAACGCCGCCGAGAAGCAGGTTGTCACAAAATTAAAGTCCTTGTCTTCTTCTGGGCGTAGAATTATACTGTCTAATCGCTCATTCTTATTGGTTAAATTCAAGTACGACATAGAGTACTCTGAACTGTCATGGGATGCTCCCATGTGTAAGACAAAACCCTCACCGGAGCTTGATCCTGAAATGACCCGATATCGTAGCGAGTGGATACCTTGTAAGGACATATCTTGTTTTGCTCGTCCAAGTAAGCTGCGGAATACGCCTTGGCGACGATAGTCTGGATGCACCATTCCGTTAATATTCGCTTCGGTTCCGTCAGAAGTATACCAACTGAGAAAACCAATTAACCGTTCATTATGGTGACAAAGGTAGGCGTGATCACCGTGATCTTTTACAAGATGTTCTATGCCAACTCTTAAGTTAATCTTCTCAAATTGTTTGCAAATCTCTTCTAATGATTCTATTGTTGCTATTTGTTCTCTCGAATAATCCATCATTGCGTTTAAAGTATAATTTGGCATTACATTCGTAACCTCGCTTATGAAGGAAACACGCGGTTTATGGACGATTAGGCGCTATCCTTCAAAAATAGTCCAATATTATTAGTGATTAATCTCATCATTATCGCCTCCAAACAATCTAGTGAAGATTATAACATATTCCTTTTCAAGAACACTGAACTGAATAAATATCTCTTTATTAAAAAATCCGGTGTTTCCAGCCATTCAATTTAGCGATTGCCTCTATATAATAGTAATCCGCATAGATTAGCGATACATCAATAAAGGATGTGCCGCTGCCAGTTCCATGCAGCAAAATCGCCTCGTGCTCTGGCTGATCCCAAGTCGCATAGCTTTCGGTCAGAGAGCGCAGAATCCGCTCTGCTGCTGTTGAATAAAGACTTTTTTCACCCAATGGTACGATATCTGCTAGTTCGAGCAAGCCTGAAGCGGCGATGGAGGCCGCAGAGCTATCTCTGAACATCCGTTCGTCATCCTCAAGACGGAAATCCCAGTACGGTACCTGATCCTCTGGCAAAGCGGAAATGAAGTAATGTGCGATTCGTTTGGCGGTGTTCAGGAAACGCTCATCACTTGTATGGCGGTAAGTGTTGATGAAGCCGTACAAGCCCCAAGCTGTACCACGGCTCCAAGAGGATTCAGGAGAGTAGCCCTGACCTCCAAAATTCTCAATATAAGCACCGGATTCTGCATCAAAAGAGAGAATATGCTTGGTTGATCCGTCTTCGCGGATACCATATTGCATAGTCGTCTCCGCGTGGTTAATCGCGATATGTTTATAACGAGGATCACCTGTAACTTTGCTGGCCCAAAAGAGCAGGGAGATATTCAGCATACAGTCGATGATCACCCAACCATATTTATCTTCATTCCAGGCGCGAATAAATTTGCCTACCGGATTATAACGGGCAGCAAGGAAGTTTGCGGCTTCAATCCCTCTGCGGAGTGCATCCTCATTACCAGTGATTGTATGTTTGATTACAGCTGTCGGAAGAAATTGAAAACCAACATCATGATGCAGCTCTACCGTAGGTTTGACAAACCATTCCTCCAACGTACCATCCCAGTGCCATGCGGCATCTTTGTAAAGGTCTTTTCCGGTGATGTCATGCATAATCCAGAGGATGCCAGGCCAAAAGCCCGTGGTCCACCAGTCTGAGCCGATATCGTCAAACTTGCCATCTTTTCCGGCAAAATGTGGACACTTGTCACCAATCTGTTCAACCATACGCTCTACTTTTGTATCCAGTCTACTCATGATCTCCTGCCAATAAGGTAAAGTCATCATTGTTGCCTCCAGTGTGGTTAGGATGTTATGAGTATAGCTTTCTATGGTTGCGAAAAGTTTTGTTTTGATATAAGAAAATGTTTGATTATTGTCATGCTGAAGTCTAGTAATCATCCCTTATAAGACAAAATATAAACATTTATGAATAACGCATGAAAACTTTGTCGAGATAGATGCAGATACAATATAGGCATATAGAAATAAATTCGTAATCCTAATCGATTCAACAGCGGGAGGACTATTATTTGAACTACTTACAAGTGTATGAAGCGCCCAAAGGTATACCGGGACGTGAGGATTATAAGATTAGAGTCAGGCAACCTGAAGGTGAATGGCATAATGTATTTATCTACGAGGTTAAGGTAGATATGCATCACGTTCGACCAGCATCTATGGCTTTCTTTGATCTAGAAGGTGCAGCAGAGGTGGAAGTTACTTGTCTTTACACCGAAATTGAGTGTGTGAACGTCGCTCCGGCTTCACGTAATATCGCTTACGAAATTCAAGAGAGAACGATCAAATTCAGCCTTTTCGGCCCGCAGAAGCTTTCGATCGAAATCAATGATGATATTTTCCGGAATCTACATCTATTTGCTAACCCTAAAGAAGAGGATGCACCACTTATAGAGGATCCTAATGTAGCGGTAGTACAACCAGGTATTCATCGGAAAACAGATCTTTTGCGATTACTGGAAATGCCGGTGGCATACTCTAGTGAGAAACCGAACGTACTCTTTTTTTCGCCAGGAATGCACTATATTGAAGAAACGGTCCTTCCAATTCCTTCAGGCACAACAATATATCTAGCTGGAGGATCTGCGCTTGTAGGGTCATTGGTGTGCGAGTCTGTCCATGATATAACTATCCGTGGTCGTGGAATGATTTATCTTGCAGATTTTCATCGATACTCAGCTTTTCGTGGGGTAAGAATCGTTTTCTCACAATCCATTAAAGTGGAAGGCATCACTGTTATCGACCCACCACATTATAGTATTTTCATAGGGAAGTCTGACGGGATTGAAATTGATAATATTAAAGCTTTTAGTACTCGCGGATGGTCTGATGGCATAGATATCATGTCTAGTTCTGATGTTGCTATTCGGGATGTTTTTATGCGGAATTCCGATGATTGTATTGCAATCTATGGATCGAGATGGGATTTTTATGGAGATACACGCAATATCAGCGTTCGTGATTCTATCTTATGGGCAGATGTTGCGCATCCGCTGATGATCGGGACTCATGGTGACCATGGGCAGAACGGTGACGTGATTGAAAATATTATTTTTACAAACATAGATATTCTGAATCATCATGAGCCACAAGAAAATTATTGGGGGGCTCTAGCCATTAATGCCGGGGATCGAAATACGGTATGTAACGTAATTTACGATAACATACGCGTTGAACGGATTGAGCAGGGGCAGTTGTTCGATGTGCGTGTAGTTTACAACAAGGATTATAATCCAGAGCCTGGCACAAGTATTCGGAATATTACATTTCGCAATATCAGCTACAGCGGGAAGGCCAATCCTTCAAGAATTTATGGCTTTGATGAAAAAAGAGCTGTTGAAGGTGTGACCTTCATCAATTTAAGAGTTAACGATGAACTGTTGAATGCCCCCCGCCTAGAGCTGATCGAGATCAATCATTTTGCAAAAAATATTGTATTTGTTATCGAAGAGGCTGCTGGTGAACAATCGAGTCTCTAATTATTTTTTCTGTATTTTAATGGAGTTGTACCGAGTACTTTTTTGAATAATTGATTGAAATAAGAGGCATTAGGGAAACCAACAGCGATCCCTATTTGCTCTACTGGCAGGTCTGTTGTTCCTAATAAGCGGCAGGCCTGTTTAATTCGACGGGCAGTAAGATAATCAACGAGCCTTCCTCCTGTTTCTTGATGAAAGATTCTAGAGACATAGGATTTTGATAAATGAATCTCCTCAGCCAATTGATCCAGGTTAACCTCCTCATGATAGTGTTCCTCGATAAAGCTCATGATTTTCTCGGAATAGTGAAGTGTTCTCCGTTCTCTAGGTTGAAACACATGATAATCTTCGATCTCGATACAACTTAGCAGCTGAAGAAATAGAACAGAAGTATCTTCGGAATCCTCTGAAAGGGAGGCTTTTTTGTTGTGATCATAATGCTTTAGAATCCACTCCACAGTCTCTGCACGTTCATTAAGTTCAAAGGTACAGCGTGAATTCCCCCCTTTCCATAGCGCTGTAAATAGAGCCTTTCTTTTTGAAAAGTTCTGCAGCAGATTCTCTGCAACATGGGGGTCAACATAGAAAATGGTTCGTTCAAAAGGGCACTCGGTAGAGACCTCGGAATAGATTCGGTGCAGTTGATACGGTTGGAAAAAGAATAGCATTCCCCGGCGGATATCGTACATTTGTTGATTTACGACAACGTTTCCCTGGCCGCGATGAACGAACATGATTTCACAGCATTGATGCCAATGGTAGTAACCTTTGTAATAGTCGTCGGTATATATTTTGTAATCCCAAACCAAGGTCTTATGTTCTTCAAAAATAACAGGTTCGAACAGCTGCTTCATATTCCCTCCATGATGACAAAATACAAACATTTCTTTATATCACATTATAACTTTAATCGAAATGAAAGCGATACAATAAACTCGTTAAACTACGAAAATTTGCTGGTGGAGGTCTGTCTTATGAATCAAATGATTGTAAATCCGGTGTTGACGGGATTCCATCCTGATCCGTCTTTTATAAGAGTAGGGGATGATTATTATATTGCTACATCTACCTTTGAGTGGTTTCCAGGTGTGGTAATCCATCATTCCAAAGACCTCATACATTGGCATTCTATTTCACGAGTACTGACAGAAGCCTCTCAAGTCGATCTTCGCGGAAATGTGAGCTCAGGCTCTATTTGGGCACCGGCACTTTCTTATGATCAAGGCGTATTCTATTTACTCTATACAGATGTGAAATCTCGTAAAAGTGTATATAAGGATTTACACAACTATTTGATTATGGCAACAGATATTAGAGGACCGTGGAGCCAACCCGTTAGATTAAACGGGAGCGGGTTTGATCCATTTTTATTCCATGATAAGAACGGCACGAAATGGCTGCTAAACATGCGCTGGGATTTCCGAAAGAATCACAGTAATTTCTCAGGCATCATTATGCAGGAATATGATCAAGAATCCGGTAAGTTGACTGGATCTATTCACGAAATTTATAAAGGTACCCCTATCGGAGTCACAGAAGGTCCGCAGCTGTACCAAAAGGATGGATATTATTATCTGCTGACAGCAGAAGGCGGCACTGGTATCAATCATATGGTTACAATGGCGAGAAGCCATAGTATAACAGGACCTTATGAGACCGATCCTGATTACCCGATAATGACGACTGCACATGATTTGAACTATCCGTTCCAGCAGGCGGGACATGGATCGCTTGTGGAGACACAGAGTGGCGAATGGTATATGGCGCATTTATGCACACGTTCCATCCCCGGGACGGCAACAATGAATCCGCTCGGGCGGGAAACAGCGATCCAGCGCTGTGAATGGACGGAGAACGGCTGGCTGCGTTTGGCCCATGGCGGGAAGCTGCCTGCATTGGAAACGGAGGCTCCGGAATTACCTATATGTATTTTTGAAGAACTGCCGGAAAAGGATGATTTTGATGGAGAGATGCTAGGGTTCCCGTATCAAAGTTTGCGTGTCCCTTTTGATGAATCTTGGGTTAGCTTGAAGGAACGTCCGGGTTTTCTTTGCTTGCGCGGTAGAGAATCCTTAGCTTCACTACATGATCAGAGTTTAATTGCCCGGCCGATTCAGCATTTTGAATGCACGGCGACAACCTGTCTAGAATTCAAACCCGATAGCTTCATGCAAATGGCTGGATTGGTCCTCTATTACGATGACAGTGACTACTATTATTTGCGTGTGACGGCTGATGAGATTCGCGGAACTAGATTGGGTGTTGTACTGTGTAAAGGTGGTAATTATGATGAGATTTCTTCGATGCAGCTTTCTGTGGAGAATTGGGAGAGATATTATTTGAAGGTTGAAATTCATGAACGTGAGTTTATATTTTACGCTTCACCAGATGGAGTAGGTTGGACGGCGGTCTGTACTCCTTTAGATTTCGGGACACTTTCTGATGAGTACGGTGGCAAACTCGGATTTACAGGTTCCTTTGTTGGATTGTGCGCGCAAGATCTGGATCAGCAAGCGAAGCGGGCTTATTTTGACTTTTTCGAATATAAAGCTCTAGTAAAACCATAACATTCGAGGGGGAAAGGCGTATACTTCCCGGACGAACGGCAACTATAAGTGACAATAAACATCGAATTGCACTTATTACTTATTTTAGGACTATTGCTATTCTTTTTTGCACCTACCAATATAAATGTGGTACAATTAAATTGTACACAAACAAAAAAGGTGGTTAACTTCATGGAATGGATAGCTAATATCATGGTAGGTGTTGTTGCGTTAATACATATCTACATTGTATATCTGGAAATGTTCGCTTGGTCAAAGCCCAAAGGGCTTCGAGTCTTTGGAATGACGCAAGAAGTTGCAGATGCTTCTAAAACTCTAGCAGCGAATCAAGGGTTGTATAATGGATTTTTAGCTGCTGGCTTAATTTGGGGACTGGTTCATCCGAATGTGAATTTCGGCTACCAAATTGATATCTTCTTCCTGTGCACTGTGATAGTGGCAGCGATTTATGGTGCCCTGACGGTAAAAAAATCTATTTTATTCATGCAAGGACTCCCAGCTTTCATCGCTTTAATCCTAGTAGTTTCGATTTAAGATAACCAAAAAGCTAGTGAATTTAGGGCTTTTACCTCGCGTGTTTGCGTGGTGAAGCCCTTTTTGTGTGAGATAAAATGACCTAATCATGCAGTTCAATTTACTTTCCTATGACATTCAGTTGATATAATTATCTGAATTTTGAAATGGGAGAGGGGTCAATCAATTTGAAAAAAATAGTTCAGCGCTGGATCTCAGTCGCCCTTGTGTCAGCAATGTTTGTGCAATCCTTGTGGGTTTTAGCGGGGACAGGCTATGCAGCGGCAGATTCGACGAATACCGATAATCTGGCGGAGAACATAGTAATTAGCCATTTTTATGGAGGGAAAAAAGACGATGTTCTCGACGTGTACTCTAGCGATTTTGTTGAATTATTTAATCCTACGTCGAAGCCTATTTCATTAAACGGCTGGTCTTTACAATTCGCTGATAACCAAAAAAACAACTGGAAGATAGCAAATTTAGGTGCACCGACAGCACAGATTCCTGCTTACGGTTATTATTTGGTCGCGCTGGGCAGCAACGGAAATGTCGGAGCACAATTGCCACAAGCAGATGCCGTTGAGGGATCTTTTAAACTAGGGAATAACAGCGGTAAACTGGCTCTACTGAATACGAACCAAAAATTGACCGACAACGACCCGATGAAAGATTCGCTAAAGGATAATGTAGTGGATTTTGTTGGGTACGATGCGGTGGATGCTTTTTGGGGAAGTCCAGCACCGCAGGCTGGCAAGCAAAATACGATGCAGCGCTTGGTGTTCGATCCATTGGAGCCTACGTCCAACCTGACCTCGGCGTCCTTCCCGAATAGCGGGAATAACTGGGATACAAAGAATAACGGAAAGGATTTTGAAAAAGTCAAAGGTGCAAAGGCTCGTAATTCCAGCAGCCCAGCGGCGTATGCCTTTTTAGAAAATAATCAGACGGTACAGATGAAGTCCAGCTCTGCCGTGGATTCAGATCATAATACTATTATTCTGAAAGCCTTCAACGCTGTTCTAAAACAAGGAGCATGGGCTTCAGCGGATTTCAACGTAATCGGTCTTCCAGCAGGCTTTTCTGCCTCGGCAGCCGCTAGTGGTGAACAAATCACAATTACGATATCTGGAGATGGCTCTGGCAATGTAGAGTCTGATGCCAATCTAACGTTTAATATTCTTCCTGGAGCCTGGAATCAGGGCAACAAGCCAACTGAACCTGTGACCGTTTATCAAAAGACAAATACAGTGACATTGGCTAAGTTTACACCTTCCAATAAAATCGTAGCTGCTCCAGATTCCTCCACGATCCCTATGAGTAGTGCAAAGGATATGAACGCACTTCTACGGTTGAAACTTAACGCCGGGACTGCGGTTGATGGCACCCTAAGTGCAAATGCTTATAGCGTGGTTGGCCTTCCTGCTGGAGATTGGAAGATTACGGCTGAAGGACAAAGCAGTAGTAATACGATCACTATTTCCATTTCCGGTACAGCAGCATCAGCTGTTATGGATACAGTGCCGCTTAATGTGACTTTGAAGCCGCAAGCTGTGCAGGATAGCGGTTGGGTAGAATCTGACGCTATAGGAATTTCTATACTGCGCTATAGTCAGCCTGTTCTTTCTGACGAAGCTCGGAAGCAAGTGGTTGAGCAAAGAATAATAGCGGACAATACCGGGTTTAATGATCCTGTCACCAAGGAATATAAATACGGAAGCAATGCAATGGGAGCTAATGCGTACACCTTTTTACGTGGTACGAATTCATTGTTCAAGTCCGATCAGGCGAATCATCTCATTCCCTCTCCAGACTCGATTATCGCGGGGTGGAAAGATAAGGATATTCTAACCTACACGCAAGGTGATGCCCATATTCAGAATGTGGGAACCTTCAATGACAGCACGGAAACGATGGTATTTAGTCTGAATGATGTGGACTCTGCGGGAATTGGCAGTTTTTATGATGATCTGATTCGTTTTGTAACGAGCATTTATGTCGTGAAGTATGATAAAGACAGTTCAGGCATTGCTAATCTACAGGACGCCGATTTTCGAGAGGTATCTGCAAAATTCCTGGAGACATACAAAGACACGTTAACAGAAATTAATAATGACAACAGTAAGAAAATTACCAAGCTGACCAAAAGTAACGTTACAGCCTATACTAAAACAGTTATGGACAGTGCTTCAAAGGTATCTTACGCTGAGGCTTTGCAAAAATTGCTCAGTAAACGTGCATTGAATGGAAAACTCAACATAGCCGGAAATTCGGATAAGTTTGAACTCGCGACTGAAGCAGAAACAACATCCTTGCACACAGATTGGGAAAATTACAAGGCTCAAGTCAGAGGGGATTTCCCGAACTTAACCGACGAGCAATTTGATGCTTATTTTACCATCAAGGATATCGTGCGCCGCATCCATCAGGGGATTGGCAGCATCGGAGTCGAGCGATATAACGTGCTGATTGAAGGTGGGAGCGGGGCGAACACGGACGATATTTTGCTTGATGTGAAAGAGCAGACACGTGATGCCTACCTCTCCAAAGATGCGTATATTAAAACTGCGGTAGATCCTGATGTTTATCTGGGGGTACTGGAAGCTTCCAGCCGTTCTTATCTGATCCGGGAGGTATCGCCATTTAAGGGAGATTACACGGATAAACCATTCAAGAACAAAGATGAACTGGAACAATATTTGATTGATGCGGCAAAAGCTTATGCTTATACGGATTCTCGTTTGGACAAGGTATCCGACGAGTTGAACTACAAATTTGAAGAGCGTTTTGTGACGGATGTACTTCCAGTATGGAGCGATCTTAAGAACTTTATTCTGAATGCTGCCGAGGATTATTCACATCAGGTGGTAGCAGACTTTGCACTAGTCCAAAGTGATATGCTAGCAGGCAAGCTGATTGATGTTTCGACGCTGGATGACTTGACTGTTCAGACAGGTACTTTATCACCGTCATTCGCTGCTGGAATCACCGAATATACTGTTACGGTAGATCACTCCGTCGAGTCTATTGAGCTTATGGCGAAGGCTACCGATGCTAAAGCGGAGTTAACTGCTCAAGGACAATCCTATGCCAACGGAACCGGAATATCCTTTGAGCTGTCAGTTGGAGCAAATGAAATACCGTTTGCGGTGACGGCACGAGACGGCTCTACCAAGACCTATACCGTGATCGTGACAAGATCTGCCGCAGAAGAAGCGAGCGGCAGTACAGATTTGAGTGCATTGACATTGTCTAGCGGCACGCTGAGCCCTGCCTTTGGGTCGGAAATCACCGAGTATTCTGCGCATGTGGACAATGAAATAGCAAGCATTACAGTAACAGCAAGTGTATATGACAGCTCGGCCACACTTACGGTGAAGGGTAATCAGTCCATCAGCAGCCAACCAAGCGACATGATCAATCTGAAGGTTGGTAGTAACAAAATTCCAGTTGTGGTAACTGCGGTCGATGGGACCAGTAAAACTTATACAGTTGACGTTATCAGAGGTGCTGAGGAAGCAGCTAATCATGACCAGGATTTAAGCGCGCTGACATTGTCTAACGGCACACTGAACCCGGCTTTTAACCCTGAGGTAACCGACTATACTTCTAAAGTGGATAATGAAGTGTCAAGCATTACAGTAACAGCAAGTGTATATGACAGCTCTGCTTCCTTCACCGTAAACGGTACTCCGGCAGTGAATGGGCAAGCAAGCGGGACGATTAGTTTGAATGTTGGCAGCAATGTCATTCCGATTGTAGTGACCTCATCAGACGGTATCAGCAATACGTACACTGTGATTGTGACCAGAGCTGAAGCTGCTACAACGCAACCAACGGAGCCCTCTAATCCATCGACTTCGACAGGAGGGACGGATCAGGTTAATCCTTCGGTCAATAGCGGAAGAGTTCCGGCAAACGGTGGTGTACTAACTTTGAACGGAGTCAAAATTAATGTTCCGGCTGGAGCTATGGATAACGGGATTACGATAACTGTAACTAAACTAGAAGACACCGCTAACCTATTCTCCGGATCTGACTTGAAATTGCTGGGTGATATTTATGAGATCATCAAGAACAAGGAAGGGGATTTTGCTAAAGCGATTACGATCACACTGCCTTTTGACAAGACAAAAGTGGACTTTAACAAATCCATTGTAGGTTTGTACTGGTTGAACGAGCAAACGAAAAAATGGGTTCATCTGGACAATCTGCAAGTGGATCAGGAAAGTGGAACAGTGTCGGGAACGGTAACTCATTTCACAAAATTTGCCGTTCTGGTCTCTGAAAAAACAGTGGCTCCGAGCCCTTCACCGGATGTGGATTTCGTAGATATCAAAGGACATTGGGCTGAAATAAGCATCAGAGACCTGGTTAAACTAGGTGCGATCAATGGCTACCCGGACAATACATTTAAACCGGATAGCAAGATTACAAGAGCCGAATTCGTATCGATAATTGTCAAAGCCTTCGGGCTTCAGGCCGATGTTGGTAAAGTGTTTGGCGACACGAAGACGCATTGGGCTAATGAAGCCATTGCAACAGCGGCAGCACTGGGCGTTGTTAATGGCTATAACAATGGCAACTTTGGACCAGATGAGATCGTAACTCGTGAACAGGTTGCGACAATAGTCGTTCGCGCAGCGCAGCTCGTAGAAACAGATATGAGTATGAACTTCTCAGATAGTGCAAAGGTCTCCACCTGGGCTCGACCTGCGCTAGGAGCAGCTATTGCCGAGGGACTTCTCGAGGGTTATACAGATGGTACATTGAAACCGCAAGGCAGTACTACTCGTGCTGAAGCCGCAACCATCATTCTGAGAGCACTAACTTTAAAAAAGTAAATTCAGATTAGAAAAAGGCTGTTTCCCTGCAGGTATTCACCTGTAAGGAAACAGCCTTTATTAATGATTTGAGTCTTCACGAAGAGAAGAGCAGCTTATTGAATAGAGGCTGCATAAATTGCTTCTACAGATTTAGATAGGAGCGCGTTAAACTCATCGTTTGACTGCCCGGCACTTAGTCCTTGCGATAAAGCACGTGAGAAGCTGGCGATTAATCCTTGATTGTGGGCGAGCTTATCGTTGGCCTCAGCCTGTGTGTATCCGCCGGACAATGCGACAATTCTCAAAACATGAGGATCCTCCATTAATTCGCGGTAGAAGTTATTTTCTGTGGGTATGGAGAGCTTCAGCATGACCTTCACATCTTTGCCCAGCTTAGACAATTGAGCTGAAAGTTCTGCTTTTAACAGCTTTTCCGAAGCTGTTTTATCAGCGGTGTGGATATCGACCTCCGGTTCGATAATCGGAACCAGCCCCGCTTCTAAAATTTGCTTACCGACTTCAAACTGTTGCTCAACCACTTTTTTGATGCCGGAAGGATTCGCCTCTTTGATCACCGAGCGCATTTTCGTCCCGAAAATATTACGTTCGTTGGCCCGCTGTAAAAGGTCACTTAAGCCAGGAATTGGCTTCATGAGCTGTACCCCGTCTTCTGGATCGGCGAGTCCTTTATCGATTTTTAGAAAGGGTACAATGCCTTTGTCCTCCCAGAGATAATCAGCAGTATATTTCCCGTCAATGAGACGATCCATAGTGTTCTCAAATAAGATGGCACCCAGTATATACTTTGAATCAAATGCAGGGCTCTTGATAATGCGCGTTCTCATCTCGTGAACCAATTCGTACATTTGATCTTCATTGGAGTAACTGTCTTCTGTAACACCGTATTGCAGCAGCGCTTTTGGTGTGCTACCACCACTTTGGTCCAAGGCCGCTATAAAACCCTGTCCCGTCCGAATCCGATCCCATTGCTTCATATTCATGAAAAAATCTCCTTCCTTTCGTGAACTGAATGGATATTCATATGCTCTTTAATTATAACACCTAATATACTGGCCCTAAACAAGAGGCGAGTGAACCAGTGTGGTTACCTTCTAACATGAGCTGGACTCAATCATTGAAATTAGGTCATCTGAGTCCGATCCAATCTCGGCTTGGCTATGCGGGAATATAATGTTACGCCAAGATCATTCAAAGTGCTTACAAAGTGGCAGATACTCGAAATTGTGATGACGCCAACGTGGTAAACTTCGATCTGCATTAATCCACTAGTCTCTTCGAAGCATTCTCTGATAATGTTCCTCGAAACGTTCTCTTTTTATGCTCATTTCCCAAAATCGAGAACAAATAGCAATTCCCTTTCACGATGTCATTCATCCCAAAATGATTAAATACTTTAAGTTAGTTTGGAAATACGAGGGAGATTGAGTAAATGTAGCGACTGGAAATTTTATTCTTGTTACAAAGCGGCTGTGGTGATGGTTTTCGAAATTGTAAAGCGTGAGTTCAGATTCGCTAAAGCCGCGTTGGGCTTAAGATTTTCCTTTAATGAATGAGAATACCCGAGTAATTTAATACGAATAATCCAATAAGATTTTCTTTGTGACATAAATCATAATTACCATTTCTTAGCTTTGTGAAAATAATAACTTTTCGTAAATGTCAAAATGAGGTTGACGTATGAAAATATCAGTCGTATGATTGATTCTACTGAGTATGTTAGTAATTAAAAGTAAGTATATAAATAATATATAACAACAGGAGGAATGAAAGTGGAATCATCAACATTTGTGCTATTCGGCGCTACAGGAGATTTGGCAAAACGTAAAATCTATCCTGCACTATATAACCTCTTTTTAGATGGTCAAATTTCAGGTCCTCTTTCCGTGATTGGATTAGGAAGAAGAGAAGTTTCAAACGAAGCCTTCCGTAAGCAAGTACTGCAATCCTTACAGACGTTTTCTAGACAACCAGCGGTTGATTCACCGCAATTGCAGGTGTTCTTGGAGGCTTTTGAATATAGCGTTCTAGATGTAGGGAATACAGAAGATTACTTGAAGCTGCTGGAGCATGTACAACGTCGTGAGCAGCTATTCAATATTCCGGAGAACCGGATGTTCTATTTGTCAGTGGGGCCTGAGTTTTTCAAGGAAATCGCAGCTAATATTCACTCAAGTGGTCTGGGTTCTACGAAAGGCTGGAAACGTCTGATCATTGAGAAGCCTTTTGGTACAGATTTGAAATCAGCTAGAGAGCTGAATGATAGCTTGAATGCTGTATTTACTGAAGAAGAAATCTTCCGGATTGACCACTTCCTAGGTAAACCGATGGTTCAGAACTTGGAAGTCCTGAAGTATTCTAATCCAGTGCTAAGAGCGCTGTGGAAAAATAGATATATTGCGAATGTTCAAATTACGGCGAGTGAGACTGTCGGTGTTGAAGAACGGGCAGGCTATTATGATAAAGCTGGCGCACTTCGTGATATGTTCCAGAATCATATGCTGCAGTTGATGATGATGATGGCGATGCAGCTTCCTAAGGGCAGTACACCTGAAGAAATCCGCGGGAAGAAAATTTACGTCATGGAGCATCTCATTCCAATTAGCAAAGATGAGGTTAATAAACATGTTGTCCGTGGACAATATACAGAAGGTGAAATTAAAGGGAATGCTGTGGCAGGTTATCTGAATGAGCCGGGAATTAATCAATCCTCGCAAAATGAAACATTTATCGCAGCGCGTCTATTTATAGATGATCCGCTATGGAATGATGTACCCTTCTACGTTCGTACTGGGAAGAGAATGAAGGAGAAATCCACACGAATTGTTATTGAGTTTAAAGAACCGTTTAATGATAGTAATAACTTGAATAAAGGAAATGACGTACCGAATTTACTGATTATCGAGATTGGACCGAATGAAGCCATTACGCTACAACTTAACACGAAAGATCAGCTGCAAAAAGGAAAGCTTGAGCCTGTCCGCGCTACTTATGAAGCGGGTACCTCTGATGTTCCGGAAGCCTACGAGAATCTAATCTTCGATGCGCTTCGTGGAGATGCTACCTTCTTTGCGCACTGGAGAGAAGTTGAACTGTCTTGGCAATGGGTTACACCTATCCAAGAGGCAATGGAAGAGGGGCTTATGCCACTTCACACATATGCTTCAGGTTCTTATGGTCCAGATGCGGCTATGGAGCTATTAGGTGAAGATCGCTGGTGGTTCGATGAGGCAGCTGAGCAGTCAGAAGAACTCACAGCTCAGGCTGAAGTTGCAGCAACGCAGGAATCTATACGGCCAGGGGCGTAAGCCCCTGCCTGTTTTTTTTGAGAAAAATAGCTAATTTACATCACAAGAATCTATATATCGGAGGGGAATTATATGAAAGTAGGATTAGTTGGATTAGGAAAAATGGGCTTCAATTTGGGCCAGAATTTGCTGGATCATGGACATGAGGTTGTCGCATTTGATTTGAATGCACCTGCTGTGGAGGAAATGAAAGCTAAAGGTGCTAAAGGGGCAGTAACGCTTCCTGAGTTAGTACAACAATTGGAAACACCTAGGATTATTTGGATCATGGTTCCACATCAGGTTGTGGATTCAGTCATTGCTGAGCTTACACCTTTGTTATCTAAAGGGGATATTGTCATTGAAGCGGGGAATTCACATTATAAAGAGTCAATTCGCCGATATGAGCAATTGAAGGAATACGGAATCAGCTTTATGGATGCAGGTACATCCGGAGGGATGGAAGGTGCGCGTAACGGAGCTTGTTACATGGTTGGCGGAGATCCAGAAGCTTGGGAGGTTGTGGAGCCCATTTTCCGTGATACGGCTGTAGAAAGCGGCTTTTTATATGCCGGTAAGGCTGGTAGCGGCCATTTCCTAAAAATGGTGCATAACGGTATCGAATACGGCATGATGGCTGCCATAGGTGAAGGCTTTGAGGTATTGGAGAAGAGTGAGTTTGATTACAACTTTGAGGAAGTCGCTCGGGTATGGAATCATGGCTCCGTCATCCGGTCTTGGCTGATGGAACTGGTTGAACGTGCGTTCTCGAAAGATGCTAAATTGGATGAGATCAAAGGGATTATGCACTCCTCCGGTGAAGGCAGATGGACGCTCGAAACTGCATTTGATTTGCAAGCTGCAACGCCCGTAATCGCGATGGCGTTATTAATGCGCTACCGTTCTCTTGAGACGGATACCTTTACTGGCAAAGTAGTGGCTGCTCTTCGGAATGAATTTGGCGGACATGCCGTTGAAACGAAGTAACTAATGTTAATCATTAGCCCGAATTTTCTCGCAATTGATTTTGCGGTGAGATTTGGGCTTTTGTTTTGCGAAAATTAATAAATGGAGAGAATAGATCGAGTACGACTTTAATGTTAATAACATATTTTAGAATTAGATGGGGAATTTAATGATACAAGGGGGAATGAACATGCGAAGCGGAATTCATGAGAGACTTCATTTTCTGTATAAATTTCTGCATGCGCCCCGACAATTAGGAAGCGTTACTCCCAGTTCGCGCTGGCTGGCAAAAACGATGCTCAACGCCATTCCATGGCAACAGATGAGTAATATAGCTGAGCTGGGTGCGGGTACTGGAGCGATCACTAGGTTTATTCCAAACGGGGAAAAGACCGAGATGAACGTGCTTCTGTTTGAAAAGGATACGGATTTTCGTCAACAACTACGACTTGATTACCCTGACCGAATTTTCCATAATGATTGTTTGCGATTAAGGCTTGCGCTTCATAATAGCAGGTTGGAGAAGTTAGACTGCATTGTAAGCAGTTTGTCTTTTCGAAATTTTTCAGCCTCAGATCGGACGCTTTACATTGAACAAATTACATCCTCTTTAAAAGAGGGCGGGTGGTTTATCGCGTTTGAATATTTTCCTCAAATGAAGAAGGAATTAATGCAGCATTTTGAAATTGTGAGTGCTAAATGGGTGATGCTGAATTTCCCGCCGGCTCTTGTATATATTTGTAGGAAAAAGGCTTCTACACAAGTAAAGCAGGCTGATCATACTACTTCTTCAAGGGATGTAATTTCAGTTCCCCAGGTTTATACAGAAAGATAAGGATGAGAATTCGACAAATGCCGTTACCTATAAATCGCTAGGGAACGGCATTTTTAAATTAGGCTAAGTATGTTCTTACCCTCAGTTAATAGAGAACCTCAATATTCTCCTCGTTCAGACGTTTCAGCCAAGCTTCAGAAGGCTTACGGTCTGTGATTAAAAAATCAATATGGCCAAGCTCAACCAGCTTTGTAAAAGCCGTCTTATCGAATTTGGTGTGATCCGCCAGGAGAACGACCTTATTGGCTTGCCGCAGCATGTACTTCTTGAGCTCGCACTCAGGTTCGTTGGAATCTGTGATCCCTCGCTCCATATCAATTCCTTTGCAACTGATCACCGCAGTATCCACATTGTATCTTTGAATGGTGTCATGGGCTACCGGTCCTACCAGTGACAACGAACGGTAACGAAGTGAACCGCCAGTAGAGATAATATCCATCCCTGAATTCGAGAACTCATGCAAAATATTAATGGAGTTTGTGATGATGGTTAGATTGTTTTTGTTGCCGAGTAATTTTAGAAATTCAAAAGCTGTTGAGCTTGGATCTACCATAAGTGTATCTCCATCATTGATTAAGTCGAGCGCTTTCAGGGCAATCCCACGTTTAATATCTGTATTCAGCGCATTACGTGTCACAAAAGGTAAGTCCTCATTCGTATGACGATTCAGCATAGCACCGCCATAGGTACGACTAAGGATGCCATCCTTCTCAAGCTTCTCTAAATCTCTGCGAATCGTCTCTTCTGTGACCTCAAACATTTTGCTTAGATCGGAGACTAGTACTCGTTTATCTTGATGGACAAGATCGATTATTTTTTTACGTCTTTCGGCTGCAAGCATAGGAATCACCTTTCCAAAGCTATATTTAACAATCATAACGTTAAATATCTGTGTTTTGCAATAAAAACAACGTATATATATCTGTATTTGCCAAAAATATTCACAAAACAGATATAAAACAAACAAAAACAACATAAATAATATTTAATATGTTGACAACAAAGATTTCTGAGCATACGATGAAAGAGGAAAAGAAATCCTTTAAGAGTAGTCGAGTTAGGGAGATTCCAGAGCCGGCCGGGTTACGATTCAGGGGCCAGCCAGAGGCGTTATAGACGAGAAAATATACTCTAGCTTGCAGAGTAAGTGAATTAATTTGATGTTGATGAATTCACATTAGGAGGCTGGTCATAAAATGAGCACACATGTGTTTTACGTTCCATCAATCAATATTATGGGCAAGGGATGTTTGCAGGAAATTGGTCCTTACATTCAAGAACTGAATTTGAAGAAGGCACTTGTAGTCACAGACAAATTCCTAATGAAGAGCGGCATTGCCGGTAAGTTGCTGGCAGTATTGGATGAAGCGGGGATTGAATATGCCGTCTATGATGAAGTGAAACCTAATCCGACCTGTAATAATGTTCATAACGGGGTGGATTATCTCCAAGCACAGAATTGTGACTATCTGATCTCCATCGGCGGTGGTTCGCCACAGGATACGGCCAAGGCGATTGGGATTATTGCCACGAATGGCGGTCACATCAAAGAATATGAGGGCGTACACAAGTCGAAGCATAAGTCGTTGCCGATCGTTGCAGTTAATACTACCGCTGGCACTTCAGCAGAAGTAACGATTAACTATGTAATTACAGACGAAGAACGTAAAGTGAAGATGGTAATGGTAGATAAGAACAGCATTGCTACCATCTCAGTTAATGATCCAGAGCTTATGGTAGATAAACCCGCTGCACTTACGGCAGCAACAGGAATGGACGCTTTGACGCATGCAATTGAGGCATTAGTAACGCCAGGAGCATATCCGGTAACTGACGCTACGGCACTAGCCGCAGTGGAGATTATTTTCGCTAACTTGGCCCGTACCGTGAAGAATGGCCATGATATTGAGGCTCGTGAGCAAATGGTGTATGCGATTTTCTTAGGCGGTCTTGCTTTCAATAATGCAGGTCTTGGATATGTACATGCGATGGCGCATCAGCTTGGCGGTGTATATGATCTGCCACATGGCGTATGTAACGCAATGTTGCTTCCTTATGTGGAAGAAGAGAATGCCAAATATGTACCCGAGAAATTCAGAGCTATTGCAAAAGCGATTGGATTAAACGTTGAGGATCAAACCGATAAGCAGTGCGCTGACTTTGTCATCGAGTCGATCAAAGCGTTGTCTACAGAAGTTGGAATTCCATCTAAACTATCCGAGCTTGGAGTGGAAGAGGTCGATCTTGATCTTTTAGCAGAGAACTCCATGAAGGATGCTTGTGCACCAGGTAATCCTTTTATTCCTACGAAAGAAGAAGTCATTGCACTTTTCAAAAAAATACTATAAATCATCCCTTACTATAGGAGATTCTTTATGAATAATCATATCGCCGTCGATATTGGAGCCTCTAGTGGGCGGCTAGTACGCGGAATACTTCAAGAGGGTGTTCTCACCTTAGAGGAAATTCATCGGTTTAGCAATCGTTTTACAGAACAGGAGGATTCCTGTTTCTGGGACATCGATTATTTATTCGAGCAGATCATTATAGGGCTTCAGAAAGCCAAGGCTCAAGGCATCACAGCGTGTACGCTGGGTATAGATACTTGGGCTGTAGATTATGTACTTGTGGATGCAGAGGGAAACCGTGTTCAGGAAGTTTTCGCTTATCGTGATCGTAGAACCGATCTGGCTATGGATGAGGTGGAAAAGTACATTTCAGCACAAGCCATATATGAAAAGACTGGAATCCAGAAATTATCTATCAATACGTTGTACCAGCTATATGTTCATAGTAAAGAAGAATTAGCTGAGGCAGATCAAATTCTACTCGTGCCTGATTATATGTATTACAGACTAACCGGTCGCAAAATCAATGAGGTTACTAATGCATCAACAACACAGCTGTTGAATCTGGACAGTCGAGATTTCGACGATGATCTGTTGAAATTTCTAAATATTAAGAGAGAACAGTTTGCTACATTGACTGAACCGGGAGTGGTTCTTGGTCCTCTCGACGAAGCTCTAGTACAGACTTATGATCTTCCAGATTGCCAACTGATCTGTGTAGCCACACATGATACAGCGTCTGCAGTGCTGGGTGCGCCTCTCCAAAAGGACTCCGCGTATATTAGCAGCGGTACATGGTCTTTACTGGGAGTAGAACGAACTCTGCCTCTTAATTCTATGAAGGCCATGCAGGCTAACTACACCAATGAATGGGGCGCCTACGGCTCCTACCGTTTCCTCAAAAATATTATGGGCCTTTGGCTCATCCAAGAGGTTCGCAGGCTGATGGACGGACGTTACAGTTTTGCGGAGCTAGCAGAACTTGCACAAGGAGAGGAAGGCTTCCAAAGCCTGATCTCTTGTAATGATCCAAGATTTCTCAATCCGGTAAATATGATAGATGAAATCCGTAGTGCTTGCTCAGAGAGTGGGCAGCGCGTTCCAGAAACACCGGGCCAGTTGGCCCGCTGCATTTTTGATAGCTTAGCATTATCGTACTTTACTTCCTTGGAAGGATTAGAAGAGCTGATAGAAAGCCGTATCGAGGTTCTGCAGATTGTTGGGGGAGGTGCTAACAACAGTCTGTTATGCCAACTGACTGCTGATGTTATAGGCAGAGAAGTGAAGGCTGGCCCAACGGAATCCACAGCGCTTGGAAATATAGTGGTGCAGATGATTAGCACGGAAAGCATTTCGGATATTCATGAAGCAAGAGAAATTATCGGTCAATCCTTTGAGATAAAGTCGTATACACCGCGCCCGACCGCTCATCTTGAAGACATTCTAAGTCGGTGGAAAGAGCTTCAGTTGTCCACAATACAATATCAAATCTAATTAAATTAAACATACGTTATATGATTTTAGGAGGAACTACAGCATGGACCAGAGTATTATCACTAGTTATAATGAAGCCAAAAAATTATACGCAGCCCATGGGATTGATGTGGAGAAAGTGCTGGAGCGGCTCGCGCAAATTAAGATTTCCATCCATTGCTGGCAGGGCGATGATGTACAAGGGTTTCTTTTTAAAGATAAAGAACTAAGCGGGGGAATAGCAGTAACAGGAAGTTATCCCGGTCGAGCTGGCACGCCAGATCAATTGCGCCAAGATTTAGAAAAGGCATTATCCCTCATTCCAGGCAAGCACAAAGTAAATTTACATGCGATCTATGCAGATACAGATGAAAAAGTTGATTTAGATGAATTGGAGCCACGCCATTTCCAATCTTGGGTAGACTGGGCGAAGGAGCGGGGGCTGGGACTTGATTTTAACCCTACTTGTTTCTCACATCCTAAAGCTGCAGACGGTTTTACGCTAAGTCACTCGGACGATGAGATTCGTAACTTCTGGATTAAGCATTGTAAGGCTTCTCGCACGATTGCCGAGCATTTTGGTAAAGAACTGGGTCAACCTTGCGTGACTAATTTTTGGGTACCAGATGGATTTAAAGATACACCAGTCGATCGTTTAGCTCCAAGAGTGCGGTTAAAAGAGTCACTGGATGAGATTTTTAGTGTGGAAATAGATCCTCTCTATAATATTGATGCTGTAGAAAGTAAATTGTTCGGAATCGGTTCTGAGAGTTATGTGGTTGGTTCACATGAGTTCTATATGGGCTATGGTTTAACTCGCGGCAAAGCTATCTGTTTGGATGCCGGACATTTCCATCCTACTGAGATGATCTCAAATAAGCTATCTTCGATTCTTATGTTTAGTGAGCAGCTGCTGCTGCATGTAAGCAGACCCGTCCGCTGGGACAGTGACCACGTTGTAACTATGGACGACGAGCTGCTAGAAATCGCCCGTGAATTGGTACGTGGGGATTTACTCTCCCGAACGAATATAGGATTGGATTTCTTTGATGGGAGCATTAATCATATTGCTGCTTGGGTGATTGGAACACGCAATACTATTAAGGCGTTACTTCGCGCAATGCTCGAACCTGTGGAAGAACTGAAGCGAATCGAGTGGTCTGGCGATTACACTTCACGACTAGCTTTGGTGGAAGAATTCAAATCGTATCCGTTTGGAGCCGTGTGGGATTACTACTGTGCTTCCCAAGATACACCCGTTCGGGAGCAATGGCTGGCTGAAGTGAAGAGTTATGAACAGGAAGTTCTGTTTACAAGATAGAGCGTTAGAGTGGATATGAGAGCAACATATACAAAGGAGAGATTGACATGAGTACATCCGTATTAGAATCCAAAGGGTATATTGCAAGCAGTGAGGCTCCGTTTATTCAGGAAATGTCAGAGATTACTCGTCATATGTGGGAGCTAGGCTGGGATGAGCTAAATGGTGGTAATGTCAGCTATCTGCTGGATGAGAATGAGGTTGCAAAATATATTAATGTGTTGGAGCCGCTTCGTACCATTAAGCTTACCTTTCCGGTAAAGGAATTAGCGGGCAAATACTTCATCGTGACGGGGTCAGGCAAATATTTCAGAAATGTGATCAAAGACCCGGAAGCGAATCTTGGTGTGCTTCGTGTTAGCGCTAATGGGGAAAGCGTAGAAGTGTTATGGGGATTACGGAACGGAGCTGTACCTACTAGTGAATTGGCATCTCATTTCATGAGTCATATTGAACGACTAAAGGTGGACCCTACACATCGCATCGTATTGCACACACATGCTACGAATGTTATCGCAATGACTTTCACCCATGATCTGGACGAATTAAAGTTTACAAAGACGCTGTGGGAAATGTGTACAGAGTGCCTTGTTGTTTTCCCTGATGGCGTCAGTGTTATTCCGTGGATCGTTCCTGGAAGCAGTGAAATCGGCCGCGAAACCGCTAAGAAAATGAAGGATCACCGCTTAGTGATCTGGCCGCAGCACGGGATTTTCGGCACTGGCTCCACTATGGATGCTACCTTCGGTCTTGTGGAGACTGTTGAAAAGGCCGCAACGATCTACAACCTGATTGGCGGGAGAGAAATTAAACAAAAGATCACGGACCAACAGCTGTGGGATTTAGCTAAGGCGTTCGGAGTAACACCTAAAGCTGGTATTCTTGAGGTTTAAGCATTTCATAGATATAAGAACCGGGCATTCGCAGATTTTGCGAGGTCCGGTTTTTTATGATTTTTTCTTAAAATTACGCATTGAATTTATGAACAGAATTTAGTAGCGTTAATCGTACAAATTGTCACAAGGCTTAATAAGGAGATCATATGAACAAAGTTCTTATCATTGGTATTGTAGCTAGTGGTAAAACCACATTGGCAAAGCGATTATCTAACAAAACAAATATTCCTTGGTATGAATTGGATGCCATTGTTCATCATCAGACACCGGAAGGAAGGAGGAAACGCTCACCAGAAGAACAGGTTGCGGTGATTATGGAGATTGATCAGGATGGAGCTTGGATTTTTGAAGGCACGGATCGGGAATCCTATCAATGTCTATATGAAATGGCAGATACAATAATTTTTCTTGATACACCGTTGTGGAAGCGTAAAATTAGAATTTTCGTTCGGTTTCTTAAGCAGAAAATGGGCATTGAGAAGTGTCATTATAAATCGGATATTAGGATGTTAAAAAAGATGTATCAATGGACACAGGATTTAGAAAATAATCGATATGAGTTTGAAGCGAAGTTGCTGTTATATCAGAAGAAAGTTATCAGATTATACGAAAATAAGGAACTTTAAAATTTGTGTTTTCCATCTTTTGGGTACATAATTAAACTTACTTTAAGTAATCAATTAATCAAATGGAGGTAATTTATGAATACTGAACTTTTATTCACATCTTTGCAAGTGGGGAATCTTTTATTAGCGAACCGAATCGTCATGGCACCAATGACACGCGTGTACTCACCGGATGGTGTACCGGGAAGTAATGTTGCGGCATATTACCGCAGACGGGCAGAGGGTGGAGTAGGATTGATCGTTACCGAGGGTACAGCCATTAATCATCCTTCGGCAGTCAGCCACGCCAATATCCCCAATCTACATGAAGAAGCAGCGTTAGAGGGCTGGAAGCAGGTTGTAGAAGAGGTTCATGCAGCTGGAGGTAAGATCATTCCCCAATTATGGCATGTGGGAATGACACGTACGAAAGGGGAAGGACCAAATGTTGAAGCCCTTCCTCTAGGTCCTTCAGGTCTGGATTTAGCAGGAGAACCTGTAACAGAGCCACTGACTGCAGCTGAAGTAGAAAGCTTAGTCTCAGCATTCGCACAAGCGGCTACGAACGCCAAAAAAGTGGGTTTTGACGGGATTGAGATTCACGGCGCCCATGGTTATCTGATTGACCAGTTCTTCTGGGAAAGAACTAACAAACGGACGGATCGTTACGGTGGCGATTTGGTAGGCAGAACTACATTTGCTGTAGAGATTATTGAAGCGTGCCGTAAAGCGGTTGGACCAGATTTTCCGATCGTGCTACGCTTCTCTCAATGGAAATTGGGCGCATATGATGAGAAGCTGGCAAAGAATGCAGATGAGCTTGAAAGCTTCTTAACACCGCTAAGTAACGCAGGTGTAGATATCTTTCATTGCTCCACTCGACGCTTCAGCCAACCTGAATTTGAAGGATCTGAGCTTAATCTTGCTGGCTGGACTAAGAAGATCACAGGAAAACCGTGTATTACGGTGGGTTCTATCGGTCTTCATAGTGATTTTTTCGCAGAAGACAAAGCTCAGCAGTCTGGAGATAATATAGAAGAACTGCTGGAAAGAATGGGACGTGAGGAGTTTGATTTGGTTGCTGTTGGTAGGGCGCTGATAAGCGATCCAGCTTGGCCTGCCAAAGTTCAAAGCGGTGCTATAGATGAGATCATACCATTTACGGCGGAATCGACAAAAACTTTATTATAAAGTTAGAAATTTAACATTGGTTTCTTTGTATGGTTAGTGGAGAAAGGCCGCCCTTTTGATAAAATCACTAGAGTCACACAAACATTGCAAAAGAGGCGGCCTAATAATAAAATATAATCGTTTTAAAGGTTCGGAATAATGCTTGTTATGTACAGCCCTTTTTATAGAATAATTTTCATTAAGGCTTAATATGATCATAGATATTAAAAAGCATTATAGGTTAGGAGGATATAGGTTGATAGATATCACAGAAGTCTTCATTGATACTCTAGCACCTAACAGTGCTGCGATTAAGAACGGGCAAGGGCTAGTTAAGAAGAAACGATTCGTCCAATTGAATCAGTCGGAAGACGGAGTGGTTCTGTTTGGTGAATGCGGAGGCAGCGGTAGCAGCAACTATTTTCCATCTGCTGATTTTGTTGTTTCTGACAGACCGGTAATGCGCTGTACTTGTCCAAGTAGGCAGATCCCATGTAAGCATGTTCTCGGATTGCTTTATGCCTATGTAGGCAAGGAGATCTTCGTATCTGCAATGATTCCTGAGGAGCTTGCCGCTAAACGGGAGAAGATGAGTAAGCGTGAGGAACGTAAGTCTGAACTTGTTGCAGAAGGAGCTACTCCTAAGCCTAAGAAAGTGAATAAGTCCGCACTCAAGAAGAAGATTGGAGCTCAACTGGAGGGCTTAGCTGTACTTGAGAAACTGACTCTATCGCTTATACGCGCAGGTCTCGGAACTCTAGACACTAAACGTGTTAAAGAAATTCAGGAGCATGTGAAGATGATGGGCAACTTTTACTTAACCGGAGCACAGATTGAGTTAAGACGATTAGCCTTATTACTATCCTCTCCTGACAACCGTGAGAAGACCTATACATTAGCTATTGAGCAACTAACAAGAATTCATGCGTTTATCAAGAAAGGTCGCGCACACCTAACGATGAAGCTTGAGGACACGGATATGGCTTTGAATTATGACTCTACGATAGAAGAATGGCTTGGACATGCTTGGCAGTTAACGGAGCTTAAGGAATTCGGTCTAATGAGTCAGGATGCGGAGTTGATCCAGCTTTCATTTGTCAGCTATGATGATGCAGCCAGACAGGAATATGTAGACTTAGGCTTTTGGATAGAAAAGTCAACGGGTGATATACATCGTACCCTACAATATCGTCCTTATAAAGCAGCTAAGTATATTCATGAAGAAGATAGCTTTACCGAAGTTGCAGTCATTCCTTCCTTATATTATTACCCCGGTGACCGTAATCGACGGGTCCGATTTGAGAATATGTCAACGCGCCCGTTAAGCAATCAGGATTTGGAATGGATTGCCGCTACGGCATCTCGTTCTTTTTCTGAAAGCTTCAAACAAATTAAGAATCAGTTAAAGAATCCGCTAGCAGACAAGAACCCAGTGTTGTTGCTACATGTGAATAAAATAAGTAAGTCTCAGCAAGATCAGTTCGTTATTACGGACGTAGCGGGTCAGCATCTAGTGTTAGATCAAGTAGCAGCACTCGACCAGGACACACTGCCGCTGCTTCAATACTTTGCATCTGATCAATTATCGGACACGACGATGCTACTTATGTTTGAACACCAACTGGATACAGGACGATTGAAAGCGCAGCCTTTAACACTTATCAAAGGGAAGGAAATGATTCGACTCTTATATTAAAAAATAGGGTTAGCGCTATACATAATGGGGGGAATGTCCATGAGTACAGCATTACTACAAGAGCTTCATCAAGAAGTAAAGCGGCTTTATATCGCTGGAAGTGAGCTCGCTGCTGAGGATTTCCGCTTAAAGCGGCTATTGCCACAGTTTCAACAGTTAGGCGAACGTGCTCCCATATTCAAAAGATTAGGTGAGGGAATCGCTTTAGTCATTGCATCGGAACCTTCCGAAGGATTTTCATCGGCTCAGCAGCTGCAAGACCTAAGTGTGCTACTCAGCTCGGTGCTGCATACTCAGGGAGTAACTTCTCCTGACGGCGAATTGTTGGAAGTACAAGTTCATCCATTAAGATTACCTACCCAGTTCTCATATCGCAAGTTGTCAGCCGTACAGTTGGCACTAAGTACTCGTGGCGGAGGACGATATGAGATTATAAAGGAAGCTTATGAGGCTGGACTATTTCAAGATCTCCGCATGATTCATCCCACGATAGCAGCTCTCCAAGATCCATATGTTGAGATTGCAGAGCTAGTGATGAAGCAGATACTGCCGGCCTATGGACCTCAGATTATTCCCATCCTCAGGGATCAATTTGATCTGACAGGAGGAATAGTAGAGACGAGAAAGCTGTACGTAATTGCTACATTAGGTGGTGATAGCGTTCAGGATCTGGTCTATCAAGCTGCAGGTTCAGGATCAGAGGATGTTCGGGCCATGGCTATTTCTCTGCTTGCGGGCAAGGAACGATATGAAGAAGATTTGCTAGCTTGGAGTAAAGATAAGAAGAAAAAGATTCGTGAAGCTGCCTATAATGCGCTGGCTAAGAGTGAATCGGCGAGTGTGCTGAATCGGTTATATGAGGCATTTACCGGAAAAGATAGTGAACTGGTCGTCCCTGCACTGAGGCAGTGTCAAGCCCAAGAGCTCACGAACCGACTTGTTGAAGAGGTCTCAGGTATGCTTCAAACTGTCCCGGAAATGAAGGACGATAAGAAAAAAATAGATGGATTATGGAACAGGGTAGTCCATTATATTAGGGTACTATCTTATAAAAGTAGTCCTGAACTAGAAAAATTATATTTAAATGTACTTGAGCAGTATCCATTATATATGAACCAGTTGAGCTGGAATGCATTGATCGAAGAGGCGACCTCCTATTTAAGACAGATTGACTCTGCGGAAGCTAAAGGTGCATTACAACGAACACTTGAGCGGAATCTTATCTACTTTAGAAACAACAGACGATACGTAAATGATGTTTTCAAAGACGCTTATCTCTTGTTTCCACCGGAACGAGTGTATGAACAATACGTTGATGTTTTAAGGCATTATGCGCCATCTTCAACTAACCATGCTTCTTCTATGGCGCAGCAATTGCTGCGCACAATATCTGAAATTGCAGTTCAGCGATATCATGGAACCTATGATGCAGTTTGGAACTCACCTGCAGACCAGATTCAATATATGTATAAGATCGAAATGCAGTCGTCTGAGGTACTGGCTATTCAATGGGATTCACGCTGGCTTGATCTTTTTATAGAGCTGGATCAATACGAGCTGGTAAGTGCCTTTGCACGGCCGGGACATCCTAAAGCAATGCAGTATTTGCTTCGTAAATTGACTGATAATCCTGAATTTCGCCATCGGTTTGCCAATATTCTCTTGATGGGTTTAGAGCGTTCGGGGATAAGTAAACAACGCCTGCAAGAGGCTCTCCTAGTAGCTTTGGAAGATGACAGAAATACAGAATGTCGATTAATTGAACCGTATACGTTTGAGCAGCTATGTCAGCTTCCAGCAAGTTTTGCGAGTCGAATAATAACTGTTCTACCTCGATTCAGTGAGGTTGCAGAAGACCAACTTGAGTATGTCATTCGCCTCATGCAAGGACCATCAATCCCAATAGAAGAGGTGTAGCTAACGATGAGTCAAGAACTATTACAAGATATTATGAGGCTTCCAGCAGAAAGATTGTATGCACAGGAGTTGGAAGCGCTTCGTAAAGCGGACACTGGTAAGATACCGGCAGGATGGCAGATGTCGCCTCAATCTGTCCTGAAGTTTATAGTTGGCGGTAAAGCAGGGAGTACCGAGATTACACCTAAGTACATTGGTAACAAGCGATTAATAGAGATGGCGATAGCAACACTGGTAACCGATCGTGCATTGTTATTAATTGGTGAGCCGGGTACAGCCAAGTCATGGTTATCTGAGAATTTATCAGCAGCTATCTATGGACAATCAGGACTGGTCGTGCAAGGTACTGCGGGTACGAGTGAAGAGCAGGTCCGTTATTCTTGGAACTACGCGATGCTGCTTGCACAAGGCCCAACTCCGGAAGCGTTAGTAAAAAGTCCCATCATGCGAGCAATGGAGGATGGGGGCATCGCACGTTTCGAGGAAATTTCTCGGTGTGCATCGGAGGTACAGGATGCGTTGATCTCTATCTTATCAGAGAAGACAATTTCAGTGCCTGAGCTAGGCAAGGAGATGAGTGCTCGTAAAGGCTTCTCAATTATTGCAACAGCTAACACAAGAGACCGTGGTGTCAATGATATGTCAACTGCCTTGAAGAGACGGTTTAATATTATTGTTCTTCCGGCGCCTGCGGATTTGTATACTGAAGTAGAGATTGTGAAGAAACGGGTCCGTGAAATTGCTTCCTCCTACGATTTACAAGCTGCACTTCCTGCAGATGAGGCTTTACATAAGGTCGTGACGATCTTCCGTGAGCTGCGCAGCGGGATGACCTTGGATAAGAAGGAGAAGGTGAAGTCTCCAGCAGGTGTAATTTCCACAGCTGAAGCGATCTCACTCTTAACGAATAGTATGGCGCTGGCCGCAAGCTTCGGTAATGGAGAACTGACAGACGAGGATCTGGCCGCCGGACTGCAAGGTGCCATTGTGAAGGATGATGATAAGGATCAGCTTGTCTGGAGAGAGTATCTCGACAATATAATGAAGAAACGCGGCGCAGATTGGCGGGGGTTATATACGGCTTGTAAGGAGATGAACTAGTGGAGAGCGAAACTACTGGAGCTGGCGTACATTTTTTTGGGGTGCGGCATTTGTCTCCTGGTGGTGCGCAGCATCTATTAAGCTACCTTGATGAGATAGAGCCCACAGCTGTTTTAATTGAAGGGCCAGCAGATGCTACTACTGAGATTCGCCATATCCTCAACACGACAACCAAACCTCCGATAGCTATTTTAGCGTTTACGGAAGAAGTTCCTGTTCGTACAGCCTTATGGCCGCTTGCGGTATATTCCCCCGAATATCAAGCGATGAAATGGGCGGAGCAGCAGGGAGCTCATACAGCTTTTATAGATTTACCCTCTTCAGTAGTTATCGCGTTGCAGGATATACGAACCCGCAACAGAGCTTCTGCTAAACAGAGCGAGGGATCCGAAGTTAACGATTCAGAAGAGAAGGATCCGGAGGATGTTTCTCTCTATGAAAGAATAGCAGAGCTGGCTGGCGAGCTAGATTATGATATGTATTGGGAGCGCAATTTCGAACACAACACCAACAAGGGTGCATATCAGGAAGCGATCATTTCTTTCTCATCCCAAATGCGCCAGATGTCGGAAGAGAATGAAAGACATAACAACGTAATAGAATATGCGCACAACACGATTCGTGAAGCTTATATGCGTCGTCAGATTCAGGATACAATCACCGCCGGTCATCAACCACATAAGATCGTTGTTGTATGTGGAGCTTACCATACAGCGGCACTTTCTGATCTGGCCACCGGTATGACAGATGAGGAGATAGATGATCTTCCTTCACTAAATACCAAGCTAACTCTTATGCCCTATACTTATTATAAACTATCTTCCTTGTCAGGCTATGGAGCAGGGAACCTGGCACCTCATTATTATCAAATGATGTGGGAACGTATGATGAACGGTTCACTTGATGACTTACCGCATCACTATCTGTCTACTGTAGCTAGATACTTGCGCAATAGCGGGACACATCGCTCTACAGCAGAAATTATTGAAGCTGTGCGCTTAGCAGAGTCATTAGCTGCCCTTCACGGTGGAAGTGCGCCGACGTTAAGAGATTTGCGAGATGCGGCACTGACCTTGCTGGGGCGTGGAGAGCTTAGCGTAATCGCTGAAGCACTTGCTCGTACAGATATCGGTACTGCTATTGGTGAGCTGGCAGAGGGGATTAGTCAGACGCCAATTCAGGATGATCTGAATCGGCAATTAAAACGCTTGAAGCTTGAGAAGTATAAGACCCCTGTAGCAAATGATCTTGAATTAGATCTCCGGGAGAATCGAAGAGTGTCTTCTGAGGAAGCGGCTTATCTGGATTTAAACCGTTCTTTTCTTTTTCATAGGCTCAGAACACTTGGAATCGATCTAGTGAACATAAGAGCAAGTGGTCAGACTGGCGCAACATGGGCAGAGCATTGGGTCATGAGGTGGTCTCCTGAAGTCGAGATTCAAGTCGTTGAATCTACGCTGCTTGGAGAAACGATTGAGATTGCTTCAGCCTATGTATTGCAGCAAAAATTAGATCACAGCAGTACAATTGCGGAAGCGTCGGCACTTATTCGAACGGCTTATGAGTGCGGGATGCTGAACCAGATGGAAGCAGGACGGCAAACACTTCAGCGCTTAGCTGTTGATACCAGAGATGTAGTGCAAATCGCTGCGTCCATTCATGAGTTATCCCTTCTGATTCAGTATGGCGACGTTCGCCGGATAGATACCAAGCCGCTTATTCCGCTGCTAAAACAATTGTACAGACGAGCGTGTCTGTTCTTGCTGGATGCGAGTCAATGTAATGATGAAGCATCAGGTGAGATGCTAAAAGCTATGAACATACTGAATCAGACAGCTATGGAGCATAGTGAGGAAGTCGATGAGCTGTTGTGGATACAAGAGCTGAAGCATTTATCGGAAAGAGATGACTGCAATCCGCGCTTGTCTGGAGTAGCATGTTCCATACTGTTAGAACGTAATGCGATAACTGCACAGCAATGTTCAGAAGAAGTATCGAGACGACTGTCACCGGGTATTCCTGCAGATCTTGGAGCAGGCTGGTTCGAAGGCATGTCTATGCGTAATCGATATGTACTTTTATCCCGATTAAGTCTGTGGGAACAATTGAACGAGTATATTAATTCTTTGGATGATGATGAATTTGTGCGTGCTTTAGTGTTTTTGCGGCGAGCCTTCAGTACCTTTGAGCCAAGAGAAAAGACTATGATCGCTGAGTTGCTAGGTGAATTGTGGGGCGTGAACACTGAGCAAGCTGCTGAGATTCTGACGGGCGAGCTGAAGGAGGCCGAAGCAAAAATGATTGAGGATTTGAATGATTTTGACTTTGGAGATATATGACAATGAGTACTTCAGTAGATTCAAGTGTTGTAGCTCGCTGGCGGCTTATTCTTGGCCAATCCGCAGAAGAACAGTTGACCGTTTCTAGCGGAAACACAAGTATTCACCTGTCCGAAGATGAACTCATCATGGATCAGGCGCTGGCCGCTATATATGATGAGACGAGTGAGATTGGAAATAGCGGCACTGCTAACACTGCTGCCTCCGGACAAAGAGGAGCAGGATCAGGTAAATCTGCACCTCGGTTGGCGAAATGGTTTGGAGATGTTCGCAATTTTTTCCCTGAGGATATCGTCTCGGTTATTCAACATGATGCAATGGAACGGAAGGGCTGGAAGCAGCTATTGTTTGAACCGGAAGTTCTTGCAACAGTGAAACCGGATATACAGTTAGTAGGTACACTCCTCTCCCTTAAAGGAAAGATTCCTGAGAAGACAAAAGACACTGCTCGCCTGTTAGTGAAGGCAGTTGTAGATGATCTTGTTAAGCGAATGGAGGAGGACCTTCGTCGGGCGGTGACGGGTGCACTGAATCGCAGACAGCATTCTCCATTGCCTTCACTTAGTGGCATAGATTGGACACGGACGATAAAACGCAATCTGAAGCATTATGATGCAAAACGGCGGCAGATTATCCCTGAGAAATTCTACTATTATGATCGGGCTAGACGCAGCAAGGAATGGACAGTCATTGTGGATATCGATCAGAGTGGTTCTATGGCAGAATCTATTATTTGGGCTTCAGTTGTGGGTTCGATCTTTACAAGCATCCCTTCATTAAGTACTCGAGTAGTTGTATTTGATACAGAGGTCGTTGATCTGACTGAGCAATGTGCGAATGATCCTGTTGACATGTTGTTTGGGATTCAGCTAGGCGGTGGTACAGATATACAAAAATCTGTTGCTTATTGTGAACAATTTATTGAGCAGCCGAAGAAGACCTTATTTATTATCATCTCTGATCTGTACGAAGGCGGGAACCAAGCGGGTTTAATCCGTCGTATGCGTCATCTGAAGGAATCAGGTGTCAGAACGATGTGTTTACTCGCTTTATCTGATGAAGGCAAGCCTTTCTACGATGAGCATGTGGCTAGATCCTTGACTCGCGATGGAACGCCTTGTTTTGCGTGTACACCTGCATTGCTGCCACAGTTAGTAGAAGGTGCGCTAAAAGGACAAGATCTTTCTGAATTAGCCAAGAAACTTGGAACGAAAGGAATTTAACTGGAGATATCATTTTACAAGTTCATAAAAAGTGTTCTTCAGACAAGAACTGTGTTTCATTACAGCTTTTGTGGCGTATATAGAATCATACCCCCCTTTATACAATAGAATTTGGCCCTGTCGCTCGCCGGCAGGGTATTTTTTTATGGGAGTCATAAGGATAGCTATTACTTGACCTATTTGAAATTTTCTTTTAGAGTATGCTCTGCACTCTCCCTGTGGTAAAATAGACCTGATTTTTCGAAAATATAGGAAAGTTAAGCTTCACGCTTACATTATCCTTATATTCTTGCATAAACGGTACCGTCTCTTTAGGGAGGTCAAAGGCGTTTATGCTTGATAAACCTAGATCAGTGCATATAGGGATTGACATCTAAGATGGAAGTAATGTTACAGGATGTGCTATAATTTTATATTGGGTTAAAACATCAATGAGCTACATTTTAAATAGAGGACGTGAAAACAGCATGACTAAGGGGAACCACAACTCACCGGACTTAAAATCCGGCAAGGGTTCGAAGGATTATTCGAAATATTTTGATTTTAGTGACGCGAAGGTAATTAGTCAAGAAGAAGGTAAGATTACTTACCGGATTAAAGGAAGAAATGTACAAATTAATAGTCAGCCTGATTACAAAGAAGGAAAACGGCGTGGCAAGGAAGAAATAGAAGTGCATTATGATTTCGAGATTCCAGAAGAAATGCACAATTTCGGAGTAGACAAATATTATCATATAACGACTTACGGCTGCCAAATGAATGAGCATGACACGGAAACGATGAAAGGCCTTTTGGAACAGATGGGCTACAAAAGTGTCGATGACCGGAATGATGCGGATATCATTCTCTTAAATACTTGCGCGATTCGCGAGAACGCCGAGGATAAGGTATTTGGAGAGCTTGGTCATCTTAAGAACTTGAAGATTGAGAAGCCAGGTCTTTTGCTGGGCGTGTGTGGCTGCATGTCGCAGGAGGAAGGCGTAGTCAATCGAATTATGTCTAAGCATGGATTCGTGGATATGATCTTCGGTACGCATAATATTCACCGACTGCCACACCTCATTAAAGAAGCTGTATTCAGCAAAGAGCTTGTGGTGGAGGTATGGTCTAAGGAAGGCGATATTATTGAGAATTTACCGAAGAAACGCGAGGGTATGCGGGCTTGGGTAAATATTATGTATGGCTGCGATAAGTTCTGTACGTACTGTATCGTACCCTTTACACGGGGAAAAGAACGCAGTCGCCGTCCGGAAGACGTCATTGCTGAAGTAAGAGAGCTTGCGCGTCAAGGCTTTAAGGAAGTCACTTTACTGGGGCAGAACGTAAACGCATACGGTAAGGATTTTACAGACATTGATTACACCTTCGGTGACCTGATGGATGACATGCGTTTGATTGATATTCCGCGCATTCGCTTTATGACATCGCATCCGCGTGATTTTGACGATAAATTAATTGAAGTACTAGGCAAAGGCGGCAATCTGGTGGAACATATCCATCTACCGGTTCAATCGGGAAGCACTGCTGTACTTAAGAAAATGAGTCGCAAATATACTCGTGAAGCTTATCTGGAGTTAGTTCGCAAGATCAAGATAAGTGTGCCTAATGCAGTGTTGAGTACCGATATTATCGTTGGTTTCCCTGGAGAGACGGATGAGCAATTTGAAGATACTCTTTCGCTAGTGCGCGAGGTTGGGTATGATATGGCATATACGTTCATTTATTCACCTCGTGAGGGTACTCCTGCAGCTGCTATGGAGGATAATGTACCTATGTCGGTGAAGAGCGAACGTCTACAAAGACTCAATGATCTCATTAAAGAGAACAGTCGGATCATTAATGACCGTATGTTAGGTGAAGTCGTTGAGGTGCTGGTTGAAGGGGAGAGTAAGAATAACTTTGAAGTCCTTTCCGGCCGTTCCCGTGCGAACAAGCTGGTCCATTTTGAAGGTCCGAAGGAGCTTATTGGCACATTTGTAAAAGTGAGAATTACAGATACCAAAACATGGTACATTAAAGGGGATATTGTGGCAGAAGCTGCAGCTGTTCATTAATCATCACATACGAATGGGGAGATGGCTTGTGAGTACAGAGGAACAACGTTTGAATAAATATGGAATGAAGACTTATAATACCCGTGACTTAATTGTACGCGAGGATATTATGGGCAAAGCTAAAGAACTAGCTACATTAATTTCAACTAGTGAAGAGGTAAAGCATTTTCAACAGGCGGAACAAAAAATCTTGAACCACGAGCGGGTACAAAGCCTGATCGCCACGATTAAGAAAAAGCAGAAGGAGATTGTTGCCTTCGAAAGCTTTAATAATAAAGATATGGTAGCTAAGATCGAGCGTGAAATTGAAGTGTTGCAGGATGAAATTGACGGCATTCCAGTCGTGAACGAATTTCAGCAGAGCCAGAGTGACATCAATTATCTACTCCAGCTTGTAATTTCCGTGATTAGAGATACTGTTTCGGAAAAAATTAATGTGGAAGCCGGCACCGAAGCGCCTCCGACCACATGCGGATAACCCACACTCAGTTAAGGGGGCGGATGCAGATCCGCCCCCTTAAGTTTCACACTATACATAATCCTTATCTTTCTATGTCCAGCTGTTGATTTTAGAAGTTAAGGTTTGGTACATTTAAAGATACGAATCAGTAAAATTATAGCTTCGGAAAAGGATGGGGCAAATATGAGCGAAAATGGGGAACAAACCTATAACGCCAAAAAATATCGTACACCGGACGGAGTTCCGGCCGACATCGTAATGTTTACACTGACCAAACGCGAACGTAAGACGGTCACGAAGACGCTTCCCTTACGTGAGCTTAAGGTAATGTTAATTAGACGAAAGAAATGGCCATGTGCTGGAATGTGGGCTCTCCCTGGCGGTTTCTGTCAGGAGGATGAGTCCATTTATGCTGCCGCTACCCGTGAGCTCAAAGAAGAGACTGGTGTAGATGGCGGTCATTTGGAATATCTGGGCGTTTACAGTACACCTGGTCGCGACCCTCGCGGTTGGATTATCAGTCATGCCTTTTTCGCCTTGGTGGAGGAATGGATGCTGGAGCAAAGACAAGCTTCGGATGATGCTGGCGAGGTAGGGTTATTTACGTTGCAGGAAGCGCTTGAAGAGCTGGAGCTCGCTTTTGACCACCATGATATCATCAAGGATGCATATTTGCGTATTCAACAACAAATGCTGCAAACTACGATTGCAAGACAGTTTTTGCCTAGGCATTTTACCCTTAGTGAGCTCTATCAGGTGATACAAACGGTAGTGCCGGAATTTAAGGAACCGAATTTTATCCGTAAAATCACTTCAACACGTAGTCGTCAGGGTATATTAAAAGAAGTAAGAGACGAAGAGGGAAATGCGCTTAGTTCAAATCAATACTCCCAGCGTCCAGCTCAGCTCTATATGTTCACAGATCATGAGCCTTTGTTATCCATTTATACGTAGTGGCTTAAATCAGGAGAGGGGATTAATCTCATGAGAGCACTAATAGTGATCGACTTTACTAATGATTTTGTTAATGGAAATCTACCTGTTGGTCAGCCAGCCGTAGATATCGAGCCTAGGATCAGCCAGTTAACTTCAGCGTTTGTACACAGTGGCGATTATGTTGTTATGGCCGTGGATTTGCATGAAGAGAATGACACTTACCATCCGGAGAGCAAGCTATTCCCTCCTCATAATGTACGCGGGAGTGACGGACGAGAGTTGTTCGGAAGCTTGAAGTCTGTATATGAGCAGAATCGCGAATCCATCTATTGGATGGACAAAACGCGCTATAGCGCCTTTAGTGGAACAGATCTGGAGATCAAGCTGCGGGAACGAGGCATTACTGAACTTCATTTAATTGGGGTCTGCACAGATATTTGTGTACTGCACACAGCAGTGGATGCCTATAACAAAGGGTTTGCTATTACAGTGCACGAGGATGCGGTAGCCAGCTTTAATCCCGGTGGACATACTTGGGCATTAGAACATTTCCGGGGAAGTTTAGGAGCAGACGTTGTTAAGGCATAATACTAGAACAGAACATACACATATAGCAGCGTAGATATTAGGAGATGAGGACTTGAGAAGAGAACTTGCGCTACATACGGATAAATATCAGATCAATATGATGTACGCTCACTGGGTGAATGGAACTCATAAACGGAAGGCTGTATTTGAGGCTTATTTCCGTAAGCTACCTTTCGGTAACGGCTATGCTGTATTCGCAGGGTTAGAGCGTATTGTTGGTTATATCGGCGGCTTGCGGTTCACCGAAGATGATATCCGTTATTTGTCGGAGCAAGAAGAGAACTATGCTCCCGCTTTTTTGGAGGAACTGTTACAGTTTCATTTTCAGGGAACCGTTCATTCGATGAAAGAAGGCGCATTGATTTTTCCGGATGAGCCATTAATCCGTGTGGAAGGGACAATTATGGAGGCTCAGCTGGTGGAGACAGCCATCCTGAACTTCATGAACTACCAGACGTTGATCGCTACTAAGGCTTCACGAATTAAGCAGGTGGCTCCGAATGACATCTTGCTGGAGTTCGGTACCAGGCGTGCGCAAGAAGCCGATGCAGCGGTGTGGGGGGCTAGAGCGGCCTATATTGGCGGCTTTGATGCTACTTCCAACATGCTGGCAGGCAAAATGTTTAGTATTCCGACTAAGGGAACACATGCACATTCCTGGGTTCAGAGCTTTGGCAGCGAGCAGGAGGCTTTTGATGCCTATGCTAAGGTGATGCCGGACGAAGTTACGCTATTGGTCGACACCTTCGATACACTCCGTAGTGGGGTGCCTAATGCAATCAATACAGCCAAGAAGCTGGAGGCACAAGGTAAGAAGATGGTCGGTATCCGTTTGGATAGCGGTGACTTGGCATATCTATCCCGTCAAGCGCGTAAGATGTTGGATGATGCTGGCCTGGATTATGTGAAGATAGTCGCTTCCAACGATTTGGATGAGAACACGATCATGGATCTGAAGCTGCAAGGCGCAGCGATTGATACGTGGGGTGTGGGTACACAACTAATCACCGCCTCTGACCAGCCCTCTCTGGGTGGCGTCTATAAGCTGGTGGAAATTGAGTCCGCTACTGGAGAAATGATCCCGACGATCAAGATTTCTTCCAATCCTGAGAAAGTATCTACGCCTGGCAAGAAGGACGTATTCCGGATTATCGGTAAAAATGGCAAAGCGCTTGCGGATTATATCTGCTTTCCAGAAGAGGAAGCTCCACGTAACGGTGCGCGGTTGAAGCTGTTTAATCCGCTGCATCCATACATGCATAAGTATGTCGAGCGTTACGAGGCATTGCCTATGCTAGAACCGATATACGTTAACGGATTCCAAGTGTATACTTTGCCGGATTTGAATGAGGTTCGACGTTATCATCGGGAGCAAAAGGACCTATTCTGGCCGGAGTATCAACGTAAGCTGAATCCCGAAGTATATCGGGTGAATTTGAGTGAAAAGGTCTGGACTAGCAAGCAGCAATTAATCGCTGAGCATATACGACCGGATATTGAATAGATTTTGCAGGATTAATTCTGTCAACAATGTTAACGCGGGAGAGTGATATACCCGCGTTTTTTTTGTTTTTTCAGAGGCTTGTAAATAAGGAGGAGAACTTAATGGAAAAGGGGAAGCTTGCTTTAGCGCTGAACAGAAACGTTAAACTAGGCCAAATCATTACTTTCGGCACGTATTCACAATCAAAGGATGGTAAAGCACTGCCGATTGAATGGCGTGTTCTCCATAACTCTGGTAGTGAACTGATTGTTTTGAGTGAATATATTTTGGACTGCAAGAGATATCAAGGCAAGAGCGCAGATATTAAATGGCGTGATTGCGTGGATATTACGTGGCACGACTGTGATTTGCGTGAGTGGCTGAACGATGAATTCTATAACAGCGCATTCAATGCTGCCGAGAAGGAATTAATAAAGACGACCCTTTGCTCAGATAACGGAGAGGGTACCCCAGATACAGAGGACGACGTTTTTTTGCTTAGCGTTGATGAGATAAAGGCATTCTCAGTGATACACGGAAAAGAACTACGGCGTGCGGTTGGCACGGAATTTGCTAAAATGAAAAAGCACGATGGATGCAGCTTATACGTATATGATAAAACGGATAAAGATAACTATATAATCAAAGACGGCGAAGAGCTTGGCTGCTCTTGGTGGTGGCTGCGAACACAGGGAAACAAACCTTCGCGTGCATTTTTTGTCGGACCGAGTTACAGTATTCGCAGCTATGCGAATGTCAGTGTAGCCCGTGACGGTGTGCGCCCAGCAATAGTAATTAATCTTCCATGATTAAGGATAACTGCCCTAGAGTGGCATCAATAAAAAGGTGTATCCCTTGATCTTCACATTAGTGAAGAGAAGGGATACACCTTTTTGTGATAAATCAGTCCGAGTTAAAAATTTTAGTTCTTTTTCTTGAATTTTAAGAACGACCAAATCGTAAGCATCAACACGACTGCCAGACACGTACCTATACTGATACGGTTCTGAGCATCGAAGAGGAAGGAAACCGCGATTACCGCTAAACAAGCAAGTGTTAGAACGGTTATATAAGGGAATCCCCATACCTTAAAGGTGGGTTCTTTCGGATAGGACTTTCTCAGTTTAAGTTGTGACATACAAATGCTGATCCATACGAGAATAACCACAAAGCCTGGAACAGCCATTAGTAAACGGAACAGGCCATCTTGCGCGAAGTACGCTAGCATGGATCCAATAACAAGAACAACAGCACAGAGCTTCAGACTGTTGATCGGTACACCTTTTGCAGAGGTTTTAGCTAAGCTGCGTGGTGCTTCGCCCTGTGATGCCATAGAGTGTAGCATCCGGGTGGCGCCATAGATACCAGAATTGGCAGCAGAGAGCACTGCTGTAATCAGAATGAAGTTCATGACGTGATCGGCACCCTTAAGTCCTGTAGCGGCTAACACTTGAACAAACGGGCTTGTATGCTCATTCAGTTGATTCCAGGGTATTAAGCCACAGATGACTAAAATCGGTAATGTATAGAACAGAATAACGCGTAGAATGAAGCTTTTAACAACCTTAGGTAAGACCTTTTCTGCATCCTGTGTCTCCGTCAGGGTAAGTCCGATTAACTCAGACCCGCCGTATGAGAACATAACGACAAGAAGGGCAGAGAAGATGGGGGCCCAGCCTCTTGGGAGAAATCCACCATAATCCGTAAAGTTGTGTAAGTAAGGAGTAGCCTCAGACATTGGTAACAGTCCGAAAATTAATGAGCTTCCTAAGATAATGAAGATGATGATCATAGCGATTTTGATTCCGGCTAACCAAAACTCCGTCTCTCCATAACCACCTACACTCATCATGTTGATGCCGATAATCAAAGCTCCACTTGCAAGACTAAGCAGCCATAATGGAACATCTGGTAACCAGTATTGCAAGAAGCTGCCTGCTGCCAGCACTTCAATCACACAGACGGTCAACCACATGAAGCAATATAACCAGCCCACGATAAAGGAGAGTCGTTCTCCAAAAGCCTCACGAATGAAGTCCTTCATGTTCCTATTCGGGTAAACCGTAGCCATTTCCGCTATGGCCCCCATGACCACTAAAAGTAGCAAACCTGCTAAAACATAAGTAAGAATAACCGCAGGTCCAGCAATACTTATGGTCTCAGAACTTCCTTTAAAAATCCCCGTACCGATTACTCCGCCCATCGCCATAAAGCTGATATGCCGAGGAAGCAATTTCTTCTGTAATGATGCTTCGTTTGACTTCACAATTAATGCCTCCTAAGCTGTCTTCGAAAAATTACACCAAGCATCAGTTTATCCTGAAACGGACTAGTTGAAAAGTAAAAATAACACATATTTTTTTGCATAAGGGTGACTTTTCACTCGAGTGTGATATTTAACATGTAGAATATGATAAATATTCGTTATAAAATAAGAAGAAATTTTAAGTTTTACACTCTTTACCCCATATTTAATCCATTCATGAATAAATCGATTTTTTCTGAAGCTTCTTTTCTTCCTTTCATGGTCACGTGTAAATAAGCCTTTTTACTAATGCATTGCTATGTCCAAAACGTTTATGAATCATTTCTATGTCAACTCCGATTTCTGCTAATAGAGAAACGTGTGTGCTATAGAATACATATACATAATGTTCCAAATGAATTAATCTATTCACATGACTAATGAAAACTATCAGTACAGAAATACATACTTTTCTGTGGGGAATCCAGCAATTCTATGGATCACAATACTGGGCTTGTTGCTACTAGGATTTGTTTTGCTTTATTTGATTCAGAAATATCGAAAGAAGAGAAAATGAGAAGTCATGAGTAGTTATTCAAAGTATTGGAGAATGATAGAGAACATACAATGAGTAACCAGACTAGTGTCGGAGGTGTGCTTGTTCACCTTGAAATATACTTAACCAATTAATAATTTGGGAGGGTATTATGATGAATTATGGATTTCAATTTTCGTTGAAAGGCTTTTTATTGTACGCATTACAGCTGCTTCCTAATATAATCTGGATGTTAATGCCTCCAGCAAATAATGTGCTTACTGAAAACAGTTCCGTCTATAAAATATTGAATATTATAGAAGGAATGTTTGGAGTCTTGACGGTTATTCTTATGATTGTTCTGATAAACAAAGGCGAAGGAAGTAACAGCAACCTTTACATCGGACTGGCGATAATGTTTTTGGCAGCTTATTATATTTCTTAGGTTTTCTATTATAATGGGGTGGTTGCTCCATGGTTACTGATATTAGGAATTGCATGCATGCCGCCTTTGTATTTCTTTTTCGTCGGACTTTGGATGAAAAACTATGTTCTCCTCGTTCCTTGTGCTATTTTTGGAATCACCCATATTTTGATTACTACCATGAATTATTTGAGACCGTAAATTATACTTATGAAAACTGTGACCATACCTGATTCGTCAGGAATTAGTTTGAAATAAAGCATACATAAAATAACCCGCTGGGCTTTTGCCTGACGGGTTTCTTCTTGTTTATACATTGAACTCCGTAATTTAGATTTCGTAGATGGTAGTGTTTTTTTCTTGCACTATGGAAAGACTTTAAAGCAGGATATACTATCTTGTAGATTTGCAATAAGGTTGCTGTAGACCCACACGATATCCGTCTGCTAAGTTATTATTTATATCAGAAAAAAGGTTGTGAAGCTCTTGAATGGTTCGAAAGTTGCTTTCCTATCTGTACTTAGCAACACATTTGTCGTTCTTCTAAAACTCATTGTAGGCATTGTTACAGGTTCTGTGGCAGTTATTTCGGAAGCGATCCATTCTACCTTAGATTTAGTAGCCTCGTTAATAGCATTCTTTTCGGTCCGAATATCGAGCCGTTCTGCGGATAAAACACACCCTTATGGGCACGGCAAGGTGGAGAATATTTCAGGGACGATTGAAACCTTACTTATTTTTGTAGCAGGAATATGGATTATTTATGAGTGCATCCATAAAATATTGAATCCAACCGACATCGAGCTTCCCTATTTGGGAATCATTGTGATGGTGGTCGGGGCAGGACTCAATTATGTCGTTTCCCGAAAGGTTAAGAAGAAGGCAGATGAACTCCATTCTGTTGCAATGAAATCTAATGCCCTGCATCTTCTGACTGATGTTTTCACATCTTTGGGCGTAGCGGCTAGTTTATTATTGGTCACCATTACTGGATGGACAATATTGGACCCAATTATCGGAATTATTTTAGCTTGTTATATTATGAGTGAAGCCTACAAGCTCCTCAAGGAATCCTTTCCGCCTTTGCTGGACGCACGACTAACTGATGAAGAGGAAATCGAGATCTTACGTATCATTGAAGTATTTAAAGAAAGATTTATTGAAATTCATGATTTTCGTACCCGTCGATCTGGTCCGGAAGAATATGTGGATTTCCACCTTGTCATCCCTTCCTCGATGGATATCAGTACGGCTCATAAAATATGCGATGAAATTGAACATGCCATTAAAATAGCTTTCAAACATGCTCAGGTGTTGATACATGTTGAACCAGAGGAAGAGCTGTTAAAAAATCAACCGCAGACTCATTAAGAAGGTGATAAAAATCTTGTGAGCATTAAGAGAGCTAGTCCAGGATCGTCTGAGTGACTGAGATAGAAGCGTCCTGTCAACCTTAGAAGGATGAGGTGTATGAAAGGGCTGTTTAGATCCTCTGGTGGATAGACATCTTGTTACCCATTTACCCAAGCGCTATAGGGGGGATTGCATATCCTAAGATGTACTCAAATGCAGAGGAGGAATTATAATGAGCGAAAATGTTGCTGGTGTTGGATATGGAGGCGGTATCGGAGGTGCCTTTACATCTACTGGTGCAATCTTAGTATTGTTTATCCTCCTTGTAATTATTTCTAAGACAATCCTGCTATAAGATGTTAGCGGAAGTCTGAGGTGTTTAATCCGTCAGCCCAAACTGCTGACGGATTTTTTTTACATTGATTTAAGAACGTATGTTTGGTTATGATGAAAACGAATGTTCTTATTCTGGAGGCTGAATATGCTCAGTAACACGGCACGGAAGACTCCTGAGACAGCGATTATAGTTGAAGGTAGGGAAAGGCTGAACCCGTGATTCAAAAGGGTCCAGACAGTGACATATTAGATACAGTGAGGCATGGACGGCAGTAGCACTGATTACTGGACGATGAAATAGGGGAGTTTCATGGCTGGAAAACTCGAAGATAATGGACTAAGGGAGGGGAGCCGAATGATTATACCAGAGCATAAACAGTGTATTCTTTCTGATTCGCGGAATGAGATTCGTAGCGAACTTAATCTAGATCCTCAAGTGTTAGCTGAGATATCTCAGGTACTAGCTCAATCAATGGAGGATCATAGTCCGATAACACTCACACTATTTGACCAAGTTAAAGATAAAGAAATACGTGGTATTGTAATGCGAGTAGATCAAAAATTACAGCAGATTAAATTGAGAACAAGTGATGATGGTTGGGAATGGGTTGAAATAGTTGATGTTATAGGAGCTTTTACATAGTAAAGCCTCAGGGTAATCCTGAGGCTTTTTCTTATTTAAGAATGTACTTACCCTAACCCGGAAACTATATCCCATCCACCGTTTTAAGGGAGAGAATCTTTTCATTAGAATATTTCCTGTAATTCTGAACGGCTCTTTTGATACTCAGGAAAACTTCCTTTACCATAAACGGGAAGAGGTTATTGATAGTTTCAAATGTGGAATGTGATGAATTTAACATCTTAATTTTTAATTTTATTGCTAAATATAAGTAGCTAAATATGCTTAGGTAACACATGGAAAATGCAAGATTTGTCACTTCGCAACTTGCAAAATCAAGATACAATCGTTGAAAAAGTCAAAAGGATATTATACTGATGACATTCTGAAAGGGGCTATGTCGGTGGTACAGTTACCAAAAGTGAACGAACTCGGTTTTTTTGAGATTCGTCTGGAATCAATTGGAGGGCTAGGCGCGAACTTAGCTGGTAAAATGCTTGCAGAAGCAGGCGTTGTCGGTGCTGGAATGAATGGAGTGAGCTTTTCATCCTATGGTTCTGAGAAAAAGGGATCAGCGGTAAAAGCGCATATCCGTTTTTGTGATTTGAATACGCATATTCGTGACACTTCACCGGTAGAACGACCTCATGTCGTAGGTATATTCCACGAAGCGTTGGCAAAGACCGTCAACGTAACTAGCGGAATTTATGATCATAGCACAGTGCTAGTGAACTCAGCCAAGTCACCGGAGGATTTGAAGGCTTCTTTAAATATGATGGCAGGAACCATAGCTGTTGTTGATGCCACAACGATCGCATTAGATGAGAAGAACCGTGTAAACATGGCAATGTTAGGCGCATTGTTCCGGATGTGTGATTTCTTGGATCCTGAAATTATGAAGGGTGTTATCGAGAAATCTCTTGGAAAAAAATATCCGCAGGCTGTTCAATCTGCACTAACTACTTTCGAACGTGGATTTAATGAAGTTACTTTCATGCATTTCCCTTTGCCTGAAGGTGCGGTTATGCCTGAGTTCGTCCGGTCCGATATTTCGGCCTTAGGTTATGAGACACAGCCTATTGGCGGTACCATTACGAATCCTGGCAGCAGCTTTTTAAAGAATCTCAGCATTTCAAGATCCGGTTTATTACCTCATTTTAAATTAGATGATTGTATTCATTGTGCACAGTGCGATACGGTATGCCCTGATTTATGTTTTGTTTGGGAGGAGCAGCCTGATAAGAAGGGGCGTCCGCAAATGTTCCTGCAAGGCATTGATTATCAATACTGTAAAGGCTGTTTAAAATGCGTAGAAGCTTGTCCTACAACGGCTTTGTCTGGCGAACGCGAGGAAGATGGCTATGCAGAAAGTCATACTGTCCGGCATATTTTTGATCTCGTTACCGAGGCCTAATTAACGATGGAAAGGTGGAACACACGTGGCTATAGATTATGAAAAAGAAGTAGGCTCAAAGAAAGTAGAGCAGAAATTCCTATATGAATCCGGCAATGAAATGGCGGCTTATGCTGCCCATCAAATAAATTATCATGTCATGGGTTATTTTCCGATCTCCCCATCGACAGAAGTGGCTCAATTTCTAGATACGATGAAAGCGAACGGTCAGCATGATATTATGCTCATTCCATCAGATGGTGAACATAGCTCTGCAGGAATCTGTTATGGAGCTTCGACGGCTGGTGGACGTGTATTTAATGCAACCAGCGCCCAAGGCTATATGTTCATGCTAGAGCAATTGCCGGTACAAGCTGGTACTCGGATGCCTATGGTTATGAATTTGATCTGCCGCTCGATTTCCGGTCCGCTTAATATTCACGGTGACCATTCTGATTTGTATTTTGCGCTAAATACGGGCTGGCCGATTCTAATGTGCCGTGATCCACAATCCGTTTATGATATGAACCTGATGGCATTAAAGCTAGCTGAGCACGCCAAAGTGAGACTTCCAGTAATGGTAGCATCAGACGGATATTTTACTTCTCACCAGAAACGCCGCGTACAAGCATTTACTCACCGTGAGGATGTTCACAAATTTGTCGGACCACAACCTCCGGCAGGCTTTACGGATACACTGGACCGCAATAATCCGGTTACCGTAGGTCCTTACATGAACGAACCTGATTATATCAACAACCGTTATCAGCAGTCGGTAGCGATGTACAATGCGGGTGAAGTCTTCGAAGAAATTGCTAAAGAATTCGCTGAATTGACCGGACGCCACTATCCAATGATCGAAGAGTATCGGATGGAAGATGCAGAAGTAGCGGTATTCTTGATGAACTCAGCGTCAGAGATCATTAAAGATGTGGTAGATCAGCTTCGTTTGCAAGGGATCAAAGCAGGTGCGATTTCACCGAATATGATTCGACCTTTCCCGCAGAAGCAAATGGCTGAAGCGCTGAAGCATGTTAAGGCAATCACTGTAGGAGATCGCGCGGATTCGGTTGGCGGTCACGGCGGTAATATGGTAAATGAGATTAAGGCAGCCTTGTTCACCTACGGTAACACTACTACAAAGGTTATTAGCCGTATTTACGGGTTGGGCGGTAAGGACTTCTATGCAGAAGATGGTCATGCGTTCTTCCAATTGGCAATAGATGCCGTTGCAGCAGATCGTGTTGAAGTTCCGTTTGACTACTATGGTCACAATCCAGGTACTCCGGACAAAGCGCCACAGCGTCTATTGAAGCCGATGAATTTTGATTCACTGAAGACAGGATTAATTACGGTAAAACAAGATGAAGCAACAGGAAAATTAAGTGTGCGGATACCCCCACTGCGGAGCTTGACGAAGAAACCTAAGCGGCTGGCACCAGGTCATGGCGCATGTCCGGGCTGTGGGATTTTCTCAGGTCTGGAGACGTTCTTCAAAGGCATTGAAGGGGATATCGTAGCGCTTTATCACACAGGTTGTGCGATGGTAACGACTACGGGCTATCCATATTCTTCTCATAAATCTACCTTTATTCATAACCTGTTCCAAAACGGTGCAGCTACCTTATCCGGTGTCGTAGAAATGTTCTGGGAACGCAAACGCCGTGGTGAATTGGACGGACTGGGGCTTCAAGACGACTTTACCTTTGTAATGGTAACTGGTGATGGCGGTATGGACATCGGAATGGGGCCGGCGATTGGGGCTGCACTACGCGGTCACAAAATGATTATCGTAGAGTACGATAACGAAGGTTACATGAACACAGGTGCTCAGCAGTCCTATTCCACACCACTGGGTCACCGTACCTCTACATCCAGCATAGGTAAGAATCAGCAAGGTAAAGTTACGCAGCATAAGGATACTGCACAAATCATGGCAGCTACTAACATTCCATATGTCTTTACAGGTTCTGAAGCTTACCCACAGGATCTTGTGAAGAAAGCGGCAAAAGCACAATGGTATGCTCAGAACGAAGGACTTGTGTACGGAAAAATATTGATCGCATGCCCGCTGAACTGGATGTCTGAAGATAAAGAAGGCACCAACATCGTTTCGTTGGCTGTTGAATCTTGCTTCTTCCCTCTATATGAAGTGGAGCACGGTTCTACGAATATTACGTACAATCCAGAGGATAAAGGCAAACGCGTTGAGCTCTCAGCTTGGTTGAAGACAATGGGTAAAACCCGTCATTTACTGAAGCCTGAGAATGAACCAGCTTTACGCAGCTTTGAGGCAGAAGTGGAGCGTCGCTGGAATCGTCTGAAAGCAAAACATGAGCATCCTGATTTGTAAGAGATAATGATAAATAACCCGGCAGATTCGTCTGCCGGGTTATTTGTATATAATGGTAGTAGGGAGGGATGATTCTATTGAGCTGGATTCTATGGATATGCTTTTTTGTTTCATTACTATTGTCTTATGTTGATCAGCGAAAGGCATTGAAGTTAAAAGACTGGATGATCATAATAGGGGCGTTTTTACTTTGTGAGTTCTACGTCAATTTATTTGGGTTGCTGATTCCTGTTGGTTTTATCATTGGATTGATTGTTATGAATAAAAAGAAAACATTTCTTTACTCAAAAGCACTACTATTTGGTTTGATTAGTGTTTGTGTTATTTTTTATGGCCCTAAGATTAGTTTGAATGAAATCCATGAGCTAACGAAGGCTAATAAATATACTGAGCAATTTAATAAGATTAAATCCGTCTCACAATTTTCCGTCGAATCAGATATAAATGATGTACTCTCGACGTCAGCAAATCATCTAAAAGATAAAAATCCAAACTCAGAAATTCCTGTAGACGACCCTCATGTAGCCTTTAGTATATGGGTTCTCCAGCATAGAAATGTAGCTCTTAAAGATTTAGATTGGTTATGGTATAAAGCTCCTTTAGAATTACATTATTATTGGCAAATTAATCGTCCCGATCCATTGGTTACTCTTGAATATGTTGTTTTTAATGAGGTTGGATACATGGGTGTTTTTGAAAGAGAGAATACGACTAGTCCTTACTATTTACGTATGATTTTTGAGTTTGATCGGTTGAAAACAAATAACCCACAAATCCCTTGATCATATAAAATGGAGGTTTATCACTAAATTACGTCTAATGAATGGATATTTGCGCGTACAAAGTGGTTATCGGACTCCAGGGCAGTTAGTTATTAGCTTGGAAAACAACAAAAAAGGCTGTGAGATTGGAATAATCCAAACTCTCCTGTCACTTGATAGGTTAGAACAAATTCCAGTTCCCTTTAACCCTAGCATGTTGTTCTGCCCTAAGCAAAAGATAGCGGGTACAAATAACAAGCCCTACACTACCCACAATTAATGCTCCTAGAGCCAACCACCAGGTGAACCCTATATTATCGTACAAAGCTCCCCGCACGAGAACTAGGCTATAGGTAACCGGAAAGAGAAGTGATAAACCGGTCGCCCATATTGGAAATACCGCTGGAGGAATCCGAACCCCGCCGAACAACTCCATAGGCGCTTGAAAGATGTAATATAACAGACCCGAATCTCGTGAAAATAGCGATATCGCACAGAGCAAAGCTCCCCAAATGACCGCAGAAATCATAATCAATGCTAATATAGGAAGTAAGACCCCCCAATGAATAGATGATACATCCGTTATAAAAAGGAAGGTTAGGCAGGAGAAGGCTGCAAACATCCATATACCGTGAAAAAGAGAGTATAAGGAACGCCCGTACAGAAATGCCATTTTGGAAGCAGGTGTTAAGAATATCATCTCCAATGTGCCGCCTTTGCGTTCCTGTTCGAATAGCCAGGCTGCCTGAACAACCGTCCAATATAATTGGAAGACGAGATAACCACTAAGCAGAAATAACGGAATTCGCCCGTCTGGAATTACCCTGGAGAGCGTGGAGCCTGCTCCGTTTCTAAAGGGCTGCATCGTAAAGTAGGAGGTCAGAAAGGTAAGCGCCGGCCAGAGAAGGAGTGAAAAAAATACTGCATGCCCCTTAACTCGGTTTCGATGCTGCTTCGTGACCTCGGCGCTAAGAGTTAGCCATAAACTGCTTAAGTTCATGAGACCCTTCCTTCCGAAAGAAGGATGATAGCATCTTCCAATGTAGGCTTCTCAGTAGCGAATCCAGTAATGCTTAAGCCGTGCTCAGTAGTCCAAGGTAGTAGTTCAGTAATCATGCGATCTGCGGAGGGAGTCATTACTGAGATTCGATGTGGCTCATCTGTACGTAGAGCTATTACTCCTTCAGCTTCAGCTTTGATAAGCTCTGCAGGGTGTATAAGCGTTCTTAGATGCTTCAAAAGCTTGGGACGTAGTGATTCACTCCAACCCGTTACATCCAAATGTGCAGTTTGTGAACCAGCGACTTGACGGACAATATGTTCCGGCTTGTCACAGAGCAGCAGTTCTCCACGATTTAGTACATAGACACGGTCACACAGCTCTTCGACCTCCTGCAAATAATGGCTGGTGAGTAGGATGCCTTTACCACTGTCAGATGCAAGTTTCCTCACAGTACTGCGAAGCTGCCTAGCGATTGGTGCATCTAGACCGAGTGTAGGCTCATCAAGGAATAAATATTGTGGATCGTTAATAAGTCCTCTGGCGATTTGCAGACGTTGTTTCATCCCTTTAGAATATTGTTCAACAGGCTGGTCAGCCGCTTCAGTTAGTCCAACTTCTTCTAGTAAACGATTCGATTCTCGTTCGATGTGAGAGGTGCTCATCCCATATAGTTTTCCGAAGTACTGTAAATTTTCTCTACCGGTGAGCCGCCAATATAACATTCGTTCCCCACCAGCAATCATATTTACTTTTTGTTGAATCACTTGTCTATTCTTCGTCATGGCCATTCCATCTACTTCTATATTACCTGAAGTCGGTTCAAGTAGAGTAGAGAGCATGCGGATCGTAGTGGTTTTTCCAGCACCATTTAGGCCAAGAAGACCCACAATTTCTCCAGGGACAATATTCAGAGACAGAGATTTTACTGCGGAGACGGATCTCTTCTCGGAACGGAACCAGCCTTGTCTATGCTTCGTTTCATAAATTTTAGTGACCTCATTCATAGTAATCACTTTGGTTTCACTCCTTCTCATACTAGAATCGTTCGAATAAGCCCCGTTCAACGCGATGATTCGTCCATAGTCCAATGGTTATGTACAGAATGCTTAACAATAAAATCGGGTAAAAATCATGAAGTCGGATCAATTCTCCAGTAAGCAACGTCCCCCGGAGGAGTTGAAGCGCATGGGTCAGCGGGAATATTTCACCTACAGTCTGTAATATCTCAGGTAAATACTGCCTTGGAAATTGAAATCCGCATAACAGAGCGGTAATCGTAAATAACGTATTTTGCACAATGAATGTGTCCCGTGTATAGAGCATTATGCTTCCTAGTACTAGAGCCATGGCAAAACAAGATAGTAAATATAGTAAACTTCCCAAGAGGATAGAAAACACATGTACAGAAGGTAAATGTAATCCGGCTAGAAGACCGAATGAGAGGACCACCAGCAACTCGAACCCACTCCGATATAACTGCTGAACTGCATTCCCTAGAAAATAACCGCTCCGACTAGAAGGGGAGAGTAGGAGTGCCTCTAGTGTACCTTCCCGCCATTCGGTAATGAGCGCTCTTGATACATTCATCATCATGCTGACGGAAAAGATGCTGAGTAAACCACCAATGATTACGAAGGTTAAATAGTCATTACTGCCAGCGTAGATTGCGAATTTTGAATCGACATCTCCTTTAATTAAGTAGACATATGAAAAATATGAGATTAGTACGAGATAGGCCCCTTCAATGATGTGTCCGAATGTAAAGGTCCAGGGAAAGGCTCTAAGATTGGCCTTTTGGTTCCTTTTTAGGGTTGCGATAGCGGTATGCCACAAACGAATCTACTCCTTTCAAATATATCATTGTTCCAGATATTGCCTTTGCAGAACGATTAGACTATCAAAGGATTCTTTATGGACTGAATAGAATAAATAGTTTCCCTTACGCTCAGACTTGGTGAATCCAGCTTCAGTAAGCTGCTTTAATTGTTTGGATACTGCAGCCTCAGAGATCCCCAATACTGGCGCAAGCTGTTTCGTACAATGAGGACCTTTCCACAGAATCTTCAAAATACGCATTCGTGTATCATCACTTAAGGCTTTGAGTTGACGCAGCAGGTCGCTTGGTGGACCGTCATTATAAGCTTGACCTGGAATATCGACGGTTAGAGGTAAGAATAAAGTATCCTCGTTCCAGCCAATAAGCAGGTGTGGGAATATAAATGAAGAAGGAAACACAAACACCTGCTGCAAAGTTTCATATGGAAAATAATAAGTATGTGCTTTTTGTGCGGTTAGTGTCCCATTCTCAGCTGAGAGGCGAGGGTGCAGCGTACGTAATGCTTTTTCCGGAGTGCGACTGGCTGAATCTTGAAAATGAGCGGCAGTGGTATTCATCCAAGGCTGGATATAGTCCCATTCCTGACGAAAATAATCTTGTTCATAAGTAATTAATGTTTCGATCAGTAGATTTCGTACACTGCCTAAATTCTCGATCAAAATCTGCATAGGTGCATTGATTAAAGCTCCGGAATTACTGCTATCCGAACCACACAGGGCTTCCACAATCGTACTTAATGTGACTTTTTGGTTCATCATTAGATACACAAATTCCGCATCTGGAAGTTTACACAGCATAGTGATCCCTTGCTTGCAAGAAATGGGGGCACCTGTTTGATCTGGAAGATCTAAGAGTGCTATCCAGCCGTCAGACAACTCTCCTAAGGACAGGATGTCCTGTTGGAGTGCGATAGGCATTGTTTTCTTGAGAGATAGCGCCCACTGCAATCGTTTCGGATGGTGCTCCGGTTGATACAAGACATGCAGACTGCATAATAATTCGTGAAAAGGGCTGACAATCGTTTTAATTTTTCGATTTAATGTTGGGAGTGAGCTCATCTCGTTCCTTTCCGATTAACCGTTTGGTTAATCAAAAACCACTTTCGCGTAAAGTGTTCAAAATTATAGGGGCAATGGTCGATATTGTCAAATATTTTCTGCAAAAAAAAGCGAGAGAAGACCCATTGCATTTAGCACGGGGCTGTCTCTCACTTATTGGGGACTTTTAATAGTGTTGTGAAGTAGAGTTATCTTCCGCCTCTTGGCATCATGGAGTTGTCAACAAATACATCTTTAACGGAATAGGTGTAGCAATGACGTGGTACGGGTACACAATGGTGACGTCTAACGATTTCAACAGGATGAATCACATTTACTACTTGTGGGTGGAAGTGATCTTGATAAATGACCTTAGGTGGGTCAGTAACGGTTTGGGCCGGGCATTTTGGACAATCAGACATTTCCTTCAGCTCCTTTTGTGTGTGGACTTACCGTATTATACGCACAGAACAAAAGCCTGCTTGGTTGTTTGTCTATTGTATTTAAAAATGGGTATTAGCTTAACGCTTGTAAATTTCACGCATGACATGGCGAAGTTCGGGGATAATTAACCGTTCCATAGCCAGCTTTACGGCTCCAGTAGAGCCAGGCATCGAGAAGATTGCGGTCTTTCCCATGGTGCCGGCAATGGCTCGACTAAGAATGGCAGCTGAACCGATGTCCTCTGTGAAGCTTAGCATCCGGAAAATCTCACCGAAGCCAGGTAATGTTTTATCTAGCAAAGAGGCAACAGCTTCATAGGTCGTATCCCGTGGAGAAATCCCTGTTCCACCAGTCAGGAGTACCGTTTCTATTCCGGCATGGTCGACACATTTATACAATAGCTCACGAATATCCTGATAATTGTCTTTTGTAATGGTGCTGCCTATCACTTCATACCCGGCTTCTACGAGCAAAGATTTAATCAAAGCTCCTCCGGTATCTGTTTCGGTAGTCCTGGTGTCCGAGACAGTAATGATATAGCAGGAAACGGTTTGTGGCGCTTCTTTCCGATGTTCTTCAACAGATGACAAATGGCTCAACTCCTAAATTAGAGATGTTTTCATGATAGGGTATGGCTGAAATAAAGACAAGCTGACTTAGACTTACAAAAAGCACCTGGAATTTTCGGTACCGCTTGCGTGCTTCGCGCGCATGTAGTACACTCGCTACACATAACTGTAATTTGCTGGGGAGCGATGAAACATGGAACAGGTCGTACCTGTGTATATATTGTCAGGATTTCTGGGAAGCGGCAAAACAACACTGCTGCAGCGTCTACTAGATCATTGGAAAAATCAAGGTTCACGTCCTGCAGTAGTGATGAATGAACTGGGTGAAGTGAATTTGGATGGATTGCTAGTTGAGCAAACTGTCCCTATGGCAGAACTGCTTGGTGGATGCATATGCTGTTCTTTCCGAAGTGATCTCAGTACAGAGCTGGCTACTCTGATCAAGAAGGAGTCTCCAGATGTCGTAGTGATTGAGGCAACAGGCGCCGCGAATCCGCTGGAAATTGTGGATGGCGTAACCGAGATTTCGTTATATCAAAAAGTAGAGCTGAAAAGCTTGATCACCGTCGTTGACGCCGCGCATCTTCTGGAACTGTATCGCGCGCAGCAGGGGCAAACGTATCGTTTGATGCAGGAGCAGATTCGCTGCGCTTCTGTCTTGTTATTAAATAAAATTGACCGTGTAACCGCAGAAGAGGCGGAGGAGGTTAACGCTGTACTGCGGAAATGGAACGCTTATGCACCCATTCTGCCAACTGTACGTTGTGAGGTGGATACGGAGGAACTGCTGCGTGATGCAGGTGGAGTTCTTACAGATGCACAATTGGAAGAGACTGAGGACGCGAGTGTAAGCTCATCACATCATGAAGATGAACACACTACTAGTGGCACACATGCTACTCACGATCATGTTATGGCGTACACACATTATTTTAAACGTCCAGTAAACAGTGAGGAATTCGAACAGTTTGTTAAGGAACTGCCGCGTGATGTTTATCGAGCTAAAGGTATTGTGACCTTTAATGACACTTCCAGCCGGTTTCTTTTCCAATATGCCTATCGTGAAGCTGATTTTATGAAAATTACACCACAAGGCGAAGTGCCTGACGTAGCGGTATTTATCGGTGAACATTTCTCATCTAGCGAGCTGCGCACTAGGCTTCTGGAGATGGAAGGACGTAACTACGTTCGTCCTAGTACAGTTAAGAGAAGCCTATAATCAGATCTCCTTGTCAGAAGTTGTAATGGTTCATTCCTAATCTTGTAGGTTAATAGTATCGCATACCCTATAAAAATACAGGAGGTTTAAGGCTATGACCCGAATTCAATATCAGGAGTGCATTGACGCTTGTTTGGAAAGTATGAATGCCTGTAATTATAGCTATGTCTCAAGCCTAAAAGAATATGATCTTGCTTCTCTACGTGAAAGCATGCGGTTAGATCGTGAATGTGCGGATATTTGTTCTTATGCCGTACAAGCGATGACTCGCCAAAGTCCGTTTGTAGCCGGAATTCTTCGTCTGTGTGCCGAAATTTGTGAAGCCTGTGCAGATGAAAGCAGCAAGCATATACATACACATTGTCAGGAATGTATCGATGCCTGCCGTAGATGTGCTGAGGCGTGCCGTTTGATTAGCGATGCGGTTGAAGTATACGCGTAAGATTGTATACTCAAACTAACTATATATAAGCAAATGACCAGACCATTGCTGTGGATGTACAGCATGGTCTGTTTTTCTTTTTAGCACAAGGTTAGATTTATTTTTGTTTCTTGAAGAGGAAATATGTAGTGAACTGGAGAATTAACAGTAGATGTGAAGCGAACATAAACTTCTCCAAATCACCTGGATAATATCAGTTTATTATAGCTCTGGCAGACCGTACAGAAGTGGAGGGGAAAGATGAAGCATACACAAGTACCAGAGAGTGAACAATCAAAGGAGTTATTTGCATATTTTGGACTGGCAGTTTATTATGGTCAAGCCCTAGAACAACAGTTGACCAATTTGTTATTGCTCACCAAATTATCTCAAGGCAAAGCGCCCACAGAAGCAGACCTGACGGATCTGTATCAGCGAAAACTCAGCAATTCACTCGGTCAACTCATCAAAGAAATCCAGCATCACTTTCCTTTCTCAGAGCAAGAAACCGCTCAGCTAGAAGAAGTGTGGAAACAGCGAAACCATATTGTTCACGATTATTTCAAGGAACGGATACAAGAAACGTTTACCCCCGCTGGAAGGGCAAAAATGATCGAGGAGTTAAAACGATTCAAAAATAAAGCTAGAAGGCTTGAAATCAAATTACAAGGTTATTGCACAGAAATGTTCACGAAGCTGGGGTTAGAAGAGGAGAAGTTGTTCTAATAACCCTTCTAATCCGCAGCCCTCTACAACCTCCGGTCTAAATTGAATCTTAGAAGCTCTAACGCAGCGTGAGAGTGCAGATAAAGCTTCGCCTAATGCCGGAAGCATCTCTGGCGTTAGGTGCTCACCCGGTTCCCACCACCAATTCACAATGTTCAATGTTTGGCTCTTCTTATCCATCACCGGTTCAAATCTCCCAATTAAACGATCATTATACAATAAAGGCAGTACATAATAACCATACTCCCGTTCCAAGGCGGGTTTATAGACTTCCCAGCGGTAATGAAATCCGAATAATTGGCGGATTAATTCTCGATCCCATAACAAGTTATCCAGTGGTGCTAATACCGCCGCAAACGAATAATTTGATTGACGCGCATCTTCTTCAGATTCCTGTAGTAATACAGCTTCTAAAGATGGCGCGTCTATGCTACGGATGTAGAGTGGAAGCTTAATACCTTCCACTAGAACTTCCCTGAGACTATCCGCTATTAACAGCCTTTGAATCGCGGCAGTACGTTCTTTGCTCTTCAGACCGGAAATCCCTAGCCAGCCGTCTCCGGATTTATTCCATAACAGTCCGATGCTGCCTATTCTACGCAGCACATACCAATCATGAAATTGTTCATCAGTGGGGTTAGGATCTTCAGTGTTTAAAAGATGATGAGGAAGCAAGCGTTCTGAGAAATCGTAATAACGGCGGGTATGAACACGATGATGAACGACTACTTCACCCCAAAAGTACATACTTTCCAACGCGGCCCGAGTTAACCTAGCTGGAGCCCAAGCCCAATCTACCTTGTCCTTACCATCTAGATCCAGAGAGGAGAGAGGCCCGCGCTTCAATAACTCTTCACGAACCTGCGCTACTGTAACCATTACAGGTTCATTTGCCTGATGGTACGAGGCTGATGCATCTCTTCTGCGTTTAAAAAAAGGCCAGTCCTCTGTACAATAAATGGACATGTTCTTGTCCCAGCCATCTAATAATAGTCTGTCCTGATACAGAAGCTCCTGGGCTTGTTCGGGTATGAACCCGGGAACTCGTGCTTGGAGAACAAGCTCATGGTTATGGCCTGCGATGTTAAGTGGATCATATTGAATACAACCTACGTGACGGACATAATCATAAATGCTAAGTTTACCGGCAGGAAGTGCACCTTTAGTTAACTTTTGGTGAGCCAGGAGAAAAAGTCGAGCTTGCTTCTTAGATACTGTGTATGTACGCATCAAATGCCCCCTTGACCTTTATGTATTATTTTTCATTTTACAGAACAAATGTTCTAATATCAAGTATATAAAAACCCTGAATCACTGGATGTGACTCAGGGCATATTTTACATTTTCTCTAACGATGGTTGCAAGCTACCTAATGAAGGTCTTGAGGGTGCACCATTATTATTGTCTATACTGTTAGAACCAGCACCTACTTGTAGCTGGTACATTCGGAAGTATCTACCGCCGAGTGCCATTAGCTCATCGTGACTACCCCGTTCGACGATCTCTCCGTGATGCAGAACAAGAATCTGATCTGCACTGCGAATGGTCGATAGACGGTGTGCGATGATGAATGTGGTGCGACCTTTTTTAAGAACTTCTAGTGCATCTTGAATGACGCTTTCTGTCTCCGTATCGATATTGGAGGTGGCTTCATCAAGAATTAGAATAGCTGGGTCGAAGGAGAGCGCTCTGGCAAAAGAAATTAATTGCCGCTGTCCTGCGGATAAGGTACTCCCTTTTTCAATAACGGGTTCATCAAAACCTTGAGGAAGGTGAGCTAACAATTTATCAGCTCCGACTTCCCGTAAAGCCCGTTCTACCCGTTCGCGTGAGATTCGTTCATCTCCTAGGCTGACATTGGAAGCAATGGTACCAGTGAAGAGGTAAGGGTCTTGAAGAACAATCCCCATGTGATTGCGCAGCCACTGTTTCGGAATATCCGTAACCTTCTGGCCATCAATCGTGATTTCCCCTTTTTGCGGATCATAGAACCGGAATAACAAGTTGATAATCGAGCTTTTACCAGATCCGGTGTGACCTACTAGAGCAACAGTTTCTCCCGGGCGTGCTTCAAAGGAAATATCGCGAAGGACGAAGTCTTTTTTGTAGGCAAAAGATACATTCTTAAACTCCACTTTTCCTTTATAACGCGGCATGGAACCATCGGTAACATTCTCCCCGGGCTCATCCATAAGTGTAAAGACACGACCCGCAGATACCATAGAAGTGTCGAGGTTTGCGAGTTGATTCACCATACCCGTAATCGGTTGGAACAAACGTCCAAGCACATCGACGAAGGCGTACAGCACACCTAAAGATACAAATGTAGAACCCGTAATACTGCCATGTCCGAAATACCAAAGCACCATCACAAAAGAGAGACTGCGTAGAGAGTTCACCAGGTTGTGGGAGGTAAAGGCATTCAGATTCAACATTTTATTCTGATATTTCAAGTAGTCATCGTTCAGATTCTCAAATTCTTCACCAAGCTGCTTTTGACGGCGGAATATGCGAACGATGGACATTCCTTGAATCGATTCATTAATGATAGCGTTGATCTCACTCAGGCGTGAGCGGATGATCGTATTGTATTTTGTTGCGATTTTACGATAAAGCACGATCCAAAGAATAAGAATCGGGATGATGAACAAGCTGATCAGACCTAGTCGAACGTCAAGCAAGAACAAGGCGATGTATACGCCAGTAATATTAATAATACCGGTACTGAAATTGGAGAGAACCGCAATAAAGAGATCCTTAATCGCCTCGGTATCATTAGTAACACGTGACACTACCTTACCTGCTGGCAGGTTGTCAAAAAAGTAAACCGGAAGTCGCTGAATATGCGCATACACATCGGTTCGCAGCTTTCGGATTACCTGATTCGCCGAAGATTGCAGCCAATAAGTCTTGCCGAATTCGGCAAAGATCGAGATGACTAGGAAGATAGCGTACAAACCGACCAGCTGATAAATTCCTGGAAGCTCAGGTTTGTAAAAATCGAACAGCTCATCTGCTGATAGTTTAACCGCAGGATAGATGGCTTCATCTTCACCGCGCGTGATATGCATTTCACCATTGCTGAACTTTCGCTCACCATCAGGCTGTGTTACAGCTTCATTAATAAAGTAAAAGGTTCTTCCCTCTTGCAGAATGCGAATTTCTTGACCCTTAGCTTCCCCGGGTTCAAAACGGTCTCCGCGTTTGTAATAAGTGTTGTTATACTGAACCGCCTCATCTGGAGACGTAGTACTAAAATAAGGCTTTTCGATGGCCAACATATGATTGTCAATCATACTTTTGGCGATAAATGGGCCTGCCAGTTCCGCCGCTACCCCGATGGAAAGGAGCAGAAGAGCTGCGATAAAGGTTTTTTTCGCAGTCAATGCGTATTCAAGCAGGCGTTTGCCTGTACTCTTTGTCAACGGTGACACCTCCTAAATGTTTTGCATAATCATAGCTAGTATGTCTTTTAATCATTCGATAAATTATTCTCTACTTGCTGCCGGTCATACTGCTCACGATACCAACCATTCATATCCAGCAGCTCTTGGTGCGTGCCACGTTCCACGATATGTCCGTTATCCAGTACGACGATAATGTCGGCATGTTGAACAGCTGAGAGGCGGTGCGTAGAGATTAATGTAGTCTTTCCTGCACGCTCTTGTCGGATGTTCTCGATAATCTGAGCTTCGGTACGAGCGTCAACAGCGGATAAGGCATCGTCAAGAATCAGAACATCTGGATTTGCGATAAAGGCTCTGGATAAGGATACACGTTGCTTTTGTCCACCGGATAAGGATACTCCACGTTCACCCACCAATGTATCTAAACCATCGGATAATGTTCCTAAGTCATTTTGGAAGGCGGCAGCTGTGATAGCTTTCATGATCGTATCGTCATCCGCGTTGTCTAGACCAAATTGAATATTCTGACGTACTGATTTGGAGAAAAGGATCTGCTCTTGAGGAACATAACCCATCCAGCTGTGTAGCTGATCCAATGAAATCTGTTGAATCGGAACTCCAGAGATGAGGATTTCACCATTACCTGTCGGATATTCACGAAGCAGCTGTTTGAGGAGCGTTGATTTACCGCTTCCCGTACGACCGACTACACCTAGTGTTTGCCCTTGGTTCAAGGTCAGACTGACATTGGTTAGATTGTCAATCGTCGATGAGGGATAACGGAATGTCACATCGTTTAGTTCAATTCGGGTAGGATTGGCAACATGAACCGGTTGTGCAGCACTCTGAACATCCGCTTTGGAGTTTAGGGTCTCATCAATACGTTCGAGAGAGGCACCACCACGTTGCATGATGTTAATTAGCTCTCCAATGGCGAACATCGGCCACACAATCATCCCGAGGTACATATTGAAGGAGACAAGATCACCTAGCGTGATCTGATTTCGGAACACAAGATAAATCCCATAGGTAAGACCGATAATGTAGCTGAGCCCTACGCAGAACCGAATCGTCGGTTCGAAGAAGGCATCGACACGGGCGACAGCCATGTTCTTGTTGTATACATCTTCAGTAATATCTGAGAAACGTTTCTCATCGAGTCTTTCTTGTACATAAGCTCGGATAACTCGAACACCTGAGACAGATTCGAGAACCTGATCATTCATATCCCCGAATGCATCTTGTGCTAAACTGTAGCGATCATGGATAGCCTTACCATAAAAAATCATAGCTATTGCAATTAATGGTAATGGCAATACTGCTGCAAGAGTCAGCTTCCAGCTGACAAGAAAACCCATTGCGAACAATACGACTGTGAGGTAGATCGTAGAATCCACCAGTGTGAGCATCCCAAATCCAACGGTAGCTGAGACAGCTCTGATATCGTTGGTTGCCCGGGCCATCAGGTCGCCGGTTCTATTGCGTTCGAAAAACGATGGGGTCATGGTCATCAAATGATTCATAAATCTCGAGCGCAGTAGGCGCTCTACGAGGTTGGAGCCTCCGAATAATTTGTGCATCCATATGTAGGTAATCCAATAAATGACTAGCAGCAAAAGGAGGATCATACCGATATATTTGGCTAATGATGCTGTAGTTATCGAACCGCGTACTATGTCGTCAATGGCATTGCCTAGTAGGCGTGGGGGGAGTAATTCAAGAACACCAACACCAATTAGTAAGATCAGGCCAATCAGGTAACGCTTTTTTTCTCGGCGAAAGAACCAGCCAAGATTGCGGAGAACGGAGAACAAGTAAATCCCTTCCTTTCGAGTTGAAGTAATAGCTGTGACGTTGAAAAAAGCAGAAGTGGTTATCTCTACAGCCAAGAAAAAAACGACGGTGCCGTCCTTTAAAGATGACAACCGACAAAAAAGGCATATCATCCGAAAACGGACGATATGCCTGTAATTTACAGCTATCATGCGCACGGTGCTATACAGCACCAGGCATGCGAGAGACCTTCAAGAACTAAAGTTATACGATCAATTACACTCGCAGGGAACTTCAGGATGGTTTCACCACTTGGGCTGCTTCGGTATTCGGTTGATTGGAAATTCCAACAATAGTGATATGATATGGCTGTAACTTCGTAAACACCGCGCTCACCCCTTTCAATGATTTAATAATAACTACTGGTAATAACTAGTAGACCGTTAGTTATGTTCAGAGTTTATCACTCGCTTCGCAAAGTTGTCAAACTAATTTTTGAGGAGCTTGGGAAAACATTAATTGTATAAAGGTATTTGAATATCGATTCATTTTCAGTATGATTAGACTATACAAAGGAGCTGAGAGAGATGAACATGGAAATTAGTCAAGCAGCGGCAGCTTGGTTTAAAAGAGAACTGGATCTTAACAATGGAGACTATATTCGTTTATTTCCCCGTTATAGCTCGGGAGGCGGACTTCACCCTGGCTTCTCACTGGGTATCGCAACAGAGGCGCCTGGACGTCCGGCTATTCAAGTTGAACAAGAGGGTATTGTGTTCTACATGGAGGAGCAGGACTTATGGTATATGGAAGGTTATGGTTTAACTATTGTGTATTCTGAGGCAGAGGATGACATTGAATATAAGTATGAAGCCAAGTCAGTGCCTGATAGTGTACAGATTTAACTGACTTAATTTTGTTTATTAACTAATGATGAAAAGCCCTTGCCAAAAGGCAGGGGCTTTTTCTACGTTGATATAATCAGTGCGAATTGCGGAACGTTTCTTCCTCCATAGCAAAATCAAAATCGTCAATGTCGTATACTTGAACTGGGACTCCACCTTCAATAATGCGTTGAATCAGCTCGAATTGGTCAGTAAGAATAGGCACCTTCTCACGTTGAGAGGACAATAGCAGCTCTGTTTCGATTGGATCGAACGTTTCTCCATAAACTGCGGTATCCATGCTGTTAATGATGGTGATTTTTGATTGTCCACCGAGAAGAATTCCAGAGCTTTTTGCCCAAGGAACGGCCAGACAACGGTTGATTTTTTTAGCATTAAGCGGCTCTTCGAAATAGGCTATCAGCTCACCAATTTTGAGTTTGACATGCTTGTCATCATCTGGACGGTTCATTAACGGATCATCACTGTCCCGCAGTTCGTATAATTCCATTACGGTCGTATAAGGCACTATATATTCTACAGGGCTGCTCGATATGAGAAGCTGGCCGTAAATCGCCATCATGACGGCTTCCGTCACAAATTGTCTAGACATCTTTATCCTCCTGAAGTTCGGGTACTGCTATCGTACTTATGGACTTAAAAATATAAAAACACTGTAGAGCGCAAAAGTCAACTGTACTTAAGCAACTCAGTAAAGAGAAAGGACAGAATATTCCTGTGAAGCAATGGAAATCATATTTTACTTTCGTACGTCCTTACATGAAATTGATTGTGTTTACGCTATTTATAGGTATGATCAAGTTCAGCATTCCATTAACACTGCCAATGATTCTGAAATATGTAGTCGATGACCTGCTGATGAACCCTGCCATGAGCGTCGAAGAGCGGGTATCCCAATTGATGCTCATCCTCGGAGGCGCATTTGTTCTATTTATAATCGTGAGAGGACCGGTGGAGTATTACCGTCAGTATTTTGCTCAGCTGATTACAAGCAAGGTATTGTTCGACATGCGGAATAAGCTATACAGTCACTTACAGCGATTATCACTCCGGTATTATCAGAATACAAAAGTGGGCGAAGCGATTTCAAGATTTATAAATGATGTGGAACAGACCAAAAATTTAGTAGAAGTCGGAATGATGAATGTATGGCTGGATTTATTTACGCTAGTGTTTGCGCTTGGTTTTATGTTTTATTTGAATCCAGTGCTGGCGCTAGTATCTATCGCTGTCCTTCCGTTCTACGCCTTTGCGGTAAGCAAACTATATAAACGACTTAAGAAGTTAACCAAAGACCGTTCACAAGCTCTGGCAGGTATTCAAGGCTATCTTCATGAACGGATTCAAGGCATATCGATCATTCGCAGCTTCACCATGGAAAAAGTGGATCAGAAGCAGTTTGAGGATATTAACGGTAACTTTCTCAAAAAAGCGATGGCTCAAACTCGTTGGAATGCGATGACCTTCGCGATTATCAACACACTAACGGATATTGCACCACTGCTAGTCATCGGGTACGGCGGTTATCAAGTGATTCACGGCAATTTGACAGTGGGAACCTTTGTTGCTTTCTTTGGCTATCTTGACCGGATGTATGCGCCGCTACGGCGATTGATTAATTCTTCGACAGTGCTAACACAAGCTTCAGCTTCTCTTGAACGGGTGCTTGAGCTGCTGGAAGAGCCTTATGATATCGTGGATAAACCGGGAGCGAGACCTCTCACGAATGCACGAGGTGAAATTGATTTTCATAATGTATGGTTCAAATACAACGAAGAGAATGATTGGGTACTGAAGGATATCAATTTAAGTATCAAACCTGGGCAGACCGTCGCTTTTGTCGGAATGAGTGGTGGTGGGAAGTCCTCTCTCATCAGCTTGATCCCGCGATTCTATGACATCAGCAAGGGTAGCCTTAAGATGGATGGCCAGGATATACAAGATTTGACGCAAGAGAGTTTGCGAAGAACTGTTGGGATGGTGCTTCAAGATAATTTCTTATTTAGCGGATCTGTACGAGATAATATTTTGTTTGGTAATCCTAATGCAACAGAGGAAGAAGTCCTCTCGGCGGCAAAAACTGCCAATGCGCATGATTTTATTGAGCAGCTGCCGCTAGGCTATGACACAGAAGTGGGAGAACGTGGAGTGAAGCTGTCCGGTGGGCAAAAGCAACGGGTGGCCATTGCAAGGGTGTTTCTTAAAGACCCGAAGGTTCTCATCTTAGACGAAGCTACATCAGCGCTGGATCTGGAATCAGAGCATTTAATTCAACAAGCGCTGCAATCCCTCTCGTCGGAACGGACCACACTAATTGTTGCGCATAGACTGTCTACCATTACACATGCTGATCAGATCGTAGTACTTGAGAACGGTGAAATCACAGAGCGTGGTACACATGAAGAACTAATGGGGATAGATGGGAGTTATGCGAGATTGTTTAACGTACAGCATTTGGATACATGATAAGATATATCATTATAATAAATTACTTAGGTGGTCTTCTCGGGAGAGAGGGCCACTTTTTTTAAACTCTATTGAGTCTTTTTGGATATCACATGCGTCTAAAAAATATAAGCAACATGAAAGGTAGTGAGAACTTGAATACAACAGAGCTGGAGGAAAAGGCGATAGCGGGTGATGAAGACAGCTTTACTGCATTGATAGAGGGGATGCAAGAGCGTCTTTACCGTATGGCATACTCCTATGTGAGGAATAAGGATGATGCGCTAGAGATTGTGCAGGAGACCGTCTATAAAGCGTATATCTCTGTTCATAAACTACAGCAACCTCAATATTTTAAAACTTGGCTGACAAAAATAGCCGTCAATTGTGCCTTAGACTTTATCCGGAAATCTAAAAAAATCGTGTATATGGAGAAAAATCCCGAAGGCAGCTACGCTTCAGAACCCATAGAGGATGTCATTGATCTTCAGGAGGCGTTAAGAGTCCTTGATAAAAGATCAAGAATGATTATTGTGATGAGATATTTTGAAGACTTGCCCATAAAAGAAATTGCCGGGGTATTAGACATGCCAGAGAGTTCAGTGAAAACCGTCATCTATCGGGGATTAGGAAAATTGAAAATTAATATGAAGGGGAGTGAGTACTTTGGATAATCAAATGGAACGTTTACAGAAAGCATACAACGATATTGAAATCCCTGAAGAACTATCACAAGCCTCTCGTAAAGGTATTGAAAGAGGAAAACTTCATAAACAACAGAAAAGAGGAATAAAAATGAATGGATTAAAATGGACAGGGTCAGTTGCAGCAGCAGTTATTATTTCTTTTACAGTGGGCGTAAATACGGTGCCAGCCTTCGCTGATAGTATGAATGATGTGCCAGTGCTCGGTAAGCTGGTAAGTGTTTTGAAATTTACGGATGGAAGTGCAGGAGGCGGCACGATTCAGGATGGAGTAGATGTTAATTTCATTTCGTTGAAACATCAGAAGAACAGTGATCAAATGATTTTAAACTTCGCGAATTCGGACAATACACAAGATCTTGCAAGCTCTTATAACGTAAAATTCACTGACAATCCTTATACAATGACCGTAACCGTGAGTGGGGCAAGGAACTTCTCAGCTGTTAAAGATCTTGAGACATTAAAAGAAAGCAAGTATGTTCAAGATGCTTATCCTTTAATTACATTGGATGACTCGATGATACGTTTCAATGTGACCTTCAAAGAGCCAGTTGCTTATGAGGTAAAGGAATATAAGGACCCGGCACAGGTGGCGATTACATTGATGGATAAGAAGGGTGACGTGGGGGAAGGAGCTTCTATCTATTCACTTAGAACGGTCTCAGCGCCTTCTGGCGAGAGTCAAGGCATGGCTGAAGAGATGTTATTCGGGTTAAAAGACGTGCGCGTATTAAAGGATCAGAAGGGATTATTCCTAGTGGAAGCTGGCTATTTCAATTCTGAAGCAGAGGCGTTGGCCCAGCTGGAAAAAATACAAACAGAGTATGGTATTAGTGATTTATTGTTTGTAGAAAAACGATCATCTCAGGAAATTCCACAGTCCATTTCTCAGGCTGAATAAAAAGAAAGTAGAGCAGCGATTCTCTCGTAGTGGAGAATCGCTGCTCTACTTTTGTGTTCAATCGTTGATCACCTTTTACATTTTGCCAATCAAGAGCGATAATATACCGGCTGCGATAAGCGGTCCTACAGGGACACCCTTGAACAATGCAACGCCTATCACTGTTCCGATCAGGAGACCCGCAACAACTGTGGGCTGGTTGGTCATAAGGATAGCTCCTCGCCCTCCAAGATAAGCGACGAGAATACCGATCGCAATTGCAAGAAGTGACTTCCAGTGAAGGAAGGATTGACCGACCATTTGTAGCGATATTTTTCCGCTGGCCAAAGGTGTCATGACCCCGATCGTAAGAATGATAATCCCGAGGGTTAAACCATATTTTTCAAGCCAAGGGAAGGTCTGCTGCAGCCCAAGAACTCTTAGCAGTAATAGGACGACCATTGCTATTGTTACAGGGGAATTACTGCTTATAATACCTAGCGCAGCAAGTCCAAGCAAAAGCAAAGAGGTCATGTCCATCTTAAACGTTCAACTCCTTATTGTGAGAACTTCGCTTCGAAAGAATATGATCAGCGATAAGTTTACCATGCCCACGTCCTGTCTCAATAAATACTTCATTCGCATTCCGACCTGATGCGATTACTCCTGCAACATAAAGACCTGGAATATTACTTTCCATACTGGAGGGGTTAAAAGCTGGCTTATCCATATCGTCATCCATAACTACTCCCGCTGAAGTGAGAAGCACCCGGCTAGGGCGGAAGCCTGTCAAAGCAAGGACGAAATCATTATCTATGGATTTCTTATCTCCATTGTGACTTGTAACGATGACCGAATTAGCCGTAATTTCAGTCACACGTGATTCCAAATGAAGGGTGATCCTTCCCTTTTGTACCATCCCTTCAAAGATTGGCCGAACCCAAGGTTTAATATTCGAGGAAATGCTCTCACCACGATAGACCATATCTACTGTAGCTCCAACACGCATAAGCTCCAGCGCTGCATCTACGGCGGAATTACTTCCACCTATTACTGTAACCTTCATCCCTGTATATGGATGGGCTTCGCCGAAATAGTGGGTAACCTTAGGAAGCTCTTCACCTGGAATACCGATCATATTCGGTTGATCAAAATAACCTGTAGCTATTACTACATTCGCGGTAATCCGTGTTTGATGCTCACCCCGCATATTGGACGTATGTACAGCAAAGGTTCCATCCTCCAAAGGCTCAATGGACGTCGCTTCTTCGTAAGCGGCTATATCTAGACCATACTGTTTCGCAGCCCGGCGGTAATAGACAAGTGCTTCATGACGGTACGGTTTATCATTAGTCGAGGTGAAAGGAACGTCTCCGATCTCCAATAGCTCAGCTGTACTGAAGAATTGCATATTTGTTGGATACAAATAAATGGAGTGAACAATAAAGCTTTTTTCAATAATGAGACTGGACAGTCCTTGGCGTTGGCATTCAATAGCTGCCGAGAGGCCGCAAGGACCTGCACCGATAATAATTACATCTTTCATACAGCGGGTTACCTCCTGATTGTTACTATCTTTTCTTTAAATCCTACCCTAAATTCATTCATTTTGCCATAAGCGTAGGATTAAACATAATAACCATTGCAACCGTAATGTTGATTGTTATATAATTAGATATATATCTAATGAGAATATAGCTTACGAAAGTGAGGAGTGTGATTCCGATGCAGTTGGAAAAAATAGTGAACTATCATAAAGCTTTGGCTGACCCAACACGTTTGCGTTTATTGCTGCTTCTGTCACAAGGAGAAATGCATGGACAAGCGCTGGCTGAAAAATTGAATTTATCGCAACCGACAGTAACTCATCATGCTGCGAAATTGCGGGAAGCGGCTTTAATTAAGGAGCGGCGCGACAAGAATACCGTTTATTTTAAGTTGAATCCGGAGTTCATTAGTAGTGGCGCTGAGGCTTCACTTCAGTTTATTTTTTCGAAAGGAGCGAGAAATATGGAGGAGAAATCACCTGAGAATAGTCTAAAAGAGTCTGTGCTTCGTAATTTTTTCTCGAAGGATGGACGGCTACGGCAAATCCCGGCACAGTATAAAAAGAAATTGATCGCCCTTCAGTACATGGTTGAGAAGCTAGAACCTAGGGTAGTTTATACTGAAAAGGAAATTAACGAGTTTATTAAGCAGTTTCATGAGGATTTTGCTACCATTCGGCGTGAATTTATTATGCATCAGTTTATGTATCGAGAGAATGATAAATATGAGCTTAATCCCCGAGAAATATGGACTCGTTGGGAAGATGTCAAATAATGATCATATAATTGTTAACAATTTGTGTCGATTGGAAATATGCTGATTAAGAAGGAGGAATTCGAATATAATAGAATTGTAAGCGTTAACAAAGATAGTTTTTCGAAAGGAGACTTGTCTTATGTTTTTCAAACGCATAAAAAAACAACCCCAATCCGATCACATTACCGTTACCTTGAATCAAGTCAAACAGGCAATCAGACAATTTGAAGAAGATATGCCTGCGCTCATTAATAGAACAGCCTTAATCCTTGACGACAAAAGAATAGATTTGAGTCGACTAAAACGATATTTAGGTGGAGTTCCAGACCAGAATTTCTATATGTCACGTGAGACATATGAAGTTTTCGAGGAAGAAGATAAGCTGGTTCCCTATTATCTTGATATGGTTCAGTCTGCTGTCGATAATTACATCAGTGATACAGGTCAGCTGCCTCTTGTTGAAGATTCTTGGTTGCCAGAGGTTCATTATCGATTGCTGGCCACAGAAAGTTATCTCAAAGAAACCCCTCCTTTCCCACTGTATATCACAGAAGAGGAAATGATGCTGACACATCGAGCGGAGCATTTTGAGTAAATGAATAAATCTAATATAAATCTTATAAAGACTGTTCGGTAGAAGGGGAGACAGCTAATCCTTTTTACAGAATGGTCTTTTCATTGTCTTAAAAGGCATAGTACAATAGATTACTGAAAGTTCAATTCTTAAAATCAACAGCATATAAGGGGAATCGCTTGATGAAAGAAGTACAAGCCATATTATTTGATTTGGATAATACTTTAATGGATCGTGACAATACATTTCGCAGTTTTTGTACTCAGTTTGTGCAAGATTTTCTAGGACATTTGGAACCTGCGGAAGCGCAGGATGTAATAGAGGATATGATCTATAGAGATGCTGATGGATACCGTGATAAAGACGGATTTTTCATTGAGCTAAGCGAGATACTGCCATGGGAAACGCCAGTTACAGCTGAGCATATTCGTGCGTATTACGATGCGAGCTATATCAATCATGGCGCAACGATGAAAGATGCTGTAGATATTCTGAAGTACTGCAAAGACCGTGGTTATATTCTTGGTCTCGTTACCAACGGCAAAGTAGAAATTCAGAATACCAAAATTGATACACTTGGCCTACGAGAGTACTTTAAGGTTATTGTCATATCCGGAGAAGTAGGAATTGCTAAGCCCGATCCTAAGATTTATCAACTTGCATTAGACAGACTGGGGGTTACTGCTGATCAGACATTGTTTATTGGAGATCATCCAGTGAATGACATCTGGGGTGCTGGCAAAGCAGGACTTCAAGGGATTTGGCTGCAAAGGAAACATGCCTGGGATGATCAATTAGACATTCAACCTTGGAAGATGATTCGTGAGTTGAATGAGCTTAGGTCTATTTTGTAATCATATAGAAATTTGTAGTTGACATTATAAGGCAGAACCGATTATGATAACAACATCTTATTTCGGAAGGAGACGATGTTTTATGACAGTTTTAAATGTAATGAACTCAACTGTTGTGGATACGTGTCTTCCGGGAACAGCGGCTGCCGAATAAGTTATTCGTGCAGTTTAGCAGATAAGCTCTATTACGCTTATTAGAGTCGCGGGAACCGTATTGGGTCCGGCGGCTTTTTTGCGTGTATAGAACCGATAGGATTTTGTAGTTAAATGCCTATTTGTCTATATATCGCACGGGAAAATGAACTTATCCTAGCCTTTACGATAAGACACTTTTCTGATTGTGTATGCACTTCCTGTCCTTTTCGTCCTAGAAGAGTACAAGAAGTGTGGACCGCCGCCGGATTCTTAAATTCCGGCGGCTTTTTGTGTTCTCGGAAAATGCTGGTAGGACAAAAAAATAAACCTTTAACAGATCTTTAGGAGGATTCAAATGACTAACATACAGCAATATGGTTGGAATGAAAATTGGAGTTCAAAATGGGATGAAAGATGGAAAGAGTCGGAGAATAATAAACAGTTAGTTCCCGGACGAATTGTAGGTGATTTCGGAAGTAAGTATAGAGTAATGACTGATATGGGAGAGACATGGGGTGAACTATCAGGAAAGCTGAGACATACATTTGTGGCTTCAGGTGACTTTCCTGCGATCGGTGATTGGGTAGCACTTTCAATGCAGGATGGGGGGGAGCATGGGATTATACATGGGTTATTGCCTCGACATAGTGTCATCTCACGTAAGGTAGCAGGTAACACACAAGAGGAACAAATTGTTGCTTCGAATGTAGATACCTTATTTCTGGTCAGTGCTTTGAATGATGACTTTAATGTTCGGCGGATGGAGAGATACCTGATTATGGCGTGGAATAGTGGGGCAAATCCAGTCATTCTGCTGACCAAAGCGGATCTTTGTTCAGATGCAGATCGTAAAATCGCGGAAATGGAAAGCGCCGCCCCAGGTGTATCAGTTCATGCAGTTAGTGCACTGCAGGATAATGGCCGTGAGAAACTGCTGCCTTACATCGGGAGTGGACAGACAGTGGCTCTAACGGGCTCATCAGGCTGTGGTAAATCAACGATGGTCAACTGGCTATGCGGAAAGAACCTTCAGCTTACACAGGATGTTAGAGAAGGAGATAGCCGCGGACGCCATACCACTACTCACCGTGAATTGTTTGTTATGCCGGACGGAGGAATTATTGTGGACACACCAGGGATGCGTGAGCTACAGCTCTGGGAAGATGAAGGTGGATTAGATCTGGCGTTCAGTGATATTAGCAGTTATGCTGCAGCCTGTCGGTTTAGTAATTGCAGCCATGAACGTGAAGAGGGCTGTGCAGTGCTTGAAGCGGTTCGAACTGGTGAGCTGGAAGAGAAGAGACTGCTAAACTACCGAAAGACTCAGCGGGAGCTGTTGTACCAAAGCACCAAAGAAGTGAAGTTTAAGAGAAAAAGTGCTGCTTCCTCAAAAGTTAGTTCTTCAAGAACCAGAGGATACGGGTGGCGCAAAGAATTGGATGAGTATTAGAAGAATTGCTAAAGACAGTAACATTGACAGTAGTAATTTACTAATAGGAAAAAAATTCAAAAAGGGTGACCCTGTGCTCAGGGTCACCCTTTATATTGAATTTGCTCTTATAGGCTTGTATTAGAACGATGCAGCAGTTTCCTTAGCCAATTGTAATCCGTTCTCAATGATTTCAGCGGATTGTGCAGGAAGTTGGTTGTGACCTTCGATGATTACTTGTGTAATATCTTTGATACCCCAAAGGTTAAGGTTACCAACGATGAAGTTTACAGCCATTTCAGCACTTGCTGCAGGGCCTTCGGAATAAATGCCACCTCTAGCGTTCAGAACGATTGCTTTTTTACCTGTCAAAAGACCAACTGGACCTTCAGCAGTGTAAGAGAATGTTTTACCAGCTTGGCAAAGGTAATCGACATAAGTATGCAATACAGCTGGTACGGTCATGTTCCACAGTGGGAAACCGAATACTACTTTATCAGCAGCAATAAACTGTTCCAAATATTTATTTACTACAGCAGCACCTGCAGCTTCTTCAGCGGTTAGTTCGTAACCTTGAGCAGCTTTGTACATACCAGTGATCAGGGTATTGTCGTAGTAAGGAAGTTGTTCTGCGAACAGATCAAGTTCAGTGATTTCATCTTCTGGATTGTTAAGTTTGTAGTTCTCCAAGAATTCATTGTAGAGCTTAACACTTACGGATTGTTCTGCTGGACGGTTGTTTGCTTTAATAAATAGAACTTTAGACATTATGATTGCTCCCTTGGATGTGTGTATTTAATATTAACTATAAATAATATAGCATGTATTCTTTTGTTTGTAAATTATTTTTTTGTAATAGTTTTTTGGGAATTGAGGAGTTTAATAAAAGTGCTAAAGTTTAAAAAAAAGAATTTCCGGTTAATAAACATACAAGGAAACAGGAAAAATTTCCCTATATCCATGAGTATCTGAATGAATTAAAAGGAGCGATGGACATGTCCATTGATCGGTTTATCATTAAGAAATTGGATAGCTGTCACGAAGAGCATACACGCCAAAATTTAGTGAGCCTCTTTAAGCTTCGAATACAGAAGGCTGAAAAAGCAGAAGATAAGAACTATAAGATTAGCTGAAATTGACTTATACTCGTAATTCACTAAATCTGCAAAATTAAAAACAGCAAGTCTCATTCAGAGACTTGCTGTTTAGTCTGCTAAAAGGTGAAAAAACTTTACAAAAAAACTACCCCTCTATTAATAGAGGGATAGCGCCAATGAATCATTCTCACTATAACTGTGCAATATAGCCTCAGAGCCTTTAATTTCGATACTAATCAGAGAATTCAGGCATTTCTGGATGGCATTTTTGCCCTTTTGAATTTTGAGCTCCAACGTACTGTTAAGTAATCTAAGTACTTTCTGAGTGGGCTGTTTATTTTCTGTTGTGAAATACACAGGTACAAGTTTGTTCTGAAAAGTGATGAGCATTCTCATTTTGAAGACACCTCGCTAAAAGTATTTCATGTTAATGATAATACCCTTTGTTTCTTAATTTTACCTTAAAATTAGCTTATGATAACATAAAGATTGTTATATTAATATACATATATATGTAATACAGGAAGGATACAATGATGTGAATGACAATGGAGTAACGGATTTAACGCATTTTTTATTTCCAGATGGGATAGAGGGGGAAGTAATAAGGGATCAGTTACATAAAGCTTCTACCGCAGACCGGATCTGTAGATTGAAATATAAAGAAAAGGAGAAGATGAAGGACCTTTGTCTCCAAGTACATAAAGATCGAATATTAGTAATCTGCAATAGTAAACCAGAATCCCTGCCCTATGAATTAAAGGACGAAAGTGAAACGGTGAGCTTTTGTCTTCAGCTGTTCGAATGTGTGAACACGAAGGAGCTCTACAATCATGGGATTCCGGCATTACTAATGTCAAAAAAAAGATTTGAAGAGCTGAGAAGAAGCTCTTGCTCATCCACGTTGCAAATGCTTTCAGATTGTTTAGCCGCAGAGACAGGGGATGATGTACATTCCATCCAACTAGCACGGGTGATGAAGTGCTTCATGGCAGAAGGAGAATTACGACTCTGCACATCCAGTGATAGTGGATGGATGTTTCAAAAAGCTCGCTTCATGGGTGATCATTCCAGTGGCTGGTTGCTACGAATGAGCAGCGATCCATCCAAAGACTGGCTTATAGCCCTCCCGATTACAAAAGCTCAATTATGCGGTTCAGTAACAAAATGGGTGTTGCATGCCTCCTCATTTCTTACTCCACAATAGCTGTTGAATAAGGAGGGAGGGTGAGTTGATCTGAATTCAAGGTCGACTTGATAGTAATGGTCTTTAGGATCTTGGAATAAGAGAAACCCTCGACATTGGGATGTAGAACAATGGTTTGTTCTTTTCCAGTAAGGTTATGAACGACGAGCACCTGATTCTGTGTTGTTAGTCGTTCGTAAGCCATAACCCCGGTATTGCCAGATGCATAGTCACGGATACCTCCATCCCGGAGCGCTGGGACCTCATTTCTTAATGCAATGAGTTCGCGATATCTTCCAAGCAGTGAGCTACTGTCATTTAACTGGCTCTCAACATCAACGTTGATCGCACCCGCATTATTACTTCCCGGCTCCCACGTAGTCTGCCCCTCTCCTTGATCGGCTGCCACCCATCTCATAGGCTCTCTAAGGCCTTCATCTGGTTTCACACCTAGCATTCCAATTTCTTCACCATAATAGATAAAAGGATTTCCGGGCAAAGTTAACAGTAGGGCTGCTGCCATTTTTGCATGATTTGGGTTGTTGTCTAATTGACTCATGACTCTGTTTTGATCATGATTCGTTAAGAAAGTAGCATCGGTAAAATGATTGTCGGATATTTTGGAGTACAATTTATACGTTCGCTCTAGCGTAAAGGCAGTCCCGCTGTCTTTTTCAGTTTTTACAGAATTGACTAGTGTTTCTGCTAAACCAAAGTTAAAGCTTGAGTCAAAGGCTTGATCTAAATAAGCCCCGACGGTGACAGCAGAATTTTCCCATACCTCACCCACTATATATGCCTCAGGATTAACTTCATTCATGGCTTTGCGGAACTCCTGCCACCAGGATACATTTTTAGCCGTAGTAGCCTCAGTTTTGTCACTCAACAGATCTTCATAGATATGCTTCGCAGCATCCAGTCGGAATCCGTCCACACCTTGCTCGAGCCAAAACTTTCCGATGTCCTTCATTTCCGTACGAACCTCAGCATTATCGAAATTTAGATCTGGCATGCCTTCCCAAAAGCCGCCCAGATAATGACTGCCAAGTAAAGGATGCCACGCATTGCCTCCGCCCGAAGCGCTGGCTCCGCTTGCGGCACGGCCTTGATCTTCAGCCCAGACGTACCAATCTCGATATTTGCTATCTGTGTTTTTAGCCGAATCTACGAACCATGGGTGTTCTTTGGAGGTATGATTCACAACCAGATCCATAATGATTTTAATTCCTCGTTTATGCGCTTCTGTAATAAGCTCTTGAAAATCCTCAAGTGTCCCATAATCAGGATTTATCGAACGATAATCGGTTACATCATAGCCATGATAGCTTGGCGATGGGTTGATGGGCATAAGCCAAATCCCACCGATTCCCAAATCGTTGTTGGTCTCAGGATTCCCGTCATTTAAGTAATCTAACTTTTGGGTGATTCCTTTGAGATCTCCGATGCCATCCCCGTCTGAATCATAGAAGGAACGAACAAATAATTCATAATAAACCGTAGAGGGCTGTTCGTCCACCGTAGCTATGACTTTTGTAGCTTGAGGGGTAGCGGGGGGGTGAACTGAGTCTGTTTTAGGGGAAGGAGAAGCAATGGATGCTTTGTTGCCTGCATCTCCAGAACAACTGGTCAGCAGTAATGCGGTTAGGCTAATGCCTACCAGACTAAATATTATGTTTTTTTTGGTTATGGATGTAGCACCTTTATACATATGAACTAACCCCTTTTACCGCAATTTTCCGATACAAAAAATAGAAAGCGTTTTATTTCCTATAGTACTCGAATGCATCCCTTTTGGTAAAACGTTTGCACAGATACAAAAACAGCAAATTAATCGATATTTATCCATTATTCCAATGAAAATTGCTAATATCATGGTTATTCTTGGATTTCCCTATGTTATTGGAGGTTTTAACCTTTTTGTAGGCATCTGCATATGCTTTAAGCAAGGGCGAAGGACCCGGTAAGAAAGGAGAATGAAGAATGAAGATTAGGAAAAAGCTGTCATTGTCGCTCATGATCATTACTTTATGCTTTTCAGTGCTTGCCGGTTGCGGCGGAAAGTCAGAGATGGTGAAGGTAAAGATTGGTGAAGTCACACGTTCTGTCTTTTATGCACCCGAATATGTTGCTTTATCACAAAATTTCTTTAAAGATGAAGGACTTGACGTAGAACTACAGACGATCCCCGGTGGAGATAAAACTATGACTGCACTCCTCTCTGGCGCCATCGATGTGGCATTGGTAGGTTCTGAAACCTCTATTTATGTGTATCAGCAGGGCTCAGATGATCCAGTCATTAATTTTGCACAGCTGACTCAGAGGGATGGAACGTTCCTGTTTGCCCGTAAAGCTGACGGTGAGTTTAACTGGGATAAAGTGAAGGGGTCTACCTTCCTTGGTCAAAGAAAAGGCGGAATGCCACAAATGGCAGGCGCGTTTACTTTATCGAAAAAAGGAATAGATCCTGCCAAAGACATCACCTTGATCCAAAATATTGACTTTGCCAATATTGCAGGTGCTTTTGCTTCAGGTACTGGCGATTATGTGCAGTTGTTTGAACCTCAGGCTTCAATCTTTGAACGTGAGGGACGAGGGGAAGTAGTGGCTTCGTTTGGAGTCGAGAGCGGCTATTTACCGTACACCGTGTTTATGTCTAAGAATAGCTATATTAGTAAAAATGGAGACACGGTACAGAAGTTCACGAATGCGATCCAGCGTGCTCAGCTTTGGGTGAAAGAACATAGCCCTGAAGAAATTGCAGATGCGATTATGACTTATTTTGATAAAACAGATAGAGACATCGTGGTTTCTGCAGTCAAACGATATAAGGAACAGGATACCTATGCGGTTAATCCAATTATAGATAATGAAGAATGGAACAATTTGCTTGATGTCATCGATCTTGCTGGCGAGCTTAAAGAACGCGTTCCCGCTGACAAAATAGTGAATAACAGTTTTGCTGAGAAAGCTGAGAAGAATATAAAGAGTAGCACTTCAAAATAAGAGAGAACCAAAGATCCTAAATAAGATGTGTAAACATGAAGGAGGGGCTGACAATGCTTCCAGTAGTGCAATTAAAGGGAGTAACGCATGCCTATCTTGGCGACCGTGAAGCTTCACTGGCCGTTGAGGACCTGAACCTTAATGTCGAGCAGGGAGAGTTCGTTAGCCTAGTAGGTCCAAGTGGTTGCGGCAAGACGACTCTCCTATCGATTATTGCAGGACTGCTGCAGCCATCTCAAGGCGAAGTATTCGTAAACGGTCAAACCATTACGGGGCCTTCACCAGAGGTTGGGTATATGCTGCAGCAGGATTATCTTTTTCCTTGGCGGAGTATACTGGACAATGCGATTTTGGGTCTGGAGCTGACTGGAAGCTTGAACGAGGAGAGCAGAAAGCGGACCTTGGAGCTGCTTAGGGAGATGGGCTTAGAGGGAAAAGAGCACGCTTATCCTTCTCAGTTATCAGGTGGAATGCGGCAAAGAGTGGCTCTGGTGCGTACCTTGGCTACAAATCCTGGACTACTTCTACTAGACGAGCCGTTCTCGGCGCTGGATTATCAGATTAAATTACAACTGGAAGATTTGGTCTCTGAGACCTTACGCAGCAGAGGAACGACTGCAATATTAGTTACGCATGATCTATCTGAGGCTATTGCAGTAAGCAGCAGTGTTATTCTTCTACAACGAAATCCGGGGAAGATCCGCAAAGTATTCTCAGTGCCAGAGCAAATCCGAACAGCACCTCCGCTGTTTGCACGTGATCAGCCAGGCTTTTCGGAGCTTTTTCATGAGATATGGCAAGAGATGGAGATTGCAGGGAGGGAAGGCTAATGAAGCATACGAAGCAATCGGGGTTATTAGCTTCCCGTGAACAGTGGCTACAGCAAATGCATGGCGATTATAAGAAAACGAAGCACCGGTGGCGCAATCGAGTGAATGTTGTAAGGGGCAGCCTGTTACTATTGTTTTTTGTTCTCTGGGAAGCAGGAGCAAGAATGGGCTGGATTGATGAGCTACTGTTTAGCTATCCTACAAAAGTCTTTCGCCAAATCTGGGAAGATATGGTTAGTGGGAGCTTGTGGCCGCATCTGGGGATGACGGTAGGTGAGACTGCGGTAGGCTTTGTACTGGGAACGCTGTTAGGGACACTGCTGGCTGTGATTATTTGGTGGTCTCCTTTTTTATCAGCAGTACTTGATCCGTATATGGTCGTATTTAACAGTATGCCGAAGGTGGCGCTGGGGCCGATTTTTATCGTCATGTTCGGGGCCGGATTCACTGCTATCGTTGTTACCACTTTATCTATAACGGTGATTATTACGACGCTTGTTGTTTACAACAGCTTTTGCAGTGTAGATCCGAATCTGGTCAAGGTGGTTCGTTCCTTTGGAGCTTCCAGAGTTCAGGTGTTCTTTAAAGTGATTCTGCCTGCTTCATTCCCAACGGTGGTGTCCACCCTCAAGGTGAATGTGGGGATGTCATGGGTAGGGGTTATTGTAGGGGAATTTCTAGTCGCGAAATCTGGTCTGGGCTATCTGATTATTTATGGCTTCCAGGTATTTAACTTCACTCTCGTGATGTCCAGTCTTTTGATTATCGCGGCAGTGGCAACGGCAATGTATCAAATAGTGGTATATCTAGAGAAACGATTGCTATCAAGACGATGATCCTTATGTAATATTGTGTCCGTACACAAAATCTTGTAACATGTCTATATCTTTACCTATATATTGGATAGTGTTTGTAAGGAGAGATAGGGTTATGGGATTTCGTGTGATTAAAACAGCAGCAGCTACTTTATTATCCGTACTAGTTGCTTCTGCAGTGGGTATACCTAATGCACAGAGTGCAGGCTTGTTGGCAATTTTAGGTGTAGAGGTTACTTTGAAAAGGAGTTTCCGAACGATAACGGCTCGTTTTTTAGCCTCGCTCGTGGGACTCTTTTTTGGCTGCATCCTATTCTGGCTTCTAGGGTTCCATTACTGGGTACTTGGGCTGTATGTACTCGTAGGCTTTCCGATGATCGTGAAGTCTGGCTACAAAGAGGGGATCGTCACCAGCTCGGTTATCGTATTTCGCGTGTTTGGACAAGCTGAACTGTCGCTCCATGTCCTGCTGCAGCAAATTGAGCTTTTGGCTATAGGACTAGGTTCAGCAGGATTGGTAAACTTGGTTTACATGCCTCAGACGGGTGGAGTTATTTATGGGATCCGTAAGGAAGTGGATCGTTATTTCTCAGTTATTTTTACTCAGATGGCCCGTACGCTTCGTGACCCTTTGTATATTTGGGACGGTAAAGAATTAATTGATGCAGATAATGCAGTGCAGCGGGGACTAACGGCAGCTACCCGTGAGATGGAGAATCATGTTATTCATCCTGATGAAGCATGGAATGTCTATTTCTATATGCGGAAGGAGCAACTGGAATCGATTCAAAGTATGATGCAGCTGCTGTCTCAAGTGTATCGCCACTTACCACATGGGGAGATGGTTGCCGAATTGTTCGACCAGCTTAGTGGGGATGTGCTTGCAGAGGAATATACTGGACGAACTGAACATCTGCTGGACGAGCTAACACGAGAATTCGAAGAAATGGATCTGCCAGAGACACGTGAGGAATTTGAAGTACGGTCAGCTATTCTTCAGTTATGTAGGGAATTGGCACTTTATTTAAAGATCGCTAAGCGGCATAAAATACCGGTCAGTTACAAGCCGGAGAAACGTCTTAGCATACGAAAAAAAGCTTAAACTGAGGCTTTAATAAAGTGAAGTATTAACTATCTCTGTCAAAATCACGATAAGATATGTATGAACTAAAAGTTAATCACAAGATAGGATTAACGATTTTATGGTGAGTTCAAATAATAGCAGGAAGTTCGGTAGTCGAATTTTCCGCATTGGCAGGTGAGGCGTATGGACAAAGTTATGGAATCATTTATCGGAAAACAACTTATAGCTAACCTTTTTAATGACAAAGGTGTATTTGTTTTACCCGCATTGACTTTATTAAGTGCTGAGCATATACGATTAATCAGTCAACATAAGATCACGTTAGAGTCACATGACGTCGTGCAGCTGGACAGCGCGGAGTTTTTCCAACTAGCCATTGATGATTGCACAGCTGCAATAGAGAATATTTTTGAACAGATTCGACATAACAAAAACAAAAGAATTCCTATGCTTGAAGTTAGAAATGAAGTCATTCCGTTTATACAGCAGGTAAGTGAAAAAAATGATTTTTATGGCGTATTGGCTGCATTGCAGTCCAAGGATGATTATACATATAGACATAATGTAGCGGTTGGCATTTTATCTACTTTGCTAGGGAAATGGCTAAAATTAAAGCCTGAGGATTTGAGTATGCTGACGATCGCTGCGACTCTGCACGATATCGGCAAAATGAGGATTCCGGATGAATTACTAACTAGACCGGGCCCGTTGACCAATGAAGAGTATCAGCTTATGAAAAAGCATACGACTTATGGTTACGAGATGATCCGTGACACTATTGGAACCAATCATATGCAAGCGCTCGTCGCCCTGCAGCATCATGAAAGAATGGACGGCAGCGGTTACCCGTTCGGCGTTCTTGGAAATCGGATCACTGATTTCAGTAAAATTGTTGCTGTCGCAGACGTGTTCCATGCAATGACATCCGACCGTTTTTATCGTAAAGCATCCCCTCTATATGAAGTATTGTTGCAAATGGAGGAAAATGTGTTTGGTAAGCTTGACCCTTATATTTGTAGAGTCTTTATTAATAAGTTAATGCAGTCAATGATAGGGAATGAAGTGGAATTGACAGATGGACGGACAGGAAAAATCATAATGATTCTTGCTACGGATCCACTGCGCCCGCTCGTGAATATTGATGAGGACTTTATTGACTTAAGCAAACATAGATCACTTGGTATTGTACGCGTAATCCCGCAATAGCGCGCTTTATAAGGCTTTTTTAACATTCAGGATAGATATGTAATAGGCTGGACCATTTTTATAATCTACTCATATCTGTACAAATTTTGAAATAAAATGAACTATGAGTCTTCTGATAAGACCTTTTGGAGGGCTTACTCAAATAAATTTATAGACTAACAATCAACAAATGCCTAGAACCTGCATACACTTGATAGTGAATGATTGTATGGAGGAGGTTTAAAGATGTCATTAAGCCATAAACGTCAAACAAGGGAGATCATTACGAAGGCAATTTGCGGCAAAGGTCGTAAGTTCTCTACAGCAACCCATACCGTGACTCCGCCACATCATCCGACTAGTATTCTGGGGGCTTGGATTATCAACCACCAGTACGAAGCGGTTGCCGCCGGGAACGGAATCGAAGTAATTGGTACTTACGATGTAAACATCTGGTACTCGTACGACAAGAACAAGCAGACCGAGGTAGCTAAAGAAACGGTCTCCTATGTGGAGCTCATTCCGCTCTCGTACCTGGACACGAGACACCGCACTTCTACCGTTGAGGTCTCTGCGGAGGCAACGCAGGAACCCAACTGTGTAGAAGCGGGCGTATCGCCAGGCGGAGGCAGTGTGACACTTCGCGTAGAGCGCGAATTCGAAGTGGAGTTGGTGGCTGAGACCAAAGTCCGTGTGTATGTTACTGAGCAAAGTGATGATCCGGAAGACAAGGATTATGATTTTGACGGTGATAGCTTCGATTACGATGATCTGGACCCTGACAATCTGGATGATGAACTGTAAGGAAGGATGCGCCGCCGCTAACTGAGTATCGATGGGTTATGGTCCATTATATGTAGGAGGGGCGGCGGCGTAGAGGGCGAATGCCCTCCTTTTTTTTATTTATTTTTAGGAAATCGGATGCATTTAGTGAGAATCGGTTCGAATTCAGGGAAGTAAGATGTGAAGGAGTTAGTGCTGAGCTTTCAATCTCGGGTGGAAGGGATGGAGGGGCGAGAAAAATGAATGAAGGCTATAAAGTGTATTCGGGATTGTCAGCAGCGCAGAGAGAGTCTAGGTTACTTAGGAGTGGTATTGAAGCGACGTTGTCGTCTGCAAAACAGATCCTGTCGCGAAAAAAAGGCACAAAAACATCTATACAGACGCAGAGAAACCAGACCTCTGATGAAAGAACTCGTTTAGCCGATACATATGGTGCTCCGTCTTTCGAAAAGTCTCATAAACAGTGCTATAACATACTCGTATATAATCTGAACGTTCTTCAGATCACTCCACTTGGAGCAGGTTTAGGGATGCGAGCAGCCTTAGATGTGTTTTCCGGGGCATTAAATGAGGATCGCTTGGATAACAGTGAATCAATGAGCAGTGCCTCAGGAGAGTGGCGCGGGGTGATGAAATTGCTTCAGCGTATTGCTGTTCGAACTTTATACAGCTTGGGGCTGGATAGTGGTGAAGTACTATTGAGGGCAATGGGGAACCGGAGGTATGTTGTGGAGAGAGTTACTCCACTTTTACAGAGTTCCGGCAAATCATTGCCTGAGCCATATCGTTCCGCGGCATTAGCGCTGGAACGGAACCTTGCTCTGGAGCAGCCAGGCCGCAGCGGCCTGCTCATGGGCATGGACCCGGAGTTCATCATCCTCCGGGAATCCACCGGCCGCGTCGTGCCTGCGTCGCGGTACTTGCCCACGGACGGCGTCGCTGGCTGCGACGCCGGACCTCCGGGAACGCGGGGCGTGTTCCCGGTCGCCGAGCTGCGCCCCCAGCCGCGCGGGGAACCGCGCGCGCTGCTGGCGCAGCTGATGTCCGCCGCGGCCACGGCGGACCGGCTCATCGCTGACCGCACGCTGCGCTGGCGGGCGGGAGGCATGCCGCTGACGGGCTGGGCCCTCGGCGGCCATTTGCACTTCAGCGGCGTGACGCTGACAGCGCCGCTGCTGCGCGCGCTCGATAACTATCTCGCGCTGCCCATGCTTTTGCTTGAGGACGTCCGCGCGGGAGCGCGTCGTCCTCGTTACGGCGTGCTCGGCGATTTCCGGACTCAGCCGCATGGCGGCTTTGAGTACCGGACCTTGCCGAGCTTCCTGGTATCCCCGGTCATCGCTAAAGGCGCGGTCTATCTGGCTCATCTTATCGTGAGCCATTATGAAGACCTGACGCTGCGCCCGCTCGACCGGGAAGACCTGCATATCGCCTACTACGTCGGCGATAAATCCCCGCTGCGCGACGCAGTACCCCCTCTGCTGGCGCAGCTACGCGCTCTAGGCGGCTACGAGATGGCCGCCCAACACATAGAGCCTTTGTTTCAATATATCGCCGCTGAACGAACGTGGGATGAATCTCGCGATATCCGTGAGCTTTGGTGCAGCAAAGTTAAAGGTTGAGCTTATTTATCAAAATATCAGTAAGTATCAGTTTTTCACATATCCCTTATATCTAATATTTCTCGCATGAACGTCTTGGGCGCCTAATAAGGGCGCCCAAGGCGTTCATGCTTGTCTACATGTACATGATGCTCCAAGAACCGATATCCTGAAATCCAAGACGTTTGTAAATAACCCCGGCATGAGGGTTGTCATAAAAGAGGCATAAAGATTTCCCTTCATGGAGCAAGTCTGTACATAGCTGTGCAACTACGCTTGTAGCTAATCCTTGCTCTCTGAATGCTTGATGCGTGGCAACCCCTACGATCATAGCCGACATGGAATTTTCTGCCGATGTTGAGGCTGTTGCAATTACCTGATCTTCACGTTTCATATAATACGTGCGGCCTGTACCACTCGCCAGTGTTTTACGTAGGCTAGTTCTCGATCCGTCCCGACTGCTTTCAAACTCTTCAATAGTATCCGTAAGCGAGCAAATCGCTTCTACATCCTGAACGGTTGCCTTTTTTATGTTTTCAGTAGATGAATTGGATGCTTTAATTTTCGGATTCATTTCCTTTAGCTCAGAAAAGTACAATTGCTTTTCTTGTTTAAAGTCAACCACTCCGTCAAAGGCTTTTACCACTTCGGTTACACCGGAAATCATATGAATATCGTTATCTTTTCGCATGATTGTAGCAAATCCCTCGACATCAAACGGCCCATCTGCATAGGGAAGATAGCTTCTATAAAAACGCAAAAGAACGGCTTTCATTCGACCATTCGTTGAATCTATCTCCCCCCATAATGTCATGAAATCCTGTTCAAACCCGAAATTCTCTACATCTCCGATGATAAATAAATTAAGAGCCGGCTCTTTCCGCAGCAATGCCATTAGTAGTTCCCGATCATCCTCCGTGAGTCTTCGTATCATCTGATATTCTCCTTTGATTTTCTTATGAGTTGACACTCTGTGTTAAGATTTTACAATATTAAAATGCAGAAGAATATACCTCTTTCTAAGGAACAATGGATGCTTGAAAAATAAACAAACGGTAATACCCATTATGCCTTAGTAATTGTGTGAGATTTCTTAATTTTTTACCTGAGGATTGAATAGGATGAGCTTCCATGAGGTCGCAGGGTGACTTTGTACGCCGACTTTCTGTTATAATGGAGGACAGCAATAAATAGGCATGGAGGTTGACCATGGCACAATATACGCCGATGATTGAGCAATATTTGAAAGTAAAGGAAGGGGCAAAGGATGCCTTCCTATTTTTTAGACTGGGCGATTTTTATGAAATGTTCTTTGAAGATGCCATTTTGGCTTCCAAGGAGCTTGAAATTACGTTGACAGGTCGCGAAGGCGGGGGCGCAGAGAAGATCCCGATGTGTGGAGTACCTTATCACGCCGCCGAGGGTTATATTCAGCGTCTGATTGAAAAAGGATATAAAGTCGCCATTTGTGAGCAGTTAGAGGATGCTTCCGTCACTAAGGGAATGGTGAAGCGGGATATCGTACGTGTCGTGACACCGGGAACGGTTATGGATGGAAAAATCATTGCCGACAAAAGTAACAATTATCTCGTTTGTGTAACCGAAAGTGATGGGATGATGGCGTTAGCCGCTTGTGATTTAACAACAGGTGAATTGTATGTTACTTCAGTTTTATCTGGTGGAGAGTGGCTGCGCGATGAGATTGGTATTTATGAACCGGCCGAGATCATCGGAGACCCAGCTTTATTGGAACTTTTACGCAGTGAAACGCCTCTGTTAGCGAAGCCTGTGGTGTACACACCTTGGGAGAAACGCGAGGAGGAACTGGCACGCCGTCAATTTGGTGAAGCTGCATGGGTACGTTTGGAGAAAGAACGCGGACAATGTCTAGCGCTGCTGATCTCCTATCTAAACGAGACGCAACGACGTTCAATGGGACAGCTTAGTCAAATTTCCCCTTATGAACCAGGCAATTATATGATTCTTGATCCCTTCACGCGCCGAAATCTGGAACTTACTGAGACGGTCCGAGAACGATCTAAAAAAGGATCTCTCCTGTGGCTTCTAGACCGTACCGAAACATCCATGGGTGCGCGCTTGTTACGTCGTAGAATTGATAAGCCGCTATTGCAGCGAGCTCCGATCGAACGTCGCCTAGAAGCGGTTGATTATTTGTACAATCAGTTTATTGTTCGGGAGGACCTGCGTTTAGCGTTGAAGGAAATTTATGATTTAGAGCGGCTGGTAGGTCGAATTGCCTTTGGTAGTGCGAATGGTCGTGACATGAATGCTTTGAAGCTATCGCTGGCACAAATCCCTGCTTTGAAGGAAATATGTATGACTTCGGGGTCTGCAACCTTACGCGAGATTGGTGCGAGTATGGATGAATGCGCCGAGATCCGGGAGGATATCGACCGAGCAATTGTAGAGGATGCGCCGGTGTCCGTACGAGACGGAGGTATTATCCGCTCTGGTTATCATGCCCGGTTGGACGAGCTGCGGGAAGCTAGCAGTAATGGTAAACGTTGGATTGCTGAACTGGAAGCGAAGGAACGACAAGTTACTGGCATTAAATCACTGAAGATCGGCTATAACAAAATCTTTGGTTATTTTATAGAAATTACCAAATCCAATCTGGCCGCGTTGCCGGAAGGGCGTTATGAACGTAAGCAGACACTTGCAAATGCAGAGCGTTTTGTTACACCAGAGCTTAAGGAAAAAGAAGCACTGATTCTTGAAGCGCAAGATAAAATGACAGATTTGGAGTACAGCCTGTTTACTGAACTGCGTGATCGAATCAGCAGCCAAATACCACGATTGCAGAATCTTGCAGAAAAGGTAGCGGAAATTGATGTGTATCAATGTCTAGCAGCTGTGAGTGCAGAGCATCGCTTCGTGAAACCAGTCCTATCCGATGGGTACGATCTTCGACTTGAAGGCGGTCGCCATCCTGTCGTAGAGGCTGTGTTAAAAGACTCGGCGTTTATAGCAAACGGAAGTACGCTCAGTAAGGAAGAGGGAAATATTCTTTTGATCACTGGTCCTAATATGGCTGGAAAAAGTACCTATATGCGTCAGGTTGCACTTATTTGCATTATGGCTCAGATTGGCTGTTTCGTTCCGGCATCCAGTGCAGAAGTACCTCTTATTGATCGGATCTTCACACGTATTGGGGCAGCCGATGATTTGATCGGAGGTCAGAGTACATTTATGGTAGAAATGGCCGACATTCAGGTCATGACAGAGAAAGCAACCGCCCGGAGTTTGATCATAATAGATGAACTTGGTAGAGGAACTTCGACTAGTGAGGGTATGGCGATCGCACAGGCGGTGATTGAGTATGTGCACGATACCATTTCTTGCAAAGCATTAGTTTCAACTCATTTTCATGAGTTGGCTCACTTAGAAGAAAGTCTTAAAGGGCTTAAGAATTATTCTATGGCCGTTCAAGAGAGTGGCGATAAAGTAAACTTCCTGCGTAAGCTCGTTCCGGGAGCGGCAGACAGCAGTTATGGAATTTATTGTGCACGTCTTGCCGGGCTTCCTGAAGGCATTATTGATCGTGCTTACGGTCTGCTTCAGAGCATCGAGCAGGCAGCGCATCCGGGAGGCTCCTCAATACATTATGGCGGTGGACTAGAGAGTCATGCCGCTGTAAAAGAGATCGCAACAACATCATCTATCCAACATTCCGATAGCCTTATCGCTGAAACGTCAGGAATTCCTGCGGATTCTTTCGTAGGAAATGAAGTTGTTCAATTGTCTATCTTTGGTGAGGAAGAACCGCGTAAGAATCGCAAAGGTGGAAATCAGGCGGCAGTAGGATCTGAAGTACAAGAGAACCCTGCAATAAAAGAATTTATCACTTCTGTACGTAACGCAGATCTTATGAATATGACTCCGCTGCAGGCTATGAGCCTGCTGAATGATCTGAAGATGAAAGCGAAGGATCTTTAATAATTGATTGCCTAAATAAGAGGTGAATGAAATTGGCCAAAATTCATATATTGGACGAGCATATTGCCAACCAGATTGCTGCGGGGGAAGTTGTAGAGCGGCCAGCTTCTGTCGTGAAGGAGTTGGTTGAGAATGCTATTGACGCCGGAAGTACAAGAATTGAGGTTTCGGTTGAGGAAGGCGGCTTACAGAGCATTCGAGTAAAAGATAACGGCTCAGGGATCGAGCCTGAGGATTGCGAGACCGCTTTTTATCGCCATGCTACAAGTAAAATCGCTAATGGGCGAGATTTATTCCAGATTACTAGCTTAGGGTTCCGTGGGGAGGCACTTCCCAGTATTGCGGCGGTATCCAAAGTCTCTCTTCTCACGGCTACTGCCGATGACGGCAAAGGACGCTTGATCGATATTGAGGGTGGTAATTTAATTCGGAATGAAGATTCCCCTTCGGGTCGTGGGAGCGATCTAGCGGTGCGTGAATTATTTTTTAATACGCCGGCAAGGCTGAAATATATGAAGAGTATCCAGACGGAGCTTGGTCATATATCGGATGCCATGTATCGAATGGCGCTAGCGCATCCGGGGATTTCTTTTACCTTGCATCATAATGGCAATCAGCTGCTGCACACGCTTGGTAACGGTGATCTGCTGCAAGTGATCGCAGCAGTATACGGGACTTCCGCAGCCAAGGCTATGCTGCCGATTACGGCAGAGGACTTGGATTATCGTATTTCCGGTTATATAAGCCGTCCGGAATGGACACGATCAAATCGGAATGCAGTGACTACCATTGTTGGAGGACGCTATATTCGCAGCAATGGTCTGAACGCGGCGATCATGCGTGCTTATCATACTTTGCTTCCGATAAACCGTTATCCGCTGCTGGTGCTTGAACTGGACATGCATCCTTCACTTGTGGATGTCAATGTTCATCCGGCTAAGCTAGAGGTTCGATTTAGTAAAGAGAACGAGCTTTACTCATTTGTTGAACAAGAAATCCGTAAAGTATTGCTGGGACAAAGTTTAATACCCCGTCCTGGTAAAGAAACCATCGGACCAAAGGGCAGTAGTTCCTTTATACAGGAACAGTTTGCTTTTTCCAAAGGAACAGTTCCGCCACCGCCATCGGTTGACGGAGGCAAGGATTCAGTTCCTCAGGGAGCTGGTAGTTCCTTCAGTAGACAACAAACATCAAACGTTGAGCTTAACGCCCGTGAGTTCAGGCAGGAGGGGCTGACTGATCATCCAATGACTCGTGAAGCGGCTCCATCTTATGGGTCGGGTTATCAGCCTTCCTCTTCACAAGGACGTCAAAATAATGTGAGCAATAACTATACGAATAGTTATCAACCGCAACAAACTGCTTCATCACAGAAGCAACTGCCTTCTGTTGAAAAGCTGTGGGCTCCGCCGCAGCAGCAGGAAGAACCAGGACTCCCTGCCTTCCCGGAATTAAATTATATCGGGCAGCATCATGGAACTTATATTATCGCTCAGAATGACGGTGGGCTGTATCTCATTGATCAACATGCGGCTCACGAACGAATAAATTACGAATTTTTTTATGAGAAGTTCGGACGACCTGAAGATGCTTCTCAGGATTTACTTTTGCCGATTACACTTGAGTTTACCCCTTCGGAAAGCCGTCAACTTAGTGAACGTCTGCATTGGTTTCAGCAGGCTGGAGTGTACCTTGAGCATTTTGGGGGACAGACATTTTTAATTCGATCCTTACCCTATTGGTTTCCTGAAGGCGAGGAAAAAGCGATCGTTGAAGAAATGGCGGAGTGGGTCTTAAGTGAACGCTTGATTGACCTTGCGAAGCTGCGTGAGAAATCATCAATACTCTGTTCATGTAAAGCTTCTATCAAGGCTAACCAGAAACTAACAGAACAGGAAGTCGAGGCATTGTTGTCTCGTCTGGCAGCTTGTAAGCAGCCGTATACCTGCCCGCATGGGCGGCCGATTGTAATTTCTTTTTCATCCTATGATTTAGAGAAATTGTTTAAACGGGTGATGTGATTGTAAGTCTCCTTTTAGAATGTTTTTAAGATGAACTTATATAGAAATTTGTTGTAAGTATGACTGGAGGCAACATGATTATAACTACGGGTTATAGCCCGATAATGGAAATTGTAGAGCGAGCTCAGAATCTCGCAGAGAGAACGGGCTGTAATTACGCTCCACGGGAGAAATTCTCCATACCCAAGCTGGTGGAAAAGTACGGAGATGAGGATATTCTAATTCTTTCTCAAGAAGCTGTTCGTTTACACCGATTAGGGATGGAGCCGATGGAGTTTCACCCGAGCATGGGGTTCGTTCGCGCGAAACGGATTCTGAAGGGTGATATTGAACCGATGATTGTCGCCGCTCGAATGCTTCCCGGAGATAGTGTATTAGACTGCACAGCCGGCCTAGGCGCTGATTCCTTGCTGTTTGCTGTACATGGTGGTGAGTCCTCTGTAGTTACCGCTCTGGAGAGCTCATTGCCGCTGTACGCACTGCTCTATGAAGGAATGCGTCACTATACCTCTGGGCAAGTATTGGTGAATGAGGCGTTACGTAGAATTAAAGTCGTGCATAGTGAGCATTTGGACTACTTACGAGCTCAACCGGATCGAAGTATTGATATAGTTTACTTCGATCCGATGTTCCGTGTGCCGCTTACGGGTTCTGCTTCAATTTCTCCGCTGCGGCAGTTTGCTAATCAAGCTGCTTTATCTCTGGAGAGTGTAGCTGAGGCAGTGAGAGTCGCTCGTAAAACGGTTCTTTTGAAAGAGAAAGCTTTAAGCGGCGAATTCGAACGTCTTGGTTTTACAGAGCTGCTTCGGAGCAACTCTAAAACATCGTACGGGGTGATACACATTGACAACTAAAGAGAGACATAAGGTTCTGGTCTTATTAGGACCAACAGCCGTAGGTAAAACCAGGTTAAGTCTGGAGCTTGCGGCCGCCTATAATGCAGAGATCATTTCTGGCGATTCGATGCAGGTTTATCGTGGTATGGATATTGGTACAGCTAAGATCACTCCAGCTGAAATGATGGGAATTCCCCACCACCTAATCGATATTCATGATCCACAGGACCCATATTCTGCAGCTGAATTTCAGGAGCAGGGCAGCAGACTGATCGAGGAGATAAGCAGCCGTGGGAAACTTCCATTTATTGTAGGGGGGACGGGTCTATATATTGAATCCTTGTGTTACGGATTTCAATTCTCTGAAGCTGTAGCTGATGAAGCGTTTCGAAAAGAACAAGATCAATTCGCAGAAGTGCATGGAGCGCTTGCACTGCATGCCAAACTTGAAGCGGTTGATCCAGTCAGTGCGGCGAAATTGCATCCAAATGACCGTCGAAGAATTATCCGGGCACTGGAAATTCATCACCAGACAAACACCACTCTGTCCGCTTCACATGCCGCTCAAAAGAAGGAGTCACCCTATGACTTATGCCTTATCGGTTTGACAATGGACCGGAAAATACTATATAAACGTATTGAGGACCGAATTGATAGCATGCTTGCGGATGGTCTTGTTGCTGAGGTAAAAGGACTGCTGGATAACGGTTACAGCAGAAGCCTTGTGTCCATGCAGGGGTTGGGCTACAAGGAAATTGCCGCTTACCTCGCAGGAGAACTGACGCTAGAGGAAGCTGTGGTGCTGCTTAAACGCGATACTCGCCGATTCGCCAAAAGACAGTTGTCATGGTTTCGCCACATGAAGGAAATCGAGTGGATCGATGTCGAAGGTGAGCAAAACTTTTCTGAGAATTTCTCAAAAATACGTGCTATAATAGCAGGAAAGTTTCTCTCAGGTCTTGAATATACTTCTGAACAATATAATTGAACCATTGGGGGTACGTCATATGAACAAGTCCATTAACATCCAAGATACATTCTTGAACCAACTACGCAAAGAAAATATCCCTGCTACTGTATATCTGACCAACGGTTTTCAAATCCGGGGAATTATTAAAGCTTTCGACAATTTTACAATCGTTATTGATAGTGATGGGCGCCAGCAAATGGTGTATAAGCATGCGATATCCACATTTACACCACAACGCAGTGTGTCACTCATGCAGGACAATAGTAACGAAGAATAACATTTATCAAATTTGAAGTGAAACCTTTCTTGTTTATAAATCGTTTGAATAGAGAGTGCGAGAGCAACCTGAGAAGGTTGTTCTTTTCATTCAGAGCAGTCCATACATGATTTATCAAGGAAGGGAGTCAGGAGGCATCATGTCTAGAGATGATTCATCAAGGACGAATAACAATAGAAATAGAGGATCGTCCAGTTCCAATTCTAATTCAAAATCAAAACCGAAAAGTAAAAAGAAAAAGAAATTTTTAACGAAGAAGCGTGTGCTGTGGAGCTTGTTCTTTGCTACAGCGTTGGCCATTTTCTGTGCACTGGGCGGTTATCTGTTCATTATGCTGAATGGTCAAAAACTTCTTCTTGAGAACCAAGATAAGCTAACCGTTAATGAAACTACAAAAGTATATGACCGCAATGCTAATTTAATCGGTGAATTATCGCTTGAGAAAAGTGATCCTGTAGAGTATGAGAAGATTCCTCCGTTATTGATCAATGCCTTTGTGGCTACAGAAGATAAACGCTTCTTTGAGCATTCTGGTGTGGATTTATGGTCTATCGGCCGAGCAGCAGTAAAAGATATTGCTGCACGCAGCATGGTAGAAGGTGGTAGTACCATTACTCAGCAGCTGGCCAAAAACATCTTTTTGACACGGGATAAGACATTTTTCCGTAAAGCGACTGAGGTATCCATTGCTGTAGCGTTGGAGAACCAGAAATCTAAAGAAGAGATCATTACCATGTACCTGAACCGAATAAACTTTGGGGGTACGATCTACGGAATTAAAGCGGCATCGGAAAGATATTTTGGCAAGAGCGATCTGAATGAGCTTAAGGTTTGGGAAATTGCGACATTGGCTGCGATGCCTAAGGGACCGTCTCGTTACAATCCATTGCGCAACCCAGAACTTTCAAAGGAAAGACGAGCAGTAGTGCTTCAGCTCATGTATGAACAAGGATATATTACGGAGCAAGAAAGAGACGAAGCGCAAGCCGTGGATTATAATTATAAGCCGCCTGAAAAGAAACAGCGTTACCAAGCTTTTATTGATTTCGCAGTGGAAGAAGCGGAAGAGAAGTTTGGCTTGTCTGAGGATGATCTGAATATTGGTGGTTACAAGATCTACACCACGATGGATAAGCACGCTCAAGAAACCGTAGAGGATGCTTTTGCAGACAGTGATAACTTCGAGAAGAGTGTAGACGACGAGCTGGTGCAAGGTTCTATGACCATCGTCAATCAGGAGAATGGTGGCATCGTCGCACTTCTAGGTGGACGGAATTATGAGAAAAAAGGTTACAGCCGTGTAACGGGCAGCCGACGTTCTCCAGGTTCAGCTTTTAAACCAATCGTTTCTTATGCTCCAGCACTGGAAACTGGAAAATACAACATGAATTCTACGCTTAGCAACGAGAAGCAGTGTTTCGCGAACTATTGCCCAACTAACCTTCACGGGTATTCTAAGAGTATCAGCATGAGTGATGCTATACAGAAATCAGAGAATATTCCTTCGGTCTGGTTGCTTAATGAAATTGGAGTGAATACCGGATTTAAATTCGCCAAGAAATTAGGGATTGGACTGGAAGATGAGGACAAGAACCTCTCACTGGCTCTCGGAGGTATGAGCAAAGGAACGAATACACTGGAAATGGCACAAGCCTACAGTGCTTTTGCAAATGGCGGTGAACTACGAGAATCCTATTCGATTAAATCGATCACTGATAGCAGCGGAGAGACTGTCTTCAAAGCCAATACAACTCCTGAACGTGTAATGAGTAAGGAGACGGCTTATCAAATGACCGAGATGATGCAAAAGGTTGTTGAGAGTGGTACAGGTAGAAAAGCAAGGATTGACCGTCCTGTTGCTGGTAAGACCGGTACAACTCAAAGTGGATATTCTGGAATCAGCTCGAACCGTGACGTATGGTTCGTAGGATACACACCAGAATGGACAGCAGCTGTGTGGATGGGTTATGACAAGCCAAGTAAGAAGCATCTGCTTAAGAATAGCAGTGGGCTTGCCGCAGCATTCTGGGGCAAGGTGATGGAGGAAGCGTTAAGGGATGTTCCTAAGAAGTCTTTCCCACAGCTAGATAATGAAATTGCTCCTGAGCCTACTGAAACACCAGAACCCGCTCAGAATGTTAGTGGTCTTACAGCAGCCTATGATCCATCTACGATGACAGTAAACCTGGGCTGGAAGGCAGTTCCTGTTGCAGGTGTGGAATATCGTATATATCGTAGAGAGACCTCTGAGGCAGATTTTGGCTTATTGTTAAATACGGTCACGACTAGTGCAGGAGATTTTAGTGCAATGCCTGGGCTGGTTTACGAGTACTATGTTACTTCTTATGATCCTGCAACCCAATTGGAAAGTGAACCATCAAATGTGGTTACTGTCTCTGTGCAGGATGAGATGCCAACACCTGAGCCGACTATTGATCCTAATCTTCCGACACCAACACCTGAAGATGGTGGGGACAATGGCTGGGATAATGGTAATGGTGGAAATAATGGTGGTGACAACAATGGAGGCGGGAATAATGGTGGAACAGGTACCTTGCCTGAAATCACTACGCCTCCACCGTCAGCAACACCGATACCTACTGCGCCACCGGATGTACCTTCTGGAGGCGGAACCTCAGGGAATGACAGCGGTAATTCAACGACGAGCCCTGATCAAGAGGTTGGCCATTTGAATGGAGATTCTTCTGTTCAATAAACACCTTAGAATTTATGAAGTTAAGCTATTCTTTACCCGAAGCTGTCTCAAAAGTAGTGAATGCTACTAATGAGACAGCTTCTTTTATTTGAGCAGGATTAATATGTTCCTTGAAGAGGATGGTTCTCGAAATGACTGTTGTTCAACCATTTCAGCTACATTACCAATTACAACTCCTTAATTTGCGAATTCTATTGTGATAATAATTGGTTGTATTTTACGGGATGTTTTGAGTGTATCCGCTAAATGTGTTAAGCTGAAGAAACCATACTGGAGAGGGTAATTTCTATGAAACGTAAATTCGGAGACCGGGCCAACTGGCGCCGGATTACGCGTCGCCATTTTGCCTGCCGCTATGTGGAGAGCCGGGAATTCAGCGGATATATTACGCTTTATACCATCTACGGGCTTAAAGAACCACTGTGGAAGAGCTATGGACGGCATACATATCGTATTGCGGATAAAGGTTATTCCTGGCTGCAATATTTCCCCAAAGACAGTCACTATATTGTGACGGCTATGTTCGACGAACGGCAAAATATCATTCAATGGTACATAGACACCTGCAAGGTGCAGGGCGTCACAGACCAAGGCGTTCCATGGTTTGATGATTTGTATCTGGATGTGGTTGTGCTTTGGAACGGCGAGGTTTTCTTGCTTGATGAGGATGAATTAGAGGAAGCGCTGGAGAGGGAAGATATTTCCGAGAGTGATTATAAACTCGCCTGGGAGACAGCCAATACTATTTTACGCGGCATCGATGCTCATGCTTTCCCTTATTTCTCACTATCTTTGAAGCATCGTGCCGAATTATTTCATCATGGAGAATTCAGGAGGAAATAAAGAAATGGAATGGTACGTCTACGGAAGAGGGTCTTCCCCGATTCGGATTGTTTCCAAAAAACGCAGATTCTGGTCGAAACGAACGTTGCTTATCGCTTTATCGATTATTGTGATTGCTGGATTGTTGTGGTGTGCTTATGCGTTAAACAATATTAATAAAGCTGCCACGACAGATCCTATGCAAAAGGCGGAAGTTGGGATCATTCTTGGCATGTCGATGTGGGGGGATGAGCCAAGCCCTGGACTCAAGGAAAGACTGGATTACGGACTGAAGCTTTATGAAGAAGGGATGTTCCCGCATCTTATTGTTTCTGGTGGTTTAGATAAACCTGATTTACAATATACCGAAGCTCAAGGAATGCGTAATTATTTGGTTGCTAAAGGCGTGCCGGATAGCGCCATTTTTGTAGAGAATGAAGCTACCAGCACTTACGAGAATCTTTTGTATAGTAAAGAGATTATGGCGCGTGAGAGCTTGTCTTCAGCGATAATCATTACGCATACCTATCATGGGTGGCGGGCTCATGAAATTGCTGACGAGCTTGGATATGTGAAACCTGAGCTGGGACTTACAGAATCCACCGTACTTTCGATGACAAGACATAAAACACGTGAGATTCTAGCCTATACGAAATGGAAGCTTCAGCAGCTATTCCTGTGATTTGTCCAAAAAATCCCGAATCTTCTAATAACACTTCATTTGATGGAATAGACTTGATAAGAGAAGTCAGCCCTGGATAATGAGGTGATACCGATGAGCGGACGCGTAGCAGCGGCCAGTGGACGGGAGGAAGAAAGACCGTCTCGACAAATCAACATTGTATTGCGGAGTCAAGAGCCTCCGGCTATAACTCACCCTACTGGAGAGAGTCGGCCACTGCCTCCAAAAAATCACGGCCACACTAGCTTATTCCAAGAGTTAACACAAGAATTGGAAGGTTTAGTGGGTCTGGACAATATCAAAGAGCTAGTCTTTGAAATCTACGCTTTATTACAGATTGCACAAATGCGTGCTGAGGCAGGACTTGCAAGCGGTGGGCAAGCATATCACATGGTTTTTAAAGGGAATCCCGGAACGGGTAAAACAACAGTAGCTAGAATCGTAGCCAAGCTGTTCCAACGTATGGGTGTGCTGACCAAAGGACATCTCATTGAGGTGGAGAGAGCTGACCTTGTCGGCGAATACATTGGTCATACTGCACAGAAGACTCGTGATCTGGTGAAAAAGGCTTTGGGCGGCATTTTGTTTATTGATGAGGCTTATAGCCTTGCTCGTGGCGGGGAAAAGGATTTTGGAAAAGAAGCGATTGATACGTTGGTCAAGGCCATGGAGGATCATCGCAGTCAATTTATACTTATCTTAGCGGGGTACTCTGGGGAGATGGAGTATTTTTTGATGAGTAATCCTGGATTGCCTTCACGGTTTCCAATACAGGTAGAATTTCCTGATTATACGATCGACCAACTGTTGCAGATTGCTGAACTAATGGCAAAGGATCGCGACTATATTTTGATGCCACAGGCGATACTCAAGTTAAAGCAGCATTTGTTAGTAGAGAAGACGGAGAGTCTTCATGCTTTCAGTAATGCGCGGTATGTTCGCAACGCCATTGAAAAAGCTGTTCGGGGTCAGGCTGTAAGACTGCTTAACCAGTATGAAAGTACCAGCCCAGGCAAGCAGGAATTAATGACGCTTCGAACTGAAGATTTTAAATTATGATTTACAGGAAACTATCACCGTCATAAGGAGCATGACATACATGGCAATAACTACGCATGATACGGAAACAGATGTACAAGATCGAGCGATATTGGTAAGTCTCGTCACAGATAAAATTAAAAGAACAGGAATTGATCCAGAGCTTTCTCTGCAGGAATTAGTGCAATTGGCTGAAACGGCAGGTGTTGAAGTACTGGATGTGCTGCGTCAAAACAAGGAAACGCCTGATTCTAGATGGTTTATTGGTAAAGGTAAAGTAGAAGAGCTACGGATGGCTGCTGATGCTCTCGGAGCAAATACAGCTATCTTTGATCAAGAATTGTCCGGAGCCCAAGTACGGAACCTTGAGGAGGCTCTGGATCTTAAGATTATTGACCGGACGCAGCTTATTCTGGATATTTTTGCGGGGCGTGCGAAGACGCGAGAAGGGATTATTCAGGTTGAGCTGGCACAATTGTCCTATCTGTTACCCCGGCTTTCTGGCCAAGGCAAGAACTTATCTAGACTAGGTGGCGGGATTGGGACCAGAGGTCCGGGTGAAAGTAAGCTGGAAACCGATCGCCGGCATATTCGTGATCGGATTACGGAGCTGAAGCGTCAGCTTGATGAGGTAGTTAAGACTCGGGAGCTACATCGGGAGCGTCGCCGCAAGGCGGGAGCGGTGCAAGTCGCACTTGTTGGGTATACGAATGCAGGGAAATCAACGCTGCTTAAGCAACTTACCGATGCGGATGTCTATATTGAAAACCAGTTGTTTGCCACACTGGACCCTACTTCACGTGTTCTTGAACTAGCAGGTGGTAAAGAGGTTGTGCTCACGGATACTGTAGGCTTCATTCAGAATCTTCCGCATGATCTAGTCGCTTCTTTCCGTGCAACGCTGGAGGAAGTCAATGAGGCCAATTTGGTGCTGCATGTGGTGGATGCCTCTTCACCAATGCGTGAGGAGCAGATGGAGGTTGTTCAAACCATTTTGCAGGACTTAGGTGCAGCTAGTACTCCTCAAATCGTACTTTTTAATAAAATCGATCTGTGTCAGCCTGAACAACTGGAAATGTTGCCAACAGGTACAGGGTACTTGAAGATCAGTGCATTTAATCCTGAAGATTTAACTCGGATTACCGAAATGATCGCCGATGAACTGGCTGGCGACACACTCAACTTCCGTATTCCCGGAGACCGAGGTGACATTTCTTCCTTGCTCTATAGGGTGGGTGAAGTTCTGGAAACGACTTATGACGAGAACGATGTGCTCTATAACGTTCGTCTCAACAAAGAGGATTATGACAAATGGGGTTATATGCTTGCTGATTTTGTGGACCAGCAGTAATCTTGTCAGTTATTCCTAAAGTGGAAATGCTGCGTATATAGGTATAAAATAATAGCTAATCTAGAAAGCGTCAGTTAACTGCCGCTTTCTGTCATTATGATGGCAAGTAAATGTAAGGAGCGAATAAGAACGAATGGTAGTTTTTGCAGAGGATATTTTGAGCGCGGCAGAGGCCGCAGAAGTTGAAATAGAAGGCGCTGTCAAAGCCCTTGATCGTATTGTAGATAAGAATCAGTGGAAGGTTATAGAAGCGTTCCAGCGTCATCAAGTCAGTGATTTTCACTTTGCCGGTTCAACGGGGTATGCGTATAATGACCGTGGCCGTGAAGTGTTGGATCTTGTCTATGCTGACGTTTTTGGTGCGGAATCTGCTTTGGTACGCCCACATTTCGCTTCAGGAACACATACGATATCAACAGCTCTATTTGGTGTGTTACGCCCAGGAGATGAGCTGCTGTATATCACAGGACGTCCGTATGATACCCTACATAAGGTAATTGGACATGCCGGCGATGGGACAGGCTCTCTCGCTGATTTTGGGATCACTTATCGAGAGGTTGCTCTGACGGCAGAAGGAAAGATTGATTGGGATGAGGTAGCTCTCTCTATTAACGAAAATACTAAAGTGATTGGAATCCAAAGGTCACGAGGGTATGATTGGCGTGCTTCTTTCACAGTAGCTGAAATTGGTGAGATGACTTCGAAGATAAAGTTGATGAAACCGGAAGTTATTGTATTTGTAGACAATTGCTATGGTGAGTTTACCGAAGAGCTTGAGCCACCACAGGTTGGTGTAGATCTGGTAGCAGGTTCGTTAATTAAGAACCCAGGTGGCGGTATTGCTGAGACCGGCGGTTATATCTGTGGTCGACAGGATCTTGTGGAATTGGCGGCTTATCGACTAACCGCTCCTGGTATCGGTGGTGAGGTAGGGGCTATGTTAGGAACAACTCGTGGCCTTTACCAAGGATTGTTTATGGCTCCGCACACTGTAGGGCAAGCACTAAAAGGGAGCATTTTTGCTGCATCAGTATTTCAGCGCTGCGGGTTTGAGACGAAGCCAGCGTGGAATGAGCCTCGGACAGATTTAATTCAGGCGGTTTCCTTTGATGGTCCAGAACACTTAATTGCCTTTGTTCAGGGCATTCAGCGCGCTGCGGCTGTAGACAGCCATGTGGTACCAGAGCCTTGGGATATGCCAGGTTATGAACATCCTGTTATTATGGCGGCAGGTACGTTTATTCAGGGTGGAAGCTTGGAGTTATCTGCAGATGCACCTATACGTGCTCCTTTTATTGGGTACATGCAAGGTGGATTAACTTATTCACATGTGAAATATGGCGTTTTGATGGCGCTCCAAAGTATGCGTGATAGAAAATTGCTGTAAGAATATCTCACACACCATTGACACGCTGTATTAGGAAATGTACAATGAGATCAGAAAAAGATCATTGGAAGGTTGGATGAGTCATGGGTGATGAAATCCGCAGAAATATGGCACTATTTCCTATTGGAATTGTAATGAAGCTGACTGATCTGTCTGCAAGACAAATTCGTTATTATGAGCAGCACAGTCTGATCGTACCAGCACGCACGTCGGGGAATCAGCGGTTGTTCTCTTTTAATGATGTTGAGCGCCTATTAGAAATTAAAGCTCTGATAGAGAAGGGTGTTAATATTGCTGGCATTAAGCAAGTGATGAATCCTGTCTCTAAGGAATCCGAGGAAGCAACTGTTATTACTCCTGATACAGAGGTTAGACGTAGAGAGCTATCCGATTCCCAGTTACACCGAATGCTGAAGCAAGAACTAGTTTCCGGTAAAAGACCGGGACAAGTGTCTTTGATTCAAGGTGAGTTATCCCGGTTTTTTAATAAATAATAATATATAGAAGTTTGAAAGGGAGAGGATCACATGAGCTTTTCTAAAGAGGATATTTTACGCATTGCCAAGGAAGAGAATGTTCGTTTTATTCGTCTGCAATTTACGGATCTATTAGGTACTATCAAGAATGTTGAAATTCCAGTTAGCCAATTGGAAAAAGCACTTGATAACAAGATGATGTTTGATGGTTCTTCCATCGAAGGTTACGTACGGATTGAAGAATCCGATATGTATCTCTTCCCTGACCTTGATACATGGGTTATCTTCCCTTGGGTGACAGATAGTCGTGTAGCACGTCTGATTTGTGATGTTTACATGCCGGATGGAACACCTTTTGCTGGAGACCCACGTGGTATCCTCAAGCGTTGTCTGAAGGAAGCAGAAGAAATGGGTTTCACAGCTATGAACGTTGGACCTGAACCTGAATTCTTCCTGTTCAAGACAGACGAAAGAGGCAATCCAACTACGGAATTGAATGACCAAGGTGGTTATTTCGACTTAGCGCCAACAGATCTAGGAGAAAACTGTCGTCGTGAAATCGTATTGACCCTTGAAGAAATGGGCTTTGAAATCGAAGCTTCTCACCATGAAGTAGCATCCGGTCAGCATGAGATTGACTTTAAATATGCTGATGCGATTACTGCTGCTGACCAAATTCAAACCTTCAAGCTGGTTGTGAAGACGGTAGCCCGTCAACACGGCTTGCATGCAACCTTTATGCCTAAACCATTGTTCGGTATCAACGGATCTGGTATGCACGCTCACCAATCCTTGTTCAAAGGCAAAGAAAACATGTTCTACGATGAAAGCGACAAGTTGGGTCTGAGCAAAACTGCTCGTTACTACATGGCAGGTATTTTAAAGCACGCTCGTGCTTTTGCAGCGATTACTAACCCAACAGTGAACTCATACAAACGTCTTGTTCCTGGTTATGAAGCTCCTTGCTACGTAGCTTGGTCTGCAAGTAACCGTAGCCCGATGATTCGTATCCCGGCTTCTAGAGGCCTTAGCACACGTGTTGAAGTTCGTAACCCGGACCCAGCAGCTAACCCATACCTCGCACTTGCTGTTATGTTGAAAGCAGGTCTTGACGGAATTAAACGTAAGCTTGATCTTCCAGCTCCAATTGACCGTAACATCTATGTGATGTCTGAAGAAGAGCGTATTGAAGAAGGTATTCCAAGCTTGCCATCCGATTTGAAAGAAGCACTTAGCGAAATGATCCGCAGTCATGTTATTACCGAAGCTCTCGGTGAACATGCTCTGGCTCACTTCTACGAGCTGAAAGAAATCGAATGGGATATCTATCGTACACAAGTTCACGAGTGGGAAAGAGCGCAATACATGACTCTTTACTAGGACTGTTAAACCCTTAACGCTAATGGCGTTGAGGGTTTTTTTTATGTGGCAAGGTTAGGAGGTTTTGTGGAGGATTATGTGAGTCCATAAAGTGACCATACTCTAACTTGTCAGGAAATACTTTGAATTAGAGCATACATAAAATGACCCGCCAAGCTATTGCTTGACGGGTCTGTTTTTCTTATACGATAATCTTTGAAAACACCGGACTCCGCAGCATACCTGAATTAGCCCAGTTTCTCATTCTCACTTTTGCTCCATAGCACAAGACAAGGATATTGGACGATTCTACCATCATCAATTCGAAAAAGTGTTAAGAATTAAAATAATGGAACCATAATGCATAATTAATCGTATCCAGTAATAGTAAGGGGATGGATATAAAAGTAAAGTTAGGAAATGACTGTGTTAAGTGAGTGCAATGAATTAATTATTAAGAAATCATCATAAAGAACATACATAGAAGAGTATCAAAAATATAGAGCTGATAAAGAACAAAAAAGATAAACGACAGCAGATTACACAATGTTCTCGCAACTGGGGTAGTACCGCTTGGTCTGTCCGAAGTAAGTAGAAATATATTCACAACGAAATGGAGCTTTAATATTCACCAGAGTATGGCGGCATTTTGGAGATTAGCCAGTTATCGCATCTGATCGATTTGATGTGAATCATTGGAAGGAGATATTCGATTTGAAAAAATGGAGAAGATCGGTATTATGGCTCATTCTTTCCGTATGCATCCTCGTGTCAGGGGCCTGCTCTATGAAGCCTCCACAGCAAGCGGCCTCGAAGGCAAATAATCAAGAGATCGAGAATGCATCAAATTCGCCTACTATGAAAGACGTAACAAGTGATGGCGCTCGTGGTTTCATGTGGGAAGTGAAGAATAACGGAACGACGGTTTACCTCGTAGGATCAATACATCTTACGGATGATAACTTCTACCCCCTGCATTCGAAATATGAGAAAGTTTTTGCAGAAGCGGATTATTTGGGTCTTGAAATTGATTTTACCAAAGCCCCTGATGAAGAGCAGCAGAAGAGGATTGTGGATATGATGATGTATAAGGATGGCACTACACTAAAAGATCATGTATCCAAGGAAACGTATGCGAAAGTAAAAGAGTTTTTGATGAAGAACGGTTTGAAGGCCAACGCGTATGATGCGTTTAAGCCTTGGCAGGTGGAAGGAAATATTTCAGTTATGGCGTTGAAGGCTGACTACAACATAGAAGAAGGAATTGATCTGTATTTTCTTCAGAAAGCCCTTGAACGCAAGATCCCGGTAATAGGACTAGAAACTCAGGAATCCCAGATGGGGGCCTTAGCTGGCTTCTCTAAGGAGCGGCAGGAGAAGAGTCTCAATACTACGCTAGACGATTATAATTCTGGCGTCATCAATGATCCAACAGACGAATTGATAGAGATGTGGAAGAAAGGCGATGAACAAACGCTGCTCAAAATAACTAACAGCCTATATAGCGATCCAGAATACGGAAAAGTGATGCTGACTGATCGTAATATAGGTATGGCTGAAAAGATTGAAGGTTACCTAAATAGCAATAAGGAAGAAGAGTATTTCATTGTCGTTGGTGCTCTCCATTATCTGGGTGAGTATGGAATCATTGAACTGCTTGAGGATAAGGGCTTTACCGTCGTGCGTAAATAAATAGCTTATCTACAGTTACTCTCAAAACTAACATAATTGTAGGTGATGGAATTATTCTCTGGAACATTCCAAGGCAATACATAACTCTTTACTATATCCGTCAAACCCTTGACACCATTGGTGTTGAGGTTTTTTTATGTTTGGTAAACCTGTTTCGGTAGGTTAGCTACTGGATAATTTCCAAAAAACTGATTATTCTCCCAAAATTACATATAATAATGATAGACTAAGTAGTAAATACGAGATTCTCATAGGTAGGGTTGATACGGAACTAATTTTCATTTAAATAGAGCTCTGCATTATTTTGATTTATGGAATTTATGTTGGAACTTTAGAAAGGAATAAGAATGACTGATTATACAAATGAACTTAATGATTTAAAATTTGCGTATAAACAAGATTCAACGAATCCATTAATAGCCAATCAACTGGCGATAGCTAGTATGGAAGTTAATGATTATTTAGAAGCTTTTAAACTCTTCAAGAGGAATGCTGAAATAAACCCTTCTGAACAGTCATTATCTAATTTGGCTTACTTTTATTTTCATGAAGGAGAGCCGGAGATCGAGAGTGGTGGATGGATCAATCGTGAAGAAGATGCGATTCTATTATTAGAAAGAGTAATGCTGCTGAATCCAAAGTCAGAAGTTCCCAGTGCAATGCTTGGTCAATTTTATTTTGCAAAAGAGAGATGGAATGAAGCGGAATCAGCGCTAGAACGATCTTTTAGTGTTAAGCCAACCTTTCTAAATCAATATAATCTCGCAGCATCTTTATTTCAATTGGGACAACTGGAAGAAGATTCAGAGTACTATTGGAAGGCTCATCAGGTTAAAAATGAATGCTACAGCTACTGGGCATTGTATTATTATGCTGTATGTAAAATTAAGACAGGTTCTTACCCAAAAGAGGCTATTGAAGAGCTTGTGAGGTCTATGGATGATAAGAATTCAGAGATAGATAAGGAAGGGTTAGCAGACATTTATTATGAACTGGATCAGTATACTAACGTGGTCAATGCTTATGAGGGAACTAAATTATGGGTCAGTCCGAACTGGGTGCTTCGCTATTTGTATGCCAACGTTCAATGTGGATTTTTGGATAAGGCTAAGGACATTCTGAACAATGCCTTGGTTAAGATTAATGAAGAATTAATTAGTTGCATAACGGATGAAGATGAAGATTTTACTCCAGAAGATCGCGAAAGATATAAGTTGGAACTGGAGGCTGATAAACGGGATTATCTTAGAGGCTATGATGATATCCTACATTTAAATTATCGTCCTAGTATGAATTTTACGGCATATGTTGAATCAAAATGTTATTTATTTGGTTGTAAAAGACATGACAATCCTGACTTCTTAGAATCCTGATTAATCATTGTTGCTTAAATTTCCAATCAAATGATATGGTATGCACAGTTTTTGAGGATAAGGGGGCTTAATAATGGTGAAAATTTTTAATGAAAATACAGTTTCTTTTAAACAAAAGTTATCTCCGATCCCTGAGTTTGCTTGGCATACAAGTGAGAGGCTGGCTGAGGTTGCTAATTCTAAACATCTTGTTTTCGACATTAGATCGCTAGATCCAGATAAATATTCCTTTCCTTATCATTTTCATAGAAATGCTGAAGAGATATTTGTGATCTTAGCAGGAAAAGCAATGTTAAGAACTCCAGAGGGTTTTACTGAGGTTAGTGAAGGCGATGTGATTTTTTTTGAAATGGGACCGGAAGGTGTGCATCAACTTTATAATCATACGGAGGCACCTTGTAGGTATCTTGATCTTCGATCAAATCAGGGCATAGATGTTTGCGAATATCCTGACTCAGGTAAAATTAACATTCTCCCATATCAAGAGATCTATCAAGCGGATGAGCAGGCGGACTATTATAAAGGTGAAGAACAGGTCCGAGAGAAATGGAACGGAATGGAGGATCGCTCTTGATGGAAGATCGATGGTTCACAGTTACGGAAATTGACCCGACAACGTATGCGATAAGTGAATATGGTCATTGGGAAAAGGTGCATTCGTTTTTGCTGTTAGGAAAAGAACAAGCTGTATTGATTGATACAGGATTAGGCATCGGTAATATAAAAAGAATCACAGATCAGTTAACGGATTTACCTATTGCTGTTATCACCACACATGTGCATGCAGATCATATAGGCAGTCATGGACAATTCGATACGATCTATGTTCATAAAGAGGATGAGGATTGGCTGATGAATGGAATACAAGGCTTGTCCCTTGCCCAGATCAGAAAAGATATGAGCAGAGACCTTACGCTAACTCCACCTGAATCCTTTGATCCTAGTACATACACGCCATTTCAAGGTAAACCGACAGCTCTATTGCAAGAGGGAGATGTGCTTGACATAGGAGGGCGTAAATTAGAAATTTACCACACACCGGGTCATTCACCAGGCCATATAAGCGTCTTTGATCATGCCAAAGGGTATCTGTTTACAGGGGATTTATTGTATGATGTTACACCTGTTTATGCATTTTATCCTTCGACTAGTCCGGAAGATTTAGTGGCTTCTTTAGAAAAGATTGCGCACATTGCAAAGGTGACCCAAGTATTCGGCTCTCATAATACGTTAGGTTTAGATCCATCTATTTTGCATGAAGTAAAGCAGGCGGTTCGTGCTTTGCGTGAACAGGGACTTGTCGCACATGGTACGGGGATTCATCGGTTTAATGGGTTTAGCGTGCAATTCTAATAAAAAGATAGATGTTCTGTTGATGTAGAAATAGAAATACGTTGATGGTTTTTAAAAACAGTAAAACGGCCTCAAAGAGGACCGTTTTTTTGTAGCTTGTGAGCTTGTAGATTTCATCTGTTGGAAATAGAGATATTAATTGAGAGGAAAGAGGTAGTGGAGTAATGTTACCAACAACTGAAGCTTTTGCAACATCGATGCGTTCCTATTCGAATTATATCCAAATGCCTTGGGGGAGATTGTTCTACCTGACCGCCTGGCATCAAATTGAAAATCACATCCTTTTAGAAAAGAAGCCATCGATTTTAGATATCGGCTGTGGGTTTGGGATAACTAGTCATGAATTTGCCAGAAAGGGGTACAGAGTAACCGGAATAGATCCGACGACGGAGATGATAGCGAAGGCTCAAGAGTCTGCGATGAAAGAAGGTCTCAGTATTTCTTATAGCGTAACTACGCTACAGGATTCAGATGTGTTGGCGGAGCGTTATGACTGGATATTTTGCCACAACGTGCTTGAATATCTTGAACATCCCAAAGAAATGTTAATGGACATTAGTAAAAAACAATCTGCAAAAGGAATGCTCTCTCTGATCGCTCATAATCCTGTGGCCAAGGTGATGAAGAAAGCCATTATGAATAAAGATCCTCAGGGAGCTCTAGATAGCATTGGGAATATGCGAGAATATAGTGGCATTATTCAAACAGAAATTACGATCTATACGAATGATCAATTGGCGGAATGGCTTGAGAATTGCGGATACGAGATTAGATGGACTTACGGAATACATAATATCTATGGATACATAGCAGACAATGAAGTGAAAATGGATGAAGATTGGAATAAACACATGGTGGAGCTGGAGCTTAAATTAGGCAGTGAATCACCATATAAAGACATAGCGATTTTCACACATCTTATTGCGGAAAAAATCAGATAATTATTCGGATACGATCGTCCTGAAAAATGCATGCAACTGCTGTACTTGGGAGTAAGCTTCTTTATACTGATTGTCGGATTGTTTAATTGGCAATAAGCCTGGCAAGAAGGAGATACTATACACAGGCATTTCACTGCTGTTCATATATATTTTAAGCGTAAGTTCCTCAATAACACTAGCCTCTTCGTCAGCGCTATTAAGCACATTAATATTCGCACTTGAAGCGGTTGCTTTGCTGCTTTGTTGTCTTTTGGATACTTTTGAAAGGGTTAGTGCATTAACAACAATCTCTGATCCCATTACATTATCGAAGGAATACAGCTTTGCTATAGCTTTTTTACGTGTTTTCGGATCGCTACTGCCTATGGCTATTTTCTTATAGGATTCGTTAAGGGCGATCAAGTGAGATTGATTGGGTGGAATGAACGTTTTGGTGAATATGATGTTAAAGGATGAGATTGCGTTTAACAGCTTTGAAAGATCTGAAGAAGTAGATAGCTTTTTCAATTCTAGAAAACCGGCACTAAGAATTAAGACAACTCCTATAATACCAAATATGTATATCAAGAAAATCAGCATGGAATCACACCTCCTAGTTATCTCAGCAGAGCAAGATTTATTACTTAATGAAAGATATGCCTTAATCTTCTCGACTAGTATCTGCTAAAAGTGAAATTCGTTGAAATATAGGAACAATTACAGCATTAGCAAAAAAAAGCACCCTGAGATCCGCCTTTAATGCATGCTAGGGCAGTTACTGAGTGCTTAGATGAGAGTTATTAATGTAAATATGTCAAAATTATAAGAAATTGAAAGCCGTAATTTGATCGGTATACACAATTAGCTGCTTGTATTCGATCGATGATTCATAGTTAGCATAGGGTCTTACAGAAACATCATTGAGGACTACAAAGTTATAGCTGAAATTTTTATCGGGATGTTCCGCACCTAAATAAGATATGTATTCATCTACAATGACATCATCCATTAGAGATTTAAAGTCAAAAACATCCTCTTTATTGGAGGTGGAAGGGGAGATGGTCCCTTGAATACTGCCGAATGAGGTGAGTAGATTTACTTTTTTTCCACTAGCTTGATCGTTATTTAACAATAATCCTGAGAGTTTAACAAGTGCATCGACTTTAAAATCGACGAGGGTTCTTATTTTGGAGTTGTTCAAAACCAGACACTTCCTTTCTATTTGAAAACCTGTTAACATTATTCGACATATAACCACATAATTCCTATTACGCCATCAAAAATACTTAAATACAAACACACCCCATTCATTGAACCATGAGTGAAGTGTGTTTATTTATGGATAGATTTAATTCCTGATCGTTACTTGAGTTCCAATCGGAACAATCGCAGCTAGTGCTAGCACATCCTCATTGTACATCCGAATACAACCGTGGGAAACTTCGTGACCTATCGAGGAGGGATCATTATTTCCATGTATTCCATAGTGAGGCTTAGATAGACCCATCCAAAAGACCCCAAATGGACCACCTGGATCGGGTTCTTTGTTAATAATAGTGAAGTCACCCAAGGGTGATTGGGTTAACATTTTACCGATTCCGACGGGGAAACCTCTGATCACAATGTTGTTATCAAGAAGATACAGCATACGCTGGGTCAGATCTACAATAATTCGGTAATTTGGCATTGCGCAACACTCCTTTCTAATAGGATATGAGCAGAAAGCCTAAACGGTTATTAATAGAAAATGGCCATTTTAGCGTATGCGAACGCGTGTTCTAGTATGGATAATTTGAGTTAGAAAACAAAAAAAGGCTGTTCCACATTTGTGGAACAGCCTTTGATATTACAGAAAACAGTATCATTATGCTTCTCGTAGAAACGGATACCGTCCTTTAATGGACGGTATCCGTTTTGGCTTGGTAGGAGTGCATACTTAGTGGATATCTCGAAATAATCCGATAACTCTGCCGAGAATGGTCACGCGATTAAGGCGAAGAGGCTCGTACGCCGGATTCTCCGGCTGAAGACGTATATGATCACGTTCTTTATAAAAGGTCTTAACGGTAGCTTCATCTTCTTCGGTCATAGCTACAACGATATCTCCGTTATCAGCTGTCTGTTGTTGACGGACAATAACATAGTCACCATTCATTATCCCAGCTTCGACCATACTGTCACCTTGAACCGATAACATAAATACTTTGTTATCTCCAACATAGTGAGTTGGAAGCGGGAAGTAGTCTTCAATATTCTCAGTAGCAGTGATAGGAACCCCGGCGGTAACCTTACCTACGACAGGAATGCGTGCGACGGTTTGTGCGAAATGATGGACATTCTCGGAATCCTCTTGGCCAAGCAATTCTATTGCACGAGGCTTCGTTGGATCTCGACGGATAAGTCCCTTCTTCTCTAGCCGATCCAAATGACCGTGAACTGTGGAGCTGGAAGCAAGACCAACAGCTTCTCCAATCTCCCGAACGGAAGGAGGATAACCCTTGCTGCGGACTTCGCTACGTATAAATTCCAGGATCGCCAGCTGGCGACTTGAAATCTTTGACATTGGAATCAACCCCATATAGTAATGTTTGGGAAAATTATAACATAGAACTACCGTTCGCACAAACATAAGTTCTAACTATTATAAATATTAATTCGAAAGAGTTAATAAATGGTAGTCTCGTATTGATAAAGCGAACTTTAAAACAATGATCAGCTGGATTCTTTTTATAGATGATAGGGTGATTTACTCTTTTCAAAAAAAGAGAACAATTGTTCTGAAATAGTATTGAACAAAACACATGTTCGTGTTATTATAATTTCAAAAGTAAGAACAAGTGTTTGGAGGATGATATTCATGTTAAAATACAGTACATACCGTAGCATCTACGATAAAGCCCCCGTGGTTGAATCTTTAGGACATAATCCTGTTACCCGTTATTCAGCTCAGATTAAAGAGATTACAGCGCTTTTGCTTGAAGGATTGATGCGTTTGTTCCGGAGAGATTTTGTTATTAAACTTACATTGATCATTGTGCTCGTACTATCAGGACTCACAGTAGTAGGTAATGTATTTGCAGGATCTACTACTTTAATGAAGGATGAGAAGCGCGTAGTGGTTGAACGCGGAGATACACTTTGGAGTATTGCTCTTGAGAATAAACCATCGGATATGAAGACGGCTGTATATATAGAAGGAATTAAAAAATCTAATGGCATTAAAGGCAGTCAGATTAATGCTGGAGATATTCTCAGTTTACCTATTTATTAATATTCTAAGAACATAATAGAAGGACATAAAGAGCTTGCAGGGAGTAAACCTTGACAAGCTCTTTTTCTCATGGCAGAGTTAGAATTAATTTATATGGGGAGGGAAAGTTTTGAACATTGATGAGTTGGTCGCGCGTATTAACGAATTGGCACGCAAACAGAAGAGCGTAGGCCTTAATCAAGAGGAAACGGCGGAACGCGCCAAGCTTCGTGAAATCTATTTGGGGAATATTCGCAATAACTTCCGAGCACAATTGAATACGATTGAATTGGTCGATAATGATGAGCATGAACAAGGTAACAAGGGGCTTAAGCATTAACACCCTGTTCCTTTTCATAGATACTACTGGATGACTAGGGGGAACGCATATGGCCCGTTCTTGGGAAAGAATGGTTCAACGTAACACACAGCAAATTAACAAGCAAAGAAAGAAACAGGGGAAGGAAACGATTTACGCATCAAAATCCAAATCTCCTGGCAAGAACAGTGAAACCTTTAAAGGCCGTAACATTGCATTTCCAGTAGTGTTATTAGTGCTTGGTACTATGTTTTGGATGATTGGTTCGGTAGATCAGGCCAAAGGCAATGGTATGCTGATGAATTGGCTAGGAGTCGTTTTGTACTACTTACTAGCAGCACTTCTGTTTTTCCGACGTCCGTATTTGAAGGTGGAGAATGCTAGACTATCCACTATAAAATTCAATCGCGAACGCTATTTACCAGCTTCTGATATTGAGAAAATTATCCTTTCGCGTGGAGCTGTTGTTATTAAGCATAAAGGCAAACGCACGAAATGGATTTTTACCAGACTTATGAATCGTTATGATACAACTGCGATGGGGACTCGACTGGAAGCATTCGCAAAAGCTCACCAAATTGAAGTAGTTCACGAATAGAAATTAACCAGCCATGGGAGAGGGAGACCTGTAATGCCAATTTCCGCTGTACTATTTGACCTTGATGATACACTGCTCTGGGATGATCGGAGCGTCAATGAAGCATTTCGTTCTGCATGTGAAGCCGCTGGGGATACGATTGATCCACAAGAACTGGAACTTGCGGTGCGTAAAGAAGCCATAGCACTATATGAATCATACGAAACGAACCCATTTACAAAAATGATTGGGATTAATCCGTTTGAAGCACTTTGGGGGAACTTTACTGCAGGTGAACAACCGGAATTCCGTCAATTGGAGCAGCTTGCACCGGGATACCGTAAAGAGGCGTGGCGTCGTGGTCTTGCAGCACTTGGTGTAGAGGACGAAGTTCTTGCTGAGACATTAGCAGCCAAATTTGCAGCAGAGCGTAGAAATCGGCCTTACATCTATGAAGAAACAATTCAGGTGCTCGAAGAACTGAAGGGAAAAGTGAAGTTATTGCTTTTGACTAACGGATGCCCTGCATTGCAACAAGAGAAACTAGATGGTGTACCTGAAATCGTTCCTTTCTTTGATCATATCGTAATTTCCGGAAGCTTCGGCAAAGGAAAGCCGGATAAGGATATTTTTCTGCATGCTCTAGAGCTTCTAGATATTGCACCTGAGCAAGGGGTTATGGTCGGTGATAAGCTTACAACGGATATTCGTGGTGGGTTGGCAACAGGTTTGACTACGGTTTGGATTAATAGAAAAGGCAAACAGCCGGATCCGGAAATTCAGCCGGATTATGAAATCAAACATCTTGGAGAGCTTCTTTCATTAGTCCAATCTTTATAAAGTAGAGTAAGAGGCTTTGAATCATTGAGCCTTAAGAAGGCAGTAGGTTCCTGGGTTACTAGGAGGCTTACTGTCTTTCTTTATATCTACATATTGCTTTTTAAAATTGATGAAATTATCTAGTATATGATTTTAGTCACAAGAGTTAAGCTGAATTGATATGAAATACTGAAAAACCAATAATAATGTGTATAATAGATGGAGAATGTATAACATGAATTGGTAGATTCTTAGTACTCAAATCGGCTGGGAGGACTCTATATGAAGATTTCAAGAACAATCGTTCCTTTATTATTAGGTGCAACACTTTTAGTTCTGGGAGGATGTTCATCAGACCAAACCAAACATTCTGGAATACATAATATGAACATGAACATGGACATGTCTATGGAACCTATCAAAGTTGAGTTACATTGGAGTCCTGAAGAGGTTGTTGTAAATCAGAAGGTGACCTTTGAGGCTGTGGTGACGCAAGATAACTTGGCGGTGGATGATGCGAAAGAGGTTCTATTCGAAATTGTGAGTAAAAATGATAATGAACAGAAAATTGAACTTAAAGGGAAGCTAGTTGGTGATGGAGTCTATCAAGCAGAAGGAACACTTGAGATAGAAGGACAATATATTGTTACATCACACGTAACTGCTAGAACTCAGCATTCTATGCCTAATAAGGAACTCTCTGTGAAACCATAATTAAAAGAATAGTAATGATATCCTATAATTACAGATAATGCAGAGTGGAAAGGAAGGCTTTCCGAAATTCCTTTATTCTGCTAAACTTACTCTAATGTTTTACTGGGGGGACTATACGTTGGCTAAATATACACTTGAGGAAAGCTTACAACAAAGAATATTAATTCTAGACGGTGCAATGGGCACAATGATCCAACAGGTGCCTCTGACAGGTGAGGATTTTGGTGGGGAAGAATTGGACGGTTGTAATGAAATGCTAGTATTAACCCGTCCAGAAGTGATTCAGACGATTCATGAGCAGTATCTCGAAGCAGGTGCTGACCTCATAGAAACGAATACCTTTGGTGCAACGTCTGTTGTACTTGCCGAATATGATATTCCGCAACGGGCACGCGAAATTAATCTGGTTGCAGCGAAGCTAGCTCGCAATGCCGTTGATAAATATGATACACCTGATCGTCCTCGATATGTCGTAGGCGCAATGGGGCCTACAACAAAGACGCTCTCTGTTACAGGAGGAGTCACTTTCCAAGAGCTCGTTGATAGCTACGAGGAACAGGCAGTCGCATTGATTGATGGTCAAGTGGATGCGTTACTGCTAGAGACCTCTCAGGATACTTTGAACGTGAAGGCTGGAAGTATAGGCATACGTAATGCGTTTGAGAAGACAGGCATCAAATTGCCAGTAATGATTTCGGGGACGATAGAGCCGATGGGTACCACGCTTGCCGGTCAGAACATCGAAGCCTTCTATATTTCTTTAGAACATCTCAAGCCTGTCTCTATTGGTCTGAACTGTGCGACTGGCCCTGAGTTCATGCGGGATCATATTCGTTCGCTTTCTGCAATCTCTTCAGCGGCTGTGAGTTGTTATCCGAACGCTGGGTTGCCAGACGAGAATGGACATTATCATGAATCTCCTGATTCTCTTGCGCGTAAAATTGCTGCGTTTGCAGAAAAAGGATGGCTTAACATTGCAGGGGGTTGCTGCGGAACGACACCGGAACATATCCGTGCTATGTCGGAGGCACTCTCACAATTTCCTCCACGACCGCTTACAGGGAATCATCCACCGGCACTTTCAGGTATTGAGCCTATCTATATCGAGAACGACAACCGACCATACATGGTGGGTGAACGTACGAATGTATTAGGTTCGCGTAAATTTAAACGTCTAATCGTCGAAGGCAAATATGAGGAAGCTTCAGAAATTGCCCGTGCACAGGTGAAGAGCGGTGCACAAGTCATTGACGTCTGCGTGCAAGATCCGGACCGTGATGAGATTGAAGATATTAAACTTTTTTTAGAATTAGTTGTAAAGAAGGTTAAAGTTCCTCTAATGATCGATACTACCGATCCTAAGGTTATTGATCTGGCACTACAGTACTGTCAAGGTAAGGCTATAATTAACTCCATTAACCTTGAAGATGGTGAAGAAAAATTCGAGCTGGTTACTCCTTTGATTCATAAGTATGGTGCAGCTATCGTTGTAGGAACGATTGATGAGACAGGACAAGCAATCAAGGCTACAGACAAACTGGAAGTGGCTAAACGCTCCTACGACTTACTTGTGAATAAATACGGATTAGCTGGAGAAGATCTTATTTTCGACACGTTGGTATTCCCTGTAGGAACCGGAGACGAACAATATATTGGCTCTGCCAAAGAAACCATTGATGGAATTCGGTTGATCAAAGAAGCCCTTCCAGGTGTTCACACGATCTTGGGGATCAGCAATGTTTCTTTTGGATTACCGGAAGCAGGACGTGAAGTGTTGAACTCAGTATTCCTTTATGAGTGCACTAAGGCCGGTTTGGATTATGCGATCGTAAACACCGAGAAGGTAGAGCGTTATGCTTCTATCCCTGCTGAAGACCGTCGTCTTGCTGAAGAATTGATTTATAATACGAATGACGACACACTTGCTGCTTTTGTAGCCGCCTTCCGAGGAAAGAAGGTTGAGAAAAAAGAGAAAATTTCTAATCTTTCGCTAGAAGAGCGTCTGGCTTCTTATGTGGTTGAGGGTACTAAAGAAGGTCTCATTCCTGACCTTAATGAGGCGCTTACTAAATCAGGACCTTTGGAAATCATCAATGGACCGCTAATGGCTGGGATGTCAGAGGTTGGACGGTTGTTTAATAACAATGAACTGATTGTTGCTGAGGTGCTGCAAAGTGCTGAAGTAATGAAGGCTTCAGTTGGTCATTTGGAACAGTTTATGAAGAAGGATGAGACATCGGTAAAAGGTAAGATCATGCTTGCTACTGTAAAGGGCGACGTACATGATATAGGCAAGAACTTAGTGGAGATCATCTTATCGAATAATGGTTATCAGATCATTAATTTGGGTATAAAAGTACCACCTGAGTCCATTATCGAAGCGTTTCGTCGTGAAAAAGCTGACGCGATTGGATTGTCTGGGTTACTCGTAAAATCGGCACAGCAGATGGTGCTGACGGCACAAGACTTACGTACGGCTGGGATTGATGTACCTATTATGGTAGGCGGTGCTGCCCTGACGCGAAAGTTCACCAAAACACGTATACGTCCGGAGTATGATGGTTTAGTACTGTATGCTAAGGATGCTATGGATGGCCTAGATATTGCTAATCGGCTTATGAACCCTGTTGAACGGGAGAAAATTGCCGAGGAAATTCGAGTAGAAGCGGAATCTGCAGTAGCAGTTGCTCCTAAACAAGAGCTTCCTAAGTTAACTAGAGCAGTTCGCTCCAAAATTTCACCAGATGCACCTGTATTTGTTCCGCCAGACTTAGAGCGTCATGTAATTCGTAATTATCCATTGGGGCATATTATCCCTTATGTGAATATGCAAATGTTGCTCGGTCATCATCTGGGTCTACGTGGTTCTGTAGAGGCGCAGTTAGCTGCTGGTGACGAGCGGACTGTTGAGTTGAAAGGTACTGTAGATGATATTCTACATCAAGCAATGCTGGAAGGTACGATTACTCCACATGCGATGTATCAATTCTTCCCGGCACAATCAAGTGGTAACAATATCATCGTGTATAATCCACAGAATACGGCCGAGATTCTGCATACTTTTACTTTCCCAAGACAAGGTGTTGAGCCTTATCTCTGTCTAGCGGACTTTTTGAAGTCGGTCGACAGTGGGATTATGGACTATGTTGGATTCCTCGTGGTGACTGCGGGACACGGTGTTCGTGAGCTCTCTACAGCACTTAAGGAGAATGGTGATTATCTACGCTCACATGCCTTGCAGTCTGTTGCACTTGAAGTAGCGGAAGGACTAGCGGAGCGTGTTCATCACATGATGCGTGATACATGGGGCTTCCCAGATCCTGCGGATATGACCATGAAGCAAAGACATGGAGCAAGGTATCAAGGGATTCGTGTATCCTTTGGTTATCCTGCATGTCCGGATCTGGAAGATCAGGGACCACTCTTTAAGCTATTATCCCCCGAAGATATCGGTGTCCACCTTACAGAAGGCTTTATGATGGAACCCGAGGCTTCTGTGTCGGCAATGGTATTCGCCCATCCAGAAGCGCAGTATTTTAATGTAGAGAAGCTGTAATTCTGTCATTTATTCACCCGGTCTGTAAGGGGATTGTATCCCTATCAGCGGAACCTCCCGTAACTGGGGGGTTTTTTGCTGGAAGAAGGACGTTTAGAATAGACAAGAGAGGGTTCAGCCAATAAGAAGAGGGGAGGAAAAAGGATGGAATTATATTTTTTGGGTACGAATGCAGGGGTACCGACTCTGCAGCGCAATGTAACGTCGATTGCATTAAGACTACTGGAAGAACGCCGTAGTATTTGGATGTTCGATTGCGGAGAAGGAACTCAGCATCAGGTTCTTCGTTCACCGATTCGCCTAGGAAAACTGGAAAAGCTATTTATTACTCACTTGCACGGAGATCATCTATTTGGCCTTCCAGGTTTGTTATCGAGTCGTGGTTATCAGGGAGGGACCTCGCCGTTAACGGTTTACGGACCACCTGGATTGAAAGCATACTTAGATATATCCTTAGCTGTGAGTCAATCTCGTATTCCATACAAAATTGAGATTGTCGAGCATACCGGAGGAACGGTATTCGAGGATGATGGCTTTAAAGTGGAGGCGGCATTATTAGAGCATCGTATTGACAGCTATGGTTACCGGGTAACGGAAAAGGATAGTCCTGGGAGCCTCAATACGGAATTACTTAAGAGTTATGGTTTGAAACCTGGACCGATATATGGAAAATTAAAAAAAGGTGAAGATGTTATAACGGACGAAGGTATTCGTATCTGCGCGGCTGATGTTGTCAGAGAGCCTAAAAGAGGGCGTATTATTACGATCTTAGGTGACACAAGACCTTGTTCTGGAGCTTTAGAACTCTCACTTGATGCAGACCTTATCGTTCATGAAGCAACCTTTGGGCATGATCTGGCAGAAATGGCTTATCAGTACCATCACAGTACAGCACGTCAAGCTGCAGAGCTAGCAAAGGAAGCCAATGCAGGTCAACTATTGCTCACTCATTTCAGCTCTCGGTACAGCTCGTCTGAGGAGTTGATTCCTTTGCTGGAAGAAGCTGAGCTCGTTTTTCCAGAGACATTGTTAGCTGAAGAATTCAGCACATATCCAATTTATCGAAGACAAAACGGGCAATTGGGGAAATGATTATTTTCCGGGAAAGCGCAGGAAATGACAGTCCTATGCTAAAAAATGCTGGCTGAGACTCTCGTTCGATTTCTTTCGACGAAGTGTGTTAGATTTAAAGTGATCACAGCGTGGAAGACGTACGAATGGCAGGAAATCTTGCCGAATACCAGCGGGCAATACGACCAAACCCAAAGGATATTGAACCATTCCAAATTCAAGCTGGGCTTAGGTTTATCGTCTATTAATATCATTATTTATTTACCACATTAATTAAATTTCTTATGGAAATAGAGGGATTTATAATGGAACAGATTAAAGGGTTATTGATTGATCTTGACGGTACGTTATATCATGGGCATAAAATGATTCCCGGTGCTGATTTACTGATTAAAGGATTACGTGACGCAGGCATTCCTTTTCTATTTGTTACCAACAATTCATCGCGCACAGCGGCTAATGTGGCTGCTCACTTATGTGGAATGGGAATCGATGCGAAAGCTGAGGAGGTATGTACCTCATCAATGGCGGCCGCGCGTTACATAGCTGAGGAATCACCTGGGGCTGCAGTGGCGATACTTGGAGAAGAGGGTTTGCGTGAGGCCTGTAACGAAGCGGGGCTTCGCATCGTGACAGACTCACCTGACTATGTACTGCAAGGTATTGATCGTTCCTTCAACTATACGTCGCTCTCACAAGCTTCGCGTTGGATTCTGGGAGGCGCAAAGTTTGTACTCACCAACCCGGATTTAATGCTGCCATCAGATGATGGCGTCATGCCGGGGGCAGGTACCATTGGTGCAGCCATTGAGGCTGCTAGCGGTGTGAGTCCGGTAGTAATTGGCAAGCCGGAATCTCATCTAATCAAATTCGCGACAGATCTTCTTGGTATCGAGCCTGAACATGCAGTGGTTGTCGGTGATAATATGCGAACTGATATAGCTGCTGGAGTAAATGCGGGCTGTAGGACAGTTCTTGTATTTACAGGATTAACAAATGCCGACAATCTTGACCACTATAAAAATCTTACCGGGATCTCACCGGATGAAATTTGTGCCGATTTAACTGAACTTAAAACGTTTCTCGGTGTATAATAGCTAGGATCTTATTACTTCACCAACTTAGAGGGGACGATGAGCTATGCCGGAACTGCCGGAAATGGAGAATTATAGAAAGCTGCTAAGTCAGCATATTATAAATGTGCCAATATCTGATGTGATCGTGAACAGAGAAAAGTCAATTAACATGGAAACAGACGCTTTTAGAAAAGCATTGATCGGCGCACGTGTTGTTTTTGTTGAGCGGCGTGCCAAGTATATTTTGTTTCACCTTCATGATGGACGAAGACTACTTTTACATTTGATGCTAGGTGGACTGCTTTTTTATGGTACAGAGGAAGAACGTCCGGATCGAAACACACAGGTTGAAATCGCATTTGGTGATCATATCCTTTACTTCATAGGACTTCGCTTAGGGTATCTGCATTTGCTGTCCGTTAAGGAAAGCGAAGCCACAATGGGTAAGCTTGGACCTGAGCTGTTGGATCGTCGAATGACACTGGAACGATTCACAGGACTATTAAAGGGACGGCGAGGTGCGCTCAAAAGCCTGCTGGTAAATCAGCATGTGATGGCTGGAGTCGGAAATTGCTATGCCGATGAGATTGCTTTCGAAGCTAGACTTTTACCTTCTGCACAAGTTCAGAATTTAACATCGGATTCTATAGCCCGCCTTTATGAGAGCATCCAAAAAGTACTGACTGAGGCTACTGAAATTGGTGGGTACATGGAAATGCCTTTTATGACTGGGGATACAGTTACAGGATCATATAATAATCAATGTAAAGTGTATGATCGTGAAGGCGAACCTTGCCTTCGTGATGGGGGAACCATTATTAAAACAGAGCAGACTGGACGCAAAGTATTTTATTGCCCAGACTGTCAGTATGAAGAATAGTCCCAAAATAGGGGCTCATGTTAGCATTCGCGGTGGATATGGGAGAGCTGCCCGATTTGCTTGGGAGAGCGGTGCAACATGTTTTCAATATTTTCCTAAAAATCCGCGTAGTTTGAAACTTAAACAGGTGGATGTCCGAGATACGAGGGATTGTGCGCACTATTGTCAGGAAAAAGGGATCGATTCGATTGCGCACACACCTTATGGGATTAACATGGCGGCTGGTATAGAGGATGTTACTCCGCGAAAGGTTTATGTAGCTTCTCTCTTAAATGATTTGGAGATTGCAGAAGCTTGTGGTTCATTAGGCATCGTTGTACATTTTGGACATTTTGGTGGAATGGAGCCGTTACAAGGCTATCAAAATATTATACAATGTATGAATGAAGTGCTGCAGTCCTGGGATGGCCGTGCTAAGCTCCTAATTGAGAATCAAGCAGGCAACCATGGAACGGAAGGAATTACACTTGAAGAACTCGTGAAAGTTCGAGAGCTCAGCCAATTTCCGGAGAACATAGGATTCTGTTTGGACACCTGTCACGCTTACGCAGCCGGTATCTGGAACCCTGAGCGAACGGAAGACTTCCTTGAACGAGGAGAGCAACTCGGATTTTGGCCACATCTTGTTGCGGTTCATTTAAATGATTCTAAGTTTCCTTTCGACTCAAGACGTGACAGGCATGCTGGAATCGGACAAGGACATATTGGAGAGCAAGGGCTGAAAAGCTTATTGTCCTCCGAGCTTTTACGAAGCTCAGCTGTTGTCATGGAAACTGAGAAGGGTGCGGATGGCAGTCATCGAAAAGAAATTGCTACTGTGCGTGGTTGGTTTGAAGCGGAGGCGTAATTGTGATTCATATCTATATGGATGATCTTCGAAAGGTACCGAAAGGGTTCGCTCTGGCTCGTACGACGGAAGAATGTCTTCTGATGCTGCGTGAGTGTGAGGTGGATATTTTATCACTGGATTACGATATGGGGCCGGATGATTATTCGGGTGGAGAAGTTGCTAGACGGATCGTACTGGAAGGACTATATCCCCGAGAAATTTATTTGCACACTTCCAGTCTATGGGGGCGAAGAGAAATGTTTGAGATCTTATACACGGCAAAACCTGAGGGGATGCTTTTGGTAAATGGCCCCCTAAGTTCTGATAAGCTTCGTGATATCTCCAAGGAGACGGAATTGAAATGAAGGAAATGCAGGAAGTAGAATTACTGGACGCGCTCAAGAGCGCTGGAGAACCACTTGTAGTATTTTTACACACTCCATTGTGCGGTACTTGTAAGGCTGCTGAACGAATGTTAGAAGTGGCGGCCCATCTTTTACCCCCTGAACTCCAGATGGTTGCAGGCAATGTGAATATGCTCCCCAATCTTGTAAGACATTATCGTATAACCAGCGTACCTGCGCTACTAGTGGTTTCTGCAGACCGGACAGATGATCCGAATATTTATTATTCAATGGTTTCAGTTGAGCGGGTGCTGGAATACATAAGGGGTGTTATATCATAATCATTTCATTACAACATTTATCTCTTCGTAGGGAAGAAAGCTTAATCTTGGATGATGTGTCGCTAGAAGTTAAGGAAGGTGAGAACTGGGTCATTTTGGGCCGGAACGGTTCTGGTAAAACAACAATTCTAGAGATTGTGACAGGTTACCTGTTTCCTAGCAAAGGGACTGTAGAAGTGCTGGGTTATAAATATGGGCAATGTGATGTACGTGAGGTTCGTAAAGAAATTGGTTATATCGGTCCTTCCTTGATGGAAAAGATGTCTTTAAATGATCCGGTGTGGGAGGTCGTAGCTACAGGGGCTTACGCTTATTTGCGTTTTTACGAGACGATCCCTACCGAAGTAAAAGAGAAAGCAATCAGTATGCTTGAAGATATGAATCTAGGCAATATGGCATTTCATCCCTTTGGGACCTTGTCACAGGGAGAACGTAAAAAAGCCATGCTGGCAAGATGTCTTATGGCTGACCCTAAGCTATTAATTATGGACGAGCCTTGTGCGGGCCTTGATCTATATGAAAGGGAAAAAATGCTGGCTGAAATAGATAAGCTGAGACAGCGTAATGTTTCTGTAGTGTACGTAACTCACCATGTGGAAGAAATTGTCCCGCTTTTCACGCATGTTGCATTAATTCGTGAGGGTAAGCTAGCTGGATCTGGACTGAAAGAAGAAGTATTAACGAAAGAAATGATCTTGGCCACTTATGATATTCCTGTTGATGTTGAATGGGATAGCGGTCGTCCCTGGATTAAAATTAGACCTGGAGGCAAAACGATTTGAACGATTTTAGACAAGATACCGAAGAGCAGACCATCGCTCCGGAAGAAGTAGTGTATTCCCGATATATTTGTACAGCTAATCACGGCTTTGCGCCTTATGCGCAAGAAGAGCTTCGCCGTTTATTCGGTGCTGTGAAGAGTACTTTGCTGTTGCCGGGAGAAATCTTTTTGGCTACATTGCAATGTGAACCGGAGGAAGTAACGCGCCTACTCACTCAGAACCTGCCTATTTTCCTGCGTCATATACAGCCTGTTGAGTTTCAGGATGAAGGAACCATGGAGGCACTACAGCGTTTGGCAGTCTATTTAAGTCGACGCAGCGAGCTGGAAGGGGAGAAAGTATCCCTGAACGTTCGTAAGGGGGATCCTTCCTTCTGGCAGGACAGTCCGGGAGAACTTCGTGAATGGCTCCAAGAGCAGTTGCAGAGCTTAGGCGCAGAATTTACAGTGCAAGATCCAGCCTGGGTCATTTCTGTCTACGCTGACGGGAATGCCTTATATGCAGGTGTATCCAGACCAGAAGCGAATTTATCTAGCTGGAATGGCGGCGCCATCCGTTTTCGTAAGGAAGATGGACAAATCTCACGCGCTAAGTTCAAGCTTATGGAAGCTGAGAAGGAGTTTGATATCCCTTTTTACAGCTTCCGTAATGCGTTAGATATTGGCGCTTCTCCAGGAGGGTGGACTTCTTTCTTGCTGGAACGTGGAATGAAGGTTACGGCGGTTGACCCTGCATTAATGCATGAATCCCTACGTAATTATCCGGGTTTGAAGATCCTTCGTAAAAACGCTGGAGAAGTGAAATTCCGCGATAATGAATTTGATCTGCTCGTTTGCGATATGAGCTGGAGTCCTAAGCTGATGGCGAAGCTTGTAACTGGGCTGCTACACAGCCTGTCGCCGGGTGGGACAGCTATTGTGACCGTAAAACTGATGCATAAGAAGCCGCTAGCGATGATCAAGGAAATTATTGCGATGTTTGAAGGAGAGCGGATGCAGATTCAGCGTGCCAAGCAGCTATTCCATAATCGTGATGAAATTACGCTTTATATGATTAAGTACTAAATCAAACAAAATTCTAAATTTCTAAGGGAAAGCATCCCGTTATTAACGTGACCGTATTTTGCGGTAAGACGTTAATGGCGGAAGCTTTCTCTTTTTTTTACGAAAAAGGGGGATTTAAATTGTATTTTGAGACAAAGCTTAAGATTGGACAGGTTATTAATGACAGATACAGAATTACGGATCTGATTGGATCAGGTGGGATGAGTATTGTTTATCTTGCGGATGATTTGCGCCTAAAGGGTAAACGATGGGCTGTAAAAGAAAGCTTGTGCTTAGATGAGCTTCATTCTGATATCCAAGCAGAAGCCGATATGTTAATCACTCTAGACCACCCACGTCTGCCTCGGATTGTCGATTTCTATCTTCCAGATCGAGAAGGGTATTCCTATTTAATCATGGACTATATTGAAGGCGTGAGCTTAAATCAGTTAATGAAGGACAATCCCGGACCTTTGCCATGTAACTTCATCGTTAAAGTGGCTAGACAGCTATTAGAGGTTCTTCAGTACCTACATGATCATCATCCACCGATTATTTATCGTGATCTCAAGCCTTCAAATATCATGTTGACGCTGCAAAAAGAACTGATGTTAATTGACTTTGGGGTCGCTCGAAGCTACAAGCACGGTATCTCCGAAGATACGGTTAAGCTTGGTACAGTTGGCTTCGCGGCACCTGAGCAATATGGAAGCGGGCAAAGTCAGCCGGTATCCGATTTATACGGGCTCGGAGCATTAATTCTCTATATGGCAACTGGAGGGCAATGTAGCCATTGGGAGTACGGGATGGAGGATCGGCTATATAATTACATGCCAGCAGGCATTATTCCAATCATAAGACGCTTATTAAGACATCTCCCAGAGGAGCGATATCAGAATGCAGGAGCAGTTCTTAAGGCGTTAGATCGTGTGGAATCCGAAATGGACCGTGAAAATGATCTAACAGCAGTAGTCCCGTTTCCGCTAGAAAAGGGAAAATCGATCGTTATCGCTTTACTCGGAGTAGCTTCAGGTCTTGGAACAACACATACTTCATTTGCTGTGAGTAGCTTACTTGCACAGAAGGGGTCTACTGCATGGGTTGATTGTTCTATGAATTCATCGATTTTTGATCGCATTCGTAGTTTGTTATATGCACAGATTGCAACTGTCCCATATACTGACGAACAATCTGCTTTTTCATGGAAAGGAGTACATTATTGGAATCGTTCTGTTGACAGGGAAATGGCTGATCTACTGAGTGGAAACTATCAATTTGTGGTGTTGGACCTGGGCACTGGCGAATATGGAGGGGCTCTTGAAGAGTTTAAACATAGCGATCTTCCGCTTTTAATTGCCTCAGGTGCAGATTGGAGAATCGAAGAGTTGCTTCTATGGATTAGGCGAAAGGGAATACAGGCTGAACCGAATTGGAGAGTGGGATTACCGCTCGCTGAACACTCCTCTACACAGCTGCTACAAAGCGCTATTGGGACAGCCAAAGTTTATGGACTTCCTTTTCAACAAGATCCATTCAAGCCCAAGGGGAAGTTGGCGGATGTCATTAATGAAATAATTGAGGGATTATTAGATGCGCCTATTAAGGTGAAAAGTCGTGTTTTTTTCAAAAAAAATGCTAAATGAAGGGGTTCTGTATGTTTTAACGGCTCACTCAACGAACTTTTAATTCAGTGTTGCGCTAAAGTGTGTTAAAATATATATTTATACGTGTTTTAAAAATATAATAAAGTATACGTTTTACACTATACTTTATTCTTAGATTTCTCGTATAAACGCTTACCGTCCTATGGAGACGCCGAAGGCATTTTTGCTTGTTTACGCATTATTTAAGTATAGATAGGAGCTTGCTGAGAATTTATGAGTTTACTTAGTGTAGAAGACGTTTCCCACAATTTTGGGGATCGGACGTTGTTTAAGAATGTTTCTTTCCGGTTGTTACCTGGAGAGCATGTAGGAATTGTAGGAGCAAATGGCGTAGGGAAATCAACGCTTATGAATATTTTGACAGGGAAACTGTTGAAAGATAGTGGAAGAGTAGAGTGGACACCTCGTGTCCGTTATGGCTATTTGGATCAGCATACCATCTTAACACCAGGTAAAACCATCCGTGATGTATTGAAGGACGCTTTCTTGCCGCTTTTAGAGCTGGAACAGGAAATGCTGAAGATCACTGAGCAGATGGGGGACGCTTCTCCTGAAGAGTTAGAGGTTTTACTTGAGCAAATGGGGGACATCCAGGAGCAGCTGGACATCGGGGATTTTTATTTAATTGATGTGAAAGTGGAGGAAATGGCGAATGGCCTAGGCTTATCCGTCATTGGACTTGACCGTGATGTCGCTTCTTTAAGTGGGGGCCAGCGCACAAAAGTCCTGTTGGCGAAGCTACTGCTTGAGAAACCAAACGTACTGTTGCTGGATGAGCCTACCAACTATTTGGATGTTGAGCACATCGACTGGTTAACTAACTATTTGAAGCAGTATCCATATGCATTTATTTTGATCTCCCATGATACGGAATTCATGAATAAAGTCGTAAATGTGGTCTATCACCTGGAGTTCGGCAAACTTACTCGTTATACTGCAAATTATGAGAAATTCCTGGATATGGCTGAGATGAACAAGATTCAACATATAGATGCTTATGAAAAACAACAGGATTTCATTAAGAAGCAAGAAGATTTCATTCAGCGTAACAAAGCCCGTGCCTCCACATCTGGTCGGGCGAAGAGCCGTGAGAAGCAATTAGATCGTATGGATCGAATTGATCGCCCAGAAGAAGCTGCTAAGCCGACCTTTAAGTTTAAAGAGAGTCGTGCCAGTGGCAAAACAGTCTTTGAAGGCATTGATTTCGAGATTGGCTACGACCGTCCGTTGCTACCTATGCTGAATATGACCATTGAACGTGGAGAGAAAATCGCTATCGTTGGTTGCAATGGTGTGGGTAAATCGACGTTATTAAAGACCATTCTCGGAGTAATTCCAACATACAGCGGTAAAACTTATCTTGGAGATTATCTGAATTCAGCATACTTCCAACAAGAAGTGAAAGCAGCTAATCTTACACCTATTGAGGATGTATGGAATGAATTTTCTAGTCTAACTCAGAATGAAGTGCGTGGACATCTAGCTCGTTGCGGTCTGAAAAATGAGCATATTACACGACCGCTTAGTATGCTGAGTGGTGGCGAACAAGCTAAGGTACGTCTTTGTAAGCTGCTGATGCGTGAGAGCAACTGGGTACTGTTCGATGAACCTACGAATCACCTTGATGTGATTGCCAAAGCTGAGCTGAAGCGGGCACTGCAAGAATATAAGGGTACAGTCCTGCTGGTTTCCCATGAACCTGAGTTCTATGAAGATTGGGTTACGAAAATTTGGGATGTAGAGCAGTGGTCAGCTGTACAAGTATAGAATCAACATCTTTCCGGGGAATAGCAGACTATCTGCTGTTCTCCGGTTTTTGGATACAGGGAGGGGAATCGATTGATCCATACAGAGGGGCGTGAAGACCGTTATTCTCGTCAGGTGCGGTTTACGCCATTTGGTGAAGAAGGACAACAAGGGCTCGCGCAGTCTAGTGTATTAGTAGTAGGAGCGGGTGCGCTTGGTACCGGAATTGCAGAGACGCTGGTACGCTGCGGGGTCGGGAGGATTATTTTAGCTGACCGTGACTATGTAGAGTGGAGTAACCTTCAAAGGCAACAGCTCTATACCGAGGCAGATGCACTAGAACGTATGCCTAAGGCTGCCGCTGCGCTGAGAAGACTTCAACAGATTAATTCTGAGGTTGTTATTGAATCCCACGTTATTGATGTCCGTGCAGAGGAGCTGGAAGGGCTCATTTCAGGGGTTGATCTAATCATGGACGGTACGGATAATTTTGATACTCGGCTCATTATTAATGATATGGCACAAAAACACGCTATTCCATGGATCTATAGTGCATGTGTAGGCAGTTATGGAATAACATATACGATTTTGCCAGGAGAAACCCCATGTCTCCATTGTCTCTTAGGGACAGTACCTATAGGAGGGGACACCTGTGATACTGTAGGTATCCTTCCGCAAGCTGTACAATTAGTTACGGCAAATGCTACTACAGAGGCGCTAAAGCTACTGGGAAAGCGTAAAACACAATTAAGAAACAAATTATTAACGTTCGATGTGTGGCGGAATGAACACCATGAAATTGGAGTGAAGGCTGCTAAAAAGGAAAACTGCCCTTCTTGTGGGAGTCATCCGATTTATCCCTATCTTACGGCAGCAAATACCGAACGAAGCGATGTTCTTTGCGGGAGAGATACCGTACAAATCCGTCCTTCGAGACCACAGAAGCTTAACTTGCAGGAAACTGCGAATCGTTTGTCTCGTTTAGGAAGCGGAAGCGTGGACAGCAATGCTTATCTGGTTTCTTTTATAGAAGGGCCTTATCGAATGGTTATTTTTGCGGATGGCAGAGCCTTAATTCATGGGACTAAAGATATTGCTGCTGCTAGAAGCTTTTATCATCGATATTTTGGATAAAGAAGCGCTAAATAGGTGTTCAGACCATTTCTAAGGAATGGTCTTTTTGTTTTCCGGGAATTCTATAAGTACCGCAGTGTTGCTAGTGCAAGTCATATAGATATGGGGGAGCTTTGTGATTGAGCAAATAATATGGTATATGGCTGATAGCACTAGTAGCGAAGAAGATCGAGTCGTTATTCAAAGTGTGCTACAAGATATTGGACTTGAAGCAACAAAAAGCGAAGATCCCGAGGATCTCCGCTTAACCATATCAAAAGTAGAACCGGTACTGCTGCTTGCTGAGTTATACGAGGTGGGGACTTGGGAAGGCTGGGATATTATTTCCGCTGTAAGAGCAGAGGGGATGATACTCCCGGTAATGGTGATTTCCGGCGAACAATCTGAATCTGGAACTGGGGCGGTTTCGGCATTCTCAGCCGGGGGTAATGAGTATATGACCAAGCCTTTACATACCGGTGAATTCAAGTACAGAATTCTAAATTTATTAACCCTTACTGGACGGCGTCGAAATTTAAACCAACTGTTGAGAGTCGATGGTTTAATGCTCGATCCCAGTCGCAGATTTGTAAGTCGCGAAGGGATCGAGTTAAAGATGACGCCCAAGGAATTTGATCTATTGTATTATCTCGCTGCAAATCAGGGAATGATATGTTCCCGTGTCGAGATACTTAAGGAAGTATGGGGTTACCAATTTCACGCAGATACGAATGTTGTTGATGTTTACATTAGACATATCCGTTTGAAAGTTGATAAAGGTCACCGGAACAAGTTAATTCATACTGTTCGCGGAACAGGATATGTAATGAGGGCGCCCGAAGGCGGCACCACATCCTGAGACTTTTTCTCTATTATAGTTTGAACTCTACTACAGAGCTGTTGTTTACAGTACGCGGCGAGCCTTTAAATAAGTTTTTTTCCAAGTACCGGAGTTAAGATCGGAAATCGTAACACCTGGCTTACCGTAAGTGTGCAGAATTTTACCGTTGCCGGCATAAACAGCTACGTGAGTAACGTTTTTGCCAGTTGCTCTGCTACCGCTTGAGAAAAATACGAGATCGCCTACACGAAGATTCGCTTTAGATACGGCTGTTCCTTTTTTGGATTGTTCTGCAGCCGTACGAGGCAGTGTTACGTTATATTGTTTAAAGATATATTTAGTAAAAGAAGAGCAGTCAAAAACTTTAGTAGTAGATGTGGATGCACCGAATTTGTAAGGCACTCCCATATATTTCTTTCCGAGATTCACTATGCTTTGACCTTTAGACACCGAAGCAGCTTCAACTTTAGTTGCTCCTACGCCTGTTGCCATCATTGTTCCTAAGCCCATTGTAGTAACCATTCCTATAACAATCGCTTTTTTAATCCATTGTTGTTTATTCATGTTGTAGTACCTCCAAGGTGTTAGTCTTTGTTGTTGTGTTTGTCTGTCTTGCTTGCCTGATTCGTAGTATAGCAGGTTATCTATTACATAAAAAATGGTAGAGGTGCAATAAAGTGAGGCTGGGTATGGGTTGGAAGCGTTATATTAAAAATTCATTAAAAGTTACAAAAAATTAATAATTTGATCTGTCAGGATATAAAAAAAGCCGAAAAACCCTTGGTATATAAGGATTTTCGCGGCTTATTTCAATTTGCTATAAAAGTTACAATGATGTTTCTAAAATGCAAAAAGGGAGCATTTTTACGTTATACACGTGCCATATGTAATTAATCTTTACTCTGAATAATCAGCAACAATCCACTTCGGATGGAAACCGTTCCTGAGGATGAAATCAGTTTATTACTTACGCCAAGAGATTGTCCAAGCTTCAGTGTAGCGTCAGTCAATGGATATTGAAAACCTTCAAGGGTAATCCCCGATACTTCTGGGGTTAAGGGTAGCAAAGAAACGTAGGTGTAGCCTAAATCGTTGATAACAGCCTGGGATCCTGTAAGGGTTATATAGTTATGAGTGTCCATGACGTAGCAGTTGATTTGACGTTGAAGGGCTCTTGTCATCATTTGAATGCTAGCCAGAGAATGATCAATTCTAGTCCCTGTAACACCTAATAGTAGAATAGAATCAGGTTGCTGATCTATTGCAATATCGAGTGCCATCTCGCTATCTGTTAAATCCTTGTTCACGGCATCACAGGTGACGGTCTTTTTACTTAGGTTCTCAATATCTTGAAGTGCCTCAGGCGAAACGGAATCAAAATCACCTACTGCTATATCTGGTGTATATCCGTGTGAAATGAGAAACAATGCCCCTTGATCCGCACCGATAATAAAATCATCTTCATCTAATAGATCGAAATAATCCGGAGATAATTCACCACCGGCAAAAATAACGATGCGTTTGGATGACATAACATCCATTCCTCCTCTTAAACCTCTAGTTGAGTATCCTGTCCAGTATAATGCAGATCGAAAGGTTGCACAATTGACCTCGACAACGCTAAAATGAGAGTGTGTGATCTTTTGAGTATAATTTCACATATATTTTAGGTTTAACAACCAGGAGGTGAACGAAAATCGTAAGAGTACTGTTTGTATGTCTAGGTAATATTTGTCGATCACCGATGGCGGAGGCTGTTCTACGGCATAAGATTCATGAACGAGAATTATCAGACAAGATTCTTGTAGACTCTGCGGGAACTGGTGACTGGCATATTGGGAAAGAACCGCATGAAGGAACGAGACGTATCCTTGATCATAATGGTATTAGCTATGAGAATATGATGGCGCGTCTAGTTAGCAGTGAAGATTTTCAAAAATTTGATTATATCGTCTGTATGGACAAGTCTAATGGAGAGAATGTTCGAAAGGTTCCAGGAGGAAATGACGCTGATCTAATGTTCTTCATGGATTTATTGCCTGAGGAGGAACTGCGTGAAGTACCAGATCCGTATTTTACAGGTAATTTTGAACAGGTGTATGACTTGATCAACGCGGGCTGTGACATATTGCTGGAAAGAATGATAAGAGAAAAGCTGTAACCCAATTTGGATTACAGCTTTCTCGTTATGATTCATATGGTAAATCGAGGAAAGTTGCTGGATTAAACTGTAAGCGCAAACAAGTAATCTACATACTGTTCTTTAGATGTTCACTATTTACTACTATCAACTGGTCATTATGCGTTTAAGAAATAGAGTAGAGACTCTGGTAGCTCTTTCTGCCAGAATCCCCAGAGATGACGTCCGTCCTTCTCTCGGTAGGATACGGTTGCTCCGCGTGATTCAAGCAATGTTTTGGTTTCTCGATTCATCTGAACAAAATCATAAATGCCGGTATCCGTTTTGTAGTCAGTCTCCTGAAGACCAACGACCATATTAATGTTGAGCCAGGAAAGATCCTCTTCTTTGGCCAGCATTTCGCGGGACTCAGGATAGAAAGCCCCGGAAAGGCTGATGATACGTGTAAAGATCGCAGGATAAGCAAGTGCAAGATGGAGCGATACACTGCCCCCAAGAGAGTCACCTGCTAGGATTCGTTCGTCCGGAGTACGGCGTACAGGATATTTTTGTTCAATGAAGGGAATAATCTCTTCGGAAAAGCAAGATAAGTACTGCTTGAATCTGCTGCCAAACGGCGCATATTCTTGAGTCCGAACAGCGACGTCTACTTCGACACCTACAATTATGAAGGGCTCCACGTCTTCTTCTATAATAAGACGTCCAGCAAGTGTAGCGATGCGGCCAAAGTTAAAGAATTCTTCTCCGTCTTGGCAATACACAACGGGATAGCTCAAGACTTCGTTGTAGCCGGGAGGGAGATAGATGCGTAATTTGCGTTCCTCCTGCAGATGTTCACTCCAAAGCGTTTCTTTTACAATTGTGCGTTTCAGAAAAACAGAATCGCTCATAGTTGCCACGTCACCTTTCTTGTCGAATTTTGCAATACACAACGGTTTGCTCTAAAATAAATAGCTGAGTAACTGTGTGATTAATCATTTACTTGTTCCAAAAGCTTTAAACTGTTATATAAAAATATATCACCTGTTATACATACAAAATTTAAAGAAATATAAATTTTATAAGTATTTCTTTGACGAAAGTAACCAAACAGGTGTATAATAATATTATAACAGAGGCAGCTGATATTCAAATTTTTTTATTGAGGTGAAGATAATGAGTAAAGTTCCTTATGAAGTGTATACAGAGGACGTCGAGGCTCTAACGGTACTTTCCCCGGATGGAGAAATTATCAACAAGGATAAAATGCCTGATTTAACCGACGATCAACTGAAAGAAATTATGTATCGTATGGTATTTACCCGTACTTGGGATGATCGTGCAGTAAATCTTGGTCGTCAAGGCCGTCTTGGTTTCTACGCACCGGTATCCGGTCAAGAAGCTACTATGATTGGTAGCGAATTCGCTTTGGAAAAAGAAGACTTCTTATGCCCAGGCTACCGTGATATTCCGCAGCTAGTATGGCACGGACTTCCATTGTACCAAGCATTCCTATATTCCCGTGGACACCAACATGGTGGAGCTATTCCTGATGGCGTTAATGTATTGATGCCACAAATTATCATCGGCGCGCAAATCCTGCACGCTACAGGAATTGCAATGGGCTTTAAATTGAAGAAACAAAAGAGTGTTGCAATTACTTACACTGGTGATGGCGGTTCTTCTGAAGGCGACTTCTATGAAGGCTTGAACTTTGCTGGTCGCTTTAAACTGCCTGTTATCTTCTTTGTTCAAAACAACGGTTACGCGATTACGACTCCGTTCGCAAAACAAACAGCTTCCAAATCGATCGCTCACAAAGCGGTTGCAGCTGGTATTCCGGGAATCAAAGTTGACGGCATGGACATCTTTGCGGTAATCAGTGCTGTTCGTGACGCTGCTGAGCGTGCACGTAATGGTGAAGGTGCTACATTGATCGAAGCTGTAACTTACCGTTTCCGTCCACACTCCCTTTCTGACGATGCAAGTAAATACCGTTCGAAAGAAGAAGAAGGACAATGGAGTGAAAAGGATCCAATCAACCGTCTTGCCAAGTATTTGGAGAAGAAAGGTCTTTGGACTGAAGAAGATACGCTGCGCGTGAAAGACGAAGCGAAAGCTACTGTTAACGAGCAGATTAAAAAAGCTGAACAAACCGAAAAAATGACAATACCTGGCTTGATCGACAGCATGTTCGAAGTAACACCTAAACATCTGGAAGAGCAAAAAGCCGATTTTGAATAAGGGGGATATCAGGCAATGGCACAAATGAATATGAAAGAAGCGATCCGCGACGCGATGCGCGTTGAACTGAATCGTGACCCTAACGTTCTTATCTTCGGAGAGGATGTTGGTAATGTAGGTGGCGTTTTCCGTGTAACGGAAGGACTGCAAAAGGAATTTGGCGAAGATCGTATTTTTGATACTCCACTAGCTGAGTCCGCTATCGGTGGTTTGGCATTTGGTCTTGGTGTACAAGGCTTCCGCCCAATTGCAGAAATTCAATTCGTAGGTTTTATCTTTGAAGCACTTGATCAGATCGTCGTTCAAGCGGCACGTCTGCGTTGGCGTTCTGGCGGTAAATATAATGCTCCAATCGTATTCCGTACTCCTTTTGGTGGCGGAGTTAAGGCTGCTGAGCTTCACACAGACTCACTTGAAGGTTTGATTGCACAAAGCCCGGGTATTAAAGTAGTAATTCCTTCAAACCCATATGATGCTAAGGGACTTCTTATCGCGTCTATCCGCGACAATGACCCTGTATTCTTCATGGAGCATTTAAACCTTTACCATGCGTTCCGTGCTGAAGTACCAGAAGGTGAATACACTGTTGAACTTGGCAAAGCTAACGTAGTTCGTGAAGGTACTGACGTTTCGATTATTACTTACGGGCTGATGGTACATACAGCTACCAAAGCAGCCGAGCAACTCGAAAAAGAAGGCATTAACGTTGAAATTATTGACCTTCGTACTGTAAGTCCAATTGACATCGACACTATTGTAGCGTCTGTGAAGAAGACTAATCGTGCTATCGTAGTACAAGAAGCTCAAAAGAGCTCCGGTGTTGCTGCTGAGGTTATTGCACAAATTAATGAAAAAGCATTGCTGCACTTGGAAGCGCCTGTGCTTCGTATCGCAGGACCTGACACAGTGTATCCATTCGCACAAATTGAAGATACATGGCTTCCAAACCCTGCACGTATCATTGCAGGCGTGAAGAAAGTTTTGGATTTCTAAAAAAAATTCTATGAGAAACGGTTGTCATCCATATAGGATGACAACGTCGTTTCTTCTTCTAAATTCTAATCATAAGGTCAGTCCCAATTTCACAAGGAGGTTTTCAAAGTGGCAAAGTTTGAATACCGATTCCCTGAACTAGGTGAAGGTTTGCATGAAGGTGAAATCATCAAAATGCATATCAAAGCCGGTGACAAGGTAACGGATGATGATATCGTAATGGAAGTTCAAAATGACAAGGCGGTAGTTGAGGTACCTTGTCCAGTGAACGGTACTGTGTTGGAAGTTCTGACTAAAGACGGTCAAGTATGCCGTGTTGGCGAAGTTGTAGCAATTATCGAAGCTGAGGGCGATGTGCCTGAGCAAGAAGGTCATGCTGCTGAAGAAGCTCCAGCTGCACCTGCACCTGCTGCACCAGCTCCTGCGAATGCTAAATCAGCGAACTTTGAATATCGGTTCCCAGAACTGGGTGAAGGTCTGCATGAAGGTGAAATCATCAAAATGCATATCAAAGCCGGTGACAAAGTAACCGATGATGATATCATCATGGAAGTTCAAAATGACAAGGCGGTAGTTGAAGTTCCTTGTCCAGTGAACGGTACTGTATTGGAAGTTCTGACTAAAGACGGTCAAGTATGCCGTGTCGGCGATGTTGTAGCTATCATTGCTGCAGAAGGTGACGTTCCTGAACAAGCCGGTCATGCAGCTGCAGAAGCAGATGTAGCAAAAGGCAGTGCAGATACAACTTCTTCCCCTGCAAGCGGATCTGTTAGTGCAGCACCAGCTCCTGACCGTGATGTATTGGCTACACCTAGCGTTCGCAAATTTGCTCGTGAGCAAAAAGTGGATATTTCTAAAGTGAACGGAACTGGAAAAGGTGGCAAAATCACTCGTGAAGACGTTGAAGCATTCCTGAAAGGCGGTTCAGTACCAGCAGCATCTGCAACACCAGCAGCGGCAGCTTCTGAAGCTCCTAAGGCTGCTAAAACCGAAGCTAAAGCACCAGCAGCAGCGGCGAGCGGTAATGTTAGTCTTGAAGAAGAACGTGTACCATTCAAGGGCATTCGTAAGGCGATCTCCAATGCAATGGTTAAATCGGCTTACACTGCACCGCACGTTACCATTATGGACGAAGTAGATGTTACTGAACTGGTAGCATTCCGTACACGTATGAAACCAATCGCTGAGAAAAAAGGCGTTAAGGTTACTTACCTTCCGTTCATCGTTAAAGCATTGGTTGCAGCTTCCCGTCAATTCCCAGCACTCAACGCTATGATTGATGAAGAAGCAGGCGAAATTGTCTACAAGAAATACTACAATATCGGTATTGCTACTGATACACCTAACGGTTTGATTGTTCCAGTTATCAAAGACGCTGACCGTAAGAGCATCTGGATGATCGCTAGCAGCATCACTGACCTTGCAGTTCGTGGTCGTGACGGTAAATTGTCTGCTAACGAAATGAAAGGCAGCACGATCTCTATCAGTAACATTGGTTCTGCTGGCGGTATGTTCTTTACTCCAATCATTAACTTCCCTGAAGTGGCTATCCTCGGAACTGGCCGTATCAGTGAAAAAGCAGTTGTGAAGAATGGTGAAATCGTAGTTGCTCCTGTAATGGCGTTGTCACTCAGCTTTGACCACCGTATTATCGATGGTGCGACTGCTCAAAACTTTATGAACTACATTAAATCGCTGCTCAATAATCCTGAGCTGCTGGTTATGGAGGTATAATTATGGTAGTAGGAGACGCTTCTCTAGATATTGACACATTGGTCATTGGTGCAGGTCCTGGTGGGTATGTGGCGGCAATTCGTGCCGCCCAGCTCGGCCAAAAGGTCCTCATCGTGGATAAATCGGAACTCGGCGGTGTATGTTTGAACCGTGGTTGTATTCCTTCTAAAGCACTGATTGCTGCTGCACATCAGTTCGAATCTGCTAAGCATGGTGAAGTTTTCGGTGTTACAGCTGAGAACGTTAAAGTGGATTTTGCCAAAACTCAAGAGTTCAAAAACGGCGTAGTTAAGAAAATGACTAGCGGCGTGACTAGCTTGATGAAGGGCAACAAAATTGAAGTATTTAACGGCGAATGCATGTTTATCAGCGACACAGAAGCGCGTGTGTTCAATGATCATGAATCCCCACGTTACCGCTTCAAGCACTGTATCATTGCTACAGGTTCCCGTCCGATTGAATTGAAACCTTTCCCATTCGGTGGACGCATTTTGTCTTCGACTGAAGCTCTGGAACTTCCAGAAATTCCGAAGAGCATGATCGTAATCGGTGGTGGTTACATCGGCGCTGAGCTTGGTCAAATGTACTCCAAATTTGGTACTAAAGTAACAATTATTGAAGGATTGGATACTGTACTTCCAGGCTTCGACAAAGATATGACTCGTCTTGTTGCGAAGAACATGGCCAAAACTGGCATCGAAATCGTAACTAACGCTAAAGCTGAAAGTGCTGTACAGAACGACAAGGAAGTTACCGTGAAATATTCTGTTGGTGGCGAATCCAAAGAAGTAACTGCGGATTACTTGCTTGTTACTGTAGGCCGTCGTCCTAACACAGACGGTGAACTTGGTCTGGATCTGATCGGTCTAGAGCTTGACGATCGCGGATTGATCAAAGTTGATCACCAAGGTCGCACAAGCATTCCTAACATCTTCGCTATCGGCGACGTTGTTCCAGGTCTGGCATTGGCACATAAAGCTTCTTACGAAGGTAAGATTGCCGCAGAAGCGATTGCAGGACTTACATCTGTTGTTGACTACAAAGTCATCCCAGCAGTTGTGTTTACAGATCCTGAGTGCTCTAGCGTAGGTCTAACAGAGAAAGAAGCAAAAGACAAAGGCTACAAAGTGAAAGCTGGCAAGTTCCCATTCGCAGGGAATGGCCGCGCCGTATCTTTGAACAGCCCAGAAGGTTTCATCAAAATTGTTGCTAACTCCGAAAACAACCTTGTGCTTGGTGCACAAATCGTTGGTATCGAAGCTTCTAACTTGATCGCTGAACTTGGTTTGGCAATTGAAATGGGCGCAACACTTGAAGATATCGCTTTGACTATTCATGCGCATCCAACCCTTGGCGAAATTGTCATGGAAGCTGCTGAACTGGTTGAAGGTCATCCTATTCACGTAATGAAATAATTTCTCTACCCAATTGCTCTAGCAGGCACAAAAAAGGCGGAACGCATTTGCGTTTCGCCTTTTTGAGTTTTTCACTTATTTTTGAAAATAGATATAATGGGAGGAGATGAAGCAAATTGAGCGAATACACTATAAAAATCAATCATCCGTATTTAAAAAACTTATATAGGGAGGACAAATGATGAAACCCAATAAGTTAAAGCCTGGTGATGAGTTGCGGATCATCTCACCTGCCAGAAGTCTGTCATTAATTGCTGCTGAACAAAGGAAAATAGCCAAAGAGCAGCTACAGCAATTAGGATTTCGGATATCATTTTCCGTAAATTCCTTTGAGAAGGATGAGTTTGTTTCCTCTTCAATTGAATCTAGAATAGAGGATTTGCATGAAGCTTTTTTAGATCCGAATGTTAAAGGAATTCTTACGACTATTGGTGGCTTTAATAGCAATCAACTGCTACGTTATATCGATTACTCACTGATTGCAGAGCACCCTAAACGATTATGCGGGTATTCAGATATTACGGCTCTAAGTAATGCAATTTATGCCAAAACAGGATTAGTTACTTATTCCGGACCGCATTTTTCAAACTTCGCTATGCTTCACGACAATGAATATACCACCCAATATTTCCGCAAGCTGATGATGGACAATAAAGAAATATTGGTAAGGCCATCTAAGCATTGGAGTGATGATGAGTGGTATTTGGATCAGGAGAACCGTGTGTTTATCAGAAATGAAGGTCCATTCATTATCAATGATGGAGAAGCGCAAGGGACGATTATCGGCGGGAACCTTTGTACGTTAAATCTTTTGCAGGGAACGGAGTATATGCCTAGTTTAAATAATTCGATTTTATTTCTCGAGGATGATTATGAATCATCGCCTGTAACCTTTGATAGGGATTTACAATCGCTGATTCATCAACCAGATTTTCAGCATGTCAAAGGAATTGTTATTGGCAGATTCCAACAAGGATCACGCATGACAAAGAATTTGTTGACCAAAATCATAACATCGAAAGAAGAGTTATCAGATATTCCTGTGATTGCGGACGTGGACTTTGGGCATACATCTCCTATGATTACTTTCCCTATAGGTGGACAAGCCTCACTTCGTGCCTATGGGGTTAGAGTAGAGTTAAGGATATCGGAGTAGTGAAGTCCTCATATTATTAAATAAATTTTAAAAATATCTTACCTCCTACAAAAATCGGATTTTTCAGATATAATATATGAGGTGAAATATTACGGAGGTGCAGTAAATTGACGAATGAGTTAGAACAAACCTATTTGGATTTTCTACAATATATTTTAGATAACGGTGTGACAAAAGAAGATCGTACCGGAACAGGCACAATTAGTGTATTTGGTTATCAAATGCGATTTGATTTATCAAAAGGCTTCCCACTATTTACAACAAAACGTACACCGTTCCGCTTAATCGCAAGTGAATTATTATGGTTTATTAAAGGCGACACAAACATCCGTTATCTCCTGAAAAACAATAATCATATTTGGGATGAATGGGCTTTCAAAAGATGGGTTGAATCAGATGAATATACTGGTCCAGATATGACAGACTTCGGGAATCGTTGTTTAATTGATGAAGATTTCAATCAAGTTTATCAAGCAGAGATGAAAGCATTTTGTGATCGTGTCTTAGAAGATGATGCGTTCGCAGCGAAACATGGTGACCTGGGGAATGTTTACGGTAAGCAATGGCGAAATTGGACATCTTCTACAGGTGAATCCATTGACCAATTACAAGATGTTATTCATCAGATCAAAACAAACCCTGATTCCCGTCGATTAATTGTTAGCGCATGGAACCCAGAAGATGTTATAAATGCTGGGGCAAAAGGGAGTAAAGCGGCGTTACCACCTTGCCACGTTATGTTCCAGTTCTACGTTGCAAATGGTAAATTAAGCTGTCACTTGCTGCAACGCAGTGCGGACTCTTTTCTTGGAGCTAACTTCAATATCCCTTCTTACTCATTACTTACTCATTTAATAGCACATGAGTGTGGTCTAGAAGTAGGCGAGTTTGTATATAGCATTAGTGATGCACATATTTATTCAAATCATGTTGAACAAGTTAAAGAGCAATTATCAAGAGACTTAAGACCATTACCTACATTGGTTATTAATTCAAATAAGAAATCACTTTTTGATATCGAGCTGGAAGACCTAGTTATTGAAGGGTACAATCCGCACCCTTCGATTAAAGCGCCGATCGCAGTATAACGTTATTGTCATAAATCAAGATTTTTTGTTCTTTATAGGCAGGAAGGAGCGTGTTTCGTGAGTATTACTTTAATTTGGGCAATGGGCACCAATCATGTCATTGGAAAAGATAATGATATGCCATGGCATTTACCGCTGGATTTCGCTTATTTCAAAGCAGAGACACTAGGAAAGAGAATGCTTATGGGCCGCAAAACGTGGGATTCCCTTGGAGGGAAGCCTCTGAAGGGCAGAACAAGCTTAATCATGACAAGAGATACAGATTATGCTCCTGTAGGCGCAGAGGTTGTAAACACGCTTGAGGAGGCTCTCAGAGAGGGTAGAAAAGACGATGAGCTGATGGTAATCGGTGGTGCAGAAATTTACAAACTGATGTTACCTTATGCTGACAAGTTGTTGTTAACCCAAATTGAACAGGATTTTGAAGGGAATACCCGCTTTCCTGATATTGACTGGAGTGTGTGGAAAGAGATTTCCAATAAGAAGGGAATACGTGATGAGAAGAATCCGTATGATTACCGTTTTCTTGTTTATGAACGTACGGAATAGCAATAAAACGTTTTCTCTGACATAACATGTGAAATAGTACAAAAAAACAGTAGATTAATCCATTACTGTGCAAAAGTAATGAGTGCTACTATAATTAAAATTAGAAATGATAATCTACAGGTATAGAATGTGCAGGTACTTCATTGCGCTGCTCACGACCATACGAAGCCGCAATATGCTACAATGTACTATACTTCAACACGAAGAGAACGGATGGGGGAAACGTAAACATGTCTACACCTACAGGTTTTATGGAGTATAAACGGCAGCTCCCAGGGGATCGGGATCCTGAGCAGCGGGTAAAAGACTGGGAGGAGTTCCACCATCATTTATCCGAGGACGAGCTTCAGACACAAGGAGCGCGCTGCATGGATTGCGGAACTCCTTATTGCCATACAGGAATTGATATGGCTGGAGGAACCTCAGGTTGTCCAGTTCACAATTTAATTCCGGAGTGGAATAATTTGGTGTACCGCGGACTCTGGAAAGAAGCATTGGAACGCCTGCATAAGACGAATAATTTCCCTGAGTTTACTGGGAGTATTTGTCCTGCTCCTTGCGAAGGCTCTTGCACAGTGGGTCTAATTGGACAGCCGGTAACCATTAAGACCATAGAGCTAGCTATTATTGATAAAGGTTTTGAAGAAGGCTGGGTTGTACCTAATCCTCCAGAGAAACGTACAGGCAAGAAGATTGCAATCGTAGGCTCTGGGCCTGCTGGACTCGCAGCAGCTGCACAACTTAATAAGGCTGGACATACTGTAACTGTATTTGAACGCAGTGACCGCATCGGCGGTCTGCTCACATATGGCATTCCGACTATGAAACTCGATAAGAGAGTTGTGCAACGTCGTGTAGATTTATTAGCCGCTGAAGGTATTAATTTTGTAGTGAATACAGAGATTGGCAAGGATATTCCTGCGCAGCAGCTTGTTGATGAGTATGATGCAGTCGTTCTGTGTGGTGGAGCTACTAAGGCACGCCGCTTTAACGTTGAAGGTAGTGAGCTTAAGGGTGTAATGTATGCTATGGACTATTTAAATGGTACGATTAAGAGCTATTTGAATTCCAACCTTGAGGATGGCAACTATGTGTCCGCTGAAGGTAAAGACGTGATCGTCTTGGGCGGTGGGGATACAGGTTCTGACTGTGTTGCCACTGCACTTCGTCACGGCTGCAGCAGTATAACTCAATTTGGCACACATGAAAAAGCACCGTTGCAACGTGATCCGATAGCTAATCCTTGGCCACAATTCCCGAATGTATACACGCTGGATTATGCGCAAGAAGAAGCCAAAGCCATTTTTGGGGATGATCCGCGTGAGTTCTCTATCATGACCACTAAATTTGTCGGTGATGAAGAGGGGAATTTGAAAGAACTTCACACCGTCCAAATTCGCCGGATTGTGGATGAGACAGGTCGTAAGATCTATCAGCCGGTTCCAGGCACCGAAGCTGTATATCCTGCTCAACTTGCTCTGATTGCCATTGGTTTTGATGGCCCAGAACAAGATATTATTCAAGAGCTCGATCTTGAAACAGATCGTCGTTCAAATGTGAAAGCACGTTATGGTAAATTCAATACGAATGTAGACAAAGTATTTGCTGCTGGTGATATGCGCCGGGGTCAGAGCTTGGTGGTTTGGGCTATCAACGAAGGTCGCGAAGCTGCACGTGAAGTTGATAAATACTTGATGGGGTCAACCGTTCTTGTTTAGGGATTAGGATAATAATTGTTTAAAAAGCCGTTACTCCAGCAGTTTATCTGCTGGAGTAACGGCTTTTTAATAAAGAGAAGCTTGACGTAAATATCAGTATCATATAAATTAAATACATTATTCACATGAGAAAAGCATTGACCAAGGATCTACGATTCAGAAAGCGTTAGAACAGAGAGGGAACCCACCGGGTGAAAGGTTCCTCAAACACGTGTGAATGGTATCCTGCCTTGGTAGCTGTAGCGATAATATCTACTAACCCGCTACCGGAATCGACCGTTATCCGATTTGAGGATTGCCAAATCAGAATGGATCACATGTTGATCTGGCAGTTGAATAAGGGTGGTATCACGACACATTCGTCCCTGACGAATGTGTCTTTTTTGCATTTAGAGAAATGATTTAAGGGGGAGACAATATGCGTCAAAGCAATTTATTATTAACAACTCTTCGTGAGGTGCCTACGGAGGCGGAGACAATCAGTCACCAGTTATTGCTGCGTGCGGGGTATATCCGCCAATTAGCTGCGGGAGTGTATACCTATTTACCTCTTGGACGGCGGGTTCTGCGGAAGATAGAAGCGATTGTGAGAGAGGAGATGGATCATTCTGGAACTCAGGAAATTCTAATGCCATCCATGCAGCCTGCAGAACTATGGAAAGAATCAGAACGTTATGATGTATATGGTAAGGAGTTGATGACTTTTAAGGATCGTCATGAGCGGGAATTCATACTCGGTCCAACGCATGAAGAAGTAGTAACCTCACTTGTGCGAAACGAGATCAGCTCTTATCGTAAGCTTCCTATTACCGTTTATCAGATTCAGACTAAGTTCCGAGATGAACGGCGTCCGCGTTCTGGATTGCTAAGAGGCAGAGAGTTCTTGATGAAGGATGCGTACTCTTTTGACATAAGCTTAGAAGGACTTGATCAATCGTACCTCCAAATGTACGAAGCTTATCATCGAATATTTAAGCGTTGTGGACTGAAGTTCAGAGCTGTACATGCAGATTCTGGTGCGATTGGTGGGGAAGGGGGAAGCCATGAATTTATGGCACTGGCTGATATCGGGGAGGATACGATTGCTGTTTGTTCCTCTTGTGATTACGCAGCGAATTTGGAACAGGCAGAAGCCATACAGTCTAATAAGAAAGAATTGAGCTTCGAATTATCTGAGTTAGAGAAATTCCACACCCCTGATCTTCGTACTATTGATCAATTAGAGCAGGAAATGGATATCCAGCCAGAACAAGTGATGAAGACACTAATTTATGAAGGAAACGGACAATTCTTTGCTGTAGTGGTTCGAGGAGATCATGAAGTAAATGAGATAAAAGTGAGTAAATATTTAGGTGCGACGGAGATTAAGCTTGCTGACTATGATGCTGTGAAATCCTTAACGGGTGTAGAGAGTGGGTTTGTGGGGCCGGTGGGTTTGACACTACCTGTACTAGTTGATGCTACAGTGTCTGGAATGACCCAGGGGATTGCGGGAGCAGGAGAAAAAGATTATCACTTCCGTAATGTTGTACCGGGTAGAGATTTTGGGCTTGAACATGTGGGGGATTTCCGCAATGTAGCAGAAGGTGAAGCTTGTCCACAATGCGAGGATGGCGTGCTTCATTTTCAACAAGGAATAGAAGTTGGGCATGTCTTTAAATTAGGTAGCAGATATAGTGAGAAGCTTGGAGCTTCCTTTTTAGATCGTTCTGGCAAAAGTCAGCCTATGATCATGGGTTGTTATGGAATTGGGATCTCACGTCTATTGTCCGCGATTGTAGAACAGAATCATGATGATCAAGGAATCATGTGGCCAGTTGCATTGGCACCTTATCAGGTTCATATTTTGATCATGTCTGTTAAGGACTCGGAGCAACTGGCAGTTGCAGAGGATCTATATGTTCAGCTTACTAAGCTCGGTTTTGAGACGCTGCTGGATGATAGGGATGAACGTGCTGGCGTTAAATTTAAGGATTCAAGCTTGATTGGTATACCTGTAACGCTAGTGGTTGGTAAGGAAGCAACACAGGGAAGGGTGGAGTATCTAGAAAGAAACACAGCAGGAAAAGAGGTCCTAGAGTTAGTCGAAGCAGTTACTCGTATCCAAGCGATCTTTTCACAGCTGAATTAATTTCTATAACTCAAACCTAATACCATTGTTCAGGGCGGGAGAGTGCTGGCGGTAATTTTGTATAGTCATCGCCTTTCGCCGCATTAATCTGAGCTTGAGTTAGAAAAATACTTTCAGTTAGATTAGCGCCTCTAAGGTCAGTATCACGGAAATCTGCTCCTATGAGATCGGCACCTCTAAGATCAGCATCTCTAAGATCTGCAGCAATTAAATAGGCTCCACGTAAGTTGGCGCCTCTGAGATCAGCACCTTTGAGGTTAGCACCAATAAGATCGGCACCCCGGCTGAAAGTTCTCGAAGATTTTTTTAGTTTACGGCGAGCTTCAGTACGTACAAGTTCACTGACTTGCAGCAGCAACAGATTTATTTTTGCTCGATGAGCGTCAACATTTACTTTTAGTAGGGATTCAGGGTTAAGTAAAGTGAGTTGTTCCGTCTCATCGAGTGCTGCTTGCAGCTCAACATGGATAGTATGGGTGACTTCTAAGTTTAAAGATTCGTTTAGATACCATAACAATTCGTGTAAATGCCACATGGCCGGAAATACCTCGAACATTTGCTTCGCAGTTTTTGGATTCGTTCGCCAGTCCTCACCAGTATATGTAACCTGAGAGAGCTTTTGCCCAGCGCCAAAACAGTCATATACCGTACAACCACGAAATCCTAGTGTTCTTAAATCTGTATGTACACCACAGCGAAAGTCTGATTGTAGGTTATGACACGGCTGGCCGGCTGCTTTATCCATAGCAAAATCAACTGAAGCTGAAAAAGGCAAGGCGGCACAGCACAAACCGAAGCAGTTCTCACATTCTGCTTTAAGATAGTGGCCGTTTCTGTCCGTAAAAGGTTCTGTGAATTTGTGATTCTCGGGCACGGTTTCATTCCTCCGATTTATAATTCAGTTTACCAAACTATTCTAATTCATAGAAAAGACTAAGTGAAGTCTGAATTTTAATAGCCTTCTAACCTATCCATTAAAAAAATCCGAGGTTAATGTTATAATAGAATACTGGACGCATTTTGGACTTAAGAACGAAAAGGTAAGGAGCGATTGTTTTTGAAGACACTCATTATTGCGGAGAAACCGGATATGGGGCGGAATATCGCCGCCGCAATAGAACCGAAGGCCAAAAATTACCGTTCCTATCTTGAAGGGGAGCAGTACATTATTACGTGGGCAATAGGGCATCTAATCGGTTTGGCCGAGCCGGATGCTTATGATGTTAAATACAAAAAGTGGAACATTAATGATCTGCCCATTATTCCAGACCAGTTCAAACTGGTGCCTAATGCGCGGACGATCGATCAGCTGAAGGTAATCGGAGACCTTGCGAAACGAAGTGACCTTTTAGTGAATTCATGCGATGCGGGGCGAGAAGGGCAGCATATCTTTTCACTTATTCAACGCCATTTAAAGCTGGAGCATCCTGTGAAGCGACTATGGATCTCGGATTTGACGCCAGAGACTATTCGCAAAGGATTTCAGGAGCTGAAGGATGGATCGGAATATGAGAATCTAACGAAAGCGGCAAAAGCACGCAGTGAAGCGGATTGGCTCATTGGTATGAACGGATCACGTGCTTTTACTACAAAGCATAATGTGCTGCTGTCCGTGGGTAGAGTTCAAACGCCCGTGCTTGCGCTGATTTACGATCGTCAGAAGACAATTGAGGCGTTCTCCTCCCTTAAGTTTTTTGAGGTGGAGGGACATTTTACTCAGAATGAAATGACCTATAAAGGGATGTGGCAGGGAGATCGGCTGACTGATGGAGAGAAGGCGGAAGCGCTAGCTGCCAAGGTCAAAGGAAAACCGGGCCGGATTGAGTCCTACGAGGTCAAGGAAACGAAAGAGTATCCGAATAAGCTGTATGATTTAACGCTGCTGCAGCGGGAGGCGAACGGAAAGTACGCATTTTCCGCAAAAAAGACGCTCGATATTGCTCAAGCATTATATGAAAAGCATAAGGTGATCTCTTATCCGCGGACGAACTCCAACTATGTTACCGAACAGAATATTCCTGAGATGCATAAGACCTTATCAGCGCTGCAAGGGACGGCTTATGATGAATGGGTGAAGGGTGCGAATCGCAATCTGGTTCATAAAGGGAATAAATTCATCTGTAACCCCTCGAAGGTCGAGGATCACCACGCGATTTTGCCTACATATCGTAAAGCATCAGGACTTAGTGTAGATGAGGGAAAGCTGTATGATTTGATTGTACGGCGCTTTTTGTCTCAGTTTTATCCGGCAGCGGAGTATAAAGTGCATACCGTGATGACCGAGGTAGAAGACGAAAAGTTTAAAACCACAGTCAAGGAATTGTTAAGCCTAGGTTGGAAGGTCATTTATGCCGACCAGAAAAAGGATAAAGCCAAGTCGTCTAAAGGTAAAAACAAGGATGATGAGGAAGACGAAGAAATTGAAGTGAATGAACCGTTCGCTATCGCTCCAGCAGATGAAGTGATCTGTAGTGATGCTGTCGTTAAAGAGAAAGATACACAGCCACCAAAGCACTATACAGAAGGTACGCTGCTAAGAGCGATGGAAAGTGCGGGCAAGCAGATTGAGGATGAAGAGCTTCGCGATGCCATGAAGGATTCAGGGCTAGGAACTCCGGCTACCCGCGCAGCAACTATAGAACGGCTTAAGAATGTAGGATATATTGAAATGCAAGGTAAAAAAATTGCCATCACGCAAAAAGGACGCACAGCGATTGAGCTGATACGTGGAGCGGGCATTGAGCTGTTAACTTCGCCTGAAATGACCGGACAATGGGAGCGTCGCTTGAACGAAATCTCCAGAGGAACGGCGTCGGACGGACAGTTTATGGAGAATGTAAAAAGATTCGCTTGTATGATCGTCGATAAAGTACGAGTACAATCTCGGGCGTCCAAAACCTCTTTTGAAGGGGAGACGCCTTCTGTCAATACAGGTGCTAAAGGTCGAGGCGGTGCAAGCACAACCCGTAAAACCACTGAAAAACCTACGGCACCGCGAAAACGTAAGGCAAGTAGCGAAGCGGAAGCTGTAAATTCAGGGCCTAAAATTATCGGAAACTGTCCACGTCCCGGCTGCGGCGGTATGATTTTTATGGGTAAAAAAGGCTACGGCTGCTCTCATTACAAGGAAGGCTGCAAATTCGTGATCTGGAAAGAGAACCATGGTCGTACACTCACGGATGCGCAAGTGAAAGCCTTGATTGAGAAAGGTCGGACGGGCAAGCTAAAGCTAACCAGCGAAGACGGTACGCCACTTGAAGGCAAATTAGTGCTTCAGAATATGGATACAGGCCAACTAGCAGTAGAGTCATAGCCGATCGGAAAGAATGTATGTACGGCAAAAAGGTGTCTTCAGCCATGTTGGATACGTGGCAGAGACACCTTTTTTATTCGCTAATTATTCAGTAGCTTTATCTAATTGCGCTTCAATCGCTGCAGTTAGCCCTTCATAGGAGGAGTCTGGAAGTAGGGCACCATTTACCATAAATTTAGGTGTACCATTAACCCCGTAGGATCCCGCAATTTTGAAGTCTTCTTTGACGTCGAACATGTAGGTATGATTCTTGAGATCTGTCTCGAATTGTGCATAGTCAATGCCTTCAATGTTATCTTTGACGAAATTTAGAATGAACTTCTGTGTGGCCCATATTTTGCTCTCATCACCTTGATTGGCATATAGCTTATGGAGGTATTCCCAGAACTTCTCGTTGCTTTGCTTATAGATGGCTTCACCTGCACTTGCCGCTAGATAGGAATCTCGATCCAAGAAGGCAAAGTTCATGAAGAAGAGTTCAACTTTTCCGGTCTCCACATAGTCCTTAACAAAAGTATCCAGATATTTCTCTGTCCAATTTTTGCAGGCGGGACATTTGAAATCTGCGAATTCGATAACTTTGATTTTGGCATCAGGACTACCAAGATGAGGTTGCTTTTCATATTTCAGCCCGTCAACAACAATGCTCCCCTTCACATCGGTGTAGTTAGGTAGTCCCTCAGTACTGTCCGTCTTGTCATTCAGAATAAAGACAATAACAGCGACAAGGATTACTACTATTACGCCTAAGAGCATGGGAAGCATCGGTTTGTTAGTTCGGGAATGGTTGGACTTCACGTTCTTGTTCATATCTCATCTCCTACCTCATATGGGAATTATACAAAAATAGTATAATCATCCTAGAGATAGAGTGGATATGTCATTTGTAACAATGTCTAAGTTTACGTAGCACCTAGAGTTTCTGCAGGGTAGCTGTACGAATAACAGGAGGCACCTCATGGATGGAGGAAATGGTCTTCACAGCTTGCTGCATCTCTTGCTCCAGTTCTATAAGGTTGTAACTCCATTCATTCTGCTGCTTTAGATAGATACTGTTAATGCCTGCGGTCACTGCTGGGAGTACATCTGTACGTAACGAGTTACCAATCATCCAGGTACGTTTGCGGTCAAACCCTTGTGTAGTCAAAATATTTTCAAGTGCCTCAACATTTTTATGTTGACGAATATAGATCCGATCATCAAAGTAAGCATCCAGCTTCATTTGCTCTATCTTACGTTGTTGGATCGTATCGTCTCCACCTGTGTACAGGAATAAATGGTGACCGTCCTGCTTCAACGTATCGAGCGTTTCAACCATGCCGGGATAAGCTTCGATTTCTTGGTCGTAGACACTTAGTCCGAGCTTGTGTAATTGCTGTTCTTGAAAACGGTCTGTCGGGCGATTATATTTAGCACAAAAATAACGGTAGGTAGCGATTAGGGATTTAGGGAAATTATCGCTGGCAAGACCACTTGTGTTGACCGTGTGCACATCAATTTCTATTTGTTTGTTGCGTAATTCACTCGTGCTCGGTCCAAATTCATTAAACCAATCTGTCATCAGCTCAAAATATTGCCCTAAAATCAAATCAAAGTATTTGTTGCAGTGAACCAGTGTATCATCTAGATCGAAAATCACCTGTTGTGTCATGTATTTCATATCTCTCACTCCTTGGATCTGTATCTGTATAGTGGTCTATAGGTAAATATAAGACTCTAGGAACATTTGAAGCTCTGAGGCGCCATCTGGACGAATACTGAAGCGTTCGTCTTGTTCACCTCTTAGATGGATGCGGAGTAAGCCGGCTACTCGTAGAATCATAAGGTGGTGCATGAGCATTTCTCTGGATTGATTGAGATCGGATTGCATCTCCCACAATGACTTTGGTTCATGTGCGACATAGCGGAGTAACCGAAGTCTGGTGGGGTCGGAAAGCGCCTTAGTCATGCGCAACAGCACCATAGGGGGTTCATTTTCGTCTTCTAAAGGCACATCTACAGGATACTGTACGATCACCATAGTTTTGTAGAAGCAGTAGGTGTTAATCGGACGATTATGAACAGTTGGCAATAATACAATCGTCTTTAGATCCTTAATCTCCTCGAAAACTACACCGCCTGATGCGTATTCAATTAAAGAAATGGGGTCCATTTTGCTTTCAAGCATTTTTTTCTCAGAAGCATCTTCAATTAATAGCGGTAAAATTTTGTGCTCCACATGGCGGAAGTATTGTTCGTACCAGAGACGCAAGAGTGGACTATAGCTGCTCCGGATCCGCAATGCATCTTCAATCGTAAACTCTTGAATGAGGGGAGCAATCTGCTGATAACATTCTTCTATGGAAGCGGAATCCAGATCATCGAAGAAATGCAGCACTGAGGTTGCAGGTCCTCGAATGTAAACCCAGGCATACAGCACATCATAATCCGTAAAAGGCCACTCAGCGGCTTGCATTAAAGCTGTTACCTTATGAGAAGAAATGCGATCTTCCACATCACTTATCCAGTGGGGACCAATATCCAAATTGGAGATCCATTTTCTAGTTACATATAACATAAAACTGTCTAGCAGTTCATACACCGGCGATACGTCGATCTTTAATTCGTACTCCATGTCTCATGCACCCCCAGGAAATCCGTAACATCTTCATATTATCTCTTGTTTTGAAGAGGGTTGTCCACTATAATGTTCGGTGTTTGCCAATTGGCGTTAGATCAAATTAGCGTTATTAATCTTAGGGGGATATCATCTGTGTCAGACCGGCCAAGAGTATCTATTCGCAGTAACAGCAAAATGAATTTCATGATTCTTATTACCGCTACCATAGCGGCTGGACTCAGCCAAGGAATGCTGCTTCCCGTATTATCCATTCTATTGGAGCAGAAAGGAGTTTCCTCTTCGCTTAATGGACTAAATGCAGCGGCTCTATACATAGGATCATTCGGAATGACCTTGATTGCTGAAAGAGTTCTCGGAGCGATTGGATTCAAAAAATTGATTGCTGGCGGGATCAGCCTAGTCTTAGTAAGCTTACTTCTGTTCCCCTTTTTTCCTGGCATCAAAATATGGTTTGTATTGCGTTTGCTTGTTGGTGTTGGTGATGCAGCTATCAATTATGCCGCACAGCTATGGGTACTGCTAATGACGCCTGCCGAGCATCGCGGACGAAATCTATCCCTGTACGGGATGTCCTATGGCCTGGGCTTTAGCTTGGGACCGCTGGGAATTAGCCTGCTGCGATTTGGTCAGGCAACACCATTTATAGTTCTAGCATTTCTTTTTTTATTAGTCCTAATACTTGCCGTTACAATGCTTCCAGATTCCCGCCCAGATAAAGTTGAGAGTGGAGAAAGTCAGGTACGCCGGTTTGGACGTTGTTACAGTTTAGCCTGGTTCGCTTTAATTCCTGCACTCCTATACGGTTTCATGGAAGCGAGTTTAAACAGTAATTTTCCAGTGTATGGCCTCCGGATCGGTTACAGCACGGATCAAATTGCAGCCTTATTGCCTTTTGCAGGTATAGGGGGACTGTTGTTACAATTCCCACTAGGGCTCTGGAGCGACCGTTTTGGTCGAAAGAAGGTATTGATTCTAACCGGGATTGGAGGCGGAATTGCCTTCGCATTGCTGCCGCTAGCAGGAGACCATTTTAAAGTGACTATGGTACTGCTGATGATTGCAGGTGGACTTGTAGGTTCCTTTTTCTCATTAGGGCTAAGCTTAGCTGCGGATATTTTACCACGACATCTACTGCCTGCTGCAAATGTGGTTGCTTCTTTTCATTTTAGTATAGGCAGTATTATAGGTCCAGGTATCGGCGGTTTGCTCATGCAAGTCGGCTGGGGCGGGGGGATTTTCGGTTTGATGGGCGCTTTATATATCATGTTCGGATTGCTTGGGTTATTTTTCTCGCCACGGCAAAAAATTTGAGGTAAGATAAGAACGAGTGCTCGCATGGAAATTCATCTGGCTTTCAGAGTACACTATAGATTATAGATAAAGACAGGGAGAGGCTGAACTATGATCACAGTTGAACACTTAGCCAAGGCAGTTGGGGAAGATAAAAATCCAGTTCTACAGGATATAGGCTTTCAATTAGAACCGGGTGAATTCGTAGCAATACTTGGAGCTAGCGGGAGCGGTAAGACGACTTTACTGCGCTGTTTAGCGTTGCGTGAGAAATGGGATAGAGGGAATTTTAGAGTAGACGGTACAGATATTATGGCGAGTGCCTTTACAGGTAAAAGAAAGATCCGCCGCGAGTGGGCTTACCTGGAGCAGAATGCAGAGCTCAATCCGAACCGTACTGCATTGAAAAATGTACTGATCGGCCAGTCCGCGCAAACGCCTTTATGGCGAATGGTTACTGGGATGGTACGTTCAGATGATTATATGGGTGCAATGGATGAATTGGATGCCCTCGGCCTTCTGGATAAGGCGAAGATGAAGGCGAGCCAACTTAGTGGTGGTGAAAGGCAGCGTGTAGCAATTGCGAGAGCATTGACTCATGGTGCGAAAGTGATTTTAGCGGATGAGCCGGTAACGGGATTAGATCCTAAGTCCGCAGAGAATGTGTTGGAAACATTGCGGAAGCTGTGTAAAGAAACTGGCCTTACAGTTATAACTGTACTTCCGATAGAATTAGCCGAACGTTTTGCTACTCGTCTTTGGGTACTAGAAGATGGCAGAATTAAGCATGATATAAAGGGGCGTAGGTTAACGTTCCAAGAACGTGCAAATCTTTAAATTTTGGACACGGATAAGGAAAAGAGTGATGAAGTTGAATATGAGAAGTCTTAGGTGCTTTGTAGCCGCAACGCTGACTTTATCCGTTTTGTCGGGTTGTACTTTCATCAGTGATCCTGTTTCTAAGATGAAATCCCCACAATTGTCTGCTGACAAAGCAACACTTATGGCTGCTATTAATTCACTTAAGCCAGCGGGGTCCACGTTGATTCGACCGACCAATGACGAGGATAGTACCATCTTTACTGAGGATCTCAATAAGGATGGAATAATGGAGACACTAGTGTTCTATAAGACACCTGGAGAAGCTGTAGAGATTCACGGGATGATCTTGGAGAAACAAGGCGACACCTGGGTCAAAAAGCTTGTATTCGATGGTGACGGAACTGTGCTGGAGTCGGTTGATATAAAGGACATGACAGGTGATGGGAAGCTTGAAATTGTTACCGGATATTCACGAGGTGAAGAAAAGGGGCTAGTGGTCTATAGCTATTCCAGCGGTTCATTGGTAGAGTTGCTTTCACATCCGTATACAAAATATATGATTGATGATCTAAACGGAGACGGAATTGAAGACATCACCGTTGTTTATTTTAAAAGAAATGAATTTTCGACCATTTCAATCTATCAGTACAATGATGATGGCTTTAAGGTTCTCGATAAACTTGATGATATAGACCCTTATTTTAACAATTATTACAATATTGTTGCAGGAAAAATCTCGGAGGATAAAGAAGGAATCGTATTGGATGCTGCAGTGGATTCTCAATCTGCTTATTCCTCGATTGTTCTTATGGAGAATAATAAGCTGCGTGTGGTTTTACCAGGTGATGCGCGGACTTATAAAGATCGACGGATTGCAAGCGAAGATATTGATCATGATGGCATTATTGAAATTGGATTGCTTGAGGTACCCAAAGGGTGGGAGTATTTCGATCCAGCTGAAATTCCATACTTTACCTCCTATTATAAATGGGATGGAAAAGACGGGCTGACCTTCACAACCCAGCTATATCATGATCCATCGGATCGATTCAATATTAATTTTTCTCCAGAATGGCATGAGAAGGTGACGGTTGATACGAAATCGGTTTTGGATGAGAACCTTAAGTTCATCATGTCTGATACAGGTGAGACGGTTGCTGAGGTTGCTTTCTTTTCTCCTTCTGAATGGGACCGGGTAAAGAATGACGGTTGGGATCTTCTTGCACGTGATGCAGCTAAGGTTATCGCCTACCGCGGTAAGTTAGAACAAAGTACAACAACGGAAGGAAGTAATAAAATTGCTTCCCCTATAGAAAGGAAGGGAATAGATGAGTAAAGTACTGATACTGGAAGATGAGGAGTCTATTCGTAGTTTTATTGTTATCAACTTGAAGCGTAATGGTTTCGAAGTGATAGAGGCTGCGGATGGGCATGAAGCTCTTCACAAGTTAACCACGATTCCTGATATTGATATCGCCCTATTGGATGTAATGGTTCCAGGTATTGATGGATTTGAAGTATGTAGACGAGTTAGAGAAACCAATGAACGTTTGGGTATTATTTTTCTGACTGCCAAGGTTCAAGAGCAAGATAAAGTGTATGCTTTATCCGTAGGTGCTGATGACCATGTTAGTAAGCCATTCAGCCCGACAGAACTGATAGCTAGAATTCAATCCTTGCTGCGTCGAGTGAACGTTCATCGTGAACAGTCAGCGAAGGTCTCTTTTGTTTCAGGTCCTTTCACCCTGGATCTAATTTCCAAACATTTCAAGCGTGATAATGAAGCGATTGAACTGACGCCAACGGAGTTTTCATTAATTCAATTCTTTCTTGAAAAAGAAAATACACCGCTCAGCCGCGATCTTCTGCTGGATCATGTGTGGGGTAAGGAGTATATGGGTGATCCCAAAATCGTGGATGTGAATATTCGTCGTCTGCGCCAAAAGATAGAAAATAATCCGTCGGAGCCAGAATTTTTGCAAACGGTATGGGGACACGGATATAGATGGAAAGGCCAAGTACAATGATTAAGAAGGGGATGCGCAGGCAAATCGTTCTACACTACATTCTTGTAGTTTTTTTGGCGCTTCTCCTTGTAGAAGTTATCTTCTTGCTTGCCATCAGAACGTATTATTATGACAGTGTTTATAGCAAGATAAAAAACCACATTACCATGGCAGAGACGTTCTACCATAAATATCAGTTAGGTGGCGATAACAATTCGAACCAGCTGCAAGAGCTGCTGGATAGATTTTCGCTGAACAATACCGAACTGGAAGTATTGACCCTGAATGGGGATATGATTACCAGTTCAACTGGTTTTCAGCCTGACCGTACGATTACAACCAGTGACGTCCCAGAAGCAGTAGGAGGCAGTATTGGCCGCTGGGTAGGGCGCCAGAGTGGTACTAACGAGAGCGTTATGGCTGTATCTAAAATGTTACAGATTCACGGCCGTGATACGTATGTTCTAAGGTATCTTACTTCACTAGAAGGCATTAACAACGACTTGCTTAATCTTACATTACTGTCGATTGGAATAGGTGCAGCTGTCTTGGCTGTTGTTATCGTATTCAGCTTCGGACTTGCCAATTCTATCGTAAAACCGCTCAATAACATTACGGCGGTTTCAGCCCAGATGGCTAAGGGCAGATTTAATGTGCGAATTAAGGGGAATTACAAGTTTGAGATTGGTGATTTAGCTTCAACGCTGAATTATATGGCTCAAGAAATTGTGCGAAGCAATCAGATTAAGGATGATTTTATTTCTTCTATTTCACATGAGCTACGAACACCACTTACGAGTATCAAGGGCTGGAGTGAGACATTGATCTCTGGCGGCTATGATCCGGAGGAGACGAAGCTTGGTGTTAGTATTATTTCTAAAGAAAGTGAACGACTGATTGGTCTAGTGGAGGAGATTCTCGACTTTTCAAAGCTGCAGCAGAACCAAATGAAGCTATCCATTGGGATTGTTGACGTGAAAGTGTTACTTCAGGAGACGATACTGAATATTTGGGCTAAGGCGGAGAAGAAGCGTATCCACTTGCTTCTGGAATGTGAAGATGGGATCTATGTTAAAGGCGATGCTAATCGTCTAAAGCAAGTGTTCTTGAATCTGGTAGATAATGCTGTGAAGTTTTCCCATGAGGACTCCAGTATAGAATTGTCTGCGAAGAGACTGTCCTCAACTGAGACTGCTATCATGGTTCGTGATAGTGGAATTGGGATTAGTGAAGCGCATATCTCCAGAGTTAAAGACCGATTCTTTCAAGTGGATGCACTCAATGGGGGAACTGGCTTGGGGTTAGCGATCTCACAGCAGATTGTAGAACTTCATAATGGGACACTGGATATGGTAAGTGAGCTTGGAAAAGGGACGGAAGTTACCGTAATCTTACCACTTACTGAGAAACCACCTGAGGTCGTTTCAGATCAAGTAATGCCAAATCAAGCTATATTACCTGATTCAGATGTCTAGGGGGTATGGAAATGGATGTCTTGGGGAACTCAATTAGGATTGTTCGCGGAGAACCCGACCGGACAGGTGATATCTTAAGTATACTGCAGGAAGCAGCAAATTGGATGGAGCTAAACGGGATTAAACAATGGACTCCAGGACAATTCAATGAGTCTGATATTGCAGGCTATTTTAACGACAGGCATGTTTATCTTGCGCTTGTCGATGATGTTGTAGTTGGAATGTTCACGTTACAATTTACTGACCCTCAATACTGGGGAGATAAAAATGATGAGGCCTATGCTTATTTGCATAAGCTGGCTGTAGCGGGTACACATCGCAGTCAGGGACTTGGGAAGCATATGCTTATGTATGCTGTGGTGCTAGCTAAAGAACTTGGGTGCAGAGGACTCAGATTTGATACCGTCGCACACAACATTAAACTCAATCGTTATTATCAAAGCATGGGTTTTCATTACATGGGCACTAACGATATGGGAAATGGTCGTTTAGTGAACCTTTATGAGCATTTTGAGGAGACACCTGATCTCGATCGTCTGATTCTTAGATTTATGTCTGAATCGGACTTTGAACACTTGAAACGATGGAGTTTATCACCTGATTATCTGAAGCAGTGGGCTGGACCTTCACTAACCTTCCCACTTGACGATGACCAGCTTACTAAGTATTTGAGTGGAGCTAATCATCCAGCGAATTCTGACCGCTTGATCTTTTGTGCGGTGCATGAAGCTACTCTAGAGGTCGTGGGTCATATCAGCTTTTCAACCATAGACCGGTCTAATCGATTTGCACGAATAGGTAGGGTAGTTGTAGATCCAGATTGTCAGGGTAGAGGCTTTGGAACAAGGATGATGAATGAAATGCTTCGGATTGGATTTGAGAGCATGGGGATGCATAGACTTTCCCTGGGTGCATTTGCTTTCAACACTGTTGCCTTGAAAACTTACGAAGCCGTGGGCTTTAAGCGGGAGGGCGTTCAACGTGAGGCAGCGCTGTTTGGGGATCAATATGTAGATTGTGTGGAAATGAGCATGTTAGATAGAGAATGGACAGCACTTCAAAATTCATAAGATTAACCTCTAACAACCGAAAGGGCTGTTGCTCTGGTCATGATCGACCAGGACAACAGCCCCTTTTTATAAATATAAGGATATATAAGTTTCACACTATACATTATCCTTATATTTCTCGCATAAACGCTTACCGTCCATTTGGGACGCCGAAGGCGTTTTTGCTTGATAAAGTATTTTTCTATATAATGGTTTTTATGAAGGGAGAACTTCCCGTAGACGTCCTGTCTTCTCATAAACATCCTGAAATAGACGGGAGGGTTGGTTCCGAACCGCTGGCTTTGGAGCTACGGTCTCATAAGGCCCAACGACTACAATATTATTTATACTTCCCTTGATGACAGTCCCATCCTTAATAATTGCACCTTCGCCAATAATGGCATTTTCAATCTGTACTCCACGCCCAATGCGGACGCCAGGCATAATAACACTTTGTTTAATCTGGCTCATTTTGCCGATTTCTACACCGTTGAAGATTACAGAACGTTGTAAGCTGCCTTCTTGTGTGCAGAATTCATTCACGAGTGAGTCCGTTGATGGGATCTGAACACGTGGTTTATGGACAGATAGCTTAGTCCGGCGGATCCGGCTGTACATCGGCCAATGTGCTTTGTCGAGCTTCATGCCATTGTTTTTTTGCAGAAGGTCCATGTGAGCTTCCCAGAGACTACCCACAGTTCCAACATCTCTCCAGTATCCTTTGAAGCGGTAAGCGAATAAATCATCATTCTGATCAAGCATCGTTGGTATAACATCTTTACCAAAGTCATGACTGGAATTCGGATTAGCTGCATCCCGCAACAAGTGCTCCTTCAGATAAGCCCACTCAAACAGGTAAATACCCATGGAAGCCAAATTACTTTTAGGTACTTTAGGTTTTTCCGCAAACTCAGAAATTTTTAGTTCATCATTTACGTTCATTACGCCAAAACGACTGGCTTCATCCCACGGTACTTCCATCACGGAGATGGTGGCTTTTGCAGCTTTCCCTACATGATATTCTAGCATTTTCCGATAATCCATATGGTAAATATGGTCACCGGATAGAATGAGTACATGTTCTGGATTGCAGCTATCGATATATTCAATGTTCTTATAAATCGCATCAGCAGTTCCTGTATAGCTATCTCTGCCTTCAACACCGGAAGGAAGCAGGGTGACGCCTTTGTCCTTTTGACTATGTAAGCCCCAAGGTTCACCTTCTCCGATGTGATCATGCAAGGATTCAGCTTCATACTGTGTCAGGACACCTACTGTATCAATTTTGGAATTTACACAATTACTTAGTGGGAAATCAATAATTTTGTACTGTCCACCGAAAGGGACTGCAGGCTTAGCCATACTGGAAGTTAAGGGAGCCAATCTACGGCCTTCCCCTCCTGCCAAGAGCATGGCGATACAATCTTTTTTGTTATTCATTTGTTATCCCTCCCATTATTTTGTCAATGCTTGTAATATAAACTTACGACAAGCACTTGAAACGACATAGGTGAAGTATATTGCTGTGTAAAAAGAAAAATTACAATTAATATTTCTTTATCAGAAAATCTTTTGTTTTCACATCAAATCATTTTCAAAATGGTAATATTCGGTTAATGTAATAGGTACAAGCATTCAAAAAAGGTGGTGTAGAATTGGCTGAAATAGCAACAATCGATACCCTTCCGTCAGCTGCTGATATTTATTTGTTCCATGAGGGCACCAATTATCGCAGCTATTCTATGCTGGGTGCGCACACTGCCGCTGAAGAAGGCGTTACGGGCGTGCGCTTTACCGTGTGGGCTCCTCATGCGACATATGTAGGACTAGCTGGTGATCATAACGGCTGGGATGGAACACAGGACATGGACTCGTTATATAAGATACCCGATTCAGGATTTTGGAGTCGTTTTTTTCCGGGAATAGAGCCGGGAACTTTTTACAAATACAGGATTGTTGCCAGTGATGGCTCAAGCTTCCTTAAAGCTGATCCATTTGCCTTCAAAGCTGAGGTTCGCCCGGCGACTGCATCCGTTGTTACGGATCTCAGTGGTTACCGATGGGGGGATGCGGTATGGCGGAGAAAGAGTAAAACTCCATATCATCAACCGATGAACATTTATGAGATGCATTTTGGAACTTGGCGTCAAAAAGAAGACGGAGAATTTTACAGCTATAAAGAAATGAGTGAATTATTAATTCCTTATTTGGTGGAAATGGGCTATACCCATGTTGAGTTTATGCCGCTGGCGGAGCATCCATACGATTTATCTTGGGGCTATCAAGGAACGGGGTATTTCGCGGCGACGAGTCGATATGGTGAACCCCACGAGTTGATGTATTTAATCGATCATCTGCATCAAGCTGGAATAGGTGTGATTCTGGATTGGGTTCCGGCTCATTTTGCAAAGGATGCTCACGGTTTAAGAATGTTTGATGGTTCACCGCTTTATGAATATGCAGATCCGATGTTGGCGGAAAAACCAGGCTGGGGAACTCTTTCCTTTGATTTCAGCAAGCCAGAGATTTCTTCGTTTCTCATCTCAAACGCTCTCTTTTGGTTTGAGTATTATCATATTGACGGAATGCGTGTAGATGCGGTTACCAGCATGCTTCGTCTCGATTTTGAAAAGCAGGCTCATCAATATCGGCGGAATGTGAATGGTGGTCTTGAGAATTTAGAGGCCATTAAGTTTATTCAGAACCTGAATAAAGCGATATTTCAGTATTTTCCTAAAGCATTGATGATGGCAGAAGAATCCAGTGCTTGGCCGGGAGTTACTGCACCCGCTCATGAAGGTGGCCTAGGTTTCAATTACAAATGGAATATGGGATGGATGAATGATACATTGGGCTACATAGAACATGATTTCTGGGGGCGTCCATATCATCATAATTTATTAACTTTCCCAATATGTTATGCTTATGCCGAAAATTATGCATTACCGCTATCGCATGATGAGGTTGTACATGGTAAGAAGTCGTTGCTCGACAAAATGCCGGGTTCTTATGAACAAAAGTTCGCAGGACTTAGGCAGCTGCTTGGTTATCAAATATCCCATCCCGGAAAGAAACTCCTGTTTATGGGAGGAGAATTTGGTCAATTTATCGAATGGAAGGATCAGGAACAGCTGGATTGGCTGCTGCTGGACTATGAGAGCCATCGCGGCATGCTAGCCTATACTGCTGCTCTTAATAAATTGTATCGCTCGGAGAAAGCTCTGTGGGAGCTTGACCATTCTCAAGAGGGTTATCAATGGATTGATGCAGATGACAATGAGCAAAGCGTAATTTCATATATGCGTAAAGGTAAGAAGCCTGGAGATACCTTACTGTTTATCATCAATTTTCAACCTGCCCAGCGTCAACAGTATCGTATAGGTGTCCCACGTCAAGGGACTTATGAAGAAATCTTTAGCTCGGAAGGTGTAGCATTCGGAGGCTCGGGTATACACAATGCACCTCAGAAGAGTAAAAAGCTGGAATGGCATAATCAGGTGAACAGCATAGAGCTAACATTACCGCCTCTTAGCTTCCTAGTGTTTAAGAAAACAGCACGAGTGGGTAAGAGTAAAGAGGCAAATGAGTAATAGTTCAAAGCAAGTATAGAGAATCCGTACACTTTAAAGGGGGAAATAATCATGAAAGTTTTATTTGCCGCAGCTGAAGCTCATCCATTTATCAAAACGGGTGGCCTGGCCGATGTCATTGGGGCATTACCTAAAGCGCTGAAGGGTGCCGGGGTGGATGTACGAGTGATTTTGCCTAAATATCGTGGGATTCCTGAAAAGTTTACTTCGAAAATGGAACATTTAACGGAAGTTTATGTGCCAATCGGCTGGCGTAATCAATACTGTGGGATCGAACATATGGTTTATGACGGTATTCCGGTATACTTTATCGACAATGAGTACTATTTTGGGCGGGACGGAATTTACGGATATATGGATGATGGTGAACGCTTCGCGTTTTATAATCGTGCGGTGCTGGAGTGCCTACCGGCTATTGATTTTCAGCCTGATGTCTTGCATTGCCATGATTGGCATGCGGCTGTGATCCCAATGCTGCTTCAGGGACATTATCGACACAATCCATTTTACAGCGAAATGCGAAGTGTATTTACTATACATAACCTGTTGTATCAGGGAGTGTTTCCTTATGAGGTGCTTGGGGAGCTATTAGGTCTCGACAGCAGTTATTTTGGAGGCGTGGAGTATTACGGGAATGTGAATTTCTTAAAAGGTGGCATTGTATACAGCGATCGTGTCACCACAGTTAGTCCAACCTACTCAGAAGAAATCCGGACCCCATATTATGGTTATGGGCTGGATGGATTGTTAAATGCGAGAGCGGATGTGTTAAGCGGTATTGTGAATGGGATTGATACGAAAAGTTATAACCCTGCAACAGATACAAGTCTTGTTACACGTTATCGTTCTAATCTGGCTAAGAAAACGGAGAACAAGCTAGCCCTGCAAGAGGAATTAGGATTACCTGTGGATGCTAATATCCCTATGGTTGCCATGGTTACTCGTCTTGTGGATTCCAAAGGCTTAGATCTGCTTACTCGAGTATTGGATGAGCTACTCTATAATGATGACATTCAATTTGTTCTGCTGGGAACGGGGGATGAGTCCTATGAGCGTTGGTTCAAGGAGGCAACTTGGCGTTATCCAACAAAGTTATCTTCACAAATCCTGTTTAATGATGCACTCTCACGCAAAATATATGCCGCTAGCGATATCTTTCTCATGCCTTCCAAGTTTGAACCTTGCGGGATCAGTCAACTTCTCGCATTGCGCTACGGAAGCATACCAGTAGTGCGGGAAACGGGTGGTTTAAATGACACTGTCCAAGCCTACAATGAAGAATCCGGTGAAGGTAATGGCTTCACGTTTAGCAACTACAACGCCCACGATATGATGTTTACGCTTCGCCGAGCGATCTCTTTATATAAGCAGCCTGAACACTGGAAAAAGATTACGAAAAACGCGTTCGCTGGCGATTACAGCTGGAATGTATCCGCTCAGCAGTACATTGATATTTATAATGAAATTACGGATTAAAGGTTTATCCTAATCTCTAACAGTTTAATAAGGAGTACTCTTGAAGTTTGGCTCATACTTCAGGAGTACTCTTTTTTATGGGAAAAAGGGAAATCTAGCCGCATGATTTGGTTAAGTTAGGGAATAGTAAAAATGTATAAAATTATATAAAATTTGAATAAATGTTGAATAATTATTTTCTGAACAATGAATCATTTGCTTTGAAACCCAATAAAAGGAAGTTATTGTCACAATTATGCCTTTGCATATTCATGCGTTCTGATTTATAATAAGTCGGTCAAAGAGACAACTTGGATTTTTTTCATAAGAATAGGGGAGATATAGAAATGAACAAATGGGGTAAACTTGGTTTAGGTATGATATTAGCGGTAGGTCTGTTATCAGGCTGCGGTCAAAATAAAAATGATAATGATACCGCTGCAACTGGTAATGCTAATTCCGGTGGGGCTACTAAGAAGCTTACAATGGGAACAAGTGCTGATTTTCCTCCATACGAATTCCATAAAGTAGTAGACGGTAAAGATACTATCGTGGGCTTCGATATCGATATTGCTAAGGAAATTGCTGCTGATATGGGCGCTGAACTTGTAATTAAGGACTTGCCATTCGATTCACTGCTAAACGAATTGTCCAGCGGAAGAGTAGATATTGTAATTTCTGGACTGAGCCCAACTGAAGAACGTAAAAAGGCAGTTGACCTTTCAGACATTTATTACAAAGCTGAACAAGCCATTGTTGTGCGCGAAGCAGATAAAGATAAATACGCCACTATGGACGCTGTAAAAGGTACAAAAATTGGTGTGCAGACTGGATCGATTCAAGAAGAAATCGCTAAAGGGATAGAGGGAGCTAAGATCACTTCTCTTGGTAAAATCTCCGAAATCGTTCTACAATTGCAATCTAATCGTGTAGATACTGCTATCATTGAAGGACCTGTCGCCAAATCATTCGTTAAGAATGTTCCTGGTCTTGTAATTACTGATGCTAAGCCGGAAGTTGAAGACGATGGTTATGCAATTGGTATTAAGAAAGGCAATAAAGAGCTTTTGGATCAAGTAAACAGCACACTGACACGTTTAAACTCTGAAGGTAAAATTGATGAGTATGTGACGGCAGCTAGTGAGCTTGCAGATAGCACGAAGTAAAGAAACAACGGATATTTTTTAAGTCTGCTAAAGTAAATTGTATGTGTATACAGAAAATAGCGGCAATAGCTATTTTCTATTTTTTTGGAGATGGGAGGATAGGTTATGGATATTACTTTATTTAAAATGGCTTATGATTATCGTGATTTTTTCCTGACCGGTTTGCAGTATACTTTGTTACTTGCCGTTCTGGGTGTCTTCTTTGGTTTTATTCTAGGAATTATCGTTTCATTGCTGCGTATGTCCAAATGGGGTGTGCTTCGCTTCTTGGCAACAGCCTGGGTAGAATTCCTTCGTGGCACGCCTATGCTTGTACAACTTTTCCTAATCCACTATGGATTGGCTACGTTCGGTATTGAGTTTACACCGATTCAGTCGGGGGCAATCACTTTATCCATTAACAGTTCTGCTTACCTTGCAGAGATTTTCCGTGCTGGGATACAGGGGGTAGATCGCGGACAAATGGAGGCAGCCCGTTCGCTTGGAATGAAGCAAGGGATGACTATGCGTCATATTATTCTCCCTCAGGCACTGAAAAGTGTTCTTCCGGCAATCGGAAATGAATTCATCACCATTATCAAGGAATCATCGATTATTTCTTTTATCGGCGTTACGGATTTGATGTTTCAAGCCCGTACGGTTACAACGATTTCATACGATGGTATGACACCACTGGTAATAATCGCATTTATGTACTTTGTACTGACATTTACGCTATCCAAGATCCTTGGCAGATTGGAAAGGAGGCTGAATACCGATGATCGCCGTTAAGAACTTGCAAAAAAATTATGGGAAGCTGGAAATTCTCAAAGGGATTGACTTGGAGATTCATAAGGGTGAGGTCGTCGTTGTGATCGGACCGAGTGGATCGGGTAAAAGTACCTTTCTGCGTTGTTTAAATCTACTGGAGCAGCCAACAGGTGGCGAAATCACGTTTGAAGGTGAATCGATTACCTCGAAAAAACACGATATTAATGTCACACGTGAGAAGATGGGGATGGTATTTCAGCAGTTTAACCTCTTTCCTCATAAAACAATTCTGCAAAATATTACTCTCGCACCCATTAAGGTGAGAAAGCAGCAGCAGGCTGAAGCAGACAAATTTGCAATGGAGTTACTGAAGACTGTAGGACTGGAAGATAAGAAGGATGCTTATCCAGCTCAGCTTTCCGGAGGACAGAAGCAGCGGATCGCGATTGCCCGTGCGCTGGCGATGCAGCCCCATGTGATGCTCTTTGACGAGCCAACCTCAGCACTTGACCCAGAGATGGTCGGTGAGGTGCTGGAGGTTATGAAGAAGCTTGCAGAAGATGGGATGACAATGGTCATAGTTACGCATGAGATGGGCTTTGCCCGCGAAGTGGGCGACCGTATTCTATTTATGGATGGCGGCGTCATTGTAGAGCAGGGTACACCGGCACAAGTCTTCGGGAATCCTCAACATGCACGTACGCAGGATTTTTTAAGTAAAGTGTTATAATAAGTTAAAATAAAGCGGCACTCGGACAAGTTATCCGGGCGCCGCTTTATTTTTTTAACAGTTGCGTTAATTGAGGATATAATGGACTGAGTTCATTTATTTATGTAAACCATGTATAATAGATGGTCAATCAACTTGAAAAGGAGTACATACATAATGAGAGATGATCTGCGCCGGATAGGCATTATCGATATTGGTTCTAACTCCATTCGTCTTGTAATCTATGATACAACGCCGGAGGGAGGCTATAAGATCATCAAGGAGTGTAAGTACTCTGCACGTCTTAGTGAGAAGATTACGAAGGAAGGTCGACTGGAGCAGAAGGATATGGAGACCATTATTCCTGTCTTGCGTCAGTTTAAGGAGATCTGCAAAGCTTTTGAAGTGGAGACTATACGTGCGGGTGCTACAGCGGCAATCAGAAACGCAGCTAACTCTAATGAAATTATTACTTTCTTGTCAGAAGCTTCTGCGATTCCAATAGAGGTTATTAGTGGTCATCAGGAGGCTTACTTTGGCTTTTTAGGTGTCATAAACGCTTTTAATGTTGAGGATGGTTATGTCATAGATATTGGTGGCGGCAGTACTGAAATCACACTTTTTCGCGGACGCCGTTATCAACATAGCATTTCATTTCCATTTGGAGCGGTGAATACAAACCTGATGTTTGGACAAGGCGGTAACTGGAACGGAGATCAGATTCACAAGCTGGAGACTTTTGTTCTGGGGAGATTGGTAGAACATGATTGGCTTAACGCAACAGCGGGTCTTCCGTTGTTTGGACTGGGAGGGACGGTGCGTTCGTTAGGCAAGCTGGATCAAAAAACGAGAGCATACTCATTACCTAACTCGCATGGTTACACCATGGCTAGTGAGACGATTGAGCATTTTATGAACACATTACCTTCAATGCCTTACGATAAACGTAAAGATTTAGATGGGCTGTCTAAGAGCCGAGCAGATATCATTGTATCCGGGTTAATTATTTTCCATACGGTATATCAGTATATTGGTGCTAGCCAGGCTGTAATCAGCGGTGAAGGGCTCAGAGAAGGCATGCTTCATGATCTACTGAAGCCGGAGCAACCGGTGCGAGACAGTGCGCTTGAATACAGTTTAAATACGATCATTCGGTTTGATATTCGTACCTCTAAACGGTATTTGGATCATATCAACAAGCTTGCGCTAAGTCTGTTTGATGCATTCAAGGATGAGGAGAATAAAGCTGAACATGAGATGTTGATTTATGTATCCATCATGCTGCATCGCACGGGATCTAACATTAACTATTATCAATCCAAACGTCATACCCTGTATTGGCTAATGAATTCACCGATTCGTGGGCTAACACACCGTCAGCTTATCTTATGCGCGATGATTGCCTCGTATAGCACAAAAAGCCGGAAGCAGAAACTGTCCCAAATGTATAAGGACATTTTACTGCCTTCCGACGAAGAGTGGATTCATAAGCTCGGATCGCTTGTTCAGCTAAGTATTGCACTGGACAGCACCGAGATCGGGATTGTAAGTGGCTTGAAAGCTAATCTACACGGCAATTCACTTCATCTGGACCTTGAGGGCGCCTCAGCACTTCTGATCGGTCTAGAGGACATTGAGAACGCCTTAAAAGCATTTAAGAATGCTTGGGCGGTAAAGGTAAAACTCGGGTTCCCTTCCAACGTGTAACATCCATAGCTGCGAACTGGCTCCGGAAAGGGGCCTTTTTGTCGTCTGGTTGCTCGTAATATCCGTTAGGCTGTAAGAAGCTGGCCTTCACATTATCTTTAAGGGATAGTTCAAGAATCTTAACTATCTGTTTACGAATATTGCTGTCTTTGACTGGGCACATCAGCTCAATCCGGCGGGTTAGGTTTCTTGTCATCCAGTCTGCACTGGATAAATAAACCTCAGGCTTTCCACCATTTTCAAAATAGTAAATTCTTGAATGCTCCAGAAAGCGGTCGACAATACTGCGAACCGTAATGTTCTCGCTCAAGCCTTCAATCCCTGGACGAAGACAACAAACTCCCCGAACGATTAAATCGATCGATACACCGGCCTGTGCAGCACCATATAAATCGTCAATGACTTGTTGATTGGAAAGAGAGTTCATTTTGGCAATGATACGTGCAGGTCTACCAGCTGCAGCATGCTCCGCTTCACGGTGCATCAGCTTTTGTAAGGAAAGACTCATATTCGTCGGAGCAACAATAAAGGAGTTCCAGTCAAAATTGGCGGAATAGCCAGTCATTTGATTAAATAGCTCAGAAGCATCGAGTCCAATATCGCTTTGAGCGGTAAATAGACTGAGATCCGTATATACTTTGGCGGTACTGTCATTGTAGTTTCCTGTGCCTACATGCACGTAGCGACGTAATTCTTGACCTTCCTGACGGACGATCAAAGTAACTTTGGCATGCGTTTTGAGTCCAACTAAACCATAAACGACATGACATCCGGATTTTTCGAGTTGGCGAGCCCAAGCGATGTTACGTTCCTCATCAAACCTGGCCTTTAACTCTACAACCACAGTTACCTGTTTCCCGGATTCAGCAGCATTAGCGAGTGCAGTGATCAGCGGAGAGTTTCCACTAACCCGGTACAAAGTCATCTTAATGGCCATCACCTGTTCATCCTCTGAGGCTTGAATGATAAAGTCCGTCATCGCGTCAAAGGATTCGTAAGGGTGGTAGACTAGGACATCCCGCTCACGCAATACCTCAAAGAAATCCTCATTTTCTTCAAATTCAGCAGGGTAGACGGGCTCGATACTTGGATAGTTTAAGTAACCAAAGCCTTTAATACTTCCAGCGAAATTACGAAGGAAACTTAGATCTAGTGGACCTTCAATTTCGAATACGAAGTCCTCCAGTTCAAACTCAGCTTGCAGCTGTTCCAAAGCATAAGGATGAATGCCTTTTTGTACTTCAAGTCTTGCTGGGACACCGCGACGACGCTTGCGAAGCTCTTTTTCAATCTCCTCTAGAAGATCCTCGGCCCCTTCTTCGTCGATCGTGAGATCAGAGTTGCGGGTCAAACGAAATTCACTAACAGCAACAGGCTCGTAACCACTAAACAATGTTTGAATGTGATGACGAATGACATCCTCTATAAATACGAACTGCCGTTTCTTGCTGTTTGATCGGTGCGGAAGAGGGATACATCTCGGCAGATTTGATGGAATTTGCAGAATTGCAAAAAAAGGCTCCTCTTCAAGGCCATTCTTACGAGTAAGAACTACTGCTAAATAGATGAATTGGCTATGCACGAGTGGAAACGGTCGACTCTGGTCAACAGCCATTGGTGTAAGTACAGGATAGATAATATCCCGGTAATATTGTTCTATGGACTGTTCCTGTGCATGAGTGAGATCCTCATAATCCACAAAAACGATTCCTTCTTTATGCAAGCTCCGTGAAATATCACGGAAAATCCGGTATTGATCGGCAACAATTTTGGTAACTCTCTTAATGAGACGTTTATATAACCCGGAAGGGGTGTAGCCAGTGAAATCTTTTTTCGTATACCCCGCCCGGATTTGATCTTGAATTCCTGCTACTCGAACACTTATAAATTCGTCCAGATTACTTGAGACAATAGCCAGAAATCTAGCGCGTTCCATAAGCGGGTTATCTGGGTCTTGCGCTTCTTTAAGCACGCGTCGGTTAAACTCGATCCAGCTCAAATCTCTATTGAGGTAAGCAGTGGCTGGACTGCTTTGGTTGTTTTTATTCTCTTCTGTATTCATGAGACCTCCAAATATGATTCGTTATCTATATCTAATCTATTTATCATATTCTATCATTCTACTATTGGATAAAGCATGAAATGTTAACGCTATGTAAAATCTTCGGGAAATTTATATGATATTTTTCGAAAAAGTGTCATGAATCTTTATAAGAAGTTTACATAACAAAAAATATGTTAACTGAAATCTGAAAAGATGACAAAATTGAAACTTGATATTTCGTAATGGTAACAATTACATAGGCACAGGTTACAAAATTGTGATATATTAAGTCCTGTCAGTTTTACAAAAGACCACAACACACCATGAAATCACACGGGATGTACATAGGTACTCAAAATGTACACGAGCGTATACGGAAGTCATACCGTTCACGCCCATCTAATGAGGAGGCAATTGTGAAGAACAAATTTAGAACAATTAAAGCCCTTGCTGCAGTAATGGGAATCAGTGCATTGTTGCATGCTGTACCAGCACATGCAGACAGCGTTCATATCGCTAAAGAAGGCAATACTTTTTATACTTTATCCAAGCAATACAATGTAGGTATGAATGAATTAATGAAAGCAAACCCAAACGTTGCAGCACTTAATATTTACGAAGGTCTTGAGATTACGATACCTAGTAAAATGCAGGCTGAGTCCGTAACCACAACTACAACTACAACTGACAATTCACCAGTGATTACACCAAATCTGAATGTAAACTCAGGGACCAAAACAGTTGAAGCATGGGGTAAGACCTTTAATTATGACAAAACGATTCAAGTTAAAGCATCAGCATATTCTTCAGCAAGCAGTGAGAACGGCGGATGGGGTGCTGTAGATTATTTCGGAAATCCTCTCAAGCTTGGTACTATTGCAGTTGATCCAAATGTGATTCCACTCGGTACCAAAGTGTTGGTAACAGGTCATTCACATGATGGATTGCCTAAAGATGCTTTCTTAGCTACGGCAACAGATGTGGGTGGTGCTATAAAGGGTAATCGTATAGATATCTTTATCCCTGGTAGCCAAAGCTTTGTATCATCTTTTGGTTATCAATATGTACAATTATACATTGTTAAATAGAGAGATAAAAATAGAAAGACTTATATAGATAAAAAAGAGATATGAAAAGTTCTAAAAAAGATAAATAGGAAACGGAGGGAGTCCTTAGCGGCTGCCTCCGTTTTTTTTAGAAAATATCATTAAGTCTATGTTTGTGGGGATTCTTTATTTACTTTTGGACACCTGTAGTAATTGAGGAACAGTAACGAATGTATAACCCCGTTTGCGCATAATAGTGATTACTTCAGGCAAGGCTTGAATCGTTCCTTGTAGTTGACTACCAGGACCGCCTCCACCGTGTTGAAGAATAATCGCTCCTCTTCCAATATGAGCTAGAATGTTATTTCTAACTTGGTTTTTGGAAAGTCCCTTCCAGTCCAAAGAGTCCACATTCCAATTCACCAGCGTGTAGCCATGATTTTTTGCCCACTTTAACTGTTGTTCACTGATGTCCCCATAGGGTGGGCGAATTAGACGAGGTTTATATCCCGCCAAGGTCTGTATAATATTTTCGGTCTTAATGATTTGTGTCCGAAAATCATTCATCTCTAATTTCACAAACTGAGGGTGGTTATACGAGTGATTACCAATCGCATGACCTTCTCTAATCATCCTTTTTACCAACGCTGGATGTTTTTTTGCTCTACTTCCCACCACAAAGAAGGTTGCCTTGACATGATATTTTTTTAGGATGTTTAGCAATTGGGGGGTAAATCTTGGATCAGGAACATCATCAAAAGTAAGTGCGATAACTTTATTCCGAGGTCCACTTGTCTTAAAAGTTTCTGGATATTTGTGTAATAGCTGACTTAACGTCAGACCTTTTGTGTTCTTATTGTTGTTAAGCGTCGAACTATTTGTAGCAGCGCTACCTGCTGAAATTGCCTTATCTTCGTCTGAAACGGGTGCGCTTTGTGTTTGTTCTTGCGGAGTTTTCTGACTCTGCACAGGCGCTGACGCAACCTCTGAAGAATAGGTTGGGAATAGCATAGTTATGATTGTTCCTAATATTACAAGCAGTTTCTGACCTCTCCGTTGAAAATACATCCCCTCTGCCTCCTTTACTACCTGATCACCGTCATATTCTTAATTGTTATCTCCATAGATGGGTAGATTTATGCTGCTAACCATACAGTTTGAGTTAAGATTTCTTGGAGTTACTAATGCGTGTATACTAATAGAACGGGGAATTCCCGAGCCAATTATAGATTACGGAAGGATGGAGACATGAATGTCTGATTTGTTTGCACCGTATGAATTGAAGGGGTTATCGCTGAAGAATCGTATTGTTATGCCACCTATGTGCCAGTATTCGGTGGATAAAGAGGATGGTATCCCTAATGATTGGCATTATGTTCATTATGTAAGCCGTGCTATTGGTGGTACAGGATTTATTATCGTGGAAATGACTGGCGTACATCCAGACGGTAGAATCACTAATCGAGATACAGGAATTTGGAGTGATTCACAAATTGATGCTTATCGTAGAATCACAGATGGTGTACATGCCTATGGATCAAAAATCGCAGTTCAATTAGGACATGCTGGACGGAAAGCCGTGGATGCAGAGCCGCCAGTAGCTCCATCAGCAATTCCTTTTGATTCTAAATCTAAAACGCCACAGGCTCTTTCTAAGGATGGGATTTTAGAGTTGATCGAAGCTTTTCGTGAAGGTGCGCGCAGAGCTGTGGAGGCAGGATTTGATACGGTTGAAATTCATGGTGCACACGGTTATTTAATTCACCAGTTTCATTCACCATTGACCAATATCAGAAAAGATGAATATGGCCAAGATCCTGCGCTGTTCGGAGAACAAGTAGTTAAAGCTGTCCGAGAAGTAGTTCCTGTGGACATGCCATTGATTATGAGAATATCTGCTAAGGAATATGTAGAGGGCGGATATGATGCTAATTATGCCCTGGATATTTGCCGCCGGTATAAGAATGCTGGTGTGGATATGTTCCATGTTTCTTCAGGTGGGGAAGGTCCAATAGGTTCAAATGGCGGGCCCAATGCCGGACCTGCTTATCAAGTGGATCTGGCAGAGTTTATCCGCAGTGAATTACAGGTGCCAGTAATTGCAGTAGGGCGGCTTGAATCTTATCCTGAGGCACAGTCCATTGTCGCGGAAGAACGGGCGGAGCTGGTAGCAGTTGGCCGTGGGATGTTAAGTGATCCCTATTGGGCTTTACATGCGGAAGAAGCGCTTGGAGGCGTGCATAACGTACCCAAACCTTATGAACGTGGGATCTGGAAAAAAGGATAGCTCGCTTTGAATGTGAAGTTTGTCACAGATTTTATGTTCCTTCTAAGGCAATCTTAATAAAGATAAAATTTGAAGGAGCTTGATAACGTGGGGATGGTTTTAAGTAACGATAGGCTAACAGACGGAGTGTACCACCTTAAGGTTGAAACGAATAGTGGCGGTAAAATGGGTCAATTCTACATGTTACGGGCATGGGGAGCTTATCCCATCCTTTCCAGACCGTTAAGTATACATGAAGTGAACGAAGATAGTATTGAATTTTTATATCACGTAGTAGGGGAAGGTACAGAGATATTTTCTCGTTTGACTCCTGGTGATTCTGTGGAGCTTGAAGGACCTTTTGGTACGGGATTCCCGCTGGTAGAAGGGAAGGTTGCACTTATCGGTGGTGGGATCGGAATAGCGCCGCTATATTATTGTGCAAAGCAGCTCCCCGGTTGTGATGTCTTTCTAGGATTTAGTCGGGAGGCTTATCGGACAGAAGCCTTTCGTCCATTGGCTGCCGAGCTTACAGTAGATGTAGGCGGATTTATTTTGGATCGTGTAGACTTTAGTCAATATGATCATATTTTTGTCTGCGGTCCGCACCCAATGCTTAAAGCTGCACAGCTTAAAGGCATAGCAGCTGAAGAGGCAGGCAGCAAAACAAAAGTTTACCTCTCTCTAGAGAACCGAATGGCTTGCGGTATTGGTGCTTGTCTTGTCTGCAGTGTTTCATGTCGTGATGGACAACGAAAAGCCTGTGCAGACGGACCTGTGTTCCTTTCAGAGGAGGTGATTTTCCATGACTAAGATGAGCACAACAATTGCAGGCGTGCATTTTAAGAATCCGATTGTAATGGCTTCAGGCACATTCGGCTTTGGTCGTGAGTACGGAAAGCTGTATGATGTATCTTTACTAGGTGGAATCTCAGGCAAAGGGCTCACCCTCCATCCAAAAGCAGGTAATCCTGGCACTCGAGTATATGAGACAGCCTCTGGTATGCTGAATAGTGTAGGATTGGAGAATCCTGGTGTAGCCGCGTTCTTGGAAAAAGAATGCCCTTATTGGGAAACACTCGATACCGCTCGTTTGGTGAATCTTGGGGGCGGGACGCTTGAAGATTACGTACTTGGAGCAGAAATGATCCAACGTGATGCTGATCTGCGATCAAGCTTAGGTAAAACAGCTGTTGATATGATTGAGTTGAATATTTCCTGTCCAAATGTAAAAGAGGGTGGAATCGCATTTGGGATCAAGACTTCTGAAGCTCAAAAAGTAGTACAAGCTGTTAGACGTGCTACTAAGCTGCCACTTGCGGTAAAGCTGTCTCCAGGTGCTGAGAATATCGTTGAAATGGCGCAAATGTGTGAGGAAGAGGGAGCAGATGCCGTCTCTCTGATTAACACTATTTCCGGTATGAAGATTGATGTGAGACGGAGAAGCAGTGTGTTTAATAACTTGTATGCCGGACTGTCCGGACCAGCAATTAAGCCAGTGGCTTTGCGCATGGTGCATCAGGTTGCTCAGAACATATCTATTCCGGTGATCGGAATGGGGGGCATCACCACAGCTACTGATATTATTGAATTTATTATGGCAGGTGCTTCGGTAATTCAGGTGGGAACCTACAATTTCATGAATTTAAGAGCGGGTAGTCAGCTTGTTGAAGAGCTTGAGCAATTCATGGTGCAAGAAAATATTCAATCCTTGGATGAAATACGTGGCATTATATAAAGTAGAGTAGTGAGGAGATACTATTGGCTTCTAACAAGATTAATCCTGATGATATTGAGCTGACGGCGACGGCTGTCGGACGTGATCTCTTGCTCGTAATTTGTGGTGGCGTTCATCATATCGGAGCGTCAAGTACGGCTTATCTAAATGGAGATCAGGTTGAGGTGCAAACCTCTGCGGTTCCTCACCATAAAGAGCACACGATAAGCGAATCAATTGCGGTCAAGGTAGCGGAGGCGCTGAACAAGACGGTCACAGTTGTTATGGGCATTCATTACGACGAGATCACGAAAGAAGGCATTATGGAAGTCGTAGAAATTGTAAATAATAAAGTTAATCAATATTTAGCGCAACAAATTTGAAACGGGATTGGCAATTCTGCGTAAAAGATATCAAGTGAGTTTTTAAATTATCTTTTGGAGGAATGAAACCATGTCTATATTTAAAAGATTGCGCGATTTAACGATGTCTAATGTGAATGCGATTATTGACAAAGCAGAAGATCCAATTAAAATGACGGATCAGTACATTCGTGATATGACCGAAGATTTGGAAGATGCAGAAAAAGCGGTAGCGGCTCAAATTGCTATTGAAAAGAAATTCAAGCAGCTGTATGAAGAACAGGAAGCGCTTGTTAACAAACGTACACAACAGGCACATGCTGCAGCTCAAGCTGGAAACGTTGATCTCGCTCGCCGTGCTCTGGAAGAGAAAAAGGCTGCTGAAGCTAAATTGGTAGAATACAAAGCTAGCTTCGATCAGAACAAAGCCTCTGCGGATAATCTTCGTGGGAAGCTTGACGAAATGCGCAAGCAACTTACTCAAATGAAGAACAAACGCGAAAGCTTGGTTGCTCGTTATAATGCTGCCAAAGCTCAAACTGAAATTAATAAAGCGATGAGCGGCTTCAGCTCTGATTCCGCATCTGCTGGTCTGAAGCGTATGGAAGAAAAAATGCTGCAAGCAGAAGCTCAAGCAGAAGCCAGCAACGAAATGAGCTCGGGCAACAAATCACTTGATGATGAGTTCGAGAAGCTGAACAAAGATCAAGCAGTAGAAGATGAATTGGCTGCTCTGATGAAACAATATGAGAAGCAATAACATTTGATCTTAGCCGATTCACGGCTGATGTTCACAGGCGAAGGGGAGACAGGAATATCGTTTCCACTTCGCTTTATCTATGCTTATGACAGGCATGCAAAATGAATAAGCGGGGGCTATTTGAATGGATTTCCATATCCTGGTGTCCATGGTCGTGTGGACGGTGAGCGGTGCGGTGTTACTGTTTGTGCTAATGTTTGTGGATTCACTTTTCACTCGATACAATGATCTAGAAGAGTTAAAGGCTGGAAATATGGCAGTTACTACACGTTTTGTGATGAAGCTATTAGCACAGGCATTCATTTTATCGTCATCGATAGCTGCATCTAACAGTTTGCCAGATGCTTTGTTGGTCTCGATTGTATCTTTTTTTCTTTTGCTTATATTGGAAAGAACGGTCCGTCTTCTCTTAGCTAAATGGGGGAATCTGGACCTGGATCATGGGACACAGCTTGGCAAAATTGGATACGGCTTATTATCAGGCTCACTGCAAATTACGGGAGCTTTAATTATTTCTGCATTTATGTAGGGGGAATGATCAAATTGAGTATATGGAAACGTATAGGTAATCTTTTCTCCAAACCAGTGACTCAGGAAGTACAGAAAAGTATGCTTAATTTGTCTCCCGGAGACATCTGTGAAGTATCACTCGTTACCTACGAGGTAACCGGCAGGACTCATAATCGTGGACGAAACGCAGTAGTACTGACGTTAAGAGATGGTAGTCAAATTGCCTATTTGCATATTGAGGAGCGGGAACAGCTACAATATGGTTTGTATAAACCTATCGATGGGCGCTTAGATAATCCTGCTGAAGTTCCAACAACTCTTGAACTGGATGATTATACATTTTTTCTGGAGGAAGAGTATGAAGGATATGTTGCTGTTGCTGGTCAAACCCCTTTTATGAATGGTGGAGAACAGCATGTATGGCAATATCAGTCAGACGATTCTCGGCTTCTGCGTGTGGAATGGCAACATGGACGGTTCATGCTTTATGAAGGAGAAAAAGTAATTCCTGGTGATGTGAAGGTAATTAGAGCATCCTAGAAATGAATCGTAGAAGATGTGATCTTGTGATCGCATCTTTTTTTGTGCAATTTTGTAGTTGAAATAGGTAAAGGATTTTGCCGTTTCCGCAATTCATTTATCTTCAGGATGTCTCATGTTAAAATAGTACCTATTATACTGAAAAATGGACGATTTAGAGCGGAGGCATTTGTATGGAGGATCATAAATTTCAGCGCAGAGCACTTCAAGTAAAAGAGGCACAAGCTAAAATAATCAAATTCGCTAATCCGTTAGAGCCACAGAAGGTCCCGTTGAATGAGTGTTGTGGTCGCTATTTAGCTGAGGAAGTAATTGCTCCGCATCCTTTCCCAGCGTTTAACCGTTCAAGCATGGATGGATATGCGATTATCGCAGCGGATACGAATCTCTGTGTAAATGGACAAGTCGTATGGTTAGAAATGGTGGACAATATTCCATGTGGTGCTGTGCAATCTGTAGATATTACTTCGGGAACAACAGCAAGAATAATGACAGGGGCACAAGTTCCGTCAGGGGCAGATACTGTAGTAATGCTGGAAGTAACGGAGACACGTGTGGAGGATGGAAAGACTTTCGTTGGTATTCGTAAAAAGCAGGAAGCGAAGTCTAATATCACACCGATGGGGATGGAGTTAAGTCCTGGCGAGCTAGTGCTGCCAGCGGGACGATTAATCTCTGCGGGGGATATCGCTGTTCTGGCAGCGTTTGGTATACATACAGTGAAAGTCTATCGTCGGCCTAAGGTGGCAATCTTTGCGACAGGAACAGAGCTGCTAGAGGTACATGAACCGCTACAGCCCGGAAAAATTCGAAACAGCAACTCACCGATGCTTGAGGCTTTAGTCAAAGAGGCAGGCGGGGAGCCAGTGATGCTGGGATCCATTGTGGACGATCTGGAGCTGGCCCGAAGTAAAGTGCAGATGGCGCTGGAAACTTATGATTTTGTAATCACAACGGGTGGTGTATCGGTAGGAGATTATGATATTATGGGCGATTTGGTACGTGAACAGAGTGGAGATATGTTGTTTAATAAAGTGACGATGCGTCCGGGGAGCGTTACCACTGCTGCTGTTAGAGGGGGAAAGCTGCTGTTAGCCCTATCAGGTAATCCAGGTGCTTGTTTCGTTGGGTTTCAATTGTTCGCACGTCCGGTTATCAGATTAATGCAAAGCGCCTCACAACCCTTCTTGCCTGAATGGAGAGCTACACTTGGTGCAGATTATAATAGAGTAAATAACTTTACCCGATTTGTTAGAGCACGATTAGAGATCCGGGATGGTAGTCTTTATGCTTTTCCAGCAGCTATCGACGAATCTTCTGTGACGGTCACGATCAAGGATAGCGATTGTCTGATAGTTGTTCCACCAGCGGAAAATGGAATATCTGCGGGAGCTAAAGTAACTATTATCAAGCTTCCTGGAGAAATTCGCGGATAGGATAAACATGAAATGTACTTTTAACATTAATAATAGAACGGAAATAGCTAATTAACTAATATGCCAACGATATTATTTACAACATTTCAACATATGAAAAATTCACAATATAAAAGCCAATAATCTAACATAATGCTAATCTGATCAGTCTTTCTATACCATGTAAAAAGAGAACCGGCCACACCTTTTCCATAAAAATCGGAGGAGGTATGGCCGGCTTTTTGCGAAAAATTAACTGTCCAAACGACGTTCAATCGCCTCAGACATCGTTTTGTCTGTGAGGTGAGCATAGATTTCGGTTGTTTCTGTGGAAGCATGCCCGAGCTGTTCTTTTGTTTTATAAATATCATTTTGCAGATAATAGTCTGTAGCAAAAGAGTGACGAAGCTTATGTACCGTTAAATAGGGCTTACCAAAACGTTTTGCGTATTTAATAATCATTTCTTGAATGGCCCTTTTGGTCATACGTTTACCTTCTTGACGTCCGTTGGGCAAAGCGATAAACAATGCTTTTTCCCTCTTTGGTGTTTTATAACGAGATTGACGCAGGTTTAGATAAAGAGCTAAATCATCCTTTGCTTGTTCACGAAAATAAACAGGGGTTTTGAAGGTTTCATCATTATTCCCTTTTCGAGTGACATAGAGTAGCTTGTTGTTAATATCCAGATCATCCACGTTCAGATTGACTACTTCAGATACCCGGAGGCCAGAATTAAGAATTAAGCTGGCAATACAGGCGTCGCGTTCACGATTTAATTGAAAAGAATAATAAGCCTGCTTGTTTCCTTCAACATCTCGTCCATATCCTTCAAAAATATAACCCACGAATTCCAGCAGTTCCTCATCTTCTAGAATCTTGCCCTTTAATTTAGCAGCGGTATCCTTAGGCTTATGCGTTCGTTTAACTTCTACCTTGGCCATAATATTTCGTTTAAGCAAAGGATAGAAATTCTCGTCCTCAGCGATTTGACTTAAATAATGAAATAATGAGCGTAATGCAGACAGTTTACGAGATACGGTTACACGTGTATTTGTTCCCTCTGCACGGGTTGTGAGATGCAGACGGTATCCAACAATACTATCCATATGCAGGGTTTCTAATTCAAGTAGCGTGATCTCTGTATTGGAGCTGGCTTGAGAGAGACCTTCGGCACGTAGCCATCCGAAAAAGGACTCATAGTCCCGAATATACTCCAGGAGGGTGGAGGGGGATAGATCAGGACGTTTATAGTCAATGAACTGCTGAACGAACCAAGGCATGAGAGGTAGCTTTAGATCCAGTTTTTTACGGTCATCGTTCTTTTGAACGCTCATGTGATTCACCTTTTTCCATAGTTTTCTTATAATTTCTTCCTTCTATCTTATCATGTTTTAGCCCCTATGGGCTTTGATCAGAGTTAATTAAAAGGGGGGAACTTGCTCCTAAAGGAACTAAGTTATATGATGTGAAGTAAACATAAATGGCAGAGGTGCACCTAATGGAACTTGGAATGGAGCTGGTTCCCAGAGAGCGGAAACAGACGATAAGCAAACTTATGCAGTTTTATTTATATGATTTCACCCGTTATCTGGAGCTTGATGTTGACCAAGATGGAATATATCCGTCCTATCCGGGATTAGAATCATTTTGGAGTAGTGGCGACAATAAATTTGCATATTTGTTCAAAGTGGACGAGCATATTGCTGGTTTTGCTTTGGTAGAACGGTTGCTGCGCAATCCCGAAGGGCAATTTTATATGACAGAGTTTTTTGTAATGCAGAAATATCGCCGGAGCGGAGTGGGAACCTGGGCTGCACATAAGTTGTTTGACATGTACCCAGGTGATTGGAAGGTGTCACAGGTACGTGCGAATACGCCTGCTCGTAATTTCTGGCAAAGAGTGATTGGGGAGTACACAAATGGAGAATTTCAAGAGCGTTATAATCCGCCTCAAGGCAATCCGAGCCAATACTTCAACACCTTAAATAATAATAGAGTTAATAATTGAAAAGAAAACAATGGTATTGAAGTCAATCTAAATGAATGGTTATCTTATGATAGTTAAGTTAAAAGCACATCAAGTTAACATAATTATGATTATGTTAACTAAATTAATAACCCAACGATCTCAGCAGGATTGTTTGGGTTATTTTTGTTCATTTCACCCAAGCACAGATGGGGATTTAGCATATCTTATGATGTACTCAATTACAAAGGAGGAGTTAAAATGGGCGAATTCGCAGGCGGATACGGTGGATTTACTTCCACAGGAGCAATTCTGGTTCTGTTTATCCTGTTGGTTATCATCACTAAAACTCTTTGTCTGTAATCCTTTAACTTCATGAATAAGGGTTCCTCCGTCAGTCTATATGGACTGGCGGATTTTTTATGTCTGGATATTACATTAACTGGGCGGGATTTGTGTGTGATTTACTATATAGAAAATAATAAAAGAACTTATATATATTTAACAGTGTTCAATAATTAAACGATGTTCAAATTATGAGGAGACATTAAGATGAATAAAGAACAACGGCAAATGCGTGAACGTGAGAAAATGAAGAAAAGGATTTTACAGGCCGCGGCTTTGTTGATTGCAGAAGAAGGTATTGAGAAGCTTTCTATTCGCAAAATTGCAGAGAAAATCGAGTATTCACCGGGAATTATTTATCATTACTTCCAGGGTAAAGATGAAATTGTGGTGAGATATTTGCAACAAAAATATACAGATATGGTCACCGAGCTTCAGTCCGTACAGCGCAAGGCGGAGCATGAACTGCCACCAGAGAAGCTTTTGAGACAATCGCTTGAGCAATGGATCAGGATGACCCTTTCGACAAGTGTAGAGTACCGTAATGTAATGCTGAACGATACACCGGCTGTTCTTAGTTACACAGCTGTTCTATTCAAGGGAGCTGCTCAGGAGCGTAAAGCGATTGGTATGCTCTGCCAATGTTTATCTAGGTTCGGATCGAAAGAACTCCATAAGGAATCTTCTATAGAGCTCACTGCTCAAGTGATATGGAGTGCTGCATTCGGATTAATTATGCGTTTGATTGTAGAAAAGGATTTGCCTGAAGAACAGGTCGAAGCACTCATTTCTTGTTATTTGGATTCAATGGTTTCTATAGCAAACAGGTAAATAAGTACACCTTTAACACAGTAGGAAGATCAGAGCGTGAAGGGGAGTGATTAGAATGAAGACAATTATTATTTATACTTCCAAATATGGATGTACGGAGAAAGCGGCTTATTTATTGAAAAATCAGTTGGGTGAAGAGACTGAAGTAGTCAATTTGATGCTTGCTAAAGAGCCGGAATTAGAGCGATATGATACGGTCATCTTAGGTGGATCTATTTATTATGGGAAAATACAAAAACAAATGATGGAGTTTACTTCAAAATATCAAAATGAACTAAGTAAGAAGCGCGTTGGATTATTTATTTGTGCAGGAGCGAAGGGGGAGCAGGCCGCACAGGAATTGAAATCTTCATTTCCAGAGAAGCTGTATGACCAATCAATTACAAAAGAAGTGTTCGGAGATGAGATTTATGAAGAGAAGTTCACTTTATTAGATCGATTGGTTCTGCGGATGGTAAAAGGGAAGGGCATGAGTGTAAATGGGTTATCCAAAGAGACGATAGAGAGGTTTGCACTTGCGATAAAACAGAGGTAAAAGCGTGTGGAGAGTCGACTTCTTGAAATCAGTTAACATAATAATTATTATGTTAACTGATTCGTATTTCTGCTTCCAATTATCATTAGCTACCTAAATTTGAAGCATATAATCCCTTTCGCAGCCTTGTGAAATAATAGCCTTTCATGAACAAGCACCAAGTATAGCTTTTAAAAAAGACTATATTCTCACAATAATTCTGTAATTTCATCATATGAAAAATTCACAATAGATAATTCAAATTCCAATACTCACCCCAGCCACTATCATAAATCATATACGTAAACTCACCCTACAAATAAACCCCATGAAAAAGGATATAACACCCCTTGATCCATTTATACAAGCTTTTTTCCAATCCTAATGGCTAATTCTATTGCTTGCAAGGCAGCGTCAAACTCAATTTCTGATAAAATACCATTCTCTAGACAGTGGAGTGCGTGCTCCAAACTTTTTTCATAGGGATTAGCTGGTTCTGACAAAAGCTCCTGTTTACCTAAAGGGGTAAGTTCAATTAATGTGCTCTCGATTGATCCATTCATGTGGTCACTTTCTTGATAGACAAGCTTGCCTCGTTCAAAATAAGCCTCATAACCCACGGAAAAAGGATACGAGGTAGGCATCTGTGAAGAAACAACGATCTCAACGGATACATTAGATTGTTGAAAAGTTACACGGACTAAGGCTTGATCACTTTTACCACCATCGGTTCCCCAAACGGAGTGCGGCTCCGTAGATCCCAGCATCCAGGTCACAAAATCCAATTCGTGAATCATAAGATTGGTTGCGATGGCATGTAGACCGAGGTCTCCCCACAAAGGAGGCGTTTCTCTTTTTAAGGTGAGGGATAAAAGCTTTCCGTATTTCTCCTTATTGGTTACTTCATATAGATATTTGTACGCAGGATCGAATTTAATAAACTGGTTGACGAGGATTCGCGAATCATATAATTGTTCGGCTTCCTTCATCGCATAGGCATCTTCTAAATTGTAGCAAACCGGTGTCTCACAGAATACATGTTTTCCATTCTTAAGCGCATCGACAGCATATTGCCTATGTAAAGCAGAGGGCAAACAGATATCAATCACATCGATGGTGGTATCAAGCATAATGTCGTCAATATCAGTAGTGATTTCAACGCCTAAAGACTGTTTTAACTCCTGCAGCTTCGCTTCGTTTCTGCCATAGATAATTAATTTGTCTACTCGATCCATTTTTGTCCATAACTGCGCATGATAAGCTCCAAATCCAGTTCCCAATACGCCAATATTCATATGCATCAGCTCCTTTATGTATTGAACTAATCATAACCTTCTATTGTTGACAACAGATTGGCAGGAATTATGATGTATACTTTAAAAAAGAAAAAATTGGAGGATCCCCATGCGCTTGCACCGTTTAATCGCAATTTTATTATTAGTAGAATCAAGAGGGAAGATGAAGGCCAATGACCTAGCTCAAGCCTTGGAAACCTCCGTACGCTCTATCTATAGAGACATTGATGTACTAGCTGAAGCTGGAATCCCACTGTTATCCACGCCGGGACCGAATGGTGGCATCTCCTTAATGAAGGGGTATACAGTTAACTTAAGTCAGCTTCATGAGGAAGATGTAATCAATCTTTATCTAACTGGAATGGGGATCCATACTGGCGGTCATACTCATTCCGGATTAAAGCTTAAGACAACCTTGCTGAAATTAGAAAAAACATTACCCGCTTCCTATCAGACAGATATCCAGAAGGCACAAAAGCGGTTTTATTTCGATAATACGCCGTGGTGGTCAGAACGTTTAGAAATCCCTTGTCTGGAATCGATTAGAGCTGCCGTATGGAGATCTCATAAACTATGGATTGAGTACCACAAGATTAACGGAGTCATATCAAACAGGAAATTACAGCCCTATGGTCTAGTTGTGAAAAAAGAAGAGTGGTATCTTATTGCCTACTGTGAAGACGCCGAACAAATCCGCACGTTTAAATGTGAGAGAATCGCCACTACACAGCTTATAGAGGAAGAGTATGCTATCCCTCAGGACTTCTCTTTAGAAGGGCACTGGAAGCAGCAGGAGAGGGAATTTAAACAAGCTTGTAAAGAGGAAGAGATCTACCCAGTATTGATTAGAACGAATAAGAGCCGAGTGGCTTCTATACACGGGCTGGAGATCATGAATAGGGTAGAGGAAGGAGATCAAATAACCCTTACTGTAAATATGTATAACTATGAAAGTGCATGTACGAATGTTTGGGGGATACTTGGACAAGCAGAGATTATGGAACCTTTGAAACTGAGACAATATGTGAAGGAACAGGTGAATTTGATACAGGGGGTTTACAATTAGCATGATTTTTTTGTGAAAAAGAGACCGTCTCGATTGCATGTTCTGCAGTGAAACGGTCCCGCTCTTATTGTGAAAAAGTTTGACGGATTTTAAATGTTTACATAATAATTAATATGTTAACTAACGGTAGGTGATTTCAAAATATCCCTTAAGTTTAATGAATTAACCATTTATGCACTAGTGTCAACATCAAGAGATAACTTCTCTCTAGCAGCAAGCCTTTTGTGCGCTACGATTAGAAAAGGAAGTCCTATAGCCGTGGTTAGAGCAAGTGGTAGGAAGATCGTAAGGCCGTTCTGGGCTCCATAATGATCTAAAAGTACACCACCGAAGATAGGCGCGATTACACTCCCTAAATTGTTAAATCCAATCGTTCCAAAGTACGTACCTTTCATTTCTGGCTTCGCGATCCGATCAATTAACATGTCCATCATCGTGAAGAGTAGTACTTCTCCTATTGTAAACAGAACAACACTGAACATAAGAAGGCCTACACCTTCTGCCAAACCAACTAAGAGAAGACTAAGTGCAACGCAAATATTTCCAAGAATCAAAGGTACAATCGGTGAGAACTTACTAGCAGTACGTACGATAGGATACTGTACCACGAGCACTGTAATGGCATTGAGTGACAACATATAGGAGAATAATTGCCCACCATTTGTGAAATGGGTGTTCATTGCTAAATACTGCGCCATAGTTGAGCCGAAATGTCCGTATCCAAGCACACAAAAGATAGTACCGAGTAGAACTGGCAAGAAGACACGGTCTCTACCGGTTATTGCCAAGGCTTCAAGTAAACGTGGTGGTTCAGCTTGAGTATGACTCTGCATGGTTGAATGATGCAATTTGAATTGGACGAATAATACAAGCCCGTATGCAACGTATACAATCCCAGCGATCATAAAGGGAAACGTAGACTCGGCAGAACCGAGCTGCACTCCAATAATCGGACCAAAGACAACACCAAGGTTGATCGCAGCATATCTAAGATTGAATACAAGCAGCTTACTTTCAGCTGGAGTAATGTCGGATAGAAGCGCCCGTGAAGTGGGCTCAAACACGGATCTGCATAATCCGTTCAAGGTGTTGACCAAGAAGAATACCCACAGATGTTGTGCAACAGAGAATCCGAAGAATACTGCTGCCCAGCCAAATACGGAGATTAACATGACGATTCTACGGCCTACAATATCTGAAATGTATCCTCCATAGAAGCTAGCCATTACGCCCGCCAGTGAGCTAACGGCTACGGTAATTCCCGTTTGAGTGGGGGTAGCTCCAAGGACCTGGGTTAAATAGATGGATAAGAACGGAATGCTCATAGAAGTTACTAAACGTCCGAACATCGTACCGATAATGATAGTCCATGCAAGTGGGTGAACATGCCTTAGATGCTGATTCATAATTGAAAAGGTCTCCTAATCTGGTAGCTATAATATTAGTACTGCATATTCATTGATGATATATGTATAATTATAATGATAAAAGGGGGAAGTAAAAGTGTAAGAAATACTTAAAGTGTTTCACCTTTAAAGGAGTGAATGATCGTGGACCAAATAAGTAATCATTTTTTATGTTTAGCAATAGCCATCCCATCCCCAATAGATATAGGGGAAGCTATTCCTGTCACCATAGATAGACTGGCTACGATTCTGTGCTGTACTCCTCGTAACGTAAAGTTTATTCTTCGAAAGCTTGAAGAGCAGGGGTTTATCCATTGGCAGCCGGGAAGAGGGCGTGGAAATATCTCGCAGTTAACTTTTCTTCGAACGATTGAAGAGGTGCTGGAGGACAGCTTTCAGGAACTCATTAGTAAGGGGAAGATTAAGCAAGCTATAGAGCTATTAAGTCGTGGCCAAGTTAGTGACCCATTAAAGGAACGGTTATTAATGGTGTTAAATAAACAGATGGGCTTCCGTAGTGAAACAGAGTCAACATCAGGATTGGACGTCCTGCGAATTACACGTAACCGGCATATGGAAGAGCTAGATCCAGCTTATGTATACACCGCGTTTGAATCCTATTTACTCGGACAAATTTATAGCACATTAGTTTCCTATGATGCAGGAAGTGATACTTTTCTTCCTGGTCTGGCTCATATGTGGGAAGCCAATGAAGATTGTACAAGTTATATTTTTTATCTCCGTAAAGGTGTGCGATTCCATCACGGCAGGATAATGACCTCCAAAGACGTAAAAGAGACATTTCAACGCCTTATAGATTTGAAGAGTCCAGCATTGAGCCTATACAAAGATATAGAACGAGTAGAGCTTGAAGGAGATCACAGGATCCGGTTTGAGCTGTCTCGTCCCAATCTCTTTTTTCTACACATGTTCAGCTGTATTCATATGTCGATTCTTCCTTATGATATAGATCTCGCTAATGAGGTGAGCGGAACTGGACCCTATCGTTTATTAGATCTAAATGAAGATGTACTAGTCCTCGCGGCATTTGATTATTATTACGGTATACGTCCGCTACTAGATCGTGTAGAAATCTGGTATTTGCCAGAACAAGCTTCAAGTGAACGATTGTATGATCTACCAGACTCCGTTCAGGAGGGTTTATTACCAAATATCATCTGTAACCACAGTATTGACTACCCTGCTTTGGGATGCCGATATCTCTTATTCAATTTCTATAAGGAAGGAGTTCATCAACATCAATTTTTTCGGCAGGCCATGAGAATTCTTTACAGCCGAGAGACTTTAATTAAGGAGTTAGGAGGGAACCGTAGTACTCCTGCTGACAGCTTTTTACCTTGGGAGAGCAGTAAGAGAAGCATTGTTGAACCTGCCTTGGAACAAGCGAGAGATCTTCTAGTAGCAAGCGGCTATCAGGGAGAAATCTTAACTTTAGCTACAAAGGATAAAAAAGAAGAGCGAGAAGAAGCGCTGTGGCTTCAAGCACGAGCAGCTTCAGTAGGCCTGCAAATTGAACTGTATTTATTCAATGAATTTAACTCAGCAGACATAAAGAACACCGCCGAAATCCTCCTTGCTGAAGAGGTTCTAGAAGATGATTGGCAGTGGGGGATGGTTAACTACTTTAATAATAAACTTAATTATCTATTTTCTCTGCTGAGAGACGACCAGATCTTGTTATTCTCAGAGGTACTCACTGATTTCACGCAATCCCCTAAGGAAAACAGAATAAAATTGCTGAATCAGGCAGAAGGTGTGCTTAGGGACAACTATTGGGTGCTATATGGTTGTCATATGAATAAAAAAGCGCAGCTAAATCAAAGCTTGTTTGGTCTTCACACCAGCTCATTCGGATTTCTGGATATCTCAAAATTGTGGATCAAAACTACTAGTCTTTAAGAAGAGTAGGGACGTGGATGGCGTTTATGCTTGTACAGTGATGTTTTCTTTTGCTATACTTTCCAGGGAGGCTGTATCGATTAAATCATCGAATGGCGCTCTAATAGGTTTTGAGATATGAATAGAAATATACTTGTAGCCATGGAGGTGAACTCGTTGGATTTTGCTCTGATCCGTAAGGACCGAGACAAAAGAACGGTCGATACTTGACTCTTTTTTTGCCTTTCGGACCTGTTTAGCAAATAGCTAAAAGGTCTTTTTGTTTGTTCAAATTAAGGAAAAAAAGGGGAGATTATCATGCGATTTCTTATCGTGGGTGCAGGAGCTATAGGTGGATATTTCGGGGGGCGTTTAGCTCAAAAAGGAGAAGATGTTACTTTTCTTGTTCGTACTGCCAAACAGATTCAGTTAAAAGCAGACGGGTTGATCGTAAAAAGTGTTCACGGTGATTTTCAGACTTCTGTACGAACGATTTCTAATGAGGAAGAAACAGAACCTTTCGACTGCATTATTATAGCGGTCAAGGCATACCATTTGCCTCAGGTGATGAATGACATCGAACCCTACGTGGGTGAACATACAGTTATCCTCCCGCTCCTCAATGGTTATGATCATTTTAGCATTTTGCAGAATCGTTTTGGTCCAGAACATGTATTGGGTGGTCTTTGTTATATAGAAACAACTCTAGATTCAGCAGGTACTATTGTCCAAAGCAGCTCGTTCCATAGTATTGTCTTTGGTGAATGGGCAGGTGGTGAGTCCGAACGAACACAGTTGCTTCTGAGCCATTTGGATAATGCTGGTTTCACAGTGACATTAAGTTCTGACATTCAGCGTGAAGTGTGGCAAAAATATATATTTGTTGCTAGTTTAAGTGGGATTACAACCTTAATGGATAGCTCAGTTGGACCTATTTTGGCATCTCCAAAGGCACGTGCTATCTATGAGCGACTTCTGCAAGAGATTGTGAGCCTGGCTCAAAATGCTGGAATGCCTGTGGGACCGGAAAACACAGCTTCCACGATGCAAAAGATGCTTTCTGTGTTGCCCGAATTTACTTCATCCATGCATCGGGATATGCATAAGCAATTACCAGTAGAAGCAGATCATCTGCATGGTGCTCTTCTGGCTATGGCTTTAACGGATCAAGATGCGTATCCGGTTCTCGAGACCGTGTATGCCCGTTTGAAAGTATATGAAAGCGTTAATGATATGAGATGATTTAAATTAAATCACAATAGGGAGCTGGTAATTATGCAGGAAACGAATCAAAAGATAATGACTTTTCTTATGTTCGAAGGGAAAGCAGAAGAAGCTATGAATTTCTATACTACCTTATTTGATGATTCTGAAGTTATTAGCGTTAAGCGCTATGGAGCGAACGAAGCAGGACCTGAAGGGAGTGTTGTGCAGGCTTCTTTTTCTTTACATGGACAAGTATTTATGTGTATAGATAGTTATGTTCAGCATGGGTTCACCTTTACGCCAGCGATATCCTTATATGTAAATTGTGAGAGTGAAGCTGAAATTGATCGGGTCTACGAATCATTAGCGCAAGGTGGACAGGTCCTAATGCCACTTGGAAGCTATCCGTTTAGTCCGAAGTTTGGTTGGGTAGCGGATCGATTTGGTGTGACCTGGCAATTAAATCTTCCAGGGAATGCATAACGATGAAGTGTTGCGAGGTTATATACCAAAAGTAGGTTTTCTACGATTAGAGACACTCACTCTCCATTTTTAAACCGCAAAAAGGTCAAAAGAGCAGCAATTCTCCCGTAATTGGAGAATTGCTGCTCTTTGTTTTTGGTCATAGCAAGTGAAAGTCAACCGACCTCAAGTGTCACTTTTTCCATACTGTCAGAAGAAAATAAAGTATTCTCTTAGTGCTTAGGTTTTCTTAGTGCTTAGGTTAAGATATGTCCCCTGTTTAAGCACTACATTCTACCCACGTACGTTCTTTAAAAGGTGATTGGAAATGAAATATAATGAGGAGGTCGTAGCCCAAGCGAAGGCGCGGGAGCGTTCTTTTTATTGAACTAACTGGCAGTTTAGTTGAAAAAGTAATAATAAAAAAGTGCTTATTAAAAAGAAGAAAAACCTTAACTCGTTACAAATATGAAAGCAGCCGCTCATTGAGATCGGCTGCTTGTTCATCTAACTGGCGGTTAATCTATTTTAAACTTGTCTTTATATTTTTCTGCAAACTCTTTAAACGAAGTTAATTTGATATTGTAAGTCTTTAATAAATCTATATCTACATTATAACCAGCTACGTTATTCCATTGTTCACCTCGTACAGCTAATGGATGAATTCCTTGCTCTAATGCTTCTTCAATACCAAGTGTTGTGATTTTAAGTTCTTTTCCTGTTACCTCCGAGATAATCTCGGCAATTTTTTTGTATGACAGCGATTCGGCAGCTAACTCAATATTATGTTTATTGAATTTTTTAGGATCTGCAAAGGCTGCACAAACAAAAGAAGCAAGATCTTCAATTGCAATGTGATCTATAGGTGTATCCGCAAACGTAACCGTTTTTATTTCCCCTTGTTGTAAATCAGGATACATGAACGCAGATTTTTCAGCAGTGAAATTTTCCATAATACATGCTGGTTTCACGATAGTCCATAAAGGAAAACCTGCTGAACGAACAGCTTCCTCTATATCCCACTTATCTGTCCAGTATTTTTCAAACCAATAACCTGTTCCCCAATCTGGGAAGTCATTATATCTGCTTGTGGCTGCAACGGAAGTATGCACAAATTGTTCTACGCCACTTTTTATTGCACTTTGAATTAATGCAAAAGCCTGTTTTCTCTCTCGATCCGTTTCATTGGTATCTATTCCAGAAATCGGAACTGAAAAAACAGCATCGACATTTTTCATAGCATTTTCCAAAGAGGATGTGTCATCAAAGTTACCTACTACAGCTTCAGCACCTTTTTGAATAAGTGCCTGGGCTTTAGTAGAATTTTCATCTCTAACTAAAATACGAACTTTAAATCCCTGTTTTAATGCTTCATTTGCAACAGCGCCTCCTTGTAATCCAGTAGCACCCGTAACTAAAATCAATTTTTGATTGTTAAGATTCATTTTTATAACACCTTTCATGGGTATATTTTTAGTTTCGTTGTAGTTTATAGAGCTCAGCAAGTTTCTCATACAATTTTAATCGCGTATCAAAGCCTTCTTGGGCAGTTGACACGATGAGTTCTTGGACACCTAGGGTATCCGCCAAGAAGTCCAATTTCGGCTTCAATTCGCTCCACGTACCTATTACTATCGTAGATAAAAACGATTGCGCTGCTTGATGATGAGCTTCAGAAAACCGTAACTCATGTGCCTTCAGTGGATCAAAACCGTTGAAGTACCCTAAGCTTTGTAAAAATTTTAAACTTAGGATTTTTTGTTGATAATCTACTTCTTTATCCGTATCTCCGCCGATTACTGAAACACCTAAAATAACATCTGGTGCTGACACGCCATGATTTGCTTGATAAAGCTTGCGATACAAAGAGATGGCTTCTTTTGCCCCTGCGGGATTGAAATGATATGCAAAAGAGTAGTTGGCTGCTTCAATTGCCGCAAGTTGGGCACTATAAGGACTGGACCCTAAAATCCAGATTGGCGGAAGTGGTGTGTCTTGTGGCATCGCAATGATCTGGGCAATTGAATCATTTGGCAACGAATCTGAAGGATGGTCATATCCTCTTAATTCACGAAGCAATTCTTGTAAATCATCTGCGTTTAATGAATTCATAGAGCGACGTAAGGCAAGCGCAGTTTTACTGTCAGTTCCAGGTGCACGGCCCACACCCAAGTCAATGCGATCTGGGTAGAACGTCTGCAGTAGTTTGAAGTTCTCAGCTACTTTTAACGGAGAATGATTGGGAAGCATGACGCCACCTGAACCAACCCGTATGCGCTGCGTATTCGCAGCTATTTGACCGATTAACAGTTCGGGTGAAGCGCTGGCTACGGAGGAAAGATTATGATGCTCCGTGACCCAAAAGCGTTCGTAACCTAGTTCATCCGCTTTACTCGCTAGTTTAACCGAATTTATTAACGCTTGTTTGGCTGATGTTTCATGATCGACTGGAGCCATATCCATTATAGATAAACGTTGAACCATGTTCTGCCTACATCCTCCTTTTTTATTAATTGTTTTCACGTCCATATTGATAAGGTACTCCTAAATGCTCACGTAAAGTTGTTCCTTCATAATCCTTCATGAAACAATTATTTTAAAACCACAGCAAAGGTGGTACTATTACCTTAATTCTTATAATCTATAATAACAAGTACTGTTATTTTTAATAGGTACTATGTTTTTTGATAGTAATGAGATTTCATTTGGCTATTTTAGGAGGAGAAATGTGACTAAAAATACGAAGTTCCATACACCTGACTGTGGTTTAACAAAAGTCCAACAAATGTTAGGAGGAAAATGGAAACTTTTACTACTATGGTATCTTTCAGAGGGGCCTAAACGTTTTGGAGAGATCCGTCGATGTTTCCCGATGACTACTGAGGCCATGTTGACAAAACAGTTGAGGGAACTGGAGCAGGATAAATTAATCCATCGTGAAGTATTCAAGGTAGTTCCGCCAAGAGTAGAGTATTCATTGACAGATTTGGGATTGAAATTTTCTCCAATTATAGAGGCAATGTATGATTGGGGGGAAGAGAATTTGAAGGATTAAACCATAGTCGCTAAACACAATAGCTAATGGCGAACGTTAGTTAAATAATTTGGCTTTTACCACTTTGAGTAACATACTAAAATACTTTAGTACCAGTTAACCTCTGAGTCTAATGTGGAGCTTAGAAAGACTTCTATAAAGTATTTGTGGTAATTGGTACTGTATTCGAAGGAATTAGCCCTTAATAGGCGGATATATAATTGTGCAATGACCTCTCAGTGAACAACCGCCCAGAATAGGTTTGGAGCCGGCAGGTCATCCTCCTGGACTTCTTTAACAGAAATGAGGCGCTCCATGTTTTTGGCGCTGCACATTTAATGACTATTCAACCTGTCGATATGACAGGTTTTTTTGCATAGAAAACTAAGAATTTAACAGAAAAAGCAGGAAATTGCTTTTAGAAAGGGCTGGGTTAATCAGTAGCTTGGAAGAAGGGAGAATTGGAAATGAAGCATTGGGCTTTGTGATATAATATGGTAAAATATTCAACTCCGCAGAGACTATCCCACATGTAGCGTCATCTTTCAGAGAGATTACCTCTCAAATAACCGTTGTTTGCGGAGCACCTGGATTTGAAGAAAACCCAAGAGGAGGAAAACAGAAATGAAGAAGAAGGTTGTTACAACTTTAAGCGGTACCATGATACTTTTAGTGGGCATGGGCACAGGTGCTTTCGCTAGCTCGCAGCTTCAAGAAATTAAAGCGTTGTTAAACGGGGAATTAAAAATCAGAGTGAACGGGGAGATTACCCCTCTCAAAGATGGGAATGGCAAAGCGGTACTTCCCATTACTTATAAAGGAACTACGTATCTTCCGGTACGATCTGTTTCTGAGCTGCTGGATGTTCCGGTGAATTATGACGGGACAGCCAAAGAGGTGATTATTGGCGAACAGCAGGCAGGCGTTCCCGTGAAGCAGGAGGATTTTAACACGAGTCTGTATACCAAGGACCCTGCACTGACCAAATACGGCGGCAAGAATTATAAGGAAGTTCTATACAGCGCACCTAATTCCAATATTAAATATACCGCGCTCAGCCCTAACGGCAAATATCAGAGGCTTGTTCTGCAATTCGCTGCAATCGGCAAGGAAGTGGAGTCTCTAGAAATTAGAGATAATGACAAGAATGTGCTCCTTAAAAAAGTAGAGAATATTTCACCTAATAGTGATCTCCAGACGATTGAGGTAGATATTTCTGGAGTAAAGAACATCGCAATAAATGTGACACAAGCTGTTGACGGAGGGTTCATTATTCCGCTTGATACTTCAATTTACAAGTAAAATTAAGCAGCGAAGCCCACAATGCCCGTATAGGCGTAGTGGGCTTATTTTCACGTGAGATTACATAAGATTTTTTCTCGTTCTTCTGCAATGAAGAGATTTAAACCCATCGTCCGTTATATGTGGACAGGCTTAGAGGGTATGTGTCGACTCGAAAAATAAAGTTGTAGACTGGCATGGCGATTAGCAAACGGCTGAGCAGCGCGCCTGCAACTCGTGTTCATGGTTCTTTCGGATGTAACGGGGCGGGCCGCGATCGGTATGCCGACGACAAGAATGTGTTCGCCGGTGGGCCATTTAAAGGGACATTACTCAGTCTACTAATTTATTTTCTTCGAACACATGCCGCGAAGCGACGTACGGACAAAGCATAGCCTTCCTCGCAGGATTTCCTGGGCTTGGTATACTGAATGTACAAAAGAAACCTCTTCTTTAAAATGGTTGTGTGGCAACTCCATTTTCCCGCTTACACAGCGGAGAACGGACTGATTGTGGAAAAGCGATAGCAGTCGCCTTTGTGTCCCGATTTTAACCGCTAAGGGGAAATGAAAAAATCTGGATACAAAAGCGATTGGAACAACGGTCCGTTCGCGGAGCGTCTTTATGGAGCGCAACCGTCTATCTGACTACAAAAACAAGGGATCTCCTAAGCAGCCATTTCATGGCTTTTGGGACAGCCCTTAGAAGAACGGATTTAATTACATTGCTGAACTATAGTTGTGCCCTCATTAGTTATCGTGACAGTTGAATAACCAGATAGATACTCTGTATAACCGCATACCGTTTCTTGGGTGGATCGTCCTTTTGCGTCAGTATATTTAAGGTATATAGAACCTTCACCACTTAAGCTCAGTGTAGGTTTGAACTTTTTCGTTGCACCTTTTTTGATGGGATTTGTAAATAATTCCTTGGAGTCCGTATGCAATAAACCTATTTCAATAGAGCTAATTTCATCATCCGACTGATTATTTACAGTGAGCAAGAAACTCTTAAATGGAGTTAGAATATTTGATATCGTACCGATCCCTAAAGCTATTACAATACCCATTGAAAATATAGAAATGCCTATAAAAAATCGTCTCTTCATTATTTAGTCCCCCTATGTAAGTAAGACAGGGTTCACGAGATAAATGTTACAGTATATAAGAATTAATTATAACTATTAATTAACAGGTGAAATTGGAAGAGGTATGCTAACCTTGATGTATAAATATAAATTCATTTGAAAAGGGGTTTTGTTTTGACAAAATCTACGCTTCTTTCATCAGAAGGATTAACGATTCGTCATTTTGAACAAGGGGATATGCCATTACTGGGGGAGTTATATAACTCGGTTACTTCGCGGGGAAATGCTGTTTTTTGGTGGGTTGGTGATGAGGAAAACTGGGAGAATGTGTACTGCGCCTTTGAAAATGGGAAAATGGTTGCCAAAGGTCAAGTAGAGATCATAAATATTGTGCCGCCTGGGCGCTCAGATGAAAGCAGACATTCGATCTATTTAAATTTGAAAACAATACCTGAACGAGAAGAAGATTATGATCTATTGGATAGTTTGTATCAAACGCTCCTTTTGAGAGCACTTGAATTAAAGGAAACTTTACCAGCAGAGCATAAAACGACGCTATGTGTGGGGAATAACGCATCCGAGATCGCAAATACGTTATTTTTTGAAAAAGAAAAGGGCTTCTGTCTATACAATAGCTTATTTAAAATGAATCATAATCTTAATACTTCCTACACTGTACCTGAACTGAAAAAGGAATTTGAATTTGCAACTTGGATGATGGAGACGCCGCAAGAAGAAGATCATTATTTAGAATTAGAAGCTGAGATTTGGCCAGAAACCCCACTTGGGAAAGAAAGACTATCTCAGTTTAAGCAAAATCCGCTTTGGAACTCTATGGTTGTTCGAGAAGGGGAGAGGGTTGTAGGCAGCTTGATGGTATGGCAGGAAGAGAAAGGTGGGTATGTTGAAAATGTTTTTGTACTTGAGCCATGGAGAAGATTTGGAATTGCTAAGTACATGCTTTCTCAAGCGTTAAATTATTTCAGAACAAATGGACTTGACGAAGCTTATTTAATGGTGTTAACAGACAATGATTCTGCATTGCATCTTTATGAATCTGTCGGATTCAATTTAGTAAGTGAGGAAAGACGTTATCGTATAGAACTCCCATAGGTTTTTGAAGTTGAGGATTACTAAGCAAAGTGTGATTCAGTTTCATCGAGGTTCGATGACAGGATTGCACTTTTTTAGTAATCCATTCGCCTTGTAATAATGATGACAGGAGATCCTCTGAACAATTTTGTTCAATTACTGTTAGTTACTTGTTTACCCTCGCATTTCTTACACACGTTAACCTTTTCGCCAGAAAGACCTTTTCCGATGTATAAAAGCTTAATACGAGTGCTGCCGCAGATCAGGCATGTTCCTCTACCTCGGGATGGCATTCGCCAAAGTGCTTTACCGCGTTTATTTTTGGACATAAATAGCCCACCTTTGCGATTGATACCCTATCTTATGAGCGAGGCAACCTTAAAGTTCGGAGAATGAAGCTTATAAATTCCTTTGTGATTGCAGACAAAATTATGAATAATAAGGGCGAAAAACGCCCTAAAAAAATAGCGCATAACTTAAATTATACGCTGTTTTGATTCTAAGACGTTTTTTTAAGGATAGATCACCACTTGGACGAGTAAAAAGGAGGTATTTTAAGGGTTTTTTTATAAATAACGGATGTCGATATCTCTAAATTTTCCTGATGACATTTTTGGCATTCTGAATTGCAATGAGCCTTGTTTATAAGTTCCTCTGCTCTGATCCGGATTGACTGGAATGGGGAGTGGGATGATCTCGCTATGATCTTTTCTAAGACCGCTTAATTTGATTTGTGTTCGATTAATTTGTGCCCAAATACTTTCCGGGTGAATTCCACTTGGAATACGAATTTTCGTGATCAAGTAATTATGTGTGTCTAGATGCTCAAATTGCAGACTTGAGGTTTCGTTCGTAAATGACGAAGAGGTCGCTGCGGTAGCTTCTTTAATTATTTTTTCAACATAACCATCGATCTGGCTTGGATCCAGCTTCCATTGCTCTTCAAGCGACTTTAAGGATAGTTTTTTCTTAAAAAAGGGATCTTCGTTCATCCAATCTAAAGGGTTCGATTTATTTGGACTCATGAACGCTGAACCTCCTTCATTTTTTATCTATTGTATGGTCGTATGAATTATTCAGTGACATCTGGGCGAATATCTACATAGAATAGGTTATCATTCTGAAAGGAGGAGTGGTTTGGTGGTTTCAATCATCGGTAACATTAAAATCAACAGCGTGGGCCCTAGTTCCACAGTTTTAGTAGGAAATACAGCATCCGTCATCTTGAGCAGTAACTCCAAAATCTATGCCGGTGCCAACTCCTTCTCGATAGGTGACTCCATAGGTACAAACATTACGAATAATGCAGCCAGCAGTACGAACACGATGGATTCAGATGTGGTGGATCAAGTATCGCCTCCTTAAGGGTGGGTTTACATGAATATTACGGTGTATCAGTGCATATCGGTCAATCATCTAAAAATTGGTACGATCTCTAATTCATCGGTTCTGCAGATCGGCACTTCCGGCCGAATTAATGCCTTGTCTCATAGTTATCAGTCTAGTGACGTTCCAGAATCTCCTCCTGCACCATTACCAGGGGTAAGTGATTCGCCTCTTGTACGTTTGCCTCCGCCAACTGAACTATATACAGGCTAGAATTAGGCGCTTATCCTTCGCATACAATAAACCATAGGAGGGGGTTGTATGCACCCGTATTATGTTCAACAAGTCTTTAATACATTAAGATTACAATCAGAAAAGATTCAGCAGCTGGAGAAGCAGCTCCAAGATTTAAAAGGGGATGTAGACAGCATAAAGAACAATAAAGCTGCAAGTATAGGACCTATAAATTATCATTTTGAACAATTGAAAATCGAGAAGCTGGAAGGCACTTTAAATATAGGCATAACACCCAATGAGGGAAATAATCTGGATGAAGCGATCGTCAATGGAAAACCTATCGGTCAGCAAGAAGAAGGGGCACCAACTGCAACCGCCTTATCGGATAAGATTCGTCCAGAGATTCTGAAGTATGTCCAAGAGGAAGTCCCTTCACAATTTTCACGGTTAGAAAAAGAGCAGAACTTAAGTATTGATGAGAACTATATCCAAATGGTAACTCAGGATCTGCTGAATCAGATGGATGGCCGAATTAACGACTATGTGAGCCAGCTGCCTACCTCAGAGGAAGGGCGCGGATACACAGAAGAGGAAAGTGCTTCTATTGTAAAACAAATCAAACGAGATATTGTTACGGCGATAGAGCGGCATTTGGAAATAAATATAACTGGAAGGCGGGAACCACATGAAAGTAACCGTGATTAACAGAGAAATAAATGTAAACGCAGTAAAAGTGGTTTCGATATCAGGTTCTTCGGTATTTTTAGTAGGGGATACCCAGACGATTAACTGTTCTTCGGCGTTTGACAGCGTGATAGAGTATGCTCCCAGTGCTCCAGATCAAGTCCAAAAAGGCAGTGAATAAATGCACACCTCGCGTATACAAGATGTGTACATCAATAATCTGTCTGACAGTTCGATTTTTTTATGTGGATCTGTAGAGCGGATTCAGTCCAAATTCGTGGGAAGTAAAGAAAATTATCTATATAACATAAAAGAGATTAACAGCAATAATAGAGAGGCTACACCCTTAGAGATCCCACTCACGGCATGGTCGAAGCAAGTGAATGAAGATGAAGTTGAGATTTTGAATGATTCCGAGGCTTCAACGATTAATATGCAATATATTAGAATTTTATCGATTGGGTCCGGGACGACCTTTCAGATTGGAAATGGCGGTTCTGTTCATTTGGAGAGTCGAACGAGTGAGTTTAAGCGAGAATTAGCTTCAAAAGATGAGGCGTAACAGCATCTGTAAGTTCTAGAAGCAAAGAGGTCTCGAAATGCTCTTGCAGCCAGCCAATTGCCTGCTCGCCGTATCGGTTGGGCGTAATTGTTGTTTCTTATAACATTAGTTAACATAATCTTAATTATGTTAACTAATGAAAACATCGGTGTCCCATAAGTAAATATTTTACACGATGGAAGGAACTTTAGTCACGAAAGTGTCCCCTAAGGATGGTTAAGAGTCAATAGAAGAAATGTCAGGAATTCAATGTAGAAGGTAACGACCGTCAACGTAAGTATTCATCAAAAAAATAAGTGTCCCAGAAGCCATTTCATGGCCTTTGAGACACTCCCTCATGTAGAAAATGTCGATGGACTTATTAGTTTTAGAAGCCTTCACGAAGCCAGGTAGTCGCCAACTTGATGGCGGCTTTTTTGGCATTGGTTTCTGCTAAAGGATTTAACATCACAAAATCATGTATGATCCCTTGAAAGCGAACTGCTGTGACAGTGACGCCAGCTTCACGTAATTTGGCAGCATAAGCTTCACCTTCATCACGTAGAACATCTGCTTCACCCGTTATGACTAGTGCTTCAGGCAGATCGCGTAACTGCTCTACACTGGCACGAAGCGGGGAGGCTGTGATCTGATTCCGCTCGGCTGAGTCAGTTGTATATTGATCCCAGAACCATTTCATTCCGTCACGCTGTAGGAAATATCCTTCGGCGAACTCATGATAGGATTCGGTATCAAATGAGGCATCAGTTACCGGATAGAACAATAGTTGTTTCCCTATTTTTGGGCCACTGCGTTCTTTTGCCATAAGAGTAACGGCTGCTGCCATATTCCCGCCGACACTATCACCACCTATGGATAGCTTGGTAGCATCAAGGGCATGATCACTGCCCTGTTCAGCGATCCATTTTAGAACAGCATAGATTTCTTCAATTGCGTTAGGATATTTAGCTTCTGGAGATAGGCTGTAATTTGGGAATACGACTGCTGCCTCCGCGCCAACAGCTAATTCACGGATTAAGCGATCATGGGTATGCGCATTGCCAAATACCCAGCCTGCACCATGAATGTATAGGATGACTGGCAACGATGCGGTAGAGGAGCTAGGGGGCCGAACAATTCTAACAGAAACATTACCGTTAGGTCCTCCTGGTACCATAAGATCTTCGATATCGACTTCAGGCTTATTAATCTCACTGGATTGTACTGTATCTACCGTCTCACGACCTTTTTCTGGTCCAAGATCAGGAAGGAACGGAGGTTTTGAATTATCATCGGCAAATTTCTGCGCTGCTGGCTCGAGAATGATCTTTGGTTGATTTGGCATGATGTATCGTCTCCTTTGTCTGGTCATAGTATAGTTTACCCTCTTCATTCCATAACCAACTAAACGAACGCTGAAACGTAAGCTTTTTAATTACTAGCTAGAAAAATGCAAGTATAGAAGGAAGATTTCTTTGATTCGCTCATGTACATGAACAGATAAGCTGAGTAAAATAATGGAAGAATATGAGGTTTTAAAAAGGATATAACCTTGTAATAAAAGGAGGCGTGCAGATGGGGTATGTTGAATCACTTCGAGAACTGGTTGGAAATAAACCTGTAATTTTGGTAAGGCCGAGTATAATAATTATTAATTCTTCAGGTGAACTATTATTAGTCCAGCATGAAGATGGCACCTGGGGAGTTCCTGGCGGGTTAATGGAGCTTGGTGAATCAGTAGAAGAGTGTGCTAGACGCGAAGTCAAGGAAGAGCTTGGTATAACGATTAAGACGCTTCATTTAATGGGTGTGTTTTCTGGAAAAGAACTGTATACAAAATTAAGGAACGGCCATGAGTATTACAATGTTATTATTGGATATATTTGCACAGACTATGAGGGGGTTATTCAACCAGACGGAGTAGAGGTTCTTGATGCTAAATTTCATCACCCGCTTCAGCTCCCTGAAAGAATTGACCCATTTATTAAAACCAAGATTAAGGAGAATATTGGAATCATATCAAATTTTTAAAAAAATAAAGTGAAAGAAACCCGTAACCGATCCTGATAAAGGACTGGTTACGGGTTTCTGATATTCATAACACTTTTCGTTGACCGTCATATATTTCATTACTTAAATCCTTTATTCCGGTAACCCCTTGTTTATGTTTAAGACGAAAGATCAAAATAAACATCAAAGTAATAAGTAACGGATAACCTATCGCCCAGCCTGTAAAAGGAAACACGGCAGCAGTAGCTAGAAAAGAGATCCAGCTAATCGTCACACCTAATCTGCTCCCCTTGAGTAGACGTATCCCCGCAGCACAGCCTCCGATATAGGTTAGAATGAATGTCGCATTCGGAAACTGAATCAAAGTAGTGATTGATATCGATCCGCTGCCGTACAGTGACATCACCGTCACGAAACAGAGGAGCAGGAAAGCTATCCCGCCGATTGGGGTATGATACTGTTTGGATAGTCTACCCATCCATTTCGGCGCATAGCCCTGACGTGATAACGCATAAGCCACACGTGAGGCCGCACCGGCATAAGCGATAATGGTGGCAGTACAAATGAATAGACCTGTAAGACCTGCGATAAATCCTCCCCAGCGTCCAAGAGGCTGGCTGATGATCCAAACGAGCGAAGTGCTTGACCCACCTTTAAGATAGCTTTGTGTACCAACTGTTGCTAAAGCTGATAAGAAATATAGAATACCTACAATAGTAGCAGCGATGGTCACACCTTTAACTGCAGCTCGCTGTGGGTCTTTGAACTCCTCAGAAAGATGTGAGACAGCCTCCCAGCCAATAAAACACCAAAATAAGATTGCTGCAGCCTGACCAATGCTCATCCATCCATGTGGGACAAAGGGTGTGAAGTGTTCCACCTCCATCCGTGGAAGTGCAGTAGCAAAGGAGAAGACGAGAACAGCTACAATTGCAATTACTACGGCAATTTGTACCTTTCCAGCCACTTGCATGCCAATCCAGTTAGTAATTAGCCCAATGGCTAACATCACTGCAGCGATAGTAATTCTCGCAGGTTCATTCCAGCCCATTGCGGCTGTCATGTAACCAGCACCGGTCAGTGCAGCGACAGGCGCACCAATTGGAACGGACATTAGGAAGAACCAGCCCACTAAAGATCCAGCTTTAGGTCCGAAAGCAAGGGTAACGAAGTGTGACACGCCTCCTGCGTTAGGAAATTTGGCAGAGAGCAGTCCCATCGATAAGGCCATTGGCAATATCAATAACGTCATAAATCCCCATGCCAGTAATGAAGCGGGACCAGCCATTTCTGCAGCCAGCCCGGGCACGATTAAGACCCCCGAGCCCAATACAGCGCCGATATAAAGAGCTATGGCTTGGGGCATGCCGATGTTTCTTTGTAATGTGTTTGAACTTGAATCTTTCATGATTTTTAATCCTGCTTTCATTGTCTTTTGTTATAGAGTAGCAGATAATAGAACCATTGGAAAAACAGATTTTTTGAATAGTATCCATTCGAAATTCCGATGGGTAACTATTATTCAGGGGGCACGTATGGAATCACGTCATCTTTTTACCTTTATAGTCGTAGTGGAGACGGGTAGCTTCACACGCGCTGCACAGAAGCTTGATTATGCACAATCCAGTATTACCGCACAGATCCAAGCGCTAGAGACTGAAATAGGTCAGCCTTTATTCGATCGGATCAGTAAAAAGATCATCCTAACCGATGCAGGCCGCCGTCTGCTCCCATTCGCTCAAGAGATCTCCAGAATGCACTCTCTAGCGGAAGATGCTCTTCGCTCCGAGAGTGAGCTAACAGGGACTTTAAGAATTGGCGCACCTGAATCTCTGGCTGCTTTTCGCTTACCAGGCATTATCAAGGAGTTTCGCACGAAATATCCGAAGGTCCAAATTATTTTGAAGCCTGGGGTCTGCTGGGAGCTAACGGACTTAGTCCGCTCCGGTGAACTGGATCTGGCCTTCTTATTGCAACCAGAGACAGAAGATAAAGATCTGAACATAGAAACACTGGTGCATGAACAAATGACCTTGATCGCCCCACCAGATCACCCCTTAGTGAGTCTTTCAGAGGTAGAGCCGGTTCATCTTAAGGGAGAAACGATATTGCATACAGAAACGGGTTGTAGCTACCGTACTTTGTTTGAACATCATTTAAACAGTCATGGAGTATTTCCTGACCCTACGTTAGAGTTTTGGAGTATTGAGGCGATCAAGCAATGTGTTATGGCGGACCTAGGTATCGCTTTTATTCCACTGATTACAGTGAACAATGAATTAGCGGAGGGAAAGTTAGCTAGTTTGAATTGGAATGATGAATCGCAGCGTGTGGCTACTCAAATAGCCTATCATCATAAGAAATGGAAATCACCTGTACTAACAGAGTTTTTAAAGACTGTACAAAAGCACGCTGAAAAATGGAGTACTTAAGTATAAATCTTGTAGCTATTCTATGGTACAATAGATTGTCGAAATCAAGGGAGGCTCGAAGCCATGAATGAGTGGAGTGAAGACTACGAAGAGGGGCTTGAGGCTTTTTTAATCTGGATGAAGGATGCCGGTTACACTCCCTATACGCAGAAATCCTATTTAGTAGATGTAAGACAGTTCTTAGAAAGTCTAAATGGAAAAAAGCTTGAATCGGTAAAGAAGTTACATGTTATTTCCTTTCTTACGTCTGTGCGTGAACGTGGAGTAAGTGATGCTACCCGTAACCGGAAGCATGCCTCTATTAACTGTTTTTTTAAGGCATTAATTGAACTGGAATTACTTCTAACCAATCCTGCAGCTGGGATCAAGAAATCTAAGACAGAGATCAATCGTGAGCCAGTCTACTTAGATGAAGGTGATCTGGGGCGATTTTTATCTTCTATAGACGGGAAGTACAAAGGCCGTAATTTAGCAGTTTTTTTACTCATGTCCTATATGGGGCTTCGGGTGGGGGAAGTCCACACGCTGAATTTAAGTGATTATAATGTAGAAAGGCATTCACTTCGAGTGTTTGGTAAGGGACGTAAATGGCGTAATGTACCGATTCCAGAGGATGTGGTCCCCTTTCTCGATCTGGCAATAGAAGAACGGCTAGAACCTTGGCGCAGTAAAGAAGAGGCTATGTTCATTTCACAAAAGGGACGCAGGCTGTCCATTCGCGGTATACAGCAAATCGCTGCGGACACCTTCGAGCGTTTCCAAAAGGATGTGCCTGCTGCACAACGTCGACCATATTCCAGCCACAAGCTTCGACATTCCTTCGCTACCATGCTGTTACGAAAAGGGGCGGATCTGCGAACGGTTCAGGAACTGCTCGGACACTCTTCTATTCAGACTACAACGGTTTACACGCATATCACGAGCCGGGAGAAGGAAGAAGCCATGTCGAAATTGCAAGTCCAGATTTGATAGAATTCAAAGTGCATTTTTTTCGTGAAAAAGGGACTATCCCAGTCATGAGTCATGACATTCGGGACAGCCCCAATTCTTGCTTACAGTTCTAGCTTAGCAATCTCTGCCTTAAGCTTCTCGGCAGATTTCTGGAATAAAGCTTTTTCTGTCTCATTTAGTGGAAGATCTAGTACTTCTCGTACACCGGAGCGATCTACGATACAAGGGGCACCAAGGTAGACATCCGAAACGCCATTATAATTATTCAATAAAGTAGATACGTTCAACACAGAACCTTCATTATGCAGAATGGAGACTACAATTCGATCAAGTGCTAGTGCTATTGCGTAAGAGGTAGAGCCTTTGGCATCAATAATTTCATAAGCGGCATTCTTAGTATCCTCGAAAATTTCATTTTGTTCTGCTTCATCAAAACCAAGATCGATTCCGGCAACATTCGCTAGACTCCAAACAGGAAGTTCTGAGTCTCCATGTTCCCCGATAATCTGTCCGTGAATACTGCGAGGATCAATTTCTTTATGGCGGCCGATCAGGTAGCGAAATCGTGCACTATCCAACACTGTTCCGGAACCGATGACTCTTCTGCGATCAAATCCGCTTATTTTTAAAGTGGCATATGATAAAATATCTACCGGGTTAGTAGCAATAAGTAGTATCGCATGTTGATTGTATTTTGTTATTTTTTGAACGATATCTCGGAAAATTGAAATGTTTTTGCGGAGCAGATCTATCCGGGTTTCACCCGGTTTTTGTGATGCACCGGCCGTAACAATGATGATATCCGCTTCACGGCAATCTTCATATGTACCAGCCCATAGCTTCACACCACCAACAAAAGGCATGCCGTGATTCATATCCAACGCTTCTCCAAGTGCTTTCTTTTGATTAACGTCAATAAGTACGAGCTCAGGCATACGTCTCCGTAGCAATAATGTATAGGCTGTTGTTGTACCAACTGCTCCAGTACCAATGACTACGACTCGATTGGGTTTCGGGGGCATGATATCATCTCCTCAGTATTTTAAATTTTTGGTATTTAATCTTGTCCATCATAATCGCTAACGTTATTGTTTTCAAGCAGGTCTTATTTAATGCATTACCCCATTTTGGGCATACTAAATAGAAATTCTCTAAACAATTTGACAACAAGACTAGACAGGAGAGAATGTAAGAATGGATTTATTTCGCAAAAAACCGTTAATCGCACCTTCAAACTCGGGTGCAACCAAGTTAAACAAAACACTTGGTGCACTAGATCTAACCATGCTAGGTGTAGGAGCGATCATCGGTACTGGTATTTTTGTAATGACAGGCGTAGCGGCAGCAGAACACGCTGGTCCTGGGCTTGTGATTTCATTCCTGTTAGCCGCTTTTGCGTGCGTGCTATCAGCCCTTTGTTATTCAGAGTTTGCTTCGACCATCCCGGTCTCCGGAAGTGCCTATGCTTATAGTTATGTAGCATTTGGAGAATTACTCGCTTGGATTTTAGGCTGGGATCTTGTGTTAGAATACGGCGTTGCAGCAGCGGCAGTTAGCAGTGGGTGGTCCGGTTATTTACAGGGTCTTTTAGAGGGATTCGGGATACATATTCCTACAGCACTATCTGGGGCTTATAATGCGGAAGCGGGTACCGTTATTAATTTACCAGCAGTAATTATCATCTTACTAATTTCCTACTTACTGACACGGGGAACTAAAGAGACTGCTCGTTTTAATGCCATTATGGTAGTTATCAAAATTGCTGTAGTACTTTTGTTTATCGTAACGGGATTCTTCTATGTTAAGCCAGAGAACTGGACTCCATTCCTACCGTTTGGCTTTCAAGGTGTCGTGAATGGTGCGGCAACGGTCTTCTTCGCCTACATAGGGTTTGATGCATTATCGACTGCAGCAGAAGAAGTAAAGCGACCACAGCGGGATTTGCCAATAGGGATAATTTCATCTCTTGCTATCTGTTCAGTATTGTATATTCTAGTTTCACTCGTATTAACGGGTATTATTCCTTACACGGACCTCAATGTAAGTGATCCTGTTTCTTATGCGCTTCGCGTCGTAAATCAGGACCTGATAGCGGGACTAATCTCGGTAGGGGCTATTGCAGGAATGACCACAGTGCTGCTCGTGATGCTGTTCGGTCAAACTCGACTGATATTTGCAATCTCACGGGATGGACTTTTGCCAAAAGGATTATCTAAGATTAATGCTAAAACTCAAACGCCTATTCGTAGTACATGGATGGTTGGTATCATTATAGCAGTATTAACTGGCTTCATACCTTTGGATCGGTTGGCTAATTTAACAAGCATTGGAACACTGTTTGCCTTTTTTGTCGTTTCTTTGGGTGTAATTGCCTTACGGTATATTCACCCCAATATGAAAAGAGGGTTCAGAGTACCCTGGGTACCTTTCATTCCGTTGCTAAGTGCGGCAACATGCGGATTTTTGATGTATAATCTAGGAAGTGAGACATGGATTGGATTTCTTATTTGGACGGCTCTTGGGCTTCTGATCTATTTTTTATACGGCTACCGTAATAGTAAATTGAATCATAAATAAGAATCGAGACGAGAGGAGAGAGGGCATTGACATCTAGGACTGCTGGATTGAAAACACTAAGAATGTTTCTGATGCTATTTTTTTTAGCGTGGATAGTCTCGGCATGTTCTTCACCACCACCGGAGCCTTCTCCACAGCCACAGCCAACAGAAGCACCGGAAGAAGGACAAACGATTACTCTGATTACACCACCTGATAACAATACTAATAATGAGAGTGCCCCGAAATATCAGGTTCAAACAAGAATTACGGGCTTTCATTTGCTAAGCGAGACAGTGGGCATGGTCTGGGGTGTTACAAAAAATGAGCTTCGTTTGTACATTACCCGTGATAATGGAGCGACATGGGCTAATATTTCTCCTGCCCCAAATGTACAGTTCCTTTCCACGCCCGTCTATGGAAAAGGCATCTTTTTTACGGACCCTAATCATGGTTGGATTATAAGAAGTGCATTTGGTACGACAGAGAACATTGTGCTGCGAACCACGGATGGTGGTCAGAGTTGGAAGATCTCATCACTAGGCGATGATAATGATGTATCTTCCGTTTATTTTAATTCTCCGACCCAAGGATGGCTGATGACCTCTTCGAAAGCTACTCCTAACAGGGAGAGCAAGGCCCTTTACTCAACTTCAGACGGTGGTGCCACGTGGGAAGAAGTGATGCAGAATGAACAATATAATCCGAACCTTCCAAATCATTCGATTCCGTTCACAGGTGTAAGTACTGGAATGATATTCAAGAACCGTGTAGAGGGATTTGTGACCCTGCAGACAGGTGCTCTTCCAAAGATCTTTATGACTAAGGACGGTGGTCAGAGTTGGAATCCGGGATCACCTTTTTTGGTAAATGAACAACTGGAAAGCTGTGACAGAGTGATTACTGGCAAACCAGAGTTCTTCGATGCTAGTAAAACTAATGGCTGGATGTCTGTGGGCTGCCAAAAAGATAAAGATAAGACGATTACTTACCACGGTTACTTTACAGCTAATGGTGGAGATAATTGGAAATTTGCACCTTTTGAATTAAAGAGTTCAACCGAAGGAAATCATCAGAGTGCTCCTACATTTCTGAATTCCCAAGTCGGTTGGGCCATCATCGGTGACACCCTTTACCACACTGTTAACCAAGGGAACACTTGGCTCCCCCTTAAGGAGAGCAATGTTCTGCAGTCAAAGCTTGAGGAATATCCTGAGACGATTAAGATGCAGTTTATTTCTCCAGAGGTCGGCTGGCTTTTGATTGAGAAAAAAGAACAAAAACGCTCACTCCTCTTACAAACCACTAATGGTGGGATTAGTTGGCGTGTGATGTAAAGTGAAGAGGGGCTGTTTCTTAAGTGGTGGACGCTACTTTTGGGACAGCTTCTTTTTTTGTGTATAAGGGATGAATTCCCAAAACTACGTATTTTTGATTAATTGAATATAAGGAAAAAACTTAATTAAAATTTTCTTTAAAGATGTGAAAAAAATCACATGACATTTGAATGATCGTGTGATATATTTAACACATAGAACAAGTTCAAATTTTCACAAACTCAACTTTCGAATAGGAGAGATTACAATGAAAACTTTTGAAACAGATTATATGACAAGAAACCTGCTGCAACTTTGCTACAACTGTGATGACGCTCACCTGTGTGAAACAGAAGAACAATGCAGAGCATGCTGGGCAGATAACGGAATGTTAGACGATCAGACTGACGAAACAAAGCAATTGCTAGACCTCGTTCATGCTTAATCTGATCACTCAAAACTATGATTAAAGACCACTTCATTTCTTGAATTCTAAGAAAAAGAAGTGGTCTTTTTGCATGAAGTCTCATTAATTTAATGCTTTCTTAACTAGAAGAGGCATATACATGTACAGAAGTGCCCGAAGCTAAGGAAAAGTCGGAATTACATGGGTATGAAGGGGGAAAATGTCATGGGAATGGGCCCGGATCTTTCATGGATGTTTGATTTCTCTGGAACAGTGATGCCAATATTTCTCATTGTAATCGTTGGTATTCTTGCAGTATCAGCAGGCAGGGGTTTGCTTCAATGGAGCCGGAACAATAGCTCACCCATGTTAACCATTCCTGCCCGTATCGTTAGTAAACGAAGTGAAATAAGACAGCAGCAGACTCAAGAAGATAATGGTTCAAGTCGTACAAGTACAACGTACTACTTAACGTACGAATTGAATGGTGGCAATCGAATAGAATTTAAAGTAGATGGTCATGAATATGGAATGAGTGCAGAAGGCGATAAAGGCATGCTTACCTATCAAGGTACAAGATATCACGGATTTGAGCGACAGCCACAATATTCCACTGCGGAGTAGCCATTAGCATACTTTAATTCTAAATCCATCCCCCTTTTCCTTTTAGTGGAACAGGGAGATGGATTTTTATTTGCGACTATTAAGAATGATGCAGAAAGTAATCGACTGTAAAATTAGGCGTGAGCTGTCACCAGTTAGGCGAATGCACATACAATACAGCATGCAGTTAAGAACGAGGTTGCAAGCTAAAAGCAACCCCAAGGAGGAGACAGCGTGGCCGTCATCAAAACGAACTCGGAAGATGTGAAGGTGCTAGCGCGGTTGATGAGAGCAGAAGCTGAGGAAGATGGAGATCTCGGCATGCTTATGGTCGGCAATGTTGGTGTCAATCGGATTCTTGGCAATTGCCTCGATTTTTTGAACATTCGTACTGTGAATGACATGGTCTATCAAAGTCCAGGAGGATTCGAAGCCCCGCAAAAAAGCTACTTCTATCAACGAGCGAGAGAAGCAGACATCCGTCTTGCTAAACGTGCAATTGCAGGTGAAAGAACCTGGCCAGCGACCAATGCTTTATGGTTCTTCCGTCCTGTAGGGGATTGCCCTCCAACCTGGTATAACCAACAAAACACAGGCCGCTTTAAAGCTCATTGTTTCTTTACTCCGACTGGAGAAGATTGCCCAGCTGTATTTATTGGCAATTAGCAGGGGAACTGTGCAAAGAGAATTACTCAACTTATGAGTAATTCTCTCAGTAAGCTAGTTTTAAATTCTTTGTTGTCCAAAGGGAGCAACTGCTCCGATAAACATTTAGGAGGTTTCATTAAATGATCGTTCAACCATACCGTCCCGTCACTTATACTATTGGTAGTGTTTCTTCTTCAGGTATGCAAATGCCAATGTCTACAGGAATGCAAGGAATGCAAGGGATGCAAGGCATGGGTAGCATGCCGCCACAAGTTAGCAGCGGAAGTCCGATGACACCAGGAGGGGTTGTAGTTCAAAACCCACCTCAACAGTTTGAACAATCGTATATCGAAAATATCTTCAGACTGAATTTAGGCAAAGTAGGTACATTTTATTTTACTTACGAAAATAACAAAGAGTGGAATGCCAAAGTTTACAAGGGTGTACTGGAAGCTGCGGGCCGTGACCACATTATTATTAGTGACCCAGTAACAGGTCAACGTACTGTATTACTTATGATTTATTTTGATTATGCTACATTTGATGAACCCCTTACTTATCAATACCCTGGTGTCATTGGTAATCCTCCTACAACAAGAAACTGTCGCTAATCAAGTCCTAATATTTGTGGATGAACCCCAACACTTAACGGTGAGGGGGTTTTCTTTATACAGACAGATATTTTGGAATAATAAGGGGAATAAAGACCCATTTTTTTTCGAAAGGACACGCATGCTTGCGGTTTGCCCCAATATATTAATATAATAAAGTATATATTCAAAAACGTGATTCCAGACTGGAGATGAAACCATTGGGAAATTGATACTGAAAGGAACAACTGGCAAGCTTCTTGCCGATACTCTGAAAAAACGAAGGAGGTGGGCCTATCCATCCGTACGGAGAATGATGGATAGGATTATAAATTGAGCGACCCTTTACCCGGTATATTACACGTAGGTCTTATTATTCTGTTGGTATTGTTAAACGGATTTTTTGTTTCAGTCGAATATGCAATGGTAAAAGTACGAAGCGGTAGAATTGATACCCTTATTGAAGAAGGTAGTAAAAAAGCTTTAAAAGCGAGAAGCATCGTACGCAACTTGGAAGGTTATCTATCCGCCTGTCAACTTGGTATTACTTTGGCTTCGCTTGCGCTAGGATGGCTAGGTCAACCAGCTATAGCTAACCTTGTTGGGCCATTATTAGGAAGTATAGGTTTTGGGGTAACCGCAGTTAATGTTGTATCTTTGATTATTGCTCTAATGTTTATCACTATCTTGCATATCGTACTAGGTGAACTTGCACCTAAGACTATTGCTGTTAACAAGGCTGAATCTGTCCTCTTGCTAACATCTGGACCGATGAATGTGTTTTACAAGATCATGTATCCAGTGATATGGATCGTAAATGGGCTAGCACGCGGTTTATTACGGATCTTCCGTTTAGCCCCTGCTTCAGAGCTGGGGACGGCGCATACGGAAGAAGAGATCCGTATTATCATGCAAGAAAGTAATAAAAGCGGCTTTATCGATAATACCGAAATGGCTCTAGTTGACAATATTTTTGAATTCGTGGATACGATGGCCCGTGAGATCATGATTCCTCGGACAGAAATGATCTGCCTGAATAATCATCTTCCAACGGAAGAGAATCTTGAAATTGCTTTTGATGGAATGAGGACGCGTTATCCAGTCTGTGATGGAGATAAGGATCACATTCTTGGCTTCATTCATATCAAGGACTTAATTAGGGATCGTGAACAAAGCTATAATAAGTTAATTCGTCCTATACTAACCGTACCAGAATCTATTCAGATTAGTGCTCTGCTGAAAGTCATGCAGCGTGCGAAGACACAAATCGCCATTCTGATTGATGAGTATGGTGGAACATCGGGAATGGTAACACTGGAAGATATCATGGAGGAAATTGTAGGAGAAATTCAGGATGAGTTCGATGAAGAGCGTCCTGGTGTTGAGAAGCTGGGGGAGGATGAACACTCCATCGACGGCTTGATGCTTATTGAAGAGATCAATGATCTTTTGGGTCTCCACATGGATACTGAGGATTATGATACGATAGGCGGTTGGCTGTATTCTAAACTGGAGGTTAATCCACCTCAAAAAGGGCAGTCTGTAGAATTTGATGATCATCTGTTTATTGTAGAAGAAACGGATAATAAGCGGATTTCTCGAATTAAGCTACTGAAGTTACAGCTATTGACTGAAGAAGCTGGTGCATAACGAACTTATTTATATTTATTAAGACACAGGGCTGTAGCCTTGTGTCTTTTTTTACAGTGTATTTACAGTATTGTTTGCCAAAAAGAGATTAAAAATTATATAATTTTAAATGTATATGATAAAAACTACATTAGTCCACAGAGGACAGAAAGGAATTCTCCTTGAGTAAACCTAATAAAAGTACAAGCGTTCCCCAGCTAAGCAAACAAGAGAAACGGCGGGTAGAACAGGAGCAACAAAAGCAGAAGACGAGAATTTTAATTATTGGTTCAATTGCTTTAGTAGTCATCATTTTTGTTGGATTGTTTATGTTAGCTTCGAAAGATGCCGCAAAAAATGCCACTACGGGAGAACCAGTGGAATTCAATTACAGTGAGCTACCTAGAGTCGGTAAAGAGGATGCACCTGTTAAAATTGTTGAATTTGGTGATTTAAAATGTCCAGCGTGTTCCCAATTTGCAACTTCAGTTAAACCGAAGATTGTTCAAGATTTTGTCAACGAGGGAAAAGCAGCGCTCTACTTTGTAAATATGGCTTTCGTTGGTCCAGACTCTGAGACTGCCTCACTTGCTGCATTATCTGTATATCATCAGAATAAAGATGAATTCTGGAAGTTCTACGATGCTGTATACGCACAGCAAGGTGATGAGAGCGAAGAATGGGCAACTGAAGATTTCTTAGTAAGCCTTGCGGAGAAAGAGAAGTTAGCTATCGATTACGAACTGCTGCGTAAAGATATCAAGGATCGTACGTTTGCAGATGACCTAAATAAGGGCATGCAGCTAGCTACTGAAGCAGGGGTAACTACAACGCCATCCCTTTACATCAATGGAGTAAAGACTGCGGATCCATTTAACATTGAAGCGATTTCAACTGAAATTAATGACGCCGCAAAAGCTGTGGAGGCAAAGTGACAAAGTTCCTATCTTTTTGCAAGCGTAACTGCCTGTATCTGGCCTGGTTCGTCTCTTTAGTTGCTGTTGCCGGTAGCTTGTATTTGAGCGAAGTATTGAAATATGAACCTTGTAAGCTTTGCTGGTTCCAGCGAATTTTCATGTATCCTCAGTTATTCCTCTTGGGAATTGCAACGTTTCGAGGGGATAAACGGATAATCCCTTATGTACTTCCACTAAGCTTGATTGGTGGCAGTATCTCGATCTATCACTATGCGGAACAGAAAATTCCTGCGTTAAGTAAAGTTCTTCCTTGTACAATTGGTGTTCCTTGTAATAAGGATTACTTGAACTTTTTTGGATTCATTACGATACCATTCCTTGCGTTAATCGCTTTTGCTTTAATTAGTATTTTACTTTGGTACGGACGTAAGGAAGAAGAAGTGATGGAGTTAGATACAGAGGAAAGTTTAGGATTTTGATTTTCTAACTTTAAGTGATCCGAAAAAATGTGAAAAGTGATTAAAAACACGATCCAGAGGGATAATTGAAGAGAATGAAAGAGAGCATCCAATAAGACGCTGTATTTGCGCTTACTGGATGTTTTTTCATTCTTTTTTCATTTTTTTCAACGCTTTACTGTAACCACTTTGTAGACTAATATTAGACCTTGTGAGAAGTTGAATATGCGCTGAGTTTTCTTAGGAAAAACGGGGGAACCAAACTTGGCATTCGTGCCAATGGGGTGAATCGGAATGGGTCAATTGGACTTAAACCGTAGGGCTATACCACAGCCCGAATCCGCCAGCTAACCTCGTAAGCAAAGGTGGGATAATGACCATGCATAGCATGCGGATCATTTCCGTATGCTATTTTTAGTGTCTGCATTTATGAAATCCACCAATGAAAACAGCGCGCGGAATTTCCGTTTCAGCTCCCAAAGAAAGGAACTGTATCCACCATGGTAAGCAAGGTAAAACGACTATTGATCGGGCGTCCGATGAAGTCGAACGAACTCGATCATGAAAAGTTATCCAAGGTTAAAGCACTGGCTGTCCTGTCTTCTGATGCGCTCTCGTCTGTAGCCTACGGAACGGAACAAATTCTGATTGTACTAGTGGCTGCAGGGTTTACTGCCATCTGGTATTCCCTGCCAATTGCATTAGCCGTATTGGGCCTGCTGGCCATCCTGATTTTATCCTATCGGCAGACGATCTACGCTTATCCTCAGGGAGGCGGAGCTTACATCGTTGCCAAGAGTAATCTTGGTGTTCCGACAGGGCTTTTAGCAGGAGGGTCTTTGTTAGTGGATTACATTCTGACCGTTGCTGTTAGTGCGTCGGCAGGGACGGATGCGATCACATCGGCTTTTCCAAGTCTTCATAATCACACCGTTCTTATTGCAGTATCCGTTATTATTCTTCTTACTTTAATTAATCTTCGCGGAGTTACAGAATCAGCTTCATTCATCGCAATCCCAGTGTATTTGTTCGTGGTGTCGATTGTAGTGTTGATTATCTCCGGTATTATTAAATATGCAGCAGGTGGCGTGCATGCGAATGTCCCTGAAATTGGCGCTGCTGTTTCTAATGTTAGTTTGTTTCTACTATTAAAAGCCTTCAGTTCTGGCTGTTCGGCTCTTACGGGTGTAGAGGCTGTATCTAATGCTATTCCAAACTTTAAAGCACCTGCAGAAAAGAATGCAGCCAAGACCTTAATGGTCATGGGAGTTATACTTGGATTTATGTTCACAGGCATCACACTCCTGGCGTATTGGTACGGCATAGTGCCTGACGAAAAGGCCACAGTTGTTTCTCAGATCGCTGAATCGACCTTTGGTCGCGGAACTTTATATTTTTTCATTCAAGGTATCACAGCAGTAATTTTGTTCTTGGCGGCAAATACGGCATACTCAGCGTTCCCGCTGCTTGCATTTATGTTTGCAAAAGATAAATATATGCCGCATGCTTTTATGGTTCGTGGTGACCGTCTAGGCTTCTCCAATGGTATTATTTTTCTAGGTGTTCTGTCAGCACTGCTTGTAGCTGCATTCCACGGAAATACAGAAAGCCTGATTCCTCTTTATGCGGTTGGTGTCTTCATTCCATTCACATTGTCACAGCTAGGAATGATGGTTCATTGGTTTAAAACCAAACCAGCGGGATGGAAAAAAAGATTTGTTGTAAATACCATTGGTATGCTGACTACATTGACGATTACGCTTATTTTTATCATCACTAAATTTTCAAGCGTATGGATGGCTTTCATTTTCTTACCTGCTGTAATGTTCGTGTTCCACCGGATTCACAAGCACTATTTGAACACTGCAGATCAGCTTCGTATATGCCCGAGTACAGATAAACCTTTGATTAAAGGCAGCACGGTTGTTGTCCCTGTTGCCGGTGTAACACGTGCTGTACTGCATTCCATTAGCTATGCCAAGTCTTTAACGGATAATGTTGTAGCAGTATATGTTGGATTTGATGAAGAGGACATCCAAAAGATGGAGCAACGGTGGGAGGAGTGGAACCCAGGTGTACGCCTGATTGTACTTCGTTCCAGATATCGCAGTATTATTCGTCCGTTACTGAAATTTATTGATACAGTGGAGTGGAAGACCGCAGCAACGGATCATATCACGATCCTGATCCCACAATTTATCACTAAGCATTGGTGGCAAGCTGTACTTCATAATCAGACCAGCTTTTTAATCCGTTCTTACCTAATGAATTCAAAAGATGTTGTGGTAGCGACTGTCCCTTATCATTTGAATAAATAGTGAACCCTTAAGGAGAGGCTATATCCGGAACGTTCGGAATATAGCCTTTTTTGTATTTTAAAGAAGGAAATTGTTACAAATCCACAAAATTTAAAATTTATATGTTGACATAGAGAATGAGAATCAATATCATTTAAAAGTGAGACAGAGACAGTCAACATCTTTGAGAAAACATAGCTTGTACACACTAGGAGGGTATTAAATGTTTTGGTTTAACAGAAAAAGATTTGGAAGCATGAAATTAACGATGGTCGGATTAATGGTGATGGTGCTATTTTTATCCGCTTGCGGTAATAATAATTCCGGTAACGCATCAAACGCAGGATCAGAGTCTACGGCAGCACCTACTGCTGAAGCTACAGAAGCTCCTGCAGCGCCTAAGACGTTAACGGATGCAATGGGGCATGAAGTAACGATTCCGGCTAATCCAACGCGTGTACTGGGTTCTTATTTGGAGGATGCTCTGGTAACTCTGGGCGTGACTCCAGTAGCACAATGGTCCGTACCGAATGGTGTTCAGGATTATCTGGCCGCTGAATTGAAAGATGTGCCTACCATTAGCTACGATCTTCCGCTCGAGGCAGTAACCAGCTTTGCTCCGGATCTTATTCTCATCCCATCGGAGTCTTCTGTACAGAACGGTATCTACGACCAACTGAATAAGATTGCACCGACCTATGTGATTGGGGATGAACTAAATCAAGATTGGCGTAAATCGCTGCTCAAGATTGGTGAAATTCTGAACAAGACCCCTGAAGCAGAGAAAGCCATTAAAGAGTATGAAGACAAAGCGGCTGCTGCGAAAGAAGAGCTTGAAGGAGCTATTGGTCAAGAGTCCGTGGCGATTTTATGGTTGGTACAAAAGAACTTCTATATTGTAGATGAAACACGCAGTAGTGGTGCTGTGTTATACACAGACCTTGGTGTAACGCTGCCTAACTTAGTAACAGAAATTCCTGTTGGTACAAGAGCTACTTGGAATCCAATCTCGCTAGAGAAGCTTTCTGAGCTGACGGCAGATCATATTATTCTTGTAAACAGTGATAAGACTGAGGGTTCGGAGATCCTGGACAGTGCAATTTGGAAAGGTATCCCGGCTGTAAAAGCTGGTAATGTGCATGAAATGAGCTCAACAAGCAGCTGGTTATACAGTGGTGCGAACGCTGGCGGCAAAATTATTGATGATGTGTTAGAAAGTCTTGTGAAATAAAAAGTCGTAATTCACCATGAATGAGACTGATCTTTTGGTGGGGAAGGGCGTGCAGATCAAGTATCTTAGGATACTAAGATCTGCACCATTTTTTTATAAACCATTCCCATATTACGGAAAAACTACTCCTACAATTGTACAACCTAATTTTTTTTGCGATAATGAGAATGATTGTTGTTATCATATAGACTAATGTAACTATCGATTAAGGAGACGACTCATGGTTTCACCCTCAGATTTCGCAAATCGCAATAAAAATGATACAAAAAAAGCTCTACATACCCGACCGGCAGCTGCAATGGGTATTCTAGTGATTGGACTTGCTGCTATTGCCTTTGGACTGGCACTTTCGGTCTCGGTGGGTGCGGCAAATATCAAGCTAGCTACGGTATGGGAAGCAATATTTCATTTCAATCCAGATTTACAGCAACATCAGGTGATAAGAGAACTGCGATTTCCACGCGCGATAGCAGGTGCTATGGTCGGTGCTTGCTTCACAGTAGCAGGGGCAATCATGCAAGGCATGACAAGAAACCCGCTGGCGGATTCAGGTCTGTTAGGCTTGAATGCGGGAGCAGGTGTAGCGCTGGCCATAGTTTTTGCTTTTGCACCTTCGCTCTCCTTCACTTCACTTATGTTGTTTTGTTTTATAGGTGCCGCTGTAGCCTCATTTATCGTATTCGGAATTGGGTCGCTATCTTTTAATGGCCTTACACCGTTACGTTTAACGCTCGCAGGCTCTGCGGTAAGTGCATTACTGGTTGCTGTTAGTCAGGGTATAGCTATTCTTTTTAACTTATCCCAGGATATTGCCTTCTGGCTGGCTGGAGGAATGGGTGGGGCGAGCTGGACTCAGATCAAGATTATTTTTCCTTGGGTGTTCGTGGCATTAATCGCAGCGATGATATTATCGCGGTCCGTCACTTTGCTCAGCTTAGGAAGAGAAGTTGCTGTTGGTCTGGGGCAGCGGACAAGATTAGTGCAGTTGGCATGTATGATTGTTGTAGTCGTTCTTGCCGGAAGTGCAGTCTCAATGGTTGGCCCGATTGCTTTTATAGGACTAATTATTCCACATGTTACACGTTATTTCGTTGGTGTAGATTATCGCTGGATTATTCCTTGCTCGGCGATTCTAGGGAGCTTATTGATTATCTTTGCGGATATCGCCGCTAGAATGATAAATGCACCTTATGAAACGCCGCTAGGCGCTTTAATAGCCATCATCGGTGTACCTTTCTTTATTTACTTGGCGAGTAAGCGTAAGGGGGAGCTGTAATGCACAGATTAACCCTTTCTCCTAATGAAAAAGAACGCCGCACACGCGCCATTACAGTGTTATCGCTGCTTGCCATTTTGATCGTTGTTGTATTTATTGTCAGTATGAATACAGGATTTATGCGTCTATCCCCCCGGGAGGTATTACATACACTGCTGGGAGATGGAACTCATCAGCAAAAGCTAATTTTATTTGATTTCAGATTACCTCGCATCGTTATTTCATTGTTAGTTGGAGCGGGCTTTGCAGTGTCAGGCTGTATCTTACAAAGTCTCGCTCGGAATGCACTTGCTGAACCGGCTACGCTGGGCATTAGTGCGGGTGCAGGTTTTGCGGTAATCATTTTCATCTCGTTTTTTCCGGCTACAACAGCAGCTCCGGTATTCGTTTTGCCGCTTTTAGCGCTTGGAGGAGCTAGCTTAACCGCCGCTTTAATTTATATTCTTGCATATCGGAAAGCAGATGGTCTGTCTCCAACAAGGTTGATCCTTATCGGGATTGCGGTCGCTGCCGGAATCAATGCTTGCCAGCTTGTGTTAGCCCTTCGGCTTGATCCTAATAATTATCAATTTGTAGCGACTTGGATCGCCGGGAAAATATGGGGTGGCGATTGGAGATTTGTCCTTGCGCTGCTGCCTTGGATAGCGATTCTGTTACCGTTCGCCTTCTATAAGGCCCGTATTCTTAATGTATTGAATCTAGGAGATCATACTTCATTAGGACTTGGAATGCGCGTGGAGAAGGAACGTATTCTCCTTCTGGTAACAGCAGTAGCACTTGCCGGCTCCTGTGTCGCTGTAAGCGGAGGGATTGGCTTTGTTGGTTTAATTGCACCACATCTAGCCCGCAAGCTTGTGGGACCCCGTCATCAGGTATTATTACCGGCTAGTGCTTTGACAGGGGCACTCCTTATGATTACTGCGGATACCATCGGAAGATGGGTTCTGCAGCCTGCAGAAGTTCCAACAGGCATCGTGGTTGCGATCATTGGTGCACCTTACTTTTTGTATTTACTCGCCAAATCAAAAGTGTAAAACTAAGCTCTTTCTTACGAAGCAAGATAAATTATGTAGTTCATTCTAGGAGCATAGCTTCATAAAACTTTTAAGGAGTGGTTAACATGTCAGAACGTTTGAATACAGAAGAATTAAGTATTGGGTATGCAGAGGCTACAATTGTTAAAGGTTTGAACTTATCCATCCCTACGGGAAAAATCACCGCACTAGTGGGCGCTAACGGCTCTGGTAAATCAACAATTCTTAAAACTATGGCCCGGATCATGAAGCCTAAGAGCGGCAGCGTGATGCTGGACGGCAAATCGATCCATAACTTTTCTACGAAAGAGGTAGCTCGTCAGCTTGCGATCCTACCGCAAAACCCAACGGCTCCAGACGGACTAACGGTCTCTGAACTTGTCAGCTATGGTCGCTTCCCGCATCAAAAAGGATTCGGCACAATGACAGCTGAGGATCTCAGCATTATCTCTAACGCTATCACTGTTACAGGTATGGAGTCTTTCCATGACCGTCCGATTGACCGCTTGTCCGGAGGACAACGTCAGCGTGCTTGGATCGCAATGGCATTGGCACAAGAAACAGACATTCTATTCCTGGACGAACCAACAACATTTCTAGATATGGCGCACCAGCTTGAAGTTCTACAGCTACTGCAAAAGCTGAATGAGGAAGAAGGCCGTACCATTATTATGGTAGTGCATGATCTGAATCATGCTACTCGTTATGCGCAGCATATGGTAGCTATTAAGTCCGGTACTGTGGTTAGTGAAGGCTCACCTACTCAAGTTATGACACCAGAAGTACTGCGGGAAGTGTTTGGAATTGAGGCGGATATTGTTCCAGATCCACGCACCGGTGTGCCACTGTGCCTTCCTTATGAGCTTGCAGCCTATAAAGCGGTGTAAACATAATTGAAAATCATACAACGAACAGGCTCCCGTCATTGACAAGGGAGCCTGTTCGTTGTTACAGTTGTGGTTGCCTACAATTCCATGATACCACTACTTAAAATAGATCAAAGAACCATCATTTTCACATGGTTAAAGGAGCATGAAACATGAATATTGACAAAATTCAAGATGACCTAGAGCAATTAATGACTGCAGGAATAGTGAAGAGTCATGAAAACTTAAAAGATCACGTGTATACCAAAATGGGCGGCAAAGCTGATATTTTGGCGGCACCAGCTACTTATGATGAAATTCAAAAGATCGTTACATATGCTGAACAAAATGGGATAACCCTTACGGTACTTGGGAACGGCTCTAACGTGATTATCCGTGATGGAGGTGTGCGTGGGATCGTTCTGCAAACGGCAGGACTAACCGGAATGGGAATTCGAGATAATCTCTTGTATGCGGAGTGCGGCGCCAAGATTATTGATGTTTCCAGATATGCGCTGGAAATGGAGCTTACGGGTCTTGAGTTCGCCTGCGGCATTCCAGGAACGGTTGGTGGAGCGTTATACATGAACGCAGGTGCTTACGGCGGAGAAATTAAAGATGTACTGCATAGCGCGTTGGCTATAACTAAGAGCGGACAATTAGTGACTCTGCAAGGGGATGAGCTGCAATGGGGTTATAGAAAAAGCGTGTTCGCAAGCGGTGAATACATCGTGCTTGAGGCCAATTTTGCTATGACTTCTGGTGATGCGTTAGCCATCAAGTCGAAAATGGATGAACTTACTTACCTGCGTGAATCGAAGCAGCCGCTTGAGTATCCATCCTGTGGGAGTGTCTTTAAACGTCCTCCAGGTCGTTTTGCGGGTCAGTTAATTCAAGAGAGTGGCTTACAGGGAACAAGAATCGGTGGTGCTGAGGTATCCAAGAAACACGCAGGATTTATTGTAAATGCAGATAATGCAACCGCCAGTGATTACATCGGGTTAATTCACCATGTAAGATCGACTGTGAAGGATAAATTCGGGGTGGAGCTGGAAACTGAAGTGGAGATCATTGGAGAAGAATAACCTCTAATTAGTAAGAGCCCACAGATTACTGTGGGCTCTTTTGCTGTTATCACTTATGGTTCAATCCACTGATAGGGTGTATTTAGCTCTATCTGTAGTTATTTCCGCCTTGTGATCACCTATATCCTCAATACGAAGCCCGTCAATAGCTAAGTCATAGGTGGAATGTGGTAGAGATACTAGCTCACCATCAGCGTTTAAAGTGCTGCCAAATCCTTTTAATATTAATGCACTCCCTAGATAATCATCGATAACATCCTCCGCACTCCGGAACTCAACTGCCTCCAGATTAAAATGAATTTTATCCAGATCACGAAGCTCTTTCTTTTCAATAACAATGGTTTCATTTACATGACTGTTAACCCAGTCCATCAATTTCTGTATGCTTTGTTCCATAAGATGATCCCACCTTTACTTCAAAGATTATTAGGTTTAAGTTACCCTTTTTGTAGGATTTGAATCCATATTTTTGCCACATCTGAGCGAAAACGAACAAAGGATGGTGCTAAGCTATAGCGAATGTTACAGAATAGCAACAGCAGAGATAATCCTCTACAACCAGAATAAGGATAGATAGATATTAACTATTCGAAAAAGGGGGTAGTGTCATTTGATTCAGCTAACAGAGGTCTCCAAGTATTATCAGGAGAGGTGTGCGGTTGATCGAATAACTTTTGCAGTGGAGAAGGGAGAGGTCTTTGGGTTTCTAGGTCCCAATGGTGCTGGTAAGACGACCACGATGCGAATGATGACGGGTCTTCTTCAGTCTACAAGCGGAGAAATTTTAATTAATGGCATGAATATTTTACGTCATAAAAAAGAAATTCATGCCCAAATTGGCGTTGTTTTCGAGCTTCCCAATCTGTATATGCGTTGTTCTATCCGAGATAATCTAGAGCTGTTTGCTGACCTGTATAGGGTAGCAGCCAGTCGGGTGAATGAAGTCATGGAAATTCTTCAACTGTTAGATAAGGAAAAAGCTAAGGTAAGTAGCTTGTCTAAAGGCTGGAAGCAGCGTGTCCTAATCGCCAGAGCATTATTACATAAGCCTCAAGTGTTGTTTTTAGATGAGCCTACGAGTGGATTAGATCCAAATTCAGCCTCACTCATTCGTAATCACATCAAGAAAATTCAAGATGAAGGTACAACTATTGTCTTAACAACGCATGATATGCACGAGGCAGAAGAATTAAGCGATAGAGTAGGGATCATGCACGCTGGTGCATTGGTGGCACTTGATGAACCCCATAGCCTTAAAACCATGTATGGTAAACCAGAAATTGAAGTGAAATATCAGCAGGATGGAGAAGTGATTATGAAATCCTGGCCGATAGCAGAAGCGTCTACAAAAGATCATATTTATCAGCTAATGTCTAATCATCAAATGATAAGTATGCACAGTAAAGAGGCTTCGCTGGCAGATGTATTTGCTGCCTTGACGGGAAGTGAGTTAAGTTGAGTTATCCGTTATGGAAGCTGTTTAAGCATGAGTGTAAGGATATACTACGTAATCCAGCGACTGTAATTCTAATTGTGTTGCCTATATTTATGGCAAAAATAATCATCACTGTAGTGGACAAGAGCGGTCTAGATTTCATGCTTCTTTCAACTTGGATCTTGTTTGCGCAAGTAATGGTTGGAATCATGATTACCGGCCCAGGATTAATTGAGGAGCGAGAGAGTAAAACTTATGATGCACTGTTGATCTCACCGTTAAGCAGAGGTCAGATCATTATTGCTAAGGCGGGTTCTGTTCTTGTCTTTTCGTTATTTTCACAGCTGATAGTTTATGTACTTAATCAAGGGTTGAACATAGATTTATTGTCTTCGTTGATATATATGTTATTGGGTGGAATGATCTTTGTACAAGTTGGAATTATCATCGGATTAAAGGTAAGTTCCTCCAAAAATGGCTCGGCCATCAGCTCTGCATTTATGGTTCTTTTTTTCTTGGTGGCTTCTGTTTACTTAGCTCTTCCAGAATGGACTTATCCGATCTTTGCAGCTTTGCCGAGTATTGAAATCACCCAGAACTTGAACAGTATTCTTAATGGAGAAGGGATATTGCCTGTAGAAAGTCTGCTGTTGCTCATATGGATTGCAGTGCTTTCGGTTTGGATTTGGAAGATCGAGAAAGAGTAGAACTTGTCAGGAGCAGGCCACCCGTGGTATAGTTCAAGACGCAATATGCTTAAAGAAGAAGTCTGCACGGATTGTGCAGGAGAGGTTCGCGAACTCCCTCTATAAAAAACTAAGAGTATATTAAACCGTATAAGCGGATGCTGTCCTTTACCCGGACGTTGCTTCCGTTTCTTCTTAGTGGAGCCAAGTTTTCGAAATCTCGTTCTTCTTTCCATTACCGGCCAAGGCCGAAGGAAAAGAGAGGGGTTTTTTGTCGTGTCAGAAGGAAGATTAAAAGAGGAAATGCAAGAAGTCACTTTGCTTGGTAATCAGGGAACGCAGTACAAGTTTGGTTATGATCCAGACATTCTAGAAGTATTTGATAATAAGCATCCTGGGCGTGATTATTTTGTTAAATTCAACTGCCCTGAGTTTACTAGCTTATGTCCTGTTACAGGCCAGCCGGATTTTGCCACACTGTATATTTCGTATATTCCTGAACAGAAGATGGTGGAATCTAAATCATTAAAGCTGTATTTATTCAGCTTCCGTAACCATGGTGACTTTCATGAGGACTGTGTCAACATTATTATGAATGATCTGATCTCACTGATGGACCCACGGTACATTGAGGTATGGGGCAAATTCACTCCGCGTGGCGGCATATCTATTGATCCTTATTGCAACTATGGAAGACCGGGTACGAAGTATGAGGCGATGGCGGAGCACCGCTTGATCAATCACGACCTCTATCCGGAAAAAGTGGACAACCGCTAATCCCAATAAGTTGATAAGGAGAGATTAAGATGAATAAAAAAGCACTAGTTGTATTCAGCGGCGGACAAGATAGCACCACTTGCCTGATTTGGGCATTGAAGCGTTTTGAGGAAGTGCAGGTAGTTACCTTCAACTATAATCAGCGTCATGCGGCTGAAATCGAAGTTGCTACAGAAATAGCAGCTAAGTTTAATGTAAAACAGCATATTCTTGATTTGGGACTGCTGAATCAACTGGCACCAAATGCTTTAACACGGCAGGATATTGATATTGTGGCTGGCGAAGGCGATGACCTTCCAAGTACGTTTGTGGACGGACGAAATCTGTTGTTTTTATCTTTTGCCGCAATATTAGCTAAACAGTTAGGTTATTCCCATATTGTTACTGGAGTCTGCCAAACGGACTTTAGCGGATATCCGGACTGCCGTGATGTCTTTGTGAAATCATTGAATGTTACGCTGAATTTATCTATGGACTATGAGTTTGCAATACACACTCCACTGATGTGGCTGGATAAAAAAGAAACGTGGAAGATGGCCGATGAACTGGGTTATTTTGATTATGTTCGCGAACACACTCTGACCTGTTATAACGGCATAATTGGCAGAGGTTGTGGAACTTGTCCAGCATGTCTATTACGTCAGCGGGGACTTGAACAATATGAGGCGGAAAGAACGGAGGTCCGTTCTTAATGCTTAACGAGGTCTCAGTCTGCAAAATATTTACGTTCGACGCGGCGCATCAGTTAGTGGGTCACAAAGGGAAGTGCAGTAACCTGCACGGTCATACGTATAAGCTCGAAGTAGTGCTTAAGGGCAAACCTATGACCGCGGAAGGCCATTCGGACGAAGGGTTTGTAATTGATTTCAGCGATATCAAAACAACAGTGCAGCAAAGCCTTGTAGACCGTCTAGATCATGCTTTTCTCGCTATGGGAAATGAACCTGTGTTAGAGACGTTAACGAATACGGGTTCCAAAGTAGCTTTGCTGTCTTTCCGGACCACCGTTGAGAATATGTCTTCATATATAGCATACAAGCTTAAGCAAGCGGGGCTTCCCTTGTACGCTGTAAAGCTATGGGAGACACCAACCTCTTGGGCAGAAGTGCTGGCTGAAGATATCCCTGAGGATGGACCATCTTACCGCTTGTATGGAGGCTGTGATTGTGAGTAAGATTCCTGTAATTGAAATCTTCGGTCCGACCATTCAAGGTGAAGGTGCGGTAATTGGTGTGAAGACTATGTTTGTCCGCACCTATGGCTGCGATTATCGCTGTGGCTGGTGTGACTCCGCTTTTACTTGGGATGGTTCGGCTAAGGATAAGGTTCGAATGATGGCCTCGGATGAGATTATGAATGAACTTATAGCTATAGCTGGAGATAATTTCGACTGTGTTACGATTTCAGGCGGCAATCCTGCTTTAATTGGTGATGGGATGGGCACTTTTATTAACCTGCTACATGAGCGAGGGATACAAGCTGCAATAGAAACTCAGGGCAGTAAATGGCAGGAATGGTTCAATGACGTGGATGTGCTGACCATTAGTCCGAAGCCGCCAAGCTCAGGGATGACAACGAATTGGGAAATGCTAGATAACATCATGAGTAAGCTGGAGAATCTGGGCCGTACCACACACAGTCTTAAAGTCGTAGTGTTTGACGATAAGGACTTCGGTTATGCAAAAGACATTCACCATCGATATCCCAATGTGCAGCTCTATCTGCAGCCTGGGAATGATGATGTCACTGAAGAGGGTGACATTTCTGCTCGACTTTTGGGGAGGCTGGAATGGTTGTTTAATAAAGTAATCTTAGATCCTGAAATGAATAGAGTGCGTGTACTACCACAGCTGCATGCTTTAATCTGGCATAATAAGCGTGGCAAGTAAAAAGGGGTGTAATGTAATGGGTGTCTGCATAGCAGATGCCCTTTTTTTGTTGATTTGAGTCTTTAAAAAGGTAGATAGAATGTCCCATAATCTGGTATGATTTTCATAAAAGTTATAGGAGGTACCTAATGGGAAATTTAACTGCACTGTTAATTATTGATGTTCAAGAAGCTATGTTCTCCTATCCTGATCAAAAGCTGTACGATGAAGAGGGTGTGATGGAGAGAATTATTTCCCTTCAGCATAAGGCTAGGGTGGCAGGTACTCCAATTGTTTATATTCAACATACGGAAGATGAGGAATACACAAAAGGTACGCCCACATGGCAGATCAGTCATCGTATCACACCGCAGGAAGGCGAAGTTATTGTGGAGAAGCCTACTTGGGATGCTTTTCACCAAACCGTGTTGCAAGATGAGCTACAGAAGCTCGGGATCACGAATCTGGTGATTTGTGGGATGCAAAGTGAATTCTGTCTAGATACAACGATAAGACGCGCATATAGCATGGGATAGAAAAGTGTGCTGGTTTCAGATGCTCATAGCACCTTTGATAGCGGGGTTCTGAGTAGTAGAGAGATCGTTAAGCATCATAATGCGGTAATTGGAGGTAGATTCGCCCAGTTACGAGCTGAAAGCGAGGTTCAGTTCTAGATGAATACCCCACAGGCTGCCATGAAACCTATTCAGCGTTCTCGACTTAGACTATTTGCCGGAAAGCGATATTTTATTTGGAAAAGATACTTGAAATGGTGTACTGATCGCGGCAAGATGGCGAAGCAGCGCACTAGTGATATTTTATCTTATGAGGCCATGACTCACGCTACACCGTTATTACGTAGTCTTCGGAATGTAGATATGGTGCTTCAATATAATAAAATAACAAATTTACGGCTGGCGATCGCGAAACTGGATGGACTCATGGTGCGGCCGGGGGAGACGTTTTCCTATTGGAGATGCATCGGCAAGCCCAGTAAGCGAAAAGGTTATCTGGAAGGTATGGTTCTGCATTATGGCGGTTTTCATTCTGGAGTTGGCGGGGGGCTATGCCAGTTGTCTAATCTGATCTACTGGATGACACTGCATACTCCTCTTACGGTTACGGAACGGCATCGGCACAGCTATGATGTATTTCCAGATGAACAGCGCACACAGCCATTTGGAAGCGGGGCTACCTGTTCTTATAATTATTTGGATCTTCAAGTGAAGAATAACACGAATCAAACGTATCAATTAAAGCTCTGTCTGGATGACAGTCATTTGCATGGGGAATGGAGATGCGATGAGCAGTCCCTTTATAAATATGAAGTGTACGAAAGTGATCATCGGATAAGCCTAGAACCATGGGGCGGATATATTCGTAGCAATAAGATCAGTCGAAAAATATTCACACGTACAGGCGACCTAGTTGGAGATGAAGCTGTAACGGATAATTATGCGCTTATGATGTATTCTCCGCTTCTTCATGGATAAGAGGATAGGGCTTAGGGTTATAACATAGAAAGACACGTTATCGTTCTACCCTATGCCATACTTCAAAGGAGCGGATTAACAGCATGATAGCATTAACCTACCAAGGGAAGAAGAAAGTGAAAGTTAAAGAGGTTGCTGATCCGAAGATTGAGAAAAAGGATGACATTATCGTACGAATTACCTCTACAGCGATTTGTGGCTCAGATCTGCACATTTTTAACGGTGAAATTCCAGGTATGCATGATGATTATGTTATTGGCCATGAGCCCATGGGGATTGTTGAGGAGACCGGTCCAGACGTAACTAAAGTCAAGAAAGGCGACCGGATCATTATTCCCTTTAATGTAGCCTGTGGTCAGTGCTACTTCTGCCAGCATGAGATGGAGAGTCAATGCGACAATGCTAATGACGCCAAGGATACAGGCGGGTATCTGGGTTATTCCGATACTTATGGGGGCTTTGCAGGAGGGCAAGCCGAATTACTGCGGGTTCCTTATGGTAATTTCGGTCCTTTTGTTGTTCCTGAGGATGCAGAAATGGAAGATGAGAAAATTCTTTTCTTATCTGATATTGTGCCTACTGCTTGGTGGGGCGTAGAAAGCGGCGGAGTGAAGCCGGGGGATACAGTCATTGTTCTCGGCTGCGGGCCTGTTGGACTGCTTACTCAAAAGTTTGCCTGGATCAAAGGCGCCTCAAGAGTCATTGCGGTTGATCATATTGGCTACCGTCTGCAGCATGCGAAGCTGACAAATAATGTAGAAATTTACAACTTTGAAGAGATTAAGGATATTGAAGCTCATTTGAAGGAGATAACACATGGGGGCGCAGATGTAGTTATTGACTGTGTAGGTTTGGATGCCAAAATATCTGCTTTGGAGAAAGTGGAGACCACGTTGAAGCTACAAGGAGGCTCACTCAGCGCATTTAGAATGGCCTCGGATATCGTACGTAAATTCGGAACTATTCAGCTTGTGGGGGTTTATGGACTTACTTACAATATGTTCCCTTTGGGTCATCTATTTGAACGCAACATTACTTTGAAAATGGGACAGGCTCCAGTGATTCATTATATGCCTTTACTTTATAAGATGATTAAAGAGAATAAATTTGATCCTACAGATATCATTACGCATCGCTTGCCTATCAGTAAAGCGGAGCATGGCTATGACATTTTTAGTGAGAAAAAAGAGGATTGCATCAAGGTGGTTCTGAAACCTTAGGCTTTAAGAAGCATGAGCTCTCGTCAGAAATGACATTGCTTATGCTTTTTTAGAGAAATCTAATGAAAATAGATGCATTTTTTCACGGTCTGCGTTAAATTAACATAAGTGACTTAAGATATTGAAAGGACGCGTACCATGTGAAGCTTAAAAAACTGCCACTTCCTATTCCAATTTTAATGTTGATTGGGATTGTGGCCATCTCTTTTTCTGCCATTTTTATCAAGTGGTCTGCAGCACCAGCATCTATACAAGGAATGTATCGGCTGTTGTTCACCTCGCTGCTGATGTTGCCTTTTGCAAGACCATACAGCGGAGCAACGTTCGCGCTTCGTAAAAAAGACTGGATCATGCTAGTGCTCTCAGGCTCTATGCTAGCGCTACATTTTTTGCTTTGGATGGGCTCTTTGAAGTATACTTCGGTAGCTAGTTCAACAATGATCATGGCGCTGGAGCCCGTGTTTATAATGCTGGGCGTTTATTTTTTGTATAAGGAAAAAACAGCTGTGTCTGCTATTCTAGGGTTGAGTATCGCTATTGGCGGAGTAGTATTTATCGGCTGGGGAGATATTGGAATCTCTGCGGATAATCTTAAAGGTGATTTGCTATCGGTTGGAGGAACAGTCGCGGTAGCTGTGCATATGCTTATCGGTCAAAGGCTTGTAGTGCGCATGCCCTCATATTTGTATAGCTTGATAGTATTCTTGTCAGCGGCTGGCGTGTTTGCCATTTACAATCTGATCATGGGGATTTCCTTCTTCAACTATCCTGCAAATGAGTGGGGAATCTTCGTTTTGCTAGCAGTGGTTCCAACGGTGTTCGGGCATATTTTATTTAATTGGCTGCTTCAGTATGTATCCGCAACTACGGTATCTATGAACATCTTAGGAGAACCAGTGGGGGCAAGTATCCTCGCGTATCTGCTCTTGGGTGAACAATTAACTGCGCTACAATGGGCAGGTGGACTTTTGGTTATGTTTGGACTTGGCGTATATTTGTATACTGGAAGAAAGAAAACGATTCAGGTGGCAGAAGCCATTCAGAATGCTTCATAACAGATATTTTAATCATAAAGGGGTCGCAAGGTATGGAAGAACAAGATCAAAATTTAGAATTGCATTCTGGAAAAGGCATTGGGCCAACAAGTGAGGAACTATGGAACGAAGACACGTACACAGCTTGGGTTGCTCGATTTGGTACACCGTCAGAGGCAGCAGCAAAGTTAATTAAGGAACCAAGTGCAAAGCTGTACCCGCTCTCTTCTTATTTTGGAGATGTACAGGGTAAAAAGATGATGAATCTCATGGGATCAAACGGAATGAAGGCAGTCGCTCTGTCATTACTCGGGGCGGACGTAACTGTTGCCGACTTCTCGGAGGCTAATGCGCGTTATGCTGCTGAACTCGCTCAAGAAGCGGGTGTTCAGCTAAACTATATCGTATCGGATGTTCTGAAGCTTCCAGATCACGTACTGGATGGTTCATATGATATCGTATTTGCGGAGTTAGGGATTGTTCATTACTTTACCGACCTTGCTCTTTTTATGGAAACAGTCCACCATTTACTTTCTCCTGGTGGGATTTTTATTCTGCGCGATTTCCATCCTGTGACGACTAAGCTTATATCCTCTAAGGGTTCTACAGCGAAGGTTCGCAAACACAAAGTCAGCGGTGACTACTTCGACACGACATTGGAAGAAAAAAGAGTCTCATACTCTAAGTATTTGCCTTCAACAGGCAAACCAGCAGGCGAACAGGAGCATAGCGTGGTATATTGGCGTCGCTGGACGCTTGGAGAAATTGTAACAGCCGCTGCCAGTTCCGGACTTGTGATCCGTCAATTGGTTGAAGAGCCTAATCTATCCTCGGACGTTTATGATAAAGGAATACCAAAGACATTCACCTTGGTGGCTGGTAATGGTCAGAACCTGTAAGAGTATGTGTTTACACGTTACAATAACCTTATATTTCTCGTAGAAACGGCTGCATCGTCCCTGAGAGGACGATGCAGCCGTTTTTTCTTGTTTAAAACATAAATTTTTAAACTTTTTTACGGAGAATATTCCATTACATTGGAAACGTATAGGTAATACAATAATTTTACATTAAACATTTGAAAGCGGTTACTTTACGGAGAGGCATTCATAAAGGATTTGAGGTGGTTATGAAATGGACGAAGTATTACTACGAATGACGGGGATTGATAAATTTTTCCCAGGTGTTCATGCATTGAATCAATGTCAATTTGAGCTGAAGCGTGGGGAAGTTCATGCCTTAGTTGGTGAAAATGGCGCAGGGAAGTCTACCCTGATGAAGATTGCAACAGGGGTGTATTCCAAGGATTCGGGTCAGATGTGGTACAAGGGATCTGAGGTGGAGATTGTCAATACACGCGCTGCACAGGAACTCGGGATCAGTATTATTCATCAGGAACTGAATCTAATGCCGCATCTTACAGTGGCCCAAAATATATTTATTGGCCGTGAGCCGCGGAAGGCACTGAAATGGTTCGTTGATGATCTGGAGTTAAATCGTAAAGTGCAGGAATTGTTTAATCAAATGAATCTAAAGCTGGACCCGAAGAGCTTGGTCTCAGACCTGACGGTCGCTAACCAACAAATGGTGGAAATCGCCAAAGCCTTGTCCTTTAATGCGGAGGTACTGATCATGGATGAACCAACTGCAGCCCTGACAGATACGGAAATTAACGAGTTGTTTCGGATGATCGAGAAATTACGATTAGAAGGTGTAGGGATTATATACATCTCTCACCGCATGGATGAGTTGAAACGGATCACAGACCGCATTACAGTCATGCGGGATGGATGTTATGTGGATACTGTTCGGACGGATTCGGTAACGATTGATCAAATTATCAGCATGATGGTTGGTCGTGAACTGTATCAAACGTCGAAGCCAACGGTTTCGTTGCAGACACAGCAAGTCGTATTAGAGGTTCGAAATCTATCCAGTGGACAGTTGTTAAAGGATATTAGCTTTCATCTGAATAAAGGTGAGATTCTGGGCTTCGCTGGGTTAATGGGTGCTGGACGTACTGAGGTTGTTCGTGCCGTATTTGGGGCTGATCCTATCGATAAGGGTGAGATTAGGCTACATGGAAATACGGTTCGTATAAAACAGCCTCATCAAGCGGTGCAGCATGGCATCGGTTATTTATCTGAAGATCGCAAACGATACGGATTGCTTGTAGATATGGACATTAGCATGAATAATGCAATTGCTTCCTTCTATAAATTCCGTAATGTATTCGGATGGATGAGAGATAGGGAGATGCGAAAGTCCGCGGAGCAGCATGCGGAAGCACTAGCAACTAAGACTCCAAGTGTAAGTCAAAAAGTCAAATTCTTATCCGGTGGCAATCAGCAAAAAGTAGTTATCGGGAAATGGTTAACGAGAGATTGCGATGTGTTGATCTTCGACGAACCAACACGTGGTATTGATGTAGGAGCGAAAAGTGAGATCTATAAGCTGCTTGATCAGCTAGCGAGTGAGGGAAAGGCGATCATTATAGTCTCTTCAGATCTACCAGAAATTCTAAGAATGAGCCATCGCATTATTGTTATGTGTGAAGGACGTATAACTGGTGAACTACTCGCAGAAGAAGCATCGCAAGAAGCGATAATGAAATATGCGACGATGCGTTCATAATCGTTCAAGAGTTTATCGGAGGTGTCAAGGTCATGAAGATCGCAGATAAAGGGATTAGTCAGTCTATTGGCTCTAAGCAAGCCGGGGCGCAATCAGGGTTTAAACAAAAATTGTTAGCATTCGCAAGTTTGATCATACTGGTCATCGTATTTTCAATAGCATCAAGTAACTTTTTTCAATTTTCTAATTTAGTCGGGATCCTCGTCTCTACAGCTGTAATTGGTGTATTAGCACTAGGAGCAACCTTTGTAATTATTACGGGTGGAATCGACCTTGCTTTGGGTACTGTGATGACCTTTTCCTCTGTGATGGTTGGTGTCATCATTACATTCTGGGGTCTACCCGTTCCACTCGGAATTGTAGGCGGGATTCTAGCTGGTGCACTATGCGGATTTATAAGTGGCTTAATGGTGGCGAAGATGAACATTCCACCATTCATCGCCACTCTAGCAATCATGATGGTCACTAAAGGATTATCACTTGTTATAACGGGTGCCAAGCCGATTTATTTCAATGATGATCCGATTTTTGCCAAGATTGCAATGGGGAAGATGATCCCAGGCATTCCGAATACTATCATTATCTTCCTATTGCTTGGGGTTATCGCAAGTATCATTTTGTCGAAGACGATTATTGGACGCTATAACTTCGCCCTTGGCAGCAATGAAGAAGCAACTCGCCTATCAGGTGTGAATACGGTCAAATGGAAGATTGTTATCTATACTATCACAGGAATTTTCAGCGGAATTGCTGGTATCTTGATGGCATCTCGACTAAATTCAGCCCAGCCGTCACTTGGCACTGGTTATGAACTTGAAGCTATAGCAGCTGTCGTTATTGGAGGCACATCTTTGAGTGGGGGCGTAGGTTCAATTCTAGGTACGATTATTGGTGCGCTAATTATGAGTGTACTGACGAATGGCTTACAAATTATGTCCGTTGCTCAGGAATGGCGGACAGTCATTGTCGGTGTTGTCATCATCATAGCAGTATATGCTGATATTCTTCGCCGACGGAAGCAGTGAACGAGGTATTATCTCCATACGGAGTGATATACAAACAAATGACGAGGGGGAAGATTAAATGAAACAACGTCGAAGAGGGATTATCTTGCTTGCCAGTTTGTTACTGGCTACTACCTTACTTGGTGCTTGTAACAACAGTGATAGCAAAAAAAGTGCTTCCGGTTCAGACAAACCATACATCCCAGTCATTTCAAAAGGCTTCCAGCATCAATTCTGGCAAGCGGTGAAGCAAGGAGCCGAGAAGGCTGCGAAGGAGTTTAATGTTGAGATTACGTTTGAAGGACCTGAAAACGAGAGTCAGGTAGATAAACAAATTGAAATGTTGCAGACGGCTCTAGACAAGAAACCGGCAGCCATCGCATTAGCAGCTCTAGACAGCAAAGCAGCGATTCCATATCTGGAAAAGGCAAAGGAAAACAATATTCCAATCATTGGCTTTGACTCCGGTGTAGATAGCGATATTCCTGTAGCAACAGCAGCGACTGACAATAAAGCGGCAGCAGCTTTGGCAGCTGATAAAATGGCTGAGTTGATCGGCAAGAAGGGTAAAGTAGGTCTAGTCGTACATGACCAAACGAGCAGCACAGGTCAACAGCGTCGTGATGGCTTTTTAGAACAAATGAAAGCGAAATATCCCGATATTGAAGTCTTAGAACCGCAATATGGCGGTGGAGATCAGTTGAAGTCCACGGATCTTGCAAAGGCGATGATGCAGGCAAATCCAGACCTTAAAGGGATCTATGGCTCAAACGAAGGATCTGCAGTAGGTGTGGCTAATGCGGTAAATGAATTGCAAATGGGTGGAAAGATTGTGGTCATCGGATTTGACTCCGGTAAACAGTTAATGGATGCTATTCGAAGTGGTGTTGTGGCCGGCGCTGTTACACAGGATCCCATTGGTATCGGTTATCAAGCGGTGAAGGCAGCAGTGCAGGCGATTAAAGGGGAAACCGTAGAAAAGAATATTGACACCGGGTTTCACTGGTACGATAAGAACAATATAGATTCCGATGAGATCAAACCTCTGCTGTACGAATAGAAGAGATTAATAATAGAGGTTGCCTCAAGAAGGCAACCTCTATTATGCTTATCCCCAAAGGTAAACTTTTACATTATAAGTAATCGATGAATTCATAGCTGAGGAGGTGTTGGATGTACAAGATTATTCTAGTTGATGATGAAGATGAGGTTCGTGAGGGGATTAAACAGAAGATAGCATGGAATAACCATGGTTTTGAACTTGTTGGAGATTTCGATAACGGCAGAGATGCTCTTGATGCAGTAGAGCAGTATCGACCGGATGTGATTATTACAGATATTTGCATGCCCTTTATGGATGGACTAGGTTTGGCCAAAGCTGTAATGGAAAGATACCGGGACATGAAGGTCATTATCGTAACTGGTTATGAAGACTTCGAATACGCCAAGCAGGCTATATCTTTGAAGGTGACTGAATATTTGTTAAAACCGATCAATGCTCGTGAGTTTGCCGAGTATCTAAGCAAAATGAAGCAGGATTTAGATGAAGAGCATTTACAAAAGGCCAATATTGCTAAGCTTCGCATGCAATTAAATCAGAGCTTTCCTTTGTTACGCGAACGATTTCTAGAGAAGCTTGTTACTACTCGAATGAGAAATGAAGAGATCGAGAATAAAATGAATTATTTCCATATACAGCTGCGGGGTGCGGTTAACCTTGCAATCGTAATAGATATAGAAATTGAGAATCGGAGCCTGGATATTGCTTCAGAGGCTGAGCTGCTACGCTTTGCCGCTTTTAACATTGTGCAGGAACAACTTGAAAAGGAGCAGGGCGGTGTGGTGTTTCAGACGAGAGATGGTAAACTCGCCGCGATATTATCAGGGGATTCCGAGGAGATCGAAGTCACAACACAACTTCTTGCGGATCAAGTACAAACCAGTTTGAACAAGTATTTGAAGCTGACGGCAACCATCGGCATCGGTAGAAAATACGCTGGCTTGCAGCAAATTCCACAATCCTTTCAGGAAGCGATTTCATCCATAGAATACCGATATCTATTAGGCATAGATAAGGTTATCTCCATACAGGATCTTGAGTTTGGCAAAGGATTGGATCAAGCACACTTCTCTTCATGGGAAAAAGAATTCATATCCGCGTTGAAGACCGGTAAAGCATCAGCGATCTCGGAGGTCCTCTCAAAATGGTTTCAGGAGCTAAAGAGCAACAGCTCTTCTATAGAAGATTGCCGCAGTAGCATCTACCAAATGCTCGTCTCTCTAATGAACTATGTGGTCGATATCGGATTCCCAAATACAGAGCTTGTTTCGCATAATATGTTTGCTGAGGTTGCAGCCCTTAAGACTTTAGATGAAGCAAGAAATTATTTAGAGAGAACTTGCCATGAGCTGATACTCAAGTTATCGGAACAAAGAACAACCGTCAGAACCTCTCAGATGAAAGCAGCAGAAGCTTATATTCGGGAGAATTATTGTAATGACAGCTTTTCACTTAATGAGCTGTGCAGCCATATTTTTATGAGCATCAGTTATTTCAGTGCGACTTTTAAACAGCATACTGGAGAGACTTTTATTGAGTATTTGACTCGCCTCCGTTTGGAAAAAGCTAAAGAACTCCTTACCGTCACACAGTTGAAGACTTATGACATCGCTGCTAGAGTTGGCTATGCTGATCCTCAGTATTTTAGTGTGATTTTCAAACGTAATGTTGGGATCACACCGAAGGAATATCGACAGCGAAAGAAGGAGAATCTTCTTCTATGAAACCTCATCGTTTCTTCCGAAGTCGAAGTATTCATAATAATATCGCCATTTCTTTTTCACTTCTTATCCTCTGTACGACTATAGTGCTGAGCTATACTTCATATCGACTTTCTTCTGCTGCTGTTATGGGGAATTCTGTAGCTTATACTTCACAATTAATAGAACAAGTAAAACTGAACATTGAAAATTATATTAGTAACATGGAGAGTATTGCTGCTCTGGTGTTAACTAGCAGTGATCTTGAGAGATATGTAAAAGGTTCGAGTTCGGGACAAGGAGGTAAAGTCAAAGATAAGCAGTTAGCCAGCCAATATCTTCGATCTGTCGTCCAATCCCGCACCGATATTTCTTCAATAGTGTATGCAAGCTGGGAGGGGATAACGGTGTCGGATCGACTGGACGCAGTTTTGAAACCGCTTCCTGAATTGATTACCCAAGAGTGGTATCAGCAAGCAGTGAACCAAACCGGTGTAGCTGTCTCCTCCTCACATGTTCAGCACATATTTCAGGATGAATACCGATGGGTAGTGTCGATCAGTAGAAAGCTTTCAGATACCTTTTCAGAAATGGAAGCAGATCGACAGGGTGTGCTGCTTGTGGATCTTAATTACAGCGTGATTAACAATTTGTGTAAACAAATCGAACTGGGAAAGCGCGGTTATGTATTCATTGTGGATCCCTCAGGGAGCCTAGTCTATCATCCTCAACAGCAGCTGATCTACTCGCAACTCAAGTTTGAACAATTGGAAACCGTTCTTGGGATTAAGAGCGGCTCGGTTACGGTGAACACAGGGAACGAACAGAAGCTATACACCGTGGATACAACCAGCTTTGGCTGGAAGATTGTGGGGGTTACCTATCCGGATGATCTGGTTGCAAACAAACAGCAGATGCAAGGGACGGCTGCCTTGTGGGGAGCTGTAAGCTTGATCTTTGCCATGGCAATTTCCGTGCTTCTTTCTTACGCACTGACTAAGCCGCTCAAGAATTTGGAAATCAACATGAAAAAGGCTGAACGCGGAGAGTTCGACATTCGCGTGGAGATTGAGAGCACGAACGAAATCGGCAAGCTTGCCCGAACATTTAATTTGATGATTATGAAGATTAAAGAGTTAATGAGCCAGATTGTTATGGAGCAAGAAATGAAACGCGTGAGTGAGTTGAAGGCACTACAAGCACAGATTAAGCCCCACTTTTTGTATAATACCCTAGACTCAATCATCTGGATGGCAGAGACCGGAAAGATGGAGGAGGTGGTGGAAATGACCTCATCATTATCGAAGCTGCTGCGTTCTACAATCGGTGAGGGTGAGGAATTGATCCCGATCGCACGAGAACTAGAACATATTCGGCACTATTTAACGATTCAGAACATGCGCTATCGCCATAAATTCACTTATTCAATAGAGGTGCAGGAAGATATTCTTAAATGCAGTATATTGAAATTAGTCCTTCAACCCTTAGTTGAAAATGCGATTTATCATGGGATAAAACATAATCCTGAGCAAGGCCACATCCTGATTAGGGGAAAAAGAGAGCACAACGATATTACCATTCAGATAATTGACAATGGTGTAGGCATGAATCCAGAGCAGATGGGCAAGTTACTGCTTCAAAAAGCAGATTACAGGATGGGTAGTGGAGTAGGTGTCGCGAATGTGAACCATCGCATTCAGCTTTATTTCGGAGATCATTACGGTTTGTCTTTTGAAAGTGAAATGGAAGAAGGGACGACGGTCACTTTAAGAATTCCTGCGCTCTATGAGGAGGAGAATCCATGAGCTCACTATGGTCAAAAATAGGCCTGTCCGCTCTATTGTTATTCTTCATAATAGCGCTCGGGTGGGTAGGTTATCGTATGTTTACGAATGAGCTTGATCCAAAAGTCAGAACCATTATCTACGTTCCTAAGACTATCGACACCAGTATTGAATTCTGGGAGGTAATGAAACAAGGTGTAGCGACTGCAGCCAAGGAATTCGGTGCAGATGTCCATACGATAGGAACAGATACCGAGCTAGATGTGGATAAGCAGATTCAACTGCTGGAACAGGCGATTGAGGAGAAGCCCGATGCCATTATTTTAGCTGCTACCGACTATTATCGTCTCGTTCCGGTTGCAGAGCAGATTAAGGCTGCGGGTATCACTCTTATTACAGTGGATTCAGGACTAAACGGCGGTGTATCAGAAAGTTTTATCGCCACAGATAATTACGAAGCAGGACGTAAAGCAGCGCAGAAGTTGATTGAAAATATTCATAGCGACGATAAAGTCGCCATTATGAATTTTGTACCTGGCTCCGCTACAGCTATTGAGAGGGAGAAAGGGGTTCGTGATGCTTTATCTCAGAATGGAGTAGATCATGTGCACGATACCCTTTATAGCAACGGTTCTTCACAGAAGGCATACCAATTAACTGTTGAACTTCTAAAGAATCAGCCGCAACTGAAGGGAATCATTGGCTTAAACGAGCCATCTACATTAGGAGCGGGTCTGGCAATTATGGATTTGGGCTTAAAATCAAAAGTGAAGCTGGTGGGGTTCGACAATTCCAGTAGTGAGGTTCATTTGCTGGAGAAGGAAATTATGCTGGGCACGGTGATTCAAAAACCTTTTACCATGGGGTACCTGGCCGTGAAAACTGCACTTGAAGTCGTTTCAGGTCATAAAGTAGACTCTGTTATGGATACAGGCTCCGAATTCATTACGAAGGAAAATATGTATACAAGCGAGAATGAAAAGTTAATGTTTCCTTTTATAGAATAAAAAAAGGAGAGTCCAAAACCGTTAAGGCTTTGGACTCTCTCTTTTGTAAAAGTATAAGGTTTCATAAGTTGTTTAAAATGTCGGCAAAAGACTGCTGTAACGGCGTTAATATATGATCTTTTCGCCACGCCAGAACAAAACCACCGCTTTCAGGTAAAACTCCCGGTAGAGGAGCATAAGAAAGACGACCTAATTCAAGTTCTGCTTCAATGCTAGCTTTAGAACAAATTCCTACGCCACCCCCCTCGCAAACTAACTTCTTTAGGGTCTCAGGTGAGTTCAACTCGGATCGGTTCCATAAACGAAAATGATTTAATTCTGCCCATTGATCTGCAAATCCCCGTAAACAAGAGCCAACCTCATGCTGAATCCAAGGTTCCAGTGCGATCTGTTCTGGTGTTAATTTTTCTATAGTTTCGAATGGATGACCAGATGCAAAAATGAGCACAGGCTCGTCGCGGACAATGAGCTGAAAGTTAAAGGATTCATCATACCAATCAGGAGTGTGTAAAATAGCCATTTGAATTTCTCGGCTTCGGAGTCGTTCCTTTAACAAAGAATCACTTTGGATCGTCATGGAATTATTAATCCCCGGATATTGTTTCATGAATTGGATTAACGCTTTAGGTAAAATATAAGTTGCAGGAATATAACTTGCTTCCAGCTTCAATGTACCTTGTGAAGGGGAAGCAAACTGTTTAACAGTGCGTTCAGCTTCAGACGTAAGTGAGACTATCTTAAGTGCATATTGATAAAGCGCCCGACCAGCATCTGTAAGCAGTACTCTTCCACTTCGATATAGGAATAAAGGCGTTCCAAATTCATTCTCTAGATTCTTCATATGAAAAGATACAGTGGGTTGTTTAAGGCCTAACTCAGCAGCTACGTCGGTTACTTTCTTATATTTTTCAAGTAGGATAACGATCTTTAATTTCATAATATTCATGACTTTCCTCCGCACAAAGCTTAGTTGAATAACAAATTATATGTCCATTATAGATTAAATCTATACATATATATAGTTTCTATTGGTATTTTTATCGTTGGCTTTACAAAGTTAAGAAGTTTCTCTAACGAACGAGCTCTAGAATAAGAAGAGTCAGAGGGGCCAAGAAGCTCCCGACAACAACATTAACATATGCGTACAATGCAATTTTACAGTAAACAAGCATATGGGGGCCAAAGCTCCACAACACCATGTTAAAGCTTTCGAAGCCAGTTCCGTATGAACTGTATGAGGAAGCCGTGCTAACAAAACATTTAGGAGGAGACAAAACAATGCAATTCAAAAAATCTTGGGTTATGACTTTGGCTTTAACAAGCGTACTGGCACTTTCGGCTTGCGGTAATGGTGGGGCAAACAACACGGGAGGAAACGCTGCAGCTACAAATGAAGGTAGCGGCGCTAAAATAAGTGGTTCGATTCTAGCTTCAGGTTCAACAGCACTACAACCATTGGTTGAGCTGGTAGCCGAGAATTTCATGGATAAAAATGCTGGTGTGGACATTCAGGTTCAAGGCGGCGGTAGTGGTACTGGTCTTACTCAAGTAGCTGAGAAACAAGTAGATATTGGTAACTCTGACGTATTCGCAGAAGAAAAACTAAAAGATGCAGATGCAGAAAAAGCGGCAGCTCTTGTAGATCATCAAGTAGCAGTAGTAGCGATCGCAGCAGTAACTCATCCGGATGCTGGTGTGGACAGCTTGACTAAGCAACAGCTTATCGATATTTTCACAGGAAAAGTTACAAACTTTAAAGAAGTTGGCGGAGCGGATCAAAAAATCCAAATCATCAACCGTCCAGGCAGCTCCGGTACTCGCGCAACCTTTGAAAGCTTTGCACTTGGAACTAAAACTGAAGATATCCCAGGATCGATTCAAGAAGATTCCTCCGGTACTGTTAAGAAAATGATCGGAGAAACTCCAGGGGCTATCGGTTATCTGGCTCTTTCATACCTTGATGATTCAATCAAAACACTTAGCCTTGATGGTGTAGAAGCATCTGTAGACAATGTTATTTCTGGTAAATATCCAGTATGGGCTTACGAGCACATGTACACAAACGGCGAACCAAATGAAACAGTAAAAGCATTCCTTGACTTTTTCTTGACAGACGAAGTACAAACAGGTGAAGTCGTTGAGCTTGGATACATTCCAGCAGTAAAAATGCAAGTTACTCGTGACGTTGCAGGAAATGTTACAGCTAAGTAATTCACTTCTAAGTAATTTGTAAGGATTAGAATCTCAAGTGATTAGAGGCGGATACATCTGCCTCTCTTTTCACTTTAGAAAGAGGGAGCAATTGAGGGTGAAACTAAAGAACTCACGCATCGAGAAACATCATATTGAAGATTTTGTGGGACGTACATATATGTCCTTCTGTGTACTGCTATTGATAACAATCATTGTATCGATGGTATATTTTGTGGCGTCTAAAGGTATTTCAACTTTCACAAGTGGCGATGTTAGCGTTACTGATTTTCTATTCGGAACAAAGTGGTCACCTGAAGCAGATACGCCATCCTTTGGTGCTTTTCCGTTTATCACTGGATCCTTCTTAGTTACTCTTCTTGCAGCATTGATTGCTAGTCCACTTAGCCTTTGCGCTGCGCTGTTCATGACTGAGATTGTCCCAGGATGGGGCAAAAAATTGCTTCAGCCTGTAATCGAGCTGTTGGCAGGTATCCCTTCAGTTGTGTATGGTTTCATCGGATTAAGTGTTATTGTACCGTTTCTACGCAACAACCTGCCTGGTCAAGGCATCGGGGTAGCTGCAGGCGCGCTTGTGCTCTCGGTCATGATTCTTCCGACGATTACAAGCGTGGCTGCAGACGCGCTGGCTTCATTGCCGCAAAATTTAAAGGAATCCTCCTATGCGCTTGGTGCCACCCGGTGGCAGACGATCTCTCGAGTGATTATTCCGACAACGTTTCCTGCTATTATGACTGGTATTGTACTGGGGATGGCACGTGCATTCGGTGAAGCCCTTGCTGTACAGATGGTTATCGGGAATGCGCCATTCGTACCAAAATCACTCTTTGAATCAGCTTCTACCCTGACGAGTGTAATCACGCTTGGAATGGGGAACACAACCATGGGCTCTGCGCACAATAATGCTCTGTGGAGTATGGCACTGGTTCTTATGCTGATGACCTTTGTATTTGTCTTCTTTGTGAGACTGCTTGAAAGGAGAAATAAGATTTGAAGCCGAGAACCGTAAATAAAATTGCCACAAGCCTTATTGTGTTTTTCGCATTGCTCATCGTAGCTATTCTGGTTGGTCTATTAGGATATATCCTCTTTCGAGGTCTTAGTCACATTAGTTGGGATTTTCTATTCTCTGCACCGCAAAAAATTCGAGCAGGTGGAGGAATTGGCCCTCAGCTATTCAACTCCTTATTCCTTTTGGTACTCACGCTAATAATTACAGTACCTCTTGGACTGGGTGCCGGTATTTACATGGCTGAATATGCTCGTCCAGGGAAAATCACCGGCTTTATTCGCTTAATTGTTGAGGTATTATCATCGTTCCCTTCAATCGTAGTCGGCTTGTTTGGTCTATTGCTGATTGTTAACTATTTTAATCTTGGCTTTTCCTTAATCTCTGGAGCACTGGCATTGACGGTCTTTAATCTACCGCTGATGGTTCGGATTACTGAGCAAGCTTTCCGTAGTGTTCCGAAGCAACAAAAAGAGGCTGGTTTTGCACTAGGATTATCCAAGTGGAAAATCGTAACCTCCGTGTTGTTTCCAGTAGCATTACCAACAATTATTACCGGTACTATTTTGTCCGCTGGCCGTGTCTTTGGGGAAGCAGCCGCGTTGATGTTCACTGCAGGAATGAGTAGTCCAAGACTAGATTTCACCAACTGGAATCCACTTAGTCCGAACTCACCACTGAATCCTTTCCGTCCAGCTGAAACACTGGCTGTTCATATCTGGAAGGTAAATAGTGAAGGCCTTGCTCCTGATGCCGCGCAAATTGCTGCGGGAGCTTCAGCAGTACTTGTAATTATGGTGTTAATCTTCAACTTGGCAGCACGTTATTTCGGTAGATTTATTTATCGTAAGCTTACAGCTTCAAAAAGAATGAACTAATTCCTAAAAACTAAAGTAGAGATGTAGGAGGAGTAATCGATGGGAACGTCGGCAACAGCAGTGCGTGAATCTTTTCAAACCGAGGACCTGAGTATTTTTTATGGAACATATGAGGCAGTAAAGGGGATTAGTCTTCCTTTTGCTGAAAATACGGTTACTGCACTGATCGGCCCATCCGGCTGCGGTAAATCAACCTTTCTTCGTTCACTGAACCGTATGAATGACGAAATCTCCGGATCAACAACCAAAGGAAGCATCTGGATAGATGGCGTTGATATTAATGCTCCTGGAACAGACGTGATCAAACTGCGTCAGAAGATCGGGATGGTTTGGCAAAAGCCGAATCCGTTCTATAAATCCATTTATGATAACATCGCCTTTGGACCTAAGTACCATGGTGTTAAAGGAAAAAAAGCACTTGATGAGATCGTAGAGAGCAGCCTTCGTAAAGCAGCATTGTGGGATGAAGTGAAGGACCGTTTAAAAGATTCAGCATTAGCTTTGTCCGGTGGACAACAGCAGCGTCTTTGTATTGCAAGAGCGTTGTCAGTTAACCCACAAATTCTACTCTTGGACGAACCAGCCTCCGCACTAGATCCGGTTTCTACTGGTAAAGTTGAGGAGCTCATCAAGGAGTTAAAAGAAGAGCTTCGCATTGTAATTGTGACACACAACATGCAGCAAGCTGCACGGATTTCTGATTATACGGCTTACTTTTATCTTGGATCTCTTGTAGAATACGATAAGACGGATAAAGTCTTTACAAATCCTGAGAATCAAATGACACAAGAATATATCATGGGTCGTTTCGGCTGAAGCCTTTCAACATCGTTCCTTAGGGAACGGTGTTTTTTTGTTTCTATTATTTGCAAAAAGCCAGATAGATACTGTATCATTAATGATAATGATTATCATTATTACTATAGGGAGTGGATCTCATGACACAAACTCAACCGACTCAAAAGAATAGCGTAGCTGAAGTAATAAGAGAAAGACGCTCTATTAAGCTTTTTAAAAAAGATCCACTGCCACAAGGTCTATTAGAGGAATTGTTAAATGTAGCTGTATGGGCGCCCAATCATGGGGTGCGTGAGCCGTGGAGATTTATTGCTTTTCAAGGTGATGGTACAAAGTTCTTGGCTGAAGCGGCATTTGCTTTCGTGAAACGTGCTTTTTCTGATCCTGAAGTGGCTGCTAAGCGAAAAGAATATATCTCAAATATTCCTTTAACGTTAATTGTGGTGATGCCTGAAGATCCTCGGCAGAGAGAGTGGGATGAGGATTTTGCAGCAGCGTCCGCACTTGTACAGAACTTTCAGCTAGCGGCTTGGGAACAAGGCGTAGGCACGATTTGGAAGACCGATCCTTACATCAATAATCCTGATTTCCGCAGCAAAATTGGCGTGAAGCCAGGTGAGAAAATAATTGCCATGATTCATGCCGGATATCCGGAAACCGTGCCAGACAGCCGTCCACGGACGGATGCTTCGGAACTACTGCAGATCATTGATAGCTATCCAGAGAACGATGTAGTGGAATAAGCAGGATACTATACGGTATTTGAATAGAGATTATCAAAGGAATATATGTCTAAAGCATCCGAAGGGGTGCTTTTTTTGTTGCTTAGAACTCGTCAAATAAACTGTGATATTGAATTGTGTAGATACATCGGTCAGCATGTTAGAAGCAATATATAATGTACACAATGATTGGTATAGATTACAATTGGGTAAAATGGATGTATCTACATAAGGAGGAATTGGCGTGGGGGAGAACAAGAACATCAAGATGAAACTGGCTCGTATACAAAAAGATCTTTCCCAAGAACAGTTAGCAGAAGTAGTAGGGGTTACAAGACAGACGATTGGCCTGATTGAAGCCGGGAACTATAATCCGACACTTAAATTGTGCATAGCCATATGCAAGGCATTAGATCGATCATTAAACGATATTTTTTGGGAGGAATAAGATTGAAAGGGTCAGGAATTTAGGATGAACTCATTATTACTGAAATTCAGAAGCCTAGTACGCATGGGTTTATGATAGTGTTCGTGGGTTTCTTGAGTCTTTTGTAAAAGTGTTTGTGCAGATAAAAATCTAGATGGTTAGAAGAATGGATCATTCACTCTTGCGAAACTAATATGATTAGTTTATATTTAAGCTAATACCATTAGTTTTGTGGAGGGGTTATCATGAGAGTAACACGTGAAGCTTTTTTGCTACAGCTGACTTGGATGCCAAGAGTGTTTCCTGTGAATTGTTACATGATTGAGGAAGAGAATGAATTGACTTTGATAGATGCAGCCATGCCGTTCAGTGTAAAAGGAATTATAGATACCGCAACGAAATTAGATAAGAAGATCACTCGTATTATATTAACGCATGCGCATGACGATCATGTAGGTGCACTGGATGAGCTGAAGAAGCAGCTCCCAGACGCTCAGGTGTACATTTCTGAAAGGGATGCGGCATTGCTACGCGGAGATCGTTCACTTCGTGAGGGGGAACCTCAGACTCCTATAAAGGGAGGCGTGCCCAAGAAGGTAACAACGAGACCAGATGTATTGCTCCATGATGGAGATACCATAGGTTCATTAACAGCAATTCTAACTCCTGGTCATACTCCTGGATCTATGTCTTTCATTGATTCTCGAAGCGGCGCTGTTATCGTTGGAGATGCTTTTCAAACCTTCCGAGGAACCGCTGTTTCAGGCACCGTAATTCCTTGGTTTCCGTTTCCGGCTATGGCAACCTGGAGTAAAGAACAAGCATTAAAAAGTGCGACTAAGCTTCTAGAGGCTTCCCCGACTATACTGGCTACTGGACATGGAGACTTACTTAGGAACCCAGTACAAACCATGGAGAAAGCTATTCACAAAGCACAAATGATTCAAGATAGGAGTAATTAAAATGTCACCTAGAGCAGGATTAGATCGTCGTACGCTAGTTATTGCAGCAGCAGAAATCGCCGATCATGAAGGAATAGAGGCCGTAACCTTAGCCGCATTGGCTAACAAACTAGGTGTTCGTTCTCCGTCTTTATACAATCATATTAACGGGCTACAGGAATTGCGCACACAACTTGCGATTTATGGACTAGGTGAGCTTTCCAATGTAATGAACAACGCCGCTAAAGGCTTTAGTGGAGACGACGCTGTACAGGCGATGGGGCGAGCATATGTGGACTTTGCACGAGCCCGACCAGGATTATACGAGACAACGCTGCGATCCCCTGAACAGGCAAATACGGAGCTGGAAACGGCAAGTGATCATATTTTGCAGCTGATCATTCATGTGATGAAGGATTATCAATTAGGTGAGGAAGGAGTAATTCATGCCGTACGCGGGTTACGAAGTATTCTGCATGGATTTGCCTCTTTGGAGCAAAAAGGCGGTTTTGGATTGCCTCTTGATACGAATGTAAGTCTATCTCGGCTCATCAGCACTTTTATTGCTGGGATAGGAAATATGAAGTCTAATTAATGGAGTACATAGGAGATGATGTAGTGATGTATACGGGATATGAAGAAGGCAGTGTCACCACTTTTGAAAAAGCTGCAGCAATTGTCGCCAAGATTGGGATATTGCCGCTTGCAACCCTGATTCCTGAGCACCCATCTTTAAACGGATTAACGAAAGCGGAGAATTGGCATACAGGATCAGAGCTAGATCCGTGGTCATGGCGTGTAAGGTTTCCTGGTGAAGGTCTAGCCGGATATGGGAAGTTTGTTAAGAAAAAAGCTATCTTAGTCTCTAGAGACTGGTTTCCAGCATTTGTTGCAGCTGTAGGCAGTAATAAATCTATAGAAGAACGATATAATGACGGATTGGCAAGCAGAGAAGCAGTTGCCTTACTACAAATTATCCGTGAACATCAAGGGATTGATACGCGTATCCTTCGTGCGGAAGCTGATATGAAAGCTAAAGAAATGAAGACGGCATTCGATAATGCGGTTACGGAGCTTCAGGCTTCACTAGACATCGTTATTTCAGGTGTAAAAGAACGCAAAAATGCAGAAGGAGAGAAAAATGGCTGGAGTAGCACCTCGTTTGAGACCGTAAGTCATTGGATGGAAGATAACGGTCTTTCCACATTTGAGGGTGACAGAGGAGAGGCAGTTGCTTGGTTACAATCCGGAATGAGTGACATATGGTCGCCTTCAGCAATTGCATGGACGAACAAAGCATTCTCATGGAAATAAGAAGAAACGATGTTGTAGTCAATAAAAACGGTTAATCACTACTCCCATGAGAGTGATTAACCGTAAGCGTTTTCTAATAAAGTCATATCCATCACATTATTGTTCCAACATTGGTGCCAAGTAAGCAATCAGGAAATACAAGAATCCGAAAAACAGCATAACATAGGCGGTATATTTGATTGCATTAGATGCAACAATTCTTGAATCCACCGGTGCTTGAATTTCTAGCTGTTCTTCTTCAACGCTGTCAATTTCATTGGATATTGGATCTCTTAACATGATAATCCCCTCCTTGGAAATTCAATCCTTAACTGTATTGTGACATATTTGTGAACGGAAATCAACAATAGTGTGAACAATTATTGAACTTTTATTCAAATTTGGACTATTTATTTTCTGAATATCTAGTATGCAATAAAAAACAACCTGCTTTTGTCCTCGGAAGAGGAACCAAGCAGGTTGTTTGGCATTTTATTTATTCAATAATTTAAGCGGACAAACTAAGCCCAATCGCCGTCACGGAAGATAGGTACGGTTGTTCCATCATCCTTAATACCATCTATGCTCATTTCAGGTGATCCCATCATAAAATCAACATGTGTATGGCTTTGGTTCATTCCTTTTTCCTGCAATTGTTCTTTGGTCATTGTCGTCCCCTCGTGAAGGGTAAAGGCATATGCTGCACCTAACGCCAAATGGCAGGATGCATTCTCATCAAACAACGTAGTGTAATATAGAATACCGCTCTCTGAGATCGGGGAGTGGAAAGGCACCAACGCGACTTCTCCCAAATAAGCTGAACCCTCATCTAACGCGATAAGGGAAGCCAGGGTTTCTGAACCTTGTTCAGCTGTGAAATCCGTTACTTTACCGTTCTCAAAGGTGAGGGTGAAGTTGTCAATAAGATTCCCACCGTAGCTAAGCGGTTTAGTGCTGCTTACCTTACCGTTCACACCAGACTTCAGTGGGGCAGTAAATACTTCTTCAGTTGGGATATTGGCGAGGAAAGGAACACCTTTGCCATTAACAGCTCCCGCCTGACACCAAATATGCCCCTCAGGAAGCTCAATCGTCAAATCGGTTCCTGGCGCTGTATAATGCAGCTTACGGAACTTATTATCATTCAATGTAGCACAACGTGCTTTTAGACCCTCTAAATGTTGACTCCAGGCTTGAATAGGATCAACTTGATCCGCACGTGTGGCTTTAAATATAGCTTCCCATAGCAAATCAATCTGCTGATCAGGTGCTGCCTCAGGGAATACCTTTGCCGCCCACGATGGTGATGGGAAGGCTACAATACTCCAGCTCGCGTGATTCCCCATTAACAATTCACGATATGGAGCTAATGTCTGTCCGGAGATCCGCTGATTATCCGCAATTCTTCCTGCTTCAACACCGCTCAATAGATCTGGATTCGTTGATGTTATTGAAAGAAATGCAGCCCCCTTTTTAGCCAGATCTTCCAATTCATCCGCTTGCCATTGCGGCGGTTCCAAGAAGGAATCGGAGGGAGCAAGGTCATAACGTGTCCGTGTAACAACCTCGTCACTATAATTAACCTTGACGAGCTTCGCACCCGCTTCATAGGCTTTACGTACCACAAGACGTACTAGTTCAGCAGAAACGATGTCGGAATTTACAACAAGGGTCTGCCCAGGTTGGATATTTACACCAATCTTCACTGCCAGCAACGCATAATTTTCAAGTTTTTGCTTGAAATCCAACATAGTCTCAACTCCTCCCAATATCTCTAGTCTTTTATTTCATAGTTGCAATAATTAGAACGCCCAGTTTCCATTTAGGAATACGGGTTCTTCGGTTCCATCAGCAGAGATACCATAAATGTTCATCTCCGCTGAACCGATCATGAAATCCACATGGGTGACACTATTATTCAAACCATGTGCAATCAGTTCATCAGGAGTCATATCTTTACCGCCCTCTAAGCAGAAAGCATAAGCCATACCTATTGCTAGGTGATTGGATGCATTCTCATCAAACAAGGTATTGTAATAAAGAATATTGGACTCAGAGATAGGAGACTTGTGAGGAACTAATGCAACTTCACCGAGGTATTTTGCTCCTTCATCCATACTAATGAGGTGTTCTAGTGCTTCTTGGCCTTGCTCTGCACTAACACTTACAATTCGTCCGTTCTCAAAAGTAATAGAGAATCCATCGATGATATTACCACCATGGCTAAGAGGTTTTGTGCTTCGTACGGTGCCATTTACACCAGTCTTTAGGGGAGCAGTAAATACTTCTTCGGTAGGCATATTGGCTACAAAAGAATGACCTTTAGCATTAATGCTATCTCCTTGTGCCCAAATATGGCCTTCTGGAAGCTCGATGCTTAGGTCCGTACCAGGTGCTATGTAATGCAGCTTTTTATATTTTTTTGCGTTGAGTACATTTGCTTTTTGATCTAAGGTGTCGAGATGTTCCTGCCATGCAGCTACCGGATCTTCACGATCAAGGCGTACGGTGTGGAAAATAGCCTCCCAAAGCTTATTTACACGCTCTTCAGCTGGAACATCCGGAAATACTTTATCTGCCCATGCCTGACATGGTACTGCAACAATACTCCAGCTAACTTTGTCGGACATTTGCATTTCACGATATTTGGTGAGTGCGGCTCCCCGAACTTTTTGATAATTGGAAATGCGCACGGGATCGATGCCTTTAAGTGCATCAGGATCTTCCGCGATCACGTTAAGAATAGCTGCACCCTTCTCGGCGAGTTCGGTCATTTCACCTGCGTACCAAGTAGGAGGTTCAGTGAACACTTCTGGAGCAGCATGTTCAAACTGCTGGCGTGTAATGCTCGCATCACTCCAGTTCACCTTCACCAAGCTTGCTCCAATCGCATATGCCTTGGCGGTGATCATACGAACAAAATCTGCTGCAAGAATCGGCGCATTCACCACTAGAATTTGTCCTGGTTGAACGTTAACCCCAATTTGCACAGCTAGATCTGCATATTTACTAAGCTTTGCTTCGAAATCAGTCATCGATATTTCCTCCATTTGCTAATAGTTTGGTACTAAACAAGCATTGTACTAAATTATTAACCGCCGGATGAAAAAAGTCAATTACATGGAATTTACAGTGTAAATTGAGGAATTACATTCATTTCAATGCTATACTGAGAGAGGAAATGATTTGATGAAAGGAAGGACGATTAGCGGATGAATTTAGAGATCGTAAGTGCTGAAATGAGCCGTAAAGAGGATAAAAGCTATGTAGGGAGGACTATATTCACTCTCGAAAACCATAAGGCTCCATATGAGATTACTTTTTTCAGTACAAGAGGAACGGAATGGGATTACAGCCTAAGCTTTGCAGGTGAACCTGGAAGCGAAGAGCAGTTCTTAGAAACTGACGCGCTGCTTGAGAATGATGATGATATATACAATCAGTTGCTTGATGCAGCACTAGATAAACAAGAGATTGTCGAAGAGTAAAACATAGAATTGTTGATGTGATTAACAGCGGCAATTTTGATTGCCGCTGGTTACATCACACCTTAACCGATTGTAATCTTTCCTTCAGGATAGCGGTAAAGTTCCTTACTTCCCTTAGGCTTGAGTGCATAAGCTAAAGTAAGCGGACCCGTCCGACCCAGAAACATTAGAATAATGATGAGCAGTTTACCCGCAGTAGTCAGTTCTGGTGTAAGTCCCATGGAGAGACCTGAAGTCCCGAATGCCGAAACGGATTCAAAGAGTACAGCAAGGAAATCAGCCTCCTCTGTTACGGATAACAACATCGTAGCGATGACAACTAGCATCAGAGACATTAATGTCATTGTCACAGCTCTATAGACATTTTCTTTAGCAATCCGGTAACGAAACATTACAATATCCTCTTTACCCCGTAACCTTGCAGATACCGCAGCCACCAGAATAGCGAATGTAGTAATCTTAATTCCCCCACCAGTAGACCCAGGCGCAGCTCCTATGAACATTAGCATAATCATAAGAAATTGTGTTGATTCCCGCAAAAGTGGTATTTCAATCGTGGTGACACCGCCTGAACGTGGCGTTATCGCTTGTAATAAGGTGGCCATCATCTTCCCACCAGCACTCAACGGCTTAAGCGTAGAATTAAACTCCAACAAGAAAAATAGAGCAGCACCAATGACAATCAATATGGCAGAGGTTGAAAGAACAACCTTTGAATGAAGTGTTAGCTTCTTGCGTTTTGGAAAGTCCAACACATCGGATAGGACGATAAATCCGATCCCTCCAAGGAATATGAGGGCCATCGAGGTAAAGTTAACAATAGGATCATTAACATACCGAGTAAGTCCGCTAAAGGGTCCGTGAATGTCACCAAACAGGTCGAAGCCTGCATTATTAAAGATAGATATACTATGAAAAATTCCATAATAGGCAGCTTTCCCAAAAGGCATGTCCATAATAAACCTTAAGGTAAACAAGAAGGCACCTGAAAGCTGAATAACAAGGGAATAAATCAGCACTCTGCGGATTAGCAGTACAATACCTTGCATCGAATTTTGGTTCATGGATTCTTGCATAAGAATTCGCTCTTTTAAGGATATTCGTTTATTAAGGACCAAAGTAATCAATGTAGCCATTGTTACAAAACCCAGCCCGCCGAACTGAAATAATACGAGTAGAACAACTTGTCCAAAGGTAGTCAGCTGTGTCCCTGTATCAATGACTGCCAAACCAGTAACACAGGTTGCCGATGTTGCCATGAATAATGCATCAATAAAAGAAATTTTCCCTTCTACTGAAGAGGCCGGGAGACTGAGCAATATACTTCCGGCGGTGATAAGTATTACAAATCCTAGTGATAAGACTTTAGGTGGAGTTAGTTTCAATCCACCGAAGTTCAGGTTAGCCAATTCAATTCTCCTGTCATACGTGAAATTAGAGTAGTGCTCACAAAATTATAACATAACTTACCAGACCTTCCCTAAGGGGAGGGAGGTAATTGACATATTTTATCGAATTATTCTAGAATAACACCCTATTCTGCAAACTTAAAGAGGAGGCTTTCTTAATGGTGATAAGTCCGATTCTGAATCAGATTGGTGCGGTTTTTATTCCGGTAAAGGATATTGAGAAATCTAAAGAATGGTATTGTCAATTGCTTGGGTTACCTTTGGATGGTGAAGTATTATTCGGGCATTTATATGTGATCCCCATGCAGGGACCAGAAATCGTATTAGACAGCAAAATTTACACTTCTGAATCCGTTCTTAATATTCCCTCTTTTCATCTAAATACTGAAGATATAGATGCTGCTTATGATTATGTGAAAGCAAATGGCGGTGAGATTCTTACAGATATCGAGCATGACCATTGGTTTAATTTTAAAGATCCTGATGGAAATGTGATCATGGTCTGTCGTTGTTAAAATTGAGTAAGAAAGGAATAGACAGATGATAAGAGAAGCTGTTCCTGAAGACGCTGTGTATATTGAAAGTCTTTATCGAATGTTGTTACCTGAGCAAACAGCTATTCAAGTGTCACCAGAACGACTGAAGCGGATCGCTGAGAATACGGATAGCTTTCTTTATGTGTGCGAAGAAGAAGGAACTATTGTTGGGACGCTTCATCTTCATTTGTGTATGGATGCATTATGTGACGATCGACCCTTTGCTGTCATTGAAAGAGTTATCATAGCACAAGAGGTGAGAGGGAAGGGACACGGAGCAAAATTAATGAGATACGCTGAGCATGTAGCCACCTCTAGGGGAGCCCTTAAGATCATGTTATCGAGTGCGGTCAGAAGGGAGGATGCACATCAATTTTACGAACATCTTGGATACAATAGCAGCTCCAGTAAGCTGTTCAAAAAGTACTTATAGCTATTTATGATTGGAAGTGATGAGATGATGGTTACCCTTAAAGTGCTGATTCCAGAGGATGCAGAGGAATTACTTCGTCTACAGCATCAGTTGGATCAGGAAACGAAATTTATGTTATTAGAACCTGATGAACGACAATCAAGTCTTCATCAGGTCAAAGAGATGATCGAAAGCTTCGCTTCAGCAGATACTTCAATCCTTATTGGTGCAGAGGTAGATAACTCTTTGATTGGTTTTATGTCGATTAGAGGTGGAAGTGTTAGACGCAATCGCCATAGTGCGTACATAGTCATTGGCATTCTAAGACAATATCAAGGTCAGGGAATCGGCGCGGCTCTATTCCGAGAGTTGGATAGATGGGCTAGGGATACTGAAATTGTTAGACTTGAGCTAACAGTCATGACACATAATGAGCTGGCTATATCTCTTTATATCAAAAATGGGTTTGAGATCGAAGGGACGAAAAGAAAATCGCTTGTGATTGATGGCCAGTGGGTAGATGAATATTACATGAGTAAGATTCTGGTACAAGAAAAAAGGATAGAGGATCAGATTTAATCTGATGACTCTACCCTTTTTTTATGTTTAAGAGCTTATGAATGCTCTACCTCTGAAGATTCAGTGTTCTCTGTAGTCTCAATGATGACTTCAACCTTGCGTACACGATATCTGTTCATCTCACGAATGATTAAGGTTACGTGGTCATGAACAATACTTTTACCAACGGCTGGATCTGGGATATGGCTGTACAGCCAGCCTCCAATAGTAGTCACTTCCTCATCTTCGAAATCAAGACCGGTGAGTTCCTTGACCTCAATTAGAGATACCTTACCGTCGAACAGATAATTTGTATCGCTAATTTTCTCAACTTCTCTGCGTTCATCACCGTCAAATTCATCTCGAATTTCACCAACGATTTCTTCTAAAATATCTTCAATCGTAATGAGTCCAGACGTTCCGCCATATTCATCAAGCAGCAGGGCGATATGCACCCGCTCCATTTGCATACGTGTTAAAAGATTCTTAACAGGTGTTACCTCAGATACGGTCAGGACAGGCTGGATCAAGCTTTTGAAATCAAAATCAGGATTGTTATCATATTGCAAATAAAGCTGTTTTGTATTGATCATTCCGATGATATTATCCTTGCTACCCTCTGCAACCGGGAAACGAGTATATTGTTCCTTGCGGATAATCTCGAAATTTTCTTTCAATGAATGATTGGTGAAAAGACATACCATATCGGTTCGTGGAACCATGATTTCTTTAGCCAACATCTCATCAAAAGTAAAGATACGGTTTACATAGCCATATTCAGCTTTATTGATTTTTCCACTTTCATAGCTCTCGGACAAGATCAAACGAATCTCGTCTTCACTATGTGCGTCTCCATGCTCACTGGCAGGCTTCATCCCGAAAAGGCGAACAAGCAAATTTGCGGAACCGTTCATAAACCAAATGAGTGGGTACAAAATTCTGTAGAACCAAATAATCAGCGGTGATGTAATTTGACCAATTCTTTCCGGAATGTTTATAGCTACCGTCTTCGGAGCAAGTTCACCGACAACGACGTGTAGGAATGTTGCAATAATGAATGCAAATGCAAATGCAAGAGGGTGACTCACACTTGAACTAATGTTAGCCCAGTCGAATACCGGAAGGAGCAGTTGCTCAAATGCCGGTTCTGCTAGTGCACCAATACCCAGAGCAGTGATCGTAATCCCGAGCTGACACGCGGATAAGTATCCGTCAAGATTAGCGGAAACCCGTTGTACAGCTAACGCATTCTTCTTTCCATCGATCACCATTTGACTGATCTGGCTACCTCTAAGTCTCACCAATGCAAATTCCGTTGCTACAAAAAAAGCGGTTAAAATAATCAAAATAGCCACCAACGTCAAACTAAGTCCTATACCCATATAATCTTTACCATCCCTTTCGTTCCTAAAATAGGTTATACTCATATTATGAGTTCTTATGAACTATTCTACGAACTTTTCAGAGAAATATCAAATGGTGGAGGGAAACAGATATGGAATCATTTGCATTGACTCGTGTGGAGATGTCCAGTCTTCTGCTCTCATTGACCGGATTATCAGACCGGAAACCGCTGAATATCCTCCAAGAGGCATGGACTAAATTTCATCTTGATGAAATAGAAAAGGGGACTTCGTTACCCGCTTTTTTATCTACAGATGTTCCACCCATTTTACAAAAGATCATTAAGGGCGATAATGTTAAAGGCTTTTCACTTGGTGAAATTGCTACATTAGGCCATCTTATAGAGTATTCCACGTTGACTGTGACAACTATGCAGAACTGGGTAAAGCGTGACTTTAAGGAGTATCTCGGTTCTCCAAGAGAAGGAAAGAAGTATTCAGTGAATCAGGCGGCGCTTCTATTTATGATCGATGATCTCAAATCTGCCCTTAATTTCGAAAGTATCCGTCAGCTATTCCGATTAATGTTCTTAAAGCCAGATCGAGACGATGATGATCTCATAGAACCGGCAAAACTGTATTATGCATATGCTGGACTTTTTGAGGAGATCAAGAGTAATCCGACTATACAAACGCAATGCAAGGTAGATCAACTGTTGCATAAAGAGTTTTCATGGAAAGAGGATTCCCTGCTTAGAAATTCCACAGATCGTGTAATCAATCGTCTGACGCATCTAACTAGATCTCAGAGAGAATCTGTCCGCAATATACTGCTGATAGCTACGATTGCTGTTCAGACCTGTTATTTTCAATCTCTTGCCAGACAATACTTTAATGCTGCTTTATTTCTTGATTTTTGAACGCTACAATTTTAAAATGTATAAGTGAAACAATCAAAAGTAGTTTTATTAGAGAGATGTTGGATATAAGGGGGTTTGGAAGTGAATCAAATGACACTGCTGCGGAATCCAAAACAAAGGAAACTGCTCTTCAGCGCAGGCTTAAGCTGGATGTTCGACGCGATGGACGTTGGGATGATTTCTTTTGTTGTCGCGGCTTTAGCCAAGGATTGGAGTCTGGGACCGGAGCAGATCGGTATATTGACAAGTATTAACTCCGTGGGCATGGCTGTAGGTGCCGCAGCGGCAGGAATATTAGCAGATCGCTTTGGACGTAAACCGATACTACTGTGGACACTCCTGATTTTCTCGGCCGCAAGTGGATTGTCGGCTTTTGCTACAGGCTTCGGAATACTCTGTGTACTCAGGTTTATCGCTGGGTTTGGACTTGGCGGGGAGCTGCCTGTCGCCTCAACATTAGTGTCTGAAAGTATGCCTGCCCGTGAGAGAGGCCGTGCGGTTGTGCTGCTGGAGAGCTTTTGGGCGGTTGGATGGATCGCTTCTGCATTAATTGCATTCTTCGTCATTCCTGATTATGGCTGGCGTGTAGCATTCGGTATTGGTGCTGTTCCCGCTCTGTATGCGCTATATTTAAGACGAGCAATAGACGATTCACCGAAGTTTGCAGAGATTAAGAAAGCGCCTGTGTCCTTGAAAAAACGTATCGCAACGGTATGGTCACCAGAGTATCGTCGTTCTACTATTATGCTGTGGATTTTATGGTTTACCGTGGTGTTTTCGTATTATGGCATGTTTCTGTGGTTACCTACAGTTATGGTTCTTAAAGGCTTTAGCTTGGTTAAAAGCTTTGAATACGTGCTTATCATGACACTCGCACAGCTGCCTGGTTACTTTACTGCCGCTTATTTCATCGAAAAGTTCGGCCGTAAGTTTGTCTTAGTCATTTATATGCTGTTCACTGCTGTCAGTGCTGCATGGTTTGGTAATGCAACTACAGAAGGTATGCTAATGGCTGCGGGAATTTGCTTATCGTTCTTTAATCTCGGAGCATGGGGCGGCATGTACGCTTATACACCAGAGTTGTACCCAACAGCTATTCGTTCGACAGGGGCTGGTTTAGCAACTTCCTTTGGCCGGATTGGTGGTATCATCGCACCTTTACTAGTAGGGGTGCTGGTAGGTAAATCTATAGCTATTGGCTCGATCTTCATGTTGTTTTTTGTAACGATTATTATCGGTGCATTAGCAGTGCTCTTCCTAGGAAAAGAGACAAAGGGAACGGAGCTTCTGTAGATGATAATTCTTCATTACATACTTGATGTTAATCTATCAACAATGCTAATATTTAATAAGAACAAAACGGTTCCTTCACAGTTGTGAACAGGGCCGTTTTTTTTAACATATCGGAAGTTATATATAGTGGAAACACTTTACGTTAGTCCTTCTTTTATTAAGAACGGAGCGATCGAACATGAATAAGGATAGGAAGCAGCCTCATTTTACGGAACTAGTCTGGGAAAGTACGGAACAAAATGTTCCGATACCCCCGCGAAATTCATCAGAATCAGCGCTGCCTAAGAGATCTTCTGCAAATAAAGAGAAGCCCAAAACATCTTCTGAGCCTTCTCTGCAGTTACAGCTTTGGGATCTAGAGACTGACACCCCGGAGCCTGTGACAACAACCGAAGGTCAGTTTGTAACAAGAGCGAAGGAATTGGAACATAGAACCGAGGATTCGGCACTATATGTTCCATTTAAGAGTTACTGGCCCACGTATGGTCATATGACAGGCACACAAAGTAGATGGTATTTTTATTGGCGTAACGAAGTTAGACAGGGTAGATATCCAAAAACGGATCTTTCATATATATTTCTTCATGTGTATGAGCTTATTAATGGTGTAGGTTGGAAAGATCCTTATGATGGCTATAAGCAGCTCAGTCAAATCTGGGAAGCTTATCGAGAAAATTATAAACGTCTAGATCAATATTTGGGCGGTTGGATTGCGGACTACTCGTTTGTTCATCATTTGGATGTGCCTCTATCTTTAATCGTTGCTCGTTCACGCGGTCTTGCCGGTGATCTGGCAGAGCTAGAGTTAGAGAGATGTCTTACTGTAGCTCCTGAGCAGCTAACCTTTACGGTATTAACAGCAATGTCGGACTACGATATTAGTAAATCGAAGTTTTATATGGGGGAAGGTAAAGAAGCCCTCGAACGATATATTCCGCAGGTAGTGGCATTAATCAACGCTTATGTTACGCGGAAACATGGCTCGAATCTGGTTGAAATGTTCCCGCCTGGTCCCTCAGTGATGCGGGAGCGTTATTTATTCCGTAGCGCCGTATATGATATTTCGTTATATGGCTATTCTGTACTTATACCGGTTGTGCGTATTAGTAAATCTGCACCACTTCGAAGTTTGATTACAAGGCTATTTCGATTGACTGAGAATAAATTACGTGAACTGATGGGATATCGAGGTCGGCTCAAAGGGGTTAACGTGGATGCGGATATGGATGACCTAATCACTCGTTTCCTGAAGCGGGAGTTTGAGAAAGAGAAACTGGAGGATAAGGGTCCAGCAGTAGTCATTGACCGTGAGAAGCTTGAAAGACTGCAAAGTGATTCCGAGATTGTACGAACCATGCTTACGGTTGAGGAAATGAATGAGCTGGAGGAACTTGAGGATAGCGGTTTTGAGATTACTAATGAGGAATCCGAGCTTGAAGAAGTAGTACAAAAAGAAGAATTTGAAGATATTGAGGATGAAATCATTGTACCGCTCCAGTCTCTTGAGCCTGAATTAACGATAGAAGAAATTCAATCTGCAAACGTAGATACGGAGTGGGAGCAGTTCGCTAAGGCTTTAAGTCCACTCCAGCATGAAGCGCTCCTTGCGCTTATAAACGAGGATGGAACACAAACCATACAGAAGCTAGCGGCTGTAAACGGCACAATGTCAGAGCTCTTGATTGATGAGATCAATGACATCGCAATGGACATTCTAGGTGATTTGATCATAGATGTTGAAGAAATTGCAGAGGAATATAAAATTTATCTGCTTAATATTTAATGGGGTGAACTTTAGATGGACGTTTTGAAAATTCCTAAACGTATGACGACAGCGCTAGTTAATTCACTGACAGCCGGTGTGGTTCCACGTATCGGACTAGAACATATAGCCGTTGGTCGTCGGCCAGAGATTGAAGCAATCTTGAGAGATATGGACAATATCGCGGAGGGTGGAGCGGCCTTTAAACTGATTACAGGCAAATTCGGTAGCGGTAAAAGCTTTCTTTTGCAGATGATCCGTAATTATGCGATGGATCGGGATTTTGTAGTAGCCGATGCGGATCTATCCCCTGAAAGAAGATTGGTGGGAACAAAAGGACAAGGTCTTGCTACATATCGAGAGCTGATGAGTCATTTGTCTACCCGGACGCGTCCAGATGGAGGTGCTCTGGAGATTATTTTGCAAAAATGGATCATTTCGCTTCAGCAGTCTGTGATACAAGAGAATGAATATGGCCCTGATCACCCCCAGCTTGGAGACGAGGTAGAGAAACGAATCTATGCTGTAGCCTCCGAAATGCGCGGTTTGGTGCATGGATTTGATTTTGCCAAAGTGCTGGCTTCTTATTGGAATGCACATAAGCTCGCTGACGACGATTTGAAGCAGGATTCCCTGCGCTGGCTGCGAGGTGAATTCGCCACACGGACAGAAGCACGAAAAGCGCTCGGTGTTGGCGTAATCATTGATGATGATAATTGGTATGATTATATGAAGCTGTGGGCAGAATTCACTTCTGCTATTGGTTATAAGGGACTGTTGCTGTTTATAGACGAAGGCGTCAATCTCTACAAAATCACGAATAGCATCTCACGTCAGAGTAATTATGAGAAGCTGCTTACGATGTTCAACGATACGATGCAGGGCAAGGCAGAAAGCCTAGGGATTTTTATAGGAGGGACTCCGCAGTTTGTGGAGGATGGACGGCGTGGATTATTTAGTTATGAAGCGCTGCGTTCTAGATTAGTTGCAGGAAGATACGGTGCAGCAGGTCTGAATAATTTCACTGGACCTATTATTGCACTGGACATGCTCTCACACGAAGAAATCCTAATCCTTTTGCAAAAGCTTAGAGATATTCATGCGCTGCATTATGGTTATGAAGCACAGTTAACACAGGAACAATTGGTTCATTTTATGGAAGAAGCTGTGGGCAGATTAGGGGCAGACGAGCTCCTGACTCCGCGTGAAGTGGTTCGTGATTTCATGGATCTACTTCACACTTTGCACCAGCATCCGGAGATTTCATTCGAGAAGCTAGTGGGCGAACGAACCTCTAAACCTGCTGATACTGAGCAAAATGAGTTAGATGGATTCCTCGCGGAGTTTGAATTATGAGTGATAATCCGTTTTATCGGCTGGCTCCCTTCATTAAAGAGTTTATTTATAAGAATCGCTGGGAGACGTTACGTGAGGCGCAGGTGGATGCCTGCCGAGTGCTGTTTGATACGCCGCATCACTTACTGATTGCTTCGGGTACTGCTTCAGGTAAGACTGAGGCGGCTTTTTTTCCAGCGCTTACTGAGTTATATGAACGTCCTTCCGGTTCGGTCGGTATTCTATATATTGCTCCCTTGAAAGCATTGATTAACGATCAATTTACACGGCTGAACGATTTGCTCCGTGAAGGCAATATTCCGGTATGGCACTGGCATGGGGATGTTCCGCAAGCCGATAAGACGAAGCTGGTGCAGAATCCTTCCGGCGTGCTACAGATTACCCCTGAATCGCTTGAAGGACTATTGATGAACCGTCCGAATGCTATCCCAGCGCTGTTCCATGATCTCCGTTATATTGTCATTGACGAGGTGCATGCATTTATGGGTGCTGATCGGGGGATTCAGGTTCTGAGTCAGCTGGCGAGAATCTCACGAATGGCGGGATGTCATCCGCGCAGAGTCGGTCTATCGGCTACGCTTAGCGACTATGCTTCGGTGACGGAGTGGCTGGCGGCAGGGACGCGGGAGAGCGTAGAGGTGTCCGCTCCACAAGGCGGGCGTAAGCTCCGTTTAAGTGTGGAGCATTTCTCTTTCCCGGATGCACGGGATGAAGTGCAGGCAGAGCATTTAGAACGCGCGAAGCAGTCTTACTACGATTTCATTTACGATCATACGCATCTTAAGAAAGCGTTGATCTTCACGAATAGCCGCTCGGATGCGGAGACGGCGACCCTTGAGCTGCGGAGAACGGCCGCGAAGCGTGGGGAACGGGATGTTTTTCACGTTCACCATGGCAGCATCTCCGCAATGCTCCGAGAAGAGACGGAAGCCGCGCTGCGGCAAGGCTCCGGACCTGCAGTCGCGGCAGCGACATTGACGCTGGAGCTGGGCATTGATCTAGGCGAGCTGGAGCGGGTGCTCCAGGTCGGCGCTCCCTATAGCTGCGCAAGCTTTGTGCAGCGACTCGGCCGCTCGGGCAGGCGCGGTGACGCCGCATCCGAGATGATCTTTGTCACGCCCGAGGAAGAGGATGAGGAAGCGCAGCTTCCGGCACGGATGCCTTGGACGCTGCTTCGAGCGATAGCGGTTATAGAGCTATATGTGCGCGAGAAGTGGGTTGAACCACTGGTGGTGCGCCAGCTGCCAGTTGGGCTGTTATACCATCAGACGATGAGCATATTGAAGAGTATGGGGGAGGCGGAGCCGGAGGATTTAAAGGAGGCTGTACTGAGCTTGCCTTCCTTCAATAGTATTGATCCCGCGGATTACGACATCTTCATGACTTATATGCTGGGCATGGGGCAAATCGAGAAGATGGATGAAGGCAGCTTGATTATTGGGATGGCGGGAGAAAAGATAGTGAACAATTTCCGCTTCTACGCAGTATTCAAAGACGATGAGGAGCATGTTGTCTATAACGGAACAGAGGAGATTGGATCTATTACAACGGTACCACCGCCAGGTTATTGTTTTACTCTGGCAGGGAAGCTTTGGAAGGTAGAAGAGGTCGATAATCGCCATAAAGCTGTTTATGTAAAAACTTCACGCGGTAAGGTGGATACGCTGTGGCTTGGAGCGGGTGGAGATGTACATACACGTATCATGACCAAAATCCGCGAAGTCTTAGGGGCTACTGCGTTATATCCGTATTTAGCTCCGAGTGCGGCTGCGCGTCTTGAACGAGCCCGCCGTTTAGCGAAGGAGAGTGGATTGCTTGAACGCTCCGTTATGCCCGCAGGAGGAGATTCGATGTTTATTCTGCCATGGGCGGGTAGTCGGCAGTTCCGCACACTGGAGCGCCTTCTCAAGAATAATTTGAAGAGCTCACAGGGACTTCGATCTATCGTGCCGATGGAACCTTATTATATGGTGGTTGCAGGCAAAACAGATGCAGAAACGCTGGAAGCGGAAATCATTGCTGAAAGTATGGCTGCCTCAGATCCTTTATCATTGTTATCTCCAGATGAAGCACCCTACCTTGGAAAGTATGATGAGTTCATCCCACATGAATTGCTTCGCAAGGCTTTTTCCTTGGATGGACTAGATGTTCCTGGGCTGCTTGAAGTGCTAAAACACTGGCGGCAACCACAGTAAATATAGTAAAGCATTTTAATTGAGACGCCCACTTATGTGGGCGTCTCTTTATGTTCAGACCCTCAGGGATATTTACCCTTCGCATCGATATAGACTTTCCTGCTATTCCAAAAGTTGTATAAAAATTTAGCGAACGGAGAATAGTACCAAAAAGATTCCTATTAAAGGATGATAACGATGTGGTCTAAAATAGTCTCTTATATTCCGGATTGGACAATTTTCATTCAGGCGGCGATCACGCTGCTCTTTCCCATAGGGATTTATTATCTTTACAAGCATTTGTATTTCTATGTTGGAAGTGGACGCTCCAAGGAATCAGGGGCTAACTCTAAGGATGCGGAGCTAAAGAAGACAGACAACGGGGAAGCAAATCAACAGCAGCCTAAGACTACAGTGTTTACCCAAAATTACGATGCCGACCTTGCGGTGATAAGAACGGCATTGGAGGGAAACAGTGATGTGCATTTCCGTGAATTTACAGTCAAAGGTATTCAGGCACGTGCCGCATTGGTCTATGTGGAGGGTATGCAGGATGAAGAACTAATCAATCAACAGGTGTTGCAAAATCTGATGTTTGCCGGTGAAATGCAGGCTTCAGAAGGAATATACACCTTCATGAAACAGAATATGCTCCCGCTAGCTCAGCTTAGTGATGCCAGAGATTTGGACCATCTACAGGAGTCTGTCCTGTTTGGATATACCGCACTGATTGTTGAAGGTATGCGAGAGATGCTTCTAGTTGGCTTTCCACATGGGGCTGTGCGCTCGATTAATGAGCCGACTTCGGAGGCTTTACTGCGAGGACCACGGATTGGCTTTACTGAAGTGCTCAGTGAGAATACCTCTATGCTGCGGCGACAAGGGCTCAATAAGAATCTGGAAATGAAAAGGGTTGAAGTAGGTAGCGAAATCAAGAAGGATCTGATTATTGCTTATATGAAAAACATTGTAAATCCTGATCTGCTACAGGAAGTGAAGGACCGCATCTCCAAAATTGATATGGATTTCATTCTGGAATCTGGCTATGTAGAGCAGTTGATCGAGGATGATTATTTAAGTCCGTTTCAGCAAACACAGAACACGGAAAGACCCGATCGTGTGATTGCCTCCTTATTAGAAGGAAGAGTTGCCATTTTGCTTGATGGCACACCGTTTGCACTTATTGTTCCGGTGACGTTCAGTATGCTTTTGCAGTCTCCTGAGGATTACTATGAGCGCTGGTTTCCAGGAACACTATTACGGGTGCTACGGTTTTGCGCATCATTTCTGGCTCTGTTAGCCCCGGCGCTGTATATTTCTTTTATCTCCTTTCATCCGGGGCTAATTCCTACACAACTGGCGATTTCCATTATTGAAACACGCCAAGGTGTACCCTTTCCTGCTTTAATTGAAGTGTTGATTCTGGAGATTTCTATTGAAATCTTACGTGAAGCTGGAATTCGTCTGCCGAAGCCCATAGGTCCGGCAATGGGAATTGTCGGAGGTCTGATCATTGGAGATGCCGCGGTACAGGCCGGTATTGTAAGTCCCTTTCTAGTAATTGTCGTAGCCGTGACAGCGATCTCTTCGTTTTCCATACCGATGTACAGTGCCGGCATTACCCTCCGGATCTTACGATTCGCAGGCATGTTATTTGCGGCGGTCCTGGGCATGTTCGGAACCATCCTGTTTTTTCTGCTGATTTGCAGTCATCTGACTCGACTTTCAAGCTTCGGGGTTCCTTACATCACCCCTATCTCGCCTTTCCGGGGAAGTGACTGGAAGGATTTATTCGTCCGTGCGCCGTTATCCATCATGAAGCGAAGACCAGAGATGCTGAAGACCCAAAAGAAAAAGCGCAGATCCTAGAGAATGTATTCTTATCAGGAGCAGAGGGGGAGACCACAGTGTTCAAACGGACGGATGACAAGATCACAACCTCACAGGCTGCCATAGTATTGACCAATTCGATGCTGGGTGCCGGAATTCTGACCTTGCCAAGAAGTGTTGTTAAGGCCGTGCAGACACCCGATGCCTGGATTTCTGTGGCGCTGGGTGGTGTCGTCGTGTTTATGGTAATTATGGTTATGGTGAAGCTTAGTCAGCAATTCCCAGGAAAAACTGTTTTTCAGTATTCCAAGAAAATTGTTGGAAAGCTTCCTGGCAGTGTGCTGAGTTCACTGTTAATTCTGTACTTTATAGTCATTGCAGGCTTCGAAATCCGTGTACTGGCGGAAGTAACGCTGTTCTTTCTTTTGGAAGGCACTCCAATCTGGGCGATAGTGATGCCATTCATCTGGGTTGGCACTTATTTAGTGTATGGTGGGATTAATTCTATAGCCCGTGTGTTTCAAATTGTGTTTCCGATCAGTATCTTTATCCTGATCATTTGTTTTATCTTAAGCACCAGAATATTTGATATCCATCATCTGCGTCCTTTTATGAGTGAAGGCCTTCTGCCGGCCGTCCGGGGGATGAAGTCGAGTATTCTGATCTTTACGGGATGTGAGGTTGTGATGACAATGACTGCCTTTATGGAGCATCCGCAGGAAGCGGTCAAAGGGATGATGGTCGGTCTCTGCATCCCGCTGGTACTGTATTTGGTTACTGTTGTGATGGTTATTGGAGGTCTGTCCATCAATTCCGTAATCACCAGTACCTGGCCTACGATAGATTTGGTACGGAGTTTTGAAATCTCAGGTTTCTTTTTTGAACGATTTGAATTTCCGTTGCTAGTCATATGGCTGATGCAGATGTTCTGCAATTTTTGCAGTTTTTTCTTTAATGCGTCACTTGGAATCTCACAAGTGTTCAATTTAAAGATCCATCCGGTAATGTTCGCCTTAATGCCCGTAATCTTCATCTGCACGATGATCCCACAACGTATCAATGATGTCTTCAGTCTTGGTGATTCGATAGGCTATATGGGTGTGCTTATTTTTATATTGTTGCCACTATTATTGTCGATTGTATTACTGATCAGGAAGAAAGGACTCAAGCAGAATGTTTAGACAGAGGGTTATACACTTACTATTAATATTCGTGATTCTGCTTACACAGCCTGGTTGTTGGAGCAGTAAAGAGATTGAAGATCTGAGTGTTTATACAGGATTGGCGCTTGACAAGGGGGAACCTGAGGCGCTCGAACAGGAATTCGAGGAACATGGAGGAGGCTACCAAAAGCATAATAAAGTTACGGCAACCGTACAAATTGTGCCTGAAAGAACAATCGGAAACTCCGTTAAAGATGGCGAAACATCCAAAACCCATTATAACAATATTTCAGAAACAGGGGATTCTCTGCTTGAAGTATTTCGTCAGTTCTCTATTCGTAAGAACCGCCCGATTATAGGCCATCATCTCAAGGTTATAGTTATATCAGAGGAGCTAGTACAGCAGGAGAAGATCAGACGGTTAATGGACTTTGTACTGCGAGATAACGATATCCGCCCCAGCTGTCTCATATTTCTTAGCCAAGGGCGTGCGTCCGATACGCTTATGACAACCGAGGAGGAGATTCCTTCCTTTCGACTGGCCGAGATGGTTCGTAACAACTTTAGAACCAGTAAAGTTATGAAGGGGATAACGTTATCGAATCTAGATGCGCTGATGTACTCCAAGCAAAGCTTTGTGTTGCAGAACGTTGTGGCGGCACAAGGGGAGATCGAATTTTCTGGAGCCGGTATTATCAAGGGAGATACAGGTCGTTGGATCGGTAACCTTGACCAGCATGATGTGGAGAGTATTGCCTGGATCAAAGGGGATATAAACGGCGGGAGCATCAAAGCATATGATCAGTCGAATGACTCGATTACTTATGAGATTAAATCCGTTAAGAGCAAGATTACGCTGAATGAGACCGATGATAAGAAAATATCATTTCATGTTGCGATTGAGTCCACTGGACGACTAATTGAGAATTGGGATGTGGATGAGCATTCCTCGAATGTTGTTTACCTCAAAGAGCTAGAAAAGATATTCGAAGAGAAATTAACCCAACATATCCATGCACTTATCCGCAAAATGCAATCTACTTACAAAGTGGATGTAGCAGGATTCGGAGATTGGTTCAGCATTGAAAAACCGCTTGTCTGGAAACAGATGAAGGATCATTGGGACGAGGAATTTACTCGTATTCCATTGACCTTTGATCTTAAGCTTAAGATTACTGATTTTGGTTCAACCTCTGATTGAACGAATATCGAAAATAGGTTTAATCGAAGCGCCCGCATTAGCGGGTGTTTCGTTATGTTCGGACATATATTGTATTTTTCTAGAAAAAACAAACCATTTATCTTAAATTTGACACCTTGTTGAAAGCGCTTAACAGTACAATAATTAGCCTATAACGAAAACAGGGGGCGTCAAACAATGGTCAGCAAAAAAATGAAGGCAACTTCAACAATTGCGTTATCAGCAGCTTTGGTTTTAAGTATGGCAGCGTGTGGAAATTCAAACAACAACGAGAGTAAAGGCGCTACAGAGTCGAAAGGGAATACAGCTACGAAAGCTCCAGATGCCGGAACTACAAAAACCGATAGCGGTAAGAAGGTTACGATTACATTTCAAAATATTTACCCGGATCCAGCTACACCTTCTTATAAGATGCTTCATGAATTAGTTGATCAATATGAAAAAGAGAATCCTAATATTCACATCGAACTGGATACTTTAAATACGGACCAGCAAAAGGTCAAATTGAAAACACAAGCCGCTTCCAAAGAAATTCCTGATATTACGATTGTTAACCCGGCTGCACAAATGAAACCTTTCGTTGATGCTAAGCTGTTCGCTCCCCTGAATGACATGCTGGATCAAAATGGTCTGAAAGACACCTATCAATCCGGTCTGCTTGATTACTACAGCTTTGACGGAAATGTGTATGCACTGCCAGATGGTAATAACATCGAGGTAGTCTACTATAATAAAGAACTTTTCGAGCAAGCGGGAATCAAAGACACTCCTAAAACATTTGATGAATTACTCCAAGATGTAAAAACCTTGAAAGCAAAGGGCATTACGCCAATCGCGATCGGTGAAAAAGATTCCTGGACGGGTTCATTCTTGTTCATGAATATCCTGCTTCGCACTAATGGAGGACCTGGTTTCCTTCAAGATGTGCTGGATGGCAAAAAAACATTTGAAGATCCTGCTTTCGTAGAAGCTGTAGACCGGTTCCAAGACCTCGTGCAAGCAGGTGCATTCCCTGATGGAGCAACTTCCATTGATGCTAATGCAGGCGGTAATATCTTCAAATCCGGTAAAGCTGCGATGTGGGTTATCGGTTCATGGGAAACAGGCGCAATCGATGCTTCCTCAGTGGCTGGAAAAGCAGGAGCTTTCCAATTCCCAAGCGTCAATGGTAAAGGGGATCCAAATGAATTCATGCTCGCACCAGGTAGCGCCTTTGCGATTTCTGCGAACAGTGAGCATTTACAAGAAACGAAAGATTTCTTGAATTTCTTCACTCTGAATCTTCCTAAAAAACAATTTGAACTTAAAAATGCTGTAGGGATTGGTCAAAAAGTGGATGGAGACCTGAAAGGTGCAGGATATTCGGATCTGGCGATCAACATTTCAGGATTGTTCAATCAGGTTAAAGGTGGCGACTTGGCCTTTGACAACACCATGAACCCAGCTACTGCACAAGTCCACCTCAGCAGTATCCAAAATCTTTTTGTTCAAAAAGTGGATTCCGCTCAAGTAGCTAAAGAACATCAAACCGCATTTGAAGCTAATAAATAAGAAGGTTTTGAAAACGCGATGCGAGGGTGCTTAAACGCTTCTTCGCATCGTGTTTACATTCTAGGGGGCGGAAATAATGAAGGTACTAAAGGTTCCAGCGCGCACAATCGCCGTCTTCGTGTTACCTTGCCTGCTTTTGTATGTGTGCTTGGTGTTTGCTCCTATCCTAGTATCCTTTTATACAGGATTGCTGCAATGGGACGGAATTACGACTACGAAAACATTTGCTGGACTTGCTAATTTCAAAGAAATGTTTTTTCATGATCCAGTGTTTTGGCCATCCGTAAGGAGGACCTTGCTCTATGCGGTTGCCTCTATGGTGGAAATTCCATTTTGTTTGCTGATGGCTATTCTTCTAAATCGGTATGTGAGAAAAGGAAACACTTTAGTTTCTATTTACTTTACGCCGGTTATTTTGTCAGTGGTTATCATTGGGCAGCTCTGGAAAACGATCTATGATCCGGTCTCCATGGGAGGGATGTTGAACGGCGTTCTGATCTCACTTGGACTAGATAGCTGGACTCACAATTGGATTACAGAACCTAAAATTGCGATGTTCGCGCTCTATGCAGTATCTCTTTGGCAATATTTCGGCTACCATTTGCTGATTCAATATACCGGGGTTCAAAATATTCCGGATGAGCTGTATGAAGCGGCAAAGATTGATGGGGCAGACGGATTCAAAGCCGACCGATATATCACTTTTCCGCTGATTATTCCAATCTTTAAAATATCTATCGTACTCGCATTTATAGGGTCATTGCAGGCTTTTGATCTTGTTATGGTTATGACAGCCGGTGGACCAGCTCATGCTACAGATGTGATTTCCACACATATGTACAACAGTTCATTCCTATCTTTTAAATATGGATATGGCAGTGCGATCGCTTCGTTTTTGGTTATTCTGTGTCTTGTGTTTACTGCTGGCATTAATACAATCTTTAACAAGCTTGAGAAAAAATTCAGTTAGCAAAGGAGTGCGCGATCATGCGGAATGTCAAGCATAAACGCCCAAAGCGTCCTTACAAGGACGGTAAGCGTTTAAGCGAGAAATATAAGAATAATGTATTCCGTGAAACTAATACGTTCTTATATTTTAAAAAAGGACTCGTGTATCTTCTCTTTGCGATTCCTGTCGTTACCCAGCTATATCCTCTTCTATGGCTAATGCTCTATTCCTTAAAGACCAATGAAGAGATTTTGGGAGGAAGTTTTTTCTCGTTTCCTAAAATATTTCAGTGGCATAACTATAGCGAAGCTTATAAAGCCGGTAGTTATCTAAAGTATTTATCCAACAGTGTTATAGTTACCGGTGTAACAATGATCTTCGTCATTCTGCTTAGCTCGATGGTAGCTTATGCGATCTCCCGCTTTCGTTGGCGTTACGGCAACTTGGTCATGACGATATTCTTAATGGGAATGATGATTCCCATGCAGGCCACTTTGCTGCCATTGATGATCATTTTCAAAAATATGCATATTCTAAATACGCATTTGTCGCTCATATTGCCTTATGTAGCTTTTTCAACGCCTATAGCGGTGTTTATCCTAAGTGGGTTTATGAAGAGTATTCCGCATGAAATCGAAGAATCGGCGTTTATCGATGGGGCGAGCGTATATCGGATCTTCCGCACGATTATTCTTCCGGTCTCTATACCGCCGGTCATGACAGTATGTATACTAACGTTTATTAACATTTGGAATGAGTATATCTTAGCGGCAACCTTCATTTCCTCCGAGAAATTGAAAACCTTGCCCTTTGGCGTCTACACGTTCGTTAGTCAGTATTCTGTAAACTATGGGAATATCGGTGCATTTCTAGTGATGGGTGCGTTGCCCGTCATTTTAATCTATTTCTTCTTATCTAACCAGATCACAAAAGGAATGGTAGCAGGGGCAGTAAAAGGCTAATATTGTATTGCAAAACATATAAATGGAATTATAATGAAGGAGCAGCAGGACAGATGAGTTGGAGGAGGGAAGCCTTTTTTGAGAAATAGCTTTCATTCCATTCACCATCGATTGTTTTTGCTGTTTCTTTTTTGTATGTCTAGTATTCTATTAATTGTGAGTCTACTCTATTACAACCGGACAACCGTACAGTTTCATGAAAAAATAAGCGATTTGTCGCAGAAAAATGTCGCTCAGACGGCGGATCTATTCAGCTTGCTGTACAAGGGGTATGACAGTCTCTCTAAATCACTCAGCAATAACTTTGAATTAATACGTCTGATAAATGAAACAAGCAATGAGCCCGCTGTAGCCTATATCAATGAACAGACGATTACAAATATTCTCGGCGCTATATTTTATTCTCGGGATGATCTTGTTGGTATCCATGTCATTACAGATAAAGGTAAGATCTATAATTACGGGAACTATATGAATGTGGTTGATCCCGATTATATGAAGGAAGATTGGTACCATCAGCTGCAGGCTTCCTCCGGTAAAATGGTCTGGCTCGGCGTCTATGAACATTCTCTTATCGATCAAGTGGAGGATAGTCCTGTGTTTGCCTTCGGCCGTCAGATTTACGATCTCAATGAACATAAACCAATTGGCATTGTTCTGTACGAGACGAATCCGAAGCCTGTTCTAGATGCGCTTGATAATGTGAAGCTGGGTGAGCATAGCCAGGTGTACTTAATGTCGCAGGATGGGCGATTCGTATCCTCTGCCGAAGATCAGGAACCTGATTTAACTCAGCTACCGTCTTTGCAGAACTCCCAGAATGTTGTGGTCGAACAGACAGCCAATCGTCTGCTTGTCGCTTCTAAACTTTCCTTCTCTGGATGGTGGGTGCTTAGTATCACTCCTAATCGCGACCTAAATGTAGAATTGGTAGAGATGAAACGGTATCTGTTCATTGTATTTTCAATCCTTATTCTCGTCTCTACTTTGATAGCTTCTATTGTTTCACGAACGATTTCTTTGCCGCTTAAAAAGGTGATTCGAGAGATGAAGCAAGTAGAGATCGGTAATTTCCGGGGAATGGTGAATGTTTCATCTTATCAGGAGATTAATATTCTTGTTGCTTCGTTTAATCGGATGGTTCGCCGGATCGAAGAACTAATCGAGCGGGTAAAACTTTCTTCCGTCAGTGAGAAGAATGCTGAGCTTCATGCCTTGCAATCTCAAGTGAACCCTCATTTTCTATACAATACTCTGGATATGATTTATTGGATGCTGGATGAGGAAGGGAATGAGCAGCTAGGCGAGCTTGTGCTCTCGTTATCTTCTATGTTTCGGTACAGCAGTCATTGGGAAGTTGACGTAGAAGTCACGCTACGAGAAGAGTTGGAACAAATCGGGCACTATCTAAATATTATTTCTATCCGGCTGGAAGGTCGTCTACGGATTGATATAAATATAGATGAACGATGGCTAGAAGTCCGCCTTCCCAAGATGACTGTACAACCAGTCATTGAAAATGCTGTAAAACATGGTTTGGAATCACTCGACCGTCAAGGCATTCTGAAGGTGAGAACACTTGAAGATGATGGAGTACTGAACATCGTCGTTCAGGATAATGGCAAAGGTATGGATGCAGAGAAGCTGAACGCATTAGTGGAATCCTTGGATCGGCCATCAACGAAAGAAAATGGAAAAATGGGGATAGGTCTTCAGAATCTACATCAGCGGCTCCAGCATATGTTCGGAGAATCCTATGGGCTTGTGATTCGAAGTTTACCTGGAGAGGGAACCGAGGTTGCTATCGTGCTGCCTATTCCGCAGGAAGGAGAGCGTAGTCGTGAACATTCTCATAGCTGATGATGAACGGGTGATCCGCGAAGGGATCAAGCGTACTATAAGAAGTATTTATCCAGATTATTGTGTACATGTTGCAGCATCAACAGAAGAAGCTGTCAAGATTATGGAGGAACACTCCATTCATATCGTCTTAACAGATATCCTTATGCCCGGTATGAATGGTTTGGAGTTCATGAGGATTTCTAAGCGGAGGTATCCTTATGTCAAATGGGTAGTCATCTCTGCTCACAGTGAGTTTGCCTACGCGCAGGAGGCTGTTCGTCTTGGGGCGAGAGATTATTTACTTAAACCGATCGGCAAAAGCAAGCTACTTGAGATTATCAGTAACTTAACGCAAGAAATTGAGCAGGATCGCAAGCTCATTAAAGATGAAGACCGATTAAGGTCAAGTCTGAAATTTTTAAGAGAAGGTGTGTTTCAGAGACTCGCATCTGGCTTTAATCTAGGTAATTTAGATATCAGTCAATTGATAGAAGATCATCAATATTTCTATTTGATTTTGCTGCAAATGGATGCGGGTGATAAAAACATTCGAATAGAACATTTTATTGTTGAGAATGTGTTAACTGAGCTGATAGAACGGGACGGGAGCGGGTTTGTGGTCAGCTACGACCGACAAAGTTTGCTGGGCTTAATCACCTTAAGGGAAGAGGCGCGATTAGAAGCTTTTCTCGATGATGGGCGGACATATTTGAAGCAATATTTAAAGATACCCTTCCAAATGATTCATTCCGGACTAAGCTATGATATAAATTCTGTCCCACAGATCGTAACGAGCTTAAGAGAGGCAGCGAATTCGCAAGTATTGGATTTAGCGCCTGCAAAAGGAAGCGGTGAAAAAGCCATCGACATCGCATTGCAATATGTAAAGGAACACTACTACGAAGACCTCAGTTTGGAAAAGATTTCGTCTGTTGTATTTTTGAATCCGGTCTACTTCAGTCAATTATTCAAACAGAAAACGGGTCAGGGGTATAAGGAGTACGTTACATCCTTACGATTAGAGCAAGCGAAGCTGCTGTTAGTGAACTCGAAGCTTAAGGTGGCAGAAATCGCTGAACGTATTGGATATCAGGACATGCGACATTTTACACAGATGTTTCGCAAGCGGTTCCTCTTAACTCCGACGGAGTATCGTCAGCAGCTTCACAAAGGCGCATACTAAATTATCCATAGGTTAAGCAAAAGGATCTCAACGGCCAATCGGTGGGCTACAGAGATCCTTTAATGTGTGGATTAGTAAGAGGGGTAACTGGCTGCTGCGTATACAAACAAAAGAAAAAGTAAAATTAATATGGCGTAAAGTAGAGTGCCGACAATACCACATACCAAACCCGCGATAGCTAAACCTCTTCCTTGCTCATACCGTATCCGGATTTCCTTTAGGGAGAGGGCAGAAAGTATAATTGCTACAATCCCTAACAAAAATCCGATATAAGGAACCATTATGGAGAGGACACCTAGCACGAATCCGGCAATTGACTTGCCATTCATTGGCGTTGGTGGGGGCGGCGGTGGGAAATAGTTTTGTTGCTCGTTCGGTTGGTAGCTCATTCAAATCACCTCCAATCAAGCAAGTTATTGGATGTAGTTAATCCAGTGTTCAAGCTGTACACAAGGAACGAGTCCAATGGATTCAGCTAATCGGATGGACGCATGATTGGTTTCAAGCACATGATAACGTGGAATAAACCCACGTTCTAATGTTTCTTGTAGGGCTGTTCGGACCACCTTTTTCGCGTACCCATTTCTTTGAGCGGATTCTAAAGTATGTACTGCACCGATTTCCCAAATGGTCTCTTCATTACGGAACGCTAAGCAAGTACTGATTGGATTGTTCCCAAGGAAGATTGACACGGAAAAAGCACCAGTTTGAAAATAGTTGTCTATTTCGTCTTTAGTGTAATGATTAGCAGCCCACAGCGGAAATAATCTGTCATCAACCGCATGACTGATAACAACTTCTTCGTCTTTCGGAAAGATTTGTCCCTCCGTTGTACTATATGAGTAGAACCCTCGGACTTTCTCCATTGAAAAATGTGAAGATAATGCCTCCCTGTACCTCAGATCTTGCAGTTTAAAAACAAACTTTGCTTGCGAAGGCAGCAGATGAAATAGAGCCGGAAATACATCTGGGCTGCTGTAATCCATAAATACGATGTAATCCGCTTGAGGATATACTCTATGATCATATGCGTAGGCTGAGGCAGGAAGAAGCAATAAAACGCCCCATTGATCTCCTTGCTCTACCAGATGCGTCTTCATGACTTCTTGAAAAGAGGTTATCATTTTTAACAAACTGACATTCTTCAATGGTTCCTTGCGCAATTTGAGCAAAATTCGGTCATTCTGATTCATGTTATTTACTCCTCGCTCTATGTACTTCACTTTATATTGTACTTATGTAGATAATGTATCTGGGGATGATTATTAAATCGCTGAAAGACGTTAGCTTGACAGTGACTGCTATAATGTATTAGGAAAATAAAGCTTGCTGTTTGATGCAGCATACGTAATCGGAGGCACAGAATTTCATGACACAATCTATCACACCCGCTGCAGTTCGTTTAGGAGGAGGCCTAACCAAGCAATTCATTCTTATATTAGCCATTGCATCTGGTTTAAGCGTCGCAAATATGTATTACAATCAGCCCCTTCTAGCCGATATCGGACGAACTTTTCAAGCTTCATCTAACGCAGTAGGATATGTATCGATGCTGACTCAGATCGGTTATGCGCTTGGGATGTTACTCTTTGTTCCGTTAGGCGACATTCGTGAACGAAGAACATTAATTTCGGGACTTTTAATTGCTGTATCCCTGTCACTGGTTGGTTTCGCCACAGCCCAAAACCTAGTCTGGATGTATATCGCCAGTTTTGCTATTGGCATAACTACGGTGGTGCCGCAGGTCATCATTCCGCTCTCAGCAGAGCTCGCTTTGCCAGAAGAACGAGGTAAAGTTATTGGAACCGTAATGAGCGGGTTATTTTTTGGCATTTTGCTGGCAAGAACAATATCCGGAATTATAGGCGATATGTTCGGCTGGAGAGCGATGTACTGGATTGCTGCAGTTATAATGCTATTGTTATCCCTTATCTTATACCAACTAATTCCAAAGGTGAAACCAGAAAATAATTCATCCTATACGGATCTACTGAAATCAATGGGGAATTTGATTCGCAGATATTCGACGCTTCGTGAAGCATCACTGATTGGTGCTTGTATGTTTGGTGGCTTCAGCGTGTTCTGGACTTCACTGGCTTTCTTTCTAGAAGGAGAACCTTACCACTATAGTAGCTCTATCACAGGCTTGTTTGGGTTGATCGGTGTAGCAGGTGCTGCGGGTGCTCCATTTATCGGGAGGTTAGCCGACAGGATTGCTCCTAAGAAGATTGTAGGTATTCTGCTGTTGCTTACATTGATTGCTTACGGATTCTTCGGTTTAGCTGGATTTACAATCTGGAGCCTGATTGCCGGTGTTATTATTCTGGATCTTGGAGTACAAGGGTCACAGGTTAGTAACCAAACACGGATCTATGCACTTGAGCCGGCTGCGCGCAGCCGAATAAATACTGTGTTTATGGTTAGCACTTTTACAGGTGGAGCTATTGGATCAACACTTGGAAGCTTTGCATGGCAGCATTGGGGCTGGAGTGGCGTTTGCTTGATGGGTGGAATGCTAATTGTAGCCGCTATATGCATATGGGTAGTATATAGAGTAATTGAGAAGAAGGCATTAAACGCAGGAGGTGTATGAGCATCGCTCAGAAGACGAAAATCGTAGAAGTTGTCCCGTATGATCCAGAGTGGAAGGTAGAGTTCAATCAAATTAGAGATCAGTTGTTATCTTATGTCGGAGATCTCATTATTACAATTGAACATGTGGGCAGCACCTCCATTGAAGGACTCGCTGCTAAACCTATCATAGATCTTGATCTTGTAATGGATAGTTACGAAGTATTCCCACAAATCATTGAACGATTACAACTGCATGGATATGAACATCAAGGGAACTTGGGAATAGAGGGCAGAGAAGCCTTCAAAAGACGTCAAGCGGATGAATTTATGAAATATCATCTGTATGTATGCCCTAAGAATGGAAAAGGGTACTTGGAGCATATCGCATTCAGAGACTATCTTCGTTCGAATGTGCCTGCGCGTCAAGCGTACGCAGAGCTCAAACAGCGTTTGGCAGAACAACATCGCTACGATATGGATGCTTACTGTGAAGGAAAGACAGCGTTTGTCACCTCGATTTTATCAAAAGCCATGAAATAACCCATAAGCAATCATGTGCCAGATCGAAGATGGCTTCGATATTCACTGGGGGACATACCGCTCCACTTACGGAACTGCTTGGAGAAATATAACGCATCATTAAAACCGACCGAGGAGGATACCTGGTCGATGGTGAGCGTTCCTCCAAGCAGTTCCTTTGCTTTATCCATGCGAACCTTTAACAAATACTGCTTGGGTGACATCCCGATCTTTTGTTTAAAAGCCTTAGAGAGATGAGCTCTATGATAACCAAGAGAGGACGCCATGTGATCGATACTGATCTGTTGATGAAATTGGAGAGAGATCCAGCGGATCGCTTGATTGATCTGACGGTCGATAACATCCGGTAATTGTGCGGATTTAGGGGTGAGCGAACCTATGTTCGCAAGACCGAATTTATGCACCAAAAGGCGCAGCCACCCAGAAGCCTCCAAACTTTCCAACCTTGGATAGGCAGACTGTTGAAAGGAAAATCGAATATGTTCATACAAGTTATGTATCTCTATTAGGTTATCTAAGTGTATTAACGGCTTATCCGGTGTAATCCCCGCTTCCTTTAATAGCTGTTGAACGGCATCCCCTTGCAAGGCGACCCATACGTAAGTCCAAGGCTGTTCCATGTCTGCCTGATAACTGAATAATGCCCCTGGGAAAATAACAAAGGTATCTCCCGTACCACATACATGAGATTTACTTCCACTCTGAAACACCCCCTTTCCATCCAATACGGTATGTATAAGGAAGTAATCGTGAACAGAAGGCCCCATCTTATGTCCCGGGACCGGGTTACCTTCTCCGCTAAACAATACAGTTAGGTCGATTTCATCAGGAGCAAGATTAAACCCTGCTGTGAAATGATAATGCTCTGAAGCCATTTGCTTCTGACCTCCTATACGTGATTTGAATTACATTTAGATTATAGGATGGACCACATAAATGCAACAAATATCCATATATGAATTGTATTTCTCCATACTCATTGAGATCGCTCTCATTTATAGTGAATAGTGAAGAGAGAGTTGGATACCCTCTGATATTCTAGTGTTTATAAGGAAAATCCATCAAGGTTGTCGCAGTCATTAGCGAAGTCGTGACCGTACAACTCACTATCTAAGGAGGATTATTTCATATGTCGAAAATTACATTTATCGGAGCGGGTAGTACTGTATTTGCGAAGAACGTTTTAGGAGATTGCATGAGAACTCCAGCCCTTCAAGGCTTTGAGCTTGCTTTATTTGATATTGATCTTCAGCGCCTAAAAGATTCCGAGAATATGCTGAGTAATATAAAAGAAAGTAGTGGCAGCACTTGTATCGTGAAATCTTATACAGATCGTAAAGAAGCATTGCGCGGAGCGAAATATGTGATTAATGCAATTCAGGTCGGGGGGTACGACCCTTGTACCATTACAGACTTTGAAATTCCGAAAAAATATGGCTTGCGTCAGACGATTGCAGACACGGTTGGTATTGGCGGCATCTTCCGTAACTTGCGTACTATTCCTGTCATGCTTGATTTTGCTGCAGATGTAAGAGAGGTTTGCCCAGATGCACTCTTTATGAACTACACGAACCCAATGGCAGTACTGACCAATGTGATGAACACTTATGGTGGTGTAAAGACTGTGGGTTTATGTCATAGTGTACAGCATTGTATTCCAGGCTTATTTGAGCATCTAGAACTGGATCAGACTGGTGTACAGGCTAAGATTGCCGGGATTAACCATATGGCTTGGCTACTCGAGGTTACGAAGGACGGAGAGGACTTATATCCGGAAATCAAACGACGCGCTGCCGAGAAGCAGAAAGAGCACCACGGGGATATGGTACGATATGAAATGATGCTCAAATTTGGTTATTACATTACAGAGTCTTCGGAACATAACGCAGAATATCATCCTTATTTTATTAAACGCAATTACCCTGAGCTTATCGAACGGTTTCAAATTCCGCTCGACGAGTATCCGCGCCGCTGTGTAGATCAAATTGAACGCTGGCAGCATATGCGTGAAGAACTGGTGAATAACAAAGAGCTTGAGCATGAACGTTCACATGAATACGCGTCCTACATCATGGAAGCGATCGAAACGAATGTGCCTTTCAAAATAGGCGGTAATGTTATGAATACCGGACTCATCACCAATTTGCCGAAAGAAGCCTGTGTTGAAGTCCCATGCCTAGTAGACAGCAGTGGTGTTACGCCAACCTTCGTAGGAGATCTTCCTCCACAGTGCGCCGCACTGAATCGTACGAACATTAATACACAATTGTTAACGATCGAAGCAGCGATTACTCATAAGAAGGAGCATATTTATCACGCAGCCATGCTTGATCCGCACACTGCCGCTGAATTATCGATGGATGACATTACAAATATGTGTGATGAACTAATCACAGCTCATGGAGATTGGTTGCCGGCGTATAAATAAATTGCATATTTCTAAAATTTTAAAGCCTAAAGCCTGAGAAATCAGGCTTTTTTTGCTTATCTGTCTAGGACAACTGGGGGACATCGGAATACACATATATGGACACCTAAATGCGGAGGTGAAGCGTGATGATCATTGAGAACTATACCTTAGCATCGTCCACATCCCATGCCACCCCTTATTATGTGATCAGAGGCGGGCTCCCTGGTCCTGTGTTTATGGTGGTGTCCGGCATACACGGGAATGAAACGGCAAGCATTCGTGCCGCTCAAAACCTCGTGAATCGCTTAAGACAAGGAGAACTATATATTTACAGGGGGACTCTTATAATTGTTCCTCTCATGAATCAAAAAGCTTATCGCAAACGAATTCGAGGCATACCGGATTTGAACCGAACATTTCCACGCACTCGATATGCATCTGCCAAACATCCTTTATCCGTAGCCTTGCTTCAATTAGTACGGCGTTATCACCCTACCTGGTACCTTGATCTCCATGAAGCTAATGGTTTGTCTCAAAGAAATCATAAGCGGCTCGGTCAGACTATCATCATTAAGCCGGGGAGCCGAGGTACGGCTACAGCAAGACGTATCATAAAAGACATTAACCGTACGATCACTAATACATCCTATCATTTTAATATCCGTTTACGAGAGCGTCCCGGATCATCGCGTGCAGCCGTCTCTCGTATTTTAGGAGCGAAGGCATTTACTGTGGAAACCTGCTGGAGTCTTGATCGTGACCTACGTATTCGCTATCAGATAGATATTGTTAGCCGCTTTTTAAGAAGTGCTGGGTTGATGTGATGATGATTAGAGACGTTGATTGCCAAGCAAGCTGACCCTGAGTTCATGGGAATCGGCTTGTTTTTGTTGACTTGAAAGATCATTGACAACAATGAGTATAGTGTATATATTACATATATACATTGATTACACATAAACTAGGAGTGAGGGCACGAGTTCATGAACATATTGATATCCAACACTTCCGGTGAACCCATCTATGCACAGATTGTAAGTCAGATCCGCCAGATGATCCTGCAAGGAGAGTTAGTCTCAGGTACGCCTTTACCTTCTATTCGGCTGTTAGCCAAAGAGCTGCAGATTAGCGTAATCACAACGAAACGAGCTTACGAAGAACTGGAGAGAGAAGGCCTTATCAATTCTATTGTGGGAAAAGGATCCTTTGTTTCTGGTGCAGATCAGGAGTTTATTCGGGAACAACGGTTACGGATCATGGAGAACAAAATGAAGGAAATTATCGACGAGAGTAAAATGTTAGGGATTGATTTTGCTGAGTTTAGTGAGATGTTGAAATTGCTTTATGAGGAGGAGACAGAATGAAAGAAGTCATTCAATTGAATCAAATCTCTAAAAAATATGGCCATTTTAGCCTATGCGAACTTACGTTCGGTATTAAGGAAGGATATATAACGGGGCTAATAGGACCCAATGGAGCCGGAAAAACAACTTTAATTAAAATGATGATGGGTATGGTACAACCCGACCAAGGAAGTATCGAGATTTTTGGCAAAGAAACATCCATAAAGAACGCAAAATACAAAGATCGAATTGGGTATGTTTCCGATGAGAACTATTTTTACGATCAATTAACCATCAATCAGATGAGTAAGATGATTGCTCCCTTTTATAGTCGGTGGGATCAAGAAACGTATAGGAAATACATAGAGATGTTCAAGCTTTCCCCGCGGAAAAAGATTAAGGAGCTCTCCAAAGGAATGAAAATGAAGTATTCGCTCGCCATTGCCTTATCACATGATGCAGATCTACTTATTATGGATGAACCTACTGCAGGTCTTGATCCTATATTCCGAAGAGAACTGCTTGATCTGCTTAGTGAGCATATTCAGGATGAGAAGAAGTCTATTCTTTTCTCCACGCATAATACGACGGATTTGGACCGGATCGCGGACTATATTGTTTTTGTGAATGAGGGGCGACTAGTTTTTAATGAGATGAAAGAATCTCTACCTAACAAATACATGCTGATAAAAGGTAACAAGGAGTTACTTGATCGAGATGTACGAAAATGGTTCATTGGGCTTAGAGAGACGGAGGTTGGTTTCGAGGGTCTTCTGAACAATTGCTCGGAGGGGGAACACTTCTTTAGAGATCATGCCATATGCGAAACACCTACCCTGGAAGAAATCATGTATTTTACGGTAAAGGGAAACGCTTTGTATGTTTAATCTCTTTTTGCTGATCAGAAAAGACTTTATCCTCCTGCGGAATTTCATTCCTATCTTTCTCTTAAGTATCTTGTTCATCGCATATGTTCAACTGGATAACTCCAGCATGTTTGCTACATTTCAATCTTTGCTGTTGCTCGTATACTCCTGTTCTATGGATGCACAGAATAACAACACAAAGTTTGTGATAGGTTTACCAGTTAGACGGCAAGAGATTGTCTTGGCTAAATACTTATCACTTGTTCCTTATTGTTTCATTGGTTTGGTTTGCTCTTTAGCTTTGTTTCTGATTTCCCCTTCATTTGGATATTCCATTAGCCCGGTTTATTGGATAGGGGTATCTTTAACGTTACTTATGATTCCTTTGACTGCGTCTATTTATTTGCCGATTCATTATTGGCTTGGTTACAAAAACTATTACTTCAATATCCTTTTTAATGTAGTTATAACGATAACCACCCTAAACGCTGGATCTTCACTCTCAAATTCATCAGTTTTCTCAACAATAACCCATTTAAAGCTGCAAGATCATCTGGTTCCGATTGGTTTGATAGGGATCGTTTATCTATTCATCTTGTACTTCTCATATAAGATTTCACTACGATTGTTTAACAAAGAAGAGTTATAAGCTAAGGAGGACTTAAAGTGTATCATTCATTTTATCTTGTTCAAAAAGACTTCATTCTTCTGCGTAAATTTCTGATGCTGCTAATCCCTTTCTTTATCTTTATAGCTTATTCAAACTATCATAGCTTCAGTTTATTTACGGTCATGCCACCTATGCTGTTATTGATCAGCTCTTGTTCTATGGATACTCAGCAGTCGACGCAACGGTTTCTCGTTAATCTCCCTGTAAGGAGACAGGAGCTTGTCCGTGCCAAATACTTCTCAATCCTTCCATATGCGCTTGTTGGGCTGTCAGCAACTGCTTTTACGTATCTTCTGATTATTATGACAGGTAAACAAGTAACTCCTTATTTTTGGCAAGAGGTTGGTATTGCGATATCTATTTTTCCACTCCTCGCCATGCTTTATTTACCGATTCATTACTGGTTAGGGGCTAAAGGCACGCAAGTTGTTAATCTCGTATTTATGATGATTATAATGGTTGGTCCGAACGTGATCGGAAGTTTGATTCAATGGTTTCCTGACCTAGAGAACTGGCAGAGTTTTGGTGTGAAGTCTAGCTTTATTCTTTATATCATACTAGGACTGGCTTACTTGTTCTTACTTAGTTGTTCTTATCTTATTTCATTGCGGATTTTTGAAAAAAAGGATTTCTGATTCTAATGATTTGAGATTTAGATTGAATTCATATACCATTATCACTACAAAGATAAATACTGTAGGGGAAGGGTATACATCCAATGCCTAAAATGATTTATAGTTTTCGTACAAAAATGATAATGCTGCTGGCTGCCAGTATGCTAGTATCCGGCGGAATAACCTTTTTAATCTATAAAGCGCTCCAGCGGTATTATCACTCTGAGGTGAAGTTTGAGAATCCACTAACCAAAGTTCGCTATGTAATAAGAGATATTGGAGATGTGAATACATTTTTAATTATCTTTGTCCCATTAGCCATCTTATTCTTCTTCTTATTCACTAAGCCGTATGCAAGATACTTTAAGGAGATCTCGAAGGGAATTCATCAGCTTGCGTCAGGTGATTTCACAGAACGAGTCGATATTCCCTCCAAAGATGAATTTGGGATGATTGGACAAGATCTCAATCTAGCCATTGAGAATATGCAAGAAGCCATTGAGCGGGGAGACATTGCCGAGAGCAGTAAAGATCAACTCGTGTTGAACCTGGCGCATGATTTGCGTACACCCCTAACCTCGGTTATCGGCTATTTGGATTTTATTTTGAAGGACGATCAATTAACTCCTGAACAGACCAAACATTACACGACGATTGCTTATACCAAATCTCAGCGTTTAGAAAAATTGATCGATGAACTGTTTGAAATTACAAGAATGAACTACGGCAAGCTTAAGCTTGAGAAATCATCGATTGATCTCAGTGAGCTTCTCTTACAATTAAACGAAGAATTATATCCAGTCTTTGAGAAAAACGGGCTCACCTCCAGATTGGATATGACACAGCCTCTGAAGATTTACGGTGACGGGGAGTTATTAGCACGTGTATTTGAGAATCTCCTTACAAATGCGGCCCGATACGGAAGCGATGGTCAATTTGTTGATATTCACGGTTACTTGGACGCTAACGAGGTAGTCGTTGAAGTAATTAACTATGGAAATTGTATTGAGCCGGAAGAGCTGCCACGTATTTTTGATATGTTTTACACGGGTGATCGTGCACGAACACATCCAACAGGAAGTACAGGACTAGGCTTGTTTATTACTAAAAATATAGTAGAGCAGCATAATGGGACCGTCTCTGCGCATAGCAGTGTGGTACGGACAATCTTTGAAGTACGGCTTCCGCAAAACAGTAATTGAAGACCATTTTTATATCATAAAGTGCCAAACTAAAGAGGATTCGTTGGTGGGGGATAGCAAAAGATCGTCAACCTTTGAAATCCTCTTAAAAACATGATATAATTAGCTTGCTAATTAATTTGTAAAGTGGCTCGGGGGAACAAGCTGTGATTGAAGATGAGATAAGAGAACTACTGGATATAATTTCAGCGGAAATGCGTAGAGATTATGCTGCGCTGCTTAGAGAATATAATCTTCATGTAGGTCAAGAACAGTTATTATGCCGGTTATGGAAATCAGATGGAATGACACAGATACAGTTAAGTGAAAGTCTGAATTGTGAGCCTCCAACGATCACGAATATGGTGAAATCACTTGAGAATCATGGGTTTGTTGTTCGAAAAAGAGATTCTGAAGATGGCAGAGTAAGCCGAGTGTATCTAACTTCAGCCGGACGTAATCTGTGTGAACCTGTAGAACGTATATGGAATAAGCAACTGGATAAATTATTAACAGGAATTCTACCCGAAGAACGTTTATTATTAAGAAGGCTTATGAAACAAATGGCGAATAATTTATCTTAACCTGGAACTGCGCATCACATCCATTAGCAAGCTAATCAAAACTTAGAAAAGAGGAATATAGATGATTAACAGTTTGACTCGTATTAATGAACTAGCCAGGAAAGAACGTGAAGAAGGCCTGACAAAAAGTGAATGGGTCGAGCAGATCGCTTTGCGTGAAGATTACCTACGTGAAATACGTGGACAAGTTCGTAACAGTCTTTCAGGAGTGACGATTGTAGATCCTGAGGGAAATGATGTTACGCCTGAAAAGATTCGTTTATCGCGTAAAGAAAGCTTGAACTAATCCTTATCTAATGAAGTGAATGTACACCTTTAGAATATCGTTGAATGGTCCTTTGGGCTAATCAGCGAATCTCTAAAGGTGTTTTTTTGTTATCCATGAACGGAATAGGGAACATAATTATAACAGTTATCTTAACAGAATCTTAATTGAATTTCGTTAGCTGATGCTGAAAGTTAAGGTCCAATTAATCTTGTGTTTCACAGGATCTAAGACTGCATTGCTACAATGAAATGGACAGATGAGAAGAAATAAATAAGTGGGGGAGCGGGATTTAACAGATGAAAAAGGCATTTTTCTTTTTACTTAAAGCAATTGGAGTAATAGCCATAGCTATAGTGCTATTTCTAGCCATTGTTTTTACAGTCAATGTGATCTGCAACAAATTGGAGAAAAGTAAAATCGAGCCCTATGGTCAGCTTGTACCTGTAGACGGGAAGAACATGAACGTCACGATTCATGGAAATGGTGAAGAGACGGTCGTATTATTACCAGGATACGGAACTGCAGCGCCAGGTATTGATTTTAAGCCATTAGTTGACGAGTTATCTCCATTTTACAGAGTGGTTGTCATTGAGCCTTTTGGTTATGGGTTAAGTGATATCACTGAAAAAGAACGAAGTATTGAAAATATTGTGAGTGAAGTACATGAATGCTTGCAACAATTAAATATAGACCGTTATATTCTGATGGGGCACTCTATATCCGGCATTTACAGTCTAGACTATGTGAACAAATACAAAAACGAAGTTAGTGCATTCGTGGGGATTGACAGCAGTGTACCGGCACAAGGAGCAGGCGAGGAGCTTCCAACTGCAGCCTTAAAATCACTTAAACAATCAGGCATCTTCAGATTGCTGGTTAAACTCTCGCCTGATCAAATCATTACACCACCAGGTGTTGATGATGAAACCAAAGAGCAAAATAGGATGATTACGCTTAAAAACATGATGAACCCAAACATCATTAGCGAAGCAGATCATTTCCCGAGCAACTTCAATGTCGCTGAAACTTTAAAGTTCCCCAAAGATCTGCCTGTAATCTTCTTCTTAGTAAAAGATAATTCGGATGTTGAAGGCTGGGAAGCTTTACATGAAGAACAGATCAAAGATTCTTTACATGGGAAGATGCTGCTGCTTGAAGGCGATCATTATTTACACCATACTAAATCGAAAGAAATCGTGGAGAATTTCAGAAGCTTCATGAGTGAAATAAAATAAGAGTGAATGAGAAAACGTCGAACGATTCATTTAATGAATTGTTCGACGTTTTTTTATATGAATGACATGCAATAAAAAATGATGATTGATCAATGCAATTGTGGGCATTCTAAACCTTAATCTTTAGTATAGGAAGGACTACAATCGTATGTGCGGAATAGCAGGAATATTAAAATATAATGGACAACCCCCACATGAAGAAACCTTAAAACAAATGACAGGGGCAATGAACCACCGAGGTCCTAATCATGAGGGTGTATGGCTTGATTCTCGAATTGGGCTGGGTTTTCGTAGATTATCCGTTATAGATTTACGTGATGGCAATCAACCGATGACGAATGAAGATCGTACCCTTTGGATTGTTTTTAATGGTGAAATCTATAACTATAAAACACTACGAGATCAGCTTAAGCAAAAGGGACACCACTTTCAAACGCAATCAGATACAGAGGTTATCGTGCATTTATTTGAGGAATATGGTAAGGACTGTGTCCATCATTTACGCGGAATGTTTAGTTTTGCGATTTGGGATGTTAAGGAACAGACTCTTTTTGCTGCTAGAGATCATTTTGGCATCAAGCCTTTTTATTATTACAAAGATGAGAATAACCTTTTATTTGCTTCGGAAATCAAAAGCATCCTTGCAGTGCAAGGGGTGCCCAGAAAGCTACAGTATCAAAGTTTATTTAGCTACTTAACTTTTCAGTATGTGCCGCAACCGGATACGATGTTTGAACATATTCATAAATTAGGACCTGCAGAGCGTGTATTTGTTAACTCGGATGGTGAAATGAAGATCGAGAAATATTGGGAGCCCCATTTTCATCCGGTAAAACGATCTTTAGCAGACTATGCGGAAGAAATTCAGTGGAAATTGAAAGAGTCAGTAAACCTTCATTTACAAAGTGATGTGAATAGAGGGTGTTTTTTGTCTAGTGGAATTGACTCCACAGCTATAGCTGCAATGATGAAAGCAGAAGAATCAACCAAAACCTTTTCGATTGGGTTTGAAGGGGTGAACAATGAAACGATCATTGCCAATCAAACCGCAGCCAAGCTGGGGACAGATCATTATTTCCATATCCTATCGGCAAAAGACTTTTTTGAGAGTATAGCGAAGACCGTATGGCATCTAGATGAGCCTGTCGCGGATCCTTCCGCCATTGCGCTCTATCATCTTAATCAGCTTGCAAAAGAACATGTAACGGTTGTCCTATCAGGGGAAGGCGCTGATGAATTATTCGGAGGATACAGAATCTATAAAGAGCCAGATGCATTAAGACCCATCACATGGATGCCCAACTTCATAAAGGATTCGTTACGTAAATCATTGTCTATATATCCGTATCATTTTTATGGAAAGAACTATTTACTTCGGGGGCTGACACCTTTAGAGGAACGTTTTTTCGGTAATGCTAATATCTTTAACAAAAGCGGAAAGATGAACCTGCTCCACGAATCGATACACGCTCATAATAGCTTTTTACATCCCACCGATATCGTTAAGCCTTTTTATGATAAGACAGTACACCTAGACCCTACGACAAGAATGCAGTTTATTGATATGAATTTTTGGTTGCCTGGCGATATTTTGTCAAAAGCAGATAAGCTGTCGATGGCGCATTCGTTAGAATTAAGAGTACCGTTTTTAGATAAAGAGGTTTTCGAAACAGCTAGTAAAATTCCTGTATCCAATCGAATTGGCAACAAAACAACAAAACTTGCTTTGCGTAAAGCTATGGAAGGAATCGTTCCGGATGCTATCGTGAATCGCCCAAAATTAGGATTTCCCGTACCGATTCGTGATTGGCTTAAGACCCCAATTTCGGATATAATGTTTGAGCAAATACGCTATAGCGGTATTGAAGAAATCTTTAATATGAATATCGTCGAAGAGATGTTTAATCAGCATAAGAGTAATAAAGGTGACTATTCACGTAGAATATGGTTAATTTATATTTTTTCCGTGTGGCACACTCTTTTTATAAAAGAAGATCTGAAGCCATTAAGCGGTGCTGCATTGTAATGGCATCGACGATATTGCAACGATGATTACGATGGGGGGGGCTAATGGACCTTCGCAATCGAATCAATGAAATCCTACCCAGCGTAAACCAATTGTGAAATAGTACAAATTTAAGTAAAATAGATATTGACTTTATACCCCATAGGGTATAAGATAGGTTTTGTAAGAACGTTAGCGAATATTAATAAAGAAGGGAGTGTGTGTATGACATACGATAGCAAAGTGATAAATCGTGTCAAACGTATGGAAGGTCAAATAAGAGGCATCTTACGTATGATGGATGAAGGTAAAAATTGCAAAGAAGTCATTACACAACTTTCCGCTGTAAGATCTGGATTAGATCATACGATTGGTGTCATTGTAAGTGAAAATCTTGTAGAATGTGTGCAAAACGCGGAAGGCGATCAATCTATAATGAATGATTCTATTCAAGAAGCAGTTAATCTACTCGTAAAAAGCCGATAATTTTCGGCTTTATATTTTTAGAAAATATATACCCCTACCAGTATGGGTAAAGGAGCGCGAAATGGAAAAGAAAAGAACGACGATTGTATTATTTAGTGGAGACTATGATAAGGCGATGGCTGCTTATATTATTGCAAATGGTGCTGCGGCTTATGATCATGAAGTAACCATCTTCCACACATTTTGGGGAATTAATGCAGTGCGTAAACAATCACCAGTTGAAGTAAAAAAAGGATTTTTAGAAAAAATGTTCGGTATGATGATGCCACGTGGCGCTGAACAACTAAGCCTTTCCAAAATGCAAATGCTTGGTATGGGTCCGAAAATGATCAAGCATGTCATGAAAAAGCATAATGCGTTGACATTAACACAACTCATTGATATGGCCCAGGAGCAAGAGATTAAGCTAATAACCTGTACGATGACGATGGATTTATTGGGTTTACAAAAGGAAGAATTATTGGATGGTGTTCAGTATGCGGGTGTAGCAGCATATCTGGCTGATGCAGAAAATGGAAATGTCAATCTATTTATCGGCTAAGGGAGGTGAATAATGGAGGCAGCAATTGTTATTGGTATCCTCATGTTATTTATTATTTGGCGCAAGTTACCATCAAAAGGCGTAAAGAGGATTACTGCCCAGCAGCTGAAGACGATATTAACTGACAAAGATAAAGTATTCATCGATGTTCGAACTCCAGGTGAATACAGTGGTCGTCATATAGTCCAGTTCAAAAATGTTCCACTTGGTTCTGACTTGTCAAAGTTACCTAGAGGTAAGGATATAGTCGTCATTTGCCAAAGTGGAATGCGAAGTAATCAAGCATGTAAACAATTAAAGAAATTAGGATACGATAACGTTACTAATGTCCATGGTGGCATGAATGCGTGGAAAGGATGAGTGGAATGAAAGAGATTACCGTTCAAGAAGTTCAAGAAAGCATAAAAAATGGGGAAAAGCTAAATCTAATCGATGTTCGTGAGGTTGCTGAAGTACAAGAAGATCACATTCCTGGAATTATCAATATTCCATTAGGTTTACTTGAGTTTCGCTTACAAGAGTTAAACAAAAACACACCATATATTATCATATGTCGTTCAGGTGGACGTAGTGGGCAAGCTACAGAATTTCTAACTTATCACGGCTATGACGCTACAAATATGGTCGGTGGTATGCTGGCCTTTAAAGGTAATGTTGAATAGCTTTAAAATATCATTCAAAAATAAACGATAGAGTTTTAGGAGGGTTTCAGAATGGCAGTTAAAGCGGATGTTATGTTAGATGCAAAAGGTCTAGCATGTCCAATGCCAATCGTGAAAACGAAAAAGGCAATGAACGATTTAGAAGAGGGTCAAATATTAGAGGTGCAAGCGACAGATAAAGGATCTAAAGCCGATCTTGCAGCTTGGTCAGAAACTGTTGGTCATCAATATATTGGTACAACAGAAGATGGAGATGTGTTATTTCATTACATTCGTAAATGTTCAAATGACGCAATGGTAGAAAAGACACATGAGCAGATCATAGATAATGAAGAGTTAGTTTCGCGTGCAGCAAATGGTGGATATATTCTAGATGTACGTGAAGAGGCGGAATATGCATTTGGTCATATTGAAGGCGCAAATTCAATACCAATGGGTGAACTTGAATCTCGTATGAATGAGCTTGATAAAAATCAAGAAATTTATGTGATTTGTCGTACTGGCAAACGCAGTGATCTTGTAGCACAAAAGCTTGCAAACCATGGATTTGAAAAAGTGTATAACGTCTTGCCAGGTATGACAGGTTGGACTGGCGACTTAACAACATCAATATAAATTATGGAGGGTTAAATATGTCAAACAAAGTAGCAATTATCGCAAGTAACGGTGGTCTATTCGACGCCTATAAAGTATTTAATATCGCAACAGCAGCAGCAGCTTCAGAAAAAGAAGTAGCAATTTTCTTCACATTTGAAGGGCTAAATTTGATTCATAAGCAAGGAATGCACGGGCTTTCCATGCCAGCTGGTAAAGAATTTATGGCCGAAGGATTTGCTAAAGCGAACGTTCCAGCGATTCCTCAATTAGTTGAAATGGCACAAGAGCTGGGTGTAAAATTCATTGCTTGCCAGATGACTATGGATGTGATGAGTCTAACAAAGGATGACTTTGTAGAGGGTATTGAAGTGGGTGGAGCCGTTACATTCCTTGAATTTGCCAAAGATGCCGCTCCATCATTAACTTTTTAGAGTAAAAGCAATGACTTAGTGAGGGATCTAATTCTCTCACTAAAAAAATAACAAAATTTATACCTATGGGGGTATTTTGAAATGACAGTAATGAAATGGACAGCAGCAGATGTTGCTCGTAAAGTAATTGAAAATCAATCATTATTCATTTTGGACGTACGTAATGCAGATGCATTTGAAGACTGGAAAATTGAAGGACATCGATTCGAATATCTTAATATTCCTTATTTCGAATTATTAGATGGTGTAGAGGGTATTTTACCTCAAATTCCAACCGATAGAGATATATTAGTTGTTTGTGCTAAAGAAGGCTCCTCGATTATGGTGGCTGAAATGTTGAATGAAGCGAGTGATGCTCTATCTGTTAGTTATTTAGAAGGCGGTATGAAATCTTGGAGCAGTTATTTAGAGCCAATAAAAGTAGCTGATCTTTCTGGTAGTGGTGAATTATATCAATTCGTACGTCTAGGAAAAGGTTGTCTTTCCTATATGGTAATTTCTGAGGGTGAAGCAGCCCTATTTGATGCCGTCAGATTTACGGATGTATTCACAAGCTTTGCAGAAGAGAAAAATGTAAAAATTAAACACGTATTCGATACGCATCTACATGCTGATCATATTTCAGGCGGGCGTTCTATTGCAGAGGCTACGGGTGCAACATACTACTTGCCTTCGAAAGATGCAGAAGAAGTCGTGTTCGACTATACACCTCTTGAGGATGGATTAACGGTTCAAATCGGTGCTTCTAACATTGATGTAGGTGCACTTTACTCGCCAGGTCATACGATCGGATCAACTTCTTTTGTAGTAGACGATAAGTATCTATTGACGGGTGATATTCTATTCATCGATTCCATTGGTCGTCCTGACCTTGCTGGTCTTGCGGAGGATTGGGTAGGAGATCTTCGTGAAACATTATATCGCCGTTATAGAGAACTAGCAGAGGACTTAATTGTTCTACCAGCACATTTTATGATCATTGATGAATTGAATGAAGACGGGACGGTTGCCAAACGATTAGGTGATTTGCTGTCTGATAATCATGGCTTGAATATTGAAGATGAGAGTGAATTCCGCAGTATAGTAACTGATAATTTACCACCACAACCGAATGCTTATCAACAAATTCGTCAAGTGAATATGGGAAAAATCACTCCGGATTATGAGGAACAAACCGAAATGGAAATTGGTCCAAACCGTTGTGCAGTTCGTTAATTCATTAATATGATCTAAGCAGCTTCCAAAAAAACGAAATGGGGTTATTTAAATGAAAGTCGACAAAATAATAGATGCAAAAGGACTAGCATGTCCTATGCCAATCGTTAAAACAAAAAAGGCAATGGATTCCGTTGCTTCAGGTGAAGTAGTAGAGATTCATGTGACGGACAAAGGTGCACTTTCAGATTTTCCAGCTTGGGCAAATGCAGGTGGACATACTATTTTAGAACAATCAGAAGACGCTGGTGTATTCAAATTTTATATAAAAAAAGCGTAATGTAGTTCTTTTAGGCGGGTTTTCGATCATCGAAGCCCGCCATCGTTATAGAAAGAAGGGGAAAGTGTGGATATCACATTTATTGTTGTTATATTTTTAGTTGGTTTTATCGGTTCATTCGTATCAGGAATGCTTGGTGTTGGAGGATCGATTATTAAGTACCCAATGCTCTTATATATCCCACCACTATTTGGAATAGCAGCCTTTACAGCACATCAGGTTTCAGGGATTAGTGCGATACAAGTATTGTTTGCATCAATTGCTGGCGTTTGGGCTTATCGTAAAGGTGGCTACCTCAATAAGTCACTGATCATCTATATGGGTGGATCTATATTACTTGGAAGCTTTATTGGTAGCTTTGGTTCGTCGTATTTATCAGAGCAGTCTGTAAATGTTGTATATGGGATCCTCGCTACAGTCGCGGCAATTATGATGTTCATACCTAAAAAACAAATAGATGATATTCCATTGGATAAAGTAACATTTAATAAAACTTTAGCCGTAGTTCTAGCGTTGATTGTTGGTGTAGGGTCTGGTGTTGTTGGAGCTGCAGGTGGATTCTTACTTGTGCCCATTATGCTGGTTGTGCTTAAAATTCCAACGCGGATGACGATTGCAACGAGTTTAGCCATTACTTTTATCTCCTCAATAGGAGGAAGTATTGGTAAGTTAATGACAGGACAAGTCGATTACTGGCCAGCAATTATTATGGTTATTGCTAGTCTTCTGGCGGCACCACTGGGAGCTAAAGTCGGTAAAAAAATGAATACGAAAGCTTTACAAGCTATCTTAGCAATTTTGATTTTAGCTACTGCTATTAAAATATGGATTGACTTATTCTAAAAGTGAGTCTACTATCTAGTTCTTAATGAGATTTTTTTGAAATATAGGAAACTTGAAGGAGGTGACGCCTGTATTGTACAGCGTCATCTTTTTATATACATTTCATAACGATGTTTACATTTTGATCAGGAACATCTGGAGATAAAAGGAGGATAAAGTTATAAAATTTCTGCCATTAGGTCCATTCTTAATAAATGTTGAAATCCTCTTATTAATGTTATCGACTTTCGCTGGCTACATGGGCTTGAAATACCGTTTGAGCAAGGCAGATGTGAAGGAAGATATAAGTGGTAAGTATTTTACTGCACTCATTATTGGTTTTTTTGTATGGAAATTTAGTATTGTTCTATTTGATCCGATGTCAACGTTCCAACAACCGTTGTCACTTCTCTATTTTAATGGAGGTAATAAAGGAATTGGTTTGGCTGTTGTGATTTCGATTATATTTATAGGGATCCGTACACGTTTGGACGGTACTTCTATCATGATGAATCTGGATGTGTTGGGTACTGGATGGATAGTTAGCAGTAGTGTATATCATTTATTCCTTATTTTCACAGATAATACTAATTCACTATTTCACGGCTTGTATTTTTCAATGAATATTGGGTTTGCTGTTTTTCTTTTCAAGAAGAAAGAGGCAGTAGGGAATTCGGTAGTTGTCAATCAATTTATCGAATGGATTAGCTTGGGGATGATAGGCATATTATTCACCAAGGATGGAAGAGAACTATTTGTTTTGGGGTTTACAAAGGAACAAATTCTATTCTTTGTCTTGTTCATCATTTCTTTTATAGCATACAACGTAATGAATAAGGGAAAAGGGGGCTCTTGAATGGATAGTCCAACAATAGCTGTTGCTCTTATAGCAGGGGTGCTTTCTTTTCTTTCCCCGTGCATATTTCCACTGATTCCGTCCTATGTATCTCATTTGACTGGATCCTTCGTACAAGACAACAAAATCAACGTAGAGAAAAAACTACTCTTAACAAGATCCATCAGCTTTATTCTAGGATTCAGTGTAGTATTTGTCGTTATGGGAGCATCTGCTAGCTTCATTGGTCAATTTTTTGCGGGAAATAGAGAAGTGGTTGAGAAAATAAGTGGTCTGCTTATCATTGTTTTTGGATTGCAAATGGCCGGAATTCTATCACTTCGTTTTCTCATGGTAAATAAGAAATGGGGCAATACAGGAACATCAAAGAAAGGGAATTTAAGCTCTTTTGTATTGGGACTAGCCTTTGGTTCAGGATGGACTCCCTGTGTAGGACTAGCATTATCCTCCATATTGTTGCTTGCTGGATCGACAGAGACGATGTATAGCGGAATGTTTTTATTATTTGTTTATTCCATCGGATTAGGGATTCCTTTCCTTTTGTTATCCATCATGTTGACTTATTCGTTGGGAATCTTAAAAAAAATTAATCGTTGGTTACCCTTGCTATCCGTCATTAACGGCTGGATCCTCGTTGTTATGGGCTTGTTGTTATTCACGGGGCAATTGCAGAAATTAAGCGCCTATTTCGCCCAGTTTACAGTATTTACTTATTAAAAAGGGGTGTATTATGAAGAAAAATATGTTTGCACTCATAGCGATTATTTTATTATTTACATGGGGGATATTCGATTACAAGAAGAATCAATCAGGTCAATCGAATAACATCCAGCAGGAACAATCTATCGAGGTGGTAGGGATAAAAAAGGGTAACGAAGCTCCGGATTTTGAGCTGCTGAATTTGGAAGAACAGCCAGTAAAGCTTTCTGATTTCAAAGGTAAAAAAGTAATACTAAACTTCTGGGCTACGTGGTGCCCACCATGTAGAACTGAAATGCCCCATATGGAAAAGTATTATACTGATTACAAGGATGATACAGTGGTTTTGGCTGTGAATTTAACCAATACGGAACAAAAAACAGCTAATGTAACAGGTTTTATTGAACAATTTGGATTGAGTTTTCCCGTTGCTTTGGACAGTGAGGGCGATGTGAGTAGCAAGTACCAAGTAGTTGCTTATCCTACATCTTTTATAATAGATTCTCAAGGCATTATTCAAGAGATCTATCAAGGCGCTATCAATTATGACTTAATTAAAAAAGCATTGTCTAACGTAGAATAATAATATTGAGAGCTTAATTAAAAGCGGCGTAGCCAAGTTGCTCGATCGTCAACTTCACCACTTAAGTAACGAAGAGATGAGAGCTGCTGTAAATAAAATGGAACAATAATCCATATTGAAAGTGATATTAATAATAATTAGTTTCATAACAAATAACACAAAACCGCTAGTATTTGACACAAAGATTACCACTTTAAAAGAAGGTTCAAAATAAATTGAGCCTTCTTTTAGAGAGAGCAACTAAATTCATTAGATTTATTATTATATAGAGTTAAACTTTGTGTCATACAATTTTAAGAGGTACGTTTCGGGTCAATAAAGGGGGAAGTTTTTGTCACTGTACACCGGTTAAATTATTTTACATACTACTTACTCACAAAACCCGTATTTTGTACATATGTCTATGAGTTAGAAAATGCCCCTGTTTAGTTATGACTTAATGCTCGTTGACGGATGACAAGAATGTGTACCGATGAATGACAAGAATATGTACCGTTGTCCATGAGATCACCCTCCTTTTTATCATATAACTAAGAAAGACTGATCTTCAATATGTTGATCTAATGCGACACAAAACTCCCTACCTTTTTGACACAAAACCCCCTACTTTAAGCTCTTTTAGTTAAAAAGTTTGGAGGTTAATAAAATCAAATATGATTTGATCAATCTATTTTGTCAGCTCCACCAAGCAAGTAGATGATTTTGTGTCATTCCTCCAAGTAAGTAGGCGGTTTTGTGTCACCCCACCAAACAAGTAGGTGGTTTAGTGTCATTTACTCCAAGCAAGTAGGCACATTTGTGTCATTATTTATACAGCTAGTTATCCATAACACCTTTTAATATTTGTTATTGATCCATTTTATTAACTGCAATTCGCATCTCTTCATCAGTTAAATGAGTGTAAATCATAGTAGTTTGAATAGATGAATGCCCCAGTTGATTCTTTAATCTAGGTACATCATTATTCTCCTTATGATATCGAGTTGCAAATGAGTGTCTTAATGCATGCACCGATAGAGCCGGCTTTCCAAAGGCAATTGCATATTTTTCAACAAGCTTTTCAATAGATCTTTGATTTAAGCGGCGATTAGTACCCTTCCGTCCAACTGGTGCAGCTATAAATAGGAATGGAGCTGATTTATCTGGTTTATACCGTGATTCTCTAATTGCAAGATAATTGTTTAAATCATTCATTTTTTAATTCCGATGATCATTTCTAATTAACAAGTTCTTATAATCAGAAGTTTTAAAAACAACCTTGACTTTTTTTTGGTTGATTTGAGCACTCTATGCACCTTATATCTATAATTTAAAATTTTATTAACCATTTAATATTTATGGGATACACTCCATTACACATTATTAAAAAGCCCCTTCTATACTGGCACAAGAAGGGGCATCAACAAGCTTTACCGGATGTAACTATTTATCGCAGCATTCAGTTCTGCAATCACCTGTGCTTCGTCGCCATGATGCACGGCATCAACCACACAATTCTCCAGATGGTCTTTTAAGAGCAGCTTTGCTGCTCCATCCAGTGCTTTTTGCACGGCCGCAATCTGCAGCAGGATATCGGGACACTGGCGTCCATTGATCGCCATTTCTTTAACTGACCGCAAATGCCCCTCGACTTTTGCCAAACGGTTAATAATATCTTTCCGGTACTTATGCTCATGATTATGTTCATGACTATTCCCATGGTTAATATGCTCATCAGACATGCGTACTTACCTCCCTAGCTAAATCCTTTTTGAATGAACCTCTCCCTATACATATGACACAATTTAATAGTACCGCTGTCTAGGCTGGCTGTCCAATCATCCAGAGGGGCAACAACAAATTATTCCGCAAAAGGTGCTGTACTGTAAATATCCGTTATAATAAATTCCCCATCGCCGCTTTGATCTGCGATACTGTCCCTGGCCTCAAGATCGTTAAAGTGCCACCATTCCGAGGCCAACGGAGTCAAACCCGCGGACGTGCAATATTTCTGCAGCTGTTTAGCAGGGTCTGTCATCGTATCGGCATAAGTCGATCCTCTCCAAGCGTCCGGCGTTTTTGAAGTCACTGCAGCAGTGAATATAGCTGAGCTTCCACTCAACTCATGTATGTAGGTTGGCATGACGTACTCAATATAATCCGTAACTTGCAAGGAAAGGTAGTCACCGATCCTTACTTGCTCCTCTGATTGGATTTCTACTAAACTCACGTCCATTCCGTACCCCATTTGGTGATTGGATACTCCATCAACAATAAACCAGGTTATTCCCCACGGTGGCGTATTGATCCCCTCCATCACTTCAGGATCTGATTCAGCCAGAGCTTTTAATGCAGAGGCAACATCTTTCTGTACAGTATATGGGCGGAAAACCTCATAAATTTTCAGCGAGTTTCCATCAGATAAAGCCATGCGCTGTGCGGAGTATATTTTTTTTGACATTTGATACAGAACAGGATCGATGAACTCCTCTTTTGCCAGCCGATTATTGTAACTTTTCCCGGAATACAGTTTCTGATCGGTGATACCGGGAATCGCTTTTCCGGAAGATTTGAACTGTGAAGCATACGTATTGGTGTTGTCATAAATCATAGACGGAATAACATCGGGAAGATTAATGAAACAGTAAACATGCGGCAGCCAGCCGGTAACATCCTGATGTTGTACCAGCCACCATGCCCCCTCTTCCTTTAAAATCTGGAAGGCACTTCTAGGTTCAATTATTGCTACCGTAATGGAATTAACGTCGGCTGAATTTTTCAACTCCATTCTTACTGAGGCATACCCTGTAGCACCAATTACAGGCAGCTCCAAATTACCGTCGTACACTAGTCCTGTCGAGGGTTCTTCGCTTCTCGTTGCTTGCGGCTGTTCAGGCAGGACTTCTTGCTCAGATAACGTGGGCGCAGGACTATTTACTACTTGCGGATTCGGGTTCATCTTGCCGGTACAAGCGGATAGCGTTACAGCACTACAGCTGTAAATATAGTCAAGGTTAGGAACCTATGATTAATTATTCTAAGCCACTTCATGCAGCGTTCTCCTTAATCTATGATTCAAATAAAATATAACGAAACAGATACAGCACTATTAGATGGAGCGGGTAAAATATATAGAATCCATACTTGATCAGATTGGATTTTCGGCCGCGGGTTCCGTTGTACAAAGCAAAGAGCGGAATCGCCAGCAGAATGCCGAAACGGAAGATGCTCGTTGAACCTGATGCCGAAAGGCCTGGAATAATGTAAAGGGAAGTTCCAATTAGTGCAAAGCCAAACATTTGCAGACTGAAGCGTGTTCTGAACAAACCAAAACACACGACCCATAAGACTCCGATGTAATTCCAATCTGCCGTCCATGCGAGCAGGCAGCATACCGCAACCGAAGAGATCTGTCCCCATAAGGGGATCTTGGGATTTTTACAGATAGACAGTGCAATCAGCCCCATGAGCAAATCCCAGATCACACTGGTCCCTTGCCACCAGGATAGACCGAAGAAGAGCACAAATGGAAAATGAGAGACTAAGGAAAAAAGAAAAAGCCGTATCATAAATTTTCTTTAAGTTGGAAGTATGCGCGAAGCCCTCTGCAATCAGGTAACAAATAATGGGGGCGGCAAGTCTGCCAATAGTGTGAAGCAGAATATCCAGTGAGGTTCCTGAGGGAACCAGCCATACCGATAGGTGATCGATGAACATGGATAATATAGCAATAATCTTAAGTGTATTCGAATTTACAACTTTAATAGCTGAGACATCTGCTGTCTGCATGATTTGCTGCTCCATTTCCCTTGTTTCGTGAAGCCATATAATACCCGGCAGGCGGAAAGGCTATGCCTGCTGCACGACCTGCCGGGGTTCAAAGCAGATTAATGGGTGACGGTAAAATCAATCAAGGATGTTTCTGCCACCATGGTGTGGTCACTTGCCGCAGAATATTATCAAGCTTGATCATTCGCTGTTTGCCTTCCTCTTGAAGCCATTTGCGTAATGCTTCAACCCCCTCCTTGCCGTATATTTCTATACCGTCCTGCCATGTAGCCCGACCGCACAGTACTCCTGAAAAAGGGACTTCCGCTTCCCCGGCAAATTTCAAGGTCTCTAGAAATATTTCATTCGTGACTCCCGCACTTAGATAAATAAACGGAATAGGTGAAATTGTTGCTGTATCTTTAAAGTGCTGTAGTGCTTCTTGCCTTGTATATACCGCTTCATGCTCATGGCCGGTATTGGCTGCCGTGCCGGATACATATTTCATATTTACCGGAACTTCAACCTTCAGCACATCAATTTTATAACGCGGTTTGGAGAATTCCTGCATATACTTCTTAACTTTATCCGGTTTGACTTTGGCAAACTCGGCGCTTCCTGAGTCCGGTATGCTGTCACTGTATGTTACGGCTTCAAAAAAGAAGGGAATGTCATTTGCGGCACATTCCGCACCGACACGTTCGATGAAGACATGTTTAATGTCGTTGATTTCCTCTAGATCATCCGGATCGTAATACATCAGGATTTTAACGGCATCTACTCCCTTCTCGACATACCGCAGAGCTGAAGATCGGGGCAATAAATCTGGCAGTCGGCCCATTTGTGTCACATCATATCCGGTTTCCTCATAAGCGAGCAGAAGCCCGCAGTCTGCATCACGGGCTTCTGCTGCTGGCCAGCCAAACTCAGGGTCCAGCAAAATAGCAGTCGAATAAGGTGTAAGCTCTTCGGAAACCAGCTGTTTGAACTCGGCGACCTGCTCATAGGATGCTTCCTTTCCCAATGCTTTGCTTAAAGATTTGGATAAGGAGCCTCTTTGATCAATAGCGGTAGCAGCAATATATCCATTGTCGTTGGAGAGTTTGAGCAAACGGTCAAATTCACCTTTTGAAAGCTTAATTGTTATGATTGTTCCTCCATCGATTTTGAAATTTTGATTGCATTAAATTTACATACCTTATTGCTCGTTTTCTAAGCGTTGAACGCTCGTGGCATTCGGAAATAATCGGCTATATATCAGATACACGACACCTAAAAAAACAGCATATATCAGCAGCACGGGTGACCAATACTGCGAACCCGAGACCGCAGAAACGCCAACATAGGCGAAAACAAGCATCGTTGGGATTTTGCCCAGGACAGTTGCGGTTACATACGGAACGAACGGAAGTTTAAACCAGCCTGCATATCCGTTGATAAGCGCAGCTGGGATGAAAGGCAGCATCCGCCCGATAAGAACGAACAGAAAAGCGCGCTGCTGGATATGCTCATTCCATATCTTCAATTTGGTTTTGGAACTTTGGCTTTGATACCCCCCACCTCCTTTGGCAAAAATCCAATAGGTAATAACAGCAGCCAGAGTCGATGCTGCCACACTCATCCCGCTTCCTCCCCATAGCCCGTATTTGATGCCTAGGATGCCAGATACCAGCGCAAAGGGGATGACGGGAACCATTCCGAGCACTGCACAGATGAACAGGATGATGGGCCAGCTTCCAGAATCCAGATTTTCCAGCCAAGGAAGCAGCTCATCCCTCAGGACGTAAATCAAACCGAGCAAGGCCAGATAGAAGATCACGGCAGCCATCTTTCGGGTAAACATTCGCTCCTTTCTTCCTCCCCTCCTCGCTTTAATGTGCGGCCTCATTTTCAAACGCAGCAATCTTTTTCCGGAAACGGAAAAATAAAAATACTGCACGAATCGCCAAATCAATAGCGATTGACAACCAGATGCCTGCAATGCCCAAATCCAGCTGAATGCCTAAGATGTATACTCCGATGACCCGGATCAGCCACATGCCGATGGCGGTGCTATACATGGGGCTCTTGGTGTCACCCGCACCCTGCAGTGCACCTGCAAGGACGAGTCCGACAGCCAGGAACGGCTGCGCGAAGGCATCGATTCGAAGTGCGGTTGTCACCATTTCAATGACAGATTGATCCCCGGTAAACCACGCTGCCGCAAAGGGGGCAAATACAAACAGGAGAACACCGACGAAGCTCATAAATACCACGGCAACAGCGGTAGTATATATACCAAACTGGTAGGCATCCCGGTGTCGGTTTGCTCCCAGGTATTGTCCAACTAAGGTGGTGGCTGCAATGGCCAGCCCATAGCCCGGCATATATGAAAAAACTTCGATATTACCGGCAATGGTATGTGCAGCATAAACCTCAGTTCCGATTCTGACGATAAGGCCCATGTATAAAACTTGTCCCAGACGCATGATGAGACGTTCTGCAGCTGCTGGTCCTGAGAGTTTGAGAAGCGGTTTAGTGAACTCGTTGTGGTCTTTTTTGAACAGCGAGAAAGACAGCTGTGACTTCCGGATGTAATGGAACAGTGCAATGGAACCAAGAATCCGAACCAGAACTGTGGCTAACGCCGCTCCGGCAATCCCCATCCCCGGAATGCCGGCTAGTCCGAAGATCAGGATGTAATCAAGAGCGATGTGGATTACATTTACCCAGATCCCCACCTTCATCGGGGTTTTGGTATCACCAGCTGAACGCAAGATACTGCCGAACACAGTCATTAAGGAAATAAATATGGAAGGTACGGCAACAATACGAAAATAAGTGACGCCGCTGTTGAGTACTTCTGGCTCGGCTCCCATAATGCGTAGTAGCGGCTCAGCGAAAAATAAGGTTATAATTCCAAATGAAATTCCGGCATACACAGCTAGCCACGTAGATTGACGAGCAACTTGTTTAGCTTCTTTCATCTTCCCGGCGCCAACACGTTTGGCTATCATGGAGGAAGTTCCGACACCGATGGCGAGAAAAATAGCAATGTAAACATTCAAAATCGTGTTGGAAACGCCGACAGCCGTAACCTCATTTAGCCCGATTCTGGATACAAACAATGTATCCACAAATCCCACCACCGTTTGAAGCAGATTTTCAATCATCGCAGGTACACCGAGCGCCAAAATGATTTTAATTTTTTCTTTTGGTGTAGTGTCTGTTATTTCTATTATCCTAGCCACATCAATCGTTCCTTTCTAAGCTCTCTGGAATAAATACATACCAAAAAACTAACCCCCCGGGGGGGTTGTTGTCAAGAGAAATTCTTTCAAAAGGTGATGTGGTACAATATTTAGATTATTTGTGCTTCTAAAAAAACTAAATATGATGATTACAAGGATTATCTTCACAAATTCTTCGAAAATGCAGGGTACACTAGAAACAAAGGAGGTTCAAGCCGTGTCCGTATTTATCCGCAAAAATCATAAAAAAATACTAATTATCGACGATGAAGCTCCTATGCGTGAGCTACTGCAGCTTTATCTGCATGCTGAAGGTTATTCCACCGAATCCGCAGCCGGCGGTAAAGAAGCATTGTCACGAATTACTGTAGCAGATTTCGATCTGGTGATCCTGGACCTCATGATGCCGATTATGGATGGGTTTGATGTATGCAAGGCAATCCGCCAAATTTCAACCGTTCCTATTATCATGCTAACCGCCCGCGAAGAGACGGTAGATAAAGTCGTCGGCCTGAAAATCGGTGCCGATGATTATTTAACCAAGCCCTTTGAGCATCAAGAGCTTATCGCCCGTATGGAATCTATTTTCCGCAGACAGGAATTTGTACAGCAGCAGAATCACATGATAGTCAAGCCTGTACAGTCAATCTCCACTTTACCCGCCAAATCAGAGTTAACCTTCCGTGATCTGAAGATGAATTTGAAGACTCACCAGGTGTTCTATCAAGACATGGAGATTGCTTTGACCCCAAAGGAATACTCGATCCTAAAGCTGTTTCTGAGCCATAAAGAACGAATCTTTCAGCGGGAAGATATCCTCGAGCTGCTGTGGAAGACGAGATCCATCAACGACGATCGGACCGTCGATACGCACATCAAAAATTTAAGGGAGAAGCTATCTCAGGCCGGAATCCCCGGGCATGACGTCATCAAGACCATCTGGGGTACGGGATATATTTGTAATGAGAAAAATTAAATTAAATAGCATTCCTCTGAAACTTGGCTCTGTACTTGTCATAATGTTTATGGTACTGCTCTTTTGCATTGAAAGTGTGCTCTATATGTTATTTATCCGCTTCTACACAGATGATGTGCTGAACGAACAGATCCACCGAAATCAAAGTTATGCTGCTGTGTTAAGTGAGCATTTTGATATGACGACAATTAACCATGTGCTGCTCACAGAAAGCAAGACGGACAATCTCCTGCTGATACTGGACCGGGATAACGCTTTACTGGGCTCTTCGGAGGGGACTGCCTCTCTCCCCCCTGAGTACTTGCAAGGAATCATCATCCATGGCACGAGTGCTGATTTTCATGGCCCGGTGTTAAACTCTGATTGGAAGAATGAGCCTAACTTTGTGACCGAAGCAGACATTGTTTCCAGTGGAGAGACGATTGGCAGAGTCTTTATGTTCAGTCCTACCGTCCCCATTCAAACAGCGATTAAGACATTAAACAATACATTTATAGGCGTCGCTGCAGTTGTGCTTGTCCTATCGGCATTGATTATCCTTCTGGTATCCCGGAAGCTGGTGCAGCCGTTGCTGAGAATGATCAAAATAACAAAACGGATTTCTGAAGGCATCTATGATTGGAAACTGGAGCCTCGTGGTTCTGATGAAATTGCACAATTATCCCATGCTATTAATCGGATGTCCTCTAATATTCAACACTATGAACAGCAGCGAAGACAATTTTTAGCAGATATCTCCCATGAGCTTCGCACACCGCTAACGTATATGAAAGGCTACTCAGAGGTGTTGAAGAATGGATTGGTACAGAACCAGGAGGATCAGGAGCGGTACTTACAGCTTCTCTACACCCAGAGTATTCAGTTACAAAGACTCGTTCAGGACTTATTCGAACTAGCAAACATGGAACAAGGATCATTTAAACTGGTTATTGATCGAACGTCCGTAGACAAAGTCATGCAAAATGCTTTGGAACTTATGTCGGATTCCATACAACAGCATGGAATAGAACTTGATTATCAGCCCTCCTCATCACCTGTCTATGTAAAGGGAGATGAACGGCGCCTTCAGCAAGTCGTGATTAACTTGCTTGAAAATGCGCGAAAGTATACCCCTTCCGGCGGGCGAATCACGGTTTCTACTAGCACCAGTAATGGTCAGGCTGTTATTATGGTCAAGGATACAGGCATCGGAATTCCTGCGGATGAACTACCACATATTTGGCAACGCCTTTATCGTGTTGAAAAATCAAGATCGCGAACGACCGGTGGTACAGGACTGGGTCTGGCTATCTCACGAGAAATTGTAATGCTGCATCAGGGACAAATTACTGTGGATAGCACAGAAGGATCAGGGACCACTTTTAAGGTGCTCATCCCGCTTATTTCGTGAAACGGACCTCTTTTAGTGCAGAGCAGGTACAGTCGTTGGAGCAGTAATATACATCTGATGCCATAAGATGAACACCAAAATTGTCCATAGCTTGCGGCTGGCATCCACTTTGCCTGCCCGATGATCTTCGAGCATACCCAACGCTTGTTTTGTAGTTATCCATGGAATATCATCAGCAGAGCCGATAACCTCTTTAGCCCAAGGGTACCATTCATTTTTGAGCCAAATGCGGATGGGAACCGGAAAGCCTAGTTTCTTACGGCTCTGCACATCCGGAGGTACGAAATCCTTCATTGCTTCCCGTAGAAGCAGCTTGGTAGTTGTTTTATTCACTTTGTATTTGCTTGGGATACGGGATGCGAGATCAAAAACCCGAGGATCCACAAAGGGAACCCGAAGCTCAATAGAATGTGCCATCGACATCTTATCTGCTTTCATTAAGATATTTCCCCGCAGCCAGGTATGAATATCAATATGCTGCATCTTAGTAATGTCGTCATAATGAGCAGCAGCTTCATATAGCGGCAAGGTCACTTCTTGTGCACGCTGGAAAGTTCTTGCTAGATTATCGGGCATTATTGCTCCCTTTTCAGCATCGTGGAATATTTTTGCATTACCATAGAAGCGTTCCTGCAGCTCCAAACTTCCCCTCTCTAAAAAGCTCTTTCCTTTCATTCCTGCCGGCATTCCCTTCGAAATTGCACCGGCAAGCTTTCGCATTGCGGCTGGCATATAGTTAAACATTCTAAGGGATAACGGCTCCCGGTAGATATTGTAGCCGCCGAAAAATTCGTCTGCTCCTTCGCCGGAAAAAACCACTTTGACATACCTGCTGGCCAGCTCGGAAACAAAGTAAATACCCGCCGCTGAAGGATCGGCAACCGGTTCATCCATATGCCAAATCATACGCGGAAGCGCCTCAAGGTAGCTTTGAGCGCTTACCGATACTTCATAATGTTCTGTACCCAGATGCGCTGCCGTCTTACGGGCAAGCTCCAGTTCACTATATCCAGGAACATCAAAACCTACGGAGAAGGTTCGGGTAGGCTCCAGACGCTGGAGCATCCCCACCAAGCTGCTGGAGTCAATACCTCCTGACAGAAAGGCACCTCTGGGCACATCGCTGTTCCGGTGAATCTGAACAGAATCCATCAGCACAGCGCGCGTCTCCTCTACCAACTCCGGAAAAGTAACAATATCCTCTGCATAAAATGATGCCTTGAAATAAGGTTTTATGAATATTTGATCTTGCTTAATAACAAGCATATTTCCAGCCATCAACTTATTAATGCCTTTAAACATAGTGGCCGGTTCCGGAACGTACTGAAAGGTCAGATAATGGGAGAAGGCTTGCCCATCCACTTCTCTGTCGATCTTACCTGATGCCAGGAGGGATTTGATTTCTGAGGAAATCATGAACCCACTGGGTGTTTCAGAATAATAAATAGGTTTGATTCCGAAAGGGTCACGGGCTACCAGCAACATTTGCTGTCTCTGATCCCAGATGACCAGTCCAAACATTCCTCGCAGCCGCTTGACGAAGTGTTCACCCTCGGCTTCATACAGCCTGAGAATAACCTCGGTATCGCTCTCTGTATGAAAGTGATGTCCCTCTCTCTGTAGTGATTCACGCAGCTCCCGGTAGTTGTAAATTTCTCCGTTAAAAATAAGGGATATTTCGCCCGGTTCATTGTGCATCGGCTGTGCGCCGTGCTCCAGGTCAAGGATGCTTAGTCTTCGAAAACCAAGACCTACGTGCCCATTTAAATGAATACCGGAGTCGTTAGGCCCGCGGTGATTGATGATTTCTATCATCTGCCTGAGCATCTGGGCTTGTACAGGCACTTGATTTCGATTATATACAGCGGTAATTCCACACATAAATTAGCACTCCTTAACTTGTTATCTCTTCTTTATTTTAGGGAGTGTATTTGAACAAACCGTGATGGTTTGATTACATTTGTGCTTACGATTCTCCACAATTTCTTCACGGACGGGACATAAAAAAAAGAGGATCTCCAGCACCACGTAATGAGAGCTGAAATCCTCTTATTGAATACAACACCGATTTAGAATAAATTCATTAAAGAATCCTTTAGGTTATTGAAGAAATTTCCGATTGAACGGAGTATCAAAGTGAACCAGCTTGCTTTATCCACTTGGTTTTTAGACAACAAATTCATCTCTGACTTGATCTCTTGACCTGTTTCATCTATATACGTAATTGTTGCTTTCCCAAGAACTGTTCCATCTGGAATAGGAGCTGTTCTTACAATTTCATCTACGAATTCGGCAGTTATTGTTAATTTAGGGTTTGTTCCTTTAATGGTCATCAGAGTTAGGTCCTCCTCTGTCTCCAGACCTACTTCTTTTTCCTTGGCTTTAAATACTTTTACGGTTTCTAACCCTTCCAGAACCGTTCTCTCTGCAAGAATCGTCTTTCGTTCGAACTGGCCAAATCCATAATCGAGCAGTTTCCGAGTCTGAACAAAACGCATGGACTCAGAAGCTGTTCCCATGACAACGCTAATTAGCCGCATACCATTCCGCTCGGCGGTGCCCGTAAAACAATAACCCGCTTGATCTGTGTAACCTGTCTTCATACCGTCCAGACCCTCGTAAGCATAGTTTTTAAGTGAGGTTATGGAAGAATTCCCCTCCAGCATCCAGTTGTAGTTAATGATCGGCTGGGCATCACGTGCCTTGAACTGGTATGAAGGAAGGCTGGAGATTTCGAAAAAATCGGGATGCTCGCGCTGTATGGCCAATGCCAGATAGGCGGCATCACGTGCGGACATCACGGTCTCACCTTCAATTTCTGTGGGACGGTATTCTTCGCTCATATCCCCCCTGCCTAAACCGGTGGCATTAATAAAGTGGGCATTGGTTAACTGAAGTTCTTTTGCAGTAACGTTCATTCTCATGGCGAAGGCTTCTTCACTGCCGGCAATATGTTCAGCCAGTGCGATTGACGCATCATTAGCCGACCCCACTGCCTTTGCCGTAAACAATTCTCTAACGGTATGTGTATCGCCTTCCGCTAGAAACACCTTGGATCCCACAGTATCCTGGGCTCTTTTTGAAACGGCCACCTGATCCTCCCAGTTTAACCGTCCGCCCTTGATTTCGGAAAGCACGATGTACTCCGTCATCATCTTAGACATGCTGGCTGGCGGATAGGCGATATCTGCGTTCGCCTGGTATAAGATCTGTCCTGTCTCTACTTCAAGAAGGATGGCCGATTTGGCCTGTAGCGATAGACTTCGGACAGGTGCGGGTGTATGGGCGTTAGCTGATACAACGGCGTAGGGTCCTGTGTAAAAGGCTGCCCATAAGCTGACAAACACTAGAGCTGGGATCACGTATGTTTTAATTTTTGAGGTTAACACTTGATGTACACTCCTTTAGTCTCAATTCGAATAAGTAATGGCTTGTCTGCCCATTTGCTCCCATGCTTCACGAAACGAGTTGATCTTCACTTTACGGTTAATCACTTCGGTCAAAGGGTCATTGAAGTAAATGTAGCGTTCATCATAGCCCGTTAGGAGCACGGAATGCTCTTTGTAGGTAATCTTGATTGGACCACTTGGGGTATCCCACTCTTCAAACATCTCAATAGGCAACGAAGTGAAATAAGTATTGGCTATAACCCACACAGGCTTCCCTTGAGTGAGAGTAACCAGCATATCGTCAAAGCTGCTGCCAGTCATATCAATGATCTGCCCAGGCAAATACATCTCAGCCAGATCTTTAATCGGCCCGTGGTAGACGCCGTATCCCGGATTATCATAGGAGTACATATCGCCGACAAAGCCATCGTAAGGATTGCCAAATGTAACTGAACCATTAATCTTGGAATACGGTGTCGGATCTTTGCGAATTTGTTTTGCAAGTATCATTTTATCCGCCTCGATTCCAGCATGTTTTAGTAGCATCGCAAGACTCGTCACCTCACAACCCCGCGGCAGCTCCGGCATTTGGTTAACTAGTACGGCATCAAGGGGCTGGACCTGAGCCGGCAATGGTTGTAGGGTCCATATTGTCTTTTCACTGCTGACATGGTACACACGAGTTCCCAGATTACCTCTGGCGAACTGTACAGCCTCTGCGTATTCTGAAAAATCAGCCACAAGTATTTCACTCTGGTATACCAAATACGGACGGTAATTGTTCCACAGTAAAGCATTAGATCCCTTTTCTCGGACTGATGCTAATCGAGTGGATTCAGCATAATTAATAGCTTCTCCTAGCGTAGTATAGCTGTTTACAAATGTAGACCCGCTATACACAGCAAAAGTGTTGTCTGCTTCTTTCTCTAATTCATTCACATATGAAGATTCGCTTTGCGGCATAACAAGCTCTTTGGGTTGAAGCAAACGTTCAGTTACGATAACTGCGATTAAGACGATTAACACTAACATGAAATGCTGTAACCAAGCCTTGTTCTTATTTTGTTTTGGCAATCAAAACCACCTATCTTTGCAGTGTAATGAGCGTACATCTCTAAGGGTAACGATGGACTTTGTAGATATTGTGAAGGAATTATTACAACATCTTTTCCGGGGGGAGCCCGAGTGATTTTTAGTAATAAAAAAACCGCGATTTACGCGGTTTTCATAAAGAGTCTGCATTTGTGTTCTTATCTTGAGGTCTTTCAGATCACTGGTCAACTTTGTGGCGACATAGTTAATCCGAACACCGCATCATAAGCATCAAAAATTTTCCGTGCAATGGGAGCTGCACTTTGTGAACCGTAACCACCTTCAGGAACGACAACAGCAACTACAAGCTTCGGATTTTCTCTTGGTGCAAAGGCGATGAAAACTCCGTTCTCCACATTTATAGCTTGACCATTCTTATAAATCGTTTGTTGGGATGTTCCGGTCTTTCTGGCGAAATCATAAGGAAACCCTTGAAATGCGCTGTCTACATTCGTAGCCATTCCACGGTGAATCGTTTGCCATAACTCATCTTCGTACGAAACCTCGTTTAAGATTTTCGGCTCAATGGTTTGAATGACACTTCCGTTAGTATCTCGGATTTCTTTAACGAGATGAGGCTCCATTCGTTTACCTTTGTTGGCAAGCATCACTGTATATTGTGCAAGTTGCAACGCTGTATATTTACCCTGCTGCCCGAACGAAGCGAAAGCCATACTTGAAAGCTGAGATTGGTTTTTCTGGTTATATTCAATTCGTCCTCTAAACTCTCGCGGCAAATCTACCCCGGTTTCCACTCCTAGACCGAATTCTTTCATATATTTATCCCAGACTTCCACTGACTGATCTGCGTATTTCCTCCACAATTGTTCGCCAATTAAGTCAACCATAAATGCATTGGATGAATTCTTAATTGCAGTTACAGGAGTCAACAAGCCAAAAGCTTTGCCTCCCGAATTACGGACTCTTGAATTATCCCTACCGAATTCAGCATATCCTTGATCCATATACGTAGTACCTGGTGTGATTAAGCCTTCATTAAGTCCGATTAGAACACTGAGCGGTTTTATCGTTGAACCTAGGAGCACAGTGGATTCAGGATGCTGTCCTGAATCATTTGGTGGAAAAGACTCCACTGTTCCATTGCGATAAATATACTTGATCTTCTCATAATCCCAAGGGGCATTAGGATCATAATCTGGCATACTTGCCATAGCGATTATGTTTCCGGTTTCCACCTCCATGGCAACTGCATAGCCCGTCTTCGCGTTGGGGTGGAGCTTCCCGGATACGGGCGTTCGCTGCAACCATTGCAACTGATCTATGATAGCTTGTTCAGTCTTCATTTGAACTGTTTTATTAAGAGTGGAGACGAGATCGTATCCTTTGATCGGCGGTTGTGTAACAGGCAGCGAACCCTCTTCCGGCAAATTAACGGCATTAATAGCAATTTGCTTAAAACCATTTTTTCCGCGCAGCAAATCCTGATACTGCATTTCCAGTCCTGATACGCCTACATCTTCGAGTTCAGAGTAGATCAGTCCAGGATCCGTTTGTTCGGCATTCAATCTATCGAGTTCTTTATACTTGACAGTGGTCTTTGATGTTTTGAAGGATTTCAGATATCCGATCGCCTGAACGGCTATTGTATCCGGGTCGTATTTTCTGATCGTCTCTTCTACGACTGACACACCGGGATATTCCATTTTATTCTCCATAAAATAAGCTACTTCTTGATTCGAAAGTCCGCTTTTTATGAGTCTGGGAGTATAGCCAAGGGCCTGTTTATACTCTAAGTCCATAGCTTCGATAATTTGTTCTACACTATAATCAGCGGTGTTTATATTTTTTAACTGCTGGAAGACTTTACTCAGTTTCTCTGCTAACTCCAAAATCTCTTTTCGATTAGGGTTTGGTGACCCTCCGCTCTGTTCACTATAGTTCTTAAATAAAGTAATATACAAGGAGTACGAGGGTTCAGAATAAGCCAGCTTCGTTTGCCCAGTAGAATCATATATCGTCCCACGAACAGGGAGTAAAGGAGCCGTCCTTGTTACACTGATATTCTCTTGCTCAGCCATTACAGGTCCTTCCACAAATTGTAGAACTGTCAATTGAATGAGTAGAATTGAAAAGATTATGAATACGCCAAAAAAGAAAATATTAATACGTAGATGCAGATGATTCTTGGGATTTGAATTTTTCTTTATGCTGAAATTAAACTTTGTCATCACATTTCCTCACTATAGTATAGAGTTTCATGAAGCTTAGGTGAGGTCAGGACAGCTCTTAAAGTCCATAGTAAAACTATCTTTCCACCTCCTTAGTTGGCCTAAATAACTAACCTCTATTTACAATAGTAGGAGATGGATTTGAAGATCTTGTGAAGAAAGTATTACAACATCTTTTCTTGGGGGAATAAGAGAAGAGTGAGAGATCACCCGACTTACCAAACCATGACGTACAACTGGATGGTTTAAGTGCTTTTATGTTATACTCCTTCGTATATATTTCGAGGGGGGGCTGAACAATAATGGGAAGGCGATTTTGCAAATGGATTGTGCTCCTGAATTGATCCGCCTCAGACGGTACTTTTGTTAAACCCATTAGCGGATTAAGAAGTGTAATCTGACTACAATTTGGAGGTGAGTCCCTCTTTGAGATGGGAAGGATTGGACTTAATAACGATCATGAATTTATTTATTCTTGCAGTGTTAATTGTATTGACAGCTTTTTTTGTAGCATCGGAATTTGCTGCCGTTAAAATCCGAATGTCACGGATAGAACAATTGATTGATGAAGGAAATAAAAAGGCTATTATTGCTAAAAAAGTCGTCGGTGATCTGGATTATTATCTATCCGCGTGTCAGCTCGGGATTACAGTTACAGCTCTAGGACTTGGAGCTATTGGCAAGCCCACAGTAGAACGTATTTTGTATCCGGTTTTCGATTTATTTAATTTATCCGAAGCGAGCGCTTCCGTAGCGTCCTATGCGATTGCATTTATTTTTGTTACCTTTCTACATGTGGTTGTCGGGGAGATGGCGCCGAAGACGCTTGCCATCCAGTTCGCCGAGAAGCTGACGCTGCTTCTCTCACCTCCGCTGTATTGGTTCGGCAAAATCATGCATCCTTTTATTGTGGCGTTGAATGGAACATCGCGGGTAATTCTTCGTCTGTTTGGAGTCAAACCTGTCGGGCATGAAGAGCATTACTCGGAAGAAGAAGTGCGGATCATTATGGCCCAAAGTTTCGAAGGCGGTGAGCTGAATGAAACTAAGCTGGAATATCAAAACCACTTCCTTAATCTTATCTCTTCTTCTGGCTCCCACAATCGTAGAAACAAAACCACCGTAGCTCCCACAGACTAGATAAATTCTACTCTCACTTTCAAAGGTCAATTTCTTTAAGGTAACAATGACAGCCTCTAAATTCTCTGCCTCTGTCATAACAGACTGAAAAAAAACGACTAAACTTTCTAAATACTTTATCACATCCTATTTTGCTTAATATCAAATCGGCAAAGAGACCAATTTCTTGTCTTCAGACACTTTCTAGGTTTTATAGTAGATGACAACATTATGATTTGTACTTTTCACCTTACTTCGAACATTAAAACAAAAAAGCATCACCTTAAGGAGATGCTTTAGATTAGCTTGGCGTCGATCTAGTCTCAAGTCCTTTCGCCAAGTACCACCGGCGGTGGAAGGCTAAAAAGGTCGTGTTCGGGATGGGTACGCGTGGAACCCCTCTGCTATGCCACCAAACATGCGTCTGTGAAACAGACCTGTCGCTAGAAATTGGGTTCATCACGGATGTTTAAATGAATTTCGGTGTGTACAGGCGTAATCACCTGAAAACTGAATCCTAAACAAATCTGTGTTTTATTTTTTGGATAAGCCATAGTGCGATTAGTATTGGTTGCTCCATGCATTGCCGCACTTCCACCTCCAAGCTATCTACCTCGTCGGTCTTCAAGGGGTCTTACCTGCTCGTAAGGAGTGACTCACGCTTAGAATGGTATGCTTATGAGGGTTAACTACGGTCCGATCGCTAGACAACAATTTGTAAATGCATTTACTAAGACTTATGTTAGAGGATGGATTTTGCAAAGTTTGCTTAGTTTTTTTGTAGCATTTAGAGACAAACTTGGTACACAAAAAAACAGATTAGACTTTGCTCTGCTTGCAGCCACATAATAAACTCGGTGGTCTTCTTTTGAAATCACATCAGGATTTAAAAGAAATCCCAATTCTCTCTTTTCTGAGTAATTTTGCTTATGCGGAAGAATATTCACTAATACATTCTCAAATTCATTTCCCTTTGCCTGATGTATGGTTCGATCTTTACCAACAATGTCTTGGCTTGATATTAATAAAGCGAGTTCTGAATACTTCTTATTTTTATAGAACTCCTCTATTTTTGTTGGAATTTCCCTTTTGGAAATAACAGGTATATTGATGCTTAGAGTCAAAATTTTCTCATATAGTTTTTGGATTGGTTGATCATTAAATTTGCTATAGTCAGTTAATAATTGCTGGATGATCTCCAATCCTTTTCTTTCATTGATTATTTGATTGGAAATCTTATTTATCTCCTGAATTGCTTTTTTAAAGTTGGAAAGGCGTGCATATTCTATTGCTTTAATAATGGGAACTATGATTTTTCTTCGTTCATTAGAGCTATCATTATTGGTGAAAATAGATTCGAGTGTTTCGGATCTGATATTGTCCGTATAATCTATCTTATCTCTTATAGAATTAGCCCTTTTATTAGAAAAAGAGAGTGTATAAAGTTCTTCTTCACTATTGAGATTGAGTGAATCTTCAATATATTTTACTGCGTTCAAGGGGTGCCCGATAAGAATAGTCGGCAAATTCCCTTGTTTATTATTAGGGCTTTTTTGAAAAATATTAGGTCGAATTGAATTTAACAAATCTATGATCTGTACTGTACTTCTATGGTTGTCTTCCATCTTGTAGTTTACATTGTTTTCTAGATTGAATTCCTCAAATTGTATAATATCAGAACCTTGAAAACTGTAAATTGATTGAGCTGAATCTCCAATAACTCCAATAATCGTTTCTTTTTCTGCAATCAGTTTTATGATTTTTGTTTGTATAGGAGATGTGTCTTGAAACTCATCAATAAAAATATATGGGAATTTAGAACGAATGACTCTTAAAACATCTGGATTTAAAATCATTATTTCCCATGATAGGGCTAGAATGTCTTCATAATGAAGGATTCCCTTTTCCCAAAACATCTGTTTGTATCTATACAGGTTTTCGTGCATGTCTGCTTTTCTGCCTTTGATGTGAAGCTTACAAACATTATCATTATCAATAAACCAAAAGGATTCCTTTGTTACTTCAACGTTAGATAGTCTGTATCTATATTCCAATCCACTTTGTTTAAAAAAACCTGATATTAAGTGTTCACTAGGTCCCTTAACTTTATGAATATTAATATTATGTTTCTTACTAACTAAAGATAAGAATGGCTTTACTACATGCAGAAATAAAAAACTATGAATAGTACATACTTCGACGTGATCATGCCCATTAGGGAGTCTTTTTAAAATAGTTTCTACGCCAGTATTAGTATAGGTAATACATGCTATTTTTTTATTTCGACCTAGTCGCTGAGATTGATGCAGTATATTCTGAATATGGTTTATTAGAAATCTTGTTTTACCAGCCCCGGGCCCTGCTACGACTTTAAAGTGAGTTTCAATTGGAATTGTAGAGTCGGCAGATATTAATTCGAAATCCATACGATCGCATCCTTTATGTATTGAGGAACTTGAAAAGGTATCTTATTAGCACTTTCTAAATTTTGATTCATATTGTATGCCAGTTCATAAGCATTCTCCCCCTTACTGACAGAGCTAAGGTATCTGGCAGCGAGAACATGTTCTTTTTTCTGAGTCCCAGTATTTTTATCAATACCATCGGTAATTCGTGCACGTAATCCTCCTCTTTTTCCTAGCCTTTCTAGAATAGACTCAAATGGTTTTTCAGTATTAAATAAATTAAATAAATCGACGAGTTCTTTATAATTTGTCATGTTTTTATTTAGAATTAAAGAACAACCAGGATTCTCAAAACATAAAGAATATTCGAAGGTTTTCCCTTGATCGATTTGCTGGGAAAAACAACGGATGTTATAAGGTTGAACTTGATATACTAACGAATTAGTACAAGAGGAGTATCTATATTTATCTGGATCTGTATACAATTCAAAAGGGAAGCATTTGGTATCATCATCCAAATTACTTTTATCCAAATCATCACTAAAACTTGTTGATATGTTTTTGAGTTCTATTCTCACAGGGTCTAAATCTGTAATACAAGCTACCTTTTTATGTAGAGTGAATTTTTGGTTTGTATCAAAAAGCTTGAGAAAGTGATCGAAATATCTTCCATTAACATTTATTACAGCTACGTGATCACCTTCTAAATCATGGCCAATATATTTAGCAAATATAGACATTGTTAATTGTTCTGCTAGTCCCTCAACAAAAATCACTGATTTTGCAAACAACATATCAGATTTAGTTGTATCCAAGAATCTTTCTATGTAAGCTTTACCTTTGGGATCGTTCTCAAAAATTCTTCCCAAATAGGCAATATTCAGTTGGTTTTTATCAGTTCGATGGAAGCACATTATTTCATCTAAAGAAACCGCTGAAGTTATGTTTGGTGAATGTGTTGTTATAATAATCTGTCTTGCTTTACTTTTACCATTTTCCCTAAGAAACTTTAAAAATTTATATTGCATTGCTGGATGTAAATGAGCTTCAGGTTCTTCAATTACTAAAATAGGAAATGTCTTAGCGTTACTTCCCAAATAATCACCGGAAGCATCTTTTTGCATCTTAGCAAGTAGCAAGGACATATAAATCAGATTATTATAACCCAAACCATTGTGAGTGGCAGGTATTGTTATTCCAGTTTCGTATTTCACAATTAATCTAAGAGCTGAATAAAGTTCAGAATCTAAAATATTCCCATCAAAATCAGGCACAGCATTACCAAAAGAAGCTCCTGTATCCTTGGCGTAACTTAACATCTCGATTTTTCCATGTTCCATTCGATCTTGTAGGGTTTTAATTAGAGCAGCTGCATTAACAGAAAAGTCTTTTTTTAATTTTTCGATTTCTTCTTGTTGTGTTTTCTTATCTTTATTTTTTTGGTCATTATTTTTTATTCCATAATCCATAAAAAAATCAATAACATCTCTTAATAGAGTGTTTTTTCCAGTAAATAAATCACGTTCAACATCACGAATTGCGTCTATGAACTGAAAATCAATTTTATTTAATGATTCTGTGTCAGCGAGTTGCTTTAGTAAAATATCCCCGCCGTATACATTAGACTTATACTTCCTTAAAAACTTATGTTTTATAAGGAGCCAGTAGTCTTCTATGTTTATCGAGCTTTCAGATTTCATCGCATTAATATATTCTTCTTCTTCTTTTTCTGGTAAATAAAAAGAGTAAGTCAACTTTGCTTGATAAGGCTCTTTTAACTCGATAAGCCAGTTCGCTACTGTGACTAAATCTTCTGAAAATTCATCTTCATTTTTGGATTCGGTAAATATCACTGAAATTGTTACTCTGGGGGAGTTTTTCTTAAGATCATCAACTGTGACTTCCTTGTTAAAATCATCCACACAGAGCCTTTTAGGTGAATTCACACTAAGAACTAGTTCTAAGGCTTTAAGTAAATTTGATTTGCCAGAATTGTTATGGCCTATAATTACATTCATACCCTCGTTAAAGTTTATAGATGTACTACTCTTAAAGTTTCGGAAGTTCTCGATAGAAATACTCGAAATATACATACTCATTCTCCTAATTATAAGATGATATTATGTTAAAAATTTATTCTATGTAGTAATGTAGGTGGAACAAAATCATTGATCCTCTATATCCAAATTCGTAAATGTAAATAATGTCCCATCTGTTAGCTTTCTATATTGCTGGTATTTCAGAATAAAACTACTTTAGATGTAGTTGATACTCCTAGATCTTTGTTTGGATCTATTAATCATTTCATGTTAGTTCCCTCTGATAGCATCTTCCATACTCAAACATTCTTCATTAAGGAAGAATATACCTCCTTTTTGTCGAACTTTAGTCCCATAAGGGAGGATCTTTATGTAGTTATAACAACAAAACATCGTCAGCAAAGTCTGACGATGTTTTTAGCGTGTCGAATTTCCACTATTTTTATCGAATGTAAATAAATGTTGTTGTAATATCAGAGTTTATAAAAATAAAGTACTAGTCTGGGGATGTCGATGGATTCAAAATTATGCAATATATAGTAGAATTACTAAAACAATAGTTGATTTAAGAGGAATCCCATTCACCTTCCCTTGGCAAGTGAGTGAAAAAAAATAACGACAGCAATAGCCAAATTAGCAATGCCGCCGTAGTTAATCACTTTTCTTTTATAGCGATACTAAGCAGTCCTTCATATATTATAAAAAATACAAATGTATTGTCTTGATTGCATTCTCGCCGGTCTACTTCGGTCCACATTATTAATCATACGTATACTCAATCATCGAAACCACTATAAAATAAATTATCAAATTACTGAAATAAAGAGTAAATCAACATCATTTAAAAGAAGTGCACTATAAAATTAGAGTTATGAATGTTCCATCTACAATAACAGAATCTTCACAAAGAGTATTTAAATCCTATTCCAAGTGAAAAACTTTATTCGCCCCTCCGATCGAGTAGGGAAATTTGTGTCATTACTCCTAACAAGTAGGTGGTTTTGTGTCATTCTCTAATCGAGTAGGGAAATTTGTGTCACAAATTTTCGACACAAAGTTCCCTACCAAATACCAAAAAAAACCGTGAAATCAAGGTTTATATGGTAGGGTAATTTGTGTCAGTCTACAGTTGAAGATCAGTCTTTCTTAGCTTTGCATTTCTTTTTGAATTTTCCTTGCATAGATCATTGGCATTTCTGAGGTGACATTTGAAATCATCTGATGAACTTGAGCCATATTTAATCCTGCTTTCATCAATTTCAAACCGAAACGATGTTTGAAGCCATTGGCTGTAAAATGAAAAACATTTCCAGACTCGTCTGTGATATTTGCTCTTTCTGCAAATCTATCTAGACTCCTTAAAAAGGATAGTTGTAGAATTTGTTTTCCAACTCCCTTATTCCCTTTATAACGTATAAATAATAATTTATTAGGGTGATCTTTTCCCAGTAATTCTTTTACTTTATTCCTATATGTTTTCATTAACTCTGCGAGATCCTTTTGAATAGGTACCATTGGAAATTCATATCTGGAGTTTTTTCTACCAGACCGTACCCAGTATTGATCATTAATTTCTATCAAACAATCTTGATTCGAGTTTAAGATGTCAATTAAACGGAATCCAGATGCTTCCATTAATAAAAGGATAGTTGCATACTGATCATCAAGAAGGTCAAGGTTTGCCAAAATCTGTTCCCAAACATAATCGGACACATGCTTATAATCCTCATCATTCTTCGGTTTAAGTTTTGGGCGATCTTCTTGATAAATCAATTTTCTGATTGGTACCCCTGGTGCTTCTACCCACTCATATCGTTGCAGATAATAAAGGAAATTCTCTAATCCACCAATCATACGCCAAATGAAATAATCAGTGGGCTTCTTTACTCTATAATTTGAGGATTTGTTTCCTTTCATTGGTGAGTTTTTGAGACTTTCAAAGTATTCACAAATATCATTTCGTGTAAGAGACTTAAGATCTACCCAGTGTGGATTTTTTAGCACAATGAATTTTATGAAGGGAACTAACGTCATAACCTCACTTCGAGCAGTAGAGAACTTTATTGAATCTTGAACAAACAAGCGATGCTGTATATATTTTTTGATAAGCTCTCTAAATGTAATATCTATTTTCTCAAAAGTCAGAAAGTATTCTGCTCTTGTCGTATTAAAAGGTATCCCAAGATTACGAACATCCCAACGATCTTTTGCTATTTCTTCGCGATATATCTCCATATTGGCTTCGTCTTTATTATGACCATATCGATTCATTGATGCCAGGATTTTATTTTTTTTCATCAGGATTCTCCTTTGTATGTAACTCACTATAATTTTAGTTTCGCCACATACTGAACCACGTATACTTGCATTTTGCCTATTAATCGTCAAAACCATCATGATTTCCACCTGTTGCCCTGACTCTCGAGATTTTTCGTCAAACGTTGGATTTCCCAAACAAATTCTAAAAATGAATGACATTCATCAATATATTCTCCAAGCTTGTCACATTTTGAATCGTAATTAATCAAACAAACTCCATAAAAGTTCGATAATATCCATGGCTATTCGGTATTTGAGATAACGATTGTTCTCATATCCGTGAACCTCCTTCAATTCTTAGAAGTCATCATTGATACCTCACTATAATTTTAGTTTCGCCACATACTGGTCCACATATATTTGCATTCTTTTCTTTGCTTCCTGGTTTTCGAATGACATCATTGAAACAGCTAAAGGAATATAAGAACGCATTCTAATCTCTCTTTTATTCAAACGATTACATTCATTTTTATCATATTCTTGGTGATCTTGTCCAATTTGACGATTGCTTCCTGGAATGAAACGAATGATGATTTGTTCCTGATAGTCTCTTTCAATAGCAAACGCAAAGTTCATACCTTCCTGAATTATTTTTTTCAAAGCTTCTCCCCTAGGAACTCGTATATTACTAGAACCCTCTTCTGCGAAGTTAAACCAATTGATAAAGAGTTGACTATACAAATATGCTGAAGCTTTATTAATAATCCATTTCAGAGGTTTGGTATCAGTTATCATCTCACGGGCGAGAGTATCCTTAGCTGCTATATATAGTTGCTTTAATTCTTCTTTATACAAGGGGGAAATTGCGTTAAAGTCATTTTTTTCTCTCCCTGTATTATTCAGTCCTTTTAAATGTCCATAAAAATAAGGTGACCCAAGAATCGATTGTCTCCAGAATATATAGGAATAAGCAGAAGGACAAATAGACGGGAAATCTGCCCCCTCTTCTTTTAAAAGTAACTGCAAACGCCTTATACAAAGTTTATGTAGGCAGAGTGATTTTTGGATTTTTTTATCAATTGCTTTAAAAATAAATCGATTCTCTATGAAAATTTCCTCGAAAAGAACTGACTCATCCATTATATTTCCAACTTGCTTCATATTACTAATTATAAATTCTTCTGCGAACTCTTTCTTTTTTAGGTTGTTTAAAACGTCGAAATCAATATGACTTGGGATATAAATTATTGGATCATTATTTATATCTCGATCAGTTTTGTTGATCCAATCGTATACACGATGATCATTAATAGTTAAGTTCTTAATCCATTGGTCCCAGTGTAGATTTGAATATTTGTGGCCGCACTTACAAGTAAAAGCTTTGTCCATAACAGTATCACTCAATAAAAAAGGTATCTTTACTTTACAAACGGGACATTCCTCAGCAAGCTTTACACTATGTATAGGACAGTTCTTAAACAAAGTAAACTGATGTAACAGGCTATGATAACCATGATTTAGGCAACTAGGGCACCATCGTAAATGTGGAGCAAACCAAGTTTGACTATTCCCTAAGTTTGGTCCAAGTGGACGAAGCAGTTCGTTCATTGTATGGTTCGTATGTGTATGTAAATTCACATTTAGGTACTTTTCTAATATCTTCTCATCAAAGCCCTTTAGCGTTAACAAATCTCTGTAATGGTTTCCAACATGCATATTCTTGATTGATTTTACTTCATCATTTCCAACAACCTTAAGAATGGTATATCTATTGATGACATTAGCATAACTAAATTTTTCGAAAATGGACCAAGCCGATTCGTATGGCCTGATCCATTCCTTCCTCCATATAGCAACCATATCGTTCCTCCCTCCTATGCCAATGCCATAAACACTTCGGATTCTATATATCCCGAATTATTTATTGCCTCTTTCCAGTGGTTAGTTGTCAACCATTCAACTTCTCTTCCTGTTGCTCCATTAAGCTTTAGTGCATTCTCTATGGAAAATATAAAATACTCCATAGGAATCTCCATTTTTTTGGATAAACCATGTTCCTTACGAATATCTTTAAAAATGTCAAAAACCTCTTTAGCACATTGTTTCAGTCGATATCCTTTACTAAATGCTTCAGGAAAAAAATAGCGAGTGTAGGTGTACCCGCTATTTTCTGGGTATTCCGATACTTCGTCGTAGCACATTAGGCAATGCTCAACTTCTTTCAAAGTGCGTATGCCAAAAAACTCATGCTCATTTGTCATAAATCGCCCAATGATTTGAGATTTTTTTGTTTCAAGGAAATATGTTCTTCGATCTATCAGCTCAGACTGACCAACACATATAACCGTCATACTGATTTTTTCACTATCCAAATCATTATAGATATCAATTAGCCAGTTATATTGAAGTTCAGTCAATCTTTGAGCTTCATCAATAACAAGCATAACCCTCCGAAGTTTTGATCTCTCTCCTTGCTCCAACATTAAATTAACAATTTGTTGTCGCATAGCGGTCGGACTTCGTTTCGCAGGGAATGAGAACTTAAAATCACTAAGGATGTCTCCAAAAAACTTTTCTTCAGTCGGTACTCGATAACTTTTGCACCTTGTTCTCAATATAGGAAAGTTCTCTCCTATCTGCGTTGGCAGATAATTTAATGCAAACTCAACAGATTTCGTTTTACCAATTCGTGGCCTTCCGTAGACAATCATTCCTGGTAAACGATTCATCACAACTCTTGTCAATCTTTCCATTAACCGTTTTACCTCCATAGTAGGAAGGATGTATCCGCCCATTTCAACTGGATGTGTACCCAGAGGCAGTTTTGGTCTTTCCATTTTTAGGCCTCCTAAAAATTGAAATGTAAGTAGGTTATTTAGAATTAATGGTCTTGTAATTTGCAAGAAACTCTTCCATCTTACCGGATTGTTGATCTTGGTTATCTCTTACGGTTTTTCTTGCTTTGTCCAGTGCTTCATTCACTTTAACTGCATGTTGTAATGCTGCATCCCGTTCTGAGACACCGTCCATAAAAGGAAAGGAATCTTTGATTACCTCTTCAAGTTGGGTTACCTTGTTGGCACTCTTCTTATTACCGCTCTTGGCTAAATTCATATTGTAACTGTAGTAAACAAAAATCGGATCATCCCACTGTGTAAGATGAATTAATCGGCGTATTACCAAGCGATTGATCGCCTTTCTAGTCTGTAAGGTGTGAGGTGAAATGGACCATTTCCCCGCTGCAGTAAGATATCCGATTTCACTACCATCAGAATGAAAAGCACGAATGGTACGAAGATCATCGACATTTACATGAAGGGAAATTTCTGAACCTATCAAGTGAGCGCTCTGTGAAAGACGATCACTTCGATATTCCACACCCTCAAATTGAATGTAAGGTCTCTTCCCTGATTTTAAGGAACCTCTTACCGTTCTTTTTATTGTGGTTTGAAGAAACAATAACCCGCTGCGGTTATTTTCATCAAGCTGTCGTGGAATCATTCCGTTCGCAAGCCGTTTACCTAATAACTCCAATGGCGATTGATGGTATATGCCACCATGAGGCGTTCCATTGTAATTAGAAATCAGTACATCGACCAGTTCTTTCAAATGTTCAAAGGTGATGTGATACTTTATCGCCATTTTCTCTGGATCGGTTCTTCTTGGATCTTTAGGATGACTTCCGCTAGTATTTGGTAGTCGATGAATCCCTGATTCCTCTAAGGTTTGAAAGAATCGTTCGATAATACCTCTTCTCATAGGTAAATCCACAGGACCTAGATTGGTTGTACATCCGAGCAATTGCCGTAATCGATCTTTTACTAAGCTAGCTAAATGAGACTTGGCATTATCAAAACAAATCACATCAAACACAGCCCATTGGGCCTCAGGGAAAATTTCAGATGGATATCCTCCATCACCATTATAGGTAAGGCCATCAATAGTGAGTTGTGGACGTACATGGGGCATAATGGCATCTCGAATGCACATCATAACATCACTCGCACTATATTCTTTATTTAAAGAAATGTATTTCCCTAGGACATTTCGTGTCGCGACATCAATTATCGTTAAAATCCAGAATCGTTCCAGGATTAATACAACAGTCTCCCCTTCAGGTGTCACTAACTCAACCGAGAAAACACCATCAATTCGATGTGCATCAAATTGAACTTGTTGATAAGGAGTACGGGTAATTGGATGATTTTGTTCCCCTCTACCACTATTTCTGGCTTTTTGTTCAGCATCATGACCATATCTCGAAGCTGCCTTACCAAAGTAATCTTGCCCCAATCGACGGAGGTAACGATATAGTGCACGGCTCCCTAGACGGTCTGTATTAAATGGATATTGACTTAATGGAATCATTTTCTCTTTGCATGCCTCTACAAATTTTTTGTGAATATGTAAGGGCTTCATAGCCGGTTCGAGTGACCTTCTTTTCCGGCCAAGGTACAAATCGTCGATCAATTCCTTAATATCAGGATATTTTTCAAGCAACAACTTAAATTCACCAGATTTTCGAGACGAATTTTGTTTTCGATCCATCATGTTTAAAGCATAGTTCTTTGTAGTTTTGTTTGGTATTAATGCTCGGAAACCCCAAGCTTCACCATTTGGGTCACGAGAGATACATCTAGTGATTATGCGACGTAAATTTCGAGGACTGACTTTCGTGATTTCATAAATCTTCATCTGGCTTGCTTCTCTTTTGAAATACAGCATTACAGCCTCTTTACGCTGTTGATAAATTAATAGATCATCTGCTTCCAAGGACGATTCATCGACTGTAGGCCAAAATTCAGGATTAATCTGATCAGTAAGAAGACCTTCCTTTTCAATCATTCGCATCGGTTTCAGCCCTCCATATCTCCGTACTCAAGCTCCAAAGTTGGTCATTAATATTCGTGAGAGTTTTACCTGTATAGGTTAACCAGTAACATGCAGCCATGACGTCGCCTAAGTTGTATTTCCCATTCATGTGCTCATGTAGAGAACCGATTGTTTGCTTAAACCTGGAGATATTTTTTAAAATATCTTCCGTTTTTTCTTTTGAATGTTGAGCTTTAACAGCTGAGAGCATCTTTAGTCGGTTTTCTAAACCTATTGGATGAACACGGATTATCTTATCAGTCATCAGTTTATGAGCTACACCTTCCTGTTCACACCATTCTTTCTGTGCCTGGATTTGTCGCATATTCCGTGTGTAATTAGGATGTGTAGGAACTAATTCATTTTCATATTTAACTTCAGTATATTCTTCCTCACCATTCGTATATTTGATCCACATATCAAAGATTGAAGTGTGTAACTTTCCATCGATTACAAAACTTATTTCTTTATGTTGTTCACAATAAATTTCTACCAGAGGATTAGTCTCCACTAGTAACCAATGATCAAACTCTAGGTCACTATAGAGAATGACTTCCCGCATCTCTACTTTAGGACCTTCAGAATTCCAATAATTATTACCGTATCTTTTGTTCCGAGGCACAGTTATAGGCACTCTCATATTTAACCCCCTTCTACGTTATTCTGAATATCCTTATTCCCTATAGTTTGGATTCCAAACCCACCACATAAATGTTTTTAGAAATATACTAATTAATTCTCTCTTTGGAAATACTATAGTTAGTAGATTAAGAGAGGAGTTAAAATAATGAATGAAGACTATTGGTACAAAATAATTGGGGGCAATATTCGTTCAAGTCGGGTGACACGTGGCATCACACAAAAAGATCTTGGTTTAAAACTTAATATTTCTAGACCATCAATTGCCAATATCGAGGCTGGGCGACAAAGAATTCAAGTCCACTTTTTATTTCAACTTGCAGAAGCATTAGACACTTCGATTCAAGACTTAATCAACATTTCATAATTTCTTTTTTGACTCTTTCAATCTCTTTTTCAAAGAATTAATCGCATCATGATATAGTTGTTTCATCTCAGGGTTAACATTCCTTGAGGGTTCAATAATGTTTGCATAGGTTATTGAATCAATGTCAAACAACATAATTTCTGTCAAGTCACAAGGGTTGAAAAAAATCGGTATTTCCCACTGACCCTCTATTTGAGCGGTTTTAAACCAATGGAATTTTAACATTGTAGCGTTGGTATAAATCTTCCCGTTAAACTCTAATCCATTCTTCGAGACAGTGGCTAGTCCCAATATAATTGTTAAATTCAATTTACTCATCACCCTCACCTCTTTTGCATTTTACCCATTGCTCTCCAAAACATCAGCTTGAAAGGAATGGTCTTCATTTTCCCTATCTAGTTGATGTACTCAATAATCACTATAACCATTTAACATAAAATAATACGTATACATATCATTTTAATATTATGATATGTATATATACGTGTATCCCATCAGCTCCATTGTTTACACTTACATATAGAGGTGTAATCATGGAAACTTCAATAATCCAGAAAATTGGACAACGAATCCGAGATATTCGAAAGCAAAAAGGATTGTCGCAAGAGCAACTTGCTGAGAAGGCTGGCTTTCACTTTTCATATATTGGTGGAGTTGAAAGAGCTGAAAAAAACATAACATTAGTAAATTTACTGAAAATCGCCGATGCTCTTGAAGTTCAGATTATTGATTTGTTCGTATATACTAAACATCAAAGGTCCGTTTTAAATGAGAAGGACGCTTTGTTAAATCAATTAATGGACACGCTAGTATCTTTGAAAAAGAGTGATCTACGGAAGGTTCATGTATTGCTAAATGAATTTTTCGAAAAATGAACGATATCAATAAAACAAATAAACCGCAATCCTATAAATGGAGAAGCGGTTTATTTGTTTAATTAATGGGAATGACTTTTTACTAGCAACTTTAGGAGGTGCTCCCATGCATACGATATGGAAAGGTGCTATCAGTTTTGGATTAGTTCACATACCGGTTAAATTATATGCTGCCACGGAGGAGAAAGAGATTGCTCTTCATCTTCTCCACAAAAGCTGCCATGGCACAATCAAAAACCAGCGTTATTGCCCCACATGTCAAAGCTCAGTTGAACCGGAAGATCTAATTAAAGGCTATCCACTTGATACAAATCAATATGTAACATTCGAAAAAAATGAGCTAGATCAAATTCAAGAAGATGCTAGCAAGCAGATACGGATTATTGATTTTGTGAAGGAAGAACAAGTGGATTTAATGTTTACTCAGAAGGTTTATTTTCTTGGACCTGATAATCACGGGAGTAATGCATACTATTTACTTCTTAAGGCCCTTGAGGCATCGAAAAGACTGGCGATCGCCAAATTCACGCTTCGTTCTAGCACAAAATTATGTATACTGAAACCTATTGATGGAACTTGTATTCAATTGGCCACCATGTACTACGCGAATGAAATTAGACCATCTGAGAATGTTCCCAACATCCCCAACAACATTTCAGTCGATCCCAATCAGTTGAAGTTAGCCTTACAGATCGTTAAGGGCATGTCAGGGACTTCAGATTTAGCTTCTTATACCAATCCGGAGCAAGAAAGATTACTGGCCGCTATCCAGTCTAAAATTGCCGGCCAAAACATTGTTTTGAAGCCCGTTCAAGAAACTAATGTTGTCGTTGATCTATTAGAAGCGCTTCAAGAAAGCGTTAAAATGAACAAAGGAAAGAAAAAGGTAGCATCAACTAAGGAAAGTGGACGCGGTACCCCTAAAGAAAAGTTAGGATAGCGACTACAAACTAAAAAATACAAATAGCTAAGAACTTGCCTAGATCGCGATGTTCTTAGCTATTTACATGTCTTCCTTGTTCCTCGGGAACATTGGAGAAAGTGAATAAATGTTGCTTCATTAATCTTCCCTTTTTGTATAAGAGGGTAGCTCTTTCACTAAGCATGAAAAGAAGGCAAATCGCTTCCTATGCGTCATTTACCTGTAATAAACTATCTCCACTTCCATCTCGTAAGCCCAAACTTCGTATTCATTCGTTGATTGATGGATTTATCTCCATCCGATGTATGGGTTAAGAAGGTGGGAAATGAGTTAGGAAAGCTGTAGCCGAAGTCTCCATTGGTCAAATCATGATCGTCAAACCAGGAGAGAAAATTCCATTGGATGGCGAAGTCGTTTCCAGGGATTCCAGTGTGAACCAAGCCCCCCATTACTGGAAAATCCTTGCCCGTGAAAAAGCGACCGAGCGGATTCCCTTCCGTTAAGGGTTCATGTTTTATCAAAAGCGATAACATGCAAAGCTCCAGCAATCTCTAGGAATGCTCCACCTTTGATTAGAATCATTGCGGGCTGCGTTGCTAATGGGCATGAGCGGTGTTCAATCGGCTCGCGTTATCTACAGCACAGCTGTCCAATGACACAATGTTGCCTACATAAATGACACAAAGTTACCTACATTGTTATCAATTACATCAGAATATCGTCTTCCTTCTCTTTTCGTAAGAATTGTTGCTGAATAGATGACAAGCGACTAACTCTTGTCAAGGCTCCGAATGAATGTAGTGACATTGCCCAAACAACAGGCTCCTTGGGGATTATTGACCTCACATCCACAACGATTAGCTTGAACTTGTTCTCGTATATGGTCAATTGGATGCTGATTTTCCTGAACAGCTTGTATTAAGCGTTCTCTTGTCCATCCAAAGCAGTAGCAAACAGGTACATCCAATGCATCGTCTTTTTGGAATACCGATACTTTGAGCATATCTTTGCCAAAGGTCTGCACATCGCTAAAATATACAACTTCACAAGATGAATTAGTGCAAAAAGAGTAAGGTAATTCAGGGTTGATGGTTTCTAATGCGGTTGGTTGAAGCATAGCCTTGAGTGTAATCAATTGAATACTTTTACCCTTTTGATGACAAGTAGGACATTGTAAAGGTGTTGTTGGCTTCTCAACGGATGTTTGACAACAGTTATCCATTTTTTATCACTCCCACTATAAATTAATATTTTCTCTTGTTTGCTCATTCGTTCTTAGATTTTCAGCCATTGACTTGTTGAGAGATGGAGAAGTCATGTAAGGATGACAATATTTTCTGGTGAAGCCGGTGGCGGGAATAGAGATTGGGGAACTTTGTCCCCAGCCCATGGATACTTCCTGTGATCGCACTTTGGATATCCACACCTTCTTTTGACGGCTTACCCTCTGACTTGCTTTTTTTCTTTCCGGAACTGTTCTCTTTGAGGTTCAGTCCGGCCAGCCGAATAATCTGCTGTCTATACTCGTAACCGCTTAGATCCCCCACTTCCGCAAGAAATCCCGCCAACGTAACTACAGCCACGCCGGCACGGTAAGCATCTCCCCAGTGCCCGGAATTTGTCACAGTAAACGCTCAACTTCAGCCAGAATCTCTTCGAGCTGTCTGGCGAGGGTGTTTGGAAACGACTTTAAAGGTTCTTCACTTGAATTTGTGATGGAAGCGATATGCAAACAAAAGCAAGTTTTCAAAGGAGCAGCTCACGCTTTTTATTGGAAACCAAAGCTTGGAATCCCCGATATTTATGAAAATGATGAACATCAACTTGCGTTTGGACATTTTTTAAAACAGATTTCTCAGACCCATGAAGAAAAAGATATCCTTGATGAGATTAACCACTTGGACAATCTAGGTATTAAAGGTTTAGGTCCCGCATCAGCTAACATCTTATATTTCCTTCACCCCACCTTGTTTCCACCCTTCAATACAGCGATTTTAAACGGCTATAACCTTCTATTTGGCCGTAACATCAAATTAGGTTCATGGTCTGCATATTTGGATATGCGGCAAGACCTAATTCAATTGAACCAAAGCTATCGCTCACTTCTCTCTATAGATCTGGGGGCTGTTGCCGGTTTAATGTTTCATATAGGATCAGACCGACATAAACTCAATTCTTAGTTAAGAAATTAATTAGATTTTGATAATCAGCAAAAGAGATAGCTCATAAGCACAAGTCGCTTAGGGCTATCTCTTTATTTGCTATTTGGTAAGGCTTAAAAGTTGTTTTTCCAGCCGTTCGTTCTCCACCGTTAACTCATTAAAATCTTGATGAAGTGTCCAATCCATCATAGATTGGTTTGACCGAGAGTCAGTACCATGGCTTCCTTTCATTCCAATCATCATATATATCATCATCAGCGGACAAATCAACAACAGCAATAAAGACCAATCCATTTGTATTCCTCCTATTTAAGTTGTTTTCTTTTTATATTTATATTCTAGTAAACTTATATGTGGATATAATGTTGAAAGAATGTGCATTCTATGTATTTATTGATAATCAAAAAAATGACCCACTCACTGTTCTTAAGGGAAGGATATGACTAATAATTATAGATTACATAAACTGATAGTTTCCTTTAGCTCGTCAACAGATTTCAGGATAGACTCGGAGGCTTTATTGATGATGTTAAGAGAATGCACTTGCGATTCCGATCAAATGAAGCTAGGAACACAAGCAGAAACTCTCCTGCAATTAGATGGACACGAGTAAACAAATAGCACGAGAAAGACTCCTAACTGCCGCTACTGGGGCGGCGGCATTGTGTACTTCTACATTAAATTCTCTGATCGTTTGAGGATCGGTGTTCATTTGGAAAGAATGAGCTCTTCTTTCGATGTCTTCAAAAATAGCTTGGTAATGATTAGCTTCATTGATCAATTGAGTATCTTCGCATCTGAAGCCTAATCGAAGGAACAAAGAGTGTTCTTTCATAATTCGCGACCAAAAACGAATTTCATCTAGTGACCGGGCCACAAAGGCGTCTGACAAATAAATCCCTCCACCCATTCTGTTAATAACTAATGTTACTTACACAACCCCTAAGATTTACTCATTTCCAAAAATATATGGCGCTTGCTTGTTCCATTATGCTCAAGATTATTTGTCTTTTTTCTTTTTTGTCTTGTATTTGTTCTCTACGAATTTTGAACATTTTGGGCGTATTAACCATAATATGGTGGGAACACATTCAAAGGAGGCTAAAGAGTATGTATCCTTATTGGGGATTTAGATATTCCACACAAGGTATACCTTATATTATTCCAAATCAAGTACCAACTTTTCTAACAAGACGGGTTGTTACTATGGGAACAACATGTTGTATGGACCAGAATGGCTATCATTAGTATTATTTTTAATTTACCTGACACCGATTTTGTTTTAACACGTCTCCTCCAAAACGCACCGATATGGGGAATTCACTCAAACCCTTCTATGGAGACAGTACAGCGAAAACATACAGTAATCTGATCAAAGAGCACTTAACAATCGCTGCGGATCTTGTAAAAGCAGCAAAGGCTGGCGATAAAAAATCCGCGGCAGATGCAGAGAAAAGATGGTACTCTAACGCAGACGAGATCGTGGAATTTCTAAGCCGCATTAATCCATATTTATCGAAAGAAGAATTCAGGAAAATGTTCTATGAACATCTGGCATTAACTAAATCAGAAGCGCTGTCGATTCTGAATCAAGATTACAAGTCTGGTATTCAGGTGTTTGACAAAATTGAGAGGGAAGCCTTAGAAATGGCGGATGCAATTACTGACGGAGTGATAAAACAATTTCCACAATTGTTTTGAAATGATAAGATACTATCCCGGCAAAAAGCCTTCAATTCTTTCTCCTCTTAGGAGAGGAAAAAATGAGGGCTTTTTTTGGGCCAATTAATGTATTAGATTACGGTAATTTTAAATCGGAATCGGCAGTGGGCTAACCTATTTGAATTTTAATTATATACCTGAGGTGTTTCTGCTGAACCATAACGCCGCGAAGCTGGCGGGATTGCCTGTACGGAAGTTGCTGAATACTGTATTCAAGCAAAGAAAAGCTACTCCATCACATCTATCCTTGCTGGCATAGAGCGTACCGGAAATCATTAGACAGGGTAATTGTAACAGAGTATGCACTACCGGGGAGAATCGGAGCCTAAATTAAGTAGCATAATTTAACGTCAAAGTTAAATTTACCAGCATTTTAATCACAGCGGGTCATCAGTCACATCATAAGGATAAGGATGATCTACCCCACCTTTACTCCAAAAGTCCAAATTCATTCATTTAAAATACTATTCTGAACACCATTTTATCTGCTCCGCTCTATTCTTCTCATGTAGGATGATTAACTGATTCAACACGAATATCCGCTGAACAATATCTTGCCGCTAAGCCATTATGCGTCGCGAGAATTAATAACACCTTTATGAAACCCTTTTTCGATTCCTGACGATACAATACTCTCCATCGCCTCACATACTACTTCACATGGCCACAATCCATTTTCCCCAACGGGAGTCTTGGAGAGTAATTGGCCAATACTCTGATCGCCACTCTCAGCACGAGCGAACTGGCGGCATAGGCGACGAACTTCAGAAATCCACTTATCAAGCGCGACAGCATCGATTTTTCCATTTTCATCAGTTCCAGGAATCTTAGTTATCTGATCGAGTAGGTGACGAGCAGCTGAAGCCATGACTGCCCGCTGTTCGGGGTTACACTAACTGCTGTTATAGCATTTCCAATTTGGAGTGAAACCGTAGGTGTTCTTATCAGTAGTGGAAGTATGCTGGAAGAAAAGTTAGCTATGGCCCTGGCATTACTAATAGTTTCGTTCTCTATAACATTTTTAATTTCTTCAGTAAAGATAGCACTTGAATCAATTCTATTGATGCACTCAAGTGTTTGTTAATTGACACAAACCTCCTTCGAACGCACTCAAAGGAAAGTACGCTCACTCGTAGCAAATGGAACTTTCCAACCATGACTTCAAATCCTTGCTTCTTTGCCTCAGTTTCGCTATGTCAAACGGATGCAATTTCGGGAATAGTTTGTGTAAACTCATAAAATTCTTATATATGGAATTTATTCAACAAGGAAGTGGCTAAAGATGCTCGTTTTCAATTTCTTTTTGAATTTCCTTGATAATTGAGTTTTATTTTTATTGACATAAAGAGATCATAAAAGTTATCATATCCCTTAATGAGAATGAGAATGAGAATGAGAATCATTATAATTTCAGGGGGATGTTTTGGTATGATGAATATTGGTATGATGAATAGAAAGTTTTTAGTTCCATTGCTTACAGGAATCTTGACTGTCGGACTGTTGGCAGGCTGCGGCGCCAACAAGACCAATGAAACAAGCGCCGTTAACTCGGGGGAGAACCAGCCAACTGCAACTGCACAGGCTGCTGAGCAAGTAGTAAATGTTTATTCCGCTCGCAGTTATGACGTAGACGCCCTGCTGTATGAAAAATTCACTGCGGAAAGCGGAATCAAAGTAAATCTTATCGATGGCAAAGCAGAGGAATTGATTGAGCGTCTTAAGCGTGAAGGAGAAAGCACACAGGCTGACTTGTTCCTTACCGTTGACGGAGGCGTATTGAACAATGCCAAGCAGTCCGGATTGCTTCAGCCGGTAACTTCGGAAACCATCGATCAAAACGTACCTCAAGAACTTCGTGATCCCGACAATGAGTGGATCGGACTTTCCACACGCGCCCGTGTGATTGTATACGCTAAGGATCGGGTTAAACCCGAACAACTGTCCACCTACGAGGATCTGACAAACCCTGCTTGGAAAGGTAAAGTACTTGTCCGTCCTTCCTCAAGCTTGTATAACCAGTCCCTTCTGTCGTCATTCATTGAACTGAACGGAGAGGTGAACGCTGAAGAGTGGTCCAAAGGACTTGTTGCCAACTTGGCCCGTACTCCTGAAGGAAACGACCGTGACCAGGCGAAAGCTATCGTTGCCGGTGTGGGCGATGTTGCGATTATGAATACTTACTATGTAGGTCTGCTGCTGAACTCGGATGATCCTGAAGAAGTGAAGGTCGGGCAAAACATCGGTGTATTCTTCCCGAACCAGGAAACAACAGGCGCTCATGTAAATATCAGCGGCGCAGGAGTAATCAAACACAGCAAGAATACGGAAAATGCCTTGAAGCTCATTGAATTCCTGACCGGCGTAGAAGCGCAGACCATGGTTACCAATGAAAACTATGAGTTCCCGGTAAATGCAAAAACAGAGCTGCCTGAACTGCTCAAAACCTGGGGAACTTTCAAAGCGCAGCAAATCGATTTCAACAAACTGGGCGTTCACAATGCCAAGGCGATTGAGATCATGAACAAAACAGGCTGGAAATAACATATGCATCTAAACGCAGTTAAGGTAAAGTTAAAAAGACGCCTTAGCGTTTGGCGGATCGTAAGCTTAGCGGGGGCAGCAGTCATTTTGCTGCCCATTTTTTTCGTATTCCTCTCGATCTTTGATCCGCCGAACGAAAACTGGGTGCAAATCAGGCAGTATCTGGTCAAGGATTATATTTCCCAGACGGTTCAGCTGACAATGACGGTTGCCGTACTTACAGGACTGCTCGGTGTCACGCTAGCCTGGCTAGTAGCGGTGTTTGATTTTCCGGGGAAACGGTTCTTCAGGTGGGCACTGGTCCTGCCTTTGGCGATTCCTCCTTATATTGCCGCATTTACGTACAGCACGATGTTCAGCTACACCGGTGTTGTCCAGACCACTCTTCGGAACCGGCTCGGGATCGTCCCCGATCAGGAACTTATTACGTTTTCTTCAATGCGGGGCGCGGTTATTGTATTCACCTTGTTTCTGTTCCCTTACGTATACCTGATCACCAAATCGTTCCTGGAAAAACAGAGCGCTTCTTATATTGAGAACGCCCGGCTGCTTGGAAGAAATGGCTGGTCCATTTATATCCGTATCGCCCTTCCATTATCCCGGCCGGCCATTGCAGGTAGCGTCAGTCTGGTCATGTTCGAGGTGCTGAGCGATTACGGAGTCACCAGCTATTTCGGAATACAGACCGTGTCTACGGCAATTTTTCAGACCTGGTTCGGGATGTACGATGCCGATTCGGCCATGCGCCTTGCCGCCTGGCTGATGATTATTGTGCTAGGCCTGTTCTTTGTCGAAATGCTGCTTCGCAAACGGCGGGCTTACAGCTCTACAACCAGCAAATCGAGACCGCTTGTGCCAAGACGACTTACCGGATTGCCGGGAATATCGGCAGCCGTGTTTTGTATGATTGTCTGGTGTGCATCTTTCCTGTTTCCGCTTCTTCAATTGATCGAATGGGCCAGTTGGACCTTCGACACCATGTGGAATGGGGACTTTGTCCATCTTGTCTATCAGACCTTGTCCGTGGCTGCTGTTTCCACACTGATTATTATGGTGTTTGCGCTGATTGTAGCCGCTGCGAATCGTTCGCGTTCTACAGCTTCATTTTTTCTCTCCAAAGCGGTAACCGCCGGCTACTCCATTCCTGGAGCGATTATTGCCATCGGCGTGCTGGTCGTGTTCCTGCAGTTGGATAAAGGTTGGGCCGCTGTTCATCATCAGTTTGCATTAAACGGAACACCTCTGGTGCTCAGTTTAACCCTGGCCATGCTGGTTATGGGCTATGTGATCCGGTTTATGGCTACAGGATTCAATGCTGTGGAAGTCGGATTTGAGAAAACGGGACAGAAATTTACGGAAGCATCCAGGATGCTGGGGCTTGGGATGACGAAAACATTTATTAAAGTGGATCTGCCTTTGATCAAGGGGGCGGTAATGAGCGGTTGTATCTTAACCTTTGTGGAAATCTGCAAGGAACTTCCGCTTGCTTTGATACTCAGACCTTTCAATTTCGAGACCCTGGCTACAAAAGCTTACCGGTACGCGAACGACGAACAAATTTTCGAAGCATCCATCCCGTCTCTGCTTATTATCTTCATCAGCTTCATCTCGGTTTATGTAATGCATCGCTTAGACAGGAAGTGGGAAAAATGAGTATTGTAGAAATCCATAATCTTTCGTTCTCTTACGGACGGGGGATTCCCCCGGTTATCGAACGGTTCTCCTGCTCCATTGAAAAAGGGGATATTGTCGGCATTGTCGGCGCAAGCGGCAACGGAAAAAGCACGCTGCTGCGGCTGATCGCGGGCCTGGAGATTCCGGCTGGAGGGGAAATCCGGATTAACGGCGCTCCTGTGGTCAATGAAAGTACCTTTGTACAGCCGGAGCAACGGGGTGTCGGGATGGTATTCCAGGATTACGCGCTTTTTCCTCATATGAATGTCCGGAAAAATATCGAGTTCGCCCTTCACCGGCTTCCGAGAAAAGAGCGGGCCAAGCGTCTGGAGGAAATGCTTGACCTTGTCCAGCTTGGCGAATTCAAGGAACGTTATCCCCATGAGCTCAGCGGCGGGCAGCAGCAACGGGTGGCGCTCGCTCGGGCGCTGGCGCAGAAGCCGACGATTCTGCTGATGGACGAACCTTTCAGCAACCTCGATGCGGGGCTAAAGGAATCGATCCGTTCCGAGCTGCGGACGATCTTAAAGAAAGCGGAGATGACCTGCCTGTTTGTTACCCATGACCGGCAGGACGTCGAAGCAATAAGTGACCGCTCGATACATCTAAGATCAGAGCCAGATTTAACTGAGCGGAAATTAGTTTTTTATTCATAAAACATTCGCAACATTCAATGGCCTGTATTTACCCTGCATACACTACCATCGTCGCTTATTTACGACTTTTTCAAAAAAAATGTTTACGGTAATAGGAACAAGCTCTTGTCCATTCTTGGCAATGGGTACAAGTTCTTGTCCCGAGCAAAGGACAAGAACTTGTACCCATAAAATCAGGACCACCCGTCCAACGGGTGGTTTGCTCTTGGGGTATAACCCCCTGTTGCCAAACTGCGCCTAAAGACGCTAGCCTGACCACACATTTGTTCAGGCTCAGTGTAATTTATCATTTTCACTTACCCGTTAAACGGGCTTATTTCTTTTTGTTCCTTTTGTCACTGAATGGATCTTCGTATTCTTTTACACTCAATTTATCTATGGCTTGGTCATGTGCTTCTTGTTCACGAATGTATTTGGCTACGGTGGCTTCATTTAAACCCACGGTGCTTACATAGTACTCTTCCGCCCAAAATTTTCGATTCCCATACTTATAATTTAGCCCAGCATGCTTCTCAAAGATCATGAGCGAACTTTTCCCCTTCAGATATCCCATGAACGTGGACACGGCGATCTTTCGGCGGTATCGCTACCAGCATGTGTACGTGATCTGGCATCATGTGAGTGACCCTCTATGATCTCGACCCCTTGTATTTACATAAACGCTTGAAGATTTCGATCAAATCTTTCCTCACTTGATTATATATTTCTTTCCGTCTATACTTCGGGGTGAACACGATATGGTATTTGCATATCCACTTCGTGTGAGCTAGACTATAGCTCTTGATTGCCATCTATGACCATTCCTTTCCTTTGAGCCTGAACATCTCAATTCTATCGGAATGGTCTTGGTGGTCAAACCCTCGTTCCCTCCACCCGCATAGCGGGTGGTTTTTTGTTTCGTGCGTTTCACGCACTCAACTGGCTTAAGCCATAATAAAAAATCCGCGCCCTGCGCGGATTTCAAAAGGTATATGTTCTTGTCCTCTTACAACATTTGGTTATCATATCTTCGATATCTTCAGCTGCTATGTGATCGATCTAAACTGCAGGATCATTCGTCGTAAGGTATACTAACTCCTTGGCTAAATCAACAAAATTCCCTCCCTAATCGAGAGGATTAGATGTTATGAATTTGCAAAATGCAACGATACGAATGTTTCATATCCTTATGGTGAACAACACACTTTTGATTTAGCCATAGAATCATTAAGCAACTGAATAGAACGAATAACAGTTTGGCGCTCAAACTCATTCATATGCGAAAATACTTCCGTTAAATATGAATTCATTTGTTGATCAATCGTTTCAGCAATAAACTTTCCTTCAACAGTTAGGGAAAGGACATAGATACGACGATCACTAGGATCTGGTGTCTTTTGTACAAGCTTCATTTTAACTAAAGTTTGGATCTGACGGCTAAATGTTGTAATATCTGTTCCAAGTGTATCGGCTACTTGTTGTATGTTAGGATTATGCTGTTTATCTATTTCATATAGGATGTGGCTCTGTATGGGAGAGATATCAATTCCACCCGCTGTACAGCATACTTTATTCAATACTCCGAATCTCCGAGTCATAATCTGAAACATATCCCGCAAATTTTCCAAGTGACTTACCTCCTGTCCTTTCCCTTAGTTATACTTTATTTATTTGCATTATGCAAGTATTACATAATGGAATTTAACAGCAGCTAGATCCTTCATTCAGTATCACTAAATTCCCTTCATCTAAGTCTAAAATAATGTTGTTTAAAATAGTAACTCTCTCTGGCTCTATCACAACTTGAATATCATTAATGGTTTGAATATGATCCTCTATTTTCGCATCATCCAATGCAAGGTTTACATTTGGGTCACAACATCCTGAACTTGTTTGGGATATACGAAGGATCTTTCCTTCATTATCTTTCATGATGTTCTCAATGAATACTTTAGCACTATCCGAAATCTTCATATTCTCTTCCTCCAGGTCATTTTTAGTTTGTTACTAATTGTTTGAGTGCTTGATAACCAATAATCTCTTGATTATGCAATGGAATAACAACGAAATTTCCATCGGATGTGTCTTTCACGCGCTGAATCCATAGTTGTTCTCCCAATGCTCTTGTGTGAAGAATTGGATCTTGGGTATGAGTCATGATCATACTCTGGTTCACAACCCACCACTTTGGTGTAATTCCAGCACGTTGTAGATCCACAGACAGTCGTTCCGCCTCATAAACCGGTGTTGTCTCTGCAAGAGTTACAATGACAATACTTGTTTCTTGTTCATTCCGTAATCGAGGTAATAAGTTTTGAACAGATACAGGGACTTCACCTGAAGAATTTGCAATTTCTTTATGGTAAGATTCCGTAGCATCGAGTAGCAGTAGTGTATGACCTGATGGAGCTGTGTCTATCACGACAATCTCATTGTCCGCACGCTCGACAATATTAGCAAAAGCACGAAATACAGCAATTTCTTCGGTACACGGAGAATTTAGTTCTTCTTCTGCGTAAGCAACACCTTGTTCATCCATAGTTTCACGTGCTCTGTTTAAGACTTCCTCTCTGTATTTTTCAACTTCTTCTTTTTGATCAATTTTACTCATCGAGATGAGTGTCTTAATATCTTCATGCATGACATAATCAAGATGAGCAGCTGGATCCGTTGTTGTTAGATGAACCTTTTTGCCGCGTTCTGCTAATCCAACAGCAATTGCACTCGCCACAGTTGTCTTGCCAACGCCCCCTTTACCCATCGTGAAAACTACTCTTTGATTACGCTCTATAATATCATCAAGAATTGTAGTCAGATGAGGATAATTCACATCCGTTAGTTCTGAGATTTGATCTGGGATGCTTTGCGTTTCGTCGAAAAGTTTGCGCACATTTTCTACACCTGTAATATTAAATGGCACTAGTGGGACAGCCCATGTAGCAAGTGTCTTTAATGCTTCAGGAATGCGGTTTAGAGCTTCTTCTTGACGTGTAGCGAAAGCGGCTGCCGTAGCATCGGATAACATAGGATGATTCAATAACCCGTTAATGATAAGCATTTGGTTACGAATTCCCGTGTCAGCTAACTCTTTTGAAGCACGAGCTGCTTCTTGTAGTGGCGCAGTATCTGCTCTAGTGACAAGCACTAACGACGTTTGCATGGGATCAGATAATACCTTCACCGTTTGTTCGTATACGTCTTTCCGTTCGTTTAACCCAGCGAGTAATCCCATACTTGTGGTTCCTTCTGTACTATCCTCTAAGAACTCATTCCATGCATTGGGTAGTTGAAGCAATCTTAAAGTGTGTCCAGTTGGTGCTGTATCAAAAACAATATGATCGAATTCAGCCTGGATTTTCTTATCCGTTAACAGTGTAGAAAATTCATTAAACGATGCGATTTCTACCGTACATGATCCGGAAAGTTGTTCCTCCATTTGTTGAATGACCACATCAGGGAGCTTTCCACGATAGGGACCAACTACGCTTTCTCTATATTCTTGAGCCGCTTGATCAGGATCCAAATTTGCAACATAAAGATTCTGCACTTCCGGTATTTCCTTGTAATGCATATCTAATTTCGTATTAAATACATCTTGTAAATTGGACGCGGGATCTGTGCTTACCAATAGAACTTTCTTTCCTTGATCTGCTAAAGATATAGCTGTTGCACATGCTGTTGAAGTTTTACCAACTCCACCTTTACCAGTGAAAAATAAATAAGGTGTAATATCAATTTTATTAACATCAAATAATGGAATCATCTGTAGTACCTCCCAGGTTGTTTTAATTATTGGATCTTTTTTAGAAGATTGTTGCTTTTAATTGCGTATGCTACAATAGTACCGGACATTTGTTTGTACAGGGTAAAGAACAATGGGATGCGTTTTGTTATGGAGATTTTAGCGATTTTCCGAAGACGGAAGTGTTTGTATTAAACGGAATGGGAAATATCGTTATCGCCAACGATACTTGTACGTGTAAGGAAGCCAGATTTACACCTATTCGCACATTCAAAACTGTATAAGGAGTGATAAAAAATGGATAGCTGTTGTCAAACATCCACAGAAAAACCAACAATACCTTCTCAATGCCCTGGTTGTCACCAAAAAGGCAAAAGCATTCAAACGATTACGCTCAAAGCATTGCTTCAACCAACAGCGTTAGAAACTATTCACGCTGAATCGACTTACTCTTTTTGCTCTAATTCATCTTGCGAAGTTGTTTATTTTAGCTATGATCAGACCTTTGACAAAGATATGCTCAAAGTATCGGTGTTCCAAAAAGACGATGCGCTGGATGTCCCTGTTTGCTACTGCTTTGGATGGACAAGAGAACGTTTAATAAAAGCTGTTCAAGAAAATCAGTATCCAATTAAACATATACGAGAGCAAGTTCAAGCTAATCGTTGTGGATGTGAGATTAATAACCCACAAGGTGCCTGTTGTTTGGGCAATGTCACTACATTCATTCGGAATCTTGACAAGAGTTAATTTGAATATTCACCGTTTGTTTTTTTAATATCTCTTCGACGGAAATATTGAGCCATTCTGAAAGCTCTTCATTAGATGGGAAATCTTGAGTTTTTACGACTTCCCCATTAACTATTGTGATAGGTAAATTGTTCAAATCAGCATCCATTAGCGTCTTTACTTGTTCATTAGAATTAAATACTTCTGTATGGCTTAGTAAACTATATCTGTTAATGTCATAACCTTTTACAAATAAATTATTAGCAGCTGCAGAGAAACGAATGGAATTCATTTTAGCTTTAGGATCTGTAACGTTGGTTGAACAACATCCCCCTGAATCAAACACATCGATTTTTTTCATGGTAGTGGTCTCCTTTTTCGATTCAAATCAAATGATGTAACGGTAAATCCCAAATAACTAATTCTCATCTGCAGGACAACACCCCTTATCTTCGGGTTCATTACAACATGTTTCTTCATTTTCGATATTCACTTTTCGTTGAACCTTAGCATCTGGACAACAAATTTCATCTGTAAACTTAACTGAGTCATTATTCATTACCTCTCACCTCCTTACAATGGCACGGAATATTATTTGCGTTATGCAAATATATAAAATGAAAAATATACATGATTATCCTACCAATCGACTGAAATAACATAAAAATCGGGCGTTTTATTATCAACTGTTGTTTTCATTATATTATAATTATTTGCAAAATGCAAATATAAAATTAATCAACTCCATTCATCCCAATACATCCATGTATTATTCAAAACTGACTGTATTTGATTAGTTCAGGAGTTATGGTTTTCGAAGGAACCGTGTAATATGTTGTACAACATATTTAGCATCTGCTCCTACACCTCGTATCGTAGCTGACGCAAATGACCGCTGATTCGCTAATCCTACATAATACAGTCCCGGAACTTCTGTGCTCACACCGGCAACATGCTGTGGTCTGCCATCCATAGCAAGCGCACCAGTCTGATGAAGAAACGGAATATTAGGACGATAGCCCGTGGCAAATATCACACTGTCGACGGGTTCCTTATCTCCATTCGCCCAAATGACACCTTCAGGATAAAAACCTGAGAACATTTGTTTTTGATTCGGATTGCCGTTGTCTATTTTCTTACGGTATCCACCAAGGTCGAATACAGAAACGGGACTCGGAGGTTCCTTACCGATTCGATAGAATGGAAATGTATCAACTCCAGTCATTTTCAACCAGAAATGAAGATCAAGCCCTAGAAATCGTTGACGAGTAAATTTGACTGGATGTTGAACAGCTAAAGATACGGTGGCATAATCGGCCAGTTCTACTGCGATTTGAACGCCCGAGTTTCCCCGTCCCACAACGATAACACGCTGCTCGCGAAACGGTTCAGGTCGTTTATATTCGGACGAATGAAGAAGGTTTCCTTGAAAAGACTCAGTTCCAGGAAGATTAGGAATATATGGACGATGAAAAGAACCCGATGCGCTAATAGTCGATTTGGTTCGATATCTCTTGCCATTTAAAGTTATGATATCAAAGCCGCCGTTGACAGCTTCGACTCGTTCCACTTTGCTATTTAACATTAATGGAAGTTTGAACTTCTCAGCGTATACACGTAGATAGGAGATGACCTCATCACGTAACGGGTACTCGTTTGAATCTTTTGGGAAAGCGAAACCTGGTAATGACGAATATCGTGCAGGAGAAAACAACTTAAGGCTATCATAATATTGTGGCCAAGCCCCCCCCGGCTGATCACCGGCTTCCAAGATCATGAAATCCAGTCCAGCCTTTTGCAAATGATAACCGGATGCGAGACCCGCCTGCCCACCACCAATGACAATGGTATCTACAACTTTGGACATTGTTGTTCATCCTTTCTTTTTAACCGAGAATGTAGTTAACAGCAGTTATTCTTATTTAACGCATAGATCAACAGTTCTAGGCTCTCTGTAACCTGCTCCCGTTTGTTCTCCGGTATATCATTCATAATCTTTCCAAAGTATGCATTAAGAACAGCACTAATTTGCTCATTTAAAACCTGTCCCTTGGTTGAAAGCATCAGCTTCACATAACGCCTATTGTTCGGATCAATAATTCTTTCAACCCAATGATCTGCTACTAAGTTATTTACCGTTCTGCTCATGGTGCTTTTATCCAGATTAAGTACATTAGCCAGATCTATGAGTGAGATTTCACCCGCAAGCCCAATTTCCATAATAGCATGGCATTGTCCGATCGTTGCTCCGCAACACATGAGTTGTGTTTTCTCTAGAGCACCAATGTTTTTATCGAAAGCTCTCATTAAATTCCTAAGTAAATCTACATTTTCCATGGTTTCACCTCAATAATGAATAGAGAAATATTACGAACCTTTAACCCCTTTATACAGGCTATATCCTATCTTGCCATCTAGTACAGCTTTAAAAAAAATCTTCTCGTTCTCCATAACCTTAAATACACCTTTAATTCCATGCTTCTGCACAATCCGTTTCAAGGTTATCAGTCTTTCGGGTAAAGTAAGCAGCTTCGAATGATGCTTAACATCTCGATCTTTTCGAACCTTCCAGAATTTTTCCGGTTGTGACCATTCTTCATACTCCGCAATAATGTTGACGACACCCGATTTTCTCAGCATTTCATTCCATTGCTCTAATTCCAAAGGAGTCGTTCCGTACCTTTCAGCTAGTTCTTCCTTCTCATTTTCCGTCACTTGCTTTTTCCAGATGGATTCATGGATCACTACGGTACCACCAGGTTTCACAACACGCACCATTTCATTCAGAACCTGTTCTGAATCATCCGGGATTCCAACCGCACATTCATTAATTACCACATCAAAGGTATCATCACCAAAGGGTAAAGCCTGAGAATCTCCCTGACGGAAGGAGACACAGCCCGTCATACCGGCCAATCTAGCAGAGTTCGACGCGGACTCGATCATTTTTACTGAGATGTCTAATCCAGTCACCTGAACCCCATAGTTCTCTGCATAAAATATTGCTTGAGTTCCTCTTCCACTGGATACATCCAAAACCCGCATCCCCTGTTTAAGCTCTGCAATCTCTGCAGTGCGTTTAGTTAAAGCAAAGCCTCCAGGATGCAGTGTTTCTATTCCACTAATCTCAATGGCATCCTCAATGGTTGGTTGATGTATTCCTTTTCTTTTCATCTTCATCCCTCCCACTAAAATGTAACACACAACTGTTGTATTTTACAACAGTTAAATAAAAAAAGACTATGTCCGTTTGGAAATAGTCTTCACATGGTAGAATTTTATTGATTGTGAAGGGTAAATGTCAGAAGAAAATAATGTTTTAGACTGAAAATTATCAAGACCTAAACTTATGAAAATCAAATAAAATATAGAGTTCTACATATTATGCATGACTAATATGTGGAACCCTTTATGTTTAACTCCCTCGATACGATATAGTTTTCTCACTAATACTCGCTTATTCGCAGGATTTCGCCCGGTGGGTAAGGGGTGAAAGATCAGAAGGGGAACTCCGTGTTAGACTTCGGCAACATGAAGACGCACGGGAATAGTGGGGAACATATCCTGCCCCATATAATTCCATTTACTGCACGCTTTCTCCACGCCTCCCTTGGAGGTTTTCACTCCCATGTCTCAACGGGTCTGTGCCCTCTCATTCCTTCGTTACGCCTGTCCAAGGGGTGGAGGCCGGTCTTGCTATCGTTACGGGTCTGTGCCCTTTGGTTAAATATATCCGGTACTCCGTGCTTTCTTTGAAATCCTGCAAATAAGCCAATACTCGTGCTACGAAACGGTAGGTTATAGGTTAAGCTGCGAGCTGAATAGGCATTGTTTTTGGAGGGTTGTAAGCTTCGCCACTGCGGGCCATCCCTACAAGTATTCGAGCTAACTTTCCACACAGTTTCATAATAGACCTCATTTTCTTCATCTTCTTTACTTGTACATTGTAGGTATGCATGGCTTTAAACTCCGAATTACTTGCTACTAAACTCATGGTCATCATAAAGATGAAACGGCGGAGACGAGATCGTCCTCGTTTGCTAATCTTCATTTGTCCAGTCCATTTGCCTGAACTAGCTTCTGCGAGGTTTAGCCCAGCATGGCGCAGCAAGGCATTGCCGTGCACAAATCCGCTTAAATCCCCTGCCTCACCTAGAATACCGGCTAGTGAAATAACACTTATCCCTTTGACAGCAAGCATGGATTCAGCAAATGGAATACGTTTTAGAACGGCAACAATCTCTGTCTCTACCGTTTTTAGTTGCAGGCAAGCAAGGTCGTACTCATCGAGAAGTTGCTTCAAGTGAAGTTTGTAGGCATGCAATGCTTGCTTAGTGCCAACAGAACGGCTAGCAAAAGAGATAAGAGCTTTGGCCTTTGGTTCACCAGAATGCCGTTTCATAACCGATTTCCAACCTTGCAGGACGTCTTGAGGCTGAAGTTTATACAATTCTTCGGGTGTAGGAAAAAGACGAAGTGTGGCTAGTGAACCTGTACACATGATGTTTTTGAAGACTTGTCGCAGCTCAGGAAAAACAACGTCGACCCAGCGATGGATTTGGTTCTTCGCACTAACGAGTCTCGTTACGACAGAGTCGCGGTTTGAGAGAAAGACACGTAATTCTTCGAAGGCTTCTGGTGTGTTGCGAATGAACAAATAATAGCCGTTTTTGACCATATCAGCGATGACCAGAGCATCCTTTTTGTCGCTCTTGGATGGCGTATTGTCGCGGTTCTCCTTATTTTTTCTCACGAGATGTGGATTGACTAGAACGACTTCAAACTGGCGATCCGAAAGCCAGTTGGATAGGCTAAACCAATAGTGCCCGGTAGGCTCCATACCAACAATAGCCTCCGTTAAAGCGTGTGTGGATTGCAACGTTTGAATCCAACGAAGAAGGAATTGAAAACCCTCTTCATCATTAGAAAAGGATAGAGGATTACCGACCACGATTCCTCGAAAGTTAACAGCACGAGCGACATGCGTTTGCTGAGCAATGTCGATTCCTACGACTAGATGCTGGGCGGTAATTTTTTCAATGAGTTGATTTTGTCTGTCCTGCGATTTAAACTTCATAGTAGAGCGTCCTCCTGGATGATGGGATTTAAAGGGCTATGACCCGTTGCGTACTCCCATCGTACCGAGGCGCTTGTTTTTTTGCAAAGCTGATAATTAACGCTCTACAGGAATGCTATCGTGTCCAGTTAGCTTAATAGATTACTGCCTTGATTACATAATTAAATTTATTCTTTAACTTTCAATAACCTTAAACTGTTTAATGTCACAAGCAATGTTGCCCCCATATCGGCAAATATTGCTATCCATAGCGTTAACCAACCAGGCATAACTAACAGTAATGCCACTATTTTAATTGCTAAAGAGAAGGTAATATTTTGTTTGATGATGACACGAGCTTTGCGGCTTAATTTAATGGTATATGGCAATTTTCTTAAATCATCAGACATTAACGCAATGTCAGCCGTTTCTAAGGCTGTGTCAGTCCCGGCACCACCCATCGCTACACCAACAGTAGAAGCTGCAAGTGCTGGTGCATCGTTTACGCCATCCCCGACCATTGCTACACTATGATGCTTTGCTCGAAGTTCTTTAATAAAATTCAACTTATCTTCGGGTAGTAAATCAGCTTTAATATCAGAAACACCGACTTGTTTTCCAATTGCTGCTGCGGTTCTTTGGTTATCACCGGTCAGCATCACTGTCTCAATTCCCATATAATTTAATTTACTGATGACTTCTTTGGACGATTCTCTCATTTCATCTGCTACGGCAATTAACGACAGAATCTTTATTTTCGTCCCTAACACCATTACAGTTTTTCCTTCTGTTTGCATATGAATAATTTTTTCTTTAATAGAAGTTTCAATCGTTTGATGCAATTCTTCAAAAAGATATGGACTTCCAACATAATACATTTCATTATTTACTTTTGCTTTTACCCCTTTACCTGTTATAGATTGGAACTCTTCAACTGACAGGCTATTAAAATTCAATCCAATTTCTTCTGCTTTTCTCATAATGGCTGAAGCAAGTGGGTGTTGCGATCCTTTTTCTATAGCTGCAGTTACCATCATTAATTCGTTTTCGTTTCCACTATACGTCACGATGTCTGTTACTGCAGGAATACCTTTTGTTAATGTCCCAGTTTTATCAAAAGCAATCGCTTTAAGGGCTCCTGCTTCTTCTAAATGGATTCCACCTTTGATCAAAACACCATTTCTTGCAGCATTTCCTATTGCAGTGACGACGGCAACCGGAGTTGAAACAACTAATGCACACGGACAACCAACCACTAATACAGCTAAACCTTGATAAATCCATTCACTCCAATCACCGCCAAATAGTAATGGAGGAGCAACAGCGATTAACAGAGCCAAGACAACAATAGCTGGTGTATAGTATTTCGCAAATTTATCGACGAACGCTTGAGAAGGTGCTCGTTCTGCTTGAGCTTCTTCAACAAGATGAATAATTTTTGAAAGTGTAGTATCTTCAACTCGTTTTGCTACTCTAACTTCAAGCAACCCTTCTTCATTCAAAGTTCCAGCAAACACTTCATCATCAATTGTTTTTGTTACTGGAACACTTTCACCCGTAATCGCAGCCTGATTTAACGTAGAAGTACCTTTAATGACAACTCCATCCATAGCCAATTTTTGACCAGGCTTTACGATCATAATATCTCCAACTTGAATATCATCAACGTGGATCATCATTTCTTCATTTCCACGACGAATTAACGCTTCTTTTGGAGCAATATCCATCAATGATTCAATAGATTGACGAGCCTTATCCATTGAATAACGCTCTAATGCTTCACTGATAGCGAAAAAAATAACAACTGTTGCTCCTTCACCCCATTCACCAATTACCGCGGCTCCTAAAATAGCAATGGTCATTAACGTATTCATATCGAATTTTAATCTGCTTATGTTTTTTAGACCTTTAATAAATAGTGAATATCCGCCAATTAAAATGGACGCTGCATAACCAATCGTCGGAAGAAGATGATCTTCCCCATATTGCTCTCCTAAAAACCAACTAATAACAAGCAATATAGCTGAAATATACACCTTAATGTTTTCTTTTTGCTTCCAAAATGGTTCACGTTCTACTCTTTGTTCTTTTTCATCGCGAATCTTTAGATTTTCAAATGCTCCAGCTTTTTCTAATTCTGCAATTGTTGTCGTACCTTTAACATAAACTTTAGATGCTCCAAAATTCACTTTTGCATCATGTACACCTGGTAGTTCTTTAACATTATTTTCAAAGATAGCTGCACAGTTTGTACAGGTAAACCCTTGAACCCTATAGGTTTTCATTTCTTGTTCGGATAATTTCGTTTGTTGATCAGACATTTATCTCAACCTCCTTACTATGTGCTAAAGCAATAATGATTAACTGTTTAATGTGTTCATCAACTAATGAATAGAATGCCAACTTCCCTTCTTTTCGATACTTCACAACCCCTTGTTTATGAAGTGTTCGTAAGTGATGAGAAGCATTAGCCACCGTTGACCCTATTATATTTGCTATGTCACAAACACATAGCTCTTCATCCGTACACAATGCATAGGTGATTTTTGCTCTATTTTCATCAGCTATAGCTTTAAACAATTGGGAAACACTAGATATATCAATTGTTTGTAAATCCCCGCGTATTCGAATCACCTTTTCTTCATCGTAACAATAAATCTCACAAGTATCTTTTTTACCCATTTTCTCACTCCATTATCATTCAAGTGTCTGTTTGAATATACTATACTCTTTTTTCGGAAATATTCAAGTGGATACTTGAATGAAATTAAAAAAAGAATTAGGAATCCTAATTCTTTAAACAAAATTTATTGAGCTATCCTGCTTAAAATTGGTTTGTTCATAGTTATTACCAAGGGGGAAACCTAGAAAATAAAAAACAATATGTTATTAATAGGCATTAGAAGAACACTTACAAAACTGTGTGATATAATCCGGGTAAACAAGAGGAGTGTGGATAGGTGCCTCAAAGGGAGAGTTTAGAAACGAACCAAATTTCCGTATACGTAGTAGCCTTAATTGTTGGAGGGATAGTGGGATTAATAAGTCCACGAATAGGTGGCTTCCTAGAATCCTTGGTTTCCTTTGTGATTGCTGTCCTTTAATTCAGTATGTTTTGTCAAATTCCATTTCTGAAATTAAAGGAAGCATTCTCTAATGGACGCTTCATAGGAGCCTTATTGCTTGTTAACTTTATCTTAATTCCCTTGCTTGTATTCTTATTAATCAAGGTTTTTCCTCAGCCTACCCCAGTTCTAATTGGAGTTTGCTTGGTACTTCTAACTCCATGTATAGACTATGTCATAGTATTTACCCAATTGGGTAAAGGAAATGAAAAGTTAATTCTTGCTTCTACTCCAGTACTTTTTGTTGTCCAAATGATTATGCTGCCTTTTTATCTTTGGCTGTTCATTGGTAATGAGGCATCACAAATAGTTAGAATTGGTCCTTTTATTGAAGCTTTTGTTTATTTAATCATCATTCCTTTACTATTCGCTTTAGCTATTCAGTTCTCAAATAAAAAAAGCACACGAGGTATTAAAGCACTGGACTACACTGCGTGGCTCCCCGTCCCGCTTATGGCATTCGTACTCTTTTTAGTGATAGGCTCTCAAATTGATAGGGTTGTAAAGGATTTCAATGTCATTATTGCAGTGATACCAATTTATGTATTATTTCATATTGTGTCACCAGTTATTTCTCGAACGATATCATCTATTTTTCGTATCGGGCCACCAGATGGGCGTGCACTGATTTTTAGCGCAGGAACACGAAATTCCCTTGTTGTACTTCCTCTGGCCCTTACCTTACCAGAAGAGATGGCTACAATCGCAGCATCAGTAATAGTAACCCAAACAGTAATTGAATTGATCGCAGAACTGTTATATATCAATTTCGTGCCTAATTATATTTATAGAGATCTAAAGGTAAATGAAAATTGAGGCTAGAAAGTATTACACTAACGGGGAAACTATAGCCCAATCAACGGCAACTGGCCAATTTGATGTCTGCTGTTGTTATTAAATTTAGATTACGTTAAACACCCAACCCTTCTTTTGTAACAGTGGATAGACTGTATAAAGAATTTAGCGTTAAAGGTGCAGGGGTGTACGCGATGGTCGACGATATACTCGGAGATAAAAAAACTCGTCAATACGATTGGTTTTCAAAATAAAGAGGTTGAACTCAGAGGATTTATTCAGGTGGTTAAGAATATTTCAAGTAAACATAATCTTACTTTTGTTGAGATGTTCCAAGCTTATTTAAATTGGAAAGACATAGAACATTAACAAAAATAATGTTTCAACTAACGTGGAACGTTAGTTCAATGAAATAGCGACAGTCTAGGACTTTATTTTCTCGTCCTTTGCTGTCGCTGTTTCAATTTCTTGGGTCAGTTTAAACTTATTTATGGGGTCTGACGGTATGACAATTCGAAAAGCCGCGTGAAATAAAGATATTCAGTCTAATACTTTATTTTCTGCTGACATAAAACCCTCTCAACACATCACGCATTTCTTGCTTGATATTGATGTCTGGACGTTTTTCTTTGGCCAAAGCTTCCGCTTCTTCTACGGTAGAAGCCATTTCTAGTTCAAGTAAAACTCCAGTGGCTACTGTTCCTGTGCGATTACGACCCCCTGCACAATGAAAATACACCGTCTTTCCACTGTTCACTGCGTCTGTAACTGCCTGAATAGCTGCTTTCACATAAGACCCTTGGCCTGCTTCATCCTCTACGATTGGGAAGTGATGACGGGTTACTTCGGTTGGAAAGCCTTCTGCCTCCGTTCCGTTATCTCTCAAATCAAACACATCTGTAATCTCATTCTCTTTAAGGGCTTCAAGCAAAGCATTCTCTCCACCAATATATACTTTATTCTCGATAAGTGCGTGGTAATTTGCCATAATAGCTCTCTCCTGTCGGCTTAACAGCAGTTGCTGCCGCCACTCATAGTTAGTCCTGCGTCTTGCTCGTCCTGCACAAAATCAAGGACAAGTCCGCCGATTTGGTCAGCCACCCGGGAATCTGCCGCAATTTGAATATGATTTACTACGCTCACCGCATCATTTTCTTGCGGTTTCTCAAGCGACAATTGATAACTGGGTCCACAGCATCCTGCTCCGGAATATGCAAACCGCAAAGTAGAGACCCCTGCCTCCTTCATCATGTTCTCAATAAACTGCTTCGCTTCATCCGTAATCGTCATTTTTCCTCATTCACTCTCTTTCCTATCTTGAGATACTTTCCCGTCAAAGCTTTCAATTGTTCATACCCTGTAATTTCGTCCGGTTTCCAAGGAATGATTGCCACATGACCATTAGAGATTTCTTTAACCTTACTAATCCATTGTAGCTCGGCATGAGCACGCCCATTCAGAACTTTGTCATTTGTTCCTGCAGCAGCAAAGCTTTGGTTGATGGCCCACCATTTTGTTGGAATGCCGGCACGCTCCAGATCACACTCTAAACGAGAGGCTTCATAAAAAGGTGTTGCCTCCGCTAACGTGACGATTACGACACTGGTTTCCTTCGGATTACGAAGACGAGGGAGCAAATGTTGAACGGAATCTGGAATCCATCCAGAGGAACGGGCAATTTCTTTATGATACTCCTGAGTTGCATCAAGCAATAATAGGGTGTGTCCGGTCGGCGCCGTATCAATCACTACGATTTCCTCTTCTGAATGTTCAACCAAATCAGCAAAAGCCCTAAACACTGCGATTTCCTCTGTGCACGGCGATCTTAAATCCTCTTCTAGAAAAGCGAGTCCCTCTTCATCAAGCGATTCCGAATTTTGTTGAATGACTGCTGCCTGGTATCTCTCCAGTTCGATTTTGGGATCGACTCGACTGAGTGTGATGCGATCTGAATTCTCTCCAAACACATACTCTAGATGGGCGGCAGGATCAGTCGTACTGAGATGGACCCGGTGTCCACGTTCTGCAAGCCCTACAGCAATCGCAGAAGCTACCGTGGATTTTCCTACGCCTCCTTTACCAATTGTAAAGATCACTCGAATACCACTTTCCTCCAGATCATTAATCAAACCACCAAGATCCGGAATGGAACGGTCAATCTCCACAGCATTTACTTTTTCGGTAGATGCCAACGGATCCGATTGGAAAAGATTACGTAAGCTTTCAAGTCCAGTCACGTTAAATGGAGCTAATGGAATAACATAATTCGGCAGTTCCTGGAGTTCAGCAGGCAATTGTTCCAAAGCCCGCCGCTGCCTGTTATAAAACCCTTTAGATACAGGGTCCTCTTCGCTGTGAGATAACAGCAAACCATTAATGACCAGCATTTGGTTCTTGATACCTGTTCCCCGAAGTTCTGACGATGCACGTGCTGCTTCCATTAGCGGAGATTGTTCCGGACGGGTAACCAGAATTAGCGTCGTCATTTCACCATCTGATAAGGTGCGGACGGCTTCGTTATATAGTGTTTTTTTGGATTTTAAACCAGCCAGAGGCCCCAGACAAGATGCACCATGCGTACTTTCATCCAGAAATCCACTCCACGCCGATGGCAATTGTAATAAACGCAGTGTATGACCTGTAGGTGCGGTATCAAACAGAATATGATCAAATTGAGACTTTAATTGTTCATTAGTAAGCAGCGTCGTAAATTCATCAAAAGCTGCAATTTCAACGGTACATGCACCGGATAGCTGTTCTTCCATGGTGCTGATAACTGAATCAGGTAGGACTCCACGATACGGGGCAACAACTTTCATTTTATACTCTTCCGCAGCGGACTCCGGATCTAAATTTGCGACAAAAAGATTGGGCACACCTTCAATTGCGACGGGTTGATTGGACAACTCCCGGCCGAAGACATCTTGCAAATTAGAGGCCGGATCGGTACTCACGAGCAGAACCCGTTTACCGGCGTCCGCTAAGGCAACTGCTACTGCACAAGCAGTTGAAGTCTTCCCAACGCCACCTTTACCTGTAAAGAAAAAATATGGCGTTTTCAGGATGGTATGTGGATCGAACCGAATAGACATGTTGACCCTTCTTTCGTTTATTGTGACTTCACTTTTAGATCTAAACGCACTCTAGGCTTCATCGTAAGTTCAAAAGCCGGAATCCCTGTCCAGTTCTCTAACTCTTCATTAGTAGGATAACCTTGTTTCTTAACGACCTGACCATCTACCATAATTACAGGTAATACATTTGGGCCTTCATCAGTCAGTAATTGTTTAACAACTTCATTCGCAACAAAAGCAGCCGGCTCACTGGACAAGTTATAACGGGAAACATTGACGTCCCTTTTCTTCAGGTTATGCACCACTGCAGAGATCCGAATTAATTCCGGATCAACACTCGGACCACATACTCCTGTGGAACAACACATCGCTGGATCATAGATTTCAATAGAGTTCATATATTTAATCTCCTTTCTGTAGAAAAAAACCGGGATTTCTCCCGGCTGGACTATTCCTTATTCGCCGGTTTCAGCAAATTGTTTAATTCGTGCTCCGACCTGATCACGGACCTGCTGGAATACAGCCCATTTCTCTTCGTCAGTTCCTAGCGCTTTCGCAGGATCATCAAATCCCCAGTGTTCCCGTTTCACCTTTGGAGGTGTAATCGGGCACTTATCAGCAGCGTCTCCACACAAGGTAACCACCAGATCAGCGTTATTTAATAGCTCTGAATCAATAATATCGGATGTCTGAGACGTGATATCAATACCTACTTCATTCATAGCTTTCGCTGCTTTAGGGTTAAGACCATGTGCTTCGATACCTGCACTGTAAATATTCCACTCATCACTGAGGTATTTCTTTGCCCAGCCTTCAGCCATCTGGCTCCTACAAGAGTTTCCAGTACACAAAAAGTAAATTGTTTTCTTTTCCATGATAGATAATCTCCTTTATATTGAAGGTAATAGTAACTATATTTTTGATGCTTTGTTTAGGCAGCAGGTGACGGTTTATTAAAGTACTTCTTTCCGAACCATAATGAGACGTTTACAAGCCCGATAAGAACAGGCACCTCAACAAGCGGTCCGATAACAGCGGCAAATGCCGCCCCTGAATTTAATCCGAACACACCGATGGCCACTGCAATACCCAGTTCAAAATTGTTGCTGGCTGCAGTAAAAGAAAGTGAGGCTGCTACCGGATAAGAAGTTCCCGCTTTTTTGGACATCCAGAAGGACAAGAAAAACATAATGACAAAGTATATTAATAACGGTATAGCGATTCTAACGACATCCATAGGTAGCTGAATCATTAAATCTGCTTTAAGTGAAAACATCAACACGATTGTAAATAAAAGGGCAATCAAAGTAAGAGGACCAATCTTTGGCAAGAAAACCTTCTCGAACCAAGCCTCACCCTTTGTCTTCAGCGCAATCACTCGCGTCAATATTCCAGCTGCAAATGGAATACCCAAGTAAATCATTACGCTTTCCGCAATTTGCCCCATCGTAATGTCTACAACTGCTCCCTGTACGCCAAACCATCCGGGCATTACTGTGATGAACAGATATGCAAAAACGGAATAAAAAATAATTTGGAATATGGAGTTAAAAGCTACTAAACCTGCTGTATATTCCGGGTCGCCTTTTGCCAGATCACTCCATACGAGAACCATAGCAATACATCGAGCCAAACCTATCATGATCAAACCAATCATGTATTCCGGCATATCGCTCAGAAATAAGATGGCTAACAGAAACATTAATACTGGACCGATAATCCAGTTCTGCACCAAGGAGAGCAGTAGGACTTTCCAATCCTTAAATACTCTTCCCAGTTTCTCAAACTTCACTTTAGCCAGCGGTGGATACATCATCAGAATCAATCCCACGGCTATAGGAATTGAAGTCGATCCGACCTGCATCTTCGATAAACCTTCCGAAAAGCTAGGTATCAAAAAGCCGATCAAAATCCCAATTCCCATTGCCGCAAAGATCCATAAGGTTAAATAACGATCCAAGAAAGACAACTTCTTTTCTCTTTGACTCATATTGTTCAATCTCCTTTGATAAGTTTTCCTTATCACTTAGATCCTTGCACGTATTAATTACAAGAAATTCTAAGACCTTTCTTATCGAGCTCTTCCAATTCATGATCTTGTGAAGGAACAAAGTTCAGCAATTTCTGAATTAACTCATTATGAATACTATTAGAATTGATCGAATAAAAAATCCATTGACCCTTCCGATTTTCCTTTACCAGACCTGCATCCTTTAGTTTGCGTAAATGCTGACTGACAGACGGTTGACTCGTTTTGAAAACTTCGACAAGTTCGCATACACAGCATTCTTGCTTCTCCAACAGTTTCATCATGGTAAGCCTCGTTTTATCCCCCAATAGCTTTAATACCAATGATATTTCATCCAAATCATCTAGAGAAAAACTCATATTCCGTTCCTCCTTTTCCTTCATCATTATATAACCATATGCTTATATAAGCATATGGTTATATAAAAATCGGGATCTAAATGTTCCTTCATGAGACTTAAATCATTCGATTAATCACAATCAGCCTCAGTATAGTTCTCTTTTAACAAAGACAGCAACGTCTGAGTATCGGGTAGAGTATCTAGAACGGTTTGAATAAAAGGCTTATCATCCACATCAAGTGAATAGTATACCCATTGTCCACCTCTTCTTTCCTTAACCATTCCCAGCGCCTTTAATTTCCTTAAATGTTGACTGACATTGGGCTGAGTCATATCTAAAATCCCCACTAGATCACACACACACCATTCTTTATCTTTCAGTAGTCCCATTATTGTGAGTCTGGTTTTGTCACCTAATAATTTCAGTTTTCCAGCCATTTCCATATCGAACATATACACAGTCCTCTCAAGAATACGAACAAAATAATATATAATCATATATTATTGTTTGATTCCTTCAAAATCAAGAAAGGCTATTTCTGTAGATACATTAGGTTTATTTAAAATTTTGCCAGATCTTCGAACCTCATTGTACCTTTTCCACTCTTGAAGGCAATGCGGACAATGCTCATCCACATGACCACAACTGAATACTCGATGATACTACACCCGAAATCGATACAAAGATTTTTACTCATTAACTGGTATTTTCATTTCCTTCAATAGCGCAATAACTTTCTGTTGGATTTCGTCCCTTGCAGCTCTTACGTCTCCCAGAAGACCATCATGTGTTAACGGATCAATAACATTCCATTGAACATTTTTGATGGCAAAGGGAACGATTGGACATTTTTCATTGACTTGTTCACATAACTTTATAATGACTTTCGATTGCATAAACGTTTTCATGTCAATTGTTTTTGAGCTTTTGTTTGAAATATCAATTCCTATTTCCTTCATGACTTCAATGGTATATGGATGGATATCTCCGGATTCAAGTCCGGCACTTTCAGCGACCACATGATCACCACCATAATGTCTGGCAAAAGCCTCGGCTATTTGACTTCGGCAACGATTCTGGATACAAAGAAAATAAAGATGAATTGGTTGTTGCATTCTTCTCAACCCCTTTCTATTTGTATATCATTATATAATTAAATCATTATATAATAATCGCGCTTTATGTTATCGCAATGTAAAAACTTAATAAAGCCACACTAATTTTATAATATCGACCTTCCAAAATCATGATTTACCCATTTCGATTTTTAGTTGCATTTTGCAAGTTTTACGATTATAACTTATGTATGAGGTGAAAATAATGGAAAACGCACGAGAGTTATTTCAAATAATGACTCGGCGCTTAGGCTTACTGAATAACTGCGTAGCACGCGATCCTTCCCAGAAGAACGCAAAATCCTAATGATCAAAGTGTACGTACTTTATCTCACTGCAGATGTGGCACACCAGCAACAGGGTGATTCCCCTTATTTATTTCTGCATTAAATTATTAATCCTGCGATGAATATTTGATTTCTAGGTTCGAACAGAACATCGTATTTATGTGATTATTGTGATAAATAAATATATTTTATATAGGGGGAAGGTACAGATGATGACTGCGTTAATTGTTCGTAAGGCAACATCAGCGGATACAGAAAGTATCCTTCGCATTTATAATCAGGGTATTGAGGATCGGATTGCTACATTGGAAACCGAGTCCAAAGATTCGTCTTATATGGAAGCATGGTTCCAAGATCACCAGGGACGTTTTAGCGTTGTTGTAGCGGAAAGAGAAGGAGAAGTGCTTGGTTGGGCCTCTCTTAACCCCTATTCACAACGATGCGCCTATAGGGGCGTAGCTGATCTTTCTATTTATATTGATCGCAGGTTTCGTGGGCAAGGTATCGGCAGCTCTCTATTGAAGTCCTTAGAGCAGATAGCAAAAGAAAATGAATTTCATAAAATCGTTCTCTTCACCTTCCCATTCAATCAAGGGGGCCAAAGATTATATCTAAAGATGGATTATCGACAGGTTGGCATTTTTGAGAAGCAAGGTGTTATGGATGGGGAATTTATAGACGTGATGATTATGGAGAAACTGTTGTAAAAAAAAGGTTTGATGTACTTACAATTTGCCGAGTATCTCTTAGTGTAACCATTTCCTAACTATTCTCTCAATTTAACATCTTAAAAAATGAATTTATGGCATGTATTCTCGTCTTTTTTTGGAAAAGGGATTAAGTTCTTGCCCAGGGTCTAAATAATAAGTGAACCGCACTTGGACGAATTACAAAAGGTAAATACGTAGTCTGATCCGTAGTAATATGTAGAAAAGCCTTTGTTAACTTTATATTTCTTTTGAAACAAACTGTATTATTGGGATTTCAGAAATGAGTTTTACGATGATACCTTCAAATTGATTATCTAATCGTAGTGAGAATTCTCAATCCCTGTAAGTATTTTTCTGCTGCTTTCTTCTCTTCACTCATTCCTTTTGACATTGCCAACCGCATTGGGAGAAAGGAAATCTCTTCAGGATCAAATGTAGGTTTACTTTCGAAGGGACAATATGTTGTGATCATAAGCGTTTCATCATTAGTATATTTCAGCATTTTTTTCTTCTTTAGATTAAACAAGATCATTGTGTCAGTTTCTTTGTATGAGGTATCAATTAAAGGTCTAATCTGTAATTTGGCATACTGATTAGCGATTGTTAGCCATTTTATTGAAATGTTTACTAGCTACTTCCCATAATAAGTGATTTAATATCCACTTCATCATCCGATAATCACTGCGATTAAAGACCATCAATAGCTCCTTAAAGCCTTCTTCAAAAAAATGAAATGGAAGATCAAAAGGTTTTATATTTTTATGAGTATATCTCTTCCCCTCATTTATAAAAGGGTTGATATGGTAAACACTCTCTTTCCAAAACACGTAAGCATAGGCGTAGGGACAAATAGGTGGGAACTTTTCATCTCTTCTCTTGTACATACCAACAAATCTCTTTATACAATGTTGATGTTTTTTTAGGGTAGTACACAAAAGGTGTTTTTCAAATGCTTCTAGTGTTTTTGCAAGCGATAAATAAATATCTTTATAGTTCATTTCCACAGTATCTCTATTGGGTACATCAATATTCAAATCAAAAATTGATGAGTAGTGAACTTCGTCAGTATTTACTTGTACAAGGTTTATCATTTCTTCCATCTAGTTTAAATTCGACACTAAAAAAGGTCTGAAGATCACTGTTTTTTGAAGACATTCTATATTTTCTTCTGTTAGGCTTAACCATGCGATAACATTAGGATCTTTTAAGGTACGACTAGCTACTAAATGCTGTTGGACATCTTGATTATTTATGCATTCTTCACAATTGCAAATAAACCCCGATTCGTACTCATGTCGGGGTAATAAATAGGGGATGGATTTCTTACAAGATGGACATTCGCTGTCTAAGGCACACAGATGAAACGGACAAGTTTCTATAAATTTGAATTGATGCAACAAGCTATGATAATTCAGTTTCATGCATTCTTTGCAAAAATGAAGAGTGTCTCTAAACAGGGATTCTGACTTGATGTAGGTTGGAAACATCTGAGTTAATCTTTTTTTTATGCCCTCGGTATGGTCACTTAATGAATACCCTAGTGCTTGAGTAAGTTTTTGGTGATCGAATCCTTCAAAAGTCCATAAACTTAAATATTTTTTACTAATAATAGAACCGCCTGTTATTGGAAGCTCTGGTCCATATCTCTGCAACAGTTGCCGTGAGTTTACAACATTTGCTTTCTTGATCTTTTCAATGATAGACCAAGACGATTCGAATCCCTTCAAGGGACTATCCACTTGATTCATACTCATCAGACTGCTCCACCTTACTTTGAGTGTTAATTTTTTCTCTTATTTCAACGAATTTTTCTAACTTTCCCTTCAATATTTCGACTAAACGAGATCTCCCGTGCATACTTCCCTCTTCAATTTGTTGATTAATCATGGAAATCTGTTGATCGTAATAAGGAAGAAAAGAAGAATCGATGTAAAAGCTTGAGCACTTAAACATTATACAGGGCTGTTCATGAGTTTGACTCAAAAATTGACAATGGGTACGAGGGGATTTAATACAATAACCTTGTTCAAGTCTGATTTCAGTTAGATTTCTCTTTAACCAATCGATATCTACATTATTTTCATAGGCCTGATCAAGGATTTTAGTCTGGATGACCTCACCGGTTATCGGGTCTAGGCGTACAGCCCCATACTCATGAGAATGTTCCCAAATAACTTGTAAATTATGATCGTGGATCTTGGCATAAATAACAGCCATTTCTGGAGTTACATTTGACAATAGTTTTTGTACATCTAGGATACTGGCCCCATTACTGATTTTTTTTATACCAAAACGGTGGCGAAATGGTGACGCTCCAAACCGAAATATTTTACCGTTCAGGTCTATAATTTGTTGCTGCTCAGCAAAAATATTCAGTTGACGTATAAGAGAAGGTTGCAAATATGTTCTGCCACGATCTTTCATTTTTCCCTTATATCTCAGAAACAAGAAGTGTTCGGGGTTTTCTTCTTCTGAAAATTTTTCATGAATAAATATCTTTTGTGCTTTCACCATGCTATAAATATCTTCACTTATTGGAACTGATTTGATTTTATCTCGCTCTGAAACAATCCAATACCCATCGTCTCTTTTTTGCAAGCAGTCTAGTTTAAGTGTAAGAAGATCAACTAAATGAAATCCAGTCGCCTCCAATAAAATAACGATAGGCCACATATTGAGGATCTAATAAATGAATTTTGTTGGTTATTTGTTCCCAAATATTATCATTTAAATAGTTATATTCGGTGATCTTTTTTTTCTCTAATTTTGGTCTATCTTCTTGATAAATCAACGACCTTGAGGGTTTCAGAGGTGCTTCTTCCCATCCATATCGTTGCAGATAGGTTATGAAATTTTCAATATTTGCAATCATCGACCAAATACCATAATCGCTAGGGGGTTGATTATGGTATTGTGATGGGCTTTTCCCTCCCATTGGATTCCTTTTAAGAAAATCTACATACTCTATAAAGTCTTGGCGTGTCATTTCCTGTAGAGTATAGTGATTTGGAAGGTCGTTGTTGGAATGATACGGATTGGATTTTTATTCTCCTCATACCGATTAGTAAGAAAGGGATTGTCCGTTAAAATTGTATTTTTGCCAACCATAATGCCCTGCACATTCCCCCGAAATAGATGGATGAATTCCATATCCTCATTGGAAAACAAAGAAAAAAGCTCCTTACTCGAATTACCTGCTCCCATAGTGAGCTTTCCGTCGATCGAAATTTGGCTGAATATCGTTGTTTTCATTTGGCTTCTCCCCGTCTCTTATTAGCTTTTAAATGCGCCCCAAGATGCTTGAAGGGTCTGTTCTATTTTTTTCAATGCTTGTTCAGGATTGCTCAAGCTCAGCTCGGTCAGACCTGCGTTCAGGGCCTCCCATACATAGATCATGAAGGGGTGCGTTGGCATAGGTTGTGTTTGATCCAAAAGCGACAAAATCATCTTTTTGTTAGGCGCAGCAGAGGCAGCTAGACGGTTCAGCACCTCTTCCTGAGCCGGAATCCGCTGCACACCCAGCGTCCACATGGTTTGGCACTCGTCACTCAGCATAAAATTCGTGAAGGATAAAATATCTTACTCTATGAATAATTTCATATGTAGGGTATTCGCGAAACTTTTAAACTAACCTGCCCGTTTGATTAACAAAAGCAGCCGATCACGTTGAGATCTGCTGTCTTCTTGTTTTTATTGAGCTAACGTTTCCCGTTAGAATTCCTGTAAAACGAAAAATTTGGAGTTTGAATAAAAAAGAGCGCCTCAGTAAGATGGGGTTACGCACGAGGTCATTGCCTCAAAAATCCCATCAGGAGGTCGCTCTACTATGAAGTTTAAAACACAAGAAAAACAAAATCAACTTATTGAAAACATTACCGTTCATCACCTTGTCGTCGGTGTAGATATTGCTCAGGAAGTCCATGTTGCCAGAGCTGTAAGCTTTCGAGGGATTGCACTCGGTACATCCCTGAAATTCAGCAACCATTTAGAAGGCTTCAATCTACTCAAATGCTGGATCCAAGATTTATTACAATCGAACAAGCTTCATAAAGTCATTGTCGGTATGGAGCCCACAGGTCATTACTGGTTAAGCTTGGCTCGCTGGCTGTCTTCGCAAGGCATTGAAGCTGTGCTTGTTAATCCCCATCTTGTTAAAAAGAACAAAGAAAACCGCGACAATACGCCATCTAAAAGCGATCATAAAGACGCGTTGGTCATCGCAGATATGATTAAAAATGGATATTATTCTCCAGTTCGATTTCTTGCAGAATCTTACGAAGAACTCCGTATTCTTATGGCGAATCGAGAAACGGTGACCAAACGTCTCAACAGTGCTGTAAACCAAATTCATCGCTGGGTAGATATTGTCTTTCCTGAACTGCGTCAGGTATTTAAGATTCTTACTTGCACCAGTGCCATCGCTACACTCAGGCTCTTCCCATTGCCGAAGGAAATCAGCCCTTTATCCACTGAACAAGTTCTTACTGGCTGGAAGAAATATGTGAAACGTCATGCTGGCGTCAAACGAGCAGAGCAACTTATTGCACTTGCGAAATGCAGTGTGGGTGCCACGCACGCACTTCAAGCCTACAAACTTCATTTAAAGCAACTCTTAGAAGAGTATGACTTAGCTCAGCGACAACTTGAACAGATCGAGCACGAAGTCCACATTATACTCGAGCGTATTCCTTATGCACAAAAACTGCTTGAAATACCAGGTCTGAATGCTACCAGCTTAGCAGGCGTTCTGGGCGAGGCTGGCGATCTAAGTGGTTATGCGCACGGAAATGCTCTACTACGCCATGCCGGTCTAAACCTAGCTGAAGCAAGTTCTGGGAAGTGGCGAGGAAAAATGGTGCTTAGCAAACGCGGACGCCCCCGTCTACGTCATTTCCTCTATCTCATGACAATGTGTATGGTTATGACCAACTCGGAAGTTCGGGCTTTGCACCACTACAATGTTAAGGAAAAGAAGGTAAAGAAGATGAAATCGATTATGAAATTGATTGGGAAAGTTGCACGTATGCTTGTCTGTCTTGCTAAAAGCGGCAAAACTTATGACTCGACTAGAGTTTTCCTACACGCAGCATAAAGCCAATTGATCCTCACCGGTTCATGTATTCGCAGGATAAAATAGCACGGAGTATCGGGAGACGTTCAACAAAAGGGCTCGGACCCGTTCCGTTAGAAAGACCGACCTCCACCCCTTAGTTAGATGTGACGAAGGAATGAAAGGGCTTGTGACCCGTTGAGACATGGGAGTGAGAATCACTAAGGCGAAATGGAGACGTGCATATATGGAATGATATGGGTATTAAATTAATACCTCTGTTTCCGTATGCCCTTCTATGTCTTCTCGGCCACCTGCTTCTTCTAATCTTTCATCTTTCGCACATTGATTAAGGAGAAATCCTGCGAATTCATGAGCCTGAGTGAGATAATTAAATCATTTCGAGGGAGTTGAATAATATCTTCCATTTTAGTTGTTCAAAATTCGTCGATCAACGAAACTCCTTTTGTAATTCGCATTCTACTATCTCGCAAAAAATCGCGTGTCCAGTCGTCTGGTTGACTCAAATCCCAGCTTTGGTGCATACCGACGAAAACGATAATTTCGCGTAGTCTAAGGAAGAGCCCAAGCTGATCCTTCCAGCCTTCAGGCATATGACGGCCATCCTCTGTATAACCTTGCTCGAAATGTTTAATGAAAAGTTCGTACTGCACCTTCCGTTCGGACTTCGAATCTTCCCCGAATACATACAGCAAGTAATAGAGCTGGATTGCAATGTCTTCGGCATACCAACTGTACTGACATTCGTCGAGCAGCCGATCCATTGACTGGCTGCCTTTGTGTCGTTATTGAGCTATCGTTTCCCGTTAGAATTCCTGTAAACTGAATAATTTGGAGTTTGAACAAAAAAGAGCGCCTCTGTAACATGAGAGTTGGATACGGGTCTACAGCCCTTTTAATCTCACCATTTAGGAGGTCGCTCTACTATGAAGTTTAAAACTCAGGACAAGCAAAATCAACTCATTGAAAACATTTCCTCTTTGCATCTGGTTGTCGGTGTAGATATTGCCCAGCAGACGCATGTCGCTCGCGCAGTGAGCTATCGGGGAATTGCTTTGGGATCGCCGCTTGAGTTCGGCAGCCATGACGAGGGCTTTCGCCTGTTCCGACGCTGGATTCAAGATCTGCTCAAGTCTTACAAGCTGAGCAAAATCATTGTGGGTATGGAACCCACCGGACATTACTGGCTGAGCCTGGCTCGCTGGCTCTCAGACCAAGGAATTGAAGCTGTTCTCGTGAATCCACACCTCGTTAAAAAGAACAAAGAAAATCGCGACAATACCCCATCAAAAAGCGACCGCAAAGACGCACTCGTCATCGCAGATATGGTCAAAAACGGCTTCCAGTCTTTTCGGCAACTTGTATAGCTTGCAAAACACCCTTATTCCGAATAATCCTACCTATATACAACAGATATAAATGTTTCTCTGTGCTAAATTCATATTCACGCGTATTAATCCCATTATATACGCAGAAGCCTTTGTTGTTCCCCATCAGATGGCGGGCACGTTTACTTACGTATACAGGGTATTTAATCCGCCGTTTGACCGGGATATGCACAGTGCATACCGTTGGGATTTTAGGATTAGTTACGCCGAGAGCGGAACGAAAAGTATGGTCATGGATAATGTCAACTCGCTCAGAGCCCCTTAGGATAGGGGATAAGCTTTGCCTTGCTCCTGCTCCCTAGAGCTGCAAATAAATAGACCTTATGCCCTCGTCTAACCAGTTCTTCCGTCAGCTCATAAACAATTTTTCCAGTCCCTCCTTTGATGGAAGGTAATGGCTGTGCATTTGGATAGTTCGAAATCACTTGTGCGATTGTTAATTTTTCACTTTTCGGAAATTTAATCGATTTTTTCATACAAACGAGATCCCCCCAGCTTTTACTTTTTAGCATATTGGGTTAATAGACTCTGACAGTCGGACACGAACCTGGAGATGTGAGTATTTTGAATATCAAGCTTCTGAATGCTCGAGTTAATTCTTTCAAGAAGAAACTGCAATTTCTTAAGGTTTTCTTCAGATAAATCCGTGAACATTTTAGGGTTTAGCAGGAAGAAACGGCTGAGAAATGCATCCAATTCCGCAAAATCCTTTTTGGTTAAATTAAGGGGACTAATTTGTATAGATTTCACCAGTGTTTCCGCCTTTTTTTTGCACATTTCCCGACTCCTTTTACGGGGTGAAGCCACAGAATTACGCATAGATCATTTCTCCTTCAAGGATTAACTTGGTGTTCAACCTAATTTTCGAACAGAATATCCCCTTTTTCATAACATACAGTATGAGTTACTTTCTTTTAAAGGAGGAGTGTGCGATGCAAAATAAAAAAAGGAATTCCAAACCTCCAGTCTCCCCCAGAGAGTTAGATAAGCTAGCCTTAATTTCTGCGATACTCCTGCTAATGGCTGCTGTAATTGGCCTATATATCGCTTGGGTTACTCTGAAGTATCCAAACTCGTCATCCGAACTTGTGATTTAGCTGTTCCTCAGGGTAAAAGACCAAGGATACAATAAACTATGCAATAAAACAAATCTTGAGTGGGCACCAATTGACATTCAAGAACGCCGGAAAAGGTCGGTTTTCTAAACTTTTCTGAGCCTCTGGAATGGCATTGTCCATAAATTGAATCCACCGCTAACTGAGATCCATTCTTATCTCTGTCCTTAAGAATTCAGGATCCTCATTGTAGGATGCATATCGCTAACACGCAATAACTATAAACCTCAGAAGTGGATCAGAACTGGCATGTCGGCAGGGTAGAGGCGTTTATACGTCTATATGCATGTGTTATTGTACCGATCCGAACAAGCAGGTTGGCAAACCTTAAATTGTGGCGGCTTTTGGATAGAAGGTTTGGCTTTTTTAGCCGATGATACACCAATTATTTAAGGAAAAGAGCTTCGCTTCTCAGATGAATGGATTATAATAAAACTTAAGTTAAAGTTGATAAGCACATACGGTTCTTAGATTACATGTCCTGTCCTCTAACATAATTATATCGGCTAACGGAACACATTCTTGGCCTATTTCGGCAATCAGTACCGTAAAAAAAAATAAACCGCAATTTATGCGGGTTCTATGCGGAACATACTCTTGTCATCCGACAAAAATGACATTAAAGTGCCCACATTAATGTCATTAATCTCCCTACAATGTGTCTCTTCTCACTTTATCACAGTGCAATAAAAAGTTGATCTTTAACAATGAAATAGATCAACTTTTTATGCAGATTGTAGGTGAACCTCCAATAATAAATATAAGTTCCCATCGAATGGCTAACAGCAGTTATTCTTATTTATCGCATTAATTAATAGTTCCAGACTCTCTACAACCTGTGTTCGTTTGTTCTCCGGAATATCATTCATTACACTCCCGAAATACGAATGAAGTACGGAATTTATATTCTCATGGAGTATCCACCCTTTTTTTGTTAGCCTTAGTTGGACATAACGTCGATTTTCTGGGTCCGTAATCCGTTCAACCCAATCATCGGTTACAAGATTATTTACAGTCCTGCTCATTGTACTTTTATCCAGGTTAAGCACATTGGCCAATTCGATCAGTGATACTTTACCAGCGAGTCCTATATGCTGATATTATTTCTTTGGTATTACTAATTACTTTTAGAGGAGAGATCACTTGAAAATTCTTATTTATGGTGCAGGCACAATCGGGAGTATTTTCGCTGGGAGACTTGCGTTGTCAGGATATGATATCACTGTCCTTGCAAGGAGGACAAGACTTGTTGACCTGAAAAAAAACGGGATGATTCTCGTGAATTCAGGCAACAACCGAGAAGAAATTGCAAAGGTAAATTTGATTGAACATCTGTTGCCAGACAATATTTTCGATTACATAATCGTAGTAATGCAAAAAACACAGATAGTCAGTGTATTGCCGATACTTTCTCAAAATAAATCAAAAAATATTGTCTTTGTAGTCAATACAGCATCTGGTTATGACGAATGGGTTCATGCAGTGGGTAGTGACCGCCTGATGCTAGGATTTCCGTCCGCAGGAGGAGAACGTGTAGACGGCCGGGTACATTACTTTATCGGCAAGGGATTCATGCGGGCTTTTCAGACCACTACATTTTCAGAATACAGTCGCCAAAAAACCGAAAGGCTACAAAAAATAGTAGATATTTTTAACAATGCCGGTATTTCATCAGTTGTAACTAGTAACATGGATATGTGGCAGAAAACGCATGTGGCAATGGTTACAAGTATCGGTAACGCTCTTTATAAATATAATAGTAATAATTTTGCTTTGGCAAAATCATATGCAGATATTAAATTAATGGTTCTGGGGATAAAAGAAGGCTTTGCTGTGTTGACTAAATTAGGCATTAAAATCACACCTTCAAAACTTCACTATTTAAAACTTCCCGTTTTTATGATTGCCCCAATTTTTAAAATTATCATGGGCACAAAGTTTGCTGAAACAGCCATGGCAAAGCATACAGCCGCAGCAAAACCCGAGATGATCTGCCTTCAGGAAGAATTTGATATGCTAATCAAAAAGAGTAATGTGGCTACCCCTTCTATTGATAAGTTACGAAAAAATCTTTTAAAAGAATTGTGTAAGGGGACATGAAAACTGCACCTCCTAAGCATCCCCCCTTAATCAGGATTGTCCTTTTTATTCACGCTTATGTAAGAATTGATTTTTTTAATTAATTCAGGAAATTGATCAGCGTCTGGTGATCTCCAATATAATCAGATAGTGTTGCAGACGGTGCGAATGAAATATTATCGGTTCCCAAAAGTCCAAAGGGGTGCTCCCAAGCCAAGTGGCTACTGGAGCGCCCTATTTTTAGAGTTCCGGAGTCCTATCCACTTGTAGATTTTACGATAACTGCATCGTAGTGATACAAGTATTGTCCCCTTCCGATGTTGTGAAGGAAGAGGTGCTGTTCTTATCATCGTAATCAATCGTTACGTGAAACGTTTGGTCTCGCGGTAGCCAGAGATCAATAAAACCATTGTCATGGGATTTAATAACATCCTTTATTACCACTTTGTTATTGTGGTCGGTTACGGTGACATTAAATGATGTATTCGCCATTTCTCCCTGACACCCAGCCAGGTTATGTATGGCACAGGGATGTGTTTGGCTAACGTAAGGCGCAATTGAAACGAAAAACTCATCCCTCGGCAGGCCGTAGGTCAATTTTTGATCATTATCCGTTGTCACTGTCAGCTGATTTGATGTAATCGAAGCCGATTTGGCTTTGGCATTACCCATGCTGTAGTCATTCACCAATTTTTTAATATCGTTTGTTTGGGCTAGCTTTTCACCAATCGGCTCAGTTTTTCCCCTGTCAGCGATTGTATAGGTGCCCAAAGCTACACCAATCAAAGTTATCGCTATAGCCGTGGACATAAATACTTTTTTATTCATGAAATTTACTACCTTCCTTTTTACATTTAGTGCCGTTTAATATTACATCTTTTGCTCTGGCCAATCTATTTCCAGGGATCAGGAACTGCTGGGATTCAGTTTATAATTTTACTGGCATCATGCTCATAATTCTCTTGTTAAGCATCAGTGTTTGTGATCAGAAGTTACCACATTTATTACTACAGATGTTTTTTTGCCGCCTGAATTTACATTAATGGTAGCCTTTCCTGAAGCAACCGCTGTCACTAATCCACTTGCATTTACCGTTGCTACTTTAGAATTACTTGAAGAATAGGTTATCTTTATTTTCCCGCCTTTGGGTGAGGTCACCGCGGTGGGCTTCAGCTGAAAGGTTTCAGATGGCCTTAAAGGATTAGAAGGGCCTTTGACTGCAATTGAAGTTACTTTTACCGCTTGTGCCGCTTGTGTCGCTGGCGTTAAAGCAGCTGGACTGGTGATTGTTAATGTTAAAAAAGCTACAGATAATGTAGCTGTTAATACACCTTTTTTCAATACCTTCATTCTTAATCTCCTCACAGTATAGCAATACATTTTGGAGAAAGTATGAAGATATGATGTTCTTTTTAAAAATAATTAACGAATCCGAGTGAGAGTGTAGACTTCTTCCAAGTTGTCCAACCAAAAGAAATTGGGCTTCTACTCACCTACCACATATAAAATGTACATTTAAGTGTTACCATGAGAGGGTATTAAAGAGTTGAATTATACTACTAGGAGGAATATTATATGAATGGGTTAAGTGGATTATCAGGTTCAGCTAATATGCCAAAGAACTGTGGAATGGATGGAATGCATACGGGAACAGGAGACAAAAAAATCACCAATCACGAGCATGCTAAAGAACCCATTCAAAACCCAAAGGCAAATATACTGGACGAATATCGTGGGCAAACTATTGATATTAGGTTATAAGAACATCACATACATACCCTAGAGCAAACATATGATTATATCCATTTGAAAAGATATTAGTGACCAACATACAAAGGAGTCCCCATGATATATAGGGGACTCCTTTGTATGTTGAGGAGGAATCTGTGGGATTAGGGAAATGAGAAAACAGACCGTTCTGGGATCTTCTAAAAAACTAGGGGTATCCTGCAGCCATATATGGCTGCTGGATACCCCCTCACCTATTACTTAATTAACCATACTAAGATAACTCTCTTTATCTACTACACGCCGAGCCGTAACATAACGATCTTTGTAGTATCTTTCGGACAACTTGCTTATGCTTACTCCCTTGCTGCTTGAGGAGTGGGCGAATTGATCGTCGCCTAAGTAAATTCCGGCATGGGAGATACCATTACCAAAGGTATTAAAAAACACCAAATCTCCTGATCGTAAGTTCTCTTTTGCAACGGGTGTCCCTACTTTAGCTTGTGACTGGGAAGTGCGTGGAAGATCATCCACATTAAACTTTTTTAGTACATACAGGATGAATCCGGAACAATCGAATCCTGCCTTAGTGGTTCCACCCCATAAATAAGGTGTCCCGAGTACCTGATTCACTTCACTCTCCAGTTTTACCTCACTTGCAAAAGTACTTGGTACAGCTGTTGTGAAAATAACTGCAGCTCCTAGTAAAGATAAAATGACTTTCTTCAGAACCTTGTTCTCCCTTCAATGCCTACGGAGTTAGCTGAGGGTTCGGTTAAAGGTTCCCTATATTCTCTTGCTCACAAGAATAATTCACCCGGAATGGTTCCCCCGTTTTCAATACGAAATTCGGCAGTTGGTTAATATTTTGTAACTAATTACACTTTAATATATCAAGAAATCGCCTGTCAATGCTTTCACAAATTTTATACTTTTATTTTTAAACTACATAGTTTCTACACTTTTTTAGTGTATAATGCAGATTTTCGAGCTTTAATTACGCAAAAACCCTATTTATATAAGTAACTATTTTTCTATTGTCCATGCATTATCCCTTTTTCTTTCTATCAAGATAAAAAATAATGGTGCTCAATAAAAGAAACAAAATTGTAATCATTAACTTGAATTTAGTGTCCATTAGATTAACATATCCATAGCCAATGAGTGTCTCAAGTAGCAACGATGGTATTTTACCTATCGCAGAAGCAACTATAAAACTTGAAAAGCCTACTTTGGAAATAACGCAGATTAGAGTGACTAATGATGAAGGAATTAACGGCGCTGATCGGACAATTATTATGCTAAAAAACTGACGCTTCGGACTTAATGATTGAATCTGGGACTGCCATTTGATGGTTTTATTCGGACGATATTTCTCCTTATAAGTTAAGGTACCTTTGCGATAAAGAAGATAAGAGACGGCTGCCCCTAAAACTTCTCCGATCCAAGAGAGAAGAAACCCGGGAACCACACCAAAGACTAACATATTCACAGTCGTTAGTGCCACTGATGGAATGATTCCTACAACACTTATGACCACATTTATCAATAAACTTATGAGGACTGCCCAGGCTCCCCATACCATCAGCCACCGCATGAGTAATTCTGAATCCACTCCTAGGTATTCCATACTTCCCCTTCACTTTCAATCCACGTAGTATACCTATCTTCTAAACGAATTCTATACTCTATATCTTCAACTCTATTTTCCATCTATTGATACTCCTTCTCCAATCTCTTCTACAAACTTTCCACATATGATAACTCTTGCAGTAATTATATAAATGGAGGGAATTAATCAATGAACATGACTCATTACATGTCCCTTCTTATGGACAGCCAGCCGTGGAATCTGATCATCTTTATGGCAATCCCCGTCATTTTTGCTGAGACTATTACAGTAACCGAGTTCTTTATCCTTTTCAACAAAAACGTCCAGGGTGGATTAAAGGCGTTTAACCGAATCTGCAGTATTTTGGCCGGTCTCTACTTTACAGGAGTTTTCTTGTATCTCTTCCCGACAGCTTTTGTCCCTCTGACCGTAAATGGAGAGTGGCATTCCTGGGTAGACGTAGTCGCGGTTGGATTTTACCTCAGTGGCGTATTCTTCCTGCTGCCTCTGGCTCTTTTGGAGCTTGGGCTTATCGGCCGTAAACGTTCGGAAGAAGGAAAGCTCAAGCTTCACTTTATTCTCGTCAGCGGGTTTCTCGTTGTTGCACACATCGCCATGATCTTTGGGATGGTTAATCCTGAGATTGTAAGCGGAATGGCTGGTATGAATCAGTAATAAAGAAAGATTGCAAAAAGACTTCGAAGATATACTTCGAAGTCTTTTTTTATAGAAAACATCGAATGTAGGTGTCACAAACTTTTGTTTTTGTAAAGGATTTCTGTATCGCTAAATCATTATAGTTTTACTCGTTGTAAGCGAAGGGCATTTAGAACTACGGATACAGAACTTAGTGCCATAGCTGCTCCTGCGACCCAAGGAGCCAAGAGACCGATAGCAGCAATAGGAATCCCCAGTGTATTGTAACCAAGAGCCCAGAACAGATTCTGGCGGATGTTCGTCATTGTCTTGCGGCTCATATAGATGGCATCAGGTTTTGTCTCTATGCCCAAAGGATTGAAAACACCTTGGTTAAAAGGGGAATACAGGGGAATTGACAAATTCGTTCATAGCAGTTGGATTTCAGGTAGCATTGCTTCACCCTGTTCCATCTCGCCTGATATAGCTACACTCTTATTTCCTTTGAATATAATAATTTCGTCTCCTGTTAAGCTCCCTATGGAATCCGTCACTACATCGCTACCATCAATGATAAGGTCCCCTTAATACAACTTTCCTTCTTTTAATATCCATTCACCTGGGAATTTCTCATTAATCAATGCCATCGCCATTGAACTGTTGGATATCATTTTTTGCGAAGCAATATGTTCTATTTGAGATTCCATTCCAAGAATAGCGTATGTACCTTGTGAAATCGTCAGTAGCAAAGTAACGGTGGAAATAAAGAGCATTAGCTTTCGCGATAATTTCATATCAACCCGCCTTTTAATATTTCTTCCCTGAAAGCTTTAGAAAGAATGGATTATCAAACAGTTATAAAGAACATTACAAATCCTTTAGACCCATGAGTTCATTATTCGTCCTCTCTAGAAACAAGGAACTTATATCCCACTCCCCGTATGGTTTGTTAAGGACTATATTCCAAACCTGCACTGTTAAGTTTTTTTCGTATGTTTTTTATATGGGTATAAACAATTCGGTATCCTCCCCTATAATCAATTCCAAACATTTCCTCTACCAATTCTTTACGGGTAAATACACGTTGTTTACTCTTTGCAAGTGTAACAAGTAATACAGTCTCTTTTTTAGTTAAAGGAATGGATGTTCCCTGCATATAAAGCTCGTTATCATCTAATCGTATTTTCATATCCGACGAATCCATAACATGTAATTCTGTTAGAGGAACTTGTGAAGCTTGTATTAGGGTTGATCTGCTCAATAAAGAATTCATTCGGCTTAACTTTCCTGTAAATGAAAAGGATTGACCAAGTAACTGTCCACCCCAAAACAACCCACTTTATCCAATGTTGCTTTGCCCGCAGAAAGCTCAAGGAGTGGTATCCATTTAGTATCTTTAACGATTTCGAGAACATGGGATTCTTCTATATCCGGCAATAAGTCATCCAATAGGATGATATTAAAAGAATGCTTTTTCACCATAGTTAACGCATAACTACACGTTGCTGCTACCTTTATCGAAAATCCTTTTTCCAATAAAAAAATCCGAAGCAAATTTCTGATATTTCGGTCACTATGAATAATTAATACTCGATGATTAGTCATCATACTCAATGGTAGTTATGATGTTCGGAATGAAAAGAAAGCAACGAATAAAATTGTAAGAACTAACTCATATCAACAAATTTAGAGAATCAATAACGGTAACCAAAATAAAACCATTGGTTTACTTCCTTTATAAAAAGCTCTCTTTTATCATTTCCATTGTAGAAGGATTATGTGTGGACTCAATGTTGAAAGAATGTGATTTTTATGGACTTATTTCTAGTACATTTCGTCGCTCAACTTACTGACAAAATTTGCCTACAGCAAATAAAAATTCATTTTGTTCTGTCATCTTATCTCTCATCACTAACCCTATTTTCCACTCAGATATATGAAGAAAATATAGTTTAGACTGGAATCGTTGATTCTACAAGGTTTTGGAGCTAAGAAATCGTCAGCCTTTGATAAATAAGTTATAGACTGATAACCTAGAGGAAGGTATCCGTAATGCGACCGACACTATTAAGAGAAAATAAAAGTAGCCTGAGCATGAACTGTTTTTGGCATACAGTTGGACGTCCGGCGGCCAGAGACCCGGTCCGAATCCGGAAGAACCACTAGGTACACAAGCGGAAACTCTTCCTGAAATTAGATGGACACCAGTAAAAAAACAGCACGAGAAAAACTCTTAAACTGCCGCTAGTTTATTCATCTAATCTTTCCGTTAGTTGAATGAAATTACTGTTAGGAATCCTTTCGACGATGATAAATTACCGGCGAGGCGGCACTTTTCAGCCATAGGTATGCGTCACTTCCGCCAGGATTGGAAATCCAGATATTCGTGTCTGTATAATGGTATTTTCGTATCCAAATCAATTTATCGACGGAATGAATGTAGTCGGGACCGTAATCGCCATATCCTTCTGGTGGAATTGTAACCTTGGTGGTTTGTTCGCCTGATACGGTATCCACAATATATAAAGCTGGCAAAGGGAGTTTAGAAAAATCATTTGACCATTCCGCTTCTTTAACCCGAGAGACGTAAATCGTATCGTCGTCCTTCCAAGCAAAATCCAAGTCGGCGTAATTCTCCGGTGTATAAGTTGTAAATGTAGGGAATTCCTTCGTCATTAAATCTTTCTCCTTAAACCCAAACACAAGTCTTCCCCCACCTGCAATATACGCTAAGCTGTCTTTCGAAGGTGCCCATTTCGGACGTCCGACTTCTAAAATGATTTCATCCAATACTTCAAAATGACGACCATCGGATGAGATCGCGCAAACCATATTGCTGTCCATAGACCAGGATGCTGTTGGTGATACAACAAATGAAAGCCAGCTGCCGCTCCGCGAGAAAGAAAAATCACTGGGATTGACCGCAATGATTTTTGAACCGTTATTTGATATCTCATTCGATAGCCTATAAAATTTTTCGACGTTCTCCAAAGAGCTCGCCCCCGCCCAATTCTTCGGCAGTATCTTCTTATAAAGCGTCGCTCCCATTCAACCTTCCGGTGTGAGGTCGCCATTTTTTGATAGAATAAATCCGCTGCCGTCAGGAATCCAGACATATTCATCTACTCCAATTGCAGCGTTATTAAACTTCTTCAAGTCTGAAACATTGAGCACAGTACTGTATTTATAGGCAAGAATACTACCGTGGGGAGTCCACCTCGACAAATACCCTTTATAGATTTTTATTGTTTTTTTGGTGCTAACATCATAGATCTTAACGCTCTGCTGAGGCGGATTTTCTCCATCTTCTTCAACATAGGAAAGTAACACTCCATCAGCGGACCAATCTAGGCTCAAAGCCTTCCCCGAACTAGATACCTGGCTCTCCGTACCATTTACATACACCCTACGTTGCCGTTCCGAATAAAAGCGACTTTCGCCGGTACCTCTATTGTCCGTGAACTGTATCAGACGGATGAAATACCATAATAAAGAGGGCAATCGTAATAACTATTTTTTTATACCAATATGCTCTCACCTACTTCATTTCATTTTTCATTAGGGATGCCCTGTTTTATGTATTTTTACTCAAGTTGAGTTACTAACATTTCCAATTGATATAGCAAAAAGAGGAGCTGCCGAAGCATGCCCCTCTTTTCTTAGACCTTTTTAATTAAGATAACTCATTATTCAGCCCGGCTTAATGTGATTTTTTCACTACTCGTTCTCAGTGAAAACTAAGAACTTGTATCCAACTCCTCTTATTGTTTGTATAGGGTTATATTCTAAACCCGCACTTTTCAGTTTCTTACATATATTTTTAATATGAGAATCTATAACACGTGTCCCCCCATCGTATCCGAATATACTATCTATCAGTTCATCTCTGGTAGATACGAATTGACTGTTCTTAGCAAGGGTAGCGAGTAACTCCATCTCCTTTTCAGTTAGTGATACAACAGTCTCATCTATTTGAATCTCTCTAAGATTAAAGTGTAGCTTTATCCTCGAGAAATTCAACGTATTTGCCATTGAAAAGGAAGTTTGTGTCATCGCTACCCGGCGTAATAAAGCATTCATTCGGGCTAACAATTCTTCCAAATCAAAAGATTTGGTTAAGAAATCATCCGCACCGATCCGAAAACAACGAACTTTATTCTTGAGTTCTGTACACGATGAGAGCATAAGAATCGGTATAGTGTCTGTTTCTCTAAGTATTTGGCATACTTGGCATCCATCCATATCCGGTATTCTGGCATCCAATAGGATAATATCAAAGGGATGATTTTTTATCATCGCCAGCGCTTCCTGACCCGTAGTTGCTTCTATTATTGACCCAATAAGTAAAAGCGGATCGAATTTCTCGTAGCCCTGTATTATCTACAATTAACACTCGATGTTTAAACACTATTCTCACCTACCATACATTCTAGTTCCTGTACATTTTTATGCCTTTGTATTGAAGATATAATTTAGACACTAGGATAGTACACTTAGTTAATGGATAACTTTCCGATTTCTTTTTTCAATTGTTCGTTTTGCACTTTTATCTCATTATAGTCTTGATGAAGACTCCAATCTGATTGTGACTGATTAGAGCCTCCAACTTGACCATGCGTCCTCCGCATCCCAAACATCATAAATATCATCATTAACGAACAAATTAACAACAGCAGTATTGACCAATCCATCTTAAATTCCTCCTCAGTATTATCTTCTCATGTCGTTTATTTATTTCTAAGAATATGATTTATTTAGACAAATGGCGGATTTTTTTCAATTGTTCATTCTGCACTCTTAGCTCATTGTATTCTTTCTCAAGACTCCACTCTGATTTTGTTCCGTTTGAAAAAGATCCTTGACCATGCAACATTTTCATCCCAAACATCATCATTAGCGAACAAATCAACAACAGTAATAAAGACCACTCCATCTGTATACCTCCTCTGTATGTTGCTTATGTTGATGTTTTTATTGTAGATGAGTTATGTGTGGTTATAATTCATGCTCCTTACATACACCACAATACGTTTCACCGCTGATCAAGTGAACATTTAAAGACATCCGGTTTAGAATTGCTTGATGGATAAGTTTCTTTCTGAGCAAATATTTCTCGTTTCCCCAAAAGATGATCTTTTTAGAATTATAAACAAACCAGGAGGGAGATAAATCAAATGAGGTGGGCTCCTTGTTCTTTTGCCATATCTCCATTAATGTTATCAATCCCGCAAAATGCTCTTCATCCGGTAATAATCTTCCTCCGTGATTTCACCTCTTGCAAAGCGTTCATCCAAGATTCTCTCTGGAGTATTGTCAATAAATCGTGAATTCCCATTGCCCCCAACCCATTTTATCACCAAATAGATTACACCTACGATCAGTAAAAAATTGATGACTAATCCAAATGTTCCGAACCCAGAGCCATAACCCATCATCATTTCCTCTCATCCTTTCATCGAATTAATGGAAGACGAACACAAACAGTAGTTCCCTTTTTATTCTCACTTTCAACATGAATAGATCCGGCATGAGCATCCACTATGGCTTTAACAACCGCTAGTCCTATTCCGGCTCCGCCAGTCTTTCGATTCCTTGATTTCTCCCCGCGGTAGAAACGTTCAAAGATATAGGAAAGTTCACCTTCAGGTATTCCCATTCCGGTATCGGATACGATGACTACGCCCTCTGCTTTCTCTTTTAACACTTCAATATGAATACTTCCAGAACTCGTATATTTGAATGCATTGCTTATCAGATTTACGAATACCTGAACGAGCCGCGAACGGTCCCCTGTGATCCAAACGTCATTTGTACTTATCAGGTCAGCTGTAAGTCCTTTATGCCTAAACTGGCTGGATACTGTATTTAACGACATCTCAACAATATCGTTAAGAGATACGATCTCCGTCTTCAGCTGAACCATTGGATTCTCTACTGCAGCCAGATTTTCCAAATCACTGATGAGTCGAACCAGTCGCAGGACTTGATCATGACACACTTGAAGCTTATTCGGCGTCGGTTCCCATATGCCATCCTGAAAAGCTTCCAAATGGCTTTGTATAGTAGTTAAGGGCGTTCGCAGCTCATGCGCCACATCAGCAGTCAGTGATTTCCTTAACTGATCTTGCTTTTCCAACCCTTCAGCCAAATGATTGAGCGCACGCCCCACGTCATCAATCTCTGTATTTTGATTTATAACTTCAACCCGGGAAGTGAGATCTCCCTCTCTCATTCGCGAAGCGATATCTTTAATCTCTAAAAGAGGCTTGCTAATGCTTTTGGCCATATAGCGGCTAAACAGATACGTCCCGGCAATAACGAGAATCATTGCGGCCCATAACAATGTATTAAACATTCGCAGAAACTGCTGATTTTGGCTTTGCGATGTTTCGTTCACTGGTTGAAATTCCAATGTCCCGACCTGCTGATTGTCTTTTACGATTGCTTTTGTAATGGTGTCTTGCTTAGGCTGGGAATTCACTTCTCTTTGCATCCCCATTTGGCTAGTGTCCCAAATCAATTGGTGGTCTTTGTCATATACACGAACGATATATTCACTAACCATCGCCTGGTGCGAAATCATCATCCATACATTTGTATTCCATTGGCTGGTTGACTCATTATAAGCTTCTTTTAGAACTTCCAGTAACGTTTGTATTTCCGCCCGCTCCTGGTTTTTCTGATATTGGTTGAACGAAACATTCATTACTATGTTGACAAGCAGGACAATAGACAGAAGCGCAGCAAGAGCCACACCGGCATGGGATATAAGAAGCTTTCTGCTCAATCCGCCTCTATTTCTCATCCGGACTCACCAAGAATTTATATCCCACTCCAAATACTGTACCGATAAAAACAGGGTGTTTAGGGTCATCGCCAATTTTTTGTCTAATATTCTTGATATGAACATCGATGGTTCGCTCGAATCCTTCAAAGGTATCACCCTGGGTAAGGTTAACCAGTTCAAGGCGTGAGAACACTCTCTTCGGATGCTTCGCTAAAATTTCCAGCAGCTTAAACTCCATATGGGTAAGGGATACGGGCTCCTCGTGAATTCTCACCTCATAACGTTCCAAATCCATTGTTAAACAGCCTTGCGCATATGACAGCAGTGACATATTCCCTTGTTCCCGCTGATTGGTTCTTCTTAAAAGACTAATCACCCGGGCGAGCAGCTCTCTTGGGCTGAATGGTTTGGTAATATAATCATCGGCTCCAATCATGAGCCCATTCACCATATCGTCCTCACTGCTCTTTGCAGTCAGCATGAGTATCGGAACGTTCGATGATTTACGTACCATTCTGCATACTTCCTCTCCGGTCATATCCGGAAGCATCAAATCCAGCACGATCAGATCGGGCTGTAAGTTTTCAAAAAGATGAATCGCGCCTCTTCCTGTATCGGCTTTGTACACAATATAATTATTCTTTTCCAAATAAGCCTTAATGACCTGCAGGATATTTTCTTCATCATCCACCACTAAAATTTTCACGAACTTCATCACCTGCTTTGTTGTTAAAATGAGACAGACCTCATTTCTATGAGGTCTTATCTTATCATGATCGGATTAGAAGTTCATCATACCCCTGCTATATTGAGAATTCTGCATCATTCCTGAACTTCCCGTACCGTTTGAAGTGCTGCAATTGTCATGCATTTGCTTGATTTGGTCCTCTGACAGGTTTGGGTGCATTTGTTTGGAAAAGGGTAGCATTTTTTCGAAAAAACTGCTGCCGTTAGTATCATTGTTTGCTGTTGCAGCGTAAGCGCCAGCGGTTCCAATCCCCATAACAAGTACCAATGCTGATAATCCAATCCAAAGTTTCTTCATTTGTATCTCCTCCTTATAGTTACACTATATAAGAGAGTTATGAAGAACAAATTTGCAGCTTATGAAGAAGTTATGAAGATAGCAAAAGGATATGAACACGAGAAAGAAGCCTTTCACTCAACTTTATCCGGTGAAAGGCTCATTTAACTAAGGAGGGGACTAATGTTGGCGCATTGCGTACATGTTTGACATTATGTTTCTTCAAATCAGTTGTTCTATTCGATAATTGTCTGCTGAATGAAACTGAAGTTATAAATACTAAATTTAAAGCGTCGTCTATCAATGTGATACCATTGCCTCCGCCTTTGTAACATGTATGGTTCCGGTCGGATGCTCTGGTGGCGCGTAAATAACATAAACTTTTAACGGTATATTTCCAGTGTTCGTTAAGTTATGCCATTTGCCTGCAGGGATCAATATGGCATAGTTATCGTAGACCATTGTCTCAAAATCCAGCTTATTTTTCGAGTCACCCATTTGAACGAGACCCTGGTCCTCTTCAATTCGGATAAATTGGTCTGTATGAGGGTGTACTTCTAAACCAATGTCATCTCCAACCGGAATGCTCATAACTGTAACTTGAAAATATTCTCCCGACCATAATGCAGTTCGAAAGGTATTATTCAGTTTCGTTACTTGCTCAATGTTGATGACGAACGGTTTCTTTCCGTAATCCAGCTCCTAGTGGAGTCCCGCATGTTCATAATTATAATGTAGAAACCTCATTTAATGATCAGCATGTTCACCTAATTAGAGGTACAACAGGGCCCGCAATTCCTTTGGTAGGAGGCAGTCATTACCATCACTTTGAAGGGTATACAACAGTAAACGGCAGGATCCCACACTCCCATAGGTATAGAGAGAAAACTGGCGATGAGGAAGGGCACTGATATCAAACGAACTTATGAAAAACATACATCAGAACTTAAACATGATACTCAGGCATGTATTCCTTGAGAATTAGAAGTAAGTACTTGAACATTCGAATGGGAGGCACAGCATTTCGACCATTATCTAGGCAATATTTATTCTGTAATTCTTCATGGACAAAAGAAAAATCTACGAGGTCATTTATTTGTCGTAGCATATTATCTTTAGGTACGACGATATCGTAAAACGCCATAAATGGACTGAGGTTAAGGGATTGTTGGTTTGAAATCATCCGGGTCACCACCTAGAATTAATACAATAAATATACAGCAAAACAGGACACCCTTCCTCGAAAAGATCGAGGAAGGGTGTCCTGAAATGGAGTTTTCATAGCCCTCTAAAAGACGCCCGTATAATTTGAATTTAAAAAACATTAGAGGAGCGTAGCGAAGGGGGAATTTGGAACTGTAGGAGCGAAAGCGACCGCCTTTGTCTCCGAATTTCATCCGCGAACAGCGGTACAATTCAAGAAATTCTTACGACAACAGCGGCCGGAAGTCCAAATATTCCCCGTAGTTACAACTGACACCTTGGATGTATAGTCTTTAGAGAAATTAGTATTGGGACTTTTTCAGTGGCCTCGATATTCTTCGAAGTCTTTTTTGAAATCATCGAAAGTAGGAGACACGTAACTTCTGATAACCAAAGGGATACCAGACCCGCTTCATGTTTATAGCTTTACACGTTGTAATCGAAGAGCATTTAGAACTACGGATACAGAGCTAAGTGCCATAGCCACTCCTACAACCCAAGGCGCCAAGAGTCCAGCAGCAAAGAATAACCCAGAGTATTTTAACCAAGAGCCCAGAACAGATTCTGGCGGGTCTTAGTCATTGTCTTGTGGCTCATATATATGGCATCAGGAATACTCGTCAAGTCACCTCGAATCAGAGTTACATCTACTGCCTCCATCGCAACGTCCGTTCCAGTATTCATGGCAGGATAGTTTAAAACTTTCACGAATATACAATCAAGATAATACCTTACTTACAACGTTCATAAATTAGAGCATGTTTAATAGTGCTTAAGATTAGCCAAATGAAAGTAATAAAAGAAAATAAGGAGCGATTTCGTATGAATAACCTACAGGAAAAGGTATTGTTAATCGGTGAATTAACAACAGAATCAATTGTCAATGAATTAAAGATATTAGATAAGGTATATATAAATAAACTATTAAGTTCTTCTCCTGATAATTGGAGAGATGCTAAACAGAAAACAAGAGAATATTTCACATGTTTTTATGAAGTTGACTGAAAGTGCTATTCTTAGATGTTGCGACGACGAATACTTCGAAGGCCTAAGGAGAATATGTACCGCAATGAAACCATATTTTCACAAAGTCTATGTGTATGAAGATAACTTGAAATACATATTCAATTCTGACGTCGAGCTTGAACTTGATGATGAAGAGTATAAGAAAGAACGGGAAGCAGGCAAAACACAACAGAAATTAGTTATAGATTATCTTATCAACTGCGGGGTTGAAATTGTTCCTTATAATCGGAGATTAGAAATTTCAGTATCAACTAGAGCCTTTTTAAAAGAAACCACAAAAGGATTACTTTTTAGGTTATATGTAAACAATGAACAGTTATGGTCAAATGAAATTGATAAGCTCCTCTCCCTTTTTTCAGACTATCTTAAGAAAACGAAGGGATTCAACGTAAACCTAGATCAAATGAATACTCAGAATGGTGTAATATACTCTTTTTATTGTGATGATCAAACGTTGGATTCAGAGAACTTTGAAAGATCATTCACTGAATTCACTGACTTTTTAGAAGTTTGTGCAAATGATGTTAATCAAGCAAGTAGTATGCTATTGGATGCAAATTTATCAAGTAAATGAGATGAGTAAAATTATAAGTAAATATGCTAGAGAAGCAAAAAGATTAGCAATAGATATTAAATATGAACAAGAATCAAAGTTGTTAGCTATTAAACATAGATTGCATTCTGAAATGATTGACCTGGGTTCACCAGATCCAATCAACAGCATGGTTACAACGACAAGACCAGACTCTTTCTTAGATATTACAAGTCCTGACTATCTTAATGGATTCATTAGTAACGTAGATACAGTAAACATTCACAACCCACAAATCCTCTCCAATGTAAGGGGAATTATAGCAAAAGAAATAAATGGAGGTTTAAATTATAATGATTTTGATGAACAATTATTAAGAATATTCAAAGATAAAACGTCGTCAAAGATAGAGTATTTAAATTTAAAAACTGCACTTGATGAATTGAAAGATGAAACAACTCCTGAAACTAACAAGGTTACCGCTATGCAAAAAATCAAGGAATTCACAGTGAAAGCAGGATCAAGTATTGGACAAGTGGGACTGAATTTATTGGAAAAGTACATTGAGAATTTACTTCTTGGCTCATAAATCTTAATCAGTGAGTCCCAACATCCATACACTGCTCTTCTACGATGTGCCTGAGGAGTCCTTTAGGGCAATTTAAAGGAGAATAATGCCCCCTCCTAAGCTCAGTTTAACCGATCAAGATCCAGTTTAATTTCTGATTTTTATTTCGCAGGTGATGGATGTCGGAAATGCAACAAACTCTATAGGACTTCGTGCTTCCTACAAGTATGAATACATATTCTTAAAAATGAAAAAAGCTGACAACCGGTTCAAAACGGGAAGTCAGCTTGTTATTTGAAAGCCCTCTTAGATCGATTGCATCATTTTGCTCATATCGGCACCTTGCATCATTTTGCTCATGTCTCCGGATTGATGCATGTCTAATAACTGATCTTCGGACATATTAGGGTGCATCTCCTTCATGAAGGGAAGCATGTCCTTCAGGTGGGATGTTTCATCTCCCGCTGCATATACTGCTGTTCCAATACCCATCGCTAATATAACTGTGCTAAGACCAATCCAAAACTTCTTTCTCATTTAGTATCTCCTCCTATATTTTCTTCTTCTCTGAATAAACGGGGATGAATGAAGTTCAGAAATAAATATTTTTGTTCAAGGAAATCCCAAAAGTTAAATGACAGCGTCAAGTTCATCCGCATTTTTATTACCGCCTGGGTTAAGTACTTCAACCATCACCCGGTTAGGAATACAAATGATCTGCTGATGAGGCTTCGAAATAAAGCCCATTTGTAAGGCGATTTTTTTGGGACAATCAGAAAATATCATCTGGATACCGTAATCAAATACCTTCAAGGTATCATGTCCGTATTTAGTTTGGATATCGATAATTTGCTCTTCCTTTGTTAAATTGACGGTCTTATATGTTCTGCCATCCACCGTGATTTGGGCAACTAACTGGCCTTGAACATACGTATCATTCCGTGAATCAAACCATTTCACTCCGTATATCAAACCTACAATGAAAAGTACGATACCAATAATCACAACGTCTCCACGTTTTATGTTCTGCAACGTCCTTACCCTCTCGCTTTGTACTCATTCATTGAAAATCAATATGAACTCTATATCAGCTTAGGGTGTGTAACTAATACCATTCGGAGTTGCACCTACATTAACCTGGGAGATCACCTTGTTTTCTTGGTTATCTATGACGCTGACGGTATTGTCAAACATGTTCGTTACATATATGCGGATATTATCCGTACTTGTTACGACACCATGAGCACCCTTGCCGGTTTCTATGGTTGCAACCACTTGCTGTGTACTCAAATCGATTTTGGAAATGCTGTTTGAAGGGTTTTCCTCTGTACCTTGATTGGCAACAAAGGCATATTGATCATCTGACTGGATAAAGACTTGTGCAGGGCCTGCACCAACAGGTACTTTCACACTACTACCTTTTTCCAAATCCATTATGGTAACTGCATTTTCAGCGTTAAGCGTAACAACCAAGGTTTGACCATCACTTGTTATACCTGTTGTAACAGGAGTCTGTCCTGCCGTAATCTTCTGTTCTTCTTTCATCGTTTGGAGGTTTAACACGCTGACGGTATCTTCCTTCATATTAGCAACATAAGCGAATTTACTATCTGCAGAAACTCTAAATCCATGCGGTCCCTTTCCCGTAGGAATTGTTGTTACCTGTCCATATGTCTTGGCATCAAGAACCGTCACATTATCATCTTCATTATTGGAGATCAGGATATACTTATTGTCTTCTGTAAATACGATATGTGCAGGGTGTAATCCCACCTCTACCTGGTGAATCTTATTGTTTGTTGCTGTATCATAAAATACCGCAGATCCGTTCATGTCATGATCGGAATTATGATTATCATCACTCTCACTCATCTCCGGCATTTCGGGGACTACCGTTACTCCAACGGTTTTTCCATCGGGTGAAATCTGAACATTGTGAACGGCTCCATCCATTTGAATGGTATCTAGTACTTTATTGGTGGCTGCATCTATCTTCGAGATGCTGCCTCCTTCATTCGCTGTATAATAGACTCCCCTTTCTTCCAAGGCTCCTTCTCCTGGGGAGGGTTTATTCGACTCTACAGTTTGACTATTAGCAGCTGGTAGTGCAGAGTTCAGTTTCGTACTTGAACCATTACCACATGCTGTGAGTCCTACTGCAAGAATAAGGATAGACAGACCGATTATCATTTTTTTGTTCATAGTATAGTTATGCCCTCCAACTAAAGTAATTAAGGATCATTTTATGTTTCTCTTTCGCATCATTAGCGGCATCAATATTAAATGTGAGAGCGGGCAAATAAGTAACAGGCTGTATGTTAAGATATTGCTAGATGCCCCTTTGGAAGAATTCGCTACAAGCATAATCCCTATAAGAACAATAGGTAGGATGCAGCATAATTTCATAAACCAACCATGTTTTTTTATTTCACCGTGATCATGACCGTTATCCTCGTGGGCTTGTTTTCCATGATTGTGATTTCCACAACAACTCATTCCTAATTCCCCCTTACGACTGCTTTATCTTTTAACCCTTGCACTTCTTTTTGCAATAAATCATTTTGTGCTTTTAAATTCAATAATTCTTGCTGTACCTCACCAGCGGAAAGTTGTTTCTTATGAGGACCATGGCTGTGTCCACCTCGCATACCAAACATCATAAATATCATCATTAACGGACAAACCAGAGCGATTAGCCAAGACCAATCCATATCGTTACCTCCATAAAAATATGATTTGTTATAGTCTCATTGTAGGGAATGACTATGTAGAAAATATGTAGAAACATTGGGTTAATCATAAAGATAGAAAAAATTCACAAATATTTATTAACAAGAAAAGAACAAGCTGTAACCCGGTTTTTCCGAAGTCAGCTTGTTCTTTTTCCTGAATCCATTGGATTTGACTATTCGAACGATTACATCATTCCCATTCCGCCGCCACTGCTGCTTGAATTGCCGTTGTTCATATTCATGTCATCATCCATCATACCGCCTGAGCTTCCCATAGTAGAACCCTGTTGTCCCATATAGCCTTGCTGCATTTGCATCATTTCCTGCTGTAATTTGTTCATCTGTTGCATCATATTTTCCATCTGATCCATCGATACACCATTCCTAGTCCCTTGCATGGTTCCTCCTACCACCATGATAATTAACCCAACAAACGAGATTATGGCTAGTTTCAGCCACCCATTATTGCTTTTCATTTTGAATCCCTCCAATTTCGTATCGTTATTTCTTCAATTCCATGTTAGATTCAATCGTTCGCTGTTTTATCCTTTTGAGTGGGCTTCTCTTTTTTTCCTGAGGTAAGGAAAGCTCCATTTGAAGAAGCCATAGTGATATATTGTTTCACATAGCTGAATAAGAAAGCAATCAATGCCATGATCATAAGGATGGTCAACAGTATAATAAAAAACGTTATTTTTGCCGAAACACTTAAGCTGGAAATCAGTCCAATTTGATTTGGATAAAATCCTCCATTCATCAGAATACCCAAGAGATACAAGACCACAAGTACACCCAGTAAGGTGGATGCCAGAACGACTATCGTCTTCAGCATAGGATCATTGCTAATGAATTCTTTCCCTCTGTTAAATGATTCTTTAAAATACTTGTTCTTCACCCATACTCCTAGTCCGATAGCCAGGCTAAGAATTAACACCACAACTAACAACTGAGTCAAGCCAGATAAAAGGCCACTCATCACACCACCTGAATTATAGTTCCCCGCGCCCATCATGCCTTCTGCACTTCCAGAAACTCTAAACCCTGACGGCATACTCGACTCGTCCATCTGCATCATTTCCTCCTCTTAATGAACAGTTTGTCTAACAATACTCTGATGCTCTTGCTGTATTTCAAGCGTACCAATGTACTTTGGGAAAAGTATGGAGAAAGAATGTTCTTGTAAAAAATCATATTGTAGCTAAAGTTCTTGTGGGAATCATGTGGACTTTATGTGGTTTCAATGGAGTTTATAGAAAATGATGGTGCCAAATATTACGCCTTACAAATCTATAAAACCCTATGTTAGGATGTGAGCAGATTCACATGACAACATAAGGAGGAACACAACATGAAAAAAACAATAGCTATCTTTTCGTCTCCATAACATTATTCACGAGTCCATCTGGGATTCTTTCTACCTATGCGGCTAGCGAGCTCCCTTTACAGTCGACAGCAACAGCGAGTACTCTGAGAGAGAACGTAATAAGACAGGGAATGAATTATCTAGGCACTCCTTACGAGTTTGGTTCAATCCGTAGTAACACTAAAACTTTCGATTGCTCTGATTTTGTAAGACAAGCTTATCTAGAAGGGACGGGAATCATACTACCCGCAGATTCGAGGACTCAAGGGGCTTATATCAAAAAAACGGAATGGACATAACCAACTGGAGAATCCTGAAACCAGGGCGACATTATGTTCTTTATGTCTTACCGTGGCAGCAAAGAAACCGATTATAAGGGGATTAACAAAAATAAGGCCCGAATTATGCATAACGGCATTTATATCGGAAACAGTAAAATTATACAAACTTATTCCATAAAATCAGGTGGAGTTCGGATTGATAACATTGAAGGTACCAAATGGGAAAAACGTTTTCTATTTGGTGGTAGCGTTCTTAAATAGAAATAAAAAGGGAGCAGCATTAACTACTGCTCCCTTTTATCCACACTGGCAAGGTTTATTTTTTTGACCTTCTGTTTAGATTCAATACTCTCAGCAGCAGGAACAAACTTATCGCGATGAGTACTGCACATATCAAAAATGTTTTTACGAAACTGCCAAATTGAAGAAGCGTCTCACTCCGAAAAGAAACGGCTGACAGGGTCATACACATGACCCCTATTCCCATAAAGAGAAAGGATATAAGCCATTCAATTTTCTTCACATGATTCCCCCCCATGGCTCGGTTGCAGCATAAAGTGAACTTCAAACCGGGTACCTTCGCCTAACTTACTGGTAACCGTTATTTCCCCGCCCTGTAACTCAATTAGCTTTTTAACGATGGATAAACCTAATCCCGTCCCCCCGAATTGACGGGAACGAGATTTTTCCACTCTATAAAACCGTTCAAAAATATAAGGCAGGTCTTCTTCAGGAATTCCTATCCCTGTATCCTCAACAATTAAGATTACCGATGTAGTGGTATACTGCAAATCTACATTAATGCTACCCTTCTCTGTATAGCGAACGGCATTCTCCAGCAGATTCAAGACGATTTGCTCCATCCGTTTACCATCTGCAAGAACCAAAGAACTGGTGCCATACGGATGGAACGACAGGCTTAAGCTTTTTTCTTTTCTCTTCAATTCAACTTTTTGGACAGCCTGTTCCACCAGGTCCGTCATGTTGATCCGTTCTAGTAAAAGGGGTATTTTCCCTTCTTCCATTTTTGCCAAATCGAAAACATCATCGACTAAATGCTGCAGCCGGACCGCCTCTTGATAAATGATATCCAGGTAACGTTCTTTCTCCTCTTCGGTCTCATAGAGGTGATCTCTAACCACTTTAGAGTACCCTTCCAAATAGGTAATGGGTGTCCGCAGGTCATGTGAAATGTTAGAGAACAACTCTTGACGGGTATCCCGGTAACGCTGAAGATCGGCCGCTAAATCATTGATGGCCTCCGCCAAACTTCCGATTTCATCTCTACTTTTGATCTCGATCCGGGTTTCCAGTTCACCTATAGCAATTTTACGAGTAGCTTTTTGCATTTGTAAAAGCGGACGAGACAAGACTTGGGCGATAATCCACGTAATTCCCAAAGCTAGCAAAAATGCCCCCATCCCGGAGAGGATCAGCAAATTCCTTACTCCAGATAGGGATTGCTCCATTTGTTCCGTAGAAGACATTACATAAAGGGCTGAGGTAATGACACCTTCGCTAGAGATCGGTTGACCGGAAACAAAATAACGATGTCCGTCAGGATCTTCATACAGCAAGCTAACCTTTTTGCCGGTAAAAATCTTTTCGAGGTCAGAATTCCGAATAAACGCTCGGTCGGCTGAATCATGGACACCGGAGTGAAGATTTACTTTTCCATTTTCTAAAATATTAAAGATACTAACATTCGAAAACTCCGCAAAAGTCATCATGGTCTGCTCGGATGTCGTATCGGCAGCATTAGCCATAACCGAAAAGTGGGAGGCAATCTCCTCGGTTTCTTTTCGCATTTCGGCGGTATAAAAATTTGTGAACATTTTGTCGATGGCAAAGCCCAGGAATAACAAAACAATCAAGAGTACAGTAATGATCACAAGTCCTAGTTTTAACCCTATACGGTTATTTCGCATCTTGATTCTCTGCCGCTTGAAATTTATAGCCTACTCCCCACAACGTTTGGATCGGATTATAACTCATTCCAGCTCTATGCAGCTTCTCACGAATATTCTTAATATGAGTATCCACCACTCGAATTTCACCCTCATAATCATGTCCCCAAACCCGTTCAACCAGTTCCTCCCGGGTAAAGGCACGCTGTTTGCTCTGGGCTAACATCATAAGAAGATCAAATTCCTTTTGAGTAAAATCTACAGGAACCTCATGAATACGAATCTCTCGAGCATCCGGGAAAATATTTAACTCTGGAAAATCCAGCACCCATTGTGGGGGTTGCAAGACTTGAGTAATCGTAGACCTCCGGATTAACGAATACATTCTAGCCAATAACTCTTCAGGTTCAAAGGGCTTCGTTAAATAATCATCTGCCCCTACCCCAAGTCCATGGATTTTGTCTTTGGTTTCCGTACGTGCCGTGAGCATCAGAATAGGTACGGTATCTGTTTCTCTGACAGCCCTGCATACTTGCCAGCCATCCATATCAGGCATCATTACATCCAGCAATATGATATCAAAGGTGTTTTTTTTTATCATAGACAGGGCTTCTTGACCCGTTGCAGCTTCTTGAATTCGAAATCCTTCTTTCATTAGATAAATACGAAGTAAGTTCCGCATATTCCACTCATCATCTACGATCAATACCTGTAGTTTTGACATTATACCCACACTCTCCATTCTTTATTTTATCTACTTCAACCCGCTGTACCGCTAGTTATCGGTGTATCCAGTCTTTGTTTTCTTATAAAGTACACCATAAGAACCAGAGCCACACTCATTACCGAAACACTAGTCCATTGGCCAGCTGTCCAGTCGAGCGCATACCGCGGAGAATCTCCACGGAGATATTCCAGTAAGAATCGGCCAGCTGCATAGAGAATATTGTAGGATAGAAAAAGAACACCTCTAGGCAGTTTCTTGTTTTTTAAGGAAAGAAGAATAGCAAAGACAACAAAGTCCCACTGTCCCTCCCAGACTTCTGCCGGCCATAATGGAACAGCTCCATACTGCTCATAGGCTAACGTTCCTTCTGGATAAACGACTCCAAAACCCGCATTAGTAGGTGAACCAAAAGCATCTCCGTTTAGAAAACAGGCTATGCGACCAATCGCTTGTCCCAATATGATTGCTGGCGCAAGCATATCTGCTAATTCCCAGAAGGAGATCCGATGGATTCGGGCATAGGCTGCTGCGGTAACGCTCCCCCCAATCAATGCTCCCTGTATAGAGATCCCACCGTTCCAGATTGCAATAATTTCTGAAGGATGCATCGAAAAATAGTCCCATTGAAAAAAGAACACGTGCCAGATTCTGGCTCCAAGAATTGCCCCACCTATAACGTAAATCATCAAATTGGGTATATGCTCACGAAAAGAAGTATCTCTTGCTATGTATAATGCCACTCCCACCGCCGCCAAAACCGCCAGTGTGACGACAACTCCATAGGATCGAATTGTAAAGCCGCCTATTTCAAATAATTCTACTCTCATATGATTCCCCTTCGGTATACGACTTTATCATTTCTTACCTGATGATCTGATTAGCTATCTTTATTGTACGGACTGAATATGTAGAAAATATGTTGAAACATTGGGTAAAGATTGGGTTATCATGACTTTCAACGGATCATGTGTACCAAAACAGGCTGACAACCGAGAATTGACCGGTGCCAGCCTGTTCAGTGATATCAAGAATTTGATATCAGTTTATGAATGACAATTAATGGCCGGAATGCGGGTTTCCGCCAGATGCAGGGGAAATCTCAAGCATATCATCAATCTCACTTTGGGTAGTGGCAGAAATTGTTGAGCTCTCACCGGTTACCCAGGCATGATTGTAGGGACCTTCTGAAGGTGATTTCTGAAATTTGGGTTGAACATTCATCAAATATTCCATCACAGAATTCGGCAGTCCATCCTTTTCTGTAAAAATCAACGGAGCGTGTTTGCCCAAATGACTAAATGGAGCAGCAGCGATTGCCAGCATCGTCGAATCTGTCGTCAAGAACGAAAAGTTATGTCCGGGCGTAGTGATTCCCCATCCAAAATTATTGTTAGTATCTTTATACTGGGCAAAAGCGATCGCATTTTCGTAGGGATTTTCGCCTGCAATTCGGGTTACCGATCCATAAGACTTTAATTCTTCTTCAACTTTGCTGGATATAACCGAGTCTGGACCAAGGACATAGATGGTCGCCTTTCCTCCGCGCTTATTCAGAGCTTCCACTGTAGCTGCAGGAATTTCGTCTTTCTTCACATAGAGTAATGGTTCTGGCATGTGGGCGATCCAATTTACAGCTGGTAATGTATACTCAGGACTATCCATGGACCCAACAATGACGGCCTGTGGAAGCTCACCCGCTGCTTTTGCATAATAGGCATCAATGGCCTGTGCAACAGCTGCTGGCTCGTCCCCTTCAATCTTATCGATCTTCATATCCAAGGTGTTCAATTGCTCTTCAACGCTTGACGATACTGGCCCTACAATAACAATCTGTATGTTCTCATTCCCTTTAGCACCCATCGGCTTCAGCCGCTTAAGCTCTTCTATTGTTACAGAAGGAACACTCTCTTTGCCAAAAAAGAGAACCGGCCCATTGCTGGGGTGATGAATCAAATCGGTGCTAGCCGCAGCGATTTGCCAGTTACTCACATCGGTCAAAACCACACTTGAGGGTCTATTATTTTCTGTCTCCGCCGTCCAAAGTGTGCGGGAGACCAGAACTGCTGCCTGAGTCGGATCAGACGTATTAATGCGTGTCGTATTTTTAGTCCCCACCCAAGGTTCTGAGATCGTAGTACTCTTTGGTTCATTGGTTGCTGCTTCAGAGTCTTTATTGCCTACTTGACATCCAGATAAAATGGCACTTAATAACAACGTTAACGATCCAATGATTAAAACCTTTTTCATTCCATTTCCTCCAATTTGTAATATCTTAATTTTATTAACTATACTTTACATAAAAATTGTGTGGAAACTATGAAGTTCTACCCTATATTTTAGGGTGGAATGAATCCCTCTCTTTGGCCATACGATACATTATCAACAAACAGGGGGTTGTACAAATGACAAGCTGGATGGTTGCTACAATCTTTTATGTTTTCATGGCATGTTGGTCATTCGGTTTCATTTACCGCTACCGTTGTAATCTTACAAGTACGATCACGATGATATCCCCAATGGTAAGCGGCATGATCATCGGCTTTGGGGGAGGAACGATTGCGGGTTTGTTACTCAGTCATAACTTGCTGCTATCCCTTTTCATTTGTGTTCTTATCGGGATGATTGCAGGTGGCAGTATAGGGGCGATAATCAGTATTGGTGCCTTTCTGAACGGGGCATTATCTGGCATGATGGCAGGGATGACGGGCGCGATGCTCATTAATATGCTTCCCACTTCACAGTGGAGCCAAAGTATCTTAGCATTTATGGTTATCAGTGGTATTTTTCAGTTTGTCCACCTGTTAATGCTTCAAGGGCAGATTGAAGAAAAAATCCTTAGCCAGTCCCCATGGATATATCGCAGTCCCGCGCTTATGCTCATTGTAACCGTTATACTTCTTTCAATTCACATCACCTTCGAACGTAAGGAAGCTTCACTCATCGACTCTAGGTCTGCCCCGAAGCCTGAGCATATTCAACAACCATTCGATAAAAGTAAGTCTAGTGGACACCGAATGTCTCATTAAGAATAGCTGGTGTACCTATAGCCATTCTCCACTGCTCATCAGGCAACACCGACTTTGCAATAATTTGGAGGTTAGAACATTCATCCCGTATTGTTTTTGATCCATGAAACAATCCTGAGTAATACTTCGTATTAAACTGTTCTTCATTATGGTTGGAACCTACTTCATCCGCACAAACGTATACTTCGATTGGAGCCAGTAACTTATGGAATGAATTCCTCGTCTTCATATTCCCTTAGATATGTATGACTTCATCCGAAAGCTGGGACAGTAAATATATATCATTAATCACATGTGCTATGGGAAAGACCTGCTGAGTCTTTCCAGAACATACTGTAGTTGTACCCGCTATAAGAAAAAGAGTACCCAATGCCCCCAAATTCAACACCCCTTCTATTAATTTACAAATAGGTTGGCCGAGCCTTATTATTTTTATACTCCTATCTTTCTCCATAGATTCAATACAATTTCAGGGTAAATCAAACCTAATTATTTTTATCCCTCCTAAAAATTAAACCGTCTGATCATTTTCAACCTATTGCGGTTTGGTTGCAATCAGACTATGAGCAGCTCTTTCGATTGGAAGTGTTCAAATACCGTCTCTTGTCACTATGATAACAGTACTTTTTACAGTATTAAACCACTTGTCTGACTTGTTGTAGCTGCGTTCTCCATATTCATTGCTTCGGAAGCCTGTTGTGCCTGCAACATCGTTTGCTTGGTTTGGTTATCTACCCATTGAATTGTGCTATCAAATTCCATTATCGCTTGAGCCATTTGATATATAGCCTTGTTTGCCTGTTGCACATCTCCGACTACGGTAGACTCTGCTACAGCATTCTCTGATAAATTAGATAAAAAACAATTCCTTGGCATCGTAAGTTTTTGAGGTACATTACTTAATACTGCCTTGTTTTGGAACAATACATTGTAACGATTGACATACACTTGATAGTCCAGGTTCGTCGCTTCCGTCAATCTAACCATTTTATTTATATTCTGATTAAGTTGATCCAAAAGATATGCTCCCTCAGACAGGAAATATAGACCTCTTTGGTAACGCCCAATCAGTAGTGGATTGATAGAACTAGAAGACATTAATTCTGCTACTTGATTATGATAATCACGATAAGTGCGATTCCAATAATATTGCGCAAAGCAAAATTCCCGCCTCCTTTTAGCAGCTCTACATTTATCTACTTTTTTTATTGCCGTAAGAAAAGAATACCAACGGAATTTTGGGAAAGTATGGAGAAACAATAAGGAAAAATATAAATAATCGGGATGCATAGCCCTGATATGTGAATGAACAAAAAAATCGCCCTATCTAAACGGTAGGTTGTGTGACACCTTCGTTTAGCTTAGGACGATTGTTCGATTGTTAGTTATAAAATTTTCTAGTCAATATTTAATTGTTTTTTCAATCGTTCGTTTTCCACTTTTAATTCATTAAAGTCTTCGTGAAGTGTCCAATCTACTTGTGATTGGTTCGAATGAGATCCATGACCAGGCATTCCTTTCATCCCAAACATCATAAATATCATCATCAGTGGACATAACAACAATAGTAACAATGACCATTCCATCTGTGTGCCTCCTCTGTAAATTGTCTTTCTTTTGATATTTTTATTATAGAAGAGTGATTTGTGGATTTGATGTTGAAACATTGGGCATTCCATGAAGTTATTGATTCTTGGCTTAACTCCTTAATGTCTACATTGAACCGACACATATTAATGGTATTTTTAAATGGAATTAAATAAATGAAACAACAAGGAGGAATTATTTATGACAGGTTTGAGCCAGGTATCAAGTGCAGGTAATATGCCAAAAAATTGTGGAATGGAAGGTATGCATGGAGGGGCTGCAATTAAGCAAACGACCAATTACCAACACACTGAGGCCACTCATCAGAACCATACGGCAAAAATACCGGATCAGTATCGAGGGCAAACTGTTGATATTAAGGTCTAGGAGCTACTTACATACCAAATAAATCGTAAGCGTCAAACAGCCCAAACCTTGAGATCAGGATGAGGGCCGTTTGACGCTTACCTTTACAATGGACTGATCATCAAAATCCCCCGCTAAAATTACATTGGTATGGCTCCTTTGTTGTTTCTGCTAACAGGCATCGCTTCGTTATAACTTCATCTCAACTCCATATTTCATCCTTATAATAAGTGTAAAGAATTTATAAAGGAGGTGAACCCCCTTGAAAAAAGAAAGAACCTTACTCAAATCGATCAGTTCTGTCCTTTTCGCGCTCTTTGCATCTGCACATCATTGGCTTCATACCCTGTTGATTGCCTTAGGATTAACATCCTTAGGTGCTGGGCTCTTCTCCATGGCTCCATCTCTTAAACTCATTTTTTTAGTCATCTCTCTTCTCTTGTCCATATGGTTTATCGTTGTAGCGAAACGAAGGTGGAAAAAAGATCGTCCTGCGGCATGGGTATATTTCATTTCATCGATCATATCCATCATCCTGGTTATTACAGCGGTACCTCAATCCATTTCGGATTTTCTGGATAAGCCCGTACAACAAAACAATCAACAAGAGGAGCATTCAGAGCATCACAAATAAATCAATAGATAAACCGTTTAGAGGAGTGTAAGTATGTTTTATGGTTTGGTTATAGGTTTATCGAAGGGCTAGAAACATTTTTGCAGTGGGGAGGCGCTGCTTTATTATGTAGCATCTTAATCGCTATTATTCTGTCAGTGTTGACCCTAACTATTTTTTCTGCGTGGTGCTATGGTTGAACAAACAAAGCAGAGTTATCAATGGAGCTTGGAAAGTAAAGCTCTTTCTGTTTTACAAGCAGACCGGATTAGCGGACTGAGTATTTTTTCCTTCTTCACACAGAAGTTAGTGGAAGTCAGTATATGTATGTCGCTGGGTGGGTGATTTTCCTTTGATGGGGGGGAACCTCCACCCAAAGAGCATCATGGTCACAGAAGTCTTTTTGAACCCATTACCGGCCTTTTTTTTGGTCCTCCTGGCCTCCCCATTCAAATCCCTCTAGAGCACTCCTTCTTCATCGATCCCATGGCAAAGTGGCAGCCTCTCCATCGATGATGCCACATTTGAGCTTCACGGCAGGCCATAGAGATATACCACGGACTGTATGACTGAAGCATTTTCCAGCTTTTCCGCTTGCTGTTTCCGGTTTGAATAGGGACAGAAATGAATTATTTAGGTTGTTGTCCATCTTAACTCCTCAGATTATTACAATATTAACGAACGAACATTATGGATGGTTATACGGCTGGTATGATGGCTTAGACAAGATCTAATCCCATTATTCTCCATGACACATCAACATATTCCCACCGTTACACATCGATAAATAAGGGAGCATATGGACTTACTAATTAAACACAAATTAACATTGCCTATCCTAATTAGATGACAACACTAGACGAAGGGCGAATTAGTCTGTCAATGTTACTAAAAAATAATAAACTATTGCAAAACGACGAAAGCTCTTACTAGCTTTCGTCGTTTCTTTATTTCTCATGGGTGCAACTATCTAAAATTCCGTTCATTGCTCCCCTCAATCACCTAACCTCAACTTTACGAAGCCATTTTACGGCATTCATCTGCACATTTACGACAATACTCAACACATTTCTGACAATGTGCGTCTTGAAATTTCGAACATTCTGCAGCACAATCGTCACAGATCTTTGCACAGACTTGGCAAAATTCTTTTGCGTATATACTTCCACGAGCCATCCATTGGGCAGCTGTTGCACAGATATCCGCACAATCACGCAAAGTGTGGATACAGTGAATTCTTGCTTGCACGTCTGTCTCTTTAAGACAAGAGGTTAAACATTCTTCACATGCTTGCATACAGTCGTTACAACTATCAATACAACTTTGAAAATGTTGAACCGAAGAATGTGAAATTGTCGTCATTTTTATTACTCCTTCATAATTTTAATGTTTGTTCATCCTAAGTTATATTATCCTAAAAGTGTATTTATATACAAAATCTAGCCAGACTGAGTTCGTGATTTATAGCTTGTACAAAGAAATCGCCCCGTCAAAATGGTTAATAAGGTCTTCCATTTATCCATGGGCGATTTCAATGGAGTTTTATATGCTTTTCTCTAATATGAGTTATTTAGACAAGCTTAGAAGTTGCTTTTTCATTCGTTCGTTCTCTACTTTTAACTCATTATAGTCTTCGTGAAGTGTCCAGTTGGATTGTGACTGGTTTGAATGAGAGTCTTTACCATGCATTCCTCTCATCCCAAACATCATCAATACCATCATCAGTGGACAAATCAACAGCAATAGCAAAGACCAATCCATCTGTGTACCTCCTCTGTAAATTGCTTTCTTTTAATATTTTTATTGTAGAAGAGTTGTATGTGGATATGATGTTGAAAGTTTGCATATTTCATGAAGTTATTGTTCCTTGCTTAAGTGATTGAAAAAAGCAATCCGGGTAATAACAACCATGTTCCTTCCTTTTCCTCTCCAGTCATTCCATAATTCGCAACCAACTGTTGATTTAGTCCCCGATTTAAGATGGATAGGATCACATATCTGAATATTTTTCCTCTCGGTAGCTTACGCTATCTCAAAATTAGGCGACTACAATTGACTACTATTATCGAGTTATGAGTTGACTAGAGCTTGCCTGAATATAGACTGTTTAATATACATGGAATGCCACAACGAAAATATATAAATCGTCCAAATCTTGCGGGAATAATCGGCCGTTCCCATTCGATGTTGTTTTAACATCTCTTTAACAACATTTAGTTGAATCCATTGGTCCACCCCACTCTCTGTAATTTGTTGAAGGATGGTATCACCCATTGGGGTTAATAACCATTTTTTCAAAGGCACAGGAAAGCCTAATTTTGGACGACCTAACACAGAATGAGGTACGATTCCCTCCAGGGCTTTACGTAAGATGTATTTAGTGGTTCCTATTGCGAGCAATAATGAAGCAGGAATTTTCTGGGCAATCTCAAACACTTCTTTATCAAGGAAAGGAACACGAACCTCTAAAGAGTGAGCCATACTCATCTTATCGGCTTTCATTAATATATCACCAGGCAACCAAAGGTTAAGATCTATTAACTGCATACGGGTTACGTCTTTTAAACCTTTGTGCCCCGCGTAAATAGGTTTCGTGATTTCTGTCGTAGTTTCCCAGTATTTATATAGATCCGGATGGAAAGAAACGAGAGACCTTTTCTCACCTTCAGAAAAAATGTTGGCATTTCCGAAAAATCGATCTTCTAAGGGTACCCCTCGGGGGTATGTCAATTGTATTATTACCGTTTTTTCACACCTTCCACTAAACACTAAGCCTCGACGCAAAAAGACCTCTCACAATAAAATACAACCTGTGAGAAGTCTTTTTCTTAAAGAGGATGCATACAAACCCAGAAATTAAAAAGGTAAAAAAACAGATGCTGACCTTACAAACTCATCATTCACTAATCATTTTGAGGTAGCTAGTTTCGCTCACTACACGGCGAGCAGTGACATAACGATCACGATAATATGACTCTGAGAGTCTACTAATTCTTACGCCTTTACTGCTTGAGGAATGAGCAAACTGATCATCACCTACATAAATGCCTGCATGGGAAATTCCTGTACCAAAAGTGTTAAAAAAGACCAGATCTCCTACGCGAAGATCATCTTTAGACACGGGTGTGCCTACTTTAGCTTGAGATTGTGATGTGCGCGGTAAATCACCTGCATTAAATTTATCTAATATATACAATATGAAACCCGTACAATCAAAACCCGCCGCCGTAGTCCCCCCCCATAAATAAGGAGTCCCCAATACCTCTTTCACTTCATTTTCAATACTTACTTCACTTGCGTAGGTGCTTGCAGGAACAGAAGTGAACAATACTGCAGCCCCCACTACGGATAAAATAAACTTTTTCAGAATCAGGTTCTCCCTTCAATGCCTACGGAGTTAGCTGAGGGTTCGGTTAAAGGTTCCCTATATTCCTTTGCTTTCAAGAATAATTCACCCAAGAATGGTTCCCCCGTTTTCAATACGAAATTCGGCAATAATTAATTAATTTTTTGTAACTATTGCTATAGTATTGTATTTATATTCACTGTGTCAATCCGATATAAAATTTTCTATTTTTATTTTCAAACAACACAAATACCACACAATTTTATAGTACAATGCATAAATTTCTAGGATTAGTGATCATTTTCGTGAATTTCATTCAACTTACCATTTTTCATCTTACTTGTATGGATAATAATATATAGAGAAAGTAGTGACATTATTGTAATTATTATTTTCATTGATTTATTTTCTACTTTTACATATCCATAAGCAAGTAAGGTTTCTAACCAAATGGAGGGAAGCTTGCCTACAGCAGTTGCCAACATATAGTTCAAGAAAGTCATACTGGATGTGGTGGCTACCAATGTTACAATGGAGGATGGTACGTAGGGTATGAGCCTAGCCAACAACAAGATGAAAAACTGCCTTAGTGGAGTCATATTGTTAAGATTATTTAACCACAGATAATTTACCCTTCTAAGCTTGTTCACTCTTTGAACACCTAATCGATATAAATTGTAGGATACCCCTGCACCTAAGACCTCACCAATCCACGAGAGCAAAAAACCAGGGTAGAATCCGAAAATCAAAACATTTACGGTGGTCATAAAAACTGAAGGAATTACTCCGATGATACTTATAAAAATACTAATTCCAATGCTTATCAGAAATGACCATATCCCCAGCGCACTTAACAATTCTGCAACTTGTTTTGAATAAATAGAAAACATCAGCTCACCATCTTAAAATGATTTAATTCTGATTACCAGTTAACGTCAAAGCTACAACAATCAACATATAACCAAGCACTAAAATCTCATGGTGTCCTTATAGGTAATATTGAATTATATAAATTGTTCAATCCTGTTTAAAAAATCTATACCCTATACTCCGAACCGTCTGAATTGGACTATATTTAAGCCCAGCGTTTTGGAATTTTTGGCGAATTTTCTTTATATGGGTATCAACTACACGATTTTCTCCTTCGAAATCATATCCCCATACACTATCCACCAATTCCTCTCTGGTAAAAGTTTTTTCTCTTCTTTGAGCAAGAGTAACAATCAAATCAAAATCCTTTTGAGAAAACCCCTCCAAGATCCCATCAATATAAATCTCCCTCTTTTTTGGATATATTATTAACCCAGGGAATTCAAGGGATCTTTCTTTTTCAAACATGGATTTTGTAATTGCTACCCTCCGGAGAATGGAGTATATGCGGGCTAATAACTCTTCAGGTTCAATATTCTTGGTTAGGTAATCGTCAGCTCCAATCCTAAGCCCGCGAATCTTGTCCTTAGTATCTCCCTGTTCCGTTAATATCAGCATAGGTACAAAAACGGTTTCCTTGACTACCTTACAGACTTGCCATCCGTCCATATCAGGCAAAATAATATCCAATAATATAATATCAAATGAGTACTTCTTTAACATTTCCAGTGCTTCTGTTCCTGTAGTCGCTTCTTTTACATAAAACCCTTGTTTCTCCAGATAAAACCGAAGCGATTTTCTCATATTCCATTCACTATCTGCAATTAAAACTTGATGTATAGACAATATGTTCACCTGCTCCGTTCCAATTTCCCTTATTATATATAAATTTTGTGTAGAAAAAATGTAAGTTAATTTTTAGGAAAAGAAAAAGCTTCTTAAAAGAAGCTCAGAGTGTCGAGAAACCCAGGTTATTTTAATATCTTGGGTTTCTTTTCATGTTTAGGTGGCTGTAAAATCGGGAAAGTAGGGGGATTACCCCTACTTTTCCAGGCTATCCAGGTGGATCGCCATCTTCTTCATGTTCTGCACGGCTGCCGTCATCAGTGCTTGTTCCCTGACGTTCCGGAGTCCGCGCAAACGGCAATAGCGAAACCCATGGAGCTCTTTAGCATCCGCGAAGCTTCGCTCAATCGTTTCTTTTCGTTTGCGGTACAGCTGTTTGCCAGACTTGCTGAGCCTGTTGTTCCGAACCCAATCTTTACTGTCCTCCCAAACGTGCCGGGTTACCACCTTTCGATGATTTCGGGACTGTGTACATTGACCCAGCAACGGGCAACTCTTGCAATACTCCGGATTGGAAGCATACTGTCGGTAACCTTTGCGGTCTGTGGTTCTGTATTTCAATTCGTGACTCGCTGGACAAACATATAGATTACGTTCGGGATCAAAGGTAAACTTCCACTTTGGAAACAAGCCTTGCTTGGGGTGAAACCTCCGGTGAGCAATCACGGCAAAAATCTTTCGTCTTTGTAGCCCCCGACAAATCGGTGTAGTCAAATATCCTGAATCGAGTGCAACAGCCTCAACTGCAAACCCAAAACGATCTTGCTGGCGACCTAAACGCGACAAATAGGGCACGGAATCATGGACATTTCCGGGCGTTACGTGCACATCGGTAATGAGGTTGTACTTGGTATCGACCGTACGGTGGTCCAAATAAAAGAAGCTTTCTGGTTTGCCATCACGAATCATATATCCACTGTCTGGATCAGTTGTGCTCACTTTAATTTCTTTCTCTTCGTTCACTTCCTCTCTGGGTTTTAGGGCTTTTTTCCATGTTCTTTCCGGTCATCAGCCACGGCGGTATTGAGTTCGTCAATGTAATCTTTGGTATTTTGTAGTACTTGTTGTTTGGTATAGTGATGTTTATTCGCATTGGCTTTCACATGGGTCGAATCGGTCACGAGAACACGTCCGCCAATCATTCGGTGCGAAATACCTTGGAGAACAATCTCATCGAAAATATCCTGAAAAATCGTTGTATCTTTAAACCGGGTCCGCCGGTTCCAGCTAATCGTTGTATGGTCAGGAACCTTGTCGCTAAGCCCTAGACCCAAAAACCAACGATAGGCCAAGTTGGTTTGGATTTCTCGCTCCAATTGACGTTCGGAACGAATACCGTAAAAGTATCCAAGAAAAATCATCTTAAATAAAATAACTGGATCTATAGCTGGGCGTCCGTTATCGGCGCAGTATAGCGGTCGAACCATTTCATCAATAAAAGAAAAATCGATATATTTATCCACCTTTCGAAGCAAGTGGTCTTCGGGGACCAAATCTTCTATGGAAACAAATTCGTAGGATTGTTGTCTTTCTCGGTTGGAACGTAACATTCAACACACCATCCGTTCTATAAATAGTTACCTATATTATACAACATTAACGCGGTGTCGTCTTAAATAATTAGGGCATAAAGAAGGCTGTCGAGACTTTCTCGACAGCCTGAGCTTCTTAAAAGAAGCTTTTTCAGTGAACTAATTTTTCACTTTTCGTAATATTCGTTCATATCCTTTTCTGTCTTCCGAAACTGCTTCAATGTAATCAGAATAATCAAGTTCAGTGAACACTTCTGTGTATTCAATCCATACCTCATCTATAATACTTTCTTTAACATTATTGCGTATCTCACGAATTAACTCTTCATATCCGTCATTTATTCCCGTCATCAGTCTATAAAAATTGTTGTTAAAAATAAGAATTTTCTTATATTCGTTATTGTATGTTCCCAGCTTTTTATCAGCTGATCTAATCGTATCTTTAATGTGGCTTGTTGAGGATAAAAACGTAGAGCTTAGTACACTACAAGGAACCAAGGTTTCACTAATTGAGTCTGTAAGTTGAAGAGAAATATTTAACTTCTTTTCACCAGATTTAATATACTCTTCAGTTTTAATAGAATGTTCTAAAAATTCAGCTCCATTAGTATATATATCATCTAAATCACTAATTTCAGGTCTTTTATATAGATTTCTTTTCACTTTATTCAGATTATTAAACTTAAGCTTCATGTATTTGGAAACATCCAAAGTTATACTTCCGAACTCTGCATTTCCTTTTCTCATATATTTAGCTTCATTGTATACTGCATAAATATTCTAGAGGTTAGATCTTCCTTCTCTAAGTCATTGTATTTATTACCTAAAATAGCTGATAAGCTTAATATTGTTCCATCAAAAGTCAGTTTAACACCCATTATCTCGGATTTTTTCGGTTAATCTTTTTGCGTATCTCTTTATTTTTGCCCCTAAAGTTCTCTATCAATTCAGCAATTTTTTCAGTAAAGGGATGGCGTAAAGTAAGTTGTGTACCAAGATTTGGAGCCTAGCAGGCAACAAAAAAGTAGGGTATTCTCGGGATTGCGAAACCACCAAGAAAGGAACCCTACTCGATGACTATTGTACCCGAAAATCTCATGAATAATCTATTTGAAAATCTTGTCACTACGTTTGTCAAAGACAACTTGGAATCTATCATGAGAACGGAAATTCAGCACTTCATGGAGAATGAGCAAGCGGGTGAGCGTAACAGCCGCAATGGATATTACAAACGGAGTCTGCACACCAAATACGGTCATTTGGAGGATCTAGAGGTGCCTAGAGACCGTAAAGGATACTACCAGACACAAATGTTTGAACCGTATCAACGCAGAGACGGCTGGCTGGAAGAGGCGGTGATCCAAATGTACAAAAGCGGCATGGGCACACGAGACGTGGCCCGTTTCATTGAAAGTATGTTCGGCAGCCATTATTCCGCAACGACCGTGAGCAACATTACCGCAACGGTGCTGGAGGACATTCAGAACTGGCAGGCGCGTCAGCTCGCCCAACGCTACTCCGTGATTTACCTGGACGGTCTCTATGTGAAGCTCAAACGAGGCACCGTCGACGGTGAAGTCATCTATTTTGCCATGGGCATTGAAGAGGGACATCGTCAAATCCTCGGGTTTTACGTCGGCGGTCAAGAGAGCTCCAATGGGCTGGCGGGAAGTCCTAAAAGACCTCTACACCCGTGGTGCACAGGAAGTCCTGCTGGGGGTGTTTGACGGCCTGCCGGGACTCGACGCTGCATTTAAAGAAACGTATCCTCAAGCCGATGTGCAGCACTGTGTGGTTCACAAAGTGCGAGCGACATTTCCTAAAATCCGGGTGGAACACAAAACCGATGTCATTGAAGCCCTTAAGACCGTGTATACCGCACCTGATGAAGAGTTAGCCCGGGCCGCATTCGATACGGTCAAAGCCCGGTGGGGCAAGCTGTACCCGAAAGAAATGGCCTCATGGGAAGAACAGTTGTCAACCTTACTGACGTTCTACAAGTACCCGGCGGAGATCCGCAAAGCCATCTACACGTCGAATCCGATCGAGCGAATGAATAAGGAAATCCGTAAGCGACTCAAACCAATGAATAGTCTGACCAATATGGACGCGGCGGAGAAAATCGTGTACTTGGAAGCGACGGATTACAATGAACGCTTTGCAGAACGTGTAGTCCCAGGATTTGGTGTGGATGCGGTGAAAAAGAAGCTGAATGAGCTGTTCGAAGCCCGCTATCCAACAATACCAACACGGGAAGGAGAGTAGCTTCCGCTCGTCCTGTTTCTGGGGGCGGGGTTCCCCCGCCCCAGAAACACCTGCATACCTAAAACACACTCGTAGAGTTACTTCTACTCTTTTACACAAACTTCTTGACGCTACCAGTAAAGGATATTGTTATATTTATTTCTGGATTAACTAATGTCTTAGCCTCTATTACTGTTTTTTGTCCACCAAAAACGAAAGAAATTTCAGGCCTTTTTCCATCTGCTCCTGAAATATCTAAGCATTCGAAACCAATATCTCGTAAATCAGTATTGTAAACTCTATTAATAAAATCATTTAAAAATAAATTCACTTCACATTTTCTCTTTTCACATATTCCGGTTGTAACATAGCTACATATTTGAGTCATATATAGGCTCAAACCCAAAATTAGCGGTTGAAAATTGAGTGCGGAAAAAAAACGAGGATAGAAATGGAAAAACATCTGCAAATCCTGTATTGTTGTAAGTCCTACCAAACAACAAGAAAAGGAAATGACAGATGCCACTCCAGTATATTAACGAAATGCTCGGATTACCAGAGCTACAACTGCATAACGTTCTCTCCCACAATGCAACGGAAGTGCATTTGGAAGCCTCACCGGTGGCACACAAACAGCCCTGCCCAATCTGCCACTCCGAACAAGCGGTGAAGCGAGATGGCCGCAATAAGTCGCGCAAGATTCGTCATGTCAGCATCTTTGGTAAAAAGTGCTTTTTGCATATTCCCTCGCTGCGCTTAGCCTGCTCGCGGTGCAAGATTGGGTTTGTTTGGTCGTATGCATGGGTGGGTCCCAAGGAACAATACAGCCGTCTTTTTCCGCTCACAGACTGTAAACCAGGCACTGGGCTCCACGGCAGCGCATAGGCGAGAATGCAAGATCTACCTGCCAGCACGGTTCAGCGCATGCATCAAGAGGCCTTGCCCGCAGAGAATGAGCGTCTACTTGAGCAGGCTTGGCGTCAAGCCAAAGACACGCCAGAACTGGTGCTCGGCATCGACGACTTTGCGATCAAAAAAGGATACACCTACAATACTGGCATTCACGATCTTCGAGGCGAAACCATGCTAGACCTGCTGGCTGGGCGAAAGCTGGATGCGTTACGTGCGTATGCCCAGCAACATCCCGATTTTTTGAACCTAAATCCCAAGGCAGTTGTTATGGATCTGGCTCAAACGTATCACACTTGGCTCAGCGAATGTTTTCCGGGGGCGCTCCGAATTGCCGATCGGTTCCACGTTCACGGTTGCGTCATTGAAAGTGTCCAGGCGGTCCGGAAATCAGTTCAGTCTACCCTTTTCCCCCGGGCCAAAGTCATCTTGAAAAGTCATCATCGCCTGCTGAATCCGCCTGCAGATTCCTTACCCGAAAAGAGCAGAACTCAGTTAGATCAACTGCTGGCATTCTCGCCGCTGCTGCGTGAGGTATGGGAATGGAAAGAGGCGTTTCTCACTGGTATGATTATTCGCCAAATCACCATGTGGCCCAGCTTGGGTTTACTCGTTGGTGTCAGCAGGGGGAAGCCCTTGAGCACGAAGCGATGCAAAGCGCCTTGAAAACGATGCGAAATTGGGAAGAGGAAATTGTGAACTACCATAGCTGCCGCTGGACGAATGCGACGTTGGAAGGAAGACATAATCGCATCAAAGCATATCAGCGTCGACATTATTTCACGCGCAATCGTCGATGTTACAAAGCTGGTATTTTAATCGAATGCAATCGGCTACGCTTATTAGGATGAAAATATCAACCGCTAATTTTTAGGTTGAGCCTCTTAAGTAATCAAAAACTTTCATGCTTCACCTAATTGAAATTTATTTACAATATGCTGCGATTGTGTTTGGAAATGGTTTCAGGTGTTTGTGCAATTGCGTATAACGTCCTTTTTACGAACTTCGTAAAAAGTCTATCCTAAAGGTTATTCGTGAAATTGTTGAACAATCCTGCCTGTTAGTCCGGCCCAGAAATTCTTACTCCCTCTTACAGTAATATCATGCTTTTTTGACGTCTTTCCGGTGGTTTGGTTTTGAATATATTAATTATCGGTTAACGGTACATATTCTTGGCCTATTTCGGCATTCGGTACATATTCTTGTCATTAGCTTTTGACAAGAATATGTACCGTAAAAAAGAAAAACCCGCAATTTATGCGGGTTCTATGCGGAACACATTCTTGTCATCCGACACTCGTTTATTATTATACCGTTAAAAGACAAGAACTTGTATCTATGCCCTCTCTTAGGATGACAAAAGAGCTGATCTTCAACAAGATCAGCTCTTAGTTATTATTTAATCCATTTTTTTGATTCATTCAGGCATAAACCATCGAAATCTCAGAAGTAACATTTACAATCAGTTAATGTATTTGGCTCATTTATTTTCTCTTGATAGATATTATATTCACTCCTTCCTTAGAAAGTTACAATAACTTTGCCTTGTGAGTGACCAGTAGAAACTTGATGTAATGCCTTATTAATATCATTAAATTTGTAAATTGAATCAATTGAAGCCGTAATATTCTCATTTTCAATAAGACTAGTAATCTCTTGTAACTGTCTCCCATTGGCTTGCACAAATAAAAAGTGATATTCTTTATTATCTCTTGCTGATAAACGGTCTAAACGAGCACCCACTAAACCAAACAACATTTTCTTCCAGATTGGAAAATTATTTTGGGCGGCAAAGCGATAATTTGGTAATCCCTTCAATGATACTAATTTTCCTTGAGGTCTTAGAATATCAAGTTCCGTTTTTATTTCGTCTGTACCCAAGGTGTCTATCACATAATCTATATTGGATAGAACCTCAGCATAGTGTTCCTCTTTATAATTTATAAATCTATCTGCTCCAATCGAAAGTGTGCGTGATCTCCCTCTTTCACTACCACTTGTAATAACGCATAACCCCATTGATTTAGCAATAGGGATCGCCATTGCACCGAAACCGCCGGTTCCGCCAGGAATAAATAACTTTGCATTAGGCTGAGCATTTAGTACATCCTTCAATGCTTGATAAGCTGTTAATGCAGTAAGGGGGACTGCAGCCGCTTCAATAAAGGATAGATTTCTAGGGATTTTAGCTATAGCGTCATCTTTGACCGCCACATATTCAGCAAAAGCTCCTATTTTATTCACCGGTAACCTTGTATACACTTGGTCACCAACCTGAAAATCAGCAACATCTTTACCAACTGCCTCAATAACACCAGATAGTTCATTGCCTAATGTTAATGGGAAATCATAATCAGCAATCATTCGGATACTGCCATTTAAAATAAGAAGATCTAATGGATTTACACCTGCAGCTTTTACTTTAACGAGTACCTCACGATTATTGATTTCCGGTATTTCCACATTATTTATGACCAACTTAATTTCTTTTGAGTATTTCTGCATTTGAGCAGCTCTCATGTTCTGCCAACCTCCTATCCACTAGAAAATCTTATGGCGTACAAATTTTAGTTGTACGCCATTTGTGGTTTCACATATCCTTATTGCTGTTGAGATTTTAATTCTTCCATTTTTGGATAGTCTGTATAACCTAAGCTTCCGTTACCTGCGTATAATGTTTTAGGATCAACCTCATTTAAAGGAAATCCTTTTTTTAGACGGTCTACTAAATCGGGATTAGCTAATGACCAGACACCGATTGGTACCACATCAGCAATACCATTCTCAATATCTACACTTATATCTTCAAGTGCTCGTCCTGCTCGATTGACCAATAATGGATTTGTCCAAATCGAACGGATTTCTTGGAGCAGTGTTTCGTTCCCTAAATGCATTACATGGAGGTATGCTAAATTATACTTAGCCAATTCTTTAACAAGATAGCGATAAACCTCAGGTCCTTGTTCACCCTCATTGATCCCACCAAGAGGTGTTCCAGGTGAAATACGGAAGCCAGTTCTTTCTGCTCCAATTTCATCAATGACTGCTTTCGTTACTTCGATTGCAAAGCGAGCTCGGTTCTCCACAGAGCCACCGTATTTGTCGATTCGTGTATTAGAATTTTCACCAATAAATTGATTGATTAGGTAACCGTTGGCTCCATGAATTTCAACTCCATCAGCACCTGCTTTAATAGCTGCTGCGGCTGCTTTACGGAAGTCTGCAATAGTATTTTGAATGTCTTCTTCACTTAGCTCACGTGGGACGGGTATTTCCTGCATTCCTTTAGCAGTAAACATTTCTACACCAGGTGCGATCGCAGAAGGTGCAACGGCTTGACGATGATGCGGAGTATTGTCGGGGTGGGACATGCGACCCACATGCATTAATTGTATATACATAAACCCACCTGCTTCATGCACTGCATTCGTAACCTTTTTCCAACCTTCTATCTGCTTTTCAGTATAGATACCAGGTGATTTTAAATAACCTTGTCCATCATCAGATGGTTGTGTACCTTCACTAATTATTAATCCCATAGATGCTCTTTGAGCATAATAAAGGGAGCTTAATTCCCCCGGCGTACCGTCCTTTTCCGCTCTGCTACGTGTCATAGGTGCCATTGCTAAACGATGAGGTAATTCTATATTTCCAATTTTCGTTTTACTCCACAATTTGTTCATTTTGTACACTCCTCTTTGAATTAAGTTACAACGAAATTGTTACTAAGAAAGATTTGGATATAGTGCAGGAACGCCTACTGCAAGTGCACCTTGTATCTTACGGCTGTCATCATCAGCAATAATTTCAAAGCTTCCAGATTCTATGCCATCAATAGCTATTTTTGCGATATCTGCAGGGTTTACTTTGGGAACTTCTAAGGTGGTTGTCATGTCAGTATCCATAAAACCCACATGTAATCCTGCTACTCTAATATTATGAGGATACAGATTTAAACGTAAATCGTTCGTCAATGCCCACTCTGCAGCCTTTGCAGCTGAATAAGCACCTACAGTTCCAGAACTAAACCAAGATAATGCGGAAAGAACGTTCAAAATGGATCCTCCCCCGTTTTTTTCGAGTATCGGTGCAAAAGTACGCACCATGGATAATGTACCGAAGAAATGCGTATCAAACTCCAAATGTATTTTTTCTACATCATCGTCCAGTAAAGAGGCACCAGTAGATGATCCTGCATTATTGATTAAAAGCGTAACATCCTTTGCGAGGATAGCAGCTTCTGCAACTTCTTGAGGGTTGGTAATATCAAGCTTTACAGGTATAACGCCTGGAATATCAATGGTCTCAGGATTTCTTGCACTAGCATAAACTTTGGCCCCTCTGGATAGAAGTTCAAGGGTAAGATGGCGCCCAAAACCTCGGTTTGCTCCAGTCACAAATGCCACTTGTTCGGAAATTTTCATTTTATTAGCTCCTTTTATCCATTTTTTGAGTACAATTCCTCATAATCTGAGCAAATAGTGACTCACTTTTTGATAAGTTCTAGGTATAGAAAGGTCTTACCATTTAAGAATGATCATTCTCGAAAGCGCATAAGAATGGATCATTCAAGAAAGTAAACTATAAGCAAGGGAAGAAATGCATTTTGAGAACGATCATTCTAGAATATACATAAGTAATTATATGTGAATAATAATTACTTATACAAAAGTTTAATAGATAAATCTGCTATACGATGTAATTTTTCTTTAGGCATGGAGGTCCTTGTCATTACCCTTAACCCCACACAAACAGAATGCAGATGTTCCGCTAGATCGTCGGCTTTGTAATCCGAGCTAAATTCTCCATCCTGCTGCCCCCACAGAATAATATCTTTGAACAGCTGCTCTGATAATGTGAACGATTCAGTAGACTTCAAATCCACATCTGTATCACGCATTGCCAACTCCACCGCTGAATTTACCATCAAACAGCCTGAAGGCGAATCTTCTTCACCATTTATTATGGAACTAAAGATAAGCTGAAGAGCCTCTGTAGCAGTCTTAGAGCGTTTAACTTCTCCAGTAAGCTCAGTATTCACTTTATCGCGAAAACGGTCCATTGCTTTTAAAAACAGCGTATGCTTGTCACCAAATGTGTCATATAAACTTCTTCGATGAACTCCCATATGCTCGACCAGATCTGTCAAAGATGTTTTCTCGTAACCCTGCTCCCAAAAAAGCTTCATCGCCTTATCTAATACTTCGTTCTCTTCGAATTCTTTGCTTCTTGCCATTCTATTCCCTCCCTAATAGTCAATGTAACATATTGAGAACGATCGGTAAAGAATAAAATATACTTCCCATTAGCATAAAAAAGCAGATCGAGTTGGCCGTATGCTTTCCTGTGTCTATTTCACTATCCTAACCGTGAGACTTGAAATCCTGTATAACAAGCTGAGACCTTTAATTCTAAAACTTTATCGAAAATATCAAACTAAGTCCGAATTATCCATCAGCTACATTGGAATGACTTTAACTGCCGTCCAGTTTGCATCTGCGGCATTTACCAGAAATGCGTATTTATAAAGACTAAATAGCTAATAAAAAGGAACTGTTGTGAATTAACTATACTGGAAGATACAAAGAAACAAACTCATCGACTATATATGTATAAATTCTTACTTTTTGTTCGTCAGCTTCGCCTTCAGGCGAAAGGAAAGAATTAATTGAACTCTATAGGTTCCTCTTCAGGGGATTTCCGCCAAACTAGGGTCAGCCAGCACAGCTCGGGAACCCTATTGGGAGCTACAAAGCACTGGATCATGTTGATTTTAAGTAATATCCTGCTTAAGACAATTACCTGTTGTTTTGAATTCACCACAAAGCGATTTAGTTGTCTTATAAAGACATATTTAGATAATCATTGAATCGGCAATAGTACCATGTTCTTGTCCATTATCGGCAATGGGATCAAGTTCTTGTCCTGAGCAAAGGACAAGAACTTGATCCCTTAAAACAGAAAACCCGCGTTGGGCGCGGGCTCTTATGGGACTATGTTCTTGTCCACCGACAACACTACAAGTCTATTGTTGTCGGTGGACAAAAACATAGTCCCTTGTAGGACAAGAACTTAGTCCCTTTGCCGACAAAGCCCTTATTCTGGCCATAAAAAAACAACTCAACTGGAGCAGTTTTCAATAATCATGCTTCTTTGTATAAGAACTTACGTAATTAATCAGTTCATAATTTTTTGGATAATCAATGGATATCCGTGCTGGTACATAGGATTTCATTTTTGAAATAGCTTTCTTTTTTCTTAAGCTATGATTGGGGCATTGATATTCAGTGATTCTTGTGTTGATTGTATTCTCATAATACATCTTAAAGTTTATACTTTCAGCGCTCTTACCTTTAACCTCTTGGTATTTAAAAGCCATTTTGAAGTTAGTTTTTGTGCTGTTGTGAGAATTGAAGCATTCGTGGCCCAGCTCACTGCCGGCATGCCTTAATGGTCTATATATTTGGCACAGGCCCCTCAAAAAAAATAACAGAACCCTTAACTTAAAGCACTTTAAGGGTTCTGTTTATTATTTTATTTATTTGACATATTTAATTGCATACTTGTCAAGAAGCATTTCGGATTTGTTCAATTGCTTAATTCCTTCTGCCTTCTTTTTTTCACCTGCATTAAATTTGGACCAATTTATTTTGGTCGTCTTCAAGCTGTCCCGCATTATAGTGAGCCCTTCCAGTTGGAGTTTTGCTCCTGCAAGAAAGTAGGTATGTATTTCTTTCAACTCTACATTATTAGCTTTGAGGTTTTTCAACCCGGATACAAATTTAGTATAATTGGGCAATACAGTATTGTTTAAAGTAAGAAAGAGTGTTTTTCTGGTTGAATCGTTCAGGAGTCTATTTTGATTTAACGTAGTTATGGCTTTCTTTTCATAGCTTCCTAATGGCTGCAACTGCTCAATGTAATCTTCCAGATCCTGTAACATAATTTCTTCGTGTGTAGGTTCCTTTATAACTACCGGCTTAGTTGGTTCAGGAATGACTGTATAATCATCCACCACTTGAACAGTAAATACATAAGGTTCAAACTTTTCTCCAATATTGACAGTTAAGGTAGCATTCCCTTTATTTATTGCATGAAGTTCAGAAACCCATTGCGTTTTTCGTACGACCTTGACAACATTCTCATCTGAAGAGATTGGAGTGAAGTCATGTTCCGTAACGTCTGCATCGGTCCAGTCGGTGATGGCTATTTCGTATGACTTCCACTCCCCAACTCTTATCTCAGCAGGTTTGGTCACTTTGACAATGTCGGTGATGTTCCGTGCAGCCGCATAAATACTGCCAGCCCCAAATACAACCGATACTATAATTGCTAGCATTAGCGAATAAATCCAACTCTTTCGTTTCATATAGCCTTATCCCCGCTTAATTATTAATAGTAAAGCATCTACCAATTTTGCTAAAACATTTCATGAATAGGTCGCAGGTAGCAAAAGCAGCATATTACTTTCCTCTTATATTATATAACTTAGCAGGAATAATTGTCTTATTTTTTTGGGTTATCTTCCCATTTCGGGGTACCCTCTTTAACTTATTTATTCCATAAATGGAAAAGGGGCAGCCATCTTCGTCCGGTTTCCGGCATTGTCATACTCATAAAAGGATCGGTTTTACGTCCGGGTCTATTCTGATCAGCTCTCACAAATATCCGTCCTCCAGCAGATTCCTGGCGGACGGATATTCAGCTTGTTATTTAATTTAATTATATACAATCTGTGCTGCCTCTTCCTGGGTGCGGCAGCCCTTGGGCTCAGTTCCTTACCCAAGTCCGTGAGTATTCCCGCATCTACAAACTGCTTCATGATATTGTACAGAAAGTCAGCCCGCTTCACCTGGGCCTCAGGTGCAAACACATAGCTGCTGTATTGTTCCAAAAACCAATAATTAAAAGAATTGCAGCACCTAATTCAATAATTCCTGTGACAACACGGAACCATTGTGGCAGACGCCATTGTTTAAAAGCTTCAATATGCATTTTTGAACCAAAAACCTTTCCTATACCTGCCCCTAACATTATGGCTAAAAGCCTTGTATAATCCACGCTAAAATTGTCAAATTCATTTCCTCCTATTTGTTATAAACAATTGGCATTTTGATAATCCATTTATCTTTTCGTAATGCTTCAAACATGCAAGCTGCTACGTTTTTACGTGAAACGTTAAATTTGCCCGATGTATCACTGAATGAAGTCGCATAACCATTCCCTTCTTTATTTACATTTGGATTAATGATTCGTACGACGGACCAATCCACTTTGCTCATATGAATGATCTGTTCAATAGCTTTCATTTCTGCGAAACCAGTTGGATACAGTATTTTCGCCATTATGTTAGGCATAATTGTATCGCTTGTTTTTTGTCATCTGCTGATTTAAGTGTAGGCGTAGCAAGTTTAATAGAACGTTTTACACCATGTTCCTCCATTACACGTAAAATCATGTCATGAGCCTTTGTAATCGGTATCGCTATAACTTTTCGGCTCTTTGTACATCGGCTGCGAACCTTGAATTCGTACGTTTTACTTAGGAAGGGTATCACTTCAACTCATCCATGAATAGGCTGTTGTAATAAATTGAATAATGGAGGTATCCCAGATGACCTTTGGGAACGAATATCCAAACAGCCAGGCTAATCCATCCGTATCCCCTTACTTTACCCGTTACAATCCTTTCCCCTACTCTCATTACTACCATCTCTTCCGTTCAGAAAGCATTCTGGCAGATCTACCCTCAGACAGCGAAAACACCAAAAAAGAACTTTTAAATGGTTATAAGAACGAAAATGTATGCAGCGGACAGGGAATTGAGCTAAATACCGGAGGAAAAGTAGGTGGTAAACACGGCATTGGTTTAAATGCTGGCGGAAATTTAGCCTTAGGTAGCATGAGTATGTATGCAGGCGGCCATATGGGCACTCCTTCATATGGAATCCATGCGCAAGGCAATACTCATCTGAACAGCAGCGAGGGTCTAGGGCTCATTGCCGAAGCCCAGTCCTTCGGCAAGTACGGGATTGCGGCTCAGGCAAAAACCCAAATAGGTGGCGGTCAAGAGGCTGGTTTTTATACGGGGGCGCAGGTCGGAGGAGAGTACGGTATGAGTGCTGATGCCGATGGACACTTGGGTTTCAGTCAAGGCGCGGGACTGCAAACCCATTTACAGCTTGGTGGCGAAAATGGTCTCGGCGCCCAGGCCAAGGCACAATTCGGCGGCGGTCAAGGAGCAGGCTTAGGAGTTGCCGGACAGGTAGGCAAATATAATGGAAAGTTAGGATTTAATATCGGCGGCAAGGACAAAGAAATCAAGGAGTAAAAGTTGCCCCAACGTTAAGTATAACCTTTCATTAGACATCCATTTAATCGTCAATGCGACTATATACTTGTCCCTTAGGAAATAGGTAATTATTTCTAAGTTTAATTGATGAATATTAAATCGGTAATAAAACCATGTTTCTGTCCATTAACGGCTAAGGGATCAATTGAGTAGCACTTATCGTTTCAAGTTATCTCTATCTCCCATAGTCTAGCGAATCGTATACATGTAAATGTTAGCGAAATGCAACTGTTGTTGATAGTCTATCGGTTTAAAACGTTCCGTTAACTTACCAATATAAAAGCCACTGTCGATCCCTCTTTTGAGAGTCACAGTGGCTTTTATAAATTAATTGAAGATTTTTGGAAGAAATAAGTGTATATATCCCTATTAAGTAAAATTTAATTTCAGTACTCTTAATTAAATTATTTTGTTCAGCAGAATTCATTAATTTATTAATAGAATTAAGCGCAGTATCTTTGAAAATTTCTTTGGTTTAAACTCACTTGACCCCATTTTTCTAAATCACCATGAATTAGAAACAACTGACAATCACCAACGGAAAACCAACAAAGAACGTTCTCTTTTCGAATACAGATTAAGCAAGATGCTTCACCATTTAAGGAACGACATTTATCAATAAACCTATCCGATTGAAATATTTGTAATAGTAATATTTCAATCAGATCAAACAAAACATCGATTTTTGAATCGAGAATCTCTTTAATAGAATTTTCTTCTTCTTTTAGCGTGGCAATAATCAGTTCTGCACTATCACAAGAGCTATGTGCATCAATTAATGTTACAAACTCCCATGAAATGCTTTGCCAAACTAATAAACCATCCTCATTTTTATGTGCCCCACTCTCAGTGTTTCCGCCATACCTACCGATAGTTATGTGTTAAAATTTCTCTACTGATGGCAAATTGAGATATGCTTGTTCAGAACCAATCCAGTTTAAATCTTTTAAACTATTCGATTTCACGCTGAAGAACACCTCTCAATCGGGAACAGACTTCTTCTACTTGATTAACTGTACCATGTACTTCTTTATAGTTTCTGATAATTGTTGGATGCCATAATTCTTTGGGTGTGCCAGGGTACCTTGGGATAAGGTGAATATGAAAATGAGGAAAAGCATCACCTTGTACAAAGCTATATACATGTTCAGCGTTTTCTGAGTCTTTTAATACTCTACCTAACTTATTTAAAATAAAGCCAATAGCACGTGCTTCATCATCGTTCATATCACCATAGCCAGCTGCATGCCGCTTTAAATCCACTATAAGGTAACCCAAATAAATCAAAGGTTCATTAGATCCAATGTGTCCCACATACACAAATTCATCTTCATAAATGCACCCACCATTTACTTTAAGTTCACCATTATGTTTGCGGCATATAAAACAATCATTTGAAGACATCATTTTAGTATACGCTCCCTTATTCTCAATTTAAAAATCCAAAGAAAAAAACCTATTGCCTACAAAGAGGCGATAGGTTTTTACCAAGCGCGGTACCACTCTTCTTGATTCGTGCTTGAATAAAACGAATCATCTTTGGACCCGATAACGGGGTTAGCCGATAAGACTTAATAATATTCAGTCTTATCACTCATGGGTGAGTTGAGGAACCTGTACACTGTCTCACACCTCCCGACAGTTCTCTGAGCAACAGGTATATCCCTTAATACTCCCAATCTTTGCGTTTTGATAATATTTATTCAAGCTTATAGTTAACAATATCTTCCTGTCAATAACCCTTCGATCTTTTTCTTTCGGTTGATGTCCAACCTTAGTTAACTAAATGTAGCGCTGTTTGACTCGATCTATGACGCGATAGTTTAATGCGCTTAACATATTTTTATCTGTCGACTTGGCATTAATCTTGATAGATATTCTCTTGAGTGTCCACAAGCTTCCGATAATATCCCCCCAAAGCCATTAACACACTATGTCCACCTTGTTCGACCACATGCCCATTATCCATAACCAATATAAGATCGGCATCTCGAATCGTGGATAAACGATGTGCAACAATGACTGTGGTTTTTCCGAGCCTTTCTTGTCTCAATGCAGCTTGAAATTTTCTTTCCGTTTCCAAATCCAAAGCGGATGTCGCTTCGTCCAGAATCAAGACTTCTGAAGGTCTCAGCAATGCCCTAGCTAGAGCCACTCTTTGGCGCTGTCCACCTGAGAGTGTAATCCCTCTCTCACCAATAATAGTATCGAGCCCATTCAATAGAGAGTGGATAAAAGATTCCAGTTGAACTATTTTTAGCACCCGCATAATGGCTTCATCACTTATTTCTTGCCCCATTAGCAGGTTTTGGCGGAGGGTGTCATGGAACAGATAGGGCTCTTGAAGTACGATGGCCGTATTCATTTTCCAATCATCATAATCCCATTCTTTCAGAGGAATACCGTTTACAAGAACGTTGCCTTCCCCAGGGTCATGCAGCCCGAAGAGGATACCAGCCAGGGTTGATTTTCCGGATCCGCTTCCGCCGACGATTCCGATGGTCTTCCCTATAGGCAATTCGCACTCAATCTCGTGCAAAGCATCTGATTCCTGTTCCGGATAGCGGAATGTAATCTTATCAAGATATATTGTTTGTACACCGCTTTTAAGACGCCGCTCCCCCGATTTCTCAATGGGTTGTTCGGTAAATTTCATAATTCGTTCCACATGCGTTAAATGACCTATTATATCGGTTCCCGAATCGAATAAAGCAAGGACCGTTGATAAATATTGCGTTCCAAAAATATAAGTGACTACAAAGACACCTATCGACATTTGGCCATTATAGACCATATAAGCGCCATAGAAAAATATGAAGAGTAACGTGACCCATTCCAGTCCCTTACTCCATATGAGCTTTTTATTATTAGTCCGGACTTCTTGCATGCTATGATCGTAGTATTCTTTAAATAGGCTATTGTATCGTGACGAGTCCCATTCATCCAGATTATAGGCTGTAATTTCTCTGGTAGCAGATACCCCCTCTTCCAAACAGACCCCTAATTTATAACGGGCATCCCAAACCTTCTTCCGGGCTTCTTTTGTTTTAATTCCATAGAAGTATCCCAGCCATACATAAATAATCGCAGTAAGAATACAGATGAATAGCATTTTGGGGCTGACCCATGCAATGAAAATAATCAATGCGAGACTTAACGTCAAATTTTGAATAAAATTCCAGAGGCGATCTGATAAAGCGAATGGAACCAGATGGAGTTGCCATAAAAACAAACTCACCATATCATTAATACGTTCTCGTTGGATTCTCAGGATTGACACCTGATTGATATAACGCAGGAGCCATCCAGACATGTCCAGACGAAGTCTAGAATAATTTTGAAGGGATACGTAGGGACTTAGAAATGTCAATGAGGCATGCAGAAGATAGCAAACACCGATAATCAAGATTGTTGAACGGAGGAGATTCATATCTCCCTTAACAATTACATCGTCAATTAACTGCTTTTGGTAAAAGTTCCCTCCAAATTGAGTGATGATCTGGATAACGGTTAGAACCAGTATTAGGACCAACAATAGCTTCTGCCGCTTTAGATATGTCCATGTCCATTTGAAGTATTTCATGCCATGTCCCCCTGCCCCTTAACAAGTTGGAAGAATTCACCACACGCATCTATCAATTCTTGATAGGTTCCTGATTCAACGATCTTTCCGCCCCTTAGATAAACAATAACATCATAATCTTTAATCGTTGAGATTCGATGGGCAACTGTAATCATGGTTCGGTTCTTCATCAAGCGCCCTATGGCATCCGTTACTTCTACTTCATTAATATTATCCAAAGCGGCAGTGGCTTCATCCATCAGCAAAATCGAAGGGCTTTTTAAAAATAAACGGGCAAGGGATATTCTTTGTTTTTGCCCTCCTGAGAGTATGACTCCTCTTTCCTTTACCAGGGTGTCATAGCCTTGCGGCAAGCTCATGATAAAATTGTGGGCAGCAGCCGCTTTTGCAGCAGTTACCACCTCCTCGTCACTAGCTTGAGGTTTTCCGACCAATATATTCTCTTTGATCGTCGAGCCGAACAGGTAAGTTTCTTGAAAAATAATACCCACCTCTTCTCGCAGCTTCCAAAGTGGCCACCTTTTGATGTCGACCTGATCAATGGTAATTGAGCCTTCTTTAATGTCATAAAACCGAGGAATCAATTTCAATAAGGTAGATTTTCCTTCTCCGCTAGGGCCAACAATAGCAACTCGTTGCCCGGCTTTAATATTCATTGAAATCTCTTGTAACACGTCAACTTTACCTTTATACGCAAAACTAACATTCTTAAATGTTACATTCCCTGCAACCTGTTCTATCACAGAGGGACTCTTGTCCTCTGTAATTTCAGGTTCCAGCTGATGAAGAGAATATAAACGTTCGATTTGCTTCAGCATCGTTCGTTGCTCGGATGTTAAAACGATAAAGGCGGTCATATTCTTCATAGCTATAAAAAAGTAAAGCAAAAAAGCAGAAATTTCACCTACGGTCAGGATGTTGGAGTTATGAAGGTAAACGGCATAGAGCATAGTTCCGATAGCGCCGGCATATTGTGCTAAACGTCGGAGTGACGTCCGGAGGTTTTGGTAAGAAAATGAGCGTAGCAATGTTTGGTTATGCAGAAGAACCGCAGATTCACTCCGACGGTTGCCCCACAGTTCAGCTGAATTAATCTTGAGTTCCAACTGAGAAGACAAGGTCTCATAAACGGTCTGATACAAATGAACCCTCTGGTCTCCCCACTGTTTCCCGTAATCGGATACTTTCTTATCCAATTTGGAACCGAACAAATGGTAAATAAGGATCGTTGGGATAAGAATAAGTGTAAGGCGAACACTCATCGTGCTCATTAAGAAGATCGAAACGGCGCTGAACAGTCCAGTACGTATGTATTTTGGGAGCAGCTCCCTGTAGTATTTTTGAAGGGAATCTACCTCCGTCTGTAATAAACCTATACTTTCTCCAACCGGATGTTCCTCAAAATAAGAAAATCCCATGCCCTTTATTTTTTGATAGACACTGTACTGAATATCTCTTGCAATATACTCTTGCATGCTTCTTTCCATGGTATTTTTTTTATATGATAGAAGAATGCTGACGAAGACCAATATCACCAAGCTGAAGATAGCGTAGATAATAAAATGCGGATTTCGTACAGGCAACACCTTATCAATGAAGATCTGTAGGGATTTTGGTAATAATAGCTCAATGATTGCAATAATGATTCCCAACAATACAGTCAGGGTAAACGTAATACGGTATGAGCTTAAATACGATAGAACCCATCTGTACATTTGCGAATAAGATTTATTGATAGCGGTTTCATTTTTAGTTTCTGGGTTAATTTGACCAATCATCAATGTTACTCCTGTCTATTTTCATATTTAAGAGGTTCAATGATTCACACATCGCCACTTGTTTGACGTTTACATTCAACCTCCTCTCATATATTAATAAAAATAACTATTAATGTATATAATATAAAGCATGATAATGTATGTAATATATATCATTTATTGTATGTGAAGGATTGTAATATGAAGTGAGAAAGCTGATTTTGATCAAAAATAATAGCCCATGACTGATTCGTGTAGATTGAAGGTTATCACCTCATACCTACACAAGGAGAATCAGAACATGAACTATACTCACTTAGAATAATCTAACATAGTAGGTCATGAGAAAGGCAAAAAAATGATTGAAATCCAAACAAATTAAGTATTACCGGAGTTTCCGTCTGAGCGGATCCCCTTCCATTTATCTTCTTGTGGTTATTACAGCTCGCGATCGATAATTTTCTACCCAGGACATCCGGAGCCATTACAACCGCCGAATGATCCTGACCGGGCAGGGTATCGATTTCAGCCAGAGGAAGCAGCTCGGCAAGCTGACGAGCTGCTTCATGGATAAATGGCTCGCTGTTCTACAAAATGAAATGCTTAAAAACAGAGCCTCGCGCTGGGCACGGGGTTCTGTATTTGCTCATTGCTGGTGATTGTTATTATTTATTCACGAACCAATTTGTCAGCCCATGCAAGGAGACCGCCGGTCATATTAATAACTTTATATCCCTTAGCGTTTAAAAGCTCACAAGCCATTCCGCTGCGATTACCGCTGCGGCAGATCACGATTGTCTCACGTGCAGGGTCAAGTTCGTTCAGTCTCAAAGTCAGTTCACCGAGCGGAATATGCTTAGCACCTGCAACATGGCCTTCCTCTCATTCTTCGAGTTCACGAACATCGAGCATCGAGAACGACTCCCCTTGATTAAGACGCTTGGCTAGTCACTAGAGTTTATTTCTTTAAAAGTCATGCTGTATTCATCCTTCTGGTGTTTGATTATCTTTAGTCTTCCCGTGTTTATCTGCTTTTTACAAGTAATTCCACGGCTTCTTTGACCATTTTACCTGGATCGGGATTACCGTTGGCTTGTTCTTCTAAAATACACTGCTGCAAATTCTCCGCCACAATTTGAGCAAGCGCTCTGTCGGAAGCGTTACGAACCGCGGACAACTGTGAAACGACCTCTTTACAAGACTTGCCTTCTTCCATTAACCGCAGTACGCCGCGAATCTGTCCTTCGATTCTGCGCAAACGGGTTTTGATCTCATTTGGATAATTGTAATCCATAACTGTCATCTCCTCATATATACTATACCTGGATAGGTATAGTATAGAGCAAAACAATTAAATATACACCTAAAAGATCCATGATTAAAGCATATCTCAGTACCTTTACATTTATTTTAGCGCTGATTTTTGATCCCAATGGCGCATTGATCAAGCTGCCAATGACTGTAAATAGTGTCGGCCATAAAGGTATAGTTCCTCCCGAAATTTTACCAACCACTCCGCCAATGGCTGAAATAAAGACTATCGCCAGTGAGGAAGCAATGGTCGTCCGTGCTGGAATGTGGAGCAGAGTGAGTATGACCGGAATCAGAATAAAAGCGCCTCCAGCGCCTCCAAAACCTGAAACGATTCCGACTATAAAGGCGGATATAATCGCAACTTAGAAGAACCCTCTTTTGCACATAAAACGAACTTAATCCTCTTGGACAAAATAAAAACTCCCCCTCAGTAACGGTTTATATAAAACCTGTCCACATGAAGGGGGTTATCAATTTCGGTAGGCTGTTCAGTAATTTAAAATAGTGAAGTTACAAACTTCACCTCCGGAAAGCGGCTATCCGGTCCTTTCATTAAGATTCCGTCTTGATTTTTCAGATACATATCGAAGAAATTCAGCATATAGGTATTGGTAATGGAGTCCGCTCTATTGGGCTCAATCTTTCCTGTAATGCCCAGCATTTTGAAAATCGGAGAAATGAACTGTACGTCGGTAAAATTCAAATGCTCCGTATTCTCGATATAGAGGACTTGTCCCCCTTCGTCGACCGTTTTGCGCATCCGTTCAAGCTCCAACTTTTTATCTTCCGTTACTTGATCCTCCCACTCTCTGTTTGAGCCCATACGGTTAATTTCTGCATCCGTGTAGACCCGGTTATCCATCACCATTTTTAATTTTTCGAAATAGCTTTCCGAGTTGAGGAACAAAAACGGTTTTCGCAGACCCTCTCTTTCACGCAGACGATAAAGCCCACCATCCAGGTCTATGCCAACCGCGATTCGCGGATCGTAAGCAGCGTCATAAGCCGTTGCTCCGCCGATAGAATGACCGAACACCCCGACATGGTCGAGATCAATCCAGCCTTTTAAATGACTTGGAATCTGCCCCGATTGGATAAGCTCGAATTGGTCCAGCACAAACACCACATCGTCGGTTAAAACTTTCCCTAACTTGTCGCGATTTCTGCTTTCCGTCCGATAATCATGGTCAGGCGAGAATAAGTCGTTGGTTGTGCTGGTCGTGATTCGACCGTCCGGAAACTCGGTTGCAAATGTGTTGTAGGTGTGGTCGATCATTGCCACGATATATCCGTGACTCGCGAGAGATTCGGCTTGCGACGTGTGGAGGAGCCTGGAAGAACCGTTGCCGGGATTCGCAAGGATCAGTGGGTATGAAGTCTGTGCCGTAGAGATTGCCGCCTCCGAATATGCATGACTGGATACGTACTTCAGGTGTTGAAAAGTAAACCCGGGAAGACCATAGTTCGCGGCCATATAACTTAAAATCCGCGTATCGGGAATAAAAGAAGTTCGCTTGCCACTTCCAGCTTGACTCGGATACCATACCTGAACCATTAACTCTCTTTTACCATCTCTTGCTTTATCAAAAATCTCTTCTCTATTGGTATCCACAAAATGAAACGTTTGCGTTCCTACCTTGAATTTGCCTGACAGTTCAGGGAGTTTAAATACAGGAAAAGCATACATGAGGACCGCTGTTCCGACCAGCATGATCGCTATAGCGGTATAAGCTGAACCCAACAGGAATCGAGGGATTTTTTGGAAACTGCTTTTTTTAAAATAACTATAACCTGAAATGGCTAAAAAAATGACCGTTATGCAATATGGGAAAAACAGCTGAACTCTGTATCCTTCCACCGTCAAATGAATGACCAGTAAAACTGCGGCGATTCCGCTTGCAAAGCATACTGGAATTATACGCTGACCTTTTTTAAATACAACTGTTAATACAAACAAACTGATGTTTGACAAATATAGCAATAATTCAAACGATCTCATCTCAAGTCTCCTTTAAGAAAGCTTTCATCTTCATTTGTTCCAATCTTTCCTGACTGGCTAGCCTCCCCCTCCTTTTGCTGCTTCAGTATAAAGACGCTTTCTGAATCCAAAATGTATCAGTCTCGTTACTGTAAACTGCTCATTAGCTTAATGAAAAGGCAGCCGATCATTTGGTCGGCTGCCTTCGTGTATTGATTGAACTATCGTTCCCGTTAATTTAACAAGAATTGTTATAAAGCGAATGTATTTTTTATGATTTCAGCAACTTCACGAGCGTTGAGTTTCGTATTGTTTATTCTCAAATAGTTTTCTTTTTTTATATCATTCCATACATATTACTGGCGGCGGTCGCTTCAAATATATCCTGACGGAATTTATTCGATAATCCCCACATTTCACGACTGAAGCCAAAATAAGGAGCCAGCAGTTCTATCGTCATATGGTTATGGAACAATTTCAAATCAGATATCATTTCCAGTTCATGCCCCACTGTCATTTTACCTACTGCCTGCGGACCAAATATCAAAACAAATTTCATGATATCACCACTTTTAGAAGTTATTTTAATAATGGTACCACAATTGATCAAGTTTTATTGCACTAAACTGCCCGTTAGTTGAACAAATAAAAAACGGCTGCCGAAGCAACCGCTATTCCACTAACGTTCCCCGTTAGTTCAATAGGATCAACAGTTTCAGTCCGATGGTATCCTCTTGTCTATGATTCAAGCCACCACTTTCAATCCTATGATAAAACACTTGTAAATCTCACTATAGCCATACGGCGAAAGGGGATATAATCTTACTCTAAATTACTGGAGGTAGCGCTCCGTACTCGGCCCACTGCTCTTTTGTCGGGCCGTAAACATCCGGCACACGAAGGCCTGCCTGACGCATCAGGACTGTCATCTGACCACGATGATGAATCTCATGCTTTACGAGAATATCCAGCATTAAGCCGTTTGGCCATTGATCACCATACATATCGCTCATGATAAGCAGATTCTCATCTTTCCAACTGGACTGTATAGCATCAAGGAGCGCTTGTGAGGTCCTCTTATAGACTGACGCGATGTCTGCTGCCGAAGCTGGCACCGGCATATCTTCGCTCGGTCCTTCGAAAGACAGTCCCGTCCGAGATGGCATTTCGTGCAACGTCTGTACAAGGTGCCATGCAACACGTCCAAGCGTTCTATGATCGCTTGTTATCTGTTGGCCAAGAGACTCGTCGGTCAGCACCTCCAGTGTCCGCATTGTTGCTTCCGTTTCATTCTGCCAAGTTGCGGCAAAATCTTTAATGTGTTTATACATATCCAACATCTCCTTTTTGAAATGGAATCAAGTTTATTATACCGAACACTAGTTCGCAAGTAAATATTTACATTTCCTTAAACTACCCTCGTTAACCAAATGAAGCTGTCGAAAAGCATTGCGCTAATCCCGAAATGTAATTAACTACGTATGCTTAATACGTTTGTCATTTTGTTTACGCTAGCCTTCCCGTTAGTTGAACAAAGGGCTACCTCACGGCAGCCCTTTCATTATTGAGCTATCGTGTCCTGTTAGCTCAACGATTCTTTGGTTATAAAAAATCCAACATTTGTAGTAATTTTTTTCTTAGGATGGTGTGTAAGATTTTATAAGAAGATTATTTTTCCTGTTCCTAGAACTAATGAACACAAATCCCTTAACCCGTTTGGTTAAAGGATTTGTGTTAGAGCTACGTACGTTAATTATTTTAACACTCGTTAACCCAGGCAATAAAATTATCGGTATGGTTCCAGTCCGCTCAGCTGTTGTATGCGGCTGTTCCCAGATCGTTGTAAAATCAACATTTTTAACATTCGTAATAATCAGAAACATAATACATAGGATTGTTCATGTTGGAACGCCCTTCAGTCGGTGTCTCCAGATTGCCCGTTTCAGCTAAATCTGTTGTGAAATCAGTAATATATTAGCCTTCCAGTCAGCAAAGATTGCATAAGTATCTTTATTTTCTTCAAGTAAAGCTGCTTTTATCTTATCCGCTGACTTAGTTTCATTTTGGTCCTCCCTGACTTAATTCTTCGCTTTCGCTCTTCATAAATCGCTTTAAGCCAATCCTTATCCAGAGGGGCAAATTCACTTCCTTATTTTTTCAAAATGATAAAACCTAAAATTAGGCATCTCGTTTACGGTAAAATACAATAGCTACTGTAATAAAGCTCAGTGTCCATAACATTGAAATACCTGTCCCTTGCATTGGTGTAAGGACACTAATTTCATCAGAGGAAGACGGCATATACATATAAGATCCTGCCGTATCCGGAAAATAATTTAAATAATTTTTAATAGTAGGTAGAAAAACTCTCGTTAATGGACTGACAATGAAATAATAACCAAGCAGTACCACTAAAGCAGGAGTGGTTCGTCTTAATAAAGCACCTATAGCTGCACTGAGAAGTGTGGTTAATGTTAGATAGCCTGTTGCACCTACTAATGTTGTTATCATTGTGTCTATTTCAATCACTACTCCTGTGTCTCTCATCATAATAAAAGTATAGAGTACACCTGATGCAGCAATAATAAACGCCACAGGAATGGTTATAATCGCCAATGCCAAATGCTTCGTGGATAAATGAAACCCACGCCAAGGTATCGTAGTTAAAGTAGTTCGAATTTGTCCACCAGTATACTCCGAACAAGTAGCTAAGATACCAAGAATAATGAACCCTGCTTGAAGATATCCCATAGAAGCAAGTCCTATATTCAGTATACTTTGCGTTCCTGCTGTACCTTGTAGACCAGCAGAAGTAAAAGCTGCAGCTAAAGCCAAATTAAGAATAAATGTAATCATAAGAGTGAGCCATATCAATGGTAATGTAACTAATTTCTCCAGTTCAGCACCAAGGATTTGTGTTAATTTTCTACTAGATGAGACACTCATGCTGCAACATCCCTCCTATGGAATACAACAGCTGCAGCAATGAAAATAACGACTACCCAGGCAAACATGACTAAACCGCCTGTAAAGGGGGTGTGAAACCCGTCGAATAAAGTGCCTGTGGACGTGTTGTCCGTAAACATAAACATTTCAGCGCCAGCCCTATCTGGTAAGTAAAATGCCAACTTTGTAATCCTATACAACAGGACACTAAATGATACAACGGATGAATTTATTATGAGCACAGCAAGCGGGAGGATGCCATTCTTAGTTAGAAAAGTAATTCCAAGTGCTAAAAGAGCAGTGAATGTCCAGTAACAAACTGCACCGATAAGTCTGGACCATTCAAATGCGGGGGCATATTCACCAAGAATAAGATGCGTTACTGACACAGTTGTCATAATAGCAACAATACAAAGCAGTATGCTGATCACAGTCACAGCACCTGCTTTTGCCAGTAAAAAATGAAACCGGGATGAAATAACAGTTAAACTCGTTGTTATCTGTTGTCCTCCACCAGATTCACTGCTCTCTGTTAAATACTCACTGCTGACAGCAAGCACACCAAGAATAATAACGCCTTGCACACCAAGAGCTAACCCGATATAGCCAACTTCCGATAGCCGCGTGCTAACTCCAGCTATAATCTCCTCTTTTTGTGCTATGCTGTCCAAGGCAGCAATAAACGCTGGTGCAAACGCTCCAATGAGAAAAGCAAGCCAAATACCCGGTAAGGAGAATAATTTAGATAGTTCCGCATTAAATGCTCTCATACAACATCACCTGCATTATCAGATGTCAGGGCAAAAAAGGCTTCCTCCAGTGTGGAATGGTTACCTATTACTTCTTCCAATGTTCCATCTGCAACGATTGTTCCATGCTTAATAATCACCACGTCATCAACCGTCTCTGCAAGCTCTCCCATTAGATGACTGGATAATAACACCGTATTTCCAGATTCAGCACGTTCACGTAAAAATGTCCGAATCCACCGAATTCCTTCTGGGTCGAGCCCATTTACGGGTTCATCTAAAATCAATATTTTTGGATCACCAAGTAGCGCAGCTGCGATTCCCAGTCTTCTCCCCATACCAAGAGAATACTGCCCAACTCTTTTCCCGGCTGTATTAGTTAGTCCTACTATTTCCAAAACTTCCTCGACACGTGAGTTAGACAATCCTGCGGCACGAGCAATCCAACGCAAGTGTGCCCGTCCTGTTCGCATACGATGAGCTCCGAATCCATCAAGCGCGGCACCTACTGTTGCTAGAGGATTATGTAATTCTGCGAATGGCTTTCCATTGATTAGTGCACTCCCTGAGGTGGCGCGATCTAATCCAAGCAGGATGCGAAGTGTAGAACTTTTACCTGCCCCATTTGGACCTAAAAAACCAGTTACTCTACCTGGTCTAGCTTTAAAACTGATACCTGATAAGATTTCCCCAGTTCCGCGACGTTTGACTAAGTTATTAATTGTAATCAACCATAACACTTCCTTTCTGTTATGGTTCTAATTATAAATAAGCAAAGTTACATCTCGGTTATCCTGCTGTTTACTTCTGGGTTAACTTTAGGTTAAGTTCTACCAATAGCTACTCTTGTCCCATCTTCATTTGATGTAAAGTCAGCTTTCAGCTTCATTTTTTTCAACATATAATTCGAAGTCGATAAACCAATTCCCACTCCACGTTCATAGGAAGAGTTATTCATACCTGGACCTCTGTCTGCAACAATGATTTGTTCTTTTTCTACATCAACCACAATATTTACATATTTCCCGTCTGCTGCATGACGAAGAATATTCTGAAATAAATTATCCAGAACCCGTGTCATCCATTTAGGATCTGCTTCCCAATAAAAAGTCTCCTCTGTCGGTAAATCAACCTCGATCTGGATTTCTTTTTCTTCAAATACAGGATACCACGCAGCAACAGATGCTCTTACTAAACGTCCAATATCTGTTGAAGTGGGCTTAAAAGGATGTTTCCCTGATGTAAGCAATGTATAGGAAAGTAAATCATCCATTAGATCCCCCACTCTTGTAATCGTATGATTTATCTCTGTTAATGAGTTTTGTCCTTCTAGACTCATTGATTCTTTATTTAATCGGGTGACATGTCCTCGCAAAATGGTAAGTGGCGTTCGTAAGTCGTGAGATAAATTCGCTATGAGTCGATGTCGTAACAATTCCTCTTCATTTTCTCGCTTGCGACTGTCTTCAAGCTGCTGAATCATCCAATTAAAAGAACTCCCTAACTGGTCTATTTCATCCATACGATCACTTTGAACAAATATTGGTTTAGGAAATGAATTAATATTAGCTGAAAATGACATGACTTCCTGTAAGTGGGTAAGGCGTTTACGAAGTCTCAAGAAGAAAATCCAAGATATTACAACAAATGCGACAATAATAAAACCAAACAAAAGTAGTACAACGTAAAATAGATTTAAAGCTTTCAGCTCTTCACCATTAATAGGAGATTCAATGAAAGCAGATAAGAAAATAAGTATAATTGGAGGCAAAAAGATAAATAGAAAATGTCCTTTTAGAAAATGACGAAATAATGATTTAGTCTGTTTCATAGTTTCACCCGATAGCCTATTCCCTTCAACGTTTCAATAATCTCTGGGGAATTTGGATGACGTTCCAGCTTTTGACGCAGTCGATGGATATGTACCATTAGTGTTTTATCACCAGTTATATATGTTTCTTTCCAGATGGCTTCATAGATTTGTTCTTTTGGTAAAACTTGATTAGGGTGGCGTAAGAAGTACATTAAAATATGATGTTGCTTCCCTGTTAATATAATTTCTTCTCCTGTGCGTTTGTCAAATACCATTTGGACTTCTGAATCTACTTCAATATAATTTCCTAATGAAATGCGTTCGGAATGTGTTCCGCCACTTCGACGGATTAGTACTTCTAATCTTGCAACTAATTCATCCGTATGGAATGGTTTCGTTAAATAGTCATCGGCAAATTGTAAACCTTCTACCTTATCATCTATCGATGTTCGAGCTGTTAACAGCAAAATAGGTACAGCAGGAGCTGCCTTTTTTAATCGTTTCCCCACAGTAAATCCGTCCAAACCGGGTAACATGATATCCAAAATAACGATTCCATACTGATTCACTTCTTTTTCGGCTCCATCACCAGAAAGCAGCCACTGAACCGAAAATCCTCGCTGTTCCAACTCTTCTTTTAGATAGCTGCCTATTTTCTCATTATCTTCAATGTATAATATCTTTCTTTTCAAGTAACATCCCTCTTTCTAAAATGAGTTCACTATCAGACAGATTAACCAATCAGGTAAATAACCAAGAGCTTCAATAGCGGCTTCGCCTTGCATTCTAATAACAACCTGATACTGATTGAGCCGGTCGTTTTACACTCCGTAGAACATTACAGAAATCCGCGAGCTCTTTCGAGAACAGTATAGATGAAAGTAAGAAAATTCCATAGTAAAAAAACACTGCATCCTTGGACCAGTGTTTTTTATAATTAAAAAGATTGATTTGTTTATACCAACAAGATGATGAGTTTCATTTTTATTATCTTCCGGAGTTGTATACAACCCCTATTAGCTTTATAAGACTTGATACGCGACCACTGAAAGGCGAGTCATGGAGAAAAACCTCGTTGCCATTGAATTTGCTTATTTATTCCTTCTGAGAAACTTACGCGGGGATAATAATCAAGCAGGAGTGAAGCTTTTGCAATATTTGCCGGGGCTTCATTTAACAACTATAACAAGTTTACGGATTCGGTCCGCTCCGCTAGTAATCATGACTTCCACAAGTATAAGCTGCTTATTTTCAATAATGATCGACATTTTCTGTAGATGACGGGACGGTTAATGATCTCATACATTTTTTTAAGATCCGAAATGTACATCACTCAATAATAACCAGGAAATATGAATTATTTTGGAAGTGAAATCAAGCGCCATCTCTGCTCGCCCTTGTAAAAATTTAACGTCGAAGCAACTCGTCTCGCGCTTCCGTCAGTGCGAACCCCAGCAGATTTCTGCCCCGCCATTTCACGGGATTCTCTGCATCTGGATTGGACTGGCCCATGCCGATCCCCCATATACCGTCCTGCGGGCTAGCTTCGACTAGGATACGGTTCTTCGTCGAGTTGAGATAATCGGTAAGCTTCGGATTTTGTGAAAATTTGGCCAAGCTGGCTCTTTTGACAATCCCGTAACATTCCTTATCCCAAATATCTTTGTCAAAGTTTCGGACTGCACGTCCAAAAGCCTTCATCTCCTTTGGATGTTTAGCTTTAAGGATGAAATCCAGTATTTCGTCATCGCTGAACAACCTTGCCTTCTCGGCCATCATAAACTGCTCAGCACAGGAGTACTGCGTTCCCTCTACCGTAAACGGGCACATCCACCATTGGCTGAAGCAGCTTTTGTCGATGCTCCCGTTCTTAGGCGCTGTATGTCCCCAAAAAAACACGAATTTGAACTTTTTCCCCTCGTTATATGCTTTTCTTAACTCATCGATATTGTAAATCATCGTTAATCCTCCAAATTTCTCCGATACAAGCGGGAAGGCCTATGCCCCGCATTTTCGGTGTAATGATCGGTTTCCGCCACAAGATCAGCCACTTTACGCCGGAAGGCCGCCTTCAACAGCTCTTTATCCATAACTACCTCATAAACCTGCTGCAGTTCCGTTAGGGTAAAAAACTTCGGCATTAAGTGCAGTGCAATATCGGTATAATTCACTTTTCCCCGCAATCGCTCAATAGCGCATGCTATGATTTTCGCATGGTCGAAAGCCAATCCGTCATTCGATACGATCTCATAATCCGTGCCAGTCGATGTAGTCTTCGCTGTCATAGTCCTCGCCACGATCGCCGAAAGTTCTATATCTTCACTGCTTAGTTTGAGTTCGCACTCCAGCCTCTTGATGTATCCGTCCTCAATCAGCTCTTTTTGCTCCCGTAGCGGCTTATAGGATACCTTGAACCAGGCGGCGTCTGCTGCATCATCTCCCGCCTTAAGCTCCAACTTGTCACTGTTGATCAGAGCCATATAGCTGCAGCTTATCACCCATGTTCGTGGGTCACGCCCCATATCACTAAACGTATACAGCTGCTCCAAATAAACGTCTTCCACGCCGGTTTCCTCGCCAAGTTCCCTTACTGCTGCCTGCTCAGTCGTCTCATTCTGACGGACAAAGCCGCCAGGTAGCGCCCATTTCCCCAGAAAGGGGTGAGCTCCACGGCGAATGAGCAAGATCCGCAACTCCTTTTCTGGCAGTTTGCGATAACTATCCGCTTCTGTATCTGTCACGGTGAAGATTACCATATCTACCGCCACCGAAGGCCGATCGTAATCCCCTGCCTTGTACTGCTCCAAAAATTCGCGTTCCGTAAGTCCATCCTTATCCAACAAATCCAAGTGGGTTCGCCTCCATTATTATTGATTTAATCGTTCAACGTTCCAAAAAAGTTTCCATAAGGCTCAAACTTCGCCAGCACCTCGTCTACCTTGCGTATACGTTCCTCCAGACTCCCACGCAGCGTAATATAGGGAATCCGCCGCTCCTTTAAATCCGCCATAATCTGTTTATGAAAAATATGCCGCTTCTGATCGCCGCTGCGGTCCCATGTATCGTCGTAAGGAATATCGTCATCGCATAGGAAGAACAGATCATAACGTTGCGCGTTCTCCAGAGCGATCCGGGTTAACAGCTCGGGGGCGCGGCCATGGTAATCTAAGGCGAACATATACGTCGTAATTGCATTAGTATCGACGAACAGAAACCGGTTCGCCGCAAGAATTGCCTGTTCTTCTCGCTCGATATGTCCCACCGCGATTTCATCGAACGCATCCAAGCCGATTCGGCGGTCCACCTGATGCTCGGTCCAATAATCGCGTCCGTATTCACTCGCAAACGTCGTGCAATATCTCCGTGCCAGCGTTTCGGTGATCGTCGACTTACCCGTCGACATCGCTCCAACGAATACCACTTTTGTGATCAAATCGCGGTACACGATATCACTTACGAACTCCCTGCACTTATATGGATCGGAACGGATCATCGTCGCTGAGATCGGAACCCGCTCGCGGGCTTCATCGACCCGCCGGTCTACCGCACCCAAAGCGAGACTCATATGTTCGCCATAAAACTCGCTTGAGTAAAAATGCGTTACTTGCTCTCCGTTTAGTCGACCGAGTATATACTGCTCTTCCCGAATCTCATGCTCCCTATCATCCGAATACCCGTCCGGGCCGTCCCAAGCTTCGATTACCCGGACTTTCGGATAAAGCCTACGAATCCAGTTTGCCCGGACATGAAGCGGGATCGGTGTGACCGTCGTTTCGTAAATGACCACGATTAATTCATCGACCTCTTGTAGCGCCGTTTCGATCATGAACTGATGACCTTTATGCAGCGGGGCGAACTTTCCAAGTGTTAGTCCAAGCGTTTTCATACCGCCACCTCCTTCGCCCCTTTATTCCAAATATAGTACCCGTAAACTGCATTGACCAGATACGAGCTCCACATCACAATCATCAGTAAGCCTTCTCCGCTGCCCTCCAGCGTACGAATCGTCCACAACAACACTGTAAAGAGATTTAACACGATATAGACCAGCCATTGTTCCTTGAATCTTCGAACCATTAAGAAGGTCGCAATAACAGACAGCACCGTCGTAGTGGCGTCAATGTAAGGCGAGTTCTGTCCCGGAATGAACGAAAGCCCAAATCCGAGTAATAAACAGCCAATCACACAAACCATCCCAACGAGGAGCAGTCCTCTTAGATCCATCTGTCGCATGGTCAGCTTACCGTCTTCTTGACGGTTATTTTTCCACATGTAGAATCCAATGACATTCATAGGAACGAAGAATAGCAGATTCAGCATTACCTCTCCAAACAAACCGTTAATATAGGCCAAATATGCGTAACCGACAGTATTGTACATACCGAAAACATAGCTCAATAAGTTACCTTTTGCCGCAAGTACCACACATAACACTCCGGTAATAAAAACCGTGAATCCGAATAAAGAGTCCTTTGTAATCACCGTAAACCCGACAGCAATTGAGGTGAAAAGCACCAACCACGAAATTTCGAACAGATTCCAGCCAACTGCCACCTTTTTCATCGTGCATCCCTCCGTTTTTTTCACTCATTCAAAGAGCGAAAAACATAAATTACACTTAGTATCATTTTGTTAATAACATATTGTTACTATCAAAAATAACAGATAATCCTTCGAAGGGCAAGTAATTTCTTCCTATTTCCACAGACAGGTACTTATTTATTGATGATGGATTGTTAGGATCAAGCATAAGCCATTTGCTCTTGGCATAATTGAAGTCGTCGCAAGTAAGGTATACGGCCATCTTTTTAACCGGCGGAAGTCGGAGTTCAACTATGATTAATGATCGATCTGTAATACAAAAAAAGCGTTTATGCATAAATACTCGGGCGTTTCTTGGCTAATGCAACTGATAGATATAGTAGATTTGCAGTAGTCGTAAAGTGCATTCTCTACGTTTTTTCTGCTAACGAACATCCCTTCATGAGGACCAAATGTTTATTATCATTCAATAACAGTTTCTGCCCATTTCTAAACGAATGTAATATCCTTATATAATCGTTGTTGGTGAGGCAGTAATGGAATCATAGTAGACAACTCATATCTTTCTGAAACAAAATACACGAAACCCTCTAACATTGCAGTGCATGTTAGAGGGTTTCGTGTGTAGCTCCTAATGTTAGCGAATACTACTTCCTGATACTAATGGATTTCGTAGTATTATCGAAGAAAATATCTGCACCAAAATACTCAACAATGAAGCGTAATGGAAGCATAGTACGACCGTTTACTAGTTCGGCTGGTACATCCATTCCTTGTACAAGTTTACCGATCGCAATCGACAAAGTCTGACCTTCCAAGGTTATCATTACGGTTTTCGTAATGTTGTCCCAGCCTACCTTTGCGCCTAAGCTCTCAGCAACGAAGCGCAGTGGCACTAAAGTTCTGCCTTTAACTACCATCGACGCAACATCCATGTTCATTTCGATTCCATTTAATTTATACCCTTTCTTCCCTAGAGTAAGTTCTAATTTCACAGGTTCAGGCTTGGTTGTAACAAAGATATAGCCTAGCCCTTTTGCCGTGAAGGTAAATTTACCTGTCTCATGGTCATAGTTGCCACCTAAACGTTCCATGTTACCGTTCAATCTCAGCAAGACACCGCATAACATGCTAAAATCGTTAGTCGACAACTTCTCTTTTGTCAGATCAAAGGTTACTGGTATAAGTCCTGTATAATCCTTAACTTCCCGGTCATCCGCGAAGATCTTCAACTCATATCCCCGCCCTATAACTGCGTCTCCTTTATCTACAGGATTAATGACAACCTTCATCCGCTTTCCTGTATTCAACTGCTTCAACAATTCAGGGGACATTTCAAACGATACGGTGTCATTCGTTACGATTAGCGGTTTGTCGGCTTTAATAATCGCACCGATCGTATCGCTTTGAATCTCAAGCTCGTCTATTCCGGTTGACATCGTCAATTCAATAGGATTACCCTTCTTTAGCTGCTCTTTAATTGTAGCATCAATACGATCCGCTACCGGTGTACTGCTTTGGCCACCGGAACTTCCGCCATTGTTATTGCCATTATCGCCGCCGTTATTATTTGCAGTAATTACGATAGTTAACTCTATCGTATCCACGCCAGCATGATTGTAAGCCATAACGGTGAATTTGTATGTTCCCGGTTCAGTAGGCGCCCCTGAAATAACTCCCGTAGCTCCTTCTAAATTCAAACCAGCAGGTAAATAATTATCACTCACTGTCCAGATAATCGGTTCGTCGCCGTATACTGCTAATGTTACCGTATAAGTTTCTCCAACTTTGCCGCTTGGCAGATTCTTAGTGATAATCTCCGGAGCTGTTTCAACTGGCATATCCTCTTTAATCTCGATGCTCAATACTCGCTTATCTCTACCAAAATCATTCGTTGCTGCAACAGTGAATTCGTAAGATCCTGCCTCTCGAGGCGTACCCGAGATAACACCTGTTGCTTCATCTAGGTTCAAATCTACTGGTAAATCTCCTTCCTGAACCTTCCAAGTCATCGGATCGCTGCCGTATACCGCTAATGTTACCGTATACGGTTGTCCAACTTCGCCATTCGGCAAAGTCTTAGTGATAATCTCCGGAGCTGTTTCAACTGAGACATCTTCAGTGATCACTATATTAAACGATTTCGAGTCACTGCCAGCGTCATTGTTAGCTTGAACTTTGAATGTAAATTGACCCCATTGATCCGGTATACCCGAGATAACACCTGCATCTTCATCCAAGCTCAATCCTGATGGCAATTGACCATCTACAACAGCCCATTTGATCGGCTTATCACTGTCAGTGGTAAGAACTGCCGAATACGGTTGTCCTACCTTGCCATCCGCAAGTGAGTTCGTCGTAATCGTTGGCGCAGTACCTGCGTCATCAATCCATTTCGCATATAATTCAATATCGCTTGTAACAGGATCAGCAACGAAATTCCAGGCATCGTTTAATCCCGTATCTTGATACCAACCGCCGAAAACAGCTTTTTCTTTTGCCGGCGCTGTTGGCTCGGTAATTGTCCCGCCCATATCAGCGATCTTCATCGCAACTTCGCTGCCGCCATTGGAATCAAAAGTTACCGTATAAGGGTTGTGAGCGCCGATGGAAGGCGTTCTGTCGCTAAGTGGATTGCCGAAGAAGTCTGTTCTCTCCGTCATATGAGGCAGAGCGCTCGCGCGATCCACATATGGGCTCACAATCTCGGCACCTGCACCATAGGCCAGGTTATTACCGTCAGCAAGACGGAACCCGTTCATCGCACTGTAATCAAGCTTGGCGTCCACTGTTCCGCTGTTGGTAATCCAATGCTCCGGCGCAGATTTAAAATCATTTAATATAGAATTTAGTTCCTCTTCCGTTACATAGCGGTTGTCTGTTGCTGTTACACCTGCACCTAGATACCCGCTACCACCTGCGTTCATGCTGCCAAAAAGATTAGCTGGATATACAATGTTGTTCGTAAACCGTCCGGCTGCAAATGGAGCTGATGTCCCCCCGCCTTTCAGCCCAACCTGGTTGTTTGCCCCAGTGTAGGCAAAAATATTATTTTGGAAATAAATATGCAAGTTGGAGGCCGTCGGATCAAAGACTAACGAACTGCTATTCTTCAATGGCGTGACGATGACATTGTTATAGTATAAGCCGCTTAATTCCTCGCTCGTTGAAGAACCTCCCGCAAGTAATATAAGACTGTTAAAGCTCTTGTTAAAATCCGGGCTGCGACCGTCGTTCACACTGATGTTATAGCGAACGATATTACCCTTGGCAGCATTCATCTGTAAGTACCAACCACCATAGTTATTTCGGCTGTAATTGTATTCATACACATTGTCCTGACAATAGTTGTCAATGTCCCAAGCCATACCGTCATTACTTGCATGATAAGGGTTATCCACAGCTTCATTATAGCGGAAGATGGTGCCTTTACTTGCCATAATCCACGCAGCGGCATAGTTTTGCGAACCTAGATATGTTGGTGTTGTATTATTTGGTCCCCAGTTCGTAACCAGGTTGCCGCTCTTATCGCTTAAATAGCTGTAACCGTTGTCTGTGACCACATTCCGTTCCACAAGGGAGTTGTTCCCGCCGGACATGACAATGCCATCACCAACCGAACTAGAAACCCAGTTGTTTCTAAATACAGCGTTGGATGCCCAAGGATAGCTTGAGTTACTCCATGTAATACCTGTGTTATTAGTCCCTGGATTGCTTGGCCCGTAGGCATTATTGCGAATACCTTCGTTATCACAGCGAAGGGTTTTGTTACCTTCAACCAATATATCTACATAACCATTAATAATGATGCCGCCGGATACCTTATTTGCTCCATTTGCTTGGTGCAGCCCATTAACATCATGAACATAATTATCACGAATGACGATTCCTTGCATACGAGCATCAGCATAATCTTGAATATTAAACTGACCTTGTCCCAGCTTGGAAATCCGTGACATTACAGCGATACCAGAACGGCCATCACCTGCTGAATTGCCGATGTTCGTTACTTCAATTCCACTGACTACCCAATAGTTAACATCATATAACTCAATGGTTCCGTTTATGGAAATGCCTGATGGGCTCGACCCAGTTCCTCCACCATTAATTACCGGGCGTTGGTTAGGGTCGGCCGTATTATATTTTGTAAGCGTAATCGGATTTCCTTCCTCACCATTACCGCGCAGTCTGATTTGTTCATTCCATACGCTATTCGCATCCAGATAAATGGTTGAACCTGGCATGAATACATATTCATTAATTTTGGAGATTGATTTCCAAGCCGTATCTGGTGTACGTCCATCTGCATGATCGTCACCGTTATTGGAGAAATAATAATCACGGAATTCAAGGGGGACAATGTTCAACTCAAATGTGATCTCGGCAGGATTCAGATTAAGTCTAACGGTATATTTCCCCGGCACGATATTATTTCTTGTAAATGAATCTTTGTTAATCTTCAATACATTACCACTAACTGTATAATCTACATCCCGTTGCAGAGTAACAGTGCCGATCTCCACTCCAGCTAGATCGGTTAAATCAGGATTTACGGTGATTTTATAATCATCCAGACCAATAACGTATGTGCTGTCTTCCAAGTGACTATACTCTTTAGGCAAGAGCTTTAGCGTAATTGAAGCTGTTCCGGTTTGGGATGTTATTCCACTATCGACAACATATACGTCATCGATAAAGTGCCTATTCTGTATATCCTTAACCGTTCCAGGCTTGTTGCCCCAGTTCGTAGCAAGCTGCAATGCATCGATCTTGGAAATATTGTTCTTAATTAGGGTATCAAAGTTTCCGCCATCTGTTGATTGCCTTTGAATGTCTTGTCCATCGATTTTGTAGGTTGTTCCTGTTGGTGTAACGAACCATTGAAATTTATGCCAGCCTTCGCTTCGCTTGACATCTACAGGATAGAATCTCCCAGATGAACCGGGTCTGACTGCATAATTGGTCAGATTTGCTGCCCAGTCTCCATCTCCATTACCATAATTTATTGCGATATGTTCATTGGACGATGGGGTTAAGCCAAAGACAGCGTGGTCATTGGAAGCCGTTCTGCCATCATCATAGTACCAAGCAGTAACGATTGTTGTTTTACCGGTTGCAGGGACGTAATTATAGGTACCTGGAACAGTAGCCACCTGACCGGCGCCGCTTGATGTTGCGGCCTTTCCTCCGGTACGGGACATCACATCGCTGTGAACATATCCGTTCGCACCATTTGAAAATTTCTTCTCCCCTTCAAATCCATCGTAAAACATAGTGTCAGCCTTATTGAAGTAATCAACGTTCACTTGAACAGTGACCTCTTCGTTCCCTGTCGGAACATAACCTTTCTTAACCTTCACGAATCCGGCATCATCAATTTCAATCTTATCCTTGTCTTGATCCGCCGGGCTGAAGCTGATGTTATCGGCAACGAACACATTAGCAGTGTCAACGATTAACCGTGTTCTATCTCCTGCCCGTAAAGTATCGCTCTGGCGAATTAGTGCAATGTTGGCTGAATATTGTGCACTCTCCTCGGATTCATCAGAATCCAAGAATCGTGACGTTGCGCTGCCGTTTGCTTTTACTTTAAATGTATCATTTAAAGTCGGGGACAAAGCCGCATCATTGCTTGTTGCTGCAATCGGGCTTCCTTTAGCCACACCATTACTGTAGAGTTGAACCGAATAGGCAGATGCGTTAGCGACGCGGTCCCATGCAGCGTATGTGCCGTTCCATCTGACATTTACCGGTACAGGCAATTTCTCGATCTTTAATATACCGGATGCTGCAACTTCTTCGCTGATGTCCCCCGCATTATTAATGACGATGGCTGTAACAGTGTAGTTGCCCACACCCAGTGCCCTTGCATATGGCAGAACATGATACCTTTCATGATTGTTAGGCTGGTCCGGTCCCCCATTTTTCGATAAATAATAACCAATAGGTCCACCGTCTTTGAACAGTGTTACAAGGGTATCGCCGTAATTGGAAGCGCCACTATAAATGCCCGTGTCCGAGTCAAGCGTCGGGTTAATTGGCGCATTCACCTGTGTATTGGTGGTTATCAACAACGGTACAGCATTGGATTTCACCACAATTCCGTCTGCCGAAGACACTTCGCAATAATAGAAATTGCCTTGTTGTATAGCTGAGTCCACATTGGGAAGCGTTAATACCGCCTTATCAGCTCCGCTGACTTTTGTCCCGTTCAAGCCAGACTCGTCGTCAGATACATACCATTGATATGCTGAAGCAGCGGCTGATGCCGCAACGCTAAATGTTGCTGTCTCACCTTGTTTCACTTTTGCCGCTGTTGGCTGAGTGACTATTTCTAAATTTTGCAATCCACCAGGAGGTACCAAATTCAATGTTAATGTTCTGGTTCCTGTTGTTGTAGCCACATCTTTAACAACATAAAAATCGTCGATTAGATGTTTATTTTTAATATAAGCTTTGTTGCCTGACTGGTTGTTCCATCCTCCAGCTATTTTAGGCTGTATGGTTGTACCGCTTTTCATAGCTTTGTAAATATCACTTTGCGCTGAATCGGATATTAATGTTCCGTCTATTTGTAACGTCGCACCATTCGGTGTAATGAGCCACTCGAATTTATGCCAGCCTGTGGAGCGTGAAGCCCCGCTATCTTTCCAACGCTTGCCTGCTGTACCCGCTGATGATGGTGCATATGCCCATGTATATCTCGTCGGATTGTGAATAACATCAGCCTCTGAACTTTGATAGATCGTCCCAGCAAAGGTAGCATTTTTGCCATCTACAATAGCAAATTGAGTTCTATCCGTCGCTGTCTTCTCCTCATCAGGGTACGGGTCGAAATACCATGCCGTCATCTTATAATTGCTGCCTGCTGGCAATGCCACGTCTTGGGCTACATTTTCATTATTCGTATCACTCGATGGTGTAATCGCTTTCAATCCAGAGCGAGACTGAGCATCGGACAGCGTGTATGACGTACCTAATTTACCAGTTGATGTCATCGGACCATTGTTGTTCTCGAAGTCCTCCATGAATAACACATCTGAATCATGGTAATAACTCGCTGTGGCTGTGATTGTCACCGGGATGCCCGGAGCACTAGACGACGCAAATGTATAACCGCTAGCTAATGTAATGTTCCCCTGATTATTAACGGTTAAAAGATTCGCATTGCTGGAATCATAACTCACCTCGTCAATAACCGCTCCTTTAACCAGACTGCTTAAAGGCGAACCTTTATAGGTAAGATTCACCCTGCCTGACTGACCTGCCGCTTGTGTCAATTCTAGTACAACAGAGTCAAAAGATTCGGCCCCTCCCGCAGCTGACACTTCAGATGAAGGTACCAAGCCGAACAGACCAGGGAATGCCAACGTCGTTGCCGTAACTATCGACAAAGCTTTTTGCATCCATTTCGATCGTATCATCCCAAAATTTCCTCCTTTTGAAAGTAATGAATTTATACTTTTATAAAAAATCTGTATCTATGAAAGTCTCAATAGACATAGATTCTTATAAACTTAAAAACATAACTATTCTAGTTCACTTCTAATTCACTGAATTGTTTACCGTTATACACGATCTTTAACTTATCCGTATTTGCAATTAAAGCTCGTAAGTCAGATTCCGCCAACCCGTATATAATGGAATCTTTCACTTCTTCCAGTTTTAGCTTGGTGATTTCCGGTTTTGTGATTAATGAGGCAATGACATCCTCGTCCATATATTTACCGATTACTGTCTCACCTATAGAAGCAGTAGCTAATGACTCCCAGAACTTAAGAGATTCGGTATCTTCTTTGGATATATCCAATCGATTTAGCACTTTCTCTTCCTTAGCCTGTCCCGCTATCGCTAACGCGGCCGTTAATTTATCAGCAACACGAACATATTCCGCACTTCTTGATGCATACTCAACTTGCAGCTCGGCTTCGCTCATTTTCGTTTTTTTAACCTGGGTTTCTACCAAATCCGGCCAACGGGCGCCACTTAAATATTGCATATATTGATATAAATCAAACTGAGGCAACCCATAGTAAGTCTCTCCTGAATCATCCATCTTAGCTCGCTTAATATTTTCATCTTTCATGTCCGTTTTTAGCTCATCAAAGCTTTTGTAAGGGGCGATCCCCCGCTCGTCTGCAATAAATTGCTCCTGCTTGGTCTTTAGCAATGCAGTCATCGCAGATTTCTTGGCGTATTCAGATGGGGTTTCATGATTTTCGCCGTATTGACGTGTCCAGAAATTCTCATCTACTTGGGCTCCATAAGTTTTGAAGAAATAGTCTGTCGTTATAGCTCTTTGCTCTGTTACATAAAATTGAAATTCTTCCTCAGTTACGGCGTATCCATCTACTGTAAATATCCAACTTTCAGGCAGTTCCGCCTTTTTGTTTGTTAAGCCCAACACGAGGAATGTAAAAACAATCAGAGCGGTAAACAAGATAACCACTGTCGGTTTTCGTCTTTTAATCCCCATGACGCCCCCCTTTTCTAAAATTCAACCTAAGCCTATGGCAGTGACATTCGTCCCCGTTGTAGGAGAAGATTCCAAATTTAAATGGTTAGACATAATTGTAAGTTTAGCTAACCCCTAATGTAAGCGCTTATTTAGACTGAATTAGAACAAATTTGACTTGTGAAAAACAGTCCTAGTTTGCAATTTGTGTGTGTTAGGGGATCAATATCTTATAAAGAAACTGTCGTTTGGTGTAAACGCTTTTATTAATGAATATTAATTTTTAATTTTATTCACAAACACCTAGGCATGGCGAAAATAGTTCGATTTATCGTTCGCAACAAAATAGTTCAATACTAAATTCCAAGAAATAAAAAAGCCGAATGGATCGTTCTCATCCACTCAGCTCATAGGATTATTTTACAATAATCTGTATAGTATCACTTTCCGTTGTTCCACTTCCATTCATAAACTCACAGCGATATTGATAGATGCCAGGAGATTTCCCTGAAATTTTAGTAATGGCCGATTGAGCAATTGGGTGTTTGTGAAGATAAAGATTGTGTTTCAATAAGCTCGCCATTTTCATATAATCGATACTGTGCTGCGTTTGTGCCCCACCACATATTAGCAGTAATGTTATAGTTCCCATCTTGATCCCAGTTGTCACTAGACAACACAGGTTTACCGGGCTTCGCATTAGTCACGGTGACGGTGTGTGGATCACATGAAGTCGTTCCATACAAATTCGATAACTCACATGTATACACATAGGTTCCATTCGGCTTTCCTTGAATAGGAATAATGGAAGTCTGGGCAGCTGGCGAAACATCAGCCAGTGACTTCGTTTGTATCAATTGGCCATTCTCGTACAACTTATACAGTGTGCCATTGTTTCCCCACCACATATTCATCGTAACCTCATAGTTGCCATCATGTAAGCCTGTTGCAACACCGCTATTATTCGAAAGTGTCGGTTTACCTGGCACCCCATTTGCAAGCAACGCCGGACTACCGGAATGCCGTTCGAACTTGACTGCATCTGCCCTCGTATAAATCATATCGGCAGGTAGAGTTGGCGGATCTACCGTTGTCGGAGTAACCCTTGTTAAACGAACATACTCGCTGCCGTCTCCAGTAAAGTCGAACGTTCCTAGATTAACCCAACCCGACGAGCCAACGGTTGCATCGATATATGTGACCTCGGTAACCGACTGATGCTTCACTTCCACTTTGACATAATTATCATTTGCCGTCGTATGGACGAGCTTGTAGATGGAGACCGTATATTTCCCCTCTGGAAACTGTCCTTTCCACGTCGCGGATGATCCTTGAACGGTAGAGTAACGGGATTTCACACCAATTTTGTATCCGGCTAAATTGCTTTGGCTCCAAGACCCTTCTGTCGTGTACAACCCAGTCGTATTCGTGCTGTCGACAATAACCGTTAAGTCACTGATCGCAATTGTCAAAGGCAGTGTTGTTAAGGTCAACCCGTCAATCGTTACAGTGGCCCATACCTCAATGTGATCCTTTTCCCCGTCGAGACTTAGAAGGGTCAACAAACCGCTACTGTCCACTTCAGCCAGATCGGTTCGATCAATGAAATACTGCACATTTGCCTGTGATAGATCACCAATCAGACCGTTATCCAAATAGCCGGTTACGCTTAGTTGTGCGCTTTGAGTCATCTGCAGTTCGTTCCGATCCGACAGGATCACCGCAGACTCCAATTGCGGCATCTTGTTCTGGTCCACCCACATCATCGCATCGGCAACTACCCGTGACTTATTGGCCTTATTGGTTAATTCCACGTACCCACTATCGCCTGCTGCAAAAGGATAAGTACCCAGGTACACCCAAGTCCTATTGGCCGCTGTCTCATCTACGGTAACCGTCTCGGAGCCTCCGCTATAATAAACGGTAAATGAGGCATTCGTTGCCCAATTTTCACTGGCAGCGGTTATTTGCGGAAGCTTATAGTACACACTGTAAGTAACACTTTCCGGCAGCTCAGGTCGCCATTCAATTCTGCTTGTCGCTGTGCCGGCAGTCGATTTGGCATACACATAGTTATCATAGTAATAGTCGTTAGCCGTTGTATCCCGTATCCAGACGCCTTCTGTCTCTGCCTCCGTATTATCCACAATGATGGATGAACCCTCCAGCCAATCCGGTTGAACTGGAGTTTCGGTTACCTGATCAGGCAGATAGAGTGTCCGCTTGCGGGTCTGTTTCCCGTCCGATTCCACATAATAAGTGTAGGTTTGGGATAAATCGTTTACCCGTATCGACCATTCCATCGGATAGATCTTATCTGGAAAGGTTGTATACGTAGCCCCGCCATCCAATGAATAATGGATCGTCGCTGGTTTCGTCGTTTTTGCCTGCACATAAGCATCGTAGGCCGTTTCGTCGGGCTTGACGATCAGCATACCTTTTACCGCATCTATTGGACTGTGGATATCGAAAAAATAGCTTGCATCCGATGTATCAGCAGTTCTGACCTGGTGCAGCGGCACATCAATGTTGAGTCCTTCCACAATGATAGCGGTTATTCCTTTGCTTGAAACCGTGGCTTGAATGATTCCGCCACTCATAACCGCTTGCTCTGGTGTGCCATTGTCTCGGATGATGGTTACGGTATAATCTTGTGCCGGGTTGAACCCAATGATTTTCGAATTCAATTCGATCGGAGTCTGGACTTCAGCTGAGGATTGGTTGCTTAACCCGATGTAAAATTTATTCCCACTCTCTCCCGTTATCCAGTTCAATTGAGGATGGTTGGTCTGAATTATCCCTTTAGGCATCCAGAGCCAAACGTCGGAATTACCGTAAAAATTCCCTGGTTTATTTCCATAGAGGTGATATTTGAACCATAAAAAATTAGTTTCAAATACTGAAGGAAATGTAATATTTCCATTCGATTTCAACGATTGTTCGCTGATCAAATAATCCATCGTTTGCCCGAGCTGTCCCGGTATATGGTGATAATAGATGGATGTAGCCCCGCTTGGGCCATCCAGAGGAAACTCCGGTTCAAGTTGACTGACGGCAAAGCCCTTATAGTAATAACCTGGATAGCTGGAATATCGTCCGATGATTGCATTATGAGCAATATCCTGCAGCAATTTATCGCCTGTATAGAGCGACAATCTCAGCATGAATGGAGCTTCCTGAGCATTCATCCGATAATAACCAGTTGTACTTCCCGCTTCAAACGTCAATCCATTGGGAGAGACAAGCCAACTATCCGCTTGTACGCCTCCGGCGACATCTTCTGGGAGCTTGATCCGAGGATATTGATATTTACCACTTTCCGGCCAATGGAACGACTCCGCGTAATTATACGTCTCAGGCTGCGGAATCGTAACGGCACCTTCAGGAACTGGACGAGCAACGAACATCGTTGCATACCGTTTGGCTTCTTTATAAGCAGCATTTAAGTATTTGATATCCTGAGTTTCCTCGTAAAGCTCCAAGATCTCCATCCACAGCTTGCTATAATAATAAATGAACTCATTTTTACTCACATTTAGGGATGCAGGCGTATCAATATGCTGCATGATATAGCTGTCGGCTGCATCCTTGGCAGCCTGTAAATATTGCGCATCTCCCGTCATACGATACATCATCAGGGGCTGAATGACAGGACCCCGGTCTTTCTGGTCAGGATCACGCACGAGGTACTCTTCCTGTGCCAGCGCTCCAATTCCTGCCGTAGTCCCCATCATCTGATTGACAGCGGCTACGCTTGAAAAATCAAACGGCAAGGTTGCCATTTTCCATAACGACGGCACACCGTATACTGGCTTCTGTGTCGGTGACCATCCAATTCCATTTCGCGATACACCGTTCTGGATGGACGGCAGCGCTCTCGTATCGTAAAGCTGGTCGTCTCCGGTCAAATAGTAGGCTCCCAGAAGAACTGCATTCGATGTGGTTCGAATACTATCCTCGTTCTCAATGTCAATGAATCCCTTGGCTCGATTCCACCAGCCGCTTGGCGATGGGACATAATTAACAGAGTCATCCCCTTGCGGCTCTAACTTAAGTAAATCGATCATATTGAACATCGCGTCAGTAAGCGACTGATCTGATACATTTTCCCGGTATGCGGAATAACCATACTCATTGCGAAGAATATCCGCGTAGGACTCATACAAATTGCTTTTTTGTGCGATTAGTCCCATATGAAATTGATAAGTGGTTTCTGCTGTCATTTGCGAATAAGTCCCAAATTGAGGAGCATACAAGATTGGCTGCACGCTGCCTTCGTTGTTGACAAGGCTCATGCCAAGTCTTTGTTTCGTAACACCTCCCGTCGGTTCAAATTCAACAGGAAGCTCATCCGAAGGTACAAATACCCCATACGTCAATGGATTCCCCGAACCGTCATTCTTTTCAACCAGACTCATTGGAGCGCTTAGCTCCCTTAAGCTTGTTGATTCCACCGAACCTACCATTTTGGCGTGTGACCTGAAACCATTTAACACTTCATTGATCCCAGAAATTTGCTCAGTTGCGAAAGACTGATATCCAATCACATAATTGCCATCCCGGCGGGGTGTAAAGGCGAAGGAAACATCAGGTTTGTCCCCTGACATGGACCAGTTCACTTGTAAATCGTAATCGCTTCCATGTGAAGAATCGGTTAATATCGCCGTGTGGCTGTCAGGGAAATCAATCTCGTCGAATGTAATCCAGCGTTTGTTCATCGTATCGTAGTAATTGGCTAGACTCCCCGCATTCCCATCTAATAAGACCCATTGCTCTTCAAGTCTTTCCGCCATATTATTGACAGGCACCCAGTTCCCCGTATCCGAGTCCTTGTAGAACAAATCACGAACGATAGATTTGCCACCATCCCAAGCTGCTTCATAGAAGGTTACTTTGTAGCTGGCATTCTCGATGCTACCTTTTTCCGTGTAACTGAGATTCGCCAATGTACGGCTGCGCAGCGGAGGCAACGGCGGAGCTTGCTGCCGGATATTCCCTTCAAACTTGACCGCATCGGCCCGCGTAATGATCTTTCCGGTCGTAGGTTGCGTTCGAGTCAGTCTGACAAATTCGCTATCATTACCACTGAAATAATAAGACCCCAAATCAACCCAACCGGCCGATGGGCCCGATGAGGGCCTCAGATCCATAAACATGACATCCGTAATCCCATTGTGAACAATTTCAATCTTAACATTACTGTCTGCTTTATCCGCCCAATCAAGCTTGTTGAATGAAATTTTCGCCGTCCCTGCTTCCAATCGCGGATTCCATGTGATGCTTCTTCCTACTGCATCGGTAAATTTGGAACTGGAATTATTATATCCCTTCACTCCCGTACTTGTAGCCCAATAAGGAGCGGAGAACCCGTTATTTGCGTTATCTACATCAGTGGTGACGACATCATCAATCGTGATGCTTCCATCATCAATGATGATCGTCTTATGCGGCTCTCTTTGCTGAATATTCCCTTCGAACTTGACCGCATCAGCTCGCGTAATTGTTGTGCTGGTTGTGCTGGTAGACCGAGTTAATCTAACGAATTCTTTACCAACTCCGGAAAAATAGTACTCTCCCAAATCAACCCATCCCGCAGGAGCACCAAATGAAGGCCGCAAATCCATATAGAGAACATCCGTCGTTCCATTGTGGACGATTTCAATTTTTACAATGCTATCTGCTTTATCTTCCCAGTTAAGTTTGTATAACGAAATTTTCGCCGTTCCCGCTTCCAATCGTGGATTCCAGGATATCGCTCTGCCTGCTGTACTCGTATATTTAGAACTGGAGTTATCATATCCCTTCACCCCTGTACTTGTGGTCCAATTCGGAGCTGAATATCCGTTGTTCTCGTTACCCACATCAGGTGTCACAACATCATTGATCGTGATGCTCCCGTCATCGATGATAATCGTCTTATACGGTAAGGGCTCCGCGTAAGCGGTCCTTATTCCGACTAGGCTGAAAGGAACTAATATCGTCACGATGAAAACGATTAAGAAAAACAGCTTCCTTTTTATCATACAACTCACAGCCTCCCTTGTGTTGATAACGCTTTCAAAACGTTGCCCTCCTTTGTTCGAAGATCGTAAAGAAGCAATTAGCCTTATCCTTCTGGCTTAAGCCCGCTCTGTCGGTTTTATCATAGCATGTTACAGAACTGTGAAATTTCTTTGATTTTAAGAATTTCTTATAAGATTTTAAGTAAGAAGAAACGACTTTGTCGTCCTTTAAAAAAGAGACCTACATCATAACTGCCCGCTCAACTGCAGTCAGTTATGATGTAGGTCTATCAATTGTACAAAGCGTAATGATTAATTATAATGGCGGCTGCACTAATAACAACTTCCCAAGCTGAATCACCGTTTGATCATACCAATCTGGATGCTGCCTAACGTCCTCTCTACTTCTTTCATTGCCGCATGCTTCAAACACGGTCGCTTTGTCTGTCTTCTCGGTATCGATTTCAAAGCGAACCGTATGTTTTCCATTCGGGAGCTCCGGCAAGAATACATACTGATTTCGATTATGATCGTTGTGTAGTGTGAATCGATCGATAATAAAGGGTTCCCCACCATCCACCGACACCTTCAATCTGCCAGAATCAGGCCCCCCGATATCGAATAACCCGATATGGGTGCCCTCGAACTGCACCGTGATAGCCTCTCCAGGATCGACTGCTCGCCATAGGCCGGGGAACAACCAATTGTACTCGCGCACTAAAGCAGAATCATCGGGCGTCATGTAAGACCATCCTGCGGAAAAAGTAGTAAGACTATCCAGTGACAGCATGGTCGCATACTCCCAAGGATTAGCCGGAACCAACGGATTCTGAGGTAAGTGATGTACTAACCTTCCCTGATGAACTCTGAGTTCGATAATGGCCTCAAATGACCGGGTGATCGTATCCGTGTAAATCTGGTGGCCTTCGGGAATAGTCGGATGGATTGAATCATGTGTAAAAACAACGGCTCCAGAAATGGACACGTCTTCCCTTGAGGTGAAAACGAGTTTTCCCTCCGACACCAAGTGACTGACCGCTACGCCGAGATGAATCGAAGGAATACCATAATAGTCGGCCACTTCCTCTTGCATTAGAGCCCCCTTCTGGTATTCCCCAGACTGAAATAAGGCCACATCCCGCTCCTTCAGCGTATAAACGAACAGGATATCGGTAAACCGGCTCCGCTTGCGGATCTGACGGACAATCCCTTCGATCCGCGCCTTGGATTCGGGATCTCCGCCATCGTTACCGACAAATTCAACAAATACTAGATCAGGCCGATGACGCAGTACATCTGTCTCCAAACGGGCACAGCCCAAATCCGATCCTGTCCCATTAATGCCTGCATTCACAGAGCGGATATCCGCCTTAGGATATTTCTCGCGAAGCCAATCCGCTGTCATAACCCTGTAGCCTTCAGAACGGGTATTACTGCCGCCGAAATAGACGATTGTTACGGTATCCCCATTTTCCAATTTCTGAATTATATTGGGGAGCCCATTACGAGGGAATAATTCCTTCATCGTGACTTCACCTGACCTCATTTATCAATTTTAGGAGCAAACAATTTTACAGCAAACACTTCAAAATAAGGCGAACCATACGTTGCGCAGAAATTAATCCGGATTCGGGTTACACGTTTCGCATCCACCTTATGTTTATTCAACGTGAGATAATTCCCACGAGTTATGATTGTCCTCTCGCTTCCGTCTTCTAAGGTCAAGGTCATATCATAATCTTGGATAAGGGACTCGATCGGGTCGTTGAAATGCTCCAAATCCAACTGTGAATTGAAAACAAGATGGATTTCGTCTACATTTTTGGGGCTTGCAAAACAGAATTCCAACCATTCCTGTTCTTCCGTACGTTCAGAAATCCAAGCGTTCGGTAGACCATAAGGTCTGGAGAAGCCGTTGACGACATTCTCGGGATTATACATACTCTGGGACGGTAACAGATCCTTGAAGCAAATGCTCTTATTGAATTTCTTCAGCCTGGATGGCTCTTCCGGCCTATAATGGAAGCTGACCGCTCCTGTTATTTTTTCTTCATTGCCGTAGACGGCAAGGCTCGCCGTACCTTCCAATACGATGTAGATTTTGTCATCAGCCGGTTTCTCGCAGCCCAAGTTTAGCGTAATCCAGTCGTCATGACCGGCTGCAATAACCAAGCGGTAATCTTTCAACTCGCTGGTGGGAATGTAGTTTTCCTTCCGTTCCCCGCCAAACAGCTTTACATGCAAAGTTTCATAATGCTCGGACCTATTTTTAATTTTGATCCGTACACTTTCAGCCACGGATGTCTGAATCGGCAAGACCAAACATAACCCTTTCTCCAAGGAAATCTCTTCAGTTGGATGAAGATTATCATAGCTGCGCTGAGACGAGGCACGAATAGTTAATCCGTCAGCGAAGTAAGGATTCAATTCCTCTTGAAGCCCTACAATCGTTTGGCCATCTCGAAGCAGCAGCGCCTGCAGCTCCTCCATATGAGATTCGACTATGGCCGCGGGGTCTATCTCATACTTCAAGCATAACGAAGCAGCCGTTCCAACCGCCTGCCCCATACAACCGCAGGTTGCCATTACCCTAGTAGATCCGAAAGCCACATGGGTAGCACTTATGTTGCGACCAGCGAACATGAGATTAGGAATATTTCGTGAATATAAACTACGGAAAGGGATATTGTACAATCCTGGCACGAAATTCCATGCTGTAGCTGGCCCCTCATCGTAGATGCCCTTATTCGCATGCAAATCCATATACCATCCACCGACGGATACAGCATCTTCGAAATGCGGCTTTGCTGTAAGATCGTTCTGAGACAACATGTGGTCCCCTATGAACCGCCTCGACTCCCGCTTTCCAGGAATCGGGCATACATAATCCAAGATGAGATTGTCTACATCATCAAATTCGCCGCTATTTTTGATATAATCCCAAATCCCGTACACCAATTTCCGCAGTTCCAATGCGATGTCTTCATTATTCTTGATAATATCCATATGTCCACCATATTCCAGCCACCACAATCCGCCAAGCCCATTGATTTTTCTTGGTAAAGCCCGATGGTTTAAGCCTTTTCTGATACTATCGAAAAAAGCCAACTTCGTAATATCATACGCAAAGCCAGGCCTTTTGAATGGAACGGAATATTCTACGTCACGGGCTTGAAACAGGATCGTATCGCCCATGGTGTAATGGTCCGCCACTTCAGGAGCCAATTCTTCCTTGTATTCATGCTTGGCTTCTCTACCCCAGCGGAAGAGAGCGCCAGCTTGATATCCGACAACTCCATCTCCGGAGCAATCGATGTAGGTTCGGCTTTCGAAACGAAATTTTCTTTCGGAAGCCAATTGAAGGCCCTCCACCCATTTAATTCTGCCGTTCTCCATGCCCGTTTCATGCACGCATGTATTCAGAAATAGAGAAATGTTAGGCTCAGCATAAACCATATCCAACAAGACGGTATCCGAAAGCGAAAGCATAAGCTTCTTGTTGTATAACGGATTATAGTGAAAAATCTTCAACTTGAGTTCTTCCACCAATCCGCCCTCGCGTGCATAATAGGATGGACTGTTTCCGAGATATGCTGACCCGTTGATATGAACCCGGACCTCGCTGCTCGCATTTCCTCCAAGAACCGGCCGATCATTAATAAGTGAAACCTGCAGCCCTTCGCGTGCGGCAGCAATGGCAGCGCATATCCCAGCAATACCTCCGCCTACGACGGTTACATCTGCTTTAATAAGCTCCATTTTGATAACCTCCATGATTAGATCCTTCTATCATGGTAAGCCTTTTGATGCCCTTTTTTTTACATGATTTCGCGAGAAATTTATACATTTTTTGCAACCTTATTTGGATTCATACCGTGTCATTTTTATCCGATATTGCTTAGGCGTATCACCCGTATATTCTTTAAATAATTTGCAAAAATAACCTTCATTCACAATTCCTACTTCCTCGCACAATTCCAATAAAGAATAATCCTGAACATTTAATAGCTCGAGAGCTAAGTGAATTTTTTTGCGGTTGATGTAGCTGATAACGCCCTCATTCATTGTTTTTTTGAATAAGCTGCTAAAATACGATGGAGCTAAATTCACTTCCTCCGCAATCGCCTCGAGCGTTAATCTCTGTTTCAGATTTTTCTCTATAAACCGCATAGCACTCATGATTTCTATACGATGTAAAAGTTGGCCAGCGTGTACATATTCGAATGTGAAGTCGCCAATATAGGCAAGTTGCTCCCGAAATGTCATGAATTTTAGGGGAAACTCTGATGCATCCGTGGTCAACGAGTTCCCCGATTTAAATTTCGCAGTTATGTCTCTGTACAAGCCTTGAAGCATAGGTGCAATGATGGACTTATGAATTTTATAATCCATCACAAATTGTTTTAAAGCAGAGAGTTCTTTCTCCAGCGCTTCCTTGGAAGCTTTCCTTTGTAACCATGTGAGAAAATCAGCCAGTTTCAGTTGAAAGTCCTCCTTTTTGTCATTACGGTAATGGAACCGATGCATGGGTGTTTTGACTACTTTCTCTTCATGATAGTAGAAATCCTCACTCACGTTATTAGCTTCCATATAAGCTTGTTTGATGGATTCCCACCCTCGGTGCGGACCTCCAAAAGCTACGGATACCCTTTGATTCAAATATTGATGTAAATGGGAAACAATCTGACTGCCCAATGAATGGCAAGCAAATTCCGTGTCCATATCGCTGCGATTATTTTCCCAGGAAAGAAAGCCAATAAAACGATTATCGGATAGATCCGCAGCTACACCTCTGCCACCGTTCACCACAGTTTCTTCGATTATATTCGTAATCGCATATTTCAAGATGTTTTGATCAGACGCTGAATAATCGTTTCGGAAACTTTCATACAGATTCATTTCAACAATGAAGCAGCAGTAGTTCGCTTCAAAGAAATGGAATTGCATGCGATTGGCAAAATCCGATGCCCGATGAGAAGGAATTTCGCCTCTGATAAGCTCGTTAAAAAATTGCTTGCGGACTCTATATTTATTTTCAAGTACGGATACGTTTAACGATTGAAATTCCGCTTCTTTTTTCTTAACCTCATTTAAAATCCCGGCTGCCTTATCTAAAGCGCGATCTAAATCTGCTTCCCTGAGCGGAACCTTAACAATGTACTCCAATACGTTGGTTTGAATCGCTCTCTGGGCGTATTCAAAGGATGAATAGGCGGTCAAAAGAATGTATTGGGTATGGGGAAGCTTTGGTTTTAGCTGCTCAATCATGGAAATTCCATCCATTCGCGGCATAACGATATCAGATATCACGATATCCGGCTTAAGCTTCTCTATCTCCTCTGTCCCCTTCAGCCCATTATTCGCTTTTCCCACTAAATGAAATCGCTTATCCCTATGGGAGAGTTCGTTAAAAAACAATTCCAATCTCTGAATGATTAGATCTTCGTCGTCAACAATGAAGCAGGTGTAGTCTCTCACCATCATGCATCTCCTTTAAACGAGCCTGCTGGGAATAAGGCTTGAACACGGGTTATTTCCTTAGGTATGCTTATGATTTGGAGCCCGAACTGTTCACCGTAGTGAAGTCTGATTCGGTCATGAATATTATTTAACCCGATTCTTTTCCTTTTCACTTCCACTTCACTCGGTTCTGATATCAAAATATGCTTTATTTTATCAGTTGGAATTCCCTCGCCTTGATCCACTACTTCTATGATGACGATGCCGCCCTCCTTGTACGCATGAATAGTAATAGGGCCTTCGATCCCCCCTCCGTTATAACCATGGAAGATACTATTCTCCACAAGGGGCTGCAGCAGCATTCGAAAAACTGGGAAATCTATTAAATCTGCTTCGATATTTTCAATCAAGTGGAAGTTCCTGTTATAACGGATGTTCTGGATTGCGATATAGTCCGATACATTTTGCAATTCCTGACGTAGTGATACCTTCTCCGAAGCATCAGCTATCCCATATTCCAATATTGAAATGAGAGACTCGATCACCACATCTACTTTCTCTATTTGTCCAAGTCGTATGACATTGCTGATAGAACCAAGCGTATTATACAGAAAATGAGGGTTTATTTGAGACTGAAGCACTTGGATTTCAAGCTTCCGCTCAAGTTCATTATGTAGCTCTGCTCCCCGTATCAGTTCCACAATTTGATGCAGCATACGATCGAATGCTCGGGAGAGATCTCCAAACTCATCGTTTCGGTTAATCGATATTGTAGTTGTGAGGAGGCCTTGCTCCACCCGCTTCATTTTTGTTTTGAGCGCATAGAGAGGGGTCCTTATATATTTAGCAATAAAAAAGGAAATGAACAGACTTAAGAGAAGACCTGCAGCTAGAAGCCCGATATAATAGGTTTCCAATCTGGACAAAGCAGCTTTCAAGCGTGATTCATCGTTGATCGAGATGATGGTCCAGTTGAATTTCTCAGTGGTTTTTTTCAGAAGGGAGACTGGAATACCATCCTTGGTATGTAGTTGAAGGCTTGTTTCTGTAGTATCCAGAATTTGTTCCGCTGACGTTTCACCGATTGAAAAAGTATGATCTTGAATATTCATGGGTCCTTTATTTTCCGAAAATCCGGCAATGATTTTTCCCGATGCGGTGATTAGAGCCAAATCCATTTGTTCTTTTTTATTAATCTTGAACAAGGTTTCTTCAATGGCATTTAGATCCAAATCTACAGCAATGGCCATAGGAAACGGAGCACTGTTCAGATATCGAACCATCGTAACTGTCCAGCCGGAATATTTAGATTTGTAAGGATCACTGACAAATGTAGTCCTTCTATTCTTGTCAGCCGCATTAAACAAAGGTTCTCTTTCAGCTAAAGGTTCATCGAATATTCGGGTAGGTGTGCTCCCGCCTAGAATGGATAAATCGCTTTTGATCAAATAAATATTACTGACGTAATTACTATTGAGTTCATACAGCTCTCTTAATTGCTTTTTAATCACTTCTGTATTGTCAATGTTGGCTTTCACCGATGTTTCGACCGAGAACAAGATCGTCTGAAAGGAGGAAAAATTAACTGTGAAATACTGATCTACCTTGTCTAGTATTTGGTTAGTGTAATAAATGTCAGTTTTTCTTATTTCCTTTTGGACATAGTGATAAGACAATTGACTTATCAAGATTATGCAGCTTAATACAAATGCAAAAACGATAAAAAATAATTTTAAAGGCAAGCTGATTCTTCTTCGCATCTATCATCTTCCTTTTAAATCTGTATTAAACAAATAATAGCATATGATAAGAAGAAACGCCTTCGGCGTCCTTTTTAAGAACGATAAGCGTTTCTTCGAAAAATAGAAGGAGAAAGTATAAAGTAAAGCTTACACTCTCATATATTTCAATAAAGAGAGGGGCTATTTATAGCCACTCTCTTTGTTTAAAAGTTAAGAATTTATATGCTTCGCGCATAAATGTTCCTTATCTTTCTCGCTGAAACGGTACCGTCCTTTAAAAGGACGCCGAAGCCGTTTCTACTTGATTTACTTGATTAAGCCCGCTTCTTTAAATTGTTTGATTACTGTGTCCTTATATTTCTGCATGTCAAACTTGGTATCCAACGTATTGAGGAAATTCTCCCAGTTAGAAAGAGGATCTTTTCCTGTCATAAATTTGACCAAACTTTCATTAATGAAACGTTGGCGGTCAGCTGCCAATGTATCGTTCGGGTCTTCAGTCAATAAATTCCCGGGCAAAGTAGGCGCCACGTATTTCTGATTATTCTCAAAAGCTTCTGCCGTCTTAGGATTCTGGAAGCTGAAGTACTCAGCATCATCACCACGACGCGGCATTCTATAATGGTCAACCCATAGGTACTTTTCTTTCATTTCCTTTGATATTTCGGAGGTTTTATTCTTGATCTTGCCGTCCACTAAATCCCAATGAATTCCTTTAATTCCGTATGCAAAATTCGGATATGCTTCTTTGTCCGTAAAGAGATAATTCAGCATGGACAAGATCCGAATGATTTTGTCCTTATCCGCTTTCTTGGATATCGCCCATGAATTGCCTTGGAACGATTTTCTTTCAACAATTTGATCACCATAAGGACCTATCATTGGAGGAATGACGATCCATTCCGGCACCTCTCCACTGATTTCTTTCATTTTCTGCTGATAATCCGGTTCCAGCCTGCGTGCATCTCTTATCATGAAGCCAACTTTACCCTTAAATAACTTTTGGTCCAACAAATCGGGAGTATTCATTGTCACCCAGTCTGGATCTACAATTTTGGCTTCCATCATTTTATTGATATAAGCAAGAGCCTCTTTCATTTTTGGGTCAGTATACAGGAACACCGGTTCATTGTCTTTCACATCAATGGCTGATGGAGGATTGACGCCAAACATCCACATCAAACTATCGAAGCCGTAGGTTTGCAGATTGCCTTCTTTATTCATGCCGCCTATGAATCCGTAAGTATCGTTTTTGCCATTACCGTCCGGGTCTTTCTCTGTAAAGGCTTTCATAACTTCGAATAACTCGTCAGGTGTGGTTGGCACTTCCATATTCAGATTTTTCAGCCAGTCATTGCGAATGAAGAAGCTTCGACTGATACCATTTACATTATCATAACCTGGAACCCCAATGGTTTTTCCTTGATAGGACATCGCCTCCCAGGAGTCGTTGCTAAAACGTTTCTGTAATTCAGGAAATTGATCCAGATACGGTGTCAAATCCGCAAGAACGCCTTGGTCATAATATTGCGCAAGATCAGCCCGGCTCTTCAAGAAGATCAAATCTGGAATATCTCCTCCGGCTATGAGCGTATTTAATTTAGTCGTTGCTTGACCTGATTGAGGAATCATCATTTCCAAGTTGATATTTACTGCTTTCTCCAACAATTGGCGTTGGATATCTTCTTCACGGGGAGGAATCGGAGCGGCAGCATTGAAAGTGCCTTGGTTAAACATCGAAATTTTCAATTTGGTTTCAAAAGGACTAGACTGGCCTTGTGAATTACCCGTAGCTGACGATGCAACCTCTTTTTTGTCCCCACATCCTGACAATACCGTTCCCACACCGACCATTGCTGCCAGAATAGCAAATGTAATCGCTTTACGTTGCATAATGACCTCTCCTTTGCTTCTATATTATCACGGTTTCCCCGTAACAACTTAGGTTGGAATGTCTTGTTAACCTTTAACCGATCCCAAGAGTACACCTTTGGTAAAATGCTTTTGCATAAATGGGTAAACAATCAAAATCGGAACAGTAGTCACGACAACTGCTGCCATTTGTATAGCGAACGTACTAACAGCTCCGGTATTGGCAAGCGAATCAGCACTTTGTGTTGCGACGTTAAGCAGGATGTTGCGCAAGATCACTTGAAGCGGCATTAAGTTGGAATCATTGATATAAACAATAGCATCGAAATAACTATTCCAATGCCCGACTGCGTAAAATAAGGAAATTGTGGAAAGGACGGGCAAGGACAGGGGTAAAATGATCCGCCATAACGACTGAAGCTCACTTGCACCGTCTACCCTCGCTGATTCCTCGATTTCAGAAGGCAATTGCTCGAAAAAGCCTTTAATGATCACCAGATTAAATGCACTAATGAGATTTGGAATAATCAATACCCACGGACTGTTTAGCAATCCCAGTGAGCGGACTAGTAAATAAGTCGGAATTAATCCTCCCCCAAACATCATGGTAAAGACAATGAATAGTAAAAATGGGCTTCGACCCGGCAAATATTTTTTGGATAACGGATATGCCGCTATTACCGTAAAGAACACATTGAGAGCAGTGCCTACTATCGTTCGAAACAATGTAATTTTATACGCCTGCCCGATACCATGAGAAATGAATACTTCTTTGTAGGCAAGAAAGGTAAAGGATTCTGGTATAATAACAATTCCTCTTCTTAACACTTCCGATTCTGGCGTCACTGAAACAGCAACCACATATAGAAAAGGTAGTAAGCAAAGTAGAGCTAGCAAAATAAGAATAAAATAAACGACTGCTTGCCAGACCTTTTCTCCGATTGTCAAATTAATCATATTGATAACCACCTCACCAAATTTGCCCATCGAATTTTTTGGCGAGCTTATTCGCTGCCAACACTAAAACAAATCCGATGACCGCTTTAAACAATCCCACAGCAGTAGCCAAGCCAATCTTAAGTCGCTCGAGCCCTTCACGGTATACCCATGTGTCGATAATGTCGATCTTCTCCTGATTAAAGCTGTTGGCAAACATGAATATTTGGTCAAAACCTGCATCCAGAATATGGCTTAATTTAAGGATCAGCATCAAAATCATCACGCCTCGAATGCCGGGAAGTGTTACATGCCATAGCTGTCTCCATTTGGAAGCGCCATCAATTCTAGCCGCTTCATATAAGCTTGGATCGATTCCTGCTAATGCTGCAAGGTACAATATTGCTCCCCATCCAATATCCTTCCATATTTCAGATAAGATGATCAGCAGTCTGCCCCAGGCAGGTTCCGTTAGGAATGAGATTGGTTCAACTCCGGTTTCCTTCAAAATCATGTTAAAAAGACCATCGCCTGGGGCTAATAATGCCACCATCATTCCATAAACAATGACCCATGATAGAAAGTGGGGTAAATAAGTGATCGTTTGTACGATTTTCTTAAACCATTGGGTATAAACTTCATTAAGCAGCAAAGCAAGTATGATAGGAGCTGAGAACCCGAACAATAGCTTATACAGCGATATGATTATCGTATTTCTCATGATGTCCCAGAAATAAACGCCGTTCATAAAATCTGTAAAATTTCTAAATCCCACCCACGGACTATCCCATAGTCCCAATGCTAGGTTATAGTTTTTAAAAGCAATAATGATTCCCGCCATAGGAATGTATTTGAAAACGGCAAAGTAAAGTAATGCCGGGAACAAGAGAGCGTACATCACTTTATACTTTTTTATCGTTCTTATCCATGAATTTCGCTTTTTGGTGAGGGGAATGGCGTCCGCTGCCAATTTAGCTTGCATATCATCACCTCGTCTTTATTTATATTTGTATAATAGCATCCCACTACCCGGATAAATTTCTGTGATTTCAAGAATTTCTTATAAGATTTTAAGTAAGTGCAGCCTTGGATAATTCCAATCTAATAGGCATGATTGTCTTGATTTAAAGCTGTACAATAACTCTGACTCGAAAGTTTGAGTATAGACCAAATACAATCCTGAGGTCCCAAACAAAAAAAGCCCTAGAAAAAATAGGGCTTAATTTAATGAGTCATGTTTTTATAATGCATCCACGTATTTTATTTTCCATTACTAAAAACTACATCCATGAGCAAAAAAGGCATCCTCCAGCGTGGAAGGATTACCTTTTACTTCTCCAATGTTCCATCTGCAACGTTTGTTCCATGCTTAATATGCATCACATCATCAACCGTCGCTGCATGCTCTTCCATTTGATGAATGGATTGTAACACCGTGTTTCCAGACTCAGTCTGTTCACGTAAGTTTAGACTTCTCAATATAAAAATTAATAATGCTTATGGCTGAGCTGAAATTCCTTTAACAAACAATGAGACACTATGGTTGTAGAACTCTTCCTCGGTGACAAATTGGGATTGATATTGCCGGTGAATCAGCTCGCTCATCTGAAATCCGTAGCACATCGAGAGAAAAGACATTGCGACAAGACGCTCATCCTGTTTGGCGATAACTTTTTTCTTCTGCAAGCGTTCAAAATATTCAACCAGCAAGGAGTGAAGCTTCGCCGGCGGATCGGCGAGAACTCTGTCTAATTCGGGAAGCATTCCTTTGTCGCGGATGCCAATCAAAATGATGTCCGCATTTTTATGAAAAAACAAACGGTACTGCTGACTTATATTCAACAGATCGACTTCCGGATTATCGGTCGCGTCCTCTTTTAACAGCTTCTCAAATTGCGGAATATCCGAATGTCTTTCAATGATGGCTTCCAATATGCCTTGCTTACTTCCAAATTGCCGGAAAATCGTAGATTCATTGACTTTAGCTTCCGTTGCAATGGCTTTGGTGCTAACTCCCCGATAGCCATTCTTTTTGATGAGCCGTGTCGCGGCTTCAATGATTCTGTCTGAAGTTTGCATTGTATTTCTCCTTTTGCATATGTTAACCCTATTCTACTACAAGTTCTGCAGATGAAGCAGAGTCGGAGTTTATCATTTTGATAAACGTTTATTTAAGATAAATCGCTTCTTTTTTCCCAGCGGCTTGGTTCCGTAATCTTGACATGATCAGGCACCAATTGCGTGAGCGTGCCTAATTTATCAAATGTAATCTGGATTCGGTCAGAGGGCAACAGCCATTGTTCGGTCTCGATTGCGCAGCAATTCGGTACCGTCCCCATTCCTATAATCGTGCCCTTTTACTATCATATCGCAAACAATAAATGCAAGCAAGTACTCGCTTGCATTTATTGTTTTCATTCTCTATAATAATGACTTAGTCAGTATGCCTTATCCTAAAAACATATACATAAAGGAGAATTTTTATGAAGTATGGACGTATTATCCAAAAACCTCGCGTTAAATTTTTTGAAGTCGCAGATGGCGTATTTGCTGGTATTTCGCCGTATCGAGGGATCAGTTGGGCCAATGCCGGGTTCATCAACAAGGGTGATGGGCTGGTGTATGACACGTTCTTCGATTTGTTCCATGCCCGGGAAATGAGAGAGGCTTTTATGGAAGTAAGCAACGGCCGCTCTCCCGCATATGTGGTGAACTCGCACTATAACAGCGACCATGCCTGGGGAAACAAAGTGTTTGAAGATGCTTGCATTATTATGCACAAGGAAGCCTCCAGAGAGCGTCTCAATGAAAATATCACCTGGATGGACAGCGTCATCAGAAGAGGAAAGGATTCTACAGAATCGACTCCAGGCGAGCGGTTTTTTGCAGCGGAATTTGAAGGATTTGACCTGGAAGGCGTTGAATGGGTGCTCCCGAATATTGAGATAAAGGACGATATCAACATCCGTCTTGACGATACGGAAGTTATGATTTACAACGTAGCTCCAGCCCACTCTGACAGTGACTTGCTGTTATGGATGCCAAAAGAAAAAGTGCTGTTCGCTGGCGATGTCGTGTTTAACGGTTGTACGGCATACAGCGAAGAGGGAACCCTCAATTGGGTTAAAGTGCTTGATCGCATTATTGATGAAATTAAACCCGAAATCGTTGTTCCAGGACATGGCGCCATTTGTGGCCTAGAATTCGTGAAGGAGCAGAGAGACTACCTCCTGAACCTGATCAGCGAGTTCAACAAGCATTACAATGACGAAATTGATTCCTTGTCCCTGACCAAGCAAATTGATATTTCCCGCTTCCTTCATTGGATTCAGCCAGAACGCTTGTATGTTACAGTGGATATCCTATTGAAAAGTAAACGTGGGTTACCACCCCTTCCAGTTTGGAACGAGGTGCCTGCTAAGCTGGAAGACATGAAAGATTTTTTGGCTGTGAAATATAGCAATCAGATCAAGCCATGGGACCCTATGAGAGTTTGGCAAGAATAGCAATTTACAGCTAACTATGAAAAACAAAAAAACGGCCCTGTCGCAAACGATGTGAACAGCGGCCGTTCTTTTGAATTGTTCCACGGAATTAAAATCGGTGCTTTGAAACGATAATTATTATTCCAAATAGCCTTCGGCAAGTTTCATTAGGGTTTCTTTGCTTACTTTATTTATGTCTCCACGTAAAGTATAGGCGTATTTCACCTTTTTGTCTGGACTCTCGTATACCCATTTCAGCTCGTGCGTCTGCGAAGGAGTAAATTCTGTATGCAGCATTTCTACTCCCTTCACTTGAACCTTCTCCTGCTTAAATTCAACGTTCTCGTCAATATACATTGTAGAATCGCTCTTTCCGCTCAGATTAGTGATATCAACCCCGATTTTATCTTCGCCGTTTTGATACGTAGCAAAGAGAAGGAAAAACTGATCTGTCATTTCAACCGGCATCATGGCATATCCCTGATTGGATTCTTCCGCCTGCTTTCTCAGCTTTTCTGCCATTTTCTTTTTTTCTTCCGAAGAAGGAGGATTCACTTCCTGAGCATTTTTAAAGATTACGTCCGCCTTTTGGAATGTATAATTTCCATTGACTTTGTCTGCGATCTTAATGGATTTATCCGTAATCTTTTCGCGTAATTGAGAAAGATCTTGGAAGACAGTCACCTTCGTTCCAAGAATTGTTTCATGATTCGGGTTATTGGCAACCATATAGAACAGCCCAGCCTCCCCGTACTTTAGCACCTTATCCTTAAGTTCATAAAATGCCCTGAACCGCGCTGTCTCATCTTTCGATTCTGTTTTTACGTAATCTTTGGTCGATTTAGTTTCATATACGACTTTGCCATCTTTATTCTTCAAAGAATGATATTGAACTGCCGCATAACCTGTGGAAGCCATTAACATCATCCCTACACACGCAGTCAATGCAACTTTATATTTCATAAAAAACCTCTCCTTTTCTTGTGGCTTAGCATGTAATATTCTCATTACTTTTCCTGTCAAGTCGGCGTCGGGAATGCGCGGGTCATCAAACAGTTTTTTCAAATCCCGATCCCTGTCCATATTCATACACTCCCACTCCCTTCACTTGAGCATAATACTTTCGAAATTTTGCAGATGCACGTTCGTATTTTTTACGAAGGCTGGCACTGTTTTTGCCCAGAATCAATCCGATCTCCTTGTAGCTTTTATCCTCGACACAACGTAAGATTAACAAATTACGCTCTTCAGCTGATAATTTTTCCATGGCTTGATGTACGAATTCATCAAAATAGTTGGCTTCAATATGCAAATCGACTTCATTATTTTCTTTCTCGTCCTGGTAAAAGAAAGGCAAATATTTCACCAACTTTCGCTTACGGATGATGTCGATACATTGATGGTAGGCAATCTTGTATACCCATGCGCCAAAATCCATCTGATATGGGGTATATTTTTTCAAGGTACGGAATGTCTTCAAAAATACCTCCTGTGCGTTTTCCTCGGCTTCGGCATAATTGCCCAGCATATGATAACAGTAGAGAAAAATCGGTTTTTGATAAACCTCCATGATTTTCTCGTACCTTTCTGTGTCCCCATCCAACACATCTGCAATGATCTGACTTAACTCCGTATCATTCAAGCTGTCTCCCCCCTTTCACTCTATACAACGAAGAGCTCGACCTAAAATGTGACAGCAATTGTTCATGGATTAAGCCCATAGTTACTTACTTTAAATATTTTTTCTTTTGTTGTAAGTGAAAATTCATAGGCAGTTATAGCCGCATCATAGATAAAGCCTGCGAGCCCCTGCACAGCATAAATGCGTTCATCATCTTCATAAACCTTAAGAATATCATGACTATGTATCATCACATTTTCTTCAGTAGATTCAAAGGAAAAACGGATTTTGGTGTTTACTTAGATCTTATATAAAAAAAGAAAGGTGCCCTAAACAGCCATGAAATGGCTTTCTGGACACCGCAAGAGAATTAATCAGTCTTTTGTTTTAGATATTCATCTAGGTACGTTTGGTGAAATGAAACTGTAATAAGTAGTGCTAGAACTTCATAAATCCAGATCGTAAGTTTACTCATGAGCAGCCCAATCGATTTGAAATTGTATTCTTGATGTCCATTTCCTTCTTCTATTAAACTGCATACTTTATTCTATTAACATGAAAGGAGCTGAATGCAATGGGACTTAGTTTTCGTAACAATACGAGTTTAACCGTATATGTTGCCTTCGCATATTACTCCTCTGCAAGCTGTAATCAGGGCTCTATCCCCTTAATACCTTGGCCCAGCTGGTATGAAGCGGTAGGTTGGTACACAATAAATCCAGGTCAAACGGTAGAGGTATTGAGTGGGGCAGTCAACAATCGAGAGATATATTACTATGCTGAATCTACAGATAGGAGTCTTGTATGGTCAGGTGTTAACTATCTTACTCTGCCGCAAAATGCTTTCAAACTTTGTGGTGGCGCTGGTTACTGTGATGCTCCGCTTTGTAGAAGGCTAGGATTGAGAAAAATTAGTATTGGTAACTTCAGAAATTATACAGTTAATATTGTATCTAGTAATATTCAAAGTCAATCTAAGTTTTTAAATGTCAACACGGCAGTTCCTGGTAAAAAGAAGAATGTTGGCCGGAGTACCTCTCCTATTAAAGGTCTTCGAGTTGTACGGCCTGCTGCTGGCAGAAAATCTATCTCGAAACGTTAGGCAAAAAAATGCAGAAACCGTCTTGGACTTTCCTATTCAGTCCAAGACGGTTTCTCCTTTTTCAAATCATTACACTCCAACTTCTCCGATCATTTGCTGTTCAATTTTTTTCATCTCATAAAAATAACCTTTTTGTCTCATCAACTCCGAATAGGAACCCGTTTCGACAACCCTGCCTTGGTCCATGACCACAATCTGGTCCATCTCCTCCAAGCCGGTAAGCCGATGACAAATCAAGAGAAGCGTATCATCAGCCGCCTGTGCGTAGAGATGCTTAAAAACATGTTGCTCAGTCACATAATCAAGTGATGAAGTTGGTTCATCCAGAAACCATAACCGTCCTTTGCGGAGCATCGCTCGCGCCAGAGCCAGTCGCTGCTTCTCGCCGTCTGACAGATTCTCCCCTTTTTCATACACCCTATCAGTCAAAGATGTATCGGGCAGCTGCATTTTAGCCAGCACGTCCAACAATTGTTCGTCAGCATGTTCTTCTCCATTCAGCAGCAGGTTGTCCCGGATCGTTCCCCGGAAGAAATGACTTTGCTGAAACACCACATTAGCCGTTTTCCAAATGCTCGCCTCATCCAGTTCTTTTATCGAAATATCGTTTAAACGTATGTCTCCAGTCGTTGGTGTTCGCAGTTTGAGCAGCAATTCGATAATTGTTGATTTTCCTGACCCACTCGGCCCGACAATCGCAGTTTTGGAGCCAGGTAAAATGTGCAGAGACATATCCCTAAGTGCCGGTCTCCATTCCCCTTCATATTGAAACGTAACCCCGGATAGTTCTATCCTAACAGCATCATTAACTGACAAAATGCCGCTTGGCTGCGAAGACTGCTCATCTATGGTTTGTACCGTTTCGGTCAGTCGTTTGGCTGCATGTTCGCTATCCTCTTTATAGGCGGGTAATGTGGCCATAGCCGTCGCTTCTTCAAATACGGTTTGTGATGCCATGACCAACATGGCAAGAAATACGCCTGCAAGCGCTCCTTCCATAATCAAATAGGCACCGAGCGTCAGCACTCCCCAGGAAACGAGAAACGTAACAAAAGTGTGCATCGATTGCCCGCGCAGTAATTGCCCGGCTGCTCGTTGCTGTTCAGTTGCCAATACAGCGGAAGCATGCTGAAGCTGCTCCTCCCGCTGTGCCAATTGCCCGTATACTTTCAAATCCCGGAAACCGTACAACACTTCGGTAACTTCCGTGGACAGCTGCGCCCTCTGCTCACGAACGCGTCCATGTACTCTCCGCTGCCCGAGTAACACAATTCCTGGTACAACGAATGCCGTTATCAGCATACCTAGTACAAACAAAACGGCAATCCAGATCGAAAAGGTAGAAGTAAACAGCACCGTAGCCAAAAATACCATGACGACCATGATCGGAGGATAAGCAACTCGCAAAAAATAGTTTTGCAAACTTTCCACATCCCCAACGATCCGCGCAAGCAGATCCCCGCTTCGATTCTTGTTCAAAATACCAGGCGTTAAAGGAATAAGCTTGGCAAAAAAGGAAGTACGTAAACGGCTAAGCATGGAAAATGTCGCCCGGTGAGAGTACAAGCGTTCTCCATAACGGCTCGCCGCCCGGAGCACACCCAGCAGTTTGACCATCGAGGTTAGTACAATCAAAGTATAAAGTGGTGGCGCAAATACCGTTTGTGAAATTACATACCCGCTCGCGGAAAAGAGTGCCACACCGGCTATGCCGGCAATAAATCCACACAAAATGGAAAGAATGATATCCTTGCGCTCCTGAATCATCGCTTTTGTCAGAACAGCCAGCTCATTCATGAGGATACTCCCCCTTTCCGCTGAACATCAACCATCTCGGCATACTGAGGCAGGCGCTCCATAAGCTCGTCATGCCGTCCAGAGTCCACTAACACTCCATTATCCATAAATAAAATCTTGTCGGCTTGTTGAATTGTATATAATCGGTGAGCCACCGTAATCATCGTAGCCGTTTTTGCCAGTTTGGCAATGGAGCGTTGCAGTACCCGTTCGGTGTGCAAATCCAGTCCAACTGTAGGTTCATCAAACAGAATGATGGCAGGCCGCTTCAAAAAAGCACGTGCCAAGGCAAGCCGTTGCTTCTCTCCACCAGACAAACCCCTGCCTCCTTCGCCAACAAAGGTATCGAACCCATGCTCCAATTGGGCTGTAAGCGCAGCGAGTCCTGCTTCCTCCCCCGCCATCTCAATCTCTGCCTTGGAAATGCTCTCACGAGCACCAATCGCAATATTTTCAGAAAATGTACCTGCAAAAATATACGGATGCTGTGTAATGTAGCTAACATGTTCGAACCAAGAAGACTCATCGTATTGTGAGAGTGGGCTTCCATTCACCAGAACCGTTCCCGTTGCAGGTTTCAGCAAACCGGCGATGAGATGGAGCAAAGTCGTTTTGCCGGAACCGCTTTTACCTACAATCGCAATGTGTTCTCCCGGATTAAACAGGATCCGACCCGTCTTAAGCTCGAATGAATCTGGCGCATACTGAAACCTGAGATGGTCAATTTCCATGGATGGAGGAACTAAAAGATCATTGGTATGGGCAAGCTCCAATTTGCTTATCTTGTCGACTCTACCCTTGTTGACGTTCTCGTCGATTCCCTCGAAGGTTAATGTTCCTTCATTGCCTTTCGCGTCCATGCTCTCCCCTGCCGTTTCTTCAAGCATCTGTTCCACCTTACGAACTGCCCCCATACTTGTTCGGCCACTGTGAAAGGCCGTTCCCGTATTCTTTAACAGGTTGTAAAACTCGGGAACGAGCAGCAAAACGAAAAAAGCGGTGTGGAACGTCATAGATTTGAAAACGAGCAACTGGATAGCCAGTTCGAGAGCTACAATGCCGATGCTTAGCATCACGATCGATTCCAGCATGAAGGTGTTCGTAAACGCAATCTTCAAAATGCCCATTGTGGCATCACGGTAACTCAGGCTACTGTGTTCAATTTTCTGTTGCTGACGGTGTGCCCGTCCAAATATTTTTAACGTCACCAGCCCTTGAAGAGAATCCAGAAACGTCCCCGAAAACTCAGCAAGTTGTGCATATTTTTCTTCAGATTTGTTCTTCGTTTTCAGCCCTACCAAAATCATGAACAGCGGGATGAATGGAGCTGTAAACAATAGAATGAAACCTGTGTTAGCATGTTGGATAAAAGTAACGACCAAAATTAGAATCGGGATGATAGCAGCTTCCATCATCCGCGGCATGTACTGACTGAAATAACTATCAGCCTCATCCACAGCATCCAGAGCAATACTGACCTTCCCTCCTGTCTGTCCACGAAGGGTTGACGGCATGGAAGCGTGGGTCAAGTTTTGCAGCACAGCCGCTCGCATATTCGTCTTGGCAGTGGCAGCCATGTGCAAACCAACTTTACCGTTTGCATACGACAACAGTGTGCGTACAGCCATAACAGCCAGAAGTATGCCAAGCAACAGGATAACCGATGAAAATGAAGCTCTCTCCACAAAAATCCTTTGGACTGCTTCAGCAAGCAGCCCTGCCTGACTCACAATAGCTGTACCAAGAGCAAGCGAAATGACCGCGAGGAGGGTCATATTTTTCCTTTGTGAAGACATTTGCTGAGAAATCAGACTGGATTTCCTCTTCACAGATCACACCTCCTTTATATATAGGCTTGTAGAGAACCCTCAAACATGCCGTAATGGATTAATCAGCTTTATTTTTTCCCTTTTACATAATCCGCATCAAACAGGAAGAGTTTGAAGACCAGAATAAGGGATGGGATCAACAGGCATAGACCGCCGATAAATACAACAACTAACGCCAAGCCCATTGCTGGTGAAGTTGCACTGCTCTGAATCGTGATATACGGATCAAGAATATAAGGGTATTGCCCAATCCCATACGCGAAAAAAGCACAGAAAAATTGCAACATGATGCATATGAAAGCTAATCCGTAACGGCGTCCGTTATATAACAGCCACATCGCGATCATGAAGAAAGCAACGGAAAGTGCCAAGAGCCACCATAAATCCATCATATTTTGAAAATGCCGTTCATTGTGTTGGCCCAAATAGATAAATGCTGTCAGTGCGAGAATTATCGTCGGTGTGCTCCAAAACAGGGCGTAGTTCCGCATCAGCTTCAACGCGGAATGATCCTCTGCACGAGATGCGTAAAAAGTCAGAAATGAGCCGCTTATGAACAAAACGGACACGATTGCCAGTCCAACGATGCTCCACGATAACGGATTGGTAAACAGCGCCCAGTAATCCAGAGAAACTGACTCAGCCTGCTTCACAATAAAGCCGCCTTCAGACAAAGTTAGCGCCACTGACAACGAAGCCGGAATAAGCAGGCCTGTAGCTCCGTACAAAAAAAGATAGACTATGTTTTTCTTGGAACCATAATTTTCAAAAGCATAGAACGAACCGCGAATCGCAAGAAGAATCACTGCAATACTTCCCGGAACTAGCAGCGCGGAGCCATAATAATAGGCTGTATCCGGAAAAAATCCGACGATGCCAATGTAGAAAAAGATAAAAAATACATTTGTGATCTCCCAAACGGGTGATAAATAACGGGAAATCAGACGATTAATGAGATGATCCTGCTTAGTCAAACGAGCATAAAAGGCGAAGAATCCTGCACCGAAATCAATGGAAGCTATAATTAAATAGCCGTACAAGAACAGCCAGAGCACCGAGATGCCAATTATTTCGTAACTCATCATTCAGTGCCCCCCTTTTCCGTAGATGGATTAGGATGTTCCTTCATCCATTTCTCCATCTCACCTTCTGCCGGGTTATTGTTGAACAAGCGTCTTAGCACGATTACACACATACTGCCGAGTACGATGTACAAGAGCAATAAGGCGAAGAATATAATTCTTACATTCGGTGAAGTCGTGGCAGCCTCCTCTACACGCATATATCCACGGATAATCCACGGCTGTCGCCCAACCTCTGCATAAAACCAACCTAGCTCTACAGCTAGAAAAGCGAGCGGTGCGATCAGTGCGATGATGCCAAGCATCCACTTGTTAAGCGCATTGCGCTTTTTCCAGAACACAAACAGGAAATATAGGACTGCTATCGCGAGCAGAGCAAATCCGATTCCGGCCATTAAATCAAACAGGTAATGAACCAGAAGCGGTGGCCATTCATCCTTGGGGAATTCCTCCAGCCCCGTTACCTCTGCATTAAAGTCTCCAAAAGCCAGGAAGCTGAGCACCTTCGGCAAATGAAGAGCCCCTAGAACTTCATGCTCTGCATTCAGCCATCCCATTAAAACCAAATCCACACCGCTACCCGTCTCAAAATGCCACTCTGCCGCTGCAAGCTTCTCCGGCTGATGCTCGGCCAAAAACTTGGCGGACACATCTCCAGCTAACGTGTTCAGCAAGCCGAACAGTAAAACAACCGCCATCATGAGATTCAAGGATTTTTTGTGGTATGCGGATACCCCTTTTCTCAGCATCGCAAAGGCTGCAATCCCGGCTAACAAGGCAGCTCCTGTCAAATAGGCCGAGCTTAATACATGGAACACCTTGGAGAACGTCGCCGTATTCAGCATCGCTTGCACTGGGTCAATCGCTGTGAATTGGCCTGCTTCCATGACAAAGCCTCCAGGCTGGTTCATGAATCCGTTCACCGTCGTAATAAAGACGGCAGACATGCCTGCCCCAGCGACAATAGGAATCGTCAGCAGCCAATGAATATACGGATTTTTGAACCGATCCCACGTATATAAATAAATGCCCAAGAAGATGGCTTCAAAAAAGAACGCAAACACTTCCATGAATAACGGAAGAGCGATAACATTCCCAGCCAGTTTCATAAAATTCGGCCACACCAGTGCCAGTTGTAGTGAAATCGCTGTACCGGTCACGACACCAACCGCTACAGAAATGACAAATCCGCGAGACCACCTCTTCGCCATAAGTGTATAATGGGGATCTTTCTTTCGGATCCCGATGAACTCTGCTATAGCGATCATTAGCGGTATACCGACGCCAATCGTCGCAAAAATAACGTGGAACCCGAGAGTCAAGCCTGTCACCAGCCTGCTCCATAGCACCGTATCAATTGCCATTCTTTACTTCTCCCTTCAAACTCTGTTCATTTTTCGTGATAAGTTGATGCTTATGATTAGGCCGGCTTACTCTTGGGCTGCATTCAATATCAGGTTTAACCGGGCTCAGTGACATCGTTGCCTATTCGTTTTAGTATGACGTTCCTCGTTCTTTGATATGTAAAAAGAGAAAAATTTCACAAATCAAGAGTTGGCGATCCTGATTTACCTGATACTGAGCAGTCAAATTAATAATGTGACCTAATGATTAAAATCATCTTATCTTAAAATGCAAGTAATTCAATCACAGAAAACTCTTAATCCTTAAACGTTCAAGAAAGGGACAAATCTTTCTAACAACTCAGTGAATAACACAAAAATCACCCGAAGGAGCTATTGATTCATTAGTATATATGTGATGTCACAAGTCTTCTCCTAATTTGATGTTAGAGAAAAACGATATTTTCTCATCCTAATCCGTAATATATACTCCCTTTTTCAATATAAAAAACACTGACTCAAATCATCAGTGTTTTTGAATTAAATATCGTAATGCTTACCAATGGCATCGCTATGTCATCTTCGTCATGACAAATCTTTTTCCATTTCATATTGCTCGATGTATACGTCAAGACCAACTCCTTGAAGGAAACGTATAGAATTTCTATCTCTTTTGTCTACATTATTGACGGTAATGGTTGGATATCTCTTTCCGATCCAATGAAATAAGGAACGTCCAAATCCTCGGTTTCTTTTTTCTCGCAAAACACCGAACTGTAGAACTGCTCCGTTGGCCGATTTTATTACCGCGTATCCACAAATCTTATTCTCTTCCCTTATCGTGACCACATCGTATAAATGCGGGTTTCGTAAAATTGCATGAACAGATTGTTCCCAAGATGGTTCGAAATTCCAGTAAGAATGTACCGATGTCCAATCCAAATCTTCCAGTCGAACCGTAGCAATGGAAGTAAAACTAAGATCGTCCGGAAGGGTTACATCAATGCGCCCCTTGAAACAAACCAATTCTCTATGAATTTGAAATCCTATGGCGGTATACGCTTTTATAGCTTTATCATTGGTTTGGATCACTTCAAGCAAGCATTTTTGAATATGATGTTTTTTAAAAAAGGGAATAGCATGACGATAAATTTGTTCGACTAGCCTTTTCCCTCTATATAAAGGAATGACTCCTGTACCGGTATTAAATGCAGTTCTTTTACCGTTATGTTCACCGATGCCATGCATAACAAATGCAACCTGCTTATCTTGATCATAAGCACCGAACGACAACTGATAATTCACTTCCGCACCTGCAAACTTATCAGCTAATTGCTCCGAAGAAACTTGAAATGGAATGACATAATCGGAGAAGGCTTCGTTAAAGCAAGTTGTAAACTCTTCTAATACAAGGTCCTCAACATTTTTGATCAACATGTAGTTTTCTCTCCTTTACTTTTAGTTTTATGACTTATGATGCAGTCAACTTCCTTCATTTAGTTCGGCCATAGAAAAAAGAATACCCGTCTGATTTCCCTAGCTTAGTCGTCTCCGTTGCGTCCACTAGCTTGACCGCTTTCAGTAACGATACAATTTGCGTATGCATTAGCTTTGCATCAAACTTATCCATCTCTCTGTTTTCACTATTCACTAGTAGATAATCGGGCATTGGAATGAAGCCAATTACAGGTATACCTGATTCAAATAAAGGCTGACTCTCTCCAAACTCAAACTTGTTATGTCCACGCAATAATACAGTACGTGTGCTATCTGTCTTTTCAATAGCCTTCAGCCAAATGGCTGCCATCATTTCATTGCCCGCATAAGTATATTCAGTACTTATTTGTCCAGTAGGGCCATAGTGACCCGTAATATCGTCCTTCCACTCCATGCTGCCTAAATGTTCAACCGTAATTCCAGCTACAGCTGTTAAATGGTCTTTATTGCCATCCCAGAGCTCTCGATGTCCCTCCATCCAGGTGGAAGTTGCTTGAGAAGACCCTTTGAAATCCGGTAATCTAAAATGCCCTGTCACAAAAGCGAAAATCATCGTACGTTCCGGCTGCTCCTGCTGTAAGTAACGAATCATGGACAGCATGCCCACAGCACCATTCTCCTCCACTACATTTATCCCATCCGTATGCGTATTTACGATTATCGCTTCGTCTTTATTTTTACCGTCAATTTTCACATAAAAGGATTCTGTTGGAGCATTTTTTTGTATTTCTGCTTCTAAAATAACTGTACCTTCTTTATGCTCCTGAGCTGCGCTGATCACCTTCTGCCCATCCGTTTCATTAACCCAGATCGCAGGGATTCCAGCATAATCGGTGGTAAAAGGCACATATTGCTTTGCAACCTTATCATCGGAGACCCCTTTCCAGACTAGAACAACTGCTTTTACGCCCATTTCCTTCGCTTGCTCCAATTTAGCTTCTTTTAAAGCTGTAGTGAGAACTAGATCGCCTTCATTTGGAGCAATTTGGCTTTCCATTGGAGATGAATCCCGCATGTTCATTACGATCCCACTTGGGAAATTTCTAAAATTCTCAATTTCAATGACAGCAATTTTCCCGCTGGCCTGGTCATATTCACCACGCTTCGTATACACCAGTTCCCCTGTTACGCCCTTTTCGTCAGTCTCTCCGGAATAGGGGAAAGCTGAAGAGACATGAATTTCCTGCTGATCAATCATTAAAGAACTGCTCTTTTCTTCCCATCGGTCAAAGGTATAACGATCACGATAAACATTCAACCGCATATCCGTTACCTGCTGCTCCAGCCATGTAATGAATTGATTGTGACCCTTAGAGCCGGTTGTACGGCTTCCAAAAGAATTCATTACCTCAATATCCTTCAGCATTACTGCTGCAGAATCCAATGTATGTTCATCGATCGTCACTGCCGCATTCGTTGCTAATGCCACAGGCTTTGTAATAGGTTTTGCATAGATTCCAATACCCCAAAGTACAGTGACGATAAGAGCTGCGAGGCTAAATAACACTCTTCGAACCACTAGAAACGCAGTGACTCTTCTACTCTCCTTTTGCCAAAACAGTCCTCTCCATATGCCCGCTACGATCAGCAGCAGGATAGAAAGCGCAAGCAGCCAAAATTCCTCTGTTAGTAAAAACAACCCTTCCGCCGCCACCACACTAATGAATACCACATGTAACTTCTCACGCTTTTTTAAATGCAAAAAAGAGATGCCTAATTCTGCTAATAAAAAGACAATGGTAACTATCGAGATTACCGTCTCTTTGCCAATAAATACCGTAGCACAGAGTGCTAAGGTCAAAAGCAGCACCGCTGACAATCGTCTATATAAGTTTTCTAACATGACGCCCTCCTATTTCATCTAACTACTATTTTGACATTACATTTGTAATGCCTTATGGTTTTAGCATATTGAAAAGACTCATGAAAAACAATGAAACGAACACCAGAATGTACAAACGGAGGGGAAATGTCATCTCAAATCATGAATTATACAGTCCAAATACCTCTCATCATCAGTCCAATAAAGAAACCAACCGTTTGACAAGAGAGGCCATCTGCACGGCATTAGTCTATTTGATCCAGGAACAGCCGTTTAACAAAATCACCATCACCGATATTGTGAAGCACGCAGGAGTCTCTCGAACGGCTTATTACAATAACTATTCCTCCAAGCAAGAGATCCTGGTGGATTTGGTCGATTCGCTTATTTTTGAAATTAATCAAAAACTCTTGCCTTACACCAATGAATTAACAGGCAAAGTCAAAGAACCTCAAAAATTTATTAAAGTGCTTTTTGAAGTTATTTTTCAACAGCGTAGCATCTACAAGGCTCTTCAAAGCGCGAAGTTTGATCATGTGATTCTGGATTGCTTGAATGAAATGATGCTCTCTACTGCTCAGGACAAAAGCGAAGAGAATATATATCGTATATACTTTAAAGCGGGAGCCCTCTATAATGTTCTCCTCAAATGGATACAATCCGACTTTACAAAATCCATTGATGAGATGACCAAGATTTGTCTCTATGTATACCAAACTCCAATGTCCCAGGAATAAGGTTTAAATATCGTATTTTTTAATGTCAAAATAAAGAAACCACGGAACCAAGTTCGGCTCCGCAGTTTAGTTATCAACCATTCTATTGGATCTGCTTCATGTATTCTTTGAATGCTTCGGCGATTTCTTTGTATTTTGTATGATGCAGGTAATGTGAACCTTCCATCGGGATCATTTTTCCCTGTGCGGATTGTTTGACTTGCTCCTCATGAAGCGGAATCCACTGTTTATTGTGCTCATTATTCGATTGAACAAAGAGAAGCAACGGCAAGTCATTTGGAATTGTGAGTTTTTCTCCATTTTTAAAATTGGAACCGAGGTGGCTCAATTCATTCATTAACGTTGGATTGACCGCAACTTGATTCGAAATCAAACGCATCTGTTCTTTGGTATGCTCATCGAATGCAAGCGATTCATACGGATCTCCGCTCACTTTTTGGACCAATCTCATAAGACCTGATTTTTTGAGAAACTGCATCGATTTTATAGGCAATTTGACATCCATACCAGGTTGATTGGGAACGCTGCTATCGATGCCGACAAAAGCAACAACTTCATCCCGATAGGTGTTCACATAGGATGCTCCGTAAAGTCCAGTTATAGAATGTCCCATTAGAATGTATCTGTTAATACCCAGTTGCTGCAGAGCTTCGTGAACCTCACTTACAATATTTTCTGTCGTTCTTTCTTTCTTGGTTTCATCGCTCAAACCATAACCGAAAGGCTCGACCACCACGACTTTATAATTGGGGGAAATTTCATCGATCAATAATTTGAAATCAAGCGCAGGCGTCGGGGTTCCTTGTCCCGGAAGGAGCACAACGGTTTGATCTCCGCTGCCTTGAATGAGCACATTCATCTTTTTCCCGTCCACATTGACATACTGGCCATACGATTCGATTTTCTTTTTCTCGACCCCGTTGCTGATAACATTAACGATAAAAACGATGCCCATGAACAGCACGAGCGCTCCTACAATACCTCCGATTATTTTTAACCATAGGTTTCGTTTCTTGTGGCTCTTAGTCCCCGTTGTTTTTATTTCCACCATATTTGCCACGTTCATCCTTCCCTTCCTTGTCCCTGTATCTGAAGTGCCGCCTTGACTACATGTTCAAAGTGTAATCAACCAAGATGTACTCTTCGTGACGAGAATATGAACGGAATATGAACAAGCCAAAAAGAAAGCAATCTCTAAATGCATTGAAATCAAAACTAAAACAACCTAAGGCATGCACCCTAGGTTGTTTCAATCGTATGATTCTACATATGTTGTTACATATGCAGCCCTTGAAATACTTCGTACAAGACTTAAGCGCTCATCTCATTAACGGCTGACGGTTACCTTGATGGTATCGCTTAAGGTCTCTCCCGCTGCATTGACCAGCTCCGCCCGGTATTCATACATGCCGGAAGCGCGGCCAGTGACATCAGTTGTAGTGCTCTGCGCTGCTGGCGTGTTGGCGTTTAGCGCTTGCGTGTCAATTAGCTGCCCGTTCTCGTAAAGGCGGTACTCGGTGGCGTTAGTACCCCACCACAGATTCATCGTTACTTTATAAGAACCGTCTCCGTCCCAGTTGTCATGGGCCAGAACCGGCTTGCCCGGAGCGGCGTCGCGTATCGTCACCGTGAGCGGCTGGCTCTTAGTTGTGCCATATTTATTGGTCAGCTCCGCTGTGTAAACATAGTTGCCGTTCGGCTTGCTGTGAAGCACTGTGCTTGTCGTCTGGGCGGACGGTGATACATCCTTCAGCGACTTGGAATCGATCAGCGTGCCATTCTCATAAAGCTTATAGCTGGTAGCGTTATTGCCCCACCAGAGGTTCATGGTGACGGTAAAGTTGCCTTCACTGAGTCCATTACCGTAGCCGCTGTTCGAGGACAACACCGGCTGACCAGGCTTGTCAGTTGCGAGTGCAGCTCCGCCAGTAATTTGGAACTTGTAGCTCTTTTCGGTAGTGTTGCCTGCGGCATCGATCACGACATAGCTTACAGTATGAAGCCCAACAGCCAGCTCCGCAGCGTTCAGCGTCTGTCCGTCGGTTATGGGCTGTCCATCCAGTAGAAGCTGTTTGGAGGTTACGCCAGACAGGTTATCTTCGGCAGTCAATACAAACTTAAGCTGGGCTTCCTCATCCACATCGCCGACCGCATGACCAGACTCCGTCAGCTCCGCTGTCGGTGAAACCGTGTCGATATTAAGGTTCAGTGACTTGGTTTCTTCCGCCTTCCCCTTGTCCGAAACCGCATGGTAAGTCAGCGTATTCTGTCCGTCTTTGCTTACGGCCAACGGAGTGCTGTATATGGCTTGTGCGGCGCCATTCAACGAGTAATAAACTTTTGCTGTATCGGAGTCGGCCTTCAGGGTCACTTCGGCGGGCTGGTTCAACCAGCCAGCAGCGTTCGGATTCACCGACAACGTCGCTGTCGTTACCGGAGCCGCCTCTGCTTCCACCACGCTGAAGTCTCCGAGACTTCTAGGCTTGAGCTGGTATACGCCTTTGAAGATCGCGGCTACGCCCGTAATATTAAGCTTCTGTCCTTCCGCATAAGGGAAGCTGTCCTTTGTGATACCCGTCCGGACATCTACTCGGATATGATTGCTTGTCCCGTCATTGGCGACGGCGTCAAATTCAAAGGAACCGCTTGGCGTTGCGGTGATGATATTCGACACTTTCACGTCATTAAGCTTGAGCAGCTGACCTTGATTGGTATCGTTCACCGCTGGTGCGGCAACGGGCTCAGGCAGCTCGACTGTGCCGGTCTTCTCGATCTGTACAACATCGGTCAACTCTAGCTCCGAATTGTACAGCGCCGTGGACGCAGTTACCTTGACCGTATCACCGGCATGGTAGCCACTTTGGCTCTGGTAGACATAAAGACCGCCGCTCTCATCCTGCAGATAAAAGGTTTGCCCGCCGAAAATACCCGGCTCAGTCGTTACGATTCCCTCAACTGTCACCAACGACCCGACTATTTTGGTTCGGGCTTCGCCGATGGAAACGGTCGCCGGAATCGGATCTTCTTCGTCCGGAAGCGGTTCTGCTGGGACGTTACCGAGCGTTACCGAATCGGTCTTCAGGTTCGTTCCGTTCTGGCGCAAGCGCAGGTTAGATGCAGCCGTGGTACCCGGTTTGATCTGCACGGTCAGATCTTTGTAGGCATGGCCATTCAGGTCTGATGTCAGACTAAAGTTGGCGCTGTAACCATAGCTGCTCGGCCAAGTGCCGTCGCTGTTCTGGATCTTGGCGATCTGGGCTCCGCTGCTCACCTGGTAGATGCCTAATTGGAAGCCTGATACGCTGGTATTGGCAGGCAGATTATCTGCGCTGACACGAATCTGGAAATCCTGTGCGTTCGGCAGTACAGTCTGGTGTGTGAAATTGTACACCGCACTTGCTGTAGCCGCTGCTCCGCCGTAAGAACCTGCCTTGAAGGTACTGCGGTCATACCATTTATAACCGGCGTTCGGCGCGGCCCATGGCTCTGACTGCGGTTCGGTGGAGAGTGCCGGCTCTTCGAACGGATGCAATTGTGTAGGCTGATCCAGCGTTAAGCCACTTACCTGGGTGAAATCTGTATAGCTCTCCTGTTCGGCGAGCCAGTTAACGGTGTTCACCAAGAGCTCAGCATCGTCAGCTTCCTTGAAGCCGTCGTAAGTCGTTTTCTTGGCACCGGTATCCTCGCGCAAATATTTTGGCGTGGCATCCTCGACCGGGGAGGAGTCGCCGATAAAAGCGGCTTTGCCGGCTCCTTTTTTCGCCACGGCTACGTAAGGACCTTCCGCTACGCCGCCGCCATTGTAGACGCCTTGGTCCACTGCGTTGCCCCAAGCATTGTTGGTTTTAGGCAGATAGACGATGCCCTTCGCCCGGGTTGGGTCGAGGATTGCCAGCGTAGAGCCGGCATGCATGGCTACACTTGATACTCCTGCTGTAATACCGAAGGCTTGCTCGGGAGCCACGATGTTGTTTGCGTTAATGTCACCGAGCGCATTGAAGCGGAACCGGACGCCGAACTCATCCGCCAGCCAATCGGAGCTGACCACGCCTTGCATGGCTGCAGAGCCAGCCTCATCGGTGCTCATGCCTTTAGCCGGGTTATCCCAAGCTCCACGGCGGTACCCGTTGAATGCCTCGCTGCCGTCCCAACGGTTCTTATTGCGATCCGCATTGTAATGATCGCCGATGAAGAAGATGCTTCCGCCGTTTTCCACGTATTCCGCCATGGCTGCCTGTTCGCTGGATTTATATGGAATGTTAGATTCGGCTACGACGAAGACATCATAGCTGGAAAGATCGCCTAGCGTAATGGGAGTGGTCTTACGAAGTTCCTTGACATAATAGCCTTCTTGCGCAAGTGCATTGCCAAAGTCGGAAAAGGCACCGTTGATAACCCAGTCGGCCGCCCCGGCTGTCTGCGCGTGAGTATTGTCGAACAGAATTTTCTGGCCTGAATGCTCATTGACCACTTTGGCTTCAATAAATGGTGCGGGGTCACTTGGCCCCTCAGCGTATATCGCCGAGTCGGCTCCGAATGCGAACAATTGCAGAGGTACGGCAACAGATGCAACCAGCATGCTATTTAGCAGCTTCTTTTTCCAACTTGAATGCTTCTTCTTCATATCCTTCCTCCTTAAGAAATAGATCGGCGGATTTTTCCATAATTGTCCACCGCTTTCGTCTAATATGCTATCTCATAAGGGTTAAGAAAAATATATATTTATGTAAAGTGTTGTAAATTTATACTTTGGGCCTATACAGTGGGTGAAAACAAGGTCGAATCTTGGAAATAAGCTATGAAAAAAGTCTTAGTGATACTGGAGTTTTGGTCCGGGACGTCCTAAGCGTTCAAACAGGAATATCGTTCTTATTATTCGGAAAGAACTGCAATAGAAAAAAGGTACGGAAAAACATCACGTTTTCCGTACCTTTTTCTTTTTAGAACTTATTGGACAGCCATTTCATTGTTAAATCCCTTTTATCTTCATTGATGTAAATAAATATTATACAGAACCTGTGCAGCTTCTGCTCTTGTTGTCTCGCCTTTAGGGCTCAGGTGCCGTTATTCATTGCTTCTGGATACCCGTCACCGCCGGAGAAGCTAGCAGACGGGGTGGCTGTCAGCGCTGCGTTTTGCAGCCCTGCATTTACGACATATACAGTGGTTCGTACTTCTAGATCGCTGTCTTTGACTGTCCCTCTAGCTTCGAATTCACCTGTATTCGCATAGCTGTCAGGATCAATTACATCCCACTTAGTCTCCCTCTCCATGAATCCGTAATCTGATAGAATATTCACCTGGGCGGGAAGTATCGGGGATATTTCTTTCTTTGTCACTAAGCTAATTGCCCGGTAAGTGTCGTTGGTGTCTTCTTTAAGCTCAATCGTTACATCCTTACTATCCTTCTTATCTTCGTCTGCCGCTGTGAAGGTAAACACATAGGTGCCTGCCTTACTGACGCGCGCATATGCCGTTGCTTTGTCTCCTCCTACAAAAGTAATCTCTCCAGCACCATCAGGCTTTTGCTTAACGGTCCATGCATACGACAAAGTAGGTTCAAATACCGCACTGTGCACTGGATCAGGTATTGCCTCGCCGGATAATACCAGATTACTGTTATTCGTAACATCCTGAGTTACAGTCACTTGGCCAATTTCCGGCGGCAGTTTCTCAGGAGTTGCTGCCAGTTGAAAGGTTACTTGGCCGGAACCCGTTTTCTGTCCGTCATTGGCAATGAGCTCGACCGTATATGTGCCTTCTTTTGTACCGACTGCCGCACCAGCGGCGAAGGAAATTACATGCTGTATAGCATAGGCATACCCGCTGTCGGCGCCGGCAAAATTATGCACGGTTACACGGTCGTCATAGGTATCAGATAAAGTCTGGTATTTGTTATTCCAAGGCATGGGCAAACCGATATCACCGAATTCAATATATTTTCCGCTTTTGTTCTTCACGGTGATTTCCCACAGCATCGAACCGTCTTGGGTATCCATATCAAATACGGACTTCACGTCAAAGCCTTTCATTACGCGCTGGGCTGTGGAGTCCAGGTTCTGTCCGATAAAGTTGACTTCCACTTTCTTACCGTCTCCTGAGGCTGTTTTCGCAATATAGGGATTATTAGGATTGATATCGGAGTATTTTGTTGATCCGCCGGCCGCAAGCGTTTTATTGGTATCTACCTCTAGAAAGCCCTCTCTGTTGTCAGGGAATTGTTCACTGTCACCAGTACGATAAGAAAAAATCATTTCGCCCATCCATTGGTGCTGGATATTGTTTTGAGGGATTGTGTCGTTAGGCAGAACAAAATTGATAGGCTCTCCGTTTTTATTGGTAGGGTTATTATTGATATACAGTTCTTCTATCTGACCTAAATCACCGACTTTCGCAGAAAGGCTAGTATTCGCTATATCATTTTTTACTGCAGATACTGTGGCCGCGGCGCTAATCTCCATAGGAACCGATTGAAAAAACAACAGCAGAGCAATCGTAAGTGGCCTTAGTTTTTTAGTCATCATTTACTTCATAACCTCCTGTTTTTGTACTTAGTAATAAAATTAATTCAAGTATTTTTTACTCCTTTCTTCCATCCCATTAATAGAAAGCGCTTACTTAAGTGTATCATCCGTAGTTTCACTGAAAAACGAATATAACAACCAATATTTATAAAATTCCACACTTTTTTCTCTTTGCAATGTACTTATAGCAAATTTATTGTGCCGAAATACAAGAATCAAAAAAATCCCCTCATGTATACAGGAAGAGTTCACGATCACGTGATCTCTTATAGCCCTGTCTAACATGAGGGGACTTTTGGCTAAAAGGCAGGCTTTGCTTGATGCAGCGCATGCTTCATTCCATTATTTATTGAAATTAATCTTCTCCGAACCATTCTCAAGAATGATCGAAGTGTCCCGCGGCTTTGTTTCCGCGATTTTGCGCCCAGCTCTGAACGAATAAAGAACTCCGGCCTGTTTACGAATGGTCTCATACTCGTTCTCTGCTTCAAGAACGATGAAGTTGGCAGGTTTACCTTCTTCAATGCCATACATATCCTCGATATTCAACGTTCTTGCGCTATTTTTTGTAATAAGATCGATTGAATTTACGATTTGGTCGTATCCGAGCAACTGAGAAGCATGAATGCCCATGTGGAGTACCTGAAGCATGTTGCCTGTACCTAGCGGATACCATGGATCAAAGATATCATCGTGACCGAAGCATACATTAAGTCCGGCTTCCAGCAGTTCTTTGACGCGAGTTAATCCTCTTCTTTTCGGATAAGTGTCAAAGCGTCCCTGCAGATGGATGTTAACCAGAGGATTGGAGACGAAATTTAGGTCAGCCATCTTCAGTAATCTGAACAGTTTGTACGTATAGGCATCATTGTATGAACCCATCGCCGTTGTGTGGCTTGCTGTCGTGCGGGAGCCAAACCCGCGTTCGTAGGCTTCTTTGGCTACAACTTCTAAGAAACGGGATTGCTCGTCATCGATTTCGTCGCAATGGATGTCGATCAGGCGGTCGTACTTTTCAGCGAGGTCAAACACAACCTTCATCGAATCGACGCCATATTCTCTTGTAAATTCGAAGTGTGGGATACCACCCACCACATCAACGCCCATTTTCAGCGACTCTTCTAGTAATTCTACGCCATTCGGGTAGGAGTGAATACCTTCCTGTGGAAAAGCGACAAGCTGGATGTCAATGAATGGTGCCATTTCTTCTTTCACTTCAAGCATCGCTTTAACGGCGGTCAAGCTTGGATCGGTGACGTCTACATGTGTTCTTACATGCTGGATACCCTGCGCGATCTGCCACTTCAGTGCAGTTTTAGAGCGTGTTTTAACGTCTTCGTGCGTCAGGAAGGCTTTACGTTCTGACCAACGCTGAATGCCTTCAAATAGTGTTCCGCTCAAATTCCATTCCGGCTCACCAGCTGTTAACGTTGTATCCAAGTGAATATGAGGTTCAATGAACGGCGGCAGCACAAGTGAGCCGTTAACGTCAATTACTTCCTCATTCGCAGTTGATTCCAGTGACTGCGTGATAAGCTCAAACTTCCCATCTTTCACTACAATATTCCATAAACCTTCTTTACCCCGCAATTTTGCGTTTTGTATAATCATTTAAATTCCCCTTTTCTTTGGATTTTCTCGCAGAAACGATCAGCATCAACACGGTATATACAACCGCTGTTCCGATAAGTGCATTGAGTGGTGTTATTCCTGGAGCCAGCTGGGCAAAGGCCACACCGATAGCCCATGCCACCATCGCTATCCAGTTTACATTCTTGAAAGTCATGTCGGCAAATGGTTTATAGTTTCTGCGCTTCACAATAAAATAGTCTGCGATGATGATAGCTCCGATGGACGGTATCGCTGCGCCCAGCACATTCAAGAAACCGACGAAGTTGTTGTACATCCACATGGCAAATACTGTACCTACGATGCCGTTCACAATAACGAAGAACTTTTTCGATATTTTAGTGATATTGGCAAAGCCCAGCCCGGAAGCGTAAAGTGCATTATCGTTGGTCGTCCAGATGTTCAGCCCCAGAACGATGATTGCAGGAATGAGCAATCCTTGCAAGAACATGACTTCCGAGATATCAGCTAGATTGTAAGCCATTGCGCCGACTGCGCCGAATAGGAACATAAGTGAGTTCCCAAGAAAGAACGAAATGACAGTGGCTGTAACCGCCTGCCGGGACGTCATTGCAAACCGGGCAAAATCGGGCGTCAACGTTCCGCCGCTAATGAATGACCCGATACAAATGGTCAATGCTGCTGCTGCGGTAAGCGACTCTGTTGGTGAGTAATCGAGCAACCCTTGCAGACCACCCAGCGTGTTAACTCCTTCGAACACGGAGTAACCACCGAGAATTGCAATGGCCGGAACTGCTATATAACCCAGAATGACGAGCGACTTCATGCCGAAGATGGCTGATGCCGTCATTGCGAGACCAAACACGAAGATCAGAAGGTACACATTCCAGTCCATCGCTCTGGCGACCGGTACCGCGAACATGGCTACACCGACACCGAACCATCCTACCTGTGTGAAGCCAAGCAGGAAAGAAGGAAGGTACGATCCTTTTTCACCGAACGCATATTTTGCAAGCAAATGCGTGGAAAGACCTGTTTTGGCAGCGATATGTGCCAGAGCTCCCGTATAGATGCCGAGTGCCAGATTACCGGCAAGCACGATTCCAATAAACTCCATGAATGTCAAGCTGACCCCTAACGTTCCTCCTGCCAACATGCTTGCGGAAAAGAAAGTGAACGCCAACATGACGGAAAACGTCTTCCCAAAATGATTTCTCTGCGTTTTCGGCACCGCTTGCCACGAAAACTCTTGATCTTGTTTACTCATCAGAATACCCCCATATAAAGTGTCCTGATACCAAAAAAGCAGAAACAAAAGAGGCTACTCGTCAAATCAATCTGACAAGTAGCCTCTTTTGTTCATCATAACCCGCGCGAAGACACAGAGCATCCCTTGACGGAATATGCCCTGATTCTTAGCTGATTATAAAAATCCGCTGTCCTTGTCAGCCTCTCTGGACTGAATTAAAGGTACCAGTATTTAATTACATTCTATTATTTTAGAAAAACCTTTGGATGTCAATGTCATTAATATCCATTGATTAGAATCTTCATTTGAAAGCTGCACTCGGAATTTTTAATAGGATGATGTCGACCACGCCTTCCATATGGCACTCCGCATCTATTAAACTATTAAGTAGTGCCAAGTAATAAATTCACAATTGTATCAAGTTGAAGCTCTAATGAAAATGGGTCCTCCATTACGAATTCATCATGATAGTTATCACCATATAAATAAACTTTGCCATTTTTCACTGCAGGTATGCCTTTCCAAATGTTACTTTCCATTGCTTTTTTGGTTGCATCAGCATCGCCGTTATATACAAAAACATAATCACCTAAGTATTCTGGAAGAACTTCAAGTGAAATCGATTCAAACCCTTCCGCCATATTTTTTGCGTTTTCTGTTGGAGGCAGCTGCAGCATATTGTAGATAGTCGAAGATCCATAGTTTCCGCCCTTTGCCGCTAAGACGTATACTGCTTTTTCTGAAAATGAAACAACCGAGACGGTCTCCCCTTCCTTGATCACCCCGGATAGTTTTGACTTTGCTTCAGCTACTTTCTGTTCGTATTCCGTAATCCATTCTTCTGCTTCTTTTTCTTTTCCAAAAATCTTGCTTACACTCCTAAACTTATCAAGCGGCCCTGCTGTTGTTAACCCCTCCCAATAAGGCAGAAAAACAGTCGTTCCAATTTTCTCATATTGTTCTATATTTTCATCGATTGAGCCGATAATTAAGTCCGGATCTAGCATCGTTAATTTTTCCAGGTTTAAAGGGAAATTTCCTAAATCTTCAATTTTGTCGATCGTTTCTTTGGGAATGTCTGCCTTTTCCATCCAACCTTCATCCAGCATAAACGTTCTTACACCGATTGGAACTATACCTAATTTCAATAAATGTCCCATATATTGATCAGATGCCACTCTTTTCGGCTCTGCGGGTACTTCTACATCTCCCTTAGGTGTTGATACTATTCGGGTTTTCAAAATTTCTTCTGATTTTGTTTGATTTACGTTTCCATTCCCTGCGCTTTGCTCCTTCGCAGCTGTGCCCGTCCCGCTGGAGCAAGCACTTAATAATAGAGAACCGCAAAGCAGTAAAGCTGCCGTCGTCTGAGATTTTGTCATTTTAAACATATGTAATTCCCCTTTATCCGTATTATGATAATGATTATCATTATTAATATACTGTTGAACGATGTGTTCAAAAATAGAGGATGTGGGGAAGTTTGATGGATTTTCAACAACTCGCTGTATCTCTCTTGTTCTAAAATGTGCAGGTGAAGCTCCCTTTCTTTTCTTGAAAATTCGGCTGAAATAATAAACGTCATTATAACCAACGCTTGCTGAAATTTCCCCCACAGAAGCATCTGTTGTCATTAAAAGCTTTGCTGCAAGATCAAGCCTAAACCAAATTAAGTAATCAATCGGACTCATACCTGTGTACTCTTTAAACAATGATGACAAATGATAAGCACTAAAATTAAATACTTCCGCAAGAGAATCTAATGTGATAGGCTCCGCGTAGTACTCCTGGATATAGGTGATTACTTGGACTGCTACACTTGTTTGTTTCACCTCAGTCTCTTTTCTATGTAACTCTGTTAATTGCTGATGAATGAATTGATAAAAAAGTGATTTTACGTTGAGTCTCTCTTCTTGCTCGTTCCATTTTTGATACATCATTTGAATTTTGTTATAAAGTAAAATGGGTGCATCAGGGGTAAAACAATATTGTGACTGGAAGAGATCCTCTTCATGAATCCATGCACGGTAATAAATGATATAGTAAACAAATTTTTCGCTTGTTGGAACAATATTGAGGGTCGCCCCTTTTCCGCTATGCAAAAATTGATATCCTGTAAAAGAAAATTCAGACCGATCTAACTGAACTTGAGCACTTCCATGTACCGATAGTAAAAATATGTTGGCTGGAATCTTATATTTTTGAAGTATTTCGCCTTGCACCATTTCAATATGGCGTACGTCCATTAACTTGACCGTCGCTTGATCCCAAAGAAATATTTGATTGCTTTTGTGCATAATGATTGCCCCTCCGTTATCTTTCTAATGATAATCATAAATGATAACCATTATCAATAACAGTCGAGATATTTATTTGAGCTCCTCTTCGCAAAATACTTGTAAATGATTACTAGCCAGAATAGTGTTAAAATATGGGTAAAAAGGATAACTAATTTGTAACAGGGAGAACAACTATGAAAATGAGATTCATAATGAATACAATCTTTGTTTTGTCACTTGCAATTCTAACTGCGGCAGCAGCTCCTGCAGATGAAGTCGACTACCAAATCTTCATTAAAAAACAGAGGATTTCGGGAGATATAACTGCTGTTAATGAGTCAAATACTACACTGCTGCCCGCTGCACCTTTCTTTAATGCTTATCACTTTAAAATTAAACCTCAGGAAAATACCAAATTGATTATAGTGACAGATGGTTATACCAAATTAGAATTTGAAATAGGCAATACAACGGCTTACCTTAAAGGTATGAATCCATACACAGAACAAGGATATGGAGATGATGGCTTAAAAGTGAAACTCGCTGTGGCTCCAACAATAATAAATGACCGAATATATTTACCGATCTCTCTTATCGCCAAGAGTCTGGGTTTACATTATCAAATTGACAAACATGAAAAGAAAATTATTTTCTATTCAATTCCAAAGAAATCTGCATGATTATGATCCTTAATCTTTATTTCTTCCGAAATCTATTTCTATGTGGCTTTTGATTTACTCCCAAACATAAACCTTCTCCACACAAACTCAAAGTGTCCATATTTATGTCCGTGACTACAATTCATTTCTTCGGGCATTCAATACTTATTGAAACAACACATTACAAAGTAATAATCATCTGCTAAGCCGATCCAGAAAGGATCGGCTTATTTTTAAAGTTTTCCTAAGGTCAATCTTGTCTGTTCTCAACAGATTTCATGCGGTTTTGATCGTCAGGCACTCGGTCATTACTGAATTCCTGACCTGCTTCTACTTCACCATGGCCGGAAGCACTTCGAGCAAAATTTGTGAACTGCCTTTTTTGCTCATCTAGCTTATGTTTACTTTTTAGAAGCTCTTGCGGATCCAGATTTGTCATAATGCTATCCTCCCAAAATGGAATTATGCTGTTTATTCGCACTATAGAAGTTTTCCATAATAGAGCGGTGCTTATGCAAGAATTTCTATAACTTTAGTCAAAACAAGATATTCTAAAACTACGATCCCGACGCAAATCATTATAAAAAACTGAAGTCTTGCCGTATTCATTCTATCCTTCCAATACTCTCCTCGGAATAATGAAATGATGTTAGGTGTAAAAGTATGTCTAACTGTTTCGTTATAATCATCATTATCCGCAAAGAACACGCGAAACAATACCTTATATACCGGAATATTTAAGAACAGTAGAAAAATGATTATAACAAGTTCGAGTCTCAATGTACTCTCCTCCCAAGATTTATTCATCCTAATTTTACCACACGAATAACTGTAGAATTTGGGAAAGACATTATTGAGCAAGATTACTTTCAGTTGTGTAAATCATTATTTATGCTCCAAACACTTACAATTTGTACTTTCTATTTCTGTGAAGACAGCTTTAAATGAATCATCAATTCATTCCATTAATACCAATTTAAAAACTCCGCGCAAAAAAAAGGCGTATCCCTAATTGGAATACCCCTCTTTAAGCTTACCGTCTCACCCTTCGGGCAAAATCAACGAATTGAAATTTATCCAGCCGGTGTCTGGACTCGGTATATTGGAAAAGCACTGTATTCTCCAGATAAACATAGTTTCGGACTACTACAATATGTGAGAAGCCCTTCAAATCAAGTAATCGATGATCCTCCTCGGTTGAGGGCTCAACGGATATCAGCTTCTTCGCATAACTGATTTTAAGCCCCAACTCCTGCTCCAGATATTCATAGAGTGAGCCTTCAGCGATTTCCTCGTTTAGGAATGGAACAATATCCGCTCGGAAATAATCCTTATCCAAAATGATCCGATCTCCTTCAATCTCTCTGGCACGAATTACTTTCCAAACCAGGGTTTCAGGCGGAATCTGTAGATGTCTGGCGAGCGCGGCGCCTGCCGGCTCACTTATCGTCCGGTCTACCAGTGTCCGTGAGGTAGTACCCAGTGTATCGGACATCTCTTTAAATGATATCAAACCGGTAATGGGGAAATCCATTCTCGTCATGTCAAGCACAAAGGAGCCTCTGCCCTTGATTTTGTGAATGTATCCTTCACGGAACAAGAGGTTCAGTGCTTTGCGAACGGTTTCTCGTGAAGTGCTGTAAGCTTCAGCAAGTTCACTTTCGGAAGGCAGCTTGGTTCCCGGCAGCAGTTGTCCAGAATGAATTTGGTTGCTGTACTCATTATAAATTTGCAAATATTTATTTTCTCTCAATTTTGATCACCGCCCTTTATTGTATCACGTCATGCCTTTGGAAGCATCGATTCAATTAGAATACGGCACACAAGAAGAAACGACTTTGTCGTCCTTTAAAGACGAAACCGTTTCACGAAGTAATATAAGAGGATTATATACCGTGGAACATATAAATTTATAGAAAGACAGCCCCTGGGGGCTGTCTTTCTATAATATAAAGTCTTTGCCAATATAACATTTATCAACCCTTGAGATGAACAGTCAAGATACTTGTTTGTTTAGCCGTAGCTGGTCCTGTCTTCTCTTCAATCTTCTCGATCATTTCCTGACCTACTGGAATGATGATTGGAGTAATCAACGGGTAACCTGCTGCACGGATAGCTTCCATATCAAATTCCAGCAGAAGCTCACCTGCCTGCACCTTGTCTCCAATATTCTTAAAGGTGGTAAATCCGCTACCTTTAAGTGACACGGTATTAATTCCCACGTGGATGAGTACTTGCACACCGCTGGCATGCTCCAGAATAAGCGCATGTTTGCTCTTGATCACATGAGCTACTGTAGCATCAAAGGGTGCATATACTTTACCCTCAGAAGGTTCGATTGCAATGCCATCGCCCATTTGCTTCTCGGCAAAGGCGGGATCGGGAACTTGTTCCAATGGTACTGCAGTTCCACTGAGCGGAGAGATAAGCTCCAGAATATTCACGGAGTCCTGTGACTCTTGAACTATAGGGCGGCTGTGTAAATTGTCTGTCTCGCTCACAGTACTAGTAACCTTTGTAGCTGAGTTCTTTTCGGAACGCCCCACCACAGAACGGCCGTAGAGTACAGTGGCGACAAATGGCACAATGAGAACAATAAGCATGCCAATGAAGAAAACGCCCCACTGGTTCGGGAATATCGAAAGGAAGCCGGGAATCCCGCCTACGCCAATGGAAGAAGCGCGAACCTGATTAACGGTAAGAAGCATACCTGCAATCCCTGAGCCGATCATCCCGAAGATGAAAGGATAACGATAGCGGATATTCACTCCGAAGATCGCCGGCTCCGTCACGCCGAGGAATGCAGAGACGGAAGATGTAGCCGCTAAGCCTTTTGCCTTCTGTTCTCTGACTACGAACATCATTGCCAGTGCCGCTGCACCTTGTGCAATATTGGATAACGCTAACATCGGCCAGAGGAAAGTGCTGCCCTCGCTGCCGATGAGCTGCACATCAACCGCCAAGAAGGTATGATGCATACCAGTGATGACCAGAAGCGCATAGAATCCGCCGTAAATCAAGCCACCAAGAAGTGCAAAATGATCAAATACAAAGATCAGGCCGGAGGTGATGGCATTGGCAATGCCAAACGTAACCGGTCCGATAATGGTGAAGGCCAGAAAACCTGTAATCAGTAAAGTCACTGGCGCAACAACCAGCAGTTTAATGGAATCATGCACCCGGCGGTTGAGGAACTTCTCCAGCCTTGCCAGAATATAGGCCGAAACCAGCACTGGCAATACTTGTCCCTGATAACCGATCTTCTCCAAATGCCAGCCGAACAAATTCCAGGTTGGAACAGTTCCCTCAGTGGAAGCACTTGCATAGTTATAGGCACTTAATAGATCCGGGTGCACTAGAATGAGACCCAAAACGATCCCGAGCAGAGGACTGCCACCGAACCGTGTAACAGCTGCCCAACCGATAAGTGCTGGTAAAAAGGTAAAGGCTGTGCTGGCAATCGTATTAATAATCGCAGCAATGTCTTTCCATGCGGGATAGACATCCACCAGCGACTGATTATCAAAGAAGATACCAGGTCCGGTCAAAATATTATTGATCCCTAGCAGCAAACCTGCGGTTACGATAGCCGGTAGAATAGGAATAAATATATCAGCCAGCGTCTTGATCGCACGCTGCAGCGGATTCTGTTTTCGGGCAGCCGCGGATTTCACTTCATCTTTGGAAGAACGAGAACCGCCTGTGATCTGAATCATTTCATCGTATACTTTATCTACAGTTCCCGGTCCGATAACGATCTGAAACTGCCCTTGGCTAGAAAATTGTCCCTTTACTAGTTCGTTGCGGTCCAAGGCTTTCGAATCCACCTTGCTCTCATCATACAGCGAGAATCTCAGCCGGGTTACACAATGTGTCGCAACCTCTATATTCTCCTTGCCCCCAATTGCCCGTACAATATCCTCAACATTTTTGCGGTCTATAGCCATATTTTCACTCCTTACATAATTGATTTGTGCTCCTTCTCAAGTACACCTCGTTAGCGGATTAACCACATGTAGGAAGCATAAGGACTAAGCTGAAGCTCTTGTGTTAAAGCAGGTGTATCTGTTGTGTTCCCAATCAGGAGCTCGTCCTTGCCCCTCGATGACAATTCGGACCAGTGACTGTCTTCAAAGCGGAAGGTAATGTGTTTACTGCTGAAGTTTGAGACCACGACAAGCGCTTCCCCATCTCCTGTTCTAGCGTAAGCGAATACTTCAGGGTGTGCTTCATCGAGTCTCTTGAATACACCGTCTATAAATATCCCATACTCTTTGCGCAACGCAATTAGCTTGCGGTAATGATGGAAGATGGATTTGGGATTGGCTAGCTCCTTCTGCACATTGATGTCCGGATACCGTTCATCAACTTTCAGCCATGGAGTACCGGTGGTGAATCCGGCATTTCGGCTGTCATCCCACTGCATTGGCGTTCGGGAATTATCCCGTGAACGTTCCTGAAGAATACTCAAGGCAACCTCAGGGCTTTTCCCTTGTTCGCACAATATGCGGAACATATTCAGTGACTCGATATCACGGAACTCATCGATACTATTCCATACCGGATTTGGCATACCGATTTCTTCCCCCTGATAGACATAAGGTGTCCCTTGAAGTCCATGCAGCGTTGTCGCGAGCAGCTTGGCGCTCTCCACCCGGTAGACCTTATCATCAGTGAATCGGGAGAGGGCACGCGGTTGATCGTGATTGTTAAAAAATAATGCGTTCCAGCCCCGGCCTTTCTGCATTTCAGTCTGCCACTGCGTGAACAACCGTTTCATCGCCTCAAAATCATAGGGCATTAGCTCCCACTTCTGTCCATTCGGATAATCGACTTTTAAATGATGAAAATTGAACGTCATGGAAAATTCCCGTTCTTCAGGGTTCGAGTACCTGATGCAATGCTCCAGTGTAGTTGAGGACATCTCTCCTACAGTCACCATCTCATACGGACCAAATACCTCTTCATACATCGCTTTGATGTATTCATGAACACGTGGACCGTCAGTATAGAACTTTCGTCCATCCCCCGGCGGAACACTTCCGTCATCATTAGGGAAGCCCTGATCCTTGGAAATTAAGTTAATTACGTCCATGCGGAAGCCGTCGACACCCTTTTTAGCCCAGAATAGCATCATATCATTCACTGCTCTACGGACCTTCTCGTTCTCCCAATTCAGATCCGCTTGGGTTTTATCGAAGAGAGTTAGATAATATTGTCCCGAAGCTTCATCGAACTGCCAGGCAGGGCCTCCGAACTTCGACTGCCAGTTGTTGGGTAAGCCTCCGTCCGGAGCTGGGTCCTTCCAGATATAGTAATCACGGTAGGAATTGTTCCTGCTTGAAATGGATTGTTTGAACCACTCATGTTCTGTTGAAGTATGGTTAACCACGATATCGATCATTAGCTTCATTCCGCGTCTGTGCAATTCCTGTACTAACTCGTCGAAATCCTCCATCGTTCCAAAATCCGAGTTAATATTTTCATAATCCGCAACATCGTAACCGTTATCATGTTGCGGCGAAACATAAACCGGCTGTAACCAGACAATATCAATTCCAAGGGTCTGTAAATAATCTAACTTTTCAATAAGTCCTTTAATATCTCCTGTTCCGTTGCCTGTAGTGTCCTTAAAGCTCTTTGGGTACACCTGATACACCGTGGACAGGCGCCACCATTCTGAATTCTGGGACTGACTCAAGTTGAACACCTCCAAAATGAATTACTTTATGTCAAATATTAAACCTGTATATACAAGTCCAAACACATCCACAGTTTAAACCTGTATATACAGGTTGTCAATACTAATAATTATCTAAGCCCTAGCAAAAGAAGTGACAAGAACATTTATACCGATACTCTTAACTACGATTCATTGGAAAAGGGTATTGCCTGATGGTTTGTCTTTTATTAACCTATTTGATAATCAATTATTCTTTTTCATTTATTTCCCGTCTAAATACTTGTTCAAAATCACAACAAAAAAAGCCGCTTTCTTAGCGACTTTCTGTATACGTAGATGTCCAGTTAAAAAGACGAACAGGATACCTTTTTACGAAATATAAGTTAGGTATCCTGCTTCATAACAAATTTAGTTTTATTTAAGTTCCTGGAGGAGGCTCTGTCCAAATTGTGGCAGGGCTACACCAAAATTATCCGCAATGGTTGCTCCAATATCCGAAAATGTCTTACATACAGGAAGCTCACATTGTTGATTGAAACGCTTACTGTAGATGAGTAAAGGCACATATTCGCGGGTATGATCTGTACCAGTATGAACGGGATCATTGCCATGATCTGCCGTAATCATAAGAAGATCATCTTCACTCAGCTCCGCGAGAACTTCCGTCAATCGTTCGTCAAATTCTTCTAGTGCTTTCCCGTACCCGATCGGATCTCTACGATGACCATAAAGAGCATCAAAATCAACAAGATTCAAGAAACTAAGTCCTGTGAAATCACTATGAATGGTCTCCATGAGTTTATCCATGCCATCCATGTTAGACACTGTGCGCAAAGACTTGGTGACACCTTCTCCATCATATATATCTGAGATTTTGCCAATCGCTAGTACATCTAACCCAGCATCCTTGAGCTCATTCATCACGGTTCTTCCATAAGGCTTCAAGGCATAATCATGGCGGTTCGATGTTCTTTTGAAATTTCCGGGCTGTCCGAGGAACGGTCTTGCGATCACTCTACCTAACATGTAGTCCTCGCGTAAAGTAATCTCTCTGGCAATCTCACAGATTTGATACAGTTCTTCCAAAGGAATAACCTCTTCATGAGCGGCAATTTGAATCACTGAGTCTGCTGATGTATAGACAATGAGTGCACCGGTGTCCATATGCTCTTGTCCAAGCTCATCGAGAATAGCAGTACCGCTAGCGGGTTTATTCCCAATTACCTTTCTTCCCGTTCTTTCTTCTAATTCATTAATTAATTCATATGGAAATCCTTCAGGAAACACTTTAAAAGGCACCTCAATTCGCAAACCCATGATTTCCCAATGGCCTGTCATCGTATCCTTTCCATTTGAAGCCTCTCGCATTTTTGAGCAATAAGCTAAAGGCTGATCTACCTTGGGAACTCCGGTTATTTGGTCAATATGACTTAACCCTAACTTGGATAACACAGGAACATGTAGTCCATTCATTTGTTCCGCAATATGCCGTAATGTATGTGATCCTGTATCCCCAAACTTTTCAGCATCTGGAGCTTCACCAATACCTACAGAATCCATAACGATGACGAAAACACGCTTAAACCGGGGTGTTTGTTTCATGTTAATACTCCTTGATTCAACTAGAATATGATACCGATAATCAAAGCAGATAAAACGCTTACAAGTGTGGCACCGAATAACAGCTTTAATCCAAATCGAGCTACGATATTCCCTTGTTTTTCATTCAATCCCTTCACGGCACCCACAATGGTACCAATGGACCCGAAGTTAGCAAATGAGATTAGAAAAACGGAGACAATGGCTGTAGTACGTCCACTTAAACCGTCTTGGATCTTAACAAAGTCAAGCATAGCAACGAATTCATTCGCAACAAGCTTTGTCGCCATAATACTGCCTGCATCAACTGCTTCATGCCATGGCACACCGATAAGAAAGGCGATTGGTGCAAAGACATACCCTAAAATTCCTTGAAACGAAATACCGAATACTCCGCTGAAGACCCCGTTAATTAGAGCAATGATTCCCACAAAACCAACCAACATTACTCCAACTACTATGGCTACCTTGAAGCCATCCATAATATATTCGCCCAGCATTTCAAAAAACGTTTGTTTTTCCGCTACCTGAACTTCAACAATATCTTCTTCAGGTGTAACTTCATATGGATTAATGATGGATGAAATGATAAATCCACCGAAAAGGTTTAATATTAATGCAGCTACTACATATCGAGGTTCTAGCATCGTCATATATGAACCAACGATTGACATGGATACCGTCGACATTGCGGACGCACATAATGTATACAAGCGATGTTTTGGCAATAATCCCAGTTGGTTTTTCACCGAAATAAACACTTCATTTTGTCCTACAATTGCAGCTGCAACTGCATTATAGGATTCCAATTTGCCCATGCCATTTATTTTACTCAGTACCAAACCAATATACTTTATAATGAATGGCAATATTTTATAATGTTGCAAAATCCCTATTAATGCTGACATAAAAACAATTGGCATCAAAACATAAAGGAAAAATGTATGCGCCCCTTCATTTGCAATCCCGCCAAATACAAAGTCAATACCTTCATTGGCGTAGCCAAGTAATTTTGCAAAACTATCAGCAAAGCCTTTAATTAAGAATTCGCCTATGCTCGTTTTTAGGATAATTAATCCCAAACCTATCTGAATAGCGATCATTACAATGATTGGACGATATTTAATCTTTTTCTTATTGTTACTTCCAAGCCATGCCAGTAATAGAACAATAACTAAACCGGCAACAGAAATTAGATAGTGCATTTTTAACCCTCCAAATTATCGGTTGATTTTCTTGGAATCCTCATTTCGAAATGTATCTTTCCACATTAACCCTTGTTCCAAAATAATCGCCAATAGACTTCCGCAGATTAATCCATTATTTAAAATGGCTATCACGATCGGAGATAAATGGGCTGTAGCTGATGAAGGGATAAACATTAAACCCACACCCACTAAAAGGGAAACTCCACTAACGATAAAAGTTCGTTCTTCATGAATGACCTTCTTCAATTCCTTTAGCGCTAGTCCGACCATTTTCACAAAAATGACGAAGGTAACGGAATAGCCTATAGGAGCTGGAATTGCTGATATAACATTCATCATTGGCGGAAATAAGGATATTGAGATCACTAAGCAGCATCCAATTAAAAATGATCTGCGCTCCTTCATCCCTGTTTGTTCAACATATCCCGCCGCTCCCGAGATAGGGACAGAACCGACCGCTCCTAAACCGCCACTAATAAGATGTGTAATTCCAGAAGTAAACCCGGCGCGCAAATAACGACGATGATCCACTTGCTTTTGTTTCATAACGGTCTCCATCAAACGGATGGACGCAACTGCATTGGTTATTAATAACAGCGTTAATAAAAAGGCAGTAGTGATGGTCCCGGCATCGAATTGAGGTCTGCCAAATGGGAATATTTTCGGTAGCTTAAACAAAGTATCCGCATGAGAAAACACCGGTATAATACCGCAGATAATAAATAATAGGCAGCCTATCAATATACTGAAAATTATTGAAAACTGGCTGAGTACTACAAAGCGACTTTTTCCTAACCAAAAGGTAATGCAAACCACAATCACACTCAGGATGAATACTTTAACATCTAACGTGGTGTGGGCTATGGTAATCCCCATCATCCCTTTCATAAAAGATCCACTTAATTGAAAGATCAATAAAAGTAAATAAATAAAAGTGATGGTTGGAGTAAATAGACGAGCGATTTTATCCATTAGCTTAAATGCCGAAATTAGGATAAATAACACACCGCTAATGATCATTGCCCCACTTAAAGCTTGTAAAGCACCATTGTTAGAAGAATAAAGTCCCCCTACTAAACTTGCGTAAATCGTAAAAATGCTCCACCATAACCCTGCCGGACCTTCGTGAATAGGGAATTTATGCCCCATCAGGCCTTGTAAAAATCCAGCTATCCCTAAAGTAATCATTGTGCTCTGGATAAGTCCAGAAGTCTCTATGGGTGTTAAGTTATATAAATCTGCGATAGCAATGGGTGCAGCAATTGCACCAGCGATCATAAAAATCATCCACTGCAATCCTGACAGTATTCCCTTCATTTCTTTCTCACTCTCTTCTCTAACAACACTGCTCTTATTAATTAATCAGCCATCAATGACTGTATTAAGAGCTATTTCGACCATTTCATAAAAGGATTGTTCACTTTCTTTATGAGTCAGGTGTTCCTGTCTTAACAATTGACTGCCGACTGTCAAAATCGATAACGCTTTTACACCATATTTTGCCGCTAAAGTGTATAGGGCTGTGCTTTCCATTTCTACCGCTAAAACCCCGAAATCCATAAACTTGTGAAGTCGATCTAAGCTCTCACGATAGAATTCGTCAGAATTATAGATGTTACCAACAAAGACATTTGCATTTTTAGCTTGTGCTTGTTGATATGCTTTTATTAACAATGAGAAATCTGCCGTAGGTGCGAAATTACAGCCATGGAAGATCTTCTCCGTCATATTACTGTCTGAAGACACCGCTTGGGCTAATATAATATCTCGGATATTGATGTTTTCCTGCATCGCGCCGCATGTACCAATGCGAATCAATTTCTTAACTTCATAATCGACGATCAATTCTGTAGCATAGATACTCATCGATGGATTTCCCATTCCTGTCCCCTGAACCGACACCGGTATACCCTTGTATAATCCAGTGTATCCATACATCCCTCTTACTTCGTTATAACAATTAGCCTCCTCTAAAAAGTGTTCTGCTACAAATTTTGCACGTAAAGGATCTCCTGGGAGCAAAACGCGCTCTGCTATTTCTCCCTTATTTGCACCTAAATGCCTACTCATAGTTCTTCCTCCAACTTTTAATTGTAAACTGAGGTTTACCGAAATCGCTTTCCACATACCGTCAAGTAAAATCAGTTTCGAAACTAGATTGAGCATAAGGTTTTTTAACATTACAAACTAGACCAAAAACTTACGGAGCTTACGGAAAATAATTGGTCAAATTATAAAAGTAGTTCTTTACGAATATTGTCCAAATCTCTTTTTGATGGGATCGTAGAAATAATAACAACCGGCACTGTCTTTAGTGCCACCGGGATATTACTAATGACAAGATCAATATTATTTTGCTGCATGATCTCGTCGGTTAGCCCTTTCATTATGGAAGTATTTAGGATTAACTGATCCCCTATCTCCTTCTTTATCAAATCCGCTATGTAATGACGAATCGAGAATTCTTCCCCGATCACTAAGAAAGCCCTTTTACTTTTGTAACGTAAACTCGAACGAACTATTAAGGTTAGCTTTGTTAAATGAAAATGATTAAACAGAATGGAAGGGTAAGTTTTATTCCACGTTTGCATACAGGTTTGCAATTCTTGATATATCTGCTGGCACTCCTGCTCTACATAAGTTGTTAAATGACTTTTTGAAATCATCATCCATTCCGGAATTGCATTTTCGATTAATAGCTTGTCAAAGAACCCGTAAATCTCCAATATAAATCGTTCTTGCATATCTAAGTTCGGGTATACCTTTGCCAATAACATTAGAAGCAGATTACCCATTTGATATTCTTCTTTATCCTTATGTAATTCGACTTCTTTAATCGGAGTGATCTCTGACCCTTCATAATAATGATATTGGCTGAGACTAACCATGGATTGCATAAAGAATATTTCACTCTTTGGAAATTCGATGGACAGCTTTTTTTCAAGACGCTCTGCTATGGCTCTCACTGGTATATAAAACATTCCCTTTTCCCAGGGGTATGCATTTTCGTCGATGGTTACACAATTTCCTTTAGCAGCTCTTTCTATTACAATGGCCAACAAAAAGGACAATTTCCTTTTGGAATTGATAAAATATACAATGTTATTCTCATTCTCTATATTTGTGATCAACTGATTTATATAAGCAAAATCGACATTCGCAAAGGGCCATCCAGTGAACTCGTATGCATCACAATATAACTTCCAATAAAAATATCGGATATTCATTTCATTCCCTTTGATCACAGGTGTAGAGTAACTAATGCGTAACTTATACGCTTTTAGATCATTATTATTTAATTCCACAATTAACTTTTTTAAAGAAGACGTACTCATAAACAGAGCTTCAGCGAGCTCCTCCACGGAAAGTCGACCCATATTCGTAAACAATAAATCCATCAGCCGATAAAAAATGGTTTGTCTGAACATAGAAGACATCACTTCACTAATCGTACTTCGCCCATCACGTCGAAGAACGATTCCCTTTCCTCTAGAAACTTCAATGGTCACTGTTGGTGGTAGCTGCTTGCTGATTTCCTCCACCATCTTACGTATGGTCTTATCTGAGATGCCTAAACTTTTTTCAACTTCGGCTAAGGTAAACCATCTTTGTTCCGTATCAAGCAGCGTTAATAGTTGGTTGGCTAAATTAAATCCCTTATCCATTTTTCTCCACCCTAGTTCAATTTCATTTTAATTTTTATAGTATAAACAAATTCACATCATAACCATATTATTTTTCAATAAAAAAACTCGGGTTACATTTACCCGAGTTTCACATTTATTCACATCTGTGCTTTTTCTTCTATAGGACTGATTGCTTTAAGCTGCATCGTTATTACGGCTGCAATAACGGCTTTGATGATGTCACCCGGCAGAAAGGCTAGCGCTCCGGTAAGTCCGGCCCATATCGACGTATTTGTTATCAATGCCATGATGGGGGCACCAATCAGGCTCACTAGCAATACACCAAAAATCACGTTGATCGCTATCAGCTTCCAAGTTCTGACCTTCGGCCAGATTTTTTCAGAATACCAGCCTATAAGGCCGGCCGCGATCGGAAAGCTAAGTATGTATCCTGCAGAAGGTCCAACGAGCACCGCGATTCCGCCACGACCTCCGGTCAATACAGGCAGCCCAATGGCTACTAGAATGATGAAAATGATTAGGCTGAGAGCTCCCATCCGTTTCCCCAGAAAACATCCAGCCAACATGACGCCAAGCGTCTGGGCAGTAATCGGAACAGGGATGAAACCAAGGGGGATGGGTGGAATCATGCCCAGCACCGCGATAAGTGCTGCGAATAATGCAGCATAAATAAGTTCTTTTGTCTTCAAAAAAATTGACCTCCATTGGATAAAAATAAGTTTATTCTGGTTAGTAAATACGTCCAGTAAGCTGAATTATAATGGAGATAGCTTCGATTGTAAACCAAAATGTTATTAAAGGTTTACAATGGAGTGAAATACCGCGCTTGAGTTTTTCCTATTGTTATATAGAATTAGAGTATTCAGTCGCAATCGTTGAATGATAAATTACTCAATGGATTTTGGTCGGAGAGTTATACTTTTGGAGGTTTAAGTTCATGACAGTAAAAGAACATATTCTTGCCTTGCTTGATAGTAATAAAGGTGAATTTTTTTCCGGTGAGGAAATAGCCGTTCAGTTATCCGTGACGCGCAGCGCGGTCTGGAAAGCCATAAAATCGCTACAGACAGACGGTTATTCCATACAAGCTGTAACCAATAAAGGCTATTCCATGTCCCCTCAAACGGATATCTTGTCTGCCAGTGCAATTTCAAAGTACCTGGATACACAGGGGCAAAAGTTACGTGTTGAGGTCTTTAAGACATTGTCTTCAACGAACGAAGCCTTAAAAAACCTTGCCTCAAGTGGAGAAGCTGAGGGGAAGGTGATCCTATCGGAAGAACAGACAGCAGGTCGCGGGAGAATGGGCCGTAAATTCTTTTCTCCACCGGGAACAGGGATCTATATGAGTATCCTGCTGCGTCCCAAGCTATCAGCAACGGATTCCGCTCTGCTGACTACTTGTGCCGCTGTTGCTGTTGCCCTTTCCATCGAGAGTATATCAGGTAAAGAAGCACAGATTAAATGGGTGAATGACGTTTTCATGGAAGGTAAAAAGGTATGCGGGATCCTTACCGAAGCATCCGTGTCACTGGAAAACGGTTGGCTTGATTATGCTGTTCTGGGCATTGGTATCAATGTAGCGCTACCTTCTGATGGCTTTCCTAATGATCTTACCGAGATTGCAACAACTGTAACTTCTGAAAATAAACCTAATGGTGATCTCCGTAACCGACTGGTAGCAGAAGTACTAAACAATTTTATGGGATTCTATGAGCATTTAACGGAAAGATTGTTTCTTTCCGAATATAGAAAACGGTTAATTTCACTTGGCAAACCCGTAACAGTGATTAAGAATAATGAACAACGTAAAGCAATAGCAATGGATATCGATAACGATTGCCATATGAAAGTCAGATATGAGAATGGTGACGAGGAATATCTTTCAAGTGGAGAAGTCAGCATTAAGATTTAACTGTAGCTTCAAACGCGGCTAAGTGCTGACTCTTAACTGGCTACATCATCGTGCGTGTTTTTGCGGAGATTGTAAGCCTACTACACCAAAAAAACCTTGCTGAATCAAGGTTTTTTTTAATGAACGTAAAATATCAACTTAAGGCTCAGAATTCTACTGTACTAAAGTATCTAAATCCGGCTGCAATTTGTTCCGCAAAATATACAGCATGATGGCACCAACAAGAAATGCTACGGCATCCGAAATGACGAGCGACCAGACCACTCCATGGAAACCGTTCATTCGATTAGCGATATACAACACTGGAATCAGAGTAATACCTTGAATAACTGACATAATAAATGCGGCGGTTCCTTGCGCTGTTGCTTGGAAAATCCCCGTAAACAACGCGGTCGTTCCTGAAATGAACAGGGATAAAAACGTCACATGAAGAATGTAGCTACCCATTTCAATTAATTGAGGGTCATTCGTGAATAAGCTAATTAAGTGATCGGAAATCAGATAGACAATGACGCCGAATACGGCGGCTAACACCACAGTTGCTTTGATTGTGAATGTAATGGTATGCTTCATGCGTAATTTATTTGCTGTAAAAGAGAAGGCAATTAGCGGCACGACTCCCTCGCATAAACCCATCAGAATAACCTCAGGAAATTGCAATAAACGTGATGAAATCCCGAATGCTGCTATAGCCTGCTCCCCATATTCGACCAGAAAACGATTAAAGATGAGCGACATTGCACCCATAAAGATACTCATAACGAAGACGGGAACTCCGATTTTGAATACATTGCTGAGAATTTCTTTGTTAGCTTTGAACCATTTTACGGAGATGGTCAAGAATTGGCTCTTATATCCCATATGGAAGGCGTAGAATGCACTTGCAACCAAGTTAGAAATGACCGTAGCAGACGCAACGCCGATCACGTCCCAATGGAAGACGAAGATGACTAGAGCATCGAGAATAATATTCACAACAACACTGAGAAGCATACCGATCATCGATGTGATTGCTGAACCTTCCGAGCGCACGATATTCTCCAGCGTGAAGAATAATACGACAAACGGTGAACCAATAAGCATTATCGTGACATAGTCTTTCGTGAAACCGAAGGAGTCAGGCGTCGCTCCCAAGCCATGAACGATTGGATCGATCAACAGGATACCGCTAGCCATTAAAATAATTCCGAGAACTAAACTGCTGTAAAAGGCGAATGAAGATATATGCTTTACATCATCATATTTTTTCTCTCCGAGCAAACGGGAGATAAATGCACTGCTGCCAATGCCAATCAAGTTACCTAGCGCCATAATGGCTGCGAATAACGGTAAAGTTAGTGCGAGTGCGGTTAACATCGCAGTATTGCCCAGTGTACCAAGGAAATAGGCATTCAAGATGGAGTATATGACACTCATCGACATGCCCAGCATCATCGGTACTGCGAAGTGAGCTACGGCTTTTGCGACAGGTGCTTTTTCAAAGTAATGAAGGTTTTCTGCGTCCATATCGGTCACCACTATCTTTCTTTATTTTATTTTTAAAATTACTTAGAATTCTAACTATTAATCCAATATAAACCGTGACACGGCAACAAACAAACCCGTACCATAACGACGAGTTTACAGGTTTGGTTTGCCGGATTAGACTGATCTTAATTTCTTTAAAAGAATGTCATTGCGCTGCCTTTGACGTTCCTCTTTCTCTTAAGGAAAGGCAGCGCAATAGCTACTGTTTGTTTAAAAGAATCTGTTTACTTATCGTCCGGGTCCTGTGACTTGTCTGGTGACGAATTCGTTCCATCTTTGGATGGCCAACCGAATCCGCGCATGTCACCATGTCCTTCCTTGCCAAATCCAGGGAATCTTCCGTTAAAGCGTTCGTCTCTAGAATTTCCCCACATTCTATGCATTTGTCCGCGCATGGCCATTAGTTTTTCAAATTCCTCTGTTCCCATACGCTCCTTTGCGGCCTCCATCCACATAGCCATTACATCGCGTTCTCCGTCCGTTCCAAGTTCTTCTTCTAACGCCGTGATGACGCGGGTTAAGTAATCTCCGAAAGCAACCTGTTCTTCTGGTGATAGGCGAGAAAATATATTAACGCTGTCTAACTCTTGTCCCTCTTCCTCTTGTCCTTTTTGGGTTAAGTAAATCAACATGATGCGCTTGTCTGTTTCTGATGGCTTACGGGTGATATATTCGGCTTTCTCCAATTTTGCAAGTAATTCATTGAGAGATGATACACGGATGTCCAGCATATAGGATAAATCTTTTGTGCTGATACCGTCTTTCATACGAAGAAACGCTAGTATCCTGCCTTGCCCGCGGGATGTGTCGGCCATAGGGCCAACAGCAGCGTGTGTTTTTAAGTGTTGGCGTTGTAGCAGCCATTGCAGTTTCGCAAGTTTTTCGTATAATTCAGTATTCATGTCCATATTGGATCCTCCTTAAAGTTTTTATGGTACCTGTTAATCTTTGTGACGGTACCTGTTGGTTTTTATTATAACGGTACCTGTTAGATATGTCAAAATGTTTTTTACAGGTACCGTTAGTATGTAGTTACGCTAATACTGGGGCACCTTGGTTAAAACTTGTAAACAAAATACAAAACCCGCGCGGGCGCGGGTTCTTATAAGATCATGTTCTGATCAGTTTTCTTTTTTTATATCTTCAAGCAAACCTTCAAACCATTGAACATTTACTAAATGATGAGATAGTGAATTCTCTAACATTTTTTTAAAATTAGAACTGATATTTTCATCGTTCTCAATAGAAAGCTGCAGTAAAGAAATCTTATTTTTAGTTTGTTCAATTTGTAATTCAATTAATTTAGATAGTTCTTCTTTCTTATATTCATCTGAAAATAGCATAGCTACATAAAAAGATAGATTTATATAGTCTGTCTTAGACCCATATTTGAACATCAACTTTTCAAACTCTTTTTCCCCTAATTCAGTGATGTTATAATTATGCGTTTCTCTGGTGTTATCTCTTTGATCAACTTTTATAATATACTTTTTCTCTACTAATTGCCCAAGATTATAATAAAAGGACCCCTTGGTGAAATTCACTATATATTTATAGTGTTTTTCTTCCATTAAGGATAACAATTCATAACCGTGAGCCCCTGGATTTTGTTTTAATAATCCTAAAATTAGTAATATTATCAAATAAACACCTCCGTCAAAATACTATTAGGTTTAATCATTGTTGATTTCTATGAACTGGGCTTGAAATTCATCAAATGATATTTTTCCTAATGCAAAATCCATACTCAATATATATATTTTTTCCGCTTTAGTGTGTATTCTTGCATTATGGAGACTTAACAATTCATGTTCATTCATTAACGGCTCAAGTACATGTTGCTTATTAATAAAGGCTTCAAAATATCGTAACCCGAATTTTCTTTGAGATATTGCATCGATATGAATCCCATCCGGATTAGAAGTTAAACCTGAAGCTGTAACAAAGTAACAATTATCTTGTTCAAAAGCGAATTTTTGTAATTCTTGATTCATTAACGCATATTCCGTGCAATGTTTCCCAAATCCTTCTTTGCCTAAAAAATCCCCTAAACCACCAATGATAAATGGAATATTTGGAGCCTCTAACTCTTTTCTTAGCGCCGTAACAATCTGAAGTAATTTCTGATAATAGACTTTATAGTTGCCGTTACTACTATCACTTTCTCCTTGATGCCATAAAATCCCCGATAATTCACTATTCTTCATTGCAAATTTAGTTTCTTGTAATGCATGTTTAAAAAGTGCCCCATTTACTGCCCATTCATCAATGGTGCTCCCGCCCTCAGCGCAAGGAATTAAGCCAATAATGTCTTCTTCATTTTCACGACACCATGCATCCGCAAATGATCCAGCAAGACTTATTCCTGATACAGGACGGTCATAATTAATAGGTTCAGCCATCATTTGCCATCTACCATTACGCAACATTTGTATTCTTTCGTTATAGATAGGGGGTACTTCATGTATAAATCCTCGTCCAGCCATATTTGACTGACCAATCATTAAAAATGATTTGACCATTATTCTCATCCTCTCTTCAATAGTCTAATTAGACTGTCTATATTATTAGTCTAATTAGACTATTTGTCAACAAATACGCTTTTTTAACCTAAACTCAAAATTTATTATTGAATACTGTTAATGGGAACTCTTTTTGTAAGATAAGATTTTCTATGATTTGTTTGGATAAATCAAAAAAGCCGCCGACAAGGCGACTACGTATGTCATGTGTTTTTTTGGCTTAATGCTGTAATTCCTTATTATCCATAGATATCTTTTTGATCTCATTACTTTCAAGGATTGGACTAGGATAACCAGCACTTACTACTTGTATCATTGCTTGCCCTAATTGTTCCGAAGTAACGACACCCTTCAGCTTTCTAAGTATGGGGTAAAAAGGTCTTAGCACATCGTATAAAAGTTGATACATTTTTGTCTTGGATCGGACGCCGTTAGAAGGAAGAATGATTCCTGGTCGGAACATATACGCTGCCTTAAACGGAAGCTGTAACAGATCATTTCCCGTCTTTCCTTTCACTCTCGCCCACATGGACCTACCTCTTTCAGAACTATCTGTCCCACTTCCCGACACATATAAAAAGGTCATCTGGGGATTTAGTCTAGCTAATGTTCCCGCAACGGATAGCGTAATGTCATACGTTATTCGTCGATATTGATCTTCCTTCATACCCTGAGATGCTCTGGATGTTTACGACCTATTGTAACTATTTCTCGCACTCTGTCATCTAATATACACTCCTGCAGTGCACTTAGACCTACCATTCCCGTAGCGCCAAATATAATGACCTTCAATCTATCGTTCACTCCAATCTTATTTATCTGATTTACTATAGGTTAAGTTTATTATACTCGACATCAACTGAATAAAAAAAACAAGCCTATTTGGCTTGTCTGCAAAGTAGAAGGTTATATCATTTTTAGCTCATTGGATACGTAAATTGATAATTTCCAGATCCAATGATTAATTTTTGGCCTTTTGGCATTTGTTCCACACTAGACAGACCTATAACTTGTTCTATTGGGATCCCAGACTCCAAAATATTCTCCTGCTTCATCGTTGGAATCATAACCTCAGCTGTTGTATTAGATGGTATCAATACTTGCATTTCTACTGAAGCTTCATTCTGTTTTTTCCAATTTAACTTGATCGTTCCATGGACAGATTCAAGCGAAGCATCAACCCACGATAAATGTTCCCCGATTTGCGGTTGGATCCGTATTTTTTTGTAGCCTGGTTCCAATAGTTCGATACCACCGGCAGTGCGATAGAGCCAATCTCCTATAGCGCCGTAAGCATAATGGTTATAGGAGTTCATATCATCGCTCCAGAACGAACCGTCCTGTTTTATTCCATCCCAATGTTCCCAAATGGTTGTGGCCCCTTGAATTACGGAATATAACCAGGAAGGATACTCTTTTTGCAGTACCAATTGGTAGGCTAAATCCATGTAACCAAATCTAGAGAGGACTAGACACAGATACGGAGTTCCCACAAAACCGGTCGTCAAGTGTACTCCATTTTCTTCGATGTGGTCTGCTAGCATCTTGGCTGTACGATGACGATCCTTTTCCTCCAATAAGTCAAACATAAGGGCGAGTGTATACGCAGTTTGTGTCGGTGATGCCACCCGCCCATTTGGCGTTACAAACTCTTGACGGAATGCCAGAACAATCTTCTCATGCAATGCTTCATATTTTAAGGCATCTTCGGGTTTTCCAATGACAGTCGCTGTCTTAGCTAGCAATTCCGTTGAATAAGCATAGAACGCGGTAGCGATCAACTCTTTTGGAGTTGCTCCGACGTAGCTGTTTTCTTTGGCATCTAGACCTAACCAATCTCCGAAGTGAAAACCTGTATTCCATAGATATTCGTCTTCACCTTGCACCCGAATATACTCGACCCAAGCTTTCATACTTGGATATTGCGTTTTCAGCACACGAATGTCCCCATAACATTGATAAAGCGTCCAAGGACAAATCACCGCGGCGTCTCCCCAAGCAGCAGAGCCGTATCCTGCCGCTGGTACATCTGGAATGACGTGTGGAACTCTTCCGTCCTCTTCTTGATCCGCGGCCAAATCCTTTAGCCACTTTTCAAAGAACGGAACGACATTCATGTTGAAGGCAGCTGTGCGAATAAAAACTTGAGCATCCCCCGTCCATCCCAATCTTTCGTCTCGTTGAGGGCAATCTGTAGGGATATCTAGAAAATTCCCCTTTTGTCCCCATAAGATGTTGTGCTGAAGTTGATTTAAGAGTTCATCTGAGCAGTTGAACTTGCCCGTTTGCTCTAAGTCCGTATGGATGACGCAGCCGATGAATTGTTCCAATAATTGATCTTGCGGTATACCAGTCACTTTTACATAACGGAATCCTTGGAAGGATAAATACGGCTCAAATGTTTCTTCCTCTCCGCCTCGGCATACATAAGTAACAGTCTGTTTTGCCGATCGTAAATTACTGATGTAGAAGTTCCCCTCGCGGTCCAAGACCTCAGCATGTTCTAAAGTAACTATGGTTCCTGCTTCAGCATGAACCATAAACCTTACCCATCCAACCATATTTTGTCCCATATCCAGCACGTGTTCGCCTTTAGGTGTAGTAATGACAGCGATAGGCTTGATGGTTTCTATAACCCTAGTCGGTTCGTTTTCCTGAGCAACCAATGTAGCTTCTGGACGGTCCTTGAGAATAGTCTTTTGCCACTTTAAATCCTCAAAACCGGGAGAAGACCATCCTTCTTTCTCGAGCCTCGCATCATATGTTTCGCCATGATATAATTCCGACATCAAGAGTGGACCTGTCGAAGTACGCCATTTCTCATCCGATACAATGATATGTTCAGAACCATCGGATAATGTGACGTGTAGCTGGATTAGCACAGCACGAGCATTACCGAAGATGTCTTTCTTTCCTTCCCAAGCTAGATACCCTTTATACCATCCGTTTCCCAGAATACAACCAAGCGCGTTGCCACCAGCAGCAATCAATGACGTCACGTCATAGGTCTGATATTGAAGCCTGTTGTTATAACTGGTCCAACCGGGATTAAATAGTGTGTTATCTGCTGGAATACCATTAATATAAAGGCGGTACAATCCAAGCGAGGTTGCATACACACGTGCTGATACGACATTGTCAGGGATTGAAAATTCCGTACGAATATAATCGCAAGGCTCCGCTCCGTTCTCTTGGTTACTCAGGGGTGCTGCTATCCATTTTGCCTGCCACTCTTTGACCGACAACAAGGCTGTTTCCCAGTATGCAGGTTCACTCCATTCCGAAACCTTTCCTTGATCGTTCCAAGCTCGAACCCTATAGTAATACCGAGTGCGTGACTGTAAGTCGGGACCTGCATACTCAATATGAACATTGCTATCTGATTCTACCTTTTCAGAATCCCAGATGAGTTCTGAAACAAATTTAGGATCATTCGCGACCTGAACTTGGTAGGCAGATTGGATAAAGCCCCTTACTTCTGTGCTGATCCACCAACTAAGCCGCGGATGTAAATCATCAATCCCCAATGGATTTTTTCTATAATTCACCTTAAGATTTGTGACCTCAAAATTGGACATTTGTAACTACCTCCTATAATCATTCGGTAACCTACCAGAACAGTTAAGAATAGAATTGTCGCTCATGTATCCAGCAGAGCTAATTCTATTGTACGAGGTCGCTTAACATAGAATTGGGGGTATTTCTGACATTTTTATAGGTGGATCTGGACATTCATTCATAATTTTCATACGATGAGACTAGCCTTAGGTAATTTGAAAGGGGCCAAGATATGAGTATCAGACGCAGTACCTTTGTCATGTCCGGAGATAGCTTTTTTGAACCTGGTGTGCCAATTTATGTGAACAGGGCTTACGAAACGTTCGAATTGAATGCGCATTCCCATGAGTTTATCGAGATTACTTATATCAGTGAAGGCGCAGGGGTTCACTACATTGAGGATGAGGCCGTTCCTGTCGAGCACGGTACGTTATTTTTTATACCTATCGGACGCAGTCACGTATTTCGCCCTAAGACACCTATAAAAGACCGTCCGCTTATTGTTTACAACTGTTTGTTTCCGATAGAGTATTTATCTGAGCTTCAGGTTACTTTTCCTCACGCTAAAGATATTTGCGAATCCTTCACAGACATGCAATTGCTATGGTTCTCTATGAAAGATATCAATGGTGCATACCATATAATGTTCCGTGAACTGTTTCGTGAATTCTCGGCAAAACCACCTGGATATTTAGCTGTCCTTGATGCTCTTGTCGTGCAAATATTAACGGGCTTGTTTAGACATCGGTTACAGCTTAATACACCAACAGGGGAGAAGCCACAATGGATTGCAGTTGATGAAGCCATTGCATATATAAATTATAATTATGCCAGCGGGCTTAAACTTAGCGATCTTGCTAGCAAAGCGAACCTTAGTGAACGGCAATTCAGCCGACTTTTTCAGCATCAAACGGGAATGAGTTTTACAGATTACATGCAGAGTATTCGTATGGATGCTGCCTGCCGTATGCTTTCTGGAGGTCATAGAGGTGTAAGCGAAATTGCCGCAGCAGTCGGATATGCTGACCTGAAGTTTTTTCACCAAATATTTAAAAAAAAGATCGGAATGACTCCCCGTCAATATAGTAATTCGCTACGAGTTGAGCAATAGCTACTAAACATCCAAGTAATGATTAATGGCATAGAGATGGATTATGTTGCCCTAATGAGCGAAAAGCGTCCCCCTTTCACGGAGATCGCTTTTCGATATCATTCATAGTTATTCTAGATACCTATACCACTACCGGAAACTTGATCGAAGCATCAAACTCTCCGCCGTTCTGAAACTCCAAGCGTTCCCCATTCGGCAATATCAGTACAACAGGTATATTCTCCGGTCCAAATCCCGTAATGCGGAATATATTATCTTTCTTCAGAGTCCATTCGACTTCAACTATGCCGTGTTTTGTGGCCACCTTGCCATTCGCCCAATCCAACTTTAACAACTTGGGCTCAATAATGATGGTTGAATACCCAGGAGCCCCTGGCCTTACACCAAGAATCTCACCTAGAAATTCTGAGATCGGCAATGCACTCCAAGCGTGGCAATCACTGCGTGGATTATTATCGTCTGGCACCTCTGGTAAGGTCGTAAGATGCAGATCCAGAAAAGCTCTCCAGCGGTCAATCACTACAGAAGCTTTGTCATACAATTTATGATGAGATAATATCCGGAATAGTTCATATGAAGCAGGCATAGACAATTGCGTCATTTGTTCGGCTGGGTATTCGATTGTACGTTCCAGCAGTTGGACAGCTTCCTCTCCTGTAACTGCACCGCATACAATCCCCCAGATTTGTGTATGTTGGCTAAAATCATCAACCTCTGGTCCATCTGCGAAAAGCCCACGGTCTGTACGCCAACAGTGACGTAGCAAGGCATCATTTATGGCGTTTGCTTCTTCTTTGGCTTCGCGCGCCGCATCCGCCCAACTCAATGCCAGATATAGTTCAGAAGCAGTATTAAGGGCAGCTGCGAACATTTGACTGAGCAATGTAAGAGGACCTTGATTATGTGCCGGAGGGGTTCCTATCTGCCATTCTTTGCACCAATCGAAGAAAGGCCAGTACGCACGCGGCGTCGGAGCAACAAGTCCTTCAGGTGTCAGTAAACGTCTAAACCAATCAAGAACTCCAGTCATTGTAGGCAAATAACGCCGAATTAAGTTTCGCTCACCAAAGTATTGATAATGTTCGTTAAGCATATGAATCCAATATAAGGAAAAGGACGGAATCACTTGCCGATATTCAGCTGGATAGCGGCTCTGTAATATGCCTGAAGGCAGTGCAGAACTGTGAAAGTCAAACAACGAACGGCGGGCTAATCGGTCATCGGCACTAAGCGCATAGGTGAATAACATCTGAAGTCGGGTGTCCATCGAATATTGCATTTGCTCATAATATGGACAGTCCTCATACGTTTCGTGCATACATCTTTTGAGCGTATTTAAAGACAATTTCCAGAGTTGTTCGAAATCCGGATCTGAACAAGCAAAGGATGCTTTAATATCCAGTGGGTAGCCCACATCTCTGTAAGAAAGCCGAACAATTTCGAGCGGTTCATTCTTCGCAGTTGCTTCAAGTCTGATATATCGGAAAGTACGGAATTCAAAAGGTTCATACCGCTCCGCAACGTATTCATCGCCTACTCCAGCCACCGCGTAGTAATCACTCTCTCCGATTAAGATACCGTTCTTAGCATTATCCCTTTTTCCCTTCACTCTATGATGGAGATTAGATGAGGCTTCCTCATATGACTCTGAATATTGAACCCTGATCTGGCTGTCACGGCCGCCCTGCATTTCCAATGTAAGATAGCCTGTAGCTAATTCTCCAGCATCAATCTCCAGCCAGATAGAACAGCCAGGTTCTACACGCAGAGAGTCCGAATCCTTCTCATTAAGAAATGAAGTGTATTTCGGTATAGCTGAGACATTATCAGCATTTGTGACGCCACGGAAGAACATCAACGTCTCGTTTAATAAAGGAATCGGGCGTGGTGACAATTGCCAAGGTGTTAATTGACCATATTCATCGTCTGTTCTAGAAACTATTGTTGCATCTCTCCATCCCTCACCAATGAAATCGGGCATTTCCCAACCGTGGTCCAATCCCTTTCCATCGATATCTTCAAACCCGCCAAGGTGAAAGATAATCGGGCTAGGGACAAGCTTAAATCCAGTCATCATTTTACAATGCCAACTCTCATTGGTATGAAGAGCTTGTGAAGACCCTTTTCGCTCAATAAGTTCACCCTCAAGCAGCATTGCACCTCCAACAGCGCGGTAAGTCGAAATGGGACCGCTTTCACCAAGTACAAAGGGACCGGCTGCAGCATAGTGAAGTACTTTAACTGCTAGCACGTTCTTTCCAGTAATAAGACGCTCGCTCAGATCAACTGTTTCGTAATAATGGCTGAACTGGTCACCTTTGCAGGGTCCAACAGAGACGGATTCACCGTTAAGAAATAATCGGTACCGGCTATCCGCCGTGATATCAACAACGAGTTTTGCTCCCTCTGAATCAGAAACGTTAAATTCGCGGCGAAAATACACCAATTCATGTGTTCCCGGATTTGACGTCCACGGATATCCTTTAGACCAAATCCAATTTGCCTTCCACATTCTGTTCTCTTCCATAGTACCTCCTACTAATCCGATTTATTGTAAGGTCAGCAAATGATATGCACCACGAAATTCCGATCTTGTCACTAATATAAAGCTGTACTATCTCTCCTCCAAATAAAGAACCAGTATTTGTAATATCAATGAAATGAACCCCTAAAGTTGCTGTGACTCCTCTTGTTTAATTTAGATCCATTACGATTATTTCCATATACAATAACAAAAGCTGCCAAGCAATCGCATGGCAGCTTTTGTTATATTGTATAAGATGTTCAAGCAGCGTATCTTACTTATCACCGGCAAGTGTAAGCCACTTGCGATTGTGATGCTCCTGAACTTCAACGGGGGTATCAAAGAAATCGCTCAACACATCCGACTGCAGGCAGTTTTCCGTCTCATCCCCTTTGTAGATTTCGCCGTTCTTAACTAATAACGTATGTGTGAAGCAGGGTGTTATCTCTTCGATATGATGCGTTACATACAGCAAAGTTGGTCCGCCGGGTTGCTTCGTAATCTTCTCGATCATTTGCAACAGCTGTTCTCGGGCAAAAATATCAAGCCCTGTGCATGGCTCATCAAGGATCAATAGATCTGGATTGGCCATAAGTGCGCGGGCAATGAGGACTTTCTGTCGCTGACCTTGCGATAAGGTATCGTATGTACGAGCGGCTAAGGAAGAGCAGTCTAGAAACTCCATCAATTCTTCGGCTTGCTTTTGATCCTCTTCATTGGTCTTATCATATAAACCGATAGTTGCAAATTTCCCGCTGAGGACGATGGTCAGGGCAGTCTGATGTCCGTATAACTTCTGCTGCAGGGAGGTGCTGACCCAACCGATTCGTTTGCGCAGCTCCCTAAGATCAACATCACCGAAGCGGTGGTCTAGCACTTCGACTTGCCCAGTCGTCGGCCATATATAGCCGTTCACTACGTTCAGCATCGTCGTCTTGCCTGAACCGTTTAGTCCGACGATACACCAATGTTGCCCTTGTTTCACTTCCCAATTCATATCGCGTAAGATCATGGTTGTATCGCGCTGCCACGATACATTTTTAAGAGATATAATCATGCCCCAATTTCCCCTCCTTATGAATGTCTGTATTGAACTTAAAGCTCAGAAAGAGTTCCATTTAGAATACTCAGAGTGCATTGTACCGCTTGATCTGGATCCCCATTTTTAATAGATTCATAAACTTGTTCATGGTAATCGGATTGAGGATCATGAGAACTATAATTACGGTTTAATTTACTCATTGCATCTGACAAAATAAACGTAAAGGTTCTATATAAATCAATGATCACAGCGTTTTTGCTTGCCATCGCTACAGCCATGTGGAATTCTATATCCGATTTGGCATACAGTTCACGATCATTCTTCTGTAGAGCCATATTTCTAGTATCCAAATGGTTCCGCATGTTGGATAAGTCAGTGTCATCATGTCGTAGAGCTGCTAATTTTGCGATTTCTAATTCAATCATTTTTCGAGCTTCGAAGACTTCTATCAATTCTGCACGAAGTAAACGATGGGTGAGTGGTTCTTGAATAAGAGGACTGGATTTTAAGTAAGTTCCAAAACCCTGCTTTTTCTCCAATAGTCCAGAATGAACTAACACACGGACTGCTTCTCTTATCGTTGATCGCCCTACATTAAATAATTGCATCAATTCAGGTTCTGGAGGTAATTTGTCTCCTGGTAAGATAGTTCCTGTTGAAATCTTATGTTGGATTTGGTTAACAACATCGTCCACTAACTTAGTGGATTGAACGGGGCGGAACGATCCCTTCTCAAACATCTGATCATCTCCTCTTTCTGCAGAATATCATGATATTCTTTACTTAACAAGTAAGATTTTGAAGTTTTTAACGCCCAATCTGGGAATAAAAAAGCAGCTAATCATTTGGATTAGCTGCTGACGTAACTTATTTAACTATAGCTTTATTGCATGGCTCACTATTATTTATTGTCCTTTTTCCATTACAGCAAAGTAGTTGTTTTCACTGTCAGCGAAATTAAATACTCTTCCACCGGGAATTTCTACAATATCTCCTACCGTAACATTTTTGTTCTTCAACTCTTGATTCAATTGATCAAAATGATCCGAAAAGAACATTAAAGAAGGTGTTCCTAGATTCATTTCAGGATTCATTTGGGCAACCAACTCTTTATTATGAAGAACAATGCTAGTACCTGCACCTTTCGGAGCAAGCTCGATAAATCTCATTGGGCCATTTGTTTCGTCCAAAATCACCTCAAACCCTAGCTTCTCTGTCCAGAAATCTTTGGATTCTTCTTGATTATTTACATATAACATTACTTGACCCATTTTATTAATCATAATTTATACTCTCCTTAGTTGAAGAATTTATGAGGTTGTCCATATCCCCATATCATTTACTTCCTTTTCCTACATTAAACCGAAATTTAGATAAGCGAAAGAGAACATCGATAAAAATTTTTTTAAAATAATTCTACAATAATTTAATGTACCCTTCAGTGCCATTCACACGAATTCGCTGCCCGTCTTTTATCAGCTTGGTAGCGTCTTCCACTCCGACAACAGCCGGTAAGCCATATTCACGAGCGATAACCGCTCCATGGGTCATCAGTCCGCCAACTTCGGTGACCAAGCCTTTAATGGATACAAACAATGATGTCCAACCAGGGTCAGTAAAAGCGGTGACTAATATATCTCCATCTTCCAGATCTGCCTCTTCCATGTTTAAGATGACACGTGCTCGTCCCTCTATAACTCCGGTAGAAACAGGTAGACCTACAATCGCATGGGCTGGCAGATTTTCTCGTTTGTACTCACCCGTTATGATTTCACCATCAGACGTGATTACACGTGGCGGAGTTAGTTTTTTAAAAAAATTGTAATCGTCTTTTCGTTTACTGATGATCTGATAATCCAGTTCATTTGTGCGTGCGACTTCGTGAAGTTCTTCAAAATAGAGATAAAATATATCTTCTTTTTCATGAATAATACCCGCTTCTACTAGTTGTTCGGCTTCTTTCAGTAATGCCTGTTTGTAAACGAAATAGCGATTAATCATACCGTATTTTGGATATTCACGATAACCGATAAAATTCCGGATTAAACTGATCACTCGTTTGGTCTCTTCAGCTTTTTGTTCACCATCCGGTAATTGCTTCAATCGATCTAACAACTCTTGTTCTTTTTCCAAAGCTTCCTGTCGTCCTTGCTCAAATTTCCGTTTGCCAGCATTTGGCTTAAAGTTTTTGATATTATTGAGAATCATGGGGAGAAGTGTAATTGGTTTTTCGCTCCAACGGGTTCTCGAAATATCGATTTCACCGGCACATCGCATCCCATATTTGTTGAGATATGCATAAATAGCGTCTTGAGTCTCACGTCCACCCTCAAACTTAACCAGTTCATCCAAAAAATCATCATCTTTTACATGTTGTAAATAATCAATTATTTTCGGGTAAGGACGAATCACATCTGCAACATCCAATAGCGCTAGGCCCATTTCCGAAGTAATGTTGTTGGGTACAGATTGAGAAAGCGTATCTGCTGCGTTTTTTTCACCTAACCACTCGTACATTTTGTCATTGATCCATGACGAAGCGTTCATAGCAGTCATAAAGACCTTTGTACTTTGTGGGTTAGATAAGAACTTCTTTAATTCCTGGAGATCTTCGAGAATAAAATCAAATAAATCTGCTCCAGATTTTGTTCGGATGTTTTGTTTTAATTCTTCTATCGATGTTTGACTGTTCTTAATTAAATCAGAAACAATTGCCGGATCATTTTCGATTAGGGCCTGAAAAACTTCTGACGACCTATCTTTACTGCTATTATCGGGACTCTGTTCTTTTCTTTCATCTGGTATCGATTTTATATATTCTCGTTCTATTAGGGTTATAAATGCATCTTTTATGAGCGGATCGGATTTTCCAAGGGTATTTAAGAAAGTTTCTCTCTTGGCAGGTGAAGCAAGCATATGTGCAACATCAACAAACAACCTTCCACCGGCTTTACGCATAGGTGCAGGAGTTATTAACAGGTAAAAAGACAATCCTAGTGGTTTCATGGGATCCGTCATCATTTGTTGATGACCGACAGATACGTAAACGTGATTTTCTTGATCATTTACTTCAGGGATCGGGTATAAAGTAGTGATTGGTCGACTTTGAACAATATAAAAAGTATCATGATCCAAACACCATTCGATATCTTGCGGGCAACCAAAATAAGCTTCAATCGCTCTACCTATTCGTGCCAGTTGTAAAATTTGTTGTTCTGTAAGTGTTTGAGACTTTTGCTGTTCGAGATCGATTTTCCGGGTTTCTGTTCCACCTTCTTTAATGCCATAGATAGCTATTTTTTTGGTTGCTATCATCGTATCGACGAGTTTCTCTTCGTGTACTTTATAACAATCGGCAGATACCAAGCCAGAGACCAGAGCTTCACCGAGCCCAAAACTGGCATTAATGGATAGCAACTTTCGATTAGAGGTCATTGGATCAGCGGTGAATATAATTCCTGATGCCTGTGGAAAAACCATCTTTTGAACAATAACGGATAAATAAACTTGTCTGTGATCAAAACTATTTTGTATTCGGTAGATTACTGCGCGATCCGTAAATAGAGACGCCCAACATTTGCTTATATGCTGCATGATTGCTTCTCGTCCAATGATATTTAAATAGGTGTCCTGTTGGCCGGCAAAAGAGGTATGTGGTAAATCCTCAGCAGTTGCACTAGAACGTACTGCGTAAGCCTGTTCTTCACCAAGTTGGGAGAGATAGTGAGTAACTGCTGTCACAACATCTGAAGGAATTTCTACTTCCATAAGAAGTTCTCGAATATTCCTACTGATTTCACCAATTTGCTCTCGATCGTCTACATTTAGCATGGATAGTTGATCTAATAAAGCATGATACTTTTTGTTCTTTTCGATAGCTTTTTGGTAGCCCACTGTTGTAACACAAAATCCTTCTGGTACATTTATTCCTTCGATAGTTGATAATCTCCCTAAATTCAACCCTTTTCCACCAACAAGCGAAAGCTGCGTATGATCTATTTCCTGAAACCCAAGAACTAAAGAACTCATTCAATCTCTCCTATCTATTAAATTTAGAAAAAAACATTTGACAAGAGTTTACCGGCATGGTATCTTATTAATATAAGATGCATTAACTTTGTCCACTAAATAATATAAAGACGTGATATGATTATATCATCGTGTCTGTTCATATGCAATATTAAAGAACCTGATAAACGACTCAGGTTCTTTTTTTGATTCCAGTAATCAATAACCAACACTCGGACTATACTCCATCTTTTACATTGGAGCTATAACCCATGGACTTCAAACTCATAGATTCGCGCCGCCGTATCGGCTCCCTGCGTGGGTTTAAGAATTATTAATTTTACATAGCGTGCTTTCACCAACGCGATCGCGTCTGTTGACTCGGCTGCCGAGTTTCCTTGAACGTTGACGACATCCGTCCAATTCGTTCCGTCAATACTCACCTGAATGGTATAATCGCTCGTATTAAACCCGGACCATTCTCCTCCACTCTGTGCATGCTTGATGATAAAAGTGCTAATTTGATGCTCGGCTCCGAGATCGACCTGAAGCCAATGAGGCAGATTTCCAAGTGCGCACCATTTGCTGTTATCAGTAACTTTGCCGTCTACGGCGTTCGTTGCTCCTTCCTTCTCTCCGCATGCATGATCAGCCGTTGCAATTTTTCCAAGTGCTAAATTCTTCACCGCTCCAGCTTCTTTGCTTACTGTGATGAGCGCCTGTTTCGTAATGGTATCTTGCCCCGCGCTGTTAGTTGCAGTCAGTGTCACGCTATACACGCCTTCCTGATTGAACGTTACAGCAGGGTTCTTAGATGTACTCACAGTTGGGCTTCCGCTTTCGAAATTCCATGACCATCCTTCTGTTACTTCCGTCGATAAGTCAATGAAGTTTACACTCTCACCTGGTGCCACCAGGGTCCGATCAGCCTTGAACCCAGCGATTGGCTTCGGATAAGCCGGCCAACTGATCTTGACGCTGGAGGACTGACCTTGCTCGTATCTTGCATTGATCGCAACGACCTTCAATTCTGTGACCGTTTCCTTGTCTATTCTGCTCATTTCAGGAACATAGAACACATGATTCGTTGTTGCACCCATCAGCACTTCTCTGCCATCTGGCAGTACACGATAGATTTCATATTGCTTCACCTGTTGATCAAGCGGTTTCCACTGTAATCTAGCATCTCCGTAAATTCCATTACGAAAATCGGATTGAGTGACCTTAAGCTCGCGAACTGCCGGCAGTGGTTTAATTGAATCATTAGTATTATGGATGGAGAGCTGGCCAATTTGAATGTTATAATTACTGATCGTATCCTTGGTATCAAAGTACAGTGACAACGCAACGATACGTTTTCCTTTATATGGGGTCAAATTCAAAGTTTCGGTAGTCCAGCCTGACGAAGCTTTATCCTTCACGTTAAGGAAGACAAATTGGTCGGGATGGTCTGCGAAAGCGAGACCAACCTTTAGACTTGGCTTGTTCGGCGTTTTATACGTAATCGATAGCTTTGTACTTGCTTCAATTTTCAGGTCTGTCTTGTAGAGCTTCAAATGTGTGGCATTGTTGTGGCTCAGTTCACCTGATACCTTCAGAGAGCTACCGCCGTAATATGCATCGGACCAATCAAGCCTCGGAGTAAGTGCTGTTCCTTTGCTGTCTGCGATCCAGCGCCATGTAGGCAGGATATCTTGCAAGCTTCGGTTATTCCATCCTTTATCTCGTACCTGCTGCCCTCGGACATAATATTTCTGTCCGCTTCCTGTATTGAAGTTAGTGATGAAAGGCAGCTTATTTACTGGGGAGGATTCTACCACATCATTCGCGATCCCTTTCCATGCCTGATCGCTCACGGTGTTCCCCGGGTTCCCGTTTGGCCCCACCCAGAATTTGTTCTCACGTACGAAGAAATCCTCCATACTCTCTGCACTGTTAAAAGCCCAGTCTGGGCGATAAATACCAAGGGAAGTGACGGCAGGCTCGCCATCCGGGTACAGCAGATTCCAGTTCACATTTGTATCGTAGCCCTTGGCTTCAACATCGATCCCTGCATACAGATCATATGGAGTTCTTCCCAAGCTTTTGGCCTTCTCTGCGGAGTTTTTAAGATCCTTCCACCAGAAGTTTAGGAACATACTGTCTGTAATTTTCTTATTATTGTCCTGCAAGAACATTGCATTCTTGTCATTTAGTGCGTTCTGCCAACTGATATTGCCCTCCTTAGTCATAGAGTCGTACCATACGATTTGCATAGACTCCGACTTGTGCGATTCTAGATAACTTAGGAAAGCCTTCATTTTCTGTGCGTCAGCCGGCACACCACCTTCGGTCTCCTGATTAATGAACCAGCCGTCAAATCCATAATAGTTCGCAACCTGGATCAGCTTGTCTGCAGCAGGAAACGAGCCGTCACTGTTCTGTTGAAGCATTTGCTCCACCCATTCAAATTTCCCTCCATACACGGTAGGTGGGAAGAATACCGTTCCTATGATCGGTACGCCATTCCTATGAGCTGCGTCGATAGTATCCGCGCTTGGAGGTACAATGATCCCTTCTCCAGCTGATCCGCCCCAGTAAACCAGCTTGTCAACATACTGCCAATAGGAGAACGTGTTAGCCTCAAATTTGTCCGAACCTTGTGATGGCACACCACTTGTTCCCGAGTTCAGAGCTGATAAGGCCATAACTTTCGGCGCTTTGGTCGCATGGGAGTTGACACCATCTGTCACAAATCGATCTTGCAGCGGGATTGTGCTCCGGTTGAATGCCGCATCCGGATCGGATGCAGGACTCCACTGAAGCAATTGCTCTGGAAACCAGTAGGATGAATAAGGCTGTTTAGCGAAAGCTGTTGTAGATATTGCTGCGCACATCACCAATAAGAATATAAAACCTGCACCAATCTTTTTCATGCCATACTCCTCCAATCAATAGATAATATGGTTGCGCTTACATTTTAACAAGCTGGACAAAGCTGTAGATAGTGGATTAATGACAAGTCCAGGTGCACTTATTACAGATTGTAAACCTGAAGCTCGAGTACAAGCATATTCTTGGTCTCCATAAATAAAAAGAGCCCCCATTTAAACAAACGGGTGCTCTCAATCTTTTTATATCATTTGAATCACGATTTCCAAATTTAATCAATTAGTCTCTCAGCTCTACAACCTACAAGTTTAAAAGAAACTGTCTTGTGCTCTGATAAGCGTCATTCCATCCCATTTTTGCGTAGAATCGAAGTCCATCAAGTCCCTTGAAATAATAGGCTCCCATTAGCCGCTCTTTAAAATTAGGAGTTTCTACTCCGTTCTTTTCTTGATAGTCTTGATACACCTTAATAACATCACTCCATGGCATATGCCGATCGAGAATCGCAAGGTCTATGAGACAATCACCGTACATGCAATTCCCGTCGATGATGCCGGTAATTCGTGTTCCATCGGACAAAATATTCCACTGTTGAAAATCTCCGTGTATAAAGCTTCTATTAGATTCATTATAGGGTACGTAGTCCATCAACCGACTGTATATTTCTTCGTATACATCCTTCTCCAAGCAAGACGTATGGAAGAGATCATACCAATTCTCCCAGAACGTTCCCGTTTGATCCTCAGCATTTACTGCAACAATAAAGTCTTTCCAAGATGAATAGACCCCGTTGCCATCAGCACCGATCCACCCATACCCGTTAGTTGCCCCAATATCCGCTGCTCCCATTCTTGTCAAAATGCTGATAATTTCAGGCAAGTGAAGGGTTTGCTCCTCTGCCGTGAAATCGGATAGGTTGCGACCTTCCATTCGTTCCATGATTAAATAGGTTATCTGACTAGTTTTTCCTAAAGCCAAACATTTCGGGAAAGGGATGTTCTGACTTGATAGCAGATTCGATACATAGTTTTCTGTTTCATACGCTCCTGCCAGATCGCTGAATTTGACTACATATCCTTTCCCTTCGAGGACAAAAGAAAACACGTTGCTTATATTACCACCGGAAAGAGGTGTAATCTCAACTGCACCTGGTCTAAGATGATTCTCTAATACTTTTTCAATTTCACTCATGGCCAATTTTGGCTTCGCGTAAGTCACCGTAGCTTCAACTCCTATAAATTAGAGACTAAATTTCTCTTTCCTCATATTCAAATGGTTCTTTACACGAGTAAATGTCATCGAAAAACCCCATAATCGGAATGTCGTCTTCCATGCATTTTATGCGATAGGATAATTCCTCATCACATGTGGGTACTACACCATTGTTCCTCATTACCTCGAATGCATCTACAATATTCTCCATGAGCGTCACTTGGATGAATAAGGAGAGCTTATCCAACATTGACTGATCGACCGCGGTCTCAGATCTGTATCCTTTAAGGACTACTTCAAAATAATCATCCATGAACTTCTTTCGTTTAACAGCATCTGGTTCGAATTGTGCCCATCCCACGCCCTGTGTCCAGAGACCTGCCAGATCAAACATATACCAACAGAAACATGAATTATCGAAATCATACACAGTGATTTGTCCAGTATCAAAATCTATCGAATAATTCCCATCATTGTAATCAAAATGGATCAAACCGAATGACTCAAGGTTCCTGTCCAATTCTTCTAAAGTTTTAAGAAACTTTACCAATCTCTCTTTAAGGAGAGATAAGGAGTCAGGTATCAATTTATCAATATATTCGGCATTAAATCTGTCAAAAAAACTATGCCGACGATGAACAGGAGTATATCCTTTCGACAATTCATGTATTTTCCCTAGAACTTTACCACAGTTATAATAATATTCTGTAATTGGAGCTTCTTCCCGGTACCGATAATTATTTTCTACAAGCATTTTCCCCTTAGCCTTATTAAATAGGCAGATAAAAAAAGTATGATTATTATGAATGATCTCTTCCAGTAGATTCCCCTTTAGGGAGTTGACTACATCCGAGACACTTCCGCCATGCTCAAATAAATATCTAACATACTCAACTTCACCTAAAAAATCTTCCCGGCTTCTGTCATTTAGGAAGGCGATTCTGAGTATTTTGGCGTCAGTACCTTCTTTTTCACATATATAAACGACATTACGCCCTCCATCATGTGCCGGAATGGGCTGAATTTCATAACCATTCAACTCGTACAACTCCGATATCAATGGTAGCAAATACACATCAGCAATTTCAACAACCTCATTATTTGTCAAAAAATCTCTCCTTTAGCCTGTAATTTTACTTTATGCGTCCAAACTCGATCAGTTAATGTACAGCTTATCAGCTTCTACTGACAATCTGGATAGTAAAAACAATTATAATTAAATTATCCTTAAACATCCCTTAGAGGCGTCTAATAAATAAAAGAGGAGTTAACTCATTAATATGGTTAACCCCTCTTCTATCAAGTTATATTAAATATCCAACTTCCTAGTACTTAACGCTTGTACTATTACAGGATCTCTATGTGAAAAGAACAGGCTCTCTTTCGTATCCAGCATCGCAATTCTTTCCATATCCTCTGCGTTTAATTCAAAGTCAAAGATATTAAAATTTTCGATTATTCTTTCTTTACGAACAGATTTTGGAATTACTACAACTCCTCTTTGCGTTAACCAACGTAACACCACTTGGGCAACAGATTTATTATATTTTTGGGCGATTGAAGCTAAAATTTCGTTCTGGAACATGTTATTTTTACCTTCAGCAAATGGTCCCCATGATTCGATCTGGACATTGTTTTCTTGCATGAATTTAGCACTTTCAATTTGTTGACAGAATGGATGTGTCTCAACCTGATTAACCGCAGGGGTTATCTCATTATGAATGATCAAATCAATCAGCCGATCACTATGGAAGTTGCTTACGCCAATCGCTCTGATTTTTCCTTCGCGGTACAATTCCTCCATCGCACGCCAAGAACCATGCACATCGCCAAAAGGCTGATGAATTAAATACAAATCCAAATAATCAAGTTGTAATCTTGCCAGAGATTTCTCGAAAGCTTTCTTAGTACGTTCATATCCTGTATCTTGAATCCATAATTTCGTTGTAATAAATAGATCCTCTCTTGGAATACCACTTCGTTTGATAGCTCTTCCCACTGCTTCTTCGTTTAAATAGGAGGCTGCGGTATCAATCAATCGATAGCCCACCATAATCGCCTCGTAAACAGCTTGTTCACATTCAGCCTCTTCTTGAATTTGAAAAACACCAAATCCGAGTATCGGCATTTCAACATCATTGTTCAAAATAACCTTTTGCATAATAAAATCCTCCTAATAGTTGAGATCGTTTTAATTAGAAATGTGTACTATCAATGTCCATATTAGAAATCGCTTCATTCAGATGATTTACATTTTCCGTTGTTAATTTAAGGTCGACTCCAAATAGGTTTCCTTCTAATCTGTTTAATTTTGTAGTACCTGGAATCGTGAGAATATATGGTTTTTGAGCCAATTCCCATACAACCAAGCCCTACCGCCGAAACTTCCAAGCCGCTATTTCCTAATTTACGCATGCACATCTGTGCTCTTCCTTTCTCATGAAGTTCAGTCAAATTAGTTTGAGTACTATTCAAGTATGCAACAATTCTTTACTAAACAGATACCACAATAGTATTAAATTATTGCCTAATTCTCTCATTTTATCTTTTAGTAAAGTGCTCTCAATTAAACGGCTTCTCATCCGATAGGTGTTCCATCAGCATATAAACTGATTACAATAAAAAAAGTGGCAGTCACGAAGGCTGCTTTGCCCCGATTGACTGCCACTTCCTAATTAATATCCCATATCCTTTAATATTTTGGATAACGTGCTCAGACGCTCACCGATCATTTCATCATCATCGCTCAGCGCTTGACTGAACAGCTTAATATCTTCATTAATTCGCTCATTGTCCGTACAGATTCCTACGGTCATGGCATCCCCTTGCAAGCCAATTCGATCAATTATAGGCTGCTCAGTGTCATATAAATTCTCATATCGATACGCTTCCCGAAAATGTTCCAAAGACCGACAAATCAGAATGGACAAATCAAGAACACGATGGAGAGGGAGCTCCTCCGATTGTCTGGACCATTTTTCTCCAGTATATCTCCATACCTTAGCCGATATATCGACTTTTCCTCTATCGTTCCACTGGGCCAATCCAAGAGAAAGACCTTTTGCGTCCGTATTTCCTGCCAATCGGCCGTCAACCTGCTCATAATTTTCCGAAACAACAACAGGTTTATGTTTTAATGTTGTAGGTATTTTCATATTATTTTCTTCCTCCAGTTACTATTTTACTAATTTACTAAACGACGGTTTCATCTTAGCTTGGATTTACTAGTTAGTCAATTCGTGGTTTATTATATCCTCTATCTCCGTATGGCTGTAACTTCTCTAACCATGGTTTTAGAATTTTCTTCCGTTCCCAGCGCATATCAGTTACCTTATCTATTTCCTTCTGTTCCAGTACCTCATACGTGAACGCATCGGCACCAAATTCTTTCCAATCCTTCTGGAGCTGGGCATTTGCAAATCTCCCTGAATCCAGCTGCATTTGCAGGGTAAGCCATTTGTTTTTCAAATTAGGATAGCTGTCGATAAAGATTTTGCCGTTGATTTGGTTTTTGATTTGAGCAACACCCATATAAATCTTAATTTGTTTGTACTCCTCGATCAGCTCTTTGCGTTTATTCATATCCATTTCATTCTCTCCTTATCGTAGTTATTGAATATTCATGGAATGATTATGCTCACTCTTACTTCTTTTCTTAACAACAATGGGAAGCAGAAAAAGCGCACCAATAGCCACAAAAACACCACTTGTCATAAATACACCTATTAGGGAGAACGTATCCTTTAGGTAGCCGGAAATGAACATGCCAACGACCATCATTCCCATAAAAATAGGCATTATCGCTCCCGAAACCCGTCCAATAAAAGCGCCTTCGGTATTCCGCACAAGAAGTGTTTGAATCCCCCCTTGAATACAAGGATAAAATAAACCACTGATCACTAAAAAAATAATCGTCAGCCATATTTCCTTAGACGCACCCATTCCAACCGTACAGACGGCATTGACGAGCAAGCCTATCAACAGTAGTAGTTGTGGCCTTACTTTTTTGGCTATCGCGATTATGGCAGCTCCGCCTAGTAACATGGATGCTCCATTAGCCATCACGAGCCACTGCAGAAATTGTTTATCCTTACCCAAATTTTCGATGACTAGGAAGATTTGAAGCGGCTGAGTTAGTCCTGATGCCAATCCCACAGCCGAGAAAGTTAAACTAAGTGTTCTTAAGGGTTTACTCGAACCAATATAACGTAAGCCAGCCGTTAACTCATTGATGAACCCGCTGGCTTTTCCAGACTTCGGTTCCTCTTCATCCCGTGGAAGGGACGACAATATAAGCGAGGATCCCAGAAACATTACGGCTGTCAGAATTAGAGATACTTTAATTCCAAACTTTATAAAAATAAACGTACCGATAACGGGTCCCAAAACTGTAAAGACAGCGACAAGTGTTTGGGACATAGCCATAACCCCCTGCAGTTGTTCAGCTGGTACATGTCTCTTATACAGTTTCATGGCCGAAGGCTGAGAAAATTGAGATAAACTTGCTGACACGAATGATCCGATGAGAAGTGCAACCCATCCGCCATTCATAACCGAAATCAGCACCACCCCGACGGACAAGCCAGATAACAAATCGCTCCATACCATGGTTCTCTTCGGTCGCCATCGGTCAGCAAAGGTCCCTCCAATCAGACCAAATATAAAGATCGGTGCAAATTCAGCAACCGATATCAAAGATACATCTACCGGATTATTATTTGTCAATTCAGAAACATAAAGAAGGACGGCATAATTCCGTATCCATATTCCGAGCTGCAACAACATACGGGAGAGAATAACTGTCCGAACATAACGATTGGAAAACATTTTAATACCCCTTATCCTTTACAGATTTTCACACCTTTTCGAAACTTCCTGACATGACAACCGGTTTATACTTTAACGTTGTGGTTATTTTCATTGCCTCACTCCAATTACTAATTTACTGATTTTATAATTTACAAATTTACTAATTTACTAAATCACTGCTTCAGTTTAAACAGGATATTATCGTTCGTCAAGTCGTTTTCGATATTCGATTTAAGTTTTTAAGGAACGTCACTTGCCTAAATCTAAAAAAAGGAAACCCAAAGTCGTTAAATATGACTGGGTTTCCTTCTCCATAGGAGCACTTTAATCTATTTTTCAAAAAAATTCTTTAGCATATTCTACAACACCATGGACATCTGAAAGACCGCCATCTACAAGCTCAACGGCCATGAAATTATCGTCAGAAACTTCAAAGGGTGCCTCTATTCCATATTGACTAGCCTTTGTATAACCAAACTTCGGATAATACTTATCATGACCTAAAACAACAGCGCCCTTATAGCCAAGCTGTTTTCCGATTCTGTGCCCTTCAGTAATGAGCAGCTTCCCTATACCCTTGCTTTGCATTTCTGGTAATACAGCAACAGGTGCTAGCGCAATCAGAGTCTGGTCCCCCACTTTTATCTCTGTAAAAAGAATATGTCCTACGATTTCATTATCGTATTCAGCTACAAGTGACAACTCCGGAATAAACTTCGCTGATGTTCTAAGTCTATTTATTAAGTTGTGTTCATCCTGGTCTGAGTAATCTGCCTTCTCAAATGCTTTTTGGACTACATGGTACACTTCGTTATTATCTTCAATTTTTTCTTGTCTAATGATTATGTCCATGAATTAACCTCCTCATAGTAATGACAAAGAAAAAAGTGAATACAGTCAATAGACTATATCCACTCCTATGCTTGAATTAGATGTATAAAGCATACTTTAAGAGAAAGAGCATGTCAAAAAAAGCATCCACTGGGACTTTTATTTGTATACTTGTGAGATTATTTCTGGCTTGCAAGGAATTCGTTAAGCTGTTTTTGCTTCTCAGCGATGACTTTGTCGAGGCCGGCTGATTTTTGGGCAGCGATATACTTAGGCAACTCTTTGTCCAGATCGACCGACCCCGTCTCAAGCATCTTTTGATATTCTCTTAAAACGTTTGCAAGTGCCCCCACCTCTGATTTGACTGGTTCGCTGTCAAATGTGAAGCCAAGGGCCGGTGACGATTTGGCGCCTTCATTGAATTTTTTGAATTGCTCCCACTTGTCTGTTGCCTCTGAGTTCCAGACATAGTTCAGGAATTGATTACCCAGCTCCCAAGCAACACCTGGCGCGTACTGTCCTGATTTGTCAGTAGTTATCTAATTTCATGTATTTACTCTTACACTTCGATTCCTATACTGCTTTGGTGTTACACCCACATGCTTCTTGAATACTTTGATGAAATGCGCTTGGTCATAAAAAGTAAGTCGCGAACCAATCGATGAGATTATATCATTTGAAAGATCTAACAGTTTTTTGGCTTATTCTATACGTTCTCTTTGAATGAAATTCATCAGAGTCAACCCTAACTCTTCTTGAAGAGCTGTGATAAATAGTTTGGATTGAGTCTGGACACATCCGATAGCTGCTGTAATGTAATTTCTTCAAAAAGATGATAATAGATGTTATGTAATATAACACGAAGTAAAAAATAAGGCCGCATGTCAGAACCAAGGTTCAACAAACGGTCCTATGCAGCCACACAATAAAAGAGTTACTTTATAAACTTCTAGCCTCCATTCATTACGCCAGTATATTATCGGCTTATCGCCCTGCCATTCAACTGGAAGCCACACATAAGTATACTTGCTCGTATTATCAAAATGCCTTTTAAGCTTTCCCGGTAAGAGTACCGATTCTTTAGGTGATTTATTATTAACATTATTAAATATCAATTCCAAACTCGTTTATATATCTCATAAATAAATGTTCCGCAGGTTACAATATGTGTTTCACCATTTGCTAGTTACAGTTCCATATATGCTGACATATTTCGCAATGGCATAAATTAAAGTACCTCCAGGTACAGGTTGAATAATAAAGGAATTTTCTCCAGATATACGTATGCCTCCAACTGTATCGAATAACCATTCACACACTGAACCCGGGGAGTAATGATTACGGATTGCTTCTCCATTCACCGACGTGGCCAAACATGTGGGCTATAGTCGACCCTATCTGTCACGAAAAGTTAAAAAGAAACTGGGCTTTGATTTAAGTGTTTTTATTAAACAGTGCAAGCTAGAAGAAGACAAAGATTAGCTGGCATTCTCCGACAAAAGGATTAGTGAAATAAGCACATACCTATGTTTCTCCAGTCAAAGTCATTTCCAGAAATCGTTTAAAGATAAATATGGGATTACACCGCTAATGTACCGGAAATCAGAGCTTCATCAGACCAAAAAGAGTAGAAGACAGATCAATCTGTCTTCTACTCTTTTGAATGCTGATTAACTGCAGCGTTACATTTAGTATTTTATTTCAGGTATATGCTATCCTAAATATCCTTTAACTAAGCCAAGCGGCAGTGGTTTGGGTTGCTCGCAGCTGGTGACCAGCTCCGCATACCGTTTAGAATCAGAACTTGTATGGAACGCATGCATAATCTCAAGTACATGATTGGCGAGTTCTCCGTTTGCACGCGGTGTTTCCCCTGTGTCGATGCAACGGGCCATGTCAGCTACGCCAATGCCTCTACTATTATCTGCATAGTTATAGATAAGCGGAATCTCCTGGAATTCCGGGCTGTGTGCCGGGCGTAGAAGGATCGGCCCTCCAAAGTTATTAGGGTCTGGTACGATCAAAGTTCCTTGCGATCCGTAGATCTCGATTCTCGGCAATGTGCTATGCCAAGTATCGAAGCTGGTGATCATCGTTGCCACAGCACCACTGTCAAACTCAATTGTTCCGGCAACATGTGTAGGCACCTCTACATCAATGACTTTACCAAACTTCTTTTCGCTAGTAATTGTTCTTTGGGCAAAGGAAGTTTTAGTGATGCCGCATACTGTCTTTGCTGGGCCCAGCAGAGACACTAGGGCAGTTAGATAGTAGGGCCCCATGTCAAACATCGGTCCGCCACCGGTTTTATAATAAAATTCCGGATCTGGATGCCAGCTTTCATGTCCATGACAGAGCATAAAGGCTGTTGCTGCCACCGGTTGTCCGATATAGCCGTCCGCAATCAGCTTGCTGCAGGTTTGCAGTCCACCCCCGAGGAAAGTGTCTGGCGCGCAGCCGAGGAACAGATTCTTTTCCTTCGCCAGGCGAACTAGCTCGGTGCCATTTTCAAGGGAAAGGGATAATGGCTTTTCCACATACACATGCTTACCGGCTAACAAGGCTTGTTTACACACATCAAAATGAAAATTAGGCGTTGTCAGATTAACAACAATTTCAACCTCTTCCGAAGCAAGTAATTGCTCTGTCGTCCACACATGAGGAACTCCATATTTCTCCGCTGCCTGCTCTGCTCTTTCTTTATCCAAGTCGGAGCAAGCATACACCTCAGTATTAACAAAGGTACCGTTCAAATTTTCAAAATAAATGCTGCTGATGTTTCCGCAGCCGACTATACCTACCTTCACTTTGCGCAAGATCATTCCCACCTTATCTCAGTTTTAGTTAGCCGCCCATAAAAAACCTTTTCGCATCAGTTCCTTGGCTTCCGGAATATCGAAAACATCGGCATGATGCCCAAGTGAATTATAGAAAACCTTGCCTTTTCCCCATTTCTTTGTATATACAACGGGCATTGTGATGACACCATTCGCTGAATGCTCACCCTCACTCATTACAAACGTAGTAGTTGCTAAAACATCTACCGCCGGATCCACATGTAAATAGTATTGCTCCGATTTCACCTTAAAGTCTTGGATGCCCTCCACAATGGCGCTTGAGCCAGAGTGTACTATATTGACTTCGTACTCTACCCCATCGTTAAATGGATGCGCCACCCACTGAGATCCGGTCAAAAATTGCCAATCTGTATTGTTACGGAAGGAGTCGCACATCCCTCCATGACAACCGGCAATTCCTACGCCAGAAGCTACAGCCTTCAGAACGGAAGATACCTGATCATTGCTGATTTCTCCCATGGTCCACACCGGTACAATAAGACTTAAGTCGGCAAGCTTTTCTGCATTGTTGAAGCTATCTAGTGTATCAGACACTTCAACCTCAAAACCCTCAGCTTCAAGTATGCCAGCGAATATCGCAGCTACTTCATTAGGTTCATGCCCATCCCATCCACCTTTTACAATCAATGCCTTCTTCGTCATGCTGCAATCTCCTTTTTATATGAAATCTAGCTTACTTCCATCTGATGAAATTGTAATCCAGATTGGAGATATCTGCTCGCCATTTCACTTGTGTGAATGGTCATTTTTTGCTAAGTTTTAAAGGTGAACATTCAATTCAATTCAATTCAAATCGCATGAACAGGAGATCCTATGAAAGCTTTTCACGAAAATAGAACCTATCATTCGAATTTTCCTTTCACAGTAATAGTGTCTGATAATATAGATTTCCTAGCCCACTGGCATAATGATCTTGAATTAGTCTATGTATTCGAGGGCTCCATTCGGATGGGAATCAATTCGGAAACGCGGGTCTTGGAAGCTGGTGACATGGCTATATGTAGCAGCGGAGACATCCATTACTATGAGAGCAAGGACGGCAGTTCTAAGATAATGATGGTTATTTTTAATCCTTCTTTAATCGGTTTTCCTGGAGGGTGGCCCCTAAATGTGAGACTGACCTCTCCTTTTATTGATAAGTGCTTAGTCATTAGAGAAGATGAAGTAGCTATCAACAACCGGCTTTCTGCCATTATGCAGGAGCTTATGCGCGAATATAATCAGAAACTTGAATATCATGAACAGTTAATCATTGGCTTGTTGCACGAATGGAGTGGACTCATTTTACGGCATGTCCCTTTGGATAAAATAAATCCACAGAAAGACAAAAGGCGTATTACTAACATGAAGGTTATGCAGGAGGTTCTAGAATATCTCGACGTCAACTATATGCATTCCATCACACTTGCTGACGCTGCACGCCAAGCCAATATGAGCCTCTTTTATTTCTCACGCTTCTTTAAGAGAATTTCAGGTATGAGCTATATTGCGTACCTCAGCAACATCCGGGTTAATCAGGCAGAACAACTGCTGCTGACCACAGACAAATCCATTCTGGAGATCGCACTGGAATGTGGTTTCACTAATATCCGTACCTTCAACAGAGTATTTAAACAAATTAAACAGCGGACTCCAAGTGAATTGCGTTAAATCATTTATTGCGTAAAAAAGCCTATGATCCTTTGGCTCTGATCATAGGCTTAATTTAATTTGTTTACCTAAAGGTATTATCCGTTGATGGTTAAGTACAAATAGTACGGCTTATGGCTATCAATAACTACTGGGCTCCTACGATGGGATGCGGAACATACAGTTCTTCTAGGAATAATATTTCTTCAGGAGATAATTTCACCGATAGCGCATCTACTGAATCTTCGAGCTGAGCGATTTTCGTTGAACCAACAATAGGCGCAGCTACAGAAGCTTTTTGCAGCAGCCATGCAAGTGCGATATGTGTACGCGGAACACCGCGTTTCTCTGCCAATGAGGCTACTCGCTCAACAATCAACCGATCTACATCAGCGGTTGAATCATACTTGGATTTTTGAATGAGATCGGTTTCGGATCTACGCGTTGCTTCCGACCAATCTCGAATCAATCTTCCTGATGCTAGAGGACTGTAAGGAGTTACCGCAATTTTTTGATCCTGACAGAGCGGCATCATTTCTCTTTCCTCTTCGCGGTAGATGAGATTAAGGTGATTTTGCATGGATACAAAACGAGTCCAGCCATTCTTCTCGGCCACATGTAATGCTTTTTGAAATTGCCAAGCATACATGGCAGAGGCACCGATATATCTGGCTTTTCCAGACTTCACCACATCATGCAACGCTTCCATGGTTTCTTCAATGGGTGTGTTGTAATCCCAGCGGTGTATGATATAGAGATCCACATAATCGGTCCCAAGTCTTTTCAAACTGTTATCTATTTCGCTCATAATAGCTTTTCGGGAAAGCCCACCACCATTTGGACCTGGACGCATCTGCCCCCAGACCTTCGTGGCAAGAACAATTTCCTCCCGATTCGCATAGTCCTTAAGCGCACGTCCGATAATTTTTTCACTAGAACCACTTGCATAAATATTAGCCGTATCAAAAAAGTTGATGCCGAGCTCTAGCGCTCTTTTTATGATAGGACGGCTGTTCTCCTCATCAAGCACCCATTGATGCCCTCCAGGCAACACCTCTCCAAAGCTCATACAACCAAGGCAAATCCGTGAGATGTCCATTCCCGTATTTCCAAATTTAATATATTCCACAGAGCACGCCTCCATTTCTAAAGTTCTATAAGATTCAATTTCTACAGTGCCTCAAACCATTCATCATTGACAGCTTCAAACCATTCCGTTTCCCCTGGCGTCATGGCCAAATGCACGAACCAGCTATCCTTTGTCGCACCGTGCCAATGTCTTACATTAGGTGGAATGTTGACCACATCACCTGTTTTGAGCAATTGGGCAGGCTTCCCTTCTTCCTGATACCACCCATTTCCTCCGGTGACTAACAGAACTTGACCAACCCGATGCGCATGCCAGTTATTTCGGGCGCCTGGAGCAAAAGTTACATTACCAATCGCGGTATTAAGCGGCGCTGGATCTGTAAACACCATTTGCAAATAAGCGTCACCCGTAAAGTTTGCTTTAACTTTTTCCCCTAATGGAAAAATAGTACTGTTGCTGAGCTGTTCATTTTTCATCATAAATTCCTACTTTCTGTCTATTATTATTGTTGAAAAAATCAAGTGCTACGTCCCTCTTATTCACCCACTGGAAAGTCAGTTGAAGCTGCTTGATCGGTCTGCGACTCGTAGTCAGCAACACGGGCTTTCAGTGTCGAAATCGTGCTTGCCAGCGCTTGAGATCCGAGTACCATTCGCATCGGTGCTGGTTCTACTTCGACACTTTCAATGATGCGGGTAGCCATCCGCACAGGATCTCCAGGAGCTAAACTTTTAGAAGCATCCAACATGTTCAAAAAGCTATGTGCCGGATTCCCTTCGTATTCTGGCATTAGATTCGCAACCTGTGCGCTACCATATCGGAACTCAGTACGGGCGCCTCCTGGCTCTACCAATGTAATACCAATATTATAAGCAGCAACCTCCTGAGCAACTGAATCACAAAAGCCCTCAATGCCAAATTTGGTTGCATGATACAAAGAATTACCGGGAAAGGCTACCTGACCACCATAAGAAGAGATTTGAATAATGCGGCCACCACCCTGTGTACGCATATGCGGGAGAGCTGAGCGGATCAGCTGGATGGATCCCGTTAGATTGGTAGCAATAATATGATCAACTTCGGCATCAGAGAGTTCTTCAGCAGCCCCGAACAGACCATAGCCAGCATTACTTATGATAACGTCGATACTTCCAAGCTTTTCAAAAGAATCATCGACAAGATTACGAATAGCAGGAACATCGGTCACATCTAGAATCTCGCAACAGAAGGTTTCAGGATACTTCTTTATGAGGTCGGCGACCTTATCTTTGTTACGAACAGTGCCAATAACCTTGTCACCCTTCTCAAGAAGTTGTTTGGTCATCTCATAACCAAAACCACTACTGACACCTGTAATTAGCCATGTACGATTGTTCATAATCAATCCCTCCTATTAAACACTTTTCTCATCAAAATAAACGATTACTAGATAAACATATTGATATCACTTCTTAGATAACGAGTATTTAATACGCATAATTACAATAATGATCACATGTCTATTATTATAATCTGATTAAACTTGGTGCCAATTGTTAATTTGACGCGATTTGTATAGTAATAAACAAAATCGTCGAATTTGTTTATTTTCTGCTACGTATTTGCATATCTTTTATTAATTTAAGTGAATAAATTCAAACAGATATCCCCTTTGATGAGTTTGTTATAGTATGTTATATAAAGAATTCTTACTCTATTTTTGATTTATAAAGAAAGTTCGGTGAGCAAATTGCCTAAAGTTGATCGAAGAATCCTTAAAACACAGGAAGCCTTGAAGACAGCTGTAATTGACCTAATGTCCGTGAAAAAATTTGATGATATAACCCTTCAGGAACTCTCAGATAAAGCAAATGTGAGTCGTGGTACCATTTACCTTCACTACATGGATAAATATGATCTACTTGATAAACTTATCGAAAACCATATCAATGAACTTCGTGAGAAATGTGAAGCAGCATCAGATTTGGATTTTGTAACGGGATCTGTGATTTGGACGGAATATTTTGAGAGTAACTATACATTTTTCTCCATGATATTGGCTAGTAAAGGAGCACCTTTCTTCCGGAATCGCTTTCTAGAATTTCTAATCGAAGAGTTTAAAGACGAAGTGGATATCACAAAAGGTAAAAACGAAGGCTTAAATAAAGATCTAATCGTACAATTTCTAGCTTCTTCTTATGTGGGTGTCGTTGAATGGTGGTTTAAGAATGAAAGACCTGTAACTTATCTAGAATTAGCAGCGCAACTGGGAGCCTTGTTGGAAAGGAATTGTACAAATAACCCCTCATCCTAATGGATGAAGGGTTAACTTGAAAAAAAGTATCTTCCTTAGAAACCATATTTAGCTTCTTCAGCCTCTCGAATTTTGGCATAAGTCTCAGAGAGTACATAGGTATCTTCCACTAAGCGATCTATACGGAATAGCACATCATCATTTACTATTTCTTTTCGATAAAAATCCTTCTCTTCTATAAATACATACGTTTGAACAATTTGCGCTTTCATATAGGCTAATATCGGTTTCAATTGCTGCTCAGCTACCAGATAGTGACGTGCAGAACCTGCCGTGATGAGCATACTTACAACCTTGTGTTGAAATGCTTTTTCGGGTGCTAAATCGAATATATTCTTTAGTGTTGCTGGGATGGAAGCTTGAAATATAGGCGTTCCGATTACGATAACATCTGCTTCCATGATTGTTTGAATTACGTACTTGGTGTCCCCTTCGTATTCCAGATAATTGCGACCATCACTGAACTGAACATCATACTCCGCCAGATCTAGAAGCGTAACTTCTGCATCTTGGTATTTTTCATGAAACGAATTTACTGTGTAATTCATAGCGATTCTGGTTTTCGAGCCTATCTTTGACCCTGATAATGCTACAATTTTCATATTTCTGACCTCCTGGAGTTTATTTTTTTGCCGTATATTTTTTAATAGCTGGTAGAATTTCAGAACCGATTAAATCTATGTTTTTCATTAATTTTTCAAAAGGTACGCCACCAAAATCCATTTGTGCGATATATCGTTGATGGCCGAAAAGTTCATGTTGATATAGAATTTTCTCAATGATTTCCTGTGGGCTGCCAATATTCATAACATCGCGGGGATCGGCTCCTTGAGCAAACGCCTGTTTAGGAAAACCACGTCCATTGGTTAATTTCATTCCTTCGTTTATATATGGATAATAGGCTCTTTGTGCCTTTTGTGTAGTTTCATCCGCGTAAAAGAATCCAGCAGTCGCTACAGGCAGCTTCGACGGATCGAATCCGTTCTGGCTTGCAGCTTCACGATAAGCATCAATAGATCTTTTAAACAAGACTGCGGGACCCCCTAAATGGGCCAAAAACATAGGAACACCTGCAATGCCTGCTTTGATCGCACTGGCAGAAGTTCCCCCTACAGCTCTCCATATCGGTAAGTTTCCCTCAGGACGGGGGAGGATTCTTGCATTTTTGAGAGGGTTACGAAATTCTCCCTTCCAATTCATAACTTCGTTTTCATTTATCTTTAATAACAAGTCGAATTTTTCTTCAAATAATTCCTCATAATCATTAAGATCATAGCCCAATAATTCATATAACCCCACTCTAGAGGCACGGCCAGCTATTATTTCAGCTCGACCATTTGAAATCAGATCAATTGTAGCGAAATCTTCGTACACCCTAACTGGATCAGAGGTACTTATAATCGTAGATGAGCTACCTAGTTTCATTTTCTTAGTAGCCTGTGCAATTGCTGACAGCACAACGGTATGCGCCTGAGTAGCAAAATACTCTTGATGACTCTCTCCTACACTAAAAAAATCAATTCCTGCTTGCTCCGCTAATTGAGCCAAGTCAATAATTTCACGTATGCGTTGTTTGGCAGATATTCGGCTCCCAGTTTCAGGGTTCGCTAGATGATCACCTAATGTATAAAGTCCAAACTCTAAGCCGTTGTTGGCATTGATCCGATATTGTTCCATGATTATCCTCTTTTCTTTAAGAAGTTTGAATTCGTTTATGATTTGTTTATTCAATATAATTAAGTTAGTCACTATATTAAGTATAGTTAAATGCTTGCATAATGTCAAACTAATGATCCTGTTCCATTGCGCACTATTGCCGAACGAATCGGGATCTCCGTTGATTGGGATGTAGCAACTAGAACAGCGATCATTACCACGGATGATGACTTTCGTGCTGAACTCGAATCTACTGAGGAGGCTGTACTCTTACATATCGAAGAGGAAGATGGCGTAGAATCGCTTACGTTGAAATACGTCGATCGTTTAAAAAACGGGAGTTTGGACGAGAGTTTGGATTTAGGCATGGGGATGATGGAGACGACGTCCAAGTGAAGAGGAGCGGACAACTCGTTAGTGTCGGTCTGTTCTAATAAGTTCTTAAGAAGCAATTCAGTCATTTTGAGGTAAGTTACAAAGTTCATGATAAGAAAGTAACTCACACCTATGATATCGCGGGTAAATAAAGCATGTTTTTTGACATTCCTGAGGAAGTGACAATTGGGGAGATAACTTTCTTTGGGAAAAACGGTTACACATTCGAAACGTATTTCTGGTGAGTTGACAAGCTTAAACAAATGTAAAAGGTACCCTAGTTGGGTACCTTTTACGTTTGTTCACTGCTGGTCGAGCCATTATGTTGTATTGCGAGTCTAACCAGTATACTCGCACCATGACCTAGCATCGCTTCATCGATATTAAACTGTGGCTGATGGATAGCATGGAGAATTCCCTTCTCCTTATTGCCGCAACCAATAAAGGCGAAGGCACCAGGAACTTTTTCAAGATACCAACCAAAATCCTCACCAGCCAGACTTGGCTGCTCCAGAAGTATTACCTGATTCTCTCCTAGAACTGCACGGGCTGCATGAAGCACCTGTTGCACCGCTTCCGCATTGTTCACTACTGCAATTCCCTCACGTAGCTCCAGCTTGTATTTCCCTCCGTAAGAGTAAGACTCAGCTATAGCTGAAGCATGACGTTGTAAACCATTTGTAATTGCAGCTACCGTCGTCTTGGTAAATGCTCTGAACGTTCCTGTCAGTACACTGTGTTCAGCGATCACATTAACAGCAGTACCAGCCTGCAACGTTCCGAAGGCCAACACCGCCGCCTCCTGCGGATCGATTCGATTAGCCATCATTCCGTTAATCTCTCCTATATATCGTGCCGCCATCTGGATCGCATCTACAGCTCTATGCGGAGCACTATGATGACCGGATGTCCCTTGAAATTCCACCTTAAAGTGGCTGGATGCTGCCATGGCATCATAAGGGTGAATGCCAAGCGATCCGACTGGAAGCTCTGGCATGACATGTATCGCGTAGGCATAGTCGACACCTTCCAGCAAGTTATCCTCAATGAGATCGCGGCCGCCCGAGAGTAATCTTCCATCAAGCGGACTCTTGACAGCGCCTTCCTCAGCTGGTTGAAAGACGAAAATGATCGTGCCAATTAATCGTTCGCGGAAGGCTGCCAGGGTTCGGGCAGCCCCCAACAGCATAGCGGTATGGGCATCATGGCCACAGGCGTGCATGATGCCGTCATTGACTGACTTGTAAGGCAACTCATTGCACTCTTGTATCGGCAGGGCATCCATATCTGCCCTTAGAAGAAGAGTGGGCCCACTATTGCCATTGTCTGCTAAGCCTTGCAGAAGGCCGACCACTCCCATTCCGAAATGTTTGCCGACATTTCTCCGTACTGTAATCCCCCACTCCTCCAACAATTCTGCTACTTTATTAGAAGTGCGGACGACATCATACAGTAGCTCCGGATGGGCATGCAAATCACGACGGTATTCAATCATTTCATCCTGCAGCTGGCCGGCGTAATGCATCATCTCCGCAATATTCGAGTTTTGGTGGATTGCGAATACTGGATCAACCGTCAAATTTGCCCTGCTGGCTGAGAAGCTTTGGAATAGCGGTTCTCCGGCAACGGAATGCCGAGATTTCCACGTAGCGTGTCACTTTCATATTCAGTGCGGAACAAACCCCGCTCCTGCAGAATCGGAACTACCCGATCGATGAATTCCTCAAGTCCGTTAGGGACAGCAGCCGCAATCATAAATCCATCTGCCCCGCCACTCTCAAACCAAGTTTGAATCTGATCAGCTACTTGCTCTGGTGTGCCAATGAAGCTGCTGCGTGGGGTAGCCGATTGCAAGGCGACCTGTCGAAGCGTCAAGCCTCTCTCCCTCGCATCCTTTTTGATTTTATCCGTGCCGCTTTGGAAGCTATTGCGCCCCAACTCGCCAAGCTCAGGGAATGGCTCATCCAGCGGATATTGCGAGAAATCATGATGCTCGAAGAATCTGCCTAAGTAGTTCAGTGCATTTTCAATTGTTACAAGGCCAGCGACCTCCTGGTATTTGCGCTCTGCCTCCTCCGGCGTGTCACCGATGATTGGAGCGATTCCAGGGAAGATCAGCACCTCATCCGGATTCCGGTCAAACGAAGCTACCCGTGTCTTGACATCGTTATAGAATGCTTGGGCATCTTCTAGCGTTTCGTGTCCAGTGAAGATAGCATCTGCTTCCTTGGAGGCGTAATTCTTACCGACTTCCGAGGATCCTGCCTGAAATACGACAGGCTGCCCCTGTTTCGAACGAGCAATATTCAGCGGTCCCTTCACAGAGAAAAACTCTCCTTGATGGTCCAGGGTATGCATTTTTTGCGGATCAAAGAATACACCTGATTCCTTGTCTCGTACAAACGCATCATCCTCCCAAGAATCCCATAGTCCGCGTGTCACCTGCAAATATTCGGTGGCAATGCGGTAGCGCTTACCATGGTCAGGATGCTCTTTTTTGCTGTAATTCGAGGCAGAGCCTTCCAGAGGTGAAGTCACCACATTCCAGCCGGCCCGGCCGCCGCTGATTACATCCAGTGAGCCGAATTGACGAGCTACGGTAAATGGTTCACTGTACGAGGTAGACAACGTACCAACTAAACCGATGTTAGTACTGACGGCTGCGAGTGCGCTAAGAATGGTCAGCGGCTCAAACCGGTTAAGGAAATGAGGAATGGATTTTTCATTAATGTACAGACCGTCTGCGATGAAGATCAGATCCAACTTGCCTTCTTCTGCCTTCTGTACCCACTCTTTGTATAATTCAAAGTTTACACTGGCATCTGGTTTGGCATCTGGATGGCGCCACATCGACGTGCTGCCTCCTACCCCATGCAGCAGTGCACCCAGCTTCAGTTGTCTTGGTTTGGTCATGTTCATTCCTCCTAAAAGTTTTGTTTTAAATACAGATATAGAACTGAAAGTACTTCACTAAGCTCATTGCACAAACGATGCATTAGCTGCGCCCTGTTTGATTCGCTCGATCTGGCCAAGATGTCTCTCCACATGTGCAGTGAAGCCGTGCACGATATCGGAAATTTTCACGGTCTCCCCCTTGAAATTAATTCCGCTTTTCTCCCAATCTTCTTCGCTAAGGCGTTCAAACAAAAGGCTGTTATAGTAAAGCAGACTGCGGAACAGCTCCAGATTGTCGGAAGCATTTCCGCTGTTGGCGTACTGACCGCTAACCCAAGCATCCTGATTGAAGACGGGAAGCTGTGCAGTCGTAGCAGCGAGAATATCACGAATGCGGAACGAAACTACGATGCTGTGATCAGCCAGATGAGTCAGTACCTCAGTCACACTCCAACTGGCGGGTTCCGCCTTCCATTTCAGTTGCTCCTCCGTTAACCCGGCGGTCGACTTTACTAATTGATGGTACGTCCTTAAAAAATCACTGATTTGAACTCTGCTCATTAAATCCCCTCCAATATACGATCTGTTTGAGAATGATCCGGTGGTGCAAAACGAGATAACGAAAAAGGCTTGATATTATGACCGGTGACTCCACTGATCGCCAAGTCGGCCAGTATTTCACCTACAACACTAGAAAATTTAAAACCATGCCCCGAAAACCCTCCAGCTACCAGCACATTGGAGTGGAGCGGATGGCGGTCTATAACGAAATCTTCATCAGGCGTATGTTCATATTTGCATACAGAACCTTTTAGCAATCGGCCAGCTGCACCCGGCATGTATGACTCCAGTACCTTGCGGAGGTCACTCTCATCGCTGGGTTCACTGCCGAACGGAGCAAGCTGTGTACCTGGCTTCCATTCCAGCCCTGTATCGTGCCGGCCGATCTTCAGACCAGCTCCATCAATACTGGGAAATCCGTAATAGCCACCTTCCTCTGCTCCTAACGTAAAGCCAGGAAAATTACCCGCAGCAAAAGCAAGGGAGCTCTCAAACCAGCCCACAACTTTGCGGATTGCTTTAATCGGCAAATGTACAAAAGGTGCCAACGTACCAAACCAAGCTCCGGTACTAAGGATAGCTGCCGCTCCGTGATAATCGCCATTTGTCGTATGAACCGTAATGCTACCTTCGCGAGCGGTAATATTCACTACTGGAGTGTTCGTCAACAGTTCCGCACCATGTCCAAGGGCAAGCTGGCGGTAGGCGGAAATACAGCGTTCGCTGTACAAATACCCGGCATCTGGTTCATACATTGCTGCGAATGATTCCGGTATGTTCAGTGCCGGCCAGCGCCGCCGGATCTCTTCGGCATCCAGATGCTGGACCTGCACCTTCCGTTTCTTCGCTTCTTCGAGACGACCGTTGAAGGAATATACTGTGCTATCCGCGAGATTCAACACGCCTGAGCGGACAAGCAGTTCTGTTCCGCTCAACTGTTCCGCTTCTTTCCATAGTGTATCTGCCCGCAAAGCTAAATCAATGTAGGCGGGATCACCGCTGTAAGCATGTCGGATCAGCCGGGATTCCCCGTGATGGCTGCCCTGTGTATGAGGTGGATCAAAGGCATCAACTAGTAGCGTCTTCACTCCGCGCCTTGCAAGATTGTAACCAGCGCTCATGCCCATCGAGCCTGCGCCTACGATAATTACATCATAACTTTTATGTTCAGCTATAATTCTGCACCTCCACCGGAATTGTAGTTCTCAAGGGAACGTACAGCCGCATCCGCAAGGAATTGTGCTGCCACAGGGAGTGCCTGTTCATCCAGATTGAAGGCTGGATGATGCCATTCTTGGCTTCCTTCAGTACCAATAAAGACGAACAATCCCGGTACCACGCGCTGATAGAAAGCAAAATCCTCACCGGCCAGTGAAAGCTCTGGTTTGACCGCTCGGTAGCCAAGAGCTTCAGCCGACTCTACTCCTAACGCCGCTAAGGCGGTGTCGTTGATAACCGGAGGCGGCCCTTCAATCCAGCGGACAGTGGCTTTTGCTCCAAGAGCAGCTGCCACACCAGTCGCCACTTCCCGAAAGCGGTCAAGTACTTTGCTGCGCACTGTTTCATCAAAGGTGCGGATCGTCCCCTCAAGCACGGCTTTTTCGGGGATGATATTCCATGAATTTCCGCTGTGAATTTGCGTCACACTGACCACCGCACTCTGCAGTGGACTGACATTGCGGCTTACTATGGATTGGAATGCAGTCACAATATGCGAAGCAGCTACAATTGGGTCTATCCCAGCCTCCGGAACGGCAGCATGAGAACTGCCACCTTGCACTTCAATGACAAACCCGTCAGCCGCTGCCATTAAAGGGCCCGCCGTAATACCAATCGTTCCGACTGACAGTTCCGGCTTGTTATGCAACCCGATTACTGCCCGGACTTCTTTTAGCGCCCCGCTAGCAATGATCCGCTGTGCCCCTTGCGCCTTCTCCTCGGCCGGTTGAAACAACAGGCGTACCGTTCCCTGCAATTGATGTTCTTTCTGCTTCAATTGATAGGCAGCACCGATCAAAGCTGCGGTATGGAAATCATGTCCGCAGGCATGCATTTTGCCGGGATACACCGAAGCAAAGGCCGCTCCGGTTTCCTCCTGTATCGGCAAGGCATCAATATCGGCGCGCAGCGCGATGACCGAACCGGACTGCTTGCCCCCAATTTCTGCGATCACTCCGGTAGATAAACCGTAATCTACGACCCTGATTCCTGCCCGCTCCAACAGGGAAATAATATATTTTGTTGTCTCATATTCTTCGTTGGACAGTTCCGGGTGCCGATGCAGATGACGGCGTATCCCGATTAATTCTTCTCCAAGCGCTTCCGCACTCAGCTCTATTGCTTTGCTTGTCATATACAGTCACCCTCCTTTACACGATCTTTTGTGTGCCCCTGATCCGCCCGCTTATGCTTCTGCCGGCACTTCAGCTATAGCTTCGCTCAGCAGTTCAAAGGAACGGAGTCGTTTGTCAAACGGCTGTACATTCGTAGTTATGATAAACTCCTCAACACCGGATGCTTCCGAAAGTCCCAACAGCTGTTCACGCACAGATGCCTTTGTTCCTTTGGTAATCTCCGGTTCCAGCTCTTCAATTGTGTAGGCTTCATTACTCTGCCGGGCAAATTCTTCCGCCTGTTCCTGAGTCCCAACAGTTAGCTTCTTTCCGCTTGCCAGCTGAATCCGAATCAACTTATGCGCACCTGCCAGTTCTTTCGCTTCCTCTTCAGTATCAGCCACCACTAGTGCTAAAGCGATAATTGCTTGCGGTTGTCTGCCCTGTGAAGAAACAAAACCGCTGCGGTAAGCACGAATAGCATCTAGCGCTACTGTCTTATCGCTATTAATAAATAAGGAGAACACATAAGGTAATCCAAGTTCAGCAGCAATCTCTGCACTGCCTACACTCGCGCCAAGCACATATAGCTCAGGCGGAGTACCAGGAAGGGGACCTGCCTTCAACCCTGCCAGCGGATGGTTTTCTTCAAGCCGGTTATGTACATACTTCTCCAGCTCGATGATTTTGTCCGTTAGGCTAGGGGATTCAGCCCTTCCTTGCTGAAGTGCCTGAGTGCTGCGCGGAAGACCGCCGGGAGCACGTCCCACACCAAGATCCACTCGGCCAGGTGCCAGCGTAGCTAGTACATTAAAGTTCTCCGCCACTTTATACGGGCTGTAATGCTGGAGCATAATGCCACCTGATCCAATGCGAATGCGCTCTGTTTTGGCCAACAGATGTGAGATGAGTACTTCAGGGGAAGAACCAGCTACCTGCTCGGAGTCATGGTGCTCGGAAACCCAGAATCGTTGAAATCCAAGCTCCTCGGACAGTTGTGCCAGCTTAATGGTATGCTGGAATGCTTCCTCCGGCGTTTCTCCCGGATAGATCGGACTTTGATCGAGTACGCTGATTGTAATAGCCATTGTTTTTCCTCCTATATGGAATAGTTAAATTCAGGTGTGATCCGCTTTAGGAACTGCTTCGTTCTTTCTTCGCGCGGATGGTTAAACAGCTCTGTCGGCGTTCCTTCTTCAACAATGACGCCTCCGTCCATAAAAACCACATGATTTGCCACATCACGAGCAAACCCCATTTCATGGGTGACTACAATCATTGTTATACCTTCCTTGGCAATTTTTCGGATAACAGCCAGCACCTCACCCACTAACTCAGGGTCCAGCGCCGATGTTGGTTCGTCGAACAATATAACCTCTGGCTCAAGCGCCAAGGCTCGAGCAATCCCTACACGCTGCTGCTGACCCCCGGATAGCTGACTCGGGTAGGCGTCCAGCTTGCTGGCAAGACCAACCTTTTCAAGCAGCGCTATGCTCCGCTTTCTCGCTTCGTCCTTCGGAAGCTTCTTGACAATTAGCAGCCCTTCCATCACGTTCTCCAGCGCGGTTTTATGACGGAACAAATTGTACTGCTGAAATACCATTGCCGTTTTTTGCCTAAGTTGATGAATCTCCTTTTTACGAGCATGTTTGCAGTCTACTTTGAAATCGCCGATAGCGATCTCTCCGCTACTTGGCTTCTCCAGATAATTCACGCAGCGTAAGAGAGTAGTTTTGCCTGAGCCACTGGGACCGAGAATGACGACAACCTCTCCCTTCGTCACCGTTAAATCTATATTGTTTAACACCTGATTCCGACCGAATGACTTCGAAATTTGTGCAAGTTTGATCATGCTACTCCACCTCGATTGTACAGATTGATCCTTCTCTCAATGACCGATGTCACGCGTTCGATCAGAAACGTTAGTGCCCAGAAGATCAGCGCTGCCGCTAGATAAGCCTCAAAAAACTTCCAGTTCGTCGAAGCCACTATCTGTGCCTTAGCATTGATATCCACCACCGAAACCGTAAAAGCAAGGGTAGATCCGTGCAGCATACCGATTACTGAATTCGAAAGATTAGGCAGACTTGCCGCCAGCGCTTGAGGAAAAACAATCCGTTTCAGTGCTTGGGGAGTAGTCATACCGATAGAGTGGGCCGCTTCTAGCTGACCACGATCCACAGCGAGCAGACCGGAACGGACGACCTCTGACATATAAGCTCCAGCTGTAATCGAGAACGAAATATATGCAAAACCGATCATCGGAATCGAAACCGATCTAAAGCTCCAGCCGAAATGCGCCGCCAGACCATCAATCAGTACAGGAAGCCCAAAATATATAAGCAGCAGATGCGTCAGCATCGGTGTCCCTCGGATGAAAGTTACATAACCAACTGCCAAGGGGTAGAGCAGTGGAACTCTGTATAGCCGGATTAAGGCTACAGCCACGCCAATCACAAAACCAATTAACACAGAGACACAGGTAATATATAAGGTCGTAGGAATTGCACTCAGAATTTGCACCAGAGCGGTCCATATAAACGATGGGTCTAGTTTCATAATCCGGTACCTCCTTTGCCCGTTCCTAATTCTGCAATAATGCGACGGTAGGACCAGCTTTTGTTGATTTTGAACAAATTTCTCTTCGGTGTATTCCGTTTCTCATGCCTCAGCAGATGGTGTTCTGCTACAAGCAGCAGCTTCTCAATCGTAAAGCTGATGACCAGATAGATAAGCGCAAGCGCGATATACGTTTCAATAAAATGCTGTGTTAGACTGCCAAGCGTCTGAGCTTTACCTGACATTTCCATCACCCCGAGGGTAAAAGCTAATGACGTATCTTTCAGTAGTGCAATTACTAGATTAGAGAATACTGGAACTGCTATACCTAGCGCTTGGGGCAGCACGATTCGTGTAAAAGCTTGAAACCCCGTCATCCCCGCAGCATATGCAGCCTCCACCTGCCCCTTATCCACCGCCATCACAGAAGCCCTAATCATTTCGGACATGTATGCTCCCGTATGCAGACCGTAGGTCAGAATCACAAAGACAAGTACTGGAGTTCGGGTCATATCCACATGGACCAGCTTCATGATTTCAGGCAAACCATAATAAAACAAGAAGAGCTGGATAAGAATCGGAGTTCCCCGAAAAAAAGAAATATAGATTTCGGAGAGGGTCTTTAACACAGGCACTTTATAAAGTCTTGGCAGAGCTACGAGAAAGCCGACAATAATTCCTGTCAGTAGAGAACAGGCGACAATCAGAAGCGTGGTGCTTAAAGTCCCTAGTAACTTAGGCAAAAACGAAAATACAAAACTGATATCAAACTGTGCGCCCATATATTCCCTCCCTTCCCGTGCTCACCGGTTCAATCATTTAACCGAATCCGCTGTAACATCCGCACCCAGCCATTCCGTGCTCAGCTTACCCAGTGTTCCGTTTGTCTTCAGCTCTTTAATCGCACTGTCAATCGCATCTGACAGCTTTTGTGAATCGGCATCATCCTTGCGGAAAACATAGAGGATGTCTGCGGAGGACAGCTCGTCGCCCGAAGCTTTTAGCTGACTCTGCGGATCAATGATCGGAAGGACAAAATCTGCAGCTAGCGTAGCGTCCACACGCCCAGTACTAATCTGTGCGACGGTATCATTCGCTGCACCGTTCTGATACACGATATTAATTGCGTTGTCATGCTCTTTATTGTAGTTCTCCAGAATTTGCGCTTGTGCGCTTGTCGCACCGACTAACACCTTTTTTCCTTTAAGATCATCGAGTGATTGGATCGAATCATTATCCTTCGCCACTACGATGCGGTTTCTCCAGTGGGCATAGGCTTCTTTGTTAAAAGAATATTTCAATTCCCGCTCTGGATTTTTCTCCATGACATGGGCGACAAGATCGATTTTTTTAGTTTCCAGACTCAGCAGTAAATTACTGAAATCCATGGTTTGAAACTCAAATTCATATTCTGGCAGCTGCTTATCGATTTCTTTGAGCAGTTCTACATCGAAGCCTGTAAGCTTGCCGTTCTCATCTATGAAGCAGACTTTCGGAAAAGCAGTACCCGTACCTACGATGATTTTAGTTACCTTTTCCGAAGCATTAGCTGGTGTTGCGGCATCAGCCACATTTCCGTTCTTACTGCTGTTCGTGCTGCTATTTCCGCAACCGGCAATCGCCAGTGTCAATAACGACGCAATTACTAGTGAAATGGACTTTTTCATTGTTCTATCCCCTTTGAATGAATTGTGGTTTATCTATAAGTGTTTTTTTCATCAGATACATAATGCCGTCACCATTCTGCTGGTCCAGCTCCAGAAACCGTTCATACCCCCGTCGTTCATACATTTGAACTAACCATGGGTGCTTCTTCGCCGTTGCCAGCGTGACCGCAGCCGAACCCAATTGTCCAGCAATAATGTGCTCTTCTACCCAATCCAGAAGCTTTCCACCATAACCTCTGTTACTGTAATCCGGATGAGCAGCAAACCATTTAATAAAAGGAAGTGGGCTAATCTTCTTAATCTCTTCTTCTTTTGAGAGGGTTATCGTTGCAACGATCGTTTCATCAACTTCAAGCACATAACACTCATTCGTAGCAATATTGTCTTCAATAAGTGCCAAGTCAGCTGTAGCCGCCGGCCAATGCAGCCCGAGCTCACGAATTAGCTCATACGCACGATATGTAACCTCTAGCAAATTCTCCGCATCTTTCAGTTCTGCCAGCCTGTATGTCTCACTCATCGTAAGCTCTCCATCCTTTCGAATTAAATTTATAATTCCTATCGAAATAGTCGTGATTATATGCAATTAACTTTATCACTGCATGTGCCGATGCGCTAATAGAGTTTTTTAATACATCTATACAATTAGTCGATCTCCCGTTTTACCAATCCCGAGTTCAAGTAGAGTTTCTATGAATTCAGCGTTCTCACCATTAAGTGAAATCAGGCTGGTCCGTAAGGAGATGCCTTCCGTCTCCGCAATATCCACCCGTACTAACGTCCCTGCCGATACCTCTTCTTGTACACTGAGTGCCGGAAGAAAACATATGCCTGCTTTTTTCAACACCAGCTTCTTGGCCGTCTCCAGGTTATCCACCTGATATTCAATCTTCGGCGGCTGTTCCATGCTCTCAAATACACGATGCAGCCGCATCCAATCTAAAGACCCACATTCAAAAAAGACTAACGTCTCCTGGCGAATATCTTCCAGCGATGTACGTTGTGCCTTTGCTAAGCGGTGCCCCTTCTCTACATACAACGAAATGGGGTCTTCGCAGAAAGGAAAGGCTTGAATGGCTGGATTTACGACCTTCCGAATAAAAGCCAGATCTAGCTCTTTGGATTTCAGTTTATCAATCAACACTTCCGTAGAAGCTGTCATCAGCTTGATCGTGATATGCGGATACTTACGCTTCAAATGAAGCATTAGATGGGGCATCAGATAATTGGACACCGAGACAGTACTGCCAATCCTCAGCTCATTCGGAATATGCCCCTTGGCCTGAACCTGATGTTTACCGTTCTGATAGATCTGGAGAATCTGCTGGGCATAGGGAAGAAATTGCTTCCCTTTATCCGTTAGGCTAATCTGCTTACCCAACCGATCAAACACTCTGCAATCCAATTCCCTTTCGAGCGATTGAATCCGTGCCGTAACTGTCGGCTGAGAAATATATAGGACTTCGGCCGCTTTATTGAAGCTTCCATAATGGTTGATGTAGACAAAAGCCTCAATATTTTCAATGTTCATCCCTATTCCCCCTAAATTTCTGTTAACTTTACTATTCCGATGAAAAAACAATGAAATATAGCGTTGCTTTCCTATAGATTTTGTTTATATCTTATTCACGCCCCCATTTTTTGTCAACTTAAATTCCGTGTAAAATAATCGGATTTTAAAAAATCCGACGTATAATTAATACATAAGTTCAACGTTTGAACTGAAGAAGCGTTAACGAATCCCTTTGTAATCGACTGTTATGTTTATTTCATATAAAGCTTTTCTATTCATTTATCAAGATTATAAAATACCCCTTATATAACTCGGAATTATCGTATATAATGACTCCATTCGTATGAACTATACATTTAATTGAAAGGGGATCGCGAGAATATGTCACAAGAGATTATTATCCGTGAAGCTGAGAATCATGATCGTGATGCCATCGCTGAAGTGATACTGGACGCTTACCACCAATATTCAAAGATCATGCCCGAACCGTTATGGCTGGAATACCGGAAATCGCTTCTTGATTCCGTCCATGGAGATGCCCCAATTGTGCGAATCATCGCTGAGCTCAATGAGCAAATCGTTGGTAGCGCACTATTGTTCTCTTCCTCGGAAACGGCTTACGGTAAGCCAGAGCTAGGTATTCACTCCCCTATCCTGCGCCTGCTTGCCGTGTCCCCATCTGCTCGCGGCCTCGGCGTTGCGACCCATCTGATTCACGAAGCTGCAAGGAGATCCCGCGAGTTGGGTGCCGCCACTTTAAATCTGCATACCTCAGAAATGATGGCTTCAGCAATCAAGCTCTACTATCGCTTAGGCTTCAAACGGGCGTATGAGACCGATCTTATGAACGGCGAAACCCTGGTACAGGGTTTCCAACTAGACCTACTACCTTTAGTTCGTACTACAGCAGGATAAATATAGACTCTGAGTTCATACTGACTCATTGCGTGCCTGCGTTACCTTCGAAACACTTTTCACTTGCAGCTTATCAATGACGAAGATTAATATGTCTTGAAATAATAAAAAGCTTCGGGAAGCTTCCCGAGGCTTTTTTATTTTCCTTTTTTGTAGGTGATTTCTTTAGAACTTACAGTGATATTCCCCTCATTATCGGCATCATCCATTCGTTGATCTGTAGTAACGGTTGCACTGGAGGGAATTGATGAATAGCTGGCACCCCTCTGCTTCTTTTTTACATCATAGAGATAATAAGAAACATTCTTAACCTTCAGCCCTATAGTATCCTTGTACAAAAGTTCTACTGAATAGGATTTTATCACAGCTACATTAGCGTCCATCCATCCTACAACTTCAACCGCTGCATCTTCTTGGTCGCTATCAGTCTTAATAGAGCTGATGGGAAGCCCATCCTGATTATAAAAATTAATTTTTTGTGGAGCTATTTTCAAATAATCGATATCGATATCATGGATTCGGTTTGGGTTGATCTCTGCTGTATCCATCCAAGCAATCGTGCCCGCCGGGTTCCACTTTATTTTCTCAGAAGATATATATTGCTCTTGTGGTAACGGTACAGTACGTAGCGAAGCTCCTTTATTATCGTAAAAGGTTAACTGCCCGCTCTCATCATCATGTACAAATCTCTTAAAGGTTGGTGAAAGAAATAGGGATGGCGCCCCAGTCGTCGAATGAGGGATTACGCGATATTTCAGAAGATGGACATCATCCTTTCCTTTCTTCAGATCAAAGATCCATACATTACCGAGGTAACTCTGCATAAACAATTTTTGCTCATCAGCTTTCCATTGAAATTTATAAATGTAATCATAATCATCAGAAAGCGGCCAAAAGTCTTCCCGAAGTCGTTCGATTGTTCCTGTAACAACATTATATGAGGACAAATGATATTTCCCAGCTTCTTTCGTCAGATCCGATTCCAGAAATAATAGATGATCCTCGTCCAACGGGATTAGCATATTATAGTTGTTCATAAAGGCATTGTTCCAACGATTATTGGAATCGTTCAGCTCATCACTCCAATTCACCTTAACCTCATCCGTAGCAGGATCATGGGCTAGCAAAGCATTGATTGCATTGTGGTCGCCATAGAAAAAATGAATGGTGTGATATGTGATTCCCTGCAGTTCAACTACTGCTCCACCGTTTAATATATAGTTATTTTCGGATATGCCTATTGGTTTAGCCACCAGATCTCCATTTGAGCTCCGTACTGCATTAAACTCCAGCCCCTTAAATGTTGAAGCCATGAACGTAATCTTTTTTAACTCGGCAGTTGATTCCTTAGTAAGGCTGTAACCTGTGCTCGTTTCGTTCACATTCATTAACATGCCTTGCTCACTTGATTCGTTAATCCATAAATGAAAGGCATATTTATGATTATCTGAAATTAGAACAATATCGTAGTTAGGAGTTGCGGTATTTAAAATCCCTGGTATTTGTACAGCGTTACGGATGGCTCGGACGAAAATTTCTATGGTTTCATGATCTATGTATTCTTCCTTTATGTTAGCATTCACAGAACCATGTGCTAGAGAGTTCGCTATTGTAATTCGCTTTATGTCCTCATCGATTTTTAGATTATTGGTTTCTGTTTGTTGATCATTTGTTTGAAATAAGTGAAGCAATACTGCTTTTTCTGTTTCCGGCAATTTGTAATGTCCATTTTGTCCTGATTTGGTGAAAAGACCTTGATTCTCGCCCTTAATCCAGAATGAGAACTTTTCGTTTTCTTTATTTTTCATTTCAACAATAGCTTCATAATCAGGTGCTGCAATATCAAGCTTGGCGCTGTCATACTCAGCAGTATGTATAGCTTTGAATTGTTTTATTAACTTGCTGTCCGTTAGGGTCATCGATTCACCGCTATCGCTCAGGATTGTTATGGAATGAACAGAGCTTATATCGATCAGCATTTGATTCGCTTTATCCTTATTCCCTGTATTTATACATCCAACAATGATTACTGAAATGACTGCTAAAAGGGCTAGTAGATTTATCCTTTTCATATAGGCTCCCCCTTCGTATTCTCTCTTCTTTAACGCCAAATAGAGGATAAAGTTGCAAAAAATGAGATTTAGCACCTATTAAAAAGTATTAATTAGATCAAACTAGCCTGTAGTAAATGGCTCAGATTCTTATCCTGAACTAAGTAAAATTGTTTGTAGCAATAAAAAAAGCCACCGTACAGGCCTGTTCTCCTGTAAGGCAGCTCTCTTTTATCCTAACGATTGGATGAACGATATAATCTTTATTACTACCACATTCAGACCCGAAAGCCCTTTAAAAAATTCACAGCCTGGCGGATATCTTCCTCTGGATTAGTGCCAACTTCCCGTTCTATGGTCAGGAATCCTGTATAACCGATGTCATTCAGCGCTTGCAGATAGTTGTTCCAGTCAACAGAACCTGCTCCAAGTGGAACTTCACGGAACGCCGAGCCGGTCTCGGCCATTTCAGCCATCTTCTCATGGTCTAATGCGGGTGCTTCATAACCATATTGACCGTAAACATCGCGCGGATCGATATCGGCAAGTTTGAGACCATCTTTAGCATGGGTGTGTACAATGTAGTCTTTTAGTGTATGAACACCTTGCACGGGATCATCACCAGTCACCATCACCATGTTGGCCGGGTCAAAATTAACAGAAACCCCTTTGGAACCCAAATCGTCGAGGAACGTCTTCAGACGCGCAGCGGGTTCTGGCCCAGTCTCAATCGCAAAGTAAGAATTCATCTCATGCGCGTATCTGCTTAGTTCCTCACAGGCGATGTGCATGGTTTCATAAATTTTACTGGTGTGGTCCGAGGGAACAATACCGATATGTGTAGTAACTATATCTGTACCTAGCTCCTTGGCCAGCTCCATAATGCGTTTGGACTTTTCGATTTTGGCACGGTTCTGTGCAGGGTCCTGAAATCCATGTCCGCCTAAATCTCCAACGAGGGCAGAAATTTCGAGACCCAGTGAAGCGATGTATTCCTTCCATTCACGGCGGGCTGACGGAGATAGGTTAGCGGGATCAAATTCACCTTGCACCGCATAAATCTGAACTCCATCAGCCCCTGCTTCTTTTGCCTTGCGCAATCCCTCTTTTACTCCGACCTGAAAACTGTCTATGATAACACCGATTTTGTTAGTGATAATTGGTTTAACCATGGCAATAATCCTCCTTAAAATGAATTAGATTTGGTTCCAAACCCGCTTGATGTATTCCAACCCAAGTCTTGTTCCCTTGCGGCACTCTTCCATTCCCTCGAATTCTACAGAGATATATCCGTCGTAACCGCTTTCCTTAACGGTTCGAATGACACTCGGCATATCGATGTCTCCTTGACCAACGATGGCCCCCCTCAACCAGTTCCCACCGGAGGACTGGAACCAACCTTCGCCAGGCTGGCGATCCTGCGGACGAATATAGAAATCTTTGAAATGTACCATCGAAGCAAGCTTAATATTGTTAGTCACAGCAATAAGCGGATTCTCATCTGCGCACAGGAAGTTACCAATGTCGAGTGTTGTACGGAAGTTATCTCTTCCTACTGCGTGAACCAACGCCTGTACACGATCGCTGTGCTGAATAAAGTATCCATGATTCTCCACGCTGGTCGTAATGCCCAAACCTGCGGCATAATCGGCAATTTCTCGGCAGGCTTCAGCCAAACGTGGAAGCTCTTCCAAAAAGTGCGTAATTGAGAGATCTTCTGACGAAGCTACATCATGCCGCATCTTCTTAATACCTAATGCCGCACAGACATCTACTTCCCGCTTTATCCGTTCGACTTCCCGCTGTCTTTCCGCTGTCTCAAGCCCGGCAAAGTTCGCCCCGATAGCATAATTAGACAACTCTAGTCCACGACCTGCTGCCGTTCGTACAATCTGATCAATTAGCTCAGGATTCTCAACCAAATTGATGCCCAAGGGTACAATCTCCGCATGCTCCGCGCCCAGATCGGCGATCGTCTCAATGACTCCTTCAAGCGTGAGCTCACCCGTTGAAAAAGCTGAATGCAAACTGTAGGTACTAATTCCTAGCTTCATAGTTTCACCTCTTCGCCTTTGGTAGCGGATTCATAGATCGCGCCGAGAATCTTCATGATTGTAACGCCGTCCTGTACAGGACTAATCGGTGTAGAGCCGTTGCTGATGTTGTTCGCAAAGTGGTTAATCTCATTCTGGAATGCACTGTTGAACTCAAACCCCTTATGATCGGTCTGCGGATAGGTATTGATAATCGTATCCGACAGTTCTTTGACGAGGACTATCTCAGGATCAATTTCAAACCCACCCTTGTCACCGTACAGGCGCACCGAACGCTCGTCCTCTTTGGCATGCAGTGTAAAGCTGACATCGACCATCAGCGAAGCTCCATTCTCAAAACGAATCAGTGCATTTGCCAAATCTTCCACCGTATTGTTCGCTGCGTCGTAATCAGCGGCTTTATAAAAAGAAAGATTCTTGATATTAGAACGATTGCCGAGCTTCCGGTAGGTATTGGCACTTACTGATACTGGGTTCGGACGGCCCATCAAATACCAGCATAGATCGATCACATGGACGCCGATATCGATCAGAGGTCCGCCGCCGGAACGTTCAATATCACTGAACCAGCCGCCGGGATTGCCAAGTCTCCGGAACGTCGTAGCCTTCGCATAGTAGATTTCGCCGAATTCTCCTTGTTCCACCAATGTCTGAAGTAGCTGGGCATTAGAGTCATAACGTCTTACAAAGCCTACTTGCAAGATCTTTCCGCTCTTTTCCACTGCCTTCTGAACCTGAAGTGCTTCTTCGACCGTGCGACAAAGCGGTTTCTCTACAAGCACATGCTTGCCTGCCTCAAGGGCCGCAATGCTGATCTCAGCATGAGAGTTGTTCCATGTACAGATACTGACTGCATCTATTTCGGTATTAGCCAGCAATTCACGGTAATCTGTGTATACTTTTTCGACGTTATACTCAGTAGCAACTGCACGTGCACGCTCTTCATTCAGGTCACAAACCGCATATATGGTCGTCTGCGGATTATCCCGATAAGCACTTAAGTGCATACCGGAGATAGAGCCCGTACCTATTACACCGATTTTGAGTATATTCATCAACACTCGCTCCTTTATTTTGCATTGGGTATGATTCGTATTATAATGATTTCAACCCTAAACACCATGCAGAGCCTTGCGGTTTCATTTGTACAATTGTGCTATAGGAGGTGCAGTCCATATATGCTCGACTATGATAAACATCTACAAGAATCCATGGATATGCCAGATCCCGAGTTTCCGATTAAAGTACATACTCAGCGCTTCAACCAAGAGGGAGTTGTACTGTTCTCACATCATTGGCATGAGCATCTGGAATTTCTATTTATTGAAAGCGGTGAGGCAGTATTTGAATGCGGACGGACACCAATCAGGGTCAGGGCTGGTGACTTAGTTGCCGTGAACAGCAATGAGCTGCATTATGGAGTTAGCGCTTCTTCTGATTTATTGTATTATGCAATTATTGCAGATACTTCTTTGCTGCATAGTGCGGTAAGCGACGCTGCCGAGACCAAGTTCATCGCCCCCATTCAGCAGAACCAGCTGCTGTTACGTAACCATATTCGGGGGGATCAGAACATTACAGACTGTGCACTGGCGATTATTCGAGAACTGGAACTTCGCGAATTTGGGTATGAGCTGGCTGTCAAGTCGGAGCTATACCGTCTGCTAACGCTGCTATTGCGCAGACATATCGTCACCGTACTCTCACAGGCTGAGCAAGAAAGACGCAGTAAAACCGTCGAACGCTTCGCACCTGTATTACGTTATATCGATACCCATTACCAGGAACCGATTCAAGTTGACGAACTTGCGGCACTAACAGGGTTAAGCCGCTTCCATTTCAGTCGTCTCTTCAAGGAATTAACTGGGCATACGATATCGGAATATATAAACGCTATCCGTTTAGACCGTGCAGATTATTTGCTAAGGCATACCCAGTTAACAATTTCTGAAATCGCTACCACTTCTGGCTTCAGCGACATCTACTATTTCAGCCGAACCTTCAAAAAGCATAGAAAAGTAACCCCTAGCAAGGTGAGAGGGTTCTAGTTAGCATGTTTGCCCCTATTCTCACATTTTCTCTGCTCACAGAAGATTGCAATTGGTCCCTTCTTATAGATCCATACCACAAGAGAAACTATCTTCCATCTTATGGGTATAATTAACATAAAGCTCTATAGGAGGGGAAATCATTGAGAAAAATAGTAAAACTGACTGTATTAGTACTTTGCATAATGATTTTACCGGGAACAATGATTTATGCCGCATCAAACCAATCAGAAGTTTCATTCTATTTCAATAACGCGATTCAAAAACAGGCAGCAATATTATCCGAGGGAGATATCCTCTTACCTGCTGAACAGCTTTCTAAAAATTTGTTTGCTTTAATTACTTTGGACGAAACAAGTAAAAAGGTTCGAATCTACAAGCCAAATGTGAATATGGTATTGCTTGATAACAATGGAGAGATCTTTGGTAAGGTAAAAAGTCCTGCCCGCTTTGCTTTTTCAACTTTATTACAAGTGGATCATTTGAAGACAGAAATATCAGATATAAAACTTACGATCACCGATCCTACGGATAAAACAGAAACCATAGATAATCAACAAATTAAGAAAAGTGAAGAAAACTTCTGGTTCAAAACCAACGAGTTTACTTATTCCTTTAATGCAAAAGGCACCTATACTATTCAAGTGTTTTTTAAAGATGTGGATTCAAAAATATGGTTTCCTGTTTCCGAAATCGATGTATTTGGAATATGAATTCCCGATAGATGAATTAGGGTTTCCTTACTTCTTATTATTCTTAATCACTTCGTTAAAACGGTCAGGAAAATTGGTATGTACCCCGTCTACGCCCCAAATCACGGCTTTGTCCATATTGACTTGATAATTCACTGTATATGGAAATACCTTTAGCCCAGCATTTTTCACCTGTGCAACATAGGATGAATTTATTCTTTGAAAGTTAGGACTTATGCCAACTGCATACGTTTTTACTCGGTTAATATAAGATTCTGGTATTTTATAAACCGGAATATTATACCAAACAATTTGATAAAGAGGAATCTCTGGGTTAATGGAATGCAATCTACGTAAACTCGTCTCACTAAATGAATGTACGGAAACATGATCTGACAGATTATATTTTTCAATTTGTTCGTTTAAGATGGTTTCGATGTTCGGATTCAAAGCGGGTTCTTTAATTTCAATCATATAGTCCACATCTTTTCCAAACGTTTCAAATACCTCTTCTAAAGTCGGAATACGTAATCCAGCATATTGATCCCTAGCAAACATGGGATACTGTTCGTTAAACCATGAGCCGGCGTCTAATTTCGAAAGCTCCTCCAAGGTGAAATTTTTAACATAACCCGTTCCATTCGTCGTGCGATTAATCGTTTCATCGTGAATAACTACAGGAACACGATCCTTAGTTAACTGTATGTCTAACTCGATATAATCGGTCCCCATATTCATGGCAAGTTCAAATGCAGGTATAGTATTCTCAGGCGCATATCCTGAAGCGCCACGGTGAGCAATGGTATATACTTTGTCCGCTGGCTCAAGAATTTCCTTCACTTTCGTACGAATCCACGGAGAATAGGCATACATGGAGGTACACAATAAAATCAACAGAAAGATGTGAATAAATATAAAGTACATTTTAGAATCTTGAATCCTTTGCATAAAGCTTCCCTCTTCTTTATAAAAAAATTAGTGTATATTACTTGATGTCCATTTTGCCAAAAAAATAACCCATAACACCTTTCTTCCATATTCTATATGAAAACGAAAAAAGGTGGATACAGATGACCGAAATACAAATAGCTGCTGTAGGAGACCTTATGGTCAAGCGTTACATTATTTCTGATGCTAAACAATCGGACGGAACCTATTCGTTCACTCCCCTGTTCGCAAAAGTAACTCCTTATCTAAGACAGGCGGATCTAACCATCGGTAATCTCGAGACCACCTTTCCAGGAAACGGACGAGAATGTCGAAAAAGTCTACGATCTGGCGGTCCAACATTCAAGTGCCCGGATGAATTAGCACCGGCGCTAAAAGAAGCTGGATTTGATGTATTAGTAACAGCGAACAATCACTGTATGGATTATGGTGCCTCGGGTCTGATTCGGACATTACGAGTATTAGACCGTAGTGGAATCGATCATACCGGTACATCAAGATCCGTACAAGAATCAAAACGTACGCTAATCAAAAACGTTAGTGGGATTACAATTGGAATCCTCTCTTACACTGCAGGAACCAATAGAATCCCTGTACCTATTCAACAGCCATGGTTAGTCAATCGGATAGAAACCAATAAAATACTTAGAGAAATTCGAGATTTAAAAAAGAAAGTCGATCTTGTCTTACTTTATATGCATTTTGGAAAAGAATATCAGTACACACCTAATAAGAGGCAAAAGCAACTGGCAAGCCTCTTTCTTAAAAATGGTGCAAACATCGTTTTGGGATCTCACCCACATGTGCTGCAACCGATATCCGTTCAGGGGAAAAAGAAATTCGTTAGTTATTCCCTAGGTAATTTTGTTTCGACTAAGCTTAAGAATAATCCATTTACACAAAGCGGAATCATTCTTACGCTTACCATCAAAAAGGACAATAATGGTAACACGAGTATAACGGACATAAATTACATTCCAACTTGCGTCGATCGAAGGATAACAAAAGGCGGTAAACAAATTTCTGAGGTCATTCCCATCCATGATACGTTAAAGAACACAGATTTAATAACGGAACGGAGAAATCGCTTAAATCGTATGTTGAAGCATACTATAGATATTTTAAAGTGGCCATAAAGAACATCAACTCACAATCATTTAGTCATTCCAACTAATAAGGTATGTACCCAAAAACGAACTTAATCGCTCGAGCATCGGATATGAAGTTAATGAATTAACTAAGACCACTCCATTTTTGATGACGGGTTCGGATAAATATAGTTTATTCAGAACAAAACTGTATTGATTGGAACCATCGTTTTCTGCTTTACGACTGACCTTTATTTCTTGTGAATGGTAAAACAAGCGATTAGCCTCTTCTTTAGTCTGTTCACAGCTTAATAATAAAGTCTCTAGTCTGGAATCCGTCATCTCACTGATAGCTTCGACAGCTACAACGTTATGATCGATTAGTTTAGAAACTAAATGCTTTAGAATAACATTCGGTCCGATATTAACTTCCGAACAATGAAACTTTGCTTCAGAAATAATAAATTGTACTAATAACTCAGCAGTATCAACATCCGTCGAAATATAGTTGCCCTCTAATTCTAATTTAGGTAAAAGCTGAGTCGGTGATTGTAGAAGCCCCGTAATTTGTGCACTCCTCACCCATGAATCCAGATGATCCAAATGGATCTTATTATCTTTATTTCGCAGGGGACTTATTGTATTACCCTCAATTAAATCTAATATCACACTGGGTTCAAAATTATCTTTTGTAAGGATATCACTTATCTCAGGGGAATATAGCAACTCATTTGTTCTTTTATGGTGATCAATACCCTCTATCTGTTCTAAAACATGGCTGAAGGGGCTATGTCCAATATCGTGTAATAGCGCAGCAATCCTTAGTTCATACCAATCCGGACAATAATAGGCAACTAAAGAAAACACTCCAAGGGTGTGCTGTAACCGGGTGGCGACATGTTGTGTATTGATGTAGCTGCATCCGCTATGATGAATAAAATGCAGTCTGCGTACCGGGAATGAATTTAATAAATAGGATTCTGTTTCCGTTAATTTGGTTTTAAGTCCCCACAAAGGTTCCCATAGTTCATCACTACCTGTTAATTGTGCAATGTATCGATCAGTATTTATATTACTCATACTTTCCACCCTCACTTCACTAAAAGATTCTACCTCATTCATCGACAAGTTTCTTTACTTATTTTCATAGCAAATGCCATAGAAATGTTAAATAAGTACCCGCTCCCTTTAAAAATCTAATGATATAGTTATCGTAGAATACATTTTTATAACATTGAAAGGATTCGTATTAACATGGCAGCACAAACAAAAAGGCAGTTAAATGATGGTCCGAAAATTCGAAAAGAAAAAGAAATTGTTGAAAAAATGATTCGTATATATTGTAAGAAAAAACATTATCAAAAAGGGTTATGCGAGGAATGTCAGGGCTTAAATGAATATGCAACAAAAAGATTATCTCTCTGCCAATTCGGGGAAGACAAAACAGCATGTGCAAAGTGCCCTATCCATTGTTACAAACAGGAGTATCGGCAAAGAATTAAAGAAGTTATGCGTTTCTCAGGTCCATGGATGTTACTCTACCATCCAGTTGAGTCGATTAGGCATATCCCATTACCAGGTAAGTTAAGAAAATAAGCATATAAATAAAAACAGCAGCAGTCAATGACTGTTGCTGTTATTGATCCTCTTCAATTGCTTGGTGCGTTCTCGTACTTATCTCATTGCTTTTGCCAGCTCTGTGAATATAACACCAAGCGCGTAGGCTCCCGCATCCGGATACCCAATGCTGCGTTCCCCCACCGTACCTGCTCTTCCCATACGGGCAACGACGTCCGAAGTCTTCTGGGCACCGAGAACTGCGGCTTCCGCAGCTTTGATTGCTGCCATTTTAATATCATCACCATGTTCTGCGCTTTGTGTCCAGGCATCCGCAAAAGGTACAAGCGCATCAATTAATGTCTTGTCGCCAACGACAGCACCTCTCCCGAAGGATCTTTCACCCGTATCCTGAATCCCTTTAACTACAGCTTGCATCATATTGGCAAAATCCTGGATGGACAACTCCTGCTTTTGCTGCGCAGTCTTGCTCGCTGCACGGAAGCCCGATCCCCAGATCGGTCCAGATGCTCCACCACAATGCTCCATAATGATCAAAGAACAAGCATCAAGGAAATCACCGATATTGCTGAGATGATGAGCTAAAATATCTTCCCATTCTACTTTCAACTGCTTAAAGCCCTTGGCTACGCTCATCCCAAAATCACCATCTCCGGCATGGGCATCTAGCTCACAGAAAGGCACCTCATTCTCAATAATGACCTCACTCATTTGATCAATCAAATAAACAATATTTTGCAAGGAGAACTGGTTGTTCTTAATTACCGCAGCTTCAGCATTCGTATTATTTTTGAAAGAAACCGTGCTGTCTGCTTTCTCTTCCTTGATGATCTCGGTATAATTCACGGGCTCAAATGAACCTTTAACCGACAATGCCGGTGTATCACACGGAGCAGACAACCATTTCTTCAGCGTCTCATCCAGCTTCATAATCGACACTGATGCGCCGGCCATATCGATGCTAGTCATATAGTTACCGACAAATACTTTAAACACTTTCTTATTCTTGGCCGTCAATTCACGGATCACAGAATTATTCAATAAATAAAGCTCTTGCAGTGGTGTTCCACCAAATCCATTGATTAGAACAGCAACTTCATGCTGTGACTCATCGTTCATCTGCAAGTTGCTCAGCAAGGACGTAACCATTCGCTGCGCCAGTTCATCCGCTGACACGGCTTTTTCTCTGCGAATTCCAGGTTCACCGTGAATTCCTACACCGTATTCCATCTCATCCTCTTCGATATGAAACGTCGGAGTTCCTTTGGCAGGAACGGTGCAAGATGTAAAGGCGAAGCCGATGGTGCGAACATGGTCAATCGCATGTTGCGCCGCTTCTTTCACTTCCGTCAAGGACAGTCCTGCTTCTGCTGCAGCCCCAGCTATTTTATGAACGAGAACGGTTCCGGCAACCCCTCGTTTCCCTACAGTATACAGGCTGTCTTCAACAGCAATGTCATCGTCTACTTTGACATATTCCACTTGTATACCATCTTCACTTGCGAGATGAGCCGCATTTTTAAAGTTCATGATGTCACCGCTGTAGTTCTTGATAATCAGCAATGTACCCTTTTGGCTCGCAGAACGGCGGATCGCTTGATAGACCTGAATCTGAGACGGAGAAGCAAACACATCACCGCACACGGCTGCATCCAGCATACCATTACCTACAAACCCGGCATGGGCTGGTTCATGCCCGCTTCCACCACCGCTAATAAGCGTAACTTTATCGGCATTGATCTCTTTTTTAGAAATCACTTTAAATTTATCGTTGAAATCCAGCTCAGGATGCGCTAAGACAAGTCCGTTGCACATCTCCCGGACTAGCGTTTCCGGCTTGTTCATAATTTTCTTCATCTTAAAGCTCCTTACTTAGTTTATATTGACGGCCTAGTTGGTCAGCAGCCATAATCGCCGATGCTACCGCCTCCTCCGTAATTGGGAACGGCATAGAATGAATGGATTCCTCAGCAATACAAGCTTTTTTAGCAACCTCAAGAAGTTCTTCGTAAGTTACATGCTCTACTCCGATATCTTCTAAGCACACTGGAAGACCAATCGACAGACAGAAGTCCAATACTTCTCTTAATTCCGTACGGTCCGCATTTTCAAGCACCAATTGAGCAATTGTACTGAAGGCTACCTTCTCACCATGATAATAATGATGCGTACCCTCTAATGCTGTTAAACCATTATGAATCGCATGAATCGCTGCCAAGCCTCCACTTTCAAAGCCCAGTCCCGATAATAAAATATTCGTTTCAATGATATTCTCTAAGGCTGGTGTTACAATATTCAAATCGCAGGCCTGCTTTGCCTTGAATCCATTTTCAAGCAAAGTGTCATAGCACAGTCTAGCAAGACCTAGCGCTGTTATTGTTCCTTTAGCTTCCCCACAAACACCTTCACGAACCCCGCAAGGTAATCCCGCATTCACATTGGAGTAAGAATTCGCGGTAGCTCTTGCTTCGAAATAAGTGGACAGTGCATCTCCCATCCCAGCAACAAGAAATCTTGTTGGCGCTTTGGCAATGACTGTTGTATCGATCATGACTACACTTGGACTTTGCTTGAAATAAGCATAATCATCGAATTCGCCTTCTGGGGTATAGAGTACTGCAGAGTGGCTTGTGGGTGCATCCGTGGCTGCTATTGTCGGAACGATAATCAGCGCTTCTCCCTCTGCTACGCATTTTGCTGTATCGATCGCCTTACCTCCACCCAAACCAATCGTACATGCACATTGATGTTCCTTGGCTAGAGCCTGCAATCTTGCAACCTCTTGTCTAGAGCATTCCCCATGGAAGCCGCTTTCAACAAGCGTTATATTAAATTTCTGTTTAGTGGATTCCAATTTATCTTTCACACGTGTAACATCATCTGGATGTGCAATGAGCAGTGCAGAATCACCGAAGGTTTTTACAAAATAACCTAAATTCAAAAGTTCATTCTCACCTTGCACATATTTCGTCGGACTGATAAACGCTCTTCTCATTTTCATTCCTCCTAGGTTGTATATAGTTATTATTATAGATTGCTCAATTTCGATATGCATGAAACAATAAGGTCTAAATAAAGCGTTTTCTTATCATGTTTTTTTGTCCACTCTTTTAGAAATTGTATTATCTTGTCCTTTTGTGCATAAATTCGCTATAATGTTCATTATGTTTCTATAACTTTCCTAGGAGAATATCATGATGCCCAAATCTCGCTTTAATTTAGAAGAAATTATTGATTTGAAGAAATGGGAGAAATTGCAGGACTCCTTATCACTTGTTACTAAAATGGCCATCCTTACCGTTGATTATAAAGGTGTTCCTGTGACTAAGCACAGCTTCTGTCAGCCATTCTGTCAAGGCGTGCGTCAGGATTCTAACCTCTCTCAGTACTGTCAAAAATGTGATGCTCGTGCCGGCATTGAAGCTGTTCGCCAGAACAAGCCTTATATTTACTTATGCCATTTCAACATTATCGATATTGCCATTCCAATTATTATTGACGATCAATATTTGGGTGCAATTATGGCCGGACAGCTTAAGCTTCGTGAACCTGACGTGTCACATCTGGAGCAGATTGTATCTAGGCCACCTAATGTTGAGGCGAACAAGAAGTTTAATTCGCTCAAAGAGGATTATGATGCACTCCCTGTCTTATCCTATGATGAAGTAACGAAGTGCGTTGATCTGCTGCTTCAGTTGAGCACCTATATCGTAGAAGAAGCCATTCAGAAACGTACCACAGTTGATTTGTACAAAAGAGTGCTGACCTCAAATATTGACACAACTGCTTCAGCAGAAACCTTTGACGAGACAGACCGTGCGTATCGCAAAATCCAATCTATCCAGCAAGAACTGTCAGGGGCGCTCATCCAGACCAAATTGAAAAATGGGGCTCAAAGGTTCATCTCTACAAATTCAGTGCTTCAGCCTGCGTTCGATTACATCTATGCTCACAAAAATGAAAATTTCAGCCTAAAAGAAATGGCCAAGCTTTGTCATATCAGCCCTAGTTATTTCAGTCGCATATTTACAAAAGAAACAGGTGAGAACTTCTCCCTCTTCGTTGCTAGGCTCAAAATTGAATGGGCCAAGCAGTTGCTGGAAACCACAGACGCACCTATTAATCAAGTGAGCGATGATTTAGGATTTTGTGATACTGGTTATTTTATTAAAACATTCAAACGGTTCGAAAACCTCACCCCTGCTGTATACCGGAATATGTATATGAGTTGATCAGCAAAACAAACCCTCCGTTAATAAAATTAACGAAGGGTTAACTCCTCATTCCCACCAGTGTTTCATTTCACTGAATCCTACATCCCATAGCTTCACATTCCCTTTGAGGGTAATGGTTATTTCGCTTACGGTAACTAACGCTGTATTTATAAGCTCAGCTTGTGGACTATATTGTTCAGTCGATTGAAGCATTACGTTACCATCAACTGCAATAATGAGTTCACTATTAGAATCAACATGATCAGGGAAACCGAAGTTGTAATATAGCAACACCTCTTTTTTATCATCCAAAGTGTATTTGTATTCTTTAATTTCTTTCCCCTCACTGTTATACAAGTTCAATTTTGGTGGGATTTTTTCACCTGCAATAGTGAAGCTGGGAAGATCATGCGTGATGGGCATACTTCCAGTAAGTTGTTTCAGTGTTTGTAATCCCTGTATAGGTCTTTCACTTTTCTCTAGAGTTACATCAATGATCTCAGAGATTCCCATGATTCCAATCAATAGAACAACAACAGTTAAAGCCGATTTAATAAGTGATTTCCAAGTGATTTTTGAAATAAATCCTATCTTATAGGCGCAAAATCCGATCATTGCTCCTAACGTATTGGAAATGACATCATCTACATCAAAGGAACCTAAAAAAGTTAAAGCTTGAAGAGTCTCCAACACAAAAATCGTTAAGATAAACAAACAAATAAACTTTTTAAAATGAGTACGATACAACAAGGGAAATAATACGCCAAAAGGAATAAAGGCAGCGATGTTCCCAAAGTTATAAATCCAAGAAAAGGATAGGTCAGTGAGATTGGGAAAACGAAGTGGAACATTTTCTGGAATCAACATAAACGTGTATCCATACTGGCTTGTTGCATGCTCTACTCTATTGAAAGCAAGAAACAAAAAATATATGATCAAAAGCGTATACAAATTAGTTCCAATAACAAGAATTTTGCGCAATTTAACTCCCATAATCACTTCACAATTCCTTCCATATGTCGATGGAATCAGTATAGCTCTCCAAAGTGACTTTCCAGTGACACAGAAGGTGACGATTTAGTCATTCAAAGCTTATTTCAATAATAAGACATCACTGTATCAAAACAACTTCATATCGCAAGGGGTTAGATTAGGTCAAAAAAAGGGTGCCCCAGCAGCCTTTTCATGGCTTTTGGAACATCCCTTGACGTGCTATATGAGCATTAAATATCAAAATTTATGTTTAGCAAGCTCTTCTACGATTTGGGGGTCGTTATGCGAAAAGAATACACTCTGTTTCGTATCTAACGCAGCTATTCTTTCCAAATCTTCTTGGTTTAATTTGAAGTCAAAAATATTAAAGTTTCGATGATTCGTCTTTTATTAGTAGATTTTGGAATGGCAATCACACCTCTTTGGGTTAACCAACGTAAAACTACTTGAGCAACGGATTTCTGATGTTTTTCAGCGATTGAAATTAATACTTCATTTTGAAAAAGATTGTTTCTTCCTTCTGCAAAAGGAGTGGCAGATGAACAACCCACCTATCGGGAAATTAGCTATTGCCCCAGGATATAAACCCGTTGATGGGAAGCTTTATGAACAATTATAAAATAATGCATCGGGTCTATGGACTCGATTCATTTTTCTTGTTCTAATGGCTGTCTTAACTACTGCTTAGCAGGATTAAAAAAGTAAATTCTCAGAAAAATCGTGAATAAACTCAATGCCAAAAATAACGCTCCTCCTATAACGATGTACTGTGTACCCATTCCTGATATAAATAATCCGCCCACTGCTGTACCTATGGTTATTCCTAAGTTCCCACAGGATAGGAACAACCCATTAGCAAAATCAGGGGCCTCTGGAACTGCGGATGTAATCCAGTATTGACTGATCAGATTACCTATTGCATAGAACAAACCCCATAACAAAACTGTTATGATCATAGGTCCTGTGGACGAACCCGTTACTAATGATAATAGATAAATGATTCCTAATATAATTGGAAATGTTATGACTGTTCTTATCGCATTTTTAAAGAGTAATCTTCCCCCTGCAAAGTTTCCGACCAAGCTGGCTAAACCATATAACAATAACACTAAGCTTAACGTCTTCCCTGAAATATGTGTAATGGTCTCCAGATACTCTGCGATGTAACTATTAACACTAGCTGTTGCTGATCCAATAAGTACGACCGCAATAATGGCTAACCAAACCATCGGCTTTTTTAATACGCTTATTTGAGATCCGTATGAAAGCCTTTCCTTCACTGGCATAGAGGGTACAAATAATAACGTCGCTATGAATACTAGGGCGTTTACGATTGTAAAGAATAACATCGCCATATCTACAGAACTTTGACTAGCAATATAATTAGTGATGGGTACACCAAGAACCATACCTCCTGTCACGCCGAACATGACTTTAGAAACAGCTTTTGGAGCTTCTTCCTTACTGACTGAAGTAGCAGCTACTATCAAAGCCAACGAACAATAAACTGGATGAAAAAAGGCTGGAATCACACGAGCAATTAACAGCACATTAAAGTTTGATGTGAAAATGGAAATGATATTCCCAAGAATAAAAATACCAAGTACAAGCAACATGACTTTTTTCCGGTTTAAACTTGAGAATAATAACGGCATCGTAGGACCAGCAATCGAAACAGCAAGTGCAAAGAGACTAACTAACAGCCCTGCTTTGGACACTGAAACATGATAGTTATCTGCTATTTGAGGTAACATTCCTATTACCCCCATTTCAGTTGTTAGGATGCCGAAGACTCCTATAACTAGAATAAGTAAATACAAATGATTTTGTTTTGCCATATTAACCCCTTACCTATATATATTTTTTATGCTCGAAAGTAAACGCTGGTGAATTATTACTCTCATGTGTATTATTATTGATGAGTTAAGTTTCTTCAATTAGCAAATATCCGTGATCCGTGTAATAATTCACACATTGCTTTGATCTGTTTATTATCTGCAAGAAAGTTTGGTGACTCTACGTGACAAAGGTTGATAGAAGAATTCTTAAATCTCAGGCAGCCATAAAAAAAGCAATGACTGAACTGATGTCTGAAAAAAAATTCGATGCTATAACGCTAAAAGATATTTCTGACAGAGCGGATGTTAGTCGAAGAACAATCTATCTGCATTACGAGGATAAATATGATTTATTAGATAAGTTAATTGAGGAACATATCAATGAACTTAGAGAATCCTGCAGTTCAGAATCGGAAATAAGCTCAGCACATCGTAAGTTGACCTGGTTTGAATATTTCGAACATAATTATTTATTTTTTTCAGCGATGTTATCTAGTAAAGGAGCTCCCTTCTTTCGGAGTCGGTTTCTTGAGTTTGTCATCGAGGATATCAAGAGTGAATGGGAGATGTCAGAGGGGAAAAAACAGGGGTTATACGAAGACGTTATTCTTCAGTTTATTGCACCAGCGTATGTAGGGATCGTGGAATGGTGGTTTACAAACCAAATGCCTTATCCACCTGACGTTATGGAAAAACAATTGGAAATTTTATTGGATAATAACCTATCCTAAGTTTCTAAACCCAAAAGCCCAACTTCTCCGTAAACCAATAGAGAAGTTGGGCTTTTATTAATTATTTTCTTCAAGATATTGATAAACGGCCAACATTTCTTGTTTGTTCAACTCACGAATACGATTGAAAATTGGAATATCTGCCACTGCTCCAATATTTGAGCCTTCAGACACAACATCACTTACATTGCCTGTTAGCCAGGTCTGAACATTAATACCTTCAACGGTTTCCTTCCGGCCCTCATCATTAATTCCACTTGCATAACAACTAACACATGGAATCGTTAACTTATAAACGCCATCGTGGAGTCCATCTTCTGATATAACTTTCTTTCCTTTACAGAATGGACATGGTTGACTAGCTTTTATCTTATTAATTAGAGTGACCAGTTTTTTGTAACCAAACGCTTCATAAACATAGGTCAGCTTTTTGTATTTTCCATTCGTGAAATACTTATCAATGATGTTTTCTCTTGTTTCGGTGATATTGTCAAAATCACAAATGGTGATTCGATTATTTATGCTGATGGATTCTATACTATTGCTAATTATTCCCCAGAAAGGCAAAGCATTTTGCAACACCATTTCATAGTGTGCAAAGCTTGCCAGCTCTAGTTCAAGCATTTTCAGAGCAACTTGTGTTTCCCATGGTAAAAGAGAGACTTCCTCTGTCAGAAGCATATCGCCGCCGACAATGGCTTTCATTTTTTGGAGTGCCGGTAATTCACCAACAGTTCTAATCACTTGTTCGAGAGGCTGTCCAATGATCTCACGAATATCCGTGTCACCAAACTTTAGCTTCTTATGATGATTAAGTACGGTTCCTTGACAGATTGGACAGGTAATCATTATTTTAGATTGTTTGATATGCTCTTTAATAATCGCCTTCGATATCACCATGTAGTTCCCAATGATGTAATTAAAGCCTTCCCAAGTCCTCGTTGCTTTGCTTGCCTTATCATAAAATGACTTTTCCCAATACCCGTACCAAAAAGTATGCTTTTCTGCATCCGTCATCTCATTATAACTTTTGCCGAGATCATGTCCGAGTTCATTCTTAATCTCTTCAAAGATGAATTTTATTTTGGGGAATTGATAGAATTTTAGGATATCCATTGCATCTGGATGCAATAAGCCCTCCCAAAACGGTACATTTTTGTCCTGAAGGACAACTTCAAAATCAAACTTTTCAACGACTCGACGTCCCTTACAGCATGGACAATGATTGTCTTGATAATAGAAATCGAAGCTACTCGTATCTTTATTGGTGGGATGCGCCGTTACAATATGGTTAATCAAGCCACCAATCTCATACAGAAAAGTATATTGACTATATAAGTGGCGTTCTAGATCAATAGCGATGACAGGTGCAATGGTATCCGATTCGTATTCACCATAAATCAAACGCGCCATAGAGGATAAGCTTTTTAAGATGCCGCCTTTATAGATATTATCAGCATTTTTAAAATAGGCAATTTGATCATCTTTTAAGTAGTTAACACCATTTTCTTGACGCAGTGTTGAAGAAATCTGCAATGGAGCGACAGGCGTTTCATTGTTGTGTTGACGATAATATTCTTCATGGCTGACAACATCGAGATGCTCCACGGGTTCAAGCTGTCTTTTGCCAAAATCAACGATAAAATCAGAGTTTTCCAGCATATACGAGTTATGTTCAATCATCATAATGGATACAGTTTCATCTTGAAGAATAACTCTAATGCTATCAATGAATTGATTTAGAATATTTTGTGATAACCCTTTGGAAGGCTCGTCAAAGATGAATAGCGTATTCGGATTTCTTGAACCCGCGAATAGCTCAGAAACTAAATGGACACATTGAAATTCACCTGTTGATAAAGACTGTGTTTTTCTTTCCAACGTCAAATAACCAAGGCCTAGCTTGATCAATAAACTTAAGCGTTTATGAGCAATGTCTTCATTTGGCAATTCATCAATAATATCTTCAATCGAGCGCTGAAAAATATCATCAATCTCTTCACTGTATTTAGTGAGTTTTCTTTTAATATCTAGAAAAGTTGCAACGGTCGACCGACTGGTAATCGATTGGTTTCGATCTTGCCCCACAATGACCAGCTTATCTTTGGGATATCGCGTAACAAAATCTTTGGACATACACTCATTGACCAGTGTAGACTTACCACATCCAGATTCACCAGTGAATGTTACAAGTCTATTTCGGGGGATCTGAATTTCAGCCATTTGAATATTACGACAGAAAAGATCATGAAAATGATAGTATTCAGTGGGTGTAGCCTGATTTACCTCCCCATTGATCGGCGCAGGACGTGGTGATTCTTCAACGATTTTCCCGCCATATTTCCCACTACCTGGTCCGAAGAACAATTGATCGTCCGTTATGTCTAATACCGTGTCCGAATGATCAATAAGCCAAATTTGATTCTTAAAGCCTAATTGTTTAATCTGTTCTAATATTTTCAAAAGGGTTTGGTGATCCAGACCCACAGAGATTTCATCTATGATAATTACGGTGTTTTCACTGGTTGCCATAAATTCAGCTAAGTAAAGTCGTGTTAACTCTCCACCTGACAAAGTACCCATAATCCGATTTAAGGTTAAATAACCAATATTCATATGGATAATGTTTTTTAGAATGTTTTGTTTACCTTCACTAATGTTCAGCACTTCTGCTAGAGATAAAATGGTTTCGACACTTAAATCGTTGATATCAGAAATACTCATGTCTTGATTCAATAACTTCATTTTGTATTGTTCAGTTTCTTGATTATAGCGCTTCCCCTTACACTTTTTACATTCGATATTTTTAGTAGTTCCTCGACCTTTACAATCTGGACACCAGCCTAGTTCATTATTAAATGAAAAAACCTCTGGTGATAGGTTATATTGTTCAGCAATCGCAACACGAATCTCTGTAAACACACCCGTATGTGTGCCAATAGTTGATCGAGGATTAGAAGAAATGGATGATCTCCCTAGAAAAAGTACAAGCGGCATTTCTTCCATCTGGATCGCACTGAAATTAGTTTCCATAATGTTAGGGAATAAATACTGATATTCTGCCTTTGGCAATAAAGAAACGAGACGCTTCTTGGATTCTTCACCGATGGTTTGACAAAAAGTAGTTTTACCAGAACCGGACAAACCAGCAATCCCTAGGGATTGATCTACTGGTAGTACTGCATCTAACTTATTAATATTGTTCGCAATTAATCGGTTTATTTTCATAGTGGTATCATCTCATCTCCATTCTCTTCATGTAGTATTGCCATGATTTATCCCATTAAAAAGGGCACTTTCCGTGTTTCAGAAAAGCGCCCTATTCTTGAAATTACAGTTCTGCTAAAACTTTTTCAAGCTGACTGCCCATATTCGCCCAAGCATATTTAGCTCCCTCGATAGCGCCTTGGCGAGCTTTGGTCTCCTCACTAAATCCAGATTGAGCAAGGTGCAGATGAACCTTACCATCTTCCTCTTTGCTCAAAGTCCAAGTAACTGTTGTACCTTCTCCAGCACTATGCCAAGTATAGGATAATGTATGTGGCTCATCTACAACGAGAACCTCGCAATCTACAATACCATCCCACCATTCATTTGGCTCTGCACGAAATTGAAATTTATGCCCTACGACTGGCTTAAAGTCATTGCTCCAAATCCATTTCGCAAGTGTATCTGAATCCGTCAAAGCGTTCCATACCTTCTCGATGGAGCTTGTAAATTGATAATCTAAGGATACATCCGGTTTCATTATTCTTCCTCCAATAAAAGTTTTAGTTTATCGATTCTTTCTTTCCAGAAGCCTTCGTAAAAAGATACCCAATCCCGAATTTCTTTTAATGGATTGGCATTCAAACGATACCTCGTTTCTCTACCAACCTTTCGAGCAACTACAAGATTAGCATCTTTAAGAATAGACAAGTGCTTAGAAACTGCTGTACGACCCATTTCAAAATGAATCGTGATTTCATGTAGGGGTATTTCATCAACATCAGCCAAGATTTGAAGTAATTTTCGCCTTGTTGGATCTGCAACTGCGTCATATACATCTCTCACTTGACTATTATCGTTCAAAACCACCCCCACCTTTTCCGTAATATTACCTGTAGTGTTACTGATTATACTTCATCAGCACGTAATTGGACACCATTTGGTGTCTATTTGATTATAGGACACCAAATGGTGTCGTGTCAAGATTCCTATTCCTTCCATTAACAGTTCTTTTACTTATCTGATTAAGATTCGATATCTCAATGAGGATGATATTTTTATGCCACAATGTTTTGTTAGATTCAATCCATGAAGGAAAGGGAACGATCTTTCAATTTACCCTTAAACGCTATAAATAGATTAGACACACAAATAAGCGGATACCTCCATCATGGGGTACCCGCTTCTAATTATTTACGTTTCAATTTTAAAGCCTTTCGAGAACGATTTTTTCGTTTCTGCGCTGCTCTTCTGCATTTATCGCATTTATGAGTTTTCGTACATTTTTTACATCTCTTTATTTTGTGAGGTTTACGGATGTTTTTACATGAATCACATTTATGATCTTTACCGCACTTTTGGCATTCTTCGCCTTTCTGAATATGAATAACGAATGTCGAGGAATTATTGGTTGGTACCGGATCTGGTGTTGATGCACTCACTGTTGCCGTATTAGAGATCATATCCTCTGCGAAAGAGCTTATTTTCCCTCTAATTATAACCGTGACTGATGATCCGTTAGCCAGTGTTCCTAATGCGTAAGAACCGCTCCAAGGTGAATAGTTCAATCCACCATTCGTAGAGAACTCGACATTTCTAAGCATACTTGAAACAATATCTGTTAAAGTTACATTTTCTGCATTCGAAGGTCCTGCATTAGATACTACTAATGTATAGCTGATCAACTGACCCGGGCAAGCTCGGTCCGCACATCCAAATTTGACAATGGATACATTCGCTGTTCCGATAATATTGACCGTAACCGTTGATGTATTATTAGCAGGATTTAGATCCGTTGTTGTGGTACTTACGATTGCCGTATTGGATACTGGTCCACTAGAGAAAGTGTTCACGATGCCTCTAATTAATATCGTATTGGAAGCGCCATTTGACAATGCGCCTATACTCAAGGAGCCGCCCCAAGGAGCGAAGGTCGTTCCTTCATTCGTAGAAAATTCTACGTTTGAAAGCACATTAGACACCGCATCAATTAAAGTTACATTCTCAGCGTTGGACGGTCCAGTGTTAGACACGACAACGGTATACGTGAGGGGTTGGCCGGGAGCTACGGGATTTGGACTCGCTGTTTTTACAACTGAAAGATCCGCCGAAATGTTGATTGGAGTACTGATTGTTGATGTGTTATTCGATAGATTTAAATCTGATGAATTCGCATTCGATATTTTAACGAAAGAGAGCTCGGAAGATGCATTTACCGGGATAACGATGGTTGACGTGTTGTTCGTTGGATCCGGGTCTGGTGTTGTCGAGCTAACGATTGCGGTATTTGTAATTGTATCCACCGCTTCATTGATAACTGTCCCTCGAATAATTATTGTAAGTCCAAAGCTGTTTCCCAATGTGCCGATCGTATAGGAACCCGACCATGGATTAAAGGCCCTTCCTCCATCGATTGAAAACTCTACGTTGATAAGCTGATTTGGCACACTATTTGTAACTACCACATTATCAGCATCAGATGGACCTTCATTCGTTACCAGCAAGTTATAGGTGAGCAATTGTCCTGAAATAACGGTACTCGAGCTCGTTGTTTTAACGATAGAAAGATCCGATGATGCATTCACTGGGGCACCGGTCCTTGACGTGTTGTTCGTTGAATCTGGATCTGGTGCAGTTAAACTTTCGATCACCGTATTCGTAATGTTTCCTGTAACAGACTCTTTAGAGCGTTCCGGGTTAATGATTTTACTAGGATCAGCATCGATTAACATAACCCCCTCGGTATCCGATGGGTCGTCATTAGTAACGCTCACAGTATTGAACAGATCCGGGTCAGCTTCTTTGATATTCGGCGAAACTGCAGAAGGGTTTGTTGTCCTCCCCTCCGTTAAGGTAACATTTTCCGCATTAGAAGGTTCTGCAATGGCCGTAAAAATAGTGGGAGTAAGTACTTGATCTGCGGTGACTGAAGAAGAGATTACTGTTTTCTCAACGGTAAGATCAGCCAAATTCATAATCGGAGTAACGGATGTCGAAGTGTTATTAGACAGTTCAGGATCGGGTGTTGTGGAATTAATCGCTGTTGTATTAATAATCGTTCCAACGGATGAATGAGATACTATTCCTTGAAGTATTATTATAACTGTATTCCCGTTGATTAATGTTCCTATGTTATAAGAACCGTCCCACGGATTAAAGGTAATGCCTCCATCTACAGAGAATTCTGGATTCGTCATTTGACTTGGTACGGCATCGACTAACATTACATTCTCTGCTAATGATGGTCCAGCATTTGACACAATGATCGAATATGTCAATAAATCTCCTGGGACGGCAAGTGTTGGATCTGCTAATTCGATTACGGATACATCTGCTGATTGATTCACCGTTGCAAAGGAAGTCGATGTGTTATTTATTGGATCCGGGGCTTCAGTAGTACTGCTAATGATTGCCGTGTTGATAATCGTCCCCACTGCAGTATCGCTAACCGTCCCGCGTATCAGAACTGGAATGGATTCATTTGCTGGCAATGTTCCCAAGCCTATGCTTCCAGTCCATGCTAGGAAAGTTGCTCCCCCGTTTAGACTGTATTCTGGATTAAGGACTTCCGGTGGAATCAGATCGGTTAACAAAACATTTAAAGCGGCATCCGGTCCGTTATTTATAACTTTAATGTAGTACTCCAGCTCTTGACCCGGAAAAACAGGAATAGGAGTATTCGATTTGTCTACCAATAAATCTGCTATGTTATTAACCTCAAGAATATGATCTTCTACCTCTCCGTCAGATGCCGCTCCCAAGCTTCTTGTATCCACTGCTGTCGGAGATATATTTTGGTTCACTAGCGTATCCGTCGTAAATTTGAGTCTGACAAAAGTTTGCGTAGGCGCCAGAATTACTCCAGGGGGTAATGTAAAGGTTAACGGTACAATTTGTGTTCCGGGCCGGGAAGATACCACCTGAACCGGAGCCGCTTCATTACCTTGAAAGATGCCGTTTGTGTTAAAGTCTAGCCATCCGTATAAGTTAGCTGTACTTCCGATTGTATTGGTCACTGTTGCAAGAAGTGTGTAACTGGTGGCACTTACCGAAAGTGTTGTGAGAGGAACTGAAAGTCCATCGATCTGAATCCCCTTCGAAATATCGTCACCCGTTACAGTAGAATTCTGATCCGCGTCGAGCTCTGATGTTATTTGTGTCCCGAGGACAAGTCCATTTCCTGCTACAGTATCTGAAGTGTCACTAACGTCCAAATTAATTACAGCTTGAGGACATAAGGTAGCATCATTAAATGAAGTAGTTGCCGTGTTAGAGAATAGGGTTGCCGTAGCCGTGTTGCCAACGATGGTGTATCGATAGATATTACCCGTACTATTAGAAATTGCATAAATATTATGGTTAAAATCGATCGCCGCTGCTCCGAACGGTCCAGCGCTACGTGGGGTTGTCGTTAAATTTGTAATCGCACCCGTAGCAGGATTTACTCTTTCCATCAAACCTGTTGGTGTGATGCCATATAGACGACTATCCGAGCTATTATAAACCCAGCCGCTGACATTTAGAGCCGAGCTCAAGGGAACGCCAAAGTTGCTGGTTTGCTCGGAAAATTCATTGGCTGGGTTTACCAGCTTCAAATAAGTAGAAGCGTTTGGCCGGAGATCAATTACATAAAATCGAGATTCTTTATTAACAAAAATATAAAAGAAACCATTCAAATCAAAGGTTCCGGTGGTATAGCTGTCGGAGGGAAATCCGGGTGGCAGTGGAAATAATGTAGTGACGTTTCCACTGTTATCTACTCGAACGAGATTATTATTAAGCTGATCATATCCATAAATATAGTTATCCAGTGGATTATATCCGATTGCATTTATATCTACAGGTGGACTAACCGTTCCTTGAATAACGGTTGCACCTGTTACAACATTGAGGTAATACCAAACGGAAGGTCTTCCTGCAAATTGAATCATTGTTGTATTACAGCTTAAGGGATTATTTGTAGTATCATGGCTAAAGTTCTGATTGGCTACAGTTGCATTATTGCTGATTTGAGACTTTGTAATGGTTACGGTCAGTTTTCTTGGCCCATTTGACATTGTAAATCCACTTGGCTGCGAAAAAGTAGTTGGCGGACAAGAAGCACCCGAATCTGTAACCGTCTCATAAACGAAATAACTTCCCGCAACGGTAATTGGAAAACTATAAACTCCATTGACATTCGTTAGCGTAGAAACACAGGTTCCACACGAATTACTATATAGAACAACACTAACATTCGGAATCCCGGGTTCACCAGGATTAAACTGCCCATTATGATTTAAATCATTAAACACTGTTCCAGTAATGGTTGCAGCCATATAGCTTAATCTCCTTCCTCAACTGAACATTTTCAATTGCATACTTAAATGACATACATCTATTATTGAAAATTTAGTAACCATTTTGTTCGTATTAGTAATACGCAAATGACTATTAGTGGGTGAGGGCTAACGCACAATCTGGGTAATTGTACTCTACTCTAAAACAAAGGCATCGAATCTGTGGATTCGATGCCTTTGTTTTAACTTGTTAGAAATCGTTACTTTTTTATTAAGCATAATCAAATCTTCTTAAGTTTAGTAAAGCGGCAACACATCTTGTGTAAGCCCGGAAAAAAGTTCTCCGGATTGATCAAAGAAGAGATCAGGCAATTGATAGTAAGCATCTCCCATAGATACGACTTTTAATTCAGGAATGATATACATGCCCATATAGGTTCCATCGTTAAGATTGAACTTTAGCTGATACGATTTTCCTTGGGACTGCGCCTGGGCAATAGCTTCGTATTCTTTATTGCTTAAATCAGCTGTTTTTGCGCTATAGAGCCCATCAATGAAAGATTCCACAGAGGCATGATCCGTCATTTTCTTTAACACGTCATTCCCTACATGATTAAGAACATGGATTTCTTTTGCATGCTCTTTTAGATTAGACATATCTAGATATTCCTTAGCTGTCATTATAGAATCGTTTGTCTTCGCCACGATTTCTGCCAAATAATAATGTCCCTCATACTTAACAGCAATACGGAATTGGGATGGGTACGGCGGGATTTCATATAGCTTACCTCCGACTGCGAACGTAGATGCATAATCCTTTTCTACATCTTTACTTCCATCGTCCTTCCCGATCTCTTGGTTGATATCAAAATCTATGCTTCCAAGTGACTTTTCAGGCTTCATTCCTGTGAACTTAAACTGAGCACCATCACCCACGAATGCATAACGAAATCCATTGTAATTTAAAATCTTCCGAACTCCGTTGGGAGCTGAGACTGGCGTTTGCTGCGAGATTTGTGGTGAATTAGTAAACGATGGCTTCAAAGGAGATGTGTAAACAGCCACTCCTAACACCAATGCAGCACAAGCGGCCAATGATCCCCACTTCGCAAATGTTCTCTTTTTAGTGCGCCTCGCCGTGTTGGCCTTCTCCACCAGATTGCCGTCTACATAACCAATAGTCTTAAATAGATCTTTATTATTCATAGGATATAACCCTCTTTCATAAGGTATAATTGGAGTTTTTTTCGTGTTCTAAAAAGGATAGATTTCGTATTACTCTCACTTATTGAAAATCGCGTTGCGATATCAGCCAAAGAATCGGAGTACCAGTAACGTCTCAGGAAGATATTCCGATGATCTTCGTTAATTTTCAGAAGGAAATTGCTTATGGATTCAGCCATTTGTTCTTCCTCGTATTGACTTTCAACATTGTCTGGCGAGAATAAACAATCATTTAATTCATCAAGAATCGTATCGAATGTTTTATTCCGCTTTTTGGCCATGTAATAATCGTATTTATTTAATGCGATATTCCGGGTGATCCTCCCCAAAAAAGATGAGAGCTTAGCAGGCGTCTTCGGCGGTATCGCTTCCCATGCTCCTAGAAAGGTATCGTTCACGCATTCTTCCGAATCTTCTAAATTAGACAGAATGTTATGAGCGATCTTAGTACAATAATTTCTATATTTTTTGGATGTTTCTTCTATTGCTGTTTCATTACGCGCAAAGTACAGCTGTATGATTTCACTATCTTCCACTCCATCACTTCCGTTCAGTTTGATTAAGGCCTCACTTATAAAGTAAGTAAAGAAGGGTTTTGGTTGCAAAAAAAGTTTTATTCTTATGTAATAGTGCGGGAAATCATTTTATGTCTTCATAAGCTTCGACATTCAATGCCAATAATATGACGTGTGATCTTATCCTTTTGATTCTTAAGTCATCTTCATCGACCAAAGTGCCTATAAAAAAAGCCGGGGTACCCTTTAAAGGGCAACACCGGCCAATATATAAATAAGAACAATAGATGATTTGCAGCACCTTTCTATAGGGCAGTACTGCCCCGATAAGGCAATCGGTCTTCTGTGTGAAGTGACCATTGAACGCCATCAACATACAAAGCATCCACAGCTTCATGATAGAAGCATAATCGCTCCGCAATTTCGTGGACTGACCTTCTTTTTGTTCAAATCATGCTAATCAACCACTAACCGTTTATTGTGAAATTCTATTTTGTAATAGATATCTTTAGCATCTTCTTCCAGTGTACCTGCTCCAACTGGTGGATGGTCGAGTAAATGGGTAGTTCCATTAAGACTTTGTCCTGATCTCCCTGTCTGTAGATAATAGAGTAATTACTCTGAAAGGTCTGAGCACACTCTTGTCCCATCGTACTCGATACGACCAAATGCCCAAGTTCTTCTCCACCTTTGGCTATCATCAATAATATTTCCTTTTCCGTTTGCTGTTCCGCCCGAATTGATTGATCCTCATTTACAGCTGGGGTAAAAATGCTCAATTTACAGTCTAGTCCGTATTTATAATTGTTTTTATAAACCAAGGCTTAATCAATGGTAAAACCACAGCTGGTTGCATCGCTTTTGTATGATCCATTTGGGTTCCCGTTAGGATTTCAACATCCCAACCTAAATCACACAGCTTCGTCGTATTCTTCTTTAATATCCCAGCAATATCAACGGTAACATTCCCAAAATTCTCACCATATACGATAGTATCATTTTCTCCTGCAAAAGCTAATTTAGGAAGACTAAGCAAATGGTGAATACTACGATCGTCAAAAGCAGTGATGCTTTCGTATAAGGCAACAAATTGAGCTGTTACACGGGTATCTATAGATACCTTGATGTTGTCCCAGTCTATCTCATCTGGATTCTCTGTTTCAAAAGAGCTTTTTTCAGCTGCCTCATTTTGATTATTCAAAGCTTGGGTATGTGTTTTGTGAGTTACAATCATCATCTCTTGATAGGGACCATTATAAGGCGGAAAACCTCCCATGACCAAGCTTTCCAGACGATTTGTTCTGACAGCCAATTGTAGTCCAATTAGAGCTAGCCAAGAATAACCATAGTAGCTGAAGTTCTTAACGTTCATTTCATCAGCAATGAGGAGTAAATCCTTCACAATATGCTCTGCGGTTAAGTTGTCGACTGGATGTTGAAAGAGATAACCCTCATAATCAAAATAAAGCACTTGAAACGTATCCGCGAGACCTTCAACAAAGTGTTTACCTAATTCAGGATCTACGCCCCATAGCTTTAGATTGTCTGCCTCCTGATTGTACACAGATTTTTTAGCGATAGGTAACATAATGGTTGGGCGATCTGAGACACCCGTTAATCCTACTTCTATTGTTGATTGATTTGATAATCGTATATTCTTTTTCAAACAATCCTCTCCTTACTGTTTTATAAAAATATCATATAACATTCATGCAATCTTTCGGTTTATCCCATTCTAAGCCTTGTTATATCTTGATAAATTAGTTTTAATGTTGTTGTAGCACTTGAAGGTTTTACTTTAATGTATGGGGCGATAGCGACTATGGATGATATTTACACACCTACAATGATAGCTAAGAAATTAAATGTAAGTACTACTACGTTAAGAAGATACGAAGATCAAGACTTAGTTCCCGATGTCCCGAGGACTGCTAGCAATCGCAGATGTTACACATCCATCCATGTTCAAGCTTTTATAACGATTCGTGCCCTTTTGCAAGGATATGAGATTCCAGCGGTGTACGATGTGATGAGAAAGATTAAAGCCGGGCAAATTGAACATGCACTTTGGACAATCAATCAAGAACAGCATAATACACAATTAGAAAAGCTTAGGTTAGAGGAAGTGTTACGCATGTTCCGAAACGCAGATTTATCAAAATACAAAGATTTAGAGGTAACAAATGCAATGACTATTGGTGAGGTTGCACAAATGGCAGGCGTTAAGCCTTCAGCCATTCGACATTGGGAACAAGAATGCCTTATTACTTCTAACAGAAACAAAGACAACGGCTATAGGCTCTATACTCTAACGGAATTAAGAAAGATTATACTGATCAGCAGTTTAAGGAAGACCGTGTATTATATCGAGAACATGAAACAACTCCTGAAAGAAATAGAGACACAAAACTATAAAAAAGTTGAAATATCCTTCGAGCTTGCGCTTCAAAAATTAAATAGCCAATTAATGAAGCAGTTTTTAGGGATCGCTGACCTTATGAAATATGTGAAATACTATTGAGGAAGCTAGTTTTTTGAGGGACATAATCATGCTTCCTTAAAATCATTTATAAGTACGCAAAAAACTCCGTCCCTTAAAGGACGGAGTTGATTCCGTTAGATTAACAATCTAGATTTATGCACGCCGTGACTGCTTATCTAATGTCCATGAGCAAGGATATTGATAAGTTTGCCAAATGGATCGCGGACATAGAATCGCCGAACTCCCCAAGGCTCATCAACAGGTCCATATTCTATCTTATATCCAGCACTTTTCATTCGTTCAAACACCACATCGACATCATCAACTTCAATCGATAGATCAGGAGTAGGCGTATTGGAGCCGCCCTGTGAGGCAAAGCTTATTTGAATGTTTTCCTTTCCGGGTAAGCCGTATGTTTCAATCCAACCATGATCCATCAATAAATCAAGCTCGAGTACGTCCTGGTAAAAGCTTTTTGCTGCCGAAACTTTCTGCGTTTTTATATTTGTGACAATTCGTTTTACACTCATTCTCAGACCTCAATTCTAATGGTATACTTTTTTAATTTTATTCAATGATCCTGTCCATGAGCGGAATATCCGATTTTTATATCCAATCTTCGAAATGATCTGTTACAAACCGAATCTCACTTTCATAGTGGGCCAAGTGACCCTCGTCTACCATTTTCTGAAAGGCAGGATTCCCATCAGCAGCACCATTTCTCAATGTATCACACAGTACTATCAAACGTTGTATAATCCACTGTCGCAGATTATTTGGGACGGGAATTCCATAAGCTTCAAAAAACAAATGAATTCGCCGACGTCGCTCTACGGCATGTATTTCATATTGGTATGCTACTGTGGTTCCAGAAGTATGGTCCGGTGCGAAACTCGCAAGTGGAACAGATGTGTACAAGGTGTACGCAATGTCCCATATACGCGGACCTGGGCCTGCCATGTCAAAGTCAATCAGCGCCACAGGAGCCTCTTTTTGAAAAACAATATTATACAACGCTGCGTCATTATGACAGATCACTTCGTGTTCGGCATCGTCGGCATAGCTAAGCTGCCATCTGTCCTCCGTATTGGGCCTAAACCCTGTAGTCGCATCATGGAAACGACGCATAAGATGTGCCAAACCCACAAGCGTTTCGTCCGACCACATATACGGTTCAAGTATCGGATAATTATCCCCTGGAACTTCTCCGGAAATAAATGTCAATATTTCACGACCGGAATCATCGATCCCGAGAAATTTTGGTGCTCCCTCATAGCCCTGTTGTTCCAAATGTTTGAGTAGTTCATGAACATTCGGACTCCAATAACCCGTAGGGCGGCGAACAGTGTTCGCCATACGGACAATATGATTTACATTACCGCCTTTTAACACTTCTTCCTTAGGCATTTGGTTCATTCCTTTTCATTTCAGTGCATTACCTATTGCAGATATTTGACCTCTTAGCATTGAAAACTCCCTCTCTAATAATAACAATATTTACAAGTTATTGGTTATAAAGATCAATTATAACTATACTGGCCGTTAAGATCATTGTTGACATTTGCTCATCTTATATAAATAATCTCCTTTTTAGATTTTAGATTAGAATTATTTGCTATAATATTCACATGAAAAATAATACTATTCTACATAAGCTGGCTATCATTCTACTTTTTATCAGCATTCTCTTTGGCATACGCTGCATTTGGATTAGCCTTTTTAAGGTTTCTGATAATGTTCCTGTAATTAGCAACGGGGTACTAGATTTACGGGGGCAGGATCTGAAGAAAGCTAACTTAATCAGACTAGATGGTGAATGGGGCTTCTATCCTTCGCAATTCGTTTCGTCCAAGTCAGCTACGATCCCAAAACCGCTCCAATATCTTCAAGTTCCTGGGAATTGGAGCCAAGCCTTAGGAAGCGAGTACAAATCTTCATATGGATATGGCACTTACCGTCTGCGCATTTTAGTAGATCCACTTCAGCAGCCTGTCGCATTGTGGATCAAACAAATTTATTCCGCCTCTAGTGTGGAAATTAACGGCGCCCCTATTCTTAATAATGGGAAAATTGCTCTTAATGCCGATACATATGTACCAAAAACCACCACATTTACAGCATCTTATTTTTCAAAAGACACGGCAGTAATAGATGTTCTTATTCATGTAGCAAACTTTGATCATCCCTATAGAGGTGGTATAAGCGGGCCTATTTTCTTTGGCTCTCAGGAAGTGGTTAACCGGACAAATTTTTATACCGTCGGATTTCAAATGCTTACTGCAATCATCCTGCTGCTGCATGGGCTATATGCCTATATTCTATACTTATTTAACCCTAAAGAACGTGCTCTCTTTCTTGTAGGGTTAATGACATTATCTGTAGCCGTAATCCTTTTAGCCCGAAACGACAACTTAGTTCTTTCATTGCTGCCGATTAATTACACTTGGTCATTAAAAATCCGTTTAATCGCTTTCTTATGGCAAAACCTTTTTATTCTGCTTGTTTTCAGGAAATTCACCTCTGGCGCCGAAGGCAACAAGTGGTTACGTGCTTACACTGGGTGTCTATTTCTTTATACCTTATTTATATTTATCGTTCCTGCTTATCTGGTCAGTACATCGATTCATTGGGGAATCATTCAGGTGTTTCAGTATATTCCCTTCATCTGGTTGATTTATAGCTTGATTCGCTTATTGTTCAAAAAACAAGATGATAAGGATGTTGTTTTTCTGCTGTTATCAGGTGCGGCGATCGTTTCTAATTTGTTATGGAATTTGTGGGATAGTAAAGGACACTATTCGATAGTCTACTATCCTTTGGATATTATTGCTGCCATCGTGGGTTTCTCAGCTTATTGGTTTAAAAAGTATTTCCAGAATGCCAAAGAGAACATGGAGCTAAATGAGCAGCTGAAAAAAGCAGACAAACTCAAAGATCAGTTTCTCGCCAATACTTCTCATGAGCTAAGAACACCGCTTCATGGGATTATGAATATCGCGCAAAATATAGTAACGAAGGAAAAGGATAGACTCTACGAGAGTAGCCGGCAGGATATGGAGCTGCTGATTACTATCAGCCGCCGTATGTCACATATGCTTGGCGATTTACTGGATGTTGTCCGTCTTCAGGAGCATCGAGTTATTTTGAAACAGGAGCCTATTTCAGTTCAATCGGTGGTCCCCGGAGTCATTAGTATGCTGCAATATATGATTGAAGGCAAACCCGTACAGTTATCCATGAGCATTCCAGAATCTATGCCACCTGTTCTTGCGGATGAGAAAAGAGTGGTACAAGTTTTATTAAATCTAGTCCACAACGCGCTCAAATACACCGAAGTAGGACTTGTTTCAGTGTCAGCTGAGGAAAAAGACGGTCAAGTCTTTATCTATGTGACAGATACCGGGGTAGGCATGACCAAAGAAACTATGGAGCATGTATTCCTCCCTTATGAGCAAGGTCCTCACGGAATAAATGACGGACGTGGGATTGGGCTGGGTTTAAGCATAAGTAGGCAGTTGGTCGAACTACATGGTGGTAGCTTGCGCATACAATCTGAGCCCGGCAAAGGTTCAACTTTCAGTTTTGCTCTTCCCCTTGCTGGTTCATATAGCGACCAGATAGTAAGAGAGGCTGAACCTATAACGACGTATACAGCAGATGAGATTTATAAGCAGATGGCTGACTGGGGGATTTCCGAGCAATCCAATCATCACGCAGAAAAAATCCCGCCGCTCCTTACAGACGCAAAAGTAAATCTTTTGGTGGTAGATGATGATCCTGTTAATCTGAATGTACTAAAGGGGATTCTCGAAAATGAGCCTTATTTCATTACGACAGTGAACTCAGCCCACGAGGCACTGGATTGGTTAGATAAAAAGAGTTGGGATTTGCTTATCAGTGATGTAATGATGCCGCATATGTCAGGATATGAATTAACGCAAAAGGTTCGCGCTCGTTATTCCTTATATGAACTCCCAATACTATTACTGACTGCCCGCAGTCAACCTGAAGATATTTACACTGGATTCTACTCCGGTGCCAATGATTATGTTACCAAGCCGGTGGATGCAGTAGAACTCAAATATCGCATTCGGGCCTTAACAGCGATGAAAATATCGTTTAATGAAAGGGTGCGTATTGAAGCAGCTTATCTACAGGCACAGATTCAACCCCATTTTTTGTTCAATACGTTAAACTCTATTGCGGCACTCAGTGATATGGATACTAAAAAGATGCAAGAGCTCATTACTGCTTTTACTTCCTTTTTGCGAATCAGCTTTGACTTTTTAAATATCGGAGAACTTGTGAACCTCTCTCATGAACTAGAGCTGGTAGAATCTTATTTGTATATTGAACAAACACGATTTGCAGAACGAATATCCGTTGTTTGGCAAGTAGATCCGGACATTGATATCCTGTTACCTCCCCTGTCCATCCAACCCTTGGTAGAAAATGCTGTTAAGCATGGTCTGCTCAAGCATCAACAGGGTGGTACCATTTATATTCGGATCACACGTCTGAACAATGCTGTAAAAATCGAAGTGGAGGATAATGGGCAAGGTATGGATCATAGAACGCTCGCGTCGTTGCTGGAACCGACCATGAAAGCTAAAAGTGGCATCGGATTGGCCAATACCCATCGAAGACTGATGCAATTGTATAGTCAGGGCCTTTCGATTCACAGCAACCAAGGAGAAGGCACTTTGGTATCCTTTGTTATACCGGAGGTTGGTGAATAACTTATCAAATGAAAAAGCCATTCCTTAAGGAGTGGCTTTTATCGTACGATATCTAAATTTAGAAAATAGTTGGAACCATGCCCCCATCCATACGGATCGGAGAACCTTTAAATGCAGAGGCATAGGGACTACATACAAATGTTGCTAGTCTGCCAATTTCATAAGGTTTAATAAATCGCTGTATTTCAGATTGCGGTAAGTTTGTAGTCATGAATTTTTTCTCTTTCTCTGAAAAAGTTAACTCTTCATCTGAGTACATCCCATCAATGATTTGCTGCACATTTTCAGAAAGTGTTGGTCCTGGCATGATAGTATTGACTGTAACTTCTGTTCCTATTGTTAATTTAGATAAGCTTTTTGACAAAGATAATAGCATTGATTTTGTCATTGCATACTGTGGCATTTTCGCTGAGGGCATTATTGCTTCTTCACTGGCGATGAAGATCACTCGACCATAATTGTTGTTTAACATTTTTGGTAAATAAAATTTTGTTAACCCATTTGCAGCAAGAACATTCGTACGGATGTATTTTTCAAATATTACATCGTCAACGTCCTCATAGCTCATAATTTCATAAATCCCCATATTATTAACTAAAATATCGATATTGGGGTATTTAGCAAATAAAGCTTCTCTTTGCTCCATATCGACAATATCGGCAGTAGCATTCTGCGGAGAAGTTGCCGGGAATTTCGATTTAATTTCATTTACAGTTTGTTCTACCTTTTCATAGTTCCGTCCATTTATGAGTACATTAACACCTTCGTTGGCAAGTTCAAAGGCGATGGCTTTACCAATACCTTTCGTAGATCCTGTAATTAAGGCTGTCTTATTGTTTAATCCCATATCCATATTTCATTTCTCCTTTTAATACGGCGCTTATTAGTAGTTTCTCAAGAACAGTTCTGTGCACCGGCTAGTATTTATACTATCTTACCGGGATTATTCAGTAACTAGTGTCTTGCGCCAAACTTCTTGTTTAACACGCCAATTTGAAGGAGTATCTCCTTCCCAAAGTCGGAAGGCACGGTAGAACGAGTTCTGATCTTCATATCCGATCAAGAAAGCCACCTCTTTAACATCGAGGGAAGGATCTGCTAAATACGCTCGCGCCTGCTCATGTCTAGCTTCTGTCAGTAATTGCTTGAAGCTCGTATTTTCACCAGTAAGCCTCCGCTGTAAGGTACGAGCACTCATCCTTAGCTCTTTAGCAACGGTTTGAATCTCGGGTTGACCTCCGCTAAGGCAACGTTTCATAATCCATTTGACCCTTTCAGTTATTGAGTGACTGCTCTGTTGTTCTGCAAGTGTCCGATCTAAAACGGGAGTCAGAATCTCTAGCAACTCTTCGTTATACGAGATAAAGGGCAGCTCCAAATCACTTCGTCGTAGTGTTAAGCGGTTAATCTCAGCACCGATCTGAATTCGACAGCCGAAATAAGCTTCAAGAACCTGTAAATTCCCTATGGGTTGTGAAAATTCTACAAACTGTGCTGTTATAGGTATACCAGTTCCCCGCCGCCCAAGCTCCACTAAAAACGCCAGAGTAAGGCCAAGCAGCAGAGGTGGACCGGAATACTCGGGATGCTGCCAATTTAATTCGATTGTACACAACTCTCCCTCCTCGATGATATGCAAGCTTTCTGGAGGGCACATTCGTTTATAGCGCACCATTCGGTTTAGAGCGTCACGATAATCTTTAGCATGATAAGTGGCTAAGACAGTCGGCGGATATTGTGTGGTTTCAAAAACAGTTGCTAGCTTGATGATTCCTTCAGCAGTATCTCCAATGAGATCAGAATATGCCTGCCAGATAGCGAAATATTGGGCTGTGGTGACTTCTGACTCTGTGATAAGGCTCAGCGGAAGACTTGCTTTACTGGCTATATCTTGGGCGGTTATCCCTAATTGAATTAATCCTGTCCAAAATCCGGGAGGGATTTTAATGGAGTCAGAGGTATGAGACTGCATCTATATGTACCTCCTTTAGCATAATCGAATGATTAAAGGGCTACCCCTCGGCAGCCCTCTCATGATATATCACTAGTTTCCCGTTAGCATAGCAAGAAGAAGATCTCTTACTTATTCATTAGTTAGCGTTCAAGCAAGCACGGGCAAGCAGCTCAAACGAATGCAGCCGTTTCTCATAGTCTGGAATCATAGTAACGATAATGAATTCATCAATTCCATACAAACGAGATAAGTGTTCCAGCTTTTCCTTAATACTTTGAGGAGTGCCTATCAGCAGCTTACGATCCAAGAGCTTGGACCTCTCTTCGGCTGAACCTTCTTGTTGGAACAATGTCATACCCGATGAGGCAAGTCGTTCTGCCTCCTCCTCTGTCTCGGCGCAAATCACGCCAACAGCAACAATTGCCCGCGGAACAGATGAATTTGAAGTAGGAGCAAAAGCTTCTCGATAAGCCTGCAAAATCTCCTCCCCAGGTACATCGCTCATGAATTGTCCAAACACATAGCCTGCTCCAAACTCAGCAGCATATGCCGCACTCTTCTTGTTCGTACCTAGAAGCCACAACTCTGGTGATTCAGGCGGGATCGGGCGGGCGGTTATCTGACGTCCTTCATAGGAATAGTTCCCCTGTAATAACTCGGTGACTCCCTTAAGCAGCTCCGGCATTTTCCAGACATTTTCGAGAAAATTCCCGCTAAGCGCTAAGCTAACTTCAGCAGTACCGCCTGGAGCCCGGCCCAACCCAAGGTCGATGCGCCCCGGATACAAACTGGCCAGCAAATGAAAAGACTCTACCACCTTTAGCGGCTTATAGTGTGGCAGCAATAACGCTCCCGAGCCGATGCGGATATGCTGTGTTTTCGCTCCAATATGCGATAAAAGCACTTCTGTTGCTGTACACGCTAAGCCCGGCATATCATGATGTTCGGCAACCCAATACCGGGTATATCCCAGTCTTTCAGCTGTTTGAGCCAGTTTCACTGCTTGTCCCAACGCAAAACTTGCATCCACATTATCAAATACAGGCACGAGATCCAATACGCTAAGTTTAATCGATGTCGCTGTCATGGCTACGTCCTTCTCTAGGGTTCCTATAAAATTCAATCATATCGATAAAAGTAACCTTGTAATTACCGGTAACCGCAGCGAGATCATACATTTGTCCATGGCCGTCTTCTTTGGACGCGAATACAATATCATGCCGCAGCTTGTCCATAATCATTTTGCCGATGAACTGATGCTCATACTCTGCATATTTCTTTTTGAACTCTTCATTAAATTCCCACAGGTCCTGGTAAGATCGTTCAAGCATTGCATTTACCAAAGTCAGTTCTTTGCCCTCTTTTTGTACCGCTACGTAATAATTCCCTCGTTCATCCTTGATTAAGTCCTTATACAACTCAACGTTCAAAGTTTACGTCTCCTCTCTGTTTACCTAACGGATATCCTGCTTATTAGCTTGAAGTCAGTACTGTTGGCTCTGTAGTAATTTGTACATTTCCTGCTACAGCTCTGGAGATCATACAGGAGTCTTCTGCTTTGTGGGCAATACGAATTGCTTTTTCAATATCGTCCTCTGACGCATCTTTAGTAAGAGTGATGATAGGTGAATGCTTGATCGCTTCATATGTAAAAATATTATTGGTTACATCCACTGTCGCCTCTGACGTTAACGTCAGGCTGGAAGTCGTAAGCCCTGATCGCTCCATCATAGCTGCAAGTGTAATGAGATAGCAGGTTGCCGCGGCGCCCAGAAGCATTTCATCCGGATTCGTTCCAACTCCGGGTCCTCCCATTTCCTTCGGAATGGAGATTTGAGTCTTGAGCTGGCCCGCTTCAATTGTTCCGTCACTGTTACGACCGCCGTTCCATACTGCATTTAAAATAAATGGGTGCTTCATTTCTAAATGTCCTCCCTATGTTTATCATGCTGGAATTTATTTTTCATCTGATACTTTACATGCTAACATAGAAGAATGAAGCGAACAAACAGGATCAGGTCTAGTTGTTAAGCAAGTTTCTCAATAAATTAAAGTCAGGAGGCTCTATCATCATGATCAACGAAACGGATATCAAACATCTCAAGCGCTGTATTGAAATTGCCCAATCTGCTCTCGAAGCTGGGGACGAGCCTTTCGGCTCCATCCTGGTTTCAGCAAGTGGAGAAGTCTTGGCTGAAGACAGCAACCATGTAGGCGGTGGTGATCATACTCAGCACCCGGAATTCGCATTGGCCCGCTGGGCGGCTCAAAATATGACACTGGAAGAACGCAATCAGGCTACTGTGTATACTTCGGGAGAGCATTGCCCTATGTGCGCAGCGGCTCATGGTTGGGTTCAATTAGGACGAATTGTATATGCGAGCTCTTCGCAACAATTATCACAGTGGTTAAGCGATATGGGCGTTGCAGCATCACCCGTCCGTAATTTGAGTATTCAAGAGATTATCCATGATGCGGTCGTTGATGGCCCTGTACCGGATCTGGCAGAACAAGTATGGGAACTTCATCGGCAATTCCACGGAAAAAGACAACCATAGACTTTATCAGAATTCATCAGTTGATTCTCATATAAAAAAGAACCTTTTAATAAAGGTTCTTTTTTATATCCTAATCCCTTTTATTATTCTTAATTATTTCACTGAATCAGTCAGGGAAATTAATATTTTGAACATAGAGGCGATTCGGCAATGTCAATAAAGAAACATCTAAACTTTGTGGGGTATAAACTATAGTTGCTATATATACAGAGTCCTAAAGTTCTTATACCATTAAATTTGTAAGCGATTAACTTTATAGGAGGAAATGACTTGACAAAGCCTGTGCAACCTAATGAACCTCTCGTAACTCATATTTATACTGCGGATCCTTCCGCTCATGTATTTGAAGGAAAAATTTATATTTATCCTTCTCATGACCTGGATCACGATATGATCTCTAATGACAACGGAGACCAATATAATATGGAGGATTACCATGTTCTATCTATTGATGGAGATGGTTCCCCTTGTATTGACCATGGTGAAGTGCTTCACGTAAAGGATGTTCCATGGGCTAAGCAGCAAATGTGGGCTCCGGATGCAGCATACAAAAACAATACCTACTATTTGTTTTTCCCAGCCAGAGACCATGACGATATTTTCCGAATCGGGGTTGCCACCTCAGCTTCACCTTCCGGACCATTTACACCTGAACCAAACTATATTCCCGGCAGTTATAGCATTGATCCCGCCGTTTTCGTTGATGATGACGGAAAATCCTATATATACTTTGGTGGTCTTTGGGGAGGACAACTTGAAAAATGGCAAACCGGCTCATTTGTTGCGGATGCCGAAGGACCGGCTGAAACAGCACCAGCTCTTGGACCTATCGTAGCTGAGCTGAGCGAGGACATGCTAAGCTTTGATGGTGAGCCTAGAGAAATATCTATCATCGATGCAAATGGAAATCCGATTCTTGCAGGAGATGAAGAGAGAAGATATTTTGAAGGTCCATGGGTACATAAATATAACGGTTATTATTATCTTTCTTATTCCACGGGTACTACCCATAACATTGTATACGCTATCAGTAAAGATCCGCTTGGGCCTTATGTATATCAAGGAAAAATACTTTCACCAGTACTAGGCTGGACTACACACCATTCTATTGTTCAGTTTAAAGAGAAATGGTATTTATTTTATCATGACAGTTCTTTGTCTGGAGGTGCTGATAACAAGCGTTCAGTAAAATATACAGAGCTGAAATACAATAATGACGGCACTATTCAAACCATCCATCCTTAATTTATATTGAAAAGAGCTGCATACTGTAGTTCACAGGAGGGGAAATAAGATGCCAATGACACAACAGGGTGCTTATTATACGGGCGAATATCGCAATTTCTTTAAGGAGATTGGCTTTTCTGAAGATGAAATCAATACTAAACTCGAAGAAACTTGGAATGATTTATTTTACGGAGATCCGAACGTACGAATCTACTATCCACAAGATGAGGATAAAAGCTATATTCTAGATACAGGTAATCTAGATGTTCGGTCCGAAGGTATGTCCTACGGGATGATGATGGCCGTTCAAATGAATAAAAAAGATGAGTTTGATCGTTTATGGAACTTCTCCAAGACGTTTATGCAGCACAAAGAAGGTCGTTATGCCGATTACTTTGCTTGGCACTGCAAGCCTGACGGTACAAGGATTTCTCAGGGACCTGCACCGGACGGAGAAGAGTTTTTCGCCATGGCTCTGTTTTTTGCCTCAAAACGTTGGGGGAACGGTCCGGATCCTTATAATTATTCTGAGCAAGCCCGAACGATATTGCATGCTTGTGTCCATAAAACAGAAACAGGAGCTGGCGACTCCATGTGGGACGCGGAAACGAAATTGATCAAGTTCGTACCAGAATCTGACTTCAGTGATCCATCTTACCATCTCCCCCATTTCTATGATTTGTTCTCACTGTGGGCTGATGAAGATGACCGTATATTTTGGCGTGAAGCGGCGGAAGCCAGCCGCGCATATCTTCACACTGCATGCCATCCTATAACTGGCCTTGCTCCCGAATATGCCAATTTTAACGGCACTCCGGCAGAACCACAGCCTCATGGTGATTTTAGCCATTTTTTCAGCGATGCTTACCGGGTAGCAGCTAATATCGGTCTGGATTGGGCTTGGTTCCAAAAGGACATTTGGCAAGTAGAACAATGCAACCGGATTCAGGCTTTTTTCAGGAATATCGAAGTTTCCGATTACCGTCGGTATACCATTGAGGGACAGCCATTCGACGAACTGGCACTGCATCCGACAGGTCTTTTAGCGACCAATGCTATGGCTTCCCTTGCTTCTAATGGACCGGAGGCAGAGCATTTTATACGCTTGTTTTGGGATACACCATTGCGTACTGGACTTCGTCGTTATTATGACAACTGTCTGTACTTCTTTAGTTTACTGGCTTTAAGTGGAAATTATCGAATTTATTGAAGGAATGATAAGATGATTTTCACGCAAAAAAGAACCTTAATCATAAGGTTCTTTTTTTGCTTTTGAACATACAGGTGCTCTGAAATTATTTAATAACTACATATTCCAAATTCACAAGTTTTGCGTAAGCAATAATTTGGCCTGTAGTAAGTGTCAATGAAACAACGGTATGGTGACCGCCGCCATTTTCGATCCAAGCTTTAACCCCGTCTTGGAAGTTTGGTTTAACATTCCAAAGCACACGAGCTACTGGAAGGTTTGGAGCTGGAACAGTTGGTTCAAAGGCAGTAACTTCATTGATCAAGAGTTTGTAATGAGTGCCAAAGTCAGCCATGGAAACTACTACACCGTCTCCTGCTTTACCGTCAAATACTAAACGGGCTGGATCGTCTTTACCACCAATACCTAGTGGAGACACGATGATTTTTGGTTTGTTGCTTGCCAAAGTAGGATCTACTTCTAGCATATGGGATTGAAGAATAGATTCTTGTCCAACCGTCAATTCATAAGTGTAATCTTCCATAAAGCCAGTGGATTGGTTATGGCTCATCACTTTTAGCAAGCGGTCAAGTGCTGCTGTCTTCCAATCGCCTTCCCCAGCAAAACCATAACCTTGCGCCATCAGACGTTGAACAGCTAGTCCTGGAAGTTGTTTCATGCCATGCAAATCTTCGAAGTTCGATGTGAAGGCATTGTAGCCACCCTGATCAAGGAAACGTTTAATAGCGATTTCATAGCTTGCTTGAACTCTTACACTAGCTTCCCAAGCTTCTTTGCTGTTAGTACCATAATCAAATTCATACAGCTCTGCATATTCAGCGAACAAGGCGTCGATTTCTTCTTCTTTAACTTCATTAATGATTTGTACAAGATCACCAATACCGAAGTAGTCCACAGTCCAGCCAAATTGAATTTGGGCTTCAACTTTATCTCCTTCAGTAACACCAACGTTACGCATGTTATCTCCAAAACGGGCAACCTTGATGTTAAAGCTTTCGTTGTAAGCAACGGCTACGTCCATCCATGCTGCAATTTGCTTTTGAACTTCAGGACGTTCCCAATAACCTACAACCACTTTATTTTGTTTGTTCAATCGTGCATTAATGAAACCATATTCACGGTCACCATGGGCCGCCTGGTTAAGGTTCATGAAATCCATATCAATGGTTGCCCAAGGAATACTTTCATTATATTGCGTAGCCAGATGAAGCAATGGCTTTTGCAGCATTTTTGTTCCGCGAATCCACATTTTTGCAGGCGAGAATGTATGCATCCAAGTGATAACACCGGCAACCTCGTCACGGTAGTTAACTTCTTTCATGATGTTTGTGATTTTATCTGCGCTAACAGCCAAATCCTGCAATACTAGTGGGTATGGCAAAACTCCACTTTTATTCAAAGCATCTGTCATTGTTTGTGCGTGTGCTTTAACTTCAGCCAATGCTTCTTCACCATAAAGATGTTGTGAACCTACGACGAACCAAAATTCTTTTGCTACTGCTGTTGACATATACATCCTCTTTTCGTTTTTTTATAGATTTGTTTAGTTATTTTTGTCCGTAATAAGCGTCTTTTCCATGTTTGCGCAAGTAATGTTTATCTAAAATACGTTGTGGCAATTCCTCGGCAAAATGGTTCAGCTCTCTTGCAAATAAATTCATTTTGGATACTTCATCCAAGACTACGCTGTTCATTACCGCTGATTTTGCATCTTTTCCCCAAGTAAAGGGTCCGTGTCCTTTAAGTAAAACACCAGGAACCGCCATAATATCTATTCCGCGTTGTTCAAAGGTCTCGATGATCACATTACCTGTTTCTGCTTCGTACCCCCGATCGATTTCCTCTTGCGTCAAGAACCTAGCACAAGGAATGGAACCATAGAAGGTATCTGCATGCGTCGTTCCCATAACAGGAACATCCAGTCCTGCTTGAGCCCAGATAGTTGCCCAAGTGGAATGCGTATGCACAATCCCGCCGATTTCGGAGTAATGCTTGTAAAGCACTGCGTGAGTAGGTGTATCGGATGAAGGTCTCATATCACCTTCAACCACATTACCATCGAGATCAACAACGACCATGTCACTGGCTTTCATTGTGTCGTAGCCTACACCACTTGGTTTGATTACGAATAAACCACTTTCGCGATCAATCGCACTCACATTTCCCCATGTATATTTAATAAGACCTTGTTTCGGTAATTCTAGATTGGCTTGAAAAACCTCTTCTTTAAGCTGCTCTAACATCTTGCTCCCTCCATTCTTACACCAAATTGTCGACGGCGGACTGTTCAATTGCCAGACCTTTTTTATATCGTTCAATAAAGGTATCAAACCCTTTTATGTCAGCTGCATCTGGATGGATTTCTTCACCCTTTACATCTTTGAACACTTTTTGATCGAGGAAGTCTTCTAAGCTCTCTTCCCCATTCTTGTTCATCATGTAAGAGGCGAGAATAGCCATGCCCCATGCACCGCCTTCTCCAGCGGTCGTCATTACGGAAACTGGCACATTTATTGATGCAGCCATCATTTTTTGGCCCACTACCGGAGTCTTAAATAAACCACCGTGACCTAAAATACTATCAATGGCAACATTCTCTTCCTTCATCAAAATGTCCATTCCGATTCTCAAAGCTCCAAATGCAGTAAACAAATGCGTTCGCATAAAATTAGCCAGATTGAATTTACTTTCCGGCGAGCGGACAAATAGTGGACGGCCTTCATCAAGCCCGGTAATATTCTCACCTGAGAGATAACCGTAGCTGAGTAATCCACCACCATCTGGGTCCGCTTCCAATGCTTTATTTAGAAGCACGCTGTACAATTTATTGGAATCAACTTTGTGTCCCATTGCTTCATAGAACTCGCGGAATAATCCGAGCCAGGCGTTGAGGTCACTTGAACAGTTATTCGCATGCACCATGCCAACTGGACTTCCGTTCGGAGTAGTAACCATATCGATTTCTGGATACACCTTGGAAAGTTCTTTTTCTAACACGATCATGGCAAAAACAGAGGTTCCTACTGAGACATTCCCTGTGCGTTTTCTCACGCTATTCGTAGCAACCATCCCGGTTCCGGCATCTCCTTCTGGAGGGCTAAGCGGAATACCTGCTTGTAAATGCAACGATGGATCCAGAATTTTAGCTCCCGTTTCAGTTAAAACACCTGCTTGCTCCCCTGCAACATACACCTTAGGAAGTAGTTCACTTGTCTTCCACGGATAACCTTTGCTCGCAACAAGTTCATCGAACTGCTGTATCATGGATGCGTTATAATTTCCTGTGGATTCATCAATTGGGAACATGCCCGATGCATCACCAACACCAAGTGCTTTATTTCCAGTTAATAGCCAATGAATGTATCCTGCTAGCGTAGTAACATAACGAATTTGTGGCACATGTTCTTCTTCATTCAAAATTGCCTGATAAAGATGAGCAATGCTCCAGCGTTCTGGAATATTAAACCCAAACAGTTCAGTCAATGCTTTAGCTGCTGCACCCGTTGTAGCATTACGCCAAGTCCGGAATGGAACCAGCAGTTTATTTTGTTCGTCAAAAGCCATGTATCCATGCATCATTGCAGAAAAACCGATTGAACCAACCGTTTGAAGGGTAATTCCGTAATTCCGTGCCACTTCTTCCTTCATTTCGCGGTAGGCGTCTTGCAGGCCTTTCATAATATCTTCCAAGTTGTACGTCCAAAAGCCGTCCTTCAACTGATTTTCCCATTCGTAACTTCCAGAAGCGATCGATTGAAAGCTAAGATCAATAAGTACAACTTTGATACGCGTGGACCCAAATTCAATACCAAGCGAAGTTTCTCCCTTATTAATCGCTTGCTCGATACTTAATCGATTCGATATCACGTTTGTCACCTCTCTGATAGCGCTTTTTTAAAAGGTCATGATAAGAATTAGCTTTCTTAATTGACAGCTATAGTATAATTTTTTGTACGTACATTTGTCAATTGAATAGTTATATATACATACAAATATGGAGATAATAATGATTTAACTCTATATTATGTAGCGTATTTCGCTTTATAAATTCTATATTTTTACAAATATTCATATAAAAAGAGCCCCTTTCTATTTATTTCGCAGTCATGCTATAATTTGTACATACAAATTTACCGAATTAACGAAAAACTTAGCGAACAAGTATGGAAAGAGGAATTACATGAAACCTAAGTATCAAGTGATCATAGATGATATTAAAAGTAAAATCCTATCGGGAGATTATAACGTAGGAGAACAAATCCCAACTGAATCTGCATTACAATCGATGTACGAAGTTAGCAGACAAACTGTTCGAAAAGCTATTTTAGAACTATCCAACGAAGGCTTCCTGCGAAGCGAAAAAGGCTCTGGCACATATGTCAGCAATCAATATCGATCAAAGAACAGCGGGAGTTCTCATAAGAAGACGATCGGTGTAATCACGACTTACATATCCGACTATATATTTCCCTCCATTATCCGCGGGATCGAAAGCCGAATGAATGAGGATAATTATTCTCTTCTATTGGCTAGTACGAATAACGATGTTGCGCAAGAAAAAAAAGCGCTGGAAATGATGCTGTCCTACGGCGTAGATGGTTTAATTATTGAACCGACTAAAAGTAATCTATATAACCCAAATATCGCTTACTACTTGTCGTTTAAAGAGCAGGATATTCCTATTATTATGATCAATGCTTTTTATGAAGAAATAGAACTGCCATATCTTTGTCTTGATGATGTGCAGTCCAGCTATCTGGCAACAAGAGAATTAATAACCAAAGGACACACCCAGATAGGGCTTATTGCAAAAATGGATGATTTGCAGGGGAAATACCGGATGAAAGGCTATATTAAAGCGCTCGAAGAAGCTAAATTACGGTTTTATCCAGAACAGATTTTTTCATTTAACACGGAGACAAAACAGACGCTTTCTACTGATTTAAAGGATTTTCTAAATAAAAATAGAGAGACGCTTACTGCTATTGTTTGTTATAACGACGAAGTCGGATTGGAAGTAGTCCATGCCTGCAGACAACTGGATATCACTATTCCCGAGGAATTATCGATTATTGGACAAGACAATTCCTATATCGCTAAGAACGCGAACATCAAACTAACCACTTTGACACACCCGCAAGAAACTATGGGACGAGATGCAGCGGATTGGGTCATTAAGAAACTGCAAGGTAAAAAAGACCTGCCCAACAACACTTATTATCAGCCTGTGTTAATTGAAGGTGAGACCGTGTTTGAAAGATAGGATCATTTTGAAACTAAGAAGAACAAATACCCCCTATCCTTATTGATAGGGGGTATTTGTTCTTCTATTACAGTGTAATAGTGTGCGGTTTTACATCAGTATCATGACTAGCTAAAGCGGCTATACAGTTCGGCTGACGGGTCATTTCTTTTACCCACTTAAGGGGTTGATAGGCCTGTTTTTTATTTACGCTAATGCCGGGAATGATTAACTTTTCCCATGACTTTGTCGCATATCCAGTATCCGCGACAAGGAGCACGTAGTCTTCGCAATCATTTTTTACCATTAATGAAGTAAGACCTTTACTATGACCTGGTGACCAAATTAACTGCAGACTTCCGTCATTAAATAAATCAAAAGAACGTTTCATAGGTCCGATGCCGGAATCGATAAATTCAAAAGTCTGTAAATTAATCCCTTCCCATTGCTTCGAGTTGTATCTTATTGCTCTACTCCAGCCTTTACTAGCCTCCAACTCTTCACTGCTGACCAGAATATTGTTCGCTTCCTTGACCAGTTGTAGTCCTCCGGCATGATCCCCGTCCAGGTGGCTTAAAATGATATAATCTAAATCTTTGGAAGTATACCCTAAAGATAAAAGCTGTTCGTCTACCGCTTGTCCTGCCGGTAAATCAGCTACACTAATCTCACCAAATAAGCGATTTTTCTTTTCTTTTGATACATTTCTGACAGAATTGTCCCAGCCTGTATCGAACAGAATGAGTCCTTTCGGATGCTCGATCAAATAGATTGAAACCGGCAACCAAATCTTATGTTCCTTAGAACGGAAAAGACCTGTAAAATCCAAAGGATTCAAGGAATTCGTACGAAATGGAAGTGCTTCATCAACTTTTACCCTACCGGTATGAAGTACATGAATTTTAATCAATTTAGTTTACCACATTCTTCTATAATTTTTTTGGCTAGCTGATTTACTTCTATGGGCTTAAAATTTGCTTTGCCCGGCAACTTGCTCATAGCTTTTATAATGGGGACTAATGCCGCAACTTCTGGCTTATCACCATAAATGAGACTTGGTTTGAGAATGCATATATTTTTCCGGCTTTTTTTAATCATTTCTTCAGCTTTTTGTTTTGAAGCCAAAAATAGTTTATTGGTTAATGGCATTCCTATCCGTCCAGAAATAAAACAGCCTTTAGAAATGGATAGACGATCCATCAATTCAATCATTACTTTCACTGGTTCGGCATTTATTTTCATGAATGATTCCAAGTCTTTGCCATCCGCTGTTCCGATTAAGTTAATGAGTAAGTCCATTGGAGTTGGTAATTCTGAAATATAAGAGTCCATATTAAAAATATCCACAGATAACCATTGAACCCGATGATTATTTTCCAAGTAAGGAGATAATTTTTGGGGACGCCCATGACGTGAAATACTAAAGATTTGTAAATCAGAATCTAGTCTTAACTATTGTTCTACTAAATGAGTTCCCACATACCCACTACCTCCTAATACAATAATATTTTTCATACCATTATCTCCTTTCTCAATTGCATATTTGTATAATCTGGTCGGCCAGTTGATTTATTTGATAGGTTTAAGATCCTTGTTGAACAGACCCATGGCTTTTATAAACGGAACCATAACGACTGCATCAGGACGATCCCCGTATACTAGACTCGGTTTTACTATACCGATTTTCTTGCCACTCGATTGGGCGTAATTCTCACCCATTTGCTTGGATTCAAGGAACGGTTTATTCTTAAACGGCATTCCAATTCGCCCTGAAATATAGCATCCTTTAGGGATGTTCAATTTGTTCATAAGCTCCACCATGATTTTTACAGGTTCAACATTTAGCTTTTCGAATTCTTCCTTGCTGTTTGCTGTAGCAGTACCCACCAAATCAACGATGGCATATGCTTCTTGAGGAAGCTTTGAAAGATAAGAATCCATATTAAAAATATCAATAGCCATCCACTTAACACGTTTATGGTTCACCAGGCTAGGTAAGAGCTTATCCGGCTTTCCGTTCCGAGATAGGCTAATAATCTGAACCTTAGAGTCTATTCTTAACCATTCTTCCATCAGATGTGTTCCGATATATCCACTTCCACCCATTAGAATTACATTTTTCATTATTTATCACCCTTCATCATTTATTGTATTTTCATTAGATTCTTGCGAATCCTTGATTAACTCATCAATATGGTCAAACAACATTTTGAGTCTGAAAATATCACTCTTTAGAACATCCAAATAATAATAATTTTTTGTTCCTTCTTGATCATAACCAATTAAATTGGCTTCTTTTAATATCTTTAAGTGATGAGAGACAGCCGGACGGGATAAATTAGTCCTCTGTGTCAGTTCCCCCACTCTGATTCCCTTTTCGTTTATACTTTCACCTTCAATTTAAGCAATAATGATAGATTGACGGGTTTCATCTCCAATGGCTGCTAGAGCTTTACTGCATTCGCAAAATTCCTCAGCCAGATTTCAAACGTTCTTGTCTGTCCATAGGCAGCCCCTTTGGTTTAATGGTTTAATCTTATGAACTATAGTACATGATTTTTTTTAGGATTAATTCATCGGTAAAGAAAATCGAGACCATTGAATTGTATAGTCAAAAAAACTGATCTAGTCGCTAATCTCCCCTACCAAAACTCCATAATAGAAGACAATAAATCCCTAAATGATCACATATAATGAGTGTTCATTTAACGATATACTCTAATGTAAACGCTAACATTTTGCTGGAGGTGGCCCATATTCGTGTATGCCCGCATCATCACTCTTATGAATAATCTCAGACTCAGAACGAAGTTATTTCTTTCATTTGGCTGTGTTGTTCTGATTCCAATCCTGATTGTTGGGTTGTTCCTCACGAATGAACTACGGAATATGGCAATGGCTAATGCACTCGAGCAGATTACCGCCAACGTGGACCGGGTGAAGAAACGCACTGGTGAGATGCTCAATATCCCTCTTGATATTGCCTATCGTCTATCGAATGACAGCCGATTGGAAGAGGCGGCCAATCATCATTATGAGTCTGTCTATGATGTTGTGGAAGCTTACTGGAACTATCCGGATTTCCGTGATTTTGTCCGTTTGTACAACGAAGTTTCCAGCATCCGCTTGTATATCGACAACCCGACGGTTCTTGACAATTGGGAGTTTCTTCAGACGAATGAGAAGGTTACGCAAGAGCATTGGTACCAAACTGCATTAGCCCAAAGGGGATTAGTAAGCTGGAATTATATTCAAGACGACCGCAACGGACAATATTATCTAAGTCTAATCCGAAAGGTCAATTTTTTTAAGGCGAGAACCACCGGTGTACTAGTCGTGAATGTGAATTCGAATAAACTCAATGCTATCCTCAATCAGGAATCCTTTGAAACGCTTATTATGGATGAGAACGATAATATCGTCGCTTCAAATCGCGTAGATACACAAGATAAATCACTGACGAATATTGACCTGACCACCCTATCCGCTACCGGGCAAGGTCCACACGATGTAACGATTGATGGCAAGCCCTTCAAAATGGTGATCGATCACTGGCAACCTGGAGGGAGCTTGAACAGTCTGCGTATCATTTCCATTTTTTCAGTAGCAAGTATCGTTGATGAGCCCAACCGAATTATCTTTCTAGCTTCTATTGTCATTCTTTCGGCATTAATGATGGCTATTCTCTTAATTTACTATGTCTCGCGGCTGCTCACCGGAAGGATACTGCATCTTAGCAAACATATTTCGAAGGTCGCTTCGGGTAATTTAGGGGCTACGCTAGTTATAGACGGGAAGGATGAAATCGGTCAGCTGGCCAGACAATTCAATCATATGGTTCGGAATATTAACGCTCTAATGAGCGAGGTTCAAGAATCCAATCGGCAGAAAAATGCGACTCAGCTAAAGCAGAATGAAATCAAATTTAAGATGATGGCCAGCCAGATCAATCCACACTTCCTCTTCAATGCCCTAGAATCAATCCGTATGAAAGCCCTTGTCAGGGGACAAGCGGATATTTCTCATATTGTTCGACTACTGGGAAAAATGATGCGTAAAAACCTCGAAGTCGGCAATGGAATGATCAGTCTGCAAAGCGAGTTAGAAACCGTAAACTGTTACCTAGTCATTCAAAAATTCCGCTATGATGACAGACTCACTTATGAGCTCCATGTGGACCCCAAAGCGAACCCTTTACAAATTCCACCTTTGATTATTCAGCCTCTGGTAGAGAATTGTGTCATCCACGGATTGGAGAATCGAATTGAAGGCGGCATGGTCTGGGTGGAAATCCGCTTAGAAGACAGTTATCTTAAGGTCCAGGTATCTGACAACGGAACGGGTATTTCAAAAGCACGAATACAAGAAATTAGGAAGATGTTAGATAACAATGATGACTATGAAACTAATAATATTGGGATGCGCAATATTCATTTGCGGCTGCAGCTGACCTATGGTCCGCAATTTGGGCTGACCTTAACAAGTCAAATCGGATTCGGGACGCAAATCAGCTTTGCGATTCCATTAAGGAGTGATTCTTATGTATAGTGTGTTGATTGTGGATGATGAGCAGGCAATCCGTGATGGACTAGTAGCTCTGCTGGACTGGGAGAGTCTTGGATTTCAAGTCATTGATTCCGCGGCTAATGCCATTGAAGCTAAGCATAAATATGAACTTTACTCCCCAGACCTGATGATCATCGATATCCGCATGCCCGGTAGAGATGGTTTGGAGCTTGTTGAAGAACTGAGAGCGCTCGATCCAGAAATGCATATTATTATCCTCAGCGGTTATGCGGATTTTCACTACGCTAAGCGTGCGTTATCCTTGGGCGTTGATACCTATTTGCTCAAACCGGTAGACGAAGATGAATTGCAGCTATACTTGGAGAAGCTGTTCATTGAGTTGAATGCGCGTAATTATAATCGCAAGAACCATGCTGCAGTCAAGGCATGGAACCGGGAAATGCTTGTTCAATCCTTGTTAATGGATCGAAGCGCACAGACCCCGCCAAACATGGAGCTAACCGTTGTTGAAACAGGGCTTCTTTGGGATTCTTATCAAGTGGTTCTAATTAGGCTCCTGCTTCAAGACAATGCGGACCACGGACCTTCAACAGTCGTAAAAGCAAGACTTGCGAAAAGCTTTGAAGAACATGACTGGGGCATAGTATTCTTGCTTGATTCTTATTTAGGAGTGCTACTGCAACCCTCATTTCAGAAAGAGCTTGTACATAAATTAATGGTCCAACATATACGGCAAGTGGTAAACGAGCATGAACTGGAATGTATCATTACCGCAGGCGATATGGTGAACACTCTGGAGGATATCCCTGTCTCCTACCAAACGGCGCTGGCAAGGATGAAGGAGCACTTTTTCTACGACGAGCTGGGGATGATTGGACCGGATTCCATGAAAATAAAAAACGGGCTGACAGTGAGTCCAGAAGAAATAGAGAACAAGCTGGAATCCGTAGTGGAACGAATGTTTTTTTCTATGGATACCGGCACTAACGCGTTACTCTTCACTCTGATTCTAGAAGCAGGAGAACTAATGATCAGTGCCGATTATTCCGAGATGGCCGTGAAATCGCGTTATGTGCGTATTGTCACTTATCTGCTTAACAAACTCTCTCTCCAATATAAGGAACTAAGCCCGCTGCACAGCAACATGGATGAACTGATTGAACAAATCTATAAACAAACCTCTCTACCCCAGTTGCAGAGCTATATCTCCACTCTCCTGGAGTATTATGCAAAAGGTATAACTCGGGACGATATGGAGGTCTTCCTAAAGCGGATGTTGGACCTCATACATCGACATTATAATAAGAATCTTAAGCTCGACACGCTAGCAGATGTATTTAGTTACAGTAGCGCTTATCTGGGTAAACTCTTTAAAAATAGCACGGGCTATTCTTTTAACAGCTATCTAGATAAAGTCCGTATGGAGAAAGCCAAGGAACTGCTAACTAAAGGTTATAAAATCCAACAAGTAGCAAACGAAGTAGGCTTCAGCGATGTGGATTATTTTCGTGAAAAATTCAAGAAGTTTGAAGGTGTCTCACCCTCCGATTATCGCAGAAATAATTGATATCAGTTTTCTCTTTCAGAAAGCGCTTACGAAAATGACGGATTTCTCCCTGTTTTTTATATAAAATTTTCGGGTGTTTCCTTTACTTTCTGTAGATTATGATAGTGGCATATCTAAGGAGGGACATAAATGAAAGCGATTACCTCGAAAATACAACCGGAGTCAAAAAAGCCAGCTTCTCGCTTTTGGCCAACTTTTTTACAGCAGAAATACCTCTATATGATGGCCATCCCATTTGTACTCTGGGCATTTGTATTTAATTATTTACCTTTATGGGGATGGACAATGGCTTTTCAGAAATACAAGCCCGGTAAATCCTTTTTCGAGCAGAAATGGGTCGGTTTGCAGTACTTCAGGGAGCTATTCCAGGATGATCAATTCTTTAATGCACTTCGTAATACGCTCGCTATGAGCATTATGGGCCTGTTGGCGGGATTTATCATTCCCATTATATTTGCCATTCTTCTGAACGAGCTACGGCTGCAATTGCTGAAACGATTTGTGCAGACAGTCTCCTATCTCCCCCACTTCGTATCTTGGGTGGTTGCTGCAGGAATTATTACCAAGATGCTCTCTACCGATAATGGTGCGGTAAACGATCTCCTACTAAGTCTTCATTTAATCAGTGAACCCATACAATTCATGGCTAAAGGTCATTTTTTCTGGGGAATTGTCACGGCTTCGGATGTTTGGAAGGAAACAGGCTGGAACACAATCATTTATCTGGCAGCCATCTCAGGCATAGGTCCAGAGCTTTATGAAGCAGCGAGGGTAGATGGTGCAAGTCGCTTGCAGCAAGTTCGTAACATTACACTTCCAGGGATTCAGACAACGATCATTATTCTGCTCATCATTTCCATCGGGCATTTAATTAGTATCGGATTCGAGAAGCAATTCCTGCTCGGCAACAATCTAGTGCGCGATTACTCTCAGACGCTGGATCTGTACGCACTGAACTACGGTCTCGGTATGGGTCGGTTCTCCTTCGGTACAGCCATTAATATTTTCAATTCTGTGGTGAGTGTGATTCTGCTGTTTGCCGCCAACGGGATATTCAAAAAAATAACTAAGGAAAGCATCATATAGGAGGCCCTTATGCTAAGTAAAAAACTGGCCGCCGTATCTTGGTCGGACCGCATCTTTGATTTAGTTGTCTATGTAGCGATTACCGTGGTGACCATAGTTACGCTATATCCTTTTCTAAACGTATTGGCGATTTCTTTTAACGACTCTACAGACAGTATTAAGGGCGGAATTACGATCTATCCACGTGTGTTCACTTTTAAGAACTATGAGACGATCTTTGCCTATTCTGGGCTGATGACTGGACTCAAAATCTCGATCTTGCGAACGGTGATTGGCACGATTCTTGGGTTGGTTAGTGCCTCTATGTTGGCTTTCACGCTGAGTCGGGTGGACTTCCAAGCCCGAAAGTTCGTCTCTACATTTCTAGCGCTTACGATGTATGTCTCAGGTGGTCTCATCCCTGGCTACATCCTAATCAAAGATCTTCATATGATAGGAACCTTTGGCGTGTATGTCCTCCCAGGTCTCGTCAGCGCATTTAATGTATTTATCATCCGTTCTTTTATCGACGGCTTACCCTATGCGCTGCAGGAATCTGCTAAGCTGGACGGGGCTAATGACTTCACGATTTATTGGCGGGTTATTCTTCCGCTGACCAAACCTGCGCTGGCAACCATCGCTCTCTTCATCGCCGTTGGCCAATGGAATTCATGGATTGATACGTATCTTTACAATGGTTCCAAGGATGCGTTGACTACCCTGCAGTTCGAGTTAATGAAAGTCATACAGAGTACGACAACTAATGCGGACAATTTCCGAGGAAGAAATATGACCGAGGTTATGGCACAAATTTCTCCGGAATCAGTCAAAATGGCAATCACAATCGTAGTCACAGTGCCAATCCTAATTGTCTATCCATTTTTGCAGCGCTACTTTGTCAAAGGTATGACTTTGGGCTCAGTAAAAAGCTAGTACGCTTATGGTATCAACAGGCTCCGCCTGTATACACATTACATTTTTAACCAGAAAAAAGGGAGGGTTTCTATTCATGACAAGAAAGAAAGCAAAATCGCATGTGATATTGATGGTCTTGACTTTACTGATTAGTGTGCTGGCGGGTTGTAGTGGATCAAACAACAAAACAGCAGATAACAACGAAGGAACAAAATCAACAAATGAAGTTAGTGCTACTGCAGAGGCTACCGCAGAAGCAACTGCACAAGCTGAAGATTTGAGTCCGCTCACACTCTCCTTCTTCGCAGAAGATCCAAATCCGAACTGGAACAACATGAAAGACGATATCAGTAAAGTGATTACAGAGAAAACAGGCGTCACACTCGATGCAGAATTTGCGGTAGGTGATCCACAACAAAAAATCGCCTTAATCGCTGCTGGTGGTGATTATCCGGATATTATCTCTGCCAAAGCTGATATTGGGAAACTTGTAGATGCTGGAGCAGTCATCGATTTAACCGAGTTAATCGACAAGTATGCCCCTAATATTAAACGTGTGCTGGGCGACAACCTTGCTCGGGCAAAATACACGAATGAAGACCAATCAATCTATGCTATTCCAACCTGGGCGGCGGTTGATGAGAAGAAATTCGTAGCCGGCGGTGGTTTTGAACTCCAGCATCGCGTCTTGAAAGAAGCTGGATATCCTGAAATCAGAACGGTCACCGATTATGAGAATGTAATAAAAGCCTATCTGGAGAAACACCCAACTGATGAGAATGGTAATAAGAACATTGGAGTATCCCTTAATGCGGATGATTGGCATATGTACATTTCCGTGACTAACCCTGCTGTTGCTACGACAGGTGGTTCAGATGACGGAGAATATTATATTGATCAAGAGACCCATGAGGCGATCTACCACTTCCGTCGTCCGGAGGAGAAAGAGTATTTCCGCTGGCTGAATCATATGAATGACATCGGATTGCTCGACAAAGAGAGCTTCGTGCAAAAGTATGACCAATACAAAGCTAAAGTAGCCACCGGGCGAGTTCTCGGACTGATTGACCAAGATTGGGATTATAATGATGCTCAGCAAGCACTGAAAACGGCAGGTAAATTCGATCAGACCTATGGCCACTATCCAGTAACGCTGACAAAAGATTTTAAAGAAACCAGCTTCTGGCCTACTGGATTTATGGGCGGTTATGGGATTTCGATCTCCAGCACAAACCCGGACCCAATTCGTACTATTAAATTCCTAGACTTTCTCGCTTCTGACGAAGGACAGATCTTAAATAACTGGGGAATTGAAGGTAAGCATTATGTACTGGAGAACGGCAAACGGGTTGTTCCAGCAGAGGTGCAAGAGCGTATTAACAATGAAAATACAGCCTTCACTAAGGAATCTGGAATTGGCTTCTACTGGAATATGATGGTTCATTATGGAGATGGCGCTAAAGATGCAAGCGGAAATTATTACACTAAAAACTTCCCTGAACAGCTAGTACTTGGCTATAGCGATGCTGAAAAAGAGACATTAGCTGCTTACAAGGCAACAACATGGAAGGATTTATTCCCGAAAGAAGAAGAATTTACTGAAAAAGCCTATGGTGCAGCATGGAATATCGCGCTACCAGGCGAGGATGAGGTCTCCATTCTTGGTAACAAAATGAAAGATATTACATGGAAACGTATTCCGGAAGCTATTTTAGCGAAACCGGCAGATTTCGATAAAATCTGGGACGACTACATGGCAGCCTTAGAGAAAGCCGGAGTAGAAAAAATGGAAAAAGGCTACACCAAATACGTGCAGGATCGTGTTGCTTTATGGAGTTCTAAATAAAAAACATTCTGAGCTGTGCGAATATCCGCACAGCTCAGAATGTTTTTTACGATAACACAAAAAGTCAGATATACAACTAATACCCCCTACTCCAAATCGTACACTATACCTGAAAGATCCCGAAGGTTACCTATGGAAGTATAGATCATCTCCAAGAATGGCATTATAAGGTAGATGAATGAGCTGGTTTATTTAGGAGGATGAGAACAATAAAAACAAATATTTCGTTTATTCAATCCATCATGATTATTATGCTGAGTACAGGCCTTCTAAATCATGTCATTATCATTCCCATCTTATTGGACGCGGCAAAACGTGACGCATGGATTTCAGTTCTGCTTGCGGCTGTATGTGCGTTAGTTTGGATTTTTATCCTCCACATTTCTAGCTCCAAAATCAAAAAGCAGCATCTTTTCGCGTGGCTTTCCAAAGCTTACCATCCCATTGTGGGTCGAACGCTTGCAGTAGTCGCTTGTATATATTTGTTTATAATATGTATGCTTACAACCAGAGATACTATCTACTGGGTGCATCTCACTTTCTCTCCAGAGACACCCATCCTGATACTCGCTTTCATATTGCTATTGATTTCTGTAATCAATGCATATTTAGGTATTCATTCCCTCGCGAATACCGCTGCTGTATTGCTGCCTTTTGTGATTATATTGGGCTTTTTTATAATGTTCTCTAACATACCGCATAAAGATTATTCCTTATTAAAACCGATACTTGAAAATGGCATGCGGCCAGTTTGGAATGGAACTATGTATGTAGGAGCAGGCTTTGTTGAAGTTATTATGCTTTTCTTTCTGCAACACCACATTAAATCACGAATATCATATCTATCCTATATGGTCATGCTTCTCCTTCTCTTAGGACTGACCATGGGACCGGTTATTGGTGCAATCGTTGAATTTGGTCCGGATGAAGCTGATAAACTCAGATTTCCAGCTTATGAAGAATGGAGATTACTAACGATTGGACGATACATTGAGCATCTAGACTTTTTTAGCGTTTATCAGTGGTTCAGTGGAGCTTTTCTGAGGATTTCCCTATCTATGTTTCTTATCCTTGATATATTCCAAATTCAAAGCAGAAAAGTAAAAATGTTGGTACTTGGCAGCATTTTCGCATCAATTCTAGTGTTCACAGCCATTCCTTTCAGTGACCAGTTATTTCTGAACATATTGTCTAACTATGTACTTCCCTTCTCTTTATGGGGGGTGCTTGCTTTTTCTGTAATTATTGCAGCCTTGATCAGCTTGGCTCAGCGAAAGGGGAAAGTAACATCGTGAAAGAGATTAAGCAACAGGAATCCAATACATTCGAGGATATGATCACACGGATTTTTGATTCAAGCTCAGACATTAAAAAATTGACGATCTCTTTATCGGACCCGGATTATGCTGTTCAACTCGTTTATTGCCAGGGATTATGCGACGAAATCAAAGTGGAACAATCCCTCATACCCGAATTAAAAAAGATCCCGGAATCTATCCTTACATCGCATGAACTTGATCTTGAGCAAAAGGTTCCGTTTCACATGTCACCCCTTCCATCCAATGAGATTGAAAAATCAATGATAAACACTGTGCTGAGCGGTGATCTGTTCCTTCTATTTACGCCATCGAATCGATCCTATGTTGTGAAATTGGCTGATCCTCCTAAACGGCAACCGGAAGAACCAAATACAGAAGTGTCCACAAGAGGTCCTAAGGATGGTTTTACGGAAGAATCATTTACCAATATTGCCCTTATTCGAAAAAGACTCAAGACTGAATTGTTGGCGGTAGAAAAATTCACGATTGGAACTCAAACATCCACTGAAGTTCATCTTCTATATCTCAAAGAGACGATTGAACCTCATGTTCTACAAGAGATTAAGACAAGACTGAACAGCATTCAAATCAAGGGACTTGTGGGCAGCACTCAGCTTGAAGAATGTCTGACTGGATTTTCGTTATTTCCATTATTCTCATATACGGGCAGACCTGATTATGCAGTAAATTCATTGCTTCATGGAAAATTTGTCCTGATGACCAATGGTTCCCCCACAGTAATTATGGCGCCAGTGAGTTTTAGCTTTTTGTTGAATACGTCGGAAGATGCTCATATGGTAAACATTTTTGTTGCTTTCACAAGATTGTTACGAGTACTCGGAGTGATGCTTTCTCTATTTTTACCGGGATTCTGGATCGCACTCAGTACGTTTCATCAAGATCAAATCCCCTTTACACTGCTTGCAACGTTAGTGAATTCAAGACAGGGGGTCCCTCTTCCGGTTCCCCTTGAAGCGATTGTGATGCTCATTTTATTCGAGATTTTTCGCGAAGCTGGGATGAGATTACCTACCGCTTACGGTCAGACCTTGTCGGTTGTAGGAGGTTTGATCATCGGTCAGGCTGCCATTAGTGCGGGTATTGCAGGTGCAGGTACGATTGTCGTTATAGCAATTTCTGTGCTGGCTACCTTTACTTTAGTGAATCAGACACTAGTTGGCATCGTTAGCTTGTTAAGAATTGTCGTACTCTTAATTAGTGGTTTTCTCGGGTTATTTGGTACGATGATATGTCTTCTGGCACTGATTCTCTTTATGGTCAATCTACGTTCTTTCGGCACCTACTATCTCTCCCCTCTATCCCCGCCACACTGGAAGGAATTTTATAAGGTTATTTTCCGAATGCCTTGGGGTAAGGTAAAGTTCACGAACACTGCGACAAAAAAAGGACGAGATCGATAATGAAATTAATCCGATGCATTCTTGTCATCCCCCTGCTCTCCACACTTCTAACGGGTTGTTGGGGATCAAAGGAAATTGAGCATATGATCTATGTAAACACAGTTGGCGTCGATTATGTAGATAACAAAGTCGTTATTTACATTCAAATGGTTAACTTTAGTGGCATTGCGAAAAAAGAGGCGGGGCAGACGCAAGAACAGAAAACCTTCACTGGAAAAGCAGAGGGTGATTCGTTTGATAACGCGATATTTAATTTGTATGCTTCTAGTCCGCAAAGAATCGTCTGGAGCAATGTAAAAACAATCGTATTTAGTGAAGCGGCGTTAAAGAAAGAAAGTGTTGTCAATCAAGTATTGGACGTGTGGGATCGATATTATGAGTTTCGATATACCGTATGGACGATGGCAACCAAAGAACCTTTGGAAAAAGTATTAAATACCGCGTCGATCAGCGATTTATCGGTAATTTACTCACAGCTTAACAGTCCTATGCGAACCTTTGAACAAAGCTCGATAATCGCACCATTATATCTGTACAGGTTCATTTGGAAATGGAGAGAAGAAGCTGATACGGTTCACTTACCATTTCTTGAAATTGTGCCAGATTGGACCAGTAACAAAGTGCCTTCACCTAACATAAGCATGACGGGGATGTGTTTTTTACAAAATGAGCAGTATCGTGGCTGTCTAAAGAGTAAGGATATTTTGGGCATTCGATGGTTTGAAAAAAAGACGCAAAGAACGCCACTAGTTATCAAAGATGAAAAAAAAGTACTTGCTGTGATCGTAATGAGCAAAATCAAATTCTCTATTCAACCTAAGATGAAGAATGGCAAACCTGTCTTTGATATAAAAGTGTCTATGCAGGGTACGCTTCCAGAGTTAAACACCAGCCTTACTAGGAGTGCGCTTGAACTTAAAGCTATAAAAGAAATTGATAACCAGATCAGGGAAACTTACTTAAAAGGATTAGAAATTAATGCCGATGTATATGGACTCTCAGGCATTTTCTATCGCGAACTTCCGAAGGAATGGAAGAAATTAAATGATAAAGGAATTATACCGCTCGACTCAAACAGTATCGACAAGATCAGTATCAGTGTGAATCTTAATAGTGGAGGTATATCTAAGATTCAGTAAACTTGATGACGGATCAAGTTCAGGCTGATGAACAACTTTGATGATTAAAGATGGTTCATCAGCCTCTTACTTATATGTCCTACGGTATTTGTATCTTTCTTCTCTATCGCAATGATAAGTGCTTTTACACTTGGTGCGGTATTATTCGTGATTCGTTCAAATGGATCATTTGTAAATAATGCACGCAAAGCCTTTTTCAAGCGTCCCTCTTACGGCATACTGCTTCACCAATCCGATAATCATTACAATCATCGAAGCCAATAATAGAAAATGATATATCCACCAACTAAGTCTCCATATCTCTCCCATAACCAAACACTTGCTAACAACATACTTAACTGCGCTGATATACCAGGTAGATTAGTTGCAGGAAGTAAAAAGTGTGGTGTCGATATCCCAGGTAAAGTGAACATCAGAGCAAGAGAAGTAAATGAGAGCGATAAGAATCTTAATATTTTTTATGGTATAGCAATTGAAATTAAGGGTCCAAAAAAAATTGTTTTTGTCATGATAATGTCTCCCATGTTAAATCAGCATCCAATAACCACCAATAAATATACAACATAATGGGTTGGTTACTAGGTTCGACTGGCAGAAAATCTATCTTAACGTATTCGTATCCTTAATGAACCAGCTTTCCAGAAGGAGGAATTCATAGTTATAACGAATAACAGTATATTAAATTCTTTTTAGACTGGGTTGGAGGGCTAATATGCTGGATGTAAAAGATATTTTGCTGCAATTATTGTTTGCCCTAACCCCTTTTGTCCTGTATACCATTTACTATCGTGATAAAGCCGAAAACTACTCAAAACAATTTATCACGATCACTTGTATGATCTGTCTTTTTATGTCGATGACTTTTCCAGCTACTGTACAAGTTGGCATCATATTCGACATTCGATACGTGATCATGTTTTTCGGAATGGTGTATGGAGGCATAACTACTGGAGTTTTTCTTCTCATAGAATTTTTAATATACCGCCTGATTATTGGTGGACAGGGATTATTTTCAGCGATTATTATTCTCTCTATTACTTTCACCTTATCTGCCTTGTTATCCAGTCTTTACCGTCGTCGTTCTGAATACCGAAAACTTATTACATTTATTGCAGGGATAAGCTTTTCCATCATTCCAATCGGCACTATGTTTGCAACAGAATACCAATATACGATACAGCATTTAAAGTTTAACATCCTCGTTATGCCAGTACAAAATTTCCTCGGAATTTGGATATTGATTTCCCTTTTTAATAAAGCAGTTTCTGACAAGGAATTGTATCTGAGGTATCTTCAGAGTGAAAAATCGGAAACAATTGCGCATGTCGCAGCTTCTCTTGCCCATGAAGTCCGTAATCCGCTTACAGCCGTTATGGGATTCTTGAAATTACTGAAGGATGATTCTATTACTAAAGAAAAAAGTCAAAAATATATTGATATTTGCCTCGAAGAGATTAAACGTACAGAAGTTATTCTTTCGGAATATCTATCGATAGCTAAACCAAATCATTCCATGGTAGAGCAAATTGAACTTGTGCAGCAGATATACTCGATCGTAGATATCATAACGCCTTACGCCAACATGAATAACGTATCTTTGGAAGTGCAACATTTGGAAGATAAACTATTTGTAACTGCAAATCCTACTGAAATCAAACAACTATTCATTAATTTTATTAAAAATGCGATTGAAGCTTGCTCTGTTCAGGCAACAGGTAATGTAAACATCCGTATCGAGCGGCAATCCAAATATGCAAAAATAACAATAATTGATAACGGGGTTGGAATGAGCAGCGAGCAAATAGAGCGACTAGGAAGCATTTATTTTTCAACTAAAAGCAAAGGAACGGGATTGGGCCTTACGCTTTCATACCAATTAATCCGTTCGATGAACGGTGATGTCACTGTACAAAGTAAATCAGGAGAAGGAACTGAATTCATACTCTCATTTCCATTATCCGACTGAATGCAAAAAACGCTCGCCTCAACCTTATCGTTGAAACGAGCATTTGGATTACCTATTTCATCTCAAATTATGCTCTGCGAATTATAAATTCAAAATCCATATCATCCGAAGGATCTATTTGATATTCATCAAGAACTGGAGCTCCCCAGCTGTCATCCCCGCCTACGCCCATTTGACGTCCGGCAATCGTAACAACGGTATAATGAACATTCGGCAGCTCATAATGATGCGTTGCATTCTCCAGCTCCATTGCCGAATAAGGCGATATATTGGCTTCAACAGGGGCTGTGACTGGTGCCGATATTATAATCCCTTGGCCATGATCGTTAGTTATGGATACTTCGCGCACACCTGTGCGGTTGCCCGATTCCTGCGGTACCAAATAGGAGGACACATTGTCCACCGCATGATTCTGGAAACGACACAGTCTCGCCCCAAACGAGCGGTCGATATAATTTTCTTCCGGCCCATTCGCATACCAATTCAGCTGGTGATAATCCGCCGGAACCTTAAAGGTTAAAGCAAAGATCGGAAGCTTTGGTAAACCCGCTGCTCCATGGTAGCTTGATTTCACCTTTATACTTCCATCGGAGAACACTGTGTAAGTTACACTTACCCGCACTCCCTCTGATACACTAAGCTTATACACATAAGTTACTGTCGCACGGTCCTTCTCCTCCAAAAGCTCGAAGCTAAACGTTCTACGGGTCAAGCTTGCTGCATACCAAGGGGAAGAGTCGAAATGGATTCCTGCCCCCTTGTCATTGTCTGTCATCGCTCTCCAGAAAAGCGGTGCCGGCGGCGAAGAGATCATTTCCCGGCCTGAATATTTGACGGAGATTAATGTACCCGCCTGCTTTGAGAACATCACAGAGAAGTCACGGCCATGCACCCCAATATTGACATCCCCTTCAACCACGCGAAAATCATTCACGACAGGTGTGATCTTAGCATATGATGGGGACTCTTCTGCTGACGTATTCCCCACTTGAAAAACATGCTGGCCAAAAGCGATTTCATAACCGCTATTTGCCCATAATGAATCTTCCTTCAGGACAAGAGAAACATCCAAGCTATACTCACCAGGCTGGTTCTTAATATCCGGTAGATCAACTTCTACATATCTTTCCTCACACGGATTAACCTGGGCAAGTGCAGTTCCACGATAGATTACCCTACCCTCATAGTTCAGAGCGTATTTCAACTCATATGCATCCAAGCCCACAAATAAGTTCTCATTACTAATGGTAACACCATGACTGTCCGGGTGCAGTTTGACGTTCTGATACAGAAATTTTACTTCCTGCATTTTCGGAGACCATCTCCGGTCCGCATACACAATTCCGTTACCGGAGAAGTTGTAGTCCGTTGAACGATCATCGAAGTCTCCTCCATAAGCCATGAAGGGCTTACCGTATCGATCATTTTTCACAATTACTTGATCCATGTAGTCCCAGATGAATCCGCCTTGATACATTGGATACTTCTGCTCTAGCTCGGTGTATTTGTGTAGTCCCCCGACGGAATTTCCCATCGCATGCATGTATTCACAGCTAATATATGGCTTTAACGGATCTTCTTTTAAATACTTTTCGATATCTGCTGCTTTCGCATACATACGGCTCTCCATATCGCTCGAATCATCATAGTCCCGGTTATGGAATACCCCTTCATAATGAACCAAACGAGTAGGGTCCTTCTCTCGAAAATAATTCGCTACGTTCAGGATTACTTCTCCTGCAAAAGATTCGTTGCCACAGGACCAAATTAGAATAGATGGATGGTTCTTATCTCTCTCCACCATGGAAATCGCGCGATCCATCACAATATCCTGCCATTCAGGCTTATTGCCAGGGATGTTCCAAGATGGTTCAACAGCCCCCATTTTCTGCCATGATCCATGCGACTCTAAATTCATCTCGTCAATGACATAGACACCGTATTCATCACACAGCTCATACCAGAATGTCATGTTCGGATAGTGAGATGTCCGCACAGCGTTGATGTTCGCCTGCTTTAATGTTTTTATGTCCCATAGCATATCTTCTTTTGTAATGCTGCGTCCGAAACGTGGATTAAACTCGTGACGGTTGACGCCTTTAAATACAATACGTTTGCCGTTTAAGTGCATAATTTTATCTATCATCTCAAATTTTCGAAAGCCAATTTTTTGCGGCACGACTTCCACAAGATCCCCGGATGCGTTGTAAACAGATACATAGAGAGTATACAAATTAGGTTCTTCTGCGCTCCACAGCTGAACCTTTGTTGCTGCAAGCGTAAGCGAAAGGGTATCTCCTGAAACTTCACTCACATCGCTAGCCACAAGATTACCTGCTCTATCCTTAAGCTCAAGGAGTACTTTTGAAGCAGACTTACCTATCAACTGCATGACAGCGGTTAGTGTTCCCTGTTCAAACTTATTATCCAGATCGGTCTGAACGTGTAGATCCCGTACATGAACATCAGGCACGGTGTATAGATACACCTCACGAAAGATTCCCGAAAAGCGCCAGAAGTCCTGATCCTCAAGCCAACTCCCAGTGCTGCGCTGATAGACCTCAACCGCCAGCTTATTCTCACCTTCCGTCAAGTACGGTGTCAGATCAAATTCACTCGGTGTAAAGCTATCTTCGCTATAGCCAACAAATTCCCCATTTAGCCATACATAGAAAGCCGTTTCCACTCCTTGAAAAGATATATACACCGGACGTTGCTCCCAACCGGTAGGAACTACAAAATACTTCACATAACTACCTACGGGATTGTGGTCCTCAGAGATCTTCGGAGGTCTAAGATGCTCATGACCGTCCCATGGATACATCGTATTCACATACTGAGGCTGCCCATACCCCTGAAGTTGGATATGACCGGGAACTTCAATATCCTTCCAGCCTCTGCAGGATACGCTCTCCTTATAAAAATCCACCTGTCGTTCCATGGGATTATGGGCGTAACTAAATTTCCAACTTCCGTTCAGACTATAACGAAAGGGCATTTCGCCAAGCGCTTCGGCTTCAAGTTTCGTTTCGTAATATCGATGATCGGAGTGAGCATATATTCTGCCAACGGCATAAATGGAAGGGTCTGATAACCATTCCAGACTTGGAGCGACGCCCCGTTCAACCTGCTGCTTCATTTCATTGTCCTCCTTCTGCTTTTAAAAATATCGCTAAGTTATTTAACTGAACCCGTCATCCCAGCCACAAATTGCTTTTGCATCATGAAGAATACAAGAGCAGTCGGCAGTGTCGTAATGACAATCGCAGACATGATCAGACCATAGTCAGGGGCATAACCCGATCCAAGATTCGAGATAAGAAGAGGCACAGTCATATTTTTTGGTGATTGTAATACGATCAAAGGCCATAGATAATTGTTCCAGCTGTTTAGAAATGTGATAATCGCAGCGGCGGCGTAAGTTGATTTCATCGTTGGCATATAAATCCGGAAGAACAAACCAAATTCCGAAAGACCATCGATGCGCCCAGCCTCCATCATATCCTTAGGAAACATTTTTGTATTTTGACGAAAGAAAAAAATTAGGAATGCTGTTGTAAATGTCGGAAGAATGACTGCACCTGCTGTATCGATACCAAGAAATGGCACTACACTTGATACTTTTGCGAACATTTGAAATAGAGGTACCATGATCGCCGCAAATGGAATCATCATTGAAGCAAGTAAAATATTGAATACGATATCTTTACTCCGGCTGCGGTACATTTCAAAACCATATCCAGCCGCCGATGCTACTAGCAGTGAAAGCACAGTAGTCACTACAGAGATTTTTGCGGAGTTCCAAAGAGCCTGCCACATATCCACTGAACTAAATAGATTGTTTATATTTTCAACTAGATGTGCACCTGGCAACATTGTCCCTTTTGTTACATCAACCGACTGGTTCGTGGCGCTTATTACCATCCAGATAAATGGAAAGATAGAGATCAGCGCAGCGATGATTAGAAACAAGTAAGTAAACCTGCGTTTGGTTTTCATTATCTCTTATCCCCTCCTACTTTGTTCTGAATAAGCGTCAGAATGAGCACCATTACAACAATCGAATAGGAGACGGTTGCAGCATATCCAAAGTTAGGTGTGTATTCAAAGGACAGGTTATAAATATATTGGGAAATCGACATGGTTGCATTGCCCGGTCCACCCTTCGTGATGTTAACCACCTCATCAAACAACTGAAGTGTTCCAATGGTCGATGTTATCGTCGTAAACAAGATGATCGGCTTCAATAGTGGGACTGTAATTTTGAAAAATTGTGTAAATGCATTTGCACCATCGATATGAGCAGCCTCATAAATTGATTTATCGACATTTTGCAATGATGACAAATAGAAAATCATATTATAGCCAGTAAAGCGCCAAGTAATGGCAATGATGATCGTAACTTTGGCCCAGAAGGGGTCAGTAATCCATTGAATCGGCTCGCTGATTAGATGCAGATTCACTAGAAATTTATTGATGATGCCTTCGGCTCCAAACATGTATTTGAAAACAACGGAGTACGCTACAAGTGAGGTTACCGTGGGCAGAAATATGGCCGTTCTGAAAAACCCTTTAAATTTCAGTCTTTCGTCATTGAGGAGTACGGCGATAAAGAGCGCCAGCACCAGCATGACTGGGACTTGAATAATCAAGTAAATGAAAGTGTTCTTGACGGCTGTAAGAAAAGTGGTGTCGCTAAACAGTCGAATATAGTTATCAAATCCGGTAAAATGAAGGTTGTTTCCTCTGCCTGTTTTGAAAGATAAAATTAAAGCTTGAATCATTGGGTAAAAATAGAAAATACTGATCATTATGACCGGCACAAGAACGAATAACCAGCCTGTTAGATGGATTCGCCGTTGACCCTTAGAGCTCTTATGTCTTTGAGAGCTTAGCCCTGGCTTTACAGTTTCCACTCTACTCCACACCCTTCTGTCTGATTTATTAGAGATGAAAGCCCCTGCTGCCCATCCTTCTGTAGAAATCCAATTTACAGGAGAAGAAGAAGCAAGGGCTTAGATTGTACAGCTTAGTGTGATTAGCGAATTTGGGTATCTGCTTGCTTCTGAGCGTCTTTCAGAACTGTATCGATATCTTTTCCACCAAGATAAGATTGTACGGCTACAACCATAATGTCCTCTATTGCGTAAGTGTTCATGCCATAGTTGACGTTTGGAATTTGCTCGGTCCATGCTGCGAAATCAGATACGACTTTTTGACCTTTGAAGAATTCATCCGCAGCTGAATAAGCTTCTCCGCTTGCCGCAGCTTTTAAAGTACCGATGACACCAACTTTTGTATTCAATGTTTGATACAATTCAGCATCAGAGGCAAAAGTCTTAGAGAGGAACTCTGCAGCTGCCTCTTTACCATCTACATTCATTACATACCAGGAGCTGCCCCCAAGGTTGGATGCGTGAACGGAGCCTGTAGTAGCTGCCAGCTTAGGAAGCGGAGCGACTGCCCACTTACCGGATTGGGAAGCTTCAGCTTTAATTGAAGGTGTAATCCAGTTACCTGTCGGAACAGTAGCCACTTCACCACTATTGAATGCGCCTACAAATTGGCTCCAGTCGGAGTTTACTTTTACGATGCCGGAATCCATCATTTCTTTGTACAATTCAAGTGCTTCTTTCAAAGCAGCATTATCTGCTATAGTCGGAGTTTGACCATCTTCACCTGTGTACCATGCGCCCGCTGATTGGATCATGACTCGGATAAGCCCAAGATCATTTGGATCAAGCGTAATCATGCTTTTGCCGGTTTTTTCTTTTACAGCTTTACCGATCTCGATATATTGCTTCCAGTCGATATCCTGTAATGAATCCAGGCTGTAGCCTGCTTGCTCAAGATAGTCTGTCCGTACGTACATTCCAGTTACACCAGAGTCAAATGGAACACCGTATTGCTTACCGTCAACACTGGTCGGGCCAATCTTGTAATCCGCAAAGTCGGCAGCCTTTACAACATCCGTTAATTCAAAAAAGGAATCCGGATACGCTTGCAAGAAGCTCTGCGCACGGTAATCTTCGATCAGAACAATGTTAGGCAGCCCCTTCGTCGAACCAGAGTTTAGCCCAGTGTTCAGCTTCTGAACGATATCAGCCTGTGCGTTCTCTACGACGTTTATTGTTACGTCTGGATTGACTTTCGCATAAGCCTCTTTGGCAACATTCATAGCGGCAATGTTAAACGCTGGGTCCCAAGCCCAAACTGTGATCTCTTTTGGCTTGCTATTACCTTCACTACCGGAGTTGCTCGTATCGTTTTTTGTTCCACCTGAGGAACATGCAGACAGTAGTACCACACTAGCCAGCATTACGGATAATAATTTTTTCACTTCTTAACCCCCTTGATAATCTGAAAAATAATAAAGATGGAAGCGTTTTCCCTGCTACGCTTCCATCTTATCACTTTGTATTCGCTTTCTTTGGCAGTATCTTTGTTAGCTTTGGTGTTATTATTGGATCCTATTTTGATTCTCATTTCAATTCTGGCACTATTTTTAGATTCATGTAAAATTTTTAGTTTTTTAACAATGGAAGCGTAATAATGATTTTCGTACCTTCGTTTCGTTTGCTTGTAATGTTAATACCGTATCCCTCTCCATATAACAATTTGATTCTATCATCTACATTTCGTATACCGATCCCAGAGAACAGTTGGCGTTTGTGTTTCGACGCCGGTAGCTGCTCCGCTTCCATCAAATTCGGGTCAAGGTCCATTCCATCTCCGTTATCTACAACTTCGCATACAAGCTGATGCTCCTGTACAGCAATCATGATGAGAATTCTTCCCTCATCTTTAAGGTTGAATGCATGAAAGAACGCGTTTTCGATAAAAGGTTGAAGAATAAGCTTTGGCATATGATAATCCAAGCTTTCAGGCTCTACAAAATAATTCACGCGGATCTTCTCACCGTACCTCACATGATTGATAAACACATAATGCTTCAGCGATTCTAATTCTTGACTAACAGGTATAGTGGATTGAACATCGCTGACAGTATTTTGCAGGAGTGAGATTAGCGAATTTATCGTTCCAGCAGCTTTTTCCTTGTTGCCCTGTTGTACCAGAAATTTAATAGAAGCCAACGTATTATATAAAAAATGTGGATTGATCTGCATTTGAAGTGCGGCCAGCTCTGCATTACGCTGCTGCTTCTGTGTCTCCATTAACCGATCAACATAATCATGTAGTGAATCAAGCATATAATTAAAAGCATTACCCAGCTCCTTAACTTCATAACTGCTTGTGGCGACATCTACATGATTATCGAACCCTCCCTTGGGAATACTCGACATCTGTTCAACGAGTACACGCAGGGACTTCGTCATTTTCCTTGTAATTAAAAATACAATAATAAGCGAAATGGCTACGATCGCCATGATCGTTAACGACACTGCTTTGGCATTTACCATCTGACCGGTCACAGCTTTCTTATCGATCAGATTTACCAAATAAACATCAAATTCAGGCAAGTATTCAGAGAACACTATTCGTTCATTCCCCATGATATTGACAGATTCTCCATTTTCTCCCCCACTCTGTTCATCAACTACTTCTTGGAGCAGCTGTTGATCGAGCAGCCCGATTAACTCTGTCCTGCTGCTGGATACGATTTGACCTTTTCCATTCAGCAACACAACATCATTACCTTCACTTGTAAAATTGGCGTAGAAGTTCTTAAAATCGCTATCACGAATTGCAATGTACATAGTGCCATAGATACTGCCGGTAGAATGATCAAATAGAGCTTTAGAAGCCACTAACATGATCTCTTTCGCTTTGGTTTTACTATCTTCTTTTTGATAAAGCTGGTACAGGATTTGCTCAGGTTTTGCTACTGTCGCTTTCGTAATCGGGTGTTTCTTCAGTTCTTCAGCAGTAGCAGACCAATACCAAGGATCGGTTGAATAACTCCTGCCATTTGCTCCTACGATCATAATACCCACATCAAAAGCACTAAGGTTGGAGCGGACAGCACGCATGCCTTCTGTCATCTGGTAGGTTTTGATAGCAAGCGTCACTGAATCCGTTTCACCGCCAGACAAATAGCTTCGGACAGCTCCATTTTGTGCTGTCATAGTAGCGCCTGTAGCTACAACGTTGTTGTAAGACTCCAGGTTTGTCTTCATTTGATTCAGTAGTTTACCGTTCGTTATGCTGAAGGTCTTTAAGAATAAACTCTCTGACATACGGATGGTAATAGACAATGTCAGAAGGGATACGGTAATTATGCTTATGAGAGTTACAAGAAAAAGCTTGAGAAATAAACCCTGCTTTCTAAGCTTGTGGATGATTGCTCCGATCATGACTGCTCAACATCCCGTCTCCGGTACCGGCTCGGAGAAATGCCAGTCTGTTTTTTAAATACTTTGGTAAAATAACTTTGATCTGAGTAACCCACGCTTGCGCTAATATCAGCAATTGATTTCTCCGTTATCTCAAGCAGCTCCATAGCTTTTTCCACCCGTACTTTATTCAGGTACTCACTAAATCCTTCGCCATTATGTGCAGTAAAATAACTCGATAAGTAAGAAGCATTGAAATGAAACTGTCTAGCTACCCCTGTCAGTGTAATCGGATCTGCAAAATGATTCTGGATATATTCGAGAAGCTTCGTCATATTTGGATTAACAGCTGCATTCGTCTCCCCAATCGTGCGCTCAACTTCATGAATGAATGCTTCAGTAACAGCAATTGCATCACTTGCATACAACGCTTCATCTATTTTTCGGAAGTAGTCGTATTTGGTCTCCTCCAGACTTCCAATCTCAAATTTCATTTTTCCAAGTGTCGTCGCTACGTTAAATATAAAGTTCCCCAATAGCGATTTGAATTCGAAAATATCCATGCGATAATCCATTGAACGTTGATGAACATATTCCAGAAACTCTGTAAATGCCTTCTGGAATTGCTTACGTCTCAACTGATCCATTAATTCTCCCATGTCAATTTCCTGATACGCTCCCGGAAGGCTTGGCAAATGATCATTTTCAATCAGATTTCGTTCCGGCAAATAGAAACTGTATCGATTAAGCTTTAAATAATTGTCTCGATAAATCGCACCAAGACTCACAAAGTCCGTGAAACTCTGACTAATAATAAAATGCGTTTCTTGCACACGCTGTGCGATTTCTGAGATCAAATAACGGAGTTCAATTGCAAGCTCGTCCCATTGTTCCGGATCAACATTGAATAAATAAATAACCGATTCGTTAACAAATCTTAGCCGAATAAACACTGCACTGTCTAAAACGAACTTGCGGATTCCACTTTCTATTTCATTTGCGAACATTAACTTGTCACCAGAATCTTTAATATGTTTCATATCCGCTCCGAAAAACGCGAATTGTTTATGAGGAAACCACGAATGTAGCAGTGTAGGTTCCAGTACAGATTCATATCCCGTCATGAGCTTCTCAATCGCAAGTAAAACCTTCTTTTCCTCTGGATCGGTCCCTGGATCGGCCAGCTTCATCCCTGACATTTTTGCTGTAGTTTTATTTAGGATGGATAATAGGTAGTCGGCTTCCAGCTTCGGCTTCAGGATGTAATCGGCTACACCATTCTGAAATGTGGAGCGAACATAATCATATTCACTGAAACTGCTTAAGACGATTACAACAACGTGAGGATACTTCTCTTTAACAATCTTGACCAGCTTCTCTCCGCCCATAATTGGCATTACGATATCTGTAATAATAATATGCGGATTAACCTCATCCATCATACTTAATGCCTCAAGACCGTTAGAAGCCTCACCTGCGATTCGATACCCTTCTTGTTCCCAATCCAAAAGATGTTTAATTCCTTGTCTAACCAGCATCTCGTCATCCACAATCATAATTTTAAATATTGGTTTCATATCTGCCCCCTTGCAGCTGTTCAACCTATTATTGTATTCATTCACTAATTGAACAAATTTTAAAAGTCTTGAGAATGATCAGAACGTCGTCTCCTTTAAATATATACAAAGCCTGTTTGTAACCGTTTTCTTTTTATCTGTTACTGTTCGGCTCATCCGACTTGAGCAACCTTCTGTTCAAATAAAGCATTCAGACTAACTTAAATTTGTTTAATCCAAATAATAGTCCCCATCAGCAATTATGGTCAACCCCCCATTTTTGATTCTAACCAAAGAACAGGTTCAGTCTATTTGAAAAATAAAAAATTAACTATAGTTTTACAATAAACTATATTTTAATTTATAGAATTTAATTGTATTATAGCATTCCTATTCGTGAGTCTCGGTACAATCCTCAATAAGAGTAAAAGATTTCGTAATAACCTTCCGTTGGACATTAACCTTTGTAGTGATAAAAAAAAGCCGCGAGTATCGCGGCTTCTTTCTGCGTAAGATGTTCGTATTAAATTTGACATGGACTCTACAAACTTAACTTCTGTTGAAGTAAAACTGCCAGCTCTTCAGCTGTATCCCAAACGATTGGGCGAATATTTTTCACTTGCACAAAAAGATTATCGGCATCGCTGTTATTCACGGTCCATATCACTGGGATGTTCAAACCGAGCGCATATCCTGCCGTAAAATACACTTCAGGGGATTGACCAGTTAAATCTGCGATAATCAATTTACTTTCTTCAATAAGCTCCAAGGAATACGGTTCACGGTTTTGTGTTGTGTGTCTTAACAAACGCGGCGTATAACCAAATTGTTCGATTTTTGGAAGCAGCTTTTCCATCCACTCCGTGTGCAACTCCTCGGCATCCGACAATAGAACGATACATGGTTTTAACTTTTTGCCTCCTGCGATTGCGGCAGCTTCATTCCATCCCTCGTCCGTCAGCTTAAAGGTCATGCCTTCTCTAATGATAAACTGCTCGTTAATCAGCTTATCTATGATATATACCAGTTCTTGCAGATTGGGCGAATACGTCAGGTTATAGCTACTGGAGAGTGGTTGAATAACGATAGTATCTCCTGGAGCCTCAGAATGTCTATATAAGTATTGCAGTAAACGGTATCCTTTATCTTCAATCGTCACAGGAATTCTTGAGGATATTACAATGGATTCCAAATCGTCAGCCGATAGACTAACCTTCTCCTCACGATCAGTCAATTCCCGAATATAAGCCGATATGATATGAAACATGTCACGTTTCTTTTGATGCGGGAGTGAATTAATCGGCTCATAGCTATCTCTCAATAAGTTATAGAACCCGTCGGGAGAACAATTACAACCTAAATACCTATCATAATCGCCATCTGTTGCAGTGGAGACGATCTCATCACAGAACAAGCAGTATTTCTTACTCATGACAACTCATCACCTCTTATTCATTGATATCCCCTAACCTTACCAAGAATATCTTAAAAAGTAGACAAGAAGATATTTCCTTTTGATGTGAGTGCCCCCTCCTCAATCATCGGACACATGTTATAAAGGCAAATCCTTTTCCTTAAAAACTCGTATGCCTATCGCATAAAGTACAATCCCAATAACACCAAGCAATGTAAACTGAATCGAGTAATCGCCGTTATTTATGATGGCATCCGTATCAAATAATGTATTCAGTGAGATATACTTAAATCCCTCCAGACTGCTATCAACCTTCCCCATCAGTTCAAAGAGAAAGAAAGCAAGTGGGATTCCTGCACCAAAAGCGAGTGAGTTCTTGGACAAATTGAAGATACAAGAAAATAAGAAAGAAATACTGCTGGTTGCAAACATTAAGAGGAATAAACCTACATTTAGCATTATCAAATCCGAAATATTGAAATCTATATCGCTCTGAAAAGCCTGAACAGAAACTACACCCACGATAGATAAAATCGTAAACATTGCAATAAGCGATGTTACCAGATAAATAGCCTGTGTTCTGACTACGGTGCTTCTTTTTATAGGTGTTGATAGCAAGTAAGCCATGGAGCCTCTATCCACCTGTGATGCAATAAGACTGTTGGCGGTCATAATCACAAATATCAATGGCAGAATAACGCCTTGCATCGAATAGAAGGTCTGAGAGAGCATGCCAAGGAATGAAGTTGATCCTAACATGTTCGCAAGGGGAGTGTCCTTCACCATATCTGACATGCTAGATATCGTTTTCGGATCGAAAACGGCAATCAGTACGCCACTAAACACGCTCATGATTATCGTGAAAATAAGCCACAGCTTAAAATTTGCTTTTAATGTTTGCTTAAAGATCGTTTTACTAAACATTGGTTTCTCCTCCTTTAGTAAAGACTTCTGAAGTATTTTTCGAGTGTGTACTTGTTCTCAGTGATAAACTTGATTTCATAGCCTTTGAGCACTTTGAAAAGCGTATTGATATGACGATCATGTATATTAACAATGACTTGATTTTGACTTTCACGTTGATCGACACAATTAAATGGCTCTGTTAAAAATCGTTGGTAGTCTTCATGCGAAGTAAACTCTATTTTGTACGTCTTCTCTTCATTATGTTTAACCTCAAGTGTCGATTTCACAGCAATAATCTGACCATCTTTAATAAGAGCAACCTTGTCACACGTATGTTCAACCTCTTCAAACATATGACTCGACATAAATATCGTTTTGCCTTTCTTCTTTTCATCGTTTAAGATATCTACAAATTCAGCTCTCATTAGCGGGTCAAGTCCTGTTGTTGGTTCATCTAGAATCAAAATATCAGGATCAGCCATTAAGGTAGCAACAATTGCTGTCTTTTGTTTCATTCCCTTGGACATTCTTTTCAAGTTAGCAGTCGGATCTAGTTGAAGCTTCTCGATGATTGTATTTGCGTAGGTCATATCTTTGAGTCCTAACAGCTCAGCCTGCTGTTTCAGGAATTCTGTTCCAGTTGGAGCATCAGGAAATGCGATCTCTCCAGGCGTATAGCCTATCATTTTCTTTATCTCAGCTGAGTCTTCCCAGCAGTCCATTCCGTTAATTCTTACACTTCCGATTTGCGGCTTTAAGAAGCCCATCAAATGTCGAATCACTGTGGTTTTACCTGCTCCATTTGTGCCGACAAAGCCAAATACTTCACCTTTTTCAATCGAGAGATTGATGTTAAAAATGCCTCGTCCTTTGCCATAATCTTTTGTCAATTTTTCAATTTCTATTAATGGCATTATCGATGGCACCTCCCTCTGTATTAGAGTTTCGGTCATAAAACTTCATAAAGTAATCTTCAAGAGTAAACTTGATCTCTGAGAAAAACTTCAAATCATATTCTGATAAGTAGCTTATAAACATGTTGATATCGTTATCATTCACTCGTATTTCCGCTTGATTGTTATGCGCTTTTAGAGAAGCGACCTCAATGTTTTTTAGAGACTGAACCTCATTACTAAAACGCTCAAACTCTTCTTTGGAGTTGAATTCAAATTCAAAGGTTTTGCTCTCATTGTGACGAAGCTCATCAGCAATAAAGGTTGAAATTAACCGTCCATCTTTGATAATTGATATTTTGTCACAGGTAGCATCAATCTCATTAAAAATATGGCTCGATAATAAAATCGTCTTCCCTTTCTCTTTTTCCTCTTTGATAAAATCAATAAATACATTTTGCATGATGGGATCAAGACCGCTTGTAGGCTCATCAAGAACAAGTACGTCTGGATTATGCATAAATGCTGTTACAATCGCGAGCTTCCGCTTCATCCCTAAAGACATACGTTTTAAACTACCCACTGGATCAAGTTCGAATTTTGAGATCAAATAATTAGTATGCGCCATATCATGGATGCCACGTAAATCAGCCATCATCTTAATAAACTGTGTACCTGTCAGCGATTCAGGCAAAGCAATTTCCCCAGGCAAGTACCCTAGATTCTTTTGAATATCACTGGCACTCTCCCAGCTATTCAATCCATTTACTAAGGTGTATCCCTTCTGAGGACGAGAAAATCCCATGATATGGCGAATTGTTGTCGTTTTACCCGCTCCGTTCGGCCCTAAAAATCCGTAAACTTCACCTTTTTCAACTTGGAATGAAACATCGAACACACCACGCTGATGCCCATAATCTTTTGTTAAATGCTCAATCTGTAACACTGCCATATAAATGCTCCTTTCTGACTAAGTAAGCTATTAGGATGAGGCTTCAGATAAAGGATTTCTTATTCCATCCATTACGAAATGAACAAAGTTTTCGACTTCTTCATCACTTATGGAATAGTTCTCAAACAATACAAATCGAGACACAAAGAAGCTTCCACAAACAGTCATTAAATAAATCAAAACTTGATCTGTAGGTTTATCTTTTAGTTCTCCGCGTTGCTTGAATTCTTCTACTACTCGAGAAATTAGCAGCGAGATATTTTTGATGAAATGTGGGCCTATTTCTTTCTTAAGCTCATCTTTATATATAACTTCCTTCACAAACACTCGAAAGATCTCTTTATTTCTATCAAAAAATTCTATTCTATTCTTTAAAAATCCCTTAAGAAATTGCTCGAACGTCTTCGTATCCTCTGTTAAGACTTCACTAAAAACCTCATTAGCGATTGAGGGTAAAGAATCTTTCACAAATGGCAGAATAATCGAGAGCAACAGCTTATCTTTTGTTCCGTAGTGTTTAAAGATCGTCCCTTCCGATACGTTTGCCATCTTAGCTATCTCCGCCGTTGAAGTATTCGCAAAACCCTTTTCAGCAAATAATTTAATGGCTATTTCAATTATCTTTTTTTGTTTATCTGTTTTTGTCTTTTGAGCAGCAATTAGTGAATCGAATAGATCATGTGTCATTTTTTTACTCCTTTTTAAGAGTTCATCAGTAAAGTGAGTGATTACTCACTCGAATATACAACATAAGAAATCGAGAGTCAATAAAAAGTGAGTAATTACTCACTTTTTCACAATTCCAAATTTATTTTTTCGTGAATAGCAGCCAACACCGTTATCCTGCTTGCCTATTCCTCTCACTACCACTAACAATAAGCATTTTATTGCCGTATAATTGATTGAGAATACAACTTTAGGAGGAGCCCATGTCTAAAGAAATACAAGTGCGAAAAGAAGAACTCACTCAATTGATTGATCGTCACTCCAGTCAGGATGGCGTAAAAGATACCGCTATCCCCTCATTGTTTGTGATTCGCACCTCCAATGTGACCGAGCCCATCTTTAGAGTGCACACACCTTCTTTATGCTTCATTGCCCAAGGATCAAAAGAGTTATTATTGGCACAAGAGCGTTTTGAGTATGGGCCTGCCAATTACCTAATAACATCCATGAACTTACCAGTTGTCGGTAAGATAATAAAAGCTTCTCCCGACGTGCCGTATCTGAGCTTCAAGCTTGATTTTACACAGAGTCAGATCTTAAAAGTGCTTAATGATTCTGAATTTAAGATCGCTTCTAAAGAAAACGCAAAGCGTGCAATGTTTGTGGGGCAAATAGATCTATCCATACTCGATGCGATTCTTCGATTGGTTCGTTTATTAGATGAACCTAATGATATTCCGTTTTTAGCTCCGATTTATACCGATGAAATCCTTTATCGACTACTGCAAGGTCCTTATGGTGTTACATTGGCACAAATTGCATTGGAAGGCAGCAGTACCTACCGCGTGAATGAGGCAATCGAACAGATAATCAACAACTGTGATAAGCCATTACGAATTGAAGAGCTCGCCGAAACGGCCAGTATGAGCATCTCTTCCTTCCATAGACATTTTAAAGAAGTCACTGCTATGAGCCCGATCCAGTTTCAAAAACAGCTGCGATTACAAGAAGCCCGGCGTCTTTTATTATCCGAGTCAGCGGATGCAGCGGAAGTTGCATTCCGAGTAGGTTATGAAAGTGCCTCCCAGTTCAGCCGTGAATATTCTCGTATGTTTGGTGCCCCTCCTAGAGCAGACATTAAGCAGTTGAAAGAAAAGATGCTCATTGGATAAACATTATCTAAAGTCTAAACTGAGCATGAGACAGCCATAAATCAAAATAAGCAGCCATTCATCCATAATGGAGAATCGCTGCTTATTGCGTTTCATTTGTACTCGTTACCGTACAGCTTATCTATCACTTTTGATAGCGGAAGAAATCATAATATGCGGTAGTTCCATGGGTAGAGTAGTTATACATCCCAAAGAATACACCGGTAAAACCGCCTGCCACTTCTGTAGAGATCAAATGTGTCTCTGCTTCACCTATTGGATGCCATATCTGATCTGCGCCTCGATAAGAAAATAAATATTTCTCGGGGAGTGCCTGAACCTTCAATTCTACAACTGTGCCCTCAAAAGGAGAAGTATATTTCACATCTCTTATGCTGCCTACCTGTCTTCGCAGTGTGATCACATTTTCACCTTCTACATGGGTCAGCCCGAATGCGTAGTGATACTGCTGATCCATAAACACAACGAGACCCGCTTCATCACCATCTGAAGGGTTGAATTCCATTATTGTGGTGATTTCACAATCCACGTGGCGCTGTCTACGGCCAATAAACGCTGGCGTTCCCTTATCGCTCAATCTCACATCCGATCCTCGTAATGCAAGCCACCCTGCTCGTTTCTGTAAAGACCAATCGACTTTTTTAGCATTACGAATAAAATTCCAGCTCATTCCTAGAGTGGACTGATTGAAATCATCGGTCTCAGGCTCGTCTTCCCATAGTACTGGTGCAGGTGTGTCAGCTTCCATTACTAATCCAACAACACCGTTATCACCAATCATCGGCCATCCATCCTCACTCCATTGGACTGGAGCCAGGAATGTTTCTCTGCCAAGATGATGACGGTAAGGATAACCTACCGGCCGAGTTCCTAGAAATACTGCCCACCAGCTACCATCCTGTGCTTCAACAAGATCGCCATGACCTGTAGCTTGAATAGGATAATCCGAGCTTCGATGAGTCAAAATAGGATTTCGGGGAGAGGATTCATACGGTCCATAGGGTGATCTACTTCTTGCTATAGTCTCCATATGGCCATATTCCGTCCCGCCTTCTGCACACATTAAATAATAGTAGCCGTTTACCTTATATAGATGGGGTCCTTCAGGGAATTTACCGCCACTGCCTGTCCATATCAAGTTGGAATCACTCAGCTTATGGCCTGTTTCGATATCAATCTCACATTGGTAAATTCCCATGCCATCCTTGTTTCCAGTGCTTGTAAAGTACACTTTTCCCTCGTCAAAAAATAAGGATGGATCAATTCCTTCCTGATCCACATAGATCGGATCCGACCATTCACCTGCTGGATCTTCTGTCCAAACATAAAAGTGTCCACCGCTATCCTGATTCGTCGTCACCATGTAGAATCTACCGTTATGATGACGAATGGTTGGTGCCCACACCCCTCCAGACACGACCGATTTATCAAATTGGAGCTGGGAATCACGCGTCAAACAATATCCGAGCTGATTCCAATGGACTAAATCTTTACTATGCCAAATGGGGATTCCCGGAACGTAAGCAAATGAACTGTTTACCAAATAATAATCCTCGCCTACTCTGCAAATGCTTGGATCTGGATAAAAACCTGGTAATATCGGATTATTATATTTCATGAAGCATTCTCCTTTTGTTGAACAATTGCGGCTATGTCATGGATTATACTCCACTTGCTAAACGATAAACCTTGATTATTCGGTCGTAAAATAGCATGATATAGACATTCATCTAGACATGCTTTTGGAGGGTAAGAAGTTGAGTGAATTTTATTTAAATTGGTTTACATCCGATCAGAAATTCCCATTCTTTATTCAATACGGCTTTCACGACAACGATACTGACCTTCACAGACATGTGGATTTCTCAGAGCTTGTAATCGTCTTGAGTGGCACTGCTACTCATATTGTAAATACCGAAGAATCATTCATTAAGAAAGGGAATGTCTTTGTTATTAACGGTTCAACCCCGCATGCTTTTAAAGATCCTCAGGATTTTAAGATCTGCAATATTATGTACAAGCCCGAAATGCTGTCAACAGCTGGATCGGATCTGCGGACTTCGAACGGCTTTCAGGCGTTGTTTGTATTGGAACCGTTGTATCGTCATAAACACGCCTACACTAGTAAATTAAGCTTGCCTATTCCTATGCTTGAATACGTCACCTCCCTCATTGCCGGTATGATTGAAGAATATAGCAACAAGCTTCAGGGATATCAGACTTTGCTTATCTCTCGGTTCATGGAACTGGTTGTCTATTTATCAAGGCATTATGAAAAACAGGATAAAGAGAGCCAGGATAATCACCTAATTCATTTGGCGAACGCGCTCTCCTTTATGGAAGACCACTATCTTGAACCCTTGTCGTTGGAGCAAATCGCCACTCACTCAGGAATATCGGTAAGACACTTAAATCGGATCTTTCGTTCTTACTATCAGACGACACCCATCTCCTATCTTCATCGTTTGCGTCTGGAACGGGCTTGCAGCTTGCTGAAGCATTCTGACTTCAGTATTACTCAAATCTCACACGAAAGCGGGTTTAGCGATAGCAATTATTTCACACGACAATTTACCAAAACCTACGGTATGTCTCCTAAGGCCTATCGAAAGAAGTCATAAAGGAACAGACTTAATACAACAATAAGCCCTCAAAAGAGGACTTATTGTTTACTCATTCGTTCAATTTTTTCATCCATCCGTTCCAATACTCTATTCATCTCTTCCATTTTAGATAAGAGTTGCTTCCGCTGCTCAATCAGGATTTCAACTCTAGCATGATTAGCCTCATCCCCCTGTCTATACAATTCAACATATCTAATTAAGGTCTCAACGGGAAGACCAATGCCTCGCATACATTTGATATGTTCTATCCATCTACAATCTTCTTCCGAATAGTCTCTATTTCCGCTTTTATTGCGATTTACATGTGGAATAATACCGATTCGTTCATAATAGCGGAGCGTATCCGGTGACAGATTGAATTTTTCACTTACTTCTGAAATAGTCATACTTTCGTTATCCTCCGATACTCGGTATTAATTAAACCCAATGATTGGGTGAGGTGTATAAGGTTCTTCTAAGAACATAATTTCTTGCGGTGTTAACGTAAGCGATAGCGCTCCTACAGCATCTTCAAGATGTGATAATTTCGTAGCACCAATAATAGGAGCGGTAACTGGTTCTTTCTGAAGTAACCATGCAAGGGCGATATGAATCCGCGGAACACCATGTTTTTCGCCGATCGCAGCTACTCGCTCCACGACTAACCGATCTGCATCTGCAGTTCCATCATATTTTGATTTTTGTATTTGATCGGTCTCTGAACGATGTGTCGTTACTGCCCAGTCGCGAGTTAATCTTCCGGAAGCCAGCGGACTGTAAGGAATAACACCGATTTTTTCTTCCTTACAAAGTGGCAACATCTCGCGCTCTTCTTCACGGTAGATAAGGTTGAGGTGATTCTGCATCGATACAAACCGAGTCCAACCATTCTTTTCCGCTACATATAAAGCTTTTTGAAATTGCCATGCATACATAGCTGAAGCACCAATGTATCTCGCTTTACCCGCCTTAACAATATCATGAAGAGCCTCCATCGTTTCCTCGATAGGTGTGTGATAATCCCAGCGATGAATCTGGTACAAATCCACATAATCAGTTCCTAATCTTTTAAGACTCTTGTCAATCTCACTCATGATTGCTTTTCTGGAGAGCCCCGCACCATTCGGTCCTTCGTGCATACGATTGTAGACCTTAGTGGCAAGGACAATTTCATCTCGGTTAGCATAATCCCTAATAGCTCGTCCGAGAATCTCTTCACTTGTTCCGTCCGAATACACATTAGCCGTATCAAAAAAATTAATTCCGAGCTCAAGGGCCTTTTTTATGATCAGCCGGCTCTGCTCCTCATCAAGCACCCATTTATGAATCCAACGTTCGGCTACCCCGAAGCTCATATAGCCTAGACACAGCCTTGATACATCTAGGCCGGTATTACCAAGTTTCACATAGTCCATTTAATGATTCCTCTCTTTCGCTAGATAATAAAGTTCATTTGCTGATATCTGCTATTATTTCACTTGGAGTTCACTCCAAGTCAAGCCCTTTATGAAACTAACTGCCTTGAGCCCCGTTCACTCGCCCTTTTCAGAAAGAATGGTGTCCTAAAGTTTTTTTGTTCCATAGTATAGCTTAATGATGTTTTTGGAGTTCTACTTGGTCAAAAGAGGTGAGCCGATGAGTTTTTCTATGAACGGGGAAACGCCCCATGGATATTACCGAAATATCTTGGAACTTACAACAGAATGGGAACAAAGAGGAATGGTCCATGAAGCTGGACATGTTGTTCCGTTTGATTTCGGTCAGGCGACCGACTTCACTGCTCCTAAAAGTATTGAAACAAACATCCATCCTGTTCTAACGCCTTATTCCTTACAGCCTTTTGGCGGCTACGTAGCTACCATCTCTAGTGGGAGGGTGTGGGGTGAATCTGGTGCTGTTCTATCTTCGGAAGGAAAGCTAATCTTTGATCTGTCACAGGAATATGATGCTGTGCAAAATAGAATGCTAGAAGCAGAGGAACACCCTGTGTTCCACCAGTGGAATAATCCGAAGCTTCAACATATAAAAGGGACCTCGGCCGTGTTGACGTTTTGTGGAAGCCATAACTATTTCCACTGGATGTATGATGTGCTCCCTCGGCTGGCGATGCTCAAAACAAGTGGAATTCCTTATACCTCTATCATCATGAATCCAAACCCTTACGGGCCATTTGTAGGTCAAACTTGGGCAATGTTAGGCATATCAGAGTCGTTAGTAATCCGGACAAATCCAGAAGCCTATTATGAAGCTGATCAGCTGCTTGTCCCTTCTTTAATGATGAATTCCCACTACCCCACATGGGCTACGGATACACTACGTAAATTTTTCCTGCCACATAGGGATATAACTCTCGCCACTCCTGAGCGTATTTATATTTCACGAAACAAAGCCAGCACTAGGCGCTTGATCAATGAAATGGAAGTTACTCGTTGCCTTGAGGAATACAGTATTCAAACCATTTATCTAGAGGATTGGACGGTTGCACAGCAAATCCAGTTATTCGCTTCGGCAAAAGTAATCTTGGGTGCACATGGGGCTGGACTGGCAAATTTGGCTTTTTGTCAAAGCGGAACTCAAGTAATTGAAATTTTTCATGATCGGCATGTCGTTCCAACGTATTGGATGATCAGCAACCATAACACTCTCGATTATTACATGATGTATGGTCAAGGCTGGCCAGATCCTGCTATTCGTTTTCCGGGATTTGAAGATATTTATGTGGATATAGATCGTCTGAAACAGACTTTACATTTAGCAGGGTTGAAGGCTTAAGACTATGTAATTTCTTATTTACTAGCTATGTTTAATCAAATTAACGACCAAATATGTGTATTAGTTATCCGAGACCGTCAGAAGACGATTTACTCTGGCGTTCTTAGACATGGGCGAATTCTAACATCTCTATGACGGACACGAAACACCAAGCTTCATTGTTCAGCATTTTCTCATTGAACTAAGAAGGAGTTTAGTGCAACAAATTCACTTTCACAGCGTATATTCAATTATTCCATATTACGGATATTCAGAGGATTGAGAGGAATGTAACTGAAGTATATCTACGGACTATTAATATTGCCCATTAGTATTTAATTCAAATCATTAGAGGTGATTTCATGAACAAATTTGGATATATATTTTTTATTGCTGCAATTATATTTTTAATATCAGGATGTCAAAAGGATGGTTCCAATGATGAATTAGCTAAAGCACAGGCGCAAGTTAGTGCTTTAGCATCATCATTTAGTATCCCTACACTAGACGGATATGAAGTTAGTTATATACAGCATAAATTTCCTCCAAAAGACAAAGAAGGCAACTTCATTGGAGATAATCAAGAAGTTTTAGTCACATATACAAAAAACAAAGGGAAGCTGGAGATGTTAACAAAGGAACAAAAAGCGTCCAATGAAAGAGAAATCATCTACGGACCTTTTCAAGGAGAAACACTCATTGAAATAGCCTATACCAATACTCAAGTGGATTTAAACGATGCTGATATTATTGATGTTAGCGGAAATCAGGTACAAAAAATAAAAAATAGTAATTATACGTTTTTAGCATTCAATGCTTCAAAAGGTTCAATCACTTTAAAATATAACAGTTTGGATGAGGAAACGATCCTTAGCATTGCTCAACAAGTAGTTAATGAAAATAAATAGGAAGACCAGGCTCAATTCATCAATTAAGTCTTCATTCAGAAAGGAGCCATTAAGAACACCCCAACGCTCTAGCAATAACTCATCAATTAAAAATAATTGTTTCAGCTTTTCTACCACTACAGCAAAATCCAATTTTTTAATCCTCCAAAAATATAAGATATTCCCAATTTCCTTCAGATGAGCTAGATAAGCGTCAGATACCTGCTCCGTAAGCACTTCAACGAACTGTTACTTCCCTCTGAAATATAATTTTGGGTCCATCCTAATTCTCCAAAAGAATCCACGGCAACTGCATACTTAGCATATGGGAAATAATATAGGGTCTATCCATAAAGATTCCTTTTTATCCTACTTGAATGGTTGGACGTATAATCATTTCATTGATCGCTACACCGTAATTACAACTTTATCTCGGATTTTGGACATGATATGAAAACACCCTTTCGATAATGTATGTTGATTCATTAATGAACTATAGTCTATTATTATAAACAGTTATAGATGACATTCAATTGTACGATGTGCACGTTCTGTTCAATACTGAACAGGTTCTATAGAAATGTTCATTAATTATAGAAAGTAAGGTGAAAATTCACGTGCCTAAAGTGGATAGAAGGATTCTCAAATCACAAGAAGCACTTAAGAGGGCTGTTATAGAACTGGTGTCCGAGAAGAATTTTGACGAGATTACCATACAGGAACTCTCTGACAAGGCTAATGTAAGCCGAGGAACCATTTATCTTCATTATCTGGATAAATATGATTTGTTAGATAAACTTATCGAGGAACATATAGAAGTTCTTAGAGTACTTTGCGAATCTGCAGCGGAATTAGATTTTATCGAAGCTACGTTGAAATGGACGGAATACTTCGATCATCATTATTCTTTTTTCTCTATGATGCTGGCGAGTAAAGGCGCCCCTTATTTCCGGAATCGGTTCTTAACTTTTCTTCAAAATGAGTTTCGACATGAAGTAAATGTAACGGAAGGGATAAATCAGGGATTAAATGAGGAGATTATTATTAATTTTGTTGCATCGGCTTATGCAGGTGTAGTGGAATGGTGGTTCAAGAATGAGAAGCCTGTGACACATCAAGTCTTGGCTGAACAGCTTGGAACATTGTTAGAGCGAAATTTATAGCTTTGACAGTACGGTACAGATATAAAAAAGAGCAGCGATTCTCCATAAATGAATGAATCGTTGCTCTTTATATATTCCTTTAAATCACTCTCTTGAACTGGGTATTGTATAACTCGTAATAGGCACCTTGCATCGCAAGAAGCTCCTCATGATTTCCTTGCTCAGCAATTCCTCCATCCTGGATCACGAGAATACGATTAGCATCCTGGATCGTACTAAGCCTGTGGGCGATTACAAAGCTTGTTCGACCCTTCATCAAATTCTTCATCGCCTGTTGAATATGCATTTCCGTTCGTGTATCCACACTGCTAGTTGCTTCGTCTAGGATTAGAATAGCTGGATCAGCTAGAATTGCGCGAGCTATCGTTAACAGTTGACGCTGTCCATGGCTCAGATTACTGCCTTCCGCATTGAGGAGAGTCTCATAGCCATGCGGCAATCTTTTGATAAATGCATCCGCATTGGCTAGCCGCGCCGCTTGTTCAATTTCTTGATCAGTTGCATCGAGCCGACCAAACCGAATGTTTTCCCTAATCGTTCCAGAGAATACATGCGCATCTTGCAACACCATCCCAAGTTGACTACGAAGTGCATTTTTATCAAGCTCACGGATGTCGCGATCATCAATCCGTATGGAGCCGCCACTCAAATCATAGAAACGGATCAGCAGGTTAACAATGGTTGTTTTACCTGCTCCTGTTGGGCCAACGAGCGCAATTTTCTCTCCAGGTTTTGCTTCAAACGTAACTCCAGACAGAATCGGGGAATCCGGTTTATAAGCAAAAGAAACGTCCCGGAACACAACCTCCCCTTTTAACCGTGGAAGATCTTCACTCTGCTCATCTTCATATTCGGATGGCATCTCCAAAACCTCAAATACACGCTCCGCACCGGCGATTGCAGATTGAATTAAATTGTACTGATTAGCAAGATCAGAAATGGGTCGACCGAACTGTTTGGAATAGGTCAGGAAGCTAACGATTATGCCTACTGTAGCCATGTTATGGAATGCCATCCATCCACCAACCCCGGCAATGATCGCAAATCCAAGGTTGTTTATCATGTTCATCACAGGCCCAACTAAACCAGATACGATTTGTGCCTTGATACTAACCTTATTCAGCTCTCCGCTGATTTTACGGAATCGTTTAACTTCTGCCTCTTCCCTGCTATATTGTTTAACCACCTTTTGTCCGCTGATGGTTTCTTCGATAAACCCGCCCAGTTCACCTAAATGCCGCTGCTGATTTCTAAAATAAGTTCGGCTTAACCCTATGATTTTACGACTAGCCAATAAAACGAGCGGGATCGTGGTTAATGAAACTACGGTTAGCGGAACGTTCAACATTAACATAATAACGAGTGAACCGCTTAGCGTTATCAAACTGTTTAACAATTGAGTTACACTCTGATTGAGTGTGCTGGATACGCTCTCTATATCGTTAGTTGCTCGGCTCATCAATTCTCCGTTAGCCCGTGTATCAAAAAATTTAATAGGTAACTGCTGATACTTACTGAACAGATCACGACGCAGCTCAAATACGGTATTTTGCGAAACTGATGTCATGACGTATGCTTGCACCCATGCAACTACACTACTTAGACCATAAATAGCAATAAGAAGTACACAAAACCGAATAAGGCCCTGATAATCATGTGGAATAACCGCAGTATCAATTGCTTTACCAATGAGATAAGGTCCAATCAATGAAAGTAGTGCATTTAATACCGTAAATACATATACAATAATTAACCCAAACCGCTGACGATTCAAGTAAGTCCAGATACGTTTAAGCGTGCTGGCTTGATTTTTGGCACGCACAATTGGTACAGCAGCGCCGCGTCCGGGGCCAGATCCTGGTCCTATTCCTGGACCGAATCCGCCTGATCTATGGATCGGAGGAGTGTTCATGCCGTTATCATGCTTTGACATAAGGAACCTCCTCACCCTTCATCTGTGATTTCCAGATGTCTCGGTAAATTTCACTATTGCTCAGAAGTCCATCATGTGTACCTTGTACTGCGATTCGACCGTTTTCTAGAATCAAAATGCGATCCGCATCAATCACAGATGTGACACGCTGAGCAATCAAAATATTCGTACTATTGCTCAGTCGTTTTTTTAACATTTGCCGAATCCGCGACTCTGTCGCCGCATCGAGCGCGCTAGTACTGTCATCCATGATGAGAATTGTAGGCTGAATTAATAGCGCTCTTGCAATCGAAAGCCGCTGCTTCTGCCCTCCAGACAAGTTGATGCCCCGTTGGCCAAGCACTGTATCATAACCCTCTGGAAGTTCTAATATAAAATGGTGAGCTTCTGCAGCTATTGCTGCTTGTTCCACTTCTTCATCTGTAGCCTCTGGTCTTCCATATCGGATATTATCCCGGATTGTTCCACTGAACAGAATAGCCTGCTGCATAACATAACCGATCTTGCGGCGTAAATGTTCTAAAGAAATCTGCCGCGTGTCAGAACCATCAATTGTAATAGAGCCCGAGGACACTTCGTAAAGTCTTGGAATAAGACTGACCAAGGTCGATTTACCAGCACCAGTGGCTCCAAGTATGGCTACGGTTTCACCTGGCTCGGCAGAAAAATTAATGCCGTCTAATACAAGATTCTCATCCGTAGTATCATAGGCAAATGAAACATTATCAAATACAATTCGACCGTTAGTTATGGTATCTTTTTTAGCTTCGGAAGCTTCTGTAATCTCACTAATGGTGGAAAACACTTCATTCTCCCGATCTGCTGAGACCTTTGCACGTGAGAAGAAGGTGAGCATATTGCTCAACATCAGCATAGACATCAACAATTGGGTGATATAGTTAATGAAGGCGATCAACTGACCGACTGGCAGCGATCCGTTCCAGCTCTGCAGCCCACCAAACCAAAGAACAGCTACAATACTGGCATTGAGCACAAGCATCATAAGCGGCATATTCAACGACATTAGTCGTACCGCTTTTATCGCTGTTTCTGTGTAATCCTTGTTGGCTGTATTAAACCTTTTCTGTTCATGCTTAGCACGGACGAAGGCCTTAACTACACGAATACCCGATAAGTTTTCCTGCAATACTGTGTTGACGCCGTCTAATTTGACCTGCATTTTCTCAAACAGAGGAAAAGAAAGCCGAATTAACCCATACAATATTATAACCAACAGGGGTACGGCAACGACAAGGATAAGGGTCAGCGAAGGACTAATCCGTATAGCCATTATCAAGCTGCCGATTAATAGCAATGGTGATCGAATATTCCGCAAAATCATCTGAACAAAGGTTTGTAGTTGCACCACATCGTTTGTTAAGCGAGTAATCAACGATCCCGTCTTCAATTGGTCCAGATTCTTGTTTGAGAATTTCTGAATATGTTCAAACAGGTTAATCCGTAAATCATTCCCGAAATTTTGTGAGGCGATGCTCGAAAAAATGGTGCAGCCCACCCCACCAATTAGACCGACAAATGCCACTCCAAGCATGGTCAATCCCGTCGAATAAATATGTGATAAATCTTTCGTCATAATCCCATGATCCACAATACTCGCCATTAGTGTAGGCTGAAGCAAATCCATAAACACTTCGAGCATCATCATAAGTGGTGCTAACACAGACCACACCCAATATGGCCTTAAGTAACTCTTAAGTTTCCACATTCCATCACCTTTTAAGATAAATATGTGATTTTTGATTTCATCGGTGTTCTTGGCTTAGCATTTGGAACTTCCTCCGGATATCCAATACCAAATACTCCAATCACATCGTAATCTTGCGGGACACCTAGAATTTCACGATTATGAGGCAAAGCACCTAAAGAAGCCCAATATGCTCCAACCCCCACTTCATGTGCAGCTAATAAGAAGTTCTGTGCGAAACATGCGGCAGCCATAACATTCTCGTCACGTTCAAACGCGGTTGCACCAGGTTTAGATAAGATAGCAAGAACGACAGGAGCGCTTCCAAAATTCGTCTTATGCTTTAATTTAGCTCTAGTATCAGGCCCGATAAATAGGAGTTCCCAAGGTTCGTTCATCCGATGGTTTGGAGCATAACTAGCTGCTTCCAGCCAATTCAATAAATCATCCTCATGAATCGAATCCGCCTTAAATTGCTTAATACTTCTACGGGTTTTAATAAGATCAATGGTTTTCATTTTTTTGATCATTCTCCTCTTTTTTAATTTCGCCAACAGTCTTATCTTCCGGCGTTACTTCATGAATCTGAAAAATATGGATAAACTCTTCAATGATCGCTTCCGTTGCTTTTAATTCACCGCTAATGACTTGTTTAATCGAATCCAGCTCCGGTGTTTGCAGCTGCCGCTGTAAAGTGGCTCGATTCACATTAAGCTTTTCCAAAAATGCTAAAGCTCTGCCGCGACGAAAAGTTTGAGCACTTTTTGGGGGACCGTCCATAGAATCCATCCCATGTCTGCTCATATGCTCGCGATCTCTATGCTCTCCGTGGTCTTTGTGTTCCCCATGTTCTCTATGACCGCGTTTTCCGAAATGTCCATCACGCATATTTACTCCTCCTTTTGTTTGTATACATATGTATACGTTACGGTTATGTATACAAATGTATACGCAAGAATAAGATCTGTCAAGTTATCAATTCCATTGGATAGATCCACAAAGAAAAAACCGCACAGTGTGCGGTTAACTTAACGAAATGCCAGTTATTTTTCTGATCAAGGTAAATTTGCTATATATCAACTAATGATTAACCTTCTTTAATCTTTGCGGCTCCTTAGGATCTAGTTGTTTCCAATCTGATGCATCTCTGTCTGTGAAAATATAATCTGTATCTGGATCGTTAGCAAATCTAACATAAACTGGGAACTTTGGCATAGAGCTCAGTTTAGCTTTTACACTTAGTAAATCAGATTCAGAATACCCTTCTACTGTTATCAAATATTCTCTCAAGTTATTCTCAAGCGTATTATATTTATACTGAAGTGCTGCGTACATTCCAATAACGAGAAGAGTAATAATTACTGCGGAGATAGCTACAAACCTTCTAATTCTAGAAGCACCTCCTTAAGAAAGTCTAATTTAGAGACAATCATTTTCTGTGTTGGTTACAGTTACTAAAATAAAATCTTTGATATCAACCTGTTCAGCATAAAGTACTAGAATTCATGTGGAAACGAATTGTTCTATAAAGATCGAGCAAGACGAAATCCAAGATCATCCACACTAAATGTAGGGTGGCTGCGACGACGACAGGTAGCTCCGCAACCTCTGGCCTCTTCAGCCCAACTGCCTCCTCGAAAAATACGATAGGAGCCATATACTTGTTCATCATATAAATCCCAGCACCACTCCCAAACATTCCCTAACATATCATAAAGCCCCCATGCGTTCGGTTCTTTCGTCCCTACTGTATGCAGTTCGCCATCTGAATTTTCATTATACCAAGCAATCTTATCTAGCTCACCGTATTGATAGCCGGTAGTCCCTGCTTTACATGCATATTGCCACTCCGCCTCAGAAGGGAGTCGAAAACCATCTGCATCCCCATCAAAAATAATGTGTTCACTATCTTCACTTATAGAATAGACTTCTTTCAATCCAGACTTCTGGGATAGCAGATTACAAAAGGAAATAGCATCATGCCAAGAAATACCCACCATGGGCTTGAGATTTTCCTCTGGTGATTTAGATTCTTTATTAGTTATAGCATTGTAGAGATCCACTGTGACAGGGAATCGAGCAAGAAGAAACGGATTTAATTCAACTTTCCATTTGCTTTTCTTTCTATCGTCTCTTAATTCTATTTCTCCTGCCGGAATTTTTACCATAGGATAGTCCAAATAGTGCTCAAGTTCATTTGACACTTTATCCACCTCCCTGTTATTTAAAGATCTCAACCTATTGGAATGCAAAAATCCAAATTATACTAATCAAGTATTGACAGAGGATCAGGAATAGAATTATAATCTATACAATTCCTAGAAAATTACTATGAATTAATCAAATTATATTCACATCATACTTAGTTGTCCAGGAGAAGGAGTGCAAACACATGCCCAACGTTCAAACTTTCAAAGCTACTGCCCATTTACAAGATGGAGTTAAGGTTATTACTAAAGCAAGACAATTCGAGCTGATCATCGACGAACCACAAAGCCTTGGGGGTACGGATACAGGAATGAATCCTGTAGAAGCTTTGCTTGCTTCTTTGGGCGCTTGCCAATCTATTGTTGCTCGAGTGTATGCCTCTAAATTTGAGGTAGAGCTTGAAGATTTTAGAGTAGATGTTGAGGGTGATCTGGACCTCGATGGATTTTTCAATCGTTCAGAAGTCCGTCCCGGTTATTCCGATATTCGTTATACTTTCTACATAAAGACCCCATCACCTGCTGAGAAGGTCGAAGCTTTTGTACAATTTTTAGAAAGCAAATGCCCTGTGGGTGACACGATTGCTGCCCCAGTGAATCTTAAGCTGAATCGAATTATTATCGAGAACTAAATAATTATATATTTTTAGCATCAAGGACTGTAAGGTTGCATAAAGCAACTTTTCAGTCCTTTTTCATTTCACTCTCCATTCCATCATATAATACTAAAAATGAAGGACTTCGGAGGTACCTAAGGAATGAATCCTATACTGAGCACAGTAGATAATGAGATCGAGCGTTTAGCAGCATTCCTGATTGATCAACAGAAGGAAGACGGAACGTGGCTTTTTTGTTTTGAAAATGGGATCGTTATCGATGCGTATGTCATCATCCTCTTTCGGATATTAAACGTACAGAATGAAGCCCTCATACGAGCGCTACATGATCGCATTCTTGCTCAGCAGCAGCCCGCTGGATTCTGGCAATTGTATAGAGATGAAGAAGCCGGAAACTTATCTACCTCGGTTGAAGCCTACTACGCCCTTCTCTACTCTGGGTATAGTAAGGTGACAGATGAGCCGATACAGCGGGCTAAGCGTTATATCCTATCCAAAGGCGGAATTGGAAAAGTCACCAGTATATTGACTAAAGTCATTCTTGCCGTGACTGGTCAGAGCAAATGGCCTTTAGCGATTTCTTCGATCCCATTAGAGGTGCTATTATTCCCGTCCTACTTTCCTATTAACTATTTTGAGTTCTCTGGCTACTCAAGAGTGCATCTCACGCCTATGCTCATTATGGCCGATCAACGTTTCTCGTTCCCAACAGCTAATGGTCCGGATCTATCTGATCTCATAGACACACGTATTGAAATCAATGAATCTACTTCCCGTGGATATCAAGAACTGCAAAGGGTTATGCAATCTGGCTTAGACAGAATTCTTGGAAGTCCTCGTTACATTCATGAAGTTGCCCGAACCAAAGCAGAACAGTTTATGCTCCAGCGAATTGAATCCGACGGAACCCTGTACAGCTACGGAACCAGTACAATTCTTATGATTTTTGCACTGCTGGCTCTAGATTATGATCAGCAGCATCCTATAATTACGAAAGCCTTAGATGGGCTTACTGCGATGCAATGCCGTTCTGAAAGTAAAACAACCATTCAAAACTCTCCGTCTACGATATGGGATACGGCTCTAATCACCTATGCTTTGCAGGAGGCACAAGTTCCTGATCATCATCTTGCGATTAAACGGGCTACTTCGTATCTGCTGTCCAGACAGCAGAATAAAACGGCTGATTGGAGTATTCATAATCCGGATACGGCTCCCGGGGGATGGGGATTCTCAGAATCTAATACGATTAATCCGGATGTGGATGATACGACTGCTGCTTTACGGGCCATTCGAAGTTTATCGACAAGTCAGCCCTCCTATCTAGAGTCATGGAATCGCGGACTGAATTGGGTCTTATCGATGCAGAATAAAGACGGCGGCTGGCCGGCATTCGAAAAAAACACCAATAAAGAAATGCTCACATGGCTTGCTATCGATGGTGCCAAATCTGCGGCCATCGATCCCTCGGAGGCAGATTTAACCGGGCGTACCTTGGAGTATCTCGGGAACTTTGCCGGACTTGATACGCGGAACGATTTCATCGAGCGAGGGACGAAATGGCTAATCCAACATCAGGAGAAAGATGGTTCATGGTATGGAAGATGGGGAGTCTGTTACATTTATGGAACCTGGGCTGCATTAACAGGACTGCAAGCAGTTGGACTGCCACTTGAACATGATACTATGCAAAAAGGAGTGAAGTGGCTCCTAAGTATCCAGAACTCCGATGGAGGCTGGGGCGAATCATGTCAAAGTGATCGGTTGTTGCGATACGTACCATTGGGTGAGAGTACACCTTCGCAAACCGCATGGGCGCTTGATGCCCTTATCGCTGTTCATCCGGAACCAACCTCTGAGATGGAAAAAGGAATGCTACGGCTTATCGCTTCTATTAACCAAGTCGATTGGAAAAGTTCGTATCCGACAGGTGCAGGTCTCCCCGGCAATTTTTATTCTAATTATCATAGCTATCAGTATATCTGGCCCTTACTCACATTGAGTCATTATAGAAAGAAATATGGTAAAGCTTTTAAGGGATTTATAAATGGGCTATGACTCCTTTTTTAAAATGGATCTCAAGGAAACTTCCACCAGCAATCGCATGTTCTGGTATTTTTTCTTCAATACTTTTAATATCATGATTACTCAGCTTAACCTCCAGCGATTTCATGGATTCTTGAAGCTGAGTTACCCGTCTAGCCCAACCAAAGGCATAATATCTTCTCCTTTAGATAACATCCAAGCCAAAGCAAGCTGTGATACGTAACTACCGATATCTCTACTTCGTATATTTTTAGCGTAGGATTTTAGTTGAAGTTGTGAAGTAACTGCATTCTGTACAACTATTTCGTATGGCTAGAGGATAAATCGAACTTTAACTGTATTCTATACAATTAAATCGAGAGAAATCACTTTATAGACAGTAACTCATGAGAATAGATGCATGAAATACAGCTATTATCAATGCGCAACGGGTTTGAACATTAATTACTGTACAAAATACAGTTAAGTTAAACACCTCACTGTCCACCACTACCTTCATCCGGCGGATATGGTCATCTTTTATAATCACTGGCGTACCAATTACTCTAAGTCTAAATCAGCAGCATTTCTCGATTCACAAAAATTGAAAAGGGGCCATTCAAGAAACAGGTGTAATCTTTGGCGGCTTCGGAGCCCTTTCCCAAGCATGGGTTACCTGCAATGTTGCTGCGTAGGTGATCAACGAAACGAGCAACGCTCCGGACAGCTCAATGATCTGCCCCAGGTCCAATCGTTCCAGAATTCCGTGAGCCGTCATCCCGCAAATCGTCATGACAATTCCTCCCGCGCCCACCTTGAATACAATGCGAAAGTCAAAATAAAATCCGATCGATCCGGCTACAGATAAAAAATTCAGTAGGGTCAACAGCAACAATCCCAGTCCGAACCCCATAGCAACCCCTTCGATGCCAATATTAGAACCGAGGATAAAGATCGTAATCACTTCAAATATATTGGTAAGAATATGGTTCCACATGACGGTTGAAGCCTTCCCTAAACCAAGCAGAATTGCTTGCAATGGTGCTCCAAAATAATAAAGAAAAAATATGGGTGCAATCAGCCTTAACAGTTCGCCTGCTTCTGGAGAATGATAGATCATAGTAGTTAATGGTACAGCCCATAAGTACAAAATAATTGTACATGGGAGTCCTACAATAAGTGCTGAGCGCATAGCGATATCCATCCGATTATGCAAAAGCTTGCTATTATTACTCACACTTGCTTCGCTAATCGCCGGAATTAGTGCAGTTGACAAGGATTGTGTGAAGAAGCTGGGAAGAAACAACATGGGGAGCGCATAACCCGCCAGAAGACCAAATTGCTTGGTCGCCATCTCAACACTCACACCAAACAGTACTAGGCTTTTCGTAATCAGCAGTGGGAGAAATGCATGATAGAGGGAATGAATAAAACCGCTACCTGTCATCGGCAAACCGATGCGCAGCAAATCTCTCAACGTACTATCTCCTTTAAGTGAAATACTTGACGTAGGAGGTGGAGAAGTTTTGATCTTCCCTCGATTTGCCCATTTGAAAAGAGCAAACAAGTAGAGTAAACCAAACCCTTCGCCAATAACGGATGCCGCCATAGCACCAGCAGCTGCATAGGCAATACCATAGGGCAACAAAACGTTAACAACACCGATAATGACAATGATTTGCGCCAAATTCTCAATGATATCGGAAAAAGCAAGCGGATTCATGTTCTGTTTTCCACGAAAATAACCCTTCAATACAGCTGACATCGCAATAATTGGAATGATTGGCGTAATAGCGACCATAGCATAATACGCCCGCTGATCGGCCAAAAAAACCGAAGCGATCCACTTGGAGCCAAATAGAGCTACTAAAGTTAATATAATACTCAACGTCCCCGTAATACTTAAGGATACTTTGAGAATTCGCTTTACACGCGCTTCATCCTGCTTAACCTCGGCTTCCGACACAAGCTTTGAAATCGCAACTGGAAGCCCCAGCTCTGTGAGTGTAATAAATAAGGGAAGCAGCGGATGAGCAATCATAAGCAGTCCTACTCCCTCTGCTCCCAAAAAACGTGCCAGTAAGACTCCGTTCAAAAATCCAAGCCCTTTTGTAAAAAATGACGACACGGTTAAAATGAACGTGCCACGAACAAAACTTTGTTTACGCATCCCCATTTATATGCATCTCCACCTATGGTTTGTCCTGTCCTACCTTCTAACTTATTCGAACAAACTCAAGCACATGCAGACAAGTATTGTAAAGTATTTTAAAAGTAAAACGTCAAGCATATCATTGTCGATGTACCGAGCAATTTTCTTAAATGTTAGAATCCGAGAACTTTAATGGGGATGCGTTGGTTACTTTGGTTTCCCTGCACAATAAGTACAACAAAAAAACCGCGAAAAATTTCGCGGTTTTTAGAAAGGATAAACGATCTATTCAACATTTACACAAACATTTAATCGATTTTATTAAATTCGATCCAGTCGATCTGTAAACCTGGTTTGATGAATTCCAATTTTATATCATATAGACCGGCTTCGAGTTCAACTTTCACGAGCTTTTGTTTAATCCATTGACCTTCGGTTCCATTCGTTTGAATGGTTGTCATCAATTGATCATTCACAGTCACATTACAAGCACTTTGAGCCAATTCAGGTTCTGTTGACATGATATGCACCAGGATACGGTATTGACCAGCCTGTTCCACTTTAAAGCTAGTCGATCCTTCTACGACAGGTTTAACCTGTGGATTCTGTGATAAGGATTGAGCTTGTTCTACAGTAAGAGAAGGATTAGCTTTGAAGGACTCTACTGTTTCTACAATTTCCTGTTTTCTCGAGAATACAGGTGCATTCATAATAAAATCACAGATGTTAATGGCAGAGCGTTGGAGCTCTCCACGTGTTAACGTACCATTTTCCAAGGATTCAATGGTATTGTCATTCCATCCGTTAATTTCCGCACCATAGTTAGCAACAACCATGTAGAGGTCATTTTGTGCACGAACCATCCAGTTTGTAAATTTCCGGTCTGCTGGTCCGCCATTAACGACATCATTCATGATCGCCCACCAGTCAGTCATTACAATCCCTTTAAAGCCCCATTCCCCGCGAAGAATCGTGGTGTTCAAATCATAATTAGAAGCCGCCCAATGTCCGTTAACTGGATTATAAGAGGTCATAATAGAATTCGAACCGCCTTGCTTCACCGCGATTTCAAAGCCTTTCAAGTAAATTTCCCGAAGCGCACGTTCAGACACCACCGCGTTAACTTTACTACGATGCTTCTCCTGATTATTACAAGCAAAGTGTTTCATCGTAGCGGTTGATCCGCCTTTCAAAATACCGCGAGTACATGCAGCGGCAAACACGCCAGAGATCAACGGATCTTCTGAAAAATACTCAAAGTTACGCCCATTAAGTGGACTGCGGCGGATATTAAGACCAGGTCCAAGCAAGGAATCCACGTTGTTTCTTAACAATTCTTGACCTTCCATGACATAAAGCTCTTCTACCAATTCCGCATTCCAAGTAGCTGCAAGAAGCGTTCCGATCGCAACCTGAGTTGCCTTAGCTCCGCTATCCATACGGATCCCTGAAGGACCATCCGCCGTACATGCAACTGGAATTCCTAGATTGAATAAACTGTCACTCACGCCTCCAAATGCAGAAGCTGTGCCCGGTGTAACTAAAGGACTGCTCATGCCTTCACCCCGTACAATAGCTGCCAAGTCCTCATCACTGAGCTGGGCAATAAAGGCTTCCATACTAACTTTTTGTTCATATACGTCTCTTAATTTGTATCCTAAATTACCTGTTTGTGAAATCGTCTCTGGAAGATTAGTTTCAATTCGCTCAGCCATCGAAATCTTACGTTTAGGAACTTCAACATAAACAATCTCGTACGAGCCGTCCGCCTTCTGAGCGCCTGGCATCATTCTCGTAAAGCTTTCTGTAGGCGCGAGAGCTTCTTGCAATTGCTCCACAACTTGAAGAGCTTCAACGACATAGCCGTCGTTACCCTCAACACCAATTGCCACTACTTGTTTAACACTAGTTCCCACATATAAGCGGTACATACCTTCTTCAAGCACATAAGCAGAGGCATGTCCTGTCACGCCTGCATCATCATAAGAAGCCATCGATTGTACAGAGAAACTCACGGTAAGGCGCTGTGCTTCACCCGGTTCAAGAACTTTTGTCTTACCGAATGACACCAGAGCTTTCGCTGGTTTACCGAGCTTACCTTGCGGAGCTTCATAATAAACCTGAACAACCTCTTTACCAGCAAAGGTAGTTCCTGTATTGGTAACGGTTACGCCGATTTCAATGTAAGTCTCGCCTTCTTTGGTAATCAATGTAGCTTCTTCCGGCTCGATACTAAAAGTTGTATAAGATAACCCGTAACCAAATTCAAATTGAACCTTTTCTGGGCAAAATGTCTCAAAATAACGATATCCTACATAGATATCTTCTTGATACAAGTTCGTAAATTCATTCCCATAATTCTGTGTAGATGGGTAATCATTGATGGAATAAGCGATTGTATCCGTCAGTTTACCGCTTGGAGTTACCTCACCAGACAGTACATCTGCAATTGCATTTCCGCCTTCCATACCACCCTGCCAGGAATAGATGACAGTCGAAATGGGATATTTATAGCTTTCATCGTTCATCCAGTTCATATCAATAATGTTTGAGACATTCAGGACAACGATGGTTTGTTCAAAATATGTAGTTACCTGCTTCAGCATTGCCTTTTCATCATTCGTTAATTGGTAACTTCCCGGTGCATCAGCATTATCCTGATCTTCTCCAGCCGTGCGACCGATTACAAGGATGGCCTTGTTCGATTTGCTTCTAGCCTCGGAAACCAATTCATCGCTCAGAATCATTTCCTTCTGATGCCAAGGCTCTGCAGCCCATGCGCCTCCACCATTATCAAACGGATTCTGTTCAATCCACTTCTCATAGACAGCTGCCAGTTCTTCATTAACTGTAAGGTTCTTCTTACTACGAAGGCCATCCAATAAATTAGTCGTATAAGTAACATGGACACTACCGCCGGAACCTGTACCACTGCGATAATAATTCACTTGGGATCTGCCGAAAATCGCAACATTATCGCTTTCGCCAAGCGGAAGCACCTGATTATCGTTCTTGATCAGCACCGCACCTTCAGCGGCTACTGTCCGGCTAAATTCTGCAAAACCTTCTAATGGAATTCCCACATTCTGTGTGCTCAACTTATTTCCTCCTGTTGTTCAATTCTATAGGTTGTTTCTTGAAATCTTCATTTCTCTAATAACATCCTAACAATTCATCTTTATCATTATAGTACATTGGAAAACTGGAATATATATAATAATTAACTTTATTAATATAATTATATTGGTCTGGAGGAAGTCTTCATTGTAACAAAACAAAAAAAACCGCGCATAGCGCGGATATCATAGTATAGCCAACCTTAATTGTTTACTATTCAGAAAGGTTTATTACACAGCTTGCAGTTATCCATTTTAGTCCAAAACTGGACTCACAGTTATTTTTTCTAAACTGATCTCTCCATGACCGCCCGAGATTTTTAGCGTATTGATAGCACCTGGCAATAAATAGACTTTAATATTCGTCCGTCCACTGAATTCTTGAGATTCACCTGTAGAGAGAGCATTAAGGAGTGAGTAATCCTTATCATTGACGCATAAATTCACTTTTGCCAGTCGTTCACTCGTATCATAATGAAGTTCAATGGAAGCTCTACCACCCTCTCCTCCATCCACATGATTGAATAAACAGTTACAGCAGGAAGTAGAAACTATGGTAGATCTCCGGCAGCGGAAGTCGGTCCGATCGCAACAGCTTGTCCCTTCCCAATGAAAGCGATTCCGCAAACCTTCACGAATCTCATATTCATCATCCACTATAAGAACACTAAGCATCTGTTCTACCTCCTGATCCACATGAAATCACATCTGTATCTATGTTCTTTAGTTTCATAGTACTCGACACCGATTAGGATTGCACGGAGGTAATCCATAACTTTTATGAGTGGATATTAAATTGCACTTTAAAAATACACAGAGAGAACAAAAAAAGCCGACAGATTAGCTCTGTCGACTTCTTATTCATTTCTTCACTTGTATTAAAGCTCAACGATCTTCGTTGCAACATTATTGCAAAATTCCCGATCATGCTCTACAAAAACAAGAGTCGGCGTGTATTCAAGCAACAGCTCTTCAATTTGCATCCGGGAAATAACATCAATAAAATTAAGCGGTTCATCCCATACATACAAATGGGCTTTCTCGCTTAGACTCTTAGCTATTAGAACTTTCTTCTTTTGGCCGCCGCTGTACATAGATATATCTTTTTCAAATTGGACTCTAGAGAAATCTAGTTTTCTTAAAATTGATTTAAACAGACTTTCGTCAATTCCATTGTCTCTAGCATAGTCTGATAAATTGCCCTGTAAATCAGAAGTATCTTGTGATACGTAGGAGATGATAAGTTGGGCATCTTTTTTTAAGGCGCCTGTATATTCCATATCCTCACCACAGATCAGTTTGATGATACTCGATTTTCCCGAACCATTTTTACCCGACAGCGCAATTCGTTCCCCCTGCTCAATAGTAAAGCTTATGTCCGAGCAAACCATCTTCTCACCATAAAAGACTGATATACTGTCTAATTCAGCGAGATGTTGTTTATGATAATCAAGCTGCTTAATTTCAAGATTCTCAGAATTTTCAATGTTTTTAAGAAGCTTTGACTTTTCGTTGATGGCAGAATGTTGTCTTTGCTCAATGGCTTTAGAGCGTTTCATCATTTTTGCAGCTTTGTGACCAATGTATCCTTTATCCACCTTAGAGCCGGAATTTCTCGTCCCGTTTTTGGTTTTTTCCACTTCATGAGACCAGTTACCAGTCCGTTTAGAAGAGGCGGATAAGCGTTTAATATCTCTTCTAAGTTTCTCGTCCTCTGCTAGCTCAAAGTTATCTTGTCTAGTTTTATTCTCCCACCAGCTGGAGAAATTGCCTTTTTGAATTTCTATATTGGTCTTATTGATGGACAAAATATGGTCTACACAATTATCTAGAAAGGATCTGTCATGAGAGACCAGAATATATCCACTTTTCGTATTGAGATAATCACTGACTAGTTTTCTTGCCGTCATGTCTAGATGATTGGTAGGTTCATCGATTAACAGGAAACTATTTTCCTTAATGAATAATGTGGCTAACAGCACTTTCGTTTGCTCTCCGTTAGACAATGAATCAAAGGGCCGATATAACACATCCTCAGATACCTTTAACAGTGAGAGCTCACGCATTAATTTCCAATGAATATAATCGGGAAAAATCTCGCTGATCACATCAATGGTATTAAGCGCCTTGTTATCCACCTGAAAAGGGAAATATTCAAAGCTGACATGCGCAGAAATATTTCCGCTGTACTCATATTTTCCAAGCAATAAACTCAGAAATGTGGTCTTCCCTCTACCATTTCTTCCAGTAAATCCTAATTTCCAATCCGTATCGATTTGAAAGTTTACATTCTCAAAGATGTTATCGTAACTGCCTTCATAGGCAAAGGTTAGATTGGTAACATTTATTAATGACATATAAATATCCTCCTGTATTAAAAAATAAAAGCCACAAGAAAGTTACTTTCTTGTGACTCAAATAAATACAGCAAACCTAGCCCCAAATGGAGTTAGATAAGGATATATTGTTCGAGTGAAAAGAAGTAGTAACTTTCTTGCATACAAAAAATAAAACAAACGAAATAAACCGTTTTGTTGTTTTATTCATCATAGGTCGCAAGAGTAGTTACTACACTATACTTTTCAACTCCGATCATTAATTTGTATTCATGTTATCATGCCGATTCGTTTTTTTCAACTTTCTTCCCTTAATCCGTCAAAATACGATTTCATTTATTTTCCAATACATAAGGTTATAAGCTTATTCCTTATGCTAATTCTAACTCATCAGCCGAAGGGCCATAAAGACCCGGCACTGGTATATTTAGAAGTCGGAAGTATACCCCAAGCTGTGCCCGATGGTGAATCATGTGATTTAATCCAATGGTACGAAGCGCGGCTGCCCGTGACTGACGGCGAATGATCTCTGCTCCATTACGCAGCGTCCACTCTGCACCAAGCGTCTCCACATTGCTTTCGGAAATTAATTGTTCAATCTTGCGAGCACTCATGTCGAACTCTTGCAGAACCGCGGCAGGGCTCTCCAGCGCTTCTCGTCGATATGGCACAGATGCCAAATCAAACTCTGAGTGAAGAAGAATAGCTGATTGCCAGTTTAGCAGATTAACGAGGTGTGTTGACAGTCCACCAAGACTCATTGACTTTTCGTGCGGTTTCCATGTCATATGCTCCTGCGTCAGCTTTTCCAGCATACGGCGAGTACCAGCTAACTCCTGCAAAACATCCCCGATGATCAGATCTTTATCCATTCTTCTATCTCCTCTCGAAAATGGAGTACCAGCTAAAGTTATTCGAAGTGAATCACACTTGAGTTTTTCGACGATACCTTCTTCTAGGATTTCTTTTAGTCCTTGAAAGGGTCTTCAAAACTCACCGACGGTTCGGACTGAGTTGACCTTATTTCGATGATTTATAGCTTTTCACCGTCCTATCGGACTCAGTAGCAGTTATCTCCTTAAAAACACCGATTCTGTGCTGTTACAGTGTAATAAGAGCTAAGTGGTCCGATACGGGATATTTAAAGTAAAAAGCGAATTTGTTATAGTATTTAGATACTCTCCACTAACTGCATAGTCGTAACACATGTGTTATCACTTTTAAACGTGGATAGCTCAGCTTTCGCTTTTACACCATCCTGTTCTATAGTTACGCTATATTTCTTATCCCGAGGTAACCAAAGATCAATGAAGCCATTGGATTGGGATTTCATGGTTTGATCCACAATCACATTGCCATCAGTATCTTCGATATAAACACTAAACTCTTGTTCCGTTAATTCCCCTTGGCATCCAGTCAAGCTGTGGGTTGCACAGGGGTGTGTATCCTTAACGTACGGCGCGATGGAAACAAAAAACTCATCTTTGGGTAAGTCATATTTTGTCGATTTATTGTTGCTGTCGGTCACAATGAGCTGCTCTGAAGTGATAGAAGCAGATAGGTTTTTCATGCCCCTTGAACTATATTCCTGTACTAATTGCTTAACATTAGAGGTATCACTTGCCGCAGGTGTCTCTTTATCGTTCCCTCCCACAACCAAATATGCCCCTAAAGCAACTACAACAACAGCTCCAGAAGCTATCCAGGTTTTTTTCCTCATGATATTCATCCCCTTCTCTTTGTTAACTGATCCCAAGGCTTTGATATCGTACTCTTCGATTCAATTATTCTCATTACACCAACAGTTCACATATGTTTTCTATTATATCATTATTACATTATCATATGTTCGGACAATTGCCCCGTCAAACTAGTGAATATTCACGAAATCTTTATCATTGTTGTTAATAGAGCAATAAAAAAAGGCTTCTCTCGGTTATTCACCGAGAAGAAGCCTTACATCTTGTTACATAGTTTAAGCTTGCAAACTATTTACTAGATCACGAACGACTTCGGCTAGCGGAGTGGCAGGACGATTCAGTACTTTCTCCAGATCGCCACTTTCAATATCCAGCCATCCTTCGCGAATACCACGTTGAATCGCCACAACGAATGGCAGAGCAGCTTCTGGTACACCGACTTCAGCCATAATATTCGCATAAGCTTCGTCGTCAACCTGCAGCACTTTGATTTCTTTACCAATTACTCCACTTACAATTTCAGTCAGTTCTTCTTGTGTTAAAGGTTTGCCAGACAATTCATAAATGGTATTCTCATGTCCATCCCCTGTTAGAACATTAGCAGCAGCTTCTGCATAATCTCCTCGTGCTGCCCAGCCAACTTTACCGCTACCGGCAGAAGTTACCCATGGGGCACCTGCTATTGCTCCTTGAATAGATCCAACCTCATTCTCCATATACCAATTGTTGCGAAGGAAGCTGTAAGGAATTCCGGTTGCTCGAATGGCCTCTTCTGTTACACGGTGTACTTCAGCAAGGAACAGCTCACTCTTCTCTGCATGTCCTACGCTTGTATAAGCAATGAATCCAACACCTGCTTTGGCGGCAGCATCAATAGCTGCTTTATGTTGGCGAATCCGAGTCTCGTTATCTCCATCTGAAGATACAATTAGCAGTCGATCCACACCGGCAAAGGCTACATCCAGTGTCTCCGGTTTATCAAAGTCCCCTTGGCGGACTTCCACTCCACGCGCTTTCAGAGCACTTGCTTTATCTGGATTCCGAACACTAACTACAAGATCCCCTGCGGACACACTTTTAAGTAGTGATTCTATAACTAATGATCCGAAATGACCTGTTGCACCTGTAATAGCTATTTTCATGTTGATTGCCTCCTCAAATTAGGATTGTAATAATCCATTTAATAATAATTGTTAACCTGTAACTATTGTAGTTACATTTAAAAAGAATGTCAACTCCTTTATATTTCTAGCCTTCTTAAACCTAATAAATACAAATAACCCTCACTGTTTCCGGTTGGAATACAACGAGGGCTTGAATGAATATCTCAGCTCCATATTAACTTAATAATTGTCCCTTTACCTGCTTGACTCTCAACAACAATCTGACCACCCATGCATTCGATCAATCCTTTAGAGATCGCCATTCCGAGACCAGAACCGTTGGAGGTAGTTGCTGTATCCGTACCACGATAATATCGCTCAAATAGCCGAATCATTGTTTCTTCATCCATTCCATCACCGTCGTCGGCAAATTGAATGATATATCCGCTGTCCTTACCTTTAAGAATTAGCGAGACAGTTAGCTTGGTATCTGGTGGGTTATGGAGCAGCGCATTCGCAGTTAAATTGTTGACAACCCTATCTAACCAAGGCGTATACAATTGAGCTCTAACTTCGGTATGTGCAGGGTGAAATACAATTCGCTGCTTCCCATAAGCAGGATTGGCAGCAGCCTGATCGAGAGCCTGTTTCAACCAAGTGTTTAATTCAACTTCCATCAATTCAGGCGGTTTAATTCCTGACTTTAGACGATAGGTCATCGCAAGATCACTGATCAGCATGTCCATATGAGCCGATTTATCTAGCATCGTTGTCGTGAACTTACGGACTTCCTCATTCGACCAATCATATGAGGGCTCCGCCAGTAAATGGGCATATCCTGTGATAGAGGATAATGGGGTTTTCAAATCATGAGTAACACCGGCAATCCATTCCTCACGTAAGCTCTCCGTCTCCTCCCGCATCACTTGATCTCTCTTCAAGGTTGCCGATAATTTCTCAATCGAAACCATTACATCAGCAAAAACACGGAATCTTCGTCTCCATTTCCCGGCGGGTGTTCTACTGCGGCGATGTCCTTTACGATCCATAGGTTCTGTATAAATAGCATTTCCGATGGAATCAAGCCATACGAGCATATGTAGCATAGGTGCACCAAAACGATGCGCTTGCCATAAGGAGAGCAACACGAACGCGATCAATAAAGCGATAAGCATGACAGATGAGCCGATGATTACTACCTTAACCTCTTCAGGTACCCAAACAGTTTTTCCTGGATCTGTTCCTTTGATATTAGGTTCTCCAATGATCCAGGTACGACCTGACTCCTTATCAAAAGAAGATAGCACATGGTAGCCATATCGATCACTGTACATTGTGCGAAGTGCTAGCTCTGGGACGGAATACTCGGTGGGGATCATATTTGGTCTGTTATACGAGAGCATTTCCTTGCCTGACGAATCTATAAGTTGAACAAAAGCCTGTGCCGATTTAATCTCTTTTTCAAGATCCTCTGGAAGTAACGGCTCCCCATTTACACCTGTGAATGAAGCTTCCTTCACTTTCTTTAGTAGAGGATCTAATACATTAGGTGCACCATATACCAGTGTGAACTGTTTACCATTCTTTTCTTGAATCCAAAGGGCCAGTTGATAAGGAAACGGCTGAGCACCCATCCAATAGGCAACTACTTCTCCAGGACCATAATGATTAGGTACATCTTTAGGTGTATTATAGGCACTTTCAACTTGCCCATCTTCATTAAGACTTTGTAGCCAGCCTTTATTTTTCTTCACTTGTTCCAGTAAACTTGGGGCAAAATGTATCCCATCCTCATCAATCTTAGAAGATTCCACCAATTGCTCAAGACCGACATTGGCAAAATCACGCGTGAGACTGATATCAAGAAACCGCAGTAGGATCCAAGTCAGCGTTACAGCAGATATAGAGAGAACTACTACACCTGTAATTGCAAGCTGCAGTACAAACTTTAACGTTAGCCGTCGCTTGATATTCATGGCATAAACAACCCTTGGCGTTCTACATTAACCAGCTTGTAACCAAGACCTCTAACGTTAACGATAAATTTCGGATCAGATGGGTCGGCTTCAATCCGTTCTCTAATACGGTGAATGTGTACCATGACCGTGTTATCGTCACTTAACGATTCTTCACCCCAAACTCTTTCATATAATTCGCTTTTGCTGAAGATTTGATTGGGATGTTTACATAAGAACAAGAGCAACTGAAATACAAGGGCAGGACAAGAGACCGGCTCTCCCTCAACCAGCAGCTCCCCTGCTGCTTCATCTAGTTTAAATCTCCCGTAATCGTAAACGTTCGAAGATTTACTAAGAACGAGCCCCGCTTTCTTTTCAGCACTGTTATAGTTCGGCGAACTCAAGTACCTCCGCAGCTGCGCTCTTATACGAGCAACCACTTCGAGTGGATTAAAGGGCTTGGTGATATAATCATCTCCCCCTATAGCAAATCCAGTTAGCTTATCAAAATCAGAGGTTCGAGCTGTAAGAAATAAGATAGGTGCGTCCGTCGTCTGCCGAATAAAAGGACAGATCTCAATACCACTGCGTCCCGGCAGCATTACATCTAATACAATCAAATCGTATTTTTTGGCTTCACAGGCACTAATAGCTTCTTCACCCGTTACCACAGTATCAATATTTATATAACCTTCCTTACGCAGCACTGTTTCCATAATCTCCAAAAGCGATTGTTCATCATCCACAAGCAAAATCGAAGCTTCATTCATTGTGAAATTCCCTTTCCGAATAACCGATGTATTTATCATCATAGCATGATTTTTTACGGGATCAATCGCACGTTCCTTAACGGAAGCTTAATTCGTATTCGTCTACTCCTCAAAAAGTTAAGAGCGTATTAATACTGCGTTTCAGAAGAGCTAAGACTCATTTGCTACAATTTAACTATTGGGAGGTGATATTCTTGAAAAACAGCTCGAAGAAAATTATCAATAAACCGGGAATGTCAGCAAAAACAGCTTTGGCAATTGGATTTCTTACCTTGCTATTAACAGCTTGTGGAGGAGGAAAAGCGGAAATGAATGATAGAGAATCAAAAGAATCAGTGTTCCTGCCAGATAATCTGCCAAAATTTCTACTTAAAGGGAACTATAAAGAAATGTATTCCCACTTCAGTCAGCCTTTGAAGGATGAGGTGAGTGAAGCTGAATTAGCTGAGACCGCTAAGGAATTCACTAAGGATATACAAACACTGAACAAGGCTTCCGCTATGCAGCTTAATGGATTTGATCGACGTACATGGGTTAGTGATGCGGGTAATAAAGGGCTTATCGGAATGTTTGATCCGGATGGAACCATTTCATTAATTCAGATTCAAGAACTGACAGCTTCCCCTGAAACCGACATGAAGCTTAGTAAGCATGAATATGCATTGCCGTTCCAAGGCGACTGGTTTGTATTTTGGGGCGGAGCGAATGTACTTGTGAATTATCACTATGAAGTAGAAATTCAGCGTTACGCTTATGATTTCATCCAAGCCAAGAATAACTACTCTTATAAAGGTGATCCGCTGAAAAACAAAAGCTATTATGCCTTTGGGACAAATATTCTCGCCCCTGCGGATGGCACAATCGTATCGGTCGTGAATGATATTAAAGATAATGAACCCGTCGGTGTCATGAATCCAAACCAAGCAACCGGCAATAACGTGGTCATTGATCACGGAGGTGAATACAGTCATCTAGCTCATCTCAAAAAAGGTTCAATTACAGTTAAGCCGGGCGATAAAGTTAAAAAAGGCGATATCATTGGGCTGACAGGTAACTCAGGCAACACTAGCGAGCCCCATTTACATTTCCAGATCTCAGACGGCGTAGATTTGTTCAACTCTCGTTCTATCCCTGTTAGATGGGAGAAAGGATTGAAGCCAATCCAAGGCGAGATGATTAGTGCTGCTGAATAGCGATCATTGTTGATGGTAATGGTTGTCTCCCCAGAAGATAGTTGGTCGAGACAACCTTTACCTACGCTGGTATACATATAATCCGATCCTTTTACAAATATTAATAGACCTATAATGACGATAAATGTAGCTCTTTCAATGAAGAATGGATGTGTTAAATCAGATGTCTTTACTCCTAGGGTCACATGTATCCATGTCTGGGCCAAAGATGCTCCTTCGAGCTAGTGAAGAGGCAGCATCTTATGGAGCGAACACTTTCCTAATTTATACCGGTGCCCCTCATAATACACGTCGCAAACCCATTGATGCTTTGAATATTGAAGCTGGACAAGCTCACATGAAAGTTAACGGCATTTCTAATATTGTTGTGCATGCTCCGTTTATTATTAATTTAGGAAATACGTTATCTGCACAGGTCTTTGAGCACAGTATTGCGTTTCTTCAATCAGAAATTATAAGAACCGAAGCTTTAGGCTCTACACAGATTGTCCTCCATCCCGGATCCCATGTTGGTGCTGGTCCACAGGCCGGAATCTCTCGGATCGTGGAAGGCTTGAACGAAGTACTGTCAGATAAACGGAATGTTCAGGTTTCATTAGAAACCATGGCGGGAAAAGGCAGTGAGTGTGGTGTCACTTTTGAGGAACTTGCGGCTATTATTGATGGAGTGACGTACAATGAGCGGTTGTCGATTTGTTTGGATACATGCCATATTCATGATGCTGGTTATAATGTAAGAGAAGATTTTGATGGCATATTGGATCAATTTGATCGCGTAATTGGAATAGAGCGCCTAAAGGTCATTCACATAAATGATTCAAAGAATATCATGGGCTCACGAAAAGACCGGCACGAAAATATCGGACATGGATATATTGGCCTTCAGGCACTGCGATATGTAGTCCACCATCCTCAACTATCGACCATTCCCAAACTCCTAGAGACCCCCTCCATCGGTGAAAAAAAATATGTCAATGCACCTTATAAGCATGAGATATCCTTGTTAAGAGGAGAAACTGATGAGCTTATAAAAAAATAAAAAACCGCAAAAAAATGCGGCCTCTAACAATATAATCAATTATTCTTTAGTAGGATTTTTCGGAGCAGATGCGGTTTCATTCGTTTGGATCTTTTTTAGAGCATTTTTCTTCGCGGTTAACTCTTTTGACAGATCAGATTGCAAACGATTTAAGGTCTTCACCTCATCATTTAGCTTTTTGATACGGGTCATTTTACTACTTAAATCCGTGTGCGACTTGCTAAATTTCATATCCTGTTCTAATTGATTAATTTTGAATTTGGATTTTTCTTTTTTGTTCTGCGTGTTCTTGATTTTGTTTTCAAGCTCCGTAATTTCTTGTTGAAATTTATTGATCATTGGTTTAGTAAAATTAATTGCCATTCTTACACCTCATATCATATTGTGTTGCTGAGAGATTATTCTACTATAAAAAGACCAAAAAAGCACACTCATATGAGTATGCTTTACAGGTTCGTACCTTTTAAAAATAATCAGAGAAATAAGGATGCTCTGGTCTAATCAATCCTTCAAGTAAAAGAATCGTGGCTTCATTCGTCTGAATACGGCCGATTCGAGCCAAGTAGGTTGGCCGCTTATAGCCCATTAACATCGTAGTTAAGGTAGGAATATCAATCGTAAGTGAAGGATTTACGCCCCCTTGTTGTAAGGTCCCCTTCCCTTCTTTATCTACGGTTAACGTAAAGGTACCTCGGTTCCATTCCAGCATTGGATCGCTCAAGTTAAAAATAAGCGTACTATCCTTATCCTGACGTTTAAACGGATACTGATCAATAAATAATTGAACATCCACAATCCGAGCCATAAAATATGGAGCTATCGTTTCCTTGATGTCCCCATCATCTAATATAAATGACAACGGTTCCCCTTTATAAATATCCCCTTTGACCAGCTTAATCATTGAAAAATGCGCACTTATAAAATTCCATAACCCCGTTCGAGCTTCTTCGTTAATGTATACCATTTCTTTAATATAGAAGATCTCCTCGGCAATCCAATATAACAAATATCCCATGGGTAAATCATCGTGATTATAATAAATCCCCACTGTCATATCATCTAAATCCCACCGCAAATATTCTTCCCACGCTAACTCATTACGAATCATCGCGCCATGATGCTGCACTGCAAACTGATCATAGATCACTTTGATGTCCGGATGTTCAATGTTTACTCGTTCTACGTTTCCTGGAACATTTCTTTGTTTGGGAAGCTGGGTATCCGGTACTTCAAATGATATTTTGTCGGTGATGATTTCCCAGCCTTTTCTTCTATAATAAGGGATTGAATACGGATAAAGATAAGATATCGATTGTTTACGATCCCGCATTTTAGTTAAAGCGTGAAGCATCAGTTTATTCATTAAACCCAAATTGGCGTATTCGGGATAGGTTCCAACACCCGTTAGTCCACCCATCTCATAAATATGACCAAAAATATTAACCTGAAATGGGTATACAGCTAATTGAGAGATGAGCTTGTCTCCATCAAACCAACCTACAACATCTGCGTACTTAAGAACTGGCAACTTGGCCTGAGTGATTTCACGATTCTCCCAGCCAAAGATCTGCAGATCGCGGTTGGTCACTTGAAATACATAACGTAGTAGATTATTAAATTGCTCTGCGTGCTTAGTTTCGACATTGGCTAATCTGATTCGATCCTGTAACTTACTGCGACTCACTGTTATTACCTCCGATAAATGGTCCACTTTTTCAGCTTAGAATACTAGCTTGTTCACATTGACTCAACGCATAGTATTCTTTATATACGTTGAATCAATGCATAAGGTGTCCATTATCTTGAGATTTCTTTATCTTTACCCAGTGAGTTTCTTTGCAATCTAGGGATTAACGCATATGCAAATGTGATAAATGGACTTAGCCATAAGAAGGTCGCATAAGGTGCATATTCTATAACGGGTACACCCAGAGTTACCGCGAAGAAGGCCCCGCTAACGCCCCATGGAATCAATGGATTAACTAGCGTACCGCAATCTTCTAATGTACGGGATAATGTCTTCGCTGGAATGCCTCGTCGATTATATTCATCTTTGAACATTTGCCCTGGCAAAAGGATCGACAAATACTGTTCGCCAGTCATGCCATTTACAGCAATGGATGAAGCACCGCTCATCAGAACGATACTGCTCTTACGCTTGAGTGGTTGAATGAGTTTACGGAAAAAGGCCTCGATGACGCCACAATGCTGAATCAAACCACCTAAAGATAATGCAATTAAGATTAAAGATACCGACCACATCATCGATTGCATCCCGCCGCGATTCACGATAGAAGCAACCATTTCATTCGCGATATTACTGTTATATCCGCTCTGCATTACACTAAACCAGACATCGATTTCTGTCTGCTGTTGAATCAAAGCCGTCACAAGAAGACCACTGATAATACCTACAATTAGCGTAGGCAGGATCGGAATCCGCTTAATCGAGCAAACAATGACAGCTAGCGGAGATAGCAGCGTTAACCAGTGAATATGAAATCCATCTTGTAAGGCAAGCTTAATATCTTTAATCGAGGATAAGTCGATCGAATTTCCCTTTGGTGCAAACAAGAAAAAGACAGTGGTGATCACAAGCGCTGGGAATGTAGTGTAAACCATATTGCGAATATGTGTAAATATGGGGATACCAGCCACTGCAGGTGCAAAATTCGTAGTATCGGACAGCGGCGACATTTTATCACCAAAGCAAGCCCCACTGATAATCGCTCCAGCAGCCAGCGTTGGGGAAATCCCCGTAGTTAAAGCAATTCCCATTAAAGCAACGCCGATCGTGCTTACTGTTGTGAATGAGCTCCCAGTGAACATCGAGACGATGATCGTGACATATAGTGCGCTCACCGCAAAATAATTCGGATTAATATAATCCATACCATAATATAATAGCGACGGCACCGTACCGCTCATCATCCATACCGCGATCAGAATTCCGATCAGCATGAGGATTAGAATCGGCATGATGGCCGTTTGTATCCCTTGAATAATGGCAGATTCGATCTTTTTCCAAGAGAAACCAAACATCCCTAGTAAGGCGGCCGTGCCTATTGTTGTTACGAGAAGCGGTATATGCGGCTCCGCTTTCAATAGAAAGATGGATACAAACAGAAGTGCTAGAATAAAGATGATAATGATGAAACTCTTTGTAAAACTAAGCTGACGTTCCATGACGATAATGCTCCTTAACATTGTATTAGGTATACTTTTCAAAGACTGTATATGCTTCCGCACTTTTAAGCTTTTTTGCTTTTAGGCATTGAAGCGCAGAGGTAATCTTAACGAAAAGACTGAGAACAGTCAATGTAAAGAACATACATTGAAGGAATTTCCATAAAAAGTTCATAAGTATATGCGAGAAATAAAAAAAGTGCTGGCAATTATGCCAACACATTTGACTTGGTTCTTAACCCAGCTCACTACAAGTTTAATTGTCAGTGTTTTTAGTTGTTCTCGGTTCAGATTCAACGTAATTTAACCGGTAAGATTGACTCCCTAACAACATCCTATGACCCTGAAATTCATCATATAGATTTATACGAATGCTTCCTCCCCTTAATATTTTGTGGAAGTTACTATTAAATGAGATTGAGTATGATTTATTTTTACCCATTGGCAAATCAGACCCCAGTTGCAAAGTCTTCTCCATGGATTGTCCGAAAGGGTCAATAATTTCTAAAACTAGCTTATGCTCATAGGAACCTGCTTCAAAAGCGTCATTTTCAAATAAGCTATAATTCATAACTATATCTAATGTACCTTTCTCTTCAGTAATCGTACCCACTGCATTTGCAACCGAAAGGTTGTATGGGAATAGATCTACACTTGTTAGATTATTCTGTGAGTTTACTGTCATAGGGGTAAGTGCTAATTTAACACTATTGATAAATCCAGTGGATGTTCCCCCTAAATCTGTAAGCTTACCGTCAGCAACCCCTTCCCCAATATAAAGCACAAGCTCAGACGTATTCACCCCTTGCGGAAGTTTACTCCAGATTGTAACCAGGTTTTTACCATTTGGGCTAGTTGGAGTTATCGATTGGCTAACCATCGCCTTAAAAAATTGGTTGTCAGGTGTTTTATAATAAGCCACAAGCTGTGCCTGTTTCGACTGGCGTGGTTCTTCGTTAATCATTTCCAGTTCCGTATAGATCAAGCTAGAACTGTTTTCATTATAAGTAGTTGTCCAACGCTCGCGAACTTTTGCTTTTCTGCCTAACGAGTTCATTTGGTAAGATTCACCTGCAGCAATCGTATTGATCACATTATTTAGCGAATTTGTATTCATAGAGAGAAACTTCGTGACTTCATCTCCGGAGGTGTCTTGCAACACTATCTTTAGCTGATTGAAACTATAAGTATATGGAACTCTCGCTATCACATAGATCTCTGTCGCTTCATTAGGAGCAAGTATCGATTGCGTATTTGTGGTCACGATCTGGGCTGTACTGCTAAGATCACTCATTCCTGCTTTAACTATAGCTTTTAAAGAAGGTAGCTGTACTGAGGTTAAGCCGGTGTTACGGATGCTGATAGTAGTTACGATTTGATCACCATCATCCCAAGGCAAACGCTGATAGGATCCAAGTTTCACCATGAATTTCCCGTACCTATTCTCGACCGAATACCCTTGTCCTATCAGATTATTGTTTTCTAGAGCATAAGGTATGTTATACAGCGCAGTTGGGAAAATAACCTTGTCATCAACAGCAGGTTCCGTCCACTCTAGCTTTAAAGTACCTTGATTAAGTATTAATGGCACATCCGCCCTGAGACTGACGATCTTCTCTTCGAGCGGTTTCAAGGTTACATTCGCAAGTGCTTTTGAATCTACTGGAATACTAAATCCTTCAGCAGCTTTAACCGTAAGCTCGTATGCAGGTAGAGTGATAGGTTTATTCCCAAGATTCTTAAGACGGAATTGAAGATTCCATTTCGCGGAGTCATTCTCCGAATATACGGAAGCACTCTTCAATTGCGTTTCAACCGTATTATTCTTAACAGAAATCTTCTTAACAGCATAGTTAGCCACAGCAAAGTCGACAGTTGTTAATGCAGGAAGCTTAAACGATTTAACAGGAAGCGTTATTTTCAAAGCTTCATCTTCTTGTGCAAATTGCAATATCATATGTTCAGTCTTCATATAGGAAGGAACTTCTGTTAAATAGTAAACCGTCTTCTTCTCTTGGGACTGTACATTGATACTGCTTCTGGTATCCTCCAGTTTAAGTTCGAACACCGAGCCACCGGCTGATTTCAGGTAAGCAATATAAGTGGAACCGCTTAGCACTTTTTTACCCAAATTCGTGAAACTAACGCCTACTCTCATATATACTTTTCCATTTCTTTTAAGCCTTTGTAGACTTTCCGCTTTGATGTTTACTAGCAGATTATCCATCGTGATCTTCTTGCTCTGGCCTTGTGGAACGACAACGGAATAACTTGCCGGAATGGCGAATTCACCTAGCTTTTTCTGATAATCCTGGCTACTGAAATCCCACTTCAATAGGGTCACTTTAGTTCCGTTCAATTTAGTAGACTGTCCAACATTCACATAGTAAGTTACAATTTGGCTAATCTTTGGAGGGATGTTTTTTTTGGTGACATCTCTCGTGATAGGTTTGCCTTGAATAACAGCCCCCCCAGTTGTAGTAACCCTTGAGAAATAATCAACCTGAGCTACACTATTGCTGCTACCATTGCTATAACTAAGTGTGTATATAAGTATATTACCGCTTGGTTGCTCAATAATATCCATATCTATTAGCTTCACGTTGACATTGTTTTTTAAAGTGATCGTACCAAGTTTGTCCAGCGTGAATACCGCTGTAGCTGAAGCACTTGTCGATGCTGCATATATGCTGTTTGCAAAAGGTTGGCTTAATAGCATTGCGCTGAGCAGAACTACAGCATATGTCTTTAGTGATTTGTGCATGAGTCCCCCTCCTTATACAAAATCCTGTTTTAATACATCTATTCGTTTAGAACGATTGTTACTCGATTCTGGATCAACTTTGCAACAGCTTCCGCAGATTTTTGTCCACTGAAGAATGATAAGGACTCCTCTCCAATAATAGAAAGCACTTTAGTATTCAGTTCTGCATATTGATCTACTGTATGAATGATTTCTTTAAACTTAGTAAATTCTTCATCAGAAACCTTAGCCGCTTTTCCGGTTGGAAGCTTATATGCTCCACTTTTCACCTTTTCCTGAATATCGTTTAAATTCTTATCGTTCACGGATTGGAGCAGAGAGAATCCTTCTCTATCTTGCAATGACTGTGCTTCTTCAGATAACAAGAAGGTCATAAACTTATAAGCTTCTTCCTTCACCGGAGTATTGGCTTGTATGGCGAGCGAAGATGAAGGAATGATTCTCATACCACCAGTCTGACCTGCATGTGGCTTTTGAAGGTACACCGGATTTTCAAAGTAAGAATATGGACCATCGATAAAGTCTGTTGGTGACTCTATAACGATGGAGTTAAATAGCTGATTACCTATCTCCGCTGGCTCCGCAGTCAAAACTTGTTCTTTATACATTTTCTTGACTTGTTCCAACAGCTCCACAAAATCAGGCGAGTCGAACTTCGCTTGTTTCGCTTCACTATCAACAAACAAATTATAATTATCAATAGCCATTTCTTGGAGTGTCATTTCCGCTGGGTAATCCGTTAAGGCATAGAGTTTGTTTTTACCGTCCTTCCCAGCCTGTTGTATAATTTCCTTCGATAGCTCTCCAAACTCTTTCCAATTCCACTTCTTATCGTCAATCTTCACATTTGAGCTCTTAATCATATTTCCATCACCTATGAACGCTCTAAAAGCGAACCCGGTAGGAATGAAGTATAAACCGTCGTTCACCTTCATTGCGTCAAAAACATTCATTTCTAAATCACTCTTATTTACCGTTTTATCGTGTTCAAATATATCATTCATGTTCACAAGCAACTTTTTACTCACATAATCATTGATTGAAAAGGCGCTTACATCAAAAATATCTGCACCTTTTCCAGAGAGTAGGGCTGTATTCGTTGTTTTTTTATATTCTACATAACCATTCTCCCCCCACTCATTTCCCACTTCTTTATATGCCTTAATTTGTAAGTCGATATCCGGGTATTTCGCTTCAAACTTTTTCTCTAGCGCCGTATAGAATGCACTCGATTCTGCTAGAGATAGAGTCAAGATTGTCTTCCCCTCTTCAGTTGTCATCTCCCCCTTACCTTCCACTTTCTCATTACCTCCGGAATTACATGCCGTTGTCATTATCAACGCACCCATTAATAGCACAAAAATAGACCTTTTGATCATTTAATTTCCTCCTATTTTCTCGTTTATATGATTTCTTATTGCAGTCGAACTCGATTCCCGTCTTCAAGAGGTTCACTACTTTCCAGAATAATTGAATCCTCCTCATAGAGAATATCTGATTGAATCATCGTTTCTTTCTCGTTTTTTTCACTGGAGTGAATACGAACTTTTTGAGCGACAAAGACATTGCCTAATGCCCCCCGCTGCTCATCAACTTTATAGACAAACAAACCTTCACGATCCTCATGAATAGCTTCATTGGATAGGAGTAGTCCCTCTTGGAGTGAATGTTTTTCGATTTTGATCCGAGCCTGTTCACCTCCTTTAAGTTCTGGATCAACGACTTTTATTCTCAAATTCTTTTGAGGAATGGTTTGAGTTTTCCAGGACTCATTACTAGAGGGGCTATCAGTACGTGACTCTGAATTCACAACTTCCTCAATTAAGCCGCTTAGGGTCCGGGTTTCTTGTCCATGATTCATATCAACCTCAACCTCTATCTTTTCTCCAGCAGAAATCCCTAAATTGGACAAATGCACGGAATCCATAATAATATCCAATTTGTAACCCCGACTACTGTTGGATACAATTACATCCGGTTCTCCCATTGAAATTAATCCTTCGACGGCACTTAATTTTGAAGTCAATCCATCGAACGGTGAGAGTAGTTGTTTTTCGGTTGTTAGACGATTTTTAAGTCCGCTAATCTTATTTTCCTGGGCTAAGATATCTAATTTACCTTTTTCGATATCACGTCTCGCATTTCTGATTTTGAATTCATCCTCCTCCAGCGCGGATTGGATGTACTGATCTTGCCTATTCTGTTGATCAATTTTCTGCTTTTCTAAATTTGTTATTTCATCTTTTAATTCTTGCTCAGCAGTTTTGCTCTCATAGATAATAAGCTTTTGTCCCTTTTTTACACGTTGTCCTTCTTTCACTAGAATTTGTTCGACCTTTAGTCCGGAAGTATTCGAAAGTTTAACTTCAGCAAGTGGATGCAAGATCCCACTACCTTCAATCCTAAATAAAAGATTTCCCTTTGTTGGTTTTTCGGTTCTAACTTTCGGCAAGGTCAAAGATTGTATCGTGTTACTGAACAATGTAAAAAACAACAATAATCCCATAAAAGCCATGAAGACGACTTGAATATTTCGTTTACGTCTACGATCAGCCGACTCTATACCTAACTCCATATCCCGTCATTCTCCTCCAATCAACCTTTGATACCAGACAATTGAACGCCTTCAATAAAATACGATTCCGCATACAGAAACAGCATCACCATCGGAGCCATGTAAAGTATGGATGCAGCAAAAGCAATTCCTCTCTCGCCTTCATTGATCCTCGATAAAAAGACTGACAATGGCTGCTTAAACGGATCATCTAGAAAAATAAGCGGCTGCTCCACCATATTCCAATAATCAACGAACAATAATATGACGAGTGCTGCCAGACCAGGTTTAATCATCGGAATAATAATTTTGTAGAAAATCAGAAAATGTCCAGCACCATCTATTTTGCTTGCTTCTATATACGCATACGGTATATCTAGCATGAACTGTCTGAGCATAAACACACCAAAAGCTGCGAAAATTCCAGGCAATATAATTGCATATGAACTATTTAATATTCCTAGTTTATCCGCCATAATATAGTTCGGTACTAGCGTCACTTGGAAAGGCATAAGCATCGTTAGGACATAAATAAGAAACAAAGGATCTCGTCCCCGGAATTTCAGCTTCGAGAAAGCGTAGGCAGCGAGTGCTGCTACCAATGTTTGTCCTGCAATGATGGGCACAACCATGAATACTGAGTTCCAGAACATCGTCAGATATTTAGGGTTGTCTAGAAGAACCTTAGTATACTGGTCCAAGGACACTTGATCCGGCAGCAATTTTAAATTTACAAAAGGATCTTCTCTCCCCTCAATCACCTCATTCATTTTCCCGATAGGTCCATAATTGATCTCAATTTCTTTCTCTGTCATAAGAGAATTTGTGAATGTGATCACAATTGGGAATAATAACAAGACTGCAATAATAGCCATGACGAATGTTAATGTCCCTTTTCGCAACACTTTGACAACTGGCACAACCTTTTCACCCCTATTCCATGAATTGTCTATGCCTCCGTTCAAATGCAAACAATCCCAACACGATCAATAAAATACAACCAAACATTAAGGTCGCCGCAGCAGTCAGCTTCTGAACATCGAGCGACATGAACATATTGTTCATATAATGCTGCAGCATGTAGATACTGTCATGCGGATACTCGCCTGCGATCAAGTACGTTTCTCGAAACACTTTGAATGAATTAATGATCGACATAATGACCACAAAAAACATCGAAGAGGTTAGATAGACAAGCGTAATACTGCGAAACTGCCGTAATCGTCCAGCACCTTCAATTTGAGCCGTTTCATAATAATCCTTTGGAATTTGCTGCAATCCCGCCAAGAATAAAATCACGTTATAACCGATGTTCTTCCATAAATAAACAACAATGATTACATTTCTAGCTGCATCCGTCTTCATCCAATCCACACGATCGATACCGAAGTTGTTCAGCCAGGCATTAAGCGAGCCATTCCAATCGAAGAGCATCTGCCAGATCAGAATGATGGAAGCGACAGGTACGACAAGCGGCAATACGTATCCAGTCCTCAACCAATTCCGAAAATATGTATTTTTATTCAATAACATTGCGAATCCTAACGAGAGTACAAGCATTAGTGGAACACTTATCACACTAAAATAAAATGTATTAGATGCTGCTTTACGGAAAGAATCGCTATCTAGCAGCTCTCGGTAATTATCAAACCCTACAAAGTGGCCCTCTATCGTGCTGTCCATAAAAGAATAGAATACTCCCATAACAAACGGTATAAGGTAAAACATCGCGAATCCGATACCGCTTGGTGCCAGGAACATTATTGCCGCTGAGACATCCTTTCGGAGCCATTTCTTCATACTTGGGTTTATCATTCTTTCAGTAACCTCCTTCATGTACTTAGAATAAGTAAAACTTTTTAAAAAGAAGTATGGTATATATTAAGTATTTCTTAAATTTCAAGAATGAAGATGTGGGGTCATAGAAAAACCGTTGATAGAATTATCAACGGCTAATGAGTTAATATAAAATTCAATCTTTTGTTTAATCATTCATTGCTTTCTAATTCTTCGAGTATAGCTCCACAGCCTGCGTATCCATAATTGGATTTGTATATTTCTCTAACGTTATCGTTAAAGGCTGAGGATAGTTCTTTGCTTCCGTGCCAAAATTATATCCAAACTCGTTTACGGCTGACCCATCCTTAGAAGTCGTATAGCTGCTGAAGCTGCTTTTGGAAGGTGTATTGCTGTCTCTATTATGCACCTTCCCTTTTGCATCAGTAAATGTCTCAGCCAGTCTAGTAGAGCGTTCTAAGTATTGAGCATTCTTAATATTGCGCCTTAGGAAAATTTCTCCTTCCTCTACGTTATCCTCTGTAGTTGGGGTGACTAACTCAAGTCCACTTCCCGGCGCTTCTATAAGCTGATATTTGTTAAGATCCACGACAATTTTCATTTGATCCTTTTCGACTGCCGAAATTCCGAATGCTTTCAACGAGACGCTGTCTGGCTTGCTCTTTACAATCTTTTCACTCTTTCTGAACACTAACGTTGCCTTGGAATTATCCGAGTAGACTTCAGAGTTATCAGCAGTGATAAGTGTGGGATAATAATACTTCTCCTCGACACCTTCATATTTACTGATCAAAACTGGGTTAATTAATTGGAAAATTTGTTTATCATTGTTCTCGTCATACGCAAGATCGACATAGGTGCTTAGCGGAGTATATTGGACCTCGGTTACTTTAATTTTTTGTCCATCTATGGTTAGTGTTCCGTCTGTATCCAGCATACGTTCCTGTGCTTTGAGCATGTCAGGATCAAGCTCGAAAGCAACATCTAGGCTTGTTCGGTACTTATTGCTGCTGGATAGGAGCGCTTTATCTGAAGTTTCAGTAAGAACAATATTATAGTTTACTTTCTTTGGATATTGGATCGTTGGCGAAAGATTGGTGGAGTATATAAAATCCATAGACTGCCCGGGTTGAATTCGACTCTCGCTAGCTAGCATACTTAATGATGCGCCTTTGTGAAGAGGAGACTCCTTTATTCCTTCAAATTGAAGCTCAAAATCCGCGTGTATAACTACTTCGTCCGTATTGTTCTGAACACTGTATAAAACATAAACCTTCCGTCCATCCGTAACGGCACCTGTAACATCTATCCGGTATCCCTTGTTTTCCGCACTTTCACCGACCGGCACAACGAGATTCTGCTCAAGGGCACTGGCTAATGCAGGCTCTAACCTTGAGAACGAGCGATATGCTTTGAAATTATCCGTATTTTTAATGCTGACTGATTGTACAGGAGATTGTGCTATCCCTTTATTCGGCAACCCTATCGTATTGTATGTAACCATTAACGCAACCGCTGCAGCTGCTACCACGCCCATACCGGTAGTATAGATACGTCGCTTTTCCCGGTTCTTCCCCTCTACAATTCCTCTTTTCATAGCGTTGTAGATTTTCATTTCTTGCATTGTTTCAACGTTCTGTTGAACCTCATCGATGTTCTTGCGTAGAATACGTTCTTCTTGATCTGTCATTCCATTCACCTCCAATTTCGCTATAGATAACTTCGAAGCTGTTTAAGCCCTTCGCGCAGCCAAGTCTTAATAGTACCTTCTGGTCTTTTTAGAACTTTTGCAATTTCGATAGTGGTCATATCATGGTAGTATTTAAGCGTTACGACATGCCGATACCTAGGCTTTATCCGATTCATCGCACGCTCCAGATCAATTCGATCGTTGCTCTTCATTTCCCGCGCCGCTTCCTCCACCATTTTTTCCGTAGGTACCACACGTTTTTTGCGCCTTAACTCATCCATGCAGCAATTAATCGTTATTCGAATCAGCCAGGGTGTGAAGGACTGTTCGTCCTTTAGTTTTTTACGTTTCATCCATGCCCTGCATGACGCTTCTTGAATCACTTCCAGCGTGTCTGCTTCTGTTCTCAGATAACTGTAGGCAATGGCGCACATTTTTCGATGCTCCACATACAAACGACTAAAAAAAGCTTCTTCATCCATCTGAGCAAAATCCACCATTCTTACCTCATCCATTGTATTTTCCACCTTCTACCACCCCCTCTGTCTTCGATCAGGAAAATGCATCCATCTCATATACCTATAAGTAAGACGGAGTTGAACGTAAAATCGATTGATTTTTTTCAAATTCATTTCATATGTTGTAAAATAGTAACGTTAAGTACATCCTTTAGAGCATTTTGTGAAAAGAGGTGGATCGGTGCTAAAAGCTGACAGACAGGCGTACATCCTAAAAAAAGTTGAGACCGAAGGCCGTGTTGTTGTTCAAGAATTAACACAGGAATTAAATGTAACCGAAGATACCATTCGAAAAGACTTACAAAGCTTATCGAAGCTGGGGCTTCTCAAACGTATCCATGGCGGAGCCCATAGTCTTATCAGTGACATGAAAGATTTCAATTCTCGCGTAGAATTTAATAGTCAGACCAAAGCTGACCTAGCTAAACGCGCTTGCACACTTATTGAGAATGCAAAAGTTATCTTTATTGACGGCGGCACGACAAATTTAAAAGTGGCTGAGAACATCCCTGAGCATTTTGATGGAAGAATTATTACTAATTCTCCCGCTATCGCGTTATCACTATGCCGATTGTCTAAAGCTAGTATAACCTTGTTGGGTGGCGACCTTGATAAAAAGAACCAAGTGTTATTCGGAGCTTCAACGCTTAGAGCAATACAACAAATCCATTTGGATCTAACTATCCTTGGTGTATCCACACTTGATTCAAAGGTCGGAATAACTGTTCCCTCTCATGAAGAATCCATAATTAAGAATCAGCTTTTTGAGCAATCTTCCATGGTTATTGCCATAGCTACCAAAGAGAAGCTGGAGAAAATATCTACTTTTTTTGTAGCCAAGGTATCTGCGTTAGACTATTTAATCACTGAAAATACTGTAGACAATAAGATTATTAATACGTATAACAGACTTGGTGTTAACGTAATTACAGTATAGATACTTTCTAAATTTGTACAAAAAAAGATGAACACCTTTGAAGCTTGTGCTCATCTTTCGTTTAAAAAGTTCTCGATAGCCTTATAGGAATCATGATTATGTTGTTTACTATTAATCGTTTTGGGAGTTATCTCAATGAAATGGGTGTTTGGGATATAATCAGAAAGCAATCGTCCATAGGCGTATGGATGAATGGGGTCATGTTGACTAGCAAGGATCAATGTGGGCATCTTTAAGTTTTTCCAAGCCTCACGATCATCATTAGGACAATCCTGGGGCAGCTTCACAAACTTCATCGAGGTTTCTTTTACATAAGGATATTTAAACTGCCCTAAGAGAGACTCACCCGCATATGATGATACTGAATTTATGGATGTATAGACCTCTGAATTTTCGTATCTATTTTGGGCGGTCAGGGGATCTGTATCCTGCAGTACATCATGAATTTTAGCAAAAGCTTCACGAACCCATTTCTCTTGCGGTTTATCCTCCCATGCTGGACGAGACACAATAAGCTTACTAACGCTAGCCGGATACCTCAATGCCAAATGAAGAGACACCCCAGCACCTGTTGAAATCCCTCCAATATTAAATAATTTAAGATGAAGGTGTTCCGTTAAAGCTATCACATCCTCGGCGAATTGTTTAAAAGAAAAATCATCCGCATGACCAAACGACACCGTCTTTCCATGCCCTCGAAAATCTAGTGAGATCCTTCTTATGTTATCGGATTGCTTCATTACACCGAAGGTTTGATTGACGTCCCCGCCCAGACCATGAAGGAATATAAAAGGCTCTCCATCCCCTTCATCATCTTCATAATAAAAACGAATAAGATCATAGGTAAAGTAAGGCATATTTTCCCCTCCTTTATAAATGACCCGAAACGTCTCTTAGGTAAATTGCATTTCCAGTCTTAACCGATTCTTCTACAGCGAGCATCGCTCTCATGGTAGCCATCCCATCTTCAATCGTTGCACCTACACCTGTTTTGTTGTGCAGTACAGAATCTGCGAAACCCTCAATCTGTAATCTATAAACATGTCCATCGGCTCCAAGCGGTCTGTGGTAGCTGTTGTCACTAGCTTTGAAAATTTCTACATCGCTTGATTTTAATGTCCAAGGGTTGTAAGTCTTCCCTACTACCGTTCCGAATTCACCGTATATCTGGAATCCTTCATGCCAATCCATTCGAACCGCAATGGTCAGATCCAATTGGGCTACAAAGCCGTTTTCGAACTCCGCAGTAATAAACCAGCAATAGGCACCGAACTTTTGCGTATTCCACGCCTTAACACTTACAATATTTCCTCCCAGAAATCTTGCAGTATCGAGCAAATGACTTCCATGACCTAACATATAATAGCGTTCCTTATTCGCTTTTGGATCTCCAGCAGGTCTCTTTATATTTTTTCCGGATATAATTACTGGTTGAACATTCTCGGTGACGGTATATCGATAAGTCGAATCACAATACCAAGCTTTTAGACCTATAATCTCTCCCATTTCCTGATCCACGAACTCTTTGGCTGCTATTATACCAGGGTCATATCTCTTCATATTACCCACCTGCACTTTGAGATCGGTACGATCCACAAGCTCTTTTAGTTCTTCCACTTCTTCGATAGTTACACCTATAGGCTTTTCTACCAATACATGTTTACCCGCACGCACGGCTTGTTTTGCAGCCTCCACGTGAAATTGATCCGCAATGCCTATAACTACAGCATCGACATTCGGGTCTGACAGCATTTGATCATACTCCGTATATACCTTATCAGGTTCATAGATCGCATTCATTCTTTGGAGCAAGTATTCATCCACATCACAGATCGCATAAAGGTTAGCATTTCGTGATCTTCTAATCGAATCAAAGTGTGCCGCCTGAGAGATTTGACCGCAGCCCAGCACCCCGATGTTTAATAATTTACTTTCCTTGACCATATTCTTGCCCTCCTAATCTAGTTCAGGTAATTTATAGCATACGTTACATCAGCTTCATCTAATCCATGCATAATAATAGGACCTTCATAATTTTTATATAATTCATTTAGGTATTGCTTTAAAGGCAAATTCCCTTTACCCACAGGTTGAAAAATAATCTTCTCTTCGGTTACAAAAGCATCCTTACAATGTGCAATGGCAATGTAATCTTTCAACGCGGTTAGTGTTTTTGTGATTTTTCCAATAAGGTCTTTATGATCCTGCGGGGTCACAAGATTTGCTGCATCGTACAGAACCTTAAGGTGAGGGGAATCCATCTCTCTCAGTAGTCTTAAAGCATCCTCTGCCGTACTTACCACATTCGCTTGTTCAGGTTCAAATACTAAAGTCACTTGATTTGCTTCTGCAATTTCCAGCATCCATACCAGACTATGCTGCAATAGTGACCATGCCCTATCTGTATGATTGTCAGGATGAGGACTCCAAAAATCTTCTTGATTCAAACTGCCCGTAGAAATAGAAACATAAGGGACAGCTAATGCAGCAGCAGCCTTAACTACATTCTCAAAACAAAGCTAATTCTCAACTATCTTTTTCTCATTTAGCTCCAGCGTATTAAATGTCCCTGAGATCACAGCAATGTTAACCCCGCTGTTTATCGTTGCATCTTTGATTTGATCGATGATATTCTGACTTATTTCTATAGGTAAGCTCGCCAATCCCACATTAGCAAAATTGAATTGAACAGCACTCATACCATGCGCTTTGATTTTGTGTAAAGCGATCTCCATTTCATATTCTAAATATACTTTCGAGAAAATCCCTAGCTTCACAACAAACACCTCCTTATCTATTTTCAATCATACGTTTAAATTCAATTACAAACAATAAATTTCAATTAATAATTGAAAGGATAACTATTAGATCCATATAAAAAAAGTGCTGGCAATCCTGCCAACACTTCATAAACAATTATCGATTTCGATTAATCATATAATTCAATAAATGCTTTAGAAAAGCAATATTACGGGGTATTTTTCTTAACGCCTCCATGGCGAGACAGTAGTGCTCCCACATCTCTTTTCGCGCATCGTCTGCACCAAGGATAGCTACAAACGTTGAATTGTTATTCTCCACATCCTGACCAATGGGTTTACCTAGTAAATGATGATCCCCTTCCAAATCGAGCAAATCATCTTTAATCTGAAAGGCAATTCCTGCATGGTAGGCAAATTTTTTCAAAGCCAGAATTTCTGACTCGTTAACCTTAGCGAGAATAGCTGGCATTACTAGCGAAGCTTCAAATGCAATCCCCGTCTTGTAAAAACAAATCATATTTAATTGCTCTAACGTCAACGCCTTACCCTTAGAGTTCAAATCCATCGCCTGACCCATACATGTATCTTCTGCCTTTTGGGCTGAATATTGCATTAAGGCAAGCACAGCTTTTGCATCAAAGGAATGAAGTGACGCTTGTTCCTCGATTGACTTCTGAATCAGAAACAGTCCGGTTAGTTCCGCCGTGGCGCTATTATAAACTTCGTGCAGAGTCGCACGGCCTCTCCGGGTTGAGGCATTATCCTGAGAGGGAAGATCATCGAAGATTAGAGAAGCAGTATGCATATACTCCAACGATCTCAGAAGCGGTACAATGTCCGTTTCATCTAGACCATATTCGTTAACACCCATAACCCATGTTAATATAGGCCTTATCCGCTTTCCGTCCCCTTCAAGGCTATAATTAGCTGCATCTATCAGCATCTCTTTCATGACTGGCGTCTCGGCTGGCTTGGCTATCAGCAATTGTTTGTTGATTTGATCGCGGACCTTTTGAATCGTATCTCGAAATTCCGCTTTTTCCCTTTTGCTGTTTTTCAGATTCAAAAGCAACTGATCCCGAAGCAGCTTATCGAAAAAATCCACATTATCCGCTTTCTGCACCATCTGCTGCACAACATGATTAAATTCCGGTTGTCCGGAAGCAAAAATCTCCATGATCTCATTATATTTTTCAATCCCCACACGTGCTTTACAACGCTTGAGTCCATTGATGGCTCGATCTAATATCACCTCACTGGTTTTAGGATCGGAGCGATACACGGTGTGTATTAAATGGGAAATGACCGTCCAGTATAATTCAAAAGGGTTGATCAGATCGGTACGCTGACCACGGTATTGCAAATAATAGGTATAAGGCGTTACAGCGCCCGCTTCCATATCGTCAAACATATCCGCAAAATCATCAGCTAACTGATTGTATAGTCCATAGAAGAAGGTACGTTGATCAAATCCGTCATCCGTGGGAGCACTAATTACGGATCGGACTATTAAACGGGAAGATGAGGATTTTAAAATAATGGGTATAAAAAGCTCTTCATTACTGTATTCCATGTTAGATAGATCCTTCATTCGATCTAACTCCTGGGAATGAAAAAACACAAAGGATTGCTCGAAAAATGCATCCTGCATGTCTTCCCGCTGATACCTCTTAATATACTCAAAAGCCTCCTTAAGCTCCGAATGTACAAATCGAATGAACGGCATGTTCTCCCCTGACCACTCTCCGATCTCCGGCACAATTCTATCAAGAATCGCAGTACGTATCATCTGAGAGTACTGTTCTTTCTCTTGTTTGGTTAAGACGCTAGAATCAAGGAGATCGTCAATGAATGGATAAGTAAGTCCATATGAATAACCAAGCCTAATCGCTTCATCAATTCTTTTGCTACGATCCACTGGCGTTACTTCATTGTCCATCTCTTCCATCACATGGAGAATCACCCCAATAATGATCTTGATCAATTTACGCTGCGCTTGCTCAGGATTCATTTCCTTCGGAAGATGGTCTGACACCTGTTTAAGTTTGTCTATCACCCAAATCGTGGCGGTTTCAACGCCTTCCTTCTGAGCCCAACGATAAATCCCAGTGAAACTCATAAAATCCGACTGATCTTCCGCCTTTGTCGAGCCTGGATGAATCATCTGATTTCTAATGTCGGCAACCATACGCTTAATTCTAATCTGTGTCTTAGGTGAATCCAACGCTTGCCCCAGATCTCTCATATAAAGATAGGAAACGCTTCGATCCAAATAATCATCCAATTTACCGGTTTGATTCAGCCATCCTAGATATCTATGATAATCCTGAGAATCAGGTTTCCTTCTCCCTCTTGATAAAAAGGACAACCATGAACGGCGATGAATGTGATTCTTCTTCCACAACCGAAAATCTTCAGTTAAGGTAGACACGTAAGTTTTTTCTTTGAACTGTTCCCGAAGAGCTGCAAAATACTGAGCCGCTTTCTGCTCAGCGATCGGATATCCTGTATCGTCGCTATCTGTAAATTTTTCATTCATAGGTGATGACCTCAACTTCTCTTTTTGTTAACATGACCCATTAGGAAAGAACAGAATTTCTTCCTGAATGAAATGTTCATCAGTTAATACGGTCAAAACGCTTTTGGGTTACGAAAAAGAAGCCTGACGAATCAAGCTTCTTATAATCACTATACACAAATTATTTTATTATGATTTATCTGCATTATGCTCCTTTACTTGGATCTCCATGCTTAGGGTCGACCCTAATTCTTTTTGAATATATGCTAGATCTGTAATCTCCTCAATATGATATACGCCGCCTGGAAATGGTGAATCATAGAGGAGCTTTGATACTGCTGCTGTCACTTTTGCTGTGACGATGGATTGATTCTTTCCTTGCAATATTAAATCAGCATGCGTGGGCTTCCCCTCTCGATTTCTTCCTCGAGCCTCAACCTTGATAGCGAACTGGTCACTCCCTAAATGCAGCCGCTCCATAGCACGAACAATCCCTCTGTTCACCCACCCTGTCTTCAACAATCGAACGATCCCTGTTTTTTTGGCTATGGCCAATATTTTGGTTACAAAGACTGAATCCAGACAAAACCGTGTGGAAATAGTCGATGCTTTGAGCGTTCGGGCAAGCGTCTGTTGATCTGAGAAGGGGAAACAATAAGCATAGCGACTCCCTAAATCGTCACCAAAGTGATACAGCTTTCTATTGGTGAAGCTCTCCACCTCTACCTGTCGATTCTTTTGCTTGATTTCAAACTTTTCTCCTAAACTATTCACTGTCCATTCGATCGCTGCTTTCCCATGAGAATCACCAAGTCCGAGCATTATCGCTATTTCGATTTCTTCCGTCTGTTCTAGCTGTCTTTCTGCTTCACGAGCCATTAGATTCGTTATACCGGGTGCAAGCCCTACACTAAGAACGGCTTTAGACCCGTGTCGTGCTGCCTCTTCACTATACGCCTCCATTTGAGATAAAAACGGACCGCTCGCTGATACATCCACATAATGCGTACCACTGTGAAAGCAGGCCTTTACAAAATCCATACGGGTTTGATCCAAACACATGATGACTAGCTTCACTTGTTCAAGTAAATGTGAAGGTTCAGGCTTACTGATATCTAACTGTAACGGCTTGACTTTGCCGTGTGTAGATTGACTGAACCGCTCTGCTTTTTCAAGACTTCTCCCTGCTGCAAATACTTTACCTGGATACTTCTTCTCTAATATTTCACATATAGTACGCCCTACATGTCCATAGCCACCAACAACAACAATATCTTCTTTTTCCTGCATTTTTATCACCGCATCCTATATAATAGAGTTGATTAAGAATCATTCTCAATTATACGGATTTCACTTCCGTTCACTATCCCACAAATGTGGGGGTTCATTATAATCCATTAAGGACTAGAGGGCTACTCAATGAATACCAATAAACAATTCATTCAAATAAAGAAACAAATCAATAAGCTAGGTATGGTTACTGATTCATCTCACAATTACCGTACTTCTTTGCTCTCTCTCTTACGTGAAGCTGTTCCCTTTGATGCTGCCTGCTGTACTCATGTGGATCCACAGACACTGCTTTCTACCGGTGCAGTTACTGAAGACAATGTAGAGCGAATTCATCCCTACTTGTTCCAGATCGAATACGGGGAGGATGATGTTAACAGCTATGAGCAAATGGTCCATGACAAACGCCTCGTTGCTACAATATACGAAGCAACCGAGCAGCAACCAGAGCGGAGTGCGCGATATCGAAAGGTTTTGACTCCAGCAGGTTTTGGGGATGAACTAAGGGCAGTGCTTATTCTAGGAGAATCTTGTTGGGGCTATTTGACGCTGTACAGAAATGCGGATCAATCGGAATTCTTACAAGAGGAATGTGATTGGATCACCTCGCTCATCCCTCTGATTGCAGCCAGAATGCGTGCGTTCAGTCTTGAGCTTCCAGAGAGAGAGGAGACTTGGGATGATGATCTTTATGGTTCCGGTATTGCAGTTCTATCTGATCATTTGGCTCTTCTGTCCTCCAATCCCGCAGCAGATCGCTGGTTAGAAAAGCTTAGATCATTGGAAATGATCGATGCACATGTCTTACCACGGCCAATCCGTGCAGTAAGCACGCAAGCGTTCAACAGCCCCTCCGAATCTGCCGGAATTGCTAAGGTATGCATTCGTATGAATGAGGGGCCTTATTTACTCGTCCGAGCAAGTCGTCTTCGCTCTTCTGACAGCCAGATTCAGGTAGCTATTTCTTTCGAGCCCGCACGTCCAGCGGACATGCTTCCCATCATTGCTGAAGCGTATGGTTTAACAGAGCGTGAACAGCAGATATTACACGGTGTAATTCGAGGATTATCCACTAAAGAGTTGGCTTCTTCTCTACATATTTCTGCTTACACCGTTCAGGATCATTTAAAGTCCATTTTTAGTAAGTCAGGTGTCAGCAGCCGCAGAGAGCTTATTTGGTATTTACATTCACGCTACAATATTATAGAGATATAAGCTGAACGCGATCCCTTACTTAACAATAATAAAAACAGGCTGAATCCCATTTTATAGAGAATTCAGTCTGTTTAAACATTACATCCTTAATGCGAAGCCGTATACTCTCCCAATTCAGAAGCCGGATCAAACTTCTCCTTACTCATCACAAATGCTGCCAATAGAGCTATAACAGACGGAATAATTGCCCAAGCAAAAGTATGAACAAGCGATGAGGACAATCCCTCTGTAATCTTATCAAGAACTTCAGTAGGGATTTTTTCACGAGTATCCGGGGTCAAAATAGTACTTGGATCGCTTAAATTCACCCCTATAGGTGCCGCACCACCGCTACTGAACATGGATGCTAATTTATTCGAAAACACATGACTTTGGATAATACCGAATACTGTTATGCCGAGTGTCATTCCCAGCTCCCGTGTGAAACTAAGTGTAGAACTTGCGGAACCACGCTGCCTTGCTGTAAAACCATGAATGGCTGCGTTACTTAGAACAGAGAATGAAGAACCTATTCCAAGACCTACTAGAAACATAAATATGGTGACCATGAACCGTGAAGAATCTGGTGTTAATGTGGTTAGCAAAGCGATTCCTACAACAAGAAGTACTAACGTGGAAATCATGATGGTGCGATAATTGAATTTCGAGAGCAGGAATCCGCCCCCTGCTGCAGTGATAACGGAGCCGAGCATCATAGGAAGTAGAACAAGACCCGAATTCGTTGCTGAGCCGCCAAGCACCCCTTGAATGTAGATTGGAATGTACACCGAGGCTGTAATAAATGCTGCTCCGCTAAATATAGCCATAACATTACTCGTAGAATAAAGACGATTCTTGAACATGCCGAAAGTAATGATGGGTTCTTCTGCACGACGTTCGATAAAAATAAATCCCACGATAAACACTACAAAAGCTAAGAACAATCCCACAATCATAGCAGAGTCCCAAGCATATTTTTTTCCACCAAGCTCAATTGCAAACATGAGACACAGGATGGAAGCTACAAGTGTAAACGCACCAAGGTAATCGATCTTTTCCTTGGAATGCTCAACAGACTCTTTATAGAAGAAAGCTATTAAAAAGAATGCGACAACACCTATAGGTAAGTTGATGTAAAAGACCCAAGACCAATGGATATAATCCGCTATATAAGCGCCAATAAGAGGTCCGAAAATACTTGATATCCCATAAGCCGCTCCAAATAATCCGCCGATCTTCCCCCGTTTTTCCGGAGCTACCACATCGAACATGATAGTGAATGCGATCGGAACGAGTGCCCCTCCACCAATACCTTGAATCGCACGATAAATACTCAGCTGAACTATAGAGTTTGCGGTACCACATAAAGCAGATCCGATCATAAATACAATAATTCCGAAAATAAAGAAACGCTTGCGACCATACATATCCGATAATTTTCCGAAAATCGGCATGCCCGCCATCTCAGCTATCATATAAGCAGAAGTCACCCACATCAGTTTGTCAAAACCACCAAGATCCCCTACGATTGTTCCCATTGCAGTTGCTAATATAGTGTTATCCATGGATGCCATAAGTGTGGCCAGCAATAGAGCAGCTATAATAATGCCTACATTATTTTTCTTTTCCAATTTCTTAACCATTCTCTTTTGTTCCCTCCGCTTTTCCTTAATTTCGATTTTAATCTTATCGTTATAGATCGCACACCAGCCTCTCTCTAAACTTCTTGATGCATTACCTTTTGCAAAACTTTAATAATTCCGATAAAATGAATTCAATTAATCGCACGTTCATCGAGTATCTTTATTGTCAGATATCTCGATAATCAAGATATTAATATTTTAAAAGGAGGGCTTTCTTTTGTCAAGAGATCTACACAATCAAGCGAAAAATCAGCAGGAAGACTTCACCTTGCGTATGCGGGGCCTAGGAAGTCGAACGATACTATGTCAGCAAAATGTGGCAGCCTCACTTGGGTTATATAATAATGATTTTCTATCCATAGATATTCTCCACGAAAGAGGTCCCATCACCGCTGGTAAACTGTCCAAACTAACCGGACTGGCTACAGGTAGTGTTACGGCATTAGTTGATCGCCTTGAAAATAACGGTTTTGTTCGCAGACAAAATGACCCCTGTGACCGTCGAAAGGTCATTATTGTCCCTTTGTATGAAAATAATGAGGTCGGAAATGTTTACCTTCCACTGCATGCTGAGATGCTTAAACTAGCTTCCACATACTCGGATGAAGAGCTTAAACTTATTACACAATTTTTAGGAAAAGCAAGTACGATCCTGGAAGAGCAGATTCATCGTCTGAGCTCCACGACAAACAATAATCCGTCTACTTAATCCTTAATTAATCATCAAAAAAGGACGATACCCATTGTCTAATTACAATTGGGTATCGTCCTTTTTTTTCTAAAATTATTCGACTGTTACTTCGTATCTATGGAAATAGTCAGCTTTCCATTGGATTCAACTAAAGAAATTTTGGCGTTATCCGTCTGCCATACCCTACGAAAGTTTGTACCTTCGCCTTCTTTTTCTATATCTGCTGTGCTACCTTCACTTTTAGTCGTAAGCTCTCCAAGCTGTTGCGTTATCTCTTGCATTAATTTTTCCTTGGTAGCTTCTTCAAAATGAATCGTCTCTCCAATCACTTTTCCAGTGTGATCATAAGAGACCTGAAGATTTGCTTTGTGATTCACAATCTTCTCGTTATATTCGCGGGATAAAAGAGTAGAATTCGTACCTTCATTACGATTAGGTGCGCCTTTGCCGAGAGCTTGGACAACTTGAGCATCCTCTTTTCCAATCAAAGTGGCAAGTTCCTCAAGGCTAAATCTTTCCTCAGCTCCACTTGGCACAACCGTTGGAGGTGGTAGCTGGGATTTATCTGCTACTGGTCTTGAGCATGCACTTAGTGCAAAGATCGTAAGCAGTAACAAACAAGTTATCTTTAATTTCTTCATGGGTTTCATTCCCTTCATTGCTAGCACTTGATTTATTTTTCACAATTTATTGAATGATTATGTATCGACATAGCCAAATTCGCCCCTAAAAAAGACGATATCTCATGAAGTCAAATGACTTTAAGATACCGCCCTGTATTCTGAATCTAGCAATTAAAGTGAAGCTGAGGCTTGACTGACCCAAGTCACTAATTGAGCCACATCAACTGTATTCCCTTTACGCAGTTTTAGTGTTTTTCTCTCCGGAGGACCCTCAAACATCCCTTCCGGTAACTCAAGCTCGCTCGTATTAAAAATAACAAAACTTACCGCATCTTTTGATGTTGAGATGGCTGCGGCGTATTTCCCATTTTTCAAAAAATGTGGCTTCTTGTACTGAATTCGTTCCTGCACATCTGGAATCGCCTGGTGAACAACTTCACGAAGAGTATTGGATAATTCCACCTGCCATGGTTCTTTTAACGTTTCAATAAAATCAATTACTTCCTGATTCATTCTTCATCGCTCCTTTAAGTAATTAACTATTAAAATTCTGTAGCATGCTTGAATATTAACGCCTACACAAAACCAAAATTTATAATAACAAAGATCAAGCCTTCCAATATAAGTGCCCCTCCGGAACGAAATAAGAAGCATTTACTTTGTTTTCGCCTTCATTGGCTACGATGGCACAAATCGTTTCCTCTTCCTCATATTTAACTAGGTCTCCTATTTTCAAGGTCGACAATTTGGGGTCAGTAATAGCCACGTCTATATACTCTTCCGTCCAAGTTTGTCCTTGATCTCGGCTAATGGTACACCGCAGAACATGAGGCTGATTTCGATACTCTTCTAGCGCACATAACGTAGCCTCAACTAATTCCGTGAGATCACTTTCGGTCGTGTAGAGCCCATACCCTAAATTGAAAATCCGTTCCTTAGTGGCAGCCCTTCGTTTCAGCCTCCGAGCTTTCCGTTTATCTATTTTATCAGTTTTCATCTCCATCTCAATTCCTTCACATGATTATGAAAAAATCAGAATATAAACTAAAAAAAGTTGATCACCCCATTTATTTCTTGTTCTCCAAGCCAATATCCTCCTCCGCATCTTTAATTTTTTTTACCACTCACCAAATAAAAAGAAGAGTTCCGAAGAACTCCTCCCTCACACTATCGCTTAATGAATCGTCAGATTAAAACCGCTCTGAATATAATTCAGGTTGGGGTTAGCGATATTCGTAGTCGTCAGGTTGTTAAACGTTGCTGAACCATTGCCTGTGTAGGTATAGATTGCCGAACCCTGATGTGGCCCTGAGAACCTTGAAGTAGTAATACCATCTAGTCCTGTGCCATTAATGTTAATGTTGTTGAATACGATATTCTCAAATCCGCCACCATAACCAAACTGGATTGCATCGCGTTGTGTATTGATGATATCGATGTTGGTAAAGGTCACATTCTTAATGGCATCATTCGATGCCTCCAAGTCGATGGCTCCGCGTTCTCCACCGTATAGGTCTTTACTGGTGCCACTTGTAATAATCGTTGTATCCGAAAAAACAATTCCGGTATTATTTTGGAAATGGTATCCCGGGAACACAGTATTCATTCTAATACCGGAACCGCCTACAGTGTCGATGATGTAGTTGTGATCAGCTTTATGACCACCGCCTCCAAAGAATGCTATGGCTGCTGCACGCCAGTTATTCTCAATAGTGTTGTACGAGAATGTGTTATTTACACCCGCCGGAGCACCATTGGTATTACTAGTCCATACAGCAAGACCATCGTCACCGTTATTACGTACATTTGTGTTTCGAACAATTGAATTGCTAGTTCCTTGGGAGTAGTTGATGCCGTCAGCAAGATTGTTCCGAATCCGGCTGTTCTCAACAACAAGCCCACTGGCATAAATAGCAGGCGTATGCGCATAGTCACCTACCCACATACCACATTCAAAATGTTCTACCCAGACATCATGGATGATTGAATTGGTTCCGAAGTTATCCATAAATCCTTTATAAATTGCATTTTGTCCATAACGGGATCGCAAATTCGAATTCATATAAACATTGCTAAAATCCAGCTTGCCGCTAATACGGAGTGAAATCCCGCCACCCGCTGCATTAGGATTAGTAAATTGGAGGTTGGTATGCCAGATCCCAGCACCCGTAACCGTAAAGTTGTTAATCATATTGCTGGCTGAACCAATTTCCCACATGCTGCTAAGATTAAACGTTCCGGCAGGAATATACATACTCTTACCGCCTGCAACAGCTGCATTCACCGTCGCTTTAAAGGCTGCAAGGTCATCCTGACCGTCATTTGCTACAGCACCATAATCTGTCACTGACACGGAGTTCGCCGGACGAGAGACTGCAGTAGGAACGGGTTCGATTTCGAGGAAATCAACTCCATATTCCAGGCTATCTCCATTGTTCTTCTGAATCCGGATGGTGTCTCCAGGCTGGAGAGGGGTGTCTAATTTCCAGTGTACTTCATCAAATCGGAAGAGCGGACGCCCAGCACTAGGAGTATCACCAGGCATATCACCCGAGAAATACTGCCAGCTGTAATAGGAGGTTAACGATACGGTTTTGACTTTTACTCCATTCACATACACGTCAAGTGAGCCATTAAGTCCCATACCATCCGAAGAGTCAGGCATAGTAAATCTCATCGTCACACCCGCGCCGCCTTGCCCCTGTCTTACTGTCCATCCTACGTTCGAACCATTCGAAGGAAGGGCTACATAACGCTGACCTGATGCTTCTGAAGCGATTAGTGCTTGATCAAACGTAGGAGCAGATTTCAATGTTGCACCACCACCGAGAGTAGCATCTTCAGTATCGTATCGACTATAAGGCATGCTTGCACCACGTAAAGCATACACAACTAGATTAGCCGTGTTAACATTGTTTGATTGCTTGGCTGTTACTTCGTTCGCATCCACTTCAACACTAGTGGTGACAGTGTAATTGCCGTTGACTGCTGTCCATGTCCCTGGAATTGTGACGTTAATGGAAGCTCCTGCAGCTATGGTTCCGTTATAGGATCCAGTAAATGTCTGAATCGTGGAGCCCGCTGAGTTCTTTAATGCTACTGTAATACCATGAGAACCGCTTGCAGAAGCAATGGTCCCTTGATTCTTGAGATTCACGGTAAAAGCTACAGAACTATTGGCAACTGGATTACTTGGGGTCCATGAAGCCGCGCCCACTAAGTCAGAGCTGGAGACCGGAGCGATAACAAGCGGTGCCCCGTTCGTATAGCTGTTATTCCCTTCATTTTGCTCAAAAATCACATTGCTTTCATCTACCTTAGCGCTTAGAGTATAGGCCGCAGCGGTTTTGGCTCCAGCATTTAATGTCATTGAGGCTGTTGTGGAAGCCCCGGCAGTTAGTAAACCTACTGGTGCAGATCCAACTAGTTCATTGTTTAAGTAGAAGTTAACAGTTGTTGCTGGGGAGCTAGCATTTCCATTGTTCTTAACAACTGCATTTAATGTAATTGCACTTGTCTCGACCGGAGTAGTAGGAGACCAGGACATCCCCGTTATCATTAGATCAGGATTCGCTCCGGGAGTACCAAATACTTGAAACTCTGCGATTTGCCCAGCCGGCGCACCGGAGTTCGAAGTAATATTCAACTGAAGACGTTTAACCGTTGCCGAGACCGGGATGGTTACTGTGTTGCCCGAAGCTGGATTAAATGTATACGATTGAGCCGCCACCAAATTACTGAAGCTAGTTGTGTCTTGGTTGTGACCAAGCACCTGAATCGTTTGAGTACGAGTACTCCAAGCAGTGGCTGGATTCAGCTTCAATACGATTGAAGTAATGTTATGGTTCGCACCTAAGTCGAGCGTCAAAGTACTTGGATTGCTGCCGCCTTCCCAGTATGTGCTTGTGTCGTTATCGTTCGCATTTGTGGCTACGAACGTTTGTGTGCTGGAAGATGCGGTAATCGACTTGCCAACAGCAAAATTGCTCCCCGGAGCAGGTGTTGGTGTGACCGTTGGTGTTGGTGTAGCTGTTGGCGTTGGCGTTGGTGTAGCTGTTGGTGTTGGCGATGCTGTTGGTGTTGGTGTTGGTGTTGGTGTTGGTGTTGATGTTGGCGTTGGTGTTGGCGATGCTGTTGGTGTTGGTGTTGGTGTTGGTGTTTCAGAAGGTGTAGTTGTTGTCGACGCTACAGTGATTAGATCCAGGTTAACGTTACCAGAATCACCAGCATCATATTTATATGCAATTGTGTTGTTACCTGCATTCAGATTTAGTACTTCAACTTTAGTGCTCCATGAATCCCAGTTTGCCAAGTTAGGTAATGAGGTCTGGCCAATTCTGGTACCATTGACGTAGATACTTATTGTCTTTGTACTGCCACTTGCATTAGCGTATTTCAACGTCACCTCACGGCTGCCTGCTGCTGGTACGTTAACCGTGAAAGTAGTTGTTGCACCTTGCGTCAAGTATCCATCCACGAACCCCGTACCGGAATAACCGGCATGGTCCGTATTTACTTTAGCTCCTCCAGATAGTGAAGCCGATTCAGCTTCGTAAGTACCGGAAGACGTTGGAGTTGCTGTTGGTGTAGGAATAGGACCGCTTGCACCGTAAATCTCGAATTCAGAAAGCTGAGCTGCTGGCCAGCCTGTATTGCTCGTTACATTCAGACGAACATAACGCGTACTGGTTGAGGCAAAATCGATCGTAACGCTGTTTCCTGCTACTGATGGGTTAAAAACATAATTCGTAGACGCTACAATGTCTGTGAACGTAGAACCGTTCGTGCTGCCTTGAACGGCCAGGGTTTGCGTCCTTGTTTCCCAACCAGAAGGTAACTTAAGAACGACTTGATCAACATTCGTAATTGTACCTAAATCGACTTGAATCCATTGCGGGAATGCATTATTCGTACTTTCCCAATACGTATTTTGATTACTGTCTTTAACATTGTTCGGACTATAAGTTTGAGATTGACCGCTTGCCGTTACATTTTTACCGAGTGTCAGGTTTGGTCCTCCGGAGGCTGAAACAAAATTAAACGGGCCCGCAGCCAAGAATAAGCTTGAAATCAACATGGATACTACCAACGACCATACAACATACTTGTTACGCATTTTAATTTTTAATCCTCCTCAATTGTGTTAGATTCTCTAAATAATGAACCTATCAAAGTGCTCGAATGATAGCGTTTACAAATATAGTCACCTTAGAGCACATTTAAAAGAACCACACCCTCCCTCCACTTTCAGACACACTCATTATAGATAAATAGCAGCTCAAACTATAAGATGTAATTCTACGGAAAAGGTAAGTGATACCATTATTACGAAACTATGCGATTTACGGAATCTATGACATCTATTCAAACAAAAAAAGAGCCCGATTTAACGAGCTCTCTCTTGATCTGCAGAAGGTGCGTTTAATAATACTACCCCGCCTACTATTAATACTATTCCGGCAAACGTAAGAATACCAAATGGATCTCCCCATACAACCATACCCACAAGTGCGGTTAGAACTGTACCTACACCCGACCAGATCGCATATGCTAAGCTTAACGGTAATTCTCTAAGGCTTATAGATAAACTATAAAAAGCGATTATAAAACCAATAATAACCCCTATTGATGGGAGTAATTGCGTGAATCCTTCCGACATTTTCAGCATAGTAGTGCCTACGACTTCGCTAGCAATCGCTATACCTAGAGCTATATATCCAACATTTCTTTTCATGCTACAGCCTCCAAATTCTAATGAGCCCCACCAGAGAGCTTCATAATAATTACCCCACCAATAATGAGCAGCAGACCTAATAACTTCTTACGGTTAAAGCTCTCTTTATAAATGAGTACGCCTATTAAGGCTGTCAATGCTGTACCCACCCCTGACCAAATCGCATAAGCCGTCCCTAATGGAATTGTTTTAAGTGCTAAAGAAAGACTATAAAAGGCAAAACCCATCCCAAGGATCACTCCAATGGAAGGTAATAGCTTTTTAAACCCGTTAGATACTTTTAGCATTGAACTGCCAAATACCTCAAAGATAATCGCTGTTGCCAATAATACATATGAATTCAAATTTAGCGCCTCCTTACTTCGTCATATTTATTAAATCTTGAATGACTTTAGTCCGTAATTCATCTTCTAACACACCTAATCCGAACATCTCAGAATACCATAACCCGTCTGCAGCCAACCTAACGATAGTAGAACGGACAGGATCAATGCCGTCGTTCTCTATATTTTTTTGCCACATTGCATATTGATTTTGAAATTTACTAAGAATATCCGGATTGGTAAAAAGAGCAGCCGAAAGTGCGGTACCGATCTCTTTGCCTTCTTTAAGATCTTCATCAATAGCTTCAGCAAAAGCCCGACTCCACTTTCCTTTCTCAACGGTTGCGCTCATTGCCCTTTCTTGAACATTAGTAAAAAAATCGTTCGTTAACTCTTCCACCATCCCCATGATCAAAGCTTCTTTATTTGGAAAATGGTGCAGTAGCCCGCCTTTACTGACACCAGCCTCTTTAGCAACAGCTTCAAGGGTCAGCTTCTCCACGCCATTATTTTTAACAACCGCGGAAGCAGCCAGTAGAATAGCTTTCCGTTTAGAATTACTGTTCACGTTAATCACCTCTGCTATTTACTATACCGTCTGGACGGTTTTGTTGTCAAATAAAAATAACTACTTACATATAAAAAGCCCGGTAATCCAGGCTCACATTTTTCAATCTATCGAGTTAAGTCTTTTATATACCAAGCATCACAAGCAAAATGCTCCGAACCTGCAAGTGGCGCGTTTAAACGTTCAAATCCGCTTTTTGTATAAAAACGGTTAGCTCCCTGCATATTCTGTAACGTCTCCAGATAACATTTGTTGTAATGAAGTTTGGCAAAATCCAGCGCGATATTCAATAGTTCGGTGGCTACTCCAGTACCTCTAGTAGTAGAAGTTAAATACATTTTTTGTAATTCACATATGTCCTCTTCTTTCCCGAAAGGTGCAATTCCGCAACCTCCTAACACAGTTCCTTCCTCTTCAACAATCCAGTATGCTCGATTCTTATCATTAGTATAGTACTGATATAAATGATGCAAGCTGTCATCTTCCCACGCTAAACCTGCTCTATTCCCTCCGAACTCCATTAGGCACTCCCTAATAATTAGTTCGATAGCATAATTATCCTTCATTTGTATTCGTCTGATGTTCATGATTAATCGGTCCCCTAACCTTCGAGTATCAATCTATTGTACCACTTAAATGAAAGGATAATTATAAGGGGTTTCATACATAATATAGGTGAATTTATTAAGGGAGGGACTTTAATGAAAGCGTCAGCAAAGCAGCTCTGGATAGCAGCATTAGGCGGTGTGAATGAAATTGGTAAGAATATGTATTTGCTGCAATATGCTGATGATATTGTTGTCATTGATTGCGGCTCTAAATTTCCGGACGAGAGTCTACTGGGAATTGACCTCATTATTCCTGATGTTACGTATTTATTAAGCAATCTTGATAAGGTTCGAGCATTAGTAGTTACACATGGACATGAGGATCATATTGGAGGAATTCCGTATCTGCTCAAACAATTAAATCTTCCGATTTATGCATCCCGGTTAACCTTAGGCCTAATTGAAAATAAACTGAGGGAACATGGATTATTACGTCAAACCAAGCTTCATGTCATTGATTCTGACTCCACTTTAAAGCTAGGTGCGTTTACTATAACGTTTTTTAATACCAATCATAGTATTCCGGATTGCCTTGGTGTTGTGTTCGATACCCCAGAAGGGACCGTTGTTCATACAGGGGATTTCAAATTTGACATGACCCCTGTGAATAAGCAGTATCCCGATATACATAAAATGGCCGACATCGGGAAGAACGGTGTAAGATTTCTTCTATCTGAGAGTACCAATGCAGAACGCCCGGGTTTCACTCCCTCCGAGAAGCTCGTAGGCGCTCATATAGAAGAAGCATTCATGAAAGCAGATCGCAGAATTTTTGTCTCTACCTTTGCTTCAAATGTACACCGTCTACAACAGATCATTGAGGCTGCTCACCTAACAGACCGTAAATTAACCTTACTTGGCAGAAGTATGGTGAATGTGGTCCGGGTTGCCCAAGAACTCGGATACTTGAGCATTCCCGATAACATGCTGATTGAGCCTACAGAAGCTGCCAAACTCCCCCCGGAGCAAGTAACTGTATTATGTACAGGCAGTCAAGGTGAGCCCATGGCTGCGTTATCGCGACTGGCTAATGCAAGTCATAGGCAGATGGAAATCCAGGCTGGAGATACTGTTCTGATTGCAGCTAATCCTATTCCCGGGAATGAACGCAATGTATCTAGAATTGTCGATAATTTATATGTACTTGGTGCTAAAGTCATCTATGGATCACGCAGCGAGCTTCACGTGTCTGGGCATGCCAGCCAAGAAGAGCTTAAATTAATGTTAACCTTAATGAAACCTGAATATTTCATACCGATTCATGGTGAATACCGTATGCTTCATCATCACAGCTTGTTGGCAGAGGCAGTTGGTGTTAACCCCGATAATATCTTTATTCTAAAGAATGGGGACATCGTTGAGTCTTCGTCAGGTGTTGTCCGTCAATCGGGCAAAGTGACTGCTGGACAGATCCTAGTGGATGGCCTTGGTATTGGGGATATCGGGAATGTCGTGCTTCGTGATCGTCGCCAGCTATCGGCAGACGGTATTTTGATTACAGTAATTACTTTAAGTCAAACAGATGGACGTCTATTAAACGAACCGGATACTATCTCCAGAGGATTCATCTATGTCCGAAACTCAGAAACTTTAATGGAGGAAATTAACCAGCTTGTAACATCTACCCTTCAAAAGATGAGTGAGCCTGATCTAGGGCAATGGAATATCATCAAACAGACTATTAAGGAGACCCTGAGTAGATTCCTGTACGAAAAAACGAAACGACGTCCGATGATTCTTCCCATCATTATTGAGGTGTAGCAAAAAAGGAGCTCATGTAGAATGGGCTCTTTTTTTATATCTGGTGAGAATTAAATTTAACTATGTTATACATAATTTTAATGCGTCAGCTTCTAGCGCCATTTTTTGATGAATAATAATAATTTGCTCCAAACGAATAACCCGCTCCTGAAGACTAGTGTTTAACAGGTCAGAATGTAGCTGAGCATTCAGAGAAATGTATTGAGGTACTTCCCAGATACTACGTAAAGCAGTGCTTAAACAGTAGCCATATCGAGCAAGGCGCTCATCCCCATACCAGCCTGAATCCTTTAATCCTTTGATGAAGGCATGGAACAAGGACTCTTTGTAATCCTCGTAACGGTGAACAGGAATGACTCCTAAGCTCATGTTTACGCCAAACATTTTGCCAAGGTCTTCACCAATGCCGGATATGCTCATGAATTGCCAGTCAATCAGAACTAAACGTTTCTCTTCCATTTCACCCTGATTCAGCAGCATATTCATCTGACTGAGGTCCTGATGGGCAAGTACTCGTGGCAAGCTATTGAGAGCATTCAAGTTACTTTCTATCTGATTAGTAAAGCTGTGGAACCATGTCCAAATGTTTAGCGCTTTATCTCTATGTAAATGATTTATGTAAGTATCCAGATTAGGCGCATACATTCTACTAGATGTAGTCCACGATTTAAGCCAGCCCCTGCATATCCAATCCTCATCAGGTATTTTCTTTCCGGTAAGATAAGCTCCATTGAATTGACCTAACCGCTCAGCGATAAAATCAAACTGCTGCTTTGTATATGCATATTCCCCGTCTATTCGCTCCAACCATAACCATATGGTCCCTTCTGCTTGCTCTTCAACAAGATAACACTTTGGGGCTTGGATAGAGCCGGGAAGCTCATCCAGAATCTTAGATTCAAAGACTAGCGCTTCGCGGCGCCAGTAATTGTGATGGGCTGGATCCTCTTTTTCTACACTATCCGGCTTGATGATTTTTAATATGATTGACCATGCAACCTGCTCTTGATTAACAATTGCGATACCGTGAATAGAAAAGATACCTGATGTAGTAAAGTTAGGCGTTTGATAATTTAAATCTTCGCAAGAGAAACTGATTATTTCTACTCTTTGTTCTCCAAAAAATCGTTGAACACAAATGTTAAGCTGATCCATTTTATTTTCTAACACATAGATCCTCCTCACGATCCGTAAAAAAAAGCCTACAAAGCGTAACTGATTCGTTAACACCTCATAGGCTTGTTCAATAAAACTTTGCTTATTAGAATACTTTTGTTGTCCAATCTTCGCAATTCCAGATATCGGTCACGATGTCTTGATAAAAATCCGGTTCGTGAGAGATCATGAGAATGCTTCCTTTGTATGCTTTCAGCGCGCGTTTCAGCTCATCTTTAGCATCGATATCCAAGTGGTTTGTCGGCTCATCCAGTACGAGAATGTTAGTCTCACTGTTGATGAGCTTACATAGACGCACTTTAGCTTTTTCTCCACCACTTAGAACTGCAATCTTACTTTCGATATGTTTCGTAGTAAGTCCGCATTTGGCAAGGGCAGCACGTACTTCGAATTGTGACAGGGATGGGAATGTATCCCAGATCTCCTCGATACAAGTCTTGTAATTGCCTTCTTTCATTTCTTGCTCAAAGTATCCAATCTCTTGATGGTATCCAAGTTCTACCGAACCGGATAATGCTTGGATTTCGCCTAAGATGCTGCGAAGCAAGGTGGTTTTACCGATCCCGTTCGCACCTACCAACGCGATCTTTTGTCCACGCTCCATCAACAAATTCAGGGGTCTGGACAACGGTGTGTCATATCCGATAACCAATTCTTTAGCTTCGAAAATCATCTTGCCCGCAGTTTTTCCTTCTTTAAAGTTAAACTGTGGTTTTGGCTTCTCTTTTGCAATCTCGATAATTTCCATCTTGTCGAGCTTCTTCTGTCTGGACATCGCCATGTTACGAGTAGCAACGCTGGCTTTGTTACGCGCGACGAAGTCTTTCAGCTCTGCAATTTCTTGTTTCTGACGGTTATAAGCAGATTCAAGCTGTTGCTTTCTCATTTCGTAGACCTGTTGGAATTGCTCATAATCACCCACATAACGGGTTAGCTTTTGATTTTCCATATGGTAGATCAGGTTGATAACGCTGTTCAAGAAAGGCATATCATGTGAGATCAGAATAAATGCATTATCATATTCTTGCAGATAACGTCTCAGCCATTCAATATGCTGCTCATCCAGATAGTTCGTAGGCTCATCTAGGAGCAAAATATCTGGTTTTTCAAGCAACAGCTTTGCAAGTAAGATTTTGGTACGCTGACCACCACTAAGATCAGCTACGTCACGATCCAATCCAATATCTGTGATTCCTAGACCGCGCGCGGTTTCTTGAATCTTCGCATCGATCATGTAGAAATCTTGATTTGTAAGTGTATCTTGGATCGTACCCACTTCTTCAAGCAGCTTTTCCAGCTCTTCAGGCGACACGTCACCCATTCTGCCGTACATATCATTCATCTCTTGCTCAAGATCAAAGAGGTATTGAAAAGCGCCTCTGAGTACATCTTGAATGGTCATGCCTTTGGTCAACACTGCATGCTGATCGAGGTAGCCAACACGCACCCGTTTGGACCATTCGACCTTACCTTCATCCGGTTGCAGCTTTCCTGTAACAATATTCATAAAAGTGGATTTACCTTCGCCGTTAGCGCCGAATAATCCGATATGCTCGCCTTTTAGAAGACGGAATGAAACATCCTTGAAGATCGCACGATCTCCAAAGCCATGACTTAATCCTTCTACATTTAATATGCTCATTTATGGACACCTTTTTCTTATTTTTCTCGCTATATTATAAGCAGGATTACACAAAAACTCAATGGAGAAGCAAAAAAATATCATATTATGGACCGTAACGCGAAATATCTCAGGTTCTCAAAACCTACGGTAGATGAGGATTTTACGCTGGCGATTACTCATCTTCTTTTATATGATAATATTTAGAGATAGACTGTAGCAATGAATTGATGTTCTAAGGAGAGTCAGTAATGAACAAACTTGTATTTTTTCTGGGACCCGCCGGGGCAGGCAAAACGACATTAGCTAAAGCGATCGCTTCCCGGCGTAAAGTCCCCTTCTTTGATATGGATATCCTCTTACGACCAGCGGCAGACGCCATCATGACCTTTCACGGATTGGACCCGGCAGACAGAGACTCTGCCGATTACAAAAGATTATGCCGTGATTTGGGCTACCGGATTACGATGGACGCAGCGCTAGACAATATAGGCCTGAATGTAGATGCATTTGTGGTTGGACCATTTACTAAAGAAGCTGCCAACCCTGACTGGATCAGCAGTGAATTATATCGAATCGGACGTTCGCTGCAAGATGTTGAGGTTAAAGTTGTCTTGGTCGAACTAGCCAATGAGGAATTGTATCGGACACGAATTCACGATCGACAATCACCATTAGATGAATGGAAGTTCCAGCATTGGGATGAATTTCGCAAATCATTTGGAAACCGTAGTGTGAAGTGGCCGCTTCCAAGTTTTAATGTGAAGGTGATCGACAATTCTAATCCAGACATAACGAAGACTGTGGCTGTGGTGGAGCATTTTATCTACGACTAGGAATTGATTAGCTTTTCAATGATCGTTCGTTTACGAAAAAAAAGACCGGCAAAGAGAGAACTCTCTTGCCGGTCTATTAAAATATAATATCAAAAAGTTTGGAGATTCAATTAATTCTTACTTACTTTCCAAGGCTTTCGCAAGAAGTGAGGCGTAACACTTGGAGCCCTCTGGTTTAAGATGCACACCATCTTGGTAGAAATAATCGTCTTTTCCTTCACTTGCAGAGTACCAGTCTACTACGGTCGTATTACTATATTCACTGGAAACTTTTGAAATATTGTGATTCACATTATTCTCCCATTTTCTTGGGACCCGTGTATTGACCAAAAAAATCTGCTCAGCATCACTTAATGAATCCAGTAAATTACGTAGTTGCTTTGAACTAAAGGATCCGTTGGTCCCAAGCTCGATAATAACCTTTTTACCTAGCCGGCCTTGAGCTTTAAGCTGATCCACTACCTCCTGAGCTTTAGCCATCTGCCGACCGATCTTTCCCTCGATGACAATGCCAGGTAATTCCTCTGAAAGGTATGGTGCTGCATCCAAAATGACAGAATCTCCAATGGCCGTAACATCCGTTCCAGCTTGACTCTTCTCAGCCACAGGTTTCTTTTCTTCAGGAACAGATTTTTTCACTTCTGATTCAGGCTTTGCTATTTCTGTATTTGTAGTTCCCACCTTAGTATCAGCTTTTTTCACTTCAGGTTCAGTTGTAGCTGTTGCCAAGGCTGGTATTGATGGTTTATCAGTTACATTTTCGTCTATCGCTTTATGATCTGCGGGATCATTCTTTCTTCCCATATCTTGTTGTTCTTGCTGCTGCAGTCGTTGTTCTTGCTGTTCCAGTTGTTGTTGTTCATACTGCAAATCTGCCAATTCGATCGCAGACGTATCCGATCCAGCGTTTAACAAATAACCTTTGCATGCGATTGGGATAAGAATCACAGCAATAATAGCCATTAAGAAGCCTGGACGAAGACCACCCCTTCGTTTTACACTGATGTTCTTCCATGTTTCTTTAAGTGAACCTCGACGAATGGGCTCCTCCACATACTTATATGACAATGCAGCTAGAAGAAAACTTACTGTTACCTGAATGATGATCCGAAGCATGCTGCTTTCTTCAGTACTCACATTCGGACTGCTAAGGATAATGACTGGAAAATGCCATATGTACAAGCTATATGATCGCAGCCCGATCCAACGCAAAGGTTTACAGCCTACGATCGATCCCAGACGGCTAGCAGGATGAGCTAGAACGGCAATAACTACAGCTGCAATCAAAGAAATCACTAAAAACCCACCACGGTAAAGTAAATCATCGAACTCATTAACCTGATTAAAAAGTACCAACAATAGAATGAGTCCTAATCCCCCTACAATATCAAGCACACACCGAGCCGGTTCTGAGACGTTATCATTAAGTTTCTGACTTGGCCAAGCAACTGCAAGTGCTGCTCCAATGAGAAGCGCAAATAAGCGGGTATCCGTTCCATAATATACTCTACTTGGGTCTGTCCCCGGTACGTAGATCAATACCATGGCTAAAGCCGAGACTGCTGCGCAAGCCATAATCCATGCAATAAGCTTACCTCGCCGACGAGCGATTTTCATCACGATGATGAGAACTATTGGCCATAGAATATAAAACTGTCCTTCAATAGAAAGCGACCATAAATGTCCGATAGGAGATGGTGGGCCAAAGCTTTCAAAATAGGAAACATTATGAAATATTAGCCACCAGTTATTGAAATAAAATAAGGAAGACATAAAGTCACCCTTGAGCCCAAACAATCTTGATGGTTCTATAATTAAAAGCCATATGGCAACCACAAAAAGCATAACGGCCATCGCAGGCAACAGCCTCCGCGCCCTACGAACCCAAAAGTCTACAAGGTTCAGCCTTCGGTGCCGCTCCCACTGGCTAATGATTTGATCAGTAATGAGATATCCGGAGATTACAAAAAATATTCCAACGCCGAGAAGTCCACCCTCAGCCCAATTCAGATTCAAATGATATGCGATTACAGCGAGTACTGATAAAGCCCTTAGACCATCAATTCCTGGCACATAACGCCTGCCGCCTACAGATTGTATAGAAGACTGGCTCCTCATATTATTTCTGAAAAGCTTCGTGTTGTCTTTCATAATGTTTCAGTCCTTACCGTCGATTTATCGTTCATAAGTAAGACGCTGTAAACGTATGAAAAGTTCTGTAATCAACTGAAAATGTTATAAAATAAAAAAAATGAATCTTTGTTGATCGAAACACTTGTCCATTGTGCTCCCTACATTAACTCAGATGTGTAATAATAATTTTTTCAACTTCTGTGCCCCGTAATTCTACGTAAAACGGCTGCGCATCATCATTTAAACAATACTCTAGCCGCAATCTGAGGTTTTTCCATGTGAGCATATCCATCGCTTGTTCTATTGAAAAAAAACCCACATCCAAGCTTTCGGAACTAGTAGCAGGCTCACCACCGACAGCTTTACCCAGAAATAATGTAGTGCAAATAGATCGATCTACATTTTGAAAGACGCCGCAGAACTTATTAATCTCTATATCAATACCCGATTCTTCTTTGGCCTCCCTAATCATTGAATACAACGGTAGCTGCGGAAAGAATATGTTTTGGGGTTGTCATATCGGTTACTCCCTCTAATCATTTCTAAGATCTTCTACCTTAGTTAATTCTGAATACAGGTCCTTTGGGTGAGAAAGGTAAGTCATTTCCCTTTGGCAAAATATAAGCATGGTCTCTTTTAATGGTCAGCTTGTCACAATAACCATCTGTAATAATTAGAAGCGGTCCTTTTTTCGGAAAATCCTCAGCTTGTTGAATCAAATCAATAGCTGGTTGTAAGATCGTTCCCCCTCTTCCCTTCACTTGTACTCGATCTGCGATAGCCTCGGGGGGCATGAAACCTGCATCATAAGGACAAGCATCACAAAATATAATCCGTGCAAAAGGAACATCACGAGCCTGCGCATAACTTGAAATGGCCCCTAATGCTTTGGCCAGAAGCTTTTTATCCATTGAGCCTGAGGTATCTAAAATAACTCCAAAAGTACGGCCATCATCTGCAGCGCCGCTATGAACCCACTGTGGTCGAGGGATATCAGGCGTAGAAGATTGACGTCTGCTAATTCGTGAATAAGATCTGGTCTTCTCAAGCGGTGAGAAATAATGATCAAACCAACGAGCAAGCTCTACATCCCATTTAATAGGTGGCTGGCCCAGCGCTCTAATCTCTTCAACTAGTCCTGATGGCAAAAGACCGCGGCGTTGCTCTTCATGATACATAAGTCCTTGTTGCATAGCATTCTTACAAAAATCATCAAGCGTTTGTCCTTCTCTCACATCCCAAAAACTAGATGAACCGTTATCTAAAATATCACCGAGTCCGTTGCCTCTCAAGGTTGCCAGTTTCTTATAAGTGCGGATATCTCCGACCATACGATCATAAATCGTTTCAGCAGATAAACCTTTAAGCTCAGGATCTAATAAGAGTCCAATTCGCGGATACTCCCCTACACTCATTTCTATTAGCCAAAGATTTATTACGTAGTCACAAGCCACATTCCAAAGATAATGATCTCGACCAAGACATCGCTCGTGATGCTGAAGCCCCGCATGCAGAAGCTCATGCGCCATCACGAAAATACACTCCTCATCGTTTAGTCCGGCTGCAGGGTTCATAAATATTTTGCGATCAACAACGTCAATGGCAGCTATGGAAATATCTAATCGCCGACATATCGCTGGATCTTCTATAATCTCAAAGCCGGCGGCAAGCGCACCTAATAAAGGATATCTGTCCATGAACCATCGTTTTGCACGTTGTGGAGCTGTTAATGAAAGTGCAGGGTCACTAATAGTATTAGCGTGTCCTCCAGCAACACTTACTGCATTCGTCACAGCATTCGATAACCCATAAGCAAGATAGGCTTCCCAATCTGGTGCTTTTCCCCAGTATCTTTTGGTGGTATCTCGAACATTCATGTCTAGCTTTGAAACACCCGCAGTGCCAAAATATCTGGAGTTGTCCGGAATTCCTTTTATCATAAATTGCTCGTAAAGCTGTTGTTCATCTTTAATTGTAAGATTAATTCGCGACTCCATATCTGCGGGTACTTTCCCAAACTTCAAGTCATTTAAAAACTTTGCTATGTACACATCACATGCAACGTTCCACGCCACTTGATTCTCTTTAATCTTTAAATGCCCAAGTCCTAAATGAAGAAAACAATGTGCCAAAACGTACATCCATTCAGCAACCTCACCACGCCGTTTAGGATGAGTGTAAATATAACCGTTATTAGTGACAATTGCCCAGCCGTTTTCAGGATAGGGACTATTTTCATTATGGATAATCGAAGCTCGAACAGATAACGGTGCAAAAATAGGATGATCCGCGATTAACGAACATGCCTCATTAAAATTTTTCAAAGCGGGGTTTTCTGGAGTTGTCTTTTTAGCCATATTTACCCCCTATCTTTTATTGCAAGACGTGGTAAATCACGCACAATTTCAACCATTAACCAATCTGGAATATTATCACTTTGCTCCTGCTTAGCAACTACTAGCTGTGCAATTTCAAAGCTAATTACTGACAGGTCTTTAATCAGTTTTTTAACAGTGTGTGCAAATTGGCGATGTCCATCTCGTACGTTATCTTTAATCGGAGGGAGTTCTTTAATAATCTGGGCTCGCAAGGATTGCGCTAGGAAATACAGGAGATCCCGATCTTCTGGAGCCGTTGGAAATGAGGATTTACCATCAATAATTTGATTAAGTTCATATTTTCCAGTTAGATTTTTATAAAAAGCCCTGAATTGTGTGGCGTGAGAAGTTGTCAGTGAACCATTCGCTAAAATCCCCACGGTATCCACATTTATATCATCCCCAAACTCATGTAGTGCATCACTAAGCATATGCCAAGAGCGTGGCGTGGAGAAAGGCTCTTCAGTCTTTGGAGGTGCACTCCACAGATGATCGGGACGCAATTCCAGATATTCAATAACCATAGGATGAATGCTATTATCATATGCCCAAGAGATCCAATTCTGAAAAGATACATTTAGCTGTATATGGAACATCCGATTGATAAGCGCGGAGGACATAGGTTTAACAATTGCACTATCTTGTGCACGGTTACCAGCTCCTATTACTATAGAGCCCTCAGGTAGGTGATAATCGCCGATGCGGCGTTCATGGATAAGACTATAAAAAGCTTTTTGCACCTCTTGAGAACAGGCATTAAGCTCGTCTAAGAACAAGCAATACGGTTCGTCCCGAGCAATCATTTTCGGAGGACAAAATTGGCTCTTGCCGTTAACGATTTGAGGTACCCCAATGATGTCTTCCGGTGCTAGTTGAGAACCCAGAAGAGAAACACATGGAAGACCCACCTGATCAGCAAAAGCTTCTACAAGAGAAGACTTTCCAATACCAGGTGCCCCCCAAATAAAAACAGGGCGGATCACAGAAACGTTTAGAAGTACTTGCATAAGTTGAATAGGTGTTACAGGAGTTGCTAGGTTCAAATAAATGCTCCTTTTTTATATGATATATCCTCATTATCTATTCTAAATATATTAAAAACTACTCAAAAGGATTTATTAAAGCTCTAAACAAGCTTTGTCATTTAGGGCATCCTGAATATTACGGGCAAGCCACTCTCTATCCTGCTCACGCTGTGACTCCGAAAACTCTTGAAATAACAAAAGCACTAATTCCAGTCGGCGCTTCTCAATAAAGAGCGGGAGCTCTTCTAGCCATTTATTGTCGAGTGCATACTCTCGATTATACCCTTTCATAAAAGACGTCAGCATGGCTGCCGCAAGACTAGAAGTTCTACTCTGCTCTACCTCCGGTTTTCGCCAATCCCCAAAGATGGTCGAATAATAAACGGCAATGGCAATATCATGCACCATATAGTCGTATCCGCAATCATCAAAATCAAACACGGTGATCTGCCCCTCATGCACGAAGAAATTACCCGGATGCAAATCACGGTGACATAGTCCATAGCCTTCTCGATTCCGCGGCAACTGGTTAATCCGATCATTTATTTGAAGCAACTTTTCAAAAAGCTGCTGTTCAACAGTACCAAAGTTAGCAAAGTCAAAATCTAGCTTACCCTGATGTGGTCTTGCCAGAACAGTCTCCGGATTGTATTGCAGAGTTAAAGCATGCATTCTTCCTGTTACCTCACCCCATTGCTCAAAAAGCTCCGTTCCCCAATTGGGATCGGAAGCATTAACATGACCACCTGGTGCTTTCTCCATTACACAGATCATAAATCTTTCCTCATCTTTGAATAGCGTTTGTACCAAGCTGCCATCCTGAAAGGGAATGGGGCGAGCCAGTTGCACGCCATGTTTTGCAAGATGGTCCATAAAGTCAAGTTCAGAGATGACCATCTCCTGCTCCTGATGAGACTGATGTGTTACACGTAAAATATATTCATGATCATCTTTTGGAAAGCTATAGACAACATTTTCAAAACCACCAATATACTTAATCGTTGTCCAATCGACTTGAATCTGTTGTGCAGCTTGTTTAAGCATTTCTTCATCGAATTTCACCTGCCAGTTAGGCATTTCAATCACGCTCCTACCTTCTAAGAAAATATCAATTAAAATGGTATATTTTGTATAGCAGTGCTTTATAAAGATATTTTAACACTTCACTACCAATAAAAGAAGCAATCAAAAAGGTAGGAGCAGCCTAGAACTTTAACAAAGTCCATGACTGTTCCTACCTTGATCATTTTTCATTACTTAAGAGCTTAATTTCTATTAGTTACTTTATTGCTGAAAGCTCATCTTCCGTTACCCATTTATGATTTTTCACTTTATCTCCACCCGTAGTAGGTGTGTAATCAATCATATATACCGTAGTATGTTCAGCTGAGTTAATTTGAGCCGTTGCACCTTTCATATCTTTCATATGGTCAGCTTCCATTACGACTTCTGAGCCTGATTCATAGGGTTTGTCAGCTGCTTTTCTGATTTCTTCATGAATAATCCACTTGTGATTTGTAACTGGAAATCCGCCTGTTGTAGGTCTATAAGAAACGATATACGCTGTGGTGTCAAAAGCTCCAACTATTGTTGCAGTAGCCCCCTTCATACCTTCCATATGGTCCGTTTGGATGATCGCTTGACTTCCAACTTTATAAGCTGGATTCTCCGCCACCTTCAAATCATCAGGTACCTCACCTGAGCTAGAGTGCGAGGAATGTTCCATCTGTGTATTGTTTGAGGACATCTTATTGCCATAGCTATTATCATTACTGCATGCACTTAGACCGAGAGCAGCGGCGATTATGAGTAGAATTAATTGCTTTTTCATATAAAGAACCTCCGAAGTTTTATATGCCTTTGACTATTAATTTACCCATTTCAGAAGATCACAAACCGAAAATAATATTTTGAAAATTGTAAGACGTTAATTGGATTACCAATAAATGAGTGTTGTCTACGTTATTGAAGGTTATTTATAATGTTTTCTGAAAGGAGGCTACTATAATGAAGACTAAAATATTCACTTTGTTGCTTCTTTTGGGTCTGGTAAGTATGGCTACTATGATCGGTTCTGCTAGTGCTGCTCCGGTATTAACCGTAGGAAGTTCTTCAGGAGATGTATGGGATCTTCAGTATCGATTGAAGACTCTGGATTTCTATACTCAGCCTTTAGATGGTGTATATGGATCACAAACGAAAGCAGCCGTTTCTAAATTTCAAAAAGCCTACGGATTAAGCGCCGATGGTGTTACTGGCACGAAAACATGGAATGCACTAAAAAAATATACGCTTAATATTGAGGAAATGGACATATTAGCTAAAGTTATCTACAGTGAATCTCGCGGTGAGCCTTATAAAGGCCAAGTTGCAGTTGGCGCTGTAGTTATGAATCGCATACAATCTAGTCAATTCCCAGACAATATTAAAAACGTTGTATTTCAAAAAGGCGCATTTACAGCCGTATCTGACGGTCAATACTGGCTTACTCCAAACCGGACTGCCTATTTAGCTGCTCTTGATGCTGTCCGAGGTTGGGACCCAACAAACAATTCGATCTATTATTTCAATCCAGATACAGCTACTAGTGCATGGATCTGGACTCGTCCTCAGAACTTAAAAATTGGTAAGCATATATTTGCGAGTTAACGTCTCAAATAAATGTAATAGCCGGTCAACCCTTCGGTTGACCGGCTATTTTTTAGTATAAACAATTTTCTTAATACTATCTTTAGAAAGACAGTATTCACCTGAGAGCTGGTCGACGGTTGCACCAGCAGCAAACCTCAGGCAGATCTCAATATTTCTTGATTCCAAATATTTTCTACTCCCTGACTTCTCACCCCATTTTACATGTAATTCTTCAGGCTTTGGAACGTAGACCATACCACCGTTTATATATTTCTGTATTTCTTGTAGTAACTCTTTAGGAAAGACTGTATCTGCATTTACATATTTCATAATTGTTCTGCTCCTTAAACTTTGATGAGATCACAAACAGCCTGCCTAACCATAATGGTCAGACAGGCTGTTATTATAGAAAGCTTACTATTAAAATTAAGATGGCTCGGGACGGGATTGAACCGCCGACACTAGGATTTTCAGTCCTATGCTCTACCGACTGAGCTACCGAGCCTTGCTATTAAAGTTAAGATGGCTCGGGACGGGATCGAACCGCCGACACTAGGATTTTCAGTCCTATGCTCTACCAACTGAGCTACCGAGCCTTACATGGATACAATTATTTCTTCTAAATGGAAACAAAAAGACCCCTCGTCCGAAAAGGGACGAGGAGCCGCGGTACCACCCTAAATTAGAACTATTCTGTACAACTAGCAGAAATGTTCTCACTTAAATATTTAACGGTTAACACCGGTACACCTCTACTTGCCAACAATGGTTTCAAGGGACTGCTCCGGAGTGAACTTCGATCAACCCTTTTCTCTAGAAACGCTCTCAATCTCCGGCGTTTCCTCCCTGTAAAGAGGTATTGAACTACTTTTCTCCATCAAAGCATTTGTTTTATTATATAATTTTTTCTAATTGTAAGCCCTAATCCACTATAAGTCAATAGAAGAAATAATTCCCGCATTTCGATTTGATTAGCTTTATCCATTACTAAAATTAAAAATCATCTTTAATTCATCATCAAAAGACTTCTTACATTCTTCTTGAAAGCTATTACCAGTATATTCTTTTAGTGTCTTTCTCCAAAAATGCTGGGCTCTCCTATTTGTAGCTGTGGGATTGGTTTGTAGCTCCCATTTTCCAATATGAAGATTAAATACCTCCTTAGCCGCGCGTTCAGCGATTCGCGTACCTCGAAAGGGCCGCAGGATAAAGAATTCGTTTAAATAAAATTCACAACCTGGTGGTGTATGAGGTGGTGTGGCTACTAATGCAAAGCCAGCAGGAATTCCATCCTCCTTTATTAAATAAGGATATAAAATCCCTGGCTTCTCCCACCAGATGTCGAAGACTTTATTCTGTTCATTCAGCGTTTGTGTTTCATTATCCTCGTATACCCCGTATTGATTAGGAAGGTTCCCCCATATCTCTGAAAGATCGTGTAAGTATAGTGGGTAGAGATTATTAATCATAAACTTCGTTGTGCTGTCAGTTAATGTTACGCTGATCTTCATTTCATTCACTCCCTCCCATCGAATGCTTGGATGTATTTATGGCAATCACTTAAATAACGTTCTGTGTAGTTATCTTTTGTATAATCCTTAAGCACTTTTCGCCAGAAAGCTATGGCAGGTTTATTATTTTCCATTTGAGCTAGTTTCCATTTAGCTTCTTTAAATAGATCAAGTGTTTTTATTGCGGCAGCAGTACCTATTCCATTTCTTCTGTATTTCTGCAAAATCATAAAGTCATAGATCACATGAGTTGGATCTGGGTCTGTATCTAAGTTTTCAAAAAGAACAACCACAAATCCAGCTAAGTTTCCTGAAACCTCGATCAGATAAGGATTCCATCGATGATCCCCTTCCCAAAAATAATCAATATCCACCTCGAATTCTCCATGCTGATTCACATCTTGATCCGTAAATAAACTGAAATCATAATAGTAAAGTTGATATAGATTAGACAGTACCGCTTTATCTTCAAACGTTACTGGAACAAGTTTAATTTCCATCATACCCCCACGTTTGGTTCATTATTGTTACTTCTGTACTTAGTATAATCACGACGTCACTCTAGTTATATGCCATATTTGATTTGAATTGAATTTTATATAAAGTCATTATTCATCTAGAATAAAAAAAGCTCATATGAGCTTTTACGCCCACATGAACTTTTTTCAGTCTAACAATCAAGTTAAATCTACGATGACTTTAATGGTTTCTTTAGCTTCAATGGCTTTGTCAAAGGCTGCTTGGATATCCTCTAATTTAAAGGACTGTGTCACCATTGTAGAGATATTCGTTTTCTTGTCGTTAATATGTTCAATAACCTTTACAATATCTTCATGTGTGTATCCACTAGCTCCAACTATGTTAACTTCTTTACTCATCACTTGAGCAAGGCTAATAGGTACTTCATTTTTATAAACCGCAATGATTGCAATTCTTGCTTGTGGCTTTACAATCTGCATCACTTGTTCAAATAATATCGGAGCACCCGCTGCGTCTACAAAAGCATCTACGTTTGGCATGTTAACGCCGTAAACATTTACTTCCCCGAAGTGTTTAATTAAGCCCTCTGCTAATGATTCAGTCGTCGTATTAACTGTTAAAGCTCCTAATTCTTTGGCTTTATCCAAACGCCATGGATCAATATCCACAACACAAACCTCTTTAATGCCTTCCCCTATTAATCCTGCAGCAGCAGATAAACCAATAGGACCCGCTCCGAGAATTACGATTTTTTCACCTTGTTTGGGTTGTACACTAAAGGCTCCATGAAAGCCCACACTCATAGGTTCCATTAATACGGCCTCTGTTGCCGAAACGGAATCATCAAATTCATAAAGGTTATAATTAAGTGCTGCATCTTCAATTAAGACATATTGTGAAAAGGCTCCTACCTCCAACGAATAACGACGACCTGCACGTTTTGCAGTAATTGGATTCACACCTACACGCATGCCAACTTTCAAATCGGTTTCCGCATCAGAACCTAATTCGACGATTTCACCAAACATTTCATGTCCAAACTCTGAGCCGAAACGGATACCCATTTCTGAGCCTGCTTTTACTATATTAATATCTGTACCACAAATTCCCCCCGCTAAAATACGAACCAACACATCTTTTGGCCCTACTTCAGGTATTGGCCGCTCTTCTATCCCCACACTATTTTTACCGTGATAAATACCGACCTTCATCATTCTTAACACACTCCTTATTACTATCTATTACTAAATGGTAGTAGTTATTGTGGAGCTTAGCAATCTACAATAAAACTGAAAGCGTTAATAAAACGACAGTTAATAAGCTTGTGTTAATTAAAATTTTAAAAGTGAAATGTTTCACTATTTCTTTTTATTATTTGAAGGGATAAATGGATTTAACTGTATAATTCGCTCTGCTAAATATTTAGGGGTATAGGGCATATCATTGCCAAGCCACATGGAAATTGTACCAATGATTGCAGATGTTCCATACCAAGCTGCGATATCAGAAGGAGTATCTACGGTTAAGAAATCTTCTGTTTTTTGAATCGATTGTTGTTCTGTTGTTATTAATATCAATTCATATAAAAGATCCATCAATTTCGGTGTGAAATAAGGAATGTTTTTGCTTACAAGCAACACCTTGTACATATGAGAATTCTCTGCAATATGCTCTAGCAATAAAATCAGCGAGGTAAGTTCATCCCCTGGTTTATAGGATTCTTCAAATTTATCTATAAGTATTTTCTTCAAATCTGCTAATAAGTCATCCAAGATACTATCAATCAAATCATTAATATCTTTGTAATGTAAATAAAATGTAGCTCGATTGATTTCAGCCTTTTGCGTAATAGCGTTGATCGAGATCTTATTCAGTTCTTTCTCTGCTAATAAATCTATAAAGGCATTCCGAATTGCTTTTCTTGTTTTTCGTATCCGTAAATCTAAGTATGTTTTGTCTGCCATGAATCTTCCACCTCGTAGTTAATGAACTTAAAAAATAGTTAGTATTTGCGAAGAAACAATTTATAGTAAACTCAGAAGAAATCAGGAATTTTATGGATTACAAGATCAGTGGTTGAACGATTAAAATAAAAGTTCGCTTACTAGCTGAAATGACCAGTCTTACATATGCATAATTGACACCTGAAGTATCTAATGAATCTATACTTACCTTTGAATCAGATGGATATTCAGATTATATTGTTACAGGCGTTCAAGAAGGTTCTGCAGAAGTAGTATTAAATATGACGAAATTGCCTCTGAGGCATATGTAAAGAACAGAATAGATACAGGAAACAATAGAAAACAACGCTATACAGCATTTAATAATGTGATAATCCCTAATTACACTAAATTGGTAATTGAGGCGAAAAAGATTAAAGCACCCAATGCAGAATTGCAGGTATTACATGAAATCTGTTTAAAAGCGATTAAGTCGCAACTAGAAGCAATGACAATGATTAAAGAGGCCTTATACAAAACGAAAATTTCCAGCACTGCTTTTAAAGCAGCAAATAAAGAGATGGATGAAGTCGTGAAATATGAAGGACAGTTTGTAGATGGGATCGATAAATATCGGAAGAAGTATGGTATTTAAGATTGAATGATAATTAAATCCCAAAAATCCACGTCAGAGCTTCCTCTAACGTGGATTTTTAGGATTATAGCTATTTTTTTGTGTAAACAATCTTCTTAATACTGTCTCTTGATAGGCAATATTCATCCGAAAGCTGGTCAACCGTTGCACCAACAGCAAACCTTAGACAGATTTCAATGTTTCTAGATCTTAAGTATTTTCTGCTCCCTGACTTCTCGCCCCATTTTACATGTGCTTCTTCAGGCTTTGGGATATACACTAAACCACCGTTAATATATTTCTGAATTTCCTCTAATAATTCTTTTGGAAAAATCGTATCAGCATTTACATATTTCATAATCGCTCTGCTCCTTAAACTTTTTATGAGTTTGAAGGTAGCAAAGTCTATTCTAAAAACAACAATGCACAATGCACTGGCGGTAAATCAAATTTTATTCGCTCTATACAAACAACCGCCGTTGTTTATAGTCTAGACTTTGCATAGAGCTTATCGCTAATCTTTTCACGATTGTACACCCTCCCTTTCATCAATTTGAAGTCAGTTCCTCCAAAATGCGCTTGGCTGTCTTCTCTCCATTAGCAATACAATCTGGAATACCCACACCATAATAAGAGCATCCGGCAAGGATTACGTTAGGATAATGATCTGCAATCTTCTTCTCTAAGGATACTACAATCTCATGATGGCGCATGTGGTAATTTGGCATAACATCATGCCATTTGGTCACGTCGTAGGTTACTGGCTGTCCAGTAATCCCAAGACTTGTCTGTATATCTTTCAACGCCACCTGTAATAATTCCTCTTCTGAGAGCTTAATCAAGGACTCATAATGCGGTCCTGAGCTCTTATAAAACAGTCTGACGAGCAGACGTTGTTGTCCAGATGTATGCTCCCACTTGCGACTTGTCCATGTACAAGCATTACATAGAACATCATCACTGTTGGCGGTAATAAACCCTGTACCGTTCGCTGGCAGCTGACTATCAGGGATATCAAATCCTAGATACACACTAATCATAGAGCTGTTAAACAACTGATTAAAATCTTCATCCAGCACTTCATCTTGAAGTAATGCTTGTGCAGTAGAATGCATTGTTCCAAGTACGGCAAAATCGCTGTCCAAGATTCGTCCATCTGCCAGTGTTACACGGTACCGTTCTCCATCCTTTGCAATGCGCTCGGCACGAATCCCTTTGATGATCTGTACATCGGACAGCTGTTCTTCCATGGCATCGATCAGAGCAGATACGCCACCCTTAAAAGACATAAACTTCTTATCGCCGTTCCCCTGGAATTTAGCCTTATTCGCGGACAATCCCTGAATAATACTTCCATATTCATTTTTATAATCAATCAAATAAGGAAGGGTCGAGGCAATGGTAAGTTCACTCAATTTCCCGGAATATACACCTGAAAGGACAGGTGATATTTGCTTTTCGACCAGCTCTTTTCCTAGGAAAGCTTCTAGAAATTCACCCACGGAATCATTTTTCGTAAACTTATCATTCGGAGTATAAAAATCTTTAAGTGCCTCAACTTTACCTTCAGCAGAGATCAGATCTGTTGTAGCAAGCGATTCAATACTTAGAGGGATGCCAAAGACTGCATCCTTAGGAATTTGCTTAAGCTTTCCTTCTGTATAGATATATGATATTCCTGTCGCGTTATATACGACCTCATCTTGCATGCCAAGTTCTTCAATTAATGGGGCAACATTCGTTTTGCGAGTAACAATAGAATCTGCACCTGATTCCATAATGAAATCTTCCTGTCGCAGTGTTCTGATTTTTCCGCCCAGTCTATCGCTGGCTTCAACCAAAATGATTTTTACATCTAGCTTGTTATGCTCTATAGATTTCTGTAAATAGTAAGCGGTAGACAATCCAGTAATTCCCCCGCCAATCACGACGACCGTTCTCAAGCGTTGACACCTGCCTCTAAAGTTATAATCTGTTAAATTCAATTGAATACATTATATCATAGGGATTTATATGTAATAACATACCATTCGTGTCATATATGACACAAAAAAGCCGCGTTAAACGCGGCAATGAAAGGCCAATCTTTATATATTCTCCTGTTTTAAAGCATCAATAATATTTTCCTTCTTCACTTTTGAACTGGAGTACAGCATAGCTGAGCTAACGATGATAAAGACAGCGACTATGACATACAAGATACTCATCCACGGAAGTGCGAATCCATAGGAGAAACTACTCATCATGGATCTATAGATCAAGTACATCACGATTATGCTAATCGGAAGCCCGAAAAGTAGTGATTTTATCCCATAGAAGATACTTTCATAATTAATCATTTTATTAAAACCGTTTGGCGTCATCCCTACAGACTTCAACATCGCAAACTCTCTTTTACGAAGTGATATGCTAGTTGATATCGTATTGAAAATATTCGCAATCGATATTAATGTAATCAAAGCAATAAAACCATAGGTGAAAATAGACATTAACATGATCATCTGCTCACTATTTTGTCTATTTTGAAACACATTTTGGACATAGACATTCCGCTCTTTCATTTCCTCAATGGCCTGTTGTGTCGCTAATGGATCAGAGCTGTTCAGGTTTAGTCGGCTTTGTATATCGTTACTCATCGTATCATTTGTTAATTGATCAAAGACTTGTTCAGAGACAATGATATTTAATCCACCAACTAGTGCTGAATGAACACCCATAGGGCGTTTATCAGTTAATGCGACGATTTCTACTGGTGGTAATTTCGTCTCTTTCTCTGTGTTCCAATCCGTATAAACTAAATCAAGCTTCTGACCGATTTCCGAATGAAGAGCTTTGGTCTCAATAATCTTTTTGGCGCTCTCATCCTCAAAGGTGACGGTATCATTCACAATAGCTGACATCTGATTGAGATCCGTTAATTGTTCATAACTTACACCGACCGATTCTGCATAGGTTCTCAAACTCTGTTCATTTAGGGCATGGATCTGAATGTAGTAAGGATATTTCCCATTCTTTAAAATACTGCTATCCTTCTCCACGATCTCTTGCAATTCTTTTGCCATATCTTTTTCATCAATCCATGAACTCAAGCTTAGTTCCCTGATCACATTATATTCCGTTATATTAGGTAAGGCAGATATCGATTTCGTCAGCCGATCTACTTTTTGAGCGTCCTCAGTCCCCATATAAACTTGAATATCGTAGTTCAAACCATCCTGTGAGAGTTCTACCGACTTTCTCATATTAGTAGTGAACGAAGATACGGATAAAAACAGAACAATACTAATGACAAGTGAGAACACGGTTGCTTGGTACCTGCGTTTATTTCTCTTTAAATTCTTCAAACCAATTTCTGCTTCGATTCCAAACAGCTTGCGAACGAACTTGGAAGTTTTCACTGCTTTACCTGAGAGCTTAACATCGGTTGTTTGTCTGATCGCATCAATCGCCGAAATCTTTGAAGCTTTTCTGGCTGGAAGATAAGTGGATATAAAAATCGTAAGTATCGAAACTACACAAGCGGTGAATAGGGACAAAGGCGTAACAACCAATGTTAATTTTTCCGTTATCCCCAGTACATCTTGAATCATCGAATTAATAAACATAAAAGTGATCCCGATTCCTGTAATTCCGCAAAGGATTCCAATAGGGATGCTAATTAAACCGATGATCATTCCTTCAAAAAACACCGAATTCTGCTTCTGCCTCTTTGTAGCACCTACGCTGGAGAGCATTCCTAAATGGCGTGCACGTTCCGAGACAGAAATCGCGAATGCATTATAGATTAAAGAAACAGAGCCAATGATAATTACAGTCATAACGATGACTGACAATGAAAGAAGTGTATTACGTAAGCCGTCGCTATTCGTCACACCATAATAGCGCAGCAGACTATTATTATATGAAATTGACTCTATATTGTTTTCTTTTGCCAATTCCTCTGCATGCTTGTATATGGAGCTATCCACCTTATTTAATACAACTGTAGCTGTAGTTTTTTCGGCTGCTCCAATCAAGCTTTCATCCACATAACTTAGGGCAGTATAACCCGGAGACCATGTGGGTTCCCAAGTGGGGCGCTTTATCACTCCCACAATTGTGTAATTCATTGGTTTTTTATGAATGATCTCTTCATTCAGGGTGTCATCTTCAGTCCGTAATCGTTCGTTTTGGGATAAGGGTTGACCACTATTTTTATCATCCCTAGTAACTCGCTCTCCGACATCGAGCGTTAAAGTTTCACCTATCTTGTATGTTACTTTAGCATTTTTTGCGATTTCCTCAGAAATGACTACTTCATAGTTAGTCTTCGGGAGTCTTCCTTCCAGAAGCTCAATCGGAAATTGTTTAAAACCAGCTGCATTATATTCCTTGATATACCAATAGGGCTTGTTCTCATTCTGTCCCCCCTCTAAAGGGGCATAGCCACGGTCATTTGAGATGACAAGTGTTTTCGTTGCATCATCCGCTTCTATCGCTTTAAGCTGAGCTTTAGTAACATTTCTGTATTGGACATGCCATTCTCCATTTGTTGAGATACTTTGCTTCCTCATTAATTCCATAAAAGAAAAACCAAGCGTTGCCACAGCCGTCACCATAGCCACAGAAATGATGACTCCAATAATAGTAACCAATGTTCTTCGTTTATTTTGTTTCAAATGTCTAAGCGTTAATTTATTTACAATATTCACGGACGAATCACCTCATCTTTGGCGATCCTTCCATCTTCAATGGTAATTACTCTATCCGCTTGTAATGCAATCCGTTCATCATGAGTAATGACAATCAGTGTTTGATTATAGGTTTTATTAAACATTTTTAATAAATCTATAATTTCACCACTGTTCTTACTATCCAGATTACCGGTTGGCTCATCCGCTAACATGATTGCAGGATTACTAATTAACGCTCTGCCTATCGAAACCCGCTGTTGTTGCCCACCTGAGAGCTGATTCGGGAGATGGTTTAAGCGATTTTCCAAATTTAACGCCTTTACGGTATCCGCAAATTGTTTCTTATCTACTTTGTGCTGATCAAGCAGTAAAGGGAGTGTGATGTTCTCTTCAACCGTTAGCACCGGTATAAGATTATAGAATTGATAAATCAGCCCAATTTGTCTGCGTCTAAAGATCGCCAGCTGTGTTTCATTCAATTCATAAATATCCGTATTATCTACGAATACTTTACCGCTTGTCGGTCTATCCACTCCGCCTAATAAGTGAAGAATGGTCGACTTCCCGGAGCCTGAAGGCCCGATAATCGCTACGAATTCCCCTTTTTTAATCGAAAAAGATACATCATCCAGTGCCTTTACCGCTGTTTCGCCTTTTCCATATGTTTTAGACAGATGTTCAATTTTTAAAATGTCCATTGTTAGACCTCCATTTGTTGATGAGATCAGTATATCTGTCTACAATGACTATCCAGTGACTCTAAAGTGACATTCTAGTCACTAAGCCATAAGTGCTAAATAACTTGCTTATAAAATTTAATCTGAAATTGTGTACCTTTTCCTACTTCACTCTTCACATCGATCGTTCCGTTTTGGCCTGTGATAATGCTTTGTGATAGGGCAAGTCCTATCCCTACACTATCTTCGCTTGCATTCTTACCTTTATAGAATCGTTTGAAGATATAGGGGAGCTCTGCCTTTGGGATTCCTTTGCCGTTATCTGTAATGATAATTTCCGTAAACAGTGTATTTTCTGCAAAAGAAATCGAAATCTCTCCCCCAGCAGGTGTGTGCTCTACACAGTTTTTCAGAATATTAATGATCGCCTCAGTTGTCCAATTGAGATCGCCCGCATATGTGATGCTATCTTCTCCATCAATCAGGATCCGTTGTTCTTTAATATCCATTGGAATTAACATGGGCTCCAAAGATTTTTGAACTAGCTTCTTCACTTGAACTTGATCTTTTTTAAAATGAATAGTTCCAGCATCGATCTTGGAGAACTTTAATAATGAGGAAACTAACCATCCAATTCGTTCGAGTTGAACAGTAATCTTCCGTGTGAATTCCATTCTTTTCTCCACATGCAGCTCCGGGTCACTTAATAAATCGGCCATCACAGTCATGGAGGTAAGCGGGGTTTTGAGCTGATGAGAGATATCCGAAATCGCATTCGTGAGTTTCAGTTTATCTTCTTGTAATTGAGCGCTCTGCTCGGATAACATTAACGTCACTTTGTAAATGTCATTCTTCAGGATACTAAGCTCACCTTCCTGATTATCGCGAACATCAAGCGTATAATTCCCACTACTGATTTGACGCAGATATCCTGAGAGCTTTTCAATTTCACCGTATCTCCAGCGAGTAAATACTAAACTGCAGCCTATCAGCAAAGCCGAAGTCACAGCTGTGATTCCCAACGCCTCCAGTGATATAAATGCTGCTACGGCTGCGGTCACAAGACTGATCAAGCACATCGTCAACAATAACCATCTGATTTCTTTATTACGAAGCACCTAATCACCAACCTTATAACCCAACCCACGAACTGTTTTGATCAGTGTGGGTTCTTGGGGGTTATCTTCTAACTTTTCCCTAAGTCTTTTTATGTAAACTGACAATGTATTATCGTTCACGAATTCTCCAGCTACATCCCAGATCCGCTCTAGCAATTGATTTCGCGAGAGAACTTGCCCCACATGATTAGCAAAGATCAGTAGCAATCGATATTCTAATGCGGTCAGTAGCACTTCATCGCTGTTCTTATAAACCTTACCTTCCAGTGTGTTAATCCGTATATTCTCTAATTCGATATTGGATTGGGTCTGTGCTTGCTTGTTATATCTCCTTAACACCGATTTAATCCGCGAAAGCAGCTCCCGAATCCGAAAAGGCTTGGTTATGTAATCATCTGCCCCCATATCGAGTCCCATCACCACATTGACCTCATCATCAATCGCCGTTAAAAAAATTACAGGTATATCACTTTGCGCTTTAACGAGTTTGCATAATTCATAACCGCTTCCATCCGGAAGTGAGAGGTCAAATATGCATAAGGTGAGCTCTGACAACTGCTCAGATAACACCGCTTTTGCAGTAGTGGCATCATAACATAGGACGGTTTCAAAGTGATCCTGTTGTAATGAATATTCGAGCCCTGATGCAATTGTTCTATCGTCCTCGACAAGCATAATTTTCATGGAAGATCATCCTAACCTAATAATATATTCAAAAGTTCAACTCGTTCCGATGATCATTCTCTCATAATTATCGAGTTATACCAAATTACATATCATATTAAAGTATTTACAACTTCACAGTAAATATAATAAAGACGTCTACTCCGAAGAGTTGACGTCTCATAAATGATCATATCGAAAAAGCACTACACTTATATTGATGTATCTGCTGAAACCCTAGTCGTAGTGCCGATTTTTTCGAAGCTTCATTATCCAGTGAACAATCCCAGTAAGGAATAAAGCCATTGGCAAGCACATCTTCAACTACTAGCGCTGCTAAATGTGTCCCCACTCCTTGTTTCTGATATTTAGGAAGGGTTTCAATTCCGATTGCGTGTGTATCCTGTGTAACAAAACTAGAATAACACACACCCATAACCTCAGATCCCTCAACAGCAGCATATCCGTAGCCTTTTTCGGCAAAGTCTTCTTTCGATGACCAGAATAAATCAATATTTTCATGTACAAATTCTATATTCTTTAGATCTAAGTTTTCCCAATCCAGCATTTTAAGATTTATAGTTCTAATCCCATTAGTCTGTGTCGTAGGCGGCTTGTGAAGTAACTTGAACACCATCTGTTCAAACGGATATAGCTTCCTAGTAGGAAACATCAATTCCAGATTCCATTCCTCATGTTGACCAGAAACTTCGAAATGTTCCATCCCAAGTTCCTTCATTCTAGGTACTATATAACTCGTTACATAACCGTCCAGTGCATGGATAAAGGCTTGATTGGTGTGATCGCCGATAAGATAAAACCCTTCAATTCCCTGACTCCATACTAACGCACTCTTTGGTGCTGTAAGTTGATCTACAAAGATCCAACCTGGATTATTGCCTTCAATCACAGAGAGAATTTCGGGATGGATATGCTCTCCTTGAAGTAGCGGCTTCACTTTATAATAATCCTCATGAGGTATTTCATGCATACAAACACTCCCCTTAGTTTCCTTGCAGATGCTGTATCATAAGTATAAAGAAATCGTCCTCAATCGGATGGTAAAGTTCATTAATAACTGAAGATTACTTTCCATCGATAAGCGTTTTCCTAGCCTTAATTATTAGAAATGAAGGTCTTCTTCTCTCATTTAATAATTTGGGCATCTTTTCAAGTCCCTCAGGTATGGATTCGGGTTCAACAATTTCTTCAACAGTTAGTCCATTTTGGATCAACGTATTAAGTAATGTTGAAAGTTTCCTGTGATATTTTATGACGCCGTCAATTCCCCAAAACTGGCTTCTGAGACCTTCTTCTCCATAATTATCAATAGGCCAATGTAGGATATTATGATCAGGATCTTTAACCCACCCACTTTGGCTCTTATTTGATAAAACAACCGGATGCTCTGTTGAAAATACCAGATGCCCATTGGGTTTAATCCATTCTGAAATCCTACTAATGAGTGCTTTGTAATCCTCAATATAATGAAAAGCTAACGAACTTACTACCAAATCAAATTCATTACTATTAAAATTGATTTCCTCCATAGAGCCCTGTATATAAAGGATCTCAGGTCGCTTCCCTGCCATAGCTAACATTTTCTCTGATATATCTACTCCTGTTACGTGTGACGCTTTGTTATCAATCATATAGTTTGCCATTTCACCAAAACCGCAGCCAAGGTCGAGAACGTTTAAATCCTGTAGGTCTGGAAGTAACCCTCTTATTGCAGGTTGTTCAATAAAGTCATTGTATGTAATTCTTGATTCCCTTAAGTTCTTATACATTTGAAAAAACTCAGGGTTGTCATAAATGTTCTGTTGCATCATACACCTCCACGATATTATAGATGATGTTTACGAAGACGGTTGTAATATAGCCAAGTTCGACTTACATACGAGCCAAACATGAGAATTAATATGGCGAACAAAATCATATTTATGAGCTGCAATCGATCCAGATTTGAGTAAGTCGATAATTTAATGTTAATTACTATGGTATACGTATATACAATTATAAGGGGCAAGAACATAGCAGAATAAGTTAAGGCTATACGTCTGGCTAGTTTCAGTTGATTTAACTTATCGCTGTATATTTGCGGTTTTGCTTCACCCGGTACATATTCTTGGGCCCATACAACCCATCTTCGAGTCCATGAACTCGATTTATACAGACATGCCCAGCCAGATTCCATGTGAATATTGAAGTAATTGGTGTCTGCAGTATTTTGTAAGTCCGCACAATAACACACCTTACGAGGTTTCCCTTTTATAAAATAAAAGGCAGCACCTGTTTTGCCAACTTTGTACAGATTATATCCCTTTTCTTCCATTCCCTCTAGCCACGCCTCAAGCCGATCTGGCGCATACATCCATCCAGGCTTCCACTTCATAACAAGTTGACCTGAATTTTTCAAACGCTTTTCTTCATTTTTACTTAGTATGATTTGCTGAAGGGGTGTCACTTGACCATTTGACTTGGTTGGCTGTAAGAATTCTTCTGTTATTCTTTTGTTAGTCTTGTTTAATGTGATCAACGAATACACTGTGAAAATACACAAGATCACGCTAAGCCCCAATGCAGTAGCAGGAATAAAACCATACGGTCCACTGAAAACATTAAAATGATTAAATTTAGATACACTCATTGCTATTGCACTTATTAAAATTACATTGAGGAATGCAACCATTAAATAAATCAATATCCCCATAAAAATATACATGATCTTCTTGTTATGCTTTACGATCCCTTCTCGATCAGGAAATGTTCTTATCTGTTCTAAAGGCAGCCTATTCATCGTCACAACCCATTTGCCGCTCTGTAATACCTTCGTCCATCCAAAATTTAATAATCCTTTAGAAAGGGATGGATTTGGAACTTTATCAAATACGATCCGATAGTTAGCTACGTTCGATTCAACCTGTTGAAAGTAAAAATATCTAGTTAAAGGGTTGATTCGGATAAGTTCATAACCTTTTTGCGCCATAGAAGCCAACCAATCTTCGGTTTTCTGAACATCATAACTCCAAAAGGGTTTAAATATTTTGATGATCATCTACAACACCCCCATATTTTATAGCATTCTCATGCAGCTCTTTAAGCCTTTTGATCTCAGTAGCAAGAATTAGCGTCCCTAAGTCTGTTCTTTCATAAACCGTTTTTCTCTCTTCATCAGCAAAAACAGTAATCATCCCATCTTTTTGCATCTTCGTTAACGTGCCATAAACAGTACCTGAGCCTAACAAAAGGCGTGCTTTCGTGATTTTCTCTACATGCTTCACTATTCCATATCCATGACGTGGTTCATCTAAGGATAAAAGAATATAGAAAGCTGTCTCAGTCATGGGTACATATTTTTTTAACACTTTCTCAGGGTTCAACATGCCCAGCTCCCTTATTACGTAACAGCGTTTATACGTCACAATTAAATATGTCTCAACGTGACTATATCACGTCGTGACATAGTAAGCAATAAAAAAAGTGTGCAGAATTGCCTCATCAGCCACTCTACACACTCTACATTCAACTGCTCCGACCCGCCTATCGATTATCTTTTACTCGAATATTACTTCCTAACAGACTCGAATCACTTCTTAATCTGAACGACGGGTAATTCTCATCTGCTTCAAGCCGCATCTGTTCATCAAATAAAGATTCCTGCTGTCGGTCAACAAAAAAAGGAAAAGGCTCTTTCTGAACTTCAATATCTGTAGCATGAGGTTCACTAATGATCTGAATTACGATCACACCATTACAACCACAGCCCTCTGTGTCGAAAAATAATTTAAAATATCCGGGTCGTTCACCAAGGTTTTTTTCTAACTTTTCAATAGTTTGGGAGTTCAATTGTATGAACATAGGATGATCCACTCCTTATTTATATTTGAGCGAGTACTTTCCCAAAGTATAATTTGAATTAGTTCCAGTCTCGTGTGACTGCCATCACTTTTATATTGACAGACATGAGTCTGAGAATAAATCAAGCTGCCTTCTGCGTCTCCCGTTCGCCACCTAGCTTAAATACGAGGATACCCCCAATAATAACCAGTACTCCAAGCAACTGTTTCCAAGTAAAAGGAACCTTCTCAAGCCCTAACCAGCCTAGTGAATCCCAGAGTAGTGCGAACCCAAGCTGAGAGATCAATACGATCGAAATCGCATACGTTGGGCCCAGTCGTTTAGTACCTTGCACAAGGCATAATACCACCCCGACTCCGATCAAACCACTGATCCAATACCAAGGCTCCATATTTCTCAAAGTAAATATCCGGTTTCCCTCAACGATAAGACTCATAATAAATGAAGCTAGGAATCCCATCCCTAACACTAAAGTTGTCGTTGCCCAAGAACCAACCTTTTCGTTAACTTTCGTATTAAATATATTTTGCAGACTCACGAGTGATCCCGCAATAAGCGCTAATATCAACCCAATAACCATAACTTAATTCCTCCATTTATCGACTATACTCAAGGTTGTTAGAATTTTAGTATCACAACACCAGCTATCATCAACCCGATGCCGATGAACTGCGGTAATCTCATCTTTCGTTTATCCATTCCAAACCAGCCTTTAATATCAATCAAGAAGGTCAGACATAGCTGAGCAATCAACAACGAGGATATTGTAAATGTAACACCGATTTGCTGAATGGCCGTTACTTCACTGAAAATAATTACAGCTGCAAAAGCGCCGCCGATCAAATATAAGGGTTTTACTTGCTTTATTCCTCCCCATTTCCCATCTCTAACGAACAAAAGAATTAGGAAGGACATGATAAACCCCGTTAACTGTGTAATTGTCGCCGCCTGCCAAGTCCCGATATCTTGACTAATTCGAGCATTTGACACACCCTGTAACGTAATACAAGCCCCCGCTAAAAATGCAAATATAATCCCTCTCATTTCTCTCTCTCCTCAACTTCGATCTCTTACATATTAAAAAGCAATTCAAGGGTTTAAAAAAGGACATCTGTCCTAAATGAGAAGAAAAGTTGTTATTTCCCAGCAGCTGCTGTTGCTCGTAGAAATAAAAAGACCGTCTCAAGCCTTCGTACGGGCTTAAAACGGACTTCAAATTTTTTTTATAGTTGATTTAAAAGAGCAAATTCTTCTCATGCAATTGATCAAAAATAATTTGGGTGACTACAGACACACGATTTCGATCTTTATAGCTTAACCAAGTCAATTCCTCGATTTCGGACGCTGGCGTTAATGTCCCTTCATAATCCGCAATATAACAGGTCATTTTTACTGTAACACCTTCTGCTTTACCATGAGCCTCTGCTTCAAAGGTTCCAAAATAAGAGACGGTATCAGCCTTAATCTGAACAGAGATTTCTTCCTCAATTTCGCGCAAAAGCGTCTCCTCGTCTGTTTCTCCGGCTTCTCTTTTTCCCCCAGGCAAATAATAGGTATCTTTCCCTTTGGAACGCGCACATAAAACTTGTCCGTTCTCGATATGAATCCAAGCGATTTTATCAATGATTGTAGTCATATAGTTCTCCCTATGCCTTTTTTTCAACAATTATATCATACAACTGAACTAACACATTTATGCAACGTCAGTTTTAACTTTTTGGACATTAGGGTAACACACAGGGCAAATCATATATGCAGCGAAGGTAAGAAAAGGACAGCTTACATTTCAGTATGATTAACAACGCTTTATTCATGATCATATTGAGCCTTATCATCTTCAGTTATCTCCCGTATGACTCTGCAAGGGTTACCCACTGCAATCACATTTGCAGGGATATCTTTAGTAACAACACTGCCCGATCCGATGATGGTATTATCTCCGATAGTGACCCATGATGTCTTTCTCCTCTCCACTTATACCAAGATGATTGTATAGCATACATGTTTGCATAAATCCCTTTATGAAGCAGTAAATCTTGATAGTCCCCTACTTCAGCGATCTCTCCATTATACATAACATAGATCGTATCGACATTCTTAGCCGAGCCCAATCGATGTGAAATGAAAATAGCCGCTTTATCTTGGCTTTTGGATCAATAGCAGAGGTAGGTTCATCGAATACTATAAGCTCCGCATTATTGTATAATGCGCGCGCATCACTAGCTTTTACCACTGACAGCCTGATAGCTGCCTACTTCCTTCTACTGATTAAAAAGATTGGGGCAATCAGTAACTTAGTGCTAAAATATGAGAGTGAGTTTCTTCTGTCTATCACATATAATAGTTTTACAACATAGAGAAAGTCAGACAGGCAGCCCCTCTTCTTATCAGTGTATTTCTTTCTGCAAACACTTTCATTGTTAAGACGGGAATCCGATTATAAGGTCTATAATTGGATGAGGTAATTTTCGAAATGAACATATGAATAGGAGTGTGAATTCATGAAGCTTCAATTTAATTTATTCCCGGGCGGATTGCCCAAGGCGCTTACAATGAGCTATGATGATGGACAAAAACACGATATTCGCTTGGCGGAGATTTTTGATCAATATGGGATTAAAGGTACTTTCCATCTAAATAGCGCTATGATAAACGCACCCGGATTTTTATCTTCTGCTGATGTTAAACATTCACTCAGAAACCACGAGGTGTCTGCCCATTCTGTTACTCATCCACATCTAGAACGTCTTCCTTTACCTATGGTGATCGATGAGCTGTTTGAAGACCGTAAGCGACTTGAGAAACTAGTGGATTATCCGGTACGTGGAATGTCCTATCCTTACGGTACATACTCTCAAGAAATCATAGCGCCACTTCAGTCTGTTGGGATTGAATACAGTCGTACTGTCCACTCTACCAAACAGTTTGATATGCCTCTGAATTTCATGGAATGGCATCCAACATGCCAACATAATGAAGATCTCCATCACGTATGGGAGCGATTTACAACGGAGGGTCCATCCCAAAAACTAAGACTCTGTTATGTTTGGGGTCATAGTTATGAATTTGCTGAGCAGAACAATTGGGAGCTTATCGAGAACTTTTGCCAACAAGCTGGTGGACATCCGGATGTTTGGTACGCAACCAATATAGAGATTTATGATTATGTCACTGCGCTGTATTCACTGAAAATGAGTGCTGACAAAAAGATCATCCGTAACAACTCTGCTATTGATGTCTGGGTATCTGTAAATGATCAACCTGTTCAGATTAAGGGTGGAAGTACGATGATGCTGAAATAATCCCGAACACAAAAAGAGCGATTCATAACATCGCTCTTTTTTCTCGTTACATAAAAGTAACTGCAATTATTTGGATTGAAGTGTAAATGTCACTGTTTTTGCTTTTTCCTCAAGGATTGGAGTATAGGTAAATGTCAGCACATTCCCTTTGCGACCCTTCAATACTAACATTCTGGTCAAAACATATGGATCTCTGCCATCATTCACTCTATCCCATTCCTTACGATCCTCACTTGTTATCAGTTGTTCGCTGAGATTGATGATTTCCCCAGAGCTGCTATAAACCAAATATAAGTGTGTCGTATCTAATAAACGTATGAGCGCCACATCCTCCGATGCATATTCCACGATGAAATCTCCTGTTGCCCCGGTTAGCTTCTCCATCTCAAATAACTTCCCTAGATCGCCATCCTTAGTAATATACTGCACGTTCTTCCCATCTGTCATATACAACTGAGTAGAAGGCACTTGCGGCGCATGTGGATAAGCAGAATTCATATATTGATAATTCATTTGTTTGAGAATAGTGCCTGCTTTGACCAATACTTGATAGCTGCTATTGAAATCGGTGAACATGGCATAGTGATTGTCTGTTAACCGGAGAAGATCCGTGCCATTGACAATTTTCTTGACCTCAAAAGCGTAGTTGTAGGCTGATTCCTTGAACGGTAGTCGACCAATAATTACCGGTTTCCCAGCTGAGGTAGCACGGTAATACAAATCTCCGTTTTTCTGAGATATCCAATAGGATCTACCATCTACAGAAGCAGAAACCAATCTAGCTTCATCTACGATCTGGATAACCCCATCCGTTTTATTAAGCCCCGTTTTACCTCCAAGTGCACTGACCGCTGAGACCAATGGCACATACACTGAACCTTTAATAATACGTGGGGATTTCGTTAAATTCACCACTGCTTCATTTACTTTTGACTTTACAGTACCAGTTGTGAAAATAACCTCTCTTTCAGGACGAACAAGTTTGGCCGTTTTGGTTTGTTGATCCCAGGATAATGTGTACCCCATAGCATCTGCGAGTGATTTCAGAGGCACAAAAGTTGTATTCTCTGTGATGACCTGTTTACTGCTGATTCCGATTTCTTTAAAGTTGAATTGAATTTGGCGTTCTGCTTGCACAGATACAGATCCAAACCCCGTACTAAAAATCAAAACAGCTATGATTCCTAGCGTAACCTTCCATTTATTCATTTCTATTCTTCTCCCTCGACTTTATAGTCATATGTAATTAGACGACATTTTTTGGAAAAAGTTTCTTATTCTTCCCTTTCATCATGCAAAAAAGACCTGATCCACGGAGACTACCGCAGTCAGGTCATCTGTCTTTTATATTGTAATCTTAACTTCTAGCAAACTCATAAAACGCCAAAGCGTCCTCCCAAGTTGGGAATCCAGCTTGCGCTAATTTATCGCTGCCTCCGCCTTTTCCATTGTAGGTACTAAGATGCGTTTTGAAAAAAGCTCCACAGGAGATCTCTGCACTGCCGTTCTGCGCAAACACAACCTTATTCTCAGCAGAACTAGCCAATAAAACTGGAACATCACATTTCGCAGTAAGCTTGTTAGCTAAACTTTGTAAATCTTTCAGTGATTTATCCTCGAATACTTTTGCGATCAGTTTTCCTTCTTGTTGTGCTAAAAGCTCCTGTACGATATAATCATCATTCTTATCTTTTAGTAGTGTAATTTCCGCTTGCAGCTGCTTTTGTTCATTCTCCCACTTTTCAATTCGATCGATAATTCCATCTTTTCCCGTATTGAACTTGGAAGATAGTGCTCCAAGGATTTGCAGACTGTTATTAAATTCCTTCAAAGCACGGTATCCACATTTAAAATAAATCCGCGTATTCCCTTTTTGTTTCTCCGCTTTCAGAAGCTTAATCATACCAATTTCACCAGTTGAAGATACATGCGTACCTCCGCAAGCGTTATATTCAACATCTTTGATCTCTACAATCCGGATGTTCTCCGTCACTTTTGGCTGTTTGACCAGTTTAAGCAGGGAAGCTTCTTCCCCTGTTACAAAATAGCTAAGAATGGAATGGTTCCGGTAAATCTGCCGATTAACCTCCCACTCAATGGAATGAAGCTGGTTAGGCGACAGTTCTGACGCTTCTATGTCGATGGTGCAATAATCTTCACCTAAATGAAAGCTTAGAGTCATAAACTGTAAAAGATCAAGACAGACTGCTGACAGCAAATGTTGCCCACTATGCTGCTGCATATGGTCGAATCTTCTCGTCCAATCGATCTGACAATTGACAGCTAAATCATCAGGCAGACGTTCCAGCTTATGTAGGACAAGATCTTCCTCACTGATTACATCAAGTACAGGGATATCCTGTATAGTCCCTAGATCAGAGGGTTGCCCACCGCCATGCGGATAAAAAGCTGTTTCCTCCAAAGTAACATAGAGCCCATCTTCTCGTTCTATCGTTTCCGTAATACGGGTTTGCCAGTCAGTCAGATATGTAGAATTGTAATATAGTTTGTTGGTCATGTATGTATCCCTCTCTTTTATACGTTTATGGCACATTAAGCTTATAGTATCATAACGGATTTCAAAGACAAACTACACCAAGAAAAACGGGTGTCGTCCTTAAATGAACGACACCCGCTTCTGTAGCATCTTGCGGACTTAACATGCACAAGAAACATCTTTTAAGTTTCTTATAGCAATTGCATTGAGTCGAAGCGCTTCGACAATTGAGTCTCTTACTGCTAACAATTCAAATCTTTCACGACTGCCAATAGGCAACCTGCAAAGTAATGCTTCAATTCTTCTAAGACTTTCTTTCAGAATCACTCTCTGCTTACGCAAAGCATTTAAAGCTCTTTGAATTTTTCTCTTCTCTGCAGCAGTCATAAACTACCACCTCTTTTCGATTGTGATAGTATATGAGATGCGAATTCTCTAGTTCTTGCTTGTACAATTTGGAAGCATAAAGATTGATTTTATTATTTTTTGCTAACTTCCATGATAGGAACGGTCCAATCGACATTGGTGTACAAACGGTTAACTACTGTACGTATTAATTGAAGCTGATTAGGGATTTTAGTAAGGCCAGCAGCACGGAACTGAAAAAAATTCTTTTTGTTATTTGACTGTGATTCAACGATTACGATATAACCATCTTTCCATCCGGACCCATCAGTAGAATATCCTCCTCGTCCTGACAGGGGATACTCTTTACCCTCAAGGTCTTTAAATATCCACTCACTGTTCATAAATTCATTTCTCAATCTTCCGCTAAAATGTAGCGAACCTTCCTTCGCAGATCCATTGGTATTGGGTGGCGACTCCACAGTAAAATCATTTAACATGAGCTCATCTCCATCAAAATCAAAGGGAATCGGATGTTCCTTCAACTTAGAAGGCTCAAATTGCACGCTCGAACCATCCTTCTCAGGAACAAAATATCCATCGAACACAAAAGTATATGGCGTATCCTGGGGTAAATATTTAAATGTATAGCTCCAATGCATTAATCCAGGTTTATCACCAGGTGCCGAAGATCGTGACATTACACTATCCTTACTTGGTAATTTCCTCGCATTAACACTGTGAATCTCTTCTCCCGTGCTATCCTCAAAATGGAACTTCAGCCCCTGCTGCTTCCATAATTCACCTGGAGAACGACTCAATGCCTCTTCACTTAATTGAGTGTCAAATTCAAAACGAACACCTTGTACCATATGCGTTAATCTTTTCAAGGTCACTGTTAAACCGTCCGGAGAAGTGTAGCTACCCGTTAGAGGAGCTGAGGTTGTTTGTTGATTCGCTTTTGTCATATCCATCGAAAAACTGAAATTCCAATCTCCTTGTAAAATAGGAATATTTCTTCCCTTGCTTCCCAACTCAGTTATATGACCTTCGACTGTAATTTGATCGGCTTGCAATGGCTCCGAAAAATTAGCGATCATATAGTAAAAATCGTTGGTAAATCCCATATCGTATAATTCTCCAACGACCTTTCCATGATCATCTTTAACTTCAATCTTATTACCTTCACCAAAACCCAAGCGATGTCTGTCATGTTTACCATCCGGTCCGAACAACTGAAGAGCGACAATCACACGAGTAGGATCTGCTACGGCTTCGTCAATTTTGATCGTATAGCCTTTATCCTTCACTTTTATATTAGGATGATCTACCAACCCAAATTCTTGTGCTCGCAAAAGGCCAATGTCCACATTATCTTTTACAAAAAGAGAACGTAAAGTCTCTGCCAATGTGGGTACAGAATATAAAATCACGGCACTCAGAACAACCAGTAGCAAAGCTGCTGCCATGGCTAATCTAAGTAACTTAAGAATCTTCGGATTCTTTCGCTTTATGTCAGGTACCGTTACTTTCTCTAGTTCTACTGATTCTATTGAAGCCATAACTTGATCCGTAAAAGAATCTGGCAATTTCTCCTCAAACAACGCTTGCGACCACTCCCCTTGTTCTTCCAATAACGTATGATAGATTAAGTTGCAATGAGTACAAGCAGCAACATGATCAAAAACTTCCAATGGCCGGGAGGTAGGTGTACTTAGGATGTATTGCTCGATCTCAAATGGACTTAAGCACTTCATCGCTCTTCACCTCCTGGAGTGTCATGATTTGCTTCAATCGCTGTTTCGCACGATAAAGGTCGTTTTGAATCTTACCTATAGGGACCTCTAAGAGCGTACACATTTCTTCATAGCTTAAATCATTGGTGTAACGAAGCAGCAAAGCCATCCGATAATTAGGCGGCAGCTTCTGCATTAGGTGAAGCAGCTCTGTACGATGCTCTGATCGAATGAATTCTTCCTCTGGATTATATGAAAGGGAAAGTTTAATAAGATCGTCTGGTAGGCTTGCTGTAGGACGAGTTTTTTTCCAAAGATCCTTCATTAAATTAGTCGCGATGGTATACAACCAAGCCGCAAAGCTTTTATCTAAATCATGTGAGGCCAGCTTACGATAAGCTTTAATAAACGTCTCCTGAGTGATGTCTTGAGCATCTTGGTGATCGGCCCCCATCCCTCTCAAAAGGCCATAAATTTTATTCTTATATCGATTCACAAGAAACGAATAGTCTTCTTTATGTCCATGCAGAACATTTTGAATCCATTGCCTCTCATCCTCTTTTTCAACTTTCGGTACATGTCCCTTCACCCTTAAGCCTCCTTGAAGCACGATACTGTATAGACGATCCCTATCAGAAAAACTCTCACTTTATACAAAAAAAAGTAGATCTTCAATTGTATTGAAGACCCACTCTGTTATCTAACCTCGAACTTGCCCATCTGTAGCCCAAATAGGCTCACCCCAGTGCTAGTGATACAAGTCTACTCCAATATATAAGCTTTTCATCCTGCCCGTAAGCCCCAATACATTGAAATCCTAAAGGCATGTTATGAATAGTGGCTGAAGGAATGCTCACAGTTGGCGCTCCTGCGTATGACCATATGGCCGTCATTCCAGCCCATCCTGTCCGTGTTCCCCACAATGGAGCAGTTCCTGCTTGAGCGGGCGAGACCCAAATATCAATCCCCTCTGTCTTTTGAACATCCAGTAGATCATATCTCAATTTGATTTGTCCTCTACGATATAGCTCCAGTTCCTCATCTCTGATGGTTTGCCCTGATTCAATACCATCACGCATCGCAGTACCATAGCAATCTTTGTATTTTTCAAATCGTACGGCATGCACTTGAGCCATTTCCCCTTGTACTAACCTCAACATTCCATCCCCATAGATGAAACTATCTTCCCATGGCATCTTAACATTTTTTATGACGAAGCCTGCCTCTTCCAACTTCTTAATCTGGCTCCAAAAAGTATGTTTAGCGTCCTCTTCCAATAAAGTCATGAATACCCCTTCTGGAATACCAAGCACGGGTTTACGGTTAGATTCGAAAGGACTCCATTCCGAGATGAGCTCTGAAGAGACCCGCTCCATGCTAACCATATCCTGTGTGAAAAATCCCATCGTATCAAATGAAGGGGACATCAACTGAACACCATCCAAAGGGATACGTCCATAACTTGGTTTAAATCCAACAACACCACAGAAAGAAGCAGGTGCCATAACAGAACGCAAACTTTGTGTGCCTATCGCAAATGGACACATACCCGTGGCAACTGCCGCTGCAGACCCTGCACTAGAGCCGCCTGGTGTATGATCCAAATGATGAGGATTACGAGTTGGGAGATGCCCGGCATATGCGAACTCTTCAGTTACCGTTTTGCCTGTGAACCATACTCCTTTTTGCCGCAGCTTTTTAATAAAACTACCTTCTGAACGTGTTAATTCCTGTGGAGGAAGATTTGAACCGGCACGAGTGGGTAAGCCGTCAATATGAATTAGATCCTTAACTCCTACTGGAACTCCGTATAATGATGGTTTTGGGAGCTCATGATAGGTTTGTCTTAGCAGCGCTACTTCACTCATGATTCTATCTGTTCTTTTCTCTTCCGATACAAAAGCATGGATATGCGGCTCCAACTTATCATAACGATCTAAATGCTGATTAAGGAATAGCTCGAGTGATGAATCATTTAGCTCTAATCCTTGATGGAACTGTGTTAAAGAAGATGAATTGATATACATATCTAAACCCCCTCCACAATTTACCGAAATAAGATCTACATGGCTGTGATTGTCTTTATTTGGAATAACTTCATGTTAATCGTAGTCCTTTGCTAAGGCAAGAAGTTTAATCACAGCATAGAAGGCGCAAATAATCACTGCAATACCAGCGAGTAAAAGAATAGTCTCCACTTGGACTCTATCAGCTAGCGGACCAAACAGCACCATCCCGAGTGGCAAAGCACATGAGTTCGTCACTTGAACTAGACTAAACACCCTACCTTGCATCTTCGGCTCCACATTCTGCTGCAACATCACTGTCAAAGGAGCGTTAAAGCAAGGCATCGTTACGCCTATCAACAAATTAAACAATAAATACATTGCAAACATAGGAGCGAAGCCAAGTCCAACCATCAGCAAACCGTAGAGAGCACATGCTATAATGTTGGTATGCATACGAGACTTAAAGCCGCCCCATGACGCTATCAGAAGCCCTCCAACTAACGCCCCTACGCTAAAAGTCATCTCACTTGCGGTCAATCTCCATACTTCTGGACCAAAGGATCGACTCACCATTAGAGGGGTTAAGAAGGCTGCTGGACTGATCAGTATCATTACGACAAATAAATAGATTAGTAATTGCTTAATAAAGACATGATCCTTTAGGTACTTAAATCCTTCCTTAATATCTTGTACATTCGATTTCTGAACCTCCTCCAACTTAGCATGAACTGGAATATCGATTATACACATCATACCAATTCCAATAATTGCAGTAATCACATCAATAAAAAAGGCAGTTTCTATGGTACTAATCGATAGAATCACGCCCCCTGCTGCTGGAGCTAGAAACATCATCAAGGATGAAATACTACTATTTACTCCATTCACCTTCATAAGCTGATCTTTTGGAACAATTTGAGGGATAAGTGCGTTCACAGCAGGAACCTGTATGCCCGTACCTGCCGCTCGGATCAGCAAAATTACATATAGCAACCCAATATATTTATAGCCCATCAAAAACATCACAGCGAGGATAAGAGTAGCGATCGCAATCATACCATCCGCTAGCATGATCATTTTTTTACGACTATAACGGTCGATCCATACCCCAGCAAACAGCGATATCGCCATCTGCGGGAGAAAGCCGCAGACGGTTGATATCGTCATCATCACCCCTGAAGAGGTAGTTAGAGTGATATACCAAATAATCGCATATTGAACCAGCGAGGAACCAAATAAAGATATGGTTTGAGCCGTTAGAAATAGGGTTATTTTTCTTTTCCAATTGTCATTCATGGTTTGCATTAGTACTTACTTCCTTTACTTCTGGTTTCATCTCCTATGTTAAGCACACGATCGACCCACCCTTGATAAAACTCTTCTTCATGAGAAACAAGAATAACAGTACCGCTAAATTGAATTAGAGCTTTCTTCAATGCGTCTTTCGTTTCAGCATCTAAGTGATTGGTCGGCTCATCCATAATTAGGAAGTTGTATGGTGAGAGCAGTAATCGGCACAACTTAACCTTAGACTGTTCTCCGCCGCTGAGCGTACGGATAGACTGTGTTACAAGGTTATCTTTAACCACACACTGTGCCAGATGACGACGTATTTCCTTTACAGTCAGTTTTGGATCATAAGCTGAAATCACCTGAATAGGTGTCATCATATCATCTTCCCAAGTTAAATCCTGCTCGAAGTAACCGACTTTAACTTGTTCTGCGAACTGAAACCTACCGGTTATCCCTTTGATTTCTCCAACCAATGTTTTAAGCAATGTTGATTTCCCGATTCCATTGAACCCCGTAATCACCAGCTTTTGTTCGCCACGGATGGAGAACTTCAATTTAGGCAACAAAGGTTTATCGTAACCAACCACTAATTGATCCACTTTAAGCGCTACTTGTGACGTGCATGGGAGCTCTTTAAAGCGAATAGACGCTTTGGATACAAATGTTGGAGCTGCGATTCGTTCCAGCCTATCCAGCTGTTTCTGGCGACCACGGGCTATTTTGGAATTAACACCCGCACCGTTTTTCCGAATGAATTGCTCTGTAGTTTCTATTTTTTTCTGCTGTGCATGATATTGCCGGATATAACTCTCTCGCAAATGTTCCTTCTGCTTCACAAAATCCGAGTATTTACCGTGGTATTTTTTTATCGTTTCCCCCTCTATATCGCAAATGCTAGTGGATATTTTATCGAGAAATGTATAGTTATGAGATACAACAATGAACGCTTGATTAAAGGCAATCAAATACTCAGCGAGCCAGTTAACATGTTCGGTATCTAGATAATTGGTTGGTTCGTCGAGTAATAGAACATCAGGTTGTTCAAGTAAAAGCTTGGCCAGTATAACTTTAGTCCGTTGCCCCCCGCTTAACTGCTCGATGGGACGGTCGATTCCAATCGCGTTGATCCCTAGACCCATAACCATCTTACTGATATTGCTCTCCATCGAATAATAGTCTAGCGCTTCTAATCGTTCCTGGTAGTCTGCTGCCTTTTGTAATAACGTTTCGTTGCCGGTTACAGAGCACTCTTCATAGAGCTCATTTATTTTTCGTTCTAGTTCGTATAATTCTGAGAAAGCCTGACTTAAATAATTATGAACCGTACAGTTTCCATCCATGACAGCATATTGATCGAGATGACCGATTGTAATATTGGGCTGCCACTTTATCATTCCATCATCCGGGATCACTTCCCCCGTCAAGATGCTAATCAACGTACTCTTACCCGTTCCGTTCTGTCCAACCACTCCTACATGCTCTCCCTTGTACAAATCCATAGAGACATTTTTGTATAGGACCTTATCGCCAAAAGCATGTGTCAAATTAGAAACCTCAAGTAAACTCATTTCCTATTCCTCTTTTCTGAAATTAATTAAGAACGCAAAAAAAGCAGAAGACACTGCACCCTTTGGGCACAAGCCTTCTGCTTATCTGTACACGAATAGACGGCACAAACATATAAATGACAGTCTAGAAACTGAGCATTATAAACACAAAAGGCTGTAGACGAAAATTGTCTACAGCCTCTTAATCATTAACATCGAAAGATAGCATAACCAAATAAGCATGACATTTCACGCTAAATCGGACTAGCTATCATTCGATGATATAAAAGCAATACGCTTTTGATTAAGCTCCGGACAACGTTTCATCGTTTGTATCCGTTTGTTCGGAGCAGCCTCTGGTATATAACTTTACAGTTTCTACATGAATCATGTTAAACCATCCCTTCGTTTGGTAACAGTTTAAAACGCATGCCTAAACTTGTCAACCTAGAGCGGGAAATCATAATTATTTTTAGTCTCTAACAGTTGAATAACTTCTTTTGCCTTTTGTATCGCTTCTTCTAGAGAATAAATTAAACGATCTGTTACTGTGACAATATCTTCGAACTCTCCAGGTGTGTCTAATATTTCTTTGATGCTTAGTTCCTTTGATTGTTCTGCTGTATTTATTAATCTTAGAATAGCATTCATAGAATAGTGTGCTGCTCGCAATGTACGAATAATCTTCATTCTATTTAATTCTCGTTCTGTATAAAAGCGATAACCATTTGGTAGTCTGGGAACGGTTATTAAGCCATTTCTTTCCCAGTTCCTTAGGATTTCAGGTGTTAATTCCAATAATTGTGTGACTTCATTTCGATTATAAGTCTGATTAGACAATGACTCATTGCCACTGAGCCATTGTTCAACCAATTGAATGGCTTCTAAAGCTAGTCGGTATTCTTGTTCAAGATGAGCCAAATAGACCTGGGCTAGTTTAAAAGCCAGCTTGAAATCACCCTTCCCACTGGCTTCTGCAATAGCTCGTGCTTTAGCTCGACTATGACCTTGAATAATCTCACAATGAAAAGCGGTTCTAGCTACTTGAAGCTGAAATAAATGAAGCTCCGAAAATACTCGATATCCATTGTCTGCACGAGGCACTGGAGAGATATACTTCCACTCTTCATAAATGCGAACAGTATTCGGATGTACGTTAACAAGACTCGCTATTTCTTTGGTGCTATACATCCCTTCGCCTCCCTCACTTCCATTTAAAGAATTTGATGGCGCTGCCTAAACCAATCAATATACATAAGACAAGAATGATAATACTAAAGAATAAGTGCTGAATTGACTCTCCAATCGAAACTTGTTTAAGTAAATGAATACCATGTGAAAGCGGAAGAATATCCATTATCCATTGGAGAAAACGTGGCATAATTTCATATGGAATCGTAGCGCCAGAGAATAGAAGCATTGTGAAGTAGACCACTGAACTCCATAAATTTGCAGACTTTTGATCAGGCACGACACTGCCGATAGCAATCCCAACACTGTACATCGCACACACAACAAATGCATAAGTTATCAGAAAGACTCCCCATGAGCCTCTCATTTCATAATCAAATAATAAAGTATATACAGTAGTTACGCCAATAAATGAAACTAGTGCTGAGGATAATTGAATAACAACTTGAGCAAACAATATATGTACTGGGGATACGGGTGTTACTTGGAATCTTTTTAGAATTCCTCGATGACGATAGTCAGCAATGGTAAGCGGTACACCCATTACGCCAGTGGCGAGTACCCCAATACAAATAACTGCAGGGTAAGAGATTTCAAACATGGATGCTCCGCTGGCAGACACATCTTTACTCATGACATATCCAAAAAGAGTCGCCAAAATGATCGGGAGTAGGATCCCAAATATAAGTATATCCATACCTTTCCAAACAAGTTTGCCCTCTATTTTTAGTAGCGTCCAAAATAATTTCATACCCATTCCTCCTCACCTGCAAAATATAAATAGGCATCCTCTAATGTTGGTTGTCCACTAAGTGTAATAATTTCTTGAATGGAACCAAAGGCGACCGTTTTACCGTCTCTTAAAATGATTAGTTGATCGCAGAGAGCTTCTACTTCGTCCATGTAATGAGAGGTGAGTACAATCGATAGTCCGTTTTCTTTCATAGTTAAAAGCTGTTTCCATAACATCTTACGCGCTTTTGTATCAAGCCCCGTTGTTAATTCATCTAAAAAAACGAGCTGAGGATTAGGCAAGAGGGCTAACAAAACTGCTAATCGCTGCTTTTCACCGCCAGATAGCGATCTTACTAGCTGCTTTTTCTTTTCATGCAGTCCAAAGGTTATAAGTAAAGGATCGATAGCTTGTGGTTTTTTGTATAAAGAACGCCATTGGATACAAGCCTCTTCTACGGTTAGGCGATCTTGAAAATTCGTATCTTGGAATTGTACGCCAACGTTTTGGAACACTTCCTTTCGTTCTGTGAATGGCGATTTCCCAAGTACATCGAGCCTTTGAAATTCGCTTTTCTCGATCCCTAGAATTGCAGCAATACTCGAGGGTTTCCCTGCACCATTAGCTCCTAGCAAACCAATTACTTCTCCTTCACCTAAATGAAAGTTTAAATCCTGGACAGCAACTTTATCTCCGTATCGTACAGAGAGATTTTTCACGGACAAAATCATAATCCCCACCTCATTTCAGATATTAGGTTTACACTATATCAAATGAAGTAAAGGCTGGTGGTTTATTGGAGGGTTTGTTTTTTGAACAAAAAAAAGAGAGGTTAGCTCATCTCTTGAACTAACCATCCTCTGACAGATGAAAAATATTTTCGAAAAATCATTTTCTTTTTTTAACACCATTTATCCTAGTCCCTTGAGGGATTGAAATGAGCTGACTCTTTGATACACCGATAAGCTGAGAAGTATAAATACTCGAATGTCCGGAGAATAAATAACTCACCACACAAGCGATGAACATATAAATTGCACCTTCCGAACCGAACAGCTCAATTCCCATTAAAAAGCATGCGATGGGTGTGCTCGTAGCTCCGCAGAAAACAGCAATGAATCCGAGCGCAGCTAAAAAGGGACCATACACATGTAATATTCCAGCCAAAGCATTGCCTAACGTGGCTCCAATCGCAAACAACGGAGTCACTTCACCACCCTGAAATCCTGTTCCCAAGGTAAAAGCGGTGAAAATCAGCTTCCATAAAAAAGCGAACGGCGAGACATCTCCCTCAAAAGAATCCTTGATTAAAGGGATACCAAGTCCCAGATAGTCGCGTGACCCTACAACGAATACCAACGCTATGATAATTAAACCACCTACTGCTGCTTTTATCATCGGATTGCTAATCATGGCGGTGAAGGTTCTTTTTAGAAAATGAGTCAGTTCACTGAAAAGCATACTCACAAGACCAAAAATAACAGAAGCCAATACCACTTTTAGAATAATCATTACACTTAAGGCAGGAAACTCATTCACTACATAGTGAGTATGATGAACGCCCCACAATTGAGTGGTGACCAGATCACCAACAAAGCTGGCCACAAAACATGGAAGTAACGCTTGTTGGCTAATTAGTCCAATCGTTACCACTTCTAGACCAAATAAGGTTCCAGCTAGTGGTGTTCCGAAAATAGAGCCAAAGCCTCCGCTAATCCCGCACATTAACAATATTTTGCGATCCAGCGGACTGATTTTGATTAATTTCCCAAACCACTCCGCGAGGCTTCCTCCCATTTGTACTGCGGTTCCCTCACGTCCGGCAGATCCACCAAACAAATGAGTTACCAGTGTTCCGAACAATACTAAGGGTGCCATGCGTAAAGGAATAGTCTCTGTACCATCCTGAATTTGTTCTATGATAAGATTATTTCCTTTAGCGCTGTTTTTTCCATAACGCATATATAAGAAACTAACAAGGACTCCTCCAAGAGGCAGCAAATAAAGCAGCCACGGATGCTCTAGACGTACATCTGTTACATAATCTAAGCTTTTCAGAAAGAATGCCGAGGCAGTTCCCGATAAAAGTCCAACCACACTTCCGAGTACAATCCATTTGATAAACGTAATCCATAGTGCAAAATGACTTCTTTTCTTAGCGAATTCAACCCATCGTGCAGACCATTGATTCATTACGACAGCCTCCAAAATCAGTATAAAGCAGTCCCAACAACAAAACAGACTCCTACCAGTGAAGCTCACACTGGTAGGAGTCATTAGTCTCATGAGACGGTTGAGGCGAACTCCATCGCCTTGTTATATTATTCTTAGTCTTCAAACTCCACGTTATGATACACCTGTTGCACATCTTCCAAATCTTCTAAAGCATCAATCAGTTTTTCAAATTGAGCTTGTGCATCTTCAGGAAGTGTTACATAGTTCTGTGGAAGCATGTTTAATTCTGCTACAGTAAATTCGGTAATTCCAGCATTTCTGAATACTTCTTGTACGGCATGGAACTGATCAGGCTCAGCATATACGATAACTGCTTCATCCTCTTCCAGTACATCACGAACATCAAGCTCTGCTTCGAACATCATCTCAATCACTTCATCAGCGGTTTTACCTTCCACACCGATAACAGCCGTTGAGTCAAACATATAGGCTACTGATCCGCTGACACCCATATTTCCGCCATTCTTACTAAATGTAGAACGAATCAAAGGTGCTGTACGATTAACGTTATTCGTAAGCGCATCGACGATAATCATCGAACCGTTAGGTCCAAACCCTTCGTAACGAAGGTCTTCATAATTCTCATCACCGCTGCCTTTGGCTTTATCCATTGCGCGGTCGATAATCGCTTTTGGTACATTGTAAGTTTTTGCACGTTCTAATACAACCTTCAGTGCCCGGTTTGCTTCTGGATCGGGTTCACCTTTCTTGGCTGCTACATAAATCTCAACACCAAACTTAGCATAAACGCGACTTGTGTTGGCGTCTTTGGAGGCTTTCTTTTCCTTAATATTATTCCACTTACGACCCATATTGTTCCCGCTCTCTTTCAACATGAATTAAAAACAATTGTTACTTATTATACCCTTGATTAATAGCTCTAGTAAAGTGCGCTGCTAGGTTAATCCTCTAAGCTGTCACAATACACTCATAAAAAAGGCCCCTGAATCGATCAGGAGCCTGCTAGTATTTATTAAATCAATGCCAAATTTCATCCGCAATCTCTTTAATAAATTGCAGTTTGTCCCACTGTTGCTGATCTGTCAAATGGTTTCCTTCTTCTGTAGAAGCAAAACCGCATTGTGGGCTTAGACATAGCTGATTGATGTTAACATACTGTGACGCTTCTTTAATACGCTCCACGATTTCTTCTTTATTCTCAAGCTCACCGGTCTTCGAGCTGAACAATCCTAGAACAACCTGTTGATTCTTGATAAATCTTAATGGTGCGAAATCACCTGCCCGATCCGTATCAAACTCCAGATAGAACCCATCAACATCCACAGTTCCGAATAACACTTCTGCGATTGGCTCGTATCCACCGGAAGCTGCCCATGTAGAAGCATAATTTCCACGGCATACATGCATGGTAATGACCATATCAGCAGGATGATCCTTAATCGCTTCATTATTTACGAATGCATACAACTTAGCAATTTCGTTAACATTTACACCCTCTTTTTGTCGCGCTTCCCAATATCCTTTGTCACATAGCATCCCCCATGTGCAATCGTCCAACTGAAGATTTCGACAACCCGCCACATAGAAGTCGCGAATCACTTCACGATATGCTGCGGCAATATCAGCAACTAGTTCATCTTGGTTATCGTAAACAGCTGCAGTGGTCTGGTGATTCCGTTGCAGCTCAGCGAGAAATTGTGCAGGAGAGGGAATCGTTTGACGCGCAACTACATCGTTACCGGCAACGCGAGCCAGTTGTCTGTAATCTGCGATCATTGGATGATTCGTACCGCGAATCTTGCCAGATAGGATTGCCGTTTCCGCTCTTGTCTCAATGCCATTGAATAAATAGCCTTCTTTGCTGACTTTCTTAGCTACGCCTTCCAGACCCCACATGAAGTCTAAATGCCACCAAGAACGGCGGAATTCACCGTCCGTTACTCCTTTTAAACCTACATCTTTTTGCTTTTTCACGACTCTGGCAATCTCCGTATCTTCAACCTTGCGCAATTCGTCTGCCGTGATTTCATTGTTTTGAAATTGAACGCGAGCTCTCTTAATTGTTTCCGGGCGTAAGAAGCTACCTACTATATCAACTCTGAAGGGTACTTCTGTTCTTTGCGTTCCTGTTTGAATGGTACTCATGGGGCCGACCTCCTTGATTCTCTGTGCTTGTTCTGTTGCATTCACTATAGCACTTCATCATCTAAGGCTGGTAACTCCTAAAAACTATGGCCTACCATAAGCTTACGCTATAGCAGGCCATCAGATTTACGTATTTTTACTTAAACCCAAATTTCTTGGGCGGTTTCGATTACGAGACGTATTTTATCCCACTGCTCTTCTTCGGTTAGAATATTCCCTTCCTCGGTTGAAGCAAATCCACATTGAGTACTTAGGCAAAGCTTCTCAATATCAACATATTGTGCCGCTTCTTCAATACGCGCTTTGAGCTGTTCTTTGCTCTCAAGACCCCCATGTTTCGTAGTTACTAGTCCCAACACTACAAATTGATCTTTAATAAAGCGTAAGGGCTCAAAATCACCCGCCCGCTCATTATCATACTCCAAGAAGAAGGCATCCACTTTAGTATTCGAAAAAAGCTCTTTAGCCACAGGCTCATAACCACCAGCAGCGAACCATGTAGAACGAAAATTGCCTCGGCATACGTGAAGTGCTATTGTCATGTCCTGCGGACGATTGGCAATGCTCTCGTTAATCAGCCTAACATAATCCTTAGCCAATTGATCTGGATCTGTACCTCTGCTGCGTAAATGCGCCCGATGTCTGCCACTACACAGTGTTCCCCAAGTTGTATCGTCTAACTGGAGGTAACGGCAGCCCGCATCATAGAACGCTTGGATTGCAGTTCGGTAAACAGCAATAATATCTTGAAATAACGTTTCCTGATCCGGATAAACCTCATTCCCGTTAAACTCCTCCACAAAATGAAATAAAGCGGGTGAAGGTATCGTCATTTTCGGAATTCGGTCTCCAGCCATTTGCTTCAAAGCGATAAATTGCTCGATCATCGGATGATTTTCAAAGGCAATTCGGTCCACAATTCGAAAAGATTCCGCGCGCTGAGCCGCTTCCGCTCTTCCTTGATTCAAGTTAATCTTTTCTGTCCCTTTAATCCCTACAAAAAAATCAAGATGCCACCAGGAACGGCGGAATTCCCCATCTGTGACCGCCAATAAACCCACTTCTTTTTCTTGTTCCAGAAGTTTGGCGATTTCAATATTCTCAATTTCATGAAGCTGACTGCCCGTGATTTCACCATTGTCATATTGGAGGCGGGCTGCTTTTATCTCATCCGTGCGTAAGAAGCTGCCAACGATATCGTAGCGAAAGGGTGGAGCATTTCTCTGGGTGCCAATTACGGGTCTAATCATACCGATCCTCCTACTGCTATAGTAAAAAATGATTTAGATCAAAATAACTTCCTGAAACCAGGTCATTCAAAATCTCGATATACTTAGATGCCATTACACTCGGTCTACGATCTTTATGCGCTATCCAGCCAACCGTAAATACTTCATTGCTCTCAAAAGGAATCGTCTTCAGGCCATCACCATTTAGATCAGACGCCAGAATTCCTGTGCCAACCGTATAGCAATCCGTACCCATTAATAAATTGGTCAGTGTCGCTCGGTCATTCACCTTAATATTCTTCTCAATTTGTGAAAAGCTTAACATTTCCTCTGAGAAATGCAGTGAATTGTTCTCACCCTGTTCAAAAGTGATATAAGGGAACGGTACAATATCATCCTGAGTAATAACTTCCTTACGAGCCAGCGGATGTCCGGTTCGAACATAAAGATGCGGATCCGTATTAAAAAGCGGTGTGAATTTCAGATTGCCGTCACTAAACAGTTTATTCATATGCTTATAGTTACTCTCGTTAATATAAAGAATTCCTAAATCACTGCGCAATGTACGTACATCCTCGATAATCTCGTAGGTTTGCGTCTCTCTCAAGCTAAAATTGTATTCCGAGACGTCATTCTGCTTCATGAGATTTACAAAGGCGTCAACCACAAAGGCGTAGTGCTGCGTAGAGATGGAAAAATAGATCGGACTACGCTTTTTCCCAGTATAACGATTCTCCATAAGCTCCGTCTGTTCAATAATTTGGCGAGCATAACCTAGGAATTCCATCCCCTCTACGGAAATACTGATCCCACGGTTGGTCCGCTCAAAAATCGTAATTCCCAGTTCACTTTCTAACTCTTTAATGGCATTGGACAGGCTCGGTTGAGAGACAAAAAGCTTCTTTGCCGCCTCATTCATGGAGCCACTATTTGCAATTTCGATAGCGTAGCGGAGTTGTTGCAACGTCACTCCTATTCCCCCTGTTCCAGACCTGTTAGTTCTGTATTCTGTTTCATGCTAGGTGATATCGTAGCATATTTTCATATAGCAATCCAAGATAATCCTTATCATAATTACGTATTAAGCGTGCTTTAGCGTGTACGCTTCTTAGCAGCATCAATTTTGGAGGGGTCAAGTCCCTTCCAAATGTTCGGCATATCAACCTGCTCCGGGTGCTCAAATACTAGAAAAGCCGTAGGTAAATATCGTTCCCCATATTGAGAGGATGGCTTGTTCATAATCTCGTTGTCTTTTACCAGCACGGTAGAAGAACCTCCATCCAAATTGGCAGCAATCACGGCTCCATGCTTAAGAAGGATTTGCTGCACATCGTATAGATTTGCTCCAATACTATAAGTAGGTTGTCTTCCATCGATGACAACAAAGATGATCGCTCCGTCTGCACGCTGACCCATCGCTGTTCTAGGTGCAATCCCCCACCCTTCAGCCGCGTTCTTAATCAATCCTTTTCCATTAACGATCAGACGAGGGCTAAAAGTAACGGCCTCCTGAACACCCATTTTACTAATCTCGTCTAAAGAATAATTCCCAGCAACCATTTTCCCTTGTTTATCAAGTCCTACGATTTGGGTGGATTTTTTGCCACCGAGACCGTTGTAATATAACTTACCTTGTGAAATCACAATACCAATAGGTTTAAATCCATTACCTTTCCAGTTAGGATCGGCAAATCCACCACCGTTAACTCCAGCAATAGCACCTGTGCGCTTCACCATGCTAGTTACTTTCTCACCTGACCCTACCTTATCTGGAATTCCCAAACGGACTTTTGTAGGATCATTAACGATCATGACATATCCGGAATACCCAGTACCTGATACATTTTCTATCTCGACTAGTGGTTTCTCTTTTACTTCTGGTTCAGGAGTGATAGTGTGTGTGTCCTTTTCGACCCCCATCTCTTCAAATAGGGAGCTATATTCAGTCACTCTGTCCTTTAATCCGTCCTCGCCAATTATATATTTAGCCATGTAGCGGTGCTGTGTTGTAATCAGTGTATCAGCGATTGAATAGCGCAGATTTTTAGCCGAAGGTGCAAAGTAAAACCAGCCGCCTCCAGCAATCAACAAAATTAAGCAAAATAAAAACACTTTAGATAGTGTACGAAAAAAACTCCGTTTCTTACGTTTTTTGGTTGGTTTCTTTTTGCGTACGGTGGAACGTTGAGGTAATGATGAAGTGCTCACTTCTTTTTCCTCCCTGACTATTTCGGAATTTGAAAATAACGATCTAACTTTATCATAGACGATAAATTCCATAAAAAGTTTCTGTTAAGGAAATTACTAGTTATAATTAGTTTCTAAGCATACACAAAAATATCGCCGTACGATTCTCATCATACGGCGATTGTTTGTTAGTTTTCCTTTATAATTTCGCCATTATTTGCGGTCTCTTTATTCGCTGCAACACATAATAAATCAAGAATAGATTTATTCCCAGCAAAATAATCATAATCCCTGCTGACCATTCTAATGGATGCTTTACACCAAATGTAACCAGTAAAGAAGGTACCATCGTCAAGAAGCTTAATGCTGAAGCAATATGTAATCCTTGGCGTGGCTTTTGCATTACCATGGATAATATTCCAGTTATAAAGATCATGAATATACAAATCAGAAGATTATCAAAGATTAATATACTTTGAGCTGTTGAGAACCAAATGAGGCTAGTTTCATGCATAAAAACAAATTGGATGAAGTTTGCTGTCAGCCAAGTAAACAATGACGACACTACCAGCATTACTAGTGAAATCAGGATTGCAATCATACTCTTTCCAATGAACATTGACTCTGTTCGTATTGGCGTTGACAATAAAGATTCAAAGGTTTTATATACTTTTTCTCCTCCAATCGAATATGAGATCATATTTACTGTTATTCGAGGCACACCTAGAGCCATAATGATGATTGGATAATAAAAGTTCAATTCGCCAAAATAAATATAGGCAAGCATCGTAAAGATGGCTGGTGCAACGATTAAGAAAAGCATGCTAAACCGAAATTGCTTTAAAGCTACGAAATATTTCCATTCATGATGAAGAACACTAGACATTTGTGATTTCATCAAAAACACCTACCTTCTTATATGACTCTACAAAAAATACGAACGATCCATTTTCTTAACTTTTATAAAGATAAAATAAGAGTTAACCCCTACCAAAACGACTAAAAATACTGCTGATAGTAAATAAGTAGCCACCATCAAATGCTGAGTAAATAAATTAAAAAGAATAACAATATAAATATAAATCGGATAAAAAACTATGCTTAGCTTACTAATCGCCTTCTGGATATCGTCAGAAGTACTGGATCGATCTACTCCTATTAAAGTGACGGCTAATAAAATATGAAAAAATAGAATCAACATACCTACCCATTCCCAAAAATTGATTTGAAAAGGCTCATTTGTGAAACCCTTCACTAATAGCATTAAAACGAATATTGATAAATAACAAACTCCACTGCTAACGATGCAAAACATACATTTTCCATAAAATAGGCTTCTACTCTTAATTGGTGAGGATAATAATGTTTCTATCGTTTTCATTTCTTTCTCACCCGCAAAGCTGTTGGCTGTCCATTGCTTTAACAGAGTAAGTGGAAATAAGATTGATCCGCTCAACAAAACAGTATCGTTCATTCGAAGCACAGGAGCAACGATCCCTATGAGAACTACAGCACATAAATGAAAGATCAGAGCACCTTTATCCTTGAAATACTCTTTTATCTGCATCCTAAAGACGGTTTCTATTTCATTCATTTGGTTTCTCACCATTTTCTACCTGCATATACAGCTCTTCGAGGTCAAATCCCTTTGTTTCAATATTCTTCACATCTATCTCTAATGTAGCTAACACTTTAATCAACTTCGAAATCGCAATATTTTCTGTTAGTTCAACGATAATCGTGTTTTGCTGTACCTTGTATTCAATATTTATTTCAAGACTAGATAACGCCTTATGAAGACGTTCCAAATCAGCGGACAAATCTTGGTTGCAGATAATACGGACTTTACTTTTGGCTTGCTCTTTCAATGCTGCCATTGTGTTAGTATATACGTTTTTCCCATGTCGCATTATTGTGATCTTATTGCAGATCTTTTTTACCTCTTCTAAATTGTGTGTGGTCAAAATAATGGTGGTCCCGTACTTCTGTGCTAAATCATGCAGCATTACTCTTAAATGATCAATGCTTACTGGATCTAGTCCATTCGTGGGCTCATCTAATAGAAGGATTTTGGGTTTGTGAAGTAAGGCTCTAGTTAAAGCAACCTTCTTCTTCATCCCTGTAGAAAAGCCCTTAACAGGCAAATGCTTCTTATCTAGTATTTCAAAATCACTCAATAGCTCGTCTATTCGTTTGTCGTAATCACTACGTTTCATACCATATATTTGAGCAAAATAACTTAAGTTATCATATACACTCAAAGGCTCATATAACCCAACGTCTTCTGATAAAACACCACACATTTTACGAACAGTGTCACCCTCTAAATTAGGATTACAACCAAATACAGATACCTCTCCCTCATCAGGCTCTAAAAGTCCTAATAAGAAACGAAGAGTAGTTGTTTTCCCAGCTCCATTATGTCCCAATAAGGCGTAAACATCTCCCGCCTGTATGGAAAGGCTCAATCCATTAATAGCATTTACACGCCCGAATGTCTTTTTTACATCTTTCAGTTCAATTTTCCGCATCGCACAATCCTCCTTAATAAACCCAAAATAAGTATAGCAGACTATACATAGATTGTATAGTTAACTATACTTATTTTGATTGTGATAAATTTTTTTATTGATATAATAAGAAAGTACGACGTTGTCGTTTTCGGTTTTCATCATGAAAGCAATTTTCGATATTATTTAATACATGGGAGCAGGACATGAAAACAAGAATAAGAGAATTGCGAAAAGAGCGAAAAATATCTCAAGAGGAATTAGCAAAAGCGGTTCGTGTCACTCGGTTAACCATTATTTCAATTGAGAATGAAAAATACACAGCTTCTTTAATCCTTGCTTATAAAATAGCTAAGTATTTTGGATTAACGATTGAGGAAGTATTTGATTTCTCTGAGGTGGAGGAAAATGATGAATCAAAAATATAAAGCGAGGATTCAAAAACGTTTACGTACCAAAATAGTTATCGCTGTTATTGGTGGACTTGCTGTAATAGGCACCTATATTATTAAATTGCTAAATACCACGGCAGATTTTGCTTCTATTGATGCGTATATCACAGGATTTTTCTTTGGTATTGAAGGCGTCTGTGTAATGAACATAATACAGCTTAGAAAGCTGCTTAAAGACGAGAATGCGCTTGAAGAAATGGTAATTTATGAAGAAGATGAAAGAAATCAAAGCATCAAATTAAAAGGTTACAACTCCACTATAAATTTAATGATTTGGTTGCTTTCATTTGGAAGTATTATCTCATCTTTCTTCAACCAGGTTATCTTTTTCACATTGGCAAGTGTTCTTGTGGTCCTGTTAGTCGTGTCTTCATTATTCAGATGGTTTTATACTAGAAACTGAGTGGGGTACATAAGCTCCCTCCTTCCAATTAAAATAGCTGTCTCAGTAGTAGAATTTCTACTTGTGAGACAGCTCCTTTGCACCTCTTATTAATTGCATGATTTATTTAGTGTCTACCCGCTCCACCACCACTGCTGGCGCTACCTCCACCACCTGATGATCCACCACCGCCGGAATAACCTCCTCCACCGGAAGAGCCACTATCATTGTTAGAGTAGCTGCTGCTGGAAGAGCTGGAAGAGCTAGAAGAATGTCTACCTGCACCTCCGCCACTACTCGAACCTCCGCCCCCACGATTCTCGTTACTTGAGGAATATCGTCCTGCTCCTCCACCTCTAGTAGAGCCGCCTCCACCGCTGTTTCCCCAGAAGCTAGACTGTGAGTTATTTGATGGTGTGTTTCTATGATGATGATGGTGATTATTATAGTGATTATTATAACGTCTGTGCCAACGTCTACCATAACCGTAATCCGCTTGACCGTACCAATTCCCATACCGCCGAATATTTCTTGGGCTATAAGGATTAAATGGCAAACCGTACATTTCAATATATTTATTTCGTCGTGAAAGACCATATCCGAACAATATGAGCGGAGCAAATATCAATAAGTATATTAGGAGACCTTTGCCTACACTAACACTAGCCTCCTTTGCTGAAGTGGTTGTTGAGGGCGAAGTTGAACCAGTTGTGCCCCCATTATTTCCTGCCGTCCCTGTTGTTCCAACGACCTGATCCGCTCTTGCTAGCAAAAAACTGTACAAAGCATTGACAGTTGCCGTAGCACCTGTCCCGTAATCTTTTTTCACAAATTGAGGCTCAAGTACGGTATCCAAAATATTACTAATCGCATCGTTAGTTAGAATCTTATCGATGTCCTTCCCTTGAAGAACATGATAGTTGTCTCCATCAATATCTAGTACGAGCATAACATCCTTAGGGCCAGCTGCAACGGAGGCAAACTTCATGTATGTATAATCCTGAAGTGTCTTATCTCCTGCATTCTTTACAGTAACCACATAAATGCCACTGCCAGTTGTGGTTTTATATCTATTACTAGATTCGTTCAGATAATCCTTTGTCACTTTTTTGAGTACACCGGCATTATCAGATACATAGTTTTTCGTGCCGACATTTTCCACCCAAGTCCCACCCATGGCCTGAATAAAAGCGCCATACGTCTTGCGTGCGCCATTACTATATGTTTTAGCTGCAAAATCAGGTTCAAGGTATTGAGAAAGAATTTCTTTAATCTTACTGTTAGGCAACGTATCCTCAATACCCTTACCTTGTACCGCCCAGTAATCATCATCTTTTATAGATAAAAGCAATAGAAGCCCGTTATTCTTGTCCGCGGAACCTACGCCCCAGCTATTGAATAACGAAGTGGCATACTCTTCCATCGAAACTCCATTTGTAGAATCAACTGTCACCACTACGACTTGAGCACCCGTATCCTGATGTAATCGAATCCCATAGTTCACCATATAATTCTCAGCTTTCTCGTCGATCACATTCGCAAAATCATTTACATAAAATGACCCCGTATGCTTTGGTACAGCAGTCTTGGCTGAAGTTAAAACCGGAAGAAGCAAAACGCTTAACATCAGTGTGGCAAGTGTGGTAAGAAGCATTTTTCTAAACATTCTGTAGTTCATATGTACCTCCTGCGCTATCATAATCTCTTTTATTTATCGGTTACGGATGGCTTAAGCAATAGTTCCATTTATTTCTAATCTGTAAATTTTACAGTTAATGAAGATAACTTCAGAATTCCACTAATCCATATGTACTTATTTCACTCCCTCGATACGATATAGTTTTCTCACTAATACTCGCTTATTCGCAGGATTTCGCCCGGTGGGTAAGGGGTGAAAGATCAGAAGGGGAACTCCGTGTTAGACTTCGGCAACATGAAGACGCACGGGAATAGTGGGGAACATATCCTGCCCCATATAATTCCATTTACTGCACGCTTTCTCCACGCCTCCCTTGGAGGTTTTCACTCCCATGTCTCAACGGGTCTGTGCCCTCTCATTCCTTCGTTACGCCTGTCCAAGGGGTGGAGGCCGGTCTTGCTATCGTTACGGGTCTGTGCCCTTTGGTTAAATATATCCGGTACTCCGTGCTTTCTTTGAAATCCTGCAAATAAGCCAATACTCGTGCTACGAAACGGTAGGTTATAGGTTAAGCTGCGAGCTGAATAGGCATTGTTTTTGGAGGGTTGTAAGCTTCGCCACTGCGGGCCATCCCTACAAGTATTCGAGCTAACTTTCCACACAGTTTCATAATAGACCTCATTTTCTTCATCTTCTTTACTTGTACATTGTAGGTATGCATGGCTTTAAACTCCGAATTACTTGCTACTAAACTCATGGTCATCATAAAGATGAAACGGCGGAGACGAGATCGTCCTCGTTTGCTAATCTTCATTTGTCCAGTCCATTTGCCTGAACTAGCTTCTGCGAGGTTTAGCCCAGCATGGCGCAGCAAGGCATTGCCGTGCACAAATCCGCTTAAATCCCCTGCCTCACCTAGAATACCGGCTAGTGAAATAACACTTATCCCTTTGACAGCAAGCATGGATTCAGCAAATGGAATACGTTTTAGAACGGCAACAATCTCTGTCTCTACCGTTTTTAGTTGCAGGCAAGCAAGGTCGTACTCATCGAGAAGTTGCTTCAAGTGAAGTTTGTAGGCATGCAATGCTTGCTTAGTGCCAACAGAACGGCTAGCAAAAGAGATAAGAGCTTTGGCCTTTGGTTCACCAGAATGCCGTTTCATAACCGATTTCCAACCTTGCAGGACGTCTTGAGGCTGAAGTTTATACAATTCTTCGGGTGTAGGAAAAAGACGAAGTGTGGCTAGTGAACCTGTACACATGATGTTTTTGAAGACTTGTCGCAGCTCAGGAAAAACAACGTCGACCCAGCGATGGATTTGGTTCTTCGCACTAACGAGTCTCGTTACGACAGAGTCGCGGTTTGAGAGAAAGACACGTAATTCTTCGAAGGCTTCTGGTGTGTTGCGAATGAACAAATAATAGCCGTTTTTGACCATATCAGCGATGACCAGAGCATCCTTTTTGTCGCTCTTGGATGGCGTATTGTCGCGGTTCTCCTTATTTTTTCTCACGAGATGTGGATTGACTAGAACGACTTCAAACTGGCGATCCGAAAGCCAGTTGGATAGGCTAAACCAATAGTGCCCGGTAGGCTCCATACCAACAATAGCCTCCGTTAAAGCGTGTGTGGATTGCAACGTTTGAATCCAACGAAGAAGGAATTGAAAACCCTCTTCATCATTAGAAAAGGATAGAGGATTACCGACCACGATTCCTCGAAAGTTAACAGCACGAGCGACATGCGTTTGCTGAGCAATGTCGATTCCTACGACTAGATGCTGGGCGGTAATTTTTTCAATGAGTTGATTTTGTCTGTCCTGCGATTTAAACTTCATAGTAGAGCGTCCTCCTGGATGATGGGATTTAAAGGGCTATGACCCGTTGCGTACTCCCATCGTACCGAGGCGCTTGTTTTTTTGCAAAGCTGATAATTAACGCTCTACAGGAATGCTATCGTAAAATCTTTCTCACTCTCATTAAGAGGCAGATCACTCATAGTTACTTTCTTTACAGATGCCCGTTTCAATGATTGCATGCAATGAACTAAAAAAGAGATTTGTTGCTCTTCTCCTTGCACTTCTAGCTCTACACTTCCGTCGTTTAAATTTCGTACCCTACCCGTTAATCTCATTCTTTCAGCAATCGTATATATTTCCAAGCGGAATCCTACATTTTGAACTCTACCTGAGAAAACCACTTGCTTTCTAACGACAGGACTTGAAGGAAGATCCAGTAACTGAATACGATTTGCATGCCAAATCACATAATTATTTCTAACTTTTTTGAACACATTCACACGTTTCATACTCCTTTTTTAGAACTACTACGATTTATGCTATATTGTACCATAGCCGTTGGTAAAATAAGGGGCTGAGTTTATCACTCTTTAATTACAAAATGCACAAAAAGACTCAGCATTCTGCTGAGCCTCCTTGTTGGTATTAACCTCAGTGCTAGAAATTGAAATACTCCGGATCTGCACCCATCCGATGGCTTACATTCAAGTCATAAGTTGGTTCAATCTATTCGTTAAAATCAAACAGAGTAGTCGTTAAATATCGTTCACCAGTATCCGGCAAAATCACCACAATCGTCTTCCCTTTATTTTCTGGACGTTTAGCAATTTGTGTAGCTGTATATACCGCGGCGCCAGACGAGATCCCTACCAGTAACCCCTCGGTCTTGGCAATTTCACGCGCTACGTTAAATGCGTCTTTATTCTTCACCTGAAAAATCTCATCAACAACCTCTTTATTGTAAATCTCCGGAATGAAGTTAGCCCCAATTCCTTGAATTCCATGCGCACTAGGCCGGCCACCAGATAATACTGGTGAATCAAACGGTTCAATAGCAACGATTTGTACCAAAGGGTTCTTAGCCTTCAAAGCTTCCCCAACCCCTGATATGGTGCCTCCAGAACCAACACCTGCGATAAAAATATCTACATTTCCATCAGTATCTCGCCAAATTTCTTCCGCTGTAGTCGTTCTGTGAATTTCCGGGTTAGCTGGGTTGCTGAATTGTTGTGGAATGAATGCATGTGGAATTTCCGCTGCCAATTCCTCCGCCTTTCTCAAAGCACCGCTCATCCCTTCAGCTCCAGGTGTTAATACAAGCTTAGCACCAAGCGCAGCCATCACCTTACGGCGTTCAATACTGAATGTATCCGGAAGAACGATAATCAACGGGTACCCAAGGCTGGTTGCAGCCATTGCAAGGCCAATGCCGGTATTGCCACTTGTTGGCTCTATAATTACAGAATCTTTATGAATTAAGCCTTTATCCTCAGCATCTTTGATCATCGCATAACCTATACGATCCTTGACGCTACCTCCAGGATTAAAAGACTCTAGCTTGGCAAGGATTTTTGCTTCAACGTTTTGAGATTTACTATATTTCGAGATTTCCAATAACGGTGTATTGCCAATCAAATCAGTTACGCTTTTATATATATTAGCCATAATATTCTCCTCATTTCTTATTAACCCATCAGCTTACTTAGCATTAAGTCTAACAGGATTTAGAGTATATTATCAACTTGTTGTATTTCGTCTAACCGAAACGCTGGACTCTCGCACGATTAAACGCGGATCAAGCTGCACCCTTTGGTAGTCACCCGTAACATTATCTTGGATCCGTTGCAAAAGAAGCTGAGTAGCTAATCGAGCTACTTCATTTCCCATGATCGAAACTGAACTAATCTGTGGAGTTGTAATAGTTGTCCATGAGTTATTGTCTACTCCTACCACTGCCACATCTTCAGGAACATGAACCCCTAATTCTTTAAATCGGTTTACGATTCCTATAGCGACCATGTCATTGACTGCATAAATAGCATCTGGCATATGGGTCAGGCTATAAAAATAATCTGCGGCTTGTACCCCAGTTTGCAGGGAGAAATCTTCTCCAAAATAAACCAAAGAAATATCCACTTGATTTAAAGCTTGTTGATAAGCGAGATAACGATCCTCAATGAGATCTTTCTGCGCACCTGCGTATGCGATTCTAGTTCGACCAATACTGATTAGATGCTCCATTATAAGCTGACCTTCAAACCGTGACAGGCTAACGATATCGGCTTTTACGTTTTCTGTGATCCGCTTCCCGTAATTAATAATGGAGACTGGAACGCTCGATTTATTGATTAGCTCTACCATAGTTTTGGGATAAGCAAGGGGCATGATAATGAGGCCATCGACATGTAATTTCTTGATCTCACGGATTGTTTCAAGCTCTGTCCGCGGATTTCCGGAAGTATTAATCTGAATCACGCGATAACCGTCCTGTTTAGCGGCTTGCTCCACGGACCAAGCAATATCTGGAATAATAGCATTTCGAATATCAGGCACAGCCAGAGCAATTTGCTTCGTTTGGCGAATTTTCAGACTTTGTGCAGAAGTATTAGGTGTAAAACCCATTTCCTCAATCACTTGCAGCACTAATGCTTTAGTCTTGGAACTGATTCCCTCTGAATTATTGATCGCCCTTGAAACGGTAGCAATACCTACTCCCGCTCGTTTCGCTACATCCTCTATGGTTACTTTGTTTTTATTAGCCAAGTTGATAGTCCCCTCATTTTCGGAATCGTTTCCGTTATCATAGCTATTATTATATCCATCCGGCTCATCCAAGCCGCTTTTCCAATGTGTTTATTGTAACATAAATGTGCTAATAAAAGCACTTATAGTAAGTACAAGTAATCAATTTATGCCTATAAACACTACATTTAGGTGAAATTTTTCACTAATTTTCGATATTAATTTTTTATTATTTAAATTTGACAATATGAAAATTATGTGACATATTTGTTCTCGGAAACGTTTCCTCTTTCACAGAAGAAAAACACTATTTATTATCAATTAATTAATCTAGGAGATGAATGATATGCAAGCATTAAGATGGCATAACGTCAAAGATCTACGGTTAGAAACGATTGAAGAACCAGCAGCCCTTGAAGGAAAAGTGAAAATCAAAATTGAATGGTGCGGGATTTGTGGCAGCGATCTTCACGAATATGTAGCCGGCCCTATTTTCATTCCCCAAGGTACAGATCATCCCCTTACTGGTGAAAAAGCTCCAGTCGTAATGGGACATGAATTCTCTGGACAAATCGTGGAAGTAGGTCAAGGCGTTAGCAAGTTTAATGTTGGTGATCGAGTCGTTGTCGAGCCTGTCTTTGCATGTGGTGAATGTGCAGCTTGTCGACAAGGTAAATACAATCTTTGCGAAAAAATGGGCTTCCTAGGTTTGGCTGGTGGTGGCGGTGGATTCTCAGAATACGTCGCAGCAGACCAACATATGGTACACAAAATCCCTGATAGCTTGTCCTATGAGCAAGGCGCTTTAGTAGAACCCTCTGCAGTTGCTCTCCATGCTGTTCGTTCCAGTCAATTAAAGGTTGGGGACAAAGCTGTAGTCTTCGGCGCGGGTCCAATCGGTTTGCTTGTGATTGAAGCGTTGAAAGCTTCCGGTGCTGCTGAAATTTATGTCGTAGAACTTTCCGAAGAACGTAAGAGTAAAGCTGAAGAACTAGGCGGTATAGTAATCGATCCTAAGCAATATGATGTGGTTGAAGAAATTCAAAAACGTACCGATGGTGGCGTGGATGTTGCTTTTGAAGTCACAGGTGTCCCTCCCGTCCTAACACAGGCAATTAATTCCACTAAATTGAGTGGTCAAATCATGATCGTCAGTATTTTTGAAAAAGATGCTACGATTACTCCAAACAACATCGTACTTAAAGAACGTAATTTAACTGGTATCATCGGATACCGTGATGTATTCCCAGCAGTAATTAGCCTGATGGAACAAGGTTACTTCCCTGCGGACAAACTGGTTACTAAGAGAATCAAGTTGAACGAAGTGATTGAACACGGGTTCGAAGCGTTACTGAAAGAAAAAAATCAAGTGAAAATCCTTGTAAGTCCTAAACAATAACCATAAGCAGCCCTGTGGCTGATCTATAGAAGAAGAGTCCTTCTCGATAAGAGAGGGACTCTTTGCTCTTTTATAGAATTATGAGTACTTCTCATTTAATAAATAGTGTAGATTCTCTTTTACCGATGGCCATTCTTTATCCAAAATACTAAAGACCACATTATCATGAATCGAACCGTCAGATCTGATTCTATGCTGGCGCAGAACTCCTTCTCTAACAGCCCCTAATCGTTCCACTGCTCTTTGTGACCTCAAGTTACTCGCCACCACTGTAAACTCTACACGAACCAGCTTAAGCTCTTCAAAGCAATAGTGAAGCAGTAATGATTTAGCCTCAGTATTTACACTAGTTCTCCAATATTCCGGCGAGATCCACGTACATCCGATTTCAGCATTACGATGAACCAAATCCGGATGCATGATTCGAGTAGTACCGACGATTTGTCCAGAAGCTTGTTCAATAATAACGAAGGGAAATTGCGATCCATTGGTTTGATTCGCGAATGCGGTTGTAATTAAATCCTGCACCTGCTCGTCCGACGTTATTTTTCGCCAAGTAAATTCCCAGATATTTGGATTTCTTAATACTCTCGCTAGCCCTTCTACATGACTTTCATCCATAGGAACCAGCTTGATTGTTGTGCCCTCCAAGATTGAATGACGAGGTTGGCTCATTTTGCACACCGCTCTCTTAATGATATATGTTGGATGATATCCGCAATTTCTTCTACTTGATAAGCGATATGATCTGCCCCGGCATGCTCCAGTTCTTCTTTAGGTCCGTAACCAAACGTCACACCGATCGATTCCACTCCACAACCTTTAGCTCCGATGATATCATGCTCGCGGTCTCCAATCATCACAGCTTCCTCTGGATGAATAGCATTCTGATCGAGGACGTACTGTATCACTTCTTTCTTTTTAGATCGGGTTCCGTCTAGATTACTACCACCGATATGCTCAAAATAATGATCTAGTTTATAACGTTCAAGAATTTGTTCTGCAAAAACAGTAGGCTTGGAGGTGGCTACATACAATGAAAATCCATTAATCTTAAGACCCTCCAGCAATTGCGGTATACCATCAATCACCATATTCTCAAATAGCCCAACGGTGCTGTAACGCTCACGGTAGAAAATAACCGCTTGACGCGCTTGTTCCTCTGAGAACTGATGCAGTTCAATAAATGAATCGTAAAGAGGTGGACCTATGTAAGGAAGAAGCATATCCAAATGCTCGATCTGAATATCAAATTTGTTCAATGCGTATTCTACGCTTTTTGTAATGCCTACTTTTGGGTCCGTTAATGTCCCATCCAAATCAAATAAAATACTTCGTAGTCCTCTTCCCACGCTCGTCTTGCTCCCCTCGATTGTAATTAATGGATGTATTTATAATACATTCGTTTCTACATACTTTCCACATACTTCTCGAATACGATCAGTACGAAAGTTATTTTTATATAACGGAGGAGTATTTTATGAACATGACGCATTATATGTCTTTGCTAGCGGACAATCAGCCATGGAACTTGATTTTATTCATGGCGATCCCCGTGATTTTTGCTGAGACGATCACCGTTACAGAGTTTATTATCTTATTCACCAAGAATCTAAAAGGCTCGTTACGAACCTTCAACAAAATCTGCAGCATTCTAGCCGGATTGTACTTCACAGGGGTATTTCTCTACTTGTTCCCTACTGCATTCATCCCTTTGTCAGTAAATGGCGAGTGGCATACGTGGGTGGATGTGGTAGCCGTAGGTTTCTATTTGAGTGGAGTGCTCTTCTTATTACCGTTAGCTTTGTTAGATCTTGGTCTGATCGCTCGTAAACGGACTGAAGAAGAGAAAATGAAGCTTCATTTTCTACTCATCAGCGGGTTCTTGGTTGTAGCGCATATCGCGATGATCTTTGGGATGATCAATCCGGAAATTGTGGGCAGCATGGGTGGAATGGGCGACATGATGCACTAACTTAACATATAAAAAAAGCAGATCAAGGCTAAACCCTTGGTCTGCTTTTCTAATCTACTAGGACACGAAGGTTATCCTGTGCTTTGAACGGAGATCACACTTCGTTTCTTGCGCAATAATAACATAAGCGGTAATCCAAACAACACGATGATTGAGCCGACTACGAATACATCATTCACACCCATCGTGAACGATAGTAATCTTATCGAATCAGTATTACCTGCACCTGAGTTAATTAACTCCTTAGAGTGAAACAAGGATCTTGTTGACAAAATAGAGGTGAAAACCGCAATACCGAGTGAGCTTAAGACATTCCGAACCCAGTTGTTGATTGATGTGGCGTGACCTGACCATTCGACTGGAATTTCCTCCATAGAGGCTGTGCTGCTTGGGACGTTGGCTAATCCAATGCCTAGATTCCGAACGACCATCGCCCACATAATGAAGCTGTAAGAAACGTTCGTATGCAGCCGACTCATCATGAATAAACCGATGAAAATAAATAAAATACCAGCAGAAATTAACTTCACAGGCCCAAACTTTGGATACATCTTACCCACGATTGGACTAAGTAAAGCCAGAAGAATCGAAGATGGCAATAAGATAAGCCCCGTTTTAAGCGTTGTTGCTCCTTCTACTGTTTGCAAGAACAATGGTGTTAAGTAAGTTCCAGCATACATCGCTATCGTCACCAGGCTATAGATACTAAGCATGGCAGTAAAGCGGCGATTTCGGAAGACGCGCAGATTCAGCAGTGGTACTTCCGTCTTCAGCTCGTGCAAGACAAAGTAAACTAGAAGAACGATACCCACAAGGATTAAGGATAAGGTCTTCCATGAACTCCACCCCCAGCTGTTGCCTTGGCTAAATGCAGTTAGCAAAGATAAACTCCCCAGTACGACGGTAAGAAATCCAGGAATATCAAAGGACTTCGGAACATTCATTCGATAGTATGGAATTAACGCTACAGTCAGAATAATAGCAATGATCCCAATGGGAATGTTAATTAAGAATAACCAGTGCCAGCTTGCATACTGAAGTAACCATCCGCTAAATGTCGGACCAATGGCTGGGGCAACCATCGCGGACAGTGACCACAGGCTAACAGCGAAAGGTCTGCGTTCAGACGGAATCACTTGGAAAATAATCGTCATGGTACAAGCCATAATCAATCCGCTGCAAGAGCCTTGAAGCATTCGAAATACAATCAGAGAGGTTGGATTCCAAGCTATTGCACAGAGTAAGGAGAACATGGTGAATCCCATCAAAGCGAACAGATACAGTCGCTTATAGCTGAATCTGCCACCCAGATATCCGGCAAGTGGTGCAGTCACTCCTGTTGCTAGCATAAAACCTGTAACCATCCATTGCATAGTGTTCAGGTTCGAATGAAAATGATTCATTAAAAGAGGAACAGCTATGTTGATGGTCGTTGTACTTAAGACAGAGACGAAATTTCCAAAGAATATGGCAATCATTATAGGCCAAAAATGAATTTTACTTTCTTGTTTAACATCCATGCTACCCCTCCTTATCTTTTTTATATGTCTACTTTTACATATATAATTTAACTTAAACAATGTTATAATCGTATAGACGATATGTCAATCATGACATATGCCCAAAAATCACAATATTAACGGAATAATAATAACTGGAGGGCTTCAGAGTAATGAATACACTGTCTTATGGTCTTCTGACTTTACTTAGTGCTAACTCGTTGTCTGGATATGAACTAACACAAAATATCAAACCGTTATGGCGAGCCGGACATAGTCAAATCTATCCGCTTCTAATGAGCATGGAGCAGCAAGGTTTCATTTCATATCAGCTCATTCAGCAATCGGATAAGCCGGATAAAAAGGAATACTCCATTACGGAAGCAGGACTTGAGCAATTGCGGAAATGGGTGGAAACCCCAGCGGAGCCTCCAGTTCTTCGGGACGAGCTGCATTTCAAGTTGTATAGCTTATGGCTCTCCAAACCTGAGGAGGCAAAGGACCTTCTGCAAAAACGTGCAGAGTTTTGTAAAAGCGAACTAGAGCGCTACAAGGTCTTGCTGAAAGCCAACGAAGTTTTACGTGATGAACGAGGTGAGACTCGCGAATTAAAAGCAACGACTTTTGGACGTTATTTACTCATTCAGAAGCGTGTGCTGGATATGGAGAGCTCTATACAGTTTTGCGAATGGGCGCTTAAAGAGCTTGAGCCAACAGAATCGCTTAGTTGATTGCATGTAAAAAGAGACTTCGCGTAAATACGCAAAGTCTCTTTTGGTTCTTACTTTTCGGTTTCTGCTAATCTAGGCAACTGTACCTCGCAACGGGTTCCAACTCCAGGCTGACTTGTAATTCGAATCTTACCGCCGTGTAATTCTACAAGCTTTTTAACAATGGATAGTCCAAGTCCTGTACCCCCATATTGCCTTGAGCGTGATTTCTCAACTCTGTAGAATCGCTCAAAGACAAAGGGGAGTTCTTCCTCAGGAATCCCGATTCCGGTATCTTCTACAATAAATTCAACAGCATCCTCGTCAGCCTTCTCGTTCACATGTACCTTAATCTCACCTTCATCCGAATAACGGATCGCATTCTCCAGAAGATTCATCATAATCTGTTCCATCCGCTTTTCATCTCCACGAACCCAATACGAATCTCCATGATAAGCAATCTTCAGCTGAATTCCCTTCTCTTTGGCTTTCAGCTCGACTCTGCGTACCGCTTGTTCTGCCATATACTTAAGATCTAGCCACTCCAACGTAAGCGTGACTTTACCTTCCTCCATCTTTGCCAGTTCAAATAAATCTTCTACCAGATGTTCAAGCCGATTCGCTTCCTCGTGAATAATATCCAAATACAGATCTCTTTCCCCTTCAGTCTCATAAAGTCCACCCTTTATGACCTTGGTATACCCTTTCAAATATGTGATGGGTGTTCGAAGCTCATGAGAAATATTGGCTAGAAATTCCTGACGCGTATCCCGGTATCTTTGCAGATCTACAGCAAGGTCGTTAATAGCTCCTGCCAAAAATCCAATTTCATCGTTGCTCCGTATGGAAAGTCTCGTTTCCAATTCACCGGCAGCGATTTTTCGAGTCGCTTTCTGCATCTTGATCAGCGGCCTTGATAATAGCAAGCTAATTATTCCTGTGATCCCTAATGCCAATATAAAAGCCCCGATTCCTGCGAGCAGCAGTAGGTTACGAATTGAAGCCAATGATTGCTTCATGTTCTCTGTAGAGGACATAACATAAAGAGCGGACTGAATGGCGTGATCCTCTGAAATGGGTTTTCCAGTGATGAAATATCTATGGCCTGTAGGATCTTTATACTCAAAACTCACACTTTTTCCGGCAAAAATCCGATTAAGATCCGAAGCATGGATGAATGAACGATCTGCGCGGTCATGAACACCCGAATGTAGAATAACATTACCGTCTTTTGAAATATTAAATATACTCACGTCCGAAAACTCTGCAAAAGTACTCATCATCTGCTCGTTTGAACTATCCGGCGATTCAGCCATCCCGATAAAGTGTGAGGTCAGCTCCTCCGTTTCTTTTTGCATCTCGTTGTAATAAAAGCTGGTAAACATTCGGTCTATTGTGATCCCAAGAATAAGCAAAACAACTAAAAAAACAGACATGATGACCGACCCGAGCTTCAGTCCGATAATATTATTCTTCATAGATGATTACCTGGGATCTCAAATTTATAGCCTAAGCCCCATACCGTTTGAACAGGATTATAGGACAGTCCGGCCTTATGTAGTTTCTCGCGAATATTCTTAATATGTGTGTCGATGACACGATTCTCCCCCTCATAATCATTGCCCCATAAACGCTCCACTAGTTCTTCTCTCGTAAAGACACGATGAGCATTTTGCGCCAAGGCTGTTAGCAGATCAAATTCCTTGAGTGTGAATTCAACAGCTGTATCCAGAATATGTACCTCACGAGCGTCCGGGTAAATCGCTAGCCCCGGATAGGTCAGAACCTTTTTTAAAGGTTGTTGGGTCGATGTTAGCATTGAACGCCTTACTAAAGAATAAATTCTTGCCACTAATTCCTCTGGCTCAAATGGTTTGGTGAGATAGTCATCCGCGCCTATGCCGAGGCCGTGTACCTTGTCCTTGGTTTCCGAGCGGGCTGTAAGCATTAGAATAGGGACAGAACTTACCTCTCTGACGGCTTTACAAACCTGCCATCCGTCCATATCTGGCATCATCACATCCAAAAGGATTAGATCAAAGTTTTGTTGTTTCAACAAAGCGAGTGACTCATGCCCCGTTGACGCTTCTTTAGTCGTCATTCCTTCTTTCGTTAAATAAATCCGTATTAAATTCCGCATGTTCCATTCATCATCAACGATCAATACCTGAAGCTTATTCAAGTCGTTCACCCTCTTCGTGGCCTAGTTCTTCTTATTATACAAAATAACACAGAACAAGCCGACATCGTCGCTATTGATGCCAGCCTGTCGTACTCTTAGTGACCGGAATGCGGATTGCCTCCTGCAGCCGGTGAAATTTCCAGCATATCATCGATTTCGCTTTGGGCATTTTCTTTTATTACATTGCTGTCTCCAGTTATCCATGCATGGTTATAGGGTCCTTCTGCTGGTGAATCTTGAAATTTGGGTTGAAGGGTCATCATATATTCCATCACTGCATCTGGCAGCCCGTCTTTTTCCGTAAAAATAAGCGGTGCGTGTTTCCCTAAATGTGAAAAAGGTGCAGCGGCGATCGCCAACATCGTTGAATCGGTAGTCAACAAAGACAAGTTATGTCCAGGTGTCGTTATGCCCCAACCGAAACCGTTGCTGGCGTCCTTAAAAGTTGCAAAAGCAATGGCATTCTCATAAATGTCTTTTCCAGCTATACGGGTTACTGTGCCGAATTCCTGTAATTGCTTTTCTACTGCTGTAGATACAACTTTTTCAGGTCCTAAGATATAAATCGTAGCCGAACCACCACGCTCTTTCAAAGCATCAACCGTAGGGGCGGGAATTTCATCTTTTGTTACATAGAGAAGCGGCTCTGGCATATGGGCGATCCAGTTCACTGCAGGCAGTGTGTACTCAGGACTATCCATAGAACCTACAATGACTGACTTTGGAAGCTCACCGGAAGCTTTTGCATAATAAGTATCAATGGCTTGCGCTACAGCTGCCGGCTCGTCCCCCTCAATTCGGTCTACTTTCAGATCCAGTGTCTTTAATTGTTGTTCGACATTGGAAGCCATGGGTCCGACGAACACTACTTGTACACCATTATTACCTTCAGCGCCTAAAGGATTCAATCGCTTAAGCTCTGCTAACGTTGCCTCGGGGACACCCTCTTTCGTTGTAAAAAGAATGGGACCATTGTTCGGATGATGAATCAAATCCGCGCTGACCGCGGCAATCTGCCAATTGCTCATATCCGTTAATACTACACTTGAAGGCCTATTGTTCTTGGTCTGTGCCGTCCATAACGTTTGAGAGACTATAACGGCTGCCTCTATAGGGTCAGAAGTGTTAATACGTGTAGTGTTTTTTGTTGCTATCCAGGGTTGATCCAGGGTTGAAGTAACAGCTTGCTTATCTGAACCAGAATTGGCTTTATCGCTCGATTGACAGCCAGCTAACACTGCACTTAGTAGCATTGTAACAGCAACTATGGGTATGATTTTTTTCATTCTAAACCCTCCATTTTGATTTTCTCGCTTGATTTAGAGTAGTTTAGTCTATAAATGTGTAGAAAGTATGTAGAATTTAAAATAAATAAAATTTGTATATGATGCAAAAAGAGCATCCATAAGTCACAAACGACTTAAGATGCTCTTTTTACTTTAGAAACACTATTTAAGTGATTACCAGTGTTTAGCGATAAAGGTATCCCGTCCGGATTGCTCTCGATCCTCTTTATAATGCTTGGGATTCTTGTGATGATAGTCCTGATGATACTCTTCCGCTCGATAAAAGGTTGGCGCAGGAAGGATCTCCGTCACGACGGGTCCTGAGAATCTGCCACTGACAGCCACCTGCTCCTTCGAGGCAAGGGCTGCTAAACGTTGTTCTTCGTTATAGTAAAAGATGGCTGTCCGGTATTGTGTTCCTCTATCCTGAAATTGTCCACCATCATCCGTGGGATCAATCTGAGGCCAATATAATTCAAGCAGCTTCTCGTATGAAAAAAGCGCCGGATCAAACGTAATTTGTACCACTTCGTAATGTCCTGTTGTTCCTGTTTTGACTTCTTCGTAAGTTGGGTTCTCGGTTAATCCTCCAGCATATCCCGATACAATCCCTTGGATACCTGGTAACTCCTCAAACGGTGTAACCATGCACCAAAAACAACCACCTGCAAACATTGCTTGTTCCATATGTTCAAGTCTCTCCCTATCCATCATCATCTAGTAAATAACATATGCTATGACGATAATCCTTATAGGTTATAAAGTCAAAGGAAATAACCATTAATATTCGAATTCAATGCATTAAAACGTTATAATATGATCATCAACGGAATTAGAAAGGAATAACCTATGAATAAAAATCGCTTGGGTCAGTCCGATTTGTATGTAAGTGAAGTAGGACTCGGGTGCATGTCCTTAGGTACGGACGAGGCAAAGGCCATTTCCATCGTCCATGAAGCGCTCGATCAAGGCATTAACTTTTTAGATACAGCCGATCTGTATGATGAGGGTCGTAATGAAGAGATCATTGGTAAGGCGATTCGTCACCGCCGTGAAGATGTAATATTGAGTACAAAAGTGGGTAACCGCAGAATTCCGGGTCAAGAAGGCTGGAGCTGGGATCCATCAAAATCCTATATTAAATCCGCAGTCAAAGACAGTTTAAGACGCCTCCAAACGGATTATATCGATCTGTATCAGCTGCATGGCGGAACGATTGATGATCCGATGGATGAGACCATTGAAGCCTTTGAAGAACTTAAACAAGAGGGTCTAATCCGATATTATGGAATCTCTTCTATTCGTCCTAATGTCATTAGAGAATATGTAAAAAGATCAAACATAGTCAGTGTAATGAGCCAATACAGCATCTTAGATCGACGGCCTGAGGAAGAAATTCTCCCTCTGCTGGCCGAGCATGGAATCAGTCTAATTGCCCGAGGTCCTTTGGCGGGTGGCATTCTTTCGGAGAATGGCCGCAGCAAAGCAGAGAAAAAGTACTTAGATTACAGTAGTGATGAGCTTCTACAATTGCATGATCAGCTTTCGCAACAAAAGAGTGACTCTCGAACCCTAGCACAAACGGCACTGCATTATCCGTTAGATCATCCATCTGTGGCAGTTATTATCCCAGGAGCGAGTAGCATGGAGCAATTGAAGAATAATGTAACGGCTGTTAAGTCTCCCCCTCTAACTTCAGAGGAAATCGAAACGATCCGCGGGTTGAGTAAAGCAAACCGCTACACACTGCATCGGTAAGACAATCCATCATTTTTGTTGCGCAATAAAAGAGCGCCAGTTAAGAAACTGGCGCTCTTTTTTATTTTCTTTTACCGATGTATAACAAATGTGACGAGATGCCCAAGATTGAGGGATCATTTGCTTTAGATATGAGAAAGTTAATCAAGCTCTCTTCCCCCTCTTGGTGAGTCCAATACTGCTGCTGTTCAGCAGTTAACATGGCTGCAATGCTTGATGATCCAATTAAATCTATCGACTCAAATCCATTCGTTTCCATGAAAGGCTGAATCTCATCAATATTAAAATAATAAGCACCTGTAAACCGGCCCTTGTCACTATGATTAAAGATTCCATTCTCAAAGAATTCATTAATGGTGTTCATATTGTCGTTCGGTTTCCACTGCTGCGGGGATTGTAAGGAATTAATGGTCATTCTCATTCGACTTTGAAAAGCCACAAATACTAGACCGTCCTGTTTGGTCACGCGATGCAACTCTTTTACAGCTAAAATTCGTTCCTCTTCTTTTTGCAGATGATATAAAGGACCAAGCATCAATGATACATCATAATTCTCATTAGGTATTCCTTCTAAATCAATAGCATTTAAGTTATGAAACCCGTCAAATTGCTCAGTTAATTCTAGTTCAGCTGCCTTTTCCGTTGCTATTTCAACCAATTTAGGTGTTATGTCTGAAAGGGTTACTGTATATCCTAGCTTAGCCAGTTCCATCGCGTATTTACCGGGTCCTGCGCCATTATCCAGCACCTTCCCAGCTGACGGCATATATTTCTTGATATAATGAAGATTAATAATGAACTCTAAAGGTTCTCTATCCAGCCTGCCCCACTCGTCAAAGCTTGAGTAATAATCAATAATATCGCTCATCTACATAACACCTACTTTCTTTTGAAAACTATTATCTCCGATATACCAAATTTATACTATAGTTCTTTCTTACATTTTACCATTATAAAATTTATTGAAGGTTTATTGATCATGTCCTTGTGCGGCTCGTCAATTTCAGAGAACTCAACTAGTCCATAGGTTTCAAACTCTTGTGTAATGGATTCAGCATCATAAAAAAATATTTTTACGCCATACTCTGTCTCGTAATAATTTTTATCCAATAGAGTACCTTTTCCAAACATGGGGGCTTTTTTTGAAACCGTTGTAAAAATCATATAACCACCTGGCTTTAACTGGTTGTAGCAATCCTTAATGAACTTTTCTCTTTCACTTTTATTCAACAAATGAATAAGACCATGGCAAAATATTCCCTCATAGAGGTTATTATCATAAGGCATGTCATTCACTGAACCATGAAAAATGCTAATATCAAGCCCATTTTCTCTCGCCAAATCAATCGCGGTTTGTGAAATCTCAATACCTGTAACTTTTATTCCACTCTCAACAAAAACCTTTGCATTTCTACCATATCCAATACCCGGTACCAATATGTCCTTAATGTTCTTTTCAAGGAAAAAGTCTTTAGTGGCGATTGCGGAGTCTGCAGGTTCAAATCCCCACATCGTTTGTTTTTCTATAAAGCTTGATTCCCAGAATTCCGTCATATTTCATTCTCCTTTATATTAAAGTTATTACGGACTTATATTATCTTTAATTGTTTCCAAAAAAGAACGGATCATTACTCCGTCTTCATTGTTTTCGCCAAATCTGCAATTTTCTTGTTCTCCAAGTACTGCTCCATCTGTCTTTCAGCGTCAATCACAACCTGTTGAATCAGGCACTCGCTACCGTGATCGAGGCTACATTCGAATAAAGATGCAGTCCCTTCGATCGCATGGATAATATCCAGAAAAGAGATCTCTTCGGACTTCCTTCTGAGACGATAGCCACCGTTTGCGCCGGGTGCAGATTGAATCAATCCAGCCTTCACTAGCTTGGTCATCATTTTGGACAGATAGGTTTGTGAAACACCCAGCTTCTCAGCAAGCAATTGAACACCTACGGGCTTATCGGACGCTGCCGTCACCAGATACAGCATTGCATGAAGCGCATAGTCTGTCGCTTGGGAATATTTCATTAAGCACCTCCATTAACGACTTTGAAAATCCATAATAACTCTAATCATTAAAAAAGACAAGCATATACAATGTGTGCCATCAGTTACCCAAACTGTATTAGTATAACTTACAATTTGCTCTGTAAATCTTTAGTTAAATAAAGTAATAGATCATCATCGACCATGACGGGTTGTCCTGGTATGACAGGAACATTATTATACATCATTCCTCTACCGTCTAAAATGTAACCGCGAGCAGTATACATTCTTTGCGCATTACCGTAATCCTTATAGAGGCCTACCCCTAACCCAATAAATCTAAAGTCCTTAGCCGCAATACGTTCTAATTCATCAAACAATTTGCTCGCAATCTGCTTTCTTCTATACTCGGGAAAGATATTCAGATCGTTAATTTCCGGGATGTGATCCTCACGAAAAAAAGGATATTTTGATTCATAGAGTAAATGGCAACATCCTGCTACGGAATCATTGTAATGCGCAATTAAGGTTACCCTTTTATTCGTTTGATTCTCTTTTAGACATTGACGATAGTAATCTCCGCGTTGATACCATCCAAAGTGTTCAGCAAATTTAAAATCTAGGATTTCAGCTTCTTCGATTGTGGTAAGCCTAGTAATGCTTATTACTTCTTTCATCTTTTCCCCTCCATCTCTCAAGTTCATACGACTCTATTTAGTTTCCCTTACAATAGGCTCCGATGTTGAAATAATATCAACGACATGGTCAATACAACAGATCCCATAATGCTTATACGGTCTTACAAAATCCTTTGATGCGAATATTCCATAAGAAATAAAATCAAGATACCTTGATTTCTTATAAATCCTAAATGTTTTTCCGTCAAATTCCTCATAATCATCCCTAGAAGTAAAGAATTCATTTCTAACCGAATATGCAATATAGGAGTGAAAATCCACTTGTATTATTGGAGAGCTCTTTTCGTTAACCATAAGTGGCTCAGTGATATCACTAGCTTTGCTTTTACAAAAAGATAGCCTTAGTTGATTTACCTCTGGCTCTATTAGACCAAAGAAAAACACATCCTGCAATTCTTTTAAATCTGTATAATTCATCTCATCGCCTCCTCATCACTAATTTATTCTCATGCCATGTTCTACGATTTCTTTTGAAGCTGATACGCTACTCTTTCACTTTACGGTTAGCTTTTACATGCTTGAGTTGAGCAACTATAATGACACTAATAATAACCAGAAGGAACCATGAACTGATCTTACTGACACTAACCACATGCCATACCTGATTCTGATCAGGATATTTCCAAGCATTAAAGAATGTAGCGATGTTCTCAGCTAACCAGATGAAAAAACCTACTAAGAAAAATGCCAGTGTCAAGGGCATCCGATAAGTAGTGGTTCGTACCCGATAAATGATCCAAGTTTTCCAAAAAACAATGAGTACAAGCCCCTTTAGCCACCAGCGAAAATCAGGAATGAAGTGATGCGTGAAAAAGTTCAGATAGATAGCTGCTCCGAGCGACCCAGCAGCAGCAAGTCCCGGCCAACCGGTCATATCCATCTTCAGTCTACGCCAAATTTGACACATATAGCTCGCTACGCTCGCGTACATAAACCCGCTATACAGTGGCACTCCAAACACCTTGGTTAGCCCGGGTTCAGGATATGACCATGACCCCATTCTTATCTTATAAATTTCCAGCAATAAACCAATAATGTGAAATACACAAATGACTTTAATTTCATCTAGCGTCTCTAATCCAGTACGGTACATAAGATATTGAACGGTAAGCAATATAATAAGAATGGCATCATATCGGTAAATGTAAGGCAGATCTATTACGTTAGAGAGCGCTAAAGTCCCAAAGATCGCAATAGGAAATATGCAACTCATCGCCTGATGGTAGCCAAAATGCAGAAGCTGCGTTATTGATTTCAATGATGCTCTCTCCTTTCCAGTCATGCTACTCTTTTCGGTATTCTAAAATATCTCCAGGCTGACATTCTAAAGCTTTACAAATCGCATCAAACGTCGATAATCGGATCGCTTTTGCTTTTCCATTTTTCAATATAGAAAGATTAGCCATTGTAATGCCAACCCTTTCAGTAAGCTCTGTAACGCTCATTTTCCTTTTAGCTAACATCACATCAATATTCACTATAATCGCCATTGTTTTCTCCTCAGACGGTTAGGTCATTTTCTGATTTTATTTCTATGGCATTTTTCAAAAGCTTTTGAAGAACAGCAGCAAAGACCGCAATTACAATTGGAGCACAAGTCATGACAAGTCCGAGTACTATTAAGCCTGGTGCATCAGCTTCCTGTGCCATTTCGTAAATAAGTGGCATACCCGCCGCATATAAGATACTGATGATGATTGCACAGTAAATTATATTTTTTAAAGCCTTAATGGATAATTCTGAGAACGCTTTGTTCTTGTCTATGAAGCTTAGAAGTCTTAACGCCTGATATAAAGCTACAAAATAGGCTATCACCGTTACATACACCCCTATAAGAACGGGATAAACCAAATACACCGGATAATCTCCAGCTGCTTTGTTAGGTATCGTAGGTAACCAAAAAATACACAAAGCAAGAACCGGAAGTCCAATCAGAATTACAACCATCTTTAAAAAGAGTGTTTCTCGTTTCATAAGCTGCACCTCACAAAGTTAATAATCTGGATTCAATTTATCATATAATTTATCGTAATTCAATATATTTTGATTGTATAACAATTATTATTTATCATTAATACATCCCCTATTATTTTTCACCTCTAATTATTGCACATCAAAAAGGCCCCCTTCTCATAAAGATTGAGAAAAGAGCCCCGCCTCTACTATTCATTTATTTCTTAAGTCTCCTCGTCACTTTTATATTCTAAAATATCGCCAGGCTGACAATCTAAAGCTTTGCAGATCGCCTCTAATGTTGATAATCGAACCGCTTTCGCCTTTCCATTTTTCAATATAGACAGGTTAGCCATTGTTATTCCAACCCGCTCCGAAAGCTCGGTCACGCTCATTTTTCTTTTAGCCAGCATCACGTCAATATTAATAATAATCGCCATTGTTTTCTCCTCAGACTGTTAAGTCATTTTCTGATTTTATATCAATAGCTTCCTTCAAAAGCTTTTGGAGCACCGCAGCAAACACTGCAATCACCATGGAAGCAAAAATCACAACCACCCCAATGACAATGAACCCCGGGGCATCATCTCTCTCCGCGACGAGATAGAAAAGTGGCAATCCCACAACATAAATTCCACTGATTGCAATTGCACAGTTCCTGATATTTTTTAATACCTTTACAGATAATTCTGAGAAAGCGTTGTTGTTGTCAATATACCCTAACAGTTTGATCGCTTGATACAATGCAAAGTAAAAAGGTATCGCCGATGTATATAAATCAATGTACAAGAGATATTTAATATAGGTTTGATCAGGGTATAATTCTGCTGCATAATTCGAAATCGCAGGCACGAAAATTATACACAACGCAAGAACTGGAAGTCCAATAAGAACAACTGCTATCCTTAAAAAAAGCGTTGATCCAAGTTTCATAAAACACACCTCACAAAGTTATTTTCAAAATTGAATCTAACATATAGTTTATCGTTTTACAATATATTTTAATCGAAAAATAGTGTTTAATGACTGTTATAAATTTCACGACTAAAAGGCCGAGCTAATTGACTATTAAAAGTCATTAGCCCGGCCTTTGTCACCTTTTCATATCTCTTTATGTCTCTTTATATTTAATTTTTTATTCTAAAAACAATGCTAGAACTGACCGAGATCGATAAAATTCAAATCCATGTTAGCTTCATCTTCAGCCTGATTTGCGGCCTCTGTTGATATTACTTTTCCTTCGTACTCAAGGTTACCGCTTGTCAAATTGAATACATATAGACGATTACCTTTGAAATTCTTATAACCCATAATATAGAGATGGTCTTGTTTAAAAGCATAGGTAATGTTTTCACTTAAATCTATAGTTGTATTCTTCAGAATAGCCTCATATTCTTTTCTCACGAGATCGTAAGAAATAACAGTGAATCCTATATTCTCCTTACTCGACACGGCTTTTTGCAGGAAATAAATTTTCTGTCCATAGGTATACATAATATTATTCAATAACATTTCATGCCCTTGGAATGTGAGTGGAGTGATTTGTCCTGTCTTAACATCCACTTGATATGCCTTTCTATGATTATCTCTACTAATCCTTAAAATCCATTGCTCAGTGTGCTCCAGATTTTGATTGGCTAGCCATGCATATTGAGTATCCCCGTCTGCTGCTACAGATTTACCGCCTGGTAACGCGAGCGGCTCATTCTTAATCTCTTTTGTGGCTAGATTGACACGGAGGATCTGCGGTTCAGAAACATAACCTTTGGCACTGTGATTCATAAACACCATAGCAACAAGCTGCTGATCAATAAGCTGTACATTTTGTACATACATATCTGAAATATCTTGATCTACATTGATATCGGATGTGATTTCAAGCGTATTGTTCTTCTGCTTGTTGAGTACAGAAATACTAAGCTTTGCATATTTCTTCGCTGATGAATCATTTGATCGCTTCGTATCTACTGTCGCTTTAACATAAGCAAGCATTTCCTCATTCTCATAGAAACCAGATGTGTTTGTCTTACCGCGCATGAACTGACGATGCTCTTCAATCCACTGATCCAATTGCGTTTTCATTGGTCTTCGATTTAAGCTTTGGCTAATTGCCGACTTTTCATCTGGATAATCTGTACCATTTGTCGTGATATAAGCTCTTTTGATACCAAAAGTACTATCCTTAATCACGTAGTTTCCGTATACCGCTATACCTTCAACGAGGGAAGCATCCCCTTGAACCGTCGTCAGCTTATAATTAGGTGGTGTCTCTTGTGAAGCTTGCACATAATACGTCCCGATTGTAACAACCGCGAACACTACAAGAACGGCGGTAACCATATATTTTCTCATTTCCTAACCTCCATACCCCTTCAATTATACCGATATTTTTTTACGCAATAGATACAAGCTGTACCAAAGCGAACCTCCAACAATGATCACTATTAATCCGAGACAAGCGCCTATGATTTCACCTGGATAGAAGTAGCTATCGTAACTGCTATAACCCATAAGAAAAGGTATTGAGGCTAGTCCAGCCAGAACCGCTAAATATAGTACGATAAAGCCAATCCCTTTCAGTCTGTAGCTCCGCTCGATTAGAATCACTGTGAACAAGACGATCAAGCCAATAATGCCCAGTCCATAGTATAGTAAAAACTCAGAAAAGTAAGGCGGAACCAGAACTTTAAGCACAGTAGGATACTTCAAAAAATCAAATACCGAGATGTTCCGATATAATTCAGCAGGAAGAATCGACTGTGCTATCAAACGCTCCAGTGGAACAAGGATAATTTGCAGGGCGACAAGTCCAAATGCGAATAGCAAGATCGTAACCAGCTTGGCAAAATACAAATTCGCCCGATTGGAGGGCAACGTGAGCAGGCGTTATACTACCGTATTTTTACCTCTCCAGTCGCGGTACCAAATGAAGCAGCTATATATCAGCAACACTGTGATGCTCAAAAATATGGGTCCGAAATATAGAAGTCCATTATAGCGAGCATACATCATACTGTTTAGCTGAATATTTCCAGTCACATTGTGATATTGCTCAAGGGTCCATTGATTCACTCTCATTGCCTCATTCGCAGAATCCAGCCAATGATTAGCACCGAGGGTGACTGCTACAAGTTGCAAGGCGACTGTCAGCAACATGAGTCCAATATATATTTTGGCAAATCGGTTCATTTCAAAATTCAATAGCTTCACAAAAGCTCTCATTTTATGTACACCTCTCTCATTACGTCCGTAATGGACTTACCTTCTTGCTCGCGAACTTCTTCACAGTAGAATTCACGTTCTACCTTCCCGTGCTGTAGCAAGACCGCTTTATCAATTAAATGCTCAATATCGTTAATTTCATGAGTTGTAATAATCACACCACGATCCTCGATCAATTCACTCGTGAACACATCAGTAATTTGCTCGCGGCTGAACATATCAATCCCCGAGAACGGTTCGTCCATTAGGATGTAATCACAATCCAAGGCAAGTCCGAGCAACAAATTTAACTTCGCAGCCATCCCCTTTGACAATGAGGATACGCGATCTTTAGAGCTCAGTTGGAAGAACTTAAGCAACTCCTCTGCACGTTCAGCGTTCCAATTCCGATAAAAGTCAGCCATAAAGCTGAAGCAATCAGCAATTCGCATATTGGAGGGCATCGTTAACGAATCTGGAATAAAAGTCATTTTCTCATACATCGCAGGTGTTAGTGATGCATTATCGATTAAGACTTCACCTTTGTATGGTGTCAGTCCCATGATGGACTTCAGCACCGTTGACTTTCCGACACCATTGATTCCGATCAGGCAGGTGATCTCTCCCTTGGCAGCAGTAAAGCTAACGCCATTTAGTACCTTCTTGAATCCATAATTCTTCACCATCTGATTCACTTGGATCATCTTGTGTCACCACCCTCTGGAGATCGCTCTATTGTATATTTTGTCTTTATGATGTCTACCAGTTCTTCAACTGGAATTTGAATATTTCGAATGGAACCGATGAATACATCCACTGCACTTTCGATTAATTCAGCACGAATCGAGCTTAGTATTTGCTGATCCTGTGTAATTCGACTTGGGGAATTTCCTTCTGTTACGATCAAACCCTGTTCCTCCATTTCCTTATATGCCTTCTGTGCCGTGTTCGCATTAATCTTCATTACTGATGCCAGTTCACGCCGTGAAGGAATCTTGTCTCCTGCTCCGATTTGCCCTGTAGCAATCTGTTCTTTAAAGTAACGGACAACTTGAATATATACCGGTTCACGAATATTAAAGCTGACACCTGATTTTTGTTCTTCTGTCATACAACCAACTCCATATACTAAGTGTGTGTACTAAGTGGTTCATACATCTTACTTATGTACTATACGTGTAATACACTTTTGTGTCAATAGTTCGGATTTGAGGTTAGACTTGGCATACACACGCAAGGGCAATGGGTTTATTTACAGTGAAAAAAGGCGAATTCTTACTCGAAATGGAGTGAGAATTCGCCTTTATCTATTTGGTTGCGTTACTCGGCAACCTTTTTATCGAGCTCATGCTTCTAATTTTAAAAAACGATAGTTATTTCTTATGTAGTTAAATCCTGAATAGATAGTTATGACCAGTGAAATATAGATTAGGATTTGATTGATAGGTATATTCGTAATCACTTCCCTCGCTACAATAACTAAAGCAACCCATGCGTATAACATCTGCTGACTTACCAGTAGAATCAACGCAGCAGAAATGGGCAACTTATCCGCTAATGGATCAAGTAACTTTCCAAGGTTCGTAACCTGATTATACTTCCTTGCAATATACCCATCTAGTTTGTCGGTGGCTTTTCCCTCCTACATTCATTTTCAAGAATATAACCTTCATTGGAATTTTTTATAATGATATCAAAGTTTCGATGAAAAGGATGCATAAATAACTCATATTGAATTCTACGGTCTTCATGTGATTTCCTTAAATATTTGATGTCTGTTCCTCTTTCAGAGACATCACGTATACTCCTTCTCATCAATTCAGTGTCTCCATCCGTATATAAGTAAACCTTCAGATCAAACAAATTCGGGTCTGCAAAAGCAACGCTCATGCCCTCTACAATATTCACTCTGTTTTGTGAAGTTATCATTGTACTCTTTAAATAATTGGTGTCTATTGTATAAAAATCTAAACCATCTCGCATCATTCGGATGTCTCTCTCTAGAGCAGATATATTATGAGCAGAAGGATGACAAGCTGTCATTTTATTACGATGACGTTCATTGCTATATTCATAATCGATTACAGTGTACTTTCTAAGATGTGAGCCGATAATATAGGGATCAGTATTCATATAATTCACCTTCTCATGACCCAGACGCTTTAAAAGATTATGGGCAAATGTTGTCTTTCCAGATGCACCATGACCCGAAATCCCAATAGTAACTCTTTTTTCCTCACTGCTTATCAAATTGGTTATTTCATTTAATATTTTATCCATAGTTTCCTCCATCTTGTCGTTATATGTATGCTCCTTTATTCTAGAGACTTGTTATACCAAAAATAATCTTAAACGCGTTATAACTTTTCTTACTTATTTTAAAACCTTGTTTTAAGTCTAGGACTACTACAGTTTTACCAATCCAAATCCTGAAATATAGAGAATGGAACCTTACCGGTTTCACAATTCCTTTTTCTTCAAATTCATTTCCATCCTCTAACTCCGTTTCGGTTCTAATAAACCATGTATTGCCTAGACCAAATTCAATATATTTCATATATCTAGCACACTTTCCTCCTAAGAGATTAGATGAGCCCATTCATATTATCATACTAATTAGGATTAATCTGGTAAAGAACAATTATTGTTAAACTGCCTTAACTGATAAAAGAACAGGCTGCCGAATAATTTCGGCAGCCTGTTCTGATTGTGTTATGAATTTATTTCCCTTAGATAAAACTCATATAATTGATCAATCGATGAACTTGAAAAGATAGACGTAGCTTGTTCAATTTTCTCACGTTTCCAATCAAACCAACGCATTTCCTTTAACTTTTCGATTTCACGATCTGTAAATCGTTTTCTAATCTCTTTAGCAGGATTGCCACCTACTATTGTATATGGTGGAACGTCTTTTACAACAACCGAGCCTGCCGCAACAATAGCACCTTCACCTATTTTCACACCTGGCATAATCATTGCATTCATCCCAATCCAAGCATCACTTTCTATGATCGTATCCCCTTTGGGTTCGTAAGAGGTTTCAATCTGGTCCACAAAAGGATACACGGTAATCCATTCTGGATGATGATTGTGATTTCCACCCATTAAAATAATTACACCACTTGCAATACAAACATAATTTCCTATAATCAATTTATCTAAATGCCACCCAAAATCTTCGATCGGGTTAAATAACTTTCTTGACGTTTCGTCTCCCCAAAGATATCTGACGCACCCGTCTTCAAAATGATGATTATCGTAATACCCAGAGTAGTACGAGTAATCCCCTACCTCAATCATTGGGTTGGTGACAATATCCTTTAAATACTTCGTTTCTGACCAGTGGTTAAACAACTGTTGTTTCATTCTTTTCCCTCGCTTCTAAGTAATTTATAGCATTTATACTTAGAAGCTTGATACAGTAGCGACATTCTTAAACCGTTTCAAACGACGAACCATCGTCCTCATCCTTTTCCTAATTGATGGGGCCATTGTAACAAACGAATGATTTGTTCGTCAAATCAACCTTACGGTTTCCATCTACCATATTGATAGTCTTGTTCTGAAGTCATTCTCATTCGTAATGTACTGAACATCTTCAAATCCATTTGAAATTGCGTTATGGTACAGTGCTTCAAGCTTCCCTTGGTCTTTACAATAAACTGTAGCATATTCACAATCGACGACTAAAAGTACAAGCTGGCAATCACTATTTAAGAACTCCTCATAGGTCTGAACATCAATTACATCCTTCTCTCGTAGAAAAGCCTTGAAATTCGCAAAAATGATATAGTATTCGTTATTCTCCAACAGTTCTTTCAGGACTCTGCCGTCCATACCATATATGTCTTCATGGAACATGAGCTCCCCTAATGTATCGTTTTGGATAAAATAAGACTCCTCGCCACCTATATACCAATTGAATGATTCGATATTAAATGGCTTTAATAGATCTCCAAGTATTTTCCCGTATTCATTAGGAATCTTAAAAATGATGCCTCGTTTCATGTGCACTCCCCCTTCTTTTTTTTCGAATTCCCTAAACAAAAAACCTATGAATGAAATCCATAGGCTTTCTTGAAGAAAATATCTGTCAATTATCATACTTTCGAGCGATTGATCATTGCTTAACTATGCACTCGCTCTTTTCCACCTAGCCCCAATGTAGTTGCCGTTAATGTGTGCACTTCTTGCAAAAGCTCTGGATTTTCCAGTAGTGATAAGCCATAAGAAGGAATCATTTCTTTAATTTTCGGTTCCCACTCTTTTATATGTTGAGGGAAACATTTATTAAGTACTTCAAGCATCACGTGAACAGCCGTAGAAGCACCTGGAGAAGCTCCTAGTAATGCTGCAATCGAACCGTCTTCTGCGCTAATTACCTCTGTACCAAACTGAAGGATTCCTTTGCCGTCATCTGTATCTTTGATAACCTGCACGCGTTGGCCTGCTACGACTAAATCCCAATCTTCGATTTTAGCATTCGGAATAAACTCTCGTAATTCTTCCATACGCTTTTCTTTCGATAACAACACTTGCTCGATCAGGTATTTGGTCAAGGACATGTTCTTTGCACCTGCCGACAGCATTGTTAGGAGATTATCCGGTTTTACGGAAGTTATCAAATCAAACATTGAACCGGTTTTTAGAAATTTTGGTGAAAAGCCGGCAAACGGTCCAAATAGCAATGATTTTTTGTTGTCTATAAATCTGGTGTCCAGATGCGGAACAGACATAGGAGGCGCTCCAACCTTAGCTTTCCCGTAAACTTTTGCATGATGCTGCTCGATAACTTCTGATTTATTACACACCATAAATATTCCGCTAATCGGGAATCCTCCAATATGTCTCCCTTCAGGAATTCCGGACTTTTGCAGGATATGCAGGCTTCCTCCGCCACCACCGACAAAGACAAATTTTGCAGTATGGTGTTCGATGGTTCCGCTGTCGTTTTTCACTTTCAAATCCCACGAGCCATCGCTAGTACGTGTAATTCCATCCACACTATGTTTATAATGAAGGTCAACATTCTTACTCTTTAAATGGTCAAATAAAATGCGCGTTAAAGCACCAAAGTTAACATCCGTGCCAGTGTCAATTTTTGTTGCTGCTATAGGTTCATTCGATGGACGGTCTTTAATAATAAGTGGTATCCATTCCATTAATTTACTGTAATTATCAGAGAATTCCATTCCCTGAAACAAAGGATTTTTTGATAGCGCTTCAAATCTTCTCTTCAAAAAAGCAACATTTTTCTCACCTAATACCAAACTCATATGGGGCAATGGCATGATAAAGTCCTGCGGATTATGTATCAGCTTACGATTTACCAAATAGGACCAAAATTGCAATGAAAGCCGAAACTGTTCATTAATTTGGATAGCTTTACTTATATCTACGGTTCCATCGGATTTTTCGACAGTGTAGTTAAGCTCGCAGAGCGCCGCATGTCCAGTTCCTGCATTATTCCATTCATTCGAGCTTTCCTCACCTGCATTTTCGAGCTTTTCAAACACTTTAATCTTCCAATCCGGCACTAATTCTTTTAAAAGTGTTCCTAAAGTCGCACTCATGATTCCAGCACCAATTAAAATGACGTCTGTTTCAGTTGCACTTTTGCCCATTATTACCATCCTTATCCCCTGAATTTTGCAGAAAGGATGTGGGCGCTCCTTCTTAGGCGTCACACCTTTTCTGTCTCAATTATACCCTTATCCGAGTGTATTACAATTATTTATAAATTTAATATCTACTATTATATGAAAAAAATAAATTATTTAAAAGCTTGCAAAAAAGAGAGAAATAAGTCCTCCAGGTTAAGGAACTTAAGCTACAGCCATAAACCCGCTTCTTGCAAGGATTAATAACAGTTAAGCATTATAAATAAAATAAATGAACATACTGCCCGCAGCAGCAAGATCAACAATTGTCCATAAGAAGCTTTTTCGAATTAGCATGAGTAAAGCAGCGATCACACTAACAAAACAAGCAATGAGCATAATAAAAAAGGTGGTGAATAATCCACCAGAAAGAAACATCAGTACGTATAATATGACAAAGATAAAAACAATGGTCTGCACAATGGAAATTAGTTTGGTGTTCGTTCTAATGTTCTGTAGTATTTTCTCCATATTGTATGCACCCTCCAGATATCTTGCTGTTAATAACCTATACTTACTTTAGATTATTCCACTAAGGAGAATTAATCAAATCTATCTTCCTCTGCAAGTCGTAGTCTTCTTAGTGTTTAACCAAATGTGGGAAGTCCCTAAACACGAAAAAGCTGTCTCATTTGTAGATAAATCTACTTTTGGAACAGCTTTACTATATTGATGATTATTTATTCCTCTGCGATGAGCTGTAAATAGCCTTCACAAGCTCCAGTGCCTTTATCCCTTCAGAACCATCAAGCCAAAACTTTCGTCCACTAAAAATATGGTCATAGAAGTCCTCAATCAGTCTTTTATGCCCAGTCCCCCAATACGACTTTCCTTCGGTAGGACTGAAAATAGGCTGACAAACCAAGCTTTCCTTCCCATCTTTCCAAAGATACAAGTAGTCTCTACGAAGGGTAAGCGTTCCCTCTTCAAAGACTAGCTCCAACTCCACCGGAGAGTTCTCAAGATAGGTATTCGTACCATAAAATAACCCGCGAACATTAGTGGCGAAGTCGATGCAAGCATGTGCGGTATCTTCTACTTCAATGATATCATCCAGCACATCCGTGGTAATACTGCCTTTCACAGAGATTATCTCACCCCCAAACCACTGGAGTAAGTCCAAGGTATGAATGGTCTGATTAATTAGAACCCCTCCGCCTTCCGTGGACCATCTTCCTCTCCAGTTACTATCTCTGTAATAACTTTCGTTTCGGTGCCAGGTTACGATCCCCTTCATACAAAGCAGTTTTCCTAAAGCACCAGAATCAATCGTCTTCTTAATATAGATCGATGCATCATTATAACGGTTCTGGAACACCACACCAAGCTGGCCTGAACTCTTTTCCGCTGCATCCAACATAAGCTTAGCTGAAGGAAGGTCAACGGCGATTGGTTTTTCAGTTAACACATGCTTTCCTGCATGCAATAGCTCTACAGCCATTTCTGCATGAAGATAATGAGGTGTACAGAGATGTACAACGTCAATACGATTATCATTGAGTATTTCCCTATAATCATCAGTGACATGGCAGGCGTATTCTATTCCCGCTTGTTTAGCTTTATCAACATCAATATCTACAACAGTAAGGAGATTTACATCTGTTATAGCTGATATTGCTTTAGCATGGAGAGGATAAATCGCCCCGCAGCCAATAATCGCTGCTCCAAGTGTAGTCATCTATTCCACCCTCCTATAATCGTTCCATTCGCTATTTTAGTTGATCAGGGGTTAGATTCATCGCTTGAGCTTGAGCCATCAGACATAGTTCAGCAGCCTTAAAGACATGTGCCTGTGTCATCGCCTGCTCCGTCCGGTTCAGACAATCAAGGATAAGCTCACCAAAGAACGGAAAACCAACTTTTCCAGCCACATGTTCATAATGCTCCCCTTCTCCGTTCACCCAGTACACATGATCTGTTGTATTTGAACGCCCGACATCAGTATATTTTCGCAATTCAATATAGCCTTCAGTCCCCATGATCATTGTACGTCCATCTCCCCAGGTTCCGAGCCCATCAGGTGTAAACCAATCTACTCGAAAATATTGGGTTGCACCATTGTCCCCGACAAGCGTCGCATCACCAAAGTCCTCCAATTCAGGGTAAGATGGATGATTATAATTAGCTACCTTACTGTGAACAATTGAAGCATCCTGACAATCTGCATAATACAAAAATTGTTCGATTTGATGGCTGCCAATATCACTTAGGATTCCGCCATATTTATCCCGCTTAAAGAACCATTCCGGTCGACTAGAAGCATTTAAACGATGCGGTCCTAATCCAATGACTTGAAGAACACGACCAATCGCCCCCTGGCGGATCAACTGTCCCGCATAGATTGCGCTTTCAACATGAAGACGTTCACTATAGTAAACCATGTACTTTTTATTGGTTGCTGCGACCATAGCTCTAGCATCATCCAGTTGTTCAAGTGTTGTAAAAGGGGTCTTATCCGTAAAATAATCCTTCCCATGAGCCATAACCTTATTTCCTAAAGGTCCTCTCTCTGAAGGAACAGCTGCCGCCGCAATTAAGCGAACCTCTGGATCCCCCAATATTTCATCCATAGACTCAGCAGCCCTAGCTCCAGGATATTTGGCTATGAAAGCTCTAACTTTCTCATCATCCGGATCATATACCCATTTCAACTCTGCCCCTGCCTCAACGAGCCCGTTACACATTCCGTAAATATGACCGTGATCTAGTGCAATCGCAGCGAAGATGAATTCACCTGGCTTTACTATTGGTTTAGCTTCATACGTGGGGGCATAGTTCATTCCATCTTTTCTATTCATCAGAATCCTCCTAATGGCTTCTAAGTGATACTATAAAAGATTAAGCAGATAGCGCAGACTAATCTCCAGACTCTCAAAAGGATCACGACGGCAAACATCTTGCTCTACTACATACCATTCAACACCTGTTCTACGGCAAGCTGTAATAATCTCACCGTAGTTCATATTTCCTTCACCGATCTCAGCAAAGACTTGCTGTCTGTCTATAATCGCCATATCCTTTAAATGCACGACCTGCATTCTGCCTTCAACTTTACGTATCCATTCCACTGGACTTGCCCCGCCTGCCTGAACCCAATATAGATCAAGAATGAAACCAACTGCAGGGTCCGTCTCATTGAGCAATACTTCCATTCCAGTAATACCGTCAAAACGTTCAAATTCAAAATCATGATTATGATAAACAAATTGCAGACCGTGTTGTTCTTTGAGTGTTATTGCCATTTCAGATATCAATTTTGCGAATTTCCGGTAGCTTTCAATTCCAGTACGAAATTCTTCCGGTAAACTTCCAAGTCCAATGTATTTGCAATTCCACAGCTTATGCTCTGCGGCAAGAGCGTCCAGATCATTCACTAACCGCTCCCATGACACATGAGTCGCACATATGGCCAGCCCTGCTTCATCCGCATATTTTTTGACTAGTTTCGGATCAATCGGTCCGATGGATGAAATCTGAATACTCTCATAACCCATTGCTGATACCTTTTGAAAAGTTGTTCTTAAATCCTCCGCCGTTTGAGTAAAATCACGCAATGTGTACATTTGTGCCGCAATCGTTGAACGTTTCATAGGCTTTAACCTCTCTCCTTCGATTTAATGAGTTCCTTTAACATTCAATGTTTTAGATTCTGAGGTTTCCTTTTGGAAAGTCGAATTTTTTACTTTTTCCATTAGTTTCTCATAGAATAAATCCGAATCTATCGGAAGCTCCACCCAATTGTCCGTCCAAGCCGATAAATACATGGCATTTGAAAGGGTTAGTCCCTTAATCCCTTCCTCCCCGGGAGCAAGTAATACCTCATCATGTAAAATGGCATTCGTAAAGTTCCGTAGAATCCCTTTATGTTGCTCCCCTCCGCCATTTTCTACAGGAATCTCACATTTCCAACACTCTGGACTACCGAATCCTCCTGTGAATTCTGCGTTGAACTGAGGCTCAGGTGTACGTAAACGCCAAAAGGTCAGCTTCCCGTCTTCCACTACGATTTTCCCATTATCGCCATTGATTTCAAAACGATTGGTCCCCGGTGCCTCTCCAGTTGTAGTAATAAACAAACCCGTAGCTCCATTCTCATATTCCACATAAGCGGTTACATCATCTTCAACCTCAATGTTGCGATATTTTCCAAAGTGGCAAAATGCTCTTATCCGCTTCGGCATCATGCCTGTTGTCCACTGCCATAAATCTAACTGATGCGGATCCTGATTAAGTAATACTCCGCCACCTTCACCCGCCCATGTAGCACGCCAGCCACCGGAGTTGTAATAATTCTGCGATCGATACCAGTCGGTAATGATCCAATTCGTCCGCCGGATCTCACCTAATTCACCAGACTGAATAAGATCTCTCAGCTTCTGATACAAAGGATTAGTACGCTGATTGTACATCATTCCAAATTTGCGATCAGACTTCGCTGCAGCATCATTCATCTGTTGAACAGCTTTCGTATAAACACCTGCAGGCTTCTCCACTAGTACATGATAACCATGCTGAAAAGCTTCGATTGCAAGTGTAGGGTGATCATAATGCGGAGTACAGATTAATACTGCATCCATGATACGTGATTCGAATAATTCTTTCGGAGTAGAATACTTCCTTACGTTCTCTGGTAATTGCTCTTCAGCCCATTTCAAACGTTCTTCTCTTATATCACATACGGCAGTAAGTTCGGCCCCCTTAATTTCACTCAGCAGACTTTGCGCATGTGCCGTTCCCATATTTCCAATGCCAATAATTCCATAACGAACTGTAGTCATCTCTGGTCACTTCCTTATTAGTGGTTATGCTTAGAGGATATACTTAATTTATGGACATGAACATGATTGAAATTAAGGTATATTTGTATTTAAGTAAGATGTTTTAGTTAAATAGAACCGTTATAATGAGGATATACGAGCGTTAAAGGAGTTAGATGATGAACAACCCAGGTAACTTATCAGGACGTCTCCTGCAGAATCTCAAGGTTACTGTGACCCATGCCCAACTGAGTAACAGATATCCCGGATGGAACCGCACGCTGGAAACACCCGCTTTTAATCGGCTGTATTATATAGACGGGGGCATGGGAAAAGTTATTATTAACGGGATTACCTATTATCCGAAACCGGGTCAGCTTATGATCATGCCTGCGGGGAGCACACAAACTACCGAAACTTCTATTGATGATCCATATATCCGTTATTATTGCCACTTTGATGCTGATATTGGGGAGTGGCCCTTATTCCATGCAGAGAAAAAATTATACATCTGCGATTCACCTAATCCAGATTCAATAAGGACAATCTTCATAGAGATGATCGAACAATTTCAAAAGGACGACGTTCTATCTATCCTGCGCACGCAAGCGTGTTTGCTCAATCTCATAGCCACTTGTCTAGAATCGAGCGATAGTAGTGATACAGACTTTATGACTCAATTCATACACACCGGTGACCAAGGCAAGCTGGCTCATGTGCTCCATTACATCGATAAATATCTGAATAAGCCCATAGAGATTGATGACTTAGCAGAGCTTGTCCACCTCCACCCGAACTATTTCATTCCTTATTTCAAAAGATTCATGGGGGTGACTCCTATGCACTATGTTCAATTGAAACGTATGGAGCATGCCAAAAGACAGCTTTCTTACACAGATTTCAGCATTTCGGATATTGCGGAGCAAGTCGGCATGGAATTAGCTCATTTCTCTAAGTATTTTAAAAAGACAATGGGTCTTTCCCCATCCGCTTATCGGAATAGTACAAAGTAGCTTATTAGAGTGTTCCTCTGTACAAGATGAAATATAATAAAGACTTACTTCATTTTAAGGCGGTGAATGAACATACTTATTAGAACAGCAACAATAGACGATACTCAAGAGATTGCAAGACTATCCAGTGAACTCGGTTATCCTTTAAATATCGAGCAACTAGAAGAAAGAATTCCAGAGATAAGTAATCGTAAAGATCATGTTATTTATGTAGCAGAGTCGGATAGGCAATTAATAGGATGGATTCATGCCAGTGTGCGATTGTTAATTGAATCTCCACCCTTTGTTGAGATTGGTGGTTTAGTGGTCGATCAGCAACATCGCGGAGTAGGGACCGGTAAACAACTTGTTGAAGCCTGTGAATGCTGGGCAGCACAAATTGGAGTGAACAAATTAAGAGTTCGTACAAACCAAACTAGGGAAGATGCCGTACGTTTTTACACACGAATTGGATTCTCACAAATAAAAGCTCAGTTCGTACTTGATAAGAAAATTTAATACATTTGGGACTTACAGAGAGGGATTTTTATGATTGTTGATACATTACGGGTATTCGTTACTGTAGCTGAGCAAAGCCATTTCTCTAAAGCAGGAGAATTACTAAATCTTTCTCAACCCGGTGTCAGTCTACATATCCGGAATCTTGAGAATGAACTAGGCGCAAAGCTTCTGCACCGGTCTCCGAAACAAGTGAGATTAACCGAAGCAGGTGCAATTCTTTATAAACACGCCAAGCAAATATTGGCCCACTTTGAAGAAGCTCATCAGGAAATACAAATGCTACAGGATGAGGTAACTGGCAGTATACATATTGGAGCGAGCTTTACAATTGGAGAATATATATTACCCTCAAGACTTGCGGAATTTGCAAATCAGTACCCGCAAGTTAAGCTTCAAGTGACAATCGGTAATACCGAAGAAATTATTGGTGGTGTAAGATCTAATGAATTGGACATAGGCTTTATCGAAGGAGAAGCCCATGAGAATGATCTGATCGTCACACCTTACATGAAGGATGAGATGATTATCGTCTCCCCTGCCGATCACCCTTTGTCAAAAAGGGGGGCTGTCGAGCAAAGCATGCTGCAAAATCAGGTTTGGGTACTGAGAGAGCCTGGCTCTGGAACGCGTGCTTTTAGTGATCATTTCATTCAAGAAGAAGAGATATTTGTCAAAAGATCATATGTTTTCAACAGTAGTCAAGGAGTTAAAGAAGCGGTCTCCTCCGGTTTGGGAATCGCTATGCTCTCCAGATGGATTGTGCGTAAAGAATTAGCATGTGGTGAAATCTATGAACTTCCCATCAGACATCACCATTTTGAAAGACAATTTTCTATCATCCGCCATAAAGAAAGTTCCTCCTCCATGGCCACCAATGTGTTTATACAAAAACTACTCGTCTCTAGAAAAGACATGTAGTCAGGCCGCCGAGAAAGTTTCGGCAGCAAATTTATAGATTAGCAACGCCGGACAATCTCACAAAGATAGTCCGGCATTTTGTTATTTATTAGATTCATAAACCTCGCAAGTTTAATGTTATAAAATATAACACAACTATTATATTTTACTTCAAAAGTTGATTAATAAAATGCATAGAATATATAAGTAATAGATAGAAAATCGGCAAAATTAGGAGATTTAAGCGTTTTATCAGCATGTAAGTAAACTTGTCGTAATATTATATTCATAGATATAATCCAATCACGAACCACCTATATGTAATATAAAATAACATATAAGTGAAAGTACATACTCAAATGGGAGGCTACATCTATGAATGGATTACAATCAAAGCTCGCCAAAACTACTGTTGCCGCTGGACTCACTTTCACACTACTCTTCTCCGCTTCAACAATGCTTCCCGTTTCTACCACTTACGCTTCAGAGGTTACCCAAACGATTGAAGGAACGGTTAAGCTTCCAAAGGTCCAAGTCATAGCAACCGGTGGTACGATTGCCGGTAAATCTGTGGATGAGACCAGCTTTCAGAATTATAAAGCCGGGACTTTGTTAATGGAGGATATGGTCAAGGCGCTGCCTAACCTTAAAAAGTTCGCCGATGTAACTAGCTATCAATTCGGGAATGCAGGCTCTGGCTCTTATACCATGCAACAACTATATGATCTCTCCTTAAAAGTAGATAAAGCTCTAGAGACCCAAGACGGTATCGTTGTTACTACAGGTACAGATACGATGGAGGAGATTGCTTATTTCCTAGATCTTACTGTTCGCAGCTCCAAACCTGTCGTGGTAACTGGTTCTATGCGTCCATGGACTGTTATCGGAAGTGACGCTCAGGCTAATCTATTCAATGCTATTAAACTAGCTGCTAGTGGAAAAACGAAATATTACGGTACTGTACTCATGTTAAATGACGAGATTCATACAGCTAGAGAGGTTACCAAGACGAATGCCTATCGTACTGACACTTTTGAAAGTCCGCAACTAGGTATCCTCGGATATATCGATGAAAATAATATTAGAATATATCGTGCGAACTCCAGAGCGCTATTGACCGCTGACAAATGGGCAACACCATTCGATCTAACTAAGATTAAGAGCAGCGATATGCCGAAAGTTGAAATTGCTTATGCCTACCAAGATGCGGGTGCAGGAGCAATTAAAGGTTTCGTCCAAGACGGAGCAAAAGGTATCGTTACTTCAGGCACAGGGGCCGGTGGCGTATCCAAAGCGATGGGAGAAGCTCGTACAAAGGCTATTAAGGAAAACGGAGTGATCTTCGTAGCTACCACTCGTACGGGTTCCGGTTCTAACTATACATCAAGTGACGGCATAATTGCCGGAGACAACCTGAACGCAGCACATGCCCGAATTCTACTAGAACTGGCACTGTCATTCAGTAGCGATTTCAACACAATTAAAGGCTGGTTTGACACATATGGCTCAGGCCAAGTTACCATAGCTGACAAATAAGGACAGTCTATTTCTCACACACAAAAAAAGATTCATGCCATTCAAGGCATGAATCTTTTTTCTACTAAATTTTGCTTAACTCATGTTCAACCAAATGTCCATCTTCCAGATGCAGCACGCGGTCGCACCATTCAAGCATCCGTTCATCATGAGTGACCATTACAGCAGCCTTGCCTTCACTCTTAACTTCGTCAGCAATCATTCGCACGACTTCTCTGCCCCGTTTGAAATCTAAACTTGCTGTCGGTTCATCTGCAAACAAGATCGCAGGTTTATTCATCCATGCTCTTGCAATGGCTACACGCTGCTTCTCGCCGCCAGATAACTGCTCAGGATAATGGTTCCGACGTTTCCAGATATCCAGACGCTTCATCAAATCTGCTGCCCGTTCTTTAGCTTCTTTAGCACTCATCTTCGCTTGTTTAGCTACAAAGAGAAGTTGCTCCTCAACTTTCAAATAAGGCAGTAGCTGTGCACTTTGGAACATAAAGCCTATCTTCTCTAAACGAAGCTCAGTCAGCTCGCTTTTACTTTTGTCAGTAAGCGATTCTCCATCTATGAAAATCTCACCACTGGAAGGCGTAAGAAGTGCTCCCGCTGCTGAAAGGAATGTACTCTTCCCTGTTCCCGAAGGCCCAAGGACGGCGACGAATTCCCCTTCATTGACTATAAGATTCAAATTGTTCAGAACAGATACCGTTGTATCGCCGTCTCCATACGTCTTGGTCACTTGCTTCATCAATAATTTAGTAGTACTCATGCCCCAGCCCTCCCAATTGCTTCTAATGCATCAACTTTTGCCACTTTAGCGACAGAAATGAGTGATCCTAAAAGAGACATCCCAACGAACAAACCGCTGGTTAATAGAATCGTAGAAGGTTCCAGTTGGAACGGCATAGTGTCTGGTAGTACCTGATTCATTCCAAAGGTAAGCAGCAAGCTAATGCTTAGACTTGCAATAGCCAATATCATGACCTGCCCTACAACGCTCCAAGCCAAGTAAGACATTTTTGTACCCATGGCTTTCAGAATTCCAAACTGGCTTGTTTTCTGAATGGTAATGACATAGAAGAATACAGCCAGAACAAACCCGGCGATTACGAACAGGAAGGCAATCATCATAAGCAGTGAACCTTGTTCTGATGAATAACCCGGAATATTAGAAATCGCTTCTTTTTGCGTAATCACTTCCACATTTTTCGTACTAGCAGAGATCTTATCCACTTGCCCTGCGTTTGCATTAAGCGCAATTACATTAAAAGGCGCTCCTGATGTAGCCTCACTACCTTGGTTAACACCTTGTCTCATTTCCTGCCAATCTTTATTGTTAATATAGACTACTGGGGTATGGCTGTATGAGCTATTCTCAACATATCCTGTAACTTTAAATTCCTTCCCAGTCGCCTGATCTTGGATCGTACTACCAATCTTAATGCCCGACTGTTCCAAGTCACGATCAACGATGACACTTCCCTGCGTATCATTCGTAATCTTGTCACCTTCAATCACTTTTGGAGCCAGTAAACCGTTCATATCAACTGCAAAAAAAGTTACGTCTGCTTTAGTATCCGTATCGTTCGTAGTCACTGTACTCATCTGTAAAGCAAGTGATGAAGCATTATTATCTCCTACTACTGCTCGAACACTACCCAGCTCCGCATCCGTTAACTGAGAACGTCTAAACGTCTGATCCGCATCCTTCTGCACCACGTAATAGTTTGCCGGCATATTCTCTATTGCTGAGATATTAGCATACGCTAATCCTCTGGCCAGTCCCGTTACGAAAAGTACAAGAAAGGAAACCAATAACATGATTACCATTATCAACAGGTATCTGGCTTTAGAATGTCGCATTTCTCTTAAGGCTAGAAACATATTACCACTCCTTCTAATCTGTATAGTCACAGTTTAGAAGATGAAAATGAACGGAGTATGAATAACCAGTTACAAAAGAGGAAGAGTAACAGTAAAGGTCGTGCCTTTGCCAACTGTACTGGATACTTCTATGGTTCCGTTATGTGTCTCTACAATCTTTTGCGTAATCGCAAGTCCAAGTCCGCTACTATGTGTTTCTCGTGTCCGTGCCCGGTCAACTTTATAAAAACGGTCAAAGATGAGTGGTAATTCCTCAGCAGGAATACCTTCCCCAGTATCCGAAAAGGTTACAACACAATTCCCTTCGTCAAGTTTTGCGGAAATCATAATGGATCCCTCAGCAGGTGTATATTTGATAGCATTAGTAATGAGGTTCATCCACACCTGATACAACAGATTGGAATCGCCATGTACGCGAATGTCCGCAAGACTTAAACGAACCGCTAATTGCTTCTCTGTTAATCTCCACTCCATGATTTGTACAACCTGCCGAAGCTGTGCACGCAAATCTATAGGCTTCTTCTGCAAGGAATCCGGATCATAATCGAGGGAAGATAACGTTAGCAGCTGTTTACTAAGCATCGATAGACGATGGCTTTCTTGATCAATAATATTGAGGTACTCTATCCGTTCATCCTCTGGTAATGTAGGATCTTTAAGGGTTTGGGCAAACCCTTGAATAGAAGTTAATGGCGATTCGATTTCATGCGACACATTCGCAACAAACTCTTGACGCGCACGATTGGTCCGTTCCAGCTCACGGCTCATAATCATAAAGTGTGAGGCTAACTGACCAATCTCATCCCTGCGCCAAGTATTTAGTTTAATATCATATCTACCTTTTGAAATCCGCTTAGTTGCCGTTGTTAAACGTGTAATAGGTCTGACCACATGTAATACGCTGATCATTACGAATCCCAGACTGAACAATACGGTAAACCCGATAATAACAGCAAAAAATACGCGCAGCTCACCGAATTGAACCTCTGCATCCGGACGCATGAATAACGCGAAGGTCTCATTATTGACTTCGATTGGCACACCTATCGTATTGCTTAATTGGTTATCAAAAAACCCTGTAATAAATGCACTATCAGGAAACTCTTCTACACCATGATACACTTGTCCATTCAGTACTTTTTCTAACTGTTGCTTATCTAGATCCTCTTTCCGAAAAGGCTTGCCGTAGAATCGGGATTGACCTTCTGCATCGGTTAGATAGATTTTATAACCCAGCTTGGCTACACTTTGCAGATAATCCTCCATAGAATCCGGGTGAGTCTCCGCAAACTGCTGGATTTCAATAGCCATCCCCGTAAGCTTGGCATCGTTCTGAGATTTAATCTGAGCTTGATAATAAATATTAGATACCAAGAAACCAAGAAGACTGCTCACAACAATGGCCGAACAAAAAAGAATGCACATCCTCACATACAAGGACTTCACGAATTCACCATCTCCAATTTATATCCGATTCCCCTTACCGTCCGAATCACAAAATCATCCTGATAATCCAGAAACCGCTGACGTAATCGCTTGATGTGCACATCCACCGTACGTTCATCACCTTCATAATCCATTCCCCATACTAATTCAATCAACTCACTGCGTGAATATAGTCTGCCTGGATATTGTGCCAGTTGCGCTAGTAGTTCAAATTCCTTTACCGGCAGCAGGAGAACTTCATCGCCATCCGTGATCTCATAATTTTTACGATCGATCACAAGTGAATTCAAGCGAATCCGATCATCCGAAGCGATGGAATACCGCCGAAATAAAGCTTTAATCCGAAACAACAATTCTTCAGGCTCGAATGGCTTCGTTACATAATCATCTGTTCCCCGTAAATAGCCTTGCTCTTTATCACTAAGCTGCTGCCTAGCTGTCAGCAAAATGATCGGTATATCATACGTTTCTCTTATATGCTGGCATAGCTCTAATCCATCCACATGCGGCATCATTACATCCACTATGGCTAAATCGGCAATACTTTCTTGCAGTTTATGTATCGCATCCCGACCATCGACGGCCTCCATGACTTGATAACCTTCTCTGGTCAATACATGCTTCAATAAAGTCCGAATATTGCTATCGTCATCTGCTATTAAAATCTTCTTCATCATTTACACTCCCTGAATTACGGATGAACCCATAGTATCAACTTTAAAGGGTTAGAACAACTAAAGAAAAAAAGTGAACATACCGGGCATTCGCTCATATACTACTCCTAATTATAATGTGCAAATCAGGAGGTTAATAAAAAAATGTATTGGACACCCTTATCTCAGAATAGATCTGATTTCAAACCTATCTGGGCAACCTCTCTTCCTCAAGCATTAAATTTAATCAAAGAAGCTGTGCAAGGTGAACGAAATGATGAGCTTTTCTATGATGAACTTATCAAACTGGCCCCAAATTCCGAGCAAGCCTCCATCATCACCTCAATACGAGATGACGAACGGGGTCACAACTCCATGTTCCGCGGGATGTTCAAAGAAATTACTGGTCAAGATATCACTGGAATTAGTAGTGAACAATATCAACGGATCAGTTCCTATGAAGAAGGATTAGAGAAAGCACTCCAAGGTGAACTGGCTGCTGTAGAAAAGTACCGCGAAATATGGTTTGGTCTGCCTGTTGGAGTTTATCGCGATACTGTATATGGGATTATTTTAGATGAATTAAAACATGCCAGTAAATATAATTATTTACTCACTTTAGATCGAACCACTATATAATTGAATTATTCAATATCGCTATTCATTCTGAAGGAAAGTGACTATGCTCTCCTTCAATGTGGTAACAGGCCGTCCCATTAGTCTCTCCATATCATTTGAAGTAGAAGCTGTATCTAACTTCGCAAGAAATGAATAAATCCAGTGCTGAATGTTTGAATCCTGCCGATGAACAATCCTTGTTCCCGATAGCTCTGATAATATCTCCGCAAGTTCGTCGAAATCCCAAGAGCGTGGTGCAGCTAATTCATAAATCTGATTATGATGCCCTGTAGTGGTAAGCACGACTGCTGTTGCTAAAGCGAGATCCTTTCGTGTCACCGAATTAAATAACCAGTTCCCTGGATAGGTGATTAGCTCACCGTTTTGGATCGCCTCTTTCAGACCTAGTACATTTATAAAATCCATATACAAAGCGTTGCGGAGAAATGTATAGTCAATCCCTGATTTAAGAATCATCTGCTCTGTAAGTAGGTGAACATGATTCGCTGGAATTTGTCCTTTTGGTGGAAATGCAAAGCCTGTATACAGCAAATGCTTTACCCCGGCCTTTAATGCAACATTAACGACCTCAGAATGTTGAATCAATCTGACGTTATCATCGGGATGTGAACTAGAGATGAACAACAAATTTGCAACTCCTGAAAAAGCTTCCACCAGGGAATCAGGCTGGTCATAATCGCCAAAGCGAATCTCAACCCCTTTTTCCAAAAGATCCTTTGCTTTCTCTAGATCACGGACACATGCGATAATCTGACTAGACGGAACAAGCTGTAAAAGATTCTCCATAATCAAACTCCCTAATTGCCCCGTAGCCCCAGTAACCATAATTGACATTACACTCCACCCTTCCCTTTCCTTGAATTCGAGACCGCAACATTATAGCTAGCTATTATTAAGCTTATCTAATAAAACGATGAGTTGTCGAAGCTCTTGTTCATCCAGTCCCTGCATACGTTCAGCGATCACTTCACGATTTCCGGGAAGATGTTCTAGGAGTAATCGCTGACCTTCACCCGTGATCGAAATAACGCTTTTTCGACCATCCTGTGTATGATTCGAACGGGTGATCCAACCATCTTTCTCTAGGGGGGTCAGCAAAAGACTAATATTAGCTTTTGTGACACCAATATTGTGAGCCAATGTAGAAGGCAGAATTGTTCCACCCTGTTTAGATATTTCTACCAAGATACGAATTCTTGCGCCATTTAATCCTTTAGACTGCCAATATTTATCAGAGACAGAAACCAAGCTTGCAGTAGTATGGACTAAAGTAAAAAAAACCTGAGTATGCAGCGGCTGCTTCAAAACGAACGGTTGCAAATGTTCATTCATAGATTTTCCAACTCCAATTTAGTTAAGTGCTTAACTATCACAAACAAACAATACTACACGCTCATCTAATTGTCAAAAAAAGAAGCTGCCTCATCTCGCAGAATAATTCCACGGGTTAAGACAGCTTCTTATCATTTAATTTCTCAGTTAGATTAGTACCGTCTTTGTAGACACGGCTTCTTCACTATATTGTTTAGTCCCTTCTAAGACTACTTCAAGTTTAATGATCTCCGAACGGCTGGCTAATCGGATTGGAGGTCCCCATGTCCCATAACCAGAGGAAACAACCACATGCAAGTTATCTTTACGAAGATAACCCCAGTCCAGTTCGAATAACCGTTTAGTGATCCAGTGATTAGGCGCAATCTGTCCACGATGCGTATGACCGGAGAGCAAAATATCTACCCCTTCTTGGGCAGCGACATCAAAACCGGTAGGCTGATGATCCATCATGATTACAGGACGTGTAAGATCGAGACCATTCAATAAAGAGCTTACACTCATTCTGCCACCGGCTTCCATTGTTTCGGCAGTTTTATCTTTTCGACCCACAATATACGTTCCAGCTACTTCTTCAACCTCATCCTGTAAGACTTTAATGCCTATGCTACTCATTAAATCGGTATATTCTTTAATCGAACCACCGTAATATTCGTGATTGCCCAGCACTGCGTAGACACCATGACGTGCTTTTAATTGCTTGAGCTGTTCACTCATACCGTTGCGAATAAAAGGCTCTATACTATCGTCAAGTACATCCCCAGCCAGCAAAATCACATCAGGCTTCATAGCGTTCATTTGTGCAACCATTTTTTTGAGATGGCGATTACCGACGATATTTCCTAAATGCAGATCGGATGCAACCGCGATGGTTAATGGTGTACTGGTTCCTATGGATTTATCGATGGGAATGGGATGCGTACGGATTACTGTACTCCAAGCATTAATCGAACCCCAGACTAGAAAAACTATGAGTAATATCAGTAGCGTAACTCCCGCTTCTGAGATGTAGTGCGTTCGATCAACACCCATCCAGCCCAGCAGTACATACAACAGATCAGCTAACGGCAACATGATAATAGCAAATTCCATACAGGCTAGATAATACGATCCGATCACTTTAAAGAATCTAGCTAACGGCTTCACAATTGTAGGCCATGGTATCATTCCAACGACATACGCAAAGGCCACAAGCAGGAATACTGTCCAGAACAAAGCTAAGGAAGCACCTGAAAACCATTCATGAACCAGCAACCATCCATGATACCCAATGTAAAAATTAACAAGGCCCAGAATAAGCAGCATAGCAAACCCTGAAGCTAACATTCGTAATGTTTTCATCATTCCACTCCCTTTACTATACTAACTCTATATGTCTTATCTCAAATCATAACACAAACCGTTAACCCAGTATAAATTCCGGTGCTGTCTTCGGAAAACGGAGCAAATAACATACCACAATTTCTTATCACATTCCCTGTCAAAAAAAAAGAAAATGCCCGTCGGCATTTTCTTTGGGGGTTTAAGTTATACCGCTCTATCCCGTGTGGCCATACACTCACCAATTAGCTTATCGCATTTATTAATGTGATTCAGAAGCCAATCGGTCAACGTACGGTTAAGCTTAATTGTCGAGAGAACGGAAACTCCCTTAGTTTTAATGGTTTCTTCCAATTCAAGAACGGCTTTTACAAAATCAGCATGCGTCTGACGATGTTCCGCCAATTCAGGAAAATCGATCTCTTCCATCAATTGTTCTTCATTGCTAAAATGCTCAATGGTATATTCCTTCAAGAATTTCAGCGTTTCTTCGATCTTTTCTTTCCCCTGCTGCTTACTGCAAGCATCAAAAAATTCGTTCAATTTCGCTAGCAACTGTCTGTGCTGACAGTCTATTTTCTCTACACCGATATCATATGAATCCTTCCACTCAATCACGAAATCACCATTCCATTTCCTGAAATTTACATATCGATAAATACAACTAATTTTCCACCTTTCTGCACAAAAGATCTATTAACAACATCACAGAGGAAATCCCATATTCATCCAAGGAAAGTCACACTTCTGAGTCTACTTCTACTTCATTACCGGTTCTATGTGGACAAGCACATTCGAAACTTGGTGTCGGTCCTTCAATTGTTCTTCAATTTCTTCCGTAATATCATGGCTCTGCACCACACTAAGCTCAGAGTCTACTAATACAGTTGTATCCACTAGCACGTTATTCCCATGGATGCGGGCTTTGATATCTTTAATAGATTGAACGCCGTCCACTTCAGCAACGGTTTCTTTCATCAGTTCAAGCTCTTCCGCATCAAAACCGTCCGTTAAGTCATGTGTTGCTTTACTAAAGATATCCCATGCCGTCTTGCAGATGATCAGGCCGACAATAATCGCTGTAAGTGGATCAAGCCATGGTATCCCAAATCCAGAAGCCACAATTCCGACAAATGCGCCAATACTAACTAAAGCATCCGATCGATTATCTAGTGCAACGGCTCGCATAGCGTTACTATTAATGGAGCGGGCCAGTCTAATGTTATACATATACACGCCCATCATGATTACAGCACAAAAGACTGCCGTCCACGCTGCCATAAGATCTGGACTTTCCAATTCCGGTTGGATAAATTTATTCACACCCTGGTACAACACTTGAAGTCCTACCACAATCATAATGAACGAAGCAATTAAGGATGCCACGGTCTCCGCTCTGAAATGCCCGTAGCTGTGATTGGAATCCGGCGGTCTTCTGGAGATCTTGAGGCCGATTAGTACGGCGATAGAAGCGATAATATCCGTGCTGTTGTTCAGACCGTCCGCAAGCAGCGCTTGAGATCCCGAGACCGTACCAATGAACAATTTGATGGCGGATAAGAAGATATAAGCAACTATGCTTAGCCAAGCTCCTTTTTCACCTTGTTTGATGTCGTTGTAATTTTCCAAAAAAAAGAACCCCCAAAGAATAGTATTGTTCTATACTACACTCCAAGATTCGGGTGGGTCTAGAGAAACAGTGTTGCTAAGAGGCGTAATAGTTCCCTCCGTCAAATAGAGTTGCTAGGTCATAACTGTTTTGCGGAGTGTAACATAGTTTGCCTTTGTTCAACTTTACTTCCAAATTATAAGAAAGTATAAGTTGCCGAAGTCGATTAAGCTTGTTCTATTGGTATAGTAACTTTTTGCCATTTGAAATGTCTAATTATAGTAAACACTAATTTTGAGGGGCGTGGAACGATGACTCAGTCTTTGCACAAGACCATGATTAAAGTTTTAGCTGTTGCTAGTATTGCATCCCCATTAGCTTACAATGGAACATTATCCGTCATTTCTGCGGAACAAGCAGTCATTAGTACAAGCAATCCCTTTTACAATGAGATCAAAGCGCCTATTCTTGCACCGGTATGGTCAGCACCGTTAGCCTTCCTAAAAGAAGGTAGAGTCACTGAGCAGAATGTTACAGCACTAGCGGAGAATGGGAAGGTCTTTGCTTTGCAGCGGAATGAAAAATTAGTCGCATTGAATGCTGCAACAGGTAAAAAAATGTGGGAATTCGGAAATGCATTAGCCCCGATGTTCACGTACAGTAATGGATTTATCTATGGACTGACCCAAAGTGGCTCCTTATATGCCGTTAATGAGGCAGGCAAAAAAGCATGGTCAGCAGCTGTAGCATTACCTAAAGCAACTAGTATACAACGTTTAGGCACCACTATTTATGTTACACAGGAAACTCAACTTGCAGCCGTTGATGCCGTCAACGGAAAGATCAAATGGAAGGCTGCGGTGGAGAGTAATAACTTTACAGGCTTATCGAATCTTATGGAAACCGACGGGGTTATTATTCGAAGTTATCTCTCTCAGGGTGCCTTAACAACTGCCGGACTTGCCGCTTATGACAGTCTCACAGGCAAAAAACTATGGGACCATAGCCGTCAATGGTGGCCACTGGCAGTAAAGGATGGGCTTCTCTACTCTATTACCAATACGTTAATGATGGATGATGATGCTGTAAATCGTAATGTCAAAGTATCCGTGTTCAACGTAAAGACTGGTGAATTAAAGGGAGAACGTTTATATAAATGGACAGATACCGAGAATAAAGATGGGGTATTTAGTTATGGTGGCGTAAATGGGACTGCATTCTTGGATGGAAACGACTTCTATATCTTTCAGGGCAGTAAGTTTGTGAAATATGATTTTTGGAATTATTCAGCAGACGGCAAACCGATTCAAACCTGGGCTTCGATGATCAGAGAAAAGGACATACCGTTGAACCAAGTCTATCAGCAAAGAATGTTATTTCAAAATTATGATAAAGGTACGATATCCGCACTTAAACTAGGAACAGGACAACTCGTCGACCTTAATATTGGTGAGAATCCTGTAGTTCAGACGGATCTTTTCGGAAATGTGGTTTATAGCGGACAATCCGATGGCCTATTTCACGCCTATGACATGTTGACTTTGAAGCCTATTTTCACTGTGAATACCGGCTCTCGAAACTTTGCTCCTTCGCTTAAAACCGGAAGCATGCTGATGATCCGAACGGATAATAAACTGCTTGCCATTAAACTGCCTTCATCCATAAAATAAAAAAAGCCTGATTTCTCAGGCTTCTGGGCTTCACAACTCAACTTATTCAGCAGGAGCTGTAAAAGTACGTGCTGCAAATTCTGCATCCAGCATGTAGAAGGCGTTGCTATCTTTATCTATTCGTTTCAGTTTGCTAATGATGTTGCTAAAGAGTGCTTCCTCTTCTACTTGCTCATCAATAAACCATTTCAAGAAATAGATCGTTGCATGTTCACGCTCATCCAGTGCCAAGTCAGCCAAATGATAGAAACGTTTCGTGTTTTGTTGTTCATGTGCAAAAGCATGTTCAAAAGCATCAAGCATCGAGGAGTACTCGTTCTTCGGCTCTGGGAGTGCTTCAAGTGTCGCCCGATTATCGCGATCATTAAGGAACTTATAGATTTTCATGGCATGAAATCGTTCTTCTTCTGCTTGAATCAAGAAAAAGTTTGCAAAACCATCCAGACTTTCACCGGAACAATAAGCAGCCATAGCTAGATAAACATGAGCGGAATAAAACTCGAAATTCATCTGTTCATTAAGTGCGTTTACTAATCCATCTTTCATCTGACCGTCACCTCATAATTCAAATTTAATATGTAAAGATTTAAGTTCATCTTATCACCGTGTATCTAAGTCAGCAAGGATTCATCCTTCTGACGTCTAAATAAGCTACGAAGGGACGACTTTTCTGATGACCAGTTTCACTCGTAATCTCTTAAGACCTAAAATCTCCGGTAACCTTCTAATGGCTTCAGCTATGTTATCTATGCTTCTAATAACAAGTTGTTCCAATAGCAGTAACAGTTCCCAACCTATCGCTACAAATTCGACGACTGCTGATTCCACACCATCACCTGTTATCAGTGCCACACCTGTTCCCTCCTCAGAAAGTGATCCGATTACTCTTCAGGTTTCCAATATGAGCCTTGAAGAGAAAATCGGACAAATGCTCCTTGTTGGTATTGAAGGAACCGTTCTAGATGATCAAGCAAAAAAGATGATTTCCGAAGACAAAGTCGGTGGAATCATTCTTTATAAGAACAATATTCAAGACTTAAAAAGTATGGTTAGCCTTGTAAATTCCATGAAAGAGAGTAACAGCAGTAACCCTACTCCATTATTCATGAGTGTCGATCAGGAGGGTGGAAAAGTCAACAGAATGCCGAAAGAGTATGCTTCCATCCCTTCTAATGGGAAGGTTGGTTCTTCTAATGATGCTAACGCTGCCGAAATGATGGGCAAGCTTCTCGCAAGAGAAGTGAATTCAGCCGGATTTAATATGAACTTCGCTCCCGTACTTGATATCAATAGCAATCCAGATAATCCTGTGATTGGAGATCGCTCCTTCGGCAACTCCACCGAACTAGTCAGTACACTAGGGATCGCCGAAATGAAGGGTATTGCGAGTGAAGGTGTTGTGCCGGTTGTTAAACATTTTCCGGGCCATGGCGACACTTCTGTCGACTCTCACCTTGATCTGCCGATTGTGAATAAGACTGTCGAAGAGCTGGCTAAATTAGAATGGCTCCCATTTCAAGCAGCGATTAAAGAGGGAACGGACGCCGTAATGGTCGCTCATATATTATTTCCGAATCTTGATCCTGATAAGCCTGCATCTTTATCAAGTAAAATCATTGGTGAGCTACTACGTGGAGAAATGAACTATCAAGGGTTAGTGATCACAGATGATCTTACTATGGGTGCTATCATGAAGAATTATGACCTTGCCGCAGCGGCGGTAGATACCATTAATGCAGGCAGTGACATTCTACTTATCGCTCACGGCTATGATAATGAGAAACGAGTACTGGAAACCCTTCTGGACAATGTAAAAAAAGGTAAGATACAGGAAACACGGATTAATGAGAGCGTCTATCGGATTTTAGCATTGAAAGCTAAATATAATCTATCCGATGAGCCAGTTCCGGTTCCTGACCTTACCGAGCTAAACAAAGATATTAAATCTTGGAAGCTAACGATTGAGAAATAGGCTTAGGTCGAATACAATCCTTACTGAAGGACTACAACATCGCCTACGTTCAACCCGGAGATGGCCTCAGTTTTGTCCGCCGTCTCCATGCCCACTTCGATATCTCTTCGTTCATACTCCCCATTGCCTTTATCCAGCATCACGTACGAAAGATCTCCTTCGTGCATTACAGCGATGCTGGATACAACGATGGCATTTTCTTTGCGGACTGTCTCAATTTCTCCACTTAAGCTTAGTCCACCAATCAAGTGCTCATCAGGCTGTAATGAGATTACCACTTCAAATTGTGGAACTGATGTAGCAGAAGTGTTTTGACCCGATGCAGTCTTAGCAAATTTAGATACCTTAGTAACTTCTCCAGATAGCTTCAAATCTTTTAAAGCTGTCATTTTAACATCCACTTTCATTCCCGTCTTAATACGGAATACATCCTGTTCCCCAACAAGAGCTATGAATTCAAGCTTGTTCATATCAACAATTTTGCCGATGTATTGATTGTCTGTCACCGTCTGTGGAATTTCGCTGGCGCTATCGAATAGAAAAACACCAGATGCCGGAGCATGGTAGAGGGCTGTTGAGAGCTTTGCCTTCTTTTCTTTTAATTCACGAGCTTGTATTTCAGCATTTACTTGGTTAAGCTCATCCCCTAGCCGTGCCGTTTCTTGGGCTGCAAGAGCTTTTATACGTTCGGCTTCTGTTGCACCAAGAGCTGCATTCTCCTGGTCCTGCTGACTAACAAATTCATTTAATTCCGCTTCCAGCTGGGCCTTTCGGATGGTCGCCTCCTGTGTAGCAATCTCATTCTTTAAGGGTTCCTGATCAAGGGTAAACAGTAAATCCCCTTTTTTTACTTGCCCACCGTTCTCAACCTTCCACTTTGTTACCTTTGAAGCATAAGGTGCATATACAAGCGTTTCCTGCTCATAGTGTGAGTTCCCTTTAACCTGAACGGAATTCGTCATTGTTTCCTTTGTCACTTCAAAGGTTATCGCTTGCGGCGGTTCAACAGGCTCTAGCTGTGCCTCAGGTTTATACATCTTGTTGTATACAAAATAACCTGCTGCAATAATGATCAATACCAATACAATCCACTTGATTCTCCTCTTCATCACTTCTGCTTCCTTTCAACTTGAAAATAGCTAATCCCGTTTTATCGCCGTGAGCGCATTCGTTCTGGACGCGCTGATCGCGGGATAAATCCCTGATAGTACTCCTGTCATCACTGCAAATGCAATTCCTACTGGAAGTGTCATTAGAGGTATAGTGATAACCAAGGGTTCACCCATCCCCATTCCTCCAGCAGTACCAATGAGCTTATTTATGCCGAATACAATTAAGTATGAAAAGACAATGCCGAGCATACCGCCGAGCATACCAAGCAATGCCGCCTCTGTAATGAACATATTTCGGATCTGCCCCATATTAGCGCCTAGCACTTTCATAATACCAATCTGGCGTCGTCGCTGATGGGTAGACATGGTCATTGCAACGATAATCGAGATCGAGGCAATAATAAGGATAAACACACCGATACCAAGCGCTGCTTTCTTGAGCATACTGAAGGTGGAAGCCATCGCCTCTTTTTGATACAGATTCGTGCTAGTGTTTAGTGTGAGCTTCTGTATAAGCTTCTCCACTTGCACGATGTTGTCGGTACTGTCAACTTTTACAATGGCTGAGTTGTAGACACCCTTCTGCCCAGCGGTTCCGTTCATTAGTTTCAATTGTTCAACCAGACGCTCACCCGTTTCTAGCGATACGTAAATCTTCTTGTCGTACATCGCCATATCAGGGTTCCCCCCACTATCCAATATCCCAACAATTTGAATGGGTGAACTGACTAGGGACTGTCCAGTCTGCGAAGCAGGGTCATACGATTGTAATTGAACCTGTTGTTTGTACATTTCCGATGGAAGCATGCTTAAACTATTGTACTGTTCCATTATTTTATTATTGTACGGATCTGAATTTAGCTGTTCAAAAAGACGCTGCCGTGTCTCGACATCTATCAATCCTACAGTTGCTCCATAGTTAAGCACTGCCATTCCGATCAAATCAGAAGGACCGCCTTGCTTAAACGTCTTGTCGTATTTCGTTAGCAACCGAAGATCCGTTCCGATAAGCTGTACATCCGTAATTTTATTATCGATAGTAGTCATTTGTATGTAGCCAAGCTCTTGAAAAGGTGCAGCTGCTGTAACATGCTTCAGGCTTTGAACAATTTCAAGCTTCTGAGCTGTTAACCTGCCGGGATCGAGCTTAGCATCAGAAGCAGAAGCTCCATTTCCTTCGCCGCCCCCTTGTGAAGGGATACCGCTGTTCGGAGTCACTGTAATTTCATCCATTTTGAAATTCCGATTAATTTCCCGCTCCGTATAGCTTTGTGCGGAATCTCCTATACTTAAAGCAACAATAATAGCAGCACAGCCAATCGATATACCAGCCATACAAAGACCTGTGACAACTTTCCGTCGTTTGACCTGCTCCCAAGCCAAACGTGAAATATCACTAATCCTCAATTAATTTACCCCCTTCGAGTTCTGTCTCCGAAGAAGTTTGTTTCTCAGTAATCATATATCCATCCTGAAGCGTGAAAATCCGTTGCATTTGTTCCGCAACTTTGAGCTCGTGTGTTACGACTATGAAGGTCGTCTTCATCTTCTTATTCAGGTTAAGCAGGATATTAATAATTTCCTCTTCTGTCTTCGAGTCCAGGTTTCCAGTCGGTTCATCTGCGAAAATAACAGAAGGCTCCGTAATTAAGGAACGAGCAATACTGACCCGCTGCTGCTGTCCACCAGACAACTGAGAAGGGAACAGGTCGGCTTTATCCGGTATGCCGACCCCTTCCAGCAAAGCTAGAGCTTTTTGCTTACGTATTGATGGAGAGACGGATTGAAAGACTAACGGCAATTCCACATTTTCACGGACAGTCAAGCTAGTAATCAGTTCATAAGCTTGAAAGATAAACCCGATATGCTTTCTTCGAAATTCGGATAGCTTATTCTCGCTCATTTTCACGATATCTTGGTCAGCAATGTATATGTGACCTTCCGTAGGCTTCATCAGACCTGCCATCAGGTTTAGCATGGTTGACTTACCGGAACCCGAGCTCCCCAGCAGAGCAACCATTTCCCCCTTTTTCACAGAAAAGTCTATTTGATGAAGGACTGCCGTCGTTTCATTACCATTCTTAAAAGAATGCGTTACATTTTCCACTCGCAACATTGGAGCTGCTCCTTCGCGTACATTAATAGATATGAATGCTTACTTTTCTGTTACTAGTCTATCAATCTTTATGCTATATGCCTGATTAGCCAGCTCGATCCGTTCTCCCTGAAACTCATCATACAGCGTGATCCGGTACGAACCACCCTCCAAATTCTTGTACATATTATTCGTAAAGGTCGCAGTATACGAGTTGTTATTCCCTTCAAGTAGTTCGGTACCGATGTTCAAGCTTCGTTCCTGTGATAAGCCATATGGATCTGTCATTTTGAGTACTAGTTTATGGGTGAAGGTTCCCATATCGTAGGTACTGTCACGAAGCAGGTTGTAATTCATAACGATGTCTAAAGTGTTACTTCCTTTCAGTGTTCGCCCTTCCGAACTTAGAACAGACATCGTGTATGGATATAGCGCAACCTTCGTCAAGTTATTCTCCGGTGGTGTGGAAACTGGATTCAGAGTCAAGGAAGCAATATTTATAAATCCTGTGGCTTCTTGACCAGGTTCAGTCAACTTATTCCCGGTTATTCCCGGACCTAGATACATACTCACATCAGAAGGTATAACTGACTTCGGTAATTTTGCCCAGTACGTAATTAATTGCTTACCACCAGGAGTGGCTGAAGAATCCGGTTGATTCGCTGTGGCTTCAAATAGCTGACCATCAGCCGTTTTAAAGTACGCTTGAAGGCGAGCCATTTTGCTTTGTCTTTTTTCTTCGCTGCTCAGCAGTAGCTCTGTATATACGATATTAGAGTTGAGACCTTCATAAATGATCGTTTTGTTCTCTTGTACCTGGGCATTCTTGCCTTTACCGGTGATTGTATAACTTCCCCCACGTTCGATAGTGGATACTGCATTCATCGTGCTGTTTGTGCTTAACGACAAGAACGAGCTCTTTTCTTCTTTGACCGTGGAAAAGAGGTTCACTTTTAATTTATCGAACTCTTGCGTGTATGGGATTTTAGCAAATACATAGATCTCAGCATTTTTTCCTGGTGCAATTGTCGAGGTTTCCTTGTCCATGAAGAGTTCTGTAGAAGCAGACACATCATCATTGTCTACTTGGACAGACCCTTTTAATTCTGGAAGCATCAATGCCACTGACTGGGGATTCTTGATATTTATTCTAGCAACAACGATATCATCAGCTTTCCAAGGAAAACGCTGTAATGACAACAAGTTATAAGTGAAAGAGCCATATTCATTCGATGCGCTATACTCCACGCCTTTTTGAATCTCAGGTCGTAATGTATAAGAAATTGCGTAGTAGGCAACCGGTACTGTCAGCTTGGCAGTATTGCCCGTACTTACATTATTCCCTTCAGATCCTGTTCCCTCCCCCACACTTCCAGTATCTGTACTAGCTGGAGCTGAAACAGCCTCTATCATTTGCAATTGCAGTGAATTCTGTTCAACCTCAAGCGGAACCTGTGCGGTAAGAGGAATGATTTTTTCTTCCAAAGGCTTTATGGTTAATCCGCTCAATCCTTTCGCATTGATCGGAAAGGTTGTCCCTGTTGAAGATTTGACAGCAAGCTCATAAGTAGGCAATGTCACGGCTGTCTTTCCTACATTTTTCACTCGTAGCTGGAAGGTCCAGATTCCCTTATTATTCTCAGCGTATACGTTTGCGTTGTTTAACTGAGTTTCTATCGGATTATTATTAATGGTGATTTTCTTAGTCACACCTTTACCTACCACCAAATTAGGTGTTGTAGCTGCCGGTAGCTTGTACGAGGATTTAGCGATTTCAAGCTTCAGCGCTTCATCCTTTTGTGTAAATTGCAGCTTCATATTATCCGTTTTCATATATGGAGGAATCTCGGCAAGATAATAGATTGTCTTCTTCTCTTGCGGTTGGATCTTGTAACTAATCTGAGATCGATCAAGTGCTAATTCATAAGAACTACCACCTGCAGAGAGCAAATAAGCCGCATAACCTGGATCACTGAGTACCTTGCTACCTTTATTGGTCAGGCTTATTCCAACCTTGGCATAGACCTTTCCATTATATTTATAGAGCTCCAAGGACTCACTTTTGGCGATGACAGGAATATCATTCATTGTAGTGCTAACATTTTTTCCATTTACAGCGGTTGGAGAATAATTAGCTGGCACTGTAAAACTTCCTGCGTGCTTTAAATAACCTTTGGTTTTGGAATCCCACACATACATAGGAATCTTGATCCCTTTTAACGAATTAGCCTTGCCTATGTTGACGTAATATGTAACGCGCAAGCTTTCTTTTGCACCAATCTTCTTCTTAAGCGCGTCAGCACTCAGAGGGTTACCCGGAATGACAGCTCCCCCTGGCGTCGTAACTCTCGAAAAATAGTACATTAGGTTTGCATTTTTACTGCTGCCATTCGAATAATTCAGCGTATAGGTTAAAATATTCCCACCTGTTTGTGACCAAATATTGACATCTTCAAGTGTGGCTTTAATATTTGCTCCTAAAGAAATGGAACCTAGATTACTAGTTGCTGTAACGGCCGCCGCAGCCACAGCTGGATTTGTATTAACAGCATTAGCGGATGCCGCTGAAGCGGTATGTCCAGTCAGTTGACTGATGACAAAGGTACTTAATAGTAAAACAACATATGTACTGCTATGCTTTCTCATTTACTTCCCTCCACGAGTATTTTGCTAGAATTATTATAGTGGCAAGCGCAAAACCAATTGTATCCATGTTGTAACACTTTTGGGCTGATTGTAACCTATTTGTTCTATTTGCATGATTTTTGATGAATACTCTATTCTATAATTTCAATTCATCTTTCAATGCAGCCACATCATTAGCAGAAGGATTTTCCTCTCCGTATCTAACTTTTTCATATATTTTAATCAATGAATTCGACGTGTTAACAGAACTTTCATCGCCCTTACGTTTAGAGTGGTTAAGAGCTGTCCATTTAAAAATATCGTCTTCCGTTTCTTTCGGTGTAAGATATTTTTTAACTACATAACCTTGATCCTCTTTCATATGAAGCCAACGCCGATACAACCAGCGAACACGTTCCCGTTCACTCTGCATCTGCTCCCAGCGATCTTTTCGATGTCTTGGTGTAAGACGGGTACTCCAGAAGTTCCTCAGTCCTTGAAGCGTTTGTTCCCATGTAAATACACTTTTCTCCTCATCAAGATAAGAGGTATTGTCTTTAGGCGTATGCTCCCTGCGCAGCATGGATAGCAAGGCATCCATGAATCTCTTCAATTTCCCTCCGGCATTTCTATACAACCACCGAACTGCAAAGTAGATTGCCACTCCTACTAGCACAGTTCCAGCTACATAAAAAGCGACATCTAAGATAGCAGCTAGCAGGCCTGGTTTTTGCTCTCCTACAAAAGGCAGCTCCGGACTCGCTTGCGGCTGTTCTACTGACGGTGGCAGCGGCTCACTCGATCCAGAGAATAGTTTACTAATCCATCCGAAGAACGAACGCACCATATTCCATAGCAGTGTTCCTATGGCTTTTCCGACCCCTGCCGCTAACACGGCCGCAACAATTCCTATACCAATAACATAAATACGGTTATTTCTTTGTAATCCTTTTGGCAAAGCTTTGCCCTCATTTGAGAGCGTACTATATTGTAAATAACTGCTATTAGATATAAGTAAAGTGAGCAATAAACATAAGCTGCCACACCAGGTCAGAAGGGTAACGGTTGCCTCCAAATCAGGAATTCTATGAAAGACAATGGTCGCAACAAAATAAATCAAAATCCCCAGCCAATACTTCCTACTGGTCTGATCACGAGAGTCAGCAGTCATCCCTAGATATGCGCATATAAAACCTGCGATACCTAAAGGCAGACTTTCGATAGACAGACTTCCTGATGACAAAATACCAGTTGTTGCCCCAAGGATTAATGCAGCCAGCAACTGTTTCCATCTGACACTACACTGTCGCCGCAGCAGAATGCCCAGTAATGATACTAGCGGCATGACAGATAACCACAAAGGGTCAATTTGCTTGGGCAGTACATAAACCTGAAACAGAATCCATACAGGTAGAACTAATAATAGTTCTAGAATAGAGAATATCCAGAGTTTGATTGTACTCCATACGTAACCAGATGACGTAAGCTTCATGCACTCTCTCCCCCCTGTTCCGGAATATCCAGCCACTCCACACCGTTTCCTAACTGGTATAGAAGGTCTGCGGACGCTTGTAATTCTGTTCCTCTATGACAGCTAATGATCAGAAAGTCAGTATCACTTATTCCACTCTCGGCTTGCAGGTCCAGCAATCGGCTCATAGGAAGCGTTCTGTCAAGCTCCAGCTTAGCTAACAGCTCAAGTAAGTCTTCCAATTGAGCCATTGGTTCTGCTTCTACAGGATCTCTTTCGCCCCTGTTGTCCAGTCTACCGTTACAGATAAACCCCGTCTCAATTCCATGGCGCATGGCGTATTCGGCGATAGTGGCCGCATACCTTATCCCTTGCTCGATACGTTCAACATCCGTTACCGCTCTCCACATGGAATGACTGTCCTCTATATTCAAGCAAATGACGAGTCTGGAATCTGCGGTGTAGTCTTTCTTATGCACCTGCATAGTACCTGTGCGTGCTGTAGCCTTCCAGTTTATAAGTCCCATAGAATCTCCTGAGCTATACTCGCGAATACCTGCAGTCAGGAAAGGATCTTCTACGATCCACCTTTTCACCGGAAGTTCACCCAGCCAGCTATGTATCGGCAGTGGTAGATCATCTAAGCTCAGCAGATTAGGATAGACCAATAACTCTAATTCAAGTGGATACGTTTTGTTTTTCCGAATTAAACCAAAGGGATCTCCAGTGGTCATTGTGACCGTCTCTAAACGGTATATCCCCCGTCGCTCGCAAGTTACTTGATGACGCCGTTTAATATGACGGTATGATTTCAGGTAGAACAAGCTGATATGATTCTGATAGATTTCCCCCGTGCTAATTCCGAGATTATCCTGACTACTAAAATCCAAACCTCTGGAAATACTAGATTCCAGCCGAAGCCATGGTAATGGCAAAAGCTTTGCATTAACGATCTCCTCGATCATCTCAAGATGATCCCCTTCATAAGCAACTTTTGTTGAAAAATAACGAGTATAGCTAAGCGCTTTCAGGCCATTTCGTTCATAGATAACGGCAAGAAGGAACAATAGAACTACAGTAATGAAAATGAACCAAGGCAAAGCCATAGCTCATTCCACCTTTCCGCCTCTAATGGACGTAACGAGTTCAGTCGGCACCTCTACCTCACGAAGCACTTGTAGCACAATATCCGCTGCCTGTCCTTCTTTTGAACCCAATCCACGATGAAGAAGTAGACGATGGGCAAGTACCGGAACGGCTACGGCCTTAATATCATCCGGCGTTACGTAAGATCTCCCTTGAATAAGGGCATATCCTTGAGCCGATTTAAGCAAAGCCCCACTAGCACGGGGACTCGCACCTAGTTTAACTGCCGTAGATTTCCGTGTAGCTTCTGTAATTCGAACAATATAAGCCAGTAAATCATCGCTTATTCTAATGGAAGCGGTTAAACGCTGTGCTGCTTGAATATCTTGAGCGGTAGCCACTGAAAAAGTCTCTTCCAGCGGGTTATTCTCACGGAAGCGCTGTAAAATATGAATTCCTTCGTCAAAGGACGGATAGCCCGTAGTAATCCGCATCAAAAATCTATCTAATTGAGCTTCAGGTAACGGAAAGGTCCCTTGGTTGTCGATCGGATTCTGAGTAGCAATTACCAGAAACGGGGCTTCTAGACTATGAGTCACACCATCGATCGTAATTTGCCGCTCCTCCATACATTCCAGCAGACTGGATTGTGTTCTCGGGGTTGCACGATTTATTTCATCAGCCAACAAAATATTCGCAAAAACCGGACCAGGTCTAAACTGAAATTCACCTGTCTTTTGATTGTAGAAATTAATCCCGCTTAAATCAGAAGGCAGTAAGTCTGGCGTAAACTGAATACGCTTAAATGAACAATCCAGAGATTTAGCAAGGACTTTTGCTAATAAAGTTTTACCTGTACCCGGAACATCCTCGAGCAGAACATGGCCATTCGCAAGCAATGCAGTCAGTAACAGGTCTACTCCATCCTCTTTTCCTACAATGACTTTAGCTAGATTGGTTCTAATAGATTTGATGAGTTCAGTGACTTCTTGAAGGTTCATGTAAATACACCGTCCAATCTGGGAAATTAATGTAATAAGTCCTTTCATCATAACAGAAAGTGTATCCAATATATAATTCAGAAGAAAAGGCCCTGTCCATTAAAAGACAGAACCTAGATTTCCCTTCCTAATTTCATTCACTTCGCAGTTTTATTCCGAAATCGAAAGAAAGCTGTGATGGTGTAATAGACCGGGATGCTTTCAACGATTAGCCAAATGATAACAATAGCATAGCTATTATAGTGTTTATAATAACTGCCTATATGTCGTGAGTACAAAAAAGCTATCGTAATTGAAGCTGTTGTTAATAAAGGAATATATATCTTTTTAGTTTTGGTATTCAGCAAGCTGGATACACATCTGGAGGCTACGTAGATAAGAAATGAGCTGTGAATGAACATAGAAGACGACCATATTCCAATTAAGAGTGGATCTGAATTACCTAGCAGATTATCTTGTTTGGCGCTACGCACCAATTCAAGGAAAGGATATTGCAGTTCCTTCCCCAAATGTGGACCAAAACTCATCATCGTCAACGCCCAACCAATTAAGACAGTTACTAAGACACATATCCCCGTAAGTACTAATCTTTTCAGCATCTTCGCTTCAAGCTTCAGATCGGGTACAACAAACAAGAGGACGATCCATTCTCCAAACCATGACATGACTACAATAGAGTCCTTTAAAGCAATCCCGGGATCGTGATAATGAATAAAGGCTGGCAGCATATTGAAGTCCGCATTCGGGAGAAATAAATTAAATAAAATGATCATTGTTATGAAAAAAATAAGAAAAAGTCCATCTGCCATATAAGCTATCGTTTTAAAGCCTAAACTGGCCGTATACATAATCACTAACCCAATGATACACTGAATAAACAGAGGCGGAGTTCCTCTCAAATAATTTGAACCAAAGAACAGTACAAAGTTCTCAATATCATAGGATGCATAGTAAACACACCAGCTTAAGAGCAAAAGAAGCATGAACTTGTGCGGCCATTTACCTAAGATATCTTTTCCAAAGCTTACCCATGCTTGATTAGGCCGCAGCATACCGACGTGGAAAGTAAACCACAATAATATCAACCCTAATAAAGACCCCACTAATAATGCAATCCAGCCTTGATAGGATGAAGTAGCAATTAGAGTCGGAATCAAAAATATAGTGGTTTGGGAGCTGAAGAATATAATAAAAAAACGGAACAGCTGCCATTTTGATGTTTGCATAACTTCTCCCTCTAAATTTCTTTATTTTGCTATTTTGCCGTTCCAAAATCTACAATACTAAAATCTGTCTTCACCTTAATATCAGCCTCATGGGCATAATAATTCTCCCACCTCTTACTAAGCTGCTTCCATTGCTTTGGATCATTCCATTCCAATAACAAGCCGAGTTGCAAAACATCAGCACCTGATTTTTGAGTATTACGAATGGCTTCGGCAAGATTATCAGAGACTTTTTCTTTAAGCTTCGCAATGATAATTTGACCGAGTTCCTCTGCATCCCTATTTTTTGGATCCCTTAAATAAATCACACTAGCTTTCCCTTTTAAATTCACAGTGAACACCGGTCCATTATCTGTATGTTTTAGCTTCTTTGATGCTTTTGTGCTTACAAATACAACACTTGCGGCACTTTTCCCCTCATCCCATTCGACGGTGTAAACTGCCAGCTTAAGACTACCTACCGCCCAAGCTAATGCCCTTCCCTCTTTAAGCTTAAGTGTTCCTTTCATTTTATCTCTATGAAACAGCATCGCCCCTTGAATTCCGGCCCAGTACTCCGGCTTTCCCTCTTTCGACGTTTCTTCTTTTTTACCAAATGAAAGATTGTTTATTGCAAATCCTACACCTGATGCCTCTGCAAACAGGCAATCTTTAATCGTAGTTGAAAACAAATACCTCTCTGATCCAAAGTTCCTTAGTACATCCGAAGGCAATTGCTCGTAAATAGGTGTTAAAGTATTCATCTCTTTTGCACTTGTGGGGCTAGCCATAACATACGCACCTAAAGGCAGACTTGGTTCTCTTTCAATCCATAGGAATAATTCGCTGATTCCTTTTTCAGCATAGGTCTTCCCTAAGACAATAACTTTCAATTGAGAAAGACTTAGTTGACGTGTTAAGTCTTTTTGAATTAACAGCATGGCATCTGCAATCGACCCTGCTGTCTTAGAAACGGTAGAATAAGTATTACCGTCTCCTCCACCGCCACTTGAAGGCTGTCCCGCTGCGTTAAGACGATTGGGCAAGGGTGAGTTAATCGTAACTTCAACAGTACCTGGCTCTTTGCCCTCATCGATAAACATTCCGTATACAAATGTTAGTTCATCCAGCTCTACCTTCGACGACCAACAACCTGTTATATTTAGGAGCAAAATCACAATAACTCCTAGCTTCAGGATTCTCATTTCTCTTTCTGTCTCCTTTTATTTCTATCTGTAAAGAGGTTACTGCGCTTCGTCATAAAGTTCGAGGGGAAGCGCGCTAATGTATCCTTCCAGTCTCGTAACACAAGAGGGGCAACGGGTTGCAAATATGGAGCACCTAACGGCCTTAAATTAGCTAAATGTCCGTAAATCAAAAAAGCTGTAATATATACCCCGAGCAGTCCCATTGTTCCACCCATAACAAGTAACGGGAATCGAAGAAGCCGGAAAGTCAGACCCAGCTCATAATGAGGAATGATATAGGTGGCGATTCCGGTAATAGAAACAACAATAACCATTGGAGCTGATACAATTCCTGCTTGGACTGCTGCCTGACCAATAACGATACCTCCAATAATGGATACCGTCTGCCCTACAGGCTTTGGAATTCTCGTCCCAGCTTCTCTAAGTGCTTCAAAGGTAAGCTCCATAATTAAAGCTTCAGTAAGAGCTGAGAAGGGAATGTTCTCTCTAGCTGAAGCAATCGTAATTAACAGGTTTGGTGGAATGATCTGCGGGTGAAAGGTTGTAATTGCTACATAAAGGGATGGAAGAATCATGGATATGATTGAGAATAGAAATCGAACTAAACGAATCCAGCTTGCTGCATAAAAGCTTTGATAATAATCTTCAGAGGATTGCAGCATAGTAAAAAAAGATGTCGGAGCAAGCATTGCAGTAGGTGTGCCATCTTGTATGATTCCGATCCGGCCTTCCATTAAAGATGCTGCCACCGAATCAGGCCGTTCTGTATATTGAAATACCGGAAATGGTGTGAGGTTACCATCTCTTAAGTATTCTGATATATAACTAATGCCTAGTATCCCGTCAATATCTATTTCGCCTAGTTTTTGTTTAATCTCAGCTAGAATTTCTTTTTTGCAAAGTCCTTCAATATAGACCACATACACATCAGTTTTTGTATATTTTCCAATCGAATAATGAACGGTTTTTAGATCCGGATGTTTAATTTTATGTCGAAGCATAGAGAGATTCGTTTCTATATCTTCAATGAATGCTTCTTGGGGACCAATAACAACAAGTTCATTTTGTGATTCGGTCACTGATCTTTTTTGATATTGAGTAATTTCAAAATAATAAACATAAGGGATATCCTCTATACAAAGCACTACTTTTCCAGCAACGATCAGATCTACGATCTTCTGTAAATCAAATGCCTTGAGGTATGGGATAGGAAAAACAACACCTTGATCTAACCGTTCTAAAAAATCTGTCCATTCCAGCTTCGCTTCTGCTTCTGTTTTCAGCGGCAAAGCAATACTATCATGAAGTGTCTTGGAATCGATAATGGAGGGTAAAAAAATCAAAAGACAGGTTTGCCCATGAACAGAAATGGACTGATACACCGCATCACTGCATCCCTCCAGTTGATCTTTAATGGTTTCTAAAATTCCTGACATAGGCTGTATACCTCCTAGGTTGTGACTTGCGAATCTGACTTAGTTTGCCAATGGTATACGAGATTTATACTCTTTACATCATTTAGCTGGATACGAAAAAAAGAACCGATGCGAATAACCGGTTCTTTCTTGCTTTTAGGTATGAGGTTTGTTAGCACATCAACTTTGGATTAAAGGCTTTAGCACTTTCAAAGATGCTTGCAATTGCTGTGAGCATTGTTCGTACATTTTTTTAGCTTTTTCATTGTCTGTCGACAAACTAAACATTTCCAGATCCGCTTCACATTTTTTTAGCAAAGCATATAATTGTGGTTTATCTTGCGGCTGTGGAACTTTAAAGTTGTCGGCATACAAATCGACCGTCAGCTCTCCATAAGAATCAACTTGAGCGAGAAATACATTCTCGACGGTTAGCCCCATTTTCTCTAGCGCTCCATCAAGCCAGCTGCGAGTCAGATTTAAGGTATCTAACGGTTTATCTAATACCTTTCCATCCATAATGACGGCTTGTGACTCTTTTTGTGGGGCAACCTTCACACCCAGGTCTTTTGCCGATAGAGGGAGATACTCCTTCTTAAGCAGAACATTAATCGCTCCATCAGACTCCATAATCGCAAATTCCACTTCAGATATATTGAATACATCCTTTTTTCGTAACTCTTCCAATAATTCATCTGTTGTTAAACGTTCCTTTTTCATATGATCTTCGAGTATTTTTCCGTCCTTTATAAGAACTGTGGACTTAAAGTCAATGAAGTCTCTTGCTTTTTTACTCTTCATCTGAAGCCATTCAATTCCTAAAGAACAAGCGACCCATACAATCAATGCAATGAGTCCTAAATGCCAATACTTATCCGTATCCAAAGAAATATAGGCGGCTAAGCTGCCGACGGTTATCCCCGTAATATACTCGAAGAACGAAAGCTGCGATACTTGTCTCTTCCCCAGTAATTTAGTTAAAAAGAAAAGCACAACCACAGCAAAGAGTGTTCGTACTACAACCTCCAACCACTCCGGCATCACAATTTTCCTCCTTTTTTAAATCAACACTTGTTTAGTAACACTCATTATTTGTCAAAAAAGGTCCATTCAATCCTGAATTAGACTACTTATTTATGGAAATCGGTTAACGTATTAAGCTTCTATTTTTTGCCTGCATAACTAAAGTAACGGTTGAGGACAATAGGAAACGTTATGCTAGAAACTTAAAACAGAGGAGAGAAACCTAATGACAGTAGCCTCACAAGTTAAAACATGTTTATCTTCTTTAAAAGGCGCTCAAGCGAGCTTGGAGCAATTTGCACTTGAAACACAAAACGAAAGTGCAAAGACTTTATTCACAAATGCAGCTGAGCAAACGCAACAAATCGTTACACAGGTTGAAAATCGGGTAACCGAATTAGAGTCAGAAGAACCTCAATACAAAGGTTTCTAACTTTCACTTGAACAATCAAAGGGGTCATTAAGCTAGCGATAACTAGCTTAATGACCCCTTCTCTATATCATAACTGCAATACTGCTTACTTTCTTTTTTTAGCAGGAATCCGAATCTGAACTGAAGTGCCAATTCCAACACGACTAAAAATTGTAACGCCATACTCTGGTCCATATTGCAGTTTAATGCGTTGATCCACATTACGAACCCCGTAACCTGTGTTCGTGTGACCCTTCGAATCAAAAATCTGATCGATACGTTCCTGTCTGATGCCTATCCCATCGTCAATGATGCGGAACAGGATATGATCGCCTTCCTTCCGACCAACAATTCGTATATGAATGTGATCGCCACACCAAGCATGCTTGAGGACATTCTCTATAAAGGGTTGTAGAATCAGTTTAATGGTCTCATAAGGCCAAATCTCTGTATCAAAATCAAACATGACCTCTAAGCGGTCACCATATTTAATTTTCTGAATTTCTAAATAGGCATTCGCCTGCTCAATTTCCGTTGGAACCGGAATCATCGTACGACCTTCATTAAGCGTTAGGCGGTAAAACTTCGCTAATTCCAGTACCATTTTCTGTAGCTTCTCATTTTGACCAAATTTAGCTAACTGAACAATAGATGATAAAGTATTATACAAGAAGTGCGGATTGATTTGCGATTGCAGAATCTCAAGCTCTGCTTCCTTCTTCTGGAGCTGCGTCAGATACACCTCTTTAATCAACATATCAATATTTTCACCCATATCATTTAACGCAGTTGCTATCTGAGAGAATTCGTCCTTCCCTCGATATTTAATACGTTTGTGAAGATCACCTTCCCGATAAGCATTAAGCACATATACAAACTTATTAATCCGAATTGAAAAATAACGGGAGATAAATATGCCCACGAAGCTAAAGACCACACAACATATGAGACACATTAAAATAATAAACAAACGTACCTTCATTGCATCCTTTTCAAGGATTGCAATCGGAACAAGAGCGATTAATTGCCATGCTTGGTTAGCAACCATAATGGTTTCTTTAATCGTCAGGTAATCCTTATTCAGCTCGGCTTCATTGGTATAGTTCTCCGGTAATTCACCCGATTGATACATTGTTCTTCCAAATTCGTTCTTTATAATTAGATTACTTCCTTTTCCAATCTTCGTATAATTGACACTGTCAAATAGATCTGGAATCCTTACATTAATCCGTAGGAATCCAATCTCTTTAGGCTTGAGAGGTTCGTATGTATCAATTAGTCTACGGAGCAACGAGATGCGATTATTCTCTACATCGCTCTCGATCTGCCACCATTTCATAGTTTCAGCGTATTTTTCAGCTGGAAAATCATAATACCAGGATTTCCCTTCAATCCGTTTCATGTGGTAGAGATGATAAAAGCTGCTATTATCTAGATAGCCCTCAAGTGAATTCGAATAGATCTCAGGGATCGATTCATTCTTTAAGAATAGCGACATCCCAATCTTCACACCAGTAGATTGTATAGCTACGTCAAGCTTCGGCAATACCTTCTTAGACATCCGGTCGTAATTTTCCCAGCCTTCCTCATAACTCCGAAGATTTCGATAGAAATCAAAATCACTGTATAATTGTGTTGATATTCGAGTGACTTCGTCCATTTTATAATCAATGTTGTCACGAATCTGTAATAACGTTCCTTTAATATTCGTATTGATATGCTCGCGTAATGAATCATTATACATGGAGTGCGAGACGAACCCGATTAGGGAAATAGGAATAATAATAAAAAACATATACGTCAGCATTAACTTATAGCCAATCGGCACATACTTATGTTTACTTCGCTTTTTCACAGAACATCATCCCCCATCACTTGTCGCGCTTACGATACTCCATAGGTGTCATACCATAAGCCTCTTTGAACTGTCTGCTGAAATAAGGGAGATAACGATAGCCTACTTTGCTAGCGATTTCATAGATTTTACACGTTGGATCTTTTAAAAGCTTGCCGGCTTGATCCATTCGAAGCTGTGTGAGTACTTCACTAAACGTTTTCCCAGTTTCCTCTTTGAATAGATAGCCCAAATAGTTAGGCGAGAAAGAGAACTGCTGCGCTATATCTTTAAGCGTAAAGTTATCGCTCATTCTGTCCTCCATCAATTGGATAATCTCTCTAATGAGTTTATGGTTCACAGAATCAGATTTGCTACGGAGATACTCTGAGATTTCAAATGTTTTCAGTACGAGCCAGGAGCGAATATCACTGATCGTATCGAATTGGTGTAGAACATCTAAGCTATGTATCTCCATCCCTAATATTTCAAATAAATCCTCGTTAACATCCTTTAATTGCTGATCCAGCTTCCATATGATATACATGGCCAGATTATGAATAGTGAATTTGGATCTCAAACTACTTACTGAGCGGAACAGTTTGTCAATCTCATCATAAATAAGAACTAACTCATACTCTTTCATTGCTTTAAACAGCGTATCCATGCGGGTATCTAACATACGAGCGTCAATCATCCCAGGTTCGCTGCTAACCGTTTCATACATAATAAGATTGCCTTTGCCAATGAACATTTTTCCGTCCACAGCCTCCATAGCTTGTCGATAGGAGACGTGGACCTGTTCCATAGAAAATGTTGGTTTCCCAACACCCACAGTCATTGTGACTGGAAACTTCGCACGAATCGAGGCGAAAATATCCTCAGTGAAATTTCCCATTTCCTGTTCGTTAATCAATAATGCAATCCGGTAAGACGATACCTTGTAGCAATGTGGCATACCATGCTTCTGACCTATTCTATTTACTTCATAAAGGAAGTCCTTGGCCATTTGATGTTTAGTTAGATTATCCTGTCCTTGAAGCCAATTAAAATAGTCCAGCTCCAAGACAGCTACACGAACAGGCCAATTCAGCTGATCCAGACCGTATGACTTTACAAGTGACAACATTCCGGCCTGGCTCTTCTCATCCCCTTCCCATTCTCCTTCAAACAAGCGTATCAACAAATCATTTTTGGCCATTGGAATCATATGCTGATAGGCTTCTTCGACGTCACGACGTTTTCGTTCATCGTCTAAATCTTGCCTTACTTTCTGAAGTGCAGCAATGAGTTCGCTGTCATCCATTGGCTTAAGGACGTAGCTATACGCCTTTAGTGACAATGCTTGCTTCACATAGCTGAAATCTTGGTAACCGCTTACAAATATCACGCGTATATCCTTTTTCTTCTCTATGGCAATCCGGGCCAGCTCTAGACCCGACATATTCGGCATATTCACATCACTAACGATAATATCAATCACATGCTGCTCTAAAATATCGCATGCGGTAAACGCGTTATTTGCTGCCTCCACAACTTCCATACCAAGCTCATCCCAAGGAATGAATTGTCTCATACCTTCTAAATCAAGCATCTCATCATCTACTAATAATACGTTGTACATCAACAAGTCCCCCTTTGAAATGCCTTAAATCTATCCCTGAAAATCCTGTGAATTCTACCATTACTCTTTTCCAGTATACCATTCATTAATTTGTCTATCAGCTCATAAACAAGGAGTCATCAGAATCGAACGTAAAAACGAAGGCTTGCCTAGTAGCAAACCTTCGCATTACTAATGATTATTTTCCTAAAGCTTTCTTGTTTTCAGTCCATACTTTTGTAACATAATCAAGGAATTTCTCATAACCAACCTTCATGGAATCATCGTGCGCTTTATCAAGAATTGCTAATGCTTCTGCATCAGTTTTCGCATACATTGATTTCGCTCTAGCAGTTAACCAGATATCTCTGACACTTTGTCTGATAATACCTTCTTCACTGTCGGGAGCCGGATCCCAATTTAGGAACTCCGTAAAGTCGCCTTGTGAAGCCCACGTTACTTCCATCTGCCAACGGTTACTAAAGTCGATTTTATCAGCTGGAAGGGTTTGCAACATCATTTTCTTCGTATTATCCAAGAAAACTGTGTTTCCTACCCAAACCAAGTCACCAGCCTTACCGCTAATTTCAGATAATTCTTCTGGCTCATTTAGATATTTATCTTTATTAAATTTAGGAGTAAGTCCATCTGCTTCAAAGCCATCCCAGTAAGCGTCTGGTCCTGGAGGACCCCAGTTCAGAACCATAGAACCTTCTGGACCTGTCATCCAGTCAAGCATAGCGAATACAGCTTCTGGATTTTTAGCGTTTTTAGTAATTGTAGCAACGTTCCAGCCTAGCTGATTGTACGTTCCCGGAGTAATCTTACTTTGATCCAAGCCCGGTTTGTAGATTGGTTTAATAAACATATAACCATCTTCCGGATTTTTCTTCTTCATCTCTTCATCAGCAGTAGCGAGCAACTTCATCGGATCGAATGTCGCAATCACAGCGAACTTGCCATTCATCGCTTTCTCTCTAATTTGGTCTTCTGTTTGGGTATTCGCATCCTGTGTCATAAGCTTCTCACGCATTAATTTAGCACCAAAGACAACGGACTCACGGAACCCTTCATCTTTGTAAATGGAAGCCATTTTGTCGCCATCAGGTACAGCGTATATTCTAGTATACGAAAGGTTATTCTCTTTAAACGAGGAGAACAACTGGTCAATACCGTTACCATCTTTCGCTAAGCCAGTCTCAAACGGAATAACATCTGGGAACTTCGCTTTAACAGCATTTAAGTAAGCATACAAATCATCCGTAGTCTCTAGCTTAGGAGAACCGAGTTCTTTGTAAATTTTCTTATTGATCGCATAACCGGCATTTCCGTTAGGCTGTGTTGTATAATAATTCGGCAGCTGATAGATTTTTCCATCAGGAGAACGAAGCAATTCCAAATGTCCAGCTGTTAAGTATTTTTTAAAGTTTGGATATTTATCAATGTATTCATCCAAAGGAACTAGCATATCTGCTTGACGAAGACGTTCTACGTCAGCACCTTTCTCAGTCCACACAATATCCGGCAGCTCGTTACCCACAATCATTGTTTGCAGTTTTTGAGCATTATTACCACCGGAGCTAATACCAGTGACATTGATTTTCAAATTATCTAAAATCCATTTAGAAGCGGCATCCTTGCCCCATTTCGGCATTTGATACCAGCCGTAGTTTCCGTAGAAGGATACTTCAAGCGGTTCTTTCCCTAACTCATACAAATCAGCCGCTGGAGCTTCAGTTGCTGTGTTAACCGCTGTTCCTCCTTCTTTCGCTGGTTCAGCAGTTGCAGCTGGAGCGCTTGAATTGTTGCCACTACAACCCGCCACCACAGTCGATAATAGCAAGGTAGACAACGTTCCGAGAAGCATCTTTCTCTTAGTCTTCAATGTATTTTCCCCTTTCAATTTGTAATCTATGTTCAAAGCAATATGCTCTAAACCCCATCTCATTCTATCATCCTACTCTTTCAATGATCCGACTAAGACCCCTTTAACGAAGAATCTTTGTAGGAATGGGTATACACATACAATCGGAATGGTTGCAACCATGATCGTTGCCATCGTTAATGACTTCGACGTTATTTTCTTGGCTGAGTTAATATGAGCAATGGAACTTGCATCTACATTAGACAGCTGTTCTGAAGCAATATTAGAGAACAATATCTGTCTCAAGATAGTCTGAATCGGCATTAACTCCTCTTTCGTAATGTAAATACTCGCTACGAACCACTCATTCCAGTGATTAACTGCTGTGAACAACGATAATGTTGCGATAACAGGCCCTGACAAGGGAAGTACGATTCGGAGAAAAGTTCCCCAGTATCCGCAGCCATCAATCTTTGCTGACTCCTCCAAGCCTTGCGGTAGACCTTGAAAGAAGGTCCGGAATATGATCATATTCCATACACTGACAAGTGCAGGAATAATAAACACCCAAAATGAGTTGAAGAGACCTAAACTTCTGATTAGCATGTATGACGGAATGAGTCCCCCACCGAAATACATAGTAATGATACACATAATCATGTAATATTTTCGACCCATAAGTTCACGCTTTGACATCCCATAAGCAAATATCGAAGTGGCCAATATCGCTGTTACAGTACCAATTACCGTTCTTAATGTAGCAATGACGAATCCACCCATTAAACGAGAATCTTCAAATACGATCTTATAATTCTCTAGCGTGAACTCGCGGACCCAGAAAGTAATTCCGCCTTTGGAGGTATCCATCCCCTCGTTAAAAGAAATCACAAGTGAATTCCAAAATGGATAAAACGCGGAGAATGCCAGTAAGGTCAAGAATACATATATGAATCCAATGAACAATCGGTCTCCTATGTTAGTACGTTTCATAGTTCAGTCCCCCTATATTGAGTAATTCATTACCACAAGCTGTTTCCTGCTCTTCTGGCAATGAAATTTGCAAAGGTAAGTAATGTCACACTGATAACGGCCTTGAACAATCCGATAGCAGTCGCATAGGAGTACCTGAAGTTATCTATACCAACACGTACAACATACACATCAACTGAATCTGATACCTCTCGTAGAGCCGGATTGGAAGCAAGGATCAAAATATCTTCAAATCCTGCATTCACCAAATTACCGATAGCCAGAATCATAAAGATGATCACAACTGGCATAATGGAAGGCAACGTAATTAAATATATCTGTTTAAAGCGACTCGCACCATCCATCGAAGCAGCTTCGTATAAGTGCGGATCAATACCAGCAATGGCAGCTAAGTAAACGATCGAGGCAAATCCAATTTCCTTCCATACATTGGTTGTAACTAAAATGCCCCAGAAATATTCGGTCATAGATAGGAAGTTAATCGGTTCATCAATAAATCTCAATTTCTCAAGCAGCATATTTATACTGCCATTATCTACGGATAGCATCGAGGTAACCATTGAGCCGATAACCACCCAAGATAAAAAGTGAGGCAAGTATGTAACGGTCTGAATAACCCGTTTAAAGAACATTTTACGAACTTCGTTCAGCATTAACGCCAAAATAATCGGTGCAGGAAATCCAAAACAGAACTTCAGTAAGCTGATTATGATTGTATTTTTCATAACTACTTCAAATTCAGGAGCATTAAAGAAGTAAATAAAATGCTTTAATCCAACCCAATCACTGCTAATAAAACTATTACCTAACTTGTAATCTTGAAAAGCGATTAGAATACCGTACATGGGAATATAAGCAAAAATAAAAACTAGAACGAGTGCCGGCAATACCATAAGCTGTAGATCTATTTGCTTAAAAAAGCGTCTTATCCCGCTGGTCCGATGCTTGCCCAGATTCGGTCTTGATGTCTTGTCTGGTGCGACGCTTGCGTTCGCCATATGTAAGTCCTCCTAAACCTAGATTCTTATAATTAAATCAGCTTGCATGGCCTTCTCTCTTTTTGCAGCCTTGGTTCTCCTCTACTCTCCTTCCGTTGATCTGCGACCTTATGAACCAATCTTAATATCTAAGCGCTTTCAAAGGTATATGACAAAACAACTATTATTGATACTTTGACACTGTCTTGTAATTGCTCGTCCGATATTACTTTTATTGGAAATCACCAGCGCTTTTCATCGTTTAGCAATCGAATTATACCTTGAATCCTGCAATCAGTAGAATGTTTACTCATCTTTAATATTGTTGAAACAGAAACAAAAATTTAATATAATATTGCTAATGCACTTACGGGTAGGAGGATAGGTCATGAACAAGGAAGAACAGATCCTAATGGGTGTCAGGGACCTATATAATAAGATCGTTTGGCTTAATAAAGATAAGATGGAAGAAAGTCTTAAGGGGTATACATCTTCCGAAGTACATTGTATTGAATACATTGAAAAAAATGTAGATTCCAACGTGACAAAACTTGCGGAGTCCTTTTATATGACTCGCGGTGCCATCAGTAAATTAACTAAGAAGCTCATAGAAAAAGGCCTTATCGAAAGCTACCAGAAGTCGGATAACAAGAAAGAAATCTATTTTAGGCTTACTGAGCAAGGAAAAGTAATTTATAAAATCCATGAGGATCTGCACAAAGAGTTTCAAGAGCGGGATAAAGCTGTATTTGAGCAAATAACCGAGGAACAATTTGAAAGTATGCTTAGTTTCGTCGAGAAGTATAATAGGCATTTGGATAAAGAAATAAAGAAAATGGGGATAGATATTAAGTCGGAATAAATTTAAATAATGATATGAAACCACAGGCAGCCGGGCTCTATTGAGAACGAGCTGCATTTTTTATTTTTATTATTTTGTTGACAAGGAAACATAATTTCATTAAGATGAATATGTTTCCTAGGAATCAAAATTATAACGTTTGAGGAGCGAATTTATATGTCCTTATTTAGATCACACAATAAACAGAACACAGAACAATCCATAGATAAACACGCTTTAATATTCGGTCTTATCTCTGTGTTTCTTTGCGGAATCGGCTTCAGTATCATAATGCCTGTCGTCCCATTCTTAGTGCAGCCTTATACGAGCAATCCGGGAGAACAAGCTATAATTGTTACGCTGCTGACCTCTGTTTATGCAGTCTGCGTGTTTTTTGCAGCCCCCATACTTGGAGCTTTGAGCGACAAATATGGGCGTCGTCCATTGCTCTTAGTTTGCCTCCTGGGTTCCGCAATCGGGTATTTCGTTTTTGGTATTGGAGGTGCTCTATGGGTACTTTTTGCTGGACGCATAATCGAAGGTATAACAGGCGGGAGTATAAGCACGATCTTCGCATATTTTGCAGACATTATTCCTTCAGAACAGAGAACCAAATACTTCGGATGGGTGAGTGCGGTTGTAGGTGTAGGCACCGTCATCGGCCCAACTATAGGCGGATTACTGGCTAAGTTTGGTTATTCTATACCCTTGTACTTTGGAGCAATAATAACTTTATTGAACGTTGTTTATGGATTCTTTTTTATGCCTGAGAGCCTTGATAAGAAGAATAGACTGAAAGAGATTACCTTTGTAAGACTGAATCCATTTTCACAGCTTGCGAACTTACTTTCTATGAAAAACTTAAATAGGCTACTTGTCTCAGCGTTCTTACTTTGGATACCTAACGGATCTTTGCAGGCAGTTTTTTCACAATTCACTATGGATACTTTCAGTTGGAAGCCTGCACTAATCGGACTTATGTTTTCAATAATGGGCCTTCAAGACATCATTTCACAAGGTTTCATAATGCCAAAGCTTTTGAAGAAACTTAGTGATAAACAGATAGCAACTCTTGGAATGTTTTCGGAGATTATAGGCTACAGTCTTATTGCAGCATCCGCTTTGTTCTCATTCTATCCTCTTTTTATCGCTGGAATGTTTATATTCGGTTTTGGTGATTCGATTTTTGGGCCTTCCTTCAATGGGATGCTCTCCAAGTCTGTCGATTCTAGTGAACAAGGAAGGATTCAGGGAGGTAGCCAATCTATCCAGGCTTTAGCTAGAATGATTGGGCCTATCATTGGAGGACAAATCTATGTATCACTTGGTCACGCCGCACCCGCTTTTATGGGTATGATCCTTATTGCAGCAGCTATATCAGTATTGAATAAGGGGACACTTGTAAATATGTAAGCAGGTGGTCTTAAGAACAAATAATAGGGTTTCAAAACTTAGTGACAAGTTCTGAAACCCTATTATTAATAAGAACCCAGCAGTATTTTTTTAACGAAAGGTGTTAATTCTAAGGTGTTTAATTGTTCAATGTCTATCCACTGGGCGCCTAGAGAGTCTTGTTCATCCCCATCAGTCTTTAGTTCATAATTCAAATCTAGTAATTCCACCTCATATATGATCCCGATATGGTGTAATTCTTCTAGCTGAGTATCACTGTATGGATAAATTAAAGTATAGGAAATAGAATCTTGAAGTTCCCCTTTTAAACTTGTAATTCCTGTCTCTTCCCAAAACTCCCTCTTAAGAGTCTCATACGGTTCCTCTCCAAACTCAATAGATCCACCTGGAAAGTCCCACTTCCCCGTATGAGGGCCTCTTGCTTTCTTAATTAGTAATACTCTATCGTTAATAACTAAGACACCATATACTCCAAGATGAGTATGTTTTATCAGCTCCATATGTCAAACTCCTTAACAAACACTGCGGTTCCAGAAATAAATACATCCATTTCACCGGATTCATTTCGATATACGTCAACACTCACTTTTCCATCTCTACCAATCTCATGCCCTTGTTCTACATTAAATTGAATCGAATCCAGATGCGTATCAATATAATTCAAATAATAGGCCCCCATCACACCTGACGCTGTACCTGTTACTGGATCTTCAACGGTTCCCGAATAAGGCGATGAGAAATGTCTAGCGTGCATGAGTGCGTGCGGATTATCATTTAGAATTGCGAATGGGTGCACCGATGCTTTTGGAAGCTGCGTTAAAATATCTGGAAACAACCGGTTTATCGGTTTCATTTTATTAAAACTTTCTTTATTCTTAACAGGGACTAATAGCGTCCAAGCACCTGTACAACCATACACAATAGGCAGATCCTCTTCTACCTCATCAAGGGTTAAACCTATGGCGTGCACAAGCTCGGCTCTATCACCGTTAAATTCAATAAACTTCGGATGATCTTGCTTCATTTTTATCATTAATTGGTTGTTATTATCGAAGCTAAATCGAATGGGTAGCACTCCTACATTTGTTTCAATATTTACCGAACTAACCTCTCCAAGAATCCCCTTTGTTTTCAAAGCAAATAAAGATGCCATTGTAGCATGTCCACAAAGATCGATCTCATGGCCTGGCGTAAAATACTTAAGCCTTAAATCAGCTACATCTGATGAAACTACAAAAACTGTTTCGTTAAAGCCGACCTTGTGAGCAATAGATTGCATGTCACTTTCACTTAAATGAGCCGCATCTAACACTACTCCCGCAGGATTTCCTTTGTTCGGATAGGGCGAAAAAGCATCATAATGAAGGACTTTGACATTGTTCACTGGTAAGTCTCCTTTTTTTAAATACATATAGACTGATTAAGTGAGACACTCCGCTGTAAAAATCTCTATTTCACTTAAATTATTTTCGAGGTTTGAAATAGCATTACATATAATAAACTGCTCTATATTGTCTTCATGATACTCTTTAGATAAATTTGGTTGTTTGTAAATTGTTTCTCTGAATCCTTTATTAAGTGCTTCACAATCAATTTCAGGATGCGTATCATGAAGTTCCTTGAGTTCAAATAGAAGGGCATCTTTTTTACGCTGGATGATTTCACAGACTCCTTCTTTTGAGTACACATTATGAGTTAACAGGATTCTTAATGCCGTAAGATCACTAGCTTTTTCCTGTGAAATTTTAATTAATTCTTCTTGAATCTGTAGCACTTGTTTCTTATTCCAATGATTTATTAATTCTTCAAAAATATTGTACACCCATTCTTGATCATCGCTGTGGTGATTTAGTACTTCTTTAACATATGGAATCATCGGATCCCCTATTTCACGTAAAAAAACTGATATTTGCCCCGCACCTGGCCAATTTGTATCTTGTAACCATTCAAGTAAACCTGTCAGTACACTGTTCACACGTGGATATCCCAAACGCACGACTGTTTCAGCCGCACCATCCCAATAGTCTTTTGAAATAGGCTGCAGTAACAAATGAAGATTCTCTTCCTCTGTATATTGTAGCTTCTTTATTGCATCTTCTTTTTCCTCTTCGGGTGTGCCCCATGATAACTTTTTGATTAAACTTGATATACTTTCCATTGTATCCGCCTTTTCATCATCATTTCGTTGTCATAGCAAGCTTCATCGATAGCCTTATAGGTAGTGCAGCATTACCCATCTGGTTCAAATCTCCCACCATAAATAAATCTTTAATCGGATAATAAAAAGCAAACGATCCTGTTGATCCAGAGTGCCCCATTAACTCTCCCTTGCCCATAAAAAGCGTAATCAACCCATTCAAAGGAATTCTCATGTAACCACTGCCATAGTAGATAGGCCCCATGGATGCTTGAAGTTTATTAGATGCCGATAGTTGTTCAAACAACTCCTTATTAAACAGCTTGCCTCCAAAGAAAGCCTTCGTAAATATCATTAATTCACGAGCAGTGGTGATACAGCCTCCACTCGCACGGCTGCTTCTAATCACTTTAGGTCGATAAATAGATTTATCCATATAATAGATATTCGGTATAATATCATTTTCATGTTCAGGTAGATATGTACTCTCTAATGCTAGTGGTTCAAATATGTATTTCTTATAAGCATCAGCTAATGTGGTTTTTGTTACTCTCTCAATGATTTCACCAAGCATGTCAAAGTTTATATCGGCATAGTATGCTTTTCGCTTAGTTTGAGGTGCAAAATGTGGCTTCAGGTTCTTTACCAGCGCCACCTGCTCACTAAAGGTTGTGTAATAGTCCTCCTCTATGGCACGACTCTTAGCACTATTTCCTCCTTCTTCAAACACATCCGGTAGCCCACTGGTCTGAAACAACAAATCGGATAGGGTCAGATCAAATGAATAATCCTTGCCACCAAACACATGGATATTACTTAACAGCTCATTATCAAAATACTTTGTAAGCCTATCACCCAAAGAAAGTTCATTTTTCTCTAGTAAACCTAAAATACAGGTTGTAGTAAATAGCTTGGTGATGCTGGCCATTAGTAACGGGGAGTCAACACCCTTGCCTCCATATTCTTTGCTGTAAGAGAAGTCGCCATTAGTGTTCTCTACGAAAATGACTCCTTCATGAATATGTTTAGAACTTGTTGTTTTATTAAAAATCTTCTCGATGTTTTGTATTCTTTTGGTTGTCATGGGTTATCCAATCCTCCAATCTACCTTCCAAATGACAAGAAGAACAACAAAACACATAACTCCAGCAAAAATACTAAGGAATATAATTATTAGTTACAACTTGGTTAACCCCGAATCATACACTTTCGTAATCAAAGCAACAGGTTTAATTTTTCCTAACGATATTTTCGTTTTATTATCCATATTATTAATAACACAATAACTAAAGACCCAATTATAAAAAACCAAATCGTTTTACCTTCCAATTGACCGTTGGCATATTGACCTTTATTTATGGCTTTGACAAATTCAGCTTCGTTGGTCTGAATGGCAATGATTTCTTTTGGATCAGTATTCTTAATCGAATAATATGGCGTTCCTTTAGGGTAAGTATTTGAAAAGTTGCCGCTGTATGTTCCTTCATGGTCTGAATATCGGGTTACTTGACCTATCTTCTTATCGATTTCATTCGAAGGGACGAGTTCTTCTGATGATATTTCATAAATATCGCCTGAGTAAACAACAAAAGAATAGGTCCAGTCCGCGCTCATAGAGCGTATTGGTAGCAAAGCAACAATGGCTAGAAATATAATAATGAACTTCTTCATCTTTTCCCCACCTTATCTACGGGATTCGATTGCTTTATACAGTTCATTAAACGTTCCGCCTTGATTTAATCCCTCAATAAGTTCCATTAAGCCTGACTTTCCTACGATCCCAAACCATCTGACAACTTCTGAATGGGCGATCTCATAATTTGCTTTTACTTGTGAGGGTTCATAAAAAGCATCTCTACTACTTAAATCATTAATATGATCTAAATTCAGACTTTCATCTCTTAAATATCTATGATCAACTACGGTTGCTAGCCCTTCATCAAACCATACAGGCACCTTATCCTTATTCATTAATCTCGTTCTTAGCTCACTATGCAGCAGTTCATGAGCTATCACATCCTCATTAAATCCATCAGGACCGACAACGATGTAATGTCCCCAATACGTATAATAAGTTTGTGCTGTTCGATTATTTTGAGCATATTTCTCTAGGGCTTTAGAAGATTGAACGAATAAAATGGTTGGATTAGCTTGAAACCCGTCAAAAACCTCTAAAATTCTCTCTTTAGATTGTGTGAGATCGTTTAAAATCATATCCTCCATATTCACAGGGATGTCAGGTTCCACATAAACATGTTCAACACGCTCCTCCATACTAGAAAAGTCGACCATCATCGCATGAACAGGTTGAGGATTTAACATGTAGCTACCTACTAGTAACATTAGAAAGATAGAAAGAATTGCAGCGATGATGAATTTCTTTTTCCTTTTTTTCATCATACCAGTAGCTCCTTTGGGGTTATTAAAAATACTCCTGTTTCATCTAGAAGTACGGGATATCTTTTTTTGCATACTAATATACATTCTCTTCCACTAATCCCATCTCCTCTACATAAAACTAATCTCTATTCACATAAAAAAGCCTCTGCTTCAGAGATTTCTTCTCTTAGACAGGGGCTTGGTCTGCTGTTATTTAATTGAGCTAATACCATTGTGCTTTTTCCATTTACGAATTTTCGAACGAAAAGTCTTGAACGGTGCAACGGAATTGATATGAATCCATTTGACCATAGGCCATCTTGGATTCTTTCCTGTCCATTTCCGGACTCCTTGCGTGAAAAGCTCTTCATCACTTAAAGAATCAATCCATTTCTGCCACTGATGTTCCGTTTCTTTAAATAAAGATCTTAATTCGTCTAATGTGCAGGTAGCATATGAATGATAAAACGATTGATATACTCCGCCAAGTTGATTCCATTTATAGTCCGGTGAAGGCGTAATGACGGCTCTTCCTGCTTTTTCATCCCTATCCCATTTCATCACAAGGTTCAACCAACCCAATTGATACGCAATGATTTCTGCTGGTGTCCGATCAACCTCTTCTATACGAATGTCTTTTTGAGTATTCTCAATGCCATCAAATTCTTTATCAAGAGACAAATACGCAGTATGTATAGCATTTTTCAATACTTCTTTAGTGGGATAGTTGAGTGTAGACATCATAACTCTCCTTTATAGACCTTTGCTAAATCACTTTATAAAAGTATTATGTACACGTTCAGATTTCATGAAGTACGCAATCCAAATTGCACTCGTCATCACGGGTCTAATAACATTCCGGAGTGACCGTCCCGTTTCAAGTTCTCTGACAAGTGGAATTTGTAAAAGAAGGACATAATCAATGATTCCAACTACGGGTACCACCACATAAAAAATAATTAATAATCGAGGTAATATCGATTTCCGTCTATAGAAATGAACTAGAATATATATACTGAAAAGTAATAGCGCTAGGGTAAATACGATTTCAAAAACAACGGTAGTTCCCCATAAAGGATGATAAAACTCTGATTCGCTTGAAGTTAGTGCAGTCCAGACTTCGGTGTCAAACATCATGGAAGAGTTCTGGAAAAACTGCATGATCTGAATGATAATCGTCCCATAAAGACCTATTTGTACGAGGATCAACCATCCCCCAAGTCCTGATACTCCTAAAGGTTTGTAATCTTTTTTATTTTCGATTATGTTTGTTTCCAAGACAACTCTCCCTGTTTTTACATCTAATGGATTATCAAAATTATTTCCTTATAAAGTAATATTCTCTCCAATAATAAGACACTTACTATCACTTCCATGCCCGATCTCGTTCGTCTTCACGATAGGAATCCGGCTGATCTCCTTCAGATACTCTTCAACGATTGAAAATTCATTATAGCGCTCAAGTTCAGTAAACGACCCAAGAATTACTCCAGCGCATTTATCAAAGATTCTAACTTGCTGCAGCTGGGCAAATAAGGAGACGATTTTGTTCGCTCTGCCACTTAAACTTTCTAAGAATAAAATCTGGTTCGAAGGGTCTGGAATATAATTGGTTCCTGCCAGCTTCAGAAAACATCGAATATTCCCTCCAATAACAATCCCGCTCATCTGGTTCCCACGAATCCAATGATATTTGAAATCATAAAGATCGTTATGCCCTTCGAAAAATGTTCCATAAAAAGCAGCTTGCTGCTCCGCCCCATCAGAAGAAACAAGAGTCATCAATTGATAATGATAGGATTTAGCATTACTTTGCGTGTATAAAGCATTTAAAATAACGGACAAATCACTCATTCCGAAAAAAGGCTTCGGATGCATTTGAATATTATCGTAGTCTAAATACTCCAAGATCTGGTTCGCGGAATCCCCACCTGAAATATCAAAAATCGCACGAATTTCATTATTTTTAAATAGTAGATTCAGCTCCGCTGCTCTTTCCTTAGGACTCCCACTGAAATAACCATTCCTTCTAAACAAGGTGTTGGAAATCACTACTTCAAGACCAAACGAGTTCATAATTCTAATTAATTCTTCAACTTTAGTTAGGTTCTCTACCCTCACGCCATCAGAACAAGCGATAAGTCCTACTTTATTCCCAACAGTGAACTTTAGAGCTCTACTCATCTCTGTTATTCCTCTCATCTCTAATATAAGCGATTCTCGTAGCTGTCCTTTAAAGACTTAGATACATCGTCTTGAGATAGCCCAAGCTTTTTCGCGTGATCGGCTATGATTACCGAGGGTTTAGGCAGCTCTTCTTTCAAGGGCCAGTACGTATCATCCCATAGATGTGATCTCTTAAAGGCTTTAGCACAATGCATATAACACTCTTCTACTTCAACGGCAATGCCCAATTTCGGTAGTTTACCTTGAGCCTCCATATGAACCATTATTTCTTGATCTTTGATAATTCTTGCCTGTCCATTGATCCTTAAGGTTTCTTCCAATCCGGGAATAATAAATATCAAGCCCACTTTTGAATTTAAAAGGATGTTGCGCAAAGAATCAAAACGTCGATTACCAGGCCGTTCAGGAATTACTAAATGCTTGTCGTCTAACACATATACAAAACCTGGGGCATCCCCACGCGGAGATACATCACAATTACCTGATGAATCACTTGTTGCTATAAAGAGTAACGGTGATTTGGAAATATAATCTCGGCAATGGTGATCGATAAGGGTTATACTCTTGTTGTTTACCAATTCACTGGGATACCCATACATTGACCTTAATTCTTCTTCAGAGTCTATAACTTCTTTAAAAATCTCTTCACTGTCCAGCTCTTTTTTCATTTGATCACCTCTAAATTTCTGAAATAATCCATTTTACTATCGATAAATCCATTGTCAAAGTCAGCGGCACCAATAAGTTCACCCTCACTGAAACATAAAGCAAATAACCAAAGCTGTCTAAGCGCAACGAACATAGGAACAGCACTAATATCATTGTCACTGAGATTTCTTAAGCTTCTGTATCCATTTAAAAATGCTGCCCATAACCGCTCTACTTCATCTTTATTATGGCCACTATGAATCTCTCTTGCTAATCTAAACTCTGCGATATCATAGGCTCTCCATCCGTAACCACAAATATCGAAATCATAATGAGTTAATTTCCCTTCGTCCGTGAAAGTCACATTCGTATTCCCATGCAAATCGCCATGGCAGATGCCCCAGTCGAGCCCCGCTTCCAGATGTACTTCAATCTGCGCTTTTAATTGTTTGGCAAGGTCATACAGGAATTGATAATCCTCTTGTCGATGCTTCATATGCAGTTTGATCGTATGAAGCGGTTTCTCAATTAAATGTTCAAAATCAAGTTTACCTCTTACATGTGCACTCTTAAAGTTATCCGTAGCTGTGTGGATTTGTGCAACTGACTGGCCAAATAAGTAGCTGTCTTCTACCGCATGAATAGGCTTTTCATTTCCTACAGCAAAACTAAACATAACGCCATACTTCACACCCTCAGGCACCAAAAACTCATTAATCATCATCCCATCTACCCGAGAAATAGGAATGGAGACGTTCACACCTTTTCCATGCAAATCGTTCAATAATTCTAATTCAAAATTTATGTCTGATTTATTTCGTCTATCCGCGCGATACACACGAAAGATGTATTTTTCCAATGCTGTTTCTAAGATATATGTATCGTTCATACCTCTAAGAAAATACTGCAGCTGTACTGGTTCTGGAATCTCATAATGTTCTTTAATATGTAATAATAACGCGTCTGTTGACAAGAGTGAGTATGTAATAGGAAAAAAACTCAAGTGTATCCCATCCCTTTAGATTATTGATAATACTATTTACACCATACCATATTTAGGGAATTGAATCATTTCCTTCTTAAATTCATGAGACCAATGTATGGTAATATAAGTATAATAATACAGAATCAAATACATGGAGGTGCTCGAATGCGTAAATCATCATTGATATTGAGTATAATTTTATTATCACTATCGTTAATTATGGGATGTAGCTCAGAAGTGGATGATGCCACTAAGGCCGCTGAGAAGTACAAAAACTTTGAATATACTGTCAAGGTTTCTGATGAGTTGTTTTCTACTGAATCCATTCTAGCGCGGAATGAAGAAATGAAACCGTATTTTACTGAATACTATACCGAAAAGGCTATAGGGAGCCGAATCACAACTATCCCTTACCAAATCGCTAATAAACAGAAGCTTTCTTTAGAACCAGATAACCTAAAGTTCACCCTCTCCGATCAAAAGAAAGATATTGTTGAGTTAAAATATACTTGTGATCTTGTTTTGTCGGATAAGGATGACAAAGAAAGTAAACGTGTCCCTTTGGAGGGAATACTGACTATGTTTGATGTGGATGGTCAATGGTTAGTGCAAGGAGATCGTTTTGACTCGGAGGCTTTAATGAAACTGATTTATGACTAAACACCCTTCATATACCATATTATTACTGGAAGATATTATCTAACAATAGTAATATTAATTTCCAGTACATAGTAATATGATAAGGAGCTAATGAGTCATGAAGCGAACTGCATTGATCATAGTAACATTACTTTTATTATTGGGGAGTGTTCCAATTACTGCGTCAGCAAAAGCAGCAACTGCAAAATCATGGAAGACACTTTACTCTGAGTATATCAAGAAAACATTAATGGATGCTACTAGAGACAGGTCTTATGACGATAGCTTCAATTATTTCACTTTAGTAGATTTAAACTTTGATGGTACTCCCGAACTTATACAGGGGTATTCTTTTCGTTTCATCCAGCCCATCAACATTGCTCTAACCGTCCAAAATGGAAAAATCATTCCATTCAATTACCAAGGAAAGCTGAAGGATAATTCAGAGGGCATATTTAATGTAGGTATGAGTGGATTTCTACCGCGCAATGAAAATCGTGGCCTGAATCTCTATAAGAACAAAAAGGATGGAACATTACATTATATTTCTTTTGTAGATAGCAGTGGCTCGTACAATTCTTATCTGCAGGTTTTCGAGATTAATTTTCAAGGAACCAAATTTAATGATAAAGAGATCTTCTTGGCAGACATACCAGACCAAGATAAAACGGATGATACGCCAAGCTTTTATGTAAATCAAAAAGAAGTGAATAAATCCACCTATGATAAGGCGTATAAGCAATATTTTTCAAATTTAACATTAGTACCAAGTAAAGTTATCACTGCAAACTATATAGACTTGTTTAATAATGAAGTTAACAAATTCGTTCCAAATGGAATCACTAATTATATAAATCGTTTTTCTTCATCCAAATAAAGCTTGTTGATTGATCCTCGTTCATTAGATACAAAAAGCAGACTGCTCATTGGAGCAATCTGCTTTTTGTATTACATTAACTTTTTACGCATCCGATAATTAATTAACAGAACCCCTTTTCGTTCAACACTTTGTGCTGCAACAAGTTCGTAACCAAGTCGTTCGAAAAAGGGTCTCGCTGTAATACTTGCTTCGGTATCCATTTCATGAAGATCAAGCTCTCTCGCTTTCAATTCAAGCTTGTTCACGAGAGCAGAGGCTACGCCTTGGCCTTGGAAATCTTTGTGGACATAAAGACGATCCAAGTGCCCTTCCATCGTCATATCCGAAAAGCCAACTATGTATCCGTTCATTTCGGCTACATAAGTAATATTTTGACGTAAAGAAGTGCTCCATGTATTAAGTTTGAGGGCCTTTTCCTCATTAGGTGCCCAAGCATCAAGCTGTTCTTGTGAATAGTCTTGTTTGTTTACAGAATGAACCGTCTCATAGAACAATGAGATAAGCTGACTAATATCCGATTCTTGATAAGCCCTAATTTCCATTCATCTTTCTCCTTGCTGGCATTGCTTCTATTTCACAAGTACTATTTACAGCTCTGAAGCACTCATGAACTGGATAAGATCAATTTTCTGACCTGTTTTAGCACTTTCCAGCGCTCCAAATACCATTGCCATACTATACCGATTATCCCTACAATTCGTCTCTGCTGGACGCTCTTCTGCTAGGGACAGGAACATTTCCTCCAAACATCCTTGATGGAAGGTTTTGTCCATATTAACAATCTCTCCATTTACACGCTCAACATCACGAATAAATTTATCACTCTGATCTCCTGCTTCGACTACTTCTGCATATGGCATTTCATGACTATCCCAAATCGCAGTTCCTTTTTCCCCATTCAGACGCCAAGCTGCTTCCCAAGAGGTAGAGGCACCTTCTGCACACCAAGACCCCTGATAAGTAAATACAGACCCATCCGACATCTCAAAGATACAGACTGCCGACGCATTCCCCTTATACCATGATCCAGGTGGATTAAACTCCTGGCAGTAAACAGATATCGGATTGGCTCCACTTATAAATCGGGCCTGATCAAAGGTATGAATCGCCATATCCAGCAGTAGAGGACTTTCCATGACATCACGGAACCCCCCAAAATGAGCGCCGAGGAAAAAGCTAGCACTGATGTAACCTACTCTCCCAATGGTATCAGACTCAATTAAGTTACGCAAAGAACGTATACGAGGGTCATAACGGCGATTCTGCATCACAGCATGGGCATTTCCAGTTCTTTCTGAGATCTCAACAATCTTAGTGCACTCTGCCATAGTCTCTGCCAGTGGTTTCTCACTAAACACGTTACATCCAAGTTCTAATGCAGTGCTAGAAATACTGTAATGGCTTCCCGGAACTGTAACGTCAAACACAAGATTAGCTTCAGTCGCCTGAATTGCTTCTTTAATATCAGTAAACGTCAGACAAGAAATCTCATGCTTTGCTGCCATCGCTTGTGCTGACTCCAATCGTATATCTACAAGAGCAACAATCTGAATATCTGAACGTGATAAAGCGTATTCAATCCAGGCGTTAGCCATTCCTCCGCAACCTGCAACCGCTACACGGTACTGAGCTGTCATAATTCTCCCCCTCTACGGTTACAGCGGATTAGGTACAAAGCTACCGCCCCGGCATTGTTTCAAATAATTTAAAGCATGTACTTGTCCCATCATTTCCAGCTCATCCCGATAAACAGGATCATGCCAGCCTTCAATATCAATCGTACCTTTATAACCTGCCTGACGCAAAATAGAAATAACATCGGTCCAGTTCGTATCACCAAAGCCCGGAGTACGGTGCCATACATAAGGATTGGGGCCAAGAATACCATATTCTTTTACGATATCCCAAGCAATGGTGGCATCCTTACCATGTACATGAAAGATCTTATCTGTCCATTTACGTAGCTGCGGAATCGGATCAATCAATTGGACCATCTGATGACATGGCTCCCATTCGAGCCCTATATTATCAGCAGGGACAGCATTGAACATCTTCTCCCAAGCTAATGGATTGTGAGCAATATTCCAGTCACCTGATCCCCAGTCTCCACCCATGGAACAGTTCTCAAAGGCAATTCGCAAACCGCGATCCGCTGCTCTTTTGGACAACTCTCCAAACACCTCGGTGAACTTCGGAATAGATTCATCAATGGATACCCCTGGCAGCCTTCCTGTAAAACCTGATACCATATCCGTTCCGAACAAATGAGCATGATCAATCAGTCGCTCCCAGCTCGCAATTGCATCGGAATTATCACCAGTATTCGTCAAAGGATTGCCGAAGATCCCAACAGATGAGATCACGAAGTCATGTTCTGCTGCAAGCTCTTGCACACGCTTTCCAGTTTCTACGAGATCTGTTTCCCCTGTAGTTTGCCAGAAGGTTAAGCTAAAAGATTCAAATCCATGTCCTACAATTTGCGGAATCACTCTTACAGCGTCGCCGCCGCCTACTAATGTTCCAATTCGCATTGTATCCTTCATCTTGTGACCACTCCAATATTGGTTTATAGTAAGTGCTATAACCCGAGTATATACTGCTTCTGAGCTTAAAACTCTTATTATCTTGTGTTTATATAGTCGTATCTTGTGGGAGTTGTGTGAAATATGAGTTACCCTAATGATCTTAAAGAATATCCTCAATTAGAAGAAAAAACGTATCCCTTCCGATTATTTTTTAATGAATGCAAGAACGCAAAGATCGGTCAGAATATCCTATTTTTGCACTGGCATGAGCATTTCGAAATCATCATTATGCAGGAAGGCAGCGCCATTTTTCACATAGACAGCAAGCCCTATGAACTGCATGCCGGAGAGGTACTGTTTGTTCCCTCTGGAGGATTGCATGTTGGGTACAGTCTACGGGATGATCATGTTCGTTTTATCTCAGTCGTATTCCATAGTTCTTTATTTAAGGATTGGAAGCAGGATCCTCAGCATGAGCAGTTTGTAGTCCCTTATTTAGAGAATCGTTATCAGCTGCCGGTCAAACCTGCAGAGCTTGTTCCGACCTGCTCCACATATTTTTCTCTTCTGGATACCATCGTTGATGAAGTACATCAGAAAGGTCCTGCTTTTCAACTGGTCATCAAGAATCAACTGCATTTACTCTTTGTGCTGCTCTCTCGCACCTTTCTACCTGAACAGGTTTCTGGTAGAACAAATGAGCGTCATTCCTTTAATCGCGAACGTTTTAAGCCACTACTAGAGTACATGGAGAACCATTTCGATGACAAAATGACCGTAGAAAGCGCCGCAAGATCTGTAAATCTAAATCCTTATCATTTCTGCAAAACCTTTAAGAAGCTAACAGGCCGAACCTTCATCGATTATGTTAATCTTTGCCGAGTAAACGAAGCGGAGCGATTGCTGCTCGAGACAGATTTCACAGTGACTGAGATTGCCGGGAGAGTGGGCTACGACAATCCCAATTACTTTACCAAGCTATTCAAGCAGTATAAAGGCATTACCCCTTCAGCGGTTCGGAAATAGGAGGTTCTGTCTCTGTTCGCAAAAATAGCACCGTTCGCCTCTCGCAAACGGTGCTGGTTATAGGATTATTCCATTGCTGTAAGCTCTAGCCTCCGCACACTTGCAAGCGCGGGAAAAGATTCATTCACCGTACCGGTACTCCAAAGCTCAACCTGCTGCCCTACTTTCAAATCCTTAAAGCTAATCGATTCTCCAGCTTCATTAAACATTGTTGACTTCTGATTGAATGAGAACCAGTAAGAGGGATCTTCCATACCAGGTTCAAGAATGAGAATCCGCTTCGCCTGTTTGGTATCGATCTGTACGATTTGACCTATTACATGTGGTTCGCCTAGCTCTGAAATGTCGTAGGTCAACATATCCGGATCAATCCACTTTTCTATCTCAAGTATGGCAGGTTCAGCATAATCAGATGGTATTGTAATCGTTACTTTATTACCAATCGTGTCCACACCGGAACCGTATAGATTAAGCTTCTGGTAGAGTTCTTGTTTATGCAAAAGCTCTTGTGCAGCTAATAACTCTTGCATCGAATATTTAACATCATGGAGCTCATAAGTACCTGCCGCGAAAGTCTGAGCAAACCGCTGCTCAATCTGCTTGCTCAAACCCACGATATTGATATGAACCTTATTATCCTGTAGATAGATATCTCCGTTAGGAATCTTCTGAGCCGACAGGAAAGCTTTAACCGCCTCTGGATCACTGGAGTAAAGCACTTTTTCAGCTTCAGGATCTTCTATTTCAGCGCTCGCAGTAGCCAAGATATCTGGATTTGCAGTAATTGCAGCAGCTGGAGCCGGCTCTTTATACGATTGTTGATCTTCTGAACAACCACTTATGAATAGAATAACAACAGATATCACTATCCAGCCGCCAGTCCTCTTAAGCATACTTGTCACTCCCTCACTCTTTACCTTCTCAAACGGAGATTGGAAGTGATAGGTTGCAGATTCAAAAATGAATTCTCTAATCTAATGTATAAGGAGCGAGTCCAATCGGAAGAGCTTCAGGACGGGTGCAAGTACTCTCCATTTCGTAGAATGAATGAGCGTCTGAAGAATCATGGAATGCCCACATCGCTTCTAGTACATGATAAGCCAATTCTCCACTGGCGCGGTGCTTTCTTCCCGTCCGAATGGCATAAGCCATATCCGCTGGACCAATTCCGCGCGTATTTTGATCATATCCAGATAACAGCGTTTGCTCTGTCCATTCATTCTCACCCATGAGCCGGAATTTCACCGGACCGCCAAAGTTATTAGGATCCGGCACTTGAATTGTTCCAAGTGTTCCGTAAATTTCTATATGCGGCAGGTTACTGCCGCCAAAAATATCAAAGCTTGTAATCAGCGTTGCAATGGCTCCATTCTCAAATCTTAATGTTCCGGCAACGTGAGTTGGAATTTGAACAGGAATTTTATTACCCAATTTCTTCTCACTTGTAATCGTGCGTTCTTCTAGCGCTTTACCAGTCATCCCGCTAACCGTACGAATTGGACCCAATAACTGCACCAATGCTGTCAAATAGTATGGTCCCATATCGAACATTGGACCTCCACCAGCGGCATAGTAGAATTCTGGATCTGGATGCCAATGTTCATGTCCACGCCCCATCATAAATGAGGTAGCTGCAACGGGTTCGCCAATTACACCCTCCTCGATCAGCTTCAAAACGGTTTGAATGCCCGATCCAAAGAATGTTTCCGGGGCGCTGCCCACTAATACACCCTTTTCACGTGCCGCAGACAGAACTTGGCGTCCTTCTTCTCTTGTCACAGCTAGTGGTTTCTCAACGTACACATGTTTACCCGCTTCAATAGCTTTCAGGCATACTTCCGCATGAACCGCTGGAATCGTCAGGTTGATAACGATCTCTATCCCCGGATCATTCAGTAATTGCTCTGTGGTATAAACGTTCGGAATATTGTATTTATCCGCTTGCTCCTGTGCTCTCGCCAAGTCCAAGTCCGCACAGGCAACTAGATCTAGAATCTCGAACTTCTGGCAGTTCTCCATATAGATACTACTAATTTTACCGCATCCGATAATTCCTACTTTGACTTTATCCATTTGTTGATCGCTCCCAGAGATTATTGACTGTCTGCCATTCCGCTATAGCTACTACTAACCGCTGAAAGATGGGATTGTGCGTGAGTTTTTCCCTCGGCAGCCCATAGCAGTCCTCTGCGCATCATTTTCTTTACCTGTGGCATAGCTACAATATCGGCATGATGTCCAAGTGAATTATAATACACTCTGCCATGACCCCATCGTTTGGTCCAAGCTACTGGCATATCCACGGCTTTGTTGAAAGAATGCGGGCCTTCAACAACTGGAAACCGAGTCGTTGCAAGTACTTCTACAGCCGGATCAACATGCAGATAATATTGCTCTGAACAAACGGTGAAGTCTTCTAATCCCTCTACCAAAGGACTTGAGCTTTGGCAAATCTCTACGGTGTAGTTCACACCATCATTGCCGGGATGAGCTACCCATTGTCCCCCCGTCATAAACTGCCAATCCACATTATTTCGGAAAGAATCACACATCCCGCCATGACATCCTGCAAGACCCGTACCGTTCTGTACAGCTGCCGAGACATTATCCACTAGCTTCTGATCGATTGTCCCCATTGTCCATACCGGAACGATCAAATCTAATCCAAGAAGCCTCTCCGCATCACCAAAAGCCTCAAGTGTATTCGATACCTCCACTTCAAACTGTTCCTCTTGTAACAACTTAGCGAATATATCAGCTACCAGTTCAGGCTCATGGCCATCCCAGCCGCCCCATACAATCAATGCTTTTCTCATTCTCAGCACTCCTTCTATTAGAGGTTGTTCAAAAAGTCCGCTTTTGATCACGCATTTTTGTTGATTACATCTCAGATATATCGACCCACCGGCGCTGTTCAATAGAGCGTTCTACAGCTTCTAACACAGCTTGGCATTTCACTCCGTCATGGAAATTAGGTTCAGGCTGACGTCCTTCTTCTATCGCATTGGATAACTCCAACATCTCGTGAATAAACGTATGTTCAAAGCCAATCGTATGACCCGGCGGCCACCAAGCCTCCGCATATTCATGCGCAGGATCTGTAGCCAGCACACGCCGAAAGCCCTGTACATCCTCTGCGTCTGAGGTTAAATAGACTTCAAGTTCATTCATCCGCTCAAAATCGAATTTCACACTACCTAGACTGCCGTTTATCTCAAATGAATTGGTAGAGCGATGGCCTGCTGCGAACCGCGTAGCTTCAAAACTACCCAAGGCACCGTTTGCAAAACGGGCTAAAAACAATGTCGCATCATCAACAGTAACCTTTCCCTTTGGTGCATCCTTGTCCCCTTTAGCGCTTAATCCGGTCATTTCAGCAGCAAGCGGACGTTCTTTAATGAAGGTCTCACTCATGCCGATTACTTCCTTCACGTCACCTACTAAGAAATGTGCCAAATCAATGAGATGCGCACCCAAATCACCATGTGAGCCTGAACCCGCGATCTCCTTCTGCAATCTCCACACTAACGGGAACTTCGGATCAATAATCCAATCTTGTAGAAACCATGCTCGAAAATGATAGATTTCTCCAAGCCGTCCGCTCTCAACTAGCTTCTTAGCAAGTCTAACCGCTGGTGAAAAGCGATAATTAAAACCAACCATATGTGTAACCCCTGCATCTTCAGCAGCTTGCAGCATTTCACGGGAATCCGCCAAGGTCAGCGCGAGTGGTTTCTCACAAAAAATATGCTTACCTGCTTTGGCTGCAGCCAAAGCTATCTCCTTATGTGCATTGCTAGGGGCATTTATATCAATAAGATCAATATCCTCACGAGTGATTAGATCTTTCCAATCTGTTACACAAGCCGACCATCCTAACTGAGTGGCAGCCTCTTCAAGCGCTTCAGCATTCCGTCCACAAATCACAGACATCTCTGGCTTAAGCGCTTTCGGGAAAAACATTGGCAGACTGCGGTAAGCATTACTGTGAGCCTTACCCATAAATTTATAGCCGATCATTCCAATGCGAAGCTGTTTCATCTTATTCCTCCTTAGGATTCATAATTATTGATGAAGCTCGTATTACTAATTCTGTCGGTAGTTTAATCTGGATGATTTGGGAGGACGTTGCCGTTTCTGAGAGGCTACACCCCAGCAATTCTAGTACCTTAGTTACAGCGATTTCACCCAGCTCATAAAAGGGAACATGCACACTGCTTAAGGCGGGGGTGGTAAGCTCAGCGGCATCCGAATCATCATAGCCCACCATAGCTGGGATACGATCCTTTGGGATACCTAGCTCCTGTAAACCTTGTTGCAAACCAATAGCCATTCGATCATTTGCGGCTACAATGGCATCAATCTCATTCAGCAGAGGCAACATCTCTTTGGCAGCCTTAACACCACTTTTACGGCTGAAATTCCCTTCGAATAAAAGTGAATCATCCAAAGGAAGGTTCGACTCCTCCAACGCACGCGCATAACCAGTTAAACGATCTCGGCTGTTCGAATAAGATACCGGGCCGTTTAGAAAGGCAATCCTCGTCAAGCCCTGATCCAGGAAGTGCTTGACCGCTTTCCGGCTTCCTTCAACATGATCAGCATCCACCTCATAAAAGGCCTCTCCTTCAAAATGCTGATTAATCAGGCAAAACGGGTGACCTTCCACCTTCAATCGGCGAAGTGAGGCTAGCTCACCTGGTTCTTCTTTGGCACCGAGTACAATGCAAGCATCAATCTTCCGCATCTTAAACAATGCGCTATAGTCCATTGGCTCTTCAGCGTTTCGAAACAGCATTAACAGATCATAGCCCTCTTCTCGCGCCTTACTCCCAATGCCACTTAATATTTCCGAAAAATAATAAGTGGAGAACAAGCGAGCTTTTGGCAAATAAGGCATGACTACACCGAGATTCCCACTCCTTCTTCGAGCAAAGCTCTGAGCGAGTGAGCTAGGAGTATATCCCAGCTTTAGAGCAGCGGCCAACACCCGTTCCTTCGTCTCTTCCTTGAGCGGACCTACATTGTTTAGCACACGAGAGACTGTGGCTTCTGAGACTCCGGCAAGCTCGGCAACCTCTTTACGGCTGGCGATAGAAATCCCTCCTACGAAAGCGCATTCAATTAATGTACGCGCGTACATTCTCTCATGAACCATGCCCTTCGTCAACCCTAATTTTGGATATTAAAAAATAATAAATCCCCTGAAATAAATCAGGGGATTTTATCATTGCCCATCAACCACGCTTGTACATGCTTTAGGAATTTTTTAGTGGCAGGAGAAGCGTATTTCATGGAATGTACAGCAATCCCCAGTGATCTGAAACTACGTTCCTCCAATTCAAGCATCGTTACATTATAATTCTGGCGAGTTAATACAAGCTCTGGCAAAATACTAATTCCAAGCCCCTTCTCCACCATGGCCATAATGGCATAATCATCACCTGCTGAGAACTTAATATTCGGTTTGATGCCTGCCTTATCCAGTACACGCCTAACATCATAATCTGAACCTGCCTTTGGTATGATGAAATCCTCTTTAGCAATTTGGGATAAGGATAGAAACGGCTCAGCACTAAGCGGATTTTCTTTGGACACGATGCCTAGCATCCTATCCTTTTTTAAGGGAATGACATCGAACTTATCGCGTGTAGGCAGAGAAATAAAACCACAGTCAACGACTCCAGCCTCGATCCATTGCTCAACCTCTAAGTAACCACCTTCCATCAACCTGATTTCTATATAGGGGTACTCACTGCGAAATTGCTTAATCATTCCTGGCAGCCAATGCACAGATACACTGGTGAATGTACCGATGGTAATGGTCCCTACCTCTAGCCCATGTATATCTGCCACCTCCTGCTTCAACTTTTCATTCCACTTTAGAATTTCACGGATAGGCTGCAGCACCTGCTCTCCATTTACCGTCAATTTAACGCCGGATCTATTTCTAATTAATAACGTGAAACCAAACTCCATCTCCAAGCTACTAATCGTGTGGCTAATTCCAGATTGCGTAAAGCCCAGCACATCTGCTGCTTTTGTTAAGCTCCCTAGCTCTACAACCTTTAGAAAAATCTCATATTTATTAATACTCAACCTCTATCCCTCACCTTTTTAAATTACATAAGTTTTACTCATGTATCCTATGATAAACATTCAGTTACCTTATGTATAGAGCCGTATTATACTAAATTGAGTTGAAAATGAAGAAGGATGGATGACGAGATGAAACCGCTCAAAGCTGAGCTGATGCTGTTAGTTGTAACATTATTTTGGGGTTCTTCCTACATATTTATGAAAATGGGGTTAGGTACGTTAGGTGAATTCAATTTGATTGCACTCCGCTTCGGACTTGCTTTTATATTAGCCGCAGTGATCTTTCATAAACGCTTAAGAAAAGCTGACATCAAAACATTGAAATATGGTGCTTTACTCGGATTCTTACTCCTAGGCGTGTTCACATGTATAACGTTCGGACTTAAGACTACGACAACCTCCAATGCAGGATTTTTAGTAGCCCTTACGGTCATTTTTGTACCGATACTAGATCGAGTACTTTTCAAAAAAAGAGTCGCACCTCCGCAAGTTTTTGGCTCCGTACTCGCTATAGCTGGAATCGGACTCCTTACATTAAACGCTACCTTAAAAATCCAACCCGGTGACTTCCTTTGTATTCTCTCAGCGGTGTTTTATGCGGTCCAGATCTTATTTACTGGAAAGGCAGTCAAAGAATGTGATTCACTGAATATTGGGATCTTGCAGTTGGGATTTGCCGGAGGGTTTGCTTTAGTGTTATCAGCACTGTTCGAGACGCCTTCGCTGCCTTCAACTTTACCGGCATGGATAGCGATCCTCGCACTTGGGATACTCTGTAGTGCCTGCGGATTCATCTTACAACCAATAGCTCAAAAATATACGACACCAACCCGCACCGGACTGATTTTCTCCCTTGAGCCGGTATTCGCTGCGCTGTTTGGTTATTGGTTCGCCGCCGAAAAGTTATCGATGCAAGGGTATGCTGGCGCAGCCCTTGTTCTACTGGGGATTGTAGCATCAGAGCTACTCGGTAAAGTTACTGTCAGTCCTCAGTGGACTCAGAAGAAACCAGAACATCTATAAAATGATTTTCTAATACAAAAGGCGTCGTTAGCTATGCAAGCTGAACGACGCCTTTTTATATTAACTTAGATTTTCGTATGAATTAATGTCCCATCATCATGGCAGCATCCGCCTTTTGACCCTCTTCGGAGGAGGAATCATTAGCGGAAAGCTTCGGTTTGCGCAGGATAATACTCATGAGTACACCGACTACAGCTATACAGCCAGAAAGGAAGAATACATCATCGAAGCCCAGTACTGCAGCTGTCAAAGGATTGCTTCCTGCTTTCAGTGCTCCCATGTGTACAGTTATTTGACTTGTCAAATAACCTGTTAAACCTGCAACCGCAAAGGCCACCACTACCTGCTGTGCAGCCGCTGTAAGCGATGTGACCCGGCTCACCAAATCACGTGGCGCTGCATTCAGAACATGTGTATTGAGTGGCATCATCGCTATACCCATCCCAAATCCTAATAAAGCAAGATACATCATAATGGTGTTTAAGCTTGTAGTTATCGTAATTCCCGATAGAAGGAATAAGGTAACTGTAATAATGCTCAGACCCACAAATGCCAGCGGGCGTGCCCCTATCTTATCAAACAATTTACCACCAAGCGGCATGCCGATTACACATGCTAAAGCTTGTGGAAGCAGAATTAACCCTGTCTCTAAAGGTGTATAAGCCCGGATCTGCTGTAAGTATAGCGGTACAAACAACATGGAACCAAACAATGCGGCTTGCATGACCCAAGTTAAAATAATACCGCGGGTGAAATCTGAGGAACGGAACACACGAAGATTAAGCAGAGGCTGCTTATGCCGCAGTTCAACGATTATAAATAGAATCAGTGCAACACCCCCAACAGATAGCCCGAGGATTGCAGGAGTCGATGACCAGCTATTCGCTCCACCTTCATTTACTCCATATGCCAGCATAGAGAACGCAATTGGAGCCAGTATAATACCTAGTATATCGAGATTGCCTTTACCGATCTTCTCCGTCTTGGGTAGATACTTCACACCAAGAATAATACCAACAATCCCAATCGGCACGTTAATCAGGAAGATCCAATGCCAGCTAACATATTCAACAAGCCATCCGGACAATATTGGGCCAAGTGCAGGTGCAAGCAGCATGGGAATCCCAAGCATCCCCATAATCGACCCTCTTCGTTCTGCTGGAGCTAACTTAAACACCATAGCCATCCCAATAGGAGCTACCATACCCCCACCAAGACCTTGGATTACTCGAAAAATAACAAGCTGCGAAGAAGTTTGAGCTATGGAACATAACATGGAGCCAAGAATGAACAACGTGAGCGTCACCAGAAACACCTGTTTAGACCCGAAGCGATCAGTCATCCAGCCTGCGAGCGGTATTACAGCAGCTAAAGCTAACGTGTAGCCTGTAATCGCCCACTGAATCGTTTTTAGATCTGAAGAAAAATAATCGACCAGTTTGGGTATAGCCACATTCACGACGGTGCCATCCAGAATAACCATAATCATTCCGACGATAATAGCAAGAAGCGGGGGGAGGATAGCTCTTAGTGAGAATGGCCGTTCTTCTGTCGGGCTACTCTGAGTAATTGATTTTGTCATCCAGTACTCCACTCTTTTCTCTAATTTAGTTAAATGCTTTAACGATTATTTCAAATTTTAATTTACCTTCGATGAATGTGAAAGTCAACAAATAAAACCCTTTTTTACAATAAAAATACATTACTTTTACTTTCATCTCAGAAAGTTTATTGAAACAAAAAAAAGACTATGCATAGTCCCTTAGAAATTTCTTCTTAAGGAACGTACGCATAGCCTGTTGTACTAAAACTGTATCAATAATTTCCTCCAAATTATATGGAAGGAAGGTTTCCCTTTAATTCAACAATCTTACCCGACTTATTGAGCACAAACTCAAGGGATGCTTCCGTTACAGCAAAGCCAAGTACACATTGTATGGACATTTGATCTTCTTTTTGACTACTTTCAGTAGACTTTATGCCATGGTAAGTACCAGCTCGTGCAGTGAAATCAGCCCAATATTTCTGTAAACCCGTAACGGAAAGCGAACGCTTCATTTCATCACTAAAGAATCGATTCTCTAATTCTTGAAATTGTCCAGTGCTCAGCAGTCCCGCTATCACACTAGCTGTAACCTCGGGCGCATAAACTTCCACTAGATTAGCTTCTGCATTATAAGAGGTTACCAGTCCAGCACTAGTGAAAAAAGAGAGCGGAACATATAAGTGTTCCTTCTTAAGCACAACTGCATCCTTAAAATCTCTTTTTGCTGTATCATTAATGGTAATGTGGTCCTCTCCAACTTTATATTCAATCTTTTGTTTGACTCCACTTAATGTAATGGTGTCTGTGCTTTTTTGATAAGTGGTCTGATATTTTAAGACGCTTGATGTCTCTCTAAGAGGAAGCAGGACCGTAGAACCGTTTGTATAGGCTGAATACAGATCTGATTTCAGAACCTGACCATTTAAAACCACCTTCACTTCACTAGCATCTGCCCAAGCCGTAGAATAGGTAGTTCCTCCAAATCCATTTACCAATAATAGTACACTTAACACCACAACAACCGCGATTTTGTTCATCCGTTCGAAACCTCCCTTTTTTTGACTATTAGTATTATGTGCGTTTCCAGCATCTGCTAATCCTAATGGTAATCAAGCTTAACAAAAAAAGTGAATTGCTTCTTACATGGACTTTCAAGTTCTAGGTTATTCCACTTTGAAGTCAAAATATTGTTTAGGATAAGGTTCCTTGATCAACGTAAAATGCCACCATTCCTTACTGTAAGGTTTAAATCCTTGTTTTACCATCGCCTCTTTGAGAATTGCCCGATTTGCTTTCTGAGTCTTGTTAATTAAGGACGTATCGTAATAGGAGATATCTCCGAAAAAATCAAACGGGCTGCCCATATCTACCTCAGCTCCCGTTTCTTTATTTACGATCGTTAAATCGATGGTGCTGCCTCTGGAATGGCCTGATTTTTTAGCTATAAACCCGAGTTTGAATAGATTACGTTTATCCAGTCGCGGATAATATTGCTGTTTCATTTTAGTATCTACGACATTCTGTGACCAGCTTACAAAATGATTCACTGCCGTCTGAGGACGATAAGCATCATAAACTTTAAGGATATACCCTTTGTTTGCTAAATCATCACTTACAGCCTTCAAAGCCGTTGCCGCTGTCCGCGAAAATATCGCTAAGGGCGCCTTATAGCCATCGATCCGCTTCCCAACAAAATTGTTGTCCCCGTAATAACGAATCTCAAATTGTGCGGTAGGAATCACTTCATCCAGATAGACAAAACCTTGCGGTAAATGATTCTTCTTCTCCATTTGCATCTGCTGCAGCACGGAGTCTGTTGAAGAGCCGACATAAGCAGCATAAGTACTGCCCATAAACATAGTGTTTGTCCACAATAACAGCACAACTGTGAAAACTGCGATTTTTGTTCCTCTTAATCCCATTCTCAATTGAGCCAGCCTCTTCTCAGATGTTGTCTTCACATATTCTAATAATTATGAGTTTACGGTTTCAACTAGAAATTTTTCGATTACAGGTGTGAATTTATTATTCGTAGAATTAAGTAATTGCAGCAGCTTTTCTAAAATCGAAAGAATTCTAGTATCGACTTTGCTATCTTTTAGTGCATCCTCATATGCCTTTTTTACTTCTGGTTTAATTACTCGCTCATCATAGTCATATGCAGGTGTATTACTTGTTCCATATAATAAGCGAGACGTTGCAAGGAGAAGTTCTTTTTGAAGAGCGGTTGAACGGTTAGAAGCAGGATATTTCGTCACAAAATCCTCTAGCGCAAGCGCCCTGTTCGTTAACTCGGTCCAACTAATCACAATCGCTGCATCAGAGACACTCGGTTGATTAGATTCGGTGGCCATAATATCAATATATGCTGCAATGTCCTTTGTAACATACGGCTTAAAAATCTTAAATCCCTCATAATGCATCACCGGATAGTACATGCCCTCACTGGTCTCCAGCTTATATCCCTTATCCCGGCCTTCAATTAACACGTTGCGTACGCTGGCATCTTTGATCGTATTAAGGAGTGAGGTATAGGTGAGATTTTTGTTTTTGGAAAAAGCATTATTTATCTCTTTCTGCATCTTGTCCGGAAAAACCTTTTCTGAGTATACAGATAAATGAGCCTTCTGTGCATTCTCGAGCTGGAGAGTCATCCGTGTCGCTGTCCAGTTATCCACTTCTTTGATGTGGTTAATTAAATAATTACGTGCGTAAGCAAGAGATGTCGGCTTCTGTACATACTGCTGGAATTGATTATAGACTTTTAGCGTTTCCGTTGCCGTTGCGGCAAGTACTGGCTCTATAACCAAAGTACTAAATCCTGTCACTGAACCAAGGGTGATAGCAATACTTAACAAGCTTGCTTTTTTCCAGTTCAATTAATGACCTCCTTATGCCATATATGTAATTGTACTTAATATTTAGACATACGGGAAGATCCTGAACCTATTCCAGCGCAGTATTATTATGGACGCCTTCAATATCCTTCCTACGATAAATGCCCATCAAAAGTCCAATAGCAGCATATTCAAACCACACATGACTCCCATAGCTGAGAAACGGAAATGGAATTGAGGTCAGCATCATTCCCCCGCTCAAAACAGCAAGACCATAGGCAAATCATATAGCAAGAAAAAATGCTAAACCAACAACAAGTGCCTGTCCGTAAGGTTCACGAATAGCTCGTATCGTTAAAAGAAGCTTAATGAAAAGCCAGGTTATAACAGCTACCAGAAGCAATCCACCCGCCCAACCAAAGCAATGAATAAGATAGACTGGCAACATATCGGAGTAGACATACGGCAGCTTTTGTTCTACTGATCCGAATCCGTGACCCCACCACCCAGCTGAACGAATTACTTCACGCATGACTTGATAAATATATCCATAACCTTCCGGATCTAAAGATGGATCTATAGCATTTATGAATCTAGCCAGCAAGTACTCACTATTTAATATAAAAAGTAGTCCAGCTATTGAAAAGAACCCTAACAACACGAAGCTCTTTAACCAATTGCGAATAATCCATAAATACAGTACTAGTGAGGAGACAAGATACAATACTAACTCTGGAAGAGCATTTAAAGAGATAAGCAACAACGCGGGGAGTAACAAAATGCCTACTTCGAACAGCCCGCTTCGCCAAGTTTTCTTGATAGCTGCTTCCCTACGATTTACTAGAATACCTGTTAGCGCAACAATCAGCATAAAAGGACGATAGGATGTCATGTCAGGTAAAATCAAAAAAATCCTAGGACCATAATTCACACCGTTCACTTGCGTTCCCCATCCAATACTCACTAATATCCCTATTATAGAAGTAGCATATAACACCCAAGAAAGTCCTTTTAATCTTCTGAAATCAATGAAGTACAATCCAAACATCAGTACAGTTCCTATGAGTATATTTATGGACTGCCGTCTAAGCGCATTATCTAAAAAAGAACCTTTAACAATATCACTATAGCCAGCATCCACAGAGCCCATTCCGATCAAACTAATCGCGGACAACAAAGCAATAACTCCAAACAATCCCCAAGGAACTCGTGGTTTATGTATTTGGTGAAGTTCCTTCCCTAACGTTTGCGGATTCCCCATTTGTGCGATTGCCCAAGCTATTGCTTCATCTCGGAGCATGCCGGTCGCTTCTTTTTCACAGATCAAATCTTCTAAATGACTGGCTAATTCTTGGCGTATTTCTGGATGAGTTTTTTTCGCTTTAATCTCTGCACATACTTCGTCCAAAAATTGCTGCTGCCTTTCTTTCATCATACATTCCCCTCTCCCAGAACAGAATCAACTGCACCTTTGAACATAACCCATTCTGCCCTTTTCTCTTTGAGCTTCTCTTTACCTTCATCCAGAATTCTATAGTACTTCCGCTTCCTTCCGTCTACCTCCATCCAATAGGCTTCAACCCAGCGTTCACTTTCCATCGCATGCAGGATCGGATATAAGGTTCCTTCTTTTAATGAAAAAATGCCCTGTGATCTCTGCTCCAACGCTTTGATCAGTTCATAACCATATAACGGCTTCTCCAGTAAAAGAGTCAGAATCAACGTGCCTGTACTGCCCTTCAGCATTTCTTTACTTACTTTCAATGGTCTGCGCCTCCTGATTACTAAAGTCCAATGATTAATATTTGAATATCCTGTTATATTAATTATCCTTCAATACCTAGAATAACTATACATCGTAAATCTATGTATGTAAAATCCAGGCTTATTGGTTACTCTGACATGTATAATATTACGTAAAAAACAACATTAGAAAAAATTAAACGACGATCGCTCCACGGTGTTCTGCCGATGGGTGATCGTCGTTTTTCTAAATACCTCTATATAATAATCAATCCTCCTACTTGTAATCAAAATATATTTATCCAATATATATTGACACAATATATATTGGTCCGATATATTATAAGCGTGATATACAAATATTTCTAATCAACAAGGAGGTTCTGTTTTGAACAGTCAGGATGTTATTTTAGGCATGCTTATGAAAGAATCGAAGACTGGTTACGAAATAAAACAGTTATTGGAGGATGTATTCTCTAATTTCTATAGTTCTAGTTATGGAACGATTTATCCCACACTTGCCCGCATGGAAAAGGAGGGTTTGATAACTAAGGAAAATGTGCAGCAGGAAGGTAAGCCTAATAAGAATCTTTTAAACATCACGGATAAAGGAAGAGATAGTTTTAACGCCTATTTACTAGCCCCACTAGAGGCTGACAGTATTAAGAAATCTGATTTTATGATGAGGCTATACTTTGGTGAATTTGTTGGGTATGACAAGGTGATTCTTTGGTTGAAGCAAGCACAGGAAGAATCACAACAGAAGTTAGATCAATTACTTGAGCAGTATTCACTTTATAAAAATACAATGCATCCAGCACAGATCATCTGTATCCAAATTGGCATAGAAGAATATAAAGCAAAGCTCAAAATCATTGCCGAAGGATTGTCAAACATGGAGCAGTTAGTGCTTACAAAGTAAGTTTTGTACGTACCAAGTGAAGAGGTAACGCTCAAAAAAACTTTAGGAGGAATTGTTAATGAAAACAATTTTTATAACAGGTACTTCGTCTGGCATTGGGAGAACTACAGCAAAACATTTTGCTGAAAGAGGATGGAACGTCGTAGCCACGATGCGTTCACCTGAACAAGAAAGTGAACTTATTACACTTGATAATGTATTGGTTTTACAGCTTGATGTTGAGAAATCAGACACAATTCAACCTGCGTTAGCGGAAGCGATTAAGCGGTTCGGTAAAATTGACGTTCTTCTCAATAATGCTGGTTATGGAACAATGGGTCTTATAGAAGTAGCTACAGATGAGCAGATCAGAAGACAGTTTGAAGTGAACGTGTTTGGTCTTATCAGTATGACTAAAGCCATATTGCCACATTTTAGATCGAATCAAGAGGGTTTACTGATCAATATCTCTTCTATGGGAGGGAAAGTAACCTTTCCTACGATGTCTCTGTATCATTCAACTAAATTCGCCGTAGAAGGTTTTTCTGAATCCGTATCTTATGAATTAGCATCACAGAACATTAGAGTTAAGTTAATTGAACCAGGTGCTATTCAAACGGACTTTGGTGGAAGATCGATGGAGTTCTTTTTTAATGATGCATTAACGGATTATAAACCCTTTACTACTGCATTCTTGGGTAAATTAGGTGAGATGGAAAACCAACCTTCCTATGCTTCACCTCCAGAAATTGTTGCGGAAACAATATATCAAGCCGCCACTGATGGGACAAGTCAATTCCGGTACATTGTTGGAGAAGATGCAAAAATGCTCATTCAAATGAAAGAAAATACAGATGAACAAGAGTATCTGACTAATATAGCCCAGCATTTTTCTTAAAAAGAAGTTAGGTGGCGGACGCTTCTCGGTATTCTACCGGGGAGAGGTCCCTCTTTCTTGTTATGAGTAAAAAAATCCCCTCCGATTAACAGTGGTATGTTCATACGAACATGAACCTTCTCCACTATCTACCGTAAGGGGATTTTACAAGCTTAAGGATTAATGCATAGGTGTATTCATTTTATGATCAACAACTACTCTTTTTACGAAGAACGCAAGAATTAGACCTACAATTGCCATACTCATTCCGAAAATAAATGCATTTTGCACACCTTGCGTGAACGCAGGCAACATATTAGCCGGATCGGCTGGATCAGCCACAGTCTTCATATAACTCTTAGAACCTGCAGACATAATGCTGACAGCTAATGCAGTACCGATCGCACCAGCAACCTGCTGCAATGTATTCATGATCGCTGTACCATCAGGATATAATTCTAGCGGCAGCTGGTTAATTCCGTTGGTTTGTGCAGGCATAAATACCATCGACACACCAATCATAAGCGTACTGTGAAGTACGATTACGAATACGACTGTAGAAGCTACAGTAATACTGGAGAAGAACCATAAAGCTGTAGCAGCAATAATCAGGCCTGGAATAACAAGCCATTTAGGACCGTATTTGTCGAACAGACGACCCATGATTGGGGACATCAGTCCGTTAATAATTCCCCCTGGAAGTAGCAGCAAGCCTGCCTTGAACGCTGTATATCCCTGACCCTGTTGAAGATACATTGGAAGAATCAACATGGATGATAGGATAACCATCATACAAATAAATACCATAGCCACACCAATGGAGAACATTGGATATTTAAAAGCACGCAGATTAATCATAGGCTGCTTCATCTTCATTTGGCGCAAGCCGAACAATAAGAGTGATACCACACCTACTACGATAGCTATGATTACTTTTGGACTTCCCCAACCGGCTTCTTCACCGGCGCTGCTGAAACCAAACACGATTCCACCAAACCCGATCGATGATAATGCTATGGAGAGGATGTCGATCTTCGGCTTCGTTACCTTCGTTACGTTCTGCATGAAGAGGATTCCGAATATCAATGCGATCACCAGGAAGGGCAGTGACAGCCAGAAGATCCAGTGCCAGCTAAGACTTTCAATTAGAAGTCCAGCAATAGTAGGACCGATCGCTGGCGCTACCATGATAACCAAACCAATCATCCCCATCGCGGCACCACGTTTTTCAGGAGCAATGATGATAAGGATCGTATTGAACATAAGCGGTAATAGAAGCGCTGTACCCATTGCTTGTACCACACGCGCTGTTAATAGGAACTCAAAGCTAGGTGATACTGCAGCTAGAAACGTTCCTAGTATTGAAAAACATAATGCAGCAACAAACAACTGTCTAGTCGAGAACCACTGAAGCAGCATACCCGAAATCGGTACTAGAATTCCCAGTGTAAGCAGATAAGCTGTCGTTAACCATTGTGCTGTTGCTGGAGTGATTTGAAGGACATTCATAAGATCACTTAAAGCTACATTTAGTGCGGTTTCACTGAACATTCCGATAAATCCTGCAAGTAATAATGAGACTAGAATCGGAATGGTTTTAAACTTCTTTACTTCCTTTTGTTGCTTTCCTTGCATAGTTGCTTCCACTCTTAATCCCCCTGATGTTCTTATCTATTGTCTCTCTCTAACCAAGTATTGCTGGGATAATCTTCGCCGCCGCGAGAAGCGGCTGTTCATCCCGTAAAGTCAGCGTCTGAAGAAGCGCTCCTTCAAATAATGAGACTACTACTGAAGCCTTATCGGCTGCAGTGTTGCCCTCCACACCTTCTTCCAGAAGGCGTTTCTTGATCACATCCTGCAAGTCCATAAACACAGATTTACATGCAGCCCGCAGCTCCTCACTAATACAAGAGGTCTCCGCCGCTAACCAAAAACTGAACGGAACGATCCCCTCAAATGAAGATTCTACTGCTTTCATAGCCATTCCTAGAATAAAGTCCTCCATTGCTTCAGCTGCACTATTGCTGCTCTCCATATGACAGTTCAGCTTCTGAGCGACTGTTAGACTATTCCGGTTAATGCATGTTAAAGCCAGTTCTTCTTTACCGTGAGGGAAGTAGTAATAAAGAGATCCCTTCGGTGAATCGCTGTCTTTAATAATCTGATTTAATCCTGTTGCATGATATCCCTGAGAAAAAAATAATTTCGAAGCGGTGTCCAGAATCGCCTCACGCGTATTCGGCTTGTTCGACAAGCTGACACTTCCTTTGCATTATAACAATTGGTCTACATAATAAAACCATATTTTTAAGAGATATGTCAACATATAAATTACTTAAATTCAAAGTAATTTGGTGGAAGTACGGTAGTCAGGTTACCACCATCTGCTCAGTACATCATGTTACCCCATCGGACTCAGATGCAGCTATTTGCGCTAAAACTGGCTTTAAGATACATTATCGGACCTGAGCGACACTACTTCACTAAAATGGAGTAGTTTCCATCTATTTTTGAGCACCTAGCTGCATTGGAGTCCGATAGTTCACCCTCACCGGGAAAATAATTAGCCTCTCGCCCACTTTATCCGCCCGAAATTATCTACTTCCCAATCCCTCATCCTCAGCGTATACTATAATTATTCCAATGAGAAAGGTGTGAATTTATGCAGGACGTGCCTAAAGGAATTCCACGGCCATTAGTAAAGACTAATCAGGCGTTTATCGTCATTTCAGTAATATTAACATGGCTAACAGGACAGCACTGGATCCTTGCGCTGCCCTTGTTCGCCGGATTGCTTGGCCTCTCGTTCGGTTACAATCCCATTATTAAGCTTGCTGGTAAGTTTCTGACCAAAGAACGTTCGCACTATGTACTCGAAGACTGGTCACAACAACAGTTTAACCAAACCATTGCTGTCTTCTGCCTAGCAGGTGGTCTGATCAGCTTCTTCGCTGGCTGGACGATTGCTGCTTATATTTTCACAACGCTCGTTGCAGTGGCGGCTACGGTTGCGATTTTTGGTTTTTGCATCGGATGTTTTATCCATTATCAGTGGAGAATGTACAATTACAGACGTAAACAAAGCACAAATTAAATCGCAAAACCCCTAATCCCGTTCTTCTCCAACAACATCCCAACGATGACGAAACTTTAACAATCGTGGATGAAGTGATGGTGGTGCTGATGTCAGCAATAACCGAATCTTTACAATCCACTCTTCAAATGAGGAATATGACGCAAACTGATTTGCCACCTCAGGCGTTAAATACAAAAAAATCGGCGAAGGATAGATTTCAACAAGATGCCGAAGCGCCGAATCGAGCGGAGTATACTTCTTTCGCTTCCCTTCCAAGCTCTCTACCGTGATGAAGCTACGTCCTTGTTCCCTTTTCCACTCATGCAGCCGGTCTTCACGCTTATAATAAGCGCTCACTGGCTCTTTTGTCATTCGTCTCACCGTTTCTTCATGAAGCGGATACAGCACTAGCTTAGTGAAACGCCGATCTGCTGCAGTCTTTGCTGCGATTTCAAGTTCCTGATCGGTGATATGCTCAAAAGAATCGTAAAACACTAACGTCCCTTTACGTTGTTCAACGGGTGGCTCATAGCCGTAGGGAACATGCTGAATGTCTCTTTTCAATGAAACCCCTCCTGCTTGTTCTATTCATTAATCATATCATGTGACAACGGCAGGGCTATCATTCTTATCTTGCAGCTGAAGACGAACTGTTGATGAAATCCTGAACTTTTGAAATTAGAGTGGGATAAATCAATGGATAAGTTAGATTCGTTGGGATATCAGTAAATCCTTTGATTTCTGCCATCTCATATGGTGGGAGCTCAGAGAATTGTTCCACATTTGCAAAAAATAGCTTTCCATAACTCCCAGGTGCATCATCCATGGTTACCTTATAAATGGTTATCGGGACGATAGAGAATTGCTCCGCTCCTGTTTCCTCAAATAACTCTCTAGCCGCTGCCTGCTCCGGTGTCTCTCCTACTTCTATATGACCTCCGGCAAACTCCCACGTCGAACGATCCTGATGTCTTGCTAAGATCCATTCTTCACCATGCTTAACCATAATAACAACGTATTCTAAATCAATTTCTTTTTCCTTTTCAAGATTAAATAAGCTTACCAGCAATTCTATCCCTCACTTTCCCACTGCTTCAGATACTCCCAGCCTCATCCCAAGCTAATTTAAATGCTGCTACACTCTGAAACCGCTCTTCCCGCTCCAAGCTGACTGCCCGTAAAGCAACATCGTATTGGGCTTTGCTCGCTTCCCATTTTGCAAACGATCGATCGGATGCTCCTCCTAAAAGAACAAATGCAGTGGCTCCCATATTGAATACATTTGTAACTTCATCAATCGGTGCACCTAAAATAAACTCTTCCGGTGACTTGAATCTTGATGAGCCCCAGAAGTTCTCGCCCAGATCATTTACAGTAGGCTTAAGTCTATAAAAATCAATATCACAAATCCTTGTTTCATCGTTTTCAAAATCATACAGAATACTTCCATCATAAAAATCCACTGCTACATAACCCTGCAACTCAACAAGCTCATGAAACGAAAAGATCACGTCTAAGGACGCTAAACGTTGTTCAACAGATAACTGCTTATAGCGGTAAAAAGGCGACTCCGGATGGCTCAGCTTAGCTTCACCCGCAAAAAGCCAATGTGAATGTAAACATTCACCTGCAAACCATTCAAATACCGCTGCATACCCCGTCCCAACTTCAAAATGTGACACCAAATTGATCAGCGATTTAGATTCAAGTTCGTTATACAACGGGATAGCTTCAATTAAACGGCTAACAGCATCCAAGGGATTCCCGTCGAAGGTCAAAGGCTTTGCCCCAGCAAATTTCACAAAAAACTTCTGCCCCTCCTTCTCCACACCAAAAGAAAGATTTCCAGAGTCCTGCTGGTCAAACACTTTAAACACCACACCTAGCTTTGTTAACCATGCAAAATCATAAGGCTCTTGCAATTGAAAACTTACCGCGTCAATTTCATATGTATATTTTTTTTCGCTCAACTGTACCTCCGCATTTACTAATTTAAGTTAGTTCTATTTTCATAAAGATTCCGGCGATGGTTGTTTCCTGTGGACCGGTTCTTTTGACAATCTCATATGGCTTAAATCCTAACCTGGAATATAATAACATCCCTTTGGTATTTACATTATGACAAACCAGATGTAACTCATGAAGCTGTAGGTCCTCTTTAGCAGCAGCCAGCATGGTATGGATCAAATACTCCGCGGCTCCTTTACCTCTATAATCGGGTGAAATAATAACATTCCCCAGCCAGTACAACTCTTGATGTTGTTGGTAATATAAATTGGCGTATCCGATGACTTGGTCGTGTTCATTTAGAATCACTGTTTGCTTATCCCGGCCTTGTGCAGCCTGCTCTAATTGTTCGGAGGTAAGTGGATATTCCAGCTTGGGCGACATAAAGAACACTTCCGTTGAATCTTTAGGAAAAGCACATATTGCGGCATAGTCTGCAGATACTGCTTTTCGATAACTGTAATTCATTTCATTTCCTTCCTTCTTAACTTCATTCATGTTCTTGTTCGATATTTAATCACTAGAATAATAACCAGCAGCACAACACATAGGGACATCGTATTCGTAATTAAAAAAGCTAAACCTACTCCCGTAACCGCCAAACTGATCGCGTAAGCTTCCATTAGACTAATCCCAAGCAGCATTAGCAAATACGACTTTAAATTCAAATCAGCTACGGATTTGGATTTCAAGATCTGAACAATCTGAGGAATCCAACCTAAAGACAGGATCACTCCACCTATTAATTGCATGACTGCAAACATAACAGCACCTCCACGGATTGTATTACTGTTGTATTCCGGGCGGCTCAGTCTGGTTCCAATTCATTTCAAAATAACTGAAGCTTACTATAGGCATAAGAGGCGGCACCAATAGTACCCGCCCGATTCCCAAGCTCTGCTTGAACAATTTTGCACTTACTGCTGGATAGCTTCAATGCATGCTGACTTACTGTTTCTCTTACAGGTTGGAGCAATTTATCGCCCGCAGCAGCCATCCCTCCACCTACAATAATTAGATCAGGATTGAGAATATTCACCACATTTGCTAATCCAAATCCAAGGATAGTGCCGGTCTCCTGCATAACCTCAATGGAGAGGGCGTCTCCGAGTTCGTAAGCTTCAGATATCATTAACGCGGTAATTAGCTCTTCCTGATCATTCGTCCACGTCTGAATCATACTGGTTCGGCCTTCCTTTAGCTTCTCTTTAAACGTATTCACCATGCCAATAGCGGAGACATATCTACCTAGGCAACCCGAGCTCCCACATTTGCAGGGACGTCCGTTTCTGTACATATTCATATGTCCGATTTCACCAGCGCTGTAGGCCGTACCGTAGATTACTTTTCCTTCGTTCACGATACCCGATCCTAATCCTGTTCCCAAGGTAATCAGAACCAGATTGTTGTAACCTCTACCTGCGCCTTGCAGCCATTCTCCATAAAGATTAACCCTCACATCATTATCAATAAAAACAGGAAAGTCATAGAACGCTCTCATCTCGTCAACAACATTTACATGCTCCCAATCCGGAAAATTCGGCGAGAAAAAAGAAACTCCAGCAACTGGATCTAATAATCCGGGCACTCCGATTCCCATACCTACTACTAAATCAAATGAAATATTTGCTTCAACAGTAATCAGACGTACAGCTTCTCTAATCCGTCCCAGTACATGTGATGGCCCTTTAGCTGCCTCAGTAGGTGTAGATATTTCTTTTACAGCTATAAAATCGGTATCGTATATTCCTGCTTTGATATTCGTTCCACCGAGATCAATCCCAATAATATATCGTTTCATAAGAACCTCCAGAATTAGAAATAACTTACCCTTTCATTATGAATGCCTGAAGGCTGAAACTATAGAGTAAACATACAAGTTATATGATAAAGTTCCAACATTTCTATTACAAATGACTTCTACTTACTGTCGCTTCTATTTCGGCTAACATCAGTCTGTTCACACCCATCTTAATCTGATTCTCAGAGAGATTGGAATAGCCTAGTAGAAACACTGGACCCTTAGGTTTGCTCTCCAGAAAATAAGAAGATGCAGGATATACGCGAACACCGTAACGTAGCGCCACTTCAGCAATGCGATTCTCCTCGGCATCCGACTCCAACTCAATCAATAAATGTAGTCCAGCTTCCTCGCCATAATATCTCACACGACTTCCAAATTCAGTATTCAAACTGTTTACGAGACAGGCTCTACGTGAGGCATACAGCTTTCCCATCTGCGTAACATGCCTTGCATAGTGACCATTCTGAATAAATTCTGCTAACGCTTCCTGGTCCAGAGCAGAAGACATTCGATCTGTAATCCATTTAACAGCTAAAAAAGGCTGAAGCAAAGCCGGAGGCAACACAACATAACCTATCCGCAGAGAAGGAAATAATACTTTACTAAAACTGCCTACATAAATAACTCGACCCTCAGTATCTAGACCAGCAAGCGCGGATAATTTCGGACCCTCGTACCTATATTCACTGTCATAATCGTCTTCAATAATAAAAGCATGATTCGCTTTCGCCCAATCCAACAACTGAACTCTTCGCTTCAAAGACAGCGTTGTCCCTGAAGGGAACTGGTGAGAAGGAGTAACATAGACTAGCTTTGGCGATTTTTTAAGATTACCATCTTGATCGTTATCACTGTTTGTTTGGAATTGTTCTACACAGATGCCATCCTGATCTACCTTAACAGGTAAGACCTCTACCCCAGCAAAAGAAAAAATTTCACGTACAACGCTATGTGATGGATCTTCCACAATGACATGATCACCTTTAAACAAGAATATCCTCGATAAAATATCGAGCGCTTGGGTAGCCCCAGACGTAATCACGATTTGTTCCGGAACAACGGGCATAGACCGTGTGGAACGTAATAAACGTGCGATCTCTCGACGCAAACCCAGTGAACCCTCCGCAGGACCATAACCTAACGTATCCGGTGAAGCGCGGCGGCAAGCATTCATTAGGGCCTTTTGCCATTGATCCATAGGAAACGCGTCCCAAGCAGGAACACCATGTCGAAAATCGCAAAACACCGGATTCAAATGATCCACTTCTCTAGTAGACGGAGGGTTAAGCGCAAGGAAATCAGGTCCCTTCGTCACAAAATTGTAAGGGCTCTCATAAACCTTTGTCACTTTCTCCTCCAACGTCAACTCCGCAATAAACGTTCCCGCTCCTTTTCTCATCTCCAGATACCCTTCTGCCTGTAGCAGCTCATAGGATTGAAGGACCACGCTTCTGGATACGCCAAGCTGGTTAGCTAAAGTTCTAGACGGAGGCAGGGGGTCACCCCCGCTTAAAGCTCCTGAATGGATAGCATTTCGAACTTGCTCGTAAATTTGACGGCTAAACGGAATCTGTCGTTCTTTATCGATTGTGATCAGCAAATCATGCTTCATAAGAGGTCCTCCCCTTCTGTTCCGACTTTTGTTCAAAAATAAAGGGTAAGCATTTTTACGAGTAGTGCTGCGGAAACAGAGCCTAGAATCACGAGGAGCAGCGGAATTTTTCTAATTAATACCAGTATAACAGCGACAGTCCCTGATGCGATACCCACAAGATTAACATCTGGGTCTACCTGAATGATTCCAGGTACCGTTAGCGCACTAAGAACCGCTATAGGCAAATACTCTAGCATCGCTTGAACTTTGGAGGGTCCATTCGAATGATTTGTAAGTAGCAAAGGCACAAAACGAAATAAAAATGTAATAACAGCCATACCCACAATGATTAAGATAGTCATAGGGATACCCCTTTCTCCGCTTGAACTCGTACTCTAAACAAGGAGCCCACTGCCATGCCGATTATCATAGCTACAAGGATCGAAGAGTTTCCCAGCAAGGGGTGCAGCAGCCATGATGATCCTGCAGCTGATATACATATAGCCATATTCCGTAAGCTGCCTTTCAATTGAGGTACAACAAGTGCAATCAGCAAGGCGTATAATGAAGTATTTAGCGCCGGTAAATAAAAAGCTGGAATATAGGAAGCAAGGGTTATCCCTGAAGCCGTAGCTAGCAGGTTAGCGACATAGGGAGGGATTTGTAAGCCCAGCAAATAAGGAAGTTCTAGGGGTTGGTTAGATTTTTCATTCACTGATTTAGGGTTTGCTTTCTCTCGAGTGAGCATACTAACTGCGTATACCTCTTCTGTTAAACTAAAGCCAATCCAGGTTCGCGCAAGATAGCTAATATTACGATTTAACTGCCCTCCAAAGGATAAGCTGATAAACAAATATCTTAGGTTAATGATCAGCGTAAGCAGTAAAATTACTGGAGCGGCTGCTCCTGCGGCAAGCATTTTTACACCTATAAATTGACTAGCCCCCGCAAATACTAGCGCTGACAATAAGAATACCTCCAGACTACCGAGACCTAACCCCTTACCGACCAATCCAAACGTAAAGCACGCAGGAATAAATCCTGCAACGATTGCGACGGAATCTTTAAGTCCTGTTCTAAACAGTTCTTTCTGATCATTCATAAGTTTCTCTCTCCCTTATCGTTGTCCTAGAGAGAGCATACTTGGATACCGATCCAGTGGAAATGACCGCATGGGTGCGTATGTACCATACCAATTTCTTTTCTCATAAAAAAGACCGCCCTCTAAGAGAACGATCTTTAATGAAGCTTTATACCTCCAGTGGACTTTCAACAATCTCGTTAATTTCCTGTACGATCTGCGATCTAATCTGATCTAATCGATTAATGTTCACGGTAGAAGCATAAATTTGCTTTAACGCATCAAGGAATACCTTTGCGTCTGTCAGATGCTGTGTGGACTGTTTCATGGTGCTGGAGTACCGTTCTTTAATGCCGGCTATAGCTTCGGAGAATGCTTCATCTGTACCAGGTTGTATACAACGCGAATACATATCGACAATCTCATCAGTGACACGATCTGGATAATACTCATGTGGAGCCGTGCTATCAAAAATAGCAAATCCAAGCTCACGCACAATAATCATATCAAGGCTATTTGGATCGAAGCCACAGTGGTAAATTTCAACATCGTAGCCACGCTTGATGCCTTCAGCCGCTATTTTTTTCAACAGTGTTGATTTTCCGGAGCCCGCACGTCCTTTAACCAAATATCTTTTTAATCCTGCGGTTAGATTAGGAACAAAATCCACTGCCCCCTTAGGCGTCGCCGCCCCTAAAAAACGATGATCTATACGGCTGGAATGTTCAGATTTCTGATCATCATACAAAAGCTTAATATACTCTTGTGTCAGCTCATCAGCTGCTTGAAAATTCATTGTCGCGATATATATCGCTTCCCATTCGTCATGAATGCGAAGGGCTTCAGCAAAACCAGCGTAAGCAAAATCATGCTCTTGGCTGATTGCAGCAACTAATTTATCGATTTCCAACTTGTGCTGGCTTAACTGAAACAGATCAACCGCTTGCTCTAAATCTACGAACACGATAGTCTCTTCAGGAAGATCAGGGTTAATTACACGCGGAGCAGCTCCATCAAAGATTCCTACATTTAATTTGGGAATAACGACACCGTCTAGTGAATCGTTATCTGATGCAGTGTGGATGAACCAAATCTCATAGCCTTGTTGATTCAACTGCTCTCCGATTTCTCTAATTAGTTTGGTCTGCCCCGTTCCGGGACCTCCTTTTAATACAAACAGACGTGTTAAACTTTGCAATGACGACTCATAGAGATTGTAAAAGCCGTGAGCCGTATTGCCGCCAGCAAAGAAATTGAGGATTGTTCCGTTCATAATCGCACACCTTTCCGGGCTAATGTCATGGTTCATAATTCATCGTATTATTGACCGCTGGGAAAGGTGACACTTTAAGTGAGATGTGGTCTTACTTCATAAAATGATCCATAAATCTCTTAATGACTGGAGCATCAGGAGGTGACAACTCGCTAGGCAATTCTCCATAATTAAAAAAACGGACTTCTTGTACTTCAATTCCATCTTCTTTAAGCACACCGTCAAATTCCGTACTTAGATAAGCTGCTACTACATTATATACTTCATCACCGTTTGGATATTTGTAATAAAGTTCTTGTCCAGAGAACATGTCAAACAATTCAAGTCCTCTGGCTTGTAAACCTGTCTCCTCAAAAAGCTCCCTTTTAGCAACCTCTTCCAAAGTCTCCCCAAGCTCCATCGAGCCACCTGGCAATCCCCAGCAACCGTTGTCCGTTCTACGTTGTAAAAGTAATTGCTGTTCGCTACACAACAATACACAGGCTCCTGCCATAATAAGCGGCCTGGTACCCACATGTTTTCTTAGCTCCATAATATAATTACTCATTAAACAGCACCCTCTCCTTAATGCTTATATTTTTTTGTTCTTTTCCAGAAATTCATCTTCAGTAAGTCCAGATCCGATCATTATCCTGCGAATAATAATTGCTGTAATCTATATCTCGCACAATACACTCCGGAAAGTAGTTATTTTAGTCTGTTGATATACTTAAATGCTGTTGAAGTTTTGAATAATCATAAATATCCACAATTGCACCGTGTTCAAAATTAGGTTTAAACAAAAACTCAATGATTTGTTGTGCTGTTTCCTGTGCTGTTGTGAGCATCCCAGTTTCCTTAACTACTTCAAATATCTCTGCTGATGGAAATGTTGATTTATCCTGGCTTCTAGCCTCTCTTTGCAGATTGGTATCAATCATTCCTGGCCAGATCGATACAATTCCAACTGGTGTTTTGGAGTGATTTTGTTCTAGTCCCACACATTGTGAAAAAACATCTAACCCAGCTTTTGCTGCTGAATACAGACTCATGCCAGGATGATGATTCTTAGCAGAAGAGGATGATATATTTAAGATCCTTTTATCGATTAGATGACCATTCGTATGCTTTATAAACATTGAGGTTAGTATAATAGGAGCTAATAAATTCACATTTATATTTCCCGTTATTTCATCAACCCTTGCTGTATCAATAAATGAGACAGGAGAAATCATTGAAGCGTTATTAATAAGGTAGATTCCCTCCGCTTTTGACACGTTAATAGAATTGAAAATACTCCCCATCAGAGATTCAATCAGATGAATGTGATTCAAATCAAATTCATAATAGGTTATATTACTACTTTTGCTTACTAAACTCTCATTTCTTTCACGTGAGATACAAAACAGATAGTGATCAGGAGAGACTAGTTGTTCTGCTATTGACTCTCCAATTCCTCTTGAAGCTCCTGTAATAATGAAGTATTTCATAAGGGCAATCCTCCTCGAATTGTAACCTGATACTAATACCAACTACTAGAGTATCACATTTAAAGAATCGCCTTGTCAAATACATCCATTACGTGCATGTTCTACCTAATATAAAAAAAGCTACCTCATGGTAGCTCTATGAATCTTGATTACTAGATGTTTATTTCGTTTTTGGAACATGAAAACCATTGTTTTGCGCGTAATTTTCAATACTCCAGATGCCGATTCCCTGCTCTCTTGCTTTATCCTGAATAGCTCTAAATTGATCTACGTATTTCGTATTAGGTGCAAATACATATGCCACACGTGCATAACCCTGCTCTAGCAGAAGCTCATTAAACATTTTGCCATCGATATAGAGATAACAGAGTAGACGACCATATTTATCTCGTTCTGATACATCCAGTTCAATTTGCACATCTTTATTGGTAAGCATCTTTTTGGCATAATCAGAGGCTTCTATCGAAAATGGTTGTGGCTCAGGAATATTCGGATTAACGGATTCAGGAGTATCAACTAGTAACAATCGAATAGTTTCTTTTTTACCGTCGATCGTCAGCTTCATGGTGTCACCATCAACTACCCGTGTTACCTTAGCATCTAGTAAACGTCTATTGTCCTCTACTGTATTCTTTGCGGTAGCATCAGATTTAGGCTCAGGACTCGTAGTTATTGCTGGAACAGGATCTGAAGCAGACTGCTCTACAATAGTGCAACCGGTAACGGTTCCTAGTAGGAGGATGATGGCCATGCAGATTTTCATAAGATACATTTTACTCATAAATAAACCTCTTTCTTAAACATATGTAATAGCTTCATGGGGTCTAATTAAAATAAAGCAAAACCGTGAAAAACACAAGTTTGTATTACTTAATATAGAAAACAACGACAACTATGTACCAGAAAAATAAGATACATGGCTGTCGCTGTTTTATTAAAATTATAATCTCCGTTAATCACCCAGCTTAGCTTCTGCTACGTTTAAGTTGGAGATTTTTATTTTGATTATGATCGATAAGAAAGCAAGCAGGGAAAAAATAATCCCAATCCAAATGAGTTCATGTATACCTGAGCGAGAAATAAACCAACCACCGATAGAAGTACCTATTGTAATTCCAAGATTGGAGAATGAAATAAACAAGCTGTTACCGAATTCGGGAGCTTCTTTCGTCTCGGTCGTTAACCATGCTTGACTGATAATGAGTCCGCCGGAATGCACTACCCCCCAAATAATTATGATAATAACCATTGGAATGAAATAAGATCCTAGAAAATAAACGAAGAAGTAAGTTACCGCATATAGCAGAGGAAACATGATGACGGTCTTTGGAATGCTTTTATGTAAAAGGCCCCCAAATAAAAAATTTCCAAAAATCATGACTATACCAAAGGCCATTAACATGATACTAATCCATGACCCATTCATATGTGTTACTTGACCAAGATACTCAGCAAAGTAACTATATACAGAAAACATCGCTGCAAATATAAAAATAACTGTCACTATATTTAACCATAATAGGGGTTTACGTAATATACCAAGCTGCTTGCCATAAGACATTTTTTCTTTAACAGGCATGGAAGGAAGCCAAGCGAGTATCCCTAAAAAGGCAATTATACTTACAACAGCACCAAACAGAAAAGCAACTTCTAACGATATTTTGTCAGCGAGATAAGAAGTCAAAGGCACACCGAAAGCAAACCCGACTGTGATTCCGGCGAAAACCTTTGTAACTGCCTTAGTACTCTTTTCTGGTGGGACAAGTTGAGCAGCGGTCACAAGAGCAACTGAAAAAAAGATTGGATGAAATATAGCTGGAATAATACGGAAAATAAGCATTACTTCAAACATGGTCGTATAAGCATACACAATGTTTGAAATCGCAAAAATAAGTACAGCCGTTAATAGAATAACTTTACGATTAATACCAGAAGCCAGTAATGTTAGAAATGGACCAGAAATGGCAACGACTAAAGCAAATATACTTACAAGCCATCCAGTCTGTGAAGTCGTTATATTAAATTTTTGAGTTATCTGTGGTAGAACACCTATAATTCCCATTTCCGTAGTGATAATACCAAATACACCTAAAGCCAGAATAATGATAAGCAACGGGTTAATCTTTTTCATTTTTAAAACACTCCTCCATTTATATTCACATATATAGATTTGTAGATATGTATTATCAAAAAAAATCTTCCCTCCTCTCATTTATAGTTTCTGTTTAATATACTCGGAAAACTCCTGAATTGTCTTCTCATTCCGACGATAATACGTCCACTTCCCAATCCGCTCAGATTCCAACAAACCAGCTTTTTGCATAGTCAACAAGTAACTCGAGATAACAGACTGTGCAAGTCCCGCTTTAGCTTGAATATCTCCCACGCATATACCAATTCGAAAACTCAGGCCTTGTTGTAAATAAGGCTTTTCATCAAAGAATTCCTCTGGAGTTTTTAACCACATCATAATTTGACTACGTGTCTCGTTAGATAAAGCTTTAAATATCATTAAAGGTTCCATGCGTTTCATTATATCTACTTTTATAGATTTGTAAATATAAAAGTTATTTAGTGCATGAGAAATTTCCAAATTAACCAGCAAAGCAGTACGGATACCCACGAAATAAAACCGAAAATCATCACGATTTTGTTTTCGCTCCATCCGTATTTTAAGCTGAAATGGTAATGAATCGGAGCCATTCGGAACAGCCGCAGCTTAGTTCGTTTATAGTACCAAACTTGTAATATGACCGACAACTGCTCTGCAAAATAGACGAAAAACAAAATCGGAATCAAAAGCTCGACCTTCTCAATGACAGCTAAAATGGAAAGAGAGCCACCGATCGCCAGTGATCCTGTATCGCCCATAAACGCTCTTGCCGGATAAATATTGTAAAGGAACAGCCCCAGCAGACAGCCAATCATGACAAGGGAAAATGTCTGCACTTCAGGTTTGTCCGAAATCATAAAAAAGAAAAAATACGTTGGAATGGCTACATTGATCAGTAGCCCATCAAGACCGTCCGTAAAATTGATGGCATTTGCGGTGCCCACCACAAACAGCAAAATGATTCCGACATAAAGATACAAAGGCAATTGCAAATAGTGCCCTTGAAATAACCCATTATCGCTCGTCAGGCCTAACGAATGGAACAACACATACAAAATGGATCCAGTAAAAATAAATTGCAACACTAGCTTTGTGCGGCCGGTGATGCCGGACGGATTTTGCCAAAAAGCCTTTTTGAAATCATCCAGAAATCCGACTGAGCTGAACAACAAAAACGTGACGCATAAGAGTAACATTAGAGGTCCGGGATGAAACTGTAACGAGATCGCTATCCCGATAAGCAGGACCAACCCTGCCATAAGCGGTGTACCACGTTTGGCCTGATGATCTGCTGGTAGCTCGGAGCGAATCGGCTGCGTTAGCCCCAGCCTGTGTAGCGTCCAGATCAACAGCGGCGTAAACATCGCCACTAGAAGAAAAGACAGGCCGGAAATAGCCATAATTCCAAACATATAACAAACTCCCCTCTTTGAAAAGTATCATTTTAACATTTCCACTCCAAGTGTTCCTACTTTTGAACCTAACTCACACTCACAAAATTGTTTTGAGAGTTATTAAGATCGCTTGAATTATGTAAAGTAAAGTTTTATCCCTCTCACTTGTATCTTTAGTAAAATGATATATGTAAATAAAATTTTGAAAAAGAGAAAGTATTCTGTTTTTATTTCCTATTTTCGCTCCACATTAAAAAATACTTCCGTTCAATAAATGAAGGACTGCCTATCGGCAGCCCTTCATTTATTGAACATTCTTCACCTTCCAGTAATCGACAATTGTTATCCCAAATAGAATAGAATGGTCCGGTATCAAGCTTTAACCTTAACCATAACAATAAATACAGTACTTCCTTTTAAAAATTCAGTTTCCCGGCTAAATCCCAATTTCTCATACAAACGTATCGCTCTTTCATTAAACTTTGCCACTGTCAGACGTTTTGAGCTTTTCCCGAACATTGAATCCATTTTACTTAGAACAGCTGTGAAAAATAGAGTCCCATTTCCCTGCCCTGTAAATTCTGGTCTCATCCCTAATCCAATGTCTATAAACCCCTGAGAATATGTATATGACTTATTTGGAACCTGCGCTGAGCTTCCTGTACAGAAGAACCCTACTAACTCTTTATTATCATCAAATATGGAAAAATATGATTCAGCAAGCATTTCACTTATGGCTTCAGGCGTTTGTTCATTGTTGTAAAAATCATAAGGTTGTTCATATCGCCAGCTTAATATATTCCTAGCAGCATCAGCATTCAGCTTTTCCATGTAAAGTTTCATTTCGCACCACCTTATGCTCAAAATCAATAGGCACCTATGAGTCTAACTCCGTTAACTCCCGAAGGATTTTCTCTACGTCACCATCAGGATTTAACGCTTCGATCATCTCTTTCGTAATGGCTGCCCCCTCATAAACCTTTGCAATAATCTCTAAGGGGAGCGTGATTTCAAAATAACCTTCAGCAAATTCCACAAAATCTTCAGCTGTGCCGAAAATAGTCTCTAGCAAAAAGTCCGAGCCATCTTCTGCCCCCGCTGGAATCTCTACCTTCCCCTTCTGCCACGTCAAGTCATTATTTTCACGCCAAAAGCAAAAAGTAACATCATCCTTATTTATCGCCTCATCTTCAAGAAAAGACAATAGTGAGGTTGGGACTTCTTCATAGATTCCTGGCCAAACTTCATGTTCGTCGCGCGCATATGGACTTATTTCTGACTCATGATCAAATCCTTTAATTATCGTTCCTTGAGGTGCAAAAATAATAAACAAATCATCACCTGATCCATTATCAATCGATGCTAAGGAAACATTCTTATCGAATTCAGAAACAAACCTATGATAGCGAAGCCATTCCTCTGTGCATAGGACAATATTTAGAGAAGAAAGAATTTTCAAAAGTTTTTTTAATTTTTCGGGTTCTGGTAAAGTATCTATCACATTCATTAATGATTCCTCCCTATTGTATTCATTAATGATTTTAGCATATTGATGAATTAGGAGTGAAAAAAAGACTACCCGAAGGTAGCCTTTCCAACATAACAAGACACTAGCTTAACTTAAGATCCTGCTCCCTTATATCTTCTAACGCCATAACTCCAAGCTAAGAGACCAATTCCAAGGAATATCGCACCTACAACTGGCGTCAAGAGAGCAAGGTTTGTCATCTCTTCTCGCTGTAGGAAGAGCGCTGCCGGATAGACTCCGACGAATGCAAACGGTATGATCCACGTGAGTAGTACCTGAATAGCCCGATTGTAAATCGTTACCGGATAACGGCCATAAGTCTGAATGTTATACATTAACGGAAGAATGCCCGTAGGAGCATCCGAATAGAAAGACAATGAAGTCAATGTTGTATAAATCCCAGTATAGATGGCGACGGCACTTAACGTAAGAATGATCAGAGCTGGTATCGTCCACCATTCAAAGGGAAGACCCAGATTACTGCCACTAATAGCCATAATAATAATACCTATGAAAGAGCCCATTAGTGCTGGTGGATCAACATTTTCCAAAAAGATCTGGAATAAATTATGCGCTGGGCGTGTCAGAATACGGTCCATCTCACCTTTAACGATGTAACGCTCACTAAATCCCCATAGATTCACAAAACAACTAAACACCCCAAAAGGCACCATAAAGAATCCATACACGAACACTACTTCGTTCTGATTCCAACCGCCTAGGCTATCCGTATGCATGAAAATCACCAGAATAAAGATAAAGTTGGTGGCCTGGAAAAGTAAATCTGATATGACCTCTACCCAAAAGTCTGCACGATAGGTGAGCCGGGACTTCATATAGTTCTTGATGTATTCAATTAATAATCCAAGGTAATACACGTTTCCTCAACCTCCCTGCACGAAGAGACGCTGCCGCGCCGCATGATATAACCAGACAATTGGAATCAGTAAGGCCAGGAACCAAACGATCTGGATCCCCAGTACATTCCAAATCCCAACCCCTTGCACTCGTCCCGTAAACACTGAGCCCGGCAAGTAAGTAATCGCCTGAAACGGCAGCACCTTAAGTATAGAAGATAGCCAGTCAGGAAACAGACTGATCGGCACGATCAGACCGGAGAACAGATCAACAATTACCCGCTTCATTCGCATCATGCCCTCATTATTCTCAACAAAGAAGGCCGAGAGCCCCGTAATAATATTGATCTGTGAATTAATCAAAAAGCTGAAAAAGAGCATTACAAGAAAACCCGCCCAAGCAGATGGTGCTGTCGGTAATTGAACCGGGAACAACAACATCGCTATAGCCATACCGGGAATCATAAACAAGAGGAAGCGGAACATGCCCTCTCCGAGTCCTTGCATCATTTTGACTAAGACATAGTTATAAGGCCTTATAAACTGAATAGCGATGCTTCCGTCTCGTATATCCGTAGAAATCTCACGATCTAGATTATTAAAATAAAACGCACGTGCCATCCAAGAAACAGCAACATAAGACGTCATTTGCGTTGCGGTAAAGCCACCAAGTGAATCCCCATTCCCATAGATGGCCATCCATGTGAAATAGTTAACCCCGATATTCAAGGAATAGATAAGAATACCTGAGTAGTAGTTAATCCGATAAGCAAGCATGGTAAGGAACCGGATGCGTATAAAATCCATGTACGCCCCAAATAGTAATCTCCGACTATTCTCTGGAGGACCACCTGAAGACGAACCTCCTGAGGAAGAAGACATAGCTGTTGCAGCATTAAGCTTATCAGACATGTAAAGCCTCTCTTTCATCCTTCAGAGCGGCAGCTTGTTTCTCTGGTTTATCCGCAGACCCGGATTGATAAATACTGCGAACAATATCGTCCGTATTCGTCTCAATAATTTTGATATCAGTAATGTCAGCTTTCCCTACTACCCGTCCCAAAACATCGGAAACATTTATATCCAGCGGTATCCAAACCGATGCTCCAAGATCGTTCTCTGCAGACCAAGTAACCGGCATCCCTTCAGTCCAAAGCTCAAGCAGTTGCCGTTTCGTTGCATTCCCGAATTGAAATTGAACTTCACGTCCGGTTCCCCAACGTTGCTTCAGGTCTTCCAGTCCTCCGTCATAAATGATACGGCCATCATCAAGCATAATCACCCGGGAACAAAGGGCTTCAATGTCTTGCAAATCATGTGTAGTCAGCAGGATGGTTGTCCCATGATCACGGTTCATATCTTTAAGAAATTCACGGATCTCTGATTTCACCACAATATCTAAGCCAATGGTCGGTTCATCCAGAAATACAATCGACGGATTATGAAGCAATGCTGCTACTAATTCACAACGCATCCGCTGACCGAGACTAAGCTTACGAACGGGACGATTCAGAAGTTCTTGCAGCTGCAATCGTTCGACCAATTCATCCAGCCGTTTCTTGAAGTCTTGTTCAGATACCCGGTATACCTTGCGCAGCAGCTGGAAGGATTCAATGACCCCAATGTCCCACCATAGCTGGCTGCGTTGCCCGAACACCACACCGATATTTTTCACGAATTTCTCGCGCTCCAAATAAGGAACATAACCACCCACCGAAAGATTTCCTGAAGTGGGTACGAGAATACCCGTGAGCATCTTGATCGTAGTTGATTTTCCAGCACCGTTCTCGCCGATATAACCACAAATCTCACCTTCGGGAATGGAAAAGGATATATCCTTCACCGCAGTTACTTCCGTATACTCCCTTTTAAACAAATCAGCGAAGGCCCCTTTGAGACCTTCGCGGTTTTTTTGCACTTTAAATGTTTTACGTAAGTCTTGTACTTGAATAGCAGTCATATTGTACCTCACTAAGCTTAAAGTTGGGTTCCAGTAACCCATTATAATAGAAGAAGTCCAAAAGCACTACCTCAATTTTTACTTAGCCAGTCTTCCTACGATTGGATTTGTATCTTTTACTGCCTCTAGATGTCCTGAACGAGCCACTTTGGTACGCAAGTATTTCTCATTAAACGAAGATACATCTCCCCATAGCGCTACTCTTTTCACAGCGTTCATTCCAGCTGCCTTAAGAGCTTCCAGTTTCTTCGGATTGTTCGTAATTAGCGTGACTGGTTTATGACGAAGATGTTGTAGAACACTAATCGCTTCTTCATAATTTCTAGAATCATCAACAAAACCCAACTCCAAATTAGCCTCAACTGTATCGTATCCTTCTTCTTGTAAAAGATACGCTAAAGATTTACTGAACAGTCCAATGCCTCTGCCTTCATGGTTAGCCAGATAAAATAACGCACCTGAGCCATGCTCTACGATCATTTTCATGGACTGATGCAACTGGAAGCCACAATCACAACGTTTACTGCCAAAAATATCTCCGGTATGGCAAATGCTGTGCATCCGAATTAGAGCTTCATCGGAACCCTCGAAATCACCATATACTAACACACTGGATTGTTGTCCATCTGCAAGGCTCATGGATGGTAACTTGGAAATCAAAGCGGCGGTTGCTTCATTGCTGTCTCCTTTAAGAAGCTCTGCATCTGTAGTGTTCAACCAGTTGTACCATTTAAAAGTAACAGTCTCTCCGTCTAAATTCACAGGTAAAGTAATCGGTCCAACCAATATATTTGTACTGTTTGCTAAAGGAATACGAGTAATTTTATTTTGTAGGATTGAAATAATATCTGGTTTTGTCATGTGTAACACCTTCCTCAATGTTCATCTAGTATAGCTGTAGCTATACATAAGGATCAAATATTAGTTAAAATATAAGTAACTATTTGTAAGTAAGTTTATCATTGTAATATAACTTCGTCAAGTTATAATATATCTTTAAATATTTATAATTACTTTATGTAAGTTTATGATATAATGAATGTTGAGGTGATATTATGAATGATTTCAACATGTGTCCTCGCTTTGAAAAAGCGGTAGACTTGCTAAGTAAACGTTGGGTCGCGCTGATCGTTTTCGTGCTTATGCCAGGTCCACGTCGTTTTGGCGAAATTGAAAGCTGTCTGTCTAATCTAAGTGGTAAAGTGTTATCTGACCGATTAAAAGAAATGGAAATCGAAGGTATTATTGAGCGAACCGTATATCCAGAAATGCCCGTACGCATTGAGTACTCCCTTACTCCAAAAGGTACCGCGTTGGCTCCTATACTTGGTGAAATTGGAAATTGGTCTACAGACTGGATTGAGCTTGGTGTTACAAATTAATCGGTCTCCACTAACTTGAAGAGCCCTTTTTGTTCCGTAAATTCGGCAACAAAAAGGGCATTTTAAGTTCTTCAATGTATTATTGAACTGCTATAAATCCTTCCGTTGAAAACGATACAATCCGATTAAGAATGCCAGTAGCGTATAGAAGATCGCATATACGATAAATGTATTGGATGGGACTGAGGCGAAATTTACTAACCCAAATGAACTACTGGAACCATTAAACATCCCGCTCATTTCGTTAATGCTAAATAATTCAGCAGTCATTCTACGCTGTAATCCATCTACAGGCATTAGTAACGACATTATACCTGTCATATTATTTAAAGTGCTAAGCGCTGCAGGCTCAGATAGTAAAGAACTGCTTACCTTGTCAATCATTCCTCCTAGCCATCCAGCACCATAAAGCATAGTCATAAATACCCCATTCCCAAGTGCCGAAAAGAATCCTGAACCCAGCATAGAAATAGTTATCAGCAACGGTACGATAGAGGCAAAGAGCAGGAAAGATTTGAATAGCGCTAATCCATCTCTCGGAATTGCGGCATGGACTTGAGTAATTAGCAATATAGAAATAAATAAAATAAGCGCATACCCTATCCCCAATGTTACATAACCAAGCCAGCGACCGGCATACCATTTCCAGCGTGGAATGGGTCTTGGAAGCAAGGCTTGCATCACACCCTGCTCTGCCTCACCTGAAATGGCGGAGAATGAACTAAATATTGCTAAAAAAGCAATTACAAAGGCCCCGAAAAAAAATCCAAACGATAAAATAAATAAACCATTAGTAAAACGCATAAGGAGTTCTTCTCCAGTAGGAATACTCGATCCTTGAGACATAGTACTTTGTCCGATTGTACCCGCAATAAACCAAAACCCAATAAGAAAGACCACGGTCATTAGTAATGTCAGCACCATTACTCTTTTACGCAGCAATTCCTTCCAGGTCATCCCCATTATAATTCTCATTCCTGTTCACCTCTGTGGCTTAGTCCGGATACAGCATCCATAAACCACTCTTCCAGACGTTCTTTCTTGCGTGAAACTTCATATAAAGTCATCCCTTGTTCTACAATTAATGTATTTAACCACCCCACCTGCTCTTCACTTTCCAGCTCTGCCTCCAACCAAACCGTACTTCTGTCTATCGATTGCAGAGATTGCAGATTTTCTAACCCGTTTATCAACTTTTCTTCGGTATGGGAAGACACCCGAATCTGCAAGCCTGTGTTCTCATTTAGCCATGACAATAAAATAGGCGCATAGCCGCCTACTTTAAAATGCCAGCTCATACGCTTGTTCAGCATCTCGGACACTTTGCCATGCCGGAGAATAACCCCATTATTCAGTAACGCCATTCGGTCACAAAGTACTTCAACATCCTCTAACAAATGAGAGTTTAGAAATATCGTAACTCCTTTTTCTTTTAGGTTCTGTAATATACGCCGGACTTCCTGACGTCCAATTGGATCTAGTGCCGATGAGGGCTCATCCAAAAAAACAATAGCCGGTTCATTTATAAGTGCACAAGCCAACCCCAATCTTTGCTGCATTCCCTTAGAATAATGCTTTACTCGATCTCGTCCACGCTTACCAATTCCAACCTCATCCAGTAGTTGTGGAATCCTCTTATCTGCTACAGACCGTTGCATTCCGCATAATCTTGCATGCAGCCTCACAACCTCCTCACCCGTCAGCCATTCCTGATAACGATACAATTCTGGCAAATAGCCGATAAGTGATTTTGCTCCCAAGGAACCAATCTTATGCCCGAATAGGCTCCCACTACCGCTTGATGGATGAATAAGTCCTACTAGCATTTTCACAAAGGTGCTTTTACCTGCACCATTAGGGCCGAGGAAGCCAAAGGCTTCCCCTTTCCCTACACTAATACTTACATCTCGACAACCGCGCCCGTTATCAAATTCCTTGGTTAGGGACTTAGCTTCAATTGCTGCAGTACTCATGATTCAATCAACTCCTGAACCTTGGTCATAAGCTTCTCTTTACTCGAATAGAGCTCACCTGACAAATTGAATAGCTGCCCATCCTGAATCCATGTAGCTTGATATACAGGACCGCGGCTGTATTCATAATTATCAACAATAACTAAAGTGTCACCCACAGTTATTTGCTCCGTATTTTCTCCAGCAATTAACGGCATTGGGATTTCCCCGGATAAGACCCTGCTTTGCATTAAGCTAGTCTTCAAGTAATCCGGCAACAGTGGGAAATTCACTACAGCTTCCAAAGCTTCTTCCACTTTAATAGAAGGATCAACGTTAAGTACAGGCGCATTCATCTGCGACAGACTTGCCCAATGCGTTTCATCAGATGAGAGATTGTAATTCACAATTTCCGGAATATGAAGTGTAATTGGTTTACCGTCAATCGATTCAGGCAACAGATGTTCTGCCCCGATTTTTTTCAAGGCTTTGTTCACTTCGTCAACTTTCAGATTAAGCGTGATATCCTGTGAAGCACCCACGGTAACAGTGTTATGCTCTTCCCCTAAAGCAGCGATTTTTGCTGGATAGCCTAAGGTAGCTTTCAGTTGATCCGCAGGCAGCTCACCAATATAAGTCCCGTTAGTGTTGGTAAACTCACCAAATTGATTAATTGATCGATTAAGCTCACCGTCTTCAGCTACTTGTGTGAAAATATTTCGAAGATCATTCTCGTGTACAACCGTAACCTGTTCCATACGGAACTGATTCAGAATCGACGCCATTGCTGTATTGCCTATCGGAGTCGCGAGTATTACAGCAAAAACAGCTACACTTGCTAAAACTGCTCCCAACTTCCGACGACGGTTCATACGCAGTCGACGCGGGTGATTTACTTGCTTATCATGGGTAGCTACAAGTAAATCCTGCTCTACAGTTGGTGCTGGCTCTGAGTTAACACTCTCTACATTTGCTGGCTGACTAAAGTAAATAGGATCCTCAGTATTAGTCTCTGTATTTTGACTCCATTTTGCCCATTGAGGATTATAAGGCTCTTTCTCTAACTTGCTCTGCAGCTTCGCCCAGGCTTCATCTGTACTTTGCTTATCTTTATCTTGCTTTCCTGAATAGTTATTCATTAGTGTACCTCCTGAATTAAAAAGATTACTTCGTAGCTGCACTTTGAGTAATGTCTACTTTGTCTGGGGTATCGCCTTCGTTGCATTCTGTCTTAATTTCTCTGTCGCTCGGTGGAGCAAGGTTCCTACTACTGGAGGCCTTACTCCAAGCTCTCCCGCGATTTCCACGTAGCTGTACCCCGAGTAGCGTAGCAGAAGCGCCTGTCTGTCTCTTTCAGGCAATTCATTCAGCCAGACATGTACATCCTCCTGATCTAGCTTACTTAGAATGATTTCTTCACCTGAAGGCGGAGATTCACTTGCATCATACAGCTGCTCTTGTTTATTCAGCAGTCGCCGTTCCCTCGCTTTTTTGTCCAGATAATCATATCCAATACGGGTAAGGACTCTATGAAGCCAGGCACCCAGCGCTGCTGGATCATCTGGTGGATTACGGTACAATCTTAGAAAAACTTCTTGAGCCAAATCATCCGCTGCCGATTCATCGCGTACCAAAGCGGCAAGCTTACGTCGGACAACAGGATAATGTTCGTAAAATATTGCTTTAAAAATTTCAGATTCCGGAATTTCCATCGTGTAAATCCTCCTTATCAGCTGCAGCTATAAGTAAGACGACTGTCAGTGCATTTTTGTATCAGAATTCTTCATAATTATCATAACCTATCTCAAGACAAGCAAAAAGACAGCCCCTAATTAACAAGGTAACTGTCTTCATTATTAGTCTTACCTATTTATTGTGATCTCAATTATCGAATTCGAATATACCGGTTAAGGATTTTCTTAGACAAAATACTCCGCTCCAGCTTAAGCTCCAGCAGCTGCTCATTCCAATGTAACACTTCATCTGAATCTTCATTCTTGCGCAGCTTCTCAAACAACTTCATGATCAATATGTTAACGGAATCAAACTGCGACCATAATTCTATCACACTTTCTTCTTGAACCTGGGGGTCTTCCGATACAGTGTTTAGATTCTTTAAACTCTCTATGATGTCAGCCTGCCACTGTCCATCGTTAATTGCTTTGGCATAATTTAAAAGGTCCAGATAATCGTCGACTGACATATGTACCGACTCCTTTGTATGTTTATACCAAGTATTATACTAGGTATTGTGTATATTGCAACACTATATCCCTCTATACACAAAAAAACAAGGGCTAGTATGCGGACTAGCCCTTGCTAATAATTTTAAACGGAGTACGTTAAGTTATAGTAACTTCTCGATTTCCTCTTTGTATTGCTCCGATTTCGGACCAAATACAATTTGTACAGCACCTTGACCAAGTCTCATGACCCCAGAAGCACCGAGTTGCTTCAGCGCGGAATCTTTAACTGCTTTCTCGTCTTTAACGATCAGACGAAGGCGTGTAATACAAGCATCGATATTCTCGATATTTGAAGGTCCACCAATGTGCTCAAGAATTTGAGCAGCCTTGGAAGAAACAGCTGAACCTGTTGCGTTACCGCCAGTTGGTGCAAGCGCATCATCATCATCTTCCCGACCAGGCGTCTTAAGCTTGAACTTCGTGATGATAAAACGGAACAACACATAGTACAGAACGAAGAAGGCAAGACCTACAGGGATAAGAACCCATGCATTGGTGGATAACTTCATGTTCACTAGGTAATCGATCAAACCTGCAGAGAAACCGAAACCAAGCTTAACATCTAGAATGTACATTAAAGCCATGGAGAAACCTGTTAACAAAGCATGCACCAAGTACAATAGTGGTGCCAAGAACATAAAGGAGAACTCAAGTGGTTCTGTAATCCCTGTTAAGAAAGAAGCAATGGCAGAACCGATAAAGATGGAAGCAACCATTTTACGTTTTTCTGGTTTAGCGGTATGAATAAATGCAAGAGCTGCACCTGGAAGCGCAAACATCATGATTGGGAAGAATCCAGTCATAAACATCCCAGCCGTTTTATCTCCAGCGAAGAAGCGGTATAAGTCACCGTGTACCAATTCGCCTGCTGCATTTGTAAAGTCACCAATTTGGAACCAAGCAATCGTATTCAGTACGTGGTGAAGTCCGATCGGAATCAATAAGCGGTTAGCTGTACCGAAGATGAAAGCTCCAACTGCTCCCAAGGACACAACCCAGTTTCCGAAATCACTAATTACATCTTGTATAGGGCTCCAGATCATCCCAATTAATACTGCAAGGACCATCGTGGATGCTGCCGTAATGATCGGAACAAATCGTTTACCTGCAAAGAACCCAAGCCAATCTGGCATCTTGATATTGTGATATTTCTTATATAGGAATGCTGCCCATGCACCGGCAAATATACCTCCAAGCACACCCATATTCAACACTACATCATCATTGATGAAGGAGAACTGAAGAGGTACAACAGCCAGAATCTTAGTTAACACCATGTATGCAATTACTGCTGACAAGGCAGCAACGGCATCCTTAGCGAATCCAATTGCGACCCCTACCGCAAAGATCAAAGCAAGATTTCCGAAGATTGCATTTGCACCGGCATTTAGGAATGGAGCAAAATATTGATTCAAGAATCCCCCTACCGTGGCTCCTAGATGCAAATCTTTTTCATAGTTAAGCAAACCAAACCCTTGAAGAATAGCTGCCGCGGGCATAGTAGCAACTGGAAGCATAAGCGACTTACCTAGTTTTTGTAGAAAAGCCAACATAACAAAATCATCCTTTCGATTCAATAGTAGAAATGCTTTATTCGCTTATTACTTTGAAGCCACTGTAAGAACCAGATCCTGTCCAGCTGTAACCTGACCATAATGTCCGTTCACTTGAGGTGGTGTTTCTTCCGTACTAGTCACGATTACAGGCGAAATTGTGTCACAACCTGCTGCGCGAATTACGTCCAGATCAAACTCGATTAGGGTTTGACCTGCCTTCACTTGATCTCCAGAGGAAATATGACTGACAAATCCGTTGCCCTTAAGGCTGACAGTATCGATTCCGATATGTAACAACAATTGCACACCGGAGGAATGTTCCAAAATAACTGCATGACTTGATTTCACGATATGAGCAACCGTGCCATCAAAAGGAGCTTTTAAGATCCCTTCGGAAGGTCTGATTGCAATACCGCTCCCCATATGACCACCAGCAAAGGTTTCATCAGGAACTTCTGATAATGAAACGGCTTCTCCGCTGATTGGTGCCATGATTTCAATTGTATGTCCAGTAGGTTTCTCTTCTTTTTTTGATTTCCATTTGGAAAACATATGCTCCACTCCTCTAAAGATGTTAATTTTGTTTCACTAAGGTTTGAAATAATCGATGTAGATGCATCGCCAGGAAACATAGCTCTTCTTCTGGAATTTCTACTCCAAGTGATCTTTGCATCACTTTCCCGAGCTTTTGAGATAACTTGTATTCCTCTTTATATTCCTTCTTAATATGTTTCACAAAAGGATTATCTATTAGTGATCCTTTCAAAATACGTTCCAGCGAAAACCGTAAATGGATCATTAACCGAATATGGTTCATACTGCCATGTTCAAAAGTTATATTACGTTCTTGCTGAATCATGTCTAAAAGTTCACTCACAATATTTGATGCTTTTACTAACTGACCCACCGATACATTACTAACCGCGGAGTACACATGATAAGTAAGGAATCCAACCTCGTCTTCGGGAATTTGCACCTGAAATTCAGCATTGATTTTCTCTGATGCCTTGTAAGCGATATCAAATTCCTTCGGAAAAGACATCTTAGTTTCTTGTAAAAAAGGATTAATAATATCCATCCCGTTGCGCAGACGGTAAATGGTGAACTGAATATGGCTCGGGAGTGCCAGATAAATCTTGTCGTTTAATTTGTCAGGAAATTGACTTTGGATATCAGCAATTATTTCATCAGTTATTCTCATCACTTTGGGATCTATGTCTTCCAGCAATATTTGATACTGGCTCCAGGCCTCGCGGTCTTCTAGACGAAACAATTTCTCAATACGAGGATCGTTTCCTTCAATCACCCCTGAACCTTTCACAGCAAAACCAATGCCTTTGCCAATGATGACATATTCCTTGCCGTTCTTGCTTCCCTGAACCATTACAACGTTGTTCCCAATCACACGCTGTACTTGAAATTGCTCGATCTCCCGCGACAAGCTCATCACTCCTTTCCCATATTATCGTCAATTAGGAACAAAAAAAGCCAAGAAATGTCTCGTGAAGATGAAGACAATTCTTGGCTCATGCCCTTAACGGTAACACGCCACTGAAATATAAATGATCATTTATGAACATATCATAAATCATGAACTGCTAACTCGTCAATGATAAATTTATAAATGTCAAGCGGAGCACCTGTGATCAAAATTCATGACTTATAAATAGCTTTCGATTTGGGGAAGCTTATCTTTAAGCTGACGGACATTAGTTTCCAATCTTAAAATGACTTCTTCTAATTCCTTAGGATCGATGCCTCGAAGTACAGGAACTTGAATGACTTCAGTAGCTTTGGTTTCTGACTTTAATTCGCGCATCTCCAGTTGTTGCTCTTGCCATTTATCCATCAGATCAGCGATCGTCGCATAAAAACGCTCATAATCTTTGATTACGCTATCTAGAAAAGTATCTACTTCTTCCGCATCGTAACCACGAAGCTTCATACTGAATTCTTTTTCATGTATGGTTAGAGCATCTAGAGTGATGCCAAGTTGGCTGAAGAGCTTGCGTTGTTTGTCCAATCGACGTTTCATATGTTCATCCATCATTTGTTACCTCCAAGTATTTACTGCAATGATCCGGCAGTAACCATTATAACAGGGTAAGAGCATCCTGAAAATATAACTATAGTTCCAGTTCTAGAAGTTATCCGCAACCGCCTTGTTCAAAATACCTAGACAGCGATCAAGATCTGTCTTCACCTGCTTCTTATATAGCTTAGCTTTCTCTTCTCCATCAGAAGTAAAATGATATAAGACGATTTCTTGAAAATCCACCTTCGGATCATTCCCTTTTAGCTGTTTAGTACGATATAAAATCCCTTGCTGTACCAGCTCATGCAGGGCACGATAGATTTCGCTTTGTGGGGGGGAATATCCATGTGCCTTGAAATCTCGACGTAAATCCTCAAGCATTTGATATCCATAACCGCGGTGTTGTTCTACCATTGTGATAAGATACACCTTGATAAAAGCCCGTTGAGCAATCATAAACGCCATATTAACCCTCCTCATGTTGTATTGATATTGGCTAATCTTACCTGCTATAACTCTAGTATAAGCACTATTTTCCAACTTTCACAACCTGAAATGTGGTAGTAGGTTCACTTTTTCCGATTGGTATAGAATTTTAGTAGCGATGAATGATGGTTGCTATGAAAGTTACTAGATAGAGCTGATATTTTGGATTTTCTATTGTGAATTTTTCATATGATGAAAGTACAGAATTTAACTATGCACTCCATTTCCCCACATTTGGATTGTCAACGGACCCTACAGACGCTATTGGCATAAAAAACAAAAAAATACAGCTATTCTTATAGAATAGCTGTACTGGAGTCCGAAATAACGTTCAAATAGCTAATAATGCAGAAATAGCGCCGTCTGAGACCGAAAGCTTAATCATTTGATCGAGATAGACATCATCTGGCCAAGTTTATTGTCTATCTGTTAACTTTACCTATAGACAATACTAGAGTCTAAACCCTCTATTCCATGCCGTTCCTCTCCATAAACTCATCCTTCGTCAATCCAAATAAAATCAAATCATAATATCGTCCATTTGTGTAAATAACCTTCCGCCGCACGCCCTCTTGAACGCAGCCGACTTTCTTTAACATCGCTATAGAACCTTCATTGCCTTCCAGCGCACATTCATTGAATTTATTTAGTCGCCGTTCGAAAAAAGCATACTTTAAGAGGATCGTTATAGCTCTCGTTCCATACCCTTTACCTCGATGATCTTTATCCACTTGCACGCCAATACTGAACGTACCATTTTTCTCGTCAATGCTATTAAGATTTACTCCTCCTACATTCTCGCCATGCAAATCTTCGATCGTAAACATTAGTCTATTAGATGAGAATTCAGCATATGTCTCTGCAAAACTTTTGGCTTCGGCAATTGTGGGCGGTAATTCAACAGCACACTGTAAGAGTCGCCGCGCTGGAGTGTCGAAACGATTCGTGTAATAACCTTCCCAATCCCCTTCTTGAATAGATCGCAATCTAATTTTCTCGTCTTTCCAATAATAATTACTGTAATCTATTTCTCTCATACTCTAGCCTCCAAATAATATCGGTAATGTTTATTTTAAATAAACATTACTATATAACAGTGTAGTAAAATATAACCAATAAACATAACTATGAAAAAATACATTGTAAAAGAGGTCAACTTATGAGCGATTACCCATTGATCAGTGATTATAAACATAACCAAAAATATAGAGAAAGCTTCAATACTCTAGCCAAAATGATCTTTGGAATCGATTTTACACCTTGGATTGAACAAAGGGGCTGGAATGACAAATATATTTGTTATTCCTTTATTGATCGGGATCAGGTGATAGCAAATGCGTCCATAAATATAATGACAATTGTTTTAAATCAAACAGAATATCATGCCATTCAAATTGGCACCGTAATGACACACCCTGACTACCGCATGCAAGGACTATCCAGAAAATTAATAGATCATATTATTGCTAAATACGAGCATGAATATGACTTCATTTACTTATTTGCAAATGACAGCGCCTTGGACTTTTATCCTAAATTCGGATTTGAACGTATGCAAGAAAGTAGCTTTTCGATAAAGGCTTCTTATCTTAGAAATCAAATGTCTAAAACTTCCTCTGTGCGTCGCTTATCTATGAATAACTCCGATGATCTTACCTTGTTAAAACAATTCGCAGAAGAAAGAATACCGGTGTCCTCTATACTCAGTGTGATAGAGAATAAACATCAGCTGCTGTTTTATTTTATCCTCCCTTTCCATGATTCCTTTTATTATATTGAAGAGGCTGACGTTGTAGTGATCTTTAGACATGAGGATCAGCAGCTTCATTTTTTTGATATCTTAAGTACTACAAGTATAGATATCAACGCCATATTGCATAGCATTATATCTCCTGAAACTGAGATTATCCATTTTTATTTCACACCAGATTATGCAATAGATCACTTGGAGACAGAATTAGTTCCCCAGAGTGAGGATACGTTATTTATGCGTCCACTTTTAAAAGAACTACCTAAACATTTCATGTTTCCCATAACCTCACATGCCTAGATAGGATGAAGAAGGCTGCCATTCGGCAGCCCTTTTTAACGTAGCAGAAAGTATATATTTTGGGTACTCACAAAGTACATAAGTACGCATCGAAGCAAAAATCCACTAACACGGGGATATTTTAATCATTTACAGGAATGTACATACTCTGTATCTCTTGCACACCTGGAACAAATCCTAGATTGGTATAAACAGACTCTGCGTCATTCCCTTCCATGACATATAATCTTAGGAGTGGATACTTATCTTTAAGGAGATGAAGTCCTCTTTTCAACATGAGTGTCGCTAACCCTTTACCTCTAAAATCGGGTATTACCCCAATGCTGTAAACTGCAGCGTAATCTCCTTGTAAGCCCAAGAGACAATTTGCAATTAACTGTCCCGATCTCTGATCATACACAAGCGTTGACGCCGTAAGTAATGCTTCATTTGTATAATTAGGTTCTTCACTAGGTACAAAATCTTCATAGGAGAATTTTTTTCTTCTGGTTGCTTCTAAACTTCCGGCAAAGCTAGCATAGTTGCATTCGGTAATTTGTTCTTCAAGAACAAATCGTTTAGCCCCCATCTCATCATCTTCGATCTGTGGACTTTCAATCCTAAATTCTTCGTTCCATTCCACCTCGAAATGATCTGTAGGACGCTGCATCCAGCGACATCTGAACTCATCAGGCCAAAACCCTGCCCGTGCAAATAAATTCACTTGATCCGGTAGAACCTCAAAGGTTTTTATCGGCTTAGTTCGATCTGACCAATATATCAAAAGCTTTTTTAGTAGTTTCAGCACCATAAATGTATCGTTAAACGGTGGAATAACAAATAAATGATAAATCCGATTAGGATCCATCCTTACACCACCTATTTTCGACTCACCTTTAAAGATCCAGAAAGCATTTCTTTGGGTAGAATCAAACCCTTCCTCTCTAAAAAAACCAATATATTGGATATTATAATAAATGGAACAGTAAATTCCCCATTCATCAGTTTCAGCCTTACGTATAGAATAATCATTACTTAACTCATAGGATATTTCGTCCTCAGACCATCCCTTTAATTGCATATACGATTCCTCCTCGCTGCTTCTTCACCTTCTATCTTCCATAGTAACACGACTCAAAGTAAATGATTGGTAATAAACACTTATAGTAATTATTTATTAAACTATAGCAATTGATGTTCTCTGATCTTAGAAACGGCTTGTACACGATTTTTAACGTCTAATTTCTGATAAATATTGTGAATGTATCTCTTGACCGTGCCTGGAGAAAGGAATAACCGGCTTGCAATTTCATCATTAGAAAGACCTTCGACTATGAAAAACATGAGCTCTAACTCTCTTTTTGTAAAATGAAACGCTATAGAAGAATCCGACGTTCTCATAGCCTTAGAAGTATCATTATATAACGGCTCGAGCTGATATGACTGAAGCAATTGATGAACATAATCAACATCAGAAGTTGTGCTCCGCTCCGATAAATAGCGTTGCAGCATTCGGGTAAGTGGCACACCTTCGTCAAGAAAAATACGGATATAACCCTCCGGCTCAGCAAGCTTAAGGGCCTGTTCTAACGCCTCAAATGCCTGACTATTCTTACTTAGAATTTCATAAGACACAGCAAGCAGCAACAAAATCTCGATCTGACTGCCCATTCGATCCGTTCGCCTAGCCTCACTTAACAGCTTATTAAGCCAAGGGATTGCTTCGTTGAACGCTTGACGCGCCATCAGTATATGTGCGAGTGTGATTTGTTCATATTCCCTAGTGACATTAGGCTTATCTGTTGTGCTAATATGACTTTTCGCAAGCCATTCATCTCCACTATTTACAAGTCCTTGTGAGAGTAGAATTCGAATATGTGCAGCCTCTAGCAATCTTTCCCAGCGAGGGGAATGATGTTGTTTCAGTTCTTTTATAGCCATTCGTAATACCACTGCTGCTTCTTCAATGTGACCCAAAGCTTTTAATATTTTCGATTGTAAAATAACCCCAGGCACCCACACGCTCACTTGTTCCGAGGAACTACACATAACAAGCGCTTTTTCCACTTGGAGGCTTGCATCATCAAGACGGTTCCATTCATAAAATAGATCCGACAAAAATATAAATCCATGCCCTTGTAACGCAAAATGAATCAATGCTCTTCTTTCCTCAGACGTTGAGACTTTAGCTGATAAATACGCCATTTTCTTCAATCTTCCACCGAATCCTATCGGGCCACGAAATAAAAGAGCTTCCCCCACATTCACTACTTTTACTATAGAAGAAAATCGCTCTATCCCTTCTCTGTTCTGATCCAACAGTTCAACAAACGTATCGACGTCCCCCTGATAAAAGGCAATGGAAGCACGATAAAGATCCAATTGCATTTGAACTACAACTTGTTCTTTTTCAGGAATAAAGAATTCCTCTTCCATGAAACGCTCTACCTTGTGTAAAAAGCGTTTGGCATCATCTGTTCGTCCGGAGACTGCCATCGACCCTGCTTGAAAATAGAAAAGATCAGGATGCACGATCATATTCTTGATAGGCAACATATCCAGTAAATCTAGCAATATAGATTCATCGCCATTTTTAATAATCGAATTGAAATGTCTGTCCATACAGGATGCTGAAAGCACATAGTCCTTTGCTTCAAACGCATGCTGTATAGCTTCTAATGCTAACCCTTCCTGGTCGTACCAAATTGCTGCTCTTCTATGTAAGTTTACAATCTCTGCGGAACTCATTTTTTTGGATAATCTAGTTTTTAACATTTCCGCGAATAGATGATGATAACGGAACCACGATCTAGTGTCGTCAAGCGGTACGATGAAAAGACGTGCTTCTTCTACTTCATGTAATTGCTTTTCCGCACCCGATTGATCCATCACAGCCGCTGCTAGAGAAGGACTAAAGGAATTCAATATAGACGTTACTAGTAAGAAATTTTGTACTTCGGTCGACTGCCTAGAGAGGACTTCATCCAATAAATAATCGAAAATATTGCGTGAGTTCCCTGAAAAAGTATTCATATACGCTGTGCGATCTTGTTTCTCTGAGAAGGAGAGGAAAGCTAGAATCAAACCCGCTACCCAGCCTTCTGTCTTTTGCTCAAGTAATAATAGCTCCTCGAGTGTAAGCTGATCCCTTAAGGATTGAGACTGAAGTTCATTTATTTCTTCAAACGTAAACCTCAGGTCGTCATTGCTCAGTTCCAGTAATTCCTGTTGCACTCTTAAGCGGGATAATGAGAGCGGTGGGCGTGTTCTACTTAATATCACAAGCTTCACATGATCTGGGAGATGTCCGATAAAAAAGCCCATGCTCTCGTGAACCGATTGATTAGTAATCGTATGATAGTCATCTACAATAAGGGTAATTACACTGGGAAGGGAATAAAGCTCATTTAGTAGAAGTGAGATCGCAGTCTCTACAGATCCATCACGAACAGACTGGAGGAACAAATCTAATCGACTTAAGAAGGACGAAGCGATTCTTTGAATAGCAGCATGTACACTTAACCAGAAACGGACGAGATGATTATCTGAAATATCCAGCGATAGCCAAGCCACTTCATCAGCATGGATACGCGCCCATTCAGCCGCAAGTGTTGTTTTGCCAAAGCCTGCAGAAGCAGCAATAAGCGTCACCTTAGCACGATTCTCATCCAAGAACCTGGACATTAATCTAGTGCGCTGAACATAAAAAGGTGCTTGCTTTGGGATAGTCACACGTGAGGTGATGATCGAATGCTGAGAATAAGTTAACGCTATTTGGTGTTGAGAGGGAGAATTCATGGGATCCTTCCTTTATGTATGTCTTAATTTTCCCAAAATATGAGGCGGCTTCAACATTTTAATTTTTAATCATTGGTAAGTAATAACATAACATTCTAATATGCTGGCGTCCATGATGTAAAAAAGCCGCCTATTGGCAGCCTTCTCATTAATATATTCTAGAGCATAGCCATATGGCAGTTCCCACAGCTATTACAGCTGCCAAGGCAACAAATATTACATACCCTCTCTTTGTTGCAGTAACCGAGTGATTATCATAAAATTCAGGCTTTCGAACGATTCCAAACCATAGATCCGTAATTAAACTCACTACTACTAGAGAGAAATTCTTAATGATTCCCACCTCATCACTCCTTTTCACCTTTAACTAACCAAGTTTATTATTAATTTCATTTAGCGACTCAATCATTTCATCCATTTTCTTGATCATCGCATATTGATTGCTAATCATCATAATTAAACCAATAAAGAACAAAATCACAAGAAGCAAACCCATGCTGCACTTCCTTTCAGTAGCTGAACTCATTCAATCTGAACATTCAAGCTCCGTGCAAACCCTGACCTCCATGACGGATACAGCGGGCTCCACCCATAATCGATTCGAGCTTTCGTATTAGAGGCTCCGCGTTCCCATCCTGCTCTGCCTTCTTGAACAATAGGAGTAGGAGCACCTATGGCTTCTGAATAGGTTGATAACCACTCCAATCCTTTAGCAGGCTCGTTATCTACGATGTTCACTGGGCCTGAAGGCCAGTTCAGAGCAAGCACCGCCGCGTTAGCTGCATCCTCCACATGAAGAAATGACACAACTGCATCAGTTGCAGTTACTCTTCCTTGACGAATTTCCTCTGTCATATAACCATTCGTGTCATACCAAGTCCCTTGGCCGTACAACATTCCATAACGTAGAATGACATGGTTTGGGATCTCTGCAACTGTCTTTTCTAGTGAGCAAATACCTTCAATCGTTCTTTTTCGAGGCTCTGAAGCCTTCAGATCTAATGGAATTTCCTCCGTAGCAGGTTCTTCTCCAGCTTCATATGCCCATGAGATACTTTGTGCTATGATTTGTTCCACGCCAATTGCAAGGGAAGCATCCACAATATTTCGCGTTCCTTCTATTCTTATCCTAGAATTATCTGAGAAATTCCGCTGACTTAGTGAAGTTAGCTGATGGATAACCACTTCTGGCTGTACTGTGCGAATGGAAGCAAATATGGCCTCGCGATTGAAGACATCTGCGATTACCGCTTGTGCTCCACACTTCTCTATAATTGCTCTATTTTCTTCCTTATGGGTCAGTCCAACAACCTCATGCCCCGCTTCTACTAACTTGGGCAGCAATAGTCGTCCAATCGCACCCGCTGCACCGGCTACAAATATCTTCATCTAAGTCCTCCTTTTAACTCGACCATGCCTGATGGCATAGCTATAATCCTCGCGACAGTTCTGATCTGCTCTCTGCGCTGCTAGTTCATAATTGTAAGGAAGTAAAACTGGATCGAACATCCAAGAATGATCTCTTCGACTTATTATTAAATATCTGGCATGAGGAGTCATCGATTCCATGTAATGAGGATAAGGTAATTCTTCGTAATAAGCTGGTAATCCAACACTACCAGCATTCACGATAACCTTGCCATTCGGTAGACGCACTGATTTTTGAAGATGTGTATGCCCGCAAAAAATCATTGTTTGATCTACTGAATCAAGCTCAGCCATTAAGTCCTCAGCAGATTTTCCTTGAACTCCCGTAGGTAAAATATCCTCAAGCATATAGCTATCATCGGAGAATGGCGTCCCGTGACAAAACAATAAATCTTCGAACACCCACGTTGGGTTAAAGGATCGAATCCAGTCATGTATTTCGTTAGTCAGCATCGGTTTTACATATTGAAAAGTTATTGAATCCATATCCTTCTGAAGTAAATATCGATCACAATTTCCCATAATGTTCGTAACATTAGATCGATTTATCAGCAGTTCTGCTGTTCGAATAGGTTCAATGGCACCAAACAGAGAATCCCCTAAATTTACAATACTATTTATACCGCGTGAATCGATGTCCTGCAATACAGCCTCTAAAGCATAAACATTGCTATGTATATCAGAAATAACTGCTATGGTGTCCAGTTTATTCATTTTCAGTTACCTCTCAAATTCCTAATTATAATTTGGATGATTATCCATATCATACCACATACATAATAAAGACTGCACCTCACAGCATAACGCTAAGAGGTGCAGTCTTTGAATGAATTGTTTGTCTATAGTAGAACTCGATCAATTAACATTTAAATTTTATCGCGGTTGTAGACTTCAGCCTTCCGATCTGCTCTGTTAGCCATCGAATTGCCTAGTCTAGTGTCTTCGTTATAGATACCATCGTATCGCTGAGCATTCAACGAGCGGTTGCCCCGGAACACATCATGCGCTTGATATCCTCGTCCATTATCCTCTACAAGCACAAGGATCTTGCCACTTTCAACGTAGCCTTCATACTCTTTCGCCTCATCTTCTGGAATCCCTAGACCGATCAATCCGCCAACTAATCCACCTGCACCAGCACCAACGGCTACACCTGTTAGCGTCGCCACAATAGGTCCCGCTGCCAGAATTGGACCAATCCCCGGAATAGCGAGTGCTCCGATACCTGCTAGCAGTCCAGTAACTCCACCCAATACGCCACCAGTAGCTGCACCTGTTGCAACACCTTCTGGCGCCATTGTGCCTGTATCATCCGAAATATGTCTTAACTCATCGCGATCACGTGTGATCACTGATATTTCATCATTACTGAATCCTTGATTTTGAAGTCCTTCAATTGCTCTGGTTGCTTCTTGTTCGGTGTCAAAGATACCTACGATTTTTTTAGTCACTTGAAGCCCTCCTTAGTAATTGTCTTCGCTAGTTAATTACCCTGTATGCTGAAGACAAAACATCAAATGAACCATTTCAAGTGAACGAGGAACCCTTTCACTTCTTGGGGCGTGTTCGATTGGTCGGAATAGCTTGCAAGGGATCCTCTGGCCAATAGTGCTTAGGGTAGCGTCCTTTTAGATCTTTTTTAACCTCAAAATAAGTGCCACGCCAAAAGCTGGCAAGATCAGAAGTCACCTGCATCGGCCTTCTTGCCGGTGACAAAAGATGTAGCAATACAGGCACCTTCCCCCCTCCAATTCTAGGAGTGTCTAACTGTCCAAACATCTCTTGCAATCGTACTGCTAGTACAGGGGCTGCTGGATTAGCATAGTCTACAGGCACACGCGAGCCACTAGGAACCGTTATATGCGTCGGCGCTTCCTGCTCAAGAATCTGCCTCTGATTCCAGTCTATCAGCCCCTCAAGTGCACGCGATAAAGGAATCCGCTGGAGATCGCGCAAGTTACGCATTCCTTGAATGTATGGTAATAACCATTCATCCAGTGATTCAATTAATGCCGCATCTGAGACATCCGGCCAATCCGGCCGCAAGGCGTGCATAAATATCAGCCGCTCACGAAGCTGCAAAGTTCCCTTTTCCCAAGGTAAGATTTCAATTCCCTCTTCTGCGATAACACTAAGCAGTACTTTTGCTGTTTCTTCCGCAGAGGGTCTTTCATGTGACGTTTCTTTTAAGACGAGAGCGCCGAGCATCGTTCGACGGCGCTTCTTCACACTTCCACTTTCTTTATCCCAATATACGTCCGCCTCTTCAGTGATGCGATCCGCATGATACTTTAGCAGTTGTCCCTCTTCTAGCTCTGCTGCCAGCATGATTGCACCTTGTGTGGCCCGATCGTCAACGGAAGCAGCCACAATATAAGCGGAACGGGCCAGCGGCTGCCCTTCCCGCAGAGCCACGCCGCGACCGGCGGAGAGCAGAAACGCGCCATCGCCGCGTTTCTGCCCGATACGGTCGGGATAGGCGAACGACAGAAGCAGCCCGCAGAGGCTGATGTCGTTCACTGTCTCGCCCGGCGCTGCTTGCAGCTGCGCCAGGAAATTGCGGCTCTCGCGCACCACCGCGCGCAGAGCCGCCGGGTCCGCTCCGCCCGTGTCGGCGGAGCGCTCAAACCGAAGCAGCGCCTCTACGCGGAGCGTGAGGTCGCAATCTAGTGCCGCGGGACCCTTGAACAGGTCCCGCTCTTGCAGCAGCGCCGCCAGCCGGCAGGCGAGCGGTGCTGCATCAAGCTCTGCCGCGCGCAGCAGCATATGCGCGGCTCGCGGGTGCGCGCCAAGCGCGGCCATGCTGCGGCCGTGCGGCGTGATGGCGCCGCCGGCGTCCAGCGCGCCGAGCTGGCGCAGCAGCGCGATGCCCTGCGCATAAGGCGCAGCGGGCGGCGCGTCAAGCCAAGCTAGCGCGGCAGGGTCGCGCACGCCCCACAGCGCCAGCTCCAAAGCGAGCTGCGCAAGATCCGTCTCCATAATCTCCGGCACATTGTCATCCGGAAGGCGATTATGTTCCTCCTGACTCCACAGCCTGTAGCATACGCCAGGTGCTGTCCGTCCGGCACGCCCTCTCCGTTGATCGGCAGAGGCTTTTGATACCGGAACCGTCGTAAGACTCGGCATTCCTGTACGCGGTGAGAAGATCTGCGTACGACGCAGTCCTGTATCAATTACCGTTCGCACACCCTCAATCGTCAAGCTTGTCTCCGCAATGGAGGTCGCCAGCACGACTTTGCGTTCGCCGTTTATGGATGGAGCCACAGCAGCATCCTGCACAGTCTGTGGTAATTGTCCATACAAAGGACGAAGAACTATTTCGTCAGGCAGTTTTCCATGTTCCAACTCATTTTGAGTTCTGTGAATCTCTCGTTCACCCGGTAGGAATACGAGGATATCTCCCGGCTGTTCATCAAGCGCACGTCTCACTGCGGCCGCAGCCGATTTTTCAATCGGAAGATTCCCTGTTGTTGGGGTATAGATGGTTTCCACCGGATAGGTTCGTCCCGGACAATCCACAACTAGCGCATCGCCTAACATAGCAGAGACACGTTCACTGTCCAAAGTAGCTGACATAATCAGAATCCGAAGATCATCACGCAGCACTGCCTGCGCTTCCAGTGCGAGAGCAAGTCCCAGATCCGCATGAAGACTACGCTCATGGAACTCATCAAAAATAATCAGACCCACATCCCCTAGCGATGGATCACTCTGAAGCATCCTTGTTAAGACACCTTCAGTCACTACAACAATTCGTGTATTCTTACCTACCTTAGTGTCATTCCGCATGCGATAACCAACCGTCTGTCCAACACTTTCTCCAAGACAAGACGCCATGTAGATTGCGGCAGATCTTGCAGCAAGTCTTCTGGGCTCTAGCATAAGGATGCTTTTACCAGCCATCCACGGCTCGTCCAGAAATGCCGGAGGCGTTCCTGTTGTTTTGCCTGCACCGGGTTCAGCGATGAGAACAGCTGCCCGTGTTGATCTAAGTATGTTTTTCAGGTCTGGAAGCACCTGTGTAATTGGAAGCTGTTTCATTGTATCTCTCCATCGGCTGTAATAATATGTTATGATTTCCTTTGATGTGGTCTAAACCCTTTTCATCATGTGCGAAAAAACTTGAAAGATCAAGACAAACTGTACATACATTTTATTATTTCAAGTCTTAACGCTTTTGGTCTTATACTTTCTTATATTTTTAAAAAGGAGACTGTCTAAAATGCTCGTAACTAAAGCCACGATTTCAGATTTATCTATGCTCTGCAAGATCGATAGTATGGTCATTGGCAGCGAAGTTCGTAAACCTAAGATCGAACAATATATTTTGAACGAGCAATGTGTTGTGGCAACGATTAACAGTGAGCCTGTCGGTTTCGCCTGTTACGATACCACTTTTTTCGAATGCTGTTTCATACAGCTCGTAATTGTGAATCCCAATTTCAGACGACTCGGTATTGCCGGCGCACTTATTCGTTACATGGAAGAACATTGTCCAACTCCTAAGCTCTTTACCTCCACCAATGAATCCAATACGATCATGCAACAGGTCTGTCATTCTCTAGGATTTATAAGAAGTGGAATCATTGAAAATTTAGATGATGGCGATCCAGAATGGATATATTTTAAGCAAATACGATGAAATACGCTTGTGAAGCGCAGTACGCAAAAAGGCAGCTCTACCGTCTAAATCTACGAAGAGATGCCTTTTTATACTACACTATTTATCCTGATCTCCAATTGAGAGGAGCATATTAGCACTATTCTTCTTCCCTACTCATCTGTTCGTGGATTTGAACACTATATTGCATATAGGCTGGGTTACTATCTAAGCCTCGTTCACGCAGCAGCTCTTGCAGCCGTAGTCTTTTCATAGACAATTTTGCCCGAAGTGCCTTGCCCTCACTGCTCTCAGAACCTCCGCTATTGTGGCAGGCAGCAAGCAGCCCTTCGAGGGTAACACATTCCGTACGCAAAGATATTTCCTCGGGCACCAGCCCGGAATTCTTCATGATTTTGAAGGACATCCGCAATTCTTCTGGAACACCAGATAAATCCTCAAGCTCCAACGGCTTACCATGCCCTGATAAATCTCGAAATTCTCCATTACGCATAGACTCCTGAATCCGCTGCTCAACCAGCCAGGACATCATCCCCATATACACAGCCTCCTTCACCAATGCCACTCTCTATGATCTATCCTGCCTAAGCAAAAGTTTGTTTTGCTGAATTGCGTTTATTCTAGCACAAAAAACTGTAGATTTACATCAAGCTGCCGAATTACATCCTTACAACTTTGCGATGCTGTGAACTGTTTATTTGCTGTACTTTCGGACTCAGATGCAACTATTCACTCTAATGTACCCTACTATCGATCAATATCAAGGCAATAAGAGCTATGCAGTCCTATATTTTCAATACATGCACTAAAAACTCCAAATAACTGCAAAACTGACCGAAACGTCAGGTGCATCCTTGTAGTAATAAATCGCTCAGGACTCTGAAGCCCTTATTCCGCATATTCTGTTTATTCTGTATTTTCCGCTTATTCCACAATTCAGTCCATTCTGCTAAACTATCTCACCCGCCCCCAATCCTCAACATATTACTAACGCCTAGCCAAACCCAGCAATAGTTTAAATTAAGACAAACAATTGCTATACTCTTTCTGATGAATCTAAACTCAATATAAAAAGGACTACAGTAGTAGTCCAAAGGAGAAATATAACATGATAGCTAACCTCAAAAAAGCAGATGATCATTTTGTCGCTTGTTTCGAACGTCAACTAAAACATTCCGCATCAGAAATCTGGTCCTTTTTGACGGAGAATGAGAAGCTTGCTTTATGGTTCACTGAATTACGTGTTGAATACCTGCGTGAAGGTGGATTAATCAAGTTTGATATGCAAGACGGAACCTTTGAGGAAATGACGATTACCGCCCTGCAACATGAATCGATCCTTGAATTTACGTGGGCTGAAGACTCTGTTCGCTTTGAGCTATATCCAAATTCAGAAGGCTGTTTACTCGTCTTAAATGAAACGATCCGAACGCTCACACCGCACACTCCCCGTGACTTAGCCGGCTGGCATGTATGTCTAGATGTGATCCAGCACCTATTGGATGGGACCACGCTGGATTCGCGAAAAGCCGAATGGAATGTTCGGTACGAGCAATACCGCGAAGCGATCTCTAAACTAGGATAATAAGGACTCTGCCCCGTCAATCACAATTTGCGCACCTGTAATATGAATAGACTCATCGGATGCCAAAAATGAAACTAGATCGGCGACATTATCCGGCTTACCCGGCCCATCCGCCAGCGGCTGCGCGCCATCGGGAAATTCAATTGGAATGACGATCGCTTCTACCTCCTCGTTCATTTCAGTGGTTTCATCTATATTGGTAGCAATTGCCCCAGGGCAGATCACATTCACTCGAATTTTAAACTTAGCTAGCTCAAGTGCAGCCATTTTAGCAAAAGCCACCTGTCCAGCTTTGGTAGTGCTGTACGTAGACCACCCAAAGCTGGCAAATCTAGTATTCCCGTTGATGGAGCTAGTGATGATAATGCTACCTTTTCCTTTATCCTTCAGATGAGGGATCGTATATTTCAGTGTCAAAAACGTCCCCGTCAAGTTCACCGACATCGTGCGTTCCCAATCACTCAAGCTCAGTTCCTCTATAGGTCCCACCGCACCATTGATTCCCGCGTTAGCGAACACTACATCTAACCCACCGAATTGTTCGACCGTCCTGCGAACGGCTTCCTCCATCCCTTTTTCATCCGAAGTATCTACCTCTATAGCCAATGCACAATCTTTGCGAAACTTGTTCAGCTTATCCGCCAAAGATGTAGTGCGTTCCAGATTCAAATCAAAAAGCGCTACATTAGCCCCTTCCCTAGCCAGCTTAATCGCAGTAGCCCGACCAATTCCTGAGCCCGCTCCAGTTATAATTGCAGTTTTCCCAATAAATCTTTGTTTCTTAGCTATGTTTGGACTCATATGTAATCTCTCCCTTAAGATCTCTTAGTGATGTACTATGGATCAAGATTACCCAAATACATGTACACTGGAATCATCTTCACAAAAAAACTCCCCGTTCAAAAGCTTGAACAGAGAGTTTCATCTAAATTGATCCATTTAATTGTCCAGCTTCCGCACATCCACTTTCACGCTCAAAGTGCCTGCTCCACCACGATACACACCTTTTACAGGTACGATATCTTTGTAGTCCCGTCCGTGACCTAACTTAATATAACGCCAATTGACCTCCACATTATTGGTTGGATCAAATCCAAGCCAACCAGTACCCGGAATGTGAGTCTCCACCCAAGCGTGTGAGGCTTGCTCAAAATTAGCATTACTCCCTTGCAGATCACCGACAAAATGATATCCACTTACATACCTGGATGGCAGACCAACACTACGGCAGACAGCGATCATTAGATGAGCATAATCCTGACACACACCGCGTTTGAGCTTCAGTGCCTTTTTTACCGTTGTATTTACGCTTGTAGCCTCAGGGTCATAGGTGAATTGTTCATAAATCGTCGCCGATAATTTAAGAATCCATTCATACATATCCTCCGTTTCATTAAAAGGATACTGTGAAGCAAACTCCACTAATTCAGGCGTCACCTCTGTATAACGAGTCGGCAAAATAAACTCAATATACCGATTCTGGAAATTCTCATCATTTAACAATTTAACTTGTTCTTCAAGACTGGTTCGTGGTAGATCGGCACCTTGGGCTTTATCCAGCGTGACTACAGTAGCTTTAGTATGGATAACCATTTCCGTATGCGGCTTATTGACCGAATAGGCATGGACCCGATTTCCGAAGAAATCCTCATACGTTAATAGATTAGCTGGCGGGTAAATATCCACTTCATGGTGATAACAGGATTGGCGGTAATTCGTGCGCGGAGTGAGTCTGATTTCATTGACACTGTCCGTAACCGGATCTGGATAGCTGTATGTGGTGGTATGATTGATTTGAATCTTCATACAGACACTCCTTCTCGCCGAAAAAAGGCGCCCTCCATTGTTTTGCCAAGTTTTTGACAAGATATCACCAGCGACTTAAGTACATCTTCCACCAGCTCACCGGACATTTCTTCTTTTTCCATATAATCCAGCTCAGCTTTGAGCTTACCTGCTTGACGAATGACTTTTTCATGCCCTGAGCCTTTTTCAGAGGAATCTAGTTCAAGCTTAGCTAAATGCTCTTCCAGCTGATGAAAAGAAAAACGAATGGAACGCGGAAATTTGGGATTCGCAATCAAGAAATCTAAAATGCTCTCCGGAGACATAGCATCTGCATAATAACGGCGAAACGCTTGGTACCCGCTAACGGATTTAAGCACCGCCTGCAACTGAGTATAAACCGCGTTAAGCTCCTTAAATCGGCATGCGGCAATGACCGCCTGCAAGATACGTGTTGTATTCTCTGCCCGCTCTAGAAACCGTCCGCTCTCAATGAAATGCCACTCATTCCCTCTAAGCATTACCGACTGTTCTGCTCCGAGAAACATGGCTGTACGCTCCTTAACCTGCTGATAGAACTGATGTGGCCCGCTCATAATATCTGCGACAGAACGCTCACCAAGCCACAGGTTGAAGCTGTTGACAACATCCCATAATTCACTTGGAAGCTGCTGACGAAGAGTGCGCAAATTATTTCTAGCATGATGTACACAAGAGAATAATGAATTAGAATTGCCTAAATCAAGTGTGATGAAAGATAGCACATCCTGCTCAGAGAAGGTTTCGAACTGCTGCATATATTCACCCCGAACACCTAACGCATCGATCAACCTTGACCATTTATGACCTTCTTCATGAAAATCCTCTTCCTGCTGGATATGATAATGAACATTGATTAGCCGCGCATGATTCTCTGCCCTTTCAATATACCGTCCGATCCAGAACAAAGCTTCAGCATTTCGATTCAGCATATCCAGCCACTCCCTTATTCTACAAATTGATGCTGCATTTTATTATTCAACAACCAAGCTTATAAAGTAGTATCATGCCATGACCCAAGTATCCTTTACGCCGCCACCTTGCGAGGAGTTTACGACCAATGACCCTTCCTTCATAGCCACCCGTGTCAATCCTCCAGGGATAACATGCGGCTTGCGGTCAGCGCCCATTAACACAAAAGCCCGAAGGTCGATATGTCTAGGCGCCATAGTCCCCCCTGACAATACCGGTGCTCTGGATAGAGACATAATCGGCTGTGCAATATAACGTTCCGGGTCTGCAATAATCTTCATTCGGAATTCAGCCAATTCTTCTTTGGTAGCTTCGCTTCCGATCAACATCCCATATCCCCCGGATAAAGAAGTTTCCTTAACTACCATTTCTGATAGGTTCTCAAGGACATATAAACGTTCATCAGGTCTTCCTAGCAAATAGGTCGGGACATTCCCAAGAATCGGCTCTTCATTCAGATAATAACGAATCATATCCGGTACATAGACATACATTGCTTTATCATCTGCAACACCGGTCCCGGGTGCATTAGCAATCGCTACATTTCCAGCCCGATACGCATTCATCAAACCCGCCACTCCGAGAAGCGAATCCGGCTGGAAAGCTAACGGGTCAATAAAATCATCATCCAATCGGCGATATAGTACATCTACGCGGCGAAGTCCGTTCATTTCTTTTAGATATATTTTGTGATCTTTTGCAACCAAATCTCGTCCTTCAACCAAATGTATGCCCATCTGTTGTGCAAGAAAAGCATGCTCATAATAAGCAGAATTGTATTCCCCAGGTGTAAGTAGGGCTATAACCGGATCTGACTTTCGTGAGGGTGATAAACTACGTAGAACGGATAAGAAGCGGTTCAAGCTATGATCAACATCTCGGATGGAGCTGGCAAAGGACAATTCAGGAAACAACTGATTCATCAGGGTTCTGCCTTTAAAAAGATATGAAAAACCTGAAGGCGTTCGTAGATTATCTTCAAGCACATAATATTGCCCATCATGATGGCGGATCAGATCGATTCCCGAGGTAGTGATGTAGGCTCCACCAGGCACCCTTAGACCCGCCATTTCTGGCCGGAAATAACAGTTGGAGATGATCATACGCCTTGGGACTATTCCATCCTTTACGATGTACTGCTCATGGTAGATATCATGAATGAACAAATTCAAAGCCGTGATACGCTGAATAATTCCAGCCTCTAGCCTCTCCCATTCATTCTTAGGAATAATGCGTGGAATCATATCGAAGGGGATCGTACGCTCCATGGGATGATCCTGAGCCGGATTGTATAGCGTAAAAGTAATTCCTTCCTCCATCATCCTGCGCTGCATCAAATTCTGCTTACCCTGCAGCTCTTCGGAGCTCATTCCGGAAAACATGCGATTCACATGTCTGTAATGCGGCCGGACATTTCTCTTATCTGCATACATTTCATCGAAAAAATGTTGCAGCGGATACGGAGACAGACCTGGCAGAGGATCTAATTTGGACATGAGCCCGACTCCTTTCGATAAATGTTATCTTTACTAACAACCTATACTTTAATTTCTGAAAATATCCATGAAAATATTGTTTTGTATTCCCATAATACGTAAATTGTATTGCCGATGTCAATATATATAACAGAGAAATGTGATCTCTGAATATTTCCTTGTTTTGGAATCGCTTCCTTTCTCTCATATATAGGTTGCCCGAGCTGAAATGTATTTCTTCATTGAATTGTATGCAGGAGTAGTGACAAGCATTACTATTATGAATTTTTCATATGTTGTTTTTTTTATATAGTTGGAAGGAATATGATTTCATGGTGTATGGTATAATTTGGAACGATAGGAGTGTGAGCAAAATGAAGCACAAATATACTATGTCAATAGAACAGGAAGAGGCTAGGCGGAATCACATTTATCTGTTATTTGGTCTTTCAGAAGCTGGTTCAATGAAGGTAGCACTTAGTCGTGTAGGTAATCGTCATTTAATAAGAGTACTTTCATTTAATGAGACGTTCTCTGCTGGGCCGCTGTGCAAATTACATAATGATCAAGGGTGTCATGCCCGTGAGTTATGGTTTCAGGAACGATTTCCGGATCAAGGTTATCATCTCAATCCCCAGCATAAACTGGGAGCCATGGTTCAGACCTTAAAAGAAATTCCCGAGGACAAAAAAATCACGATTTGGTGCGGAGACAACTCCCATGATCAAACAGGTTTACGGTTTGCACTTTTTGTTCTTAGTGAGAGGAAGCAACCTATTTATGTTATAAATCCAATCGAGGCTTATGAGGAACTTCCCGGGATTGTTGAACCATTTAGCATTGGCTTATCTCCCCAGTCCCTGGGTCAGCTCCCAAACGAAGCTGTGCAAGCTATTATCAAAAACACCGATAATACAGAGCCCCTTACCTCCGCGCAGAGAAAACAGTATGAACTGGAGTGGCAAGAAATCAGCAACACTGAGGATATGCTTCGAGTATGGTCTAATGGTCAGCTAACAAATGTTCCCGAAACATACTATGACGAAGACATTCTATCTTTAATTGTGCAACTGCAAAAGAATGAAGAGGGAGATCATTTCGTAAATGCAGGACTTATTGTAGGTGCAATTTTTGGGCAGTGGAATTTATTTATCAGTACCTCATTTATAGAATATCGCTTCTGGAGGCTTATTAGTGAGGAAAAGCTGTTATTTAAAGGGATACCCTACGCCATGCATTTGTACGCACTAAGAGTTCCGTAGGGTTACAACATAATGACCGATAAGCATTTTTATAAAAAAGGAATGCCCTCATGAACTAAATATAGCTTCGAGGACATTCCTTCTAAATATGACTTCTTAATGATTATGTTATCAGAGTTAATTACTCTTGATTTTCCGATTCTTCAATCTCTTCTTCCTCGGTAATTAATCCGGCAAAAAGAGCATGTACGAACTGCTGAGAATCAAACGGCTGCAAATCTTCCATTTTTTCTCCGAGCCCTACGAGCTTCACCGGTAAATTCATTTCCTGACGGATCGCTACAACGATTCCGCCCTTAGCCGTTCCGTCAAGCTTTGTCAATACTAATCCAGTAACGCCACTCTTCTCACCGAATAGCTTGGCTTGCGTAAGAGCATTTTGACCTGTGGTCGCATCTAGCACCATCAATACTTCATGCGGTGCACTCGGAATTTCTCTTTGAATAACGCGGAAAATCTTGTTGAGCTCTTCCATTAGATTGCTCTTATTCTGAAGTCTTCCTGCGGTATCACAAATCAAGATATCAACATTCCGCTGCTTAGCCGCTTGAACAGCATCGAACATAACAGCGGCTGGGTCAGAGCCTGCTTGTTGCTTAATTACGTCTACGCCAGCACGTTGACCCCAAACTTCAAGCTGTTCAATCGCTCCGGCACGGAACGTATCCCCAGCTGCCAAAAGAACCTTTTTACCCTCTTGTTTGTAACGATGCGCAAGCTTACCGATCGTGGTCGTTTTGCCTACTCCATTTACCCCAACGAACAAGATAACTGTAATGCCATCCGGATTTTCCTTCAGGCTGTTATCGTCATCGCCGCGCAGCAATTCCATGAGCTTACGGGACAAAATAGGTTGCAGCTCAGCGGCATCTTCAATTCGCTTTTGCTTCACTTCGGCGCGCAGATCCTCGACAAGTGTCATTACTGTATTAACGCCTACGTCCGCACCGATCAAGATTTCTTCCAGTTCTTCGTAGAACTCTTCGTCAATTTTTTTACGGCGGATAATAAGATCTGCTACCTTCTCCACAAAACCTTTACGGGTTTTCTCTAATCCGTCGCGGAATTGTTTGGTTACACTTTCCGTTTTGCCGGAAATGCTTTCTTTTAACTTCCTGAAAAAGCTCATTTGTTTCCTCCTAAAAGTTTTGTGAGCGACACTTCATTGATTTAACTTCGTACAAAACTCGCTTCGAAAGCTGATACTTAAAAAACTCATTATTCAGCAAGCCGTTAAGCGATCTCTGCTTCCTCATCCTCTAAACGTACAGAGACGAGCTTGGATACTCCGCCTTCTTCCATCGTCACTCCGTAGAGCACATCCGCCTCTTCCATGGTACCTTTGCGGTGTGTAACGACGATAAATTGCGTTTGTTCCGAGAACTCACGTAAATACTGAGCAAAACGTACGACATTCGCTTCATCTAACGCAGCCTCTACCTCATCCAGTACGCAGAACGGAACCGGCTTCACTTGCAGGATGGCAAACAAGAGGGCCATCGCAGTTAAGGCGCGTTCCCCGCCGGACAGCAGCTGAAGGTTTTGAAGTTTTTTACCTGGTGGCTGGGCTACGATATCTATACCTGTTTCAAGCATATGCTCTGGATCTAGCAGCATGAGATCAGCTCGTCCACCCCCGAACAGCTTCGAGAATACCGTACCGAATTGTTTACGGATCGCATCAAAGGTCTGTTTGAACCGTTTCGACATTTCATCTTCCATCTCACGGATGACTTGATACAGGGTAGTCTTAGCTTCAACTAGGTCATCTTTTTGTCCACTGAGGAAAGTATAACGCTCATGAACACGCTGATATTCTTCGATCGCACCTAAGTTGACTTCTCCCAGTGCAGAAATACTGCGTTTCAGACGCTGTACATCCGCTTGTGCGGCTGGCACATCTTCGGGCACAGGATAACGCTGTTTCGCTAGTTCATAGCTTAATTCGTAGTCATCACTCAGCTTACGAAGAATATTATCAAGTTCAACATCGAGGCGACCCACAGAAACTTCGGTAGAACGCAGCTTGTCCTCCACGACTTTAAGTGCCTGACGTTGATCCTTCGTCTTACCCTCCTCTAGTTCCAGCTTACGGGTCAACGCTGAGCGTTCCGCCCGGGCTAAATCCAAAGTACCGGCTGTCTCTTCCTTCTTCAGACGATAACTATTCAAATCTTCTTTCTGTTTCACGGTTTCTAAAGCATTACTAGCCAAATCCTGCTCGATCGTATGTAACAGATTTCGATTCTGGCGCAGCTCTTTATCCTGTGAACCCACATCTTGTCTGAGACGGCGTAATTGTTCCTCCAAGGAGAAGATCTCCTGATCGAGCTTCCCTTCTGAAACCTTCATACTGGTCAGCTTACCTTGCAACTCTTCCTTAGCTGATTCATTCGCTTTACGTGCCGATTCGGCATTACGGATACCCTCATGAGCTTCCTTTTCTTCTTTCTCAAGACGTTCAAGCTCAGCAGAGGCTTGCTTCCGAGTCTCTTCAAGCGTGCGGACCTCACTTTCAAAGCCACTACGTTCCGCACCTGTGCTCTCCACTTGTTCCATCACATGTCGAAGCTCCTGTTCAAGCTGCTTCAAATCGCCGGAAACACGTTGCTCCTCTAGTCTTTTCTCATCACCATCACGGCGCAGGTCCTCTAGCTTCACACTAGCGTTCTCTTGCTCTTCACGAAGTCTGGCAATGCCTTGTTTCAGTTTAACAATCTGACGTTCGCTCTCTTCGATCTCACTGCTCAGCTGATCCAGCTGGCGTTTACGACTAAGCAAGCTATTGTTCTTCTTATGCTGGCTACCACCGGTCATGGAGCCTCCGGCATTTACTACATCGCCCTCCAGCGTAACCACGCGATAACGATATTGGCATCTAGCGGCGATGCGGTTTGCCTGCTCCAGGCTCTCAGCAATAACTACATTACCTAGCAAACTGCCAACAATACTAGCATACTTATCATCGTATCCAACAAGTTCGGAACCAATTCCAACAAAACCTTCAGCGTCTTCCACCATTCCACGGTCACTGCCGGAAATTTGACGTGGTCGAATAACATCGAGAGGAAGGAAAGTAGCTCGTCCCAGTTGACGTTGCTTCAGAAAAGATATCGCTTGACGCGATACGCTCTCATTATCCATGACCACATGTTGAAGCGATGCACCCAATGCAGTCTCGACAGCCATTTCCAGCTTCTCTGGGACGGAAATGAGTTCAGCAACTGCACCATGCACCCCATTTAGCTGTCCTTTACGAGCCCCTTTAAGTACTTCTTTAACTCCAAGCATAAAGCCGTCAAAATCATCTTGCATTTCTTTCATGGTCTCATGACGGGAGACTTGCGCTTCCCGCTTCTGTTCCCACTTCCGCAGGCCTGACTGCGTCTCTTCAATCAGCTTCTGACGTTTACTAAGTTGTTCACTTTCCGTAATATAAGCACCACGAAGATTGCTTAATTCTTTGCCAAGCTGGGCTATCTTGTCTTTTAGCCCTTTTTGGCTAGCAGACAACTCTTCATGCCGTGCTGTCCATTTGCCGCTTTCTTCTTCACTGCGGCTCATACGACGCTCCAGGTTCTCCTTTTGTTGATCCGCGTAACGAATTTCGTTACGTGCATTCGCCATAAGGTTCATTAACTCTAGGAGAGCACTTTTCAGCTTCTCCTCCTGGCTCTGACTAATCCCGTCAGCGACACCTTCGAGTCTTGCCTCTTCATCTTCGATCTGTTTCCGAAGCTCAACAAGCTTAAGCCGGGATGCTTCGAGCTTAGCTTCTAAATCCCCAAGCTCACGTTGACGATCCGCAGATCGCTCACCTACAGATCCTAATGTGAGCATTAACTGTTCACGGTTACTCTCTAGATTACGTTTGCGCTCTTTCAGTACTTCCCCATAACCTTCGCTTTTCTCATAAGCTTCACTATAACGGAGTAATTGCTCTTGCTGCTTCTCGATCTGTTCTTCTAACGCACGTAGTTCAGCACGTCCGCTTTCCAGCTTAGCATCATGAGCGGAGACAACTGTAGATAGCTCCAGTTGCTCATCCTTTAACGTTTCTAGCTTAGCGTTACCTTCCTGCCAAGCTGTATGAATTCCTTCAATCTGATGAACATAGACTGAAATTTCCTGATGCTTCAGTTGTTCCCGAAGCTCTTTAAAGCGAATGGCCTTCTCCGATTGATCCTTAAGGGGACCAATCTGATCCTCAAGCTCACTAATCAAATCGTGGATACGAAGCAAGTTTTGCTCCGTGTCGTCGAGCTTACGGCTTGCATCTTTTTTGCGCGATTTATATTTTACAATACCCGATGCCTCTTCAAAGATGCCTCGCCGATCTTCGGAACGAGTACTCAGAATCTCCTCAATCCGACCCTGTCCGATAATCGAATAAGCCTCACGTCCGATACCGGTATCCATGAACAGCTCTGTGATATCCTTCAGTCTACAGGATTGCTTATTAATTAAATATTCACTCTCACCGCTACGGTGAACACGCCGAGTCACTGTAACTTCGCTGAAATCCAATGGCAGCGTGTGATCCTCATTATCGAGCGTTAGTGATACTTCACCATAATTCACAGCTTTACGCGCGTCACTACCGGCAAAAATAATATCTTCCATCTTGCCGCCACGCAGTGATTTAGCACTCTGTTCGCCGAGTACCCAGCGTATGCCGTCAGAAATGTTGCTCTTGCCGCTTCCGTTCGGACCCACTACGGCCGTTATACCGCGCACAAATTCCATTTCTGTTTTGTCGGCAAATGATTTAAAACCAGCTAATTCTATCCGTTTCAAAAACATACTTGCCTATCACCTCTGACCCATTATACCATAGCGTTTATTAGCCTAAAATAGCTCCCAAAACATCCCCGCAAAGTGGTGCTTTGCTTCGATGCGTACGCATGTACTTTGTGGGAGCTCCGAATAAAACGAGAAATACAAGACATAAGTATAGTGTGAAAATCATTCCATCTTATATTTAATATGAAGCTTGGACTATTCTTTCGAAAAAGAGCAGCAACGGTCTGAGCTCCGCCTAAACGCCGGTATTCAGACCTTTGCTGCTCTCCTCCGCTTGTCCACATGATGCAAAATTCAAGCACCATCTTCTTTCAGATGCAACAGTGCAGCTGCTGCAGCCTGCTGTTCTGCTTCCTTCTTGGAGCGGCCGCTCCCTTTACCAAGTGAACGGTTAGTCATTAACACTTCAGAGACGAATTCACGCTCATGCGCAGGTCCCCGTTCTTCAATGATCCGATATTCCAACGTACCCATATTGTGCTGCTGAATTAGCTCTTGCAGTTCCGTCTTGTAATCGGTCATCTGCATTTGCAGTTTCCCATCCGTCTCCACAAGTGGAAATACGTGATTATCAAGAAAAGACCTTACGGTTTCCAGTCCTTGGTCAAGATAAAGCGCTCCCACGAAGGATTCGAACACATCAGCCAGCAGGGCCGGGCGAGTACGTCCGCCCGTAAGTTCTTCCCCTTTTCCCAATAGTACATATCGGCCAAAACCTAAACTCTCAGCGAACTTAACCAGCGAAGGCTCGCATACAATAGCGGCACGCAGCTTAGTCAGTTCCCCTTCAGGTCGATCTGGCAACAGATTGTACAAATATTCAGAAACCGTCAGCTCCAGTACAGCATCCCCTAGAAATTCGAGACGCTCATTGTCCTGATGCTGATTGAAACGGTGTTCATTCACATAGGATGCATGGGTAAAGGCCTGCTTCAGAAGCACAGAATCGTGAAATTGGATTTGAAGTTGCTGTTGTAACTGCTTCAGTTCTCCTTTCACCGCGCTGTCCCCTTACTGATTATATTTTTTTAGAATAACTGTTGCGTTATGTCCACCAAATCCAAAGGAATTCGACATTACGATATCCAGATCTGCTTTACGTGGCACATTCGGCACATAATCCAGATCACATTCTGGGTCTGGATTGTCCAAATTAATGGTTGGCGCAATCATTCCTTTTTGCAAAGAAAGACCACAGATAATAGCTTCCACACCACCGGCTGCACCTAAAAGATGACCCGTCATGGATTTCGTCGAACTAATAGCTACTTTATAGGCATGTTCACCCAATGCTTTTTTAACAGCAGCCGTTTCTGATCTATCTCCTACAGGCGTTGAAGTACCATGTGCATTGATGTAATCAATATCTTCAGGAGAGATACCAGCATCTCGGATTGCCATCTTCATGCAGCGAGCTGCACCGTCTGGATCTGGTTCAGTCATATGGTGAGCATCAGCGCTCAGACCATAGCCGATAACCTCAGCATAAATCTTCGCTCCACGCTTCTCAGCATGTTCAAGGGATTCCAGAATCAAGATTCCAGCGCCCTCGCCCATAACAAAGCCATCGCGATCTACATCAAATGGCCGGCTAGCCTTCTCAGGCTCGTCATTACGAGTGGACATCGCTCTCATTGCACAGAAACCTGCCATTCCTGTTGGACGAATGGTCGCTTCCGAACCACCGCAGATCATAGCATCTGCGTCTCCACGTTGAATCAGACGGAATGATTCCCCAATGGAATGACTTCCTGTAGCACAGGCTGTCACTGTAGTCGTATTTGGTCCCTTTGCACCGAGGTTGATGGACAGCTGTCCAGAACCCATGTTAGCGATCATCATCGGGATAAAGAACGGGCTTACCCGTTTCGGCCCTTTTTCAAGCAACAGATTATGATTGTCTTCCCAAGTACCAAGACCTCCGATACCCGAACCTACAGATACACCGATCCGTTCAGCATCGATATCTTCACCGATCTTAAGTCCGCTATCTCTCAACGCATCTTCACCGGCAGCCACTGCAAATTGTACAAAACGGTCCATTTTGCGGGCTTCCTTGCGGCCAAAAAGCGCCTCAGGATCAAAGTCTTTAACTGACGAAGCAATTTGCGTAGTATATTCACTGACATCAAAGGCTTCAACCATCGATACACCTGATTTACCGCTCATCAGATTATCCCAGAACGTCTCCAAGTCTTTCCCCAGTGACGTAATTACGCCCATCCCGGTTACAACCACTCTATGACTCAAACACAATCACCCCATCTATAGGCTGTATACATTATATTCAGAACTTATATACTGCGAATTATTACTACTATATGAACAGCGGTCACCGCATTCATTAACGCTTCTGCGGCTCTGTTATAATCCCTATAAAGCTGCACATGGCAACCCTTAATACATTTTAATACTGTATAAATGAGGAGAAGTCCCGCCCAAGTAGGAACGGGACTCTCAATCATATGACTCTAGGTATGAGATTGTATGTACTTCACAACTTCACCCACGGTCGTAATGGTCTCTGCATCTTCATCAGAGATTTCCATGTCGAATTCATCTTCCAATTCCATAACCAATTCTACTACATCAAGAGAATCAGCACCTAAATCATCTTTGAAAGACGCTTCTAATGTTACCTCAGCTTCATCGGCACCTAAGCGGTCGATGACAATGCGTTTTACACGCTCTAATACATCGGACATCCGGTTCACCTCCTCTTTTGGTATTATACGAGATATGAGGTCAAAATACCATAGACCGCAAAAAACGCTTTCCTGATCCCTCACATTTCATCTTTAAAACAGTGTAATTTCTCCCAAGCATAAACATTCATCGGTGTCCTAATAAGAACTGTAAGTGTTTATGCGAGATATATAAGGATAAAGTATAGTGTGAAACTTATACTTTCTTATATTTTTGACGGAGAGTTACATATACATCCCGCCATCCACGTGTAGTGTCTGGCCGGTCATATAAGCGGCGCCTTCAGAAGCCAGGAAAACAACTGCCATAGCTATCTCTTCCGGACGCCCAAGGCGAGCTAGTGGAATGCCCTTCTCTAGCTCACTGCGAACCTCATCAGAGAGCTCACGCGTCATATCTGTATCAATAAACCCAGGAGCGATACAGTTAACAGTGATGCCCCGTGAAGAGAGCTCACGAGCGGCAGCTTTGGTTAGACCGATGACACCGGCCTTTGCTGCAGAGTAATTAGCCTGACCAGGGTTACCTGTTACACCCACAACCGAGGAAATATTAATGATTCGACCGTAGCGCTGTTTCATCATCGGACGTGTAGCTGCCTTAAGACAGTTAAACACACCTTTCAGATTCGTCTCAATCACTTGATCGAACTCTTCCTCTTTCATGCGCATAATCAAGTTATCCCTAGTAATGCCGGCATTATTGACAACAATGTCAATACGTCCCCAGGTATTAAGAACCTCTTTCACAAGGCTCTCGGCCTGTTCACTATTGCCGACATCTCCACGGAGCGCAATCCCCTCCGAGCCAAGCTCGGCAATACGAGCCACAGTCTCGTGTGCCGCAGCTTCACTCCCTGCATAGTTCACGGCAACCTTTACGCCGTGTTCTGCAAGAGCAAGTGCGATGCTGCGACCAATACCACGTGAACCGCCAGTTACAAGGGCTGTCTGGCCCCGCAATGCTGAGAACATAGTTTAATCCCCTTTCAATCATGATGCTGTTGGCTAAATGTTAAACCATTTCTTACAAAACAGTTTGGACACTTTCAAGTGTATTAATGTTGATTACTTTGACTGTTTTGTCTATTTTGCGGATTAGACCAGCCAGAACACTGCCAGAACCAATCTCAACAAAAGTATCTACACCATCTGCAATCAACCATTCAATACTGTCCTGCCAAAGCACAGGAGAATACACCTGACGAACAAGCAGTTCGCGAATTTCTTCGGGATCTGTTACCGGTGACGCAGTGACATTAACGATGACAGGCACATTTGGAGTATTGAAGGTTACTTTCTTCAACTCTTCTGCCAAACGATCCGCAGCAGCTCTCATCATAGAAGAGTGAAAAGGTCCACTTACTTCTAGCGGAATCGCACGCTTACCACCTGCTTCTTTAACACGCTGCACAACACCATTAACGCCTTCCTGAGATCCGGAAACAACGATCTGACCCGGACAGTTGACGTTAGCCAGCTCTACAACACCACTTTCATCAGATACATTTTGGCATAATACAGCCAGTGCTTCACGTTCCGCACCAAGCACTGCCGCCATTGCACCTTGGCCCCCTGGAACAGCTTCTTCCATGAAACGGCCTCTTAAGCGTACAAGTGTTACAGCATCTTCATATGACAATACACCCGCTGCTACTAGCGCACTGTATTCACCAAGGCTATGACCGGCAACATAATCAGGCTTCAAATCTTGTTCACGTAGAGCTTCAAGATAAGCAACGCTAGCTGTAAGAAGCGCTGGCTGCGTGTTCACAGTCTGTTTCAGCTCACTATCCGGTCCTTCAAAAATCAGCTTGCTCAGCGGAAATCCGAGAACTTCATCCCCTTTCTCGAACACTGCTCGGCTGTTTGGAAGAGCATCATAAACATCCTTACCCATTCCAACTGCTTGCGCTCCCTGACCGGGAAAGACAAATGCAATTTTACCCATAAGTATGAACTCCTTCCCGTATAACGGTCTTAGCTTATTACCAAATCAATACAGATGCGCCCCAAGTTAAGCCACCGCCGAAACCAACCATCAGGACGGTGTCGCCTTCTTTCATACGTCCTTCTTCCGCAGCTTCAACAAGAGCTAACGGAATAGAGGCAGCCGAAGTATTGGCATACTTATCAACATTGATCACACATTTCTCTGGTGGCAAATCAAGACGCTGCATAGCGGATTGAATGATACGAATATTCGCTTGATGCGGTACGAACAAATCAATATCTTCTTTACCCAGACCAGCTTTAGTAAGCACACGTTCTGTAGCTGAGCCCATCACACGAACTGCAAACTTAAAGACTTCACGGCCATTCATATAAATGAAATGTTTCTTATCTTCAACGGTTTGCTGAGATGCAGGCAAGCGTGAACCGCCGGCTTCTAACTTAAGCAAGTTCCCTCCAGAGCCTTCAGCACCTAGATCAAAGGATTGGAAACCACGACCTTCTGGAACCTCACCAATGATAACTGCACCTGCTCCATCACCGAACAAGACACAAGTATTACGATCCGTATAATCTGTGATGCGGGACAAAGTATCCGCACCTATAATAAGTGCATTATTGTACATTCCGTTCTGAATAAATCCAACCGCTGTCGCTAAGCTGTATACAAAACCAGAGCAGGCAGCCGACAAGTCAAACGCCGCAGCACCTTTAGCACCCAGTTTATCCTGCAAAATGCAGGCTGTAGAAGGAAAGGCACTGTCAGGTGTTACTGTTGCAATAATGATAAGATCCAAATCTTCGGCTTTCATTCCCGCGGAATCAAGTGCCTTTAGGGCTGCTTCATACGCTAGATCAGAAGTTGCCTCATGAGGCGCAGCAATATGTCTTTCACGGATGCCTGTCCGACTGACGATCCATTCATCGTTAGTCTCCACTATTTTTTCCAGATCACTATTTGTCAATATTTTCTCAGGTACATATTTCCCAGTTCCTATAATCCCAACCGGTCGCAACTGTCTCATCTCGTCACTCACTTCCCGCTAATTTCCTTGGATATACTTGGCACAAGCTCAGCTTGCAGAGCAATCCGCGCTTGTCTTACCGCATTTTTAACCGCATTTCCATCTGAAGATCCGTGCCCTTTCACTACCAATCCGCTAAGACCGAGCAGAGGTGCACCACCGTGCTCTTTGTAGTCCATTTTACCTTTTAGAGCTCTAAGCTCTGGCATCAGCATAGCCGCGCCAAGCTTAGTTTTCAGAGAACGACTAAATTGCTCCTTCAGCAAAGAGAACAATGCACCCGCCGTACCCTCTAGTGACTTCAGTAAAATGTTACCGGCAAATCCATCGCAGACAAGCACATCACAGTTCCCTGTAAGCACGTCACGTGCCTCAACATTACCGATAAAATGAATGCCTGGCAAGTTCTCAAGCAGTGGATAGGCTACTTTTGTCAGTTCATTGCCCTTTCCAGGCTCTGTTCCTACATTCAGAAGTCCGACTCTCGGCTTAGCAATACCATGCACTTTGTTTCGATAAATGGTTCCCATCAGTGCATATTGCACCAGATGTTCAGGCTTCGCATCCATGTTGGCACCAAGATCAAGCGCCAATACGCCAACATCGTCCAGCGTCGGAATCATAGGCGCCAGAGCAGGACGTTCAATCCCCTGCATCCGGCCAACTACGAGGAGTCCTGTAGTCATTAACGCACCCGTGTTGCCTGACGAAATCATAGCATCTGCTTCACCTTCGCGGACCATTCTTCCAGCTACAACCATGGATGAATCTTTTTTACGACGAACCGCCTTAACTGGCTCTTCATCAGAACCAATGACATCTCCTGCATGACGTATTGTCAGATTGGACGGTTTGTCCCTCAGCAGTGGCTCTAATCTGGCTTCGTCACCAACGAGCACAATCTGCGTATCTTTCCATTCCGCGGCCGCGGACAACGCCCCCTCGACATTACATTCAGGAGCGTTGTCCCCGCCCATGGCATCAATGGCGATCAGCACTATGGTTACCCCCTTCACTGTGTTCATCATTTGCGGACCGATACACTATAAAATGGCCCTGAAACACTAATTCTTCTCCGACATAAGTGAATACATCCACCTCCGCTTTGCCACCCCTACCAGCGAGTGACCGCACCTGTGCTTTGGCAATACACTTCTCACCTAGCTGAACTGTGCGTACAAAACGGATATCGGCTGAAGCGGTCAGAGCGATTTCATCGTTGATTACGGCAACCGCAAGTGAGTTCGCTTGAGCAAACACATAGTGACCTCGAGCGATCCCATTTCTAGAGAAAACATGATCTTCGCGAATCTCAAATATCGAAATCCCACTCTTGTCCAGCTGTAGATCCACAATGTCTCCGATGACTTCATCCGCAGGCAAAGAGCGCACCTGATCATAGGAGTGCTCTGCCATTTGTTTCATTCGTTCACGCAGTTCCGGTATTCCCAGCTCCATCCGGTCTAACCGAATCGTCTGAATGCTAACTTTCAGCTGACGAGTCAGCTCCCGATCTGTTACAAAAGGATTGCCTGCGATTATATGTAGCAGCTGTTGCTGACGTTCTTTCTTGGACATCCGCTCGATTGCGGCTCACCTCCTGGCACGTGCCAAGCATAAACGCCTTCGGTATCCTTAAAAGGACGATAAACGTTTAAGCGAGAAATATAAGACAAAAAAGTATAGGTGTATAACTTATACTTTCTTATATTTTAAAGAAAGCATTCGGCCGCTTGATGGCCGCTGTTATATTAGGTCAAGTAACCATATTCATTATTTAGAACCAGGTACTAATATGTAGTATAAAGCATGCCGCACCAAAAATAAAGCATTGACTTCTGGGCGGCTTATGTTTGGACAAGTATAAACGCTTCAGCGTCCCTAATAGACGATAAGCGTTTGTGCGAAAAATACAAGGAATTTATAGAGGAGTGAAACTTATATAGTCTTATATTTCAAAAAAAAATAGTACTTCACCAAGAGTGAAGTACTATTTATTCTAAAACTATTGTTTGATGATTTCTCTTGCTTTGTAAGTTCCGCAAACTTTACATACGTGGTGAGCCAATTTCAACTCTCCGCATTGTTCGCATTTCACCATGCCCGGCACAACCAACTTAAAGTGGGTGCGACGTTTGTCACGGCGTGTCTTAGACGTTCTACGTTGTGGTACTGCCATGTGTTCCACCTCCTCGTGATATTTCTGTCAGCCTGCTCCTCAGAGCAGGATGTGTTTTGTTGTAATGTTTCATTTGAAAAAGTCTTTCAACGCAGCGAGTCGAGGATCGATCACTGTGTTGTCGCAACTGCAGGTGCCTTCGTTCAAGTTCTGTCCGCATTTCTGACAAAGACCAAGACAGTCTGCCTTGCACAATACCGAATCCGGTAAGTGCAGTACGAAATTTTCTTCCACATATGGGATAAGATCCACAACCTCATCCTTGACGTAAATAAGTTCCTCATCTTCGTCATCATCTGGAAGAACTGGCTGCTTAAGCCACTTGAAAGTCTCAGCAAAAGGAATGTTCAAATCACTTTTGACCTCCGTGAGACAACGTGAACATAACATGTCCACATCTCCACTCAGTTTCCCCACCACGTTCACACAATCGGTTCCCGCGGGCAGCGCTTTAAGGTCCACTGAGAGCGGAGCAACAGCTAGAATATCCTTGCGCCCTTTGACTACCTCGCTGACATCCACAACATCGTGAATATGTAACGGTTCGTCGGCATTCGCTAATTTGCGAAAGTGAATCTGCATACTTATCACTCCCAAACAAACAAAATTTATTATACCTAGTATTATATACCTTTGTCAACCATTTTCCCTTTATATTGTTTCAGAAATTGGGGAGAATTATGATATAACTATTAGTGTAAATCAAAATGACAGCTTGTGCGAATAGAGTTTCAGGATATTTATCCTAGTAATCTCTACATGCATAAACACCTTTGGCGTTCTATAAGGACGAAAAGCGTTTAATCGTGAAATATAAGAGATAAAGGATAGGTGCATAATTTATACCTTCTTATATTTTAAATAATGGTTACTTATGGAGGGAAGCAGCAGTGACAACGGTTGGAATAGTAGCAGAATACAATCCATTACATAACGGTCATGTACACCACTTCACCGAAGCCAAAAGACTATCAGGCGCTGAGCGCGCCATCGTCGTCATGAGCGGACCCTTTACTCAGCGCGGCGAGCCGGCGGCGGTGAGCAAGCAAGCCCGGACAGAGATGGCGCTACGAATGGGCGCCGACCTCGTCATTGAGCTGCCGGTGGCTTATGCTGTACAGCCGGCAGAATGGTTCGCCTTCGGAGCAGTTGCACTGCTGGAAGCGACCGGGGTCGTGGACAGCTTGTGCTTCGGCTCCGAAGCCGGCACTTTGGGTTCGCTGCTTCCTCTGGCCAAGTATCTGGCAGAGGAAAGCAGCGAACTTCAGAGCGAGATCCGCCGCCGCATGGCGCTCGGAGCGAGCTTCCCCGCCGCGTACAGCGCAGCGGCGGCGGTGGCCTTTGAAGGGACTCTCCATGAAGAAGAGAGTCCCTTCGATGCTGGCAAGCTGCTGCGCCAGCCGAATAACAGCCTTGGCTTGCATTATCTCATTGCTTTGCAGCGGCTGAATAGCAAGATCGAGCCGCTAACCGTTCCGCGAACGGCAGCCGGATTCCATGACCCTTTGCAGGTCGACTCATCGATCGCAAGCGCCACTGCTATTCGAAAGCTATTACAAGAAGGTGGATCACCAGCAGCTTACATGCCGGAATATAGCGTGTCCATATTGGAAAGAGAGCATGCAGCCGGTAGAGGTCCTTTGGAATTAGAGCATTTCCGAGCCCCCCTCCGCCATCTGCTCTCTACACGTACCGCTACAGAGCTAAGAACAATCCAAGACATGAATGAAGGCTTGGAGAATAGAATCCTTCGTCTTATGCCCGAGCTGGAGCAATTCACTATTTCGGGTTTGCTTCAGGCCCTTAAGAGTAAGCGTTACACACATACACGACTGCAACGTCTGCTGCTGCACATTTTACTAAATCACACCAAGGAAGAAATGACCCCTTCTGTATTAGCAGAGGGGCCTGGATATATTCGAATCCTCGGATTTAGAGAAAGTGGACGAGCACTGCTTAAAGAGATGAAACAAAAAGCAACTTTACCCATCGTGATGCGGCCCTCACTTTACTCCCATCCACAACTTGAGCGAGACCTTCAAGCTGCGTCCGCTTTCGCTGGAGCTTTTCGAGAACCTCACAGAATCGATATGTATCGCGATTATTTGGAACCTCCGGTCATGGTTTGACCGGTAGTTCCTCCATATATTTCAGCGCTTCATCCAGTGTCGATACGGGTACCAGCTTCATAGATGTGCCGATTTTATCAGCTTTTGCTTTGGCTTCGTCGTAATTCTTAACAGGTACGAAAAAAATCTCCGCCCCTTCTCGATCCGCAGCCACGATCTTATGTTTCACTCCACCGATAGCACCTACCACACCCTCAGCGTTAATCGTGCCCGTTCCTGCAACCCTATGACCTTTGGTTAGATCACCAGGTGTAAGACGGTTGTAAATCTCCATAGTGAACATCAGTCCTGCTGAAGGTCCGCCAACATTCGTATCTACAAAGCTGACCGCTTTTCCTTGTTCTTTAGGTTTCACTTTCTGAACTGCGGCTATTGTGACTCCAAAACCAGGTCGAACTGCAGTACCTTCTTTATCTTTGATCTCGACCAGTGTCACTTGCTCCTTTACTTCTTTACCATTCCTCTGTAAAACAACAGCGACCTGATCACCGATTTTCTTGGCTGAAAGTAAAGCAGAAAGTGCTTCCGGATCCGGTACCTTCTGTCCTTCTACACTTATGATTCTGTCACCTGGATGGAATTGACCCTTATTACTTTCAACCGGAACCGAAAAAACATACAAATAATCTACTACATCCTCATACGGAATTCCTGCAGCATGATAAGCCGCCTGAACGGAGTAAGATTGGGAGCTGTTCATATAAAAAACCTGCTCCGCAGCATATTCGTCTTCAGACTTATCTCCCAGCCGGGTCTCTTTTCGAACAACCTCTGAATTGGAGTTAAAAACAGAGGCGACCAGTAACGCCACATTAGCGTAACTAGCAGATACCGTAGTCATCATAAAGGTTCCTTCTTCAGCCGGATCCGCATTCTCCACTTTAATCATAGGGGCAACCTCAGATGCACTACCCGGCTGATAGACAATGTACGGGGTGTTCATAAATACAAATACATACACGATAACTACAAACGTAAAGAGGTAAGCTGTGGCGCGGAATCCCGGCCGATGCTTCAACTGCTTCACTGCTCTTCCCTTCTTTCCCACGGCACATTTAGGATATGAATGTTTGAACTTCATTACCGCTTCGACTATTGGTTTGGCATGATGGTTGTCTACTCTGCATAAAGTGATAACACATCTGCTATGCCTTAAGTTATGAAGAGGTGATTCTAGAAATGAACAATATTAAAATACGCCGGCTAGCTAGTCGCTCCACACCTTTTCTATCCGGGGCGATTGCAATCCTGTTAGCCATTGCAATCATCATCTCACCAGAAAGCTCTTTCGAGGCTTCTCTTCAAGGATTAAAGCTCTGGTGGACACTCGTATTTCCTGCACTTCTACCCTTCCTTATGTTGTCTGAGATGCTGACTGCTTCGGGCTTCGTGCATGGCTTCGGAGTGCTCCTGGAACCATTGATGAAAAAGGTCTTCCGACTTCCCGGCGCGAGCGGCTGGACTTTGGCGCTTGGAATCACAACTGGATTCCCCGGCGGGGCCGGAGGTGTAATGCAGCTTCATAAGCAGGGCAGCATTTCGGACAAGGAAGCCGCTCGTCTTGCTTCCCTTACACATTTCGCCAGTCCAGTAACCCTGCTCATTGTGATTGGTGTAGCTTTCCTACATAGTCCTACCGCAGGCTACTTTCTACTTGCGATCCACTGGATTTCAGGACTTCTAGCCAGTTATACAGATGCACTGTTAAACGGCCGGATAGACAATCCGCAACCTTCTGTAAAAGAAAGTACGAATACTAAACGACCTTCTTTATATAGTCGTATCCAGCTTGCAGCCACTGAAGCCAGATCAAGAGATGGCCGAAGCTTCGGCAAACTTCTTGGGGAGTCGGTAGCTACTGCGGTGCAAAATTTGATGGTTGTGGGCGGTTATATGATTATGTTCGCCGTAGTCATCAATATCATTACTACTGTACTTCCTGCATTACCAGCTGCTCTACCAGCAGGCTTGCTGGAGGTTCATTTAGGAGCCGACGCCATAAGCAAAGGGCTCACGAGCATCGGCGCCGGATCAACAGGAGTATTAGGCTTGGCCTTACTTTCCGCTGCACTTGGCTGGAGCGGACTCTGCGCACAGCTGCAAGTACTGACACTGCTTAAAGAGGCAGGTGTCCGATTTCTCCCCTATGCTGCGGTTCGCTTGATGCATGGAGCTTATGCTTTTTTATTGACACTACTACTATGGAAACCACTATTGACTGTAGGAACTGCTGTTTTGCCTGCTCTTGCAGATTCACAATCCACACCAAACAGAACCATTAATGTAACAGCCATATGGAGCTCTTTTCCACAACTGCTTAGTCTGCAATCACTTTTACTCCTCATCCTGCTAGCATTATCCGCAGCGATATATCTTGTTAGTGCTTTTCGCCATCGACCCGATTAAATTTAAGCTTCATAGCTTGTTCCACTTCAGGGGTCACAAAGTCAGATACATTACCTCCGAAATGGGCAATTTCTTTTACAACACTGGAACTTAAGTAGGAATATTTCGGATTAGTCATCATAAAAATCGTTTCCGCATCCGGATCCAGACTATGGTTGATGGATGCATTTTGCAGTTCATATTCAAAGTCAGTTACGGTACGAATACCACGAACAATGACTTGAGCATCTTTTTGACGAACATAATTAACTAGCAGATCCCTAAAGCTGTCGATTTCCACATTAGGAATGTCAGCTGTCGCCTGTCTTAAAAGCGCTGTTCGCTCTTCTACAGTAAATAACGGGTTCTTACTCAAATTATTAAGCACCGTTACAATTAAACGGTCGAACTGCTTGGATGCGCGCCGGATAATATCCATATGTCCCATAGTCACGGGATCAAAGGTGCCTGGATAGATGGCAACACGCTCTTTTCTAATTTGCAGACTCATTCTCTACCTCCTCACCAGTCTCGCCGTCCACTGAAGGATTAGCTTCATACTGATAAATAGAAATTGTCGTTTCTCCGTATACGGCTTGGCGCAGCCTATAAAATCCTGGGATATCCTCAGGATAGGCATAATTTGATTCATGCTCCAGTACTATGATTGCGTCCTCTTGCAGCATTCCTTTTTCTACCATAGACAGCATCAGCTCATCTCCGTGCTTCAATCGGTAAGGAGGGTCTAAAAAGACTAAATCAAAAACACGTCCCCGCTTCTCCAACGCACTGAGCGCTCTTCCTGCTTCATTTCGGTACACTTGCGCCTTTGCCTCAAGATTAGTCGCTTTCAAATTGGCACGAATGGTGTCAATACTTTTAGGCTCCATATCTACAAATACGGCACTTTCCATTCCTCTGCTTAAAGCTTCGATACCCAGACCACCTGTACCTGCGAATAAATCCAGCACCGCTCCACCTTCGAAATATGGACCGATCATACTGAATACAGCTTCCTTCACCTTGTCGGTTGTAGGTCTTGTTCCACTTCCTGGCACACTTTTTAGTGGTCTTCCTTTTGCACTTCCCGATACCACTCTCACCGTCAATCACCCGCTCTATGTCTCTGTTTGTTATACCCAAAAGGGCATAAGTCCACGCCTATCGTAACACATTTGCGCACTGAAATAAAAAGTTTGTCTAGTTATGAAAAATGGAACAATCAGAGACGATTCCGATAAATAAGTCGTCATTATGTATAAGACTGGTCTTACAGGGACATCATGTAATTATCGACACCACAAATGTCGTAGACAACCGCGGAGCAGGCTTACGTTTCCCCATAAGCTCTTCGTCCGGTTTCTCCTCTCCCATGAAAGGGGCCCTAGAGATAGGGCCCCGAATTTATGTTTAAATACATTTAAAAGTTATTATTGTATATAAAACAATACAAAATCACTAGTTTCGTATAACAAGAAAGAAGTACTCACAGTGGCTCGTTGGGAAAATTTTGTATCGGATGACATCCCCGCTATTGCAGATGCTTATTGGCACAACGCCTCCTTCGACTAAGTAACAACTCAAAAAAGCCCCGTTGCCATTTAAGGTTACCGAGGCTTTTTCATAATCCCTAACTATGGATATTTCGCTGTACTACCGAGCGATCAATTATATATTTCACTAAATTTCCGATACTCGCGTAACCTTATACCTTGACATATCCTTCTCCAAATCAATTCTAATTATTTTCGTTTGATTATCTTTAATAAGATTCCCCTCAACAGTAAGATTTCTGCCATTTATTTCGCAAACTTTTTTAGGAGAAAAAACCCAATCCGAACCAAAACGCTCTGATATAGAGCCATTGATTTCTTCAAACAGGATGGATAATGTGTAAGTTCGTATGTCTTTTTCTGAATCTTCAACATGATCTCCTGGTACAGCTGAACAAATTTGGCCCGCACTGACAGCAAGTAAAAATGTCGACAGAATCATTATTGATTTTATTTTGAATTTCAATTTGTTCACCTCTTCCTTATCTATAATAGATATTATGAGGTTGAAATCATAAACCATTCCTTATATAGTTACGCTTCCGTTGTGGATAAATCTAAAAAATCTTCTCAGCATTCTATATCTTCATCCGTGCTTAATTCATCATCAATTTGCCTTTGTCTTTTCTTATTTATATTCCGTAACACTAGGTGTACAAGAAAATAAACCATTGTAAAAGTAACAAAGGTTAAAATAATACTCCTTACATTTCTTTCTCCCGCCAACACTATAAGCAATGAAACACAAATCCCGCCTGAAATAATGCTGTTTATAAGCAGCTTTTTATTGGTGTGACTTCGGGAATCCCAAATATCAACCCCAACAGATAAGTGCCGTATAGTTATATATATTCCAATACCAATCAAACAGAAAAACTCGACTGCAAATTGCGCAAACGGAGCATTCATTATGAATTGTTGAATCAGAATTGAAATAAGCAAACAATAAATTAGTATTTGATAAGCATCACTTTGAATTTTCCTTCTTTGAGATACAATTCGTTCATCATTAACTTTGCTGGTTTTCATTATTATCCCTCCTTATACTCCGAATTATAATATATTTATTACATAATGCAATTTATATATTGCATTTAAATGTGAATAAAAACCAAACATACACAAATAAGTTTGCTAATGGAGATATAACACAAAAGGACCGCCTTTCGGCAGTCCTTTGACAGACACTTACTCTATAAATTTCCCAACGAACCCTGTAACTACGCTCTCATATTTAACCGGGTCCATACGGAAAGCTTCACCGTGACCCGCTTTAGGAACGATATATAGCTCCTTCTCCACCGGACTATTCTCATACAAAGTATGTACCATCTCCGTAGGAACGAAGGTATCACTATCACCATGAATAAACAGTGTCGGGGTTACGGATTTCTTCACCTGTTCTAATGCTGAGGCTTCATTAAAGGAATAGCCTGCGCGAATTTTTGTCAGCATACTGGTCGTGTCCACAATCGGGAACGCCGGTAAATGGTACATTCTCTTCAGCTGGAACGTAAGCTCGTCCTTCACAGATGTATAACCACAATCCTCTACAATTGCCTTCACATTAGGTGGCAGCTCTTCCCCACTTGTCATCATGACCGTAGCTCCCCCCATGGAAACACCATGAAGCACCACTTGTGTCTTCTCACCATTCGCTTCCAAGACTCGCTGAATCCACTTTAAATAATCCTTGCGCTCAGGCCAGCCGAACCCGATGTAATTACCACCGCTGTCTCCATGTCCTCTAGCATCTGGCAGTAAAATATTATATCCCAGTCTTTCATAGTACATTCTGGCATATCCACTCATCTGAGTCGCATTTCCAGCATAACCATGCGCAATGATTACCGTCTTATCAGATTGCACAGGAGCTGCTAAGTAGTACCCCTTAAGATGAATCCCGTCATCAGAATCCATCTCCCACCTGTCGAAGTGCTGGTTGTTCCACCACTCTTTATCTGCTTGTGAAGTATCTTTAGATTGTTCCACTTCCGGACTTGATTGCAGATCTGGACTCTCATCTAAAAAGTCCTTTGAGGCACGTGCAATGGCGACATGATAGAAATAAAAGCTTCCAACCGTTACGATAATGATTAACACTACAATAATGGAAGAAATCCCGATCAGCATTTTATTCTTCAAAACTATCTCTCCTAAATAATATTTAACAGTATTCATTTATGTTATCAAACTAAGATAACATGTATATTTGAATCTTCAAAATCCTAGTTTTGTAAACCTATGTACTTCAATCCACTTTTAATTGTTAATTCATCTAGATAAATCGGTATAACACCATTAAAAAGTCTGCTTCCAGCATGAATGCCAGAAGCAGACTTTTTATATCTCTAGAATATGCATGCGCTCGTAATAATTACTAACAAGATAAATAATACTAAGATTGCGCCAGTACTAGTAAAAGCACCACCGACATGACCAAATTCAGCTCCCATGTGAAGACCTCCTCCGTATTGTAGAATACACCACAGGATATGTGTTAACCCCCTTGGAAGATTGGGCGAACGGCAAAAAATATAACCCCGCCAACTGCGCGAGGTTAGTGTAAAAATTTCTAATCAGATACTAAAATGCCGTCAAAGCTTTCTGGACCCACACGGACTGTGCCGAGAAGATTAGAAGAAACAAATGCTGTATAAGTGAGTTGAGGTGTGATTGCTGGTAAGAAGTCCGCTGCCGAGAAGGTTATTACTTGCGGGGCCAGTATACTAAGACCAAAAGTTGAAGTAGCAGAATATACTTTAGGATCCGTTGGTAAAGTTCCTCTTACAATCGTAATTGTGATACCTACCAATGCCAGTGGAAGAGTAACGGAAATTGTCCCTTTAAGCAGCACACGTGGGTTCGTAGTCACTCCTGCGGTTAACAAACCAATTTGTCCAAACAACTGTGGCGTGTTTATTACCGTAATCGGAATAGCTATCGAATTGGCGAGACTGGCATTTTGTGATGTTCTAGCGTCAAGATAAGTTCCCATATTTACACCTCCTTTTTTTTTCATACTATAATATATTAGTCATCTTGATAGAATGCGTAGTCATTTTACCAGTGAGAAAGGATTGATTTTCAAAAAAATGAATACGACTAAATCATTTATCATCTGTTTTCGTACCATCCCTTTTGTTAAAAGCAAGCTCAAATAACCCCGTCGCCGAAAGCCCTGCTAGCCCCCCAGCCCATAGTCGCAGAATAAGGTTCATATCAGTGAACGGATAAGCAACTGCTCCAACCAGCAAGCCAATAGCTAATCCAACAACCGGTACAATATTGCGCGGAAGTTTCACGCTATTCTTCACAAGTTGTACAAGTGCCATTACGAAAACAGCCAGCACGGAAGCAAAGGCAAGCACACTGTTGAGAGCATCATTATACATGGTTTTTAACCCTCCTTATTTCAATTTCCACTACCAGGAACAAGTAAGCCTGCACGGTTCAACACTGTTATTATGCGATAGAAGTCATAACTCCCACCTGACGGTGTATCTAGCAGCTCTGCAGCACTCGCTGCCTTTACTGCCGCTTCAGCCCATGGGGGTACATTCATCACTGCTCGACCTTCAATTAGAGTCACTCGATCCGAAAGCTTAGTAATCGATTGACCTTGCTCCTGCACACCTGTTTTTAGCGTATCCTTGCTATCCGTAAGACTCACTATAAGCGCACGCAATTCTTTTATTTCTGTTTCCAGACTAACCAGCTTTTGTTTATCCTCTGCCGACATTTCGTCATCACCTTCCTTGGCTTCTTCATCATATTTATACAGATTGTAAGTATTCATGATTTGGATTAGCTTTGCTGCATAGTTTGGGTCGGTAGCATAGCCAGCGGCAGCAATCTCTTGTGCGGCAACCTTGCCACTTGCACCAAGCACTTTGCTGTAAAGGTTACGATTCCACGAAACACCATTCACAATCAACGCGGAATGATCCGCGACAGATTCTCCCCAGTTGTTATAGGCCCGAAAAGGAGCTTCTACTTTAACAGCCTTACCATTAACATATTCAGTAGTTTGCACAGTAATACTACCAGCTGGTCCGCTGCCTTTGATTCCAAACAAATTGTTGGCCTTAACAGTCAACCCGCTGCTGCCCCAGCCTGATTCTAGCGCAGCTTGAGCTATCGTTAGCGATGCTGGAACCTTACTAATCTGCATGTCCTTTTCAGCAAAATTTGCGATCTTCGCAATAAACTCTGTCTCCGTCATTTCATCACTTCCTCTCCTTTTATTAAATGCTGAGCATAATGAAATGCTTGTGCATATCCCTACTAATAGAGCGTCATTGCTAGATTCCATTCAAAATAAACGTCAAAACACGCGCTCAAAGAGCGCGTGCGTATTTGATAATTCGAATATGACATAAGTAGCTGAAAAGAAATAAATGAAGCATGCAACTCGCATAGGGCTATTAGTCCTGCTCACAGGAGAAATTTATTTCTCGTAGATTCATAATATGTAATTATAAGTAAAATTATCTTGAAGTTTCATTAAAACTAGCGTAACATATAGTATTAATTGACTATATAGGAGGGTCTAATAGACTATGCCTTCATATTATTTTAGAGAACTATGGACACCCTTGCGCTGGGTGGGCATTAAGTTTTTCCGTGATGACGAAGGTTTTCTTTGGATTAAATGGTGGGCTAAGCCCAGAAAACGACTGCGTTAACTGTTAAGAAAGTAAATATACATAAGAAGTTTCATACAATGTGCATATGTATTTCTTGATAACAAACTAAAGGGGCATCAACCGCTACAACATTAGCAGCTGATGCCCCTATTCCTAGTTACCTACCTTAGCTCCAAAAGAGCGTGCTAACAGTACGGCCTGATCTATATCCATACGAACTCCTTGTAGATCCAAACTTTTTAAATCAATCCCCTCAACAATAGCGTCCCGTAGGTCAGCCCCTTTAAGCTTGCATTGAGATAACTGTACACGGCTCAAATCAGCCCCTCGAAGATCACTTTTTTGCAAATTACAGCCCATTAGATCAGCTTCAGTAAATCGAATTCCGCGCAGATCCTGTCTGCTAAGATTAGTATGTCTAAGGTTCGTGTAAGACCAGTCCCCGCCGATAAGTGTGATCCCGTCCATATAAGCATTTGAGAAATCAGATCCTACCATTTTACAATCTTCAAATTTCGATACGAACAGATTCGCACCAGTGAACTTACAGTTAGTAAAAGCTGAACCTTTATGGTGTGATGCATTGAGCATGGCTCCAGTAAAATCGCAATCTATAAATCGGCAACCGATGGACGTCATTTCTTCCATAGAGCTTCCTTTGAAGGAACACTGTTCAAATGTACAGTTATTTAGTTCCCCGTCCTGCAGACTTCCTTGGTCAAAATTGTGTTTTTGGAATGTTTCATTAAGGTATTGGTACATGTTGAGTCTCATCACCTTCATTAGGATTAAATAAATTTATTCTTATTAAAAATAGCACTTTAGTAGATTGTTCTCAACAATCTCTTTCGATATAATTGCAAATAAACGATATGGAGGGAAATTATGGATGTGTCCAGCAGGAAAGAACCATTCCGCTATGTAATGAACCAGCCGCTTGAATGCTGGATTGAAGTTCCAACAAGTAGTATTGGTCCGGGTGCCGGAAAGTTAACAGAAGCCGTGTTGCTTGATCTTAGCCGATCTGGCTGCAAAGTGCGTACCCCTCTAAATCTTCGATTTACAGCAGGCGATACAAAGCTAGTGATTCATCTTCAATTAAACGAAGAAAAGCTTCAACTCGTGGGCAGCGTTCGTTGGGGCTGGATGTTTGGACTCGGCCAGTACCAATACGGAGTTAAGCTTAGATTGAGAGAAGACGAAGAAGAACGGTTGCTAAAAGAACTTGAAATATGGACAGCCTCTCTAAATGATGTAGAGGGTCTGTAGAATTTTACATAACAGATGCCCTTCTCATGGAAAGGCGTCTTTTTTTTTGCACAAAAACGAAGACAAAGCTGAAGCGCTCTGCCTTCGTTCTAAAAATCTATACGAGTTAGACTTCTATAACTCCACTCTTTTCTTAACGAGTTTAACAATAGCAAATACTAGAATCACAATAATCATCGCTTCGAACAGGGTAGGAAGTAAACCAAGAACATACTGAGAGGTCTCAATATTATTTAATTTAGCAGCCTCATCCGTCACTTCAAATCGAAAGGCTCTTTCCAAAGTGATATTTTTATGATCGAACATCGATGTTTCTAATAAAGAAATTATATACTGTATTACAAAAAAAACAGCTATCCCAATCCATACTCTTCCTTTCACTCTCACACTCATTGCAACGGTCATGGAGAACATCACGAGTAACATAGAGTAGGCGGAAGCCCAAAAGACTATCAGCACTGTATAGGCGGAAATCAACCAAAATTTTTCCGGCAAAAACGAAGTTGAAAACATCATAATATCAACTGCTAAATGAATATAAGCAACTAGAAATAAACAGAGTAACGAACCTAAGAACAGCATTATCGGTGAGAGAACGGTGTACAGGACTGGTACTGGCACAAGCCTACGATTGAATAATCTCAGGTTCTGACCGAAGGTGCGCAGACTAAAAAAGAGAAGCACTACACCTGCTACAGCATAGGAAGTGACGTTCATCATGAACATCTCTTGATCTGAACGAACAGTAAATCCTATCACAAGCTGCACAAGAATGGTGATAACAAAAACAGCAAGAAACTTATCCCTATCCCGTCTAAAATCATACTTCACTAGCTTTAGCATTCTGCGTACACCTCTCTGAACATTTCGTCTATGCTTTTGCCATGGCGAAGCCGGATATCCTCTACCGCCGTATGCATCACAATTTCTCCCTCTTTAATAAAAATCACATCATCAAAGATCCGCTCAATATCGGATACTAAATGAGTTGATAAGAGTATGGTGCTGTCCTCCTCATAAAACTCTACTAACGCGTTAAGAATTTTAGTTCTAGCTACTGGATCTACTCCACCGATTGGCTCATCCAGTAAATAAAGGCTAGCTCGGCGTGATAAGGCAAGTGTAAGCTGTAAACGTTCATTCATTCCTTTGGATAGATCCTTTACCTTATCTTTACTTCTTAGCTTCATAAACTCCAACATTCGTGAAGCCTTCGTCTGATCAAAATCCGGATAGAAATCACTTTGGAACTTCAGAGCATCTGTAACACTCATCCAGGATTCTGTTAGCGGCTTATCCGGCATAAATGACACTACTGCTTTACTGTCTACGCCTACAGAACCCCCGATAATGGATACACGACCAGAGGTAGGCTGTGTAAGTCCTGCGATGATTTTCATTAGTGTGCTTTTGCCGCTGCCGTTACTGCCTAGCAGTCCTGTGATCTTACCCGCACTCAGATTAAAGGATACACCACGGAGAGCATGCTTTGATCTATATTTTTTAGTAACGTCATGAACCTCAAGTATATTTTCCAACTTGCTTATCCCCCTATTCTTCATCCTTGTCTCGGATACTCTCCGCTACTGCCGCTAAAATATCTTCACCTTGAAAACCAAGATCCTGCATACCACGAATGAAACGATCCAGCACATCTTTTGCCATTTCTTTTTTGATGGTCAAAATAGTTCCTTCATTACTAGTGACGTATCTTCCCATTCCACGCCGGGTCTCCACGATTTCTTCACGCTCCAGTTCCTGAAAGGTTCTTTGTACCGTATTCGGATTAATTTGTAACTCACTGGCAAGTTCACGGACCGAGAGAATTTTATCTCCTGGCTTCAGCTTGCCTGTGACGATTTCACCTTTGATGTAATTCATGATCTGGATATAAATCGGCAGGTTGTTATCGAATTCGATTGTCATATTTAAGCAACATCCCTTCGTCTAAAGACGGAAAAGCCTATAAGTAGAAAGACAACTGAGTATAAGACTAGCATTACAATGGAAAAGGTCAGCGTCATTCCAGGCATAGGTGCTCCTCCACCTTCATAAGCAGCTAAATTCAGGTTCGGGAATAATACATATTTATAGAACTCACGGAAAATGATCAATTTATCTATCATCAGCATAAACATTGTAACCCCGATGGTTACGCCCGTTGAAGTCGTCAATATTCCAATCATAAAAGCAAGGGTTGAATATACAACTGTACTTACAGAGTTATACATTAAACTGGTTAGCATCTCACGAATACCAGCCTCACCACCACTAAAGCCAAACCATAAAGCACCTGCTGCAAAAACCGCCAGCATACCGACAAGTGCCACTGAGAACGCGTAAATCAGCACAACAACATATTTGGATGCAAGTATTGCTGTACGGCTTCTCGCACGGATTAGAAGAAATTTGATAGTGCCCTGACTATATTCTTTTGAGACAACACCCGCTGTTCCGATGATTGCGAGAATGGTTATAACTTGCCCAATCCCTTGAGAAAGCAACATTGCGGATGAGAACTCATACGCTGATCCGAACATGTCGGGTGACACGGAATGTACAATGTAACCTAAAAGTAGGGACAATAAGATTAATATTAAAAAGGGTACGAAAAACGTACGTTTCTTCGAGAGCTTGAGCCATTCATTAACCACCAAATGATTAAAACTACGCAATTCGGTTCCCTCCAGTCCATTTCAAGAAATCTTCCTCTAAGCTTTGTTTATTCTCTGTAATTCGGAAAATGCCTACCCCTTTATCACTAAAAGCAGACACTAGCTCCGGTACTCTACTGTCATGCAGACTTATCGTCACCTCAGAACGAGCACTATCCATAGTTAATAGATCTGCGTATTCTAACCTTCCCAAGAGAATTATTGCTGATTCAACAGAGGCTACGCGAATCGTTAGCTTCACTTCTGCTGTAGCTTCCTGCTCCCCACCAATCGCTGTAACGGTCACCAGCTTGCCGTTCTGAATCACGATGGCTCGGTGACAAATTTGTTCAATTTCAGTCAGTAAGTGGCTGGATATTAGAATCGAAATCCCTTCAACCTCAGCAATCCTACGCATATAATCACGCATTTCTCGTATGCCAGCTGGGTCAAGACCGTTCGTAGGTTCATCTAGAATCAATAACTTTGGTCGGTTCAGTAACGCCTGAGCAATCCCAAGACGTTGACGCATACCCAGCGAATAGGCCTTCACTTTCTTATTCATTGCTTCCTGTAGTCCTACCAATTCTACAACCTCATCAATTCTGCCAGCCTCAATATTATCTGTCATTCTCTGGTATTGCTTTAGATTATCAAGCCCTGTCATATACGGATAGAACTCTGGATTTTCAATAATCGCTCCAATATGTCCAATAGCTTTGTTAAAATCACTCTTTACACTGTGACCTTGAACGATCACATCACCTTCACTCATCCGTATTAATCCCGTCATCATCCGAATCGTCGTTGTTTTACCCGCACCATTTGGACCCAGTAGCCCGACTATTTCTCCCTTACGGATATCAAATGTCAGCTTATCCACAATGGATTTCCCTTTTATGATCTTGCTTACCCCGTTCATTTGCAGCACGATTGAATCTTGCATCTGTTCGTTACTCCCTGGATTCATAATAATCCTCCCTGCCATCTTTTTATTATTGATGATTTCATTTTATTGTGTCGGTGTTATAGTTGAATAGTACACTAATGCAATGTTGATGTAAAGCCCAAAATTATGAATTTCCAAAAAGAAGGGCTTTCTATTAGACTATCTGCCAAACCAAAAATTGAAATGAACATAGATTAGATAGCAAAGGAGGAATGACAAATGAAAAAAGAAGTTCATGTATCTCAGACTTTCCCACGCTTGACCGTGTACGATGAAGAAAACTTTAGAGGAAGCAGCACTATTTTTACCGGGAACCTTGGCATTCGTAATACGGACAACATTTTAGATGGTATCGAGAGTCTTCGACTCTTCTCTACTAGCAGCAATGCAACGTTGGTATTATTCACTAGAACTCGGTTTAGAGGAAACTTCCGCGTTCTCCGTGGAAACCGCAGTATCCGTGATTTGGACGACTTCATTTCCGGCAATGATGTGGAATCTATTATTTCAAGCAATCAAAGATTAACACTCGAACAAATCCGCAATATCCGCAGCAGCGGTAACTTGCCTTCGGGATATCGCTTGATCTAACATTTCCATTCAACAAGAAAGGAGCAATCTGGAGCTAGAGCCCAGGTTACTCCTTTTTCCCAAGTTATCTTCTGAGGTCAAATAGTTAGTGGATTTACCTGCTAAGTCAATCCAACAAGGAGAGATAAAATATGGTAACCATAAAAGCAGCGTCTATAGTCTATCCCAGATTAAGAGTATATAGTGAGGAGAACTTTCGTGGGCTCCGCAGAACCTATCGCGGAAACCTGGGCATTGCAGATATTGATGCAGTCCTTACTGGAATAGAAAGCTTACGCTTTTTCTCCACGAATCCGAACGCTACGCTTGTGCTGTTCGATCGTTCTCGCTTCCGTGATAATTTCGTAATTCTGCGTGGTAACCGCAGCATTCGCGAGCTGGATGACTTTCTCCGTAGAGGAGATGTCGAATCGCTCATTTCAAGCAATCAGCGGCTGACTCCGGCGCAGGTTCGTGCCATACAACGCACTGGTAGCTTGCCTTCAGGATATCGTTTGATCTAATCACTTGAGGATGCAGTTTAAGCTATAAGCTTAAGGTGCGTCCTCAATTATTTTCCGCTATAATGACTCCATACATATTAATAGAAAGAAGGTAACTTTATGGAACCAATTATTTCTACCCGATGGCTGCTTGCTCGGTTATACGAACCTGAACTGGTTATAGTCGATTGCCGTTTTTTACTTACGGATCCGGAAGCTGGGCGTAAAGCCTATACGGAAGATCATATTCCCGGCGCAATCTATTTGCATTTAGAAGAACACCTCTCCGCTCCAGTAAGCGCACACGGTGGACGCCACCCCCTACCAGAAATCTCGAAGCTAACCACCGTTCTTAGCAAGGTTGGCATTAACAGAGAAAGTATTGTTGTAGCTTATGATGATCAAGGCGGTGCCTACGCTTCCCGTCTGTGGTGGATGCTTAAATATTTGGGGCATGAACGTGTGTTTGTAATGGATGAAGGCTACTCTGCTTGGAAAAAAGCATCCTTCCCCGTCAGTGATCATCAAGCGGTTCGTATTCCCAGCCAGTATGAAGCAGATGTTCAGAAGGACATGCTTGTTAGTATGGAAGATGTGCTGAATGTGGTTAACAACGGTGACGGTGGTGCAATGTTGATCGACTCCCGTGAAGCTCGTCGTTATCAAGGGCTTGAAGAACCGATTGATCCGAAGGCAGGTCATATTCCTGGGGCGATCAATAAGTTCTGGAAAGATGTTCTTGATGAGCAAGGACGCTGGAAATCAACTGAGGTGCTGAAAAAGCATTATGAGGGAATTGATCCTGAGCAAGAGATTATCGTGTACTGCGGTTCAGGTGTTAGTGCCTGCCCAAATGTGCTCGCTCTCGGAAAAGCTGGGTTTAGGAATGTGAAATTGTATGCGGGTAGTTGGAGTGACTGGATTTCGTATGAGGAGAACCCAGTGGCTACTGGGGAAGAATAGAATAAAGAATCTGCGGCGCAGATTCTTGTGATTCCCTGGAAAGCAGAGGCCCGATTTACCATACTGGAATTGTGTTCGGTTTTTCACGTACATTTGGCTCGGTTATGGTACTGGTGTCACATTGTGTTCGGTTTTTCGCACACATTTGGTTCGTTTACCTACCGGCGGCACATTGTATTCGGTTTTTCGCATACATTTGGCTCGTTCAGCTTGCCGGCTGCACATTGTGTTCGGTTTTTCGCACACATTTGGTTCGTTTACCTACCGGCGGCACATTGTATTCGGTTTTTCGCATACATTTGGCTCGTTTACCTGCCACCGACACATTGTATTCCGTTTTTCGCATACCTTTGGCTCGTTTATGGTACCGCTAGCACATTGTATTCGGTTTTTCGCATACATTTGGCTCGTTTACCTACCGTCGGCACTGTGTGTTCGGTTTTTCGCATACATTTGGCTCGTTTACCTACCTTCGGCACTTTGTGTTCGGTTTTTCGCATACATTTGGCTCGTTCAGCTTGCCGGCGGCACATTGTATTCGATTTTTCGCATACATTTGGCTCGTTCAGCTTGCCAGCTGCACATTGTGTTCGGTTTTTCGCATACATTTGGTTCGTTTACCTACCGTCGGCACTTTGTGTTCGGTTATTCGCATACATTTGACTCGTTTACCTGCAGGCTGGACATTGTGTTCGGTTTTCCATTCACATTCTCACGATGGCCTTCATCTTCAAACCAATTCCGGACTTTGTAGCGTACCAATATATTCATAGTAAATGATCCGCTGAGATGAACCTCTTGCCACCGGGCGAAATTTACCTTTATCCACCAGCTGACGGCAGTATTTAATGATCGTCATCGTGTGCAATTCCAGCTCTCTTGCGGCATCAGCCGGGCGAAGGACACGATGGTGCCGAATGGCTGCCCGCATCAGATCGCGCTCGATTCTGGAATAGGCTCTTTCAGTCGTTGTCTTCGCAGACTTGTCTGCTAACAAATAAGAAAAGAGAATGTTCCGCAGCGCGGAGAGAATAAAGGATGGATTTTCTTTTAGCTCATCCAGCGAAATATAGAGCACCGTGCAGTCTTGAGACTGTAGAAAAAGCCCGCGGTTCAAGTCCATCCGGTATTTGCTACGATCCGTTCCATGTGAGCCATAGTCCATGATCTCAAATGCAATACGCGAGGCTCCGATCTCCCACAAAATATCCACAAAATAAGATCTGCCGCGCCAGTCCTTAACTTCATATTCTGGGTGCAATCCTTGAAAATGTCCGGCTAGAGGCCACCACACCCTCTCGACAAACAAGCGGTTTCCGTAACCATGACCGCGTTTAAGTGCATCGAGCCGCTCTCCCTTCCTTTGTCTAAGATGATTACATAACCATTCATTATGCTCCCTCTCGAAACCCATTACTTATCCCTCGCTCTGCAACGAAATATGTTTCTAATCATACAAAACCCCGCCTCTATTCCAAAAGGAAAGGAGACGGGGCATTCTTTGCCTCGTTTGGTTTTATATATACATAGTGTGCCACATTATCCATAGAATGCACAATAAGAATTCGGCAGGATCATTCAAAACAATTAATAATTTCACTATTCATACATTTTCATATCGCATATTTCATCTTATCCACCTTCGGGTTTACTTTTCATTTTCATCAGCTGGCCGCCCGAGGGTATTATCGCTGGAGGAGACTGGAGAAGGCCGGATATACGGATATACAACGGTATGCAGTAAGTTAAGTGATTGGGTTTCGGGTTTCGAATGGGGATTACGGTTGCTCTCGAGGAAGATTAGAGTTAAAAGCACGTGCATGATATCTGATTAAACGATTATATGTAAGAGAAGCAACTGTCAGCATACTGGAGTATCCGGCCGCACTTCTGCGAAATGGACCGCTGAGCACTCCCGTTCCATTCTGAGTAGTGCTCACCCTATCTGAGGACGGTTGGTCCGCGTTGGGTTCGACCAGGGTTTTCTGTATAATGGTAAACGTTACGTCGGATGTGATGTTAAACGCACGAAATGCCAAGTAAACAAAGTCCATCTGGCGTTTGAATCCATGAATCGGAAAGGATGAAGTAAATTGAGTTATACGGAAATGCTGGAACGAAAGAGCGAAATCTTGAAGAAAACGGTCGAGAACTGGGTTTTGAAAGAAAATCGCGACGGACTGAACCTTCAAGAGGCTCATATTTACCAGAACATACTCAAGGAATTTCATCAGAACGAACATGAATTGAATGGGGTACGAGATGAGGAAGCAGTTAAGCGTCAGGACAACGGATCCACGGAAAAAGAAGACACTGTAACAGCTCGCAAACATGAGGCGCAAACGGCTTGATCTCAGAGGACGTACGCGTAAGAATATGAGAGGCTGCCCGGGAATTTTGGGCAGCTTTTTACGTACAATCCGTTCGCCGCCGGCCTCCGAAGCAAACGCTCTAAAATCTAGACGTTCGTATAATTCAGCAACCTGAGGATATCGCTCTATGACGCTAACATTGTCTGTGCCAAGTAAACCATTGGAGTACAGAGACAGCTCCTGTGCGTCACGACTGCCCAAATGTGCTGCCGGCACTGGAGTTGGCCCTATACCTTACACTGGAGTTTCTCAGATGGGTTCGAAATCAACAGCAGTTTGTACTGTTAAGGTAACAGTTCAGCACATACTTATCTATTCTAGTAGGTATTTTCGCCTGATGAAACTACCAGCCTTCTGGACAATCCTTCCTCTTGTTGTATATAGTGTATAACGGAAGTGGCACTTAGTGAGCAAGGTACTAGGAGGAGAAATACGAAATGGCAAATATATTGGTAGTAGAAGATGAACGAGCGATCAATGATTTAATTACAATGAATCTCAAGCTGGTTGGTCATACATATAGCAAGGCTTACCGTGGACCGGAGGTTTTCGAAATTCTGGAACGTGAAAAGACAGATTTGATTCTGCTGGATGTTATGCTTCCGGAGCTGGATGGTTTTGAGGTGATGCAACGGATTGCACATATGCAGGTTCCAGTGATTTTGATCACCGCCAAGAATTCTTTGGCTGACCGCATTAAAGGCTTCGAGCTGGGCGCGGATGATTATATCATTAAACCTTTTGAAATCCTTGAATTGCTGGCAAGAATCAATGTAGTCCTGCGCAGGGGTGAAAAAGGCACATCCAGCTTCATTTGCGATAATGTTGAGGTGCGTTACCTGGAACGGCAAGTTTTAGTAGATCAGACACCGGTTGATTTGACCGTTAGGGAATTCGAGCTGCTTGAGGTATTAATTCGTAACCGGAATATTGCATTGTCGAGAGAAAAGCTGCTGGAATTGGCATGGGGCTATGATTTTGAAGGCGACACCCGCACCGTGGATGTCCACATCCGTCAGCTACGTAAAAAGTTGGGTTGGGAAGAACGGATCAAAACCATTTTCAAGCTAGGCTACCGCCTGGAAGTTCAGAGCTGATCATGAGATTCTGGCATAAGATTCTGCTGTCGGTACTCGCTCTCTTTATTGCCGCTCTGGATGTAAGTGTCATTATGGTGATGAAAAAAAGCTGGCAGCTAAACATGGACAGTGAAATGCAGAGAGCATCCAGTGAACAATTGTTAATCGCCAACAATATTTATGAGAACCTTAATTCTATCCAAGCGCGGGGAACAGCATTGACCCCTATTCTACTAGTCAGCGTCTCTGAGTCCTATGGCGATTACTACCGTAAGCAGGGAATCTATTTGCAGCTATGGGAGAATGACCGAATCATTTACCCTCCCCAAAAAGGACAGTTCGGGAAATCTATTTTTGGAAAAGGCGCTCAGCCTGAATCCTCAGACGAACGCTCTATTCAGCTCTCCACTCAGCTTCCTGCTCCTTACCAGCATTTGCTGCTTGTCTATCAGCGTGATATCAGCGAGCTCTTCAACAAGCAACAGGAACTGAACCGCTTTTTTATAATGATTAATTGGATCGTGGGCCCCGTTCTGCTGCTGCTTCTTTATCTTCTAATCCGGCATCTAAGCAAACCGCTAAAGCTCCTGTCAGAGACCAGTAAAACGATCGCCGAAGGCGACTATACGAAACGGGTGCAGCTTCGCAGCAAAGATGAATTTGGTGAGCTGGCCCTGAACTTCAACCGGATGGCGGAGGCCGTGGAGCAGAGGGTTACCGAACTCTCGGACATGGCTGAAGAGAAACAAAGGATGGTGGATAATTTGGCTCACGAGTTGCGTACGCCTCTGACCAGCATGCAGGGGTTCGCCGAGTTTCTGACCACGGCCAATATTGGACAGGAAGAACAAAAAACTGCGGGTGGCTATATTCTTAGTGAAACCCTTCGTCTCAAAAATCTGGCCTTCAAGTTGCTGGATTTATCTGTCCTCCGACATCAACCGTTGGCACTTCAGCAGGTGGATATTTCAGAACTATTTCAAGCTATCCAACAGACGGAGCACCCAAAATTGACGGATGCTGGCATAAGATTTCATATCCAACATACGATTTCAAATGTCTGGGGAGATCCCGATTTACTTGCTTCATTATTGGTAAATCTGGTTGAGAATGCGATTCACGCCTCCAAACAAGGCAGCGAAATCCACATGCTGGCCTATGAGCTGGATGGAAAAGCTGTGCTAGAAATCCGTGATACGGGAACCGGAATCACAACAGAGATGGCTAAACGTGTGTTTGAACCGTTCTACCGGGGAGATCAGGCTCGTTCACGTGAATATGGCGGCGCAGGCCTAGGATTATCCCTATGTCGGCAAATTGCTGAAGCGCATAATGCTAGACTGTCCTTAAACTCTGTCCTCGGCGAGGGAACTAGCATCAGACTCTTTTTACAACTCTATAACAACTGCCCTCCTACTCCATAACATCCTTGGATTAAGGTTAGGAAGATTCATCATCATCCGATCCCAATGGAGGTTAAGTTAAATGAAGAACAACAAGATTTCCGCTACACTCGCTGTACTCTTGGTCTCAGGAAGCGTGCTGGCGGTAAGCGCAATGATTGTCCCAGGATTTGTGAATACCACAGTCGCCAAGAGCATTTCTGCAGTACAAGCCCCGGGCAATCCAACCTTGACTAGCAGCAAGGCATCCGTACTAAAAGTGGAAGCAGAAAAAGCAAAAACTACGTTATCCGACCTGAACAAAGAGCTGCAGCAGTTGATGACTCAAGAAGAATTGCAGCAAATTTATGATTTTGCGGACAAGACTGATAATGAGATCACCGAGAGCAGGCCGATGACCGAGGATGAAATGAACCGGAGGCTGATATTGCAAGACCAGTATTTGTATGACGGTCTCCGTCCCAAGCAGCCACTTCCGCTAAAGCCGGGACAAGCAGAGCATTATTGGGACTTGGACAAAAACAGGATCGTTTATCCAAATCGAACATTGACTGACGAGGAACTCTTAGAAACTACTGACTGGTACTACCGGATGGACTATGCCATGTCCAAACGGAACATTGTAACTCCGCTGGATTCCAAAGATTTGAGTCAGACCGATGCCGTCGCCCTTGCCACTACAAGTGTAAAGAAGCTATTTGGTGCTGACGTCTCCAAACTGGAAGTATACGCCAATTTAAACGAAATATTATTGTTTAGTAGAAAATCCTGGATGATTACATTCGCTCCTTATAAAGCTGACACCTTAAGAGCACAGGGTAAGGAATTCTGGCAATATACCGTAATCGTTGATTATCCTACCCGGACGGTAATGGATACGACTGCCGCTAATTTCACTCTGAAAAGAACCCCGATTAGTGATGAAGCTGCCATCGCTGTCCAAAAGGATGCCACCTGGATTAACGAGGCTACAAAAATAATTACAGACAGACAAGGTGAAACCCGAAAAATCGCCATGGCTTCCCTGACAGACACTGACGTAAATAATAAGCGCGGCATGGTAGCGGTCAAAATGTTGCTCGAAGACGGCAGCAGTTATACTGCAGAGTTACGCTACCCAGATCAGACTCTTCGGTGCCTCATCTATGAAGAAGCAGAAGCTGCCAAATAGCATCATTCTGGCGGTTCATCTCGTAAGAGGGGTACTGTGGTTCAGGTGTTAGTGCCTGCCCGAATATGCTCGCGCTCGGAAAAGCTGGGTATAGGAATGTGAAGTTGTACGCGGGTAGTTGGAGTGATTGGATTTCGTATGAGGAGAATCCGGTGGCTACTGGGAAAGACTAAATACGAAGAGCCCGCGTCCTGCACGGGCTCTTCGTGCTGGGATTGTACCTTTGTTGGATTAGTACAGTGTAATGGGAATATTTCCAATAGCTCAGGATTCTACATCGTCGAAAGTATAGCTACTGTTACTCGGCCAGATGTACGAGTGACTTAGACTTTGCCGATCCCTAAGACGGACGAGTAGGAGTCGTACGGCTTGTTACCGCATGTCGATGTAAGCTGAAAAGGCGAGGCTCTTTCTCCCCTTTCCATGGGTATTCATGCACTTCGACTTCTAATTCAGATCTGAGGTAAGAGGTACAAAACTTTCAGATTCTTAGCAAAGTCCCCTTTTTGTATTATGAGATTTAAAGGTGCCCCTAAATGTTTGAACCCATTACAAAATCCATGATTTTTTAATAAATTCACTCAATCAACAAAGAGCTAACTTCAATTTATGTCGGTTATCATTCTTAATAATTTGCATGGTGATCGCAGCGAAAGTCAGACGTTTGTCTGTTGTTATTGTCTTTGGCTTATGAATCACCCCTCTCAAAATGGGTACAAAAAAGCCGCCAAAGGATGGCGGCAACAAACCTATACATAAAATAAGATTTTAAAATCTAAAAATCCAAACGGACAAGATATAGATAAATTTATTTAGGGCATCATTGCTTCGTTTAGACCTTTCGGTGTATCCCGATCAAGAGATAGGACAATTCGGTAATAGCTCATTGTCCGAACACAACGGCATCGATGTTAAACGTCGGTTCAGGCGCTAGTATTGGTTCTTGTGTTGGTTCTTCTGTTGGCTCTTGTGTTGGCTCTTGTGTTGGTTCTTCTGTTGGCTCTTGTGTTGGTCCTTGTGTTGGTTCTTGTGTTGGTGCTGGTGTTGGTGTTGGTTCTGGTGTTGGTTCTGGTGTTGGTTCTGGTGTTGGTGTTGGTGTTGGTGTTGGTGTTGGTGTTGGTGTTGGTGTTGGTGTTGGTGTTGGTGTTGGTGTTGGTGTTGGTGTTGGTGTTGGTGTTGGTGTTGGTGTTGGTGTTGGTGTTGGTGTTGGTGTTGGTGTTGGTGTTGGTGTTGGTGTTGGTGTTGGTGTTGGTGTTGATGTTGGTGTTGGTGTTGCTGTTGGTGTTGGTGTTGGTGTTGTCAGCGCTACATACTGTTGTTTGGCTTCATACGCTCCTGTAAGGAGCAGATCGCGCGTTGCATTCGTTTTTCCACCGAAAGTTCCATTGGTACCTGCAGGTAACAATTTTAATAATAATGCCTCTGCGACATAACCTTGCGCCCAATTGGATACCGTTACATCGGTTCCTGTTAGGGCTTTTGCCTCTGTATCTTTTCCTAACATTCTAACCAAGAATGTAGCTAATTGTTCTTTTGTCACCTTGCCGGCCGGATCGAATATACCCTCTCCATAGCCATCTGTAATTCCGGATTTTTTAAGTGCTTCTATGTAAGGTAGTGCATATCCATTGGCGGCGTCATCAGCTTTAACATCTGAGAAACTGGACGTCTTCAACGAAGTCTCGACTTTAAGACCCGTGATCAACGCGGCAACCTTGGCAAACTGTGCACGGTTCATTTCATCTTTTATCCCGAATGTCGTATCGGTTACGCCGTCAAATATACCTGCCGAAATCATGGCATCGAATTTGGCTTTCGTCGCAGCATCCAGATCCTTTAGGTCAGTAAAATCGGCAGAGGTCTTCACCGCCGTTTGCGCAAGGCTAATAGAACTGTTTAAACATAGGATTAAAGCGATCGCAGTACTTACAATTTTCTTCATTTCTTCTACCACTCCCTTTTTTGGACTTATTAGACTCTTAATTCATAATTGCATAATATACCAGAAAAAAGTTTAAATAAAGAAGAAAAAAATTAAACAATAAAAAAATTCATTTTATCTACATTAAAAGGATAAATCAGTATACACTTAATCTTTTTAGAAAATAAATGGTTTCTCTTCAACTTGGCTTGCAGCAAGTCCTTCCCGAACATGTACTCTTTATTGTTCAGTCTGCTTAGCTCATATAAATGCATCGAAACGCCGGGTATCAGAGATTGTGCCTGCCAAAACGAAGCTTCATTTGCCTTGCATGCTCACTATGCACGAAGTTTACTAGATCAGATTTTTACAACTTTCTTCCCCCGCCTGCGGTTGAACATCGTTAGTACCGAAGCATCCATTAGTTGCAGCAAAATCCCAAATGATTCGAAGCCGATTATAAGGCTCGACATGTGTCACGGTCAGAATGAGACCCCCGACAAGAAGACCGGGTACAAAAAAGTTCGACTGTACGCAGGAAGCTGGAGTGATTGGATTTCGTATATCAGGAATCCGATAGCCATTGGTTAAGAATAAACATGAAGAGTCTGCGCTTGGCGCAGGCTTTTTGTGTTTAAGTTATGGTGTATATGCGCATTTTGGGTTATATCCTGCTGGTCCGTCCCTGCTCGAACAGCTCCTGCTACAATTTCCATGGTGGATGCATTGCCCATGAACCGAATCTCCTGACTCCAATTGGTTCACTATAGACAGCTCATCGCCAAAACTTCAAATCTATCGTATTATGGACAGGCGGTTATTCCCTCAGATTACAGAAAGGAAATACTTCTGATGATTCTCTACATTCACCGCAAGGATCTGCGGACTAGCGATCTTCCGGTCTTTGAGGCTATACGTTCTTCTGGCTCTCGCAGCCTTCATCTGTTGATTTTGGAGCCTTTTCTACTGCGAAAACAACGCTATCTTGAGCATAGCGGGGTAAACTTTCTGACGCAGGTCTCAAGACTTCAGCAGGAATACGCCACTGAGGACAAGCAGCTACATATTCTTTATGGCGAGCCTGATATTATTGTCAAGAGGCTGAGCGAAACCTACCCAATACAGGAATTGATGGTCCATGCCGATTACACCCCTTATGCATTAAAAAGAGACATGAGCCTGCGTGATACATCGGCTGCACTCGGCATCCGTTTCAAAATTTTTCACGACAGCATGCTCTGTGATCTGGAAGATTTCATGGATTGGTGCGGGCGTCGAGAGCCCTTCAAGGTATTCACACCGTTCTACCGCCGCTGGCGCAGCTACTTGGCAGAGCGCTTTCATCCGCCTTATTCTTCGACCTTGGCTGATCTGTCAACGGCTACACTGGACGACAAGATTGCCGAAGATTTCAAGATTCCTGAGGAGATTAAACTTCAGTTTGAAAAGCTAGTGCCTTCAAGAAAGAAGATGGATGTAAACGATACTCTTGAGCAATTTATAGACTTGCATTTACGGGATTATCACGTGAACCGTGACAGGTATGCACAGGAGGGCACCAGCCAGATCAGCCGGTACCTCAATACGGGTACCATTTCAGCACGTACTGTGTATACTCGGCTGGCGGAAGAAGAAACCGGCGGGGAAGAATGGCTGCGACAGCTGGCCTGGCGGGATTTCTATCTGTATCAAGCCCGGCTCGATGCTGATTTCTTCAGCTATGAGAAGGTGTATGATTTGAGCATGCTGGGTACGAAATACTTTGAGGCTTGGTCTTCGGGCAGAACAGGCATTCCTGTAATCGATGCCGCCATGACCCAACTGAACACAACCGGATGGATGCCGAACCGGCTGCGAATGATTACCGCAATGTTTCTCACCAAAAATCTGGGCTGTCCATTTATTTACGGAGAGCGTTACTTCAGGCTGAAGCTGGGCGATTATGATAATGCGCTGAACCGTGGCGGCTGGCTGTGGAGCTCCTCGCTCGGATTCGATGCCTCCCCTTACTTCAGGATCATGAATCCGGTAACCCAGTCCCAGACTCATGACCCGAGCGGAGATTATATACGCACCTGGCTGCCGGAGCTGGCAGTTTTGTCCGATAAAGCTATCCATCTGCCTAGACCATATGCCATCGTTGATCTTAAGCAGTCACGGGCGCTGGCGATTGAGGTGTATAAAGAAATCCTGAACAGCAAGGGAGCGGCGGTTCATCCTAATCACGGAAATGAGCTATAGCCTGCATGCGCTTCCCTGCTCTTCTTGCAATATCACTAGAATTTCTGCTGTTCCTGCAGACAGCTGGACTAAATCTACGGACAGCAGTTTTGTCTGTTCATGAAGTACCCGGGATTCATCGGTACCCTCCAGATAACGGGTGACAAAATGAAGAAAGACATCGATTTTTCTCAGCAGCATCAACACTGGAATCGCGTTAATTTCGGCTGGGGTGAGGCGGATACTACGGCTGAAGCCCCGGCAAAAATCACGAATCATCTTCTTCTCCTCCGCATGCCCAAGCAGTCCGGATAGAATAACCGCTAACTCCATGACCCGCAAATCATATGTACAGAACTCAAAATCAAGCAGCGAGGATACCTGCCCCAGGTCTTTTATATTTACCAAAAGATTAGAGGCATTCAAGTCACCGTGTACCAGTTGGTGAGGCAGTCCCTCCAGTTCAGTCAGCGAACCTGTAATATTTCTATAAGCTCTGTAGAGCATCACTAGCTCAGCCCCCAGATCCTTAAAAGGTTCCGGCGGACTCAGGCACAGTTCCCGGATGACCTCTGTACTGCATAACGGATAGGACGACCGCAATTCATAATATGGCCGGTACACCGGAGTAAGGCCGGGATCAATAGCTGACAGCACTTCAGATAAAACACCCGTTACCTCTCCAAAGGATTCTAGGTAAGAAACCTCTTCCTCCACAGGTGATTCTCCATCAATATATCGGAACAAGCAAGCGAATTTACCATTCTCCCCTAACTGAATCATAGTTTCACCGGTAGTTGTTAGAATAGGAACAGGTACTTTGAAAGGTAAAGCTCGTGTTCCAAGTTGCTGAAGCACAGCATGCTCGAATTCAATCTTGTTTCTGTCCTTATGTGTATCATATATGCGAAGGACTGCACATTTACCGCTATTTTCCACAAAATAAGTGGTGTTGTTCCACCCCCCGCTCCGCTTCCGCAGCGTTCCGCTCCATTCCGGCCAGGCTTGACTTACTATAGCTTCCATATCGTATGCCTCCTCTCATCTGTCTATCAACTCATAGGCAATTGTAAAAGCAGCTTATGCGTGTGTCAAATCCCCTAACTCGGATTCAGGAGCCTGCATGTACCTCTTGTACTTTACCTCTATAATGATGCTATTCATATCTCAGTGCAACGGATGGGATTGAATAGGAGCTACCGTTTCCAAACGCTGGCTGCCGGCAAGGTTATATGAACCGGAGCAGAGCATAGTGGAGTTACCGGTTTACGCTTGGTAAACCTGAGGCTGGCGTTATGCCTACAGACTAGAGCATATTCCGGAGGTTGAGATTATCGTATATTGTGGTTCAGGTGTAAGTACTTGCCATAATGTTAATGTGCTAGCGCTAGGAAAAGCCATATATAAGAATGTGAAGTAGTATACGGGACTGGTTGATGAGTAAGATCCCTATTCAGTCTTTTTAGGTTCTTTATTCAACAATCTACAATCAAGAACTCGCAAAAAATAGATCACAGAGTACCTAGAGGTATCCACCCGATAGCAACCGATTTACGTTTTGATAGTCTCTTTCATTTGCCAAAATTGCTTTTAATAGAACATTTTGGTAGATTGAATCCAGGAACTTGTTAAGCGACTGATCAGCGCAAATATTGTGCAAAACTAAGCGTATTGCTATCGAGGGGAGATCAGATTTCTATGAATATAGCCGTCAAATTGATGCAAAAATTCAAAGACCGCGATACCCAGAATAAGCTGAAAGTTTATCAGGACAAAGTGGAGCTCATCAGAAAACGGAATATGGAAGCATGGGACGATGGGAAGCTTCAAGCGGAATCCCTCCGGCTACAAAAAGAAGCAAAATCAGGTACACCTTTGGATGAGCTGCTTATCGCTGCTTATGCGTTAGTATGTGAGGCAGCGAAGAGAAAGCTTGGATTAAATCCTTACGATGTCCAGATCATGGCTGCCATCGCTCTGCACGAGAGATTCTTGATCGAGCAGCATACCGGTGAAGGAAAAACACTTTCTGCTGTTATGCCTGCATATCTAAATGCACTGACTGGCAAAGGTATTCATGTGCTGACTTTTAACGATTATTTAGCCAAGCGCGATGCGGAATGGATGGGCCCGATCTATCGTTTCCTCGGATTAACGGTAAACTCGGTTCAAGCGGGTATGAGCCTGTCCGAGAAACAGGAAGCATACGCCAAGGATATAACCTATGTTACGGCAAAAGAAGCGGGATTCGATTACTTACGCGATACAATTGCACTAAACGAAGCCGATACCGTGCATCGTCCTTTCCACTACGTCATCGTGGACGAAGCGGATTCGCTGCTTCTCGACGAAGCACGGGTGCCGCTGGTCATCAGCGGAGATATGCCCTCTTCCAGGAGCGACGGCTTTCGTTTCGCAGAAGTGGCTCGGCAGCTTAATAGAGATGAACATTACGACTTCGACGAGTTCCAGCGGAACGTTTACTTAAATGAAACAGGCGCTGCGCATGCGGAATTGATGCTGGGATGCGGCAATTTATACGATAGCCATAACAGTCATTTGCTGACTTCTTTAAATTGCGCGCTGCATGCGGAATCGTTATTAAAGAAAGACATAGATTACATCGTCCGGGACGGAAAAATCGAGCTGATCGAAGAGTATACCGGCCGGGTGGCGGAGAACCGGTATTTGCCGGACGGGCTGCAAGCCGCGCTTACGGCAAAAGAAGGGCTGTACTCCATAGCCGGCGGGAAAATTCTCGGGACGATCACCATTCAACACTTCATTAGCCTGTATCCGCAGATTTGCGGAATGACGGCTACCGCTCATGCTTCCGCAATGGACTTCGAAGATATTTATGCGCTCCAGGTGCTGCAAATTCCACCGAACCGGCCAAACATTCGAATCGACCATCTGCACCGGATTTACACCCATAAAGATGCCAAGCTTAAGGCACTTGTACAAGAAATCTCATCCGTCCATAGGACGGGACGTCCAATTCTCATTGGTACGTCAAGTGTCGAGGAGTCTGCCATGCTGGCCGAGGCGCTAGCGGTTGCAGGCGTATCTTGCCATGTTCTAAATGCGAAAAACGACGCAGAAGAAGCCGACATCATCGCCAAAGCGGGAGAAATCGGTGCAGTGACTGTGTCTACGAATATGGCGGGACGCGGGGTCGACATCCGGCTCGGCGGCGGCGACCCTGCGCAAGCAGAGGTAATCGCCAAGCTGGGCGGGTTGTACGTAATTGCCACCCATGTGAACGAAAGCGTACGGATCGACGACCAGTTGCGCGGGCGTTCCGGTCGCCAAGGCGACCCGGGAGCTTCCGTTTTTTATGTAAGCTTGGAGGACGAGTTACTGCTTCGCTTCGGCATCCATAAAGCAGTTCGCGCTCCCAGGCAGGATGAGGCTCTTGAAGAGACGGGGCTCAGCAGCAAGATCACAAGTACTCAGCGTATTGTTATGGGCCAAAACTTCGATATCCACAAGGAACTGAACTGTTATTCGGATATGGTGGAGGATCAGAGGCGAATTCTATACGCGGAGCGGCTCCGAATTTTGAAAGGCGAGCAGCCGTTGAGCCCAGCGGAGCAGAGGGTACGGCTTTTTTATATCGACGAATTCTGGGCTGACCATCTTGCATACGTTTCTTATCTTCGCGAAGGCATTCACTTGGAGAGCCTTGCCAGCCGCAATCCAATCGACGAATTTCATGCGCAAATCACTGAAGCCTACGAGCAAATTACTTCTAAAATAGATATCGCGTCGGAAAATATGCTTGAAAAGCTCGGAGGTTCGAATGATCCGGCAGAGTGGGAAAAGTTCGGCCTGAAAAGCCCTGCTTCCACCCGGACTTATATTATCAACGATCAATACCTGCAGAATAAGCGAACCTCATGGACCGGAACTACCGTATTTGCTTATTGGCTTCGCACGGTTGCGAGGCCGATATTCAAGCTGTCAAAATATTGATGCAACGAAGAGGTAGTTAGCCGCTACTCCTCTAGCTCATCCAGCTTTGCTTCCAATTCAGCCAGCCTGCGATTCGCTTGATCCAATATCTCCTGTTGTTCTGCGGCTTTTGCTCGTTTTATTTCTTTTTTGACAGCCTCAATCTGCTGTTCCAAAAAGACGATTTCAGCTTCATTTCCTGAGTTGTTCCAGATCTGTGAATAAGTCATAACCAACCTCCTTTTTCAAATTAAGAGAAGCTTCCACAAAGTTCATTTGAACTTCAGGAGAGCTTCTTTTTTCTCTACACATGGGTCCCAAGTTCACAATTCTAAGCAAAATCCTGCTATTGTGATGTTTCCTTTATTATCGGCATCCCTGCTTCTACCAAACGCTTGTTACGAATGAAGAAAACGGACAATATCACAATAAACAATCCTGTTCCAACAAGAAGCCACTCAATCTCAATTACATCCGCAAGAGGACCAAATATCAGCATTCCGATGGGCATCATGGAAGTCGATATCATACCAAAGACTCCGAATATGCGTCCCATGTAATCCGGATCTACCTTCTCTTGTAGCATTACGGTTGTCGGTGTATTAAAGACGGGCATAGCTACGCCGAAAATAGCCATCATAACCAAGTAGATCCAAAAAACAGGTACAATACCTAAAGCTAACGTGCATACACCCATAATTAAGCTAGCAAAAGTCATCGTATATACTTTGTTTCGAAATCCGCCCCATGAAGCAATAATTGCTCCGCCAGCCATCATACCGATAGAAAAAGCAATTTCAATGGCTGTTAATCGCCAATAATCATCTCTGAAGCTGCGTGTCACTTGTAGCGGTGTTAAAAATGCAGCCGGTGCCATCAATACAAAGAAAAAGGCGAAAAAAATGAAAAAGGTTTTGAGAAAGCTATGGTTTTTAATATAGCTTAAACCCTGTTTAAAATCGTCCAAATAGCTTGTCGTTTGTTTATCCGTCGCTTTTTTATGCAACGGTATTTTCAAAAAGAAAAATAATGTAAAGATCGCTATCGCTGCTGTGATAACATCGATAAAGAAAATGACCTCAATGGTTGCCAATGAAAGCAATGACGCGCTAACGATAGGTGCAACAAACATCATTAGTGCTTGAAGACTTCCGTTAATCCCATTTACTTTCGTCAGCTTATCCTCTGGTACAATTTGAGGTAATATTGCCCCAACCGCAGGCGATTGAACCCCAGCTCCGAGCGCACGAACTGCAGCAATGGCGAACAACAACCATATCTCATCATAACCAAGCAAAAATGTAATGGCTAAAACCAGTGTAACAAAGGCAATCATGGCATCTGCTATCATAATAAGATATTTCCGGTTGAAACGGTCCGCCCATACACCTGCAAACGGTGATAATAAAAAGGTAGGAATGAATCCACAAATAATAAATAATGTCATCATCATACCTGATTTTGTTGTAAGCGTAACGTACCACATAATAGCATATTGAACTAAAGCAGAACCGAATAACGAAAATGTCTGACTACTTAAAAAGATAATTATATCCCGTTTCCAATGTTTTTTGTTTTGTGCTTCGGTTGGTATCACTATAACTTACTCCCCCATTTTAAAAAAATATCATTCATTCCCCATTCGCCTATTAAAATTAATTACCAAATCCGGCACTTCTAATTCTATGTACAAAAATTTTATATAAATCACATTTCTAGAATAGCACAGAAATATTCACCCCACCATTCAGCCAGCACTTTAAAAATAGCCTGTGCACACAAAGAGCCGGTATCCCCCTCTTTCGAGAAGCCACCGGCTCTTTTTTACGTCTATTTCATTCTCCGTTTATACACTCGCATAGCCGTAGCCCAGAAAAACGCAAGTATTGCTAAACTCCATAATACCGCCACAAGCGTAGTTTTATCTGCCGTTCCTCCAAGTAAAAGAGAACGAATGCTCTCGATAAGCGGTGTCATGGGCTGATATTCCGCGAATAAGCGGATAGCCGAAGGCATGCTGTCGGTCGGCGCAAAGGCAGAGCTAACGAATAAAAGCAACATCAAAATGTAAGAAAATACGCCTGCTCCTTCGAATGATTTAGCAAGCAAGCCGAAGGTGACGGCAATCCAAGTAAACGCAAGTACGCTAAGCAATAAAATACCAATGGCTAATGCCCAACCGAGCACATCCGCTTTTGGCCGAAATCCCATTCCGAAGGCAACAAGGAAAATGGCAAGCAATGAAATGACGTTAAAAACTAATGAAGCAACCACATGTCCGCCTAGAATAGAAGCTTTTGCAATCGGCATGGAGTGGAAACGCTCGAAAATGCCTTTCGTGAGATCGTTATTGATACGAAGTGAAGAATAAGCCACGCCACTGGCAATGCAAAAGAGCAATATTCCGGGCACAATATAATTGATATAGCTTACATCACCAGTGTTCATCGCTCCGCCAAAGATGTAAACAAAGAGCAGCATGATCATGATCGGCATGGCGATGACGGTAATAATCGTGTCGATGCTACGTGTGGAATGGCGAATGACACGCCCACTCATGACAGCAGTATCGCTTAGAAAATGAATGAATTTCATCGGGAGTCCTCCTTTTTGCTAGTGACGATCGCGAGAAAGACATCCTCAAGCGAGGGCAGCTTCTGGGCAAACTCAGCAATTTCTATGTCAGCTTCCGCCGCTTTCGTTAGCAGTCGCATCATCTGTCTCGTACTTCCGTCTGTAATGACGGAGAGCGTGAGATTGTTCGAATCTGAGGTCGCGTTAAATTCCTTTAACAGATCTTGTGCTTGATTTAGTGTTGTTTCATTGTCAAATCGAAGCTCGATATGACCCTTAGGCAATCTATTTTTAAGTTCCGCCGGACTGCCGCTTGCCACGATATGACCTTCGTGTAGGATCGCGATTTGATCGGCTAGATGGTCGGCTTCCTCTAAATACTGCGTCGTTAAAAAAACAGTAACACCCGATCTCGCTAGATCCTTGATCATATCCCACATAGCAAGACGGGCTTGCGGGTCAAGTCCGGTGGTTGGTTCATCGAGAAAAATGACCGAAGGGTTACCCAATAAGCTCATGGCCAAATCCAAGCGCCGACACATCCCTCCGGAATAAGTGGAGATTCGGCGATCCGCAGCATCAAGCAAGTCAAAGCGACGCAACAACTCCTCGGCTTGTTTATCAGGGTCGGGCAAATGGCGGAGTTTAGCCATCATTCGCAAGTTCTCGCGGCCAGTCAGGATATAATCTGCGGTGACGCTTTGTCCTGTCAGGCTAATTTCCTTACGTACTTGCTCTGGTTGCTTGGTTACGTCGTCTCCATTAATCTTCGCAATTCCGTTGTCTGGCTGGAGCAGAGTGGAAAGAATTTTGATCATAGTGGTTTTACCCGCACCGTTGGACCCGAGAAGTGCAAAGGTTGAACCTTTCTGCACAGTGAAGTCCACCCCTCGGAGCACTTCCACCTTCTTATAGGATTTCTTCAGGCCTATTACTTCAATTGCCAAATTATTCGATGTCATCCTATTTCCCTCCTATCTGCCTAGTTTTTTATGAATGGACTCATTCATTTTAGCTCGCATTTTCCCTGTCCAAGTCTGAGCAGCAACGCCTTCGAGCAAACCATCGCAAAACGCCATAACATCATTTCCTACGATCTCTAGAACATCTCTGCCTTCGGCAGCTCCCAACTCAAACATGTCAAGTATTTCGGGGAACAGATTGATAACGCTGGAATCGGAAGTTGAAAAGTTCAGCATGTATTGCGATGCGATATTGTAAACTTCACGGTAGTCGTTAGGAAGCGCTTTTGAACGTTTTACGCACTCTTTATACGCTCTTTTTTGATCACGCAAATCTTTATACTTAGTTAATATGGTCTTATACACGGCTATCCTCCTTAAGTTGTGTAAGTCTTGTCGTTACATATCCCCATTTCTCCCAGAACATGGACAGTTCACGCAATCCAGCTTCATTCAGACTATAAAATTTCCTTGGCGGTCCTATTTCGGACGGTTTTTTCTCGGTATCAACGAGTTTATTTTTTTCTAGCCGTATCAAGATGGTGTATACCGTTCCTTCAACAACATCTTCGAAACCGAGCGCATTTAGCGTTTTTACGATTTCGTATCCATAGGTTTCTTTCCGGCTGATGATTTCAAGTACGCAGCCTTCCAAAACTCCTTTCAGCATTTCTGTTAGGTTATCCATTTAAATCCTCCAATGCTACTCTGTATTGCTTAGTACCACTATATAGTATCACCGAGTAGCTGAATTGTAAATAGGAGGAAAAGCGGATTGCTGAAAATAAATACGACAGTAGCAGAGACTGGATTTGGTGTGAGTGGAAAGCATTCGCTTTAAGTCAGTAACAATAAAGAAAGCCCGCGCTGTGCACGGGCTTTCTTTATTGTTACAAGGTTCTTCGACATCGACATAACTATTTATACGGGTCATCAATTTCTTCCCATTGACCGGTGAAGACATCCACTTTTATCGTGAACTCCCTGCCGCCTTGCCTAACATTACTGAACAAATAACCATCTCCAATAAAGCCGGAAATCCAATCGTCATCTATTGGCTCGAAGCCTTCTGTATCAAAGATTGGATGAAGTAACTTATACAGCTCCTTTTTGTATTCCGTACCGTTAGATATGTCCCACAGATCTATCGCTTCTCGATTCACAAGGCTTCTCACTGGACTGCCAGAAGTTGTATCATGAACCGTACCGGTAAGCGGATTAATTTTATAGCTAAGGCCTTCCCCTACGCCATTCGGTGGATCCATAAAATTAATCGTGTATTGATCGCCTTTTTTACCAAAGGTCCAGCCGCTAGCTGGAAGCTTTTTTTCCAACAAGGACTTAATATCCTGTTCACTGAGCGGAGGAGAAATAAACGAGCCATAGTACATCTGTACACTTTCAATGGTCAGTTCCTTGCCGTAAACGACAATAACTTCAAGCGGAAACTCAGAGATCGATGCTGCACCTGCCAAACGGGCTACAATACGGTCCCCTTCCAGCTCATACGAAACTACGGCACCAAATCCAATCTTTTCGCCCCAAGCCCCCTCAGTGTAATCATACACTTTAGTCAAATGCTTTCCGTCTAGTTCAGCGGATACGTAGGTGTGGTTATTCCGGTGTGTAATGGAAGATTTCAGCCTCCGATTTAGTGTCTCGACCGGGTCCTCTACCACAAGCTCTTCCAGAGTGACAGGCTGGAGTACATGAATCTCACTCATTGAGAGCCCTGTTCCAGTGCCAGTAGTAATACGAATAAAGATTTCTTTAGTACCATCCCCGTTAAGATCGGCTTCTTCAATGGAAGGAGGCCGTGTTTCATCTTCACCGGCATTCCACAAAAACGTTCGGTTAACTTCACCGCGTACATCTACCGTGACTTCATGCAAAAGTGCATGCTCAGCCGTGGGCTTTGCAGTTACAGTAATTCCGTTCTTCTCCGCTAATAGCGTTCCTTTGGGATCGATTGCAGTTGTATCTTTAGCCTGAGAAGCTGACGGGATAACAACACTCTTCTCCGGGGCTGATGTAGAACTCAGCTTTGCCCCAGTCAAGGTACAACCACTTAAGACCATAATTACTGCTAACCCCAACACAGTATTTTGTGCTGTGATCTTTTTATGCCTGGTGATCATGGTTATCCTTCTTTTCATTTCCTTTTTGCTACTTGAAATGCCGGCTGCACCAGCCACTCGGATGGGATCGGTCAATGTTTCCAATAGTTTAAGAAGAGTCCGTGCGTAGTCTTTGTGGTGCTCCGATGCAAGATGCTTTAAAGCCAGCGCATCACAGGCGACCTCTTGATCCCGTTTCATTTGGCTAACGGCATACCAAAGCAACGGATTGAACCAATGCAGGGCCAGCAGCAGTCCTGTCAGCAGATTCAGCGAAATATCACGACGTTTCACATGCGCCAGCTCATGCAGAAATATATGACGCAGCTCATTTGCCTCCAGCGTGTTCAACATGGCTGTCGGCAGCAGCAGCTTGGGGCGCATAACACCAAGTAGTGTGGGTACAGCAATCTGTTTCGTCTCAACCAGCTTCACTGAGCGCCTTACCGTCATCTCTCGTTGGCACATTTCGAACAACCGCAGGATATCTGCGGAACGGATCTCAGGTTCCTCTCGAACCCGTGCCGTGAATCGCAGCTGCTCACGAACCGACAGACTTATCATTACCATTGCTCCGCTTAGCCATATCAGAACCAGCAAATGTATCGACGTCCAGCCTGCATTGGATGTCTCAGAAGGAGCATAGATTTCCGGAGTCACCGGTGTCATACTCTCCGATTTCTCAGCTTGCTTTGAAGTTCCTGTTCCTGTTTTTTCAGCGACCGTGGTTGAGTCCACCTCTTGAGTATTCATCCCGGACACAGGTAAATCACCTACATTCGTCTGCACAGAAGGATTATAGAAAGTCTGAGCTGATTCTGTCTCCAGCGGCAACAAATTAAAAATGCTGAATGCACTTTCCGGTGTCCAAGGGACGGCTAACCTCACGATCAGCGGTATCCACAGAAGATACGTCCAGGTCGGTTTCAATCGATTCTTGAACAAGAAACGGGTTACCAGGATCAGCAACACCAGGACGCTCGCCATAGCGGATAGTGACAATATCTTAACGAACAGATTGTATGCAGCTTCCAGCAAGCGACTCAGTCCTTTCGCTCATCCAAAATTCTCTTCAATTCTTCAATATCTTCTCGGGATAGCTTCTCATCCTGTAAAAAGTTGACTAGCATCGGACGCAGCGTTCCACCGTAAATACGCTTCAGAAAAGATTGTGTTTCCGATTGGACACATTCCTCTTCCCGCACCAGCGGATAATACGAATACACCCTTCCTGTCTGGTTGTAACCGATAGCCCCTTTCTCCGTCAGACGCTTTATCAACGTCCGCACCGTTTTGGGGTTCCAGTCCCGGCTGCCCTCCAAAGCTTCAACAATCTCTCCTGCTGTGCGCGGGGCTCCAGTCCACAGCACCTTCATTACTTCCCACTCGGCATCCGAGATTTTTGGAATTTCCGCAGACATCATCCTATCCGCCTTTCTTTCTACCCTATGACTACACTTGTAATCCAATGTAAAAAATATACAAGTAAGTCTCGTTTATGTCAACCCTAAAAGTCACGAGAGGAACACTTCCCGTTCGAACAGCTGCGATTCGCTTGATCCATAGTGCAGAGCATAATATTAGGGGAAATAATTGTGATTATCCTCTTTTTATAGTTTAAATTAAGGTTGGCCCCTTCACTGACTCGGTGTATGGACAATGTACAAGAAGAATTATGATTACGTACATTAAAAATATTAATACAGCTCTCCAAAGAGGTGGAACGTGTGCCTATTAAAAATGGTAATCAATACATCGAACGAATCGATCGGCAAAATATCAATATCTGGTACAAAGGAACGCGTATAGAAGGGCCCTTATCCAAACATCCTGCATTTCAAGGCCTCATACAAACACAAGCCGAAATGTACAACATGCAGTGTGACGAACGTTATTTAGCACAGATGACCTACCCTTCGCCTGATACTGGAGAGCTTGTTGGTCTATCTTTTCTCCCGCCCAAAAGTGTTGAAGATTTAGAACGTCGAAGAAAAATGATTGAACTCTGGTCGAGCAGACATCACGGTTTTTTAGGACGTTCCCCAGATTATATGAACACGGCGATCATGTCTCTGTTCACTGCTGCCGATATCCTTGAGGATCTTAATCCGAAATACGCTGAGAACCTAAGGAAATACTATGCCTACTGCCGAGATCATGACATTACATTATCCCATGCCTTCATCCAGCCTCAAGCGAGTAAAATATCCGGTCAAATTGATGCTACTGAGGATTCTATTGCAGCTAAAGTTGTAGAAATCAATGATGAAGGGATGGTTGTAACCGGTGCTTTTATGATGGCAACACAAGGGGCTACATGCGATGAAATGCTTGTATTCCCCACTCCTTCACCATCTCTTGTGGATGATGATAATCCCTTTGCGTTTGCCTTTGCAGTGCCTAATGATTTACCTGGGATGACTTTTGTTTGCCGTGAAAGTTACGCAGCCACATCTACCTACGACCATCCGTTAAGTTCAAGATATGAAGAAATGGATACGCTTGTTATATTTGACCGCGTGCTTATCCCTCATGATCGAATATTTTATTACGGCGATGAGGTTTACTGCGCCCGATTGTTTAGCGAGAGTCACTTTCATACGCATATGGCCCACCAAATCGTTACCCGCTATATTGCTAAAACTGAGTTCTTTCTCGGTGTGCTAGAATCTTTGGCAGAAGAACAAAATGCTGTCCTCGAGCCCTACACTCTCCTGCCGATTTCCAGAATAATAACATTTCTAGAAACATTCAAAGCATTAAGACTTGCTTCTGAATTAGGGGCATCCCATGATCGTTTTGGATATCTCGTACCTGATAAAGGCCCACTACTGGCTTCAACCATTCACTTTTCAGAGCTTTATCCAAAGATGATTGAGATGGTTCAAAATCTCAGTTCAAGCGGTCTCATCATGATCACCTCAGAATCCGACTTCACTTCAAATGCCGGTTCGTATCTCCATCAGTATTTGAAGGGTAATGTCTCGGATGCATGGTATCGAAATGCCTTATTCCGGCTCGCTTGGGAACTAGGAGCGGGTGCATTCGGCGGTCGTCAAGCCCAGTTTGAGCGGTTATTTTTCGGAAATTCAGAAACAATGGCCTGGCGTATGTACAACAGCTATGATAATCACGAATACTTCCGTCAAATTATTCACGAATTCATTCATCAATAGATCTAATTGAGCTTGTGTTTATTCTTCATGTTGAATTGCCCTTTTCGAATGCTCCACAGCCAGGCGATATGAACCACTATAGCCTTGGCTGGAGCGTTAAGCTTAGAAATTGTACCTATTAATACACCAAGTCTTCCCAACTACCTTCGCGAGATCGGCGTTACTATTCATCCCTACGGGTTACTCCTTTGTTAATGACCAAAATAGAAGAGCCAAAGCACTCACAATTGCACCTAACAAACTCACTCCGTTCCAGCCAAAGTAAACATAGATACTGGTTGATGCAATCGACCCAGTGGCGCTGCCAATGGAATAGAAAATCATATAGCCGGCAGTAAGCCTACTGCGTGCCTCAGGCCGCAAAGTAAGAATCATGCTCTGATTGGTGACATGTACGGCTTGTACTGCAAGATCAAGAAGGATAATACCAACGATTAATGCAAGAAGCGAATGTTGAACATAACTTATGGGCAACCATGATATGAGCAAAAGAATCAAGGCTACACCGGTAGTCTTCTGCCCTAAACCCTGATCGGCGAGACGACCTGCTCGCGCTGCTGCTAAAGCGCCTGCAACACCTGCGAGACCAAACGCTCCAATCGCTGTATGTGAAAGGGAAAACGGTGGGGCGCTGAGAGGTAATACTAGAGACGTCCATAATATACTGAAAGCTGTAAAAATCATCATGCCTAGTACAGCACGGATTCTAAAAGTTCGTTCCTGAGCAAACAACGTGAACATTGAACGAATCAACTGTAGGTAAGATAATGATTCTCTTTTGTGCTCATAATGTGGCAGCACCCGAAACAATACACATGCCATGATTAGTGTTAATACCGCGGAAACAAGGTAGACAGAACGCCAACCTGCTAAATCCATTAATATGCCAGCGAAAGTTCGCGCCAGTAGAATACCAATTACGATTCCACTTGTCACAACACCAACGACACGCCCACGTTCAGCTGGAGCAGCCAAAGTTGCCGCGAATGCAACGAGCGTCTGTGTCACTACGGCAAGAAACCCAACCGCTGCTATACCTATGAATAACACTATACTGCTGGTGGCAGTACCAACGACAATTAAAGCCAATACGGATAGGAGCATCTGTCCTGCGATCAGCCAACGCCGATTTAATAGATCACCCAGTGGCACTAGTAATAACAGTCCAAGTGCATAAAAAATTTGAGTGATTGTAATAACAAGTCCAACGAATGAATGAGAAATACCAAACTCGTTCGCTATAGCGTCCAGTAAAGGTTGCGCATAATATATGTTAGCAACTACTATTCCGCAGGCAATAGAAAATAAAAGTGCCACATTACGAGATATTATTGATACAGGCACTTGTTCCGACGCTCTAAACCCTCCTTGTACTTTTTCAGCTTTTTTGACTGTTTGATCCGCTATAATAGCTTTCGATTCCTCAACAGATTCCCCCAAAAATAACGCCTCCTGATTAACGTTTATCAAATTTTCAAATTACATACTAAACGGTACGTAATTATGTTTGCCAAATATAACTCTAAAAAAAGATAACTGTCAATAGATACTTTATAGGGCAAGAGAATTTATTAAAACTTAACTGTTTATACTTCCATTTCATATTGACATAATGGTTTTCACACCATAAAATCATATCATACCGTTCGATATGAAAAGAGGAAGTTACTATGGCTCGACCACGCGAATTTGATGAGGAAAAAGCATTGGATGCAGCTATGCAAGTATTTTGGGAAAAAGGGTTTGAAGCTACCTCTTTGAGCGACCTGACATCAAGAATGGGTATCCAGCGGCCAAGCATCTACTCAACCTTCGGAGACAAAAAAGGACTATTTGAAGCTGCGTTGCGGAAATATACAAGTTCTCATGCAGCCTATATTCGGAACAAACTTCAAAACAGTTCTTCTGTTAAAGAAGCTTTCCGTGCCTTCTTTGAAAATATGGTAGAAAAAGAATATGGGCAAAATCCGAACTGGGGATGCTTTTGCATTAATTCGATGGTTGAACTTTCACCCCATGATGAGAAATTCGAGGTCCTAACAAGAGAACACCAGATGTATCTCTCGGTAATATTTCAAGAAACGATTGATCGAGGTTTGCGCTCAGGTGAGCTTGATCCCACTATTAATGCAAAGAGTTTAGCGCAGACCCTAGTCATATCCTTAATTGGACTTACTGTAATCATGAAATCTCGTCCTGAAAGATCATTTGTAGATAATTCTGTAAAAGAAATACTTACATTATTACGATAAAATCAAATAATCAGGTAGGCAATTCTGTAACTTCGAAACGTAATTATGTTTAATAGCTCTTCACAAATCCTGCTTTTCTGTCGATAATTTAAATGAGATGGAAAAGTATGGAGGAGCATATGAACACTAATCGCAGAAATGAACCTTTTCGATATACCCTTAAAGAACCTGTAACCCTTGATCTTCATATTCTTAGTATTAACGGAATTCAGGTTCCTTCTAAGCCTGTAAGAGCTGTACTATTTAACATCAGTCGAACAGGCTGCCACCTATCGTTACCCCTCAACATTAATCCAGAAAATAATCTGGTTCGGATTGGTATGGAAATGGATCTTACAGATGAATCTATTTACTTAGAGGGAATCTTGAAATGGAATAGAGAACAGCAAGACGGTTTCCATTATGGTATTCAATTAGACATTCCTGAAGCAGATATTGAGTGTCTTCCGAGGGTGCTGCGCAGGCTTGCTGGAGAGGGTAAAATATCAGTACGTTGAGATGTTAACAAAAGAATAATACTCCATGAATAAAAAAACAAACCCGCGTGCAAACGCGGGTTTGTTACAGTTATTGCTGTTGTTATTGAAAATCAAGATTCATTCCTAGGTCTTCTACCTTTGTTCTTGAGGTATATCCTGTTCAGGGGTTGCTGGTATAACTTCCTCTTTCTCCAGCACCTCTTTTAAATCATCCTGAATTCTTCGATCCCAATGAGGAACACCGGAACGATACGCCGCTCTGCCTGTTAGGTGGGCGGATAAAGGTGCAGTTATAAATACGAAGACAATCCCTAGTAATAGCTTTGCACTAATATGATCCTGAAATAATGCAAAATATAGAAACGCCCCGACCAAGACACATAAAACACCGAGAGTCGCACTTTTGGCGGCAGCATGTGATCTTAGATAAACATCAGGGAGCCGAATCAAACCAATAGCACTTACGGCGCTAAGCAATGCCCCCATTAGAATTAACAAGGCAAACAGCAGCTCACCTGCAGTCTTGATCATTTCCATGTTCTAGCACCACTCCCCTTTCGATATATCTAGCAAAGGCTGTCGTTCCGATAAAGGAAAGAATTCCAATCAACAAAATAATTTCTATAAAGGCCTGCGTTTCGAGAAAAACAGATAAAACGGCTACCATGGCTAGCAGATTAATTCCGATCGTATCCAGTGCAGCCACCCGGTCAGGTAAAGAAGGTCCTTTCACCAAACGCCAAGCACATACGCCGATAGCTAGAGCCATGATCGTAATGGATATCATAAGAATAAAATGGATCATTAGCGGGTCACCTCCTGTATCGCACGCTCAAAGGTATCACGGATATTGGCTCTGAACTGTGCAGGGTCATCAACATCCATAGCATGAATATACAAAGTCCGATTATCATCCGAAACTTCAAGCACTACCGATCCGGGAGTCAGGCAGAGCATCGTGATTAACGTTGCCACTTCCCAATCCGATTTCAGCTCTGTAGTATATTTGAGGATAGCTGGACGTATATTAAGCTCCGGTCTTAGAACGGCTTTTACCACTACATAACTAGAAACGACCAGCTCCCGCAGCAGCAACAGGATTAGCTTAATAATCGCCCACACTTTACCAAGATATAACCTGGGCCAGAAGCGCCGCATTCCGAGTAGAATGAGTATACCGAGCAGGAAACCAATGACGAAACGCGGTCCAGTCCAGTCATTGTGCAGAAACATCCACAGGAATGCTATCATGAAATTCAATAATAGTTGAAAAGCCATAGTATCTACTCCTTCATGACAGCGTTAATGTATAATGCTGGATCAGCCAGTACAGCTCCGGCTTGACTGACATATCCGTTTACCGTCTCAGCACCTACACCCATCAGAATTACAATCGCGAACAGAACAGCTGCCGGTGCCATCATAGCTTTATAATGAAGCGGTTTGACTTGTTCTTCCCTTTTCTCTCCACCCCAAAATACCTGCTGGAATACCTTGATCAAGGAATATAACACGATAAAGCTGGATGCAAGTGCAATAAGCGCCAGAACTACGTGATTCTGTCCAAATCCACTACGTACCATCATCACTTTTCCAGCGAAACCACTAAGTGGTGGAACACCAACCAACGCCAAAGTCAGTACAAAAAACATCCAGCCGGTCCACGGATAACGTCGGATTAAACCACCCATTTCTTTTAAACGGTCGGTGCCCGATGCTGAGATAATCAACCCACCCAGGAAGAATAATAATGCTTTAGCAACCATGTCATGCATTAAATAAAACACTACACCATTTAACGAATCCTGAGTCGCAACAGAAATCCCAAAAGCGATAAATCCAACACTGATGATGATATTATAATTAAATATTCGGCTCAGATCATTGTAAGCCAATGCACCGATTGCACCAAGTATCATCGTCGCTCCCGCCATCCAGGCAATCAGTGTATGGGTGAGACCCGGATCTTGAACAAAAATCAATGTAAAGGTACGTGTAATTGCATACAATCCCACTTTCGTTAACAATGCCCCAAACAGTGCCCTAACAGCCACAGGTGGCGCGCTATAAGAGTCCGGAAGCCAGAAAAAGAGCAGCAACCCTGCCTTTATCGAAAATACGATCAGCAGCAGGACCGCAATGACATTCATTACTCCGCCTTGTCCCGCCTCAGCTACACGCATAGATAGATGCGCCATATTCAGTGTTCCTGTCGCGGCATATAAATAAGCAAGCGTCGCTACGAACAAGGAAGAGGAAATTACGTTTACTAACACATATTTTAACGTCTCTCTCAGTTGACCTTTGGAGCCACCAAGTACAATTAGTGCGTACGAGGCAACTAACAGCACCTCAAAGCAAACGAATAAGTTAAACAGATCTCCGGTGAGAAACGAGCCGAACACCCCAGTTAATAGAAAATGGAAAAACGGATAGTAATAAAACCGTTCTCTTTCTTCCCCAATGCTCGCGAAGGAAAAAAACAGACAAGCCGCACCAACAATGGCACCAATTAGCACAAGTAGTGCTGCAAACATATCAGCAACAAACACAATGCCATAAGGCGGAAGCCATCCACCCATATATAGGGTCTGGATGCCTTTTGTACTTACCTGGTACACAATGATTCCAGCAACCAAGATATTTATAAATACACTAACCGCACTGATAATACGTTGCAGATCCACTCGTTCTTTTAGAAAAATCAGTATAACTGCCGTAAAGGCCGGAATCAGCAGAGGCAGCACTAGCAAGTTGTTCATTGTCTCTCCTCCTTGGTGCCTTCCACATCATCCGTACCCGTCGAACGGTAAGTCCGATATGCCAAAACAATGAAGAATGCTGTTACTCCAAAACTAATTACAATGGAGGTCAAAATAAGCGCTTGAGGTAACGGATCTACATATGCCTCCGCTTTTTCACCTAGCAATGGTGGAGCACCTGTCTTGAGACCCGACATCGTCAGCAGCAATAAATGAACACCATGGGTAATTAAGTTAGTACCCAGTAGGATGCGCAGCAAGCTTTTGGAAAGGACTAGATAAACACCTACAGAAAACAATACGCCGATCGCCAAGGCAACAACAAGCTCCATTAGCTATCCCTCCCGATCGTAAATATGATATTCATTGTGACACCAATTACAGCTAGAAAAACACCGAGATCAAAGAACATTGCAGTGGTTAGTTCTGTTTTGCCCATAAGCGGCAATTGGAAATATCCAAACGTTTGGCTCAGAAACGGTACGTCGAATATAAATGAGCCTACACCGGTAAGAAAAGCAATGGAAATCCCGATCGCGATTAACTTACGGTAATTAATAGGCAGCACCTTCTCAACCATATCCATTCCAAAAGTAATTGCGAGTAGTACCAAACCAGCAGAAGCCATCAAAGCTCCAATAAATCCGCCTCCCGGATTATTATGACCGGCAAAAAACAGATATAGCGAAAATATTAGAATGATAACGAATGCTACTTTAGCTACTGATTGCAGCAACACATCATCACTTCGAGAATAACGCGGCTTATTATATTTAACAGCTCTCTTCAGTTGTTCAGCAGCTGAATCTGCATCCAACTGCAGCTTGATCATGGAATAAATAGCAAGTGAGGCGAGGCCTAGTACTGTTATTTCAAACATGGTATCAAAGCCGCGGAAATCAACGAGCAGAACATTAACAATATTTTTACCGCCACCCAGAGTATAGCTATTCTCCACATAATATTTCGAAATGGATTCAAATGGACTACTACCTAAAGCAGCAAGTGCAACCAAGGTCATTGTTACGCCCATCCCGATGGAAATAATTAGTTTAAGCAAGTGCGCACGAGGTTTGAGCTTCTCTTTTTCCAACCTAGGCAAATGCCGGAAACATAGCAGGAACAAGGTAACAGATACCACTTCAACTATCATCTGCGTAAGCGCCAGATCAGGAGCTCGGAACAGAACAAAGAGCAAAGTAACCATATAACCAACCATTCCTGTTAACAAAATGGCTGTTATTCTGGAGCGTACAAATGGAATAGCCAAAGCACCTAGAAGCAGAACCATTACAGCAATAACTTCAAACAAAGAAAACGGAGTATACTCAGTCGTACCTAGTGTGATTCCATCTGAATACCATACGACTCCACAAATCGTTACGATCAAGAAGGAAAAAATATACATTAAATAATGTCTCATGGAACCAGTCATGTAAGAACCAGTCACCCATCTAGAGAATTTCTCAACCAGCCGGATTACTCCGTCATAGACATGATTTAAAGTGTAGCCACTGCCCCATTCTTTATCGACCAGACTTAAGCGGCCATAGATTCGGTATACAGTAATACCAAGAATCACAACGCCAAGTGTCATCCATACTTCTGGTGTAAATCCGTGCCAGAAATGGATATTCACTACAAAGGGCTCTCCGGTCTGCAAGATGGGGTGAATAGCATTCATTGCAGGGATAATAAGAGTTTTAGATAATATATTCGGGAAAAAACCGATAAATATAGACAGCACTGCAAGCAGGCACGGGGCAAGCAGAAGTCCAAATGGGGCTTCATGCGGTTTTTTGTCCAGCTTCTCAGGCTGATATTTTCCGAAAAAGGTGTGAAATACCAAAATCATACTGTATGCAAAAGTAAAGACGCTGGCAATCCAGGCCAAAACCGGGAAGAGCGTAAACAACGAGGGAATAGAGAATATATCCAAGTTACGGATATTCAGGACAGCTGTAAAAAACATCTCTTTACTTAAAAAACCCGAAAATGGCGGCAAACCAGCCATGGAGAAACTGCCGATCATCGCTATCGTAAAGGTAACCGGCATAATGGAAATCAGTCCGCCTAGCTTTCGCAGGTCCCGGGTACCTGTCTCATGGTCAACTATACCGACCATCATAAACAACGAGCCTTTAAAGATGGCATGGTTAATAAGATGAAAGATAGCCGCTGTTGTTGCAGCAGTATAAAAGACAGCTTCTTCTCCTATATAAAATGCCGCTGCCGATCCCATTCCCAGCAATCCCATAATCAGTCCAAGTTGACTAATTGTTGAATAGGCTAATAGAGCCTTCAGGTCCGTCTGCTTCATCGCCTGGATAGAACCATAAATCAAGGTGATCAAACCGACGCCTGACACAATCCAGAACCACTCATATTGCCCCGCAAAAATAGGGCTGAAACGGGCGACAAGATACAATCCGGCTTTAACCATCGTTGCCGAGTGAAGATACGCGCTAACGGGTGTCGGTGCCTCCATGGCATCCGGCAGCCAGATATGGAACGGGAACTGAGCTGATTTAGTGAATGCGCCTAACAGAATTAGTAGCATCGCTGGAATAAACAACGCATGCCCACTGATATCGCCAACCTCACTCCAAATTTCCCGAATACTAAAGGTGCCTGTCATTACATACAGCATCAAAAAACCGGCAAACATCGCTAAACCACCGAATACGGTAATCAGCATTGATTTCAGAGCACCATACCGCGATTTTTGCCTCCGATGCCAAAAAGCAATTAACAGAAATGACGAAACACTTGTTAATTCCCAAAAACCGTATAACACCATCAAGTTATCCGAAAGTACAACGCCAAGCATCGCACCCATAAACAACATTAGATAAATATAAAAAGGTGTCAACGCTTCTTTTCGTCGGTCCAGATAAAAAATTGAATAGATAATTACAAGGCTACCCATTCCAGTGATTAACAAAGCAAACAGTAAACTTAATCCATCCAGATGGAAAACCAAATCAATTCCTAGTGAAGGAATCCAAGAAATCGTTTCATAACCCAATTCCCCACCCTTAATAACGGGAATCCGGGTTAAAAAATAAATAAACAATGCGAGCGAACCGGGGAAAACAAACCATCCTCTATGAAGGTTGGATGCCCTCTTGGTCAAAAGTGCGATTACTAAGGCCATTAGAAACGGAACAAGTATGATTACATGCAGCAAAGGCAGTCCTCCTTTTCCACTTGAGCTTATCAAGTTGTGAACTTTAGTACTTACTTTTTTACCAAAAGCCAAAGATCATATGATTGGAAGGGCCTAAAGTAAAGGCCCTCATGTGATAAGAGCACTCCCGATTATAAAGTATCGGTTAATGTGCCATCACAAATATGCAAATATCTAGCCTTTCCATCTTCTTGCTCAATTCTGAATAAACCGTTCTCAAATTCGGTGTGTAGTTCGTGAAAGAACTTCCCTTTAAGCGAATACTCTCCCTTGGGTTCATCACTGAGCTGATACTCATCCCCATTTTTGACCAGGTAGGCGATAACGCCTTCCTCATGGGTTTCTTCCAGACCGGCGCGCATCCGCTGAACGGCCACGACGTGCAGATCCATCATTTTCATTTTACCAATGAGTTCATTGACGAAATTGCGTTTGGTAAGCTCCTGCCATCGAGTTTGAGCAGATTGTCCGATGACGATCTGTGTAACCTCATTCATTTCAGCAACTTCTACAATAATATCTGTTGTTTTCCGGCCTTCACGTTTCCGAATGATAAATTCTGCGCCAGCTTCATCGGCAAGACGTTTCCAGACCGTCATATACATTTCTTTGCTCTGATTATATTCATCAATGTCCGAACTATCGACATTTAATACAAACAATGGCGCCCCTATTATTTCAGACAATTGGACACCACGCCGGATTAAACGTTCCCCATGCGGACCATAATGAACACAAACCATGATTTTTTCATTGTGTATGACCTTCACCCTCCTGTTACAAGGCTAAGAAAAACAAAAGGAGCCTACTGGCGTTAGGCCCCTTACGTAATTCAAAACCTGATAAGTTATACTTAATTATATCTATTCCTATGTTTATTGTAAAGTTTGATGGTTGTCATGGAACTTATTTCTTCGTAATGCTTGTACTATGCCCTTCTATTGAAGTTCTCATTCACTGTATTATTTCAAATTTCTAACAACATAAACTTCGTAATCCCTTATAGAAATATAGATTTTTTAATTATTCCTTTACGAGAATATTCTCCATATGGTATATTAAATTGGCGGATGAATTCAATGAATCGAAGTGATACTTGTTTATGAATACTAAAGTAATGAGTGCTTTAGCTGAGCCTAATCGTATGCAGATCGTTGATCTATTACGCGACAATCCCTTAACCGTTGGAGAAATCGCGGATAGTCTTCAGCTACGGCAGCCTCAAGCATCCAAGCATTTGCGAGTTCTCAGCGAAGCGGGACTTATTGAAGTTCAAGCTGTTGCTAATCGGCGCATTTGCAAGCTCCGCCCAGACCCTTTTATGGAATTAGACACTTGGTTAGAATCCTACCGCCATATGTGGGAGGAACGCTATGATCGACTGGATGATTACTTGCAGAAGCTACAAAGCAAGAAATTAGATAAGGAAATATAATCGAGGAGGATCTATCCAATGACAAATTCTAACCCAACTAACCAACTAGTATCCAAAGTTGAAGGCAGCACTTTAATATTAGAGCGTATTTTTAAAGCTCCGCGTGAGCTAGTTTTTAAGGCTTTTTCTGAGGCTGAGCATTTGAAGCATTGGTGGGGGCCAAAAGGTTGGACGCTTCCTGTATGCCATGTCGATTTTCGTCCAGGAGGCACTTGGCATTATTGCATGAAATGTGAGGATAAGAATCAAGGTGATTTCTACGGCATGGAGTCTTGGGGCAAGGCGCTTTATCGGGAAATTACGATCCCGGAGCAAATTATTTACACAGACTGGTTCTCAGATGCAGAAGGTAATATTTCAGAAGATCTGCCTGAAACACTAGTCCAACTAGATTTTATCGAACTGGATGGTCAAACGAAGTTGGTTAACACCGGGAAATATGCCTCTCCAGAAGCGCTACAACAAGTGATCGATATGGGTATGCTACCGGGTATTTCACAAACCTTTGATAATCTGGACGTACATCTTGAGAATTTACAAAAGAGCAACTAAGAAGACATGAACGGAGCATCAGCAGCTTAAATAAGTTGGTAATCTAATATATATGTGAAAAATAGGACGATGCAGAGTGCTTATTGCTGCTTCGTCCTATTGCTATTTTATCCCTGTGTATACTCACATCTAATTGGTTTCTGCTAAAATTTGTCCAGCTTCAGCCTTTGACAAATTCTCTACATGATAGATCGTTCCAGTTTCTTGTTCTAGCTTCCGGATTAACTCAAGCTGAGTATCCGTAGCCGGTTGAGCTTTGATGATCCCATCCAAATTGTCATGAGCTATTTTTCGGGCAAGCCCAGGATCATCGAGCAGATCAAGCATTTGGTACATCGCATCAATTGCAATTTTCTCACTGCCAATCCCATAACCGGAATCTGTGCTGAGCATAAATCGATCCGGAAACTTCTTCATAACTGGAATAAATTGCTCGGGATTATTTCCACCCTCAACGTTATAAACGGAAAAACCAGCAAAAAAATCAGCGTAAAGATTGGGATGCTTGGACAACAACCGGTCAATCTCTTCAGGAGTATTATAGGCATTGATATGTCCAAAAATAATGATAGTCTTCGGATGTTCCTCCAACGCTTGCTCAAGTTTGGCGACAGCAACACCGTTTGGCGGATCAATATGCAATAAGATCGGTGCTTTATATTCAGCGATAATATCATAGATTTGCGGAAGATAACCATCCATAGGATCATTAGCTTTCCATGCCACCTTGGATACCACTGGAGACATCGTAGAAGCGCCTACCACTTCACCCAGACCAAAAAAACCCATTTCTAAATTATTCCTCACGACTTTAAGACTTTCCGGATCATGCAAATCAAACCCCGAAAAATACGGAATAATTATATTGGGATATTTCTGATAAGCCTTCCATGCAAATTTATCTGTAAGGATGGCGCTAGGCTCCGATACATCTCCAAACATAACAACCTGCTGCACCCCTATATCTTTCCACGTCCTCAACATGCCCAAATATTTCAGACCACTGGCATCATGATTATGCGCATCAATTAAACCCAGTTCTTTATACTTGGCAGATAAATCTGTTATAGCTACCTTGTCATCATCAGGAATCATGCTAGGTTCATTTGTAGAAGCTTCTGTTATCTCCGTTGTCTGAGCAGCATTTTCATTCACAGTTACTGTTTTAATCTCATTTTCTTTACTAAAATAAATAATAAACACACCTGCCAATATTATCAGAATACCAGCGACCCAATACCTATACTTCTGCATGGCTCATCCTCCATTTTTCGAAACATATCAGTAAGATCGCTAAGTACTCATGAAATAGTGAAACAGGATCGTTCACACACGCTCTCTTGATTATATTGCCATTAAAAATATATTTTGTAAATTAAAAACGATAAATAGGTGAACGCAAGGATACTCCCTATGCTCTTCCCTTTATTCATTTTGCGGGAAATAAGTACCTGATGCTATTCGGAAAATATTGCAGGAAAAACGTATCATGATGTGTCCCCAACGGATCTGTCTCAAACTTCACCCGTTGATCTGCTCCATCTATCTTCCCTTTTAAAATATCATAAGCACGTTTGCTATTAGGCACCATGTCCTTCTGCGCATTCGTCTTGAGGATACCTTCCTGTTCACCAACATACATATAGACGCAGTACTCCCTATCTAGCCTTGTATTCTCCATGTAATGTATAAAATCTTTAAACCACACAGATGCAGATATGAGTATAAAATTATTAAAAACATCCTCATTTTTATACATCGCGTACAGACTTATTAATCCACCTAGTGAGACACCGCCTAAAGCTAATTTCTTCGGCTCATTGGAGATGCGAAATAAACTTTTTATATAGGGTACTAGATCCTGATAGACGTAATTCAGATAATCATCACCCTTCCCCCCAAAGGACCAATCCTTAAAAAGAGCGGGCATTTCCCAAGGCGTATATTCATTATTACGAAGCTGAGAATCAATCCCGATAAAAATAACCGGTTCTGTAATCCCCTCCTCCACATCCCTTTCTATATCAGCAATCGACTCTTTGAACAAGAAATCGCCATCCTGTAAGAAAACCGCCGGGAAGTTTCGTTCAGGAAACAAATGATATGCTTTAGGGAGAAACATAGTAATTTGTCGCCCCATATGTTCGAAAGTAGTAAGTTCTCCTAACATCATTTTCGTCATATCCCCCTCCTTAACGGTTCAACATACGGAACGCTCTACTCATGATGGTCGGCACAACTGACGCGTGGTTTTCATCTGGCGCTACGTAATGCTCAACCTGTAAATTAGGCAAAGCAAACTCACTCATTTTTGAAAATAATATCTTAGCGTCATCGACCATAAACGCCTCTTCACTGCCTACTGTGATCAGTAGCTTTCGGTTCACGGTTCTTATCGATTGAGCCTTGTTATAGAACTGGTCCGCATACGCCAGAATTTCATGATCATTCCACCAAATCGAAGGGCTGGAAGCCAAAAAATACTGAAATAGCTCCGCTCGAGTAAATAGCGTCCAGAGAACAAATAACCCGCTTAGTGAGTGACCAAACAAGGCTTGCTTCTGTTGATCGACATTATATTTTTCATAGACACGTGGCATTAATTCTAACTCTAAAAAAGATAGGAACTTTTCAGCACCCCCATGTGGCCCTATATCAGCATTTTTTAATCGATCTGGATATACATACTGCTTTGCAGGCGGCGTGAAATCATAAAATCTTCTTTTAGAGACTTCTTCATCTGAACCATAATGTCCAATGCCAATCACGATTGCCGGTGCTATCAAAGTTTTTGGAGCATTTCTGGATTGCAATTTCACGACATCCCGGCCCAATTGAAAATATGAATTACCATCGAGCATGTAATAGACGGGAAATCCATTCTCAGGGGCCTCTTCTCTCGGAATTGAGACCTTTATATCATACGTGTAGCCCATATACTGAGATTCTAGCTTCCATGATTCTGTGCGTTCGAGTTCAACTTGTGTTGACATATGTGCTGCTCGCTCTCCCCTACACTCTTGACTTTGCTAATAAATATAAGAAATAAGGAATACCAATAATCGAAACGACTATCCCCACAGGTAACTCTGCTGGCTGAAATAACGTTTTGGCAAAATAATCCGAGATCACCAGCAAAAACATTCCAACCACCGCACTAGATAACATAATATAACGGTGATTATTCCCTACTAATCTTCTGCCGATATGAGGAGCCATCAATCCTATAAAACCTATAGAACCGGATACAGATACACAGACACTTACGATCCCCACACTGCATAACAGAAAGATCAGCTTTTCTTTTTCTACGGAAATTCCCAAGCTTTTTGTACTGGAGTCTTCCAATTGAAAATAATTGAGCAAATAGCTTTTTCGATACATCACAAATCCTAAAATAAGCACCCAAGGTGCGATCATAATGATATAAGTCCAGTTCGCGCTGTAAATACTTCCAACACTCCAAACCGCGGCCATTTCATAATCACTTGCATTCATTTTTAGAGAAAGATACAACGACAACGCACCAAAACCACTGCTAATTGCAATCCCCGTCAATATCAAACGTTGCATATCAAGTGCACCATTTCTCCATGAGAAAATAAAGATCACCGCAACTGCAGCAAGCCCCCCCACAAAACCAAAGAGCGGCATGGCTAATATCGAGAACCAGCTTTCTTTAAAAAAAGTTGCCCCCGACATTTGAAAGAAAAACATAAACGCAACGATGGCAGCTCCCGCACCTGCATTAATTCCGAGGATACCTGGATCAGCCAGCCCGTTTCGGGTAATGCCTTGAATGACCGTTCCAGCTATCCCCAGACCTATACCTACTAATGAGGCAATAATGATCCGTGGTAGTCGAAATTGAAAAATAACGAGGTCAAATTTAGGATTGGGATCTATTCGCAGCAGCGTTTTTATCACATCCATGACAGACATATCAAAAGCACCATTCGTAAGATGAAAATACCCCGCCACAAGTGTTAGCAGGATAAAAGCCAATAGCGTCAATAGATAGCGACTAAACTGTATCCTTCCTCTATCCACGTTGCTCTCCCCCTTTAACCCGAATTAAATAAAGGAAGAACGGGATTCCAATAAAGGCTGTTACAACGCCAATTGGCGTCTCAAACGGAAAATTAATATACCGGCTTATGACATCACAAAACGCTAAAAAAACAGCCCCAATCACTGCCGAGCAAGGAATGATGAAGCGGTAGTCGATACCTACGATAAAACGTGTAATATGAGGAATGATTAGACCTACAAAGGCAATCTTACCTACTACAGCCACCGCTGTTCCTGTTAGACATACAACAGATAGAATACTGATGATTTTCACCCATTTTGTCCGTTGACCCAAGCTAACCGCCGTTTCATCCCCTAGGGAGGCAACCGTTACAGATTTAGAAATACTAACCGCCAAGAGCAATCCAACGATAATAAAAGGAATTGATAACATTAGCATATCTGGATTTACGGTATGTATTTTCGAGCTATACCAAACGCTAACATTTTGTGAGACTTGAAAAAACATCGCTACTGCTGAGGCAATACTACTTAAAAAAGTGCCAATTACTGTACCAATAATGGCTAGTCTGACTGGAGATAAGCCGTTTTTCACCAGGGAGCCAAATCCGAAAACCAAACCCGCTCCGATGGCTGAACCCATCATAGATAAAAGAATCATCTGAACATTCGATAATCCAGGATAAAACACCATAGCCAACGTAATAACAAATGCCGATCCGTCATTTACTCCCATAATCGATGGTGATGCAAGATAATTACGTGTTACGCCTTGCATTAACGCCCCCGAAACAGCCAGGGCCGCTCCAATTAATAAAGCAGCGATTACACGCGGAAATCTAGATGTCATAATAATGTTATGGTCCACATTATTCGCATCGAAGTGTGTAATCGCCTGCCAAATTGTTACTATGCTAATATCCTTAACACCATATAAGACGGATACAACCATTGCTAATACGATGAATAATGGAGAAGTTGATAGGATCAATATAACTTTCCAATTTTTCGTATTCATCTCATTCATCGCACCTTCGGTTTTACTTCAACAGGTTTTCAATTGCAACATCCAGGAATCTAACTTTAGACCATGCCGTGCCACCTTGCGCCAACGGATCAATTGCGTTTACAAAGACATGATTGTTTTTGGCTGCATTTACACTTTTGAAGATCGGGTTCTTGAGCAAATCATCAAGTGCTGTTGCATTATCAGTGTTCTCACTGGTCTCAAACTGCAAGAAAATATAGTCCGGATTAATATCTGCCAAAGCTTCTAATGAAAGCTCCGCTTGTGCCTCTGTAGAGGAGATCACTTCAGGAATGGCAGCACCCAAATCTTCATATATAACCGGATTCAGATAAACGCCCGCAGGATATACACACATGCTGCCCTGACGTATACGAATCACTAGAATGGATTGATCCTTCAGCTTTTCTCCAATTTCAGCCTTAGCACCAGCGGCTTTAGATTCGTAATCGTTGATAATCTTTTCCGCATCTGCGGTTTTACCGGATAATTGGCCTAATAAGAGCAAATTATCTTTCCAGTTTGTTGAAATATGTGAATAAGGAATCATCGTTTGAATTTTATTAAGTGCGCCTGACACATCTTCACCAAACTTGGAAGACCCTAAAATAACATCTGGATCTAACTGCAGGATCGCTTCATTACTTGGAGCAAACTTATCCCCTACTAAGGATGCGCCAGCTAACTCCGTTGACAGATAAGCTGGAATGGCATCAGCTATAGCAAGTACCCCTACTGGTTTCACGCCTAGAATTGCAGCATCTTCCATAGATTCAAGACTAGCAGCTACGATATTATGAATCTCTGCAGGTACTACATAATCCTTACCTAAATATGTAATGGTTTGTTCAGTGGCAACTGCTTCCTGAGCCACATTTCCTTTGCTATTTGCATTTCCCTCTGCTGCTACTGCAGCATTATTTGCACTTTTTTCTGAAGCTGCGTTATCCTTCTCGTTGTTACCACAAGCGGCTAAACTCAAAGCTAAAACTGCTGATACCCCTGCTAATAAAACTTTTTTCTGATTCATGTTCTCTCTCCCTATCTATATTTTATTTATCATTCTTCACAACAAAGTAATGATAATGAGAATCGTTATCATAATAATTCATGTGAGAATAATTATCAATAGGTTTCTTTAAATCTATGAAATTTTGTAAATTGTTAGATCAGTATAAAGGGAGAAATTTCCGGAGGTGAAGTAATTATTAAAAAAGAAAATGGAACTGGCGGTGCATTCGTGTCACATGTACTGCATCTAAAGCAGGTTGGTCTTCAATAGGCGTACGCTCTGGCAGAGCTTGTCGAGCTAGATGCACTCTCTGTCGTAGTTCGGAATAAGTTTCGTAAATAGTTGGGTCTGGCAATGGCCTATACTCAATCGTCCTAATAAAAACATCGAAGGTGTTTATGCTTGCTATAATAGAATTTTTAAAATTTCTAGATTGCGGAGAAATGTGAAATGAGCTCAAGGGATGGGTCTATATTCAACTGTTGACCATGGAGAGCCCTGTTTTTAATTAAGCACACGCCTCTTTGGAATGACGGATCGAGCGGACCTTAAATCCTTAGAATACATGTTTTAGTCGAGCTTACGGACAAATGTATGCGAAATACAGAATACAATGTGCCGAAGGCAACGTAAACGAGCCAAATATATGCGAAAAACAGAATACAATGTGCTGAAGGTAACGTAAATAAGCCAAATATATGCGAAAAACAGAATACAATGTGCTGAAGGTAACATAAACGAGCCAAATGTATGTGAAAAACCGAATACATTGTGCAGAAGGTAACGTAAATAAGCCAAATGTATGTGATAAACCGAATACATTGTGCCGAAGGCAACGTAAACGAGCCAAATGTATGCGAAATACCGAATACAATGTGCCGAAGGTAACGTAAACGAGCCAAATGTATGTGAAAAACCGAATACATTGTGCCGAAGGCAACGTAAACGAGCCAAATGTATGTGAAAAACCGAATACATTGTGCCGAAGGCAACGTAAACGAGCCAAATGTATGCGAAAAACCCAATACAATGTGCCGAAGATAACGTAATAAGCCAAATGTATGCGAAAAACCCAATACAATGTGCCGAAGATAACGTAAACGAGCCAAATGTATGCGAAAAACCGAATACAATGTGCCGAAGGTAACGTAAACGAGCCAGCGCCGATACACATGCTGAAGAACATGCAAAAGAACCCGCAACAAATGCGGGTTCTTCTACGCTATAAATATAAGTTCAACTTTTTTCATACATAGCTATTTCACGGTACATATCTCTCAGTGATACTGGTGACATATCCGTCTCTTGTAGTTATCACACACGGTGGTACAAAATCTGTATACCGCTTGAAATATTCAATAAACTCCTGCTTGCTAACCTCTTTGTGAGCACCTACATTAGCATCCACTATGGAGTATTTCGTCTCATCTGTAACCTTTAATGGATCGGTAAACGTATATTTGTTGAGAATATAAAATCCATTAGGCATATCGTCGTCTGGATTAATATTCAGCCCTTTAAAACGAGCAGAATCCTTCATCGTCAGCCATTCAATGTTATCAAAATCGAAGGAATTATTCTCCAAACTAAGATTTAAAACATATCCATTTAACGTACTCTCGGGGGTGATCGCAAAATCATCAGCTGTAGCCTCATTATCCACTACTAGCTGATCCAGCTTTATATGCTGACCCATTCCAATATCATTGCTTATATAATTCATAGCGACCTGTAAAGGATCAAGAAGAGCTGACTCCTCCCCTTGATCAGCCAATGCCTGCAGACGGGCATAATATTCAGCGATCGTACCATCGGTTTGGGGGGTATGGTAATATTCATTCCCATTCGTATCCTTCCAGCGTTCCACGCACCAAATCCCTGAATCTCCTTGAACAACAGGCTGAGATAACAACAATTGGCTTGTTTCACCTGTCGTTAAGGGGAATTTCACTAGCATGTGATTCCCTATATAGGTTTCATGTGGAAGCTGATTGTTTGCTTCAAGAAATACACGCACTGCCATTTCCTGACCGGCTGGTGTTGACATATCATTCTCTCCGCTCTTGATTACGCCCAAGTAATGCGGTGTCGAATTCAGAGTGGAGAATAAAAGAATTGGCTTGCCCATGCTTCCTTCTTCGGTTATAAAACCATCAACCATATTTTCTGTCATCGTCAGCTTACTTGGATCATCCGGCTTCAAGCGATATTCTAAACTCCAAATTTCCAAAGATGTGGCAAGCAGATCGTCGAAGGACGCTATTTTTTCAAGCTTAGTAATTTTACTGTCAATCACTTTAATATTTGAATTGTTCTCATAACTCGTAATGTTCTTCTCCATAAACTGCTCGGCATAGTCCTTTACGGTTAATGAATCATTTTTCGGATTGCTTAATAATCCCACACACAATGCTGCCACGACAATGATTGCGACTAGAACAACCCAAAAAGCAGGCTTTTTGTAATTTAAAATATTCTTAATACGCCCTTTCGTGTTGCTATCGCCAAAGGTGAGCGGTGAACCGCCAATAAATCGTTTTCCGGTAGATAAGTTCAAAAGTGAGATCGAATATTCCTTTTTGATACCACTGCCCATCTGTCTTATGACGCTTTCATCACAGGACTTCTCCATATCATCACTCATCAGATAAAAAGAAAGCCATACCAATGGATTAAACCAATGTAAACACAGAACCGCGAACGCGACAGGTTTTATAATATGATCGTTCCTTTGAATATGCACTTGCTCATGTTTGATGATATAAGCTTTTTCATTAGCGGAGAGTCCGCTCGGAAGATAAATTCTAGGCTTAAGTAAGCCGAATACAAATGGTGTGGTAATGCCGCTATGCTCGTATATATTTTCAAAAAGAAGTGTTGCCGTTCTTAAGTTTCGTGAGAGCCGAACAGTTGCAACAATGCTATAGATGAACAGCAGTGCAATTCCGATCAACCAAATAAAGTGGCCTATGTTAATCCATGCGTCTGTTGAGTTTGCAGGGGTTATAACAGCTGAGGTAGCAGGTTCAGTGGGTACAAGTACGGTTGATATATGATTTACGACTTGGTCAGATGTATTTATTACTTCTTGGATTTGGGGCATTTGTGTAAATTGCTTATTCAGAGGTGTGTTCTGTACTTCAGATGGGATAAAACTAAATATACTCTCAATAGAGAACGGACATAGAAGTCGGAACAAAACTACAGACCATAAGGCATAGGAGAAAATCTTGGGAACTTTTCTTAAGAACAGCCGTGCCACGATGATAAACACAATCACATAACTTCCTGTAATGCTCATGTTTAAAATATGTCCAAACAGCTGATCCACCGTTACTCCTCCTTATGCTCGTGGATTAGTCTTAGAACATCATCTATTTCGGTGTCGCTTAATTTCCGACTCTTTGTAAAAGCAGCCAAAAATTTGGGTAACGAACCGCCAAAGGTTTCCTGCACGAACTCCTTACTCTGCTCCGCATAAAAGTCATCCTTTTTGATAAGAGAACCTACAACACCATTATCATTAATAAATATCTCTTTTGCTTCAAGACGTTTTAACATTGTGTATGTCGTTGATTTCTTCCAGTTCAGCTCGGATTCACATAACTTCACCAAATTCCCTGACGGGATCGGTTCATGCTTCCAAATTAATTCCGCAAATTTTCCTTCCATTTCGGTCAGCCTGAGATCCTTCATCCATACTCCTCCCGCTGGTCTACAACTTCTAGACCTCCCGTTTGGAAATAGTTTACAGCCTGTAGATTTTTTTGTCTATAAAAGATTTTTCAGTACAACAAAAAGACCATGTCTTTGCAAACATCGCCTCTTTGATTTCTTTTTTTAATTGTAAAACACAGATAAATCACGGAACAATAGTCCGCTTTCCTCTAGTCGGTTAAGCTCCTCTTCTACATCAGTTACAACATGACTTTCTCCCTCATGAGCTGTATTGATTAACCAAGGCAGTCCCTGTTTTAGAAAACAAAGATCATCGGGCAGCCTGGTCTGCACCCATGAGTATAAGCTGGTGGAATAGGATAATAGAAAATCAACCGCCTCAGGAGAACAATGAAAAAAATAAATATCTGCATAATGCCCCATAAGCCGAGTCCCCGGCCAATAATCATCTTTAATGATCTTTTTGAGAAAAGGTTGAAGCTTTTCCAATAGTTCATATCCTTCTGGCTCTAACTCCATCTGATCACGTTTAACCAAAATAAATTCATCACACACTTCCATAGCAATCTGTATCAATGTCTTGTAGGTCTGACCCGTTGGTTCCTGCAAAATAGTATTTATTATAAGGTCCACCCTCCTACTTATTTGTATTATTTAGATACTCCTGATGCATCCTTCCCCAGCCGCACATGCTATCCAAAACAGTAATCAGCGATTTGCCATGTTCTGAAATACTGTACTCCACTCTCAGTGGAAGCTCATGAAAACTAACTCGATCGATAAGTTGATCCTCTTCAAGCTCCCTGAGTTGCTTAGTTAATGTTCCCTGTGAGACAGCTGGGATGATTCTCCTGAGTTCACCAAATCGTTTCGTGCAAAATAAACAAAATAAGCGGCTTCCACTTTCCACCGATCTTTTCAAGCGTTGTTAGCACTCCGGTCAATCTCGGTTCCAGCAAATCCATGTGATCCCCTCTTTCGATAGCCATATGCTGTGTTTTCTAATCGGCTAGTACGAACAATCGTACCTAGTACGAACAAAGTGCGTACTGTGCAGATTCTCTTTTATATCTAATAATAAAAAACAGAAATTAATAAGTCCATTTCACTATGAACGGAGAAGATACACATGTCTACTATTTCATTAAAAAATCAACGCGTAGTCATCATCGGTGGAAGTTCGGGGATCGGTCTAGCTACCGCCAAACAAGCTGTTGACCAAGGTGCAAAGGTCATTATCGCCGGTCGTTCTCAAGATAAACTAGCTAAAGCTCAACAATTTCTAGGGCTCGAATCTACCGAAATTCATTCGCTTGATAATCAAAATGAAGAAGACTTAAAGTCTTTTTTCGAAAAAATCGGCAACTTCGATCATTTGTTTACTCCGGGCGCCTCCTATGTTAGAGGACCCATTACTTCAAGCTTAGAGATTGCTCATAGCTGCTTTAATGCAAAGTTCTGGCCTCAATATAATGCTGTGAAATACGCGATCCCATATATTAATCCTAAAGGCTCCATTGTTCTGATGTCTGGCGCATTCAGTCAACGACCACTTGCAGACGGTGCATCTTATGCAGCTTGTAACGGCGCGATTGAGAGTCTGGGAAAAGCATTGGCTGTAGAATTAGCTCCGATTCGGGTAAATGTCATTTCCCCAGGGACCATTCATACCAACTTTAATTGGGAAGGTGCAGAGCAGGAAACTAGAGATAAAGCTTACGATGAATATACGGATATGAATATCCTTGGCAGGGTTGGCCATGCCGACGAAGCAGCACATACAACCATTTATTTGATGACTAATAACTATACTACGGGAAGCACCCTATTTCCGGATGGAGGGTATATTTTACGATAAAAATAGCTGACTCCATAAGTAGGAAATGCTACTTAGGGGGTCAGCTCCTTTTAGTTTAAAGAATTAGAGAGAAACTCCTTGATTATCAGCCGGGGAATCCGCTTCCCTTAGTTAGGATGATAGGAATTTCAAATATGAATTTCTATGACTACTTCGTATTAAAGATTATACGAATTACATCCTCCTGAATCTCCTTAATTTTATATATACCGATTTTTTCAGCGGCCCTCACTAGCGCTGTGATATATTCAGGAGTTGAATTAATTTTTCGAGCTGAAGCCTTCAGGTTAATGGAGAACTCATTCCCATTCTCGTCAACATCAAGAGATTTCACATAAACTTTAAATACCTTTACATAATGCTCATAGTTAACCAAATGTTCTTCAGTAACACCTTGAAATGAAACATTAACTTTCAAGGATTCCGGTTTCAGGAAGCTCACCTTACCTGCCATATCTATCTGCCCCACTTCAGGATTCAACACTTCATATCCAACTCCGTCAAGGATTGTATAATCCATCCCATTATCCATAGTGGCTATTAAATTAAGGCGTACATCGAGTGCTTCCGGTGAGAGTAATGTCAGATAGTCGCTTACTTCAAGCTTGCTCTTTTGTACAGCCTCTTTCCCGGCGAACATAATCAATGGACTATGTACACGTCTATTCCATGACTTCTCTTCATGTGTACCCAGAGGGTCCATCTGAAAGAATAGGTCCTTGCCTAATACAAATCCCTTCGATTTTAATACATTCACAAGCGGATCAATTGGCATTCCTTCGGTTACACCCATGTCGAGCCAAATCTTCAATGCAGGCTTCTCTGTCTCTTTCGCCAGCTCATCCAATATACGCCCATTGCTTACCCAAGTGGCAGGGGATAAAGCCCCTATCGCTGAGAAGGTCTCCGGATGTTGATAACCCATCCACAATGCCTGAATAGCACCGAATGACGATCCCATAATCATACGGTGATCCCGATCGGGAATGGTCCGATAAGCATCGTCGACATAAGGAATAACTGTATTGATAAAATATTGGGTAAATTTCTCTGCACTCGTTCCATCCGAAGGAATAGACTCATCCGGAAATGGAACATACTCCATTCCCCGTTCTGATCCATCACTTGAAGCGACTCCTATCACGATAACCTTCTCCATAGTTCCATCAGCAACGAGCTGATCTATGATCTCCTCAACTCTCCATTCTTTGCCTAAAGAGCTGGTATTTGTATTAAAAACATTCTGCCCATCGTGCATATACACAACGGGATAACGCTCGCTGTCAGTTTCATATCCTGCAGGCAAATAAACAAATATTCTCCGCTCACCTATATTTTCGATGTCCACGGTACCTTTTGCCACCTCCACACTGGTTGGGCTATCCGATGCATTAGAAGTATTGCTTATCGTTGGAGTGGGGGTTGGTGAAGTAGCAACTTTTTCATTTACATTTCCGTTACTGGAACATCCCGAAAGCGCTAACAAAAATAATACAGCAAGTCCCCAAAAGCTCCATTTAAATAATCCACTTGAATGCATAGAACCCCTCCTGATTATTGTTCAAACGTTTTCACACTTCTCATTATACAGGATTTATATGGGATTATGAACATTTTTTCACAAGTGGATTGTTCACTTAGGAGTAGTATACTTTCTCAACTTTATATAAAGTTTGCTCGATCGTTGGGCAGAGATTGGCATCTACTTTATAAAACTTAACTCGAAAGTATAAGCTTTTCAAAAAGTTCTTTATATTATTTTTTTGCCTAAAGGCAGGAAGAAATTCTGAATTTTTCTCCACTTCACCAAAACTTTGAATCCATCGCTCTACATAAGTCTGACTAAGTATTTTTCTATTTAAAACACTAATTATGGATCTTACCATTCTCTCATCTTCCCCATCAGAGTATATTCGATCTGTTATGGTCACCTTATCGTAAACCAAATCGAGGATGGTTAAGAGGTCATTTTCATCCAGTTCGGAACATTGAGCCAAATCATCTAAAGCATCTGCTCCATGAGCTATGGCATGAGCCCAGCCTTTTTCTTCATCATACCCACGGTAATCTCGTTCTTTTTGTACATTGTAAAATACCTTATCTTTTATCTGAAGAATTTGCTCTCTAGAGAGAAATGGCGATTCTTTATGCTTCATAAAAAGGAGGGGTATGACTAGCATAGAGAAAGAACGAGTGAAGACCGAGTCTGTATTTATTTCGCCAAGCTTAAAAAGCAAATGGTTGTTATCCAAAATAACGGGCAGTAGTTGTTCTAGTTCGTTTTCAGTAAGAGAATTTCCAGGAATCCAGTATGATAAGGTTGTATAAATTAGCTCATCACGTAGCTCGGCATCCACTGAACCGATATTATGTATCATTTCTTGTATCAACTGGAATGTATCGGGAGTTGCTTGGTAGTCATTTTCTTTTATTAATATCAACTTTTCTTTTAAATTCATTTTACACACTCCTACTAGAAATTTTCCGTATGCAGCGTAATAACATTAGTTTGTAAAATGTCACACTATCCTTTCGGATTGTTGGCACTTAACATGGTACTATATATAGTAATAATGGCACACTTTTATTATTAAGCGACACCCTTTTTACATTTTAGAATAGCCTATTCAATAACCAACCAAAGGTGGTACGAAAATGAACCAGAAACTAGAAAAAACAGATTCTAAGCATCGTGTACTCCCCTTTAAAGGCATTCTCAATTTCCGAGATATGGGCGGATACACCACCTCGGATGGCCGTAAAGTCAAATACGGTTTGTTTTTTCGATCAGCCGAATTAACAGGAATGACCGATCAAGATATAAAGCTCTTTAAATCACTTGGAATTAAGACCATATTTGATTATCGAGGGATAGAAGAGGTTCGTTTAAAGCCAGATCCAGTCATTCCAGGAGTTAATAACATTTGTGTACCTGCGCTAAAGCAAGAGGTTCCTGGAGACATGAGAGATGTGGTTCGTTCTGGGTTCCTTGAACATTTTACGACAGACTTCTTGGTTAATATGTATTTGGATATGGCTTTTAATAACCCTTCCTTTAAGCGACTTATGGCAACCATTATGCTTCCAGATGAATTTAGTATCCTGCATCATTGTGCCGGTGGAAGAGATCGTACTGGCGTTGGATCAGCATTCATCTTCCTAGCACTCGGAGTTCCGAGAGAGACGATTATTGAAGACTATTTGCTCTCCAATCAGACACTCGGTCCTATGAATGAACAAATAAAAAAGCAAGCCTCACAACATCTATCACCGAAGGAAGTAGATACTGTTATGGCTGCGCTTATATTACGCAGAGAATTCATGGAAGCCATTTTCTCTGCCATCGACGCGCGATATAAAAGTGTAGAGGTTTTTCTCGAACAGGAATTCGGCATGACAGCAGACAAGCGCAAGCAGCTACAAGCCTACTGTTTAGAAGCTTAATAACTTGTTGAGCGGTGAACTAATTCATTAAGATAGAAATAGTAAATATAAAAAGCGTAGCTCTTGAAGAGCTACGCTTCTTTCCGTTTAATACTGACGTTCTTCCTCGTAAGATACAAACAACATTCTACGCTGTACATCCATCAACGACTTAATCACCCATGTTGCGATCACGGCAACAACGAGTCCCGCTACAACATAAGAAATGTATTGCTGAGATAATGTCCAGTCGATATTAAATAAGGCAAACACACTGTTCTCCAAAATGTTCAAATCCATCGTTTGCAGAAAAATCTGATGAAGCACAGGTAGTGTAATTAGACCAAGCGCAGCTGCTACCACGGTTATGGTTAATGAAAAGAAGATAATACTGGATACAAACCGTCCCATAATTAGCATGATGTTACGCGCGAACTTTGCACCATCAAAACCTAACTTCATTCGTTGCAAGAAGCCTGCTCCTTCTTGCTTCATATCCGTTCTACGCTCTTCATTCGGTCTAGGAATATCCAGCAATGATCTTACTAACTCTTGCTCAAATCGTACGATGTAATCCAATCCTTTGGCTACTGCAAAAAATAAAGGAATACCGATGAAAATGGGGGTTAATCCAATGGATAATGCTAACCCTGTCACCATAAATACGAAATATACTATCGTAATCGGTAATGAGATTATAAAATACAAAATACTCCGATAGGTCTTGGGACTTGATCGACGTTTGCCGGGTTTAGATTGTGATTTCGCTTCTGCTGGAATCTGCATGGAATCTAACGCTCCCATCGGCATTGTGTACAACTTATCGTTCATTTCTTATGTCCTTCCTCTCACGTTATCAATTAATCTCATTATACGTGAGAAAGAGAAGGCTAAAAACAGTCTTAGGACCGGAGTCTTACCAGACTAAAGGCTAGGATGGATTTAGACTGCAACAGCTACAAACCAAGCTTATTCCCCTTCTCCAGCCGCACGATCTGCTGCTCACCGCTGTCTGCCAGCTCTCTGAACTGGTTAATGGTTTCACGCATTTTAGGAAGAGCTTCCTGCTTATACGTACTTATCGAATCTAAAGCAGACAGCACATCTGTGAAGGCTTGTTTTAAAGTATCTACAGAAATACTTGATTCAAGGGATTGCTTATGGATCGCCGCCCCCTGATCTTTTAACATTTTTGAGGTACCGCTTATTAGCGTATTGGTCGTTTGATTTAGGAGTTCAATCTTTTTCAATACGATTCGTTGATTGTAGAGTGCACTTGCCACCGTAACAGAGATTTTCAGGGCCGAAACCGTAACATTTCTAGCTCTGTCCACCCCCCTGATCAGCTCTTTATTATTTCGTATGACCACTTCAATCGCCATAATTCCCTGCTGATTCACAACCAGCATCTGTTGCAAATCCATCACACGCTGCCGTAGAGGAAATAGTACCTCCTCCGTTATGAACTTTACTCTTTCTTCGGACTCATTACGTAGCTTAGCTGCTTCCAGTTGAGATTCGATCTCCTGATCCATCAGCATTCCTAGTTGAATCTCTTTTTGTAGCTTCTTAGTAAGCTCCCTAAGCGATTGCTGCTCGAACTCTAACGTAGTGTTATCGTTTTTCAATACGGTTTTGCCTTTATCTAAAGAAATGATAATATCTGAGATTACAGCATCTGCTTTTTGATACTTCGCAAAATAACTCCGCAATGGGTTAAAAAACTTCCCTAACAGACCGCTTTTAGCAAAATCCACTGCGCTTGGGTCTAAATCTTTCAACTGGAGGTTCAGCTCCGTTAATCCTTTAGCTACTTGCCCGCCTTCATCCCCTGTTTTCGATAAATTCCCTACAGATACTTGCAAAAGAGAGTTCTTGTCTGAAGACGATCTCATGGTGCTCATCCCGAAGCTGTCTATGGATTGCAGCACTTCTTTTCGCTTCTCCAAGGATTCTAAATCCAGCTCCAAGATCGTCGAGACATTGGTTATTGCCATTTCCTTCAATTGCGTTACTTCCTGTGGCTCAGGTTTAACCTGTTCTTCAATCGCTGATTTCAATTTCTCCGGACTTACCACTTCCATCGTAAAAGACATAGAACCCCTCCTAACAAGTTTAGCTTACATTTGGACATTGAGCAGATTACCGATTTTATAGACTACGTCGTCTGTATCCGCATTGATGTTAGCCGCTTCATTAATACTTGAAATGCTCTCCAGCGCTTTAATATTTGCGTTGTAGCCAATGGTGTAAATCGGAATTTTATAGGTTTCAATTAAACCCCTGATATCATTCAGTGAATGACCTTCATTGGTCTCCCCATCACTTAATACAAAGATCAAAGGTTTGATTTCCGGATTTATCTTCATTTCGTCTTGAAGCATTTTGAGTGCCACTACAATTCCGTCAAAAGTCGCTGTACCCCCATTCGCCTGAAGACTATCTATCGCCCCAACAAACATCGACTGCTGATTCGTGTCGTATTTGCCAATTGGAAGATTTATCGTAACGTTGTCGGAGTAGGAAACAAAACCAATACTATTATCCTTGCCCAAGTACTTCTGTCCCGTTAATAATGATTGCTTTAAGCGATTTAAAGGCTCCCCGTTCATACTACCTGAGACATCAGCTACAAATACTGCCGCAATGGGTTTATTGCCGTTTTTCTTCTCCTTCCATAGCTTTTGTGCCGAGGATAAAAGACTGCCATCCACTGGATTAACCTCTGAATGATAGTCATTCAGTCCGTTAAAACCTTTTTTCTCACCCAAACGCTGATATTTATCCTGTTCTACAAACTCTGCAAATTTCTTGATAATGTCCAGCTTCTCTTGTGGTAGATCACCTAATGCGTAAAGCGGACTATCATGTCTTACACCAAAAGGAGTAAATACATAGCTGCCCTTTAGTTCGGGAGCATTTGCGTAAATTTGGTACTCTAACACAAAAGCATCCAGCTTCCCAGTTTTAGCCGCATCACGCATTTGTAAAGTAGTTGATGCGATAAATGGAACATTCGCTTGGAATTTCTCAAAGCCCTGAACCGCTTGCTCTCCAAGCAAATCAGAGCTGTCAAACGTCCCAAGTGCAGTCACAAGAAAGTTCAACCCTGTTGAACTGGCAAATGGATCTGTGTAACCCATAGACAATTCATTATTCGCTATCGCATCTGTAATCGTCTTGACGTTTAAAGAACCGTACTTCTCGACTAACTCATCATATTTCGTTTTATTCGTAACAATACCGGCTACATTGCCAATCAGACGATTGGTTATAAGCTGCGTATTAATCCCGTTCGCTTTTACCATCTCGCCCCATAATTCATTGGATGGTGTAAACGCATCAGGTATATACTTTCCAGACCTTATGTAATCCGTCGCTGTGCCTGAAGCTATATTGCGAATCTTAACTGAAACAGGGATCCCATTCAGCTCTACATTGGCATTATTAAAATCTGTCGCCACTTCATTAAGCCATCCATCATTACCCGTTCCTGATTTCTCTGTCGATGAAAAAATTTCAACAAAGCTATCCGTTGTATTGGTCACTGATATAGGAAATTTAGAAATATCCGGCAAGGAGTCACCAATAGCTACAGGATCTAGATCGATTTGTCCTTTGACCTGCTCCGCGGTATTCACATTAATTTTTTTATAAAGTTTATCCAGCTGTTTGCCTGCATCTTCCGATGAGACCTCACTAGTGGTTTTACCTAAATTAGTTGTTAAGGTAATTCCAAAGTATACAAGTGCAAAAACGACCACTGTTATAACCCCGAGCACTACAAAAGTTCTCCCTTTCCTAGCCATTCGCATCTTCCTTTCATTGCTTATAGAATTTCGTCTGTTTGATCAATTCATCGATCTCCTTCATACAAGGCATATCTTCAACATCTTTATAATTCGTGCTGTCTAGTAGGGATATTTCGAGTAGCAGTTGATCTAATTTCAGCAAAATTTCTTCGTTTGCTCCGAGATACCCGGTCACATAAGCCAAATACTCATTGTACAGAGCCGTTTTTTTCTGCACCAGTTTATCTGAGAACTGCGCTGGTCTTTGTTGACCGGAAAAAAGAGAGAATTCCGAAGCGTCAAATACACTCAACTTATTAAGGATCCCTCGGATATTCAAATAGAAGAGCTTCTCTACTTCAAAACTAACCGCATTAAACTTCTTGAAGCTTAACTCCGATTGCTCAAAACGTTGACTAAGAACATCCACTAACGTATTTTTCTTCTTCTCTAATCGGGTTAGTTGATCCAAAGCCAGAGTAATATCCTTCTTCAGCACCTTTACATTTCTGTATTGTGTGAGCGCTGATATGTAGTCCTCATGCGTCTGTATCTCTTTGACAGGTGGAACCAGCGAAGGTTTAAAAAGCAAACTATAACTTCCATAAAGAACAACAAGTAGACTGATCACTACTAATGTCACACCGGAGGCTGTCTCAAAGACACTTACTCCGCCGATTTCTACCCCTAAAAGTCCTGGAGACAATACAAAAATATTCAAGAACACCACGCCAACGATAAGCCCTAATAGCTTTGCGGATCTCGCAACGTTCAACAAAGACACCTCCCTAACTGATCCGGTAACTTTTTCCATTACTTTCTTCATTTTATCAGAAAATAACGGATCAAACTCCTTTTTATTACAAAAATACTAATTATCCACGGATTATCTCTGGACCCTCGTTGATTCACTTCTATATATATGGAAATATTTCTGTGATTACGTCCATAATCACAAAAAAACCTTAACAGGCCTAAAGCCCATTAAGGTTATTCATCTCATTTATACCCAAGCGTCATTCGAATATCCACGTTGCTCCCAATAGCCTGTATGCTCTCCTTCGATCAGTTCAATCCGGTTCAGCCATTTCACTGATTTGTAAGCGAACATTTTGGGGACAATTAGCCGAACCGGTCCACCGAGATCGCTTGGAATCGGTTTTCCATCATGCATAACTGCAACCATAACATCGTCCATATCCGCTTGATCCAGCGTAAGCGTATCTGTATATACCCCATCCCCGGAGTAGAATTTCACCGTCTTTGCAGTTGACTTCACCCCAGCCTGTTGTAGAAGATCCTTTAGTTTAATGCCTTCCCAGGTATTCTTGTAGACGGACCAACCTGTTACACAATGAAAATCACTTACTTGAACCGTCCGCTGTAATTGAACGAATTGCTCCCAGTTCCACGTAAAGCTCTGCTCCACAAGACCATCTACCTTAAAGGACCAATTATCGTTCGTGAACTCCGGAATTGGGGTTACGGTATAAACACGGAATTGACCCTGTGACCCACCCCCAAGAGGTGGTGAAGATGCCTCCAGTGGCTGCGGTGCTGGTAACAGCAGGTTGCGATCATTCTCGATTAGTTTATCGATCGTTTCACTGCCTCCGATGTTTCCAATTGAGCTACCTAGCCATTTTACAAATGAGGGGCCGATTGTAAGAGCAAGCCCTACACCGATCGTCCCGCGAATGAACGCCCTACGCGTATAGACTGGTTGGGGGGTATCCTGAGAGGTAGAATCGGTACTCCCTATACTCTCACTCTTGATGGTCCGACGATTCGGCTCCTTTAGCCATTTCACACGAGTAAGCGAGTGATAGATAATATAAGGCAGTCCAACCCAGGTCAGTACATCATGAATGACCAAAGCAAGATTAGAGACTTGCGGTCCAACTCTACGGAATTGCCATAATAACACGCCGGAAACGAACCAGCCAAGCAACAGAAAGAGTACGACAAGTACATTGAATCGCTGCCAAGGTTTCTCCTTTAACTGCTTCCAATGTTTACTTGCCAGCAGAAGATAATATATAACAGGTAGGATCGAGACGATACCTACCACGATGTGCAAGCCTTTAATCCATACCCTGCCTTCACCAAGGAACCCCCGCCAGAAACCGCCTACTAGCACAAGTCCCGTCAAAGCTAAAATTACGACGATCCAGCCGTTCCAGGTGTGAAGTGCCCGCAGTTTTTTCCCGTACCCTTTACGTAACCGACCAAGCATACCGCTCATAACCTATCCTCCTCCTCATGTGAAAGATTCTGCACCAGATTTAATTTAGTCCAATAAGGTTAGAAAAGACTTTGACGCAGCAGAGAGTGGAACGCCTCGAAGGGTCGCAATTCCAATATTACGCTCTGGAAACGGTGGGTCTAAAGGGATTTCTACAAGTTCTCCACTCTTTAATTCTTCCGTAACATAATCACGAATAACAAAAGCAAGACCAAAGCCACGCAAAGCGAATTGAACAAGAAGATCAACACTGCCTAATTCAAACTCTGGTGTTATTGTCACATGATTGGAGGCTAGAAACCCATCTATATACTTTCTTGTGCTGCCTCCCGGCTCTAGGAACAACAATGGGTACTGCTTGATATCTGAAAGCGGCATCGTCTTGTCTGCCAAATGACGAAAGCCTTTGCCACCTACAAGACAATCTTGAAGCCGTTTACTTTTTCGAAATTCGATCTGTTTGTCAGATGCCGGTAAACTAACGATGCCGAAATCAATCTTCCCTTCTTTTAGAAGCGCAAGGGTCTCCGGTGTTGTTCGATTCGTAATATGAATACGGACATTGGGGTATTGTTCGTGATATTGCTCCAGATAAGACAATAAGTAATATTTGCAGAGTGTATCACTTGCTCCAATATGAATCTCACCGCTATTTAAATTGTTCATTTCAGCAATCGCTCGCTCACCCATCTCCACATTCTGAAAGGCTTGTTCAATAAACCGAAGCAGTACTTTGCCTTCTGTCGTTAGATCCACCCCTCTTGAGGTGCGAAAAAATAAGGAACCACCCATCTTTTCTTCCAATTGCTTAATCGTGTGACTCACCGCTGGTTGTGTGATATTCAGCCGTTCTGCTGCCGCAGTTAAGCTGCCTGTTTGTGCTACCCAATAAAAAGAACGATACCATTCCAAGTTGATGTCCATCCCAAGTCATTACCTCACCTTATAATAGATATAACATATATCAATTTTTCTAATGTTCTATCTAGCATTATACTTAGACCTGTAGGCAATCACAAGCTTGGGAGGTAATCGCGTGACCGTAATCGCAATTGTAGGAGCTAACTGGGGAGATGAAGGCAAAGGAAAAATGACGGATGTCCTAGCCGCTCAATCCTCCTATGTAGTTCGTTTTCAAGGTGGAAGTAATGCTGGTCATACTATCATTAACCAGTACGGAAAATTCTCACTCCATATGCTGCCCTCTGGTGTATTTAACCCTTCAGTAATAAACATTATTGGACCAGGAACAGCTCTTGATACTGAAGTATTAATAAAGGAATTACAAGCATTAGCAGAAAGAGGAGTTCCAAAGCCGAAGTTATACGTATCTGAGCGTGCTCAAATCGTGCTCTCGGTTCATCGTTTATTTGATGAGCTGGAAGAGGAACGTCTGGGATCACAAGGGTTTGGTTCAACCAAGAGAGGAATAGCGCCATTCTACGCGGATAAATATGCGAAGCTCGGCATACAGGTTGCGGATCTATTTAATCCAGCACAACTGGAGATACGTCTTAAACAATTACTTGCTTCAAAAAATGTATTACTGGAGCATTTATATAAGAAAGCCCCTATCCAAGTCTCGGACTTACTCGTTCAGTTGCAAAAGGAAGCTGCGCAATTGGCACCATACGTTGCCAATACAACAGAAATACTGCAAGAAGCTTATACGAATGGAGAAACAATTCTACTTGAAGGGCAATTAGGCGCTCTGCGTGATCCTGATCATGGTATATATCCTTACTCCACCTCTTCATCGACACTTGCCGGTTACGCACCTGTCGGAGCAGGTCTTCCTGCGGCTGCCATCACGAATGTCATTGCTGTAACGAAGGCTTATTCCAGCTGTGTAGGCGCCGGACCTTTTGTATCTGAACTGGAGGGTCCAGTAGCGGATGAACTTCGCACACGAGGTGGCGATGCTGGGGAATTTGGAGCAACGACCGGTCGTCCTAGACGTATGGGCTGGTTTGATGCCGTAGCTACGCGCTATGGTTGCTTGATGCAAGGTGCAACGGAGGTTGTGTTGACAAATCTGGATGTTCTTGGTTATTTAGATGAGATTCCGGTTTGCGTTGCTTATGAGCTTGAAAATGGAGAAATCACCGACAAGTTTCCAGCCACAAATAAGCTTTACACAGCAAAACCGATAGTAACGCATTTATCTGGTTGGAACTGCGATATTTCACATATCACTAACTTCGATGAGCTGCCGGAGCAAGCAAAAAGTTACGTGGACTTTATTGAAACGTCTATTGGAATACGTATTTCCACAGTTTCTGTAGGTCCTAGACGCGATCAGGTTATTCATCGTACGCTGAAATAATCTTATCACATGCATAAACGCCTTCGGCGTGCTTATAAGGCACGTACTTTTATATATTTTTAAAATAAGGATGCCTAGTTGTACCTACATGCAATTTGCATATAGCTGCAACTAGGCATCCTTGTGTTACTCTTTTACACCAACACTGCATCCACTTTCGTCTGTGGCGCCTTGTCACAACGCTTACAAACCTTAACAACTGTTCCGTCCGTTTTTCTTTTTGGATAAAGCAGCTTAATCCGTGTGCTCTGACAGACCGGACAAGTGCCTCTTCCTCTGGATGGTAGACTCCATAGTGCATGTCCGCGTTTTGACTTTGCCATGAATGAACCCCTCATTTCGGTCAACAATAGTCAACACTTCATTCTGAAAGTGCTTCTTTCAAAAGATATGCTGCAAGGACAGGTTGTATGATTAATGACATTCAAAACTTCCTGTAGAATATAAAAAAGACGCCTTCTAGTAAGAAGACGTCCTTTTGTTTAGAATCGGATAATTAAAGATAACTTAATTTGTGTAAATCATAGAGACAACACCATTTGTAAAGGTTACGTAATTATAATTTCTATATTGCCAAGTCTCAACTGTAATTCCACTGCCGGATAGACTTGATTTATCAATTGGAGTGCCCCAGCTTAATTCTACTTGCTGCTTCGTCATCCCTGTCGAAATTGTACCCGCCTTGATTTTGGCCCAAATCGCATTAGACCATTTATAGATTTTGGTAGGATCAGACGTAAAGAAATACTCTTTGTTTGCTAGAACGCGAGTGACCTGATCATATTCCATATCATAAGTCTCCACAACTTTACCTGATGCCAATTTAAAAGAAATCGCAAACTCATTATCGTCGTTCACTAGAATATCAACAATCGTTGCTTTTTGGAATTTATAGTCGGAGTCAAACTGGTTGAACCAATAAGTCTTTCCGATTAGCTTAGCGAGATCCCCTTGAGATTCTCTTTTAGCTATTTTTAACGTATTTTTCGTATACGCAAATAACTCCGCTTTACCGAAATTGATGTTCAAAGACTCATAATGAGCACCAAAGTCCAACACTGCTCCCAATGAAGTTTTTAAGAGGGTTGCAGGGAATACAGCTCCTCCATCCACGGTTTGCACTTTACCACTCATTTTCACCTTATTCCCATTCACCATAGCAATATCACTGCCTAGCTGAAGTTGGATAGGCAAATCTCCCAGACGAATGCTAAAGGTCTTAGTGGCTGTGTTCGCCTGAACAGTAGCACCCAAGAGCTTAAACGTTGATTGTACAGGCAAATACATCGTGCCACTGATTAATACACCTGTTTCGATGTCCTTATCAGCACTGATAGATACCTTTAATGTTTTGGAAGCAGCTCCTGAACGCACGGTTACATTTGTTTCGCCAACGGCTAATGCTTTCATAGAGCCATCTGGCAGCTTTTGCAATAAGTAAGGCTTCTCGATCACCATATCTGCTTGAGACAAAGGAACACGTTCGGATGAGCCATCTGGCCCTTTTGCAAAAATCTGCACTGGAACCTTATCTCCAACGGTCATATCCGTATAATCCATTTGAAAAATCAAATCGTCCGTGCTAGAACTCGACTGTTCGTTCACAACATTTGTGCTAGTCGAATTTGCTGCCTCCGCTGTATGAATTGGACCATACATAGATACTGCTAACACTGCTGCAATACTCCATTTAATAGCTTTCATTTTCCAAAATCCCCCTCTAGTAAATAAACCAATATTACTTTATCACAATTTCACTATTTTAGTAGATAAAAATGGAAGGTTGTTAAGCTTATATTTTATAATGTGTAAATATTATGAAAAATAAAGGGAATCAGATGAATCTACAAGAAGTTACAGAGCAAGCATTACAGAGTCTACCATTTATAAACTTAAATTGGGAGTGATCATCTGAGATAACCATTAATAATCATTGTATATAAGCCACAAATCAAAGACTTAGACTAGGAGTGTTATATTCGTGGAAATAATATCCGACAGATTAATCTTAAGAGATTATACAAGCAATGATTCTTCCTTTTACGAAGAACTAGAAGAAAATCCTTTGTCCTACAAATATGAAAACACCGCACCTGATGCAAAACAAATTAAAGATGACTTCCTTTCGATTTTGTCTCAAGTAACCAGCGATCCACGGGAAAATTATGATCTCGCAATATGTACAAAGCTGGATATGAAGCCCATCGGTAATGTCAGTATAAAGTTAAACTGGGAAGATATCAGAGAATGGGAAATCGGCTGGGTCCTACTACCGGAATATTGGAAGATGGGATATGCAACTGAAGCCGTGAAGTCTCTGATAGATTACGCCTTTAAATTCCTAAATGCACATAGAATTGTTGCTTATGCCAATGCAGAGAATCTTCAATCAGAGAAAGTAATGATTAGAGCGGGAATGATTAAGGACGGGGTTCTTAGGGAGACTAGATTCTGTAATCAACAATGGTGCAACGAGATTATCTATTCCTCTTTGGAGCAGGAGTGGGCTAATATTTGATGGTTAAAAACTAATTAGGGAAAAACTCCCTATAAATAGTCCATATTCGCTGATTATGAATGAAATTAGGGAATTCCTCCCTATAAATCATGCTAATCCCTTTGATTTTCATCAAATCAGACGAATTTAGGGGAGGTTTTCCCTAATTATCAATCTACTGACCAATAATCTCATAATTCCAGGGAGAAATTCCCTAATTATTCAATTGAAGCTTCTCTTGGATCATCAATTGGGGCTTGATTTACAAGATAACAAGAAGAGAGCCGCTCCCAAGTAGTTAAAAAAACTACTTTTGGAGCGGCCTTCTCTGCTTTACACTACCAACTCTCGTACAACTTCAACCTCATCTCTGCTTACTTCAACGAACCCCAGAGATTCATACAAATTCGAAGCACGTTCGTTCTCAATTCGATGACCAATAACGATTTTATCGCAGTGATGTTCGGCTTTTATATATCGAATCAAGGCATCCATTCCCGTTCTACCGAATCCTCTATTCTGATACTTCTGATCAATCATAAAAGCCATTACCCAATAACTTCCGTCCTCAGGATCAACACTATACACAGAGAAACCTATCAATTCTTCATCTGCATATAAAGCTAATGGAGTCATTCCGCAATAAGCCGATTCTGCCAACCAATAAACAACAGGTACAGGAAAAACCGTCTTTTGCTCATTGGACACCTCTAATTGAGTACAGGCATACCAGTTATTCTCATGGATTGTCTTCAGCTCGACATGAGGATGAAAACCATCCCGAATACGATCACAGACGGCTTCTAATTTAGATTTAAGCTGTAGTGCCCATTCAGGGCTAGTAGAAACGTCAAACGCCTCTAAACTCCGAAGCAGCCTGGCGAATCCATATAAGTCAGAGAACCTTTGAAATTCTGGTAATAACTTGACATATTCATCATCTAAATGTTTTACGGATCTATAACCACTAACAAAAAAATCGATGTTCCTCATACTCTCCTCATCATTCTGCTTGGATAGATCTCTTAAGGCTGATGAGATATCCATCGCAAACCAGTGATACATAGAGTCATCGAAGTCAATCGCATTAAAACATGATTTTTCTTTCATATAAAAAATATTGTCTGTCTCAAAGTCATAATGGATGAGTCCCGTATGTCCTACGCCAAAAGAGAGCTTACTTAGCCACGCTTCAATTCGCTCATATTCCTTAAGCGCTTTATACTCCTCAGGGTGTCTTTTTAATACAGATAAAATAAACTGAAGTGAATCAACCCAACTTTTACGCGAGGGCGTGCTCGGAGCATAAGTTTCGGATAAATGATGCAATCGCGCGAGTGTTTGACCCCAATGTTGGAACTGCAGCTCCGACATCTCTTCAAGCGGAACATAATCCCCTGCGGCTTGTTCAAAAACAACCCCGTGATATCTACCATTTTCAGTTAAAAGAGTCTCTATCCAATTCCCTTGCTTGGAGCGTACTGGTGATACAGTATCATAGCCCTGGTCCAATAAGTACATCATAAAATCTAGTTCTGCCTGGATATTCTCAGCAGTATTATCTTCTTCGTTAGTAAACCTTAAATAATAATGCTTATTATTCGATTGAAACGTATAAATAAAATTGCTGCTAGCTCTTACAAACTTCATAGATCCAAGCTCATGATTCCAATACTTGATCATTTCATTGGCAGGTAGATCGTTCTCTGTTCCCCGTACCATGTTCATTAACGTCATCATTTCCGATAGTGCCTCCCGTAGTCATTGAGAGGTGTTCTTCCCTTACGAATACTGACCTCTCTCGGACTTCATTGTGGTGTTGTTCGTACTCAAACATCATCACTCCTTATAAACGGATTAGGGACTCCCGAAAGATTTGACCTTCATTCTCATCCCCTTTAACATTATCGGTAAATTATTCTATTTAATCAAGAGATTTAGATAAAGCCTTCATTACCAGAAGGAAGGGGTGGTCCCCCGTACTCCCAGATCTGTAATGCCGCACCGATCATTCCACAGAAATTGCCACGATAAGCTGCTTCAATTCGAACGCCTTCCAACATCGAGGGCATCGTTCTCGTTGCTACTTCTCTTCTTATTCCTTCGAATAATATCTCCCCTGCTTCAGCCACTCCACCACCAATAACAATAACTTTAGGGTTAAAAATATGAATAAAAGAAGCGATAGCAGACCCAAGTGCTGCGATTGTTTCTTCCATTACTTCTGTAGCTAGAGGGTCTCCTTCTCTCCATCTTGCGATCACGTCTCGCGAGTCTAAGTTATCCAGTGGCAGATTGTTTAAAGTTAGTTGTTCCCGCATTCGACGAGCAATGCTTGTACCCGAAGCATAATGTTCTAAACAACCTCTCCCGCCACAAACGCATGCCGGTCCTTTGAAATCTACAGACATATGGCCTAACTCTCCGGCCCCACCCCAAGAACCATGGACAAGGTGACCCTCTACAACAATTGCCCCACCAACACCCGTTCCAAGTGCAAGACAAATAAAGTCTTCTACACCTATACAAGCGCCTAAATATTTCTCGCTTAATGCTAGTACATTCACGTCGTTATCAACGATCACTGGAACCTGGAACCGAGTCTGAAGCAACGCTTTCAAAGCTGTCCCAGCATACCCAGGAATAAGCTCTGAGGCCGAGCGAATACTCCCTTCCTCCCAAGCGACTTGTCCTGCCGTTCCTACGCCAATCCCCTTAATCTTTACCCCTGAATGTATCGCTGTAACTTCATTCATTAACTTTTGAATAGCCTGAATAGCTCGGTCCACGGTCTTCGTGAACCCAGCCATTGTGCTCAGACTTACAGTATGTACTACGTACCCATATGATGTAACGAGCCCAGCATTAATTTTCGTTCCCCCGATATCTACTCCAACAACATATTCCATATGAGGATCATAACCTTCTGACACGGACTCTCCTCCTTAAGTCTCAGCAATCACTCACGGCTTTGACATATCGTGAAGTGATTAACTGTGGCCTTGTAATCGCACTTCCTACCACAACATAAGCTGCGCCAGCCTTCTTAGCTCTCGCCGCATCCTCCGGTGTCCATATCCGCCCTTCTGCAACAACGGGAATATTCACGAACTCGCATAATTGCTGAAGTAAAATAAAATCTGGTCCTTCTTGCTGTGTACTGTAAGGTGTATAGCCGGAAAGTGTTGTGCCAATGAAATCTACACCTAGTTCTTCCGCTGCCAATCCTTCCTCCAAAGTCGATATATCTGCCATTACAAGCACACCCATTTGGTGGGCATATGCGATTAAAGGCTTAACCGACTCAAAGCGACCTTCCCGATTCGTAACATCTAATGCAACAATATCCGCTTTTGCGGAGATAATTGCTTTCACTTCTTCAAGAGTTGGCGTAATAAATATGGCTGATCCGGGAATATCCCGTTTAATTAGTCCAATAACCGGTACATTTACCTCTTCTTTGATCGCTACAATATCTGGAACTCCATTCGTCCGGATACCTATTGCCCCTGATTGAACCGCTGCTCTTGCCATTTTTGCCATTGTATCCCCACCATGAAGCGGCTCATGCTCAAGTGCCTGACATGATACGATCAGACCTTTCATCGGAAAGATATCGCTCATTCGAGTCATCATTAACCCTATCCCTTCGCTTCAAGAATATAATCTAATATTCTATTGTTGAGAGCTTCCACCCGATCCTGATCGGAGTCTTTGATAGGTAGAAGTGGCATTCTTGGTGTACCCGTTTCAAATCCACGCAGACTCAGGATTGCTTTACATGCACCATATAATGATGGAAAGGATAATAATTCTACAATGAGATCATTGATAATGAACTGCCATTTCTGCGCCTCAGCCATATCACCTTGCCCATAACATTGTTCTACTTTTAAAAATAGCTCGGGCATAACCCCATAGGTTCCACCAATCCCACCATCCGCCCCGATACTGCGGCCAGCCAAGTACTGCTCATCCGGTCCATTCAATACAAGAAAATCATTTCCACCTGCTGCCTTAAACTGCTGAAGCTCAAATGTACTTTCTGCTGAAATCTTCACGCCAATCACTTTATCCTGCGCAGCCATCTTAATTAACAAGCTTTTTGATAATTGAAAACCAGTCGTTTGCGGGATATGGTAGATAATAAATGGAAGCGATGTACTATCAATGATCGCCTGCCAATGGCTTTCAACACTGTCCGGAGACAAACGGTAATAAATTGCTGGAACAGCCGATACCGCGTGTGCGCCTACGAATTCAGCATGTACCGCAAGCTCAACACTATCCCGAGTAGATGGAGCACCAACGTGAGCAATGATCGTTAGCTCCTCTCCTACTTCCGCTATAACGGCTTCGAGCATTTGTTTGCGTTCCTCTACAGATTGCAGCATGCCTTCTCCTGAGCTTCCTCCAACATAAAGACCTTTCACACCAGTAGAAGCATAATGACGAGCTAATTTCTGTGCCGCTTCTTTATCTATATTCCCCTCTGCATCATAACTGGAGTACAAAGCGATAATAATGCCTTTAAAAGCTTCAAGATCATATGATTTCATAGATAATAGCCTCCATCGCTAAAGCCAAATATATTAATTTTCGTTGTTATATGAATTTCTAACCCTTAACAGCACCCATAGTGATCCCTTGTGTGAATGCCTTTTGAAACATTAGGAAGATTGCAATCATAGGAATCGAAGCTAACGCAGCACCTGCCATAAGCAGTCCATAGTTCGTTGTGAATTCGCCGCGTAGTGTCGCTACCCCAAGTGGCAAGGTCATCATCGAAGTGGATCGCGTCATAATTAGCTGGCTGAAATAATCGTTCCATGAAGTTATGAAGGTGAATATAGCCAGTGCACCCACTGCTGGTTTCAATAACGGTAAAACGATCGTTCCAAACAATCGAATCTCTGAGCTACCGTCAATTTTCGCCGCTTCAATCAACTCTCCCGGAATCGTCTGCGCGAACTGTTTCATCAGAAAGACTCCAAAAGGCCAGCCAATCGCCGGTAAAATAAGCCCTTTATACGTATTGACCCAACCAAAGTCAGCTAACATCGTAAACAACGGTACAAGAATAACTTGCTTAGGCAATGCCATGGCGGCAACAAACATTGTGAAGATAATTCCTCGTCCGGGAAATGATTTCTTTGCAAGAACATAACCGGCACAGGAGGAGACAATACAGATGGCTGCCATCTCTGCAAAAGCAATAATAAAGCTATTAAACATCCAGCGTTCTACCGGATTCTTAAATAATTCTGTCCAGTTCTGTAGCGTCGGCTTTAGCGGAAACCACTCCGGTGGGATGGTCGTTGCCACAGTTTGAAGCTTAAAGGCTCCCGAAACTACCCAATAAAAAGGAAAGATAAAAAATAATGTAGCCAAGATCAATAGAATGGTAGCTATTATTTTTGGAATCGTTAATTCTTTTTTCCATGCGCTTACTTTCTTAGACTGGGTTATAGGTGCTTTCAGTTGTAATGGATTCGTAGAATTCATGATGTCCCCTCCTTAATACTCAACATCGCTGCCAAAGTATTTGAATTGAATGATAGAAATAATCCCAATTACTATTGCGAGTATGACGCCCATTGCTGAGGCATATCCGAAATGACCTAACATAAAGGCTTGTTCATAAACACCATACATAACGGTAGATGTGCTATATACAGGCCCGCCTGAGGTAAGGAGTTGAATCAGTGCGAAACACTGAAAGGTATTAATCGTGGTTATCACGATAATATATAAGTTCGTTGGCATCAGCATCGGCCATAATATTTTCCGGAAAATTTGCCAAGGGGTTGCTCGATCTATCTCTGCGGCTTCAATATAAGAGGTAGGAATGTTACCAATGGAGGCCACATATAAAATGATCGGTTGACCTACAGAAGTCGTTATTAAAACCACGATAATTGCAAGTAATGCTGTTCTTGTATCCCCTAGCCATGAAACAGGCTCCATTCCAAACAAACCCGTCAAATAATTCAGAATTCCGTAGTTGGGATGGTAAATCCAGCCCCACACGACCGTGATACTTACAACCGATGATACGGCTGGCAAGTAGAACACACCGCGGAAAAATGATCTAGCAAACTCTTTTTTCTTATAGATATTCATTGAAACAAACAGTGAAAAGATAATCACGATCGGTACGGTGATCACAACAAGCAATAAAGTATTTCCCATGGACTTTATGAAATTATCGTCTTTAAATAATGAAATATAATTATCGAGACCAATAAAACTAAAATCTCTCAAAGAGTAATCAAAGAAACTAATATAGACTCCTTTTACCATCGGGTAGGCTACAAACAGAAGAAAGAATCCAAACGCTGGTAATAAGAAAAGATAACTCATCATCCAGTCACGTATCACATAACCTTTAATTTTGCGTACCGTTGTCCCCACAACCTTCTCCCCATTTCTCTGATGATCAAGCATAAACGACTTTGGCGTCCTTATAAGGACGGTGAGCGTTTAAGCGAGAAAAATTATGATATTTATAGGTGTGTAGCTTGAATTTTTTTAAAAAGAATAGAGTGCTTCCCGCACTCTATTCTTTTGAACGCCATTCACTTTTTATTTCATAGCTGCTTTGGCTTTAGTAATAGCTTCGTTAGCCTTTGTAGCAAAACTATCCAAAGCTTCCTTGCCTGTAGCGCCTCCAGTTAAAGCACGTTGTAATTCAGGGAACCAGAAGGTACGGATATCTGCATATCCATCTGCAATTGTTGGTGCATCTGTCGTAAATTTACGAGCATATTCGGCGTATTTGTACTCTGGATCGTCATATAGTCCAGTAATCGAATTACGAACCGAAAGACCACCTGTTTGAATCAAGTTTTTCTTACCCCATACTGGATCATTAGCAATGAAATCAATCAGCTTCTTGGAAGCTGCAATCTTAGCTTCATCACCATTATTAAATACAGCCATACCGCCCAGATAAGGTTCAAGCTTCGGTTCCGAACCATCTAAAGTAGGGAATGGAAGAAGAATATCTTCGAATTGAACCATCTTCTTGGATACGTTCTGTGCTTTTAGCACAGCGGAATAGTTAAGTGTAAAGGCCAATTTTCCTTGCAGGAACAAATCGTTCACATCAGCAGCAGCTAGCGATGCTGCACCAGAGACACTGAGTTTATCTTTCGTAGCTTGGACAATCCAATCCAGCGCCTTTGCTGCATTATCTGTATTGATAGCGACTGCGGAATTGTCTTCATTTAGGAATCTGGATACGCCTAAGTTAGCAAGATAAGCGCGAGTGCCTTGGTCTCCGGCTTGGCTCTTCGCGAAGAACCCTGTTGGAATAACATCCGGAGCCTTTTCTTTCACAGCTTCCAATGCCTTTTTATATTCTTCAAACGTCCAAGTTCTATCTTCCTTATCCAGAGGAAGTAAATCTAGAGCGCCTATCTTTTCAAAAATAGTCTTATTAACCGCCATCATAAATGGTGCTGTATTGATCGGGTACATAAAGATGTTGTCGCCTACACTTGACTGCTTCCAAAAAGCTTCTGAAATATCATTCTTCACTTCATCAGTTACCATGTCGTTAAGCGGTGCAAGCAAATCCTTTTTACCCCAATCGATAATCCGTCCAGGTGCATCATAGATCACATCAGGCGCAGTATTAGAAGCTATTGCGACATTCAGTTTTTCAGGGCCGCCTTCAAAGGTGATCATCTCAAGGTTGACTTTAATTTCAGGATTCTTCTCATTAAAAGCTGCAATGATTTCCTTTTCATATTTGCCAACTTCACCATCTAAAGCTTGAAAGCTCGGAAAATTCCACCATGTAATCTCTACTGGCTTAGCAGCAACCTCAGTTGCTGCGGGCTCAGTCTTGTCAGCGTTATTACTTGGTGTAACTGCTGAATTCGCCGTGTTCGTATTTCCACATGCAACTAACTGTGTACCTAAAAGTGCGACACCAACAATACTCATTAGCCCTTTTTTCATTGCTTTCATGTGCTACCCCCAATTATTTTTTTGTGGAATAAGTACTGCTCTCATTCCTTGCGCTAATCATAAATCAATTGTAAATTTAGGAGAATCCCACTCCTTTTACTTTTAGGGCTCTTTTCTGACATATCCCTTCAATCCACCCCTCTTCAATGTTATAATACATTACATATTCCACCTATTAACAATTAAATTTATATTTCTTCACTTTTCCGCCTTAATGTAACCCTTTTAATCTTACATCTAATGGTATTTCCTTACGAACGATCCACTATAATTCTAGTCTTCCGGAGGGATTTCATGTACAAACTAATGATTGTAGAGGATGAACCATTAATAAGAACGGGCTTAAAACATTACTTTGCTTGGGAAGAGCTTGGGGTTCACAACATTATTGAAGCAGAGAATGGAAAAGAAGGAATGGCCACTGCACTGCGTGAGAAGCCCGATTTGGTGATCACTGATATCCGGATGCCCCAAATGGATGGTCTACAAATGATTGAGCAGATTCGCAATCTGCTTCCTGATACATTATTTATCATTTTGACTGGATTCAACGATTTCGAATATGCTCAGAAGGCTATAAAACTAGGGAATGTGCATGCCTTTTTGCTCAAGCCTTTGGAATACGAGGAAAGTCTCCTTGTGATACAAGAATGTATGAACAGGCTTCATCTTAAGCGGCAAGATCGATTGAAACGTTCTAATTTGGAGGGGGCACAGCTTGTAAAACTATTACTGGAGGAAGAACAACCTGTAATAGATGATTCTATTGTCCGTGAACTATGTAATTTCAACAGTAACTACTATCTTTATCTGCCCTTTGTTTTGACAGGAATTCCTATGAGAGGAAAGCGCGCTCAATCTACGCTCTGGATGAGAGAATATGCGGAGAAGTTCATTCATCATGCTGTAGACGAGTATCTCGATGCCTCTACACCGCACACTGTTTTTACATATTCATCTAAAACTAAGCTCTATGGACTTATTGTATTGGGATCTCCAGCTTCTATTGATAATTTTCCTCTTCAGACTAAAGTTCAGACACGAATCGATCAATATCTGAAGCTGCTTACGCTAGAACATCACCTAGGCCTCTATTTAGTTATAGGTAAGACGACGGAGAATCCTACACAAATAAATTCATTGCTGCATGAGAACGATAGAATGTTATATCAACGCTTCTACAAGAGAGATTGTAGGTTTATCTACGTGCCACAATGGATAGAAGGCTCCAATTCTATTAAACCATCCCTAATTCAACTCGATGAAAATGATAAGAAACGGATGATCTCCTGCATCGAAAGTGCTAACGAAATAGAGACGCTCCAGCTGATGCACCGGCTGTCTCAAGATATTTTGAGTAAAGCTGATGTCTCTTCTCCAGATTTTTGGCTTGCATTTCTTCAGGAAATTATAAGTACCATTCTCCGCTTCGCTAATAAGAACCACATCCATATCGAAGGCGTGTACAGCGAAAAGCTCCTGAATCTAACCTTTGTAGATGAATTTGATTCAATTGAGAACCTTTTTGACTGGCTTGGCAGATGGATGGTTCATTTAGGAACTGTTTATTCCGAAGGGCTGACCCACAACAACCAACAGGATGTGATCATATTCGAGCATATTAAATCCTTCATAAAAGAGAATATTGATCAAGATGTGACTCTACAGATGGTAGCAGATCGATTCTTCTATAATCCGTCTTATTTAAGTCGATTATTTAAGCGAAAACTTGATAAGAACTACATGCGATTTGTAACCGAAATTCGGATGGAATATGCGCAGGAATGCTTAAAAAAACCAGAGTTTCTAGTGACCGATGTCTGTACGATGTGTGGTTACAAAAGCTATAAGCATTTCGTTAAAACATTCCGAAGCATCACAAACATGACTCCATCGGACTACAGAAAACAGTCAGGCTGGTGACCCAAAATGATGCAGATAGAGCAACCAAAAAAACGATACCGAATGAGACATGTCAATCGTCAGATTTTCGTGCTGATGATCCTGACTATTACCATTCCACTTCTAATCATATCGGCAATCATCTATATCTTTTCAAACCAAGCCGTCAAAAATGAATACCAGAGCAGCTCTAATCTGATCCTTAATAACCTCTCGTTCAATATTGACCAATATCTTCAAAGCATTGATAAAGGCACACTCAACGCTCAAGTAGATAGCCAGCTCCAAGCCGCACTTGAACACTGGACGATCCATAAAGACGACATCGGGAATGACCAGAATATTCAGTATGGGAACACAATTGAACATTTCATCAGCGGAATTGAGATGACAATTAAAAATGTTGATAGTGTGCAGATTTTTGCGGGATCACGTGTGTTCTACTCTGCGAATTTCAATCGTGCGGATTATGATGTGAAGGATTATACCCATGAGGATTGGTATTTGCAGACACAACAGAAAAAAGGCGGAGTGATCCTATTTGGGAGCCATACCCCCTTCTATCGCACCAATTCCAAACAATCCGTCATTTCTATCGCCCGCGTCATAAATAAAAAAGGCAGCAAGCAGCCCATAGGTGTTATGTTAATCGACATCCGATTGGACTCATTACGTGAAATCTTAAAGCTTTCTGAGAATAGTAAACGAAAATTCATTATTTTAGACGATAAGGGTGGCAGTGTATATAGCTCTGATAACATGGAAACCTCACCTTTACAACCTATCCCTATAGGAACTCAAGCGCTTAATACGTTTATGAACAATGATACGGGGAGCTTTTATGGTACTTTTGATGAAAAGGATTCGTACATTAACTTTGTAACGTCTCCCTATTCCAACTGGAAGGTCATTCAGTACATTGATGAGAAAGAGATGACTAAGCAGGCTGCTTTTCTCGGGAAAATCATTTTAACATTAGCGCTCTTGTCGCTTGTCACCGCAATCTTATTCATGTATATCCTATCGGAGCGAGTCACTAAGCCTATTATTCTCTTAAGCCGAAAGGTCAAGCTGGTGGGGATGGGGAACTTCGATGTGGATTTGTATAGTGAGCGTCAAGATGAGTTTGGGGTTCTCTATAATGGAATCCGTAAAATGGTGAAAGATCTGCAAAATTATATTGAGCGGTCTTCTATGGCCAAAGCACAACAAAAAGTAGCCCAGTACGGCGCTCTCAAAAGCCAAATCAATCCACATTTCCTAGCGAATGTACTTGAATCTATTCAAATGAAAGCCATCATCAATGGGCAGCGTGAGATTGGCGAAATGGTGGGAATTGTAGGAAGATTATTTCGGATTCATATCCAGACCGGAAAGATAACCGTAACCCTGCGAGAAGAACTTGAGCATGTCCGGTTGTATGTAAAGATTCAACAATTACGTTTCGGGGATAAAATTCAATATGTTGAACAGCTAGAACCTAATACCGAAAAAATTAAAGTCATGCACTTTTCCCTTCAACCTATCGTAGAGAATGCTATTGTCCACGGACTGGAATGTCGAAGTGAGCCAGGGCTTCTTGAGGTGTCTTCTATGATTTCGGGGGATGACATGCTGATTATCGTTAAGGATAACGGAATTGGCATCGATGAAGAGAAACTTAAACAGTTACGTTTCCGTCTCTCTCAACCATCAGATACCCTGGATGAAGATCATATTGGTATAAAAAATGTTCATGATCGTATTCAATTTCATTTTGGGGAATCGTATGGGATTGAAGTCACCAGTCAAGTAGGAGAAGGAACGACTGTGATCATCCGACTCCCAGCAAAATCCTAGACATCTTGCTCAATGATTCCTATTTGAGGATCGAAAGTAAGCAATTTTGTTGCTATTTTATCGATGAAAAAGCGGTCATGACTAACAGTAACAACAGCTCCAGGAAAATGGATGAGTGCCTGTTCCATCACCTGAATACTTGTTAAATCCAAATGATTGGTTGGCTCATCCAAAATAATGACAGCCGCGCCAGAGAGAAGGCATTTCGCTAACGCTACTCTGGCCTGCTGCCCTCCCGACAGACTGCCGATCGTTTTGCTTAAATCCATTTCCGAGAATTGCAGCATCGATAAGAATTTGTTCACTTTTTTTCGGGGAGCATCGAGCCCCAGCCCATATACATTTACGGCATGACTGACAGTATCCTTAGGATCAAGTTCATCCCACATTCGATTAAAATACGCGTAGCTGACCCCACGTTCCCAAGTCACATCACCCGTCTCAGGCTCCTCTTGCCCAGTCAATATCTTTATGAGTGTCGACTTCCCGCTGCCGTTAGGCCCCACAATAGCTATCCGATCTTCCTTTTGAATATCAAAGCTTATGTTCTGGAATATCGTCCGACCGTCATAGCTCTGTCCAATTCCTTTGACTTCACCAAGCTTGTCCGGAAAACGTAAATTGCTGTAAATATCGGTGATCAAAACGTTCACTGGATGAGGCTCCACACGCTTTTTCATATCTGTCAGCTTACGTGACAGGCGATCCTTAGAGGACTTTTTGTTCCCACGGGTTTCAATAGCCTCCGACTCCATAAGCAGAAGCTCTTCCTCCCACTCAAACTGTCGGTCAAGCACCTTTTTACGCATCTTCTTTTTCCGGACATAATCGGTGTAGTTGCCTTCATATTCCTGAAAATGATAATTCTCGATTTCTATCGTCCGCGTAACTACTCTGTCAATAAATTGCCGGTCATGAGAGATTAGAATCATCGCGCCATTAAAACGGTGCAGCCACTGCTCCAACCATACGATCCCTTCGATATCCAAAAAGTTAGTAGGCTCATCAAGCAATACGACATCGGGCATTTCAATTAAGACTTTAGCCAGTGCTGCGCGGTTTCTCCAGCCTCCAGACAGCTCATCAACAGGTTGATGCCGTGATCTTTCATTGAAGCCCAATTTAGTCAGAACAGTGTTGATTTCGACGGATACATTCCAGCCATCCAAATGGTCCATTTGTTCAAAAAGCGCCGCTTGTCGCTCTAAAAGAGTATTCATCTGATCATCATCTGTCACTTTCCCAAGCTGTTCCCCGATTTGGTTAAGCTCTTGTTCGATGAGCGCTACCTGCTCGAAGCATAACTCTAACTCTTGCTGTACAGACAAGGACCCGGAAAGCTCAGAGAATTGAGAGAAGTAGCTGATCTTCACGTTAGGATCTAACTCCACTTTTCCCGCTGTTGGCTCCTCTTTTCCCATCATCAGTTTAAACACAGTTGACTTCCCCGCACCATTTCGTCCGATTAATCCAATCCGTTCGCCCTTGCTAACTCGAAAATAAATATCTCGAAAAATCAATGTATTCTCGTATTTCTTAGTTACATTCTCCATACGGATTACGCTCAAATCTACCACCCCTAGTTTATCTAGATCAGAATTCAACTCAAGACACTCAAAGAGCTATTATAGCACTATTTAAAAAGAGGACTTTAAAATCATATTACCGGTCAAAAAAAGGCCACTGTTAGCGGCCTTTTGTCTGTATAGCGAATTCATATTTTTGTACATTTAGCTCATATCTACTGCTCATTTTTTCAGTATATCAATATACGCATCCTTCTCGCGATCAGGTCCCGCATTGAGCTTCAATCGAATGGATTTCGGATGATCCAATACGTTGCTGCTAAAGTTGCTTATAAATCCATCCTCACTGCCACTTCCGCCAATCGAGTTATTTTTCAATTCACGCTTCCCAACTCGCGATGTCAACTCACTAGGAGTCTTTCCAAATAACTCATTTCTGATCTCCCAATTAGTTTTTAAATCCTCACTTAGCGTATATTTGACTACTATACTTAACGGAGACAGCTCTACCTGTGCAAGATTCACTTTATTCCCGTCAATCATAAACGGCTGATTAAGAACTATTGTCTCCGTCTTCTGCTCCCAGAATTTTGAATCAATAGCGAAGCTCACCTTTAAACGATCAGAATAACGCATATCAGCTAGATTCGTTCCCGTATTCGGTTTTGCTAGCATGCCGGGATCCACTGAAGCGATCTGAAAATTGGCCACAACCTCTTTTGGAAATGCTTTATTCTTATCTAGTGGATAGATAGTTTTTCCGAGCCATTTATAAATACTATCCTCAGCATGTAAACCCATCCCACTTCTATTACCATTTTTATCCACAACACTTTGTCCTGCAGCATCTGTCAGCCACACACTATTTACGTTGTAAATTTCCTGACCACCACTTGAAGTCCCTGTATACAGCAGCATAATTTTATTTTCGTCAGCGATCACAGCATTCAGTGTGATTTTATACCCGTCTTTCTCAGCGCTTTTATTGACGATTTGCACATAATCATTTCGAATAGCAGATTCTAACGTAAGGGCATCAACATCAGCATCAGCCAACTTCTTAAAAGGTTCCAGTACACCCCAATCACTTGATTCAATACTAGTAGAGGCTTGTTGAGGCAGCAGTTGGGATGGATTGAAGAATAGTAATCCTGCGACCATCATTGCAGCAGTCAGAACAGCCATCGCGCTTTTTGCGAACATTAAATTTTTACCGCGTTTCTTACCTAGCTCGAGTCCTGCTTGTATGGCATAGATTTGTGCGGCGGCACTCTCCATTTTGTGCTCCTGCGGGATCCTTTCGGCATCGATTAACATGGCAAGCTCCTCCTGGCTACTCATTGTTCCAATCACCCCGATTCTTAATGATCGTTCTTAACTGCTTTAATCCTTTATGCTGCCACGTCTTGACCGTTCCCTCAGGTTTATCCAGAATGTTCGCAATCTCGCTCAAGGTCATATCATTGTAGTATTTAAGTAACAGCACATGGCGATACTTGGGCTTAACCTGTTCGAGTGCCCACAGCATTTCCATTCGATGATAGCCAATATGCGTAATTTGCTCTCCCATTCTCTCATCTACAAGCGGCATGGAACGTTTTCTGCGTCTTTGTTCATCTATGCAGACATAAATCAGGATCCGAATGATCCATGATTTGAATGCTTTGGGATCCTTTAATGTTTTTCTTTTAATCCAAGCGCGGCAAGTCATTTCCTGCATCGCTTCAAGCGCATCATTCCGGTTACGTAAATAGCTATAAGCTATACTGTACAGTTGTTCTCTATGTACCAATATGGAATCGTAGAAATCCGTCTCGCTCCGAGTATCAAGAACCGTTACTTTCTTCATTTCTGCATTAGTCATTGACATATCCTTCCTTATCCCCCTCTCCTAAACCTCTCATAGATTAAGACGGGGAGCGTATCGAAACGGTTTTATTTGTATTAACTTTTTTTGAGGCTGAGCACTTTAAGATTATAACATTCTATAAAAAATGAACGATAAATGTTATGATAGATAAAATAGGACATAATCAATAGTACGCACTTAAAAGTACCATAGGCACTAAAAAGTACCTATGCATTGGAGGATATTATGACAACGATTAAGAAAAAATACAATATTTCCGTTGAGGCTACACTCGAAGTTATTGGAGGAAAATGGAAGTGTGTGATTCTCTGTCATTTAACTCATGGTAAAAAACGCACATCAGAATTAAAACAATTGATGCCGGGGATTACTCAAAAGATGTTAACACAACAGCTTCGAGAGTTGGAAGCCGATGGAATCATCAACCGGATCGTATACAATCAGGTTCCACCAAAAGTGGAATATGAACTTAGTGAATATGGTAATAGTCTAAGCGACATTTTAACTTCGCTCTGTAACTGGGGAGAACAACATATCATTAAGCAGTACGGTGATAAATATGCTGTTTTAGAGGATAACATTTTAAATAAATAACGAGAGAAACCATAACTTCAATCTTCTAAGAACCCCTTCCTTATTGGTTGGAGTTTGCTTGATATTTATGCTGCAAAAGTTGAGGTTTTAATTATACGCCCATGAAAAAAAGGACAGCTAAATCAGATCGATTTAACTGTCCCGTAACTTAAATTACGCCATCTCCTCCTATAGCAGTTGCTGTGAATGATATGGGTCCAAATAGATTGATAGGCAAGTTGCTATCATTTTGAATTACCAATTCATAGTTATGGATTCCAATATAAGGACCATCAACCCACTGAACATTTAATTGAATATCAGTAGTTGTAGTAAAACGAAAAAAGGATCTATAAATATCGACTCCAGCACGTCGGATTAAAACAAGAAATTGGCTGTTAGCAAGTGCAGTAAGACTAAAACTACCATTTAACTCGACTCTGCTGGAGAAAGAGGCCGGATTAGCCGGACTAATATTTACTTGCGCTGTGGCTAGACCCGCTCCAGCTCCAGGAATCCCTGCAACCGTTATAGCAGTAGTAAACGGGTCTAACGGGATTTTTGCCTGTGACCCATAACTTATAATTGTCGCCATTTTTAATCACTCCATTTCAAGGTTATAGAATAGTATATTGTGAATCCGCAATGATAGATTGGACTTAATTCCTGATGATTATATACATTTAAGTTATACTTTTACTAGATTATAAAACCTAGATACTTCGAATATCATCCTCTAATTTCCACCTATTGACAAACTCACTTATCAGAATTACAATTACCCAAATATCATGAACAACGTTGAAAAAGGGTAAGTAGACAAATGAACATGGACTTCAGAGAGCCGGTGGTTGCTGCGAACCGGTGTCCAGCGTTTGATCGAATGGCCTTTAGAGTTGCTCTTCCGAACCATCTAACTAGATGCTGTAGGAGAAGCCGGGGTTCCCGCCGTTATCAAGGGACCTGTATCTAGATTGTTTTTAACACTCTCCGTACAGGTAAGAGAAGATCGTAATGCTAACGAAACTTGGTGGCGCGATCAATTAAGGTGGTACCACGACAACTTCGTCCTTATTGGATGAGGTTTTTTTGTCATTTAAGGAGGTGATGGCCATGGATGATGGCTGGTGGTGGCGATTCAATGTTAATCAAAAGCGACAAAACAGGAGGAATTTAAATGATAAAAGAACGTGTATTAACTGGAGATCGAGTGACCGGAAAGCTGCACCTTGGCCATTACGTGGGCAGCTTGCAGAACCGAGTGGCTCTACAGGAGCAATATGATACTTTTGTGTTTCTAGCAGATATTCAAGCCCTAACGACTCACTTTGATCGGCCTCAACTACTGGGTCAAAACTTGAATGAAATCACACTCGACTATTTATCAGCGGGTATAGATCCAGATAAAGCCACTATATTCATTCAATCTATGATTCCAGAGATTGCCGAACTGACTGTTCTGTTCTCCATGTTCGTCACTGTGAATTCTTTGCGGCACAATCCTACCATTAAAGCCGAATCGAAAAATTCCAGCTTAGATGAACTATACTATGGTTTTCTTGGGTATCCAGTAAGCCAGACTGCCGATATAACCTTTTGTAAAGCGACGATTATTCCTGTAGGCGAAGACCAGCTTCCCCATCTGGAGTTGACCCGCAAAATCGTACGTAGATTCAACGAGCTGTACAGCCCCATCCTTGTGGAGCCGAGAGCGCTTATCAGCGAGACCCCAAGACTAGTGGGAACAGACGGCAATGCAAAAATGAGCAAAAGCTTAGGTAATGCCATCGAGCTGGACTCCACGAAGGAAGAGATCACCTTCAAAATCCGCAAAGCCACAACTGATCCAGCCCGTGTTCATAAAAATGATCCTGGGCATCCAGATATTTGTCCCATTTATGCTTATCATCGCGCTTTTCGTTCCCACGGCGCCAGTGAAATTCACGAGAGCTGCGAAAATGGCTGTATAAGTTGTTCTGCCTGTAAGCAGCTTATCACGACAGCTCTAGACCAATTAATTGAACCGATGCGTGAGCGGCGCTCCTATTATGCAGCCAGACCCAAGGTTGTTAAGGATATCTTATTATCCGGAACTAAACGTGCCCGCAACATTGCTCAAGAAACGATGTCCGAAGTACGCGAGGCCATGGGCCTTAATTATTTTTCAAAATAAATCTGATCCGTATGGGCAATAAAAAAACGCTGGACTCTCTATTGGAGAGAGCTCCGGCGTTTTTTTAGATCCAGCGTCACATTGGACAGCGGCTCTTAGAGGAAAAAAGAAGAAATTGTCGAATCATTCATTTAAATCATAGTAGAAAGAAGAATGGACATGAATACATTTTATTCACAGCTTGGACGTGTGCTTGAAGAGAGAACTCCGTTCCACCAAGAAGGTTACTATCTTTTATATGATGGAAACAGAGCAAAATTTAGTCCCACTAAACCTAATCATATCGAAATTGTTACAGCTGAAAGTTTTGTAAATACTCTCGTTAAGAACAGTAAAGCAGTCATTTCTTCTTTCGCGAGTGGACCTGACAATAAAGATGTCTATGTTTTTAATCTTCAAGCTGATGAGTTTTATAACATCAACATTTATCTAAATACCCTTGAAGGTTTCCAGCGAGCTTTAGAGAGAAATCCAAAGGATCGAGATGAACGTTCAATAAACTGGTTGAAATATAATCAGGGGGATTTTCGGTACCACTTATGGCTTGAAGACGATAAGATCGTGAATTATTTTACCCAACTAGCAGATCTGACAACTTATCCAGAAGAAGATTTTCTCTTTAACACGGAGGATCAACCTATCATCGCCTTTGAAGCAGGGATTATTAAAATGGGGTATTATCTGCTGACGCTAAAAGCAATGCAGCGTTTGATCACTGAGGGTGAGCTTCAGTCATTAAATACAACTGAAGACTTTATTGCCTTTGCCTCCACAGGGAACAATGACTTAGATTACAGTATTGTGATGCCAAAAACCATCGAACCTGCTTTATTCGCAAAGATTTTCCCATTTGATCATGCAAAAGATTTACAATTTCGAGAGCTGATGTTGCAGAATCAACATTTCTCAGTCACTGAATATTTAGATTATTGGACCGACGCAGTTCTTAGCAGCTACAGTGACACGATTCCATATATTTACGGGAAGTCTGACCTAGAAGTGTTCATACAAATGGAGCATCTTGGAAATGCACTGGCTCAGGAATGCATCCAACGTTTAAATCCCTTAATAGATTTGGAGATCATTGAAATTGAGAATTATTACTTCATTTATTACTATATAGAAGCGCTGCATTTTGCAGGACCGCTAACAGAGGAACAACTTGATGATTGTAAGCAGCTAGCAAACCGCATGAATGAAAGAGGCGAAGATCTGGAAGACGCTTTGCGCGAAATAAACGCTGTAATAAATTTATAAATATTCTCAAAAGAAAAGGCCGTAACCCTCCCCCAAAGGGATCATTACGGCCTTATTTTCACTTACAGCACCCAATTTCCCCTACGGAATACCGGTTCAATCGTACCATCCGCCAGTTCTCCATCAATATCCAGTTCTGCCGAACCGATCATAAAATCGACATGTGTTAAGCTGACATTAGCACCTCGTGCGACAAGCTCTTGATTCGTAAGCTTTGTGCCGCCTTCAATATTGACAGGATAGGCACTTCCCAACGCGAAATGGCAGGAGGCATTCTCATCAATCCCTGTATTGTAGAAAATTCGGTTCAAGCGAGAGATTGGAGAATCATGCTGCACTAAAGCCACTTCTCCTAAATAGGATGCACCTTCATCCGTTGCCAGCAGCGAAGTCAGATGCTCACGTCCAGATTCAGCTTCATATGCTACTACTTTTCCATCTTTAAAGGTGAATGAAAGACCTTCTACCAAACGTCCATTCAGATTCAAAGGGAGTGTACTTCTAACTGTACCATTCACACCTGTACGATGGGGCATCGAATAGATTTCTTCGGTTGGCATATTTGCCACGAAATACACACCTTTATCATTCTCTCCACCGCCTCCGCGCCACAGATGACCTTCCGGAAGCTCCACATGTAGGTCCGTTCCCGGTGCACGGTAATGCAGGCTTTTATAACGCTTAGCGTTCATTCTATCCTGACTCTCTTTTAAATGACCGATATGTTCTCTCCACGCGGCAACAGGATCCTCGCTACCTACACGATTCATCTGGAATACGGCTTCCCACATCGCTTCTACTCGATCTTCCTCAGGGAGATCGGCAAACACTTTGTTTGCCCAAGCACGCGTCGGAGCCTTAACGAGAGACCAGCTGATTTTGCTATTGCGGGTATATTTGGAGTAGTTTTTGCGAGCAACAGCTGCCGCTTTAACTGCTCTTGATACTTTGGAAGAATCAATACCATTGAACAATTCCGGATCAGGTACTTTAATATGTAAGATGGCGCCGTTCTCTTCCGCAAACTTCTCCATCATTTCTGCTTGCCACTGTGGATAATAATCAAAGGAATCTTCCGGAGCTTTTTCATAACGAATCCGTGTAGTCGCTTCATCGTCCCATTCAACAATTACATATTTAGCACCTGCTTCATAGGCTTTACCTACAATCAAGCGAGTAAGCTCAGCAGTTTCAATAGGCGCATGCACCATTAAGACTTGTCCAGGCTGTACATTTACCCCAACCTTTACAACCAGGTTCGCATATTTCTCTAACATGACATCAAAATCTTTCATGAATTCTCTTCCTCCATCTCTATGGTTGCTTTACTGTCGCACCAAAGCACCGGAGCTCCTTAACAGCAGACGGTCAGCTTCACTTCTTATTTTAACGCAAAATGCTAAGAGTTGCGATTCGTTATAAGAAAGCGGCCCCCATGAAGGGAACCGCTCACGTAAAAATCCTTATTTTTTATCCACCTGCAGCAAAGTTACGGTCTTTAAAGAATAGGTATGCATAATCTTGTCTTCAGAGATTACGTTAAGCTTGGTCAAACTTGCTACCTTCGCTGGGTCTGATTTAGAGAGCATACGCCACACTTCAGGGTCTGATAAGGTTTCATAAAGCTTCAGATCATCATATTCTTTGCGGTTCTGCATCACTAGCTTCACCTTGTAGCTTCCAATTTCAGTCTCAGTTGCCCCCTGCTCACTACAATAGCTTAGAATTTCCTGGCGAAGCTCCCCCAGTTCTTTTTCGATTTCCTTTTGTTTTTGCTTCAGACGATAATACTGCTGTACCTTTTTCTCCATCACTTCACGCTCCTCTATAAACATATGTATGCCGGAAGCGCTAAATAAATAAGTTGAGTTCCCTATCATAAAATTTTATAATGAGCCGGGAACGCTAGTTTGCAGCAGACTCCTTTCTTCCACAAAAACAATGATTCGGCAGGTGACTTATGTTTCATTCTTACTTTTTCCCAATTTCTTATGCCTTTATGATGTTTCCTATAGCGGCATTGATCTTCACGCTCCCTTTTCTAATCGTTCAATACCGTAGACACGGCTACATTCATAAGCTTAGAGCTTTAATCCTATACTTACTCTTGCTCTATCTGATGAACGCTTATTTTCTCGTATTGCTTCCGATGCCTTCCTCAAGACATAATATGACGCCTTCAGGGAGTATCATGCAGCTCATCCCTCTTCAGTTCATACAAGATATTATAGACGGCTCTAAGATCATACCTGATCAGATTTCAACGTATTGGTCTTTACTACGAGAGCCCGCTTTTTTACAGGTGATATTTAACATCGCTCTGACAGTGCCGTTTGGATTGTTTCTGGGCTACTATTTTCGAACGCGCTGGGGAATGTGTATTCTCTTGTCTTTCATGCTTTCGTTATCTTTTGAGGTCACTCAGGTTACAGGCATCTACGGCTTTTTTGATCATCCCTACCGTCTATTTGATGTCGATGATCTTATTACCAACACGCTGGGAGGGATCTTTGGATTCCGAATTGCTATCTGGATAAACGGGTTACTGCCACGCATAGAACAACTGGATACGAATATCGATCGTTCCGCCAAAAGAGTCTCCTATACCCGCAGAGGGATTGCTTTTTTCATCGATAGTATGGTGTGGATCATTGGGTTTGGTGTACTTTATGGATTCGATATAAAAAGTGCTTTCTGGATTGTAACAGGGATGTACTTCATCCTGATTCCAGCTTTCACCGGTGGGCGGACCTTAGGCAAATGGATTGTACGGATTCGGGTAACGAACAGAGGTAATCGGGCTTCTTTCTGGGCGCTTATGATCCGATATGGTCTGTTATATTGGGTAATCCTTGGACTTCACGCTATTGTTATCGATTCTGATGTGACGGGGCTTCTATCTTCACCATTGAGAACGGTAGCTTATCTCTTTGTTCTACTGGTCGATTTAGCTTTCTTTATTCATTTAATCATTAAGGTATTCAAAAAAGATGACCAGCTAATCTATGAGAAATTAAGCCGAACCTCGCATGTGATTTCATGGCCAGAGAAAAGACCGCATACCGATGCCTCAATCAGTAGTTCTATAGAGAATTGAAAAATTCTCCCTTATATCTAGTATTTATACCATGGAATTTATTATAAAATAGGAAGGTACGGATTCTCAAAATTTAGGAGATGAATGAATGGAAACTACAAGTAGCTTGCAGTTGTCTAGAAGTCTTCCAGAAGAGCAGGGCATTTCATCAGCCGCAATTTCCAGCTTTATTGATGCAGTAGAGGCGCAAAGCTTAGGTCTGCACAGCTTTATGCTCCTTCGTCATGGATATGTAATCTCGGAAGGCTGGTGGTCTCCTTATAAGCCCGACCTTCCGCATATGCTTTTTTCCCTGAGCAAAAGCTTCACTTCAACTGCTATCGGTTTTGCTGTGACAGAGAAACTCATCACTCTTGATGATTCGGTTATTTCGTTCTTTCCTGAGGATTCACCTGATGAGATTACAAGCAATTTATCCAAAATGAGCATTAAGCATCTATTGATAATGGGTACAGGACAAGTCGTGGACACGATGGATCCCCTTAAACAAAGTGCGGACGGGAATTGGGTGAAAGCCTTCTTCACGGTCCCTGTAGAAAAAGAACCTGGAACGCATTTTCTCTATAATACCGGCGCTACTTACATGCTATCTGCGATTATTCAAAAGGTCACCGGACAAACGCTGCTTGAATACTTAGAACCACGTCTCTTCACGCCTCTTGGTATCCGTAGTGCCACTTGGGAATCCTGTCCCCGTGGAATTAACACTGGCGGATACGGTTTAAACATAACCACAGAGGATATCGCTAAATTCGGCCAGCTCTTCTTACAGAAAGGCATCTGGAATAATCAGCGTCTTCTACCTGAAGAGTGGATAGATGAGGCCACTTCCAAACACATCTCGAATGGCGAAGGCGATCATGACTGGGCGCACGGATATGGTTTTCAATTTTGGAGATGCCAGCATGGAGCCTACCGGGCAGATGGCGCATTCGGACAACTCTGTATTGTTCTACCAGGCCAAGACGCTGTAATAGCTATTACAAGCGCATCATCTAGCACAGAAGGAATATTAAATGCAGTGTGGGAGCATCTACTGCCCAATATGAAGGATGCACCTCTTCCTGAAGATCAGTCTTCATCTGCAGCCTTGGTAGACCAATTAAAGAATTTATCGATAAATCCCCCACAATTGCAACAGTCCTCCATTCTGGAAGATCAAATAAATGATATGACCTATACACTCGAAAACAACCAATTCTCACTAGCTACCTTCTCGATCTCCTTCAACAATGAAGACGCTGAGGTTACTTTAATAAGTAAGCTTGGTGAGAGCAATGTCATTCGATTAGGCCGAGGACAATGGCTCGAAAGCTTTGCGCTAATCCTTGAGCCTTCCATGAACCGGATTATGTCCAGCTTTACTTGGTTAGCAGAAGATCAACTTCAGTTGTCCTTGCTGTTTGTTGAAATGCCCTTCTATATCACTCTTGAGATTAAAATATTAGAGAACATGTTATTGCTTAAATCGAAGATTAATGTAAACATGGGTCCGCTTGAATTCGATGATATGATTGGCAGAATTTAGTATTCACACCCGTAAAATAAAGGCCGCTCTTCCTTACACAGGAACTTAGCGGCCTTCAATCATTTATTTTGATCTCAAAAATCTGCAAGCTTCAAAATGACTGGACAATGATCACTGCCCATAATCTGACAATCGATTTGAGCATCAAGTACATTAGGCGCAAGTCTAGAAGAAGCTAAGAAATAATCAATCCGCCAACCCACATTCCGCTCTCTCACCTTCGGCATATAAGACCACCATGAATATACTCCCTCTAGCTCCGGGTGGAGATATCTGAACGTATCAATGAAGCCCGACTCTAGCAGCGTACTCATTTTGCCTCTCTCTTCATCTGTAAAACCAGAGTTCCCACGGTTAGCCTTTGCATTCTTGATATCGATATCCTCATGGGCTACGTTTAGATCTCCACAGACAACTACCGGTTTACTCTTGTCCAGATCTAAGAGATATTTTCGGAAACGGTCCTCCCATTCCATTCTGTAATCCAATCGAGACAGATCTCGTTTGGCATTAGGCGTATAGACGTTGACCAGATAAAAATGTTCAAACTCTAATGTTATGATACGACCTTCTGCTTCCTCATCTTCTTCCATTCCATATCTTGCAGAGATCGGCTTGATTTTAGTAAATATAGCCGTACCGGAATAGCCCTTCTTCACTGCGTAATTCCAGTATTGATCGTATTCTTCACCATGCTCCAGTGTAATTTGCCCTTCCTGAAGCTTTGTCTCTTGAACACAAAAGATATCAGCATCTACTTCTTTGAAATAGTCATTAAACCCTTTTTTGACACATGCCCGAAGGCCATTAACATTCCATGATACCAGCTTGATCATCGACTTTTCTCCTTGCATTTTGCTTTAATTATTCTCAGTTTATCATAGTTTTATATCCTAATCATTCACCATCCATGTTACAATAACAAAATTGACTCTATCTAAATAATATTTAATACGTGAGGTAAAGAAACTTATGAAGGCACCAACACTATTACGAGGATTTAACTTTTTGTATTTTGCATTGCTGGCGATGTTCATTCCTTTTCTGCCAGTCTATCTAGGAGAGCAAGGTTTAAATCCGGCGCAAATTGGATTCATTATTGGTACTGGAGGTTTTGTTACCATTATTGCTCAACCCTTATGGGGGATGATCAGCGACAAAACAAGAACGATCCGCAAGGTACTTTTAGTTCTGTTGTTATGCTCTGCGGTGACGGGATACTTTTTATTCGATTCCAATAGCTATGTGGGACTTATTCTTTTTGCTATGCTGCTATATTTCTTCTTGATGCCTATCGATCCGCTAGCTGAAAGCTTGAATTTCCGGGTTTCCGAAGCAGCTGGAATTAGCTATGGGTCGATACGCACATACGGTGCCTTAGGGTACGGTGTAATGGCCTTGCTCACAGGTTATGTGCTGAGTTACTTCGGCTCTCATGGGATGGCCATGCTGTTCGTTGGTATTAGCCTTACAAGCTTCATCGTCAGCTGGTTCATGCCTGATGCTCCAGTCACGGGTAAACCGGTTACTCTTGACAGCTTAAAGCATTTTCTAAGCAACAAAGAAACGCTGTTGTTTCTAGTGCTTATCTTTATCAGCTCCGTTCCTGCGCGAATGAACGATACCTTCCTTGGTGTTTATATCCGTGAGCTTGGTGGCAGTCCTGAATTAGTAGGTCAATCGTTCTTTATCGCCGCAATGAGTGAGATTATTGTCTTTGCTTTAAGCTTTTGGTGGCTTCGCAAAGGAAAAGAGCTGATCATTATTTCGATTTCCGGAGCCTTTTATTTTCTTCGATTCTTTATTTCCGCTTGGATTACTGATCCGCATTTGCTAGCTTATCTACAGATACTACAAATCCTTACCTTTCCAGTATTCTACTCCGCAGCTATTCAGTATCTGTATAGTATTGTGCCTGAGGAGTGGCGGGCTACGGGTCAAACAGTACTGGCGCTATTGTTCTTCGGGGTATCAGGCATTCTCGCTTCTTATGCTGGAGGAGCCTTATATGAAGCCTTCGGCGGTAAGGCCCTTTACTTAACAATATCCGTGATGTCATTTATCGGCATGCTGTTTGGATTAATATTGTTCCGAATCTATGGAAAGAAAACCGGCAATAAAAAGAATATAACCACTAATTAATCTTCCAATGTTTAAACGGGAGTGTCCATAGCCACGTAAATGGCTGGCGGACACTCTCGTTTTCTATGAATAAGCGTATTAGCCTTTAAGAAAACCTTGCAGGCTGGAACTTGGTCATTCTTTATGCTGCTCCATAAGCTGCTTCAGCTTGATTTCAGTATTCGAATCAGCGGCAGGTGTATAAATACTACAGCGTAAATCTGTGCTGCCTTGAACCTGTAGCGAGGTTAAATGAAATAACATTTTCCCAGCTTTGGCATGTCTGAACTCCAGTAGGACATCCGGAGCGGAGCTTACACGGCTTTGTTCCCACATTTCATTAAACGCTGGGTGTAGTCCCTTTAATTCCTCTATAAATTCATCGTACCAGCGATCCTCAACATATTGTCCGTAATAAGCCCTGAAGATGGATAGATAACCGCTTACGAACTGTTCCCAATTTACAGCTAAACGTCTGAACTCCTTGCGAACAAATAACAACCGAATCATGTTTCTCTCCTCAATGGGCAGCTTGGAGAAATCAAGAAACACATGTGCTGCCGCCTCATTCCAACCTACAATCCCGCAACGTCGGTCTGAAATAATCGTAGGACAGGTCTTAAGCTCCTGTAAAATCTTCTGTAGAGAAGGACTGATTACAGAGGATTCTTCTTGCTGAAATAGAACGTTTCCTGTTCCAGTCTCTAATGCCAGTGCAAAAAGATACTTCCGCTCATCAGGAGTCAGCTTTAGAGCTGTTGCGATACAATCTAGAACAGATGAAGATACTTTAATATCCCTACCCTGCTCTAGCCATGTATACCAGGTACTGCTTACCCCCGCTAGCTGTGCAACTTCTTCCCTTCGAAGCCCAGGCGTTCTCCTGCGTGTACCTTCTGGCAATCCAACAGAGCTGGGTGAGATCGCTGCACGACGTGCTTTTAAGAAATCTGATAATGCCTGTAATCTCGTCTGATTACCCATACGCTTACTCTCCTCTCTGTTGCAATCATTAGTATAGTACAAATTATACTAGGATAAACGATAACTTGTAATAGGATAAAATTAGTGGAAAAATACCTATATACACTAGTTGAGGAGGTTCACTATGGAGCGCGTAGTTATTACAGGTATGGGCTTAATCTCGCCCCTTGGAAATACAATAGAGCAATTCTGGGATCGTCTAGTTTCTAGTGAGTCGGGTATATCCCCAATCACTTCATTTGATACTTCTAACTTTAAGACCAAAATCGCGGGAATCGTGCATGACTTCGATGCAGAAGGCAGATTCGGTCGTAAAGAAGCACGCAGAATGGATAGATTTAGTCAGTTCGCCCTCGCCGCCGCTGAAGATGCATGGACACATTCCGGTCTACAGCTTGATAAGATTGACAAGGAGCGCCTCGGAGTTTACGTAGGATCAGGCGTTGGTGGAATTCAGACCTTGATGGAGCAAGGGAGCGTGCTTAAAGGTCGTGGACCGGATCGGGTAAGTCCCACATTAATTCCCATGATGATCTCTAATATGGCTGCAGCGATGATCAGCATTAAATTAGGCGCCATGGGACCTACAATGTCTCCAGTAACTGCGTGTTCTATTGGGAATACGGCGATCGGTGAAGCCTTCCGGTTGATCCGTTACGGAGGTGCCGACATTGTAATTGCTGGTGGTTCAGAAGCAGCCATTACTGAAATATCCTTAGCCAGTTTCGGCAATGCCACCTCCTTATCCACTCGGAATGAGGAGCCGGTTAAGGCGAGTCGCCCCTTTGACGGGGAGCGTGATGGATTTGTTATCGGTGAAGGCGGTGGAATAGTTATTCTAGAGTCACTCTCCCACGCTAAGCGTAGAAATGCCAAGATCCACGGAGAAGTTATCGGCTATGGAGCCAGCTCTGATGCTTACCATATGGTCGCCACGCATCCAGAAGGAATCGGTGCTTATCAAGCAATGAAATTGGCACTGAATGAAGCAAATCTCCAGCCGGAGGAGGTGGATGTAATCAGCGCCCATGCCACTAGTACAGTAGTAGGTGACCGCTCCGAGACCTTTGCGATAAAGAAGTTATTCGGCGATCAAGCCTACCAGATCCCCGTAACCGCTAATAAGTCCATGACAGGACATGCCTTAGGCGCGGCCGGTGGTCTAGAAGCCATAGCCCTAATTAAGAGCATTCAAGAAGGAATCATCCCCCCTACCATTAATCAGGAGGTCAAAGATTCCATTTGTGATCTTGATTATGTCCCGAACATGGCTAGAAAAACCGATCTTACTATAGGCATGTCTAACTCCTTTGGTTTCGGCGGGCATAATGCTGTCATTGTGATTCGTAAGTTTGAAGACTGACCATTCATCCACAAAACGGGGCTCCAGCTTAGTCGTTAGGACTAATTGGAACCCCGTTTCCACTTCCTATTTTTTATTAAATTCTATTATTCCATTGCTGATACATGGCTCCCCCAAATAGAGATCCCCTCTTTGGAAACTGCAGTAAACGTCATAACGTTACTGGCAGTAGCTTCATTCCACTCTCTCAGGAACACCCCATTATAAGTAGCACCGTCAATGGTAAGTTCAGCCGTATGCTCATCGATAAGCTTCCACTTTCCTTTTACCGCTCCTTTAATCTTTCCGCTCTTAGTCAATTCAATCAGTTCTGACTGCACGATATCAGCCGTTATCTCTTTGTTATGGTTCAAATATTTGTATTCACCTGAAATTTGCTCTTTCGTGTATTTCTCAATGGTCTCTCCTCCATAACGGTGTGGGGCTACAACTGGCCACCCCTCACTATTCATAAACATCTGATGAACTCTCACCTCATGCTTTTCACCACGATTTGGTAACCGTGTATGGAAGATCAGATAATACTTGCCATTCTCTTCATCAAAAAATGCAGAGTTATGACCTGGTGATACATATCCTTCTCCACTCACTGGCAGCTCATCATCCGTATTCAGGAATTCGAAATTCCCCATTAGCTTCATTCCGTATGGCGCATATGCAGGATCATCGAACAATACCGTAGGCGATCCTTGTGCATGAATCATATCCTGACCCTGAGAATCCTCGAATGGTCCATCAGGCGCCTTTGAGCGAGCTACACGGATGTTATAGCCACCATCAGCTGCCAACCCTCCATATGATAGGAACAGATAGTAGTAATCCGTTTCCGGACTATACAGCATATATGGGGCTTCTATCCGAGCATGATTCGCACCCAGAAGCTTTTTGCCATAGCCTTGATCCGGCAGCGGGAAGCCTGTATTAGCATCTAGTTCCATAATGAAAATACCACCGGAATAAGAACCGTAGACCATCCACAGCTTCCCTTCTTTATCAAAGAACACATCCGGGTCTACTACATTTGGCTTTTGAGTGGCATCATACATTTCTCCATCATCACCCATGCCCATCATACCTGACTTCAGAATGACGCCCTTATTCTTATAGGGTCCTTCAATATTATCCGACACGGCTATGCCGAGGGCAGACAACGGGGAATCCCCTTTACAAGCATTGTAATACATATAATATTTACCGTCCGCCAATTGGATAACATCCGGTGCCCATAAGGTATCCGTCTGTGCCCATTCTAATGCTTCAGCAAACTCCTCTTTAACATTAGGAATGAGTACATTTCCTGCTACCACTCCTGAGGACAACTGAGACCAAGACATCAGATCATTTGATTTAGCAGATGCTAAATGAGAGCCGAACACATAGTATTTATTATCTGCCATAATGATCGACGGATCATGTACAGATACATTTTTAAAGACAGGCTGCGCAGAGTCAGTTAAGTGATTTGAATTGCTGGAACTAGCTGAATTGTCATTACACGCTGTTACTACTAATAATGAAACGCTAATCATTGTAGTCATAATGGCTTTTCTCATCGTTATACCCCCTATGTATGCCTTTTCATTTTGAAACGAAAACGTGCAATAGTCAATCCTTTTATTTAAGTAAACACGTATTAATTCATATTTATTTAAATAATAGTGAACTTTTGGACATAAAAAAACGCCAAGCCATCGAAATGGCCTGACGTTATTAATTTAAATTCTAATAAGATAACCGCTTATTAAGCGTTATTTTCCACTAAAACAGGCTCCGGATAAGTGTTCTTAAGCACACGTTGTCTCTTCTTAACAACTTCCGGCGGCTCAACCTTAGGAGCCATCGGATGCAGCAGCCATGACTTCACCATATGTGTATCTGAAACTTTATACATAGGCGGCTCTTTCTCCATGTCAATCTGCATAGCGTAAGTGCTACGTAGTGCGAAAGCATCACCCTTAGGCGGTTTGATCAGATCGGGTGGTGTACCTGGAATCGCTGTAAGCAAAGATCCTTTGCTCTCCAGACTTGGCATGGAAGCCAGCAAGCCCCAAGTGTATGGGTGTCTTGGATCGTAGAAGATCTCTTCCGCTGTTCCCATTTCGACAATTTGTCCAGCATACATTACTGCTACACGATCTGCCATTCTTGCTACAACCCCGAGATCATGGGTAATAAAAATAATAGCCGTATCAATCTTCTTCTGCAATTCCTTCATCAAATCAAGGATTTGTGCTTGAATCGTTACGTCAAGCGCTGTAGTCGGCTCATCCGCAATCAGAAGCTTAGGGTTCGCAGCAAGTGCCATTGCAATAACAACACGTTGACGCATACCACCACTGAATTCATGTGGATATTGATTAAAGCGGCGTTCCGGTGATGGAATACCTACAAGATTGAGTAGCTCAACCCCACGTTTATTCGCATCAGCCTTGGAGATGTTCTCGTGTTTGAGAAGCACTTCAGTAATTTGTCTGCCGACCTTCATCATTGGATTCAATGAGGTCATTGGATCTTGAAAAATCATACCGATCTCTTTACCACGAATTTTCTGCATTTGCTTCTCAGTCTTGCCAATCAAATCTTGTCCATCAAACAGAATCTGTCCGCGTTTATATTCTCCTGGTGGTGTAGGAACTAGCTTCATAACCGCTTGTGAGGTTACGCTTTTACCGGAACCTGACTCCCCAACAATCGCTAGAGTTTCACCTTTATCTACATGGAAGCTAACACCACGGATCGCTTGTACCTCTCCACCGTGTGTTTTGAATGATATCGCTAAGTCTTTTACCTCTAAAAGGCGCTCCATCTTGTCACCCTCTCATTTCCTCGTCAATTATGATAATGATTCTCAGCATGTTGTAAGCAATAAGTATTATTTTATCTAGTTTTAAGGGTTCTAGTCAAGATTTTTCTGAAAAAAAATACGTCTAGCAGCAGACTTTAGTACTAGTTCTGTTTATTTCGTGTTCTATTCTTCACAAGCAACCACATCAAAGGTGGAAGTAAAAGAAGTACAACTACCAAGGACCGCCCGATATCTGTAATAGATACCACGCCGTCATCCAACAGTCGATAATACGCATAAAGAGAATAAGGAAGAACTACTAGTACTGCTGTAACAACTCCAGGTGTATACATTTTCAAATAAATAGTCTGTCCTAGATGAGTAAATACATGGAAGAAGAACACTGCAAGAACAGCCAAATACAATAAATAGTATGAAAAGAATACTGCGATGCAGGTTACTGCCACTATCAAAATATACACGAATAATACATCCAAAGCAAAGTTACGTGTAGTCATGTGCATCATCGAGGTATACATTTTGCGCATAAATGGTGGTATAGCTACTTCGACTCTCGTTCCATATTTGGCACTCCAAGCTTCGATAACTAAAATTTCTTCAAAATCGTGAAACATAAATAGTATCGGCAGCAGCCACAGCAAACTCACTTCATTAATATGTACACTTAGCCATTCAAACACTAGCGTCCCTCTCCTCCCGCTCTTCCTCCTTCTCTTCTACGCTGCAAATGTGTCAAAATTGTGTTAAGCCATGAATCTCTTCCAGCCCTCCAGCAAATTATCATGCGCCCACTTAAAGTGACCTTGGCTATCGTAGTTACGCGAATAACACTCGATAAAGTAAATTAAGTCGATATATAAATCGTAGAGTTTTTTGCGGGCACATTCATTCGGGTTGTCGAAGCTATTTCCGTAACCTCTGCAAAAATGCTCTGAATTCTCTATATAGCGAAAATAATACTCCATAAGCGGATCGCCCCAAAGTGCCCGTTCCCAATCAATCAATGCAACAATGCGGCCCTCTCGCACGAATACATTGCCATCCCATAAGTCCCAGTGTACAAGACGAGGCTCAGTGACTACATCCATAACATGTAAGCGGCTTATGATCTCTGCCTCAATGGTTTCAATCGGAACGGGCATCTCTGCCTTTAAACGACGTGCATCTTCAAGCAAGTTCGTTATCAAAAGCTGAAATGTTTCCCGCCATGAAGTTCCCTTTACTGGTGTGGACGCACTAAATAATCCGAAACGTTCACCATGAATCTCATTAATTAACTGACAATAACGACCTAGCTCTGTCTCAATATTTATTCTCTGCTGCGGACTTAGTTCTTCCTTAATCTCATTATAGGGCTGACCAATTATTTTCTCCATGAAAAAAAACTCACTCGAAATCAATTTTTTACTGTTATCATAAGCGTATACCTCAGGCACAGGTACTGTTCCTTTTGACTTCATCAATCGCATTGCCGCAACCTCGACAGCCATAATATCGTGCTCATAACTTAGGGTGTCTGTTTCATCGGATGGCGCTATCTTAAGAATCATAGCTCTTCCGTCTGATAAAAGAAGATCATAGGCTGCGTTAAAATAACCTCCAGTCAGCTCGGTACTTCGATCAATGCTCACATGACTTCCAAAAGCGGCACCGACCAGATCATTCTGTTGCTCTGTTGATATTTTCGTTTTAGTAAAACTTTCCAAGGTCTCACCACCATTAAGAAATAAGTTACACACAATAAACAAGCCTTCTCCATTTGAATGAAAATTGTTAAAATTAGAACTACCGAGTATCATTAGCCTGCTTTTCATGAAAGAGAGGAAACCATTATCATGATTATCAAACCTAGAACACGCGGCTTTATCTGTACTACCGCACATCCGCAAGGATGCGCTCGTCAAGTAGAGCGGCAAATCGAATATATTCAGACACAACCCGAGATTAAAGGACCGCGCAAGGTGCTTGTCATTGGTGCCTCTACAGGATACGGCCTCGCCTCACGGATTACAGCCGCCTTTGGGGCTGGAGCTAGCACAATAGGCGTCTACCGTCAGAGCAGCAGCAACGGAGCCCGTACAGCGTCTGCTGGATGGTACAATTCAGCAGCTTTTGAAGAGCTTGCAGAGAAAGCCGGGCTTCAATCCTTCAGTGTAACTGGTGATGCCTTCTCCAAGGAGACGAAGGAAAGAACTATACAACTGATCCGCAGTGAGTTGGGACAAGTTGATCTCGTCATCTACAGCGTTGCTTCAGCTCGCCGAACAGATCCTGTAACTGGTGAAGTTTATAACTCCGTAATTAAACCTATAGGAGATACCTACACGAATAAAACCGTAAACTTTCATACGGGTGAGGTCAGCCAAATTTCTATCGAGCCTGCAGCCGAGAAGGAAATCGATGATACCATTCGTGTCATGGGTGGTGACGATTGGCAGCTTTGGATTGAAGCACTCCAGCAAGCCGGCGCTTTGGCCGATCATGCCACCACAATCGCTTTCTCTTATATCGGACCAGAAATCACCCAATCCGTTTATCGTAAAGGAACGATTGGACGTGCAAAAGATCATCTCGAATCCACAGCACATACGCTTAACGAAGAACTATCTAGTATTGGCGGTCGGGCCTATGTAGCAGTTACGAAAGGTCTTGTCACACAGTCTAGCTCGGCAATTCCTGTCGTCCCTCTCTACACTTCTGCGCTATACAAAGTCATGAAAGAAAAAGGGCTTCATGAAGGTTGTATTGAACAAACCTATCGCTTATTCACAGAACGTCTCTACGCAGTCGAAGGAACTCCTGTGGACGAAGAAGGCCGTATCCGAATAGACGACTGGGAGCTGTCTCCGGCTGTACAGCATCAAGTGAGTCAAATCTGGGATGAACTCAGTACAGACAACATCTATGAATTAACAGATCTAGAAAGCTACAAACAGGAGTTCTTCCAGTTATTTGGTTTCGAGACTGAAGGTGTAGATTACGAAGCAGAGACTGATCCAGACGTAACGATTACCAATCTGCGGTAAACAACATCTTGTTCGGACTATCTTTTGCCAAGTGTTAATGGTTGCTCAAGTGCATACAATTCTTCTTCTACAGAAATCATCTTTTGCTCAATCACTTTACGGGCGTCTGCCAGTGCTTGGTTGTAAATATAAGGTGAGAGTTCTTTGAGCATAAAATCCAGAAGATTCTCACTTGCTAATTGACCAATTTCGCTAGATAGCTCGGTATCAAAATAATCCTGAATACTGGATGTAATCTGAAGTTTATGTTCTCTCTGTATTTTTATCGGCTGCATGCTCGTCCTCCAATTTTTAGGTTTAAAATTCAGATTATTAATACAGGAAAAATGACGTGCTTGCGCACGTCATTTCTTATGTCTATACAATTGATTTTAAACCCACCACATTTCTGTTAGTGGCTCCTCAATCAATACTTGTTGAAGATTACTTACAGCTTTGGAGAAGCCTTCTTCTACAGACATCAGTCCATCCTCATGCTCAATACTAACTACATAATCATAACCGACTAAACGAAGAGCACTTATAATATCAGCCCAAGTCTTAAGATCATGTCCAAAGCCAACCGAACGGAATTGCCATGCACGGTCAAGCATCTTGGTATAGGATTGCATATCTGTTAAGCCATGCATATTAACATTAACCGGATCAATAACAGTATCTTTAGCATGGAAATGATGGATCGCACCTTGGCGGCCCAAAATATGAATCGCCTGTACCGGATCAATTCCTTGCCACCACATATGACTCGGATCAAGGTTAGCTCCGATAACCTCACCCGCAGCTTCTCTCAAGCGCAGAAGAGTACCCGGTGTGTGGACGGAGAATCCGCCATGGAGCTCAAGACCGACTTTCACATCGTGCTCTGCGGCAAAAGCTCCCCATTCGGTCCAGTAAGGAATCACTTTATTCTCCCATTGCCAATCCAGAATCTCTTGATAATCATTTGGCCATGGAGCTACCGGCCAGTTCGGGTACTTGGCACCCTCATGATCACCTGGACATCCAGAAAACGTATTAACGACTGGAATGCCTAGTTTCTGCGCCAATTTGACCGAGTTCACAAAGTCCTCATGATCCTTCTGAGCAAGCTCTTTTTGTGGGTGTAGCGGATTTCCGTGACAGCTCAGTGCACTGATCGTCAATCCACGGGATTCCACAGCATGTTTAAATTCTTTCAATGCTGTCTCATTCTCGAGAAGCATCTTAGGATTGCAGTGACTGTTACCAGGATTACCCCCTGTACCAATCTCTACCGCCTTAAGTCCTTTGGACACTACATAATCAAGAGCATCCTCCAGCTTACGACCGCCAAACAAGACCATAAATACTCCAAGTTTCAATGTAAGTCACCTCTTTTGCAAATACTTTACTTACCTTCACCATACATATCGAAGTCTTTCAGCACTTGATTCTTCTCAGCAGATTCAAAAATAGCCTCAATCAAATTCTGAACACGCATTACTTCGGCATTCTTAACGATTGGTTCGGCTGTACCCTCAATTACGGCTGCGAAATTGTCATAGAAGCTAGAACCTATATCGGCTGGTTGAGGTAAAGCTTCTGTAATGGTAGCCCCTTCAGAAGGAGGTGCCATCGTTTTAGTTAATCCAACACCTGCACGAATAGGCTTAGGTTCGATCTTTTCACCTTCAGTGTTTCTAGTGACTAAACGACCTGTTAAAGACCAATCCTCGATAATGCCCGTGCCTTCAATACCCTTCACATACCATCTAGGCAATGTGATGAAGTTGGTTGTACCAACCTCAACGATAGCTTTTATCCCATTTTCAAATTGTAGGATGGCTTCAAAACCATCATCTACATCATTACCTAGAATAAAGCTCAGGCTGCTGCTCACACTGGTAACTTTGCTGTCGATCATAAATAAAAGCTGGTCCAATAAATGAACGCCCCAATCCAGCAGCATACCTCCACCTTGTGCCTTGACATGACGCCAGTCCCCAGGAATACCATTCGCTCCATGTACACGGGATTCAATCTGGAACAACGAGCCGATTGTCTCTTGATCATACATTTTCTTGATCGTTAAGAAATCTTCATCCCAACGTCTATTCTGGTGAACCATGAACACACGTCCTGCTGCATCCGCAGCGGCCAGCATTTCTTGAAGCTCTTCCTTCGACATAGCCACCGGCTTCTCACAAATAACATGTTTTCCGGCTTGGAGCGCACGTACTGCAATTTCTTTGTGCACATCATTTGGTGTAGCAATAAGAACGATCTCAACTGAAGGATCTGCTAATACTTCTTCATAACTTTCAAATACCTTGTAGCCAGCTTTGATGGAGTCCGTACGACGTGCTTCAAGCAAGTCGTATGTTCCTACCACTTCTAAGGAATTATTCTCCTTAATTAATTCTGCGTGATATTTCCCCATTCCTCCAAAGCCAACGATGACTACGGAATGTATGTTTGAGCTCATGACTTCCACTCCTGATTCTCTATTAATTATCTGATGTGCCGTCAAAATACACAGCGCGACCTGTACGTGAAGATTCATAAATAGCTTCCAAGATTTGAGTAACAACGAGGGCCTGCTCAGGTTTAACTACAGGTTCCTTGTCTTCTCTAACCGCCTCAAGCCACAAGCGAGCTTCACGATCAGATTCATTTTCCTGTCCTCCATCAAAGAACGCTACTCCACCAGCAGACAAGTCTACTTTGGTCTCATACAGACGTCCACCACGGTCACCGTTTAGGCGCAGACCATCCTTCATATCTGCACCACCTTCTGTACCTGCAAGAAGCGTTTGAGCTTCTCGATACTCAGATACATTTAGTGCCCAGCTGGATTCAAGTACAATTGTAGCACCATTTTCCATGGTAATAAATCCAAAAGCAGAATCTTCTACCTTAAATTGCTCAGGATCCCAAGGACCAAAGGCATTTCCAGCGTTCTTTCGGTTACTCAGCTTATGGAAAGACGAGCCCATAACACTGCGTGGTTTATAATTATCCATCATCCATAAAGTAAGATCAAGTGCATGCGTACCGATATCGATCAGTGGGCCGCCGCCTTGCTTTTCTTCATCCAGGAACACGCCCCAAGTAGGAACCGCACGACGACGAAGGGCAATTGCTTTTGCATAATAGATATCACCTAGTTCGCCGTTTTCGCAGAGTGCTTTAAGGTATTCACTATCCGAACGATAACGGTTCTGGTAAGCGACAGACAACTTCATCCCCGTACGCTTCGCAGCGTCCAACATTTCTTGTGCTTGGGCAGTGGTTTTAGCCATTGGTTTCTCGCACATTACATGGTTACCTGCTTCCAATGCAGCAATAGTAATCACGGAGTGACTGTCATTCGGTGTGCAAACATGAACAATATCAAAACCGCCAGCTTTCAATAGCTCGGTGTAATCTGTGTAAACAGCAGCACCCTCAGCACCATAGGTCTTAGCTGCTTCCTGAGCACGTTCTTCAACGATATCGCAGAAAGCTACCATTTCAGCATCCTTTTGACGTGACAAACTTGGCATATGTTTTCCATTTGCGATCCCACCGCAACCTACAATAGCAATTCTCAACTTATTAGACATGAACTTTTCCTCCTTGATTTGCGTATGCTTTTACCCATTTCAAACTATCTTCTACACTTTCTAATGGTGAACGACTGCAGAAATCCTGTTCTACTACCGCCCACTCCACATTTGCCTGAACAGCTGCATCTAAAATTGCAGTAAGGTTCACTTCACCTTCACCTAGTACAACCGTTTCCGGTGAACCGTCTTCGTGTTTCTTCAGATCCTTCAGATGGATGATCGGCAGTCGACCTGCGTACTTGTTGATATATTCAACCGCATCATAGCCCGCATGATGTACCCAGCAAGTATCCATTTCCACTTGTAGCAGATCAGCCGGCACCTCTTCAAACAATCCATCAAAAGCAGTTCGGTCGCTATCCCCATATTTATCCGTTAATTCGAAATCATGATTGTGATACAGAAGAACCGCTCCGCCCGCTTTGCATTTTTCTCCAATAATCTTCAGGTTCGCGGCAACTTCTTCATAGTTACGTTGTTCTTCTGACAGATAAGGAACAATCAAATGAGGATTTCCAATCTCAAGATTGTAAGAAATCTCTGCTTCTGTATCATTCAACAATGCGTCATAAGGACGATGTGCGCCGAGCGCGACCAATCCAAGCTCATTTAGCAATTGTTTAACTTCTGCTGCAGTACGACCGAAAAAGTGAAAAAACTCTACACCTTTATATCCAAGGGCTGCTACCTTGCGCAGTGTTCCTTCGAAATCCTGTTCCAGTTCTTCTCTAAGTGTGTACAATTGCAGACCTATCTTCAGCATGTTCTAATCACTCCAATGGGTTTAGGGTTAGCTTACTAATTCGTTTAAACTTCTTTCCGCTGCTCGTCCCCAAAGAGATCAATAGCAGCAATCACTTGAACAATAATGCTGTTGCAGAATTGACTAATCTGATTCCCATTAGTTTCCTTTAACTGCCATTCTTGTTTGCATAGCTAATATCGACTCCGTATAGCGTAGATGGTCGATTTCTTTCTTTATTGCTTAGGTACATAGTAATATGAAAGCGTATATAATAAAATGAATAATATGATTAAAACATGAACAATCTGATTATCATTTCTGAACATCAAGGAGGAACCATGACTCAATCAACTACCTGTCACGTATTATCCGCCGGATTTTCTTTTCACCGCAAACCTTTTCATATGTCTCACAGTCATGGAAATCAGAACTATTTAATTCGTCTGCAAACAGAGGGTCGAAGCAGAGCAATGATCGACGGTGTGATGACTCCAGTGGAGAGCGGCGATATCATGCTCTTCGCTCCTAATGATCCTTATTATTTAATCATTGATAAGGAAGAGTATCCTGTAGGTAAGCCGCGGATTGAAAGCGGAGATTATCATATTTTTTGTGAAGGAACATGGATTGCTGAATGGTGGGAACGTGCTCAGAGACCCTCACTCTTAAGTGTGCCTTTAAGTGAGAATTTTCTCGGCTTGTTTCGCCAGCTGATTCTTGAGCATAGACGTCTTTCGGATTTCTCACCAGCGATATCTGCCTGTTATTTACAAATCCTATGTATGGAAATCGACCGCCTCATTACAGATCAGCCAGCCATTTCACCAAAAGGTTACCTAGCTTACCGCATGAAGCAATATGTAGAGGAACATGCAACCTTGCCTTTTCTCTTAGAGGATGTTGCAGCGCATGTAGATATATCTGTCTCCCGTGCCGTTCATTTGTTTAAGGAAGCCTTCGGTACCAGCATTATTAAATATGTAAATGATGTCCGGTTAGAGATGGCAAGAGAACGAATAACCTTCAGTCCAATGCCGCTGGAGCAAGTAGCAGAAACCTGTGGTTTTGCAAATTACACTTATTTTCACCGCGTATTCCGAAGTCGATTCGGCATGTCTCCTAGACAGTACCGTGTACACAGCAGAGCACAAGTATGATTAAAGATACGCCGCATAAATGAAAACAGGGCTGTCCCTTTAGTAGATAAACTACTTCAGGCATAGCCCTTGCTTCAATACTCATACAAAACTCTGGTTGGTGAGATTATTGTTTTTCAGCTGAAATAATTAGGAACATTGGTCTTCGATCCTCGTCCTTCATCCACGGATCGTTTTTCATTTCTTCTGAAGGCTTAGGCTCTCTAACTGCTTTGATAGCAAACCCGGCTTCAATCAAGTCATTGAAATAGGTTGAGATGGTGCGGTGATACTTAATCACATTTTCTGTTAAGAAAGTGGTCTCACGCAATCCCTCAGACTGATAATGATCGACAGGCCAATGTAGACGTTTTCCTTGGTCATCCACATACCAGTCTTGTTCATTTCGAGAAGTAAAGATGGGATGTTCCACTGAAAATATAAAACTGCCGCCTGACTTTAGGTAAGGATGTACCTTTCGGCAAATAGCTTCAAAGGACTCGATATAATGAAAGGCCAGTGAACTAATGACCACATCAAATTGTTCGCTCGCAAAATCAATATCCTCAATCGGCATCTGGATATAAGAGATTGCTGGGTCGTTTGTTTTTTCACGCGCTTCTTGAAGCATTTTTTCAGAGATATCTACGCCAATGACTGAACTTGCCTGCTGCTCACGTGCATACAAACAGTGCCAGCCAAATCCGCAGCCTAAATCAAGAACACTTTTATTATGTAAATCTGGGAGGAGTGACTTTAGTACATGCCATTCTCCTGCGGCTTCAAGTCCCCCAATGGAACGTGGCATTTGCTTATACGCTGAGAAGAAATTCGTATCGTCATATTTGTTTTGTTTCATTAGTTACATATCTCCTATCCATCTATGTCTTCTATCAGTATATTCTTAGTTACATCACCTTATCAAATTGCCAAATGAAAAGGAGCATCATCTTGGAAGATCCGCTCCTTGTGTTTATTCTTATTCAGTTGCTGTTGCTTGCTCGGCGTTAATCGTACATGCTGTGAAATGGCGCCATAATCCCCATTGGATCTTCGACTTTGAGCTGCGCACCAGGTGCCTGAGCGCTCTGCCTTTAACAAGGCTTTTTGTGTTTTGGTTCGTGCCATGTGGCACCACTCTCCTATTCATTAGTGAACTGTAAGACAACTATATTTTAACATAATTCAGACTATGAGCGCAGCCGGAATTCCGTTACAATGAGATCACTGCTAGTGTTCTAACTTATTTAAATAGATTCGGAGGTTTTAGTGATGAGATATGATGTTTTGTACGAAGGTGCATTTGCAATGCTGAAGGTATATCTAGATCCAGGCGAAAGCGTTAAAGCTGAAATGGGCGCTATGGTTGCAATGTCTCCCAACGTCGAATTAAAAGGAACCGCTGATGGCGGAGTTATGCGAGGTCTGGGAAGAATGCTCAGCGGAGAAAAATTCTTCTTCCAGGAGCTCAGAGCTATCCGTGGTCAAAGTGAGGTACTACTGTCTCCTGGATCATTGGGTGATATCCAAGCTATCGAATTAGATGGTTCATATAAGTTGTTAGTTCAAAAGGATGGTTTCTTAGCCGGAACGGAAGGCATTCAAGTCAATACCAAAATGCAAAATTTAACGCGCGGTCTCTTCTCTGGTGAAGGCTTTTTCATTGTAGAAATCAGTGGTAGAGGAACTGTATTCCTGTCCTCCTTCGGAGCCATCCACGCCATTAACTTAGCACCTGGTGAAGAGATGATTATCGACAATGGGCATCTTGTCGCTTGGCCAGATTATATGGACTACAAGGTAGAAAAAGCAGCCTCTGGCTGGTTAAACAGTTTAACCAGTGGTGAAGCGCTTGTCTGCCGATTCCGCGGAGAAGGTGTGATCCTCGTGCAAAGCCGTAACCCTGGAAGCTTTGGAACATGGATTAAATCCTTCGTGCCCACACGAAGCTAATAAAAATGACATAGCCTTTCCCATAAGTAGGATCTCCTTAACTGATTAAAACGCAACGTAGCGCTTCTCCGTTTTTTAAGAAGCGCTGTTTGCGTGCAAATTAAGGAATATCTCCCTATAAATCAACTGATTTGTTGTGACATATAGATATTTTGCCGATTTATAGGGAGGATTTCCCCATTTCCATTCATATCACTTTCCGAAAAAGAAGCTGCCCCCTAAGCAGTATTTACTACTTCTGAGACAGCTTCTTCTTTTAGTTAGATAGCGGCTTAAGAGACCGCTTTGTTTGCTTTTTCTTTTTTGCAGCCTGTTCGTTTACATGTGCCATAAGTACCTTTGAAATCAAGACGGTGATCCGTGACGTTAAAGCCATATTCACGTTCCACTCTTTTCTCCAGCTCCACCAGCCAGTCATCCTTAATTTCCTCCAACTTGCCGCACACGCTGCATATCAAATGATGATGCATGTGGGAATGATCGCTCCCGCGCAGATCGTATCGAGCAACTCCATCTCCGAAATTCATCTTTTCAACAATGTGAAGCTCGCATAAGAGCTCGAGTGTACGGTATACCGTTGCCAGACCTAAATGCGGATAGCTGTTCTTAACAAGCATATATACTTCTTCTACACTAAGATGATCTTTCTCATTGTCGAGCAATATTTTCACTATAGCTTCACGCTGGGGCGTTAATTTATACTTTTGCGCCGCAAACAGCTGACTGATATTTGAAATTTGATCCATTTGATCTCCTACCTTCCCGGAATGATTTAACATCCGTATCCACTGAGACGCACCCATTTATGCATCAAAATATTAAACGTAAATAGTAATCGTTACGATATAATCATATCAAAAATAATCACGAATGAATAGAGCCTGACATCATTATAACATTCTAGCTCTCTTATCCAAAGTTCTTTCATTCATTCCTGCCTATTTTTCTGCCAAATTCTACTTTTTCGTGAAATTATATAGGTTTGACCGCAACCTTTCCATATTTTTCTGCGTTTAATTATTTGATAGCGGCCACGAGGCCTATCCATACAACGAGGTGAAATGACCATGAATATGAAAAAAAGAACGTTAGCCGCGATTACAACTGTTACCATTCTCTCCTTCTCTTTGGGTGGCCAAATATTTGCAGCCGGAAATACCTTTAAGGATATTGATAACATAAACGGTAAAGAAAAGATCATTTCTTTAAAGAATCAAGGCTTAATTAAAGGGGTTAGTGAATCCCAATTCATGCCTAGCTCCAAAGTAACAACAGCTCAAGGAATTCAATTCATCTCAGGGGGTCTCCAGCTTAGTCTCGCGGCCATTGATTTCAACAAAGCTCCTATTGCCAGCGGCTTGTTCACTAAAGTCAAAGATAAAGCATGGTATGCTGAAGCTTTTATCAATGCTTACTACAACCATGTCGAGCTTCCCAAAGATATTGACCCTACCAAAACAATGACCAAAGAAGAGTTCACTAATTACTTAGTACAAGGAGTCGAAGGCATTGGTAATCTGCCAATGATAAATATTGTGCCAGTAGATATCACTGACGATACTGCGCTCAACCCTTCCTATCAAGGCAGTGTTCAACGATCGCTTAAATACAAGATCAATAGCTTAGACGCTAACGGGAAGTTTAATCCGAAGAGCGAAATTACGCGTGCCGAAGCTGCCATTATGCTCTATAACGCTTTGGAATTTCTTAAGACCGGTATTAAATCCTAATCAATTCGCGGCACTTCACTGATCTGAATGATGTATACGAAAAAGCAGCCCAGGTATAAACCTGAACTGCTTTTTTTTGCGTGTTGATCTTCTTCTATCCTTCTTCACCACTAATTCTATTCAGAAATTGCAGCGCACGGGGATGTTTCGGGTGCTCAAGAACTTCTTGCGGAGTCCCTTGCTCCAGAATATAGCCTCCATCCATCAGAATGATCCGGTCAGCCACATCGGCAGCAAATTTCATTTCATGAGTCACAATCACCATTGTCATTCCTTCTGCTGCCAACTGTTTAATAACTTTAAGCACTTCCCCCACCAACTCAGGATCGAGCGCCGAGGTAGGTTCATCGAACAATAGCACCTCTGGATCTACTGCCATAGCACGAGCGATGGCAACCCGTTGCTGCTGGCCACCTGACAGTTGGTGCGGATAAGCATCCGCTTTGTCTGCCAAACCTACTTTACCTAACAACTGAAGGGCACGTCCGCGTGCTTCATCCTTGGATCGTTTCTGGACAGTCACTTGTCCCTCCATCACATTGCCAAGTGCCGTCATATGCGGAAAAAGATTATAGGATTGAAAGACCATGCCTGTTTTTTGACGTAACGCCAAAATGGACTTCTGCGGTATTTTCTTGTTTTCCGAGAAATTAATTTTAATATCGCTGAGTGATAAGCTTCCTTGATCAGGGACTTCAAGTAGATTAAAACAGCGTAAAAGCGTTGTTTTGCCAGAGCCAGATGGACCTATAATGACCAGAACCTTACCAAGTTCCATCCTGAGATCAAGACCCTTTAATACCTGCAGCTCACCGAAGGATTTATGCAAATTAAGTATTTCAATCATCATAGTCCCTCCTTTAGCTCGCAGAGAAACGACTCAGTCGTTTCTCCAAGTAATTTTGCAGTGCTGACAACACTGAGCAAAATAGTAAGTAGAACAACCCTGCTTCGCAGTAGATCAACAGTGGCTCATAGGTGGTGGAAGCAACCTGCTGTGCTGTTCTGAACATCTCCGTATAGGTAATAGTCGCTGCCAGAGAAGTGTCTTTGACCAAGCTAATAAAGGAATTCGATAACGGCGGTACAGAGACACGGGCAGCTTGTGGAAGAATAATGCGTCGAAGCGCTTGCGCTCGAGTCATCCCAACGGAGAAGGCCGCTTCCCACTGACCTTTATGTATCGACAGGATAGCAGCACGTACAATTTCAGATGAATAAGCCCCAACACTAAGTGTAAACCCAATGGTCGCGGCTATAAATGGGTCTAGTACAATCCCAACTGCAGGCAAACCATAGAAAATAATAAATAATTGTACTAACAAAGGAGTTCCGCGAATGACCCATACATAAAAACGAGCGATTAGCATCGGAAGTACCCATGGGGAGAGACGAGCCAGTGCAGTCAAAATCGCTATTATCAGTCCCAGTACAAAGGATATCAATGCTAAAGGAATGGTAAAAGCCACCCCCGCTTTTAGCAGGGGTAGCAGTGAATCTAAGAAAATTTGTATTTTTCGGTCATCCATTTTCAGACATCCTTTTTAGCTCCAGGCTAGTTTAGCTTCTGAAACCTTGAATTATTTTGAAACGTCAGCACCAAAGTATTTCTCAGAAATCTTTAAATAAGTTCCATCGCTCTTCATTTCAATAATTGCATCACTAACTGCTTTTACCAAGTCGTCGTTTCCTTTTAGGAATACAGCGGCACTTTCCGAACCATTAGGAATCTCATCCACCACTTTAATTTTCACATCAGGCTTCTGCTTTTTCAGGTCCAGATAAGACAATCCATCATTTACCGTTGCATCAATGCGGCCTGAGGTCAGTAAATCCACCGCTTGATTGAAGCCGTCTACAGCAACGATTTCAGCGCCGTTCTCACGAGCGATTTCGGATAGATTACTGGTCAGAGATTGTCCTGATTTTTTACCCTTAAGATCCGCAAATGCTTTAATATCCTCATTGTTTTCACTCACAATCAATACCGCTTTAGATACGATGTATGGCTCAGAGAAATCATATTTCGCTTTACGCTCTTCATTAATGGATACTTCGTTAAAAATAACATCAAACCGCTTAGCGTCCAATCCGGCAAAGAGACCGTCCCACTGTGTCTCAGAAAATTCAGGGTCAGCACCGAGACGCTTTGCTACTTCCTCAGCAATTTCTACGTCAAAACCAGTCAGTTTTCCCGATGCATCGTGATACGTAAAGGGTGCATAGGTTCCTTCGGTTCCTATCCGTAATTTGCCGCTCGCTTTAACAGCTTCCAAGCTATTTTTCGCAGTTGCAGCAGTTCCGCCATTCGTTCCAGCTGAAGAGTTGTTGGAAGTATCGGTATTCGAATTATTGCCGCACCCCGCTACAAACACCACGGTTAACACCAATAGAATAGTTAAACTGAGTTTTTTCATTATAGAATCCCCTCTCTTTACCCTTATATTGCCCATTCTTATAATAATTCTTCATAAGATCCTCTCTTTACATCTCAGAAAGTTATGGTATATTTATAAACAAATTAAATATGGACCTGTTATTTCACTAGGGGAGTCGGCCGACTGAGACGGAGCTTTATGCTTCGGACCCTTGGAACCTGATCTGGATCATACCAGCGGAGGGAAGTGGAGCAGAATTTTCATCCCATGCATTTTTTAGTGTTCCTATGCAGAATGAATTTTTTGACCCATTTGTTTCCCTCCGGAAATGAATGGGTCTTTATTTATTTACTTTCAATTACAAAACTTAGGCATATGCTTCCGTTGCCAGTTTTGTACGAAGTTCCTCAAGTAGCTATGCTATACAAAACTTAGGCATATGCTTCCGAAGCAAGTTTTGTACGAAGTTCCTCAAGAAGCTATGCTATACAAAACTTTTAGGAGGTTCTATCATCACGACAATCCTATCCATTCAAGACTTAGCCTACTCTTTTCCTGAGTCTAAACAGCTCCCTGTATTTGCAAACTTAACCATGGATATTAAGCAAGGTGAGTTTGTCGCTGTTATCGGGGCTAGCGGATGCGGAAAAAGTACGCTTTTCAAAACCATAGCAGGCTTGCTAGAACCCACTCATGGAAAAATAATGATTCATTCGGGTCGGCCAGCGGCATCTAATCGCTTAGGTCAGATCGCATACATGCCGCAGCAGGATTTGCTATTACCGTGGAGAACGGTGCTCGACAACTGCCTTTTACCCTGGGAAATTAAGCCAAGGTCCACTAAACAACAGACAATTTCACACATTCGAGACCTGCTGTCACGCTTCGGTTTAGGTGATGTTGAGAAGGCATACCCTCATGAGCTATCCGGTGGTATGAAACAGCGGGTCGCATTTCTTCGCACGCTAGTGTCTGGCGGCGGTGGAAGTCTTATGCTGCTAGATGAACCGTTTGGAGCGCTCGACGCTATGACCAAACGTGAGATACACCGCTGGTTGTTAGAGCTTTGGGATGAACTGAATCAAACAGTGATGCTCATCACCCATGATCTCGAAGAAGCACTATTACTAAGCGATCGGATTTATTTAATGTCTGGAGGCGCACATAGCGAATTACAGGAGATCGTTGTTGATTTGCCGAGGCCAAGACATTACAAAATGAACTATGAACCCCGTTTTATAGCATTGCGGGAAGAGTTGGAGCGGAGACTGTATGCAGCCCATACCTTTTAAAAAACAACTAGACAATTATGGCCCCTTCATTTTACTAGTGTTGTTCGTTGTTGCGATCTGGGAATCTGCTGTTCGTCTTTACTGGATTCCAGCTTTTATCCTCCCTGCTCCTTCAGCAATAGGTATCGCATTGATCGAGCATAGGCAATTACTCGGACAGCATTTATTGGCAACGCTGCAGGAAATATTAGTAGGTTTTGTACTTTCGGTTATCTGTGGTGCATTGCTGGGTACTGGAATGTTCTTATTTCGACCGCTTGAAAAGGCCATCTATCCTTTCCTTATTATCAGTCAGACGATCCCATTAATTGCGCTATCCCCCATTTTTATTATGTGGTTCGGATATACGCTGTGGAGCAAAGTCGCTGTAGTTTTTCTAACTGCTTTTTTTCCAGTCGTTGTGAGTACATATGATGGGCTTCGTACAAGTGGTCAGGCATATAAGGATCTATTATTAACCTTTAGTGCAAACCGCTGGCAACTGCTTACAAAAACACAAATCCCGCTGGCGCTGCCCTCTTTTTTCTCAGGACTAAAGCTATCCATTGTGTACTGTGTAATTGGAGCAACCATCGGCGAATGGCTCGGCGGCAGCAAAGGACTCGGTTACTTTAGCCGAAGAATGGCTGGAAATATGCAAAGTGACGAAATGTTCGCCGCAGTATTTCTGTTGTCCGCGCTCGGTGTAATGCTATTTCTGATGATAGCTCTGCTAGAAGCATTATTTTTAAAGAAAAGAGGATCTAATCGATGAATACTTTAATCATTCAAAAAAAATGGCTTTTACCCTTATATCTCATCTGTTTTGTCCTAATCTTAAGCAGCTGCGGAAATACATCCAAAGTAAGTAATGCTTCAAATAGCGAAAACAAACAAACGCACAAGCTGACAATCATGCTCGATTGGTATCCCAACGCCGTTCACTCATTTTTATATGCGGCTGAGCAAAATGGTTATTTCCATGAGGAAGGTCTGGATGTAGAGATCCAAATGCCGGCAGACACCAATGATGCACTAAAGCTTGTAGCAGCGAATCAAGTTGATTTAGCACTTAGTTATCAGCCTCAGGTGCTTATGGCACGTAGTGAAAAGATTCCAGTACGTTCGATTGCAGCGATTGTAAGGCATCCGCTTAATCATTTAATGGTGCCTCATTCCGGAGATATCCAAAGTCCTAAAGACCTTACAGGTAAACAAATTGGGTATTCTTCCATCCCACTTTATGAAGCCATGATTCGTACAATGATCCAGAGCGACGGGGGTGACCCCAACGCCAGTAAACTAATTGATGTAGGCTTCGACCTTATTCCAGCAATTGCGACCGGGCAGGTAGATGCCATTATGGGCGGGTTCATTAACCACGAACAATTAATTCTCGAAAAAGAAGGGCATCCCGTTCACTCGTTTAATCCCACAGACTTCGGAGTACCCGATTATTACGAGCTAGTCCTTGTCGCCAGTGAGCAAGGGGTACAAAATTCCGAGTCCTACTTCAAAAAGTTTCTAAGCGCCATTACAAAAGGACAACAATTTGTCCAGGAAAATCCGGAAAACGCGTTAAAGTTACTGCTTGCACACGAAGATGCGACCTCTCCACTAGATAAGGAAATAGAAGAAAAGAGCTTGCAGATTCTTCTGCCTCTAATGAATGCAGGTGACCAAAATTTTGGTTATCAAGAGCCAGCGTCTTGGGAAAAGGTACGACAGTGGCTATCCGACAATGATTTACTGTCTAACGACATCAAGGCAGAGGATGCTTTTATCAATCTTTAACCATTAGCTATTTGCTCATTAAACTTGAGGAGGAAATATCATGAGTTATCTATCCAAAGTACGGGAATCCAATCCACTGGTCCACAATATAACCAATATCGTCGTAGCCAACTTCTCAGCAAACGGGCTTTTGGCGCTCGGTGCCTCCCCCTTTATGGCGGATGCTCACGAAGAAGTGGTGGATATCGCCGCATTTTCAGCTGCAGTGGTACTAAATATCGGCACACTGAATGACTATGCCATTCAATCCATGGTGCTCGCAGGACAATCTGCGAATAAGCACGGGGTTCCCTTAGTTCTTGATCCAGTAGGTGCGGGAGCAACTTCATATCGAACAGCTGTCACTCAAAAGCTAGTGAATGAGATGCAAATTACCGCACTACGTGGGAATGTGGCTGAAGTTGCCAATGTTATTGGTGAAAGCTGGTCTATTAAAGGGGTGGATGCAGGCGAAGGGGATGGCGATGTAGTCGTCTTAGCTGAGACTGCCGCGCGGAAGTTAGGTTGTGTAGTGATCATCACCGGAAAAGACGATGTTATCACCAATGGAGTTAACACCTACATTACTAGCAACGGTCACCCTATTCTAACGAAAGTAACGGGAACCGGATGTCTGCTCAGTGCAGTAGTCGGGGCATTTCTAGCGGTAAGTGAAGGGGCATCTCTTGCAGCCGCAGTGGAAGCCATCTCATTCTATGGAGTAGCTGCTGAGATTTCCGCTGAACTAACTACTGGCAAAGGTCCGGGGAGCTTTCAAATGGAGTTTCTCAATCAATTGAGTTTGGTCACACCTGAAACGTATAAAGAGAAATCAATAATCAAGCAACTCAGATAACGACATACAAAGGAGTGAACGTAATCATGATATCCAAAGCTTTAACCATAGCCGGCTCGGATAGCGGCGGCGGAGCAGGGATTCAGGCAGATCTAAAAACCTTTCAAGAACTTGCTGTATACGGTATGTCCGCACTAACAGCTGTGACAGCCCAGAACACATTAGGTGTTCAAGGCGTATTTCCGTTATCACTGCAAGCTATTACTCAGCAGCTTGATTCCATTGGGCTTGATCTGAAGCCCGATGCTGTGAAGACAGGGATGCTTTTTAACAGTGACATCATTCGAGTCGTAGCAGAGAAGGTTCAGCAATACGGCTGGCGTAATCTTGTAGTTGATCCAGTCATGGTTGCTAAAGGCGGCTCTACGCTATTACAACAAGAAGCTGTCCAGTCCTTAATCAAACATCTTCTCCCGCTAGCCTTAGTGACGACGCCTAATATTCCAGAGGCTGAAATGATTACTAACATGAGCATCACTACAATCGACGATCGTAAAGAAGCGGCCACAATCATCCATGCCATGGGCTCTAGTTATGTAGTGCTAAAAGGTGGGCATGATACCGCAACTAAAGCTGTTGTAGATCTCCTATATGATGGTCACGAGTTCATCTTTATGGAGAGTGAACGAATTCAGACCAGGCACACACATGGTACAGGCTGTACTTATTCAGCAGCAGTTACTGCCGAGCTTGCTAAGGGTAAATCTGTTCCTGAAGCTATAAACATAGCAAAGGCTTTTATACAAGCAGCGATTGAAGACGAGCTGGGCATAGGGGTTGGACATGGTCCGACGAATCATTTTGCTTATCAGAATAGATTGCGAGGGATGAACCTTGAAGCGAATAGACAGTGATCAACTACGGGATTTATTAAAAATCTATTTCATTATGGGTAGCGTGAATTGTCAGATAGCCCCAGCCAAAGTACTAAAAGAAGCCGTCGCTGGAGGCATAACGATGTTTCAATTTCGTGAAAAAGGTACCGGGGCATTAACTGCTCAAGTTAAATTTAATTTAGGAAGACGGCTCCAAAAAATATGTCGTACTAACGGAGTTCCTTTTATCGTTAATGACGATATTGATCTAGCCATCGCCCTTGATGCGGACGGCATTCATGTAGGACAAGAGGACACCCCTGCCCTAGCGATTAGGCAACTGCTTGGAGAAGATAAGATCATTGGTGTGTCCGCTCATTCGCTCAGCGAAGCGCAGCAGGCCATAGCAGATGGAGCCGATTATCTAGGCATTGGACCTATTTATCCTACCTCTTCCAAAGACGATGCCCAAGCTGTTCGAGGCACATTAGTTATTGAGGAAATAAGAAACAGCGGCATTACGATTCCTTTGGTCGGTATAGGAGGCATCACGGAGCACAATGCAGCTCCGGTATTAGCTGCAGGTGCGGACGGTATCTCCGTGATCTCAGCGATTGCAGGCGCTGAAGACATCGCCTTAGCAGCCAGAGGATTTGTTCACGAAGTTAATTTAAGCGGGACATAAGCTCACTTAGCTCTTCTCCGCTCAAAGGACGCCACTGTCCTCGCTCCAAACCATCAATCGTTATATTCATAATTCTTATTCGCTCTAGTTTAAGTACTCTATATCCTAACTCCTTGCACATTCTGCGTATTTGCAGATTAAGGCCTTGAGTTAGGATAATTCTAAACTGACATTCCGCGATCCGAAAGACCTCGCAAGGTTTAGTTGTAACGCCAAGAATGTCCACACCACTAGACATTGCATTTACGAATTCTGGCGTTATCGGCTTGTCAACATGAACTACATACTCTTTTTCGTGTCCATTCTCGGAACGCATCATTTTGTTTACGATATCTCCATCGTTGGTTAACAGAATGAGGCCTTCCGAGTTTTTATCTAATCTCCCGATCGCAAAAATCCTTGAAGGATATCCTACAAAATCTATAATATTCCCTTCTACATTTGGGGCAGCTGTACAGGTGATACCGATCGGCTTGTTCAGAGCGAGATATACCGGCTCCCCTTTGCTGGTTGTTATGGGCTCTCCATCAATCCATACGATGTCTTCTGGCTCTATAAGAATATTTGCCTCACAGACGACGCCATTCACACTGATCCGGCCTGCAGCAATTAATCGTTTCGTTTCCCTTCTGGAACAGAAGCCTGTTTCGCTTATATATTTATCAATTCTCACTAATGATCCTACTTTCCATCTGATACTGACACTTGCTTATATCCATAAAAAAACACCTGATTTTAACGATCAAAATCAGATGTTAACTTTCAGGAATAACCTAGTTTAAGGGAGCTATTTCGTGCTTCCACTTTTTTTCACGTTATTGCCCTTGCTTCCATTTGCATCTTTAGCGCCTGGACCCGTGGTTGGGGCACCTTTTGCAGGTTTAACTGGTTTTGCTGTTTTGTTCCAGCGTGTCCAGCCCTTACTCCCCGTACCTCTGCCCGTGCCGCCACCTTTACTTTTTGCACCCATCATATCACTCCGTCAGTCATTCAGAATTCGTATAGTTTATACACTTAACCTATCTTACCACACTCTTCTTGTTTCTGTTTAAGCATCTTTATTCATTTCATAAATACTAAAGGTATCTTCGTGTATTTCAATGGCAATTACGGTATCCTCTTTTTCGAAAAATTGCACATGCCCCAAACGCTTATCCTTCAACTCCACCCACCCTGAATCCCTTAATTTATTGAAATAGCTTTCAGGTGGATACATACCTAGTTCTCCCCCTATATTTTTCAATTCATACTTTACTCCTATTTTTATATTGGGGTTATTGGAAGTTGTCGTCACTTCGATTTCTTTAGCATTTATCGGAATAGGAATCCCCTCATTAATGGAAGACACTCCATACTCTTGTACTTCTTGAGTTGATGATGTGCATCCGCTATTGAATAGTATTAACGGTAATAATATAAAAGCTAATAAATATTTATACAAATATATCAGCTCCTTCCTAACTTATTTCACCAAATGCGTTCAATAAAAAACACCCCACCAAAGACTAAGGGACTGACCCCATAACGTGAGACAAATCAAAACACCTTCAAGAGAATGGAACCTTGTCGTAAGATAAGGAGATCATCTTGGAGGTGTTTTTGCATTGGCAACCAGAGTAAGTTATCCCGTGGAAATAAAGATGAAAGCTATAGAAATGAGATTAGCAGGAGTACCTGTGAAAGAGGTTATGGAGCAGCTCGGAATACGGAATAAGACACAGCTAAAGACATGGATGAGATGGAATCGAAATGGTGAACGACATCGTTTGGAGCAGCCGGTGGGTAAACAGTACAGCTATGGCAAAGGTCCGGAGGACTCTTCGGAACTCGAAAAAGTAAAGGCAGAGAACCGATTCTTAAAACAACAATTAGATCTGCTAAAAAAGTACGAGGAGTTGGAGAGGAGGTGGAACCAGAGGCCGTTATTGCCTGGATTGAATCCATTCGAAACGAAGTGACGGTGTCTGAGGCTTGTAGATGGCTCGGAATCGCAAGAACGACTTACTACCGCTGGAAAGCAGCTGTGGGGACAAAGCATACAGACAAACTGGTGGAGAAAATCCGGGAGCTTTGCATCCGTCATAAATTCCGCTATGGGTACCGGAAAATCACGGCGCTCCTTCGGATAGAGCAGAGTATAAATCATAAGCGAGTCCAGCGGATCATGCAGTGTGAGGGGCTTCAGTGCCGCGTGAGGATGAAAAAACGAAAGGTGACTGGGCAATCTGTACACTCCTTTGAAAATCTGCTCAAGCGACAGTTTCATGCAGAAGCACCTCTGCAAAAACTCGTCACGGACATTACCTATTTGCCATTTGGCGGGAAGATGTTGTACTTCTCCAGCATTCTAGACTTGTACAATGGTGAGATTGTGGCTTACAGTATAGCAGATAAACAAGATACCTCTTTGGTGTTGGATACATTAAATCAACTTCCAAAGCAGAAAAAGATGTTGTTGCATAGCGACCAGGGCAGCGTGTATACGTCCTTTGCGTACCAGGAAGCTGTAAAAGGAAAAGGCATTACCATGAGCATGTCCCGTAAAGGAACGCCCGCTGATAATGCCCCCATTGAATCGTTTCATTCCACTCTAAAGTCTGAAACGTTCTACCTCGAAGATCTCACATCTACAACGACTGCAATCGTTGTAAAGACCATTCGAGACTACATCATTTACTATAACTCAATTCGAATTCAAGCGAAACTAAATAACCAGTCACCGATGGATTTCCGGCGACTGGCTACTTAAACTTGTAAGGTGTTTTGATCCCTGTCTCACAAACGGGGGTCAGTCCCCTAAGCTTTGATGAGGTGTCTATTTCAGAACCGTTTTAGAGCCTGTATATCTTATTTAGGCTGAATATAACCTTCTGCCTTCAGAAGCTCAGCGATCAATACAGCCCCGCCAGCAGCTCCGCGCAAGGTGTTATGGGAGAGACCTACGAACTTGTAATCATAGATGGCATCTTCCCGAAGTCTGCCTGTTGATACGCCCATTCCGTTCTCGATATCACGATCCAGTTTGGTCTGAGGACGGTTCTCCTCTTCGAAATAGGTAATGAACTGTTTAGGTGCGCTAGGCAGCTCAAGCTCTTGAGGGCGTCCTTTGAAGCTATTCCAGAGGTTCAGAATCTCTTCTTTAGATGGTTTCTTCTCAAAAGAAACAAATACAGCAGCCATATGACCATCGGCTACAGGCACACGGATACACTGCGAAGTAATGGTTGGCGCTTCACTTTTTACGATGCCTTCCTCTTGAACACTTCCCCAGATCCGTAAAGGTTCCTGCTCGCTCTTCTCTTCCTCCCCACCAATATAAGGAATCACGTTGTCCAGCATTTCCGGCCAGTCAGCAAAAGTCTTACCTGCACCGGAAATCGCTTGGTAGGTTGTAACGACAACTTTAGAAGGGTTGAATTCTTTAAGTGCATGTAGTGCAGGCACATAACTTTGAATGGAGCAGTTAGGTTTAACAGCAATGAACCCGGTCTCTGTTCCCAAACGTTTTCTTTGCTGCGCTATAACCTCAAGATGCTCCGGGTTAATTTCAGGAATAACCATAGGCACGTCAGGTGTCCAGCGATGCGCTGAGTTATTAGAGATTACTGGAGTACCCGTACGAGCATAAGCCTCCTCGAGCGCTTTAATCTCCTCTTTCTTCATGTCTACTGCGCAAAAGATCAAATCCACGTCCGCAGCTACTTCTTCTACCTTAGAAGCATCTTGGACCATAATATTCTTCACGTTCTCAGGCATTGGTGTAGATAGCTTCCATCTGCCCTTGGCCGATTCTTCATACGTTTTCCCAGCAGATCTCGCACTGGCAGCAATCGCAGTTACTTCAAACCAAGGATGATTCTCTAGAAGGGCAATAAAACGCTGACCTACCATTCCTGTGCCGCCAACTATGCCGGCTCTTAGCTTTCTTGACATCAGAAAATACACTTCCTTTTGATTAACTGTCCTATTAGTGAATAATAGGCCGATAATTAATGATATACGGCTGGAGAACATTTGGCGAGTGTTAACATCAAAATAACATTAAAAAATTTAAGATATTCATTTAAACCAGCCTTTTTCCTTAAATCGAGTGATCGCTTCAATCCGATTCCCAACGTCTAGCTTATCAAGAATAACCGAAATGTAATTCCGTACTGTACCGGTGGTAATGTACAGCTCGCTGGCAATTTCTTTCGTATTTTTACCATCAGCGATCAGTCCGAGCACTTCCTTCTCCCGCTGAGTCAATGGATTCACTTCACCGCTGTAAGCTTCATCCATCAGCTCTGGTGCATACATACGTCTGCCTGCCATTACATTCCGGATAGAAAGGGCCAGCTCTTCACTAGGGCTGTCCTTCAGTAAATAAGCGTGAACCCCCGCCTTGAGCGCACGTTCGAAATATCCCGCCCGAGCAAAGGTCGTTAATATCATCGTTTTGCAGCCGCTATTCTTCAGGGCTTCTGCAGCGTCAAGACCGCTCATCGCCGGCATCTCAATATCCATAATACAGATATCCGGTTTAAGCTGCTGAACCATAGCTACAGCTTCTTCCCCATTGCTTGCTCGGCCTACGACCTTCATATCCTCTTCTAAGTCGAGTAAAGAAGCCAGCGCCCCAAGGAGCATTCGTTGATCCTCAGCGATTACAATTTTAATCATTATAGGATGACCTCCTGTTCCTGATGTTTGAATGCATTGGGTACTTTAATTACAATTGTAGTCCCGCTATCTCTCACGATGTCCATACAGCCATTTACGAATTCAAGACGCTCTCTCATGCCTTGCAGCCCATGACCTTTAAAATAAAGATCATTCCCAGGTATACCGGTCCCATCATCTTTCACTTTAATGACTAGATCCGTCCGTGAGGGTTTAATCAGAATAGAGCAAGACTTTGCCCCACTGTGCTTCACAACATTTGTGACAGCTTCCTTTATACACATGCTGAGGACATTCTCCGTAATCAATGAGGTGTTTGTTAGCTTCGGATTCCCCTCCAAAATAAAATCAATCTCAGCAGCTGCAAGAAACTGCTGAATATGAATAAGTTCATCTTCAAGCCGAATGCCTCGCATTCGCGTAACCATTTCCCGAACCTCTTTCAGCGCACTTCTCGCTGTCTGTCGTACATCATCAATCTCAGCTTTAGCTTGCGTAGGATTTGAATCAATTAGCTTCCCCGCCAAGTCACTCTTAAGACCAATTAAAGAGAGCTTCTGACCTAAAGTATCATGAAGATCCCGCGAAATCCGTTGGCGTTCTTCAATCTTAACGAGTTCGGAGATCCGCTTATTCGCATCTTCCAATTGATCTTGTAACTTACCTTGATTATTTCGGTTATAGGTACTAATTGGAAGTAGAATCACTGCAATCATACTTACAAGCACGAACGGAAGTTGACTAATAAACACTGAATTACGCGAAAGCAGCTCATAATTGATTGTAATGATAGTAGTTAACAGATGGATAGAATACAGCGTGAAGAAACCTACTCGATTCTGTATGTTCCCAATAAAAAAGGCTAGGAAAAGCGCAAAATACATATATCCGAACAAAAGCGTCATCGTTATAGACACTATAATTTGAACACTCGTCCAGAAATACACCAGCCAGCCTTTAGAAACAAAAGAAAGTACATAACATACAAAAAATACAGCAATCATCAAGATTCCCGAAACGACTTGATAGGTAGAGGAGGAGCGAAATATAAAATAAAACGGTAGAATGTAAAAAACGACCCATACATAAGGGGATAGACCTGTGCTTTTATGAAAAATATGATGCCACTTTTGCATGACCGCTCTCCTTTTTACCATACATTACTCTCCTTATTCTAGCACAAATTCAGTGAAAATCTGTTGATCCACTATCCTAAATAGAAAAAGATTAGAGCCACGAATGATTTCTCCGGCTCTAACCTTGCTCTGTACTCCTATTTTGTTCGAACCGATAGTTATTATTCGCCTTGGAGTCTAGTCTTATGAACTTGCAAGACTTCTGCTGCTACCTTAGGTTTGTTTAGTCTCGACTTCATCTGTTTAAAGCTGATAAAGCTCTTATTCTCTTCATCCCAAAGACGGAAGTGTAGAGCCTTCAGGCTAGAACTAAGTGTTATAGTCGTTGCTTTTTGCAATGGCGGCGTAGCATTATGTGCTTTTTCTAAATTATAGTTGGGTACCTTTGGACTTAAATGATGGACATGGTGGAACCCGATGTTCCCTGTAATCCATTGCAATAGCTTAGGTAGCTTGTAATATGAGCTTCCCTCTACTGCAGCCATAACATAACTCCACTCCGATTCATTCTCGAAGTAAGAATCCTCGAACTGATGCTGCACATAGAACAACCATATTCCGAGAAAGCCGGATACAAAAGCTATTGGCAATTGCACCATGATAAAGGCTTGCCAGCCGATCGCCCAAATAAGCAAAGCATAGAGCGCTGCAATAGATACATTTGTTAAATAAGTATTCATCCGTTCTTTACGTCTAGCGCCTTTAGCATTAAAGCGATACTGAATCATAAACACAGCAATAGGTCCAATTCCGAACATCACGATCGGATTACGGTAAATCCGGTAATACAGGCGTTTCCAGAATGAAGCTGCTTCATATTCGTCGACAGTCATAATCCATATATCACCGATCCCTCTTTTATCGAGGTTGCTGGAGCTGGCGTGATGAATGGAATGACTATGCTTCCACTGCCGATAGGGAACAAGCGTTAATACACCTGTGATCGTTCCGATAATGTCATTCGCTCTACGATTCTTAAAGAACGAACCATGTGTACAGTCATGGAAAATAATAAAAGTTCGAATTACAAATCCTGCTGCAGGAATGGCCAACAAAAGAGTAAGCCAGTAGGAAACGGATAAAGAGAAATAAGCTCCGCCCCATAACAGCACAAGTGGCCCTAAAGTATTAATGAGCTGTCTTATGCTCGCATTGCGGTCGTTTTTTTCGTAAGGGGCTACACTCTTTTTAAGACTGGAGAGCTGTGATGTCTGTTTTGTAGTCATCTTTTATCGTTTCCTCCTTGATGTGTCTGGCTAAGGATCTTTTCATCTAATCTCAGTATAGAAGATAAAGTGTCATCCTATAAGTCATAAACATCAAGTGAAGAGTATGATAAATGTCATACTTATGCCCTGAATTTCCCCCTTTTACTATATATCCATGTGCTTTTTCGTTAATTAACTTGCCTCGTATGCTCTTCTCGATATTCCGTAGGTGTCTGACCACTAGCTTTCTTAAAGACCTGAGTAAAATATCTTGGGTCCTGATAACCAACAAGCGGAGCGATTTGATACACCTTTACATTACTGCTCTGCAAAATATATTTCGCCTTCTCCATTCGACAGTGAGTCACATACTCCAAGAAGGTATAGCCTGTGAGTTGTTTGAATAAAGTACAAAAATGACTGACACTAAGATCGGCAAGCTCCGATACTTCTTCAATACTTAAATCCATATGGTAATTACTCTCGATGTAACGTTTCGTCTTCTCGATGGCGCTGCGTGTGTCATCTCGATTCACGGGTTTACTTCCTTGATCCAATCGCTCCACAAATTCTTCCTTCAGAGCAGATATCATTTCACTCAAGGTACCGAAATGGTGCAGCTTGCTTAGTAATCCATGTAAAGACCAATCCGAGTTTAGATTCAAATGTTCAAAATGCCTGTATAGCACAACAACCAACTCCACAAGAAGACGTTCTGCAATCTCTTTAGGAATGACTTGTGATTCAATATATAGTGCCATATCATCGAACAAAGATGACATTCGGTTTCTATTTAAAGTACGAATGCTCTCTATCAGGGAGGTCTCCAGCTCTTTAGGATACTTTACTTCTTTATTGCCTGGAAATGTTGTTTCCTCATCTATAAACACCCCGGCAAGACCAGAATAGAAACGTTGATACAGAGCCTTCGCAGCCAAAGGATATACCGTACTTAATTGATCAATACCTTGTGTACAGCGACTGATTCCTACAGAGCAGCTTAGCTTGGAATACCTTTTGATCCCAGAAATCAATTGTTCACCAAGTTCTCTTCTACTCGCGCTTAAAGATCCAGGAAAGAGCAATACCCACTCTCCGTTATGAAAAGGGATGACCGTAAGCACACCATGCTCCAGCGACCACTCTTCAACAATATTACGGATTGCAAACAGCCACAGTCGTTTTTCTTCCACACTCCACTGCCCGGTAAGCACAGAATAATCATCCAATTGAACAACCGCCATAAAATATCCGCTCTCAAGTTCGCTGTTCTCCAGCCATTTCAGGTGCTCCAGCGGCCTTGCATTTCCCAACGTGATTTCAGCAAACATCCGTTCACGAGCGAGCACCGACAGCATCTGCACGGAATGCATCATCTGATCGTTCTCTTTTTGCTCATCCAGCCTCGTTTTCGCTCGGTGAAGCATTTCAACCAGTTCGTCATGGTCGATGGGTTTCAGTAAATAATCAAAGGCTCCTTGACGCAAAGCTTCTCTCGCATATTCGAACTCCCCATACCCACTTATAAAGATAAATACCAGCTTAGAATTCCTTGGTAATACTTCCTTCATCAAAGTGATGCCGTCAATCACAGGCATGCGGATATCGCTGATTATAATATGCGGCGTAATTTCATCTATTAGACGGAGGGCTAATTCTCCATTTCGAGCCTCTCCCACAATTTCCATCTGCAGATCATCCCATGGAATAGCCACCTTAAGACTACGAAGAATAATCGGCTCATCATCTACGAGAAGTACTTTATATTTCTCTTGCATCTCATCCATTTCAGCACCTCCATGCTTATTGAACATTTGAGCTTTGGATCAGATTCCAGTATTGCATCGATGATCCCTGCACTTGCTTTAAGGCTTGATCCGCAGACATTTCTTCGTTAATCATTTTTTCGATGACACTTAGGAACGTTTTCTTAACCTCAGGTGATAACACGTTATCGTAAGGCACAAAGCTTTTGCGGTTCTCTTCCATCATATCCATCACTTGCGCGAATACCGGACCGGTCTTCTCCGGATCAAAAGCAATACGAATAGACGGAATTCTTAGTCCCTCATATACAATTCGAGTCTGAATTTCCTGTGTGTAAAAAGCCTTCAAAAGATCCAAAGCGGCTTCCCGTTTAGCTCCATTTAATTCGGAGGAAAGACCAATGCCTATGGTGTAGCCTCCCGCAATTGAAGGCTCCTCACCTTGCTTCAAGGCAGGAAATGGAATAACACCTACCTCGTTCTGAAAATCAGCTGGAGCCGCACTACCAGAAAATAAATTGATATCCCAGTTCCCGTTTAAATACATTGCAGCCTTGCCGCTTGTAAACAAACCGACTGCATTTTCTGTCGATAGATCATTAGACTGGGGACTAAAAGCACCCTCTTTTATCCATTGATCCAAATGCTCAAAAGCTTTTAAATAAGACTCATTCTGAAAGCTGGCTTGATCTTCACCTGTGATCAGCTTCTGGATCAATTCGGAGCCAGCATAACGATCCATTAGATAATGTGCAAAAATCCCGGCAGGCCAACGATCCTCGTTCCCGAGTGCAAACGGAATGTATCCTCCGTCTTTGAGCTTCAGTATGACATTATCGAGTTCTTGAAGCGTTGTAGGCGCCTCGAGACCAAGTTTGTTGAATATAGTTTTATTGAAGTATAGCGGTTCAGCATTCCCTTCGATGGGCAATCCATAAATATGGTTATTAAAGGTCCAAAGATGCAGATCCTTAAATTGATTGGTTAGACCGTTCTCTCGGACAAAATCAGTCAGATCAACCAGGCGATTAGAGCGCACATATGGTTCTATTTCTGCTCCGCCAAATAACACAAACATATCTGGTGGCGTGCCTGTAACCATCTCGCTTTTCAGCTTTTGCTCACGGTGTATCGTCTGGTCAAGTCCTTCAAAATTAACCTTCACATTCGGATGTGCAATTTGGTATTTATCCACAATCTCTTCAAAGATAGCCAGCAGTGGCCGATCATGCTCTTTGATCCAGAAATGACGGAAAGTGAGCGTTATTTTTTCTGGTGAATTATCTTCAATCGGTTCGTGATCTCCTAAAGTAATAAATAAAACAGCGCCAGTTATCAGCACTAGATAAATCCACATCCAGCCCCACTTCAACACCCATTTCATGTCAATCTCCCCCTATTTCCATCTGATGATCGATTATGGCAGTATTTTTGGAATTCGGATTCGAATCGTCGAACCAAATCCAGGGGAAGAACACACAAGTATACCGTATGGGCTGCCAAATCGGATATTCAGGCGTTCATGTACATTCTTAAGCCCTACACCGCTATCACTATATTTTTTATGTCCGCTTCCCTCGTTGTCCCATAGATTCATCATTTTCGCTAAGTCGAATCCCGGACCGTTATCTTTTACGATAATGATCATATCCGTACCCATTTCATAGGCTGTGATTTCAATGATTCCAGGGTCCTCCATCGGCTCAATCGCATGATACAATGCATTCTCTACAATGGGCTGAACGATCAGCTTTTGAGTCATAAACGTTCTAAGACCTTCCGAAAGATTTATAATGTATGAGAATTTATCTTCAAAACGGAACTTTTGAATATCCAGATAATGGCGAACATGCTCGAACTCCATTTGCAGCGGTATCAGCTCTTGATTCTGACTAATACTGATTCGCAGCAGCTTGCCGAGTGAAATGACCATTTTACTAATGTCTTTATTACCTTGCAGCACGGCCATCGAATTAATCGATTCTAGTGAATTATAAATAAAATGAGGATTAATTTGCGCCATTAATGCCTTCATTTCCGCTTCCTTTTTGCGTCCCTGCTCCGTCTGCACCTGCACAATCAACTCGTTGATCTGTGTACTCATCCGGTTAAAACCATCAATTAACAAATCACTTTCATCGTCCGCACGGTATCGTGTAGTGATAGGTGTAAAAATCCCCTGCTTCACCCGCTTCATCCCGTTGACCGCGCTGTTAATGCTATAAACGAGTCTTCTTACAAAATATCGGTCAAACAAAATAGCGGATAACAATGAAACCGTACCCAAAATTATCGCAATGTTACGAATCGATATAGATTCCGAAGAGATTAGATTCATCGGTGTAATCGCTGCCAAATACCAGTCTTTATTATGTGAAGGAAGGAAAGTGATGAGTGATTTTTCCCCCTGATAGTTGTCGATGTAATAGTTTTGTTCCTTGGCATAATCATTTTCTAAAAAAGGGAACTCGGTGCGCTGCCCAATATGTTCACCGGATTTGTTAAAAACGATATTCCCTAGCTTGTTCACTAGTAAAATATCACCCTTCTTCAGAGTTGCTGCTTCCCAAAAAATCTGATCCAGCAAATCAGGTTTAACATTAACGACTAAATAGCCTATATCTTCAAGAGAATAATAATCTTTAATCACTCTGGCTTGTACTAGTACCGGGTGACCGGATAATGCCGAACCATTCTCACCGGGGCCAGACCATACAGGGCGCCCCTCAGCGCTTTCCATCGCATTAAACCAACTCTGCTTCTTCATCTCCTCAAAAGACATCGGCGCATTGTATTGATAAAGCAGCCGATCTTTACTATATAAACTAAATGAAGTAATCATCGGATGATTAATGAGTAAATTGTTGAGTTCCTGCTTGCGGTCATAGGTGAGCACAAAGTTAGTCTGCTTAAGCGATTGTTGAATAACCGGTTGTGTGATCGCAGCATTTGTGATCGAGGAGATTTCACTAAGTGCGAATTTGAGCTTTCGATCTGTTTCGAGCAATGAAACCCAGTAGAAGTTACTTGATTTTTTCTCCATAGCGTTAGAGAAATTAACGTATGTTACGATCCCCATTAGTATCACCGGAATAAAGACGAGAAGAATAATAGCGAACAAGATTTTACGGCGGAGCTTCATGGTATTCCCCTTCCCCCAGCTGTCTCTGTCCTCTAGTATTCTTCACGAAACCGCCTATTCCCTTGTAAAGACAAAAAGTAAGATCAGCTCTTGATAGCTCCTGAAGTAAGACCCGCAATCACCCAGCGACTAAATAACAGGAATACGATCAGCAGCGGCAAGGTTGCCGTAAACGTAGCTGACATAATCATTCCATAATCCAGACCGTCGCGATTGGAGAATAACTGCTGGAGCGCGATTTGTATCGTAAAATGCTCTTGATTCTTTAACACAACCAATGGCCAAAAGAAATCATTCCATACGGTCATAAAATTCAGTATGCCTAGTGTAGCCATAGCTGGTGTAATGACTGGAATGGCAATGTTCCAGAAGATCCGGAAATGTCCCCCGCCATCGATCCGTCCAGCTTCGATCAGTTCCGTATGTACAGCTGTAGAAATGTACTGCCGCATCCAAAAAATCCCGAAGGCATTAACCATAGCCGGAACAATCAGCGCCTTGAAAGAGTCGATCCAGTGGAGCTTGGCCATAATTACGTAAGTAGGTAACACACCAAGCTGCTGGGGTACAAATAAAGTGGCAATTACAAAGTAGAACAGAATATTTTTAAACGGGAATTCATATTTAGCAAAAGCATAACCAGCCAGTGTACAGAAAAATACGACCGAGATGGTTACCATGGACGAGACGAATAATGAATTACCTAACGCTTGAAAGAAATCTGTTTTATCTAGTACCCGCTGGAAATTGTCAAAAAACTGGTTCCCAACCGTAAGCAAAGGTGGAACATGGAAGACTGCACCCCTATCATTTGTGCCAACCACAAACATCCAGTAAAAAGGAAAGATGGACACGAGCGCACCAAGAATCAGTAGGAGATAAAATCCAACTTTTCCGAAAATCCCAAGATCATCCGGATCTTTTTTAAATAGACGCACTGTACTCACGCTTTACCCCCTCCTGTATCTCCACCCATGCGGCTTGAGACCAGCATATTAAGGACAGAGAATATAATCGTGACCACAAATAGCAGAACTGCTGTAGCCGCCGCCGTACCGAAGAATCCATTACGGAATGCCTCGCTGTACAAATAAGTAACCATAGTAATACCTTCCTGACGAGTAGATCCCGTACCTGATTGCCCCAGGAATACATAAGGCTCAGTAAACAACTGCAACGCACCTATGGTCGACAGTAAAGTGACGAATACGATAAAAGGTTTCAGGAGTGGCATTGTAATGAAGGTGAATTGTTGTCTTCTGTTCGCCCCATCAATTCGAGCCGCTTCATATAGATCTGTAGGAATACTTTGAAGTCCTGATAGAAAAATAATGGCATTGTACCCTGTCCAGCGCCACATCACCATGGTTGAGATCGCGATTTTGACTCCCCACCAGCCAGAGTTGAAGGCCATACTATCAAGCCCTAGTCCGTTAAGTATCCAGTTGATCATTCCGTTGTTCCCAAACAACGTACTAAACACCAGGGTAACTGCAACGATAGACGTAATATTCGGCATGAAAAAGAGTACCCGGAATGTTTTCTTAAACCGAGTCATTCCTGAATTCAACAAAACGGCAATCAAAAGCGCCAATAGGATCTGTGGAACCGTTCCGAGCAGTCCCATTATTAAGGTGTTGCTAAAAGAAATCCAAAAGGTAGGATCACTTGTGACCAGTTCATAGTTTTTCATCCCTACGAATTTCATAGGGTTCAAGGCATCCCATTTAAAGAATGAGAGGTAGATCGTAAAGAAGATCGGATATAGTCCAAATATCGAGAACAGAATAAAAAAAGGAGAAATGAAAGTATACGCAGTGATGCGGCTCCTTCTTTGTTCAGTTAAAAACGGGCGTTTGCTCTCGGCATGCGGACTCGAGATAACAGGTTGTGCCATGTCACACCTCCAGGTAATCGAACGTATCAAGCAAAAACGTCTTCGGCGTCCTTATAAGGACGGTAAACGTTTAGTCCGAATTCACAGAGAATGCTGTTCTCCATGAATCCGGACCTTTCAGACATTGCACTCTTTCTGTTGGAAGTCTTAGCTGCGTTCAGCTAGTTTCTTCGCTTGTTTAACAGCTTCATCCCACTCTTTGGACGGATCAGCCTTTTTCTCCAACACGTTTTTCAGTGCATTTTTGAAAAAGGTATCGGTTTGGTCATGAAGTGGACCGTAGTACACAGGTTTTACACGATTAGCTGCTTTACCAAATTCAACTGCGGTTTGTTGACCACCGAAGAATTCATCCTTGAAATCTACGAATGCAGGATCTTCGTACAGGGCAGGAATGGAAGGCATCAGCCCTTTTGTCTTGAACGATTCCAGTTGATTATCTTTGTTATCCATCCAAGCGATGAAATCATAAGCTTCTTTCGAGTGTTTGCCTTCTTTAGGCAGTGTCAGGAACGAACCACCCCAGTTGCCGGCACCTTCAGGAAGCTGTGCGATTTTCCATTTTCCAGTAGTATCTGGAGCATTACTCTTAACATTTCCCGCCATCCAAGCCGGTCCCATGACGACTGCAAAAGATCCATCGTTCATTCCTTGGCCCCATTCTGGAGACCAAAGCATTAGATTGCTGATCCAACCTTCTTGGATACCTTTAACCGTAAAATCATAAGCTTTGCGAACTTGCGGGTTGGTGTCTCCGATAAAGCTGCCATCCGCTTTGCTGAAGTAGATTTCATCCGCGGATTGGTCACGCAATGCGTTAAAGGTAAGATCTGTAAGATCTACAAAAGGCTTACCTGTCTTTTCTTTAAATGCTTTGGCTACAGCAGCGAACTTGTCCCATGTATCAATGGCTCCGCCGAATCCTTCCGGGTCACTTGGTAATCCTGCTGCTTCCGCCAAATCTGTTCTGTAATAAACAACGGTCGGACCGATATCTGTAGGTAAACCCAACTGGAAGCTGCCATCTACGGAAGAGGCTTGTTTCCATTTCCAATCCAAATAGTTCGCTTGAATATCTTTAGCACCAAGATCATTCAGGTTATAGAATTTATCCTGTGCATTGATAAAACGCTCCATGAAACCGATTTCAAGTTGGAAAATATCAGGTGCTCCCGATCCAGCAGACAATGCAGTGGTCAAATTATTATGATGAGCCGTTTGGTCACCCGTATTTTGAACCTTGATCGTAACGTTAGGATGTTCCTTCGTGTACTCCTTCGCTAAATCCTCGTAGTTCACGTTTCCGAGTGTCCAGAAAGAGAGTTCGATTTTCTCAGCAGGCTCAGTACCCTCATCTTTTGTTGGTTCACTTGTGCTTGCTGCGTTGTTACCTGTATTTTGACTTGATGCGTTGTTCTCGGCGTTGTTGCCTCCGCATGCTGCCAGTGAACCTACGAGCATGATAGCGACTAACGAAAGCGCCAAGTGTTTTACTTTATTCATTCCCCTGTACCCCTTTCAAAGGTTTCTCTTACAAGATTTAGTCTACAGGGTTTATATTCTTTTTTTGAGGAGGCAAACTTCCGATTTATGGTGGAAATACTTCTGATTCAATAAAAAAGCCCTCATAAGAGGACTCAAAGTTCATTACCATAAAATTTGTTTTCCCCACCAGGGTAGGACATTGTTAAGAGACTACGAATGTGTCCGCTACAGCTAACAAACCACATCCAATAGAATGTGGTCTTAACATTTACTTCGTATCTTTGACCTCAGGTCCTCCTTAAATAAATATTTCATACAGACCTATGCCTACTAATAACAATCCACCGATAAGATCAGAATGTTTGCCTAGCCAAGTTTTGGACATTCGATTCCCGATTTTCATTCCGGCAGCAACAGTAATAAATGAAAAGGCACCTACTGAGATCGCTGTGAATGTTGCGTTCACGCCGCTGATCCCTGCTCCAAAGCCTGTAGCAATACAATTGATAGCCAGCGCCACACCCAACCACACCGATTCTTGCCATCTTAAAACGTGACGATAGCCAGTATCTGTAGAAGATGTGCTGAGGACATTACTCTCTATATCCATGCTTACACTTGAAGTTGGCTTCTTATACACAGCTCTAATGCTCCAGATTCCCATAAATAGAATCAAGCAGCCACCGACGGCATTGCCAAGTGCCTCCGAGAAATATTCTGATACATATTCTCCTGAAGTAATTGAAAGGAAGGTAGCCAGCATTGAAAGAACAGCAATGATCAGATTAGAAAGCGGTGTAATTCTTGTGGACCGTGCGCCAAAGGAAACGCCTATTCCTAAGTTATCCAAATTTGAAGCCAGACCAATAATAATGATCGAAAGCCAGTGCATATTTAAACCCCCTTAGTACAGTCATAACTATGTTATGTCTGAAGTGGGCGCATAGAATTTTGTCCAAATGTGTTACTCATAAATTGTTCATTATCATCACTTATATTGGATTTCTCTTGCTTCCACAGGTATACTATTTTTATTTCTAACTTCATTACATGATCAAAAGGAGTTTAATATCTATGCCGATTAACCGCCCGCTGTTTACAGACAGTGATTTCCAAGAAGCCGTTGACCGAAAATTACCTGTCCGAGTCTTTCAGGACGATCATTTGGTGAATTCAGGAGCAACCGTTGTCCGCTTCACTGATTTCGATGTCGTTATTCAGTCCAGAGTTAGTGATCTGACTTACTACTCCCGTAAGAGCTGCCAATTTTTTGAGGTTAGACCCTAAAAAAAGCCGGAATGCAGTGACCCTAAGATCACTGCATTCCGGCTTTTTTCAACAGACATATGTAGTAGCTTTTACTTAATAATTCTGTATTTGCCGTACACTTTCATTTTTTCATCCAAGACTTCCTGAAAACTCTGCTTCTTCTTATTAGATCTCTCTTGCTTAGGATTGACCACGGGCTGAGGTCTAAAAAACTGATGATTGTAAGCCATAAGATTATGTACCATCACATTCATTGAATTCCAACCTCCTTAGGTAATCATTTCCTGAGTTACTCGGAGTAACCACTACTACTTATTAAAAGTTAATTACCCAGCAACATATAGACCGAAACAAGTTTATCACATGTTCATATGAAAACAACCTCCAAGCTGTATAAAACAGCTGGAGGTTGTTAAATTCCTACTCATTTTCTCAACGCTGGGAAGGAAATCTAGCGTTCCCATTCCCTTTATTACTATGATCAACTTGACCTCTCATCAGTTCAAGCAAATATTCGGGATCAGAGTTCATATCTAACATTTTCAACGCATTTTTTGGAGCAAACCCTTCACTTACACTATGAGAGATCATGGCTAGCAGCGGATTAAAATAACCTCTAATATTCAGCAGTCCAATAGGCTTCTGATGAATCCCAATCTGCATCCAGCATAGGATCTCAAATAACTCATCAAAGGTTCCAAGACCACCCGGCAGGGCAATAAATGCATCGGCCATACCGCTCATTATCGCCTTACGTTCATGCATACTAGAAACCTCAATCAAATTCGTCAGCCCAGAATGCCTGATTTCATCTTTAAAAAGATCCACGGGCATGATACCGACGACTTCACCACCATTTGCCAACACTCCGTCCGCCACCTGTCCCATAAGGCCATTTCTTGAACCTCCGTAAACCAGCCTACATCCTTGTGCAGCTATATGATAACCCAATTCTCTAGCCATTTCCGTATATTCTGAGTTAAGACCTGGATTCGATCCGGCGAACACACATACTGTAAAAGCCATACCTATCACTCCAGACTGGTTATTATGGTTCAATACAGATTAATTCACTTATTGTACATCAATAAATTAAATAAAGTGTTAAATGAAAGTCATCTTTTTGTATGTAACGTTAATTGGTACAGTGTACTATTCCACTCAGCAGTAACACCTAGTGCCTTAGCCAAAGCTGCCGCTGGAACAAGTGAAGTGTAACTTACTTTAATGGCTCCCTCTTTAAAAGTGATTTTCTTTCCATCTTTCGAGAGCGTCATTTCTCCCTCCCATGAGAGTGTGTAGCCAAGACTTTCCGCCACTTCCCTAATCGGTACTTTTACACTTCCATCTATAAAAATAGCAGACTGTACGGAGTCGATTTTCTTCCCATCAACAATTACCGTAACAGGTTTCAAAATAAGAGATACAGTAAAAGGACGTGAATCAACAGCGCTAATTCCAAGTTGTCCGAACATATTCGTCCCCCAAGCCACGGCAGTTCCATCCTTCAAGACTGCATACTTACTATTCTCACCGCTAACAAAAGAAACCGGATTGTTCAAGCCTTTAATTTGCTTTGGCTGAGTGAAGACCCATTTGCTGTCGGTTACATAATTAGTACTCCATGTCCACACGGTGCCATCTTTCTTAACCGCTGCAAAGCCGCCTAAATCCAGCGTAAGTTTAGAGATCTGCTTTATGGCTGTGATCTTTTGTAGGCCGTGCATCAAGGTACCAGCTTCCCATACCCAGTATTCTCCTTTTTTATTAGCAACAAGATTGAATCCATTTTTCGTCTGAACGGATACAATATTCGAAAGACCTGGCATCTTTTTCATCGTGATTTCATTATAATTATTGCTGTCAATCGTTCCCCAGACGCTTCCACTCTCGGTTAAAGCCAGTATGCTGCGATCACTCATTGAAACGGACTTCACATGGTATAAATCCTTAACTGCGGTCGGTTTCTTCACCGCTTGTGTATTCTCTATTTGCGGGTTAGCGCTCCAAGTCCACAGGGTACCGTTAGTTCGAATCGCAGCTTGATAAATACTGTTCCCGATCCACTTTACCTCACTTAAGCCCTGCACCTTCGTGGCAGCAGGCAGCTCTGTGTACCCTACATCAGAAGCTACTGGAGGACTCCACTGGAGTACGCTACCATCCTTTTTCAAAGCTAAAGTATTGTATAGTCCTGAGGTTACACTAACTACATCTGTCATCCCCGAGATCACCTGAGGCAGCAAAACTTTGTGTTGTTTGGAGCTTGCCCCATTTCCAGCTTCCGCTGCACTCTTGTCCTGATAATCTCCCCAAGCCGTAACCGTTCCATCTTCCTTCAACGCTACAAAATAAGCCCCACCGATCTCTAGCTGCTTCGTATGTTCAAGCGCTGCTATACTGTGTGGAGTAATCGTCCATCCCTCTGGTCCTGCAGTTCCATTCGCAAACTGTCCAAACATATTACTTCCCCAGGCCCAAACGGTTCCGTCCTTTCCCAATGCAAAGGAGCTGCCACCCCAAAAACCAGGCGCGGCAACAATCTCCTTAATTCCGCTCAGCTTAGCAGATGATGGAGCTGCATTCGCTTGTGGAACTGAGACTGTAGCCATTAAAGCAGAACAAACAACCAAACTAAACAGCCGTATCTTCCTAGTAAATAAGTTCATCTTATTTTTCCCTTCTTATGATATTATTGTAATTATTATTCATCTTACACTAAGACGTTATAAAGCTGTTCAAAGTTGTATTATTTTTAAATCCCGGGATTCAGATTGGTTTGATTTATGTTATAATTACGCTGCTTTAGATCTACTCTTTTCAATCGCAATACCGGAACCAAATGATTATGGAGGGAAGTTATGCTTAAATTTATTGGTGTTTTACTGCTCTTCAGATTAGTGGGCAACCCTTTTCTGGCTATATTCATCCTGCTTCTTATCTTATATTTCTTGGATCGACGATATGTGGGCATCTTCCCCAGTATTACAAAGCCCTTCAAAAGAATGCGTCAAATTTCCAAGCTGCGTACAACCATTTCTTTGAATCCTAATGATGTCTCATCCAAATTTGATTTAGCACGGAGTTTGGCTGAACGTAAAAAATACAGGGAATCAAAGGATCTCCTACTCCAAATCGAGGACCGTTATGAACAATCTGCTGAATATTGGGTAGAGCTTGGACATGTGAATCTAAAGCTGGGCGCTTTGGAGGAAGGCGAGGCACAGATGCTTCGAGGTCTGGAGATCAACAGTAAGGCCCGATATGGACAGCCCTATCTTTGGTTAGCTGAAACTTTTCGCCATACGGACCATGATAAAGCATTACATTACGTTACTCAGTATCAAGAAATCCAGTCTTCTTCCTCTGAGGCGTATTATCTAGCCGGCTCTATGTATAAAGCACTTGGCAGATCAGAAGATGCGAAACGAGCGTTCGAAGAATCCACCGCTGTTTATCGTTCACTGCCGAAGTATAAAAAACGGCAAGAACGCGGTTGGGCGTTACGCAGCTTTTTCGCCAAGATGAAATAAACTTTAAAGGCTTCTTAACCTAAAAATACGGAAACCATTTCTAATGACCAGAAATGATTTCCGTTTTTTTATAAACTATTTGAAATTAGACGGTGTATTGATGTTATTCGTTATTTCGTTACTAATTTCCAGAGTGATAATGCCGACTCCGGATTCCAGTTGTTATCACCATAACTTCTAAATGTCACTCGAGCTTCATAAAGGTTACCCTTGTATTCAACTTTTGTTCCAACAATATACAACCCGGATGCATTCCAAGCTGCTACATCTGGTAATACAGGTTTCACAAGGGTTTTGACTGTATACAAAGAGCTCTTGTCTGAAATATTACCAGCAACGTCCACAGCTCTCACATAATAATTGTACGTAGTGGAAGCTTGTACCGTTAAATCCGTAAAGGAAGTTTCCTTGGTTTGGGTCAGTTTAACACCATCCCGATATACAACATAATGATCAACCCCTACATTATCTTGGGCGGCGTTCCACATTAGATTAACACTATTGTGTTTCACTGACATGCTATGCAGCCCCTCAACCATCGAAGGCTTCACAGTATCTGGTGTTTCCACTGGGGGGATAACCTCTTCCGGGTTTGGTGTGCTAACAACAATACTATTACTTGAACCTGACGTGTTTCCTGCACGATCCACAGCTACGATGTAATATGTATAGATTTTGCCGGATCCTACAGTTATGTCTTTATAGCTCGTTGTTGAGGAAATACCAACTTGTTTCGCATTACCAATGTTCTCACCGCGGTAAATCAAGTAATGATCTACGCCTACGTTATCTGTTGCAGCATCCCACATAAGGTCTACAGTGCTCGATTCTACACTCATCGTGTGTAACCCTGTTACTGTCGACGGCTTCTCTGTGTCTGGTTGTACCCCAGGTCCTAAATCACCGTTTTTTAGATTCACATCAATCACTTGGTAGAAGGCATTTGCTGTATCATCAATATCCCACACAGCCAAAATAACATGATATCCACTACGGTCAGTTGGGACATTTACTTTATGTGTCACAGAACGCTCAGGCTGTTTACCGCCATTCTCAAAAGTTCCAATAAGCTCTAAGTCAGAACGTTTAATCGGTGCATTAGGATTCCAACCTTTTTTCGTAATATAGTAATGCCATTTTGTTGTTCTATGTTGTGCTGTAATATACCAAGTGATGTCATTTAATCCGCCGACCATATCATGTTTAATCCAGCGATCACTTGTTTGTTGATCCAGAATTCCTCCGAACATGCCACCCGCTGATGCTATCTTCCCGTCCGCAGGACCCGCCAATGGGAAGCCCTTTGGTGCCTCTAGACTCTGTGGCTCATATTGAACAGAACCCACATTATTCGCTGCACCAAGCTTCGCACGACTTGCAGGTTCGGATACATAACCGTGTCCAAATGCTTTATCGGTATCGATAATTCCAACTCCGGCAATAACCCCAGCTGTAATAACAAATGGAGCAACCTTCTTTGCGATACTGTTGATCTTCATGTTTACTTTCATCATTCATCATCTCGCTTTCTAGTTGTAATTTGAAGACTTTGAAAACGAATCCAGAGTTATTATAATTTTCCGAAAACATAATAACAATAACCTAAAGAACCAGATAACAATGGATAAAAGACCCATGACAATTGAACGGATTAGTAGTTCTCCCCGCTAATAATGCCCCATCGAAGCGATTCATTCTACTCAAATAAAAAGCCAGTCACCGATTCATTGATCGGTGACTGGCTGCAAAAAACAACTTGTTATGACTTCTGATTTTCTTAAATGGGATATAGTCCCCATTTACATATTTAAATCCTGTTTGTTAGCTTCTCCGCTCTCTTTAACTGAGAATGGCCACCAATTTCCTCGGCCAAAGATCCGTACCATAACAGGGACAAAGAATGGCAAGAATATTAGAGCATACAGGGCCAATCCCACGAGCACCACTGTTGCAATCTGCATCATCGACAGTACCCCTGAAGGATACATCGAAGCGAAGGTCCCTCCCAAAATAACTACAGCAGATAGGATAACTGTACCCATATTGCGCATGGCGTGTAGAATCGCTTCTTTTACATCCCAAGTTTTATTTTCGTTAAACCGGGCCATTAAGAAAATACTATAATCCACACCTAGTGCAATCAGCATAACAAAACTAAAAAATGGCGTCGTCCAGGTAATCCCCTCATAGTGCAGTAGATTAACGAAAATAGCCTCCGTAACACCCAATGCTGAAAAGTAAGTGATCAAAAGTGAAATAATAAGGTATATCGGCATTACGATTGAACGAAGCAGTAACACTAATATGATGAAAATACCGCTCAACATCAGGATTACTGTACGCGTGTAGTCTTCATTGGAAATGTTCCGCAAATCGCTCTGACTGCTTGTAACCCCGCTAATAGCTGTTTCAGCATTTTCAAGCTTCGTACCTTTTACTGCACGATCTACTGCTGCTTGAATATCACCCACACTATCTATAGCCTCTGAGCTGTAAGGATTCTCGGTGAATACCACGTCCAATGTCATCACCTTACGGTCATCAGACAAGTACGTATCAAATACCTGCTTTATACCTTCAGCTTTAAGTGCTTCAGCTGGTACAAAGAATCCGCTCAGCTCTTCATCCTTAGCCGCTTGAATCTGATTCAAGTATTCTTGTGCCGAGCCCAGACCGCTTGTAATTTGCTTCAATCCATCAGCACTATCGCTTAGTCCAGTGGTTAAGGCTCCAATTTGCCCTGTCAATTCACCAAAGCCGTCCGCTAACTGCTTCTGTCCGCCTTGCAATTGATCAAGACCACTTGTGATAGATGGAATCTTATCTACGATCTGCCCTTGACCTGCTGCCGCCTGATCGAGTCCAGATTGCAGTTGACCGATTCCAGCTACAAGCTTAGCTAAACCTTGCGCGAGCGCGGTTTGCCCAGCCGCAGCTTTGGCATAACCGGTATTCGCTTCATTTAAGCCAGTAGCTGCACCTTTAAGCTGTTCTGAAACCTGACCAAGACCGGCTGCTAGCTGCGCTACACCCGTACCACTTTGTGCTACTGTGCCTTTGATCGTCAAATAATTTACATCCTGAACAATTTCCGGATAACTGCTCTCTAAGCCAGCGAAGGAACCGTCCAGTCCTTTTAATGCCTCTGCAACGCCTTGTAGCTGCTTCGGAAGCTGCCCTAGTCCTTCATCCAGCTGGGTTAAGCCGCCGCCGATTTTTTTATAGCCCTCAAGTAACTTCGTATTAGCATCTGCTAACTGTTTAGCACTTGTTGCTGCCTGCTGAAGACCGGATTTGATTTCTCCGGCACCCGCTGAGCCACTCTTTATCCCGCTCTCAATCCGGGCTAGCCCGGTGCCTAAAGCAACGATTCCGTCTTTGAGGTCTGCTGTGCCTTCTGTCAGTTTAGCACTTCCCTCAACAGCCTCTGTCAGTTTAGGAGCATTATCGCTAAGCTGTTTACTTGCTTCAGACAATCCGGTTTGGATCTTGGTCAGTCCTTCGTTACTCTGATCCAATCCATCAGAAAGTGTACCAACTTGATTAGGAATCAAGAAATCACTAATTAGCTCACCTGTTGGACGTGACATGCTGCGAACAGATTTTACGCTATCCACTTTTTCCAGCTCACGGCTGATTTTCTCCGCAAGACCCAGGTATTCTGAATTGTCCATGCGATCATCATTCTTGATTACGATCTTGCCAGGCATTGATTCCCCTGGTCCGAAGCTCTCCGAAATAATATTGAACCCTTTTACCGAAGCATATTCCGAGCCGATTTCCTCCAAGCTGTTAAAGGACAGCTTACCGCTATAGGTGAGTAAGAAGGGGGCTACGATTACTGCAACAATTAGAAGAGCGGCCCACGGTCTTTTTAAAGAAAAAGAACCTGCCCATCCCCAAATCCGGCTCTCACTATGCTCCAGCTTGCCACGGGAAGGCCAGAATAGTTTTTTGCCAAGCACCGCCATGAAGAATGGAACAATCGTCACAAGTGCCAATAGCATAACGGCAATTCCAACTGCAACAGCTACTGCTGAACGATAAAGAATGAATTTCGATAATCCAATCGCTACAAAACCTACGAACACCGCTAAGCCTGAATAGAAAACCGTTCCTCCAGCTTTACGATAAGTTGCAATAATAGCACTTTTGGTATCTTCTGCGGTCATCATTTCTTCCTTAAAACGGCTGATCAGCAGAATACAATAATCCGTACCGATCCCGAACATGACGGCGACCATAAAGATTTGAGTAAACGTAGATAATGGAAAATCATAACGATCCACCAAAAAAGCCACGACAGACTGGGATACAATATAGCTGAGACCTACTGTCAGCAGCGGTACAAAAGGTGCTACAAATGAACGAAAAACGACGAATAGAATAAGTAGAATAAATACAACTGTAATATACTCCGACTTCTTTAGCCCTGCTTCTGAGCTTGCGATCATATCTTCTGTAATGAGACCTTCACTGGTCAAATAATGATCTGCTTTAACATCTGTAAGCAATTCATCCACTTTTTCTGGCAGCGCAGTAACAGCCTCTCCTTCACCTTTTACGGACAACGCCACCATAATGGTCTTGCCATCTTTGGCAATCAGCGTATCCTTAAGCTCGCTTTGTGAAAAAGGATCGGTGATGGAATCTAACTGTAGAGCTTCCTTATTCGCAGCCAGCTTCTCAACGCCTTGTTGAATACTTGCTGTTTCTTCTGCTCCGATCCCCTTCGGGTTATTGAATACTAGAGCTACCTGATGGAGTGATTCGCCACCCTTGTCACTTGCCGCTTCCTTCATGATTTCTGCTGCTCTTGATGAAGGGTATCCCTCTGGAACCGTAACCTGCCCCTTCTCACGGACAAGATCTGAGAACGATGGGGCCGTCATCATTAGCACAACCGCTACAGCGAGCCAGATTGCGATGACCGCCCATCTTGCTTTTAGAATCGTCTTCATTGGCTCTTCCCTCCATTGTCATTCTGAATTAAATTCGCCAGTTTCTCAAACATCATGATGAACATCTCAATATCCTTCTTTTCAAAATGAAACAAATACGGGGCCACCACTTCATGTACTTGCGACTCTGCTGCTTCAAATACTCTTTTGCCATGCTCAGACATCGATAAATACACCTGACGACGATCATTCTCGTCTCGGGTTCGCTCGATAATGCCCGCTTGCACCAGTCTGTTGATTATCGCTGTAATGGAGCTTTTACCCACGCAAAAGGTTTCTGCTAGATATGTAGACGTACATTGTTCCTGAGCATTAATCAGACGCAGAATTTGATACTGATCATTCGTTGTATCCGCAGCAATACTATCCTTAATTCTTGCCGCTACTTGTCTTGTCACCATCATGTATGCATCCATATAACGGTTAATCCAATGCTGAACCTCATCCTCCAAAGCTTCCTACCTCCAAAAATATAGTTCGACTGTAGAACAGTTTCATTGTCAAACTATAATCCCATTTTTTTCAAAAGTCAACTTACAATTCTGCTGAATAATTTATGATCTGCACAACAAAAAAACAGGCCGAGAATTCATCTCAACCTGCCATTTTATGTCTTCTACATATTTTTTATTCCTCATCCTCGATCTCATCCACTTCATAGACACATCTCAGCGTCTCAATACCTGCTGCATTTTCACCGAGGCTGTACACCATGAAACCAAGACTACGGTAGAAATCTGCAGCGATCTCATCCTCAGTTTCTGCTACAAGATAACGCGGCTGCCGCGTAGTAAGCAGCTCCAGAATCATCCCCCGTGCATAACCTTTTCCTCTGTTCTCTGGCAATACAGCAATATGCCGAATATCCAAAGAGCCATCTTCTGTTTCTTCAAAGCCCACGAGACCAAGCAGTAATTCTTCCTCTTCCCACCCGTATAGTTTAAACCCGGCTTGTTCGCTATACTCAGACGAGGTCTGCTGTAGGGCACTCGGATCATCAATGACCGCATAGGTCAACAGCTCATTCACCTCAGGTGTACCAATGAGGGGTTTAAGATCAATCAACATTCTTCACATTTCTCCTTCTTTGTTACTTTTAAAGCTAATCACTCGAAACAATCCGTAGCCTATCCACACACCTAGCATGTTTAATAGTAAATCATCAATATCGAAGCTTCCCACATGTAGCAGCATTTGTAAGCACTCCAAAAGCAGTATGCAAGGGACAGCATATAACGAGATCCTAAGCCAAGAAATCGAACGTGTCTTTACTAATGGCCAAAGAAAACCAAATGGAATAAAAACCACAACATTCCCTAGCAGATTCACTAGCCGGTTGATCAGTGATAACCCGTTATCCAAGTTGAAATAAAGTGACACCGTACGTAATGGAACCAGATTGTACTGAAGAGGACCTCCAGTGTGAACTTCACGTCCAAATCCGAGAAACATCCAATAGATAACAGTAGCACTATACAGAGTTAGTACTACCCGTGTCAATCCTTTTAGCGGCCATGAACGGCTAGTTTCTCTAAGTCTGCGGTTAATCAATTCTTAGATTGAGCTTCTATTATTTCGATGCTTCCGTCATGTTTACCAACAATAGCCATCGCTGCAATTCCAATAAATAGGCCGTGATCTACAACACCCGGGATACTTTGGATGGTCAATGCAAGCTTTGGCGCAGATTCTATCTCTTCAACAAATCGGCAGTCCGCTATGTAGTTGCCATTATCCGTCTTGTACAACTCTTCTCCGTTACGGCGCAATTCGGGTTGGCAACCCAGTTTAGCAAGCTCCGCTACAGTCCACTCCCAGGCGAAAGGAACGATTTCCACTGGCAGTGGAAATTTGCCTAGCGTGCTTACAACTTTACCTTCATCGGCAATCACGATCATCCGAGTACTATTACTAGCTACAATCTTTTCACGAAGCAAAGCGCCGCCGCCGCCTTTAATTAGTTGCAAACTGTTGTCCAGCTCGTCCGCTCCGTCAATGGTCAGGTCCAGACTATCAATATCACCAAAAGCTACCAGCGGAATCCCTAGCTCTCGTGCTTGTTCCTCGGAAGCGCGTGAAGTCGCAACTGCGGTAATCTTTAGACCTTCACTGACGCGTTCTCCAAGCTTACGGATCGCCCAGTAAGCAGTTGATCCTGTACCCAGACCTACCTTCATTCCATCTTCTACGTATTCTACTGCTTTTTCTGCTGCTAATTGTTTAACATTGATGCTCATATAAATACCCCCATGTTATCCGTTATAAAGATTTATAGTAAACTTGAAATTCCCATAATTCAGTAGGATTCCGGTTAAGCACCGACATCCAATATTTTGCCGTAACAGAGACTATCCGGATCACCGATATAGGGCCCAAACAAATCAATCGGTTGGTAGCCGTGTTTGACGTAAAGCGCAATCGCTTCAGGCTGTTTGATTCCAGTCTCCAATCGGATCTCCCTAAAGCCGGCAGCGATTGCCTGTGCCTCAAGGAATAACAGCATATTAGTAGCTATGCCCATTTTGCGATAACTAGAATCTACATAAAAACGCTTCAACTCCATCGCAGACTTCTCAGTGCCGATATAATCCAATAGACGAAGCCCGCCGCAACCCACTGGTTTACCGTTCAAGTAGGCTACTACGAAAGTCATTTCTTTTACTTTGGGATCCTCGAAATCGACGACATAGATCGTCTCGTGCGGATAACGCATCTTCAGTTCCTCATCCAGAAACGTAATAAGCTTTCTTAAATCAGCATTCTCTGGGTCAACCACTTCAAAATTCACTTCTGTAACGGGCGGCACTCTATTTCCCTCATTTCTTGTATCCAATTTCGTATTATCCTTCTTGCAGCCGAAAAAATCAATAATCTTCATTCTGCCTTATGTATATTGAAATTTCACTACATCCTCTAAATTTAGGATCATCTCTTTTTCAGCGTGGTTAGCAGCCCTATGTAAGTAAGCTTTATGCGTAATGAATGAATCCGAGGGAGCTGCCGATTTAATGCACTCTAGCACACTACGTTCGACATCAGCCAGAACTAAATCCCCTTTACCCGCGCTAACTCTACATAGATTAATGATAGCCAAAGGCTTATTCACAACTACCTGTCCACTGGACTCCACAAAAACTGTGTATTGAATTAAAGGAATTACATCTGGATCTTCCACACTAGCAGTGCAAGATTGGTCAAAAATAGAATACATTAGTGCAGGATTACGTGATAAAGTTCCTAATTTCTTCTGATTAGATACCAATTTGCTGTTTTGATAGGCCAAGAATCCGGCAACTGACAACACGAGCACAAGCAAAATAACTAATACTGAGTACATTTCATCACGTCCCACCCAATACGCCATAATAACAATACCGATTATATATTATCATGGATAGATGCATAGACCAATCTTATATTATCTTCGATTTAACAAGTGTAAAAGGCCCTCAATCTATAAAGTTATTTTGAAATATTCAAAATAACAGTTGAAACTTCGTTTGACATGTCTCATAATGAAAATATGAATATTGTTTGTCAATCCATATGGAAATCAAGGGAGGAAACTTAAAATGAAGTTTTTCTTGGACACCGGAAATATTGAAGAGATCAAACGTATTACTCGCCTCGGATTAGTGGATGGCGTAACGACTAACCCGTCGCTCATCGCTAAAGAAGGAAGATTGTTTAAAGATGTTATCAAAGAAATCGTAGCCATCGTTCCAGGTCCTGTTAGCGCAGAAGTAATCGGTTTGACAGCAGAAGAAATGCTGAAAGAAGCATACGAAATTGCTGAATGGGCTCCAAACGTTGTCATTAAACTCCCTATGACTGAAGATGGCTTGGAAGCTTGTTATGAGCTTACTAAAAAAGGTATCAAAACTAACGTAACGCTTGTCTTCTCAGCGGCTCAAGGCTTGATGGCTGCAAAAGCAGGCGCAACTTATATCTCTCCTTTTGTAGGACGTCTGGATGATATCGGTGTTGACGGAATGAAGCTGATCAAGGATCTAAAGACTATCCTGACCAACTACGGCATGACTTCCGAAATTATTGCAGCATCCATTCGTAACATTGCACATGTAGAGCAAGCAGCGCTTGCTGGTGCTCACATTGCTACCATCCCAGGTTCGCTCCTGCCAACCCTCTGGAAGCATCCGCTGACAGATAACGGTATTGAACGCTTCCTGAAGGATTGGGAATCCGTACCACAGGCATAAGAAGAGTCTTTTATTCTTTTATCAAGAGGGCTATCCCAGAAGCTATGGCAACGTAGCTTAAGGATAGCTCTTTTTTCCATCAATGGACATCGCCGAAGTCTGACGAACACGCTTTGACAAAAGGCGGGGATTGATCTTCTCTGTTTCTTTCACACCGGATTCCCCCTTGCTTCCTTTGCTTGGCGTAACTGCAAATAAGGTCAGCAAACCACCGATAGCGCCAACTGTAGCCATCAAAGCAAACAATACCCAATGTCCACTGCTCATCAGCAGCGATACCACCGGCGGCCCCAAAGATACCCCGATGAACCGCATACTGCTATAGAGAGAGGTTATAGTTCCACTATTCTCCTTTTCAATCCCTTCTGTTATCAATGCATCCATGCAAGGCAGAACAATCCCAATTCCAACACAGCCTAAACCCATAAATCCAACTAAGAAATAAATGCCTTTATTGAACCCTGCAAAGATCATTGCTGCAGTTAGTAATACCATCCCCCCAAAGCCAAGCCATTTCATTAGCGTTTTGTTCTGACCAATAATCTTTCCTGTTCCATACGAGGACAAACATAACAAGGCTAACGGGACCGCCAGTACATACCCCTTCATCGCCCCATGCATTTTATACTTAGATTCCAGTATCTCTGATAAATAGAATTGAACGCCAAAGGTCACAAACATACAGATACCACCTATGGCAAAAATAGCATACAGCCATCGTCCCTTTTTACGCAAAATACTCACAATTCCATTTAAAAATTCTCGTATACTCTGTTTCTCAGGCTGTTCCTTTGCTTCCGGCTTTCGAACCAGAAACAAAACTAAGCCAAATGAGATTAGACATAGAACAGGAATTGCGATAAAAGGTGCGAACCAGAGCCATAAACCGAGATAAGCGCCAAGAATCGGGCTGAGTACTTTACCAAACGTATTAGAGGTCTCAATGATTCCCAGACTTTTGCTTACATCCTCTTCTTTCTTGAACAAATCACCAACAAAGGGCAGCACAATCGGAAAAGCACCGGCCGCGCCTATGCCTTGTAACAAACGACCGGCCAGAATGACCCAATAAGCACTAATGCCCTTCATAAGCCAAGCCGCCACCACACAGATGATACCACCAATAGCAGCAATGATCAGGCTCGGAAGAATCACCTTTTTTCGTCCATACGTATCAGACAGGTACCCTGCAATAGGGATCATCACAATAGCCATCAATCCATAGACAGTAATCAGCATACTCACCTGAAAAGAGCTAATGCCGAGTTCTTTAGAAATCTGCGGCAAAATAGGCAACAACATGGAGTTACCGAGGGTCATAATAAGTGGAATGGATGCTAGTGCAAACAGATCCCATTTTCTTTCCTTCATGAACTGACCACCTTTGCATTGTTTGCGACTCTCTATATTGTGGTTTGTTCATCCCTCTTTATTCATCCATACAAAAAGACCGTCCCCCGCCAAAGCGAAAGGACGATCTTACGTTTAAAAGATTAGGCTTTACAGCGAATTTGCAATCATGGTCTTCGCATTTACGTTTGGAAGGAATCGGTTCGGTTCCCCCAGACTAAAAATATGAAGCAAGTGCATAGCCCTAGTGCAAGCTGTATAGAACAATTTACGCTCACTTTCTCTGCCATATCGTTCAGCTGAACCATCGTAGATGATAACAGCATCAAACTCCACACCTTTGGCTAAGTAAGCAGGTAGCACCAGTGTTCCCTTCTGGAAATTCGGTGTTTCCTTCGTAACGAGCCTTACCGGTAGCTTACTATGTAGTTCATCGTGAACCCGTGCGCTTTCCTCTGCTGTTTTACAGATGACAGCCACATAATGATACCCCTTTGATTGCAAATTCCGGATATCCTTTTCAACTGCATTTAGAAGCTCATCCTCGCTAGATACTACATTTAATTGAGGTTCTTCTCCGCGCCGATTAAACGGCACAATACGTTCTCCGCCAGGAATCATTGCCCGGGTAAATTCCACAATCTCATAAGTGGAGCGGTAGCTACGGGTTAATGAGATCACTTCTGTATTTTCTTCACCATAGATGCTAACTAAACTAGACAAATCGCCTAGCACTTCACCTTGTGCATAAATCGCCTGATTCAGATCACCCAATACGGTCATTTTAGCCCTTGGAAATAAACGGCGCATGAACTCTAATTGGAAAGGGGAGTAGTCTTGTACTTCATCCACAATCACATGACGAATCAACGTGTTGGTACGGAAGCCTTGGCTTAGCTCCTTTAAATACAGGAATGGAGTGGCATCTTCATAAGCCAGCTCGTTCACTGCGATAGATTTTAGCGTTTGCTCACAGATCTCATCCCAGATTTCCGGTAGAGAATTAACACCATTTAGACGTTCCATAAGCTCACGATCAGTAAACAGCGTACTGTACAACCCCTTAACATCCACAAAACGGCCTCGTTTAGTCCACCCGCGCAGTGGTTTTAAGCGTTGGCTGACTACATACCGGGATAACACTTCTTTTTCCGTATCAAAATCATCAAAGCTATCCTGCGTAGCTTTCTTCTTACGTCGCAACATCTGATAAGCACGATGATAATCACTGGAGTCCAATAGCTCAATTTGATCTTCCACCCATGAAGCATTTCTTTCCTCATGACTAAAATCAGCGATCTTCTTCAGCAGCCAACGTGTCATCAGGTCTACACGGTTCGCTAGCTTAATGGCTGGATCATAAGCATAGAAGTGACGTTCCATCTCTTCCTTACTGACGACTGCCCTTCCTTGAAACATTAAGGGTTTGAACATCATGCCCTCATGCTCAAGCATCGTAGCATATCGACGAATTGCATCGAGAAAAGGTACGGATGATTTATAAGCGATGCCTTCTCTGCGTATAGCCACCTCAGGGCCGTCAGGGGCATTCAATAGGCTTTCTGTTTGACTAAAGACATCTTCAAGCTGAAATTCATGTCCCAGACGGTGCTCCAAATACATCTGGAAGGTGGTTTGCTGCATATTTTCTTCACCTAGCTCTGGGAGTACGGTAGATACATAGCTATTAAACAGTGGGTTTGGCGAGAACAAAAGCATTTGATCTGCCTGCAGAACTTCACGGTATTTATACAAAAGATAAGCTACCCGTTGCAGTGCAGCTGAGGTTTTCCCGCTCCCTGCTGCACCCTGTACAACCAGCATCCGGCTTTTATCGTTACGGATAATCGCATTTTGCTCTTTCTGAATGGTAGCTACAATACTCTTCATTCGATCATCGGCACTATGGCTAAGCACCTGCTGCAAAAGCTCGTCACCGATCGTAACACCAGTATCAAACATCACTTCAATAACACCATCAGCTATTACAAATTGCCGCTTAAGATTCATTGTGCCTGAAACTAGTCCACCAGGCGTTTCATAAGCTGCAGGACCAGGTGCTCCGTCATAATATAAGCTCGATATGGGTGCCCGCCAGTCATAGATCAAGAAGGTGCCATCATCCTCCATCAAAGATCCAATTCCTAGATATATCTTTTCAGTTTCTCCATTTGGTGCTTCTGTAAAGTCAATACGCCCAAAGTATGGAGAGACGAGCAGCTTTTTATATTTTTTCAGTGCCTTGCTTGACTGTAAATGATGGCGTTCGCGTTCATTCAAGATTTGGGATTGTTGGCGAAGACTTGTTGAAGTTTCCCCTAAATCATCTGGACTACTGAAGTTTACCGTAACCTCTTCCCAGAAGTCTTTCCGCATATCTACCACATCACTACGATGAAGTCCGAGCTCCTCAGATAAACGCCGGATATGGGCAGACAAAAGCTTGGTCACTCCGTCTACTCGCTGCTGTTCTTCTTTCCATTCAATTTCATGATTCTCCACTACATTTCATCCCCTTTTGGAAGGTTGATATTTCAAGTGAGGATACTCTTAATAGATGAATCCGGCCCCTCTGGGACCGGATTTGTTAATAAAAATAAGAAGTATAAGTTTCACTCTGAACATAATCCTTAAGCTTATATGTTGCACATCAAAAGGTTATGTTCTATGCTTCACGATCCGTTTCTTTTTCCTCAGTCGCTATACGATTCATTTGATCTGCCACTTTATCCAGGCGTTCTAATTGATACCCGTAATCGTAAATAGCTGCGGCTACAACATACAAACGTAGTTGACCTATTTTCTCCGCATTATACCCTAGGATCGTTGAATTCAAAAATCCATCATTCTCGTCTCCCAAGGGTTCTGATTCATTGGTGTTCGGTTTAAGTTTATCTTCAAATTTCAACAAGATTAGTTGATGATATTTGATTAACTGCTCCAAATGACTGTCAAACAATGCATCAGTCTCTTCGCTTCGATCCGCTTGAAAATAATGCCGGTCCACAGCCTCAAGAACATCGAAGCCTTTTTGTAAAGATGATAACAGGTTCTTATAGACAACCATCTGTCTAGTCTGACTGTACTTCGCCCGCTTTAGCTGTTTCTGCTCCTCTTCAAACAAAGCATACTTATCCGCTAAAGATTTAATGGATGACTCCAGTGCAAGCTTTTCATCACGAAACACACTTTCCTTCATCTCATGAGATACTGCCGTTCTTAGCAGCAAGGATAGGCTGGCAAAGACGTTCTCAATCTGCTTGATGTACTGTTTACGTGGTTTCGGAGGAACTACTATAATATTGATTAGAAATGCAGAAACAATCCCTGTCAATGTTAATAAGAAACGATTCAGTGCGAACTGCCATTCTCCAGAAGCCTCCATCACTGTGATAACTGTGACTAGCGTCAGGCTAATTGTATCCGCTCGGTTAATTTTCATACTGATCATTATGACAAGAATGCAGACCAACCCAACCGCAATTGGACTATTGGATAACAGCATTCCTCCCAGAAGAGCGAGTATCGCGCCCATTGTAGTCGTTGTCAGCTGATCAAGAAAATAACGCCAAGAGCGATAAATCGATGGCTGCATAGCGAAAATTGCTGCGATTGCAGCGCCCACAGAAGATGGGAAATGTAGCAGTTCGGCTAGATACAAGGCAAGCGTGACTGCCATTCCTGTTTTAAATATGCGAGCTCCAAAAGCCAAAAATATCCCCCCTAAAAATTGGCCCACTCTGCAATATGGACATCTGTTAATCCCTCATTCCTCTAATTACCCAAGCCTAGAGTTGATGAATTTTAAGATCATTTAAGCTCTCACTCATGATTCTTTCAGCTTTCAGGGAATACTAATTCAAGTAAGTACCTATCACATATAACATACGAGGTGAGTGAATGAATAACAACATCAAAAAATTCGCGACTATTACAGCGGTTCTTTTCCTCAGTCTGTCTTCAGCTCTTGCTCCTATTGGGCATGCGTCAGCTGAGAATGTAACTTCCGCTGCACCTGATTCTGGGCCCTTGGAAAAAGGTCATAGACCCCCTCCAGGGAAAGACGGGAAATTCAGAGCCGGCGGACATTTCATTATTTTCGAAACAGCCAAGCTGCTTGAGATGGATCGAACAGAGCTAATCAATAGCCTTAAATCAGGCAAAACCCTCCCCGAGCTAGCCCGTGAGAAAAAAGGCTGGACAGAGGAGCAATATATTCAGAAGCTCAGCGAATCCGCAAGTAAGCGGCTGGATCAAGCCATCACCGAGGGACGGCTCACGAAAGAAGAAGCCCAAAAGCTAAAGGCTGGACTTCCTTCTATGCTGAAGAAAAAAATAGGTAAAATGGGTCATTTCCAGGATCGAAAATCTTCGGAACATCATGTGATGAACCCTTAAAATATCCCACTGAATCCTTAACTAATCGACGGGTATCTCCATTCCTTATGAAGATATCCGTTTTTTATAGGCTTCAAATAGACCGACGGATAACATCAGCCATGCGCCACTCGCAGCAAAACCTCCAATAACGTCGCTAGGATAATGGACTCCCAAATAAATACGACTCCAGCCAATGCCTACGATCATGAATACTGCAAACATTATTAACAGGATCCGTTCACTTCTTCGCGGCAAATGCCGCCACAGTAAATAGGCAATTACCCCATACAAGGAGAAGGCTGCCATAGAGTGTCCACTTGGGAAACTATACCCAATCTCTTGGACAATACGATGGAAATTCGGGCGTTCCCTTTGAAACCACAACTTCATAAGTGTATTCAATAGCTGTGAGCCTAGTCCAACCCATAGGAATAGAATTAGCTCAAGCCGATGTTTCAGCAGAAAATAGAGCAGAGCCATCGTACCGATAGATATTCCAATCGCTACCTTAGAGGAACCAATCAGAGATAATCCTTTCGCAAATGAGGTCAGCCCAGGTGATTCAGCGGATTGAACCAAATGAATCATATAGTTATCAAATGATGATACCTTATTCATATGAACTAGAATCGCAATAACGACGAAACAAGCAGCAAACCCTATAAAATAACGAAAACCTCTAGACCAGTTCTGATAATAAAGCATAAATACCTCCGTGTCTAATTTTGTGCCTGTCGATCGCATTTCCAGTGAAGCTCTAACCCGTGCTATAATTATAGAGAAATAAATATACAAAAAGATGGAGTGCTGCCAAAGTGGAGAGTCTAAAATTACAGGAACGTTTGTTGAACCAGTTTATTTCCACAAAGGTGCCCGTGACGATTTTCACAACGAATGGTGTGAAAATGCAAGGCGTCGTAACCTCGTATGATGCATTCACAATCACTTTACAGGGTCAAGGTGATGGCAGACAGAATGTGCTATTTAAATCTGCAGTATCCACTATTGTACCTCTTAAGCCCGTCTCACTCAAATAGCTCACAAGCTCATTTCATTTCTTCATCCTCTTTTCAATAATAAAGGGAACACCGGACAACATATCCGGTGTTCCCTTTATTATTTTCTTAAATTGTCTAATTCACTCTTGTTAATGAGCTTCTTTTATACAGGGAAAATCACAGGCTTCACACATACCGGCTTAGATACCTCGGCTGTATTTCCAGTAAATACGAGACGACCACTAGCTGCTTCAATAGAGAATACAACCAAGTTATTAGCGTCACGATTCGCAACAATCAGATAAGCCCCATCCGGAGTTAAAGAGAAGTGTCGTGGATGCCCTCCACGAGTAGATACATATTCAATTAGTGTAAGCTTGGCAGTAGTGGGATCCACCGCAAATACTGCGATATTATCTGCTCCACGGTTAGATGCGTAAAGATATCTTCCATCTATTGAAGTAGCAATTTCGGCACAAGTATTCTCTTCCTTAAAATCCTCAGGCAAAGTAGAAACTGTATCTACAGTGTGAAGAGTACCTGTAGCACTGTCATATGTAAACGATGTTATTGTGGAATCCACTTCGTTTATTACATAAGCTGACTTTCCATCTGGATGAAAAGCAAAATGACGAGGTCCTGCTCCCGGATGAAGCACCGTATCAGCGTGAACTTCTAGTTTGTTCAAATCTCTGTTGATTTTGTAGGACCGAATGATATCCAGACCAAGATCAGAAACAAACAGATACTGCCCGTCTGGACTGAAGATAGCTGAATGGGGATGCGGGCGATCCTGACGTTCAGGATGTTGACCGTGGCCGGAATGAATGGCGACATCCGTAAGTTGACTAGCAACTTTTTCTTCATCTAATGTAATCAAGCCTACAGTGCCACCATGATAACTGCAAACAACAACGTATTCATTGTTTAGGTCTCTAGAAATATGACATGTGGTTGTTTGGCCATTACCTGAAGCAGGCATTGTGGCTATTCGGTTCAATTCGCTCAATTTCCCACTCTTAGCATCGATTGCAAAGGTAACGACTTCGCCCTCTTTTCCACCCTCACCATTCGGCTTTTCTCCTATGGCATATAAACGCAGCGCTGTAGCATCCACATTAACAAAGGTAGGGTTAGTTAAGCCCTGAACCGAGTCGATTAATTTTAACGTACCTCCTGCTTCGCCATCGAATTCAAATACCTGCACACCGCTTTCCGTGGCACTTGCATAAGAACCCGTAAACAGCAATAACTTAGTCTGCTTTTCCATCACTATATTCCTCCTTCAAAGTATTGCTATTATATAATTTACAGTTTTTAAACGTTAATGACAAACTATAAAGTAAAAAGTGTGACAAATAGTTCAAAAATAAGGCTTTCCAAGGATTAGGGAGTGTGTTATAATGAAAGCGCTAACATTAGTCTTTTATTAAGTACAAAGGGGGAACATGAATGAGTAGCATCCTGCTGGAAGCCAGAAATGTATACGAGGACTTCGAGGTGGAAACAGACATTCTGTTCTTTAAGGTCGGAGACCATGATTTGGTCATTTTTCACGGCAGAAACTACAACATAAAAAAGAGAATGACTGCCGAGCAATTAAAACGATTGTTATCCAATTCAACTTACTATCATGTGTACGGTGGCTGTTATGTCAATCTGAACAAGATCAGTTCTATCGAAGACGACTGCATTTATTTCGGAGAAAAGGGACTATTCGCTAAAAACGTTCGTGTCCCAAGACGGAAACAAGAAAGTATTCGTCATCTATTGAAAGGACTGAAGTAAACATCTTATTCCCATAAGCCGGAAGGGCATGTTACCGATGCCAATTCCGGCTTTTTGCTTTTTATTAATAGAAACTTAAAAAGATCCTATCTTTTTTTATACTTTCTTAAGGTTTAGGATCAGGATTTCTGTTAAAGTTGTTAATAGACAAGCAACACCTATATTGAAGGGAGTCATTACTCATAATGGACAAAAAAGATCTGAATGGAAATGAGAACTTAGAAAACAACGGTACTACGGAGGAAGAGTTGAACACTTCCGAGAATACCAATGAAGTAAATGAAGTGGAGGTCGTAGCTGCTGAAGAACCTGTGAATACAGTAAAACAAGAAAGTATTCCAGTAATGAACAAAGTCGGCAGTAACAACAATACAACCCCACCTGCTCCACCAGCTTCTCCCAAAGGTAACAAGGGCTGGATGATTGCCTCCGTGGTTCTGGCTGCGGCACTTATCATTGTACTGATTAAGCCTCCGTTCCAAAAGGACGACAGCAACACAGCTGTTGCTACCGTTAACGGAACTAACATTACTAAAGAACAACTTTATGATAAATTGATCGAAGCTGGTGGAGAAAGCACGCTGCAAGCTATGATTACTACAGAACTCGTTGATCAAGAAGCTAAAAAAGCTAACGTAACCGTTACTGATGAAGACATCAATGCTGAATTAGAAGATCTTAAAGCTCAATTCGGCGGAGAAGCTGCATTTAATGCTGCATTGCAACAAAGCTCAATGACAGTTGATGACTTGAAGAAACAAATGCCACTGCAAGTTAAACTGCGTAAGATTCTTGAGCCGCAAGTAACTGTAACCGATGAAGAAATCAAGGAATATTATGATGCAAATAAAGCTTCTTTCAACGAAGAAGAACAAGTTCGTGCTTCCCACATTCTCGTTGAGACTAAAGAAGAAGCTGATGCAATTCTGAAGCAATTGAAAGACGGAGCAGATTTCGCTGAACTAGCCAAAGAAAAATCTTCGGATACTGGTTCAAAAGATAATGGCGGAGATCTAGACTTCTTCAAACGTGGAGATATGGTAGCTGAATTCTCTGATGTAGCATTTAAGCTTAAAGTTGGGGAAACAAGTGATGCTGTGAAATCCGATTATGGTTATCACATCATTAAAGTAACCGACCACAAAGATGCTAAAAACTACACCTTGGAAGAAAAGAAAGATGAAATCAAAAAGACGCTTGTGTCTCAAAAGGTTTCCACCCTTTCCACTTCTTGGTTGTCAGATACAACTGCAAAAGCTAAAATCACAAATTCACTTACGGATGCCAAAAAAGAAGCAACAGCTTCTCCTGAACCATCTGCAAGCGCAGAAGCAGGAACTGAATCCGCTGAATAATACGAAAGTAAAAAGCAGGACAAGCGTTATAAGACGCTGTCCTGCTTTTTTTTGTACCAATTTCCGAACTGATTAGTGTCCTTTTTTTCGAATCTGCTTATCACGATTCTCTCCCCACTCTTTCGCTTGCGCGGTAGCAATAGAGATCGCCCTTCCCTCTTCATATCCATCTTCTAGCAGTGCATTAGCAATATCTATCGCTTTATTACGAACTGGTGCTGTGAAGTTCTTCAGTGAATCTGGATAATCATCTTTGTTCCACGGCATACAAAAACCTCCTTAACCTGACTATATACTTCACTTAGCCAGGTCAAGAAGGTTTTAAACACTCTTTTAAGCTTATTTAAAGACTTTAACGCGATCTTCGATCGGTTGGAATTGTTTCTCACCTGCTGGAGTTACTGTCTTACCAAACGGCAATTGTGCAATCAGCTTCCATTCTTGCGGGATACCCCATGCTTCTTTCACTTCGTCATCAATCAGTGGGTTATAGTGCTGCAGGGATGCGCCTAAACCTACTTCAGAAAGTGCAGTCCATACTACGAATTGCAGAATGCCCGAAGATTGGTTAGACCAAACTGGGAAGTTCTCCGCATACAATGCAAAGTTTTCTTGAAGGTTCTTCACTACCGCTTGGTCTTCAAAGAACAATACGGAACCGTATCCTGCTTTGAAAGATGCTAGTTTTTGCGCTGTTCCTTCAAATTGTTCAGCTGGAACGATTTTGCGCAAAGTTTCTGTCGTGATATCCCATAATTTATCATGCTGTTCACCTAAAAGAACAACCGCTCTGGAGCTTTGGGAGTTGAATGATGTAGGGCTATGCAAAACCGCTTGTTCAACGATTTCAATAATTTGAGCATCTGTTACCGTGGATTCTTTGCTAATAGCATAAATAGAACGTCTTCCTTTAACCGCTTCTAAAAAATTGTTAGACATAAAATAACTACCTCCATTTATTTAAGTAACTTACTTTTGTACATCTTATCACCTTTTTTCTAAAAACACAACATTTATTCACAACTAATATTGTCGGATATAAAAGGCTCCCGGTAAGTAACATCTCCTCTTCACTTTTCCGATATACATAACTGCTGAAAATAAGCTACAATAGTGCAGCAAAAGTACAGAAGGAAGGTTATTTATATGAAATTCACAACAGATAAAGCGCTCATCCTACATAAAAAAACGGTCATATTCTCTTGTATAATGCTTCTTTGCCTTAGCTTGGCGCTTACTGGCTGTAAAGACACAAAATCGTCTAATTTAAATGCTATAGAACTTGATCAGACTGAACTTAAACCTGTATCTTTCTGGGTAGCTACAGATACTCACTTTTTAGATAAGGATCTTCAGGACGGTGGTCAGGCTTTTCAGACCTATGTCACGGGCGGTGACGGGAAAATGCTGCCTTACAGTGATGAAATGGCTGAAGCTTTGGTCTATGAAGCTGAACAGAAAAAGCCTGCGTTTATCATCCTCAGTGGTGATTTAACTAATAATGGGGAACGCAGCAGCCATCAAAAGTTAACCGAAAAGCTAAAACGAATTGAACAACAAGGAACCTCTGTTTATGTCATTCCTGGCAATCACGACATATTCAATCCTTGGGCTAGATCCTTCAGCGGCGATAAACAGCTCCTTACGGATTCAATTACGGACAAAGACTTCGTCAAAATATATGCGGATTTCGGCTACAAAGAGGCTGTATCACGCGATAAGGAATCATTAAGCTATATCGTCAAGGCCGCCCCCAACTTATGGATTCTCATGATAGACAGCAGCCAATATCTTAATAATCTGAAATACGGATTCCCTCAGACGGATGGACGTATTGCTTCCTCTACTCTTTCATGGATGGACGAATCCATTAAGCTTGCAGCCAAAGAACACGCTTCAGTGATTACGGTGATGCACCATAACTTACTGAACCATACTTCTATGTCGGTTTCAGGATTTAAGCTTAATAACAGTCAGGAAGCTATTCAATCCCTGAGGAAGAATGGGCTGAATCTAGTCCTCTCAGGACATATTCATATGCAGGATATTCAAGTAGATCCAGCAGACACAAATCAAGACACAGTATCCACTGAACAAATGCCAATCTTTGATATCGCTACGAGTGCAATGGCCGTCAATCCACATCAATATGGTGCCATGACCTTCGATCCCGTCACGCGGGCCGTAAATTATAAAACAACCGCCTTAAACGTTGAAGGTTGGGCTGAAGCTAACCAGATTACAGATCACAATCTCTTAAACTTCAAGGCATATGCCGAAGAAGCCTTTGCTTCTAACTCCTATGACAAAGCTATGGATAGTCTTAAGGAAAGTCCTTTAACAGAAGCTGAAAAAGAATCCATGGCGAAGGTAATGTCCATGCTGAATGTACGATACTTCGCAGGAACTGCGGGTACCTTCGCTAAAGATATTAAAGCGTTGCCGGGCTATAGGCTTTGGGAGGGACAGCAGGACGGTTTCTTGGGAGGTTATGTTCAAAGTATGGCTGAAGAAAAAGCGTTAAGTAATGTCGACTTAGAGGTGGTTTTAACGAAGCAATAAAAGAATGGCATATTCTATATAAAAAAACCCAGCTCCCACTCGCATTTCTGCGAAATAAGAAGCTGGGTTTGGATGTGTTATTTGATTAATGAAGATCGAACAACTATTTCCGAGTAATAGTAATCCAACCCTCATCATCTACATACACAGAAGCATGAAGTGCTTCAGCAAGCACGCGTAGTGATACATAGGCATCACCATATTCGTCAACAAATACAGGCTCAGCAAGCTTCACTTTTTCACCGTTAATCACTGCTTCGGAAGAACCGATTTTGAATACCAGTTTATCACCGTACACACCATCCGTTACGATAATGGCACGATTGACTGTATCCCATTCCACAGTAGCATCTAAATCTTCTGCCAGGTACCGCAGTGGAATGTAGGTCGTATAATTGTCTACGATCGGATAATAATATTCGTCGTCAGGCTCGATGACAATCGTTCTCTTGGTGATACCAAGATCGTCTTTCAATATACGATAAACGTTAGAATTCGGGTCAAAATTGTTCAAAGTCTCTGCAGGCGTTAAACTACCGGAAGAAACATCAAGTGCCCCTTTTGTACTGATTGGATCTGCGGTTACAGCCCCACCAATGTTCCAAACCTGACTGGAAGCCTTAAGGGAGAAACTCTTTAACGGCATATCTTCAGTACCTGGAAGTGCCACTTTCAGATCAACATTCTGTTTACGAACATGTAGACTGCTATCAACAAAAATGTCGACAGCAAGCTTCGTATCCTTACTCAGCACTGTCTTAAGCTCAGGGGTGGATTTGTAAAGACTATTCAGTTGATTGTCATATACCAGAAGTACCGCATCGACAGCCAATTTTGCTGCATCATGAAGTACGGTAACTACTGCTTCTTTATCATCTAAAGGGATATCTCCAAAACCAAGATTCCGCAAATCACCGGAGCCTTTTTCGTCCATAGCTTTGATCACTGGGTACAGATAGTCGTACAGACCACCAACCAATTCTGTAAAGCCTTCAGTATCTTTAGAGATCGATTTCAGGAATCCTTTTAACAAAGCTGGAAGCTCATCACCCGTCACTTCGGTATGTAACTTCGTCATATTCACTTGCTGACCATACACAGCCTCACTAACTGGTGTTACACTAATTGCGCTTGGATTCGGAAGATTCTTCACCACAAACTTCGTTAGCAGCTTACTAAGATCCTCAGCTTTAGTCAGATCCAAACCGACTTCAGCAAAAACCTCATCATAGCCTTGAATTGGGAAGTAAAACGGTTGTTTTGCTCCTTCAACAGTAAAGACTAAAGTTTGTTTGTCCATAAACAATGCGAAAGGAATATTCAATTGTTTATAGCCGATCGTTCCATTTGCAGATACATTACCATTCTCTTGTAACTTTGCATTACTGATACTCACGGAAAAAGAATTTATGAGATCGACCATTTCCTTATCTTCTGCGCTAATTCCTTCTGAAGGCTCAGCGTTCATAGAAAACGTCATGCTGGATTCTGATGATTTAACATCGACATCCCCGATCAATGCCTTATTAACATCGAAACCTCCAACCGATTGACAACCGGCCAGAACAAGCAGCAGTGCGACAAAAGGAATAAACCATTTTGCCTTAGCTTTCATTCTCCTCATAGCAAGTCTCCTTTTTTAAGATTTTTTTGAAATCAATCCATTATCTCAGCAAAGGTAACATTTGTAAATCAAAGTATGAATTATTGTAAAAATACTATAAATTCAACAAACTTCGCCATTCAATAGAAAGCCAATCATTGTAAATCAGACCCTTGAATATGCCCAAAATCAATAAATGTGCTGGATAAAAAGACCACCACACCCAGCGTGGCACCCGGTGACGCTCTAAATATCCCCATAGTGCAGGCGTCAAAGCAATCAACAGCGTAGGTATAATACTAAGCATTTGCACTGTCCAAAAATTATAGAACATATAGAATATATTCAGTGCTAAATGAGCTCCGACAAGCCAGTATGACTTCGTATACCGGAAGATTAATACTAACAGCAGACCATACGCATTATAGTCTATAGGGAAATAATCCATTAACGCGATAGCCCCAATGACAACAGGTATACCAAGCCATAGAGTGGGAAGCTTATCCAAAATAACCAAAACGATTGCCGATAACAGAAGTGTAAATACAACATTCCATCCGCCAGGATTAATTGCAAAATTGTATGGAATCTGAGCAATAATAGCGATTATGAGCAGTCGGAACAAATATTTTGGTTTGGATGATGTATGGATATGTCCCTGCACAAGTCCGTAACAGTAAATGGGAAAGGCTATTCTCCCTACATATCTCCAAGCAATATCCTCTGGAAAAAAGATATAGCCTATATGGTCGATTAGCATAGTCAGCATAGCGAGAATCTGCATATCAAACCTCCTTAAATGGGTTGATATCATACTTTCGCCAATGAGTACTTCATCTCCTTTGCCAATACGCAAATGATGACCATAAATAAAAAGATCATAAAAAGATCCTCTACTTCTGGGTTTTTCCCTCTTGACTTTATGGTGTGCAATTGAGTACTATGAACGAGCAACATCATATGGCAATGATCAAAGACATGATTTCCTATACGAACTGTCCAGAGAGAGAGGTCCAGGCTGAAAGCTTCTCCAGTAAACGATTGTGAAGTTACCCCTTTGTAGCTGTGGCGCTGAATCCGTTGATCCAAATTTCGCGGTAGTATGTGACACCGATTTATCCTCGATATCGGATACCAATGAGGTCCTATCCTTGTGATAGGTCGAATTAGGGTGGAACCACGAGCTGAACGCACTCGTCCCTTTCTGGGAGAGATGCGTTTTTTTGCGTTCACCACTAACAATTTTTGAGAAATGGAGGCTAACAATCATGGAGATCAAGGTAAAACTGCAAAACGGAACAATTAGAGAGGTACTGCAAGGAACGACGATTAAAGAAGCAGCAGGTGCCATAAGTACCAGTCTGAAAAAAAGTGCTGTAGCTGGAAAAATTGATGGCAGATCCGTTGACTTAAACCAACCGATCGAACATGATTGCCAGCTCGAAATTGTTACGTTGGATAGCAAAGACGGCCTGGAAATTTATAGACACAGTACAGCACATATCATGGCACAAGCCATAAAACGTATATATGGAGATAAGGGTGTCCGGCTTGGCATAGGGCCAGTGATCGAAGACGGCTTCTATTATGACATTGACATCGAGTCACCTTTATCCACGGATGACCTTGTTGCAATCGAACAAGAGATGGCGAGAATTATTCAAGAGAATCACCCGATCGTCCGCCGTGTCGTTTCACGCACAGAAGCAATCAAGCTTTTTGAAGAGATGAATGAGCCTATAAAGCTGGAGCTTATTCGTGATCTGCCGGAAGACACAGTATTAACTATTTATGATCAAGGTGAATTCTCGGATCTATGCCGAGGTCCACATCTTCCCTCTACTGGCTTGGTCAAAGCCTTTAAGCTGTTAAATGTAGCTGGAGCCTACTGGCGTGGAGATTCCAATAATAAAATGCTGCAACGCATTTACGGAACTGCTTTTCCTAAGAAAGCTCAGCTTGAAGACCACTTGCTCTTTCTTGAAGAAGCTAAAAAACGTGATCACCGTAAGCTCGGCAAGGAACTGGAATTGTTCATGTTCTCTGACGAAGCACCAGGTATGCCCTTCTATCTTCCCAAGGGAATGACAATCCGTACAGAGCTTGAAAACTTTGCCCGTGAATTACAAAGACAGAGAGAGTACGATGAAGTTCGTACACCGCTGATGATGAACAATCGGCTTTGGGAACAATCCGGGCACTGGGATCACTACAAAGACAATATGTACTTCACAAATGTAGACGAAACAACATTTGCCCTTAAACCGATGAACTGCCCGGGACATATGTTGATCTACAAAAATAATCTGCATTCCTACCGAGAGCTGCCTATCCGTATTGCGGAATTCGGTCAAGTACATCGCCACGAATATTCAGGCGCACTTAACGGGATGATGAGAGTTCGTACTTTCTGTCAGGATGATGCCCACCTCTTCGTTTTACCAGAGCAAATTGAGGATGAAATAAGCCGGGTAATCTCACTGATTGACCATATTTATGGAGTGTTTGGTTTTGAGTATAGAATTGAATTATCGACTCGTCCGGCAGATTATATGGGATCTGAAGAATTATGGGATCAGGCTGAACAATCTCTGCAAAATGTATTAAACAATCTCGGGATCGAGTATCGTGTGAATGAAGGTGATGGCGCGTTCTATGGACCTAAGATTGATTTTCATATCTTAGATGCGCTAAAACGAAGCTGGCAATGTGGGACCATCCAACTAGATTGGCAAATGCCAGAGAAATTCGATCTTACTTACATCGGGGAAGATAATCTTAAGCACCGCCCGGTCGTAATTCATCGCGCTGTTTATGGGTCGATTGACCGTTTTATGGGGATTATTACGGAGCATTATGCCGGAGCATTCCCGCTATGGCTGGCACCAGTTCAAGCGAAGTTATTGCCCGTCTCTGAGAACTACGTTGATTATGCATTTCAGGTGAAACAATCTTTAGAACAAGCTGGGATTCGTGTAGAGGTTGATATCCGAAATGAGAAGCTAGGATACAAAATCCGTGAAGCTCAGCTGGAAAAAGCTCCTTACATGCTCGTACTTGGTGAGAATGAGAAGAACTCTGGCAATGTATCCGTAAGAAAACGCGGCGAAGGAGATCTTGGCTCCAAGAGTATACTAGATATTATCGGGCAGATTAATGAAGAAATAGCTAACAAAAAATAAAGTCCAGCTCCTAATTCAAAGGTTAAAGGGCAGCCTATTCGTAGGAAAACTACGATTAGACTGCCCTTTCTTTATCACATCTGATGATTCACGATCATCCTATTTCACATACAGACGACTGCTTTCTTCCCAATATTCGCCTGGTTTGAGGCTGAACAAGCCGATCTCATCTGCTGGCAGATCTACCATTGGCGCATTCACCAGGTTGATTTGCGGTTCAGGGCAGAAGAACTGTTCAGAAGCACCATTATTCCAGATCATCCACTGCTTGTACGAAGTCCCTACATCATAAACTAAAGTTACACCAGCTTTGCTGTCCGTAAGCTCCATACGGTTACGCCCGTTCTGAGCAACAGCCGTGTAATGGTTGTCCATCGAAGCAAAATAAGGATTCACACCTTCATCACGAAGCTGAGTTTCTCCCGGCTCCAGCTCTTGGAATTTACCAGTCGGAAGCATACGGTCATTCAATTCCCAGCGATTACCGATGGTAGCTTTTACAAGATAATCTTGTGGAGTGCTACCCGGTGCGAATGGTGCATTAATTGCGGTATGGAATGCCAGCAAGCAAGGCATCACATCATCACCATCATTGTGCACTTGCACCTGTTGAGATAAGCCACCTTCACCAAGGGTATAACGTAGTTTCATTGTGTATTTAAACGGCAAATATTGATAAGAAGGATGATTCTCATCCACTTTGATGAATACGGTTACGAAGCTTTCCGTCTTACCGCTACCGAACTCTTCCACTTCCCAAGCTGCCGTATGTAAAAATCCGTGTAAATGGTTGCCCGTTGCGACTTCATTTACTGGGAGTTGATAAGTTTGACCATTCCATGGAAATTTACCATCTTCATAACGATTCGGAGGAAATAATACAGGAATACCATGGATGCCTGGACTTGCCTTAAAGGCTTCCATTTCCTCAGCGCCCGGTTCATGCAAGAAACGGTAACCGTTTTCGGTATCTCGGAAACAGATCAAATTGCCGCCGATACCTGGTAGTATTGCTGCCTCATAACGGCCAGCTTTCAACCAGATAGCTGCTTCTCCTTCATATTGCCCTTCATATGCTGTGATAGACATAATAATGTGTTCTCCCTTCCAGTGTCTGATAATTGTCTCTACTTGATAGATTACCACATCTGGTCATGACGTGACATGCCCTTTTTTACAACTGTTCCACTTCAACGCTCATGACATGATCAATTTTCTTCACATCATAATAGATCTCTGTTGCATAATCTTTATCCGGTGCTGAAATCACCATATCGATCATTTGTCTTCCATCTTCCAAATCCTTAATTTTCATTCTGCGGATTGCCCGGGATGGACTTCTAGTACTTCGTTGAGTACTAACTTGAGGCCGCTCGATTTTTTGGATCACTTCAGTAAGCACAAAATTGGCTTCCATGATGATTCTAACCGAAACTTCGTGCTTATTAAGTACTTCAGGACCAATGGAGCGAATTAAATGAGGAACCAAATTCACCGCAAACATCAGAAGAATAACCGCATAGGCTGCTTCAATATAGAAGCCTGCGCCCACAGCTATACCAATTCCAGAAGCTGTCCAGATAAGTGCTGCCGAAGTGAGACCTGATATCGCATCTCCGCCTCTTCGTAATATAACACCAGCACCCAAGAACCCTATCCCACTGACAATCTGTGCAGCCAGTCGCATCGGATCCATATTCGGATGCTCTGGTCCCGCAAACTTATCAAAGGCATGAATAGACACTACTGTTACAAGACAAGAGGCGATGCTTATGACCATACTGGTCCGAATCCCCAGCGGTTTCTGCTTGATCTGTCGGTCAATCCCGATGAACAGCCCGAACAGCATGGCCACTAATAGCTTAATTAATGATTCAATATGAAAATCCATCGTTTATTCTCCTTTCCCAGAGATACTCCATTATAACGGAAAACAGAGATAATGATTAGCTTTATTTTACATTCAAAAAAACGGCATTCCTATCCTCAATGTATATGCGCTCACGATCAATTTGATCCCGCATAACAAAGAGGATAGAATCCGTTTTAAAGGAAAATGATTTACGAAAATTTAACCATGGAGCAACGATTCTGCACCGTCACAATAGATCTCAGTTCCTGTAATATGATCTGAATCCTCGGATGCCAGAAAAAGTGCCAGCTTTGCAACTTGATCAGGACGCCCAGGTCCTTCCTCCAGCGGTTGATCCCCCTCTGGAAATTCAACAGGGATCTTTACCTCTTTGAGATCTTCGGATGGAAAAGTGTTGTCATCTATATTGGTTTTTATAGCCCCGGGACAGATCGCATTTACGCGAATTTGAAATTGCGCCAGTTCTAATGCAGCCATTTTCATAAAAGCAACCTGGCCTGCCTTTGTCGTACTGTATGCGGAAAAACCGACGTTGGAAAATACACGATTTCCGTTAATGGAGCTGTTAATCAGGATGCTGCCCCCGCTATCTTTTAGATGCGGTATCGCATATTTAACAGTCGCGAAGGTTCCGCGCAAATTAATATGAATGGTCTGATCCCAAGATTCAATATCCATCGTTTCAATGGGCGTCATGGCTCCATTAATCCCTGCGTTAGCAAAAACAATATCAAGACGCCCCCATTTCGCGGCCGCCTTGTTTATTGCTGCTTCCACTTGCGGGGGTTCAGCAACGTCGCATTCTATTACGAGGGCTTCTCCGCCTTCTTTCTCTACTTGTTTTCTAACCTTTTCTGCGTTCTCAACCGTTCTATCTAGTAATACAACTTTGGCCCCGTTTCGAGCAAACTCAAGCACGGTCGCTCGTCCAATACCGGAACCTCCTCCTGTTACAATTGCTACCTTGCCTTCCAGCTTCTTATCTGCCATGTCTAAATATCCTCCTTCTTGTCATGCAAGCCTTACAGTTAAGTTCTTTCCCTAACCTTAACCTCGCATACAGAAGTTGAATCGACAGATATTTACTTTTCCCAAGGGCGTGTCTATTCTCCCTGCCGAAGATGAATCATGAGATCATTTAATCCGGCTTCACGAATACCTTCAATAATTTGTTCAGCTAGAAGTCTTGCACCTAGAATCTGAAAATGCGTGTTGTCCTGTACGCCAACTGGATGAAAGATATATTCTCCGGGATAGCTCCACATGAACAGATCCTTCGTTCCTTCCACTCCATAGGTTTCAAAAAGCTTACGACTCTTCTCTGCCAAATCGATCAGAGGGATCTTCTCAGTCTCTGAGAGCTCCCGCATAGCTACTAAATAATCTCCATGGGTGTCTACAATTGCTTCATTAATATCAAATCTCCGCCTATGTACAGCGGTCACCAATACTGGGTAGGCTCCCGCTTCCCTAGCAACTGTAATCATCCTTAGTAAATACTCTTTATATGTAGTAAAGGGGTCGGTGTGTCTTAGATCATCACCCTTGGAATCGTTATGTCCAAATTGAATGAACATATAATCTCTAGGTCTGATAGCTGCGGCAAGATTATCCAAATGCCCTTCCTCAATAAAGCTCTTGGAGCTACGTCCAGAAATAGCCCGATTATCCACAACAAGTCCTGCTTTGAAGCAGCGTGGCAGTAACTGCCCCCAGCCAGCATAAGGATAACCTGCTTCCCCTTGATCGGTTACCGTAGAATCACCGGCCAAATATAAGACGAGTGGTTCTTTATCAGGCTCAATGTCCATTGCATTTATTCGGGGTGCAGCACCCGAGAACGTGAGCTTTAGCTGACCACCCATGATTCGTATCGCAAATGATTCTCGTACATATTGACCTGCCGGGACGTTTAAAGTATCTAATACGTACTTACCATCACCCGCTCGAATTACTGTACTGGTATCTGCTAAAGCATCACCGAGTAACAAAGAAATGCGGTAAATCCCATCAGGAATATCCAATAGGAGGACAGCTCTCTGCGGAATGCAGAAATCACTTCGTAATGTATCCGATCCTCCTCTGGAGCGCCCGAATACTGTCGAGTCTGAAGTAAACCCAAATCTCGTCTCCGGAGAGTACCTTGTATCCGGCCGAATTTTGGTGTAGCCAGGCTCTGTATCTTTAATCCCAAAGTCAAAATGATAGCTATCCAAATTCAGCCGCACCTTTCTTCATTAGAGATATTATCCTTTCAAACCACTGGTGCTGATTCCTTCTACAATCTGCTTTTGGAAGATAAAGAAAATAATCATGACGGGTGCCAAGCTAAGAACGGACATGGCGAACATTGGTCCCCAGTTGGACACGGATTCACTGTCGAGGAACATTTTTAGTCCCATAGAAACTGTATATTTAGATGGAGAGTTCAGGTACAACACTGGCCCAAGCAGGTCTTCCCAGCGCCAATAGAAGGAAAAGATCGCTGCAGTAGCCATAGATGGACGGATGAGTGGGAGGATAATTCTGAAGTATAGACCAAATTTCCCGCAACCATCAATTGTAGCCGCTTCGTCAAGTTCAACAGGAATTGTCCGAATAAACTGCAGCATTAGGAAAATAAAGAATGGAACTCCGAAGAACTGTGGAACCACGATCGGCTTGATACTATCGAGCCATTCCAATTTTGCATAAATAATATATTGCGGGACAAGCACTACATCTGAAGGAAGCATAAGCGTCATCATCATGATACCGAACCATAAGCCATGCCCTACAAACTTATTACGTGCAAATCCGAAGGCTACCAGTGAAGAAGAAACCACCGCTCCTAGAGTGGCTACAACGACGATAATTAATGAATTCTTTATAAAGACACCAAAGGAGTATCCTGCAATCCCTTCCCAGCCTTTAGCATAATTCCCCCATACCCAAGGATCGGGAAGAAGCTGCTGAGCGGTAACAAATACAAGCCGGCTCTCTTTAAAAGAGCTCATGATCATCCACAAAATCGGATACAGCATAATGATAGCGAGGCCACCGATAAGAATGTGATACAGCGGCCATTTCAGTTTCATTTTCGCCATGGATTATTTTCCTCCTTCCGATTCGTAGAAGACCCACGATTTGGATGTCTTAAACAAAATTCCGGTCATGATGCCAACTAGCAACAACATTACCCACGCCATAGCCGAAGCATAACCCATGTTATTAAACATAAAGGCCTGACGGAATAGATACAGAGAATACAACATCGTACCGTCCATTGGTCCGCCTTCACCTTTGGAAATAATATAAGCTGGAACAAAGGTCATAAATGCGCTGATCGTCTGCATGACTAGATTGAACAGAATAACTGAGCTTAGGAGGGGCATTGTAATCTTAAAAAACTTTCTGAAGAAACCTGCTCCATCTACACTAGCTGCCTCGTACATTTCGCCAGGAATATTTTTTAGACCCGCCAGAAAAATCAACATGGATGAACCAAACTGCCACACGGATAAGGTGATCAACATTATAAGCGCAGCGCTCGGATTACCGAACCAGCTTACTGGACCAAGGCCGAAAAAACCGAGCATGCCATTAATAATTCCCGTATCACTAAAAATATTACGCCACATGATGGATACCGCCACACTGCCACCTATAATAGAAGGTAAATAATAAGTTGTACGATAGGCTCCGATCATGCGCGATTTTGTATTTAGAATCATAGCCACAAATAATGCAAAGGTGAGCCGTAAAGGCACACCAATAAATACATAAAGCAGCGTCACCTTAAGTGAATGTAAATATTTCGGGTCATTCGAGAACATTTTGATGTAGTTATCAAATCCGATCCATTTAGGTGGAGCGAATAAATTATATTTAGTAAAAGAAAGATAAAGAGAAATGATCATCGGAATCAGTGTGAAGCAAAGAAAACCAATGACGAACGGACTGATGAAGGCATATCCTGTAAGGTTGCTTCGCAAACTCCGGCCTGTTAGCTTCTTTTTCTTAAAAGCCAGTGGATTCGAAGGAAGGGGATTCGTGGATGCCAAGGGTCTCCAACTCCTTTTTATGTGAATAATAAGGGAAACGGGCTGCCGCCTAACTAAATGGCATGCCGTTTCCCATGTTAGACGCAGTATAGTTATCTGTTACTTTACTACTACCGGCTGGAGAGAATGGCGTTCGCTTCTTTTCGGAACTGCGCTCCTGCAGCTGCTGGGTCAATTTTGCCGAAGTTCATTTGTTCAGCAAGGTCTGTAAGGAGTGCTACCACCTCTGGCGATCCCACTGGTGGACTCATTGGAGAAGTAGTAGGCTCCATGTCAGCAACGAACTTGAATACTTGTTTACCAGAATCCGTTAATTGTGAAGAAACAGATTCCTTAATTTTACTTGAAATTGGCACACCACGTTCACCTTTGATCAGGTTATTGGCTTCAGGATCATTAATCCAGAAATCAACGAACTTCGCTGCTTCTTCCTTCACTTTGGAATTAGAAGTAACCGACCAGTACATACTTGGCTGCATGTAAAGACCTTTTTCCATATCTGGACCAGGCATTTGTGCCAGCGCCATAGGACGATTTACAGCGATTTGCAAAGCAACATATTGGTTCGACCATTGCCATACACCGATACCTGTGCCTTTAACAATATCCGACTCTTCGATAACGCCTTTGTTTTGGCTCAGTTTGTCTTGGGTTGGAACCGCACCATCTTTAATTAAACCAGACAGCATTCCGAAAAAGTCAGTGAATAAAGCATCGTCCTCATATCCAAGCGCTGAACCATCATTGTTATATAACGCCAGCCCTTTTGTGCGCAGATAATAGTTGAAGAATACGTCAGCTGCCATGGAACCGTCGATGTATAGTCCAGCCGATTTAGCTTTCGCAGCAATTTCTTTGTATTGATCCCAAGTCCAGTTCTCTGGAATAGAATCCACTCCTGCCTTCTTTAGCAATTCTGGATCATATTGAAAACCAAGTACGTTAACACCTAGTGGAATTCCATATTGCTTCTCATTGATTACCCCGGTACTAAGTACGTTCTCATTCACATCGCCTACTTGTATCTGAGAGTTCAAATAAGGCTTCAAATCTTCAAGCTGTCCGTTAGATCCATATTGATTAATATAAGAAATATCCATTTGAACGATATCAGGAAGTCTATTTGCTGCTGCTTGCGGAGCAAGTTTTTTCCAGTAATCATCAAAGGACGCATATTCTGGTTCAATCGTTACATTCGGGTATTTGGCTTCATACATATCAATTACTTGTTGTGTATAGGAATGTCGTGTATCTCCACCCCACCAAGCAATACGCAGGGTTACAGGTTCTGCTGAGGTAGTAGCTGCAGGCTTCGTTTCCGAAGGAGCATTTGTAGCTGAGTCCGTAGCGGCAGTACTGTTATTGTTGTTACCTCCTCCACAACCCGCTAATATAGATGACAGCAACAATGGTACGGCTAGTAAAGCGAATCTCTTTTTCAAATTCATGTCCCCTTTTCCTATAATAGTGTAAAGGCTCTGATCCCTTTAGGTAGCGCTTTCATGGTTAAATTTTCTCAAATATTTAGTGATTTATGAATACAAAAAACCGTCTTGTTTGTTCAATAATCAGTTCCCTTGTGAGGGTTTCATAAATTCAGTGGGTGTCTGCCCAGTTACTTTTTTGAACACTTGACTGAAATACTGCGCATTCCCACCAAAGCCGAACATTTCAGCGAGTTCAAATACTCTTACATCACCACTATGCAAAATGTGTTCCGATGCTTTAGTAATCCGGTAATTGGTAACGTAATTAGAGAACTTCTCCCCAGTGATTTTCTTAAATATTTTCCCAAGATAATCAGGATTCATATATAACATCTCTGCAGCGACTGAGCTAAGTGACAGCTCCGCATTCTTGTAATCATCCGCAATAATTTTGAACATTTTATCTACGATTAAGGATTGGCGACAGCGGAAATGACGATCGTACATCGCTGTCAGACGAACCGCCGCATCTTTTACATAGGCTTTAAGGCCGCCTAAGGTCCTGATCTCCGCTAATTCTGCCATACTTGAAGTAAAGTTATTTCTTTCTTCAGGGACGGCTAACCTTATCATCGCAGAATACAATTGCAAAACATAAGATCGCGTTACATTTATATCCACACGCTGTTCAGCAAGCAGGTTAAATAAGCGCTCTAATTCTAACTCTACTGTACTTTGTTCGCCCGCCTTAATCAGCAGACAGATTTGCTCTTCGTCTAGTTCGATATCATTTCTTCCGCTTAGTTCATCACTAGGTAGATCACTACCTGTGATCAGACCTCCCTCTTCCATATAAAAACAGTGGTTAAGGTACTGCAGGGTCTGACGATACAATCGCCGTGAATGTATCATGAAGTCCGCGTCACTTATCGCAATGGTTACATCCACTTTGTAAAACTTGTAGAACATTTTCCTAACTTCTGAAATTCGCTCAAGCATTGTACTATTCAGCGCGGTCTCTCCTTCGACTTCCATTAGTATCAGAATAAATCCGCCGATCCTTGTACTAAGTAGCGTCTCTTGAAGCATATCCTGTGCAATATTTTGCAAAGCAAAAAGTTGTTCATATTCATAAGAACCTTCCAGTCTGAACAAGATCAAACGCACCATTTTGTCATTTAATTCGATACCTAGCAGCTCCTGATAGTACTCTAGATCTTGACTTCCGTATGTTTTGTTAGAGATCCATTCCTTCAAAAATTGTTCCTTCACATGTGGTAGAACTTTGGTAAACCGTTGTTTCATGTCATTTACAAAATCTGTCCGGCCCTTTAGTTCATCGAGCTCTGCTACCAGTTCAATTAGTGCATCATGAATTTGATTTTCGTTGCAAGGCTTTAGCAAGTAATGTTTCACGCCGTGCTGCATAGCGATACAGGCGTAGTCAAAATCCTTATACCCCGTCAACATAACGAACTTCAACTCAGGAAATCGTTCACTACATTTCTGTACCAAGCCTAGTCCATCCAAACCGGGCATAGAAATATCAGTGATCACTATGTCAGGACGAAGCTCCTCTATTTTCTCCAAGGCTTCTATCCCGTTTCGCGCCGTACCCACCAGCTCAGTTCCTGCCTGTGCCCAGTCTACTACCTGCGATATGCCTTCTAGTATCAACCGTTCATCATCAACCAGCAGTAACTTATACATTCTATAGCACTCCTTTTAAATAAGGTATACGTACATGTATTATCGTTCCTTGGCCTGGCTCACTTTCAATCACTGTACCCCATTCTGAACCAAACACGATTTGAATACGCTCTGCGATGTTCGCTAACCCTATGCCTTCGCCACGTGTCTTGATTCTACCCTGCTGCAAATCTTTGATGAACTCCGCACTCATTCCCGGCCCATTATCACTAACACGAATATCAAGTCCATGCTCCTCCTCACTCACGGTTATAGATATAGTACAGGGTTCAATATTAGGTTCTAATGCATATCGGATCGCATTCTCGATCAGTGGTTGAAGTGTCAGCTTCGGGATTAAAGCGTCATGTAAATGCTCAGGGAAATCCATCCGGAAATCAAGTCTATCGTCAAACCGTGTTTTTTGGATAATGACATAATTACGCACGATAGTAAGCTCTTTTTCAATCGTAATCAAAGGGTCTTTAAGACCGATCGAACTGCGGAACAAGTACCCAAGAGCCTCAACCATTTCAGAAATTTTCGCTTGCTTGTTCATCTTCGCTAACCAATTGATCGATTCAAGGGTATTGTATAAAAAATGCGGATTAATCTGTGCCTGCAGCGCTTTAAGCTCGGTCTCTCTAATAATGAGCTGCTTCGCGTAATTCTCATCGATGAGTTCTCTAATTCTGCGGATCATCATTTTAAAGGTACGGTTAAGCTGACTTACCTCGTCCTGCGCAGTTTGCGAAACTACACCTAGAGATTGTTCCTCCAGATTATCCAGATCTCCCTTTTCGATTTGTTTCATTTTTTTAGTCAGCTTTGAAATCGGACGAACAATACTTCGAGCTAATCGATAACCTAAGAGCAGTCCAATTAATAGTATGAGCGCGAAAATGATGACGACCAGTTTTTTAACAAAAGTAATATGTTTGAACATCTCATTGAATGGGGTGGCATTGATATACATCCATTCCATATAAGATGATTTAGTCTTCGTGATAAAATAAGTTCCTTCTTCATACTTGGCTGTCCGATAGAGCTCAGAACGTTCCGTTTCCTCTTTAAGCTCCGTTGGCAGTAATATTGGAGCTTGAGGATAAACCGCCAGCCCTGACATCGCATCAACAACAATCAACTGATCGCCATCCGAAGTATTACTTGTGCTATCGGCTATAATGCGATCAATTCGAATACGGATAACTAACGTCCCTAGATCGGCCAGCGTAAAGGTTGACCCTGTATAAGATTTAATCTGCCGAACAGCCAAGAGTGAATTTTTATTTCCTTGGGGATACCACACTATGCTACCCCCAGCTTCCTTAGCCAGAGGTTTTAATTGATCCTGAAGATCCTGTGATACACCCTCACGATTTCCTGCGGTCATAGCACCGCCATTCGTATCCAACAGCATCATAGAATAGACATATTTCTCAGCTCCTGCAAAGGCAACTAACCTGTTAATGATCTTGTTATGTAGAACCTGTCTTTCATACGGCTGAGGATCATCCTGCAACTGACGAAGGCATTCCTGTATTTGCTCATCAGAGACCACGTTAAAAGAAAGTTGTTCCAACTCTCTTAAAGTACTTTCTATACTGATCGATGACATCCCCAGCACTTCGGATGCCTTTTCATAGATTTGCTTGTCATAAATTCGATAAACATACTGCAGGACGGTTAAAGAGAATAGAAAGGACAACAGCAGTAAAAAGGAAATGATCAATATCATTTTATTAAAAATACCCGAACTTCTGTAAGCGCTGACATTCTTCCAAAACATAAGCATCCTCCAATTCACTCCAAACCCTTATTATGGGAAGTAATATTTATCATCACTCTATCCTATCATAAATGATATTGAAGTATTTGGGAAAAACTGCAACAAAAAGGACTTAAAGTGAAATCCAAAGTCAGACTTCACTTTAAGCCCTTATCATGAGCCTATGTCACATTTACAAAAGACTAACCAAGCACCATTCGATCATCTGCCAGTTTATGACCACTGATGGCCTCAAATTCTCCCAGTAAGCGTTCTACCGTAAGATCCTGTTTGCGTGTTTCGTCAATATCAAGGATAATACGTCCCTTATCCATCATGATAAGACGATTCCCAAGGCGAATTGCCTGCTCCATGTTATGGGTAACCATAAGTGTAGTCAGCTTCATCTCGCGGACGATTGACTCTGTCAGTTTAGTTATCAGCTCCGCACGTGACGGATCAAGTGCAGCTGTATGTTCATCTAGTAGCAAAATCTGCGGTTGGGTGAAGGTTGCCATTAGCAAACTCAACGCTTGTCTTTCCCCGCCAGATAATAACCCCACCTTAGCCCGTAGACGGTTTTCCAATCCGATCCCGAGCCGGCTTAACTCCTCGCGAAACTTCGCCCGTCTCACTGTATTTACACCGAAGGATAATCCTCTGTTCTTTCCTCTTTTATATGCCATCGCTAAATTCTCTTCAATCGTCATCCGTGGAGCCGTACCTGCCATAGGATCCTGAAAAACACGTCCGATCCAGCGACTACGCTGATACTCTGCTAAATGGCTTATAGAATTCCCTTCAATGCTAACTGAACCGAGATCCGGCTTCATTACACCAGAAATGATATTCATGAGTGTAGATTTACCTGCGCCGTTGCTGCCAATAATGGTGACAAAATCGCCGGGGCGAAGCTCCAAATCAATACCGAGCAGCGCAATCTTCTCATCTGGAGTCCCAGGATTGAACAGCTTAGATACGTTATCAAGCTTAAGCATCGATAGTGCCCCCTCTCTTGCTGCTAAGCGCTTGTTCAGCTAATTCCACTGAACGCTTACGCGCTAAATTCTTCTGCTTCAAGAAACGCTGAATCGATGGGAATACAAGTGCGAAAATAACGATAATTGCTGTGATCAGTTTAAGATCCGAAGGTCTCAACCATGGAACATACAAAGCCAGCGCAACTACGATTCGGTAAACAATAGACCCCAGAACAACTGCCAAAGTTGCACGGAACACATTTCCAGCCCCGAAAATAGCTTCACCTATGATTACCGAAGCTAAGCCGATAACAATCATCCCTATGCCCATTGAGGAATCCGCAAAAGTAGAATACTGAGTAATCAGCGCACCCGAGAGTGCCACCATTCCATTAGATAGACTGACACCGAGAATGGTTGTATTATCCGTGTTTACACCCAGACTGCGGATCATTCTTGCATTATCTCCGGTAGCCCTCAAAGCAAGCCCAAGATCCGTACGCAAGAATAAATCCATTAGGATTTTCACAAATAGAACAACAAAAGGAAGAACAAGAAGTGGATTAATGGACGAGAACAACGTAGTATCACCCATTAGTGACCAGTTAGGCTTACCGCCAAATATTCGCAAATTAATGGAATAAAGTGCAATCATCATTAGAATCCCGGATAACAATCCATTAATCTTGCCTTTCGTATGTAGTAGACCCGTACACATTCCTGCCAACATCCCACCAGCAATAGCAGCGAGTGTGGCCAACCACGGTGCATAGCCATTAGTAATCATAACAGCGGCAATGGCACCGCCTGTAGTAAAGCTACCATCGACAGTCAAATCAGGAAAATCCAAAATGCGAAAAGTAATATATACCCCTAAAGCCATAAATGCGTAAAGCAGACCCATTTCCACGGCCCCAAGCATTGAATCATACATAGAAGTTTTCCTCCTTCAAGCGGCAAGGGGCGTCCTTACGGAATCGCCCCAATATAATGTCTTATTGAATAATATTGTTAGCTTGATCGGCTACTTCTGCTTTCATTGCATCTGTTACTTCTATGCCTTGTGCAGCAGCAGCTTTGAGGTTTAGGATAAGATCGAGTTTTTCTTGCATTGTTACTTTCATATCTCCTGGTTTTTTACCATTTTTCAGAATATCCACTGCCATTTGTCCAACTTGGTAACCATGATCGAAGTATTTGAAGCCCACGGTAGCAAATGCGCCTTTTTCAACGGTATCTCGATCACTGGAGAAGAACGGAATTTTCTTATCATTAGCCGTTTGAATAATGGTATCCACGGCACTCACTACAGTGTTATCCAAAGTAATGTAGAATGCATCTACACGACCAGCAAGTGACTCAGCAGCTTGCTTAACTTCAGAAGTATTCGTGATAGCTGCCTTCACAAGTTCAATACCATGTTTATCCAGCTCTTTCTTGGCAATATCCGCCATAATTACAGCATTCGGTTCACCTTCATTGATAACAATGCCGAGCTTCTTCACATTAGGAAATTGAGTAGCGATGAATTGCATTAATCTATTGATAGCTTCAGGATTCGTATCAGATACACCAGAGACATTGCCACCAGGATGCTCAAGATCAGTAACGATTTTTGCATCGATAGGATCAGTCACCGCTGCGAACAGAATCGGAGTATCCTTACTTGATTTGCTGAGCGCTTGAACAACGGATTGAGCGGAAGGTGTCGCAATCGCCAATACCAAATCATTCGTGTCTGCTGCAATCTTTTGAGCAATTGACAAGTTATTCGCTTGGTCAGCTTGAGCATTCTCAAGATCAACCTTCAAGTTCTCTCCTTCAACAAGTCCTGCATCCTTCAAAGCAGCGAGAATTCCTTCGCGTGTAGCATCAAGTGACGGATGTTCTACATATTGCGAAATTGCGATTTTGTAAGTTTTAGAATCTGCGGTTCCAGCATTTGTTGACGTATTTCCGGTGTTTGTTGCATTGCCTGAGTCTACTGCAGCATTATTGTTACCACAGCCAGCAGCTACCAGCATGAAGCATAAGCTTAAACCCGCCAAAATGTTTCTCTTTTTCATTAAAGTACCCCATTTCATTAGATTATTAACGCGTGCATCAAAGTGAGCGACTCAGCATTATCACTTTTATCAATAAAAGCATTAAAGCATAAGCTTACACGTACCTCACAATAATAATAGAAATCTATTAAACCTATATTATATGGAGGTTGTTTATCCGTCAATCACTTATCCAACTTCCATAGATTACAAATTTCATAGCGCATTACTCACCAATATAGGAAGGACTTGGTTGTGTCTTACAGTGATTGCCTTGAGCCGCATTACATAAAAAAAAGCCCCCTGCACAAACTTAACCTACAGTTTGAATATGGAGCGTGTCATATGCCTGGTAACCACAAAAAAATACTGTCCACTGCTACTGTATTGCTTGCTGTTGTTTTATCAAGTACTGCGTGTAGTTACTCATCACAATCACAAAAACCCAAGATAAACGCTGTAACACCTGATGGCATGCAAGCCTCTAGTTATTATGAAAAGTCATCCATCACAGATGCTCAAGGAAAGTACTGGATTCCACTCAAACCTGCAATTGCTTCACTCGGATATCGAATGAAAGATGATGCTACTCATGGAGGATACACCAAGATTGGCTACAGTGATGTTATGTATATGCTACGTCCTGGCTCTACTCAGGTTTTCTCCTTAGGTGAAAAAATCACACTACCGCAGGCACCTAGACGACAAGAAGGACAAATCTATATCACACCTTTAGCATTATCTAAATTTCTTCAAACGGAAGTGGGTTGGAATCCACAGTCTGGGGAAATCAACATTGCCACACCGACCGATCATGTAAGTATTATAAAATCACCATCTGCTAAAACAAAGAATGGATCTAAACCCATTCGCATCCAAAGTATTTCTGAAGCTGACAAGAAGGAATTAGTTTCTTATGCCAAAAAATTCTTGGGTGTGCCTTATGAATTCGGCACCGGACCTTATGAAGAAACCAAGAAATTTGATTGCTCTTCTTTTACAAGGCATGTATTCAAAAAATTCGGAGTAAACTTACCACGCCTAGCCAAGGATCAAGATAATTTAGGTAATCGCGTTCAACGCAGTGCGCTAGATGTGGGCGATCTGATCTTCTTCACTGTCCCAGGTCGCTTTGAAAGTGACGCTATCCCTGGGCATGTCGGTATTTACATTGGAGATGGGAAATTCATTCACACATGGGGAGATCCCGGGGTTCAGATCAGTGATCTCGACACAGGGTATTGGAGCAACGTAATCCTGCATATGCAGCGCATTCTGTAACCCACATTAACAGCCAAAAGGCCACATATTGAGAAAGCCTGAATCCTCCGTTCTGGAGGGTTCAGGCTTTCTTTGTTGCAACAAAAAGTGGGATTTTTAGTCCCAGTTCTTCCCTTTACCGCTTAAACGTACAAACAGTTTTACAAGCTCTACGATCAATATAATCGCCAATGCTGCAGCAACTACGATTCCCCACTGTGATCCGCTTAAATGCGAGACACCAAACCAATCATTCAGTCCAGGGATGATGATTACCAGCACCAACATTAATGTAGAGATCAGTGATGCCCACAGCATATACCGGTTGCTGAACCAGCCAATCTGAAACAGCGATTTCGTATTGGATCTGACGTTAAACGCATGAGAAATTTGCAGTAATCCTAATGTGGCGAATGCCATCGTAACCGCAATACCCTCATTGTAATGCGTATGTGCCCATTGGTACACGAGCAGTGTAAGCGCAGCCTCTAATATACCCTGGTAGATGATCCCGATTCCCACACCACCAGCAAAGATACTGCTGCTCGCTTTTCGTGGTTTTTTCGACATCAGATCGTCCCCCGCTTTTTCAAGCCCTAGGGCAAGCGCAGGTAGGGTGTCAGTAACAAGATTAATCCACAGAATATGAATCGGCTCGAGAATACGCCAACCGATCATTGTCGCAATGAATAGCGTAAGAACCTCACCAAGATTGGCGGAGAGCAGGAACTGGATTGCCTTACGGATATTGCTATATACTTTCCGTCCTTCTTCAACAGCAACAACTATGGTCGTGAAGTTATCATCTGCGAGCACCATGTCGGAGACGCCCTTAGCCACATCTGTTCCCGTGATTCCCATTCCCACACCGATATCTGATGACTTAAGCGCAGGAGCATCATTCACTCCATCACCAGTCATGGCAACAATCTTTCCTTTTTTTCTCCACGCCTTCACAATCCGGACTTTATGTTCAGGAGATACCCGTGCATAAACCGAATAATCAGTGACTTTCTCAGCAAATTCCTCTTCACTAAATTTATCCAGCTCACTACCAGTTAATACACCTGTTTCATCTTCGATAATCCCTAATCTTTTGGCTATGGCCGCTGCTGTATCTCGATGATCTCCTGTAATCATTACAGGTCTTATCCCTGCTTTTCGACAGATGGCTACCGCATCCCGCACTTCCTCACGCGGCGGATCAATCATACCGACTAAACCGATAAATACTAGTTCTTTCTCTGTAGTATCCGGTGAGATATTGGACGGTAGCTGCTCTTCATCTCTGTAAGCAAATGCCAAAACCCGGAGTGCATCGTTCGCAAGCATTTTATTACTTTCCATGATTTGTCGTGAATGTTCCTCTTTAAAAGGGACGATTTCTCCATCCACAAAGATATGGCTGCATTTGGATAAAAGTACATCTGGAGCACCTTTCGTTAATACACGATAACGCCCATTTTCAACTTCATGAATCGTCGTCATCAGCTTCCGATCGGAGTCAAATGGCAGTTCGTTTTTACGCGGGAATTTCTTTTCTAAATCCCTTTTGTCAGTACCAATACTGAGTGCGTAGTCCACTAATGCAGTTTCCGTGGGATCGCCAATAATCGCTTTACCACTCTTGGTTTGCGGGTCCTTAGCTCCTTCATTCCCTCCAGAATCCTTAGGAGACTTCCCTTCGTCAATACTGGAATCATTACAAAGCGTCATGGCCTGAAGCAGAAGTTCGCCGCCTGGCGTCCCCTCAAGCCCTTCAGCAGCTTCTTTCGTAGTTCCATTGACATGCACTTTTTCGACAGTCATCTTGTTAAGTGTCAATGTACCGGTCTTGTCAGAGCATATAATTTCGGTGCTTCCGAGCGTCTCTACAGCGGGGAGCTTGCGAATGATCGCTTTACGTTTAGCCATCCGCTGTACTCCGAGTGCTAAGATAATGGTAACAATGGCTGGCAGCCCTTCAGGAATCGCCGCTACTGCAAGTGAGATTGAGGTGAGAAGCATATCCAGTAGTTCTCTACCCTCAAATATGCCGACGGCAAAGATGACTACACAAACACCAAGAATAATAAAAGTAAAATATTTTCCTAGTTCGTCCAGTTTCTTTTGCAGCGGTGTGACATCATTCTCTTCTTCCGAGATAAATCCGGCGATCCTGCCGACTTCAGTCTGCATTCCTGTAGATGTGACTACACCAACCGCTCTACCGTAAGTTACATTGCTGCTCATATAAGCCATATTGGTACGATCCCCGATAACAATATCGCTTCCCTCAAGCACACCTACCTTTTTTTCTGAAGGTAATGATTCTCCGGTTAATGCGGCCTCCTCTGTTTTCAAAGAAGCAGCTTCTAACAGCCTAATATCTGCCGGAACCACGTTTCCAGCTTCGAGCAATACGATATCCCCTGGCACGAGGTCCTCACTTTTAATCTCAGAAACCTGACCTCCACGCCGCACCCTGGCATGCGGAGAGGACATACTTTTTAGGGCATCTAAAGCTTGCTCTGCTTTATTTTCCTGAATAACGCCAAGTACCGCATTCAGGACTACTACTAACAAAATAATGATTGTATCTGTCCATTCTCCCAAAACCCCCGACAATACAGCTGCCACGAGCAAAATAAAGATCATGACATTTTTAAACTGCTCAATAAATTTTCCTAACAGTGATTTGGTCTTTGCCTCTTGAAGTACGTTCTTCCCATACTTCTCCTGAAGTTTAGCGGCTTCACCGGAAGACAAGCCATCTTTCCGAGTTTCCAGCCTTTTGAGCACTTCTTCCTCGCTCAGTGTATGAAAAGGAACCTGCCCCTGCGATTTTGGTTCATTTGAATTCAAGACCATTGCCTCCTTCCGGGATTGAGATTCTGGTAAAACCTCTCATATGAGTCTTACCCAAAAAAGGCATGGTGATTCTAGAACGTTATGTACATTTTTAGAAATTCGGTTGTTCAGACTTCAAGCTCTATTACATGTAGCTCCAAACGATTACCTTCATCAATCTGGAACGTAACAAAATAACTGGTCGTTGCTCACAAATCGATGCATCTTTCGAATAGAATGATCATATAGGACTGCGCTAGAAAAAACCGTTAAAATCCCGCGATTTGCTCAAATTTATCCCTGCTGACTTAAACTTGATAATAAAAGATATATTTACTGCGAATTACTTCAATTATCCCCATCAGTTTCTTATTTTCTTTACCTTTTAAAGAATATTTTTCACAAAAAAATTTGGATTCATGTAAAAAGGTATGTTATGCTTTTTATACTACATGCAGTTGGGAGGTGTTATTTTAGTGCAATATATAGCGCGTATGTCTTTACTTTGGCTTCTTCGGATCTTTTTAGTTTTGGGTTTGATTTCCTCATTTCCAATCACTTGGTCTGGAAGCTTAACGACTACAAAACAAGAACATACAACTCCCGAAATTGAACACTATGAACGCAAATCGATACCTCCTGTGCGGACAGCTCCCAAAATCATTCCACAAATTGGAGCTATCAAAATAATTGAACAGTGGGGACAGTACTCCATAGCATTAACCGCAATGCTCCCTTTACTTTCAATTATATTTCGCCCGGTAATTTATAAATTCATGCTTCGACTGCGGCTGTACGTGCTAAAATTCACTTCTCATTTCGTGAATATTACACGTCTACATTTATTGTGATTTCTCTGGGGCTATCTTCTTCTTTGCTTCGGACTGACAATAGATCCACTCACCTTGGGTGGTGAGGCGCTCTGTTACTCTCTCGCAGCAGTCATTGTTACACTAATCAGGTACTTTGTCGCAGGCTTGTTAGCCGGACGCAGTGCCGGTCTCAGCCCGCGTGCTTCATCCTTTATCGGTTTAAATATAGTCTCACAGGCTATTTCTCGATTACTATGGCCAATTTGGATAAAGCAGACGGACTACCGGCTATCCTACAGCCATTTGAGCTATGTATGTACTTATTCTTGCTATCTTCGGACCCCTTCTAACGAAGGAATCTATATGGATTATAAAATATTGGATATAATATTCAAATTCGAGAAACGATATGCTGCAAAAATGTCCAAAAAGACTGACGTAGCATGCATACATGAATAAAGTTGTTTCCCCTGTTAAAGGAGGGAAAAAATTGAAAATCAAGACAAAGCAACATCAACAGCTACGAAACAATTCTATATTACGAGTTCTCACTGTTATTGCGGGAGCACTACTTGCCGCTGTAGGATTAGAATTATTTCTTATACCACATGGGCTTGTGGTTGGAGGAATCACAGGTTTATCAGCATTATTCGCTCATACCACTGAAATGCAGCTTGGATTGTTTCTGTTTTTATTCAATCTCCCTTTTATATTTATGTCTCGAAAACAAGTCAATGTTCGCTTTGCCCTGTATACCGTTTTAGGATTAACTTGCTTGACCATTGCTTCACTTGCTCTTCACCGTTTTCCTGCAGTCATTAGCGATCCTTTACCTGCTGCAATGGCAGGCGGGATCTGTTTAGGGCTTGGTATCGGAATATCTGTCCGATTCGGTGGTTTGAACAAACATGCCAGTGACCAAGGATATTCACTTCTGAGCGGCGGACCGCCAAAGTCAACCGAAATCGTCATCATGATTCTGAACTGTGCTATCTTGCTTATTGCAGGCACCTTATTTGGCTGGGAGCAAGCAATGTACTCCATTCTGGCTTACTTATTAGCCTTCGAAGGTGTGAGATTCTCACTCCGAGGGTTATCCGCTTCTCGCGCTGCATGGATTACCAGCAGTCGTTGTATGGATATCCAAGAAGCGCTCGAAGCTTCACTAGGTCGAGAAGTTGGGCTTGCTGAAGGCTCAGGGGAAAATGGAGAGTTTAGTACATTATTCTGTCTGATCAACAGAATGGAAGAACATCAGTTGCGGACGATCGTCCTTGATTGTGATCCCGACAGCCAAATTGTATTCAAATCAGCTACTGTTGATCAAAGACAGGTTAACCAGCACTAATAACATATAGAGCTATTCGATAAGTTTATCTTCTTTGTTCGAAGACAGCCTTTATTATTCTAAGAGCCGCGTAAGTGAAGAAGCGCTTCCCAATAACCTGAGAAGCGCTTCTTTTTATGTTTTAGGCTGGGTTGGATACCGGATCGGGTTCTCATATACAATTAGGGAAAATCTCCCTATAATTCAGCCATTATTGCTCACCAGATCAATAATTAGGGAATTCCTCCCTATAATTCACCTAATTTGGTGATATTTATAGATATTACTCCGATTTATAGGGAGAAATTCCCTGATTTAATTCATTTTGAGCAATTATCGGCTAATTTCAGGGAGCTTTTCCCTAATTACTCTCAAGACTTTAGCAGCAAAAAAAGAAACTGCCCATAAGTAGCATTCACTACTTTTGAGACAGCTTCTCCTCCTTTAGTAAGCTGGGGATCAACCTCAAATCCACCCTATACTCGTTAGTGACTTTCCTAACGGAACATTCCCCACAAACGGATCAAATGGAAGGTGTTGTTCGGATCAATTTTCTGAGCGATTATAAATTTCACAATTTGGTCTTCCTGCGTCGAGGTCAATTTCTCGCTCAGTACACCTGACGCATTCCGTACCAGCCTGCGGACAACCGCCGGGTCCTGTAACTCCTGTTTCGAGATGCCGTTAATCATATTTTTGATACGATCTTTGACAGTCGAATTTTTCATCTTCAGCTTGATGCGTTCCACGAGCTGAGGGCTAATTCCGAATTGTTGATAACCCAAGTGTAGCACCTCCCGTCATATCCAATCTTTCACAGTATATGAGGCTGAGGTGCTAGATGTGCCTACTTAGTCAATTAATTCCCCTTGGAATATTTGCTCACCTTGTAAATAAAGCCGTAGCGGAGCATATTCAGGAGATGTCCAGAACTTCTCATCCTTAAGCAGTTCAGCCACATCATCACGCGCCTGCTCCAGCACTTCAAAATCAGCCGTCATATCCGCAAGGCGGAACTCTGGTAATCCACTCTGCTTAGTTCCAAAAAAGTCACCAGGACCTCGCAGCTCCAAATCTCTCCGAGAAATCTCAAATCCATCATCTGTATCGGTCATCGCAGTCATTCGTTCACGCCCGATTTCAGATTTCGGATCAGCTACCAGTACGCAATAAGAGGCATGCTGCCCTCTACCAACCCGTCCACGCAGCTGGTGTAGCTGAGATAATCCGAACCGGTCTGCATCCATAATAATCATCAGCGTGGCATTAGGGACGTCTACGCCCACCTCTACAACTGTTGTAGACACTAGGAGCTGCAATTCATTGTTATAGAATGCTCTCATCACTTCATCTTTTTCAGCAGGAGACATTTTCCCATGCAAGAGACCAACTTTATAGTTAGGAAAAGCTTGGCTCATCTGAATATGCAAATCAATTGCATTTTGCACATCCAGTTTTTCCGATTCTTCAATGAGCGGACAGATTAGATAAGCTTGGCGTCCCAGCTCTATTTCACGCTTAATCAGATTCAAGACACGATCCATGAGATCATGCTTGACCCAATAACTGGTTATTGGCACTCGGCCTTTCGGTCTTTCCGATAGAGTAGAAACATCCATATCTCCAAAAACTGAAATCGCAAGTGTACGCGGAATAGGCGTTGCAGTCATCGTAAGTACATCCGGATTATATCCTTTACGCCGCAATACACCTCGCTGGTTTACACCAAACCGATGCTGCTCATCCGTTACTACGAGACCCAGATCACGGAAAAATACATCCTCCTGAATCAAAGCATGCGTACCTACAACGATATCGAGCATCCCCATTTGAAGAGAAGCTAGCAATTCTTTACGTTTCCGTCCAGTTACACTACCCGTCAAGAGTCCAACCGTAATCCCAAACGGCTCAAACATCTTTGTGAGAGAGCGCATATGCTGCTCCGCTAATATCTCAGTAGGCACCATAAGCGCCCCCTGAAAACCGGATCGTACGGTAGCAAAAAGCGCCACGGCCGCTAGCACCGTTTTACCAGAACCCACATCACCTTGTAGCAGACGATTCATACAATATGGCGATCGCAGGTCATGTAAAATCTCCAGCTCCACACGTTTCTGAGCATCTGTAAGCTCAAAAGGTAAGCTGCGAACAAACTGACGAACGGTTGCGTTATCCACAGTATGAACTACACCATCCATCCTACCGCGATTGAGTACCCGGAATGCCTGCATCTTCAACTGGAACAGAAATAACTCCTCATACACCATCCTGCGGCGTCCCTGCTGACCTTCACGTGTGTCCTCTGGCCTATGAATGGTAGCAATCGCCCGTTTACGGGGCATAAAATCATATTGCCGCATAATAGAATGCGGTAGTATTTCGGGAATTAGATCTCCATATTGCTGAAGTGCCTGATTAATGCTTTTCCGGATCCAAGACTGCGTGATCTTGCCACCGACAGAATAAACAGGCTGCAGTGTTCCCGTCTTCCCTTCCCCGCGATCAGGGAATTCATAATCCGTCACTGTAATTTGATTTCGCTTCTGGTCCCATTTACCTGTGAGTACAATTTCTCTCCCCACAGTAAGCTGCTCTCGCACGTAATGACGATTAAACCATGTTGCTGTGAACATCCAAGGCTCCGCAACCATTTTACAACTTAGTCGTGATTTGCCTCCAAAACGCTGCAGCACAGGAATACCGATCACTTTAGCCTCTGTAGTCACTTTATCCCCATGTTTGGTTTCACTCAGCGATCGTGGTCGATAATCCTCGTAACGGAACGGATAATATTCTAACAAATCCTTTACCGTAAAGACGCCAAAGGCGTGAAGCTCGCTTTGCTTTTGAGCACTCACGCCAGTTATGTTTTTTACTTCAATTTGATTTAATGACAGTGTCATATCCATCCCTCATTTTGCAGGCCAAATGAATACAGCTAACGTACCGTTTCCGACATGGCTACCCACGACAGGGCCAACGTTCGTCAGCACTTTCTCTTCTAATGTGAAGTGTCCTGACAGCTCTTGCAAGAACTCTTCACCGGAAGCCGGTTCAGCCGTATGACCCACGGCCACATTGATTTTGTCTACGCCTTGAATATCCTTCTTGAACAGTTCAATCATACGGGCAATTGCCTTCTTACGGCCTCTAACTTTCTCCACTGCATAAATTATTCCTTCTGCATCAATAGACAGGATCGGTTTAATATTAAGAAGCGTTCCCAGAATGGCCGAGGCTTTTCCAATTCTCCCGCCTTTTTGTAAATATTCAAGTGTATCTACCAAGAAGTAAAGCTTGCGCGATTGGCGTAAACTCTCTACAGCTTCAAGAATCTCTTCTGGACTCTTGTCCTCTGCAGCCAATCTGGCGGCTTCCACCACCATAAATCCAAAACCGTAAGAAGCGGAGAGAGAATCAACCACTGTGATTCCTTCTCCCTCTTCCTCCAACATCGATTTAGCTAAAAGTGCAGATTGGTACGTACCGCTCAGTCCTGAAGAAATATGAAACGAAAGAATAGGACTTCCCGGATAACGTACCAGAATATCACGGTACACATTCATGTATTCAACCGGTGAAGGTTGAGAAGTTGTCGGCAACTGTGACGAGCGGGGAAGGCGCTCATAGAACTGCTCCGGAGTCATATCCAGATTGTCCCGGAAAGCCTCTTCGCCGAACATTAAGGTCAAAGGGACGACCTCAATGCCATACGTTTCCGCCATTCCTGGCGGGATATCAGATGTGCTGTCGGTGACGATGATGGTACGATTCATGGATTATCTCCCCCATACTATAATTTTGCCAACTACGTAATTAACAGGTTGCCCTTGATCAATTATAGAGCCCTCAGCAACTATCTATGGCTCTACGGAGAAAAGATAATAATAAAGGGGTTGGCCACCCTCATGAATCTCTACTTCCACATTAGGGTAAGTCGCTTCCAGCCACTCACTTAATGAATCTGTGACCTCAGAATCGGTCTCAGCTCCAATAAGGATCGTAACAATTTCATCACCATTCTCAAGCATATTGGACAGCAGTGCCTGACTTGCAGCCAAGAGATCATCTGCGGCCGCGACAATTTTGGAGTTAGAAATTCCGATAAATTGTCCGGATTTAATCTCCAGATCATCGAAGCTTGTGTCACGGACAGCATTCGTTACTTGTCCAGATTTAACATGAGTAATTGCTTCTAGCATATTCCCTGAATTAGTCTCCACGGAATCCTCTTCTTGGAATGCGAAGGCTGCAGCAATGCCTTGAGGAATGCTTTTACTTGGAATAACTGTAATCTCACGTTCGCCCTCCAAGAGATCTTTAGCTTGCTGAGCGGCAAGCACAATGTTGGAGTTATTCGGAAGAATGTACACATGCTTTGCAGATATAGAAGAAATCGCGTTCACGAAATCCTCTGTACTAGGATTCATAGTCTGACCTCCAGCAAGGACAACGTCCACACCGAGGCTCTTGAAAATATCGGCAATCCCAGCGCCTGAAGATACTGCGATGAAGCCGTAAGGGGCTAAATCATCTGCTGGTGGTTCAGCTGGAGATGAATGTACTCGACTCTTCTCATCCGGCATATCAGCAAAAACATCTGGCATAGGTGCAATATCCATGCCTGCGGTTAGCAAGTCACGGTGTTGCTCACGCATGTTAAGAATGTGAATCTGCGTAATCTCCCCATAGAGGAGTGCCAGATTCAAGACTTCACCTGGAGACTTGGAATGCACATGCACTTTAATCGTTTCATCGTCCGAAATTACAATGATGGAATCACCATTTACTGACAACGCTTTCCTAAAGGTTTCCTCATCAAAATCCGTTCTCACGTTGCCGCCTAACTGACGATTAATGAAGAACTCCATATCATATAGAAATTCTATGTCCTCTGTAGAAAGCTGAGATTGCGCAGAAGACTGTACAGAAGACAGTTCACTTTCAGGTTTCTTTAACACCGGTAAAGATGCTGGCACAACTGGTGCCTGAGGTTGTCCTTTTACAGGTTCAGACACACTGGAGCTTCCGCTCGTTAGATGCTGATGAAACCCTTCATAAATGTAGACCAGACCTTGACCGCCAGAATCTACTACACCGACTTGCTTCAAGACAGGCAATTGTTCAGGTGTATAGGCTAAGGCTTCTTTTGCTTTGGCCAATACCTCTGTCATAAGCTCTGTAACATCCGTGGTTCGGCGAGCAAAGTAGACAGCATGTCTAGCAGCCTCTTTAGCCACTGTAAGAATAGTTCCCTCTACAGGCTTCACAACCGCTTTATAGGCTGCGTCCACTCCGTTTTGCAGTGCAGCAGCGAATTGCTGTGTGTTCAGCTCATCATGTTGAGCTGCAGATCTGCTAAAACCTCTGAACAACTGGGACAAAATAACACCGGAGTTCCCCCGAGCGCCCATTAATAAGCCCTTAGAGAGTACACCTGCACATTGACCAACAGACGTAGTATTATTTTTCTTCAATTCATTCGCACCTGCGGTCATCGTCAAATTCATGTTTGTTCCGGTATCTCCGTCTGGAACCGGAAAAACATTTAGGGAATTGACGTGTTCTGCATGCTGTTGCAGCTTATCCGCTCCAGCCAATACCATAGCGGTAAAATCTGTTCCGTTTATAGAACGCTTACTCAATTGAGAATTCCCCTTCCTAACTTCATGCCTAATCATTCTATGATTAACAGGACATAATGCACTAATTTACATTGTACTATAAGTATTAAAAGAAATAAATGTTTTTGAATCGGTTGACGTAGCAAAATTTGCTGTGATATTATAGATAAGTATTGTTTATGCAGGTGTTAGGAATAAGGAGGTGTAATCTATGTCCCGCAAATGTGCAGTAACAGGCAAGAAACCGAGCAGCGGCAACCACGTGTCTCACGCCAATAACCGCAACCGTCGTTCTTGGGGAGTTAACGTTCAGAAGGTCCGTATCCTCGTGAACGGTAAACCAAAACGCGTGTACGTCAGCACCCGTGCTTTGAAAGCCGGTAAAGTTGAACGCGTTTAGTCTTTTGCAATTTTAAAGACCGAGCGATCACTCATATGAAGCAAAAAGCACCCTTTACATTTGTAAGGTGCTTTTTTTCATGTTTGCTGTTCTGTTTCAAGCTCAACTCTTCTGAAATGTGTTCAAAATCGCTTTAACAAAACCTCCTAAAAACCTAGGCAGCTTAAACGTGTAAAATTTCATAGTTTACCCTCCCATCAATTCATGCCGTACGCAGGAGACTTTCTTCTTGTTCTATCGTTAACGTACTGCAGTCCTCCCTGCCAAAACAAAAAAAGGCTACATAAGATTTCTGCTCATGTAACCATATTTATGCGTCAAGGACTTGGCCTATACCTTTAGTCGTAACAGCCTATTTTTTTAACGAAGTGCCGTCTCCGCTGCTTCACGAATTTCAAGGATGGCTGCAGCACGATCACTCCGGCCAAAAACTGCATTTCCTGCAACCAAAACATCTGCCCCTGCACTGACAACCAATGGCGCTGTAGCTTCCGAAACGCCACCGTCAACTTCAATAAGCAAATTCGGATTGACTTCATTTGCCCATTCTCTAATTTGAGTGATTTTGCGCAATGTGTTAGGAATGAATGCTTGACCTCCAAAGCCTGGATTGACGGTCATCACGAGAACCATATCCACATCCTCAAGCACCTCACGCACCGCTGATGCCGGAGTGCCAGGATTAATAGCTACTCCTGCCTTAAGACCCAATTCCTTGATTTGATGCACCACACGGTGTAAATGAACGCATGCCTCAGCATGTACAGTGATTACACTAGCGCCTGCGGCTGCAAAATCAGAAATATATCGTTCTGGAGACTCAATCATCAAATGAACATCAAGTGGAAGCTTGGTATGTACCGAGACCGCTTTTACGATGGGTGGACCAAGCGTTATATTCGGAACAAAATGACCGTCCATTACATCCACGTGGATCCAATCTCCACCACTGATCTCAGCTTCTGCAACTTCTGAGCCTAAACTTGCGAAATCGGCCGACAATATAGATGGTGCTATTCGTATCATGACTTAGTACCTCCGCTTTTTATCTTTCATTTCATTAAAAAATAATTTGTAATGCTCGTACCGGCTATCGGCGATCTTACCAGCTTTCCATGCCTCGATGACTCGACAGCCTGGTTCATGCTGATGACTGCAACCACGGAATTTACAATCTCCTGCGTAGTTGGCAAATTCACGGAAACAAGTAGAGAGCTCTTCAACACCAAGCTCAAGAAAATCAAGCTGACTAAAACCAGGGGTATCCGCCACAAAGCCGCCCCCGCCAATATCCATCAGTTCTACATGCCGAGTAGTATGACGGCCACGGCCTAGCCGTAGACTGATCTCGCCTGTCTCCAGCTTAAGACCTGGAACAATACGATTCAATAAGGTCGACTTTCCTACCCCAGATTGACCCGCAAATACACTGATGCCGTCCGTAAGTCGCTTTCTTAGTTCATCACTGCCTGCTCCTGTAAGCGAGCTTGTAACCATCACTTCATAACCAATGTCCTCATAGAGCTCTTTAACATACTTAGTAGCTTCACCATCATCATTAGCCAAATCCTGTTTGGTCAGAACAATTAAGGGTTCTAGTCCTGAATGCTCAATATGAACCAGAAACTTGTCCAATAGGTTCAGGTTCATATCAGGCTCCCGCACAGAAAATAGCAGAACGGCAAGACTTACATTCGCTACAGGTGGACGGATTAGCTCAGATTCTCTTGGAAGAAGCTCATCCACCATCCCTTCTCCATGCTCAGTCAGCATATAGATCACGCGATCACCCACAAGGGGAGCGATCCCCTTTTTCTTAAGTATGCCTCTTCCTCTGCATTGGACAGAATCTTCCTCTGCCGCTATTAATCCTTCACGAAGCGGTTTTACGTAATAATACCCGCTTAACGCCTTTACTATTATTCCTTCAGGCATACATAGTGAGCCTTCCTCTCCTGATTTTGCGAAAATGACCCAAGTTTGAAATCCCCGGGTCACTTCGCTGCTACAACTGTTCAAGCACTTCTACCCTGATTAGTTATCGCTTTTATCTTTAGATTTATTGTTGTTTTTATTATTGTGCTTATCATTATTTTTATTATTGTTCTTGTTGTTGCCATTATTGGTCGATTCATTATTCAGTGAACTGTTAGTAAGGAATCCCGTCTGATTGGCTGATCCAGTATTAGTAGAACCTTCGTTGTCTGAACTTGGAGGCAGGATCTCTGGTTCAATGGTCGGTTCAGCAGTAGGAGTCGGTTCTATTGGTGTCTCAGTCGGCTGTGGAGTGGGAACCGTTGGTGGTTCAGGTTCTTGCACCGTGCCATTCTTCGCATCAATATATGGAATCACATAAGTGTCTAAAAGCACACCGTCCCGGGTAACAATAACAGAACCATCTTTATTCGGAGCAAGCACCAAATTAACGGACAATACTTGACTCTTTCCAATGGTACGCGTTCCCCAATCCTGTTTCTCTCCATTATTCCGCGCATCTACATACTCAATCCGAATTTTGCTCTTTTTCCCGTCCTGTGCAGGAGCTACCGGCACATTAAAGGTATAATTCAGGGCTTCAGGTGGATAACCTGTACTTAAGTAAATCGTAATCGCAGTTCCAGGAGGAACAGGGATACCTTTTTCATAAGCCCAAGTCTTCGTTACTTTACCTTCTTCAACCGTGAAGCTGGATTCTTCTTTTACATCACCAAGTACCAGCTTAGCGGCTTCGAGGGCTGCCTTTGCTTCACTCTCCGTCATACCGATGAGATCTGGCATCGTGACACTTTCTTCCCCTTTGCTGACGTAGAGGATGATTGAAACCGTCTCAGGATCAAAATCGCTGTCAAAGGCTGGGTCTGATTTTACAACCTTACCCACCGCCGTATTTTCATCGAAGAGAGGTTCATTCTTAATTTGAGTCTGGGGTACACCCTTTGCCATCAGCATTTTAACCGCTTCGTCGAAAGTGTAATTCGTTACATCTGGCATCTTAGTTAAAGGTTTCGCCGTATTCACAGTTAGAATTAGGGAGGCTCCCTTTTTCACTTTGGCGTCCTTTTCCCTACTTTGCTTCATGACCACATTCTCTTCGAAATTCGGACTGTAGTCATACAGTATAGGATCAGCAACCTCAAGCCCCAAATCCTCAAGTTCAGTCTTCGCTTGTTCCAGCTGTTTACCGACCACGTATGGAACCGATACTTCAGGAACAACTAATTGGGATTTAACGTACCACACGAGACTGGCCATAGCCAGCAGTAACACTAAAGTTAAACCAATCCATAATGCAGGTTTTGTCCATTGTTTCTTACCTTTTTTCACAGGCACCGGATCGTCATCATCATCTTCATCATTATCCATCCGGTCGTGGCGATGATTACGATTTCCATTGCTTCTTTGGATCGGTTTAATCGCCGGTATCACCCGCGTTCGATCCTCGTCTTCTTCATCGTTAAAAAGAACCTTGGCTTCACTACGCCGCTCAGGCAACAAGCAGGTTTCTAAATCCTGCAGCATTTGCTTTGCAGACTGATAGCGCTCCTCCGGATTCTTACGCATCGATCTCAGAATTACATTCTCGACACTTTGCGGGATAAGTGGATTTAAGAGCCTTGGCTCTTCAAACTCTTCTTGAAGATGCTTTAGAGCTACGCTAATCGGACTCTCCCCTAAAAATGGAAGACTCCCTGTAAGCATTTGATAGAGTACAATCCCTAATGAATAGAGATCGGACTTCTCTCCTGTAGAGACACCTTTTGCATGCTCTGGTGAGAAATAATGCACGGAGCCCACTACAGATCCTGTCTGAGTAATGGTTGTAGATGTAACCGCACGAGCAATACCGAAATCCGTTACCTTCACCCGGCCATTGCGCCCAATCAATATATTATGTGGTTTAATATCCCGATGAATAATTTGATTCTGATGAGCGTGATCGAGGGCATCACAGATTTGTGAAGCGATCCGTACGGATTCGTCAACTTGTAATGGCGCTCGTTCTTTAATAATTTCATTAAGATTCTTGCCCTCAATATATTCCATGACAATATAATGAATTTCGTCTTCTTGTCCTACATCATAAATACTAACAACATTCGGATGAGACAAAGATGCAGCTGATTGCGCCTCCCGCCTAAAACGGCGGATAAATTCCTCATCATGTACAAATTGATTGCGCAATACTTTAATGGCGACGTTTCGGTTTAAAAGAATGTCATGTGCTCTATAGACGAGCGCCATTCCACCTCCGCCGATCCGTTCGATGACTTGGTAACGGCCGCCCAGTTCGTGACCGATCATCAATCCCACTCCTTTGTTTCGGGCACAGCGGCCTCTCCATGATGTTCTAACAAAGCGACGCTAATATTATCGCCGCCGCCAGCAAGCAGTGCCAACTGAAGTAAGCGGTCCGCTCTTTCCTCTAACGGTATCTCATGTATACCCGCTACCTTGCCCAAATGCTCATTGGTAACAAAATTACTTAAACCATCACTGCACAGAAGCAAAAGTTCCCCGGGTAGCAGAGTAACAGGAGTTAAATCAGCTACCACCTCCGCATCTGTTCCAAGTGCTCTCGTCAGCACATTACGTCGCGGATGATTATCTAATTCCTCCACACTGATCTGACCGTTCTTGAACAGCTCATTGACTAGCGTGTGATCCTCGGTTAATTGAACTGCTGCACTGTCCTTTATTAAATAGGCTCTGCTGTCCCCGATATGGCCAATATAACCACTTGAGCCATTCATCAAGGCAGCAACGACAGTGGTACCCATATTGTGATACTTATCGTCGCTGGAAGCCTCCTTAAAAACAGTGCTATTAGCTTCCAAAATAGCAGCTGATAACGCATCACGCAGGGCTTCGTCTTGAAGCTCAGGCAGGAGCCCCTCTAGGGTATTCCTCATCGTCTCCAAAGCGAGCCTGCTCGCGGTTTCACCAGCCTGATGTCCACCCATCCCATCGGCAATTATGCCGAGTGTATAACCGTGGCGCGTCGTGCCGATCCAGACCGAATCCTCATTGACAGAGCGCACTCGGCCAATATCGCTGGCATGAACTGTTCTGATCAAATATCCTCACCCCAACTCCATATGTTTGGCGCGCAGCTGTCCGCATGCGGCCGCGATATCATGGCCTTGCTCACGGCGAATGGTAACATTCACACCGTTGTCAGCCAAAATACGTTGAAACTCAAAGATATCATTGCGTGAAGTACGTACATATTTCCGCTCTGGCACGTGGTTTACTGGAATCAAATTAACGTGGCACAGCATGTTTTTAAGCACACCTGCTAATTCCTCAGCATGCTCCGGCTGATCATTCACCCCACCGATCAAAGCATACTCAAAGCTGACACGTCGTCCCGTCTTAGCTTGATAATAACGTAAAGATTCAATCACATCATCAAACGGAAAGCGGCGGTTAACCGGCATTAGCTTTGAACGAAGTTTATCGTTAGGTGCATGAATCGAAATTGCCAAATTTATCTGTGTATCTTCTTCTGCAAATTTATAAATGCTCGGCACAATACCGCTAGTGGAAACAGTAATATGCCGTTGTCCGATATTCAGGCCTTTCTCATGAATCATAAGACGCAAGAATCTCATGGTTGCATCATAGTTCTCAAACGGCTCACCAGTACCCATGATAACAATACTGCTGACACGTTCGCCGCGTGCATCCAAGATCTGTTGAGAACGTACCACTTGGGCTACAATTTCACCTGCAGTCAAATCTCTCTTCAATCCACCAAGCGTAGAGGCGCAGAATGTACAACCGATTCGGCAGCCTACTTGGGTAGTTACACAGACGCTATTACCGTAATTATGTTTCATGATAACTGTCTCAATCGCATGATCATCATGCAATCCAAACAGGAATTTTACTGTTCCATCTTTCGATTCCATTTTAGTAATCTCAGTGAGCGCTGCAATGGAGAATTGATCATTAAGCTTCTGACGAAGTCCTTTAGACAAATTGCTCATGGCTTCGAAGTCACTTACACGTTTTACATACAACCAATCAAAAATCTGTCCACCACGAAAAGCAGGCTCACCGTTATCTTTCGCCCACTGCTGTAACTCTTCTAAAGAAAAATCATATATTAAAGGTTTCATTATTATTAGCACCTGTTCTTTCATAAGGATATGCGTATTATTTCTCATTCTTCCTATTTTAACACAAATTTCAGAGACGGTAAAAGAAATAGCCCGCCGTACGGTAGCCCGGCGGGCAAAAGATACAACAATTGTCAGTAAATTCACTATATTACAAGACTCTTTGAAGCTTAGAGATATAGAATCCGTCGCTGCCATAGTGATGCGGCAATAATTGAATTCCCTCACCTTCAGCCAGCGCAGTACCTTCCAATCTATCCCATAACGGGGAAGCAAACGTTATAGAAGTGAAATCAGGATTCTGCTTCAAAAAGGCAGCTACAACTTCACGGTTTTCCGCTTGTTCAGTCGTACAGGTACTATAAACCAGAACCCCACCCGGCTTCAACAGTTTGGAGACCGACTGCAGGAGCTGACCTTGTAGTGACGCTACGCTTGTAACGTCCTCAGGCTGCTTACGCCATTTGAGATCTGGCTTACGCCGGATTACCCCAAGCCCAGAGCAAGGAGCGTCCAATAGAATTCTATCGAAGGAATGATGCTCTAAGGTATGCTCTAGCTCCAGCGCATCTGCACTGCCTGTTACTACACTTTCGAGACCTAGTCGCGCAGCTTGATCCGAGATAAGCTTAGCTTTATGCGGATGCAGATCGTTAGCAAGAATAGACCCTTCATCTTTCATCAGCTCGCCCATATGCGCTGTTTTGCCCCCGGGTGCGGCACAGCAATCAAGAACTCGCATTCCAGGCTCAGGTGCAACAGCTTCAGCTACAAGCATGGAGCTTTCATCCTGAACAGATATAAATCCATCCCGATACCAAGAAGAAAGAGCGAGATTACCGCCGCCTTTTACAACAATACCATATGGACTAACTTCAGAAGCAGAAGCTTGCAGACCTTGTTCAACCATCTGACTCAGTAGCGCTTCACGGCTAATCATCGTTGTATTTACACGTACACTAACAGCAGGTGGCTCATTATTAGCAGTGCAAATAGCTTCCGCAGTATCAACACCATACTCGGTAATCCAGCGCTCCACTAACCATAAAGGATGGGAATACTGAATGGATATCCGTTTCGCCGGGCTCAATTCATCAGGTATAACCGGTAGATCTCCAGCGCGAAGCACACTACGAAGCACGCCATTAACCATACCCGAGATTCCTTGATGGCCCTTTTTCTTAGCTATATTAACAGCCTCGTTTACAGCTGCATGAGACGGTATGCGGTCCAGATACATAATTTGATATAAGCTTAGTCGCAATAAATTACGCACCCAGGGCTGCAATTTAGCGATCCCTTTGCTAACAAATTCCTCTAGCACATAATCAAGTGTGTTCATACGAGAGATGGTGCCATAGACAAGCTCAGTAACTAGTCCAGCATCTTCTCTGCTAAGAGCAGACTTCTGCAGACTGCTGTTCAAGAGTAGGTTGCTGTATGCACCTTGCTGTTCGACCTTTACCAGAATATCGAGTGCGATATCCCGGGCAGAGGCTGTATTAGCTTTACCTTTGTTTCCGGCACCGCCCTTTTTACCGCCCGCGCTCAACCTAGCACCGTCCCTGGTTTCATGACACCGCCACGGCTAAAGTCCGCAGCACTCATAGCTTTCTTACCAGCAGGCTGAACAGTAGTTAGCAGCAGACTTCCGTCTCCAGTCTTAACCTCGACACCTTGTTCAGTAACCGAAAGCACCGTTCCTGGCGCGCTGTCAGTTGATTTCTGTTCAGCGGGAATTTTTGAAGACCAAACTTTAAAGGTCTCTCCATTCCAGAGTGTAAACGCACCTGAAAAAGGAACCAGCCCACGGATTCTATTATAGCTATCACGAGAACCAGCGTTCCAATCCAAACGCTCATCCTCACGATTTAGGTTGGGTGCGAAGGTTGCTTGACTATCGTCTTGCGGGGTAGCTTGAACACGACCGTTTACTAATCGCGGCATTTCAGACTTCAAGAGATCACGTCCAGCAAGGCTCAGCTTCTCGAACATCGTGCCGGAAGTATCCTCATCCTCGATAGCCACCTCGACGCGCGAGATCATATCTCCAGTGTCAAGTCCTTCAGCCATATACATCAAAGTAACGCCGGTAACCTTCTCACCGTTAATGATACTACGTTGAATCGGTGCGCCCCCCCGGTATTTAGGAAGCAATGAACCATGAACATTCACACAACCATTACGCGGCAAATCCAATACAGCTTTAGGCAAAATTTGACCATAAGCAGCTGTAACAATCAGGTCAGGCTCATATGCAGCTAACTCTGCAACAGCCTCAGGTTTGCGCATCCGTTCAGGCTGGAGCACAGGTAAACCAAGAGATAATGCGGCTTCTTTAACTGGTGAAGGAGCCAAGATCTTTTTACGTCCTTGCGGTCGATCTGGTTGGGTGACGACTGCTACAACTTCGTAGCCTTCATCCATCAGCATTTGCAAGCTTGGTACCGCAAAGGCTGGGGTTCCCATGAATACAATCTTCATATCCTCACTCCTCAGTCTCATTGCGTTCAGCTGTCATCTCGTATACTTTTTCAGCGATATCTGTAAACAGTACTCCGTTCAGATGGTCAATCTCATGTTGAAAAGCCCGAGCAAGTAAACCACTGCCGGTAATGGTAATTTCTTTTCCCTCACGATTAAGACCACGTACGGTGACTGTCTCTGCACGGCGTACATCACCATTCAATCCGGGAATACTAAGACATCCTTCAGGTCCTAGCTGCTCCCCTTCTGTACCGATGATTTCCGGATTAATCATTTTGATCAGCCCGTGCTCTTCATCTGCATCCACCACAATTAGGCGCTTCAAAATACCAACTTGTGGAGCTGCCAGCCCTACACCTTCAGCGTCATACATCGTATCAGCCATATCATCTAACAATTTTTTGACATTAGGTGTAACTACAGTTACTTCTTTTGCTATTTTGTGCAACACTTCATCCGGTTCCTTAACGATCATACGTATCGCCATTACAAACACCTTCCCGTTCTGTACATCTCTATATTTAGAGTTTATTGATCTAGCTCTTTTTTTACATTGTAACATGATAACGATTTACATCAACATTTGCGGATCTACATCAATGCTGATTTGGAGCCCTGTATCCCGAACAGAATCCTCCAACTCCTCAGCCACTTGCCGAACAAGCCCAATCACATCGATGGCGCCGCGCCATTTTATCATACACTGGAATCTATATCTACCCTTCAAGCGAGGGATTGGTGAAGCTACTGGACCTAACAGATCGAGTACATCGGTAGTTAACTTATCCAGACTCCCATACCATCTAAGCTGTCTGGCCTTCCCCTGAAGATTCATAGCGTAATTCTCTGCCATCCGGAGTAATAGCGGTAATTGCTCATGGGATAATGTAACGAGTATCAATCTGCAATAAGGTGGATAATGTAACCCTCTACGATGCTTTAACTCCTCCCTTACAAAAGAGAGATAGTCATGACCGCTAGCATGAACAATAGAATAATGCTCCGGTGTATAGGACTGAACAACTACCTCACCCGGAAGCTGATGCCGGCCTGCTCTTCCAGCAACTTGTGTAAGCAATTGGAAGGTCTTTTCCGCTGCACGAAAATCGGGCAAGTTTAACGCTGAATCTGCAGTTATTACACCAACAAGAGTTACGTCGGGAAAATCCAATCCCTTCGCTACCATCTGTGTGCCTAGCAGAACATCCGCTTTTTTGTCTCTGAATTGGTTGAGTAATTTCTCATGCGAGCCCTTTTCTGTCGTTGTATCCACATCCATACGAATCACACGTATACCAGGAAACAACTTGCCAAGCTCTTCTTCCACTCGCTGAGTTCCCGTTCCGAAGAATCGGATATGCTCACTTCCACACTCTGGACAAAGCTTAGGTGCTGGCTCGGCATGACCACAATAATGACAACGCAAATTGTCACTACGGCTATGATACGTTAACGAAATATCACACTCCGGGCAACCTGCCACATATCCGCAACTTCGACACATGACAAACGTTGAGAACCCTCTGCGGTTAAGCAATAACACCGTCTGTTCTCCACGTTCCAGTCTTTCAGCCAGTGCAGAATGAAGCTTCCGACTAAACATGGAGCGATTACCTTCTTTAAGCTCTTCCCGCATATCCACTACATTCACCTTGGGAAGCTCGTTGCCAAGTGCGCGAGTAGGCATTTCTAAAAGTACTGGTGAAAAATGAATATCACTCTGTGCTCTGGCCGCATGATAGCTTTCTAACGAAGGCGTGGCGGAGCCTAAAATCACGGCTGCCCCACACTGCTCAGCTCTGCGAATCGCAGCATCACGGGCATGATATTTCGGATTTTCCTCCTGCTTATATGAGGTCTCATGTTCTTCATCCATAATAATCAAACCCAGGTTAGAGAACGGAGCAAACACTGCTGATCGGGCACCAACGGCAACCGTAGCCTTTCCTTCGCGGATTTTGCGCCACTCATCGTAACGCTCACCTACAGACAATCGGCTATGCATTACCGCAACACCACTTCCAAAACGCCCTTTAAAACGTTCCACCATCTGGGGTGTTAATGCAATTTCTGGAACGAGCACTACGGCCTGTCTGCCCTGATCCAAGCAACGTTTGATACATTGCAAGTAGATTTCTGTCTTACCGCTCCCCGTAACGCCATGTACCAGAAATACTTCATGTAGTTGCTCTTCTAGTGTTCGTGAAATTCGAGTGTATACAATCTCTTGCTCTGCTGTAAGTGGCAGAGGCGTAGTAGGCTTAAAGTCACGTCCTTGATAAGGGTCGCGATAGACTTCAATCTCGCTGATTTCGATGAAGCCTTTTTCCTCTAAACCCTTTACCGTACTTGCCGTAACTTGAAGGGCTGACAAGACTTCCTTAAGCGCCATAGGGAGTGTAGCTTCTCTTTCGATTAGAAAGCTTAGCACTTCCTTCTGTCGCGCAGATTTTTTAGGAAACTTACTCAGCGCCTCACGCGCAGCCGTAATGCCTATCGCCAGATCTACCGCTTTCAGCTTTTTCTTGCCCATCTTATCTTTGATTGATTGGCTCTCTACAAGAACTCCGCGCCGCAGCATGAACTTCACCGTTTCCGCAGCCTCCGGAAACGCACGGGTAAGTTGCTTCATGGAAACTTCGCCATTACGTCCAATAAATTCAGTGATTAGTCGTTCCTCATTCTCTGTCTCAGCAAACATAGGGAATAATTCATCATCAGGGAATGCTGTCTCTTCTTCCTCAACTCCTAATGAAATCAGTCGTTCTGCCTTCCCCTTAAGAGCGGTGGGCAGCATCGCTTGAAGGGCAGAAATTCGTCTGCAGGCATATCTTTTACTCATCCAGTCTGCTAACTCAACTAATTCAGGGGATAACGGTGGAAGCAGATCAAGTACTTCTTGAATAGGCTTAAGCGCAGGATTCACTACTGTTTCTCCTGACTCTAACGAAACAACAAACCCTTGCACCGTACGGTGTCCAAACGGGACTGCTACTCGGCTGCCCACTTCAATCCATAATTTCAGTGATTCTGGAATACTATAATCAAATGGCCGGTCAGTGCTGCGTACAGGCACATCCACAATGACCTTGGCAATATCCATTATAATGAAGCTCCAGAAATGCGCTCTGCCACGAGTGTCAGCAAACGGCGTGCGACCTCATCCTTAGACAATTGTGGCAATTCAAGCACCAATCCATCTGCATCATAAATCGATACAATATTCGTATCCGATCCAAATCCGGCTCCTGCAGCCGCTACGTTGTTAGCAACGATGAGATCGCAGTTTTTTCGGACCAGCTTGTCCTTTGCATAAAATTCAGTGTTTCCCGTCTCCGCTGCAAAACCGATCAAGAACTGCTTATCCTTGTTCTTACCTAGCGTTTCGAGGATATCCGTTGTTTTTATAAGCTCAAGAGTCAGCGTATCTCCACTTTTTTTAATTTTGGATTGCTCGCTATGCTTCGGACGGTAATCCGATACAGCCGCTGCCTTAATCATGATATCGCAGCTATCCCACTGGGCAGTAACTGCTTCATACATTTCTTGTGCGGATTGAACACGAATAACAGAAATATCCGGGTCCTGCGGAGGCGCTTCATCTGTTCGCGCAGCAATCATGGTCACCTCTGCCCCCATAGCACGTGCAGCACGTGCCACAGCAAACCCCATTTTACCAGAGGAATCATTGGAGATATAGCGAACCGGATCAATCCGTTCTACTGTACCGCCAGCTGTGATGACAATCTTTTTACCCTTGAGTGGACTAGACTTCGCACTTTCTTGCAATGCAAAAAAATCCTCCACATAACTTACGATTGTCTCAGGCTCCTCTAAACGGCCTTTACCTACGTAACCGCATGCCAGCAGACCTTCCCCAGGCTCAATAAACTGAATACCACGTTTAGCGAGGGTATCCAAATTGCTAAGTACAGCGGGATGCTGATACATATGGACATTCATAGCTGGTGCCACCATTACAGGTGCAGTAGTAGCGAGTAACGTAGTAGATAACATATCATCCGCAATTCCATGCGCCATCTTGGCAATCATATTCGCAGTTGCTGGCGCTACTATTACAAGATCCGCTGAATCGGCCAAATCAATATGCGAGATGGAAGATGGGTCACGTTCCTGAAATGTATCACTATAAACTCGTTGCTTCGACAGTGACTGTAGAGTTAATTCTGTAATGAACTGCTTTGCCGATGCTGTCATAATGACATGAACCTCGGCTCCTTTTTGGACAAGCTTACTGGTCAGGGACGCTGCTTTGTAGGCCGCAATACCTCCTGTAATCCCAAGTAAAATAGTCTTCCCCTTCAAGCTCTTCAACATGATCTCCCCCCTGTTCCCTACTCTTACAACGAATGATCTATTACTTTACTTCTTATATTTTGAGAAAAAAATAACAACCTTCCGGTTGTCAGAAACAGCCCGGTTTTGGGCTATCATCATTCATTAAAGACCCATAAATGCTCCATAACCCAAGAAGAAACGGCATCGCCTAATTACAACTAGGCGGTATCCGTTTCTACAAAAGGGAATATCTAAATAGGCTTGCGACTACTCTTCACCGCGGGTAAGCGTAATGCGATCTTCGTAAATTTCTTCAAGAGCAACACCAACGAATTTATGCGATCTAGGGTTCTTCACATCTGTCTTACCACCCTCACGCAATTGTCTAGCACGACGTGCTGCGGCTACAACGAGCGAATACTTACTGTCAACCTTGGTCATCATTTCATCAATGGATGGATATAGCACAGGGACACCTCTTCATAGTTTACTGGTAATACATTCAATCTTTCAGTATACATTATCTGACCTTACAATGTTCGGCGATAATAATGCTTTCTATTCTCTTACAAGCCAGATCAATCTCATCATTCACAACAGCATAATCATAATGCTGCATTAGATTTATCTCATCCTCCGCTACGGTCATGCGGTGATCGATCACATCTGGATGTTCCGTACCCCGTCCGCGTATGCGGTCCTTCAACTCGTCCATAGAAGGTGGAAGAAGGAACACAAAAATACCTTCAGGAAATTTCTCTTTGACTTTGAGAGCTCCCTGAACCTCAATTTCGAGAATAATGTCTTTGCCGCTATTGAGAGTTCTCTCTACAAAATCACGTGGAGTACCGTAAAAATTACCTACGTACTCCGCATATTCAAGCAGTTGATCGGCTTCTATCATAGCCGCAAACTGCTCTTTGCTTTTGAAAAAATAGTTCACACCGTCTTCCTCACCCGCACGCGGACTACGAGTAGTAGCTGATACTGAGTAGACAAGTTCGGGCATCTTCGGACGTAGCGCAGTACATACAGTACCTTTACCTACGCCGGAAGGTCCGGATAATATGATGAGCAATCCTTTTGACATAATACACTCCATTTAGTTGTTATTCGTCGTTGTCGTCATCTTTACTGGATAAGCGATGCGCCACAGTCTCCGGCTGTACAGCCGACAAAATGACATGATCACTATCTGTAATGATTACGGCACGAGTCCGTCGGCCATAGGTGGCGTCGATCAACATATGTCGATCACGAGCCTCCTGGATAATACGTTTGATTGGTGCAGATTCCGGACTGACGATGGAAATAATGCGATTGGCGGACACAATATTCCCAAAGCCAATGTTGATAAGTTTAATTGCCATGTTCCGGTAGTTCCCCCCATAAAGTTCTATGCTATTACCTGTTCCCGGTTACTCTATGTTTGCCGCTTGTTCGCGAATCTTCTCTAGCTCTGCTTTCATGTCTAGCACAAGACCCACGAGAGTTAAATGATTGCATTTCGACCCGATTGTATTCGTCTCCCGGTTCATCTCCTGAATGAGAAAATCCAGCTTGCGTCCTACCGGCCCTTTCCCCTTCAGGAGGGTTCTGCATTGTTCGAAATGACTATACAACCGGGTCAACTCTTCATCAATATTACAGCGATCAGCAAAAATAGCGATTTCCATCCCGAATTTATGCTCATCAAAAGCGAACGTCCCATCATTCAGCTCATTCAATCGGTGACGTAGCTTGTCACGATATTCAATGACTACAAAAGGAGCAAGTTCAACCATTTCAGCATGCATGGTCTCAAGATAGGTGAGACGCTGTTCAAGATCAGCGACTAGAAAACTGCCTTCACGGGCACGCATCTCCAGCAGAGACTGCAAACTCTGCTCAAGTCCCGTCTCCAACATTTCAGAGTAGTCTTCTAAGGCCGCGGACACGGCACCCGCAGCCTCATCTTTGCTTTCCATAATACCGGGTATAGAAATTATATCACGAAGAGTCAACTCACCGGACAAACCATACTCGTTCTTAAGCTGATCTGCTGCCTTAAGATAAGTCATGACAGCAGAGCGATTCAGAACCGGTCCGGAAGACGACTCATCATGCTCTCTATTGATGGTAACATCTATCCTTCCCCGTTTGACGTGCTGTTGAACCTTTCTTCTCAGCACATCCTCATAACCCGTCCAATCCCGGGGCATCCGCAGTACAACTTCGCAGTACCGGTGATTCACCGATTTCACTTCGAACATAATCTTGTAGCCGCCGAATTGCAGGGACGATTGACCGTATCCGGTCATGCTAAATGACAACGGAATCACATCCATTACACTATTGTAATTGATTATTACTAGCGAAACAAGGGGGATAATTTACGTCCTGATTTCTCCCATACATACTCCATCAGCTGTGCACTCATATCATAGAACATGAACGGTGTCATCAAATAGATCCCATTGAAATGAGCTGTAGCAACATCTAACAGCTCCTTAGCGATGGCGACACCTTCAGCTCTTCCTGCTTCCCCTTCAAGTCCTTTCATACGATTCCGGACTTCATCGGTAAGCTGGATGCCTGGAACCTCATTATGAAGGAACTCTGCATTACGTCCACTAGCCAGTGGCATCACACCAATAAACACGGGGATTTCCAGATGTGCAGTGGCCTCTGCGATCTTCACGATAAGTTCCTGATCATAGACAGGCTGGGTCATAATATAATCCGCACCAGAGGCAATTTTCTTCTCCAGTCGCTGTACAGCCTTATCTAAATGTTTAACATTCGGGTTAAAGGCAGCACCGATTACAAAATTCGCTTTCTGCTTCAAAGGTTTACCCGAGAAGGAAATGCCATCATTCAATTGCTTAATCATTCGAATAATCTCAAAAGAGGTTAAATCATAAACCGAACTTGAGCCAGGAAGATCTCCGAATTTGGCGGGGTCTCCAGTCACCGCCAACACATGATCAATGCCAAGCGCATCAAAACCCATCAAATGCGATTGAGTACCGATCAGATTACGGTCCCGACAAGCAACATGCACCAGTGGACGAAGTCCAGTTTTAGCGTGCACCAAATGGCCTAAAGCCATATTGCTCATCCGTGTAACAGCCAGTGAGTTATCGGCGAGTGTCAACGCATCCGCACCCGCTCTTCTCAGCGCTTCTGCACCCTGCATAAACTTGGCGATATCCAAATCACGGGGAGGATCCAGCTCAACGATAACCGTATGGCGTTCTTTTACTAGATCAACCAGGTTCGGCTCTCTGCCATCTCTTCCCTCATCTTCGCCAAAATGCTCTTGCAGCGATACACGTTCCACCGTCACAAGCGACGGTTTTGGAAGTGGCTGAGGTTCGTAACCTTTTAATGCGGAAGAAATTTCAGCAATATGCTGCGGTGTAGTACCACAGCAGCCGCCGATAATTCTGCAACCCATTTCTGCAAAAGTTACTGCCATCTGCCCGAAATATTCCGGTGAAGCCCCATACCGGTATTCTCCGTCTACATAATCGGCAACACCTGCATTGGGATAGACCGAGGTCGGTAGAACCAGATTGCCCTGTAAAGCTTTCAGCGCTCTCTTAATTCCATTTGGACCCGTATTACAGTTAAATCCGATGATATCTGCTCCGTCACCTTCAAGAATGCGAAAAGCCTCTGGCAGCGTCAGTCCATCCAACGTACGAGCTGATTCATCGACAGCAAATTGGCAAATGACTGGGAGAGTACTATGTTTACGTACAGTTCTTAGTGCAAGGTGAAGTTCCTCGACATCGTAGAAGGTTTCTAGCATAATACCGTCTACTTCTTCTTCTAACAATGCTGTGATCTGCTGCGTAAAATACTTCTTCAACTCTGTTGATGAGAGATTTGCACGCTTACCGGCGCGAATGGAGCCTACAGCACCTAATACATAACCAGTATCTCCAGCAGCTTTACGAGCGATTCTTACTCCGGCACGATTAATTTCTTCAACCTTGGACTCCAAACCATATTTGGACAGCCTGTCAAAATTCGCTGAGAAGGTGTTGCTTTCTAGCAGCACTGCCCCTGCATCTATATAGCTGCGATGTACATCTTCGATAACCCCTGGAGAGGTCAAATTTAATTCTTCGTAGGAAATGCCGACAGGGAAACCCTTCTGATATAAATAGGTACCCATCGCTCCGTCTCCGACCAATACTTTGTTTCCCCATGCGGAACGTAGATCCGGCTTCACTGCAAAATCCTCCCCTGACTCATTAGTTTCATACTAATGTATCATAAATCGGTATGGATGATAAGCTTTCAAAAGAAAAGCAATCAGACACCCGGTCCGGGTATGCATGATCGGGTATTAAAAGCTTCATACTAACGTTAAATTAGCGAAAAGGAGCAAATCCAGTGAAGAAAAAAACCAGAAAACTTCTGATCCGAAAATACGCAATTATCCTACTCTTAAGCATTTTGTGTTTATCATATCTGTATTTGGGGGATTGGCTATTTGGTTATGGAGTGGGTAACATCCAGTACATTCTAAATTACTTACTATACACTGCCTCTGAGAAAACCGCGGCCATCATCTTGCTGTTATGTCTGCTTGGTCCTGATATTCTGGCCTGGAAGACCGGACGTCAACCTGAACGCGGAGCTGAAAAGTGACTCTTTAACGCTGTAACAAGGATAAGGATCAGCGGGATTAACACCATAAAGAAGGGATACACCGTATACAGCAGTTTTCCACCCTCATCTATATGCTCGGTGAAGCTTCGTGCATCCAGCATAGAACTAAACAAGATAATCAAAGCTGTCGGATAGACCATCCTCCGATAAGGAATTTTAAATAACTCTGATATACCGATCAGGGCTGCTGCAAAAAAAACTGCCATTTTAAAAAAAACACCAATGATAAGCACCATAACAACTAAAATATCTAGCCGTTGAACAAAATCAGAAATAGAAATCTTACTAATCGTAGGCATCAGCGGAAGTAGCGATCTTTTAACAATATCAGATCCAAGAACAGATATGTTTAAGACCATAGTCAGACTCAATAGTATACCTGATACAAATATACCCGTTGCAATGATCCAGGGCCCTTTTTTTGCGTTATCAAGATAAGGCATCAGCATAGTAAAACAGACCATTTCACCAAAAGGAAACATATAATTTTGTTTGACTACAGAGGCGAGGATGGGCTCGAATCCATTCTCGAAAACGGGCTGAAGAAAATGGAGATTAATTGAACCCGAAAACATCAGCATCATCGAGCAAAAAAGACCTATCATTAATACAAGCGTTAAGAAAACCATCGAAGTTCTGGCTAATACCTCTATACCCTTATGCAATACATAAGCGCTTGATAAGACCATCAGCATGGCTATAATGAATAACGGAGTCCGATGCATGGTTGCCATAACAAGCATGGTGCTGCCATCTCGCAAATCCCTTCCCGCTAAATTCAGAAATAGGATGATGTAACCTAACGCTATTACGGATCCCAAATATCTGCCTAGTACCTTTCGGACATAAGCCGTTAGCGGTAAATCAGGAAACTTTCGATAGAGAAAGGTATATCCCGCGAAAACAGCCACTCCAATAAAATCACCGATCATAATGGAAATCCATGCATCTTTTCCCGCTTCCATCCCTAGATTCACCACCAAAGCTGTCCCAAGCTCGAACAACAATGTTAAGGAGAAGATTTGGAATACACCAATTTTTATACTGCCTTTATTCATACCCGCTCCTCCTTAAACGTTATTTCTTATTGACCTGAAAAGAATCGCTTCGCATATCGGTATGCCTAATCACGACATCCTCATCAATCTTAATCTCACAGGTCGCAAATATATCCTCCCAATGATCTTTGACTTTTTTCCATCCACGTGGATTCTCACGTTCTACCACTTCTCCAAAACCCAAATAGTCACTCTTTAGCGCTCTTGATTCATTTATCGCTTCCCATACTTGATCTCGTGTATGCTTCTCCATAAGCCTGGACAGATCATTTAACACATTGGGGTCCCTTAGATTCAAATTATTAGGCGACTCTTTTAAACCTGCTTGTTGAGTTATATTTATGGTAAATACCGGATGCTCTGCATCTTTTGCATTCACCTTGATTTGAACCTGCGATAGATACACATTAAAAGACACATAATCGTTCTTACCGATAGCAACTACTGCAGGCACTTGTGTGATTTTATTTTTTAAAAGGGCAGACCCAATGGCTTGATTTCCGTGTAGCCACCCGATCAGCTTGTCATCTTTAAAAACAGCCAGCTCTGTAACCCGCAGCGCAGCCTTCGGTTTGATCGTTTTAATATTTTCATTCGAGTCTCTTCGCTCCACATCACCAGTAACTTCAACCCCATTAATCATCGGTCCCCCACCAGGAATTTGAATCCCGCGTACGACATCATCAACCTCCATTTGGTAATTGTAGCCAAACTGTTTGGAGGTCGTCTCAAGCTTTTCCACCAAATCATTTGCTGGAATTCTTCCGAAAACAGTCATGGTAGTCATACTGTCGCTTGCTGGTTGTCTCTTAGATATAAAGAGAAGACTGGTTAATCTCGTTTCACTTTCTCTTTCCAATACATCCATAATGTCCTTGATTCCTTCACGGGCAAATTTTTCCGAAATTACGACTACTCGAATATGACCAAGTGACAAAAAGCGGGCGGTCTGACGGGAGCCGTCAGCCAATGCTTCAAACATGCTGCGTCCTTTGCCTTTATAAACTGCAACAGGTGAGGTCCCTCTGGCATTTTCTCCTGAAATTTCGTCTGCAATAATGACTTGAAAGGTAAGGACATATTTTTCCTCCTCTGTAGAGCCTCTATCAACGGCCACACCTGTAACAATCGCTCTTCTGTTTAATTCAACGCTGTCCCAGCAGCCAGTGAGCACGAGAAGCAGTATAAGAGGACACACAGAACGAATTAGAACATTCCCTTTAACTTTCATCAGAAGCTCCTTTCTTATTAGAACCCCCACCATCGTCTATCCCATTGATGACAGGTGAAAGGTTAGCTTCATGTCCAGTGTTAATTTTCTCACCCGCCGGACTATCCCCGTGTTCACCGGGAGAAGTAGAACGTCCCTTATTATGAACCCATACAGGTAACCTTAAAAAGGTATCTTTTTGCCTCTTCACCGATAGAGGAACTACGGGTGACAAGTAAGGGATACCAAATGAACGCAGACTGTTCATATGTGCAACCAGTACGATTAAGCCAAGTGTAATGCCGTAAAATCCAAACATACCTGCAAGTATCAAAAAAGCAAATCGAATAATCCGCCCTGAAATCGCCATGTTATAGGAGGGAATTGCAAAACTCGCAATACCTGTTAGTGCCACAACAATAACCATAACCGGCGTGATGATCCCAGCCTCTACCACAGCCTGCCCCAGAATCAAAGCACCCACAACGGATACGGTTTGCCCCACCGCACGGGGCATTCGCACTCCAGCTTCTCTGATAATTTCAAACGCCCCCTCCATTAATATGGCCTCCACAAAAGCCGGAAATGGAACATTTTCTCGTTGCGATAACAGGTTGATTAATAAGGTTGTTGGGATCATTTCATAGTGAAACGTGGTTAATGCTATATAGATAGAAGGTCCCAAGATTAGAACTATAAAGCTGATATACCGGATAAGCAGCATAAAAAATGAGATATCGAACCTTTCAGCATAATCCGATGAGGATTGAAAAAAAAGTGTGAAAACGGCCGGCAAAATCAATATAAAGGGAGTTCCATCTACAACAAGTACTATTCTTCCCTCTAAAAGATTTGACGCCGCGACATCTGGTCGCTCACTGTTATTGATTGTTGGAAATGGAGTGAAGGTTTTATCCTGAATCAGCTCTTCGATATAACCGGATTCCAGAATCGCATCGATCTTAATCTCTCCCAGCCGTTTCCTCACTTCATCGACCAGCTTTTCGTCAACAATGCCTTTAATGAACATCAACGCCACAATCGTCTGAGATACCTCACCAATTCTCATATACTCCAATCTTAAATTAGGAGTTTTTAGTCTTCGACGGATTAAGGAAATATTCGTGGCAAGCGATTCCACAAAGCTGTCCTTGGGTCCCCGAACAACAAGCTGAGAAGTAGGCTCAGTGACCGAACGTGTCTCCCCGCCTTGGGTATCACACACAATCGCACTGGTATATCCCTCAATTAAAATCACCGTATCTCCCGAAAGAATTGCCAGCAGAATTTCTTTCCATTCGTCCTGTATCTTAGCATCACCAATTTCTAGGGTACGATTCAGTATAAAATCCATCACATTTCCTGAGGTAGGGATTTGCTCGTTTAACATCTCATTAGTAACACCGAGCAAAGAACCGACAATAAATTCGTCAACGGCCTCCGGTTGAACCAAACCACTAAGATGAAGAGCCGCTGCATAGACAGGACTGTGTTCACCTAGCTTTACCTGTCTTATTTTGAGATCAGGACTATCACCTAGCTCAGTAATTATATGTTCTATCGACTGCGTAAGATTTATTGTTAGTCTGCCTGACTGTGAAGGATTCCCTTGCAGGCCATTGCCGGACTTATTTCTTTTATTCCATCCTTTCATGTTCAGCAAGTTCACCTCTTTCTCATAATTAAGACTATTATTTTCGGTTAGGTCTTCCATTATTCGGATTGAAATGCAGCACAACGTCGAAACAAAAAAAAGCAATCCAAGAATGAGCTCTTGAATTGCCCTTTATTCAGTAATACGATTCGAATCATTATTTTTTATAGCACTACACTACCTGTGAATGCAACCTCAGCAGGACCTGTCATATACACATGGTTATCATCTTCATTCCATTCAATGAAGAGATCGCCACCCTTTAGACTAATCCAAGCCGCTCGATCTGTCAGGCCATTCAGCACTGAAGACACTAAGGTTGCGCAAGCTCCAGTCCCACAAGCAAGTGTGGGTCCAGCCCCACGTTCCCATACCCGCATATCTACTCTACCTCGATCCAGAACCGTTGCGAACTCGACGTTTACCTTTCTTGGGAACAACGGATGTACTTCTAACTTAGGTCCCCATGTCGCAAGATCAAAAGATACGGCATCGTCTACATAAATAACGCAATGAGGATTACCCATTGATACTGCTGTAAACTTAAATTCGGTTCCGTCCGATTCAATCGGCTCTGAGAGTACTGGTTCTGCATCAATAGCTACCGGAATTTGAAGACCGGACAATATAGGTTCGCCCATATCAACCGTTACAGTTTCCACCACACCGTCTTTCACATTCAAGGTAACCTTTTGCTCTCCGGCACCAATCGTTTCAATTACAATCTGCTCGGAGTTTACCAGGCCATGATCATATACATATTTAGATACACAGCGGATAGCATTTCCGCACTGCTCCGCCTCCGAACCATCAGAATTCATAATTCGCATCATGTAATCACCACGTTCAGACGGTAGGATGTATACAAGTCCGTCCGCGCCAATTCCGAAGAACCGATTGCATAGGGTTACAGCAAGCTCTGCTGCATTGCTTGGTAGTTCTTGCTCGCCAAAAACTACGATAAAGTCATTGCCGAGCCCGTGCATTTTTGTGAATTCCATTGAAAGTCCACTCCTAAAGGTTATGTTATGTTAGCAATCGCTTAAGCTTAATATTCTGTGTAATGTAGCCCTTCACAAGTATACGAGCTGTTAACTGCAACAAGTATACCTTTAGGAATGGAGCAATACTATTAACTTTATGCCGAAATTTTTGTACTTTTTATCATCGAATTGCTTCCGCTACGACCACGATTACGTTTTCCACCCCAAACACTGCCAGCGCCCATCAGGAAGGTCGGAATCCCCGCTGTTACAAATACAAGGCACCACTCACGGAAATTAAGCGGCACTGTTTTGAAGACAGGTTGTAGAAACGGAATATACATCACAGCCAGCATCAGAATCACGGATGACAATACAGCAAGAACCAGGTACTTATTCTGAAACGGATTTCGATGGAACACCGAACGTGAACTGCGGCAATCGAAGACATGAATCAACTGCGCCATAACGAGTGTCGCAAAAGCTACGGACTGAGCTCGAATCAGCTGCGCTGGATTCTCTGGTGCCACACGTAAGGTTAGCCAAAATGCACCTAACGTACATAAACCGATTAAGAATCCACGGCTTATGATCTTCCACCCTAAACGGCGGGCAAAAATATTTTCCTTCGCCCCACGCGGTTTATGCTCCATCAAATCCTTTTCGGGTTGGTCAACACCAAGCGCCATCGCTGGCAGTCCGTCTGTCACCAGATTCACCCATAAGATTTGGATAGGCACGAGTGGCAGAGGCAGACCAAGCATCATAGCGAAGAACATCGTCAAGATCTCTCCCACATTTGATGCTAGTAGATATCGAATGAATTTACGAATGTTCTCATAAATGTTTCTACCCTCTTCAATGGCAGCAACAATGGTTGAGAAATTGTCGTCCCCTAGGACTAGAGAAGAGGCTTCCTTGGTCACATCTGTACCAGTGATCCCCATAGATATTCCTATATCTGCCGCTTTAATGGCTGGAGCGTCATTGACTCCGTCCCCGGTCATAGCCACTACATGACCACGACGCTGCAAGGATTTCACGATACGAAGCTTATGCTCAGGAGATACGCGGGCGAATACATACACATTGTCTGATACTTTATCCAGCTCATCATCATCCATCCGAGTTAGTTGAGCCCCTGTTAGTACCGTGCCTCCACGTTGCAGAATTCCTAATTGATGCGCAATGGCCTCTGCAGTCGTTCCGTGGTCCCCTGTAATCATTACAGTCTTAATTCCTGCTCGACGTGTGACGCTGATGGCATCGCGGACTTCACGTCTTGGCGGATCAATCATCCCCGCCAATCCGATAAAGACGAGCTGGGATTCCGCATCCTTTTCACTGTCCATATTTTCACTTGGACGAATATCACGATAAGCCATACCTAGGACACGAAGAGCACCTGATGCCATTTGCTCATTAGCATCGAGTACTTTCTGCCGCAATGTTGGCGTTAAAGGCACAACACCGCCCTCCCAGAGCATATATGAACAGCGATTAAGCAGAATATCAGGCGCACCTTTCGTACATACCATCCGTCCTCCGGGATGACCAATGATAACTGACATTAACTTCCGCTCAGAATCGAATGGAAATTCCTTCTCACGGGTATATGTTACTGCTAGTGTCTGGGCAGTCAAACCCATCTTCCCTGAAAGTGCCACGAGGGCTCCTTCGGTCGGATCTCCTTTAAGCTCCCAGATGGATGAGCTGTCAGATGACTTATCAACTACGATGTCCTTATCCTTCCCTTTACGCTTACCCCGTACTTCAGTCGGAAAGGTCTCGATGATCTCCGCATTACTGCACAAGGCACCCACCTGTAGCATCCGTCTTAAACTTTGATCATTTTTGAGATCTACCGGTTTACCTTTCTCCAGAACCTGTCCGTTCGGAGCATAACCTTCACCTGTTACTTCAAGGCCACGTCCGCCCGTCCATAATCTGGTCACCGTCATTTTATTCTGAGTCAATGTACCCGTCTTGTCCGAACAGATGACGGATGCGCAGCCCAAGGTTTCCACTGAAGGTAATTTACGAACGATGGCCTTTCGTTTGATCATCCTCTGCACGCCCAGCGCAAGTGCGATGGTCACAATGGCCGGAAGCCCTTCCGGAATCGCAGCGACCGCCAAGCTTACCCCGGCCAAGAACATTGCTGTGGCAGGCTGTCCATGTAAAATACCGGCTGCTACAACTACAATAGTTAAACCTAGTGATACATAGATTAAAATTTTCCCTAACTGCTCGAGACGATGCTGAAGCGGAGTTTCCTGAGATTCTGTATTCTGGATCAGGTCTGCAATCTTACCCATCTCTGTGTCCATACCCGTTCGAATTACGATAGCTTTACCAGTACCTCTGGTTACCATTGTGCCCATGAATCCAAGATTCTTCTGATCACCGAGCGGAATCTCCTCCGCGCGGATCACATCCGAATGCTTCGAGACAGGCAGCGATTCCCCAGTTAGCGCGGATTCCTCCACATATAGAGAACTGCAATCCAGCCATCGTATATCCGCGGGTATTCGATCACCACTCTCCAGCAAGACAATATCACCTGGTACTAACATCTTTGCTGGAATAACCTCGCTGTTCCCCCCACGCAGAACTTTGGCAGAAGGTGCGGAGAGCTGCTTTAAAGCTCTTAGCGAACGTTCGGCGCGGAACTCTTGAACAAACCCAAGGGCTCCGTTTAAAAGGATAATCGCGATGATCGTGATGGCATCCAAATATTCGCCAAGCAAACCGGATACGAGCGTCGCACCCATAAGCACAAGCACCATGAAATCCTTAAACTGGTTCAACAGCAGGGTAAACGGGGATACGGTCTTTCCTTCGGAAAGCTCGTTATACCCATTTTGCTTCCGTCGCTCCGCGGCATCCTCTCCACTGAGGCCCGTCCTCGGATGGACATTGAACATTTTCTGCAGCTCTTCTGCACCGAGCCGGTGCCAACTGTTTTGTTCCATGACTTTTCTTTCCCTCCCGGTCGTTTCTTGACTTCCGGCGGCGCACAGCTTTTCCACCTGTTCATGACCAAGTGTATTCAAGGTCGTCCAATAATATCACCGCCTATCTAATTCCCCTTTTGCGCGAATGTCCCAAAGTATGGCATCATAGAGAGGTAAGCTTTAACGTCTTCGGTGTTCTAATAAGGGCGGTAAGCGTTTAAGCGAAGAATATAAGACCTAAAGTATGGTGTACAACTTATACTTTCTTATATTTTCAGAAATTCATTTCACGTCGACAGGAGAGCTTTATCATGGCATTAGACGGCATTGTTACCCGAGCTATCGTGCACGAACTGCAATCATTCATCGGTGCACGCATAGGCAAAATATATCAACCGAACAACCACGATCTTATCTTCAACCTACGGGGCGCCGGCGGCGGTGGCAAGCTATTACTCTCCGCTAATCCAACATATCCCCGTCTGCATCTTACAGAAAGAAACAGCATAAATCCTTCAGAAGCACCTATGTTCTGCATGCTCATGCGTAAGCATTGTGAAGGTGGGACGATCGAGAGTATCGCTCAGGTAGGCATGGAACGAATTATTCACATAAATGTTAGGACTAGAGATGAGCTTGGAGACGTCTCTGCCAAAAAGATCATCATAGAGCTCATGGGACGTCATAGTAATATCATCCTTACAGATCTCAGCACTGGAACGATCATAGACGGCATTCATCACGTTACTCCATCAATCAGTAGCTACCGGATCGTAATGCCCGGAGTCGCTTACACAGAGCCTCCTCAGCAACACAAGCTCAACCCTCTGGAAATCGACAAAGAGCAATTTCTACATTTGATCTCAGCAGCTGAAGAAGCCGCTCTACTGAAAGAAGATGAGAAGGAGACCAAACCAGAAGAAATCATAGAAGGTGAGCTCGCTAATCTGATTACAAAAGAAGAAGTTGAGCAGAAACCAGACGGATCAGGTGGTCCCTCTCCATCTGCTGATCCCGTTGGCTGGATGGTGCATGCCTTCAGTGGAATGAGTCCACTTGTTGCAGGAGAGATCGCTCTTCGTCTCAGAAATAACCTTGCGATAGGTGATACACAGGGGTCTGCAGCAGAATTTCCAATAAAATTATGGGACGCCTTCCAGTCTGTAATGGGACCTGTGCATAATTGCGAATTCGCACCTGTTTCAGGTGCGAATGCAAAAGGGAAAATGATTTTTTCCGCGATTCCGTTAACCCTATTAGGTGAACACGCGAAGCAATATAACTCGATAAGCGAGTGTATGGAGGATTATTACGGGGATAAAGCTGAACGTGATACGGTGAAGCAACGGGTAAGTGATTTGATCCGTTTCCTAAGCAACGAACGAAGCAAAAACGTAAAGAAGCTCGCCAATCTTCAGAAGGATCTAGACGAAGCCCAAGACGCAGATCGTTATCGCATTTGGGGTGAATTGTTATTCGCATCGTTACATGCCGTGTCCAAAGGAGATAAAGAAGCCTCTTTGGTCAATTATTATGACGAAAATCAGGCTGAAATGGTCATCCCGCTTGACCCTTTATTAAGCCCATCAGATAACGCACAACGTTATTTTAAAAAGTACAACAAGTATAAGAACAGCCTTCTTGTTATTAATGAGCAGTTGATTAAGACACATGAGGAAATTTCCTACATGGAAAGTTTACTCCAGCAGCTTGCCCATGCTTCATTGAATGACATAGAGGAAATCCGTGATGAACTTGTAAGCCAAGGATACCTACGTGACCGAAGCAAAAAGGGTAAAAAGAAGAAAAAAGCAACCAGACCTACATTGCAAGTCTTCACCTCTTCAGAAGGCATCGACATTTATGTCGGAAAAAACAATTTACAGAACGAATACGTCACCAATCGACTAGCTTCGCCTAATGACACTTGGCTGCATACCAAGGATATCCCTGGTTCTCATGTGGTCATCCGAAGTGAGGAGTTTGGAGATGCCACATTAGAAGAAGCCGCCCAGCTTGCCGCTTATTTCAGTCAAGCGAAGCAATCAAGCAGTGTTCCTGTCGACTGCACACTGATCCGCCATGTACGTAAACCGAGTGGTTCCAAACCCGGATTTGTGATCTATGATCATCAGAAGACGTTGTTTGTCACACCGGATGAGGATCGTATTAAGAGTCTCCCTAATACGTTAAGAAGCTAAATCATAAAAAAACCGGTTGTCGTCCTTGTATGGATGACAGCCGATTTTTTTATTTTGCAAGAGTGCATGACCTCTAATTACTTATTAAGTTCTTCAACTGTTCCAGCACACTTACAGGAACCGTAACACTACCGATATCTCCATGAAATATAACACCTTGACGGGCACCATGAAAATCCGAGCCACCGGTTACAATCAAGCCATATTCTTCAGCCATGGTTAGGTAACGCTCTGAATCAGCGGACTTGTGATCCGAATGATAGGCCTCAATCCCTTTAAAAGCACCCTGCTTCAATATCTCACGCACCAACTGGTCGTCACCGTATAGTACTGGATGCGCCAATACTGGAGAGCCACCGGCCTCGATAATCCAATCACAGGCTTCCTCGGGCGTGATTCGTGGAGGGGACACGTAGGCTGCTGCACCTTCGGCTAAAAATTTGTTAAAGGCATCTCTCATATCTGTAGCGACTCCAAGACGAACCAGCTCATCAGCAATATGTGGCCGGCCAATACTCTCATCAGGCTTCAGTTCCCGCCCAATCCCCGCGACCACTGCCTCTAGTGTTATCTTAATTCCTAGCCCACGTAGCTTAGAGATTATCGCTTCATTCCTTACTGCCCGAGTATCCCTTAGCCCTTCCAAGCGGGATAGAAACAATTCATTTGTTGGATCTACGTAGTAACCAAGAACATGAATATCTTTACCTCCGGCACGAGTGCTGATCTCTACACCCGGTACAACAGTAATTCCGTACTTCTCTCCAGCTTCGCAGGCTTCCTTCACACCGGCCACCGTGTCATGATCCGTAATGGCAACAGCGGTTAAGCCTTTCTCTTTAGCGAGACGTACATTTTCATCCGGTGGCTGCATGCCATCCGAGGCTTGAGTATGCGTGTGGAGATCGCATCGACTGACGTTAACATGCTCCGATCTTTCGCCCTTCAGTTCATCCAGTCTAGTTTCATTCTCCATTTCTATCACCTCTAACGCTAGTTTCTAAGTTTCCGTCTTTTAGCCATTCAAGCTTTAGTTATCATTCGAATGCTCACGTAAAAAAGTCAAGAATGTCACTGCAGAAATCGGCAGCAGTGTCGATTTTAAATGAATAGCGTAGAACTGTCTTTTAAAGGAGGCATCCGAGATATTCACGATTTTCAAAAGTCCAAGCGCCACCTCATGCTTAACAGAAGAGGTTGAGATAATTGTAATTCCAAGTCCAGCCTCCACTGCCGACTTCACAGCACCCGTGCTACCAAGCTCCATCACTATTTTCATGGCTCCCGGATCAAGCCCCTTCGAGAACAGCTGCTCTTCCATCACACGCCGCGTTCCTGAACCCTGTTCACGCAATACGAAAGGGTGCTGAAGCACATCTTCCAGAGAAACCTCCTGCTGCTCTGCAAGTGGATGACCATGGGGTACAATCAATTTCAGCTCATCCCCCATCACCGGCTCAATCACCATATCAGGATGTGTCACCGGTGCTTCAATTAAACCGAAATTCAACTGATGCTTTAGGATTTCCTCCATAATTTGCGAGGTATTCATGACTTTCATCATAATTGAAATGTTCGGATATTGCTTTCCAAAAGGACCTAACAGCCGCGGCAGCACATACTCCCCAATGGTAAGGCTTGCCCCAAGCTGCAGACGTCCCTCCAGCATATGTGTAAACGCCGACATCGCTTGATCTGTCTCACGCATCAATTGAATGCTGCGCAGCGCGTATGGCATTAGGGTATGCCCTGCTTCGGAGAGCATGATTTTTTTGGTAGAACGATTAAAAAGCTTGGTTCCAAAATAATCCTCTAGCGCCTGCACTTGCATGGTCACTGCTGGTTGAGTCATATGTAGTGTCTGCGCCGCCGCTGAGAAGCTCCCTCGTTCTGAGACCGTATAAAAGATATGTAACTGATGAAAGTTCATGTGCTGCAACTCCTTGTGCTATCTTTAGAAGAAACTTAAGGATTATGTATGGTATGAAACTTATGCTTTCTTATATTTTTAAAAAGGACATGCAGCCACCGCTGCATGCCTTCAGTCCGAACTTTATACACTATTTGCGTTTACGCTTCTTCTTCGTTAGCTTAGTGCGGCGGGAATTGCGCAGCAGCGAAAAGTAAGTCTTTAAATCTCTCAATTGTGGTGTTGAAGAGATTCTCCCAAGAAACGAAACGATGATCATAGAATATAATGGCTGACCTGAAATATCTTTTTCTCCTGTCAATTCCTTGAACTCAGCGATTACTACAGAGTCATCGTCAATTAAATACGCGTTAAAATCACTGTCTGAAAAAGGCTTGAGCCGATTCTGCATCAGGCACTGCCACATCCATGCGGCGACCTCTTCGTCATTGCTTACACCTTTACTGATCCGGTCCAAATAACGACTCTTCGCATGATTTGTTATAACGATGTCAGCGACCCTGTAGTCGTTCAGCATGATGTGGAAGGGCTCGTAAGTGCTGGGCCAATCCGTCCCTTTGTTGCGCATCATCATCACACTCCACCATAAGGGTCTTTGTATGTACTTAATGTTGTCATCTTACCTCATTGCTGAAAGTTGTACAAGTTCAGACCACAGGAGAAGCCGCGTTTACTCTAGATCTGCGCATAAAAAAACAGGCGCTGCTTAAGCGCCTGTTCATCTCCAAAAATTACATACCGTAATTACGGGACTTGTCCGGCCCATTACTGGTATACTCTGTCTTAATTTCGTTACGATAGGATCTTTCGATCTTACGAACGTAGGAGAGTCTGCGGACATTCTTCATAACTTCCTCGGCACGTTCTGCATTTACATACATCACTGCGTAATGCATTTTCCGAGAAACATAATGTAATGTTCCGTATTTCTCAAGGTTACGTGCCGCTTTAACGTCACTTACCCAAATGATGTATCCTGTCCGTTCCGCAAACATAAGCTTAACCGCCTTTCTCTCTCTAAATCCTAAAGGAAGCTTATCCGCAGGAGCATTTTCCCCCGCTGCCGCATCCACCTTTAGGGGAAGGATCATTACTTGGTACTTTAATGCTATCCGATACTGAAAAAGCAATCGCTTCCGACATGGAGTGCAGAATGTCGTCAAGTGTCTTCTCTGCCAGTTTGAAACGAACAACCTCCTCGAACTGCTCCAGTTCCGCTTCTACTGCTGAAACCTCATCCTTCGCTGAATGATAGTTCGGATGAAAATGTCCGAATCGTTGTGTTTCTTCAAACAACTCCTTCTTAGCTTGAAGTCGTTTGACCATGGCCTGAATTTCCGGGTTCGTATCAACCCGTCCTTTCCAGTATAAGTAATCCGACACCTCGGCGGATTGATTAATCATATCGCCTAATTCATAGGCGTATGTCAGCACTTCAGCCATATCGACCGTATTTAATTCCGCTACGCTCATGAACTCAGCTCTTTTCTACGTTAATGTTCTACCGAATTCAGTAGACTTTTCTATCATAACATAATCACTCGCTTCAGCAGAAGAGGAATTTCTTCGCCTTTTGGGAATAACTAACTTCATTTCCTTCCAGTCCTCAGGGGTCAGCTCTATTTCTTCAACCGTTTCACCATCGTTATATAAGAGATGCCCCTCCACTTTCCAAGGATTCCCTTTTATTCTGGAGGGGATGAAATCTAACATTTGATCCTTCAAGGAAAAACGCACCTTAATTCCCCATTTCAATCCCTGCTCCATTACTTTCTGAGCGGTTGAGCTATGATAATGTCGCCATTCCTTGCTCCAGATCTGGGGTACATTATCCCCATCTAATAAGATATTCTCCTCCTGCTCAGGAGAAATAACAGGTAGGTTTAAAAAGGGATTACCGCGGTGGAGTAGCCTTAGTTCAGAAGTTAGTACTGGAAGTGAATACAACTCTTGCTCGGTTTCTGCTTCTTGATTAAACGAAGTCCAAACAGTGTTCGTGTCCTCCTCCTCACGTCCTCCAATCATCCTGGAAGGAGCCAATCCTGCTAAAAACAATTCCTTACGCATCTGCTCTACAGACTCTGGAGATAATAGGAAATGAAGCGGACCGATACGCTTAAGGCTATCTTGTAGTCGCGGATGGGCTGCGATTGCCGCTCCATCCTCTTCCGTCTGGCAAGTCAACAGGATGACCTCCGAGAGTGATGTTCGGCCAATGCTTTTTCCCCATTGCTCTAAAGACAGCTCCACCACAGATGGCAGACCGCCCCGTGCATGATTTCTTATCCAAGCAATTGCTTCTTCTGGAGGCATCCGTCTCTCTGATGCATGTACAAGCATCTCTCGGGTCAGCCGAAAACTCCACATCGTATCCGTTTGCAGCAGTTCTGCGCATCCAGCTAAAATCCAGCGAACGGTATAGGACACCTCCGGTGGAATCAGGACTTCAAAATCGGGCTGTACAATAAACATCTCATTCGAATTATCTGTCTCAGAATCAGGGACAGACTCGTTACCCGTCATCAACATCGGTTTTACAGCAGTCCAGCGAAAACACTGGATACCCTCAGATGTGCACCCCAATTCACACCATCCAAAGCCTGTTAAACATTGAAGCCAGCGCAAGCTTGATTGTTCCAGCTCATCTCGGGTAACCGTTCCGGTTAGATTCATATCAGTCATCCAGTCCAGTAGCTCAGGCAGCGCTGTCCATTTCTCTGGTACAAAAGCTTTGCCGGATATCAAATAACGAAAATGCTGATCAGCAGGCCCAATGCTTCCACAACGATGAATAACAATCCCATACAGGATGTTTGTCATCCTTGTCTCAGGAAGCTGCAACCAACGCTCCAGCATATCCTGGTTAAGTCTATAACCTGTTTTCAATCTGGTAATAAGCCCAAGACACAACATTATGTCTACTACTAGAGTGGCTGACAGAACATTGAATTCATCCGAAGGAGTGCCCATAGTGAGCCCCAGTAAATGTTTATCCTGAAAAGAAAGCTGAGCCGCTAAGCGGTTTAGATTTTTTTTATGAATGATTCCCTTAGCGGTCAGTGGTAGGCCTTCACGTGTAATGAACTGCAATGCCCGAAACAGATCTACTGCCAGTCCAGCGCCTGCCTCCATGGATAGATTCACTGAATGCCCCTCTATAAACTTTGGTTGGTGTGGGAAGAATTCTTGTTCTAGCGCTGATAGTTGTTCAACCGGTATCTGGTACAGCTTCTCACCCAATATTTTATGCCTCGCAGTTAACAGCCCCGCACGTCGCAGTTCATTCATTGCAAGCTTTTGTTCGGCACGGCAGAGCTTCGTTGGGCGCAAACGCTCTTCTTTCCCTTCGTCAAAGGGTTGGGCTGCATAAGCAGCACATAATCGCTTTAAGACCTCTAATGCTTCTGCTGATAGCTGGTTCAATGGATCGTTCGCTCCTTTCCGCTCGGCACCATTTTAACGACATATTCATAGCCCTGTTCTGTCAAAAACATCCGGCGGCGCATAGCGAAATCCTGCTCCCGACTATCTTCAGATACCAGCGAATAGAAGTACGCTTTATTCTCACCAGCTTTCGGACGCAAGATTCGTCCTAAACGCTGAGCCTCCTCCTGTCTGGATCCAAAAGCTCCTGAAACCTCAATAGCTATCGACGCATCTGGCAAATTAACCGCAAAATTCGCTACTTTAGAGACAACAAGCACCTGTATTATTCCCTCGTTAAAAGCTGCATACAACTCATCTCTTTCTCGCTGCTTCGTTTTGCCAGTAATCAACGGTGCATCTAACTTATCCGCTAATTCCGTTAATTGATCAAGATACTGTCCGATAACCAGAACTGATGATCCCTGATGGGCTTTTAAAAGCTCAATTACAACCTCAACTTTGGCAGGATTGCATGAGGCCATACGAAATTTCTCTTTCGCTTCCGCATACAAGTATTTCTGCCTTAACTCAGAACACATCGGTACGATCATCTCGACACATTCAACCTCTGCAATCCAGCCCTGCTGCTCCAGCTCCTTCCAGGGCATGTCGTAACGCTTAGGCCCGATCAATGAGAATACGTCCCCTTCCTTCCCGTCTTCTCTAACCAGAGTTGCAGTGAGACCTAGTCTTCTAGTAGCCTGAATATCTGCAGTAGCCCGGAAGACTGGGGCTGGAAGCAGATGGACCTCATCATAAATAATCAAACCCCAGTTGCGTTCGTTGAACAGCTTCATATGGAGAAAAGGACCGCCTTTGGATTGACGGTGCGTTAGTATCTGATAGGTAGCTATAGTAACAGGCCGCACTTCTCTTTTTTCACCGGAATATTCACCAATAGACTCATCATCCAAATCGGTTCGCTCAAGCAGCTCATCTACCCATTGTCTTACAGAAGTCGTATTTGAAGTTAAGATCAGTGTTTCGCATTGTAGACTTTCAAGAACGGCCAATCCCACTACCGTCTTACCCGCTCCACAAGGCAACACAACTACCCCGCTGCCTCCCTGCCCTTCTATGCCTTGAAACATCTGAACGGCCTCCTGCTGATATTCACGCAGTCCAAAAGCTTCACCTTTCGCTCCATCCTTTGCGTTATTTCCGTTCTCCTTCCATGCCAAACTTAGAGCTTGTCCGACATGATAACCCGCATAATCCAGTACAGGATAGCCTAGTCTCATCAGCTCTTGCTTTAAAAGCCCTCTGTTCTTTGCAAGGCATGTGCTTTCTAGTGGATTTATCCTCTGTAAACCTAATGCCTTTAGAACAGATTCATTCCCTAGTTCATCCAGTATTTCAGCTGAGTCAGCCTTAAGCGTAATGATCTCATTCGAAGTCTTCTGTCCGTGAAGAGTCAGCTTCCCATACCTAGAGAGAAGCGTTCCGATCTCTTCCTCCAGCCCTGCAGGAACACCCCAGCGTGCGAGATGATGCAGACTTGAGATAATTGCCTCAGCTGTGTAATTAAGCGCTGCAGCATTCCATAGTGATAATGGAGTGATTCTATAGGTGTGGTAAGCCGGAGGACTCTTTACAAGCTCTGCAAAGGTTCCTAGCTCCTTCCTCGCCTTCTCAAAACCAGGATGTGCGCATTCCAGTAGAATCGTCCGATCCCTGCGCACAATGCAAGCCCCTGTTTCGTTCATAACGTCACCTCCGCAATCATTCATTTCATTATTCTCTTATATTTGAACAGGAAAAAGCTCATCCCCGTATAACGGTCATGAGCTTCCCTATCAAACTATTTAATGTAAATGCTGCTGCGAAATATCATGAAGAGCTTCTCCAGCCTCATCCGCAAAAATGTTGCGCACCGCCAAGTCGCCGATGGAAACAACACCAATCAGCTTCTGGCCACTGGTCACGGCTAATCTGCGAATTTGCCAGTTCGACATCAGTTCTGCAGCCTCATCTACAGAAGTATCTTCTGAGACGGTCTGAACTTCTCTACTCATCACCTTTTCTACAGAAGTTGATCCAGGGTGCTTAGCCGCATAACCTCTAATCACAAGATCACGATCTGTAATTACTCCGAGCAGAGTCTTATCTACTTCATTATTGATTACAGGAATAAATCCAGTGTCATTGTCTCTCATCTTAACAGCGACTTCATACACATTATCCTGTAATGTGACTGTTACAGGCTCCATCGTCATAACTTCTTTCACTGTCTTCAAGAACGAACCCTCCTAATCATGATCTCCATGTTATGGAATAGGTTCTCCTCTATGAAACGAAATTATACGATTATCTTCTCTTCCAAACAGGAATTAGCCATAGCGATCAACAATTTCATCCCATGCAGCATAGCATCTTCGTCAAAATCAAATTTACTATGATGATGCGGGTAGACTGCATCTTTATCTGGATTCCCAGCACCTACGAACATAAAGCAGCCAGGAATCTCTTTAACATAATAGGCAAAATCCTCGGCTGGCATCAGCTTTTCCATCCGAATCACCTGAACGGGCTCCCCAAATGCTCCTGGTGCCACCTCAGAAAAACGCTGGTATTCACCTTCATGATTTACGAGTGGTGGATAACCCATGACATAGTCTATCTTAGCTTCTGCACCGTATGCACCAGCAATTGAAACTGTCATTTCTTCGATCCTGCTGCGGATCAGATAACGGGTCTCCTCGTCGAATGCCCGCACGGTTCCTGTAATCCGGCAATGCTCAGCAATGACATTCTGGGCGAATCCCCCTTGAATGGTTCCTACACTGAGAACAGCGGGCTCCAGCGGGTTCACAGAGCGGCTTACGATGCTCTGGAGCTGAGTCACAAGTGCCGCCCCTGCCACAATGCTGTCAATCGTGCGGTTAGGCATGCCGCCGTGACCACCTTTACCGATGATATCAATAAAAAATTCATCCGCAGATGCCATAAGCGGTCCTGGTGCACTGCCGACAGTTCCCATTGGCAGCGGGGTCCACAAATGTAGACCATATATTGCATCCGCCCCTTCCAATACGCCTTCAGCAATCATCCCCTGTGCACCGCCAGGACAGACTTCCTCCGCAGGTTGAAAAAGAAAACGCAGCTCCCCTTCGATCTCATCAAGGCGGCTGCTATAGTAAGAGGCTACACCCAGCAGGATTGAAGTATGTCCATCATGCCCACAGGCATGCATAACCCCTTCATTTTGCGAAACGTAGTCATTCTTGTTTTCCTCTTTAATAGGTAGTGCATCCATATCCGCGCGAAGGACTACCGTTTTCCCCGGCCGTTGTCCTCGCAATATACCTGTTACACCATACCCTGATGTGCTTCTTCTAACTTCAATACCGAATTCTGCTAACTTGTTTGCTATAAATGCCGATGTTTCCTTTTCATGAAAAGACAACTCCGGATGACGGTGTAAATGGCGTCTCCATTCCACGATCTCCGGCATGAGCGAATCAACCGCTAAGCTCTTCATACGTTTTCCATCCCCTTCTTCATAAACCCGCATCAATAGCATGCGACAGCAGTCCTGTTCACTTTGATCTAGCATCACACGTCTATAATTCTTTTATTGTAGCAGAAACGCAAAAAACTGGGTATCGTTAGGAGGTACCTACTCTTGCACAACGTTTAGAAACATACTATCATGAGGTAGAACATCAGCAAACGGATCATGAATTCATCATTATACTTCATAAGGGGGATATGCGTGCTATGATTTTTGAGAACACGGGCCTCGTAGGATTGAAGAGTGATCTTCTCTATCTGGACGAGAGTGCTACAAAGGCTGGCTTTATCCGCTGGCAATGGGAATACTATCGTGCCACTTACGACTGCAAAATTGAAGACCCACAGGATGGTGGCGAATACTTTCTACGCATCAACACTCGCGCTGTCGAGGGGAAGCTAGAGAAGGCTGATGCCGTACTTGCAATTGAAGCCGTATACTTAGGGAAAGCAACATTTCCCCATGGTCTGGAGTATGACTCTCCGGTCCCTAAACCAGTATTGGACACTGCTGCTACTCGGATTCTCGAATTAAAGCAGCTGTTGGAGGCTTGAGTAACAGAAAGGGAAAGACGAAACAAAATGTCAGCCTGCCCAAAAGAGGAACACCCGATTTCCAACTACTTATCTTAACACTACTACTTGTGGGTTTCGGTCTAGTCATGGTCTTCAGCGCTAGCTCCAGTTTGACTTTAGCGAGCTCGAAGTTCGGTAATGACCCTCTATATTTCATGAAACGCCAAATGATCTGGATCGTACTTGGAATTGTTGTTATGTTTACAGCCATGAATATTCCCTACAGTAAATTCAAGAAGTGGTATGTCCCTATCTTCATCATCACCGTTATTCTCCTGCTAATTGTAGCCTTCTCTGAAAGAATCAATGGCGCCAAGAGCTGGTTAAGTATCGGGAAGCTAGGGATCCAACCTACCGAACTAGCCAAAATATCGATTATCCTGTATCTCTCCGCGCTGATTACCAAAAAAGGTGAACGGTTTAGAGATTTCCGTACAGGATATATCCCTGTAATGGTCATTGTGGGTATTGTTGCCGGACTTATTATGATGCAGCCAGATTTGGGCTCATGCCTTATTCTAGTAGCTACCAGTGGACTTGTCATTTATGCAGGCGGTGCCAGCATGAAGCATATCCTAGGCTCTATTGCACTCTTGGTGCTCGGAGTAGGAATTGTTATGGGGGCTAAAGCAGCGATTGATTCCCTTTCCCCTGCAACCGACAAAGTAGCCGCCAATCAGGACTACAGAAAAGGTCGTATTCAAGCTTTCATAGATCCCTATCAGGATGCTGAGGGTGAAGGGTATAATATTATTCAGTCTTTGACCGCTCTAGGACAAGGTGGAGTCAGCGGCTCTGGGTTTGGCAAAAGCATTCAAAAGCTGGATTATCTTAAATACCCTTATACGGACTTTATTTTCCCCGTGATTGGTGAAGAGTTCGGCTTTGTAGGCACAGCATTATTTCTGATGCTATACCTGTATTTTATCTGGCGAGGGATTTTAATCTCATTAAGGTGCAAAGACCCCTTTGGCACACTTGTCGGCATTGGGATTATGGGTCTCATAGCCATTCAGGCCTTTGTCAATATTGGCGGTGTAACGAAGACGATTCCGCTTACCGGAGTAACTTTACCATTTATCAGCTATGGCGGCTCTTCACTTCTCGTGAGCATGCTGTCCATGGGAATTATCCTGAGTATTTCCAGAGAAACTAATCTTCCAGCTAAAGAGGAAGTAACGAAATCTGTAACTACAGTTAGACAAGTTCGTTCCCGGTGAGATTCATAAATTCGGATGTGATGGAATATATAAAAAAGCAGTCCAAGTTAATTATCTTGGACTGCTTTTTTGTGTACAAGCTTTTTTGCATTAAGCAATTTCATCGTTCTTAAAGGCTACGCCTTCAACTTTGACATTCACTTCAACAATATGAAGTCCAGTCATGCTCTCCACAGCTTCGCGTACGTTCTGTTGAAGCATCCGGCACACTTCATGTATCGGAGTTTCATAGAGAACTATAATACGCAGGTCTACTGCTGCTTCTAGCTGTCCCACTTCAACGGTAACGCCCTTTTGGACGTTCTTACCACTAAGACGCTTCGCCCAGCCCTCTGATAGGCCACCTGACATGGCTGCAATACCTGGAGTCTCCAAGGCAGCCAATCCGGCAATTTTCGAGACGACGTCATTTGAAATTCGTATATTTCCCATTTCCAATTGAAGTTGTTCTGCCATGCCATATCCCCCCTTAACTCATTATCAATTATTGTAATTCCTAAACAGGCTAAAAAGCAAATCAGTTTCTCGCTTTCTCGTTTACACTTAGGAATAATTTGGGTATATTGATTATGAATTGATCCTGAATACATAGATTGGAGTGTACTTTACATTGAAAAAATGGATTTCACCAGCTTTGCTGGCTATCACCTTTATCCTTAGTGCCATAGGACATTATGCAGATTGGGACCACACGCTTCAGTTCGTTCTCTCTGCAGTAGCCGTTGTGTTTGTGGCTGGCTTTCTGGGCCGCGCCACAGAAAGTGTGGCTCATTATGCCGGACAACGGTTAGGCGGCTTCCTAAATGCTACCTTCGGCAATGCCGCAGAGCTAATCATTGCCTTTTTCCTGGTTAAGGAAGGACTGTTCGACATGGTAAAAGCCAGTCTTACCGGTTCCATTATAGGCAATTTGCTGCTCGTCCTAGGTTTAAGTATTTTCGCTGGCGGGATGAAGTTCAAAGTGCAGAATTTCAACGTAACCCTTGCTGGTATGAACGGTTCCCTAATGATCGTAGCGGTTATCGCCTTATTTGTTCCGGCTATGTTCTTCAATACCCATTCCATAACTGAAAAAGATACAGACGTACTCAGTTTAATCGTTGCCGGGCTGCTCATCGCCTCTTACATGGCTTGGCTAATCTTCTCCATGATAACGCACAAGAAACATTTAGAGGACGTTACAGAAGCCGGTAAGGATGAATCAGCAACTGAACATGCGCCTGCTTGGTCTAGAAACAGATCCATCCTATATCTGCTGGTTGCAACCGTGATGGTAGCCTTTGTTAGTGAGTGGCTGGTAGGAACGCTAGAAACATTAACTGAGCGCTTTGGATTTAGCGAACTGTTTGTAGGTGCCTTTCTAGTGGCAATCATCGGTAATGCCGCAGAACATAGCGCAGCCATTATGCTGGCCATGAAGAACAAAATCGGTGCAGCAGTAGAAATAGCTGTCGGTAGCAGTCTTCAAATAGCACTATTCGTTGCACCTGTACTTATCTTCGCCAGTTATTTCATGGGTGATACTATGGACATTGTGTTTACAACGATCGAAATTGTCGCCATTGGTGTCGCCGTATTCATTGCCAAATCGATAACTCAGGATGGTTCGACCAACTGGTATGAGGGTCTCTTACTGTTAACGGTCTACCTCATTCTGGGCGTCTCCTTTTATCTAGTATAAATACTTCCCTAAACATCTTAATCTTTTCAAAAAAAACGCACATGAGAGACGATCTGTCCTCATGTGCGTTTCTATGAATACTTTAAAATCGAAATTATTCTTCTTTTGCTTTGTTATTCAAAGCCTCATAGAGTACTGCTAAATTCCGCTCCAGCTTACTCAGCACCATTTTACCGGTAATCTCTGGCACCAAACCTGCTCTAACCGCAAAATCGACCTCTCTTGAGAAACCGTACATTTGGGTATCCAGCACTTCCTCATAGAGAGGGCAGTAGCGTGTTGCCAGATTTTCCATCTGCACTTCAATAAGTTGCTGAATTTTATCGGCATCTTCTTGTAGAAGATTGATCGCTTTAAGATTAAACTGTTCCTGTAATTCCGACGAAGTCATGCCTCTTCCCCCCCATGTCCAAAAGTTAAGCTGCTTTTACTATTTTACTTAATATTAGTCGAAATCGGATATCAATACAACAATTCTGTTTATACTAACCATTTATTTGAAAGAAGCAGCTAAGTTATTTATATGGGACGGAGTTAATTCCGCATCTATTTCTAGAAAAAACGCCCCACCGTAAATCGGTAGGACGTCTTTACATACAACTATTACTCAGCTACAACTGTAAAGTTCAAACCGTGTTTAGCAAAAACTTCACTCATTGCCTTCTTAGCTTCTTCTGCATCTGTTCCGTGAACATGAAGCTCGTAGCTTTGGCTTGATACCAAAGTCGTGAACAAACCAAGGATACTCTTAACATCAATGTACTTGTTGTCCGCTTGAAGAACGATTGAAGAGTTGAACTGACCTGCCGTTTGAGCAATATCAACGATTGCCGCATTGTTACTGGACATAGAAATCCCTCCGCAACTTGATTATGAAACATAAGTCTTTGTAATCCATTCTTATGATACCTTGAATCCGCTTACTTGTGCAAGGTGTTTTCGTACTTTTACATTTTTATTTCAAGTTTTCAGGATTCAGACCTTCTAGTTCTGGTAACACGAAGATTCCATCCTTACGGATCAATATATCGTCAAAATAAATCTCTCCTCCGCCATAATCTGGACGTTGGATTAATACAAGATCCCAGTGAATGGAGGAACGATTTCCGTTATCTGTAACATCATAAGCTTGCCCCGGTGTAAAGTGCAGGCTGCCTGCAATTTTCTCATCGAACAAAATATCATTCATAGGGTGCAAGATGTACGGGTTAAAGCCTATGGCAAATTCACCGATGTGACGTGCGCCGTCATCTGAATTCAGGATTTCGTTCAAGCGAGCGGAGTCGTTGCTGGTTGCTTCAACAATTTTTCCGTTCTCGAATTTGAATTTGATATTTTCGAAGGTTACTCCGTTGTATACAGATGGTGCATTATAGCTGATCGTTCCATTTACAGAATCACGAACAGGAGCGCTGTAAACCTCGCCATCCGGGATATTTTTTTGACCAGAACATTTCTCTGCACCGATTCCTTTGATAGAGAACTTAAGATCTGTTCCAGGACCCGAAATATGTACCTTATCTGTTCTGCGCATAAGATCGGCCAATGCATCCTGAGCCTTGTCCATTTTGGCATAATCTAAATTACATACTTCGAAATAAAAGTCCTCAAATGCTTCTGTACTAATATTTGCAAGCTGAGCCATACTCGCATTGGGATAACGTAAAACTACCCACTTCGTATGCTTCACGCGTTGTTCACTATGCACTGGATGGGAATACAAAGAATTATACAATTTCATATTTTCTTCTGGAACATCGGACAGGTCATTTACATTCTCGCCTGCACGGATGCCGATATAACAATCCATTTGCTTCATCCGGTTCAAGTCAATTTCAGCCCATGTCTGAAGACTCTCACGTGTTGCATATTTAAGCATGCTGCGTAGGACTGTACGATCTGTCAACTGCACAAAAGCATGACCGCCGGCCTTGCCGATTTCCTCTACAACAGCTTTAATTAAATCTCTTTCGTTTCCAATCATTTCTACAAGCACGTTCTCGCCTGGCTGGACATCTACGGAATAACCTACAAGATTTGCCGCCAGTTTTTGAATTCTGGGATCCTTCATTGTGTACTCTTCCTTCCTCTGTCTGAAAATAAGCATGCCGTTCTATTGTAGCACGCCCTTTATCGAGCGCAAGACCTGCAAAACAATGTAAAGATCAACGGTAGCCTGTAAAATCGACCTTAGACACATATGTTTCATTGTCAGATTTATTCGTCGTTTCACCGGAATAGCTTACTTTTCGATTCAAGGTAAGCCTTCTGGGCAGATTATGCTTCTTATCGATTGTTAGGTGGTAGACCGTTTCTACATTAGCCTGTTTGAGCTTTTCCTGTAATTCATTATTTTTCTTTTGCCACAGCTTCTCCAAAGCTTTCGCCACTGCCTGATCAGCTGCTGTACTGTTCTCAGCAGATTCAAGACCTTTAGGTCGAAGGTTCTGCATTTCTTTCTCCAGTTCTACAGACAACTGCTTTCTAGCCTCTGAAGGCGTCAATTCGATTCTCAGCACACTTGTCCCTCTGCCTGCCCCAGCCTCTTCGGTTACATTTTTCTCCATGGCTTCAAGCTCTTCGAGTTGTTTCAGCGGATTAAGCGCAGGTAATGGGTTTCCCTCTTCCGAAGAATTCTCAGTAGTCAGAAGCTCCCATCTGCCATCTTTTTTCTCCAGCTGACTGTAGTAAGGTTTCAAAGCATACGTACTACTTTTTAAATCTTTAACACCTTTAGCAGCTGTTTTTTGAGAAGCGGATTTATCTGGAAGAAGTGTATATAGCTTTACTTTTTTATGATCCTCCACTGTGCCTCCGTAGAACAATAAGGATTCAGGAACCGTCGTTCCCCCTCTTGTAAGCATATTCGCCCCTTCAAAAGCTACCTCATCACTTCCAGCCATCCCGGCCAATGCCAAACTTAAATCTTCTTTCGCTGGTTTGTCTCTTATGACGCTGCAGCCGCTGCATAAAATACAGTACAGAGTAAGAATTAGAGGGACTCCACCCTTAAGTAATAATAGCTTTCTCACGGTCCTCAGGCCTTTCTCGGAGTATTTTGCTTTTGCAACCCACGTATAGGGTTCTCTCTTCCTGCAAGCCTTATACCGCTATTAGAGCCTGAATAACCGGTATATAAAAAAGAACCCCTGAGGTGAGCCTCAAGGGTTCTTAGTATGGTTATCATTCTCTTTAATATCAAAGACAACTTGGTTACGACCATTATGCTTAGCTTTATACAGCGCCATATCCGCTCGATAAAACAATGACTCGACGCTTACTCGATCGTCCATCCAACTCCATTCCGCTATTCCGCAGGATACAGTTACACTAGGTTCAGTTTCTTCCATGACGCGTTTGCGTATACGTTCGGCTACATAACCCGCCTGTTCCACTCCCATTAACGGTAAATAAACGGATAGCTCCTCTCCTCCCCATCTAGCAGCAATATCACCTTGACGGATAGAGGATTTCACGATTTCACTGACCTCTTTTAGAATCTTATCTCCTTTTTGATGACCGTAGGTATCATTCACAATCTTGAACTGGTCAATATCCACAACTATTAAACTACCGCAGAAGTCTGTAGACTGTCTTTCTTTTATCTCTTCGTCCAAATAATGTCGAGCATAAAGTCCAGTTAGGCTGTCTCTGTTCGCAAGTCGTCTGACTTCAGCGTGCAGCCTGGCATTACCTACCGCTAGACCAATATGCCCCGCCATCGCTTGCAGCAGTCTATAATTATCATATGAAAAATAATGTGCATCACGATGTGCTAACATAATTGCACCCCGTATTTCACCACCCACACTAAGAGGTGTAGCGATCAGCGACTGCGAACCGGTAGCATTCATTAGTCGGGAAGTTGTCTTAGGATTATCTATGTAGTCAGACATGATGAGTGATTCTCCAGTGGAATATACCTTACCACCTAAGCCTGCCCCTACTTCTAAAATTTCGTTCTGTAAAGAGGGATGGTTGCAGGCAATAACCTCTAACCCGCCCTTCTCCTCATTCATATGTAAGATACAGCAGTAATCTGCACCAAACATTTCAAGCAGCTCTTCAAATGCAAATTGAAAAATATCACCTAAACGCAAGCTTTGATTCAGACGTTGGGTAAGCTCATTACTCATGCGGAGCTCACGGATCAGCTGATTAGAGCGCTCATATAGCTTGGCATTCTCAAAAGCAGTTCCTGCTGTATCGGCCACCATTGAAAGAAACCGCAAATCAACATCTGGAAAGATTGGATTATCCATTACCATATGGAAAACTCCATAAACCCCCTGCTTGCCACCTAACGGAAGACCAATCTCTACATTACGGTGATCCTCGTCACTTGTGTGCAGTGCAACGCGTCCATCTTTAAACGCCCTGGCACAGACATCATCACTGGACATGTGGAATGGTAAGGGTTTGACCTGCGGATGCGTGCTGCGGTGGTCTTGAGACATAAACAGCTCAAGCCTCGCTCCCGGATACATCGCAGAGATGCTATCAATGACTTCCGAAAGTACGGCATTCACATCTATGTTGTCATGCATCCGCTGGACAATCTGAAATAACAAAGAACGACGATTGCTTTCACGTTCAGCATGAATATGGGTGCTTGCAAGATCTGCAACAAATATATGTTCAAACTTATGATAGAAACAGGTACGGTAATGCAGCGACATTGCTTCTGCGGTATCTCGTCCACCCATTTCATATTGTTGCGTAGGCATAGAACAGCCCAAAAATGCAAAGAGTTCATTGTCGACGCGAGTGAATAGCGGTATGGTAAAAAAGCTCAGATCCTTACCTTCTATGATCAACTCAACAGCAGAGATTGTTCTTGAAAACAAGCTAGAAGCTGCTGCCTGTTCCCACTTTTGTCTCCATAATTCTTGTTGATCGCGTATGCTGCTTAAATACTTACCTTCAAAATTAAGCACAGACCATTCCCAAGATCTGGAGAATGGAAGGACATCGAGCTCACCAAACCATTCATTAAAACTGTCTGCAATCAGATTTGCTAGATAAGGGAAGTCATGCGTTACTATTTCCGTTTCCCTAAGCCAGGCGGTGGGATCTTCGGAATCTCTACTAACGTTTATGTTGTCCTGTAACAGCATACGGCTGTCTTTATGGACGTATGCTTTCTGCTCTGACATAACGAAGATCCCCTTTGCATCTCGATTAAGAAAACTATCTTCCCTAGTAACTACTAATTAACTATATTTTACTCTCTTTCTTTGTGTATTGCATTATATTTTCATCATTTCCGGGACTTTTTTTTAGGACCAAAGAACTATCGACAAAGATTGACAAAAAATCTTTTAATAATCGCTTGACTTTATATATTGTATTCATATAATATTTATTGTTGAACAAGACTGTAACAAGTCTTACTTGGGCGTAACGTTGTGTCACCCTCACGCATTTCGTTACTGCCAGGGCAGCGGCTGAACTTCCCTGGCAGTGTGGAAGCCATTAATGCTAATCACGGATACGAAATGCGGCGCAAATAGGCCCTACCCTGAAATTTCAATTATAAAGGAGTCTACTATAACATGGCACGTTACACCGGACCTAAATTCAAACTCAGCCGCCGTCTGGGCATTTCCCTTAGCGGTACAGGAAAAGACTTGAAACGCCCTTTTCCTCCAGGACAACACGGAGCTAACCAACGCAGAAAAGTAAGTAACTACGGAATGCAGCTTTTGGAAAAACAAAAACTGCGTCACATGTATGGTTTGGGAGAGAAACAATTCAAAACTCTCTTCACTAAAGCACAAAAGCTTCCAGGTCTTGCGGGCGAAAACTTCATGTTCTTGCTTGAAAGCCGCTTGGACAACCTAGTTTACCGTCTTGGATTTGCTAACTCCCGTGCTGGTGCACGTCAGTTGGTATCCCATGGACACGTAACTGTTAACGGCAAAAAAGTCGACATCGCTTCTTACCGTGTAAGCTTGGGCGACGTTATCGGTCTTCGCGAAAGAAGCCAAAGCATGGCTTCCATCAAAGAAGCTCTTGCTAACCGTTCCCACCTTCCAGCTTACCTGGAATATGCTGAAGGATCTTTCGAAGGTAAATATATTCGTTTGCCAGAACGTTCCGAGCTTTCCCAGGATATCGATGAGAAACAAATCGTCGAGTTCTACAACCGTTAATATCTCGCTTATAGCGAGTATGACCAAAGCCTCCGGATTTATCCGGAGGCTTTTTGTTATTCTAATAGGTAATGAACACTCCGACTGCATTCAAAATCGTCAATTTGTGCTATAATAATTCCGTTAAAAGGAGGAATTATCGTCGATGGTTCAAGAGAACAAGAAAAAAAACGTAAAGAAGCCTTCACCCCGCAGATCCGGGCTCAGCAGGTTTGGTTCTGTAGTAAAGTGGATGTTTATTCTTGGCATAATAGGCATTCTGTTCGTCGGTGGTGCAGCAGCAGGGTATGTAACTTCCATGGTGAAGGATGAACCTGTTCGCTCCGAGGAAATGATTCAACAGCAAGTCGGACAAAATGCTATCACCGGATTCGCATACTTCCGTGACGGCGCACCAATCGGCCAGCTTCGTACTGAAGAAGACCGAAGGCTCATTCAATACAACGACATCCCCCAGATTATTATTGATGCAGTTCTCGCTATAGAGGACAATAATTTCAATGAGCATAACGGCGTGGATTTCAAAGGCACCTTACGTGCCGTCAAGCAAAAGCTATTAAATGAATCCGTTCAAACCGGAGGCAGTACACTTACTCAACAGCTCGCAAGACGTGTATTCCTCAATCTGGATCGAACGGAAGATCGCAAAGCAAAAGAAATTCTGCTCTCACTAAGACTGGAGCGCTTCTTGACCAAGCAAGAGATCCTAACAGCTTATCTGAACAAGGTTCCGTTTGGTAATGGCTCGAATGGCTACAACGTATTTGGGATTAAAGCTGCATCCAAAGGTATATTCGGTCTAGATGATCTAGACAAGTTGAATATTGCCCAAGCGGCGTATTTGGCCGGCCTTCCACAGCTTCCATCCGCTTATTCGGCATTCAATGGCATTGGAGAATTCAATGAAAAGGCATTCAAGAGAGCTATAGACCGTCAACAGCTTGTACTGCGTCGTATGCTTGAGGAGAACAAGATCACTACCTCCCAATATGATGAAGCACTCAAATTTGATATTAAAAGCTCTCTCGCTCCTCACACTAAGAAAGCCTATGCTACATATCCATACCTGATGATGGAAACGGAGCGTAAAGCAGCTGAGATTCTTTTGTCACTAAATGAAGAGAAAAACGGTACAACTGATACTGTTAGCTCTAGTGATAATGCCGTACTTCTTGAGGAAGCACGACAACAGTTAATGACTGGTGGTTACCGAGTCTATACCACGATTGACAAGAAAGTATACAGTGCAATGCACAGTATTTCCGAAGATAGTAGTAATTTCACTAAGGACAGCAAAACAAAAGGTATCGAACAGACGGCTGGCATAATGATCGACAACAAGACCGGAGCCATTCTCGGCATGATTGAGGGTCGCGATTTTAATATCGAGCAAATGAACTATGCAACCCAAATGGTCCGGCAACCCGGGTCAACAATGAAGCCGATTTCTGCTTACTTACCTGCCTTGGATGCAGGACTGATTCAACCTGCCGGCATATTGGATGATGCTCCAATCATTTTGAAGGATGGTGGAAAAGGCTTCCATATCCCTAAAAATGCTAACAACCGCTATCAAGGCTTAGTTACGGCTCGATATGCACTTAATAAATCCCTCAACCTGCCGGCGCTTAAACTGTTTAACGAGAAAGTCGGAATTGAGGATGCTTGGGCCTTTACTAAAAAGCTAGGGATTACTACCCTTACCGAAGATGATTACAGAGCGCAGACAGGGGTAATAGGTGGTCTTCGATACGGTACATCCGTTGAAGAATTAACCAATGCCTATTCCGCCATCGGCAATCAGGGAGCATTTAATGATGCTTACATGATCGAGAAGATTGTGGATTCGGAAGGCAAGATCGTTTATCAGCACAAGGTTAACCCTGAACAAGTATTCTCTGAGCAAACTGCTTATCTAATGACTGATATGCTGCGGACAGTAATCACAGAAGGTACTGCAAGTACAGTGAGAAGAGATTATAAACACTTTAAAGACATTCCGATTGTAGGTAAGACCGGTTCCACTCAGAACTATGGAGATGTCTGGTTCATGGGCTACACCCCTGATGTCACACTTGGCATGTGGGTCGGTTATAAAGAACAAATCAATACCCTTTCGGGAGATACACAAAAACGACAAGCACAGACCTTATGGGCTAAAGTCATGAATGCTGTGATTGATAAGCAGCCAGACTTGTTTGTTACTGACAAATTCACACAACCTGAGGGAATCATCAAAAAGACAGTTTCCGCCTACAGCGGTAAACTGCCAACGGCTCTAACTGACAAATTCACAACAGATCTTTTCAATGCGAAATATGTGCCTACAGAGAGTGACGACGGTATTTCCAAAGCTAAGTATATAACTTATAACGGCGTGAATTACCTTCCGCTGGAAGGAACACCAGAGGATTTCCTGAGGGAAAAAATCGTTGTTAAACGTGAAAAGCCGATTCAGGATTTAGTCAAGGAGCTCTTAGCAGCCTTCCCTAAGATGAAGGATCATAAATCGTTGGAGTATTATATGCCAGCCGATGCTAAGACAGATTTCCCTACTGAAGTCGATCCACGCGTGGACGATGGCGCAGCCCCTTCTGCTCCTGGAAATGTTAGTGTGTCATACAGCACCGGTAAAGCTGTGATCACCTTCTCCCCAAGCGGCTCTCCAGATGTAGTAGGATACCGCTTATACCGTTCTTTAAACGGTGGGTCTTTCCAGAAGCAAGCTGTAATTATGGCTGACGAGAGCAAGGTATTCTCGCCAGGAACACCTGCGAGTGCCAATGCAACTTTCTATGTTACCGCTGTTGATGTCGCAGGTAATGAGACCGCTTCTGGTAGCGTTGCTGGTGGCACTACACCAACTCCGGAAGCAACGCCAACTCCTGATCAAGGACCGGAGACAACGCCTCCTACAGACTCTGAGAGTGTACCAGGAGAGGATATTGAGGTTCCAGGAACCATTCTACCGACTCCTACTTCATTGCCATCTGGCGAAGGTAGCGGCAATGGAAACAGTAATAGTGGCACAGCAGGCAGTACGAATGGAAACCATTAACCTGTAGTCAACAGAATAACTTCACACAGCAAAACACCGTTCCCTCGAATCCATCAGGGAACGGTGTTTTTTATAATCCATTCTAGTCCTCTATCGTTGATAAATCGCCAGTCGGGAGATGAAGCTCCCAAGCCTTTAATACACGCCGCATGATTTTACCAGATCTTGTCTTAGGTAGTTTATCCTTAAATTCGATCTCTCTTGGAGCAGCATGTGCAGACAATCCAGCTTTAACAAATGCCGCGATCTCCTCTTTGAGAGCAGCAGTAGGAATGTAACCTTCTCTCAACGAGATGAAAGCCTTAATAATTTCCCCACGCACAAGGTCTGGTTTACCAATTACGCCCGCTTCAGCTACAGCTGGATGCTCTACTAATTTACTCTCCACTTCAAATGGTCCAATACGCTCTCCAGATGAATTGATAACATCATCAATCCGTCCTTGGAACCAGAAATATCCATCCTCATCCATATAAGCGGAATCACCAGAAATGTACCAACCAGGAATACGGAAATATTCCTCATATTTCGTCTGATTATTCCAAATCGAGTTCATCATGGATGGCCAGGGTGTCCGTATCGCAAGATTCCCCATAGAGAATGGCGGAAGAACATTGCCTCGATCATCAAGAATCGCCGCTTCAATACCTGGTAACGGACGCCCCATTGAACCTGGTTTAATATCCATTCCAGGATAGTTGCAGATCAGCTGTGCCCCCGTCTCTGTCATCCACCAAGTATCATGAATGCGCTGATTGTAAAACTTATCACCCCACCGCACCACTTCAGGATTTAACGGCTCACCAACTGACAGGACATGTCGCAGACTACTCAAATCAATACCTTGAATTGAACTCTCTCCTGCACCCATCAACATACGAAATGCTGTCGGTGCGCTGTACCAAATGCTAACCTTATTTCGTTCAATCGTCTTATACCAATCCTGAGGGCTGAAACGCCCCCCTCTTACGACATTCGTAACCCCATTTAACCAAGGAGAAAATATTCCGTAAGATGTTCCCGTCACCCAGCCCGGATCTGCTGTACACCAGTAAATATCATCTGGACGTAGATCCAGCACCACTCTACCTGTATAATAATGTTGAATCATAGCTCTTTGTACATGATAAACGCCTTTAGGTTTTCCCGTAGAACCAGATGTATAATGCATAATAAGGCCATCGTCCAGGTCAAGCCATTCCAATTCGAGCTCAGAAGATGCGTTAGCCATCTCCTCAGTGAAACCTAAGTTACCTTGCTCGATATCAGTGGTACCACCTACTAAAAAAATATGACGCAAATTCGGAAGCTCATCTCGCTTTACACGATGAAGTAGTTCAGGCGTAGTAACCAAAGCAACGGCACCGCTATCCTCTAGCCGGTCTTTGACTGCTGTCTCCATGAAGGCTTCGAACAGAGGGCCTGCTATTGCCCCAATCTTCAAAATGCCTAGTAAACTAAAATATAGTTCCGGTTGACGAGGCATAAAAATAAATACCCGATCTCCCTTACCGATACCATATTTACGCAATACATTTCCGAACCGGTTCGACCGTTCCTGCAGATCGGCAAATGTATAGGATTCATCCCGCACCGCATCACTGTAGAGCAGGGCCGTTGCCGCTCCCCGTCCTTCTTGAACGTGGCGATCCACTGCTTCATGTGCCATATTTACTTTGCCAGTGTCATACCATGAGAAGTTACGTTCAACATCCTCCCACTTAAAATCGGCTACTGCCTGGGTGTAATCAGACATATTGGAGCTCTGTACACGGCCCGGCAAAATTTCGCTATGGACTTGACCCATCACTCTTGCCTCCCTCACTCGTTTGATTTAAGCTTTAAGGGTAAGACTCTTCTCTTAGATAATGATGTCAATGCAATGAATGTGAATTTTTTATGTCTGAATTAGTATAACATAGCAAACGTTTACATTCCATATTTTATGATCTGAAAGGAGCACGGCTATGGAGCATCGTAAAATCCCTGTTTCCCATACGCTTTCATATAAAGGTAGAACAATTACAGTAAGCGGTCCCCGGTCTCCAGAGGACCTAGAAGCCCTCCACATGCACCATGATCTCGATGCCTTCCGCAAGCCAATAGAACAGCAAGAAGCTCTCGTAGAGATTGCTAGCCTGCCAGAAGGACGTATTATTACAGCTGTAGAGAACGGCACTATCGTAGGTTATGTCACCTTTCATTATCCGGATGAAATGGAGCTTTGGTCACAGGGTGGAATGATGGATCTAATTGAGCTTGGGGCCATTGAGGTGAGTAATGATTACAGGGGAGCCGGACTTGGCCGGCTGCTGATTTCCACTGCTTTTGAGCAGGAGCAATTGGAGAATTGTATTGTCTTTACAACTGAGTATTATTGGCACTGGGATTTAAAAGGAAGTGGGCTTGATGTATGGGCTTATCGCCAAATGATGGAGCGATTAATGAAAACTGTAAATATGGTTTGGTATGCTACAGACGATCCTGAAATCTGCTCCCATCCAGCCAACTGTCTAATGGTACGCATTGGACAAGAGGTGCCTATGTCCTCACAGGAGACCTTCGACAGGGTACGTTTTAGACAGCGCTTTATGTACTAAAATCAGAGGTGCTGCAACATATATTCTAATATGGCATGTGAGCGCCCTGAGGATTCTACCGTGAATTCCTTAAAATTAACATTTGCAGACCCATCAGATTTGTCAGACATCGAACGAATTATGACAAAGGGAGTGGCGTTCATCACACAGACTTGTGCAACCGCCGCTCCTTCCATCTCCACGCATGCTCCGTCTAACTCCTCTCTTAATTTGGCCACAATCTCCACGTTAGAAATGAATTGATCACCTGAAAGCACCTTGCCGACCAAGTACTTTTGACCTAGCTTGTTACACGCTCTCTCAGCAAGGAGAACCAGTGCATGATCTGCCTGAAAGACGGAATTTTCCTGATAAGGAATTTCACCTCTTGAGAACCCAAGCGCCGTTGCATCCACATCATGCTGGACACAAGTAGATGATATTACGATATCTCCAATATTCAATTCAGGATGCACAGCTCCAGCTACGCCAGTAAACAACACACGTGATACACCAAAGGAATCAATCAGAATTTGTGTCGTAGCTGCTGCATTCACTTTGCCAACCCCGGATTTACAAAGCACTACTGACTTCCCTAATAAATCTCCTATGTAATAATGTATTCCTGCTTTGACCTTAGTCTCTTTATTCTCCATTCCTTCTAGCAGCAGCTTAATCTCTTCATCCATCGCACCAATTAATCCGATAATTTCATGCAAAACTAACGCCTCCTTCGATGATTTTCGCTGTAAAAAACATAAAAAGCTCCAAAAGGAGCTTTCTACGGAATGACTGTTTAGTTCTTAAATTACTTATTCAGATGATTAACAGACAAGCGGAGAATCGTTTCATGAGGCAGGATAACCCGCGGATTCTCAACCGTCTCTTTCTTCATGAGTTTCGTCAAAAGTCTCATTGCTACCGCACCTAGGTCATACATAGGCTGGGCTACAGTTGTCAACAATGGACGAACCATCGAAGCCATACGGATGTTATCCACACTAATAATGGAGAAGTCATCCGGTACCTTCAGGCCTTCATCCTGAATACTGTGAATTGCACCAATAGCCATCTCATCTGTTGCAGCAAAAATAGCTGTCGGCTTCTTCTTGAGTCCAAGGAAATACTTCATGGCTTCGACACCAGATTCATAGCGGTAGTTACCGATACGCACCAAGTCTTCTTGATATTCGATTCCAGCCTGTTCAAGTGCCTTCTTATAACCATGAAAACGTGCATATCCATTCGCAGGATCCTGGAGTGTACCACTGATCATTGCGATTTCACGGTGACCGTGACGAATCAGAGTATTCACTGCATCAAAAGCAGCGGTTTCATGATCGATGTCAACGGAAGGATAAGTCCCCTTCTCATCCCGTGTAGCACATAGGACAATTGGAACTGCAGAAGTCTGGAAAGCTTGGATATGTTCATCAGTTACCGTACCACCCATGAAGAGCAGACCATCGACCTGTTTCTCCAAAAGCGTATTGATGACACGGATTTCCTTTTCTTTGCGCTTATCCGCGTTACACAATATGATATTGTAATGATACATGTTCGCGATATCTTCAATCCCGCGTGCAATTTCTGCAAAAATCGAGTTTGAAATATCAGGGATGACAACCCCAACGGTTGTCGTTTTCTTACTGGCAAGTCCTCTCGCCACGGCATTGGGACGATATCCCAAACGCTCAATCGCTTCAAAAACTTTCTTCCGGGTCTGCGGTTTCACGTTAGGGTTATTATTCACAACCCGTGATACCGTAGCCATAGATACGCCTGCTTCTCGCGCTACATCGTAAATGGTTACCGTCAAATTACTCTCTCCATTGCGATAAATTTTATCGTTCGACTAATTAAAAATATGATACGACACTTTGTACAATTGTGCAATGATAACGCTTCATTTTCCTTTCAAAATTTCTTTCAAGGATGAAGACGTAACCCTAAATTACAATTTATGACTAGTGAAGGTTTCCCTATTCACGAGCACAATCATGTAACTTCTATCTATCGTAACAAAAAGTGAGTGAAAAATCCAACATTCCGTGAAAGTTTTTCATTATTTTCACAGAATGTTTTAATAATTTGCGTTTTTAGTCGTTTGGAACGTTAATTGAGACAGTCTTCGACTAGTTTCTTCCATCCAATTCTGGTCCGTGAGCCTTTCAGCTAATCGGTATAAATCGAGCAGCACATCCACTCTAGCCTGAATTGTCTCTCGGATAACCACCTCTAATTCATGAAATCCCCCGACAATAACCTCTGTCAAAGATTCTTTTAGGACACTAGCTAATTCATTTCTTTCTGTAAATGAAAAATCTTTTCTTGGCACATCCGCGCTCAGTTCCTTCACTAACCTTCCTAGATCCGCTTTAATAAACGACATTGGCTCATAACTAGTACATTTCGGACAAGTATAAACAGGAACATGTGTAATCTTCACCTTCGTATTAAAAATTAATGAATGCATATGTAAGGTCATGAGGCCACCACAATTGCACAACTTCTCCATTAAATTATCTGTATACATCTTCTACACCTCTTGCAAGAAATAAAATAAGTACAAAGTATGACTTTTCAATTTCTATATTCGACTTCCCTCGATTAAAACCCTCTTTAATTGCATATAATGATTAAATTGGCAATTCGTCTATTATTTACAACCCATCAGATGACTTCGTATTTTAAATTTGATAGAATATGAAAGATCATGTGGTACGAAAGGAGCTTAACAAAATGAGACTAGCTGGCAAAAAGGTCATTGCACTCGTAGACGATGAATTTGAAGATTTGGAGCTCTGGTATCCCGTGTACCGAGTGAGAGAAGAAGGTGCTGAGGTTCACTTGGCAGGTTTGGAAAAAGATAAGACGTACATCGGCAAATATGGTGTACCAGCAAAAGCAGAGTACTCCTGGGATGATTTAAACGCTGCTGATTATGATGGTATTCTAGTTCCAGGAGGCTGGGCTCCGGATAAAATCCGTAGATACAGTGCCGTTCTAAAGCTCGTACAGGATTTTAATGTGGCTAAAAAACCAATTGGGCAGATCTGCCACGCAGGTTGGGTATTAATTTCCGCTAAAATTCTGGAAGGTGTAACCGTCACCTCCACACCGGGCATCCGGGATGACATGGAGAATGCCGGAGCTATATGGAAGGATGAAGCAGTGGTTACGGATGGACATATCATCTCCGCTCGTCGCCCGCCGGATCTTCCGCCTTATGGCAAAGCCTTTTGTGATGCACTTGCTGGGGAATAAAGTACAATACACATCTATTGGTTAAAAATAAAACAAGCCCTGTTTCTCACAATGCTGTGAAGAACAGGGCTTTTGATTTGATTCGTTCGACATCTAGGCTGCTCACTTAATTCTTAAGGACGCCTTCTCCTTGATTACAGTTGGATAAGAATTAAATTTGAAGGTCAAGGGTTGAGGTAGCTTTTCTTTGCCTACGTTAAAGAAAAAGGTTATTGTAGTTCCTTTAGTACCTTCGTTAAATTCTTTATATCCCGAGTAGCCATCTTTGACCCTTCCCAGCCAATGCCCGCTTCCAGTGCTATCCACAAAATTATCGTCCAATGAAAAACCGCTGCCGCCAAGCGCCTCCTTATCTTCTTTAGGGATAAAGTAATCCAATACCAGAATTCCCTGTTCTTCGTTCTCCATCCGCTTTGAAATCGTTAAATTGTTATCTGGTGCCTGCAAGATCTGCTGGGTTTCCGTGTTAATCACAAGCTCCACCTTAGATTTATCCAGTGCTGAAATTCCTTCAATTTCTAATTTGATTGGCTCATCAGGTCTCATATTGTCATTGTGATAATTATTCATCCCACTAGCCCACATTAAGTCCTCTTGGTGATCCCCCTTCCCGATGACCAGTTTAGGTGAAAGCATATTAAAAATTCTCATTGTATTATCTCCGTCAAAGTTTTCCCGCATATAAATTCCAGTAGGTCCAATATAGACATTATCCATTTTGATTTTCTGTCCGGCAATAGCTAGACTCTCCTTCAGATCAATAATTTCTCCCTTAAAATAATTGTTATTGGCTTCCAATGGAATGTTAACAATTAGCTTTTTTATATCACTGCTCGATCCAGATGGGTCCTTGGATACTGGATATAGCGATAATGTAATATTCAACTCATCTGTCAGATCATCTCGATATTTATTCCAGACGATTTGTTCTAACATACGAGTCGTCCCAGGAGAACCTGCCTCTTGTGCATTAGAATTGCTAAACCCGCTATATCCTGTGAGGTCGTAATTATCTTCTGAATTTTTTTTCAGAGACAGGCCCATTAGTTGCATTTTCTGATCTGTATTATTCTGAATCGTATAGAGCAGAGCAATGCCTCTTCGATCAGCGATGATTCCGTTAACCGTCCACTTTATTCCATCCACCTCAGCTGAAGAAATATTCACTTCCTTCATTATTCCCGCATCAAGTGCTGATGTTATGGTCAGATTATTAGCAATAATGGGTCTAAACATTTCAAGCTGCCCCCAGCTTTTTGGAGGTAATTGCGCACGTATTGGATTGGCCATCTGATTTGCCCAAGGGACAATAATCAATAAGACGATAGCTAGGAGCGCCAACGCAACAACAGTGTATCTTTTTCTAAAAGACGACCCTTTTCGGTTACCTAACTGCATCCCCTGGCGAATCGCGGCGTCCAATTTAACTTCCAGGATTTCCTCAGCCTCGACATCGATTCTCTGAAAGTAATCGTTAAGCAGCTTTTCTTCAGACTCAGCCATTAAATAGATCCCCTTTCCGTTTCATTCTGTCACGCAGTTGTTTCAGACCTTTGCTCAGCCATGTCTTCACGGTTCCCTCCGGCTTATCGAGCACCTCCGCAATTTCTGCAAGAGTCATGTCCTTGTAATATTTGAGTACAAGCACCTGGCGATACTTTGGCTTTACTCCTTCCAGCGCATGTTCCATGTCCAATCTGCGGTCGCTTTTCATCTCCATAATTCCTATATCGCTTCGATCAACTTCTGTGACTGTATTCCTCTTTCTGCGCTTCAACTCATCGTTACAGCAATTGATCAGAATACGTGTTAACCAAGGAGCAAAACGCTCTGAGTCCTTCAAACTTTTACGTTTAATCCATGCGCGGCAGGTTGCCTCTTGTAGAACTTCCAACGAATCTGCCTCGTTTCGCAAATAGCTGTAAGCAATGCTGTATAGCTTTCTTTTCTGCTCAGCTACCAGCTCATAAAATATGTCTTCATCCGTAGCGACAATTTCCATTTCGTCATTAATAATGTGTTCCATGCTTGTTCTGTCCTCCCCCCTTGCCTTCACGTAAAAATCATTCCTGTGCAACTCGCTCTATGTATAGACTGCGCTGAAGCGCAAACGGTTTTGTTTTTTTACAAATGATCTGGTACAAAAGAAAAAGGCCCGGCAAGAATGCCGAACCTTGATGTGAACTTGATGATGTTACGCTTGATAACTATGAAGAGGCTTTCTCCTTTGTTTCCACGCTTGTTCCAAGCGAAATACCGCTTTTCTGAGCGTAAGCACTTAGGATTTCCTCCGTCTCCGAGCTTGTACGATGATGGAAGCAAGCTTTTGCAACCCTTGTAGCATCTATAGCCAGTGTATTCAGGGTACGGTGTTTAACCTTCAGCAGCGCCTGTGGCGACATGCTAAGATCACTAATCCCTAGCTCCAGCCAAAGTGGCAAAGAACGCTCATCCGCCGCCATTTCACCACATACGCTAATGTCTATTTTTGCATTACGTGCTGCTTCTACAGTCATACGAATCATGCGCAGAACCGCTGGATGATATGGATGATACATATGTGCAATTTGTTCATTCATACGGTCTACAGCTAATACATATTGCACCAAATCGTTCGTACCGATACTGAAAAAATCAACTTCCTCAGCCAGTAAATCCGCAATCATAACCGCAGCTGGAACTTCAATCATAATACCGACTGGAATATTCCGATTAAACGGGATGCCCCGCAGCTCCAGTTCAGCCTTCACTTCTTCCAATACAGCTTTTGCTGCCTGTACTTCTTCTACAGAAGATATCATTGGGAACATTAGCTTTACATTCCCATATGCACTCGCCCGCAAAATGGCGGTTAGTTGAGTTTTGAACATATCTTGTCGATTCAAGCTGATTCGAATAGCACGATAGCCAAGGAACGGATTCTGTTCTTCTGGTAGCTGGAAGTAATCCAGATGCTTGTCCCCGCCTATATCCAGCGAACGGATCACAACCATATTGCTGCCTACCTTCTCGACCACCTGTTTATACACTTCGAATTGTTCATCCTCAGTCGGGAAAGAACTGCGATCCATATAAAGAAACTCTGTGCGGAATAGACCTACACCTTCAGCTCCATACTTGAGCGCTAAATTCAGTTCTTTAACAGAGCTGATATTACCGGCTAACCGCAGGTTAACACCATCTTTTGTGACGGCATCGACAGTAGCAAGCAATTCCAATTGTTCTTTCTTTTTATGCTGCTTATTCCGAAGAGAAACATATTCATTGATTGTTACCTCATCAGGATGAATTTGCACAGATCCGGTATCGCCGTCTATCACGAGCATATCTCCGGTCTGAATAGGATTAGACAAATTATTCTCCAAACCTGCTACGAGCGGAATGCCCAGCGCACGAGCCATAATGGAGGAATGCGAGGTTTTACCGCCCATCATAGTAACAATACCTAGAACATAAGTTGGGTTCAAGTGAGCTAACTGGGAAGGAGACAACTCCTTCGCTACGAGAATATACGGCTGTGTATCGGATGGCAACGTAACCTCAGGAGCACCTAAAAGATGCTTTAACAGACGATTTCCGACATCCTTGATGTCGACCGCCCGTTCCTTCATGTATTCATCATCTAGCAAATCAAACATCGCTACAAAATGATCAATTGCTTCCTTAACAGCCACTTCCGCCGCCTTATATTGGCGTTCTATAATCCCCCGGATTTCACTCATGAACACCGGATCATCCAATATCGCCAGATGAGCATCAAAAATGCTGGATTCCTCTGGACCGACCACTTCTCTGAATTCCTTTTTGATGAATTCAATTTCGTCCTTAGAGGTACGGATACCTTCGTATAAACGCTCAAACTCCTTAGCTAGATCCACTGGGTTCACTTGTGTGTCTGGTAAGCTCCACTCCCAGTTCGGTAAGACAAAGGCCTTCCCGATAGCTACACCTGCTGCTGCGCCTATGCCTTGTATCATCCTTCTATCCCTCCAACGTTACTTTCATGTAAGACTACGGACATTACAGAAGATTGCCCCTTTTTAACATTTTTAAATGGAGCGTAGCTCCATGATTTTACTCGATCAGGATTCGTAATCACCATTGGTGTAGCCAGTGAAGCCGCATGCTCACGCAAATAAGCGAGGTCGAATTTAACCAGCAATTGACCTGGCTCCACGCTGTCACCCTCTTTTACAACCGCCTCAAATGGCCCTTTAAGCTGCGAAGTATCGATCCCTATATGCATAAGTACCTCCAGCCCTTCCGGCGTAGCAATACCGACGGCATGCATTGTAGGGTAGACGTGCATAACCTTCCCGAATACAGGCGAAGTAAGCTCCCCTTTTTCCGGCAAAAATGCAACTCCATCACCCACCAGCTTCGCTGCAAAGATATGATCCGGCACTTCCTCAATGGGCATCATTCTACCCTGCATCGGAGAACTGAACAGCACCTGCGGCAAATCTCGAAGCATCAGCTTGTTGATCTCCTCGCGGATCAGCTCTGAATACGTTCCAAATACTACCTGAACATTACCGCCACCGAGCTTGATAATCCCGGCAGAACCAAGACCTTTAAGCGCCCCCGTATCAATAAATCGATCATTATGGACGGTAAGTCGCAAACGAGTGATACAGGACTGCACTTGTACAATATTCTCCTTACCACCTAGCGCCTCTAAGATTAGCGGTGCCTGATAAGGGATGTTACCTGCCCAATCCCCGAGTTCCGAACCTTCTTCACGTCCTGGTGTCGGGATCTGAAAACGGCGAATCGCCCAGCGGAACAAATTATAATATACAATCCCATAACCAATGCCGATCGGAATCAAAAGCCAAGCCCTCTGCGACAGATGCAAATTTAAAAAGAAGTCAATGGCTCCTGCTGAATAAGAGAACCCGTGGTGAATTCCAAGCATGTAGGTCAGCACCATAGCGAGACCGGACATTACAGTATGTACCGCGAATAAATACGGAGAAGCAAACAAAAACGCGAATTCGATCTGCTCCGAAACCCCAGTTAGAAAACAAACCAAAGCGGCTCGCATGAAGGTCTTTTTAATCTTAGGCTTCAAATCCTCGCGCGCTTCCTGAATAATTGCAAAAGCAATGGCTGGCAGTGCGAACATCATTATCGGAAACAAACCTGCCATAAAAATGCCCGCTGTAGGATCGCCTGCAAAAAAACGTGGCAAATCCCCCTGAACGACAGTGCTACCATCAGGAGTTGTGAAGTTTCCAAACTGAAACCAAAACACATTATTAAGAATATGGTGAAGACCGAAGGCTGTCAGTACTCTATATAGTACCCCATAAATAAAAACGCCAAATCCGCCCGTCTGCAATATCCCTTGAAAAAGATCATCCAGTCCTCTTTGCAGCAGTGGAGATATCCCTAACATCACCCATGCAAAGCCAGCCGAAAACAATCCCATGAACAGCAAAACAAAACGCGACCCTCCAAAAAACTGGATCGCCTCTGGAAGCTTGATATTTTTAAACCGGTTTTGAGCGATACCGGCGACTATACCCAGCAAAATTCCGATAAGTGTTGCAGGTTGTACAAGCCCGTCTCCCATATGGGTAACAATCCGGTCGTAAGTGAACATCCCAGCCAACGCTGCAAGACCCGCCGTTCCAGCTTGATTGGATAGTCCCCATGCTACACCCACAGCAAACAAATAAGGCATAAAATAAAAGATTCCCTGCCCAGCGTATGTAGCCACTTCGGATACCGAAGAAAGTCCCCATGCAGACCAAGGTAAGCTGCCCAAACTAAGCAAAATGGCTGCCGCCGGCAGTACCATGGTAGGAAGCATTATGGCTCTGCCCAATTGCTGCAATGATCCGAGCCAATTCAAGGCTACCCTCTCCTTTCTTTCTATATTGAATGGTACGCGCTGCGGGTGTTTTTGTCAAAATAAACTGAAGAAAAAAACAGTCTATTTATAAACAATTATTCTCTTACTCCACTATAAAATCACATAAGAAAGCCATGTCTTAGCTCACAATTCGCCAAAGGTTTTGAGTAAACCATCTTACATTCGGTTAAAACCGTTGCACGTCCGGCTATTTTAAAATTTTAGAAAAGTGCCCGAACGAAGAATTATTTGCTGTTTTTGGGCTGCTACTGCTTCTCATTCCGTCCCTACTTCTGCGCCTACTTCAGTGCCTCTTTAGAACCCCCTCCAGTCCCTGTGCCAAGCAAAAACGAAGTTAATTGTACTTTTTGCAGCTATTTCAGTCTCAGAAACACTATGAGCTGTATAAATGTACTTTGTGCAATTATTTTTGATGAATTTATCTTTATCCTCACCTTTGATGAATTATAAGTGTACAAAGTGCAACTAAACCATCAGAGTACAATTATACGTCTGATATAGTTGTATATAGTGCAATTATTCTCCCACTCCTACCATATTTGATCTGGTCGCATAGCTTTCACTTCATATTGCCGAACCCGTTCTCCTGTAGTTACAGGCTTTAGCAGCCCCTTCTCACTCAACGAGTGCAACAATCTGCGCGCCGTACGAAAGTTAATACTGAAATGCATGGTCACATCCTTCGGACGAATCGCCCTCCCCAGTCGCCAAGCCAAACGCAGAACCTCCTTCTCCTCGGACAAAATATCCACGCTTGCAGATTTGCGCGCCAAATGAGGTGCCAGCACCAATTGCAATAGCATCCGGCACACCTCAGGGCGGTGCTGAAGATCATCAACAGAAAAATGAATCATTTTCCACCCCATTCCGGTCAAAAAAGTGTCCCGATTCACTGCATAGTTGAATCTCTCGCGGTCCATGTCCTTCACATGGCTTTGAAACCCGTCGCACTCAATTCCTAGGCTGCTGCCGCTCTGCGGAAGAAAAGCGAAGTCCAGAAACTGAGATTTACGGTTCCAGTCGTACACTTCGTATTCTGGATGCAAATCATCGAGACTCTCAAACAATGGCCACCATACATTCTGCAAGAACAGCTTCTCAGCATAATTATGCCCTCTAACAAGCCTCCCCCTTCTTTCTCCTGATCTTTCAGTCAAGTGCTTGTTAATGAACATACCATGTGCTTCTTCAAATTCCATTATGGTATCCTCCCCTATAAAAATAAAAAAAACGCCCTTCACCGCAAATCATGCGGATAAAGGACGTTCTTCGTCTGACTTCAGTATAACAAGTTCAAATAGTGATTTGCATTAAAAATTGTACAGACTTCGACTACACTCTCTGACCGAACTTACGCCCGAGTACGCCCATGCATCGTGATCGCTTCCTCGACCTTGATGCAGCGGTCCATAATCGCCGTCATACCGTGCTCAGCGGCGATTTCAGCGGCTTCCTGGCTGATAATCCCCTGCTGGAGCCAGAGCACACGTGCGCCGATGTCAGCGGCTTCCTGTGCGACCTTAGCACAGTGTTCGCTACGACGGAACACATTGACAATGTCAACCGGCTCTGGAATTTCTGCCAACGTATGATAGCACTTCTCTCCCAGTATTTCACCGTCAACCAAAGGGTTTACAGGGATAATCCGATATCCCCGACTTTGCATAGCACCCGCAACCATATAGGAGGTACGGTCTGTTTTGTCAGACAGGCCAACAACTGCAATATTACCGGCAGAAGCAAGGATATCTCCGATCTGCTCCCGGCTTGGATTCTCAAAGCTCATACATAGTGCCCCTTTCCATAGTTACACTTTATGATCCTGATTTACTTCACTGAAGACTGAAGCTAGTTTCGCTAGCCCCCTTACTTCTATTGTACCCACTCTACATTCGCATCAAGCGCACGCAGGTGATCAAAGTATTGCGGATACGACTTAGCAACATGGTGAGCATCCTTGATCAAGAGCGGTTTACGAGCACGTAAACCTACTACTGACAAAGCCATAATTACACGGTGGTCGTAATGTGCGTTGATGGTCACACCACCTTCGACACCTTCTGGCATGCCGTGAACAATAATTTCATCGCGGCGTTCCTCAACATTGGCTCCGGCACGAGTCAACTCTGCCAAGTAATCAGTTATACGATCACATTCCTTATATCGCAGATTCTCAACGTTATAGAATCGCGAAGTACCTTCAGCAAATACAGCAGCAGCTACCATAGCCAGCACTGCATCAGTTGCAGCATCACCGTCAAATTCAACGGCTTTCAGAACACCGTTCCCTTGTACGTGTACCGTCCCCTCATTATGAGTAAGAGGTACTTCCATCATACGCAGTACATCAACAATGGCTCTTTCTCCCTGTTTACTCTGTTCCACAAGTCGATGAACCTTAACATCCGACTTTGTAACAGCAGCTGCCGCAAGAATAGCCGCGGAGCCAGGATAGTCACCTTGAACTGTATAAGTCTTAGCCGCATAGACTTGACGACCCGGCACTTTAAAGGACATGTAATCATCCGCCGCATGAACCACAATTCCCGCCTGCTCCAATACTTCTAACGTCTGACCTACGACAACCTTCGATTTCAAATCATCAAGGACAATAATTTCACTATCTTCTTCAAGCAATGGTGTCAGGAACAGAAGAGCGCTTAGGAATTGGGAGCTGACTGCACCGGAAACTGTAATTTTACCCCCAACAGGTTTACCTCCACGGATCGTGATCGGCAGTTTTCCTTCGTTATGCTCTACCTTTACACCAAGCTGTTCTAGAGACACGATCAGATCGTCATGCGGACGTTTGCCCAAAGAGTCAGGATACGTATTTACAAATGTAACCTCAGGGCTTAGCGCAGCCACAGCCATTAGAAAACGTAATACTGCTCCAGCATTCCCCACATTAAGTTCCTTAACATCCTTCGGTTTGCGTCCAAAGCCTTGAATCACAATTTTCTCATCATCTTCTGTGAGTACAGCTCCCAAATCTGCAATACAACGACGGATTGCATCGCTGTCTTCACTATGTGCCGGATGATAAATCGTACTTACACCTTCTGACAATGCGGCAACCAGTAAATAACGAGTGGTATAGTTTTTGGAAGAGAGAGCTCCGAATTCCCCCTGCAAAGATGGCGTTGGCCTAACAATAACGTCCATAATATAAACTCTCCTTAGTAGATATAGTTGTATGTAGTGCTAGTTTGACAGGGTAATCCATGCTTGTGTTATCATTAAACCATTCTTCTGATGAAAAGAGGTCACAACCATGCATAATGTTCCACAAATCACACCGCAAGAATTGCGGCAGTGTCTAGAGACAGGGGAAGACCTTGTACTCATCGACGTTCGTGAAGACGAAGAGGTTGCCTTCGGGATGATTCCCGGTGCACAGCATATCCCCATGGGAGAAATTCCACATCGCACAGAGGATATTCCAAGCGATGCTAAAGTAATCTTTATTTGCCGTTCCGGTGCACGAAGCCAGCGTGTATGCGAATATCTACAACAGTTTGGCATTAATGCTACAAATTTAAGCGGCGGTATGATTGAATGGAATGAAACACTCTCTTAAAAGCTCAACCGCGGTAATGCATTAAAATATGTTGCGACACTTCTGCCGCAGTCAGTCCCGTTGTATCGACCGTGTAATGCGCGAACAGGTAAGCATCATGGCGGTCTTCCATAATCCGTCTAACCCGTTCTTCTGCATTGCCGGCGAGCAGCGGACGATTCTGATCTCCACTAACGCGGGCAATAATCTCTTCTTCTGTTGCCGTCAGCGCAACCACATGCCCTTTACTCAGCATTAACGCTGTATTCCCCGGCGCCAATACTGCGCCCCCACCTGTGGATATTAATTTATTCTCGGACTCTAGCATACGTTTTAAAACCGCTGTTTCCACGCTTCGAAAGTATTCCTCGCCATCTTCTGCGAAGATTTCCGCAATGCTTCTGCCTTCAGTTTCAGTAATGACATGATCTAAATCAACCAGCTCATAGCCTAGTTCCCTAGCTAAAATAGCACCTACTGTTGACTTCCCTGTTGCCATCATCCCTACTAAAATAATGTTCTTATTTCTTTGCTCTTCGTTCAACTTTTTATATTCTTCTGTATCCCCAGTCATGTCTATCCTCCAACCGCGATATTTGTCATATCATAACACAGGGTCAAAACATTAGACAATCTGCTTCACATAGTAAATACACATCAAATTTTCAATAAAAAAGGCCCGAAAGCCTCCCATTTCTGGTGAAGCAATTCGGGCCACTTTTTTTGAAAATATAAGAAAGTATAAGTTTCACGTTATACATTATCCTTATATTTCTCGCATAAACGCTTACCGTCCTTTAGGGACACCGAAGGCGTTTTTGCTTATACCGTAACAAACTAGATTATTCTGCTGACATCCAGTTGTGGTGGAATACGCCTTCTTTGTCTACACGTTTGAACGTGTGAGCGCCGAAGTAATCGCGTTGAGCCTGTAGCAGGTTCGCAGGCAGTCTTTCTGTACGATAGCTATCATAGTAAGCCAATGCGCTGGAGAAACCAGGTACTGGAACACCCATCGTTACAGCTGAAGCAATAACTTTACGCCATGCGGATTGGTAATTGTCCATAACATCCTTGAAGAAAGGATCAAGCAATAGGTTCTTAAGATCTGCATTGTTCTCGTAAGCATCTGTGATGTTTTGTAGGAAACGGGAACGGATAATGCAGCCTCCACGCCAAATTTTAGCCAACTCGCCATATTTCAGATCCCAACCGTATTCGTCGGAAGCTACGCGCAGTTGAGCGAAACCTTGAGCATAGGATACGATTTTACTTGCGAACAATGCTTTACGCACGTTCTCGATGAATTCAGCTTTGTCGCCATCAAATGGCGTAGTTTCTGGTCCGTTAAGCACTTTGCTTGCTTCTACGCGCTCATCCTTCATTGCAGACAAGAAGCGTGAGAATACGGATTCAGTGATCATGGACAAAGGTACGCCAAGATCCAGTGAGCTTTGGCTTGTCCATTTACCAGTTCCCTTTTGGCCAGCGGAATCAAGGATCACGTCAACCATTGGTTTACCAGTTTCTTCGTCATACTGAGCAAAAATATCTGTAGTAATCTCGATCAGGTAGCTGTCGAGCTCACCGCTATTCCACTCTTTGAAAATGTTGTGAAGTTCTTTTGCATCCAGACCTAGTACGTCTTTGAGCAGCTGATAAGCTTCACAGATCAATTGCATATCACCATATTCGATACCGTTGTGCACCATTTTAACATAGTGTCCCGCACCGTCTGGTCCGATATATGTACAGCAAGGCTCACCGTTAACTTTAGCTGAGATTGCAGTTAGGATTGGTTCTACTAGCTTATACGCGCTTTCTTGACCGCCAGGCATAATGGAAGGACCTTTAAGAGCTCCTTCTTCACCGCCAGAAACCCCAGTTCCGACAAAGCGGAAGCCTTTTTCTTCCAGATATTTACTGCGGCGAACCGTATCAGGGAAATAAGCATTTCCTCCGTCGATAATAATGTCGCCTTGATCAAGATGCGGCAACAGTTGCTCGATGGTAGCATCAGTAGCTTTACCAGCTTGAACCATGATCAGAATTTTGCGCGGTGTTTCCAGCGAAGCTACAAATTCCTCAACGGAAAATGTGCCTACGAGGTTTTTACCTTCCGCCTCAGTAAGAAGATCATGTGTCTTCTCCGGTGAGCGGTTAAACACGGATACGGAAAAACCTTTGCTTTCGATATTTAGAGCCAAATTCTTGCCCATTACCGCCAAGCCAATAACGCCGATTTGTTGTTTTGCCATCTGGTCCTCCACCCTTTGCACCCTATATTTTTGGGAAATCCATTTCTCGCAGTATAAGAATACCACCCTTTATCAGAGACAGCAAAGCCTGCCCTGCGAAGAGAGATCAAATTCATTGACATAACCATTGCCAACCTGAAAATGATCACAATGACTATTTTAACGTTTTTAGCGCCAGAAGTGAACCCCTGTCTGCAAGTTCTCACACAAATCTAAGACACCCCGAAGTTCGGGGTGCCCCTAAGCAACATTTGCCCGACACTTTGTTTACCATTCTAACGTATACAATTCCTTCGTCAAAAAAGTAAGCTGAGCTCGGCATTTGTCCGCGCGAACCGTATCCTCTGCCTTAAGTGCATCATTTAATCGATCCAGCTGCTCATCCACTTCAATTCTACGCTGGCGAATCCGCTCTTCCCCTTCAACAGAATAATAGAGCTTGGTCAGCTCCTCATCGGTGAGCATAGGACCCTTCTGGTATAAGACCCGCTGCTGATAACCCGAGATTTCGACAAGACGTATCACTTCGCCGAACAAAATATTTTCAATAATAATCTGACGGTCTCGGAAACGTTTTACAATGGCATGGCCCCGCATGTCCCCAATTAATTTCTCCATCCATTCAGACAAGCGAGCATCACGAATCATATAGTCACCCACGAGTTTATAGCCGTCTTTGATCCTTTGAAAACGTAATTTCACCAATTTACGGCCGGTACGGACTGAAATTACAAAGACCTGATCGTTCTCGCTCCAATATAGGGAATAACCTTTTTGAATCAAATCCTTGATCAGGTCCTGGATATGCTGTCTGTCGAAACGCAGCTCCAGGTTACAATACTCCACCTCGTCGTTTTTGTTCACGGCACTCCCCCCTAACTGCTTCACATCTGCAAAGTCAACACCATTCGTTCCATTTCAGAGTATTTATGGCTGCCGGACCTCTTCAAGTAAGCATTACTTTTTGCGTTCGTCTTAGTCTTATTTTATACTTCAGTTTATGTAGCGGTAACTTGGTTTATTGACTATTTTTACCCCCAACAGACATTCTCCAAACGCTAATCGGAATTTTTTATTCCTTTCGGTCCTTTTGGGGCATTATCATTCACAAAATATCGTTTAACGCTATACCGAATGTCTTTTAATTTCTAAAAAAAGCCGCTGACAACCTAATTCTCAGGTGTCAGCGGCTTTTCACATTTCAGATCAACTAGGTTTAAATTTCAGCTTCGTTCTGTGCACAATGAGCAAATGCAGCCCGAAGAGCATCAGCATTACAATTGCACTTACTAGGAACGGGACGCCATGACCTACATGGTCCCATAGTCTCCCTGATAGTACCGGACCTGCCACCATCCCAGAGCCTTGCAGCGTCAAGAATAGCCCCCATACAGTCCCTCGTTCCCCCTTAGGGACTTGCTTGGCTAGAAAGGCATTCCAAGCCGGGAGAATAAGCGCGTAGCTTATACCGACCAAAGCCACCGCGATAAAGGCAAGCGGTAGCCAGCGGACCTGTGAGAACAGAGCAAGGGAAAAGGCCGCGAGCAAAAAGCCGATATTCAGAAACACAGTTGTTCCAATTCGGTCCACCAGCTTACCAGCTGGAATCAGAGCAAGCACCGTAATCCCCCCACCTGCAATCAGAAGAAGACTAAACTGATTTGGACTAACATGAAGCTCTGTGCGAGCAAACAAAGTAACTACAGGGGTCATCAAGCCAATGGCAAAAGCCTGAAGAAATAAAGCAGGATATAACCATCGACTGACCTTAAGCGTCGTCTTAACCTGATGCAGTGTTCTTTTTATACTTTCTAACGGACTAATCTTTTTACGCTCAATGACTCCACCGAGCCCCTGCATGTCCCTTACAACGGCATGAGTTCCACTTGGCGAGATTCTCTTAGGTAGAAATAGGGCCACCACAACTACAACAGCTGCACAACCTAACAGGACCAAAAAGGCTACACGATAGCTTTGTCCTCCATGATCCATCAAAAAATTCACTACGATCGGACCGATTCCCGTACCTGCCAGCGAGGCCATCTCGACAGCACCCATAGCTGCCCCGCTGCTGCCGCTTTTAGTAGATCCCGCCAATTCGGTGATCCCTGTCATCACACAAGGCCAAAGCGGGGACGTCCCGATCCCAAGAATAAGACAAGCAATCGATAACGTAACTGCTGTTTTAGCATATATTATCATGCCAACAGCTACTAGGATCAACAATAAGGCACTTGTCATGGTCCAGCGAAATCCTATACGCTCCATAACCCAGCCAGAAGGACTGCGGAATAGATTATCACCCAAATACTGGAGTGCAAAGGCAAAACCTACTACCGTCACAGATAGACCCAAAATATTCTCCATATACACGGGTAACAAAGCGACAAGAAGCGACCCTTTCACAAATTCAACTAAAAAAATAATTACCCACATCTCCATAATAAATGGTGATGTCAGACTGATATGTGTACGTTGCACGGCTTTCGTGGACATTCTATCACATCCAAATCCTAGTATTCTGTAGATTGTTTTGTTATACTGATGCTTGCCTTAAATTTTAATATTCGCGAAAGGTTGTGACAGCATTAAATGAATCAACACCGTACTCCCCTCTTCACAGCTTTAAAAAAGCATGCCGCCGGCAATCCCGTTCAATTTCATATTCCGGGGCATAAGAAGGGGCTAGGAACCGATGCCGAATTCCGTGAGTTTATCGGCGATAACGCTCTATCCATCGATCTAATCAACATCGCACCGCTTGATGATCTACATCAGCCCACTGGCGTAATCCAGGAGGCTCAGAAGCTGGCTGCGAAGGCTTTCGGCGCCGACTATACGTATTTTAGCGTACAGGGCACGAGCAATGCCATCATGACGATGATCCTCTCTGTCTGCTCACCGGGTGATAAAATAATTGTGCCGCGTAACATTCATAAATCTGTAATGTCGGCCATTATCTTCTCCGGAGCCAAGCCTGTGTTTGTCTCGCCTGTTCAGGATGAGAATCTCGGGATAGATCACGGCATAACGACCAGTTCGCTGGAACGAGCGTTAAGGCGTCATCCAGACGCCAAAGGAGTTCTAGTAATCAATCCCACGTACTTCGGTGTATGCGCCGACCTGCGTTCGATTGTCGACCTGGCTCACCGTTACGGTGTACCCGTATTGGTGGACGAGGCACATGGAGTACTGATTCATTTTCACGAGGATCTGCCGGTATCGGCCATGCAGGCCGGAGCGGACATAGCTGCCACAAGTGTGCATAAACTTGGCGGCTCCATGACGCAAAGCTCGGTACTGAATCTAAATGCTAAGACGGGTCTGATTAACCCGCAACGGGTACAGACCATTATGAGCATGCTGACTACAACATCCACCTCATATATTTTATTAGCGTCCTTGGATACATCAAGACGTAATCTCGCGCTGAACGGTCATGAAATGGCGGAAAGAACCATTCGATTGTCCAACTATGCACGCGAAACGATTAATACGATCGAAGGCCTGTACAGCTTTGGAAAAGAAATACTTGGGACAGAAGCCACATTTGATCATGACCCAACTAAGCTCAACATTCATGTGCGCCATTTAGGGATCACAGGATACGAAACCGAAAACTGGTTGCGCGAGAAGTACAACATCGAAGTAGAACTAAGCGACATGTATAATATTCTTTGCCTTATTACCCCAGGTGATACCCAAGAATCAGTAGATAAATTATTAGCTGCACTTCGGGTGTTGTCCGCTATTCATTATAGCAAGGGTGAAATTTACGAGCTTAAGGTTCAGGTTCCAGAAATTCCGCAGCTTGCTCTGATTCCAAGAGACGCTTTTTATGCGGATACGCAGTTAGTTCCATTCCGTGAATCTGCTGGCTACATTATTGCAGAATTTATATATGTATATCCGCCGGGAATTCCTATTCTTCTCCCTGGCGAAGTAATCACACAGGATAACATCGATTATATTATTGACCATGTGGAGATCGGCCTTCCGGTTAAAGGTCCTGAAGACCGCAGCATCACTAACATAAAAGTGATTGTTGAAGCCGATCCTATATCCTAAGATCCATCATTTTCCTAAAAAACTTCATTCATTTATACAAAAACCCGATACCATAATAAGTATCGGGTTTCTGTATATAAACATCAACTGTCATATACACAATAGAACAGCTTAATTTAGTCGCTAAAATCTATTCTTGCTGAGCAAGCAGATTGTTGTAAGCTTCTTCAACAGCTTTCCATTCTTCTTCATCTTCGATATTGTACAATACCATTTCTTCGTCTTCTTCTTCCATACGCAGAATAATGCCGTCTGCTTCTGGATTCTCGCGCTCTAACAACAGAGCGTATAATTTCTCGCCTATGTCGAACGTTTCTACAAGCACCATTTCTACATCTTCGCCCTGCTCGTTCGTCAAGGTCAGCACAAACTCCTCGTGCTCATGGTCGTGATCATGCCCGCAACCGCATGCTTCACCATGCTCATGTTTGTGATCGCTCATTGTAATACCTCACTTTGAATTGTATTATCCTACATCTGGTATCGTACCACGTTAGATTAGTTCAGGTCAATTTAGAACACTCAATTGAGTGCCGTAATTACCTTCTCTGACACAAGAACATAATCTGCATTTTTCGAAGATTTCATATAAAAGCCCACCCGATATTTCCCGGTTTCTTTAAAATCATACGTAAACTCCGAGGTTGGAAACCAGAAATTATCCTTCTTCGAGCCTTCAAGCTCCTGCGACTGAATATCCTTAACATTACCAGATGGATCCGTTATGGCTACTTTCACAGCTGAAACTTCTTCTGTTAAGCTATCTACTTGGGTTAATATCTTAATCTTGAGCTTGCCAACGTTGACGTTACCAAAGACCGTATTATCCTTAAAAAGAACAATATGAACATTAGGCTTAAGAATCGAGACTTTCCCAGAACCATCCCAACTAACAAGCCCGCCTGCTTCTCTAGCGGGAATATACGTTTTCCCATCAATTAAATAACCGCCGTCCACAATTTCCTTCCCGTTGTTCCAAACCCTGATTTTCTGGTTAACGGAATCGGCGAACAATAATGAACCGCCCATTAAGGAAAAAGCAAACACGCATAAAGTGATTTTTTTCCATCTATTCATTTGAAACCCTCCAAATAATTCATACTGTTAATGTATACTTACTTTGTCTCAGCAAGTTGCGCTAATTGTAGGTAAATATTTCATTCATCTTGCGAAAAATGATATTATGGATTTGTTCAAAGTTGATATATTTAGCTATCAGTGATTTCAGGAGGGTACTTTCTTATGAGTCTGAGCCTACAAATGCTAGGAACCGGCAATGCTTTTGCAAAAAACTATTTTAACAACAATGGCTTGCTACTAGCGGATAATTATACCCTACTGATTGATTGCGGGATTACAGCTCCGCTTGCCATGCATACCATTGAAAAATCTTTCCGTGACGTAAATGCTACTCTAATTACGCATATTCATGCGGATCATGTTGGAGGTCTGGAAGAGCTAGCGCTAACCCTAAAACACGTCTACGGGGAAAAGATGAGATTACTTTTGCCTGAGACGCTTGTTGAGCCTCTATGGAACAACACATTAAAGGGTGGATTATATCAACAAGATGCAGTAGCTTCTCTTACCGATATCTTCGAGGTTACAACTATGAAACCCGGAATTACGTACAAGCTTGCTCCTTCTCTTTCGCTCGAGATCATACATACACCGCATATTCCCGGTAAAGATAGCTATTCTCTTTTAATAAATAACGAGATTTTCTACAGTGCGGATATGACTTTTCAACCGGATCTACTTATAAACCTTGTGCGTGAGCGCGACATCCGAATGATTCTGCATGACTGTCAGCTTGGTGGATCAGGCGTTGTTCACACCACGCTGGAGGAGTTATTGTCTTTACCCGAGGATGTTCGACGTATCATCAAGCTCATGCATTACAGTGATGAACAACCGCAATTCGTCGGACTTACAGGAGAGATGGAGTTTATAGAGCAGCATCTAATTTATAAACTTTGACTATTATATAAAAAAAGACCGTACATTGACGTCCAAGGACGTTAGTACGGTCTTTACCTTTTGAACTATGAGAATGTCGGAAGATTATCCAAATTGTTGGTTGGATCCCCATCCGCGTCGCCGCGAATATAAGTCTCCCCGTCTTTACCTTTAAAAGCATTCACTCCGGCAATATTTCCGGCCTGTACTTCTTGAAGCGCTTGATCATACGCCAAGACACGTCCTGTGGAGGTCTGGAAACTGGTTAGATCTCCATCTCCATTTTTCTGTACGGCTACGAAACTTTCGCGTTCGTTATTTGGCACTTTAGTTCGCCCCTTGCAGTAGAATTTGCCATCATAAGGCACATCCTAGCTTGCTTCATGGAACGGTAAATTATGTGCGCTAATTTTAAAGAGTTTTCTGCATCCGTACATGTAGAATGCCTGCGTCATAAAAAGGTTCCGTAGAAATCACTTCATATCCTAGCTTCTTGTAGAAATTCTCAGCTTGACATTGTGCATCAAGAATCGAAGCTTCCAGTCCAAGTTCCCGAGCAAGCTCTTCCATAGCCAGCAACAGAACACGTCCATATCCTTTAACTCGATAATCTTTCAGCACGGCGATACGCTGCATTTTGGCTGTACCTGCTTTGTAGTAAATCAATCTTCCTGTAGCGACAGGCACTCCTTCATCTATAATCAGAATATGGTGCGCATTCGGACCGATAACATCGTATTCATCAATTTCTTCCTCAACCGGTACCATTTGTTCCTCTACAAATACTTTAGTACGAATATCCAGCCCCATCCGAAGCTGTTCCTCTGTAGTAACCCGTAAGATTTCTGCCGCCATGTTAGTCGCAAACTCCTCTCTCTATGTATCCAACGATAGTTGTCTATTATATAAAAATTTGACTAGAAAGAAAAGCCTGAGCATGAGAAACCGTCTTCTGTCTCTGCTCTAATCTACAGTATAGACTTCTTCAGGAATCGAACGATTGTATGTGTCTTGCATCACTGGCGATAATGGAGGGTACTGACCTTTAGGTTTTCCATCTAGATTCGTCATCTCATTGATTTCCATGACTTTTGTTGGCTTGGTCTCGGAGCAACCTACCAAAACCATCAGTAACAACAGACAAACGCCGACTTCCCATTTCATAATTTTAGGCATGGTCATACTCCTTTCACCGTTCAACTGCGGTTATTCTCTTTACAGCTTTGACGGTTCAAGAGTTTTATAAACCATTGGAGAACTTCATTCCCTGATTCTAATCCTTAAAGATTCACATTTCCAATGACATGAACCATGTACATCATCCCTGCCAGAAAACCAGCTAATACAAAATAAGCGATGCCATATTTCCAGCGTGAGCTGGCTGGCACATCGTAATACTTATCATTCTCGTAGACCGTATAGCTAATATCGCAATTCATCTTAAGATGCATCCCATTCTCTAGGGTCACAGGCTCCAGCTGCGAGATACGCACCTTTTCAATTATGCATTGCTGAGGAAGTGCAGCTCTACCAATGTAGTTTAGTTGATCCCATCGCACCCCTACATACTGCTGTCTTTCCAAATCACTGTAGGTGGTAAAAGGTAAATCTCTTCTATGCTCTGGCCCTGGAATCATGTAGCCTGCATCTCTAAGTGGCTCTACTGGAATTAAGAAACCCTTCGTTACAGAATAAATACGATTGTTAGAACGTCTCTTAACATATTTGTTATACAGATCGTAAGCAAATAATGCCCAAATAATAAAGAATAAGATCGAACGCATATATATGATGATGCCCAAACCGCCCACGAGTCCCACAAGCCACAGCCAACGCGTAACCGCAGTAGCAATACGGCCACCGTCAAGCGGATGAATCGGCAGCAGGTTGATCAGATTAAGCAAAAAACCTATATAAGCCAAGGAATAGAGTAGCGGACTATCCATGTAATTAGCGGCCCCAAAAACGGCAGTAGCCCCAATGGTTCCTAAAATCGGACCTCCAAAAGCAATATAAGCTTCCGTCTTCGCATCCAGCGGCTGTTTTTTCATTGTGATTAAAGCTCCCAAAAATGGTATAAACAGTGGAGCGCTAACTGGAAGCCCAATTCGTTTAGCTGCTATTACATGCCCTAATTCATGGACTAGCAAGAGCAGAACAAAACCCACGGCAAACCCCCACGGATATATCAACGCATACGCCCATATCGAAATTATCATCGAAATTAGCGGCCCGGCTATTTTACCTATTTTCAGAAGGGACAAAATCGCCTTTCCTTTAAACAGGAGCATCGCCGCCCCGCCCCCCAACCATTTCCATGGCGTGGAAGAATCCTTTTTCTGCTCATTTTGCGGCAAGATCTCAAGCTCCTTTTTCTTTCAATTTTTATCCAACGGCTGTACATTACTATCCATTTTATCATAAGCGCTTAAGGAGTATTTCCATAAAAAAGCATTTGGCTAAATATACGGCGCAACTTTTAGAATCGTTTCAGCGTCAAACAAACAGATAATGGATAATTTTTACTCTTTTTAAAAGAAAGGGCTGACTAATATGAACTCTACATACTTAAAATCATTGCTATCAGCTGTAATGCTCTCTATTCTTCTTCTCCCTACTTCAGCATCAGCAACTACTCTGCAATCTAATTCCGAGCACCAGACTGTCTCACTCGCCTCTGCGTCGAACTCTTCGCAGGTTTACTATCAATTCGGTATTCCTGGTGGAACCATAGGAGGTCCGGCGGTACTCAAAAATGGCGTAATCTACTTAGATGTTCGAGGGATCGCTGAGAATGCGGGTCTGAAGATGGAATGGGATAAGTCCGGCAAACGCGCATTATTCAAAGGCTGGGCCAAAAGCTTCGCGGTTCGAGTTGGAAGTCAAAATGGTGTTCTTGACGGGAAAACCGTAGCTCTAGGCGGTTCCCCTTTTAAATCTAAAGAAGACGGCATATATGTACCCGCTCGCTTCATCGTTAAAGCATTCGAAGGTAGTAATCTCCATCTGGATCCCAAAACTAATACATTATTAGCGAGCGATCTAAAAACCTACAACGTATTTACAGAAACCTATGGCGGGCGTACTTATACGCTCATTAAAGCTAATGGAGACTTATATGTCTCTCAGGGCAAGGATAAAGTACTTCTTCTCACCTCACTTCAAACTAGTTTTGACTGGGCAGGAATGCAGATTGATAAAACACCGGGTGGACTGCTTGTCATTACGATTACTGACTCTTTTGGAGAACCCCATATCAATACACGCGTTGTCACTCTCGTATTCAAGAATGGCGCGTTACTACGCAAGGCTACTTTCGCCTACCAGTTCAGAGGAGATGCAGTTCTCAAACCGTTTGACGACAATCTGCTATTGCATGATGGCAACACCCTACGATTCGTATAGGATGGCACGGGTAATATAACAGCTACTTTAGATCTTTTGAAATTGGGAGGCACAGAAGAAGATGCTTACTATATAGAAGGCATTGATAACGATATCCTTCTTCTCCGTGGTAATCAAAAAGGATTGCTTACCTTAATCGACCGCAAAACAGGCGAGCGAACGCTTTTGTACAAGGAGCTGCTTACTGCAAAGGATCAGGAGTACGCAGAAAATAACGATGTTCCTTACAAAGGAGATACTTTGAAGTTCGTGAAACGGAGTGGCGATAAGCTGTATTTTTTAAATGACTCCCCGCTTACGGGTAAGAAAGACTTGATCTATACGATGGGACAGTGATTCCGCTTCGTTATTAACCTCCTCACACAAAATAGCCCGAATTTTATGGTTGCCCTCTAGGCTAACGCCGTGAACGTTATAGGCTACGGACCATAGACTGTTATCAGGGTTATTCAATTGAGGAGGTTATTCATGGATACAAATGCAAATTTACATCAACAGGTCAGTTGGAATTGTATGAACAAGTACGTTGGTATTACAACGACTGACGGTCAGTCCTTCGATGGCTTTATTGCCCATGTAGATCAAAACTATGTTACTCTAGCGGTTCCCAGCAACGAAATGATAGAACGTTTAAACGGAATGCCTACACACGAATCGGCGTATAGACAATTCGGCTTTCGGCCTGGCTTTTTTCCAAGACGCCGCTTCTTTCCACGACGCATCCCTTTTTTCGGAATAAGCGATATATTTCTACTCCCGTTCTTTATCTGAGACGGTGCGAGGGGATGTCAGGGGCATCCCCTTTTCTTATTATTTTAAAGACTATGTAAACTATCATCCCTATAGATTGTAAAAAAAGAATTGCCTTCCTACTCTATCGTATGGTATTATGAAATTCGTCGCAGGACGGTAGCTCAGCGGGAGAGCACTATCTTGACAGGGTAGGGGTCATGGGTTCGAACCCCATCCGTCCTATACTGAAAAAGCCTTATTATATAAGGCTTTTTCTTTTGTTTAGGGATAATTAGGTTTTGAGTGAAATACGAATTGGTACCATTATGGCACCCTGTAGTAGACTAAAGCAAAAGTGGTGCCTTAATCGGCACCACTTTCTTTATCCCTATAACCATTTAAGAAATATATCTTTTGAGACTTTTATCATCTTTCCGACCCGCACGATATGAATTTGAGCTGAGTTTAATAGTTCATATGTTTGACGTTCACCTATACCAAGTATTTGTTGGATTTCCTTCGCTGTGAGTACAGAGGGATAATCAGAAGTAGTCTTATATATTGGTTCAATCACCCTTCACTTCCTCATGAGTAATATAATCATACTCTGTTGTCATATATCGTTCTTTAATCAAGAACCCTTCCATCTTAGGCATGCGATTCACCACTTGTTCTATCCGTCCTCAAAAGTTATTGCGGTATGCTTGAGTATCTACATTATGAATAGCTATGTTGGAGATTTGATCAGTTGTAACTCCAGTAAATTCTTTTGGGGAGTCTGACCAAGCTGCAGTTGTCACTGGCTCTCTCTCCTCAAAAGACAAAAAACTTAAATATCCTATATTTTATCCCCTGCAGCAGCTACCTCCTCCAGAGTGAGTTGATCCTTGTCTTCCAATTCAATCGTACCGTCTGGATTAACCTTGTCTCGTACGCCTTTTCTTGGCTCCTCACGATCTTCTTCATCGCCTTGGCATCCTTCGTGCTCTTACTGAATTCTGTGGTCAATGCCTGTTCTACACCGTCTTACTCAACACAAAAAACCGATCTAGTCATTGTGTTAAGTTCAGGCTTCTTTTCGTCATCGCCCTTTACGTGGAACTGTACAAGCTCCTTTTTGGAGTCCTTCGTTTGTTTATTGAAGTGCGCTGCTATTTGATTTTTCATTTATAATTGCTCCTCTCAAATTTGGGTATTATGAAAAAAGCAACGACTACAGCTAATGCCAGAATCCCAGCAATACAGATTGCAGCCGTATGCATGCTTCTTTCTCTGTTCCAGTCATTATACTTGGACTTTCATCCATTTGATCAATCGCTTTCCCTAAGCACTCCAATTTCTCAAAGTTATTTTTCGCTTCAGTCATTTGCTTGTCTCTAACTTGGTCGGCAATCAACAAGCGCACATCATTATAGCTGTCCTTTAGCTTATCTAAGGTCTCAATAGTATCTTTTAATTTCACTAGGTTCATGAGCTGCCCTCCTTGGGTGCTGGGGTATCTGGGTAAAGGGTGTGTAACAGTTCTTTGATTCGTATCTCTTCACTAAGTTCATTCGGAGTGTTGTCTTCAAGGCTGGTTAATAGGGCTATTACAGCCTCTTTCAACTGTTGCCCCCGTGCTTCTGTTGCGTCTGCGCGGGCTTCTGTTGCTGTCAACTCATCATGAAGACCTCCGCATTTTCATCTTCTTCACTTACTAGAGTATCATGGTATTCAATCAAGTTAATAAGCCACTCTGCCCCTGTATCTTCGTACTGTGCATTAATTAATACTATGAATAATTTTTCCACCATTATATTTTCTGATATAATGTCAAGTATTAAACAAATGAAAGGTAGATTAGATGCTAAAAAGTGAAAATATTATTCTTAGACCATTTATTCTCTCGGATGCTGAGGAATTACTTCTCATGCAAAATAAAAATCGCTCATTTTTTTCAAATTATTCTACGACTCGCTCTGATAACTACTGGTCTTTAGAAGCACAGCAAGAATTAATAGTAAAACGGGAGCAAAATAAACAAAAAGATATCGAATACTATTTTGGTATCTATAAAGACAACTCTCAACTCATTGGCACCATCAGTTTATTCCAAGTTATGCGTGGAGATTTTCAAAGTGCTTTCATTGGATACTTCTTAGATCAAGAACATAATGGAAATGGTTTTGCCACACAATCAGTTAAGTTAATCGTCAATTATGCTTTTAACACCCTTCATTTACACAGAATTGAAGCTGGAGTGCAACCGCACAACATCGGTTCTATAAGAGTTTTAGAAAAAGCAGGTTTTCATAAGGAAGGAATAGCAATGAAAAATGTTAGAATTAACGGTATTTGGGAAGATCATCAGGTGTTAGCTATTATAAATCCTAATGAGTAGGGTTATTAACTCCATTGGACTGATGACTTGTTAAATTAACTCGACTCATATATCAACGCTATGAGTCTTTTTTCTTTGTTTATTGCACAGCATGCGTCAATCCTGCAACGCTGAAGTTCCAGCGTTACCAACGATAGTCCAGACACCATCAGGACAAACATCCAGCAAATCACCTAGACCAATGATCTTATTTTCAACCGCCAGACCTCTTACACACGCCTTGTTCTTAGCTTGTAGAACTAGTGCCATCTCTCCAGTATCTTCGTCTTCAGAACGTCATGCTCCTGAATAAGCTTGCCTGATGATAATTTCAAACATCAAATCCCCTGTAGCCTGATATCCCCACCGTATCATAGTACTGCGCATCATCTAACGAAACCATTCCTCTCAAAAGAAAAAAAGTGCTAGACTGTCGAGGGTATTAAGTGTAGGAGGATAATTTAATAGGTAATCGAATTATCTGTAAATAACAACAAAATCTTTTTATCGGGGTGATGCTATGGAATGCTTGGGATGTAGGATTGCAAATGGAATTGAACCTAATTTGAATATAATATTTGAAAACGAACGAATTACTTGTGTTCTTGATATTGCTCCATTTAATGAAGGGCACACGCTAATCCTTCCCAAAAAACACTACTTGGATATCGATGAAATTGACCAAGAAACGGCTTACAGCATCATGGACGCCTCTAAAATGCTATCAACTGTCTTAAAATGCTTATATAAACCAGACGGTATTAGAGTGAGTCAAGATGGCGGGACATTCAACGATTTAAATCATTATCACATGCATCTCATACCAAGATACGAAGGAGATGGCTTTACTTGGGGTGAACCGTTACATCCAGATGGAGCTGAAAACCGTTTGCCACAAACTAAGGAAAAAATCATTACGGTTTTGAATGAACTATTTAATTGAAGGATCAGCAGTTATTAATGCGTCAGCCCATATCCTATTCCTGAATGCACACAATGAGTGACTTTTCTCCATCATGAGCATTAAACATCTTGCTTGTAATTTTTCCAACTATTGGTGATTTTACTCCCGGCTCAATCTCTATAGGAATAACAATGTTGTCTGAATTCAGAAAAGTAGTTAGTTCAGTCACATCTAACTTATTCATATCGCTATAGCACATTATTGCTTCGCTCTTGCTGTTAGTGAAGATATACGCTACTTGCTCAAAGTCTCCCGCCTCTAGTGAAGCCGATAACTCCTTGATGATTACTCAAGGCGTATCGACAGGGTAGGGGTCATTGGTTCGAACCCCATCCGTCCTATACGAATTACATTGAAGAACTCCACTATCATCCCTCTTATAGCTATTGGGCTCGTTCTTATCTTCTAAAAAAGGGGCATCGTTCTTATACAAAACCGTTTATACAAGAACCTGAAGCGTCGTACTATGCATTTCGGAATAAGGTAATACTACCTACTAATCCCCTTTAAGACATTTTGTATTCCTCTTTAACGTCGTATACGCATCAACTCTCGACATAAAAAGTAGCACAAATGTTCGTATTGAGGTATAATTGTAGTTACTTAAAGCCAAAGGAGTTTTGCCCTATGAGTCAAAGAGTTCCTTATTATGAAATTGCTCCAGATGCTATGAAAATTATGATGGATATGGAGACATACACCAAAAAATCTACAATCAATCGCACCACAAGAGAGCTTATCAAAATTAGAGTCTCTCAAATTAACGGGTGTGCCTTCTGTATAGATATGCATACTAGCGATGCTCGTAAAATGGGTGAAACGGAACAACGCATTTATTGTTTAAATGCTTGGAATGAATGTACCTTTTATACACCTGAAGAGAAGGTTGCTCTTGATTTAGCTGAACATATTACTCTAATCCCTACCAAAAGAGTTCCTGAGGATCTATATAAGCGAGTACGTGAACATTACGACGAGAAACAATATGTTGACCTTGTTCTAATCATCAATCAAATCAACAGCTGGAATAGAATTTCTATCTCAATGGGTAATACAGCAACTGAAAAATAATGACTCTCAATGGACACCTTAGGGTGTTCATTTTTATTTCCCTCTTCAAATATATCCTTGTGAATTCAATACTCCGCTTCTGTTTAGCACATTAAAATCTATTGTGCATTTAATATAGAGAAGCTTAATAGAAAGGGGTAGATCAGAATGGCGACGCGTCAACCTGATTTAGTATTGATCACTTGGAGCAGAAATCCTTTAGTTCGCGGCTCTGCACGTAGAATAATTTCTGTCCGCATCATTGGAAATGCCGAGCCTTGTAGACCTAGCTTGAGACCCAATGGGTTACTTGACACCGCCTTAGCTTGTTTATTAGACAACGATGTTGGTTTTAGAGTGGTGTTTCGTAAAAAAACTTCAAGGATTAGCGGTTATTTGCTGTTACAACGACATTAATATTTTCCAGATGGAAATTAGGTGAGTCCATGAAATTACAAGATGTAAAGGAGAGCTATGATTTAATAGTAAGCTTAGGTATGTCTTGTGCTCCTGCTATAAATATGCAAAGAAATAACTTGAGAAAGTTCTCTATGCCACTTGATTGGATGGTTTCTTATTCATTGGCTGATGTTAATAAACTCTTTAAGAACAGATTTGAAAACTTCATGGGATTAATAAACCTGCAAATACTTGCGGATACACATTTTTTTCTGGAGGATGGATTACCTGTCTATCCTAATGAGAACAAGAATGCTTTAGTACAATCCTATTTTATTCGCGATATATTTTACAACATCATCTCTGTACATGATTTTCCAATCACCATGGGTAAACATTGGTCAACAACCTACCCAACATATAAAGCGAAGCTGGATTTACGAATTAAAAGATTTTGGGACAAGTTAATCAACAGTAAAAAAACCTTATTCATTAGATGGTCTGCCACATATGAACAGGCTGTAGAGCTACAAGCGATTTTGTCTGATATATTAAAGCCGAACGAATTTACTGTTCTTATCCTTAATCCCGTTCGTGAATTAACATCGATACGAGAAATCAAATGGGATATTGATAATGTTTGTGTGTTAGAAGTTCCTGATGATATGAACGATTATGATAGCTGGGATTATATTTTGAAAGATATACAGGTAACGAACGATTAATTTATATCCTTATAAAAAATGACCCTCTCATGGGTCATTTATGTTGATCACTTTGATTCATCAAATGATGAATCATTTCTTGTGCTACAAATACATATGGATGCAGATACAACCTACTGATACTAACAAATATAGCAATACGGTTACTGACTCCAACATCATTTTGACTCCAATGTGATGATGGATTTGCGGGTTCAGGCTCTACAAGATCATACTTTTCCATCAGCCTTTCCTTTGTTCCACTATCCATTACAGCTCCATTTTCTTTATCAGCAAAGACTGCTCCTGATGGAAAACACACTATAATTAGGACAAAGGAAATGATAAGTATTGCCAGTTTCTTTTTACGCATGACACAGCTCCTAGTTCTTTCTATGGTTTACACTAAACTCTAATTTAGTTCCAACTCAAATATTTCTCGGGTAATCGCAGGAAATCTATGTATTCGACAATCTTGATCAGTTGTAGATAATATTCCATGCAAATAATGGGATAAAAAGTATCAAATTCTATAATACTCCTTTCTCTATATAAAAACAAAAGCACCCCACAGCTGAAATTAGTAGGGTACTTTTGTAAGATTCGCTTATATTTACAATATCAATATTCCGCGAGCCTTTTATGGAGTTGGAGTTCCACCGTTAGCATTCAGTGTCTCGCCGCTGACATAGCTCGATTCTTGGCTGGCAAGAAATACATATGCCGGAGCCATCTCTGCAGGCTGTCCCGGACGACCAAGTGGTGTGCTCGCACCGAACTCTTTCAGCACTTCCTCTGGTTGCCCACCCACTACCTGAAGAGGTGTCCACACGGGACCTGGCGCCACTACATTAACTCGAATCCCCTTATGGGCAACTTGCTGAGCGAGTGATTTACTGAATGTATTTATTGCAGCTTTGGTCGTCGCATAGTCCAACAGAATCGGCGAGGGCTTATAGGCTTGAATGGAAGAAGTGTTGATGATGGTGCTACCCGGTTGCATATGCTTCACTGCCGCTTTGCACAGCCAGAACATGGCATACACATTCGTCTTAAATGTATCGTCAAAATGCTTCGTAGTAAGATCAGCGATGTCTGAGACGAATTGCTGCTTGCCCGCAATATTAGCTAATATATCAATCCCACCTAGCTGCTTAACCGCAGTATCGATGAGCTGTTCACAGTATTCCTCATCTTTCAGATCGCCCGGGATGGCGATTGCGGTACGTCCTGCTTCCTGCACCAGCTTGAGAACCTGCTTTGCATCCGCTTCTTCCTCTGGCATGTAGGATAGAACAACATCTGCGCCTTCACGAGCAAAAGCAATCGCAACAGCACGACCTATGCCACTGTCCGCCCCGGTAACAATCGCTTTACGTCCAGTCAGACGTCCGGTGCCTTGATAGGTATCTTCACCTGTATCAGGAACGGGATTCATCTCCTTCTGGAGCCCCGGCTCTTGTTGCTGCTGTTGAAATTCAGGTCCAGCCTTGGTGTACTGAGTGGTAGGATCTTGCATCGTATATTGGTTAGACATCGATCAATTCCTCCTTTTTTAGAAACACGTTTTTTTATTTTTCGAACTCTTTTTTATGTAAACACAACAGTACACCGCTAAACACACCTTATCGAAAGTACAGTCCTGCATATATCCGCAAAAAATACCCCAACCGCCTATTGAGGCAGCTAGGGTATTTCATACTCTATGTATCATTATCATTTAATGGCCTTAAATTTCATCTGACCTGCCTTGCGCCGACTCGTAACGAGTACGGATCTCACGATTTTTAGCGTAGATGTATAAATCTAAGGCCACTATTCCTCTACGTGCCAATTTTACAAGCAGGACGAAAAAGTAGATCCCCAATCCAATAGATATAAGCCAAATTAAAAAGAACATAACACCTACTCCCCCTCCGAAAAAAAGCCCTGTATGTTCCATACGATTTATCATCTCCTTAAGCAATTTTCATTTTTATCAGTCTATATTGCCTAAGCTTAAATAAATATATGGAAACTCACACTGAGCTGGGCACCCTCCATTCAGTCTCACGTATACATTACATAAAGGAGTGATAAATCATGGTTTTTTTATGTTCCTCTTTGTGCTGTAAGCACTGCTTAACATCTTTTTTCCACGATTCGGATGGTACATGAGATATGGTTGGATGGTGAAAGGTAATATTGAGCCGAGTGAGGCTTATTTACTAATGACCCGCGTCAGCAGTATAGTGGCACTTGTTGTCCTATTCTTCTTATGGTCCAGCTTCTAATTTAACCTAACGCTTTTAGCACATCCTCAATCTTGCGCTGATGCGACAATACACCATAATTCATCCAAGCCATGAAATCCACCTCATATACGCAGCCGTTACGCACAGCAGGCAAGCTGCGCCAGAGTTGTGTATCCAGCAGTTCCCGTCCTCCTCCTTCAAGCCGATCAAAAGTAATGAACAAATGATCCGCAGTCAGATTTGCAAGCTCTTCTTTTGTCAGGTTTACCCGATTCTTTCCACGGGTCAACTTCCGAACCAAGCTATGGGGCTGCAAACCCAAATCATGATGAAGCACGCTTCCTGTATACCCCAAATGCTCACATCCATAGAGAGTGATTCCGTAGACTGAGATTCTTAAACAAGCTACGGTCTGACTATGGACGTAACGGGTAAGTAACTGCTTGGCTTGCTGTGCCTGATGCTCATAATTGCCGATCACTTCCTGGACACGTTCCGTTCTGCCAAAGACCGCTGCTGCGGAATACAATGTGGCACGCCAATCCTCTTGATGAACAGGTAGCTTGAACAACGGAGCGATCCGGCTGCACTCCTCCAGATGCCAACGATGAAAGCCATTATCCAGCAAGATCAATTCGGGCGTATACTGGGAGAGCTCCTGCCAATTACGAGTCGAAATATCTACCTCAGGCACATTGTGGAGAGCCAGGTACTCTTGTTTCCCCCACTCGGCGTGAGAATATTGCGCAACAGGCGTAATATCCAGAGCCAATAGATAATCTTCCAGAAAAGGAGCAAACACCCTCAATCCCTCCTGATGGAAGCTTCTGTATTGACCTGGAGTAACACCAACCGATTTTTTAAAACGCCGATTAAAATAATACTCATTACTGTATCCGACTGATAACGCGATATCATGCATACGGTCATTCGTTAGCAGTAGCTGCTGCTGCGCTCTTTCAATACGAAGCCCGTTTAAATGCTCCAAGGGAATCCGCCCTGTCACTTCTTTAAAAGTTTGTGTGTAGCGAGCACGTGTAATGCCTGCAACTTCAGCCAAGTGATCAACGGTTACGGCTTGGTTATAATGCTCCTCCATATAGTGAATGGAACGCTGTATGGCCTCATGATCAGCTGTGATCTGAACGACAGAGGAATTTGCACGCATGATTAGCAGTAGCAGCTCCTGAAAGCGCGTATGGCCTGCGAACCATTCGATCTCATCTGCGCTTCTACGGCTATGACAGATAGCCTCTAGCAGTAATTTACATTGTGAAAAGGGTTTACAGCTTAGCAAACCAGATCGAAGGATGTCCTCTTTAGTCCTTCCTTCTATTTCACTCTGCCTGTTTTCCCCGGTTTCGATGATTTCAAAAGTAAGCCGATAAAAGCTAAGTCCACGCTCTTCGGCATGGATTTTGCTTAATAGCCCTGGTTCGAATAAGAACCCCGCACCTTTTTCCAGTGGATACTGCCTCATCTCAGCCTCAACAAACCCCTGTCCTTCCGATACAATGAGTAGGGTGTGATCCTGAAGCACCTCACTCTGTCCGCTTCCTGACAGGGATTGGGTTTCTATATTTATCAAACTATAGAATAGCTTCCTTCTATTACTCTCTTGCAAATCTTTTGCCATTCTCCCACCCCCAATTGAGAACCATTTTCATTCACTTCAGTTTAAAACAAAAAAGAAGGTCTATCAAGGGTGCTGATAGACCTTCTTTTTGCTATACCTTATAGGCGGCTGCCGTTTATTTCACCATAGCTTCCAGCAGGTCATCAAGCTTCATTGAATTGGCCGTGATGGCACCCGTCTGCCAGTGGGAACGTTCCATTCTATAAACATTCCCGTTCTTCACTGCGGGCAGGCTCTTCCACAGCGGCCCATCAAGAATTTGGATCGCTTCCTGATTTCCTTCAGTATCCCAGCCCCCATTGTCAGGGAATACGATGATATGATCCGCTTCGAGCTGAGGAATAAGCTCTTCGGAAATAATAGATTGATATTCGGTCATTTCTGCAGCCATAGGCACGGGTGTCAGGCCAAATTGAGAATAAATCACACCGATAAAACGGTTTTTAACACCGAACAAAGCAAAGGTCTTATCCGCTACATTAAGCCGAATCACAGCCACCTTCTCCTGGCCCAGAGCCTGCTGCAATTTAGCTTTTCCATCTGCCACTTTCTGATCATACTCGGTGAGCACAGCCTCAGCCTTCTCCGGAATCCCGAGCGCATCAGCAATGGCTGTAAGCACTTGTCTTGAGTCCTGCAGCACCGCTTCTGGGAGACGATAGGTTGGTGCTACCTTGGAATACTGTTCATACCTCGCCGCATCAGCGCCTCCGTCCGCAATGATCAAATCGGGGTCTTTTTCCAGCAACACCTCCATGCTTCCGGTGATATCAAATTCTGGCACATCCAGATTTAAATAATCCTGTTTGCCCCAGCTTGGATGATACCACTGCACCACAGGGGTAATACCCAATGCCTTTAAATAGTCTTCAACATAGATCCCGGCCACCCGTTTAGGGCTAACTGGAATCTCTACATCCCCAAATTCCCCTGTAATCGTCCGAGTTGCACCCTCTTCTTGGGCATTTCCACTTCCTTCGGTTGGCGTGCTGTTGCTAGCAGAGGTTGATTCCCCTGCATTCTCTGTTTTAGCAACGTTATCTTTTGCAGTATTGTTCGTTCCGCACGCCGCCAGCGCGGTCAATGCCATAATAAGTACTGCAGCCCACAAAAACTTCCGACCCCATCTTGTCATTATCCCTTCACTCCAATGCTATATTTTCATTGATTATCATTCTCAATAATCATTATCACAATAGTAGCATGACTTTTATAGCTTTCAATGCACTTTCTCCGTAAAAATCTTATACAAACTATTAACTAGTTTCTTCCCGCCTTCTCAAATTTCTTTTTATTTACGATTGATTTCTACAATGCTTTCGCTTACAATAAACTCATAAACGCGCGTTTATGAAAAGAGGGGAAACATGCGCAGCGAAGATATAGCTAAGTTGGCCGGGGTTTCCCGAAGCACGGTATCCCGCGTGATCAACAACTATTCCAACGTCCCTGAAGAGACCCGTGCCAAAGTGCTGCGGGTGATTGAGCAACATCAGTACGAACCGAACAGCTTTGCAAGGGCTTTAGCCGGTAAGAAGACCGATACAATCGGACTCTTCGCCATCAGTATGAACGAGAAGGAGAATACCACCCGAATTTATCAGAACAATTACTTTGCTCCATTCGTTGATGCCGTAGTCGACACCTCGAATGCCCGCGGATGTTATGTACTGATTCATACGGTCTACTCTCCCGACGATTTTATCAAGGTAAAGCAAGCTTTTCTTCAGAAACGGATTGACGGCGGTATAATTGTCGGCACTCAGAAGGATATTAATATCGTCCGAGAAATGGTAGGGCTAGACTCTCCTCTCGTATTAATTGATTATGATATCTCTGAGATTATGTCGGAGCACCTAGATCGCAATCATCTAGCTATTGTGAACTCCAAGGATTACGAGGGCACCACAGAAGCGATTGAATATTTGATCTCTCAAGGTCATCAAGAGATCGGCATCATCTGTGGGCAAATGAATACGTACTCTGGTCGAGAGCGTTATACTGCCTATGAGGATACGCTGAAGAAGCATGGCCTACCTATGAATGAGAAATTTATCCTGAAGGGTGATTTTCTGAAGGAGACCGCTTACGAAGAGGTTAAGAAGCTTCTCGCTTCTGGCGAGCCATTGCCAACAGCCTTCTTCTCCTCCAACGATGACATGGCTATATCAGCGATGGAAGCGTTCTCTGAGCATGGAATTATTATCCCCGAGGATATCTCCATTGCCGGATTTGATGACATTCAGTTAGCATCTCGTATTCAGCCTAAGCTGACCTCTGTACGCTTGCCGATCTATGAAATGTCCAAGGCCGCAGTGGAAAAGGTAATCGAGCTGTGTGATTCACAGCAGCCGACGTTTAGTACGATCAGCTTTCCAGCTCGTTTAGTGGAGAGAGATTCCTGTCAACCACCGAAGAAGTAGCTTAAGATCATCCTTCGCTGAAGAAATCTACATATTTTTCTGTGAAGCTGCTATGATTCGGTATCGAAACTACTGCTTTAGTTATCCTGCTTGAAAACCATTGAGAAAACTCCCTTCCCTCGAGGGAATTTTTTCTGAAACTTATAAACGCGCGTTCACAATCGAAAGGAGACTTTCTCACATGAAATTCGGTACCTTTGACGACACTCGTAAAGAGTATGTAATTAACACACCTAAAACACCTTACCCTTGGATTAACTACCTTGGTAATGAGCAATTTTTCGGACTTATTTCTAATACAGCTGGTGGTTACACCTTCTATAGAGACGCTCGTCTCAGAAGATTGACCCGTTACCGTTATAACAATATCCCATTGGATACTGGCGGCCGCTACTACTATCTTTATGACGATGGTGATTTCTGGACCCCAGGCTGGATGCCGGTAAAACGTGATCTAGACTTCTACGAATGCCGTCACGGTCTTGGCTACACTTCCATTACTGGCGAACGCAATGGCATCTCTGTGAACCAGCTTGCTTTTGTACCTATGGGTCATAATGCTGAAGTACACCGTCTTGTAGTGAAGAACACTGGCTCCGCTAAAAAATCCGTGAAACTGTTCTCTTTTGCAGAGTTCTGTCTCTGGAATGCACAAGATGATATGACCAACTTCCAACGCAATCTCAGCACCGGTGAAGTTGAAGTGAAGGATTCCGTTATCTATCACAAAACCGAATACCGTGAGCGCAGAAATCACTATGCTTTCTACTCCGTAAATAAAGAAATCGCTGGTTTCGATACTGACCGTGAAGCCTTCGTAGGCATGTACAACGGTCTGGAAAGCCCGCAAGCTGTAGTTGCAGGTGAACCTACTAACTCCGTAGCTAGCGGCTGGTCCCCTATCGGATCACACGCACTGAACATTACACTTGAACCAGGCGAAGAACAAAGCTTCATCTTTGTACTTGGCTACATCGAGAACCCTGAAGAAGATAAATGGGAATCCCTGAACGTAATCAACAAAAAACCAGCAGAAGCGATGATCGCACAATTTGCTACAGACGCTCAAGTAGATGCTGCACTTGCCGCTCTTGCTGCTCACTGGGATAACCTGCTGTCTAAATATCAAATCCAAAGCGGCGACGAGAAACTGGATCGCATGGTTAACATCTGGAATCCATATCAATGTATGGTTACCTTCAATATGTCCCGTTCCGCTTCTTACTTTGAATCCGGTATTGGCCGTGGTATGGGCTTCCGTGATTCCAACCAAGACTTGCTCGGATTTGTGCACCAAATCCCTGAACGTGCTAAAGAACGTATTCTCGATATCGCGGCTACACAATTTGAAGATGGCAGTGCGTATCACCAGTACCAACCGCTCACCAAAAAAGGTAACAACGAAGTCGGTACCGGCTTTAACGATGATCCGCTTTGGTTGATCCTAGGAACGGCTGCTTACATTAAAGAAACTGGCGACACTTCGATTCTCGATGAGCAGGTTCCTTTTGACAGCAACCCGGATAACACGGCTACTCTGTTCGAGCACTTGAAACGCTCTTTCGAGCATGTAACTAACAATCTCGGACCTCATGGCTTGCCGCTGATCGGACGTGCGGACTGGAATGACTGCTTGAACCTGAATTGCTTCTCTACAGAGCCAGGTGAATCTTTCCAAACCACTGCCAACATCGAAGGTCGCGTAGCGGAATCCGTATTTATCGCAGGTCTGTTCGTCTTCGTTGGACCGGACTATGCTGAAATCTGCCGGATGCGTGGACTTGACGATATAGCTGTGGATGCCGAAGCTAAAATTGACAACATGCGTGAAATCACACTGACTCACGGCTTCGATGGCGACTGGTTCCTACGCGCTTATGACCACTATGGCGACAAGATCGGTTCCAAAGAAAACGAAGAAGGTAAAATCTTCATCGAGCCACAAGGAATCTGTGTTATGGCTGGTATCGGTGTAGAAGATGGTCAAGCTGAAAAAGCCCTGTCTTCCGTTCAAGAACATTTGGACACTAAATACGGTATTGTATTGCAACAACCACCATATTCCAAGTACTATCTGAACCTGGGTGAAATTTCTACGTACCCTCCGGGCTACAAAGAAAATGCCGGTATTTTCTGCCACAACAACCCTTGGATCATGATCGCTGAAACGGTACTTGGACATGGCGACAGAGCGTTTGAAATTTACGCTAAAATTGCTCCGGCTTATTTGGAGGATATCAGCGAAATTCACCGCACAGAGCCTTATGTCTACTCCCAAATGATCGCAGGTAAAGATGCCGTTCGTCACGGGGAAGCTAAAAACTCCTGGTTGACTGGCACTGCTGCTTGGAACTATGTAGCGATTACACAATCTATCCTTGGTATTCAAGCCGATTTCAATGGTCTGAAGATCGATCCTTGTATTCCTACAGAGTGGGACAGCTTTGAAATCACACGTGTCTTCCGTGGAGATACTTATGTGATTCAAATCAAGAACCCGAACCATGTATCTAAAGGTGTAGCTAGTCTTACTTTGGATGGCGTAGCTGTAGAAGGTAACATCATCGCTCCTGTTGGAGACGGTGCTGTACACCAAGTAGTTGTAGAACTAGGTTAAAAAAAATCCGCTCAACCGTTCGCTTGAACGATTGGGCGGATCTATAAATAACACTAGATGACCCCTGAACCCTTCAGGGGTCATTTTTTTACCCTTCCATAATATCTGCTCTTAAATCACTCGCAACCTCAAGCATTCTCGGGATCACAGCTTCATTGCTGCCGGAAACGTAAATATCGCCTTCATAATACCTAAACGGGATTGTAGCATCGCCAAAGCTCCACATAAAGAATTCTCCCTCAATCGACATCGTAGTGGCGCCTACTACTGTATAAACTGATGTATAGGTGAAATCAGGTTTGGACGCGAAATATTGCTTACACTCTTCTAAAGATATGGTTTGTACTGAATCTCCATCATTCTGCATAGCTCTTGTAATTCGATAACGTTTGCTCATTGTGATGCCTCCAATATTTTCTGTAAAATAATCAGCTACCTTGTCCCGATCAATCAAATATAGCATACAATAAAGCGCAAATCCCAGCTATCCTAAATACAGGTTTCTCTGATTTGGTGAACAGCGTGGATGGAATTGTGTTGGGAGTATTAAGGCGTATGAATCAGAGCGTTAAGAATAGATCAAAATGGCTGGACATAGGGGCGACGAGCATCACCGTACATCTTAATCAAAAAAAAGGACAGGCTGAATAATCCAGCTGCCCCGATTGCTAAACAGTAACCCTTCCCCGAAGTCTACGTCTATCCTATACCTTAAACGCTGGCTTCAGGAATCCATACCTTCATTTCACCACTGCCACGATTCCCCCATAAGTAATATGGAACAGCCTTAACCTTAACCGGTTGAAGGGGTGCTTTCTCTCTGCTGTAAAGTCCTCCATTCCAGCCCTCTTGATCAATACGCAGTCCGTCTGCCTCTACAACAACCGCGCCGCCAAGCAAAGTCTCATTGAACGCCGCCGTAAGTTCACCGTCTTCTTTTAAAGAAATAGAGCTTAAAGGCTCACCATTATCGATACTTTCAAGACAATACACAAACGGCCCGCGTTGAATCGTTACCTTTTGAGCATCGGCACGCAAATTTGGATGAGCGTAGACGCGATGTGCCTCCATTGGGTCATGCATTTCGATGACATCTCCGGCTCTCCACTCTCTCCGAATAACGAGGTACCCCTGTTCAATGTTCTCAGCTGTATTCAAGGCCTCACCATTGACTCTGATCTCCATCCCTTGACTCCACGACGGAATCCGCAATGCAATGCCAAACTCCGCTTCCACTACCGGATTAATCTTCATGGAGACTGTACCTTTCCATGGATAGTTACTCTCTTGCTGAATTGTAACCTCCGCTCCACCCAGCTTAGTTGTCAGCTCACTGCCAATATACAAATTCGTGTAGAGCGTATCCCCATGAACCGTGTAAATGTATTGATTGAGTGAAGTCAGCAGACGCGCCACATTCGGAGGACAGCAGGCACAGCCAAACCAACCTTGACGCTCAGACTTCACATGATGTTTATCCGGGTTGCAGCTGCATGTCTGTGGCCATACTTCCAGTGGATTCACATAAAAATAGTGCTTGCCATCCTGTGCCATCGAGCCCAGCACATTGTTATAAAGTGCCCGCTCCATAACATCGGCATAACGTGCATCCGGCGATATTCTCAGCATACGCTGTGCAAAAAAGATCAATCCAATAGAGGCACAGGTCTCTGCGTACACCGAATCGTTAGGCAAATCATAGTCGAAGGTGAACGCCTCACCTCGATGCGTAGAACCGATCCCGCCAGTAATATACATTTGCTTGTTAGTTATGTTATTCCACAGTCTCTCGCATGCTTCACGAAGTGTAGCATCTCCTGTAATAGCAGCTAGATCTGCCATAGCAGTATACATATAAACCGCACGCACAGCATGCCCTACAGCCACTTCCTGCTCTCTTACCGGAAGATGGCTCTGGTAATATTTTAAATCTAAATTCTCCTTCTGACCCGTGAAAAAATTGATACTCCCCAGATTATCCCATTGTTCCTTTAAAAAGTTTGGTTGTTGTCCTCGCTCATTAATAAAAAAGCTGCTGAGCTTCAAATATCGTTCCTCACCTGTAAGCCGGTACAACTTAACGAGTGCGAGTTCAATCTCCTGATGTCCATCATAGCCCCGCATTTTACCTTCTTCCGGGCCAAACACAGAATCGATATGATCAACCATTCGGCACATGATGTCGAGCAGTTTTCTTTTTCCGGTAGCTTCATAGTAAGAAACAGCGGCCTCAATGAAATGTCCCGCGCAGTACAACTCGTGACAATCGTTCAGATTGGTCCAGCGTTTACCCGGTTCTTTGATCGTAAAATAAGTATTTAAGTACCCATCCTCCTGCTGTGCTTCGCCAACGAGGTCAATCACTTCATCCGCTTGACGCTCCAGATCGGAATCACGTTTGATGCTTAAAGAATAACCTACAGCCTCCAGCCACTTGGCCACATCACTGTCTTGAAATACCCAGCCGTAAAACTCGCCTGTCTTCCGGCCCGCAGCAATCTCAAAGTTAGCTATGGCATGACTAGGTTCAGCCCCCGATGCTCTATCGTGCAAGGCCTCATATTGATACGGAATTACAACATCCTGAACCAGCCGAATATATCCGCCCCAGAAATCATCCTTAATGTTAACCGTTTGATCTTTTGCAACTTGCTGATCTTGTATAATTTTGTTCATTCTCATCTTCCCCTCACTCTTATTTCATACTCGCTAATTACAATTATAGAAGGTAGAATAGATAAAAAATACGATCAGAAGCAACCCCTTTTTTGTACTATTTCACACTTCACTTTCGAAGTTTAATTTAAGTTCAAACGAATATAGAAAGGAGCGATAAATTACACAGTGAACCCATCATTTATACATTTCGCTGCCCCGCCATTTCCTTATTTTCTAGAATGCAATCACACCGTTTATCAACCCGGAGATCAGCATCCGAATAGAAGCCATATTGGGGTATTTGATCTGCTTATTGTAGAACAGGGCTGTCTATTTATCGGCGAAGAGCGTAATCAATGGGAAGTTTCGGCTGGCCATACACTGCTACTGCTGCCCGATCGCTATCATTATTCCGTTAAGCCGTGCGAAGAGATCACTTCATTCATATGGATTCATTTTCATACCCTTGCAGATTGGTCTAGCTCTGAGGGTGAACCCGTGTATATTAACCGTGAAACACATTTTCGGCAGTTTCTTACTCATCCATATACCATTCGCGTGCCACAGTTTGGTCCCCTTCCTGACCCCTTTGAACGGAGCGGACAAGCCCAGATGCTATTGCAGCTGTCTACGGGTCGGCGTTCCAGCGCAGTTTGGCAGCAGCAACGTATATTTGAAGAAATGCTGCGGATGATGGATCTAGCACAGCATGATACTTCAGAAAGTCATGCGGTGGAAATCGCCGAGCAGACGGAGACTTATATCCGCAATCATTATGCGGAGCCTCTTTCCAATACCTCACTGGCGGATGCGCTGCATTTTCACTATAACTACCTTGCTCGCTGCATGAAACGGGTATACGGACTGACTCCAATGGAGTATTTAACAGACTATCGTTTGGAACAAGCCAAGCTGCTGCTGCTCAAGACAGAGATCTCTATAGCCGGAATCGCAGAACGTACCGGCTTCGAGAGCACCGCCTACTTCTCGCGTCGGTTTGCTCAGCAGATCGGAATCTCTCCGCTTCGCTTCCGCAAGCGTTACTCCCGTTAAGCAGACTACTTGGTCTCGTGTACTGGTATCTATTGTACGTTTCGGACTCTATTGCATTAGTCACTTTTACTCGGTATCTATTGAGCATTAGATGCCCTATCCCTCACATACTATGTAATATAAGACTTTCTAAGCCTGATTTCTAATCAGGTTTTTTTGTTCAACTGCAATTTTTTGGAAGTGACAAGCATATTTATAGACATGCCTTTAATCTGGAGATGTTAAAATATGCGGCCATTAAGATACTTAATCATTCTTTTAGGAAGCTTACTCATTGCTGCGGGAACTAATTTTTTTCTCGTCCCATATAAAATCCTGGATGGGGGAATAATAGGGATAGCCCTCATTATCAATTATTTATCCGACGCAAAAATTGGCGTAGCTATAATTCTCTGCAGCTTTCCTATCTTCCTGCTCGCTTGGTTAAAGGAACGCGATATCTTTTACAACAGTGTACTCGGTCTATTAATCTCATCATTTCTGATCGAACTTCTCGGTCCTTTTCAATATTACTTTCTGTATTATTTTGAGTTTGGTTCCGTTTCTAGCGCCATTATTGGCGGTTTTTTGATGGGAACGGGACTTGGAATTATGCTGCGGTTTAAAGCAAGTACGGGTGGAACCGATCTGCTTGCTCAATTTATTAAAAAGTATGTACCGCTCAACCTTGGAGTTATCATCTTCTTAACTGACTTTATGATTATCGGCGCTGGGGGACTCCTGATTTCTAAAGAAACCTTCTTCCACTCCATCCTCACGATTGTCTCTGGAGGGGTGGCTACAGGTCTGTGCACACTCGAAACAAAATAATGGAAATAAATATGAATATACACGATCATATGTTCGTATTATAATGATAAGAAAACATCTAACGTATTTCTACCTCACCTGGAGCGTGTGAACCTATGAATAAAGAGCGTGTCATTATGCTATCCGATTGCCAAAGCTTCTATGCCTCCGTGGAGAAAGCCTCTAATCCGCAGTACAGCAACAAGCCACTTATCGTCGCCGGAGACCCCGCTCGACGGAGCGGTATTGTACTTGCTGCCTGTCCTATAGCCAAATCTTTTGGCATTACTACTGCCGAGACGTTGAAAGAAGCGCTGGCGAAATGCCCCGAGGTCATCGTGGTCAGACCGCATATGCAGCAATATATCGATGTCTCCTCTCAAATCACAGACATTCTGCGCAAATTTAGTGACCAGGTAGAACCCTATTCTATCGATGAGCAGTTTATAGATGTCAGCGGTAGCCTCAGTTTATTTGGCAGCCCAAGCGAGATTGCCACCGCCATTCAAGATCTAATTCTCAGAAATACAGGCGTACGTGCGCGCATTGGCATTGGATACTCTAAGGTTACCGCCAAAATGGCCTGCGACCTGTGGGCCAAGAAGAACAAAGCGGGTATATTCACCCTCACTAAAGAACAACTTCCCGATGTACTCTGGCCCCTCCCCATTAGCGAGCTATTCATGGTAGGCCGCCGCATGTCTGCTCACTTCCAGAGTATGGGTATCACAACGATTGGCCATCTGGCACAGATGCCGTTAAGCGAACTAAAATGGCGCATGCGGGAGAAATTCCACAAAAAATGTGATATCGATGCCGAGCTATATTGGCGGATAGCCAATGGGATCGATGACAGCCCCGTGAGCCCAAGCACCTATGAAGTCGCACCTAAAAGTGTTGGGCACCAAATGACGCTGCCACGGGATTACTATAAGCTGCAAGATATCAAGACCATCATCTTAGAGCTGTCTGAGCTTGTATGTAGACGTTGCCGCAAATTGAAAGTACATGGTGCAGTCGTGTCTGTCGGCTGCCAAGGTGCCAGCTTTGATGACCCAACAGGCTTCTCAAGGCAGACTACAATGAGCGATCCTACGAATGCCACCCTGTTGGTATATGAGGCTGCTCTTTCGCTCTTCAAGCTACACTGGGACGGCCAGCCTGTACGCAGAATTCACTTAAGCTTGTCCAATCTATCTGACGAAAGCCAGTACCAGCTAACGCTATTTGAGTCTCGCCCTCGCTATCGTGAACTCGAGCGGGCCACCGATGCCCTCAAAAATAAATACGGGGAGACGATCATTGGACGGGCAGCTTCTTTCACAGATGCCGGGCAGCTTAAGGACAGATCTGGAAAGATCGGCGGACACTATAAATGAGCGAAAACTCTCTCTCCTACTTATCTAGAACAACCAAAATATCGCATCCCATAATTTAGACAGGGATGCGATATTTTCCAAAGATTTAATCATCGCTAGAAATCTTTCTACTATGAATTATACGAGATTGATGTTAGAGAAATTAGGAATGATAATTAAACGTCCTTTACCTCTTTCCGTATTTGGGGCACCAGGAACAAAAATACCAATCGTTTGAATGTTACCAATCTCTATTGCAAATTCAGAATGCGGAGGAACATCAGTAGTAATAGTTGGAGCATCGTAACGAGTCACGATAAGCTGCAGAACACTCTTCCCCTCATTTTTCACTTCTATTAAAGCATTAACCCCAGGAAAAACCTCGTTAACAAAGTAACCCTGCCCTACGCCTGCTTGCTGATCAATTCGCAAATCTACATGTTTCATCCTCTTTGACTCCCTTCCAGTTGAGATAATACATAGTATTCGTTTCTATAAATTTGCGACTAGTTGTATAACTATTATTTAAATAAGTAGTTAAAACAACCACTACTTTTATATCTCCGGAACATATATTTAGATTATCCTCACCTACAATAAAGGAGAGATTCTCATGAATTTGATGAATAGTCTTTTAGGAAAAAGAATTTCTGTAATGATTTCAGGAACGTCCCAGCCTTTGGAAGGCGTATTGATCGAGATTGGCCAAGATATCATTGTTATTAAGAACCAGGAAAACTACTTCTACCTTCCGAAGGCACATATTAAGTTGATAAGAGATGATGTGGAAGCACTCCCAGAGCTACATGATAATCTTCCACTAACTCTTCCTCTCTCTACAGCTTCTAGCGGAGCACCACTTTCACTTCAATCTATAATAGAAAATGCAAAGGGGAGCTTCACAGAAATCTACGTTTTAGGAGTTCATAGCCTTTATGGTTATATTCAGAACATTTTATCCGATTATTTAGTCTTCTTTTCCCCTGTTTTTGGCACAATACTCGTTCATTTGAAACACCTGAAATACCTGCACCCTTATCCCGCTGAAATTGCACCTTACGCTTTAAAACCAGAAGCACTTCAGACAAACCAGGCTGCTATTTCACCAGAGCATACCTTCATTCAACAGCTTAAAAAAATGGAAGGTCATTTCATTATGCTAGATCTGGCCGATCAGTCCCATAAAGTCGGATTATTAAAAACTGTTCAGGCTCCAATGATTGAGCTCGTCTCATCCAATGGCGAAAGTATATTCTCGATGATCGAGCATATTCAAACGCTAACTACTCCTAAAAATTAATGTTACAGGAGGATAACTTCAATCGTTCAAGACCTCTCTATAGCGATTGAAGTTCTTCCACCTTCTGAACAACTCAAGTGAAAATAAGCTGGACCCAATAATATAATAGAAATAAAGTCAAAATGGTTGTTAATGGAATGACGATGATTGTGACTTTTAAATAATCCTTCCATTTAATTTTAATTTTATTTTGTCTTAAGATATGCATCCATATCAAAGAGGCCAGTGTGCCAATGGGAAGTAACAATGAGCCCATATCACTGCCAATAATATTGGCAAGATAGATCGTTTTTAATGTGATAGGATCAAGGCCCATTTCTGTTAAGGTAATCGTGCCTATCATTAAAGCAGGATGGTTATTAAAAAAGTTTGATAGAATTGAAACCAATCCACCCATAATAAAGCTTGCTTGAAAAAGTCCCTGAGAAACTATCGGTTTGCATACGGCCACAAGCATTGCTGTAAGTCCGGTATTATGAAGACCGTAAATAATCACGTACATGGAAAACGCAAAGATCAAAATATGCCAAGGGACTTTTTTAAGAATATCGACCGGAGTCGTCCCCAGGAAATACCATCTCCACATGAGTAAAACGGAAGACCCAAATACAGCAACCCATTCAACAGGGATAGCAAAGTAAGAAGCCACGAAAAGAAGACAACGTAAGATAAAAACAAACAAGAGTACTTTTAACATAAATACGGTACGCTTCTTTTTAGTTTCAACTGAAATTCTACCTTTTAAGGGATGGAAATCTTTGTAGAAGAATCGTTCCTCAATATCATCGGTTACCGCGGGCAAAACTACAGGAAATCTCTTTCTCAGTACAAAGTACATCAAGCCTGACATAAATAGTAAGCCAAGCGTTGCAGGTACAAACATCATTGCCGTATGCATATAAAGACTCATATGAACAATCTTCAAAGCTATTAAGTTAACAATATTACTTACTCCGATAGGAGCACTTGAAGCTGTTGCAATTAAAGCTCCGCTTAATAGATAAGGAATCATTTGATGAGGTTTTAGATGAAGATTTCTTAGGAGTAATATTAAGATTGGAGTCGTGATCAAGATACTTCCGTCATTATTGAATAAAAGAGTCATCAAAAAGCATAATAATTGAATATACCAATATAAACGATGTCCCGATCTTTTTGACAAAATCACAAGTCGTGTAGCCGCCCAGTTAAAAAAACCGAAACTTTCTAGTATTACCGCCATGACGATGGTGGCCATAATAGTGATAGACGCCCCACCTATTTTCCCGATAATATCAGCAATATCACTACCAGACACAATTCCCGTTAACAATAAAATCCCAGCCCCGATTGATGCTGGCCATGCTTCATTAATGCCTCCCGGTCTCATAAAAATAACTAGCATAGCCATTATGAAGACAAAGGTTGTTATTCCAATGCCGAAAGTCATGATCACTCCTCCTTTATACCTGCAAAAATATAAGACAAGCCCAACCTGTCCTATTCACTATATTTTATGCATGTACATTTGGTAGGAACTGGATGTAATGCCAACTCTTCTAAATTGTATCTTTTTCGAGCATTTTAAGTATGAGATTTATTCATGTTAATACTATTTTAGGCTTGATATTTTCAATCAATAAGGCGACAATCGGATATGTGGAATTATAGATATAACATTCCAGGGGAGGATCGGAGAAGTTGGATAGTACGAGTAACACTACCTATTATGAAATCGTTGATCTCTGTCTTCTTGCTGGCAAGATCATGCTGCAGAATGGTGCAGAAACATCCAGAGTTGAAGATACGATGACGCGAATGGCTGGATCTCTCGGGTTCCCGGGAGCACACAGTTATGTGACGCCAACCGTAATTATGTTCACCACAAATAGAATAGAGCCCGTTAAGTTATACAGGATTGCGGAACGAACAACAGATCTGCAGAAGGTATCGGAGGTCAATGACATTTCTCGGCGTCTGAGCGAACGTCAGATTACAGCTGAGGAAGCCCGTGCAAAATTAGGAGAAGTCGATGAAGCCTCACCTGTCTATCCCGTATGGCTGCAGATCTTAGCAGCCGCCCTTACGGGTGCTTGCTTCACCGTTATGTTTAAAGGCAGTTTGTGGGATGCTCTCCCCGCCTTGCCGATTTCCGGACTAGGCTTCGCTGCGGTCATTTATCTGCATCGTTTAGTGCAGACTAAATTCTTCGCAGAGTTTTCTGCTTCCTTCCTAATCGGACTTCTAGCCTTCTGTTCTGTAAAGATGGGAATTGGTCAAGAGATGGACAAAATCATTATCGGCTCCGTTATGCCTCTAGTACCCGGACTACTCATTACTAATGCCGTTCGTGATCTGATGGCCGGTCATCTTGTCTCAGGCATATCCAAGGGTGCCGATGCCTTTCTAACTGCATTTGCGATCGGTACAGGTATCGGGCTTGTACTATCACTATTTTAATATCCATGTGAAAGAGGTTAGCCCTTCATGATTTTGCAACTTATAACCAGTTTTATTGCCGCGGCAACCTTCTGTATTCTATTTAATGCGCCTAAGCGCTCACTACTACAGTGTGGTTTTGCCGGAATGGTGGGCTGGATGGTGTATGTGCTTCTTAATGTAGAGTTCGGACCTGTTGTAGCTACGTTTGCAGCTAGTGTAATAGTGGGCATCGTCAGCCAGTTTTTTGCGCGATCCTTCAAAATGCCGGTTATTATTTTTAGTGTAGGTGGTATTATCCCACTTGTTCCGGGTGGCCTCGCTTACGATGCTATGCGTAAATTTGTGGAAGAGGACTATACTCTGGCTGTAGAAATCGCTGTTCGGGCATTAATGCTCTCTGGAGCCATTGCAGCTGGACTCGTGCTAAGTGATGTAATTGGACAAATGTTCCGGCGCCGTGCAATCAAGTAACAACATATTTTTAACAAAAAAGAAATCGCCCTTCGGTACAATGGTGGTCACCCATCCATCTCCCAAGGAGCGATTTCTTTATTCAAATATAAGAAAGTATAAGTTTCACACTATACTTGATTCCATCTCTATACAAGTGCTGCTTCCGGAAAGGCTGCGGGTGTAACATCCGGATGAATACTATTGATGCTAGTGTTCTTGATCCAGGACAGCCCTACAGTACCTTCACCCGCATGAACAGCCACAGCAGGAATATATGTCATAATCTCTGTACGTAAGTCGGGGGCCATCGCTTTGATGTCCTCTTCTAACTTAAGTGCCATCTCTAAATTATTAGAATGCATGATGCATACATCACTAACAAGTCCTACATCCTGTTTAAATATATCCAAAAGCGTCTGTTGCGTCTTCTTCATCGTGCGAATCTTCTCCACAACAACGACCTTCCCTTCGTCAAAACGAAGCAGCAGGTTTATGCGCAGCAATTGACTAAGTACAAATTGTGATCCAGAAACACGTCCACTGCGATGAAGCTGTGTCAAGCTAGCAGGAATTAAGTAAAAGGACATATTCTGAATAATATTTTCAATCTTCGCTTTAATTTCCAGTCCAGAAAGGCCCTTTTTCTGCCAATGTATACCCCGCATGATCATTTCTCTGATCGGATAAGCGCCTACCTTAGCATCAATTCCAATTACATTGGCCTCCGCTATTTCGGCGCCTTGCATCGAAGCATTGTAGGTGCCACTGAGTTCTGACGATAGATGTACAGCGATAATTTCATCGTATTCTTCCTTCAACCGTTCGTATAGCTCGATAAACTCACCGATTGGAGGCTGTGAACTGCCTACCTTTTCATGCTGACGCATTTTCTCATAGAAGTCATCGATTGTAATATCTATATTTTCTTTATAACATTCGTTGTTGATAATAATTCGTAACGGAATAATATACACATGATTGTTCTTGGCGAATTCCGGATCTATTATACTTGTACTGTCGGTTACCCAGGCAATTGATTTCATGGTCACTTGTCACTTCTCTCTTTCATAAAGGGAATAGTAGAATGAATGAGGAGACAAGGGCCACGAATTTCAGACCAGTGAATCACACGCTCATCCTGAATAATCAACTTGAAAATTGAACAGCGGTTAAGAAATCCGCGTATTCGTAAATTATACAGGATAACAAGCGTTAATATAGGCAAAACAGGCCGTTCATGCAAATTTTATTCAATTTATTTCAACATTATTCGACATTATTTCACATTATATATGACAAATATACCTATCCTAAAAGACTCACTTCATGTTATGAAAAAGCTAAACCACAGTAAAATATCCCCGTCCCCGCCCTCACCGTTCTTCCATAAATCAGCGCTTGGTAGTTACATTAATAGGTACACTTTACATTTGTTACAGTACGGGGCTAAATTATCATTTGGTCAGATATGGCCCGGCATCTGTCAATTTTCCAACTTCCCCTGTTGGCGGGTTGCGCTCACCTTTATGAAGACCAGTTACCTTCTGCTGTGGTATATCTTATTGCGGTATAGTTAAGGATACCGTCCAGTTCTTCTCCTGAATCTTAAAATCCAACTCACGGTAAGACTTCGATAGATCGTCCATCTGCTTCTGAATCTGAACGACATCCACCGTTCTCTGAAAACGAACCTCTGAGCGGCTATAACGGTCCTGAGTAATGGAAGCCTGTTCAAGCAAATCGCTAAGTAGCTTCCGCAGCTGTAGCATTTTATCCCGTTCCGCTAGCGCATCGGCAATACTCCAGTTCTCATTGAAAGCCACAGATGAATTCGTTCGATTAATCGCTCGGATCAAAATCGTCTGTTCATTCACAGCTCTTTCTAACTCCTGTAAAAGAACCTCTGGCTGTTCAGCCGGCTCCTCACCCTCTTGAACTTTAACGACTCGCTCCAGGCGCTGCTTTAGCTGCGCGATTTTACGGGTAAGATCACTCCGATTCACTAACGCTTCCGCGAGTTTCATATCTGAATTCCTCCTAAGATTTTCTGATAGCTGGCGATATCTAATTTTCGACCAAATTTACAGCCAATCTCCTTAAAGTAAGCGCATTGCTCATATCCATTATTCAAAAAAAGCTGGCGACTGCGTTCATTCTCTGCGCATACAGTAGCTACTAATACATGAAAATCCAGCTCGGCAGCCCTCTTTTCAATAAAGCGTAAGGCATGCTGTCCTATTCTATTACCCACACAAGCCGGTTTCAAATACACACTGATCTCCCCAGAGGTATCATAAGCCGGTTTGCTCTTATGTCTAGCAATCAGTACATAACCCTGAATGATATTATCCCAAGATAAAATCACGTACGATTTGAATCGCGGATCATCATTCATCACGGATTGACGCATTTCATCCAAACCTAAGGGCTCCGTGTGAAAAGATACCGTGGTGTTAATCACATAATAGTTATAAATATCAAGCACATCTGCCAGATGTTCTTCACGAATTTCAGTAAATAACAAGCTCTCTCCCATTACTTTGTTTAACACAGCTAATCCTCCCAAATCGATGTCTCCAAATGGTCTACGAACTTGCGTAACTTGCCGGCTAGCTTGCGGTTAATGGTTCCATCCTGGTACATTTGCTGCACCTTATCCCGCTGCTCTTGAATGGCTTTCAGCTTCATTTCAAGCTTTTGATCATCCACAAGACCATCCTTGGTCCAGCCTTTTCCCTGCTCAAGACGTGAGATTAGCTGCTCATAACTGCTTGCAATCTTCTCGACTGCTTTTCGGTTATTCTCGTTCTTACTCGCATTAACAGCAGCTACAGCTGCTTGGGCCATAGCAATTTTCGCTTCTCTTGCACATTCAGCCTGTTGCAGCATTTGTTGGCTAGCTTCCCCTTCATTCTGTCCTGAGAACATCCCCGCAAACAGCCGTCTAATCTCGGTGATCGATATTCTAATTTGAGAATTCAGACTCCTAGCTAGAAAGACTTCACTATGATCCAGGAATTCTTCCAGCTTCTGAGCAACTGAGGGGGGAATCTCATTGTTCTCCAGCAATTGGTTCAGCTCTTTGCGCTCGGCTTGCAGACCCACAATCCTTGCTTCAACCCCCAAGCGGCGGAAGTCCTCGAGTGCTGGATCATTCGCTTGGTCCTCACGGTTTAGACTATAAACCTTATCTCTAAATTCACTCAAAGCTGGCAATGCGGATTCCTTGCTCTCTTCTGTCATCATACTTTGCAGCATGGTTATACCGGCAGCAATAACCTTAGATTTGGCCGCCTGCTCGGCTCCTGTATCACCTGATTCGGCAACCTGCTCTTCTTTACCTGCTAGAATTGGCAAAAAGATACTGGCGATCAGCAACGACATTAGAATAACACCTGCAGCGATAAAGATGATTAAATCACGCTCAGGAAATGGCGATCCATCCCCTAGAACAAAAGGAATCGAGAAAGCACCTGCTAAGGTAACCGCTCCACGCACTCCTGAAATGGTGAGGATTAATAGTGACTTAACAGACGATTTATCTATTTTTCGCAGACGAGATCCCACTAGAGAGAACACATACACCCATAGAAACCGTAGTACAAACAGCAGCACGGTAATGGCTAATACATAACCAACGACCATAAGATTATCCACGGCCGTATCACGGTAGATTACTTCAATAACGTCTGGAATAGATAAACCGAGAATAAGGAAGACCAGACCGTTCAATATATAGAGTAGAACAGACCATGTACTGGCGGATACCAGTTGCAGCTTATACTGCGGAGATACAGCACGGTCCTTCTCCACCGCATGAATAATCCCTCCTGCAACCACTGCTAAAATGCCAGATACCCCTATCTCTTCACTGATCAAATAGATAATAAAAGGGGTTAGGATCTGCAGCAGCACATGCACCGTGATATCCTCCATCCCCAGCCTGCGAATAATTACACTTAGCCGGATCAGAAGAAAAGCCAATAGTGCCCCGACAATCAACCCGCCTACAGCTATAACTACAAAGCTAATGGAGGCTTTCGGTAAAGAAAACACACCCGTAACTGCTGCGGCAATGGCGAAATTAAAGGCAACAAGCCCAGAGGCATCATTCATTAATGATTCACCCTCTAGAATGCGATGAATACTCTTCGGAAGATGTACCCTTCCAGCGATGGCGCTGACTGCGACTGCATCTGTCGGCGATAAGATTGCTGCCAGAGCAAATGCAGCCGCTAGTGGAATCGTTGGGATCATCCAGTTAATCGAATAACCAGCAATAAGCACCGTGGCAAAAACCAAACCCAGTGCCAGCATTAATATCGGACCACGTAAGTTCCATAATTCATTTCTTGGTGTTCGTTTCCCATCATTAAACAAAAGCGGAGCAATGAATAACACGAAGAACAGCTCCGGTTCCAGTGTCATATGTATTCCCAAAGGCATTAACACAGCCATTACACCCAGACCAATCTGAATTAACGGTATCGGTACAGAGGGAATGAATCGGTTTATGATATTGGATATTGCGATAAGCCCCAGTAGGACGAGTACAACTAGAAAAGTCTCCAAACCACATCAGCTCCCATTTTTTATTTGATTATTATATCGCAAATTTTTAGTTGAGGGCAAAATCAAGCGTAAGGCGATCCTAAAGATCATTTTCATCTAGAAATTCCACAAAAAATACATCAAATGAATATTGACAAAAATATTTTTATATGTTATATTAATAAATTACACTATTGAAATTATAATTTATTTTGAGTATTATATGCATTAGCCTAACGGCATCGCTCTTATTACCAATCATGGAGGGATCTTATGCATATTGCTAGTGGAATAGAAATGTTAGAGATTACAGCACAGGTTATGGGTGGCAGTGACACCATTTACCCCACATTGCTCTGGGATCAAAATTCAGCTGTACTCGTCGACACTGGATTTCCGGGCCTGCTCCCCATGTTCAAAGAGGCTCTAAAAGAAGCCCACGTACCTTGGGAACAACTACGTACTGTAATCATCACACATCAAGATTTAGATCATATCGGGAGCTTACCTGCCCTGTTATCAGATGAAAGCCTAAGCCTTACTGTTCTGGCTCATGAAATCGAAAAGCCTTATATTGAAGGAGAGCGGATGCTCCTTAAACACACCCCTGAAGCTTTAGCAGCGGCAGAAGCCATGATCCCCCCTCATGTACCAGAGGAATGGCGCCACGCTTTCCTATCCGTGTTATCCCATCCCCCTAAGGGAAGAGTAGATCAAACCCTAATGGATGGGGAAATGCTGCCTCTTGCCGGGGGAATTACGATTATTCATACACCAGGACATAGCCCCGGGCATCTGAGTCTGTACCATCATAATAGCCGTACGCTGATTGCCGCGGATGCGCTAACGGTTCAAGACGGTGAGCTGCATGGGCCCACTCCTTCGGCAACGCCTGACATGAAGTTAGCCTTATCCTCTCTGGCTAAGTTCTCTGAGTATGAAATTGAGAAGGTCATTTGCTATCATGGCGGGATTTATCGCGGTGATGCAAAGAAACGAATTGCTGAAATTGCTGAAGAAAAAGAATAAGTATATACAAGAAGGCAGAGCCCGGATGGCTCTGCCTTCTTATTCATAGTTGATCCCTACTCGTTATACTCACTTAAGATTCCGAAACAACTGTAAAGCGCTCGCGAATATGCTGTGGTTGTTCAATCTCATCTACAATAGCAATCGCATAATCTTCATAGCTCACATAGCTCTCACCCTTGGAATTCACAAGCAGATTATCTTTACCTTTTACGTAAGACCCCGTTCTTGTCCCTATAGCAAAATTAGCGGATGGGCTAACGAAAGTCCAAGACAGGGAATCTGTACCTTGCAGAATCTCCAGGTTCTTCCCTTGATTCGTAGCCGTTGGCTTGATAAAGTCAGGGAAATCAGGGGTATCTATCACTTTAAGCGTCTTAGCTTCATCTACATATAGACTTCCCGCACCTCCAACTACAATCAATCTTGTGTTAGGGGCATCCTTCAACGCTTCAATAAGCACATTGCCGGCCTCCACATGCAGATGCTCTTGTCCAAACGGTGCTCCAAAAGCATTTACCACCACATCAAAACCCTTTAAATCTTCAGCGGTAAGTGCAAATACATCCTTTTCGAAAACTTTTGCCTTCTTATTTGTAACTTTCGATGCATCCCGTACAATGGCTGTAACTTCATGGCCTCTATCTAGTGCTTCCTGAGTGATTCGGCTTCCGGCTTTTCCACTTGCTCCAACAACTGCGATTTTCATAAGCTTGTCCTCCTGTATGTGTTTACGATATTTTTATTTTAGAATTTATATTAAGGAGATTCTGAACGATGGTTCTATCGATATCCAGATCAAACTTCCTACCCCAAAAGCATTCTGTAACAGCGGTACGAGTGATCCGTTCATAATCTTCTAGCGTTAACGTTCGAGGATAATCCGGCCCTGTTTCCCAGTCTGTATACCTCTTAATTTCACTCCGTACATTGCTCTTAAAAGTACTATTCAAAATAATCGTATGGAAGAAGATTTCATCACCACATAGTGAGTTCTTAAAAAATCTAACATACTCCGGAGTAGTAGAAATGAACTCCATGATGTATTCCATACATCCACCTGTAATGGACATCCAGTTCGAGCCTTTGTATAGTGCTTTTGGGAGAGCGTCCAACCTTCTTTGCAGGAACGGAACACTCATTACTAATTTAATATACCTCATTCTAATAGCTGCCATACGTCTAGTTCTTGAGATCAAGAATCTAGGATAATAAACCGATACTCGCTCATAACACCCCCACGTTTCAGAAACGTTCGGTAATTGGAGATACTTCACAAATTCATCCCCCTGATTCTCCTTAAAGAAATCAAGAATAACTTCATTGGAAGCAAGGGGCATATCCTGACCACTTATAATGTGAATATAACTGAACTTCCCATGTTGTTTGATCAGCGCAAAACACTTCAAAATACATTCAATCTGACTATAATGTCCCCACTGTACATCAATAGACTCTTTCACAAAATGGATATCATCACGATGGGTAATGTCAGCTTCAATATCACTTTTCTGATCGACATGCAGGAAAAACTCGACGGATTCACTAGTTAAACTATCGATTAGCATATTGATCTGTTCAGGATTTTTGTGACAAAGGATCACATACGCCATTTTGAATGATTCCAACAACCTTCACCCTTCCGACCATCTATTTCCAAATATTATAAAATAAATGGACGAGAATGAATAGTTCTTTTTATCCATATAAAGGTTTATTTTCCCAAAGATTAGTTATTTGGTGTGACTCTTCACGATGAGTCTGATCCCAATGTTCCAAGGATCTTTGAATGTAGGGTCCCCGTTCTCTTCCACAACAGTGTAGCCAGCCTGCTGAACACGCTCAACGACAGCCGCACGTTCCTCTTCATTCGGAAAAAGTAAGGTGAAATAATCAATTCCCACTGCATCAGCAGGAGCCGCAGGAGCACCTTGCCCCGCCCAAATATTCAACCCAATATGGTGATGATACCCACCTGCGGAGATGAACATTGCCGCACTGCCATAATTAGCTACTAGATCAAATCCAAGCAAACCAACGTAGAACTCCTTCGCCTTAGTTAAATTACCTACATGAAAGTGCACATGGCCGATCACTGTTCCAGCAGGCAACCCGTTCCATTGTAAACCTTCAGAAGCTGCCAACAATCCATCTACATCTACTGGATCCGTTGTCATCACTACATGACCTTCTGCATCATACTTCCATGTATCCTTAGGACGATCTCGATAAATTTCGATTCCATTGTTGTCTGGATCCTGAATGTACAGCGCTTCACTCACCAAATGATCCCCCTGACCTACTTCAATCCCTGAAGCAATCAAGTTGCGAACAACAAGTCCCAAGCTCGGACGATCCGGAACAAGGATGGCAAAATGATACAGTCCAGCCACAGAGTTCGGCCGAAGCACCCTTGCATTCTCAATCTCCCGCAGAATCAATAACACATTCTGGCCATCAGCAGTCATTTCTACCTCACGGCCAGATTGCCGCAAGACACTTAGTCCCACAACGTTCTTATAAAAAGTGAGCGAACGCTCTAAATTACTTACCCTAATTTGTACCAGACCAATTGCTACGTCCGGATGAAGTGTTGTTTTAGTTGTCATAATGTTTCCTCCCAATATCCTGTAACTTGTTCAGTTACAAATTAACTATCTTTAGTATAGTTACCTTCTATATGTTTGTCAATTACCAATAAAAAAATCATGCCGACTGATTCACAGCCAAACATGATTCATAACATCCTTAGAAGAGCTATTCCTGTAAATATTCAGATACACTGGACTCCAGAAGTCCAATTAAGTCTTCATCCATATACTTATAATTATCTGATATATTCAGACAAATTATTCTTTTGCCGATTACAATGTCTCTAAATTTATCTTGAATTCTTCGAACATGCTTCTTCTCCATCACAAAAATAACATCCGCCCAGCCCACATGCCCCGCAGAAAGTTTAATTCTGGCTTGATCCTCTGTTCCAGCAGATCTTACTTCATGACCGTCGATTCCTTGAAATATCTTCTCCGCAGTTAGACTCCGCCAACGATTCTGGCTGCAGACGAACAGTAGTTTAATAGAGCGCACCTTCCTTATCCGAGTAAAACCTTATTTTGTTTGTCCGTTCAGATAAACTCTCCTATTTAAGGAGGCTTCCGCAACCCATTTTGATAATAAGTCTTTGTTAAAAAGATATTTATTGTCTACATTTATATAAGGAAAGGGAGTACCAGGAAAAGACCCAAGCTTTTTTAAACTATTATGCTCCGTTGTAATAATATTCATCACCTGAGCTTCGGTCAAATTCAAGTATAAGGCCGTCTCTTTAATATCCATAAGCAGCTTATCCGCTGTTGTTATCGATGGAGTCTGTTCTTGATCGACTTTCGTTTCTTTATCACCATTAATAAATGAACATCCAATAATAAATGAAATCCCTAGAATAAAACTCGCTAGGACGATATAAATCTGATTTGTTTTCATGGCCCCCTCCTCTCTACTCCTCATATTCAATCAACCAACAATCTCTTAATTCTCCTTCATGCATTTCATGCTTCTCAAGGTATTTCTTCTTTACAAAGCCACTTTTCTCATACACCCTCAGTGCTCTCTTATTCCAAGCTTGCGGGTCCATTACGATTTTATCAGCCTGTTTGTTTTCAATAAGATAGTTAACTGTTTTTTTGATGAGCTGCGAGCCTATGCCTTGGTTCCACCACTCCGCCTCACCAATGAACTGGTCCATCCCGAATATTTTACCTTTAAATTCAGTATAACCGTATTCCTCCACTTCTTCTTCATCAATCAGATAGAACTGGAGGTATCCTATATCCTGCTCCCTATATTGCACAATACACCGCGTGACTTCATCTCGATCCTCATAAAAATGCTTCCTAACCAACTCCAGATCATGCGGTCGATCACGACCTTCGTAAAATTCCAGTACAACAGGATCTGAGAGCCATTTCATAAGCAACCCAGCATCACCCGGTTCGAGCGCTCTTAGCCCGATCTCTTGCTGCTCAAAAATAATCATAGCGCACCATACAGTTCTTTAAGAGGTCTGTAGCTTAGATGTTCTTCGATTTCCGTAACGACAACCCCTTGCTCGGTGTCCATCACACGGTAGGCTTTGGCTTCTTCTCTGGTAGACATCACCTTAAATTCATGATCCTTGTAGATGATGCCACAGTTATTATCCACTGCGATGCCAGGCAACCCTCCACCTTTAACCATACGCGAAAAATCCTCAACCCGAATATCCTCATTATAATGCGGACAATGAATACCAGGCAGAATACCCATTGCTTCAAGTTTAATATACTGCCATTCCCCTTGGTCGTCGAACGCTTCAGAGTCACTATGCCCATATTCAAACCAGCAAATGGAACCTGCACTCAGCCCTGCTAATACGGTCCCAGAGGTGTAAGCATCTTTTAGAAGAGCAGCCACACCGGTATTGTTCCAAATCTCCAGCATTTTTCGGGTATTGCCTCCACCAACATAAATCAGATCAGCGGACGTAATAAGCTCAACGATTTCTTCATGGGTATAGGTTTGACTCACAAGTAATAAATGACTTGTCTCACAGCCTAGAATCTCGCCGTACACTTTGTTGAACGTATCACAATAACCTGGAGCATCACTACTAGCTGTTGGAATAAATAATGCTTTCGGATTAGCTTTTTGGGTTAACTTCACAACTTCACGATCCATTTCTAGCGTTTCTAGATCGATTAGTTCTCCCCCACCTATGACCACGATAGTCCCCATAATCTCCCCTACTTTCACTAGGATCCGCTTTATCCCTTTCCGTATTCCTCTGCTAGGATGCTGTAAATCTCCAAATCAACGAGACCTTTACCTGACCATACATGAGCTTGCCTTAACGTTCCCTCTTTCATAAAGCCACTTTTTAGGAGCACCCGCTTGGACCGCTCATTAAAAGGCATGACCTCTGCTTGGATTCGATTGACCTCTGCAGTTTCAAATAAATATTTTTTCACTGCTTGAATCGCCTGAGTTGCAATCCCTTTTCCCCAATAAGATTCCGCTAGAAAATACCCAATCGTAACCATATCCACTTTTTGATTAAAATCCATAGCTTCGATGATACCTAGCAGTATGTACGGATTATTTTTGCGGAAAATCCCCCACTTCACTCTTACCCCTTTGTTAAAATCCCGCTCAAAATGTCCAATCATATTTTTCACTGTATCTTTATTATGCTTCGGAATAATACCACAGTACTCAAACACTTGATCATTGCTATAAATTCCGAATACCTCTTCGAGGTTACTAACTTCAATCTTTTTTAGTGTTAAGTGTTCAGTTTCTAAAGTAGGGAAATGCTCAAATACGTGACTAAGCTTCAATTTGTTCCCTCCGTTACTTTTTTGGTATTTCTATCCCCGCACATTTCCCCTGTATTGCGCAGTTCTAAGCTCTCGTATATATGGCTCTGTAGCTGGCATAACCGCGTCTACGGCTTGTTGAATGGCCAACTCAATATCATAAGGGACTCTTACAAATTGTATGTTCAAAGAAGCTCCTGTCACTCCTCCATACTCCCCCTCCAAAATCACATAAGATGCCTGAGTCACATCCAGAGGATTCCCCACGCTGCCTACATTAAATAAAGTCTTCCCTTCTATATGTTGAATAAAAGCATTATGAATGTCCCCATAACCAACGATATCCGCTTGTCGCTTCTCCTGGCACAGATCGGAACAACCAAACATAGACAGTCGTTTCTCGTAATCGTCCCAAGGCTGAATCCGTTCATAGTAGCTTCGCGGCGAAGCATGAAATAACCGAATAAACTTACCACTCATCATAAACTCAATCGAGAACGGTAATGTACCCAAATAAGCAAGACGTTCTTTCCCTAACAATTTCCGGCTCCACCGGGCCATTTCAAAATCAACATCCTGATTCATTAAATCATCCCAGTTTCCCATAACACTGATTTCACAATTGTTCTTAATGATATCAACGGCTAGATCTGAATTCGGCCCTTTTCCAACAATATCTCCCAGGCAAAATATCCTGCTAATTCCACGCTGCTTAATATCATCCAGTACGGCTGTCAAAGCCGGGATATTTCCATGTATATCTGAGATTAATGCGATTTGTTCCACTGTAGATCCTCCGTTCATTTTTCCACTTCAGCTTTGTAAACTATATAGATTGTATTATACCCTCTATCTTTTGTTACCTACCTTCTAAATACAGATTCTATAATTATGTCTTACTTCCCTTCTTTGAGTCATTAGTCCTCTAACCGAGCCATTGAACAGCCTTATGATTATGAGAATTTAAAATATGATTGCAATAACCGACATGATGTTGGATGTGCCTGATCTGCATTAGAATAACATCAGCCTTAGTGAATTCGTTATATACGTCACAAGGTTCGAAAATAGACTGGTCGTTTAATGGTTCTATAAAAGAGTGAGACTTTTCTATCATTTCTTGCACATAAGCACCCATTTCCGCTTTCGTCGGATCCTCCGTACATTCCTTATCCAAATCAGGTGTGATATCTTTATTTAAGGTAGGTATGTGAAATACTTCACTTCCTTGTCTAAACCAAAATTGAATCCCCGTAATGGCATGAAAGATATGCTTCCAATAATTCGTTTGTCGGTCAAACCAAAGCTCATCAGGACATTCTTCTACTAATCGAGTAAGCATCTCTAACGTTGGCTCAAACTGACCCTTTAAGACATCAACCATAGTAGTATTCAAAAAAATCAGCCTCTTTTCTATTTTTTTATAAAACCCCTTAGTCTCTGCAAAAAAAAGACCACAATCACGTTAGCACATGTTGTAGTCTTCATTCTACGTTGAGATATGGAGTAATTATATTTCCGGCATTTCATTGACAATCTGCTCCAAAGTAACCTCCTGAAGGACATTCTCCATCGCCTTTTGCGCGTTCGAGAATACGGGTACAATGGCGCTGGCAATATTTTTGCCGACTGGACATTCCGGGTTAGGGTGCTCATGAACCGAGAACAGTGAATCCTCCTCCACCGCGTTTACTGCCTTATAAATCTGAAGCAGTGTAATCTCAGCGCTGCTACGTGAAAGCGAAGCTCCTGCGACTCCCGGGCGGGCGGTTACCAGCCCTGCTTTTTGCAGCATACTCGTTAGCCGGCGGATAACTACAGGGTTTGTGTTCACGCTACCAGCTATCCACTCCGAGGTGCTTTTGCCCTCTTTATTACTGTCGATTAACGTTAATATATGAATAGCTACCGCAAATCGGGTGCTGATGTTCATTGGAAATCTCTCCTTCTGCCTTACTGTCGCGCTAGTAACAAGTGCATTATTCAGATGCAACAATAATAGTTACATTTTATGCATTTGTCAAACACTTGAGGAGATAAAACTTCAAGATCGCAATTAATGAATATTGTGCTTCTTGAAATTACCGCCCTTAACTTCTGCTACATCATATACTACAACAAAAGCGTTAGGGTCAATTTCATGAATGATATCTTTGATTTTGCTTTCTTCCAGACGGTTAATTACACAGGTGATTTCTTTGAATTGTTCATTAGAGTAGCCGCCATAAGCATCTGTATAGGTTGCCCCACGACCCAATCGGTCACGAATCGTCTCTACCATGATTTCCGGTTGAACTGTAATGATTTTAAAAGTTTTAGAACCGCTCAATCCTTCTTCAACAATATGAATCACTTTAGAAGCAATAAAATAAGCAAGTGCGGATAGAATCGCCCCTTGTAGACCAAACGCTGTTGAAACAACAATAAAGACAAACATGTTTAGGAACAAGATTAGATCACTAGTCCCAAAAGGTATTTTTCTTGAAAGTAAAACGGCCAACATATCTATCCCATCTAACGCCCCGCCATTACGTAACGCTAACCCCATACCAAAACCGATAATAATCCCGCCGACAACAGTAATTAACAATGTATCTCCTTCAATAATCGTTGGCACATGGTGCATAAGGCTTGTACCAATGGCAAGTGAGGCAATACCGATAATGGAATAAATAGCAAAGCTTTTACCAATTTGCTTATATCCTAGCCAAACAAAAGGGATATTAATTAGAACAATTAACAGTCCTAACGGCAATCCAAACAGCTGTGAACCAACGATACTCAGCCCTGTTACACCACCATCTGAGACATTGTTAGGTATTAATACGGATTCCAGACCATATGAAGTAATTAGTGCCCCTATAATAATTAATATGACTTTTGAGAATATCTTCAGCTTATTTGATTTTTGATGTTGTCTCATTCCATGCATTCCATTTCCCCGCTTCAAATTAGTTTTTTATATCACTACAAGTGAACAATATTCACTGGACAAAAGCCGACAAAAAATAGTCTATAATAAATGTCACCACTTTGGCAAATCAGACGCCACTAGTATGATATCTATTATTCTACCCATATGACTTAAAATAATCTTATCGTTCCATAAAAAATGAAAAAACCAGACTACGAAAATTCGTAATCTGGTAATCTTCACTATCCGCTAAATCAGCTATACCCTCATATATTCGTTATATAATTCCTCAAAAGTATCGTATCGGTCAACTTTCCTTCCCACCTTATTATATTCTTCCAGATATTCATCCATGACCTGCAGGAACTGCTCTTTAAATAAATGCAGATGATCTGAATCAAAATACTGAATAAGATCAAACTTTTGGGTTCCCCTTGATTCTGTCATTTCATCAAGAAAATTTTGTATGCCCATCGCTGCATAATAAGCATAAGATTTATCATTTAATTCTACACTTGCTATAACCTTATTACGGCTGTTACACCACAGTTCCTCAAAGGTCCCGCCAAGATTATCATAGGTTGGGACAGGTTGAATCACAAAATCCTTATACATTTTATTATATAAATCATTAACGCTTTCTAAAAATCTATATGATGCGCTTCTGATTTCAACGACAGTCTTCGCATCGATCACAGCCATATATTTCATTTCAAAATCATCAGGAATGTAACGATATGTAGCTATTTCCTCCAGATATCTCTTAAGTCCCCGTTTAAAATAGGTATTGTTCAAATGTGTTAGAGCATTTACCAAATTGTATACAACTTCGCATGAAGCATACCTCACTGCTCCGATCTCTCCAGAAAGTAATGTATTCGTATATTCTTGTTTTGCTATATCTATATTCTTTTTCGCTCTGCTAATACATTCAATCCCTATAGGCTTTGCCAAAGCATCGAGCGCTCTCTGTTTATATAAATTTAGCTTTTCTAGATATTCGGGTTTCGCACAATATAACAGTTCTAAATCTATCAGACACGAAATCATTGGGCTCTCAAGATTCGCTTGATCTTCTATCCTTGTTTCCCATGGCGTACAATAGATGTCGTATCCAACATCCTCCAGAATAAAACACGAAGATATCCCCCAGCCTTGGGCTGTATTATTAATTATGATTAGATCAAGATCGCTTTTTTCATGAAAATCTCCGGTACTGAAAGAACCTGTAAGCCCAATGATTGCAATGTCATCAGGAAAATCTCTCTTAGCACGTTCAATAACCATACTAATAAGTCTGTCATTTTTATTTAAAATTTTTTGTCTAATATCAGCATCCATATCCAATTCCCCTCTTCCTCACAATACATTTTAATTCCATTGTATATGGATCTTGTTCTAGTAAGTATTCCGACTTTATCTATATTTAATCTATACCAAGTACAAGCCCTCCTCCTTCTAGGTAAACAAAGAACGCGCTGGCAAGAGACGAATCTTCTCTACCAACGCGTTATTTAGTAAATACTGAATGTTTTTCTCACAGCTTGCTTTAGTAAATGAAAATTTCATCTAAAGGTCTTCCGTCACAAGGATTAAAGTCAATTCCTAAAATCTTTGCCATCGTAGGAGCTATATCTACCATTTTGAGATCCCCTATGGGAAAATCACTTTTCACCTTAGTCCCTGAGATCACCAAGTTGCATCTGTAATCCTCTTTTTCGGGAGAGTAGCCATGAGTAGCATACTTAATTCCTTGTTTGTCCAAATCAACAATGCTTGGTTCATCCATGCTTTCATCGAAACAATAGCCTTTCTTAGCTTCAAGCATATATCTAGTAGATTGGCCCACATGTAGATGATCCAGCTCCTCTCTTGCATACAATTCCTCTATGCCAGAAGCGTCATCTTTCATATCCACCCGAATCGCAGCTAATGCTAATTGTTCAGCTTCTTCATCACCTTGTTTGATATGTAGATAAGCGGCTCCGCCCCCGCACTGAAAGTAAGCTCTCCACTTCATCTCACCATTTTCTTCATAGATCAGCCCTTTTTCCTGCAAAAGGTTGTTCAAATGCACTTTGTATCTAACATTGAACTGGCCATGGTCACCCAAAACTAAAAAAACTGTGTCATCCTTTATCCCGGCTTCATCCACTGCTTGCATAATATCGCCTAGCCGTTTATCCATGCGTGTGATTACCTGCTTCACTTCATCGCTGTCAGTGCCGTAAATATGCTTGGCGTCATCCAGATCAATCAAATGCATCATCAGAAGATTAGGTTTTTTACGCTTAATCGTTTCTATCGCACACTTTGTCGTGAAGTCATCCAGATAGGGCTGCTCAATCCCTTTTCGAAGCCGTCCGTATTTCAACTCCATCTCGATACAATATAATGGGCTCCCGCTTTTCAACACCTTCAGTGCTTGATTTTCTTTTTTGATAGCTCTGATTTCAGGGATATTGTATTGGATTGAGGATTTCCCTGATACTGGCCAGAGAATTCCAGCGGTACTCATGTTATGCTCGCGCGCAGCATCGTAAATCGTGGGCACCTTTATCGCATTTCTAAACCAGAACCAGCTTTGCTCCTTTTCCTTCACAAACGGCTGAAATGGATTGTTATGGTGGATACCATGCTTATCTGGATATACACCGGTTGCTATCGTAGTGTGCACCACATAAGTGAGCGTGGGATATACACTTTTTAATTGATTACTATGCGCTCCGTTCTTAATCAATTTCGATAGGTTTGGAAGACGGCTGGCCATTTTCCATTGATCTTCTGAAAAGGCATCGTAAGAGATGACGATCAGATGTTTGGCCATTGCCGTTTGTTCTTTGCTTGACTTCATAGGATAAGTCCCTTCGGTTCATCTTGTTCCAGCTGCTCTTTAGGTAAAGTTATAAATACGAAGAATCCAATAATGAATAGCGGGATAATCGATAAAATACTAAATTTAGCGTTGCCTGTTAGGGTAGTTGTTAATGACATTACAGCAGGACCAACAATCGCCGCAAACTTACCAAAGATATTGTAAAACCCAAAGAATTCATTGGATTTTTCCTTAGGAATAATCTTCGCATAATAAGATCTGCTAAGCGCTTGAATCCCTCCCTGGGCGGAACCAATTAGCGCTCCCAGAATAAATATATGCCACACTGAAGTAATAAAGTAAGCCGCGATACAGGAAATGATATATGTAAAAATCCCCACGATGATCATCGTTCTAGCTGAGTATTTTTTGGCGAGATTACCATACAGGATAGCACACGGAAATGCGATGATCTGGATAACTAATAAGATCCCCAGTAAAGTAAAAGTATCAAAAGCATCCGCACCCAGTACCGATGTGGCATATGGCACTACCATTTTAATAATCGTATCTACCCCATCAATATAGAGAAAGTAGGCGATCAAGAATACAAATACTACTTTATGCTGTCTTACATTTTTAAACGTGTCTCCCAATCTTTTAAAGCTATTAATGATCGGTTTGGGTTCAGGTTCTATGTAATATCTTTGCTGCACATCCTTGATCATAGGCATGGTCAGCAGTCCCCACCAAAGGGCTGTAATTATAAATCCAATCTGATAACCAATCGATTTGTCCATCCCCATAAACAGAATCAGCAGTAGACTGATACCAAAGGGAATGACACTGGCGATATATCCAAAAGCAAAACCTTTTGAAGATACCTTATCCATTCTTTCGTCCGTGGTTACATCCACCAAAAAAGAATCATAAAAAATATTAGCTCCCGCAAAACCTATCACCGACAAAATATAAAATACAATCAATAGCTGCCATTGTCCGCTTGCAGGCGCAACGAAAGCCAATGAAGCTGTAGCTATCACACCGATCAATGAGAAAAATATGAAGAAGCGTTTCTTCTTATCCTTGTAATCTGCCATCGTCCCTAAAATCGGGCTTAAGATCGCCACCAAAATACTCGCAATGGAATTAAAATACCCCAAATCCATACTGCTGTTCACATTCGTAAACATTCCAAAAACTATGGGCAGTAATGCCGTTGTAACCGCCATCGAATACGCAGAATTTCCACAGTCATAAAGAATCCATGATTTTTCTTCTTTACTTAGTTTCATCTAACAGCCACCTTTTCACCTAGTTCTTTCTGTTATATCACTTAAGCGTATGTGGCATGTTAAATGTATGTAAAACTATACTTCATAATTCCAATGGAAAGCTGATCCTCATGTCCTCTCCTGTATTGTCAAACTCTTGAGAATCTCCGCTACCTGTAGAGCATACTTCTTACTCAAACGCGACTTACCAAGATTACTCTTCACAATCTTAATAATTCGCTTATCAGGGCTCTTAGCGAATTTCTCCAGCATGGCAAAGCCCGCTTCAGGTTCACTCGCCACAAATACACTTAAGCTGTATTCAAGCCCCTTAGATAATACACGAAAATGCTCAGCGTCCTCATATTGCACTTCCCCACTACCCATATTTTCCATGATTCGAGTAGCTAACTGAAGACAATAAAGCGTATTCACTTTCTTTTTTAAAAGAGGAGGATGCGCTAACGCTGCTACAAAAGCTCTTTGTTCAAGCCCGTTCGCGCCCTCCTCCCACATGTCGATCAGCTGCCTGACAAGGGCAAAACCATCCTCCCCTATACTTTGCAGCGCCATAGCAGACGCTTCACGCATCCTCCATCTGGAGTCGTTCATAGCTGTCTTAATAATGCTCTGTATCGTAATTTTCTGTTCTTCATTAGCGTAGCTGTAATAAGCACCCAGCGCTCTAACCGCACAAAACGGCAGAAACTCACGGGGATCATTCACCCCAGCTTCTGCCTCTGTAAGATTAGCCCAGGAATTAAGAAACTCCCAGTCTGTTTCTGTTAGTTTAGGATGGGCAAAATGTTTGGCAAAATCTCCTGAGAGCTCCAAATTCACTCGTTGCCCGGGAAGGTTGCTCTCCTTCATCAGTAAATCTCTAAGCTGTACCCACTGTTCCTTATCGCTTACCCATTGCTGAAACAGCATAACCTTCATTTTTTGTCCAGCCATCTCTGGTCCCTCCGTTATCTATCTTCAGATTCGAACGATCCCCTGCATCTCATACGGATAATCAATCTGCTTCTTCACCGAATTCATTGCTGATTCACCAGCCAAAGATGAAATTAGATATAAACCTAGATCAATAGAAGTCGAAACTCCACCGCCTGTAATTACATTTCCATCATGTACAATACGGGTCTCCACAACTTCTTCACAATAGGGTCTTAGTAAATCATAAGCAGATGGATGGGTAGTGGCTTTTTTCCCTTCTAACAACCCCGCAGCCCCAAGCAGCAGTGATCCAGTGCAGACCGACACCTTATAAGGAACATTGCGGGCACCCGCAATCCATGAGACAAAAGCTTCATCATAACGGAGTTTCCGTGTCCCCATCCCTCCAGGTACAAATATCATGTCATACTCCGAAAGCTCAGGCAGCACTTTCCCTGCTTTCACAGTGAATCCTAACTCATCCGTCACTTCTTCCGAAGCTGCACATATATCCCACGACAACCCTTCGCCGATTTCAAATTGCCCTAATCGATAAATAACATCATAGAACCCCGCAAAATCTAAGAATGTAATCCCGTCAAAAAGTATAAAGGCGATTTTCACACTCGCACTCTCCTCTTTATGGTTTGGTTAGGATAATAGGCTCACCTTTCGTCACGATAATCGTATGCTCAAACTGCGCTACCCGGCCATTGTCTACAACGCTCAGTGTCCATCCATCCGACTGCTGCTCCACGTAATCTGCTCCGGTAGAGAGGAAAGGTTCAACGGTAATCACCTGTCCCTCTTTTAACACTGTAGTCACTCTAGGATTATAGAAAGGTAAGATTTCAAATGGCTTCTCATGCAGTGATTTGCCAATCCCGTGGCTGCACAGATTACGAACCACTCTATAGCCGCGTTTCCGAGCTTCGAGCTCCATCATTCTGCCAATCTCATTGACCTTCATCCCAGCTCTCAGATGATTGATTACGCTCATCATAGTTTCCTCAGTACTCCGGCACAGACGTAAAATATCCTCATTGTAGGGTGGCAATTGAAAAGAAACCCCCGCGTCCCCATAATAACCATTCAACTCAGCAGATACATCAATATTGATCAAATCACCGGCATTAATCACTCTAGGACCAGGAATCCCATGAGCAACCTCTTCATTTACACTGATGCAGGTGCTGCCTGGAAAATTATACGTTTTCATTGGGGCTGAGGATGCTCCGAATTCCGCTAGAATACCAGCTCCAATCTTATCAAGCTCTGCTGTTGTCATGCCGGGAGTAACTTTCTTTTTCATCTCGGCGATGGTATGTCCTACCACTTTTCCTATGGCTTTTAGTCCTTCTAAATCTTGTATGGTATCACTCGTCATCTATCACACATTCCTCTCACTTCTGGTATGAATCACTTATCTAACTTCTGAAATGCACTTCCATTCCACTGAAAAATATCTTCCATCTGTTTACCCGCTACATTATCGTAATAACTTCTCTTGAAGCTATGGTCATCCACTTTATCAAGCTTTATCGAATACCCCTTAGGACTGCTGATAAATAAATCAGAACCGGATTGGATTGGTAGTTCCTCTATAACGTTATTTTTTCTAAGCGTAAACAACTTGTAGAAGTAACCGTTACTTGACCCGTACTGCCCCAAAGTAAAATCCGGATCGCCGTCGCCATTATAGTCCTCAAACTGAATTTGAAAAAAATCTTTAAATATTATGGGATCCTCAAAATGTTCACTGAGTGGAAAGCTATTCAAAGTTCTCCCTTGATTATCAATAAGAACAAGCCCAAATCTGCCGCTCCAATTCCTTCCCATCAACGGACCTGGTATTGTCCAATCCTCACTGTAGGTTCCATCTAAAAGCTGCAGATTCAAGAATCCAGTTCTATTCGTTAAGGGATAGAGATCATTATGTGATATCGTTACTGGACCTGTAACCTTAACAGAAGACTCCAGCGACTCCGTCTGTTCTATGTTCGCCTGATCTACTGTCCCAAAAATGAGTTTCCTTAATTGGTCCGAATTCTTCACCGGAATAGAGTAGCCCTGACCACCATTCTCAGCTGTAGTAAATACTCCTCTATAGCCGGGCTCATCACCTATTGCTATGTAATAATCCTTCGAGTAGCCATCACCATAAACAAGTTCCATTTTAAATTCAGGGGCCCAATCCAGCTCCCCCGATAATTTATTGCTCTTGTTCATAGCCTCCGCAAGCGTCTTAATCAGAGTAGAGTCCTTCAGTATTAGGGTCTCAAAATGTTCGGGTCGATCAACTTGGTTCTGATCACTAGTTGTTACAGGAGTTAAAGACACTCCGGTGATCCACCTAGCATTAATGAATCCCACGTCATTCTTACATCCGCTTAACAGCGTAACTACTACCAAAGATACAACACACAATAAACGCCGAATACGAACCGCCTCCAATAAAAGAAACATAACCCAATTATAACAGTGTCAATAAATATAACGAAACGACTTTCCTAGCAGTTATAAAAAAAGACTATAACCTGCTCCTTTAATGAGTGGTTCTAGTCTTATAGAATCAAGTGAATTATTTAGAAATACGATCAGACCCTTAAGCTTTATCGGTAGCTCCTACCGTCTTAAGCCAAGCATCTGCAATAAGGGCATGGCCTGCAGGTGATGGATGTACTCCATCCGGAGCCCAATAAGCAGGTTCTGCTTTTACAGATGCCGCAGCAAACAGGCCATCCAGTGGAACAAGCAATGCACCATATTCACGCGCCAGTTCCCGTACAATGTGAATTTTCGGGTCCAGATCCTGGCGCCAAGCTTTACGATCTTCAGGAACAGGCAACACGAATGGCTCTATTAGGACTAATTTAGCAGCGAGCGAATGCTGCGTGCGCTCGATCAGGTCACGATACGCAGCTTCAAATTGTTCAGGCGTTGTTTCCTGACCAGAATCAAAGAGGCGCCAAGTGTCGTTAATACCAATATATATGGACACCCAAGTCGGCTTTAGATTCAGGCAATCCTTATCCCAGCGTTCCTGCAAATCTACAGCACGATTGCCGCTAATTCCGCGATTATAGAATGTAAGGTTCTTCTCAGGATATAAATGCCCCAGACGAGCGGCGATCATCAATGCATAACCTACACCAAGCGATGAAGCATCTTCATAATTACGACCCCAATCCGTTATGCTGTCGCCTTGAAACAGAATGACATCGTTTTGCCGGAATAACATCACGTAATCCTCCTCTATTTCCCTTTGTTAATATTAGCCAATCTATTATAGCAAAAACGAATACTACGTACTAGGATAACGTTTACAATTCATGGTAGAAACCACTAGAGATCAACAAAAAAACCTGCTCAATTCAGAGCAGGTTTTCCAATCATAAATTAATAAGCTAAGCTAAACAATCCTTTAATGTGGGACAAGTAACGAATATTACTGGCTTCCTTCATCAAGGTTGCTGGTAATCCTTTTAGCGGAGTAGAGCTTGCACCAACGATGGCCACACCGTCTTTACGGCCTAAGCTCGCAAGAGTACCTGAGTTGATCGGACTAAAGGATTCAAAAGATTTGTCCTTCAAGTACGCATAAAGATTGTAACCGATCAATTCACCCATTTGCCAAGCGATTTGTGCAGTAGGTGGATATGGACGACCATCCTCAGCAAAGACTACGGCGCTGTCACCAGCAACGAATACGTCTTTGTGTGAGGTGGATTGCAGGAATTCATTTACCGTTGCACGACCACGGTTCACTTCAAGACCGGACTCACCAATCAGTGGATTTCCTTGTACGCCGCCCGTCCATACAAATGTGTTAGCAACAATTTTTTGACCGTCTTTCAAGTCAATTACATTATCTGCTACATTCGTCACAGGTAGACCTGTCAAGAATTGTACACCACGTTTTTCTAAGCTTGCCACTGCGCGTTCGATCAGTGCATCTGGCAATACCGGAAGAATCTTAGGACCTGCTTCAACCAGCATCAGTTTAATTTCTTTAGGATCCACACCATATTTCTTAGTGAGTGTTGGCAACACATCAGCGATTTCACCAACCAGTTCAACACCTGTTAAGCCACCGCCGCCGATTAGAATGCTTGCATCCGCTGGATTTTTAGACTTTGCATATTCACGGATACGTTCGTCAATGTGACGATGAATTCTGTTAGCATCCGCTGCAGATTTCAAGACCATGCTGTATTGCTCAAGACCTGGAATGCCAAAATAAGCTGTTGTGCTTCCAAGACCCACAACCAAAGCATCGTAGGATAATGTCACACCATCAGATAGTGTAATTTGTTTGTTCTCAACAGAAAAAGAATTAACTTTTGCAATTTTCAGGTCGATATCTTTACCTGCAAAAAGCTTAGCTAGCGGCATAGCAACAGCACCTTCTGCAACACTACCCGCTGCAAGACGATGCAATTCTGTAATAATTTGATGAGTAGGATATTGATTAACGACTGTAATTTTAGCTTCGTCTTTCTTTAGGTACTTGCGTACAGTTAAGGCGCTTAGTAAACCACCATAACCTGCTCCTAGAATGACAATATGTTTAGACATGATGTTTCCTCCGTCCTTACGAATGAGATATAAAAAATATTATTTCTGCTGACTGCGTTCGCCGGCAACTTGAAGATAAGCATTTACAAAACGGAAAAGCTTTTGTGCTTGTGGATCTTTCATCATCTTCATTAGACCAAATACACCGATCACATCGCTACTTTCATTCGCACGATCTTGCGCTTCGATCACTGTAGCTGCCATATTCTTCGCAGAATGCACCACAGGTTCAGCAAGCTCTTTAATTGCACTTACCGTATCACTTTTCAAGACTTCATCCGCAGCGACAGTTTGAACAAAGTCATATGACTTTGTGAGCACGCCGACAAGCTCTGTTAATTTTGGCAACTGTTCTACTAAGACAGTTAACGATTCCTGAACTTCAGGCTTCAATAGCTGCTCAAGAACATTCATTTGTTCTTGAGTAACAGCTAATTTTGGTGATTCTTGTTCAGGGGTTGTTTGAGTGATTGTTTCTGACATATCCGAATCTCCTCTGCAAATAAGCTTTGCTGCTTAATAGTAATAAAAAATAATAACTTTTAACGCCATATTTCTATTATAGCACTTATCAAGTTATAAATGTCACAAAGTTTTTGAATTTTTCTAAAGTTTTGTGATTTTTATTACATTAAAATCGATTGATTAAAATTTTCGATATTATTTATATACGCTTAGGTGATTAAATACTTATTGTGTAAATTCATTTAATTTCATCTCCGACTTCAATAAAGCGTTCACCATATCCTGATTCTTCATTGTTGGAAGCAACCTAAAGTAAAGAGAACGAAGGAAATTCTTTGTATTCACACGAGCAACATACTTGTTGCGACTTCTTGGCCACCCACCACATTGCTCCAAGCTGCTGACCCAGTCGACAATTGACTGCTGCGGAAGTAAATGATGATCTATGATTGTAGCTACAATCGTAGCCATCCGCTCATCTTCTTCATCGCTAAATATGTACTGATGATCGTTGTAAAGCATTCTTTGGATGACTGCCAGAACCTCTTCCCTGATTGCAGCATCACTCTCCAAGCACAATACCAGTTCATCCAAGGCATCTGCACCATGCGCTGCAGCGTGTGCCCAGCCTTCTTCTTGCATAAATCCTCGTAAATCTTGTTCTTCCTCATAATATCTAATCAGAGCTTCCTTCACATTTGTAAACTCAGCGCTATCTAAAAAAGCCTTTTCCCTATGCCGCTGAAGAATAAGTGCAACGACCAGCACAGAAAACGTTCTTGTGAACACAGCCTGATCCTCTTTGCTGCCAATGTGATAGAACAAATGCTGCTCGTCAAGGAGAATCAAGAGAAGTTCACGAAGCTCTGCATCACTAAACCATTTTTTCTCGTTCATCCATTTGTAGAAGGTGGAATAGATCAAATCATCTCGCAGCTCTGGCTGTGGATCTCCTATGTACTCAAGCATCAGCTTCACATAATCCCTTATTTTCTCTCCACTTCTAAGCTCATAATCGTTCTCTTCAATTCTTTGCAGGTCTATGATCAACTGCTCTCTAATATCGTTCAACATTCCCACCCTTTCATTAATAAAAGCATTTTTCATATCTTAATATCCTAATTTACATCCTAATATTTTACAACATAGTATTTATTCTTCATACACTCCAAGTACTTAGAAGACTTAAGCTACACGAAGTGAGAATTTAATCATTGACGAAAATAATTAACTGTGCTATTTTGAGTTAGTAACAAATAGTTAGTTTATTTATAAATGTCACTTGTTTATAATTAAAAAGCAAATACATACACATATGGAGGAATAACTCATGAGCACTTTTACAGATTTGATTGAATCCCGTAGGTCTGCGATGAATTTTGTTGAAGGGGTGAAGATCCCTCAGAATGAACTAGAGGAGATGTTCTCTTACGCCAGATTGGCACCATCAGCTTATAATCTTCAACATACAAACTATAAAGTCGTTTCTGATGAGAATTTAAAAGAAGAGATTCGTAAGGCAGCTTACGGTCAATATAAAATACACTCTTCCTCAGCGGTAATTGTGGTACTCGGAGATAAGAATGCTTATCTGAAGGCTCCAGAAATTTACGGAGGGCTCAAAGCTTTAGGGGCGATGAGCCAAGAGGATTATGATGCAGAGATAGAAACGATTAACAATGCTTATTCAGGAAATGATGCTTTTCAAAGAGATGAAGCTATACGGAATGCTTCTCTGTCTGCCATGCACTTCATGCTGATTGCCAAAGATAAAGGCTGGGATACCTGCCCGATGATCGGCTTTGATCCGGAGGCCATTCAATCCACTTTAAATCTACCCGATCATATGGTACCTGTTATGCTGATCACTATCGGCAAAGACAAGAAACATAAAATCAGACCACGCGGCTATCGTAAACCGGTCAATGAATTCGTTGAATTTATCTGAGTATTATAGAAGCATAACAATATTATGACAAAAGCGTTCCATCCGAGGTTTGAATAACGGATGGAACGCTTTTTAATGAGGCTGTGGATCTGAAACCTTTCTTCACTGCTTAGCATACTGAAGAATTGCAATCGCAGCTCGTTCTTGTCGTTCGACATCTTCACTGACTAGAGCTTTCTTCAAAATACCGAGCGCAATAGAGAGTGTCTCTTCATCCACAAGCACTTGATGATTCATCGCTTGCTCTGAAGCATAAGAACCTTTAATCCACAGATCCACACGAGCGCTAGGCATTGGCCCCTTATACTGCTCAGCTACTCCACTATCGCTAAGAAACTCTTTCACTTCTGCGTTTAGGTCGATTATCGGAAGACTATTCAGCCAAGTTACACCTCTTCGATGGCATGTGCCATTGTCTGGCGTATCATATAATTCGTTGTAAAAATAATCGCCAAGATCACCTAGATGTACCCAGTCTCCATCACACACCAGCACATAATCGCCATCCTGCATTGTATTTACGAACAGGTGAATGGCTTGCAAATGTTCTGTAAGCTCCAGCTCACTGTATTGATAAGTATGAAGCAACCGCTCACGCAGCTCCTCTATACTGATGTTCTCCAAATCCCCTATTCCCGGGTAGCCGATACTCACATAATTATCCTCCAAAAATGCAGCCATCAGCTCTATCCCCAGCGGTTTCGATCCTATCTTAAACAGATTCATCATTCAATCCTCCAAGTATTTAATAAAATGCTTGTAATAACCCTTGGTCTTTGGAGTTATAAACCGTCCATCATTCTCAGAATCCTTCATTAGATTATGAAGTTTTGAACCTCCAGTATAGGGATCTACAACACTGGCCTTAAGCCGTGTCGCTTGGATCGCCTTCTGAGGACAAGAATAAACACAACGCATACATAATAAGCAATTTTGACCGAATATAATCCCATCTGCGCTATTGCTAATATTAGAAGTTGGACAGCTTCTAACGCATTTCAAACATCGTGTGCAAGAGTCTGTTGTTCGCAATCCTTTGGCGAAGTATTTCCCCCCTTGATGTTCCTCACAATAATATACCGTTCTCAGAACTCCCTCCAGCACAGGATGAATCCGCAGGTTCCGTGTAATCCGATTCATGATTTCCTCTGCAAATAACTTCACCTTACGCTGAGCGACCTGATATAACTGCTTATTCAATCTATCATCATATTTTATATAAAAATTGCATGGCATCGCCAAAATGGAATTGTGGAAAGGTGTAAATCCCTTCTTACGTAAATAACGAAGTACAGTATTCGAAGCACCGTTATTAATATAATGTGGAGAAGAGGCTGTCTTGAATACAAAAGCCGGAGTTCCATTACAATCAGGTAGCTGTTCTACAAAACGTTCGACAAATCCGGATGCGCCAAAACCTAGAACCGGATGACCAATCCCAATAAGGTCGTAGGATTCATATTCGACAGAACGAGTGCTTTTTAGAACATCTTCCATTCTAAACAAATCTACGTCTTGTCCGCTACTTCTGAGTGCTTCAGTAAATTGCTTAGCAATAATCTCCGTATTTCCAGTACCTGAGAAATAAAATATAGCCGTCTTCGCATTATGCATGCCATCCCCTCCCAGAGCAAATATACCTCATCCCCAGCAAAGAAAGCTGTGAAGTTGAAGTGGGTTTAGGCTAATTCGGACTCAGTTGCAGCTATTCACCCAAATCTACTCAATTATAGTGCATAATCATATCCTCAATCGTGCGTCCTCACAGGAGTAATTAAAAAAAGTGTAGACGAAGATGCGTCTACAGGCAGGATCACCAGCGGCCTTTCTTTGCCCGCGAACCTGATTCTAAGCGTCTCACTATCAATCGCCCGAAGGATGTCCCGGAAATACTTTCCGTTAAATGCTGCTCGAAAATGATCACCTTCTAGATACTCTAAAGGAATCTCTTCTTTTACATCCCCAATTTCTGCAGTCTTGGACACTAAACTTAGCATGTGAGAAGGAAGTACGCTCAGCATAACACTCTCACCAGCCAATATAGAAATACGTTCAACCACATGTAACAAACGTTCTGTCTTAACAATCACTTCGGAAAGGTATGCTTTCGGGATTAAATTATTGACAGAGGGATAGGTTCCTTCTAGAAGGGCAGACTGAACCCTCAATCCATTAGAAATAAATCTGATTTGCTTAGGCCCTATTTCTAATTCGGTGCTGCTGCCTGAATCATCGTTTAATATTTTTAAAAGATCCTCCAGGGTGCTGCCCGGAATTACAACATCCAAAGGAATTGCACCGTAATCTTCTACGCTTTCAACAACATGTTGGGCGAGGCGGATGCCATCAGTGGCGACTACACGAATATTTCGCCTATCAATTTGAAGAGATACTCCTGTGAGCACAGGTCTGGTTTCCGATGAAGAGACCGCAAAAACCACTCTTTTAAATATTTGCTTCAAGAGAGTGTTATTCATACTTATCCTTTGAATGTTTGGATGATCTATGTATTGGATTCTCGGAAACTCTGCCGCATCCATTCCACATAAACGAAATTGAGTGTTCCCAGATTGAATGTTTAGCATCAATGACTCTGCGATTTTCAGCCTAATAAGTCCAGGATCAAGCTTACGAATGATCTCATAAAAATAACGGGCGGGAACTACGATCTCACCTGTGTTGTGTACAACCACCAAATCCCTCTTCACAGGGAGCTTATATTCAATGGTCATTCTTATATTGCTCGCCGTTATTATCAGCCCCTCAGTTTGCGCCTGAATAAGTATTCCTGATAGAACACGTGAGGAGCTATTCGCGGATATGGCTTTTGATACTGCCTGTAATGCGGTACTAAGAGAATCTTTTGATACATGGATTAGCAAAGACTTCACCTAACTCTCCTTAGATTCCTTTACAAAATGTGCCTCAATAATGTTCCGAAATACTTGGGAGCGAGATGCGTTCTGTTCCTCACAAGCCTGCTCTATCTCCTGCCAAACGTCCTCAGATAACGTCAATGATACCTTTTTAGTTATGCCAGTGCTTTTTCTACCTGCTCCTTCCCGAAGACCTCCCCTTGTAAAAAGAAACCCTAATTGCCCGTCTTTTGTAGCTAAACCTACTTTGACTTTATCCTCATCTTCGAATTTATGATCACTCATTCCCTCGCACCTTCTTTTTTTGATTTTAGTAACTTAAATCAATATACCTGCTATTTTCATAATATCATAATCGCCATTATTCCACCATCATTCAAAACATAAAAAAACACCCCAAGATCGGAGTGTGTGAATTGCACTTTATACATCTATATTTATACATTGTGCTGCCCGAGCGATGTAAGTGTATTCTCTGCAACTAAAAGCGACTAAGCAGCTTATTTCCTCTCACTTATCATCTCCCAAAGACTCCCTTCCCTACTGCTCCGATCATCTATATCCCAGAGCTCCCTACTCATGATAATATCTTACCTCACAACCGCACTATCTTAAGATATTCTGATAATTTGGCGGGAAGTCTGACTTATTGGGGTCTTTTAGATGCTTGAACGATTCAAGCTTTACCTTAGGACCAGAAGAAATTCTAAAAGTCATGGTATCTTCTCCAACTGAAATATGTGGACCTACTGTAGGATATACGTTAAGTGTAATCAAGAAATCAAACCCACGAAAACCATTGATCCGCTTCACCTCAGTCACATCCACAAAGTAAGGATAAACCATTGGCGATTCTCTCAAAAGTGGCGCATAAATTTCAACGATTTTTTTGTCAATATAGGGTGATAGAAATGTCATTAACATGTCTTGAAACATGAGTTCGCGCGAATCCTGATCTGGAAGCTTCGGTCCCGAATCAGATCTGGACGGAGCCTCGGCTTGCGATTGAACCAACCCATTAGCGGAGCAAGGTTGTTGCCCCAGAAAGAGCAAAACTGCGATAAGAAGAGGAGCAATCCAGCTTTTTTTCATCAAAACAGCCTCCTTAGGGAACTTTTTATAAATTCCCCAAAGAGGCCCTATTTTTATACGTTAAATCTCAATTGTATTAAAAAGAAAGGGATCTCCCTTCAGATAATTCCTTAGAATCGCTTGCGCATAAGGCTGTTCTGCTTTCAGTCCGTCGGTTTCTCTAGGATCGGGTGCGTGATGGCAATAATTCTCGATCATGACCATGACCGTAAAATGCTCTAAAGTCTGCAACCACTCCCCATCAAGCTTGCCAATGCTCTCGTAGCCCTTAATGACCAGCTCTCTTTGTAAGGGATACAGTCCTAGTATAGTGTGTGCCACGTCATAAAGATAATATCCCCAGCCACATCTTCCAAAATCAATCGGTCGAGGTTCCCCCTCTTTAAAGATGATATTCCCTTGATGTAAATCACCATGGATGACCCCATAAGTCCTTCTGTTCTTATATTTATGCTGCTTGCTTAACCAGACGTATAATTTCTCAGCCGCAGACTGATACAGCAAGAACTCTTCCTCTGTAAGAAAACTATGGTAGTGCAGTTTTAAACGGAGCATTGCTTTTCTAAAACTATGTTCATCCCAAACAGGACGATTAAAGCCTGGGGGTAACTCAAGCTCTTGCGCCGCTTTATGTAGCTTCGCTAATAATACACCTTCTTTATAAATTTGTTCTTCATTAAATCCTTCATTCGCATGTTCACCTTCAACCCAGCGCATTAACGATGCATATACGCCGTCCCCATTACCTTGCTCCACTTTGAACGTGACAGAACCTGTGCGATCATGCACGCCTTTTGGCAGAGGTACATCCATTTTGCTCTTCAAAAGCTCCAGCCACGCGATTTCAGAGTTAATTTCCTCTTTTGACCTCCCCGAATGAAGACGCAGCAAGAAAGTTCCCTCTTTATTAGTCTCTATTACAAAAGTGCAAGTGTCCGATCGTTGATTGAAACGAATCTGCGTCCAATCGAGATCAAAGTGCTGGAGCGCCATTAAAGCTGCTTGCTTATAATTATTTCTCATCGCAATGGAATGTACACATCAACCTCATCAGGCCACGTAGAATTAGCAAACTGGTAGATTTCTATAGCCAATGCACGATCATTACTCTGCAAATCATTATTCCTCACATAACTATGAAGTTCATCATAGGGATCACCTTTGGATCTTACATGAGCATACTGATGAGCCGGGATTGCAAAACCAAGCATGCCCTCAGGAACATTTGTGAGCTCCTCCACTTCCATACAGATCATATAAGTAAATAAATTTTCGGTAGAAAAATGTGGGCTAAGATAACGTTCAGCGTGAATGATATGGCTGATTTCATCTTTTCTTCTATTAAATTCTTGCTTCATCGCCTCTACTCTTTCCGGATCGTGTCCTACAAAAGAAGAAGTAATACTTAAACCCACCAGCTTCATTTCCGGTAATTCGAGTACTCGGACTTGGCCTTCAACCAGCATGAATAATCCATCCCTTCAATGATGATTTAAAATGAAAAATATTTGAAATAAATATTTCTCTTGAAAATATTTTCAGAAAACTAAATAATATAAAGCAGTACTACATGTCGGATCTATCATCTTAATAAGGGTGGAGCTTCATTACAGACAGAAGAAAGGTTGAACATCGGCACCATGAACGCAATTCCAAACCTCAACAAGGAACCAGCCCGTGTGGAAAAAACACGCAAAGAACCTTTTCCCATCTCTATTCTTTCGCTTACGGTAGGCGCTTTTGCGATTGGAATGACTGAATTTGTCATTATGGGTATTTTACCAAATGTAGCCAAGGATTTACAGGTTAGTATTTCAATTGCAGGCCAGCTTATCACGATGTATGCCCTTGGAGTAGCCGTCGGTGCGCCGATCCTAACCATCCTTACGCAACGAATCCCGCAAAAGAAACTGTTATGCCTGCTCATGGTATTATTTATTCTAGGCAACGGAATCTCTGTGTTTGCTCCAAACTATGCCGTTCTTATGGTAGCTCGTATCATTACAGCTTTAACACATGGGACTTTCTTTGGCGTTGGGGCAGTGATCGCTTCTAATCTGGTCAAGCCCAATAGGCGGGCCGGAGCCGTATCCATTATGATGGCTGGTCTAACATTGCTAATATCGTCGGTGTCCCTCTAGGAACATTTATTGGGCAAAATATGGGCTGGCGCGCCTCATTTGCTGCGATTGCAGTCATGGGAGTCGCTGCGCTAATCGGCATTCTTATTTTCATACCAAAGATTAAACAAGACAAACCTGCTAGTGTAATCCAACAAATTTCTGCGCTAGCTAATCCTAAATTGCTTCTATTCTTACTGATCGGTGCGCTTGGTAACGCCAGCTTGTTCACAGTGTTCACTTATATAGCGCCACTGCTAATGGAAGTTACCGGCTTTGCCGAGCATAGTGTGACATGGATTCTAGTTCTCTTCGGCTGTGGTGTTACCATCGGGAATATCGTTGGCGGGAAGCTTGCAGATTGGAAGCTGATGCCTTCTATTGTGGGACTTTATTTCGCGGTTAGCGTCATTCTTACGATCTTTTCCTTCACAATGCATAGTCCAGTAGCTGCGGTCATCACAATATTCTTCTGGGGTATGGTGTCCTTCGCGGTCATGCCAGGATTACAAATACGAATCATGAGTCTGGCTCAAGCCGCTCCTGCACTTGCTTCTACAACCAGCCACTCGGCAGGGAATCTCGGAAACGCAACAGGTGCCTTCATTGGTGGATGGGTCATTTCTCATCTGGCAATTACTTCGCTGCCATGGGTCGGTGCGGTTCTGGTAGGACTCGGTCTGGTACTTGGTATTGCTTGTTATGTAGCAGAACGTAAAGAGAAAATGGCGTAAATTTTTTATAGGACTATATTTAAAAACGAGGGTGTCTCCCAAGCGATGAAAATGGCTTAGGGATGCCCTCGTTTTTATTTTAACAAACTATAGCTATCTATTATCTTGTGGCTTCATTCTTCTAATGCTTAGCATCTGATTTGCCCCTTTTTGAAATTCATAAGGAACCTCCATCTCCTCCACAGCGAAACCTTGGTGAACCATCTCAACGATAAGGCGATCTAAATGCTCATATCTTTTGCAACACAGATCAACTAAAGGGAAAATACGAAGCTCTCCCCTCGTCACCCGCATAAGTTCATTAACGGTCCTTAGATGAAAATCATAGTCCAGCCGATCACTATACATAAACAGGAAGTGTGCAGACAACGTCAGATCAAAAGCCTCATCATTAAAAGGCAGATCAGGTAAAACCACAGGAATATATCGCTCCGGGGTTTGTCTCCGATCATTGGTGTTATCGTTCAAAGCCCTATTCCTCGCTTGTGTAAGATCCGCTATAGACCCGAAGTAGTCCCACACAAAGTTACCTTGTACCTTTTCCAGTTCAGACATAGCATGCTCGATATCTTGAATACCTTTGTCTGCAAGCTCATCCGCAGAGTAATAATAAGCAATATCGGCAGCCGTTACCTCACTCCCGAGCTGATTCGATATCGCTGTAAAAGAACAGGCACCCGCAGGACAGTCCAAAATCCGCCCGCCCATAAGATCCGCCTCTTTCAAATTGAACATCTGCAAATATTCCTCAAAGGTCCTTCCTATAAAAACAATCCTCTCCAACTCAAGCTTTCCCTCTGCTCCGCTCATCTCATCTCACCTTTCCTCATCTCGGCTAATAGGCTCACTTTTTACTTCTGTTTAAATATATGAATAAGATAATCTATAAGAAGTCCTAAAATTAGGAACGTTCCAAAATGAATGAGATACGTGGGAAATCTGACGCTAATTAATATACTGCTGGCAGCCCATTCTGTACTATTAACATCAACCATCCAGTTTGCAAAGGGCTTCGTAAAAATCAGCGTATCTATAATGGGATTAAGTCGTACAAGAATGATGTTTGCGATCTCAATCCCCAAATAATCGCACAGACAGATGATGATACTAATAATCGAAAACCAGAAACTGAATTTTCTCCTTAAAAACATCAAGCACCGCCCTTTCTATTTTTTCCTAATACATACAATTCGTTTAAAATTCAAAATATCCTTGTCGAGGTTAATTCCTGCTTTAAAAAATGATACAATCTGGAGCTCGCAAGCTTGAGTGGATAATCCGAAAGTTTACATAGGATACCGCAGGTCATATCAATCACCCTTCCCTCCAGCTTCCGTACCACCGTTCCTGCAAGTGCCGGTTTCAGCACAATCTCAGGGACAAGAGCGACACCTAAACCACTTTCCACAAAATATTTCAGAGCCGTCATGCTACCAATCTCCATAGTATCTAATGGTGCTCCGCCTGATTCCTGCAGCACACTTTCTAATTTTTTGCGATAAGGACAGTTCACTGCCGTTATAAGTAATCGATGATCCCGTAAATCCTCTGGCGTGATACCCTCCTTGGAAGCAAGGGGATGCGCTTCTGGCATAAGTAACACAAATTCCTCTGCAAATAAGGGTTCAAAATAAAGCTCCTTACCCAGCTCTGGTCCGGAACAAACTGCCATATCAATTTCGCCTCGCAAAAGTAGTTCACTGAGTGCTCCGGTTCCCGCAATCTCCACAGAAACTTTTATTTTCGGAAACCGCGTCATAAAACTGCTTAACAGCTGCGGCAACCGATAGCTCGCCGTAGGATCCGTTACCCCTATGCGGACGTTGCCAGCCTCGCCTATTTTTAAATCAGCCAACTGACTCTGAAGCCGCTCCATATCCTTAACAATATGTAAGCTCTGTTCATAAAACAATCTACCCGCATCGGTTAAGCTAATTTGTTTTCCACGCTCAAGCAGTTGACAGCCTAAGTCGGATTCAAGCCTCTGCATTTGCATCGTAACAGTCGATTGGGCATAATTCAATTCTTCTGCTGCACGGTTAAAGCTTCCTGAAATCACGATGGTTTGAAAGGTTTTTATTGTTTTTAGATCCATTCTAGTGACCCCCGCCATTCAGTTCAAATAAATTGAACCAAACCTTCATTTAATTCAATTATACGAAATCCAATATTCACTATAGAATACTCTATATCAAACACATATGCCAACCTAAGGAGTGAATGAGATGGATCTTAACAATAAAGTAGCATTAGTAACTGGTGGAGGTACTGGAATTGGCAAGGCTGTAAGCTTGGAATTAGCCCGACGCGGAGCCCGTGTGGCAGTGAACTATTCTAAATCCGAGGTAGAGGCCAAAGAAACGGTGAATATGATTGTAAATCAAGGGGGGCAAGCCATAGCAGTACAAGCTGATGTTTCTAAGGATCAGGAAGTACGGAGTATGGTGAATTTGATCATTCAGCATTTTGGAACGGTAGATCTGCTGGTGAATAACGCTAGTATTACTAAACATATTGCGCTAGGTGATCTGGAAAAAGCTACGGAAGAGGTATGGGATGAACTCTATGATGTAAATGTGAAAGGCATGTTCTTCTGCGCCAGAGCAGTGGCGCCGTATATGAACAAAAGTACCTCAGGCGCCATCGTCAATCTCGGCAGTATCGCCGGACAAACCGGCTTAGGCTCTTCCCTTCCTTATGCGGTCTCCAAAGCTGCTGTTCATGGTCTTACAAAATCTTTAGCCCACGCCCTGGCTCCTAATATTAGAGTTAACTGTGTCGCTCCGGGAGCTGTTGCTACCAGATGGTGGTCTGGTCGAGAAGAACAAATGCATAAATTAGCGCCTAATTTACTGCTCCGGCGTATTTCATCCACTGAGGATATCGCTCAATTCGTCTGCGCAACACTGGAACAGGAAGCAATGACCGGACAGATCATTACGGTAGATAGTGGTCAAACGTTATAACAACTAAAAGGGCTTTTATACGAGTCTAGCAAGGAAAACCGTCAGTTTTGGTCTTTTGCATGATATATATATATCATTTTGATATTTTTCCCTCTAAGTTATATGATTGTATATAAAACAAAACTAAGTTTCATAAGATGAAACAAAGGAGGAGTAAATATTGAAAGCAGTTATTGTTGATAAGTTCGGTTCAATAGAGAATATGAAGTATGCAGATGTTGAGATGCCCTCAATAAACTCGAATCAAATCCTGATTCGTGTACAAACAACAAGTGTCAATTTTGCCGATATTAAAGCCAGATTGGGAAATAAGGGACAAGGAAAACTACCATTTATACTAGGCTTAGAAGCATCCGGTATTATTGAAAAAATCGGCAATGATGTGAAGTCTTTTTATATAGGTCAACGCGTATTAGCTTTTCCTCATCATGGATCGTATGCAGAATATGTGGTTGCCGACGAGAACTTAACTTTCGCAATTCCTGATGGTATTCCTTTTGAGATTGCTGGGGCTTGTGGAATTGTATCTTTCTTATCCTACAAACTCCTAGCGGATATTGCTAAGTTGCAAAAAGGAGAAAATATTCTCATCCACTCTGCTTCTGGCGGGGTAGGAACTACTGCAATCCAAATAGCAAAAGCATTAGGTGCAAATAATATAATTGGAACCGTAGGAAATGAAGAGAAAATACCCATGGCATTAAATGCAGGAGCAGATCATACGATTTGTTATGCAAATGGTGAGTTTGCTGAAAAGGTAAATGAATTAACAGATGGAAAAGGTGTAGACATCATCTTAGATTCAGTTGGTGGGGATATCACTGCACAGAGTTTGAAATGCCTTGCCCCTATGGGTCGCCTAGTTATATTCGGAAATTCTAGTGGCAGATATGGACATGTACAAACCAATGACCTTCATGCAAGTTGCCGCTCCGTTCTTGGATTTAGTTTAGGAACTATAAGAAAAGAACGTCCTGAAATTTTAAAAGACACGGCCGTTCAAATCTTCCGTTTGTTAGAAAATGGACAGCTAGACATTAAAATTAGTGCAAGATTCCCTTTAAGCGAAGCATCCTTAGCACATCAATTCGTTGAAAATAGAAACAGCACTGGTAAGGTGTTACTTTATTTGGAGAACTAATTAATGCATGTTCAAGGTTCAATGAAACGCAAAGACCGAACAAGGAATAACTTGTTCGGTCTTTGCTCAAATGATTTAAAAGATAGATTAGTTAGGTTCACTACCCCAAATCAGATTTCCTGAGACGTAAGCTGGCGCTTTAGTCCAGTCCACATAATTGGTATCCACTGCATTAAAGGAGTAATCACCGGTTTGAGTGTAATTCGTCCAGTCATTTTTAGACACACGCACCTGAATATCGATACTTGCACCAGCAGCAAGTGAACCCGCTGCACTTGTGAATCCGACCTCCAAATAATAATCCGCATCCGACTTAGCGGTTGGTAGCTTCACAAACGTTCCAGTTACATTCGCGCTTCCGACCTGCGACCAATCACAGAAGAAGCTTTGCGGCTTTTCTTCATCAATTGTGTAATAGTATCTTAATTTCACATCAGAGAGCGTAATTGCGCTTGTGCTCGTGTTCACCAGCTTGAACTTTGGATTCAACGTATTTCCGGAAGCAGACAATGATCCGTTATACATCTGTACCTTTAGTGCTGCTGACGGAGCTACTGTCGTATCTGAAATGGTGACAACCAAGGATTGTGTGGCCCCTGCACTAAACTCAAAAGTCAATGTGGTCGTTCCTACTGCTTGCGTTGCCAGATACGACTTTTTAATCGTCACAATCGATCCGCTGATCACATAATCTGTTCCCGCTACGAGATTGGCTGTTCCATTTTTGATCGTGCTCAGCGTATTTCCGTTCAACGTCAGCGTTACTGCGACGTCTGCTTGATTCGCTGTTTTCTTGTCAAAGCCTGCGGTTGTTGGCGTTATCGTTGAGTTGGATACGGGTGTTGTCGTATCCGATACCGCAATCGTTAAGGATTGAGTAGCTCCCGCGCTAAAGCTGAACGTCAGCGTGGTCGTTCCCACCTCTTGCGTAGCTAGATAAGACTTCTTAATCGTCACTGTCGATCCGCTGACCGTGTAATCTGTCCCAGCGACTAATGTTGCTGTTCCGTTCTTGATCGTGCTCAACGTATTTCCATTGAGCGTCATAGTTACTGCAACGTCTGCTTGATTCGCTGTTTTCTTGTCAAAGCCTGCGGTTGTTGGCGTTATCGTTGAGTTGGATACGGGTGTTGTCGTATCTGATACCGAAACCGCCAACGATTGTGTAGCTCCCGCGCTAAAGCTGAACGTCAGCGTGGTCGTTCCCACCTCTTGCGTAGCTAGATAAGACTTCTTAATCGTCACTGTCGATCCGCTGACCGTGTAATCTGTCCCAGCAACCAATGTTGCTGTTCCGTTCTTGATCGTACTCAGCGTATTTCCATTGAGCGTCATAGTTACTGCAACGTCTGCTTGATTCGCTGTTTTCTTATCGAAGCTTGCTGCTGTCGGCGTTATCGTGGAGTTGGATACAGGTGTTGTTGTATCCGATACCGCAATCCCTAAGGATTGCGTAGCTCCCGCGCTAAAGCTGAACGTCAGCGTGGTCGTTCCCACCGCTTGCGTAGCTAGATAAGACTTCTTAATCGTCACTGTCGATCCGCTGACCGTGTAATCTGTCCCAGCAACCAATGTTGCTGTTCCGTTCTTGATCGTACTCAGCGTATTTCCATTGAGCGTCATAGTTACTGCAACGTCTGCTTGATTCGCTGTTTTCTTATCGAAGCTTGCTGCTGTCGGCGTAATGGTTGATCCTGTAACGGGTGCATTCACAGGATCTGCATACAAGGTACCTCGGCCATTCGTTCCGAGATACACACGTCCATAAATTCTTGGGTCACCAGTAATCGCCATATTGATTTTGGCATATTGGTGGGCATCGTCATTAATACGAACCCATGTTGCGCCAACATCATCAGAACGGAAGACGCCCCGCACGCCATCAATCTTCGCTACCGTGTACAGCGCCATGTAAGTTTGACCCGGCGCAGCCTTTCCATAACCGATCAGATCAGCTTCTTGTACATTTGTTAATTTCGTAAAGCTCGCACCAGAGTTCGTGGAGTGCCACAAACCATATTTATTCTCTGTCGTGTTCCCTCCAGCAAACCAGATGTCGCCTTCAATGCCCGGTACTGCCTTCATGCTGATCTGAGCTTCATTCGGCTGTAATCCAGCCACATCATTGGTTGGGAACCCTGAAGCTGAAGTGGCCGTAAATGTAGCTCCGCCATCCACACTAACATAGAAGATTCCAGCAAAGAATCCGTAGAATTTGTTTGCATTCACTCGATCAGATGCTACTTTTGCTCCAGCAGGTAAACCGGCGCTTGCCGTCCAAGAATTACCTGAAGTTTTGGAGTAGTACACACCAATATCCGAGGTGCTCCACAGAATGGAGTTACCACTCGCAGATACAGCTACTTGTCCATGCCCCACCGTTGTTTTGTTTCCATTGGACGGTTCGGAATTTGGCATGTACCAGTTCACTCCACCATCATTAGAGATACCGATAGACTTCATGCTTGGGGATTTTTCTTTATCCGCACTCCCTACCCGAACCATGTAGGAGGGGCTCAGCTCAGCATAATCAATACTCATCGTTGTTGCCCATGAAGGACTGGTCTGGAATTTAGTTGGAGCTACCGACAAATCCTCATGCCGGAAACCAGATACGTCACCAAGCGCAGTGATCAAATGGGACGTTCCAGTTGGCGGGCTTATCAGGCCTAATACTGCAGTTTCCTCCACACCCTTTGCCATAACAGAGATATTTACCTTGCCTCCGGTATCCCATGAGGTCAAATTGTTTGAGCCATAAATAGTGGCCCCCGTACCATACATCATCCGGTTAGAGTTGAAAGGATCAATTTCCAGGTCGCCCATCATCCAGCCCAGTTTTGGTGATGGATCAAGAGAGGTCGAAGTCGTTCCATGATCGAGCCAAGGTGCTGCTGTGATATCCATACTGAACTTATAAGTTCGTTCTGGATAATTACCCCAATCCCAAATTCGGCTCCATGTTGCACCACCGTTCGTACTGCGGAAAATCACTTCATCAGGCCACCAAGCGTTTAAACTGGATACCATCACTGTGTTAGGATTCTGTGCATCCACCGCCAAACCACCGAAGCCATACCAATTATCCGTTCCGGTTGAAGGGCTGATGTTCGTCCATGCACCGCTTGTTTTATTGAATTTCCAAACTTCACCTTTACTTCCGTCATAAGGACCTACACCATTGCTATAAGTTATATACAGATCACCTGTAGAGGAAAGCACACCATGATGTGGCAAGTATCCTGTAGGTTGTCCAGCCAGAGCTGTCCAAGTCGCGCCTCCATCAGTGCTCCTATATACGCTGCTTGCTGTATCGGCAACCCCTACATATATCGTTTGAGTCGCATTGCCAAGCGTTCCTGTACTTTTATCGAATGTAATCCAGGATAAGCCGACGAGATCATTTCCATAATCCAATGTCGGGTTCTGAATATATGTTCCTACATTCGTAAAGGAGGTTACCTTCGACCAAGTAACACCGGAGTCCGTACTTTTCCAGAGCCCATTACCACTTCTTGCTCCGAAGAATAAAATATTATTCTTATTCGGGTCGATCACAAGGCGTTCACCCGCAGATCGGCCCGGCATATTCCCACCTACTTTAAAAGGCAGTGGAGTGGTTTGCCAAGTGTTACCCCGGTCATTAGAGCGCATAATCTGACCGTTATTATCCCAGGAGTTAGTATAAGTACCTGTTGCCATATACACTTTGTTCGGATCAATAGGATCTGTAGCAAGGGCATCTACACCATTTTTATTCCAATCGACCCAGCCCACGGAGTCACTAATTGAAGTCCAGCTAGATGTAGCCTGATTCCAGCGATAGGCACCCCCGATATCTGTTCTGGCATAGATTAAATTGGGTTCGGACTGATTAAAAATAATACCGGGTACAAAGCCACCGCCTGCTCCCGTTACAACGCTCTTCCAATTGTAAGGTTCACTTGCGGCCGCATGAGTAGTAGCTGGGAATGCAGAGAATAAAGAGCCTACCATCGCGCCAAGCAGGATTAACAATCCAGTTTTTCGGATACGATTACGAATCACGTTTTACGCCTCCTACAATTTTATTGGTTTGCTTTTGCTTTCCTCCTACTCTGTATCCCTGCTTCTTCCCTCCCCACTAAACATGACTAATTAAAATTTACTGATAACGCTTTCATTATAATGGTAATGTTTTTCATTATCGAGAGAAAATGGTTGTATTTTTATGAAGTTTGTCTTTAAAAATCGTACCATTTTCACACTACAGATTACATTTCACAAACACAGCCATCTTCCCACTCACGTTTGCTCTCAAAACCAACTTAGGAATAGCTCCTCAAATCAAAAGAATCTCAAAAAAGCCTTCTCCACCCTAAGGGCGAAGAAAGCTGCTATTGCTTAATGCGTGAGCACAAATTCATCCAACATCTTCCCATCCACATCATAAGCCTGATAGGTCAAAGTATTACCGGCAACACTAATCCCCGCGAACATTTGCTTGTAGTTTTGAAAATGTACTGCATGATAGAACTGATCTTCTTTTTTCTCATTAAACTTTCCACCAGAAGCATTGGTTACAACATATACCGTACCTTTTTTAGCACCTACCGGATTCTCACCTTCAGGAATGATTTTTCCAGCCCGTAACGGGTAGGATCTGGAGTACTCATGATTATGACCCTGCAGTACCAAATCAACCTCATACACGTCAAAAATATCCGTCCAATCTTCAACCTTCTTATATGAATTCCCCCCGTATGCCGGACGGTGCATCGCAACGATCTTCCATTCCTTATCCGTGCCCTTTAAATCATGCTTCAGCCACTCGGCTTGCTTTTTTAAATTACTCTCCGTATTCAATACAGATACATGCACAGGACCATAATCGAAAGAATAAGAAGTGCCTGCAATAGAACCCTTTGCCCCGTTATCAGGCAGGTTGAAATGGGAAGTAAAGTCTGTCGCATCTCCATCCACCTCATCATGATTTCCTGTAACAGGCATTAAGGGTATCCCAGAAATCAAGCTTTGCACGTCCCCAAAAAATTGATCCCAGCCCGCCGAATCCTCCGGGTTCTCCGTCAAGTCACCATTATGAACAATAAACTTGGCCTCTGGAAAGGTCTGAAAAGCTTTGCTCAATGTCTTCCCCCACAGTTTAAAATCATTCGCACTTTCCCCTTGGGAATCCGTAACGTTGATAAATGTAGCACTGTCTAGTCCTCTCTCTTCCGTGGTGAATTCGGAAACTGTACTCCATTCCCCCTCAACACCGCTACCCACTCTGTAAGAATACATCGTCCCAGGCTCAAGTCCCGTAACCTCCGCTTTATGAACACCTCTTGTACCATTGTCTGTTTTTATTGAGCTACTATCTGCTTCTACCCTTAATACATCCGAATTTGCAAAAGAAGAACTCCGTCCCTTGACCAACTCCAGAACTCCTGAAGTATTGGAATCGTTAGTATACCAAGTGAAAGCACGTCTCGTTCCAGCATCTCCTTTAAAGGTGGTAACAAGATCATACGGGGTTGATGATTTTGCGGAGCTCCCGGATTTGGACCACTCCATCCCAACAGCCACCAAGATCAATACAATCACTACTAGCCCTAGGATAATGGCGAATTTATAGTCTTTCATCACGGCTCCTCCTTCATTTCTCTCTCTAGTCTTCTAACTAAGATAGCCTTCCAGAAAGTCAGAAGTCAAATCTATACCTCCATACTTTTGTTAACGCAGTGTAAAACATTCAGCTAACATTCAGTCTATTTTAAGTTAAGCATAAGGTCTGTCTCCTAGAATTAGTTGTGCAAGAAGGTCAACCAACGTCAGAGAAAGAGATAGAAACGAGGTGGGAAAATGAGTAACAAACTTCAATTCCGGCATGAGCTGAAATTCTTCATTAACTATCATCAATATCTTATATTGCGCCAGCGATTGCAGAGCTTGATTGATACAGACGAGCACGCCAATGAGAGTGGGGAATATCATATTCGCAGTTTATATTTTGACGACATCAACAACTCGGCGCTTGCCGACAAACTCGGTGGTCTCAGAGAACGCGCCAAATATCGTATTCGCATCTACAACATTCAAGACAACATTATTCACTTTGAGAAAAAAATCAAAATGGATGATTATATCGCCAAAACCAAAGAGCCGCTGACCCGTCAAATGTACGACGAGATCATGGCAGGCAACTATGAGGTCCTGAATGTCCCGGACAGTCCGCTGTTCATGGAACTATACAATCAGATGCGTCACAACCTACTGCGGCCAAAGGTCATCGTGGATTACGTTCGCGAGCCTTATGTTTGTCACAACGGTAACGTGCGGATTACGTTCGATAAGGAATTACGTACCGGTCTGCATTCAACGGATATTTTTGATAAGGATTTACATCCGATTCGAGCGATTGATGAGAACTTCATTATTTTTGAAGTGAAATTCGATGAGTACATTCCGGAGTACATTAAAATTGCGCTGCAGTTAGAAGGGCTGAACAGACAGTCCGCTTCAAAATATGTAATCTGCCGCAAATTCTTAAAAACCAACACTTGGGAGGATTATTGATTATGAATACATCACTAGCAACGCTAGCAGCAACCGCAACAACAGATACAACCACAAATACTTTTACAGATATTATTAAAAGCTCGGTGATCGACAACTTTGTATCCGACATAAGCATCTCGAAGATGCTCATCACCTTAGGGGTAGCTTTCCTAATCGGATATTTCATCTATCTTCTCTACAAACGTGTTTTTAGCGGAGTGTTATATTCCAAAAGCTTCAACGTCTCGCTCATGGGCATGACCATGATTACTGCCACTGTTATTATCGCGATCAACTCTAACCTTGTGCTGTCCCTCGGTATGGTCGGTGCATTGTCTATCGTTCGTTTCAGAACGCCTATTAAAGATCCAACTGATTTGATCTTTTTGTTCTGGGCAGCAGTCGCAGGCATCGTAACCGGAGCAGGCTTCTTCACTTTAGCAATTGTTGGTTCAATCATCATCGGTCTAATTCTGTTCCTGTTCATCAAACATTCTTCTATCGAAACTCCATACTTGCTAGTCATTAACTGTGATGGTGATGAAAGTGAACGCGAAGTACACAACCATATCACCAAGTCAGTAAAACGCTATAATGTGAAGCAAAAAACAGTATCTGCAAACAATATCGAATTGACACTGGAGCTTCGTCTGGATGATAAAGTAGGTGGCTTTGTCAACACAGTTTCCAACCTTAAGGGTGTCAAAAATGCACTTCTAATCAGCTATAGCGGCGATTATGTATCCTAAACACAATATGATGAAAGGCGGTGCCCCAGATGAAAGCAAGAGGTAAGTCTATCATGCTGAGTCTTTGTTGCCTGCTGCTGGTCATCGCTGTAGCTGGGTGCCAGAACGCAAGTCCATCTGCAACAAACGAGTCAACATCTGATAATCAGGAGAAGGTTATTTCGAGCGATGAAAAAAATCTAGACGAGCAGGTATTTCCTAAAGATAAGGTCGTGGATGTCAAAATCACCCTGGACCCGGACGATTTTCAGGACATGCTGGACAATGCCAGTGCTGAAGAATACAAAATGGCTTCTGTAGAGTATAACGGGATCAAATTCGATAACGTAGCCGTTCGAACCAAAGGAAATCTTAGCCTCAGAAGTGTAGTACAGATGACAGATTCTGATCGCTACAGCTTCAAAATCTCTTTTGATGAATATGTAAACCAGAATTTATTCGGCATCACTAAGATCAACCTGAATAACAATTACAGCGATGCTTCTTATATGCGTGAATTCCTAACCTATGAGCTCGCTGAGAGTGTCGGACTCCCTACGCCGAAATACTCCTTCGTCAATGTGTACGTCAACGATGAACTGAAGGGCTTCTACCTCGCGGTGGAACAGATCAGCGACGCTTATCTGGAACGTAACTTTGGGAACTCTTACGGTGCACTTTATAAAGGAGTAATGACTGGTCAAGGCAGTGACTTGACTTGGCTTGGTGATGATCCATCTCTCTATACTGGACTGGTAATGAAGTCGGATAAATCCAACGATGATATTCTGATCGATATGCTGAATGAGCTTAATAACGGCACCGATTATGAAAAATACATCGACGTAGAGGAATCGCTGAAGTATATCGCTCTAAATGCGGTAACAGCTAATATGGACAGTTATCTAGGTGGTAATAAGCAAAATTATTACTTATATGAAGACGATGGGGTCTTCTCGATCCTGCCGTGGGATTATAATATGGCTTTTGGCGGCTTGGGCAGCGCAGATGTACTGATTGATGAGCCTACTCAAGGCACACTGGCAGAACGGCCACTGATTGCCAAGCTGCTGGCTAATGACGAATATAAAGCGAAATATCACGAGATTGTCAGCGAGATGATTAATGGTTATCTAGCGGACGACACGTTCCAAACTCGGATGGACCAGCTGGACATGATGATTTCCAGCTATGTCAAAGCGGATCCTTCAGCTTTCTACACCTTCGAGCAATATGAAGAAGGGATTAAATCTGTTAAGACCTTCATGTCGAATATGGCGAAAAATATCCAGCAGCAGCTCGATGGCACCATCCCTTCCTCCGGTGACGGATCGGGAAGTGGTATGGGTGGCGGCATGGGCGGCGGCGGCTTTGGCGGTGGCGCTAGAAATGGTGCAGCTGCAGGTGCCACTGGTGCCGGACAAGGCGCGAACGCCGCGAGTAACGGGCAAGTGGCTGGCGCGGAGACCGAGAGCACTACCACTGTTGATGGCGCTACTGCGCCGAACGCCGTAAGCGGGCAAGCAGCTACTGATGGGCAGGCGCCTCAGGGTGCAGGCGGTGAGCCCGGCGCCATGGGCGGACCCGCTATTCCTGATGCCGGTGCAGGTCCTGGCAGTAACACGCAAGCAGCAGCTGGCGGGCAAGCGCCTCAGGGTGATCAGACCAACTCCAACGGGCAGGCCGTTCAAGGTGGGCAAGACAACACTGACGGGCAAGCTGCTCAAGGCGGATTTAATGGAGGCGCAGGCGGTGAGCCTGGTGCCATGGGTGGTCCAACTATCCCTGAAGGCCGAAACGGTCCTGGCGGTGGCGGCTTTGGTGGCGGCATGCCTGGTGGTATGGGTGGAGGCGACTTTGGTGGCGATGGGGCCATGCAGCAAAAAGGCAGCACGAGTGAAGCCATCACTACTGGGGTCGCAATCCTGCTTCTGCTACTAACCGCAATCTTTGTAACCTTCTATAAACGCAAACGGTTATAGAAAAGCAAGAAACTATCCTCAAAAAAAAAAAGACATGAAGAAGCCTCCGGCGTTAATTGACGGGGGCTTCTTTCATGTCTTAAAGATCATATTTCCAAATCTACACATACAAACTACTGAGAACAGTTCCATATCTCGCTCGGAACTGTTCTCGGTTTTCATCTCAAACTTTTTTCTTATCAAAATCTCCAACAATGATCACGGAATACAACTAGTTCTTACTCTTTCCGCCCACGTAATATACTAATGGCCGCTATTAAAAAAGCTAGTAATGATATCCCGACTGCGATATAGACCATTGGGTTGACACTGTTTGACTTCTCTTCATCTTTCATGATAGCGTTGTGCTCTTCCATACTCATGGAATCTCCCACGGCACTAGCACCGTGAGAATGTTCATCCCCTGCTGCGGCTTGCACAATCGAGGTCACAGAGTGTGGATTCTCTGTTCCGGCCTCGCCGGACCATTGCACCAAGCTTCCATCGGCATAGTGCTGATAAGCATCCCATGCAATGTCGCCAGCGGCATCAGGGTTCTTGGCCGTAAAATAGAAGCGTTGGAATTGCCCCTTCTGAATGCCCTCACCATTAGCTATCCAGCTAACCTTATTCCCTTCAATGGTAACATCCCATCCGGGTGTAGCCTCATATTGTTTAAACTCTGCACCTGCTGGAACGCGCAGATCAACTTGTACAGTTGCCACATCTTTTTCCGAAGGAACCTTAAGCGTGTAGGTCTCCCATGCTCCGGTACTGGATTGTGCTGGTGCCACAGTTACGTGCGCACTAGCTACGGCTGCAAACAACAATAGTGTGGCGGCAGCTGGTGCGAATAAAGTCATTATTTTGCGAGATAATCTGTTCATAATTAGCCCCTTCTCATAAGTAATCCTATAAATTTCGTCATTTAACAAACCACTATATCTCCTTGGGAAAATCCCGTTTACGCGAAGCAAGCCCTTGTTCCAAGGCATAACGCGTCAGCTGTGTTCGATTTTGGAGTTGAAGCTTTTGGAGGATGTTCTTCAGATGATTTTTTACGGTATGCTCCGAAATCCCCAAGCTCACGGCAATCTCCTTGTTCTTGGATCCAGAAGATACACAGCTTAAAATTTCTTTCTCTCTTGCCGTCAACGACTCCCCTTCATCTGTTACAGAGGGCACGGTGAACTCCTTCAAGATTTGAAAAGCCAGCTCCCGACTAAGCGGTGCTTCTTCATTAACAATAGCCTGCAAATATTGAATCCAGGTGGAAGGTGCCAGATTCTTTAGCAAATACCCCTGTGCTCCTTGCTTCAGCGCTTCGAGGAGATGGGAAATCTCATCCGATACCGTAACGATAACGATTTTGACATAGGGATATTCCTGCTTGATCCGGCGAGTCGTCTCTAGCCCGTCCATCACCGGCATCTGAATATCGATTAGAATGAGATCAGGCATCCATTGCGCTGTGAAAGCGATCGCCTCAGCACCACTCTCCACCACACCAATAACCTCAAAACTATCATCCATGGACAAAATCTCACACATCGCTTCACGCGCATGCGCATGATCATCCACAACTAAAACTCGGTATCGGCTCATGGACTGACATCCCCCTTCGTAATTTCAACCTGGGTGCCTGTGTCACCGGATATCAGCCTAAGCTTCCATCCCATCCCCTCGACACGCTCCTTCATGATCTGAAGTCCGTAGCTGCCACTCCCTTCAAATGGATCATGCCGAAATCCTTCTCCGTTGTCTGCAACAACTACTCTCCAGCTCTTCTCATCGCCAGTGCCAGTAATTGAAACCAGCCCCGCTCGTGTATGCTTACGAACATTAATGATCGCTTCACGGATACAGGATAACAATTCTGATTTTTCCGAAGGAGAGAGCGCATCATCTTCCAGACTCCAATCGAGCGAGGCTTCGATCATAATCTCATTAGCCATCTGGGCTAGCTGGTCTTTTACCGACTGTTCCAATGAAAAAGAACTCTGCTCAGAGACCGGAATCTTCAGATTAGCGATGGCCTGCCGCACATAACGGTTCACCTCATGGACCGTCTTTTTAATCTGATTCACACTTTCCTCACTGACTTCACCATTCTTGCGGTTTGCTTCTAGACGGTCGATTTTGACAGATAAGAGGAATAAAGATTGCGCCATCCCGTCATGCAATTCCTTGGCTAGACCTTCCCGGGCCTTCATTGCTTCCTTAAGCGCACGTTCCCGCTCCAACTCCCGCTGATTCCTCTCCATAAGAGAGAACAATGGGACGAGTAATACAAGACTGACTAAAAACACGAGAACCGGTGTCAAATAGTTCCCTAAATCCATTGAAATATAAGGCATTAGAAACTGATGGCGTACGACTTCCCAGATTCCTACCATAAACGTTGGCAGTAACAGGATCATGTACTTTATTCGTTTATACGTTGCCGTCCCCTCCCGCACATCTTATGCTTAACATTATCACCGTCTCATCCCAGCTGCATGACTCGATCGGGCTATATAGAGCTGTTAATGTTACAAATTTAAGTATTTTAAAAGGTGAATGCTGTCATTTATAATATCATAAGCAAGCTTTCTTATATTGTAGCAAAAAAAAGATACATCTCACGATGCACCCAATCATTTCTACTTTTACGTGAAGCCCTACCTATATTGGAGAAGTATAACGTCCATATTGGAGGTCCATTTCCTTAAACAAATCTCCTTCTTTTTTCAGAAAAAAAGTATTTACTCCCTCTGATCCCCACCAATTTAATCCAAGAAAAGGACCATTTAAGGTTTCGGCAGCAAAAAGAATGGAGAACATTTCAGGCATAACCTCTCCGCCATCATCCACCCGCCAGACTGAATATTCATCCCCTTGAATCACCGCAGGATAGTCCATGAAGGTAAATTCATCTTTTTCTTTCCAGACGAGACTAAATAACATATCCTGATCCAGCCTCACGAATTGAACAAGATACAACTGCCGATCAGTAGACAGCTCTGCAAGCTTCCATATGTTCTGAATTTCACGGTTTTTCGTATCTACAATACGCTGCCGAACACTTACTTCTACAGTGGAAGCTTGTTGGCCCTTCATAGATTTGATAGGCAAAAGCGCATCAACCTTAAAGTCTGCTTGATCCGTCAAATAATAGGTTTCATCCGGGGTCGCACTTGCTTCTTCCACCGTAAAAAGATACCCCGCCAGATTCACAAAATTATGCGCCATCTCCCGGCCATTGCTATCCGCTGTTCCATCCTGCCACTTGTTAAATTTCACTTTTAACACTTTACCCTGATCACCAATGGCTTCATTTAATTGTGCCATCTCCTGATCCAGCCCTTGTTCATACCCGGTGACTAGAATATTCCGCCCCTCTGCATCCGCAAAGCCAAAACTCATCTTCAGCTTATCAGTATCTAGATAAGCATCAGTCTTCTGCTTGCTTGGAGTCGGTAATGGCTCTGCGCTTGGAGGAAGAGTTGGAGAAGGCAGTACAGTTTCCGCACTTTGTTCAGGTGTAGACTCAGCATGATCCCCATCACTGGTCAAAGAGTTGTTGCTAGAACAACCCACCAACATAAGAACAATAAAGAAACTTACCATGAGCTTATTCATTCTTATTCCTCCAAACGAAGTTAGAATATTCCCATGCTCAGGTAACGTTCCCCCGCATCAGGTGCAATACATAGCACTCGCTTGCCGGCCCCGAGGCGCCGTGCTTCCTGCAATGCTGTCCATACTGCGGCGCCACCTGATGGGCCAAGCAGAATCCCTTCCTGTGCTGCCAGCATTCTCACGGTATTCAGTGCATCTTCATCCGAAACTTGAACAATTTCATCATAGACCTTTGTATTCAGAATGGCGGGTATAAAGCCCGGACTGGTTCCAACCAGCTTATGCGGTCCGGGCTTTCCACCGGATAACACTGGTGAGCCTTGCGGTTCAACAACAAGAATACGAATATCCGGAAGCTGCTCACGCAACACTTCCCCAGTTCCAGTAATTGTGCCTCCTGTTCCCGAAGATGCAACGAACACGTCCAGCTTCCCTTCCATTTGCTCCATAATTTCAAGAGCTGTCGTTGTTCGGTGAATGTCAGGATTCGCTTTATTCTCGAATTGCTGTGGAATAAAGCTATTCGCCACTTCTTTCCCTAGCTCGATTGCTTTTGCTATAGCCCCCGGCATCCGCTCCGCTGCAGGAGTCAACACAACTTCAGCTCCATAAGCTTTTAGAATATTGATTCGTTCCTTCGTCATATTGTCAGGCATGACAAGAATCGCTTTATAGCCTTTTGCAGCGGCATTCATAGCCAATCCAATGCCTGTATTTCCGCTTGTCGGCTCAATAATGGTTCCTCCAGGTTTCAGCAGCCCGTCTAGTTCCGCTTGCAGGATCAGATTATAAGCAGCTCTATCCTTTACACTGCCACTGGGATTGAAGCGTTCCAGCTTCACATATAGTTCTGCATCTTGGGGTGTGGTCAACCGATTCAGCCGCACAACCGGTGTATTCCCAATAAGCTCTGTTATATTGTTAACAACAAGGGGTGTCATCCTAGAGCCTCCTTCATTTCTGTACTTCCCATTATTGTAACTTGAGCGGCATCTCCTGTCGATTCTGGAACTTGCAGTCCTAACTTAAAAAACCTTAAAAAGCCGCCTCCCATACTTATGGGTAGGCGGCTTCATCATAACTGAATGCTGGTCTACAACTTACGGATTCACGTTAATGGTAAAGGTAGATGTATTATTCTTAATATTCGTTACTGTGTTCGTAATCTTCAGATTGTTGAAGGTTGCTGAGCCTCTCGCTGGACCTTGACCTGCCTCAGCAGCTTCATTCACCCAGATACCCACCCCGGATTTGCTATCAAAAGCATCGCCGCTCTTCTGTGCACCGGTAATTGTAACGTTATTAAAGATGGTATCTGTTACTGGGAATTGTGGAGTGGAACCTACATAGTTGGTCTGGAACATGATGCCATGATAGGTTGGATCAATGATATCCACATCATTAACTCGAATACCTTGGAAGACCTTCGAGGCCGAGAATACCCAAATCGCCGGGAAAGTCTGTGCGCCCCAGAAATGCCCACCTGCACGAACAATAGAAATATTCTCAAAATTCGTAGTCGGTGAAGCTCCGAAGCCATTCATTGGATATCCAAAGTCTAACGAGCTAATCGTAATCCCGGAGTAGCAAAGCGTATCCGCGATATAAATGTTACGGAAGGTATTTGCATATCCACCATAGACAGCTACACCGGCAGCACGCCAAGTCAAGATTGAAGTGAGGTTCTCGTAGACGTTGTCCTTCATATCTGCACCGCCGGAATCAATCGCCGAGAACAATGCAAAGCTATCATCACCGGTTGCCCGGGCTTCAATATTAGACACGAGGTTGTTCGTGCTGCCATTAGTCATATTAATGCCGTCAGCGAAGGTGTTACGGATACGGGAGTTTTTAATCACCATATTATCCGTGTTAGCTCCCCAGTACATACATACCTGATGTTCGGTCCAAATGTTATCGATCGTAATATTCGCCACATTAGAGAAATCAAATACTTTACCAGGACCGTCAATTCGTGATGTGTAGTTTCCGAAATAAGCGAAATTCGCAAAGGTAGATCCATTGGCTGTATCACTGGCGCGGAAGCCGACATCGGTATTCTCTTGGTTAGTTGGAGCAATAAACCTTGTATACCAAGGACCCGCACCGATAACCTTCACTGCCTTGCCGTAGACCTGAAACTTGTTAGAGGTCTGATAGTTACCTGGTGGCAAATACACACCTACAAGATTTCCTGTGGTGTCCATGCGCACTTTATCAAGTGCATTTTGAACATCCTGATGCGTAAAGCCTGCTGGAACAGTGTATTTAGCCGGATCTGGATTAGCGATCGGTGAAACCTGCTCTAGACTGATGAAATCAATGGCGTATTGAGAGGTGTTAGCGCTATCCTTTTGTAAACGGATCGTACTTCCTGCCGGAATCGTGCTATCAAACATAATGTTAGCTTCATCATAAATATGCCGCGGAGAACCTGCGCTTGGCGAATTGCCAGGACTTGTCTCAGAACCATACAACCATGCATATTTAGAAGTTAAGTTAATAGCTTTGCTAAAGACACCATTAACATAGATGTTAAGCGTAGCATTTGTGCCGTCACCACTCGCAGAATCAGGAATTGAGAAACGAGTAACCAGAGTGTTCGTGCTGGCTTTTGTCGTGAATTCAACATAGCTGCCTGTGGTGTTCAGCGTGACTGCTCTTCTGCCTGAAGCCTCACCTGCAGGATCGCCGATGGTCCGGTTAGCTGAAAGCTTCACAGCTCCGCCGCCAATCACCCCATCCTCAGCCTCATACATGTCGTAAGGCATATTCGCTCCTCGACCAATGAACAGTGACTGCGTCTGAATATTATTAGCCCGTTTCACAGGCAGCTCATTAGCATCTACTGCAATTTCACTCTTCACAGTATATTTGCCATTTCCTGCTGTCCAATTACCGAGAGCTACAGGTGCTGTGGTTACCCCACTTGATATCACGCCGTTATAGGTGCCTGTAAGAGTTTTAACTACCGCATTCGTAGTAGCATCTAAAACCGTCAGAGTTATGTTATGCGCACCACCCGCGGAAGCTGCTGTACCTTGATTCTTAATGGCCACTGAGAAGCTTACAGTGTTACCGCCTGCTGGATTGCCAGGTGTCCAACTGACGGAGGAAGCAACCAGGTCAGAACTCGATACAGGTGCAACTACAAGGGAAGTCGAGCTAGTGAAGCTATTATTTCCCTCATTTGATTCAATAACGGTATTATTCTCATCGACCTTTGCACTTAATGAGTAGGTTGCCGCATCTTTTGCCCCCATATTAAGAGATACGCTCGTTGATGCGCCAGCAGCTAGAGCACCTACTGGGCTAGTACCTACAAGTGTAGTGCCCAAATAAAAATTCACATTAGTTGCAGCAGATGCTAGAGTCCCGATATTCTTAACTGTTGCATTAAGAGTAATGGCATCCGTCTCAACGGGAGATGTTGGAGTCCATGTAAGACCAGTAACCGTCAAATCTGGATTCGCAGATGGTGTACCAATTACCTGAAATTCGGCAATTTGTCCAGCACTCGAACCAGAGTTAGTGGTGATCTTCAGCTGCAATTCACTAGCTGTAGCCGTTACCGGAATCGTCACTGTATTGCCGCTTGCCGGATTAAAGGTATAGACGGTAGCGGGTACAAGACTAGTAAAAGCCGTTGTATTCTGGTTATGTCCAAGCACTTGAATGGTTTGAGTACGTGTGGACCAAGCCGATGAAGGATTCAGCTTTAGAACTACTGATGTAACATCAGCATTGCTACCCAAGTTAACCGTTAATGTGTTCGGATAACTTCCTCCCGCACCTTCCCAATAAGTGGTTACATCCCCGTCATTCGCATTCGTCTGTACAAAAGTAAAGACTGAAGAGGACGCAGTTATACTTTTGTTCAATGCCAGATTAGAACCTGTCCCGGGTGTTGGAGTAGCTGTCGGTGTTGGCGTCGGTGTTGATGTTGCTGTTGGTGTCGGTGTTGGCGTTGGTGTCGGTGTCGGTGTCGGTGTCGGTGTCGGTGTTGGTGTTGGTGTTGGTGTCGGTGTCGGTGTCGGTGTCGATGTCGGTGTCGGTGTTGCTGTCGGTGCTGAAGACGGAGTAAGGATCAAGTTATCCAGATTCACGTTTCCAGTATCACCTGCATCATATTTATAAGTAATCGTATTAGCACCAGCATTCAAGGCTAGCGTTTCAACCTTTGTGGACCATGTATTCCAGTTGGCCAGATTTAAAAGAGAAGATTGCTTTATTTTAGTCCCATTGACATAAATACTTATTGTTTTAGTGCTCCCTGAAGCATTTGCATATTTTAAGGTGGCATCATAGTTTCCAGCAGAGGCAACATTAACACTAAAGGCAGTCGTTGCTCCTTGTGTCAAATAGCCATCTACGAATCCGGTTCCGGTATAACCAGTATGATCTGTATTGACTTTTGCTCCACCGGATAAGGCAGCGTTCTCCGCTTCATATCCTGTCGTTGGGAGTGTAGATGTACTGCCATAAATCTCAAATTCCGATAGCTGTGCTGCCGGCCAGCCTGTATTTGCCGTGAAGTTCAATTTAACATATCTAGCACTCGCAGCTGTAAAATTAATGGTCACAGTATTAGAACCGCTTGCTGGATTAAAGGTGTAATTGGCAGAGGCTGCTAAGTTAGTGTAAGTAGAATCATCAGAGCTTCCCTCCACCGACAATGTTTGGGTTCTAGATTCCCAGTTCGCCGGCAGTTTTAGAACAACCTGATTGACGCTGCTTACTTCGCCTAAGTCCACTTTAATCCATTGCGGGAATGCGTTACTTACACTTTCCCAATATGTTCCTTGATTGCCGTCATTGGCATTAGTTGCTACATAAACATCACCGAATGAGCTTGAAGTAATACTCTTCCCTTGGGCTAAATTCCCCGCAGCTAAACTCACTGAGGGATATAACGCTAACTGACCTACAAATAAGATTACAATCAAAAAATACATTACTGTCCGTTTACCCGTAAATTTTTTAGAAGCTGCTATCATTAGAGAACCACCTCCCAAAGATTTGTGAAGCTATGCAGCTATTAAGAATGCGCTTTCAAAATAGTATTATTATAGACATCCGCCTCCTAAAATAGATCTGATAGTGTTTCGACGAAACAATCACACCATTATTAGCTGCCAGTCATCCTCTTGTTTCCTTAACTCTCACTTTTTAAGTCTCCGATCTATATCCAGAGGTTGACCGCTAACTAACTAATAATGGTAATAATATAAGTTATAGGTAGGTTGACGTCGATGGCGATTTCTATGCTTAGTATGTGGGATATTACGTTCAACCAAACAAAAAAAGCTTCAGAGAGCAGTGGGAAATTCCCTCTTAACTCTCTGAAGCTCGCACTATACATTAAATCTAGCTACCAGCCCCTGTAGTCCATGAGCCATTAAGTTCAATTCACTTGCAGAGGAAGCAATTTGTTCCACCGAGGCCATTTGCTCTTGCGATGCTGCCGACACATGCTGTGTACTTGCTGCAGTAGTTTCTGCAATTTCCGTAACATTTCGAAGAGATTCCACAATCTCTTCCGTTGCCGCTGTGATCTCTTCCACAGCTCCGGATACTTCCTGAACCTGTTCAGCCAGTAAATCTATAGATAATCGAATCTCACCAAAAGAACGTCCAGCCTGCTGAATAATCTCCGTGCCTCCTCTAACTTCACTCATACTACCCACCATAACCTTCATGGCATCATCTGCTTCACTTTGAATTCCGCTCGCCATTTCCGCAATTTGATTCGCAGATTCTGCGGATTGCTCTGCCAGTTTACGAACTTGATCGGCAACTACAGCGAAACCTCTACCTTGCTCACCCGCGCGGGCTGCTTCAATTGTCGCATTTAACGCCAACATATTCGTCTGCGAAGCAATCCCTTTTATGACAGCAACAATACCGCCAATTTCTTGTGATCGATTCACAAAGCCTTGCACTTGCTGTGACAAAGATTGTATGGATCGATTAATGGATTCCATCTGCTGCCCTGCTGCTTGAAGTGATTCATCTCCGGCAATAGCAAACGATGCAGAACGATGCGAGGCTTCAGAAATATCGTGAACGCTGGAGGCAATTTGACCGATTCCTAACGATATTTCTGAGATTGTAATTGTATTGGTCTGTAAATCATTCATCTGTTTAGCTGTTCCTGAAGCTACTTCACCCATAATATCCGATATTCGTTCTGTGGCACCTGCAGTCACTCCACTATCTGAGGTAAGATTTGCAGAGGAATTCGCGAGACTATTCGCTGATAACTTCACTTGTTCAATCATTGATCCCAAATTTTCTGTCATTTTATTAAAATTAAAAGCTAGTTCTCCGATCTCATCTTTAGACTGGACCTTTAACTTACGCGTTAGATCAGCATCTCCATCTGCAATCTCCCTAAGCTGTGTGTTCACATCACGGAGGGGTTTAATAATTCGTCCTGATATGATTAACGCAAGGATCAGGGCAAGAGCTACCGATAATCCGGTCACACCAAAGCTAGTAATCAATGCGTTGCTACGATGGGATTCTGCTTGACTCTGCCCAATCTGTATTTCCTCCTCAAGCATATTCTGAAACTCAATTTGAGATTCAATCATTGAATCTAAAGATAAATTCGTGAATTTCTTCTGGGCTTCCGGGAAGTTTCCATCCTTGGCTAACGCGAAGGCTTCTTTTAAAACGATCAAATAATCATTCCATTTCCCCTTCAGTTCCGTTACACCCTTTAAGTCTTCTTCACTTAATCTAGCACTCTCCAGCTCCGTAAAAGCATTCTCAATTAATGGAAGTGTCTCTTCATACTTAGACAGATATGATTTCCGTTCAGCATCTGTGTTGCTCATCACATAACGAGCCCCTAGCTCATCTGCTGTACGAATTTTATCCGTTAATCCCTGAACAAGCGACAGCTTGTTCCAGTTGCGATTGACCTGATCTGTCAGCATCGTAGCCTTTCCTTGAAACAATGTGTTTCCTGCTATTGCCACTAGAAAGACTACAATCACAGCAGTAAATCCCAATACTATTTTTCCACGGATATTTCTGAACATCGTTGTTCCTCATCTCTATATGTATAGTAGGCCTCTATTTGGTACTTTTATCCTACTATTGCTCCCTTAAGCTTCTCTGAATTTAAACTGAATGTTCGCTTAAAAAAACAAAAAGACCCTACTTCCGGCCTAAGCAGGAAATAATGGTCTTCAAACATCTGTTTATTCGTATAAATTCCCGTTCGCCAGCTCTGCCAGCTTTCCTTCATCCAGTACGCTTAAGCGCCCACGATTTCGTGTAATGATTCCTTCATCAATGAAACGACGCACAATCCGGTTAAGATGACGATAACTTGTTCCTAGCAGCTCAGCTGTCTCAATCAGGCTTGAGGTCCGAATCTCCTCTACTCGTCGTCCTCCGCTATGATCTGCGAATAAAGACATCAAATAACTAGCAAACCGATTCTCCACTGGGTATAACAGGTTAAGTGCAGAGGCTTGGCCGAGCGTATGCAGCTTATGGCTAAGCTCTCCAACTAAAAAACGCAATAATGCTGTATTTTCCTCAAGCTCCCTAAGCAGAAGTCTCCTCCCGGCAAAAAGAATCAGGCTCTCTCCAACGGACTCTACCTGGTTTTTGACAGGAAATCGGTGTAGCAGCTCCACATCCCCGATCACAGACATCGGATTTGTAAAACGTACCAGCATAGATTTTCCATTCGGCAGCAGCGTTTGAATTTTAAGCTTGCCTTCGACCAAAAGGAACATCCCATCTAATTGATCGCCAACCAAGCACAGCTTCTCTTCATCTGCATAACGTCTCAGTTCCATTTTGTGAGTTACCATTGGGCTAAAAATTCCGTCCAGACCGTTCTTCACTGCCAAGGCACGGACAGCTTCACGGTCATTTATCGTTTGCATGTGGTGCCCCCTCTATTGTTTGCTCAAATAATTGTAATTTAGAATACCCCACAAAAAAAAGGACATATGTCCTTTTTGAAAATATAGAAAGTATAAGTTCACATCACCTTACGTCACAACAGAGTCCACACTATATCGGATCATATTCACTTTATGATCTTGTAACCAAAATTCTAAACTCCGATGATTGATTTTATCCACATACCCGATAATATCAGCCCCTTGTTCCCCTCTTTTATAATAAGAAGAGCCGTAAGCTTCAATCACTTCGTCGGCAGATGACCCGACATGAATACCTCTGGCAGTGTTCATCTTCAGATCGGAATAGATGCTGATTAGAATGATTTTATCATCACCACGTGCTGTGGCTACTGTTGTCTCGTTATCCAAATTATAGTATTGATACCGTTCAATATCGTCACGGGGTTTAGGGGCCTTGGTGAGCGATTTGAGGCTCTGAAGCAGCTGAATATCTCCCAGATATTCCGTTTCTAGATTGCTGCTGGATACGCGAGAGTAATGACTTTGCCTTGGTGCATTATATAAATAAATATGATAAATCCCATAACTTAAACCTACCGTAATAAAAATGACGATAAATGACCAGCCCTTATTAAATGGCTTCCTTCTCACTGTCCTCACACCTTCTTATAACCTTTACTGTGCAAAATATTTTTCCAGCTCGCGCTGCGCTCGATATTCCGGGATATTAAAAGACTGCCACTTCCGCTCTCTTTGAGCACCGTCCCAGCGTTCATTTTTCAAAAATTGATCCAGCATCCCGTCTTCCTTACGGCTGAATTTAATCAGTGAAGGAATAACCTCTGGTGATAAGCCCACCAAATAATTTGCATCCAGCTTACCGCTTACCTCATAACGCTCCATATTCTTATTAGCGATAATAACGTCCATCCCGATATAGTTCATTACAACATAAGAGACCATACCCAGCACAATATAACATTTAGCCAGTGGCAAACGCTGAACAGCTATCCGCAATGCTGCAAGAATCAACAGCAATCCCATAAAAATCATAAAAGCATGTACTAGGAATCGAATCGTAGTATAGCCATACGCCTCTTCATATAAAGTCAGTCTAGTAAAGGCGGAATATAACATTACAGTTGAACAACCGACCAAGATATACAATAGGATATTAATGACTTTTTGGAGCATCCCGCCCCTCTTTCCTTCCGATCCCAATGCCAGCATTAAAATTATGAAATTAATCGCGGTCACCATAATTAGCTCAAAAAATCCACTACGAGCGTAATCAGCATAGGAACTCCCCTCTGGTAAAATACCTTCCCAGGCCCCAAACAAGTAAGTAAACTGCACGATTACGAACAGAACATATACCGTGTTAATGGCTATAAGAATTGTCGTCATAATTACTGGGTCAACCTTAAAGGTGAGAGGCGCAAGCACGGGACCATACTCCTTAGGCTGCACCTCCCAGTCATAGATCTTCGAATCTACAAAGCCCCATACTAACCCGAAAAATCCCATCCCCATTAGGAATATCCAGAGCGTCCGAACAATAATTTCACCAAATGAAATCCGATCGAGCATATTCGGCAGCCAAATTAGCACATGATGAAACACGCCATCGGCTGAGGCAAGCAGGGTAATCACAACAAGCAGAATTGGTAAAGAGATCGCAAGCCCAGTAAACACTTTCCCCAACACTTGCTTGCGCTCATCCTTCACCTTACGATCACTGCTACTTTTGATGTCCTTGAACACAATACCCCAGTGACGAAAGTTCTGTGGAATCACATGCTCAAGTGTATCCCAAAGCACTTTGAACTTGCTCCAAGAGGGGCGTTTATCACTTAGGAGATAAGTCATATGTAATAAAATCAGCACCGGGATTACTAACAGGTTCAACCCAAAGTAGAATAGATTATGAAAGAATACATAGGTCAACGAAAGTAAAAAAATCGCTCCGAACCAGAAGTAACTGAATTTGGTGAGTTTACGCAGTTTAGCCTTAGCGTAATAAAGCATATATGCATAAAACAGACAAACAAAAATAGGATAAGACACCCCCGGCAACTTTCCGTAGAACAACAACTGATGAACAATCGCCAGTAAGAAGGCAACAATTAAAGCGGAAAGTGATCGATTAAGCTTAAGATCCGGTTCATCGGTCATGGTAAACACCCCCATATTCTTACTTTCTTATCCTTATTCTAAATGATAAAATAAGAAAAAAAAGAGAAAGAATTAATTAATAATTTCCTATTTTCTGAAGGGAACTAAACCATGAAGCTGCATAACCAATATTTAAAACTTCACTCTCAGTTTGGGGGAGCGGCAGAAATCTCAGTTACAATGGATGAACTAGCATTCACCTTCGGATGTACACATCGAAATGCCATGCATATTGTGAATAAAATGATACAGCTCGAATGGGTACAATGGACACCTAAGCGAGGACGGGGAAGTCGTTCCTTATTACAATTCCTTGTCCCCTCTGAAGAAATTGCACTGCAATCCATGATGCAGGCCATTAGCCGTAAAGATGTTCACAAAGCGATTGAAGGCATCAAAACCCATGCCAGCTCATCTTCACTGCAGGATACATTGCAAGGTTGGCTGTTGACCTATTTTGGGCATCATTCCGAAATACGTAGTGATAAACAGATTGATACCCTTCGACTTCCCATCACCCAGCAGCTGCACACCTTCGATCCACTCCATATGAATCTATTGGCGGAGTCCTTTGTTTCCAGTCATGTTTTCGACGGACTAGTGAGACGCAGCGGGGAACGGGATAAGATTGTACCTAGTCTTGCTCATGCCTGGGAAGTGGATGAAAGCCGTACGATCTGGACTTTTTTTCTGCGCAAGGAAGTCTTATTCCATCACGGAAAAGTACTGACTGCCAAAGATGTAGTCTATTCCTTGGGACGATTAATGCGAACCTCTAAGCGGACGCTCTATAGTTATATTTTCAAAGAAATCCAGCAGGTTAACGCACTAAATCCATCCACCGTACAAATTACTCTTAAGCAGCCTAACGAGCTATTTCTCCCGTTTTTGTGTACGAGCAGAGCCGCTATTGTTCCGCGTGATTTAGAAGGAATGGACGAATCTAACTTTGGTCGCAGACCGGTAGGGACGGGGCCATTCAAGGTTGTGGACATGAACGAGGACACCTGTGTGCTGGAGGTTTTTCCTTATTATTTTCAAGGAAGAGCTCATTTAGATCGGGTCGAAATACTCTATGTTCCATGGGATACCGAGACAGATTCCTCAGATACAGGTTCGGCTTTTCATGTGATTCAGAACCCATCATCTACCAACTCTTCGTCTTGGAGCCGAATTCATTCGGAGTCCTACATTCGTAAATTTGTGACCTGCAATACACAAAAAAAAGGACCGCTTAGCGACCCCCTTCTTAGGGCAAAGATTGTATCCTGTTTAATAGACGATTCAATATCTGTATCGCATAATTCAATAGAAGACCAAGAAATCTCGCTGCAAATATCCACTATTCCGCAATATGCTAGCGACGCTGAATTTATTGCTACCAAGCTAGGGCGGCAAGGTTATTCATGTACGGTTGTTTCTGTATCTCCAGAGGAATTCAAAGGCCCGGTTCGACTGGAATCTGACCTGATTGTTTTCTCATTATTTCGCGACGAGGATGAACAGCTTCGTTTATTTGATTTATATCTCACGCTCTCCCAGCATATAGAACCGCATACCCGGGCGGATATTGAAGGCTGGCTCTATACCATTGCAAGGGAACCTAATCCTGAAGCTAGATCGGAGAGCTTTAGGATTATCGAGAACCGTCTTCTTGAGGAGCATCATTTGTACATCTTGTATGAAAAACCTACTCAGACTGCTTATTTGCCCTCTGTCCGAGGCGTAAGCTTCAATAGTCAAGGCTGGGTTGATCTTCGCCATTTGTGGTTTCCGCCGCTGCTCTCCACAGACAGCACTACATGATATACACAATACCCATTCGATTCACGAATCATCGGAGCCCTTTCCCAATCAAATTAGCAGAAACTGGTTCCTTCCCAATTTCCCTTGCCCAAACGGACAACTGTCCGACATGATGAATCTCATGAGCGATCACATGGCGCATCACTTCGCCCCAAGTATCCGTCACGATCCGGCCATCCGCCAGGTGATCCTCAAAAATATTCCGTTCTAAACCCTCATGCCAAGACAGTACAAAGGGTTCCACATCGGGCCGGAACTTCGCATCCAGCATCCTAACCTGCTGCAAAGACTTGTAAAGCTCAAAGTCCTCCTGAAAATCCGGTTTCCCTTGCAATACTTGAATCCAGCTCCATTCCACATCAACAATATGGAAGAGTGTCTTCAATATACTGCCTACACCGCCAATACGTGCCTCAAGTAGCTCTTCCTCAGAAATACTCTCACACCACTCGTACCATTGTTCACGAACCATCCAGTTATATTGAAAAAATGTTTGCAAATCAATTACCTCCTTTTAATGGGAACTTAGATGTTTCCGGTACCCCTCTACCTTCTCATCTCTATACCCTAAGGATTCATAAAAAATATGCGCTTCCTTCCGCTTTTCTCCTGAGACTAAAATGATATAAAAGCAGCCTCTCTCATGAGCCATTTCTTCGATGGCGAGCATCAGTTTTTTGCCCACACCTTGACGACGGGCACGCGATGACACTACCACATTCTCAATCACCATAAACGGTTTGCAATCCCCTACTAGGTCATGACAGACAATCCCCATCAAAGACCCCATCAACTCCCCATCCACAAAAGCGCCCAACAATATGTACCGACTATCTGCCTTAATCACTTTAAATACTTGTTCAAATTTATTAGGATCCGAGGGATGATCCATCAACTCCTGGTATAAATCACCAAGTTCATGGAGAGACTCCCATTCTATTTCTTTAATAACAACCATGAATGTTCAACCTGCCTTCTTTAATTTAAGAATCTTTTTCATACAAATACAGTTCACCATTCCGTGGATAAAATATCCGTTTTCCAATATAACCTCTGAGGGCCAGTTGTTGTGCTAATACCTTCATAAAAGCGCCATGAGTAACTATGAGTACATTGGATGATCCAAAGTCGCGTTCTAAGCGCTCAATAACTGCTTGTGTGCGAAGTAACGTTGACCCTCTACTCTCACGCTGCGAGGAATGACCTATGTACCAAGCGATCCGTCCCAGCGCTAACCAAATCGAATGATGTAGCTTAATTTCAGTCTGTGAGGCTGCGACGATCTCGATTTCTCTTAGCTGCTGAGTATAGATAATATCGCCTGAGTAGATCTGAGTCGCCGTATGAATAGCTCTAGGAAGATCACTGCTAAGGCATACCTCCCAAACAAGCTCTGAATTACTGAACACCCCAGACTCAATATTAGATTGATTATACGCCTCAACCCACGCGTTGAATTGCTTTCCCGACATTCGCCCACTCACCGGTTGATGCGCCACTTTAAAATGTCTCACTAAACCAATTTTCATATATGCCCCACTATTTACGAACCTCCAGATCAAATTCTTCCTTCTTTCCATCCCACTCCACTACTACCTTAATGATAGAGTCCTCCTGCTCGTACGCCCCACTCCCGGATCTCTCGGACTTCAACTCACTTCTTACTCCATTAACATCTTCTAAGGTTTTATTTTCTTCACCCGAGGTTCCCTTGAAGATATATTTAAAATCTTTTATTTTATCCAGATCCGTTTGTTCTCCTTTATATTTAAGCTCAAATGTAGATTGCTGCGAAGTTTCATAATCTGGTCTTTCACCCTTTTTATCGATGAACTTCTCCGTAGCCTTTTGAACATATGCTGCAGACCATACTTCTCCTTCACCTGTAAAGGTGTAATTATGCTTATATGTAGTTGTATTGCAGGCAACAAGAAGAACTGACAACATCCCAGCCAGCAACAGCGTACCCAGATTCTTAATCATCATGAGTTCCTCCTGATTCCATAAACTTTAAATAATTCAGCACGACTTCAACACGTTCTTGAGGAGTTAAATCTCCTTCTATTCGTAAAATAGGACATTTCAACGCGGACATCCATTCCTCGTGTAGTTCCTTGCTTCTGACTTCAACTCCTGCAGTATCATATAAAGCGGCCCACTCCATAAAAGTCTGATTCGCTTCGTATTTATTTCCACCAGGTAAAATTTCGTCACCATATCTCTCGTATTCTCTAACTCTTAATCGATTCAAACGGATCTCCTGCGGAATCCATAAAAAAATGACCAAGTCAAAATAGGGCCGAAGCCCATCCCCCCAGCCGCAAACTGCACCGCTCAGAATCCATGGCTCCTTATGGGCTAAATCCTGCTTAATTCTAGTTAATCTATCGTTGATTTCGCGCTGTTTAGTGAACTTATGCTCCCAGAAATAGTCATCACTATCCAACTGAATATGAGGTAACACCTTGGCTAATTGCTGACCTAATGTGCTAGTTCCTACTCCAGATGCACCCATGATGTGAATTCTTCGCATATATTCCCTCCAGTATTAACTTTTTCATTTTTGGAATATTATTGATCATTCGTAGCTAAAAAGCGAATAGTAACGGTAGTCCCCTTACCTTTAGAGCTATTATAAAAGATTTCCCCATCATATTTTTCTACAATATTAAAGCAAATCATTAACCCTAAACCCGTTCCATTACTTTTTAATGAATAAAAAGGTGTGCCGAGCGACTTAATCTCTACTTCGGACATTCCACTGCCTTCATCCATGATCGTTATCTCGATAAAATGATTATTTCTATTTGCTGTGACTGAGACGGATTTCCCAACATCTGAGGCTTCTAGTGCATTTTTTATAATATTAATGAGTAACTGCTTAAACTCTATTTTATTAATAGAAATAAAGCAATCTTCCTCTACCTTTATATCGATTTGATTATCAGACAGCATGGCATAGGAATGAAGCAGACCTGTTACACTTTGAAGAACTTCCTTCACATCTACTTTCTCTAGTCTTTGATCTCCATTTGGTTTTGAAAGGGTTAGAAATTGAGAGATTATCTGTTCTACTGTGTTTAATTCATCAATCATCAAGTTGAACTTACCTTTCATAGGATCATCAAATGAAGTGTCCTCTTTAAACAATTGCAAAAAGCCTCTGACCACTGTTACTGGATTTCTAATTTCATGCGCAACAGCAGCTGTTAATTGTCCTACCATCTTTAACCGCTCGGATTGCTGTAATTGTTCATAATACAGTTGCTGCTTCTTCACCCGCTTAAATGATAAATGGAAAATGAAAAATAATAACGCTTGAACAGCTATTATATTAATAATGTTGCCTACAATATCATGATGTAAATAAGTATATAATTCACCTTTATCAATAAAAATGACGTAACTAAAAGTGATTACCATTAACAATCCATTTATGATAAAGGAAAAGTAGAACAGTTTTAAATCGAAAAATAGAATAGAAAGTGCGGGAATAAGACAAATCAATATATAGGTGGTCCAAGTTTGCGGATATAAAAAGAAAAGAGTATAGAAGTAAGCAAATCCAAAAAGAATGATAATCTTTCTAAAGGTATATGTCTCATACTTAGGATAGATCCATAAACTAATGGATAGAATCATCACACACAAAAAATGTACAATGTATCCAAAATTAATCCCGTTCAACTCTGTTGTAGATAGTATTAATCCAGATATCATAAGAATAATGATTAATAACATAACAATATAATAAATTTTCCGATTCACCTGACTGTAGAACTCTTTCATGAATTCACCACTTCTAAATTAATTTAACCCTTTTGGAAAAATACCCTTTTTAGAGGAAAAATTTAAGGGCACCCACTTGGATGCCCTTTCTACATATCATTGCATCAAACTTATTTAATTCATTTTATACATTATAGTAATTATATCAGTCACTTTATTAAAATGGGAATAGGTACTTTTAGCCCTAATTATGATACGATACCCATTTATGTGTCAATGTATAAAAAAACAGACTGCTCTCACTAAGCAAAGCAGTCCATTTATAGTTAACCTTTATTCCAAATCCTTAGCAATATCCTTAGGAATCCGGCGGGCAACATCTGTTGCGATAGCTGCGTGGATCACTGCCAAACGCACAAGCTCTACTACTTTTTCGTTAAAAATACTCGGGATTACGTATTGCTCATTAACTTCATCCGGATGGACGACGGAAGCAATCGCTTTTGCCGCGGCCAGCTTCATTTCAAGATTCACTGTTTTTGCTCTGCAATCCAGTGCACCACGGAAGATCCCAGGAAAACACAGCACATTGTTAATCTGATTCGGATAGTCACTTCTACCTGTCGCTAATACACGAACAAAAGGCTCAGCCAATTCTGGTTCAATCTCCGGTGTCGGATTCGCCATTGCAAACACAATGTTATCGCTGGCCATGCTCTTGAGATGATCGACGGATAGAATCCCGCCGCGTGACACCCCAATAAAGACATCGGCTCCCTGCATAACCTCCGTCAGTCCACCTTCAATGCCTTCCGGGTTCGTTGCGTCAGCAAGCTTCCGCCATTCCTGATTATCGTACTGAAGATCTTTTCTAAGAACACCTTCACGATCTACCGCATAGATCTTACGTGCTCCTGCTGCCAGAAGCATATTACAGATGGATACCCCTGCTGCACCTATCCCCACAACTACAATTCGAACATCTCCAATAGATTTATCTACTACTTTAAGAGCATTCAGAAGACCTGCCAAAACTACTACAGATGTACCATGCTGGTCATCATGAAATACCGGAATATCTAGCTCTTCAGCAAGCCGACGTTCAATCTCGAAACAACGCGGAGAACTGATATCCTCTAAGTTTATTCCCCCAAATCCAGGAGATACTGCTTTTACAATATTAATGATTTCATCTGGATCTTTGGTATTTAAGCATAGTGGAAAGGCATCGATGTTCGCCAATTGTTTAAACAGCATAGCCTTACCTTCCATAACAGGCATAGCCGCTTCCGGACCAATATCTCCTAGTCCAAGCACAGCCGTACCGTCCGTAACTACAGCTACAGTATTCCGCTTCATCGTCAATGAATAGGCTTTGTTCGGATCTTCAGCAATTGCCGTACACACTCGGGCAACTCCCGGCGTATACACCAGCGATAAATCCTCACGATTCTTGATAGGCATTTTAGGTGTGATTTCAATCTTCCCGCCTAGATGAGCTAAAAATGTTCGATCTGACACGTTGATTACTTTGACCCCTGGCATCTTCGATAGTATAGACATGATTTCTCCATTCGCGGCATCTTGCACGTTTATTGTTATATCTCGAGTTGTTACGTCCTTACCTGCACGAATCACGTCAATCGCAACGATATCTCCGCCAGCAGTGGCAATTCCTGAAGCAACATCACCAAAAGAAGCAACCGATTTCCGAATTTCGAGCCTTACAATCATCGTTGTTGCAATCGCCATGAATTAGCCTCTCTTTCTGCAATCCTAAGATTTCAAATACACTATACTATACCATTTAAACAAACTTTCATCCTATTGAATAGATCACCTTAGTATTTTTCTTCATACAGTATTCCCTTAGGCACCAGGACCAAATACATCAGGGATCGTAGCGACGGGCACAAAGCCGTTTTCACCTTAAAATAATCAAAATCTTCTGCATAGGTCATGCTCAGGATTCTTTCTATCTAGTTTGATTATAATGTTACAATTCACAATTAAAGTGCGATCCACGGAGTCTCACTTGCGTTATATCATAGACAATGACAAGTTGACTGGGCAGAATAAATATTATATATATGTCTTACCTATAACGTAGTTGAAGGAGCTTACACTTATGACAGAATCATTTCAAGCACTGGTTGTCGACAAAACAGAATCATCATTCTCCGTCGCTGTTAAGCCGGTTACCTTAGAAGAACTACCCGCAGGAGAAGTTGTAATTAAGGTTGCATACTCCAGTGTGAACTATAAAGACGGACTAGCCAGTATCCCAAACGGAAAGATTTTAAGATCCTACCCTTTTATTCCTGGCATCGACTTATCCGGTATTGTGGTGTCTTCCACAGACGAGCGGTTTCATGAAGGTCAGCAAGTCATTGCGACAGGGTATGGTATTGGCGTGTCTCACTTTGGAGGATATAGCGAATACGCATGTATTCCTGCTGCTTGGATCACCCCGCTCCCGGAAGGACTTACACTAAGAGAAGCTATGATCTATGGTACCGCTGGACTGACGGCTGGCTTGTCCATTCAAGCACTGGAGGACAACGGCATAGTACCAGACAAAGGTAAAGTCCTCGTAACTGGAGCGACCGGCGGTGTAGGTGGATCTGCTATCGCTATGCTTAGCACAAAGGGCTATAGCGTTGTGGCCAGTACTGGTAATGCCGAAGCTAACGATTATCTAAAAGGTCTTGGTGCGGAAGAAGTCATTTCACGCGAAGAGGTTACTGGCAGTTCGACCAAGCCTTTAGAGAAACAGCAATGGCAGGCTGCTGTAGATTCCGTTGGGGGTAACTCACTTGCCGCGATTTTGAGTAAAATCTCCTACAGAGGTTCTGTTGCAGCAAGCGGCTTGACCGGCGGCACTTCTGTTCCGACTACTGTCCTTCCGTTTATTCTTCGGGGAGTTAATCTGCTAGGCATTGATTCCGTAGAGTGCCCTGCTTCGCTTCGTGAAAAGGTGTGGACACGGATGGCAACTGATCTGAAGCCTGCACAGCTTGAGAACCTTGTAGATCGTGAAGTAACCTTAAATGAATTGCCGCAGGCATTGAATGATATTCTGCAAGGAAACACACGAGGAAGAGTGCTTGTCCGTATTTCTTAAGCCATAACAAGTAGACCTCCCGAGAAATGATCTCGGGAGGTCTTTTGTAGTTACTCTTGATTATTTGAATATTGATAATTCGGTTGTTGTTGTACATAAGGCTGTTGACGATAGTGCTGTTCATAGCCTTGCGTGTAGTATCCTTGCATCGGGTAAGGCTGGTAATTAAATGCTTGCGTCGCTGGAGGCATTTGTGAAGAGATGGGAATGGGTTGAGCTTGCATATGAGCGTATGGCTGCATGTTCGGATGCATGTGTGGGTGCATATTCGGTTGCATGTTCGGTTTCATATTTGCATGCATATTCATATTTGGAGCCATATTTGGAGCCATATTGCTAACTCCCTTTACTTTATCTTCCTCACAGCAGTCGGCAGGTGGGCCGATAAAGGTTCCAGGTTTTATAGGCGCTAAGGCTTCCTTTACCAAGGCTTCGTTCAAACAGTAAGTATGAGCTAATACATTCGCCGGAGTTTTGCTTAGAATATCCGAACCTAAGATAACCTCAGGAATAGGTGCGTCAAAAATCGCGAGCAAATGAGTATTATCGGCCGTTGCTACTTCATAATGCCACCAGCCTTGCGGGACATTTGCCACTTGACCTGGACAAATTGGGAAATGCAAAAGTTCATTTGTAAACGGATTGATTAAGGACACTACCGCTGAACCGCAGATACAATAGACAAGCTCTGCCGCATTTTGATGATAATGTGGCTCTACCACATTCGATTTACTAAGAAAAATATCAAGGAGCGAAGTATTCTCCAGTGTGTTCAACTGCTTAACGGACAGCAAATTAATAAAGTTGTTGGCATCCTTTTTAAAGAGAGTATTAGTGTTCACATCAAAAGTAAATTCTGTATCTGGGGACGTGTAGTCCATGTATGAAGTCACTGATTATTCCTACCCTTCTGTTACTATATTTTTTTGAATTCCCTAACAACAAGATATGCGTTTGCCTATGCCTGGGTGCCGGAGATTCACTGACTCCATTTAAAATTCATCTTTCACTGTTAAACAGGGCACCCTCTATAGTGTTAAAATCTCACACTACACAGGAGGCAAAGTATGAAATCGATTCACACTAAAATAGTTTTAGCGTTATGTATTACGCTTTTCACCATGATGGGCATGCAATCTATGAATCAACTCTCCACTGTTGCAGCCGCTGACCACAAATACTCTTCCAAACAGACTCCATTAACCTTTGTTCTGATCCATGGATCTTGGGCTACAGCAGGCTTTTGGGATGAAACTGCAGCCGAGCTCCGCAAATTAGGGCACACCGTCTACACGCCGGAATATGCCGGACACGGTGCGGATAAGAATAATAACGTAACGCATGAGCAAATCACAAAGTCCGTTGTTGACTATATCAAACAAAAAGACTTGAAGAATTTTATTCTCCTTGGACATAGCTTTGGAGGGTCAGTCATCCAAACAGTTTCCCAGCAAGTCCCTGATCGGATCAAACGGATCGTGTTCTTCGATGCCTTCGCGCCGCTAGACGGACAAAGTGTGGCGGATCAGTTTCCGGCAGATACGCTTAAAGCCTTTGAACAGCTTAAAGATGCATCCGGCAATAACACCATCACACTCCCTTTCCCGCTCTTTCGGGATACATTCGTCAACACTGCAAGTCTTGCGCAAGCAAAAGCCTTTTATAAACAAGCACCACCTGAATCGGCTACCCCACTATTTGAAAAGCTAGATCTCAAGAAATTCTACAGTCTCCAAATCCCTAAAAGTTATCTTTATCTGACGGAAGACACGGCTATCCCACAAGGTCGATATGGATTTCATCCGACTCAGTCCAGTCATTTAGGCGTCTTTCGCTTCATAGAGGGTAAAGGAGATCATATGACCACTGTCAGAACCGAGCCAAAAATGATGGCGGAATTAATGGTCAAGGCGGGAAGAGACTAGAAAATAGCAAATCAGCGAAGCTATCGGACTCAGATGCAGCTGTTCACCCAAAATTGCTCTAATAATGCGAATTGAAGGAGAATAAGAGTTATACGGTCCGCAATGATCGAGTGAAGCGATACTTTTTGTATAGCCCCCAGCGTACACTGATTGTTTATGCTTTCGAATCTTATAAAAAAGAGCAAGCGTACGGGAATGTTCCCTATTACGCTTGCTCTTTTCCAATTCTCCATACTTTTAAGGATTCGGCTTCACGCCGGTAATCACCCAGCTATTATGATCTTTAACAAGTGAGATCGTCAGAAGCATGGATGGTTCCGGACCATTTGAGGTCGCGGAATCTATGCGCATTTCTATAACCTCTGAATTTGGGTTAATTACTGTTTCTTTAGTAACCACGTATTTTGTGATCCATGGGCTGGATACGCCAGTTACCCAGTTCAGTTCAACAAACTGCGAATACATAACCTTTTTGAGTTCTTTGGAAAAGATCGAATATTGAATCGATGCATTCCGGTGCTGTAAACCGAACCCGTATAACTCAGCTGCTTGAAATGCAGTTGGTAATAAGATTCGTTTAGACTCCGGGGCTGGCAAAGGCATAGCTGAGAGCAGCTTTCCATTAGAATGAAACACCGTTCCTGTGTCAGGTGCACCTATTGCGATTCCCGGCAGAAGCAATACACCTGCGATCAGAGTAGCCGCCAATTTCTTTTTACTAATCAGAATCACCTCATAGAAAGCTTTTCACCTCATGTGAATTGAATTCTAATTATTCCCCGTTATCGCTAATTTCTATGTATCTTAACAACAATAATTATGTCACTTTCCACTTCCCAAGTGCCATTTCTATAGTATTATATTCCTAGGACTAGTGCATAAACGAAAGTACTAGCTTGAATTTTTCATCCAAAGGAGATGTTTCCCTTGAAAAAAACGATAAGTATATGCATAGCAACAGGGCTGCTACTCACTTTATCCATCGGTACCATGAGCACGGTAAACGCTGAATCCAAAGTCAAAACTTACAAGAACTGCACAGAATTAAATAAAGATTACAAAGGCGGTGTTGCTCTTTCCAGTTCAACTAAGAACAAGGGCGGCAAAACAAAATATAAACCCTATCTATCCAAAGAGCTCTATAATGCCAACAAAAAAAGCGACCGTGACAATGACGGAATCGCTTGTGAGAAATAAAATTCTATTATAGTTCTACCGTTTGCTTAAGCCGTAGGTCCGGTGTGAAAAAGAGCCGGTAGCTCATTACACTAAGCAGTATACTTGTTATGGCCGCAGAAGCGGTGAATGAGAACACAATCAGAATCTGGTAGCGGACTGCGATTACTGGATCAGCACCTGCAATAATCATACCCGTCATCATCCCTGGAAGCTGGACTAGGCCTACTGTCTTCATTCCGTCGATGGTTGGGATCATACTGAATTTCACAGATCTTTTTCTAACTTCATGGATCGCCTGTGGAACCGTTGCACCGAGTGACAGCAGGGTCTCGATTTCCCCTTTGCTCTGCTGTATTTCGTGCTTGATGTGGTTAATGAACAACCCCGAGACAACCATGGCGCTGCCAATGGTCATGCCACTAATCGGAATGATATATTGTGGAGTCGCCTCAATAATATGTAAGCCAAGCAGAATGCCCATCATGAGAAGTTCCATAGAGGCGATCGCAAGTCCAATTCTCCAGACTAATCCACGTAGTCCCTTCCCTCTTTTCGCTGCATTCCATGCGGCAACACTTATCATGAAGATTATAATCAAAATGACGTAGATCATCTGATCGGTTTTAAAAATAAATTGCAGCACATATCCGACCGCTAGCAATTGAATCGCCGACCTTATAGTGCCTACAATAATATCTTTTTCCAGTCCGAGCTTTTGCCATACTGAGACTAACATCGTTCCTAATACAAACAGAAGCGTAAAACTCAGTGCAGTATAACTCATAATAATGACGCTCCTTCTAACGGTCGAATAAACCTTTTGGCCAAAGCTTCCGCAGATTCAGCAAAAAAAGATTCACTCAAGTGTTGTTCTAGCTTACCATTCCCCATAAACCATGTGGTAGTGCTTATTCGGCTAGCCTGTTTAAGGTCATGAGTCACCCATATCATTGAAGTTCCTTCTTCTTTATGCCACTGAACTAGCAGATCCTCAACCCTTTGAGTACTGTCAATGTCTAGTGATGCTGTGATTTCATCGAGTAATAGAACATTAGGTCGCAGCAGCAATGACCGAATTAGGGAAATCCGCTGCTTCTCACCGCCAGAGCAATCTGCCGCTTTTTTACTTAAATCCAATTGATCCAGCCCTAGCTGCTCCAATAGTCGCTGTACTAGTTTAAGGTCATACGGTCTGTCATGCAGCTTACTGACGGTTCTTAGGTTATCCTCCATACTGCCAGGCAACATAACCGCTTGTTGAGCCACAAACCCTACTTTCATTCTCCACAGCCTTGAATCCATGCTTTTGAATGAAGTGCCATTAACAAGCATATCCCCTTCATCCGGAGCATCCAACAGAGCCATTATTCTAAGCAGTGTGCTTTTACCTTGACCTGAGGCGCCGATCAAAGCGATCCGGTCCGATTCAGTTATTTCTGCGGAGATGTCCGAGAATAGATATTTCGAAGCCTGTTCGCTGCTTTTCCAGTTCAGTTTTGCAATTCCTTGAATTTCAAAAATACGGCCCAATGCCTTACCTCCTATTGCCACACGTACAAATTACATACCACCACGTATTATAGCATTTTAACATAAAAAAAGAGAAAGGCATCTCCTCTAAGAGACACGCCTTCCCCTACAATTTATTGATTAAATCGAGCTGTAACGAACACTGCCGGTGAATTCCAATAGATCGTTACTTCATTCGTAGAGTAGCTAAGTTCGTGATCTACAAAACACTGAGCGGCTGGTTTGCCTTGCAGATGTTCTACTACATATTCATCATGGAGCCCACGATCTGGCCCCCCAGACACTAGACCCGGGACTGGATCAGCCACATGATCACCAACAGATGGACGATGGTGAGGATGTTTCACAGGACGATCGCCATATCCGGTAACATAACTGATATCAAGTACATTACGCCCCATCAGATAGTGTAAATGATCTAGCGCACAGTCCGCAAAACTCGAATCACCACTAAAATATTCAGCTGCAAGCAGCAGCATTGCGTTATTCATTACGAGCATGTTACTTCCCCAAATGTAATCCTCCTCTTTCAAGGAGATTCTAAAACCATCCTTACGACTCACTTCTGCTAAACGTTCCGCTTCAGCTATAAGCCCTTTTTTTAAAGATGTATACAAAGTTCGGTCTGCTTGCTCCTCACCCTTTAACAGGTACGCAAGCGTCCCATAGCCGCCCATATCTGCCCAGCCTAAACTGTATTTCGGAAATTCTAGCTTTACTAGTTGCAGAACAGCTTGATGGTATTCTTCATTCCCCGTCGTACGATATAACTCCGCTGCTGCCCAATAGCGCTCATCCTTATCGATCCCATCCCCGTATTCTCCAGTGCTAATTTCAAGTGGATTCGTGAAGCCGGGTGCGTCTGGATGTTGAACAAGCCACTCCCAAGCTAGTGTTGCTGCAGCCAGACATCTCTTCGCATAGGCTGAGTCAAATGGCTCATACACTCTTGCAGCCATGGCCATGACTCCAGCAAAATCTCCCGTGGCAGTAGCTGATACCGGTGAGAAATATAGATCCGCTGTGTCATCCTCAGGCATTACATCCAGGTCGGGGAAGTTCAATGTAGTTAATTTATGGTAGACTCCACCTGTTTTATGGTCCTGCATTTTAAACAACCAATCCAGCTCCACTTTGCATTCCAGCAGTATATCTGGCGTATGCCCGTCACTTTCAGGGATCGGAATAGCGCTTACAAAAGCGGATGGATATAATTCATAGGCTAGCAAAAGATCAGCGATGGCCTTTGCTCCGGGTCCACTATATTTTCCATAATCACCTGCATCATGCCAGCCTCCAGAACAGTCCAGTCGAAGATCTGTTTGTCCATATACAATTCCCTCTGCTGTATGACATGCTTTATGCTTCCAATCTCCAGCATACTCTTCCGTTAACTCAACCCCGCAGCGATAATAATAAAAGGCCTTCAGCAAGCCCTGTTGAAGCTCATGATAAGGTTTATCTGAGATTATAAATGATGCCGAAGCTATCCCCTCAGCCTGCTCAATCCGGTATCTACCTGTAGCACTAACCTCAGAAAAAACACCTGTATGTACAGTTACTCCGCTTGCCTCATCAAACCGTTCTGCACCCGATACCCCTTCGAATACTACATCACCACTGTCCACATTAACGATCCTAAAGTCATGTCCAGAACCAGAAAATACCGCAATCTTTTCTCCATCCACCGGATATCCAATTTGATTAACAGTAATGGTTCGGAGTGTACGCTCGCTCATCTTCATTCTCCTTCATATCAATTTGATGAAGCTGATGATTACAAGTATAAGTCTCTCTTTCAAGTTGAGAATACTCTATTTTAGTTATCCCTGGCAATGATGTATACAAGAAAAAACCTAGAGCTAATCCGAAACGAAACGGATAACCCTAGGAAATAAACACAGCTTATTTGCCGTCAAGCAATTTAATAAAGTTAGCTGGAAGTGTGAATTGCTTATTATGAACCACTATACGGCGAAGCTCCTCCTCGAAGGAGCTAAGATCATCTTCATCATCGTCTTTGATTTCCTTTATATCTCGGTGCAGACGCTCCATTTGTAGATCAAGGGCATGAGCGGCATCCGCAGCATTTTTCAGCTCACGTGTCATACTCTCTGGTACCGATTTATTATATTTATAGAAAATTTTATGTTCGAGACTTGCCCAGAAATCCATAGCAATGGTACGAATTTGTACCTCAACGCACACTAGCTCCTGACGATCTGACATAAATACTGGTACTTGAATCAGCAAATGCAAACTTTGATATCCGTTAGGCTTGGGATTCTTAATATAATCCTTCACTTCAAGAACCGTTAAGTCGTCCTGCTTTTGAAGCATTTCACTAACATGATAAATATCTGAGATAAAAGAACAGGTAATCCGCAAACCAGCAATGTCTTTAATACAATTTCGCACTGAGTTCAGTGATAATTCGCCATTTTTGCGCAGCATTTTGTTCATAATACTCTCTGGAGACTTGATCCGTGATTTGGTATGTTCAATCGGGCTGTAATCATGAAGAGATTGAAACTCCTGTTTCAGGATCTCAATCTTCGTCTCCATCTCATCCAATGCAAATTTATAAATCAACATAAAACGGGTAACCTCGTGCTTTAGCTTTTTAAATTGTTCAATTTGATTCTCGGGGGTCATAATCCATTTCTCCTCTTGTAGCGATTCTCTATATTTATCATAGCCAATCCACTAGTGAAATTCAAATTCAGTGGATTTCACTTATTAATTTAGAGAAGACAGCAAGATTAACATACAGCCCTTTTTCAAACTCATGTTGTCTTAAGAATACGCTTGAACTCTTTTCTAGTTAAGCTGTTTCCACTTTTGTTCTAGCGTCTGGGGAATATAACCCTCCAGTAACGTTAAGAGCTCCAGCGGCTCATCTGATAGGTTTAGCAGACTGAGATGTGAAGCATTAGAAAATCCCTCATTAATGCTATGTTGAATTAGATTCATCAGAGGGTCAAAATAATGCCTGATATTTAGAACACCCACCGGTTTCTTATGGATACCAATTTGTGACCAGCACAAAACCTCAAACAGCTCTTCATACGTCCCAAAACCACCGGGTAATGCAATAAAACCATCCGCCAATTCTCCCATTTTTGCTTTACGTCCATGCATATCGTCTACTTCTATCAACTGCGTTAATTCTCTATGTACCATCTCTCCATTAAACAACCCTCTAGGCATAACCCCGATCACCTCACCTCCACCTTTCAACACAGCATTGGCGACTTCACCCATTAATCCGATCCTTGACCCCCCGTAAATTAAGCGATAATTATTCATCGCCATGTAGTTTCCAAGTTCAACAGCTTTATCCTTATATTCCTCATGTACCCCTAAATTCGATCCTGCAAAAACGCAAATTGATTTCAAATCCTCATCCCCAAACTATATATTGATAATATCCGACATCTAATATACTATATGTTGGTGAATAAATCATGTTAAAGATTAAGGAGTGCTACATAATATGGAGATCAATGAAGTGCAGAAATGGATAAAAAGCTTTTATGGGCAAAGAGGCTGGGCCGATTACGGTCCTTTTATAAGGGTTGGATTTCTTATGGAAGAAACCGGTGAGGTTGCACGGGCAGTACGGTCCTATGAAATCGGAAGAGATCGTCCAGATGAATCTACCCCTCCACCAGAGCAACTGAGAAACGACTTGATTGAGGAAATCGGAGATGTGCTAGGAAATATCGCATTGTTAGCCGATTTGTATGGCATCACTTTAGAAGAGGTATTTACTGCGCATAAAGAAAAATTAGTGAAACGATTTAATTCCTAAGTAGATGTAGAAAAAGGGCTACAATCGGCATCACCGATTTGTAACCCTTTTTATATATTTAAACCTCGTTAAGCTTTACCGCTTAGAGTATGATTCGAAATAGCTTTAATTATGGTTTCCCAATCATCAGGGTGAACTTCGTGACCCGTTCCTTCTAAGGTTAGTAGTGACACATTAGGAATTTCTTCGGCAAGCGCCAAGCCATGCTCTAAAGGAAGTACGCTGTCTTCTGTACCGTGGATAACTAATGTAGAAACTACGATATTTTTCGCCTTACCTTCGTAGTCATCTACCCCTGTTAGAAGAGCATGATTAAACATGCTGAGTAAGTTATTTGCACGTTTTATTTCCATCCTAACTTGTTTATACGCTCTTTTCTCATCGAATTTATGTTTTGAACCACAAAGTATGCTCGAACCGGAAACCAAGTAATCTGCTACCACTTCTTCATCTGACCAATCCAGAGTAGCTCCATCCGCATGAAAAGCGAGAATCCTCTCATCCATTGGAGGCAAGTTCCGATCATTATCATCAGATTCAAAAATACTAGATGCGATCAATGTTAAGGTTAGAACTTTCTGAGGATGGCGAATAGCAAGAACTTGTGCAATCATACCCCCTAAGGACATCCCTACGATATTTGCCTGTTCTATATTATAAGCGTCAAGTAACCCAGCAGCATCATCGGCCATATCAAGCACTGTATAATTGGAACTCCCAGGTTCATAAACAACAGAACGTCCTACATCCCGGTTATCATATCTAATAACGTATCGTCCTGTATCCGCTAATCGTTGACAAAACTCCTCATCCCAAAAAACCATAGAACATGTGGCACCCATAATCAGTAATATTGCAGGATTGCTGGAGTCTCCAAAACTCTCCGAACATAGTTCAATACCGTTTACTTTAAATATCTTTTCGCTCATTGTTAATCCTCATTTCATTCGAATTTGGTAATCAAAGATTGCACACTTAAATAAGACCGGTCACATTTTAAAATAAATGGATGATGGTATCATTGAATTGTACCTCGATTTAACGCAAACGAATGAACTTGATAATCACGATAAGCACTCTCCTATTCGTTAATATGGGTTTTGAACCCAGCTTCGATTATAACACAAAAAGACTATCTCTCGATCTTAGCGACCAAGTGGATAGCCTAATTTTGCAACGAAATTATTCATTAAATAAATACTTCTTCAACAGTCAAATTACGCTCCTTGGATAAATCCCTAAACGTAGTTTCATCTACTTTCACTAACGGCTTAAAAATGTCCAAAGGATTATTCATAATAATCGTACCTTGCTCTCCATTGCTAAGCTGAACATTTTTACCTACAAAGTTCGGCAATAAATGTCCAATCAAAGCTTGTACCGCATTTCCATTCAGTTTACCAAAGCCTAGCTCATGCACCTTGCGCAGAACGGTTATTAGCCCCTGTTTTGGTTGATTCGCTCTTGTTGAGGTCATCCCGACGTAAGCATTAGCGACAGCCACGATCAATGTATACGGGTGCAGGTCCGTCTTACGAAGCATATTAGGATAACCTGTCCCATCCTCAAATTCATGATGCTGAAGCGCCACCAGTGCAGTCTTCTCGTCATTCATAGATTTAAGAATAATATCGTATCCATATGTAGTATGACGTTTTAGTTCTTCCGTTTCCTCAGAGGTTAAGTTTCCTGCCTTATTCAAGATAGAAGGGTCGATCTGACTTTTTCCTATGTCGTGTAGATACCCAGCCCGGCTAATCTCGTAACGTTCTTCTTTGGTATAACCTAACCAAGTCGCTATGTAAAAAGATAACAGTCCGACCTGCAAAGAATGATTGTATGTACCAACGTCCTCCCGCTCAAGCAACAGTAATAAGGACACTACATCCTTATGCTCATCCATTTTTTCCAGCAAGGGCTGCAGCGTAAGATCTACATCTGACTGCGTGAAACTGCCCTTGCTGAGTGCTTCTAGAAAAATAGACTCATAGTTTTGGATCACAAGATCAAAATTTCCATTCAGACTTTGCTCCAAATTCATCCCTTCATTATCCATCGCTATGCTGCGAGGTTCAATATCGACATAATCGATACGATGTCTCATCAGGAGGGTGATTTCTTCTTTGTAGACAATGGTCCCCTTCGGGAGCACATGTAGGCCAACACTATTGAAAGTGTCCATCATAAGACAATCGCCATGTTTTAGATCTGTGACATGAGCTTTCAAAATTCAGCACCCTTCCTATGTATAGGTATATTTTACCTTAAGGATAGCTAAATTCTTCCAAAGTCACAATATGGTTAAAGTCTCATTAACGCTCATAATTAGTTCAAAAGACCCCTGCGGCTTCACCTAAAAAGGAATACTAAAGTCCGCGATCACTTTTCCGATCAACTGATCCTTCGCTACAAAAGGAGTAGCCCAAAGATGAGCATCATAGCTTATATTCCGGTTATCTCCGAGAAAAAAGTAATGGTCCGCCGGAACCGTAACGGGTCCAAAAGTATAGTCCATCCGCTCATTAAGATAGGGCTCATTGATCTCCGTTCCGTTTCTGTAAAGTGCTCCATCTTTAATTTCAATGGTATCGCCTGGCAGCCCTATCAACCGCTTCACATATCTTTTATTCTCATCGCCTGCTACCGGCGGCGTAAACACAACGATATCTCCATGATCAAGTGTGGTCATCCATAACATTTTTTCAACGATTAGTCGGTCATTAATTTCAATTGTAGGGATCATAGAGCCCGTGGGAACCTTCATGGCTTCAGCAACATAAGTTCTTACAAACAAAGAAATGACCACGGCGATAGCAATACTAGGCAAATATTGTTTGATAAATTTCAACATAATCGCTCACCTCATATTCATTTTATAGACTCTTTGATCGGTGCTGTAGCTTTTTTCGCTCATTCATATTCAGTTCATATTGTCGTCATGTAGGGTTCACCTTCATCGGGTAAGCTTTCTTTGGCGAGTCTTTAGGATAGCCATAATAACTGATGAGGACAGGTGAAGATACGCGTGAAACCAAAAGAAGAAGCTACGAAAAAAAGGATGAATAAACTGCTTCGAATTACACTTATTTCCTTAGGGGCTTTAGTTACCGCAATAGTACTTTTTCTAGTGACTGTTTTTGTCGCTAATATTTTCTTCAATAAATCGGACCAAGCTAGAATAAAACCTTATGGTCAGTCTGTAAGCGTTGATGGTAAAAATATGAATGTTTTGATTCAAGGACAAGGCGAAGAGACAGTCGTGCTCTTACCTGGTTATGGAACGGTGGCACCGGGACTTGATTTTAAGCTGCTAGTAGATGAACTATCTCCATTTTACAAAGTTGTCGTGATCGAGCCTTTCGGTTATGGATTAAGTGATAGAACTGAAAAAGAACGAACCACGGAAAATATTGTAAGTGAGATTCATGAAGCTGTAAAGCAGCTTAAGATTGACCGTTATATTCTAATGGCACACTCTATTTCCGGTATGTACAGTTTGAATTATGTGAACAAATATCCAAACGAAGTGAGTGCATTTGTCGGGATTGATAATAGTATTGCAACGGAAGACAGAATAGGTGTTAAAATACCAACAGGAAAATTAAAACTACTTAGAAAATCAGGATTGGGCAGATTGTTATTTAAATCAAGTGGAAATCCCTATGCTGAATTGCCGTTTGATGATGAAACTAAAGAACAATTGAGATTGCTTACGCTTAGAAACACTTATAATTACACTAACTTAAATGAAGTGGAACATATGTCTTCTAATTATAAAGGGGCTCTAAATTCAACTTTTCCAAAGGATATTCCCCTATTGCTCTTTGTACAAGGGGATGATACTCTCTTAAAAGATTGGATATCATTGCATGAAGAGCAAGTCAAAAATTCCGTACAAGGAAAATTGGTAAAACTTGATGCAGGACATTATCTGCACCATACCAAATCAAAAGAAATCGCCGAAAATTTTAAGACATTTATGAAAGAAATAAAATAAGTATAGATTGTATCGCTCAGATTGTCTAAACCGTTTCACCTAATCTCCATGCTGCTGCATCATGTGCAAGCTACCTTGCATTTCATGCCGCAGTATTTTTTCTTATTCATCCTTCGTTTATATTTACGTACCTTCACTTCTCAAACCGCTCAATGATTCGATTCATTTCCCCATCCACATCAATCAAAGTATTCTTAGGAATATGAATGACTATCAAACCACCAAAGATTTGTTCACATTTCCCTTCATTATCCGTGATCCGTTGTTTAAAAGCAGAAATGGCTGCTGAATCAACAGCTTCTTTACTGAGGAGCCAGGCGTACCTTTTAAAATGAGATTTCTGTACCGTTTCCTGATAATAAAAGATTCCTTGTTCTTCCTTCACTCGTATAATATCACCCATTGTAACACCTGGATTAAAAATCGGCGTCTCTTCGATGCGGTATTTATCTTTACCAACTGGAGTTACATCAAGGATTTCAATTTCACGGCCTGCTGGATCGAAACAAATATGCAGTCCTGACGAATCTAGCATCGGCACACCTCAATTCTTATCAAAGTCTGATCTTGATGATTCTAAATAACACAAAACACAATAAATACATTAAGCTTGTAACCCCAAACAATCTGAAGATACCTGGCGTCAAAAACATATACAGACTGTAGGGAAAACTCCAAATAAAGGCGAGAAGCATGAGAAGACTTCTGTTTAAAGAGATGCCTATCGCTAGTAATCCGGCCGGCAACACCAGCATTACCATACTCATTATAATACTGGATTGATTCGTAACCTCAGCATAAGGATTAATGAATATAAATATAAACCATAAAAAAACGGTCATCAAACTGGATACATATCCAATGAGTTTAATGATTGTTAAGTTTATGGATTGCTCCATTCCATCACCTCAATTCTTTCGCAATAATTCTCTCCAGCCATTTCCACGGGAGCAGCGTTTTGCCTAAGATCAAGATCCGGGTGCCTTTGCCGATAGGGTACCGAAGCCTTGGTGACTTCATTTCAGTAATACGACCGATAAGATCTGCGACTTGACTTGGATCTGGTGCAGTTTCAGCGGTATGTTTGGAATATCGTAGCACTGCATCCAGACGTTTTCTGTAAGGAGAATTCTCGCTTCGACGGATTTGTTCTATTCCCTTTCCCCAAATCGGGGTACGGAAAGAGCCAGGTTCAATTAATACTACACGTATTCCATAAGGAGACATTTCATGACGTAGACTTTCACTGAATCCTTCTACTGCAAATTTGGAAGCTGCATATGGAGCATACCCCGGAAACCCGGACAACCCGCTTATACTCCCCACATTAATAATCGTACCACTTCTCTGTTCTCGCATCACTGGCAGCACAGCTTTTGTCACCGCCACTAATCCGAAAAAATTCGTCTCCATTTGATGGCGCCATTCCTCCATAGTTATCTCTTCTATGAAGCCGCCTATAGCAAAACCTGCATTGTTAACCAGAACATCAATTCTTCCAAATGTATCATGCACTGAGGATATAGTCGCCTCTATAGAATCACTATCAGTTACATCCATAGTCATGAAATGAAGCTGCTTTAAGAGTCCTGCTTGCTCTGCCTGCTGTTCAAGCTCACCTTTACGACTCAAATCGCGCATGGTTGCTACAACTTTGAATCCCTGTCCAGCTAGTTTGAGGGCTGTGAGCAGTCCAAATCCACTAGAAGTTCCGGTTATTAAGGCCACTCGATCCTGCATTCGATCTAGATGTGAATTCATATTTGACTCTCCTCATGTTTCATTATTCCAAAAAGCAAACTAACGTTCTATTTCGGGGTTGACTATCCATTAATTTCAAGTTATAGTGATTGCATCATTTATATTCTGTGCGGGAGAAGCACCTCGCAAGACAGGCAATCATGCCTATCTTGGAGGTGCTTTTTTGCGCGCATAAACTAATTAAGGAGCTGAAACGATTGATAATTCACAAATTTAGTTATTTTAAAAGGTTCGTCCAATTCATCCTTGTAGTAGCTCTCCTCATTAGCAACCTTCCGATGGCTGCTGCAGGTACAGATTGGGATTCTGCGTTAAATGACATTAACGGTCTCCATGGTAATTATACCTCTCTTCAAGCTGCCCTCAAGTCTGATAGCTCTAAAATCCAGATACTGCGCAAGCAGAACAATGAAACACTGAAATCTATTCACACTGTCATAGAGTCAACAGATAAGGCTCTGCTGAGTCGTTTATCTTCTGAAGCCACAACTGTTCAAAAGAAGCACGCTCCCCTCCTGGAACAATACAGTACACTCAGTAAGCAGTCTGCTGCAGCGAAGAAAGCTAAAGACTTTAAGACCGCCACTCTCCTTGACCTGAGACGCAATAAGCTCAAGGCTGCGGTAACCATCGCTAGAACTGAAATCAAGGCAAAGACAGACGCGTTGGCAACCGCCCGTAAGCAAACCGCTACTAAGCTCAAACCTATCAAAGATGCGCTGGCACCGATCACAGCTTTGAAGAAGCAAATCACCGACGAGAACAAGAATATCGCTGCAGCACAGAAAGTTCGATCAGAAGCAGATAAACACTACAAATCGGCTGTAAAACAAGGAGATGCGATTACAGCAGCAACAGAATTGAGAGCATCCTATGATCAAATGATACGAGTTCATGCCATGCAGCAAAATATTTACAGCTGGGAGCAGAAGATAGCACTAGCTTTGCGCGCGGCAGAATCTAAGCTTCCATAAGTAGAGCGGTTCGCCATTCCTTAAATCAGTTTTACCAGTAAACTGATGAAACCTGCTGCGGGCTCGATCAGCAATTGGGCTAGCAATGTCCCTAGAAATCTGGAGCCCATCAAGACGACATATATTTTTCCAAGCTGGTTGCGATATTCTATATTTTCAGTAGCCTTATGAGTAATAAGACCAAGCTGCGGGTCGATAAATACGGTGAGCAATATGGTTGCTAATCCGTTAATTAGTCCAGAAGCTTGAGAGGCAGTGGTGCTGAATTCAGGAACTAACTTGGCAGCATACAGAGAAGCCAATACACCGACCGTATAGAATGCTGTAACAAAAACATTCATGACAATAAACCGTTTAGGAATTCCCAGGTATCTAAAGTTATATAGGTTCACTTTTGGTTTTCTTATGTATTTTCTTGTATTCTTTAACTGCCCAATGGTTACGCTCGTAAGCAGCTTGGGAATAGAACCTTCGATCTCTAGCTTAGATATGATTCTACCAAAAAGACCCACAAAGGTAGGAAACACGGCAATTGCAATTAAAGTGCCTAATGATGAAGCTAACAGAATAATTCTCAAATAATTAATAAGCGGAAAATCAGGATGCAATTTGGCATAGTCTACGAATTTAGCCGTCAGTGGAGCTTGAATCATGTTTGCGGTTCTTGACACGAGAACAATAATGCCTGTCAGAGACAAAGCAATAGCTATCTTGTTCAGCTTCACTCCGGCGTATCTTACCGAATACGATAAGGTTTCTGCAGTATGAATAATCATTGTAAGCAAGCATACTACAATCAAACTGTTAACCATTTGTAGGTTCATCTCCAATGAGAAAGCTATTTATCAACTTGGTACTGTTTTGGCTGAAAGTATTGATCCAATCCATAAGAAAGTATAATTCCAACGCCATATCTAACAAGGTCAATCCATAGGAACCCTTTTCCGAGAATTAATCCGCCGAGTACAGTAGCCCGGATGCTGTTGATCCACTCCGCTTGATATAGCTGGCTGAATTCTATGCTGAAGCTAAAAATCAGACTCCACATAAAAGCAATCCACAGCTTCCTGTTCACTAGCAGTACGCGAAACATAAAGTAAACCATGCTGCCCCAAAGTGCGTCTCCAAAATGTCTCGATACAAACAAAGGCAGATGTTCCGAGAATACTCTAGAGCTTAAACCCAGTGCAATAACAATTAGGCAGATGCATCCATAAAAAAGTCTTTCTTTCAGAGCATTAACTCTCATTTCCATCCTCTATCCAGCGTCTGACTTGAAGTTTATGCTTGCGATAATATTAATGATCACGATATAAAACGGATAAATAATCATGGCCCCTATTATGATCAGTCCTGTTACCGGTGCTGGTTTATCCGCAGCTTCTGTAATTGGGAACCATGCTGCAAATAAATTAACGAACAGAAACAAATAGGGATACCAAAGGATCGCAGTGAAATATTTGGATTTTTTACCGTTCAAATATTTTTTTGTAATCCAAACAAACCCTATAGAAGAAAATATAAATAATACAAGCATGAAGATAAGCAGCAAGTTATCTACTTTACCCAGCTCCAAGCCCGAAATTCTACTGATTCGATAAATATTCACTAGTAGCTCTATGACGACAAACAACATAAAGGCATAAAATGCGCTTAATCCATTGAGCTTAATAAAATATCTCATTTACTCAGCGCTTCGGGATTCCACATTCGTTCCACACTAGTAAGCTCTAATTCATCAAATTCCAACTTATAAATATCTGGTTTGGAAGTCTGTTCAAAGAACTCATAACCATACTCTTTATTGAAGTAATTCAGGATAATGGTCATGATATTCCCGTGCGTACCAAGTGCGATTTTACTGCCTTTATTTTGCCGGATCAATTCTTTTATGATTGGAATCGCACGCTCTTGAGCTTCCTGAGTACTCTCTCCATCCGGCATTTTATATTGTAAGTCTGTGAATGAGGTCCGTATTCCCTGAAGATATTCTTGTTCACTGATCTCAATCTCCATGCTTGCGATAGCTCTTTCTCTAAGCTCCTCATACAGCTCAATCTCATGATCCGAAGCCTCAGCCAAATACTTAACCGTATCTATGGCTCGTCTATAAGGACTGGAGATAAAATGTGTGATCTCCTCCTCTGCCAATATTTCTTTAATTCTATAAGCATCCTCATGCCCTTTATCAGATAATCCTCGTTCCCTCTCATCTCCAAGCACAAAAGGTGATACTGCGTGCCTAATCATATAAATAAAAGTCTTCATGAGTAACTCCTCTCCTGCTTATTCAAATATCGTTTTTGCTGCCTCACGGTCTTTCTTGAAAATCTCCACTGGATAGGGAATGGCCATCTCGGGCAGCTCACTCTCTTTAAAGAACTTAAATTCTTCGACTTCTCCATCCATTGCTCTCAGCGTTCCACGGATGATAGAACACTCAAATACGATAACTGTATATTCCACCTGGTCTCCATTGTTATATTCGTATCTATATTTCCCTCCACCAAAAACCCCAAGAATGGAAGTAGGATTTACCATTAATCCAGTCTCTTCATATACTTCTCTGCGCAAAGTTCTTCCCGGACGTTCCCCTGGCTCGATGGCTCCTGCTGGCAATCCCCACAAGGACTCTTCAGGTTTGCGGATAAATAGAATATCATCTTCTTTATTTCTTATTACTGCAGCTACGGAGGGCATCATTAATAACTCTGATCCCACTTTTCCTCGGATTTCCTGATAATACTCAGACATCGGCACGCTATTCATCCATCCTTTCACACCGTTTAGTAGAACATCATCCTATTTTCCTCCAGCTTCCCAAAAACCCACATTATGTATATATTAGACATCTCTGTGATGGAATCCTTTAGATTCGGCAATATGCTTAGCGTGGAACAAAAAAAGCTTCCGAACGGCTCAATAGTTTCTGAGGTCCGGAAGCAGTTACAATGAGGTGAGACTTTGAACTTAATGTTTCCCTTTGTAGCCGGCAAGCTGTATGATCATGATGACAAGAACGAGCAATGAAATGAGCTGATCAATACTCATCTGCGTCCGCCTCCAATCCCAAATAAAGGATGGCTCTTCGGACGGCAATTCCTCTCCCAAGGACACTGCTTCGTTTCCCTTTTACACATTATGTAGCATAAGTTCAATTTATGACTTTAAGAATGACTTACCCATCCATCCGAGCTAGTTCTTTCTCCACTTCATCTAGTTGATCTTCACCGAACACCTTAAACCCATTCTGCCGTAATAACTCCGTAGTTGTACCTTCTCCTGACATCTTCGTATCCATAAATGTTCCATCATAAATATACAGACTACCACAAGAAGGACTATCCTGTTTCAAAATCGCTAATGCAACTTGATGTTCTGTAGCCAGCCTCAGCGTTGCTTGAGCACCTTTCATAAAGGGTTCTGTAACATCTGCACCTGCGCCCGTCACTACCCGCTCACCTTGCCGCTGAGCATCGGGGCGAGGCGTTGGTAACCCACCGACTACCTCAGGACAAATATGGACAAAACGTCCTTCCTCATACCACTTCAGGAAACGGGCATCTAGACACGGCACATCACCATTATCATAACGTACTTTATGTCCTAACAGACATGCGCTTACTAGAATCTTCCCTGTCATCGTTATCTCCACCAGTCCGTCTAGTATTTAATATATGGCTATATTATTTACGACACAAAACTGATATGCAAGATTGAGAGGCTTGTCCTTGAAATGTTTGTGCTTCATACACAAAAGAATGCTCACAATGTCCATATAGAACTCAGTTTAATCTTGATATTGGGGGCTCTTTTCACTCCGATACCGACTCCAGCAAGTCCATAATAAATCCGCCATAAGGTAAAGACCCGCCAAAGGAAATATAATTCCCCAAACATTTTGGACAAGAGAATATAAACGCTCCATAAACGGCTGAATCCCATACACACAAGCTACCGATAACGCCCACCAATATAGAGAGAAACGAAGGCAAATATGCCCTTGCAGTTGATAAGACATTCCTGAATAATCCCACCATTGCTTTTGAAACACGCTCTTCAGCAACCAACCACTTATGTATTCAACAGCTGAAGGAATGACTAACGCTAGAAGAAGGAACATTGGGAAAGGCAGAGTTAAGTCTCTGGCAATCAGTAGAAGCAGTGGTGCGAATCCATACATGGGCTTAAAGGGACCTTTTAGAAACCCCTCTTTGCGAAAGCTTCCATTGCTATATAAGTTATATGTACCTTCCAATACCCAACCTAAAAAAGAGTAGACCATAAAATAAAAAAAATACTGACCCGCCACTGCCATCGCAGTATCTCCGCTTGAAGAAAATATAGAAGTCATCATGTTTATACACCGCTCCTAGTTGTCATTATTTTCTTAAATATCCATCCGGCCCTATTATGCCTTAATCCTTCAGAAGATATGCACGCAAAAAAGACATAACCCCAGGGTTATGTCTTCATTACAAAATATAAAGAGTGAAGCGGATTCTCTATCCTTCCACGCTTATGGTTTAAGCTGTTCTTCAGGATTCTGAGCCGGTATCAGCGGCTGATTGTTGTCTTGTTTCTTTAACGTATCCGTCGTAATTTCACTACGTACGCCAAAGTTTGAACCATACTTTTTCTCAAAGTTGCCTACAAGAGCCTCACCACGTTTTTGCCGATATCGGCTGTTCTCATTCCGACTACGCATTTCATTTCCTCCCTGCTACAAGAATGGCTGAGATCTGTGAAATTTGCGAAAAGCTACTAAGAATTGGGAGAAAACTCTCTGATGAGGTTGTACCTGAATTCATTATACAATAATTGCTAAAATCATCTCAAGAAAAACAGACTGCCCAATGAAGGACAGCCTGTCTTCCGAATCATTTAGTCCAAATCGTTAGGAAGCGGATCAGGATGCGAGGACTCTGCAGGCTTGGCTACCCAATCGTCTGCTTCTGGCTCGATGTCCACACCATTCTCCATCTTCTTAATTTCAGCTAATGAATCGCCGTCTTTATTTTCCTTGTTGCGGATTTCCGCTTCATCTTGAGAATAATCTGACATGTGAAATCCTCCTCAGGTGCTTTGCTTTATTTGTTCCTTAGTTATAGTTACCCGATGGAGTGTTTTGCAAACATAGTAACGATGAATGAATTTAAGGGTACATGATCCAAGCTACCAGCGGACCGATACATGAACCGACAATAGCGCAAACGGTCATCGCTACGGAGCTCATTGAAACTGACTTTTCACCGTATTCCAGCGCCTTTGCAGTTCCTAGCGCATGAGAGCCAGTACCTAAACCGATTCCAATGCCGATCTCACTTCTTATCTTAAACAGCTTTATGATGAAAGGACCGCCAATCGCGCCCGTAAATCCGGCAATCATTACAAATACAGAAGTTAGCGAAGAATCCCCACCTAAACCATTTGAGATCTGTATCGCTACAGGCGTTGTGATGGATTTTGGCAATATGGACAGAACATACATTTCAGAGAATCCTAGGCCAGCTGCTAAAAGCAAACCACTAAACATCCCTAATAACAGACCTACAATCGCTCCCCCAAGGATGGCCGGGAGGTTCTCCACTAATACATTACGTTGCTTATACAATGGGTAAGCTAGCGCTACAACAGCTGGACCGAGCAGCTTATTAATCCACTGACCGCCTATCATATATGTATCATATGGAATATGAAAATATAGAAGTATTGCTACAACAAGGACTGTTGCTGTTAACGCGGGAATCAGTACAGGAAACCGAAAACGTCTATAAATTACGGACATCATCAAATAAATAGCAACATTAAGCAGGACAATTCCTGTCGCGATAAAAAACATTATATTTCCTTCCCCTCTTTGCCTAAGCTCTTGCTGCTCCAGCCCGCTCTGCTCTTGCCTTTCAAGGTTGAAAGCCATTGACTGGTATGTGCTGCCGCTGCAATTGTGAGGACGCTGCTAACGATAAGAATCAGGATTAATAGCAAACCTCTTCCACTGAAAATATCCATATGCTTCACGATCCCAGCCGTCGCTGGAATAAAAAATAACGGAAGGTAAGCTAATATTGTTGTTGCACCCTCTTCAATCCATTTCACAGGTACGATCTTGAATAACAATAAAACAAAGAGCAGCAGTAATCCGACGATACTCCCGGAAACGGGGAGATGCAGCTGCTTTTGCAGAAAGTCTCCAGCCAAATAGAATAAATAAAGCACGAACACTTGAATAATAATGCGAATGATTTTCATGATGCAGGATCCCTTCATTATTAAATTAACTCGGTAAAGCTTAAAAATAGGTCACCTTAATAAGAGTATCAGAGTTTTCATGAAAATTTCAATTACTTTTCGAATCTTGTAAGAAATAAACAAAAATAACCTGCATGATCTCCAAAACGCCGGAGACTTTGCAGGTTAGGTCTGTTCATTTGCAGCTCAAGAATGAGATTCTAGTTTAATTAAACCCACTGAACGACTTGTTCAGCGACTTGTCTTGTTTTGCCACGTGGTTCATTCAAACGATATCCAAAGGCTACCATACAGGAGATTCCGAAATGCTCAGCATCCATAATCCCCTCTTCTGCAAGGAGCTGCTCAATCTTTGTTTTATCAAAACCTTCCATTGGGCAAGAATCGATTCCGATTAAAGCCGCTGATGTCATCATATTACCAAGGGCTATATAACTCTGCCGGCAGCTCCATTCGAACATTGCACGTTCATTCTCCATCAATCCGAAATCAACCTTCAAGAACTTATCGTACATATTACCTTTCCCTTCCCTCACTTCTGGAGGTAGCTCCTGTACATGCTCCATGACCCCTTTAATATAATCTGAATCAGCAGCCATATCTTTAGGAAGACGTGAAAGAATCAATACAAAATGACTTGCGGTTGGCAATTGCTTTTGTGCTCCCCAAGCATAAGCACGTAATTTCTCGCGAATTTCTGGACTTTGTACTACGACAAAACGCCAAGGCTCGAATCCGAATGAACTTGGTGACAGACGTCCTGTTTCTAGAATAAACTGAAAGTCTGACTCACTTATTTTTTTATGACTATCAAATTCTTTAGTTGCATGTCTGAACTGGTAGGCAGACAGGATTTCATTCTTGTTTAAAGACAAAGTATCCATGAGTCACACTCCCTTTACTTGGTTAGAATCGACGACCATTTGACTGTTTGCCGATCACATGCTTAATATTAGAATATATATTACTTCTTTAAAAGTACGCACATTAATGTTATGTAGTATACAAAATGATACTATGGGAGTTGAGCGACAATGCGTGACCGAAAAGGTGGCTTCGGAAATTACCCTGACAGCAATAAGGAAGCTTGCCCTGTGGAATTTACGCTTGATGTTATAGGAGGGAAATGGAAGGGCATTCTCATCTATCACTTGATCGATGGAACGAAACGTTTTAACGAATTCCGCCGAATCTGCCCAGGCATTACTCAACGTATGCTGACCCTGCAGCTTAGAGAGCTGGAAGAAGATGGGGTTGTTCACCGCGAGGTTTACCATCAGGTTCCCCCGAAAGTTGAATACTCGTTAACTGAATTTGGTGAGACACTCATTCCCATTATAAAACTCATGAAAGACTGGGGCGAGGTTTACAAAACAAAACAGCTTCCCATAGAAAGCTGTCCTGAAGGTACAGATATTACGGTGTAGCTCACAGCTGCACCTTTTATTTTCCATCATTAAAAAACGCTTCAGCCTTTTCCTTATGTTCGTTGGTTACTTGACCGGATATCGCTTTAATACCTGCTGCAATGATCGCTGCATCATCTGTAAATCCAAGGCCGAGAATCGCATCTGGTATCGCATCTATAGGAGAAATAAAATAAGCCAATGCACCGAAAGCAATTCCTTTTGCCCACAAAGGGGTCTTTGCATCGACAGCACAATAATACATCGCGATAGCATCTTTAGTAAATGGAATCTTACCTGCGAACTTTTTAGTTTTTGTCCAAAAATTCCGAGTTACCAATTCCTCATTTTTTTTGCTGTATGGAAACCTCTCTGCTGTGAGCTCCGCAGTGTTCATGTCATCATCTTTCTTCATTAAATTGTCCCTCCGTAAGGTTCATATGAAGTACATACTGTCAGTATACCCTCAGCTATAATATATATCTCTTAAATAAACTATAGCTTGTTCTATGAAACTTACACAATATCATTTGATTTCTTTAATTTTATTCAAATCACTGCTGCATAACGCTTCAAGATTATTAAAGATTCGCTCGGCATCCCAATCCCACCACTTAATCCCTTCAAGATATTCGATCAATTCAGCATCAAAGCGTTGTCTAATCACTTTACAGGGATTTCCTCCAGCCACACTATAAGCCGGGATATCTTTCACAACCGTTGAATTAGCCGCGATGACCGCTCCATTTCCAATATGTACACCAGGCATAACCGTAACATTCTGCCCAATCCACACATCGTTACCGATCACTGTATCTCCTTTATAAGGTAGATCTGATAGTTCTGGAGCTGCATGCTCCCAGCCATTAGCCATAATATTAAAAGGATAGGTCGTAACCGAATTCATTCGATGGTTCGCACCGTTCATGATAAATTCAACGCCTTTGGCAATCGCGCAGAACTTCCCGATAATAAGCTTATCGCCAATAAAATCATAATGATGCGTCACATGCTCCTCAAACTTTTCCGGACCGTCTATATCATCATAATACGTATAATCGCCAACCAGAATATTGTTTCTAGTAATTACATTTTTGATGTAACAGATGCTTTTGATCTGTTCATTTGGATTGAGTGCATTCGGATTCGGTCCAAATTTCTCCATAGTAACGCCTCTCTCTCTTTTTGATAAAACATAGCAGAGATCGGAAGCCTTTTCAAATAAGTACGAATGATGAACATAAAAAGCGGCTACCATGTGGTAACCGCCATTACAACTACTTTACCGCTTAGATAAAACCTCTACTTCATATTGCTTCACATCGCTCAGCCAACTTTCACGGACAGGCACAGCATTTGTCGCACAATAATAATCCCAAACAGCTCCGAATGGATAAGATTTCAATTCCTCCACAAGTGCAAGTCTCGTAGTATAATCCCCATCCAGTTCAATTTTCTTCAATAGCTCTATCGGTTCCAGCATCGCACGTAACAAGGCTTTGATTGTGTTCCGTGTTCCGATCACCCAAGCAGCAATATGATTAATACTTCCGTCAAAGAAATCAAGTCCGATATGAGTCCTGTCTAGAAATTGTCCTCTTACTAGTTCACGGGCAATCTCTAGCAGTTCATCATCCATTGTCACCACATGATCACTATCCCAGCGTACTGGGCGGCTAACATGCAGCAGCAATTGATCACCAAACAGCAGCCAAGACGATAGTTTGTTCGAAATGGTCTCGGTCGGATGGAAATGCCCAGCATCAAAGCAAACCGCTTTGCCCCGGCTTAGCGCATACCCCATATAAAATTCATGCGAGCCCACCACATAACTTTCTGAGCCAATTCCAAACAGCTTACTTTCTACTGCATCAATGTTATATTGCGGATCGATCTCCTCGCTAAAAATCTCATCCAGTGATTGCTGAAGTCGTACCCTCGGCGATAGACGGTCGATCGGTGTATCTTTATATCCATCTGGAACCCAGAAATTAGTCACACAAGGCTGACCTAGCGCCTGCCCGAAAGATTCTGAGATTCGGCGTGCAGCCTTGCAATGAGAAATCCAGAAGTTGCGTATTTCAGGATCCGGGTGGCTTAGTGTGAAGCCATCATTAGCTTTTTCATGAGAGAAGCAAGTGGGATTGAAATCTAATCCAAGTCCCTGCTCCTTAGCCCAGTTCACCCATCTTTCATAATGCTTAGGCTCTAGTGCATCAAGATCTACTGTCTCTTCCGTATCGGCATAAATAGCATGTAGATTAACTTTATGACGGCCTGGGATAAGCGCTAAGGCCCGCTCCAAATCACGCCGTAGTTCCTCCGGATTCCTAGCACGCCCCGGGTAACTGCCCGTGACCGCGATCCCGCCGCTGAGTTCCTTTTCCTTATTCATGAAGCCCTTTACATCGTCTCCCTGCCAACAGTGCAATGAAATTTTGATTGCCGCAAGCTGTTCTAATACTTTATCTACATCAATGCCATGCTGTGCGTAGAGCTTTTTCGCTTCATTATAGCTCGTCTGAATGCTCTTTAAGCTTTCTGTACTCTGCTCCATGCTTGAGCCTCCTGATCTTGTCTTAGTGATTTCATTTAGGGGGATTTATACCCTTCTTTGGCTCATTTTCCGCTTTTTACGCTTAATGAGGGGGATTTATACCCTTCTTTTGCTCGTTTTCCGCTTTTTACGCTCAATGAGGGGGATTTATACCCCTCTTTGGCTCATTTTCCGCTATTTGCGCTCAATGAGGGGGATTTATACCCCACCTTGGCTCGTTTTCCGCTTTTTGCGCTCAATGAGGGGGATTTATACCCCTCTTTTACTCATCCATAGCTATCTAATAGTCATCCCATATATTCTCGGTTACTTTATTAGTTACTCTTATACGACCTGTAGCCGAGCAAATTCTGCTAATGCTGCGGTTTTCAGGGTGGAATCCATCATTTGTGGAAGATAAGTTGTTACATCAAATGAGCGATATATAATTTCTCTAGCTTCTTTAATATCTGCAACGGTGCCCACACTGATCATTTGCATAACCACATTACCTAATGCGGTTGATTCCGTTGGTCCAGCGTAAATTTCCATCTCTAGCAAATCGGCCGCAATCTGGCATAGCAATCCGTTGTTCGCTCCACCACCTACGATATGCAGCCGCTCCCATTTTTCACCGGTCAATAGCTGAAGATCCTGAACGTAGAAATAATAAGAAAGAGCAAGACTGTCAAACACACATCTGGCAATCTCCCCTGGTGTCTTTGGTACCAACTGTCCGACTTCCGCACAATAGCTCTGTATCACGCTAACCATGTTGGATGGATTCATGAATCGTTCATCATTGCAGTAGATGATGGATCTAAAAGGAATTTCTTGCGCTGCCAATTCCACCAGTTCGCCGAAGCTGTACTGCCCGCCATATTCCTCACGAACCTTTTGGATCAGCCACATCCCCATAATGTTCTTAAGAAAACGAAATGAGCCGAAGGCTCCCCATTCGTTTGTATAATTGCGCTCCATCGCCCCTGGACTTATAATTGCTGAATCCCGTTCCACCCCGATGAGTGACCAAGTACCACTACTGAGAAATCCCCAACTATCGCTACTTGCAGGAACGCCTAGTACAGCCGATGCTGTATCATGAGTGGCTACTGCTATGAACTCACAAACTGGAAGATCACCGCGTGCCGTCAAGTCATCAGTCAATCCGCCAATTTGTTCACCAGGTTCCGTTAAGGGTGGAAATTGTTCTTTTGAAAGACCAAGTAGTGCTAGGAGATCAGCGTCATAATCCCGAGTTTGCAAATTCAGCAGACCTGTGGTTGAAGCATTCGTGACTTCGCTAATTCTACGCCCCGTTAACCGATAATAGAGATAATCAGGAACTAGCAGGATGGAATGTGCTGCTTCCATCTCTACCTGATCATGCACATACAACTGGTACAGCGTATTAATCGGGAGAACTTGTATCCCCGTCTTTACGTAAACGCTTTCAGTTGATATATTGCGATGCAAACTCTCTACCGCTCCATCCGTTCGGGAATCACGATAAGAAAAAACTTCATGAATTCGTGTACCCTTCTGATCTAGAAGTACGTAATCCACGGCCCAAGTATCAATTCCGACGGTACAATGCTCAATTCCTTTTGACTTCGCCTTCTGCAAGCCTTTTACAATTTCAGAAAATAAATAATCGACGTCCCAATAAAGATTACCCTTCTTCTCAGCGAATCCATTACTAAAACGGTGAATTTCTGTTAATGATAAAGTTCCCTCCGGTTCTTGCAAGGTTCCCCAAACGACTCTCCCACTAGAGGCTCCAATATCAATAGCAATATGATTCTGACCCTGTTTATGTGCCCCAGCATTCATTCTTAAACAACACTCCTTATCTCCTCATCAGCCTACCAGCAAGGCGAATACGATTCCTGGGCCATGCACACCTATCGTCAGATCATTCTCAATATCCGCTGAACGACTCGGTCCAGAGATAAAGTGAATACCTGCGGGGAGACCCGATTGTCCCGCTTCATCAAAATCAATAAGCACCTCACCCAGACGAGTCTTCAGCCGCTCCAGCGGAATGATAGCAATTAATGCGGTTGGCAAAAGACTGACAGAACGCCCTTTATCCGCAGAAGATAACACTGTAATAGAGCCTGTATAAGCAACTGCATAATCCGCGATCACAATCCCAATATCGGCTTCCGCTGCCCTAGCTTTCCATGCTTCTTGCATATCCGTATTCCAGACAGATACCTGCGTATCTACAAGTTCTTCTTCTAGACGAAGTGCCGCAAGCTCAGCTACATTTTGCCGAAGAATATAACGGGCAAGCATATCACTCGCTTTATTGACAATAAAAGCTTTAGCTTCATCCATCGTTGCCATGCGAAACACATGTCCACCTGCACTTTGAAAATTCGCAGTAAATTGATCGATGCGTTCTTCTGGACTCCACTGGAATTCTTGCCAATAATCTGGAGCACCGCGAAAAGGATGTACAGGAGCTATAGTCGTTCTTGGACGCTTCAAACGACGAGCAATATCGTTCATGAACACCTGCTGTTTCTCACGTGATTCATTTGCCATACGCTCCAGCCATTCATTGTGCGTTTCCTCAGTCATGTCCGGCTCCTCCTTCCAGCTCTTTCCGCTTCCGCTTCGCTAATAAATCTTCCATTCGCTTCTGAATGGCTGGGTCCATCTCTCGACTGTTCTTGTCTAACTCCTCCTGCAGCCCTTTCCAGCTCTCACGGAAGGATTCATCCGCCAGCTTCGGAGCGATCCGGTAGTTATTCCAGCCTTTCAGCGGCCCAAGCTTTGATGGAATTCCGCCGTCTCTCACAAGCAGCTTTTGTCCGATTCTGCCTACTTTCATCACACTACTAAATCGCTGTGACTTTGCCATAATCGCACCAAAACCTTTCATGCCGAGACCTTCCGCTTTGTCTCCATATCCTCTCTCTACCTTACGTCGCCGTAAATAGATAAGCATATCATGCAGAGGGATTTTGACTGGACAAGCTTCATAACACGCGCCGCAAAGACTCGATGCACCTGCGATATCATCCCATTGCTCTACATTTTTGTTCAGCGCCGGGGTCAACACCGCTCCGATCGGTCCGCTATAAGTTCCACCATAGGCATGACCGCCAATATGACGATAGACAGGGCAGGCATTCAGACAAGCTCCACAGCGGATACAGTTCAGCAGCTCCTGAAATTCTGGATCGCCGAGCTGCTCAGATCGACCATTATCAAGGATAATAATATGCTGCTCTTCCGGCCCGTCCCCATCATCCTTTCTACGGGGTCCTGAAATACCGGACATATACACTGTTAGCTTCTGGCCAGTTGCTGAACGAGGCAGTAACGTAGCCATCACCTCAAGGTCGCTCCAAGAAGGAATAATCCTCTCCATCCCCATCAACGTGATTTGCGTCTTCGGCAAGGTGGTGACCATGCGAGCATTGCCCTCATTCTCGAACAGCACCATGGAACCTGTTTCTGCAATCGCAAAATTGCATCCCGTCATCCCAATATCCGCTTCTAGAAATTTCTCCCGTAGCTTGCGCCGTACGAATCCTGCAAGGATTGTAGTCTCAGGCAAAAGCTCCTCCCCTGCCTCCTTGGACAACAGCTCAGCAATCTGATAGCGGTTCTTATGGATGGCTGGGATAATGATATGAGACGGAGTTTCTCCGGCAAGCTGGATAATATATTCGCCAAGATCTGTCTCAATCGTCTCCACGTCAATGGACTCAAGCGCCGAATTCAAATGCAGCTCCTCAGTCACCATCGATTTGGATTTAACCACGGAAGCCGCTTGTTTTCGCTGCGCAATCTCTAATGCAATCTTCACTGCCTCTTCACCCGTTGCCGCAAAATGAATATGCGTGCCGTTCGCTCTTGCATTGTCCGCAAATAGATTCAAATAATAATCGAGATGAGCGATCGTATGCAGGCGAATTTGCCGCCCTCGTTCGCGCCATTCCTCCCAGTGTCCATGGTCGTTCGCCGCTTTCTGTTTCCCGTCACGCAGCCTTTCCGTGGTGAAGCGGACCGCCTTACGCAAAAAATCATTATTCAACGCCAAGTCGGCACGCTGTTTTACCGAAGCTGGCTTCACATGATTCGATTCCGATTTGGTCTGAGTGGCATTCTGGCTCATTGTCCAATCACCCCTTCATACAGTAGCTCTGCTAAATGCATGACTCGGACAGGCTTATGACGATAACGCAAATTCCCAGCAATATTCATGAGGCAGCCCATATCCAGACCCGTTAAGACCTCTGCTTCTGACTCCAGCACATGATCAGACTTCTCGGTGACCATCGCCCCGGAGATATCAGACATTTTTACGGCAAAGGTTCCGCCAAACCCACAGCAGTCCTCAGCAAAAGATAGTGGTACTAGCTCCATCGCCTTCACATTCTGCATAAGCTGCATTGGTTCATCACGAATTCCTAGAATTCGGGTGCCATGACAGGAAGGATGATAGGTAACTTTATGCGGAAACACTGCCCCTAAATCCGTTACGCCAAGCACTTGTACCATAAACTGGCTGAATTCATAGGATTTAAGCTGTAAATTCTGTGCCTTGGCTAAATTAATCGGATCATCTTGAAACAATTTCGGGTAATGATGAAGCATCCCAGTGCAAGAACCGGAAGGAGCAATGACAAAATCACTGTCTTCGAAGGCCTGCAAAATCGTAAGCGCAGCTTGACGTGCCTCATTCCAATAGCCGCTATTATACGCTGGCTGTCCGCAGCAGGTCTGCACTTCAGGAAATTCAAGCTGTACGCCATATCTGGCAAGCAGACGTGCCATCGCTTCTCCGACCTTTGGATACACAGCATCACTGATGCAAGTAATAAACATCGACACCTTCATGTCTTCACCTCCTGCAACACTATTTTCTACACGGTTGTGATTGCGATGTTCAGCTCCTGTAGCTGCTTTACCTGTTCTGTTTCGGGGCTGTAATCCGTAATCACAACATCCAGTTCACTAGTCGTGGCAACATGAGTAAACGCTTGAATTCCAAACTTACTAGAATCGCACAGTAGGATTACCTGCTCCGCTATTGCAATCATCTTTCGCTTCACCATCGCTTGCAGCTCATTCGATTCACTGGCGCCGCGTTCGAGATGAAATCCTTTGCAGGAAAAAAACATTTTATCCACGTGATACAACTCAAGCGAACGCTCCGCTAAATGTCCAACAAAGGACATCGATCTGCGGCTCAGCTGCCCCCCTGTTGAGATCACATCTATACGTTCTTTCCCACTTAACTCCGCAGCTACTCTGATAGAGTTCGTCAGTACAGTCAGTGGCATATCCGGCAAAAGAGAGGCCATATACCATGCAGTCGTACTGGCATCCAGCAAAATTCGATCTCCTGGCTTTATCATTAACACAGCCTCACGGGCAATCCGCTGCTTCTCCGCTGCATTCATAATTTCACGTTCGGCGTATGGTGTCTCTGGCTGACGATCACGCAGACTGACTGCACCGCCGTGAGAGCGTAGCAGCCTCCCCGCCTTTTCCAAGCGATCAAGATCTCGCCGGATGGTCTCCTCCGTCACTTGGCATAAGGTACTTAGTTCCGAGACACGGATGCTGCCGCGTTCATTCACTAGTTCTACGATTCTTTCATATCTGTCTGCAATCAGCATGGCTTCCCTCCGTTATCCCTATCTATATTCTATCTTCCTGTTATCTAGTAAAAGCTGCCGGCACGCCACCGTCAATCGTCAGCATGCAGCCCGTAGTCTTCTCTGACTTGGATGAAGCGAAAAAGGCAACGCCTTCAGCAATATCACGTGGATAAATATTTACCAGCAGAGTTGTGCGTTTACGATAATGCTCCTCTAGTTGATCCGGCTCAATGCCGTAAGCAGCCGCGCGTTCATTCCGCCAGTTCGAATTCCAAATGGCAGAACCTTGTAGAATGGCATCCGGCAAAATGGTATTGGCGCGAATGCCGAATTCTCCGCCTTCAGCTGCAATACAGCGAGCTAAATGTGCTTCGAGCGCTTTGGCAGAGCTGTAAGCCGATACGCTTTTCCCAGCAAATATGGAGTTCTTGGAGCCGATAAATACCATACTACCACCGATTTTTTGCTCCTTCATCACCTTAAAGGCTTCGCGTGCAACGAGGAAATAACCTGTGCCTAATACGGAAATGTTCAAGTTCCACTCTTTTAATGAAGTCTCGTCAAAAGGACTGGAGGTCGCAAGCCCGGCGTTATTCACAATAATATCAACTCCGCCATAGAAAAGGGCTGTATCCGCATAAGCTGCGGTAACCTGCTCCTCCTGCGTTACATCCATTTTAACAGCGAACGCACGATTCTCACCGTATTTATCGTTAATCTCCGCAGCAATTTTCTGTGCACCCTCTAGATTGAGGTCAGCCAGCACAACATGCGCCCCTTCGGACACTAGACGGCGAGCGGTTTCGCTTCCGATTCCTCCTGCCCCACCTGTAATGAACGCAACTTTACGCGAGAATTCTGCTTCTGCTGGTGCAAGCGATAATTTATATAATTCCAAAGGCCAATATTCCACGTTGTAAGATTCATTCTCACTAAGAGAGACGAAATCTCCCAGTGCGGTAGCTCCGCGCATAACTGCAATTGCCCGATGATACAAGGCTCCGCTGATCTTGGAGTTGATCCAGCTTTTGCCTGTATTGATCATTCCCACTCCGGGAATCAGAATCACACGCGGCGCGGCTTCGAACATTACATCTCCCTCATGCTTATTGCGGTCGAAGTAAGCTTTGTACTGCTCTTTATAAGCGGTAATCGCTTCGTTCAGCTTAGCCTTCAGACCATCAATGTCACTGGCATTTGGCTCCCAAGCCACAAAAAGCGGCAGCATTTTAGTATGAACCAAATGATCTGGGCAAGCTGCACCTACACTGGATAATTTCTCCGAGTTAACTCCACCTACAAAACGCAGAACATCCTCTGCATCATCGAAGGTCAGTATCATTTTACGCTCATCACTGACTGCGCCTCTAATCAGTGGCATTACAGCTGCTGCTACAGCCCGCCGTGCTTCTTCCGAAAGTGCTTCCGATTTACGGCCTCCGAACAGATTCTCATCTTCCATTCGATCTTCGATGTAACGCTCCGCTTCATTAATAATAGAGATCGTCTTGGCATAACAGACTTCCGGTGTATCTCCCCAAGTCACCAGTCCATGCTTCTCCATCAACACCAGCTCTGCTTGTGGATTAGCAAGTACTCCTTCAGCAATCATTTTAGATAAAGTGAACCCTGGACGGATGTAAGGCACCCATACGAAGCGGTCCCCATAAATTTCTCGTGCAATATCTTTACCGTTATGCGCACAACACAAGCTGATAATCGCATCTGGATGCGTATGATCTACATGTTTAAATGGTAAAAAAGCATGAAGCAGTGTCTCAATCGAAGCACGCGGATGTTTAGGATCAATCATGCAATTCGCGAGATAAGCCACCATTTCCTCATCAGGCATTTCCTCCCGATCAAACAAAGGGGCAATATCCTGAAGACGTAACCCAGTAAAATTGCCTGCTTTCATTGTAGCAAGGTCCGAACCGCTACCCTTCACCCACATTACTTCTACTTCACGCCCGCGAAAATCCAATTCTATCGTCTTACTGGAGGTATTCCCGCCCCCAAAATTACAAACTCTGCGATCTTCACCCAACAGATTGGAGCGATAGACTAGTGAATCCAGACCTCCGTGGATGTCTTTTTCCCGTGCTGAATCCCATAAACTTTGTACCATTTGTGAATACCTCCGTTTTTGAATGTTTATTTTTTTGTTTATTTTTGTTTGTTTTGATTTTAATCTATTTGTTTGTGTTTGAATAGAGCGTTTTCAACAAAATTTAAAATTTATTTCACAATTTAGACGAATCCTCCTTGGATGAACTGAAATTACATTGCCAAAAACAAAAAAAGAGTTGCCAATTAGCAACTCCTTCACCTCCACTATTCAGCTCACCGACTCATAGACTGATCCAGTAGCTACATTTTCCATCCTCAATACGGCTAAGTATTCCTCTGTTCGCTTCAATGACCTTTCTCGAAGATACATTGCTCGGCTCACAGGTCAGCAAGACCTTATCAATCCCCAGATCCGCAGCTTTTTTTAACAACTCTGCCAAAAAAATTTTGCCATAGCCCTTTCCTCGCTCACTAGGCCTGATACTATATCCGATGTGTCCACCTGATTTTCTTAATTGATCATTTAAGGAATGTCTTAGCTTTCCAACACCAACAGGATAAGAGTCAATCAATAACCAATAGTTGGTTTGCGGGACATAGTTTGGTTGGAGATTATCGCCTCTTGATAGTGCGATCCGATCTCTGATGAAATCAGGAAATTCACTGTAAGCCAAGTCAAACCCATTGTTAACGAATCCATTCTCCCCAGGGCCTATCTCCATAATCATTTCAAAAATATCGCGTCCATCTGACAAACTGGCTTCCTTTAGCTCAATTAACATCATAATCCCCCCTAAAACATAAAAATTGCTTACCGTATCAAAAAATTCTATCGCAAAAAAGAGCCCACCGCATTACTTAATTGCACTTTCTACAACTAACATCACCTTCAGTACGCCTGTCTATCGTTAAGTGTACTTTGTGCAACTAAAATCCCCCAATCAAGCTGTATCGGCTGATTTCCAGAGATATAGTTGCACAAAGTACACCTATATCACATTAGTGGGAGTAAAGTAGCTTTTTAGTTGTACATAGTACACTTATCTGCTCCCACCCTCTTTTTCACACTAATGTTTCTATTTCTCTCTCCGCCTTGCGAACACTCATAGTATACTTATTGGCATAAGATACAGATGTTTTATTTTGGATAAGGAGGTTTCTGATGGTAAATAGCTTCAAGAATGTAAAAGCGCAAGAACGAGTGTGGCACTCCTATCAGCAGCTAGTTGAGCAGTGGCCCATTCCGCTTGAGGAGATTGATGTTCCAACCACATATGGACTGACGCATTGTATCCTTGCTGGACAAAAGAATAATCCCCCCTTATTACTGTTCCATGGCGTGGGTGATAATTCGGCGGTCATGTGGATCTTAAACATCGAGGAACTATCGAAGCATTTTTATTGCATCTCAGTTGATACTTTGGGCGGACCCGGAAAAAGCATCCCTAACGAGCATTTTAACAAACAGAAGTTTGAGCAAATAGAATGGATTAATGAAATAGCGACGCATTTGAGTATAGGCGTCTTTCATATCGCGGGAGTGTCCAACGGCGCCTATATTGCTTTTAATTATGCAACTAAGCAACCGGACAAAGTAAAGCGTGTCGTTTGTTTGGAGGGCGGAATGGTCACTGCACCGATCAAAGCCATGATCCAAACCTTAATGATGATGTTCCCGGAGATTCTAATTCCAACAGATCGTAATTTACTAAAAGTTCTAAAGAAGTTAAGCGCACCTAACTCCCCTTTATTTGATAACCATCCAGCATTGGCGGCTCATCTGATCCTTTTAATGCGGACTCATAATCAGCAAGCTATGTTTGTGCATAAGCTTCATCCATACGATAAGAACGCCGCGGTTGCAATCAGAGACAAGCTCTATTTTTTAATCGGTGAGCACGCGTTAAAGCAATCGAAGGACTTCATAGGTATTTTAGAAGATGGAAAGTTCCATTACCAAGTCATCCCCCATGCGGGACACGGGATTAATCACGAGCAACCGGATAGAGTAAACACTGAGATCATCAATTTCCTGACAGACGATAAGGATAAATCACTTGCATCCAGATGAAAGCGCTACTATTATGTTTGTAATTACACATACCCATCTTAGATAAGGAGATGATTACCATCAGATACGGAACATTAGCGCATACATTTGGTTGTTTACCCCTCAAATCGTTGACTGCAGCGCTTCAGAATTATGATATCGATTTTGTTCAACTGGCTTTATCCAAAGCTATTCAGGATATCGATACCTCCACAGGTAAATTAAGTCCAGGCCTCGCAAACTATATTGGCGAACATTTTGACAGAGCAGGTATACGTATCGGCGTGTTAGGCTGTTACATCAATCCTATTCATCCGGACCCTGTTATACGAAGAGCGGAGATCAATCGATTTAAGGAACATCTTCGATATGCCCGCCATTTCGGAGCACCTATGGTGGCAACGGAGACAGGCGCTCTGACTACTTTTCAAGCACAAGATCCGCTCCATTACGAAGCTATCGGCTGGGACATATTAAGAGCCACTGTACAAGAGCTTGTGGAAGAAGCTGAAAAATGGGGGGTGTTTCTGGGATTGGAGGGAGTCTGCACGCATACACTTTCTACACCAGACAAGATGCGCCGCATCCTAGATGAAGTCCCCTCAAGCAATATTGGTGTTGTCTTGGACCCCTGCAATTTTATTGGTGACGCAGTAGATATTCAGGATCAAATTGTCGATGACTCCTTTAGGTTGTTCGGGGACCGGATTATTTTAGCGCACTTAAAAGACATCTATTCAAATGGAGGGACAATTTACCACGGAAAGGCTGGTGGAGGTCAGTTTCATACCGAAGCTTTCTTGAACAAACTCCAAGAATTCAAACCGATGATCGACATATCATTAGAAGATATCAAAGATTTAGAGATTAATGATACCGTCGCTTTACTAAAGAAGCTTGCTTCTATGGAACAATAATGCTAATAATAATTTCACTCATAAGCACCCCTCACCCTACTTTAATATTAAACTTGATAAATGGTACCTTTCTATGCGAGTTGAATACAATAAGAAACATAACGATTGAATCACAGCGTTTAACGATTATAGCCCTAACTTGGAAGGGACTGGATTATCAATGAGACTCACATTCCCTATTCTGACCTTATCTCACGGCGGAGCCCAACGCATGCTGGTAGAGCTCACCAATGGACTGACAGCTATGGGGCATCAGGTCACTATCCTCATGCCTGTGGATGGCGTTGTTTCCTATGATATCCGTTCCACCATAATCCGCTCCGCATATATGGATCTTCAGGAACAAGACTATCCCTCAGGTGATGTGATTGTTTCTAATTTTCATACAACAGTTCCTACTTCCCAAGCAGCGAGCAATCAAGGAAAAGGAATTCATGTAAGATTATCATTATGTTATGAACCCCCATTCTTACCGGATAGTTCGCTATCGTTTCCTTCATATCATGTCACAGAGTATCTGATTGTTTTATCGCATTGGCAGCAGGAGTTGATTCGTTTAAATCATGGGATCACAGGAAACATTGTACCCGTTGGTATCAGCTCCTCTTTTAAGAATATGAAAATCCGTCACAGTCTTCAGGAGCCTTTAAATATAACAGCAATATTAAGAAAAACAGAACCAGGCTTCTCTTGGCACCGGGAGCAAGATTATCTTATAGAGCAGCTCGATGATGTAAAAGAACAATACCCCTATGTGAATATTAACTTTATTAGTCCACCCGACGAGTTCAACAGCTCAGAAGCTTTACAAAAGTTAAAAGCCACCGGAAAATATCGATTCTTCACCCCAGCGAATGATGAGGAGCTCTGTTACCATTACAACGGTGCAGATATCTTTGTTAGTTCTAGTATTTTTGATACAGGTTCTTTGCCGGGGCTTGAAGCCATGCGGTGTGGCGCAGCACTCGTCTGTGTTTATTCAGGTGGAAATATGGAATACGCAAATCACGAGAAGAACTGTCTGCTCTCCTATCGGTATGAGAATCGGCTTGGTGAAGATGTCATCCGCTTAATCCGAGACCCAAACTTAAGAACTAAATTAGCTGCACAGGGCGAAAGATCCTCACATAAATGGACTTGGGCAAATAGTGTGCGATTATTTGAACAAGCGATTAGAGATTTCTTGTAAAAAAAGACTAGCTCAAAAGTGGAGTTTACTACTCTCTCTTTCGATAGATGCCCGGCGACACCCCATAACGATCCCGAAATACCCTGTGGAAATAGGTGTAGCTTCCGAACCCGGTCTCCTCTGCGATTCGCTCTAAAGTGTAATTAGTGTTGTCCATTAACCGCAGTGCCATAGCAAGCCGAATTTGCCCTGCATATTGCATAATAGAATAGCCAAATTGAATTTTGAATAAATGCACGGCCCTCGTTACACTAATTCCGGCATGAGCAGCTACGTCCTTTAGCCTGATCTCTGATGTAGCATGCTCCTCCACATAACTCTTCATTTTGAGTCCGTGTAGAAGCGAGGCCGATGATGAAGCAGGCGCCTCTTCAATCGCCCGATCCAGCAGTAAACATAAAGCCTTAAATAACGCTTCAAGTATTTCTGGACTGCCTCCATCAAGTCTTCTATGCTCCAGATCAAGCTGTTGCCATATACTTTGCAGCTTGCCATCATCCGCAATTCTAACTTTCTTCGGTCTTTCGCGCAGGTTCCACCAGTGATCCACCCATTCTCCTGTACACATTACAAAATAGTCCACACTATGTCCCAGAGGGCTTTTCTTTTCACCGATTCTCAGATCATATATATCCTGGGGCTTAAATAATAACAGATCACCAGGCACCACGGTTACCATGTCTCCATCGATGAGAACCTCACATTCCCCTTCTGCTTGCAGCCTGATGATATAGGTATCAAGCCCACTGCGATATAATTGCCTAAAAGGCTGAATATGGCGGATAAATCCACAAAGACTTATTTGGACACTATTAGTTTCCATAGCATCACTCCTCTACTCTTAGTAGTCGATGACCAGATTGTTGAGGTTCTTAGCCATATAGTTTCTTCAAAGAACGGTTGATCTCCTTCTATAATAAAGACAGAATTTATATGTACAGGAGGTTACCAACCCTTATGAGTAAAATCGTTCGCGTCATTCAAACAGCAAAAGAAACTACCGACCGTTTAACAGAAAAAGACCCTCTGATCTTCCTGCCGGATACGTCAGGTGTCGAATCAGAGCTCATCAATATCTATGATGATCTGGAGTATCAGGAAATTGAAGGTTTTGGCGGTGCACTGACAGAGGCATCTGCTGTTACCATTGCTAAACTAAGTGAAGCCAAACAGAATGAAATCATCAAAGCTTATTTTGATCCTGAGCATGGCATTGGATATACTTTATGCCGCTCGCATATCCAAAGCTGCGACTTCTCACTGGGCAACTATGCTTATGTAGAAGAAGGCGATGCTGAGCTGCGTTCGTTCGATATTTCCAGAGATCAAGACTCAATTATCCCTCTAATTAAAAATGCTGCAGCAGCTGTCGGTGAAGATTTCCGTTTGTTCTCTTCTCCTTGGAGTCCTCCAGCATTCATGAAGACAAACGGGCAAATGAACGGAGGCGGAGCTCTTAAGCCTGAATACCGTGAGGCTTGGGCCAACATGTTCGTTAAATATATTCAGGCTTATGCTGCTGAAGGCATTGATATTTGGGCCGTTAGTGTTCAGAACGAAGCAAAAGCTGTTCAAATATGGGACTCCTGCCTTTATACCGCCGAAGAAGAAAAGGATTTTGTTCGGGATTACTTAGGACCAGCCTTGGAACAAGCCGGCTTGGCTCATGTAAAGGTTATGATCTGGGATCATAACAAGGAACGCGTCTATGATCGTGCCAAGGTTGCTTTTGAAGATCAAGAAGCTTCCAAGTACATTTGGGGAATTTGCTTCCACTGGTACTCCGGCGATCACTTTGAAGCCCTATCAGCCGTACATGATCGTTTTCCAGATAAAAAGCTGTTCTTCAGCGAGGGCTGCCAAGAAGGTGGCGTTCATCTCGGCTCGTGGAACACCGGTGAACGTTACGGCCATGATATCATTGGCAATCTGAACAACTGGATGTCGAGCTGGACCGACTGGAATATTGTTTTGGACGAGCAAGGGGGACCTAACCATGTAGGTAACTACTGCGATGCTCCAATTATCGGGGATACGAAAAACGATGAAATTACTTTTGAGAGCTCCTTCTATTACATCGGGCATTTCAGTAAATATATTCGTCCAGGTGCTAAACGCATTGGACATTCCAAATATACTGATAAGCTTGAAACCACAGCTTTCCGTAATCCTGATGGTACTATTGCTGTTATCGTTATGAACCGCACGGAACAAGAGCTTCCGTTCACGCTTCGCTTCCATGACAGCTTAGCTGAGAACATAATTCCGGCTCATGCCATTCAGACACTGCTAATTAAGTAAAAAGATAAGGAGGTTCTCTTTATGAGAAGCGCATAGAGAAAACCTCCTTAATTTAATTAAGAGACAACAATTGCTTATAACCTGGCCGTCAGTATTTCGCATAACGCTCCATACAACGAATGTTCAAGATCCATTGAGCTAAGAGCGCTTAATGCTGCCGTCGGTGTTGATGATTCTTTGATTACGCGGTAAATATGTTCTTTCATTTGAAAAAGAATTTGCGCACGATTCAGTAGGTTGAACACCTCTTCATCAACTGAATTCACAGCTATCCTAGCATCTGCGAACATTACCTCCAGTGATTGGTCGACCGCTAGATCCGAGATCATGATCGTTAGTGTATGCGTAGCTTCGTTGTATCCCATTTCTGCTGTGATTACTGTGCCGCAAGCGAGTACTTGGACCTTGGTATCCGCAAAGCCGACAAAGGATAGCTTCCATGACCGTCGTTCAGGCACAGCCTCTGTGTTTCCCTTAGCAGGGAGTATCTTGAAGCTGGCTTTTTCGCCTATCTCCATAATCATTTCCGTGTCGCACCATTGCTCATCCCGATCCTCTGCAGTATCGCCCTCATCCTCCCAGAGATGAAAATGACCACTGCCTCCAGCAAACACACGTACCTCCATAGATCTCGGATTATCCACTAATGAGGTATATTCCGTCAGATCCGCCAGAGGAACGATAGCACCCGCTTTTGCTAATACAGGAATATTCTCCAGATTACGATAGAGTGAAAGTTTTCTTCCACCGTCATACACTCTTCCGTTAAAGAAATCTATCCAGATTCCTTTTGGTAGCCAAGCCTTAAATTCGGCAACGCCTACCTTGGAGTTGACCGGCTGAGTAATCGGACACACAATGATTTCAGTACCAAAGTAATATTCATTTGGCACTTCATAGGCTTCATTCCGCTGCGCATGATGATAATACATGGGCCGGACTAGCGGAAGACTATCGCGGCTGGCATAACGATTCATTGTGTACAAATAGGGTAGTAAACTGTGCCGCAAGCGCAGGTAATCCTTCATTACGTCCGCGGCAATCTTATTGAACCGCCATGGCTCTTTACTGTTGAAGGCACTTGCGGAGCTATGTAACCGCAGAATAGGCGAAAACACACCGAATTGCACCCAGCGTATCGCCAATTCATCGTCTAAGTAGCCATTCATGTGGCCCCCGATATCATGGCTCCACCAACCATAACCGACGTTTGCGGCGTTAGCTGTGAAGTAAGGCTGGAAATCCAGAGATTCCCAAGTGACAATGGTATCGCCAGAGAATCCTACAGGATAACGATGGCTGCCAAGACCTGCATAACGGGAGAAAGTAAGCTTCCTGTTCCCTCGCCGACCGCTGTCTAGATAGTGATAATGGTTCAGCATCCAGAGCGGATCTAGTCCCGGTACTTTAGTCACTCCCCCCTGCTGCCAATCAATCCACCAGAAATCCACACCTTCATCCTCAAGCGGATGATGCAGAAACTTAAAGTATGCCCGTAAAAAATTCGGATCCGTGATATCAAATTCCACAGCATCACCTTTTTCCGGGTCCAAGCCCAACTCCGCAGCAATAGCTAGATAAGGATCTTCAAACGCCCTTACGCCATCAGCAGGATGCACGTTGAGCGTCACACGAAGTCCTCTTTCATGTAGCCATGATAAAAACCTCTGCGGGTCTGGGAACAGATCTCTGTTCCATGTATAGCCCGTCCATCCGCTGCCGTACTGTGGATCAATATGGACAAGATGCCAATCCATATCCATAACTGCGACGGAAAAAGGGATTTGCTCACTTTCAAACCGTTCCACTAGAGCTTTATATTCTACTTCTGAATATGGATAATATCGGCTCCACCAGTTGCCAAGAGCATAACGTGGTAATAGAGGGGTACTACCGCAAAGATGATAGAAATCCTTTAAGCACTTCAAATAATCATGGCCATAACCAAAAAAATAAAAGTCGAGGGCTTCTTGCAACCGCAGTTCAACCCGTCCATCCTCTTCAAGGATAAGAGAGCTGCTGTCATCCACTAACGTAAACCCGGAACGCGAGAGCAGTCCGTGCTCAAGTGGAATAGCACCATCAGCATTATCCAATGTACGTGCCGTCCCTCTCAAGTCTTGCACTGGATCACCGTAATTCCAGACACTCATTAGGTGACCCGCTTCGTTTCTTATTCGAATGCTGAGGCCATGCCGGGAGAAGGGCTTCTTATCATAGGTTAAATGAAGACGATCCGTTATCAATTCAAGCTTATTTCCCAGATCAATTACGCGAAATTTCGGAACAGGAAAATTGCGATTCACAACGGTCTGCGACGCCCGATCTTCGAAACACCCCTCCTCACTGTATTCCATCCGGATAAGCTCCGGAGTTAGTACAGTGAATCGATAGCGCTCCCCCTGAATGATCGCGTCAGCTCTACCGCATGGTTCAGCTTGCAGCTTTAATGAGATCGCCAAAGGATTTGGCTCTTTCATCGTATGTTCCATCGGGTGACCCTCTCTTCTTTCTATTCTACATTCACATAACGACTGTAAGCATCGGTACGAATTTTAACCAGCTTATCCAGTCCCATTCCCCGCAGCTGTCTTACATAATCAGCCCAGCCCTCGTCAATTTCACCTGTAATTATAAACTGAGCACGCATTGTATTGACGTAACTATCGATGTCCGTTGTCAAAGTCGGCAGGAGCTGAAACTCTTCAGCGGTATACATTACATCAGGGAAAGGCGGCGTTGTATAATCACTACCCAGCTTATCGAGCTGCAGCTTCAGTCCATCTCCGGTTTTTGGGTTTAGAAAGATGGATTTTTCAAACACTGGACTGACATATTTCGGCCCGAAATCCCGGAGTGATTGATCCCAATACCAGGCATCAGCACTGGTACCCATCGGTGGGTCCATCAATGTATAAGAACCGTTAATATTTTTCTTAATAACGGTGTCTATCGCTCCCCAGAAATTTTGAATACTTGCTTCATTGGTATAGAACTGGTCAGCCCAGCGGGCAGCAATCTCTGGGTATTTGCAAGAAGTGGAAATTAGCAGCTCGTTACGCTCCAGATTCATTCCATACGGATTTCCTATGGTGTAGCGCTTACCATCCGGACCTGCAATCGGGGGAATCGTGACATATTGATCACTCCATTTGCCAAACACGGCATCCGGTGTCCACTGATATGAGAACCCTACGATAGGAGCATCCGGATTAAGAAACTTGGCTGATCTCATCGTTTCATCTTGCGTGAATAACTCTTTATCAAGCAAACCTTCGATAAATAATTTATGCTCCCATTTGAGCCCTTCTTTGTACGCCTCTGAAACAGGGTAATATACCGCATTTCCATCCTGGACGACCATAAAGTTATTGTTCAGATCCGTGATTCCGAAGGGACTGATGAGATCATTACTTACTTCGATAACTGGTATCTCATCCAGCCTTCCATTCCCATTAGGGTCGCGTTCTTTAAATGCTTTTAGCACGTTGTATAGATCATCTATCGTATCGGGAACCTTCAATCCCAATTTATCCAGCCAGGTTTTGTTAATCACGGGTTGGCGCGAGCTTTTAGGACGTAAAGGTAATCTTGCAGGCAAAGAGTAGATTTTCCCGTCAGGAAAAGTACTGATTTTTTTCAATTCAGGCTCTTCCTGCATGGCTGCTTTGAGGTTAGGCATATAGCTTTCGATATAGTCATCAAGCGGCCTGAATAAGCTTAAATTATTGACGATATCCGAATCTCCGAAGGTCTCACTCCCTAAAATGATATCTGGAAGTGTACCGCTTGCCAGCATAATGGACTTACGCTCACTCCAATCATTAGCAGACATCACCTGCCATTCGATTTTGACATTCGTATTTTTTTCCAAATCCTTCAGCCATTGATTCTGGATAAAGTTATCTCCCATGCTTCCCCACCGAACCGTTAGAACCTTCAGCGTCATGGGCTTATCCACGATTGGCAAACCTTCTTTATGAAATTGACCCGGATCAGATTCAACAGAGTTTACCCCTTTATCCCCTTTACAGGCTGTAAGGCCAGCAAGCAACGTTGTCACTAGAAGAATGACGGTGATTGTTCTATTGATACTGTTTTTGGGTTGCTTTTTCATTACGGTCTTGCTCCCTCACAAATGTTAGTAGAAAAGTAGAAGAACTTATTCCTTCACTGCGCCGATCATTACCCCTTGGTTAAAGTATTTTTGCACAAATGGGTATACACACATAATTGGAACAGTTGCTACGATAATCACCGAATACCGCATCATATTGGCGAGCCGTAACGCGATTTGTGCGGCTTCACCGGTCCCCATACCAGACTGCATCTGATTGGTAATCAGAATATTTCGCAGGATCAGCTGCAGCGGATACATATTAGGATTTTTCAAATAAATCAAGGCATTAAAATATGAATTCCAATAACCTACAGCGATCCATAAACCTAACACTGCAATAATAGCCTTCGACAACGGTAGAACTATCTGTGCAAAATAACGGAGATTGCCACAACCATCAATCTGTGCTGCTTCCCATAAATCGCCCGGAATACTAGTCTGGAAAAAAGTTCGTGCCACTATGATATTAAAGACTCCAACTGCAAAAGGCAGTACCATAACCAAGAAAGTATCATAGAGATGGAAATCACGAACCGTTAAAAAAGTAGGAATCAACCCACCGTTAAAGAACATGGTAAAGATGAAAAACAGCGAAATATATTTCCGTCCCACAAGGTCCTTTCTCGACAAAGCATAGGCTGCTGAGATATTTACTACTAAGCCGATTGCAGTCCCAACCACCGTGTACAGGATGGTATTCCAGTAGCCGATCCAAATATTTTCATGACGCAGCAGCTCTTTATAACCATCGAAGGTGAAGCCTTTAGGAAATAACCAAACCTGCCCGCCTGCCACTGCGGAAGGATCACTGAACGAAGCAATAACGATAAAATACAACGGATAGATCAGGATGATTAGAAAAATTGCCGAGATTACATACATCACAATTTCCATTATAGTATCCGAAGAGCGATTCTTCTTTATTTTTCCTACATTTCCTTTAGTCGCTGTCTCTAATACGCCCATTTCAATTCTCCTCCCTTCTACCACAAGCTATTTTCGCTTAATTTTTTAGAAATCTGATTGACCATGATTAATAAAATAAAATTAATGACCGTGTTGAAAAGGTTGATCGCTGACGAAAAGCTATACTGGCTGCTGAGCAGACCAATTTTGTAGACATAAGTAGAGAGAATTTCACTTGAGGTGATGTTTAAGTCATTTTGCATTAAATACACTTTTTCAAATCCAACCCCAAGCAGTCCCCCGACCCTCAGGATAAGCAAAGTTATCGCTGTTGGCATCAGCATCGGAATATCGATATAACGAACTTTATGCATTCGACTAGCGCCGTCCACGGTTGCTGCCTCGTACAAGCTAGGATCAACAGCAGAGAGCGCAGCGATAAAGATAATACTGTCCCAGCCGACATGCTGCCACACATCCGACCAGACGTACACACTGCTGAATAATCCCGCAGAGCCCATTAGATCAGGAGCTTCTTTTCCAAAAAGACTATAGATATTGCCCAGCAGTCCGGTGCTAGGTGAGAACAGAATCATCATTAAGCCCACCATAACTACCGTAGAGATAAAGTGAGGCATATAGGATACTGTCTGGAAAAACCGTCTAAAACGGTTAGGTCTCATCTGGTTAACCATCAGCGCAAGTATAATCGGAATCGGAAACGTAATCAGACTGTACACACTGATGATTAGCGTATTTTTGATCGTGGCAGAAAATTGATAGGAATTAAAGAACTTCTCGAAGTATTTGAATCCGGCCCACGGGCTGCCGCCTATACCCAAGGCTGGGCTATAATCCTTGAAGGCAATTAGTACCCCGTACATGGGTTTATACGCGAATAATAACGTCAGAACTATAGCTGGAAAAAGCAATAGATAAAGACCCCAGTTTTGTTTGATTTGTCCGAGTTTCCGACTCAAATGAATTGGATCAGATTTCATAACATCCCCTCCTTATTAAAAATAGAGAATGCTACCCCACAAATTTATGTAGGGCAGCACCTTTTTCGAAAGACGAATAGGTTATTTCACACTCATATAACGACTGTAAGCATCTGTGCGAATCTTGACTAATTTTTCAAGCCCCATTTTATTAAGCTGTTTGACATAATCATCCCAGCCTTCGTCAATTCCGCCTTTGCTAATAAATTGAGCGCGCATTGTATTCACATAACCGTCGATATCCGTGGTCAAGGTTGGCAGCTCCTCGAACTCGTCGGAGGTGTACATAACATTAGGGAAAGGCTCTGTAACATATTCACTACCCAGCTTATCCAGCTGCAGCTTCAGTCCATCACCACTTTCAGGATTAAGAACGATTTTCTGTTCAAAGGACGGGCTCACATATTTCGGTCCGAAATCACGTAGAGACTGATCCCAATACCAGGCATCTGCGCTGGTTCCAGCTGGTGGATCCATCAATGTATAGGTACTATCATCATTTTTCTTAATTACAGTTCCAATCGCGCCCCAAAAGTTCTGAATGCTCGCTTCGTTCGTGTAGAACTGATCTGCCCAACGTGCAGCAACCTCTGGATACTTACTAGAAGTAGTAATCAGCAGTTCATTACGATTAAGACTCATCCCAATTGGATTACCGATTGTATAACGCTTACCATCCGGTCCGGCAATCGGTGGAATTGTCACATATTGATCGCTCCATTTACCAAACACAGCGTCCGGGGTCCACTGATACGTAAAGCCTACGATTGGAGCATCCGGATTTTGGAACTTCGCCGATCTCATCGTATCATCCTGAGTGAATACCTCTTTATCTAACAATCCTTCCGCATACAATTTATTTTCCCATTTAAGACCTTCTTTGAACTCCTCCGAAACAGGGAAATAGATCGCTTTTCCGTCCTTGATGATCATATTGTTGTTATTCAAGTCGGCAATTCCGAAAGGACTGATCAAATCATTACCAATTTCAATAAATGGAATCTCATCTTGTTTGCCATTTCCATTTGGATCTTGTTCTTTAAAAGCTTTTAGCACGTTGTATAGCTCATCAATCGTCTCAGGCACCTTCAAGCCCAATTTGTCCAGCCAGGTCTTGTTAATTACAGGCTGACGTGAGCTTTTTGGACGCGATGGAAGTCTTGTTGGCAGTGAGTAGATTTTTCCGTCAGGAAATGTGCTGATTTTTTTCAACTCTGGCGTTTCTTCCATTGCTGCTTTAAGATTTGGCATATTCTTCTCAATATAATCATCTAAAGGGCGGAAAAAACTTAGATTATTAACGATATCGGAATCTCCGAAGGTTTGATTTCCTAGAATAATATCCGGGAGTGTACCGCTAGCCAGCAGAATGGACTTCTGTTCGGCCCAGTCATTAGAGGACATCACTTGCCATTCGATTTTGACATTTGTATTTTTTTCTAGATCCTTCAACCATTGGTTCTGCGTAAACGTGTCTCCCATGCTTCCCCAACGTACGGTCAGTACCTTAAGTGTTACAGGCTCATTAACAATTGGCAGCCCTTCTTTGTTGTAACTGCTCGTCTCACTAGTCGCAGCATTATTCCCGTCTTTTCCGCCGCAGCCAGCAATACCAAATACCATAGCCGCTGCCAGCAGACCCACCGTCCATTTCTTTGCTGTCTTTTTCTTACTGTGTTGACTCATCCTCTTAATCCCCCATTTCAATTAATCAAAGTTCATCTGAATAGCTTAATCATAACGTCTTATTTTTTCGTATTCCGGACCCTTTAAGACGGTTATCCAGACCTTTGAATCCGCTTACAAAAAACATAAAATCAAAACTCTTCGCTTAAAGAGATTTCATAACAGTATTCCGACTTCTATATGTGCTTTCCGGACTTTGAGGTAAATTACCGGCCAGTTCTTATGTTTTTTTCATGCAGAGGTTTTATAATGATTCTATGACCAAAAAAACAGCGGAACATAAAACCTACCCCATTCGTCATTATATTAAAGTCATGATGTTGGTTTCGTTCACAGTCCTTATTCTGGATTTAGCGATCAGCATCGCTTCCATTTCCATTGTTAAGCAGCAGTCCACTCGAAATTTGCAGGATACCGCGGCACTCTACATCAATCGTATTAATCATGATTTTGCCTACATTAATCACTATATGGGCTGGACGCTTGGAAACGATGAGAGCTTGCTTGCGATGAATACTTACGGGGTCAACAGCATCGAGTTCTTAAAGGCAAATGATAATCTGCATAAGCGCTTTACCGAGCTGCAAAAAAACTACGGACATGAGTACAACTTCTTCTATTATTTGAAAAATGAGAACTATTTTTTAAACTGTGCGCCGATCAGCGTAACCTATACGGATTACAGGATGCTCAAAACGAAGATTATTTCTTATATTAATGATAAGGAGATGTATGAGAAGTTTTACTCCAAATGGACACCTATCCTTGTAAACAACCACTATTATGTAATAAATATCGTTCCCTATTACAATCGGTATTTAATTGGGTTGATCTCCGCTGATAATCTGATCCGCCCTCTACGCCAAATTAATCTGGGTGCCAATGGTTATGTTTCTCTAGTGGATGAGAATGAACAACCTTTATCAAGTCCTATATCGAACAGTGGTAAGCTGGTAACGGAAGATGGGGGATTCTCTAATCTTTTGCAATCGCGTACAACAATCAACAGCGCCTTCTCGGACACTAATTTCAGCACCAAAATGGTCATTAAATATGGCATCTTTGAAAAAATCATGATTGCTCAGCTGCTTATAATGCTGCTCTTCTTCATTGTGACTTCCACTTTATGCATCGTTCTGCTGTTTTTCAAAAAAAGAGTACTGGGGCCGATTCAAAGCTTCTCTGAGAACCTTGCTTTCATTAATGAGGCAGGGCAGCCCGCAGATTTTAAGAGCAGTGAGATTATCGAGCTGGAACAGGCAAACACACAGTTTAAAGACCTAGTTGAACAAATCAAAACCTTCAAAATCGCTATGTACGAGCAGGAGCTGGAGAAGCAGCGGATACAACTGGATTATATGAAGCTACAGATCAAGCCCCACTTTTTCTTAAATTGCCTGACTAGCATCTATAGCATGGCCCAAATTGAAATGTATAAAGAAATTGAGAATATGACGTTGTCTACGTCCAAATACTTTCGTTATATTTTTCAAAACGGCGAAAATTTTGTCCGGCTGGAGGATGAAATCGAACATGTTCGAACCTATCTAGAGATTCAAAAGCAACGTTATCAGGATGCATTTATTTACAATATCGAGCAAGAGGATCAGGCAAGCTGTGTGGAAATTCCGCCATTAGTGCTGCAAACCTTCATCGAAAATTCTATTAAATATGCGATTTCACGAGAACATGAAGTAGAAATTAGGCTTACAGTCCGACGATTACGGATTGAAGAGGAAGACATGCTTGTTATTCAGCTCACCGACACCGGTCCCGGTTTTCCACCGCAAGTGTTAGAGAAGCTTAATCTTGGAGAGCCCTTGGATCAAAGCAAAGGTACGCAGATCGGCATTATGAATACGCTTAAAAGACTTGAATACCTTTATTTAAAAAGAGCAACCATCACCTTTTCCAATTTGGAGAGCGGCGGCGCTAGTGTAATTTTATTTCTTCCGGAGCTTCCTAAAAAAATCTAAAGGAATGGAGAGCTAACTATGAAAGTACTGCTTGTTGATGATGACTTTTATGTTATTGCCGCATTGCAAAAGAGAATAGACTGGGAATCGTTACACATTGATACGGTCTATACAGCAAATAATGTCGCACAGGCACGTGAAATAATAGAAAAGCATTCTATTCAAATTCTGATTTCGGATATTGAAATGCCGCAGGGTAGCGGACTGGAATTACTGGCCTGGATTCGTGAAGGGAATTATAGCATTCAGACTATACTTCTTACCAATTATGCAGATTTCAACTACGCGCAGAAAGCGATCGAATTGCAAAGCTTTGAATATTTTCTGAAGCCCATCGAATTTGATAAGCTGATGCTGATTATCCACAAGGCGGTCACACAGGCAAAAGAGCAGCAAAGAAATGAAAAAGCCATTCAAGGCGGTTACTTTTGGCAAAAAAACCAGGCGAAGATTCTCGAGCATTTTTGGCGTAAGCTGGTTAGTGGAAGCACATCATTTCCGATTAAATTAGCGGACATCACCCATGCCATTGAAGAACAGAACCTCTCCTATCAAATGAGCGACACCCTGCAGCCTTTGATCTTCAACTTATTTCCTTACAACGGCAGTATGGGAAAAGAAGAGAAGGATCTTTTTGATTTTGCGCTGCTGAACGTATTATACGAATTGTTACAGAGTCCTTGCTTTACTATCGAGAGCATTCTGGAATATAAAGATTATAATTGGATCGCCTTATTAAAATGGAACCAGACACCGGACACTCCGTTGCTTGAAGGATTATGCTCTTCCTTTATTCAAAAGGCGAATCCTTATTTAAAATGTGATGTCTGCTGCAATATCGGTCTATACGATAAACTGAATAATGTAGGGAATGTTCTAAAACAATCCTTGCGCATGGATGAGGAAATTACGAGATGCAGAAATCAGACCTTTTTAGTGGAAGCCTATCTCTATCAAAATAAAACAGGCTACACGCCACCGGATCTTGCCCATTTGGAAGAGCTGCTGAACCAAAATCAATTCACTACGTTTCTTGAGGAAGTTACGCAATATTTAAAGGTTATGCTGAACAATAGAACACTTGAGACCTCTGTCCTTAGCTTGTTTCGCTTAGATATTGTTCAGCTAGTCTATTCATTTCTCAACCTTAAAGGGATAAGGTCGCACAAATTATACTCCGGCAAAACTAACGATAAATTATCCATGCACTCTCTAAACTCTATCGAGGATATGGAAGAATATCTTAAATATCTAGTGACTACAGCCATGAAATACCGTGAGTTTGCCGCACAGACCAAATCCGTCGCCGAGGAAATCAAACAATACATTCATTCGCATTACGGTGATGATCTATCGCGAAATGATTTGGCCGAAATTGTCTACCTCAATCCTGATTATCTGGCAAGAATATTCAAACGAGAAACTGGTGTTTCATTAGGCAGCTACGTCATCCAAGTTAGAATCGCGGCTGCAAAGCATCTATTGGAAACCACAAATATGTCTGTTTATACTGTCGCAAACAAGGTTGGCTATAACAACTACTCCTATTTCTCCAAGCTGTTCAAACAAGAGGTCGGTCTTCCTCCTAATGATTATAAAAAGGAACAGCAATACAATCCAGCATATTAAAAAGAGGATGTCTTAACGACGAAAACCCCCAGAGTCAAAATCATGACAACTGGGGGTTTTCGTCGTTAAGCTTGAAAAGCAACATATTTATCGCCAAGCAGATTCATAAAATAATTGCGGTTATATAACATGCTAGGATGAGACGGATAAAAGCTCAGCGCCGTTTCATTATGACGATTTGCTAACTCGTGTTGACCGAGGCGATCATAACACAGTGCTAATTGAAGATGCGGCAGCCAAGTGTAAAAAATCCCGTTTTTCATACCCATCGAATCATTATCTCGCGGCAGATTTATCGCAAGCTCATACCAATATGTCGCTGGCTGTAACTGCCCCTTTTCCAGAAGAAGGGCTCCAAGTCGGCAGCAGAATTCTGAACGTGGTTTATCGTACTGTAAGGTTCTACATAATGCTTCAAATGCACCTTCTTTATCCCCTAACCTTTCCCGGCATTCGGCAAGCCTTAAGCAAGCTTGAAAATTATCTTCTATCCAGCCCTGCCCACCCGCCAAAAACATCTCATAGTACTTGCAAGCCTCTTCATTCAAAGCATGATCCCGCAATTCATTTGCATAATAATACTGGTCTCTCGGAGAGAACATTTCACCTTCTGCTACTCTACGTTGGTAAATCCGCAAATTACGGTCTGTATATTCCTTATCCTTCTCGTGGGTAATACAGACATCACTACTGAAAGATGGACCACTTACCTCTAGATATTCATGTACAGGGCCAATCCATTGAAAATTACAGCTCCGGCGAACAAGCCGGTTCCGACGCAAGCTGGCTGTGACATTTCCCGCCTCGTCAAAAGCCAAATTATATTGCATGTTCACACTATGGATATGTTTCGGAAGAATCTCTTTCAGCTTCTTAAACAGAATCTGATCCGCTTCCTTTATATAATCATCCGCATCCAACCACAAAATGTATTCCTGTGTAGCTTTACTGAAGGCAAAATTACGCGCGGCACTAAAGTTATCGATCCATTCGAAATCATAAATCACAGCTCCGAAGGACAATGCGATCTCTTTTGTCTTATCCGTCGAGCCTGTATCCACGATAATAACTTCATCTACAAGACTTGCAACGCTAGATAAACATCTATGCAAGCTTTTTTCTTCATTTCGTACAATCATACATAAACTAATCGTGACCATACTCGCCCTCCTAAGCGTTTTATTAAAGATTTCTTTCTATATTGATATGCAGGGTTAGTGAAATGGAATCCTACACTTGCTTTTTAGAAAGACGTAGGTGCTATTTTTTGTTATAATCAAAGCAATGCGTTGTTTATGAATTCAGACATATATAAAGGGGACGTTACCATGACTCAAATTATTAAAACTCTAACTATTGCAGGCAGCGACTCCAGTGGTGGCGCAGGCATCCAAGCGGATCTAAAAACATTTGAAGAGTATGGTACCTACGGCTTCAGTGCCTTGACAACTATCGTTACAATGGACCCGGACAACGGCTGGCACCATAATGTTTATCCAATTGACGCCTCCATTGTTGCTGAGCAGCTAAAAACTATTTTCGCAGGCGGCCCGGTAAATGCCATGAAGACAGGTATGCTGGGAAGCGTTGAAATCGTGCGTGTTGCTGAGCAAGCGATTAAAGAAAATCTACAGACCAATGTAGTGATTGATCCGGTCATGGTCTGCAAAGGCGAAGATGAGGTTTTAAACCCAGACAGCGCGGAGGCTATTCGCGATTTACTGCTGCCACTAGCTACTGTGGTTACTCCAAATCTGTTTGAAGCTGGCGTTCTTTCAGGTCTTGGCAAGCTTTCTACGCTAGAGGACATGAAAGAAGCTGCTCGTCTGATTCATAAGCTCGGTGCACGTAATGTCGTGGTTAAAGGCGGCAAAGCACTCGGGGGCGATCAAGCGATTGATATCTTCTTCGACGGTTCTGAGTACACCGTATTTCAAACAGCCAAAATCGAACCCGCTCACAATCATGGAGCCGGATGTACCTTCGCCGCAGCCATTACAGGCGGTTTAGCTAACGGTCTATCCGTTCATGAAGCTGTAGCAAAAGCTAAGGATTTTGTCTCTGCAGCCATCCGTAATGGATTTGCATTCAATGAATATGTAGGACCTGTATTTCATGGTGGCTACCGTTTAGAGCGCTAGAACCTCTGAGCTTAAGCTCCAGAAACATAAAATGGCAGTCCAGATGCTGAAATTCAGCACTGAACTGCCATTTTTTTATGGTGTAAGGATAATTAATTAAACCCTGGAAAGTCACTCAGATCGGAAAGACGGATGAAAAATACGATAAAAGCTAACACACCAAGCAAAATAATCGGAAAGCATTGTTTGAACGAATCTTTTGCGCGAATATGAGTCAGAACTCCACCAATAGCAGTAACTCCAAGTAAAAGTGCTCCTGCCGCTGCCCAACTCGGCTCCCAGTAACCAACAACCAAAGCTGCCGCGGCGACAAGCTCAACGAGTCCTGTTACCACCCGAAACCATTGTGGTAAACGCCATTTTTTAAAGTTGTCCACATGCATTTTTGAACCCGCTGCTTTTCCCGATCCTGCCATAACGAAAGCAAGTACCAGCAAGCTTTGCAAAACGATGGCTACAATATTCATTGACATCTCTCCCCAAAATATATTTGCAACAATGACAAGCACATATTAATGCAAAAGAATTCCCTGCTATAAGACAGTGGATACCTATGCTACTCCGCTTCGTTAGTTCCCCCTTGTTATTATATGTGCTTACCTTAAGCACAATACCTACAAAATAAAATTGCAGTGCTGCTGACTGCAACTCACTTAATTATAGTAGCTAAATAAAAAAATAAACCAGCTGTTTTATTATAAAATAAAAATATTAAGAAAAAAACTCTACCCGCTCCATCACATTAGTAATCGTATATTGACGTAAATACTCAATCGTCCGTAGCTCCGTCTCCTGGAGAATCCTTTCTAACTCGACATCGAGTAAGGCACTTGCTCCACACGCCAGATCCACTTCAGGCTCCTCCACCGTTGTACTAACTGCCTCATAAATCTCACCTAATGTAATCTCATCGGCAGATTTCAGAAGCACATACCCACCTTCTCTTCCACCTTTGGACTCTACGATTCCGGCAGTTGCCAAAGACTGCATCACTCTACGCATAAAGGTCGCGTGTGAATTGACTTGGCTTGCAATCATTGCACTAGACAAGATGCTTCCGCTTTTAGCCAGCCAAACGATCGAATGTACCGCTATTTTAAAACGGGGAGGTCCGATGTTCACTCCACGATTAGCTGTACTCATGCCCCATCTCCCCTTTCAACTGCAATTATATAAAGCACATTATAGAGTAAAACAAGGGTTGGAGCAAACCAACAAGGGCACATTCCATTGGAGTATGCCCTGTAATATTCAGCGTTTCTATGATCCATTATTCAAAATTGGTAAACTTAAAACTCTGCTTATGCTTTCGTCCATTCTGATCATTCCACGAAAGTACGACTTCCAATTCTTTAGCCCCATTCTTCACAAAAAAATGGCTAAAACTAACCGTTTCATTCGGTCTCATATCATAGCTAAATGGATCTGTTAAGATGATTTGTTCTTGAAGAGGCTCTTGCACGGGTCGATACAACTCGAAAGTTACATCCATCGTATCTTCACTTATGTTGGTGACTAATAGCTCGTAGCTCTTATATTTTTCCGGTTGTGGAGAAGGCAATTTACTTTTATGAAGCTCCACCGCCCATTTGGTTGTTTCACTCTTTATAGGTAGCACACTTTTAACAGCAAAAATACTAGAACCACCAGTAATCATCAAACACAGAACTAGCAGCGTCAGTACAAACTTTCGGTTCAATGCTCATGTCTCCTCGCTATAGGGATGCGTTTAAGATTTACGAACACTGATTTTTTATACGTTTTTTGACAAAAAAAAGTACTCGAATTAAAATCCGAGTACTTCATGCACATTATTTTATTAAAATCGATAAGGCACTTTTTGAGGCTAAACGGAACGATAAATCTTCTTTACCTTGCAAGCTCACTGTTACATTCTCATCCTTCTCACTATCGTTAAACAGAACAACCGCAATTGAGTGATCTGTATTCTTAAAAGCTACGGAAAGAATTACTTCCTGATTAGTGGAAGCATCAATACGTACAGCCTTAGGACGAATGAATTTGCTGAAGTGTGCCAGAGCATAGTAGTCCAGCGTATACGTAAGTTCTTTAGTCTCTTGGTTGACCGTCACAACACCGCGACAGGTACTTTTGCCAAAGCCCGGTACAGTTGGACCGTTCTTCTCATCTAAGGCCATATTCCACAAGACAAAGGATTTACTATGGTTTCTAAGAATATCAATCCCTGTTCTCATTACATTCGAGAAGGCTTGTTCAAACGGAGGAATCCATTCTCCACCAGAACCTTCTGTAAAATGTACTTCTTTATCTGCAAAAGCCTTCAGAACCTCTGATTGTGCTGACGCATTCCCACCATACCAGTGCCAAGCTACACCGTCTACTTCATCTTTTGCATAATTCAGCACGGTTAGTGGATAATCCGGACGATCCCAGTTGTGGTCATAGCAGAGAATTTTTGTGTTAATGTTATGTTTCACGAAGCTGGGCTTCAGATAGTTTTTAATGAAATCTCTTTGCGCCTCTGGCAACATTAACATACTAGGATAGTGCTTTGGTTCAAAAAGAGGCTCGTTCTGCGGGGTTACTGCATAAGTTGGCAGACCGTGATTTTCAAAAGCTTGAATGTATCGTACAAAATAATCGGCATAAGCCTGGTAATATTCTTGTTTAAGTTCACCGGCGATCATCGATCCGCTAGTCTTCATCCAGCCTGGTGCACTCCAAGGCGAAGCCATCAGCTTAATCTCAGGGTTAAGTTCCAGTGCTTGTTGTAACAAAGGGATAATATCAGCTTCATCGTGTGCGATGGAGAACCGAGTTAATTCCGTATCGGTTTCCTGTGCAGGCATATCGTCATAGCTATAAATAGATCTGGCATAATCCGATGCTCCCATTGGATTTCTTAATACCGACAAGCCAATTCCATCTTGGGAATCAAAAAGCTTGCTCATGACTTCTTTTTTCTGTTCATTGTCTAGCACTTGGTTAATCAAATAGGCGGATGAATCCGTAAAGGATGCCCCGAACCCATCCATTTCCTGAAAGGTTTGATTCTCATCAAGGTTTACAGTGGTGACTGTCTCATCTGAAGCTATTGGAGTTAATTGTTCTAGTGTTTGCTCTACAAACAATTCGTTCTCCCCTGTAGATTGATAAATTTTCAGTTTTGTCATGTTGTTTCCCTCCACTTTTCTATATATCTTACTGTGTTGATCACTCCTGTAATGATGAGGCCCCGGCAAAGGGGCCCCGTCCGACTGCTGCTTATTTAAGACCTAATTTTTCTTTGTTATTCTTCATTTTTTCAGTACGAATTTCTACGATCTTATCCCAGTTGTTTTCATTCAAGAATGATTTATAAGCTGCCAAAGTGCTTTCAAATGTAGCATCATCCTTTGAACGAATTAAACTTACAAGAGTAGTATTCCAAGTAGCATCAATTGCAGTTAGACTGCGCGCTTCAGGCGTGCCTTGAGCAGGGTTGATATTTTCCAGAATGAAGTGAGGTTTCATCTTTCCTTTGCCCCATTCTTGCATTTGTTTAATCGACTCTGCGAATGCATCATTACTCAATGCTTTATCACGGTCATGTCCGAAGAACATAAATTCGCCCATCCGGTAATCTTTTTTAAATTTATCCGCATTGTTCAATTGAAGATCTTTGATTTCAGGTAAGAATTCAATTTTACCGGCCTCGTTAACTTTATAGGTCTCTCCTTCAATACCGTAGTTCATAAGCTTCTGTCCTTCTTCACTAAGCAAATACGTGTACACTTGAATGGCTTTAGCAGGGTCTTTAGCCTTTTTAGTAATGAAACTGATCATCCAACCAGTAATTCCTGACTGATTCAACGTTGGCTCATGTCCAACTGTGCTTTGCGGTCCATCAATAGCGATATATTCTTTGCCTGGATTTCCAGTCATGAAGATTTGCAGGTTACCACTTTGTTGAGGCGTTCCATCCAGCAGCAGCGTTGCATATTTACCTGATTTTAATTTTTCTTCAAAGCCTGTTCCGTCATCAGCAAAACTGTCATCACTGATGTCACCATTTCTGTAGACTTCATTTAACGTTTTTAACCAAGTCAAGTAATCCTCATCCAAGTTACGGTTGTAGAATTCACCATTCTCAGTTTCCATCGGTACGCCGATGAAGTCCTGTAGTACATCTCCCAAGGAACCAGTACCTGTACCAATGGAGTTAAATCCAAACGGAATCATTTCTGGGAACTGCTTTTTGATTTGTTGCATAGCACTCTTGAATTCTTCCGGAGTACCAATGGTTGGTTTTCCAATCGCTTCGTAAACATCCTTACGGATGACAAATGCTGTTTTCGCAGGAATGTTACCGCTGTCATAATCGTTTTGAGTATTTGAGTAGTTAGGATAGCCATAAGTCTTTCCATCAGCTAATTGGAACCAGTTCATTGTATCTTTTGCAGCCACTTTATTGAAATAAGGATCGTATTTATCCGCCAGATCATTCAAAGGCAGCGCCCATGTTGAAGCTTTTTGTACCACAGGAGAGTTGGAATCAAGTACAGTCAACAAGTCAGGCATTTCGCCACCAGCAAAAATAGTATTTAACTTCGTGTCGTCCCCAGTAATAAATTTAATATTGATATTTAAATCCTCTTTAATTTTCTTTGTAACGAGGTCCTTGCCGAAATCAGTATTCCACCAATCTGCATTCACGTACCAAGTAAGATCTGTAGTCTCTTCTTTTGTATCCAGCTTCCAAGCCGGTGTTTCCGGGTCAATCGTATAACGACCTTCAATGGAGCTCAGTTCTTTGCTAGAGTTATCAGAACTCCCCTTCGATCCACAACCGGTAAATACCAATACAACAGCCATAAGCGCAGTACAAAGTTTGAGTCCTTTTTTCCCAAATGCTTTGTTCATTTCTTGTTTCCCCCTAAAAAGTTTTGTAAGTACAGGAAGTGTAGATCTAATTGTGCTAGCTACACTTCCGATGGATCACTTCGCACATAAGTGTTTGCTATAAAAAAACCTCCTAACTTTCTATTCTTTAACCGCCCCCATCATCATTCCTGAAATAAAGTACCTTTGTAATATTGGATACATCACAACAATCGGCAAAGTTGTAATGACAATTGTTGCTAGTTGAACCCCTTTAGTCGTAGTTTCGATAATGGCAGATCCACCGACATTTTGCATGGATTGCGTTTGAGACTGAACGATGATTTCATAGAGCTTCATCTGCAGCGGATAGAGTGCTTGATCGGTAATGTATAATTTGGTGGTCATAAAGTCATTCCATTGCCCAACCCCATTAAATAACGCAATCGTAGCCATAGCCGGCATGGAAAGAGGGATAAATATCTTTAGGAAAATACGCCAGTCACCTGCACCATCGATTTTGGCTGACTCTTCAAGTGAATCCGGAACGTTTCTAAAGAAGTTCATTAGAATAACCACATCATAATAACTGAACAAGGCCGGGATAATATAAACCCAAAAGCTGTTCAATAGACCAAGTGACTTAATCAATAAATACGTTGGGATCATACCACCCGAGAAGAACATGGTGACAACACCCATGGCAACGTACAGCTTGCGGCCACGTATGTATTTTTTACTCAACCCATAACCGATCATCGCGCAAAAGAATACGTGGGTAATGACACCGATGAACGTTTTGGCAATCGAGACCAGGAATGCTAGACCAATCGTCTCGTCTTTAAATACAGCCCGATAATTTTCTAAGGAGAACTCAGGAGACCAAAATATAAATCCGCCTTCCGCGAGCGCCTTACCTGAACTTAAGGATGATATGACCACATTCCATAAAGGAACAACGATAATTACAGTACAAATACAGAGCAAGATAATGTTTATGGTATTAAAGATTCGACTGTCGAGATCTTCTTTAGCTACCGTCCGATTCACAGAAATGCCTCCTTTTACAGAACTGATTGATTATCATTTAATTTGCTAGATACTTTGTTGGCACTAATCAATAGGATCACTGATACGATGGAGACACCTAAACCAACAGCGGTTGCATAAGAGAAGTCACCTTGCGTCATACCCATTCGATACACATAAGAATTAATTACTTCTGCTTTTTCACGGTTCTGAGAATTCATCAAGACCAAGGTTTGATCTAGATTCGATCCTAATAAACCGCTTACAGTCAGAATAAGGTTTAAACTGATAATCGGCTTCATGTTAGGGAGGGTAATATTCCAAATTTGTCTCATACGACTGGCCCCATCTATTTTGGCAGCTTCATAATAGGTAGGATCAATTTTCGACATGATGGCTAGGTATAAAATCGTTCCCCAACCCGCCTCTTTCCAAATATCCGATAACGTTGCAATCCACCAATACTTGTTCGCATCGAGTAAAATATTTACCGGTTTCGAAATGATTCCTAAATTGAGCAGGATTTCATTAATCATTCCGGATGAAGAGAACCAAGCAATCAACATCCCGCCCAGAACGATCCATGACAAAAAGTGGGGTAAATAAGAGATCGTTTGTACTAATTTCTTAAAGCGTCCAGCGCTCAACTCGTAAATCATAACGGATAGAATAATAGGAATAATAAAACCTATGGCTAATTTCAGAAAGCTGATCCCCAAGGTATTTACTACAGCATCCCAAAAATATTTGTCTGATAAAATAATTCTGAAATTATCAAGCCCAACCCATGGTGCAGAATCGAGCGTATCAATTACGGTGTAACTCTTAAAAGCAATCGTCAATCCGTAAATAGGAATGAAACAAAAAATAATCATAAAAATAATTCCTGGAATGATCATAGACTGGATTTCCCATTGTCTCTTATAATCAATCACAAATTCTTTGACCCTCTGTCCCATAGGTTTCTTACTACTCATTGGATTCTTCCCGTTCACTGGCACTACGGCTAATTTATCCACGTTTTTCTTCTCCCCTCCAAATCATGATCCCCAAAACAATAAAAACGTTTTTATTTCTTCGAAAAAAACCTCCTAAAAGCAATAAAATTATCAAGCATAAACGCCTTCAGCGTCTTTATCATGACGATAAGCGTTTAAGCGAGAAATATAAGATATAAAGTATAGGTGCAAACTTATACTTTCTTATATTTAAAAAAAGATCGGATACCCTCTTGTTGCCCTTCTTGAAAGCATTAGTACCGATCAATCTTTACTTGAGTAGAACCACGTACAATCAATTCGCCTGTCAATTTCATCATTTCGCCTTGTTCCTTCTTCTGAATCATGCGAACCAGGTGATTAACGGATAGAATACCTTGTCTGGCAATTTGATTTCTTACTGTAGTTAATGGCGGTGAGAAATACTGGGCAATATCAATGTCATCAAATCCCATAACGCTTATCTCTAACGGGACTTCGTATCCATGCGATTTCAAAGCTTGAATACATCCAATAGCGCTCAAATCATTCCCTGCTAGAAAAGCATCCGGTATTTTATCAGGACTCAAGTGAACTAAAGACTTAATAGCGTTATAGGTGCTCTCTTCTTCAAAATATCCTTGTATAATATACTCTTCGTTCGTTGGAAGCTGATATTGCCGCAAGGCGGCCAAGTACCCTTCTTTCCGCTGAACACTGTCATACATCTCATCCACACCAGATATGTAAGCAATTTTCTTGTGTCCCAGACTGATTAAATATTTGGTTGCTTCGTACCCCGCTTCAAAGGAATCGAAGATTACGCTTCCCATCGTATCATTCTTAAGCGGCCGATCCAGAAACACTGCTTTAATCTTATCTTTCACCATTGCAGCAATTTCTTCTTCATCAATTCTCATCTCTTCGTAGATAATGACACCATCTACACGCCGGCCTAGAATATTGCTCATAATGACTTGTTTATCCTTTGTAACAAATACATTTAGCCCATAACCTAACCGATCACATTCACGAGACATGGACTCCACCAGCTTATAGAAGTATGGACCCGATACACTCGTCGTAAAAAAACCTAGCATTTTAGTTTTTCCGTTCCTTAGGAGCTTGCCATTTAGGTTCGGAACATAATTTAATTGCTTCGCGACCTTAAGAACATGTGATTTCGTCTCCGGGTTTAATACATCTACGTCATTTAGTGCGTTAGAGACCGTAGAAATGGAGACTCCTGCCTCTCTGGCAACATCTTTAATAGTTACCTTTTCCATAATGATTCAATCTTCCTTTACGAATAAAAACGTTTTTATAGATTTAAATTAACATAAAAACGTTTTCATTACAATATGTTTTTTTATTTTTATTATTTCTCTATTTCGAATTATTCATAATAGACTCTGAACACCATATCTTGCTCATAGTTCCCAAATCCACGCCCGAATAATGTTAATCCACCTCTTCTACGTCCGCTATCCTCTGCACTTAAACGAAATGTCCACTGGTCCTGTTCTACAAGTACATCATCAAGTGTCACCGCTGATATTTGCTGCCCATCTATAAATGTTCCACCTGCATTAATCCGTAGCACCTTCAACAAACCATATTGGTTAACATCTGCATTCCACCAAGCAGGGGTTAATCGTCCTCTAGTTAGGCCGAAATCTCCTGGACTTGTCCATTTCCCTAAATCCTGTCCATTCATAGCAAAAGCAATATCCGAAGGCCATTTCTCATTTACATGCGGAGCCTCAGAACCGATCTCCATAGAAATTTCTATCTCCTGCACGACCTGATCCTTAAACAGATAATTAGGAACCTTATATTCGATATACCCTTTTGCAAACCATAAAATACCAGCGTTCACTCGCTCTGGGTCCAGGAAATAACGTGGATCATCATAATATCCGATTAACTTGTCTGTAGTTGCAATTCCGCAAGTAGGTGATGCCTGAACATCAGTATACTGTCCTACAGGAATCGAAACCTCAACAACCTTTCTAGCGATTCCCCGAGAACCTGATAATTTAATCTGCAGGTAGTTGGTAGACAATGAACAGTACTTATATGTCCCTCCATCCACACGTCTCATTTTAGAGCTAATCAGACCTGCTTTTTGCAGCTTGGCAACATGGGTGCTAACTATCGCACTGCTTAGATAGAGTTCGGCTGCCAGCTCTTTAATATGCATTTCTTTGCGGTCCAGTAGTTCGATTATCCTTAGCCTGACTTCACTTGCTAGTGCTTCGTAGACCCGAAGCGATTCAGTATCTGTAGTTAAGTGCATTCCGTTATCCCCTATGCCTTTGAATTAGTATTTTTACGAATCCTAAATTATTTGATTGCTTATCATATCTTATTCTAAGTACTATGTAATCATAAATCGTTTTATCAGTTAATAATAATATTAATTCTACTTAAAGGAGATATGTATTCATGACGATTAAATCCACAATGATTATTGACAAGGATTTTAAACTATCAGAAGTAGACACCCGAATCTACGGCTCCTTCATCGAGCATTTAGGCAGGGCCGTATATGGTGGTATTTATGATCCAGGTCACCCTACTGCAGATCTCAATGGTTTTCGAGGAGATGCCATTGAAGCTATCCGAGCACTAAATGTTCCTATCATTCGTTATCCCGGCGGAAATTTTGTATCCGGTTACAACTGGGAAGACGGTGTTGGGCCTAAGAACGAACGCAAGCATTCCCTAGAACTAGCTTGGTGGACAACAGAAACGAATCAAGTGGGCACTAATGAATTTGCTGATTGGGCTAAACTCGTTGGCTCTGAAGTCATGATGGCGGTTAACCTGGGCACTCGCGGCATTGACGCAGCTAGAAACCTAGTAGAGTACTGCAACCATCCTTCCGGCTCCTACTATAGTGACCTGCGAATTTCCCATGGATATAAAGAACCTCATGCCTTCAAGACCTGGTGTCTGGGTAATGAAATGGACGGCCCTTGGCAGATTGGCGCTAAAACAGCGGCTGAATATGGTCGATTAGCGAACGAAACAGCGAAGGCGATGCGCTGGGTAGATCCAACCCTAGAGCTTGTGGCATGCGGCAGTTCCGGCAGCGGTATGGACACTTTTGCAGAGTGGGAAGCTACCGTGCTAGATCTTTCTTATGAGAACGTAGACTACCTCTCACTGCATACTTACTACAACAACAACGAAGATGATACTCCTAATTTTCTAGCCCGCTCAATGGATATGGATCACTTCATCAATAGTGTAGCTGCTACCTGTGATTATATTCAAGCTAAGAAAAAGAGCAAGAAGAAAATTAATCTTTCCTTGGATGAGTGGAATGTGTGGAAGTCGCAAGGTAGCAGTCGTGCCGAAAAACATTGGCAGATCGCTCCACCCGAATTTGAAGATGTATACACACTAGAAGATGCACTGGTCGTGGGCTGCTGTCTCATTACATTACTAAAACATGCGGATCGTGTAAAGATGGCTTGCATCGCTCAGCTTATTAATGTTATTGCCCCTATTATGACTGAAAACGGCGGTCCACTGTGGCTTCAGACCACTTATTATCCATATCTGCATGCATCCCTATATGGCCGTGGAACCGTGCTTCATCCGTTGATCTCCAGCCCTAAATACGATTCTAAAGATTTTAGTGATGTGCCATACTTGGAAGCCATTAGTGTATACAACGAGGAGCAGAATGAAGTTACTGTCTTTGCTGTAAATCGTCATTTATCCGAGGGACTTGAACTGGACGTGGACCTACGCAGCTTTAATTCCGTTAACATCATTGAGCATATTGTACTGAAACATGAAGAAATTAAAGCTGTAAATACCAAATCCAACCCCCATAACGTAATACCTAGCCAAGGAAATGCTACATTTGAAGGTAGACATGTGAAGGCCCTTCTCGCAAAAGCATCCTGGAACGTGATCCGTCTCCGGGTGAACAGCTAGATAAGCGCACATAAACGCCCCTTGAATCTATGTAACACTAGAGATTCAGAGGGGCGTTTGTAGTTTTATTTTATTCTAAAAATCGTTACGGATTGCTTTGGAAACTCATAAGAAAAGGTGCTTCCCACTATTGTGAAATTAGTTTGCTTAGGGGAGACAAGCTCCTTATTCTCGAAGTTATTTTCGTCCTCAAGCTGGTAGCCCGACAGTTCATACACCTCGACGGACAAGTCCTTTGTTGCCAGCCCTTCAAATACAATGTCAGCAGAAACGCTGTTCTCTTGTACGTTCACTGTCTTAAGAATGATATCCCCTGTGGCATCCTCCACACTTGCTGTATAATATAGTGGTTCGATGACCGGAGGTTTGTCCTCTGTTTCATTGATTAGCTCTCCGTTAATGTAAGTACGAATATGTCTGCCTGATACTTCTAGCTTCAGATCGTATTCTACGTCTGTTTCAACCGAAAACATCGAATGCGTCAAAACTGAGTTTCTCCCGTTAATGATAGAAGCCACTATGGAATCCTGATTCTGCCAGCCGCCTAGTTCCCAATACAAATGATTCTGATCATCAGCTTTGCCAAAATAGAACACAAACCCTTTATTTCCTGCGGTTCTAGTAGCCTTGAAATTCAAGGTATAGCTATCCCACCTCGTCTCACCAAGATCTAATATTCGTTTGGTCGTTCCGTTCTGAGTAGGGTCCGGGAGATTTGATATCTCTTCTGACAGATCAGAATACGACTTCACTTCTCCAGTAACATTGTTAACCAAAGTGATCTCGGAGAACCGGGCAGCGGATGCATCCACGCCCAAGCTAATCGCTCCAGTGATCGCTTCAACTGTACGTTCCTCGGGTGCTGTGAAGTCGTTCGCTTCTATCTCGAGTAGCTGATCTCCTTGATGGTTCATGAATAGCTTTTGAACATAGTAGTTCGCAGTTCCATACACCTCATGATTATTAAACCAGATTAGATCCGGCTTCCAGTTGATATAATCCACATTGCAGAGCATAGGCGCATAACATGCCAAGCCAACCGCATGCGCATTATTCTGAAGCCCCGTCATAAAAGCCGCTTCCACCAGCGCGTTGTAATACGTATTGCCCCATGAAGCATATTCGCCTAAGAACACTTTCGGTTCATCAGCCTTAAAGTCATCATAACGGTGATGATTCGCCAGGAACCATTCTGGTGTACAGTAATAGTGCTCGTCTACAAAATCAGACTTATTCTCTTTTGCCGATGTCCAGCCCCGATCATATTCCTTACCTGCTGAGAATGGACCGCTCGAATTGATGACCTTGATTTGCGGATATTTCTCTTTAATGGCTTGATGAAAGTAAGGATATCGCTCGAAAAAGGGTGCGCCTACCTCTTCATTACCGATGCCGATATACTCTAATCCAAAAGGTTCCGGGTGACCAAGCTCCGCACGTATACTTCCCCATTCCGTTGATAAATCCCCATTTGCAAATTCGATCAAATCCAGTGCATCCTCTACCCAGGGCGTTAATTCGTCCAGCGGCACCATACGTTTATGATGTGGATCGTAGCCGCCCGGAATAACGGGAATCGGCTTGGCTCCAATATCCTCACAGAACTGAAAATATTCAAAATAACCTAACCCAAGCGTCTGATTATAGGACCAGTTATTCCGCCTTGCCGGCCTTTGTGCCACATCCCCGATTGTATTTTTCCATCTGTACATGGAATCTCTGTCATCTGGATTCAAAGAACCGTCATGCACCAGACAGCCTCCCGGAAAACGCATGAATTTAGGCTTTAAGTCGGCGAGTAATCGTGAAATGTCTTCACGCATGCCCCCAGATCTGTTCATAAAGGTCTTCTCTGGAAACAGAGAAACCATGTCCAGATATACCTTGCCGCTCCCTTTGGTAACGATTACAAGACGTGAGCTAGTATCCGTAGCATTAGCCTTAATAACTGCTTCGTATCGAGTCCATTCGGAGTTATTCACGGCTATTTTCGCTTCACCATAAATTATGCCATTTATACTTTCAATGGTTATGGTAAGAGGCATATCAAAGCTTGTTTCCCGGCGAGCATACACCGAGAACTTATAATTCTCGCCTTCTTTTACAGGAATGCCACTATTGAATCCAAGATTCATCAGCCCAACGCCGTCACCTTCAGCCACAATATCAATGGCTACATAATGTGGATTACGTTCATTCAAGGGATTGCTATCCTCCACCGTGATGACGGCCTTCCCACCTCCACGACCTACAGGCTCCCAAGCCATTAACGCATGATAATCCGCCCGATCAATCGGATCAAATTCAAAAGATCGGTTCTGAACCAGCTCAGCATAAAGGCCACCATCTGCCGCATGATTTAAATCCTCGAAGAAGATCCCGAATAAATCACCTAATGCCGCACCACGCTGCTGTGTATGTATTGTCAGAGTTCCGTCCGTCTTCATTAGTTCATCACTCCTCGTCAAAGTCATTTAATTTATATTTATATTACTTAGTTCATATCTATATAAATCATTATAATGAGTTTACTTCACATTCGTCAATTCAGATGCTTTGAATGAATAACAAAAAGGCCGATATTGTATGAAAATCCATACAACATCAGCCTTTTATAACACAGGTCCAATAATACTCTTATTTATTTGGCAGTCATTTGCCCTACTAAGAACTCGACAAAATCAGTTGATTTGTTCTTATCTTCACCTTCTCCAAACACCCCGATGATCATCTTCCGAGAATGAATAGGAAGGTCTGTAGCAAACTTCGTATCTGTAATATCTACGCCAGTGATCCACTCTTCACCGTTTTCCGTATTTTTTATACGTTTCAAACGAATATCATCTAAAGGTAGTCCAGCTGATTTTACGAACGGCTCCAGATTCTTAAGTCCTTGTTGCTGCCCAATCCAATCAAAAGTAGCATCATCCAAAATAAGAATATCCGGACGATCCGCCGCCAGCATCGCCATCGCGCGCTGGATATAAGTCATGTCTAACGCGCCTCCACCCTCACCGCCTGTGGAGGGAAGGTATACGACTTCCGTCTTTACCCGCTTCCAAGCTGGATAACGATTGACGATCTCTTGTTTAAGCTCTTCATCCTTACCTGATGGATCTTGGGATTCATAGTTTCCTAGGAACATGATAGTTACATCCACTGGCGGGAGTGAAGCTTCATATTTTTTAGCTTGATATTGATTATAAAGTGCATTGCCTCCAAAGATTAATACCAACAGCACGATGACTGATACAAAAGTATGGACTTTGTATAGCCTAAAGAAATTCTCCGATTTACGCGCTATGCCGGAAAAGGCTCCCCATTTCTCTAGCCGCTTGTCCTCAGCCTCCTGAATTTCCTTTTGATCCAAGCCGTCTAGGATTGTTTTGAAAGCTAAAAACTCTTCTTCATAGGCTGCAGCCTCAGACTCTGAGGAATTTGATTTACGGCGTTTTAAGAGCAAATCAAATTTTTTATTCAGTTCCTCCCGGGTAATGTCTTCAGGCAAGTCCAAACGTTCGTAAGCCTCTTTTAACTTCTCATTCAAATTGATGACTCCTTCCTGATGCTCAACTGGATATCTGATCGTGAATTTGGTTCTATGTATGGAATTCAGGTAAACATACTAATTATACAAAAGAATGATTGAATTCGTGAAATAAACAACATATGAACTCAATTAAACTATATCATGGAGTGCTAGACGCTAACAAGTAAGCGTTTATCATAGGGCTTAGAGGCATTCTCTATTGGCTCTAGTCCAAACCATGCAGCTGTTTAAATTGCTCTGGACTCATTCCAGTCAACCGCTTAAACACTAGACAAAAGTAGCTGGCATTTTCGAAGCCTACTAACTGAGCAATTTCATACATTTTTTTATTTCGTTCATTAAACATTAGTTGTTTACTCAAGTTTATACGTTGCTTGTTGATATAGGTTACAGGTCGATCATGGATTGTTTTTTGAAAAAGCCTGCATAAATACTGTGGCGATACCGCGATTACCTCCGCAAGCTCCTTTAATGGGAGCGTCCTATGTAAATTGCTTTCTATATGATGAAGCACAGGTTTAATTCGCTCCAATTCAAGAGCCTCATTTAGAGGAGAGACTAGGTTTCTTTTTAAATCTAGCAGCAGCGCATAAAGTTGTTTGGATCGTTCCAGATTCGTTTCCAGTTCATTACTATCTGGCAAGTGGAGCATTTCCTTTAAAGGATTTAGCCACCTATCCTCCTTCAATCTTGCTGGTCCTGATTCACGGATTCCTGCGTACAACAGCATTTGACCAGCCTCTCTACCATTGAATGAAATCCATGACAGCTTCCACTTACTGCTGATTGGCGCATACGAATGCGTAATATTCGGAAATAAAAAGAAGACATCCCCTTCGCCCACAATGTATCGTTTCTCCTGAATGACAAGCTCACCTTTTCCCTCATGGATCTGATGCAATTGATAATCTGGAAATCCGGTGGGCCGTAGGGTTTCTGCCTGATGCTCCCAAAATCCAATGGTTGTAGCATACAGCGGCAGCATATTCGTATCTTCCGTTTGGCAAAAGATTATTTTGCTATCCATTTAATCACTCGTTTCATATCTTGTTATATCTGATGAAAAATCTTTTATATCTCTTAACATTACTCCAATTTATAATATGAATATAATAACATCACTATTATAAAGGAGTTTTACTCATGCGAGCAAAATTTGTTTATCAGCCTCCTGCAAACGGTTATCCAGAATGGAATAATAATCCGGAAATTTTTGAACTAAATCGATTGGATGCCCATGCTTCCATGATTTCTTATAGCCATTTATCGCAAGCCTTGGCGGGGGATAAAGAAGCCTCGCCATATTACAAAACGCTCAATGGTATTTGGAAGTTCTCCTTTTCCGAAACACCGGATCAACGGATCGTAGATTTCTATAAAGCAGATTTCGATTGCAGTACTTGGGCTACGATTCCTGTACCCTCTCACTGGCAATTCCAGGGCTATGATTACCCGCAATATACGAATGTGCGATATCCTTGGGCGGAGTCCGAACCTGATCTCAAGCCACCTTTTGCTCCGACAAAATATAATCCAGTAGGCTCGTACATACGAACCTTTACTGTACCTGAATCCTGGAACGGTCAACCTGTATACCTTAGCTTTCAGGGGGTTGAATCCGCTTTCTATGTATGGGTAAACGGAGAACGGGTCGGTTACTGTGAAGACACCTTTACACCTTCGGAATTCGATATTACCCCTTATTTAATAGCCGGTGATAATAAACTAGCTGTAGAGGTCTATCGTTGGTGTGATGCCAGTTGGCTGGAGGATCAAGATTTTTGGCGGCTTAGCGGTATTTTTCGGGAGGTCTATCTGTACACCGCCCCTTCTGTTCATGTTGCTGATTTTTTCGTAAATACCGTGCTAGACGAAGATTTCGTACATGCGAATTTAAACGTAGATATCAAAGTGGAAAATTACTTTAATCAGATGCTAAACCCTTATACACTCCAAATGCAGCTATACAATAAAGAAGATCAGCCTGTATGGGAGGCTCCAGTATCTGCAGTTACTTCCTTTGATCAAGAGGGTATTCAGCATTTGAAGCTTTCTGAGCATGTAGAAGATCCATATAAGTGGAGTGCTGAGACACCGTATCTGTATACATTAGTTCTCTCCATGATTGACGACAACGGAAACACTACTGAAACCGTCAGCTGTAAGGTCGGATTCCGCACCTTTGAGATCAAGGACGGACTTATGAAGATCAACGGCAAAAGAATTGTACTAAAAGGCGTTAACCGGCACGAGTTCTCTTGTGACACAGGACGTGCGCTATCCAAAGATGACATGATCCGAGATATCAAACTGATGAAAACACATAATATTAATGCGGTTCGGACCTCTCATTACCCGAATCAGTCTGTTTGGTATGAGCTTTGTGATGAATACGGACTTTACGTTATCGATGAAACTAATCTGGAAACGCATGGCACTTGGCAATATGGGCAACAAGGAATACATGAGGGAAATGTACCTGCAAGCAAACCGGAATGGCGGGCCAATGTGATTGACCGTTGCAACTCCATGATGCAAAGAGACAAGAACCATCCTTCGGTTATCATCTGGTCACTGGGGAATGAGTCCTACGGCGGCGATAATTTCATCGCCATGCATGACTATCTCAGAGAAGCTGACCCAACACGACCTGTTCATTATGAAGGGATCTTCCATTGCAGAGAGTCGGAAGCAGCTAGTGATATAGAGTCGACTATGTATGCTAAACCGTACGATGTTGAAAAATATGCGCTAGGCCATCCTCAGAAGCCTTATATCATCTGCGAATACAGTCATGCAATGGGGAATTCTTGCGGTGGACTACACCTATACACCGATATGTTTGACAAGTACGATGTATTTCAAGGTGCTTTTATTTGGGATTGGGTGGATCAGGCTATCCGAACCAAAACATCCGAAGGTGTCCCATATTTAGCATATGGCGGTGACTTTGGTGAGTCGCCACATGATGGAAACTTTAGCGGAAACGGATTACTTTTTGCCGATCGTTCGGTTACTCCAAAGCTATTTGAGGTCAAAAAATGCTATCAAAACATTAAAGTAACGGCTTTAAATATCCGTGAAGGTCTCTTTCAGATTCGTAATAACTTTTTATTTACCGACATTGAACAGTACGAACTTAAATGGGAAGTTGCTTTAGACGGAGTAACTGCGCAAGAAGGTTTGCTGCAAATCTCTGCTGCACCAGGAGAAATCGTTGAATGCACTATCCCTTATGAACTGATTTCACATAGAGGTGATCATGAAGCTATTCTGAATCTCTCCTTTATTCAGCGTTCAGAAACTTCTTGGGCTGATGCTAACCACGAAATCGCTTGGGAACAGTTTATTCTATCCCCGCGTATCGTGATAAAGGCTCCAAAGACAACGGATGGAACGTTACATGTGCAGGAACTTAAAGGTGCATTGACCGTACAGGGTGGAAATTTCACTCTGACCTTTAATACGACAACTGGTGAGCTATGCTCATACTATGCTTCCGGTAAAGAACATCTGCTTGAGCCTGTAAGACCTAACTTCTGGAGAGCGGTCACAGATAATGATCTTGGCAATGGATTGCCAAAGCGTTGTGCAGTGTGGAAGCAAGCCTCTAATGAACGGAACCTAGTAAACATGACCTATAGAACCGAAGGAAATCTATGTTTCGTCGCCACCACTTACCTTTTGCCAACGAATCCGTATTCCACTCTCCTTGTTCAGTATGAGATTCGCCCTGACGGGTCATTAGAGATTCTGCAAGAACTGAATCCGGGTAGTAGCGATCTTCCCGAAATTCCTGAGTTCGGAATGATGTTCGTGCTGGATGGAAGACTCGATACCCTTTCATGGTACGGCCGTGGACCCCATGAGAATTATTGGGACAGACAGACCGGAGCACCACTTGGCCGCTATACGGGTAAAGTCAGTGATCAGTTCATCCCTTATCTCAGACCGCAAGAGTGTGGCAATAAGACAGATGTCAGATTTGCTTCGATTACAGATGGCAACGACGGATCAGGACTTTATTTTGATAGTGCAATCCCTATGGAGATTAATGCTCTGCCTTGGAAACCCGAGGAACTGGAAGCACACGATCACGTATATAAATTGCCAGTCTCGAACAAAACCGTACTGAGAGTCAATTACAAGCAAATGGGAGTTGGGGGTGACGACAGCTGGGGTGCACCAACCCACGAAGAGTTCACTCTGCTGGCTAATCGACCATATGCTTTCCGTTTCACCTTAACTTTGCTCTAAAGTAACGACATGAAAAGGCCGTCCTGTTTGGAAAAAACCAATCAGTGACGGCCTTTATTCCTATTATTTCGCCACTACTCTTGCCTGAATTCCGGAGGTCACGCCTGATTTATATTAAAAGTATGGGGTTTTGCAATTGACGGTTTGGCCATTCGAATGGGGATATTTTATACACATGGTGTTGTACTCTAAAATAATACGACCATGAAGCGGATGCTCCGTGGGGATTTTTAAATGCGTCGCAATGACTTCACTGAGTCCAAGATTTCGGATGTCTGCTTGAAGCTCTACGGCTTCTGGATCTTTTTCATAATCAAAATAAAGCGCTGAAGCTATAGCTAAAACAAGGTGTGAAGTCTCAAAGCCAAGTTCATGGGCAAGCATTGCTGGTTTTATCAGTCGATCATTAGGTGAAAGCTTACGAAGCGGGGATCGGGCGACACGTGTGATTTTATCGTTAAAGTTGGGGTTAGTGAATCGTTCCATCATCTTTTCTATATACCGTGCATGTTCTAAGGGCTCGAAGCCATACAAATGTACCAGTAAGGTCCCTGTTTCCTTGAGTACCCCACGAACACGAGCTCTGATTGCGGGATCAGACATCGCTTCCTGAATGCTAGTATAACCTTCCAGATATCCGAAATAGGCTGCACTGCAATGGCCTGTATTCACAGTATATAGCTTCCGTTCGAGGTATGGTGCCAGCGAATCCACATAATGGACACCTTTAATTTCGTTGTAATTACCAATCATTCCACTGCGCGGAATCACCCACTCACTGAAGGGTTCAACGAGGATTTCAAGCGAATCTGTATTTTTCTGCACAGGCACGATCCGATCAACCATCGCATTTGGAAAAGCGACATTGCGGTCCGCAAGCTCCTTGAAGGATTGCTTCATATGTCGATATACAGATTTCTTTAACTTTTGACTGCTTCCAATACCGTTCTCACAGGCAATAATATGGAGAGGTTTGAGGTTCCTGTGATTGATAAGTCTTCGTTCGATTCCCTGCGCGATAGTACCGGCAATATCTTTTAAAGCGGATATTCCAACTGCAGTGGTTACTATCTCAGCCTCTGCTATAGCTTTAGTAACGTCCTCAGTATCATTCAGATTGATCGCAGTAACATTATCAACGATAAAGCTGTCCCGATCCTTGTTAGCCAAGGTAACGGGATATTGTCCGCGATTTTGCAACTGCGCAATCTTGCTCTTATTCCTTCCGACGAAACAAACATTGTAACCGGAGTCCGACAACATAGGTCCAATAAAACCTCTGCCAATACTGCCCGCTCCAAAATGTACGGCTCTCAATTTGATATCCCCCTTTAATTTAACTCTGTTTCTCAGTTTCTTCTATACGAAGCAACGCTGAGTAATTACATGGTCAAAATCAAGAAGACTTAGATTATCTATTTTGTGATGTTGTTTATCGAATTCAAGAAAATTGGTAATCTCATTAGGAGTCACAATACAACGGATACCAGCTGCTGCCGCTGCCTTAGAACCATTCGGTGAATCCTCAATGGCAACTGCCTCATTAGAGGTGATTCCAAGACAAGCTAATGTTTGGTTGTATAGCTCTGGATCTGGTTTCACTTTTGCCACATGATCGGCCGTCCGAATACATTCGAAATAATCGCGTATGCCCAATTGATTTAAGTATTTCTCCACCCATTCCAGTGAAGAGCTTGAGGCCAGCCCTATGCGTAGTCCAGCTTTTTTGGCAGAATCCAGATAATGCTGTATACCTGGCCGAATCGTTTCCAATTCCATAAGTTTGCTATGTCTCTGTTTAACAGCCTTACTGAAAGCCTCTTTATCAATGGCAAGCTTAAGATCAGTCATCAAGTACTCATAAGGATTAAAGCTGTTTAAGCTTGTGCCAATGCAGGTGGAGTACTGTTCAAGCGTCAAATCCACTCCATATTCAGCATAAGCCTCGTTAAAAGCGGTGTACCAAGCAGTCTCCGTGTCGATAATCGTTCCGTCAAAATCAAAAATAATGCCTTTGATCACAATCAACCATCTCCCTCGTATTATGTTTGGTTAGAATATCTTACGCAAAACCGTCTATAAATTCTACAAATTGTCATTTCAGCTTGCGTTTGACTATAAAAACCATAACAAAGGCTTTCCACTGACGTCAAGGGCGGCAGATAACATGCCACGGTATGATAACGATTACAATCAATGAGGACAATCCTGAATTTTTTGATCACATAAATGACTTAATCTATAACAGTAATCAGATTCAAAAAAACACCACAATCCTATGTGCTTCAAGGGATTTCTCCTTCCATGTTTGTCATGAAGACAAGCCCTCCCTTCTTCTCTCCATTCCCGGTATTTAGAGTATTTTTCCAATCATCTGAAAATAATTCAAAAAAAATTTTAAACAACACCTTTTTGCATGATTGTACAAATCTAATGACTGAATTATGTTTTGTCCATTGAGTAAAAAGAGTCTATAAATTATGATGAATTCAATCGAGAATGATTATCATTATTGGTAATCGTTATATATTTTAGGGAGGCAATAAAAAATGAACAAGGCAAGACAGTCCTTCGCTGTGTTATGCGTACTCTTTTTGATGAGTACATTGCTGCTAGCATGCGGAAACTCAAAGGAATCATCTTCTGGTAATAGTACGACCAACGCAACTGGAAATTCTTCTGCTGCGAGCACGGCACCTTCAACGGAGCCCTCCGACAGCAGTGCAAATGAATCCGCAGCGACTACCCGCTCCTACACGGATTACATAGGACATACTGTAGAAATCCCTGTGAAACCACAGCGAATAATCTACTCTGGAGAAACATATGGAGATTTGCTCGCTCTCGGCGTGCAAGCGGTAGGGTATCCTCTATCCATGGGTGAAGGCCAGGTCTTTGAAGATCAGTTACAAGGTGTCGAGGATGTAGGCTTCCCTATCAATCTGGAGAAAACATTAGAGCTTCAACCTGACCTAATTATCTATGCGGGCACAGACGAAGCTGATTTTGAGCAGCTGTCCAAAATCGCACCTACAATCATTTTTGATACCTTTGCCCCATTACAAGAACGTATGCTGGACATTGGTGGAATTCTTGGTAAAACAACAGAAGCAGAAGCATGGCTAGCCCAATATAAAACCGCTGAAGAAGCTATGTGGAAACAATTGAAGTCCGCTGGTATGCAAGAAGGTGAGACAGCTTCGGTCTTCACTTATTATCCGGGAGACAGACTGTTTATAATGGCGGCGACTGGACTTTCACAGGTACTCTATGGGGAGAATGGCTTCAAGGCAACTCCAGCTATTCAGAAGATACTCGATGAAGGTAAAGGCTTCCAGGAAGTATCTATGGAAGTGCTTAAAGAATATGCCGGAGACCGGATATTCATCTTGACTCCAGTTGCGGATGAAGCAAAACAATCCACAGAAAATCTATTAAAGAGCCCTATTTGGAAGAGCCTTCCTGCCGTTAAGAACGGATATGTCTATACGCAGGACATCATGAAGACCTCCAGTGATGCAACTACAAGAGAATGGCTGCTCGGCGAGATTCCTCAGCTATTGAATATGAAATAACCCTCCATGATCGAGTGTTTAGCACACGGCTGATAGAAAACTTCAAGAAGCATATCAACAGCTGTTGATATGCTTCTTTGTTTTATATACAATAAGTTCATTGATAATCATTCTCACCAAAAGAACGGAGGCTGAACCTATGCTGCAAACATCATCGTCCTGCCCCCCGCTCCACTCCCTGCTGTTTCAGCTGATTGATGCCGAACTGATACTTCAAGCTGCCGATTCAAGCCCTGTATCACGTACAACTCTTGAATACACCCTTCTCGTATTTACCGGGGGGAACGGGCAACTGAACCTCGATGATCAGAGCGTGACGCTGAGTACAGATAAATGTTATCTACTAGCTCCCGGAATCTCCTATAGTACGAGTAATCAGGAAATGACCATGTATTATTATCTCATCACCTTTTCAGCAATTTATACAAAAGAGCATCCAGAACGTTATTCTGGCGAACTACTTTCAGGCAGACGCGAATTAATTGTCCACCCGTTCACTAAGGTAATCCGTCTTGTGGAAGATTTGCTTATGAACAAGAATAGCTTCGATGATGTGCAGCAATTCAAGCGACAATTGAAATTTCAGGAATTAATGCTGCTATTTTTTGAGCATAATTATCCTTCCAAGCATCTACCAAGTCCCACAGAATCCGTAGAAATGACTATACAATTCATAGAGGAGCATTATACAGAGAGCATCAGCGTGAAGCAGTTAGCTGAGCTTGCGGGGATATCGTTCTGGCAGTATACACCGATCTTTCAACAGCTTACCGGCAAAAAGCCACTTGAGTACCTGACCGATCTGCGCATTAGTCATTCCAAGCGCTTCCTGCAGGAATCGACGGAACCGCTACGTGAAATCGCCAGACTGGTAGGCTTCTCCGATGAATATTATTTCAGCCGCCGCTTTCGGCAAAAAACCGGAGTTACCCCCGGACAATATGCGCATCAGCGAGGTCGTAAGCTTACCGTCAAAGATTGGACAGGCCATGAAGTGGAGATTCCAGAGCAAGCGAGACGCATTGTCTATCATGGAGAGACACTTGGCGATCTACTCGCACTAGGCGTGAAGCCCATCGGAGGAGATGAAGCATTCGTGCGGAACAGCGTCTATAAACATCGGCTTAAAAAGCTCGCCAATGTTGGTTTTCCGCTGGACCCGCAGCTGACCGCTTCACTTAATCCAGATTTGATTATTTTGGCCAATAGTGATGAAAGAGCCTATAGAACCGTTTCCGGCATCGCCCCGACACTCACCTTTGATTCCTTTGCACCACTCGAAAGTCGAATGCGAACACTAGGCAGCTGGCTCGGTAAACAACGCGAAGCCGAAGCGTGGCTGGAGTCATTTACAATCAAAAACGCTGCCATGTGGCAGCAGCTTTACGAGACCAGTCTCCAAGCCGGAGAGACTGCCTCTGCTTTGGTCTATGACCACGGAAATCATCTGTATGCTATGGGAATGTCCGGATTCTCCACAGCACTTTATGCACCATGTGGTCTACAACCGACAGAGGAGATTCAAGCCATACTGGATGAAGAATTAGGGTTCGCTGAAGTTGATCCAGCGCGATTACCTGCTTATACTGGAGATCATATCTTCATGCTCATTCCTGAGCGTCCAGACTCACGGGCTGCTATGGAACTACTACTAGACAGTTCACTTTGGAAAAGTCTTCCGGCAGTACGTCAGGGACATGTTTATCTGCTCGACGGAAGCAAATGGAACTCTAGTGATGCGTTAACTCGGGAGAAGCTGCTAACGCTGCTACCTAAACTGCTCGGTGGAAGCCCCCCTAGTAATTGAAGGTGAATCTAGGATTCTCTTTTGACTTTTCAAAACTTCATGGGGTATACTTTACCTACGCTTAATTTCCAACTTTTACAGTTGAAAAGCGGGGGAACCAGTTAATTGGGGCGAATCATTGAGCATTAGAATGTAGGGTACCATCTTACCCGAGTCCGTCAGCTAACCTCGTCAGCAGTGGATGGGTCTGCTTTTCATGTTATTTACATAACCAGAGACCCTTGCTAAGGGTCTCTTTTTGTGTTTTTTTGGACCCTGCTGGCAGTAGATTGGCCTTTGACACTAAGGCTTCCTCTTTTCTCACACAAAGGGACAAAGGAGAGATGTAAGTGCAAAAGGTAAAGTACATCACGGATATTCACAAAATTGCTATGTTGTCTGATCTGGAAAAAGAGAACTTGAAAGAAATCACGGACAAATTTGTTTTTCGTGTGAATGACTACTATCTGTCTTTAATCAACTGGGACGATCCAGATGATCCCATTCGTAAACTGGTTATCCCTAACGAAGGTGAACTGCTGGAATATGGACGTTGGGATGCTTCGGATGAAGACACGAATTATGTGGTGCCGGGATGTCAGCACAAGTATAAAACAACAGCATTACTGATTGTATCCGAGGTCTGCGGAGCCTATTGCCGCTACTGCTTCCGTAAACGCCTGTTCCGAAATGACGTGAAAGAAGCGATGTCTGATGTCTCTCCGGGTCTGGAGTATATTGCAAACCACCCTGAGATTAACAACGTTCTTCTTACGGGCGGTGACAGTTTAATTCTCTCCACACCAAAGCTAAGATCCATTATTGAAAACTTAAGAAGCATTGAGCATGTCAAGATTATCAGATTAGGTTCGAAGATTCCCGTATTTAATCCGATGCGGATCTCTGAAGACGAAGAGCTGTTGGAGCTGATTCGTACTTACTCTACCGAAGACAAGCGAATTTATGTTATGGCGCATATCAATCATCCTCGTGAAATCACACCTGAAGCCAAAAAAGCATTTAAAGCCCTCCACAACGCTGGGGCAATTGTCGTAAATCAGACCCCCGTCCTTAAAGGCATCAATGATGATCCCGTTATATTGGGAGAATTGCTAGACCGACTCTCATGGGCTGGCGTAACACCTTACTACTTCTTCGTGAATCGTCCCGTTGCCGGAAATCGAGATTTTGTATTACCTCTTGAGCAAGTCTATCAAATTGTAGAAGAAGCCAAAGCCAGAACCTCAGGACTTGGCAAAAGAGTACGCCTATCCATGTCACACACCTCCGGAAAGATAGAAATTCTCGCCATTGATAACGGAAAAGCCTATCTTAAATATCATCAATCCAGAGATCAGGAATACGGAAAGTTCATGATTCTAGATTGCCCTAAGGATGCAGAATGGTTTGATGACCTGCCCGGAAATGAGGAATATTGGACCCCTCCTGTGAAAAAGAATGATGCTATTATTTCTGTTAATGAGTTATCAAACAAGACTGCGGATCTGATTTGTAAATAATTCAATCGATTCTTTTAATAAAAATCCTGACCAAAATACTCAGAAGACTCAAATGAAATATAAGCCCCACCATAAAGCATGCAATCATACTAAAACCACTAGCATCTTCTATAGCAAAAAACAACTTAGCAGGCCAATACGTAGGAATCCACGCACCTGCAAATTGCCATGGTGATGGAATAAAATACGCTACGATTGGCCCTGCTATAAACAAACCACCTATCTTAGATAAAGCTAAGCCTTCTACCTTATTTGCAGCAAAAGAAGCAAGAAATAAAGCAAAGCAAGGGGCTTCAATTGCTAATAATAAAAGAATGTATATATGCTCCAATTGGAAGTTAGATAAGCCTGAAACTATAAAATACACCAGTGATAGAAGTGTACAAAGTACAGATGGAAGAACTAGACGATACACCATGTACCCCTTACGCATTAATGGCGTAACCGCGTAATAAGAGATGATGTTCTCATCACGTTCATCAAGCATTAAAAGACCTGTCATCATACCGGTCAGCATGGGAAAGGTCATTACTAAAAAAATCGCAGCAAAGCTACTGTATTCATTTAAATCGAAAGCATAACCGTTTGTAAGCCACTCTGCCGCTATTGGAAATCCAAATCTTGAGACGACTAAAAGTGCTAAAGGAGCAAAGATGCCGACCATAAGCACCGGGTCCAACCCAGCATGACGGATATCGCTAAGAAAAAGCGTATGATACTTCTTCATCTCTTGACTCCTCCCTTACCTATGCGCATCATTACATGTTGCTCGAAGGACCTTTTTGCCCAGACATATATCACAACATTCCAGAGCAGTAATATCGATATGGAGTACATGTAATTGCCAAGTGACATAGCTGAGGTTTCCGAACTCAACAAGCGAAGTGTTCCTTCTGTAGGTAATAATAGAAAAACATTGGAGTTCCATATCTTAAAATAACCAAGTAACGGCAGTATGAAAGGTAGTACGAATACTTGTGAGAGTAAAATGAAACCATTAATCGTCTGGCAACGAGCCACTACTCCAATCGACAATAGCGTCATAAAGCTTGACGTTAAAATGATTCCAATAGAAAATCCTATCGGGGATTGCGGAACTCCACTCGCTGCTGCATGAATAACCCATGCGGCTAAGAGGGACAGTACAGATAATGAGCAGGCTTTTGAAAGTAAATATTCCCTAACACGAATCGGAGTAACGAATAAAGGATCAAGGATACCCTGGTCTCTTTCCAGCAGCACAATCCCACCAGCCAGAATAAGCCCCAAGGCACTCGGATCGCTAAAGGTCAATAACAGCATCGTTTGTTCCCGATAATGATTAGGAATAAGATGTAGCAATACCAGATAGAACGTACAGATAATGATGTAGATCCAATAAAACCCATGCCGCCATTGAAACCGGATATCAAAGGCAAACGCAGATCTGAATCTCATGTTAACTGCCTCCCAGTAACGTCAATGAATATTTGTTCCAAAGACGCCTCTAACGAATGAATGGTTTCTATTGGGTGCTCACGGACAAGCTTTAAGAAATATTCGTTCTCCCCTATATCAGCAAGTGGGAATTCCTCATTTCTAACTTCATTATGAAGGCGATATTCCAGCCGCACTCGCTTTTTTCCATTTAGAAGCTTAAGCTCACGAGGAGAATCAATCAACTTAATCTGACCGTCTACAATAAAAGCGACTCTATCGCAGAGTTCCTCCGCGGCCTGCATATTGTGTGTTGTTATGATGACTGTTGTCCCGGTTGCCTTCTTTTCCAGAATTAAATCCTTCATTCTCTTAGCATTAACGGGGTCCAGCCCGGAAGTGGGTTCATCCAGAAATAAAATTTGTGGGTTATTTAAGAGTGCTCTGCAGAAATTCAGTCTCATCTTCATCCCCTTCGATAGCTGGGAGACCTTCAGATTAGCCGCTTCTGTAAGATTTACTTGCTCTAAAAGAAATCCTGGTTCCGCTGTTCTCCCAGAATACAAAGACCGAAATAATTGCAAATTTTCCAGCGCAGTAAACTTCGAATAGAAATTTGGAAACTCAAAAGCTACCCCTATTTGCTCAAAATACTCCGGTCCGGTATTTCTTATTTCTTTGCCCATTACTTTAACGCTACCCAAATAATTCTTTAAGACGCCTATTAGAATTTTTTGTGTTGTGCTTTTACCTGCTCCCGAAGGACCGAGAAAGCCAAATACTTCTCCTGGAGTTATGGAAAAATTCAGTCCGCTAAGGGTTGGTTCCTTTATTTTTGGGTAGGTAAAATGAAGCTCCTTCACTTCGATCATTTCATGCTCCCCCAATCTTATTGTTCTTCAAGGAAGTCATCCCCTCAGCCAGAACCCCGATCAAAAGCTCTATCGTTGCCTGATATCGTTCATCCCCAATCTCTTCCTTATGCAGAGTCAGAAGGACTATGGAGCGAATCATACTCACGATTAATTCCGGATCGATCCCAGCCATGATTCCTTCAGCCTGCCAGGATTTAATGAAAGGGACAAAAAAGTCTTTATCCTCTGTAAAATTTTGCTCCAACAACTCATTTGGTAACTTTCTTAATAACTGCTCCATTTCGCTCTTTACGAACATCTGACGTACGATCGGACTTTCTTCCATCATGCGGAAAGATTTCAGTAAAAATAATCTGATCTCTTCCTTGCCAACAGGTACGCCAACGCTAAATGAATCGAACATTGCACTACGAATTCGTTGTTCCTCTTCAAGCAATATGTGATAGAACAATTCCTCTTTCGATCCAAAAAACATATAGAACGAACCTTGCGCAATCCCGGCAGCTTTCGTTAATTCTTCAACGCTTGTTTTCTTAATGCCATGTATTTCAAAACAGCGGCGGCCTTCTGTCAACAATTTATGTTTGATCCATTCTTTTTCTTGGTCCGTGAATTTCTTGGGCATACAAGTCAACTCGCTTTTGGTGGTTTTATGAATAATTTTATTTTATATTCACAAGATAACTCTTTAATCCATATTTTGTCAATCTATTTTTTCTGTAAGCTTCACACATTTGTCCCCAGTACGTCACTACAATAATCCCCACTCCCAAAACTAGCATGAAAAAAATCTATGCTATATAATCATGCAGTAACACGAAAAGGACTAATGGGTGGGAATGCACAAATGAAATTGGAACGATTGATCTCTATGATCTACAAGCTGTTGAACCACGAAGTTTTATCTGCTTCCAAGCTGGCTGAAGAGTTTCAAGTATCCCAGAGAACTATCTATAGAGATATCGATGTCATTTGTGCCGCCGGTATCCCGGTCGTATCGTATCAGGGAACTAAAGGCGGGTATGGCATCATGGACGGATATAAAATGGATAAAAGCCTGCTCCGTTCTTATGATGTCACTTCTCTGATTACCGTGCTGAACAGCCTTTCTTCCGTGTTCGAAGACGAGCATGCACAAGGAACCATTGAACGGTTGCAAACGATTGGAACGGAACAACAGACTTCTAGTCTAGCTGTGGACTTTGAGACCCGCCGTATGGATCCCGACGCACTTTCTCTTTTACGTACGGCTATTACGGAACGAATGATCGTCCGTTTTGATTACATCAATCTAAAAAATGAACGCACAACCCGTGATTTAGAACCAGTAAAGCTTCATTTTAAATATAGCAACTGGTACATCTATGGTTATTGCCGAGCACGTCAGGAATATCGAGAGTTCCGGTTATCCCGAATGATGAATTTAATTCTGACTCAAGATACCTTTCAATCACAACATGAGGTACCCGTCGAGGCGGATTGTTCAAACAGGATAGATCAGATTGAGGAAGTGGTAATCCGGGTGCGACCCGAGGCTTTGGCAGAAGCGCTGGATCAGTTTCACCAAATGGATAAGGAATTCCATACCGATGAAAGTATGACGATGCGCATTCCAGTGTATAGACCATTGGAAGCCCGCTGGCTTTGGTCAATTCTCCTAAGCTTCGGCAGCGGCGCCGAAGTCCTAGAGCCTCTTGCACTGCGAGGTATCTTAAAAAAGCAGCTGCAAAATACCCTGAAACTTTATGAAGAAGTATGACAGTCTGCTGTCATACTTCTTCTTTTATATTAACAACAGCTACAAAATAACCTATCACAACTCAAAAGGAGATTATTCGAATGACCAATTATCCGGTAGAAATGTTTAATTACAACACTTGGGCGAACCATACCATCTTAGGGAGAATCGGGGAACTCTCTCCCTCTGTGCTGAGTCAAGAAGTGAACAACTCTTTTCCCACCATCGCTCATGCTCTTAGTCATATCTATGCAGTTGATACGATGTGGTATCTTGTTTTAACAGGCACTGGTATGCCTGAGGCTTTTCAAAAAACTATCCCGCTAAATATGCGCATTCTAAGTTCTGTGGATGAATACGCTAATATCTTTACCCAGCTATCGGAACTATATAAAGAATGGTTACAAAACCAATCCGATTTGGAGCAAACCATTCTGCTTGACAATCCATTCGCCGGAATCCGCCAAACACGTCTATCAGAAATTGTGTTGCATGCCGTCAATCACGGGACTTATCATAGAGGTAATATATCTACTATGTTACGTCAGTTAGGTCACGCTTCCACCATGAATGACTACTCCTTATTTTGGTATCAGGTGCCTACGGAAGCTATTTAATCACTAATGGGCAATATGCTCCACGCCTGGGAAGGACATTGTATTTTAATTATGGAGATAGAAAATCTAATTCTAGTAAAAACGAGAGCGGATTTACGGGGTTGGCTGCAGGAGAATTGTATGACTGAAAAATCTTGTTGGGTACTCGCAAGTATGACGCTAAACCCAGAAACATTGCTATATTTAGACGTGGTAGAGGAATGTTTGTGCTTTGGATGGATCGATGGTGTGAAAAAGAAAATTTCCGAAACGGAGCTGGCGCAGCGGCTGTCTCCCAGAAGCAAACGAAGCTCTTGGACGGAGTTGAATAAAGAGCGCGTCCGCCGCCTCGAAAAGCTAGGATTAATGACGGCTGAAGGAAGAAGGGTGCTTCCTGATATGGACCCTGATTCTTTTTTAATCGATAAGGTTATAGAAGAAAGGCTAAAAGAGGAACAGCAAATATACGAAAATTTCTTAGCCTTTCCAGCTCTTTATAGAAGAATCCGTATCGACACAATACAAAGCAATAAACATCAAGCAGAATTATTTAAGAGTAAATTAGATAAATTTATAACAAATACTAAAGATAATAAAATGTTCGGTCAATGGCATGATCATGGACGTCTTTTAGATTATTAAGATGCGTTTAAATTAATAAAGGTGAGAACATTGTCTGTTCTCACCTTTTTTATTAAAGCCCTTCAGCCAGAATTCGTTTCAAGAACATCCCCGTGTAAGATTCCAGCACTTCTGCGACCTGCTCCGGTGTGCCTTCAGCTACAAGCTTACCTCCGACTGTCCCCCCTTCAGGGCCAATGTCAATCACCCAGTCAGACTCCCGAACCAGCTCTAGGCTGTGCTCCACAACAACAACCGTATTTCCCGTATCCACCAATTTACTCAATAAGGTATGGAGTTTCTTGATGTCTGACGGGTGAAGACCTGTCGTTGGTTCGTCGAGCAGATACAGCGTGTGATTCTTAGATGGTTTGCTCAGCTCTTTGGCCAGCCTGATCCGTTGTCCCTCGCCGCCTGATAAGGTTTTGACAGATTGTCCCCATTTAAGGTACCCAAGACCCACCTCACATAACGTCTCAATAATACCGGCCATTTTGGCCTCCGAGTTAAGGACCGGTAAGCTTTCCTGTATAGACATGTCCAATAGATCTGAAATAGAGAAACCATCATATTTCACCTGCAAGACCTCATCCGTAAACCTTCTGCCTTTGCAGTCGTGACACTTCACTTCTAGATCAGGCAGAAAGTTCATGTCTACGGACAATACACCCAGTCCCTGACAGGTTTCGCACCGTCCACCCGGTGTATTAAAGGAGAAGTGTTTGGAGGTCAGTTTTCTTTTCTTCGCCTCCGGCAAAGCCGCAAATAACTGACGCAGATGTGTAAATACGTCGGTATAGGTCGCCACATTCGAACGCTGCATTCTACCCATGGGTGATTGGTCAAAGATCACCATGTTTCCGACCTCATCTAGACCCGTAATCTCCTTACAGCCTGTTTGCTCATGTTCTTTAGTACTTCCTTGTGCAAGGATATCAAATATAAGTGTAGATTTACCTGAACCCGAAACCCCTGTTACCGATACAAGACAGCCCAGCGGGATGGAGACTTCCGGAATATCAATGTTCCGGTACTGTGCCTGCCGGATGGTGATCTGCCTTCCGTTCCCTTTCCGGCGAACGCGTCCGGGAGCTTCAAGACGCTCTTCTCTGAGATAAGCTCCAGTAACTGAAAGCTCACTTGCCATCAAGTCTTCCAAGCTACCTTCACCCACAACGGTTCCACCATGCAATCCAGCACCCGGACCCATATCAATAATATGATCCGCAGCACGCATCATCTCAATATCATGTTCAATAACGAGCACGGTGTTCCCCAGATCCCGCAGCTCCTGAAGCACACGAATAAGGCCAACCGTATCCCGAGGATGAAGACCTGTCGTCGGTTCATCCAGAATGTATAACACACCGGTCAGCCCTGAACCCAGCAGTGATGCTAGACGCAGCCGCTGTGCTTCCCCACCTGATAGAGACACTGTCTGCCGGTTCATCGAAAGATAACCCAGACCAACATCGATAATCCGCTTTAGTCTAGTAGGCATATCATGTAAGATCGGTTCTAGCAGATGAAGCCCTTCAGCAGGCAAAGCCGCCTCCAGCCCTTTCGTCCACTCATATACATCGCTTAATGACCAATCTGATACTTCCGTTATCGAAGCACCAGCTACTTGCACTAGACGAACTTCTTTTTTCAGACGAGCACCAAGGCATTCCGGGCATTGCTGCTCATGAAAAAATCCTCCACCTTTCTCCTGCCCACCGGATTCCCCTTCCTTCTCCTTATAACGCCGCCACAAACCCGGTATAACGCCTTCAAATTTAGTTCCTTGGATTGGCTTAATATTAGGGAAATGACGTTTAAATGTCTCATTATCCACGCCGTAGTACAACAAATCACGCTGTATCTCACTATAGTCCTTCAACGGCAGATCCGGGTCAAACTCAAATCCAAAATGTTTTCCCGCCGCTACTAATATCCTCATCTGTATATCCCGATGAACGCCATTCAGAGAGGCTACTCCCCCCTCTTTCATACTAAGCTCAGGATTAAATACCGCTGCTTCATTAATAGTCGCCACAGACCCAAGTCCACCACAAGCTTCACAAGCCCCTTCCGGCTTATTGAAGGAAAAGTGTGACATACCCAGTTTCTCAAGCTCAGCTCCACAATGCAGACAGCCCATCGACTGGCCATCCATTTCCTCGTCTTCCTCTATTAGTAGCCCCCTCGCTTCAAAAGAAGGTGGAATACTACCACTGCAGGAAGGGCAAACCCTCTCTCCTAATCTAGAAAAAATAAACCGGACAAACGTATAGATGTCAGTTACAGTCCCGACTGTCGAGCGTGGATTACGATTCGTAACATGCTGTCCAACACTAATGGATGGGGACAATCCAACGATGGACTCGACCTTCGGTTTGCTGATCGTATCTGATGTCATGCCCATAGAATCCAAATACTGTCTTTGGCATTCCCGCTGAAGTGTATCCATCGCTAACGTCGATTTTCCTGATCCCGAAGGTCCCGTCAGGACAACTAGCTTATACTTTGGAATCGTGAGCGAGACATTCTTTAGATTGTTCTCTCGTGCACCTTTAATAACAATAGCTTCTTTCACAACGATTCCCCTCTCAATTTATCCAATCACAATACTGCCGTTTTACTTTTCTTTTTGCAAAAGCATACTGATTTCGATAGAATGTACTTGTAAAATAACATACTTTCTAATAACTTCATAATCGAATATCTCGATTGACGAGATATACAGATTTTAAAAGGGGCGTTATTCTTTGTCAAGCCAAGAACAAGCTCAACCTACACCAGAGCAAGAACAATTCACCTTACTCATGCGTGGCCTGGGTACCCGAACGGTGGTATATCAGCAGAACGTAGCCGCCTCTCTAGGGTTATACAATAATGATTTCTTATCCGTGGATATTTTGCGTGAAAAGGGACCTATCACTGCTGGAGAACTGTCCAAATTAACTGGACTTGCCACAGGCAGCGTTACAGCATTAATAGATCGACTCGAAAAAAACGGCTATGTTCGCAGACAAAATGATCCTAATGATCGACGTAAAGTGATTATTGTTCCGTTGTATGAAAATAAAGAGGATGTTATTGACACCTATCAGCCGCTTCATACCGCTATGGTTAAATTGGCTGCTTCCTATACGGATGAAGAACTTGCACTTATTTCGCAATTTTTAGGTAAAGCAAGCAACGTTTTAGAAGAGCAGATTGATCGTCTCAGTTCATCAACGCGAAGTAAATCTTCTTCTTGAAGCTCAAATTTAAAACTTAAAAAGGACGATATTCAAAAGTCATTCGACTCTCTGGATATCGTCCTTTTTTTAAATTATACGCAAAAACAAGTTAACTCTATCTCCGAATACCCATCGTTACAATTTCACATGGACCAATTGGTAAGGACACACTCCCCTTATCCTCATTGGAGAGTGGCTCGCTCTTCTCTTCTAGAATTGTCGTCTTATAGAAATACTGCTGCGGAATCGTCGTACGGATGGTCAGATCGGTACTCTGCTGACTCATGTTGTACCAGCGAAGCAATAGGTCTCCAGTCTGCTCGTTCATTTTCAGAGAGGAAAATGCGAGCTCCTGACTCTCCCATTCGAATGGAGTATACACCGGAGCAATCGGTCCTTCATGTACATCAGTCTGACATACGACCCAAGGAATCTGGAATTGATAAGCTTCAGCAAAAGCACCAGAGGTTATACCATCTCCTGTGTGTGGGATGAGCTCCATACGTACTACGTGCTCTCCGAGACACTGCGCTTCTGGAGTTGGGAACAAACCCCAGTCTCCCAATTCACCCACGCTACGGAGTAGTGTAATCGCAATGGTGTTACGACCGTCTCTTAGCACTTCATATTCATTTAATCCAAAGTTAGCGACGGTTAGACCAGCTTTTTCATTACTGATATCAACAAAGGCCTGCTGATGCTGCGTGTTACTCGGATTCATCCATTCTGCAGCTGGCTCAATATTCCGCTCCGCAACCTCGAACATCGAATCCACTTGATGTGTGGCGGTGTTCAAATCTGTCGGAAATAACGCACGGATCCGGTGGTCCTTAGCCTTATTATCTATCGTCGTTTCGATATGCAGCCCCTTCCCGCCCCGCTCCAGACTAATTACGGTACGAAGTTTAAGAATGACTGTGTCACTACTGCGCTGCGCTTTCCGTTCTGGGTAGTACACAAGAGCACGCTGTTCCTCATCCAGCTTCTCATCTGCTGAGGCTGGGATCTCCCAGTCATGCTTAATTTCCACAGATGCTCGATAAGGTGTATTTTCGAGAACGCAAATGTTCGCCTGTAGCCCCTTGGTCGTTAAAGCTTGTTCACCCTCTGGCTGTTTATACATGTATTCATTCCCGATATCACCTGTGTTCTCATATACACCAAGATCCCGGTAGTTCATGCCACTGGCTTTGTCACTCAGCGTAAATGAACCATTATCATGGATCACTACTTTGACGGCCTCATTCTCCAGCACCCGATCCCCTTGAAGCAAAGATTCAGGAGGTATAGGCAACTCTGCGTTTGCACGGCGAACCCACGCATATGCACGAAGACCCAGTGCCGGAACTTGTGCGGCCTCAAAGGTAAGTCTTACTCGGCGACACATATAGGGCTGGCGGAACTTATCGTCAGGCAAATCATAGCCAAACTGAAGACCTAAATCCTTCATCTGGCATGCAATAGGATTCCCTTGATCGTCTACTAATTCACGACCGTTTAAGTCAATATCCTTCATACGGCTGGCCGTTTCTTCTAGAGTAAAACCCTCTCGCAAATATAGACGTGCCGCATCAATTTCTACGCTCACTGTACCCGTGCGACTCCAACCTGTCATATTCATGACTACTAAGGGAAGTACTTCTTCTCCATAGGCTGCAAAACCGGTCGTATCCACAGCTTCGGCGATCATGCGCTTACTATCCTCAACAATGGTCTCTGCTACATGACGGCTTTTATCAAACCGGGTTACCATTTCGCGGTGTACCTCATCCACGCTGCAGCCACAAATGCTGTCGTGAGGATGATTCTGCATTAGCGTCTTCCAGGCATAAGTGAACAAATGATGAGGGTAAGCTTTGCCCAATACATGTGCGAATGAAGCGAGTGGCTCGGCCACCTTTTCAAGCAAGACTTGCCCTTCCTGATTCATCTGTTTCAAATAGACGCGAGCAGATGCGGTATTCACTAACGTCCCCCATCCATCCGTATGTTGGCTCCGCAGTTCTCCCTTTACGGTCGACAATTTGTTGTGATCCATTACACCATCAACAGCTTTAAGGTAATCAGGAAAGTTCGAATGGATAAACTCCATATCTGGATAGAGCCGCTTCGCAGTTTCGATAGCCTCCGGCAAATTCAGTTGAGCTGGTTGATGATCGCAGCCGTTCATGAATAACAGCTCGCCAGTAGATGCGAATTTCCGTGCATCTGCTAACTTTTTCTCCCAGAATTCTTTTGCCTCTGCTTCATTCACTGGCACTTCGTTTCCGTTCGAATACCAATTCGCAAATAGAATTCCAAGCACTTTCGATCCATCTGGACCTTCCCATATCAGCTCGGAGAAGGAAGATTCATATCCTCCGTCCGATACTGTATTGTTGAAACCAGTCGGCTTTACCCCTCTTCCAAAAAAGGCATTATTGATGCCCGATTGCTTCATTAATTGTGGAGTCTGGCCAACTAGACCAAAGGTGTCCGGAAAATAACCGATCTTAGAAGGTTCACCGTAACGCTTCGAATCCTGATGACCAATCTGCATATTACGTACATTTGCTTCTCCGCTCGTAAGGAAAGCATCTTGCAGAATATACCAAGGCCCAATCAGAAGACGGCCTTCCGTTATATGTTTCTGTAGACGCTCTTGATTCTCAGGACGAACTTGGAGGTAATCTTCCAGAATAATCGTCTGCCCGTCAAGATAAAAACTTTTAAATTCACCATCCTCATCCAATCGATCCAGCAATTCATCGACCAATTTAACAAGGCGTACATGATGCTTTTCATATGGAAGATACCATTCCCGGTCCCAGTGAGTATGTGAAATGATATGGGCTGTCTGAGGTTTAATAGATTGATCTGAACTTTTCAAGGTGAAGACCTCCTTATATGCAATACATTCTCTCTACTAAGATACTTAATGCAGTAGATACGGATAAGATACATGAATCTCAACTTCCTGCTGGCGATACACGCCTAGCAGATCACCTTTAGTATCCGTAGCGAAGAGGACAGAACGTTCCTGTTCCAACAGGAATGTGTAGGTCCGGCCAGTAACTAAATCTTTCACCTCGATCTTCGCATCCTGCGCATATTCCGACACGAAGGTGAAGAGAGCCCCCTTATCAAAGCTCAATTTACGTCCATAAATACCCGCTAAGTCTCCTCCGTTAATCCATTCAAAATCACATTCCACATGAGCAGCATTCAATGCGTAGCGGTACAGTGCGGATGTAGTTTCACTTCGACTGCTCATTTCAACTGGGACTGGGCTCCAGATGAGCCGTCCCTTACCAAGCGGAATGTTAATGACCGAATCTATAATTGAACTTCCGCTTCCAGCAGATTCATGAATCATTATTTCCTTCGATAATTCAGCAATCCGGCGGTGACCGAAGGAGACAGGAAGTTCTTGGCCTTGAAGGTTAAGCACTTCTTCACGGCGCACATTACGCAATTCACGCTTGCCAAGAATATCGTTCAAGCGCTCTGAAGAATGCCAATAAGCATCAATACCAAGTGGGCCAGTAACAAGTAATACCGCACCTGTATCTTCAACGATGTGCAACAACCTTTCCATCGCTGCATCATCGAAGTTATGTGCGCTTGGCAGCATAATAAGCCTCACAGGATGGTTCTCCAAATCATCTAGGTGGTATTCAGAAGCCCCTCTAAAAGGCATCTTTAGATCATACGAAAGAACTCGGGTAAGCTCTGTTGTAGCAGCGAAAGCCAGCTTCCGGTTAGAGAAATCATTCGAATACGGATACACCACAGCAATCTCTTCCAGCTTCCTATCTCCAAATACGTCACGAATGCCTTCTATAAACTTTCCAAAATCATAGGAGACATCCGCCTCTGGTTTTTCGGTTCCATCTGCTCTTAATGCCCCAATATGGGACTCATTCGCATTATCCATATAGAAGTTGGTATTCCAGATCCAATGTATGGCCCCCGCACCAGCAGTTCCAAACGCATAGGCATATTTGCGTTCAAGAAGATTTCGCAGCTCTAGCTCTGAACGTTTGGCTCGTCCATCAGGAGTTTCTACATACATGACGCCAGTCTCCTGAATTAAGTTTGGCTTATTGGGAGTTTTGGCAAAGATGCCATCCCACAACAGATAATCGTTAAACCACCAGGAATGTACAGTGGTGTAATCTACCGCTTCTTCATAGAAAAACGGTGAAGGACGCTGCGCTCCCAGCCCTTCATCCTGCCCAACCGTAACCATCTGATCTGGACATTGCTCCTTAATGGTGTCATATAACTGCTTCACCCATCGGTTATGCATATCCATGGAGAACAAGCAATAATCAAGCCAACGCGTCCCACTTTTAGCGCTGTGCATATCCTGCACATCGAAGTTTATCTCTTTTGCTTCTGGCAGCCTTGCCGATGCAAAGTTCGGAAGCTGTGCAGGTGTCATATTCCAGCGTTCCTGTAGCACTTCGATCTCACCATGTCTATGTTGAAGCCATTCTACAAAAGCTTGTTGCTCAAAACGATCATGACATGCACTCGGACCCTCCGAGAAAATACGTGCCGGGTCAAACATTGACGGTTCATTAATAAGATCCCAATCTACATTCGAAGACGCTTTATGACGAGATACAATAGAACGAATGAACCGCTTCTGTGCTTCTACACTTTGTGGGTCCAAATAAGGATTTACCCCTCCCCATGTTTCCGGTGTGAAGGAGAAGAACGTAAAGGTTACCTGCAGATCATGCTTCTTCGCTGTCATGATAAAGGCATCTATCGCTCGCAGTACCTCTTCTGAAACATGACCGTCATCTTGCATCACATTACGATAAGCAGTCCAGATTCCTGTTCGGATCCAGTTAATCCCTGCCTTCCGCATTTGCCCCATATCGCGATCCCATACCCCAACGTTCGGCAGAAATAGAAATTTCCGTGCCACATCACTCGTCATATAAGTCATCCCCACAACAGGTAGCGGACGCCCATCTTTTATGAAATAATCTCTTCCACTTGTTATCGGTTCACCTGCTGCCAGAAGTTCAGGGGCATGCCCCCAGAACCCTTGACGTAGAATGCGGACCTCACCATCACTGGCTTCCGCTTCGCAGACCACTTGGAACAGACCACTCCTAATTTCCAGAGGAATAGGCACCCGAACGATGTTAAGCTCAGCATTAGCCTTCAACTTTAATTCCTGAGACCAGTGTAAGGACGAATCTGATTCATGCTCAACATGAATTGTAAAATTCCATGTTTCTTCATTACTTATTGAAGGTTTTGCCCTCTCAAGCTGCTGAATCTGCAGTGTCAGAGAAGCACGTTCACCAGACTCATAAGATGCGTAATTGGGCTTAATCCACATCTCTGTAACACCCTTGCAGCAGAACAGAGCCCACTTGGATATCGCGGACAGCCCTTCGTCCTTCCATAAAGAATCCGTTGCAGCCGTATTTACGAACAGCCAGCGTGAGCCTGCAAATAAACCAATCGTATTCTCCCAAAGAACTACTGGAGCAGCAGTTTCCCGGCCCTCATGTGTAATTCCCTTCAAAAGCGGGTAAATCCTTGTGCTCATTGGCCCTGCTGACCCCATTTGATGGGGTAAATCACTCGTCTTCGTCGTATGTGGCACAAGGTTCCATGTCTCTGCACTCGCTAGAAAAAGAGCTTCTTGACCCTTAAGCAGAGGAATAACATCCGATGCTAGCAAGGATTGATTGCGAGAACACTCAACACGTAATGCCTCATGAATATATAGCTCTTGATGATAAGAGGTCTGCTCCGCTTCAATATGCCATTGTTCATTTTGCCAGCGAACGGGTTGTTTGAAGGGGGCACCTCCGATGCTGATCAGCCCACCACCTCTTTGCAAATATCCATGAATGTCTATCCATGCCGCTTTTGGAAAATAGGGTGCATGCAAATTAATGAAACATCCGCCTTCGGTTTCCTTAAGCGTTGCTGCAAGCTGATTCGCATTCACGATCGTACCGAACTCACGCATGGATACAATCGCATCGCTAGGAATCGAATTCGAAATCGGAAAATCTGAATCATAGAATATAATTACAGGCCTGCTCATAGTAGTCCTTCCTTCATCGATTTATAGACTAGTTGGGAGAACAGACTATTGGACCAGGCGAACCATTTTCTAGTGAATATATTCGGGTCATCGACATGAAATCCTTCATGCATAAAACCAGTCCCCGCATCCGTTGCCTCTAGCATCGCAAGCATCTCCAGCTTCTCTTCCTTCGTGGAAGCCGTCATACCTTGCATAGACAATGCCATATGCCAAATATAATCTTTCGGAGTATGTGGACTGCCAATTCCTTTCGCTGCTGTTCCTTCAAAGTAAAAAGGATTCTCCTGGCTCAGCGCAAATCGGCGTGTATTCTGATAAATCTCATCCTCTGCCGTAACATAGCCGAGATAAGGAATCGACATGAGTCCCGGTGTTCCCGCATCATCCATCAAGCAGTAGTTGCCGTAGCCGTCGGTCTCATAGGCGTAGATGGGTCCAAATTTCGGATGACGATAAATACCATATAGCTTGATTCCATGATCAATGTCCGCTTCTAATGCTTTAAGGTCTTTTAGAAATTCAAGATCACGGAATACCCATTCTGCGAATTCCTGCATATGACGTAAGGCAACAACGGCGAACATATTCCCCGGGATATTGTAATGGAAGTCGCACGCATCATCGCTTGATCGGAACCCGGACCAGACCATACCCGTATAATTAACAGGCATACCAAGGCCGTTGTTGCGTAACGTATCTTCAGGTATCCCGTTATTACGCATAAAGCGGTAAGGAGATAATTCAGCATGGCGTTGCTCTGTTCTAAATAAGTTGTATATTTTGACCATTGCTTCCTTAAATCCAGCGTCGAAGATATCAGCCTTCCCCGTTTCTTTCCAATAGGCATAAGCCAGACGCATGGAAAAACAGAGCGAATCGATCTCGAATTTACGTTCCCACACCCAAGGGGACATTTCCGTAATATCGCTAGTGCTCCAATGCCAGTCATTCGCTGTTTCATTAAACGCATTAGCATACGGATCAATATGTATATACTGAATATGACGTTTAATTAGACCGCTAATGATACGTTGAAGATCTGGATCATTCTTCGCAAATGGCACGTAGTGCATAACCTGTTCCACAGAGTCACGCAACCAAGAAGCAGGGATATCACCAGTAATGATGAATGTTGTTCCATCATCCATGAGTTTAGTCGTTGTCTCAAGTGTATTCGGGAAGCAGTTCTTGAAGAGCTGTAATAGTTTAGGCCGATGAGCTAATTTCTCCTCTGCTTCATTTAATACTTCTTGAATCGCTTGTGGCAGTGGCAGCTTCGGCATAGAGATGGCTGGCAGTCTGAATTGTTCCATATCCTCACTCCTCTTGATAAAAATGAGTATAGATAGAGAGACGGGCAGCATAGCTGCCCGTCTCCACTAATCCTATTTGTGCTATCCTTTAGTGATTAATCGTAGGCGTGTTGTAAAGTTCAAAGCCTTATTTCTTTGTCTGGTTCCACTCATCAAGCTGCTTTTGAACTTCAGCAATGACTTTTTCCAGTCCAGCTTCTTTAAATTTCTTGGTTGCTTTTGGCAGATATGTTTTAGGATCAACAGAACCTGTGTATAGAGCTGGCATAAATTCTTTAGTTACGTTGTTGATGGCCGCTACTTCAGTTTTTACAGGTGTAGGATCAAATGCAAAACCGAAGGTAGGGGCTTCTTTAGACGAATCATTAAACTTCTTGAAAGCATCCCATTTATCAGCAGGGTCATCAGCATGCAGATAAGTCAGTAACATATTTCCAAGCGTGAAGCCTGGCATAGCATAGCTATCTTGCATAGCTGGCAGATCTTCAATGACATTGTCGGAGATTTTCTTATAATGAGTGCCTTCAATACCATAGTTGAGCAAATTGCGTAAGTACTTATCTGTGTTCAAAAGATTCAAGAACATCATAGCCCGTTCAGGATCACCTGAGGTTACGGAAATCGCGTGCATCGAACCTGCGGCGGACTGTGTATACACATAAGGCTCATGCATAGGCGAAGTTACAATTTCATAACCCGCTGAACGAGACCAACCTTTTTCTGCATAAGGCTGTGTAATTTCGCGATCGGCAAACCATTTACCGGTCTTAATGTTATCGATACCTTCAAGTGTTGCAACGTCTGGGCGTAAGTAACCTGCTGTATAAAGTCTACGCATCGTATCTAACGATGTTGCGAGTTCAGGTGTCTCCAGAATATTAACAACCTTGCCATCTGTGGAATCCATATAGACCCCGATAGGTAACTCATCACCTAGTACATAGTCAAATGGCATAAATGGTTTAAAGCCTTTAGGAACAGCTAGCGGTGTAATATCCGCAGGCTCATTCTCTTTAATCGTTTTAAGAAGTGGCTCTAGATCATCCAATGTACGAATATTAGAAATGTCCATGTTGTATTTATCAACATATTTTTTATTGAAGCGCCATACCCATTGCTGTCCAAGCTCCTTGTTTACAGGCACACCATAGATTTCACCTTTAATCTTAGTGCCTTCTAAGAAACGTGGGTCCAAAACTTCTTTCGTTTCCTTTCCATACTTATCTAGCAGATCATTCAGTCCCAAGAAGGTACCGTTCGCTGCGTTACGGCGGAAATCATTTGTCCAAGAAGAGGTAAAGGCAATATCATAAGGCTCACCAGAAGCGGTGATGACCTGCATCTTCTTATCGTAATCACCCCAATCGAACATCGTAATGTTCAACGTCGCATTAATTTTTTCTTTGGTATATTTGTTAACCTCTTTTAATACAAGATCCAGATCCTTTTGAGGTCCACCAATTAAATACATCTTCAGCTCATACGGCTTTAATTCCGATGAATTCCCTGCTGAATTCCCCGCTGCCGCTGAATTGTTTGTTTCTTTAGCAGCATTTGTATTATTATTCGAACCACATCCAGCAAGAAGGCCAGACAAAAGCATTGTTCCTACAAGAGCGAGCGTTAAACTTTTTTTCGCTTTCATTTCTATTTTCCCCCTTTAGATTAATTTACTTTTTATTTATATCGTTTCCTATATTAGCGACTCGAATAAATACATCTTAGTAGTGTTACTCTTTCAAAGAACCTACGGTTAAGCCTTGTACGAAATACTTTTGGAAGAACGGATACGCTAGTGCTATAGGCAAGGTTGCCAGTACAACCATCGCCATTCGAACCGTTTCTGTCGGCAAGGTCGCAGCAATCTCAAAGCTTGATCCCATCTGCATACTGTTCTGAATGACAAACTCCATATTATTCTGAATTCGCATCAGCATCGCTTGGAGCGGCACAAGACTCGCATCATCAATATACAGCAGCGCATTAAACCAATCATTCCAATAACCCAGCGTACAGAACAGTCCAATCGTTGCAATCCCCGGCAAAGAGATCGGAAGTACAATTTGTAAGAATGTCCGGAACTCCCCTGAACCGTCTATTTTTGCTGCCTCAATTAGCGCATCAGGTACGGTGGTCTGGAAGAAGGTCCGCATTACTAGAATAAAGAATGCATTCATTGCGATTGGTAAGATCAAAGCCCAAATCGTGTTGTACAAGTGTAAAAACTGCGTAGCCACAATATAGTTCGGAACCATTCCGCCTGAGAATAACATCGTAAAGAAGGCAAAGAAGCTGAAGAAATTACGATAGCGAAATGATCTTCGAGAAAGAACATAGGCGTAAGTTGTAATTAGAAACAAACTAATGAGCGTACCTAGTACAGTAACCACTAAGGTAACACCAAAGGACCGAAACAACTGATCACCTGTGTTAAAAACAAACTGATACGCCGCCAAACTAAATTTTTCTGGAATTAAGCTGAATCCATTTAAAGCAAGGACTTTCTCATCCGTAAAAGAAATAGCTATAACAAACAAGAACGGAAACACACAAGTAAAGGCGAAGATTCCAATCACAATATTGAGTACCACATTCCAAAAAGGAGTAATGGCGTTGTTGTCGATTTCCTTATGCTTACGTTTAAATACTTCCATAACGTCAATGACTCCTTTCTAGAATATCGCGTTTTCTTTGCTGATCTTTCTCACAATGGAGTTCGTTACAAGCACCATGATAAATCCAACGATCGATTGATATAAACCAGCTGCTGTACTCATTCCTAGATTTCCTGTCGTACTCATGCTTCGATAAATATAAGTATCGATAACATTCGTTACGGAGTATAGAACACCGGAATCTCGAGGAATTTGATAGAACAACCCGAAGTCCGATCTAAAAATACCACCAATCGCTAGAATAGTAAGCGTAACCATTAAAGGTTTAAGCAGAGGAAGCGTAATAAACTTAATTTGCTGCCATTTGCTAGCCCCATCAATCATAGCTGCTTCATAGTAGGACTTATCGATCCCCGCTATAGCTGCTAAGTAAACCACACTCGAATATCCGATAGATTTCCATATCCCCATGAAAATAAGGATATATGGCCAAAAGCGAGTATCCCCATACCAGGAAACAGGATCGCCTCCGAAGTACACAATCACTTGGTTCAAGATCCCTTTATCTACACTTAGGAAACTGAACGTAAAGAAACTAATAATAACCCAAGAAAGGAAGTAAGGCATAAACATCGCCGTTTGATACGCTTTGGCCATCCGTTTGTTCACAAGTTCATTCAAGGTGATCGCAATGCCCACCGCAAGAACAAGACCGAGAGAGATCAAAGCCAAGTTATAAAGAATCGTATTTCTTGTAATAAGATAGGCGTCTTCTGTTGAGAACAGAAAATTGAAATTTTCAAGTCCAACCCACTTACTATTTAAAACGCTTGCAAAAAATCCATCCCGGTGAATCTTGAAATCCTTAAAGGCAATGATCGTTCCAAACATAGGTAAGTAACAAAAGATTAGGAACCATATTGTCCCTGGTAATACCATAAACCACAGCACTTTATCCTTATTTAAGCTTTTGAAAAATGCAGACACTATTCTACATCCCCCTTCTCTATCCCCAAACAATCCCCGTAATTCCCTTTCGTTCTTATTTCCTTGCCCCTTTAACTATCTTTAATTCTGCGCTATAAAAGCGGTTTCATAAAGTTGAAAAACTCCAGAATGATATGTAAAAATTAAAGATCGCTAGGATAAACGACCATTCCGAGGCTTAAAATTCCTAATAATTTAAACATAAAAAAAGGAAACATTCTCGTGACCAACGTTCGTGAACCCAACACTTGAACGTGATACCCGGGAACATTTCCTTTATGCTACGACTTTTCTTTTATATACATCTTTCGAAGCTCGGTTGGAGATATGCCTACTGATTTTTTGAATTGGCGATAAAAATATGCTGGATCTAAATACCCTACTTCAGCTGCAATCTCATTGGTTAATAGTGTAGTTTGAAGCAGCAGTTGTCTTGCTTTTTCAATTCGGAATTGATTTACATAATCAGAGAAGCTTCGCCCCATCTCCTTCTGAAATAGCTGTCCCAAGTAAGTAGGATGCATATTCATTCGCTGACTGAGCGTCTTCAGAGATAGCTCTTCTCTATAATGTTTGCTTACTTGATCCACCATATATCTCATATTCGGGCTTAGTTCATCACTCACTAACGATAATTGATCCAGCGTTTCATTCACACTTTCCTGCACATGATGAAGCAGCTGCTCAATGGTATGGATACGTAGTAAAGGATTAAATACAGCACTAAAATTAGAGTTCTTCTCCATTTTCTTAGCGATCAACATTAATTCAATCGCCACGTTGTAATTATCCATGCGGGTGATCATGCCACAACCAAATAGCTTTTCGAAGGTTTCCGCGATAAATTGATTGGCCGCCTCACGTTCACCAGATAAAAACAATTTCGTAAAGGCTTCATAATCAATTTCAAGCTTTTCCTCGTGTAACATCATCTTCGATAGTTTATCCACATCTATAATCGGGTAGCTCGGCAGCATCAGATGATCCACATATAAACTCTTCGCTTTGTTATAGCTTTGTGGCACTTCTTGAAACGTATATTCCTTACTTCCTATCGTGATCCAGACAGACTTTCCTAATTCATGCATAATCTCAGATTGAATCTGTTCCAGCATACAATACATCTCTTCTTTGTTCTCATCTTCAGCTGACTCCGCAACAATAAGAACAAGATCACCTTCCATATCTATAAATACAATAACCGTTCCTCGCTTAGATACGGACTGCACAGCGATACGATAACATTCTTCCACAAGTTGATTAGGGTGCAGTTGATGCTGACCCTCCTCCCCTTCATGCTCCGTAATAAGCCGAATCGCAGCCACCGTAAAAAAAGAGCAGTCCAGCGAAATATTCAACACTTTTGAACGATGCATAAGCTCCTGTCGATCAATGTTTCCAGTGACCCAGCGGTTCAAAATATTGTTCCGTAATACTTGCTGATCCTCCTTCGCATGAAATTGTTCAACATCCTCTTGATTGAGGACTTCAACAATTTGTTCGATGGTCGATTCCAATTCTTTTATATTAATGGGTTTAAGAATATAATTCTCAATACCTAGACTCATTCCAGCTTTTAAATACTCAAATTGCTCATAGCCGCTTAGGATAATAAATCTCATTTTTGAATCAAAACACTTGATTTGTCGAATCAATTCAAGACCCGTAAGCTTTGGCATCGTAATATCTGTAATTAATATGTCTATGGCTTCGTTATGACGATGCAGAAACTCTAAAGCTTCTTCCCCGTTACCCGCTTGACCTGCGATTCTAAGTCCATAATCTTCCCATTCGATCACTGAACGTAATCCTTCAAGAATAAGAGGTTCATCATCCACAATAAGTATGTTGTGCATTATTTAGTACTCTCCCTTACCACTGGTATATTCATGATGACTGTTGTTCCTTCACCTAGTTCACTAGCAATCGTTAACCCATATTCAGTCCCGTAATAAAGTTTAATCCGCTCATTCACATTGCATAGTCCGAGCGAGGACGGCGGTGCATCCATTCGCATACTGACTTGAAGCGTTTGTTGTAATTCCGTAAGCTTGCTTGGAATAATCCCGTTTCCGTTATCTCTGATAGCGATTTGAATTTCCCCGTCTGCTTCAGTAACTTCAATCCGTATTAGGTTATCGAAACGTTCGGGCCTGAATCCGTGAACAATATAATTTTCTATGACCGGCTGGATGAGCAATTTAACGATAGAACAATTCATGGCCACTGGACTTATCCGCGACTCGATTTGAAGCTTATCTTGATGTCTAATCTGAAACAACTCAAGGTACAGATTGCAGTATTCAATTTCATCCGCGATGGTAACAACCATATTCTTCTTAATCATCGTTCGGAATAATGTCGATAAAATGTAAATCATCTGACCTACGTCCTTCGCACCTTGCGAGATGGCCCGCATCCTTATAGCTTCAAGCGTGTTATATAAAAAATGCGGATTAATCTGCGACTGGAGAGCCACAAGCTCTGCATTTTTTTGCGTAATTTCTGAAATGTAAACTTTATTAATATATAACTCTAATCGCTCACACATATAGTTAAAATTGTTTGCAATGAGCTGCAATTCATCCTCCCGATTAAGGTGAATCCGTGTGCTTAAGTCGCCTTCCTGTAAGCGCTTCATAGATTTGACAATGATCTTCACTTTTTTAGAGAAACGTAAAATGATTCCGTATGTAATCGCCATTGCCGCAACAATTAATGCGGCCGTAATCCCGATAATCCAATTTCGTACAACAAGCATTTCTTTATTGACCTGCGACTTCTGAATGATTCCTGCTACGATAAGACCTGAGCTATTCGTTGTATTTAAGTTAACCTTGGATATGCCATCCAGTGCCGTCCAGCCGTCTGAATAAAGACCAGCGATATGTGGATACTGCTGTCCCATATACCTGCCTAAGGAATCATATATGACGTCTCCGCTTGGTGTTAGAACTAACACTTGGCCATTACTCTCGGTGCCTTTCGTACCCAGCCATTTTGAAATAAGTTCAGCGTCAAAATCAATTATGAGCATACCTATCGTTTTCAACGAAATCGGATCTTTAAGTTCCCTGGTCATCGTATACAAATTGTTATTGTCTTCCCTTATTTCCTTAAGTAATAATTTTTTTTCATGCGAAATCCAACCATTCTTGGGTAAGGGTGATTTTTGCTCAGAAATATCTATATCTCTCTTGTAGAGTTGTCGTGTATTATTTTTATATAAATAATAAAATTCTTTTTCAGTGCTATATAAGATAACGTCAGAAATGCCGCTTTTTTGATTCAAATACGTTTTGAAATAAGTATCGAACGTATGGGGTACAAAGCTCCCAATTTCAGCAAACTGATCTAAACGATATTTGAGATAATCTCCATAATCATGTTGCAAAAAGTAGGACAAATCCTCACTTACAGAAGCATCACTATAAATTTGCTGAATGGCCAATTGGATCCCTTCGTACTGCTGATTCATATATAAACTCACGTAATCCAATACCTCTCGATTAGCATCAACATGTTGACGCGTGATCGTCTGTTCATAGTATTTATAAACGGTAATGGAAGAGGCAATGAGCGTAATAATGATGATGGATGAATATATAGCTAAAATTTTATTAAACAGTTTTTTCCGTAAATGATTTTGATAAAATTTCTTTATATTCAACAAATTCACCTTCCTTCAAAATCTAACCTTTAGGATTAGAAGCTTAACACCACCTTTCTTTTTGTGCAATGGGAGCGCATTCATTTTTAGATGTAAATCTTTCCTCCTTGCAACCTTTTTCTTTATCATGAGTTTACATATCGCTTAAAATCGTCTATAGTTGGTTTCTACCCCCCAAACAAACCTGTAATCACCCTATAAGTCTTATCATCCTCGTCCCCCATCAAGATTATGGAGGGCTATTACTCATGTTTCTAACCAAACGTAAACTCAACTCCCAACTAAACGAGATTTCCGAATATCGTTACCGGGATCGAATACACATTCCTTTTTTCAATTCCATGATTGACGAACAAGGTGAAATTGCGGCGGAACCACCTGTGGATGGAGAATGGTCTAAGCTACAGGTTGGCGATACCTGGAAAGGCCGCGATTTGTATTTATGGCTAACGACACAGATAGACGTACCCGCCTCTTGGGCAGGACGCAGGGTACTGGGTCGATTTGATTTTGGCGAGACGGGTGCTGGAAACAACTCCGGCTTTGAATCCCTGTTCTTTTACAACGGCAAGCCCTATCAAGGTGTAGATTCCAATCATACAGAAGTGTTTTTTCCAGATGAAACGGTAGGTACGAAGCTTCCACTGACCTTCCGGTTATGGTCTGGACTAGAAGGTGGCGGCCCAAAGAAAGATCAAACCCATGGCATTCGTATGGCTGAAATTTGTTGGCTGGACGAAGCAACGGATGATTTCTATTTTACCGCGCTTGCTGTAGTTGAGACGCTGAACGTACTTGATTCCAAAACACCAGAGTATACACAGCTACTAAGTACAGTTGACCGCTCGTTTCTTCTGATTGACTGGTCTCGTCCAGGTTCAGAGCTCTTCTACGCTTCCATCGAGGAAGCTCGTAATTATTTGCGTGATGAAATTAATAAAATGGAGAAGTCTTCGCCAGTTACTGTTACCTGTATTGGTCATACCCATATTGATGTAGCTTGGTTATGGCAATTGAAGCATACCCGTGAGAAATGTGCGCGTTCCTTCTCGACCGTACTCCGTCTGATGGAAATGTTCCCGGACTATACTTTTTTACAGACTCAACCTCAGCTTTATGAATACATCAAGAATGATTATCCGGAAATCTATGAGAAGATTCGTGAACGTGTAGCTGAAGGACGCTGGGAAGCTGGCGGTGGCATGTGGCTCGAGGCAGATTGTAACTTGACCTCAGGTGAGTCTCTTGTCCGTCAATTGCTGTATGGTACTCGCTTCTTACGTAATGAATTTGGTGTTGAATGTGATTATTTATGGCTGCCGGACGTATTTGGCTATAGCTGGTCCTTGCCGCAAATTCTAAAAAAATCAGGAATTAATACGTTTATGACCACGAAAATTAGCTGGAATCAATACAACCGCATGCCACATGATACCTTCCAATGGCGTGGTATTGATGGCACTGAAGTATTAACCCATTTCATTACAACGCCAGAGCCTTGGTCTGAAGAAGATTCTTGGTTCTATACTTATAATGGCCGCATCATTCCTAAGACTGTAAAAGGCATTTGGGATACGTACCGGGATAAAGAAGTGAATCGTAATCTGTTACTTTCTTACGGATATGGTGATGGCGGCGGCGGGGTTAACCGTGAAATGCTAGAGATGCGCCGCAGACTCAATGACCTCCCAGGGCTTCCGAAGATTGAAACAGGAACAGCGGGAGATTACTTCCGTAACCTGCAAGACACCGTTGCAAATACAGATCGTTATGTCCATGTGTGGGATGGCGAGCTTTACTTAGAATATCACCGTGGCACGTACACTAGCCAAGCCTACAATAAGCGGATGAACCGCAAGCTTGAACTGCTATACCGCGAGGCGGAATGGCTAAACGCACTGCAAAGTGTAGTGTCTGAAGATTGGTCGAACTATCGTCAGACCGATCTAGATGAAGGCTGGAGAATTATTCTACGGAACCAATTCCATGATATTATTCCAGGTTCTTCGATTCGTGAAGTGTATGAAGACAGTACGATTGAATATGCTCAAGCTGAAGCCATTGGTCAATCTGTATGGGAACAATCTACGAAGGCACTAGTGAACGGAAGTGAAGCCGGTAAATATACTATCTGGAACAATGCTTCTTGGGAATTGACTGAGCTCGTAGAAATTACTATAGAGCCTGGCATGGAAACAGGACATTGGATAAACATAGAAGGTAAACCGTTGAAAGCTCAGCGTGAAGGTGACCGTTGGATCATTGAAGTGTCCGACATTCCTTCTCTCGGATACACCACCATCTCCTTTGTAGAAGATGTAATTACTGAGCCATCCAGCTCTCCATTCAAGCTGAATGAATCAGGAATTTCAACGCCTCACCTTGAAATAGCGTGGAACGAGCAAGGTCAATTGTCATCCATCTATGATAAACACGAACAGCGTCAAGTATTAGCTAATGGAAGTCACGGTAACGTGTTCCAAGTGTTTGAGGATAAACCATTAGCACATGAAGCTTGGGACATTGACATCTACTATCAGCAAAAAATGCGCGAAGTGATCGACTGCACTAGCATTGAAGTCATAGAAAATGGTTCATTGCGTTGTATTGTGCAATTCACATGGAGCTATATGGATTCCACGATTAAACAGCAAATGATCTTACACGCTGTGCATCGTCGTATCGACTTCGTGACGAACGTAGACTGGCATGAGAAAAAACAGCTAATGAAAGTAGCCTTCCCTGTTGCGATAAGAGCTACCGAAGCCACTTATGATATCCAGTTCGGTAATGTTAAGCGTCCAACACACTGGAACACTAGCTGGGATTACGCTAGATTCGAGACTGTGGGTCACCAGTGGGCAGATTTATCTGATCGTGGTTATGGCGTTAGCTTGCTGAATGACTGCAAATATGGCTACGACATCAAGGATAATGTGATGCGTTTATCCCTAATCAAATCGGCAACGCACCCTGACCCTGAAGCGGATCAAGGCGAGCACACATTCATGTATTCTATCCTGCCGCATACTGGTGATTGGCTACAAGGTGACACAGTCCGTCAAGCCTGGTCCATCAACAATCCACTGCGTAGCACCAAGGGGCAAGCTGAAGTGGAAGCTAAGTCTATGATTCGTCTTTCAACGGATACGGTTATGGTATCTGCCCTTAAGAAATCTGAGGATGGACACAAATTAATCGTTCGTGTTCACGACTATTCCGGAAGCCGCCAGCAAATTGATATGACGAGCGACTTGAACATTATTTCATGGCAAGAGTGCAATCTAATGGAACGTCCTGAAGGTGAGGTTCATACTGAACCTGTTATTACCTTTGTACTTGAACCTTACGAAATTAGAACATTTGAAATCGAAGTGTAGATCCTAATTAAATGAAGTAACATACAAAATCGGGGTGTCCCTGTAGCCATGTATAAAAGGCTGCGAGGACACCCCGTTTTTCGAGTATGATTGTTTCTTTCGCATTTTAAGTATACACGTTGCGCAATGAGTTAACGTATCGTATACTCCAATTAAGGGAGAGATGTATATGAGAAGAATGGGGAAAATTACGATATTCACAGGCATTGGATTATTGAGTCTTGCTTTGATTGCTATTCTTGCGATTAGCGCTTTTGTGATCAAGAGACCGGTGACCACCACCCCCGTAATCACGGAAGTGAAGCCTTATCAGTGGAATAAAGTCAAGCTGGACGGAAATGTCATTTCAAGTGATGGATCAGAGTATTTTATCTGGAATAAAAAGGGGGAGACTAATAACTGGATCATCTTCTTTTCCGGGGGAGGGGCCAGTTGGGATGCCCAAAGCGCCGCGCACCCCATCAAGCTAATGAACTTCATTAAAGGTGGAGATACGGGCAACTATTTCCCGAACATCCCCTTCTATATGCTGACATTGCTGAGAGGCATGATGGATACGGATAACCCTGACAATCCTTTTCATGGCTGGAATGTGGTTTATCTGCCCTATTCGACGGGTGATTTTCATATCGGTAACCGTACGGTTGAATATAAAAAAGAGGACGGCAGTACCTTTACAATGCGTTATAACGGCAGCAATAATGTGCGAAGCAGCCTTGATTGGATATATACCAACGCGGAAAAGCCCGGCAAACTGCTAATTGCAGGTGAAAGTGCTGGTGGATTCGGGTCCGCCTTCTGGGCTCCGGAGATCGCCTCTCATTACAAAGACTCCGAGATCTTCCAATATTCAGACAGTTCCTTCCTGAAATCAGACAAGTGGCCGAATGTTGTGAATAAGGAATGGCAGGCAGACTTCGTTAAGAACTTTGGGTATAACCCTGAAGCGGATATCATCGGGGCAGCATTTAAAGCGAACGGTCATCTACTGCCTGCGAATGCGGTAATATTGCAATCCTACTCGGTATTTGACGAGATCCTGATCCACTTTCAGAACAACATCAACGATTACAAAGGGCCTAGAGATCAACGCATTATTAATGAATGGTCACAGGAAATGCGGCAATCTGTATCTTCCTTGGCTGCCACTTTACCTAATTATTATTACTATCTGACCGACTTTGGGCTGAACGCTAAGACGGGTACAACTCCGCACACTTTTGCCACCAGAGAGACCTTCTTTCAGGCTGAACAAGATGGTGTGAAGCTTCTGAAATGGCTAGGTGATGCGGTCAACCATCAGAAACCCTATTCCGTGGGCAGCAAGTTCCTCACGACTTCGAAGCCAGCTCAGAAATAGTGCTAGAATTAGCGAAATACTTGCACAAGACAGGAGATATAAAACAATGAATTTGCGTGAAAAACAGATGCAAATGACGAGGGAGATCATTAAGGATACAGCGCTGAGCTTGTTCTGTGCTCAAGGTATTGAGCGAACAGATATGGCTCAGATTGCGGAACAAGCCGGTGTCTCCCGGCGTACTTTGTATCATCATTATAAGGACAAAGAAGAATTAGCTGCTCAAATCTATGTTGAGAACCTGGAGCGGATGTTTGGACAGCTGCTGTTTGATTTTGATTTTGAACAGCCGGTACAATCACTGGAGAACATTCTGGATAAATATTTGGCGCTGAGAGATCATCAGGAGTCACTGATTTACTATGATGCCATTTTTGGAGTTTACTACAGCACCCTTTCTAAGAATCCTGCGGAGCTGCCTGACTTTATGAAAGCTATGGAAGGCTGGTATTCACGGCTTATACTGCTTGAGACAACTGCAGTGGCTCCCGAGGAAAAAAATAAGTGGCTAGGTATTCTGCAGAAATCCACCCACCTGTATTTCATGTATTTACAAAAAGCTGTTATTATTACGCATCAGCGGGGCGGTGTGGTTACGGAGGAAGACCGGGCAACGGACCGACAATTCAAGGATTTTATTATGCATGGCGTACGGCATTCCCGATGATTAAAAGAGTCTTTTCGTAATAGGTTTCATTTCGGTATAATATACCAATCGGTATTCGTACGGCTCTAGTTATATGGAAGGAGCAATGGCTGAAATGGACATTGGCAAATATGAGAATCTAGTTCCGAATGTTTTTTTGTTCGTCGACCGCAGATCCTTCCCGGATTGGGAGATAACGAGGAGCACAATTGATTTCCATGACCTTACCTTCATTGTGGAAGGGAAATCGAACTATTTTATTAATGGGGAGAAATTTACGGTTGAAGCTGGTGATATGCTCTATGCACCTTCCGGAAGTATTCGGGAAGCGCAGACTTTTAAAGAGGCACCCATGCGTTCCTTTGCGTTTAATTTTTTCTGGGAGGGGGAGGACAATCATGTGCAGCTCCCTTTTGAGACCGTAACCAAAAACTTGAGAACTAAAGAGATCCTAGCGGACATCAAAGATTTCTCGCATGTATGGATGAGCAAACAGCCTTTTTATAAAATGAAGGCCAGAGCCATTTTTCAACTGATCGTGTATCGCCTGTTAAACATAACCCACCATCAAGAGACACCTCTAATCGATCTGAGAATCCAAAAAGTAATGACCTATATTATGGATCATTATTCGGAGGAGGTTACGATCAAGGAACTAGCTGATTTGGTTGCCTTAAATCCAGTATATCTTGGCAAGCTGTTCAAGCAAAACACCGGTTCCACCTATAAAGAATTTATAAATAAAGTACGGGTAAACAATGCCGAGATGATTCTGTCCGCAGGTGGCTTCAATGTGTCCGAAGTAGCAGCGCATTGTGGTTATCAAGATGTCGCCTATTTCAGTAATGTTTTCAAAAATATAAAGGGTTATCCTCCGTCATCTGCCTTGAAATAACGGAGGACCCTGAACCATTCGGGGATTCAACCCTTCAATTTGCTCTAACTATGAATTAGTGTGTCCCCCTAGTATAGAAGCTCTCCTCTGGGCCCAAATAGGAATACGGCAGCTCCGCAGCGGACAATACAAGCTTTTGCAGAACCAGGCCCGCATCCAATCCGTAAAAGCGGAGGGTATGGATCCCCTTTGTTAAAGCATGAATGGTGGTCACCGTATGAATATTATTCATAACCGCCCGGCACCACGGTTCATTATCATGATTGCCGCCCTCAAAATCCGTAGGTAGAGCATCCGTAATCACTGGTGTCTGTGCATCGAAGCCTATCGCATATTTTAATCCACTGAACTGTGACAGGTTGTTCGTTGGGGCAATGTACGCCGTTAAGCTGTAATCTGCAGCCTGCTGTACTAAAACCCGATATTCCAGATAAGGTGCACACTCCGGTTGTTCAAACGATACAGCATCCGGAAACATTTTAACCGAGGATAAAGAACGCCCATAGTTAGCAATGGTCTTCCATTCCACCCCTGATTGTGCAACACGGCTTGAGGTATGCTCCGCTTCAATCGCCACTCTATTATGCGCCTCGATAAAGGTCATCGCTGGCACATCCTGAATGTCAGTCCAGTCCACAGCTACATTCACCTTAACGGTGCCCCCGGCACCAGAGATCGTAATTTCACCCGTCGATGTCTCGCGAACCTTTTCCCAATCTACAGAAACCTGTAAACTCTCCCCAGCCTTGATCCAACCCGATGTTTTCTCAAGCTTGATCCAAGCTACACTGCTTCTTGCCTGATATTCAAAGCCCGCTTCTCCACCGTTGCTGATAGTAATGCAATAGTTTTCTTTTTGCAGATTTGTAAATACCGGAAGCTTTGCCGTACCCGCAACATACGCTTGCTCCATACCTTCAACATCAACAATCAATATTGAGCCTTTAGCGGGAATCAGCGTGCTCACCTCTGGATATTTCCACCCTTCTGCATTCCAGTGAATATACCCGACATGAGGGGAACTCATCATTCCTTGCCATTTTCCTTCTGAAATTTCGTTATTATAAACCTGCTCCAGGTGTTTATCCCTATTGATGGCTTCATGAGTCAGAGTAGCGTAAGTGTTTGCCAATACACTGCCTCGTCCAGTATATAGCTCGTTAAGCCCAGCATATATTTGCATTTTGAGCACATTGGCTGAGGCAGCAGCAGGGAAATATACAAGCTGGTAGTACGCATCTTTTAATGATTCAGGAATAAGAGCAAGGTATTGGTCAGCGGCATTCTCCATCCTAATCGCCTGTTCCAGAACTCTCTGTGCCTCATTATAATGGATTGGACTGAAGGTTGACGGATAAATAATCTCCGGCTTGCGGCGGCCGTTCATTCGGGTATAATCACTCAGCAATTGCGCAATGCCCAGGCATGTCTCTTGTTCCAGTGCATATCCGAACTGCTGCTCTACCCATCGTTTGGTATATTCCTCAGTCCGATTAATCGCTCCGGTACCCCAACCTTCAAAGTCATAGGCCAAATCCATAAAGTAGGAAATGGGCAATTCCATAGGCTTCAAATCCCCGACGTTCACAATCCATACATCACGGATGCCATAGTCGAATGCCATACACATTTGCTCCCATACCTTCTCCAGCGGAATCGTATTTAACCATTCATAGGAATGCGGACCACCATGATAGTCAAAATGATAATACATCCCCCACCCTGCACTCCGATCGTGTTCGTGTTCCGTTGGGATTTTGCGGAGATTGCCAAAGTTATCATCTGCCAGCAGGATCGTAACATCATTCAGGACTTCCCAGTCCTTCAAGCCTTCAACCTCAGCAGTGCCATACCAATACTTCTCCACTTCCTTGTATACGGCTAGAATTTGGGGCGAGTGCTCAAGATTATATTTCTTTAATAATTCTTTTTGCGTAAGGATAATGTCCTTCAGCAAGTCAATATTCTCCTGGTCGGAGCCCTCCAGCGCAGAATCACTTTCTCCCCGCATCCCTAATGTGATTAAATTGTCAAAGTCCTGATTCCGTTTGATTCCATCTTCCCAAAAATTCGTAATGGCCTGTTTGTTTCGGGCAAAATCCCATAGGTTACTTGTTCCATATTGGTTGTATACCTTCTGCCATTCACTGCCTGCCCGAAATAAAGGTTCATGATGGGAGGTTCCCATTATAATGCCGTATTCCTGTGCATGCTGGGCGTTGGCGATTGGATTGCTTTTACCGTTAAGGCTGAATTCGGCACTCCACATCGCTGGCCATAAATAATTCCCCTTTAATCGAAGAATTAGTTCAAACACCTTGTCATAGAAATCTTCATTAAAATCACCAAATCTTTGAGTTACCCAAGAGCCCAAGGACGGCCAGTCGTCATTCAAAAAAATCCCCCTGTATTTAACCGAAGGTTCTTTGGAGATCATATGTAGCTGGTTATCGGACAGGATCAAAGTTGCTTTCTTCTCTGGTACAACATCTGCCCAATATTCCCACGGACTAACGCCAATTTTTTCAGAGATGGAATAGATCCCGTACATCGTCCCGCGTTTATCGCTCCCCACAATGACGAGCGCCTTGTCCACTCCTGCTGTCGGTTCATCAACTACCTGAATTTTATAACATTCCCTTTTCCCTTGAATGGCGGACACGTCCACTGTTCCCTCCGCAATTAAACGATCAATAAGCTCATTACTGCCGATCGATCCAGCGATTATAACGGTTCCATCCAATTCCTGCAATTGTGTATATATCTCAGGTTCTACCTCCGTTACCTGTTTAACATCTGCTGCAAAAGACTGAGCCACGCGGCGCAAACCGGCATAATCCTTCCCTTTGGGATCCAAGTAAATCTTAGCAGCTTTGCCCTGCTTCACAAGGTTTAATTCCTGCGTAGGCATGATTATTCTCCCCTTAAGCATCCTATTTTCGTATGACTAGGCACATTATATAAGTAAGCAATTTCAACTTCCATGTGTAAACTAGCAAGTTTTTGTAATTATTAAACGAAACTTTGTTTATTGGTTGAACAATCTAGATATTTGGTGTTACTGTTAACAGGTATCTCCCTGTAGCACAATCATTTCATTTGCAAGCGCATCCATAATAAGTGAACCTTACAAAGCGAGGATGATCCATATGGAAAAGAATAACGATTTCATTGCAAGCGAACAGATTGAAGGTCCGAAGGCTCCAAAGGACCCGGCTGATCGTAGAAACGGCTTTTTTGTACTGTATGAAACAGCAATTGAAGCAACAGCAAGAGCTGAAGGCAAACCGTCTCAAGAAGTTTATCTGGAAGGTAGCTATCTGATCGACAAGACCAGATTTATAGGCGGCGTAACAGATGATGCAATTCTGGAGCTTCTGGGGAGCAGTGCAGGCTTTCGCAAATTAGTCCACAGTATCGGAGTATCCGTAAGAAGGACTAACGCGCAGGAAGATCCAGTCACTTTTTTATTGCAGCACTGGGGCAAAACTAGTAAATATGAAACCGGCAGTTATTTACGTGTACCTTGCCCAGCCGACGGTTCAGAGATTATTTTGAGATTAGCAGATTGTCCGGGTTCTGAAGAAGATGATGTGCTCGGAAAATTTGCTTTTGAATTTAATCACGCAGGCGAACTGGCGATTGCGAGTGTTATTTTTTATTTGCATGACGGTTATTCTGTTCCAGAGCTAATCCTTGAACCACCAGTTGCTTTTGAATCGAATGAGTACCAAAAGATTATTACACAATCCTTGCTGCACGCTGGCAATAATAAAAGATTAAAAACTGCCATAAATAAAGCTATAAAGGGCGAGGAAGTCACGATCGCTTATATTGGAGGTTCCATTACTCAAGGAGCCGGTGCTAAGCCGATACACACAGAATGTTATGCCTATCAATCGTATTTAAGATTTAAAGACTTATTCGGCACAAATGGTGGCGAGAACATCCATTTTGTGAAGGCTGGGGTCGGCGGAACACCCTCCGAGCTTGGCGTCATCCGTTATGAAAGAGATATTCTTAGAGACGGTTCCGTAACACCGGATATCGTGGTCGTGGAATTTGCCGTAAACGATGAAGGAGATGAAACGAAGGGCAATTGTTTTGAAAGCCTATGCTTAAAAATACTTTCCGCCGATCATCAGCCAGCCGTAATCCTTCTGTTCAGTGTGTTTATGAATGACTGGAACCTGCAGGATCGGCTCTCCCCCATTGGCCGACATTATAATCTTCCTATGGTTAGTGTAAAGGATGCCGTATCCGAGCAGTTCCGCCTGAGTAAAGCTGAAGGCAACATCATCTCTAAACGGCAATTTTTCTATGATATCTATCATCCGACAAATGAGGGGCACCGGGTAATGGCTGATTGTCTCGCTTATTTATTCACCGAAACCCATAAATCACTAATGAATGAAGATGAGATCTTATTGGATCAACGCCCGGTCATCGGGAATGATTTTGCCGGAACCCTCCTGCTGGATCGAACAAACTATATTGACGCAGGTAAGATCGAAGTAGGCGGATTTTCGGGGATCGATACCGATTTGCAGCGGGTAGAAATGGATACCGACTCTCACGGCACTCCGGAATTCCCTCATAATTGGATGCATTCAAGGGCATCAGGGGAACAAAGCTTCAAGCTGACAATAACGAGTAGAAATCTCATCCTCGTATATAAGGATTCCGGCAGCAGCGAATTCGGCAAGGCGGATATTTTCGTAGACGGCAGCCTTGCCGTTACTGCTGATCCTCACGTGAACAACTGGACACATTGCAATCCGGTAATTCTATATCAAAACGAAGCTAGCGGTGAGCATCAGATAGAAATCAGAATGGTGCCCGAAGATCAGGAGAAGTGTTTTACTATACTAGGCTTCGGTTATACCCTTTAATCAGTTGCACCAGTCACAAGACAGCTCCGATGTATTCTTCATCGGGGCTGTTTTTATTGTATCGCTTGGAATTTTGTCCATTTCCCACTGATATACCGTCAAATAAACAAAGCACCTTTGATCAACCAGTCACAATAAACCGCGATCCACGTTGCAAACATATCCATATGAAACCCATATGCTAGTGCATAACATAATGAAAAACCCGCTCAATAAGCGGGTTATCGCTGTCATATGGACAGAATTGCTCTCACTCTAGCTCAGTTCCAATCCCGTTTTCTCTCGCTTTATTCACATAGTACACCGCTGTAGCGATATCGAAGACGGCCATCCCCATTGGGCAGAAGAGAATCGGTTCATCTTCGCCGAATTCAGCCAGGCTGTGGCGCAAGACGACATCGGTAATCATCCGGGTGTCGGCACGGGTCAGTCCTTGTTCCAGGTGGAGCTGTTCGATGTCAGTATTCTCGCGGCACACTTCATCCCAATCGTCGACGATTATGGCTTTTACTAAAGCTAACGCCTCCGGCTTATAATCACGCAGTGAAACATTCAGCAGAAGACTCCCTTTTTCAGGAGGAAGATTGATATACCGATGTTCTGATACGGTACAAGTAATAAAGATATTCGAATGCTGGTAAACGTCTGTCCACGTCTCTGCCACTTCCATCCTATCTCTGTAAAGTGATGTGACCGCTGATAAATCAACACCCTTGATATCAAAAATTCGGATACGCTCGATACGATCTCCGTACAGAGCCGTAACCATTTGACAATGATACTGCCCTATTGGCCCCCAACCGATAATCCCGAGATGAATCTGTTCCACAGAATGCGCCTGCAAAAAGTAACGGATCATTACTCCGCTAAGGGAAGCAGTCCTTATAATACTGGGAAGCGGGGAGTTCAAGACGGCTGAAGGCTGACCTGTACTTGGGTCATTCAATACAATGATGCTATGCGCGCGGGGAAGATCAGCCTGAATATTATCTGGGAAACTAGAAATCCACTTTATCCCTGCGGTGTTCACCTCTCCCCCTACGTAAGCAGGCATTGCAATAATCCGGTTTTGTGGATTCTTATACCTTAGGTACGGCTTTACCGGCTGCACATAATCGCCTGAATCGATGATACCCACAGCAGTTTCTATCGACTCCACAAGAGCAGGCCAATCTACACCTACTGATTGTATATCTCGATCATTTAAGTACAGCATACCGTCGCCTCCTTGCGAAATAGATTCTTTGTTGTTACAACTCAGCGTTATCGCTAACTTCAGTCCAAATCTCCCGGCCGAACTGGCTCTGAATCCATGAGTCTGAGTATACAGTATCGAGGTAGCGCTCTCCCTTATCATGCAGAATGACAGCGCAGACAGCTCCCGGGGTCAAATCCGGCTCCATCTGCTTCACGGCGGCAATGATTCCACCGGAGGATGCGCCTGCCAGGATAGATTCTTCCTGTGCCAACATCCGGCAACCTTTTACGATATCGGAATCCGAGACATGTACGATACGATCGATTAGATCTGTTCTGCAAAAGGGTGGCACGATGCCGGCACCCAGTCCCGGGAAGCGTCGTGTACTCTTATTTCCACCAAAAATCGCGCTTCCCTCTGCATCGACAGCCACGATCTTAGTCCGAAGTCCGTGATCTCTTACGTATTCCGCAAGGCCCCGAATGGTGCCGCATGTACTAACACTGCAAAATAAATAATCCACTCGTTCAAGTTCAGTCACGATTTCTTTCATTGTCGTATGGTAATGGGCTAAATAATTATTTGCATTCGCATACTGATTCGGCCAGTAGCTGCCCGGTATTTCCGTCAATAACTGCTGTACACGGTTCAGCCTAGCAGGAAGAAACTCACCTGTTACAGGATCGGGATTGGCGACATAATCGATTTTGGCATCCAACGCCTTCAGAATTTGCAGATTCGTTTCTGTGGTTCTAGGATCAATAACGCTGATAAAACGCATTCCTAAATATTTGCAAATCATGGCCAAGCTGATTGCCATATTTCCAGAGCTCGATTCAATGATGATACTTCCCGGACCTATGGTTCCTTCCTTCCATGCCTCATGGATCATCCGCAGGGCGGGACGATCTTTGGCGCTCCCCCCCGGGTTCATCAGCTCCATTTTTGCATAGACGTCAAACTCACTTTTATAGAACAAGCTCTTCAGCTTGATTAAGGGTGTATTTCCGATAGTCGACAAAATACCGTCAGTGAAGTCCATCTCTATGCGATCTTTATCTTTCTGGTAATATAGCTTTTTGTTCTTAACCTTTCCGCTGTCCATCGGCTCGTCTTTGCCTACTATAATGACCTCAATATCATCCAACAGATGGTTTCGAATCATCATGCCGATTTCCGGAATGCATTCTCTAATTTCCTCTTTGATTTTCGGGACAATGGTGTTATCCGCAGATTTACTTTTGAGATAAACGGTCAGTGCATTTTGCCTTACTTTGACCCGGATAATCGCATCTTCTATATGACGGTAAACAACCTGCTCGATATCGTACAGGCTGATTTTCTCTCCGTGCTTCAGTTCCCGGCCTACTCGTTTCACGATAGAACTAAAGCTCTGCTTCTCCACACCATCTATCATCACAGATCTAAAGTCCCTTATAACGTCGTAAGTAACAAAACGAATAGCTGGCAGCATTTTGCGAACCGTTGAGGTTAGAACAAGAACACTTTCGTCATTACTTAGTGGACTTAGTTCTTCGCCTATCTCCTGTGCCCCGATCCCTTCCGCAAAAATTCCATCGGCAAAAATGTACCTGTCAAAATCATGGGAATAATAAGCGATCGTACCCATTTCAATGGAGCCATACGTATCTATAATGTCGCGTGGTTCAAGACCGAACAGTCCGGCTATATTCCGTTGCCACCCTAGTGAAGCGATTTCCCCAACTAGAATAATCTTGCGGATTCCGAAAGCGCGCGGATTCTCAGCAGCATGTACGATATGATCAAGAATGGAAGGCATTGTGTACAGTAGGTCAGGCTTGAAGGTTTCAAGCTGTTCAATATGCTTTTCAATCGGCAATTCAAAGGGAATTGAACGAGGTTCCAATCCTAATTCCTCAAAAATGGACAATGCAGTATTCGCTGCATGCCCAGTCCCCATATCCGCCAAAGCTCTAACGCATCCGCTTCCCGCAATAAGATCACCAAACAGCTTCGTTTTAATATTTATATAGTGCTTATCGTCTTCCTTAGAGTAAAGTATGGCTTTTCGACGGCCTGTGCTTGTGCCCGACGTCCTGTATACGATCCAAGAAGGATCAATGGGTTGATTATAATAATAGGTATCTAGCGTTGTTGATGTCATTAGCGGAAGCTTCTCTAAGCTATAATTCGTTCTTTCGCCGCCGATCAGCTCCTTATACCAAGGAAATACCTCGATTACTTCAAGCAGTTTATCCTTTAATTTCTCTTTGTCGAGCAGCATGATGGCCGCCTCCTGTTGACCGCAAGCTGCAGCCCATAGATGAATACCTACAATAATTATATGTAGATTTCTTTCAGTGTGTTCTACTGTTCGATGTTCGCCCAATCAAAAGCGGAGGCATACTCGTAATATAGCCTATGGATCTATTGAGACGGAGGGACACAATGATGAAGCAGATAAGCCGTATATCCAATAAGCTGACGAAGACAAGGGTGCTGGTTAGAAACCAAGAGTTAAATAAACATGTCCCGCTTACGAAAAAAATGGATAAGAACACGCTCTATGAAATGCTACAAAAATATAAGATGGTGTACATTAAGCCTTGCTGCGGCTCTTTAGGACAGGGCGTAATACGGGTTGAACTCACACGCGCACAATTCAGCTATCAATCCGGTACCCACGTACACAAATTTTCTGATTACGACACGGCCTATCGGGCCATCTTACGAGAGGCTCAAGGAAAGGCCTATTTAGTACAAAAGGGGATCAGGCTGTTGGTTTACGATGGACGCCCTTTCGATATTCGGGTGATGGTGCAGCGAAATTCTAAGGGTGGGTGGGAAGCAACAGGGGTTGCAGGACGCGTTGCGCATCCTCGCAAAGTGGTTACAAACGGGAGTCAAGGAGGAACAATTTATCCGATTGAGGAATTATTAAAAGGCTACACAAGCGCAGAAAATTGTAAAATATTGATCCGATCCCTGAAGCAAATTGGAGTGAAGTCCGCAAGGCAGCTTAGCACTGTCTATCCCGCACTTCAGGAAATCGGTGTGGATATTGCCTTAGATCAACGTCTTAAGCCATGGATCTTGGAAGTGAATACGGCTCCCGATCCGTGCCCGTTTACTAAACTAAAAGATACCCGTATGATTGACCGAATTGTCAGATATGCCAAGGTATACGGTCGCACATACAATCTCAAGTGCATGAAATCAAAACAGGGTATGGTGTGAAGCGCAGAAGAATCCATAGACAGCGGCGAACTGTGAATTCACAATCTACAGCTCGCCTTTTGTACCGAGGATATAGTTTCGGGGTTCATAAGATGGACGAAAAAAGACGCGAAATGCCCTCTTTAAATTTGATTATTAAGGATCTTTCTTTATAGCGTTCAGGGGTAAGCTCTGTACTCAACTGGCTATCTTCATCAAACAATTTTTGAAGTTGTTTAGCAACTTGCTCATCATACACAATTGCATTCACTTCGAAATTGAGTCTAAAGCTCCGGGAATCAATATTCATTGTTCCTACGGACGCTACTTCATCATCAACTACAATCGTCTTAGCATGCAAAAAACCATTTTCATATAACAGAATCTTCGCTCCATATTTCAATAATTCCCCGGCATATGCCCAAGTGGCCCAATAAACAAAAGGATGATCAGGCTTATTAGGGATCATGATCCGGACATCAACACCTGATAGAAGTGCAATTTTACAAGCATCCATAAAACTGCTATCAGGAATAAAGTATGGCGTTTGAATATATACACTCCGTTTGGCATTCAAGATGAGCTTAATGTACATATTTTTAAGATGCTCCACTAGCGAGTTAGGACCACTAGACACAATTTGAACAGGACTTGATCCGACATGTGCTTCCGTATTAAAAGAAAATTGATCGAAGCTTACGCGCTCATTTTTCCGGGCATGTTTCCAATCCAGAATAAATCTTCCTTGAATCTGATTAACCGAATCTCCCTTCATTCTAAAATGTGTATCCCGCCAATACCCAAACTTTTTATCTATACCTAAATACTCATTTCCCACATTAAATCCACCAATATAAGCGACTTCTCCATCGATAATACATAATTTTCTATGATTTCGATTATTCATACGGAAATTTATCGGTCTAAGCAGTGATGGAAAGAACACCTCCACTTCTCCACCAGCAGAGAGTAGTTCTTTAAAAAACTTAAGAGAAAGCCTTTTGGAGCCGATTTCGTCGTAAAGAACCCTCACTTTTACGCCTTCTTTGGCTTTTATGGTTAATTCATCTCTTAATTTTTTTCCCAAGGCGTCAGGCTGGATTATGTAATATTGAATATTAACTTCTTTCTTGGCATGTCTAATATCATCAAACAAAGCATCGAATTTTTGATTACCATCGTTGAAAATAGATATTTCGTTGTCTGTTGTCATTAGCGCATTCGATGAAACAAGGTTCATATGGATCAAATCAGCATATTTCGTGAGCAAAGGGTTATGATCCTCGCGCTGATCGTTTAATGTAGCTAATTGATGATCTACAGCGGATTGTAGATATTTCCTTTCTTCAGAAGATAGACCAAAGAAATTTTTCTTTGCTAAGTTTCGACCAAGGAAGAGATAAATAATAAATCCCAAAATGGGAATGAAATAAAAAAGCATAAGCCATGCCCAAGTATAACCAATATCTCTCCTCTCAAAAAATAAAAAGCCAGCAGAGAGCAATATGTTTATTATTATAACAAGAGAAAGAGTCGTCGTTACCAGGCTGCTGCTATCCATAAGGAGTTCCTGCCTTTCTTATCTTATTATTGATGTCAGTATTTCTAGTTTTGCCACAAGTCAGTTTGTCCATCGTCTGATAAATCAATACTTCTGTAAATGACTAGATAGAGTACTATAGCATAATTGTCCATCTAAGAAAACATTTGATAAAAAACTCAATAATTAAAAGATGAGACCATAAAATTTGACATACGAACAACAGCTCTAATGCAGTAGTTCTGCTTTAGAGCTGTTGCAGCGATTCTTCAATTAGCATGAGCAAATTCAATCAACTTATTGTAAATTCAGGACGATTTCTCTCCCGGAATGAGTAACAATGGTTACCGTTCCCTCGCTGAACTTAACTTTCAAATCTTGCTCAGGTGAATGCTTGAGGACCTTATCAGCTTGATCAGCCTGAATATCTAAAGCCCCCTCTGAAGGGGAACCATATACGGCCGAAACGAGCCAATGAATTCCCGGCTCAAGGGTAGTCGTCAGCATAGGCAGCACCGTCCGAGGGCGAAGCAGGTTCGTATTGGCGTTCGGCCAGACCAACTCGCCCTTCCGACAACCTAGCAAATCCTTGATTGCACTGGTTCCCCAAGCAGTGGAGGCCATCACACCAGCCAAATCGATCTTCGATATGAATTCATCGTCTTGACCAAGTGCGAATCCGCCCTCCGCAGTATCCAGTGACCGTCCAGTTTCGACTCGATGCATCCGAATATGCCAAGGAAGTCCGGCGACAACCCAGGTCTGAACTTCGACGTTGGCCCACGGCTTCCAGACAGAGCGAAGCACGTTGTCCATAATCTCAGATTCTATATTCTGGCGTCTTACCCGATATAAGTTGTCTCCGTGCTCGCTCAGTGCAAGCATAGAATCGTATGCTCCCTGAGAGAGCCCCCATTCGGAGCGGGGCACGCTGAATCCAAAGCCTGTTGAATACACGAATTTTTCGTATTTGGCCGAGGTGTGAGTATGTTCATTCGTATATAAATGTCCGCTATTAAAGGCCGCCACATGACCGGAAGCAGGCTCGCGGATGATGACAAGGTGTGCAGGCTTCTGAATCATGACATCCGGAAGGACTGGCAGCGGCAGTTCTTCTGCCTTCCAGAACGGATGCTCTGCGCCGAGAGCCAGCGGCAGGAAAGTCTTCAACGCCCAGTACGGAGATCCGGGAGCATTGTAATTCTCCGCCATGACCAGATTCGGGTAAGTATATCCGATGGTCAGTACACCATCGGCGTCAACAATCGGCTGGCTAAACCACCAGCGCAGGTTCCGCAGCACCAGACCTTTTACCACACCAGCAGGGAATCCTTCAACGTCTGCGTAGGCAAGGGCGCTCCAAAATGCCGACTGGGCAAAACGGTAAGTCAAACTGCGCCCATAAGGAAGTGCGGATCCGTCGGGTGCGAACCAGCTGATGAAATCGGCAGCAAACAATCGAGCTCGTTCTTTGAACACACGGGAACGTTCGGGGTCTTCCTGCTCCATCAGCTTTGCGTACAGCAGTGCATAGTAATGAATAGCAAAAGGTACGTAATAATCGCTGTGGCCGTTAATTCCGTCACTGTACCAGCCCTCGCCCAAATAGAAATCGTCCATGCGCTTCAAATTGTTCTCTAACTGCCCTTCGTCGTAGGGACGACCGATTTTGCGGAATCCGACATTGACTAGAACGTTAAAGAACAGCCAATTGCAGTCATAGCAAGGATGAGCGTTTATTTGATTCAGCCAGCGGTATAATTGATCCTGCTCCTTCGGAGCAAGCGGCGACCAGATCCTTTCCGGAATGGCTGCTAATGCGAAACCAAAGACCGCCATTTCGACCAAACGCTGGTCGTAATCCTTCACCTCTCCCCAATATTCTTCATGAGAAGGATCAGTGCCATGCCGAATGCCATCCAGCACGATGTCCCAGAGTTCGCTGTCTCCACCACCAATGAGCAGGGGTACCAAACCCCACAACACCCGCGAGAAACCTTCCATTTCAGCAGTTGCTGCCGAATAGCTCGCCCCTGTTTTACCGATTTCAAGCCTTGCGCCGCCTTTGCTGTAGTGCGCCCGAAGCGGATCCGTAAGCTGCTCAAGGGCGATCACCAGATCCACCCGAGTCTTTAACGGATTATCACTAATCCGGAAAGATGTCTTATTTGTATTCATCCTAATCACCCCCTACTCCCAATAGAACGGTCCTGCGGCCTTAATCCGGGCTAGTGCTTCGACATAGAAAAAGTCACCGTAGATAAGAGGAACATCTATATTCCGGTTCTCAGGGTAGTTACTCGTACCGTGAAGCAGCAACCCTTCCTCATCCGCATTGTCCCAACTGCCATAATTCCTGTAGAGCGATTCCACGATTCTTATAGCCCCGTTCCGGTACACATGGGACTCCGAATCATCCACCTGGTCCGCTAGCAGAAGCAAACCGCTCGCCGCACAGGAACCGGCGGAGCTATCACGAATTTCGCCGACTTCACCGGGCGCGCGGAAATCCCAATGCGGAACATGATCGTCCGGCAAACGGGTCAAGAAGAAATGTGCTACCTGCTTGGCTGCATCCAGATAGCTCTGCTTGCTCGTATGATGATAGGCAAGCGCTAAACCGTAAATGGCCCAAGCCGTGCCGCGCGACCAAGCAGATTCGGGCGAATAACCTTGCCCGCCAAGCTTTTCCACGACTTCACCCGTCTCCGGGTTGAATTTGACGATGTGGTACACGGAGCCATCCGGTCGGATAAAATGCTCAAGAACAGTATCCATATGCGCCTCAGCGATATGATGATAGCGTGGATCTCCCGATGTCTCAGAAGCCCAGAACAACAGACTGGTATTCATGCAGCAGTCAATAATAGCAACTCCGCTGTTATCTTCCCCTACACTCCATGGATTCCAAGCCCGGATATATTGTCCTTTCAGATTGAAGCGGGCTGCCAGGTAGTTGGCCGCTTTTAATGCCCGAATTCGCGACGCTTCGCTACCCGTCAACTTGTAATTTGCCACGCTTGTAAGAATCCACATGAAGCCTAAATCGTGATCCAGCTTAACATAGCCATCCAGCACCTCGTCGAGTCTCTCTTCGCAGCGCTCCGCGATCATTTTTAGACTTTCATCCCCGCTCTCAGAATAAAACTGCCAGAGCATTCCCGGCCAGAACCCTGCTGTCCACCAATTCGGCGCCTCCAGCAAATATTTCCCCCCTTGACTTGCATGTGGAAATTCTGCGCCGATCTTTCGACTGTTACATCTTGTCTTTTCAAGAGCCTTGCTCCAAGCTTCATCCAGCCAAGTTTGGTTTTCCGTAATATTCATATCAAACACCGCCTTCTTCGAATTGTTCTCTAGTTCCTTCATCATTTATATAAATTGAAAGGTGAATGCTAATTTCCCTACAGCACCGGGCTGAAGCAAATGAAAGTCGAGAGTATACCAGGCCGTTTCCCTGCCGAAATGATCCCTGTACTCACGAGCGGTAATCTCTGGCTCTACAATCTGGGCATCATAGATCACTTCAACTCCGCCGACATCAGTTCCCGGCAGCAACACAACGCCAGTACGAAGGATCTTCGGCCGACACCAGGTTACGAACCGCTCCGTCCAGCCCATTAACTTACCGTTAAACCGGTACTCGTCCGTTAACTCCAAGCGAGGACGCTGCTCCTTGTACCAAACCATAGAACGGACCAAGGATTGAAGCTCTTCCACTTCGTAAGCCTGAGACAGCTCCAGCGTCAGTTCATCCCTCACGGAAGCAGTCGACGCATACAGAACTGTAGCACTATGCTCCTTGCCAGACTGTTGATACTGGCCGTCGATGATAGGAACCGAATGTCCCTGCGAGCCATTGCAATCATATTGATAACGGCCAGCCCCAAAATATTCAGCCGTATACTCTCCACTGCCGAGATCCGCTGCATAGATTTCGCCTTCACCTAACAGAATGAACTGCCCCAGATCATTATGATTATGAGGTTCAGCGTTATGCCCTCCTTTAGCCGCGAAGCCGAACGAACTTCCTCCGGACTGATAACGCGAGACAAGCCATCCCGCATTAGGAAGATAATAACTGGCGGCTCCCCAATCCTGATCCTGTTTCTCATCGCCGGTCCTTCTCCAGATGAGATTTCGAAAAGCCGGAGCCCAGCGGCTGCAATGATCCTTAGCGTAAGGAGCGCGAAGCACAGGCGGAGGACATTCTACTTCTGGATAGGTATCAGCTAAATAATGGGACAAGCCCATATGTATGTGAATTTGAGGCTCTGAGTCTGAGAAATTGGCGACAAAATTGCCGCCGATGAAAATTTTTTGTTGGAACTGAGCGATACTTCGCACTTTGTCTGTTGCAAACCAGTCTACTCTTCCCTCACTTCTGACCCGGAGAAGATCGCTGTAATACGTAAAATAGCCAAATCCGTAGTTCCAGTAACTCAGACCTTCCAGACAGGCCCCATCATCCCCGAAGCCTTCCAGATAGTAACTCATGCTTCGTTCTGTCTTCAGCAGGATATCCGTTAGCGCAGCAGGATCATCCAACATCAGCAAGGCAGCTGCCCCAATCGAACCTGCACAAACTGCCGACCAATTATGCCTTGCAGTCTCCCATTCATAAGGACCACATTCAATAAATGGTCGAAATATTCTCCGCTCTACTTCATGTCTTATTCGAAATCGAAGAAGCTGTGGAAGTCGTTCTCCCAGTAGTAGCGAAATTTCACTCAGTGTAAAAGCAGTTTCCGAGGAGAACAGATCAATAAACTGATCGATATTCTCTGCATTATGATCTGAAGGAAGATGGGCTGGTAGGCACCAAGTGTACTCTTCGCATATAGACCATAGTGTATTTTCCAGGTTCTCCAGAAGTCTGACATTATCCGGCTCAAGCAAGGTCATAAATACATATGTGTTCAGCCTTCTTCTCCGTTCGAAATAGACCCGTTCATATTCCAGCCTCGAACCCATGCGCGCATAAATTGAAAAAAGCGTATCCGTCAGCTCCGGTATAGGCTGGCCGTCTAATCTCTGAGCCTCTGCGCGGATTTCGCAGATATCTTCCTTCAATAGCTCGGATAATGATGCCTGTGTCCAAAAAACATCCGAATCTCCATCAGGATAATACAAGCTCAGATTTACCGGCTTCATCCTTTCGATCATTCCGAAAAGCTCCTGTCTATTCATGCTTTCTTCCTCCTTTTGCCCCACCAGCTTAGATCCTTCTAATTGCTCAAGGCATGATCTCTCATAACATCCTCACCAGCTGCGATCCTTTGTGCCGTCCACTTCAATTCTGCTCCTGCCCAGAAAGGATCAGAAGGAAGAAGCCCCAAAGGAAGAAATACAAATGCGCATAAATAGAGACTGCCCGTATTGATATAGCTCTCAGCAAGCTCTGGCTGGTAGCCGTATACTCCCGGACGTAGCCACCCGTTCTCATCCAGAGTGCCCGGAAATTCCATAGTCCGTGTAATTACAGCAGTCAAGGCGCAGCGTACCTGCGCGGGAGAAAGCGATTCCTCCAGGAAATGCTGGAGCGCCGCCTGCGACAACAGCTGAAACGCACCAAAACGGTAGACAATAGAGCGCCCGATAAAGGGATAAGTTCCATCCGGTGCAATCATCCGTTCCAGAACAGTTGCGTATCTCTGTGCCCGTTCCAGTATCAACGGCCGCAATTGGGAATATTGCTCCGACTCCCGTTCAAAGAGTGTCACCACATCCACCAGCATCGGCTGAATAACAAAGCTGTTGTAATAATCCCAGTGAAAGTCCTTGCCGTCACCGTATATGCCATCGCCTTTATACCAATCCATAAACATATGAATCGCATAACCAACACGCATCCGGTCATATTCAGGATCGTTGAGGATATACAAAGCCGCTTCCACCATTGCGCTGAACAGTAGCCAGTTGCTGCCGCTCGGTGCAGTCCGGCGCGTTTGCTTCAAGGCTGTTATTAAATTAACTTTGACCCGCGCATTCAGCCGCCTGGCAAGCTGCTTCGGCGCGCGCACCAACGCGTGGGCGAGGAATGCCGCATCGACCAGCGGTTGGCCTTCGGACTTAAAATCCATATAGTCAGGCGAAGATGGATCGACAGCGGCATCAATGCATTCCAGCATCAGTACGGCATAATGGGCTCTAAGCTTTTCCTCTTCACCCTCCAGCCCTTCAAGCTCTAACCATGGGGCCATTCCACAGGCTAATCTAGCAAACGCTTCCAAATACGCAAACCTGCTCCTATCACCATGAAACTCCGCAGGCAGCCGTTCCTTTAATTTTCTCTGCGACAAAGCGTCAAGAACCGGATTCCCGATCTGTAACATCGTATCCAGCCAATATTTCCGGTGTTTCGTACCAGTCATAGACAATCCACCCTTTCAATTGCGTCTATTCAGCAGGTACAGACTCTCCTACTACTCTTGTTCTGACCAGCTCTATCTTGTTTTATTGCGTAATCTTCTTCTATAGTTTAGTGTTGTATTATTGCAATGTCTTTGCGATTAATGATCATTTATTGCGTTTATTGCTATCAATCTGAAAGGGGCCATCCGGATGAAACATGCCCAGTATTATCAGCCTTTCGAAGGCGACATACTGGCGGGCATCGGCAATTCACCGATCTCACCCACCAGAGATTTTCACATTCATGACCACTACGAAATCTTCCTGTTTCTTGGCGGCACGGTGAACGGATTTGTGGATCAGTACAGCTATCCGCTTCAGCGGGGCAATGTGCTCTTATTTAACAATCACGAAATACATAAAATCATCAATTTATCTCCAGAACCTTATGAACGCTTAACAATCCATTTCAAAGCTCCACTTATATATCCCTTCTGCACTGCAACCACAAATCTGCTCGCTTGTTTCCAGAACCGTCAGCCCGGGGAGCAAAATCTCGCACAAATGGATGAAACACTGCTTTCAGAGTATACGACCCTTGCCTACCGCTTAATTGCAATTTTGGAGAACCCACAATACGGCAGTGAGGTTCTGGCTCTGACTTATCTGATTCAGATCCTGGTCCTTATTAATGAGCTTTATAACCGTACCGTTACCACCATACCCAGCATTATTTCTTCACATATTCAATCGGCCATGCGCTATATCGATAACCATCTGCATCTGAATCTGTCGCTTGAGCAGATCGCCGGAGAATTAAACATCGATAAATATTATCTTAGTCACCTGTTCAAGCAACAGACCGGTGGGACAATCTACCGGTACGTCCTGCTTAAAAAGATCGCGTTATCCAAACAGCTCTTATCCGCCGGGAACTCCGTATCCGATACCTGTTATTTATCCGGTTTCAATGACTATGCAAATTTCATCCGTACTTTCAAGAACATCACGGGCATTCCACCTGGAAAATACGGCAAAAAAAGCTGATATGGCTACTAATCTTCGCCTCGCAATTCTAATCCCTTCTCTGAACTTATAAAAAACCTGACAGCCGCTAAATGCAGCTGCCAGGTTCATGGAAAAACAGCTTACAAATGTCTCAGCAGATTGGCGATCACTTGCGCACTTTCAGCACGGGTCATCCCCTCTTGAGGTGCGAATTGCTTATTTCCGCGTCCCTTTATGAGCCCCGCCTGCTCGGCGAAACTGGCTGATTTCTGTGCCCAGTCATGAATCTGGGAATAATCACTGAACGAGCTCTCAGAAATATCATTCATTTTGATGCCTTGTGAAAATTCATAAGCCCTAACGATCATTACAGTCATTTCCTCGCGGGTGATGCTGTTGTCCGGTGCGAATGTATCCGAACTGCGACCGAGCACTATGCCAGCTTCGCTTACAGCTGCAACGGCTTCGGCATACCAAGCTTTGGAATCCACATCAACAAACGTTGAATGACTTCCTGCCTCTAAGCCTAACGCTCTTGCAATCATGGCCGCGAATTGTGCTCTTGTCACGTTCCCCTGCGGATTAAACTCGGTATCAGAAATACCTTGGATAATATGTTTTGCCGCCATTGTCTTAATAACATCCCTAGCCCAGCTATCTTCACTGACATCCGAGAATATCTTGTCATACTCTAGAACCGCAAACTGGCTGAAATGCTTTATTTCCGCACTCCATTTTCCGTCAGCTAGCGTTCCACCCATAAGTTCAAGAGCTCCGTTCGCCGCTATATAGTAGATGCCTTGCAAACCGGAATTAGCATTCGAATCTACGGTAAAGGTAAGCGTCAGTGGCTTGTCAAAATGGGTTACCTGTACGGCAGTGCCGCCTGCACTAATAACTTCCAGGCTGAAGTTAATTACGTCACTAGCAGCAGTTAACTGAACTGAACCGTTGACAGCCGGATTATTCATAAGTTGTTCTAAGGCAGCTCTTGATACCTTCACAGCGGAGAGCTTAATTCGTGCTCCTTCCGTTTGACCTCCAGCAGCTTTTTCCTGGATACTCTTCAGCGCTTCTGGGGTCAGATGGATAGCAAATGTATTCCACACGAGACGCAGATTGCTCACTCCTGTGATATCTAATAATCCCTCAGGTAATAATACGGAATCCGTACCTTCAGTGAGCTGAACCGTTATTACTCTTCCAACCGGAGCTGAGAAATCGTCACTATTAAGAATCCTCGTGGTCTGCGGCAACGGCGTTGGTGTCGGCGATACCACTGCTGTCGGTGCCGTTGTTGACACTGGCCCTGAGGTTACTACAGGTGTAGGTGTGGGTGTCGGATTTGCCGTTGGCTCAACTGTCGGTGTTGGTTCTACCGTTGGTGTTGAAGTCGGCGGTTGCTGTGCTTCTCCCACTGTAACTGTTCTTGTGACTTCAACGGCCATATTTCCCGCGGAATCGCTAACATTATAATGATAAATATAAGTACCCGCCGATAGGGTATCTATCGTCTCAGTACGATTTCCATCCTTCGTAATTGTCGCCACAATTCGTTCGCTAATGTCACCATCACGCTCATCTGCTGCTGTGGCTCCGGCATCTGTATAACTTGCGCCATTGTCCAGTTGAACAGTTGACTCACCAAGCAGTGTAATGACCGGCTTCAGTACATCCGGATCTTCCGATACGATTACTTTGCGGGTGACTTCCGCAGCAGAATTGCCTGCAGCATCGCTGACATTGTAATGGAAGGTGTAGATATCCGCTTTCCTTGTATCTAACTCGGTCAAACCATACACTTCACTGCTGACCGTTGTGGAGATGCGATCTGTGATGTCACCGTCTTGGTCGTCATACGCAGTGGCTCCGGCATCCGTATATTCAGAACCGATCTGCAGATTGACTATGGCTTCACCTATCAAAGTAATCTCTGGCTGCGTCATATCTGGCTCCGGTAGCTTTATCGTTCCGCTGGCCGCAGCTTCTGCCTTAGCCTCACCCTTGTTCAGTGATACTGTGAAGCTGAAGCTGCCGGCCGTGTCATCAGTAGCTTCCTGGAACGAAGATAGAGTGATATCCCCCATCGTAACCCCCGTACCACTGAACCCGATTAAGCCGTTCATTGTTTGGAGCAACCAAGTCCGGACTCCGTCCTCGCTGTTAGCGGTTTCCTTCTGCACGCTGTATGCAGCACCTTCTATAATGCTCTTAGCCTCGTTTACAGCCTGCTCATTGGCAATGCTGGCCCTGTCCTTCGCCACCGCTAAGTAACTAATCACAGATGCCTGACTATTTGTGTTGTTTATCGAATATTTTACGATACCGCTCACAGGTAGCGTAAAGTCGTGGTTGATCATGATGCCATTAGGACCTGCGAGTACACCGGTCTTAACCGTTTCGTTCACCGTCTTTCCCTCAGCATCAGTATAACTAAGCGTAATATCCATCGTGCGGTTACTCATATTCCACCAGTCCCGATGGAACGATGTAATCGTGTACTTTCCTGCATTTAATAGGAGGGTATAGATCAGAGGTGTGTTCTTTGTATTCGAACTGTAAACACCTGTCTGAGTTTTATCCGTGATAACCACGGCACCTCCGAGCCCTTTCAGATTATAATTTGCTCCTGTATTGGTATGGCCCCACACTGTACCTGTTGACAGCTGATCCGCTGTACTATTTAAAAGACTATCGCCCGCGAAATTTTTGATCACCGTATAAGGTGGTGTGACAACATCCCCTGAGACACCGAGATCCAAAAAGTATACGAGACCTTCTGGTACCACTTCTACATAAGCCATGGTTTTTAGATTGCCGTAAGTGCCAGTTACAGCTACCCTTTCATACGGTGTGTTAAAGCTAACTGCGTCTACATTCCATTTCACGGACACAAACAATTTGGATCCATCTTCACGAGTAGCCTCCAGCTTATCAGGAAGATTCGGCAGTTTACCGACAGCAGTAGCCATATCCTGAGGAGCAATAAGCTCCCGTACATCCCCTGTAGTCAATTGGTTCTGAGCAGAGATCAGACGTCCCGCAAGATGTATAGCTCCTTCTTGATCCAGCCTGTAGTCAGCAGCATTCTCCAATGCTTCCTGTGCGGCGTTCTGTGCGGTTGCAAAAAGCAGCCAATCTCTCTCAGAATATTCATCCAGTTTATTAATTTCTTTTGATGCTGTTACCGCTGCTTGTAGTGCAGCTGTATCCACAGCTCCCTTTACCTCACCGGATACTACTGCTACAGCGTCCACAACCAATGTGCCGCTTAACACCTTAATCTGAACGTTATGCTGTCCATATTTAAGTCCGCGAAGGGTGTACGTTTGGTAGAGTTCTTTAGAAGCCATGGTATCGGCTGACAGCATGACAATTTCATCATCAACGGTCACTTCTAGCTTAGCCGATCCATTATTCGGTCCCAGAATATCTAGCCCCGTGCCTTCAAAAGAATATTCCATCGTAGCATTTGCACCTTGAGTAGTAGAGAGGGAACGTTGGTAAATATACATGCCTGCGCCGTTTTGATGACTCCACGACCCACTGTATTTCAGTTTAGGACCCGGTGTAGCAGCTAGGTCAAACATCTCAAGATTATCCAGTAATTCGGAATAGTATGGTGCATAGCCGTCAACCGTCTCAACTTTTAAATTATCGAAGCGAACATGATAGTATCCACTGGCTAAATCTACCCGACCAGATAATTCAGGGTTCGGATCAGTATAAGAGGCCAGTTTCACACCGTCCAGATAAGCAGTCACTTTGTCGCCCGCAACCTGAATAGCTATGTTATGCCAAGTGTCATATGCGGCGTTAAATCCGTCCAGCTTTACTCCACCGGAACCGCTCACTACATTGCCGCTCGCCACTGCATTATTATTGACCAGAAGCTGCCAGCCTCCGTCAAACCAGAATTTCAGCACATATGGTGTGCCGTTTATAGTGTGAGAGCTGCCACCTCCTTGATATCGTGCACCAATCGCAGCATAATTGGCTCCGCCCTGTGTATTGTTCGTCTCGAACGAAACATCAACACTGGCCTTGTAGTTCGTCCATCGGTTATCACCGATTGCCGTTACGGGATCTCCACCGTTCCAAGTGCCACCCAGCCCCATAATTCCCGTATCCAGCTGTTGGCGCAGAACATAGTTGTCAGACCCGTCCGGGAGATACGCCTCGAATGCACCGTTGCGGTCGTGCGTATAGCGTGGTATCACACTTTTAGAGCCGCCGCGGGATTCTATATAGCTTTGGGTACCCGCACTCTGCCCACCTGCCCCGATCTTCACAACGGATTGATTGGAGTAGTCAAAATCATCGGCATACAGGATATTGTCCGCTGTATTTTGAATCCTCCCTGTGGCGTCGGTATCGAGCACGATGCGGTCGCCTTCTACTGGTAACGGTGTTTGATACGCCTCATTGTCCTTGTTCTTCAGAGTGGTCATAGTCACTGTCGAATAGGGTTTGACATGAATGGTATAAACCCCGCTGCCATCAACAGCGACATCCCCGAGATATTTCATATAATTGCTGTTGAAAGCTTCACCCGCGTCTGCCGCACGAGTCTCCCATACTTCCAATGAGGGATTACCCACAAAGTTCATATTTACCGTCTGAAGCTTATAGGTTTTGGCATATTCGCTATCGTTCACGATAACGGTTGAAAAATCGCTTCTGTCAGGTGCAGCAAGCGTCATATAGCTAGGAGTGCCGTTGCGTCCGCTGACAGGGTTTGTACCTGTCGCACCCGTGGAACTAGCTTTAGGGACTGCTCTCCAAATCCCTGCAGTATTATCCTCGTTCTCCCAACCTACATTGGCGAACCAGCTGTAATGCTGCAAAACACCAAGGCCTGCATCATAATGAATCCATCCCGACCACGGATCACGCATGCTAAGTAGTTCCTTAAACGAATATTGTCCGCCTTCGTAAAAGGAGCCGATGGCCGGCTGATAAATAAAGTGTGTCCGGCGGGAATTGACGAATCCTTTAATAATCGTATTGCTCATCTCCAGCGGACTTCCAACACCGCCGATGCCGGTTCCTTCCACTGTAGGATCTTTCACATTATTGTTGGGACGGAAGGCGGAGTTACTGAAGGTTGACTGTGCCTCACTGTTCCATACTTCAATATCATATTGTTCTGCGAGCTTTTTGAAATTGCCTGCGCTGTCGTCGTCAGTGTTATAGTGATATCCGGCGATCGGAGCGGCATCCCTTAGAGATGCGTCGCTTACCAAACTGCCGCCGAAGGATCCGATCCCGACTTCATCAGAAATCACAACCTTGATCTGGTTATAGTGCGCTTGCTCTTCTGGACTTACAAAACCTTCGTTATCTGTTTTAACAAGTTCAGCATACTGTTTGGTCCACGCCAAATCCGGCGAATGCTCGTTGATATGGGGATTGACGTAGTCAACCATATAGCCATACTCACGGTAAGCGGCTAGTATGGTATTTTTATACCAGGTATAGATTTTATCGTTATTGCTTGCCCAGGCCGGAGCACTCCATCGCAGGATGCTCACTTTAAGATCCGGATTCATAGCCTTGGCGTCTGCCGCAAGCTGGAAGCCGGGATGCCGTGTGACATTGGCCTCTTCATCGGCCGTACGCATTGTAGCCGGGTCCGGACCGGTAGAGTTGTTGCGGTCATTGCCCATCTCGATCTTTACATGCGTCATAATGGGATGATCTCCTCCGAACAGAATCCGCAGCATTTCTGCGTAAGCTTCCGGATGCTCAGCCTTATAATCCATCAACAGGGCACTGGTGCTGTTGGCACTTAGTACGCCAAATCCCTTAAACGTGAGGCCGTTGACGTTGTCCGCTTTAATATCGTTGCCGTCGAGCAGAACCTTGACCATAGAAGCTGCAGTCTGCCGAGTATCTTCGATCTCTTTCTGAATCCCTCCCTTGGCAACGGCGAACCAGCTCAAGATAGGCTTCTCACCGGAGACATAGGCATAGGTCAATGTCATGGGGCTACTAGCGTCGATATCACTGGGAATCGTGAATTCACCGGAAATAAGCTGTGTCACACTGGTATTAAATGGTGCAAACGAGAGCGTCTTTGTTGCTCCATTTGTATCCTTATACTCAATCTGAGGCTGTATTACCCGAGTGCGGTTGCCATACCAATCATGGAAACCACTACTGAGTGTATAGGTCCCTGCTTCAGGCGCTTTTAATTTGTAAACGATATGATTGCTAGCAGGGTCGGCACGAAGTCCTACTGTCCATATGGATGGATCAGTAGCAGGGTCGGTAAGTCCTCCGTCTTTGGAGTTCTTCACCTTGTTTATGGAATCATCAAATCCCCAGGCCGTCTTTCCGCTGACATATTTCTGATCCGGTAACTGGTTGAGCAAAGTGCTGCCGGACAACGTTTTGACTGCTTCGTACAGCGGCGAAGTAGTAGGACCATTCCCTACGGAATCGCCTCCCCTGCCGCTGTCTACAAAGTAAATCAATGGATTGCTTGATGATGGAATAACTTCTACACTGGCAACAACCGGCACACCATTCGCTGTACCCGTGACTGTCACTGTGTCATAAGGAACGGCAAAGGTATCTTCACCAATATTCCATTTCACTGTCTCAGACTGGCCTCCAATGTCTATGCTAGCAGGCAAGGTAGTGCCAGAAGATGTCTTCGCCCCCATATAGGCGGCTGCAAAGAAATTATCCACGGTAGCTGCAGATACAGACGGCATTTGGAGTGCCGGAAACATTCCAACTACAAGTGCAGAGGTCATCATCATTGAGAACAGTTTTTTTCTAACGGTGTGTTTTCTGTTCATTCTTTAATCCTCCTTTTGCTATAAATCGCCTCTCGGCAATACATAAAGAAAGCGCATTCATTTTATTAATAAGCTAAAAAAAAACTGGCAGCATGCGATGACTGCAACTGCCAGATTCCATACTTTCTAGCCTTTAATACCAGATGCTGCAACACCTTGCACAAAGTATTTTTGCAAAGCCAGGAAAACAATTACTACCGGGATAATAGAAACCACACTTGCCGCCATAATCAGTCCATACTCGGCCGAATATTGCGAGATGAACATTCTTAGTCCTATTTGAATGGTCTTGAGTTTCGTATCCGTCAAATAAATCATTGGCCCCAAGAAATCGTTCCATGTAGCAACAAAGGTAAAAATCGTCAATGTAGACAAGGCCGGCTTGGATAGTGGCAACATGATTCTCGCCCAAATCCCATATTCGCTCAAGCCATCGATTCGTGCCGCCTCGCATAATTCATCTGGGACTCCTTGATAGAACTGACGCATCAGAAATACTCCAAAAGCCGAGAATGCCTGTAGCAGAATGATTGCTAAATGGGTATTGTTAAGTCCCATGTAACGCATCAAGATAAATTGCGGCACCATATAAGCCTGCCAAGGAATTGCAATCGTAGCGATATATCCAAGGAACAAAACATTCTTCCCTCTGAAATGCAATTTGGAGAATGCATAGGCAGCAAAGCTTGAAGTCAACAGCTGCAAAATCGTTACGATAATTGATAATTTCGCCGTGTTATAAATAAATCGATCCAGTGGAATACGGGTCCAAATATCCACGAAATTCTCCCAGCGCGGATTCGCCGGAATCCATTGCATCGGGAACGAGAACACATCCTTGTTCAGCTTGAGGGAAGAAGACAACATCCATATATAAGGAACAAGCATGCAGAGCACTGTCGCAAACAACAAAATATACACTAGCACCATCGTGCCGATTCTAATTCCTTTATTTGTACCCACCATATCTTTTGAATCCTCCTATTGTCCGTATTTCTTCTCGCCGCGGAACTGGACGATGGTGATGCCAAGTACCAGCAGAAACAATACAATGGCCATGGCGCTGGCATATCCGTAATCAAGCGAACGGAACGCCGTATTGTAGATTTGATAAACCATAACTCTTGTAGAATCGTTCAACTGGTTATCAGCGCCGGCAAATAGGTTGATAAAGATATCGTAGACTTTGAACGAATTGATGACCAAAATCATCAGAACAAAGAAGGAGGTTGGCGCTAGCTGAGGAACCGTCACATTACGGAATCTTCTCCAGGCGTTGGCCCCATCTAGCTCAGCAGCCTCATACAATTCAGGGTTAATCCCCTGAAGACCTGCCAAGTAAATGACCATGTAATAACCCATGTTTTTCCACACGGTGAACAGTATTACTGTGAACATTGCCCAGTGTTTATCCGCCGCCCAGCGGGGAAGATCCTCCAGCGGAATACCGGTAAGGGTATGTAGAATATTGTTGACCGGCCCCATCGTAGGGCTGAAGATAAAGTTCCATACAGCAGCAACAGCTACTAAGGAGGCTACATAAGGGAAAAAGAATACGGTTCTCATGAAATTACGAGCCATTATCTTCTGATTAAGTAGAATCGCTAGTGCTAGCGCTACAATCATAGTGAACGGTACAACACCGATGGTGTAGACAATGGTATTCCATAACGCTTTATGAAATGTTATATCTTTGATGAGCCGGGTGAAATTGTCCAGCCCAATAAACTTCATTGGATTGGCCCCGTCCCATTTCACAAAAGCAAGGATAAAGGCAAAAAACATGGGTACCAGTGTAAACACGGCAAATCCGATAAAGTTCGGCGCAATGAAGCTGTAAGCTACCAGGTTTTCCCGGACACTTTTTGACAAATGACGTTTAGGGATCTTTTTTGTCCCCAATATGGTTTCGTTCTGCATTCTTTCTCCTCCAAACCTTCTAAAGCTTCGAGCAAATCTATACTGTCTGCTATAAAAGGCGGGCTTTCACCCGCCCTTAGAATTCACCGAGTCTCTTAAGATTAATTATTCAAGAGCTGCTGTACGCGAGTATTCATATCCTTCAGACCTTCGTCGATCGAAGCGTTTTTGGTCATAATATTATCGTGGGCTTCGTTAAGAATGACTTCAATGTCTGCACTCTTTTCATGCATTGGCATCTCCAAATACGTCTGAACAGTAGTCAGTGCCGCTTTGCTGTTCTCATCCGTAGGAAAACCGTCGATGGATGTTATGGAATTGATAACTTCATCGTTTTTAATCGCTGGAATAGTTCCGGTGGAAGCAATGACTTTAGCACCTTTTTCACCCGTCACAAAGTTCATGAAATCAAGTGCCGCTTCTTTATTTTTGGATTTCTGATTTACTGCCAGAGAAGTAATTGTACCCAGGGTTGTACCGGCTTCCACACCATCCGGGTGAGGATATTTCACAATTCCCCAGTTGGTTGATTGGGACTCGCCGCTCTTCACCTTTTCAATTTGAGTCGCGATAAACCAGCTACCCATGTTCATCATCGCAACGGAATTGTTATAGAATACTCCGGAGTAATGCGTACTTGAAGTCTTCAGTGTAGCGTAATCCATAACGATACCGTCTTCCTGTTCTTTCAAGATCCGTTCATAGGTTGGCTTCAGGAAATCGTAGTTGCCGCCAACAACATTATTCTTGCCATCCAGAATACCGAACAATTGAACTGCGCTCCGCCAAGTGTGGTAGTGGGCTCCGTATACTTTTTCAGCACCACTGCCGGAGGTCATTTTTCTAGCAAGTTCATCATATTGGTCGAATGTCATATCGTTGCTCGGATACTCCACTCCTGCCTTGTCGAACAAATCCTTGTTGTAGTAGACGATCCAGAAATCACTGCGGAAAGGAAGCGCATACACTTCATCGTTCACTTCGATCTGTTCTACAGTACCGCCGTATAAGGATGGATCAATGTTCTGGTCTCCCATGAAGCCCTTAAGCGGCTCTAAGTGATTTTGTTTCACGAGGTTAGAGTAGCCAGGAATATCTTTAATCGTAAGGACATCCAGATCTGCACCGCCGGACAACTGTGTACTCAGCATTGTCATGTAGTCAGTGGAACCGAGATCCACATAGTCAATCGTTACATTTGGATGCTCAGCTTTATAGGCATCGATCAACGGCTGATAGTATGCAGTGGCTTCCCAATCCCACAGTGCCCATTTCAAGGTCACAGGCTCTTGCTTCGGATCAGCGGAAGCGCTTGCAGAATTACTCGTTTCTGGAGCAGCTGTTGCTGCACTGCCTTCGTTGTTGTTATTACCGGAACATCCGGCTAGCGCACTTAGGGAAAGTATTGTGGCTAAAGTCATGCCATAGAATCTTTTTAATTTCATTTGAAAATCCCCTTTTCCTTCTGATTGTTTACACGGATCGGCTCATCCGATCTATTTCAAAGTTTAAGACTTTCCTCTCTGGAATGGCATGTATTTTCAAACTCAGTTCATTCACTTTTCTTTGTTCTTCTCTTCCTCCTCGCTTCAAACCTGTAAAATCCTATTTAAAACATGTAAAATTCTCAGCTCCTCTGTCTTCCACTGTATGGAATTGCAGGAATATGCTAAGGTGTTAATATGGATATCGATAAACCAGTTAAGCATATTATAAATAGAAGATTAACTTTAAACATGCATGAATTGAAAGATATTTTTGAAAACGCTTTATATTTCCCCGCTTTTTGTAGAGGAGTGTTCACAACGGTAAGAAAATCAACCATTAAGAGCCGTATTATTCTGATCATGACCCTATTTGCGCTGTTGATAGCCGCTCTGCTGTCCTTTTTCAGCTATGAATTAATTACCTATTATCAGCGTAAAACGACCATCCAGGCGACCGAGTTCAACCTACAGCTAGTTTCACATATTATTGAACAAGATTTGATTAATCTGTCCTCTTTGGCGATGACCAACAGCACCAACTCGTCCACTAATACATTACTCACTGATTATTTTGTTTCTCCAAAAGCAAGCGCCAAGGATGCTGTTAATGCCTTTAACTCCATGCAGGAGGATTTTCGGATCAATCGCTCTAATAGCTATGTCCGCCGCTTGATTGTTACGGGCAACAACGGAAAGTTCCTGCAGGTGGATAATTCCGTCAGTACTTCAATTCCGCTTACTGTACACAATATCGGTCAAATTCCCGGACTAAATAAAGATGCTGTTGAGCAGTGGGAACAAGTGATTAAAGACCCCCTCTCCACCACTAATGGAATTCCTTTTGTTCTACCTATTTACGGAGATGGGGCTGCCCGAATTGGAACGGTCTACTTACTCGCCAATACTTCCTTAATTACCGACAAGCTGAAGGGTTATTCCCTGCCAAAGAACTCCCGAATGCTGCTGACGCTAGGCAATCATCATTATCAACTCATTGGCGATAAAGTAACTGCGATGACTACACCGTATGAACCTATAGCCTATACTGATGATAAGCCTGTCGGCCCACAAACCGAGCTGTCCATGATCAAGCTGGAGAATGAAGAAAGTCAAATCGTGGTCTCTTATCCCGTGCGCAGTGGAGTGATTCTGTCGCAGACCTTATCCAATGATCAGTTCGCTCCCAAAGCGAATATATGGATTCTAGTAATGCTCGGCGTTTGTTTACTCGTTATCGTCTTAAGCGGCATTATTACCTTGTACTTAACTCGCACTATTAGTCTTCCGGTAGAAAAATTAAAGAAGCGAATAGATAAGATAGCCCAGGGCAATTTCTTGCTGGACCGTAATATTGAATGGAAAAGTGAACTAGGTGATGTCGGACGGGGCATCAACCGTCTGTCTCAGGACATTGTTGCGCTCATGGACAGCCGACTCGCTGATGAGAAGCAGAAACAGGAGCTAGAGTACCGGATGCTGCAGAGTCAGATCAATCCCCACTTTTTGTACAACACACTGAATTCAATCAAATGGATGGCTACCATTCAGAATGCTACCGGCATTGCTGAAATGACTACCTCACTCTCCAGACTGCTGCGCAGCATCGCCAAAGACAACCGGAGGCTGATGCCACTGCGAGATGAGTTAAGCCTGCTCGATGATTATTTTCTGATTCAGAAATACCGGTATGGCAGTACGGTCTCGATGGTGAAGGAAATAGAAGATGAAGAACTGCTCTCCGGGCTGATTCCCCGCTTCACACTCCAGCCTCTGGTTGAGAATGCTATCTTCCATGGCATCGAGCCCAAAGGCAGAGGAGATATTCTCATCACAGTGAAAAAAAGTGGCTTTGCCGATATCCTGGTTACGATTGAAGACAACGGTGTAGGCATGAAGGAAGAACAAATCTCCACCATTCTGTGTGCTCCAGAGGATGGAACTAAGGGCGTGTTCGAGAACGTTGGACTCCGTAGTGTAGATGAGCGTTTGCGGCTAGCTTTTGGGGAGAATTACGGTCTTTCGATTGAGAGTGAAGTGGGCCAATATACCTTAATGAAAATTCTTCTGCCATTTATACAAAAAGAGTAGATTGGCAAATCTATCAAGGATGTGGTCAAATTGATAAAATTATTAATCGCCGACGACGAAGCTCTAGTCTGCATCGGCTTGCAGTCTATGCTGAAATGGGAGCAGTATAATATAGAGATTGTCGGTATCGCGCACAACGGTGCCCAAGAAGAAGAAATGATTGACATGCTCCGCCCGGACATCGTAATCAGCGATATCAAAATGCCGATAAAGAGCGGTCTAGAAGTTGCCGCTTCAATACGCCAAAAATATGGTCGACTTCCGTTGTTCATTATGTTGACTAGTTATGAAGAGTTTCAATATGCACGCGGAGCCATAGAGGTGCAAGCCACGGATTATCTAGTAAAGCTGGAACTTACTCCGGAAGCGCTGTCCGAATCCATTCGAAAGGCGATTTCTTTTCTTGAGAGTTACCAGACGATGGAAAGCTACCCTAAGCTTGTTCACCGCGGGAATCTTCAGGCGCAGCGTGATAAGTTTTTCATTCGCCTGTTCAACAACCTGTTCGAGAATAAGAACCAGTATCTCCTGCAGAAAGAGGATCTGGCGTTAGACTTTTCCGAGCCCGCCTACCTGGTCTGTACCTGCCGGATTCTGGGTCCGGACACCGTCCCGCCCCGTGGGGATAAGCTGGTCGCTTTATGCTCAAGCACAGTACAATTGGCAAAGGATACACTTGCCTCTATCAATCCTTGCTATGTAACCAGTCTTGACTTGCGCAATTTCGCCGTTGCTCTGCCTGTCCCCGGAGTCAATCCTAGTCACTGGATGTCTGCCATTGAGAAGCAACTTACCGACATGGCATCCGTACTACATAATTATTTCAATGTAACGATTATTGGTGCCATAGGGTTTGCGGTCGAGGAGCCTTATTTGCTGCGGGAGAGCTACCTTGCAGCACGAAAGGCATTGCCGGTTGCTGTGAAAGAACGGTCCTTTGTTTTTTTTGCTGAGAGTGAGCATCTAGAGCAGGAGCATCCGTTGTTTGATTTCTCCGAATCCCGTTCGGAAATCCGCCGTGCATTTGAGGAATTAGATACTCTAGCTTTGTACACCATCATCTCCAAAATGATTGAAATCTTTGAAGACCGCCCCGACTTATTGGTACCCGCCACCGATGCCGCCTGCAATATTCTATATATGGCCACTTCGCTACTAGCAGATGGAGAAAACATTGTTGAGCATATCTTCGAAAATGAGCCGGAAGGCTACCGGGCCATCTATCAGATGCATACAATTGAAGAAATCGCCGGCTGGTTGATTCAGTTCCGTGACGGTTGTTCGGAAATTCTCTCAAGTCGAAGACAAAGCTATAAAGAACAAATCGTCAAAAATGTCCAGGAATATATCAAAAGAAATCTCGACACTAAGCTTTCACTGAATCAAGTGGCCGATGTCTTCAATTTCAGTCCAAACTATTTAAGCCATCTGTTCTCCAAAGTCGCTAAAGTCAATTATGTGGAATATATCACGGAGACCAAAATCACTGCTGCCAAGGAAATGATGGCACGAGGAGAAGGTCGTATTTATGAAATTTCACAAAAACTCGGTTATGAGAGTGCCTTCTATTTCAGTAAGGTTTTCAAGAAAATAACGGGGATCTCTCCCAGAGAATATATGCACCAGATTGAAGCAGGCTAACAGAGATCACCGTCCCCGCCAAAAAGCAGTTGTATTCTTTAGCAATAATAGATAGAACTACATCCACAACAAAAAATCTCGTTTCCAAGACAAACGTCTGGGAAACGAGATTTTTTCGTAGTACCCTCCCTAGTCGCCAATCTATCATTAGGGAAAAGTACCAATAACTATTTCATTTGAGCTTGTTCTTCTCTAGTAGGACCAATTACGCCAGGTACACGAAGACCTGCTTGACGTAAGAGAACTGTCATTTGACCACGATGATGTGTCTGATGATCGATCAGAGATCTAAGCATAGCACCACGAGGCGTTAATCCAGCAAAGGTCTGAACACTCTCAACCATTTGCTCGTCCGTCAACTTCTCTACCTCAGAAGCAATATTAGCCGCAATATTCTTATAAGCTTCAACAATCACAGCCGCATGAGCCGGAACTTCCTTCGGATTGCCTACTGGAGTAAGCGTTAAACCTACCTGACCACCAAAGAACATCGGACAGGTCGCCAAATGCCAACCTAACCATCCCAATGAGTTGTGACCTTCAACAATTACCTGATCTAATTTATCATCGGTAAGCGATTCAAGAACGCGAATCGTCCCTGCAGAAGCGCTTGCCCAGTCACCTAGAAAATCTTGAACTGTTCTGTACATTTGAAATCCCCTTTATTAGTCGTTAAGCAACGATTACTTAGTTATATCAAATAAATTATACCCTGTCACAGGGCCTGTTACAAATTCTCTAAAGGACCATCATATTTTTCAATTAACTTGAGAAAAAGAGGGCTTTGGGAGTATACATGATTTTCGCATAATATAACGCCCTCCTAACGGTCTCTATTTCATCTAAAATCTAGGCTTAGCATAACATAAAGACGCGGTATTACCATTTTGATCAAGCATTTGTCTACGCTCGGAGGCAACGAATGGGTGAATAGGGGTAACCCAATTGCTTGATCAGCAGATCGACTTGTTCCTTACTGCCTAAGCTGAAAGCTAAATGAGTTAAGCCCGTCCGCAAGAGATCATGAACGCCTTCTACCATATCCGGTCTGCTTAATCTCGAACACCTTCCCATTCAAATTAGCTTGTTGACGGGCGCTTCCCAAGATAATTCCGATATTTAATTTATCATTTTCCATTATTTCCTCCTCTTATTTCGTTTATCAAATTCTATTTTTTATGTTGTAATAGCTTATTTTTCGGTTTGGGATAAATCGCTAACAATTAGTTGGATTGCTTCTTTTACCGGAGTAGCTGGACGTCCAAGCGGTTTCTCCAGATCATCACTTGCGATCTCAGATCCACCTCGCAAATGCCAAAGAAGCCAGTAAACCCAAAGTAATTTGGGTTACTGGCTTCTTTCATTATAATTAAGATACTACGTATGATTCACCTAAAACCCGCTTAATACTGTATGACCCCTCTATCATTTCCGTGGCTATAAATGACTCCATATCACTAGATTCAATATCATACAACACTTCAATTTCCTTGGAGAACAAAATGTTTCCTTCCTTGATAAGTTCAGAGAGAGGTGGAACATTTTCAGCCTTTACATCTCCATTGTAAACTTGTTGAAGTCCGTCGACATAGGCTTCTAATGATCGTGCCCCCACAATTTTAACACCTTTATTCTCTTCATTCACCATGATAATAGTTGGAAATCCACGTACACCAAGTCTGCCTGCTAACTCAAAATCCTGCTCTAACAAATCTTGTGCCGATCCAAGAGCAGCATCCGCCACTATTTTTTCGCCATTTAGTCCAATGTTGTTGACTATATCAACTAATGTTTGCTCCTCTCCAATATTCTGATTGAAGGCGAATACAGCTTCTCTTGCCTGACGCAAAAACTCATTTTCTTTACCTGGAAATGTATTTTGTATAACCTTGTATACTCTAGATGGCGGGTACGAAGAAAGGATCGGATTGTTTTTCCACAAAGAACCATCGATAGGCATACGTGAATGTAAACCGACTTCTCTCCAATGCTCCGCAACATCTGAAGGCTGTTGAATGCCATTGGAGACATCTGCAAAACCATGCCAGCTAGAAAGCAAACCACCCATAATCGTCTTCACGTTAAAATATTGACCATACTGCAGAATAAAACGATTGAGTACCGGCTCAAGCGCCCAACAGTGGGAACAGATCGGATCTGTTGCATAGTAAAGTGTGATTTTGGGGGACTGTAGATTAAAGTCGATCATTTCCATTTGCTCTTCATCCCCTGGCCCACAGACACCGGTTTTAAGGTCACACATCATATTTGAATTATTCATATATAAATCACCTTTCACTGGAGAATCAAAGAAAGTGCCCTCTTGTAGAAGTTCTTTGTATGGGAGTATTATAATACCAATACAAATTCAAACAAGTACGTTTATTTTTAATACTAAGTATCTTTTATAATACTATTGGACAGGAGTTATGTATGAAATACGAATTTAGACTTGGTCAATTATGTCCTGCAACCTTCGCATTCCATGTAATCAGCGGAAAGTGGAACCTCCCGATCCTAGCCATTCTTAGTGAGAACGACAACATACGCTATAACGAGTTAAAAAGAAGACTGCATGGAATAACAGGAACTACCTTAACCAACTCACTGAGGGATCTTATAGAATATGGAATCATTCATCGGGAGCAGTATAACGAAGTGCCACCAAGAGTTGAGTATTCTCTGACTTCATCTGGAAAAGAATTAGTGCCTTTAATTGAATCCGTTGTTGAATGGGGACAAAGAAATATTGGGGTGAAGGATAATTCCTAGACTGCTTTCTCATGAAAAAAGTGCACAAACCGTGATTGGTTTGTGCACTTTTTTTCATGATGTTTCGAAATGACTAACTTAATGACAACGATACGCTCAACCTCCGGGTGAGATAAGTACTCCTAGAGATGCTGCTTCGCGTAATCGGCTGCTGTATGCCACAAGGTCTGCGGCAATACCTGTCTCTCTCACTTCTATTCCTGAATCTTCAAATGCATATACGAAGGCGCTTCATCCCAAGGAACGCTATATCCCGCTCCCTTTGCACAGAACATAGAGCTGGAGGTGTACTCAGGATCAGCGCTGCGGTCGTATCCAATCCTTGCGATGACCTGTTCTGGGTTATGACATGGCTGATAACCGCCTAACTTCATCGAGATTGCTCCTTTGCCCTTCGTGAATGAAGCAAGTTCTACTGCATAATGCATGAACGTCGCGACAGGCGCACGTCCCTGAATAAGCATGGATTCACCTAGCATTTCTGGCGGGTCAAATTCACCATGGGCAAGCTGTATATCAGACATTACGCGTCCGATAAGCTCTGCATCGATTTTGATTTTGAATTGATAATAGGGTTCCAGTAGAATAGTGTTCGCTTGCTCCAATCCCTGCCGCAGTGCCCGAAGTGTTGCCTCCCGAAAATCACCGCCATGAGTGTGCTTCTGATGCGCTGCCCCGGTTAAAAGCGTTACATGCAGATCGGTGACGGGAGAGCCGGTAAGAACTCCACGATGGTCCTTTTCAAGTAAATGCTGACCGACGAGATGCTGATACCCTGTGCTGAGCTGCTCAACATGGCATGTACTGCGATATGTAATTCCCTCACCACGTTTCGCAGGCGCAAGCCGGAGATGCACCTCTGCATAATGCTTAAGAGGTTCGAAATGCCCACAGCCAATCACAGTCTCTGCGATCGTCTCTTTGTATAATATCTCTGGCTTTGAGAACGTTACCTTGAGCTGGAAACGGTCTAACACCACCTGCTGAAGTACCTCTAGCTGGATCATTCCCATCACATGAACATGAATCTCCTCCAGCTTGTCCTCCCATGTCACTTGCAGCGTAGGGTCTTCGGCTTGCAGGATCATGAAATAGCGTAGCACTTCTCTGGATGATATCCCCAAATTGAATACAACTTTGGATTTCAATGCTGACACAAGACGGGATTCTACTTGATCTGAATGATTACCTATACCCAGTCCAATGGCCGCATCGGTTAGGCCCGTAACGGCAACAAGCTGTCCCGCGGAGGCTTCATCGCATGAAGTATATTTCCCCCCATGATAGATACGAATAGAAGTGATTTTCTGGCTTAACTCTTCATGTTCTGAAGTGCTATAGCAGATATCCTCCCGTACCCGTAATTTTCCAGCTAAAATCTTCATAAAAGTCAGTCGCGTGCCTTGTAGCTCATGACGCACCTTATATACTCGTGCCCCAAATACTGCGTTTACTTCATAAGTCGATTCCATTAGTAGTTGCATCGTCTGCATCCATTCCGCAATCCCCTGATCCAATAGAGCTGCTCCACTCATAACGGGAAAAACCACACGTTCTTTAACCATTTGTTTCAGCGTAGCCAATACCTGCCCAGGATAAATGTTGTCTTCGAGATATGCCTCCATCAAGGCTTCATCTCGCTCAGCAACGGCGGTAATGACCTCTTCAGGCAGCATGCTCTGATCTAGACCTTTTGCCAAATACAACATATCCGGCGAAAATTGCTGCCTTAACGCTTTTAGCACACGCTGGACGTCAGCACCTGTACGATCTATTTTGTTAATAAATATAAAAGTGGGTATGCCATATTCCTGTAGCAATTGCCAGACCGTCTCGGTATGCCCTTCAATGCCCTCCACAGCACTTAAGATGACTACCGCATAATCCATGACCTGTAAAGCGCGCTCCATCTCAGCTGAAAAATCGACATGCCCCGGTGTGTCAATGAGTTGATACGATTGTTCGTTATATTTCATCACCGCCTGGTCAGCAAAAATCGTTATCCCCCGTGCCCGCTCCATCTCATGACTATCCAAAAAGGCATCCTGATGATCGACTCTCCCCCGAGTCTTAATTCCGGAAGCATGGTATAGGAGCTGCTCTGCGAAGGTGGTTTTGCCGGCATCAACATGTGCTAGCAGTCCGATGGTGATTGGTGATGCTTCTGACAGTTTACAATACATATTTCTACCATCCATTCAATCAATCTGTTATATAAGAATCGTAGCCGAAATCTAGTAGCTTGTACAGAATCTCTCACCACCGACAGCATGCGGTAACGCCCGAAGATCCATATTATCCAATGACGTAACCATCCTCGATGAAGGATTTAGCTACAATAATGCAAGAAAGACACTAGACAAGCTATTGAGATGATGATCATGTCCCTATTAACTTATAAAAAACCGGTAACCCTTAACAGAAAGGATTACCGGCTCAATGAAAGCTCTTCATTAGTAGTTTATTCAATGCGATAACGTTAATATTTCTAATCTCCTTAAAACAATAAATCATCTACTTTCTAGACTCAACAGCTTTTTATCTAGAAATGCCTTTACATCTTTAGCAAGCTGTATGGATGCTTCAATTTCCAACTTAGTTGTTGAAACACTTTCAATGCTGCATCCGATTGGAATTCCCTTCTCCAGCCCGAACTCAAATAGTTCTTCAAATATTTTTTGAGATAGCTGAATTGATTTATCCAAAATGTCGTTCGAGTATTTCAACTCGTTTTCTAACCATCCCGGGATACTGATCCCCAACCATTTCATAAATTGTAATGTTTTCGCTGTGCCACATGGTGCAAGATTAAATAAAATAGGAACCATTTCAAAACCCTGATTTGTATAGTAATAATATAAATCAGACAATAAATTCTTTGATGCCTCTACATTATAAGTTGCCTGAGTGATAAAAAAGTTGCATCCATTGTTAATCTTTTCGACAACCCGTGTATGCTCATCATTCTTTTTTATATGTCTTTCAGGAATGACAACTCCTCCAAAATTCAAATTACTATTTAACTGTTTGCTTAGCTTATAAGCATCTGGTAAATTTAATTTCACCTCTTGCTTACTTGACGAAGCGCCCACATACACGGAAAATCTGTCTTCACTTTCGTCAGTCTTAATCCAATCCGCGAACGAAGCTCTTGTATCATTACCGACACACCGATAAATTATTTTCGGGACCTCCACTTGTCTTAGATATTTATCACCATAGATAGCCGGATCAATCGTTGGTAAGTATGGGTAAGGTCTTTCATGATCAACTCTTTCTGCTTCCTCCTGGACGTCGTAAAGAATTAAAGCATCTAAATCAACGTTTTTAAGTCTTTCAACCTGTTTCTGTGCAATTTCTGATATCTTTTCTGGTGAATGGCTTGCCTTCGGTGGTGTCATCCCATATGTTAAAATACCAGGTTTCTTGCTCAATATTTTTTGTTTAAATGTGTTCTCTGCGGCTCCCAAATTAAAAACTCCTCTACTCGTCTCTTATAAATTAAGGCTACCATGGCAGGCTTAATATGTATAACTTATATTTACTATATCTAGTTATATCTTAAGGCTATGATTCCCTATTGGAACTTATCGAGTAGTACATCATGGAGGCGGAGCTTCTAGATCTTAATGTTGACAACCATTTGGTCTGACTATAATATTAGAAGTCCTGCCAACCTTAAAGTTGGCGATAAGGGGACCGAAAGGTTCATTCTTATTTAAAAAGGGTGAGTATTATGAATAAAGAAGAATTGATGGAAAGCGCACGTAACACAAAGAAAGCTGCTTATGCCCCTTATTCTAAATTTCCAGTTGGAGCAGCCTTATTACTTAAAGATGGAAATGTTATTAATGGAGTAAATGTAGAAAATGTATCTTTTGGTGCTACTAATTGTGCAGAGAGAACAGCAATCTTCACAGCTATTACAAAGGGCTATACTAAAGGTGATTTTCAGGCTATAGCTGTAGCAGGTGACACAATGGATTTTCTGCCGCCATGCAGTATCTGCAGACAAGTATTATCGGAATTCTGTTTGCCCGACATGCCTGTCTATTTAACCAATGAGAAAAAAGAAATCTTAGAGCTGAGTTTAAGGGATTTATTGCCTTATGCATTCAAAAATTTAGATATGTAAAAATAATTCCTCTCGTAGTGGAATAACAAAAACACGCGTACCTTTGTTAGACAAGTACGCGTGTTTTTTGTGTTAAAAAGCTTAGTCAGAACACAGAGTTCACAGACCAAACATTCCGCGTAAATACGTTGTGACTTACCAAATCGCAATTCCAACCTTATCTTTTTCTTTAAGTACTACCTTTATCATTTCCAAAGCATTTCTTACCCTAAATTCAATAAATTCTTTATCATAGTCTGTATGTAGTTCTATAGTATCTAAATTATCAAGCAAAATAAGGAATTCACTTTCCAGTTTTTCTATTCCTTCATCAAATGCAAAAATATTCGTATTTTTTAAAGAATATATTAACTCACATCCGAGTTCACTAATTAAATCATTTCCCCAGAGAGTTTTTCTGCATGATTCGAAACCAAACAAATTATTATGTGGTGCGGGTACCTGCTCCTCCAAAAAATTAGTATCTACAATTATACTCCCCTTTTGAATTACACTAATTATCAAACTCATATAGTTAAAACCTCTCAATGATTATCTATAATTTTTGATTCTTGTTGCTTTTGTTTCTTATAACATCATCAATAATAAAAAAACAAGCGATCCATTGAGATAAAAGGTTAACACTTCCTCTCGATGATCGCTTGCTTTTAGTAGCTATGCATAGTCACATTTCTAGTTTTCTGTGATGGATCATGAATACTGCAAATTTATGCTACGAAATTCCTTGATAAGCAAGCTTTTTGTCTCATCAAACTTGCGAACCAGACTTAAATGTCACTCAACAAATCTAAAATGAATCAATGAAGTTGAGAAATCCACCATTGGAGTATATACACGCATAATTCACCTAATTTTGTCGAATCTTCATTATAGCTATTTTTATTATTGCTTGTTACTTATTCATCAAATGGGTTCCTTTATTATATAAATGGTGCATATAAATTTTCAGGGGTTGAGTATTGTCTTCATTCTACAAAAAAAGGAATCATTTTGAAGTTTGATCAAAATGATTCCTCTGCCCATTTTAGAAATTCCTCATGAACGTTTATATACCCTCATAGTGACCAGCCAACTAATGACGATGATTCCTGCAAAAAGAAATAGCATATTGCTGTACAAATAGGTGGATTGATCAGCGTTTATAGGAAGCAGCCTTCGATCCAGTAAACTTGTCGATAATAAGCCACCTACAATTGCAATACCCGTCCCTTCTGACAGAAAGCTTGTGAAATTAAGCAAGCTCATCCCAGAACCAGTTTCCTTTTGTTTCAAACTATTCGAAACAATGGTGGATATAACTGTTTTCGTAAAAGAAAGTCCTCCAAAAACAAAAACTAATATAATTGTCATGAGCCATGGTGTTGCTCCCATAAAAAAGCCAGCAATTAAATAGCTGATGGAAAGAAATGCAACCCCAATGGTTAACACAAATAAATGACCTTTCCTATCAACAAGTAATCCTCCAATGTAACCGAAAATAATGACACTGATCGTTCCGGGGAAAATAATCCAACTTCCAATTGCTGCAGTACTTAATTGATAAACATCCTTCATCATATAAGGGACCATAGAGACAAATCCTGCTACAGTACCAAATATAAGTCCTCCACAAATGATTCCTATCATAAATGAAGCATTTTTCCCCAGTGCAGGATCAACAAAAGGGTTAGATACTTTCATAATATGTTTAACAAATATCAGAAAAGAAAGAAAGCTGATGATAAGAAAGGAAATGGTATAAGATGTCGTAAACAGCATGAAAAATACAATACCTATAGACATAAATATAATTCCTACAATATCAAAAGAGCCTTTCATTGTCTCTTCCTTTTTCAATATCTTTATAAGGAAAGGGACAGTGATAATCGTCACAGTTGGAAGAAGCAGTGAATAAGACCAATGGATATAATGAGCAATCATCCCACCGATAGCTGGTCCGACACCTTCTCCCATTGCTATGATGGATCCGATAAGGCCAAACGCTTTACCCCTATTTTTTTTTGGAATATAGCGGGCAACAACAACCATCACAAGTGCTGGAAATGCAGCCGCACCAGCCCCCTGAATAAACCGAGCCAAAATAAGTATGGGAAAGAAAGAATGTCCAATAAACCCAATGACCGATCCGAAGCAATTCACTATAATCCCAAATAGAAGTAGGTTTTTGATGCCCATCTGATCTGATAACTTGCCATATACAGCTGTTCCTATGGAAAAGGTTAATATGAATGCTGTATTTACCCAGTTTGTACTTGCGGGTGCTTTATTAAATTCATTGGCGATATCAGGTAATGAGACGTTCAAAACCATTTCATTTAATACGCTGAAAAAAGAAAGAACACAAAGCCACAATAAAATTTGATTATGGCGAAAAATTGACTGTGAATAAGATGAATTCAATTGCTACCCTCCAAAATGAGGGGCATACGTAGTTTATAGGGTCATTGATACGCTTCCCTCTTTAGATTGTCCCCAGTTATATTTATTGCACTTCATAAATAACTCCTCCTTAATATGTTTCGTATATTTTATCACATATAGTTTCAGGATTGCAGTTTTCACAATATAACAATCTGGCCCTATATGGAATAAGAAAATATTTATTTGTTCCCTCCTGATAGCTTTCTATATAATGAAGCTCTAGTGCGTATATAGCGACTGAAGATAACAAACTAAAGATTATATTTGTTATGTTTGGTTGTATTTGATCGACAAATAAAGCCGTTCACGTAATTTTAATGATTTCTCATTTTCAATGAGTCATTTCTATCAACATTTGCAGCCGTTTTTGCGGCTTTCATGATCCATCACATTTCCCATATAACATTTATTGGCTCTATCGTTTACCCACAACGACTATACCCACAGTTCCCGCAAGTCTTACATCCCTCAATATTAATCAGCGAAGCGCCGCCGCAAGATGGGCAAAGATCACGGGAAGCAGAAGCGTGGTTATGCGCGCCATGTCCACCATGACTATCATCGGTAGATGTTGCCACAGGAACACTCGCTTTCAACTCCGCGTTCAACGCTTCATTGAAATCCTCCAGCTCCAAAGTCGCTGCGATAGGTGCAGGTACATGTTCATCCTGAGTGTTATTCAGCACGTGAGTTTCTAGTGCTTTGGCTACAGCATCAGCAATAGATTCCACGCGGTTCGCACCGAAGCCGATAGCGCCTGATCCGCCGATGCCTTTCAGATGTTTGATCAACAGTTCTACCTTCTCACCATGATCTCCATAACGGAGGAACAAGGAGCAGACACGACCTAGTGCTTCAGCCATCGCGAAGACATCAGAACCTGCTTTACCTACATTCAGGAAGATTTCAGCCGGTGTGCCATCTAGATCATTAATCGTTATATACGCCATACCAAAAGGTGTGTTGATCTTATAAGTTGCGCCGCGCAGAACCTGCGGACGTTTCTTGTATTGTTTATCCAGCTCTTTCGTCGTCACTTGAGGCGCTGGGCTTACCGCTACAACACTTGCTTCAGGAGTGGTTGCAACTTCAACAGCTGGAGCAACCTCTTCTGCTGTATCTTCCTTCTTAGAGGTTTGCAGAACTTGCACATCACGGCTACCATCACGGTAGATCGTAACGCCTTTACAGCCCAAATCGAAGGCCATTTCATATAGCTCAGCCGTCTCTTCTACTGTGAAGTCAGACGGGCAGTTAGCTGTTTTCGAGATGGAGCTATCCACCCAGCGTTGAATTGCTGCTTGCGCACGAATATGATCCTTAGCCGACAAATCCATCGAAGTCACGAAATATTCTGGCAGCTCTTCACCAGGATGAGCTTCAAGCCATTCTTGAGCGATTGGAACGAATTGCTCATCATAACCAAGACGACTTTGACGGAAATATTTGAAGGCGAAATAAGGCTCAATACCTGTTGAAGTGCCTACCATTGTACCTGTGCTACCTGTAGGTGCTTGTGTAATTACTGTAACGTTACGCATGCCATGTTTGCGAATCGCTTCGCCAACCTCTGGATACGCTTCGAGCATATTTTTCATAAAGCCGCTCATTAAATATTTCTCAGTATCAAAAGCTAAGAAGGAACCCTTCTCACCAGCAATCTCTGCGGATGCAAGGTACGCTTCACGAGCCATAAAGCCGTAAAGCTTGTCCAGAAACGCCAAAGATTCCGGGCTACCGTAACGAATGTTCAATTTGATCATCAGTTCAGCAAGACCCATCGTTCCGAGACCCACACGGCGTTCATTTTTTTGATTCGCTTCATTTTCTGGGAAATGATAAGGGGTCTTATCAATGACATTATCCAAGAAACGTACGGAATAACGCGTCGTAGTCGCGAGGTCTTCCCAGTCTACATCATGATTCTTCTCATCGTAGAACTTGGACAGGTTCACAGCGGACAAATTACATACACCCCAGCCTGGCAATCCTTGCTCCCCACATGGGTTCGTACAAATGATCGGATTGAAATACCAGCTGTTGGACATCTGATTGTAGTATTCCATGAACACAACGCCCGGCTCTGCGGATTTCCAAGCGGATTCGATAATAGTGCGCCACACATCACGTGCTTTAACGGTGCGATAATGAATAACGTTTTTGCCCGCAGCCTTCCACTTGTCGAGATCGCCATCCCACACATCGTTATACTCAGGGTCTGTTGTATCAGGAAATACCAAATCCCAATCTAGATTTTCTTTTACAGCTTTCATAAAGCTATTGCTCACACATACTGAAAGGTTCGCATTCGTAACTTGACCCATCGTTTGCTTCACGGTAATGAAGTCTTCCACATCTGGATGCCAGTCATTAATCATGAGCATAAGTGCACCACGGCGGCTACCGCCTTGTTCAATTAGTCCAGTGGTATAGCTAAACAGACCGCCCCAAGATACAGAACCACTAGAAGAACCATTAACACCTCTCACAATTGCACGGCGTGGACGTAGAGAGGATAGGTTAATCCCTACACCGCCACCACGAGCCATAATTTCTGTCATTTCAGCCAACGTCTGCATAATGCCGCCACGGCTATCTTTTGGAGAAGGAATTACATAACAGTTGAACAGGGTTAGTTCTTCACTAGCACCTGCACCAGCCGCAATTCGTCCGCCTGGTACGAGCTTCCAATCATCCAGAATCGAACGAAATTTACCTGCCCATTCTTCTTGAAGCTCAGGTGTCTTCTCCACAGAAGCCATAGCTGTGGATAGACGATCCCACATTTCCTCTGGTGTTTTTTCTATATTAAGCGTCAGCTTCTCCACATCTGATTTCACAAGTTCGCCGCTGCGCGTCTTCACAGTTACAATTCTGCCGCTACGTTCTACGATCTCTCCGACTTCCTTCGTTGGAAACTTCGGATCATCTTTTGTTAGAACGAGTACAACATCGCCTACCTTAGCATTATTGCTGTCGGCATCCTTCCAAGCATAACGATCCAAAAATATCTTTTCACTTAGCCCTTCCAGGCGTTGCTTACGTTCCACTTTACCCAATAGAAAAACCTCCCGCAATGTAGTAAATATCAGTTCCAGTTCAAGGTGTGGGCTTACGTTTGTGACCCACAACAAAAACTTCCTTACACTTATCTTCCGCCTTACCGGTGTATGTAGGAAGTTCATCTTGTCAATAACAAATACCAGCTACGCACTTTAAAAAAACCACATTTTCATGCTTTTGTCACAATATATTGTGTGCGTCAACTTTTAAACTATACCACATATTGTATCGAAGGTCTTTTTCGAAAATAGAGTCAAGCAGCTGAAATATCGTAAACCTTGCCGAGTTTTCTCGCTTTTACTCTCTTTTTTAAAGGCTATCAAGAAAAATAGAAGGTTATGAATTCTCTTGTTTAAGAGCATACTACTCCTACGAAAGATGATATGAATTAGCACCTGAGGAGGCTGTACCATGACGCAATTATTCCGTAATTCTCTACCTCACAAAGGTGGAAAGTCAGCGCCTATACTGCCTGTTCCTCTTTCTTTTGACCGAAATTGGCTACAGGATCTAGAACTTAAACTGGAGAAAGGCGGTCCGTGGGGAGACTTCCGTCTGTCTAAACTTGCCGTACAAGGTGAACAAACAGGTCTAGTAACAAGCTTCGATGAGCTGCAATGCATGAAGCATTTATCGGGATTATCCCCGCTTCCTCATCAGCTCGATACCGCGCATAAGGTTCTGTTTGAAATGTCAGGTCGCGCGATTCTTGCAGACGAGGTTGGACTAGGAAAGACGATTGAAGCAGGACTTGTACTCAAGGAATATCTTGTACGCGGTCTCGTCTCTAAAGTGCTTATTCTGGTACCCGCTTCCCTCGTATTGCAGTGGGTCCGCGAGCTGAATGCCAAGTTTGGCATCTCTGCTGTTGCACAGAAAAAAGCATATTCCTGGGGAAATGCGATTGTCGTCGCATCTATGGACACCGCGAAACGCGATCCACATAAAGAAATGCTGCTGGAAAATGAATATGACATGTTGATTATTGACGAAGCCCACAAGCTGAAGAATAAGAAATCAACCAATTATTTATTTGTACAGCAATTACGCAAAAAATATTGCCTGCTCCTAACCGCCACTCCCGTTCAGAATGATCTGGGCGAGCTATTTAATTTGATCACTTTACTGAAACCGGGGCAACTTGGAAATCAGGGTGATTTCGCTTCGAATTTCGTCGTTGATAAACGCCAACCTAAGAATGAAGGTCAGCTACGGGACGAACTATCGAAGGTGATGATCCGCAATCGGCGTGGCGAAGGTCCAGTTAACTTTACGAAACGAAAAGTCCGTAATATTCCGCTAGTTCTTTCACAGGAAGAGAGAGTATTATATGACGCTGTCACTTCTTTTGTGAAAGATCAGTATCAGGAATCAGGCGGCAATCTTAGCAGCATGCTTTCCTTGGTAACGCTTCAGCGCGAGGTATGCAGCAGTCGAGATGCTGTGTTCATCACTTTAGTTAATCTGATCAAGAAGTTGCCCGCCGATTCGCCGAAACGCGATCGGATGATGGAGCTATTGCAGACACTTCGTACGGTTAAGACCAATACCAAAGCCGAAACAACACTATCTCTCATTCAAGAAATGAATGAAAAAGTCATTGTCTTTACGGAGTATCGTGCGACTCAAGAATATTTGCTTCAGTATTTCCGCGAACATGGGCTAATGTGTGTTTCTTATTCCGGCGGGATGAATCGCGGCAAAAAAGATTGGATGATGGATCTCTTCCGCGGTCGTGCTCAAGTAATGATCGCTACTGAGGCGGGTGGTGAGGGCATTAACCTGCAGTTCTGTCACCATATGATCAACTTCGATCTGCCTTGGAATCCCATGAGAGTAGAACAGCGGATTGGGCGGGTACATCGGTTAGGTCAGGAAAATGACGTGGTTATCTATAATTTGTCCACGCAGGGCACGATTGAAGAACATATTCTGCATCTGCTACACGAGAAGATCAATATGTTCGAAATGGTCATTGGCGGGCTGGATGTGATTCTGGAGCGATTTGAGAAGAAAGAATCTCTGGAGAAAAGCTTATACAAAATCATGCTCGAATCCCGCTCCGATGAAGAACTGCGTAATGAGCTAGATCATATCGGTGAATCCCTCAGCGAGTTAACTCAGGGTATCAAAAAAGAAAGTGAGACTGCGACATGACCCTCACCTCACAGGAAGTACGTAAACATGTTATGGACTATTTGGAAGCAACAGAATGCTCCATTATTGAAGTATCGCCCATTCACGTAACTGTAAAGCTATCGCCAAGAGCTGACAGAATGCTTACAGATCGACCTTATTATTGGGGGTTCGTGGAGCGTACTGGAGTTGATCCAGAGACACTCTCTTTCACCTTTGTATTCGATCCGGAAAAATACGACAGCCAAGCAGCTATAGAAGTTCCGCCAACAGTAAATCGCAGCACCCTGGCATTAAAACCGTCAATTACCGGAGACCCAGTGATGAGTGCTACTGCTGATGTTGAGGCTAGCACAGATCTTTTAAATTCAGAAACATCTGAATCAAATGTGGTTCATGTCCCTTCCTCAAATCCTGAAGACAGTATCCTTGCCCGCTACTTCGGGATTGTACCGGCACTGCCTCGAATTGGACCTGGCATGATAAGACGTGAAGATATCATTTATGGTAGCAAGCGCCTTCAGCAAATTTGGAGTGCAGCTCAAGATGAAGGGAAATGCCTTTACTTATTTGAGGACCCCGGTAGCAGGCAGCGGAATACACTTTTCTCTGCAGCCTATGAACCGTGGCTCGGTGTCTGTTATAAAGTCGAAATGAGCTGTGATTTGAAACGGGAAGAACTGCATTATCTTGGAATATCTCTGACAAAAGGGACCATTATTGATGACTTTAACGCAAAGATATCCTCGCGGGAGATGACCCCCCGTTTACCGGAAAACGTGCATATTCAGCCTTATGAATTAACAGTTACAGCCGCTACAGATTTATTAGAGGCTCATCTTACCTCTCATCTAGCCGAACTTGATTACTCTTGGGCAGAACAGGCACGTGAGCGTCTTAGAATCGAGCTGGCTATCATTGATATTTATTACGGAGAACTGCTGAAAGAGCCGGATGAAGAAAAACGTTTAGGTACTCAGGAGCAATATAACCGTCGTCGACAGGAGACCATTTGGCAATATGAGCCGCAAATTGCAGTTTCTGCGATAACCTATGGACTGTTTCATCTACGAAGTCTATAGAATGCGACCCTACTCGCTAAAAGCAGGCAAAAAAACAAGAGAACTTCCGCCTTCAGGCGCGACAGCAAGCAACAGCCTTTTTATAGCCTGTCCACTACAATAGAGTAAAGCTTAAAACTTCCTGACATTTATTAACAAAGAAAGGTGAACGACGCCATGAAAATAAGTTTGCGGCGGAGGCTACAACTTGCGGGTCAAGGATGCCTCCTCCTGCTTCTAAGCTTTGGACTGTTTATATCCAGTTCCGGTTCCCCTTCAGCGCTTGCGCTGGCCAGAGTGAGTGTGATCCAGTCGGTCACACAGGACGCAATCCCTGTGCTAAAGATGAGTTCTTTACCTTCTCCCACTACGGTCCAAGAATTCGCTAAGACTACGCTGAACAAGCTCGCTGCAGAAGCTCCATTTACAGCCTGGAAGGATGCAGGGTTAGATTATTATCCCCTTGGTCCAGGTACTCATGGCTGGCTTGTTAATGTAATGAAGGGCGAAGAGAGGATCGGATATATGATCATTTCCGCCACCGATACAGGCGGATATATGCTAAGTGAATATGGAGCCGGCACTTACGGACTCCCCTACAGTTTAAATGATCTGCGCCAGTTTTTGGTGCAGAAGGGTCTCATTACATCATCTTTTTCAGGAAAAATAAAACTGACTGCTTTATATGCACCACTTCTGCCGGTCTGGAAAATAACGATTGACGAAAAGACGTTTTACATCAACGCTTCCGTGCCACAAATTTTACCTTGGACACTTAGCAAAGCGGAAGAAGTGCTTAAAGAACAGCCTCCAGCAACAGATGTAATCACTAATCTTAATCCTGACGTATCACCGCTATCGGCCTTCAATAGTGGAGGATCAGATGATCCTTATGAAGATATCCTATGGCTGACCGCTCCTAAACTCACCACTGTAAGCGGCGACAATATTGCGCTTCTAATCAAACCTAAGGAAAGCATCGCTTATCAAGCTGCTGGGCGAAATGACCTTGTCGGGGCACCTTTTATGATTACAGGCTATCAAAGTTGGCAGCCTTCTCATGTACAAAATCAAACTGAGAACAACAAACTTACCATATACGCGGCGTCAGGCCCTGAAGGAAAACGATATTTACCACTCGCTGCATTACAGAAAAATGGGACACTGCATAAGCTGCCAGACAGAACTACCAAAGCACTCGGATATAATCGTTAATATAACAAATGCAAATAACCTTCCACTGCCACCCATGAACAAAGGCACTGGAAGGTTATTTGCGATTTAACATTTACTCTTTTTTGTCATGATCCCACTTGCTTCGCCAGATTGACCACCCAAGAGGAAGCATGCCAAACCATTTCTGTGACCACGGCTGCTTCGTAGCTGCTCTACGGGCATGTATGGCACGTGGATCCTCAATATATACGACTACCTTCTCCGTTATATACTTTACAAGCTCATCGCCACCGGAAGCCATTGTAACACCCCCTACATTATAAGTGAAATTAATTAATCAGCGTCCATTCCATGCTCTTAGTGTGCACCACTCCAGTTAGATCTAAACTACAGACTTCTGATTTGTCGAATAGGTTTACCTATTAAAGCACAATCTAACAAAGAATCCAGGACACGTTATTCACTTGCAAGGAGGCGTTTCACTTGAACAACTGGAGAAAACCATCCTTTCCCAGAGCAGCAGCTGCTATATGCGGCTTTCGAATCACTCTAACAACCCTAGGACTATTATTGTTGTTTATGGGGAGCTCCTTTGCCTCTGCAACACCAGAGAAGTCCGTGATGAAGGATGACCGTCAGCATATATTAGGTCATGGACACCGATTGATTCTAATTGATGCAGGACACGGAGGCATCGATGGTGGAACTTCCTACGGAAATATTCTTGAAAAAGATATCACATTAGATATCTCACGTCGATTATTTCTTCTGCTGGGCAGCGATGGCTTTGACGTCGCATTAAACCGCAATGGCGATTATGCCCCTAGTGATGAAAACCGCTGGTTGCGTAGTAAATCTCGCCATCTGCGCGATCTTGCACAGCGTAAAGAGCTTGCCGAGACATTACCTGCTACTGTAGTGGTAAGCATCCATATTAACTGGGCGCCCTCCCCTTCCAAACATGGACCGCTTGTATTGTACCGTCAAGAGGGCCGCAGCTTCATGCTTGCTAAGTCCATTCAGCATCAGCTAAACAATCTTTACGATGTCGAGGCTCATCCAAGACCAGGTAAACCCTTTTATTTACTCAATAAAATAACCGCCACAACGGTTATCGTTGAGGCGGGTTTTGTAAGCAGTCCGACTGACCGCGCAAAGTTATGCACCCCTAAAGGGCAGCAACAAATCGCTGAAGCCATCGCTGATGGTATTGTAGCTTATCTTATGGAAGTTTAAGTTGGGAGCTCCATTTCATCTCGTTTTTAACCAGATCAGAAATCCCTATAAACTCAACATTGTCTTTCATCTGTTCAATACCGCTGCGGATTCCTGCGGCGGTCTCTTTCCCAAATACGCCAACATGACCAATGGTTACACAAAATCGTTGATCCTTCGCTAAGTCTTTGACGAGACCCATTTGTTTCAGAACATGACTTGCTGTATGTGTGTCATCTAAAAAAATATGGTTCTCAACGCGTGGTAACCCCATTCGATAAGCCATATTTCCAGCAACGGAACGGTAGTTGGTCTTGCTGTCTACAAAAAACAATCCCCGTTCTTTGCATACAGATAAGATCACCGCCATAATCCGCTCGTCCCCGGTAATTTTCGAGCCCATGTGGTTATTTATCCCGATCGCATAAGGAACATTATCGAGAGCTGCCTCAACCTTTTGTCGCACTTCCTCATCGGACATTTTGGCCAATATGGCTCCTGGTCCAAGCCATTTAGGATTACCTTGACGCGGCTCCATCGGCAAATGTACCAGGACATCATCACCACGTTCATGCGCGCGGGTAGCATCCTTCACGGATGTAGGCAAAAAAGGCATGACGGCTACAGTAAGCTTTATCGGTAATGAGAACATTTCATCTGTCCCCTTCATGCCATTGCCGAAGTCGTCAATGATGATAGCGACCTTATCACGTTTAGGTGCACTCTCTTCATGCTGCGTATTTGTAACGTTGTCTTTAGACGTGGCAGCAGAGACAGCCGGCGTCGCCGGAATAATTGTGGTAATCATTACAGCAGCAACAGCAATCCAATGTAGTAAGTAACGTTTAACCTTTCGACTGTCCTTCATCAAGAGGAACGCCTCCTTCGTCTTAAACAATTGTTCTCATTGTTTGGTTCACGAAGGTTAAATATGTACGAGGAGGGTTCGCAATAATTTACAATCGAGCTGTTGCTATTGTCCGCGCTTGTCTGCGGCAAGAATTGCTTCCAGCACATCCACAGGTTGAACTTCAAATGGCATATTCTTCATCGGACTATCCTGGGAGCAGCTGGCCTCTGCCACCACCATTAATTTATCGGTATCACTATCGGTAATCCCAAGCTCCTTAAGGGTAACGGGAAGTCCGATTCTTTTGCAGAAATCAATGACTTGAGCAATCTCTTCGTCAGAAGCCTTCTCCAAGAACAACTGCACAATTGTAGCAAAAGCAACCTTCTCACCGTGTAGAACATTCCTGCATCCCTCATGCAGTGTCAGTCCGTTATGAATGGCATGGGCTGCCGCAAGCCCGCCACTCTCAAATCCGACGCCGCTCAAGTAAATATTAGCTTCAACAATATGTTCCACTGCAGACGAGGTGATTCCTTGCTTAACATCTTGCAATGCTGATTCGCCCTCAGCGAGAAGTGTGTCCAGACAAGCACGTGCTAAAGAGAACGCTGCAATTGTGCTTGTCCCACCTGCATGAGTAATCGCCCCTGATTGCCGGCAAGCCCTTGCTTCGAAAAAGGTGGATAAGGCATCCCCCATTCCAGCAACCAGTAATCTTGCAGGAGCTTTAGCAATAATGTCTAAATCTGCGATGACCATGTCGGGATTTCTTTTTAAGGGGAGATAGCAATCAAAGTCACCCGCATCCGTATACAAAACTGATATTGCGCTGCAAGGTGCATCCGTTGAGGCCACTGTGGGAACAATAACTACAGGGAGCTCCGACATATAGCTTACTGCTTTTGCTGTATCCAGCGTCTTGCCACCACCGATTCCTAAGACGACTTCAACGTCCTTCAGACTAAGTTCTAACACCATCTCATCCACCTGAGTGCGGCTGCATTCGCCCTTGAATTCGCACAGCATAAGAGGAATATTGTTGATTTCAAAGCTGTGCAAGATATCCGCCTTGTACATGGAATAAATAAAAGGATCTATAATCGCATAAGCTCTTTTCGCGCCTAGCTTCAAACAATAATCTCCCAGCTTAAGAATCTCTCCATGTCCCTGTATATATTTTGTCGGCGAGCATATCATCTGTGTCATGGTTTCACTCCTCCTTTTTTGTATATCCTTTTATTCTAAGGAGTGTTGCTTCAGACTGGCTATTAAAAAAGATGCTAAAGGATCTGGTCTTAAATAAATCCGCCGTTTACACGAATCGTCTGGCCCGTAATCCACTGTGATTCCTTACTGGCTAGAAACAACACCACACTTGATATATCCTCAGGCTCACCCAAGCGTCCAAAAGAATTCATATTCCCTACATTAGCAATTTCTTCAGCAGTCTTCCCAACGGTAAAAAGCTCCGTATTCACAGGACCGGGCGAAACCGCATTAATGGTGATTCCTTTCCGTCCGAATTCTTTTGCCAACTGACGAGTGAATTGTTCCACTGCACCTTTTGTCCCCGCATAAACACTGTAGGTTGGAAACATCTGACCTGTAACTGATGTTGAGAAATTTATAATCCGTCCGTTCTCACTCATATGTTTAGCAGCTTGCTGGCAAGCAAAGAAGGTACCCTTCACATTGATGGCAAACTGTTTGTCGAAGTCTTCCTCTGTCATACTCGCAATCGGCTTTGTGATCATAACGCCTGCGTTATTAACAAGAATATCAATTTGTCCATAAGCCTCTAGTGTAGTTTGGAATAAGTGTTCTAGCTCTCGCACTTGGCTGATATCCGCTTGTACAGCAATTGCTTCTTCACCCTTTTGCTTAATTTCGTTCACAACTTCCTCTGCCTTGCCTGGACTATTTGCATAATTAACAACTACCTTCGCACCATGTAAAGCCAAGTTCTCAGCAATTTCCCGTCCCATACCTCTCGAGGCACCTGTTACCAAAGCTACTCTTCCAGCTAAATGATGATCCATGATTATTTCCCCCTATTCAATTGCCGTTCTTGTTGGTCTGATTATAATCCGACGGCTAGAAAATGACAAGTGACAATTATTTATTTTTGTCATTATCCATAAAAATGGGTCTCCCATTAGTTGGTCATGAGCGGAACGTAGGTTTCCGGTTTGACTTCAGGTGTCAAACATTTGATGAATGCCATAGAACACTTGCTCCAGCACATCGTTCTCATAATATAGCACCACCTGCTCTGGCATCAGCGCGCTTCGCAAGCTGTCTTCAAATAATTCTCTGCTTTTGGCGATTTGTCCGCCAAGAACAAGTTTGTCGGGCTGAAAGGCAGCGAAATAAGGACGCAGCATGAGACCAAGCCGCTGGCCGTATATCTCCCATACCTGGATGGCAGAGGGATCACCTGATTGGGCAGCTAAAGCCAGATTCTCCACACTATCATCGCATGAACGAGCATGAAGGCTATCTGCCAACGACAAAATGCCTCTGCTACCTAACACATCATCAACTCGTTCTTCGTTAAATGTTTCTTCATATAGCATGCCTGAGGACGGTATGCCTGATCTGCCTGAGACCACCTTTTGCTTCTCTATAAAAGTGGACCCGAGCCCTGTTCCCAGCGTAAGGCATATCATTTTGTCCTCAGGAAACAATCTGCTGACGCCAAGGGAGAACATAACAGCATCATTGCCCAGCCGGATAGGTGCCGCTGCTAGCTCAGAGAACCATGGCAAAGCAGAATTTAGCGCTGAGCGCCGAGTTAATTCATCCCGCAGCAGTGCTTTCAAATTAAGGCCGTAAATGGAATCATATTTATTCAGTCCCTGAATACGCGAAATACCTGACTCATATTCAAAGGGTCCCGGAAAGGCAAGTCCGATAACAAACCCTGCTGGAGCTGGATGCTCTTTGATACCTAGCTGCGCTTTATAGGCGGTTGACAGTTCCAGAATAAGATCTACAAGGCCGCCAACGATTTGTTCCGGGGTCCCATTTGAATGCGATGGTCGAATGAAAGAAACCCCGGGCATGAGAATGCCGTTCTTTAGGACACCAGCCTTCAAAAACGTTCCTCCAGCATCAATAGCAAGGGTCGTCATTAAGCCGGTATGCAGCAAGACCCCAGGCTCCATTACACTTCACCATCCTTCCAATGATGGGGCAGCAGAGGAGTATACCAATTTGGAGAAACTTGAGCAACAATTAAGCTGCATGTTGAGTCACCAATGGATTCTATCCGAAATTTCCCTACTGCAGCTGGAACAATGTAAGACTCTGCATATCCCCATTCCACAGCAGCCTCCTCATTGTTCAGCGGCGTAAGGCGAACACGATCGCCATCGACCAGATTGAACATGAAAAACTGACCGTTCGTATCGTCCTGCCATTCACTCTCTAGCTTTAATCTTTTGACCTGGAACAGCAAGTCTTCACGCTCTCCTAGCAATTCCTCAATACTGCTGCCCTGTACGCGGGAAATGACAGGAGATCGCACCAAATGCTCATTAACATAACGCGTGTCGATGCTGTCATTCATATTGCAGCTTGCATGGTCGCGGTTAATGGGCCGCGGCGAGCCATCTTTGTCCAGACGCAGGTGATCGTAGATCTTGAAGGTGAACCACCAGGTTGTAGATGAGATTTCCAGAACGAGGTTGCCTTTGCTCGAGAAATGAACAGCTCCTGGCGGAATAAGGAACAAATCTCCTTTGTGAGCATCCAGCACATTCACATATTGTTCGACAGCGAGCGGCATCCCGGTAGCATGGGCGTTATCCACCGCTTCCAGCAAATGCTCTCCGTTTATTCCTTCGGTAAAACCAAGTGCAACAAAGGGAGCCGCTCCTTCCTCTTGCTCCATGATGTAATAGGACTCCTGCTGGGTCATCGTCTCGTTAAAGGTTTCCTCAATATAGGCTTGACGAGGATGAACCTGCAAGGACAGATGATCTCCCCCAATGGTATCCAGATAATCGAAGCGGATCGGAAAGTAATCTCCGAACAGTCGGACATTTCGCTCTCCCATAATTTCCAGCGGATGGGCCGACAGCAGCAGCGGAAACGGTAGCTCCAGCGTGTGGCCGCATACTTCAATCAGCATCGTATTTTCCGGTGCGATCGGCTCAAAGCTCCAAGCACAGTTATCCCACTCTTCCGGCAATTCGCAAAGTTCCTTCAAATACTGCCCCCCCCAAATGCCTGGAGCAAAGAAAGGCTTTACGCGAATCGGCTGCCCCGCCGCTGCTTGCATGATCGTACGCAGCAGAGGAAGTGTAAGGAACGTCGGCTGATCTGGATCATTCATATCCATGTAATAGTCAAAATCATTTAGATAGCGCTTACGGTATTGGTCCCATACCGGCCATTCCAGGAACAATGCTTGTTTATAGGTCTCTACTGGATCTACACATTTCCCCAATTTCAGCGAACCCATCCCTTGCCGGTGAAGCCGCTGCTGATGCTCCCGTGAAATGTCACAAAATATAGATAGTGAGGCGTCCGAAGAGAGGTAGCCTGCGCCTGGTCCATAGGTAATAATCATCATACCGGAGCAATCCCCGCCTAAAGATTCCAAGGATTGCTGAAGGATTTCAGCAACGTCCGACTGCCATTCTGCTTGCGCGTGCGGTCTGAAGTAGTCTTTAAAATCGACATCTGAAGCAATAAATCCAAAGGCGCGGTTATCGGTCAAATAACGGTGAAACGCCGTTAAGAGCTTCGCGCTGCTTTTCATATATCTCATACTATCCAGTTCAATATAAGCAATGTTCTTGTGGCTACATAGTGCATGCAGTTGCTCAAGGATTGTCGTAAATGCGGCACCATGGGTACCGTCAATGGCTAAATGATATGTCTTGGCATTGTGTTGGTTAAAATCGTCCTTTATTAGCCGTAGCCATGCCTCATAGCCCGACCCAATATCGGACTGCACTGCCTCATGGCATTTCAGCCTTACAGGATTAACCGGAACAGAATTAAAAAATCGAACTTTACTTACTTCCATTGCTGCTGCCTCCCAACTCGTAATCAATGTATGTTCACATTGTATAAATTGTTGGGGACAGAGTCTTTAAAGGAAACAGCACTATTTTTGTACAATCAGGACATCTTCGGAGGGTAATGAATGTTGCCGGAGCGACCTTCGGAGAATTGTGAACGGCGAAATTTGGCAGGAGATACGCCAAGCGCGCGGGTAAAAACACGGGTAAAGTAATGCACGGACTGAAAGCCGCATTGTAACGCAATGTCCTTAATGGGTGCATAATCATTTAGCAGAAGCTGCGATGCATGCTGCATCCGGCGCTCCTGAATATAATGTACGAAGGACTGACTGAGATACTCCTGAAATAATCGGGTTAAATGCCGGGAGGAGATATGTAGATGAGTCGCGACGGTCGCAAGCGTAAGCTCATTGCTCAAATTATCGTCAATGAAACGCTTGGCTTGCCTAAATAAAGCATGCCCTGGAGAAATCGGTTGTTGAACACTTTCACCCGCGGTAAGGGTCAAGCCATGCAATTCGGGGAAAGACAACAGCAGCGAGTACGCGACCTGTTCCAGGGCTAGCGGAATGGTTGAGACTGAATTTGCACACAAAGCTAGTAACGCCTGCCACAAATGTCCTGTCAAAGAGGAGTCGGCCCCCCTAACAACACTGTTTCCTCGTTCAGCAAGCTGTCGATACGCTTCGAGATAAAACGGCTCTGTCAGCGATTCATCCATTTCAAACGCGACATAGCATAATGTCAATCCGGAAGTGCTTCGAATCTGGTGCCATACGCCAGGCGTAGACAGAAACGCCGTTCCTTTTACTAAATTATACTCCCTGTCGTGTTCATAATAGCTCCCCTCTCCATCTAACACATAGCAAGCTTCAAAAAAAGAATGGCGGTGGAGGGAATTATCGAAATGAGCCGGCATGAAACCCCAATATAAAATAGTTATGGACAAGCCGGCTCCTTGAATTTTTGTAGCATGTCGGTTACATATAGCATTGGCTCGGCGGAAGCTGGATTGGATTGACAATTTCATCCCTCCTTTGTTCGCTCCCATTGTATACTGGTCTCTTTATGGAATACAAGCTGCTGCCGTTACATTTACTTCGAAATTCCGAAAAGAATCAAATCCCACACGGCGTTAAATTCCTGATCAATCTTAGCTGTCTGCCACTCTTTCGCATGAGCTGGATGGTGAAAGCGTGATGTAGCATTAAAAATCGCTCTTGCTGTAACCCTTGATTCCAACGCTCTAAACTCCTCGGTTTGTATACCTTTTTCAATAATGCGTGTGATTTGCTCAATTAATTGATCTACGTGTTGGGTAATCATATCTACCGCTTCTAAAGTTACGGAGGCGTACATTGCAAACATTTCGGAATCATCTACAGCATAGGTTCGTTTACTGCGGATTAGAGTATCCAGCCACAAACGCAGCTGCTCTTTGGCAGTCCCATCAAATTGCTCAGTAATGACCTTTAGCGGGGCTAAAATATTGTGTTGCAACCATCTTTCAGTAACCGCTTCTCGTAAAGCAGATTTACTTGAAAAATGTCTATATAGCGTACCATGACTAACTTTCAGCACTCTCGCTACATCAACAACGGAAGTCTTATCCGGGCCAAAACGCCGGAGCACTTGTTCAGCTGCATCCAAAATGTTTTCTTTAGATAATGGAAGATCATTCGACATATATATTCCCCTCGCTCTATCTCTGGTGGTTATTATCATAGCATATAACAATCATAAACAAACTGACAATATCATCACTTTGTCATTCGTAAAATCATTGTCAGTATAGACTCTCACAAATTAAAACTTAGGTACTTATTTGGTAAACCAAATCCCATCCTTTTCGGCATTCTTACATGCCAATAAGAGCTATACAGTCCGTTAACTTGCCTAAAGATGTGAAGTTTATCCATTCCCCGATAACAAAAAACCTCCCTGATCTCTCAAGAAGGCGAAAGTACATTATTTCATCTATTTTCTCACTGATCCAGCTTCCCTCTGACAAACTTACCGATCTTCGTAATCGCCTGCTGCGCTTCTGGGAGCATGTACGCTAAGAAATGAAAAACACTCCACATATTCTCCCATATTTCCAATTCCACCTGAACACCCGCTGCTTTCGCCCGTTCAGTCAACCTCGTTGAATCACTTAAAAGCACCTCATGATCACCTACTTGAACAAGTAACTCAGGTAATCCTTGTAAATCCATCCTTAATGGCGATAGTATTGGATCCAACTCTGAGCATGTGCCTACATATGCGTTAAGTATTCGTTTACTCCCCTCTAAGCTACCTGTCGGATCAAGCAATGCTCGACTCTGATAAGATTCTCCGTCCAGATGAACAAGAACCGTATGAGGTGATATTAAAAAGGCACCCGCTGGTAACTCTCTCCCCTCATTCCTCAAACTAATCAGTGTCATTAGCGCAAGGCTGGCTCCAACAGAGTCTCCTCCAAACACGATATCATTGGCAGAATATCCATTCGCAAGCAACCATTGATAAGCCTCTATACAATCTTCATTAGCAGCGGGATAAGGATACTCGGGCGCAAGGCGATACTCAATAGTTAGTATTTTCGTGCCGCTAGCTTTTGCTATTCGTGTTGCTAAATCCCGATAAAATTCACAAGTGCCCGCAATAAAACCACCACCGTGAAAATAAAGGATAACTTCATGCTGAGGCGGCACTGGCTGCATAGGTATTATCCACTCTCCACGCATTGACCCGATTATAGCCTGTTCAACTTTAACATCAGAATGACTTGGCAGGCTCGCAGCCGTTTCGGCCATTTCTTGCCGGATTTGCTCTACAGACCTACTTTCAAATCGGTTCGTTTGGTTCAGATAATTTTTGATCATTGCAAGCTGATCTATACTCGTTTTTTCCATATCTATAATCCCTCCTACAGATCTCTTCTTCCCAAATTGTAAAGCCTGTAGGAGACTACAAGGTCAAGTTAAGATTCCATTTTTAGTATTTCTAACGTCGACTGTACACCTGGATGTTTATCTGCTGCTAGCAAATTTCTTCTTAAATCTTCGAGGGCTGCTAGCTTCACTTCCTGTTTGACTATTTCGTTACGAACTTTATCCATTTTTTTATCTACAACATTTACAAAATCATCTATGCTAATGCCGCTGCTTTCCGATTTTAACAGTGCCTTTTTAATTTCCTTCAATGTGAACCCACATAGCTTAGCATTATGTATAAACGTTAGTCGACTAAGCGCCTCTTCAGAATAAAGACGGTATCCGGCTTCCGAACGTAAAGGAGTGCTAATCAGTCCAAGTTCTTCATAATACCTTAACGTCTCCATATTCACATTCGCCATTTTGGCCATTTGGCCTCTCAAGTACTCCGTCATAATATACGCCTCCTTGGAATCCCCTATATTATACCAAATACACAACTCCAGAGAGTTTCAGAAGAGAGATAACAACTACTCGAAATTAACTAAAAACTCCTTATTTACACACAAAAAAACGGCATTTCTGCCGTTTTCCCATTCCTTCTATTCTTCTACTCTACAACACTTCACTTCGAACCGCATTTTTCTGTATCAGAGAAATCTGTCCGGCATGAATGCCTGTGTGATACATAAGTCTACCTACTGCTTCAAGTGGAGTAGATGTGCCAAATGCCGATTCTACACTCACATGCCAAGCATCTTCCGGAAGCTCCCGCATCGCTGCAATCAGATTCTCGTTGGAAGCAGACAGCAGATCCACCAGTTCACTTAATGTAGTATACACTGCATCATCGGCTTGAGGTTTAGGTTTACCAAAGAACCACTCTGCAAACATAAACTCTACCTCGGCATTATGAGAAATCAAACCTCCGATGGTGGAGTTCCCTAATTTAAGATTTAAGTCCTCTTCCGGCAATGCCTTCACCATTTTATGAAATCGCTCTTGAACCGCTTGCCAGATGGGCAGCACTGAAGTAATAGTCATCGGCTATTTGCTCCCTTGTACGGTTGCTTCTTCGTCTTTCTTCTTATCAATCACAACATGGTTGAACAAATTCGCATCCACGTCGATGTCAAACGCCAACCCAAAGCCAACAACATAACGCCCCTTCTGAGGGGTCAATTCGAACAGTGAAAAATCCAGTCCGCGCAGCAATTTCAACATGGCTTCACCATGATCCGCATTAAACAATTCAAAGATATCCTCATGTCCATCATTACCGATATTACTTGAATTACAACTCCAACGCACACGCTCAGTTGCAAATTTATTGTTGGTTTCAGACTCATCCGCAATCAGGAAGGCGTCCACAAAATCATTATTTTCCATATAGCCATAGTGCTCTGCAATCTTACTAATATAGATATACAGCTTGCCATCTTTCTTTACAAAAGGTGCATAACTAATGAAAGGCTTACCTTCATCATCAATTAAACTCAAAATCAGATTTTTACGCTTATTAATAAACTGTAAGTAGTTTTCTTTATTTTTCTCAATATCTACAGGCTTCTTCATTAAAAAATCCCTCCATGAATATGTAATGTAATCACAATATGAATCTATCGAACGGTACTGAGTAAATGAATTCGAGGTTTCTTCTCTGTAGGCACATACTGAACTTCCGCATCCATTCGGTAGACATCCCGGATCATGTCTGTTGTCATGACTTCATTGGGTGTGCCGTACATCGCTTTCTCACCAGCCTGCACTACAACAATACTATCGCTATAAGTAGAAGCTTGATTGAGATCATGCAGAACCATTACTATGGTCATCCCCATGTCCTGATTCAACTCACGAACGAGCTCAAGCACTTCATGCTGATGTGAAATATCCAAGTACGTTGTTGGTTCGTCAAGCAACATGATCAGAGGCCGCTGCGCTAAAGCCATTGCAATCCAGGCACGTTGTGATTCTCCTCCTGACAATGAAGCTACAGGTCGGTCCTTATATTCCACCAAATTTGTCTTCTCCAGAGACCACTGTACAATATCCATGTCTTCTTGATTCAATCTTTCGAACCACTTTTTATGTGGATACCTACCATAAGAGACTAGATCGATCACAGTCATATCACTTGGCGCTTGATTCTTCTGGCTCAGCATGCACATTTTTCGTGCGACTTGTTTGGCGCTCATGGACTTCAGATCCGTACCATCGAGGGTAACCGTACCCGTATGATATGGAATTAGCCGTGATACCGCTTTGAGTAGTGTTGATTTGCCAGAGCCGTTTGGTCCTATGATAGAGACGATTTCACCTTTTTTTACGGAAAAAGAGAAGTTGTTTATCACGCTTTTCTGCTCATACCGAATCGAAATGGAATCGACAGTAAACATGTTAGAACGCCTTCTTTCTCATCAGGTATAGGAAATAAGGTCCACCAATCACAGCCATTAGGATACCCGAAGGAATATCTAGTGGTGCGAATAACGTACGTCCACCCGTATCTGCAATCAACAGTACCAATGCACCAAGCGCCATACTCATCGGCAAAAGATATTTATAATCAGAACCAACGAGCATTCTCGCCATATGCGGTACAACAAGACCAACAAATCCGATCATTCCAATGGCTGCTACAGAAATAGCCGCCAGAAATACGGCTAGCAAGGAGAGCAGGATACGAATTTGGTTCACATTTTCACCCAGATTCGAAGCAACCTGATCACCCAGACGAATGATATTTGCCTTACGAATCGCAAAAAACGATAAGATCCAACCTACAATGGCATATGGAAGGACCATCATCAAGGCATTATTCCCTTTTGCTGCAAGGCTGCCGTTAAGCCATTGAACCGCTGCAGGAAGTCTATCACTGTACATGATTGTTAAGAGTCCAATAACTCCTCCACAGAGCGCATTCACAGCAACACCAGATAGAATAATGGTAACCGGCGAAATGCCGGTTCGTCTCCACGCTAATGCATATACAATGCCGGCAGCAATAAGTCCACCAACAAAAGCAGCTATCGGAATGAACTGAGTATACTGAGGTGCAGCAAGCATTATGACAAGAACACATGCAGCCGCCCCACTAGTTACACCCGTCAATCCAGGATCAGCAAGTGGGTTACCCATCACAGCTTGCAGCAGTGCGCCCGAGATCGCTATATTCGCTCCGATGATCATCGCCAGTAATACACGTGGCAATCGAATATCCCATATGATGGTGGCGTTCACCGCCTTAGACGATGAACTAAAGATCGTGCTGAGTATGTCTGATACCGGAATGAATACAGAGCCTAGTCCGATTGCAATAATTGCGGCAACGAGCGCTGATATAACCGTTACAATAACAACTATTCTGCTACGAGATGTTTTTATCACTTGCTGTCTCCTTTAATTATTCATAGAAGTATTTTGCAATTTCAGTCAGTGCTGTCTCTGCATTAATAATCGAAGTCACACCGAACACACTATAATCCAACATGTAAATTTTATCGTTTGTGTAAGCAGAAAGCTTTGTCCAAGTTTCGTTCTTCTCAATTTCTTTTTTGAACTTATCCTTTGTTGCGCCATGATCACCTGAAGCGAGTACAAGAATAACGTCTGGGTCAGCGGCTACAATGTTCTCCATATTAATTGGGGAGTAAGTATCTGTAACGTTAAGTACAGAAGTAGCAATGTTATCTGCACCAAGCTTCTTCACCAAACTACCTAAATAAGATTTCTCACTCATAACCATAAAGGAATCAGAGGTTCCAATAACGAGCATCACACTCGGTAGTTCTTTTCCTTCGGCTAATTTACTTAGCTCATTTTCTTTATCCAAAATCTTAGTCAAAGCCGCATTCATTTCATCTTTTTTGTTAAAATAAGTGCCTAATACTTTAAGGCTAAGCTTCAAATCCTCGAAGGATTCTGTACGTAGATATGCTTTTTGCAAATCCATGCCTTCCAGTGTCTTATCTAGCGTGCTTCGAAGCGATTCCGCTCCCAGCAGCAAGTCCGGCTCAAGCTTTGTAACTACTTCAAGATCAGGTGCCATAGGTGAACCAATTTTATCTATCGTTTCAAAATCAGCAGGAATTGGATTGGTAGAGGTTGGCACACCTACTGGTGTGATTCCAAGCAAGTAGAGCATTTCTGTTAAGGGTACAGAAGTAGTAACAATACGCTGAGGTACTGTGGCTGGGAATTGGCTTAACGCTTCATTGAACAATGCTTCATCTACACCATCATTCTCCAGACTGAATTCCTTTCCAGCATCCGCTGTATTCGTTGCTTCTGTTGTATTCGCTGCATTCGTTTCTTTGGCAGTTGTATTCGTTGTTGCTGCATTCTTTGTTTGATTGTCCGCTGTATTGGTTGACGAACATGCAGTCATTACAGTAAGCGCTGCAACAACCATAAGTACTAATAATTTCTTCAAAATCTATCCCTCCGAGTATGTATAATTATACGTCCTTTGTAGTGACAATGATTTTCATTCTCACCTACCACTCCTATGATAATGTTTATCATTATCAAGTGTCAACAATTTTATTTTAATTTTAAACTAGCAAAAACGCCTTTCTCAACCTTTTAAGAAGGACAATCCTTCTAGTAAAATATCAGACTTAAGTATGGTGCAAACCTTTTACTTTCTGTTATTCAAAAAAAATAACCACATCCAAGGGATATGGTTATTTTGCATAAGAAACCTAATTTACTTATAGAGTTGCGAGGATTTTCATTCTTTTCTCTTCCCTCTCTTCGTCCTTTAACCTTGGACATACATAACACTTTTCGCCATTTTCACGGCAAAAGTAGAGACAGCAGGAAGAACGTAACGCTAGTTGCTCTCCTGCCTGGTAAGGATTATCTGTATAGCGAATCGTATGCTTAAATGGATTTCTATTTCTGTGAAAAAGCTCTGGTGAGATGGATTCCGATAGTAGCAAGAAATTACGATTAAATCTCTCCAACACTTCTTCACGCGTCTCATTCTGAGCGATGTACTCTCTTAACATCCCTATTTCACCGCCAAATTGTTGCCAGATCATGGCTGATTTAACCCCTGCAGCTGCTGCGATGGCTTCTACGGCAGGTGTAACTGTATGTATAATAAATACCTCCCAGTCCTTCAGGATCATCGACTCCAGCTCTTTCTCCGGGACATCTTTATAGTGTAACTCCTTAATCTTATACCCCAAATGTACATGATCCTCGTGAGCCTCTATTTGAAAAGTTAAACGCTCCAAGGATAAGTCCAGAATCTTATTGTATTGCGCCAGAAAAATCAGTTTAGTAGAACAAAGATTACATAATGATGTCCCGAAAAAAGATGCAGGTAAATCCAGGCCGTGTGCCTGAACGATTTCCCCTGCTTGCTGCATCAAACCTCTTACTTGACCCATTTCAAAGAAATCTGTAGCAGGCATTTCAGCCAGTGGGTTCTCGGCACCATCCGGAGAAATATGATAATAGGAATTTACTAATGAAAAATCAAGCTCTTGCGACATCGGGTTAATCTCCTCTGCATTTATAAAATCTTGGCTCTTAATTACGGAACCTTCTTCTGATTTTGCTTTTTAATTTCCGGTCAGAAAAATAATCATTCCTATAATAGTTAGCAGTGAAGTATACGATAGAGAACACACTGGTCTAAATCACAGTGTTCGCCACTTCGAAACTCCTCTATTATTCTGCTGTAGACTAGTTGAAATCCCACTCTAACATTGTCTTCTTCAAACAAACATAGCTTACCACGACACAGATTATCTCTGCCACTACAAAGGAAAGCCATAGACCGATGTTACCCAACATTAAAGGGAGGACAAAGAAATTTCCAATCAACAAGATATACCGTAAAATTGCCAAAATTGCGGATGTTCTCGGATTGTTAATGGCCGTATAGAAAGCGTTGATTATAATATTGGCACCTACAAAAATAAAATTAAAGCTATAAAATGTGATAATCTCACTTGATGTATTCATGACCTGAAGATTGTCTTTTACAAAAAGAGAAATTAAGGGAGATTTAAAAATAATCAGTATTGCTGTACAAACCACACCAACCGATGTAACTATTTTAATGGCCACGGCAATAAGCTCTGATATACGACTGTACTCCTTGGCTCCGTAATTTACACTGCTAATGGCTCCTAACCCTCTCGACATGCCCATGATAACTGCATTAACTACTAGTGAGATATACTGAACTACCGCAAATGAAGATACGCCTATTTCACCAAATTTAGAGATCAAAATCCAGTTGAAGATCATAAAAGAAAAACCTGCACTGAATTGCGTAATCGCCTCTGAGGAGCCATTATAAATCATCCTTCCGATTGCTTTTAACTCCACTTTCCATCTACCTACTCTTAAAAAGCTTTCCTTTGAGATGAATTTCGAAAAAAATAATATAAAAACAACCGTTGCACTGATCCCAGACGCCAAAGCTGCACCGGTAATCCCCATATCTAAGGCACAGATAAAAATCAAATCCAAGATAATGTTCAAAACTACACTAAGCAAATTACCGAACATATAAAGCTGAGGTTTGCCAATGGATTGCAATGAAATACCAAGTAAAATATTAAAAATTACAGGCACGACAAATAAACCAAACGTCCGTATGTAATCAACAACCATTGGAAAAAGCACTGAGTTCGCTCCAACGATTCTAGCAAGTACATGAGGAAAAAAAACTACCATTATGAAAATAGCTACGGTAATCATAAGCAGGGCGTAAAAAGCATTATTGAAGTAGTGATTAGCTTTTCTCTTGTTCTGCTCTCCTAGACTAATAGCGGTTAATGTATTTCCTCCAATGGCAATTAAGATCCCAATACAGGATATAATATTAAAAATCGGTGAAGCCATATTCACTGCAGCTAGCGCATTAGGTCCTACAAAACGCCCCAAAATGATTCCGTTAATAATTCCGTACAGACACATAGAAAGCGAAGCTACGATTCCGGGGATTGCGTAACCACGAAATAGTTTGGGAATTGGATCTTTTAATACATCAAGTTCTGTTGTCTTCATCTTCTCATTCTCCATTCACTGTTTTGAAATTTTAGTTAAAATTCAGTACAATGAACACTATAATCTCTTGGGTAACACAAGAGTCAACGGGAGAGCAATGCAATGAACAACTATTATTCTATTGGTGAAACAGCAAAACTAGCAGACACAACTATCGAAACCTTACGCCATTATGACCGAATCCACTTGCTGAAGCCTGCAAAAGTAGATCCCTCCTCCGGATATCGCTACTATTCAGATAAAGAGCTTATTTATCTCGATGTCATCAACTTCTGCAAAAAAAAGAATATGCCGCTTCATAAGATTAAAGATGTATTTACGAATGATAATCTCGATTATATTATTAATTTTCTTAAAACAAAGGACGAGGAAATTGAGCAGGAAATCAAACAGTTGAATAAGACAAAGTCACAGCTTAGTGCTTTACGAAAACAATACGAAAATCAAGCTTATTTATCTGACGTCCCTCTATCCCCCACTCATTTTTCAACCAAGGCTTTGGGAGAAAGAGCGATCGTAAAAATCCACTCCCTACAGAAACCCAGCCTTGAAAGTTTCCATCAACTGCAGGATGCATTGAATCAACAGCTTGAAGATGCGCCAAAAGATACATTCGTATTTGATCTTCGTGCAAATATTATGACCACTACTTCAGAGCCTAGTGAGAATTCATCTGTCTTTTTTGTAGTTTGTGAGAAGTACCCTGAACAGGCCGACTGGATTTCAATATTACCTAAAGGGATTTATCTCTATGGTTATTGCTCAGAGGAGCAGAGAATGGAAACGATACAGAATATCGCTGCACATGCTAAAGCCGAATACAACACGGAGATTCCATTCGTCATCCAGTCCGTCATTTTCACCGGAATGTTTCAGTGGGTTTATGAGATTCAAGTATTGTTAACATCTGCATGATCATAGTCGTGGTTTGAGATGAACGCTCGTAAAAGACCCAATTAATATAAGAGTAAACAAAACAGCATGTGCCGATATAAAATCGACACATGCTGTTGCATTGAAAAATGGTCTAGGCTTGTTCGAATTAAAATCTAGCCACAAAAAACTCACGGTCTGATGGAACGTTAAAACTTCTGATAGTAGCTCCGTTCTCATCTCTTAATGTAAGCAGATAAGCTACCGTTGTTAAGGTGGTAATTGTAGGGAATCTTACTACACCAAATTCGTCGAAATCAGCAGTTACTGTTGTAGTGCCTGCTCGTAATGAAGCTGTCCAGCCTGTAGTTGCTTTAGGTGTGCCACTTGCATTTGTACCAATAGCGACAACAATAAATCTATCCAATGTCTGTTTAATTCTCCGTCTCTTTCTCGTTGCAGCAGCTTTCACTCTTTTTGCCGCGAGGGCTCTTGCCGCCACAGCGGCTTGCTTGTTAACTGGTTTCTTAATGGTCACCATTTGCATCACTACTTTCTTTTTTAGGATACGTTAGTAGATGCAAGATTTTTGATTCTTGACTTCACTATTACCTACTAAGCAAGAAATGTACTTTATTCCTAGATTCATAGATTCGTACCTACTGGATCAGTGATGCATATAATGCATTTATGAGGTGATCCATTAAGAAATGAGCCAACAATTGTGGGTACAGCAACATAGTTCAAAAATCCATAGGGCGCTTAGAAAAAGAATTCAACAATCCCAAGTCCCTCGCGGTACATCCGTTAAAATTCCTATCATTATCAAATTCAAACAAAAAATGACCCCAGCACAGCTGAAGTCATTACAAAAACATTTAAAATCACATGACTTTCCTATCAAACACCACCTCCCCATGCTTAATTCTGTAGCATCGCGAGTTTCGATGAATTGTCTGAAACAGATGTGTGATTGGCAGGGGATTGAAAAAATCTATGTAGATGGAATCAAAAAAACATCCCTTAATATAGCAACACCTTCCATCGGTTCTACCGCCATCCAGAAGAAACAAGGGCTTACCGGTAAAGGGATCAACATTGCCATTCTTGACACAGGCGTATATAGACACCCTGATCTGATTAAGCCCTGTAACCGCATCGTGGCTTTTAAGGATTTCGTCAATCATAGAAAACAGCCCTATGACGATAACGGTCATGGGACTCATATTGCAGGGGATGCTGCAGGTAATGGGTGGATGAGCAAAGGAAAATACAAAAGCCCTGCTCCAATGGCTGGAGTCGTCGGCGTTAAAGTACTCGATAAAAATGGCGACGGATATGACTCCACAATTATAAAAGGAATTGAGTGGTGCATTGCAAATCGCAAGCGACTAAAGCTGCGTATCCTTTCAATGTCATTCGGAGGTACTGTCAATTCAACTTGTGCCGATGACCCTCTATGCCAAGCAGTAGAACAAGCAATTAGAGCCGGCCTTACAGTTGTAATAGCGGCAGGAAATAGCGGCCCTAAGCGAAGTACGATCGAATCTCCTGGTATTAGTCCTTCAGCAATTACTGTTGGTGCAGTGGATGATCGCCGCACACTCACACAAAAGGACGACCGGATTACCTGGTATTCCAGCCGTGGTCCTGCAGCGCGGGGGCGTAAGAAACCAGACCTCGTTGCTCCCGGTGAAACAATCATCTCTCTTCGTGCTCCCGGATCCAAACTGGATCGTGAACTTCCTTACTTGCGGATAGCGAAAGATTACTTTGTGCTGTCCGGTACCAGCGTCTCAACACCTATTGTCTCAGGTGTTATCGCCCAATTGCTGCAGAGAAATCCATCTTTATCTCCAAAGCAAGTGAAACCCTTACTGAAAAAGAACACATTCTCTCTGAAACTTCCCCCTAACACAGCGGGCTGTGGTGAGATCAATGCGAGATTTTTATTGTGATTTTGCTTTTTAATACTCTATTTCTCGCTTAAACGCCGTGATAACAGAAACGGATAACTCTTCAGTAAATTTACCCGCAGGTTCAATTTCTAATAAAGAAGATCTCATATCCGCTTCAAATCGTTCTATGTGATCTCCAAATAATCGCTTAGATGCATAGGATGTGGAATACAAATTACCAATAATCGAATCCACGGTCCATGTGATTGTATAACTGGGTAAAACCAGTCTTTCCACATCTTTAAAACTAGATTGCGCAACAATGTCCTCATGTCTTTCTTTAGGATGAGTATAGGTGCTGTCTCCTGCTATCCTTTCGTTACCTAACCAGCGTTTCACAATTTCTTTCACCTTAAGCTGCCAAGATAATGGTTCTTGCTCAACATTAAAAGTATCAATAATGGCTAGACCGCCATTATCGTCCAAACTATGATATAGAATTTCAAGAATGGACGCCCTATCCATCCAATGAAACGCTTTGGCTAGAATGGTAAGACGGAAGGAGCCCCATTCGCTCAGCAGCTCTTCTGCTCTACCCAGCCTCCAACTAACGTTATCTACTCTGTGAATTTTTGATAGACGATTTGCCTCATCCAACATTTCACTTTCCGTATCTACACCTATCATTTCTTCAAACCAATCACTGAATCTTAGTGCCAACTGACCCGTACCACATCCTAAATCAAGTAAACGACCCTCTCCGTTAAGCGAAAACTGCTGAATCAAGAACCGAATAAGGGATGAAGGATACTGTGGTCGATATTCTGAATAGTACACCGCAGTACCTTTAAATAAATTCGAACCATATTCATTCATAGTTTCACCCTTCTCTGTTTCTAATAGGACAAAATCATAGCAGACATCCCACTAAAATAAAAGGCTGTTCGGATTGAATCCGCTCAGCCTTTTATTTATGCCGATACGCCTAATTCGCTGTATTTGGACTCAGGAACCAAAAAATGCACTTAGAAATGATTGACAAATAAGTTCGTTGCATATATGGTTAATTACATAACTAACTAACCAATGAACATGGCGGTGAATACATGGGAAGCTTAATGGATGATACACGACCGATATTTATGCAGATCGCCGAACGCATAGAAAATGACATCATCGAAGAAACACTCTTGGAGGAATCACAGGTTCCTTCAACAAATCAATTTGCTGTTTTCTACCAGATCAATCCGGCAACGGCTGCGAAAGGTGTGAATTTGCTAGTGGATCAGGGAATATTGTACAAAAAGCGAGGTATCGGTATGTTTGTTGCTTCTGGAGCGCGCGCAGTATTGATGGAGAAGAGAAAAGAGCAATTTTATGAACAATATGTTGTAACTATGATCCGTGAAGCTGAGAAATTAGGAATAACGTTGGATCAATTAACGAAGATGATTCAGAGGGGAGATAATCAGTCATGAATGAAATTGTTGAGATCAAGGGGCTAACCAAGTCGTATGGAAAGGTAACCGTCATCCAAGACGTTACTTTTTCTTTGGAACAAAATAAAATCTATGGACTCCTTGGCAGAAATGGTGCGGGGAAAACAACGATCATGCACATGATCACAGCCCAGTTATTTGCTACAAGTGGTGATTTGAAGGTATTTGGAGAACATCCCTACGAGAATAACCGCGTACTCAATCAGATTTGCTTCATTAAGGAAAGTCAAAAGTATCCGGATACGTACCGTATTATCGATGTTCTAGAGGTATCCGCGTTATTTTTCCCTAACTTTGATCGGGACTACGCCCAATCCTTAATCAAGGACTTCAATCTCCCCTTAAAAAGAAGAATAAAGAAGCTGTCCAGAGGAATGCTCTCGGCGGTGGGTATTGTAGTCGGCCTTGCTAGCCGCGCTCCGCTGACTATTTTTGACGAGCCCTATTTAGGTCTGGATGCTGTAGCAAGAAGCCTGTTTTACGATCGATTGATTGAGGATTATTCAGAATATCCACGAACAATTGTCTTGTCTACACATTTGATTGACGAGGTAAGTCAATTGTTAGAGCATGTCATTGTTATCGACAACGGTAAGATTATTATTAATGAGGATGCTGAAGCTCTTCGCGGGCGAGCCGCTAAGGTGATTGGTGCAACTGCGAAGGTCGAAGAGTTCATCTCCAGTAAAGATGTTATCTCTCGTGAACCTTTTGGCGGATTACTTTCTGCCACTCTAGTCGGGTTAAACTCAACAGATCTATCACGTGCTGAGATGCTTGGTCTGGAGATCTCCCCCATATCTTTACAACAGTTAATTGTCCATCTTACAAATAGAAGATCTCAAGGAAAGGAAGTGGCAGCACAATGAACCATATGACAGGGATATTAAAAATGCACTACAAGGATAAATGGTTTTGGTTATTTATGCCTTGGATCATATTATTGTCCAGTTTTCTCGTTAATCTTATCATAGCTTTTTTCATGCAAGAACCCATGTATACAGGTGGCCTAGTCTCTATCTTTATTTACATGTTTGTCATAGGCATCATCATTTTGGTACAGACTTTCCCCTTTGCCTTGGGCTTAAGTCTACGGAGAACGGATTATTTCTTCGGTACCTCCTTGATGGCTGTTATTACAAGTGCCGGCTTCTCCCTTCTTCTGTTCCTGCTATCCGTTATAGAAAACAATTTAACACCTGGATGGGGTGTGCAGCTACATTATTTTCACCTACCATACTTGAATGATGGTACTGTCCTAGAACAGCTGTGGATCTATTTTATGATCATGTTGCATATGTTTTATTGGGGATTTGTTATATCCAGTATCTTCCGCAGATTTGGTAGAAGCGGTCTATTCATTTTCGCGGCAGTCATGTTTATTCTGTACAGTGTCGCTGGATTGTTAATGACGTATTATCGGTGGTGGGGAGATCTATTTAATTGGTTTGCCAGCCATACCGCATTTGATCTTGCCTTGTGGACCATGCCTTTGACGGTCTTGTATGCACTCTTATCGTTCTGGATGCTTCGGAAATCTACAGTGTAAGGCACAGCCTCGAATATTCTAAATATTGTAGGTGTAGGAGGTACCTTTATGGATTATGTGAGGGATTACGCCATGTATGTTTCTATATTCGGTATGTTTAGTTTTAGTTGGTTTGGTTGGGCACAAGAAAACCCCAGATCCAGCTGGCGTAAATATATTGGCATAGCTTCTGGTGTATCCCTTCTCATCTGCTTGATTGGTATCTATTTAAGTATAACGAACTGGGATGCTCCCTCCGTTTTAAATGACAAGACCTCTTTTGATAATTATTTAATTTCTGTCTATATTGAATTATTTGTGGCAGGTGCTGGAGCTTCTATATTGTTGAAATGTAAGTTTAATGATTACGTTGCTCCTTGGATTGCCTTTATTGTAGGAATTCATTTTATTAGCTTAAAAAGTGTTTTTAACGATTTCAGTTTATACCTTTTAGCAGCACTTCTTGTTGCAGTCTCTATCGCATCACTATTCATATCGAAAAAGCTTAACGTCGCAAACAGTGCAATTACAGGCATTGGTACTGGAACAGTTCTGTTTGCTTATGCCCTATTAGGCTTAATTCGATATTTATCGATCTAGATACGATTATGCTCCAGTTGCCTCGGATTAATTATATTCACAAAAAAGAAACTCCCCTGATTTCTCAAGGGAGTTTCTAGTGATGCGGTCGAGAGGACTCGAACCTCCACGGTATTGCTACCACACGGACCTGAACCGTGCGCGTCTGCCAATTCCGCCACGACCGCACATCGTAATGACTACATATCCATCTTGCGTCACAAGATAGATCATACCATGCTGAGATTAATGCGTCAATATATTCTCTAGCTTTTCTAATCATTCATTATTTTATGGATAATTATTGCTTTTACTTCCGAATATAAGGTATAATGAGAACAAAAGTTCGCATAATATAAATGAGGTGATTTATAATGGCGACTACAAAGTTGAAGACATCCATTGTTGATGAAGAGGTTACGAAAGAAGAAATGTCCCTTGTCAGAAGCTATTTGCTGCTAACGTTTATTCATAAAGTGTTCGAACGTGACTGTCGTGTAATCAGTAAGAGTGGTCTGTTTAAGACCCCTCAGCTTTATATGGAGCTCGTGTCTGGTGCCACTAAGAAGACCTCATTAATGCTTCAAGAAGTTACGCGCGAATTGAGCTCACATGATCTGAAGGTCACAACCGTTCGCCAAGATCAACGGGGAGTCGAGGCCTTGTACACCTGTAGAGGATATCAAGGTGAGATGAATATATTATGGCCAGGATTCCGTAGAGAGATGCTGCTGCGAATGCGCGCATATCTCGGCCTGTCTACAGAGCTCTCCATGCTCTCCAGAGAAGAAAGTGAGACCCAGCTAGCACTAACCATATAATCCGCCATAAGTAAAGAACAGCTCCCTACCCACTAGGGTAAGGAGCTGTTTATGCTGCCAAGATTATATATTATCAGGAGCTTTCCTTGGTTCGCTGAAGGGTTGGAATAGATAATTCCGATCAAGCTTTACTACCCGTCTATTCTGGCGACGTATCATCACCTGCGAATCGTCCCAAGCCAGAACAATCCCCTTTACATCATTACTTTCTATGCCATCACGCACCACACGAATTTTCTCACCGGAAATTCGGTACGCATCCAATTGTTCATCGCTAATCATCATAAATCCCTCCCTCTATATAGCTTATCCTATATTCATCCAGAAAAAAGACCCAAATGAAAAGTCATCTGGGTCTCGTATAAGCAATTGACCAATTGCATGTCTACTAAAGCATTCTTATATCAGCGCTTCATTCTTCTCAAACCAGAAGTCAAGAACTTTAGCGGACATCACACGTTGCTCCAGATACTCCACTTGGTTAGTTGTGAATTTCTCCCTCCAAGGGAAGGAAAGTTCCTCACACAAACCTTTGATTGTCAGAAGCTCTGACCAAGCTACATAGCGTTTGTACCAAAAAAACTGAGGATGTTCAATCATATAGGGATACAGATCGTCGAATTCCGTGTGTTTGCAATCCAGCGCACGCTCGAAGTGATCCTTGGCCTCGGTTAATTTATCAATAAAAAATTGCTCAGTCACCGGTTCTTTCCCCATTGTGACGCCTCCTCCCTATGTCTGATTTTATTATAAAGGAAAATCTATAGGGTGAAAAGCAGTTGTTTAAAAATAGGCATGTTCTTATTCAAATTCGGGTTATTCTCCAAATTCAATAGTGCCCCCGCTAAGAGAGGTTATTCTTACAAGTGACTCCAACCGGATCCCCTGCTCCTTGATCGTTCGAGCTCCTGCCTGAAAACTTTTTTCCACTACAACGCCAAGACCAACCAGCTCAGCGCCAGAGCGTTGAATAATTTTAATCAGCCCGCGTGCTGCATCACCATTAGCAATAATATCATCGATAAAGAGAATTTTATCCTCCGGGGAGATGAATTGGCGAGACAACATGATGTCGGTAACGATACCTTTCGTAAAAGAAGGAACTCTTTCACAAAGTGCGTCCGGATCTGCTAGGAGCGTTTTTTTGCGGCGTGCAAAAACTAACGGCACCTTTAACTCATATGCGGTGGCAAATGCCACGGCAATGCCCGAGGATTCCACGGTCACAATACGTGTAATTCCGCAGTCCGCAAACCTCCCGGCAAACTCCCGTCCCATTTCCATCGTAAGCTGCGGATCTACCTGATGATTCAACAGTGCATCCAGCTTCAGCACTTCATCCGAAACGACGACACCTTCCTCCAAAATCCGCTGTTTCAATACTTCCATGATTTTGAACCTCCAATACCCTTTATAATCGCAGACGCTCCGTACAAATGAATCACGGAAGTCATGTCCTACTGATCCTCATCATAACCTGTACTATACAGAGTGCACAAGGCAATCCTGCATAGCACTCCTTATGATTATTCTTTTGCTTCTTAAAACTATTAGGAGGGCAGCCATGAAATCACATGTCCGAACAATGCAGATCGCTTTCACTTATATCGGCACCATTGTAGGAGCCGGATTCGCCACCGGTCAAGAAATATTAAAATTCTTCACTCGTTACGGACACTGGGCAGTCCTGACCATCCTGCTCTCTACTATACTATTCATATGGCTGGGTACAAAAATGATGGTCATCGCTCGGCGCATAGAAGCAGAATCTTATGAGGACTTTAACCGTCATCTCTTTGGTGACCAAGTCGGAAGCACCATCAGTTTGTTCACGATGGTCATCCTGATCGGTGTCAACAGTATTATGCTTGCAGGGGCTGGAGCTATTTTTCAAGAGCATCTTGGATTTCATTATCAAACAGGGTTAATACTAACGTTGGTTGGTTCTTATTTTCTGCTTAAGCGGGGGATTTCCGGTATTCTGCAAATGAACAGTCTGATTGTCCCGCTAATGCTTACGCTATCACTCATCATTATTTTTAATACGTTTCAAATTCCAGGAGCAGAAAGATTCCTATTCCTAGAAAATGATCGATCTATCTTTGGCGCTTGGATGTCGCCGCTGCTCTACACCGCCTTCAATCTAGGTATGGCTCAAGCCGTATTAGTTCCGATGGCTCGTCACACAGATGAAGAAAAATCTCTGGTCTGGGGCGGTATTATAGGTGGTGCCGGGATCGGCTTTATGTTGATCGCCGCGCATTTCGCGATGAGCTCACAGATGCCTGGGATTCTCCAATTTGAAATCCCTATGGGTAACATTGCCATCCGGCTGGGCACTGTAGTGCAAACTATATATTTGCTGCTGATTTTTCTGGAGATCTTCAGCACTTTTGTTGCCGACATTTATGGCGTTACCATGCAGCTAAAACAACGAATTCCCGTTAAACCCACATTGATTACACCGATTCTGATGTTGGTCTGTTATTTACTGAGCCAATTTGGCTTTAGCTCTCTTCTCTCCGTGTTCTACCCGATCTTCGGAGCTTTATCGCTGGTCTGGGCTGTCATGCTGCTACGAACGCCATGGTCTATTCCACCACGTATCGATTCCTCATCGGGTTCGAGTGGAAAAGGGAACAGCCTTGTATCCATAAAACCAGTTACACGGAAATAACTGCTGCTGTTGGAATGATTCGCGCTGCCGCTTCCGCCACATGCTTGTGACAAGTCATCATTACAATCTGGCGGGAGATTGACAGTTCACCAAGCAGTGAAAGAGCAGCATGAAGACGAGCTTCATCAAAGTTGACGAATAGGTCATCGAACAGCAATGGCAGCGATACTTGCCGAGACATCGTCTCTGCCAGTGCCAAGCGGATGGAAAGGTACAGCTGTTCTGCCGTCCCGCGGCTAAGCAGTCCGCTGTCGATTAGTCCAGCATTTTTATGTTCAGCTTTTAGCTCTTTATGGCCCAGAGTCATCACAACTCTCTTGTATTCCCCTTCCGTCAGCTTGGAGAAATAGTCGGATGCAAGCAATAGTACCTGCGGCTGCTTCTCCTGTTCATAAATACGGCGGGTTCTTCCAATTAATTCGGCTGTTAATGCTGCTACCGCATATTTATCAGCCACAATTCGCAGAGCGGCTCTCTGCTCTTCCAATTGCTGAATTACGGAGTCCTCCATACAACGCTCTTTCAAGTACTCCCTTTCCTGAAGCAGCTTCCCTCGTTGCTCCAGCAGGGTGTTCCACATTTCTTCCTCCCGTTCAGCCAGCTCTTCAGCTGCTATCCGTTCTTTTTGAAGTGCTGAGGCATCATGATGATCTAATACTACCTGTAGGGCGGCAACTCGCTCATCCTCCCAGCCTCCAAACATAGCTAACTCCCACTGACGAATGGATTTATTCAGCTCACTATGCCGCTGTACAGCAGCCGACCTTCGTAAGAAGTCCTCCCCGCTTATTGCTCCGCCTTCATGCAACAGGTGTTCACGCTGTTCTCTAAGTTCACCTAATACTCTATGGCCTTCCTTAAGCTCCTCCAGAAGCTCCTGTAACCGTGACTGAATACTTTCCCGGCGAACCAAGTCCTTTTTCAGTTCATCCCAAGCTCTTTTTCGAAGTTCCAGCCAGCTCAGTAAAGTTAGTGCAGATCTTCGTTGTCCATCCTGCGCGTCCATATCAAAGCTAGTTGCCGCTACGCCAGACTCGTGTAAAGGATCAGTACCTGATTCATAAATGAGAGCAAGCAGCTCCTCCTCGAACAAGTTGCACTCTGCTTCAAGCTGCTTTAGTCGCAAAGAAAGCTTATTCTCTTGGCGCAGCAGTTCGTTCCCCTGTTCCACCATTGCAAAGATATCCGGCAGCCCTTCCGGGGACAACCCTTCAGGCAATCTGCGCTCACGCAGCCACTCTTCATATTGCTCAGCCGTTTGCGTGAAAGCCGTCTCTGCTCGGGTCATTTCTTCCGCGAGCAGCTTCTCTTGGCCTGCCAGCGTCTCCAGCTCCGTGCGGCAGGCATCCCGCTCGGCGGCATAGCGTTCAATGCGCTGCCGCCAAGCTGACCAAGCCTCCATGAGCCTGCGAAGCTCCCTCATGGAGGCTTCCAGCCCGCCTGCGTCAGGGCTGGACCCCGGGGCGGCCGACCGCCGCCCCGGCATGGCGCTCTCCGGCTCCGCCCCGGAGAGCAGCTGCCCCCGCAGCCGCAGCATCTCAGCTGCGGCTGTGCCCACGTCCCCGCCATGCCCTGGCGGGGACGCTTCCAGCCGGCGCGCTCCGCTGAGGCCGGCCCAAAGGGCCAGATCGGCCGCGCCAAGCAGGCCGATCGCGAGCACTGCGCTGGCCGGCGGAGCACCGGTCAGCCACAGCGCTGTGGGCAGCAGCACAGTTAGTGCTGCCCCAGCCCACAGCAGGCGCCGGTAGAGCGCGGCCATGCGCTGCGCGCTAGGGCCGTCACTTCCGGCGCCGGGGGCGCGCTGCGGCCCCTCGCTGAGCTGCGCTTCGCGCCAGCGCTCGGCCGCCTGCTGCAGCTCGTCCCACAGCTGCAGCACTTCACGGGCGCTGCGCGGAGCCAGCTGCGCAAAAGATTCGGCGCCGGTAGCGTGCTCACGCGCCAACGCCCGTTCTGCTGCCTGCAGCGAAGCTGAGGCAGCGGCCAAGCGGGATCGCAGCGTCTGCCGCGCTGCGCCCTCCGCCTCCATGCGGCGATCATAACTCGCGAACGCCGCCGCAAACCTCCGTGCAGCTTCACGATCTGCCGCTGCACCCGCAAATGCAGTCAGCTCTGCCGCGCTCCAGCTGACATCAATGCCTCGCAGAATTCGCTGCAAATGCTCATTCAGCGCGGTCAATTCACCTTCTAGCCGCTGTCTTTCTACTCGCAGATTTTCATAGCTGCTCCGATGGCGATCCAGCCGCTCCAGGGCAGGCCCCTGCGCTATTAACAACGCATCCGGTGGATTCTGCGCCAGCTCATCCGTAAGCTCACTTTGCAGACGTTCATAACGAGTTACTGCTCCTAGAGCATTTCGAATTTCACCTTCAAGTGCCTGATAGCGAATCGCTCCATCTTCAGGAAAGGTTGTAATCACTAGTAGGTCTTGCAGCTCGAGCTGCGCATCGCTCCATTTTAACCACAATTCACGAACATCTTGAGCTTTGCGAAGCATCACAAGCTTGTCTCCAGTAAGCTTACGTTGTTGTTCCAATTGATCCAGCTCAGATTCCATAACCTTTATTGCTGCTATATTACCGTTATAACGTGGAAGATAAGAGCGGCTCTCCGCCATCTGGCGCTCTAGTTTCTCAATAGCCTGAACGATTTTAGCAGCTTCCTGCAGTTTACCCCGAGGTTTATATAGCTTCTCAGCTTCCTGTACCAATCGGCGTTCCGCCCGCATGATCGTTCCACCGCCGCCCATCCCTGCATGAAAGAGAAAGCTGCTCATCTCTTCTGATTGAAGCGCAGCAAGCTCCTGCAGTTCATCGAGAGAGACCGCGAACAATTGATGGAACATGCTTCGAGAGATGCCACCAAGCAAAAGACGCTCCATTTCAGCTTGTCCTAGCTCTTGCGTCGTTCCATTCGGATGATTAACCGCGATGTTCAGCTTCTCATTTCTTCCTGAGCCCTCACCACCAGAGGTATGGCGACGAATGGTCCATAGACCACCATTCATATCACGCGCCTTCAGTATTCCCCCATGCAAACCGCCTTGCATAGGTTCATACCTCTCCGTAGGGTTACCACGACTTGGAATTCCAAATAGCATGGAGCGAATAAACTGCAACGTCGTGCTTTTTCCTGCTTCATTACGTCCATAGAGTATGGTAACGCCTTCCGATAGATCAATCTCTCGGTTATGCAAACGTCCGAAGCCATGGATCTGCAAATGTTCAATTCTCATCTTCTGGAGCACCCTCCATTCCACCGAGCATTGTGATTCCCTGTTCCGCTGCACTACGAAGCCAATTTAACTTCTCCTCTTGACTTGTCACCGAGAGCAGCTGTCGCAGCTCCTGATTCTCCATGAGCGGCTTAAGCGCACTGTTTATTAATTCTTCAAGCGCTTCTGCTGAATGTTCCGTACGATCTGTAATTCGCAGCATTTCTCCAAGAAAGCTATCCTCCTCTAATAACCGTTCACGGTCAATAGCTAACCCGGACTCTACAGCGAATCCTTCCACCCAGACAAGTCCTTTATAATCTTTACGCTCAGCCCGAACCGCCTCACGGCGCTGGAGTTCAGACAGCAGATCCTCTGCCGCACCTTTTTCAGCTAATACTTTATGTACGTCCCCGCGTCCGATCAGACGAAATCTAACCACTGACATCAGCTCCGGGAGTTCCTCCCTGATTTCGTCAATCACCTGCTCCACCCTTTGTATCCATTCTGCTTCATGACTTAATCCCTCAATGGATAGATCCCGTACCTGCCAGCGAACATAATCAAGCTCATGAAACCGGAGCGCAATACTTCCAGCCTCATCAACATCCACAACATAGCAACCCTTTGGTCCGGTTTCCTTAATACTGCGTCCCTGTATATTACCTGGGTACACAATTGCTGGTTTCTCATGCAATATACTGCGTTTATGGATATGCCCAAGCGCCCAATAATCAAAACCCCGTTCGATAAGATCCCTACGGCTACAAGGAGAATATATCTCGTGCACCAAATCACCATCTACATTTCCATGCAGCATAGCAATATGAAACAGACGGCTGCCAGGCTTTCGAGAAAAGGTCAGTGCTGTGTTGTCAGTAACTTTCGCAGTCGGATAAGAGATTCCACTAACAATAGCTACTTCTTGACCATCTTTACGACGATGAGCAGTGACATGATCTGGCTTCTCCCCTCCGAACACGGTAACATGCTTTGGCAATTCCGTTGCCAGACGCAATCCATCAAGTGGATCATGGTTACCATGGATCAGAAACACTTGAATCCCGTGCTGGCCAAGTTCCTTGAGCGCTTCTTGAAATCGCAGCTGACCCTGTAAGGAAGCATCTGAAACATCATACACATCTCCACTGATGACAATAAAATCAACTTCCTCTTGGATCGCAACGCGGACAAGCCGCCCTAGGGCGGCGAAGGTTGACTCGCGTAAATAAGAACGAATGGCTGGCGAAATATACGCCAGCCCGGCAAAACGGCTATCCAAATGTAAGTCAGCAGCATGTAGAAATCGAAATGGAATCATAGCTGCTCACCCTTTCGTTCCTGAGGGATACTGTAAGTATGTCTTTTTAAGTTCATTAGCGACACGAGTCAGCGAATACAAGCTTTTCGCTTTATCCCAAGCTGAACGAGAAAGCTCATAACGATAAGCCGGATCGGATATCACCTTCTCTAAAGCATCAGCAAGTGCAATTTCATCATCAGGATTGACGAGCAGACCATTCACACCATCTTCAATTTGCTCCGGTATCCCGCCAACATTCGTCCCAACTAAAGCCAAGCAGCTAAGCGCCGCTTCTGCAAACACCGATCCGAAGGCCTCTGCCCGTGATGGCAGCACGAAAATATCAAAGAAAGGCATGAATTCTTCCGGATGGAGCGTATATCCATAAAAAATCGTTTCATTATAAATTCCTAATTGTTTAGCCATATTTTCCAAATCCGCACGGGAAGGTCCATCGCCGATAATATGCAGTACATATTCATGGCCGCGATTTTTAAGCTCAGCACAGGCTTTGAGTAACGTGTCAATTCCTTTGGCTGGAACCAGACGTGTCACAGTCACAAGCTGGGGTATAGCGTTGTCATGCGGGACTGGCTTAAACCTTTTTTCATCAAAACCATTCGGGATTACTCCTATATTAGAAGGATCTTGAATATATGGCGCCACATACTCTGCAAAAGCTTGAGACACGGTCATTAACTGATCACTTACATGCTCAAGTTCGCGGTAAAGCGAAACTAGAAACTGATGCTCCAGACCACCATCAGAAATAGCTCCATTCAGTATCAGCTCTCGCTCATAACTGGAATGTAAGGTTTGAATTAACGGAGTATTTGGAAATACTTTTTTCATTGCTAAACCAGCAATTGGATGATGGGAATGGATAAGATCATATGTCTTGCTCATTCGTAATTTAGTCCACCATAGATAATCACGATAGGTCTGAATATATTTCTGAACGATTTGACTTTCCCCAAACTGGGTCCAATCAAAGGTCTCGAATATGACTTCTTCATGTCCCTTGTTGCGAATCCGCTTAGGTAACCAAAACAAATCCATCTCCCAGCGGCTTGAACGGAACCTTTCCTGAAGATAAGGGATCATCGATGATACACCACCGGGTTGCTCCGGCGGGAAGAAGAGCGCTTGCAGCAAATTCATATGGTACATCCCCTTTACAATTGCCTTACGTACAGTAAGACTTGGCAATTATGATATAGTTGTGTATATGTAGAATTTCAGGTACGATTACGTTCCCCATACCTTGATTTTATCGGTATAAACATGAAACAGCAACTAAGAAAAAGGAGAATGATCTATGAAGGAAGAACAGCTGCCTGCCTCTTACACCGCATATATACAAGAAATGCTGGGGCAAGAGGCAAATGCTTTTCTAGAAAGTTATTCAGCACCACGAACGCAGGGACTTCGCTTTAATCCATTAAAAAGTATCTCAGATTCAGGTCAAGTCGCAGTAGAACGCACAGTCTCACAGTTTGATCTGAAACCTATCCCATGGTGCCCTGATGGTTATTATTATGAAGAGCCCGCTCGACCAGGCAGACACCCATACCATGCTGCCGGACTATATTATATTCAGGAGCCTTCCGCAATGTCCGCAGCTGAACTGCTGGCACCTAATCCCGGTGAAACCGTCCTCGACCTTGCAGCAGCTCCTGGGGGTAAAACTACGCATATCGCTGGTTTAATGCAAGGACAAGGCCTCTTAATTTCTAATGAGATCCATCCAGAGCGCGCAAAAATTCTTGCAGAGAACGTAGAACGTTTAGGTATTAAGAATACCCTCGTAACCTGTGCAGCGCCAGAGCAGCTGTCTTCGCGCTTTCCACTTGCTTTTGACCGAATTATGCTGGATGCTCCTTGCTCAGGAGAAGGCATGTTTCGAAAAGATCCAAATGCCGTTCAAGAGTGGTCTCCTGACCATGTGGTTATGTGTGCGGCGAGACAATGGGACATCCTGCAAGACGCCTACCTTATGCTTAAGCCTGGGGGGACTCTAGCCTACTCTACTTGCACCTTTAACCGTCAAGAAAATGAGGAGATCATTGCCCGATTGACGGATCGTTACCCCGATATGGAATTAATCACCCACAAGCGCCTTTGGCCACATTTAGAAAAAGGCGAAGGCCACTTTGTTGCACTCCTATGTAAGCACAGTGTCACCGAAAACGACGTTAACGATGACGCCAAACGCAGCACCAAAAAGCGTCGAAGCAAAAGCAACCCAAAAATAAATTCTTCCGTTCGCGATGCATACCAGTTATTCCAAGACTGGGCTTCGTTAGAGCTTCCTGGTTTCTCATATCAAGGCGTCCCTCTGCTGTTCGGAGAATCCCTATATTTACTACCTGAATCCTTTAGCGGCAACCTCCATACGGGGCTGCTGGATGGTCTTCGTATTCCGCGAGCCGGGCTACATATTGCCCATTTAAAGAAAAATCGGATTGAACCTGCTCACGCCCTCGCGATGGCGATTCAGCACACAGATGTAACACGTAGTTTTGATCTCAGTAGCGCGGGGATGGAAATACATGCTTGGCTCCGGGGCGAAAGCTTACCTGTGCCGGTGGAATTACATGGATGGACACTAGTAACTTTAGATGGATTGCCGATAAGTTGGGGCAAAGCAAGCGCTGGCCAACTTAAGAATCACCTTCCAAAAGGACTGCGCATCCTAAAAGCCCATATTGACGAGCAATAGGCCATAGACCAGTTCATCCAGTCCACTTTGGCATATGATGTCATTATCTCAGAAAGCTGCGACATCCGCCGCAGCAATGGGAATAAGACATACGTTAAGGAGGAATATATCATGGGTGAATTTCATGGAGGAGCCTTCACTTCAACTGGTGCGATCTTGGTACTCTTTATCTTGCTCGTAATCATTTCCCGTTCATTGTTCGTTTAATACCAATCCGGCTAAATAGACGGTGAAATTAAAGCGGCTGTGTCGTCCTTTTTGGGGCGGTGCGGCCGCTTTATTTCTTTCCAACATAACATTTCCATCTGCTGTTCTCGTGAATATTTACCGTTTGAAAGCCAGCTTTCCGAAATAAATGATCTATCTCTTCGTTCTTTGTGTATTGTTTCATGTGATAATTAATTTTATAGACCTCAGAAATAATGACAAACGTTCCGCCTGCCTTCAGCACCCTATACACTTCACTTATATCATGTTCAAGATCAGGCCAGAAATAATGCGTCTGAATAGCCGTGATCGTCCCAAAAAAAATTTCGTTAAACGGTAGCGCCGATACGTCTCCCTGACTGATCTTCACCCTACCTGCGGCAACAGCCTTGTTGTTTTTTTGAATGGATGTCTCCACAGCTTGCTGGGAATAATCTACGCCGTAGATTTCCTGATGCTTATGTTGTTTTACAAGCGTATGTATAGTTTGACCACCACCACAACCTATGTCCAAAATAGGGGCATTGTTCATCATTTCTATTTTTGAGAGCCCCCACGCTGTTATGCTGGTATGTGCCTGGTTCATGATTTTGATCATAATATTCCCCACGAATCCTCTCGGGTTCTTGGCTTGATCGATCAGCGTATTCAATAATCCCATATTTTTAATCTCCTATTAACGATTTCGAATCAATAAATTGCCGACTTCTAATTCCTTTTTGGAGTACTCGTCATTTCTGCAATCGAGCAGCACTTCAACTCTGTAAGTCTCAGCGTCCACACAACAGATCCTCTGGGAGCCTAAAGAAATAGTAATCATTCCATCTTGAACAACAACGTCAGTGAATATGTCTTTAAGCAATTTTTTATCCTTTTGAGTCCATGCTCCAAATATATTTACTTGTGAGATACCTTGAATATTTTGGTCTCTACTGTTTGGAACCATATATTGCTGCATAAAAGCTAGGCTTTTCTCGTCATTCATTTGTTGTAAAAAGAATTGAAAAGGCACTCCTTCAAATTTCGGTATGTATGAATTTTTCCATGGCATCGTTCTAGTTAACAGATTAAAAAACCAACGGAACCGCAAAGGTTCTGGTGTTGAAGCTTCAATATTTCGACTTGAAAGCTCCTTATATACAGCATCTATATCTTCTACATCCAAGGCAAAGCCTATAAGACCCCGATGTCCACCCAGATAATCCTCCGTCCAACTTTTCAGCCAACCTCCACCATCCTTTTTCTTAATTCGAACCCATTCAAAATATTCATTTCCGATCCATATATTTGATACTTTAAACCCCCTTGTACCCTTTCCCCACTTCGGCTCATATGGAAGACCAAGCGTTTGGACTGCCTTAACAAACGTTTGGTCTTCGTGTACATTACGATCCACATTTACAACTAGATGATCAATTTTCACTCATGCACCACCTTATTAATTTGCCATACCAGCAGCCTGATCACTTGATATATGTTCCGTAAGATTTTCAGTTGTAACTACCCACTTAGCTACGTGATATTCTATTTTATGAATACTAGTATATGAAGTCGTTTATATAGCCATCGATCGTATCCCTCCCCAAAAAGATTGTTATACACATTTCAAGAAAACATCCTTTTAATCCTCCATTTTTGCTAAATAATCCTATTCGGCAATAAAAAAAGCTACCGATTGATCGGAAGCCTTTTTAGCTGAACCTAGTGATTGTTTGCATTAAACTTCATCATCGCTTGTTGCTGAAGTTGATCCCAATGGGGTGTCGCAATGTTTGCTTGCTGCTTCAAACTATCGAATGAATCAAACAAAGCTGCTATTTCGCTGAAAGAACCGTCTACTAATTTCATGAACGGTAATTTATGAATTATTTTCAGACCATAATACACACCCTGTTTGTGTTTTCGAACAAAGTTAACTTGACCTGCTGGAGTGATAGTATACCCTAGTTTCTCCATAATTTGAAATCCCTCATCCATTACTGAGATGGCTTGTTTTAACAGCTTCTCATCTTTAGACACCTTTTTCAAATCCCCGTCGTGAAGATAACTAAGAGAGTTCAAAGCCACTATAGGCACGATATGACTTTTAAGCCAAGCATTCATATCCTCATGATAAGTTAGCTTATACTTTACATTTTTAAAGGTATTTTCCAGTACAGGCTTGATTGGAATCTCACCATCTAGACTGCCAAGTACCATTTGCCCTCCAGCCCTTATGTTGATGACCCGACCGCTCGCCTCACGAATGCCTCCACTAAGCTGAAACCCGAAGAGTATATTTTTTCTCATACTGCTCATATCCTGAAGATCCTTTTTCATGCCATGGGCATCGCCGTTATTCCCCACAAGAATTATATTCTGACTCTGATTCTTAGCTAGAATAGGTAATACAGCTGGAAAATCATTGTATTTCATAACAACAAAAATAAGATCATAGCGATCATCCGGTCGAAGCTCTGAGATGACTTTCACAGCATCTACAGTGTTTTTGTATTGAAAATAATGGCGAAGAACAAGTCCGTCTTTCGTCAACTGCTCCGCACGCTTCCCTCTGGCAAGCACTGTGACATCGTTCCCCCCACGCACTAGAACATGCGCAAGGTAGCTGCCTAAAACTCCCGCTCCAAAAACTAATACTCTCATGTTTAACTCCTCTATCCCTTTTTAGACATTTGTTGAATTTCGATCAACTGTTCGATAAAATCAGATTATCACATCTCCGGTAGGGTTCAATCGTTAGTTTGATCGGTTTTGTTGATTTTTCAACAGAAACCAATACATTGTTTAATAAAAGGGAGTATTACCATGGATAGAAGAATTAAAAAAAACCAAACAGCCATCATGAATGCATTAATTCAACTGATGGCTGAAAAAGATTTTGAGAAAATAACGATCAACGAAATCGCAGAGCGTGCTGATGTAAACCGCGGAACAGTTTATTCCCATTATGCGGATAAATACGATCTGATGGATAAATGCCTGGAGGCTCAGCTCCAACAACTAATTGAAAGTTGCTCCGCAGTGGAGGATGTAACCGAACCCAATCCCTCTAAAACGTCATTACTCCGCACGCTGGAACAATTGGAGGAGAATGCTCTCTTTTATAAGACTTTATTAAGAAATAAAGCTCTGGTCTCCTTTAGAAACCAATTACAAGAAATGATAAATGAGCAGATCAAGGTACAATTTTTAGAAAACAATTTTAATCTAGATGAGCTGAGTAAAGATATATCTGTGCAATTCTTAAGTTCGGCGACTGTCGGAGTGATTGAATGGTGGTTTACCCATAGTAATCCTTGTTCTGCAAAAGAGATCACTGAAAAGTTATGGTCCATGCTCGATCTAAATCTGCAGATGATCCGTTCTCAAGCTTGAATATGTTCTCCCATATCCATCTCATAAATGGAGCTGATAATCTTTTCAATAGGAATCTCCTTAATGGAAATATCAAGGATCTCTACCTTTTCGCTAAGAATATGTAGAAACTCGCCCATTTTACATTGCCCGGTATCGATCATTAATTCCACTTCGTAATCCGATATTCTTTCCGATAGCAGAGTCCCGGGCAGATCAATCTCACCAATAGTTGTGGCAGCAGAAAGCCTGACTACCTTTTTCGCACCCAGATGAAGTCGAAGTTCAGAGAACTTATCGTCATATACTTTTTTACCTTGATGAATAATAAGTACTCTTTGAACCAAACGTTCCACATCTTCCAAGTCATGTGTCGTTAGAATAAATGTGGTGCCTTCCTGATTCATTTGCTTAATGAATTCTCTGATTCTTTGTTTAGCTATAACATCCAGCCCGATCGTCGGCTCATCCAAAAAAACCACTGGCGGAGAATGAAGCATTGCCATAATAAACTCGCATTTCATTCGTTCTCCCAGTGAAAGGGTGCGCGTGGGCTTAGTGATAATATCGCCGATCTCAAACATGTTAACAAATCGATCTAGTCTTGTACGAAAGTCGTTTGTAGGAATATCATAAATTTCCTTGTTCATATAAAAGCTATCCAAAGGGGGAATGTCCCATATTAATTGCGATTTCTGTCCAAATAAGACCCCGATTTGTTTAACATATTGATTTTTCTGCTTATGAGGGTTGTATCCTAGAACATTTATTTCTCCCGATGTAGGGTAGAGAACGCCTGTCAGCATTTTAATAGTCGTAGATTTCCCCGCACCATTTGGACCCAAAATGCCAATGATCTCTCCTTTTCCAACACTGAACGAAAGATCTTCTACAGAGGTGATAATCGATTTTTCACGGTGAAACAGACTTTTAAATACGCTTTTAGCATCTTGTCCACGGTGATACGTTTCATATTGCTTATTTAAATTCTTGACGGTAATAATGTCCAATGTAATTCTCCTTCATACAAATTCATCCTCCGGCACTTTTGTAACTACGAAGCATGTACGTATAGAGCCAAATTCCGAAGGCAGCAAATAACACACAAGGGATAATCGCTATAAAAAAATAGGCTTCCCATCGTCCAATCAGAGTAGATGCTGGAAAGTAAGCAATCATGGAAACCGGAAAAAGAAAAGAACTTACGGCTACGACTGCTTTAGGGAAAATCGTCCCTGGATAACGCCCAAAAGACTTAATGCTCTCAAACATCTCCGGCAAGCGGGAATTCGCTACCCATTTGAAGGAAATTGCTGCCACAATAAGCGCCACGCCGAACATAACAAGCAGCCCTGCGCCAAACAACAACAGGAACAATAACCAAGAGCCGATGGTCATCCCATCGATTCCGCTAAGTGCGTATACGAACATGACTACTCCTCCACCTAAAAGCCCGATACTTTCGAACTCAAAAGATCTGGCCAACAGCAGAAAAAGGCTCGAGGTTGGTTTAATTAATACCACTTCCAAAGTCCCTTCTACTACATGAGACATTGTATTCCACATAATTCCGTTAAAAAAAATCCCGGCACAAGCCGTAGACAAAATGAAAACAGATTGAATTAACAGCGCCTCTTTAAAGGTCCATCCTTCAAATGAAGCATTCGAATTATAAATGAATACCGTTACTAGAGGAAACAACACATTCCCTATAAGCATGATAAGACTATTAAGAATAAAATTAACACGATAAGTGATAGCAGAAGCTATATTCGCCTTCATACAAGTTTTGTATATTAAAAACATACGTTTCATGCGCCCACCCCCGTAAAATGCTTAAGCGACACCGCATACAACACCCGGCAGACTATTCCGGCAATCATAACGGCTATAAGCTGCAGCAACAAAACTTGAGGAATAGGTAAGGTTATATCAGCTAAAGTATAGCTACCTGTATAGACCATTGCAGGAAGAAAGGTCGTATACTGAAACGGTAAGAAAAAGGACGCCATTTGTAAGGATTTTGGAAAAAAGACTAATGGAATCAGCGATCCTGAGAATATCCCCTCGCAAAGACTAAAAAAGTTACGAATACTAGAGGACTGCACCATCCAAAAGGCGACCATTCCAATACTATAATGGATAAAAAAATTCATCATAAAAGCCATTGCTATCGAAAGAATTGCATAAAGTAAATTTGCAGGCAAAACATCAATATGAAAAACAAAAAAGAAAATCATAAAGCAGGGTATAAATTCAAATAGAAGTCCAAGTACCCTATGCCCCGCCTTCTGAGACAACGCATAGAACATATGATTCATCGGTCTTAAAGAGAACGTAATGAACTTCCCCGTGCGGATGAGCATTTGTAAATTCCAATCGGCAAAATCCATGGTCAAATAGTTAATCAGCATCGTGGCACAAAAATAAGAGAGCATATGGGAAAGTGACATTCCGTTAATAGAAGATTCCCCACTATAAACAGCGCTCCATATATAATACTGCACCAAAAAATACACAGGACCTACAAAAATAGAAACCATCGAATGCGTCCTGTACGCACTCCATTCCTTATAAGTAACAAAAGCAACCGCTCTCATAAGGCGAAAGCGGTGCTTTATCAGCTCAAACATAAGTCACATCCTGCCTATCTGTAGATATTTCATAAAAAATAGCAAACTTCTTATTCGAGTCCGGACCAGATCACATTATGTGTGCCAAAAACGCCTCTACCATCCCATATCCCTTTATGCCAAGGGAGATACCAAGCGGCAACCATCTTTTCTATAGGGTCAATGAACAAGGCACATGCTCCTGCCCCTTCGTGAAAATAAGTGCCTTCAGAGTAAGAAGTACTTACATTAAATCGAAGGTCCGGCCCAAGTCCGTACGGACGATCCGATCCTCCATCTCCCCATGCGTAGTTTGGAATTTTCTCAGTATTGAACCGCTTGGTCATTCTTTGAACAGCCATACGACTTAAGATATGACCACCTTCGTATTCCCCTTGGTTAAGCAACATGATTCCGAACTTTTGTATATCAGTAACTGTTGAATATAAACCCCCACCAGTTCCGGGAAGCTTGATTTCTTCTTCAGACCTTTGTTCCTCATCCGTAAATTCCCCGTTTTGCAGCTTCTGAAGATATTCCTTGGCCCCTTCCGAACGAATGGCGATCCTACTCGCTTTCTCTGGCGGTATAACAAAGAAGGTATCTTTCATGCCTAACGGATTTACAATGTTGTCCATTATGTATTCTTCTGCAAAAACACCCGTTATTTTCTCGATAATTGCACCCAAGATCACATATCCGAACGATGAATACATCCATTGCGTCCCTACTGGAAAATGAAGCCCATAGGAAAGCCCAGCTTGGATCCAGTTTTCTTTTCCAACCTCAGATTCATAAATATACCACCAAGCACTTTTATAGTAAGTATCACTAATAGTGCCATGATCAGGTGCAATGCCGGAGGTATGAGTCAGTAAATGGGCAATTGTAATCGGCTTAAAAGGATCCGCATCAAACTCCGGTAGAATAGAACTAACAGGCTGCCCCATAAAAATCTTACCATTATCCGCAAGCTGCCAGATCGCCGTCGCCGTAAACAGCTTTGTAATTGAAGCAATGCGGAAAATTGTATCCGTTTTCATTTCTTGGGTGCTGTCTTCTTCGTAACTGAAACGTCCCCCGGCACCATTAGCAAATATTTTCCCATAACGACTTAGAGAATAAATATAACCATCAGCTACTTTCTTATCACAGAGATCCCCATAAAAATGATTAAGTGCCTCTAAGCGATCCTCCCTGTAATTCACTTCGTGCAGCTTACTAAGCTCTGTGGATGATAACATTGTTCACACTCCCCTAATATTAAATAAAAACACAATAAATTCTCATAAATGTAAATATACACCTAACTCATAATACCTTGTCAATGTAATAGTTACAACATGATATTTCACGTACTTATAAATTAATTCAGTTTATTAATTACATAAATAGCATGCGCTAAAACCCTAATAAATGGAAGGTCAATTATATATTTAACTATTTTTTACTGATCTCACTTCCGGTAGCCACTGTCAAGAATCGAGCAAAAAGCGCTGCTCTATTGAACAGCGCTTTTTACTCGATATGAAATGCCTTTATTATTCTAGTTCGGCCGGCTTTACAATGGCTGTACCTTTGTTATTCTTGGAATATTTAGCTTCAATTTTCGTGGTGTATGTATCTTTTTCTCCGTCACTGGTCAGCACATAACTCAGATCGACTGTCAGCTTTTCCGTTTGCCAGGTCTTAGTATTGACGAACAATTTCCAAGTTACGCTTTTCGGTTGAACGGTCTCACCATCCCAGAGATTCTCCTGGTCATACAGTGCGATTATTCCCTTAGCTGCTGTCGGATCAGTTATCGTGAACTGTAGGACCGTCTGTGCGCCAACATTGTTGACTTTCATCGATTTTTTATAACTTTTGACCGAATCAAGCATGGAAACAGGATCATATTGACCTTTCGAGTAAAAAGCATTCCACTCCACCTTCTCCAGTCCAAGCCAATACTGTGCATTGGGATCGATGGGCTCCCCGTCATCGTCGTAACCCTCGTCTTCAGATTCATCGATAAGCTCACTTCCGTCTACAAGATAGTAATACTCCTTGTCATTGGCATACAGGCTGTAAGATGTTTTTAAAAGACTGCTATCGACGGTGCCTGCTGCGGCAAAATTCGGCAGACGGTTGATATCCAGCTTCAGTGTGTTGGTGTTGCTGATACGCACCCCTCCGCTTTGAATATCCTGTTTTTTGGTCACATCTAAGTGGAAATTCTTTAGTGCTTTGGAGGCTGCCGTTACTTTGCTGATCATTTGATCCGCAGTGACTGCTGCTGTCGTAGCTGCAGACACAACTTGAGGATTAGACATCCATCCGATCGTTCCGGACAGCAATAAAGCACCCGCTGCCAACCCTGTACCTATTGTTTTAAAAAAACTCTTCATGTACTTCCCCTTTCGGCCCCTTGCGATAATGTAACACCGTATAGGTCGGAATAATAAAAACAGCTCGAAATAGACTACACGTCCTTCAGAACTATCCTTTATGATTCATAAGACATCCCTATGGCGGCCTGGCGATCATTTCCTTCTGTAGAAAGGCTTTAGACCCATGGCTTTGTGTCATCATCTTTCGATGATTTTACCTTTAACGCGGACATTCAATTAGTTTAAATTAGATTAAAGGACGTTTGTCCCTTTGCCAATTTTAGCATGGTCATATTTACCTGTAAACGACTTATCTTCCATTTATCTTTACAATAAAGGTAATAGATTAATTTTTATTCAAATTGCTGTTTTCTCTTTCATCAAAGTACTGGTCTAGGCTGGTGTCAGTATTATAAGTCCAATGACCCTTAACATATTTCAAGTAAATAAGAGCTTCGTATTTATCATTGTCTACCCCTTCATTGTATGTAACATCGCTCCAATCGAGTTTCCCATGGACGACAGCTTCCTTTTCTCCTAGGTAAACGACTCGTTCGTCGGTTAGCAAGTACCTCGATTCAGAATTGGCAAAGTGCCCCTTCATCATACTTTCCCATGTCACCGAACTGAACACAACAGCATTCCATTCTTTAATAATCGAGGGGTCTGTATATTGGGTAGTAAGATCAAGATTTTCGGAGTTATACGCATTGTAATAGGTTCTTAGATCTGCCAATACGGCATTCTGCTCGGTTTGATGATTCTCCATAATAACCGCAGCTTTCTTATCAATATCCGCAGGAAGCTCCATACGATTAAAAATCAAGCTATCATTCGCGATCTTCCACTGTCCTCGTTCATATCGAATATCGAAAAGATACACAGCTTCTCGCTTCAATTCTTCTGTGTTCTTAATGTAAGTTACTTGAAGATTCGCTTCACTAGCAGAAGTGTATTCAATCCGATCTATTGTCACTTTGAAGTCTTTAACTGCGATTTCACTGATTGGTTGATTAGCTTCATAATCATATTCTAGATTCATATAACCTAATTTAAGATTATCAGATGTTAATAAACGGGGACTAAACGTTTCGTAGTATTTCGTAAGTAGTTCTTGAATAGCAGCTTCCTGACCCTCTCCGTACGGTTTCAAGCTCACAGATAGCTTAGATTGATCATAACTAACCGAATATTTCGCTAAGTTACTAACCAAACGAAGAGGAAGATACACTTGTCCATTAAGGACAGGAATCTCTTTATCCAAATAATAAGTCACTCCGTCGTAGTAAATGATAGCCTCACCAGCCCAGAATTCGATTTTGGCACCTCTTATGACCCCTGAGATTTTACGAGTATCAGGATCAAATGATACCTTATAACCCATGGCGGAGAAAAATTGGCGATACGGCACGTACATAACACCAGACTTTAAGATCGGATGAACGCCAGCAACCTTTACATTATTCACAAACAACTGAATAGATTTGTCAGCAGACGCTGTCCCTATAACAAGCGGTGTAGTCATTATCAAGCAAAAGCTCAATAAAAGAACCGCAAACTTTCTAACCATTTAACACATCCTATTCTCAATAATGGCGTAATTTGTTCTACCTGTTTAATTCAACTTCTTCTATATTTCCGTCCCATTCCATGATGACTTTTTTATGAAGGGAAGTGTTTCTATAAATACTATTGAACCTGATTAGCTAAGTCTACTAGATCGGAATCATCCAGTTTGTAATCACCTAACAGATCAAGATTTCCGTTGATATAATAAACAAAGCGGGCCAAGAAACCATCTTTGCTCTCCCACCAAATAGATTGACTGGTCTCATCCTCATCGTAATAAGCCTGTTTTCCGTTTTTTAGTGTATAAGGTTGTTTACCTTGTTCAGATACTTTCTCTGGATCATTTATAACCTTACTTAGAATCAACCTAATTTCCTGTGTGGTCTGCTTGTTTTTATAATGAAAGATATATTGTTGGAGTATATATGGATTATCAAGTTCTATCTTCGTACGAACTTCATTCACTTCAAATGGAAATCTAAACGGCTCAGCGAAATCATAATTCATCGATAGAACCCTATCTTGATTACTACCGCTGCATCCACTTATTAAAATAATCAATATTAATAAAACATAAGAAAAAACACTCTTCATCTCTTCCCTCCTTCGTATTACATAATAAGTAAAAGGCAGCAAATTATTCGGGTACACATACCATCAATTCACCTAAGGATACATCAACCAAATATTGGAATTAACATCTATTATATCAAACAAGTATAGAGATTAAAGGAGAATATGAAACTAGCAAACCAAAGAGTACTAGAATGAATTACCTTCACAACAAAAAAAGCATAAAACAGACTCCCGTCCGCTTTATGCTTTGCACCTAAACTTATTTCACAAATCCAAAAAATCTTAGGATAAACAATATTTTACGAGCGCATCACGCACACCATGCTCGTTGTTCGAACCCGTTACAGCATTCGCTGCCGCTTTTACCTCTACAGGAGAATTATCCATCGCCACACCCATCCCTGCGTAAGTAAGCATAGAAATGTCATTAAAATAATTACCGATGGAGAGAACTTCTTCTTGTGGTATTCCCAGCTTCACAGCAAGATTTTTTAAAGCGTTACCTTTAGAGGATTCCGGATGCATCAAATCAACGAAAAATTCACCACTCCGCAAAATGTTGTATTCAGGGGTCCAAGTACGCCATTCACGCTCAGCTTCGTCAAGGATTTCTGGCTGTGTAAATACAGTAAACTTAACAACCGGCTCACGGAAATCTTCCCAGGCTGGCAGTGTTGCTGGCACAATACGAAAGTGCTCATACATATAATTAGCTTCTTTTGTCAGGTTCTCTACATTATCAACGTACATATCAAAAGCAGTATTCACATCATAATGAATATTGTGTTTACGGCAATAGTCAATATAGGGGTCAAGACCACGTGCATCCATACCGTATTGATGCAATACTTCTCGATCTTTCACACGTACCGTTGCAGCCCCGTTGTGACCTAGTACGTAACCAGACAGCCCCATTTCCTCCATGAAAGGAATCGAGTTCTGTGGACTGCGTCCCGTACACAATACGATTTGACCGCCAAGGCGTGTAACCTCAGCAATAGCTTCTTTATTCTCAGAGCTTAAGTGGTGATCATCATTTAATAGCGTACCGTCCACATCTAGTGCAATCAGTTTGTATCTCATACTCCACCATCCTTGTCTTTCTTTTTCTATATTATCCTTGAGATGATTCTGTGCCTAAGAGTGCCAGTTCCTCTGACGTCAGTTCCCGACAAGCTCCCAGCGGCAGACTTTCATCAAGCTTCAATTCTCCCATAGATACACGTTTCAGAAAAGTGACTTTTTTGCCTACCGCCTGAAACATACGCTTCACCTGATGAAATTTCCCCTCAGTAATGATAAGTGAAATATGGGAAATCACTTTGCTGCCGCGCTCTCTTCCAAGAATGGTTAAGTGTGCAGGCAAAGTAACGTAGCCATCTTCCAGCTCCACCCCTGCTGCAAAAGCCGCGACATCATCCGCGTCTACATCGCCCTCGATGGTTGCCTCGTACGTTTTCGGGACATGCTTACGTGGCGACAGCAATTCATGGGCAAGCTTCCCATCATTAGTGATCAGAAGCAGTCCCACAGTATCCTTATCTAGCCTTCCTACAGGAAACGGTTCAAACTGTGCATATTCATGCTTTAAAAGATCCAAAACTGTCCGATCCCGCTTGTCCTCCGTAGCTGACAGGACACCCGGGGGTTTGTTCATCATAAGATATATGAATTCACGGTAGGTAACAGCCTCTCCCCCTACCTCTATTTTATCGGCATAAGGATCCACATGGTACCCACTATCTTTTACCACTGTCCCGTTCACCAATATTAAGCCTTGTTTAGCTTGTTTACGGATATCACTGCGCGACCCCACTCCAATATGGGACAATACTTTATCTAATCGTTGTTTTTTGGCGGGCTTACCTGATTGGCTCATTGTTACATCCACCTCCAGCCTGCGGGATATTCGTTCTTGAGTATGCCATCCTGCCATTTCCCCCAGCCTGCGCTATAACCGTCAATGCAGACCAGAACGTATCCTTTTTGGGCACTTCCTATTCTAATAGAGAGACGTTCTTGAGCAATCGACAACGTCTCTCCTTTAAGATAGGAAATAGCTTCATGATTCGTACTGGAGAGTGAGACACTTCGGCAGCTTTCTCCCGGATGTAAAGCTGTAGCCATCGGATGACCTGGAATAAATCTGCCGTTACGGATTTGTCCTACATACCATCCCGGACGAATCGTCTTTAATCCATTTAGTCTTTCCTTAGGAAGCGGAGAAATGTACAAATGATCCCCGAACAGAACAGGATATCCTTGAGGTTCCCAGCCAAGCTGATCTCGTACAAAACTCCCATACGCAGCCAAAGCCTGCTCGTCACCTGAAACTTGCCGACCACGGTCAGCGCCACCAGTAGCTTTGTGAGAGGGTTTCCCTTCTTTCCCCCGTCTTCCTTCTGATTTATTGGATGATTTAACATGTGCTGCACTTTTTGGAGTAGTAGTTCTTGCTCTTGCAGATTCGTTTAACTTGACCTCTAAGTGATCACGTTCCTCCATTGAGCGCTTAGTTCCCCCATGTTGCAATACAGCCATGAAATGTCCTTCGCCTTTCACCTTATGCGGCCACAGTCTTGCTGTACCTGAGAGTTCTCCGAAGCCAGGAGCGAATGAGCCTGTACCTCCTACCGCTACCACTGAGAACTGTGGATGTTCAGAAATAAACTCCGCTATAATCTCCTCATTTTCTTCTGTAGCAAAGGTACAGGTGGAATAGACAAGTGTACCTCCCGGTGCCAATGCTGTTGCAGCAGAACGTAAAATATCCCGCTGCATGGAAGCATATTTGGCAGGTGTACCTGAATCCCACTGCTTCACCATGTCTTCATCTTTACGGAACATCCCTTCACCAGAGCAGGGAGCATCAATCAAGATTTTGTCAAAAAATAATGGGAATGCAGCCGCGATATGATCTGGGCTTTCATTCAGTACAACACCATTACGCACTCCATACAGCTCCAGATTTTTGGCTAGGGCTTTAGTCCGTTCCGGATGAAGATCATTACTAACCAGCAATCCTTCCCCTAACAGCTTGGCTGAAATCTGAGTAGATTTTCCTCCAGGTGCGGCACATAAATCAAGTACACGATCACCCGGCTCTACATTTAGCAATTCTACAGGTGCCATCGCACTTGGCTCTTGAATGTAATACAATCCTGCATGGTAGTGAGGATGTTTGCCTGGTCTAGCGCCATTCTCTGTATAAAATCCAGTAGGACACCAAGGAATCGGTTCCAATCCTAAAGTAGAAAGAGCTTTTAAACTCTCCACGGAAATTTTCAATGTGTTAACACGGACGCCTCCGTAAGGAGTTTCCTTATAAGAATTCGCAAATTGATTATAATCTGTTCCCAGCATGTCCATCATACGTTCGCTGAAAGAACTAGGCAATTGTGCCGCCATGATGCCGTCCTCCTGATAGTATTGCAAAAATTTAGGTGTTTAAAGATTCAAGGAACACCCTTACGGGTGTCCCTTATACAATACTCATATATAGAGGATCTTTTACTTACGATGAAAGGATGTCGGTCTCTGAGGACCACGTCGTTGAGGGTTATTCGGTGTGATAGCTACAGCTGCAGTCTCCACTTGGTCGGCTAGACTTGGATCAATAATCTCTATGGTTAGATCGTAATAAGAAAATGGCCGTTCATCATATAATGCTAAGCGCCGAACATAATCTTTCACTTCTTCCACGAGTTTCGCCAGATTAATGCCGAGTGTCACTGCTGGATATTCTTCCAGTTTGGCAGAAGCACCACTCAGCATAATAGCTGCACCGCGAACATTCTGATTGCGAAAATGGTATAACCCTACCGCTACTTGGAGAAGTGCTTTGTACAAAGGATTTCGGTCCTGGGCAAGCCACAGTTCTTCGAGCACCTCGTGACATTCAAAATAATCCCTGTCACGATTAAAGTACACTAGGTATTCCAAGTACAATGGTTCATAAGCCATCCGGTAAACTATCCTTTTTAGCTGCGGAAAGAAGTCCCCGTACATGATCCAGAAGCTCCTTCATTGCTTCCATATCCTGAACCTGCCATATTTCGTTAAAGCGAGCCTGCGTATCTATTGCTTCATTCACCAAATGATAGAAATACAATTGATGAATGGCCTTGAGAATCTGAGTGGTCATATTCGAATTTTCCTCGAATGTCTTCTGTGCTTCCAGAATCTCTTCCCGAATACTGGACATTTCGCTGTCGAGGATCGATGCTGCTTCAGCTGCTGTTTTTAGTCGAACACGCATTTCATCGGGTAGACTTTCCCGATATTTATAGTTCAGGGAATGCTCTATGGTTGCCCAGAAATTCATAGCTAGCGTACGAATTTGGATCTCCGCGAGCACAATTTTCTGGCCAAGCGCTGTCTGCACAGGATATTTAATAATCATATGGAAGCTGCGGTAGCCGCTCTCTTTATAATTAGTGATGTAATCCTTCTCATAGAGTACTTCAAGATCCTTACGGGCCCGGATATATTCGGCCACTCTGCGGATATCCTCCACGAATTGGCACATGATCCGAATTCCTGCAATATCTTCAATCCCCGTCTCCAGATCTTCCATCTTCACATTCAGCCGTTTAGCCTTTTCCAGAATGCTTGACAGCCGCTTTACACGACCAGTTACGAATTCTATCGGCGTGTATTCCTCTCTTTTCTTCAACTCCGAACGCATTGTTTTGAATTTAACTTTCAATTCTTCCACAGTCTGTTCATATGGAAGCAAAAAAGTTCCCCAGTCCCTGCCGTCCATCGCCTTCGTCCTCCTGTCCTTTCGTCTCCTTCAGTGATGATCAGCGCCCACTGCTTCAGAGATATGACTGAATCCATCCCGCCGTAAGAGCTGCCGTAATCCGGCATGCAATTTGCGGTTAACCTCCGGTCCTTCGTAGATGAGAGCTGTATAAATTTCTACCAGACTCGCACCTGCTCTTATCTTGTCATACGCATCCTGACTGGTGAAAATACCGCCTGATCCAATAATCGGCATCTTCCCTTCCGTCTGGCGATAAATACTGCGAATGATCTCCGTTGAGCGGTCGCGTAGCGGCTTACCGCTTAAGCCCCCCGTCTCATTAGCCTTTTCATGACTAAGTCCATCACGGTTCAATGTAGTATTCGTAGCAATAATACCATCCATACCAGCTTCTGTCAGTGTCTGAACCATATATTCAAGCTCTTCGTCACTTACGTCTGGTGCTATCTTAACCAACAAACTTTTGGTAATACCGGTGGCTTTACGCTGAATCTCCATCTCTTCCTTCACTTGTGCTAACAGGAACGCTAATTCACTGCCATGCTGGAGACTGCGCAGACCAGGTGTATTCGGCGAGCTGATATTGACCACAAAAAAATCACCGTACGGATAAAGCGTACGGATGCATTGACGATAGTCTTCATGAGCCGCTTCATTACTAGTTATCTTATTCCGGCCAATATTAACTGCTATCGGAATTCTCCGATTCTTTAATTTCTTCAGACGCTGTGCCATGGCATCAGCCCCTTCGTTATTGAAGCCCATTCGATTAATCAGCGCTTCATCCGAAGGAAGACGGAACAAACGCGGGCTATCATTACCCGGTTGACCCTTAGGGGTAACCGTGCCCACTTCCATAAATCCGAACCCGATCGAAGAGAATCCAACTACCGCTTCGGCATTTTTATCCAAGCCTGCTGCAAGTCCAACCGGGGTCGGAAAATGCTGGCCGAACAGATCAACGGCTAAATCCGCCGTTTCAGGAACTCCGTACATTAAACGCAGCGCAGCGCTTCCGCCTGGCACTGATGACGATTTATCCAATCCACCTATGACGAGATGGTGAGCCTTCTCGGGATCAATCTTAAAGAAAATTGGTTTACCAAAATTACGATACAACACCGTTCTCGCTCCTTAAGGGGTACTTCACAAATCCACGTGTCTACCCGTTTCTGTAGGTTTCTTCTTAATTTTAGCCTTTTCTTGAACAAAAGAAAAGTATTTTACAGTGCGAGTATGTAGAGTACATGACGCTGAGTATAGTAATTTTCTTGTAAACGCATTACAATATAGGTGTATTCAGCGATTAAGAGAGAAAGAAGGTATGCCCAGTATGTCAACTAAACGTAAACCACCAACTTTGCAGCAAAAGAAAGAAGAAGTTAACCGTAAAGCGCTAATGTGGATTGGCGTCAGTTTAACTTTACTAATTCTTCTAATCATTGTTCTGTTTATCGTTGCAGGAAACTAATTCAGCCAGTGGTATACTTTGTGGGGGTTGGTCTGATCATGCTTAGCAGTAGAGCTGAAGCGTTTAGCCGGCACAATCTGCTCTTCAGGCAGAACCCCTTTACTAATCACTACTTTTGTACCTTTAGGAATCAGCGCGAATAGCTCCTCCACATCTTCTCGCCCCATACGAATACATCCAAGTGATTCATCCTTGCCGACACTGTCAGGCTCATTCGTGCCATGAATCGCATAATTACTATCTGAAAGCTGAAGCCCTCTGCTACCAAAATCCCCATCATCTCGTCCATTGGGATTCACTACTTTATCTGTAATGAAGAATTCACCCTCTGGTGTCTTATCTCCGCCAAGCCCTACTGCATAATTCCGTAAAATAATAGAACCACTGACAACGGCCAATCGGTAGTTTTGTTTATCTACAATGACTCTTAGCGGCTGATCAAAAAAAGGAATATCACTCGCAACACTTCCACTTTCACTTAATGCTGTCGGTATACTCCTTACACCCTCGTTAGTTGAGCTTGAAGGCTCCGCAGTGGCTTCTGTCGCTCCCTGTGTCACCTTAGTCATAGCTACCGCTTTAAGAGGGCCGAATTCCCGCTGCATGACGGTTGTCGTCCCACCAATCCAGTTCTCAGGAAAAGTTCCTGTTAATTCCGATAAAGTAGCAGGAAGCTTACCTTTATCATTCTGGTAAGACCGCATTGCACTCCATAATGTGGAAATTTCCTCTTGGTCACTCTGCCACACTGCCGCATCCTTGGCAAGCTCACCTTGCTCAGGCGGCTCACATGCACATGCCTTAGGATCGTAAGACTGATACACCATCCTTCCCTTTCCATTCTTTTGCAGCGTGAAATTTAGCGGAAGCTTTTCTTTCCAGAGCAGCCATTTGCCCTCTCGCTCCATCCCTAATGCAGCAGCTTGAAAAGGTTCTTTACGGATTAGCATTTTCGCCATTACTTTCCCTTGCGAAGCCGCGCCTTTATTCTCTTGCGCCGTATACATCATTTTTCCTGCCTCGATAACAAGCTCTTGGACAGAGTCTTTTTGATCTGGCAGATCTTTGACTTCTGAAACAGACGCATCTTGAAGCACTTCTTGATCTCCTGTAACCCCAATGCCCGGAGCCACTGCTGAAGGTACCATTAGCAATATTAGAAGCATTAGTACCATTGATATGTATCTCAATCTTTGTTGACCGCGCTCACGCTGGCGACTCACCTGCAGCAATCCATCTTCGTATTCGCGTAGCATTTCAGCAGGTACCTTACTATGCTCGAAAGCCTCATACACTTCACCAGCCTGATTGAAGCAATAGTTGGCTTTTCCTTGTTGACCGTTCTTATAGTATTCCTTCCCCAGCAAGTACCATGCCATCTTGTTATCCGGGTGCATCTGTACATATGCTTTGAGGTGCTGTGAGTTCTTCATCGGAACCTCCGAGTATTTATAATTCCTACCTTATTAATATCGGTCAGACATAGCAAAAAAGACATCCCTAGCTGAACAAAAAGTTCAAAGGAGATGTCTTTATGTTGTGTCGTACGTTACTCTTTATCGAGTAATTAACCTTCTTTGTTAAAAGGTTCGTCCGCAATTTTAATGGAGTCGGTTGGGCAACCGTCACAGGAATCTTGGAGATCATCAAACAAATCATCCGGAATCGCTGTCACACCGTGGTTTCCGTCATTTTCATAAATAACTTCCGCCAAACCTTCATCATCGTAATCAAAAATATCAGGAGCCGTCGCGCCACATGCACCGCAAGCGATACAAGTGTCTTTTTCGACCCAAGTGTACTTAGCCATTTTTTCTCTGCCTCCCGTTGAGCAATACTGCGCTGTTGAACCAGCGTCTTATTTTTCTCATATTAATATAAAAAGAATACAATTTCAATTGATTTTCAATACGTTTGCATTTCTGACGCAATCTACGGCATATATTTTGACACGTCAAAGAACGTTCTTGTCACTCATTATCCGGCTCAACAGATAGCAGGTTATCCTTTTGCAGCGAGGTACCACGTTCTTTATGATTACGAAGCCTTGCAGAATGAGTATCACTTAACATCCCGGCGGTCAAAACTGCATTTTCACCAAATTTATTGCGCAGCATATCCATGGCCTTGGTCAGTGATTCTTTCTTTGGCTGACGTTCGTAATCGAACAAATCCAGTTGAATTGCAGATTCCTCTTTAGCGATCAATCCTTGCAATGTCACACCAAGCAGTCGAACTGGCTTCTCACCATTCCAATGTCGAACATAGAGATCACAAACAGACTTGTAGATATCTTCACCACTCTCTGAAGGTGCCTCAAGCTGACGCGAGCGAGTAATCGTCTTCATATCTGGCGTTCGAATGGTTAGCTGAACACCCGAAGCAACAAGCCCTTGCTTACGCAAGCGCCGGGCTACCTGATCACTTAAATTCAGCAAAATGGGTCGTACCTCAGCAAGGCCAACGACATCCCGCGGCAGTGTTGTGGTGTGTCCGATCGACTTACTTTGCTCTCTCTCAGGATTTACTATCCCATGATCGATGCCGTTCCCTGCACGCTTTAGCCATGAGCCCATAACTCCAAAATTCTCAACCAGCATTTTCTCATCCGCTGCTGCTAATTGACCAATACTGTAAATACCCAGCTTTCGAAGCTTTTCTGCTGTTTTTCCACCTATACCGAACATTTCATTACATGGCTTGTCCCATAAAATCTTAGGAACATCACGAAGCCGCAGTACCGATATACCATTTGGTTTTTTTAAATCGGAGGCCATCTTCGCCAGCAGCTTATTTGGGGCAATACCAATAGAACACGGCAAACCCAATTCTTCCATTATACGTCGTTGGATAGTTTCCGCAATTCCCATAGGAGTACCGAATTGCCTGGAGCCCGTGATATCTAAGTAACATTCATCTATCGACACTGCTTCCAATAAAGGTGTATAGCTATAGGCAATCTGCATAAAAGCATTAGAATATTTCCGGTATAAATGGAAGTCCGGCTTAATAACGATAAGCGATGGACAAATCCGAAGTGCCTTTTGTACCTGCATACCCGTCGAGATCCCTAATCTGCGGGCGACATACGAACAAGTAACAATGATCCCTTTCCGTAATTCAACACTACCTGCAACTGCAGTAGCCTTACCTCTGAATTGGTCCGGGTCCTCTGCCTCATGCACCGAGCAATAAAAAGCATTCATATCCACATGCAGGATGACCCTGCCACTCGTTGGATAATACTGATCAACATTCTGCACAATATCTACCTTCTTATCCTCAGGGTCTCTATTGTCCAATTTAGAATACCTCTCCGCTGCGGTTAGGTCAACTTTAGTGGCTGTAAAGTTCTTTGTTACATTCCCGCGTAAAAATGCTATAATATATAAATTCATTTCCCTTGCCAATGCTTCCGATGTGAGTTTTGCACGAAGTGAATCCGGAAGACGAAGCTTACAAAACTTTTAGGAGGACACTCATGTCTAAGTCCATCTCCATCTTCGATACTACATTACGCGACGGCACCCAAGGTGAAGGTATCAGTCTGTCGGCTGACGACAAGCTGAAGATTGCCAAGAAGCTCGATGATCTGGGTGTGCACTATATTGAAGGTGGCATCCCGGGAAGCAACAATAAAGACATTGAATTTTTTAAAAGAGTCAAGGAGCTTCATTTGAACGCCAAAATTACAGCGTTCGGCAGCACTCGGCGGAAGAATTCCTTGGCCGAAAACGATGACAATTTAAAACGTATGATTGATGCAGGGGTTCCTGCTGCTACACTCGTCGGAAAATCTTGGGATTTTCATGTGCACACTGCATTACAAACTACACTTGAGGAGAATCTCGCCATGATTGGCGACTCCATATCCTACTTGAAACGTCAAGGCCTAGAAGTGATTTTTGATGCCGAGCATTTCTTTGACGGGTACAAGAACAACCCTGAATATGCAGCAGCCGTTCTGTCCAAAGCCAGGGAAGCCGGAGCAGATTGGCTTGTGATGTGCGATACCAACGGTGGAACATTACCATTTGAAATTCATGAGATCGTTACTACTCTGAGTCAACAACTCCCAGGAGCGAATTTCGGAATTCACACTCACAATGACTGTGAGTTGGCGGTAGCTAATACCCTTAGCGCCATCGGAGCTGGAGCACGGCAAGTTCAAGGCACCATCAATGGGTACGGTGAACGTTGTGGCAATGCCAATCTATGTTCTATCATCCCTACCCTTCAGCTCAAAATGGGGTACCACTGTATTCCTGGTGATTCATTACCACAGCTAACGAACACAGCACGCTACATCAGTGAAGTAGCCAATGTTAATATGCCGGTAAACCAGCCATACGTTGGAAATGCAGCCTTCGCACACAAAGGTGGAATCCATGTCTCCGCCATCATGCGTGATTCACGGACCTATGAGCACATCGCTCCTGAGCTTGTCGGCAACAAGCAACGCGTCCTGGTCTCTGAACTGGCTGGACAGAGCAACGTGCTCTCCAAAGCGCAGGATATGGGTTTAAATCTGGACCCAAGCAGTGAGCAAGCTCGCCGGGTGATCGAAAAGATCAAAACGATGGAACATCAAGGTTATCAATTTGAAGGTGCCGATGCGTCACTGGAGCTTCTTCTTCGGGAAGCTACCGGTGAGATGAACGAAACCTTCACTTTTGAATCCTTCAAGATGTTAGTCGAAAAAACCGCAGAGCATCCCGTAGTCTCTGAAGCCTTCGTGAAATTGAAAGTGGGCAATGAGAACCTCTATACCGCTGCTGAAGGTAACGGTCCGGTCAACGCACTCGACAACGCTCTTCGTAAAGCGCTGCAGACTTACTTCCCGCAGTTGAAAGATATGCATCTATCCGACTATAAAGTCCGTGTAATAGATGAACAGGATCAGACTGCGGCAAAGGTACGAGTATTGATTGAATCTAAGAACTTCACAGACACTTGGAGTACGGTTGGCGTCTCCAGTAACGTCATTGAAGCAAGCTGGGAAGCACTTGTTGACAGTATGCGTTACGCACTTCTGAATCAACTCTCGCTGGACAATGAAAATTCTGCAAGTAGTGAACCTAGAGGTCTGGTAAATCATTAATTCATATCGTTTATAAGCATTCATATGACGAAGAACCCCCTTCAACAGTCCAACTGTAATGAAGGGGGCCTTTTATAATTCTAGGTGTAGATCCTTTATGGTCCTGTAAGCTTGATTATTTTCTTCTCCAGCTCTTCCGGACTAAGAATGCCCAAAATAATTTCTGAGATGACTCCATTCTTGTCAATAAGCACGTTGGTTGGAAATACAGCTCCGTTATATTTGCTATACACCTCATCTTTCACATCAAACATAACCGGGAATACAAGACCGTATTTCTTGATAAAACGTTCTGCATTAGGTTTATAATCCTGACTGCTCACATTAATACCGTAAATATCTAGAACATCCTTATACTTTTCCGCCATGGCATTAAGCTCAGGAGCTTCCTGCTTGCAGGGATCACACCAGGATGCCCAGAAGTTAACGAGGACCGCCTTCTCACGCGGACCGTTAACAGCATAGATAGTTCCATCCGTTCCTTGGAGTGAAAATGAAGGCGCGAGCAGTCCAGCCCTAGGCCCAATTTTCATCGGTGGCTCATCTTGCTGTCCAAAAACAGCGACAGCCTTCGGCTCACGATTATGCCACACCGCAAGCCCTGCTACACATACAATAAGAATCACTATCGTGATATTTAATTTATTTACTGCTTTCATTGGGATCTGTTCCTTTTCAAATGGAATAGTTTTCTACTATTGTACCCTCATTAACTTCAATTTCAAACCATCCATTTTTTAGAAAAAAAGAAATGTAAATTTTTTTGTATAGCAAGAAACTTGTACACATATTTTCACAAAAAAAGAGGGTTCCGTCAGCGACGAAACCCTAATGAAGAGAGAGGGGTGAACAAATGGCAACATTACAGGGAAATATTCAGGCTATAAGACTGAAACATTCCGTACAGCAAGCGCTGGGGAAGCACCTGCTGTCCAGTTATCCGCATGAAGCATGCGGAGTCCTGCTGGGTGCTGCCGCAGCGGGTGGCATGCTCATCGATACTTACGTACCTATGCGCAACGTAGCGCCAGACCCGCTGCACACATTTACTCCCCACCCTGAAGAGTGGATTCATGTCCTTTACAATGAGCCGACACTCATCGGTTTATTTCATTCCCATCCAAATTCAGAACCAATACCCTCGCTCGCTGATTATAAAGGATTAGCAGCACTAGGGCCTGAATTTAAGATCTACCTTATCGGTTCTCCCAGAACTAAAGATGGTTGCTCTCCAATTATGAATGGATTTTATATTGAGCGGTATTCAAATGAACAAGGAACACCTGTCCCTGAATTAATTCAAGCCCCGCTTCACGTTCTACTCAAATAAGCATATAAATCACCTAAGGTATCTACTTGACCCCGCTCCGAAATTTCTCGAAGATAAGCCACCCATAGTTGGGCTGTCATTTTGGCATCTTCTAATGCATTGTGACGCCCACGAATCGGAATTTCATGGACATTTAACAGCTCGTCGAGTGTATAGTTGCTACGCTGCGGCTCGAGCCAACGTGCAAGCATCATCGTATCCAGCACCCGGTGTGTAAGCTGAACTTTAGAAGTTTTCCATAACGCAGCATTAAGAAAAGCTTTATCATGAGAGCTTGCATGTGCCACCAGCACATTTTGCCCGACAAAGGACATAAAATTGTGAAGACCATCTATTAAGGAGGGGGCGGATTGTGTCATTTCTTCCGTTATCCCTGTTAACCTCGTAATATCATCTGGAATAGTCGTCTGACAATTCACCAAGGTATAAAAGCATTCATCTTCCTTAATATTCTCTCCAACAACCTTAATTGCACCAAACGACATAATTTCATCCCCATGCTGATGAGAGAATCCCGTCGTCTCTAAGTCAAATATAACAGTCTCAAGTTCTGACAGCGGGGTACGCAGCACCTCAGGACGACGCTTTTCACGCATGAGTGATCGGATATAGGCCATTTGCTGTGCAGTCTGATGAGCCGTTTCTCCACCCTTCATCGAAGCGATCGCCGACGGCATTCCGCCTTGTCTCAGGTTATTCCAAAATCCCCCATTCTTGTTCGGCTCCCTCATGTTCGCCACCTTTCCGCTGAGCGGAGCTGACGCTGCAACGCCCGATGAAGACGTCTAACAAGCAGCAGACTTTCTCGCAGCTCAGACAACAGCTGCTTATTCTTCAGTTCACTTTCAGCAACATAATCACTGCTGATTAACAGTCCATCCTGGACACTAAATGGTGTGTTCACTCGCATCCGCATCGCCAGCAAGAAAGCTCGCCGAATATTATCCAAATGTTGATACTTGTGAAGCTTATCAAGCTCTTCAATTCGCTCTAAGGTCGAGTTAGCTTTAATTCCATGCAATAATGACAATCGTCTAACAATATTTACTAATGGGATATAGACCCCATACTTAATATCAAATCCACCTGCATAATCACCAAAGCGCTCTGTCAACACCTGTCCCAGCAGATTCAAAGTCGCTTTATGGCGGACTGTATTACGAAGAACGGCAACGGACAACTTTTCGTTGTCAACAAAGCCTTCATAAAAAGCCTCTTGCCACAGCGCTGATAACTCAGCACTTCCTGCAACATGGCGCATATCTGAAGAAATGATAAGATACCGGATAGGCTCCCATTCCAATTGGGTTCTCCATTCCTTCAATTGCTCCATCCATTCAGATAAGGTCTTCCGCCACATCCCTTGGGAACACATGACCTTCCCTGCACATTTCTCATATCCTACCTCTTCAAGCAGATCGGATAATATCGTTCCAAAAAATTCAAAATATCTATTCTTCTCACCATCTGGCTCACCGTCAACGATCAGTCCATTATCCTGATCACTCCACAGCGTAGCCTCCTGCCTCCCACTACTGCCAAACACAATAAAGGAATAAGCACAGGGAGGCGGGCCATAGCCCGCCTCTTTCATTTGCGCCTCACATATGAGTACCGCAGTCTGTGCAATAAGATCATGCATCGTATTCACACGAAACATCCATTCCTCAATTGGAATCACATTTAACTGTTCAAGCAGAATACTTTGGCAAGCAATTCGCCTCTCTTTAAGCTCCTGTGGCGAACCGGCTAAGACGATGGTCCTAAAGCTTTCATCATTATACTCATCTGTTAACTCCATCGAAGCCACACGGTCCGCCTCCCTGTCTGAGGATTAATATTATTGTTTAAGGGTTTTGGATTCCGATTCAGCGATTAATTTCATTTGTTCAGGGTATCCGTAAGTACCATGCTCACTGATATCCAGACCCATCAATTCTTCTTCTTCCGTAACACGAAGTCCGATCGTCACCTTCATTACATACAAGATGATGAAAGAAAGTACAGCTACGAAAGCAAAAGTTCCAACTACCCCCAGTACTTGAACACCCAGTTGGTGGAAACCGCCACCGTAGAACAATCCAGCTTCCCCTACCAAGCCACCTTTAGTAATCAGCTCCGGTACAGCGAATAGACCTGTGGAAACCGCCCCCCACATTCCCGCAATACCATGTACAGAGAAAGCATAGATCGGATCGTCAAGCCCTGCACGTTCCAGCCATTGGGAAGTCATGAATGTGAACGCACCTGCAACCAATCCAATAATAATTGCTGCCCATGGTTCAACATAAGCGCATGCTCCAGTAATTGCAACCAGCGCAGCTAGAACACCATTCAGCATTGCAGGAATATCAGATTTACCAAAATACAACCAAGAAGCAATCAAAGCTGCCAATCCGCCTGCTGCTGCTGCGATATTCGTAGTTAATGCTACGTGACCAAAGAAACCTCCCATTGGGGACAAAGCACTACCTGGATTGAATCCGAACCAACCAAACCAGAGGATAATCACACCTAGTACAGTGAATACTTGGTTATGACCTGGAATAATGACCGGTTTACCATCTTTATTGAACTTGCCAAGTCGTGGCTTAAGCAATATGGTCGCTACTACCGCTGCAGTTGCACCTGTAAGATGGACAACCGTGGAACCCGCATAATCTTGCATTCCCAGCTCAGCCAACCAACCGCCACCCCATACCCAGTGCGCTACGACAGGATAAATTACGATTGAGAATAAAATTCCGAATATAATGTACACACTAATCTTTGCACGTTCTGCCATACCTCCAGATACGATAGCTAAGGAAACCGCTGCAAAGGCCATTTGGAACAAGAATTTAACATTTAAAGTAACATCAGAAAATGCAAGTGATTCAAATGAAGATGCTGTTGAATCTCCGCCATACAAGAAGCCTGTAGTTCCGAAGAAGCCGTTACCGTTACCGAAGCCAAGACCAAAGCCAACAGCCCAGAAGCAAAGACTCGCAATGGCCAGTGTCAGTACCGTCTTACCGGCTACGTGACCTGCATTCTTCATCCGAACTGAACCTGCTTCAAGCATTGCAAACCCCGCTTGCATAAAGAAAACTAAAATGAATGCCAGGAAGGTGAACGCAGTGTCCAACCCGATTTGCAAATCTGCGTTTGTCGGACCGTCTGCTGCAAAAGCACTTACCGGATAAACCATCAGTGTAATCATGGCCAGTAACATCATCAACCATTTCTTTTTCATTTTTACCCCACTCCCCAATGTTATATTTTCTAACAAAGCGTGAAACTCTTAATGTCATTATAATCAGAAGTCAGGTAAATTGACAAGACTATTTTTGGGAATGTTTTTAATTTATTTTCATCAAGCACACAAAATCTCCATAGTACGCTTGGACTATCTCAGTATTTTGGACCCATACAGCCACATAATCATTGAAATAACTACGTGAATATACCCCCTGATATTACCTTTTTATTGAATTTCTTCTCCATTTCTCTATATAAACATGACATACAATGTAATATTTGTATCTATAATTCAGTTCGTGTACCTCGATCCGCGCATTTGCCTCTGTTTCCGCTGATTCGATCTCACGAGTCGACACCTTTGTTCTTGTCTAAGCTTGGGTTCGCCCCTTTTGAGGGTTTCAATCAATAGAAGGTACCACAAGGCGTACACAAACAAAGGACACCCTCCCGGGTGTCCTCTGAATGAACATTTTAGAAAGCAAATGGATTCTGCTTCATTTCTTCTCTACTCAATTATACGGCAATCTGTGAGTATGTCCGGTTTATGTCGCATGCTATCCAAGTTAGTTATTTTTCGGATTACTTTACACGGTACACCTGCTGCAAAAGAATCTTCTGGAATGTCCTGAGTCACGACACTACCTGCACCTATTACGCATCGATCTCCAATCGTAACCCCTCCACATACAGTTACATTGGCTGAGAGCCAAACATCGTTACCAATGCTAACAGGTTTAGCATAGCATAATACCGCAGCATCACCATTTTGATCAAGCATTTGTCTACGCTCGGAGGCGACGAATGGGTGAACAGGTGTAACGATGGTTACATTAGGCCCAAAACTAACATGATCACCTATCGTAACCTGTGCATCATCCTGGACTGTAAGATTATAGTTTCCAAAAAAATGATTACCAATTTTCGTATGCACACCATAATGAAAAAACACAGGACCCTGGATAAAACAATGCTCACCCATGCTATCAAGTAACCGTGACAATATCTCCTCCCGTTCCTCTGTCTGATCCTCAAATGTTCGACTATATTGACTACTCAAATTGTGGGCGAGAAGCTTTTTACGCTTTAATTCTGCGTTTCCTGGATTGTATAATATCCCTTTGAATATTCGCTCTTCTTCTGTCAAATTCTTCACCTCTTTTAGTTTTCTTGAGCTACATGTAATCAAGAATACATTATTAGACAGTAAGTTCAATTTGAATGTTTTCTGGCCCAATTATACAGCTTTCATAATATCCGTCACCAGTGGTCCGCGGCCCACTTATCGTTCTAAACCCCGCTTCCGCCAATTGCTTGGTTAGCAGATCTACTTGTTCCCTACTGCCTAAGCTAAAAGCTAAATGAGTTAAGCCCGTCCGCAATAGATCATGAACGCCTTCTACCATATCCGGTCTACTCATAATCTCCAATCTTGCGCCACCCTCAAACGTGAGGAAATAGGTCCTTAATCCAGTTTTGGGATTATGGTATTGACTATTTGACTTAGCATTAAAGAATTTGCTATAAAATTGTCTACAGCTTTCTAAATCTTGTACATACATAGCAATATGTTCAATTTTCATGAAAATCTCCTTTCGTTTTTATTAATCTTTCTTTTTCTGTAAATTAGAACCTTCATCGACACTTACTCCATTGTGAGGTCCCTCGTAATATTGTTAAGCCATTTATATTTAAAATAACGTATTAAGGCAATCGAAGCTTTAATAACCTCGTCTAAATTGAGGATAATAAATATCGTTAGAGGGGAGAGTTGCCACACAAATGCACTCATGTATCCCAGCGGTAATATGATGCCCCACATTACAATCGTGTCACACCAAAATCCAAATCTGGAATCCCCTCCAGCAACAAATATTCCTCCAATCGTCGTGGAGTTTATTGATTTCGGAATACAACAATAAGCACAGACCAGCAGCATTCCACTCAAATATATTTGTGCTTGATCATCCAAATTGACAAGCATAAACACCAAAGGCTTCAGTAATAGCATGGTGATACCTGCAATGATTCCAAACCATATAGCATATACATTCAATATTTTCCCAGCTCTTTTAGCCATTTCAATTTCGCCATTGCCTAAATATTTACCAACAAGTACGGAACCCCCACTTGCAAGACCTCCGCATAATACAATAACCAGATTCTTAACGACCGAGGCAACTGAATTTGCAGCGACCATATCCGCATTGATATGTCCAATAATTGCAGATGTCACAGTTAATGCACATCCCCAAACAATATAGTTTCCTTGAACGGGTAGTGTATACCTCAGAAAATCCTTAATCAAATTACGCTGAACCATGTCATGTAAAGGTAACCTAAACTTTAAACCAGCTTTGATCGAGTGGATGATACAGCAGCCAAATTCAACGATACGTGCCAGAACTGTCGAGAAAGCAACGGCTACGATAACCTTTTCTGGCTGATCCGGATAAAGTATTAAAATACTTATTACATTCAAGAGAATGTTCAATACAAGGGCACATAGAGCTGATCCAGGCACTCACTCGGGCATTTTCCATGCTTCTAATTACACTAAAGTACATTTGAGATATTCCGCTTATCAGATTGGAGAACGAGATCACTCGCAAAAAACTCGATCCATATCGTATTAACGTGTCGTCATTTGTAAAAAAACTCATTAAGTGATCCGGCATCAACAGCGATATCACAAAAAAGATAGCGGATATAATAATAGACATCGTACATCCGATACTAAAGACCCGTTCAATTGTCATTAAATCTTTCTTTCCCCAATACTGAGCAGTCAAAATCCCTACCCCTGCAGACAATCCCATATAAAACAGTGTTAATACAAATGTAATTTGCCCAGCTAACGATACGGCAGACATTGTAGATTGGTTTATAAAACCCAACATGAATATATCTATGGTCACAGCTAACGATGAAATGAGGTTTTGTAAAGCAATCGGAATGACCAAATTAAGCAATTGGCGATTGAATTGCTTATCTCTCATCTCAAGCGTGCTTCTTCATCCAGATCTTCCTCAGTGATTTCTTTGTCCTTGTAATAGTATTTTAGGTCGTGTTCATTAATGGTGCGCATCACCCTGCATGGATTGCCAACAGCAATGGAGTTAGCCGGAATATCTTTTGTTACAACACTGCCGGCACCAATGACAGTATTTTCACCAATCGTGACTCCAGGACAAATTGTAACATTCGCCCCAATCCAACAATTGTTCTCAATTTCCACTGGTTCAGCATACATATATCCTCTGTAATCCGGATGGATTGGATGTCCTACTGTAGCAATGGTTACAGCAGGACCGAACATAACATTTTTTCCAATAATAATTTTAGTGTCGTCAACAAAATTACAATTAAAATTAATGTACGTTCCATCTCCAATCTCAATGTTTGTACCATAGCAAAAATAAAAAGGTGGCTCGATCCACGCCTTCGTTTCTTTTCCAAATATTTCTTGAATGAGTTGTGTACGCTTATCTAGATCATCTGGCGTCGTTAAATTAAAGGCATGCATTCTTCTTTTCGCCTTTACTCTGTCTTCAGGCAGTCCTTCACAATAATCAGTAAATAGTTTACCGGAGGCAATACGTTCTCTCATCGTCATCTTTCTGGCTCCTTATAAAATCTTTTGGATTTTGTATTATTGTCGTGCAATATCAAAATTGTATAATTTCCTTGTAGTCCTAACCACCGAAATCAAATATAATTCTATTAAAATCGTATTTGGTTTAAGGGAGCTGTAGTTGTGAGTGTTGAACTGGAAGTATTCTCCGATTTATCCGAAGAACTAAATTATAATCTTCCTGATTTTCCGCTGTACGTTCGAAAAGGATCACTGAATCATTTCGATAAATATGCAGCAGCATGCCATTGGCATCAGGACTTGGAATTTATTTTAGTGCTAGATGGGCAGATGGAGTATTTTGTAAATGGAGAAATTGTTTTGATTGAACGAGGTAACGGAATTTTCATCAATAGTAAGCGTATGCATTAAGGCTTTTCCAGCAAAATAAATTGAATTGTACATTCATTGTCGTTGTTATCCATCCTTCATTACTCGGAGTAAACACACAGGTAGGCAAAGTCTATTGGGAAGAGAAATTTGATTCTGATACTGAAGACTATATTATGATTACTTCGCAAAGCACGTGGGGAAAGGAAATTCTGCATTCCTTACATCGGATTTATGAAGAAATGAACAGTAATCCTTGCAAGCCACTACGTCTCCTTTCACTGGCTGCCTCCCTTTGCGCAGACGTCGGAGATCATATACAGCGGGTTCCCGGGCAGATAAATAATGACCAGTCACGGATTGCCGTTTGGAAAATGACGGGATTTATTCATCATAACTTTGACCTTAGAGTGACCCTAGATGACATCGCTACCGCCGGGTCTGTTTGCAGGAGTATATGTTGCGAGTTGTTTAGCACGTTCATTGGCCAAACCCCTAATACTTATCTGGTGCAATATCGAATTCAAAAGGGCTCCGAGATGCTATTGGGAACTAATCGGTCGATTAGTGAAATAGCGATGAATTGCGGATTTCAAAGTGCGAGCTATTTTTCATCTGTATTTCGTAATAAGACCGGTTTGACACCTCAGAATTACCGAAAAAAAGTTCGAACCCCCTCCCATTCATAACCGCTCGTATTGCCTCTTCACAACACCGGCTAAATTATAAGAAACCTTGTATATGATCACCCACAATCACAGCTGTCGCTTCGCCTTATAAAACTCAGGATACAGCTTCATGAGCACCTGCTTCTGAATCCGCGACACATAACTCCGTGAAACCCCAAGCTCCTTTTCATATCCCCCTGGGGTGCGCTCCTCGCCACATATGCCAACCCGAAGCGACCTACGACGACTTCCTTCTCGTGAGCGTTATCTCATTACACTTTTATCCTTTCGGAGCGGATCATGTTAGGATACGTCCTTACGCGTCTTCTTTAGACTTATCACTCCAAATTTGATATCACGGGGAGTTTGAGTGTATTGTATATAAACAACACATCACTTTCATGAATTTACTTCTCTTTATTGCATATACTTTATGAAAGCATGACGTTTGACTGTATGGTTTCCAGTTTGTTATCATTATAGATAGCATAATAGTAACCACCAATACAGGAGACGACTACTCTTTACGGGCAGTCGAATTCGATTAGTGAGGCGAGGTAGCATGGGGATATGATTCTATATCGAATCGGAGAATTAGCTAAGGCTGCTCACATCAGTGAGCGTACCATTGATTATTACACAAAACTGGGGTTAATCTCCCCAGAGTCCAGAAGCACCAAAAATTACCGACTTTACAGTCATGAAACCTTGGTCGCCTTAGAACGTATTAATCAACTAAAGCATGACAAGTATTCATTGGAAGAAATCAAGTCCATGATGAGCAAATGGAACGAGGCAACTCCTGAAACTGACGTATCTGATAAATTAGTCGAGCTCGAGCAGCATATGCAGCGGCTAGAACGTGAAGTAAAGGCACTTGAACCAATCATAAGCGGTCTGAAGCCGGGACAGGCCAGACGCGCGCTCTCTAACTTACTCCCTCAAGGAGTAGCCTGCATGGAGGCGATTCGGCTTCTATTGCTTACGCAAGGACCGCCAATGTAAATACCATATTTACAATACAGTGGAGGAATGCAGCTATGTTTATGTATCTATTAGTAATTATCGCCTTTATTTTTTCATTATGGGCCCAGTTCAGAGTTAAAGGAACATTCAGCAAGTGGTCCAAGGTCGCCAATTCAAACGGTCTGACAGGATATGAAGCTGCAAGACGTATGCTCGACGCTAACGGGCTTCACGATGTACCGATCGAGCCTGTAAGAGGTACGCTTTCTGACCATTATGATCCGATTCACAGAGTTGTACGTTTATCAGAACCTGTATATTATGAAAGTTCTATAGCAGCAGTTTCCGTCGCTTGTCACGAAGTGGGTCACGCCATTCAGCATAAAGTAAGTTATCCAATGTTAACACTACGTCACCGGATGTTCCCAGTAGTTAATTTTGCATCAGGCATAGCGCCATTCATGCTTATGGCAGGGTTCATATTCGGTTACTTTAATCTTGTAGGCCTTGGCATCATCTTCTTCTCGGCCGCTGTTGCCTTCCAGCTTGTGACACTGCCAGTTGAGTTCAACGCCAGCAACCGGGCCCGTCAAGTCATGGTAGAACAAGGTTACATTCGTAATGAAGAAGAACGCGGAGTAGCTAAAGTCTTAAACGCAGCTGCGTTAACGTATGTTGCCGCGGCACTAGTATCCTTACTCGAACTGCTTCGTTTGATTACCGTCTTCTTAGGTAACCGCGACTAATACTAAACTCAGCTTACAAAAAAGAAACCCCGGAGGGCTAAGAGCCAACCGGGGTATTATTTTGTCTAGCTTTAAAATAAGATATCAAAAAAGTCCGGAATGAACGTGCTACGAGCGGCAACTTACTGTCTGTTCGGTAAATCAAACCAACCGTCCTCGTCACAGCAGGCTCCACGACCCTTACCTGAGCCGGCTGGAGAGGATTGGTCTGATAGAACGCCATCTCCGGAAGAAGGCTTACACCCATTCCTGCCGCCACTAGACCGCGAATGGTATCAGTCTCCCCGCCTTCAAATGCAATCTGCGGTTGAAATCCTGCCTGCAAGCACGCTTGCCAAACGATTGGTCTCAGAGAATAACCTTGACTGAACAGAACAAACTTTTCCTTTTGAAGCTGTTCCAATCGGATCTCAGACTCTCCTGCCAGATGATGATTCTGCGGAAGTATTGCAAATAACTCCTCGGTCATAACAATATCCCCAGAGACATGCTCATCATTCTCCGGAAAAGGCGAAATAAATGTTAAATCCACTTCACCAGATAATACATCCTTTATCAAAGAAGGGTAAGACCCTTGCTTAAAGCGAAACTTAACATGAGGATAGTGCTGGCGGAATTCCGCAACGATTGTCGGGATAAGATGCGTGCCCAGGCTGTGAGGAAACCCAATGCGAATCTCCCCACGTTCCGGATCCAGAAATTCATGCACCTCATTAACTGAATGCTCCAATTCCTTAAGGATACTATCCACTCGCTTGCAAAAGAGCTGTCCAACCGGCGTAAGCTGCAAATTACGCCCTTTTTGCATGAACAAGTCAACTCCAAGCTCTTGCTCCAACTGATGAATCTGACGGCTTACTGCAGACTGAGCAACATGAAGTTCCTCCGCCGCTCGTGTTACATGTTCTTTTTGGGCTACCTTTAGAAAATATTGCAGCTGTCTTAGCTCCACTCCATCATCGCCCCTGTCTTAGGCTTTTATTAAATATACGAATAATAAGTCCATATAGGAAAAAGCCAGAAACCAAGCCTCCGATATGTGCAACCCAATTTACATTTGGTGTTGCAAACGACATAATAATCCCGATCATTAGCAATCCGTATAACGTCTTTCGTGAGCCTTCATCCATCATAGCCCTTTGCATAACCGCAATGTATAAAAATGCCCCATAGACGGCGTAAATCGCTCCAGAAGCACCTACCGAGACCGTACCTACCTCTAATGCTGAGCGGCTGCTGATTGCAATCGTTAGAACGTTCGCAAGAACTCCACCTACCACGTAAAGAATTGTATATCGCCACCAGCCAAGAAGACGCTCCAGAGGCGGTGCAAATACCAGCAGAGCGAAGCTATTAAAGAATAGATGGGAAAACCCATTATGTAAAAAAATAGCCGCTACATAGCGCCATAGTTCCTCTTTAAACGGACTAACATCAACAATAGCACCAAAATCAACAAGCGTTTGTATATTGGTGGATCCTCCATTGAACGTCATGAAGATAAACATTATCACGTTAGCCACAATGAGAAGACATGTTACCGGGTAATACCGCAGGTAACTTTTCCAATTTTCATACCGAATAAATATCATTACACCCATCCCTTTACATTTATATCTTGCCCCGTTGGACATCTCCCTGTAAATAAGATTATAATTTATTGTGGCAGTAAGAGCCAATATTACAATTCGAGGAGGAAAACAAGGATATGACGCAAGAAAGAACAGGCGTAGCTACTTTCAAAAGCAACCCCATCACTCTCGTAGGACCCAAGCTAACAGCTGGTGATCCCGCTCCTGATTTTGTTCTTAGTAAGAATCTACTGGAAGAAGTTTCTCTTAGTGATTATGCCGGTAAAATCAAGCTGATCAGTGTTGTCCCTTCTCTTGATACTGGTGTATGTGACGCACAGACCCGCCGGTTCAACAGCGAAGCTGCAGAGCTAGGTGACGATGTAGTTATCCTTACAGTAAGTATGGATCTACCATTCGCTCAGGCCCGCTGGTGCGGCGCTGCAGGAATCGATCGCGTAATTACACTATCCGATCACAAAGCAGCCTCATTCGGACAAGCTTATGGCATTCTAATCAAAGAATTCCGATTAGATATGCGTTCTATTTTTGTTCTGGACAAGAACAACACACTCACCTATGTTGAATATTTGAGTGAAATGACTGAGCATCCTAAATACGAAGATGCTATAGCCGCTGTGAAGAGTCTGCTCTAATTCTCTAGAACAGTAAGTTTCGACAATACTTTCTTATATTCTGAAAAAAGCGGAAGAAGGTCCATCCTTCTCCCGCTTTTTTTTGTAAATAGAAAGATTTATCGATAACATCCAGAGCAGCCCTCGTTTGCGTAAACGCATTCATACTATCCCTAAATAAGAAGGTTTTGTATGGATCTCTGAAAATTAGTCCGCTTTGTATTTTCCTAATTTTTTGTCCAAAGACGCATACAACCGCTGAATGACGCGGTAATTAGCACCCAGATCACCAAGCGATCCTCTAGATGCAGAATACATATCTACGCCACATCGTACAGGTGTGGTATTAAGCACTGAGACAGTGATATCCAGTGTACGGCCAAATGCCGTTCTCTTCTCCAGAGTAATCTCACCTACTGACTCCACTTCATGAAGCACCTTGAATCCAGGAACCTTCTTAAGCGTTGATGAAACTTCCTCCCAAGCTTTGTCTTTCGTAAGATTGTAATAACGCGTTTTTAATGTCGGATCTTTTGCGCGGTCGCTTGTTCCATCATGACTACGGAATAAACCAACCAAGGTTCTTTTTAACGACAAAATTCTTCCCCCTCTACAAATCCCAAGTTCATTATTCTAAGTGTAACACTCTTGTCTCAGGAACAAAAGGGTATTACTCACTTTCTCCTTGTTCCAGACATACAAAAAAGCGCCCGCTCCCAACTTTCACGGGAAACAGAGGCGCTTGGCCTAAACAATGGAAAACCCGCTTATGCCGTCCGGCTACAGTGTCTTCTGAACCTGCTATAGCAGGTGGGTGACCGCAGAAAACGTTTTTGAATTCCCCAGGTCATATAGACAGGGCTGTTCAGCTGCGCTTCGTGTAGATCTCCCAAGACATTATCATTGGTTCAAAACAACGAGCAACCGTAACGAACATCGCAGGATTTGTTATTATTATATTGCGTTTTAACGAAAAAGTAAACCTGTATGCGCTTTATTTTACACTGGAATTAAATTACTGACGATTTCCAACGCTCAATGCTTGCCATTATTAAATACGTTTTAAATCTTTATTCTCATTATTCTCTTCATAGTCGTCGTCATCATCATCGTCGTCATCCTCTTGATTATTCAACGCAGCTTCCGCCTCTTCTTGCTCCTTCAGTTTCTTCTGCTCCACCTGCAATTGCAATTTATTATAGGTAGCATAGAAGTTAAAGAAAGCAGCCATCGCAATCAGCGTCGGGATACAGATAATGTACAGCGCTGGATATCTCAGGCCAATATAAGCAAGAACCCCCGCTGCAATCAAAGTTGAGAACACACGAATTGGTCGTGCAATTGTCAGCAAGATCGAGTTAGTCATTACTTGCTTAAAGCTCATTTGATAATGAACAACAATAGAAAAGAAGTTAAACATGGATACCGACAAAATAATCATGAGCACTAACATCAAAATACCAACAATTCTAAAGTTAGGCATTTGTGTCATGTAAACCGTTACATCGACGTACATAATAACGAACATCAATGTATAGATAATTCCTCCGAGCATACTTTTTAGATAATTCTCTTTATACCCCTGAAAATATGTGCGAAAAGTTCCTACATCTGTATTTCCCATAACCCATTTACGTACCACGGTAAATAAAGCCGCCGAAGCAGGAAATACTGTAAATGGTGCTAGAATCCCCATAGCCCAGTTCAAAGTGAGCTGTTCATTAACTCCACCCGAACTTGTCCCTAGCATAAGTATCTTCATCAAACCAAAAAATAAAAACGGGGCGGAACATAGTGCCCATAAGATATTACTTGCTGCGATACGTGTAATCCATTCTGTGACGCGGTATAAGCCGCCCATTGCTCCTTTAAACTCCAATTCCCTTCCTCCTCTGTCTCTTGCATACTGCTTATCTTAACTATACCTCATTTGACCTCCTCTTTTCCATAGCCCAACTTTCTGAATTCTAGGTTATCGTCTATACAACAAGTCTAGAAAGTCCATATATTGGGATTGTAATCATAATAATTACCAAAATCACCACAATCTAAAGGAGGTTATTGTATGTCCTCACCTGTTGGCTACGGCGGCTGGACTTCCACCGGTACGATCCTCGTATTGTTTATCCTGCTCGTTATCATCACTCGTACTTTCGTTTAAATAAGCTGATCATTCAATAAACACCCTAATATTACAGCAAAAAGAAGACGAGAACCGCTATTCGGCATCTCGTCTTCTTTGTATCTTGATAAATCGTCACCCTAGGGTTCAGATCAAGTATTAGTTATCGAAATCTTCACGTTTTGCAGGACGTGTGCTTGTGCTGCTTGGGCGAGTAGAGGGTTTACGGTCCGCACTGCGGTTCGCTCCACCATCACGGTTAGCTGCGCTATCACGATTGCCTTTATAGCCACCGCCATAACCGCCACTGCCGCTACCATAGTTACTGCCACCGCTGTTGTAGCCACCACGACTACCGCCACCGTTGTTGTCGCGGTTTCCACGGTATCCACCAGTGCTGCCACCGGAAGTGCCACGGTTTCCGCCATAACCACCATTAGGTTTGCGGCCACTGCGAATGTCGTTCTTACCACCACGACGTTTAGCACGGATTGGATCTTCAGGAGTCAATTCAATTGTGGAATCCTTCTTATCACCAGTCAGAAGCTTCATTGCAGCTGACAGCAATTGAACGGAATCATATTGCTCAAGCAATTGAATAGAAATACCTTTGTACTCGTTCAATTCACCGCTCTCTACCATCTCAAGCAAACGTTCAGCTGTTACGCGTTGTTTACCTTCGATAGCCTCAGCCATTGTTGGCAATGGTTTGCGAGTAATACGGTGACGAGTAACGCGTTCGATCAAATGCAGGTGATCCATTTCGCGTGGAGTAACGAAAGACCAAGCTGTACCTTCTTTACCAGCACGACCAGTACGACCGATACGGTGTACATAGCTTTCTGGATCTTGCGGCAAGTCAAAGTTAATTACATGAGTAACACCGGATACGTCCAAACCACGAGCCGCTACGTCAGTAGCTACCAGCACATCAATGCTGCCATCACGGAATTTACGCATTACAGCATCACGTTGGTTCTGAGACAGGTCACCATGCAAACCATCAGCAGAGTATCCACGTTTTTGCAAAGCTTCTGCAAGCTCATCAACCCGGCGTTTCGTACGTCCGAACACGATTGCAAGCTCAGGAGATTCCATATCAATCAAACGACTAAGTGCTTCGAACTTTTGACGTTCAGGTACTTCAACATATGCTTGATCAATCAGCGGAGCACTGATTTGTTTCGGAATTACGGAGACGTGTTGCGGGTTGTTCAAGAATTGCTGAGCAAGACGTTGAATGTTTGGAGGCATTGTAGCCGAGAACAACATAGTTTGACGCTCTTCAGGAACGAGCTTGAGGATTGTCTGAATATCTTCCATAAAGCCCATATCCAGCATTTCATCTGCTTCATCCAATACAACAGTTTGAACATCATCCAAACGAATGGTTTTACGGTTGATATGGTCAAGCAAACGACCTGGTGTACCAATGATAATTTGTGGTTTCTTCTTTAGACCACGAATTTGGCGACCAATATCTTGTCCGCCATAAATTGCCAACGAACGAAGACCTTTGAAACGGCTTAGCTTACCGATTTCTTCTGATACTTGAATGGCCAACTCACGAGTTGGTGCCATAATAAGTGCCAGAATTTTTTCGTCTTCACGATTAATCTTCGAAATGAGGGGGATACCAAAAGCAGCAGTCTTACCTGTACCAGTCTGTGCTTGACCGATCAGATCCGACCCAGTCAATGCCAATGGAATTGACTGCTCCTGTATCGGTGTTGCCTCCTCAAATCCTAACTCTGTGATTGCTTGTAGCACTCTTGGCTCCAAGCCAAATTCTGCGAATGTTTTCAAATTATTCATGCTCCTTCTATACAGTGGACATTCCACATGCTTGTCTGTATTCTTAAGTAGCGGTAAACACATTTATATGCTGTCCAATCATGCTCTTTTTTCTGCATGATATAGCGCTTTTGGGACGAAAAGCCTCCCTTTCATCAGGTACTTCATTGTACCTGAGCAACTGTAGCTTTACATCCGATGCAATGCAAAAATACCATTGTAACGTTCTACTCAAGAATATCCTATACATTATATCACAACTCTAAGTAGGAATACCAGTGGGTTCCTTTCTTTTCATTGCATTCATGGTTTATTTTAAATTAATTTATAGAGGTGGATTTGCTTGTTAAGACAGATTTGGAATTGTATTGCAGTGATTTTTGGAGCAGCGTTGATTGCCAGTGGATTTAATCTTTTTCTAATCCCGCATCGCTTACTCAGTGGAGGAGTATCTGGGCTTTCCATGTTAGTGGGTTACTTTACACCAATAAACATAAGCCTTTTGTACTTGCTCTTTAATATCCCCTTGCTTGTAGCTGGTTGGTTCCAGCTTGGCCGGAGATTTATTATGCTAAGCATGTTATCCGTTGTGGCAACAACTTGGTTCTTAACGATCATTCCAGAATATTTGGTAGCCACTGATATGCTGCTGTCTTCTGTATTTGGCGGTGTACTTGTAGGTATCGGCTGTGGTTTTTCCTTCCGTGCAGGAGGTTCCTCCGGCGGTTTTGATATCCTGGGATCCATCATCACTAAATTCCGTGATTTCCCGGTTGGAAATGTGGTGGTAAGCTTAAACGGTCTCGTTATCCTTGCCGCAGCCTATTTTGATAACAACTGGAATTTAGCTCTTGCATCGATGGTATCTATATACGTAACAGGTAAGGTACTGGATATGATTCACATCAGCCATTTAAAGGTAACCGTATATATAGTAACAAATCGTACAGATGAGCTCCTTCAGCATTTAATGGGGCTTCAACGTGGTGTTACAAAGATTAAAACAGAAGGCGCTTATTCTCATGTTGAAAAGGACATGCTAATGACAGTAACAACCCGCTACGAACTTGCTGAACTGCAACGTATTATCCGCACGACAGATCCTCAAGCATTTGTAAATATTGTCGAGACAGTTGGTGTTATGGGCTCCTTCCGAAAAAGATAAAAACTGGCAATGAAAAGTATTAATTTGGAAAATGCACCAATCACAGAATTGTGATATATTATAATCACGCAGAACCCTAACAATTTCATAAAGATTGAGATTTACCCCTCTTTTTTCCAAGCACTTCGTTTTCCGATGATTACTGAATTCCATTCAGACCTATCGAAAAAGGAAAGGGTGATTTTTGTGGAAATGGAAACGGTAAAGCTGTCAGCAATCGTCATGAGGTGGTATCCTGATATGATGCCGTTTCTCAAACAGGACGAATTAAATTCCGTAATCGTTCTGCGTGACGGGCTTAGTATTCTGGAACCTGCAGATGCCATGGATATCATCCATTACAGTATCTGTGAACATCAGAATTCTGCGTATCTTCAATGAGTAAGCCGCAAGAGAAGTCTTGATAGTTGCCGCCTTAAGTTCGGCCATGTTGCCGTGTTGAGGCGGCATTTACTTTTTAACAATACGTTTAGAATCTGTGCGTCCCGGTTATATACATCAAGGATGGTTTTTCAGACCCGATCTGAGCCAACATTATTACAACACTGTTCTTTTTAGAAGCAACCGTTCCTATATAATTTAGGAAATGTACATAAAGGGAGAGAATACGAATGAACATCACCTGGGCTCTACTGATGATGGCCTTGGGAAGTGTAGGCGTGCAACAGAATCAACATGACGCTGAAGTGGCAATTGCATTGAAGTCCGCCATGAATCCCCCCATCATCGCTACGCAAAATAATAATTCAAATGGTTCAACTCCAGCTCCAAATGCTACAACAGAGACAAATGACTCACAAAGTATGTTACACGCAGATCCTCAGCCGGATGCACCGAAAGTAAAAGGTATCTATGTTACCGCATACAGCGCCGGTGGAGAACGAATGGAAAAGCTTCTTTCTTTACTTGATCAGACGGAACTAAATTCTATGGTCATCGACATTAAGGATGATGCAGGTTACATCACGTATAAAACCGATAATCCAGAACTTCAGAAACTCGGTAATCCGCAGCCATTTATTGGCGACATCAACAAACTGATGGAAAGATTGAATAAACATGATGTTTATCCTATTGCTCGAATTGTTGTCTTTAAGGACTCTATACTTGCCAAAAAGAACCCGCAATTATCCTTTGTTAATGCAGACGGCACAGTATGGAAGAATAAAGGCGGCGATAGCTTTGTTAATCCTTATAATGAAGAGGTCTGGAAGTACAATGTCGATATCGCCAAAGAAGCTGTCAAACTCGGCTTTAAAGAAATTCAATTCGACTATGTGCGCTTTCCTGAAGGTTTTGAAAAACGTGCAGACACACTTAAATACACCAAAACCAGTGATTCTCGCGTAGATATCATTTCTAATTTTGTAAAATACGCAAAAGCAGAGCTTGCTCCACTTGGTGTTCGTGTATCCGTAGATATTTTTGGATATGCTGCATCTGCCCCTGCTGAAGGAATTGGACAAGACTTCGTAAAAATATCCAAGAATGTGGATGTCATCAGCCCAATGGTTTATCCAAGTCATTATTCAACGGGCTGGTTTGGAGTAAAAGAGCCTGACTTAGATCCGTATGCTACCATTAAAGGCTCCATGGTTGATACCCATAAGAAGCTTGATCCTCTAGGCAGCTACAAACCTGTTATTCGTCCTTGGATTCAAGATTTTACAGCAAGCTGGCTCGGAAAAGGTCATTATATTAAATACGGCAAAAAACAGGTGGAAGATCAAATCCGCGCTTTAAAAGATGAAAATGTAGAGGAGTTTCTGCTCTGGAACGCCAATAACCGATATACCTCCGATGTCGATTATGAGAAATAATGTATAGCGCCCTTATTGTTTATAATTGAAATCAGGTATGATATATAAAAGATAAAGACCCGGCGTCTGCCGGGTCTTTTAATGGAGAGAAAAGGAACTTTTACTGTAATTATTACAAACCAACAAAGAATGAGGTCAAAGAACGATGATACAAACCACCTCTTTAAAACAAAAAGCAGGACAATTTTTCCATATTTTATTCCCAATTCTAGTTACACAGATTGCTTTATCCGCGATAACCTTCTTTGATACCAACATGTCCGGTAAGTTTGGCACAGCCGATCTGGCAGGTGTGGCGATAGGAACCAGTCTCTGGATTCCGATTCAAACGGGTTTAAGTGGGATTCTTATGGGGATCACCCCCATTGTCTCTCAGCTCATTGGAAGCAAGAAAGATAAGGATGTAGCCTATCAAGTCACACAGGGAATCTGGCTTTCTCTGATCGTCTCTGTAATCGTCTTACTAATCGGCAGTCTCGCCTTATCACCTATTCTTGATTTTATGAATCTGGAGCCGACTGTAAGAGATGTTGCCTTCCGCTTTCTTAGTGCGATCTCCTTCGGAATCATTCCGCTGTTTGGTTATACGGTTCTCCGCAGTTGTATAGACGCTCTTGGGCAAACACGCGTATCCATGTTGATTACACTAATAGCTCTCCCCGTCAATGTGGGTTTAAACTACTTACTGATCTTCGGGAAATTCGGATTCCCTCGATTGGGTGGCGTTGGAGCTGGAGTGGCATCAGCTATCACTTACTGGGTAATCTTTTCCGTTGCCCTGCTGTTCATTTATCGAGCTGAACCTTTTGCAAGCCTTAGAATTTTCCGGAAGTTCTACTTTATATCGCTAAAAAGCTTCAAAGATCTACTCAAGATCGGTGTACCTATTGGCTTCTCCATTTTTTTTGAAACTGCAGTTTTCTCTGCTGTAACCTTGTTGATGAGCCGGTTCGATACCGTAACGATTGCAGCTCATCAAGCAGCCATTAATTTTGCTACTACGTTATATATGATTCCGCTCAGTATCTGTATGAGCCTAACTATTCTTGTCGGCTTCGAGACAGGATCCGGAAGACAAAAGGATGCCCGTCAATATGCCATAATGGGTATTGGACTTGCGGCTATCCTCTCCCTGGCAACAGCACTCCTACTCTTGTTTGCCGGCCACCATGTAGCTGGTTTATACTCTGATGAGCCTGATGTCATTTCATTAATTCAGCATTTCTTAATCTATGCGATCTTTTTCCAGATCTCCGATGCGATTGCCACACCTACACAAGGAGCGCTTCGTGGATATAAGGATGTTAACCCAGCCTTCATTATTTGCTTTATAGCTTATTGGGTTATAGGGCTTCCTACTGGCTATGCACTTGCTACTTACACGGATCTAGGTGCATATGGTTATTGGATTGGCTTGATCACCGGCCTTGCGATTGGGGCCACATTGCTCTTGACTCGGCTTGTTAAAGTTCAACGCCGTTATGCTACACAATATGCAGACGCTCAAGCACATCATTAATAAATCAAAAGAATACAAAAAAGGAACAGTGCGAAGTTCGCAGCTGTTCCTTTTTTTGTGTGTTAATTATTGAGAAAGACGGGATGCAAGCTCGTACAACTCCACGTCAAAGTCTTTCTTAGTATTTACAACAAGATCGATATCTGTGAGGGTTAGTTCACCCTTGATGATACCGCAACCTTTATCAGACTCACCTTCAATCAGTTTACGAACGGCAAAGTCACCAAGACGGCTAGCAAGGTTCCGGTCTCCAGGGGTTGGTGTTCCTCCACGTTGAATATGTCCAAGTACAGTAACCCGTGCATCCAGAGAAGCATGACGATCTTTCAGCGCTTGGGCCACATCTTCGCCTTTACCAACACCTTCTGCAACGATGACGATACTGTGACGTTTACCTCTGACAAAGTTGTCGCGCATACGATCCGCAACTTCATTCAAGTCATATGGCATTTCTGGCACGAGAATTGTTTCTGCTCCAGAAGCCAGACCAGCATGTAGCGCGATATCTCCACAATGACGTCCCATAACTTCTACAATGGAAGAACGCTCATGGGAGGACATCGTGTCACGCAGCTTGTTAATGGCATCTACAACGACACCAACTGCTGTATCAAACCCAATGGTGTAGTCTGTGTAGGAAATATCATTATCAATAGTTCCCGGTAAAGCCATCGTCTTAATACCGAGTTTACTTAGTTTATTAGCACCTTTGTAAGAACCGTCGCCACCGATAACTACTAGGCCATCGATGCCCATTTCATTCAGAATATCCGCGCCCTTTTGTTGACCTTCTGGCTTTGTGAACTCCAGACATCTCGCAGATTGCAGGATGGTTCCCCCACGTTGAATAATGTCACCTACACTACGAAGATCCATAGGGAAGATATCGCGATTCAAAAGTCCTTGATAACCACGTTGCACACCAAAAACTTCAATACCATAATAAAGTGCGCTTCTTACAACCGCACGAACAGCGGCGTTCATACCTTGTGAATCTCCACCACTAGTCAGTACTGCAATTTTTTTGATTTTTGACATTCTGTTGTTCCTCCTTAAAGTTGTGCAATGCCCCATCCGTTGTATAGGTGAAGCTTCGCAGCCTTGTTACAAAAAACGATTGCGTATCCAGCGGCTATTAGCGAAGAAGAACAGCCTTGTAAGCGGACTTCCTCTCATTAGGCTCTTAGACACAGTGCGAACTTCCCGCTGTTCGCTAACTTTCGGATCTGATAAATAAAGTGCCAGCAACCCCTCAATCACCATACGATGCATAGATGACTCCGGAAGTTCACGTACATCCTTGCGGGCCCACTCAACCATGGAAGCGATCCGACTCAACATGGTATCCGTGTCGTCATAATAATTGCAGAAATTAAGATCACCGCCTGCTCGGTCCTCTTCCTGATCAATCAAATAATCCAGCATAATGTGCAATCCGCACACATGTGGAAAGTATGCAGCACGGATCGATTCCGAAGAAGACTTGCTTAGCTTCGGATCACATGCGGATAGAAAAAGCATGAATACGCCTAAGGTAGAGCCCGTCGCAGCCGCAAACTCGTTCCATTGCAGATGCGGAGCACGGCTACCCTGCTGCTCCCACCATTCCTTCAGGGCTGTTTCCCTGAGTTCCGGGCGGATATGCTTATATACCTGCAAATCTGTATACAGCACAGCCAAGTCACGAATCTCCGCTGCAGCAGCGGAATAACCTGGCAGCAGTGAGATCATCTCCTGGCATTTTCGAACCAGCCTATACAAGTATCCACCGTCATTCTGTTCATCACGAAGCGCATAATAATTCACAAGTTCAGCGTTTGGATCAATGGCATCCAGCATAGATTGATGCAGCAGCCTGAAATCTGCAGGATCAAGCGAAGTACTGCGATCACATAAGTTATCTAGATAATCACTGATAGTTTGATAAGCAACAATAAGCGGAATAAGTATATGTCTCATCGATAAATTGCCGGCGGCATAAATACCTCCACCTATGCAATGAAACTCTTTCGTCTCAATGCTGGCAAGTGCTTGCTTCCGGAGCTCGGGATCGGGAATCCCATTCGCATCTTGGCGCCAGAAGTGGAGACATTCTCTCACTTCAGGCAGCACGTACTTATAGACCCTGTTCATAAGCCCGATAGGGCCACGCGGGCTAAGGTTACGGCCTTGCTCTAATTCACTCAATGATAGTGCCTCCACATTGTTGTCTCCTTATCCAAATCACCACTTATTATAATATGATCAGACGTATTTGTACAAACAACAAAATCACTTTCGTAAAATTCTGAAAGATTCAGAAATAAAGCAATTCAAGAATAAAACACATAACCCTTCATTGCTTTATGCTATACTAGGCATATTTCAATTTCAGAGGAGTGCACTTTCATGTTTTCAAAACGGACCGGAAGCCCTTACAGTGATCAAAATTGGCTTCGTTCCTTTCTATTTACGATTTATGGTACCAGCGTTCTTGTAGTATCCTACTTTCCATTATTCTACACACATCTGGGGTTTAGCAGTTCTCAGGTGGGCTACTTGTATTCCCTCGGACCCCTCATCTCCATCCTATCCAATCTCTTCTGGAGTATGATGAGCGATAAGCTGGGCACCATTCGAAAAATCATGTTTATTTTACTCGCGGGACAATTAGTAACCGGACTTCTATTAGCCAGAGCGACCGAATTTTCTTCCGTTATGCTTATTTTGTCCTTTTTCTACTTCTTCTATTACCCTGTTTTTCCGCTTGCTGATACAATGGCCATCAAAATTGCGGAGCGGCACGGACGAAACTTCATTACAATTCGTGTATTTGGCTCATTGGGCTATTCTTTCTTTGCTTTAACAGTCGGTTATGCGCTTAGAGCTTTAGGTGCTACCTGGAGTCTAACCTTATGTATTATTATCATAATAATCGCGCTTCTAATTACAATTGGCCTTAAGGATGTCAAAAAACCTGTTCCAGAGCTTCCCGATCAGGAAGCAGTTACTACCAAACCTGTTAAGAAAGAGCACGGGCTTAAAGATATTCTTTTGCAAAAAGAGGTGCTGTGGTTCTTCGGCTGTGTCTTTGTACTCGCACTAGGCCATAGAATGAACGAAGCCTTTCTCACCATCAGTTTAAAGAATCTGGGTGCTGGCGAGGAAGTGATCGGCTGGGCTCTTCTTGCCTCAGCCCTAAGTGAAATCCCTGTATTATTTATACTCGGCAAATACGGCGACAAATTTAAAGAACTGCCCTTATTAATTTTAGCCAGTTTCATGTATGCCCTTCGCTTTCTACTAATGGCGCTCGCCGATCATCCAGGCTCTATAATCGCGATTCAAGCCTTGCATAGCCTGACATTTGGCGTCTTTTTTGTAACATGTGTCCGTTATATCACTCGGATTATTCCTGATCGTCTCCGAGCAACCGGTCTTGCCATCTACACAGTTGTTTGGTCAAGTGCAGCTGGACTTCTAAGTGGTACATTTGGTGGAATGATCTATCAAGAAGCTGGACGCTTCACCTTTTATATGGTAGCGGTTGGTTTCAGCCTCCTTGCCTTAGTAGGTTTTTTAGGACAACATTTATTAGATATCTATCGAGGTTCGATACGTTACTCAGAGAAAACAAACAAAAAAGCCTCACTATAATAGAACACTTCTAAACACTCAAAATATAGAAAGGTCTTTGCTGTCCCTCACTTGGGAATGCAAAGACCTTTTCTATTTAAATTGATGAATAATAGACGTAAAAAAACACAGTTCCCGAAAGAACTGTGTTCTATAGTTTGGTAACCACTCTTGCAAGGGCTTGCCAAGTAAATTATATATTTATAGCAGACAGCTAAACTGTCTTTGCCGTTTCTTATAATTTTACTACGTTTTCAGCTTGCGGTCCACGATTACCATCAGTGATATCGAATTCTACTTCTTGACCTTCGTCCAAAGTTTTGAATCCTTCACCTTGAATTGCTGAGAAGTGTACGAATACATCTTCGCCGCCTTCTACTTGAAGAAAACCATAACCTTTTTCTGCGTTAAACCATTTTACTGTACCTTTCAATTGAACAACCTCCTAAAAATAACCGCCATATATGGCGTATAACTATATTATACTGCAATCTTCTACTCAAATCAATCTGTCTAGACCTTTAAATATGTGATTTAATTTGCTTTTCCCTTCTCCTGTGCGTTATCATTGAGCCAAAAGCCAAAAATCGCCAGGGTGGTAATGATAATGATCAAAAAACATGAAATATACAAAACAGACAAATGGAATATGATGACGGTAGAAGTACAAGGACGTTATATCGTTCTTCGCGAAATCTCCGATCAATGGGGAGAAGAAACACATACCTTCCTTAGTCGTCCAGCTATGATGCAGTGGGTGAACAACCGATTCAACAAAGAATCTTATAAAGATAATGAAGAAGAGTACAAAAATATTATCGCAGCTTTCAAACAGGTATAACAGAATATGAATACAGAAAATATCGCGATTTATGTTGTCCTAGTCTTATGTCTAGGCGCAGTTCTAATTATGACCAAGGATCGTGTCCCGCCGCAATTTAAGCGGGGCATGGCCTTAACTGCTGTCATTATGATTCTGTTCGCCTTCATCTTTGTTATTTATAGCTTATTGGCATAACTTATACTTTCATATATTTTAAAGAAGACTAAACATTAATAATCAGGACTTAACAGGGCATAATAAGCCGACTCTACTTTCAAGAGGAGGACGTTATGCCTATTTCACCCAAGTCCATCCCTCTTCTACTTGTGCTCAGCTTGCTACCGGGTGATTTATCATCTACAGTATTGCCGAGGGAGATTATGCCTACTACATCTCATCATTCTAGGAGGGTTTCTATGGAACAATTATTGAAGAGAAGCGAAGTACCTGCTGAGAATCGTTGGAAGCTTGAGGATGTGTTTGCTTCTCAGAAGGATTGGGATGCAGAATATGCAGAAGCTAAATCCCTAATCAGAAAAGCTGCGGATTTTCAGGGTACACTAGATTCCGCGGATGCTCTAAAAAAATGTTTTGAGCTGGATGACAAACTGTCTATCCTAACTGAACGACTTTATGTGTATGCACATATGCGTCAAGATGAAGACACAGCTAATCCTGACTATCAAGCTTTGTCCTCCAAAGCGAAAAAGCTTGGTATTGAAGCAGGTGAAGCCTTATCTTTTGTAACCCCAGAAATTCTGGCGTTGCCTATCGAGAAGTTGGACCAGTTCATCGCCGATCCGAACCTATCCGCTTATAAATTCACCTTAACTGAAATGAAACGCGAAAAAGCCCATGTGCTTTCTAAGGCCGAAGAAGCACTGCTAGCTCAGGTAGGAAATTTAGCTCAAGCGCCTCAGAATATTTTCAGTATGCTGAACAATGCGGATCTGAAATTCCCTAAGATCAAAGATGAGGATGGCAAAGAAGTCGAGCTGACTCATGGCAACTATATCAAGTTTCTCGAAAGTAGTGACCGTGAGGTTCGCCGCAATGCTTTTAAAGCAGTCTACGATACCTACCGGAAGCAGAAGAACACTATCGCAGCAACGCTTAGCGCCAATGTGAATAAAAATGTGTTCTACTCACGGATTCGCAAGTATCCTTCTGTAATGGAAATGTCACTCTATGGTGATAACATTCCGAAAGAGGTTTACACCAACTTGATTGATACGATACACGAAAGCCTTCCATTGATGCACCGTTATATGAAACTGCGTCAGAAGCTGCTGGGTGTCGATGAGCTACATATGTATGATCTGTTTGCCCCGCTTGTTGATGAATATAAATTAGATATCACCTATGAAGAAGCCAAAAAAATCACTAAAGAGGGTCTCAAACCGCTCGGTGAAGATTATCTGAATGTGCTGCAAAAAGGCTACGACAACGGATGGATCGATGTCTATGAGAACGAGAATAAACGGTCTGGGGCTTACAGCTGGGGCCCATACGGTACGCATCCTTTCGTACTGTTGAACCATAATGATAATTTAAACAGTATGTTTACATTGGCGCATGAGATGGGCCATGCATTACACTCGTATTTTTCGGATAACGCTCTGAATTATCGTGATGCGCAATACACGATTTTCCTAGCAGAGGTTGCTTCTACTACTAACGAGGCGCTGCTAATGGATTATTTACTCAAAAAGTCTACAGATCCTAAAGAAAAAATGTATTTGCTCACCTACTATGCTGATCAGTTCCGGACAACGATCTTCCGGCAGACAATGTTCGCGGAGTTCGAGAAAATCATTCATCAGCGTGTGGAAGAAGGCGAATCGCTTACTCCACAAGATCTTTCAAGCATCTACTATGACCTGAATGTTAAATACTATGGTAAAGAAATGGTTGTAGATCAGGATATCGAGATGGAATGGGCGCGGATTCCGCATTTCTATAACAGCTTCTATGTTTATAAATACGCAACCGGCTTCTCAGCAGCGACTAGCTTTGCCAAACAAATTCTTGAAGAAGGTAAACCTGCGGTAGATCGTTACCTCGGCTTCCTGAAGAGTGGCGGCAGTGACTACTCCATTAATATTCTGTCTAAAGCTGGTGTTGATATGTCTTCTCCTGAGCCGATTCGCGAAGCGATGAGTGTCTTCGAAGATGTTATCGCTCAAATGGAACAGTTGACCAAATAAGGCAGAGAGTTTAGTATTGCATTAATCCCTTGCCCAATTTGGGCAAGGGATTTTATTCTGTTATATCCCCTGAGGAGGAAGAATTCAATGAGAATTCAATGGTCTTTAATTGCAGGTCTAATCTTTGCGCTGCTAACAGCCATATTTGCAGTCATCAACGTGGATCCCGTTCAAGTCAATTTCGGTTTTGATGTAGTTAATATACCGCTGATCCTAGTTATTCTGGGCTGCGCGTTAATTGGTGGAATCATCGTGGGTTCTTACGGTATTTTTCGCCAGTACAAACTACAAAAACAAATTAAAAGCCTAACTGCAGAGCTAACCAAACTTCGTGATGCCGACACTTCTTTAGATTCTTTTAACACAGACAATGATGGCCTAACAGGAGGACTTAACTAATGATTACCATTCAACCAAACGAAGATTACATACTTTCAATCCTAAAAAAATTGCTTGATACACCGAGCCCCAGCGGCTTCACAGCACAAGTCATGAATCTTGTAGCAGAAGAAGCGGCAGCATTGAATGTACCACTAAGCTGGAATGAAAAAGGCGGCGTAATTCTAACCGTCCCAGGCCTTGATCCTTCCCGTACAATCGGCATCAGCGCTCACGTAGATACCCTTGGAGGCATGGTTCGCTCCATTACATCTAATGGTACTCTGCGACTGACCTCTGTTGGCGGCTTCACTATGCATAGCATCGAGAATGAATACTGCGTAATCCATACCCGCAGCGGCAGAACCTATACTGGAACCATTTTAACCAGCCACCCATCCGTTCACGTATATCCAGATGCTCGTGAATTCAAACGTTCAGAGGAAAACATGGAAGTACGGATCGATGAGCTTGTATCCACCAAAGAGGATGTACTCAAGCTTGGCATTTCCGTTGGTGACTTCATTTCCTTCGATGCACGTGCTGTGATTACACCTAGCGGGTATATTAAATCCCGTCATCTGGATGATAAGGCGAGCGTTGCAGCCCTACTTGGACTGTTGGAAAGTATGAAGCGTGAAGGCTGGAAACCGCTCCATAACCTTTCCTTCCTCATCTCGAACTATGAAGAAGTAGGACACGGCACAGCTTGGATTCCTGGTGAGATTAATGAAATGATCGCAGTCGATATGGGCGCCATGGGCGACGATCTTAGCTGTAAAGAAACCGATGTGTCCATCTGTGCAAAAGATTCTTCCGGCCCTTACGATTATGTTATGACTGGCCGTTTGATTGAGCTGGCAGAAGCACTCGCGATTCCTTATGCCGTTGATATCTATCCAATGTACGGCTCCGACGCATCCGCTGCCCTTCGAGGTGGTAATAATATTCGTGCTGCACTGATCGGCCCAGGTGTGCATGCCTCCCACTCCATGGAACGTACACATAAGCAAGCTGTAGTAAACACTGCTAAGCTTCTCGCTGCTTATGTGGGTACTAACTGAGTCTAGCACTGGCAAGTTAAAGCAGCTCTGGCGACGTAGACAATGGCTGATTGTCTCACTCCTGCTGCTCTTGATAGCAGCAGCCATACTATCAATGTTCCTGTTATCCAGAAATCATAAGGAAGATCCCTTTGACGGTCTTCCTCACACTTACACCTATTTAGAGACCGTGAGTCCAGAAAATGTACAACTCTATATGATGTCACTTTCGCCAGAAGATGTTCAACTCAGAGCCGCTGGTGCCCCCCTTCAGCAAGTGATTGCATATGGGATTAATGGAGGCTTCTTCTATGGAGATGCACTTCTATCTATTGCTATCATGAATGATATCCCTATTAACGGGGTTAAAAAGGCGTACGGTTCCGGCTGGTTTAACGCTAAATATGCACGCGGAACCCTAGTCTGGGATGGTGCCAGTCAGAGCTTATCCGTACAGGTTGTCTCTTCGGGAGAAGAGTTGAACGTTTCGGATCGCCAGCATTATTTTGCACAAGGTGGTATTAGTATGAATCTGAAGCATGAGGATCTCTGGCAAGCTGCGATCGCCGAAGAACATCTTCCTTATGCTGATGAGAAACGAATGCGCTCAGGCATGTTGTATGACGATAATGGCAAGCTGTGGCTGATTGTTACACCAACGCTCTCGACGGCAGCAGAGTTCCGCTCAGCCATCCTACAGAGCGTTCCTGCTAAAGGCCTCGAAGGGATCTTCCTAGATGGAGATGGCTCTTCTCAGATGAATGCTGATGAGATCATCTTACCTGGCGACTCTCGTGCTGTAGTGCAAATGATCGCGGTGGACGGAACAAAATAAAATATGGTGAGGCAGCCCCCGCCATAAAAAAACAGAGTAGGCATTCTCCAATAAACTGGAGAACCCTACTCTGTTTTTTTTATTAGCATTCGCAGATTCAATCCCAGACTTGCTCCAGCTTATCTGAGTAATATGAAATGGCCTTACTATAACTTCTTATTCCTTCATCCCCTGAGGTTTCAGCCAGCAATTTAAGCAACATCCCCATAGCCAGACTATGATCTCCGAGATTGTGCAAGGTCATTGCAAGGAACACCGGAAATTCCTTATTCTCTGGGTACTCGTGAATGGCCTGTTCCAATATTGCTTTGGAATTCTCATATTCTCCGAGTGTCCGGAAGGTACTGCCCAGTCCCAATAGAGCGCCGACCCTCTGCTCCGAAGGTAAGCCTAGTGTTAAGCTTTTCTCATAAAAGGGTACCGCCTCGCGTTCTAAACCAAGGACATCATGCGTCCATGCCAATTGATACAGAAGTTCTGCATCATTACTATTCTGCTCATATAGCTCTAACAGCATCACTCTAGCTTCTTCAGCTTTACCTTCATTTCGCAGGGCTACAGCTTCTATAAGTTGATCCTCCAAACTGAGCCCTCCTTTATTGTCACACAAGGACAATCCGTTTTAAGCCTTACCAGCGATTTTCTCTGCAAGCTCATTCAGATAGGTCCAGCGCTCCATTAGACGCTCCAGCTCGGCTTCGGCAAGCCGCTGCTCTTCCACTAGCTCCTGCAGTCTCCCAGAGTCAGCAAATGCAACCTCCATCTCCGCACTAATATCCGTCAAGCGTTGCTCTGCAAGCTCGATTTGCTCGTCAATCCCCTCATATTCACGCTGTTCCTTAAAGCTGAATTTGAGTTTGGTCTTGGGAGCTGAGGATGCCGCAGTGTTATTGACTGTATCCGTAGGCTCTTTACGCTTTGCATTTCCGTCATCTTTATTTGATTCTGCATTGCGTGAAGAAACATTTTTGGCCAGCCATTCTTCATATTCCGTATAATCGCCAACATGAATCCGGATATCACCATTTTCAAAAGCGATCAGCTTATCTATAGTCCGATCCAGGAAATAACGGTCATGAGATACTGTAAAGACGACACCCGGGAATTCATCCAGATAGTCTTCTAAAACAGCCAACGTACCGATATCCAAGTCGTTCGTAGGCTCATCCAACAGCAATACGTTTGGTGCTCCCATCAAGACACGAAGTAGATACAGGCGTCTTTTTTCGCCACCTGACAGTTTGGAAATCGGCGTCCATTGCATCGCAGGAGGGAACAAGAAGCGTTCGAGCATTTGGCCTGCTGTAATGACGCTACCATCAGCTGTACGAATGACCTCCGCTTCTTCCTTCACATATTCAATGGCTCGCATGCTGTCGTCCATATCCTGATGTTCTTGCGTAAAGTAACCCAACTTAACCGTCGCGCCAAGCTGAACCTCTCCCTTATCCGGCTGCAGCTTACCTGCAATCAGATTCAGAAGTGTTGATTTACCACTGCCATTCGGGCCTACAATCCCTACCCGATCTTGTGGTACAGCAATATAGGTCAGATCTTTAATCAGCTGTCGACCATCCAGCGATTTCGACAGTTCATTGATTTCAATGATTTTACGACCCAATCGTGTCGAAGCCACAGAAATATCGAGCGAACCGTTCGAACTGCTTCCTGTACTTTCCTTCAGCTTCTCAAAACGGTCGATTCTTGCCTTTTGTTTCGTTGAACGTGCTTTAGCTCCACGACGAATCCAAGCAAGCTCCGTACGAAGCAGGTTCTTACGTTTTTGCTCTGCAGAGGCTTCACGCTCTTCACGGTCGGCTTTCAGCTCTAGAAAACGGGAATAGTTGGCCTCATAACGGTATAACTGCCCTCCGTCCAGCTCTAGCATGACACTTGCGACACGCTCCAGGAAGTAACGATCATGCGTTACCATTAAGAGGGCTCCGCGCCGTTTCTGTAAGTATTGCTCTAACCAAGCTACAGAGTCCGTATCAATATGGTTCGTAGGCTCATCCAAAATAAGAAGCTCAGATGGCGTAATCAGGGCAGCCGCAAGTGCTACACGTTTACGTTGACCACCAGACAGCGTATCCATTAGCGCATCGAACTTCACTATGCCCAGCTTAGTAAGCACGCTTTTAGCTTCACTCTCTAAATGCCAAGTACCTGCAGCATCGATAGCTTGCCCAATACGCACCAGTTTGCCTTCCAGTTCTGCATTGCCCGGCTCTTTTTCAAGGCGAGACATGGTCTCCATATACTCACGCATGGTAGCAAGATCTGGATCATCTCCGGCAAAGACCTGTTGCAGTACGGTGTTTGTCGGCTCATAAGGAGGGTTCTGTGCCAAATATTGTACTCGTACATTATTTCCAATCGCAATTTGCCCACCATCTGGGGTATCCAGACCGGCAATAATACGTAAAAATGTTGATTTACCCGTTCCATTCACACCGATCAAGCCAATTTTATCCCGATCATCCATACCAAATGAAGCATCACTAAAGAGTACTTTCTCTCCATAACTTTTGGAAAGATGTTCCACGGTCATAATATTCATGCTATTTCCTCGCTTGCCTTATATTTTCATAAAACCGGTAGCCGCTCTAGACTGCTATTCCACCGGTCTATCATCCTGACCTAAATTCAAGTAATCCATGGCCCCTTTAATAAAAAGACCCGCAGCGAAACCGGCGCGTTTATATGCATCCTCTTCCTTAAAAGACGGATCGAACAAAATATCCATCTTTAGTCGATCCAACATCCCTATGTAGGACTGCGCCATAAGCTCAGGCTCGGACGCTCCGCCCTCCAGCAATACCTTCACTACTGCCTGCATATATTCTTCCATGAAAAGCGTCATATACGCCACAAGCTCTGGGTTATTGTTAGGTGCGCGAAAAAAAAGCTTCGTGTGTCGTTTACGTTCAAAATAATAATAAAGATGATGTTTGGCTATAATCGACAGTTTACCCGCCAAAGTATCACTTGCCTTCAGCTTTTCCTGCAACTGCTGGAGGAATCCCTCACAATCCCGGCGCGTTACCGCCATGAACAATTCTTCCTTACTCTTGAAGTATAAATAAACGGTGCCCTTAGCAATCCCAGCCTGCTCCGCAATTTCCGACATCTTCGTTTCGTAAAATCCGCCTGAACCGAAGAGCTCGTATGCGGCATCCAGAATGGCCGTATGTTTATGATTGGACGTGCTGCTCATCGGTTCCTCCTTTAAATCATTATCCCTAGCAATAGGGCCATTGCCCCTCCGGCGATAGAGCTAACAGCATTGACTGCATCATTGCTCATCCACTTCCAGCCACGTGCATGTTCAACTTTCTTACCGCAGTGGTGTGTACTTTCCACTTCGCGGCCGCATACCGTGCAACGATTCATCTGCTGCACGGTTGCCCCTAGAATAGAATCCGTGAACGCACCCACAAGTCCTCCAGCGAGTCCAGCCAATGTAAGCAACAGGAAGGATTGATCCGGCATGCCGGATATCATCCGCAGCAGCCATGAGGAAGCACCAATAAGCGCGCCTCCTGCGGCTGCAGCTAGCGTACCCAGACTGGATACGCCACCCGAGGCACCTGCCGGAAGTATTTTACCTGTCAGCACAGACCGAGGCGGCTTTTTGCTGAGTGTACCAATCTCCGTAGCCCATGTATCGGAAGTTACCGTTGCCATAACACCGATAAATAAAAATTCCCAAAGATCCATCGGAACAATCGCATTTAGTAGAACGAAAACCATCCCAAGCCCACCATTAGCAAAGACCTGCCCAGCATCTCGGCGGCCTGTCTTGGCATAAGTCAGTTCAAGCTCTGCCTTATTGTCATGATGAAGCTTAGAAAGGAGGCTTGATGAGATGAAAAAAACCAACAATATTCCGAACCAAAAGGCATTTCCGGCACCAAAATAAATGGTTCCCATAGCTACCGCGGCAAGCATGCCGGAGAGGCTTAAGGATTGTTTCCTATAAGCCGCTCCCGCAACTAACAAAGCGCCAAGTGCGCCAATAATCCATAGCATAGATTCATCTCCAACAGATGTTTTTAGCCGATCAGGCAAGTCCCCATCAGCTTGTCACCCCAGTACAATTCAAACGAATCTCCAGATACGGTAGGGCCTACGCCTGCTGGTGTTCCCGTGAATATCACATCGTCTTTACCCAGCCCGTAACGCGCAGCGATAAAATCGACTATTTTTTGGAGCGAAAAGATCATGTTCTTGACATTGCCTCGCTGAACTTCAACACCATTTTTCAAAACCGTGAAATCCGTTCCCTCCAGCTCTTCCTTGTCAGGAAACGCAATGTATGGTGTGAGCGGAGCAGCGTTCTTAAAGCCTTTAGCCGGTGTCCAAGGCAGACCTTTCTTTTGCAGGTCATTATGCACATCACGCAGAGTGAAATCCAGTCCCAGGGCCATAACATCCACCAGATCCTCCACGCTTATACCCGGTACATAATCACGGGCGATACGCAGTACAAGCTCTCCTTCATAATGAACCTGGCCTGAATCTTTTGGAAGCTGAATGACTGCCTTATCGAGGGAAACCGCCGCATGTGAGGGCTTCAAAAAAATGAGTGGCTCCACGGGGATATTATTCCCTAATTCCTCCGCGTGTAGCTTGTAGTTCCGTCCAACACAATATAAATTATTAACAGCAGCGCACACAGACAATCAGCTCTCTTTCCCATCGAATTGGATTGTTTATACTTTTAGAAATGTATCGCCCCAGATATCCGGACGGTTTGTACAAATCATTATATCAGAATGCATGTCTGCTAAGCGACGCATCTCTTTCCCTTTGTTCACGGTCCAAGCCATTATTTTCACACCTTGCTCCGTCAAAAGCTTAGCCAATCTGGGATTCAGACGCGAAAAGCTGATCGATAAAAGAGAGCACTCCAGTTCATGCAGCCTTCGAGCGGGATTACCAAACCTTGAATCAAAGATTAGCCCTGTGCGGAAGCGGGGATCTATTTCCTTGATTTTTTTTAACACATCTGTGTCAAAAGAGGTCAAAATCACGTCCTCCCGCAACCCTTTGGAGGAAATAAGATCCGTCACCTTCTGCTCGATGCCAGGATACATATCGCCTACTGTTTTCAGTTCAATATTGAGACGAAGTCTACCGGAGGCTAATGTGAGCACCTCTTCCAAAGACGGCACCCGCTCTCCCCGAAAGGAACGCCCTTTCCAGCTACCCGCGTCAAGACGGCGGATATGTTCCCAATCCATGTTCTTTACCTTACCATGTCCATTGGTTGTACGGTCAAGCGTAAAGTCATGAATGACGACAGGTACTCCGTCCTTGGAGAGCTGGACATCCAATTCCATCCAGTGTACAAAAGGCATGGCAATGGCCATCCGGATCGCTGCTAATGTATTCTCCGGTGCTTTACCGGAAAATCCCCGATGGGCAACACACAAATTGTTCATCATAAGGACCTCCCAGGAACCCTATTTTGTAACTTGAGTGACTTTACCGTCACTGTCGATCTTAACTCGACCAGCAGATAAAGACTCTACTTTTTTAAGTAAAAGCTGTCCGTTCACCTGATTCATTGGCACGGGCTGAGCTAGCTCAGCAGTCATAGGCCTCAGCTGTAATGAACATTGTCCTTTTTTACTGCATTCCGCCTGAAAAACAGCAGTTTCCCAAGTAGCAGGTACCGTTGATCTCGTAAAAATAAAATTACCAGTGCTGTAGGCGATCCACTTACCTTTGTATGGCTCTACACCCTGCAATACATGTGGGTGACCGCCAATGACAAGATCAGCTCCCGCATCGACAAAACTACGTCCTAGGGTCTGCTGAATATTATCGAACTGCTCTACCCGTTCCTTGCCCCAATGGACTACTACGACAACCAAATCAGCTTTTTGTTTAGCTGCAGCAATCGCTTTAAGTCCTTCTCTGCTATCATAAACTGAAGCAAGCCCCGGTTTATTCTTTCCTGCCATCCAATCCGATGCAGGAATCACACGTGTGAACCCCAATAAGGCGATCTTAATCCCTTTACGCTCAAAATATTGCGCCGAGAAAGCTTCTTTACTGTTGAGCCCAGCACCAACATAAGGAATGCCTCTTTCCGAGAGATGACTAAGCGTGTCTCTCAGACCTTCCTCCCCTTGATCAAGCGTATGATTGTTCGCCATATTTACTGCATCCACTCCGGCTGCCTTAAGAGCATCTAACGCCTTCGGTGAGCCTTTGAATACAAACTGCTTATTAGCGGCGCCAACCCCACCCGTGGTCACAGGAGTCTCCAGATTCACGACCGTAAGGTCATCCTTCTTGAACATTCCATTTAACGCGGCATACGAATAGTCGTAGCCTTTCTTCTCAAGCAATTCCCCGGCTTTGCCCGAAAAAATAACATCTCCGCCAAAATTCAAGGTCACTGTATTGCCAGAAGCCTGGTCATCTGATGGAAGTCCAGACACAGAACCACCATCTGCGACTTGGGAGCTGCTTTCATCTGGCGAAGGGGTCGAAGTAGCTTCCGGCGCCTGTGTTTCAATATTCTCTTCCTTCTCAGGCTTCGGTGTAGGTGTGGCCTCAGGCGCTACCGTAGGAGAAGGGACGGGAGACTCCGTGACTTCAGGCGTTGGTGTTGTAGTTACAATAGGTGCTGTCTCCTGAGCAGTAATATCGGGTGTAGGTGAGGCTGTGACTTGCGCCACCGGAGGCGGCTCAGAACTCCCCTTAAATTTGTCTTCCATAAAACTATAGCTGAGCGCCACAGTAATCATCAAAAGAAGACCTGCATTGATCCAAATCCAGGCCGTTCTGCGCTTACGTTTGCTCTTATGTTTGTTCTTCTGTCTAGAACGCGATCGCGGCGGATACATTTTTTCTATGATCTCCTCTACTCTCAAATTGGTTCTATTATAGCATATCTAGCACCTGACCCTCCAAATAAGAGAGTCCGCCAAGTATAAACACTCTCACCGTCCTTATAAGGACAGTAAGTATTTAAACGAGAAATATAAGACATAAAAAATAGCGTAAAACTTATACTTCCTTATATTTTTAAAATCGGATATTCTTCTATTAAACAAAAACGGTGAAGCAAAATAATTTTCGCTTCACCGTTCATTATATAATTCTAACTCTCCTGTAAATGAACATTAATTCGATATACACTTTGCAGCGCTTTGTGCTGTAAGCTTGGCCTGCTTGACGCAATCGGGCATTGCCACTCCATCATATCCAGCTCCAAAGACATATAGCCCAGGAAGTGTGGTCTCAAGCTCCCTATGGAATTTAGAAAGATTGTCAAGATGTCCAACAGGATACTGTGGCATCGAATGTTCCGAACGAGTAATTTCCGTGAATATAGGTTTCGCTGTAATGCCCATGATCTCTCGTAAATCCTTACTCACTAGCTCCGTAAGAGCCTCATCTGGAAGTTGAACATTCTGCTCATCTCCGGAACGGCCTACATGACAGCGCATAAGTACTTTATCATCTGGACTCGTATGCGGCCACTTCGTTGACGTCCATGTACAGGCAGTAATATTGCGCCCTTCCTTACGTGGCACAAGAAAACCTGCTCCAGCATCATCAATTTCGATATCCTTCTTGTCGAAGGCCATGACTAAGTTCGCAACCGATACATAATTTACCGCATCGAGTGCTGAAACATCCACATGTGGACGCAAAAGTTCGGCAGCAAAAGAATTTGGTGTGGTGATATATATTTCATCCGCAAGTAGCCGTTCGCCACTTTCCAGTTCTAGCTCATAACGAGAAGCATTAGTTCCTGTAGCATGTATAGAGACCACCGCAGCTTCAGTTCGCTGTTCTACATCATGCAGTTCATGAATCAAGCCATGCACGAGACTTTGTAGTCCTTTTCGAAATGTCAAAAAAGTGCTGTTCTTTGTGCTCGTATTTGTCTTGGAGGAATTCTGTTCTTTTATGATTCCACGAATAAGACCACCATACTGCCGCTCTACTTCTCCAAATTGCGGAAAGGTAGCCTGTAGGCTGACTTTGCGTAAATCCCCAGCATACATACCGGCTAATAGCGGTTCGGTCAAATTCTCCATCACTTCAGTACCTAAACGTCGCTCAATCAGCTGTCCGAGGGATTCATCGTCATTACTCCGCTTAGGAGGAAGGATCAAGTCCATCAGCGCGCGTATTTTGCCACCGAATGAAACCAGAGCACTTGATAGAAATGGCTTTAGTTCAGTAGGAATTCCAAGCACAAGACCGGAAGGCATAGGGTGAAGCTTGTCACGCTGTAGTATATAGGTCTTCTCTGCCTTTGGATTTGTGTTCACCAGCTCGTGATCTAGCTCTAATTCCTTAGCCAATTCAATCATCTCTGTTTTGCTAGCTAAAAAAGAATCCGGACCTTTCTCAATCACAAATCCATCCCGGTGCAATGTTTCGATCTTCCCACCAAGAGTCTTGTCTTTCTCTAGCAGTACAATATCAGGTTTCATGCCAGCTTCTTTGTAAAACTTACGAATGTAAAAGGCGGCGCTGAGTCCACTCAGCCCACCGCCTATGATAACAATTCGCCTAGAGGGACCAGTCATGACTGACCGGCCGACATTTGATTCAATCTTGTACGAACAACATCGCTCAATACCGACATGTACGCAGGATCGCTGTTTAATGATTCAATCCGCATAAGACGCATATCCAGCTCTGAAGCTACGACTGTTGCCTCGATATCAAGGTCATACAGCACTTCTAAATGATCGGATACGAACCCGATCGGTGCCACTAGAACATACTCTACCTGTTCCTTGCTAAGCTGCTGAAGTGTATCCAGAATATCTGGTCCAAGCCATGGTTCAGCTGTCCGTCCTGCGCTTTGCCACGTAAACTGCCAATTGGTTATCCCCGCTTGATCTGCAATAGCCTTTGAGGTCTCCAATAGTTGATCTTTATAAGGATCGCCCATAGCTAGAATACGCTCTGGAAGACTATGCGCGCTAAATAATACCCTTATCTCATCGCGAGTAGCGCCTGCTTCGATATATTGATCTATTTTCGCAGTTACTCTCCGGCTTAGAACATCGATCAATACTGGGTGCATATGGTAGCTCTCCACAAAACCCATGTTGATTTTACATGCATCAGCCTTTTCCTGAGCACGTTTGATATAGCCACCCACGCTCATGCTTGAATAGTGAGGGGCAAGCACAACACCAACCGCTTGGGTAATGCCGTCCTTCGCCATAGCCTCGACGCCGTCCTCAATAAACGGATAGGCATGCTTCAAACCCTGATAGCAGACAAATTCAACATCCGCCCCAGCTTTATCCGCGTTTAGTGCTGCCTGTAATGCAGCTACTTGACGGTCTGTGTTCTCCCGCAGCGGGAATACACCCCCGACGATCGCTTCATAGCGATCTGTTAATTCTTTAAGCTGCTCCGCTGTCGGCGGATTACCTCGCCGAATATGAGTGTAATATGCTTCAACGTCTTCTAAGCTTTTAGGAGTGCCATACGACATGACGAGAACACCTATTTTTGCTGTCACGGATTCCATCCCCTTATAGATTTAATAGGCTATTTTTAAGAACGCAGTTTGGCTGATTCTTTCAATACTTCCTGTGAATATTCGTGAATATATTCCGTTAATTCTCTAAGCTTCTCTAAAGAAGCCTCCGGGAATAAGCCATGACCCAGATTGAAGATATATCCCGGCTCTTGTACCCCTTCATCAATTAACGCTTTCGCGTGCTCCTTCAAGACGTCCATCGGCGCTGTAAGTAAATACGGATCCAGGTTGCCTTGAATCGCAAATTTCCCACCGGTTCTGCGTCGACCTTCGGACAAGCTCACACGCCAGTCCACCCCGATTACATCCGCTTGAAGCTTCGTAAGACTCGGTAGCAATTCGCCAGAGCTTACGCCAGGAAAGTATATTTTCGGTACATCAAGATCAGATAATTCGGAAAAAATACGAGAAACCGTCGGTAACACATATTTTTCAAAATCGCGTGGCGCAAGGGCACCGACCCAGCTGTCGAACAATTGAAACGCTTTTCCACCACTACGCACGTGACTGCGGAGGTAAGCGATAATCATATCGCCGAGCTTGTCCATCAGCATTTCCCAGACACGGGGTTCACTGTACATTAGCTCTTTAGTCCGAATATATCCTTTGGAAGGTCTGCCTTCGATCAGATAGCTGGCAATTGTAAACGGTGCGCCTGCGAAAGTAATCAAGGGCACGTCCAGCTCCTTATCCAGAATAGCAATCGTCTCCAAAATATGTCCGAGATCGCCTTCAACATCAATAGGCTTCAGTCTCTCGACATCTGCTGCAGAGCGAATCGGATTCTCGATCACAGGGCCAATATCTTTGACGATATCAAATTTCACACCGATAGAAGCGACCGGATTCATAATGTCTGAATACAAAATGGCCGCGTCCACACCTAGCTTGCGCACAGGCATCAAGGTTACTTCAGCCGCCAACTCAGGCTGTTTGCAGATTTCAAGCAATGAGTACTTTTCCTTGATTTTACGGTACTCGGGATCATAACGGCCGGCCTGCCGCATGTACCATACGGGAACGTGCTCCGTTTCCTGCTTTCTGCAGGCGCGGATAAAAGTGTCGTTGTAGGTCATGATAAGATCTCCATTATATTTTATAAGATTTTTTAAAATAAACGCTTACCGTCCTAATAAGGACGCCGATGGCGTTTATGCTTGATCGGCATACTTACTATTATGCCCTTTTTAAAAGGTTGTAACAAGCAAAACGAAGATCGTGGAATGACAATCCTATGACATTACTATGACATGTATTGCACTTTTGAAGCTAAAAAAATGATATACTGATAAAATGTCTATTTTTCTGTGAATCATGTATTTTCTGAAATTCTTTGAAAGGAAGTGAAAGCACTTTGAAGAAATGGGAGACATGGAAGGTCAACCTCTTAGTGCTTTGGTTCGGACAATTCTTGGTAAATGCCGGAATGACGATGATCACACCGTTCCTGACCTTGTATCTTGCTAAGGATCTTGGAGTTCAGGGTGAGCATGAAATTGGAATTTGGGCGGGCCTTATTTTTGCCGCAAACTTTTTAACTTCTTTCATTTTCCAGCCATTATGGGGAAAACTTGCTGACAAATATGGACGTAAAATCATGCTCCTGCGCTCCAGCTTTGGCATGGCTATCGTTATGGTGTTGATGGGCTTCGCACAATCCCCTATGCAGCTGCTCTTACTGCGACTGCTGAACGGTACAATCTCCGGCTTCAATCCCGCTTCCATCGCACTCGTATCGGGTACTACTCCGAAAGCACGTATGGGATTTTCGATGGGGCTGATGCAGTCGGGTTCTGTTGCGGGTACCATCCTTGGACCACTTATTGGTGGTTTTCTTGCTGATTTAATCGGATTTCGTCCGATCTTTTATGTCGTTGGCGCCTTGCTCTTCATCGCCTCTCTACTGGCACTGTTTCTCGTTAAAGAGAAATTCGATCGTGCAGAAGCGGCACAAGAGCCACAGGTGTCAGTAATGGAGGGCTTGAAGGAATTGATCAAGATCCCTCAGCTCCCGGCGCTGTTTGGTGTAACCTTTTTGCTGCAATTTGCAATGATCAGCCCCATGGCCTTGCTGCCACTGTATGTTGAAAAGTTAAATGGGCCTGCTGAGAATATAGCCTTTTTAGCCGGAATGGTCAGCGCAGTTACAGGGATCTCCAACATGCTGGCTTCCCCCTTGCTCGGCAAGCTGAGTGATAAAGTCGGCGCACACCGCATTCTGACCTACGCGTTAATCGGGGCTTCGCTATTCCTGATTCCGCAAGCATTCGTTACTAGCGTGTGGCAGCTAATCATTGTCCGTTTTCTCATGGGGATTTTTATGGGCGGTCTTTTGCCCAGCGTTAATGCGCTTATCCGGTCTTATACCCCTGACGGGAAAGAAAGCCGCGCATTCGGCTTCAACGGCAGCACATTGTCACTTGGCAATATGCTGGGAGCTATCATAGGCGGCTTTCTATCTGGTTATATTGGTATTGAGGGACTGTTTATCATCTCCGGAAGCTTGTTGCTGTTGAACACCGTATGGGTCCGGGTTAAGCTATACAAAGCTACTCCACCACGGCTATTTCGCTAATTTTCTGCTATTTCACCATTGCCAACGCCAGTCCATCATAGGCTGGCAGACAAGTGCTGATCAGACGTTCATCGGTAGCGATCATTTCGTTGAAATGCCGTACTGCAAGAATGGCAGGCCCATTTCGATCTGTATTTAGCGTCCGTCCGCGGAGAAAAATATTATCACCAGCAATAATCGCACCTGGGTTAGCCAACTTAATGGCATATTCTAAGTAATTAGAGTAGTTAATCTTATCTGCGTCAATGAAAAAGAAATCGAACTTAGCGCCCTCTGCTTCCAGAGCCTTCAGACTGTCCATAGCAGGGCCGATTCTATACTCCGTAGAATCTCCGAATCCGGCCAGTTCTAAATTACGGCGAGCAAGTTCAGCATAATCGGCCCTTAGCTCTAGTGAGGTCAGCCGGCCACCCGCTGCGAAACCACGGGATAAGCAAATCCCGCTGTAGCCGCCAAGTGCGCCAATCTCCAAAATACGCTTCGAGCGGGACAATCTAACAAGCATGGTGAGCAGTCTTCCGTATCCCGGCTCGACAGACACCTCCGGCATACCCGCTTGGACGATAGCTTCTTTTACCTGAAGCAGGATTTCGTCCTCGGTATAAAGTTGTTCACTGTACTCTTCTTGTGTAAGCATAAAGATTCTCCTTTGATGATCCCCCGTTTTCTCGATTTAAGGGATGACGGGGAAAATTTTATGGTTTATGGAATGCCGGGCATTGTGAAGTGTCCCACATTCCCATATACTTGTATGGATGCTTTTGCGAGAAACGCTTATCGTCTTTAAAGGACGACAATGTCGTTTCTTCTTATTGTACTGGCTTTTTGTATTTATCTACAAGTTAAACGGAGTTGAGCGTATTTGAGCAAATTACAATTAATCGCTACTGCCCCTATGGGATTAGAAGCTGTAGTAGCGCGCGAATTAAACGAACTGGGTTATGAGACCACGGTCGAAAACGGTCGTGTATTGTTCAGTGGTGATTATATCGACATCTGTCGCTGTAATTTATGGCTGCGTACATCGGACCGCGTATTAGTAAAAATGGGCCAATTTCCAGCCAAAACCTTTGATGAATTATTCGAGGGTGTCAAAGCCCTTCCTTGGGAAGACTGGATTCCAGAGAATGGAGAATTTCCGGTAGAAGGCCGGTCCCATAAATCACAACTAACGAGTGTACCCGCTTGCCAAGGGATTGTCAAAAAAGCTATTGTTGAAAAGCTAAAGCTTTCCTACCATACGGACTGGTTTCCAGAGAACGGACCTCGTTATGTAATCGAAGTGATTTTGTTAAATGATATCGCGCTTATTACACTAGACACTACTGGACCTGCACTTCACAAACGTGGATACCGCAGACAAGCAACCGAAGCGCCACTGAAGGAAACGATGGCTGCTGCGCTAATCCAGCTTAGCCGCTGGAATGGCCACCGACCGCTATATGATCCTTGTTGCGGTTCAGGAACACTGTTGATCGAAGCTGCTATGATCGCTTGGAATATCGCACCGGGACTTCGCCGCTCCTTCCCTTCGGAACATTGGCCAGTCATTCCTAAGTATCTGTGGGAAGAAGCCCGCGAAGAAGCTTTCGATGCCGTGCGAGACGATTATCCGTTACAGCTAACCGGCACTGATATTGATCCTGCTGCCATAGAAATCGCTGAAGCTGCCGCTAAAAGCGCCGGCCTGTCCGGAGAAATCACCTTCACCGTGATGGCTGCCGCCAAAGCAAGACCCCAAGGGGAATATGGTTGCATCATCACCAACCCTCCATATGGAGAACGGATCAGTAATGACAAAGAGGTAGAGAAGCTGACTCGCCAATTTGGTGAAATGATGTTGTATCTACCGACTTGGTCATTCTTTGCCATCAGTCCTTATAAGGAATTCGAACAATATTACGGCCGTAAAGCGGACAAGCGTCGCAAGCTGTATAACGGACGTATTGAGTGTCAATATTATCAATACTTGGGTCCACTTCCACCTAGAAATCCAAAATAATTTGGAATTCAATTATGCGAGAAATATAAGACATGAAGTATGGTGTGAAACTTATACTTTCTTATATTTTTAATTAAGAACGGACATCTACCTCAATAGAGGACGGTGTCCGTTTCTTCTTACCTATTCATTTACAGCGTTAGGAGGCTTTAATGTGTCACAAGATCCATTTACGAGGAGCAGTTCGTCCTTAACAGATAGAATCATCCCTATTGTCCGCTCCCGTTATATCGGTTATATCCTTTTTCTTGGCATTATGCTCGCTAAGCTAATGTTTCTTCACAGCGGGCTGCATGCCCCAAATATTGATATGAACCGTCTCGATAAGCTGATTGCTCTTGGTTCAGTTATGCTATTGTCATTTTGGGTGCTATGGCTCCCCCGACGTGGTCAAACCATAGCCCTGATAATCATAAACTTGCTCCTGACATTACTTATTTATTCTGACATTGTCTACTACCGATACTTTCAAGATTTCATCACCGTTCCCGTTCTGTTTCAAGCCGGACAAATCGATGCACTCGGCGGGAGTATCTTTGCACTGCTCCGTCCTTCTGATCTCTATTTGTTCGCGGATTGGCTGCTGTTTCTCGTTTACGTCTTTTGCGTAGTACTATTCCGCCGGAACACCCATACCTATAACAATGGGCAGGCTTCCTATTATGCTCGTACAAGTCATTCCCGCCCTTCATCACGCTTAATGACAGTACTGAAACGGAGCGCTAACGGTGTCGTTGCATTGGTACTGGGGTGCATTCTGACCTTTGGCCCTATCCACTCTTATGCCACTACCTGGGCTAAGGGGTTGTTTACGGGTAACTGGTGGAGCTTGGCGATGTATAACGTTACAGGACTCATTGGATTTCACGGTTATGATATTTACTTGTATGCCAAAGATCATCTAGGCCCTCAGCCCGAGCTTCCACAGGAGGAAGCCAGCTCCATGAAGCTTTGGTTCAATGAACACAATGCTGAGCAAAGCGCACTTAACGACAGCTTTGGAAAATACAGCGGAAGCAACATCATTGTGATTCAAGCCGAAGCTTTTATGAATTTTGTAGTGGGTCGTTCGATTAATGGACAAGAGATCACACCTAATTTGAATGCGCTTATCAAAGAGAACACCTACTTCAGTAATTACTATCATCAGACCTCACAAGGACGAACCTCCGATGCGGATTTCGCCTCTAATGGTTCACTCTATCCGCTGGTCTCCGGCTCAGTGTTTGTCCGTTACCCGGATCATCAGTTTGACACACTGCCTGCCATTTTGAAGTCAAAGGGCTACAGCACCAATGCCTTCCATGCCTATGAGGGAAGCTTCTGGAATCGACAGATCATGTATAAGGCGATGGGGTATGACCATTTTTATAGTAAAAAAGACTACAAGATCGATGAGCCTCTAGGCTGGTCATTGGGAGATAAATCGTTCCTGAGGCAGTCACTGAATATGATGGATACAGCAGAATCGATACAGCAACCCTTTTACTCCTTTTTGACTACATTATCTAGTCATCATCCTTATTCTCTCCCTACGGACAAGCAAGGGCTTGATACTGGGGAGTTTAATGGGACTATCTTCGGTGATTATTTGCAGGCTGTTCACTATACGGATGAAGCTTTAGGGCAATTAGTAAGTGATATGAAACAACGCGGGTTGTGGGATAATACGATTCTTGCCTTTTATGGGGATCATGATAATTCCATCCAAGAGACCTCTTATTACGAGCGATTTCTTGGCAAAAGCCTAAGTAAACTCGACATGCATCAAATCATGCACCAAGTTCCATTACTCATTCATCTCCCGGGCACTAACGCCTCGGTCGTTGATTCTAATCCGGCGGGTCAATTGGATCTCACACCTTCCTTACTCCATCTGCTGGGGATCTCCCAAGATCCTTATTATCTTATGGGTAATAATCTGTTCAGCGGCAAAGAGCGACTTGTGACACTGCGAACCGGTGCCTTTGCCGATGCGAAGAGATCCTATCTCCCAAGTGAAAATGGCCAATTCGACAAGGGTACCTGTTATAGCCTCGATAGCCGCGAAGTTATTGATGTTGCGGGGTGCAGTACAGGGTTCGAGACAAGCAAGCAACGACTGCAAATCTCAGACGATATCATGAAATACGATGGCATCAAAATGCTCCGAAAAGAAGAAACCGCGCCATAAAAATTCCGATCTATAATTAAAAAAAGCCCTAAACTCCGTCATCAACACGGGTTTAGGGCTTTTTAAGTTGATGGATAAGACCTCTGCATTATTTCTGAACGGCCGGTTGCTTGATAAAAGCTTCTACCTTCTTCAACACTTCTTCCTCTGTTGGAGCACTCACATAACGACCATTAACATATACAAAGGCCCGTTTGCCACATGGACCACAGTACGACTTACAGCCGACCTTGATCTCTGCATCAGGCGCCATCTTTTGCAGTTTGGGTATGATACTCTTCAATTTCATAAAATTACATTCATCGCACACTTGTATATCGTTAGCCATGGAGCAACCCTTCTTTATGTCCCAAATTTAAGGCGAAACGTTTAGTGATCGCCGTGATTACCTTTAGACGGATTAGTAATAACAAAACCTTCTTCAGGAAGATATAAATAATCAACGACCACACCATCAAGGAGCGGTTGATTCGGATCAAGAATAACATCGATTTCCTTATCTGTCGACACTACAACATCATTCTCGTTAGGCGTGTCCAAATCCAGTCCGTAGTGAGCGTGATCACCGTGAGCATGCGTAATCGCTACGCGAAGCTTCAACTCGCTGTTTCCTTCAAGTTCCATTTGTTTCTTTATCACTTTAGCCGCATTGCGGGTAATTTTGACCTTCATCTATTATCCATCTCCTAGTACTTAAATTAAATACTCAATTACCTATTTTAAAGGTAATTGATATCTAAAAGCAACTATATTAACAAATTAGATACACAATCCGAGGCAAATCTCACTTCACTGCCTCATTTTCCGGCCTGAAGTGCCGGGTATTTCCTTCCCATCCGTGATACGAACCAGCCCATCAGGAGCATTGTTACTCCAATATCATCGATCGGTAAAAACGGCATGAAATCTGGCAACACCCAATAGAGCAGCACTGGAATTGTGAATAATAGCTTGTCCCCAACTGCGACTTTAGGGGAGATTACATATCGCCAGGAACTACTGAAGATGGCAGACCATCGCTTCAGTGACAGCAGTTTTTTCAGTTTCATAGTGGTCCTCCTCCCAAGTAAAAAGGATACAGCCGCGGATAACGTGTAGTGACGACAGCGGCCATACCCTATGGTTTATGTTACGCAAGTTTACTGTAATTGTTTCATAATTATTTCACATTGGATAGTATCGTTCCCAAAATTAGACCCGTTTCTAGTGCCATATCTTCAAAATCTGCCAGTGGTAACGGATTTTTGCCGATCCCTAGTTCTACTGTAAATCCAGGTTTGCGGAAGGTCTGGATGAACCAATCCTTATATCCAGCATCGCTGCCCGTTAATTCGACTGCACGATAGCTGCTCGCAGCGGCCAGCCGTGCTGCTAGTTCACGGCTTTCGGAAGGCTCATATCCCCGGTAATTCCAGTAGATCTCTCCCCCTTGGCTATGCAAAGACACTGCAGCTTCTCCGGGCACTTCCTCAGCAAGTATTGCCAGTGCGGCTGCCTCAGGCTCACTAAGCGCCTCAGGACCACTGTAATCACGCGGAGAGGGCAGGAATACCCCCCGACGTTCCCGTTCCTCTTCCCAGTGGGCAGGGAACTGATCCCCGAGATCCACACCGCGTATATTGGCCTTCCAATGGCGGAAGCTACGCCGTCCCCCGTTCCATTTCATAAGATCCGCATAATACGGGTGGCCTGGCAAAACACCTTCCTGTACTAATTCCACGCCATCGGGGTTAGCCATGGGAACAGCCCATAGAGTCCAGTTATTGTACCATTCCTCTGGGCGATGACCATTCCATGCCAAACCTTTAGCATAAGCTGCTGCGTACTCTTCTATAAACGACATCAAGCAAGGCGAGGTCAGCCATTCATTAGCATGCAGAGCCGCGTTAACATGCAGATGACGGCTACCATTCCCTATTTTAAGCACATGAATCGGCTTGCCAAGCACACTGTTGCCAATTGGATGTGCTTGTATAAAAGGATATTGTGCAATCAGACTGCTGATGTCGTTCTCGACATCAAACGGGCCGTACTCTCCACGCAAGAACACCACTCGCTCTGGAATCGGAGGTGGAATGACGAGTACTTTTCCCGGTGTACAGCAGCGTCCTGAGGTCACACCTGGATTAAGCTTCTCCAAATCATCTAAATTCACATGGAATAATGAGATTATTCGTTCAAGATCGTCCCCTTCTTGCACCGCATATCTCTTACGGGGTGAAGACGGCAGAAATAAAACCTGACCCGGATATAAATAAGACTGTCTCCCAACCCATGGATTACCTTGAATCACATGCTCAGGGGTTAATCCATGCAGGGCGGCAATTCGGCTTACGGTATCTCCCCTGCTTGCAATATATTGTCGCATTAGGTCTCATCCTCTCGGCCTTTAATTGCTGATACGGTAGATACAAAAATAGCAGCAAACAGCACTTAACTCTATTGTATGCAAGTGCCACTCCCCTGCATGAAGGAGAAATGAATCACAAGAAAAAAGGCTGGGAAACGTGCTTCCCAGCCTTTTTTCTTACACTCCGTAGAGTTTGTCCCTATTCAATTCAACATTGCTCTGCTTATAACGTGGATACTTGCCACACTACTGGGGTACGTCTAATTTGTTCTCCAAGCCAGTCTCGGGCAATTCTCTGAAACATTTCAGCATCACCACTGCAGAAGAACTGATGAATTGGGCTTTCGTCCCCGATGGACAGCTTGCCTTTATCATATAAAATCGTGCTGATCTCACGAGCTGTCTCATCTGCGGAACTGATCAGTTTGACTCCCGGTCCCATGGTCTCTCCAATAGGTTCAACAAGAAATGGATAATGAGTGCATCCTAAAATTAAAGTATCGATGTTAGTATCTTTAATGCATTCCAATGCCTGCTCTACAATATCATAACTTTTCTCTGAGCGGAACATGCCTTGCTCTACAAGCGGGACAAGCGCTGGGCAGGCTTGACTAACAACCTCAACGAATGGAGACAGCTGCTTCAGCGCATTAGTATAAGCCCCACTGCTAATTGTTCCAATTGTACCGATCACGCCGACATGTCCGCTTTTGGTCGCGCTAATTGCAGCACGGGCTCCGGGATGAATCACCCCAATGACAGGGATCGAGACCTTGGCTGAGATATAATCGAGTGCCGCGGCTGTTGCGGTATTACAAGCGATAACAATCATTTTAGGATTAAACTGGATCAAATAATCTACTATTTGTTCTGTAAACAGTGTTACTTCCTCGGTCGAACGGGGTCCGTACGGAGCTCGGGCCGTGTCTCCGAAATAAATGATCTTCTCCCGCGGGAGTTGCCTCATCACTTCTTTGACAACTGTTAGCCCTCCCACACCTGAGTCTAATATTGCGATAGCTTGCTGCACGAACACACCGCTTCCTTCTACTTGTTTTGTGTAGCTTATGTAAGCCGAAAACAAAATGTACCTGACTTTCAGCCCCAATTGCAGATAATACTCCTTTTGTACTCTTAGTTCAAGCCAATACTTTTTCCATTATTAAACAGGTCCATAAGAATGAAATAAAAAAGCCACCTTCCGCCCAATGCGAAAAAGCGGCTCTATTAAAAGAGAATAAGTACTTTTTGAACGTAAACTAAAGAATCCATCCACAGTTTCATTATGCGATTTCGTTATTGTCCTTGTCATCTGACTGAGCTTCTTCAAGACTAGCTTCTTCACTGCCAGCTTCATCACTTACAGGCGATACCTCTAACTCCGTGACCTCTTCCAAAGTGACTGCAGCCTCTTGAATGGTTTCTTCAGTAGCAATTCCACTTACAGCTACAGTAGCTGTATCTTCTTCAACAGCACCAGAGCATGATTTGCTCCATTCGCGGACCTCATGTACGACATGGCCGATAGAATCTTTAGCTTTGTCATACAGCTCGACGCTCTTGTCACCTGCCTGCACGGCAATTCCCTGTACCTTTTCAATGCCAGCAGCTGTTCCTTCCGCAATATCCTTGCGCAGCTCTTTTCCTGGCTTAGGTGCGAACAGAAGTGCTGTCACCGATCCAACCACACTTCCGACTAAAGCTCCCCATAACAAACCTTTAGTGTCCTTTTTCATCGTTTCATCTCTCCTTTAAATTCATTGCTTCCCGCTCTACCGGGCTAATGCCTATATCTGCTATATCATAAGCAGCAGGAGTTTGTCTTGTGACTAATTATTACGACTTTTCAGAAGTTTTGTCTGTTACATTTTTGGGTGCAATAGCGTATCGGCAGCATTGTCCACCTTCTGCCATACATTCACTTCTTGTAACTTTAGCATCCAGCAATTCCTCAAATAAGCTATGTTCGCATTGACAAGCTTTGCGATACTGGGTAGCCACCTGGCGGATCGGGCAGTTGTATTCTCTTATGACATACGAACCGTCTTCTTCACGGTTCCACTCCGCCATATATCCCCCGGCATTTTGGATCGACGATAACTCGGCTACTCGTTCTTCCAAATTCCGGCGTTCCATCATCGGTGCATACTGGGTGAGCATCCGCCGACGGCGTCCCTCAAATAATGTATTTACAGCTTCCAATCCACTGCCATAATCTAATTCACGCAGAAGCTCCAAAGCCAAATTGTGATAGCTTTTTGGAAAATAGTCTTCGGACCTTTCTGTTAAAGAGTACATATGTAAAGGCCGCCCCATCGCTTGCCGAACCACTTTTGTCTTAGCAAGTCCCTCCTGCTCCAGCTGAAGCACATGACGACGGACACCCATCTCTGTAATTCCCAACTCTTCTGCCAGCGCGCCGATGGTCAGTGGTCCTTTCGTTTTCAGGAGCGTCATAATCAAGTGCCTTGTCGATCCATTTTCCTGCCCCATCTTCATCATAAAGGAACCCCCTCTCTTTCACGGCTATCGCCTATTTTATATGATTCTATCTTATGCTATTATAGCGTTACACCGGACCCTAGTTCCTGATCCAAATAATTCCCTACTTCAACAGCAAATTTCTCTAGCACCTCTGGAAGGATTGGAGTGAGCGGGTGAAGAGCTTCTCTTTCCCAGGCAAAATAATCCTGCACGAGCGGCTTACGGAGCGCAACAAGCTCTATCAATCTCTCGTATATTTCACTTTTACCTAGCACTTTTTCTTCATGTATGATTGAAATGATATCCTCATAACTTCCAGCATCACGCATAATAAAACCGTCAATCAGACAACTACCAACGTCCGTGACCACCTCTATCGCCAGATGAAGGCAGCGTTCTTGTATTAGTCCGGTTAAAGTGTTGCCATCCCATGAAGCTACTACAGTCCGAAGACCCGTGGTTATATCTGGGATTTGAGCAAGAATGGTTTCGATTTGTTTGCGGTTGACATAATACACAGTAATACCCCCATGTCAAAATAGTTAGAGAAATCTGCATTATCTCTACTTACCGCGTTTGCCGCGGCGTTTCAGCCAAAAGAACATAATGAAACTTGCCGCAAGAAAAACGACCAAATAAGTTAACGCTTCCATCGGATACTCGAGCTCACGCATTCCTGTCACCGCTTCCGGTATAAAATGATGATGCTATTCAATCAGTTTATCGCTTAAATTACGTAATCTACAGCAATTGAAAGTTCCTTCACTTCATTAATATGAGCTATGACTTCCTTGTGCGCCGGATGAACCTGATAAGCCTGTAAATCATCTAGAGAAGCTACCACCGTAACAAGCGCAATATCAAAGGATCGATCAGAATGAATGATATCAGCACCCACTTCAATCGAAAGGAGCTGCGGGATTTTACCTTCCATATTTCGCAGTACGGCTACCGTTGCCGCAACGCTTTCTTCGGACCGGTCCTTCAATTTGAAAAACACTATATGCTTGATCATTCTATCTCGCTCCTTGTTGTAATATTGTAATTAGATATTAAAAATATATCATAAGCTTACGCGTTCTGAAAGAAACTTAAGAAGTGATGACAGAAATAGCAGCATTAACCATTGCCGATGTACAGGAAAGTGTTGTAGTATATTTTTAAAAAATCGGAGGAATTATGCCTAGTAACCAACAAGAAACTCATAATATCCAGGCGTGGTCTCTGATCAACCGCAAATATCTTGGACAAGGCGTTCGTGTAAAAAGATTCCGCCGTCCAAAGCGTAGCCAGATTAGAAACCGTGTGTTACTTGCTGTATTGATGGCTAAGGATATCAAACTTTCACGACTCGCAGAAGATCTTGGTATATCCTCTCGCAGTGTAAGTGCCTGGGTATACGAAGGTCGTATCCCTTCCAACAATAACATTGACAAGACCTGCCGCCTGCTCGGGTACCCGCCCCACATTTTGTTTAATGAAACACTGATTCGTCAAAGTCCAATTGTATGTCAACCAACACCTTCTCGCTTTATGAAAAGAAGTATTACCAGTTCACCGCGCAGCAATGTGATTCTGACCGGACTTTGTATGGTTTACGATTTTTCCGTAACCGATGTAAGTATTTGGATAGGGGTTCATCCCGGAACGTTCCGTAAATGGTTGCACAGCAGCCATCTGCCGACTCCTGCACTGCAGGAAAAAGCCGAAGCCTTCTTCCGGATTCCACGCCATATTCTATTTGCAGACTGCGGAACGCTCTAATGTGATCCTAACGCTTAATTAGATTAACGCCAGCCCTTCTTCCTTAATTAGGAGAAGGGTTTTTTGCCATATTTTTTTCTTGAAAAAGGGTCATACTACTGTTTAGGTACTTTCTTCAGATTTTTAGAACGGAACAGGAGGCGTAAGATGAGACTTGATGGAATACTATCTGAAGGCTACACCGATACTTGGGACGTGGCCCCCGGTGTCATCGGACTACGAACTATGTTCGTAAATTGCGCATTCATCGGCCAGCCCCATTCGGACTGGATCATTGTAGATACAGGACTCAGCTCATACGCAAATAGGATTATTGAATTTGCTAAAGAGAAGTTCGAGAAGCCCCCAGTCGCCATTATCCTGACACATGGACATTTTGACCATATCGGGGGCGTAAAAAAGCTTCTTGAGGAATGGAATATCCCCGTATATGCTCATCCGCTTGAGCTTCCTTATCTAACAGGTAAAGCGGACTATCCTCCAGCGGACCCGGCCGTAGGCGGCGGACTGATGAGTACGGTGTCCTCATTATTTTCACATCGCGGTATCGACCTTGGTTCAGCCGTACAGCCGTTGCCGGAAGAAAGAACCGTCCCTGGAGCAAAAGGCTGGAAATGGATCCATACTCCCGGTCATAGTCCCGGCCATATTTCCCTATTCAGACCAGAGGATAAGGTTCTGATTGCTGGTGACACCTTTCTTACAGTCAAACAAGAGTCCGTTTTCGCAGTGGCTACACAGCATCAGGTTGTACACGGCCCGCCCTCTTATTTCACAACGGACTGGGAAGACGCGGAAAAGTCAGTCCGAACCCTTGCACTCCTAAATCCTCATATCGTTCTCTCTGGACACGGGGTGCCTATGGAAGGTGAGAAGTTATCTACTCAGCTAGCCCACTTATGCAAAAATTTCAAAGAAATGGCGCTACCGGGTCAAGGGAAGTTCGTGTAATTTTCTTGCGAATATAGATCTTAGGACATATTGACTGGTTGATCCCTGAGGGTCTCTAAGTGTCTCGATATTGGTGCCAGTTTTAATAATTTCCATATGCTCAAAATGCTGTTTTAAATCAGCTTCACTAAAAAAATGAGCGAATTTCCCTTTTTTATATTCATAGGTCGCAGGTTCCAAGCATGCACCACAGCCGTAATTCGGATCCTCATCGGAAAAAGAAGTGAAATAAAGCAGCCCTCCGGGGTGCAATTGCTCCAGACAATTTGTAAGCAACCTACGACGATCCTCATAAAGAAATAAATGCAATAAGTCATAGCAGTAGATAGCATCTACCTTCGTCTCTAGATTGCAGTCTAACACGGAACCGGAAATAAAAAAGCATGCGGGGTCCCACTCCACCGCAAGCCCGAGTGCGGCCCCGCTTAATTCAATACCAATGGTCTCAAATTCACTGGAGAACACCTTCGTATTCCGCCCATAGCCTGCTCCTGGTACAAGTACGGACCTCACATTATTCTTACGAAAGAGCGTCTTTGCCTCCATAGCCGTAGGGCTTGGCTCACTTCCCCAGATCATTCCTTCCTGAGCGAACCGCCGGTTCCAGTACTCGGACATACGTCATCGCCTCGCTTTGCTTTAATCGCCCATCACCCTATACCAATATGGATATATTTCCTTAAAACCGAGCTTGTCATACAAAACCGAAGCACCAGCATTCGCTTGTACAACCTGTAAAAAAGCGGTTGTCGCTCCCTGCGTCTTGCCCCAGTGAAGCAATGCAAGCAGCAATTGCTCCGCCATACCTTGTCTACGCTGATCGGAAGCCGTGATAATATCAAAGAGACCTATGTATCCGTTCTGAATAACACCTAGACCGCAAGCGGCAGGAACACCATTTTTATACAAAAGAACATAGCCCTGCTGCAAGACCGAAGCACATAACATTCTAGTTAATGTGCTCCGATTCTCAATGGATAGCTCAGAGAGCTTCGTGAAGACATTTAGCCATTCTTCAGTCAGGCTTTCCTGAACTTGTACCTCATATCGATGATCAGGAGTAGCTAAATCCTCTAGATCTAGAAGCCTTACAGAGGATGGCTCAACAACTGTGTATCCGCGATCCGCTAGCAGCTCGTCCAGATTCGCTGGCTGGATATACGGTGTTATTTTAAACACAGGCTTTAATCCCGCAGCCTTATAGTACTGCTCAGCAAGCTTGATTTGGTTTGTAAGATCGGTAAGAGAGCCCTCAGCACTATACAATGGATTGACCGAATTGGCCCTTTTCGTATAACCTGCAGCCGTTCGCAGTACCCAGCCGTTTAGGAGAACACTCTGCTCTGCCGGCCAAGTATTGAGTGTAATTTCCTCTATTGATTTATACATGCTATCCCCTCCTTATTAACCGCGTTCCCGCTTATTACGCATCGCTGGCAGCAGCTTCACTGCTTCATCACCATACGAAGTAAAATAGTCGTATTCAGGGGACTCCTTGCCGTATAGTGCTATTTTCCCATCTGCATTGTAATGAACTCCCCAACCGAAACGTTTCGGAAGTAAAGAGGCCCGCAGGCATGGATGTTTTCTGGAAAATAGCTCATTCCATATTTCTTCCTTACGGTTCATTCGTACTTCCTGTGGGATTTGTTTATGCCGCACATGAATCTCGTACAGAAGCTCTTCATGATTGTATTTATAGGGTTCATTGATAAGCAGCTCATACTGAATTACATGAGCAGGCGGGAGTGTACGACAAGACATCGGGGGGATTCCTGTTTCCTCAGGACAATCTTCTGCTACCCGAATGAAAGTGTTTGTATAACTCATGTGCAACACCTCTATTATTAATTGAAATATATTCCTTCTATGATAATTCATAGTTCTATTATAAGCATAGCTGAATTTTACAAATTTCACTATAATTATACAGCAAAAATCCGGAATCTAAATCTCCTGACTCCGGATTTCCTACCTGCTATCTCATCTTAGATTCTATTCCTCGGTAGCTGCTAGGAGCTCCTCTACCGGCCACGGAAGCGGATTGTGAAAGTTGGTCCAATCCTGCTTCAGCTCTTCAAGTGTCAGTAAACATCTGTCCAATCTGGCTTCAATTTGTGCCTGATCCATACTCACACCAATAAACACGATTTCATTCATGCGATCGCCCCACTGCTCGTCCCACTTGGCTTTCATTTCAGGTTCGCTTTCCAATACCTCCAGCTGCTGATCCTCAGGCATTGTAGCCAGCCAGTAGCCGGCAGGTCCGAACTGAATCGAGGGTCCAGCCTGGCTGATACTCGCTGCAAGATCACCTTCAGCGGCAACCCATACAATCCCCTTCGCCCTAACAACCTCTTCCGGCCAATGACTGAAGAACAAGCTTAATCTTTGCGGATGGAATGGTGTTCTCCGGCGATAGACAAACGAAGATATTCCGTATTCCTCCGTCTCAGGTGTATGAGACTCCTTATTCAGCTCCGTGATCCAACCGGAAGATAAACTTGTTTTTTCAAAATCAAACCGTCCGGTATTAAGAATCTCCTTCGGATCTACCACTCCGTTAACAGTACGGATCAGCTTGGCGGTCGGCTGAAGTTTACGGAGCACAGTTTCAAGCTTGTTGAGCTCTTCTTCTTCCAGCAGATCACATTTATTAAGCAGCAACACATCACAAGTTTCGATCTGATCTATAAGCAAATCCACGATATCGCGAAAATCATCTTCGCCAGCCGTTTGACTGCGATCCATCAGACTATCACCAGAAGAGAAGTCATACCAGAATCGGCCCGCATCCACAACGGTAACCATCGTGTCTAATTGAGCAAGCGTAGTTAAATCGATATCCAGCTCGGGATTCGCATAGGTAAAGGTCTGGGCTACCGGCACAGGCTCACTAATGCCAGAAGATTCAATCAGGATATAATCAAACCTACCCTCAGCAGCCAGCTTTTGCACTTCAACAATCAAATCATCGCGGAGTGTGCAGCAGATACAACCGTTAGACATCTCCACTAATTTCTCTTCAGTTCTGGACAGCGTGTTTCCGGACTTCACCAGATTGGCATCCACATTCACTTCACTCATATCGTTCACGATAACAGCAACTTTCAAGCCTTCTCGGTTGTGCAAGACATGATTCAACAACGTTGTTTTACCGGAGCCTAAGTAACCACTTAGCACAGTAACGTGGATTTTTTTCATTCAGATCACTCCTATCATTGATTAGCATTTATATTTAGCACTTATAGCACTTACCGGGTTTCGCGGTGTAAGGTAACTCTTTTGAGGCGTGGACAATATTTCTTCATTTCCATACGACCTGGATGATTTCGCTTATTCTTGGTAGTGGTATAGTTGCGATCTCCTGTCTCCGTACATGCTAAAGTAATGATTACTCTCATTGGTTCCATCTCCTTTTTAATTAAATCGTAATAATTACGATTAACACATCGTACACGTTTTATTCACAGTCTGTCAACTATCGTCTTGTAAATATTTCAACTCTCTTAATTTTGTGGTCTTTCTGATGGACAAATCACGTATAGATGGAATTATAAAAATATGATTCTTGTAATTTCAGGAGAATCAGGCAGGAGTGGAGATCATGAAGATACCAGTAATTATTTTGAGCGGGTTTCTGGGGAGCGGGAAGACAACTCTGCTGTTGTCCCTGCTGAAAGAGAGTAAGGTAAGAGGGCTGAACCCTGGCGTAGTCATGAATGAGCTCGGTAAGAGAGATGTGGATGGATATATTCTACAGGAGCACACGGGTACAACCGTGACTAAACTGCTGGATGGGTGCGTATGCTGTAGCCGTAAAGAGGATCTGGCAGACAGCCTGCTGGTATTGTTAAGAGGGCGCCCTGATGCTATTTATATCGAGCTTACCGGTGTCGCAAACCCAGAAGAAATCGCCAAAACACTTCAAGAAACCTCTCTCCAGGAAAGAGTCGAATTGCATTTTACGATTACCTTATTGGATGCAGAAAACGCCTTAGAATATAACAGCAGACTCTCTTCTGACAAACAACTGGTTCGTACTCTTCGCAAGCAACTGTCCACCGCTGATCTCATTGTCGTTAATAAGAGTGATCTTGTAGAACCTGAAACCTTATGGCGAATAGAAAAGGGTGTTCGAAAACAAAATGCAGAGGCTGAAATCGTATATACCCATTACAGCGAGATCAACCTTTCTCCGATATTATCAGGAATCATTCCACGCAAAATCATCGCGCCCGCACCGCAACGAGCGCCCCAGACCTTTAAAGGCGCCTCTCTGAAGCAAATGAATTCAGAGCACGGAGGAACCGCAGTAAAAGAAGTGCAGGAGGAGCAGCATGCTTCTTTTTCCCAAGTGACTGCCATCACGCTGACCATACCTCAAGCAGGGACTACTATGCCTTCCAAAGAACGGCTAGAGGCTTTTTTTCAAGAATGGGGTGACAACCTGCTCCGTGCCAAGGGCCATATCCTTTTATCTGAACAGGAACCGGTACAGCTTGTCCAATATGCGGGTATGCGTACGAGCTGGGAGGCGTCTCGTTATCCTGGAATGCCTTATGTGGTATTCATCGGGATTAATTTAGATGAGGAACTGCTGGCAGATCGGTGGACCGCCTTATTCGCGCCTTGACTACCCTATCTCCATTAAAATTACTGCCGCTGCTTCTACCGATTTCCTTCTTGATCATCATTGGTTTTATATGGGTACCAAATCAGCTGGAACTTCTGGATAACGCGTACATTGATACGTTCAAAACCGGATTTATCGGGATTTTGCTAGAAGCTTTGCCGTTTGTGTTAGCAGGAGCTTTATTATCCTCGCTGCTTAGAGTCTTTATCCCAGATGAAATGATCTCCCGCTGGATTCCAAGGCAGGCGTTGCCGGCTATTTTATTCGCTTGCCTGCTTGGAATTATTTTTCCGGTATGTGAATGCGGAATGATCCCTCTCGTCCGCCGGCTAATCCATAAGGGGATGCCTGTCTACGTGGCGATCGTGTTTATTCTATCCGGACCCATCCTAAATCCTGTCGTCTACGGAGCAACTCTGACGGCTTTTCGTAACCACTCCGAACTGGCCTATGCCCGGATGGGTCTAGCCTTTGCTGTCGCCTGTATTATAGGCCTAATTATCTATGCAACGGTGAAAAAGTCCCCTGTACGCCTGAGTGTTCAGCGCGAAACCGATAACACGCATCACAATAATTCACGTGGAGGAAAGTTAGCTGCTGTCTTTGTTCATACCTCGGACGAGTTTTTTGAGATGGGAAAATACTTAATTATCGGCTGTCTACTAACCTCGGCCATCCAAACGTTTATGGTTCAAGATAGTCTGGCAGCAATCGGAGATAAGCCGCTAGGGTCTTATTTTTTCATGATGGGACTGGCATTTGTGCTTTCACTCTGCTCCACCTCGGATGCCTTTGTTGCTTCCACCTTTGTACATTCTTTTCCGGCAGGTGCACTGCTAGCTTTTATGGTGTTCGGGCCGATGCTGGATTTCAAAAATTCATTGATGTTACTCTCCCTGTTCAAGACCAAATTCGCCCTTTATTTGTTCTTTCTTATCTTTTCGAGCGTATTTATCGGGGCTGTAATCATGTCCTTATGGCTGTAATCATAGAAATTCCGCACTGATAGGAGGAAGAGCATGAATGACTCTCGAAGCATCCGATTTCACTATTTGTTAAGGGCGGTCATTCTGCTCGCGTTTGCTCTCTATATTGGGCATTTAGTGCAGCAAGACGCTTTGCATTATTATGTAGCGCCCAAACTGGCACGCTGGGTTCAATTATGTCCGATTCCTTTGACACTTATGGCACTTAGCTTGGCCATTCAGGCCTTATTTGGTAAAGGCAGTGTTCTATGCGACTGCGAGCATCGCCTCCCGCATTCCATATTTAAAAGTACAGCGCTTTATGGATTATTTCTTTTTCCGCTGTTGCTTGGATTTGCACTTCCTGACCGAGCCTTGGGAAGTATGGCTGCTAGCAAAAAAGGGATAACTTTAACCTCATCGCCCTCCGATACTAACAATGTCGCTAGATTCGAATCAATTGATCCCTATCACGAAGAGCTCACAGAGCTGGCCAAGATTCTTTATGTACAGCCTACTATCCCTGTTTACCCTGCAATTTTTTCTGAAACACTTGGTGCTATTGACATGTATAAAGAGCAATTTGAAGGCAAAGAAATTTCCGTTTCCGGGTTTCTGTATCGCGATGACAGTGAAACGCCAGAGAGTGCTTTTGCCATTGGCAGATTTCTGGTCCAGTGCTGTACCGCTGATGCCACTCCATTTGGGATGCTGGTTGATTCCGGCAAACTAAAAAGCTTGCCCACTGATACCTGGATAGAGGTTCGGGGCAAGCTTCAAGTTGTGCAATACAAGGGCCAAGAAATAATGCAAATTCGTGCAGAAAGCATTACACCGATCGCGCAACCAACAACACCTTACATTTACACGAGCGCTGACTCCATAGCCACATGGAAAGACCTACAGAGTTCTGTTAAGCCTTACTAAATAATGGCATCCAGCTCATCTTCATCATTCTCAGACCGGTTAGGGTTAAATACTTCAACCATTATACGAGCTGGAATACAGATGATTTGCTGCTTCGGTCTAGAAATAAACCCCATTTCTAAAGCGATTCGCAGAGGCGCATCAGAATACGTCATTTGGATCCCGTAATCAAATACCTTTAAGGTATTGTGACCGAACTTTGTTTGAATATCTATAATTTGCTCTTCCTTAGTCAAAGAAACGGTTTTGTATTCTTTGCCATCGACCGTAATTATAGCTTTCAAATCTCCTTGTTGATACTGCTCATTGCGGGTGTCCCACCACTTGATTCCGTAAATTAAACCGGCTGCTAACAGCGCTATAAAAATAATTACAAAATCGCCACGCTTCATTTTTAACAAGGTATGGATCCTTTCATCGACATTGATATGCGTAATAATTACGATTACAAATATATAAATCATACGCCTCTTTGTCAATGATACTCCTCATCCTTTAGCGAATCCGTGTAGACCAATCTTTTAATACCCTGTCGAGCTCCTTGATTGAAATAGGCTTGGAGATGAAATCCTGCATTCCGGCACTCAAACACATCTCTTTATCTTCATTTCTAGCAAAGGCAGTCGCAGCAATAATAATTGGATACAGCCCCAGCTTCTCGCGTATAATCCCTGTTGCCTCGATCCCATCCATAATCGGCATCTGAACATCCATAAATATGAGATCATAATCCTTGGTCAGCACAGCGCGAACCGCTTCCTCGCCATTGATTGCAATGTCTGGTACATATCCCCTCTTCTTTAGATAAGCCTGCATCAGTTGCTGATTCACTGGATGATCTTCAGCGATGAGAATGGACATGGGTCCATATTCCCCCTTAACATCCCCTTTGGCTTTAGGGTTATCGCTTTTGCCTACATCCGCCGAAGGGTAAAGTGCAACCTTCTGATTCCATTCCTCTTTCGGCAATGAGACCTCCACCGTGAAATAGAACTCTGAGCCATGCTCCTCACAACTTCTTACACCAATTGTTCCTCCGAGCAGCTCCACCAGCTTTTTGCTAATGGCTAATCCAAGTCCGGTTCCGCCGTATTTACGATTGATGGAAGGATGCAATTGCGAGAACGATTGAAACAATAACCCTTGACTGGCAACTGGAATCCCCAGCCCCGTGTCTTTAACCATGAATTTAACAATAATATTTCCTGATTTTTGCGAAGCTTCCAGACTGGCAGAAATACTGATTTCACCATTTTCCGTAAATTTCACCGCATTCCCAACCAGGTTTACGAGGATTTGGCGTAATCTCGACTCATCCGTCACAATGACAAATGGAAGATCAGCTGCAATATCGATAGACAATAATAAGCCTTTCTCTTTGACCTTCGGATAAAATAGCTCGCTAACATTCTGTATCACTTCACGCAAATCCACCATTTGTAGTTCTAATGTCATCATGCCTGCTTCGATTTTGCTGAAATCGAGTACTTCATTCAAAATATGAAGCAATGCTTCCCCGCTACTGTTAATGATTTGTGTGTAGTAGCTCTGCTCTTCATCCAGCTCTGTACCCGAAAGTAAGTCGGCCATTCCGATAATACCGTTCATCGGTGTACGCAGCTCATGACTCATGATCGCTAGAAACTCCGATTTCGCCCGATCTGCTTCCTCAGCAGACTCCTTCGCTCGCACAATCTCCTTTTCTTCGGTAATATCTCGAAAAACGACTACAGCACCGATTCGCTCTTCGCCATCAAAAAGTGGTGTCATGCGATATCTGACCAAAAAGCTGGAGCCATCCCGCCTCCAAAATACACCCTCCTTCTCTTCGAAAGAGAGATTATTGAAATGCGAAGGTATCAGTGTCTTCTGAATGCCTAAAAAAGGCTCATTATCCAGCCAAGTCTGATGAATCGCATGGAATTTGCTGTTCATCCATTCCGTTGGATCATATCCCAGCATAGTAATCGCCGCAGGGTTGATGAACATCGTATCACCTTCAAGGTTCATGCCAAATATACCTTCAGATACCGAATTCAATATTAGAGCATGCTCGTTACTTAACTTCTCTATTTCTTCAAAATGCCGCGCCCGTTCCGCAATGTCCCGGGTTACACACACCAGTTCTTGTCCTCCAAAGGTTTCCGAGTAAATATAGCGTAGTGTTGTCTCCGTCCAAATGTAGGTCCCATCTTTGCACAGAAACCGGAAGGATACAGGTTCGAGCTTTTTGCCTTCCATACAACTGTTAAGATAGGATACTACCTTCTCCTTGTCCTCAGGATGTATGTAATCTATACCTCTGGTTTCGTACATTTCTTCCGGTGTATACCCAAACATCGTCTGGCAAATCGGTGATGCATACAGATAGGTGAGGTGTCCGTCCGCTGTATTTCGTGAAATAAAATCCATTGAATTTTCCGACAGGAGTCGATAATTCTGCTCACTATCACGCATCTGTTCCTCCATTCGATGACGTTCAGTCACATCCTGGGCAATCCCGCTGATCTGTAGCACTCTTCCTTCTTCATCCTTAATCACTTCCCAGTGCACATCCAAAAACTTTAATATTCCATCCGCACTCTTAATTCGAACCATAGCTTCAGCATTCGTTCCAATGGCTAAAGAATGACGAACTAGCTTTTTAAGTATGATTAAATCATTTGGCTCAATGCAGGAAAGGACACGTTTATAATCAAAATAGGAATGAATGCTGTCATCCAGTGAAAAACCAAAAATATTGCGCATCTCTCTAGAAACCGTCAATCGTGCTTTTGTCGCATCCCATTCCCAAGATCCCATTTTCGCAAGATATTGGGCTTTCGCCAGCATATCCTCATATTTCTTACGCTGTGTAATATCGCGGCCGATGGTTAAAATCTGCTTGATTTCCCCCTGCTCATCACGAACTACCTGCGAACTGCTCTCGATCCACAAATAATGTCCGTCCTTATGCCGGGCTCTACGTGTATACACATCCGTATCAGAATAGAGCTTTCCGTGTTGAGTCATCTCTAAGGCATCATCTACGTGATAATACTCCGGTCTTTTTGTACCAATCATTTCATGTGCCGGATATCCTAGCAGCAACTCTACTGAAGGAGACACGTAGTGCAACGTACCGTCAGGGTCGCCAAAAGAAATCATATCCGGTGTATTTTGGGTGATCAAATTATATAAATGCTGATCTTTCTGAATCTTATCTTCGGCAAGCCTTCGGTCTGTGATATCCGTTAGTTCCGAAATCATGACAAGAGGTTCACTAGCATTCTCCTTAAGAATTAGAAATATATGTTGTGCTACCCAGATCATCTCGCCACCCTTACATAAGAACCGTCTTTCTAACTCAATTGCGGTCCCAGGATCTGCTAAGAGCTTGTTCAGGATAACGTTATGATCATCATTAGTCTTATCGTCTGGATAAATTAGATCTAAATAATGTAGATTCAAAAGCTCTTCTTCAGAGTAACCAAGCATATGGCAAAGTGCTGGATTGGATTGAATCAAGGTCCCTTCCTTGGGAGAGACTACAGCAACCCCTATAGAAGACCGTAAGTATAGTTGCTTAAAAAGAAATTCAGACACCTGTGCAGCCTCCTCTTTTGAGATGGGGACAAACTTTATTACAATTTCGTAATCTATTCCAGTATACCTTTTTTTCGGTAATTAAGCTTGATAGCTGAGTCCTAAATGATAGGCCGGTGAAAAGCAATGAGATTGCGCGTTATCGTCATAGACAAAAAAAATAAACAACAAGTCCCGAGTAATCAGGAAACCTGCTGTTTATACATATCACAAGAATAAGGACTATTCTCTTATTAAATTCTCTTGTTGAAGCTTTTTAATTTTCTTACGGATAGGTGCGCCAGCTCTTAAAAAAACAAGTCCTAAAAGAATTAAAAGCCCGCCTAGAATAACATTTACCAAACTAATGCTGCTGGATGAAGTGAAATAATTCGTTAGCCCAATGAGAATGTTCGCTAAACCAAGAATGAACTCTAACCATATAACAGAATTCCATAGCGTGTTAATTCGCTTAAAGTGTTTTATTTTGGATTCCAGATCCGTGTAAATATCAAAAGCACCTTCAGAAGACTTCTTTCTAAGATAGATCCAACGTCCAAAGCTGCTAACACATTCTACTCCATTCTCCTCTAAAAACCTGATGTAAGCGATGCTCTCCGGATGAGTAGGCACATTATCTAAAAGCTCAATCCTATACGTATACTCATTCTTAGGCGTTTCAGTAAACACATATTTGCACCATGTGTAGTTTGTAAGGGCCAGCCCTTTGGCAGATATTTCATTCAGCCACTGTTCTTCCTTCTCAAAATCCCAAAACATTTTGCGAACCACATGTATCATTTGGACTCACCTCCAGCTATTCTCTTCCCATTGGCAATCAGCTCTTCCAACCGGATAAGCTCCCCCTGAATCACCGTCTTCCCTAATTCCGTAATTTCGTACTCCTTTCTTCGGGAGCCCTCTTCCCCTTCCACAGATCTTATCCAGTTTTTCTCCAGCAGGGTGTTGATAGCTCCGTATAAAGTGCCCGCTCCGAGATCCACTCGACCATTACTTAAATCCTTCACATTCTGCATAATCGCGTATCCGTGCATTGCGGTATATAGAGACAATAAAATGTAAAACACTGCTTCCGTTAAGGCTCCTCTTTCTGAGCTTTCAGGCATGATTCCATCTCCATTCTATTACTGTTAGCGATATATCGTTTACCGTAATACCATTATTACGGAAGCCGATATAATTGTCAATACAAAAATACCCATTTTATGTATTTCGTTAAGATTATGACCGCAAAAAAACGCCTACGGCATATGCTATAGACGCTTCATTATCGTTCCCTTTATTTGTTTAGCTGGGGAGACTAGATGCAATTCCATCAACTTGGATCTACTCCATCTAATTAAATCTATTCCTTCTACTTCGCATGGGGTGTAGCGGACTGAGAAGCCTCTATTTGCTAAAAACAGAGGGTTTCCACATACATTCGGACCCAGTTGCAGCTATTCATCCAAATGTACTCCTTTTATACGCAGTTGAAGGCCAATAAGAGCGATACGGTCCGTAACTTCAGAAATAAAAATAGGCTTATACAACTGCCCAAGAGCAATTGTATAAGCCTATTTGGTGATGCGGTCGAGAGGACTCGAACCTCCACGATATTGCTACCACACGGACCTGAACCGTGCGCGTCTGCCAATTCCGCCACGACCGCACATTATGTACACCAGTGAAATAATCACCGTATTTAAGACTATACTCCTTTTTTAGATAAAAAGCAATATATTTATTTATGTATTGTGTAATACGACTGATAGTACGTTAAATTGAAACACATCACTATAGGAATAACCAATCAGTGTTATTTACTTTATATATTTCACTTATAAGTTGTCAGTATGGTACAACATAATTAAAGAATCTAGCGCATCAAAAGTGTCAAACTAAACCAGAAAGGATGAATACGTATGAACCAGCAGTGGAACACCGGAACCTACGATACTGACATGGCCTTTGTGTCTAGGTTTGGGGCATCTTTGATTGAGCTTTTGCGCCCCCAGCTTGGCGAGCAGATCATAGATTGGGGTTGCGGAACTGGCGACTTAGCGGTAACCATTGCTGCTAGCGGCGCCACTGTAACAGGAATTGATGCCTCTGCTGAAATGATTCAGACTGCCCGTGACAAGCATCCCCAGCTAAGATTCATTTTAGCAGATGGGCAAAGCTATGTCGCGGAACAGCCAGTCGATGCTGTGTTCAGCAATGCTGCTCTACACTGGTTAACCGACGCGAACGGAGCTGCCGCTTCAATCGCTGCTTGCTTACGAATAGGCGGACGTTTTGTCGCTGAGTTCGGAGGGCTGGGCAATATCGCTTCCATCGTCACTGAACTTCCAAACGCTTTTGCCGCTATAGGGTGTAGCGGTAAGCTTCAGCTGCCTTGGTACTTTCCAAGTATCGGACAATACACAACACTACTAGAACAGCATGGGCTAACTGTAGACCTCGCCCTTTGTTTCGACCGTCCAACACCACTAGAGGCTGGAGAGCAAGGGTTCCATCGCTGGTTGAACACTTTTGCTAATGGAATCCTAAGTGTCCTCACACCCCCTGAACGAGAAGAAGTCCTCTCTTATATGGAACAGAAACTGAAGCCAACGTTATTTCAGGATAACCGCTGGGTGATGGATTATCGCAGAATCCGGGTTGTCGCTTACAAACGAGTCTAACACTGAATGCGATTTTTCCTATGTCACAAAAAAAAAGAGTGTACTGACGCAGCTTCCGCGCCAATGCACTCTTTTTAAAATTTCAATAAATGATTATCTTCTATCTCCCACATATCGATCGCTACCAGCGCCAAGTCCGACAACCAGGAGCACTACGCTTGCAGCAAGCAATAAAATCAGCGGCATCGTCCAGCTATTCGTCACATCATGCAGCCATCCGAATAAGGCCGGTCCCATGGCAGCAAGTACATAACCTACAGATTGAGCCATTCCTGACAGCTCCGCTGCTTCTCGAGTACTTCTGGTCCGTAGACTGAAGAACATCATCACAAGACCGAAGGAAAAACCTCCGGCAATACCAAAGCATATCGCCCATACAGCCATTAAGGCACTGCTACCCAGCCAGATCCCACCTATTCCGATGAAATACAGAACAGCAGTGATTATTACTAGAATACGTTGATTCTTCATCCGACCTGCCCACAGCGGCACGAAGAAAGTAAACGGCAGCTGCGCCATTTGCATCAGTGATAGTAACCAGCCTGCATGGCTTGATGACATCCCTCGCTCCCCAAGGAGAACAGAAAACCAAGCAATAAAGACATAATAGAGCAGTGACTGTAAGCCCATAAAAATCGTTACTTTCCAAGCCAGCGAAGAACGCCACATATTACCACTTGAGACCGAATTACTCGCGCCAGTCCCTTGATCGAGCTTGCGCATTTGCGGAATCCAGAACAACGTTGCTAGCGCAGCAATCATAAACCATATGGCCAAAGTCCCTCTCCAGCCAAATCCAGTATTACTGGCTAGCGGGACACTAATTCCTGAAGCGACTGCTGCGCATAAATTCATAGATACGGTATAGACACCTGTCATTAATCCGATTTTGTGGGGAAACTTCCCTTTAATAAGCCCCGGAAGCAACACATTACATACTGCAATAGATAGCCCGAGTATTGCCGTACCTGTGAACAACAGACCTACTCCAGATCCCGACCGGATTAAAATCCCCATAGCCAGCATAACCATGGCAATTACTAACACATTAGCCAAACCGAAGCGACGGGCTAGCTTTGGAGCAAACGGGGACAAGATGGCAAAAGCCAACAATGGTAGAGTGGTAATAGCTCCTGCTGAAGTATTCGATAAGCCTAAATCATCCTGAATCATTTGAACCAATGGACCGACAGATGTAAAAGGCGCTCTAAGTGCCGCTGCGATAAAAACAATTCCCAGCACTAGCAGCCAGCGATCATATTTGGTATCCGTTAAGCCTTTATTCTGAATAATTCCTTCTCGTTGTGATGCTTTCATCCTGTATCCTCCTAAATTACAACAAGCATAACCATCTTATACCTCCCTATAAGGACGGTAAGTGACTAAGCTAGAAATATAAAAATATTTATTACATGGCATTAAGAACTATCTTCCACTATTATTATAAAAGTTACAACCCTTAAGTAATTTTATATCCAAATTATTGACAAAACCGAACGACATCTTTAGTATCCATATAATCAGGACAATTGAGAATCAATTTCAATAGAACTCATACATAATTTTATAGAAAAGAGTGAACAGAATGCTTCAAAGGTTTTTTTCCTACTATCGTCCATATAAAAAACTATTTATATTGGACTTCTCCTGCGCTGTTTTTGCAGGTCTGTTAGAACTAGCTTTCCCGGTAGCTGTCAATAAATTTATTGATGATTTGCTCCCGGGTCAAGATTGGCCGCTTATTCTTATTGCTTGTGTCGCACTTCTAGCTATTTACGCCTTGAATACGGTGATGCAGTATGTCGTTACTTACTGGGGTCACATGCTTGGTATTAACATCGAAACCGATATGCGTAAAAAAATGTTTGATCACACCCAGAAACTATCCTTCCGATTCTTCGATAATAATAAAACAGGTCACCTAATCGGACGTATCACCAACGACTTAAATGATATCGGCGAAGTGGCGCATCACGGTCCTGAGGATGTGTTTATCGCCATCATGACACTCGTTGGAGCCTTCATCCTAATGGCTGATATTAATCTGAAGCTAGCAATTATTACTTTTATTATCGTTCCAATTATGGCTTGGGTGATCATCTACTTCGGACGTAACATGACTTCCACCTACCGCCAGCTTTTTGGAAATGTAGGTAGTTTCAATGCCCGTATCGAAGATAATGTCGGCGGAATCCGGGTTGTGCAATCATTTGCCAATGAGCAGCATGAACAAGAGCTATTCGCAGTAGATAATCAAATGTTCCGTAAAACTAAGCTTCTCGCTTATAAAATTATGGCCAAAAGCTTGTCCGTCAGCTATATGATGACCCGCCTTATTACGATCCTTGTGATGATCAGCGGGGCGTGGTTCTTCATCAATGGCGAGCTCCAAATCGGTGAATTTGTAGCATTTATTCTATTATCCAATGTCTTCTTCCGTCCCATCGAGAAGATTAATGCCGTTATCGAGAGTTATCCAAAAGGAATAGCCGGCTTTAAACGTTATCTTGAGATTATCGACACGGAACCTGATATCAGCGACAAGCCAGATGCAGTTGAGGTAAGTACTTTGCGCGGAGATATCACGTTCCAGGATGTCTTTTTCGGATACGACGAGGACCGTCCGGTTCTGCAAAATATTAGTTTGCAAGTAAAGGCTGGCGAAACGATTGCCTTTGTCGGACCTTCTGGTGCCGGCAAAACCACTATTTGCAGCCTGCTCCCTCGTTTCTATGATGTTACAGGTGGAGCTATCACCATTGATGGCATCGATATCCGTGACATGAAGCTGGAGTCATTGCGTAAGCAGATCGGGATTGTGCAGCAGGATGTGTTCTTGTTCTCTGGTACGATTCGCGAGAATATCGCTTACGGAAAGCTCGATGCGAAGCTGCCTGAAATCTGGGAAGCAGCTCGGCGTGCCCATCTGGAGGATCTCATTCAGAATCTGCCAGAAGGCATGGATACGGTGATCGGAGAGCGTGGTGTGAAGCTGTCCGGCGGACAGAAGCAGCGCCTAGCGATCGCCCGCATGTTCCTGAAGAATCCACCGATTCTGATTCTGGATGAAGCTACTTCTGCGCTTGACACTGAAACGGAAGCAGCGATTCAGCAATCGCTGGCGGATCTGTCCGTGGGCAGAACCACACTCGTCATCGCCCACCGATTGACGACCATAAAGAACGCCGACCGGATCATGGTCGTGAATGAAGAAGGCATCGCCGAGCAAGGCCGCCATGAAGAGTTAGTCCAAGCAGGTGGCATATACAGCCGTCTGCATCAGGCGCAATATAACGCCTAGGGATGTTATATCTAGTTCCCTAGCTAAATGAAGCAAGCCTAGTCTCCACGTTATTGGCGACTAGGCTTGCTTTTTATTTGTTCCAGCATGAGAGGCTAAATTGGGCATCCCGGAAGTTAGGGAGTGATGGGGCTAGAGAGTGGTAGGGAATAATGGTCCAATGAAGTAGTGATCTTTTGGAAACGTGAGTATAGAATTAGGGAGTTTCTCCCCAATTTCATCGATAATACAGCCCCAAATTTAACAATTAGGGAATTCCTCCCCTTAAATTCACCCCATTTGCTCATAATAGTGGATTTCAGGTGATTTATAGGGAGAAATTCCCTAAAAAGCGTAAAATCCACTGAAAATCAGCAATTATTAGGGAAGAATTCCCTAATATCAAAGACAATACAAATCTAAACACTCACTCAAACACAACCTAGTTTCATTTATGCCCAAATCGCATTTCCATATTTTATGTACATATATTTTCCTTCGATAATATCATTACCAACAATAATATTATTAGTATCAATTGGATACCCAAGTAGCTTACAGGAAAAAGATAGCTAAGCTCTATCTGAGGAAAATCAAATTCAACGAATCCAGGATTCCCAGATTTTTTCCCTTGGTATTCTTTTAAATATAATAGAATTCTCATACTAGGTAAAGTACTGATGACTAACCATGCAATGTTGTACCTAAGCTTCCTCGTCTTTAAAGCCATCTTGCAAGACATATATGTAAGAAATATTGGTGCTGAATACATTAAGAACATCTGCCTTACCATTTCTTCATTCCATTCCTCAGTATTCAGCTTCAAAAAATAGATAGTTATAAAATGCAAAAATACAACCATTAGAACTTGCAGAATCGCTGGAATTCTAACGTTCTTAAATTCACTTTTCACTATATCACCTCTTAATTTAGTAACAGTTCTGAATACCGATAGATTAATCCTCTATTTTGAATATGTTAAAAAATAAAGAAAGAAGGAGCCGCGTAAAGAACACGACTCCCTCTTAATATAAACCGCCTCAATAGCGGCACTTATGAATGGTGATCCGCGATAAATCGCTATTCACGTACTTATTTCTTCGCAATATGCACTTTAAGCTGCTTACCCTTCACGGTCGTCTCTCTCATTGCTTGCAATACCATTGCACCTTTACCGTTCAAAATATCCACGTAGGTCACATTGTCCTGAATCGAGATTATACCGATATCTTCTGCAGTTATACCCTCAAGCTTCGCGATTGTGCCGACAAAGTCCACGGCTCTTAGCTTCTTTTTCTTGCCGCCGTTGAAGTACAGCTTCATGATCTCTTTGTTCAAGCTCTCGCTTTTGTCCTTCTTGCGGACAGGCTGCTTGTTAATCTTCTGCTCAAACGCTTCCTTCGCGTAAGCAACGGCATCATCCGAAGGAGCTTTCATAGGTGGGAGGCTGAAGCCAATATAGCCTTCGATTTCCTTCACCCATTTTTGCTCATTCGGAGTGACGAAAGTGATTGCTTTACCTGTCTTACCTGCACGAGCCGTTCTGCCTGTACGGTGCACGTAGCTTTCTTTTTCCAGCGGAATATCGTAATTAATCACGTGAGTGATGTTCTCGATATCAATACCTCTAGCCGCCACATCTGTAGCGATTAGATAACGGAACTGCCCTCTTTTAAAAGCATTCATGACCTCAAAACGCTCGTCCTGCTCCATCCCCCCGTGGATCTTATCACAAGGATATTCCAGATCAGCCAACCCTCTAAATACCGCATTCACCTGTTCTTGTGTACGGCAAAAAATAATACAGCTGTCCGGATTCTCCACCGTAATAATATCGCTCAACAGCGAGAATTTGGCAGCTTGTCTCACTTCGATCAACGCATGTTCAATTGTAGCGGTTGTAATTCCACTTGCTTGAATCTCAATTTCCGTTGGATCGCTCATATATTTCCGGCACAAATTCTTAATCACTTCCGGTAATGTAGCGGAGAAAACACAAGTCACTCGTTCTTGGGGCAGCTGCTTGATGATCTTTTCGATCTGCTCAATGAACCCCATGCTCAGCATTTCGTCTGCTTCGTCGATGATCAAATACTTGATCCGATTTAGCGGAAGCGTACCTCTTTCAATATGGTCGAACACACGTCCAGGCGTCCCTACGACAACATGTGTTTTTTGGGTAAGTTCAATTTTTTGTGGAGCAAAAGGCTGCTTACCGAAAAGAGCCACGGCCTTAACCCGTTTAAATCGTCCAATGTTGGTGATATCCTCTTTCACTTGCATGGCAAGCTCCCGAGTAGGCGTTAGAATCAAAGCCTGCGGCTTATTCTCCACCCAATCCACCAAATCACAGACCGGGATTCCGTAAGCTGCCGTCTTTCCACTACCCGTTTGCGATTTAACGATCAGATCCTTTTGCTGAAGAGCTACAGGGATCACTTTGCTTTGAACTTCTGTTGGCGTCTCATATTTTAGGACATCCAGCGCTTTAATAATGTCTTCGTTTAACTCATAATCTCTAAATTGCAATTCACTCATCGTTCAACCTCTTCTATGCCGATTGTTCTGGTTAAAGCGGAAACTCCGCGATCCTTCATCTTGTGCATACTAATCATTATAACAGCTATTGGCTCCCTTGATTCCATTCCTTATAGAACTGGTCCAGAAAATTAAGCATGAAATCATGCCGTTCTTCTGCTAACTTGCGTCCATAGGCTGTATTCATCAGGAATTTTAACTTTAATAACTTCTCATAAAAATGATTGATAGCCGTTCCTTTGCTGTAATCCCTGTACTCCTTTTGAAGCGATTCCTCTCTTGGAGACACTCCCGGATCATAAGCTGGACGACCTTTCGCCCCTGAGAAAATAAAGGTTCTGGCAATGCCAATCGCACCAAGCGCATCAAGTCGATCGGCATCTTGGACCACTTGGCCTTCAAGCGTCTGCATCGGTTCTCCACCGCCACCACTAAAGGACATCGTCTCAATAATCATCATAATATGATTAATTTGTTCCTCATCTGTAAGGTTTGAAGAAAGCCAAGTACGCACTTTAAGCAAACCTTCTTCTTTAGACGGATTAAGCTTCTCGTCAGCAACATCATGCAGCAAGGCGGCCATCGTGCAGACAAATACATCTGCGCTCTCGATCTTGGCAATTTCAGCGGCGGTGTTGCGCACTCTATCGGAATGCCACCAGTCATGACCCGTAGTGTCTTGTCCAAGTTGTTCTTTAACAAAATCTTCGGTCTGAGCTATAATTAAAGATTCATTCATCGTAGAAAAACTCCCTTTCCTTAAGGAATATCGAAGCCCTATTATAGCTGATAACTGGTCTTTTCGCCCACAAGAAATCGAAGCTATTATAAATTGTTACTTGCATGACTCCAAATGATCCGCTATAATCGGCAGTAATCAAAATTTCGAAGGGAATTGGTTCTGATGAATACAAATACAATCATGCTGAATCAACTTCATTATTATCACAAACAGCGTTAGCACTCCTGAATTTTTTCAGGGAGGCTAACGCTACTCGCGTTGGCCTCCCTGCGGCATAGATCACGCGCAGGACCAAGAGGTCCTGCGCGTTTTTTTATTTTCTAAACTATGCCAATATAAAAGGAGCTACTAATGATGCAAAACATTAAAGGAACTTATGATTACTTCGGTCAAGAGCAAGCGCTCAGAAAGAACATTCAAAATACGCTGCAGGACTTGTTTGAGCTCTATGATTTTGAATCGATGGATACGACACTATTAAATGAATTGGAGTTACTGACCTCGAAATATGCAGGCGGGGATGAAATTCTCAAAGAAATGTACCAGCTCACGGATCAAGGCAACCGCAAACTGGGGTTACGTTATGATCTGACCATCCCTTTTGCCAAAGTGATCGCTTTAAATCCAGGAATAGAGTTCCCCTTCAAGCGGTATGAGATCGGAAAAGTGTTCCGAGATGGACCTGTGAAACGCGGGCGTCTGCGTGAATTCCTGCAATGTGATGTCGATGTGGTCGGCATTTCCGGCCCTGAGGCTGAAGCAGAGCTGATGCAGCTAGCTACCGAAGCTTTCCGTAAGCTAGGCATCCCTATCATCCTAAAATGGAATAACCGACGTTTTCTCAGTGAGATTCTGGAGTCCATTGGCGTACCTGCTGAAGAGCAACTATCCGTTATGCTTACTCTTGATAAACTTGAAAAAATCAACATTAGCGGAGTCGAGAACGAGTTGATCGCCAAAGGGCTTGAATCTGCAACCATCTCAGCGATTCTAGCACTTATCGAAATGGACAATCCAAGCTTTGAGCAGTTATGCGACAAATACAATCTCACAACACAACCGGGTGCGTCAGAGGTTCTCGTCCTGCAAAATCTAATCCAAGACATCGGACTACAGGAGACTTGCCGCTTCGATCCTTTCTTATCCCGAGGTCTTTCATTCTACACAGGAACAGTTTACGAGATCTTTGATGCATCTGGTTTCTTCGCCTCAAGCTTGGGTGGCGGAGGCAGATATGACGCGATTATCGGACAGCTAGTGGGCAGAGAGGATATTCAATATCCTACGGTGGGGTTGTCTTTTGGTATGGAGTCAATCATGGCACTCTTAGCAGAACGACCTACCCAAGAAAATAGAGCAGCTAATGTTATGGTCATTCCGATTGGTGAGACACTCCCACAAGCTTTGATTGCAGCAGCCGAGCTACGTGCTTGTTCTATAAGAACCACTCTCGTATCCGGAAAAAGAAAATTAAAAAAGCAGCTCGCCACAGCCTCATCCAAAAACATCCGTTACGTTATACTGATCGGCGAGAGCGAATCCAGTGTCGATAAAGTACGTCTGAAGGATATGGAAGAACAAACAGAGGTTATCGTTCCGCTGGATGAAGCTATTTATCTCATCACTAAATAAGGATCATTCTTAGGTACTGCTCAAAAAAAGACCCCGCCGATCACCGGCGGGGCAAGTTATATATTAAGGGAGGTTATACATGTACTATAACCTTGCAAGCTTAATATTTTATGAATGACAGATAAAGATTCCCTTAATCCTTCTTAGATCTTAAACCGATCTACCAGCCCCTGTAGCTCCTTGGCACTTTGGGTATTCTCGTCAGCCACCGTAACTTCATGGAAAGTTTTCTCTACGATATCGGCAGTTTTTATCGCAATATCCTGGATACCGATAGCCCCCTCATTTACTGTAGCAGCCACTTCATTGACTGCAATAGATATACTGGATACCGCCATACTTAGATGATCGGCCGCAGTCTCGAATTGATTCATCAACATATTCACTGTAGTAGCATCTCTATTATATTGCTGACTCACCTCCGTTAAGCGCTCATAATCCCCAAGAACATTCTGGTCTATAAAAGCGAGTAACGCCTCTGAATTTTCCTTCATTAACTCAACAGAAGTATATACGCCGGAAACGACTCCTTGAATTCCAGCCGCTGTCTCTGACGATTTCTCAGCCAGCTTGCGGATTTCACCAGCTACAACAGCAAATCCTCTACCTGCCTCACCGGCTCTGGCCGCTTCAATCGCTGCATTTAAAGCAAGCAGATTGGTCTGACTAGTAATCGATAGAATCGTATCCGCCAGTACATTAATCTCTGAGATCGCATTCGACTGTTCAATTGCTTTTTCCATATCGATACGAACAGATTCATACACTCGCTTAGCATTATCCGTAGACTCTAACGCCTCATCTTGTAACACCATCGCCCGCTCACTGATCTGTTTGGAAACTTCAGCGCCTTCCTTCACATTACTGGAGATCTCGGACACATTAATATCAATTTCAGTAATCGCTGCCGTCATCTCTTGTGTTGAAGCTGCTGTCTCCTCCATCCCAGCCGATAGCTGCTGTGTAGTTGCTGAATTGTCATGTGCATTCTCTCGAACATCTATGGACAGCTTCTCAAGCGTTTCCGCATTATCTAGCACTCTGCTTGAGATCGTAATTAGACTGCCAGCCATATCACGAAGAATAGCACGTGTGCGGAGCATTGCTTTGGCGATCGTCCCGGTTTCATCCTTATTTTTCGTCAGATACTCATACTGGGCGTCATACGTCAAATTCAGCTCTGCCGTTCTATTTATCAACTCTGTCAGTTTAACAATCGGTGAAGAGATTTTTTGGGCAAAATATAAAGCAATCAGCAATGCTATAATCAAACTTCCCGCACCTAACACCAGATTAAAGTTTCTCATCTCATTCACTGGCTTCGTAATTTCATCTAAATTAGCAGTTAACCCCAGCAACCAGTTGGTCTCCGGCATAACTGTATAGGCTGATTTTTTATCCACACCATTATATGTATAACTAAGAAGGCTATCTTCTACTTTTTCACCAGATTTCACACGCTTCACAACAGCCATGATTTGGTCATTGGCAACAGGTTGTCCTACCTGCTTCTTATCCGGATGATACAGTGTATTCCCGTTCTCATCGAGAAGATAAGCATACGAGGTCGTTGTATTTACTACTTTTGCATCTGCCAAATACTTAATCATACTATCTGCTGAAACCGCTGAAGCCACATATCCAATCATCTTTCCATTACTCTTAACAGGATGCACAAAAGCCACCACATAAGCTCCAGTAGATTTCGATTTCAGCGTTTCACTAATTACCGGCGCCGCAGTCTCCATTACTTTCTTCGAATAATTTCTATCACTAAAATCCGTACCTATAAGCTTGATGTCACTGTCAGCCACAGCGATGCCCTTCATATCACTAACAAAAACATGTTCAAGGTTTCCTGCAGCCTCCACGATTTCCTGAAGGCTGATATTCACCTCATTCTGAAGCTTATCCCCTTTGCTAACTCCGCCGTTTCCTGCTTGAAGCAGCAATTCGACAATTTCCGACCTACCGGCAATAAGCTCAATACTTCTCTGCTCTTTCGAAATCATGGACGATATGGTCTGTGCTTTATTCGTATTGACCTGCTTCATTGAATTCTCAGTAAGACTCACAATCGCATGAGTTGACTTCAAATACGTAAATACTCCCATTACCGTTATACATAACAGGGTTACTCCTATCAACATAAATGATAGCTTAAGGCGAATCTTCATACGCTTCTCATCCTTCCGACAACTTGCTCATTCATGAACAAAGCAATTGTAAATAATACAATTACTATCGGATATCATGATAAATTAGTGAATATTGACTAAGCGAAAATACGGAAAATATCAAAAAATGTCGAATTATTGCATATAAATGAAAAAAATCTAGTTCTACAAGTTTGGACACTTTTTATGGAATAGTTAATAAGACCTGTTTTACCGCTGTGATGAAATAGGCTGTTCTGACTGGGAAACTGTATTCACTTGCGTGACTGCACCAGCCGTTAAGGCGCTTTTAGTTCTGTTCCGTAAAAATAGACCAGACATTGCGGCGAGTATTTGTTGAAATAACATTCCTGAAATAACAGGGAGTGCAACAGCCGGAGGGAAATATTTTACTGCGAGCACAGCCCCCGCGCTTAAATTACGCATGCCGGAATTAAATTGCACAGCCACAGAATCTTCATAGCTAAAGCGGAAACGGCGTGATACCAAGGCTCCGATTACATATCCAAGAACTACCGTTAAGAAAGTTACGCCAATAATAATCGCTAATTTACTATCCGGGTGTTTCAGATAACGAGCAATGCTGGCACCGTTAATAGAAACGACCATAAACAATCCAACCTTTACAAACGGGGAAAGCGGCGGTCCACATACCGTATTCACCTTGCCCTTTGTCCATTGATTCAGAAGCATACCGACCAGCGAAGGAATGACAACCATCCATAGGAGCCCTTTCATCATTTCCCCCAGCTGAATTTCCACACTTGCTCCCATGAGCAAATACAAGGTACCCGGAACGACAATCGGTGATACGAGTGTATCTATCAGAATAAGTGCCAAAGTCAGTGCAATATTCCCTCCATATATGGATACCCACACCACACTAACGACACCCGTAGGGATTGCGAACAGCAGTACAAATCCAGTCACAGTGTAGGGATCTTCTGGAAAGACAGCACTTGCAACGAGCCAGCCGATAAGCGGCATCACGATATGGAGAATGATCATCAACACTATCAGCTTCTGTGGTTTCAGCAGTACACCCAGCAGATCCTTGAGATTGGACTTCAAGCTTCCGATCAATGTCATAAAGGCGAAAATCCAAGGAACAAGACCTGTGAACGGTAGCAGTCTGCTTTCATTAAGTACGCCAACCACGATGGCAGTAGGTGTTAATAATGGCATGATTTTTTCGAGTACAACATTGGATTTGTTGAGTCCATTTCTTATATTCGTAAGCATGTGTCGCATACCATATGTATGGATGTCATACATTCCTTATCTGCAAATTTAAGTTGTAACCGCCTCTATAAGCTTACAGAGATCATACAGGACTTTCCATTAATCCACCACACAAAAAGGAACCAATTATTAAAATTGGCTCCTAGAAGTAATTTCTATAGAATCGCTAAACGGTTTAAACACCTTGCGGAAACAATGCGTCCAGTGCTGGGCATGGCAGTTTATCAAGGAACTGAGCCAAAGGCGCGGGCATGTTACTATACAAGTCCTTCAGTGAAGTCCCCTGATAAATGTTTCCGATAATAACCGGGTGGCACAATTCAGAGATCAAAATGTCCCCATTTCCATGTAGATGAAGCTGTTTCTTGCCCTCTATGCAGTGAGGAAAATAAACGCCCGGTTGCTCCTCGAAGCCAAGCGCATCCATAAAGCGGTCCATGCAGGTGAAATACAGGATTGTATCCTCTTTCTTCTGTGCTATCAGTTCACTTACAGCGTTCTTTAATTGTTCACGGGCAGCAATTGATTTCCAGCCGGTATGATCCATGATAATACTGTTCTGAATCTCATGTGTTCTGACGCCCATAGCATAGACATGATCACTAATTTCCTTCATGTTATCCTGCGTTTCACTGAACAATAGTGTCTCCAGCACCGTATCTACACTTGTGGCCGCGAACAAAGTAATGTTCTCTCTTATTTTCTCATAGATGCTTGGATGAATATTATAATAACGAGAGAACGCATCCGCTGTAGTAAAATTGAAGGAAATATGTATCGTCGTTAATCCGGCAGCGACCAATTGATCAATCCGTTCAGCATTTAAAAGACTGCCGTTAGAATTGAGCTGTGTCTGAATCCCTCTGGATGAGCAGTAGTTTACAATCTCTACACAGTCATCGAACTTTAATGTGACCTCGCCACCTGATAAACGCACTCTTTTTAGACCCGGAAGCTCTTCAAGAATCCGGATGACCTCTTTGGCTTTGATACTTTGTCCATCATTTCTATTATAAGCACAACAATAATCGCAGCGAAAATTACAGTTCGAGGTGACTCCTATTTCTAAGCCTTCCAGCTCATAAGTTAGCGGTTTGTCTAATTCCAATGCTTTATATCTCATACTCTAAAGTCCTCCTTTAAAAAATGAATTTGGTTCAAGAGTTCAACCTTAGAGATTATAAAGGTTTATGGCATAGGTTAATGTGAGGTTTATAACAGTCGAATATTTCATCTACTTAGCAATTACTCCAATTGATAACTCTCGTAATGTTTTCCTTCTTCGAAAAACTTACCACCTGATGGTATCCAAACGCTCTGGTGAATTTCCCTCTCATTTACTACTGAATAAATATAAATCCAACCTTTTTCGTTTTTAAATCTTACTTGTAAATGATAAGGATTATATTGTCTACCTACTTGTCGACTAATTTCCCATTCTTGATTAGGGTATCTCTCCTCCAAATAGTGATTGAGTTGTTCTGTTTTTCGGGATACTTGATAATCAATCCAGTAGGGGCGAATAGCGAAGGATAATAACAAAAGTACAGTGATTGAAGATACTATAATTAAACTAGGCTTCCTAATCTTACGGGGTAAAAACAAGGCTACTCCAAATAGAATGAGGACAAAAACAACCGAAAATATGATTTCTATTGCTGTAATTGGATGCAAAATAACCCTCCTCAGAATCATGTTGTTCGAAGTCCATGACCCATTTACTGGTCCACACCATTATTTTCCAGTATAATGTTTTATTGTAGGATTACAACTCATGCAGAACGCTTGAAAGGAGCCAAAAGATGAGGAGAATCATTCGAAATGCACTCATTATCCTAATATTCATATTTGTTACAGGCTGTACATCTAATGCCGATACGGTTGATACACCGCTGTACTCAGGAAAAGGCCTATCCGTAGGCGTTGTTGGCGAAGTCCCGAAAGTAAGAGAAGATCAGATCCGCTTCACCAGTATTTCCTTTGATGAATTAGAAGATTATACAAAGCTCTCCTCTAATTATGATGCCGTAATCATTATGAAGGAGCATCTGCAAGAAGCGGACGACAACAAGTATGTTAAAGTATATACGAAGGCAGGAATTCCTTTCTTCTTTATTGGAGCAACGAAATCATTTATGCCGTTTGTTCTTGAAGACGTATCGTATGAGCACTCTTCTTTAACAAATTTTAATAATAATATGTATGTCACAGGCTATTTCCATAATGGTGAAAAATTTAGATCTTGGGAATACGGTATTTATAACGACAAAGTAAATGAACCCAATATTAAATCTGTATATTCACAGATGTTCACCACCATCGAGTCCATTAAGAATGGTATGTATAAATAAAACAGGCTGCCAGATGGCAGCCTGTTTCTTTTCATATCACATTTCCTTACAATTCCACCGATTTCCCCATCTCATTCCAGACAGGCTGCCCAATCAAGCCCACGCGCCAGATCGCAATCCCTTTAAGACCATAACGTTTGGCAAGTCCAACCTTGGAATTCACTGAAGTTTCATTCTCACTATAAACGGAAATACCCAGAATCAGCTTATCCTTACTTACTTGCTGAAGTGCAAGCCGGATGCCTTCATCAACTAAACTCATCGGCTCTGGAATTTTTTTCTCTTTCAAATAATCATAAGACATAATGACCAAATCATCTGCTAGGCTGCCTAGCGTCTTGTAATCATAACCTTTATAAGAGCTGTTTAATGGATGAAGGATCACAGTAAGCTTAAGACCTGCTGCATGTACTTTTTGAGACAGATTCTTCACAAAAGCATTATAATCGGCTTGCACCTTTGCTTTATCCCCTGTTAAACCCAGTCCCTCAAGATCCAGCGTAACTCCTTGAAAGCCCTTTTGTGTAGCCAGATCGACAATTCCTGTAATCGTCTGCTCTTGAAGCACTTTATCTTCCAGGTTCTTCGTCAGCTCGGATGCAGTATCACCCGAAAAGACCATCAGATAAGGCGCTGTGCCCCCTGCTGCTGCATTTGAGATAATAGACTCTGGAGTTACATCCCCAGCAGCTTGGGGCCATCTAAAGTCAGTGCCTGTCGTGGTGAATTGTCCGGTTTTATCAATTCCGCTCCACCCAAAAGCTACAGCATCAAAGCTAGGAAGCAACGAAATTTCGCTGTATGAACTAAGCGCATAGAAACCCAGCTTATACATATCCGTCTTTGGTGAAGTGATTGAGACGGTCTTCGTCGCTTGATCCCATGCTACGCCCGCACCAAACTGCTGGCCGAAGAAGCTAAGCGGAATCATCGTGTTATTGCGGATCGTTTGCGGGGCAACCCCCAGCTTCACAACTTCGCCGTTTACGCCTGCATTTTTGCTACCCAGGGTCAAAGTTACCACTTTAGTACCCGCTGTATCCGTTTTGGTCGCGGTAATTTTCTTAAGCGCTTGATTCCACTCTACGTTGATCCCCAATGCTTCAGATATCGCTCGGAATGGGACCATCGTGGTTCCGTTCATCACAACAGGCTCTACTGGAAACGGTAGTGCATAACCATCCAGCATAATACTAACTCCCCCAGCAGGGGCTGCTTGTGTAGTATTTTGGAATACAGCTGTAGTGCCGCCTAGCGAAATCGCCAGACATAAGACTAATTTACCAATCCGTTTGTTCATGACTGTTAAGTCTCCCATCTTCCATGATATGAAGTGTAATCTCTTAAACTCTTTATATGTCTTCTACCATTTTACCAAAGATTATCCAATTGTAAAATTAATAGATTGTCATCTATGAGCTTCGATATTATTTTTCACATCAGAAGAAGTCGACTAAACTACATAAACACGCTCAAAAAGGTCCCCACCGCTCGTTCAACATCTACATCCACAGCGACTTGTATAGGGCTACCCACTTTTGGCTGAGCCCGCAAATCCGCTACGACCATTCCCGATGTAAACTCACCTTTGTGCTCCACGCGAACATTCATTTCTTTGTAAGTTACAAGGTCTGGTTGCAGCGCAACCATAAGTGCGAGCGGATCATGCAGCGGTGCACTGTTAATCAAAAAGTTCGCTTCACGGTAGAAATTAAAATAATGAGTAAGCGATTGTTCCATAAACGAAATGATCGCTTTATTTTCTTCACGTCCAAAACGATTTAATAAATCAATATGCTCTTGAGTGATCCGCGTCTTAAGCGTAACGTCTAAACCCACCATCATAACGGGAAGTCCAGATGTAAATACATGATCAGCAGCTTCAGGGTCTCCAGCAATATTCGCTTCCGCAACCGGTGTTCTATTGCCGGGATTAAAGATCGTACCGCCCATCACCACTACTTTTTTCAAAGTATTCTTAATTCCAGGGTCCATATCAAGCGCCATCGAGAGGTTGGTTAGATGTGCCAGTGTAACTAATACAATTTCTCCGGGATTCTCATTAGCCATCCGAACAATAAACTCAGATGCAGTTTCGCTAATGGGACGCTGGCTAGATGGTGCAATTTCCACATTACCAATGCCGTTCTCACCATGCACATGAGTGGCGTAACCTGAGTGCTCACGAACGAGTGCCTTGGATGCTCCGATCGCTACAGGAATTTCGTAATCTGGTTTAGCAAGCTCAATCAGTCGCAGTGAATTGTCAGCTGCCTTCTCGACATCAATATTCCCAAAAACAGTTGTAATTCCTTCTACAATTACATTTGGAGCACGCAAGGCATATAGAATTGCTAGTGCGTCGTCAATCCCTGTGTCTGCATCAATAATAATTCGTGTTTTACTCATTTATGTTCTCTCCCATTTGTGCAATGTCGTATGGATTATCATATCACGGCCTATCAGGACGCTCAATTTTATTCATTTGCTGTTCTTTAAAAGTATGAATAAAACTTTCAGGATCACACTCTACCAAATAAGCATATACGCCCTTACTCGTATGTAGATAGAACATACCTCCAGTATCCCCCATTGAGCGATAGGACATATCTAAAATATCTTTTATTGGAAATTCACGATGACGAGTTACAATTCTATCTTTGTACAGATACATTAGCCTATTACACGGAAAACTTCGTTGTTCTCCATCCTTGATTTCCCGCTGTATCTTATAATACGGAAGCTGAGCTACCCATTTCATTTGAAGTCCTCCTGCTTGACGTAATGGACTCCATTTTATTATTCTTTTTACCCTTTTGCAAAATAAAGAAGCTCGACGATCCCCTTAGAAGGAATCATCAAGCTTCAGAAATATCTGTTATTTCGTTGTATAAGCTGCTGCTGCTCGGCAAAAGCGTTCTAACGCTTCAACTAGAATAGATCTAGGACAAGCTAGATTGATCCGCAGATGACCTTGTCCCTCAGTTCCAAAAACAGAACCTTCATTAAAAGCGACTTTAGCCTCTTTGTACATTAACTGTTTAAGCCCATCAATATCCAGATTCAGCCCACGGCAGTCTACCCATAGCAGGTAGGTGCCTTGCGGTTGCATCACTTGGACCTGTGGCAAATGCTCCGACAGATAGCTAATCGCATAATCCACATTACCTGAAACGTACTCTAAAAGCTCATCCAACCATTCTTCTCCTTCATTATAAGCAGCTTGTACTGCATCTTGAGCGAAGAAGCTAGCCATATGTAAGCTCAGGGCTTTCATTTTTTGATCAAACTTAAGTTTCAATTCCGGATTCGAAGACACGATAAAAGAAGATTGAATGCCCGGAAGATTGAAGGTTTTAGTCGCGGCAAGTGTGGTAAGGGTAATATTTGCAATTTCTTCTGATAAGGATGCAAAAGGGATATGCTCATAGCCCGGAAGCGCCAAATCACAATGAATCTCATCGGAAATTACAGTCACGCCGTAACGCAGACAGAGTTCACCAAGCTTCAGCAGTTCTTCTCTTTCCCATACTCGACCACCCGGATTATGCGGACTGCATAAGAGCAGCAGCTTTGCTCCGCCTTGCATCAGAACTTCCAATTGCTCATAGTCCATCTCGAAGCGTCCATTTCGGATCACAAGCGGATTCTTGGCAACCTTCCGATCATTCATTTTGATGACATCATAGAAAGGATAATAAACTGGCGACTGTAAAATAACCTCGTCTCCCGGCTCGGTAAACAGCTCAACGGAAAGACTTAAGGAAGTTACAATTCCGGGAGAGTCCGAAATCCATTCCGATTTAATTTCCCAATCATGCCGTCTTCTGAACCACGACGTGATAGCTTCTTTATAAGAGTCACTAGGTACACTGTAACCGTAAACTCCTTGTTCTGCGCGGCGCAGAATCGCTTCCTTCACTGCGGGAGGACTTTCAAAATCCATGTCTGCCACCCAAAGCGGCATAATATCTTTCTCACCAAACAACTTCTCGGACTGGTCCCACTTGTAAGAACGTGTATTACGGCGGTCAATTACGCGATCGAAATCATACTTCAATTAAAGTCACCTCATCCTTATAAACTTGTCCCTTATTGTATCATGAGGAGGAGGATATCGCACTCTGGATAAAAAGAACGCACTTGCGAAAGTGCGTCCTCCTTAACTCACATACAGCTATTTGTTATTGCAGCCATTCTTGTAAATGCGCTGCCACAAATTCGTCATCCACCAGATGGGGATAGTCCCTGTGCACTCTGTTTATTTCCTCCACTTGCCCCGGTGATAATTGCTCCTCCGGATTTAGACACCATAACCCTTCAAGCAATCCTTGCAGGCGAAGCACCTCATGAATACCCGGGATACAGCCATGAAAATGATGCGCAGGATCAAATATCGCCGCATTGCTATCCGTCACTTCAGCCCCGAGCGTCAGCCAATGGGATGCCAACGAGGGTTCATTTCGGACCTTTTTAATCTCATTAAGCAGCTGTACTGCTTTGCTCGTCCAGACTGCCCAGTGACCGAGTAGGCCGCCGACTATTTTTTTCTCAACGGGCTTGCCGTTCACCATAAATCGGAAGGTCGTGAGCAGATCGCTGACAATATTATCATCATTTCCGGTGTACAGAGCAATTTCTTCGCTACGGCTGGATTCAAGCACAGCTCTGACTACATCCAGCGTCTGATAACGATTGAATGGCGCCATTTTGATGGCGATTACGCCTTCTATTTCAGCGAATGCCTTCCAAAAATCAAAACTTAGAATTCGTCCTCCCACCGACGGCTGAAGGTAGAAACCAAACACCGGAATCACATCTGCCACTCTGCGTGTTCGTTCCAGCAATTCTTCCTCACTCAAGGTTTGCAGGCCTCCCATGCTGAGCAGTCCCGCTTCATAACCAAAGCTTGCGGCAAGGCGCGCTTCAAGAACAGCCTGCTCCGTCCCACCGCAAATACCCGCTACTTTCATAAATGGACGATCTAACTGGGCACGTTCCACCTCTTCCGCGGCTAGGCGCAACACAGGCTCCAGTAGTCCTACTTCCGGGTTCCTGATCTCGAATTGAGTGGAATGCACGGCAACCGCGATTCCACCCGCCCCGGAAGCAACATAATAACGGGTAAGCGCCCGTTGACGTTGCTCATCCAGCTTGCGCTCTTTAGTTAAGGCGAGAGGATGTGCAGGAATAGCCAATCCATCATGAAGCGCGGCATGTAATTCCGAAGTCAAAGGTACTCTTGTCAGTGTCATTAATATTTGCCCTCCCGCTCCTGAAAATGCGTAGGTTTATTCCAGGTTTCTCCACCTTGTCCTACCCAATCACCAATCCAGTCAATCATTTCAGCCAGCGATACCCTTGGATAGCCGAAGGTAGCAGCGGCTTTTGCCGCGTTACTTAGCAGTGCGGTAGGTGCTTCTTCACCTGTAAAGATCGGCTCTATGCCTAACTTTCGGCCAAATTCATTCGCAGCCCAGCGCAGTGACAATGTCTCTGGTCCGGTAATGTTCATGAAATTAGGCGGTGAACTGCAACGTAGCAATGCTCGCAATGCGATTTCATTCGCATCCCCTTGCCAGATCACATTGGCATGACCCATCGTGATATCAATGGGAAGACCTTCTCTAACCGATCGAGCAAGCTCCAGTAACACACCATACCGCAGATCAATGGCGTAATTCAGCCGATAAATGAACATCGGCGTTCCATTTTTATGAGAGAAATGTTCAAAAATACGCTCCCGTCCCAGACAGGATTGCCCATACTCGCCATTCGCGTTCGGAGAAGTTCTCTCCGTTGCTCCTCCTTGACTGACCGGAGTAAACGGGTAGACATTGCCTGTAGAGAACACAACCATTCGTGAATTATGGAACCGTTCCGCTACACGTCCCGGCAGATAAGCATTCATCATCCAAGTAAAATGTTCATTCCCGGTCGTGCCAAATTTATTTCCGGCCATATAGAGAATATTTTGGGTTTCAGGGAGTGCCTGCAACGCTTTATCGTCAGACAAATCAGCGGAGATAATCTCGACACCAGCCTCTTCGAGTTCTCGTCTCAGCTCTTTATTCGAGAAGCGGGAAACGCCGATGACTTTCTTGTCGATCCCCGCTTGACGAATCGCATTCATCGCCAGCCTTGCGAGACTGGGTCCCATTTTGCCCCCCACGCCTAGTAGCATAATATCTCCATCGAGCTGGCTAAGTTCCTCAATCAGCGCTGCTGATGGACTAGCCAAGCGATCCTCCAACTCTTGAACGGTTCGCATCATTGAACTCTCCTCTCCGTTGACTCTGGTCTGTCGCTTTTACCACAAGCGACCTATAGATTGGTGTAATTGGAAACGCTGCTTGCTGCAATCGGAAGCCAAAATCGTGTTAATCAAATGCCAAGCTTGCTTCGATTAGAAACCAACTAGCTATATTCACAAACCATGCTCGCCGCAACCGGAAACTAACTAGCTACATTCTGCAAACCAGCTTCTACATTCGCAATCCATGCTCGCTGCAATCTGGAACCAACTAGCTACATTCGCAAACCAGCTGCTACATTAGCAATCCATGCTCGCTGCAATCGGAAACTAACTAGCTACATTCACAAACCAGCTGCTACATTCGCAATCCATTCTCGCCGAAATCGGAAACTAACTATCTTATTGCAGAAAGTGCAATAGAATCTCCAAATTCTTAGCTAAAAAATGAATCTATTGCACTTCATACATCAGATTCCGGCCATTAGCTCGTTTAATGGTGATTATCTGAAATTCCATTGCAGAAAGTGCAATAGAATCAAATTTCAGCCACTCTAGAGCAGAATCTATTGCATAAAATGCAATCAAAGAAAACAAAGCAATTATCTCAGCTCAACCAATTCAGTCAGACAATCTAGTAAATTCATACTACCCCTTATCGTAGTGTGACTTAAGCGTTTGTCATGCAACCCGGCGTTTGGCAACTTCTATCGGACACCTTTAACTCTATGCGCCTCGCGGAAATATCCAACTTAATTTCATCGTCACCTTGCACAAGAGCTAGCATTCCGCCATAGATATGTGCGATTTGTTCGATACGCGCGATACTTGCGATATGCGCGATACTTGCGATATGCGCGATACATGCGATATAAGTGTATTTCATACACTTATTTCGACTTCTGTTCCCGTAGATGCCAGTTTAGTTGTATTCTCTGCAATTAAAAAACTAAAATGAGCCTACAGACAACGGTTTGTTGAAATTTAGTTGTATAAAGTGCAACTATTTCACATACGCAAGCATTAGATTACTTCGGGCGCGATTTCGAGCGTGCCGACTCCATCACGCCAAGCAATTCTTTCCTAAGCTCCGCAGGCAGCAGAAAGTCAAAATCACAGCCGAGGTTCGCTTGAAGCACACGCTCATGAAACAGCAAGCCATAACCCCTGTCGTAGTGCGGCTTAGGCGCTTGCCATGTAACTCGCCGTCGGGCCAATTCCTCATCGGACACCTTCAGCTCTAAGCGCCTCGCCGAAATATCCAGCTCGATTTCATCGCCATCCTGCACAAGAGCTAGCGTTCCGCCGATAGCCGCTTCCGGAGCCGCATGTACAATCAATGCGCCATAGGAAGTGCCGCTGATCCGAGCATCAGAGATGCGAACCATGTCGCGGATGCCCTGCTTCAGCAGTTTTTGCGGAATCGGGATTTGCCCGATTTCCGGCATCGCTGGGGCGCCCTTCGGTCCTGCGTTTTTAAGGACTAGCACGCTGTTCTCATCCACGACCAGATCAAGATCATCGATCCGCTCATTCAGATCGGACGGACTCTCGAACACTACTGCGCGTCCGATATGCTTTTTGAGATGAGCGGATACAGCGGTTTGCTTGATCAGCGCCCCATCCGGTGCCAGATTCCCGCGCAATACAGCAATTCCACCTTGGTTGTCCAGCGGCTCCTCCAAAGTACGAATCACATCTCTGTCCAGCGTTTCCGCCTGAACCAGATTTTCTGTTACCGTTCTGCCTGTTACTGTCAAGCAATCCCCGTGCAGCAGCGGCTCCAGCTCCTTCATTAGCGCAGGTACGCCACCTGCCTCAAAATATTCCTCCATCTGATATTTGCCTGAAGGACGCAGATTCAAAATGAACGGGGTCTGGCTACTAATCCGGTCAAACGTTTCTAACGGCAGCTTCATCCCGAGCCGCTGGGAGATCGCAACAAGATGGATGATTGCGTTCGTCGATCCACCGCTCGCCATCGTAACTGTGATCGCATTCTCGATCGCCGCCGCAGTCATAATGTCGCGAGGACGGATGCCCTGACGAACTAGCTCTACAATCTGCTTGCCCGTCCGCTCGGACATATGTCTGCGTCTGCTGTCCGGCGCCGGGATAGCTGCACAGCCTGGTAACGCCATACCGATCGCTTCGGCAATCGAGGCCATAGTGCTGGCGGTGCCCATCACCATGCAGTGACCGTCACTTCGGCAAATTGCATTCTCTGCCACAGCCAGCGCTTCGTCACTAATATTTCCAGCTTTATGCTCCAGCGTAAAGCCATAACAATCTGTACATGCTCCAAGGCTACGCCCGCCCAGCCGGCCATTTAACATGGGACCGCCTGTCAGCACAATGGCTGGAATATTGGCGCTAGCGGCTGCCATCAACTGAGCGGGTACCGTTTTATCACACCCCCCAAGCAGCACTACGCCATCAATGGGATGCCCCTTCATCATTTCTTCCGTATCCATCGCCATCAAATTACGCAGCAGCATTGTTGTAGGCTTCACATAAGGCTCACCAATCGAGATCGTCGGGAATTCCATCGGTACTCCCCCTGCCTGCCAAACACCTCGCTTCACATAATCCAATAATTCATTAAAATGTGAATGACATTTATTCAGCTCACTGAAGGTGTTGCAAATACCGATTACGGGCTTGCGAATATCTTCTTCGGTATATCCCATAGACTTCGTAAAGGAACGATGGATAAATCCCCATAAATCCTTTTCTTGAAAATAGGCTTCACTCTTCAACTTTCCACCGAATTCGGCCTGCTTATCCTCGCTGTCCCTACGCTCCCCCATGATCCCATCTCCTTTTAACTACAACACTTATAGACCATGCACAAATCCCTCAGACAAAACCAAGAATCTCCGGTGTTAGACGATGCATGATGCTCTCAATAAACTCCTGCGGAATATGAGGAAGCTTCGTTCCCTCCACTAGATCATTGATATGGTACATAGCATCTAGCATCTTCTGCGTCCCAAAGAACGGATAATCTGACCCAAACAGTATTTTATCTTGCACCCCGTATTCCATAGCAGATACCAGGGCATTGTAGAACTGCCAAGGCCTGCTTCCTAACGCAGAAACGTCCATATACAGGTTAGGATGCTTACGCACCAATGAAATACATTCATCAATCCAGGGATGGCCCATATGCGCCACAATCATCTTCAGCTTCGGAAAAGCACGGGCAATCGGATCCAGCATCGCTGGTCTTGAAGCATCCAGATAACCCTCCGGCACAAAAGAAGTTCCCTGATGCCAAAGAATAGGTACATCCAGCTGTTCTGCTTTGGCATAGAGGGCATAATGCTTGGGATCTTCAGGATAAAAATTCTGATAAATAGGTGCAAGCTTCAGCCCTTTTAGCCCCATCTCACGAATCGCAGTCTCAAATTCAGCAACACAGTCCAGATGATTGGGATCTACACTCGCAAAACCGAATAACCGATCCGGATCCGTGCGACAGTAATCAGCGACATACGCATTAGGTACAACAAGTCCAGTTGCATGCGCAGCCATCGCCAGTACGATAGCACCAGAGAAACCATCCAAATTACGCCGGTGCTGCTCGGGGGTTGCTTCGATATTCATATCCGGGCCCCAAGCTCGTTTGATCGCCTCATCCGTAGGCCCTGAGACCATTCCCGGTCCAAACAAATGAGTATGACAATCGAAGATCATCCCCAGTCCCTCCTATTCACTAACCATCGTATTTGTAATGGCACCAAGCTTCTCAATCTGCACTGTGATCACATCACCAGCTTGTAAATAAATCTGTTCCTCTGGCGGGTAACCCATCACGACGCCTTCCGGTGTACCAGTCAGAATGATATCTCCCGGTGAAAGGGTCATACACTGGGACACATAGCTGACAATCTGCTTACAATTAAAAATCATGTCCGAAGTGTTGGAGTTCTGACGTAGTTCGCCATTCACTGTACACTGAATATCGAGCTGATTAGGATCACCCACTTCATCTGCAGTGACTAAGTACGGCCCAATAGGTGAAAATTTATCGCAAGACTTTCCTGCTAGCCATTGACTCGTCCGCATCTGTAAATCACGCGCCGACAAATCATTTGCAGCACAATACCCGAATACATAATCCAGTGCTTCTTCCTCAACCACATACTTCGCAGTTCGGCCGATGACGATGCCAAGCTCTGCTTCGTAGTCCACCTTGTGGCTGGCCCTCGGAAGCGGAACCTCCGAGTCATGTCCGGTCAGTGTATTGTTAAATTTATTGAACAGGATAGGATACTCGGGAATAGCCATCCCAGTCTCTTCGGCGTGCCGGCGGTAATTCAGACCAATACAGATGATTTTTCCAGGATCAGTAACGCAAGGGCCGAAGGTCAAATCTTCAACCTGCTTCAGCCAGGATGGATTCACCTCTTCATCAGGCAACTCATTTACAAAAATCCTCAGTTGGTTAAGTGCAGCCTCCCCACCAACAAGCAATTGATTAACCGTTACTGGAACCTCAGCCCGAGTGGATAATGCAATCTGTGCCGCCTCAATATCCACCACACCACGGTCGGTTAGAACGCCCATATGATCATCCTCTTTTTGCAAAAAGGTAATTAGCTTCATCTATATAACTCTCCTTTACTTTATGCATTTTTGCCGAAGACAAGGCCGCCATCCACGTATAGCGGTGAACCCATTACAAACTCAGACTCATCGGAGGCGAGAAACAGTGCCGCCCTGGCCACATCCTCAGGTTTGCCGAGCTCACCGCTAAGCTGTCTGCGCTTAATGGCTGCAACCGAAGCCTCCGGATCCAGAGACGCCTTCAAATAACCTTCTACAAACGGAGTCATAATCGTACCGGGCAGCAGCGCATTTATTCGAATGCCGTAAGGCGCATAATCGACTTGCATTGCTTTGGTTAAAGATAGAACTGCGCCCTTAGAGGCACTGTAGGAAGCACGCTCTGCAACTCCGATTTCGGCGATGCCAGAGGACATATTAATGATAGAACCCTTCTTGCTCTTCATCATATAAGGAAGAACAGCCTTGCAAGTTAAGAACACACCTGTCACATTGACCCGCATGACCCTCTCCCACACTTCCTCGGCAACCTCATGCACTGTACCTACACCACTGATCCCCGCATTATTAAAGAGGACATCGATTTGACCAAAAGCTTGGAATACCTGATCAGCCATTCCAGTAGTACTGCTTGCATCGGTAACATCACAGGGGATGAACAGCGCATTTCCGCCCGACGCCTTTATTTCAGCGACAGCGGCCTTTCCTGAATCTTCTTGGACATCGGCAATGACTACCGTGGCTCCTTCTGAAGCAAATAATACGGCTGTGCTTTTTCCAATTCCCGAGCCTGCTCCGGTGATAATGACGATCTTATCTTTGAGTCGCATCGCTTTGCCTCCTCATCCTACTCCTTAGCTTGAAATTTACCGGGCAGCAGACCACTCACCCCTGGCTTAGCCATAAACAATCCGCCTGCAAACGGATAATCTCGCAGTTCCTTCTCTTGCATCCCTATCCTTGCAGTTGTAATGTAGAGTTCCGTTAGATCGTCGCCTCCAAAAGCGCATGAGGTCACTAGAGGCGCTGGAACTCGAATGACTCCAAGCTGTTCACCTGTATCAGGGTTCCATCGAGATACACAGCCACCGCCCCAATGGGCGACCCAAAGCATACCTTCACGGTCTATTGTCATTCCGTCCGGATATCCACTCGTTGTAGGAATTTGAAATGCCATTCTTCGGTTATTTATCCTTCCAGACGCTTCCTCGTAATCAAACACATCCACTTGCCTAGTCGGCGTATCAATATAATACATCTTGCTTCGTGTGTAATCCCAAGCCATTCCGTTTGAGCAGCCGATGCCGGACAACAATTGGCGGGTGATCCCACCAGACTCCACGACGTAGAATCCTCCGGCTTTCGGCTCATCGTTCATACTCATCGTTCCCACCCACAGTCGTCCTTGTCGATCGCATTTCGCATCATTCGCTCTGTTGTGTAGAAGATCCGCTTCTATTGAAGTCAGCAGGATCGGCGATCCTTCAGCTCGAGAGAGGTAGACCCCATCTTCCATAGCCAATAGAATTCCTCCTGTTGTCGTAGGAATAGCTGCACTAACCATTTGTTCAAAAGAGCGAACGACTTCATCACCAGTGATCCGGTCGTAGATTCTAAGCTTCCTGCCCGTTATATCGACCCAATACAATTGATTGGATTCAGCATCCCAATGCGGCCCTTCACCAAGCTCAGCCTGAGCATCAATCATCAATTCTGCCTGAAATTCTGTACTTTCCAAAATATTCACTCCTTCTTCTATTTACAGCTCACTACCATTAGCCAAATGCCCGCCATCCACACGAATGGTTTCTCCAGTTACATAAGAAGCTTCGTCAGAAGCCAGAAAAAGAAATACATTAGCAGCTTCCCTTATCGTTGCCGCCCGCTTCATCGGTGTATGCTCCGAATACGCTGGGAGCTTCGAAGTTTCGCGCAGCTTACGGTCGAGAGGGGTATCCACAAATCCCGGTGCTACAGCATTTACGCGAATTCCATAAGACGCCAGCTCCACTGCCATCGATTCGGTTAGCAGTATAACAGCTGCCTTAGAAGCATTATAATGCGCGAGCTCGGAGCTTGCTGACAGACCATTTTTGGAGCTCATGTTAATAATAGTGCCTCCGCCGCCCTGAGAAATCATTTGCCTTGCGGCAAGCTGACCGATTAAGAAAATAGCCTTTACGTTGATATCAAATACTGCATTCCAATGCTCAACCGAGATGTCGAGAAAGTGTTCACGAAAGGCGATTCCGGCGTTGTTCACTACAATATCTATCCCGCCGAATCTTTCAAAGGCTCGGGCAACAGATTGTTCCAGCTGTGCCACATCGCGAAGATCACAAACCTCCACTGCGCCTTTATCACCATAATCCTTCATGGTTTCTAGTGCAGTAAGAAGCTCACCCTCACTCCGGTCCAGCAACACCACCTGAGCACCTTCTTCCAGAAATCGAAGGGCAATTCCTAGTCCAATTCCTCTTGCTGCACCTGTGACCAGCGCTCTTTTGCCAGCCAGCCTCATGTTTATCACCCCCTCAGTTCTTGATCAGAGCACCCCGTATTTATCATAGACCTGCCGTAAGGTGTATCCTTCGAGCAGTTCATCGCGTGTATGGTTCTCACGAGTCACCTTATCCATAGCCAATTGGAACACTTCATCGATGATGGCGCCCGGTATCACAACGATACCATCACGGTCACCAAAGATCACATCTCCGGGATGGACCATCACGCCACCGCATAGCACTGGAATGTCATAATCAATAACAATCCCACGCCCTTGAGAATCAACAGGTTTGGTCCCGGTAGCAAAGACAGGAAAGCCAAGCTCCAGAATTTTAGCAGTATCACGGATTAGTCCATCTACAATGGCTCCGCGGCCACCTCTCATTTTGGAAGCCGTAGACAATAGCTCTCCCCACAGTCCGTTCTGCCGCGATTCATTCGTGCAGCCGATGACAATCTCACCAGGCTTAACGCTGTCCACCGCCTCAATCTCCTTCGTGTACGGATCTTCCGGCAAATGATGAATATCCACAGACAGAATGGTCTTTGCTCTTCCGGCAACGATCCAGGTAGGATCTATCGGGTTAATATTTTCACGCATCACCTGATTACGATAGCCCAATTGATCCAACGTATCAGAGATTACCGCAGAGTAGAGCTTTTCACACATACTATCGAACAATTCCTGATCCTTCATAGGCGGTTCCATCCTCCTCAAAGTTTTGTGCTGCTTACAGCATCCTCATTTATTTAAACGCACCGGTTGGCCTGCATGAGCAGATTGATAAGCGGTAAGTGCAACCTCTGTGGATCGGAGTCCATCTATTCCCGAAATTGGTACCTCCACCCCTTCTAGAAGCGCCTGTACAAAAGCCTTCAGCATCAGTTCATTCATGTCATCCCCCCAGAAGGACCAGTTCCCTTTGCCAGATGCTCTTCCGTATACATTGTTTTTTTGGTTAAAAGCATCTATGGAGATGACACCTTTAGTTCCAATGATTTCTAGGGTCACATCCCCCCATGTGGGGAAGCCGGGATTGCGTGACCAGCTAGGATCCAGCACTCCGAACACACCATTCTCAAAAGTTACATGCACCATTCCAGCATCATCGATCGTCCGCTTGCACTCTGAATCAAATAAGGTATCCGCATAGGCATACACCTGTTCTACAGAAGAACCAGAGAACCAGTTCATCAGATCCATCACATGCACAGTGTGATCTAGAACAGCACCGCCTCCCGATAGGTCTTCATCAGAGAACCATCTAGGTCCCGGAAAAGAACCTCTGTTAGTTCCTTTAAAAGCGATAATTTCACCAATATCGCCGCGATCTAGTGATTCCTTAGCCCGCACAACCGGAGTGAGGAAGCGGCAAGGAAAGGCTGTCATAAGCTGTACTCCCTCTTCAGAGCAGACCGAAATCATGCGTTCCATTTCTTCCACTGACAGACCTAGCGGCTTCTCGCACAGTACATGCTTGCCCGCTCGGGCTGAAGCGATGGTTAGCTCAGCATGATAGACATTTTCCGAGCAAATAATTACGGCATCTATATTCGAGTCTTCCAGAAGTTCCTTGTAGTTAGCATAATAGGGAATCGAATGACGTTCTGCGAGCGCCTGTGTGCGCTCCGGCACCTCATCAGCAATTCCACTGACCGTCACTTCAGACATGTGCAGTAAACTTGCCAAATAGTCAAAAGCATGCGCATGCGCGAAACTGATCATGCCAATATTCAAACGGCTCATTATATATCCCCCTTCACTTCAAGCTTCACCGGTTGATGGGTCATTGCCGATTGCTGAGCGGCTTCAGCCCAACGTACAGCTTCCAGCGCATCCTGCGCAGTGACTATCGGCTCTTCCTCACTTGTTAGACAGCTTAGAAAATGCTCCAGTTCCAAATAATACGGATCCTTCAGCAGCACACTCGAAGGCGTCTCCACAAATCCCGATGTAGAGCCCGTCGTTATCGACTTGCGAATATGCAGACTTTCGCCATCCCCGGTCCCGCCTGAGATGATTCCTTCCGCATCCGCATATTCAAAAGAGGAGTGGAACGACCCTGGATACCCCCAAAATGCTTCAAGCTGAGCAATGGTTCCATTCTTAAACCGGAATGTAGCTGAGGCATAATTTATATCTTCCGACTGATGTTGGAACGCATACACTTCACGGGCTTCACCAAAAGCCCCACGAATGTAGTCAATGTCGTGAATCATTAAATCCATAATGACGCCACCGCTAAGAAATGGATCCCGAAACCACGCTTGCACGTTTCCGGGATGTGAACCCGCCCGTTTAGCATGGTATATTCCGCCTTGAACACTGCCAAGCTGCGTTATTCCCTCCGCAAGCTGTCTATAAGAAGGAAAGAAACGAACGACATGGCCCACAAACAAACGTACACCGCGCTCGTTGCAGTAACTAATTGCTTCTTCCGCTTCTTGCGAAGTGAGTGCGAGCGGCTTCTCACAGATCACATGCGCTCCATGGTCAGCCGCAATCCGTACCAGTTCTACATGCAAATAAGTCGGCACAGCAATACTGACCACCTCTGGCTTTACCTGCTCGAGCATTTCTTGTACAGATGTAAAATAGCTAACGCCCACTAAAGTTCCTAGCACCTCAGCGGCTTTTTCAACGATGTCACATACGGCGACAAGCTCAGCTTCGGGCATGGACTTGTAGCGATCCGCATGAACAGTCCCCATGCCACCGCATCCAATCACTGCTGTCCTAATCAATACACTACACTCCTTTCAGATTGTGCTTTCCTTTACAGACGAACATCAGCACCGCTTACCCGGCTTTCGTTGGCCGCTTCGATGAAGCGAATCAACTCTAGTGTTAGGGAAGTTCGTACCGGTGGAGAGTCCCCTCGCGCCATAGCTATAAATTTCTTTAGTAATTGCTGATGTCCTGCGTTGTAATTTGCTCCGAGCGCGTTAATTCCGTTGCTCCCCCGTTCACGGTGCAATACGATATAGAAATCAGAGCCGCCTGTACGATTTCCGCGGATCGTCCCGATTCGCCCGTCCTTCCACTGGCCGACTACCCATTCTTGCGCATCGTTACTGACGGCACGTACGCAATGGCAACCTTCTCCAAGAGCGGCATATAACATCTCAGCAGCGTGTATACCATACCAGAATAACCCCGGTTGTGTCGGCTGAAGATCGAGTGGTCCAGTGCAATCCGCACCTAGAATAGCACCTGCACTTTCATCCTCTAAGAGGGCTACCAGCGGTCCACCGAAACGTAGCAAAGAGCTGGAGAAAAATGGCGTTCCATACCTCTCCGCCAATTCCACAATCACCTTCGCATCTTCAGAAGAAACCGCTAACGGCTTGTCAATGAATACTGGCTTTCCGTAAGGAGCCAGCACCGCAAATTGTTCCTTGTGCACTCTCCCATCTACAGAAGTCAATAGAATCGCATGGGATCTCTCCGCAACTTCTTCTATAGAATCGAGCAATTCAACCCCATAGCGCTCCTGCAATTCAGTGCTAATCGGTCTCACACGTGAATAGCTTAGCTCGAAATCAAGAGAACCCCCCGGATAACCGCAGTGGAGCCTGCCACCCGGAATATATAGCGGATGAGATTCATCATTTAGCAGCGCCGCGAAAATCCTGCTATGTGAAGTGTCCATTCCTACCATACCGATCTGCAACTCTTCCATTTCAACAACACCTCTTATTCGGTTGACAGCCCCATGGAGTGATCCACTTATTTAAGAATTAAACGTTCTTCTCTGAAACGCTCAAGTAGTTCCATGTATTCTTTTCCCACTTGTTCGATGCTGTAAGTAGTTCTAGCTTTCTGTTCTCCCAATGACTTCAAGCCTTCCCTCAGACTATTCTGCTCCAGCAGTGCGCTCAATCTGTCCACACACTCCTCTTCATTGCCTGATTCGTATAGGGAAACACTTAACAAACCATCCAATAATTCCGGCAACGCCCCTACACTCGGAACCACTACCGGACACCTGCAGGCCATCGCCTCCAGTACGGTCATCCCAAAAGATTCATTGGTCGTGGTACTAATATATACCCCACCATTCTGCGCAACCGATGAATAATAGCGATGCATCTCATCGTAATCCACTTTGGGAATCCACTTGAAATACTTAATCCCCTGCTGTTCCACCTTTACCATCAGCTGTTTCTTGATCTCATCGGGAGCAGTATATCCCCCAACAAGCATAAATTGCAGCTCTGGCATCTTGGCATTCAGCTTTCCAGCAATGTTCAAATAGGACGACCAGTTCTTGTGATCATCCAGTTTACCTACCCACAAAATAGTGACAGGCTCCTGCTCAATACCCGCTTCATACCGGAACAAATCGGTATCCAGGCAATTATTAATATGATAAGCACCCGCTATGCCGATACCGTCCAAATAATCCTTCATGTAAGCGGAGGGAGTGATCACAAAGTGAAAAGGCAAACTATCTTTCGTTGCGGCCAACTTCTGCAGGGGTTCGGAATAGGTGGTATGTACCTCATGAATAATAACCTTCCCCTCTTGTACAGGCCCAAGTGCTTCATACAGCTCGTAAGTATCAATTGTAATAATGACATCGAAATCATAGACTTCCATGTAGCTCTTAATTTCTTCAACCGTCCCTAGAATTCGGACATGCTCATAACCTTCAAAAGCGCTCGCCCCGCCGTAATCCTCTAGAAAAGCAAAATGCACTTCCGAGTGGTGCCGCAAAAATTTAAGTCTATTTGCAAGTTGAGTGGTTACCCCACCCAGAATACAGAATTTATAAAAATATAAGATTCTCATCATCCCTCACCCTTCGCCAAGGATTGTGCAGACCTTACTTGTGCATCCGATACAATGCTGTAGTTCTTGCAAAAAACAGATCACCCTCACGGTCCATCGTCAGCAGCCGCGCATCGTCATTCAACACCTCAAGCTCCTTACTCCGCACATCAAACTTGAACAAGCGATTCATCGACACGCCGTACAGCATGCCTTCCTTGTAGAGCAATTCATTGCCGCTACGCCAAAAATGAGTCACATCATTCCAGTCCATGGAGAACAAAGAGTAAGTCTTTACAGTAAGCTTAAGCTGTGGATCGAACCGAAATAACTTACCTGCCGTCAAACCCCAAAGATGCCCTGCATCATCTAGAACCAAAGCAGAAATAGCCCTTTCCCCTTGCACCGGTACACCTTCCCATACTTTGCAGCGCTTCTCTAGATCCCAAATCATTAGAGAGGCATCCGCACGCTGAGGAGCAATCCCAAGTCCACCCCAGACGGACCCTCCAGCAAACAATAGCTGATCTCTACAGGTCAAGGACACCACACTCTGCAGCGGCAAAAGATTTCTAAACACCTCACGTGCACCGCTAGCAGGATTGTACAGTGTCAACGCTCCTCCATGCCGACCATAGGAAGGAACCGTTCCAATCGCGAGCTCTTCTCCTGCCCAAGCCCAAGCAAAAGGGCGGTCCTGCTCCTCTTCCTGTAAGGAAAATAGCAGTTCTGGATTCTCACCCGGCTTCCAGTCCCTGTTCGGGTCATACTTAAAAATATTTGCTCGCGGATAAACGCCTAAATATAAACAACCACTTCCAGCTATCATCCCTTCGGTCTGGCCAATGCCCCGATATGAAATGATCTCGTCGGCTGCCTTATCGAATCTGGCCAGCCCACCTGCGAAATACCCTCCGATATAAAGAGCATCGTCAGGCCCGTAGGTCATGGACTGTAAATGGACCGATTGACCTTGCAGACCGAAGTCCATCACCATATGTCGATCCGTCACCGGATCGTAAATCCAGCAACTCCCGTCCCTGTATACACCAGTTAAGCAGCGTGCATTCGGATTTAGAGCATGGTTATTCAGCCATCCATAGTCTCCCGCCGGCTCCGGCATAGCTAGGGAAGTAACGAACAGGCTTCCAGTCCGGATATCATATCGCTGCAAATAGTCATCTTTAATGAAGTACACATTTCCCAACGCATCCGGCGGCGAAACACTAAGTCCACTCACATGATCCAGAGTTTCGCCCCACGCCTGTAGTTCCAGATCATAAATGTACAATTTTGCAGACGGTGTGATCCGGGCAAATAGCTTGCCCTGAACGATATTTAAGTCATAGACCAGCTGTTCACCCTGACATTCATCTGGCATCCCAATTTCCGAGCGTTCACCCGAAGCCGTATCCAGTACAACAATATGTGGGGTTTGTGTTCCAACTCCCACATAGAGCTTACCGTTCCATGCTTCCATAGAACGAGCATACTGTTCTCCAGTCACCATTACCCCGTAATCTCTAAACACTGCTGTCACTGGATCATACTGGAACACTTTCCCACCAGGATAACATCCTCCATAGACCCTTCCTTGTTCATCCGCTGCCAACCGCCACGTATAGAATTCACCGGGAATCATCTCACCCAGGTTCTCCACACCATTTTCATGAGTGAACCTGTACAAAATGCCGCTTCCCCCGATATACACTCCGCTAGTTGTTAAGACTACACCCCAGCAATGATCCGAGCCTTCGAGCGCATAACGTTCTGGCGCTTGTTCGCCGCTAGGATCCAGAACAAACAATATGCATGGACTACCAGAAGAAACAGCATATATCCGGTCTGCTCCTTGCCATGTTCCATAAGCCGTGGCCCAAACCGCCACACCGTCCAGTGGCTCACCGATCCGCAGCGTCTTCATCTGCTCCCGCCTTCTTTTGCCAGCTGTTCCTTCACCTTCACTTCCGCCCCAGAAACTGCCGCAGGATAAGCTAATACTGCTCCCAACAAATCCACTGGATCCTCTGCATAACGCCTAAAGGCTTCTTCACAACGCTCGACCGGGAATATCGCACTAATTAATGGTTTAACCTGAATATCGCCTTCGGAGATTAACCGAATATATTCAGCCATATTACGTCCTTCTGTCCATCGTACGTAGCCATAAGGGTAGTCAATCCCCTGCCGCTCATAGATAGGATCATATCGTCCGGGACCGCCGGCTCTAGAAATCAGCACTTGAGCTTCCTTACCGAACATCAGATCACGAGAGAAATCCGGTTTAATATCTCCAACCAATAGTACCTTTCCGCGATCCCGTACCCACTCTAGTGCTTGATCAATAAGGTCGCCGGTTTTGCCGCCTGCACAGACGATGACTGCATCTGCTCCCATGTCCTCCGTCAGGTTAGCAAGATGTTCCTTTACCTTCTCTGTGCTAGTAGCGATATGTCTAATCCCCAATCTTTCGGCCATCTCACAGCGCTCTGCAAGTAAATCATAGACAATCACTCGGCATCCTGCCGCCTTAGCGATCTGCGCAATCAACTGCCCAAGAATTCCGGCACCGATCAATACAAGTGTCTCTCCAAACTGCGGTGCAACCTGCCTTACCGCATGTACTGCAATAGCTCCAAGCCCTACTGTCGATGCTTCCTCCGAACTTACATGATCAGGAATGGGCACCATCAGATGCTGAGGCATTAGCAGCCATTCTGCATGCTTCGCATAAGGACCGCCGTAACAAGCTACCCGAAGACCCTCAGGCCAGTGCTCCATTCCTTTCCCACGTGTTCGGATTACACCTGCTGCACTGTATCCAAGTACAATTTGTTGCGTACGGTGCAGGCCATTCATCATCATTTCCGTTCCGGGGCTAATTGCCGAATATTCAGTCTGGACTAGTACAAATCCATCTTCAATGACTGGTGTCAGAACATCCGACATGCGAATCTGTCCTTCCTGAGATATTACCGCCTTCATATGTCTTCTCCTCCCGACTGCTTCAGAAACGATTCCGTCACATGCAGCATCTTCTCTATGGGTGTTACTCCTTCAACGCACCGATCATTACGCCTTTTACAAAATATTTCTGTAAAAATGGATAGATCATCAGAATGGGAACGGTAGCAATGATTATCGTAGCGAATTTAATAGATTCACTGATCCGAAATACCTCATCTTGGGTAACACCTGCCAGCATATTTTGCGCAGAGGATTGAATCAGGATTTCTCTCAATATCAATTGGAGCGGGAACAAATTCCGATCCTGTAAATAAATCATGGCCGAGAACCAACTGTTCCAGTGGCCTACGGCATAAAAGAGGGTCATAACCGCCAGAACCGGCATAGAGAGCGGAAGCACGATCCGCAGCAGAATTCTGAAATCATGGGCGCCGTCTATTTTGGCAGACTCTATTAAACTATCAGGGATAGACTGAAAGAAAGTCCGCATCACTATCAAATTAAAAGCACTAACCGCACCAGGTAACAGCAGCGCCCACCGTGTATCATACAAGCCAAGCTCACGGACATTCAGATACGCCGGAATTAAGCCACCACTAAAAAACATCGTGAACACAATAAAAGCCATTATGACATTTCTCCCCTCCAGATTCTTTCTGGACAGAGGATAGGCACCAAGTGTAGTAAGCACAAGATTAATCAACGTACCGACAATGACATAAAAGAAAGTATTTCCGTAAGCTGTCCAGACCCGCGTATCCTCAAATACCAGCTTGTAAGCATCCAGATTAAAGCCGATTGGAAAGAAGCTTACCTTCCCCGCAGCAATAGCATGTGCATCACTGAATGAGGAAACCAGCACGTACCACATCGGGTACAGGAACAGGAAAGAACACAAGATTAGAAACAGCACATTGCAGCTGTCGAATATGATTTCACCCATACTGCGTTTCACAACCATTGTCTACCCTCCTAAAAGTTTTGTGAGCTATTCTTCATTGAAGTTACTTCGTACAAAACTCGCATCGGAAGTTATGCTTACCATAGGCTGCTTTCAGTTGTTTTTCGGCTGATCCGATTAGCTAGCACGAGCAATGTGAAGTTAATTACAGAATTGAATAATCCAACCGCCGCAGAAAAACTATAATTCGCTTCCATCACACCTCGTCTATAGACAAATGTTGAAATAACATCCGCAGTGACGTACGTTCCTGGATTGTAGAGCAATATAATTTTGTCCCAGCCCACATTCAGCAGGGTACCGACATTCAGAATCAAGAGAATTAGGACCGTAGGGAGAATCCCAGGCAGCGTTATATTCGTTAGCTGTTTCCATCGCCCTGCTCCATCTACAACTGCAGCTTCATACAGGCTCGGATTGATACCAGATAACGCTGCTAAATAAATAATTGAATTCCAGCCTAGGCTCTGCCACATGCCAGAACCCACATAGATCGTTCGAAACCATTCCGGCAGAATCAGGAACTGGATAGGCTCAGAGATCAGGCCGATGCCAAGCAACAGGCTGTTAATAATTCCTCCGGGCTTGGTGAAATCAATAATCATCCCGCAAATGACGATGAGCGAAATAAAATGCGGCAAATAAGACACGGTCTGCAAAAAGGACTTCAGCTTCTTGAGCCGCAGCTCATTGAGTAGCAGGGCAAAAGCAAGTGAAGCAGGAAAAATGAAGATGAGCGAGTAGAAGCTCATTAAGAAGGTATTTTTAAGCAGTCTGAGAAAATAATAGCTTTCGAAAAACTTCTCGAAATTCTTGAAGCCCACCCAAGGACTATCCGTGATCCCCAAGTAGGGATTGAAATTCTTAAAGGCAATGATCGCCCCATACATCGGCTTGTATTCAAAAATCAGAAAATACAAAACCGTAGGGAGTAACATGAGATACAGATAGCGATTGGAGGCTATCCGCTTCCAGGGAATCGGACTCCTCTTGACCGGAAGCTTCCTGCTTTCAACTTTAGCGACTTTTACAGGTACAGCCATATAGTTCTCCTCTCCCGGACACTGGCGTTAGTCATAGCTGTCATGCGGCGAGCGGTCACTTAGAAATCTCTGAACCGCTCGGCCCACGACAACCTCTTACAAGCTGAATCATTTCCCTTTAAATCGCTCGTATGCAACCTGATACTCTTTTAGCACATCGTTAATCCCCATCTTCTCAAGCTGCTTCATCACTTTGTCATAGTCTTCAATCTTTTGGCGCCCCATGATCATGGCATTAATTGTCTCTGCTACATAGGTCTGAATATCAGCCATCAAAGGAACAACTACATCGTTTTCCTCTGTTGTGAATTGGACTGGAGGCAGCTTGCTATCAAAATCAATATAATCACTGTATAACTCGAGTGGATTTTCCGTCTGTCCGTTAGCTTCTCGGATCTGCTCAGCATATCTGGTATCCGCTACTGTAGCCCAGCTTCCGCCCCCGATCGTATGGTTCAGCAGTTCCTGTGTATTCGTGAGACCATTGGTTGGATGAGTCACTTCTTTCTTATAAATAGGCTCTCCGTTTACCAGATCATAGGACTTGCCTTCAACCCCAAAGTTGTTCAAAAGAATGCCTTCCTCTGAGTATTGATAATCCAGCCATTTCATCACTTCCTCAGGATGCTCGGTCCGCGAGGAGACCGCCAATCCGTGTGCTGCTGCCTGCCAGCGGAAGGAGACATGACGTTGATCACCGTTTGGTCCTTTTGGTGGAATGGCCGGTGCAATTTTGAAGGTCGGATGTTTACCCTCCATTAAAGTAGTAAAGTTCCCCATGTAGGAACCAGACCAACCAAACCATGCCCCTGCCACATCAGTAGTCACTTTCTCAGTCAAGGTCTGGAATGTGGTATCTACCAGATAGTTCGGGTCGAGCAATTGTTCATCGTAAAGACGGTGCAGATAGGTTACGACATCCTTGAATTTCGGATCGTTCGGACCGTATTTCACTTGGCCGTTATCCACGAAGAATCCGTAGTCAACACCAAAGGCAGGAGCGAATAACATCATGATATTTTCCAAGTTAACTGTGACTAGTGGAATTTCATCCTTCTTGCCATTTCCGCTGGCATCCTGCTCCCTAAATGCTTTGAGCATGTTATACCAATCTTCCGTAGTTTCCGGCATAGATAGACCCAGCTTATCGATCCAGTCTTTACGCACTTGCGGGAACATTTGAGTGAGATCCTGTGAATCAAGAACGAGATTAGGTAGGTAAAAAATGTGGCCTTCAGGCGAAGTGATTTGTCCCCGGATATCCGGGTTGTCGTCGAGGATTTTCTTGAAGTTTGGCGCATTTTTCTCAATTAAATCTTCCAGAGGAAGCAGCGCGCCTTGTGTACCATATTTTCCGGAATCCGTGCCCCATAGATCATTGTAGATGATGTCCGGCAGCTTCCCAGATGACATTAATAGGCTAAAAGCTTCCGCACTGGCTTCCGTACTATGTTGAAAGTCGATATGAATGTTAGTGTTCTCTTCCATTTGCTGAAAGGATAATTTCTCATTAAAATTAGTTCCTCTAAAATTGCCGCCGCTTGGTGACCAAAGTGACAGTTCTAGCTTATCTGAAACAATCGGGAGCTGAAGACCGCCTACTGTTTTCCCTTCCTTAACGGGAGCTTGCGTAGCCTTCTGAACCTCCGCAGTAGGATCTGCGGTATTGCCCGTTTTAGTATTCGAACCGCCGCAAGCAGATACGAGCGTCACTAGTGACAATAGGACAGGCAGCAGCAGAGCTAATTTCCTTTTAGCAACATTCATAATTCAACCCCCTATTAATAACTAAAAAATAAGATAATCATTATGATATATTCACTAACATCAATCAGAAGGAATCAACAATACATTAATAAATTTTTAAATGAGTGATTATTCTGCAAACAACCTTTTGTAGGGGATATCCTCCTTTCACTACCCTTTTTTCTCCTTAAATTAGACGAAAACATCTGTTCTGACTTCTTTTTGATTTACATTTCAGAGTATCAGATCTTTTATTTCACCAATCTGATATATATCTGATGTATTTTATTATATTTTCCAGCCTACATGATGTCAATATAATAATAAGAAATATCTCTAATAAGTGTAACCTTATATAACATGTACCTGTCGCAAAATGTAGAAACCCCTCAAATTTAATAGAAAACGCTTACAAAATTATCTATATATAAACGCTTCAAATAAGCCGACTCTGATCTTATTCAGATAGGATATAGCGCGCAATATATACTTTCTTTTTTCTGAAAAAAATGCGTAATAATGGCCTCAAAGCACCATCATCACGCGTTTCATTAATTTTTACAGAGAACATCAATCTCAAGAAAAAGTTCTAAACCTTCTGATCGGCAGCATCCTGTTCCGAAATTAAGACACTCAACTCTTCATGAAGTGTTTCCTCATCAATCATCTTTGACCAATAAGCGTTCAACAACTTACGAAAGCTCTTTAGAACAGCTATAGGAAGCCCTAAATCTTTAAGGTAGGAGAAGGTTGGAAATAGCTCTCTGTACATCAGATATCTCGAAGGACGATTCAAATGATCCGCTGTGCTCATCTCAGCGATCCGCTTTCGAGCTGGAATACTCACTGTGCGCTCCCGAATAATTTTCTGTGCGTCTACGGAAGCAAGGAAGTTGACGAATTGACGAGCCGCTTCCTTTTGTCTTGAATTCCCGACCACAGCTGCTCCGATCGTCACCAATAGCGTCTTCTGTGGATCTTTTGATTTCAGCCTAGGTAACGGTGCAAGATCATAATCGAGCGTTAATTCCTTAAATTCATTTAAATTAAAAAAAGTCGTCAGAATCATCGAAACCTGCTCTTGGACAAACAATGAGATCGTCTCATCTTCATGATTGCCAGCAAGATATTTCGGGAAAATCTGATGGTTATTCACAAGCCGACTATACACACTAAGGCTATTAGCCGTCTCCGGACTAAGCGTACGGTGCTCGATCCCGTCTGCCACGGTTTGAATACCGCTCTGCAGCAGGAATACAGAATAACGATTCTCAGAAGCAGGCACAAAATAAATGGCATGTCGTCCACGTTTCTCCGCCAACTGACGAGCCGCCTCAATCAAGTCATCCCAAGTCCAATAGCTGTCCGGCTCTGGCAGATCCGCTTCCCGAAAATGGGCCTTGTTGTAGCATAGCACCACGGGGGAGAATGAAATCGGATAGGCATACAACTGCTCTTCATGATAAAAAGCTTCCGTCGCAATTGGATATAATTCAGGATCAGGCTCAAGCGATTCCAGTAAGTCCGCTGAACCATTTTCAGCCAATTCCTGAAATTGCGTGCTATTCAGCGATACAGCATCGAGCATCCCATTATTGATCAACTCCACCGCAGAATTCACATGGTCAAAATCATTCAGAGCCAGCGGAAGAATATGAATACCGGGATGCAGTCGATGAAATTCACCAATTAGATCATCCAGCAGAAAGTCCTTGGACAGCGAGGAGCTGCAGCCAAAATGAATACGGATCCTCTCCTGCACAGACTCCATAACCTTACTGCCGACACGGTCGATTTTGACAATAAGACCTTCCTGGACAAGCACATCCAGCCCTCTTCTGACCGATTTATTACTTAACTCAAATTGCTTAGCTAGTGTACTCTCTGCTGGCAGATAAGCACCTGGCTGCAGCACTCCACTTAGGATATCCGTACGAAGCTTACCCACCATATGATCGAGTCGCTCTCGGAAGGAATGACGACCTGATTTATTATTCATGTACAATTCTCCCCGAAAAATCCAAATTTACATCATCTCCCTCTTATTTTGCGTCAGCTCTGATTTGAAGTCAAATAAAAATACCCAATTTCCCAAAAATTTTTGGAACAAAAAAAACAGCACCCGAACTCCAGGCGCTGTTAATCATCTTTTATTATTTTTTGTCGACAGGCTTACGAATCGCATTGCCCACCTTCACAAGAATATCAGACATCGAAGCCTCATCATTTACATCATAATCATCAATGTTCAAACGAAGCACTGGGCAAGCCGTAAACTCGTTAATCCATTTCGAATATCTGCCATGCATATGCTCCCAGTAGGAAACATCCGTTTGAATTTCCATCTCACGGCCACGTTCATTAATTCGGGTCAGGATGGAAGGCAAGCTGCCTTCAATATAAATCAGCACATCAGGGTGCGGGAAGTATGGCGTCATAACCATAGCTTCATACAAGCTAGTGTAGGTTTCATAATCCGTTTTGGACATTGTACCTTGATCTGCATGCATTTTCGCAAAAATACCGGTATCTTCATAGATGGAACGGTCCTGAACAAAACCACCGCCGAGTTCGAACATCTTCTTCTGCTCTTTAAAACGTTCAGCTAGAAAATAGATTTGCAGGTGGAAGCTCCATCTCTCAAAATCATGATAGAACTTTTCGAGATAAGGATTGTGATCGACCTGCTCTAGCGAGGTTTGAAAATTAAGTCTTTTGGCCAAGGCGCCTGTTAAAGTGGATTTCCCCACCCCGACAGTTCCAGCCACGGTAATTATGGCATTTTCCGGGATATGATATGAATTCATTTCATTAGCTCCTTTATATAAGAGACAATTTCAGTGAAGTGTTCTGGATTCTCCACGAAATCGACTGCATTTCCATCAATGGTAATAATTACGGTCGAAGGCTCCTGAATGGCAAGAGAGGCCATCGCGTCATCATAATCTTTAATTAATTGCTCCAAATACGCAGTATCCATCCCCTCTTCAAAGGGACGCCCACGTTTTTCAATTCTGGTTAATAACGTATCTAAATTGGCTTTAATATAGAGAATGATATTCGGCTTTGGCAGGTCATCCGTAAGCACATGATAAATTTGCCGATACTTCTCACGTTTCGTTCCGTTCAGTGTTCGTTCTCCAAAGATGAGGTTCTTATAAATATGGTAATCCGAAATGACCGGGATCCCTTTATCTATGTACTGTGTAACGGTATCTTCAAGCTGCTTATACCGATTACAAAGGAAAAACATCTCCAGTTGAAAGCTCCAATCGTCCATGTTCTCATAAAATTTAGCCAGAAAAGGATTCTCATCGACAATCTCTTTAATGATCGGTAAATTTAATTCCTCTGCTAGCATAGAAGCTAATGTTGTTTTGCCAGCCCCGATTGGGCCTTCTACTGCAATAAACGGTGCATGTTTCATTGACGCTGACTTCCTCCTCAGATACGAACCTTTCAATAGCATTCAAGCATAAACGCCTTCGGCGTCCTTACAAGAACGGTAAGTGTTTAAGCGGGAAATATAAGAACAAAGTATAGTGTGAAACTTATACTTTCTATTATGTTTATAAAAACAGACTAAATTATTGTATCACATGAAACCTTTCTTGTGAGTGGGTAAATATGAAGAAACTTTTCCAGTAGTTCTAGCGTCTAAATGTAAGATAATGGATTATAGCGTGAACATATCAAAATTATCTATTAAAGAAAAGAGAGGTATTCCTATGAAAAAATGGCTCAGCATGGTTAGTGCTGTTCTAGTATTAAGCCTCGCCTCTAACGTAAGCGCAGCTGCAGCTGCAGAGAACCCAACCACTACTACCAACCTCACTTCGTATGGCGCGGATTATCTGACCAAAACAGATGGTTCCTTTTGGGTATGGGGAGGTAATCGCTCCGTCCCTACGCAAATCCATGACCTGAATGAGGTACAAGCATACTTTGGTTCCCAATATGTAATGAAGAAAGACCTTTCGGTCTGGCAATGGAGAACATCGGCATACTCTGAAGCTATTAAAGTAACCCCCGTTCAAGAGCTAGACAATCTGGTCGATATATTCATGACGGGAAATAGAACGATAGCCCTTAAAGGAGACGGGACGATTCTAAGCGCCCCCCTTTCATCCGATGGACTCACTACCTCCGCGTTCACACCGGTTTCCGGCATCGATAACGTGGCCGCTGTGGGCGGTTACTATGAGTCTGATCTTCATAAGAGCTGGACACGTTACGTGTTCTTAAAGAAAGATGGAACTGTTTCTACTACACGCGATGACTTCGAAAGCTTCGAAACCATCCAGAGTTTAACGGATATTATTCAAATCAAAAAAAATCTGGCACTTAAAAAGGACGGCTCCATATGGAGTTGGCCAGTCCAAGATTATTACAATAACCAAGGAGCTCCAATAGATCTATCTGCGACCCCTCTCAAGGGAATCAGTAATATTAAAAGTTTAAAAGGAAATCAGAACAGCCTATTAGCCATTGATGGAGCCTCTCAATTATGGTTCTGGGGCGCTACCATTACAGGTTCCTCAGACGGAACAACCTATCATGAACAACCACCGATTCTTCTAAAAGGGATCAAGAATGTAGTTGATGCTTACATCGTAGAGCGCTCTATTGTTGCGTTAACCGGGGAAGGAAACGTCTATCAAACTTCTATTGAAAACGAAATGATGCCCGCAGATTCAAAATTCACACTTCTCGATAAAGAAGTAAGCAGCCTAAAGAAAGGCGGACGACATATCATCATGCAAAAGAAAGACGGCTCACTCTGGGGCTGGGGCGTCAATAAGGACGCACAATTGGGCTATGGCGACTATGAATTCAGCCATGCCGGACCCGTTCCAGTGCAAAAGCCTATTTCAATCTCCTTAAACGGAGCATCTATCCCACTCTCAAATGGAGTTATTACTCGAAACGGACAAAATTTCGTCCCGCTTCGATCGCTGTTCGAAAAATTAGGAGCCACAATTACCTATAAAGAGAACATTACAGCTGCGAAAACAATAGATAAACAAATTATGATCACACGAGCCGCTACAGATAAGCCGGCTCTCGCCATCAGTATTAACGGTGTAACTGGAGCGACAATGGTGAACAATACAACCGTAAATCTCCCTACACTACCCTTCATCGTAAACGGTTCGATGTATCTGCCACTTCGCTTTATAAGTGAGCAACTCGGAGCAAATGTGGAGTGGCTCCCACAGGAGGAGCGCATCGCCATCACGATGCAATAAGGAGTAATCAAAAAAGGTGTCCCATCACGGGACACCTTTTTAATCTTAAGATAAACGTCCGCTGAAATCTTCGAAAGCGAACTGTTTGATTACTTTGATTCCCTCTTCTTCATTGTAACTAACAATGGAAGGCAGGTTCACGCCATTAAACATATGGTTCTTCACCATGGAATAATGGGCCATATCAAGGAATACGAGTCTATCACCGTATTTCAAAGGCTCCTTGAAAGAATAATCTCCGATAACGTCTCCCGCTAGGCAAGTCATTCCACCTAATCTGTACGTATAAGGATATTCTCCCGGTTGTCCAGCATCAATAATGTTCGGACGGTACGGCATAGCCAGCACATCCGGCATATGGCACTCTGCCGAGGTATCGAGAATCGCAATGTCCATGCCGTTATGCATCACATCGAGAACGGTAGCTACCAGATATCCGGTATTAAGAGCTACTGCCTCACCCGGCTCCAGATAGATTTCCACACCGTAAGTCTCTTTCATGTGCAGAATGCATTTGACCAGGGTCTCCAGGTCATAGTCAGGACGTGTAATATGATGACCGCCACCGAAATTAAGCCATTTCATTCCTTTGAGATAAGGTCCGAACTTCTCTTCGACTACCTTGAGCGTACGCTCAAGTGTATCTGAATTCTGTTCGCACATGGTATGGAAGTGTAGTCCATCAATGCCCTCAAGCTCTTCCGGTCTGAAGTTAGGAAGAGTTACTCCCATTCTGGAATAATTGTAGCACGGATCATACAGCGGAACTTCGATCTCGGAATATTCCGGATTCACTCGAATGCCGCAGCTGATATGCTTCGGTGCGCTCTTTACGCGATCCTTGAATCGATTCCACTGGTCAAAAGAATTGAACACAATGTGATCGGAGTATCCAAGGAGCTCATCAAACTCACTATCTATATAAGCTGGTGCGTATACATGAACCTCTTTGCCCATTTTTTCATAACCAAGTCTGGCTTCGAACAAGGAGCTTGAGGTTACACCATGCAAGTACTTCCCAACTAACGGATACAAGGAATGCATGGAGAAGCCTTTTTGCGCGAGCAAAATCTTTGCTCCAGTGCGTTCCTGTACAGAATTCATAATCTCAAGATTACGTGTAAGCAATCTTTCATCTACAAGGTAACATGGTGACGGGACTGCGCTGATATCAATATCCATTTCTCGCGCCTTAGTCCAGCAGCGTTGGCGAGAAATCTTCTTGCCAAGGCAGACCATGTTTATTTAAAGCTTCCATGAATGGATCTGGATCGAACTCTTCAACGTTGAATACGCCTGGTTTCTTCCAGATACCTTTTATAATTAACATCGCTCCGATCATTGCAGGAACGCCTGTAGTGTAGGAAATGGCTTGGGAGCCAACCTCTGCATAGCACTCTTCATGATCGCAAACATTGTATACATAATAAGTTTTCGGCTTTCCGTCTTTGGTTCCTTGGATGATACATCCAATGTTCGTTTTACCTTTTGTTCTTGGTCCCAAGGAAGCCGGGTCCGGCAAAATCGCCTTCAAGAATTGTAGAGGAACGATCTCTTTACCTTCATACATGATAGGCTCGATAGAAGTCATGCCAACATTCTCAAGCACTTTCAAATGCGTCAGGTAGTTCTGCGAGAAGGTCATCCAGAAACGGATCTTCTTCACACCCTTGATGTTAACGGCCAAGGATTCCAATTCTTCATGATACAAAAGATAAATATCCTTTGGTCCAATTTCCGGAAGATCATATACTTTTTTCTCGGAAAGCGGTGCAGTTTCAATCCACTCGCCATTCTCGAAATAGCGGCCATTGGCTGTAATTTCACGAATATTGATTTCAGGATTAAAGTTTGTTGCAAATGGATATCCGTGATCACCAGCATTGGCATCTACAATATCAATGGTATGAATCTCATCAAAATAGTGCTTTTGAGCGTAAGCTGTGAACACGCCCGTTACACCTGGATCAAATCCACTACCAAGCAACGCGGTAAGGCCTGCTTTTTCAAATCTTTCTTTATAAGCCCACTGCCAAGAGTATTCAAATTTCGCTGTATCTTGTGGTTCATAGTTGGCAGTATCCACATAGTGCACTCCTGTTGCCAGGCACGCATCCATGATTGTCAGGTCCTGATATGGGAGAGCGACATTAATAACGACATCCGGCTCAAAGCTCTTGATCAGTTCAATGACTTCGTCCGTATTATCTGCATCGACCTGAGCAGTAGAAATCTTCGTGCGGCCTCCGGCTAATTTATCTTTCAGAGCGTCACATTTCGCGACAGTTCTGCTAGCTATGCAGATCTCTTCAAATACATCCGGGTTCTGGCAGCATTTGTGAACAACAACACTGGAAACACCGCCAGCGCCAATAATTAACGCTTTTCCCAAAATAAAAACCTCCTAAAATTCCATTTGCAAAATCAACAAGGCTGATTATACATAATATTTTTGAATAAATCAATAAAAACCGACAAAAAATGATGTTTATTGTGTAAAATCTCCAAGGATTCTTGTTAATACTCTTGAATGCTCATATTTCCTCGATTATCCACCTATACATTCCATGAAAATCGTTGGAATGGAGTGAATTTCCGGAAACTAGGACAACTAGATTATTCTATCACAAGAGGGTTCTACTTCATACGATTTATTTTAATTTCAATGAAAAATTCCACTCCCTTTCTGCAGCTCCGCATAAGTACGTTCAGTCTCAGTGGCATCTTTGGCGTTGTAGAGCACATACACCTCTGGTAATTTGATCACAATATACGGCGGAGAATTTTTAACAAGATACGCTTTACTCTTTCCATACTCCTCAAACTTAAAGTTTCCAATAGCTACCGTATCCGTCGCTACGCCATTTGTTCTTCGGCCTCCTGAAGGGTAACTGTCCACAAGCTTAAGCTCTTGCACATCTTTCATAGCGAAGCTGTAGTTGTACATCGGATATTTAATCGAAACGGTACCCTTTCCATCTGCAGTTAATGTAGGTGTTGAGAAATCAGCCTGGACGCCCATCCACCCCGTCCCGATCAACAGCAATGCAACGAATACAAAGAGGCCGTAATATATACTCTTACCCGTTTTTGTCCCAATATTAATCGTAGTACCAATCCCAAGACGCTTCGGAACCATAACAGAACGATCATTGGGGTTATTATACGTTGTCCCATTGATCCAATATTCATCATCATCCGTATAAAGAATTTCATGTTCTCCTTTAAGGAGCGTTGTTTCAAATTGCTTCAACTTAAAATGGACGTAAAAGATCCCTAGGACCGGAACAACAGAGAAAAAGAAGATACCCAGACTCCATACTATAGTTGAAGCTGTCCCATTTAAGGAGAGGGCATATACCGTAATTACAGCGATACAGCTATTAATTATAGCCATTCCAAACCATAGCAGGGACCAATATCTACGATTAGCTTGATTAAGCAGGATATTGGTCTCGCTGTTGTCCGTGTACACTTTAGGCTTCATTCGATTAAAGGATACTGCAATAACAAAGAAAAACACAGTCAACCCTAATGCTGTGCCACCAGCCATTCGAAGAATTTCAATACTTCCCTCCGGAACCGGAATCGTAAAAGATAACGCAGCAATCAGGGCAGGAATTATGTATCAGTATAAAGAAAGGCTCATTTTCTTTTTAACAGGGATAGCTCAGTATCTATTCGAACCATTCGCTTCTCTCCCACGAACCACTCATTCTCCCGCTTCAACTGTGTAGCCGCACGATGTGCTTTTATGAAGGGAATTCGAAGCAGAAGCACCATTGCACACGTCCAAACATAAAAAAAGATCAGTGAAAGAGATATATAGGAGCTTAAAAATAAGATAGGAATCAAGAGTAAAATTAATAAGAATCCATACTTTTTGTACATCTTCCCAGTTGAGATTTGTAGTTCGCGCAGACGTTCATCCTCAAGAGCATAACCCGGAAAACTAACCCCAAACCACAGATTGTCCTTAGGCTTCAAGGTGCTCATAAACGTCAGAAGCATAATCACAAAAATAAACAAAGCTATAAAAAAGAAGAAAATAGCCATCTGAGTGTCCCCCTATTTCGTGATAGATGTAGACTTAAACGATACCGTTGAAAAGATTCCGGCACACATTTGCATAAACTCCTCCCGTCCAATCCCTTTTACACTAGCCTCCGAAATGACTAAGCGAAGTTCATTTTCCAGCTTCTCCTTAAACTCTGGATGTCCATTCCCTATAGGAGCAACTGTTGTACCATGCCTGCGATCTATAGATATGAAGCCTTCATTCTTCAAAATTGCGTACGCTTTGTTCACGGTCATTGCATTAATACCTAAATCTTCAGCCATTTGCCGCACTGTCGGTAATTTCTCCCCATCCGCCAGTTCACCTGAGCCTATCCCAATCACGATTTCATTTCGGAGCTGTACATAGATTGGCGTATCACTTTTAAAATCAAGCGTAATGATCATTTTATCCTTCCATTCAAAAAAAGTATTATTTGTATTAGTTAGACTAATACAAATAATACTTAATGTCAAAATCCCCTATCTAATTCGTATGGATTTGAACAGCATAAGCCTCTGCATCCCAATCCACTTTAGCGCCTAACATTTCACTGATTAGTCTTAATGGGACATACACACTATCATTAATAAAGACCGGCTTTTGATCTGTGGATATTACTTTTCCATTTACAGTCGTTTGTCCACTTACCGAATTTAAGATTATCGTAGTAGATGTAGATTCCTTCACGGCAATCACTGATCTCGATGGGACGTCCCAACGTACATTCACGCCCATTTGTTGAAATATTCCTCTTAGCGGAACGTACGTAGAATTGTTGAGCAGTAATGGAGGCATGGTCAACTCCATTTCATTATTGTTCAACTGCACCTGAATCGATTTCTTCACGGGCTGAGGCGTGTCAATCATAAAATCTCTAACCCCCAACCCAGTCTGTCCAAATTCATTCGTTCCCCATGCGAGAACATGACCGTCTTTTAAGAGCACATAATGATTTCTGTTCCCGCTGGTAATCGAAACTGCATTTTGAATACCACTAATCTGTTTAACATTCATCTTATTTTTATCGCCAACTGTCCACTGCCATACGGTTCCATCGGCTTTTACTGCAGAGTCCGTTGTCATCGATACGACATCAGTGAGTCCTGGAATCTGAATGGGCTGTAAAGTTCCACCCGGATTCATATCTGTGTAATTATTCCATAACCAAACGGTGCCATCCCATCTCAAAGCTGCTCCACTCCACCCATCCGTATCAACCGCTCTATACTCCCCGCCGCCTTTAAGTAGGGTAGGCTTTAGAACCGCATCCTTTTTAATACCTCTAGTTTTAGATGAGCCCCATACCCACACCTCTCCGCCGTTCCCAAGTGCCACTGAATTATTCGATCCTGCAGCTATAGCTAAAATGGAGGGTAGTCCTTTCACTTGCATCGGTGTTAGCCCGTTTTTCCCCGAATTGTCGCCAAGTTCTCCTTGCTCATTGCCTCCCCATGCCCAGACCGTTCCGTCTTTTCGAAGCGCTAAGCTAAATGAATCGCCCGCTGAAACAGAGGTCACACCGGTTAGCCCTTGCACTTGAACGGGATCAACAGTAACCGTCAACGACTGCGTTCCAGTGCCAAGTTGTCCATGTTCATTCCCTCCCACAGCCCACACGGTTCCATCATCTTTCAATATCAAGTTATGACGGTAGCCACCTGAAACTTGCTTTACATGATCGATATGCATTTTGACTGGAGTATACGCCGGCGTCGTTGCCCCATTACCAATAGATCCGTAGCCACCACCCCAAGCCCAGGCCGTTCCATCTGCTGTGATGGCATAAGCACTTCTATCCCCCGCATCCAGCCCTGTGATACCTGACAATAACTTCTTTTCATCTGGGAAATTCACTGTACTATCCGCTGCTACCACTAATGGAGAGAGCATAATCAAGCTTATAACAGTCCCAATAACAGTTTTACATATCATTCTTACTCGCACTTTAGAGAACAAACCTTTTTTGGACACTTGCGATCACTCCTTTTTAATAAGAATAGATAATCTAACAACTCACGGCCCCGTTCCAAGTCCTCCAATCTTCCAGCCGTTAGCATGTTTGGTCAACACTGCGAAGCGTGTCTCCTGACCATCTGGGGTATCGAACACAGGATTTAGCGATTTCATGTACAGATCTACCACAACATTTATCGTAGTGCGATCACCGATGTCTTTAATTTCTGAACCAGAATCATAATCCATCACTTTATAAGCGTTAGGTTTAGCCTCTACAATACTTTCACTGAGTGCATTTTCACCACCAAAACCCGAATTATAGAGATGATGTGCTTGACGGTTAACCGTCAATGCCGTGAGTAAGGCATTAGGATTCAAACATGCACGGGCACGGGTATGATTACCCTCCTGAATCGCTTGAAAAAAAGCATCCAACAGTTCGAAATGTCCTAATGAAGCCAAGTCTCCGTTCTCTCCTGCATCAGCAAACAGCCCCTCTCTCTCCGTCCACTCATCAAATGTAAGACTCGTTATATCTGTAAGACTGCGCTTCTTAATGGAAGGACCGACGCTTTGAACATTAAATTCAAGCCAAGCCCCAACGGTATTTCCTGATTGTACTAACAGAATCAGATTGGAAGGATATGAAAATCCGCTTTGTCCCTCCGAACCAGGTAGCCCGTCGACTAAAGAATACCGCCATGCTTCAACATCACTGCCCTTCAGTGTAGTCAAATCAAAACCGGCATCTTTAGAGAACACGTTAGCTAATCGCCAGTAAAGTCCCTCTGGATACTCCCCTAGCTTCACCTCCCAATCCTGAGGTACATCCACCAAGAATTTATCGGGTTGGCTCTGAACTTTATAATCCAATGTTTGTAAAAAAACCTCGGGCTTCCAAATGGAAGACTGAATCGTCGGCGAAGCCTTCTTCCCTCCATTACATCCCATATTTAAAAACAGAAGTAAGCAGGTCAGTACAATCATAATAAACTGACGCCGAGCCATGGATAATCCTCCTCTACATTCACTCCCTCTTATTTAGACTGTGGAATATTATGTAAAGTTGCGAGAAACTGTAATTTTTTAAATCAATTTATACACATTTAACCTGTAGTTTAGGATTGAAGCTGATTTTAACTGTTTATATGGCATAAATCGCTTGTTGCTGCGCTCTAGGTCTCTCGTCCGTCTTTTGACACACGAAAACTTCAAGAGCATAATAAGCATCGGCATATTGCAACGGATTCCCACAACATACAGGGTTATGCAGAATTTTAGTGTGTTTTGCACCAGAGAGGATGATAACGAATGAAAAAAGATTTTCAAATAAAAAATAAGCCCTTTCTAATCTTTAGCTTCATCCTGCTCTTAAAATGCGCAGTGGCCTGGTTCGTGGTTTTTAGTGACGGCCCTAATTGGAGCATGCTGCTCACAGAGATCCCGTTCTTCTTTATCGTCTTTGGACTCATTGAGTGGATGGCTTCCAAACGGAAGTTTCTGTATTACATGATTGCGAACTTATTAATTTCAGTGATTTATTTTGCCGTCCTGATGTATTACAAGTATTACGGTGTAATTGCTACTTACCATGCTTTGGAACAAGCAGATAAGGTAACCAAGGTCGGAGAAAGCACGTACTCCTTGCTGGATCCTTACTATTTGTTCATTTTTGTGGATATTGTAGTCTTCATGTTCTTTATGTTCCGTCCGAAATATATTGCGATCTGGAAAGAAAGAGGCATGAACCGGCGCATGAACCGAACCGCCTTACTTGGGATCATTAGCGTATCTCTTGCAATCTGTGTCTTTAATGTTTGGCCGAATCACGCAAGTATGAACGAGAATAAAAAGGCAGAGAGTATGGGGATTCTCAATTACGAGGTATATACCATTTTTGCCGACACCACGGAAAAGCAAGAAATGATCGACAGTAAAGAAATTACGCAGCAGTCTGTGGACGCTACAAAGGGAATTACGGAGCCAGTCTCTCCAAAGTATTGGGCAGCGGCTCAAGGTAAGAATCTCATTGTAGTGCAAATGGAATCTTTTCAGAATTTCCTGCTTGGTTTAAGCATTGACGGACAGGAAGTAACTCCAAATCTAAATAAGCTTATAGCAAGTGAACATTATTTCAATAACTTCTATACGAATGCGGGGCAAGGAACAACATCGGATGCAGAGTTTGTAGTGAACACCTCTCTATATGTTCCTCATCACGAAGTAGCCACTTCCTCCAACTATATGACTAAGGAACTTCCTAGCTTGCCCATGCTGATGAAAGCGAATGGATATAATACAGCCACCTTTCACACCAACAGCGTAGAATTCTGGAATCGCAAAACCTTATACAAGGTGCTGGGCTTTGATAAATACTACGATCAGTCCTTCTATGGAGATGATGATCATATCGCATTTGGTTCTTCTGATGAGGTGCTGTACGCCAAGACGGTTCCTGAATTAGTTAGAATGGATGCTGAAGACGATCCTTTTTACGCGATGGTTATCTCTATGAGTGCTCATCACCCTTATAAAATGCCAGAATCTAAATTTAAAATGACGCTGCCTAAAAGGTACGAAGGAACCTTGGTCGGCGACTATATTTTAGCCCAAAATTATGCGGATTACGCCATGGGACAATTTCTGGACGAACTGAAATCCAGCGGGTTATGGGACGATAGCGTGATTGTCTTCTACGGAGATCATCAAGGTGTGTCCCTGTATTCCCTTGACGGCAATGAGAAATCATTAATGGAGGAAATGGTCGGACACGAGTATGGATATACCGATATGTTCAACGTTCCTTTTATTGTTCATGCTCCAGGCATTGACCAGCCTACTGTGTACACACAGACAGGAGGTCAAATTGACATCTTACCAACTGTAGCTAATCTGTTAGGGATTTCTATGAAGGACCAGCTCCACTTCGGAGAAGATCTGATGAATCAACAAACCAATCTGCTACCTGTTAGACATTTTCTTCCTACTGGTTCTTTTATTAATGACACAAGCTTGTACTTGACTGGTGTCGATTACAATGATGGAAATAACTATAATCTAATCGATGGCTCTGAAACTGAGGGCGGTTCGACACAAGCGCAATTTGATGCTGTTCAGCGGCTCCTGAATATGTCTAATAGTTATATTTTGCAACGGCCGGATTTATCTACTACGGATGATGGCGAACAAAGCAAATAATTGATATTCAAAAAAAGAATGCCCTTCAGCCATTGGCCGAGGGGCATTCTTGTGTTTATTAAAGTAATTAAACCATTGTTGCAGGCACACTCTCACGAACATCCTCTTGCTCTACAGGTGCGCTAACCAGCATATACACACGAGATTCGTAAGGGCGTAATGCCACTGTCTCGATTTTCTCAGCAGGGTCAACTTCATAGTTATTCAACAGCAACTCACTGGAGTCAAATTCCAAGTCAAACGGAAGGTCGAACAGTGCTTCCTCTGAAGACAGGTTTGACATGACCAGCAATTTCTCATTGCCAAGTGTACGAGTATAAGCATAGATTCGTTCATCTTCAGGCAGGATCAAATCATAGGTTCCATAAACGGTAATAGGATTAGCGGCCCGAAGTGCGATTAGCTTTTTATAATGATGATAGATGGAATCAGGGTCCTGCTTCGCACGCTCCACATTAATCTCCGTGAAATTAGGATTGACCTTCATCCAAGGCTTGCCGCTACTGAAACCAGCGTTCTCAGAGTCATCCCATTGCATTGGCGTTCTAGAATTGTCGCGACCGTTCTTCCAGATAACCTCCATGACTTCTTCATGTGATTTTCCGGCTTCTGTCTCTAAACGATACAGGTTCTTCATCGCCACATCATCATAATCATCCATCGAATCAAATCTTACATTGGTCATCCCAATTTCTTGACCCTGATAAATAAACGGTGTTCCTTGCATTAAGAAATACATCGTAGCCAGTGATTTAGCTGACTCTTTCCAGTATTGGCCATCATTACCCCAAGTTGAAACCGAACGCGGCTGATCGTGATTTTCGATAAAGAGTGCATTCCAGCCTTTACCTTCAAGACCTTTTTGCCAGCGGGAAAGTGCTGATTTCAGCTGCAGAACATCCAAGCCACCCGTAACACTCTTATTCCAAAGGGCTAAATGCTCGAATTGAAAAATCATATTAAATTTGCCCTGCTCCTCGCCTACCCACATTTCCGCTTGATCGACACTAACACCACTCGCTTCACCAACGGTCATAATGTCATAACGATCAAATGTTTCCTGTTTCAGCTCCTGAAGAAAATCGTGAATTCCTTCCCTATTCATATGACCTGCACCGGACGAAACGAACGGAAGATGATCTGGATTTGGCAGATCAGGAAGTCCTGGGATTTTCTTAATATGTGAAATAGCATCCACTCGGAAGCCGTCGATCCCTTTATCTAGCCACCAATTGACCATACCGTACAATTCCTGACGTACTTCAGGATTCTCCCAGTTGAGGTCAGGCTGTCTTTTGGAGAATACATGCATGAAATATTGCTCTGTAGCAGGGTCGAACTCCCAGACCGAACCGCTAAAAATACTCTCCCAGTTATTCGGTTCCTTTCCGTCCTTAGGATCTCTCCAAATATAATAATCACGTTTAGCATTATCCTTGCTTGAACGCGCTTCAACAAACCAAGGGTGTTCGTCTGAAGTATGGTTAATGACTAGATCCAGAATCAGCTTCATGCCCCGTGCATGAACCTCGCTTAATAGCTGATCGAAATCAGCCATACTGCCGAACTCCGCCATAATATCCTGGTAATCTGAAATATCATATCCATTATCATCGTTCGGGGATTTATAAATAGGACAGATCCAAATGACATTGATGCCAAGGTCCTGTAAATAATCAAGTTTTGAGATGACTCCCTGCAGATCTCCAACACCATCGCCATTGCTGTCCATAAAGCTCCGTGGGTAAATTTGATACGCTGTGGCTTCTTTCCACCATGTTCTGTTCAATGTATGCAGCTCCTTCGTATTCATATACCCTCTCAGGAAAATATTTTCCTATTTAATTCACGAATTAGTGATTTTCATAATAAAACTTAAGATTATCGACTAAAAAACTATCTATTCAGGGTTTATTCAAGGAAATTATTTTCCTATGCGATCATTATAGGATCTTTTATTTTCCTGGTCAATAACAATCTTTTGGATTCTTGGAGCTATCCATGATATGCTTGCGATATATTCTAGAACGAATACAAGCTTGGAAAGTTATGGTGATATTCTTGAAGGTAAAAATTAAAGATATAGCCAAAATGGCTGACGTTTCAATAGCTACCGTATCAAGGGTTGTCAACAACAGCAAACCGGTAAACGAGGAAGTTCGTAAGCGTGTATTGGAAGCCATGAAACAAATGAATTACCGTCCTAATGTCATCGGTTCAGATGCAGGTAGATCGGATACACCTCTGATAGGTGTCATTATTCCGCAGAACAGTAATACCGTGCTTGACGATTTCAATATTGGCATACGTGATCTCGCCGAGCTATATGGTTATGATGTTTTGGTCGGGTTAACAGACGGAAGTGTGAATAGTGAACTTCATTATTTGAACTTATTCCACCATATGGGGACTGAGGGTTATATATATGTAGGCTCGGTTCCGAGTAAGGAGCACTTGGAGATTATCCAAAAATCCGGGTCACCTTGCGTGTTAGTTGGAGAACAATCTCAGATTGATTCGATCCCTTCTGTCCATCTGGATAATGTTACCGCTTCCTATGAAGCCGTTACTTATCTGATTCAGAAAGGACATAGAAGTATTGGCATGATCCGGGTATCTGGAGATAACGCAGTAGGTGGCGATCGATATCGCGGCTATCAACAAGCGCTTATGGATGCAGGTATTTCCTTAAGAGAAGAATGGGTAGTAGAAAGTGGAATGGCCGTAGAAGATGGAAGCGACGCAATGCGCCGGATCAAGGATAGCGGAGAACTGCCTACTGCGGTTTTTTGCTCCACAGATTGGATGGCTGTTGGAGCGATGAATTTCCTGATCGATAACGGTATACGGGTGCCAGAGGATGTTGCGGTTTTTGGATTCGATAATAGCTTTATCGCTTCTGTCGTTCGGCCCAAGCTGTCCTCAGTGGAATACTCCGGAACGGAGATTGGAATGACCGCTACTCGAACCTTAATCAAGCTGATTAAAGGGGAGACTGGTATTCAGCATCATGCCAATGTGGCTCATTATTTGGCGATTCGGGAAAGTACGGGTTAGGGAAAACTTCCCCTAACCCTATTTTTAAATCTGATAATGGTTATTGTGTAAATCCTACTCGTGCACGTTCTCGTCCTTTAGTATCCAGTGTAATAGAACAGATGGAAGTAATGGGAATATACAGTTCTTCGAATTCTGTCCGATATTTGATAAACTTCTCACTCACCGTTTCCAAAATACCTTTTCTAGCGTTAGAGCCATCTACAAAATAAATGGTTACCTCTTTGCCCTGCAAAGCTTCCAGCATAACCCGCTTCACTCCTTCAACTTACAGATTTGTGATGACTTTGTCGATAATCCCGTACTCTACCGCTTCATCAGCTGTCATGAAATAATCCCGGTCCATATCTTGTAGTACCTTTTCCACCGTCTGCCCGGTTCGGTCTGCTGTAATTTGCACAAGCACTTCCCTTAGCTTCAAGATACGTTTAGCTCTGATCGCAATATCACTAGCCTGACCCTGTGCTCCGCCATGCGGCTGATGTATCATAATCTCACTGTTTGGCAGCGCATAACGTTTACCTTTAGCCCCAGCTAACAATAGAAGTGAACCAAAGGAAGCCGCCATCCCTGTGCAAATCGTATTTACCTGCGGTTTAATAAGCTGCATCGTGTCATAAATACTAAATCCTGCTGTTATGGAGCCTCCTGGACTATTGATATACATGTGTATATCTTTATCTGGATCCTCTGCCGATAAGAACAATAGCTGGGCAACTACACTATTCGCCAATTGATCCTCAATCTCTGCCCCTACAAACACAATCCGGTCTTTTAGCAGCCGTGAATAAATATCGTAAGATCTCTCTCCTTGATTCGTTTGTTCAATGACATAAGGAATGTACGCCATGTGTATGCGACCTCCATCCGTTAATTTTTATTTGAAATCTACCCTGTAAACGGATTAGTCTTTGGATAGGATACGTTCAGAGAACAAAATATTATTTTTATTATTGCGTATCTTAATTTAGCGCTCATTCGTTTATTATTAGAAGTAACCGAAATCACTTTACCGGAAAAGGGGTTATGCAGTGTGATCAGCCTTGAGGAGCTTAGCACCGGCCATGAACCGGATGAGAATCATACCATGTCTTTGCAAATGGCGCTGAAGCGGTATTGCCTTGCACTGACACAATCCCCATGGGAAGCCGAAGATTTGGCTCAGGATACTTGGGTCAAAGCACTGGGCTATTTGAAGACTTCCGAACATACGAAGCTGAAGAGCGAAATGAACGATACAAATGAAAATAACCCAACCCATCAAATGAGCGATACAAGTCAAATGAACGATACAAATCAAATGAACGATACAAATCAAATGAACAACAATACAGATCATACAATTCGTACGAATTTCAGCTCGCTGACGAATCACCCGAATCCCGAGGCATTGCTTCTGCGGATTGCCAGAAATACCTGGATAGATATTACACGGCGTAAAGCCACGTTATCGCGGTTACTGGAAATGGATCAACCTAAGACTGAAGAAGCAGCAGGTTATGGCTCATTTGAGATTGAGGCTGCTTTTCAAGCCTTGCAGAAGCATTTATCTCCACTACAGCAAGCGGTGTTCCTGCTCCGCGATGTATTCGAGTACTCCGGTATTGAAGCCGCCGATATGCTCGACACCACGGAAGGAGCCGTCAAAGCTGCGCTACATCGAGCCCGGCAAGCCCTCCCTGCCGTAAGGCAAGAGCTTATTCAAGCCGACGGTCCCTCTTTACCGCAGGACACGGAATTACAAATTGCTCTGAATCACCTTGCTTCTGCCTATGAACAAGGGAAAATTACCGAGCTTATCGCATTAGTCCTCGCGGATGAAAACCAGGAAGCTGTATTGGCAGTGTCTAGCCAAAGCTTACAGAGCTTCCAAAGCGTTCAACCTTTCCAGTCTGGCGGATTCAGCTCCACAGGTTGGAATTATGCCGAGCCTGGAATGCGAATGGTGGCTTAGTCTTTTGTAATGCTATCTCGTGATGCCACAGTAGCTTAGCTTAATGCGATACGTTATGTTATAACCGAACAAATATTAATTTTGGAAAGTGTGCGTTTGGTGTGTAGAAATAGGTTAGTTGGGTTAGTTGGGTTAGTTGGATGAGTTGGGTGAGTTAGATGAGTTTAGCTATCCTTTAGCTTTGAGCTAGTGATGTTGTAAAATGTGCAACAGAATCCAAGAAATCAACGCTAAAAAACGAATCTACTGCAGGATCTGCAATAGATTCTTTATAAAAGTAGCTTTTAGGGCAATTTCTCATCTTTTGATTGTACAAAGTGCAATAGAATCTGATTCTATTCTATATATTTGAGATTCTATTGCACAAAGTACAATCAAAACAATAAAACTCCCTTACATATCTTTATGCGTAACGATTTCAAGCACAATCCCCAGCATTCAAACGACAATCTTCATTTAAACTTACAAATAAGCATTAGTTGGTGAGGAGTGAAATTATGAGGAAGATTCTTATTTTAGGCGGCACGCGCTTTTTTGGAAAAAGATTAGTTGAACGGTTGCTACAGGATTCCGCGAACGACGTAACGATACTGACACGTGGAGAAACTAGCGATTCCTTTGGAGATCGCGTTCACCGGATCCATGCGGACCGTTTCCAACCAAACGAGCTCACTCAGGCGGTAGGAGATTCATTGTGGGATGTCGTGTTCGATAATATTTGTTATTCACCGGATGAAGCGGATCAGGCACGCCGGATTTTTGATGGTAAAACAAAACGGTACATTCTCACCTCAAGTCTATCCGTGTATGATTTCAGCGAAGAGGCCCTGACCGAAGAGATTTTTGATCCTGAAACATACCCTATACACTACGGAGGACGGAATGATTTCACCTATCAAGAGGGAAAAAGACTGGCAGAAGCCGTCTTCATGCAGCAGGCTAGCTTCCCAGTCGCTGCGGTTCGCTTTCCAATTGTACTGGGAATAGATGATTATACGCGAAGACTTCATTTTCATATCGAGCATGTCCGTAACGGGCTACCTATCGGCATACCGAATCCTGAAGCGCATATCTCCTTTATTCGTTCGGATGAAGCTGCTGATTTCCTATATTGGTTAGGCTGCTGTTCTACTGTGACAGGACCGATCAATGCTTGCTCAGACGGAACGGTTAGAATTAAGGATGTTCTCAAAATGATTGAAAAAGAAACAGACAAGCAAGCCATTATCCTTAACCAAACCGATGACGAGCATATGTCGCCATTCGGAATTGAACACTCCTGGTTTATGGATACGACAAAAGCCCAGTCCGCGGGCTACAAGTTTCTCCTTCTAAATGACTGGCTTCCAGAGCTAGTTAGCTCCCTGAACAAAACTTACGAGGAATAACGCACATCCTATACAAGCACGCATCATTCATCTATGCGATTCATCTATGAGATAAGAGCTACCCCTAAGTAGATATTTTGTACGAAGTTGGTAGCTTTTTCACTAAAACCTCGGTGAGCATTTCAGATAACTGCACTCTATACAACTAAACCACACTAACAAAGCTTATGTTCGACTTTAGTTGTATTCAGTGCAATTAAAAACTAGCTAAACACCACTAACGGTCTTTCCCGGAGAAAATAACTGCACGAAGTACATCTAAACACTTTATAAGGAAAACTCATCCTTTAATAGCTGCATTAATTACACTTAACGTGCAAAGAAGGTAGTTAGAAGAATCTCTCCTCTAAACTACCTTTTTACGTTACAGAATTAGTGTGAATCAAGTCGTTCCGATAGGCGAGCAGTCAATCAAACCTTCACCTAAGCGGAGATTGTCAAATAGGACTGCTCCGCAGGCGCAGGCGTTTCATCGCCAGTTGAGTCACTGTCATCTCCAGCGATTATCTCGTCTACTATATCCGAATTAATCTTGAAGACGTTAATTTCCTTGAATAATTTTTGTGAAATCTCATTAATCTCAACCGCTTGGCGGGCAATATCGTGAATTGCATTATCCTGTTGCACGCTAGAGGCATTCACTTCCTGAACCCCTGCCGCAGTTTCCTCAGCAATAGCCGCCACGTTATGAACAGACTCCGCAAGTCTACGATTCATGGTCTGTGTCATATCTACCTTGTCATGGATTTGCCCAATCTGCTTACTAATCTCAACGATTGACTGATCTATCGCTTCAAAAGATGACAACGTTTCGGCCACTTTTTGATCCTGTTCTTCAAGGTTTCCTTTGGTCTCCAGCATATATTGCTGAAATTCATCCATCCCGGCTTGCAGTTCGTTAATAATCTGACTGATATGTACGGAGGACTCTTTGGTCTGATCTGATAATTGTCTCACTTCATCAGCTATGACAGCAAAGCCCTTCCCATAAGCTCCCGCCCTTGCCGCTTCAATCGCAGCATTTAAAGAGAGAATATTGGTCTGGTTAGAAATGTTTGTAATCGATTTAGTTATTCTAGAGATATCCTTCGATTGGTCGCTCAATTTGGTCAGTGCAAGATACACCTTATTCACAGACTCACGTGAATGCTCCGATACCTCGCGCAAAGCGATGACGGACTCGGAACCTTTTCGAGTATTGTGATTAGCCGTTTGACTGGTCGATAGCATAACCTCGGTATACTCGGTAATTTCATGAACTTCCCGTTCCAATTCTTGAATCAAGCCTGCACTCTGCTCAGATTGTCCGGCTTGCTGCTCAGCGCCTACAGAGATTTCCTGTATTGTGCTTACGATTTCTTGATTCGTATGAGCGGTAATCGAAGAAGATTGTTGAAAAGAGTGCGAATAAGTCGCGAGCGAAGAAGCAACAGATTGGGTATGTTGAAGCATCTCTCTTACCCGCAAAACCATATGGTCAAAATGATGACTCAGACTTCCTAACTCATCGTTATATGGCGAATTAATCTGCTGCCTTAAATCTCCCTCAGCAATTTTTCGTAGAGCCGCTTGCAGCTTATTTATAGGGTTCAAGAAGGAACGTATAAGCATAACAGCAATAATAATTGTGAAAATGAACACTAGTATTGCTGCATAGGTTCCCATAGAACTGGTCAGATTTAATAAATCAAAAGAATAATCTTGAGCCTTCTCTGCGTTCTCTGCTGCTGCGGTATATAGTTTCTCATTAGTCTCCAGCATAGCCTTATTCATAGCCAATGCCTTCGTATGTAATTCATCTATTCGTTCCAAAACAGCCATAGGATCAAGCTGCTCGTCCTTTATAGTATTTACTAATCCGTCAAAATAACCTGTATATCCTCCAACTTGATTGTATAATTGTTCTAACTCCTTAGATGCTGGAGAATCTGCCTCAAACTTCACTTTGCCCAATTCTTCCATTAGCTTTGTCTGTTTATCCTTAAATGGTTGAGTAAACTCCAAATCGCTAGAACCGGCTAGAGAGGTCTCCACACCGTTCATTTCTTGAAGCAGTTGAGTAATAGTGGATACTGTAATTCTTTTTTCCATCTCCATTTTTTGCGTTTCCATAGAGATTTCTACTTGATTGATTTTATAGTTTTGGTATAGCGCTACCCCTAGAAAGAATAGTACCACGGCAGAAAAACTCAAGATCAACTTCCACTTCATTGATAGATGCATAGACCTAGCCTTCAACATTATCATCCTCCGTATAAAGCCTCATATAGCAATAGGTACTTTTTACTAATATCTAAATTGTAGAAGCTGTACATTAAATACCGGGCACAGTTTTGTATGAGAATTGTAAATTATGTCGAATACACGGGCTATAACTACCCTATTGCAATTGACGTAACGTTAAGTGCTAAAATATTTCCATAGGGCGCCTTATCAATCTATAGAACGGGAGTTGTCTATGAGTGGATTTGTGACTATTGATAAGCTTTCTACGCAAATCGGACTGACGAGTCGGACGTTGCGTCACTGGGAAGCGCAAGGATTGTTTGAAAGCCACCGAGAGGCTAGCTCGGGTTGGAGAATTTATGATGAGCACGCAATACTCGCTATTCGAATCACCGCATTTTTAAGAAAACTTGATATTAGTATTAAGGATATCGGTAACGTCCTACAGAGCATGTCCGTTCAGTCCTTATATGAAATACTCCTTCAGCAATCTGCTTCAATTCATAAGGAGAAATCTGATCTCACACAAAAAGATCGTGAAATCCGCTTCTTCCTACAACTAATATCCGCACGTATGGAGGAACCCATAACTAACCATTTGTTATTAGCGTTGAACGAAGAGTCATCCAATTCATTAGATGTTACGAATGAGAATGAGGAGGTTCTATCTATGACAACGATTAAACACTCTCCACCTATCCATGTAAGATTCATTACACTTCCACCTATGAGATTTGCCTATAATATTGCAGTCAGCACATCTCCAGAGGATGAAGCAATGACTCCTGTTACGGAATGGTTAGAGGCTAACCATCTCTTGGGGACGGCACGTCTATTTGGTGGGAATACACATCCGCATCCAAGTGGTGAGAATAATCCTTATGGCTATGGATTTTGTGCCTCCATTCCTGAAAATGAAGAAATACCAAGCCAGCTTAAAGAGATGCGGTTCGATGGCGGTCTCTATGCAATGACGGAAAGCAGCGATGATATCTACGGCTCATGGCAAGCATTAATGAGTTATTTGGATAATAACTTGGATTATCAGGCTGACCACGATTCAAGATTATGTCTTGAGGAGCATATCCGTAACGATAGTCCCAAAGGCAGCGGAAGTCAGTATGTATTAAATCTGCTGGAACCTGTAAAAAAGAGATCATAGAACTGTCTATCTATTAAGACCTTCTCTTAGAAGGTTATAGAACAAAATGCTCTCCCCTGCCCATCATGGCAGTTGGAGAGCATTTTGTTTATTTTCAAGAAACTAGAGTGTCACATAAGATTGACCCAGCTTTGCGTAAAGGTGATGTTAATATTCTCTATGCAGTAGCCGGAGTAATCTTTACAAAGATAAATCGTGTAAGCGGCCCGATTAATAAGATTTGCAGTGGAAGTGCAACAATGAAATTCTTACCGATCGCAGACAGATAAGCCATCGGTAGTTCTGAGGAGAACCCTACATGAAGAACTGCACCGTAGAAGGACATAAACAACACCATTCCGGTCACCATAAAAAAGGATATAAACATAATTTTTTTGATCATCGGATCATTCTCTTTAACCAGCTTATGCGCAATCCCCTTCGCAACCTTACCTACAACAAATACATCCAGAATTAAGGCAACAAGAAACGCTGGTACGTAGCCGATGACTACATCTTTAACTACCGTATCCGACCAGCCCTCCATCAGCACTACATTGTAAATGCTCATCCCCAGCACCATCAATGCACACATGATAGACGTAAATAATAATGCTTCTTTTTTGTTTCTTCCCATCTTCAAGCTCCTTTTATCTCTATATTGTCAACTTGGATTACAATACCACAGCAATTTGAAATTAGTCAACCGAGTTGACAATAAACTCAAATGACTTATACTTGGATAAAACGAACGATGATTTAGGAGTGTTCATATGGATAACCATCTACAAGAAATGAACCTAATTGATTTACTTAGTGAGAAGCATTTAGTCTTACGTAAAATAGTGACCGACCAAGACCCGGATCAAATCAACAAGACTGAATCCCATATCCTGGCGGTTCTTGAGGCACATCAAATGCTCTCGATCTCAGAAATCAGTAGAATTATTAATATTTCCAGGCAGGGTACACATAAAAGCATTAAAGGACTATTATCACGTAACTACGTAGAGGCTGTTGAAGTCGAAGGAAATCAGCGTGACAAAAACATCACTCTTACCCAGAAGGGAATCGCATGCAATCAAAGAATGATGGTCACCAAAATTGAATTAGAGCAAAAAATTGCCAACAAGCTTGGAGCAGCTAACGTAGAGCTTCTCAGAGCTTTGCTAAAAGAAGAATGGCTCTAATCTCCAGCTAAAAAAGACGCAGAGTTCTCCACCCTGCGTCTATAAAAAATATTCAATTATTTTCCGGGAAATGGTTTGTTACTTAGATTTCTCTAATACAATGTTAGCTGCGCTCTCCCCGCCAAGACGACCTGAGGTAAAGGAGTACCCAATACCAACGCCGTTTCCAACATAAGTATCATTAAACAACACACCTTCAGATTCTAGACCTACAGCAAACAATCCTTTCACTGGTGTCCGTTTATCATTCAGAACTTGGAATTTTGTATTTACTAGCAAGCCACCAACTGAACCCAGATTATTGATTTCAGCAATGATGGCGTAATATGGACCTTCTTCACCCATAGGTTCTAAATACTCAGCAGCTTTTCCAAATTCAGCATCTACACCAGTTTTTGTCGCTTCTGTATAACGATTGTAATTTTCTACAAACACATCAACATCCATCCCTGCATTCGTAGCTAATTCCTCAATCGTGTTTCCTTTGAAGCCACCTCCGTTCTCCACCATCGAATCAAATACTTTCTCGACATTTGTCCAAGGGTTCTCTAGTGTGAATTTATCGGCAAATTCAGCATAGAATTCCGGTGGCATTCCTGGAAGACTTGGTGCATGAACACCATTCATCCCCTTGATCTGAAGTGCCTCCAGTTGTGATTTCGAGACGATAACCATGTGATACGGACCATTAAATGCACTTGTATTCGCTGCTGCAACCGAAGTTAACGTCGCCGCTTCATCTCTGAATCGAGCACCAGAAGTACCTACATTCATGAAATTCGGAAGATACGTCAACATTAGTGGATAACTTGCTTCAAAAGATTCATATTGTGCTTTGAGACCTTGTGTTGCTCTAGCTAATGTTTGATGAAGCATTTGTCCACCGAAGTTGTCAGGTACCTTAGCTCCAGCTTCCCATGCCATCTTAAGGCCTTCTCCTACGTTTTGTCCTAATCCACCGTTAACCCCTTCGAAACCAAACGCCTCTTTTACCATTTCTTTATTTGCAGCATAACCACCTGTAGCCATAACGACACTCTTCGCTGTGATTTCAAGTGTTGTACCATCTGCTTTCTCAGCGATTACTCCTGTAACTTCTCCAGCTTCATTCGTAATCAGCTTTTTGGCAGTCGTTTCTGTGATCACTTGTCCGCCATTTTGTTCAACTGATTCGGATAACATTTTACGAAGCGTTTCTTCACGTGTTTCATAAGCTGGAAGCACATGTAATTGCTCACCGAAGAAATTCAAGAAGCTAGTTTGATATCCTTTTTCGGCTAACCAGTCGTAAGTTTCACCGGATTTAGTAACATATTGTCTAATCGCTGCTGCATCCACTCTCCAGTGATTGTTGACAATCCAATCCGCAATTTCTTTTTCCACATTTACTTTTAGATTATTATTCGTAGCAGCGGATGAATTATAGAACTTACCTGCCCAGGACAAGTTACTCGCTCCCCCGATGACACCCGTTTTCTCTATAATAATAACCTTAGCACCTTTATCAGCCGCTGTAACAGCCGCAGATACACCGGATGCCCCAGCGCCCACTACAACAACATCGGTTTCAAGTTTTTCAGTTTTCCCTTCACCAGCTTTTTTTGCACCTCCGGCTTTGAGAACTTCAAGATTACCTCCACCTTTGGTTACGGCATCTTCCACAGCGGCAAGCATGGCTTCACTGGAAAGACTTGCACCACTAACAGCATCAACTGCCAAGGTTTGTCCTTCTAGAATTTGTGCTTTAATTTTTTCAAGTGCACTATCACCCAGTCCTCCTGTTTCCGATTGGCTTACGATCTTAATATCTTTAATTTTATCTGGCTCATCCATAGTTACTTCTACTTTAATGACTCCCTCTTTTCCTTCCGCTTCTCCTGTGAACGAACCGGCTTTAAAGGACGATGACGACTTAGCCGATTCCCCATTTCCCGTACATCCACTCAGCATGGAAACGATCAGCACCATACAAAAAGATAACATGAGCATTTTCTTGACGAAATTTCTGTTACGCATTTCTGTTCTCCCCCAGTGTCTAATATCTTATAACCTGATACAAATAACGTGATAATTTTCACAAAGATAATGATTAATCAACAACGACATCTGACAGGCTATATCCCGAAGTATAAACATTGGTACAACACCAAGGTCAATGTCTACTTTTTGTCCAACTAGAAGAAAAACATCTGCCCAAAGAGCAGATGTTTAATTAGAGTCACTATTTGATTGGGATATTCACTTCCAAATAAGATCTATTATGGCCTTCAATTTTTTCGGTGAGCAGTAATTTTCCAACCACATCTCCCGAAATGGAATAATGATTAGCTTCGATATAGTCAAACATGAACTGCAAGGAGTTCTTCGTGATATATTTTTCATCCGTACATAATATTGTTGCTGAGATACAAAGACTTGGGCTAATATACTCTGCGTACTCTTCGCTATCCATTTCGAATTGTTGCGCTTCATCTTCTAGCAAGGTAAGGCCCCAGCTATAATTAAAATTATTGTTTTCGCTGAAAAAGATGCCTGTATCCTCAATTCTAAAAGAATAAAACGCATACGGCAGCAGATCCATCCAAGTGTTGACTAAGCTTTTTACAATATCATTTTTTAATAATGCATTCTTATCCGTTTGCTTTAGTCTATACATACCTGGCAGCTGTTTAAGTTTACACGTATATAAATAGGAGTCTAATTCTCTGAGTTCATTATGAATTTCATTCATCTTTTTTAGCAGCATCGTCTTCCGCTTGATCTCTTCTTCTAAATTTGACTCTGTTTCTTGCATCCTACCCATAACTTGCTCTAATGAAGACTCCTTCATCAGCGTTGCCACTTCCGGCAATGGAATTCCCATACTTCTGTACCATCTACTCATTAGCAAATCTCTTGCATCTAAGTCATTAAAATATCTGTATTTATTGCTGTTATCTTTAGTGGGCCTAACAATATCATGTTTCTCGTATAACCTCAGCGTATCTGCAGTTACACCGAGAATGGAAGCAAATTCCCCTATGCAATATTTCACCTGATGTCCCTCCATCCATTTCATGCCTACCCAGCCACATTAAATGATATACGTAAGGACCATTTTTAGATATGAAGTAGTTCATTTCTTACTATTCTAATGTATGCAAAAGATCATGCCAGTCCAAACCAGTGAACTAGTGTAAATCCAACTAAGGACAACAAGACCGAACCTATAAGCCCAGCTGCAAAAGACTTCATCCCCAGTCGTCTAAATGCCGCCAAATCAACATTCAAGCCAAGTCCAGCCATCGCCATAGCGATTAGCATATAAGCTATCGTTACAATTCCATTTGCCACTGATGCAGATACAATCCCTAATGAATTCACACCACTTACGAGTAAGAAACCGAGAATAAACCAAGGAACAGGAATACTTTTCCACGAGGCTTTAGACTGACCTCCCTGAACTTTTCTTTCTGTGCGATTCGTCCAAATCCCAATTAATATAGCCACAGGAACAAGTAAGGCTACCCGAGTCAATTTAACGATGACCGCCATATCTACTGCTGCATTCCCACCTGCATCAGCTGCTGCGATGACGTGAGCAATTTCATGTAAGGTAGCTCCAGAGAATACCCCGTAGCCTAGATCGGATAAGCCTAGCAAAGGGTACAAAAAAGTGTAGAGCAACGTGAATATTGTACCTAATATAGCGACTATCGCTGCGCCGATCGCAGTTTCGTCGTCTTTCGCTTTGATTTGTGGAGCAATCGCCACCACCGCTGCCGCACCGCAGATCGCTGTTCCACAGGCAGTTAAGATACTGAGTCGTTTATCAACCTTGAACAGTCGAGCAAGCCCGTAAACAACAGAGATCGTAAATACGATCACGATAACAGCCAGTAGAAATACTCTTGGCCCCGCAGCTACGATATCCATTAAATTCAACCGCATACCAAGCAGGATAATTCCTAAACGCAGTAGCTTTTTGCTGGAAAAATCAGTCCCTTGAGTGATCGTGCCCGGCACTCCGACGGTTGCCCGCCAAATAATTCCGATTAAAATGGCAATGACCAGTTGGCCCATAATAGAGAGAAATGGAAAGCCTGCTAAATACTTTGCGACTAATGCAATGATTAAGGTCAATCCAATGCCAAGCGCAAAACCAACCTGTTTCTTATGGTTCGATTGGTATAATCCCTGTGAATCCCCCATGTCGTATACACCCCTTGTATGAATCTCTAGATGACGGAGGTATGTATATCCCCCATGAATCAACAATAATACGCCATGGCTCGAAAGTTAAATACCAATATACTATCTGTAAGATTAGTAATCCTTATGCTTGAATTTGCGCAAAAAAAGCTCCTTCGAGAAGCAGCATGCCAGAGCAGCCGCCTCACCAAAAGAGCGTCGTTTGTGTTCCTATATTACATTCACACTTCCAGCGTCTGAAGCTTAGTACCCTTCGGTAGTACAGAAGTTATATACTCGTGAACCGGATGTTGTCCTTCGGCTTCCGCAAGCACCGTCACAATTCCTTGGTCCGTGCCCGTTCTGATCAGACGTCCCATCCCTTGTTTAAGTCTCAGCAGCATGTATGGCAAATCCACCTCTTCAAAAGGATTGGAGGTCTCCGCACGTTTCGCCATAAATACAGGGTCGAGCGGCGGATAAGGCAGTGACCAAATGATTACATTAGATAGTGAAGGTCCTGGTATGTCTAGTCCTTCCCATAGCGTTACCGCACAAAGCACACTATGCTCATCCCTTTGAAAAGCTGAGATTAGATAGCTGATCTCTTGATCTCCTTCAAAGAGGAAAGAATACTTGCTTGATTCTGCTGTCTGCGAGCTGAGCTGCTTGAACTGCAGAAGTTCTTCCCGAGTACGGAACAGCAGCAGGGCTCTTCCTTCAGTCTGCTGAATAAGCTTTAGAGAGATCTCCATTTTTTCAGCAAAATCACCGCTCCGAAGCTCTGGCACATAGACATTCATCTGATGCTCATAATCATAAGGTGAGTCTACAGAGAAAGACAGGAAGTCGTGTATCCCAAGACTATCCTTCAAGTATTGGAATGATTTATCCACGGATAAGGTAGCCGAAGAGAATACGATTGGGATTTTTTGCGTGAACAAGCTGTCTTGGAGTACTTCCTTAACATTACGTGGCATTACCGACAGCGTTAAGCCATCGCTATCTTCTGTCGCCCAGCAGATTAATGCACCTGAATCCTCAAACAATCTCAAGGCAATCTCTATGGTCTCCAAGCGTTCTTCCACAATCCGCAATTGATATTCATCAATCGTGTAAAGTCCACTTTCGAATACTAATTCTTCTTCAATAGCAGCAATTACACTACGCATGCGGTGCACCTCACGGATTAGCGGTGCATTAAGCGCAATGCTTTTTCGATCCGATCCAGGAATGCTGCGGCATTGACGACGAATGTATTTAAACATCTGCTCACTTTGCATAATCGCTTCATCAATAAGTACCGCGAGCGTCTCACGAATCTCATTCTGCAGCAGACGAGAGATGAGCTCTTCAAAGACAACATGCTTCATTTTATAGCCTAACGCCTTCATGGCGGCAGATTCTAACAAATGCCCTTCGTCAAAAACAACGGCACAATGCTCTGGAAGTAAAGGAATTTGACCCTCTCGCTTACGCGCTTCATAAGTCCAAATATGTTCCATGTAATAATCGTGAGAACAAATGATCAAGTCACTTGATTTCCGGTAATGATCACGGGACAACGTCTGCCCACAGCGGTGACGCATATCGCAAGTAAAACAATCCTGAAACGTATCCCAATTGATCTTATTCCATTGCTCATCGTTCAAATCTGGATAGTCCCTACGGTCGCCATAGGCATGGAACTGCTGCATCGGTGCATGAGAATGTACAAAATCAGGTAGAGTACTGTATAAACTCTCCAGCGGCAAGCTCCCATCATCATTGTTGCGTGCGTGATCCAGCTTTTTCAGACACATATACTTGTCCGGAGATTTCGCTAGTCTGGCATCAATATTCATATTCAGATGCTTCGCAAGCTTGGCAATATCGCCTTCCGGTTTCACAAGCTGCTCGATCAATGACTCATCCGCACAAGCGATAATCGCTGGTTTGCCCATATACCGCGCATAACAAATGCTATATAACAAATACACTAAAGTCTTACCCGTACCGACCCCTGCCTCAGCAAAAATCGTCTTTTTCTCAGCAAAAGCTCGCTCCACCTGAAACGCCATGTAAATCTGTTCATCACGGACTTCAAATCCTGCCTCAGGAAGAATTTCATAAAATACATCTCCGACCCATTCTCCTACTTGCTCCATAAAAGGTCTGGTCCGATCATATTCAAAAGGATACTGTGTCGCCAACAAGCCTACCTCCAATATTTGATCAGGCATATCACGTATGCCATGAAAAATAGAATCAACGGAAAAACTCTATTATCTCATAAGATTGGAATAATTACAAAGTAGTTCGTTCGGATAATTTAATGGTTGTTACAAGTTACTATAGCAGGCAGGAGGATCATTACCTTTAATAGAATAAACAGTTACAGGAATGTATTGGAAGAATCGGAAGATCTCTGATAAAAGGGAGGGGTAAACTTGAAAAAAACATTCATAATCATTTTAATCATTGCAGTGGTTGCTCTTATTTTACCAATCGTATCCACTCCATTTATTAACAATTACATTGCATATTCCACAAAGAAAAATCTAATGGAATTATCTTTGCCGGATAAAACTGAAAGGGTAGATGCTTTATCATCCGCTGGGAAATTAATGGGGAATGGAAATGGAATGCAATTTTTTGGCGCTATTTTAATCAAATCAGAACAAACTTTGGAACAATTAAATAATTTTTATGCAAAGTATCGCGAGAATGATTGGAGTTACATCGTTGAAAAGCAAGTGAGTAATAACATTGCCTTTATTGAACATCGTGATTTGAAATTCAAAGCATTGAAAGCAGATGAAAAACTAGTTAACTATTATATTGTTTACACTTGGGGCAGTAGTAATTATCCATTAAGTGATCTAGACATACGAGGACATTAACACTTAAAGGATGTAAGTATTAAACCATTGGGAGGGAAGAACATGCATTGGAAAAAGTATTTTATTCTAGTGTTACCAACGATAATAATTGGGCTATTTTTATACTCCTTTCTTCCAGCACACCAGAGGCCCTATGTTTTATTAGTTCCTATGATATTCTGGTTGATATATCACACTTGGATTTATATTGAAAGAAAACAAAAGAAATAAAAACGGCAGTCAAGGACTCTTTACACTCGTCCAGGACTGCCTCATTTTTTGAAAGATTAATCAATTACAGTACTTGCTTCCAAAACTCCGTCCCAGCAAAAACAAACTCTTTATCCAGCGCTTCTCCCCCACCCTCAAAGCAATCTGCCCATGGAACACGCTTCTTCCTCAGGGACGCAGCATCCTTCACGCCATATTCCTGATAACTAACGGTTTGCTCATTCGCTGCGTTATTCCAGTTGTCCCAGCCCATAGGATGAATATGCAAGCCCATCTGACAACCCACAAACACGGTCTTCGCGTACTCGCGCCAAGGACGTCCTAGAAACACTGGAGCAATATCAGGATCGGCTGTTAAGAAGCAATTCTTAAAAATGTAACCATGTGACTGTCCCTCGGGTGTCGAAGCTGCTGTTATATAACCGGAAAGATTCTCATTATGACGTAAACTGCGAATCTCACATTGATCGAAATAAGCCGTGGCACCGCCAAAAATAAAATCGATGGTTCCTTCTATATAGCAATACTGATATAACTGACGATACTGGGCGTGATGTTCTCTCAGCGGAATACCTCCGAATGCCCTTCGCTCTCGTGGAGCAGGTGGTAAAGGTCCGGTGAACAATGTGTCCTGATACCCCTTAAAGATGCAATTTCTGAATACGGTTTGGTCGCAATGCGCATAGACGGCTAAAGCCTGCCCAATACGCTCTCCCTGCCCAGCACTATTGGTTATCACCAGATTCTCTAATACCAAATGACTGCCGCCCAGAAATAACGTTGGAGTAGCAAACGTATTGATTTCTTCTCCCGCTTCATCACGCTCTTTGGCATAACGGTTCATGGTTATTTCCACGTAGCCAAGTCCTATAACCGTAAGATTAGAACGGTAAATCCGAACTGCCTCTTGATAGATGCCGGATAAAATATAGAGCGTAACCGCTTGGCTGGTTGGCTCACCCTCTAGCGAATCTATCGCCTCTTGAATGGTGCGATAATCGCAAAAGGATTCTTTGCCCACTACTAGCATTGTTGTCTGTTCCCTTCCATGGATTTTAGAGATACTTCGCCAAAAATTGCTGCCATAACGTCCGCATTTCCAGAGTCTCCATATGCCCTCCACTTCCCACTAGCGGTTGCCAATGTTCTGGGCTCCCTGCTGTTTGGTAAGCTTCAGACAATCCTTGAGCCAGATGCTCAACACCTTCAATCGGACATAACCGATCGTTTCTGCCTACTAGACTCATTCGCGGGCGGGGAGCGATCCGCTTTTGAATGTCGAGCGTTGTGTAATGCTTCAATAACCCGGGCACATATGAATAGTAGCCATGATGGTCTAATCCTCTTACAGCAATTAGGGTATGTGCATCTACTTGACCACAGATGTCGACAATCACTCCGACCCGTTCGTCTAATGCAGCCAGCCACCATGCCATCAAACCACCCATGGACATGCCGATTGTTGCGATTCGGGAAGCGTCAATATCCTCACGTTGGCACATGTAATCCAGCATTCGAATATTGTCATACAGCATCATGCCCCACATGACCTGCCCCTTCCATAGCATTTCCTTCACTAGCTCGCTCTCAGTTTTACCGCCACGCTCATTAAAGCCCCACATATCGATACAGCAAGCAGCGTACCCCATCTCCGTTAGGGCTTTAGCAAAAGAGGGCTGTTGCAAATAGGCGCTGCTGCGAACAAACTCATTACGTCCATTCGCGTAATTCCCCCCATGAGAATGATTAAAGACAACCAGCGGAAACGGTCCTTCTCCATCCAAAGGAATAGCAACATAAGCAGGAACCCGTTCCAATCCATTCAGATCAAGCAAAAGGGATTCGAGGCGATATCCGTCCCGTTCCTCTTGGTTTATCACAGTTACCGAAATCGGCTTATCCGTTGGAAGATCGCCTAACAGTTCCTTCAGTTTATCCGGCGCCATGGCTTCCCCCCTTTACGGACACACATTCTGTTCTGTGGGCGAAACGGTAACTTGTTCTACTAGTTTCTCCGGCTTTTTCGTGTTCTTGGACTGACAATTCACGATCTCTATGGCTTCGCCATTTTCAATGTAAAAAGCAGGTCCTTCATGATTCTCGATAGTCACCTGTTGGAATTGTACATCCCTTGCATTGCCTAGGAAAAATCCGCGATTGTTCATGTTCTCGATTCCTGTCATCATATCCGGATGCCCGGGAACCGCATTACTTGCCATAGAGATATCAATATTTGAAAAAGTAATCTCCGATACATACTGCTCCGCCAGTCCATATAAGAATCCCGCAGCAGCATGAACATTACGTGCGGTAATATTGGCGAAATGGATGCGTCTAAAGCATGGCGTTTCATCAGTGATCGGATAAGGATTTTTATCCCACACATACTTTTCTTTCCCGCGCGGCCCACAGAAATAGTATAGATTCAGAGTAAATGGACAAATGACGTCTTCCATTACAATATTACTGATCCTAATGTCTTCAATAGTTCCACCACGACCCCGTCTTGATTTCATACGAATGCCACGATCGGTTTGCTTAAAAACACAGTTGCTAATGGTTACATTCCGAATATCTCCACTCATTTCACTTCCAAGAACAACTCCACCATGCCCATGAACCATGGTACAGTTTGTGATCGTGATATTCTCGCATGGAATACGTTCTTTCGTATCTTCAGTTCCTGCTTTGATAGCAATGCAGTCATCACCTACATCAATATTGCAGTTACTTATCCGAACATTCGTACAGGACTCTGGATTAATACCATCTGTATTCGGAGAATCAGCCGGGTTCAAAATGGACAGGTTATCAATCGTCACATTGTAGCAGGCCACAGGATTAACGGTCCAGCTAGGAGAATTCACCAGCGAGACATCCTTAATCGTTACCCGCTGACAGCTATCAAAGCCAATCAAAGTCGGACGGGGGTACTTTAGCTCTTCCCGACGGTTCCGAAATACATCCCACCATGCCTTACCATTACCATTAATAGTTCCGCTTCCGGTAATCGATATATTGACTAAACCTTTACCATGAATACAAGGTGTATGAACCTGCTGCTTCACCCCTTCCCATCTACATTCCACCGCAGGGTAATTCACAGGGTTCGTACTGAATGAAAGGATCGCTCCTGGATTTAAATTTAATTCAATATTGCTTTTCATAACAATCGCACCCGTATAGTAAGTGCCAGCTGGCACATAAACAGTTCCTCCACCAGCCTCACTTGCCGCTTCAATCGCACGCGCAATCGCTTCTGTCGCTAACATTCCGCTATTCTTAAGCGCACCAAAATCGTCAATATTATATACGGACATACTATAGCACTCCTGTTCTATATCAGATCCAGCCTCTTAATTGTTCGTATTCCACACAGGCTTGTAGGAAAGCACCCACACCTTTTTGGTCATTCGTGACAATAGGCTCACTAATGTAATAAGCAAAGGTACCATCTCTTTGGTCCACTCCACCTAACCCCGCCACTTGGCAATTTTTATTTAGATTGACCCAACCTTCTTTGGTTTCTAGTACAAATTCGCTGATAAGTCCTTGGAACGCGCGGTCTAACGGTTCGTACCAACTAGCCTCTAACACGCCTAATCGAATACCTTTTGCCATAGCGTACACAATCATACTGGAAGCAGAAGCTTCTAAATAATTCCCTTTGCGTTCCCCCAGATTCACTACTTGATACCAGACTCCTGATTCAGGATCCTGATATTTCTTCACAGCAGTTAAAGTATCGTTTAGAATTCGGACCAGTTCTGGATAATCAGCATGCTCACTCGGCAATAACTCTAGAACATCAACTAAAGCCATAAGATACCAGCCAAGTGAACGCGCCCAAAAGTTAGGAGATAGCCCTGTCTCGGGGTCACACCAAGGCTGAATATGTTGTTCATCCCATGCGTGATATAGCAGACCCGTTTCCGTATCTTTAGTGTGCTTCTCACATAAAATAAATTGTTTCGTCACATCTTCAAGCCCCTGCCCTTCCTCAAAGGCTAGCAAGTAGGCCAAATAGAAAGGTGCACCCATATAAAGACCATCCAACCAGATTTGATAGGGATAGATATTTTTATGCCAAAAAGCGCCTTCCGAGGTTCGCGGATGTGCCTTTAGCTGTTTTCTAAATAAGGTAGCCGCTTGTTTATATTTTTCCTGCTTGGTTTCTTTATATAGTGTGAATAATAATTTCCCGTTATTAATGTGATCGATATTGTACTCGTCCAAATGATAGCCCTTAACGCTGCCATCTTCCTGAATAAAGTAATCCATATGATCTTGAATGAATTGCATATACTTCGCATCGCCAGTTTGCTTCCACAGCCATTCAAATCCATTCAACACCACACCATAGTCATAGGTCCAGCTTCCGTTGTAGCCTTTATCCTCATAGAGCTTTGGTGTCCTCGCCATGATAGAGTCTGCCGTGTGAATTGCCCAATGTGATCTCTTCATCCCAACCCCCTGAATGTTATTAAATTTAAGTACTACCTTCTCCCACAAAATAATAGGACTTGATTCTCAGTCCGAGAGAATCAAGTCATTGTATAGTAATGTACGAACGAATCAATCTTGAATTAAACTCTGCATCTCCACACAAGCCATCACCAACGCGCCCACGCCATGTAAATCATTCTTAACTTTAGGTCGAGTGACATAACTCTCGTAATCCCCAGCCGAAGTACCGATACAGATGTCCGGCAAAATTAATCTATTCTGGTCATCCCACTGAATCAACCTGGTTAACCCTTCATAGCCTTTTCTAGCTGCAGCTATAGCCATTTCTGTATCACTTACAATGCCATGCTTCACGGCTTTGGCAATCGTGTAGACAAATAAACATGACCCTGAGGTCTCAAGCCAATTATCCGGCTCGTGCCCCTTGTCCACGACCTGATACCAAAGCCCACTCTCTTGATCTTGATAACGAATAAGGGCATCAACGAATTCACTTAAAGTAGAAGATAATCCAGTTCGAGCGGGATCATGGACGGCCAACAGATCAAGAAATTGCGACAATGCGAGACCATACCACCCTAACGATCTGCTCCAGAATTCTGGTGAACAGCCTGTCTCCGGGTTCGACCACGGCATCCGGCGACTCTCGTCCCAAGCATGATATAATAACCCGGTTGTCTCATCTTTCATATGCTTGCGCATTAACTTTTCCTGATGGAGAACCGTATCACGCAAGCTAGAATCGCCATAGACATTAGCATATTTTAACGAGAATACACCTGCCATATAAAGCCCGTCTAACCACATTTGGTTAGCATATTTATCCTTATGCCAGTACCCACCCTCAGAGGTTTTGTTTAACGTAAGCAATAAATTCCTCAGCTTCTCTGCAGCAATGCGATACTTGAGTTTACCTGTCCGCTTATGAAGGTTAAACAGCAGTTGTCCGGCTTGAACGGCATCTAACTCATCACGGGCAAAATAAAAGTTACCGTATTCATCTACCAAATCATCCACGTATGCCTGAATATACTGAATATAGCGGTCTTCTTGATATACATTCCACAATAGCTCCATACCGCATAAAAATACACCTTGATGGTAGTGCCAACGATGAGCTGGAGGAAGTTCTCCCGCCTTGTAAGTATCCATTAATGAATCGCAAGCTTTTTTTGCCCACTCTATGGGTGTTGTTGGTGCACTGACAGTCATCTCCAAACTCCCTCCATCAGAATATTCTCTCTTTCAATGCTTATTAGCCCTTCATAGAACCTAACATAGCTCCTTTAGCAAAATGCTTTTGCAGGAATGGATATACACATAGTATTGGTAGAGTAGCTACAACGATAACAGCCATTTTAATCGTTTGATCTGGCGGTGGAGCAGCAGCGTCCAGTGTAGCGCTGTGATCCATACCGCTGGCAAGCACAACAATTTGTCTCAGTAGAACCTGTATTGGCCACTTCGTACTATCATCCAAATACAGAATCGCATTCATGTAGGTATTCCAATACGTAACCGCATAGAACAATCCGATAGTCGCTAACGCAGGTAAGGATAGTGGCAATACAATTCGAAATAAAATTCCGAAGTCATTACAACCATCAATTTTGGCTGACTCCTCCAGACCATCTGGTATATTCTGGAAAAATGTTTTAAGGATGATCATGTTAAATGCACTAATCGCTGAAGGTAGAATAAGTGATGCGTACGTATCTATTAGTCCTAATTCCTTCACTACGAGGAAAGTTGGGATCATTCCACCATGAAAGAGCATGGTGAACACAACCATAAAGTTAACCACTTTACGTCCGTCCAGATCTCTTCTAGCAAGAGCGTAAGCCATCAGAGAAGTGATTAACAAACTGAAGAATGTACCAATCACCGTGACACCAATGGAAACACCCATGGCTTTAAATATTGTATTCGTTGAGAAGATATACTTGTAAGCTTCCAGACTCCACACTTTTGGTATCAGTACAAATTTATTAGCCGCTAGCTCTGCAGTCGTTGTAAATGAGCCTGCTACAACGTGCATAATCGGAAGTATGGTAATTAAAGCTATGAGCGCTAGCAGCGTAAAGTTTATAGCCGAAAAAATTCTACTACTGATTGTTTTATCATGTACCATTTCAATTCCTCCCAGAACATATCAATAAACGCCTTCTTCGCCCATTTTCTTAGATAATTTATTGACCGACATTACCATAATCAAGCCAACAATCGATTTAAAGAATCCAATGGCTGTGCTGTAACTAAACTGTCCTTGTCTTAGACCAGCAGTATAAACATACGTATCGATAATTTCCGCGACTTCTCGATTCATGGAGTTAAGTAGCAGATATACATGTTCAAATCCAAGATCAAGAACGGAACCAATTTTCAGAATAAATAATGTGATAATTACCCCTCTAATCGCTGGAAGAGTAATATGCCAGACTTGTCTGATTCGTCCAGCTCCATCCATACGTGATGCTTCGTAAAGCCCTGGATCGATGGCAGCAATGGAAGCGAGATAAATAATCGTTCCCCAGCCTGCTTCTCTCCAAATCACCTGAATAATATACATGGGCCTGAACCATCCTGGGTCAAGCAGGAAATTGATTTGTTTAAATCCAAAATAGGAAAGTAACTCGTTGATGATCCCTCCATCCATCGTGACCATAACAAATGAAATGGAGACGACGATAACCCACGACAAAAAATGGGGTATATAGAAAAGACTCTGAAAAGTTCTTTTGAAAAAGGAGCCTTGAAGTTCATTTAACATCAGGGCAAGGATGATCGGAATCGGGAAATAGATAAGAATATTCATCCCGAAAAGCACAAGTGTGTTCACCAATATATTTAAGAAATCCGGCTCTGTGAACAACCTGCTGAAATGCTTCATACCCACCCAATCACTGCCCATTATTCCTTTATAAGGCTTATAGTCTTGGAATGAGATAATTAATCCATACATAGGGAGATATTTAAAAATAATAAAATATAGCACTCCCGGTATTAGCATGACGTAGAGCAATTTATTTCTCCACAGCCGCTTTTTTAGTACGCTGCTGCTTTTATAAATCTCTGGCTCAGGCTGCATTTTAGGGGCTGAACTAGGCTGTGCGGTGACATCCTGCATGATACTCTTCCTTTCTCCTTCTTTATTCAAACACGATATTACTGAACCCTGTGAGGAATAGAAAAGGTTGTTGAAACAAGATCAACAACCTTTTCAGCTATATCGTTTAACTATTCGAGCACGGGTTACTATTTTTTGTATAAAGCGTTGTACTCTTCAATAATTTTATCTCCACCACGGCTCTTCCAATTCTCAACCTCTTTTTCAAATCCAGCTCTGTCGAGCTGTCCATACATATACTTGTAGGTTGCATCTGTAATAATTTGTTGAATCTCAACACCTTTTTCAGTGTAGGTAGCTGAGTCCATAGCCACTGTTGGATCTGCTACACCCACTTTAACGTTCTCAAGTACCAATTCTTCTGCATGAATACGGCCTGGCAGAACGTTATAACTTTGGTACATGCCATTAGTTTCGTATTCTCCGATAACACTATCCTTGAAGCCCTTAACTTCACGTTCGATCAAATCTTTGTCATCCGCAGGTTTCGCTTTACCGTCTACAACGGTATAGTGAGTCCCTTCAATTCCCCAATACATCAAGTTAGCTACTTCTGGTGTCATCATTTGGTCAAAGAAAGCAAGGATCTTCTTGAGTTCTGCCTCATCCTTCACAGCAGATTTCGGGAACATGACGACATTGTTATACCCGGGAATCATCCATTGCGCATATTTACCTTCTGGACTCGCAACCATACTATGCGTATCTAGAACAGCATCAGGGAAAAGCTTAATGGTATCTTTGTTGAGGGTATCTATATCTTGTATAGAGCCTCCGATATAGAGCCCTGCTTTACCAGATGTAAACATGTTTACAGCATCCGTTTTACTAGTAGCAGCAAAATCCTGGTTCATGTATCCGCCTTCACGAACTTTTTTGAAGAAGTCCATCGTATCGAAATACTCATCGAAGGTAAATTCAGGTGCTAATTTGCCATCCTTCTCTCCCCATGAGTTCGGAGTTCCAAACCAAGATGAGACTGTTTTAAACGCACCATAGGTCAACTCATTACGGTCAACAATACCTATAGTATCTTTTATTCCATTACCGTCTGGATCTTGTTCCGTGAAGGCCTTAGCCATTTCGAACAATTCATCTACATTAGCTGGTGCAGCAAGTCCTAATTTATCTGCCCAGTCTTTCCGATAGATGATCCCTTGACGTGCCAGAGGGCGGCCGATATACAAGGTGTACAACTTGCCATCCACTTTGGTGTTATTCAGAATTTCAGGTTTCAATTTACTCAGATTCGGGAATTCACTTAAGAGAGGACCAATTTCCCAGAACTGACCGTCTTTAATCGCTTCTTTCATCTGAATGAAGGTTGTTTGATTCTTTAAATACGTCACTTGCGGCAGTGAGCCAGTCGCAAAAGATGAATTCAGTTTTTCTTCGTAAGTATCAGCAGGGAAAAATTGGTACGTCAACTTCGTGTTGGTCAATTTCTCAACTTCATTCTTAATCGTGTCAGGTGGTGTATCAGTCGTATTTAATGGAAGCATAATCTTGATTTGTGTCGGCTCTTCTTTTACATCTTCTTTTGCTGCCTCTGTCTCTACCGGCTTAGCAGTGCTCTCACTACTTGCAGTTTCAGAACTTGCTTGATTGTTGTTACCACCACATCCAGCCAGCAATGTGCTGAGTGCTAACAGTGATGTCAACAACATGGTGAAGGATTTCTTCTTCATACCATTTTGACCTCCATAATTTGTATTGGTTACGAGTCCCACATTACATCGTTGGCAAAGTTACGAAAACAATCATTTCCCCATAAAGGGCCGTTCTTAAAGGGATCTGAGCAAATGATTATGGTGATAACACAAAAAAATCCACTGCGTCATCCGCAGTGGATCAAACTAACCTATTTACTTCTCTATCCCAAGCTCAGCCTCACCATATTCCTTAATAATCTGATTTCCTCCGTTGGCTCTCCATTTCTCAACTTCCTTCTGGAATCCCTCAACGGTTATATTGCCTAGTATGTAATTGTACGTAGCGTCCACAATGATTGTAGACAATTCCACATTCTTTTCATCATAGGTAGAAGAGCTTAAAGACACGGTCGGATCGTCGACCAGAAAAGATTCATTATCTTTACTTAGCTGATCCGCAAGTGAGGTCAATTGCTCCTTCTGAGCCACCTCCATAATGTTCTTATTACTAATGTCTGCAATCATCAAAGAATATAACGGATTTACTTCTTGCACCCGCAGCTCCGAAGTCTCCTCGGGAAGAATGATTTTTCCTTCCTCAAGCTTATAATGGCGCCCTTCAAACCCATACATCATTATATTCGCTACATCTTTATCCATGGTTCGATCAAAGAATTCGAGTACCTGGCGGAGTTCATCCTCAGTAGCAATGGCTTTTTTGGAGAAGAGATAGAGTCCATTATAATTGGGTATCGACCACACCTTATATCCTTCAGGCCCTTCGATCCGATTGATTAATGTAAGTTCTGCCTTTGGATTCAAATTCTGAGCTTCAATAGACAGCCGCTTTACATCTGTCATACTGCCGATAAATACACCAGCAATACCATTAATGAACTTATCGCGTTGTACTTCTTTGCTCGTTAAGGCGAAATCCTGATTAATAATTTTCTCATCATATAATTTCTTCATGAAATTCATAGTGTTCATATACTCAGCGGTCACAAATTCAGGTACAAATTGATGATTCTCTAGTTTCCAATTATTTGGTGTGCCAAAATACGAACTTAACGTCTTAAATACCCCATACACAAGATCATTTCGATCGACTAATCCGTAGGTATCCTGTTTGCCATTCTGATCTGGATCGTTGTATGTAAATTGTCTCATGACCTCATATAGTTCATCCAGTGTTTGCGGATTATTTAAATGAAGATTGTCGAGCCAATCCTTGCGTATAATAACCCCCTGTCTGGAAGAGGGGCGTTCCGTATATAAGCCATAGATCTTACTATCTACAGAAGTCTGCTTAAGAATGGCGGGGTTCAGTTGTTTAAGATTGGAGAACTCCTGAAGGTATGGGCCGATCTCCCAAAAGGCATCCGAACGAATAGCATTTTTCACCAGATTATAATCTGAGAATTTTACAAATGTGACCTTTCCGAGGGAATTGGTTGTAAGCGCCGTGTTCATCTTATCCGTGTAGACACCCTCTGGAACCCACCTTATATCTAGCTTCACACCTGTCAGCCTTTCGATCTCTGCCATAATCTCTTTCGAGGGCTGTTGCGGAAAATGAAGGGGCGCCAAAATTGAGATACTCGGGGGAGACACTTTTGGGCCGGAATCGGCAGATTCCTTATTGTTGCAAGCGCTTAATAAAGAGAAAACGAGCAAAGCAAATAAACAGAAATACATCGTTGCCCTTCTATCCATTGATACTCTAGACATTTTGTGGCCTCCTAGATATTGTAAGGATTATCACCTGAAAGCTTGAAGATTTTACATTTTATAAGCATAATTAGAGCTAATGATTATCGCGAAGCGAGATGATTATTGTTATTTACTACCAAGTTACATACACTTAGAACAAGTGTCTACTTCTACATAAGTAAAGGTGCTGAGTCTCGTGAGACCATTAAGCTTTCTAAGTAAGCTAACGATGTTTGCCTTTGTAATTAGCACGCTGCCTGTATTGTTCATCGGTTCTTTTTCATATCTCACATCATCAAAAGAAATTCAGAAAAACGTTAACAACAGTAAAATGGAACTTATCTTACAAATCACCTCAAATGTAGAACATAAGTTAACAACTGTCAATCAAACATTAAACCAAGTGATCAACTCCAGTGTATTAAAAAAAGCACTAAATAACCCTTTAAATGAAACCGATTTCATTTTGTACAATGATTTAAGAAACGAAATTCGCAATATGCAATCCTTCGATACGAAGCTGGAAGATGTCATCTTATTAAATCAGCAGCAAAATTGGATGATCAAAAATTCGGGAGTCTATCGTTTGGATGAATACAAGAACTATGCACAGCTCTCAAATCTGATGAATATCGCCGAAGATACCTCGTGGATTTTGAACCCATCCTCCCTATTTTATAGCGAGGAAAGCATCAACGTTACTGGCTGTAACTACAGCATTAGTCTTATCAAGAAACTCCCGACCAATAAGCTGCAAAAGTATGGGCTCGCCTTAGCTAATATTCCTGTCTGCAGTCTTCAAGATTTCATTAATTCTGATGTACAGCCACTCGACGATATTATCGTTCTGGATAAGGAAGGTCGGTTCTTGCTCCATCCGGACCGCAACTTGATCGGGAAGCCTATGAGGGAAGGCGGATTTACAGAAGATTCTTTCATTGCTAATCCCTCCAAACTTTCAGGGCAGTTCAAAACCGTGATCCACAAGAAAAATTACGCTGTCACTTACATGCGCTCTCAGATGAATGGCTGGGTTTATCTTTCGGTCACATCCATGGAAAGTTTAACGAAAGAGTCTCAAAAAATCGGTCTGTTTACGATATTCGTATGTACTTTTATGCTTCTTCTCTCCATTCTCTTGGCATGGATCGGATCAAGACGGATGTATACACCTATTGAAAGACTTCTCAATCAGATGGGCCAACGCAAAACGGATATCAAATCCAGACATACAAATGAATTTCAGATTATCGGAGAACAGGTTCATTCTTTATTTCAATCTAAATCTCAGCTGGAAAAAGAAGTCCGTCAGCATATCCAGCAGGTTCGTACCTTCTTCTTAATCAATGCTTTCCATGGCAACGTTAAGAAGCGTGATCTGCTCGAAGAGCTGGAGCAATTCGGCTATCACAAGCAACTCGAAGAATGGAAGACGATGGCTGTGATTACGTTGTCGATCGATTTTGCCGAAGATTCCAGTTATGAGAAAAAAGATCTTAATCTTTTATTATTCGCTGCCCATAATATGATTGAAGAGTTAGTCTGCCCTGAACAACGACTGGCTCCTGTAATTATGGACCATGCGGTGGTCGTATTATTGGGGAGTCCGAACTGTGATACTCAGTCTTTTCACAAAACTCTATATTCACTTACGGAGAAGCTTCAACAAGAAATCAATAATTACCTCAAAGTACAGGTGAGTATTGGGCTGAGCCTTCCCTTCCACGACTTACCGAAGTTATCCATTGCTTACAGAGAAGGCCTTGAAGCACTAAAGCATCGGATTAAGCTTGGCAAGGGTGTCATTATCCAGTACGAAAATATTAACTCTGGCAAACATTATCTGAACTTGAACTACCCTACCCATAAAGAAAATGATTTACTGGATGCTATCAAGCTGGCTGAAACGGAAAAAGCCAAGGAGCTTATTCATTTTCTCTTTAAATCGATCTTTGCCCAAGAGCTGTCACCGCAGGAGTACCAGATCCCGTTGACGCGCCTGCTCAATAATTTACTCATTATGATGCAGGAATCCGGTATTAGCTTGAATCAAATTTATCATGCCAATGGTTCCATATTTGAGGAGCTGCATGATCTTCATACTGTGACGGAGATTGAGGATTGGTTCTGGAGCATGGTCATTTATCCGATGATCAAGATTTTTAACAGCAGACAGAATGCGCAATACCACAACATTTCCGAGAAGATCATCGATTTGATACAGCATGATTATGATACCGATCTTACTTTAGAAGAGTGTGCTTCACGTCTGCATTATAATGCCAACTATATCAGCAGTGTCTTCCGCAAGGAGACCCAGTACTATTTTAGCGAATATTTAACAATGTACCGATTTAAAATGGCGAAAAAATGGCTAAAGGAAACCGACATGCCCATTAAAGATATTGCAGCCAAATTAAGATACAACAATTCTCAGAACTTCATTCGCTCTTTCCGTAAACAGGAAGGCATGACACCTGGACAATACCGGGAGCACAATGCTGGCACAAAACTTAAATCCACCTTTGACGAATCGATGTAAAAAAGACCATAAATACTGCTCAGGTGGAATCAAAAAAAAAAGAGTCTCTCTTTTTTTTGAAAATATGTTAACGTGTGCATATACCCTTTTAAGGAGGAAATGGAACGAAATGTTGAGCTTTCGTCTACACCCTAACCCTACAGAGCAAGCTGAGCTTTCTCCGGAAACCTCGTTACTTACCCTCTATCCGCTTAAGACGGACCAGCCACGCCCTTTTATATTGGTATTGCCTGGAGGGGGTTACCAGCATTTAGCTAAACATGAAGGAGCACCAGTCGCTCATTGGCTGAACAGTCTAGGTATTCATGCCGGTGTATTAGATTATCAGGTCGGAGATTTTAGCGTCACTTCACTGTTAGATGATGTTGAGGAAGCTCTGAGGTGGATTAGGGGCGCCTCACAACATTGGAATGTAATCTCAAACAAAGTTGGGATGATCGGATTTTCGGCAGGCGGACACCTAGCGTCTATCTTCTCTACCACAAGAGCAGAGAAACCAGATCTTCTTCTGCTAGGATACCCAGTGATCACTTTCCAAGCGCCTTATGCCCACATGGGAAGCCGACTTCATTTTCTAGGAGACAATCCAGCTCCAGCGGAGCTGCGCTCCTTTTCATCAGAATCACAGGTAACTTCACGGACACCTCCAACTTTTATCTGGACTACAGCAAATGATGCCAGCGTTCCTGTAGAGAACAGTCTGTTGTTCTCAAATGCACTATCGGAGCAAGGGATCCCATTTGAACTACATATCTTTGAAGAAGGACGGCATGGTTTAGGGCTTGCTAAAGAACATCCTCATTGCCGGCAATGGCTTTCCCTTGCTGCGAATTGGTTAAGGGAACATCACTACACTAAAACAGAAGAACTTATAACACCCACGTTATTTATTGCGGGCGATTCCACTGCGGCTATTAAGGGTGCTGGAGAAAAACCAATGACCGGCTGGGGTGAATACCTGCAAAGTTATTTTGGGACTTCTGTTCGAGTTGAGAATCGCGCCATTAATGGCCGCAGTACTAAATCTTTTATATCAGACGGCCGCCTGGATGCCATCCTTAAAGACTTCAAAGCTGGCGACTACCTTTTTATTCAATTCGGGCATAACGATGAGAAAAAAGAAGATCCCTTGCGTTACACCGATCCCGACACTGAATATCGCCGCAACCTTACTCAATATATAGAAGCTGCTCGGCAGTTAGGAGGTATTCCCGTTCTGCTAACCTCTGTGAGTCGCCGCCGATTTACTTCAGATGGACAGCTTGACCCGCTTGCTGTAGGCGCTTATCCCGAAGCCATGAGACAGGTAGCTGAAGAAACGCAAACACCGCTGCTTGATATTTTCGCAGCTTCGCAATCGCTCTATTGTTTATTAGGTGAAGAAGAATCCAAGAAATTATTCATGCATTTTCCAGAAAATATACATCCCAATTACCCAAACGGAGTTACGGATGATACGCATTTTTCAGATGAAGGTGCTCAGCAAATTGCTAAACTTGTGGTTCAAGCCCTTAAACAAAATACAGCCTCCCCTATATCAAACTTACAACAACTTTTATAAGGAGTGATTACAGATGTCTCTAATTAAAGAAGTTATTACAGAGTACTATCGTATCCCTTTGCCAGAAATCATGGAGGACGCAAAACATGGCCTGCATACTCACTTTGAAGTTCCCATTGTCAAAATTAGAACGGATGACGGTCGTGAAGGGGTAGGTTATACCTATACTGGCGGATTTGGCGGCAAAGCGATCTGCTCACTAATTGCGTATGAATTAACACATATCTTAATTGGCAAAGATGCCAGCTGTGTAGAAAGTATCTGGGAGCAGATGAACTGGGGAATACATTATGTTGCACGCGGCGGTCTGGCTAGTTTCGCCATTGCAGCTTGTGACATTGCATTATGGGATTTACGTGCGAAGAAAGCAGATGAACCTCTCTACAAACTTCTGGGTGGTGCTAGTAATGAGGTCAAATGCTATGGCGGCGCGATTGATTTAAATTTCCCATTAGAAAAGCTCCTCCTAAACAATCAAAAATATTTAGATATGGGTTTGAAGGCTGTCAAAATTAAACTAGGCCAAAAAACACTAGCCGAAGATGTGGAACGAGTAGCTGCGGTACGCCAATTGATCGGTCCAGATGTGGCGTTTATGGTCGATGCGAATATGAGCTGGAGTGTGGAAAAAGCGATAAAAGCCGCACGCGAATTTTTGAAATACGACATTCTCTTCTTAGAAGAACCAACAATTCCAGAGGATTATGCCGGCTATGCACGTATTGCCGAAGAAACAGGAATGGCCGTTGCAGGCGGAGAGAACTTGCGCACTTTAACCGAATTCCATCACATGCTGCAATATGGTCATGTGGATTTCCCTCAACCCGATGCTTCCAATATAGGCGGAATTACAGGCTGGTTAAAGGTAGCTCACTTAACTCAAGCTTATAACCTCTCCGTCTCTACACATGGGATGCAGGAATTACATGTTAGTTTGTTAGCGGCTATGCCAAATGCAGGTTATCTCGAAATGCATAGCTTCCCTATCGATCAATACACTACACGTCCTCTAGTGATTAATAAAGACAATGGGATGGCTATTGCTCCTGAAGTAACGGGCACTGGGGTTACCTTTGATTGGGACAAATTAGCACCTCACAAACAACAATGCTAATAGGAGCGATTAATCATATGAGCATTCCCCTTCATCTAGGTGTTCGAGCACATGATTTCACACAAGTTCCATTGCATGAGTTAATTGAGAAAATTAAGTCCTATCATTTCGCTCATATCCAGTTTGCACTTAAGAAGTCTTTTCCTGATAGTGCCCCTAATCTTACGGCTATCAGCCCTGGAACGGCCAGTTATTATGGCAATGCCTTTAGGCAAGCAGGTATTCAGATTGCGGTGCTTGGCTGTTATGTAAATATTGTAGACACCGATCCACAAAAACGGGCACAAGCGTTAGCCGCGTTCAGTACCCATCTGCGCTTGGCCAGAGATTTCGGCGCTAATCTGGTTGGTACGGAAACCGGAAGTGTGGGAGTTGGGTTTACCACAGATAATTTTACAGAAGAGGCTTTTCAAGAGGTAATTACATCGGTAAAAGCTATGGTGGCAGAGGCCGAGCATTTTGGTGTGACGGTAGGAATTGAAGCTGGACTCCATCATCCGCTGTACACCGCATCCTTAACTCGCCGACTGCTGGATGAGATTTCTTCTAACAATCTTCAGATCATATTGGATTGCGCTAATCTAATGTCGCCAACAAATTACTTACATCAAGAAGCTATTATTACGGAGGCTTTGAAGCTCTTAGGAGATCGAATTGCCATTATTCATTTAAAAGATTTTATCGTGCAGGATGGAGCCATCAAGATCGTTCCTGTGGGTCAGGGATGGCTAGAATTCGAGCCGATTCTTCGTTATATGAAATACGAGCGCCCGCATATTCAAGGCATACTAGAAAGCACTCCGGAATCACATTTGGGAGAGAGCATTGCCTTTTTACAGGGGATATATGAAGAAGTGTAGCGTGAAGCGTGGATTTTTATATTCTGTTTAACATCCGTTTGACCTCCATGAAATAAAGGACTGTTATGATCAAGACATCAAGAGTACCTGGGAGGGGTTCTATGCGTCTTGCTTTATTTACAGACACATTTCTTCCGCAAACGAATGGTGTTTCACTCACGCTTCAGCGCTTAACCACTCATTTGAACCGGCGAGGTATCGAGCATCTGCTATTTTCGCCGAAATCTGCTCCTGAAGACAGCTATGCCGATCCCATACGTCCCATTACCAGTATCCCCTTTTTCTTATATCCAGAATGTAGACTCGCGCTGCCGAATATGTCCTCCATCCAGTCAGAGCTAAAAGCTTTTCGTCCTGATCTGCTGCATTTGGCAACTCCTTTCAATATCGGCTTATGCGGCCTGCGTTATGCGCGAAAGTATGGTCTGCCTCATGTCGCCTCCTACCATACCCATTTTGACCGCTATCTTGAATATTACCGGATGAAAAGAATCGTCCCACTCTATTGGAAGTACATGAAGTGGTTCCATCGGGCCTGCGATGCTACCTTCGCGCCCTCCAACGAAACACTCGATTCCCTCCAAGTCCAAGGCTTTCAACGTTTAAAGCTTTGGTCTAGGGGCATCGACTGCAATCTCTATACTCCGAAAAAACGCAGCCATCAGGTCCGCGATCGTTACGGAATTACCGCACCGTTACTGCTTCTTTATGTGGGAAGGATTGCACCTGAAAAGGATATCAACACCCTATCTCTCGCTATGCAGCAATTGCCTGAGTCTATGCAGTCTCAGGTGCATTGGCTAGTCGTTGGAGATGGTCCCCTTCTCCCAGAGATGAGAACACAGGCGCCGCATAATGTCACATTTACAGGCTATAAGCACGGTGAAGAGCTGGCTCAATTGTATGCCTCAGCTGATCTATTCGTCTTCCCTTCCAGTACAGAAACCTTCGGCAATGTTGTCCTTGAGGCTATGGCTTCGGGGCTGCCTGTCCTCGCCGTAAATGAAGGCGGGGTAAAGGATCTGATCACACCCGGTCACAACGGAATGATTGTCGAACCTCGTTCCCCGGATGCTTTTATTCGTGAAATTTGTGCAAGTATAGAGCATCCCCACAAGCTGGCTGCTATGGGGTATGAGGGTCGACAGCTGGCACTCGACCGCTCGTGGGAGAGCATTTTCGATGGACTCATTCACGATTATGAAGAGATTCTTGAGCATAGACGTTTCGACCTTATACCGGCTTTACTACCATTAGTATAATAATGACGATAGTCAGTATACTCCTTGATCATTCAGCAGCCCAGTTCTAGACTATAGCCAAGACGATATGTCATGGGCATTTCTCTTCTTCAATCCTATTTTTTCATTATGTTATAATAATGGAATCCTTGCTAGGAGGGGAAAAGATGGCCCTTATTCATTATGTTGAGTACAATACTACACACGCGAGCAATTTTGTTATAGATGTTCCTGTGGGCTATCACTGGCTTCTTGTAATCACCAAGACCCCAGCGCAATTCTGGGTAAATGGCGGGTTCAAGGAATACCCTGCTCACAGCGCAATCCTCTATCGTCCATTACAAAAAGTCTATTATCGGGCCTGCGCTGATCATTTTATCAATGATTGGATCCGCTTCGAATCCAATGAACCTTATATTACGGAATCTCCCCTTCCGCTTGGGGTTCCCTTTGCCCTGAGTGATCCGGACTACTGCCACAAGTTGTTTGAATTGCTTGTCGTCGAGCATAATTTTAACCGGGATTGTAAAGAATCTTCCGTCGATTATTTACTCCGGACGTTGTTCAACAAACTATGGGAATCCTACTTCCAAGATGATATTACACCTCAATACTACAAACTACTGAAACTGCGTACAGCTATTCAAACTAACCCGGGCGATTACTGGACAGTTTCGAAGATGGCGGATTTTCTTCTAATCAGTCCTGGTTATCTTCAGAACATCTACAAAAAAACGTTTGGAATCTCCTGCATGGATGACGTTATCAACAGCCGAATCCGTATGGCAAAAGAATACTTAATTCACAATGCTCAAAGCATTGCTGAAGTCGCTTCCCGGTGCGGATATCAAAATGTGGAGCATTTCTGCAGGCAATTCAAACAATTGACCGGACATACGCCGAGAAACTACCAGAAGTATGCAAGGGGTTAAAGCGGAAAGAGAAATGTGAAGAAATATCACACTACTTTCTACTTTTTCTTTGAAAACTAGTCCTCAAGATAGTCTATACTGACGGAGACGTTGATATAGACTTCTTTAAGCTGACCGTTGATCAAAGGGAAATGTCGCTGCAATTCTGGGATAATCCCATCATGCTCCATAAAGAGAAATGTGTTTTGTACTCCACATCGTTGCAACCGTCAATTTGGCTCCCGATAAAATTGCTGTTGCTCCCCGTACATCCCAACCACGAACATATCCATATCATTCTGCCAGTAAATCAGCATCCTAAAATTCATTTTCAAAACTATTCCATGAGTTCCATCCCACGGGTGGCTTCAATCCGAGTTGTTATTCGAACATATCAATGATTGATGTTGCTAGAGCTATACACAACTTGTTGTCAGCGAATGGGCAGTTTTTTTTCTTCTTCACGGGACAGAGCGTCCTTTGGAATTTTTGCTCAGAAGTTCGAAAAAATTTAAATTAGGTCTCAAAATATATAAATTTTAATTTTTTTAAGTTCCATCTAACAATAGATCAATAACTGGTGAGGATAGGTCATTGTTTGAAGAGAACTGTTAATTTATTATGGTTTTATGTTATGTAAGCGTTATCAATAAAAGGGATTGAAGAATTCACCATTCATCAGGAGCCATCTTCAAGTTGAAGTATGTCTAGTTTATGAAAGGGGGAGGACCTCAAAGTTGGTCGTTTAAACGCATTGATTTCACAAAAAGGAGTGACAAGATGCGCAGTCACAGCATGAGGAGCAATTCTTTTAGAAAATTTCTTTATATCTCGCCCTTTATGGTTTTACTTGCTGTTTTTGCATACTACCCACTCTATGGATGGGTTTATGCATTCTTTGACTATATGCCGCCGATCCCGCTATCACAAGCGCCTTTTGTCGGTCTCAAGTGGTTTCGCTCCTTGGTAGAAAATCAGGTGAAGGTTGATCAACTGTTACAGGTCATCAAAAACACGTTCGGCATAAGCGGGCTGAGTATCCTTTTCTCATGGCTTCCCATGTTTTTTGCAATTTTCCTGACAGAGATCAAAGCCGTGCGTTTTCGCAAATTTATACAGACAGTAACCACTCTTCCAAACTTTATCAGCTGGGTCCTCGTATATTCCCTGGCATTTTCTATGTTCTCAAGTGAAGGCGTCGTCAACGGCTTTTTGAGCCAGATGGGACTTATTGATTCTCCTGTACTCTTACTTCAGAACTCGGACCATGTCTGGATTACTATGTGGGTATGGATTACATGGAAATCACTAGGTTGGTCGGCCATCTTGTATATAGCAGCAATTATGAGCATTGATGAGTCTCTGTATGAAGCGGCTTACGTTGACGGTGCAACAAAAATGCAGGTTATCAGGCATGTGACTTTGCCAAGTATGCTGCCGACTTATTTTGTACTCTTGATGCTCCAGATTGCCAGCTTCCTGAACAATGGACTGGAGCAATACTTTGTTTTCCAGAATGCATTCAACAAAGAGTCCATACAGGTATTAGATTTATATGTATACAATCTAGCCATGGGAGGCGGCAGCTATTCCGTTTCCGTCGCTATCAGTATGTTGAAAAGTCTGATTAGCATTGTGCTTCTTTTTTCCGTAAACGGGCTGTCCAAATTGTTTAGAGGAGAGGGCATTGTATGAGTGACAACCAGACTGGACTTTCTCCGAAGGCCAAAGAAAATAAGCGGAACTTCTCCAGAAGAACTAAAATGCAGGTCAGAACAACCGATAAAATGATTTCGGCTACCATTTATATCCTGTTTACTCTCTTTGCCTTTGTTTGTGTATATCCGTTTTACTCGATCATCATTAATACCATCAGCGCCAACGATCTCAGCGCCAAGGGTGAAATTGTGTTTTGGCCCAAGGGGATCCACTTCCAGAATTATATTGACGTATTTAAGATCCCTGGACTATGGAATGCATTTGTCATTTCTTTGGGGAGAACGGTAATAGGCTCACTTTTGACAGTCGGGGCCTCTGCCTTTTTGGGATTCATGTTTGCCCAGGAGGATATGTGGGGGAAAAAATTCTGGTATCGGTTTACCATTCTTACGATGTTTTTTAATGCCGGCATTATCCCCTGGTATTTGACCATGAGATCCCTGCATCTGACTAACAATTTCCTTGCCTACATTCTGCCGGCTATTGTAGCTCCTTTTTTTATCATTCTTGTAAAAACGTTTGTGGAATCAACGCCGAAGGAATTGCAGCAGGCAGCCAGCATTGACGGTGCCGGGATTATAACGATCTTTTACAAGGTTATCTTACCTATCAGCAAACCGATATTGGCTACAGTCGCTATATTTTCGGCAGTGGACCAGTGGAATGCCTTTCAGGACACACTACTGCTGGTTACGGACAGCAAATTGTATAGTTTGCAGTTTATTCTGTATAACTACATCAATCAAGCCAGCTCCCTATCTACCATGGTCAATTTGCAAAATGCCGGATCAACCGCCATGGCCAGTCTATCCACCAAGCAAACCACCACATCCATTCGTATGACAGTTACTATCATCGTTGTCGCACCTATTTTGCTTGTTTATCCGATCTTCCAAAGATTTTTTGTAAAAGGAATTATCATTGGCGCAGTCAAGGGTTAATTTGCACGATTATGATTAATTAATCATTTTTGGGGGGCTGTAAATGAATAAACATAGTAAGCTGGCAAGAAAGTCTATGCTGATCTTTGGCACCGCTCTTCTTCTTGGAACGGCGGTACTCAGCGGATGCAGCAGCAATGCCAACAATGCAGGTACAGCAACCGAGACTTCCGATCCGGGTGGAGGAATTGATCATAGCAAGCCGCTGACGATTACCGTGTTTAACAACGCAGCAAATTATCAGGGAGAGCAGACCGGATGGTACGGAAAACTAATTAAGGATAAGTTCAATATCACCTTAAATATTCTGTCTCCACAGGTTGCCGGTGATCAGCTATACAAGACAAGGTCAGCATCGGGAGATTTGGGAGACCTCCTTATCATTGATAACAGTCAGCTGGAGGAGTTAATTCCGGCGGGTATGATTATGGATATGACGGATAGGATCAAAAATACGGAGTACCTGTCCAAATATGTGGACAATCACTTCAAGCCCTTTAATGCAGCGTTCGAAAGTATAAATCCTGAAGGTAAAATATATGCTTTACCCACTTTTGTATCAGACACTTCCCCAACAACATACTCAGAAGAAATCCCTTACTCCAGTCCGATTATGCCTTGGGATTATTACAAGGGAATCGGATCTCCCAAGCTGAACAATCTGACAGATCTGCTGAATGCACTAAAGCAGATGCAGGAGAAATACCCAAAGACACCGGAAGGAAAAGCGATTGTTCCGATCACCCTGTGGAAGGACTGGGACAATGGAAGTATGGAAAACGTTCGTTGGTTAAGCAACTGGTATGGCTATGAGCAGCCGGACGGAACCTCGACCATTCAGTTGAATGCAAAAGGCGATATCGTTCCGCTCGTTGACGACAACAGTATGTACAAGAAAATTCTCCAATTCTATTATGACGCCAATCAGATGGGGCTGGTTGACCCTGACTCGGCAACCCAGGATTGGAATAAAGTCGCTGAAAAGCTGACCGATAAACAGGTTCTACTATTATGGTATTCCTGGCAAAGAGGCTTCTACAACACCATTGAAAGAGGCACTAAAGGTGACGGTAATGTTGCCGTTCCGATCGCCGATACCCACATTATCCAGAATAGCGATGCCTACTTCGGAAACGGAAGAGTATTTGCTATTGGTTCAAAAGCAAAAAATCCTGAAAGAATCATTGAATTCATGGATTGGCTAGTATCACCTGAAGGTCTTCGCTACTATACCAATGGATTTGAAGGCTTCAATTATGAAAAAATGTCTGATGGCAAGTTTAAGCTGACTGAAGTAGGACAAATCGCATTCCAAGAAAATACCCCCGTTCCTGAACAGTACGGAGGCGGAGGATATCAAGACGGGCAGAGCAAGATCAATACTATGATTATGAGCGATTTTGTAGTAGATCCGGAAACAGGTGAATTTTACAACAACAATTATTGGAGCTCAACCATCGAGGCCAATAAGACTACTCTAACTAAGGAATGGCAGAATACTTATAATGCGAGCACCCCGACGGAGTACTATCAGAAAAACAATATGATCGATATTGTGCCAAATATCAATACAAGTCTCGGGTCAGATTCGTCGGATATTAAGAATAAACGAAGCCAGATCTCTGACTATGTTAAAAACACCTCTTGGAAAATGATATTTGCCAAAGATCAAGCAGAATTCGATCAGCTCTGGAATAAGCTGAAGAGTGATGTGGTCGGTCTCGGTTGGAATGATGTCATTGCTATGGATACAGAAAGAGCACAAAAAATCGTTAAACTGCGTACGGAAGCAGTTGCTAGCCAATAAATCGTTGCTACAACAAAGATAAGGGACGTTCCAAACAGCCAGATCAGGTCTGCTTGAACGTCCCTATTTGTCTTATACGGCTGCAAGCAGCGGGTATCCTGTAGACATTGAGTTAAAATATGAGCTTGGAGAACTGATATAAGCCGTTCTTCCAGACCGGCCAATCATGGTCGCCATTTTCCTCTACCCAGATATGTGGCATGGAATACTGTGACAAATAAGTATGTGTCCGGTCGCTGACGTTCTTCAGGCTATCCAGATCACCGCACGATAGCCAGAGCAGACTGAGCAGTTCTGCGGTCTTATGCGGTTCCGGGACCAACAGCTCGGGCATCTTCGTATTGGGTGCCGGGGAGAAAGCCCCGACCCAGGCGAAGCGGTCCAGATTGTTCAGACCGATATTCAAGGATTGTCCTCCACCCATGGATAATCCGGCAATAGCACGGTGCATCCGGTCAGTCAGGACTGAATAATTTTCTTCAATGTAAGGGATAAGATCGTGCAGCAAATCCGATTCAAATGTTTCGAACGCCTGCACCTTATCCGAAGCAAATAGATCTCCTTCTGCCCGGTCGTTCAGCATCGCTCGCCCGTTGGGAAGAACGACGATCATGGGTTTCAACATTTGATCAGCATACAGATTATCTAGAATAACCTGAGGCTTGCCGTGAGTGTACCACTCATTCTCATCTCCACCAATCCCGTGCAGTAAATACAAAACGCTGTATTCCTTCTCAGTGGAATAACCGGGCGGTGTATAGACCATTGCCTTCCGAGTATTACCTAGCGTTGTTGAGGGATACTCTATCGTCTGCATCACACCCCGGGCAATGCCTTCCCTTTCCTTGTCGTATCCCTCAGGCGTATTTTGCATCTTATATTTCTGCTGACTCTCGCTCAATTCTGCTCATTCCTCTCTTATACATAAATAGACTGCTGCTTGAAATAATGCTCGACCAGAAATTGCATTACTTCACCAGGAGGAGATTCTACAAATTCTGCCTTGTCTGCATAAACCATGCCATATGGTGCTTCCTGCGTACAGAGATTCCAGAGAGGCATGTCATCACCGGTAGAATCCTTGCCATTCGGATTACCTGAAGTAATGAAATAGGCAAGATAATTACACATCTGGCGGGCAAGATCATAATGTTTGCCGACAAAGGGCCGCCAGCATTTGGCCAGTGTCTCGAAATGAAACCACAGATCCACCGAATGAAAGGTACCAGGATCATCCCAGCCCGGAATCTCTGCATCAAAGCTGTAATAATACATTGGGACGCTGCTTGACCTGATGGCAACACGGGCTGCATATTCAATATGGCTCACGGAAGCTTTCTTAATTATTTCTTCCAAATTCCCTGACTCAACGCCGCATAGCTTAAGGTACTCCTCTGCTTCGCCTCCAAACAATTCCACAGCCATGGCTCTGAATTCCTCTACACTGCGTACATCAGGAACACTGAAGAACTCGGAGACTGTATTTCCGAGCATAATCGGCACCTTATGCTGCTGTCCCTGCACAAAGAGCTCAAATGGATTACCGATACAATACTTCTCATCCACAACCGTTCCCCAGAACTTTCCGTATTCAAGTATTTTATCACGGAGATAGACTGCATCCAGCTCACGTGCCTCTTTCAAGCTCGACAATCCTAAGTATTCAAAAAAAGCTGCGCCATCCTCTTCAGCATCCTTAAAAGTAAGGCTACGTGGGGGTACCGGATTATTTGGATACAGAGGTGTTATGATTCCGCTCATAATAACGGCCCGCTGAAATAATCCGGCATTCTGAGGGGAGGTCAGCTGGCTCAGCACGCTTCCACCACCCGCAGACTGTCCGCCTATTGTGATTTGCTCTGGATCTCCGCCAAAAGCAGCGATATTGCGCTTCACCCACTGCGTGCCTGCCTGCTGATCCAAATGTCCGAAATTCGCGGGAGCTTCAGGCGATTCCGCAGTAATCTCGGGATGGCACAGGAAGCCAAACGCGTTCAAGCGGTAATTTACGGTTACAACGACTACCCCCCTGCGGGCAATGCGTTCGCCGTCAAACTCCATTTCGGCCGTATGGCCGACCTGAAGTCCTCCGCCAAAATACCATACAAAAACAGGAAGCTTCTCATCGGCACTAACGGCAGGTGTCCAGACATTCAGGTATAGACAGTCCTCGTCCATTGGAAGATCGGGATCAACTGCCCATTCACGGGTATAAATATTATTCACATCTATGACGGTCGGGGCCTGCATGGAAGTAGGGGCGAAATCATGTGCTTTCAAAATTCCATCCCAGTCTTGAGCAGGTTGGGGTGCACGCCAGCGGTTCTCCCCCACGGGTGGGGCTGCAAATGGAATTCCCTTGAAGCTGGTAATACGGGGATCAGCCGCCGGCAGTCCTTGCACGATACCATTTTCAACACGCACTACTCTTAACATCCTTTATTCCTCCTTCACAGTAAAAGCGCTTACTTTTTTATCCACTTAAAAATTAATGGAATTCATTCTAGCGTAAATGTGGTACTAGGAATAAACACTCTCACTTCTGAATTGATTATTTCTAATAAGCATAGACTCTTATTTCATTGATTCCCTTTGGAATACTGTCTAAATTCCCTTACATACAATATAAATTATAGAGAAATCCTAAACCTCAGACAATGATATTTACTGACCTTTAATTGATCTATCCAAAGAAACGGAAGAGTACCCTTCACTTTCAATACTGACATTAATAGGGACTAGCCTCTACTATTAGTACGCAAAGGACGGCCACAGAATGGCCGCCCTTTGACGTTTGTAACAATTCAAATGCCTTAGTCCTGCACATATCCGTAAGCCGTGCTTAATGCTGTCGAATATAATGAAAGTAATCGAAATCGGCATAACCGCCCGCATTGTGGGTCGCATAATTGAACAATCCAATTCTGTACCCCATAAAATGATCCAGCGTGTACCTCATTTGGAGCGCACGTCCAATCTTCTTCCAGGCTATTCCGTCTTCCGAATAGAAGAATTTTGCCTGATCGAGACTATCTTCAAAATTGAAATCAATCTTAAGATAGATCTGTTGACTGGTGAATACAATACTCTCCACGATCTCCTCGCAACCTTCACCGTCGTTCACACACATATTAACGCTAAATTGGCCTAGCTCATCGACTGCAATTCCTACGGTACCATACTCATTCTGCAGCGCCACCATTCCTGCACGGTCGCCGGGCTGGACTCCTGAGAGCACCAGCAGCGTCTCCGCGCTGCAAGAAGGTCCTTCCGTACGTTGCGTCAGTGTATTACGCGCCCTCAGGATACTATCTGCTATTTGACCCGTACGGATTCGCAGATATCCCGGACGCTCAGTAACAGACCATAGTGAATTATCCGGATTATGATTCCACTGCCAGTTCAGAGCCAACTGATTAGTCTCATAGTTGAACTCATCACTGATTACAAGCGGCTTCGGCTCCGCAACTGGAAGCCTGGTCTCAAAAGCACGAAGTGAGGCATCGTCGTCTCCGATGACAGGCCAATCGTTCTCCCATCTCACAGGAAGCACGCAAGGGACCCGTCCGACAGCATCATGATCCTGAAACAATACAGCATACCAATCCTGAGATGGGGTATCAACAAACCCTCCTTGCGCTACACCGTTATTATGATAGCCCAGATCATCGTCCAGAATAATTTTTCGTTGATAGGGGCCTAGAAGTTCGGAAGACCGATAACAAATCTGACGTCTACGCTGATTTCCGGTTCTCGGCCATTCAATAAAGAACAAATAGTAATAACCGTTCCGCTTGTAAGCATGACAGCCCTCGATGCGCAAACCTATGTCTTTACGTTCACCTTCGAGCAGCAGCTGATCCGTTCCCCCCTGCTTAAGTGCCGTAAGATCTTCAGTCAGCTCCTTAATACGGATATCACCATTACCATAAATCACATAATTGCGGTTATCGTCATCCAATAGCAAGCCAGGGTCATGATGAAGCCCCGGTATCACCGAACGCTCCCATACTCCATGTTCAATATCCTCTGTGCGGTAAATATATAACCGGTCCATGTCATTCGAGGAAAAACAAACGTAAAATACCCCATCCTTGTAACGGAGCGATGCCGCCCAAGAACCCTTTCCGTAAATACCTTTACCGTCCAGCAACCGGTGGGCATCGTTATCCTCAAAGGTATCATATACATAATTCACAAGTTCCCAATCTTTCAAATTAACCGATTTCATAATCGGGCAGCCCGGCATGGAATGCATACTCGTGCTGACCATGTAGAATATAGGACCAACTCGGATGACGTCAACATCCGGAACATCTGCCCACATTATAGGATTAGTTATTGTAGCGGTATTCACAGTAGTTCCCCCTTAGGATGAATCCCTCTATTTCTCTATAAATCTCCATGAGTCCAGCTTAAATAATTCAGACCCCGTGTTACCCTTAAACACCAGATACAGATCATGAATCCCAACTGCTCCGCTAATCTCTGTCCTTAATTCCAGCTGTTGCTCCGGACCATTAGCAGCCGGAACTGGCAGCGAACCAATGAATAGACCTGCCGGGTCATCCAGATACAGTTCAATGGTCCCGCCGCCCTCTAAGCTTATGACAGAAGCACTGAATGCCACCGCACCTACTCCAGCGCGTCATTAGTCATGTTCAGATACACCTGGTCTCCAAATACCAAGGCATACGGATCGGCCCCATATCTACTTGCAACCAGAGAATTACCATTTGGTGGCACTTTTCCGATTGCTTGATTCAATTGTAATGACATTTGAACAGTCTTAGTGTTTACATCCTATTTATCCCTTTGACATGAATGTATAGGAACACCCGGCTTGTCCTGTGAACGAAACGGGAGCAAGCCCGGGAGCATCTATACGGCAAGGTCCAGAAACTGTACAAGTCACAACCGCTTCAGTAACTAGCCCCTCCTTCCAGGCAAAATCGAGGATATATCCTCCCCTTGCCCGCAGACCCTTAATGCTTCCCTCACTCCAGCTTTGTGGTAATGCAGGTAACAGCTTGATTTCTTCGGTATGACTTTGCAGCAGCATCTCGGCAATGCCTGCCGTTCCCCCAAAATTGCCGTCAATCTGAAACGGAGGATGATTGTCAAGCAGGTTAGGAAGCGTAGAATGTTGCAAAAGAGCCCGGACGTTGGCATAGGCCTTGTCCCGATCCTTTAATCTGGCCCAAAAGTTAATAATCCAAGCTCGGCTCCAGCCAGTGTGGCCACCACCGTTCGCTAACCTGCGTTCCAGTGTTGTTCGAGCAGCTTCAGCCAATTCCGGCGTATTCTCCGAGTTGAAGGCGTCGCCGGGATAAAGCGCAAAAAGATGAGAGATGTGGCGATGTCCCAGCTCCACCTCTTCATAATCCTCCATCCACTCCTGAATCTGGCCATACTTTCCGATTTGTGGTTCGGGAAGCCTTTCCAGAGCTTCAGTTAATTCTTCGCGGAACGCCTCGTCCACGCCGATAATTTCCGCACTGCGGATGCATGCGCCAAACAGTGCTTCTATAATTTGAAAATCCATTGAAGCCCCAACGCAGAGCACTCCAGACTCACCGTTAGGCAACTTGTAGGTATTCTCAGGAGAGACGGAAGGGCACGTAATCAGTCGGCCTTCGGCATCTTCTATTAAATAATCAAGCAGAAACTGTGCAGCCTCCTTCATTGTCTCGTACGCCTGCGCCAGGAAATAGCGGTCCTGATTGAAGCGATAATGCTCCCATAAATGCAGGCACAGCCAGGCGGCACCCAGCGGCCAAAAAGACGCCGGCAAATAGGTATCCTGCGGCGCCGTGTCTGCCCAGATATCCGTATTGTGATGCGCCGTGAATCCCCGGCAACCATACATGACCCTGGCCGTAACCCTCCCCGGTTCCCTCATCCGCTCTACCAGATCGAACAAAGGCTCATGACATTCAGCCAGGTTGCAGATTTCTGCAGGCCAATAATTCATTTGCGTATTGATATTGATCGTGAACTTGCTGTCCCATGCCGGAGTAAAGCTGTCATTCCAGATCCCCTGCAGATTTGCGGGTAATGAGCCTTGACGACTGGAGGAAATTAGGAGATAGCGACCGTACTGGAAATAGGTCACTATTAGACCATTGTCCTCCTCCCCCTTCTGAAATCGCTTCAGCCGCTTGTCGGTCGGTAATCCAGCCTGAGGCAGATTCTCTGGCAGCTTCAACTTAACTCGTCCATACAAGCTGCGGTAATCTGCGGTATGGCGGGCTAGCAGCTCTTCATAAGGAACCTGGCTCAGTTCTTGCAGCCGTCTTTTAGCGTAAAGGTCCGGATCGGAATGGCGAAACGTAGTTCCTGCAGCAAGTAGCATTGTAACCGAGCTCGCCCCATCCACAAGCAAATACTCCCCAACGGTACGGCAGAGACCGTCTTCTGTGACTGCCTTCAGGACAGCGGCAAAAGAGCTGCCCCCTTTTCCGCCGCAATCACCACTCATAATAAGACCGCTATTTTTCCATTTTTTAGTTTTCTCCAGATATCTCCAGTTATGGCGAGTGAATCTCGCCTTTAAGGACATTCCATCCTTATTGTCAGTGGCAATACGTATGACAATGGCCTGATCCGGAAAGCTAGCGAACATTTCCCGAGTATAGTTCACTTCTCCGATTCGGTACTTGATTCGGGCAACACCTTGTTCCAAATCCAGCTCTCTCGTGTAGTCTTCCGCAGTCTGCCCGTGGTTGCCAAAGGATAGAAGCAATTCACCCAGCGGCAAATAGTGCCGCTGGGCTTCTGGCAGCCCTGCCATCGACATCGCTGCCAATTCCTCAGCCTCCCCCAACCTTCCCGCCATAATCAGTTTGCGAATCTCGGGCAAATGAGGCAGAGCGTCCTCGTTATTGCGGTTACGCGGGCCGCCATACCATACGGAATCCTCATTTAGCTGCAATTTTTCTTTGGCCGTACCTCCAAAAAACATGGCACCGAGCCGCCCGTTACCTATCGGTAAAGCCTCGTTCCACTCTCCTGCAGGTTGGCTGTACCACAATCGCTGACTGTATCCAGTATCTATCATAATTGGTATACTCCTTTAATCTTCTACTATGAAATCAACATTCCAAATAGGCCGTATGTTATTCCAAAGTAAATGAGGCCATATTGGCAGCACCATTACCGATATACGTAAAATACAGTGCTTGTACACCATTAGGTATAGCCACATCAGTTGAGTATTCCTTCCATACATTTGTAAAGTCTACCGGTATACGTCCGAGTGCCGGTCCGTCCCACGACGTTTTGACTTCAAACGCTCCCTGGCAATATCCGCGCACTTTGATTTTGACTTTGGTGACTCCCTCGCATGAAAAATATTTAAACCCGGCGGTAGCCGAATCCGTCAAATTGGCAATATAACCGATTTCTTCGTCACCATCTCTGCCGTCCTGGGTAATCTTCGGAAACCGGCTGTCCATCCATGCTCCAATACGACCGAAGCCTCCCGTATACATCTCCTGATCTTTGCAGAACAAATGACAAGCCAGGTATGCCGGATATTCCCCCCGTCCCATGAGTGGTCCTCCGTTCGAACCGCAGGATGTAATCTCTACCTGGGGAATCGTACCATCCTCGAGGAAATCAATTCTCTCGGTACAGCCCTGCCGGCAAAATGCCGTTCCATTGGTATGCCGGTGATAAAAAATGTACCAGTCCCCATTGATCTCCACAATGCTGCCATGATTATTGCCGCCATAATACATGGGCTGGTCCGCCGGCTTGTATGTATCAATATGAAGATCGCAATTACTTACGATGACCCCCTGGTACTTAAAGCCTTGGGTTGGATGCTTACTGGTCGCATAGCATAGCTCATGCATAGAAATAGAGGAATAGATAAGATAGTAGGTATCTCCTCTTTTGCGGATGGAAGGGGCCTCAAAGAACTCATAGCCTTCGAATCCGCTTCCTTTGCTGTAAGGCTGACTCGGTGCAACAAATACAGGCTCTTCGATAATCGTGAGCATATCCGGGCCCAGCACCATTGCCATTGCACCGTGTCTGGATTCATCCCCGAAAGCACAGAATCCGGTATACAGGTAAGTGTTCTCTCCTTCGGTCAGCACGGCTGGGTCAAACTGCGGTTCATCTCCTTCTCTTTCCCCAAGGCGTGTTCCATCGGCATATTTAACGTAACCGTAGAATTCATACTTGCCGCTTGGCTTATCGCAAACTGCCACCGATACTACGGGAACCTTGTCAAGTACATAATAAAGATAGTATCTCCCGTCGGGTCCAATGCTGACATCGGGAGCGTATAGACACATGCTTCCTTCACGGTTAAGCGGATCATCTGTTGTCTGATAGATTACACCCTCATACCGCCAATCGCCCAGATTGTCCTCCGGCGCAGACCAGCAAGCATAGTCGTTCAAGCAAAAAGCGTGTCCATTAAAACGGTCATGCGAGCCATACACATAAACTCTTCCTTCGAAAACATACGGCTCACCATCAGGGATATATTCCCAAGACGGGAGATATGGATTTAACCCTTGTTTTTTTGCCATCATATTTCACCCTTGTCATTTTTTAGTTTTCATGCAATAGATCTTTCCGAATAGAATATTATAGATTTAACCGCTTTCAATTTGACTGCCGAGGAACTCGTAGTCCATTTCATTTTGCGTGTTTAGACTGCAAGTTACATATAATTGTGCTCTCTTTCTTAAAAACATCCCCCATACACAGATTGTCCCTTACAGTATAGAGAAGCACCCTGAACAAAGTCCATGACATAAAGACACTTAACATTGATCTTTCCTAAGATTTAGCTGATGTTCTGTAATTCAAGTGAATGTCAGAAGAGGCTGACACAGAACAGGTCAACTATTCCGAGCAGGCGAAAATCATTTTTCGCACCTGTGTGCATAAATGGGAAGACGGAGAAGGTTTCACTATGAACATTTTTAAAAAACAGCGTTTATACATTTAAACTTTCAATCAGTAAATAGGCGAGTAAATCTTACTCACCTATTTACCCTATTTACATCCAAATGAGATTACGACGATAGGTTATTCGTTCATAGTTACCCATTCACTTCTAAGCAGGCCATACGAAAGAGTGTCATGCCAGATCGGATCACCATTGCTATCATATTTAAAATAACCGGTCTGCTTAAAATGTCCTTCTCTACGAAGTCTCAATCGTTCAAGTAACTTCCAGGAGCGCGTATTATTCGGATCGCAATTCGCAATCACTCGTCTCATCTTTATATGCTCAAATCCATAAGATAATAAATGCTTACAAGCTTCTGTGGCATATCCGCTACCCTGATAATCAGAATTAAATACATAGCCAAACTCCCATGTTCCAAAAGTATTTGGCTCGCTCTCCTGAAAATATAAGTTTCCAATCATTTTTCCTGTAGATCTCAGACATACCGCCCAAAAAGCGGAATCCATTGAGCGCCGGAGTGCCTCTACTTTACATTCCTCTGCATTGAATACTTTGTGGGGTTCATACAGTACAACCTCTTCTTTGGATAAATAGTCATACAGGTCCTGTCCATCTTCTGCTGTGAACCTTCTAATCACTAGCCGTTCAGTTTCCATAACATTCATTTAGAGCACGTCCCCAATTAGAAATGGTGAATATTAACAATTCATTATCTTCAACCTTACTACGAGAGCATAGACATTCATATGAGTAAAATCATCACATATAAATGCAAAAACCCCCTTGGTTTCCCAAGGAGGTCGATGCAACGACTTCAGATCTTTACTCCGCTTAAACTGCCACCTGGAGCAAATAATCGTTCGATATGCTTTTGAACCGCTGGATCCGGAATTAATGGTGGCGCTTGATGAGGTTTTACACGCGCATCAATAATCACGTTATCACATGACCAATGCTTATACTCCGTTGAACTGTTCACACCATATATATCATGAGAAGGATTGCTACGTGTGAACGTCGCCCATAGAAAATTCTCAATTCTATCACTTAAGAACTCGCTATCATCACATACAATAATCATCGGACAAGATGGGAGTGCTCCCTGTTCTTGAATCGCTTCGCTAAGCTTGTTCATTTCCTGCGCTGCTTCTGCGTAAGTAGTGAATTTAGAGCCTTGAAGCGCCACGAGACCCGGCATCACCATCTTTGCATGTCCAAATCCCTGTAGTTGTTCAAGTATGTCAGGAACCTCTGTACATAGCTCTCTTTTCTTCTCCCCAACCGCAGCGAAAATCACCTTACTTCCGCTGTTTAGTCCTGTACCGGAATAATCAAGGGTATCAATCGTTGTATTCGTATAGAAATGAATATCTCTACGAAGATTAATGCGCTCTAGGATATACGTCAAGAAATCCTCAACATCATGTGTGCTGATAGGTTGTTTCTCTTCGGCTGTAATAAACAAGAATTTAGCTAAACTAAGCTGGCCCGTACCCAAAATCCGATTCGCGATCGTAAGAATCTCCGCTGGCTGCTTCACTTGTTGATAAGGTGTATAACGTTCACTGCCAATCGCAAATAAAAGGGGATGAACGCCCGCAGCATCGACTGCGTGAACTTCTTTAACGCCCGGGATTTCTTGGCGGATAGCTCCACCCGTTAGTTCATGGATTAACTCACCAAATGCAGTATCCTCTTGTGGCGGTCTACCGACAACCGTAAAGGGGAAAATGGCATTCTTTTTAGCGTACACTTTATGTACTCTCATGACTGGGAAAGGGTGAACCAAGCTGTAATAGCCTAAATGATCGCCAAAAGGTCCCTCCGGCTTCGTCTCGCCAGGATGGATTTCCCCTGTAATTACAAAATCCGCATCATTACTAATGCAATACCCATCCACATAGCTATAACTAAAATGACGTCCCGAAAGTAAGCCTGCCACGATCATCTCACTCATTCCCTCGGGCAAAGGCATTACAGCAGATAACGTATGAGCTGGAGGTCCGCCGATAAAGCAGCTCACTTTAAGCGGTTCACCTTTTCGATTGGCTCTTTCTTGATGCACACCGATACCGCGGTGAATTTGATAATGAATGCCAACCTCTTTATTGAGTTCATAATCATTACCATTCAATTGAACACGGTACATCCCCAGATTGGAGTTCATAATGCCCGGCTTGTCCGGATCTTCGGAATACACTTGCGGCAAGGTAACAAAAGCGCCGCCATCCTCCGGCCAATGTGTGATCAGCGGAAGATCAGAAATGTTAATTTCCTCAAAACCACTTGGCAGACCCCCTGGCTTTTTGATAGGCAATGCTTTTCTCGCAGATAATCCTGTCCCTACATATTTAAAAGGATTCTTAAGTGCTTTCATAGGATCGTTACGAAGTGCAATTACGTTATGTGTGGAGTTCCAAGTACGCCGAAAGATAAACTTACTGCGCTCAATCGTTCCAAAGAGGTTAGATACGGCACGAAATTTCGAACCTTTTACATTTTCAAATAATAATGCAGGCCCACCGGCTTCATAGACCTTCAGGTGAATCGCGGCCATCTCCAGATAGGGGTCAACTTCTTCACGAATACGAATCAAATGTCCATGCTTCTCTAAATCATTAACACACTCTTCTAAATTGCTATATTTCATTTCATTACTCCGATCTCTAGAAGGTTATTACAAGATTTCTTGGATGCTTTAATTATACCCTGTAACTTATTAAAATAAAGCGATTCCCTATGTACTAGGACACCCTGCTGTTATCTTGTATTCTCAGGTTTGGGTTCATCTCGCAAAATATTTCTAGCAGGAATTCCTACTGCCGAAGCATTATCCGGTACATCCTTAACCACGACAGACATAGCTCCGATATTAACATCATTCCCCAGCGTAACCGGACCTAGAATTTTAGAGCCCACTCCAATAAACGCTCTGTCTCCAATCACTGGCTCGCCTAAGTTATTTCTCCCTCCAATGGTCACTTGATGAAAAATAGTAGCGCTATTGCCAATCACCGCTTTAGGACTAATAATAATCCCATTTAATCCATGCGGTAAATGAAGCGCATCACCAATTTGAGCCTCCGCATGAAGCTCTCCATTGGCAATAATACGAACAAACAGCACATCCATTATTCGATATAGGAGCCACAAAGGTTTGCGGATCAGGCCACTTTTCACCCGATAATACACCCAATTTCCAAAACGATAAGTAAACAAAGCCATAATCGTTTGTGGATTTTTTAGATTTACTTTCCAGTCCGTTTTGAATGATTTCATCATTGTATCGTCCTCCTGTTAAGGGCAAGATAAGAACTATATTCTCGTGAAATGAAAGCAGCTGAGTAGAGAAAAAATTCTGGGAGGATCGTAGAATGGAGTGTCATTCGAGTGATAATACCTTCACCAGTGTAAGTTAGATTCAGAGATTCATCAAGAAGTGGACAGTTCTCCCTATATAAACATCAACCGATTACAAGCCTTACTAAACAACAACACGCGCCGAGGTAATATCGGCGCGCGCTGAATGCTATCTTTTCTATTAAATAAGGTCCAGAACAATCACATTCACAGAATGAGCAGCTAGATTTACAATTGCAGTGTCTTTATCAAACACGATTTTCATTTCAACTGGAGTAACCTTCTCATCATTTTTTCTGTTTACATTAGGTGTGTGAACCAGCGAAGCATCACCGGTTAAAGTAATCCATTTACCGGTAGTAGCTACGTTTAAGCCTTTCAGATTAAGCTTCGTTGCTTTCTCTACCCGATCCGCATTCACAAGCTTCACGTAGAGATGCTTATCATCTTTAGTAACGGAATTGTATACTTCTCTGTTGTACGCTTCGAGCTTATAATCAAGCACCTTACTTGTCGTCTTGCCATCTGTATAAGAGCAAATCAAATGCTTACCATCTGCTCCACCATAATTAACAGTGATGCTATATTCCGTATGATCCGTTAGCTCTTCATAGCAGCTAGCTCTTAGGTTACCGGCTGCGGTACTTGAGGAATAATCCCCGAGTGTATAAGCCTCAATCCCTTGCTTGAATACCTTCACGCCGGTAGCATCGCCATTATACCCAATCGCATATTCGATTACGTCTTTATTTTCTGGTGAGATGTCTGTCAGACCTGCGCCTACATAGAAGCCATCTTCGCCGGAAGCTTTTTCAGCAATAACCTCAGCTTGATAATTAGTCCACGCGTCATTAAGAATGTACAATCCGTTCAATCCGCTATTCTGCGCCTTCAAGACTAAACCTTTGGAAGGATCAATCGTATATCCTGCAGAGCCAGGAATAACTTTCCAAGCTTCATGCAGCGGCTGTGTAAAATCTTGTTCGAACAAAATGCTGCCATCTGTATTCGAAGTAACCTTCACTCGTTTCACAATCACAGATGCTTTTCCAGCAGCCACTTCAATTCCACCGTGAGGAATAAGGTCTACCTTTTCACCGTTGCGATATGTCGAGAATGATGTGCCAACCACTTTGGTGCCGAGATATTTAGCGTACAGCTGTTGAACATAATAGTTCGGTGTGTACCAAACGGTTTCATCATCAAACCAAATGCAGTCCGGTGTCCATCTATAAGTGCCATCTGTCAGTACCTTATTGAACAAAGGTGCCGTTGCAGCCAGTCTAATCACATCAGAGTTATTCTCGAAGCTGGACATGATCGCCGCCTCAGCAATTGCTCCTGCCAATGTGTTTTTATCTGTGGAAGCATATTCACCTACAAAAACCTTAGAAGTTTCAGCTTCGTCCAAGCTGCCGTCTTCTTTATATGCTCTGTAATAGTAATTGTATCGATCCGCATTCTCTAACAAATACTCGTTGGAACGGTAGTAATGCTCATCCGCAATCGTATCCATGTAGTTCTTTTGCTTCTCATACCAGGTAACCGTCTCTTCGATGCTCGATGTTCCGTCCGTGAAGCTGATCTGTTCCGAGCCTTGCAGATTTCCGCTTAGGAATTTCCAGCCTTGCTGGTAAGCATCATCATCTGCTTGTGCTCCAACCGTAGAAAGAATGGTCAGTTCATGATCAGGGTAGTTCTTTACCATATATTCATCAATCGTTGTTTTGAAATACTCAAAGTTGGCAAAAAACTCTGTACCCCAGTTTTCATTCCCCACGCCCAAATAACGCAGGTCAAAAGCTGCTTCATGGCCCATCTTTTTACGCAAAGCGGCCCACTCGTTATTGTCAAAATCCATGCTAATCGCGAAATCAATCAGATCCGTAAAGTTCTTCACATAATAATCTCTTAACGCACCGCCAGCTGGATTCGCATAATCCGAACGAGCTTGACACAGTACACCACAGGCCATAACTGGCAGTGGAGTTGCATTCAAATCCTCTGCTAATTGGAAGTACTCCATATACCCAAGACCCATGGTCATCATGTAGCCCCATACATTATAGTTCTCTTTGCGAAGCTCAATATCGTTGACAGACTCTTTCCAATCGTACACATTCTCCCAAATGTGAGAACCTTCAGAAATACATCCCCCCGGGAAACGCAAGAATGTAGGATGAAGATCAACGAGTGCATTCACTAAATCTTTTCTCAATCTATAGTTCGAATTCCCTTTATAGTTAGCATGAGCTGTAGCAGAACGCTCCTCTTCCCCAGCGCCCCAAACATCTTCCGGCATTAGGGAGACCATATCAATAGAAATTTCACCGTTAAAAGTTAAAGCCAGCTGACCGAGTACAGTTTCAGATCCTATTAATATAAGCTTAGAATCGACACCATATTTCTTCCAGTTACCGTCACCGTTCACCTCAACTACCGCAGTATCACTAATAGCTTTTCCGTCTTTGTCGAGCAATTGTAGGGTGATAGTACCTGCTGCTTCAGCCTTCGCCCAAATCGTGAAGTTATACTTAGCATCCTTCTTAATAAACATCGAGCAGTGCTGATTGGAATCCGCAAACCCTCTATTATTAATAGTGGCGCCATCCGCCACTGTCACATAATGGGCGTTCATATCTTTATCTTCGATTCCGAAGAAATCGTTTAATCCACCTGTATTGTGAACCTTCATTTTGTCTGTGTCACCAGACCAAGCATGCAGAGGCGTATAATTTCTACCCGTTGAAGTCCCATGCACACCACATACATGCGAATAACTGTCAAAAGCAAAAGACTCGAAGGAACGATTCTGCACTAGCTCTGCATAAATCCCACCATCTGCCGCATTATTAATATCCTCATAGAAAAGGCCATATAGAACTTCGCTAACATCCAAAATCTCATGGTTTCCATCGATTGTTAAGGTGTAAGGTGGTACACCTTCTGGAAGTACAGACACAGTGAAGCTCTTTTCTACTGTACTGTTACCTTTTTTCAAAACCGCAGTAAGCGTTACGCCTTGAGCAGATTGGACGGCTTTATTCAGGGCACCCTTATCAGAAATGATAGCAGAATCACTAGATACCCAGGATACGTCAACTTTTCCACCCATGAGCGAAGCTGGCAATTCGATATCTTTGGTGATGATCGAGCTTGTAAAGGTTAAGTATTTATCTTTTGCAAGCTTAACGATCTCTTCATCTGTCAAAGATTCACACATAATCTCAATGATTTCGTCCTGCGTTAATCCCGCTTTATATACACGGAAGTCCGAGAGAGAGCCGCCAAAATCTACATCTGCAGCGTACTGGGACTTGCCGATCGTATTGTTACTATAATTTATTTGGTCCTCAAATGTAGCAAACCACGCACGTAACTTAGCATATGTACCGCTAGAAGTCTGACTGATCATTCCATCTGCAACGACCTCACCATTTACATAAATTACAGGTCCCGCACTGCTAAGTGTTCCACCTTTTGTTCCTGTCACTGTAAAGCCGACATGCACCCATTCACCAGCAGCAAAGGATCTCCCAGGATCTGCGACTAAATCTTCTCCTGCAAAGCAAGTTCCCCGGAAATTTCTCGTTAAAAAAATATAGGGTCCTGTCTCGCCTTTGCCGAAATCGAACAGTCTTTCCCATAAGCTCCCACCAGTACTTACATGCATCCAAGTCGAGACAGTAATACCCGTTTGGTCGCTGACTTCTTTAAGAAGATCATCCGGCAACGAAATATAGGATGTGCCATGTTCTCCACCCGCTAACGAAACAGCTCTTCTACCTGCTACAGTCTGAATGATTGGCAGTTTAGTCCCTAAAGCGGTTCCATCATTCCCATTCCCTGAGCAATCCTGACCCACATGATCGGGGTTATCAAACTTATAATGCGCTATCAAATTACCATTAATAAATTTGTTACTGTTGCCATTGTTCATAGAAGATCACCTGTCATCTTTTGTATTAGAAATCATAAAAGTCTAACTATTCTACTAATTACTACAACAAAACCGACCCATTCGCGGGTCATTCACTCTTTATACGAAACATAATAACATACTTTATAATCAATTAATATATTAACTAATTAATATTTGTGTGAAATAAAAGAAAACTATTTTTATAATTAAAGATTACCAAATAGCCCCTTTTATTCATGATAAAATGAATTTGAATGTATGAAGGAGAGATGAAATATGAATAACCGTGTAGGTTTCGAATCAACAAAACGCGATTTATTTACAATTGAATGTGAAGACATCCTGTTACGAGAGTTTAGAGTGGAGGATTTAGACGAGTTTCACGCACTTACCACGCAGCCTGAAATCATAGAATTTCTGCCCGACTGGAATGTCCCTAAAGAACAACGGCTAGATTGGTTAATAAACTATGAAATAAAAGAAAACCAACAGTTTCTACAAGCGGTCTCAGCGGATGGAAATATCGGGGAGCTTCGTCTTCGTTTAGGCATTATTTTAAAAGAGACGAATGAGTTTATCGGTTGGTGCTGTACAGGAATGAAGGATGAATTACCCGCTCCGAACAGAGAAATCATGTATGCCATATCCAAGGATCATCGCGGCAAAGGATATACCACACAAGCTGCCAAGGGGTTAATTAAGTATTTGTTTGAGCACACATCTACCGATGTATTAAACGCTATTGCTCTGGTACACAATACACCCTCTAATAGAGTCATACAAAAATGTGACTTCGACTTAATGAATGAAATTATGATTGAAAATGAAATTCATAATTATTACCAGCTTTCTAAGTGGCACTGGCAAGAGAAGGCTTAATGAATGCTGGCACACTTTTAATAGATTACGGCACACGCAAAAAAACTCTGTATGGGAATGGAGAATACGGTCCATTTACCAAAACAGAGGTTTTTTGTGTTGATTCAAGATTGTTGCTTCATGCGAAGCATTTGCGCAAGAAGCTGTTCCACATCTTTTTCCGGGAATGCCGTCATTAGCGTCTCTTTAAAGGTTTCTTGTGCACGGATGAGCTTGGCCTCACCAATGGAGGTTAGGGAGGTATAAATACTTCTGCGATCATCATCGCATGCTTTTCTCTCTAAAGCTCCACAGCCCTTGGCTTCAAACCTGCTAACCAATCGGGAAACCGCACTCTGGCTTAACCCCACCATAGCTTCGAGCTTCTGCAATTTCAACTTTTTCTCTGGGGCTTCTGATAGGAATAACAGCAAATAAAATTCTTTTAAAGATAATCCATGATTCGCTTGCAAATTAACTTCTAATTCATTCGTCACATTCATTTGTATATGTGTTAACGTCAACCAGTTCGTGATCAGGTCATTGCTACTCATTTTGTCCATCTATCTTATTCATCTCCCGAGCGTATAACTATTCATGAAATTTTTCTTCTATATAATAGTACTACACTCCACATCCATTGTGCCAAGCTTAATCCAAAAAAAGAGAAAAGACCGTCTCTCTAACAAGCCGGCCTCTCCAAATGATATAAATAATTTTCGTTATTCTTTATCCTTTAATTCTAGGAAATCCAAAGGCATACTGCCGAGGAATACCCGGATCCTTCTGAAGCTCAACCCCAGCCTCTAAGGTCCAATATGGATTTCTTAGCATCCCACGACCCACGGCAACAAGATCTGCTTCCTCATTCCCAATCACTGCATTAGCAAGAGCAGGTTCATCCAATCTACCAACAGCAATCACCGGAACATTCAAGCGGTATTTAATCTCTCTTGCCAAAGGTACTTGATACGCCGCATGTGTTCCTGGCTTACCAGCCGCAGCGATAGGGCCTTCACCACCCGCACTGATATGGAAAATATCTGCGCCGGCTTCTTTATACGCTTTACTAAATGCCAGGCTTTCTTTAATGCCATATCCGCCATCTACATATTCTTGAGCTGAGATACGCATAATCAATGGCATTCCTTCAGGCATTTCACTTTTCGCTGCACGAATAATCTCGGTACCGAACAAGGTCAAATCCTTGCCATATTCATCTGTTCTTTGATTGGTTAGTGGTGAATGGAACTGATGGATAAGATAGCCGTGCGCACCATGAAGCTCGATAACATCAAATCCTGCTTGAATTGCACGCTTCACACTGAGCCGGAACTTCTCAACCATACCCTTCACTTCTTCAGTCGTTAGGGCACGCGGTGTTTTGGAGTCAGCATCAAATGGAACGGCAGATGAGGATACAGGAACTGTTGCATCTTCAGCTTTACGCCCCGCATGCGCAATTTGAATACCTACTTTTGCTCCATAAGAATGACATGCATCAACAATTCTAGCCAGTGCAGGAATTTGCTCATCAGACCAAATGCCAAGGTCAAAATCAGTAATTCGGCCATCTGGTTCCACATCGGTCATTTCAATAATAATTAATCCTGTGCCTCCAATGGCACGACTCACGTAATGATTATAATGCCAATCGGTAGCAATCCCATCTTTGTTCGTCACTGAATATTGACACATCGGAGGCATAACCACGCGGTTCTTCAATTTCAAATCCTTCATTTCATACGGGGTGAACAAGTCCTTCATGATATCTCTCCTCTTTATAAAAAACTAAATTTATTATGAACATTGAACCCATGTTTTAGCAAAGAATATTAAATGCATGCTCATGCATGTATATTATTATACAATATCTATGGTGTCAACCATGAATGTCTCCTACGGAATAATAACTCCGCGTATTGTTGAAATCTTTGTCACAAGGTAATATATGGATATCTTTTTTTTTAGAAAGGATGGACTTAAAAGTGGACAAAAAGCTTTTACAATCACATAGTATTTTCCCTACCCTGGATATTGAGCATACAGCTGCTTATTACAGTCAGTACTTAGGTTTTCAAGCTGTGCCCTATTTAGATACGGAGGAACCGCATATTTGCCTGTATCGTGATGATACAGAGATCATCCTTACGCAATCCCAAGGACAACGGGTTATTCCTAATCGAGAATTGTATGGCTATGGTTACGACGCCTATTTTATAACGAAACAGCAAGAGCAGTTGGAAAAAGAATTTGAAGCCGCTGGGGTTAATATTGTCCGAACATTAGCAAACACAGACTATAATAACAAGGAATTTGTTATTGAAGATGTTGATGGGCGCTGGATTGCTTTTGGGATCAAAGAATAAGAAAAAAAACGGCCCTCGGCCGTTTTTCTTATTTTTCAAAAGAGTCCAAATATCTTCTTACAGCTATTTCTACGGGAAGGATTCAGAACATCGGTGACCCCAATCTTGTTTAACTTATTAAGCTGTTCTTCCTCACCATGCTTAACTTTATAATCTAACTCTTCCCTATAAAGCGGAATTAAAGTATAGAAGTGCACCACTTTCTCACTGTTCATTTCCAAATTAAAAAAAACAGCTTTATCTTCAACGTGTGGTACCCACACGAACATTGATCACACTGAAATCATATATTTTAATTCATTTTCCTATTTATTGAATGAATTCTCCAGAATGTCCATACTAATGTCGATTGCTATGAATGGAATCCAGTTGAATGAACGGTTATAATACCTAAAGATGAATCTCCAAGCGTAACCGCCTTCGGCGTCCTTATAAGGACGGTAAGCGTTTAAGCGAGAAATATAAGACTTAAAGTATAGGCACATAACTTATACTTTCTTATATTTTATTAAATCCAGGGATGTGGAAACTTTAATGGTGAATAATTCAGCATATACACTGTATTTACGTGAGGATTGGAAAAAACTAAGCGATTTCACCGCTATCCAATTATCAGAAGAAGAGCTTAGCGATATCCAAAGTATTAACGATAAAATTTCGATTGAGGATGTAAATGAGGTCTATCTTCCTCTGTCCCAATTGATAAATCTGCAGCTTCAAGCCTCTCATAAATATAAAGAATCTATAAATCACTTTCTTAATAATGATCTTAAAAAAGGTCCTTTCATCATAGGCATCGCCGGAAGTGTAGCTGTTGGCAAGAGTACAACCGCTAGACTTCTTCAGAAACTCCTCTCTCAGCTACCATCTCATCCAAAAGTAGATTTAGTTACAACTGACGGGTTCTTACTTCCCAATGCGGAGCTAGAAAAGCGTGGAATCATGAAGAAAAAAGGATTTCCTGAAAGCTACGACACACGTAGTTTAATTTCATTTTTAACTAAAGTGAAGTCTGGTGTTTCGAGTGTTCAAAGTCCTGTCTACTCGCATCTAACTTATGATATTGTGCCAGATGAATATATCACGATCGAGAACCCGGACATCCTAATTGTTGAAGGATTAAATGTTCTTCAGACTAGTTTGAGGCTGAATCAAAGTGTGCCAAACTATTTTGTATCTGATTTCTTTGATTTTTCAATTTATGTGGATGCTGATGTGAATAATATAGAGAAATGGTATATTGATCGTTTTATTAAGCTTAGAGATACCGCCTTCCAAGATGAGCAATCTTATTTTAAAAAGTATGCGCAGTTATCACTAGAAGAATCTATCGAGATCTCGAAAAGAATATGGAAAGAAATCAATTTTGAAAATTTGATACACAATATTTTGCCTACCAGAAATCGCGCAGATCTTATTCTATTTAAAAATAACGACCATCACATAGATCGCATTAAGCTGCGAAAATAAAAAAATGAACGTATTCTCACAAACCAAGTTCTGATGTACAGAGCTTGGTTTTTTTATATGAAAATCAAATTGGGTGAATATCGTAGGTGTAATGCCTCTATCCTCTCGTCAAGGCTAACGTATACTATGGTACATTCGTACACTATGTAGAGAGAGGATAAATCAAATGATTGAAATCGCCTTGGCCTTTCAAGATAAGGATGGACAATATGCCGAGCATGCCGGTGTTGTGTTAGCTTCAATTTTCCATCATACAAGTTCCCAAATTCATGTTCATATTTTACATGATGCCTCTTTAACCGAAAATAACAAGCGAAAGTTCAACAAGTTAATCGCCAAACATAATCATACGATAAGTTATTATTCGATCACCTTACCTGAGGATATGCTTCAGGTGCTTGCCAATATTAACTCCATCGATGTGTGGACACAGGCATGCATGTACCGCTTACTTCTTCCTTCGATCACACCCGCTGAGAAAATTATTTATCTGGATTGTGATGTATTGGTAACCATGGACATTAATGAGCTATGGCAAGTTGAGCTAAACGACAAATATTTAGGAGCGATCTGGGATCAGGGCATCATGGAGGTAGCGCCTATAGTAAGCGCCAAAGGGCTAAATCCTGAGACTTATTTTAATTCTGGAGTAATCTTATTTGGTTTGAATAATATCCGCCAGAATACGAACTGGTACCAAGAGATGCTGAACTTTTTGCGTACTTTCCCTGACGTCACCATGCCGGATCAGGATGTTCTGAATGCGGTTTTTGGAGCGAATTATCTTCCACTCGATATCCGGTTTAATTCATTTAACATGGCCATCGTAGATCATGACTACAATAATAAAATTGTCCATTTTGCCGGAGATGAAAAATGCTGGAATAAAGATTCCTCAGGGTTGGCGCTATATCGCAAATTCCTAAATCTAACCCCTTGGAGAGCCTTTAAAGCCAAATTAAAACGAAGAAAACGAAAAGTCAGCTATGTTAAGCGGCGCTTCACACGAAAAAGTAATAGACGAATCATTTATAAACGTAAAATAAAAATTATTCGCACAAGAATCTCACCTCTTTCGCTGTTTCAATTGAAATTAATCCGAACAATTAGAAGAAGAAAAGGGACCGTGATCAATACAAGAATTCAATATCAACGACGAATTAAACGTTAAAAAACAGCCCTTATGAACAAAAATCCCCCCTCAGAATGAAATTCTAGGGGGGGCTGAAGAAAAACCTACTGAAACTTGATTTCAACACATGTATATTATATTCGATCCAGATCATTCCACTTACTTATGTACTTTAATCCCATAACCACTTCCTAGCTTCCCTCCAGCAATTAGAAAGTTTTTTGCATTCCGTTGCAATCGGGTATTTTCTTCGTAATCATGAGGGCTCACGTTTAGCTTATTAAATATTCTTTCTTCTGCTTCCTTGGAACTCTTATCGATCTCATAAATGTTAAACTGACTTTGAAACTGAAGAATATTAGATTCCGGGTTCAAGATCTGACTTAATTCCGGATCAAGCAGCCATGAATGACAAATAAACACTGGAGATATCCCTCTAAAAAAAGCTCTAGCTAACTTAAAGGACTCCTCCACACTTTGAACTGATAAAGGTTCTCCCGCTGGAATGTGCACATTAAGCACGATTTGATGGGTAAAGATTCTACAACCGTCAACGACTAAATCCCGCTCCATCGCAAAAGGTTGAAATTGCATTCTTCCCAACCGAAATAACCGAAGCTGAACATGCTCTTGCAGCCAATTATATTCTTCAATACCATATTCACCGTAATCACGCAGACATTGAATGCACCAAATCTGAATATCTGAGAATGTATCATAATAGATCTTATCCTCAATGTTACGAATACGATACTCTTCATAAGCATCTACTGCGAATCTCACAAATAAATATAATAGCAGCTTTCGATAGCCCTCCGAAGATTTCACAGATTCAAAAAAAGAAAATCTGTCAAAATAAAAATGCTGTTTATAAACAAGATATTCTTCCTCTTTCATCTGAAACTCACAAACCTGCTGTCTAGCCGCTAGATCCAGCTTAATCCCTTCACACAATGCTCTGATGTTCACTAGAGAACCTCCTTAGTTCCTATAGATGCCTGTAACGCCACTTTACAAAAGCATATCGTGAAAAGCAGATCTAGATTTAGAGCTTGATTCTACTCTTCTGCTCAAGGAACTGTGTCTGCTTTCAGTTCGGATAATTTGATTATAGATGCGGTAGCAACCTACTTCAATGATCATCTATCCACTGCAACCAATATTTCAGTTATTGTTCAAAATCATCTTCATCTCATAAAATACAACAAAGAAACGGCATTTCTGCCGTTTCTTTGGGTTATGGATGGCCAGGGCTCAGAGCCTGTTTTACTCCAATCCATGTTCTTTACGGATGTTATACATACCTTGAACAAGCAGCTCGGAAGGATCCCGATTCAATTGCAAGTGGGTTAACAATAAATGCAGTGGGAACGCGCATACGTTATTCCCATCGGTTATTGCTGGAAATCCAGCCTCGAACACCGGACCGAGTTTCTCATTCCAAGCTAGGCCGACATGTACATCCTCCGGCGCAAATTCTTCGGTTATTTCTTTAATACATTGCGGAACTAATACATTGTCTATAATCGCTTTAGCTTCTTCTTCACTTGAAGGCGGTTTTGGAAGCGTTTTGCCTCCCTCAATCTTCATCAGATCAACAAAGAATGAAGCCATCCATGCTGCAGGATCCTTACCCGATTGGAATCTTGCAATCAATTCACGCAGAAAAAATCCGCAAGAATAGACATGATCTAACTCAGACTTTACGTGAAAAACAAAAACCGGGCCGTAGGCCTCCATATTTAACACTTGTCCTTCAACGTCTTGAAAGTGTACTCTCAAAGCTACGAGACCGTTATGATGAACAGCCATCACTAGCTTATTCATATCCTCCTCAGACATTTCTGGATCACTGGTTATTTCCTCGTTCTCGTTTGTTGGTTCCTCGTTCTCATTGGTTATCTCATTAGTCATTTTAAATTCCCTCCCGATCCTATCATACCATCTAGCGAATTGATCTGACACTTTAAAAATAGACAAATTCCTACCAGTTGGGGAGAAAATAAATAAACGGCATCTCTGCCGTTTATTAAAGATTCTATCAATCCGTCAAAAACAGATCCCCGAAGGCATTAACATCCTTTGAAGCCCCTATACCACTGTTGTATTCTATCCAGCCTCTACGCCCCTCGCCGTCATTATCATTAACCAGCAGCGAAAATTTAAGCTTCATTCCTTGCTTCACCTGTGTAATGTCGTAGCTCAGTTCATGCCACGGGATGGCTAATTCATAGCTGGTTGTTGAACCAGAACGTTCTATCGCATACTTTAGCTCTATGGCATCATTTATATTGAAACCCCTTGGAGTTAGCCAGCGCCACTTGAGTAAATTCCCTGCATTTCCCCTAGCCACACCCAGTTCATGGTACTCTGAGGGCACTGTTCCATCTGTGTTTGCAATGCCAATGCCAATCTGGATGCTGTCCCCACTCCAAATAGCATCACCCGATGCTGACTGTTCATGCTTGTCATCTATAACTTCTACCCCTAGATAAAGGTTATCCGTATCCCACGCTAAGGAACCGGTCGCGCTGATATCCTGCTCCCCTCGCCAACCATTGATCTTGATATCCTTCACATTAAAGCGAGCCTGATCACTCCAATCAGATAGGTTACCATTGATTTCAACGGGCTTACTGAGTTTTGGCAACAACAGCGCGTTGAAGGAATCTAAAGTCGTTTGCAATAGATTACCTATATCATTAAAAGATTTAAGTGTCCGTTGTCCCCATGCAAGTTCAGGAATCTCTAGCCGCACGCTTTTTCCCGGTTCTAGATTCTCGACAGAGGCGCTATAGGTCCCCTGAGTAGAACGTCCTGTCTCATAATCTGCTTCCACTGAACCGCTGAAAATATTCGTAGACTGATTCGTAACATCCATATGAGTCCTTATCTCTTTGGCAGATTCATCATAAAATGTCTCATATTTCACCGTAAGCGGATCGATTACGTTGACATTGACAGCGAAGCTCATTGCTGTTTTAGGATCTTCGCCGCGCGAGACGAACAGCGAATCGTTTCCTCTCACCAAGCCTTCCGGCACCTGAATCCAAAGTCTGTCTTCTTCCTTCTCATCACGAAGTATCCAACCCTCCGGTAAATCGATGTTCATCGGCTCCTTCGAGGGACTGCGATAGGCCTCAGGTAGCTTAATATCAAAGGCATCTCCAGCAGCAATAGAAATACCAGAAATCTCCGGCAGCTTTGCAAGTGCTGGACTGTTCATGACATTCCATAGAAAATGTGTTGTCGTCTCCATAATCTCATCGATGTATTTTTCATTCTTGTAATCATGTCCGACACCTTCCATAGTTAGTAGATTATAATACACTCCTATCTCTTTCAATTGTTCAGCCAATTCAACACTTTGCTGGTACGGCACTAGTTTGTCTATTGTTCCATGAATGATGAGGACTGGCGGCAGCTTGCTGTTCGCACTTGTCGTCAGATCCCCCCCATAAATATCTACAATCGAAAATATATATTTAATGATAGATGGATCCTTTGTTACATATTGATTGACAAAGTTTATGGCTAGATGCCCTCCCGCCGAATCACCGCCGATCACAATACGGCTTGCATCCATTCCGTAAAGTTCTGCGTAATCGTTGATCCATTTAATCACATCGCTTATATCCTCATAAGCGTCATTAAGCGTGTGGGTGAAGTTAGTAAACGGATCTTTTTTCAGCCTATAATCGATGGACAATACAGCATATCCTCGCTCTGCCAATCCCGTAGAAAAGTCCGCTGCATCGTACCTATCCCCTCCTGTATAACCCCCACCGTGAATGAAAATAAATACAGGTCTCTTCTTGTTATCATCACCTGACGGCTCGTACAGATCGAGTTTGAGCGGTTCAACAGCATCCGTCTCATTCTTCTTACTCGCATACAAAATATCTCCTTGCACTGTAACCTTATAAGCGGGAGTCAGGTACTGAACCGGAATTTGTCCGTTATTCACAGTAACTTTAACCGCTGTTGTGCTACTGTCATTAGCATTCACTTTAGCCACCTCTTTCCCCTCCTTTTCTAAAGCGCTCTTACTCTCTCGGTTATTCAGTAACAACCAGGAACTTAGAACGATTACTAGGATCGTAAGAACGTAAATAAGTCTACGCTTCATTATGACCACCTCCCAGAATGATTTTGGATTCAAAAAAGTAATATAATTCCAATATCATCATTTTAAAATTCAACTAATCGTTTAACAATTATGTATTCCTTCGCGAATTAGGTTCAATATTACGAACTTTTAGCGAATAAGATAGCGTATAATTTGAAGAAACGGCTTTGTCGTAGAAATAGATAGAGGAGGACATTACAATCATGAAGTTGAGTATGAATTGGATAACGCTCAGAGTGCGCGATCTGGAGGCTTCCCTTGATTTTTATAACCGTATTCTAGGACTTCCCATGGATCGCAGATTTGAGAGTAGAGGAAAACAAATTGTTATGTTAGGCACTGCAGAGCAGCCGAAAATCGAGCTTATTCAGGGCAGCGACCCGGCTCTAAAGCCAGAATGTGGCGTTTCCGTTGGTTTCGAAGTGGAATCGCTCGACAACGCCATAGCGCATTTGAAAAGCCACGGCATTCCCGTCGCACGCGGACCGATCGCACCCAATCCACATTTACGATTCTTTTATATACTGGACCCCGACGGTTTTGAGGTGCAATTAGCGGAGCATAGCTAGACTAGCGCTTGTCCAGTACTAAGCAATCAAAAAAATCCATGCAAGCAATAGCTTGCATGGATTTCTTATCCTTGTTACATCATTCTGTTATCTTACGGGCTACGAGCGCCAAGTCTTTCAAATCAATCACGCCATCTTTATTAATATCGGCACGTTTAGCCTCAGCCCAATCTGGGCTGCTGGTATCTTTGCCATAATTAGCAGCGACTATCGCCAAGTCGCCGATGGACACTTTACCATCTTTATTAATGTCACCAGGAATACCAGGCTCCGGCTCCTCTGCAGTGATCTTGAGCTTATGACTCGATGTAACGGTTTCGCTCTCCTTGCCTTCCGCATCTGCTACGATCACTTTTTCAATCTGAATAGTACTCTCTGTAGCTTCCGCTACTGTCTTAGTCCCAAAATCCAAAGATAACAGCTGAAGATTGCCTATTATCGCGTTGTCCGCTCCTTCACTCACCACCAGCAGCCGCAGTTTTCCAGGCGTGTGATTAGCAGTTTCAAGCACCTGAATTCCACTCCGCAAGGAAGTAGAAGATTTGAGTTCCAACAGCTTAGGATCGTAATTCATAGTTACATCCATTGCATACACAGCATCTGTTACACTCTTCACTCCAAACGCCAGTTGAAAATCTCTTCCGCCAGCTACAGTGTCTACCCCAGACAGAACAGAAGTCATCTTACCTGATGGATCAACCTCACCATTTCCGTCTTTTTTAACTGTAATGATCTCGTGGATTTTAGGTTTAGTCGAACCCTCCCACTGAATCTTCACTTCAAACACATTACTATACTTGGAGGTATCAAATGTATTATAAGATGAGGACAGGTTACCTACCTTATGCCATCCACTCGCATCTCGCACGGACACCGCAGCGTTTGAATTATCCGATGGATTTTGCAAAACAATCACTTCTTTTACCTTAGTATCCTTCGACAATTTGTAATTTAAGGAACCCGTATTCCCAGTACCTGGCATATAGAAGGTGGAAAGCTTTTTGTCAACGGACAGCAAGGCTTCATTTCCTATATTTCCAGCAGGTTCAGCCTGGATAGCCGGATTGGAAGTTCCCGGTCTTTCAATCCCTTCATTAACCAAAATTTCATTAAGCGCGAGCCATGCATCATAGGTTTCAGTTGAAATCAATCTTACATATCGGGCTTGCTTGCCGCCGTCAACTTGAACACGCTTATAACGGTAAGGCACCTCATGCTCAGGGAAATTCAAACTCCGATCATTTGGATTAGTAAACGTATGGATCGTATCCCATGTCTGTCCGTCTAGTGACAGCTGTAAATCTCCCTTACGGAAGAAATCTCCTTCACCGTCTCCAATCACAACAGCTACATTCTGGACATTCACCACACCGCCCATGTCGATCTGAATATACTTCCCTTTGGATTGAATCGAACCGAACCAAACCTTGTTCTCTAAAGAAGCATTGTACACGTTGTTGATAGAGCCTTCATAAATGCTTCCGTAATTATGAGTAATCATAGGTGGAGAGAATTTGTTCAGCTGGATCATGAGCCTTGTCAGATCTACAGTGATATTCTCAGTTCCCTTATTCATGATCCGGAAATAGGCAGCACTAGCAAACGCCCCATTCCCCTCATTAACAGATTCCCATTCCACACCGTTCTTAGAGGATTCTAACCGGACTTCTCCGTTAGAAGCTTCTAACGCCACTTGCGTAATCTCTTCAATGGATTTCAAATTAATCCCTAGATATTGAGATGGCTTTAGTGTGATTCCGTTCAGGTTCGTTAATTGCACAGCATTGTCAGCTACTGTAATAGGTGTATCCTTCAACTCTGGCACATCAGTGAAGATCGAAACCTTATCTTTACTTGCATTGACGGAAAACTCACGAACTGCCGTCCATAAATCAGGCTTACCTCCAGGTATTCCAGCATGAGTCAATCGATATCGAACCATCCTAGCATTCACACTGAGCCCGGAAGCAGAAATTTTATACCCGGAACGCTCTTCTCCGATTGCGGTCCAATCTTGACCGTTCACGGAATACTCAAGAATTCCCCTTTGGAATATATCGTGATCCGCATCAGTTCTACCTTGTGTGATCGCAATTTCTTCCACTTTAATGGTTTTGCCAAAATCAACGCCATACCAGTCCCCATTCTGTTGAAGGGTCTGAATATAGACGTTCGTTGCTAAATCTCCGTCTACCATCAGGTTTAATCCTGAAGGAGAACCATAAGAGCTGACAGCTAGAGGTTTAACATATTCCGGGTCCACCAAAGTGTAAATCTGAGCATCCAGTTTATTGATGAGCTGCTCAGCAAAAGGAACTAGCCGCTTTGCTCCTGCCTCAACCGTCACATCTGGAGAATTAAGCTTCTCAATTTTGAATGTTTTGGATAAGCTTAATGCACTTGTGGCCTTAGCAAGTTCTTCCCAAGCCTGATCAACCTTCTCTTTCTGGATCGCTATCGCAGAGAGAACTGCCGATTTGTCGGCAAGAATGACATTTTGTAAGCTATTTAGCCATGGATCAATTTCCTCTTCCATATTTTCATTCGTGTTATTTACTCTAAACGACGCGATGGCGTCCAATACTAGATCAAATTCTTGAATCAATGTATTCCCCGTCGTTTCTATCGGCTGACCACTTGAGTATTGACTTAAGAATTGCGCTAGCTCAGCTTTGATATTTTCCGATTCACCTACTACAAGCCCATGACCGCTAGGCGATGGGTCACTCAAATGATAGGCAATCGTATTTAGCTCAGCGGCAACTTCAGGGGCTATATGCTTAAATGAATCAAGCCAGCTCTCCTCTTGATCAAAATCATCTACATTCCAAGTGTAATCCGCTACCGCGAAGATACCGATCTTAGATAATTCCGCATGCTTCATTGGATTAGACACCACACCTGAAATATTATGTGTACCTGGAATGAGCACTTCTGCTTTACCGAGCAGCAGTCTTGCATCCTTATAGTCATTCACTGGCCAATTTAACCACATATACGGATCTCTTCCATGTGCATCTTTCGGCCACTGCATATCTGCTGCATTAACAGAGGCAACAACGCCGTTTCCGGTCCACATAATATCTACATTCGCAGGTACATTTCTCAAGAATTCAAGATAAGGTCTGCCAGACGTTCCGGTCCAGCTTTTATTGTAGAATGGAGGACAATAAATTAATGATTTGACGTCTTTCTTGGACGTAACCCAATTCGCAACATCTGTAATTAACTTCACATGTTTTTCTTTATCTACTAATGATTGTGATGTACTGATATCATCCATAAATAGTCCAAATTGACGTACGCCTACACTGTACAATTGTTCAAGCTTCGCAAGTAAGGTTTGGAGTTCAGCATCATAATTGTTCCAATTGATCATATTGAACCCTGGATGAATCGCCCATACAAACTGCGTCTTGGATTCATGACCGACATCAACCAGTTCTTTGATCTTGGCAAGCTCAGCTGCAGGATAAGGCGTTCTCCATTGCGCGTTATGGTACTTATCATCTTTAGGTGCAAAAATATAAGTGTTCATCTTCAGCTCTCCACCGAAACGCATCAAGCTCATTCGATCTTCATGTGACCAAGGTGTGCCATAAAAGCCTTCGATAAATCCCCGCGAGCGAGTATCAGAGAAATCTTCGATAGTGAGATTACGAACCTGCAGATCAGGAATTTGATCAAAAATCATCTTCAGCGTTGCCAGGCCATAATAAGCTGCATCCGTATTTTTACCCAGTATCGCAATAACACCTTTATTCTGTTGCTTCGTGCTAACGTTAAGAACATAAGCGTCCAGCTCATTGAAGTTATCCGCTATATAAGGAATATTCTGAGTGAAGTAATTGTCTACATAGCCTGATGATTTTCTAGTTCCCAAAAAGATATTTGTTTTCCCTGCTACTGCAGCTCCTGACTCAGTAACCTGAAGTGACTTGGAATCCAGTATCTTTTGAAGCAGCTTTCTTGTCGGCTGGTCAATCGAATCTTCAATAACAACGTTTACATTTTGTGTCATGGTTACGATTGTCTCTTCTTCGGTTTGTTGCTGCGGTAATGGATAGATTTCATAGGATTTCGTTAGTTTTGCATCTTTTTGCGGAAGATCAGAGGCAACATCCGCTGCAGCTGCAAAACTGGAGAACAAGCCGGCCACCATCATAAGTGTAATGAAGATACTGAGAATCTTCTTCGGCATTTCCTTAACCCTCCTATAACAAGCTAAAATGCCTTCGACGTCCATTAAGGACGGTAAGCGTTTAAAAACAGCAATTAACCCTTCAACGCACCTGCTGTTAACCCACCCGTAATTTGACGTTGATACAACACGTACATCACAATGACGGGAATCATAGAAATGGAAAGGCCCGCAAACAAGGGTCCCCATTCCGTTCTGTACTGCATTTCACCTTGCATAATGGCTATTCCTACAGGAATAGTGTATTTCGCTGGATCGTTGATCAATACCGTGGCCATAATGTATTCATTCCACACCGTTAAAGCATTCATGATTCCTACCGTGATTAAACCGGGCTTCGATAATGGCAACATGATCTTGAAGAAAACGCCGTATAGTGAAGATCCATCAATTGTTGCGGCTTCTTCAAGCTCACGGGGAAGTGTCTTGTAGAATCCAACCAGAAAGAAGATACCGAACGGCAGGATACCAATTGTTCCGACGGAATAAACAAGCGTAAGCCCTACCAAGGAGTTCGACAAATTCATATCTCCGAGAAGAAAGAACAACGGTATCAATCCGAGTGTTGTTGGAATCATCATCGAAGCAACGTATACGAAATAAAACAGGCCTCTAGATTTAAAGGTAAATCGAGCTAATATATACGCTGTTGTAGCAGCCATAATAAGCGACAACAGTGTACTAGCTACAGTTACTATAATGGAGTTTAAAAAGTAATCTCCAAAGTTTGCTCTGCTCCACACATTTGTATAGTTTTCAAAACGAAAAATAGATGGAAAATCCCACGGTTTCCCAAGCATGACCTGCTGATTATCCTTTAAGGAAGTCAGGAATGTCCAAAGAACCGGATATAAGACAACCAAGCTCCACAAGATGAGGAAAAATCGAACTGCAATTTTTGATATCAGCTGAAGTGGTTTTTTGGCGGGACTATCGTTCAAAGTATTTTCCTCCTTACATTTCAATGGACTCCCGGTGAAGAATGCGTTGCAAAATTAAAGTGGTGATTAAAGATAACAGTAATATCAATACCCCGATGGTTGCCCCATAGCTTAAATGGAACTGCTTGAAGCCCATCTGATACAAATAATAACCGAGCACTTGTGTCTGATTATCCGGGCCACCATCCGTCATCAGCTTAACGATAATAAAGGAGCCGTTCAGTGTTGTAATAACAATGTGAATGATAGAGGTTTTGAATTGTTCCCAGATCAGCGGTAAAGTAATTCGAGTAAACTGTTGCCATTGTCCAGCACCATCGATACTGGCTGCTTCATATAGCGAGGAAGGAATACCTAGGATAGAGGCGATGATGAGCAGCATATAGAATCCGATACCGGCCCATACACTAGGAGGTAGAAGTGACCACATTGCGAGATTTGAGTCCCCTAACCAGTTCGTTTCCACAGGTTTTCCTGTAAATAACGAGATAAACGCATTCAGGAATCCAAGACGGGGATTGTATATAAAACTCCACAATACACCGATAACGGCTACGGAAATGATATTCGGAAAGAAAAACACCACTCGGTAAAATCCGTATTCTTTCAATTTTAGACGGGTCAATGATACAGCGAAAAACGTTGCAAACAACATAATTAAGATGACCTTCCAAAAAATCAAGAAATAATCATTCGAAATGGCTTTTGGTATGATCTCATCCGAGAATAATTGTCTATAATTATCAATACCGATAAAATTCATCGATTCGGAACCGCCTGACCAATCAAAGAAGCTCAGGTATAAGCCTCGAAACAGCGGATAAATAGTGAATAAACAAAAGATAGCAAACGTAGGCAGCAAGAAACTCGCAATAAACAAATTTCGTTTCCACAATTTATTGTTCTTCATGGGCGTAAGCCATCCTCCCCTTAAATTTGAAAGAACAATCAGAGGCACTTATGTCCTCTGATTGCTTAGAAAGAGAGTCCTAACTTACTTCCGGATTTTGGCTGCCGCCTTCTCCATACGGTCCATCCATTCATCTGGTGTAATGGAACCTTGAAGCAATGCAATGGTTGCATCATTCTCTGCCTGCTCAATGTCCGCAGCCAATTTAAATACAGGAGCAACGATTGTGTCACTTCCGTTGAAGTACTTCATTGCCGTTTTAACAACATCACTTGCACCTGAAGATTCCAGGTCTGCCTTAACGTTCATCAAAGCGCCTGTAAGCTCAGCCCAACGAACTGCGGCTTGCTTTGTAAAAATAAATTCAATAAATGCTTTTGCTGCATCTGGATTTTTAGCCTTCTTTGCAATGGCAATATTACTAGTGTAAGGAATCGCTACAAATTTACCGCCTGGCTTCTGCATAACGGAAGGAATGAATCCAAATTTGAAGCCTTCTGGTACATCTTTTTTCATTTCATTTTCGAGCCACAAGCCGTTAGGAATCATTGCATCTTTATGCTGCAGGAAGAGCATTTGGGAGTCTGTATGGCTCATCCCGAACGACGCGTTATCGAAGTAACCTTTGTCTCTCATATCAACGATCTTTTTCAAAGTATTCGCTACAGCATCATTTTTAAAAGAACCCTCTTTAGCTGCTTCTTGATCCTTTAAGATTTGCGGGTCGTCTCCATTCTCAGATACAAAGCCTGTATTTAAGAGCCCTCCTACGATGTAGTATGGGTATTTGCCGGTATGGATGTAAGGATATACGCCATCTGCTTTGATTTTTTCACTAGTGGCAAGGAAGCTATCCCAATCTTTTGGAACATCCCAGCCCTTTTCAGTAAACAGGGTTTCATCATAGAAAGTTCCCCATGATCCGAATACGAGTGGAATCGTATAGTTTTTACCACTATAGTCTTGTGGAGGTGCGATCAAATTGCTCGTAAGCGCTTCGCCATCCACATTTTTCGCATCTTTAACCCAATCTGTAATATCCATTAATTGGTCATCAAGCACCATTTGTGTTTCATTCGAACCTGCTCCATCGATGTATACGACATCTGGTGGATTACCTTGGATCCAGCGCGGCTTCATTTGCTCGTTGATCTGAGAACCTGCGGATTCTTTAATGTTCACATCTGGGTACTTCTTCTTGAATTCACCAATGACTTCTTTCCACCAACCGTCTCCATAACCGCCGACAAAGTATTGAATTTCGAGGTCTCCCGCTACTTTTGGCTCTTCGGGCTTGGGTTCGTCTGTCTTTACTGGCTCAGTCTGCGTCGCAGCTGTTGTTTTCTCAGGAGCTGGAGCTTCAGCCCCATTTGTCCCCCCGCCACATCCTGCCAGAGACAATATAATGGACATCATAACTAGACTTAATGCCGCTTTCTTTTTACCCTTGCTTTTCATTGGCTATCCCCCTCGAATAAACTTGCTCGACTTCTGTAAGCACTTGATTTTACAATTCTGACTGTAATTCCATTAACACTTTTCCATTATATAGGCTATAAAAACGTAACCACATGATCTCTTTTGATGTGGAGTTGATACTTTTTGTCCTATAGAACCTTTTTTATCAAGCATTAATGCCTTCTACGTCCTTATAAGGATGGTAAGCGTTAATGCGAGAAATATAAGGATAATGTATAGCGTGAAACTTATATATTCTTATATTTTTACAAAAAAAAAGGACACCTGAGTAAAAACTCAGATGTCCTTCTCTCAATTCAGTATTTTTTGAGCGATTGCTGCTAAATCCATAATATCGATCTTTCCGTCATTATTAAGATCTGCACGTTTAGCTGTCTGCCAATCTGCACTGTTTTGATCTTTACCATAGTGCGAAGCTGCAATCGCCAAGTCACCGATACTCACTTTACCATCGCCGTTAAGATCTCCTGTGAGACCAGTATCCTCAGGGGCAACTTCAACAGTCAAAGCTGAGCCCGTAACCTTCGTCTCTAGACCGTTTACATCACCTATCGTTACATCAGATATCCGAACTTCACCGGACTTAGCTTCAAGTAATGGCTTCGCTTTGAAGTTTAGCTCCATTAGCTGAGTATTACCTAATACCCCATGGTCTGCACCCTCGCTGGCAAGGAGAAAACGACTCTGTCCAGGAGCTGTAGTTACGGTTTCCACAACTTGCACACCATCCACCAATGACGTTCCAGATATGAAATCGACAATGTCTGTATTAAATTGAACTGTAATATCTTGTGCATATACAGGATCCTTGATCTGTTTTAAGCTCAGTTGAACTTTAAATTCTTCACCAGCGCTCACTTGCTTTGGACCTGTCAGAATTGCTGAAGTACCTAGATCTCCAGAAGCTTTGGACTTTATAGCCGAATTTAGCTTATTCTCACTGGACTGCGTGTCTAGTGCTATTCCATAAGCATTTCTAATGTCCAGATTCGCACCAAAGCCCGCTGCCAGTGGATATTCACCTGAAGTAAGCTCCGGGAACTCCGCTTCAAAGACATATTCTGTGCCCGCTGCATTTGAACTCTTCAATTCAAATACAACATCTCTATCCCCAATCTTGCCTTTCAATGTCCGATCACCATTAAGCATGACATAGTGATTAAAGACAGCTTTAATCTGGACTTTATCCTTAGCGGCATACCCTTCCGGTTGTGCTGATTCAAGCTTGATAGATTTCAACTTAGGATCTGGAATTTCTCCTTGACGCTGCCATTTGAGATATTCCGTATTGAATTTAATAAAGCTCATGGCTTCACTACCCGTTCCTTCATAGAAAAGGCCAATTTCACCATTACCCAGATTAGATAAACTTGAATAGGCATAATAGCCTTCTTTGACCAGCTGGGAATACTTCCAATCAAACTTATATTTCGTTCTGCCGTTTGCGTAGGTTCCGTCTTCCTTAATTAACCCTACCTTCACCATACCGTTAATTCTACTGGTCGAGTTAGCAGGGCTTGCGAAGATAACTGCTTCCTGCCCATCTATCTGACCCTCGTAACGAATCACCGTCATTTGGCAGTAGGCAGCAATCAGATCACGTTCTGTCACAACTTCAGCGTCCCAAGTCTCTCCACCATCAAAGCTGGTCGCGATTTGGGCAAACCCTGAATAATTCCGCATGAACATCTTTAGCTGTCCATCTGGCAACTCCACTACTTGCGCTTCTGTAAGCTCATTATTAGAGCCATTAAAGGTTCTCTCATCAAGGGTAACCCCGTCTACAACCCGCCCATGATTCGGAGACTCTCCGCGATGCCATGTTTCACCATGATCATCACTGTAGATGGTTGCACTTGCTTGCCTGTTATTCTCATTCGTAAAGTACACGGGAAACACCAGTCTTCCAGCATGAGGACCTTTCGTTAATTGAATGCCGGTGCCCGGACCTGCCCCTAGAAATACCATCCATTCTTCTTTCACCGAAGGGTTTAAAGTTACTGGACCCTCCCAAGTCGCTCCTTCGTCATCACTGTGCCACAGCTCAAGATAAGAAGTAACAAGCGGTTTAAGCGGCGAATTACTGAGGAAAATGTTTCCGATATTTGTATTGTTCTCATATAAATTTCTCAAGGCGTCCACTCTGTAGGCAGTTTTTACATTTGAACTGTTATAGACTTCTCCATTCTCCCGAACGGTAAATTCCTGATTGCTCGAATTCTTCAGAAGTAAGTATTTCTCACCATCGATCGTTTTGTATCCGGTACCTCTTTGCGAGGTAGGAAATCCTCCACCCTCGGGAAATCCAAGAACTAAAGAGAAAATCCGCTTCGTTTCCTTATCCTGCAGTAAGGACTGGTCTATATTTGAGGCGTTGCCGGGATAGTTGTTGATTAGAATTCCATTACTCTCCCAAGTCTTTCCGTTATCCAAACTTCGTCTTACCATCATGTCAATATTAGCTGGTGAATCTCCTCCATGATTGATCCGCTTATCAATTCCTGCGATCAGTGTTCCATCCTCGGTGTACAGAAGTGACGGAATGCGGTATGCATTCGATCCGTACAGTCCTGGATAATAAACGCTATACGGCTCAGTGATTAACGCCTGCTCAGGCAACGGATTTTGAACCGGAGTCTTACTTGTTACACTCGTTACAGCAATCAGATCTTGATCCGCCAGCGGTTCGTTATACACTTCTGCAAAGTCAATCTCTCCATTAAACGGATAGTTATTAGAACCGGATTTTCTCTCTGTTCTACCTAACTCGGCACGGTTTGGTGCATAAATATTATTCAGAAACTTTTTGGCTGTAGTTGTGTCTTGCTTGACGAGTTTCCCATCAAGGAAATACTTGTAACCTTTATCTTTATCTACAACCATGGCTACAGTATGCACTTCATTCTCTTTCACCGTAATATCAGCTTTAACATGGGTATTAGACGCTGTCTTCCCAGGCTCTTCATATCGGTTCTCACTACCGATGGCAGAAGGTGTGATATATAGATGAAAATGACCATTCGGCAACGTATTGTTACTTAAAGAGAATAAGGACATAATCGTAGAACCCGTATAGCGGAACCGGACAATGATAGTCCCTTCATCTAAGGCTTTAAGCGCATCTACCTTATCCTCCAGATTCGTAAAATTAGCATTGTGAATTTGTCTATTCTCTACTCTAAGCACAAGTCTTGGATCGGTCTGTTTGTCTTGTGCTGCTGGATTGGCTAGCGCAGTGAATGGAAACATAACGGCCACCATCAGGATCGAAAGAATAATGATTGCGAATTTCTTCAAAATATTAGTCCTCCTTTGGTTTGGATAACCATGTATCTACTCGCCTTGACTACTCTTGTTCAACTATTTTCTTCGCAACTATTGCCAAATCAGCAACATCAATCTTACCGCTTCTATCGAGGTCAAGACGTTTCACAGCATCCCACTCCGAACTGCTCGAATCTATGCCATACTTTGCTGCGATAATTGCTAAGTCACCAATACTCACTTTACCATCACCATTCACGTCATTAGATAATTCCGTATTCACTGTGATCTGAATGGTTAAGGATGCCGGTTGGAGCACGGATTCTTCACCTTGACTGTCACTTATTATCGCTTGAGTAAGCCGGATAACTCCCTCTGTGTCTTGTATTACATCTGCTGCTTTGAAACCAAGTTCAAAAATTTCAGCATCGCTAGTAATCGGATACTTACTACCCAGACTTGCCAAGAGAACCCGTAGCTTACCGGGGGTACTTGTAGATGGTTCATTGATAATAATTACGCCTTCCTGCAGAGAACGGATGGAATCTGGAATGTATTCCATGACAGCCGGATCAAATTCAAAGGTAATGTCCTGTGCATACACATCATTGGAGACACTGATGATCCCATACTTCACGGTAAAAGACTCCCTCGGCGCAACAACCTTCTTACTCCCTACTAAAGTAGCTGAAGGCGTAGGATTAGATGCATCTGCGTTCACTACAGGGTTCGTAAAAGATACACAGCTTATAATTACGACGATAATGGTCATCATTACCGCCTTTTTGTACCATCGACTACTGTTCAAATTCTTCTCACCTCAGCTTATAATTTTTGTTCAGGATGTTAGCGTGTGTTATTGGTTTACGATCTGTCTCGCTAATTGAGCAAGATCTGTTATATCGATCTTTCCGTCACCATTCACATCCGCACGCTTCGCTTGCTGCCAATCAGGACTTGATGAATCTTTGCCGTAGTGTGCAGCAACGATAGCCAGGTCACCAATGCTGATTTTTCCGTCACCGTTAAGATCACCTGATACTCCTGTTTGCTCTGGTTTCACTTTTACAGCGATTGTAGCGGGTGCGGCTGTGGTCTCTGTTCCGTCTTCATCACCCAGCAGTATATCTGATACACTGATATTAACGGATACCGTCTCCGATACTCCTTTTGCCTGGAATGTCAGCTCAGCAATTTGTTGATTTCCGCTTAATCCGTGTTCCGTACCTTCACTCGCCATAATCAAACGAAGCTTTCCAGGCGTTTTGGTTGACTCTTCAACAATCGAAACACCTTGGATCAGAGATTTAGCGGACACATAATCCATGCGGTCAGCATCATACTGAATGGTGATGTCCTGAGCAAATACCTTCCCGGAGATATTGTTCACATCATACCGGACAACAAAAGGCTTGCCGGAAGTAACGGATGAATCAGCACTCAATACGGCCTGCACTTGATCCGTTTCCTGCTGCACTTGATACACCGTAATCTCAGCTGCGGATGCGAATTCACCAACACCTTTTACAGCTTCCAGCTTAATGTGAGCCGCTTTCACCGGAGCGAAATTCACTTCTTTGAGCTGTTTGTTTCGCAGCCAGTTCCCGTTTGTTATGAGCGTGTAATTCACACCATCGGTGCTTGTGTACACGTTGTAAGCAGTAATTGTGCCATTACCTTCATCCGGCCGAGGTAAATATCCTAGCCTGCTGATGGTGTACTCTCCACCCAAATTCACCGTAATAGACTGTGGAAGTGGATCAACGTTAAACCACTTCGTATGCCAATGTGTATCCGGATCTCCGTCCAATGCCAAATTCGGATCGTTTGTGCCTGCTTCAGAGCTCGTAGCTTCTGCACTCATTTGACTTTGCGGAATTTCGGTTAGATTACTCTGTCCAATAACCGTCACCACACTTGTTGCTGTAAAACTGCCTTCTTCCGTCGTCGCAGTAATTGATGTCGTACCCTGCCCTTTTGGTGTGACCATTCCCTTACTGTCCACACTGGCAACACCAGGATCACTGCTTACCCACTTAACAGTCTTATTACCGGCATTCTCAGGCTCAATGATCGCTTTCAATTGAACCGGTGCATCCAGCACCTTGAGGGAGAGTGTCTCACGATCAAGCTTTATACCAGTAACCTTCTGTCCGTCTTCCAGCGGGATGCCGAACAGCTTGAATTCGCGAATAGCAGCCTTTGATTGATCATCAGGCAGTCCGGTGATCGTAATTCTAGCGTATCTACCTTGGCTTCCAAATGTATCCTGAATCGTGCCAATTTCCTGATTATCAGTTCGATTCGTAACCGTAATCCAATTGGAGCTCGCGGTCTCCCGAACTTCAATTTTGTACTGATAAGCCTTGTTACTCTGCTCAAAAGAAACCTCAGAGGATTTAATAGAATGCATCATTCCGAGATCAACTGTCCAATTATGACCATTGTTCGTATCCGCTGCTGACCAGAATGTGTCCATATTCCCATCATTAGCAAGGCCAGCCGAATGCGCTTGATCCGCACTGTCCGCTGTAGCAGATTTACCTTCTGAAATTAATCGAACTTCAGGTGCTGCCTTCGGTGCCTCATAGACATCGACCTCCGAAGCCGAAGCGAACCCTCCAAGTGCAACAGCTGCTTCAAGCTTCACATAGCGGGTGGAAACACTATCGAAAAGGATATATTTCTTCAAGTTGTTTCTGAGCCATGTACCACTGGATACCTTCGTATATGTTTCTCCATCCGTGCTGACGTAAAGGTTGTATGAAGTAATCGTCCCGTTCCCAGCATCCAGTCGCGGTGCATACCGGAATTGGCTAACATTGCGAACCTTACCTAAATCGAGAATGATCGATTGCGGGAGCCTATCAGATCCATCCCATTTCGTATGCCATACGGAATTCCGATCCCCATCAATCGCTTTAGCTGCTTCCGCACCCGGCTGGAAGCTTTTCGCTGAGGCTGTCATCTCATTTTTAGGTATCGCTGTCGGTGAAGGCTGTGATAGATCACGATAAAGATTGATCTCTGCAGCAGATACGACACCCCCAACAGCTTCTATCGCTTCAAGTTTCACAAAAACAGCTTCTACTGTATCAAAATTCACCGTCTTCTCTAGCTTGTCATCATTCCATTGTCCACTGCTTACGAGCGTATAGTTAGTTCCATCCATACTCGTATACAGCTTGTAACCTGTAATTGTGCCGTCTTTGCCACCGTACTGTCTTGGCAAGTATTTCACTTTATTCACATGCTGTTTAATCCCCAGGTCTAAAGTGATGCTCTGCTTACTTCCAGCATTTGCTGAAGAAAGCCATATCGATTCATAGCTGCCATCCAGTACATTAGCTGCTGGCGTATCCGAAGCCGCATTCGTTGCAGTTGCAATCATATCTTCCTGCGGAATACGACTTGGGTCTGTGTCCACCTGAGGCAGCTCAATTTTGACAGCATCTACAAGTGGAGTCGTATCTGCTGTAAAGCCTGCGACTTTCACGACAAATTCCTTTTCCGTTGATATGGATGGCGTTTTAATGTACAGGATACCGCCTTTATCTTGCTTAGCATAGTACCAGCCACTTGTTGCTCCATCCCATGCTGCTTTGGATTGCAATTCAAGATAGGATGTTCCATCTACAGAAATAGCCTCTGGATGATCTGGCATGTGGATCGAAAACTGATTCTTACGTGTCTCCAACTTGCCTTTATAGTCACCTACGCTTTCTCCAACCTTGATAATCAAATCTCCACGCCCTTGCTCAGGAGCGGTGGAGGTTATTAATGTTTTTGCAAATTTGCCTGTACGATGCTCCTTCGATGTACCATCATCTTCATACATCGTAAAGCTTGACGATTTATAAGGATAAATATCATAAGTAATTGGATCAGGAGGAACCTGACCGTCGTATAACGATTCAGGATACATCGGGATGATTGCCCCACCCTTTACTAGAAGCGGCAAACGATTCAGTGGAGCATTGTATTCGTCTAGCATTTTTGACCCGTAATGTTCCTCTCCTGTCCAGTAATCGATCCATTTTCCTTTCGGAAGGTATATTCCGTTTCGCATTGTCGTGTCGGTATATACTGGCGCAACCAGGAATGATTCCCCGGACATGAATTGATACTGTGTTAACGTTCCCTTCGAGTTCGGATCATTTGGATATGAATAGATCATTCCCCGCATGATCGGAGCTCCAGACTCGTAAGACTCATTGAGATAGGTATACAAATATGGTGTCAATTGCTGTCTTAGCTTCAATGCATCTCTGTTATAGCTCGTATAAGGTTCCCCCCATACCCAAGGCTGCTTATCTTTGGCTGCCCAACCAGACATGTTCATCAGGATTGGAGTGAAGATCTTCCACTGCAAGTCTCTTACGTAGGTTTTAGCGCTTCCTCCGAAAATCCCATCAATATCACCGGTTGAGTACGGCATCCCAGATAGCCCCGCCCCGATCATCGACGGGATATGGAATCGAATGTATTCCCAGTTGCCCGACTGGTCTCCGGACCATACGGTAGAATATCGCTGGGTACCTGCCCAGCCACCAACTGACCAGACATAACCTCTGTCATCAGAGTTATCTTCAATTCCTGTAAACGCCTGTTTGCTGGCACCCAGGGCGAAATCGTATCCAGGTCCCACCCAGGCAACGTCGAGTTTAGCGAGTCTTGTACCCTCTACGCCGACTTCTTGTGCGATTTTATCAACACCATTTTGAGTCCATAATCCGGTATAGAAACCTTCCTTATGTAGTTCGTCAACGGTGTTGCCTAGATCTGTATAACCGCAACCGTATCCATCATTCGGTAAAATCCAGGCTCCTGGCATATCATTTTCCCGATATTTTTTAGCAATAAGGTTAACAACATCGGAGGTCTTTTCTGGATCTCTGTTGTAACAATCCGCATCACCAAGTCCCATACCCCAACGAGGAATCAAGGACGGTTTACCAGTAAGATCTGTATACGCGTTCAAAATATCGTTCATTGTCTCACCATAGAAATAATAAGCATCAAACCGATTTTCGTTATGCGTCAGCTTGACGGTCGAATCAAAATCATAAGTACCGCTTTGAAAAGTGTTACGGAGCACTCCGTACCCTGCAGTACTCAAGTAAAATGGTGCAGGATTCGAAACCGTACCGCTTCCCCAATCCCCATAGTTGTTAGCGATGGTAATTTTGCGATCACGATGATTGAAGTATCCATTCTGCATACCGCCGCCGTAGAAATATTCATCCTCACCCCGGATTAGCTGTTGTGAGGCCGACTGTCCGTTATAGTTCAAGCTAGCGGATTCTTCCCACACCACTGTTTGATTGTCACTTTTGTACATGGCGAACTTTAACGGATTTTTATAGGCTCTCAGCACGAATTTTCCAGTTTCCATCTTGTAATACGTGCCTTCATCAGACCACTTAACATTAACGGGTCCGAAATCATCCTTGATGACGATTGGCTCGATCGGCTTTTCCGCGCTTTTTCCTGTCAATTCCTTGAACTGCCCATTCACACCAAGCCAAATCCGGAACATATCCTCCCGCTGAAAAATCACTTTAATCTTGTCAGAGCCTGACGTGATCTCAAACGTGTTATTATCTTTCTTTACGAAGTCAGAAATGTTGCCAACGGAAGCACCGTGGGCGGTTTCCGGGCGAATCATGAGTCCTGTAACCACAAGGATCATAAGTGCAAGCATCCACATCCCAAAGCGATTATAAATGGTTCTCAATCCATTCCCTCCATTCAAATGAAACGGCAAGACAGGATACAGCCTTCACTGTAGTTTAAATTCCTTGTCTTGCCGCTTGGATTCATGTTGCCATTGGGCTAAGTTTATTACTGCAGTATTTTCTGGGCGATAAATGCTAAATCACTAATGTCTACCTTACCGTCCTTGTTCACATCGGATTTCTTGAACTTGCTCCAGTCCGAATCAGCTGATGTTTTTCCATAGGCAGCTGCAGCAATGGATAAGTCACCGATCGAGAATTTACCATCTCCGTTAAGATCACCGATCTCTCCAGAAGGTTTAATAACGGATTCCAAGAATGTGCTCAGTGCAGTAGTCAGGTCAAGGATCGACTGATCTACTTCGGATTGTTCAGCACGGGTATCATCAGCTACGCCTTGAGCTTTACGAATCGCATCTTGAAGCACTGCCTTAGAACCAACTGGATACTGCCCTTCCTCGGTACCTTCTTCTGCCGCATCTAGTTTATTTTGCGCATTGGTAATAAGGCTAATAAGAGCTTCTTTATTAACGGTTGAACCTTTCTTGATCACCACTAAATGTGAACCGCCAGGCAGCTCTTTCTCTTCGCCGAGACCATTGGCAATCTGCAATTTAGCAAGACTGATCGTCGCAGATCCTTCTTTCTCTGCTGCATTCGCACTAAATCGAAGTTTTAACGTGTCTCCCTTAGCTTCGTTACCCTTTGGATTCGCAAGAATGATGCGAACTTGACCCGAAGTTTTTAATTCATTGACGATCATCGTATTCTCATCCGCTTTTTCGGCAGATATATACTCGAGCTGAGCTGGATCATACGTGAAAGTCAAATCCTGGGCGTATGCTTCCTTTGGTGTACTGCCGAGGCTGTAGACCAAGTCAAAGGTCTTACCAGCTATAACTTCATCAGGGCCTGTAAGATGAGAATCCGGTTCTGGCTCTGGTTCATCTTCTTTGATCAACTTGGCGTCCGCCCAGTCACCATGGTCCTCCTCGTTACCGTCACCGTTATCTAAGACAACAAGCTTTAATTCCTTGACACTACTAACGTCTAATCTTACTTCTTTGGCTGGTGTAGCGGCTCTCATTAATCCACTGTCATAGGCTTTTTTCCCGTCAAGGAACACCTGGAACACGATCGTATTCTTACCAGCAGCCGTGCTGCCGATTTCTTGGTCAACCCCGACGATGCTCTCAAAGGTTTTGAAATGTTGTCCGCTCAGATCATAAATGATTTCTGAGTTCGCATGCGTACCCATCCCTTTTTCATAAGTTTCGACTCCAGAGGATCCCTTAAGGCGGATCGGCTGGCCTTCCACGCTCTTATCCTTCTGTACCGTCATCCATCCTGACGTTGCACTTTTCCAATCCATATCGCTAAGATAGTAATCTACCACATTAAACTTAATTTCATAGGTTTTAGTAGTCTTTCCGTCGGCAGAGGTCGCAGTAACTACAGTTGTTCCGGTTAGATCTTTAGCCGGTTTGATATCAATCACGACGCTATCACCTGCAGCTACAGCCGTAACGACAGGCACCTTCGTTGTGCCACGTAGCAAATTGTAGGTATAACTGGTCTTTTCTGGATCAAATCCCGCTAAAGCTTTCCCGTCTATTTTAATCGCCCCAACAAGATGGACAGTGGAGATCCCCTTACTCAAGCTCATGAGATCGGTTGTGTTAGACGGAATAGGTCTAAGCGTATAGCTGTAGTTATACGTCTTATTAGCTAGAAGCATATACGGAGCATGAGGTTTAGCTCCCCAGCTGTTGTCTCCTCCGAGTCCCATCTGCTTATAATTCAGTCGAAGTGTAATATCTTCTCGATATGGCACTTCATGTGGATGTTTTGGACCGTCAAGGTCCTCTGGTGTATGATGCAAAGCATTGGCTTCAATGGTAGGACTTCCAATGGCCATGAGCCCTGCTCCATCGTTATTGGTCAATGCAACCCAGCGTACATCCGTTTTATTACCTGTTTCTGAAGGCTCAATATAAGGGAAGAACTGATCTTTAACTGTACCGCTATATTGACCAACATCCGAGCCTGAATTACGGTCCTGATAATTCTCTTGTGGACCGCGTCCGTACCACGACATCTGCTCAAACTGCCCCGGAATCGTCATGAGATTACCGACTTCAGGAATCTCCGGCAGACTTGCAGCACCCGGCTTCAATTCGCTGGCTACCTTGATATCTCCATTGCCAAAAATCGTATAAGAGATCTTATACGTAGATACGGTCGATGTCGGAAGTGTTTCTTCAACATCGATCCGCACAGCCTTCTCTCCGATTTTGGTTACATTAACGCGTGTGACGGTTCTATTCTTCCCTGCATTTTTCCACGTTGCCGTTCTGCCCGCATGACCGTTCCCTTTGTCATTGTCGATCGGGGCTCTCCAGAAATTCGGCACAGGTCCATTCTTAATCAGGTCAGTCCCATCGTAGCGGTATGAATCAAGCGTGCCTGTTGTTTTGTTAAATACAATCTGCATATCTTCCGCAGATACGCTGATACGTTCCGTAGTTTCATCCACATTTAAGTCCGACATTGTTGAAAGATCAAGTGCCGATGAATGGTCTGAATCCACTGGAAGTTTAAACTGCTGTTTAGCAATTTCATGCCCTTTTTTCGCCCATAATGTGTCCTTCTTCAATTTAAAGCTAATATTTATCCAGTACTCCACACCAGGTTTAGAGGAAGGCAGCTTATACGGAAGGGTCACCTGTTTCGTGGAAAGGCCCGGTACATTCAGGGATGACGCATCGATAACTCCCTCTTCAATCACCTGATTATCCGCTCTAACTTCCCAGGTTCCTTCGTACTCATTGAGATTTGTGAACAAGAACTCATTTTTAAGCTCGATCGTTCCAGCACTCAAATCCATGGCTTTTACCAAAATATCTTGATAGACCTGCTTTACTTCCCATAGCTCAGGCTGAACAACACGGTCAGCTGTAATTAGACCATTCGCCATGAAATTACCGTCATTCGGGGAATCTCCAAAGTCTCCACCGTAGGCAAAATACTCAGTCGATTCAAGTGTCTCTGATTTAGCATCCTCCGAATTAAAATCCATCCAGAGAACCGTGCTGCTGTCCGCAGTCCGTCCATTATCATTCAGCTCTTCGAGGGTTAATCCCCTGTTGTAGATACGAACCTTGTCAAACATCATGTTAGAAGACCTACTCATTTCCGTATCTTTACCGATCGCAAGCGGATAGGTGCTTGCTGCGATATTTCCTGTAAATGCCTTTGTAGCAACAATTTTTCCATCTACAAAAAGCTTCAGATCTGTTCCGTTATACGTGCCAGCCAGATGATGCCAGTTATTCAGCCAATTTGTCGGCAAATCCGCAGTAGCAGCTGTCCATACACCGTTTCGGTAAACAAAAAATTCAAGCTTGTTATTCCCGTTCATCTTTAATGCAAACTGTGTATCTCCTTTTGCCACAATCGGACTGTTCGCAATGTTCGCAAGCGGTTTAACCCACGCTTCCACCGTTAACGGCCCTGTAAGATTAAACTTGGACTCATTAGGTAGTGTCACAGAAGGCACAGAACTTTTACCAGGTTTTAAAACACCAACCACATCACCGTCATTAGAAGCGATCACACCGGTATAATCCGCTTCGTAGGAATGAGTAGCATCTGTTAGATAGGTTCGCTCGGATGGTGTACTTACCCGAACCGCTTGATCTACCCAGTCCCAAATATATCCACCTTGCAAATTCGGATATTTGCGTATAATATCCCAGTATTCTTGCAGATTTCCAACACTGTTCCCCATTGCGTGAGCATATTCACACAAAATGTATGGGCGTGGATCACTACTTTTCGCATACGTCTCTACCGTCGTAACCGGAGAGTACATCTGGCTGACCATATCGGTAACTCTCGGATCGTTATAACCCTCATAATGAATTGGCCGAGTAGGATCCAGACTGCGAATGTATTCAGATTGTGCGATAAAGTTAGATCCCGAACCAGATTCATTACCAAGTGACCAGATCAGAACAGATGGATGGTTCTTATCGCGCTCGACCAGACTCGCAGAACGATCCTTGACATTCTCTAACCACTCCGGTTTATTCGTCGGAACTGAACTCCAGACCCCATGCGTTTCAAGGTTCACTTCGTTCAAAATATAAATGCCATAACGGTTTGCAAGATCATACCAAAACGGATGGTTCGGATAATGGGACGTCCGCACACTATTCACATTAAACTGCTTCATTAATTCGATGTCTTTAATCATGAGATCCAGATCGAGCGTCCGCCCCGTGTCTGGACTAGTTTCATGACGATTCACACCTTTGAGCAAGATCGGCTTACCGTTCAGCTTCATCTGCTGCTTACCGCTACCGCCTTCCTCAACCTCAATTTCAAACTCTCTAAACCCAACTTTTGTTCCAGCAGCTTCGATCACACGTCCACTTGAGTCTTTCAGGCTAAAGACAAGAGTGTACAGATTCGGAGCCTCGGCTGACCATTTCAGCGGATTCATCACTTGTTTCGATCCACTAATCTCCATCTCAGACTTTCCATTCACTTTGGCGTCCATAGTGATTGGCTCTTGAAACACAGGTTGTTCGTTCGCATCGTATAGCATGGCTTCAACGGTATGACTACCCGGTGCTGCATCAATTAAATTACGAACATCTACCTTTACATTCAGTGAGGCGTCTTTATACTGTGCATCCAAATCAGTCACTACCGTAAAATCTCTGATCTGAACGGATGGAGTGCTATACATGAACACATCCCGAATGATACCGCTAAGACGAAGGAAATCCTGATCTTCAAGCCAACTTCCATCTGACCAACGATACACCTCAACCGACAGTTTATTGTCTCCTGCTTTCAAATAAGGGGTAATGTTAAAGTCCTTGGCTGTAAAGCTATCCTCACTGTAACCGACCTGCTGGCCATTTACCCAGACATAAAATGCACTTTCTACTCCCTGAAAGGAGAGGAATACCTGTCTGCCGTCCCAGTTATCAGGAACTTTAAATGTCCGCTGATATGAACCTACCGGGTTGTATTCCGTTGGAGCATACGGAGGTTGAACATTTGTGCTATTGCCATTCCCCCAGAAAGGATAGGTTACGTTCGTATAAATAGGAAAATCATGTCCCTGGAGCTGCCAATCCCCAGGAACTTTAATTTCTTCCCATGCGCTTGTATCATAAGTTTCTTTGTAGAAATCTATCGGCCTGGAAGCTGGATTCTTCGCCATGTTAAATTTCCATTGTCCATTCAAGGATTGATAATACGGCGAAGGATTCTCCAGCATAGCCGATATCATATCCGCGCCTTTCAGCGCGGATTTGACGTCACCATATGGAATAAATGAAGCATGTGCGGGTTCACGGTTGATCTGGAAGACATCCGGATTGTTATTCCATTCGGGATAATCTGCCGAGACGGCCGCATTCGCTTTAAGTCCTGTAAAGCTCGTGGAAATCATGGATATGAATAATAAGCACAGCATAGCTCGCCTTAGTTTCATATGATTTTTCACCGTCCAGTTCATTTATTTAGAGAGATAATACAACCTTTATTCAATAACAATGTCTTTAGCTATAAGCACCAGGTCCGTCAGATCGATCTTGCCGTCACCATTGATGTCTGCACGTTTCGCTTTAACCCAATCTGGGTCTGCAGAAGTCTTTCCGTAGTTAGCAGCGACAATAGCCAGATCGCCGATGCTGACCTTGCCATCACCATTCAAATCCTTAGAAGGTTCAGGATCCGTTGCTGTTGTAAAGTCCACTTGAACCGAGGAAAGCACCGCGTTCGTTTCCTGTCCCAAGCTATCACCCAGCGTTGCACTCTTTACAGCAATACGACCGGGTTGGGGTTCTGTCAGAGCCTTAGCTTTAAGGGTAATCTTAGCCACATCTACATCCCCTTTAATCGCACTGCCGGAACCTTGGCTAGCCAGAATTAGACGCACAATGCCTTCCGTATTCTTCGTCTCAAGGATACCGACACCATCCACCAACGCATTAGCGGATACATAATCCATTAGTGAAGCGTCGAATTCAATCGTGATGTCTTGGGCATACACCGCCTCTGTAACATTGTGAAGGCCTAGCGTGATGTCAAAGTTCTGACCATATGGAACGGTGTGAGGAGCAGCTAAGCTTGTTGCTGCTTCACCTGAAGACTCCTTAATCACTGTAATCTTACTCACCGCTTTATATCCTGCAGATACGGTAGTTGCAGTAATATCAGCAGTTCCTGCCTTTAACGCAGTTACGACTGCTTTCCCGCCTTGAACTTGAACAGTCGCAACAGCTTCATCGCTGCTGCTCCAATTCAGCAGTTTATTCGTTGCATTTCCCGGTTGAAGTGTCGCGCTTAACGTTTGTGTTTCTCCGATCTTCATCGAAAGCTCAGCTTTATCCAGCTTGATACCGGTTACCGGAACTTCAGGAACGTTATTGCTGTACATAAAATTATCAAACACGGTAACTGATGGACCAAATACTCTAGCTCCCATTTTCCCTGCATCTGTTGGGATCTGTGCAATTACTGCCTCAAAATAGGTCGTTCCATTGACAATCAGCGTTACATGTTTCCCTTCAAACTTCACTTTTACGGTCGATGTCTTACCTTTTTTCAACTGTGCGTCCTGGGCATTGGTTAATAAACCATAGGAATCCTGAGCGTTCACCCAATACCAAGCCCCTTGATCAAAGCCTATAGAAGCCCAAGCGTCATTATTGACATAGCGTAAAATAACACCCGTTCGGATAACATCACTCTGCGGTGTAATCTTAAACTCGATCTCACCATCTCCAATGATCGGAGATTGCTGATCGATAAACAGATTATTTACACTATTCGAGGTGAACTTAACGGCATGCTCTCCCGCTTGATCAGGTGCTTCCACAAGCTCCATACGTCCGACACCTTTACCGATAACATGCTCCCAACCTTCGAGTGAGTTATTCTCAAAGCTCGCTGAATATCTCACAGGCGCTGGAACTTCTACAGGATCATCTGGGTTAGGAGCGTAGACTTCAAATTCATACATGGAGTAACCATAGGTTCCCGCTCGCTTCGTTCCTAACATTCGAACATATCTCGCTTGTTCAGTTGGGAATTTGACAATCTCTACTCCGCCAACGCCAGCGTTAGTCGTATAAACGTCCCGCCAATTCTCCGCATTATCCGATACTTGAACTTTATAGCCTTTGGCATAAGCACTTTCCCACTTGAAAATAACCTTGCTAATGTCTGTACTTTGGCCTAAATCAACATAGATCCACTCGTTGTCGGTATATTTAGAGGACCAGCGTGAAGCACCCGTATCAATCTCATCCACAGTAAGACTAGCCGGGAATTGAGGCACTTCGACAGAAGAAGCCACTGCTGTTTTGTGAGCAGCTAAATTGATTGTCCAAGAAGGTGATCCTGCATCCTCTGCAATTTCTTTACCGGACAGCACCCGATTAAAAATCTTAAATTCATCCAATAGTCCAGTGAATGCTTTGGATGAACTGCCGATCATAGCCGCAGGTAGCATGGTCGTTACAGCAACAGAACCTTTTAAATCCCCGTCAATATACAGGGAGGTTCCATTTAGGTCTCCTCTGAAGGCAACATGTACCCACCGCCCAACCGGAATCGCTGCATTAAAGCTGTAATCATAGCCCTCTCGGGTGAATCCGGCATTTGGTGTCCCTTTCTGCTTCAGCTTAAGCGCACCATATTCGGATTCCATCAGAATCTTCTCATCCGCTTCTTGCTGATCATCAAGCTTAACCCATGTGGAGACCGTCCAAGGGAAGCCCTTTATTGAAAGCGGTGTTTGAATATGATCTGTGGCCCCTGCAAACCGCACGCTTTTTCCTGTCTTACCTTCAGCCACTCGAGTAACGCCATTTCCTAATGTAGCATCATAAGAATTTCCGGACTGATCAGAGACCGTCTGCGCCCCGTCTTCAAATGGATAATGAACAACAAGATCACCGACCGTATTCACTTCATGTAATAAATTCGTTCCAGGACCCTCGCCTAGCTTCACTGACAACTGCTGGAACTCGGTGAATGTGCTGTCCGTGGATTGGCCTCTCCACATCTTTTCCGCAAGGACAGGCATCGCTTTCTTCACACGGTCGTGGACATCCGCCTCACTGACTTTCTTGCCCATCATATCGTTCCAAGTCCCGAACATCGCACCGAGCAGGTTCGGATCACCCTCCTGCAGCTTCGTGCTTCCACCAAAGTTCGTAGGGTCCCAGTTATTAAACAACCATTGTGAATCCAGATAATCATGGTAATATCCAGCTTTCGGTACAATGTAGAGCGTGGAATCAACCGTATTAATAATTTTGAATCCATCTCTCACCGATGCCACTGGATCTTGCCATCCGTTATTCCAGGCGTTTACGGCAATATCCTTATCAACAACCGTTGTACCTGGGAATGCACTCAAGCTGCCCCACATTCTTGATTTCTTCCCCTTACTCTTCATGTGTTCATTCATCGTGTTCAGAAACTCGCGATACTTCTCAAAAGTAGTCCGGTCATTAGGTGCGAATTCATCGCCTCCAAAATGAACCGTTTCCGAATCAAACCAATCCCCATCTAAATATTCGTCCCATACATCCTTAATGAAATCGACCGTTTCCTGACGTGTAATATCCAGATGGTCGACAGGTAAATTATCCTTAACCAGATCTGGTCTGACCTTTGTGAACGAAAGGGCATGACTTGGAGTATCAATTTCCGGCGTAATGTTAAGGCCACGGATTTTGGCAATGTCCTGCAGCTCACGCATATCCTGCTTGGTGTAATGCCCATCCTTCGCCGTTAATTCCGGGTACTTGGTACTTTCTAAACGGAAAGCCGTATATTTGTTCCAATGCTCCCTGCTGTTATCTTTAAAAATCTCGTTGTCATTCAGATGAAGCTGGAAATCATTCATTTTGTAATAAGACATAAATTTGGCGTAATCCTTAAGGAAATCAATCGTGAAAAATTTACGTCCTACATCGAGCATAAAACCGCGTTCGCCATACTTAGGGAAATCTTTCGCTACCCCTTTTACAATGCTGGACTTCTCGGAATCTTGCTCCAAAATTTGCAGTGCCGTTCTTGTTCCATAGAAGACACCGGTCTCGGTGTTTGCATGTATTTCCACGTAATCGCCAACTTCAAAGTAGTAGCCTTCTTTACCAATTGATTCATCAGCTGACTTATCGAGCCTAAGCAGGAAGTCACCTTTTGAAGCAGGCTTATTTTGAACAATTGGTAAATCATATCCAGTTAATTCTTTAAGATCCTCTTGAAAGACCTCTGCGGTAGCTGGGAGTTCACATAAACATTCACTCGTGGGGATTACGATTCTGGAACTGTCAGTCAGCTTGAAAGAACCACTGCCCCCAGTCCACTCTTGTAAACTGGGTATCACTTTTGGTTTAGCGTTCACTGCTTCAGCTGCTGCTGCAAATTGTAGTGGAGTAGAGTAAAGCACTAGACAAAAAACTGTAAAGGCGTATATCCATTTTTTCATCTTTTATCCTCCTACTAATCAAATACATTTAACAAAGACCAGGTACATCATGTTAGTTACTCACACATGTACCTGGCCTATGACCTTGCTTACTCTACAATTTTGCGAGCTACAATAACCAAATCTTCCAATCCGACTTTGCCGTCACCGTTAATATCCGCTTTCTTCGCTTTCTCCCAATCCGGGCTTGCTGTAGTCTTGCCATACTGCGCTGCAACCATTGCCAAATCACCGATCGTTATTTTGCCGTCACCGTTAATGTCGCCTTGCGTTCCTTTCTTACCAATCTCTACAGTTACGGAAGAGATCGAAGCCGAAATTTCCTTGCCCTGATCATCAGAAATGATTGCGCTCTTAACGGCAATTGCACCATTGACCGTTTGGTTCACTTCTTTGGCTTTAAAGGTTAGTTCTAGGACATCTGCACTGTTACTAATTCCATGGGCCGCACCTTCACTGGCTACAATAAAGCGAAGTTTACCTGGTGTGCTGTTGATTGAATCAATAACACTTACGCCACTAATTAACGATCGCGCCTCAACGAAATCCATAACATCCGCGGCATACTCTAGGGCGATGTCCTGCGCAAATATTTGGTCAGACAGATTCCGCAGTCCATATTGCACTTTGAACACTTCTCCTGGCTGAACTTGACTTGGCGCTGTTAAATTGGAAGCCGATTTCAATTCGCCATCTTTTTCCGTTACGATAACCCGGCTGGTTGCAGAGAAACCCCCGTCCACTGTTGTTGCCGTAATTACGGTTTCGCCTGCCTTCAATCCCTTAACAAGGGTATGACCGTTTTGCTGTTCAATGGATGCTACAGCTTCATCACTGCTGCTCCAAACCACATTTTTGTTTGTGGCATTCTCAGGTTGGATCACAGCGTTTAATTCGCCCGTGCTGCCTGCTTTAATTTCCAGCCGTTCTTTATCCATAGTGACGCCTGTGACTTTTACTACTTCTGCCTCATCCTCCGTCTTGAACACATTAAGTTCTGCAGCAGATGCAAAGTTACCCACACCTGCTATAGCCTCAAGTCTCAAATGTGTGGCTTCTACAGTTGTAAAGCGAACCATTTTTGTGGTCTGATCATTCTTCCATTCTCCATTCGCGATAGGTGTGAAATTCGTTCCGTCAACACTCGTGTACAGGTTATAGCTTGTAATCGTTCCATTGGTACCAGATACTCTAGGTGAATAATTGAATTGATTGATGTTATATTTGCCTCCGAGATCCAGTGTAATAGATTCCGGTAAGTGTGCCGGGGTCCATTTCGTATGCCAGATTGTAGACATATCTCCATCGAGTGCAAGACTTGCTTCACCTCCAGGCTGGAAGCTACTCGCCGTTGCAGTCATTTGCGATTGTGGAATTTGCGTGTTAGGCATATACACATGAATCGTCGCTGTTGCACTTTTTTTACTTGCATCCTTCGCAGTAGCAGTAATAACCGCCGTACCGGCTTGAAGTGCTGTAACTTTTCCAGTCTGATCCACGGATACAATTTCCGGATGGTCAGAAGTCCAGAGCAGTGTCCGGTCATAAGCATTTGCAGGTTTAACCTGAGCGCTAACGGTGCTTGACTGTCCTTTGTTCAGATCCATGTTATTTGGTGATAGAGTAATAGTCGATACAAGTACACCTTCCTCTGGAACGATCGCACCTTCATCATCAACGCGAATGTTATCGACCACCAGCGTACCGGTTAACTCCTTCTGATTGTTCAGCTTGTTTTTGATAATGGCCAGATAGGCATCTTTCACCCCTTCGGTTGCAAAAGACAGATCCAGCGTATTACGTCCTTCTATCAAATTCTCACTAACCAGATCACGAACTACCCCATTCTCCTTCACTCGAACTGCCACGGTGTACATATCCGTCTCATCCGAATTGTAGTCCATGGTCAGATGGTAGCGGTTATCCTCCTTCATTCGGAGCGTGTGAGGCAATGTACGTAGCCACTCTCCTGTTGCTTCTTCATTTGTTTTAAGCGACCAATTACCATCCAGAACATAAGTCATAATCTGATTGTCGCCTTTTTCAACTAAATGCGTACGGACAGGACCTATCTTGGAATAAACGAAGGGGCCCCAGCCCTCATCCACGTTCTCGAAATCCTCGTACAATACAGAATTACCAGCGTCAGTTTTGGTTGGATTTTCCCATACTCTTACATCATCAAAGGTTACAGTCGAACTTCCATCTTCTACATTTAAATAGAAATTGGCTGTCTCACTAACCGCATCAAAGGTAACCTTAATCCGTTGGAAATTCGTGCTCACATATTTGTGCTGCTGGGCTAAAAAGCCATGCTCTGTGTTATCCAGCGTATTGACAACCTTGTCTGCCCCTTGCTTCACACCGATTTCCACGGTGCGTTTCCCATCCACTTTCACCCAGACCGATGCAGAATACGTCTTGCCAGGTGTAAGTCCGGTAATCTCTTGCTGAATTACTGCATCACCGGGACCCTTCACCTGAAGCTGATCATCGGCGTTACTGTTCTTCACGAATTTAATGTGATCATCGCTTGCAGCTGTGGAGGATTTCTTCCAGTTACCGAATGTTTGGCTGTCAAAACCCGGGTCCTTAACCGAACTGCCTTCACCCCATACCATTTCCGGCTCTTCCGCAGCAGTTGTCTTATACAGGGCATAACCAATCCCCGGCTGCGCTGTAAGTGTGACTTTCCCTCCAGTTACTTCTACACTGCCAACATGCTCACGTCCCAAATCTGTCAGCTTGTATAACTGTGCAGTCGTTACGTTGCTCCATGATTCTGGAAGACTCCAAGTCGTTTGACCACCTGCGGGATTCCAGTGATAGATTTTATCTTCTGTCTCAGGACTCCATGGAATAAAGACCGTACTGTCACTAATGTTACTGCTATCTGTCATGATGGCGATTTCACGACCATCCTTGCTTAAATGGATCTTACCGTCCTGCTTACGTTCAACTACAACATTCTTCTCAAAATCGATGCGGTTATCAGTCATCTTAATGATCGGAAAATGCTGCATATATTTTGTCGGTAGATTGTGGTTGAAGAATGCCGCGCTTGTTGATTGGTAGCTGTAGAAGGGTGCACTGTTCTGCCAGTACCCTACGCCTACCTGTTTATTCCCTTTCAGCAAAGGAGTGGTTAAGAAGCCGTCCAGCGATTGATTCCGTAGGAAACGGGTAACCTTACTATCGTCGCCTTGGTTAGGGTACCCCGGATCCGTTCCCCAGTGAACCCAAGAGGCCTGCTCAAACAGCGGTCCAGCAAATTCTGTACCGAGCATCCAGCCGTTACCGTTGATATAATCTGCTAGTTTCTTCGCATTGTAGTCGGCACCGTCATATACATCTACATATACAAAGGAAAGGTTATCGCCTGTATCGCTTTTCAGCATATCCAGACGTCTTTTTAATTCACCGGATTCCACGTCCTTGGTTTTGTTTACATAGAATGTCTGATCGAGCCAGCCCCAGCCTTTGCTTAAAGGCTGATTCATATTTTCCATTTTAGTACCGAAAGCATCCAGCGCGTATTCCGTTGCGTTAATGTGTACACCGCCGCGGATATTGTATTTCTTCCCTTCGCTCAAGATATAATTGAAGTCCTTCTTACCACCCTGACGAATACCAATATGACCGCCGTAATCTGGGTGAGAGTCATCATGTCCTTCCGCTTGGTATCCTTTGAACAGAATCAGTTGTCCAAAGCCATCCGTGAGATTAGAGATTTTCTTCGCATTATCAAAAGCACGCAAGAACGGAGAAGTTGTAGTTGAACCAATGTTCATGCTGATATAGGAAATATTGTCACGAATCATTTCACTGCCCGTTGGAGCCTCTGTATTCTGACGATATGCAATAGCTCCATCTTGCCAGTCTACAACATGGTCACCATTCGCATCTGGAGTCAGGACAACCTTAGCCCAAGGCAGAGGCTCCGGATCGAGCACGGTACTCCCACGATAAACCCATGAGCCTCCTGATAATGTTGCCTTCTTCGTATGGAGCGCTGTATCATCGCCTACCTTAACACGAACCTTATCAAAACCGTTTACTACATTGGTGATTACACTCGCAGCTAAGACGTCGGAGTTAACGAATGCATACGTACGGCCACCACTCACGTCTGCTGCCCCTGTCTTAAGGTCGGTAAATTCATCCTGGACAATGTTCCAGCCACCAGTTATCTTAACAGCCGTTTCCTGCGCTGCAGGCTGGGTTCCAATTACAGAGACAAGATCATGATTAGGGAATCCAATCGTCTTCACTTTTTCGGTACCATTCTCTTCGATGCTGGCCACCTTGAAATGTAGAATGTTATCCTGGACTTCCATTTCAACTTTGAGGTTCACTTTTATTTCCGGGATCTGAAGCGTGTAGGTTGCAGTCTCACCATGAGTAGAATCTGCTGCTTTCTTACTAAAACCAGAAGCGACAGGGAAATAAGATTTCTCGTTGATTTTTAATTCATTAAATCCATTTAACTGTCCGTACATTTCAGCACCGCTGTCCAACCATGTATATTGTTTAACCCGCGGGAATTCCTTATCGATTTCAACCTTCATGGTATTCGAGCTTAAGACTTCTGTAATCGTAATCGGCTTAGGAACAGGATCAGTCGATACAATTGGAGCTACCTTCACATCGTCAATCCATATCGTCTTGTTATCGTACCAGCTGCGAAGTCCAATCTTCCCTGCACTAGTTGAAATGGAGGGAAGACTCGTCGTAAGCACGTTATTTCCATCAATTGATAAATTCACGCTATCTTTCTCATACCGCAATTTGAGAGTATACACTTGACCGGCAGCAAAGGTAAAACTAGGGGCCGTAATATTGCCATACGTTTCCGCCCCACCCTTCATTGCATCCCAGCCCCAGGTGCCTGCATCATACTGAATAACATTGTAATTATTACTATCGACGAATCGGTAGACCAATCCAAATCGTGTTGCAACCTGATTAAATTTTAACTTCACCTCATATTCAGCATTGGCAACCTGAGGTGATTCTTGGTCTGCAATAATAACAGCACCTTGTGTCACCGCCTTAACAGCACCTTGATCTGCCGAAAAAGTGGTCGTCCCCTTAGCTGGTGTCCATCCGCTGATGTTACCATCATTGTAGTCTTTGAAATACACGTCCGACTCTTGTGCTGCGAATACGGCTACCGACGGCAAACCAATCTGTACCCCTAGCAACAACGTCAATAGCAAGCTAAACGCTTTGTAACGTTTTCTCATCTCTACGACCTCTTTTCACTAAAATATAAGTAGAATGAACAATATCAATTCACATATTTCCTTTAATTGTATATTTTTAACATAACAAGGCCATAATGAGCCCTCCTTCCAGAAGAAGGTGTCTCATTATATGTTTTATTGTTTTACTTGGAATTTAACAATCGCTTGATCACAGCAGCTGATTCCGCTCTTGTGGCAGATTCTTTTGGTGCAAATGTAGTCTGAGTTCTACCTTTCATTAATCCCGATTTCAAGGCAAATCCCACCGATGCTTTAGCCCACGGGCTTATTTTATTATCATCTTTAAATGCAGTAGTAGAATCTGAGGCCATACTATCGACCTTTACGCCGGAAGCATAAGCTTTCGCTCGCATCAGCATCGTTGTCATTTCTTCACGGGTAATGCTTTTTTCCGGAGCAAACTTCGTCTTGGACAAACCGCTAATAATTCCGGCTGCATAAGCTTTCTTCACCGTGTCTTCATACCAAACTCCTGATTTCACATCCGTAAACGGATTACTTCCAGAACCTTCTGTAAGATCTAATGCTCTGGCTATAAGAGCTGCGAATTGAGCGCGAGTGATGTTGTTATTCGGGGCAAAGCTGTCGGCATCCATACCTTCAACAATTCCTTTAGTGACCATTTCCATAATATCTTGCTTCGCCCAATGTCCAGCAATATCGCTGAAAATTTTGGTGAATACTGAGGATTGATTCGGGGTGAATTCCTGATCTTTCAGATTACGATCAAGAACTTTAAATGCGGTCCATTTTACTGCAGTTGTACCAGCCTTTTTAGCTTTAAAGGTAATCGTGGCAATGTCCAGGTTACCCTTTTCGCCATTCACATTTCCGATCTTGGTATGGGCTATCGTAATTTCGTTATTTTTAACGATTGGTGATACAGAAAAGCCTTTGATCTTCGTTTCCGCTTTTACAATCTCAAGTACTTTCGGGTCAAAATTAAATTTAGCCTCGTATGCATATAAGTCCTGAATATCTTTACCCTTTAATGTAACGGTGAACGTAGAATTAGCAGATTCAGTAGCTGATGTCTGCATCTCGAAGTCAGAGACTTTTTCAGCATGGACTGTACTCAACCACAAGGAAGAACATAACGTACAGATTAGTGCGAATGTATATCGTTTGCGTCTCATAAGAACATCCCTTCACCCGTGAATTTTAACTCCCCCCTATCATATGGATTTTGAAATCGGATACACATGATTTATTTTGTTCAACATTGATTATTTTTGTTATTCTTTCTCTCTGCGATAAGCTAAGGGACTAATTCCTGTAATTTTTTTAAAAATACGACTGAAATGTTCTGGATTAACGTACCCCACTTGCTCAGATACCTCATATATTTTCATTCCGCTCTCCAGCCCCTTTTTAGCCTTCTCGATTCGTAGATTCGTCAGAAACTGAATGAAATTAACACCTATTTCTTTGGAAAACTGTTTACTTAAATAGCTCTCGCTTACACCGACAATCTGACTAATATTCGACAAGTGAACATCTTCATTAAAGTTTTTCTCTAATAGCTCCTTCGTTTTAGCGACAACAGGGCTAAGGAAAGATTCCTTCGGTTGGTCTTTCGGATGTAGCTTTTGATGCAGTTGATCCAAGAACAGTCGGCACCAATGCACCGTATTCTCCCAGGTTTCCTGCTTATAAATATGATCCGTAATGGGATAAGGCAGTTGATCATGAAGCTTTTCCCAAGAAACGCCTTTTTGATAAATTAATGCGCTTGCCTCCCAGATCATATCGACTACATCTGATTTGATATGCTCAGGAGAACAAGGGTATCGCTGAATCAACAGGTTACAGCAGTGTTCATATACCACATGCCATTTCGTTAAATCCGGATCACTTAATGACTTCAGCATTTCGGTCCTGCCCAAATACCATGCTTCCTTCCAATCATTTTCCTTAATAGATGAACGCCTTTCAGCTTCCGGATAATATAATCGGTTGTACCCTTGGTAGAAACTCAAACCAGCTAATCGTTCAGCTTGGCGGAATAAACGGTTCCACTGCTGGTGACCATCCACAATATCACTAATGCCCATAGACAGCTTCAAATTAATGAATTGCTTTAGTCTCATGCTAACTTCAGACAAGATGATGTCTGTCAATCTACGAATGGCAATGATGCTGCATTGCTCTGGAAAAGAGAAGAACAAAACATAATGCCTATCATCATATCTGCACACTTTGCAGATCCCTTCATTTCTACTGCGGTTCGTTACCGTTCGAATCGTCTGCATAATCATACGGTGTGAATCTTCAAACTGAACGGTATCCGATAACCTAATAAGCGCAACCTCCAGATTCTTCTCCCCCATATGCTTTCGCACAAGCTCCAACGAAGAAGAAACTGCCTCATCATTCGTTGATTCGAAGGAATCTGCTAAGCAGAGCCGGTGCAGAACTGAACAGATCGAGGTTTCTACGTCCTCTAAGGTTGATTCTGATCTTGAGGAGCTCTGCCGCCGTTTCAATTCATCCACAGTCTTAGTCAGGACCGGTGCAATATAGGATTCATCTAACTTCGCTTTAACAATGTAATCAAAGGCACCGAGCACAAAGGAATCCCTTACAAAAGAATAATCTCCATACGCACTTAACATGATGGTTAGCGGTTGATTCGAAAAGGTAGTGTTATTTAGTGCTTCGAGCAGTTCTACTCCATTCATATTAGGCATCTGAATATCCGCCAGAACTAGATCCACATCCTGATGGCTTTTCAGCATACTTAATGCCTCCTTGCCATCTCCTGCTTCCCCTGCAATCTCAAAATCGTTCGAAGCGATGGATATATACTCCCGAAGGGCTAACCTAGCTAATGGTTCATCATCAACAATGAGAGCTTTAAATTTCATCATAAATCCCTCCATAATTGATCTATAGGACTACTTCAAAGCCTGAACCGCTCTCTCCCAATCATCATTAAGTTTCTCTTGAATATCGGACACGTCAGCACCTGAGAATATTTCTTGTGCAGCCTTCTTTTCATCGAACTGGATAGCATTTTTCACTTTTTCAAACTTCTCATCGATCCCCAGGTACATAAACGGTTCAAAGGGGTGATTCTCTTTAACATTGTTGAAGAAAGGCAGGAACGATTCGATATTGATCACTGTCGATGAATTTTGCGAATAATTAATATACACTTGGTATACATCCCGGCTAAATACCCATTCCAAGAATGCTTTAACTTCTTCCGTATTGTTTGAATTTTTATTAATGGCCATATATTGATCTGGCATAGTGATTGCCTGCAAACGCTCTGAAGTTGTCTCTCTCCAGGGCATTGTGAATGCATCTAAATCTTTATCATCTTTCATTTTGGACAAATGATCTCTAAGGTACCACTGACCCAGTGCAAGCATGGCCGCTTTATTATTCTGAAACAGTTGAGTAGCCTGATCCACACCGATACTAAGCGCATCGGGTCCGGCAAGTTCATTCTCTGCTATTTTCTTGATCATCACTGCTGCCTTCTCGAATGGAGAACCTTTTCCGAAAGGACGATTCGTCTGTGCGATTGAGGATAAATAATTCTCATCCTTGGATAAGAGAGGCGGCCCGAACTCCGTGAAAGGATAGAACGTCCAATCATCTTTCCCGCCAATTGCAATCGGAATATATTTGCCATGCGCTTTAATCTTCATCATTACGTCCATAAATTCGTCTATCGTTTGTGGAATCTCTACACCGACCTCTTGAAATATACTTGGATGGAAGTATACATATTCAGAGAATGATACAAGAGGTAAACCAAGAATAGAATGATCTAGTTTAGCGGGATATTTATTGTTTTTTGCTGCGGTTAATCCATCCAGCGGAAGAAGTACTGCTTTGTAAGTGAGCAGGTCATCTGGCTTCAGATAAAAAATATCCGGTAAATCATTTGCTGCTAAACGAACCTTTAAATACTGACCGCTATTATCGGGAATCGTCTCAACCTCAACCGTTACATTGGGCTTAATTTTAGAGTAATCTCTTACCTTTTCCGTCCAAAATTTGATATCCGTCTTCGTTTCCCACATGCCGAATTTTATTTTAATCGGTTGATCCTGATTCACCTTTCCCTGTTCCTGTTCTATGGCCCCTCCTTTGGGCATGAACTTACTTAAAGAGAAGAAGCCGCCTATAAAAATAAGAGAAATGATTCCAATCAAGGACACACGGAGTATTATTTTCACGTTTACTAATCACAGCCTTCGAAAAAAAGTTTATACCATCATACCTCCTCTGAAGTCACACATGAATGATGTTTTCCCTCTGGACTATGATCTTTTATGATCCTCTGCAGCATTTTTCTTCATCCTCCTTCGCCTAACCATTGATCCTGTATCTCTTCCTCCGGGGTGTCAATTAACGGCAGTCTTATCGACACTATCGTACCCTGAGGTTTATTCTTCTCGTACTTTAAACCGTAACGCGCCCCATAATGCAGCTGGATTCGCTTATTAACATTACTGTTTCCCATACCACTGAAAGAAAGCTGATGACGTATCCCCTCACTGTCATACTCCTGAGCATCCATATCCAACATACCTACACCATTATCGGCTATGGTTATCAGAAGATCTTCCGCTTGTTTGGTCACTATGATCTGAATGATACCAGGGTAGTCAACATTTTTTAGTCCATGAATAATACTGTTTTCTAAAATAGGTTGTAATAGCAATTTCAATAGATAATAACCCGCTAAATCCTCATCTACTTCCCATCTCGTTTGAATCGGTCTACCAAAACGAATCTCCATGATATACAAATAATGCTTTAAATGATCTATTTCCTCATCAATCCTAGTCAGTATTCCACCTCGATTAAAAGAAGAAGCCAGAAGACGAGTTAGCGCATGTGTCATATTCCGTATGTTATCTGCTTTACTGATTAAAGCCATAAACTTGATTGAATTAAGCGTATTGATTAAAAAATGTGGATTAATCTGCGACTGAAGTGCTGCAAACTCTGCCATTCTCTTCTCCATTTCTTGTCTTTCGTGATCACGCAACAGATCCTGAATACGCTCCGTCATGTGATTAAAAGAATGCCCAAGCTTAATTAACTCCAGGCTACCGGTTCTCATAAATTTAGCGTTTAAATCCCCTTCAGTAACTAGATCCATTTGCCGAAGAAGCTCATTGAGCGGTTTAGTAACATTCGATACAAAGTAAAATGAAACAAGTATAAATGCTAAGATGATCATCAATGCAAAGACCCAGACGATATAATTCACACTAAGGTAATTGGCTGTTAGATCAGCATATGGAATAGACTGCACAAGCCACCATCCGGTCTGCTCAATCTTGGCGTAGGTTATCAGATTTCTATCTTCACCGTTAACATCCACAACGTACCCTTTTTCCTCTGGCCCACGATTCTCGAACCAGTGCATTTGGAATTCCCCTCCTCTTGAGGCAAGGGTATTGGATGAGATAATTTGACCTTCCTCGGTGATGATGTAAAGGCTGGATTCCGTATTATCTCGTGACTGCAAAATATGATCAAAAGCACTGCTTTCAAAGGTAAAAAGAATCATTTCTAGCTTGGATAAAGGATTGATTACACTGGGAGATAAGGCAGCAACCATATTGTAAGGATTATAGTTACCATATAAAATATTAGGCATCATCCCTAGAAAATGAACGCTATCGGGATTATTCAGCACCTGCTCATACCACGTTTTCTGCCGAAAATAAGAATCATCCAAATTCAAGTTCTTTAAGTACGAATAAGAATTATGATCTTTAAAAAGGAAGTTCACCGACAGCACACGTCCTGAGATGGATGCCGTGTACTTCTCTATTAAGACCTTTAGCTCATAATAAGCCTGCTGTTTCTGGACTCCGATCTTTTGATTGATTTCATAAAGCTTTGCCATCACATCCTTGTCCATACCAATCGAAGCAAATAGACCCGTCAACCTCCTAATTTCCTGACTAACGGAATAAGAGATTGCTTGAGCCGTTTGCTGAGATCTTGATGTATTCTGCTGAAGAATATCTCGCTTATAAATATTTAGAATAATGATGGAGAATAAGATGATCGGCAGAATGACTACAAGTATAAAAAAAAGCCTTAATGTGCTAGACATCCGCCAATTTTTTCTCATAAGTTCCCTCCCCTTTATAAGATAACTTATAAACGCTCACTTCCACCTCACCATGAATATTGAAGAACATATTCCCTTAAATTTGTTCTACTTCCTGCATGGCGACAAAAGTACCCAGAATGTTACACATTCGAAATTACTTCAGAAATAAATCCGAGTTTATTTTCATCTTTCGACATCGCTTACGAGCTGATTCAAAAAAAAAAAGAGCCGACACTATTGTAGAAAGCTCTACTTTAGGATCGGCTCCTTTTGTCATTGAGTTATCTGATGTATTACTAATCGCGTATCATTCCATAATTTATTCTCCATTTCCTTATCTCCACCTGGATGTACGGGCACTATTGGATTGCCTGTTCCAACATTAAAATATCCCCCTGTGGTCTCCTGATATTTTGGATCGATCATTAAACGAATAATGATATCAGCTCCCTTACGTGGATTCCCAATATGAAGAAATTTCAATACCCGTTCAAGCATAGGTGCAAACCATAACTCACGCCCCAAACCTGTTACATTAAAACCAGGATTTAATGCGTGAACAATAACTCCGGTCCCTTTGAATTGGCGAGCAAGTTCAGCGGTAAACATGATATTAAGCAGCTTAGTTTTTCCATAGATCTCTGACGAACCTCTAGCCGAAAAATCTGATGTATTTATCAAATCCTCAGGAAGCTTAAGTTCTCCATGATTGCGTGAAGCTTCAGAAGCTACATTTATAATTCTCGCACTTCCCGCTGCCTTCAATGAATGCTGTAAAGTATGAGTCAATATCCATGGGGCAAAATAATTCACGGCCATCATTTCTGATAAACCTTCAGAAGTGATCCTCTGTTCAAAAGCATGAAGTCCTGCGTTATTTAATAACACGTCTATCTTCGGATATGCATCAGATATTTCTTGCCCTAAACGGCTGACATCCCTCAATAAGGATAAATCCCCGTAGAAAAAATTTATTTCGGCAGCAGGTACGCTTTCCCTTATCAATTTCTCAGTAGCTTCCGCGCGACTTTTACTCCTTGCCGTGAGAACAAGATGAGCCCCACGCGTTGCCATTTCAATGGCAACGCGTTGTCCCAACCCGCTTGTAGCTCCAGTAATTACAATAATCGGCTCTGTCATCATCTTCATTCTCCTTTACAACAAATTGTCGAAAATATATAATTGATATATGTCAACTATATGCAGATGATTGATATATGTCAACTAATTAAAAATAGGAAACTTTTTCATAAAAATCTAGGTTAGGTGGTTAAAACAATGAATGTCGAACGCAAAGATACGTTAAGAGGACAACTGGAGCTAAGTCTCGGTGAACAAATGAATGCCCTTATTAGCGCCGCGCATGCGCTTAATGTCAGAACTACTGCCTCTTTCGATTCCTCTATACAACCTGCAGCTTTCCATATCGTCCGTTGGCTATATTCCTATGGTCCGACTAGCGCCTCTGCTTTGGCGGAAGCAACAGCTATGGATCGTAGTTCGGTCAGTCGTCTTCTCAAACAGCTTGAGAATTTAGGGTATGTTACAAGGGAAGACTCTCCTAAGGATCGTCGAGCTATCCTTCTTACGCTCACAGATCTTGGACGACAAAAAACCTATCATGCGCTGCAGGATAAGGAGTTCGTATTTTATGAGCGCATAGCGCAATGGGATAATCAGCAGCTTGAAACCTTTACCCAAATGCTTAAGGAATTCAATGGATTTTAGCCGCCTTACTGTGCTCTGAAGTTAAATTTCATTTGCATAAAACAATTAATTTTGTTAGTATAACTGACGAACGTTCGTTAATATCGAGGTGATTTTTTTGAAAAGAAAAGAAATTAAAGACATCGCTTTGAAATGTTTCACAACTCATGGGTATGAGGGAGCTTCTTTGTCTCAAATTGCTGATCAAGTCGGGATGAAAAAACAATCTCTTTATGCTCATTTCAAAGGGAAAGATGATCTTTTCCTGCAAGTATTGCAAGATGCCAAAGAGACAGAAATCTCATCGAAACTTCAATATTTGAGTAAAGTAGATACCCAAAATCCTAAAACAGATTTATTAGGATATCTGCAATTGGTCATTGATATGTTTCAAAAGAACGAGCAGTTAAAGTTTTGGCTGCGTATCTCTTTTTTTCCACCGCCCCATCTTGCTACAGCGATTGATGAAGAAGTTATCGACACGGAGAAAAAGATTCAACCCGTACTTGAGAGCAAATTCCAAGCTTGGATCGATGCCAAAGTCATTAGGGAAGATACAGCCTCCATCCCTACTCTTGCCTTCTTGGGTGTGGTAGATTCGATCATGCTAGAGCTTGTGTATGGAAATAATGAAACACGCTTAAATGAAAAATTGAATGCCTCATGGACCATATTTTGGAGAGGTATTTCACAGCTATGATTTTTACAAAGAGAGGTATTACTTCATGAAGAAACCATTGAAAGAACAAAAAACAGTCTTACTCATTCTGCTAAGTAATATATTCATTGTTTTTCTAGGTGTTGGGCTTATCGTCCCTGTTATGCCATCCTTTATGAACATTATGCATTTGTCAGGCAAAACGATGGGGTATCTTGTAGCAGCATTTGCGTTCGCTCAACTGCTCATGTCACCTCTGGCAGGGCGATGGATTGATACTTACGGCAGAAAAAAAATGATCGTTATCGGCTTAGTACTCTTCAGTGCATCGGAATTAATCTTTGGTTTAGGCACACATGTATCCGTTCTTTATATCGCCAGAATTCTTGGAGGGATTGCTGGTGCATTCATTATGCCTGCCGTCACTGCCTATGTTGCGGATATCACCTCAGTAGAGGAAAGACCTAAGGCAATGGGTTATGTTTCTGCCGCCATTAGTATCGGTTTTATTATTGGCCCAGGAATCGGAGGATTTATTACTGAACTAGGTATACGTGCTCCATTCTATTTTGCTGCTGGCTTCGCCTTAATCACTTGTATTTCGTCGATATTTATTCTGAAAGAGCCACTGTCCAAAGAGCAGCTTTTGGAAATCAGTAAACTTAAAAAAGACACCAACTTTATCAGTGATCTGAAACGCTCGTTTCATCCAGCATATATTATTGCGTTTATTATAGTGTTTGTCCTCGCCTTTGGCTTATCGGCATATGAAACTGTATTTAGTCTGTTTTCTGATCATAAATTTGGCTTCACTCCACGAGATATTGCAACCATCATTACAATAAGCTCAATCTTTGGGGTGGTTGTGCAGGTCTTTTTATTCGGTAAAATGGTAGATAAGCTCGGTGAAAAAAAGCTCATTCAACTCTGCTTAATTGCTGGAGTAGCCTTAGCGGTAGCCTCCACCATGATCAATAACTATTTAACTGTTCTGCTAGTAACCTGCTTCATCTTTCTCGCGTTTGACCTGCTTCGTCCAGCATTAACGACCTATTTATCAAAAACTGCTGAAAAAGAGCAAGGCTTTGTCGCTGGCATGAACTCAACCTATACTAGCCTTGGTAATATCATCGGACCTGCATTAGGCGGAGTATTATTTGATGTAAACATCAACTATCCGTATCTCTTTGCGGCTGTCATAATGTTTATCGGCCTTGTTATTACAATGGTATGGAAAGAAAAACAATCCGCTAAAGGATTGGTAAACTGAGTTGAGGGACAAATGCAAATAGCAAATAGTAAGAAAACAGCTCGCCCTCTATGAGGACACGAGCTGCTCAGGCTGTCGAGAATGTCTCGACAGCCTTCTTTATATCTACTCATTTACAGTCTTCACCACGTAACTTATCCCAGTACCATGGATTTCTATTTGCTTGAGGATAATTCTTTAACCTAGAATGGATTGATCACATGGAAAAAGACGTTAGGCGACGCCATGCGGTAATAATAACTGCACCAGCCTGCACCTTTGTCAGTGAAGCGGTTCGTCGTGCTATACAGCAGTCGTTCCTGCTCCAGCTCCTCAATCCGCTCGAGCTTTCCGTCCGCATATTCTAGCAGCCTCATGCTCGCTGTATCCAACCGGCTTATGACGCCGCCGTAACGAATATCGAGCACCTCCCAACCGAACGGTTTGAACATCGATAGCCATTGCTTCCGGTGTGCGACCCTAAGCTTTTGCACAGCCTGTGAGATTTCAGGCAAAATGTCCTCAGCAATCCGCCTAAGCAATGCCTTGTCCCCACTGTCATAAGCCCTCTTCAGCTCAAGTCCGATTTCGCTCTTCTGCTTCAGCACCGCACACAGCTTTTGCGGCACCTCGAACAAGTAATCTAGCTCTGCCTCAGCTTTTCTGCAGCTAGCAATTTCGCCTTCCGCCCATTCATAATGAGCCGCCATATCTAACCCATCAATCTGTTTGTCGAACAGCCCTAGCAGTACATCCTGATACAACAGAAACTTAGAAGGATTGCTCTGCTTCTGATTATTCGGTGCAGCTCCCGGTGTCTCATCTAAATACTTCAGCCCCATGTAAGCATCCGCTTCGATGCCGGTGCAGAACCGAACGCGCTTGGCCAGCGTCTCGTCAGTCGGCGTGGACGTTGAATAGGCATGTTCCGCATAAAACTGCAAGCCGAGCAAAGCGATGTATGGATTGCTCTCCATTCCGTCGTCCCCCCACATCGTCGCATAAACTTCGCGGATGCCTTCCTTCTTGCATACCGTCAGCGCTGCATCCGTCGCCGGCAAGGATAGCCCGTAATTGACACCGAACGTATTGAACACCCATACCGCACCCGCAAAAATAAGATTATTGCCGAGCGGCCGGTGTTTGGCGATCAATGTTTCGTAGTCCTTCTCCTCGACGTGATTATAGTCCCAGTAAACCATATCTATGTCCTTAGGAATACGGCTCGCCATGTCCTCTGGGATTTGCGTCTCATGGCCGTAATAATCTTCACCATTTGCTGAAGCCAGCTTCAGGAACATATCGCTCCACATCATCGGTTTTAACCCTAAGCGTCGAGTTACCGCGAGCACCCGCTCCAGATGGCCTGTCATAATATCAAAACGGCTCATATGTCCATTGCGATCCAAAAATTTACCGCGTCCAAGCTCTTCCGCTTCATCCATACCGATGTGGATTTTCCGGCTGCGAAACGGCGCGCTAATGCTGACAATCATATTTTCGACCAGACGATCGGTCTTCTCTGCTCCAACCAGCAACGCACCTTTTGTATCTTTATATTCCTTTACCGGCTCCCATTTCAGAAACTCCTCCAAATGAGCCAGTGTCTGAATGCTCGGGAACGCTTCAATGCCGAATTGATCGGCGTAATCGTCGATTTCCTTCAACTCCGTCACCGAGTAACGGCCTCGCATGTAGCCGAAATAAGGCTCGCCTTCTATCTCGTAAGTGTCTTCCAAATAGAGCATGACGCTATTCAAGCCCATCAACGCCATTTTGCGCAGCATAAACTTGAAGCTTTCAACGGTCAGCACTCCATTACGCGACAAATCAAACATCGGACCTATCGCATCGAATTGTTGTTGCTCTGTAATTTGAAATTGCTCTCCGCCACTAATATTCTGAATCAACAGTCCCAAGCCGCGAAAAAATTGATGTTTAGCGCTGTAACGAATATAAGCACTTTTACCATCATAGCCAACTTCCAGTTTTCCTGAAGACGGTTCTATCAACACAGGAATTCCGTCCTCCGACCATTCTGACTTAAGTTCGGCAAGCAGCAACTGAAGCCCTGATTGAAGCTCGCTCAATTCTCCTATAAAATGTAACTTCACTGTCAATCCCTCCACAAGAATGAAATATGTATAAAATTACACTAAAAACTCGATCAAGGGTGTTAACCTTTGACCGAGCCTGCAACCATGCCTTTCATAATCTGCTCTTGGAAGATCAAAAAGATGACGATGGTTGGTATTGCAGCAATAAACATCGCGCCCATCGTTAAGCTGTAGTCCGTTCCGAATCCGTCGGAGAAGAGCGACAAGCTGAGGGGCAGCGTCTTCAACGCTTGAGAATTAATAAAGACGAGCGCGAAGGAGAAATCATTCCAAAACCTCAAAAATGCAAGAATTGTAATCGTAGCCACGATCGGCAGGGACAATGGGAAAATGATACGTCCGAAGATTCCCCACCAGCCATTACCGTCGATCATCGCTGCTTCCTCTACTTCTCTCGGAATAGATACGATGTAAGCCATTCCGAGGAAGATTGCAATTGGTAATTCAAATGCTGTATAAGGCAGGATGAGTGACCAGTACGTATTCAGCATCCCGAGCTTGTTCATGAAAATAAACAATGGAACGAGTGTGCTATGAATTGGAATGAGCATGCCGAGCAAGAACAATCCTTTTACAGCTCCGCTCAATTTGAATGGGAACCGGGCAAGCACGTAAGCTGCAAGCATGCCGAGCACAATGGTCAGCAGCAGTGCTGAGAGAGTAACAATTGTGGAGTTGAGCACCGCCCGGCCCATATTTCCGAGATCCCATGCCCGGGTTATATTGTCGAACTGCCAATGCTGCGGCCAGGAATAGGGACGATTGAAAAATTCCTGATTCGACTTGAATGCACTTATTCCTAACCAGTATAGCGGATACAATGTAATTATGGCATAAAATAACAGGATGATTTTCGCAATTCCGGAAATCGGCTTACGCCACAGCGAGCCTCTCATCTTCTCCGACCGAGCGTTTATCATTGCTTGCATAGTGATTCACTCCTTCATCGGCCGGGCTAACATTAGCCGACCGCCCATTACCCGCGTCTCTTCGTGATGATATGATTTAGGCCAATGAGCACGGCGCTAATCAGAATAATCATTGTGGATACCGCAGAGCCGTAGCCGTATCGGTATACCGTAAAGGTGTTATTGTACATATATGTGGCGAGCAATTCTGTCGATTGTGCAGGTCCGCCACGCGTCATGACGATAACATGGTCGAAAGCCTTCAAACTACCAGATATACACAGTACGATGGTTACAACAACTGTTCCCCAAATCATCGGGAGCGTCACAAAAAATAACTTCCTCCAGCCAATCGCCCCGTCGATCTTCGAAGCATCATCAATTTCTGAAGAAATATTTTGAAGTGCTGCGATAAAAATGATAAGATACGGGCCGATATTCGCCCAGTTAATCGGGATCGATACGGCAAACATATTGATTTTAGGGTCGTCTAGCCATGGTCGACTCCAAGATTCCAGTCCCAGCGTCTCCAATAATTGATTCAACAAACCGATTTGCGGGTGATAAATATAGCCCCAGATGAGACCGACGACGACTGTAGACAGCACCATCGGGAGAAATACGGCGGAGCGCATCAGCCGATTGAACATCGTGTTCTTGAGCAGGAGCAATGACAGCAGTAAAGCGACCGATACTTGACCTATTACTGCCGAAACAACAAGGATCAGGTTGTTTTTCAGCGCTCTCCAGAATACAGGATCCTCTAGGATCATTCGATAATTATCCCACCCGATAAGCTTAGCAGCACCGAGTCCCTTCCACTCAAAGAAACCGTAGTAAGCTGACCAAAAAATCGGGACGATCGCAAAGACGATAAAGATGAGTAGTGCAGGAAGCAGCGCCATGATGACGAAGCTTCTGCTGCGCAATGATGCAGGCATGGCGACAGCCTCCTTTACGTACTTTTGTCTGATTACTTTTTAGTCGAACGCGCTTGCGCATCCTGCAGTTTTTTAGCTACATCCTCCGGCTTACCGCCCATCATAAGCTCTTGAAGACCGTTGTTGATCACCTCTCCTGCTTCAGCAGATAAATAGGCGTCATATACCGGCGTAATTTCAGAATTCACAGCCAATTCATAAGCTTTGAAGTAAAGCGGACTTACTTTCGACTTATCCAGTTCTACTTTGTACATAACCATCGAGTTGCTTTCTGCGATCGCCTTTTGGCCGTCCGGTCCGCTTACTGCGTAGATCAGATCAAGCGCTGCCTGCTTCTGTGCGCCTTTTGTATTTTTGTTAAGCGCGAAGCCAGCGCCTGCGCCACCGGAAATCGTATTCGGTTTCCCTGCTCCACCTTCTATGCCAGGCATTGTTGTGACTTCGATAGGTGCCAACTGCTCAGGAGTTGCGGATGCTGCAAGATTCGTAAGCGACCATGCGCCGTTAATCATCATAGCTGCCTTGCCTTGAATGAAGTATTGCTCTGCTTGTGTGTTGTCGATGCTGTTTGCGCCATCTTGAAACGCTTTATTATCAACGAGCTCTTTGTACTTGCCCAAAGCGTCAATGAACACAGGATCTGTAAAAGACGCTCCATCTTGAGCTGCAGCTTTCAGGAACCATTCCGTGCCTGTCACGCGGTCAGCCAACGAACCGATAATCGTCGATTGTGCAACCCATGGCGCTTTATTGCCGAGGGCAATCGGCGTAATGCCGTTGTCGTTGAACGTTTTAATTGCAGTCATCATCTCTTCCCAAGTAGTCGGCACCTTTACACTGTGCTTCTCGAAAAGATCTTTGTTATAGTACATGAAGGAAGTTGCTGACATCCCGAGCGGCGCTGTGAAAATTTGTCCTTTTTCAAACTCATAGCGGTCGAATGCACCTGCCAAGAAACTGTTCTTCCATTCTGGATATTTATCCATCAGCTCTGTAATCGGTTGAAGCTTGCCGGCATCATAGAACTCTTGGGATTGGCTGCCCGCATAAACGAAAAATACGTCTGGCATTTCATTTGCCGCAGCCACTGTGCTTAGGCGTTGACGATAACCGTCAACCGGGATCGCTTGCGCGTCTACTTCAACGTCTGGATGTTCTTCTTTATACTTGTCGATCAGATCTCTAACCGCTTTGGCACGAAGGTCGTCACCTGCGAAGTTATGCCATATTGAAATTTTCGTCTTTTCTTCAGAGCCTTTGTTCCCTTCTTTGCTCTGCTCTTTGTTTCCGCTATTGTTGCAAGCGGTTGCCAAAAGGGCAATCATCAAGATAATTGTCGTTACAAACGCAAGTCTCTTCTTCATTCAAATATTCCCCCTTTAGTAATAACCCTAGTATAGATAAGACAGACGATAAGTCGTAGGGGGGATAATTAAGCGCTTACGGGGGATATTTTCACCTTCGTCAATTCATCTTGATCGATATTGCGAAGGGGTTTCGCCACTGTACCGCTTAAACAGCTGGTTAAAATGCTTCATATCCTCGTAACCTACCCGCCTAGCGATCTCGCTTACCTTCGCCGGCGTTTCCTTCAACAAACGGCTAGCCCATTCCATTCTCGCTTCCGTTACATACTCAATATAGTTTTTACCTGTTTCCTGTTTAAACAGCTTGCTAAAATAGTTTGGATTCATATGTACGCTTGCCGCTACCTGCGCCAAAGACAAGCTGTCAGCAAGATGCTCGCGTATATAGGCTACAGTTCGGTCAATGGCTTCATTCCTGCTGCCGTTTAATCGTTCATACTGTGCATGGATGGCAAGCAGCATCTGCTGCAATGTTTCTTCTGGATTCGCAGTAAGCAGCTTCATATCCAGCATTTCAAGCTGCGGAAGCTTCGGCATTGATTGACCCACGGATGCCGCTGCACGCTCTAACCAGCGGTACCCACCAACGATCAACGAATGCAAATACGCTTGAACGGAACTAGGCGTCGCTTCCGTATCCTGCCTAATGCTCGCCAGTTCATCTTTTATCCACTGCTGTACGACTTCTCGGCTCCCACTTCTCAGAACGGCGGTCAACTTACTCTCCACTTCTTCCGTACAAACGGTCCGCATTCCTTTCCGGTCTTTAATATCCTCATAGGCCAGCATTCTTGCTTCCTCTGCTAACCAGCGGTACGAGGCGGTTTGTTCGGCGGTGCGAAGTGACTCCCTCAGTTCTACCACGTTGCTGGCCCATACACCGCATGCGCCAAAAAAAGGCTGGCTATAAACGCGTTCCGCCCGCTCCATCGACGCCTTAACCAATCGCTTCGCACCCGGCTGCCCCCTGCGGAAAATAAGCAGCCATCCACATTCCCAATCCAGAATGACGCAGCCAAGTGAATCTCTAATCATCGCAGCCGCCTCATTCATTTCCTCTTCCTTCTCCTCTTTCATGGTCAGTGGAGACGCAGATGTCACTAGCCATAGCTCTAGCTTCTCCATATCCGATCCGAGCCTCAGCTCAGGATAATAGATCAACAGTTCCTCACTTTCACGCTCCGTCAGGAGATTGTCCCCGCGAAGAAAGCGATCTAGCTGCTTCCAGCGGAACGCCGTTTGATGGATGGCGCCTTGATGATCAGCCTCACGTCTGCTGACGATACGTTGCTTCACGCGCATAACCGCGGTCATAATATCGCCAGGACGGCTATTTTTAAGCAAATAATCACTTATTCCTTCCCGCATCGCTTGCTGTGCATATGCAAAATCATCGAATCCAGACAATATAATAATTTCAATGTAAGGAAAATCCCGCTTAACCTCGCGAGACAATTCCAATCCCGTCATTCCCGTCATCCGAATATCGGTGAGGATGATGTCAGGACACTCTATCGGAATGCGCATCAGCGCTTCCTCCCCGGAAGCGGCCGGTGCGAGCAGCTCAATGCCATTCTCTTCCCATTTAATTACCGTACTAAGACCGGTCCTAATAATGACTTCGTCATCTACTATCAAAAGCTTCATGCGCAGATTCTCCTTCTCTCCCACAAAGATTGTAGCTTATTAGATTTCTGATTGGAGCGGTATAATCGTAAAACTAACTTTAGTGCCGCTTCCTTCTACGCTTTCGATCCGCAAACCGGCTTCATGCCCGTAATGAAGCTGCAGCCGATTATGCACGTTGCGCAATCCGTAGCTGCTGCCTGCCGAGTCATTATTCTTCAGCGGATCAATACCCAAGTTTGCGTTTATCTTCTCTCTCAGCAGCTCCAATCTTTCCCTGCTCATGCCGACACCGTCATCCTGAACGATAAACGTTATACGCTCTCCCGCTGACATCGCTTTCACGACAATGCTCCCTTTACCTTCTCTTTTCAAAATACCATGAATCATCGCATTTTCAATTAGCGGCTGGAGCAGCAGCTTCAGCATTCTCAGATCCAGCAGCTCCGTCGGTATATCCGCCTCGTAATCAAATTTATCTGGATATCGAATGGACTGAATCTTCACATAATGATCTACATGCAAAATTTCTTGGCTGATTGCACAATATTCCTGTCCTTTATTTAAGCTGAAACGAAGAAAATCACTCAATGAACCGACCATATCTGCGATTTTTTCTTCTCCCTTCATTAGCGCCATCCAGTGGACTGACGATAATGTATTGTATAGAAAATGCGGATTGATCTGCGCTTGAAGCGCAGACATATCCGCTTCCTTCTTCAACGCTTCGCTCTGCTTCACCTCATCGGTTAAATTAATAATTCGCGAGCTCATCCGATTATAGCTAATAATCAGTTGTCCAACCTCATCGATCGATGTGACCGGCAGTGTCGGCAGCGGCTCGTCCGGGCTGGAATTCCTAAGAAACTTCGTTAATGCAGACAACGGTTTCGTCACCTTTTGAATAAGTACAAGGACGAAAGCTATAACGAAGAGCATGGAAATGCTGACTGCAATTGCAGTTAACGTTAAAAAATACTGGTTCTGCGCTCTGTAAGCTTTTGCCGGAATGATCCCTACAAGCCTCCAGTTAACATTCGGCATCTGATAGTACAGTACTGTACTCCGCTCCTCTGCTTCTCCGTAATCGAACGAACCCGACCTGCTCTTGAAATCAACTATTCCAGGAAAATAATCGTTCAAGCTCTTGTTAGTCGCGTACCCTTCCGGTCCAGCCAATATCCGGTTTTGTCCGTCCAACAGTAGGGCGACGCCTTCACCCTCTAGTCCAGCTTGCTTTAAATGGCTAGAGATAACCGATTGTGTCAGGCTGATTTTAAGCATGCCGATTTTGTAATATTTTGATGTGCTGCGAATCGGCCGCGACATCGTAATGACATCCTCTTTGCCGTCCGACGTAACGAAATGATGCACCGGAGACCACCACTTGGGATATTCCTCATAATAACTGGGATACTCGCTCTGAATATCGGTCCATTCTGATTCGAGGACGGATCTGAAAGAAACCGAAGGCTTATTATCTTCATTCGATTCGATCATGACATTGGCGATATATGGTTTGGAAATCGATAATGTTGTAAGTAAATTAACGATCGAGGTTTGCTTTAGCAAATCGTGTTCAGGTGTTTTCAAATAGCTTTGGACATCAGGGTGGCCGATAAGGAATAGGGATAGATTCTCAACATCGCTTACCATATTTTCTAAATAGGCCCCAATTTGCCGAAGCGTATTCATGCCAGAGCTTTTCGCTTTCTCCTCCGTTAAGCTTTCAGCAATATAATAGGAGAACAGTCCCAGAGACAACACCGGTACCAATACCGAAATAATAAACAACAAGCTCAGCTTCTGCTTTAACGATTTACCCAACCAGTTTTCCATCGAATCCTCCGTTCAGATTGCCTTTATGCTCTGTAGCTAAATTGTAGCTTTCATTACATCCCAGAAGAGATGTTTGCGCTTCCATAATAACCTAAGTCGCACGTCCCGACTAGAGTTTATTGTTGACTTGATGAAGCATTGACTGGTCTTGAGGTCGTCGATGCACCGGGAGAGAGCACTGGATCTTATCTCAGCGTAAAAAAATAGACCGCCCTTGTCCAAGGGAATACGGTCTATTTCCTGACTGATCATTCGAAAGCCGCTGCCCTTAAAAGCGGCTTTTGCACCGGGAGCCATCTTTCCGCACGGTTCTCCTTGCATTGAGCGTTTTTTCTACCCAAAGTATAAAAAGCCACTCCGTCCCTAAACAACAAAAAAAACGGCATTGCTGCCGGTTTTTTAGGATGGACTCTCAGGGGCTCGAACCCTGGACAAATAGATTAAGAGTCTACTGCTCTACCAACTGAGCTAAGAGTCCATATGAAGCTTGGTGGAGCCAAGGGGGCTCGAACCCCTGACCTCATCGCTGCCAGCGATGCGCTCTGGCGTGATGGTCAGGGGCACTGCCCTTATAATTATTTTATAAAAATTATTATCATCTAACTTAGTTTCATCTAAGGATTAGCCTAATTATTAATATTTAAATATATCTTCTACTCCTTTATTCTTCAAATATGCTTGGGTAGGTAAAAATTCAAAGCATTTCTTTGCTGTAACAATCATATTCAACTTAATTAACTGTTGTTCTAAAATTTTCCACAATACCACTAAGTAACGAACATCATTAAGAGCATATTGAATTTGATTACTATTCAGTGTAGATTTACTCCAATCAGACATTCGTTGAGATTTATCAAGTGAAATATTTAAACACTCTCTAGTTAAATCCTCTAATGAGCTTTTAACACCTAGTCCATTAATTAATTTATAAGCGATTTTTGTGCATATTACGTTATTTATAGTTTCAATTTTCAAATGTTGCATTATAAATGAAAGATCAAAAGGTGCATGATGAAAAACTTTTTTCAATCCACTTGTTTCAAAAACTTTCACTAAGTTATCTGGCCTAATTTGATTATCAATTTGAACAATATAGTACTTCCCTTCTGCCGCTATTTGTACTAAAGATAAGTTGTTTGTAAGAGAACTAAGTCCTGTTGTTTCAGTGTCAATTCCAATATATTCACATTCTATTTTTATTCTTTTTACATCCTCTTCTGAAATATCGCCTTTGCAAACATAAATATTTTCTTTGCTTATCATCATAATTGACTCCAATCTACTTTTACAGCTTCATTTATCAAAGCTTCAATTTCAAGTAAGTTGTCATTATAAAGGCTATCTCCTTTATCGAGCTTACTATATATAAATGAGGGCAACTTTTTTGACTTACCCTTAGTCATTTTGTTTTGAACAAAAATAAGACGTTCATCAATACGATACAAAGAGTTTGCCGGAAATCCAGTATGATAGTACAAATCAATACTGCTCTGCGTTTTCCTTCTCTTAACTTGTTCTTTCTCTAAATAAGCCTCTTTCCATGTATTGGAAACGTATTTAATAGATTGTTTTAACTCCTCAGGTGCTTGATTATAATGAGCAGCTAATGCAGGTATAAATAATGAATTGGGATCTAATAGTACAATTCTTATCTTACAATTTGATCGGATTAATCTATCTTTTATTTCATCTACATTACTATTTGTCCATGTTCGACCATAAACATGAACAATATCTATGTTTTTTACAGCTTTTTTCAAAAAAAACCCATAGTCAATATCGCTGATACCAAAAAAAATTGATTCAATGCCTGTTCGATCTATATCTTTTTTTAGGTTTAATTTACTTAGTATTACATCAACCAACTTATCTTTTAAAATATATTCTTGAACAAGTCCAAATATACCAGTAAAGAAAAATGCAGTACCCAGATTTTCGACAACCCCTTGCCAAATACCTTCACCAATTAGTTCAGCTAGATACAAAAGTAATATCCCACCAGTGAATGTTACAATAACTGAAAGCCAAAATCTTGTGCGATAAATATCTCTAATCATTTCCATTTCCATCTCCTTAACAGCTAAGTATCTAAAAAAAATACTAAACAAAAGATAATATCCATACTTATCAAGTATCTCTCACGAAATTAATTCCTGCCGTTTCTTTTAAGTAGTTCTCTGTTAGGTCCAGTATTTATTAGTTATACGGATACTTTTGACTTAGACATGCTAGATTACACAATGAAGATTTCGAACTGTATAGGTATCTTTTTCTTTGCGAAGCTGAGAATTATTTCAAGTTGCTCTTAGTCCCTTTTTCTATCCTAGAACACTCCAACCCACTTTTTCTCAGCTTTCTTCTAAGCAAATGCTTAAATAAACTCCCCAGTATCTTTAAATGCTGATTGTATATGATATAAAAAGTGACTAACGACTAATAATTAAATACTTAAATAACTAAGAAAATTATTTTGCCATACTACTCTTCCACCTTTTTAACCTATCATCCAACGACAACCCATTAATCAACTTAATATTCAGTCTATCCGCAGCCTCTTTAGCAGACTTAGTGAAATTACTCGTTGTCACAATCCAAGCATCATAACAGCCATGCACTTGCTTACCAGCCTTCAAACGCAGCACAATGTCATTCCCGACATCCCGCTTCCAGCGCTTGCACTGCACGGCGATTTTATACCCCTCTTTGCCTTTGAGGATTAAATCCACTTCATGATCACCAGTTCCTCCGACTCGTTGTACGGTATAACCTTGATCTATGTAATACAGCTCCATTAACCTCTCAAAATCTGTGCCTGACAATGTCCTTACGTCTGCTTTCAGAATCTGTTTATCCGTCAGTTTTTTTGTAGAAGCTTTAGTCGATGTACTGCGAACACTAGTCTTGATCCTTGCTACGCTACTCTGTTTTGAATTATTAGTTCCAGATGCTCTTCTTACTTTCTTATCCTTACGCCGCTTACGAGTCCACATGCCTCCGAAGATTTCCCCGAGAATGACCGAACCTAATAGAATTCCTAAAAAGAAACCCCAGTGCAACCCCGGAATGCTAAAGTAAATCGCTAAACCTCCAAGGATAAACAGTCCTCTTACTACATATGCTACTTGCCTGCCTTCTGCATAATACGTTTTAGCCATGTAATATCCACCTCATGTTGTAATAGCTCCATCCAAAGGGCTATCTACCTAATCCATTCGACATTTCATTTGGCCATTTTTCTACATTTTGCTATTTTTCGGATCAAGTTTCTCTACTATATCATAAGTTTGGCTATATTTGGAATGACAAAAAGCCCCCATATAATACTGAGGACCTACTCTATTTCACAAAGATTTTATTAGCTTCGGAATTTAGTGAATGCTCTATAATTAATTCTGTTATATCTTAGTATGATGCGATAGTGCTTTACCTAAAACATTATCACCAGCATTCAAATCATTACCTTTTAGACTACTTGCACTTGCAGTCGCTAAAAACGAGCTAATGTTCAATTTCAACGTCAGTTCTACTGAATCTCGGTAAACCCTAACACAATCAATAATCGTACTAAGCATCATTTTCTTTTTAGCAGTAGAAGCTTTCTTAAATACCTCGCGCCAAACAGGTATATAGGTTGGAGAGCCTGTATTTCAACTTGTTCTACCTTTTTAGAATTGAGCTCCTACTCAAACATCTCTAGCTTTGCTAGTAATAAGGATACCTCACTCTCTTTCTTCTTAACCATCTCGTTTACCATCTCTCTATCTAGAGGACTTTTCCACATGATGACTTTTAATACCTCATCTTTGAGTCTTGAAAGCTCCATTTTGGCTTTATCCGTCAGCTTTTGATGCTTTCGTAAAGCTTTTTCCTCGTCCCCAGAGTTTCTACTTTTTATTTGTTCTATTTGCTCTTTCAGGTCCACCGTTTCTAGTTGATCCAGAGAAGCATATATTTCATCTAGCACAATCCCTTCCAGACAGATCGAGAAATGGATTTTTTTACCACCACATTTCACTTTTTGAAGTGCCTTCCCTGAACAGCGATACTTAGCCTCACGCTTCACTATTTCCGTACCATCTTTACGAGTATATTTTTTTGTACTCCAAGTTGTTGTTAGTGGATTTCCGCAATGACCACATCTCGCCATTCCAACCAACAATAATGACCCTTTCGTATTTCTAAGTACACATTCGATGCCCTTCTTCTTTGTATTCTCGGGATTTCTCTTTTCTCGTATGGCTTGGACTCGTGCCCATTTAGCCTCATCTATAATAACCAGTTCTGTATTCCGTTTCCTAGAGACAACTTCTTTATCAGTTCCTCTTCCGTAAATTGTATACTCTATATACATCGGGTTACGTAGAACGACACTGGTCGAGATAGATGCCCAAACTTTACCTTTGTTTGTTTTAATTCCTTTTTCATTAAGCATCTTGGCGATCAGATATCGACCATAACCTTCCTGATCCACCATCATATTTCCTTGCTATAATAAAAATTAAAATAGATGAAAACAAAAAAGAAACAGCACCTCATCTGTTTCTTTAACTATGAATTTTCTTTGATTGGAGTCAATATTTATAATATGAGGTTTTGCGGAACCAATCAGATCAAAAACAAGAACATCCGTGCTTACTATATTCCCATAATATGCTATACTTATCGAGCAATAGAACGGCTTGCAAGGGCGGTCGGCTAATCTCCCCGAAGGGAGGTGATGCCATGGAGGTTTATCAAGCGTTGTCACTGATGTTCATGTTCGGCATGTTCATTATTGCTTTGCTAAATTACCTCAAAAAGAAATAGACCGCCCTAGTCCAAAGGATGCGGTCTATTTCTGCCCGTAATACCTGAAAGCCGCCGCCCTTAAAAGCGGCTATTGCACTGGGAGCCGTGTTTCCGCACGGCTCTCTTTGCATTGTACGATTTATCTACCCAAACTATACCATGATCAAAACCAAATAAAAAGTCAATCCGCTTCCTGAACAACAAAAAAACGGCATTTCTGCCGTTTCTTTAGGATGGACTCTCAGGGGCTCGAACCCTGGACAAATAGATTAAGAGTCTACTGCTCTACCAACTGAGCTAAGAGTCCATATGAAGTTTGGTGGAGCCAAGGGGGATCGAACCCCTGACCTCATCGCTGCCAGCGATGCGCTCTCCCAGCTGAGCTATGGCCCCAAACGTAATTTTCAGATGTATGTAATCACACATTTTAGAATCAAGTTCGGTGTATTTAAGTCATTCTGACAAACTCAAGCGCCGTAGGCGACTCCTATATAATATAAAAAATCGCCTTCGCTGTCAACACTTTTTTTAGTCATTAGACTAGCCACAACCCTACAATCTGTCCAGATCCCCAGTGCTCTTAGATAACAGACCCTTCAGTTCCTTCATAAACATGTTAATATCCTTGAACTGACGGTATACAGACGCAAAACGAACGTATGCGACTTCATCTACTGGATAGAGCTGTTCCATAACCAGTTCACCGATCTGTTGGCTCTCCACTTCAGCTACGGCGATACCTCGCAGGGATTTCTCTACCTCAGAGACGATCTTCTCTAAACGTTCTACAGAGACAGGCCGTTTCTCACAGGCACGTATTAAGCCCCGAAGTATTTTATCACGGCTGAATTCCTCACGGCTGCCGTCTTTTTTGATCACGATTAACGGAGTTTCCTCGATCATTTCAAAGGTTGTAAACCGTTTGCTGCAACGCTCGCATTCACGCCTGCGGCGGATGGACTTATTCTCATTTGCTGGTCGCGAGTCGAGTACTTTAGTATTTGTGTGATCGCAGTAAGGGCATTTCATAAGCTTCATCACTTCCTATTACATAATGTTTTTTGTCCCGGTATGTTAAACATCCGGCTTTTGAAGGGCTATTTCATTTTTTCCAGAAATCACCGTTTATTTGTTGTAATGATTATGGCAAGTCCGGCACATAATACAGTTACCAACAGAGGAGGTGAACAGCAATGAGCCAAAACAACAGCTCCAATAACCTTGTAGCTCCAAATTCCCGCGGTGCTTTGGAACAACTTAAATATGAAGTTGCCCAAGAACTCGGAATCACGCTTTCCCCAGATGGTTACCAAGGCAATAAAACTTCTTATGAAAATGGTTCGATCGGTGGTTACATCACTAAACGTCTTGTAACCCTGGCAGAACAACAATTGGCAGGTCAATACAAATAACCTGTCCACATAAGCTTACTGAAGAAGTATTAAACGATCGCAAGATCGTTTAGTACTTCTTTTTATACATAACACGGTTTTAGAATTCGTTGTAAATATCCGTGTACTGATCATAGTAATAGTTGACGCGCTGTACATAATGGCGGGTTTCACCAAACGGAATGTCCTTAATGGTAGCATCCGTTCCATCCCAAATCCCCTCATCCAGCCATTTTTGAACTTTACCCGGTCCAGCATTATATGCAGCGATAACCGCTGTACGTTTACCTTCGAACTGACGGGATAATGTTGAAAGATACCAGGTACCTAGTTCAATATTTGCTGATGGTTCATGCTTTAGCTCCTCCATAGATACATCAGGGAGCTTGGCCTTTTCAAGGGCCCATTTGGCGGTATCCGGCATAAGCTGCATTAAACCTATAGCACCTTTTTTGGATTCTCGTCCAGTTTTGAAGTTCGTTTCCACTCGGATAATTGAAGCCACTAGGAATGGGTCAATATCGTACGTAACGCTGTGCTTACGGATCTCATCTTTATAATGGATCGGATAAAACCAGGACATCCAGTTCGTACTCAGAAACAATATCGCAGTAAAACCAATGAATAACAGAAGAAGGACTCTTTTTTTACGTAACCATTTCATGATAAGCCCAGCCTGTCCCAAAGAACAGCAACCTGTTGCTCAGTGTGCGCAAGTTCGCCACTGTTGTCAATGATATAGTCCGCTTTGTTACGCTTTGCTTCAATATCCATCTGTGCATTTAAGCGTGCTTCTGCTTGTTCTAAAGAAAGTCCGTTACGTTCCATTAATCGAGCGATTTGCACTTCACGAGGCACGTAGACCACCAGTATTTCATGGAACATGTTCTCGAGTCCTGATTCGAAAAGAAGAGGGATATCCACAATTGTTAACTTCTTTGGATCTTCTTCCTCCATGCTGTTCATACGTTCTTTAATCTCCCGCCGGATTGCGGGATGCGTCAGATTGTTCAGGGCTTGCAGGGCCGCCGGGTCTTGAAATACAATGTCCCCCAGCTTGCCCCTATTCAGTGTGCCATCCGGAGAGAGGATCTCGCTTCCGAATTGTTTCACAGCCGCAGCCAGCACCTCATGACCGGGGAGCATAACCTCTCTGGCGATCACATCCGCGTCAACCAGCCTCGCTCCCTTGCTCACAAGCAGTGCGGACACCGTGCTTTTTCCGGATGCAATGCCTCCGGTTAAGCCAATAATCATGTACTCACCTCATAATAGCTTCAGTATTCCCATTGTAATTAATAATAACGCGGGTAGTGCAGCAGCATGCTTCATCCAGGAGTTCCCGGCGAATTTTAATCCAGTCTTCATGCCCAGCAATAGAAATGTACCACTAAACAGAGCAATTGTAAGTGATGTCCATATTGGATTGAAACCGAGTAGTGCTGCGCCTAGTCCGGCTCCAAAGGCATCTAGTGAGAGGGCAATTCCGAGCAGCATCGCTTCCATCGAAGAAATACTTCCGGAATCATCCATATCCGCAGATGATGGTGTACGCAAGATCTGTACAACAATCCCCAACCGCCGTAGCTCAAGGGAAAAGACAGCTGACTTTACTTGCTCAGGAGCTGTGACAGCCTGTTCTGCGACATCTTCAGTATCAACAGCTATCTCTGCCCTAGCTTCTGTGGATAGCACATTTTCTTCACGATCTACTTTACGTTCACCAGTCTGTTCCTTCTCTTTCTGCATTAGCATCTGAATGAGCGACCAACAACCCATTAGCACGAGTATAACAGCGCCAACCTCAGAAGCTGCATGTGGAGACACTACCTTAGCAAGCAGAACACCCACTTGCATAGATACACAGATAACTACCCCCGAACAAAGCGAGATAATCAGAACGGAGAGCAATGGTATCTTCATTTTACGCAGTCCATATGTAATACCAACACCAAAACCATCCAAACTCAAAGCAAAAGCTAGTAATAGCAGTGAAAAAAATGGGCTGAGCACCCGCAATCCCTCCTGTGAAGAACCGGAACACTGAACAATATACTTCAATCAGCTTCCGTTCTCTATTAAGCATTCTTCACACAGTATATGGGCGGGACAAGTAGTGGGTGCCAACCTAATTACATCTTCAGTTTTCTGACTTGCGCTGACAGCTTGGACAATAATGCGTGCCACGGCCACCTACAACAGTTTTCTCAATCATTGTTCCACAGTTATTACACGGCTGATCTTTACGACCGTAAATCAACAGCTGTTGTTGATAAGTGCCGCTCTCACCTTGACCATTCACATATGATTTTACAGATGAACCCCCAGCGTTTACCGCTTCCGTCAGCGTGCTGACAATAGCGTGATGTAGCTGATCGAGTTGATCATCCGATAGATCCTTAGCGCTGACTTCTGGATGAATCCCTGCACGATGTAACGACTCATCTACATAAATATTACCTATGCCGACGATATATTCCTGATTCAGCAGCAGCGATTTAATTTTTGTGCTTTTGCCTGATACAATCTGCTTAAACTTCTCCGGCGTAAAGGACGACTCCAGCGGTTCCTGCCCTAGCTTATTAAGAGGAGGCAGCTGAAGGTCTTCACCAATCTGAAAAAGATGCATCGTACCAAACTGACGAACATCCGTATAACGCAGTTCCGTGCCGTCGGTAAAATGGAATATCACATGTGTATGCTTGTCCAGTGGATCATCTTTCGAAAAAAGTCCGTAACGGCCTTCCATCCGTAAATGAGATACCAGCACCAGACCGTCTAGCACGATGCGCAAAAATTTCCCTCTTCGTTCAACATTAACAATGCTATGACCTGCGAGCAGGTTGGCAAAAGCCTGAATATCATCCGGTCGCTGAATTATCCGAGCCAGCCGGACGGTTACACTCTCTATCTGCTTTCCATTAACTAAATCATTCAGTGTTCTCTTGACTGTCTCTACTTCCGGTAATTCCGGCATGATGTCTTCACCTCAACTACATTATAGCTGATATGCACACCTTAAAGGGAGCCTATTTCGCTTCGTACCAATTGCTGCCAAAACTTACCTCTGCTTTAAGCGGCACAGATAACTGCAATGCTCCACCCATCACTTCCGGCAAAAGCGTCTTCATGAGCTCCATTTCATCCTCTGGTACCTCGAATACAAGCTCATCGTGCACCTGAAGCAGCATACGGCTCTTTAGCCCGCGCTCGTAAAGTGCCTTGTCCATATGCACCATCGCCAGCTTAATAATATCAGCGGCAGTTCCTTGGATAGGCGTATTCATTGCCGTACGTTCCGCAAAAGAACGTAGATTAAAGTTCTTCGCATTAATCTCAGGCAAGTAACGACGACGTTCCAGTAATGTGGTTACATAACCATGTTTCCGTGCTTCCACTACGATATCGTCCATATATCGACGCACGCCTTGGTATACCTCGAAATACTGCTCAATAAATTGAGCGGCTTCTTTACGAGGAATATTCAAGTTCTGCGACAGACCATAATCACTGATTCCATACACGATCCCAAAGTTAACGGCTTTAGCAGCACGGCGCATATTGCTATCAACCTGATCGGCCGTAACTCCAAACACATCCATCGCTGTCTTCGTGTGGATATCCATATCATGTAGAAAAGCTTCCTTCATCCGCTCATCACCAGAGATATGTGCCAATACTCGTAGTTCGATCTGCGAATAGTCCGCTGCCAAGATCGACCAACCCGGTTCGGACGGAACGAACACCTTACGGATTTTGCGTCCTTCCTCTAGGCGGATAGGAATGTTCTGCAGGTTCGGATATTGACTGCTGAGACGTCCGGTAGCCGCAATCGTCTGCCGGTAGAAGGTATGCACCTTTCCTGTTTTCGGAGATATTTCTTTAAGAAGTCCTTCTACGTATGTAGACTGGAGCTTCGCAATCGTGCGATATTGCAAAATCAAACGTACCACGTCATGATAAGGCGCTAGTTTCTCAAGCACCTCAGCATCGGTGGAATAGCCTGTCTTCGTCTTCTTAACAACAGGCAAACCTAGCTTAACGAATAAAATTTCACCCAGTTGCTTTGGTGAATTCAAATTGAACTCCGTGCCACTTAATTCGTATATTTCAGTGACCAGCTTAGAAATTTGAGCTTCGAATTCTTTACCTAGCTCTTTAAGATCCTCTTCGTTGACTGCGATTCCTTGTTTCTCCATATCCGCGAGAATACGTGATAAAAGCATCTCCAAATCTTCGAACAGTCCGGTCATCGCTGTCTCGACAAGCTCCTGTTGTTGCTTCTGAGCAATCCCAAGAACCGCAGCACTCTTACGTGCGACGTGATTCCCTAAGATTTCAAGCTCAGGAATCTTGTATTTAGCACCTTTTCCGAATACCTCTTCATCTGGAGATAAGCGTGGTAAGCCGTATTTAGTAGCTAGATCATTTAAGTTCTGATTAGCTTCCGTCGGATCCAGCAAATAAGCCGCCAACTGTACATCATGAGCCGCACCTGCAAAAGCAATGCCTTGCCAATGGAGCGCCAAATCTGCACGGTGAAGATCATAGCCGCTCTTCGGAGCCTTTTCATTTCCTAACCAATCGCGCAGCTTCGCAGCAGCTGGTGTCTGCAGTAATTCAAACGGTACATAATAATGCCGCTCCAGAGAAGATAACCCTACCCCGATTACCTCAGCACGATGCGGATTATCCCCATTGGACTCCACATGTAATGCAGAAATACTAGGCAGCGCTTCATTCAGCGTCTCCAGTTCATTTTCACCCACGATCGTAATATCAAGGGTCGCGGCTTCTACTTCTGCAGCACCTTCTTCACCATCATTAACAGGAGTGTAGGCACTTAGATCTAAGCGCTCCAAAAGTGATTTGAACTCCAATTTAGCGAGTGCAGGCCCAGCTGTATCCGCAGAAATTCCGTTAAAGACCATATCATCCCATGAATGCTCCAGAGGCACTTCACGATAGATGGTCGCCAGTTTCTTACTCATTACAGCGTCTTCTGCATGAGCTTCCAGCTTTTCTTTCATTTTGCCTTTAAGCTCACCTGTTCCCGCTAATACACCTTCAACCGATCCGAATTGATGCAACAGCTTGAGTGCAGTTTTTTCACCCACACCGGGAACTCCCGGAATGTTATCACTCGCATCGCCCATCAGTCCTTTAAGGTCTATGATCTGCTCTGGGGTTAGGTCATATTTCTCACGAATTTGTTCCGGTCCATAAAGCTCAACCTCAGTAACTCCTTTGCGGATTAGCGCAACGGTCGTGTGTTCAGAAGCCAATTGAAGCATATCCTTATCCCCCGACACGATCATAACCTGCCGGCCTGCTTCATCGGCTTGGCGAGAAATGGTTCCAATAATATCATCGGCCTCATAATTGCTAATTTCAAACTGCGGTACCCCTAGATTAGTGAGCAATTCTTTCAATAGCGGGAACTGCTCGGAGAGCTCCGGAGGTGTCTTTTGCCGACCGCCTTTATAATCCTCATAACCTTCATGCCGGAATGTGACTTTCCCTGCATCAAATGCAACAATCATATGCGTCGGCTTATGTTCTTCAATTAAACGGAGCAGCATCGTTGTGAAACCGTACACCGCGTTCGTCTGTTGCCCTGCTGTATTCGTTAACGGGGGCATCGCGAAGAAAGCGCGGTAAATAATATTATTTCCATCTATAAGTATCAACTTGTCCATAGTGCACCTCGCCTTTATCATGCTTACTCCTTACATATTAACATATGGCCTGTCTAAGTAGAAACGCCTATACAACAAGTAGCCGTCCTAATATAAGGACGGCTACTTAATTTACCTAAAATTAACAAAAGATGTGATGGTGCAAGTAATGGAGGAGAGGTTTGGAGACAACAGCGGCCGAAAGTCCAAACATTCTCCGCAGTTACGACAAGTAACAAACATCTTTTGAATCAAAGCTATTCATTCAAATCTGGACGACTACCGGTAACCAAGTAAACTACACTTTCACCAATGTTAGTAGCATGATCGCCAATCCGTTCGATATAACGGCCTACCAGCGTCAATAACATAGCTTGGGATACTGTCTCCGGCTTTGTTACCATATAAGAATACAACTCATTAATCATCGCACCATACAATTGATCGACCTGATCATCATCCTGTGCCATTTTATAAGCCAGATCAGTGTTCTCATCCAGATAGGACTGGATTGCCTCATCGATCATAATTGTCACGATTTCAGCCATACGAGGGATGTCTACAAGCGGCTTAATCAACTGCTGGCCTTGTAGACGCATGGTCGCCTTAGCTACATCAAGCGCCAGATCACCCATGCGTTCCAAATCGCTTGAAATCTTAAAGGCAACGATAATGCGGCGCAAATCCTTAGCTACGGGCTGCTGCGTAATAATTAAGCGTGAGCCAATTTCCATGATTTTATCTTCCATGGCATTCAACTGTAGATCCGCTTCAACAACTTCCTGTGCGAGCGTTGTATCTAGATTTTGTAATGCATTAATTGCACCTTCAAGAGCATCTTTAACATGCTCACCCATCTGCTGCAGCAGACTGCGCAGCTCTTCCAAGTCTTTATCAAATTCTTTTCTGCGAATCATAATAAGAGCGATCCTCCTCATTAACGTATGGTCAGCTTGCCATTTCCAGGGACGAGCACCCTTTTACTACTGATCAGCCGAAACGTCCGGAAATATAATCTTCTGTGCGGGAATCTTTAGGGTTCGAGAAAAGCACCTCTGTGTCCGCCGCCTCTACAATTACACCATTTAAGAAAAATACAGTTCGACCGGAAACACGTGCCGCCTGATGCATGTTATGAGTAACCATAACAATTGTATACTCATTTCTTAGTTCCTGAACAAGCTCTTCTATCTTGAGTGTGGATACAGGGTCGAGTGCAGAGGTTGCCTCATCCATCAGCAGAATATCAGGCTGTACTGCTAGCGCTCTAGCAATACACAGCCGTTGCTGCTGTCCACCGGACAAGCTAAGGGCAGATTTCTTCAGAAAATCTTTCACTTCCTCCCATAGGGCGGAGTGACGCAAGCTTTTTTCTACGATCTCATCCAGCTCACTTTTGGAGCGGATGCCGTGTAGACGGGGACCGTAAGCTACGTTGTCGTAAATCGATTTCGGAAAAGGATTCGGCTGTTGAAACACCATACCGACCTGCTTACGCAGACTTTCCACCTCTACCTCATCACTATAAATATTTTTGCCACCGATGTTTACAGTTCCTTCTATACGTGTGCCAGGAATCATATCATTCATACGATTCAATGTGCGAAGCAATGTGGATTTCCCGCAACCGGAAGGTCCAATAAAAGCGGTAACCTGTTTCTCCGGAATTTGCAGATTCACATTCTTCAGTGCGTGGAACGACTCATAGTAGAGATCAAGATTCTCTATGTCAATGATGGATTTCATTAGTGTTTACGTCTCCTTCTCATCATCTTCGATCTCCATGATAAGCTTTTAGTGTAAATACAGTTGGAGAGAAATGTTAACGCAATGTAAAATCAGTGAGATGAATGGATTCACATCACAGTATTTCCCCAGAAGCTAACTAGTACTCCAAACTATTCTTATTTATGAAATGTATAGAAAAAATAGAACTCCAGTCATCCTAAATGACCGGAGCTCTCTTTTTATTAACAACCAGTTTATAGCCTACGCCCCGAATCGAATCGATATGAACCGATTCTGGATCTAGCTCAAGCTTTTTACGGAGTGAACTCACATGTACGTCCACTGTACGCTGTCCGCCAATGTAATCAAAGCCCCATACAGCATTCATGAGATCATCTCTCGTCAACACAACTCCTGGCTTACGCGCCAAATATAACAGTACTTCGAACTCTTTAGGCCGCAAGTTAATACTATGCCCACCGAGGGAGACTTCATATCTCTCAGGGTATATCTCTAATTGACCTAAAATAATGGTAGAAGCAGAGATGGGTGTTTCTGTCGGTGCTTCTTCAGCAAGTCCAGAAATCCGCCGAAGGACAGCACTTACTCTTGCAAGTAGTTCGGAGACGCCGAATGGTTTGGTGATATAATCATCAGCACCTGATTTCAATCCTCTAACTACATCTTCTTCCGCATTTTTGGCGGTCAACACAATAATAGGTGTACGGATACCTTGTCCACGCAATTTATCAAGGATGTCAATGCCATTCATACCTGGCAACATCAGATCTAATACGATCAAGTCAAAAGGTTCCCTCGTCGCACGATCATATCCTGCCGTACCATGATCCTCTACTGTCACCTCGTAACCTTCCTGCGTTAAGTTATAGGACAGCAGCCGGGCCAGTGTCGGTTCGTCTTCAATGACAAGCAATCGTTGAGCCATAGGTTCCCCCGTCTTCCATATAGTTTGATTTTTACAAAACAACAACAAAACAATCATATCACCATAATGTTAACTTGGTGTAAAATCGAAAGGTGAATTTACAGAAATCTAATCCACCTTTTCTTCCTGCAAGAGCGGCAACTCAATAATAAATGAGCTTCCGATCCCCAAATCACTTTTTACCGAAATCACACCATGGTGCATATCTACCAAGTGCTTCACAATAGACAGCCCCAGCCCAGTTCCGCCGGAGCTTCTGGATCTTGCCTTATCCACCCGATAAAATCTTTCAAAAATACGCGGCAGATCCTTTTTGGGAATGCCCATCCCTGTATCGGTAACCGTAAATTGAACATTCTCAGAACCATCTGGCTTCAGTATATTCTTAACATAGACTTTTACGCTACCCCCTTCATGCGTGTAATTAATTGCATTGGAGAGCAAATTCATAAAAATTTGACGCAGTTTATCCTCGTCTGCCTCAATGAACAGCTCCTCAGGAACCTCAACATTAAGACTAATATTCTTCTTCTCAGCCACTTTGCTAATGGTTCCTAGCACAGAATCAAAGAATTCAATGATATGAACCGGTGAACAATCGAGCTGCACACGTTTTGATTCGATTTTAGATAATTCTAAAATATCTCCTATTAATCGATTTAAACGTTCGTTCTCATCATAAATAATTTGCAAAAAGGAACGGGCTGTCTTCTCATCCTTAACCCCACCACCCAGCAAGGTCTCAGCAAAACCTTTAACAGCAGCAACCGGCGTCTTCAATTCATGAGATACGTTAGCGACGAATTCACTCCGCATCCGCTCAAGTCGACGTATCTCTGTTACCTCTTGCAGAAGGAAGAGCATCCCTCTGTAGGACCCATCCTGGATCATTGGTACTGCGTCCATACGTATAATTCGTTCTCTCGGATTGTAAATACTTCGTTCTTCATGAAGCGGTTCTTTACTCGATACCCCTTCTTCAAGCAGACGAGTCAGTTCATAATGACGCTTTAGCTCTTTGTACGAATGTCCCGCCATTTCACTGTTGCTAACATCCAGCATGTGCTCCGAAGCCCGGTTTAGCAGGGCAATTTCTTCGTCCGCATTGATCATTATGATGCCGCCAGTCATATTGTCCAGTACGCTTTGCAGCAGATCTTCATTATCACGAATGGTCTTAAGCTGAGCCTGAAGACTGTCAGCCATGGCATTAATCGCTGTTGCCAGCTGCCCAACCTCATCTTTGCGCTTCAAGTGGACTCTTGCATCATAATCAAGATCTGTTATCCGCCTTGCGACTCTCGTAATTTGTTCAAGCGGTGAAGTCATGCTCGATGCCACTTTATAGCTAACAATAGTTGCTAACAGGAATAAAACAACTAGACCCCCAGCCATTATCATCCAAGCACGATTAAGCCCTTCCGTTACTGCATCAAGTCCCATCGAGACCCGAATGTATCCGTCAAAACCCTGATCCGATGTTACCCGCTCAGCTACATAAAGCATCTCGCGATCCAATGTTTCGCTGTAACGAATGGCTCGCCCAGTCCCCTCTTTTGCCGCAACAATCTCCTCTTCACGATCAGAGTGATTGTCCATCTCCAGCGGATTTTTCTCTGAATCCCCTAAAACTTTACCTGACTTACCAATAAAAGTAATCCGGGAATCTAGAAGCTTGGCGATATGCTCAGCCTGCTCCGTATAATACGAAATTGCATTAGAGCCATCCATATCTACAAATTCCAATGTACCAGCGAGTAGATTTATTTCCCGGGACATGTTCTCTTCGAGAGCAGCTATATGGGAGCTCTTAAACAGATGAGCCATCGTAAATCCAGTGCCAATCATGGAAATGCCGATTAAGGCCATAAGTATAAACGTAAGACGCGCGCGAAACGGTTTCATCTAAAGTGTGCCTCTCCCTTTATCGTTGTATCTTTTATCCTAACTTCATTTTCATCAAAAAACCAGTGCTACTATTTTCGTGAAACAAATCCCCACTATAATAGATTATATAAAAATAACAGCCCAGTTTGATCATCTCTGGACTGTTACTTTGTATTACTTTTGTAAAATATCGTGTTTTCATTCTATGCAGGTTGCAAGAAACCACTGATTGCCCTGAATATCTCTAATCCCCGCTCCTCTTTCTCCATAAGACTTGTCCAGAGGTTCTTCAATGATAGATGCCCCGGCGTCCAAGCACTTACGAAAGGTCTCATCCACATTTCTTACATAGAGATGAATCGCGAGCTGTACTGGTGAATATTTCTCGTTAGCTTCAGAAACCTCTATGATTGAATCCCCAATTCGCAGCTCGGCATGTCTAATCTTTCCTTCATCATTCCGCAGCATATCATTAATTCTAGCATCAAAGCAGTTCACAACAAACTCAATCAATCGATCTGCACCTTCGACGATAAAATACGGGGTAACATTCAGAAGACCATTTCTAATATAATGCGGTACCATTCATCTACCTCCTTTAGACAAGCTCGGTAAATAAGGTCATCCTCTTTATACCTTATTTACCGAGCTGTAAATCACCTTATTTAAACACAGGCTCTTTGAACTGGGTTAGCTTGGCTGCGGAATCTTTCTCTACATCTGCGTGCAGACTGTTGCCATGGGCATCCATCGTTACTATAGCAGCGAAGCCCTCCACATCCAAATGCCACATCGCCTCAGGAATACCAAATTCCATGAAATCAACCGCATTTACTTTCTTGATGCATTCCGCATAATACTGTGCAGCGCCACCAATTGCATTGAGATATACGCCCCCATGCTCCTGAAGGGCTTTTAATGTTTTTGGACCCATTCCACCTTTTCCGATGACGGCACGAATTCCAAATTTTTTGATAATATCGCCTTGATAAGGCTCTTCACGGATACTAGTAGTCGGACCTGCTGCTTTAACATGCCAGCCTTCCTCGTCCTTCATCATTACAGGACCACAGTGATAGATCACGGCACCGTCCAAATCCACCGGAGCGTCATGATCCATTAGATATTTATGAAGTGCGTCACGGCCCGTATGCATTTCACCGGATAAAATGACTACATCCCCAACTCGTAAACTCCGGATATCCTCTTCACTAATCGGTGTGGTCAGACGTACTTCGCGAGATTCAGTAGCTGCATTGTTGTCTCCTGCACCTGGGACTTCTGATTCGGATGCCTGATCCCTTCCATCCTCTACCGAGATCCCTGTTCCGCTCTCATATAGCCACTCCTCAATATTGCCGGTTGATGGATCAACCAGTACACCTTGGCGGCGGAACGCCCAGCAGTTATACGCAACAGATACGAAAAAGCTGGCTGGGAGACGATTCATAACGCCGACCTTACAACCAAGCAGCGATACTTCCCCACCAAAGCCCATTGTTCCTATGCCCAGCTTATTGGCATTCTCCATGATGTAATCTTCCAGTTTACTGAGATCCTCTATCGGATTAACATCCTCCACTTTACGGAACAACTGCTTCTTAGCCAGCTCATACCCTGTCGTGCGGTCGCCGCCGATCCCAACGCCAATAAAACCAGCACTACAGCCTTGCCCTTGTGCCTGATAAACGGCATGGAGAATACATTTGCGGATTCCGTCCAGATCACGACCTGCTTTGCCCAATCCTTCTAATTCTGCCGGAAGGCTGTACTGGATATTCTTATTCTCACAGCCTCCACCTTTTAAAATAAGTCTAACATCTATTTTATCTTCTTCCCACTGCTCGAAATGAATAACTGGTGTTCCTGCCCCCAAATTATCTCCGCTGTTCTCACCTGTTAGTGAATCTACGGAATTAGGACGAAGCTTGCCGTTCTTGGTCGCCCGTACGATGGCGTTATGAATATCTTTTTTCATCTCAATTTGATTGATTCCTACAGGTGTGTGAATGATAAATGTAGGCATCCCCGTATCCTGACAGATCGGAGACACTTGTGCCTCAGCCATTCCGATATTTTGAGCAATCGTAGTTAAAGCAAGACCTGACCGGGTAGCTCTGTCCTCTAGCGCGCGTCCCTTGGCGACCGCCCGGCGTACATCACCCGGCAAGTTCGTGGACGTTTCTACAATTAGATTATAAACGCTGTCTTCAAAATGCTGCATATTCATTCAAGCTCCTCTCAGCAGATCCAGATTATCTAAAGTCTGATACAATTAATATAATAATATCATACCTAGCACCGCATGAAAGGGGTTACTTTAAAATTGAACTACCATTTTTCCGCCTATTTATATCGGCTTCAATATATTCAGCGTTGGAGCCTAATGCGAAGCACCGCACCGGAGAACGTTGCTGAGCATTCTTTTCATGTTGCCCTGCTCACACATATGCTCTGTTCCATTGGTAATGTTCATTATGGGCGTTCATTAAATGCTGAAAGAGCAGCAACTATGGCCCTGTTTCATGATGCCAGCGAAGTGTTCACTGGTGACATTGCCACGCCAGTGAAATACAATAACCCTCGTCTACTTACTAGCTTCCGCGAAATGGAAAGAGTTGCTTCGGAACGCTTAACCGGTATGATTCCTTCCGAGCTTCAGGGCATTTACAAGCAACTGATGCAACCAGAAGATAGTACTCCCGATTCGGAGGACATCCTGCTGCATAGCTACGTTAAGGCAGCCGATCGGCTGGATGCCTACTTGAAATGTGTGTGGGAGGTTGCTGCGGGCAACCGTGAATTTGCAGCGGCGAAAGAGCAAACAGCCGCGAAGCTGCGCGGGCTCGGACTACAGGAAGTAGATTACTTCCTGACTCATATGGCACCGAGCTTTGAAATGTCGCTGGATGAGCTCTCTGCCGGAAACTAAACCCCATGATCAATACAAAAAAAGCTCTAGTTCAGCTAATCCTGAATTAGAGCTTTATATATATAGATCTAGGTTAAGCTGTAGCCTCTACCCGTTTACAACCTCGCCACCATTTACATGAATAACCTGTCCAGTCACATAGCTAGAATCATCGGAGGCTAGATATACATATGCCGGAGCCAGCTCCTCTGGCTGTCCCGGACGCTTCATAGGCTGTGTACCCCCGAACTCGCTAACCTGCTTCGCATCAAAGGTAGACGGGATAAGCGGTGTCCAAATTGGACCCGGAGCAACACCATTTACCCGAATGCCTTGCTCCGCCAGATTCGTAGATAAGGAACGTGTGAAGCTCAGAATCGCTCCTTTTGTTGAAGAATAGTCCAGCAATTGTGGGCTACCGCGATAAGCGGTAATCGATGTCGTATTGATGATAGCAGATCCTGCTTTTAGATGAGGCATAGCCGCTTTGGTCAAATAAAACATCGCAAATATGTTCGTTCGGAATGTACGCTCTAGCTGCTCGGAAGTAATATCTTCAATCTTAGCTTGCGGATGCTGCTCCGCCGCGTTATTGATGAGAATATCCAGTTTACCGAGGCCCTCTACCGTCTGTTTAATTAGATCCTTACAGAAGGATTCCACACCAATATCTCCGGGAATTAGAATACATTTGCGACCTTCCTGCTCCACCTGACGTTTCGTTTCCTCTGCATCAGAGTGCTCATTCAGATATGAAATCACTACATCAGCGCCTTCTTTAGCAAAAAGAACAGCAACAGCCCGTCCGATTCCACTGTCTCCTCCAGTGATAAGCGCCGCCTTACCCTCCAGCTTACCTGCTGCTTTATAATTAGCCGGCTCATATTTCGGCAACGGCTTCATTTCGCTTTCAATTCCTGGCTGATGATGCTGCTCTTGCGGGGGTAAGGTTTTGGTAGCTTGCTTATTGTTTGACATAATCCCTATCTCCTCTCGTTAGCAATTGATAGTTAACTGATCGTCTTAGGATGGCTCAAGTATTAATGTTTATACGTACTTGCCCAATTTCTCAAACCACTTTTCGATAAGTTCTTACCACGCTGCAGATAGAATCAAACAATCTGAAGTTCATTTAAACACAAAAAAAACCACTCTCCATTAAGGGAGTGGGCTCATCGTGATTCAGATTAAATGATGTCGTTAAAAACCATAAAGAATACCATGAGCAGCAATGACACTGACAGCAGCGCACTAAGCGTACGCAATTTGCCTGTTTCTGCTTTAACATCGCGGTTCTCACGAATTCCAGCAGCTGCAAGGCGCAGTGGCTTGCTCATAATACCGCCAAGTGCAAACATAGCTAGTAGCAATACAACAATAATAATCATCCATGCTACAGAATAATCACCTTTGGTCATCATGTAACCACCTGTAAGTAGTTGAATCACTAAACCGTACTGTGCAAAGCGGTTAAATCCAGTAACTGCACTTAACGTACCTTCTTTTGCTGCAGGTGACAATTTTTCAGCACGACCGATGATGAAAGGCAATACAAGGTAAAATCCTAGTGCCAGCGTCCCTATCATATGTAAGAAAAACAAAACGTTCCAATCCATATCATATCTCCTCCAATTTAACTGTGATAATAGTTACATCTTATTATACCCATAATAATAGAATAAGAAAAGCAACATAGGTGACCATTCTTTGAAGTTGTTGATAATAAAGGAGAGGGTCCTTAAGCCGTTTCACGGCCTTTGGGACCCTCCCCTTACTTCTACACAAATTTACACAGATAATAAAGCTGTTACCTCGCGTACGGATTCAGCGGACTTATCCAAAGCCGCTCTCTCCTCAGCCGTAAGCTCCAGTTCAAAAATCTTCTCAATCCCATTCGCACCAAGAAGAGCTGGAACACCCAGAAATAGATTGTCATAACCATATTCGCCTTCAAGCATGGCAATAACCGGAATGATTCGTTTCTTATCCTTCAAGATAGCTTCCGTCATTTGAACCAAAGAGGCTGCAGGCGCATAATACGCACTACCGTTTCCTAGAAGGTCAACGATTTCTCCGCCACCCACACGTGTTCGTTTCACAATCTCCTCGATACGATTCGCAGGAATCAATGTATCAATTGGAATGCCTCCGACACTAGAATAACGTACGAGCGGTACCATATCATTGCCGTGTCCGCCTATTACGAAACCTCGTACATCTTCAACGGATACGTTCAACTCTTGTGCAATAAAAGTGCAATAACGGGCTGTATCCAGCACACCGGATTGTCCAATTACGCGATTCTTCGGAAAGCCTAGCGCTTCAAATGCAGCATAAGTCATTGCATCTACCGGATTACTCAAAATAATTACGATAGATTCAGGCGCTACATGTCTTATGTTCTCGCATACCGACCTAACAATTCCTGCATTGATATTCACAAGATCGTCGCGGCTCATCCCAGGTTTACGGGCAATCCCTGCAGTGATAATTACAATATCAGAATCTACAGCATCTTCATAACTTGAGGTCCCGGTAATATGACTGTCGAATCTCTGCACAGGACCTGCTTCTTGCATGTCCAGCGCCTTACCCTTGGTTGGGTTCTCCATTTGCGGAATATCGAGCAGCACAACGTCACCAAGTTCTTTCTGGGCTAACATAAGAGCTGTAGTAGCGCCGGTAAAACCGGCGCCTACCACTGTAATTTTATAACGCTTGATTGCCACAGATTCGCCTCCTAGAAATGATAAAGGTAAGGCTAATATGATCTGGCAAATCTAACTTATAGGTGGTTAATAATTTCGTCTGCAAATGCGGAGCATTTCAGCTCAGTTGCACCTTCCATCAGACGAGCAAAGTCATAAGTCACGGTCTTATTGTTAATAGCCGTTTCCATCCCTTTATAAATCAGGTCCGCTGCTTCCTGCCAGCCCAAGTGCTCCAAGAGCATTACGCCGGACAGAATAACAGAACCAGGATTCACAACGTCTTTGTCAGCATATTTAGGAGCTGTACCATGGGTAGCTTCAAAGATAGCGTGGCCAGTAATATAGTTAATGTTCGCTCCAGGAGCGATGCCGATGCCGCCGATTTGTGCAGCAAGTGCGTCGGACAGGTAATCCCCGTTCAAGTTCAACGTAGCAATAACATCGAAATCAGTTGGACGAGTCAGAACTTGTTGCAGCGCGATATCCGCAATTGCATCCTTGATAATGATTTTGCCAGCAGCTTCAGCATCCTTCTGAGCAGCATTAGCGGCAGCCTCACCGTCACGTTCCTTAATCACATCATATTGACTCCAAGTGAAGACCTTATCTCCGAACTCTTGCTCAGCTACTTCATAACCCCAGTTTTTGAAGGCACCTTCAGTGAACTTCATGATGTTTCCTTTGTGAACAAGCGTTACGCTCTTACGTCCATGCTTGATCGCATATTCAATTGCAGCGCGCACCAAACGCTTCGAACCTTCGGAGGATACCGGTTTGATACCAATACCAGAAGTTTCAGGGAAACGGATTTTGTTAACTCCCATTTCTTTTTGCAGGAATTCGATGACTTTCTTCACTTCAGCAGAGCCTTCTTGATATTCAATCCCTGCATAGATATCCTCTGTATTCTCACGGAAAATAACCATATCCACCAGCTCAGGACGTTTAACAGGAGAAGGAACACCTTGGAAATAACGAACTGGACGCAGACATACGTACAAATCCAATTCTTGACGCAAAGCTACATTCAATGAACGGATACCGCCTCCGATTGGAGTAGTAAGTGGTCCCTTGATCGCCACAAAATATTCGCGGATTGCTTCCAACGTATCATTTGGCAACCATTCACCATATGTATTGAAAGCTTTTTCGCCAGCAAATACTTCGTACCAAGCGATTTGCTTAGTACCACCATAAGCTTTAGTTACTGCTGCATCAAGTACGCGCTTGGAAGCTTTCCAAATATCACGGCCTGTGCCGTCACCCTCGATAAAAGGAATGATTGGATTATTCGGAACTTGTAGTTTTCCTTCTTTAATCGTGATTTGTTCGCCTTCTGTAGGTAGATCGAATTTTTCTAGTTTCAACATTTGAGTGTATTCCTCCTAAAGTTTTGTGGGATTTAAATAGCATTGACAAGCATCGAACAAAACTCTCATCATCATTAAATCAAAAATTTAAAACACTATTGCTAGGGTTCATTCTACTAAACATTAGGAGCAGCCTGCAAGGCTGCCCTTCTATCTTTCGTCCACTGGAACGTATTTCTGTTCAATCATACCTGTGTATTCTGCACGTGGCCGAATAATCCGGTTATCTGTATATTGCTCCAGAATATGTGCAGTCCAGCCTGAAGTCCGGCTAATTGCAAAGATAGGAGTGAACAGCTCACGTTCAATACCCAACTGTGTATAAACTGACGCCGAATAGAAATCAACATTCGGTTTAAGTCCCTTTTGCCCGGTAATCAATTCCTCAATATTTACGGACATATCGTACAGCGTAGTATCATTCTTCATCGTGCCAAGTTCCAAAGACATTTTCATCAAATGCTTTGCACGTGGATCACCATTCTTATATACTCGATGACCGAAGCCCATGATCTTCTCACGGTTATCCAGCTTCTTACGGATATAAGGTTCAACCGCTTCCAAACTTCCGATTTCCTCTAGCATCTTCATAACGGCTTCATTCGCCCCACCGTGAAGCGGGCCTTTGAGCGCACCAATAGCGGAGGTAACCCCGGAATAAATATCCGATAATGTCGCAACCGTAACCCTACCTGCAAAAGTCGAAGCATTCAGCTCATGGTCCGCATGAAGAACAAGTGCGGTATCAAGTGCTTTGACAGATACGCTGTCCGGCTCTTTTCCCCACAGCATATAGAGGAAGTTCTCAGCAATAGAAACGCCTTCTTTCGGAGCCACTGGTTCAAGCCCTTTGCGAATACGCGACAGTGCCGCCACAATTGTTGGGAGTTGTGCCTGCAGTTTTACCGCCTTAATCTCGTTCGCTTCTCTGCTCATATCGTCAGCCGCTTCATCATAGAGAGCCAGGCTTGATACAGCCGACCGCAACGCTGCCATGGTGTTGGCGTCTTTTGGATAGAGCTTCATTTGCTCGATTACCTGCTCAGGAATCTGTGCAAAAGCACTGAGATCCCGCTTGAGTGCTTCCAGCTCTGGCGCCGTCGGCAGACTGCCGAACCATAACAAATAAGCTGTTTCTTCGAAGGTAGCATGTTCTGCAAGTTCATCAATATCATAACCGCGGTAAGTGAGTACACCATCCACAATAGAGCTAATGGATGAAGTTGTTGCAACGATACCTTCCAAGCCTTTGGTAGCTGTCATAGCATATCTCTCCTTTGCCAACAAGGTATAAAAACAATCTTCACTTCAATGAAAACATTTCCAATTTAAAGCATTATAAAATCTAAAAAGTGCGTTAAAAAACATTTCTGTCAGGAATGCTGAATGACCAACATACTCGTATCTTTATTCATCATACTGGATTTTGTCGGTTATGTGAACAATGTGGAAGCTTTGCAGCGCATCAAATGATTTTATCAGAGAGATAGAAAAAAACTTCTAAACCCCTGATTCAATATTGCCATTTCAGTTTAGAGATTCCGGCCCATTCTAATATTTATCCCATATTCTAGTCTTTAAATAGGTTCTATGAATATATATGAAGACGAGCTCTTATTCCCCTGTATGTGCAGGAATGAAGAAGGTGTGGTCTCAGTATGGATCGTTTGGTATTAAAAAGGCTGCTGCGCGGCCTGTGGGTCGTTCTGGCTACTTCCATCCTCCTGCTGGCAATCTATCTATTGCTTCCGCTGTTATACCCGCTGCTGCTCGCTTGGCTGCTCGCCTATATCATGCATCCATTAGTGCTTATTCTGAAAGGCTTCAAATTACCAGGCTGGTTGGCGGTATCGCTCGCTCTGTTATTTTACATAGGTGGAATCGCACTGGTCCTGACCGCGATGATTACAAGACTCGTTAAAGAATTAATCGTCCTGCTTCAGACCTTTAATCTCCACACCGACCAATGGAAAGATCTCCTGATGTCCTTAAGCCAGAATGCAAGCTTACAGAATATCATCAACCAAATTAATCAATTCTACCGCGACAATCCTGACTATCATGCTACGATTGACAGCAATATCAGCAGAACAACGGAAACCGTAGGATACGCAGTCACTCAAGTAGTCACAGGATTTTTTAATGTAATATTGAAACTGATCTCCGCACTTCCTAGTATGGGTACAATTCTTATCGTGGTTGTTCTTGCTGCCTTTTTCATTAGTACAAGTTGGGAGCGTCATAATGAGAAATTCACAAGCTGGCTGCCAACAGCATTCCTAAAGCCTGTATCTGATATCTGGAGAGATTTACGCAGAGCGCTTTTCGGTTATCTCCGCGCTCAGGTTATCCTGATCTCTATCACAGCGATCATTGTTGTGATCGGGCTGTTGCTGCTGGGCGTGAAGTCCGCGTTTGCTATCGGCTTAATGATTGGCTTTGTGGATCTGCTGCCTTATCTCGGTGTGGGAATTGTGATGCTGCCTTGGGCGCTGTACTCTTATATGACGGACAATCTGGCACTGGGAATCGGACTCTCCATACTCTATGCCGTTATCCTTATTACCCGGCAGGTGCTTGAGCCAAAAGTGCTCGCGAGCAGCATTGGACTTGATCCCCTTGCCATGTTGATTGGCATGTTCGCCGGCCTGCAATTATTCGGTATGCTAGGGCTAATCATCGGACCTGTTGTTCTTGTTATCCTTGTTGCCTTTAACCGTGCCGGCGTATTCCGAGCTTTACACAGCTACATTGTTAGCGGCCGATTAAGATAGGAACCCATAATTATCAATTCGCAAAATAGCAAACAGAGCGGGCCCTTCGTCAATGACAGGGGTCCGCTCTGTTATTGTTGTGAACAGGATTCTAACGACGGTAAAAGGTGAAGGTGCCATTCTTCATCTTCTTCTCAATCCACTTCAGCAAAAATATACGGTACAAAGGCCGAGTCAATGGAAAAACTAGCGTGAACCCGACAATATCGGTTACGAAGCCCGGCAATATCAGCAGCAATCCTCCAAAAAAAATACATAAGCCGTCCAGCATCGTCCGACCAGGAACACGGCCCTCCTGCATATGTGTTTTGCTATCCTGAAGCACCTTCTTACCTTCAAAACGCATCATTAGCAGGCCGATTACCGAAGTGGTCAGCATAAGCAGCAGTGTTTTGAATGCTCCAAGTTGATCTGCTACGTAGATAAAACCGAATAATTCCACAGCAGGAATAATAAATAGTCCAGCCCATAACCATTTGCTTCTAATCATACTGAACTCCCTTCTTCCCGCAGCGCCTCTTTTATTGCGTGAAAGAGCTCTGGAAGGGCTCTATCCAGCCTGGCAGGCCTCCATTCCCGGTTCACCCAAACATGACTTGTCGTGCCGGTAACTAACAGCTCCCCAGGTGGATCCATCGACCGCAACTCCCCTAAAGTAGCTACTAAATCTTCTGAATTTCTACCTTCTTCTTCCGAAAGTCTCCGCACTTGATACTCAAATACGACTCTTAACGCTGAGAAAGTAATCATTCGCGCATACACGGTGATAAGATCATCATATCGCGCCGGACTTTTAAATTGCAAATCTGCTGAAGTGACAGGAAGTAAGACACCTTGTTTCTCAAGTTCACGATAAGTAAAACCAACCTGACGGAACATCTCTGTACGACCGGACTCAAACCAGTTCAAATAATTCGCATGATACACAACGCCCATCTGATCACTTTCCTGATATCGAACACGCAAGGTCGACTTATACCATCGGCTGGGTAAGCCAGCTCGCTCTAATTCCATCTAAAAATACTCCTTTCGGCATAGCAGCAGGGGAGCATTTAAGCCTGAACCCCTTCTGAAGGTAACGTTGTTGTTGATAATTTGCGCCGAGAGCTTCTGGCAACATAGAACAGCAGCATTGCGCCTGCGATAGAGCTCAACATACAAGACAGATTCATTACTTCTACCCCGCCTTGATTAAGCAAAAATCCATTCAGTAAATTACCGACAATGCCAGCAAAACCTGAGAACACCATATTAAATACACTTTGACCAGTGGCCTGCATCTCGTTAGAAGTGATCTGAGATACATATTCGACTGCAGCAATATAAAAGAACCCAAACGAAAGACCGTGCAGCACCTGCACACCGATCATTACTGATGGATAAGGAAAAGCAACCTGAATACCCCATCGCAAAACATAAATAAGGGCCCCAAGGAGCAAGGTACGCTCACGCCCTAGCTTCTTGATCACCTTAGAAGCAAACAGCATGGAGGGTACATTAGTCACCGATGCGAGAAAAAGAGCAATCCCTGCATAGCGGGTGGAGCCTCCAACCGATTGAAAAGCGATTACAAAATATGTACCAAAGGCAGTCATCGTCTGATTCACAAGAAAGCTGCCGCCCAAAAAAGCAAGGAAGACCCGATTCCCCAGCAGTTGTCTTACCCCCTGAGTAAACGATTGCCTCATCATATGATTCTCTTCCGCCTGCTTCGGCAATGTAAACGCAATAAGAACCGCAATCACATTAAAAAAGAGAAAAGGCAGCCATATCGTGGATACAGAGAAGGTGGATACATACACTCCCCCTGCATAAGCTCCCAGAGCCGCTCCAATGCTCATCATAAGCCGAATGCTACCATAAGTGGCCCCAGCTCTATTCGCCGCTGAGATCGCGTAAGAATCGGCTATAGGAGCCTGTGTAGAAGAGAAGATCGTTGAGCACGTATACACCAGAAGGAGCACAATGAAATATTCCGAACGATAAAACACGGCTAATAAAGCCGGAACCGCCACACTTAGGATTAGTACTAAACGTGTCTGATTATACCGATCAGAGATAATCCCCCACATCGGCTGAATGGTGATCGCTATTAGCGTACCTGTTGCCATTAGTATACCTATCTGTCCGCTATTAAGTCCATTGTGGACCAAGAGCAGCGAAAGATAGGAGCCAAATGAACCTCCGGCCAATCCTAAGAATAGATAAAAGCCGCGCAGCTTCGATAGTTTTTCCATTTGTGCTAAAAGTCCTCTCTAACTTCTTAATTAAGTATAAATGCCTTCGGCCACTTATAAGGACGGTATGCGATTAAGCGATAACTATAGGCACATAAAGTATGGAGCTTTATATTTTTATATTTTAACAGAATACCCGTACTTCCTATGTAATCATCGCATTTAATATAGCAGTACTATAAAGGCGGTGGACAAGTTGAGCATAAAACATAATCCTCTCATGGTAAATCATCCCTGTCTAACAGACAAGTCTAATGCGAGCAATAAACAGAGCTCAGCCTTCGGCTGGTCATCTAAGAACTGGAGTGGCTACACTGTTACTGGCAGAAAAGGCGCTTTCAACCGCATTTCCGGTGAATGGATCGTCCCATACGTTAAACCAACCTACAAATCCACCTATTCCTCTGCATGGATTGGCATCGACGGATTCAAGAACAGCAGCCTTATTCAGACGGGAACAGGTCATGAATTCGTAAATGGGATTGCCCGTTACTACGCCTGGTGGGAAATCCTTCCTGACGCTGAGACTGTAATCTCTTTTCCAGTATACCCGGGAGATCATATGAAGGGTACTATCACGAAAATAAGCCACACAAAATGGTCTATCACACTCCGAAATTTAAGTCGAGATTGGGCCTTCCGAACGCTCCAGCGGTATACCGGTCCACAAACGTCCGGCGAATGGATAATGGAGGCTCCCGAGGTCGATGGTTCCATCGCAAAGCTGGCCCGCGTCTGTACAACCTATTTCAATTGCTGTCGAATTAACGGAAAACGGCCTAGGTTAACTCTTTCTAACGGAGGGATCATGGTCCAGAATAACATCACCGTTGCGGTTCCTTCCAGTCCAAGCCATCGAGGGGACTCTTTTAGCGTCAAACGTATATACTAACAGTTTGAATGGATTCAAGTAAAAAAAAGCTGCCTCACTTGTAGGTTTTCACTACATCTGAGACAGCTCTTATATTTTAAAATATATACTACGAATCAGGCAAAGCCAGTCGAGTACTACTCGATTGTGCTTACTTTTACCAAGTTAGTGGAACCGGAACGTCCAAGTGGAATTCCTGCAGTAATCACAACTAGGTCGCCAGCTTGAACCAGACCGGAATCCTTACCACCTTGGATTGCTGTTTCAAGCAATTCATCTGTGGAAGTAGCTACTTTACCGAATACTGGTGTTACGCCCCAAACGAGGGACAATTGACGCATAGTTCTTTCTTGTGTCGTAACAGCAATGATTGGTGCTTTAGGACGGTATTTGGAAACAACGCGTGCAGTATGACCTGTAACCGTCGAAGAAAGAATAGCCTTAGCGTTCAGATCCAAAGCGGAAATTGCAACGGATTGGCTGATCGCTTCTGTAACTGTAGTTTCTTGTGCAGTTTGTTGTTTCGAGAAAATTTCATGGTGATCCAGTGCGGACTCCGCTTTCTCAGCAATACGGGACATTGTAAGAACGGATTCTACTGGATATTTACCAGCAGCAGTTTCTCCGGAAAGCATGATTGCATCTGTTCCGTCGAAAATAGCGTTTGCTACGTCACTTGCTTCAGCGCGAGTAGGACGTGGGTTACGTTGCATAGAATCCAGCATTTGTGTAGCTGTGATTACTGGTTTGCCAGCAACGTTACATTTTTGAATCATCAATTTTTGAGCCAAAGGTACATCTTCAGCTGGGATTTCAACACCAAGGTCACCACGAGCAACCATCAGGCCGTCGGAAGCTTCTAGAATTTCATCAAGGTTGTCAACACCTTGTTGGTTTTCGATTTTGGAAATGATTTGAATGTGAGAAGCGTTGTTTTTCGCAAGCAGCTCACGAATTTCCTGAACGTCGCTAGCTTTGCGAACGAAGGAAGCGGCGATAAAATCGATGTCCTGTTCGATACCGAAAAGAATATCGTTGGTGTCTTTTTCCGTAATACCCGGCAAGGAGATGTTTACTCCTGGTACGTTAACGCCCTTTTTGCTCTTGATCGTACCACCGTTTACAATACGGGTCTTGATTTCTGTACCTTGAATGTCGACAACTGTCAAACCAATTAGACCGTCATCAATAAGGATAGTGGAGCCTACTTGAACATCATTAGGAAGCTCGCTGTACGTGATGGAAATACGTTCTTGGGTGCCAAGGATTTCTTCCGTAGTTAGTGTCAGGTACTCGTCCTGAACTAGTTCAATCGGTTCTACTTCCAACTTGCCTGTGCGAATCTCCGGTCCTTTTGTATCGAGCAGGATAGCAACAGTTTTGTTCAGTTCCTTAGATGCTTGACGGATCGTTTTAATCCGAGCACCATGCTCTTCAAAATCGCCGTGGGAGAAATTCAAACGGGCCACATTCATACCAGCCAAAATCAATTTTTTGATATTCTCCAACGATTCACTCGCAGGTCCGATCGTACATACAATTTTACTTTTCCGCATTAGGTTTTCCTCCGTTTTTTCGTTCTCTCTGTCTCACTTTTTCCAACTACAAAATCTACTACAAGGCTAACTAATTAAATAGGAACTTTGTCACATGTGCCTTTAACTACGCCCTTATGAATATTACTGCAACTTAGACACAAAATCAATGTTGTAGGCTCTTTTAGATGTAATTTGAGCTCGAATTATCTGAACGCACAAAAAAAATTAAAATAATCCCGGCATTGCGTCGAGATTATTTTAATTCCAATAAAATGTATAATTTACACTTAATTCAATATGGTCCACTAAGTATGGTTATATGTCTTAAAGTGCAAATGGCAACACCCTTCTTACAATTCAGATTCCACTTCTTCTTCAAGGAAAATCTGCTCCTGCTGGGCTTCAGCAAACTCACCGATTTTACGGAATTTACGGTAACGATCTTCTTTCAGCTCCGCACTATTCAGAGAAATCAGCTCCTGCAAGTGACGCCATAACGCATCCTTAATTGCAGCTGCTGTAGCCTCGTAATCACGATGTGCGCCGCCTTTTGGCTCAGGAACAATCTCTTCAATGACTTCCATTTCAAGCAGATCAGATGCCGTTATCTTCATGGCTTCCGCCGCTTGATCAGCCTTCGAAGCATCCTTCCATAGAATCGAAGCAGCCCCGTTAGGAGATATTACAGAATAGATGGCATGCTCCAGCATAAGCACTCTGTTACCCACTGCCAGTGCTAGTGCGCCGCCACTTCCGCCTTCTCCGATGACAACACAGATAACAGGAACACCAAACTGAGACATTTCACGCAAATTACGCGCGATCGCTTCAGACTGGCCTCTTTCCTCAGCTGTATTGCCTGGATATGCGCCTTTCGTATCCACGAAGGTAATAATGGGACGTTTGAACTTGTCCGCTTGCTGCATCAGACGTAGCGCTTTACGGAAGCCTTCAGGGTGTGCACTGCCGAAAAAGCGTAAAATATTTTCTTTCGTATCTTTACCGCGTTGCTGGCCAATGACCGTAACCGGGACGCCGTTCAGCTTCGCGATACCGCCTACAATAGCTAGATCATCCCCAAACATCCGATCTCCGTGCAGATCAATAAAATCTGTGAAGATCTGTCCCATAAGATCAAGTGAAGTCGGACGACCTTGATGTCTGGCTAGATGCATTTTTTGGGAAGGAGAGATATTAGAATACACTTCCTCCTCAAGCACACGGTACCGTTCTTCCAACCTTGCTACCTCATCCGTAAAATCAATACCCTTCTCTTCGCCAAACTGCTTTAGCTCGGCAATTTTCTTGCGCATTTCAACTAGAGGCATTTCAAAAGGCAACTCTCCTGCCAACCTAAAATCCCCCTTTCACATCATGCAATTCCAAAATTTTGGTCAGTGTAGCGCGCATTTCTTTACGGTGCACAACCATATCAATCAAGCCATGCTGCAGATTAAATTCAGCTGTCTGGAAATCATCCGGAAGCTTCTGGCGAATCGTCTGTTCAATGACTATACGTCCTGCGAAACCGAATACCGCTCCAGGCTCTGCAATAATAATATCCCCAAGACTAGCAAAACTTGCAGAGACTCCGCCGGTTGTCGGATCCGTAATTATAGAAATATAAAGGCCGCCCACCTCATTAAAACGAGCAAGGGCTGCACTGGTCTTCGCCATTTGCATAAGGCTTAAAATACTCTCCTGCATTCTCGCTCCGCCTGAAGTAGAGAAAATAAGGAGTGGAAGCTGCTTCTCCGTGGCTTCTTCAATCGCCCGGGTAATCTTCTCACCTACCACAGATCCCATACTGCCGGAGAAAAATTCGAAATTCATCACAGCTACGATCACTGGATGCCCGCCAATAGATCCCTGTCCCGTAATCACGGCATCAGTTTGTCCCGATTTTAGTTGCTGCTGCTCCAGTTTAGAAGCATAACCCGGGAATTTCAGCGGATCTATGGAATACATTTCACTGTCAAACTCAATAAAGCCCTCTGGGTCTAACGTCATAGCAATACGCTCAACAGCATTCAAGCGCAAATGATGACCACAAGTAGGACATACTTTTAGATTCTTTTCCAATTCCTTGCTATACTGGATCGTTCCGCATTTATTACATTTACTCATTAATCCTTCTGGAATTTCCCGTTTGGGGCGTTCGCCTTCTGCAGGCTCGCCGCTTCGCTCCAGACGTTCTGAAGGAATAGTCGCGTACTTCCGTTTCTTCTGAAATAAATCTTTGAACACACCCGCACCTCTTCAGCCGTTTATTTGCGTTATGCAGCTTGCCGCTGTCATGACTTTTCTCTTGATAGAAATTCAGGGATGCAGAATAAGATTAAGGACTTCCTGTACTTCCTCCAGTTCACCCGAAGGAACCAATATCTCAAACTGCTGCTTGGACATATTGATTGGACGGCATTTTACTAAAAAACCTTCTTCAGTCAGCTTACTCTTAATCATATCCGCCACTTTGGCGGTCGGCGCGATATATATTACCGTCCACATGCCTTGCAAGGCCTCCCCAATCTTAATTCCCAGCCGTATCCCGTATAATGGAATTATGATAACACAGTTTTCTTTTTTCCCGCAACAGGCGTAGGGCAAAGGAAGCAAGACTGAGGAACTCGTTCAAACGAAATAAATCGAGTCATTTATTCCGTGTCCGTGACTATAGGATATACTTTTGCTCCTTCATGCCGATGAGCAATTCTAGCAGAAGCAGCTGCAGCGATACCCGCCACAAGGTCATCCAAGAACACATGAATACTCCCCTTATCATCGTTCAATTCACCGATGATTCCAAGCTTTATTTTGTCCAAGTACCCAAATCCTGTAAGTCCGATCATCCCATATACCCCTGTGATACCAAGGGCTAGAGTCTCGTCCGCACCATAAAGTGATTCATCCGCCTCCATAACTGCCTGGAGCGGCTGCGGAAGCAGTCTTTTTTCTGCCAGTTCATCAAGTGCGATCCCCGTCATTAACGTGTACTGCACTTCTCTTTTTCCCAGAACAGATTTCACACTGGAAAGGCATTCTTCCTTGGATAAACCGGGATAATAAACAGATTGTAAAATATATACGATCTCAGCAATAGAAGAAAGTGATACGCCTCTACGTTCCAACAGATCGACTGCCATTTGATAGGACATGATGTCATTCCCCTTTCCGCCCAGGGATTCGCCCTGTGGTTTCCTAATGTATGCGGAAAAGGATAGAATTGTTCTTATTTTATTCTTACGGTACCTGCTCCCAGCATAGACTCGATAGCCGCGAACAGCTCCTGAGTAGGTTTGATCCGGTAGTTATCGCTAAGGGCCAGGAGCTTCTGATCCCGTTCGTAGAACAGAATCGTCGCTACTGGGCCTGGATGATTCTGCAGCAGCTCCTTCAAGCGCGACAGCTGCGCAGCATTCTCGGCGGCCGGCGTGATCTTGATAAAGACACGCTGGCCTGAGACCGGCGCTTGCGCAGCGGCCGGTGCAGGTGTTGCAGGCGCAGCTGCGCCGCCTGCAGGTCTGCCCGCGGGGCCAGTGACGGCCCCGCTAGCCCGCGAAGCAGGAGCGCCGCCGCGCGGCGGTGCTCCTGCTGAGGCCGAGCGTCCCGCGCTATAAGAGCGGGACGCGGCGGCACTACGGCGCTGCAGCAGGCCGCGGAGTGTCTCCGCGGAGAGCAGCGCCACTTCCTCGGCCAGCAGCTTGAAGCCTTCGTCCTCCTGCTGCACCTTGGCGCGCAAGGCCAGCAGCGCGCCCTTGGCAATCAAGCTGCGGCTTCGCTTCCACACCTCGGGGAAGAGCACGACTTCGCAGCGTTCGATCTGATCTTCCCATTCGATGAAGGCCATCGATTTTCCTTGCTTCGTCGTAATTTCCTTCACGGATACGACCATGCCGGCCGTAACCGTCTGACTCTCATCTGCGGCTTCACCGAGGTCCATCAGCCGCTGTATACCGGGCTCCTCAAGCAGCTCAGCGCTATCGTCGAGCGGGTGACCTGATAGATACAGCCCCAGCAGCTCACGTTCCATCTCCAGCTGCTGTCCTACTGTGAACTTAGGGATATCCGGATAGCGAATCTCCCAGTTTGGCGTTTCCACCAAATCGTCGAACAACTGGATTTGCAGCTCATCCCGCTCCTTGCGCCATTTCAGCGCGGCGTCAACGGTCTCGTCCAGCATAGCGAGCAGCTGGGCTCTATGACCCGGCAGACAGTCAAAAGCTCCTGCCTGCAGCAAAGACTCCACTACCCGCTTGTTGCAGACCCGCAGATCGACACGTCGACAGAAATCGAGCAGACTGTCGAACGGCCGTTCCTTACGGACCGACATAATATTCTCCACTGCTAACGTGCCGACATTCTTAATCGCCGCGAGCCCAAAGCGGATATGCCCTGTTCCCGTTTCTTCCCCTGGAACTGGGGTAAACAACACGCCGCTCTCGTTCACATCCGGCGGTAACACGCCGATGCCCGTGCGGCGGCAGTCCAGCACATACTCCGCCACCTTACGGTGGGTGCCCATTACAGCCGTCAGCATAGATGCCATAAACTGTACCGGATAATGCGCCTTGAGATATGCCGTCTGGAAAGCCAGTACGCCATAAGCCGCCGCATGCGCACGAGGGAAACCATAATCGGCAAACCTTACAATCATATCATAAACGGCATTCGCATCCGCTTCGTTATATCCTTGCTGCAAGCTCCCCTGTACAAAATGGCTGCGTTCCTTATCCAGCGTCTCACGTTTCTTCTTAGAGACCGCTCGCCGGAGCAGATCCGCTTCACCAAGCGAGAATCCGGCCATAAGCGAAGCAATCTGCATAATCTGTTCCTGGTACACAATAATCCCATAGGTATCCGCTAATATAGATTTCAAATCAGAATGTGGGTACTCTACTTCAATCTGGCCGTGCTTTCCTGCTATATATTTCGGGATAAATTCCATTGGACCCGGACGATACAGCGCTAGAACCGATACGATATCTTCAAAACCATTAGGCTTCAAATCCTTCAGCACACGTCTTACACCCGCCGATTCCAGTTGGAAGACCCCAGTCGTCTCCCCTGCACCTAGCATTTCATACGTAAGGGGATCATGATCTGGTATCGTTTTGAAATTCGGAACACTGCCACTCATTTCTTTAATCGAATTCATACAGCGTTCGATAATCGACAAAGTACGCAAGCCCAGAAAATCCATCTTCAGCAGCCCGACACTCTCCAAATGCTCCATAGAGTACTGAGTTAAAGCTGTACTTTCGTTACCTTCCTGGAGGGGTACAGCATCAGTTAGCGGACCTTTGGAAATGACAACCCCGGCAGCATGTGTCGAAGCATGACGAGGCATCCCTTCCACCTTCATTGCCATATCCAGCAAGCCCTTGATCTTCGGATTACTGTCATACAGCGCTTTAAGGTCTGGAGTAGTCTCTAGTGCTCTAGCGAGGCTGATGCCTAGTTGTCCTGGGATGAGCTTGGCAGCTTTGTCTACTTCGTTATAAGGTAAATTCAGCACCCTGCCCACATCACGAACCGCAGCCCGTGCAGCCATGGTTCCAAATGTAATAATCTGTGCCACATGTTCTTTGCCGTATTTCTCCACCACATAAGCGATAACCTCATCACGGCGCTCATCACTAAAATCGATATCAATATCCGGCATCGTGATCCGTTCTGGATTTAAGAAACGTTCAAAGAGCAAGTTATACTTAAGCGGATCAACATCCGTGATTCGTAGGGAGTAAGCGGTAAGACTCCCCGCGGAGGAACCCCGGCCCGGTCCTGTAGCAATCCCCTGACGATGACAATAAGCGATAAAATCCCACACAATTAGAAAATAATCGCTAAATCCCATACTCTCGATGACACCAAGCTCATAGGCAAGACGCTTCTCAGCAGTCTCTCTTTGCTCAGGCGATACCCATAGTGGTGTGTCAATATATCGTTCTTCAAGCCCCCTAAAGCATAACTCACGCAAATATGCAGCAGAGTCCATACCTTCCGGAATCGGTGAATAAGCAGGCAGAATATGTTGACCGAAGGTAAGCTCCAGATTACATTTTTCTGCGATCAGTAGCGTGTTACTAATAGCATCAGGCACATGCGGGAATAACGCCGCCATCTGTTCACTGCTTTTTAAAAATAACTGATCTGTTCCGATCTTGAGCCGTTCCTCATCATCCACAGTTTTACCTGTTCCAATACAGATCAGAACATCCTGTACCTCTGCATCTTCCTTAGCTAAATAATGAACGTCATTCGTAGCTACGAGTGGGATATCACAGGCCTTGGCAAGTGCGATCAGCTTCGGATTTACTCGCTTTTGCTCGGAAATTCCGTGATCTTGAAGCTCCAGGTAGAAGTCTTCGCCAAAAATCTCCTTATATCGCAGCGCAGCCTTTCGCGCTTCATCATCTCTTCCATGCAACAGATGCTGCGGCACTTCGCCGCCTAGACATGCACTAAGGCATATGATCCCCTCCGAATGAGCGGCCAGAACCTCCATATCAATACGAGGTTTATAGTGATGGCCTTCCAGATGGCCGATAGAGATCAGCTTCATCAGATTCTTGTAGCCGGTTTCATTCTTGACGAGCAGAATCAGGTGATAAATCGGTTGATCTTTGCGACTGCCCCGCTCTCGGCGAGAGCCTGCGGTTAAATAAGCTTCACAGCCTATAATCGGCTTGATTCCATTCTCTTTACACGCTTTATAAAAGGGGATCGCCCCATACATCACTCCATGATCCGTAAGCGCCAGCGACTTCATGCCGTATTCGCCGGCCCGGCGCACGAGATCGGTAATGCGCGCCGCCCCGTCCAGTAAACTGTATTCGCTGTGCACATGCAAATGCACGAAAGGGCTCATCATCCCACTTCCTTTCTACTACAAAAATCAAACATAAATAGTTGTTCAAAAAGTCCGCTTTTGATCACGAAGTAACCCAAAAAGCTTACTCAACATCGAATATTGAATTCAGGCGAAATTTCCGGTGTTCACGTAGCTTCCGCTACGACCGCTCCTCATTTTCTACCCTCTTTCAGTCTTCCCGGTGCTAAAAGCCGTACTTTTTGAACTCGCACTATAAGATGAAACTATTTTATCATATTAAAGGGGGACCCGCCCATAGAATGGATTAAGAGCACATGGACAGGCAACGTTTATAGATGCCTCGTCCGGGAAGGGGCCTTTATGAGCATTTTTATGAGCAAAGCGATCCTCGATTTCTTTATCGCCTTCGGCATCGTACTTGGCGGAGCTATGGTCGGTGGAATCGGCGCCGTTGTCTCCCTGCAACCACCGACGCAAACGATGCTAGATGTAGCAGACCGGATTAAAATATGGGCACTTGCCGCCGCTGTAGGGGGTACTATGGACCCTTTACGGGTCATTGAAAGCAACATGATTGGGGGCAACCTTTCCCCTGCCATCAAGCAAATCATGTATATTGCCTTCGCTTTTCTCGGAGCCCATATGGGCAGTGAGCTAGTAAAATGGGTGTGCGGCAGGGGGTAACGACAGTGAGAGTTCCACCATTCAGTCGTTTTCGTAGATTCACTCAAATTTCCGCTATATTCATGCTAGGGATCGTCGTGGGAGCCGTCATATACAACGCCATATACCATGTTGGATATAATGTGTTATGGCTGAATAATGCAGACCTGCGTGTACAGATCGAGCAATATCAAGAGGATATTAAAACACTCAAAAAATATAATAATACCTCTACGGTAATCAGAGAAATCAAAATTCGATCGGAGGAAAGCAAAGCCCAATCAGAAGGCTCAAACCCAGTTGACCCCGTAACTTTAAAATTAATACTTAGCGAAATACGATCAGATCTGGAACCGATGCGCGGCCGCAGCATGTTCGATATTGACACAGACAGTAAACTGGTTAGGCTGCTCCTGGATGGTAAACTTTACATTGTGCGTGAGAAGGAATACTCTGTCAAAATCCGGACGATGCTCGTCATGGAAGGCGTTTTGCAAATCTGGGTGGAAATCAGTCCTTTTAAGCGCAACTAACAACAATCGTATGATACAATAATGGACAGACAAAAGTGGAAATTACTTCAAGGCTTTTGCACGACATGATAAAGGAGCTGGCTGTCCATGGTTTTATTTATCAAATACTTATTGTTTATCCTGCTGGTGGTCTTTGTAATCGGTGCCGCTGTGTACAGCTTATCCTCTCGCCGTGCCTTAAATCCCCGAGTTAAGGGGCTAAAACGCTCCGTTATGAATGTGATGCTGGGCGCAATGCTCGTAACGCTGTCCCTAATTTCCATGTTTCTGTTTCGCGGCTCCACCGTTAATATTATTGTTGAAGCTGCCTTTCTTCTGATCGGTGTGTTCAACATCTTCTCAGGACTGCGTAGCTATAGCTATTACAGCCGCAGCCAAGAGCAGCATCAGTCGAAAGCCTAGGCTTTAGTCTTCATAGGATTGCAAGAATAAAATAGACTACCCTCATTATTATCCTCGAGGGCAGTCTATTTAGCATGTTTATCACTCGTCGTGTCTTAGCCGTGGTCAATGGATTGCAGCATTAGAACAGCTTTCGCTACCAGGGTATCTGAATAGCTGATCTCTATTTCTAGCTTACAAGTACGGCGACTAATCTCGAGCAGTCTCGGCATTACAATAATCGCGTGTTCGATCTGTACTGGCCGGATAAAATAGGTAGACATATTATCTAAGACATAGTCATTTCCTGTTATATCCTTAGCAGCCTTAAACGCTGAGAGCGTCATTAGCGTAGACAAGACACCTTCAGAAATGGTTCCTAGGTCAGTCGCCATCTGAGGAGTAATGAAGCCATGAAAAAACAATCGTCCCTCTTCATCCCGCTCATCCGCAAAGCCGTTCCAGATGAGATGATCGAAGGTCTCACCAAGCTGTGGAGTGTTACGGACATCTCGCAGACTTTGCAGCACTTCTTTACGAGTTAGGGAGCCCACCAATTTGCGGTTACGGTCTACAATAGGTAGGAAATCGACGCCTTCCCACATCATGATCTGCGCAGCTGAGGCTAGTGAGGTATGCAGTGCAGCGGTAACCGGACTCCGAACCATAGCCTTTTCAATACTTTGCCCTTCTGTCAGGTCCTCTACTTCACGTCGTCCGATAATGCCAATCACTCGGTTCCATTCATCCGTAACGGGAAAACGTTGCTCTCCAGTCTCCTCTGAAATCTGCCGCAGCTCACCGACGGTGCTTGAAATTTTCAACGTATTCAGACGCGGTTTGCTGTCGACAATATCCTCTACAAGCATGATTTTTTTCTTAATCAATCTATCAAAAATGGCACGGTTAATCATTGATGCCACAGTAAACGTGTCATGTCTTGATGAAATGATAGGGAGGTCCAGCTCGTCCGCTAACGCCTTAACTTCACGGCTTGTCCCGAAGCCACCTGTAACGAGAACTGCCGCACCTTGCTCTAGCGCCAAAGAGTGAACATCATCACGGTTACCTACAATGAGCAGGCTGTCTGCGTCTATATAACGAATCATCGCGTCGACCTTCATCGCACCGATTACATATTTATGAAGATGCTTACTCAGTCCGCTAGCCCCGCCAAGAACATGACCCTCAACAATATCAACCACGTCCCCAAACGTCAGCTGTTCAGAAATGTTACGAGGCTTTTTTTCTACACGTACTGTACCAATCCGTTCCTTCGTGATGACAATTCCAAGATTCTCAGCTTCCTTCACTGCACGATATGCAGTTCCCTCGCTGACTAACATTTCTTTTGCAAGCTTACGAACAGATATTTTGGAGCCTACCTTAAGACTTTCAATATGCTGCAGCAGTTGCTCGTGTTTAGTAATTGCATCGCCTTGACCTTCCAACTGTTACACCCCCGTACTCCGATCTGTACTATACTGTACTCAGTATACACGGAGAGAATGGCACAGTACAACCGATTCATAAGCATCGGATTCGAATTTAACTGCCCGCACACAATCTATAATCAAGGAAATTATTACAATATATTAGATCTGATAATCGCTTGAAACACCTACTTTGCCAAATGGGATAATTCTGCAGACGCTATAAACTTCACGTGATATCCGTTTCCTTTATTTAGCAACCTTTTCCTCTTTTTTATAGTCTGAGAGTTAGAACATGCGTAAAGGAGAAATGCGAATATGAACAAGATTGCTTTAATACTTTTTACCATTATTTTGTTTTTAATAGGACTGGTCGGCTGTGGAAATACGGGAACCGAAGTCAAACAAACAGATCGAATAGAGCTGGATGCACAAAAAATAGTTTCCATTAATTTAATAGAAAAAGATCATCCAGTGGCGACTATCTCTGAAGCATCCTCCTTCAAACGATTCGTTCAAGCTATAACTACTGCTGAATATGATAAAGGACAACTAGATATTGCTCCCGGCGATTACAGAACCACTGTGAACATGAAGGATGGCATAAGTTATGAATTCTCTTTTTGGATTGGCGAAAGTAACAGTGGATTACTCATTCAATCCGGACAAATGGGCCACTATCGTCTTTCAGATACCAGCAAAAAGGACCTGTTGGACTTGTTTCAATCGACTCTTAAAGAAGATAAAAACTCTCCAGCAGACTCTATTAACCCACAGCCCCCTAATGTTCAAGTTACTGTTGGCGGTGAGCAGTTCGATGCCATTCAAGGCTCTTATTGCTGGAACGAGTATGGTAAAGGCGTGTGTGTAGATGTAGCTTCATACGATCAATTGGTTACCAAACAGAAGGTACATCCCAAGGCCATCAGCCGCGATCAGGTAGAACTCAAATTCTCATCTGCACCCAAAGAAATAGAGGTTATGGCTTCATTTCCTGGTGAGGAACGTCCGGACGAAGCTCTTTCCGTGGATAACAACAGCTTTCAACTCGCAGCAGGTAGCGGCAGACATCTGTATATTATCCAAGCAAGATGGCCTCAGGGGAGCGCCAGTTATGTATTTGAAGTAGAGTGCTCGTCATCGGTCAGTAAAAGTAATCCGTTTGTTAGACAAACTGGGTAGACAATAGAGCATAGACCCTTAAGAAAAAAAGGTAAAATATGTTATACTGTAAAGGTGAAAGGGGATGACTTTATGCAATTTCTTTTTATACTTGCGGTTCTCGTTCCTGCGGTGTGGTACTACGCGGCTCTTGGTAAACGAATATCTGCAGAAGAAAAGAAAGCTGGAAAAGATCTCTCAGATGAGATCAATCCTTTTACAGGTGCACGATAAATTTAATCCCCCTGCGTTCGCGGGGGGATTCTTAAAGCCCACTGGCTTTAGCTAGTGGGCTTTTCTGTGATTCTAGGGCATTTATGCACCTCTTTACGCTAATTCGGCGCTTTTTCCAAGATTCTAGGGCATTTATGCACCTCTTTACGCTAATTCGGCGCTTTTTCTGGGATTCTAGGGGATTTATGCACCTCTTTACGCCATTTCGGCGCTTTTTCCAGGAATCTAGGGCATTTATGCATCTCTTTTTGCCAGCCTGGAGCTTTTCCCCTGAAACTCAAATCTAGTCACTAATGGATTTAACCCCACTTCTATGATCTTTGTGTAACTCTAGTTTCTTCATTCCATTTGGACTGCCATTGTTCCAGTTTTGCTTTTCGCACAGCTTCTAAACGCTTGGTCTTCTCCTCATCAACACCAATTATGAAATGCAGATGTGCCGCAATGACCATAAAGGCGAAAAGTGACCAGATCACTCCAAAACCAAATACCCAACTAGGCCCATTCGCTAGCGATAACTTCGGCAGAGCATACAAAAGCATGGCCAACGCCAGCACCAGATAGACACCATGTTTAAACTTGTTTCTTTTTCTCATTACTAACAACTCCTTCGCAGACAAGATATTCGATTGAATCTATATCTCTACTCTATGAACTTGAAGTCCTTAATATGAGACAAGTCCACAAAAATATACTTTTACTCAAAAAAATATAAAATAGTACGCATTTATGTAGCTAGCAAAGCTTATATATGAGATGATAATTTCATTTAGGGGGCGATTTAGACTTGAATACAACTTATACTCATACCGAATACATAATTCGAAAAAAGGTATTTTCGATCATGGGTGCGAAACTTCATATTTATGATAATACGGAGCAACTTGTACTCTATTCACAAATGAAAGCATTCAAGCTGAAAGAGGATATTGCGCTGTATACGGACGAGAGCATGAATAAGGAGCTATTGCGAATCAAAGCCCGCAGTGTGGTCGATTTTAGCGCAACTTATGATGTGCATGATACGGAGACTGGCGAGCACATCGGTGCACTGCGCCGTAAGGGACTCAAATCTATTTTGAAAGATGAATGGATGATTCTTGATCGTCATGATCAGGAAATCGGAAAAATCAAGGAAGATAGCACCGCGATGGCTTTACTCCGCCGCTTTATCTCTATTATCCCTCAGAAATACAATATCGAGATGGATGACACTACGATTCCGGCCTTCAAACAGAACTTCAACCCATTCGTTACAAAAATCATGGCTGACTTCTCCGAAGATCCCAAGGGAATGCTTGATCGCCGCCTAGGTTTGGCTGCTGGTATTCTTCTTTGCGCAATCGAAGGTAAGCAAGATTAGTTAGTTTACTCCTACGCTAGTCACAAGAATAAAGAGGATGTTTCCAATGCCAAATGGCTTCGGGAACATCCTCTTTAGATTGAACTGATGAAACTTTTCAAGCGAGTGCTCGCTTAATAAAAGCGTTTATTCGCCATACAATTGCGACAAGCTCTCGGTAATGATCTTGTTTACATCCTCGATTACAACGCTCAGACGGCGTTCTGCATCGAACAGACGGCGAATCCCAAGATTCATGTTAAGCACCTCGAATAATTTCTCCATTTTCTCCATTTCTTCCTGTGGAGGCATATCTCCGCTCATCATCCGTTGTTGAAGCTCCATTTGGCCGTTGCGGAAATTGTCGAGCATTGCTTTGGCATCTGGATCTGTTTCCACCAGTTTCATCGCATTGGTGATATCTGCTACCTCAGTGCTTTCTTTAATGGCTTTCGCCAGTTCATGTGCTTTGTCGTGAATACTCATTATAATTCCTCCTAAAAGTTTTGTTAGCATTCGCTTCCTGGCTTACTTCGTACAAAACTCACCTCGGAAGCTTACGCTTAAGTTTTGTTAGCATTCGCTTCCTGGCCCACTTCGTACAAAACTCGCCTCGGAAGCTTACGCTTAAGTTTTGTTAGCATTCGCTTCCTGGCTTACTTCGTACAAAACTCGCCTCGGAAGCTTACGCTTAAGTTTCCAAATATTGATTCATCCCATGCTTGTTTCGCTTCTTGGATCAGACTTATGAAATGATGTGGCAAGGTTTTTAAAGAGTAGGTCAATCACCAAGGGTCATCTGTCTCCATATGATGAATGATATGTAACCCTTAGCTACCAAATTGCCGGCATCATGCTGCCTACCGGAAGGAGATCCACGATGTCCCAATTCAAGATCCCGGTCCATACGGTCCACTCGGGCATCCTGCAGGAAAACGCTATAATGCTTGGCGAACGATCCATGAAAAGACTCAAAATCCCGGCTCACGGAACGCTCCAGCTGGCTTTCGGCTCTTTCCGGCAGGAGGTTACCATTATCCCGGCTCCCAAATCCGACAGCCTGCGTGTAAGCGAAGGACTGGCGCGGCGGACCGGATGGAAACATCGGCAAACCCTCAACGCCTCTTACAGCTCCGTAAGTCGTACCTTGCGGCTTGGACCGTTGATCGGTGTACTCGTCAGTCGTGACCATCCAGATAATCTCGACAGGCTTTTTGGACCCATTACCATGTTCTGCCGAGAATTAACAAATGCCTGCCACGTACAAGGCGCCTATGTATATTTCTTTACCCCGGAAGCGCTCGAAACAAGCAGCACTTCCATTCAGGGCTGGGTATACAACGAGGGTTGGAGGAAAATGAGTCTGCCCATCGCCGATGTAATCAACAATCGGCTAACGACGCGAAAGGTGGAGAATAAACCTAGCGTACAGCATTTTTTGGCGGATGTAAAATCACGGTATGGAACGCATTTCTTCAACGAAAAATTTCTTGACAAGACAGAAGTATTTGAAGCTTTAGCGCAAGACCCTTCATTGAAGCGGTATTTACCGGAATCGCATGCTTTAAACGGTTTTGCTGTTGTAAAGAAGATGTGTAGCCAATACCCAAGCGTGTTTCTAAAGCCTGTACGAGGCAGTCTCGGCAAAGGCATTCTCCGAATCTCCAAAGATGAAGGCGGAGGATACCGTTTGTTATCTACTACCTCTATAGGTACACGCAAGCAAAGCTACCCGACTTTAGCTAAACTGTACCAGTCTATTGCTCCCAAGATGAAGACAACGCGCTACCAGATTCAACAAGGATTGCCTTTGATGGAGCTCGGTAAGCGTCCTGTAGATTTTCGAGCACTTGTACAAAAGAATGGTACCGGAAAATGGGGGGTTACCTCCATTGTCGCTCGTACCGCTGGGAGCAATCATTTCGTCTCCAATCTAGCAAGAGGTGGCAGTCTCAGTACTGTCCGTGAAGCCGTTAGCAAGAGCAGCCTTCCTTTAGGTACCAAGGATAGCGTACAGCTTCAGCTTCCAAGAGCAGCACTTGCCATTGCAAGAGGAGTAGAAACCTTTATCCCTGCTCATTTCGGAGAGCTCGGAATCGATCTGGCACTGGATCAATCCGGACGAATATGGCTCTTGGAGGTTAACTCCAAACCTTCCAAGAACGATAACACACCGCTAAACGATCAAAAAATCAGACCGTCCGTCAAGCAAATGATTCTGTATTGCCGCTATTTGGCCGGTTTATAAGGAGGACACAATGACTGAAACAGCTATGGGGTTCCTCGGCATTATGACGGGCCGTCGCCACGGGAATCCTCCGATTTCCGAGCCAGAATTTTGCAGTCATTTATGCCGTGCAGCTCCGCGATATAATCTTAAAGTCCTCGTGTTTCATCCGGACGGAGTAGCGTCAGACGGGTCATCTATAACCGGTTATACATGGAAAGACGGAAGCTGGCACAATACGACCTCTACACCACCGGATATCATTTATAATCGTTGTTTTTACAATAGTCCGAAAGAAAGAAAAGAAGCTTCGTCTGCACTCTCTTTCCTTCACCGATCACTACCTTGGTCAAGAGGTTTACCTGATAAATGGGGCGTATACGAGATCTTGAAGCGCAACCGAAGAGCAGCTATTTTACTGCCGGAAACTGTTCTTTATACCGGTACACGCAAGTTAAGCAATATGCTCGCCGAAAGAGAATACGGGGTCTTCCTAAAACCCAAAGCAGGCTCTCACGGCAAACGTACATTGCATGCCATACTGCAGAACAGACGCTCTGGAGGAGGCATAAGAGTACGAGGGCGTGATGGGACAAATACACCCTTTCAATATGTATTCAGCTCGCAGGATGAAGGACTGAACTGGATTCATGAATTTATCGGCACACGCCGCTATATTATACAGCCTTATCTGCACCTAACTAATCGTAAGGGGCAACCGTTCGATGTGCGTGTATTGATGCAAAAGAATGGCCTCGGCCGCTGGGATCTTACTGGCATGGCCGTTCGGCTGGGTAATCATGGTTCACTGACTTCGAACCTGCACGGCGGTGGAACTGCGGTTCCTCCTTTGCCCTTTTTGCTTGCAGAATATGGTCAGGACGGAAAAGACATCATGCAGGAGCTTGCTACAGAAGCTGCATACTTGCCTCCTCTTCTGGAGGCCGCATGCGGTAGGCTTGGAGAACTCGGCCTAGATTTCGGTATTGATTCGAGCGGTCGGATTCATTTACTAGAAGCAAATTCCAAGCCAGGGCGCACGGTATTCCGGCTGACGGGCGACCGCCGGGCTGCTAAGCTCGCCGCCGAGAATCCACTGTCTTATGCGCGCCATCTGCTACTCACACAGCGACGGATACCATCCCTATCTACGGACAGCTCCGTTATAAACGGGAGAATGATAACAATGGTTCCTAAGGAGGATTCATAAATGAGTCTCACTTTTTGCAATGTGCATTTCACTAAGCAGCCCCAAAGAGTTGTATATGTATCAGGTGCACTGATGAAAAGCTTGAAATTAACCGGGAAAAAGAACATTCGCCTTAGACTCGGTAAAGATGCCATCCCGACCATGATCAAGCCCATCAAGCGCGCCGGAAATCATCTATTCCTCGCCACTGGTGTAAAGAGTGCTATCAAGGTTCCGAAATCTGGTGGTATCTATTTACGCAATCTGCAAAACGACGAGGTACAGCTTGGACCTTTAGTCGGTGTATTGTCCGATGGGCCAGCATCTTCAAATCAACCCTTCGGTTCCCGCACTGGCTTTATAAAGCAATTGCTGCGGGAAGGCAGTAACAAATGTTATATATTTGCCTTTATGCCACGTGATATCAACTGGCAGCAGGAGCAGGTCTATGGTTATTTCTTAACCGCAGGCGGCAAATTCGAGCGTAAAATGGTTCCGCTCCCTGATGTTGTCTACAATCGGCTGCCCAGTCGGAGAGCTGAAACCTCACCATATATCAACCAGCTTCGCGAACGCTTTATGCGCAAGAAAATCCCTTACTTCAACTGGAGCTTTTTCAATAAATCCGATATCTACCGGCTGCTAGAGAATGACGGGGCTGCAAACCGTTACGTCCCTGAAACACACAGCAATCCCTCTTCCGAAAAAATGAGAGAAATGCTGGATCACCACCATTTTGTATATTACAAACCTTCCGCAGGTAGCCTGGGTCACGGGATTTACCGACTCACCTATCTGCCGAAAAAAGGGTATTTTGCCCGCTACCGCAAGGGTGGTAAAAACGTACTTCTGCGCTTCACTACCTTTGAAAGCCTCATGCGTATGCTTCGATCACGACACGGTCAAGGCCTGCAGAATTATATCGTCCAACAAGGAATACGTTTGATTGAAATTGATGGCTGCCCCATTGATTTCCGATTCCATATGCATAAAAACGGGAGTAATCAATGGATTGTTGTCGGCATAGGCGCTAAAAAAGCCGGCCGAGGCAGCGTCACCACTCACCTCAAAAATGGGGGGGCTTTGCTTACACCTGGGCAGGCGCTCGGGCGTGTATTCGGCGCCAGAGCAGATGAAGTCTTGCAGCGTGCGAAGAGTACAGCCATTAAACTGGCAGAATCCTTAGAAATCCAGCATCGTCATTTGCTCGGTGAAATCGGCTTTGATCTCGGCATTGATCAGGATGAAGACATCTGGATGTTCGAGGCCAACGCCAAACCAGGACGTTCCATCTTCCGTCATCCCTCCCTGCGCGCTGAGGGCAAAGCTTCCATCGAGCACATTCTGGAGCATTGTCTATACCTCAGCAAATTCCGCAGGAGGGATGAGATGTGAGCACGCATATTCCGGATGAAACAAAACCCGTTATTGCCATACTGACAACCAGTGACAAAATAAGACATTTTAATGGCAACCGCAATAACTTCCGGGACATCATTCGCACAGGCAAGGAAATGGGATTTCTTGTCTACGTCGTCACTGTCCGTGACTTAAAGCTTGAGGAACGGATGGTGAACGGATATGTCCCATCATCCAACGGAAAAATATGGTACAGCATTCCTGTACCTCTTCCACAAATTATCTATAATCGAATTCCTACCCGTGAGGATGAGGAGAAACCTGCTGTCGTACGCAAAATAGCTCAATGCCTGGAGCATCCAGGCATTAAGCTTTATAATCCGTATTTTTTTAATAAATGGAATCTCTTTGAATGGCTGAAAGGCTCACATGCTACCTCTAAGCATGTTCCAAAAACCAGACGTCTACGCAGCGCAAACACACTTACTGCCATGCTAAATAATCACACCAGCCTCTACCTAAAACCGGAGAGCGGCAAAGCCGGTAAAGGCATTATGCGTTTAAAATACCGTGCTGAGACCACTTTGCCCTATCGGCTGCAAATTCAAAGCGGCAAAAAAAATGTGACATACAAAGCCGCCTCTATAGAGCGCCTCTGGGCACGAATCGGAAAGGAAAAGGGTACCTCGCGTTACATCGTACAGCAGGCCATTGAGCTGGCGACTCACCGAGGACGACCATTTGATCTGCGTGTACTTCTGCAGAAAAACAGCAGAGGAGGCTGGGCGATGACCGGCATAGGTGCGCGACTAGCTGGTGCCCGCAGTATCACCACGCATGTACCACGCGGCGGCAGTATTGAGGAGCCCTCCAGTATGCTGGAAAGCACATTTGGAACCGAAAGAGCCGCCTCCATTCTAAAAAGCGTACCTACAACTGCTCTGTTAATCGCCAGACAAATTGAGAGAGCCTCTGACACTATGCTCGGGGAGATGTCCATGGATCTCGGTGTAGATGAGAACGGAGGACTCTGGTTCTTTGAGGCAAACTCACGGCCGATGAAATTTGATGAGCCTGCGATTCGCAAGCTTTCATTGGAGCGAATCTTTCATTATGGCCAGCACTTAGCACGACATGCCAAGTAGAATTCATTAAAGGATGTGACACAGCATGCAGATATCCTCCATCTACGACACTGATGCTAAAAAGTGGAAATCGCGGCTAACCGGACTGCTTGAGTTTATAAGAGAACACGGAGAGCGGCGCATTACAAACCAAGCTTGTAAGGTACTGGCCAAATTAACTCCAGATCAGTTGTCAGAGCCAGGTGTCTCGCTGCTTGTCGCTACCGTACGCGGTCAAAATGGTCGCCAGCTAGCAGGAGTAAGCTTCGTATCCGGTTTCGGGGAAGAAGCCTGTCTCGTTACCGTGCATCCCTTATACCGGAATAAGCATACCGGCACCGCCCTGATGACCGCCCAGTTAAAGCGCTTAGGCCGTCTAGAATGCAGTGTTGCCAGCGATAATACAGCCAGTCTGAAAATGTGCTTCAATGTTGGCCTTGCCGCAGTGGCGCTTACTAGTGGCCCTACTGGCAAGCCAACTTTATTGATCAGATCACCGCAGAATACCGTCAGTACTACCATTTCTCCACAAGAAGGTGAACTCCTGTGCCAGAGCCCGTCTTAGGCATTCTCACTTTGTATATCAATGAAGCCAAGCAGCTTGAAGAAAAGGCCGTGTACCGGAGAATGATCATTGAGGGTAGTCGAATCGGTTTGGATGTTTTTGTGTTTACCCCCATGGATGTCCATCCCAGCAAAGAGCAAATCCATGCCCTTGTCTATGATCCCAAGAGCGGAAAATGGTCTCGCAAATGGCGTTCCTTCCCGAACATGATTTATGATCGTTGCCGTATCCAGCGCAGCGCTCGCTTTGAACAATTGCTTCGTTTCCGTGAACGCTATAAACATCTGCTGTTTCTGAATCGTCCACTGCGCAACAAATGGACCATTCATCAAACGTTCTCACAAAAAAGCAGGTTCCGGCAGCATATGCCAGAAACTTTGCTATATCAATCCTCTGCCGATCTACACCGGATGTTAAAACAGAATCCCGTGCTCTATGTCAAGCCAGCAAACGGTACAGGTGGACGCGGTATCCTTAGAATTGAGCGGGTAAAGAACAGTAAAGGGGTCTTTGATATTCAAGGCCGTCGCCAAGATCGCCGGATTATTCCACCCCGAAAGGTCTCTTCCACAAGATTGGATTCCATTGTTCGACAATGGTGTATCGGTGGACGATTCCTCGTCCAGCAGGGTATCCCGCTGCGTCTGCCTGGCGGACGTTTCCATGATTATCGTATGCTCGTTCAAAAGAATGGGCAAGGGGTCTGGGAACTGACTGGTATGGCCGCTAGGGTCGGTGCAGCCCGAAGCGTAACCTCCAATCTTCACGGGGGTGGGCATGCCGTTCGAGCTGAAACGCTGCTAAAGGAATGGCTGGGTAGTCAGGATAAAACCGATAAGGTTATGAAAACCGCAGAGCGATTAGGACTTGATGCCGCAGCCTTCCTGGAAGACAGCTTTGGAGCCTTATGTGAGCTTGCACTAGATCTCGCCATTGATCGAGAAGGAAAAATCTATGTGCTGGAGGTTAATCCAAAACCTGCCCGTGAAGTGTTCGCACGTTCAGGGGACGGCAACACGTATCGTAAAGCACTGGTGCGTCCTTTGGAATATGCGTTATGGCTGTATAATAATAAAGGTGCTCCAGCCTCAGCTAAGACTACTGAGGAATAAATTGATACTCAACAACAAAACGACCGCCTCTCTGCAATATGCAGAAAGTGCGGTTGTTGTATGACTTCTGATGTTCTGAGGAACTTATATTAGAAAAAATCGTTGTATTGAAGATTTTGATTAGCTGAGCCAAGGCGTTAGAAAAAAGAAGAGTATAGTGGTACCCACACAAATATGGAGCAAGAGCTGTAAGTCCTTTTCTAATAGATGTTTTATAAACAAAAGATAGCTCACGATACACAACAAAAAAACAGCAATATAAAAAAATAAGGAATCATAATGAGTAACTATAAATAAGTCTCCGCCACCAATAGAAAAGACTATACCTATTACTAAAAACCACATGCCCACTCCAAGTGCAGCGCTTAAAGCAATAAAAAGGAAGCTCATTATCATTTTTTATACTCCTTTAACATGCTTCTCGATTCCTTATCATCACATAGGAATAACCCCTTTCCATGATCTATCGGATCATTCCCTTTGTTTATGTATATCTTTTTAGCTTTGAGCTATTCCTGCATCTGCATTTAGAACCTTAACATTAAAAAAGGCAACCCTCTGCTTAGATGAGGTTTGCCTTTTATTCTTTTACCAAATATAAATCGCGATATTCCTATTCGCTAACCAATGCGTTGTCGTAAAAGTCTATCAACTCATCAAAGGAAGTGATAATTACATCGGAGCCCTTCAGCTCATCCTGACGGCCAAAACCTGCATACGCACAGCCGATGACGGTTTGAGCATTTCCCTTACCTGCCTCCACATCGGACGAGCGATCGCCTACCATCCAGGCACTCTTGATTCCATGATTGTCCAGCAAAATGCGTAGCAATTCTGTCTTCGTAGCAGTGCCTTGACCACCCGCACTATACAATCCTTCAAATAACTCTTTAAGCTCATGCACCACAACTATACTGTGAATGTATTCCTCCAGCCCATTACTAGCCACAAACAATCGTACTCCACGCTCTTTTAGAGCAGTCAGTGTTTCGACCACCTGAGGATACAGTAACGTCCCACCTGCTTCAAGTCCTTCGACCTCAAGCTGCAATAGCAGCTCATCTGCACGGCGGTGCACCGCCTCATCGGCATCAGGCATAACCTTCTTCCAAATGTCTGCCAGCAGCATCCCTAAACTGCTTAGAATACGCTCTTCCGGTGGCGTTGGTCCTACATATAGTCCCTCTTCCCGCAAAATATCGAACATTTTATGATATGCAGGTAATAAAAGACTTTCAGTCTGGAACAATGTTCCATCCATATCAAAAACAATCGCTTCCGGCTTGTTCAACACCGAGTGAACTGCATTCAGCTCTGTTCCTTGTACCTCATTACTCATCTGTTGTTCCTCCCCATTCTCTTTTGCTTCAGGTAAGCACATTCATCTGCACGAAATTTCCAGTACAAGCCCTATGATATATGAAACCACTTCGGAATGTCCATGCTCTCCATTTTTCTTGTTGTAGTTTATATTTCAACATGTTATATTACAACTTGTAATATAACATGTTGAAATATAAAGGAGAGATAACCATGTCACGTCCAATAATCATGCACTTCCTCAAGCAGCCTGCTACCATCGTCGGGATTATAACTGCACTGTTGTTCCAAGTCTTTTTCAGCTTAATCTGGATTACAGGGTATGACCATGTAACTGATCGGGTAGATCGGTTGCCAATTGCTATTGTGAATGAGGATGGTGCGAATGCTCAGCCTGTAGTCGATGGCATTACCCAGTCCCTTCAGTTCGTAACCAGACAGGACCTTCCACTAAAAGCTGCCAAGGAAGCCCTTGAGCATAGAGAAATCCGCATGATTATCAATATTCCACAAGGGTTCACCGGAGCCATTAGTAATCCATCCGGAAAGACCGAACTCCGTTACCTCGTAAATGAATCTAACCCGCAGATGGTTAGCAATGTTATGCAGACTGTAGCGCTTAAAGTCACGGCTGCCATGAACACTCAAAGCAGTAATACAGCACTAAACAAAACCCTCGAAGCTATGAAGCTGCCGCAAGCACAAGCAGAGATCATCAAAAGTGCGGCAAGCAGCCGAATCTCTGCAAACGTTGAAGTCATCAATCCCACAACTAATTTTGCACAAACTATGGTTCCGTTAATGATTGTTACTGCCTCCTTTACCGGAGCTATGCTACTCGCCATGAATCTACAAAAAGCTTCTTCCAACTTATCGGATCAATTTGGTAAATGGGATCGCTTTGCAGCCCGGTTCGCCATTATGGGTGCAACGGCTGTACTAACATCTCTAGTGGGGACTATCATGGTTAACTCACTCGGAATCCACTCCAACCATGGGTTTCTCCTCATGTGGCTGTTCGAATTCACTGTGATTCTCTCCTGCATGATTCTTGCACAGTTCAGTCTGCTGTTACTCGGCGACGCTGGCGCCTGGCTAAATATCGCGCTTCTTTCCATACAAATGTTGGCTTCCGGAGCAACGATTCCTCGTGATGTGCTTTCTCCTTTTTATAGCTGGATCGGTCCCTTTTCACCTGCTTACTACGCGGTAAATGGCATGCTCGACCTAGTTATCGGAGGCAATGGTGTATGGAAAGATATGTTCTATCTACTCTGCATTGGTGCAGCAATAGCTGGATTAAGCATTATCCTAACCTTCATTCGCAAGGAAACTCTGTTATCACAAGAACAAGAGCCCGTACCAGCAAATGCGTAATTATTTAGTTTGCCTCCTTGGTTATGCCTTTTCAAATTGAGAGCGAAATGCAGTTGTGATATGGTAGGAGGTGAAAGAGAGGAGCGACAACGATTAATGAATATACAAGATGTCATTCTAGGGATATTAAGTGAAAAACCTCATTCGGGTTATGAGATAAAACGGCATTTCGAGGAATACTTTTCTTTTTTCTTTGATGCCAGCTACGGCACCATCTACCCCACCCTGAGCAAGATGGAGAAGCTGGACCTAATCACCAAAGAATCCATACGGCAGGAAGGCAAACCTGACAAAAATGTATTTACCATTACCCGTGCCGGCTTAGATCAGTTCCATGCTTACTTGCAAGCACCGGCTGAAAAGGAAGTTCTGCGTTCAGACTTTTTTATGCATCTGTATTTCGGAGATAAGACCGATAAAGAGAATATAGATAATCTACTTCGACAAGCATTGATAGAAAAGCAGGCAATGTACGATGATCTTTATCAGAAATTAAAGCAGCTAGATTGCAAACTGTCCCCTTACCAAAAGCTGTGTATGGAATTGGGCCTTGTGCAATATGAAGCCTTTATCCAAAAAATTCAAAGTGTGCTGGAGTCTGAATAAGGATCGTGTGGGCAGTAAGTTTCCTATTATTCTAGGGGATTTGCTGTTTTTTTGTTGTGCGATCATAAAAAAGAACCGGCAGCATGCACAAATCGTGTTTGCTGTACCGGTTCTTTTTTAGCAAAAATGTATAATCTATCGATTATACTCTGTCAAAGCTAGAAATCAGCTCATCGAGAACATCTTTGCTTACCATTTTACCTTTGAAATTAATGAGGTTCTCTGCGCTTCCGGAGAAGATACAAGTTGGCTCGTATTTTCTAAGAATAATCTTTTCTCCATCTACAAAAATCTCGAGTGGGTCTTTTATGTCAATTCCCATCGTTCTACGTAGTTCAATAGGAATTACGATACGTCCCAATTCATCTACTTTTCTTACTATGCCTGTTGCTTTCATCATCGTACATCCTCCCTTGAAATTACATTAATAATCATTTTTGCTAAAAGCTTATGTAGGCTTCTATGTGATAGTAATGATTACGCTATACTCTAATATTAAAGTGCTATTCTTTCCCTGTCAATTTTATTTCTACAAAATATGATATTTATCGACAAATATTCGACAAAAATATGTACGCTTTCGACAAAATGCTGTAAAGTGATCCAATTTATTAGGCTTGAAATTAATAAATATCCAACATTGCGATTACAAATCAGCTTGCGAAGTAACCCTATTGATATCCTCATATACCCCATACATCAAGTCCGGAAACACTCCGGCGTATATTAGAGCGATGATACATCTAGTAAAGTTAATACAGACTATTTATGCTTTATACATCTACTTTTTTCGACAATCTAATACACTACTTCGTTCAGATTTAATATAATTATGACATATAATTAATAGAAAGATCAAATATTGGATAAATTTAACACAATTAATTGAATTTAATTATAAAAAAACCGACCAGTATTCTCTGGTCGATCTGCTATAACATTATAGTTACTTCTCCGTAACCCTACCATTCGCCTCGATCACTGCATTATAAGAGAGGTTATTCATTAATTTAATCGTCTTCCTATTGTAAGAATCGTCCATAAAGTTAGGCTGTCCACCAATAATTTTGACTGGGGTAATCTTACTTGTGACCTTACCCTCATTAATCTCAAAGTTTACCAGCATCGAGTGAAGTGTCTTCTCTCCACCACGTGTAGAGCGATTAAATACAAAATTCCCAAGTGAATAATAAATGGGTTTGTTTTTATAGTATTCGATACCCATCAAGCAATGGCTGTGTGCGCCGAGTATGATATCCGCACCGCTATCAATCATCTGTTTGGCTAGTGTTCGGGCATACTTTTCAGGGTAATCCTTAAACTCTTCATTCCAGTGAATATACACAATCGTGTAATCATTCTCCTTAGACATCTTCTGAATAGCCGTAAGCATAGGCTGCGAGGTGTACGCTGAGGCTGCTCCAGGCTTATTGTCACCGGCATACCAAGAAGGACCTGAAAGCACTCGGCTTACACCTAAAATAGCGATCTTCTTCCCCTTTACCGTCTTTGTATACGGTTTGAACGCTTCGTCCACATCTTTGCCTGCTCCTGAATGGCCGATCTTGTTTCGATCCAGATGCACCAGCGTGTCGAGCATGGCGTCTTTTCCGAAATCTAAAATATGATTGTTAGCCAAAGATACGCCATCAATCCCAGCATAGGATAAGCCGCTAAGCACTGCCGGTTTAGATCTAAAGGCAAAGGTCTTCTCTGCTGCCTTTCCTCGAATAGAGACTGGGGTTTCCAGATTCGCGAAGGCAATATCAGCCTTTTGCAAGGTAGGTGCAACTTTCGCAAACGGAAAGTTCACTCCGTATTTAGCGATCTGATCGCCTACAAAACCGTCCAAGAGAATATCACCAGCAAAAGCAAGCTTGATAGGTTCTGACGATGGCGAAGCTGCACTAACTGCAATTGTCGAAGGGAGGATCAGTGATAACAAAAGTGTAGTGAGTAGTATTCTGCGCAATACATTCGATCCTAATCTCAAAAAATACAGCCTCCTATCCTCAGCATGTTATTTAAATTAGCTATTAATCTAGCATACTGGAAATAGATTACTAATTTAAGGGTAAGAAGACCTGTTATCCCTTTGTTTTTTTCAAAACAGCTCGGAAGCAATTTAACCCACCCCACAAATCTGTATATACAGCATCCGCAGGCAACTCAAAGTCGGTCTCCCCCCAATACTGAAATCCAGCTTGCAGCAGCAGATCATTCATTAGATTTAAGTTTACCGTTGGGTAATCAAACGTTAATACCAATAGCCCTTCTTCGTTCAACGTTCGGTGAAACTCCCGTAAAGTACCCACCGTATCCTCTAAGGTCAAATGCTCCAGGACCGAGATACAAAAAATAGTATCAAAGCTCTCATCCTCATAAGGCAGATCTGCAAGATTGGCCTGAGCAAGATGCAAGTTGTTTGTTCTTCTCGCTATAACCTGCTTCGCCGCTTTTTCCCCGATCTCATTTGTAATCGTATCTAAGATGTCCTCCCGGTAAATCACCCTGCTGTCCATATCGCAAGCATAGACTTCTGCACAAACCCCGGCTAAATAAAATTTCAAGGGATGCGGAATTCCGCAGGCTGCATCCAGCACAACTCCATGAGGAGAAATGAAGTTAATACACCACTCATATTCAAAGGGACGGCTCCACCAGGATTCTGGCAAATCATAAATTAACTTCTCACGACTGGCATCGGAGTTTACAAAAAAACGCGAGACAAAGGGATGTGTTGGCATGGCCAGGACTCCTTTTTAACGGAATTTTAGGTAGTGAGAGTATATTCATGATTTGCTGATTCATGCCATAACCTTACATTGAGCGAGACAAACCAAAAAAAAACGGCTGCTCCCTTAGGAACAGACCGTCTTTAAATATTAACCGTACAAATCTTATGAGTAAAAGGATAGAGGCTTGGCCTCAACTCCATGTTTCTCGATCAAATGATCTAGTAAAGCAGACCATTCCGCATCGACTGTGCATTGATCAGGATGAGCCTCGAACCAAGCAATTGACTGCTTTATCCCTTCAGAGAAAGGAACGGCAGCCTGGAAGTCAGGCACGAGACGTTTGATTTTACGATTGTCAAAAACACTGCTGACCGCTTGATCGCCGATCAAGCCATCCGCCGTCCCTGGAGGGGAGAAGGCTGTGATAAAGTCTGTAGAGATATGAACCACTTTCGGCTCCACACCTGCCGCTTGCCCAATGGCCGCATAGATCTGATTCCAGTTCAACACCTCATCAGAAGTAATATGAATGGCCTCCCCAATCGCTTCCGGATGCCCAAGCAATCCGACGAACCCTTTGGCAAAATCTGAGTTATGCGTCAGTGTCCACAAAGATGTTCCATCTCCATGGATGACTAAAGGCAAGCCACGACGGATACGATCAATCAAGGACCAAGGATGCTGTCCGCTCGTGAGTGCCGCAGGGATGGCTGTATTTCCGTAAGTATGGGAAGGACGAACAATCGTAACCGGGAATCCGCTGTTCTTGTGTGCTTCCATCAATAGCTGCTCGCAAGCAATTTTATTTCTCGAGTATTCCCAATAAGGATTCTCCAGGAGTGTCTCTTCTGTGATTATATAATTACGCTGTGGCTTCTGATAAGCCGAGGCCGAGCTGATAAAAATATACTGCTTCGTTTTACCTGTAAACAGGTTAATATCTGTCTGCACATGTTCCGGTGTAAAAGCAATCCAGTCTACCACTACGTCAAATTCATAATCTCGCAATACTTCGGCAGCCTCCGCCGGATTACGAATGTCACCTTGAATCACCTTCGCCCCATCCGGAACGAATTCGCCTCTTTGTCCTCTGTTGAACAAATACAGCTCTATTCCTTGTTCTACGGCGAGCGGGGATACAGCCTGGCTAATCAGTCCCGTACCTCCGATAAATAATACCTTCATTTCACACGCTCCTTATAGAGGATGGTCAAAAAGTCCGCTTTTGATCACGAAGGATCACAAGAAGCGTACTCGACATCAAAGATTGAATTCAGGCGAAATCGTTATTTATTCGTTAACGTAATCACGCCATAAGTGCTTTGGCTGCCAATTCAACAGCTTCTTCGCCTTCGCATTGCTGAGTAACGACTCATGGCCTTCCAGCGGCTGGCGGAAATCCGTCACCTCTGGATAACGTGCAGCCATTAACTCTCTGCTAGGAACAGCCATGCTGGTCTCATCTGCGCATATATTAAGAGCAACTGCGCCCAATCCGTCCGTTTCAATCGCCAATTGGCAAGCTGTCGCTACATCCCGTGTATCAATATAGCTCCACAGAATCCGATCGCGCTGCGCAGGATCATGAATGAAGGAAGGGAAACGTTCATACGTCGATGGGTCAATGACATTTCCGATTCTTAGGGAAACGACTTGTATACCCGTTCTGCGCTGGAACATCTCTGCTGTCTTTTCATTCACAACTTTAGATAGACCGTAACTATCCTCAGGTAATTGTGGATGTTCCTCATCCATAGGCACATACTGCGGACCCAATGGGTTAACCGCAAAACAGATGCCATATGAGGATTCACTGGAAGCAATAACAGCTTTGCGAATGCCCAGTCCAGCAGCAGCCTCCAGAATGTTATAGGTGGAACCTACATTATTTTGAAAGGTGACTTCACTCGTCTTTATATTTGCGGCTGGGATTGCAGCCAGATGTACAACTGCATCAGCGCCTGCAAGTACGCCATACACTTCACCTAAGTTATTCAAATCAGCAATGATCGTTTGGCACAAGGAATCTGTAGATTTTTGCGTATCCACATTCACAACCTCATACCCTTGTTCTACAAAATGTCGGACGACCCATCTGCCGAGCATCCCGCTTCCGCCAGTAACAACTACTTTCGCCATGTTCATATCTCCTTTTTTATGAAACTATCTCTAGTTAAGAATCTCTTCAATTTTCTTCAGAATATCTTCAGAAAGCTCTATTCCCGAAGCCTTAGCATTCTCTTCGACCTGCTCCGGGCGACTTGCACCCACTAGCGCACTTGCTACATTAGGCTGACGCAAAATCCAAGCCAAAGCCAGATTTCCCACAGAAATATTCAGCTCCGCAGCTACCCCGCTAAGTTGGCGAACCTTTTCAATCTTCTCTTCCGTAATCGCCTTCTTCAACCGATCCAGCTTAGCCGCACGGCTATCTTCAGGGATATCCGCGTTATACTTTCCTGTTAGCAGCCCTTGAGCCAATGGAGAAAATACGACCTGTCCAATGCCGCGGCGCTCGCCGAGGGGAATGATTTCTTTTTCAATATAACGTTCGAACATATTATAAATCGGTTGGTTAACCACGATATGATCCAGCAAATAGCGGTCTGCTACAGCTAATGCATCCGTCATTTGCGCCGCTGTCCACTCACTTACACCGACATAATATACCTTGCCTTGACGAACCAGATCATCCAGCGCACGTAAGGTCTCTTCAATTGGAGTTTCAGTATCAAACCGGTGGCAATACATTATATCCACGTATTCTACGCCGAGACGCTTTAAACTTGCGTGACACTGCTCAGTAATATGTTTACGGGATAAACCACGATCGTTTGGCCCCATCCCCATTTCTCCAAATACTTTAGTGGCGAGTACATAGGATTCTCTCGGATAGTTCCGCAAGGTCTCGCCTAGCACTTTCTCAGCAGCACCCTTTTCGTAAACATTAGCCGTATCAAAAAAATTCACGCCTAGGTCGTAAGCGGTTTCAATGGCTTTGACAGCATTATCTCTTTCTACGTATCCTCCATATGTCAGCCAGCTTCCCAAACTAATCTCGCTAACTTTTAGGCCTGTGCCACCTAGTCTACGATATTTCATAATAACTGCTCCTTTCCATAGTTCCGTGTTATGATTTCGGCAGGTTGCCTAACGAACATATTCATTCTAGAATAGTTTGTATATAATAGGAAGAAGTGAAATTTAGTTTACTATATGATCCCTAGAGTAGTTACTATACAAGAGTATAGTAGCACCCAAACAGGAGGAGATTCCTTGACAACAGCTAAATCTACCCATAATTATATCCCTAAAACCCCACTTACTATTGAATGTAATGTAGAAAAAACCCTTGAAGTGTTGGGCGGAAAATGGGCTTTTCTCGTATTAAGAGAGTTATTCGACGGCACCCAACGCTTTGGAGCGCTTCAGCGAAAAATCACTAATGTTAGCCCCCGCGCGTTGACTAGTACTCTTCGCCATTTAGAGGAACACGGTGTACTAGAACGCCATGTTTTTCCTACCGTGCCGGTAACAGTGGAATATTCTTTAACTCCAAAAGGTGAGGATTTACATCAAATTTTGAAGGAAATGAAGCTGTGGTCAGCCAAATGGACGTAGCATAAATGGTAGGTTGTGATATGATCAAAATAGCCCTGGGATCATTGTTCCCGGGGCTTCTTTTTTACTATACGATCTAGTATTTATCCACAACTGCGCCGAGTACTGCCGTATTTACATACGGTTTTCCTCTAAGGCTTTGCAGCTCCTTAGCAGTTCCTGTAACAACAACTCCCAATAGCTGTACGTCACTGGCATCCGGTGCCGCTTTATCCTTTTTCAAATAGTTCGAGATTCGCTCAAATTCTCCGTAATACTTGCCCTCTTTCTGAAGCCCATAGGCTAGTGATTGTAAAAAATCCTCTGGTTTCGGATTAAATAACCCTTCCCAATTGACACCGTAACCGTATACTTGTCTCGCTGATTCCGGTAATGCATATTTATTCGGGCTGCTGTCATTCGTAATAAACTCAAGCTTCTTTTTATTGTCATACGTATCTACCCAATACCACTTCTGTGTCAGCTCTGTTGGCAGCATCTTCTCTACTTCTGCTTGTGTATAGCTTTTATCAAATGAAACTGCCATTTCTACCAGCTTACCAGGTTCCATTTGTTCAAGTGCAGGTAGGTCATTCAACACCTTTCCGTTATAATTCACCCCAGGTACATAGAACATCATTTCCCGCTGTCCATTTTGACTGTTATATCCGCGGTAATATTCATAATTTTGGCTAGTCATTACTGGATCAGGAACATTTATACTAGAATAACCTCTACTAAGCAGAGAAAAACGGCTGCTCATACTAAAATCCAGCTTTTTAATATCCCACACGACAGGTACACCCTCAACAACCTTGTAAGTACTCAGTTCAACTTTTCCTGATAAAAATCCTAGATCCAGCTCAGTTCTCAGCTCATGAAGATTAGGACTGCTAATTTCCATCATGATCCTCTCCTCATCCAGCCCGCGCATCGCTAACCAGCTAGTCAGTTGAGAGATACCCAGCATGCCGCCGAACAATACTATAACAGTCACGACCAAAGAAATGACCGTATTACGAATCATTGTTTTTCGTTTTGCTTTCTTAATTATTTTTGAAAGGTTTTGATCATCCTTTTGTTCCCATGGTGCTGTCATTCCGCTTCACCTCTATACTTTTTTTGGAATTGCTTGCGGGCACGAAACAATGCCGACTTGACTGTATCTGTCGTGATTCCGAGGAGCTCTGCTATCTCCTGATAGGACAACTCCAGTTCATACTTCATAATAATGAGTTGTTTATGGAGCGGTTGCAGTTCTGCAAGCACGCGGTCAATGTCTTCCCGTTTTTCTTTTAGCAACAAATGATCCTCCGGAAGTTCCGTATCCGGCACATCGACATAGTCAATAGGAATGATTATACGTTTGCTGCGGCGGCACAGATCATAGTAGCGATTGATCGCTACTTTATATAGCCATGCACTGAATTTGTTCTCATCAATAGAGTCGATATACAATAGAGCCTTATACACCGTATCCTGTACGATATCTTCCGCGTCGGCTGCAGGTGCCCCGAGACGAATCAAGTATTTTTGGATTTCTAGCATTTTGGGTTGAAGTATCTGATGTAGCTGCCCGGGCTTCATCCTGCACCTCCCTTCGTATGTATAACGGTGAAGTTCTCGGAAAGTTAGCTGGTAGGAGAAAAAACTTATAAAAGAAAAGCTTCGTAAAAAATCCCCTTACCGCTAACAGTATATAGATACCGTATAGCGTAAGGGGATTCTCTTGTAAAAAATATTTCTTCACTTATAAAAGATTCATTTATTTTACCTCAGGAATGTATTGCTCTCCACCCATTTGCTGTTTCTCAAAGGAATGGTTCATACTAGCTTCCTGAATGTGTCCGTACGCCCAGTGTTTATCACGTACGTCTTTCCACTTCTGCTGTGCTCCAAGCAATGGGCCTCTGCCCAAAAGTCTGTTAATAATCACAACAGCTTCTGCACGAGTTAATGTCTGATTCGGACGGAATGTTCCATCCAAATATCCGTTAATGATCCCAGCTGCTTTGGCCGCATCAATCGCATTTTTTGCCCAATGCCCACTACTAATGTCTTTAAAGCTGCTGGTCCCACTTTGAGCCTTATCCAACAAGCGCTCTACAATGATAGCCATTTCTGCACGAGTAATTAGCTGATTCGGCTTAAAGCTGCCATCTTCATACCCCTTCATTAACCCTTGTGCTGTAACTACACTAATAGACTGCAAAGCCCAATAAGTTGTATTTACATCTTTATAAGCTGAGGTAGCCTGTGCTTCATTCTTACCCCATAGCCTTGCCAAAATCGTTGCCATTTCCGCACGGGTAATCATTCGTTCCGGGTTGAAGCTGCCATCCGCATAGCCTAAAATATATCCTTTATGTGATTCATGAACTACATTTGGATTGTTAGGCTGTTCCTTATCCGTGCCACTATTGTTAGTAGGATTACTGATTGTAGTGCCACCAGGCGTGTTCGTTCCTCCCGGAATATTCTCATGATTCGACTGAGGAGAGAAACTCACGATTTGAAAACGACTGAACTTCGAAATCTCAAATTGGATCCCTGTTGCTACGCCGTTCTCATATTGTATAGTTCCTGATACCAGCTCTGTCGTACCATCCGTATGTTCAATGAACACCTTCAAAGCGTCTAGGAAAGCTTGTCTATTCTCAGTTGGAATAGTAATTCCACTTAATGGGAGAACAACCTTCGTGTTAAAACCACCAAAGTTTGTTTCGATCTTTCTTGGCAGACCCAGTAAGTTTATCTGATTCCCAGCAGCTGCTAACGTAACCTTAGGGTCAGTATTCGCTGCTTTTTTAGCCTCACTATCCTCTTGTGCATTCTTAACCGGTACAATTCTGAAATAAAGATCTGTACCCTTAACTGCAGCGTCTTTTAAAGCTTCCTGACTCAACTTTACAGAACCTTCATCGGTAAAGATATTCATACCCGCATTTCTGTCAGCCAGTGCCGAAACAGCTGCAGCCGGAATCTCTACGGCAATCTCATCTGCCTTATCATCTGCTTGCTGCTTAATCTCAACAGTTAGCGTACGGTTGTTAATATCTCCATCCTGAGGATTAAAAGAATTCGTCAGACTTTCTACTTTTGACGGATCAACGATAACAGTATCAATCTTAACCTGATTGCTGAGCGTTGTTCTGAGAATGTTCAGACTCTCCGTGTGAATCATGTCATTTGCGTTTGCCTTTACATCAGCCGTTCTTCCGCTCTCTTGGCGTGTATTTTCTTTTTCCTTCACTATGTTCTTGTTAGTAACTACCAGAAGGAAACTCTTAGTGATTTTGGCGGTACCCTTAGAGATCGTAGCGGTAACTATTACATTCTTATCACCCACTTCAGGTCTGTTCACGGTACCCTGTTCCTCACCATCTTTGCTGGATAGCTTAAGAACATCGATATTGGTCGAGGTCCATGTAATCTTCGTTCCATGTTTTCCTGTACCAAGCAACAAGAATTCATTTGTAACTGACTCCCAAGTATCTCCATCCGAGAATTTAAAAGCCTTATCTACCCCTAATGCTTTAGCAGCATCTCTAACAGCATCCTCATCTGACATTCTGACAATAGTCACTTTAAATGTCTTTGTGCGCTTTTCACCAGTCTCTTTGTCAAGAATCGTTGCAGTTAAAGTGACTTCGATATCACTTTCATCAGGTCCAGGCTGAACTACTTTACCCTTTGCACTAACGACATCTGGTTTGCTTGATTCCCAAGTGATTGATGTATTTCCAGAAGAACCTTTTTCAGTCAAATATAATGTTTTGGAAACATGCTTCGCATGATCCCCTGCACCATAGATAATATCTAACTTATTGTAATCTTTTACTAGATTACTTAAGGATGGCTTCGTGGCATCCGTTGGGAACGGATCGTCTTTATCGTTGATTCCATCATGATCTGTATCAGGATGCTTCGGATTCGTTCCAAGCACGATTTCCTCTTCATCCGTCAGACCATCGTTATCATCATCTGGATCTAGACTGTCTGGAATTCCGTCTCCATCCGTATCTAACTCACCATTTACTGTTCCTGGCTTTGCGGCATCCGTTGGGAATGGATCATCCTTATCGTTGATTCCATCATGATCGCTATCGGGATGCTTCGGATTCGTTCCAAGCACAATTTCCTCTTCATCGGTCAGACCATCATTATCATCATCTGGATCTAAACTGTCCGGAATGCCGTCTCCATCCGTATCCAACTCACCATTTACTGTTCCTGGTTTTGCTGCATCCGTTGGGAATGGATCATCCTTATCGTTGATTCCGTCGCCATCCGTATCTGCCTTCTTCGGATCTGTGCCGAGCACGATTTCCTGCTCATCCGTCAGACCATCGTTATCATCATCTGGATCTAGGCTATCTGGAATACCATCTCCGTCTGTATCCAGTTCGCCACCGTTACCTGGCTTCGTCGCATCCAATGGGAACGGATCGTCTTTATCGTTGATTCCATCATGATCTGTATCAGGATGCTTCGGATTCGTTCCAAGCACGATTTCCTCTTCATCCGTCAGACCATCGTTATCATCATCTGGATCTAAACTGTCCGGAATGCCATCGCCATCTGTATCCAGCTCACCATTTACTGTTCCTGGTTTTGCGGCATCTGTCGGGAATGGATCATCCTTATCGTTAATTCCGTCGCCATCCGTATCTGCGTTCTTCGGATCTGTGCCGAGCACGATTTCCTGCTCATCCGTCAGACCGTCGTTATCATCATCTGGATCTAGGCTATCTGGAATACCATCTCCGTCTGTATCCAGTTCGCCACCGTTACCTGGCTTCGTCGCATCCAATGGGAACGAATCGTCTTTATCGTTGATTCCATCATGATCTGTATCTGGATGCTTCGGATTCGTTCCAAGCACGATTTCCTCTTCATCCGTCAGACCATCGTTATCATCATCTGGATCTAAACTGTCCGGAATGCCATCGCCATCTGTATCCAGCTCACCATTTACTGTTCCTGGTTTCGCTGCATCTGTCGGGAATGGATCATCCTTATCGTTAATTCCGTCGCCATCCGTATCTGCCTTCTTCGGATCTGTGCCGAGCACGATTTCCTGCTCATCCGTCAGACCGTCGTTATCATCATCTGGATCTAGGCTATCTGGAATACCATCTCCGTCTGTATCCAGTTCGCCACCGTTACCTGGCTTCGTCGCATCCAATGGGAACGGATCGTCTTTATCGTTGATTCCATCATGATCTGTGTCTGGATGCTTCGGATTCGTTCCAAGCACGATTTCCTCTTCATCCGTCAGACCATCGTTATCATCATCTGGATCTAAACTGTCCGGAATGCCATCGCCATCTGTATCCAGCTCACCATTTACTGTTCCTGGTTTCGCTGCATCTGTCGGGAATGGATCATCCTTATCGTTAATTCCGTCGCCATCCGTATCTGCCTTCTTCGGATCTGTGCCGAGCACGATTTCCTGCTCATCCGTCAGACCGTCGTTATCATCATCTGGATCTAGGCTATCTGGAATACCATCTCCGTCTGTATCCAGTTCGCCACCGTTACCTGGCTTCGTCGGGTCGGTTGGGAATGGATCTAAGCTATCTGGAATACCGTCCCCATCCGTATCTGGTTCAGTCGTAAACGTCCAAGTTGCTTTATCCGTAATTCCAGCGTACTTGTTACCCGCAGCATCCTTAAATGCTCCAGCCGCAACAAGGACATAATATTCTGTACTTGGTTGTAAATAACCCACTTTCACACCGTTACCAGGGGTTACAATCATTGGATTAAAGGTTACGCTGTTACCCGATAAGTTGACGCCCATAGCACCTGTTTCGAAGCTGTACACAACACTATCGTCAGATTTCTTGCGAATTTCAATTTTTTTACCCCACACATCTTGAACAGCTGAGCTGAATGTCAGCTTCAAATTTGTATCCGCTGCTACATTCGTAGCCCCTTTTACTGGCGAATAAGCTGTAGCTGTAAGATCCGTCTTTTCTGGAGCTAATCCTGTCGTGAAGTTCCAAGTGGTCTTATCCGTAATTCCTGCAAAAGCGTTACCTTTCGCATCCTTTATTGCTCCGGCATCAACCTGTACATAATATTTCGTATTATAGTCCATATATTTTCCGTCATGATCTGACAGCATCAAATAAGGATTGATCGTCACTGTTTTGCCCGAGACGCTAACACGGGTTATATCGCCCATATCGAATGTATAAATCACGCTGTTATCTAGCTCTTTTTTGAGTACTACATTTTTGCCCGCTACTCCTTGTACATCTTTACTAAATGTAAGCTTCAAACTGGAGTCCACCCCAACATTTGTTGCCTCATCAGCAGGCGATAGTGTCGTTACAGTTGGTAGTGTGGTGTCCGGTTTGGCTACCATTTCAAAGACCCATGTATTTTCTGCTACTTCCTTACCTACCGCAGGTGACCCTGAGAAATATCTATATTCCACAAAACCATATAGGCCTTCATAGCTGTTTCCTGCTAAATCTACCAAAGCACCTTGATCAATGGTTACATAGTATTCTCGACCATAATCCAATTTGGTCTGTTTAATCGTTACTACGTTCCCTGTGATTGTTACTTTATTAGTATCATCAATAGCAATCAATTCTACCTCTTCAGGAGGTTGAGATTCATAATAATTCTCAGAATACGAAGCACTACCCGGTGACATGATCCTAATATATTTATCTTCCCCCGCTACTGCCTTGACTTTCTCGCTGAATGTGACAGTGAGTTCCGTGTTCAGAGGTACTTTTGTTGCATTAATAGCAGGTGCCAGAGAGGTTACTGTTGGAGCAGTTTCATCTGGCGCCACTGTTGTGAAGTTCCATTTCGTCTTGTCAGTGATACCCGCATAGCTATTACCTGCGAGATCTTGAACGGCTCCAGCTTCAATCTGCACGTAGTACCCAGTACCATACGCGAAATCGGTAGCAGGCTTAACCGTTATTTTGTCTCCAGATACGGTAACTTTCGTAGGATCACTTGCTGTTATCGTCTCTATAACACTATCATCTGTCTTGTTAAGAATCTTGATCGTTTTACCAGTCACCTTGACATTTTCGCTGAACGCCAATACGAGGTTGGTATTCACCGGAACATCCTTAGCATCATTCGCAGGAGTCAATCCCACTACCGTTGGCGCGAGTGTATCCGCTGGAGCTCCGGTTTTGAAATACCACGGAGCTGTGCCAATCTCCATTAGTACATTATTAATATACTGTACCGAAGTGACCATCCCAACATAATCATTATTGAAGGTATCTTGGAAAGCTCCACTATCCATGGTCACATAATAATATTTATTATTTGCCATGTTTTTTGCTGGATTGATCGTAACTTTATTGCCTGAAATCGTCACTTTTGTAGTATCACTCGTGGAAATCCGTTCGAACTCGACAGCCTCAGTATAATTGTTAGATGATCCATCCGAGAACATTGTTCCCGGTACCATAATCCTTATAAATTTCCCCCTGCCCGCTCGTACGTTTTCACTAAAAGTTAGAGTCAAATTAGCATCTGTTGCTACATTCAATTCTTTCTTCGCAGGAGAGAACTCTGTTGCTATAGGTGCAGTGGTATCATTACCGGCGCCTGTTTTGAAATCCCAAACCTCAGCACCCGTGAAGCCATCCGGCACATGGACTTGGCCATCAAGAATCTCTATCTCTCCATTCAATCCCTCATAGAGATTACCTGCTGAATCCTTAAACGCTGCCGGGTCGATCTTCACGAAATAATTCGTTTTATAATCTAGGTCAGCAGCTGGGTTGATCTTTACAACATTGTTCGAAATCGTCACTTTACTTGTATCATCAGCGGCGATCGTCTCTATTTTGGTTGAGTTTGCAAGCACCTCCGGATATTCGGAACCACTGGCGTTAGAAGTAACTTGTGGTTTCCAAATCGATATATTTTTACCCGAAACGGCCTTTACACCTTCATTAAAGGTCAACGTAAGGTCTGAGTCGACCTTTACATTCTGCGCATTTTTCTCAGGGGCATATGTCGATACTATCGGCGTATCTTTATCCTCTGGACCACCACTATTCCCGGGGTCTGTATTAACAGCTACAGCTACAGGAACCATGAAGGTACCTACCATAAAAGGTCCTGGGCTGAGATTTATAGTTTTTATTACTGTATTTTTTGTTGTATCTATTACACTCATATTGCTAGCACCATAATTAACCGTAAATGCTTGACTCCCATCTTTGGAGAGACCAATTACATATGGCGTAGAACCCACAGTCATAGTTGTTTCCACTTGATTCGTTATTGCATTGACAACAGTAACCGAATTAGTTAATGATCTAACTACATAAACCTTACTCCCATCCGGACTGACTTCTGATGCGGAAGCTGGACCACCAACAAGAATGGTAGCTTCCACTTTATTTGTTACTGTATCAATCACATCTAAAGCAGTACCTGAAACTGTCGCTACGTAGATCTTGGAGCCCGCGGGATTAACTGAAAGGCCATAGGGTTCCGCAGATACCGGAATTTTAGTAACCACAGTGTCGCTCTTAACATCCAATACAGAAATCTCATTGCTACCTTTTTGGGTTAAATACAGACGATCTCCAATCACCACCATTGCTACTGGTCTATCACTTACAGATATTGTACGTATCACTGAAAGCGTAGCTGTATTGATCACTGAAACAGAGTTACTGGCGTAATTGGCCACATAGGCTTTACTGCCGTCTGAGTTAAATGTAACGCCATGAGGCATCGTCCCCACTGCAATGGTTGAAATCACAGTGTCAGTGGATGGATCTATAACAGAAACAGTCCCATCCGCTCTGTTAGTTACAAAGACCTGGGTCTTATTCGGATTAATGGCGGCGCTATTCGGCTGATTTCCCACCTTGATCTTCGCCTTTTCCACCGCTAAATTCGTTAAATCTACTACATCCACTACACCACTCGAAAAACTTGTAACATACGCCTTTTGAAATACCGAAGTCGTATCCTTATCAGCAGTGTCTGCATAAGCCAACTCTCCCCCTCTAATAAATAGTGACGAGCATATGTTGACCAGTAATACAAATAATAGAATGCTTATAGCTTTCTTGGACCTGACTAATCGAAGCACACTCTCAACTTCTTTCCTATGTATTTTATTACTCCCATGTTTAGGAAATCATATCAACCCTAACTCACCAAAATCTCACAAATTGTCGCGTAATGCCGAAAAATACAAAAAAAGCAGTGAGATTTCTCCCTCTGCTTTCCTTTTTTATTAATATTTCAAACTAGATATGCAGCTACACGCTCTTTAAACTCTGCTGAAGGGACCAGCCCCAGCTCAGTACGATAAGCCCCCTCGAATTTCTCATAAAGTCGTGCAATCTTTTCTTTATTTCCGAGTTTGGCATAAACATCAATCATTTGCTGGTTCATTTCTTCATGCAGCGGATATAAGCTTAAGAACTTTTCTAGTCGTTGCTCCGCTTTATGCCAGTCCTGAGCAGCACAATCATTGTCTACCAGCAAACGAGTGCATGTTGTGAAAAACTTGCAATACGCTTCCTCCAGCGATATCTTCCATAGATAAGGCTTTCCGTCCAGCAGAGGCCCCTGATATAAGTTACTGAGCCGCTCCATTTGCGTAGTGTTCTGTTGTCCTTCCGCTATTTCTAAATGAAATCTTTGATACTCAAGCGCATCATAGCTTTCGTTTCCGGTCTCCAGCATATAACCATCGTTCATTTTGCGGATTTCCATACCGAAGTCCTTTTCCTTCAGCATTTTCTTCAAGAGGTATATCGTATTATACAGATTGGATGCCCCTCTCTCATCCTGCATATCCGGCCACAATAAATCCATTATCTTCCACTTACTGATATAACGACCAGCATTACATAGGAAATAGGCGAATAATTCCTCTGCTCTACGTGTTCGAAAATGAATAGGCTTCCCTTCTGAATCACATACTTCGAATCCACCGAAACAGCGGATCATTGGCTCCGTTTTCTTAGGCTCTTGTATCACCGCCGGTCTCATTCGTTTAACAAGTCGTTCAGTGACCCTATGGATTGCTTCGGGTGTGATCGGCTTAAGAATATAATCCAGTGCACTTACTTCGAACGCTTCCAGTGCATAATTTTTGTAGGCGGTAGTAAATACAATTTCCGGTTGATGCATCAGCTTCTGAATTCTGCTTGCCAGCTCAATCCCGTTCATCCTTGGCATTTCAACATCTATAAACACAACGTCCGGTTGTAAATCAGGTATACACTCCAGTGCCTCCAATGGATTAGAAAAGGCCCCGCTAATGGTATAATCTGAATTACGACCGATCAGTACCTTCATCAAATTCAAAATCGGCTTCTCATCTTCAACAATCACTACACGAATCATCGTGCTTCTCCCTCCATGCTCCCAAGGCTTGCTGGTAAATACATCGTAACTTTGGTTCCGAACCCAAGGTCGGAATGAATGGTAAGGGTGGCTCCGGGGATAGCGCCTATACGCTTTCGAATGTTATGGATACCGATGCTGCCATCTAGCTGCCCGTCTCCGGTTAATTGATATAGCAGATCATCTGGAATACCTATACCATCATCTTCGATGATAACTTTCATATAGTTACCGCCTGCTTGAACCGTGAGCGAAACTCTGCCCTGACCCTCTTTTTCAAACAACCCATGTCTGATCGCATTTTCGACAAACGGCTGAATACATAAGGAAGGAATCTCAACAGAACGTAGACCCTCATCCATTTTAAAAATAAAATCGAACCGCTCTCCAAACCGAGCTTTTTCGATCTCCACATAAGCTTGAATCAATTCTAACTCCCGGTGTAACGGAACAACTAAAGTGGACCGATCCATATCGAGAATATAACGAATGTATTGACTTAGCATGGATAACAAATAAGCGGCTTTCTCTCCATCTGTATAACAGAAAGAGATTACACTACTCAGTGCGTTATACAGAAAATGAGGCTTAATTTGTGCTTGATGAAAAGCATACTCATTTCGTATCGCTTCCTGTATCGATGTTTTCATAGCAATCAGCGTCTGAATTCTCGCCATCAGTGTCTCGCCATCAAATGGCTTAGTGATATAATCATTCGCCCCAGCCCTGAAGCCAAGCGCTATATCCGTTGGTGCGTCCTTAACTGTAGCAAACAGAATAGGTAAATCCAGAATGGAGTAACGTACCCGTAATGTTCTACATAGCTCAATTCCTGAAATACCCGGCATCATGACATCTAATATGACTAGATCCACATTCGGGTATTGCTCCATTTTGTCTATTGCTTCATTCGCTGAAAACGCAGTAATTACATTATAATGATGCCGTCTTAAAATGTTCAGCAGAATATGGATATTAGATGCTTCATCATCCACAATTAGGATTGTATATCCGCTTTGATCTACAATATCAAGCGAGGTCTGCTCAAAATGCGCGTGCTGTCCCGCCCCTGTAGCTGCTGCTTCGAGGTAGCCTGGAATCCGCTCTATTTTGGGCAATGTGAAGATCATTCGAGTGCCTTGGCCAATCTCAGACCAATCTACCCTAATCTCACCACCCATCCGTTCGATGAGCTTCCGGCTAATGTACAAACCAACGCCCATTCCTGTGTAGCCATCTTGCGGAAGAGGTTTATCGACCTGTTCAAAATATTCGAATATGGCCGTATGCATATCGGGGGATATCCCAGTTCCTGTATCTTCCACCGCGACAGTCACCGTATTTCCCTCTACATAAGCTTTTATCTGAATTAATCCTTCATCCGTATGCTTGATCGCATTGTGAACTAAATTGTACATTACCTGTCTTAGTCGGCTATCATCTGCAAGCACCCAAACATCGGGTTCCACCTGATTATCTAATCTCACCGATTTTCCCGCAAGTTCAAACTGCAACACATCAAATACAATTTGGGAAGCCACTCTTAGATCAACCACTGTCTGCTGTAATCGTAATTCTCCATGCTTCAAAAGACTAACATCAATCAAATCCTGAATAAGCATAGACAGCTTCGTAGAAGTGTCCTTAATCAACCAAAGATTCTGTTTCTGTATCGGATACAGATTATCTTCGCCATCTTCTAATAAAAAGGATGTCATATTCATAATGCCATGCAATGGGGTTTTGATCTCATGAGATGTGTTCATCAGAAATTCATCTTTAAGCTGATTCGAGACTAGCAGCTGACGGGACAGCGTTTCCGTCTTGTCGTAAGCGTTGGAGAATCGTACAGCTAACATAATATTGAAGAAAACAATAAAACCAATCACTCCGCACTTACCCAACAAATCGGTCTGCAGAGCATTTTCAGAATAGAGACTTACATCAATGAAAAAAATCAGGAGTGAAATCGCACCGCCAATGAACAAAAACAATTCTTTTCGATCCGTCGTTTGGCTCTGACTGCGAACATATAAATAGATCATTCTCACAATAATTGTGATCATAACGACTCCAAGATAAGTAACAAATACATATTTCATACGAATGTGCACATCATACGGCAGTACCAAAACCGAAAACAAGTAAAAGACAAATGGAGATAACACGATCCTCATCCTCTTACTTGACATCAACCTAGACTCCACCGAGCAGTAAAACATAATAATGATGATTGACCCAACAAACTGGCTTATTTCCAACATCTTATAGGTTGATTCAAAAGGGAAATGGGGTAATAACTGTTGAAATATCTTCTCTCCATATAGAGAATTATTCATAGAAAGAATAAGCAAATATAAACCGCTGAGCAAATAGGCTTTTTCTCTACGCCCGACAAAATAGAAGCTGAGATGGTAAGCACCAAACATCCCCAGAATCAGAATAATTCCAATGTCAGTGCCGATCTGAATACTGTTCACTTTTGTAATATCGGCTTGTGCGCCCAGTGGGATTGAATTCACGATCCCCCCAGTGATAAAGTTGAAATTAGAGACTTGAATTAATATTTCTATCTCTCGGTTATTAGATTGAAAAAATACCGTATACGGAGTATTCCCAGGCTTAAATGACTCACTTTGTGTTGAAGGAACCCCGTTCTCTCCCTCTTGCTTCCCATTGATAAATAACTTTTGAGACATGCGTATACTTCGTATTTTTAGACCAAGGATCTCATCCGAATCTTGGACTAACACTTTAAGTCGATAGGTGCCAGCACCCTTTCTGTCCATCCCATCTTCTAAGCCCTTACCTTTCCATGTGCCTGGGACAGAAAGATATGTAGATTTCTTATTACTGCTTTGCTGAATCTCAGAGGGACTCAGTAATTCATTCTCATAAAACTCCCATTCTCCGTCTAGATCAACTAGTCCTTGTTCCTCAAAATCCCACTTCGACAAATCCAATACGCCCTGCTTGGCCACCGGGGTTACTTGACCCTGAATTGTTGGGGAAATAATACTTACTAATAGGGAAATCGCGAGGATAAAAAACAGCCCCATCCCGACTATTCCCCGATATTTCATCGTCCTCAACCTTCAGGCTCCTCTCTATGCGAGTAATTCTACTATCCTACCCCACTGCTCTCACAAAAATCTCTCAAGTTCCTGATTGTTAGTCGCTTCCAATCACTCTCATAAATTGTTACCATTACTCAGTATAATCGGCACTCAGGTAAGCGTCTATCTAAGACTATTTGTACCGGATGGATAGAAGCTGACAAAATAGAAAATTGCAATCGCCATTCTTCGATTTGAGCGAGCATCCGTCCGGGCACAACGGCTTCCCAAACCTCTCCTTCCAGATCCTTAGTCAATTCCTTAATCGTTCCTTGATGTAGTAACTCCCCTCGTCCCATCATAAGCACCTACTTGGCGATATGATCAACGTCGGATATGATATGAGCAGATAAAATTACGATACGCTTATTTATATTAGAATCCATAATTTCCATATAAAAAAGCCACCCAGAACACGGTTCTGATTAGCCAAAAATAAGATACGATACAAATACGCCTTACCTATCCACCCCAAGCATCTCCAGCCCAAGCCGTACACGAATATCTTCGGTATTCTCTGTTAAATAAAGCGCGTAGGCCTTTGTGATCGGCATGTCTAACTCACATTGAAGTTGAAATAGCCTCTGTTGATCGAGATACGGCTGTGCAATAGATCGGGGTAGAAATCCAAAGCCTTCTCCTAGTAGCAGCATGTCCAGCATAATCATCGAGTGATCGGTCTGAAGTGCAGGCACATAGCCTGGTCCAACTATACTGGAAAACCATTCTGGAAATGGGCCTCCCCACTCTAAATGACAATACTCACGCTGAAAAAAATCCTCCTTGCGTATAGATGTCTCTCTTAATTGCGTGGAAACCAGAACAATCTCATCGTCAAACAAGAAGTGTTTGGTTACCTTGGGGTGTTCCGGCGGGTCATATTTAATCGCAATTTGTACAATTCCATCCAACAAAAGATCACGAATCATATAACTGGAATCAATATAACTTAGGAATTTGATAGCCACCTTCGGATGATCACGTCTAAATGAAAGAATATGCTCCAGGTAATAATAATGCCATACGGACCCAGGCCCACTTAAAATGATATAGTTCTCCAACTCTTCGGATAGAGTCACCTTGCTCTCTTCAAACAAACGAAGCATCCGCTCAGCATATGGAACAAAGGAAATCCCTGCTTGCGTTAAGCTAACATTCCGATTATCACGTGTAAGGAGCACTTTGCCCACGGCGTTTTCTAATGCTTTTATTCTTGCGGTAACGGCGGACTGGGAGATATGTAGATGTTCTGCGGCCTTGGTGAAATTTCGGATTCTGCATACTGCCAAAAAAGCTTCTAATTGAGATAAGTCCATGGATTGCACCCTCTATGATTCAAAATATTAATGATTGCGATCTATAAAATTCGTTATACAAATTATATGTATTCAGTTATGATTTCGCTATATTTTTAAACTTAAAAGTGCTGGAGGAAAAAACATGAATAATATTGTAAGCATTGAACAACTATTTTCGATTGAAGAATCTATAGATGAGCTTTCAGAGCTACTTATACAGGTCGTGGAGGATGGAGCCTCCATTGGTTTTTTACCACCCTTAGATGCGTCAGACTCTGTCTTATACTGGCACAATGTTTTGGCTCCCGATGTGATCCTTTTTGTCGCAACAATGAATGAGATTATCGTAGGAAGTGTACAACTACATTTAAGTACAAAAGCAAACGGAACACATCGAGGCGAAATCGCAAAGCTGATGACACACCCTAATTATCGCCGGAATGGTATTGCTCGTTCACTAATGCAAAAAGCTGAGGAAAGAGCTACGCAGGAAGACAGGTCTTTAATCGTGCTGGATACAAGAGAAGGTGACCCTTCCAACCTCCTTTATACTTCAATGGGCTACATACAAGCTGGACGTATACCATACTATGCAATATCAGCTAACGGTGAATTACATGCGACGATCTACTATTATAAAATCATTGGCTAGACACTTTGAACTTAGCAACATTCAATAAGGAAGCGTGGACTGTCACCAGATTTCAACCGTGAAAAACGGTATATAATCAAGAAATCTGGGGACAATAGCGGCCGGAAGTCCAAGCGTTCACCGCAGTCACACAATTACCTTAATAGAAAAATTTAAAGTTCAACTAATATAGACATTTATAAAACACCAAGTTATAGTATTGATAACACTTTTAATAACCTTTTTCAAAAGTCTAGAGGTGAATAAAATAAACCAAATCGCAAACAATTCTATTCGTGTTAAAAAGATAAATCAGGAGCTTATCAAGCAAGCCTTAAAGTCGATGAAAGAAGGAACCAAATCAACGATTGCTAGCGCCACCGGATTAAGTATTGCCACTTGCGGAAATATATTGAATGAACTTATGGAGACAGGTGAAGTCATTGAGACGGAGCTGGAGGCTTCCAATGGAGGTCGGCCGGCTCGAAGATTCATCTATAATGTTGATTTCTCCTACATCGCATGCATCTATGCCAAAATTGAAGATGGGCTACAATCCTTAACCTATACAGTAACGAATTCCGTTGGTCAACGTGTCGATGGCGGATATATCAAAGCTGAGAGTATTGATGCTACGACCATAGATCGTTTAGTAGGCACACTAATTCAAGCCTATAACAACATCAAAGCCGTTGGTATCGGAATCCCGGGACTGGTTCACCAAGGTGTCATTAATATTTGTGATATCAAGACTTTAATTCATGCTCCCTTAGAATCACTCCTCAGAGAGAAATACGAGGTTGAAGTCACGGTCGAAAATGACATGAATCTAACCGTTTACGGATTCTATAAGCAGCAGGATTACGAAGAGGACAAAACCATAGTCGTGCTGACCTTTATCAAAGGTGCCTTTCCGGGTGCAGGGATGATGATCGACGGGCATATCCACAAAGGAAATACTAGATTCGCGGGCGAAGTCTCATTTTTACCTTTTGGAATCTCGCGTGACGAGCAATTCATTCGTTTAGGGCAGACAGAAACATTTATCCCCTTAGCAGCTCACACCATTGCCTCATTGACGGCAGTTATTAACCCTGAGACGATAGCGCTCACAGGCGAACAAGTTAGACAAGAGGATATACCACATATCTATCAAAATTGTCTGGCATTCATTCCAGACGAGCATATGCCTCATCTAATTGTGCTGGATCACTCTGATGATTATTACATGAACGGATTAATTGCGATCACGCTGGAAAGCTTGACCTATTCGTTGCAACTGGTTGAAAAGCGCCGCTAAAACTAACAAGAACTTCAGGAGGAATTACGAATGGCAACAAACAAAGAGAATATGATTGCAGGAAAGCTTTACATGGCGGGCGGAGAAGAATTAGCTAAAGATAGCAAAAGATCCAGAATGCTCACCCGTCTATTTAACAATACGACGGAAGAACAAGGCGAATATAGAGTAGAGTTACTTAAGCAATTATTTGAGTCTACGGGCAAATCATTGCATATTGAGCCGCCTTTCCGCTGTGATTATGGCAGCAATATTACAGTTGGCAATAACTTTTATGCTAATTTCGACTGCATTATCCTGGACGTAGCAAAAGTAACGATTGGTGAAAATGTTCTCTTTGGACCCAGAGTAAGCGTGTATACCGCCGGCCATCCCATTGATGCGGACGTTCGTATTAGTATGCTCGAATTCGGTACACCGATTACCATTGGAAACAATGTGTGGGTTGGCGGAAATGCCGTAATCAATCCTGGAGTAAATATCGGCAACAATGTAATCATCGGCGCAGGTTCAGTCGTGACTAAAGATATCCCTGACAATGTAATTGCCGTGGGGAATCCTTGCAGAGTGCTAAGAGAAATTACGGAGGACGATAAACAACACTGGGAAAAACTTAAAGAAGAGTACTATAGAGACACCGAGCAATAAAGATACCCGATTCTGGAGGTTCTCACGTTGAAAAAGCGCTTTGGCGGATTTAATAAGGTTTATGCCATGCAATTGGCAACGATCTTTTTAGGGTTTATTGTGTTTGGGATATCCGAAAATATTAAAGGGCCAGCCATTCCAAGAATTCAGTTTGACTTTAATTTGGATGAAAAGCAGCTAGGTACCCTGCTATCCCTAAACGCACTAGGTTATTTGATCGCCTGTTCTTTTACAGCTGTATTGGTTCGCAAGTGGGGGATCAAGGCTGTCAGTATTATTGCTTTCGCATCCATGATATTCTCTGGCGTTCTAATTTACATCTCACATAGCTACCCCCTCTTCTCGGCTTCCTACTTCCTGATGTATATCGGAAACGGAATGCTTGAGATTGGACTTGCCATTCTGGGAGCACGTATCTTCGTTAAAAATACCGGGACCATGATGAACTTATCCCATTTCTTTTACGGGTTTAGTTCCACGTTAGCTCCACTTCTGGCTACAGGGCTAATGACGGTAAGTATATTCGGTCATACACTTGATTGGCGTGGAATGTATCTAATAATGCTTAGCTTGTCTTTACTCCCTATTCTATTTGCCTTACGGAGTACGTTTCCGGGTGACGATCTTTCGCATGAGGACCGAATTCCACTAAAATCACTGGTCCGTGATCCGGCTTTATGGCTAATGGTTCTAATCCTGTCCTTCGGTGTAGTATCGGAGCTTGCCGTAGGCGGATGGCTCGTAAATTTTCTTGAAAAAGCATACAAGTGGGATACGGTTACAGCTTCTGGAATGCTGTCCACCTTCTTTCTCTGCTTCTCGTTAGCAAGACTCCTATTGGGGCCGGTTACAGATAAGATTGGATTTAATCTATCGCTCATTATATTTTCAGCCTTCTCTGCCCTGTGTACCTTTGCCGCAATTTTGGGTGGAGAAAAATTCGCCTTTCTATTCGCCGCAGCAGGGATCGGTATTGCGATGATTTATCCTACCGTTATGGCTTTTATCGCGAAAAGGTACCCTCACGGCAGTGACACCGCCATCACATTTACAGTTACGTTAATGGGAGTGGGTAGCGTAATCGGCAACTATGCTATAGGTGCTGTGATCGAAGGTGTGAAGCGGCTGTACGGTGCGGAGACGCAAACAGGCTTGCTGCGCGGACTTCAAGCTGGCTATGGATTTATCGGATTATGTGCGGCGATATGCGCCATATCCGGCTGTGTGCTCTATCGTTATTTACATCGCCGCCAAGAACTTATATAACCTAATAGTTGTTGCACTTATTTCAGCTTATACATGCCAAAACCTGCCGATTTAATGGCAGGTTTTTTTATTGAACTATGTTCTCGCTACCCTTGCTAGGTCAGCTGATGGACTCCGAGCTATTGAGCTGTAGAGTTAATTGTCACGTAGATCGCAGCCCTTCCGCCAGCTTCATTATTTTTCTAACAATCTGCTCTTCTCCGTTACCCACCCGTTCCGTTGCTACTTCTCCCAAGGCTATATGTTCGGCAACACAAACCGAGTGTGCGGATTGTCTAAACATTTCTATGTCATTAGCATCGTTGCCAAAAGCAATAAATTGCTGCGGTTCTACGCCCAATCTTTGTAGTCCTGTCCATTTGTTTACGCCTTTAGGGCTTATATCAATAATGTCCTCTTGTCCATGTTTATAGATCACAACAGGCATTCTATGTAGCTGCTCTATTAACTGTTCCCCGTTCAGACTACTCAAAAAAACTACTTTCACAAGCTCATCCAGCTCAGACGGACTAACATTTTTGGCGCGTTGCTCTGGATCTACATTTCTACGAATGGGATGGTCATGGGAACCCGAATACGCATAGTCCCAGTGACTGTCAATCAAACAAGTCGCTTCAAATTCTTCAATTAACTTCAATATCCTATCCGAAGTCTGCGAGTCAAAATGTATGGTCGAAATCACCTCTCCATCCTTTGCAATAAACGCGCCATTCCCCCCTACCATAGGACAATGATGCATATGGGCAGCCCCATAGTTGCACTTTATACAATTAAAATATCTCTATCTGACGTCAACACCCATTTAGTTGCACATTGTACACTTATTTAATAGAAAATGAAGAAAATTGTGTGTGATCGGGATTTTTAGTTGTACGAATTACACTTATTAATCGAAAATAGTAGCCGTCCCCTCATATAGTTGTACTTTTTACAATTAAAATTGCCCTACTGTGCCAGTGAAACTTTAGGGTTCAGACAAAATGCTAGGCACATTGGGAAAATTGACATGATGGGAATAGGCCATCTGATCATCTCTCTTACTTATTTAGTGGATTTATAATCTCATTTAGAGCGGAGAAAGGCGAGTTTGGCTATTGAAGCTGAGCTTCTCTCATTTCGTAATTGCTCCACCGTCCCGGCGAAACTGCTTCGGGGTCAAGCCCGTGTATTTTTTAAATAACTGTGTATAGTAACTTTGGCTGCAAAATTTAAACATCAAAGCGATTTCGGAAATAGACTGATTCGTGTGAATAAGAATCGACTGCGACTCCTCAATTCTACGCCGGTTGATAAATTCCGTGAGCGGCATGCCCGTTTCACGCTTGAAGCGGTCGGACAAATAACTGGGATGCACACCGACATGCCGAGAGATCAGGCTAAGGTTCAAATCTTGAAACAAATGCTCGCGTATAAAATATACGGATAGATTGACAATATGTGAATAGTGAAGATTCTCCTTTTGCTGGCGCATCACTGTAATGAATTGCAGGACCATTTCATATTCGTATCGATGAAGTGCCTCAAGCTCCGTCGTAGCCTCCACCGCACGAATGAACGTATCACTCAGCTGAAAAGCTGTCTCAGGGTCAACACCACCCCGGATAATAGCACGTGTAAACAAGGTGCAGGATGCAATCATAGCGTTTTTCTTGGAGCGCAGCGGATATCGGGCTAGCGTAGCAGCTTCCATTGCGTTAATTCTATGCAGTGCTTCTAGTGCTCGGTTCTCGTCACCGAGTCGGATTGCTTCCAAAAGCTCATGTTCATAATCCAGCGGAGGATGGACAAATCCCTCTGAAAGATCCACAGAACGTGTGGACCAATATTCCGGCAGTTTATGTTGTCCTTTAAGTTGATCCATACGTGCTAACCTCACCTAAAAATTTTGATAATATCCTAAATAATTTAGTATAATTCTAGCCCTTTCAGACTTAAAATTCAATTCATAACCATCAAGGGAGGAAACATAAGCATGAGCTGGAGCATTGCCAATCAGGGATTGTCGGCAGATACCCTGCTGAATTTAGAAAGTATTTTTGCGCTGGGGAATGGATATTTGGGCGTGCGTGGCAATTTTGAAGAAGGGTATTCCGATAAAGAAATCCGCAGTATCCGCGGAACATATTTGAACGCCTTTCACGATGTGATTGACATTCCCTATGGGGAGAAGCTATTCGCCTTTCCAGGTACCCAGCAAAAACTGGTTAATATTATAGATTCCCAAGGGTTAAATATTTATATAGGCGAAGATATGGAGCCATTTGCACTTACAGCAGAGAGTGTCCTCGCCTATGAGCGTAACCTCCATCTGGACAAGGGATACTCGGAGCGTAAAATCCACTGGAAATCCCCCTCCGGTAAAGAACTCAAGCTGCATTTCCGTAGACTCGTTTCTTTCACTACCCGTGAACTTTTTGCCATTCATCTGACTGTTGAGCCTGTCAATTTCAATGGCCCAATCCAAGTTGTATCTCGTGTAAATGGCGATGTTAGCAACTATACGAACCCGAATGACCCGCGTGTAGCTGCAGGACATTCCAAACGACTGAGCGTAGTAGCGTGCGAAGCTCGGGGTGAATATGTATGCTTGGAGAATGAGACGATGGCTTCGGATCTGCGAACCTCCTGTGTCACCCGTCATGAATGGGTAGGTGACTGGCAAGTTGAAACTCAGGCAGGAGAAACCGATGCTACAGTGACTGCAACCTCCTCCTTGTCTGGGCCACTATCGCTGACCAAATGGAATGTCTATACCGATACACTACGACATGAACAAATGCTTGTGGATACCGGTATTCAGGTACAGGAATCATTGAAGCACCTCTCCTTTGAAGACATGCTGGAACAGCAGGCGCATTATTTGGCTGACTTCTGGAAGCGTTCCGATATAGTCATTGAGAACGACTTGTCGCTTCAGGAGGGTATACGTTTCAACCTTTATCAACTGCTGCAATCAGCCGGACGCGACGCGCATAGCAACATCTCTGCCAAAGGTTTATCCGGAGAAGGATACGAAGGCCATTATTTCTGGGATACGGAAATTTATATGTTCCCCGTGTTCCTAATGACTTCTCCTGATTTGGCCCGGCAGCTCCTATTATACCGGTACTCCAAGCTGGGGGAAGCACGGGAACGTGCTAAAGAAATGGGCCATGCCCAAGGGGCATTGTTCCCATGGCGGACGATCTCAGGTACGGAATGTTCCTCCTTCTTCCCTTCCGGCACAGCCCAATATCATATCAGTGCCGATGTAGCCTATAGCTATATCCAATATCATCTGGCGGAAGAAGATGACGCCTTTTTGCTCCAATACGGCGCAGAGGTGCTATTTGAGACCGCGCGGTTGTGGATGGAAATCGGTCATTTTTACGAAGGTAAATTCCACATTGACGAAGTAACCGGTCCAGATGAGTACACTTGTCTGGTGAACAATAACTATTACACCAATGTAATGGCCAAACATAATCTAAAATGGGCCGCACGCAGTTTCGCTCGGCTTCAGGAGTATGATAAGGTTGCCTTCCAAGCGCTGTGTATCCGACTGCATGTTACTGAACAGGAAGCGGATAGCTGGCTGAAAGCGGCGAATGCCATGTTCCTCCCTTACGATGAGAAGCTAGGCATTAACCCGCAGGATGATACTTTTTTACGCAAAGCAGTCTGGGATTTCGAGAATACACCACCGGAGAAACATCCGCTGCTGCTGCATTACCACCCGCTTACCCTGTACCGTTATCAGGTCTGCAAGCAAGCGGATACCGTACTGGCTCATTACTTGCTGGAAGACGAGCAGTCGCAAGAAACGATTCGCAAATCGTATGATTATTATGAGCAAATCACTACCCATGACTCTTCTCTGTCCTCTTGCATATTTAGCATCATGGCCTCGAAAATCGGGTACAAGGACAAGGCGTATAACTACTTTATCGAGACTGCACGACTGGATCTCGATAATACACACGGCAACACCAAAGACGGATTACATCTCGCTAATATGGGTGGAACGTGGATGGCCATTGTGTACGGTTTTGCCGGAACACGTCTTAAGGAAAACGGCCTATCGCTCGCTCCGTCCCTACCAACTGGCTGGCAGAAATACAACTTCCGGCTCACCTTCCGCGGGCGTCTCATTGCTGTAACCATTCGCGAGGAAGGCGTGGAGCTGGAATTGTTAGAGGGTGAAGCACTTGATCTAATTCTCTACGGCCAATCAGTGACTCTGGGCAACAATAAAACGTTAACTCAGGCACTACAAGCCTAATTCATAAGGAGCACAACACAATGAATGCAGCCTCTCAAATTCAAGCCGTAATCTTTGATCTAGACGGCGTTATTACGGATACCGCAGAATATCATTATCAGGCTTGGGGTATGATCGCGAAAGAACTGGGACTTCCGTTCACCCGAGAGTTCAATGAGAACCTAAAAGGTGTATCACGCATAGCTTCACTGGAATTGCTGCTTGGACAAGCAGCAATTCCGCACACTTACTCCCCCGAAGAGATGGAGAAAATGGCGACCCGCAAAAATGAGTTCTATCAGCAGCTCATTCAGCAGGTAACCCCGGCCGATGTGCTGCCTGGCATCTCTGAATTGCTCACCGAGCTGAAGGCCCACGGAGTGAAGACCGGCATTGCCTCCGCAAGCAAAAATGCCTTTACAGTTATCCGTCTTCTAGGTATGGAGAAAGACTTCGGAGTTATTGTAGATGCAGCCAAGCTTGCCCGCAACAAACCAGACCCGGAAGTATTCTTGACCGCCGCGGACGCGCTTGGGGTAGATCCGCAATTCTGCGTCGGGGTAGAAGATGCAGTCGCCGGGGTAGAAGCGATCAAAGCCGCCGGTATGTTCGCTGTATATATCTCCTTACAGGAGAACTTGTCCATCGCTGATATGAACTTGAACCATACTGCTGAACTTAATTACTCCGAGCTAAACCAGCAATTCGTTGCTACAAAGAATAGAGTAAGCTAAATAATTGGGCATCCCAGCCTCAATATATGTAAATCACGAACTAAGCCGGCAAGCTTCTAAGGGAAGCTTGCCGGCTTTTGTTTGAAATATGATTTTAGCTTGAATGTAGGCTGTTGTAATAGGATAGGAAAGCGCAACATCCCTCAGAACATCTGCTTCCGATCGTTTATTATAAACTTTTTCAGACCATCCCAGCGTTATCAGATCTATCTTTAAATAGTTTCTTTATCGTTAGTCCAAATAAAACACAGCAAGTCAGTGCCGCACAAAAATCAGCAATAGGTTCAGCAATAATCACTGCATCTGTTTTCGGGCTAATAAATGTCGGGAGCAAAAGTACTAATGGAATAAGCAAGATAATCTTACGCAAGATCGCGATAAAAATAGAAACTCGTGCTTGTCCCAAAGCAATAAATACTTGTTGAAAAGCTAATTGAATACCAAAAATACAGGTGCCAAGGAAGAATATTTTCATTAATCTAGCAGTCAGAGCCACAAGCTCAGTATTATTAGTAAAAATGATAATGGGCAACTGCGGGACAAAAATGGCTATGCTCCACATCGACAATCCAAAAGCAGCACAAAAAACACTGCAATATAAAATGGTGGATTTTACACGTGCAAAATCGCGAGCTCCATAATTATAGCTAATAATAGGTTGTGCCCCTTGCGCAAACCCAGATAACAACGTCCCAAAGATTTGCATTAGTGTTCCCATAATCCCCATGGCAGCAACGTACATATCGCCTCCAAATTTAGCTAAGGACGTGTTAAACACGATTTGAATTAAACTTTCGGTCGACGTCATAATAAATGGAGATAGTCCCAATGCAAGTACCTTAGCGGCTTCTTTAGGTTTAATACGCATGTTCGATAGACGCAAGCGCAGATGAGCTCGTTTAGAGACTAAGAACCCCAATACCCAAGTAGCTGAAATAAATTGTGCAATGACAGTAGCCAATGCTGCTCCCTTAATTCCCATATTCATCTCAAAAATAAAAATGGCGTCAAGGACGATATTCACAACTGCACCAATGCATACCGTGAGCATGGCTGTTTTGGCATATCCTTGTGCTGCAATAAATGGATTCAACCCTAAAGAAATAAGCACTGCCACAGTTCCAATAAGATATATGCTTAAAAAATCGTCGGCTAGCGGCAATGTATCGTGGCTCGCTCCGAACAACGTTAAGAATGGGGACTTAAAGATAAGAAACAAAGCTGTCAGGATTACGGATGCCATTAGTAGCATAGTACAACAACTTCCTAGTAATTCTTCAGCTTTTTTATGTTCACCTTCGCCCATCTTTATGGACGCTAGGGGAGCCCCTCCAGCTCCGATTAGAGCGGCAAATGCTGAAATCAACATAATAATCGGAAAAGAAATTCCTATAGCGGATAAGGCTAGCGTTCCCCCCTCCTCCATCCTTCCGAGGAACATCCGATCAACTACACTGTACATGGCATTGATTAGCTGAGCTATAACGGCAGGAATAGCCAATAAGAAAATAAGCTTGGGTATACTTTGGTTGGCAAAACGATCCTTCATTTGATTATTCATTAATTCATTTCCACTATAGCTTCTCGGAGGCTTTTAGGAAGCTTTTTGACAACCATATCGTAGGAATGGTCAATCATGTCAAAGACATCCGACGTCGGCAGGGATCCATCGATCATGATTGAATTCCAGTGCTTTTTGTTCATATGAAAGCCTGGTCGTACGCAATCATGCTGCTCTCTTAAGTTCTCCGCAATAATCGGGTCACATTTTAAGTTTAAGCGAACAACCTTCCCTGTTTCCTCAAAAATAAGTGCGAACATTTTATCAGCAACTTTGATGACCAATGGAGTGGGTCCAAACGGATGCTCCTGAGTCGCCCCTTTCTTTTTCAAACAGTATTCGATAATAGTATTCTTCAAATCAGTCTCTCTCCTTCGCTGATCAACAATCTGATCATTTTTGCCATTAACCACGTTTCTTAATTATATCATTTTGTTCACCCTCACAAAGAGAAGAAGATCATTTTAACAGAGAAAAGACCGTCTCCATCGAGAGCGGTCATAAAGTTCATTGATATATAAATAATAGTAATGCGACAACTTCCCTCAAAATACCCGCTTCTGATTCCGATCATCAATAATAATCTGTACCGCTTCCTTAAACCGAATCGCATGGATAATCTCCCGCTCCCTCAGGAACTTAAGGCTATCCTGCAGATCCACATCATCTGTCATGTCAATCAGCCACTGGTATGTAGCCCGGGCCTTTTCTTCCGCTGCAATGTCCTCATAAAGATCAGCCAGCGGGTCACCCTTAGCTTGAATGTAGGCTGCTGTAAAAGGTACGCCGGCAGAGTTCGAATAGAACAACGCGTGATCATGCTGCGCAAAATGTGGACCTAGCCCAGCTTCCTCTAGCTCACATACCGAAGCGTCCTTTGTCAGCTTATAAATCATAGTGGCTATCATTTCCAAATGGGCGAATTCCTCAGTAGAAATATCGTTCAAAACGCCAATCACTTTATCTGGGATCGTGTATCTTTGATTCATATAGCGCAGGGCTGCGGCGAGCTCGCCATCCGCTCCTCCATATTGCTCACTTAAATAACGCGCCATCCGGATATCACATTTACCGACCCGTACCGGATATTGCAGTTTTTTTTCGTAGATCCACATTCGGAAACTTCCCCTCCTCTAGAAATTTAGTTCCTTACAGTTGCACTCTTCTTACACCTGCCAAGGCCAAGGCGTCTGATTCCATTCCCACGGACATTTCGAATAGGCTCTGCCAAAATTCTGCAGCGGACCGTATAATTCCTGAAATTGATTCGCGAGCTTGGTACGTTCCTGAGTCAGCTGATTAAATTGTTCAATACTTCTCAAATCATCAGGATGAGTATTTAGATATAAGTTCAACTCCACTAAGGCAAAGTCAAGTGTCTGCAGTTGCTCAAGCAATTCATAATAACGTTGATCGCAAGGATTTGCCTCCATAATCTATTTCCCTCCTCCTTTGCACTTGGACTCATATGGGCTGTAAAATGCTGGCCATAACGTGCCAACCCTTAGCGCCTCCTGCAAACTAAACTGAGGTAAATCTGGCGGCTGAAAATTAACGAACTGATTGGGTGGAACTACATAAGTCTTGAACGGCACCGGCGGGCAAGGATCAAACGGGCCCCTAAAGGGGGTGTACCTCCGTACCTGTGATTCCATCTTTTCGTACCTCCTTTGTTCCTGTTCCTTCTTTGAAGAATCTGAACATTGCTTCCTTAGCTAACTTATGACAGCAGAACACAATATAAAACGTTATTTACAAAAAAAGCCCCTAGGCTTGAACTTTTCGTGTAATTTACACGAAAAATAAGCTGTCCCCGGAAATATACCGGAAACAGCTTTTCAATTGGACCTTTTTTTAGTATTACGCTTAGGGGTTAGCTCCTTTGAAAGAATCCTCGTGCTTAATCTCAAGGATATCCAACATAAATACAAAGATGGGAATGCCAAGAATAAGTCCCCAGACACCTATATAATGCTCAGAGAACAATAACACGCTGAAGGTGTAGAACATCGGCAAATTCATTTTTGTGGACATCAACTTGGGATTCAAGAAATAGCCTTCGATAAAATGCAACACCGCAATGATCGCCAGCACATAAGTGACTGTTGTCAGACCGCCGATGTTGTAGCCGATGATTAAGAGCGGAATGAGCGAAATCAAAAAACCAACCACCGGAATGAGACTGAGCAGAAAAATCAAGATCGATAGGGCAAATAAATATGGGAAGTTAAGCAACCATAAGCCAATAACAGTAAGGCAGGTATTGAACAAGGCAATAAGAATTTGCGCTTCAATTACTTTCCCAAAGGAAACGATGAATTGTCGGCTGAAATACTCCAGCTCTATATAAAACCAGGCAATCCGGCTCTCTCTCATCCTAGAAGTAAAACTGACGATCCGGTTCTTCTCAAGAATAAACACAAAGCTTAGAATGGTTGATACAACGAAAGTCGCGCCCCAGTTGCTAACCTTCAGTACATAATCGATGCCTCTTTTGATGTAGATCTGATAGTTTAGGTCCTTGAACATATCATACAAATACAATGTAATCTTGTTCTGCGGGAGGTCGTCTGATTTGAGATTGGTAAGGAAGATGGTTAATTGCTTAATCTGCTCCAATACTTTTGGAAGATATTTAGCAAGGGCCAGTACAATCACAGCGATTAAAGCGAGGTATAAAATGACAATAATCACCTTACTGTTAACCTTCACAAATTTACCAATTCCTTTACTAAGCAAGGTCTGAAAGCTGTTCATGACAAAAGCAATCAAAAACGTCAGCAACACCAGATTAAGCATCCCTCGAACACTGTACAGCAGCAGCCCGATAAGTGCGAGAATTAAAAAGCGTCTGGTGGTTATGTTCGCGTAGAATCGCTTGAATACATTCATTGATCTTGCTCCATTCGATTGCGATTAATGATGCTATCATCCAATGACTATAAAAAGGAAAACCTAGCCCCCACAAAAAAGCCGATGGAAACAAAAAGAAGTGACCAGGTTAGCGCTCCTGCAGTCGTTATGAGTATATATTTTTTGAAAGACATAGCACTGATACCAGAAATATAGCTTGATACATGCCTCAGACCGGGAATAAAATAGGCAATAAAAATGGTCCAGTTACCGAACCGCAAAAACCATCTTTTCATACTGGCAAAACGCTTGGGTGTAAGCCCCACCCACTTGCCGAATTTTTCTACCACAGGTTGCCCTAGTCTTAAACCAATAGTATAGCTGATAAGCATCCCTGTGATAGATCCCATGAAACAAACCAATACCGAAAGTGAAAAATCCAAAACCATAACGGAGGATAAATAACCTACAAACAGCATTAATACCTCATCGGGTACAGGAAGTCCGATAATCCCAAGTGCCATAAGAGCAAATATGGCTAAATATCCGTACTGCGAAATGATCTCAATAATCCAAGGCATGGGTGTTTCACTTCCTGTTGAAGGATTTTTTAAGGGACGGAAAAGGGATACGACTGACCATCATTACGGATAGTAATGCCATTAACACGATGACCAGACCCGGTTTCATACGTTCATCTAGTAAAGAAATCATCGACAGAATGACTCCGGCAGCAGTGATCGGCATTCCCACGAACCCCTTGGAAGGCGCCGACAGATTAAATCTGGCCAAACGAAGTGCACCACAGATCAAAAAGAAAACCGAAACTGCAGGTCCAATCCAGTGAGCATCTTCTAACTTATACAACAAGATAAGGAAGGTTGGCGCTAAACCAAAGGATATAATATCCGCCAATGAGTCCAATTGTTTACCGAATTCGCTGGTACAATGCAGTATTCTTGCCAGTAATCCATCCAATACATCACATATTGCCGCGAGTAATATCATCAATAAAGCCAGACTATATCGTTCTTGAATCGTGAAATACAAGGATAGGGATCCGAGTCCTAAGTTTGCAAGTGTGCACATTGAAGGCAACCAATTCAATTTCATACGATTTCACCCCTTTCAATATAGTATTTTTAGTGATTCGCTTAACCTTCAAAAGTCACAGTAAAGCTGACACCTTTCTCCGTATTTTTCACTGTATAAATACAAGCGTGCATATCTAGTATTCGCTTCGCAATAGAAAGCCCCAGACCCGTACCGCCCGTCATTCGACTGCGAGAGGGCTCAGACCGATAGAACCGTTCCCAGATCTGCTCCAGCTGATCTTCAGGGATTGATTCTCCTATATTTTGAATCGTGAATACAATAGTCTGGGCATGACTCTCAATATTAACGGTGATGGAGCTTCTCTCTTCCGCATGTCTGATAGCATTGGTCATAAAATTTAGTACCACTTGTTCGATCCAGTTCACATCAGCATAGACCGGTAATTCATTTGCAGGAATAATAATGACCTCCAAATGCTTTTCACTCAGCAAGTGAACCAGCTTGTCCGTCACCTTTTCCGTCAGTTCACTTAACATAAAGGAAGTTTTCCGAAGTTTAATCGTGCCCGACTCCAACCGCGCTAGATCTAGCATGTTTTTAACAAGAAACTCCATTTTATCTGCTTCCTCAATAATCACCTTAATATAGTGATCCTGTTTGCCTGCACTAACGCCGTCTTCCAATCCCTCGGCAAAACCTTTGATAATACTGAGCGGTGTCTTCAATTCATGCGAGGCGTTGGCAAAAAAGTCCTGCTGCATGATCTCCATTCTTTGTTTCTGCTCCATATCCTCAACTAGCTGCTGATTGGCCTCTCTTAACTCTCGTAAAGCAGAATCCAGACTTAGCGATAAGGTGAACATGCTGTTAGACAGGCTGCCTAACTCATCCTTTTGCCGAATCGATGTGTCCCCTGTAAAGTCCAGAGAAACCATCCGTTTGGCTATGTTGTTTAACTTAATAAGCGGACGTGTTACCATTTTTGAAAAGAAGAGAGAAAGAACCAGAATTAGAACAATGCCGCCTATTCCCAGATATAAAAAGAACCAACGCAACGCCTCGTTCGAATCCTTGACTTCCTGTAATGAGGTGACTGTGAATAGTAATTCGATTTCTCCGGTACTTTGCTTCAGGGGCAAAATAATCACAGAATTGCGACTACCACTCCAGGGAGCAATCCAGTCTTGCTTCTGCATTTTCAAATTTTTGAAGTCGTCTATCTGCGCCGGTGTCAAAGGAAACCATTCCTCTAGCGCCTCAAACAATATTCCCTGGCGTGGATTCCATATTTTCAGATCAGGCAGAACAATTTCTGCAACTGTACCAGATGCATGAATCACCCCACTCTCTTCCGCATCCCCTATTGTTCCGCCCCCTTTTTTCGTAATACTTATGGGGTAGAGAATAACGGGTGAAGAATTGTCTTCATCCAGTAGTTCGCCTTCAACACTCAACTGATCATCTACTTTAATGTTCGCTGCTCTAAGCGCATCTCCGTACTGATTCATGAACAGGGATAAAGAGACAAGCATACTCTTTCCGTCATCATCGATTAACTTTATATGAAATGGATCTTCCGAATTCATCTTTCCATCCAGCTTCAAAATAACCATTTGTGTTTTATTCCGCAGCATAAACCGAACGAGTTCCTGGGAGGTCCGAGTGCTTCCCCACGGCTCGCTTATATACCTTGCAGCAAAGCTCTTAAGGTGTTTCTCTACACGGTGCTCTTTTTGCTTCTGATAGAAATTGTCAAATAACAGCAATTGGCTTAGAATCACCATGCCATAGAAGCAAAGGAAAAAGATAACGGTCATCACAAACAGTTTAAAAGTAATCCCCCGTCTTCTCATACCTCTTCCTCGAACATGTACCCTGTGCCAATCACCGTACGAATAAAACGTGATTCATAACCCAATTTACTTCGCAGCTTTTTGATATGACTATCCACAACTCTGGAATCTCCTTCAAATTCAATTCCCCAGATCCGACTAAGGATCGTATCCCTTGAAATGACAATCCCTTTATTTCGTATTAAAAGCCATAAAAGATCGTATTCCTTAGGGGTAAGCTCCACTTCCGCATCTTCTACCTCTAAACGATGAGCCAAGGTATTAAACATCGCGGAACCAAATTTTATTATGCTAGATTCAGGCTGATGGGTGCCTTCAACTCGCTTCATAAGCGCATTTGCCCGGGCTACCAGCACCTTTGGACTAAATGGCTTTGTAACATAATCATCCGCTCCTAATTCAAATCCGTAAATTTTGTCGTCATCTGTGGATTTGGCGGTTAACAAAATGATAGGTACCGCTGATTTTCCACGAACTTCACGGCATACTTCGAAGCCATTCTTAGCAGGCATCATGATATCCAAAATCAGCAGATCCGGCAGCAGTGAGTCAAACCAAACCAATGCATCTCTTCCATTATCCGCTTCAAGTACTTCCCAATCATTCTGTATGAAATAATCAGACACCAGTTCACGAATACGAATTTCATCCTCAACGAGAAGAAGTTTCTTTTTCAATCTAGACCCCGCTTTCAAACCATATATAATCATTAGCATAGTCGAGCGTTATGTCCTTTATGTGTCCACAAAAAACTCCCCCTGTCATGAGCTATACAGCTCTAGCAGGAGGAGTTCATTTTATCCTTGATCACCCGGAACAATACGTTACAAATTTCAATAGGTTATTCTTTATCCTCATCTTGTTCTGAAGAGTTTTCTTCATCCTCGGCGCGCGGTTCATGATGAATATTAATTCTGGTAATCCGCAGTCTCGTCGATTCCTCAACTTCAAAAACAACATCCTCAACCTTCACTCGTTTTCCCTTGCTTGGATTCCCTTCCAGCTCCTTAAACAACCAGCCTCCGATAGAATCCACTTCATCATCCTCGATCACTACACCTGTAAGATCGTTGACATCTTCAATCAACATCCGGCCCTCAACAGAAATATACTCTCCGTTGCGTTCCACACTAGGACGCTCATCTTCGAATTCGTCATGCAGATCGCCTACGATTTCTTCCAGAATTTCTTCTGCTGTCAGTAGACCAGCTGTACCTCCGTATTCATCGACAACCAGCGTTAGCTGAGCTTTGTTCTTCTGCATAAATCGCAGAGTATGGCTAATCTCCATCGACTCCGGTACGTTAAGGATCGGTCGTACCAGCGTCGTAAGATCATTCTGCTGCTCAGGTGGAGCAAACAGCAGGTCGGTAATATGAATAAAACCAATAATACGGTCCTTATCTTCAAAAGCAACCGGATATCGTGAATGTCTCGTTTCGGTAATAATCTTCATATTTTCTTCGAGCGAAAGATTGCTGTACAGCACATCCATATCCGTACGAGGCAACATGACTTCACGAGCGAGTAGATCAGAGAACTCAAAGATGTTATCCATCAGCTTCATCTCATCTTTATCAATGACACCACTCTTAGCACTCTGATTCATCAGGATGCGAATTTCCTCTTCAGAGTGGGCGGCCTCACTCTCATTTGCAGGCTCAACACCCACTAAACGAAGCAATGCGTTCGCCGATGCATTCAGTACCCAGATAAATGGCATGAACAAATTATAGAAGAACATCAGAGGAGCCGAGAGCAATAAAGCGGACCCTTCTGTTCTTTGAATGGCAAGTGATTTCGGTGCAAGCTCACCAAGTACAATATGTAAAAATGTAATAATCGAAAATCCGATAACGACAGAGACGGTAGAAATCAGAGTACCATCGGTAATTCCCATCTTATACATTAACGGCTCGACGAGCAGCTCCGAAATGGCCGGCTCACCGACCCAACCTAACCCCAGCGACGCAAGTGTAATCCCAAACTGGGTGGCAGATAAGTACGAATCCAGCTTCTTATTTACCTTGAGCGCATATCCTGCCATTTTATTGCCTTCACTGACAAGTTGGGTCAGACGAGACTGCCTGACCTTAACTAATGAGAACTCCGCTGCTACAAAAATACCGTTCAATAATACGAGCACCAGAACAAGCAAAAGATTAAGCATTAATCTCCCTACTTCAAATTCCGTATGCACCACTTTAACAACGCCTCGTTTCTACAGATTAATCGCTTTTCTAGTTTTGAAATCAACTTCCGGATAATACATATCCGCTACTAACAGATTAGGTCCGCAACAACCTGCTGCATCGCAGTAACAGTTCACCTTCTGGTTCAGCGGATGCTTGGTCTGCCAATCGATAAATATATCATCCAGTTTTTGGTTGTCTATGTTGCCAAAGGCTGCGATATCAGCGAAATCTGTAACAAAAACATCTCCAGTAAACATATTTACGTTCACACGATTCCGGCCATCCGGATCATTACGAAGTGTAACATTCTTCTCTGCACGCATTCTTCTTAATAACTTCTGATCTTCCTCTACGAAGCTGCAAGCAAAAAACGGAAGCGTGCCGAATAGCATCCATACCTCTGGATCACGCTGGTCCAGTAACGAATGGATCGCTGTCCGCATTTCATTCAAAGATAACACTGGCAGAGCGGAAGCAAAGCTCGAATTGTACATCGGATGAACCTCATGCCGTTTTGCTCCCATGTCGAGAATCAGCTTATGAATTTCAGGCAACTTAGTGTGGGTACGGTAATTAATCATAGTTTCCGCAGAAATTAACATACCATCCTCACTTAGTTGGCGAGAGTTCTCAATCATTGTATTATATAGCCGGTAAGCGGCTTCCTTGGCAACCGCATGACCACTGTTCGCAAAACCGACTTCATGAAAATCGTCACCGTTCACATAATTAAATGAAATATGCATAACATCCAGATACGGAAGCAGCTTCTCATAACGGGAATACGGCATCGTCAGATTTGAATTAATTTGTGATCTGATTCCCCGCTCCTTGGCGTATTTTAACAATGGTACAATGACATTATCCACCGTTCCGGCGCGGAACATGGGCTCACCGCCCGTAATACTAATGGTCTCGAGATGCTCAACTTCCTCTAAACGGTCCAGCATATTCTTAAGCGGTAGCATATCTCCTTCTTTGGAGGTTAAACTATCACCTACAGCACAGTGCTCACAACGCATGTTGCATAAATTGGTTACAGTGAATTCCACACTCGTTAGCACATGGCGGCCATGCTTACGTAGAGAAGTGATTGGATCCCATGGATCGTAACTTGGCGACAGCTCCCTCGGTGAAGATGTTAATGGTCTAAAAACATTCATTTGTACTAGCTCCTTTAAATCTTATTCCTATTATTAACCCAAAATCATGAAGAAAGAACGATGACTTACCCTATATCATACCACGATAGTCAAAAAAACTGCACTTTTGATGTCTTTCTGGCTCTCTTTACTTACTTCACATTTCAAAAAAATAAAAGCAGCGAGACGAAAAATAGGCGTCCGACATATCTTCGGACAAGCCTAATCTTCTCTCCACGCTGCTATAAATTATCAATTTGGCGTTCCTAGAGAATCACCTTGTTCTGCGACGTCAACTATAACAACGGAGAGGGCTTTACTCAGATCTCGTTCAAACGGTACGACTTTCTCTCCTTCAGGACCCGTAATCACACGTACGGTGGGTCTATGAGGCGTACTTGGATCTATTTTGACCACAACCCCGCTCTCCCCCGTGCTGAGCTTCACCGTAAGACCCAGCGGATAGATAGCTACGCGATCTCTAAACAACTCTAAATGCTTCTGCTCATACAAAGTACCGGAACCAACATAAAGTGCCTCCACGGCTTGATGTGGCAGCATAGCCTTTTTGTAGACTCTATTGGAAGTCATGGCATCGTAGGAGTCCGCTACACCCAGCCACTTGGCATATTCATGGATTTGGGGTCCAGTTAATCCGCGAGGATATCCTGAACCGTCAATGCGTTCATGATGCTGCAAGGCACAATGTGCTGCGAGCAGAGGGATATTCGGCTCCTCCTTTAGAATCTGAAACCCGATCTCAGTATGAGCCTGCATATGGCGGAATTCTTCATCACTGAGCCTGCCGGGTTTCTGTACGATTTTTATCGGGATTTGTGTCTTTCCAATATCATGCAGCAGTGCACCTAGCCCAATTACTCGAAGTTCTTCTTTACTATACCCGTGAGCAATGCCTAGCACCAAAGTGTACAAGCAGACATTCAGGGAATGGACATATAAGTAGTTATCAGCAGTGTGCATATCCATCAGCATGATCATCGGATCTTCTTGTAAAGACATATCGTCTAAAATGTTGTCCATGATCCTAGAAAATTTTTTGTCCAAATGATATAGACCCTTAGTAATTCCTGAATTCCCGGACATTTGCTGAAATTGATTACGAATCACCTTTAGGGCTTGATTGCGCGTCTCATCCTGGAGTATACCAGTAATCACAATATCGTCCGTGACAGAATCCTCTATGTAGATATAGCCGATATCAATTCTAGCGAGACGCTTGATCAATGCATCCGTAAGCTCCACCCCGTCCGCGAGTAGAGTTAGACCTTCATCATTATATATTTTTTTACCTAATTTCATGCCTGCTTGAAGTTGATTCACGGATACTAAACGCACTAAACTCACTCCTGCCTTTAACGGTAAAATGCTATTCTGTATTGAAATCCTTGGGTCACACGCTTTGTCTATACCGTTTCTTTGGAAATTCAGACAGGTGTACCTTAAAGAAAATCAGATGTGTCCAGGTCTATGCCACGGGCATTAACGCATAATAAACAACCAGAATACAGCAGCAAGAATAAATCGATAAATCGCGAAATGCGTTAATCGAATCTTTTGAATCCATTTCATAAACAAAATGACTACTAAATATGCCACTACAAAGGAAATCAGAAATCCAATTACAAAATAACCAATCGTCTCACTTGTGAAGTTTTTATACGAATCGAGCAGTTCATACCCGGAAGCCGCACACATAATAGGAATCGCTATGAGGAAGGAAAAATCCGCAGAAGCCTTATAGCTGACTCCGCTTAACATCCCCCCAGAAATTGTAGACCCGGAACGGGAGAAGCCCGGCCAAAGTACCGAGATAATCTGATACAATCCAATCGCCAGCGCCTGTCCATAAGACAAATCATCCAGTTCGTGGGCAGTAATACGTATTTTGCGTCTGTTCACCCATTCTGCAACAATCATTAGAATCCCTCCGGCGACAAGCGCCCAGAGTACAGTCGAAGCTCCAAAGAGGCTTTTGATAAAGTCGCGGGCAAAAAATGCCACAGCAAGTGCTGGGGCAATTCCAAGAATCACATGAATTAAGTTCAGACGGGCTGCCGGCATAACGCCTCCCCTGCCTGAACTACTACGTCCAATCCCTAGCAAATTGAGCACTCGCTTGCGGTAAACAAGTGCAATCGCCAAAATCGCCCCTAGTTGAATTACAATTTCATAAGTCTTCATAATCGAATCTTGCTCAGCGAAACCTAATAGCTTCGTAGTCAAGATCATGTGTCCGGTCGAAGATACAGGAATAAATTCTGTGATCCCTTCGACAATTGCTAAAATAATAGCTGTAATCGTGTCCATAACGTCCTCCTATTTTTGGGAATCTAGCACTGTTAAATGGAGTCTATAAGTGTAGATTATGAGCTGTCGGCCTTATTCAGACTTAGCCTCCCAGCGAGTGAGCATGCATTCATCGAGACTGTTTGGACGCTGTAACTCCATCCTTAAGAGATCGCGCAAAAAATGAGGCAATAGAAACAACGCATCCTTCCCATTCGCGATCGTCTCATAGCCGGCTCTGAAAGTAAACATGTCTAGCGTACCAACATTATACTCTCTTTCATCCTCCAGCGGGTTTCCTTCGACAAAAACTGCAACACTCTTATCATACGGTATCATCCGTGGGTCGTACAAGATTTTTAATCCATCTACTGCCAAACTGCCCAGATGATTCCCTCGGAATCCGTACCCGTAAATGACCTTATTATAAAACTCCTCTGTAAGACTCTGTTCCAAAGCTGTGCGAATATCTATACCCTTCAGCTTAATGATGCAAGTATTGATGGGAGAAGGACATAGTGCGTGCAGCATCCCAGTCGTAACCTCGCCTTCCGGCAATGGTCCTAGTAACTGACCCGTGTTGACTAATGACAGACTAGTTCCTGTAAATCTACGTACAGCTTGTGCCAAAAGATTGCCAAAGGGAGACTCTCCCCGCAAGCTCAAAGGAAGCTCACGGTCAGTAATCGCAGCGGTCGTCTGAAGAGATTCTTGGCCATGCTTCAAATGAATAGCCACTGCAGGACCTATAACCTCCTCCTTCAGAAGGGGGTCAATAGGAATACATTCACCCAGCACTAATCTGAAATCAGACTGAGGATCTAGTCGCTCAAATTGAAGACGCCCGAGATACCGACCGAATTTCCCGGCACCGCATACAGCAGTCCCATTAATCATAATAGGCTCCTCTAACAGATGATGCGTATGTCCACCAAGAATGGCATGAATGCCCTCTAGCCGCTCTGCCAACATTTTATCCGTAGGAAGTCCAAGATGAGATAGAACGATTAATATATCCACCTGTGGTGCTAAAAGTAGGCATTGTTCCCGGAGCGCTGTCTCAGGATCTAAAGCATCCCAGCCCAAAAGGGAATAGAACGAAGTAAATGCCGCTGTTGCTCCGGTCACACCTATTCTAATTCCATCCTTCTCCAAGATCGCATGACGCTGCATCCAGCTTGGTGGCTCCCCAGTCGAAGACTCCACAAAATTACAGCATACTACCGGACACTGTAACCCGGAAAAAATGGATGACAACATCTCCTGAGAGAACGTAAGTCCCTCATTATTGCCAATGGTTACAGCATCATATCCTGTTAAGTTTAATACGTCGATGTTAGCCTGACCCATAGTGCCTTCTGTCTCGACAGCTGCACGATCCATATGATCACCAATATCCAGCAGCAGTACAGGCTCTTCTCCCGCTGCAGCCCTTTGTGCGGCGATTTCCGCTGCCACCGGACTTACCATCTCAAAATGGCTATGTATATCATTGGTATGAAGTATGGTCAGTCTTTGCGGCACATGCCCCATAAGCTACATTCCCCCTACCCTAGAGCTGCTCTTTAATGAAGCAGTCGGTGCGTGATCTTACAGAGCCTAGCATAACATTTTCAGACACATTATGGTATATTGAAGACATCAGAACATACATCAGAGGAGAATAAAAATGCATATTACTATCCGACTATTCGCGGGTCTGGCTGAGACCATCGGCTCTTCTTCTCTGTCCTTCCAAACGACTGAGATTCCCTTAACAGCCGGCAAGCTAAAGGAGCTTCTATCCGTCTCTTATCCGGCTGCAGCATCCCAAATTGAGGCTTCTTTAATTGCCATTGACCGGGAATATGCTCCTGATGATTCTATCATCACAGCGTCTTCCGAAGTCGCACTTATTCCTCCAGTTTCCGGGGGTGAGAACGGCACTATATATGAAACTACTACTGATGGTCTCTATATCATAACGGACCAGCCTTTAAATGCGGAGAAGCTTCTAGATGCCGTTCTTGACGTCAATCACGGTGCATCCTTATTATTTATCGGTACGACACGTGAAATGACCGGAGAACAACGGACAACTGCACTTCATTATGATGCCTATATCCCTATGGCCTTAAGTAAGCTGGAGGAGATTGGCATAGAGGTCAAGAACCGCTGGAACGCAAACTGCGCCATATCTCACCGCATTGGGCTTGTAGGTTTAAAGGAAGCAAGTGTTATCATTGCCGTCTCCACCCCCCATCGCGATACCTGCTACGAAGCCAGTCGCTTTGCCATTGAACGATTGAAACAGACGGTTCCCGTTTGGAAAAAAGACATTAATGAATCGGGCCAACATTGGGTGGACTCTGATCAAAAAGCTAACGATACAATCCACAAATAATCTTTTCTCCTTTTTGATTGAAAAATCTGAACTTTGTTGATATTCTGGATAAAATCGGATAAAAGGTGGCATAGGCATTGAGAGTACACGTCTCGGATCTAAAACCTGGTAATCACCTTAACGCGGACGCGTATAGTTCTAGGGGTTTACATGTATTACCAAAGGGATCACTGCTCCAAATAAATGATATCGCCAAGCTGATGCAGCTTGGAGTTGATTATGTTGATATCGAGACGTTAGAAGAAGAGGTATCCCCCCTCAGCAGACCTTCAATCATTCAGACGGTGACCACTAGTTTTGATACTATGATTGACGGCTTCGAGTCTCTTTATATGGAAGCGTTATTAAAAGGAAGCTTCAACCAATCCGTGGTAAACGACATTCTTCAGCCTTCGCTTCAAACTTTGGACAAGCATAAAGATGTAGTGTCCCTCCTGCTTTTGCTAGATCGTGAAGATAACTATACCTACAATCACTCCCTTCAGGTAGGCATGCTCTCTTATTATATTGCGATATGGCTTGGTTATTCCAAACAAGAATGTTATGAAATTGGTCGTGCAGGTTATTTGATTGATATTGGAAAATGCCGAATTTCACCCTCCCTGTTGAATAAACCAGGCAAGCTAACACCAGATGAGTTCGAGGAAATCAAACTACATACTAAGTACGGCTACGAAATCATACGTAATTCCATGGACGATTCTTACACAGCTTTGGCTGCTCTCCAGCATCATGAGCGTGAGGACGGCTCTGGCTACCCGAGCAGTCTAACCAAAACCGATATTCATCCTTATGCACAAATTGCAGCTGTAGCTGATATCTATAGTGCGATGACTTCTAAACGAGTCTATCAGTCGAAGCAAGAGCTGATTTCCGTCCTGCGTGAAATAAACAATCTAAGTTTCGGTAAACTGAACGCTAAAACCGTTCAAGCCTTTATCCAGCATCTAATGCCTAACTTCATCGGCAAGCGTGTGTTGCTGAACACAGGTGATATTGGCGTAATTATTATGAACAATCTGGTCGATATTTTCCGTCCACTGGTACAGGTTGACGGAATGTTCGTGGATTTATCCCGTGAGCGTAACGTTGCGATTGTAGAGATTTACATGGACTAGGGTGCTTCATTCTTCCTCAAAGCTATCTTTTAATCCATGATCCCCCATTTTTTCGGGGGATTTTTTCTGTTGTATTTTTTGCAATTAAAAATAAGAAATTCTTTAGAAACACATTTTTCTGATACTGTTGCACAAAGTGCAGCAGATATTATTTGGTGAGCGGGAGAAATGTTTTCTACTGTAGATACTGCAATGGATGATTGAATTACAATTTACTTGGCTAGACTAATATGTGGCTTAACTATTTCCAGGAGGTAAAAGAGTATGCTTCCAGTCCATGAACGTCTTGCCGAGCTCTTCACTCTAAGTCGTCTACGCCAGCTTACAGCCTCCGAAGAAACGGAACAACAGCAATGCCTTCAGGTGAATGCCACTTACTGTTGGGAGATGGCCCGACTACAGAATGAAATACTGTTAGCAGAACAAACAACGGATACACATTGGCATCAGGATATTTGTGCCCAAATGTTTGAGCTACGTGTAACGGGTAGGTTGCCCAATCGCCCGAAATAATTGAATCTACGATATATAAAACAGCCCATTCCTCATTTGCTTTCGCAAAGGGAATGGGCTGTTGTTCTGAGCTATAGGAAGCGGAATTGCGCTTCTATCAAGCCGTTATACACACCATCACGTGACGTCAGTTCTCGGTGGGTTCCTTCTTCTTTGATTTCACCGTGATCCAGAACGACGATTTTATCCGCATGGCGGATGGTAGATAGTCTATGGGCTACGATAAAGGAGGTCCGGCCCTGAAGTAAGATTTTGAGTGCCTCCTGAATCTTAAGCTCCGTCTCTGTATCGATACTGGCTGTAGCTTCATCAAGGATCAGAATCCTTGGATTCGCCAATAGTGCGCGGGCAAAGGAGAGCAGCTGACGCTGTCCCATGGACAAGGCGCTGCCGCGTTCTTCTACCTCAGTCTCATATCCTCCTGGAAGCTTCATAATAAAGTCATGGGCATCTACTGCTTTTGCAGCATTTTCCACTTCTTCATCGGTAGCATCCAGTCGACCAAACCGGATATTATCGCGAATCGTTCCTGAGAAAATAAAGGTATCCTGCAGCACGATTCCGATCTGCCTTCTCAGACTGTCCAGTGTGACTTCACGGATATCTTCACCGTCAATCGTAATTCGTCCGCTCTTAATATCATAGAACCGGCCAATCAGGTTAATAATCGTACTTTTCCCTGAGCCAGTATGACCCACAAGCGCGATCGATTGCCCCGCTTTTACATCCAGATCGATGCCTTTTAAAGCCGCACGACCTTTTTCATATTCAAAGACAACCTTATTAAAGTTAATATCTCCACGAATCGTGTTTAATGGCTTAGCCCCTGGATTATCTTGAACCGAAGGCTGCTCATCCAAGTATTCAAAGATCCGTTCCGAGGAAGCCATCGCTACAAGCAACTGATTATACATCTGCCCCAAACGGTTAATCGGGTCCCAGAAGTTGCTGACATAAGAGCTGAATGCGACCAGCATACCGACTGTTAGTTCACCGGATTGGATCAGATAAGCTCCTAACCAAAAGAGGATCATCGTTCCAAAACCACCAGTGATCTCGATCATCGGCCCGAAAGCTTGGTTCATCGCAGATGCTTTATTCCAGGACTTTTTGCTGTCTGTATTCATAAAATCGAAATAATTCATATTTTCACGTTCTTGCGTATAAGCCTGTGTGACTCTGATCCCCTGAATCGATTCATTCAAGTGAGAATTAATTCTGGAGTTCTTCATCCGCACATCCTGCCAAGCGATCCGAATCTTCTGACGCAGCTTAGTAGAAATAAAGAACATGATCGGAACCGTAACCATTACTGCAAGACCAAGTTTCCAGTTGATCAATAACAGAATTATGGTAATTCCAAGAAGCTGCACACAGTCAATCATTAGATTGACTACCCCGTTCGTGAACAAATCCTGCAGTGAGTTGATATCATTCGTCACACGGACTAATACCGAGCCAGCTGGACGTTTATCGAAGAAGTTAAAAGAGAGCTTCTGGATATGCTTGAACAAATCAGAACGCAAGTCATAAATGACTCTTTGTCCAATGATGTTCGTGTACTTAATTCGGTATACACCTGCAATCCATTGAATGAGATATAAGACAATCACACCTGCCGTAAGCGAATAAAGAAGTGTTAAGCTGGGATTCCCAACCTTAGGTGCTATGGCACGGTCGATAGCTAAACTTGTCAAGAAAGGAACGGTCAGCTTCGTAATGGTTCCCAGAATCATCATGATAGAAACCAGTGGAAGCATCTGTTTGGCGTAAGGCTTCATATAGCTGAATAGTCTGGTGAACTGCTTCCAGTCAAACGCTTTGTCGATAACATCATCATCTTTATACACGAAACGTTCATCAAGTGTCTGCTGCTCGGCTGCTTTACGCTTTGCTCCCGTAGCGGTGTTCTGTTTGGCTTCAAGTTTCATATGCCTCACTCCTCCCCTCTTCCGGTAGCTCTGGCCAGATAGTCAGCATATTGTATCCGGTATACATCTTGGTATGGACCCGGAACTTCAATTAGCTCTTGATGGGTACCACGCTGCTGAACACGACCTTCATTCATGACAATGATTTGGTCAGCATGTCGCAAGGAGGATATCCGATGGGCGATAATAAGTGTTGTACGCCCATTCATGACCTCTTGGAAACCAGCTTGAATCTCATGCTCTGTTTCCATATCGACGGCACTAGTTGCATCATCGAGAATAAGAATACGCGGATTCTTAAGCAATGCTCTTGCGATGGCAATCCGCTGCTTCTGTCCACCAGAGAGCCCCATTCCGCGTTCGCCCACTACAGTGTCATAACCGTCTTCCATCTCCATAATGAAATCATGCGCCTTAGCCAACTGCGCAGCACGGATAATCTCTTCCATGCTTACATTTTTCAAGCCATAAGAAATATTGTTGCGGATGGACGAGGAGAACAGGAACGTTTCCTGGAATACAGTGGCAATCTGTGACCGCAGGCTGCGCACATTGTATTCTCTAATATCAATGCCATCCAGCGTAATACTACCTTCATTAACATCATAAGCACGCATCATCAGTTGAGTAATTGTAGATTTACCTGAACCTGTGCCTCCAAGAAATCCAATAATTTCACCTGATTTAGCTTCAAAATGAATATCAGTAACCGCAGGCAATTTGTTCCCATATGCAAATGTCACGTGATTAAAGGCAACATCCCCCTTAACCTCTGAAGATACCAGTTCACGAGCATTCTCTTTATCCTTCACATCAATATTCTGGTTAAGTACTTCTAATACACGTTCTCCCGATGCCTTGGACTGTGTATAGTTATTAATATGGAATCCAAGACCCCACATCGGTCCAATGATATACCAAATCAAGCTGAAAAAGGCAACCAGTTCTCCTAGTGACATTTTCCCCTTGATAACTAACGTCCCGCCAACTCCAAGCAGAATAGCTGCACTGATTGAAGCTAAAAACTCCATCGCCGGGAAAAACTTACTCCAGAGCTCTGCCGCAAAAATCTGATTATTCTTATAACGTTCATTACGGTGTGAGAATTTCTCTACCTCGTGAGCCTCTCTGGCAAACGATTTAACCGTACGCACACCGGTAATATTCTCTTGTACAGCCGTTGTCAGAGAACTGAGCGCAAGACGCATCTCTTGAAAGGCTGGGTGAATCTTCGATTCAAATTTTAATGCTATAAACGCCAGAATTGGCATCGTAATCAGAGTTACTAAGGTTAGCTGCCAATTGAGCGAAAACATCATAATTGAACCAAAAAACACCATAAAAAACACATTGAGCAGCTGAGCAAAACCAAAACCGATAAAGTTCCGGATCGCTTCCAAATCCCCGGTCAGCCGGGACATCAGATCTCCTGTTTTCGCGGTATCATAATAACGGAAAGATAGAAATTGCAATTTCTCATAACAAGCGTTACGTAGCCGGTATGCTAGAAAATTACCTAACCGTCCTCCAAAAAAACCATGTGCAAATTGCAGACATGCTTTTACAATTACTACCGCTAACACACTAAGGGCTAACACGGGTACCTCATCAAACTTTAGGGGTACAATTACATCATCGATCAGTCTTCTTAACAAATTGGGGGTAATTAGCCCCACTGCAGTTGCGGCGGCCAAGCATACAATCGAAAGAATTAAATAGTGCAGCTTCTCTCGGTAATAGCCTCGCAGTTGCCTGAGAACATCCATATCTCTCCTCCTTAGAGCTTTACGTAGTAAAGCTGTTTTTTTAGCGCTTACAATTTTAGTGACTTTAAGCAGTGTATCATCCCTAATTTAAAGCGGCAAAGGGTAGATTTGATCGTTTATCCTGTTATTTCGGAAAAAAGCCCCATATATAGGTGATAAACGACCATCATTGTCTTAAAATACTCGAGTTTCCTCCTTAATGCTGTTGAATTAAGAAAGATCATGATCCTTGTCAAGATCAGGTCCCTCAAAGAAAGCCTTTATCAGGTTTTTTACATAAAATTCGGATTAAATCCTATCGATAGAAAAATTCCCTCCGATTCCCAAATGAACCAGTCTTGTTGGATTAAATACAAATGACCTACAAGAAGGACACTCTTTTTCAAAGTGTTTAACTTGTAGGTCACATTTGGGCGCCCCTGCAGTAACTATTCTATTGGAAAATAAAGATCCATGTATTCCGAACCGTTGATCTCCAGTTTCTCTTCCAGCCAGAAGCGTTCCTGATCACAAGAGGTTTTGTAGCCTCTGCTGTTTACCCATCCGGCAAGCTTTTTCCATCCTAGCGGAATACGCTCAAAAGGGTCAATCATCGGCTCGGTAATCCGCAGGATTGCATATTTACAGTCCTCAACATCTTTAAATTTAAGCCCCGATTCAAGGTGATAAGGCTTTTCTTCTACAACCACCCAATATTCGTAGCCCCGTAGCCCTTCCTCTTGATCCTCATCACTAACAGGAATATCAAAACCAAATTGTCTTGCATCTGTCTTAATTCCAGACTTCTTAGCCCATTCAGTGACAAAGTTAATGACCTCATCTTCAGGATTATCACTGACCCTTACCCCACTCACTACCTTCATTGCGCCCAAGCTGCCTATCGTAACGTCACTTAAATAGTCCACTTTAATTCCTCCGCGTAATTGGTTTATTTGTTCATTTAGCAGCGGTTTTGGTGGCAAGGCATATCTTACATTTCTGCAACTACTGGGTACTTGACCGAACTCCTGCTGAAAGGCTCTACTAAATGATCTCTCTGAGCTATAGCCGTAGTCCAGCGCAATGTCCAGAATTCTTCTGCCATTAATGACATCAACCATCGCATAACCCAACCGTCTCCTGCGAACATATTCCATTAGAGTGACATCAAGGTGGATACCAAAGATCCGATGAAAATGAAATTTGGAGAACCCTGACCGCTGCGCACATTCCTCAATGGAAATCGGACCTTTTAGATTTTCTTCGATGTAATCAATAGTTTCCTGCAAACATTCTAGATAACCCAGCTTCTTCACTTCCTCGTTGCAACGATTGATTTTATTATAATGTTAACCTCCGTCCAGGACAGGACATTTCTTGCTGCTTCCATAAGCTTACTGTTCATTGACTAAATTTTGACACAAAAAAAATACGTATCCGAGTGACTTGAGCATAAAAGACTCAAGACCACTGCGAATACGTATTTGATATTAACTATTAGAGTGAAGCCGATACCCCTTGATAAATAAGGTTAACCGATACTTCCTTCCATTTCGAATTTGATTAAGCGGTTCATTTCGACCGCATATTCCATCGGCAGTTCTTTCGTGAACGGCTCGATGAAGCCCATAACGATCATTTGAGTTGCTTCAGCTTCTGTGAGGCCGCGACTCATCAAGTAGAACAGCTGCTCCTCAGAAACTTTAGACACGGTCGCTTCGTGCTCAAGCACGATGTTATCGTTCATAATTTCATTGTAAGGAATAGTATCCGAAGTGGATTCGTTATCCAAAATGAGCGTATCACATTTGATGTTCGATTTCGCACCTTCTGCCTGACGGCCGAAGGAAGCAAGACCACGATAAGTTACTTTACCGCCGTGCTTACTGATCGATTTCGAGACAATAGTGGATGTTGTGTCTGGAGCCAGATGGATCATCTTGGCACCTGCATCCTGATGCTGGTTTTTACCCGCTACCGCAATGGACAGTACTGAACCTTTAGCGCCACGGCCTTTAAGAACCACCGCAGGGTATTTCATAGTCAGCTTGGAACCGATGTTGCCATCGACCCATTCCATCGTAGCATTCTCTTCTGCAACCGCACGTTTAGTAACGAGGTTGTAGATATTTGGAGCCCAGTTCTGGATTGTAGTATAACGAACGCGAGCGTTCTTCATACACAGGATTTCAACAACTGCACTATGCAGGGAGTTCGTGCTGTAGATTGGAGCTGTACATCCTTCTACATAATGCACAAAGCTGTCTTCGTCCGCTAAGATCAAAGTACGCTCAAATTGTCCCATGTTCTCGGAGTTAATACGGAAGTAAGCCTGCAAAGGAACCTCGCATTTCACACCCTTAGGAACATAGATGAAGCTTCCGCCTGACCAAACGGCACTGTTAAGTGCAGCAAACTTGTTGTCAGCAGGTGGAATGATCGTTCCGAAGAACTTCTTGAACAATTCCGGATGTTCACGAAGTGCAGTGTCGGTATCTGTAAAAATTACCCCTTGATCTTCAAGGCTCTTCTGCATGCTGTGGTATACAACCTCAGATTCATATTGTGCCGAGACACCAGCGAGGAATTTTTGTTCCGCTTCTGGGATACCCAGTTTATCAAAGGTTTCTTTAATTTCAGAAGGTACTTCTTCCCAAGTCTTTCCTTGCTTCTCGGAAGGTCTTACATAATACTGGATATCATCGAAATCGAGATCATCCAAGTTGCCGCCCCATTTTGGCATCGGCATTTTGTAAAATTGCTCTAGAGATTTTAAGCGGAAGTCAAGCATCCACTGTGGTTCATTTTTGATTGCTGAAATTTCTTTAACAATTTCGGCCGTCAAACCTTTACCAGACTGGAATATCGACTTATGCTCATCACGGAACCCGTACTGGTATTCTTCCATATCAGGCGCTTTCTTAGCCATGGTGTCAGCCTCCTTGTTCTACTGTTATTTATGATGCTCTTCTTCGTCAATTCCTTTACGAAGCGCGTTCCAAGCCAGTGTAGCGCATTTGATCCGCGCAGGGAATTTATTCACACCCGATAGGGCTTCAATATCTTCATAATCTCCAAAATCCACGTCTTCACCCTTCATCAGTAAGGAGAAGTTATCGGCTAGTTCAAGTGCACGTTCAACCGTCTGTCCTTTGATCGCTTCAGTCATCATCGAAGCCGACGACATACTGATCGAACAACCTTCACCGTTATAACGGGCATCTTTTACAATTCCATCTTCTACCTTAAGCTGAAGTGTAATACGGTCACCACAAGTTGGGTTATTCAGTTCAATTTTCAGAGCATCATCTTCAAATGAACCACGATTCCGAGGACTTTTATAATGATCCATAATTACGCGTCTGTACAAGTCATCCAAGTTCATAGCCGAAGTACTCCTTTGTCTTGATTAAAGCGTCCACCAGTCGATCTACATCCTGCTCTGTATTATACAGGTAAAAGCTCGCCCGTGCTGTAGAGCTAGCTTCCAGCCAGCGCATCAGCGGCTGACAGCAGTGATGGCCAGCACGGATGGCAATGCCCTCCGCATCTAACACTGTAGCGACATCATGCGGGTGAACGTCACCCAGATTAAAAGTGACAACGCCAACTTCACGACTCATGGGACCATAAATGGTCAAGCCATCAATTTCAGATAGACGCTGCTCTGCGTATGCTGCAAGCTTCTTCTCATGGCTGTGAATCTCATCCATACCGATTTCCTGTAAGAAATCTACGGCTGCACCTAATCCAACAGCACCAGCAATGATCGGTGTACCTCCCTCAAACTTCCAAGGGAGTTCTTTCCATGTCGATTCATAGAGACCTACATCATCAATCATTTCGCCACCAAACTCAACAGGCTCCATGGCTTCGAGTAGTGCTCTTTTGCCGTACAAAGCTCCAATTCCAGTCGGTGCTAGCATTTTATGTCCGGAAAGTGCATAGAAATCACAATCCAGATCTTGCATATCGACCTTCATATGAGGCGTGCTCTGTGCACCGTCTACGACAATGACCGCACCGTGACGATGAGCAATAGCCGCAAGCTCTTTAATCGGATGTGTAACTCCCATAACGTTAGATACATAAGCGATAGCAACGATCTTGGTTTTATCCGTAATCGTCTTCTCAGCATCTTCAAGTGTAATCGTTCCGTCGGGCTGCAACGGTATATATTTTAATGTAGCACCTGTCTTCTTAGCTAGCTGCTGCCAAGGAATCAAATTACTGTGATGTTCCATCAGAGTGATGACAATTTCGTCGCCTTCACCCACTGCAGATGGCCCGTAAGAAGAGGCTACAAGATTTAGAGCAGTGGTCGTACCGCGCGTAAAGATAATTTCTTTAGTGCTGCGGGCGTTAATAAACTTAGCTAGCTTCTCCCGGGCTCCCTCGTAGGCATCTGTTGCACGGCTGCCTAGAGTATGAACGCCACGGTGAACGTTGGCGTTATCCCACTCATAATACGACTTGACCGCCTCAATCACTTGGCGAGGCTTCTGTGAAGTAGCGGCACTGTCTAGATAGACTAGTGGATGCCCGTTCACATTTTGGTTCAGTATGGGAAATTGCTCCCGGATGGCGTTGCTAATCATTGACCTAACTTCCTTTCCACAAGAGATTGGAGCTGATTGCGCAGTCCCTCTAGTGGAATTTGCGACACAACAGGAGCCAAGAAGCCATAGATGATCAGAGTTTCTGCATCATGCCGTGTAATTCCGCGGGACATCAGGTAAAAGACTTGCTCGTGATTGACCTGTCCTACGGAAGCGGCATGGCCTGCTGTAACATCATCTTCATCAATCAGCAGGATCGGATTGGCGTCACCACGGGCTTTTGGACTCAGCATCAATACTTTCTCCGTTTGCTGACCGTCGGCTCTTGTAGCACCTTTCTCGATCTTGGTAATTCCGTTAATGATAGAAGTAGCATTATCACGCATAACCGCACGAGTGATCATGTCACTTGGGGTATTTTTGCCGAAATGCTGAGCTTGAGTAGTGTAATTCAGTTTCTGTGATCCCGTACCTACAGCAATTACTTTAGCATCCGAGCTAGAGCCATTGCCTTTGAGAACAGACTTGGTATCACTTGCTGTATCACCATAGTTCATCTCACCAACAATCCATTCGATGGTTCCGTCATTCTCAACAACAGCTCGGCGGTAAGTTACATCTGTTGTATCTACGCCCAACTGGTGTACTGTAGCATAACGAACTTTAGCACCTGCACCCACGAATACTTCTACAGCACCATTGTGCAATCCAGCTTCCTCTTTATCCGACACGTAGTTGTCTACGTATGTCAGGGAACTGTTAGTATCCGCTACAATCAGAATGTGAGGAACAAATGAAGCTTCCGCATCATCTGTTAAGAGCACCGCCTGAAGTGGAGTTTCAACCACTACATTCTTAGGAACATAGAGGAATACTCCACCGTTCCACAATGCTGCATGAAGCGCAGCGATAGAATGCTCGTCAGGCTGAATTGCCTTATGCAAGTAACGTTGTACCAAATCTCCGTGCTCTTTTACAGCCGTTTGCAAATCGGTAAAAATAACACCTTGTGCTGCAAGCTCAGGAGCCAGTCGTGTATATACTGCACCAGAGTTACGTTGAATAATCAGACTGCCTTCTTCCTGATCCTTAATCAAGGAAGAAATGGAAGCAGGTGCATCCTTCAGTGAAACAATAGGTTCGCTTGCTTTGTAGCTACCATAATTGTTCACGTTCCAACGATCAATCCGTGTCTTCTCTAATTTAGGCAGTGTCAGAGTAGCTGCCAGTTCAAGTGCTTTCAAGCGGCTTTCTTTCAGCCAACCCGGTTCGCCGCTACTATGCGATAATTCGCTCAAGCGCTCGGCATCCACCGGAAGAATGGTCTGTGTCGTCATAAGTGTTCTCCTCCTTCCTGGCGTTTCTTACGCTTCTTGCCCTACTGTTTCGTCTTCAATTCCAAGTTCTTCTTTAATCCACTCATAGCCTTCAGCTTCCAGACGTTGTGCAAGCTCAGGACCTCCGGATTTCACAATTCTGCCCTGCATCATAACATGTACAAAATCAGGTTTGATGTAGTTCAAGAGACGTTGATAGTGGGTAATAACCAGGAAGCCACGATCTTCACTCCGCATGGAGTTTACGCCTTCAGCTACAATTTTCAAAGCATCAATATCAAGACCAGAGTCAATTTCGTCCAGAATCACGATTTTTGGATCTAGCATCATCATTTGAAGAATTTCGTTACGTTTCTTCTCACCACCGGAGAAGCCTTCGTTCAGGTAACGGTGTAGAAACTCAGGATTCATGTCCAGTTCCTTCATCTTCGCTTCCATAAGACGGATAAAACGAATCAAAGAGATTTCGCTTCCCTCTTCACGACGGGCATTAATGGCAGAGCGCAAGAAATCGGAGTTCGTTACCCCGGAAATTTCACTCGGATACTGCATAGCAAGGAATAGACCTGCACGTGCGCGTTCATCAACCGCCATCTCCAGAAGGTCTTCACCTTCAAGTGTTGCCGTTCCTTCAGTTACTTCATATTTAGGGTGACCCATAAGAGCAGACGCCAAGGTACTTTTACCTGTACCGTTTGGTCCCATGATGGCGTGAATTTCGCCACCTTTCATTTGAAGGTTAATCCCCTTCAAAATCTCTTTTCCCTCAATCGTCGCTTTAAGTCCCTCAATGACAAAATCTGCTGCCATAATATTATTCCCTCCATTGATCGATTTGCGAAATCAAAAGTTGTATTGAAACAGGATGATCCTGATTCCCAGCACAATTAGATTCTATATCACATTATAATTATTATAAATTGAATCACAATGATTATCAATGATTCTCAACAATTTTATAACAAACCCTGTTTTTTTACAAATATCTCTTTTTATTTCCCCTATGATATACCGCATAATTCCGCTATTTTCAGCGCTAATCACCCATACAGATTTTTGAGCGGCCTAACGCAAAAAATAAGACCTCCCGCAGGAAGCCTTATTTCATCCGCTTTATCGTTTAGCTAAGGTAAGAACGCAGCATCCATTGATGTTTCTCAAGATCACCACGAATTTTTATAAACATGTCAGATGTTGGCTGATCCTTAATTTCCTCGGCAAGCTCAATACCTTCTGTCAATTCTTCGGAAATGGTTGCGAAGTCTTCAATCAGTGACTGGACCATTCCCCGTGTATCCTCTTTACCAGTAGCTTCTTGTATCGTTGCCAATTCTAGATATTCTTTCATCGTCGCAGCGGGACTTCCTTTGATGCTCAGCAAACGTTCTGCAACTTCATCCATTTGGAGGGTCACCTCATTATATAGATCCTCAAATTTCACGTGAAGTGAGAAGAATTGTTCTCCTTTTACGTACCAATGAAAATTGTGAATTTTAACGTACAATACATTTAAGTTAGCAACCTGACGGTTCAAAATTTGTTCCAGTGAAGTTGTGTTTATTTTATTAGATGCTTTAGCCATGATATGATCCCATCCTTATCCTTTATATTTACCGGTCCACTTCATCTTTCGTCCGGCAGTAACTTGTCTATTCTTAATTTACCCCTTAGCATGTATGACGAAACAAGGAGAAGCCTTCCATAAACCTTCGATTGAAATTATTAACACTAAAGACACTTCCGATTACGTTAAAATTCTAATCCTTACAAAAAAAACACAAGAGGCCCAAGGCCTCTTGTGTTTTGGATTTCGTAAGATTATTCAGTCAGACCATAAGAAGCAATGCATCCGCACCTGTCATGCCTGGTACGATACCTAAACGCTCCGCTTCTAAAGTTACAGACTCCAATGGGGCAGCTAGCAGCTGTGACAGTGTACGTACACCAACCGCCCGGGCTGCGATAATTTGCCGATCACTGAGCTTCTCATTGAGCAGGCCAACATCCAGCGCTCCACACATTATATAACCTCGGCTTGTGCTGATTGAGAGCAGCGTTGTTTTCGGAAGCTTAACCTCTACTCCGATCAGCGTATGTTCACCTACGGTAATAGGCTCCATGGTAACCAATAGCAGCACCTCCTTTATTAACGATCCACGTTGTATATGTATGCTCCACGCCCTGCTGATGTGCGGTTGGTAGTCCTAGGCTTTTCGTAAAAAAACACAGTACCTTGGTCCCATTTTCTCTAGTGTCAGGTATATGATTATTACTTGTTTAATGTTATAGTTTATTTACATTCATATAATTGTAAAGGAATGTTTAAACGAAAAGCTGGGGGATCTATGGACGAGAAACTACAACACACAGACGGCAACTATTTATTCAATGTCGACATCCTGATTAATGCCCGTACCAACCCGCTTGCATTGCAATATCTGCTTGAAATGTTGAACAATAATGACAAAATCACAGATTTCAACATTAACTCCGGTCTTGAATTGGGGAGAACCATTGACAGCTTGCTTCGTTCTGCCAAAATAGCCTTGAATCAAAGCTCTGCTCCTCCCACTTCATTAAAGCTGCCACCAAAGACCTCTAAGAAGCAGCTCGATAAACCGATAGATAAACAGGCAGATTTGCCTGCACAGCAGTCAGCTATTGAGACGCCAGCTGATGCATACGGGAAGATTCGACAGTACATTCAGAACAACCAATTAGTACGTTTACGAGCGAATCGGTACGGGAAACAAGTGTCCATGCCCTGTCGGATTTTAAATTTTGATGAAGCAGCCAACTCTATTAGTGTCTATCACGTGGATGAGAAACAGGTATACCGCTTTAATCTAAATGAGATTGACGAATTTCTGTAAGCGCATGCCTTTTATGTAAATAAGCACCCATTCTCTTAGAGAGAATGGGTGCTTATTTGCTGTTATCAAAGTGGCAATAGCCCTAAAACGGAGCTACTACCTCTTTGCACTTACTACGATCCCTTCATTTTCACGCAATACCCAAATCCTGCTAGTCATTCTTAACGTCTAGAGCGTAGTTTTACGGGAGAATGCCTCTAGGGCTAGGAATAACCAACCGATAATGAAGCATACACCACCAAGAGGTGTAATCGCTCCAAGCACTTTAATCCCCGAAATACTCAGAACATACAAGCTACCTGAGAACAAAATAGTACCTGCTATTAACAGCCGTCCTGCCCAGCGTAACCGGGTGCTTTCTCCCCATTGCCCTACAATCAGTGCAATTAGAATCACACCAAGTGCATGTATCATGTGGTATTGCACACCGGTCTCATATACCTTCATATAATCTTCAGTGATCCTTGACTTTAGTAAATGAGCTCCGAAAGCACCTATTCCTACTGCCAGCATAGCTAGCAAAGCCCCCCAGGCCATCAATTTCCGTTGCATACCAATACAACTCCTTACTATTAGACTTCTTCTATCATAAACGATTGCCGGTTGCTTTTTCCAGCAGCCATTTACGAATTAGCCACAATCGGGGGTTGCTTTTTTAGCATCAATATGAAAAAGTGGATATTAACAACATTTCATTCTTATCTCTCAAGGAGTGCAACCCATGGACCTTAATTCTCTCTCAAAATCTAATGTACCTACAGCAGAGGTAGGAAATCACCAACCTTATCAGAGTCAGCCAGAAGTGGATTCTCAGTCTTCGTATCAAAAAGTAGATCGTGACTTACAACACTCTGGACCGGGTATTGCTTCTTTCATCATCAGCCTAGTGACCATTTTAGGTTATGCAGCCCTCTTTCTCTTCATTATTATGAAGGCTTCTTCAATGGTTAACGAGAACTCGAATCTACTAGCCGAATCATCGCAGTCCATCATGCTTCTCGGAATGACTGTTATTATTCTTTCAGCTCTAAATGTAATTGGTGTTGTCATCGGCATTATAGGACTCTCTATCCGGAAACGGCGTAAGGTGTTTGGCGTTATAGGCACCCTCATCAACGGTATTATTATCCTACTCTTTATGCTTCTTATTACTATTTTCTTAGTCAATGCTGGGACGCTATAACGTTCATTGCAAAATCAAAGATAAAAAGGCTGTTCCTGAAATCAATCAGGAACAGCCTTTTTGTTATTCATAAATGAGTTCTTTTACTTTGCAAGTGACAGCTTTGAAAGCACACGTTGTTTAACTGTTGCATCGCCTTCGACTGCTTTTTCTACATATTCAAAAACTACGGAATCATCCGTATTCAGCTTCTCAAGTATGCTCTCCATTCCAGCTGTAATCTCAAAGGCCGTAGGACCTTCTTTGGTCTCAATCTCAACAGAATGACTATCTATTTGTCCGACGTAAATGCCTGTTCCTTTAAGCACTTTAGCTTCTGGATTTGCAGTTGGTTTTGGTGCTGGTGTGCTTGGATTCTCTGTTGGTGCAGTTGTACTCGTACTTTCTGTAGGTACAGGTGTGCTTGTGCTCTCCTCTGTTGGTACTGGAGAAGCTGTTGCAGTTGGTTCTGCAGATGGCTGTGCTGAATTATTAGTAGCACCGCAAGCGGTTAAGGCTAGTGTTAATGCTGCGATTGCAGCTATGGCGGGTAAGGTACGTTGTTTTTTCATGTTGACTGCCTCCTCTATGTTTAGCTGTTGTTTTCAAAGTCATTTTCCACAAGCCTACTCCTTTAAACGTTATCAACTCTGCTTAGGTTTCATAATACGTTAATTATTAATAACTTCCATTGTTTAATAGGCATCCGCCGGATGCAGGCTGAAGCGGGGTTAATACAATAGTGTTGAGCCTGATTTATCCCTAAGGAGTGGTCGCCTTGAGAATCGATATCGGCTGCGGATCCAGTAAAGAAACAGGTTATCTCGGGATCGATCGTATCGCGGGTCCCGATGTGGATATTGTCTGTGACATTAGCCAAGGCATCCCTTTGCCGGACAATACCGCCGAGTTTGTAATGGCTAGTCGTGTATTACCCTATATGGAGGATTTATACGCGGTTATGTCGGAAATTCACAGAATTAGCATCCACAAAGCCATTGTTTGTATTCTGGCTCCTTATGCCCACAGCTATGCCCATATGTCCAACCCTGCCTTCAAGCAGAAGTTTGATGAATATACTCCGCGTTATTTTACAGGGTCTTTTTTTCAGCCCTCATCCGGTCCAGTATGCCCAGCAATTCCAGACTATCCCATACCCGTGCCACCGTTCGATTACCGGTTGCTACGGATGGAGCTATTCTATCAATATCCATATGAAAGCCCTCTTTACGAAACAGAAGAACTAGAAATATTAAAGACGCTTCAAGCCAATGTTGTGCATGAAATCATGTACCATTTCACCGTAATCAAAGAAGATATTTCCATTCATGAGCTGGAATTGATGAGTAGAGGGCATTTCGCTGAACCCCGTGTTCTTATGAAACGCAGGCTAAAATCACACGATAGACAAACTTTCCTATAATTTATTGATGGGACATACAATTATACCCGATTTGCGTCATAGGCTAACATACAGGTATTAAATGTGCCGTCCTGAATATGGGGCGGTTCACTTTTTTTAAAGCAAATTAACCTCGAAGGAGGTGAGAATCATTCCACTAGTCGTACGGGCAACGATCAATGCGACCGGTGCTATCACATTTACAGGCAACACACTTGGACTTAGTCGCTCTGATACAGTCGGAGTGCCAGGGACACTGGACAGCATCGGCGGTTTTACCACTGTTAACACTTCATCCGTATTTGGCACCTATCCTAATGGAACTACTAGTCTTTATACAAGCAACAGTTCATCAGCCATACTGGTCCTACCCTCAGGTAGCACTGTACTATATGCAGAGCTGATTTGGGGCGGTACCTATATTAATGGAACCGTGAATCTCAGTGCGGCCATAAACAACCCAGTCTCCTTCATAACCCCTGCCGGGACTACCTTTAGCGTTACTCCTGACTCTGCAACAAGTAACGTAGTCGATTTGGGAGGTGGTGCTTCCGCATATGTACGTTCTGCCAATGTTACCAGTATTATTTCGCAAGGCGGCGCCGGAACCTACACCACTGGCGGTGTAGTTGGCACGATCGTTATTCCTAGTGATTCCACAGCTAACCATGCGGGCTGGACACTCGGTGTAATCTATCAAAATACATCATTGCCCTTCCGTAATATGTCCTTACGGGCAGGTGCAATACTTGTACAGGCAACATCTGCCCCGGTTTCAACTACGATCACTGGATTCGCAACACCAATAACTGGTGCGCTTGGAGGCAGAGCATTATTCAGCGCACAGGAGGGAGATGCAAACCGTTCAGGCGATCAGGCCCTATTTGGTCCAACTGCAGCTACACTCGTAGCGTTATCTGGACCCAATAACTTTGCTAACAATTTTTTCGCATCACAAATCAACAATGATTCAGGTAATCTCAATACAACCGGAACATTCGGAACGCGCAATCAGACGAATGGGAATCCAGGAACTAACATCATCGGTGGTCGACAAGGTTGGGATATTACCAATGTTGACGTGTCGGCCAGATTAGTAAATAACCAGTCTTCAGCGATCTTACAATTAACTACCTCTGGCGATGCTTATGTACTCAATGGAAATGCTATACAAGTCGATATCAATGCACCCAAAATAAACGTTACTAAAAGTGCCAATGTGTCCGGACCTATAGTTGGTGATACAGTAACTTATACAGTAACTGTCAGTAACACTGGTACAGCGAGTGCAGCTAGCGTCGTCTTATCAGATGCGCTGCCTACAGGATCAGCCTTTGTCACCGGAAGTGTTGTAGTGGCCGGCGTATCGAAGCCCACCTTTGATATTACAGCAGGGATCTCTTTGGGGTCATTAGCCTTGAGCACTTCAATAACGGTTACATATCAAGCCAAAGTCACTTCATTACCAAGTCCACAAAATATAGCTAATACCGCCAATGCTGCTTTTACGTTTCAAAGCGTAGCTGGCGGTCCTATCATGACGGGGGTCATTCCATCTAATACAGTAACTTTACCGGTATATTCCCCCGTTCTTAACATTGTAAAAACTGCCAATACTGCAAATGCGACGGTCGGCGATCAGATCACCTACACTCTTCAAATCACCAACACTGGAAATATCGGTGCTGTAACAACCCTTACCGACAATATTCCTTCAGGAAGCTCATATATTGCGGGTAGCTTTACCGTCAATGGAGCACCTGTCGCTGGAAATCCTGCTACAGGTATTGCTATTGGAACGATAGCTGCTGGAGGAAGCTCTACCGTCCAATTCCGCGTAGTGGTGAACAGTCTTCCTTCTCCACCGCAGCTGGTCGATCAAGCGAGCGCCGCTTATACCTTTCAAGTTCCAGATGGGCGAACCGTAGCTGGATCAGCCTCATCCAATTCACTATCTATTCCAGTTACAACACCCAATGTTACGGTTGTCAAAAGCGCTGGATTTGCTGACGTCGCTGTAGGAGATACATTACTCTACACCTCAGTAATCAGCAATAATGGAATTGCAGCAGTTTCCAACGTATCGCTTTCGGACAGTATCCCTGTTGGGACTTCACTAGTCTCGGGAAGTGTAACGGTTGGTGGAACGGCACAGCCTTCCGCTAATCCTGGGACCGGGATTTCTATTGGGTCCATCACTCCTGGAGGTTCGGTTACAGTCACCTTTCAGGTCAACGTGATTTCATTGCCAAGTCCTGCACAACTATTAAATAGATCTTCTGCGTCCTTCAGCTCGGGATCGTTTACTGGCATTTCACTTTCCAACACGACTACAACTCCCGTGTACCAACCTGTTATCCAGGTTGTCAAAAGTTCGAATGTTTCTAGTGCCACTGTAGGGGGCAATATTCTCTACACGTTGAATGTTCAGAATTCTGGAAATATCGGGGCATCTGTTCTCATCAGTGACAATATCCCTTCGGGAAGTACCTTTGTGTCGGGAAGTGTCACAGTTAACGGTGTTGCTAGGCCTTCTGACTCTCCACTTACAGGGATTAACTTAGGAACTATAGCTTCCGGGGCTAGTGTTCCTGTAACCTTTCTGGTCTCTGTACAATCTTTGCCTTCACCACCAGTTCTGAACAATCAAGGCAGCAGCAGCTACACCTACCAACTACCAAGCGGAAGATCATTATCCGGGGCCAGCCTCTCTAACATCTTAAGCATTCCAGTCTCCGCTCCAAATATTACGCTAACCAAATCCGCTAACCTTGCTTCTGTAGCTGTCGGTGAAAATCTGACTTACACAATCACAGTGTCCAACACAAGTAGCGTAGCTGTGAATAACGTTGTAGTCTCTGACCCTATACCTACTGGAGGCACTTTTGTAGCAGGTAGCGTTATTGTGGGCGGTTCATCTGTACCAACCGCTAATCCAGGTACAGGAATATCTATCGGTAGTATTACGGCAGGCAGCTCAACAACCGTCTCTTTTAAAGTGAATGCATCTTCTTTACCAAATCCTGCGCAGTTTTCAAATAGAGCTAGTGCCTCTTTCTCATCCGGTGCCTTCACCGGTTCTTCACTTTCGAATACGGTATTAACACCTGTGTATCAACCTATTATCAGTATGATCAAAAGCGCGAATACAGCTCAGGCATCCGTTGGGGGATCCTTATCTTATTCAATTCTCATCAGCAATACCGGGAATATTGCAGCCACATTACTATTAACTGATACACTTCCACCCCAAGCTGTATTCGAAACGAACAGTGTAATTATTGGTGGAACCCCTCTTCCCGGATATAATCCAGCAACGGGCATTCCAGTTGGACCACTGGCACCAGGTGACAGCGTATCGGTGAGCTTTTTGGTCACGATAACAGCATTACCTCCTTCACAGATGTTGTTGAACTCCGCTTCGGCAACTTATAGCTTCACCCTCCCAGACGGGCGGCAACTCGGAGGAAATGTAGCATCCAACACGCTCTCTGTTCCTGTTTCTGCGCCTAACGTCAAAGTTGTAAAAAGCGTGAACGCTTCTACTGCCGTTACAGGTGATGTTTTGACATTCACCTCTGTATTGACGAACAACAGTATTGCTTCAGTAAGTAACATCATTCTCAGTGATCCTTTACCTGAGAATGTAACCTTTATTTCCGGAACCGTAATTGTAGGCGGCATTGCTCAGCCGTTTGCAGTTCCGTCCGCCGGCATTCCAATCGGTAGTCTGAGCCCAGGCGCGACAGCTACCGTAACATTCGAGGTGAGGATAACAATGCCGATACCATCACAGATTAATAATCAGTCATCCGTCAGTTTTACATCCGGTGTATTCTCCGGTTCTTCTTCATCTAATATTACTAGCACTCCAGTCATTCAACCCCAAATCTCCTTAGTCAAAAGTGCCGTAGATGGAGACGGTGATTTCGATGCGCTAGTTGTAGGCGATACAGTCATCTACACAGTGGTAGTAAGTAATACAGGTAATCTTGCTGCAAATGTAACCTTAACTGATAACATTCCAGCTGGGACTGTTTTTAACCCTAACAGTGTAATTGTAGGGGGTATGCCGCAACCAGGTGCAGCACCCGATACCGGCATCGCTGTAGGAAGTGTCGCACCGGGAACCAGTGTCCCTGTTAGCTTCTCAGTTAACATTGTTTCCCTGCCTTCACCACAACAAATCAGTAATCAAGCTTCTGCGAGCTTTACCTTTACCCCTCCTGACGGTAGACCTTTAAGCGGAACTGCTGTATCTAATACAGTCACACTGCAAGTCTCAGCTCCTAATATCGTCGTTGTCAAAAGCTCAAGCTCAACTTCCGTAGCGATCGGAGATACGGTCACTTATAACGTAAATATTACAAATAACGGTTTAGAAGCTGTTAATAGCGTATTACTTAATGATCCAACACCAGCAGGTGCTGCTTTTGTAACGGGTAGCGTATCCGTGAACGGAGTGCCTTTTCCAAACCTGAGCCCTTCTTCCGGAATTTCTATTGGTACCTTGGGACCTGGAGCGTCAGCGCTGGTTGCATACAGTGTTACTGTAACTTCTATTCCTCCCACAGCTACACTCATCAATAAAGCATCCGTAACCTTTACATCAGGTGTTTTTTCCGGCTCCACTTTTTCCAATACCGTTACCATCCCTGTGTACCAGCCGAACATCTCTGTTGTCAAAACAGCTAGTACAAATAACGCTACAACAGGTGACGCTGTCAGTTACACCCTGACCGTTAGTAACACGGGAAATTACCCGGCAAGTTTGATTGTTACTGACAACATACCAGCTGGCACTACCTTCGTTACGAACAGTGTGCTTATTAATGGACTCCCCTTAGCACAAGCAGATCCATCTACGGGGATTCCTGCCGGAGTTATTCCTCCAGGTGGTACAACAGCAGTAGTGTTCACAGTAAATATCACCTCATTGCCAAACCCACAACAACTGGTCAATCAGGGTACGGTAGCGTATAGCTTCACGCTTCCGGATGGGCGTACACTTGGCGGTTCTGTCCTATCTAATACGATTACTATCCCCGTCTCTTCTCCTAATTTGGCAGTAGTGAAATCCACACCAACTACATCAACTACAGTGGGAGACACGATTACCTATACGGTTACGATTACCAATAACGGAATTGAAGCGGTGAATAATGCCGTTTTCACGGATGCCCTTCCTGCAGGTACTACATTTGTATCAGGAAGCGTGCTAGTAGATGGAGTGCCTCGTACGGGGGTTAGTCCTTCCACAGGGGTAACCTTAGGCAGTATAGCACCCGGTGTAACCGTAACTGTAGCCTTCACAGTGAACACAGTCTCATTGCCACCTTCAGGCTTACTAAATAACCAATCAACAGTTAGCTTCACCTCAGGGGTACTCTCTAATGTAGCTTTTTCAAATATTGTATCAACACCTATTTATTTACCTATTCTAGCCGCAGCAAAAAGCTCAAATTCAGTTCATGCGACCGTCGGTGATACCATTACCTACACAATTAACGTAACCAATACAGGTAATTACGGGGCTTTGGCTACGCTGAGTGATACTATTCCTTCTGGGACGACATTTGTGCCTAACAGCGTACTTATTCAAGGCGCCCCGGCTCCGGGAGCGGATCCTGCAGCTGGCATACCACTCGGCGTGATATCCGCAGGTGCAACACTTTCTGTCATGTTCTCAGTACTCATTACAACACTGCCGGCAAGCCAGCAGCTAATTAACCAAGCATCCGTTGCCTTTGCTTACACCTTACCTGATGGCCGGACATTTAACAGCTCGATCAATTCCAACACGTCGACTATTTCAGTATCCTCACCGAATGTTATTGTAACTAAGTCATCACCAGCTACAGATGCCGTTGTAGGCGATACTATTATCTACAACCTGACAGTTACCAATAGTGGAATAGCCAATATCAGCAATGTAAACATCAGTGATCCCATACCGGCGGGCTCTTCGTTTATCGCTGGCAGTGTGCTCGTTGATGGTATCCCACACCTTAATGCCAACCCTGCGAATGGTATCTCATTGGGCACAATTGCACCGGGCGTTACGGTCAATATCTCGTTTAGCACTATCGTCAATGTACTGCCTAATCCAGCAACGCTAACCGACCAAGCTTCCGTCAGCTTCACTTCTGGAGCCTTCTCGGGATCCTCCTTCTCTAATACACTTGTTATTCCGGTATATCAGCCTATCATCGTTGTTGTCAAAGGTGCGGATAGAACTGCAGCAACTGTCGGAGATACGATTACTTATTCTCTAAATGTAACGAACACTGGTAATCTTATAGCAAATGTAGTTATTACTGACACGATTCCTAACGGAGCTATCTTTGTTCCAAACAGCGTGCTCGTTAACGGAGTGCCACAACCAGGTGCCGACCCGTCTACCGGATTAAATATTGGAGCAGTTGCTCCGGGAAGTACGGTAACAGTGACCATAACCCTTCAGGTTACTATAGCCTCTCTCCCGTCACCGCAGCAATTAGTCAATCAAGCTTCATCAACTTTCTCATTCACGCCACCAGATGGTCGTCTGCTCACCGGAACTTCACTTTCAAACGTCCTTATTATCCCTGTCTCTTCTCCGGATGTGAGTGTCGTTAAGAGCACCACCTCTATCGATGCGGTTGTCGGCGATATCATCACCTATACGATTGTTGTCACCAACTTGGGGATTTCACCAGTTAATAACGTCATCATGGTTGACCCTATCCCAGCAGGCAGCCAGTTTGTAACCGGCAGTATCACTGTAGACGGAACCCCACGACCTAATGGCAGCCCGGCTTCCGGTATTGCCATCGGAACGATTGCTGCTGGTGCTTCTTCAACCATCACCTTCCAGGTTCAGGTAGTAGCGTTATGATTCCCGGCTCACAAACCCAGCCTGTCGTAACCAATCAATCCATGGTACTCTTCAACTCGGCAGCGGGTGTTGACGGCATTGTCTATTCCAATACCGTTAACACCCCGGTCGTGGGCCCGGTACTTTCATTGCTGAAGAGTACAGATAAACTCCATGCCTCATTAGGTGACACCCTCGTTTATACCATTACAGCTTCTAATAATGGAAATACAGAAGCTGTGCTAACGGTGTATGACATTCTTCCAGAAGGTGTTTCCTTTATTTCCAACAGTGTGCTAAGAGACGGTGTGCCTCTTCCAGGGGCTACACCGTCTTCAGGCATAACGCTAGGTTCTATTGCTCCGCAGAGTCAAGTGAGCATCGCCTTTCAAGTCGTCATCATTTCATTGCCCTCTTCGTTAATGCTGCAAAATAAAGCGCTAGGCCGTTTTTCTTTTACTACACCGGAGGGAAGAATCATTAATGGAGATTTATATTCTAATTCCGTACTAGTTTCTTTACGTTCGTACCAGCTCTCTACTTCGTTGTCTGCAAGCACTCCAACTTCTTTTATAGGAGATGTTGTTACCTATACATTGCGGCTAACGAACGAAGGCAACAGCCTATTAAACCAAATCACCGCTACGATTTCTATCCCAAACGGAGCCGTATTCATTCCAGGGAGTGTCATTGCAGGTGGAATCTATTATCCAGAATCAGATCCAACACAAGGAATAGTAATCGGTCAACTGGATAAAGACTTAAGCATTGACATTACCTTTCGCGTCCGAGTTACAGAGATCCCTCCATCCTTGGACCTGACAAATCGTGCATTGGTCACTTATTCTGTCGATGAGGATCCAAATACGACCGAGAGTAACTCTGTGGTTGTCTCCCTTGTTCTGGCAGGTGTCAGTATCAGCAAAAGAGTAGATCATGTTACAGCTGCTCCAGGTGACAACCTAAGATATGAGCTAACGGTAACCAACAGCGGAACCATGGCAGTAAATGCGATCCTGACGGATGCCATCCCTTCTGGTACTCTTTTCGTATGGGATAGCGTTCTTTTAAACGGAGTGATGCTAAAAGGGGCCCGTCCTGCAGATGGCATTCAGCTTGGTACATTAAGAGGCGGAACTTCTACGGTCGTGGTCTTTCAAGTGAGCATACCTGCAGCTATAAATATCCATGCCATTGCAGCTGTACAAAACCATGGCAGTGTTCAATATACCTTTGTGCTCCCGGACGGACGAACAGTAAGACAAACCTCCCGCTCCAATACTGTTACCACCTTAATAGTCACACCTGTCATTTCTCTCGAAACACATGCAAAGCCTACCCTTGTGGAAGCAGGAGAACACGTCCAGTGCTGGATCTCCCTAACGAATAGTGGAAATTGGCCAGCTGAAGTATCCCTTAATCGGCTGACGCCAGAGGAATGTCTTTTGGATCCTAGCAGCATTGTGATTGACGGAATTCCACATCCCCAATCATCATTTAATAGCACTTTGTCGCTAGGGACAGTCAAAGCTGCTGCTACTGTAAACATCCATTATTTTGTCAGGGTAAGTGAACATGTACTGGGTCGTTTCCTTAAAGGCTTAGTAACCGCTCAATATTTCTTCAATCTTGATGGACGTGAATACACTGGCGACAGTCAGTCGAACAGTTATACATTGACCGTGGAAGAGATCAGTGAATAAGAAATCACATATCCCCCATCCCCATGAATATACTTTAGTTACACCCCAAGAAGTTCAAACTTTGCATAGGTTCCTTCAATCAACATTTATATTCCATGGGAGGTGGTCATCCTGTCGCAATCATCTGGTCCCTTTTCCTTTGTCGTCTCAAAAGAAGACTGGTCCCTTCACCGCAAAGGCCATCAGGATCAGGAACGTCATCAGCAGAAGGTCAGAGAAGCTATCAAGGATAATTTGCCGGATCTCGTGACCGAAGAAAATATTATTTTGTCAGGCGGTAAGCAGATTGTAAAAGTTCCGATCCGCAGCCTGGATGAGTATCGAATCATCTATAACTTTCGTAAGCAAAAGCATGTAGGACAGGGCGACGGGGAAAGTCAGGTCGGTGATGTACTTGGGCGCGATTCACAATCTGCACAGCCCGGTAAAGGGGAAAAAGCAGGCGATCAACCCGGTCAAGATACTGTGGAAGCAGAGGTCAATCTGGAGGATCTGGAGGACATCTTGTTTCAGGATATGGAGCTGCCTCATCTGAAGCCAAAGAATAAGGAAGAGATCGAGGTTAAATCTATCATCTTCAACGATATCCGTAAAAAAGGTATGATGTCTAACATCGATAAGAAACGTACCCTTCTGGAGAATCTGCGGCGTAATGCAAGCAGAGGCAATCCCGGAATACACAGCATAAGTCCTGATGATCTGCGGTACAAAACATGGGATGACATTAGAACGCCTCACTCGAATGCGGTCATTATTGCGATGATGGATACGTCAGGTTCGATGGGTTCTTTTGAAAAATATTGCGCCCGTAGCTTCTTTTTCTGGATGACCCGCTTTCTACGCCGCCAGTATGAAAAGGTGGAGATTGTCTTCCTTGCCCACCACACGGAGGCTAAAGAGGTCAGCGAGCATGATTTCTTCACTCGTGGTGAGAGTGGGGGGACCATCTGTTCCTCCGCTTATCAAAAAGCGATTGAGATTATCGATAGCAGATATCCTCCAGCGCAGTACAACATTTATCCGTTTCATTTCTCTGATGGCGATAACCTTACTTCTGATAACGAACGTTGTGTGAAGCTAATTGGAGAACTGCTTAAACGGAGCAACATGTTCGGCTACGGCGAAGTAAATCAGTACAACCGCAGCAGCACATTAATGTCTGCTTATCGTCATCTGAAGCACGAACAGTTCATGCATTATGTCATCAAAGACAAAAAAGAAGTGTATCAGGCGCTAAAGACCTTCTTCAGTCAAAAGGGTGTTGTTAATTCATAACTCCTTCACTCAAAAACGCGGATGTCCCATCAGCCATTTTATGGTTTTTGGACACCCGTGTTTTTTGGCGTTTCTCTCCTTTGAAAAAAACATCAAAAATTAACCTCTTTCTATGCAATAGCACTGGAGTCCGAAACCACATAAAAGGCGATTAATCGCTAAAAAGCGTCTTCTGAATCCGAAAATATCAGGAGATGAGCTAGAAATTGCGTTTAGGCAACTGAAGAGTAAGCGATGTTTCGAACGCTTTGTGTTTCGCATTTCTGGATCACACCCTTCCATTGCTGGAGGATCACGATTCTTGTTTTTGATTAGGGAAACTTGCATCAGCATCGGAATATTGACCTATCCATATAAAAAACCTCCATTCCAGAGCTTGGGAAGGGAGGCTTTTTTCATAATGGAAATCTATTTAATTCTCCAAAACTGTTCCACAATACTATTATTACCACTCAGAAAATAGATGGCAGGAGAAGTCATATTCCAAGTGACTGAAAACTCTACTGCCTAATGTACCTTCTCTCTATCCTTACCTTTGTCAGATTCTCCGGCATTTTTATTCGCTGCTTCCCGGTCTTGCATCATCTCGTCCACTGTCTTTACCTTCAGGCGAGCAGCGCCTTCATTGTTGGCATTCGTTGGAATAATCTCCCCTGAAGCTAAGCGTTCCTTCGCTTTAGCAATAGCTTCGCTGTATTGAGGCAGCCACTGCTCTCCAGCTACGAGCATCTCATCGACCATCTGCCAAATTTCTTTTGGATTACATACGGCACCTACCAACGGATCCATCATAAACGCTTGACGCAGTAGCTTGTCATCACCGTGTACAGCAGCTTCGACGGCTAAACGTTGCACTGAGATACTAACGTTGCACACTGCGGCTGCTCCTAAAGGCAATTCACCCACAAGCGGCATCGATATACCGTTCCGATCCACATACCCCGGTGCTTCAATGATCGCATCATCTGGCAGATTTGAAATTACGCCATTATTCACAGTGTTAAAGTGACCTCTGTACACTCTGCCCGTTTCCAATCCTTCGATAATGAAAGAACCATGCTCTTCTCCGCGATTCTCCACCGTATATTCCAGTGCCGAGTCCTTCATCCAATTCGGAAAATCCGTTTCGAACCAATTCCGTCCTTCTGTGCAGACACGCAGATATCCACCGGTCTCACCGTTAATCCAGCTTCCGAGATCAATCCAATCCATGATTTCCTCACTGCGTTTACGGTACCATGGCACATATTCACTTAAGTGACCATTGGATTCTGTACTGTAATAACCAAAGCGGCGCAGCATATCAATTCGAACTTTTTCCGTGCGACTAAATTCCGGATGATTCTCAAAAGCTTCTAGAAGACCTTCGGTCAAATCCTTCCCCTTATGACTTGCTGAAATGTACCAGGTCTGATGATTGATACCTGCACAAATAATATCGACTTCCGATTTCTTCAAACCATACACATCTGCAATTTGTTGATGCCCATGCTGTACTCCATGACACAGACCAATAGTCCGCACACCACCGTATTTGTTGCAAGCCCAAGTCAGCATCGCCATAGGGTTCGAATAGTTAAGCAGGAGTACATCCGGGGCAGCCATCTCCCTAATATCACGGCAAATATTCAGCATTTCCGCAATCCCGCGCTGCCCGTACATGATGCCTCCCGCACAAAGAGTATCACCTACGCACTGATCAACTCCGTATTTCAATGGAATATCTACATCCGTTGCAAAAGCTTCAAGCCCACCCATACGAATAGTACAAAATACGTACTTTGCATCCTTCAGCGCTTCTCTGCGATCCGTCGTCGCCTGGATTTGAATATCTAATCCATTCTCTTTAATATCACGTTGGCACAGCTCGGTAACCATCTCCAAATTGTGACTATTAATATCCATAAATGAGACTTCAATATTTTTAAATTCCGGCACGGTTAGTAAGTCCCTCAACAATCCACGGGTAAATCCAATGCTGCCTGCCCCTATAAAAGACACTTTAAATGACATCCTGATCATCCTCCGGTAATGAATTGGTTGTTCCTGTCCATTGTAGCAATTGAACTGAGGGAAGCGTTACCAAAATCATGACCTCTTTTGAAGGAAGGTGTCAAATATCCTAACCTATCTTCTACTGAAGATCCTTCTCTTCATAGCTCCAGGAATGGCGCTCAATAGAATTGCGATATTCTACAGGTGTACAGTCGGCGTATTTTTTGAAGAGGAGATGAAAGTATTGTCTGCTGCTAATTCCTACATAATCGGCAATTTCAGCAATCGGAATATCACTCTGTCCCAGCAGCATTTTTGCTTTTTCCATTCGGAGCATATTCAAATAATCACTGAGTGTCCGGCCAGTATGTGACTTAAAAATACGATGCAGATATCCTGGATGCAGATTGACTGCGGCAGCGATATCCTTAACCTGGATACTTTGGTCATAGTTCTGATACAAAAATTCGATACTCCGCCTGACATAGAGCTGTGAAGGCTGTTGGTTGGCACGAAGTTGATCCTGTCGCAAGCTAGATAATCTAAGCATAAGCTCACAGAACAATAAGTCAACCATACTTCCACCTTTCCCGCCACTTTGATCGAGCTCCAGTACAAGTCCTTTTAGAACATGATAAAGTTCCTCTGGATCAGTCATGACTAGACTGGAAAAGGGAATCTTTAACCATTCAGCAAGCGCCTTTTCTTCTCGAGCGAGCTTGCCGATCGATGGAGCAACCCCTGTATATTCCATAAATCCAAACTCTACATTCAGCATTCGACAAGGCGATCCATCCTCGACAATCAGTCTGTGCGGTACATTTGCATCGAGTATGATCAATTCTCCCCGCTTTAACTTAAATCTCTCTTCTTCATCTGCTCTTGGACAGACATCCACGACACAACTTCCTGAGATCAAATACATGATTTCGGTTGAATTATGCTGATGGTAAGACATGCTGTAATTGTTCCACTGTTTATAATAGTAAGCAAAAAAACGAGGACTATAATCCCCTTCAATTAATGCCTGCTGAAAAAGACTCCCACTAAGACTTAGATGCAAATTCGTCATTCGATCACTCCTTTCTTCTATTAAAATGTTAATCCAAGTGTATCTCCCAAACCACTTCTAAGACAAGAAGAGCTCCTTGAAGTCATTAAGTTAGAAAAAACGAGCAAAACTCCATTACACAGGAGAATTACTCGTTTTATTGTTTTTATTATTAAGATGTAATTCTCATACTTGAAAAGAAACCATAGATTGCTTAAGGTCTGCTGCTAAGCTCTCTAGCTTTTGGGATAAGGATACTAGCTCCTCACTTACAGTAAATTGCTGTGAAGACATAGAAGCTACCTCCTGCGTCGAAGCCGTCGTCTGCTGCACAATGGAACTGACACTCGCCATGGATTCACCTAATTGACGCTGAAACTCTATCAGTTCATGAATAGAAGCAGAGGATTCACTAAGATGCCCCATAAAGTGTTCCATTTCCTCTTTGACACTTGCAAAGATCGTCGACGACTCACGTACGGAAGAAATCTGCTCACGAAACTTTGGAGCGGTCTCATTGATATCTTTAACCGTGTTCTCAATGTGTAGACCAATCTCTTCCGTAATCTTGGAGACCGATTGGATCGACTCATTCGATTGGTTAGCAAGCTGTCTGATTTCATCAGCAATCACTATAAAACCTCTACCAGCTGCACCAGCTCTTACCGCCTCTATAGTGGCATTTAGCGCCAAAATATTGGTCTGCTTATTTACGGCAATCATAGGACTAAGAATACTTCGAATTAAATGAGTACTCTCTCTTAGCTTATTGGAGTTCTCTTGTATTCGATTGAACATCTCCACCGTAGATTCACTCTGCTCTACTAGCAGCTTCATCAGCTCTGTCCCCTGATCACTAACCTCAATAACTCGCTCCGCCGAAGCGTCCATTACTGTATTTAGTTCAGTTACTTCACTCATCTTGCTGCCAATGATTTCGACATTAGAATGGCTTCTTTCTGCTTCGACAGCAAGGCTAGCTGCTCCAAGTGCAATCTCACCTGTAGCGGATGCAACCTCTCTGGCATGAAGTGAGGTTGTACCTGATGCTTTGACTAATTGTTCCGAAGTACCAAGCACTTCATCCGCTGACATCTCACTCTGGCTTGCAAGCAGAGAAATTTGCTCCATCATTTTGTTAAAGCTATGCCCGAGCCGGCCAATCTCATCCTTACCCTTAAAATTTGTTCGTACACGAAGGTTTCCTCGCTCACCTTCTTCCATTAAGGTCGCCAGTTTACCTAGTGGACGCCCAACCAAACGAACAAGAACATAACCAATTAACAGGGCTATCACGGCAGCTGCAAGCACCACAGAGAACGTAATATAAAGAAGCTTGTCCGCCGACTTCGTAAAATCACTAACTGGTGCATATCCCATGAGTGTCCACTTAGCGGTCGTTAAAGGCTGATAAACGACAAGCTGAGGACTTCCCTTCTCATCGGCTGCTGTAAATGAATGATTCTTTTCTATATCTTGCTCTTCTGATACTTTTATGTAAGAGGGTTGACCCAGTTTAGCATTATCCGTACCATAAACAATGTTACCATCTGTGTTCAAAATTCGAATCTCACCGGTCATTCCAATCTGAAGATTAGATAACATTTCAGTCATGGCCTTCCCTTTAACTTCGATCAGCATGTAGTACTCCGCTTCAGGATGCAATAGATTGCGAAGCAATCTCCCCATAGTTAAAGATGGTTCAGTATAAGCATCAAAGAAGCCCTTCTCACGAACCGGAAACCATACTGGCTCTCCTTTAGCATCTTCAATTTGTTTCAGTCTCTCAGCAATACCTTCATCACTACGGAGACCACTAATACCTGCAGATTTATAAGATTCTGTTTCTTCCAAGCTCTTAGATACCAGTCTGACGCCATACATCCGCTCATCTGAACCTTTAACTAAGTCTAGCTTTCTGCGAATCCGATCTTCTGCAGCAACTTTAGCTACCGTTGTAAGTTCACCACTATTTATTTTTTCCAAGTCACCTTTTAATGCGGAGTCGAGTGCAAATTGCCTCGAAAGCGCTTCATATTCGGTTAGAACAAAATCCAGCTTGTCCGCTGCTTGAACTACAGACTGTGAGGAGGCCGAGGCAACCTCATCTGTAATGATATCTTTGGCAGCAAAATATGAAGTCAATCCTAGAACAGTGGATAAGAGCACTATGGAGCTGAAAAGAATAACGAACAATTTTATCCCAACTGATCTAAACTGTAGAGTCCATAGCTTTTTCATTAAGTTCACTCCCTATGATGGAAAAAGGGTACAGCCTTCCATTTCTGTACAAAGGCTGTACCCAGTTCATTCTTTAGTATGAAGCGAAATTGTTACCCCTTACTAGCTCCTGCAGTCAATCCATCAACAAGCAGACGTTGCAAGAATACAAACAAAATCATAATCGGGATAGAGATCAGAACAGCACCGGCAGAGAATAAGGTAAAGTTAGTGTTTTGGTTCGTGTTAACCATATCCCACATTCCGACTGCGACGGTCCAGTTCTCCTTCGTCCGCAAAATAAGTCTGGCGAAAATGAAATCCACCCAAGGACCGACAAATTGAGTCAGTGCCATGTAAGTGATCATAGGGCGTGACAAGGGAAGAATAACTCGCATAAATATTCCGAAATTGCTCGCCCCGTCAATTCGAGCTGCCTCATCCAAAGAACGAGGAATCGTGTCGAGGAAGCCTTTGGCGATAAAGGTTCCCCCAAGCGGTGCCCCAGCTGCATAAACGATAATCAAGGCAATATGTGTATCCAGCAAATTAAACTCCTTAAGGAGCATATAAATAGCAATCATACTCATAAAACCAGGGAACATACCAAGAATTAGAACGGTGGATAACGCTGTTTTACGCGCTTTAAACCGGAATCTGGATACAGCATAACTAGTTAACAAGGTAAGTACTACACCGATAAGCATGGAGAACACGGCTATTTTCAATGTATTAGCATACCAAGTCCCAAACATATAACTCGGCGATGTGAACAATTCTCTGTAGTGATCGAAGGTGAATTGCTCAGGGATAAATGATTTACTGTACAGTGATTTACCAGGCCGGAAAGAAGCAAATAGAATCCAGAGGGCCGGATAGAGTGCCGCTATCGACAAAGCAATCAAGATGATGTAACTACCACTTAAGCGAATAAAGTTCGCGATCTTTCTGCTCATTGGATCATATCCTCCTCTTTGAATGATTTCGTCCGGCGGTAATTGTACAGGGAGAATGAAGCAACAATGATAAAGATAATAATCCCTATTGCCGAAGCCATGTTGTTTTTATTCTGATCAAGTGTTAATTTGTATAGCCAGGTTACTAGCAAGTCCGTGGAACCGGCATATTGATAATCACCATTTACAGGACTACCACCTGTTAATAGGAAGATCGCATTAAAGTTGTTAATGTTACCTGCGAACTGCGTAATTAGAGTAGGCGCTGTGGAGAACAATACCATCGGTAGCGTAACAATACGGAACTTCTGATAACCCGATGCTCCATCCACTTCAGCTGCTTCATACATATCCCGAGGAATTGTAGTCAGTACGCCCATAATAAGTAACATCGAGACTGGAATACCAACCCACATGTTTACAATAATTACGGTAACCTTAGCCCAGAATGGATCTGTCAGCCATGGCAATCCGCCCATTCCAAAATACCCGAGGTATTGGTTGATAGGGCCGAATTGACCGTTAAATAGATTGCGCATGAGCAGCAAAGAGATTAACTGCGGTACTGCGTAAGGCACAATCAGAATAACTCTCCACATTCCTTTGAAACGAATACCCTTTTGGCTCACCAGTAAGGCTACCAATAGTCCTCCGAAATATGTAGTAATCGTTGAAAGAACTGCCCATATAATCGTCCATGTTAATACGCCATAAAAAGTGTGACTCCAGGTTTTGAGAACCAATAAATTACGGAAGGTCTGAAATCCAACCCAGTCAACCAATTTAGCGGGTGGAAGATGATCAGGTGCGGAATAGTTCGTAAACGCTAGCAGGATCATGAAGATGATTGGCATGATCGTAAAGAATAGAACACCAATACCCGGCAAGACCAAGAACGTCTGAGCGAACTTATAATCCAGTATATAGCGAACACTTTGTTTAAAGGTGTTTGCCTGAAGACCGTTATCGCGTTTCTCTCCAGTCTTATAAGCATCTTTAATGTTCAAATACCAAGCGAGGATTATGATGATAAGCATTAGGATGGTGATCAAGCTTTGAATCAAAATATAAATCGAGTGATCCCCAGCTACCATCTTAGCGATGCCTTTTACTTTTACCAACCGGCTAGGGTTTTCTCCTAGTGTAACAAAACCCCATAATGCAGTAGCAAGATTCTGAATAAAATAATAAACAGCGGCGGCTTCTACAACTAAAAACATGATTCCTTTGATGAATTGGCGGTTATATATTTGTCCCAATCCCATGAAAATCGTCGACAGTACTGCGGCCCTCGTGCGATGTCGCTGCATTTCGCTTCCGTTCTCCTCTCCGAGTGAAAATAAGAAGCTGCCCTCCGCTAAACATGCGACGGGCAGCTTGATTCACTGTATGCTGTTAAGACTGTGATTTATGATCCTTATTGCGATGAACTGTTGTTCAAATCTTTGATTTGTTGAACGGCTTTGTCCATTGCTGCTTTTGGATCTACATTCTTATCCCAAATTTCTGGAAGCGCTGCATTTACAGGGCTCCAAACGTTACCCATTTCAGGGATAGAAGGCATTGGTTGGGAACTCTTAGCTTGTGCTGCAAAAGCGGATACGAATGGATCGTCAACGATTTGTGGATCAAGAAGCGCTTCATTGTTTGTAGGAACAGAACCGATCGTTTTGTTCAGTAACAATTGAGCGTCTTTGCTTGATGCAAAATGAGCGTACAATTTAGCAGCATTCGGATATTGAGTAAACGAGTTAACCGCGAAAATCTTGATACCAGAGAATGTAATAGCTGTTTTGCCATTTACTGTAGGGATCGGTGCGATACCAAGGTTATCTCCAAGAGCTGCTTTGTATCCTCCAAGCTCCCAAGGACCTGTGATATCCATCGCTACATCACCTGAGTTGAACAAGCTGCGTTTGATATCACTATTGATATCTCCGCTCTTAATTGGCAATGCTTCTTTCATTTTCACAAATTCTTTAAGGCCTGCAATCGCTCCATCGTTAGCAAGTCCGATATCTTCTTTATCAGTACCGTCCTTACCAAAAAGATATCCACCATCAGAAGCGATAAACATGTAGTTGAAGTACAGGTTTCCTACTTCCCACATAATTCCGTATCTGTTCTTGGATTTATCTGTGAATGTTTTGCTGAAAGCAAGAACATCGTCGAAAGACTTAGGTGCTTCTTTAACGAGTGATTTATTGTAGAACAATGCATAAGTTTCTGCTGCTCTTGGGTAGCCATACAATTCGCCATCGTACGAAGATCCGATAATTGAAGCTTCAGTATTGCTAGCTTTTGTTTCTTCACCGAAGACGTCATTAGGAAGAACCAAGCTCGCACTTGCCGCTTTACCTAAGTTGTCGTGAGGGATAAGAACAACGTCTGCTGCTAATCCTGAAGGACCATCTTGCGTAAGTTTAGTTACTTGATCTGGTGGTGCCAACTCTTCAATCTTGACTGGAACGTTATATTTTGCTGTGAACTGCTTAGCAATTTCATCTGCGAATGGTCTTTCTTCCTTACTTTCCCATACAACTAGTGTCGCTCCATCTTCAGGCACAATTTCTTCTGTTGCTGCTGCATCTGTGGTCTCTGGTGCTGCAGTCTCTGTAGTGTTGTTAGCAGCATTAGTAGCTTTTGCTGCGTTGTTACCCCCGGTATTCCCATTGTTGTTCGAACCACACGCTGTAACGGACAGTGCCATAGAAACAGCAGCGGTGATAACCATCACTTTTTTTAACTTCATTACTTTAACCCCTCCCAATTTTAAAAAAGCATAAGATGGTAAAATAGTAGAGCTAGAAATTTGCGCAAACGATTTCAGAAAAGCTAAAAAAAAAGTTGTTCTTTTAGCTCGCTCCTTCTAAAGCTGCATTTGGCAGTGCAAGAAAGCGCTTCATTCATGAATACATCATACAACAGTATCGTTTGTTTTTAAAAACGTTTGCACATACCATATTTGACCATTTTCCATTAATTTATAAACTATATAGGCATTTATCTCCATTTTTCACATGATACCTCTTAATTAATCGATTATTCATGTGTTTAAAAATGGAATTGCTATTTTATTTGCCCCTGATATGCCACAAATTCACTTTTCCAATAGATTTACAATTTTCAGGCAGTAGAAATGCACATATACTCAAGTGAAAATTTGTGCAATGGTTTGAACAAGAGTATTGAAAGCCCTTTTATTCCATGCTATAATCCAAATCGTTAAGAGGCTATCCAACACGAATCATTGCATCTATTGTCTGCCTCCTGTTCTATATAATTAAAAGGCAATGTTACTTATGAAAGGTACAACCTCGGACAAGCTACTTCGCGGCGGTTGTGCCTCTTTGTTATGTACAAGTTTGCTTCATCATTTGCGCATGTTGCATAAAAAACTGTGCAACCATAACAATAGCGACATTCTAAACCCCACGCGCTGTGGTGAATTGTTCGGGAAAGTATCGCTCACAAAACTTAAGCGTATGCTTTCGAGGTAATTTTGCCGAAGCTGGTCAGGGAAGTATCGCTTACAAAACTAAGTGTATGCTTTCGAAGTAGTTTTGCCGAAGCTGGTCAGGGAAGTATCGCTTACAAAACTAAGCGTATGCTTTCGAAGTGGTTTTGCCGAAGCTGTTCAGGGAAGTATCGCTTACAAAACTTTAGGAGGACTTATTCATGTTACTGGAAGCTGTGTACCATCGCCCGCGGTTAAATTGGTCTTACGCCTATAATGAGAGCACGATTCATTTGCGTCTCCGCGCTAAAAAAGGAGATTTAACAGAAGTATTTGCTTTTGCAGGAGATAAATACACTTGGGATACCACAAAAGAGCTAATTCCCATGACCCTCTTCACCTCTGATGCTATGTTCGATTATTGGGAATGTGCCTCTGTTCCCATCTATCGTAGATTGAAATACGGATTCTTACTGCAAAAGGATAATGAGAAAATTTGGATGACCGAAAATGATTTTCAAACGAACCGTCCAGAAAATCCAAACAAGCTGTTCGAGTTCCCATTTATTAACCCCGTTGATGTATTCACTCCACCTGCCTGGGTAAAGGATGCTGTTTTCTATCAGATCTTCCCTGAACGCTTTGCAAATGGCGACCCTAGCCTTGATCCAAAAGATGTTCAGCCATGGGGAGCAGAACCAACACCAACCAACTTTTTTGGCGGCGACCTGCAAGGGGTTATTGATCATCTGGATCATCTTAACGAGCTTGGCATCAACGCTATTTATTTCACACCACTCTTCACAGCAACTACTAATCATAAATACGATACAGAAGATTACATGAAGGTCGACCCGCATTTCGGGGATATTGCGACGTTAAAAAAACTCGTCGACCTCTGCCACAAACGTGGAATTCGTGTGCTGTTAGACGCTGTATTCAACCACTCTGGTGGAACCTTCGCTCCGTTTTTGGATGTTCAGGAAAAGGGAGAAGACTCCATTTACAAAGACTGGTTCCATATTCGTGAGTTTCCGCTTCAAGTTGTAAACGGGATTCCTACTTATGATACTTTTGCCTTTGAACCACATATGCCAAAGCTTAATACCGAACATCCTGAAGTTAAAGAGTACTTACTGAAGGTCGCTGAATTCTGGATTACAGAAGTTGGAATCGATGGTTGGCGCCTTGACGTAGCCAATGAAGTAGATCATGATTTCTGGCGTGAATTCCGCAAGGTGGTAAAGCGCGCTAATCCGGAGGCCTACATCCTTGGAGAAATCTGGCATGAGTCTGCTCCGTGGCTGGAGGGTGATAAATTCGATGCCGTCATGAACTATCCCTTCACTGATGCTGTCTTAGACTTTTTTGTTCATGGTAACCTTGATGCAGAGGGGTTTGCCAACTCTATTGGTAGACAGTTATCGCGCTACCCACTGCAAGCAAGTGAAGTTGCCTTCAATCTGTTAGATAGTCATGACACTCCACGCTTACTCACGCTGGCTGCTGGGGACAAAAATAAAATGCGATTAGCTGCACTATTCCAGTTCACCTTTATGGGTACTCCTTGTATCTATTATGGCGACGAGTTCGGAATGGACGGTGAAGGTGATCCAGGTTGTCGTAAATGCATGGAGTGGAACCCTGAGAAGCAGGATCGTGATCTGTTCGAATTCTACCGTCAGCTCATTCAAATCCGCAATGAGCAACCTGCACTTCGTACGGGGACATTTACTTTCTTAGAGGCAGGTCGACAAGGCAGTAAGATAGCCTACGAGCGCCGATTGGATCTTGAGACTATAGTTGTACTGATCAATAGCGAAGAGACCGCTCAAACGTTCCGTATTGACGTAGACGAGCGAAATTGGGAGAACTTGTTCACGGCCGATACAGTGCGTGCTGAGCGTGGCAAGCTGAACGTGAAGATGCCTGCTTATGGTTTCGCTATACTTAAAGCAATCAACTAGATTTAAATTCCTTTGGCAGTATAAAACATAACAAAACAGGGTATCTCACTAGCTATGATAGCTGTGGGATACCCTGTTTTCTATTAGAGATTACTAAGAATGACTTTCACATTACTAGCCAACTACTAATACTTCGGTGCACTAACAATCAGCACACCGAAGTCCAGTTTTACTTGCTCAGTAGCGTATAAATAATCTGTGCGCTTTCGGCGCGGGTCATCCATCCTTTTGGAGCAAATTGATTGTTCTCTCTGCCTTGGAGAAGCCCTAGACCTGCTGCTGTCTTCACGTAGCTATCTGCCCACTTGCTAATGCTAGATGCATCTGCAAATGTCGTGACACCCACTGCTGGTTCGATCTTCTTACCAGACTTCACTTCAAGCGCACGGATCACCATGATAGCCATTTCCTCACGGGTAATGGAAGCATTCGGCGCAAAAGTATCCTTGCTTCGACCACTAACAATGCCCAGCTTAGAAGCTGTTGCTACGTATGATGAATACCATGCATCTGACTTGATATCAGTAAATTGAACCGGCCCTTCCGCATTTAAACCAAGTGCACGAACTAGTAATGCGGTAAATTCCGCACGACTAACATTGCTCTTCGGATTAAATTCGGTTGTCGTAACCCCTGAAACAATTTGTTTTGCAGCAAGAGACTGAATCGCATGGAATGCCCAATAAGTAGTTGGAACATCCTTAAACGACTTCACAATCTCAAGTACGGCATATTTACTAAAGTGCGTGACTTGTGTAGATATCACGTCTCCATTCAGCTGTCCACCTACGTACTCAAGCTCGCCATTATCGCCTAAATAGTAAATCCCCAATAGATCTTTATTCGATTGACCTTTAATCTTAAACGATATCGTGATTGGCTCATCGAACTTCTTAACTACAATCCGGGTACCATCTTTCTTCAGAATGCTAAGTCTCAGTTCAAACACATCGGAAAGCGAAGTTACGGTCCCCACCTCTTTGTTTAAACCATCGACTAATGCTTTTGTAGCAGACTGGACCAATGGTTTCAGCTCCAACAGGATTTGAGCACCTTCCGCATCCACACCTGAAGCTAAACTTGGTATTGTGCTTAACAGTTTGTTAGGGATAGTAACTAATAGATCCCCCACTTTAAATACTAGATCATTAGATCCCAATGTTTTTGCTGCTTGCAACGGTAACAATACCGCTGTCTTACCTGCAGCAATATCGATTTGCACCTTTCCATCTTTACCATTCTTCAAACTGTCCTCACTGACAACTTGCATATCAGCAGGAGTTGTTGGGCTAACTACAGCACCACCTGAGGTTGGTGTTGGTGTCACTTTAGATACAGCAGCTAGAATAACCGTACCCCCATCATCTCTACTTGGTAGATCAATGATTACTTTTTGATCTTCGGATACCGTGTATGTTTTACCGCTGTACTCATCCTTTACAGATGAATTGGCAGGAAACGGTACTGGAATCGTTGCGGATTCCTCACTTGTCTTAGTGTTAATAACCGTCACGACGTTCTCATTATCGTAAGACTTATTGAAGGCTAAATAACCTAAATCATCTGAACCTGCCAGCTTCGTGCGCGTACCTTTGGAATACACTTTGGAGTATTTTGCACGGATATTCAACAGCTTCTGATAATGATCATGAAGTGGCTTTTCTGCAGTCAACTGATCCCAAGGCATATCTTTACGGTTCTCACTGAACTCACCTTTAGACATGTCTCCTGCATTTTTGCCCGATTTCCCCAGTTCTTCTCCGTAGTAAATGACTGGCTGTCCCTTGGCTGTGATTTGCAGAGCGGCTGCGATTTTCAGCTTGCCTTTATCTCCATCCACATAATTAGACAAGAAGCCATCCTCATCATGACTACTCAGGAATTGAGCCATCATCTTCGTGTTATCAATCTTTAACTCTCGTTCCTGCAAATAGGAATCAACACTGTTAACTTTACCATCAGTAAAGTCTTTCGCAGCATCATTAAATCCAAAATCAAGCAGTCCATCCATCTGGCCTGTTTCGAGCATTCCACCATTGCTATCAATGGTTCCGCCAAAGTATTCACCGGTCATTTTGAAGTTTGGATCAATTGAAGTCAGTGCATTTTTAAATGCTTTCCAAGTTGTATCTTCTACATGTTTGACTGTATCCACACGGAAATAGTCAATCGTATCTCCACGTTCCGTCCGAGCGTTATCTAGCCACCCTGTTTGCCAAGCGATAATTTTTTCACGAACGGCTGGATCTTCCGTTTTGAAATCCGGCAAGCCTGCAAGCTCACCTTTGATTGGATCTGTATCCGCGGATACACCATCCGTACGAAGCATTCCTTCAAAACGTGCTTTATCCTCAGCTGTAATCGTCGGCTCTTTATCCTCAGCCTTTAAACCGTAGCCCGTATGATTGAGTACAACGTCGACCATGATCTTGATGCCCTTGTCATGTGCCTTTTCGATCAATTCCTTGAAGGTTTCCATATCACCAAGATGCTCGTCGAGCTTTGTAAAGTCCTTGGCCCAATAGCCATGATATCCGTATTGTTTGAAGCCATCACCTTTATTAAAATCAATATTATCTACAATTGGCGTAATCCAAAGCGTGTTAATACCAAGTTCTTGCAAATAATCGAGATTGTCGATCATTCCTCGGAAATCACCACCGTGGTATGCTTCCAGTTGATCTTTATCTACATTCTCATTATTTGTTGGATCTCCGTCTTTGAAGCGGTCTGTAAGCGCGAAGTATATACGAGCCTCATCCCAATCAAAATCCAGCTTATCACCTGTGTAGGTTCTCGCTTTTACCTCGAGTTTAGCATTTTCTTTATGTGCATTTCCGTACTGGTCCACGAGCGTAATCGGAATATTTTTGATCCCCGCTGACACCGTGTCCTTCACAGCAACTGTCTGTTTCATCAGCCCCGTATCCAGCTTAACTTTGCTTGGTCCACCAAGATTGGTTAAATCCATGTATCCCTCTGAATATGTTACCTCTTCTGAAGTCACTACATTGATGGTTACAACCGCATTCTGATTAGATGTAACTGCTTCCGGATTCACGGATGTCGTAATCTTAACGTCAGGAATATGATACACAACAATAGATTCATCATTCACTGTATTCTTAGGATCTGTAAATTCAGTAGTGATTCCGTTTTTCGTGATCAAGAACGTATACTTATACGTACCTTCTACTAAATCAGTCAACGTGTAAGTGAACCACTCGTTAGCGGAATCATAAACCATTGGATATGTTTTTCCATTCACTTTTACTTTTGCAGCTGTGATCGCATCCATATTTCCATTACGGAACAAGGCATCATCGCGATATCTAAAAGTAATCGTTCCATCCTTAAGGATAGGACCGCTAATACTTGGTTTGATATCAAACTCCTTCACCCCGCTAGTAACGTTCACTTTAGTGAATAATTCACCCGGCGTCAGCGGAATGATTCGATCATCCCCGTAGGCATCCTTATACTTCCAAGGATCATCCCCTTCACCTTTACGAATGACGAACCCTACACTTGTCGCATTCTCAGCAACCTCAATCAAAACACTCGCTGTGCCATTCTTAAAGGTTGTAAAATCAATCTGATCATTTTTCACTCCTGTATTCCAGACCCAGATGTTCCAATCCTTATAATCCTTATCACTACGGGTATAATTGAACAGAACATATCTCTTATCCGTAACCTTAACTGTAACGGTTGTAGAAATACCGCCATAAGTGATGGTAATTACAGCTGTTCCATTACCAATTGCCTTCACTTGACCTTTATTGGTTACTGTAGCCACTTCAGGCTTATTGGAAGTGTAAGTAGCCAATTGCGTAACATTTCTTCTGCTGTTGTCGTCGTACTTCGCAAAAACAGCTGTTTGATGCGTTTTGCCTGCTGCCAGCGTATAGCTCGCACTATCGGTCTCTATAGAAGTAAGCGTAGCGGCTTCAGCTTCCATTTTGATAATCACTGCAGTCAAAGGATCAAGCTTGATTGAATTAGCATTTAAAATGAAACCACTCTGTTGACTAACCGCAGTAACACCAGCTTCATCATTGTCAACAAGCACCTGACCACTCGTCAAATCCTCCGATAAAGTCAGAGTTCTTTCTGTGCTATCGCCATTCATGAAGACATAATAGATACCTGTGCCATCAGTAGCTTTGTTTGAATAGCCAATGACAAGATCATCAGTCTTCATTTCTGGAGCAGGAATTAGGTTAACATTGGAATCAACCAGATCCTTGTCGCCCAATCGGAATGCATCCGTAGACTTTCTTAATTCCATCAGACCTGACGTATATTTTCTTGTCGTGTTCTGTACTGGGAATTGTGATTCATCCGTTGCTTTGGTCCAATCAAACATGTTGACCGCATCCGAAGAATCATACGAATCATGAATAAAATATCCGAATGATTTGCCTTCACTATCAAACATTTCAGTGTATTTATCCTGAGGAACCGTGGTTCCATTCCACTGTTTGGTACGCCCATATTCTTGACCCGCATGAATGAAGGCTGTACCTTGGGAGGTTAGAACAAGCATGTTTCCAAGTCTGATCCGTTTCTGGATTTCAAGCTCATTCTCCGCAATTGCAGGATCTTTCTTGATTGTTTGTGCAATGACATCATGCAGCGTCAGGTTATCATGAGCTTCGATGTACGGAACGATATCACCTGGATCATCGGCAGGTGTGTTTGATGGCTCCGCTTTAATATTGTTAAAGATTGTCGCTATTGGACGCGCTCCACCTGTGATAAATCTAGGTTGACCTTCGGAACCATAACCAGATTTCAATTCATTACGGAATTCATCAGAGAAAACACCGACGCTATCCGTTTTATCCATCCAGTCCTGATCTGCACCTTTTCCAGCAAGGGAAGGATCGGCTGCGGCGCCACCGAATGTTCTCCAGCCTTCACCGATAAAGAGAGCCTTCGGATTTATTGCTGCCGCGGCGTCATAAGCATGCTGCACAGCCTCTGCTGTCGCATCGCCCATCATGTCCCAGCGCATTCCATCTATCTTGTACTCTTCAAACCAATATTTCACGGAATCTACCATCAGTTTCTCAGCCATTTTATGGTTGGTGGCCAGATTGTTTCCGAAACCTCCGATAAAGTTACCGTTTGCATCTTGGAACGCGTAGTAATTAGGAACGATGTCGTTTAAAAATTCTTTTTTAGCCATATGTGTGTACACTACATCCAGAATGACACCCATTCCAGCTTCATGTACGGCGTCTATCAAACCTTTTAATTCTTCAATCCGCTCTTCAGGATCGGCAGGATTCTGAGAATAAGCACCGTCTGGAGAGAAGTAGTTGTGAGGATCATATCCCCAGTTGTATTCATTGTTTTTAGCGGAATATTCTGTTTCTCTAGTCCCCATCTTCGTCTCATCCCCGTAATACCAAGCCATTACAGGAAGTAATTGAATATGAGTTACACCGAGAGATTTAATATAATCGAGCTTCTTTTCAAAAGCGCTATAAGAGCCCCATCTTTCGCCACTCAGACTATCTTCGATCGATACATCGGATGTAAAGTCTCTGACGTGGACTTCATAAATGATTGCATCCTCACGTTTTTCGTAGCCTTTAATATCTGCATAACCAAAGTTATCCGGGTTCGTCTGGCTTAAATCAACGATAGCCGCTTTACCGACTGTATCCCCGCCAGCACCAGCAGCACCCGTGGTGTCCACTGTAAAAACCGCCATTGATTTAGCATAAGGATCAAGGACCTTATTGGTTACACCGTCATTCGTCACTTCATATTGATAAAAGAATCCTCTTACATCGGTTGCATTAGTTTTTGTTAGATCAGTCGGCTTCAAATTGACCGACCAGACCCCTTGCTCACCGCTCGTTAAGTCAACACTACCCACGAGCACGTTGGAGTCATTCTTATCGTACACATTGACGACAACCGAGCTAGCTTTAGGTGCCCACAATTTTAACGTGGCTGTTTTGTCAGCGTTATACGTAGCCCCTAGATCATCTCCTGTATAATTGTACATTTCATCAAGCATTCTCCAACCACTAACAGCTGAGACCGTTTTTCCTGAATAAGTAACGCTAAGCGGAACTTTATTCATATCAAAGTCTTTTGTATCGACTTCGATTGAAGTTTTGCTTGTTATGGTTACAGCAGACACAGGAATAGCAACACCGTCTTTATCTTTAACGGTAATCTCATTCTTTAATGCTGCTGCATCCAAGCCGTCGGTTAACGTGAAGCCTAGAAGGATTTTGCTCGTCGATAACACTTCTGCGGAAACTAAACCGATAGGTGTTTCACCAAACGGAGAAACATATACATTGTTGTCTCCTTCTTTAACCCATAGCTGATTATAACGATCTAACAGGCTGAAGGTTTTATTGTCCCCGTCTTTATCTCCGTTCGAAGGCTTCATTACAATAAAACCGATTTTCTTGGCACCCTCTATGAGTGGGACATCGACATAAGCACCGAAATTATCCTTTTGATCCACTTTGAAAGGAGTCGCAGGAGTCGGCCAAGAACCAAGTGTATCCGAAGGTGTGGACACGTCATCCCATAGCCATAATCCATACTGATCATGATTAGTATCAGATCTCATATAGTGGATCCGAACAGTATTCGCCGGAAGCTTAACCGGTTCATAAGGCGTAACTACATCAGAGCCTTCTGTGATCCATACTTCATTAGTTTGTGGAGTACTAATCGAGAAGTTCTTGTCTCCTCCGTCTTTCTCCCCACTTGCACGCTTAAGCGCGATGAATGAGATCTTCTGAGCTCCATCCTTAATCGGCACATCAACATATGCTCCATAGGAATCCATTTGTCCATCAGGAAAAGGGGTCGCACCCATAGCCCAATCAACAGAAGGGCTTACAACATCACCCCATAGCCACAATCCCTTATCAGAGTAATCACTAGCTTTGTAGTGAACACGGATGTTCCCTGCTGGAACAGGTGTAACCTCTACAGGTCCCGAAGGAATTTTATATTCTGCAGTTACACTATGATCTCCAGTGTTGTACTTGAAGGTTACCTGAAGATCTAGCGGAAGGTTCAAAGTAAGATCGCTTTCTGGATAAGACATATCCTCTGCTTCTGTGGCTCCCGGAACGGAAACCTTATATGTGTAATCTCCCTGCGGCAGACTAACAACTGTACTGTACACTCCATCAAAATCAGGGTCTGATAACGTGGACAATGCCTCTGCTGGCAGGCTTCCTGTCAATCTTGGCAGCTTATCCGCAGCAATTGGCGTGTAGTACGTAGAATCAGCTATTTTATGAGTGATGTCATTATAATAAAAGGTTACAGTCGTTTCTTCTTCTAACTTTATGTGGATATTCTCTCCATCATTTTTCCCTTGAGGGTTTGTATACTTTGCAAATCCATAGTTCTCATCCCAACTATCATTCAGAGTAACCTTGTAATTATATTCTCCCGCTGGCAGAGTCCCAGTAAAAGAATATAGACCATTATCTGAGTAGGTCATTTGGGTGACTACTGATTTCTCATCCCAATCCTTGCTGGGAGTTTCCGCCCCAGAGGGTGTTAACTCTGACTGCAAATCACCGACTAAAACTACCTTTGTCGTTTCTGCAGAAACACTAGCTGGGTGTAATCCAAGACTGGAGAACACGAGAGCAACGATCATGAAGATCGCGAACGTCCTCTTACCCCATAAAGTTATTTTCATTCTGTAAAACCTCCCATGATTATGAAATTACCTTTTTGCAAGCGGATACATAATTTCTCGAACCCCGCCATTTATTTTGAGGTTATGAAATCATGCGTCTTCCTTCTGTAGTTGGAGAAGGTCTATGTGTACGGCTCGTCAAACCGGATTAACGGCATCACCATCCTTATCAAAGTAAAAGATCATCAAAATTACACGAAATCAGTGCAAACGTTTGCAATAAGTCGTGCACAAACCTAAGTACATAAATCTCATTCTTTAGTACACCGCATTCTGACCCAAATTCAGCCAATGTAAACGCTTGCTATATTTTGATTTACATACTAATGCTGTATTTATGGTATTGTCAACCAGTATTTTTATGTATTGAACGAACTCAAATTATAATAAAAGTAAAAATAAAGAAAAATAAACCTGATAATCCCATTTAGGATTTATCCATTTTTTGAATGTCTCTCTAATTCCATTCCTCGAATCAAATTGCTCCAAAAAATTTAAGCCACACGTTTGCATTTACGAAATGCTCTTTTCGAAGGAATTGGATATCTTTTATACATATTAAGATCAATCTTGCTAAATCATTCATACTTTTTTGGTGAAAACAAACAATTTTACACATAAATTTCTAATACTCTTTCCAAAAGTAGCAATATTGCCCTTCCAAATGACTTTATCTATTTACAATTTAGAACTCTTAGATTAATATTACTGTGTAAAGCAAACGGTTCCATAAGGAGGTTTCTATGACAGTTACCATTAAGGATGTGGCCAAGAAAGCGGGAGTATCTCCCTCCACGGTATCCCGGGTATTGTCCAATCACCCCAGAATCAGCCTGGAAACTTCCCGCAAGGTCAAAGCTATTATGGAAGATATGGGCTATACACCTAACATGATGGCTAAGAGTCTAGTGTCGAAAACTACAAACAGCATATGCTTCAGTCTTCCTAAACCAGCTGAAGAGCTGTTCTCAAATCTATTTTTTATGGAATTAATCCGGGGGATCGTTACACAAGCTAGCCGTTCCGGCTACGATGTGCTAATTAGCTCAGGAGCAAACGAGAAGGAAGAATTGGAAGCCGTTTCAAGACTTCTAAAGGGTCGTCGGGTAGATGGTGTTATTCTCCTGTACTCTCGTACGGATGATGCTGTTATTGATTTTCTTGAGAGTAACGATTATCCATTCGTGCTGGTAGGCCGAAGTGATCGATATGAGAATATTTTATCTGTCGATAACGATAATGTGATGGCAGCATATGATGCTACAAACCACCTCATTTCGATGGGTCATGAACGTATTGGCTTCGTAAGTGGACCGCCGAATCTAATTGTTTCTCGCGATCGTCTCGCAGGATACCGTAAAGCATTGCTGAATAGCGGTCTTGAAATGCGTGATGAATGGATTGTAGAAGGTGAATTTCTACAGGATAGCGGATATAGAGCGATGTCTTTTTTCATGAATTTGCCTAATCGGCCTACTGCACTAGTTGCAGTGGATGATATGGTATCGTTCGGAATTTTACGCGGATTGAATGAACTGAAATACAAAGTGCCTGACGATCTCGCTATTGTGAGCTTTAACAATATTCCATTATCTGAATTATCCAGTCCTCCGATCAGTAGTATTGATATTGGAATTTACCATCTTGGATACACTGCATCTCAGGTACTTATCCAGAATATCAAGAGTCCGAATCACGATGCTGGTTATACAAACCGATTTGTTATTCCACATCGATTGATCGTGAGAGAGTCATCCATGTACTCTCATGCTAAGAACAAAACCGAATGAATAAGTGAAGCGATCAAACGCTTCATTTATTTTTTGAAAATCTGTACAAACGTTTGCGCTAAATTACTAAAACTTCTTGATCCAGTTCTTTTCAGGGTGAATATTCGAATCTGAGGTTAAGATAAACTTAACATCTTTAGCAAAGACTTATACGAATTGAAAGCAAATTCAGATACGATTACCCAATGGATCACGATACTGTCACAAATTTTAGGAGGTACTACAATGACGGAAATTAAAGCCTGCTTGTTCGATTTGGATGGTGTTATCGTTGATACTGCCAAATACCATTATATCGCATGGAAAGAGCTTGCAGATGGATTAGGATTTCTCTTCACAGAACAAGATAACGAACGCCTTAAAGGAGTCAGCAGAACTGCCTCGCTAAACATTTTGCTGGAAATCGGCGGACTAACTATCGATGAAGAAGAGAAAGCTAAGCTTGCAGAACAGAAGAATAATCGTTATGTCGAATATATTGCGAAGATGGATAGCTCAGAGATTTTGCCAGGTGCGCTTGATTTTTTGAAAGAGTGCCGTGAGAATGGCATCAAAGTTGCCCTCGGTTCTGCTAGTAAGAACGCAATGACGATATTAAACAATACCGGTTTGACCCCTTACTTTGATGCGATCATCGATGGCACACACACTAGTGCTGCTAAACCTGATCCGGAAGTTTTTCTTTTAGGAGCTAAAGCACTTGGCGCTGATCCAAAAAACTGTGTTGTCTTCGAAGATGCAGAAGCAGGAATTGAAGCTGCGTCACGTGCTGGAATGTTCAGTGTTGGTATTGGTTCACCAGAAACGCTCAATGCGGCGAACATCGTCGTTCCATCGCTCGCTCATATGAGTGTGTCAAAGCTCAAAGAATCTTTTGCTTAAAGTCTATCGAACATTAATCAACTGAAAGTGTTAATGTGATTCGCCCTGCTGCATTCCACTTATAAATGAAATATATGTTACATCTAGAGCATCGCTTGAAGTGGAGATGGCGAAAGAATTGTGTAGAAGCGTAGCGTTCGCCTTTGTCCCCAGATGCTCACCTTTAACTCTTCAAATTTAAGCATCTGGGGACAACAGCGATCGGAACAACCTTTCGCCAGCGGAGCGACTCACAAGCACCCAAGTAGAGATATAGTTCACTTTATATATCCCCACAACATATTTAAAGGAGCCGGTTATCGTGAAACAATATTTAACAATTGATGAATGGTCCATTATTGAAGAATCTTTTGATCCACAGACACAAGAAATCTCTGAAAGTGTATTTAGCCTTGGCAACGGATTTATGGGTGGTCGAGCTAATTTTGAAGAGCAATATAGTGGAAGTAGCCTACAAGGCAGCTACATGGCTGGCGTGTACTATCCTGACAAAACACGGGTCGGCTGGTGGAAGAACGGCTATCCTGAATATTTTGCTAAAGTACTGAACAGCACGAACTGGATCGGTATTAACATCGACATTGAAGGAACTTCTTTAGACCTGGCAAAATGTACGGTTTCCGATTTCCGTCGTGTTCTTAACATGAAGGAAGGTACGCTTTCCCGTTGTTTCACTGCCACACTCGAAGATGGTAAGGAAGTTAAAGTTGAGAGTATCCGATTCGTCAGCATGACTCGTCAAGAAATCGGTGCTATTCGTTACTCCATCATTCCTGTGAATTTCTCAGGCAAGATTACGATCACTCCTTATCTCGACGGTGACGTGAAGAACAAGGATTCCAACTACGACGAGAAATTCTGGAATGAAGTTGAGAAGCAAGCTGGCACTGAAGGTGGACACCTCACCCTTAAGACCAAAAAGCTCGATTTCCATGTAACCTCTGCTATGGCTTTTGATATTCTTGTCAACGGTGAGAAGGTCAATTCTGAAGCTGAAGCCATTGAACAAGAGAAATATGTAGCCAGCAAAATGAATGTATCCGTACAATCTGGCGATCAAATCGTCATTTATAAATATGTTGCCAATGTTACCTCGCGTAATCATGGTCTTGGACAACTGGTCGATGCCGCTCAAACTGCTCTGCAAGCTGCTAAGGAAGCTGGTTTTGTAACCCTTTTGACAGAACAAATAGAAGCTTGGAGAGAGAAGTGGAAAGAAAGCGACATCATTATTGAAGGTGACGTTTCTGCACAACAAGCGATTCGCTTCAATATTTTCCAGCTAAACCAAACCTACAATGGTGAAGATGACCGTCTGAACATCGGACCTAAAGGCTTTACAGGTGAAAAATACGGCGGCAGCACTTACTGGGACACAGAGGCGTATTGCGTTCCCTTCTATCTCAGTACTGCGGACTCCTCTATTGCTCGCAACCTGTTGATCTACCGTTACAAGCATTTGGAGAAGGCTAAGGAGAATGCTCGTAAGCTTGGTTTCGCAAAAGGCGCATTGTACCCGATGGTTACAATGAACGGTGAAGAGTGTCACAATGAGTGGGAAATTACTTTTGAAGAAATTCACCGTAACGGTGCCATTGCTTATGCGATTTATAACTATGTGAACTACACTGGAGACAAAGCTTATCTTGGTCAATATGGCCTTGAAGTTCTAGTGGAGATCTCCCGCTTCTGGGAAGAACGTGTTCACTATGCAAATCGTAAAGACAAATACGTGATGCTTGGCGTAACGGGACCTAATGAATACGAAAATAACGTAAATAATAACTGGTACACCAACCGGATGGCTTCATGGACAATGGAATATACCTTAGAAGCCTTGGATTATCTGAAAAAGAACGAGTCCACGCGTTATGCAGAACTAGTTGACAAACTAGGACTACAAGAGAACGAAACCGCAAAATGGAATGATATCATTGCCAAAATGTATTATCCTGCGGATGAAGAACTGGGTATCTTCTTGCAGCAAGATGGTTTCCTAGACAAAGAGATTATTCAAGTCAAGGATCTGGCAGCTGAGAACCTGCCACTAAACCAAAAATGGTCTTGGGATCGTATCCTTCGTTCTTGCTTCATTAAACAAGCGGACGTTCTGCAGGGATTATATTTCCTAGGGGACCGTTATGATCTTGATACCAAAAAGCGGAATTTCGACTTTTACGAGCCGATCACTGTTCATGAGTCCTCCCTATCCCCTTGTATCCACTCTATTCTAGCCAGCGAACTAGGATATAAGGATAAGGCTTATGAAATGTACTTGCGTACTTCAAGACTGGATCTCGATAACTATAACAATGATACCGAAGACGGCTTACACAGCACCAGTATGGCTGGTACTTGGATGTCAATCGTACATGGCTTCGGCGGATTACGCGTGCATGATGGCAGACTGACTCTAAGCCCATCGAACCCAGGACACTGGACAGCGTACTCTTTCAAAATCATGTTCCGCGGCTCCCGTCTAAAAGTAAGCGTTTCTGACGCACAGGTTACGGTTACGAATGAAACTGATATTCCAGCTTCTATTACTATCTATGACAAAGAATATACCGTGAACGGACTAAGCAGCATCACTGCTGATAGCAATTCCGTCACAGTATAAACCGACACCACAAGAGACCCTTGAAGCCAATAGCTTTTTAGGGTCTCTTTATTTTTTTCCTAAATGGATAACTTATATAAGGAGTGATTATTAATGAAAAGAACCTTTTGGAAGGAAGCTGTCGTTTATCAAATCTATCCACGCAGCTTTCAAGATAGTAATGGAGATGGTATTGGTGATCTGCAAGGCATCATTTCACGTCTGGATTATTTGCAGAAGCTCGGCGTCGATGTAGTTTGGTTGTCACCGGTATATAAATCGCCAAATGATGATAATGGTTATGACATCAGCAATTATGAAGATATTATGGATGAATTCGGCACGCTAAAAGACTGGGAGGAATTACTGGCAGGACTGCATGATCGTGGCATTAAGCTAATGATGGACCTAGTAATCAACCACTCATCAGATGAACATCAATGGTTCGTAGAGTCCCGTTCGTCAAAAAATAATCCGTACCGTGATTACTACATATGGCGTCCAGGTGGACCCAATGGCGAACGCCCAAACAATTGGAGTTCCATCTTCAGCGGTCCGGCTTGGGAACTAGATGAGACTACCGGTGAATACTACCTACATCTGTTCTCACGCAAGCAACCGGATCTCAACTGGGACAATCCAAAGCTGCGCGAGGAATTGTACAAGATGATTACCTTCTGGCTCGACAAGGGTGTGGATGGATTACGGATGGACGTAATTAATTTGATTTCTAAAGCGGAAGGGCTACCTTCCTTTCAAATCGAGGGCGAGGCGCCAGAGGAACTTGCTTGGGGTGGCGATTACTTTATGAATGGACCGCGGGTCCATGAGTTTTTACATGAAATGAACCAAAAGGTTCTTTCGGGCTATGACATTATGACCGTCGGGGAAACGCCAGGGGCTTCAGTAGAGGATGCCGTTCTTTACACAGACGAAGATCGTGAAGAGCTTCAAATGGTATTCCAATTCGAGCATATGGACGTAGATTCCGGCCCAGGAGGCAAATGGGATGTAGCCCCATGGACATTAACTAAACTGCGCGACATCCTTCATAAATGGCAGGTCGGTCTGGCTGACAAGGGTTGGAATAGTCTGTACTTAAACAATCATGACCAACCGCGTATGGTTTCACGATTTGGTGATGACGGGAAGTACCGCGTAATCTCTGCCAAAATGCTCGCTACCTTACTACATACACTTAAAGGCACTCCCTATATTTACCAAGGTGAAGAAATTGGGATGACGAATGTAAAATTCACAACGCTGGAAGATTATAAAGACATCGAAATTCTGAATATGTACCGTGAAAAAGTAACTGAGGGTGGCGCAGATCATGATACGATTCTGAACGCTATCCATGTCAAAGGCCGGGATAACGCCCGTACTCCAATGCAATGGGATGCATCATCTAATGCTGGATTTTCAGAGGGAGAACCATGGCTCAAAGTGAATCCGATTTACAAAGATATTAACGTAGAGCAAGCATTAGCGGATTCTGATTCAATCTTCTACTACTACCAAAAGCTAATTGCTTTGCGCAAAGAGAATCCGATTATGGTATATGGGGAGTATAAGCTACTCCTACCTGACCATGAAAATATCTATGCCTACACTAGAACTTTAGATGATGAGCAATGGCTAATCCTGCTGAACTTCAGCGAGGCTCCTCAAACCGTTGATCTCTCCGCTGAGCTGAGCAACGTTACTGATTTAATCATTGGAAATTACCCGGATGAATCATCAATAATAGAAATCCTACGTCCATACGAAGCAAGAGTGTATAAATTACAAAGCTGACTCTCTTCACCTTCCTGAGTTATACTATATAGGATGATTTTGTTAAGATCATTCTTCCACCAGCAACCTGTCATTAGAGAGCAAGGAATAACAGGATTTGCAAATGGTGGCATGATAGTATGAACTCAAAGGGAGATGGCAGACTTGGAATGGCTTATCCGCATGAAAGAAGCTTTAGATTATATGGAGAGCAAGATGGAGGAACCCTTTAATACAGAAGATATAGCAAAGGTAGCTTATTCCTCCCCCTTTCACTTCCAGCGCATGTTCTTCATGCTTACCGGAGTATCAGTCAAAGACTATATCCGTAAACGGAGATTAACTCTGGCGGCACAGGAACTCGCTATTTCTAAAGTTAGGGTGCTAGATGTAGCATTAAAATACGGATATGACTCTCCCGAATCGTTTGCCAAAGCATTCCGCAAGGCACATGGAATTACACCATCAGCTGCGCGGGAGTCAGGGGTAGAGCTCAAAGCTTTCCCAAGACTCTCCTTCCATCTATCACTGAAGGGAGATAAAGAAATGGACTACAGAATTGAGACAAGAGACGCCTTTAATGTTATCGGACTTGTTGAGGAAATGACAACAAAAAATGGGGAGAATCTGCGCCGCATCCCCCAGTTGTGGATAGAAGCAAACGCAAATGGTACGTCGGATAAACTGATTGAGATAGGTGATGATAAGGACATCCTTGGTATTTGTAAAGATTTTAATCACGAAAAAGAAACTTTCTCCTATTGGATTGCTGTCGAAGCCTCTCCAGAGACGGATGCTCAGGGATTTGCTTCTACGACGATACCAGCTGCGAGTTGGGCTGTGTTCACCTCAGTTGGGCCGATGCCGGATGCTATCCAGCAGGTATGGGCACGTATTTTCCAAGAGTGGTTCCCTTCCACAGGCTACGAGCATACAGGTGGACCTGAGTTTGAGTTATACCTTCCGGGAAGACCTGATGCAGAGGATTATCGCTGTGAGATCTGGATACCGGTTATGAAAAAAAATTAATGCTTACTTAGACTATCCGGAATTGCGGATAGTCTTTTTTTCTTTCAGAATTTCTACGATTTCATTTTGAGAATCGGCTCAATCTTGGTATAATAAATAGATTATGTGATTCAATAATGACGATTGTCGTCCGATTATCGGTGAAGGAGAAATTCATGTCTAATGTAAAAATATTTTCAGACAGCACTTCCGATTTACCTCAGAACTGGAAGGATACTTATAACATCGGCATCGTTCCGCTTTATGTAGTATTTGAAGAAGGAACCTACAAAGATGGTGAAGATATTACACCCGAGGAAGTGTATCGCCGTGTAGCCGCTAGTGGTGTATTGCCCAAAACGGCAGCACCTTCGCCTGCAGATTTCATTGCTGCATTTCAACCCGTAATTAGCAGTGGAAATGATATTGTATATATCAGCCTCTCCTCGTCACTATCCTCTACATATCAGAATGCACTTTTGGCTGCTGGGGAATTTCCTGAGGGGCGTGTACAGGTTATTGATTCACAGACTTTATGTGGAGGCATTGCTCTTCTCGTTATGAAAGCTGTCAGAGCCGCTGAAAAAGGTCTAAGTGCTGTTGAGATTTCAGCTATGCTGGAACGCAGCCGCAGCCTTGTAGAAACTGAATTCGTTGTGGATACGCTAGATTACTTATATATGGGTGGACGCTGTTCAGGTATGCAGAATTTCATCGGTAGCCTGCTCAAAATTCGTCCTGTTCTTAGACTTGTAGACGGCAGCATCGTACCTACTAGTAAAATACGTGGTAAAAAAGAAAAAGCCGTGGAACAAATGCTCCAGAACGCCATGGTTAACGTTGATCGAATGGATAAAGAGCTGCTCATCGTTGTCCATACCTTGGCGGAAGAGGATGCTCGCTATCTGGAGACAGCACTACGAGAAAAAACTCAAGTGAACGAAATTGCTACGCTCCATGCTGGCTGTGTAATTGGCAGCCATTGCGGCCCGCATACTGTAGGACTTATGTATATGCTTCAAGATTAATAATCACACACAAATCTCCGGCCATTACTTCGTAAGTCAATGGACCGGAGATTTGTGTTTACCCCTCTTGATTTGAAGTTAGTTTTAACTCAGCCTCTTCTTTTATGAAGGGTAGCATAAACCGGAACGTTGAACCTATATTCTCTTCGCTTTCTACAAAGATTGTCCCCCCCATCAACTCAACAAGCTGCTTACAAATAGCGAGTCCTAATCCTGTACCGCCATATTTACGGTTGATGGTTGGGTGCAGCTGAGAGAAGGATTGAAACAATAAGTTGAGTTTATTATCGGCAATCCCTACTCCTGTATCGCGTACCGAGAATTCCAGTAAATATTCTTTTGAATCCGAAAGTGGAATGTTCTTAACCGATAGCGTGACGCTTCCATATTCTGTGAATTTCAGAGCATTGCCTACCAGATTGACAATAATCTGCCGCAAACGGATCGGATCGGCTAGTAATGTTGTGGGAACACTCGTATCCGCCCACCACCGTAATGCCAGTTTCTTCTCTTCCGCTTTAGGCGTAAATAAATCAATGATGCCCGCCATCATCTCTCGGAGCTCAAACGATTCGGTTTGCAGTGGCATTTTACCCGCTTCCATCTTGCTGAAATCAAGAATGTCATTCAAGATCTGTAATAGCGTGTAACTACTGCTTCGTAAAATCTCGACATACCCTCGCTGTTCTTCTCCTAGATCCGTTTCAAGTAAAAGATCTGACATGCCAATCATCCCATTCATCGGTGTCCGGATTTCATGACTCATCATCGCTAAGAAATCAGATTTGGCTTGCGCCGCCTGCTCTGCAGATTCCTTAGCGCGAATGATTTCTTTCGCATTCGTGATATCGCTAAAAGCAATAACCGCACCTGCAATCATCCCCCCATCCATAAGAGGAGACACCCGATAATTCACAAAAAAGCTGGTTCCATCCTTACGCCAGAAGATCTCATCATCTTTTCTGCGGATAATACCATCTGCAATTGTAAGACTGATCTGACAGTCAGGAGTTGAATAACGTGAGCCATCACCTTGGATTTGATGAATATATTCCATCAGCTTCATACCAATCAATTCTATAGGCTGGTAGCCCAGCATATCTGCTCCCTCACGGTTAATAAAGAGCGTTCGCCCCATATTATCTAGTACGAATATCCCAGCTGAGACGGAATTCAGAATAAGGTTCGCTCGCTTCTCCTCGACTACAGCGGTAAAAGTTGGTTTGAAGGTTGTCTCCAGTTCACCCTTACCAAATAATTTAGCTTTAAAAGAATCCGCCAATCCATTTAGCCAGTCATGTAACCCTTCCGAATAATGATGATAGTTGCCGTTATCCACTTGAATAATCGCAAATACCCCGACAATTCCCTCATCTATCGTTATAGGAATAAAGTTCCCCCTCACGGCATCCGCTTTGGGGTCATTCACATCTTGTAACTCAAAGCTAGAGGAACTTCCTTGGAGTGCAGCCTCAAAATCAGCTATATCAACAAGGTATATTCTCTTAAGTGCTGTCAGACCTATATCTTGGACCGATGCATCTGCACTGGATTCCAGATAGAACGTACGATTCGTTCCTACGCAGCGACCTTGCCGATCCAAAACAAATATCACATTAGGATGATGGTTGTATAACGATGTATAAGCGCTCTCTTCGGAAAGCAATCGTTTTAGAATGGACGTCCAGTCTTTATCCACAATTCATTTCACCTCAGGCTCTCTCATCCATTATCATTACCCTAAAATGAACGGAAATTATCTCAAATTTTAAATTATTCTATTATGACCATTATAGCAAATTTACTTTATTCAGTCGCAGATAAACACCAAATCCCCCTATAGAATCCAGCCACGATGACTTACACATCGTACTGAGATTCTTAAGAGGGATTTTTGTAACTGTCTTAGGCTATATCTTTATGGTCAATATTACGAATCGCCATATAGGCAATACCTGCTCCTAACAAGCCAAGCGAGATCGACACCGCCGCTAAATTACCTAAGCGAGCTTGATCAAATCCACCAGAAATTAAGGAAGTAACCAACACAGCAGACACGATGGTAGCAGGGACTGATTTTTTCTTCATCCCAAAGTACAATGGAATTAGAGCGATACCCGCTGCATAAAATGCGTTTGCGCCTAACTTGATCAACTCTGAACTGATCATTGAAAGGTCTAACTCACCCGGAATAAGCCCTACAAAAGAATTGAATCCTATTAGGATGGCGCCAACCACAATGTCAGACACGATGATGGCAACAAATGTGAAGGCGAACACTATCAATATTTTCGCGGTCATTAGCTTTTTGCGTGAGATAGGATACATGAAGAGAAGAGTGATGGTGTTGTTCTTGTACTCATCAATCACCAGCTTGCTAATAATAACCGAAGCGAAAATAATATAAGCAGCCTTCACAAAAACGAACACACCCTCAAACATATCTGCATACGAAGCGAACGACGGTTCACTCTCATTTCGATCAACGAATAACACCATAATCATAAAAGCAAGAATAGCAAGATTGACGATTGATGCACCTGTAAGAAGCGTTTTTAGCTTATTCTTCCGAATCTCCAAGGATATTAATTTAAGCAACGCCCTCACCCCCGATCAGTTGTAAAAAATAATCTTCCAGTGTATGTTGTTTCTTGCTGATGCTCTCAATTTCCACATCTGCCAGCACTAGCGCCTTATTCAGATCACGTTGTGAAATTCCACCGTCATATATTCTTACTGTAATATGATCCAGCACTTTGAAATTATTGAGGCCAAGCTTATGCTCCAACACGTACACTGCTTTGTTAATCTCATTCGTAACCACTTCGATATATTCTGTATTTTGACCGCGAATGGAATCCATCGCCACTTCTTCTACCAGTGCACCTTCCCGGATCACACCGATAGTATCAGCAATCTGTTCGATTTCTCCCAAAATGTGGCTAGATACGAGTAACGTCATCCCATATTCACGACTAAGCATCCGGAACACTTCACGCATCTCTTTGATTCCCACGGGGTCTAATCCATTAATCGGCTCATCCAGAATGAGTAGCTCAGGTTTCGTCATGAAGGCTCTGGCAATACCAAGCCGCTGCTTCATCCCAAGCGAAAATTGCTTCACCGGCTTTTTATCGATACCCGTAAGCTTTACCAGCTCCAGTGCTTCACCAATCGCTTGCGGATCATAATAGCCCATGTATTCTCCATGCAGGATCAGATTTTCTTTGGCTGTCAGCTTATCATAGAACACTGGATATTCAATGATGCAGCCCATCCGTTTGAGCATTTCATAAGAATGATTTGTCATTTTTTCATTAAAAAATTCAATCTCGCCACTCGTAGGTTTAACGAGGTTCGTGATCATTTTCATGACCGTTGTTTTGCCGGCACCGTTCGGTCCAAGAAAGCCATAGATTTCACCTTGTTTAATATTCATGTTTACATTGCTAACGGCTTCTTTGCCTTGATAGTTTTTTGTTAAATTTCTTGTTCGAAGTATCGTAGTCATTTCCGCGCTCCCCTTTGTTTTCGTCTCGTCTTCCTTAGTTCTTATTGTACACAGCAGAATTTTCTTTTTTATTACTCGATTCTTACAAAAATCTTAAGCTGTACACAATTTCATTCTTTAGAAGCTTAATCTACGAAAAGAAAGGGTAAATACCGTTCTCACAAACGGTTGACTAACCAGTGTAATGGTTCCATTCATCTGCTCCGTTAATCTTTTGGTGATGGTCAGACCCAGACCGCTGCCTTGATACGATCGATTTCTCGAATCCTCCAGTGTATATAGCCGTTCGAATACTTTATCCTGGTGTGCTTCGCTAATGCCTTTTCCCCGGTCCCAAACATCTATGTATACTTTGTTCTTATCACTATAGAGTTTCAAGCCTAATACACCTCCGGCATCGCCATAAGCAATCGCATTCGATAACAAATTGGACAAGATCCGGTCAAGCGCCTCTTCGTTCCCCATGAAATAAAGTAACTCATCAGGGATCTCTATTTCCACCTCACTGCCCTTGGCGCTAAGGATATCATAGAAGGAAAGAATATTTCGTCTGCATACTTCGCCTGCTTCAACACGTGTAAGATTGATTTCTCGATCCCCCGATTCCAGCTTGGCCAAATCAAAGAACTTATTCATCAGACGGATCACTTCATTCGCTTTTTGGTGAATCGTATCCATCATGCGTTCCCGTTCCTCGGCTGGCATATGCTCATCCTGCTGAATCGTTTCAATATAACCGAGTACTACCGTTAGCGGAGTCTTAAGATCGTGGGAAATATTCGACAGCATATTACGCATGGACTTCTCCAGCTTCACGCGCTCAATGCTTCCTTTATGGTTAACATCGAGCAGCCGGTTTAGATCGATCAGCACACTTTGCAGCTCCACATTACTGCTGAATAACAGCAGTCTTTCATGTGAACCTTCAGCCATGATGCTGCTTAGCTTGTCATGAATATATTTCAGATCACTTGAAGCTTTGCGCGAATTCTGATATTGCCATCCAATGACGACGAGCAGGAGTACAATGACCACACTAAGCGCCATGCTCATTATAGCTGCTCTCCCAGCTTATACCCGATCCCCCATAACGTCTTGATGAACTCTGGATGGGAGGGATCATCTTCTATTTTTTCGCGTAATCTTCTCATATGTACATTAATAACGTTCTCATCCCCGAAATAATCATCTGCCCACACGCTTGCATAAATCTGCGCTTTGGTGAAGACTCTACCCGGATGCGTGACAAACAACTTAAGTATATGAAATTCCTTAGATGTTAACTTCACTTCTTCCCCGTTCTTTAGTGCAGAGAAATTATCCAAGTCCACGGTCAGGTCACCAATGGAAATCTTTTGCTTCAACGGAATCAAAACTTCCGCTTGGATGGTGGGTGTAGCATAACCCGCTCTTCGTATCGCAGCCTTCACTCTTGCAGCTAATTCGATCATCGAAAATGGCTTGGTTATATAATCATCCGCTCCAAAGCCAAGTCCAAGTGCTTTATCCACATCGCTGTCCTTGGCTGACATGATCAACACCGGAACTAGACTTGTCGCACGGATCGTCTGGAGAATATCAGTACCGCTGCGCTTGGGCAGCATGAGATCTAATAATACAAGATCAAAAGGATTACTAGTACGGAATGTCATTTCCGCTACTTCACCATCAAACGCCGTTTCCACTTCATAGCCCTCTTTTACTAAATAGGACTTAACCATTTCACTAATTGCTTCGTCATCTTCAATTAACAATATTCGGTGCATAAATGCTGCCTCCAATGATCTGAGAATAAAAATTAGTTAAAAACTTAAGGTATTTCTTTAAGGTAAACGTGACTGCGGTGAATGTTTGGACTTCCGGTCGCTGTTGTCCCCAGATTTCTTGATTATATACCGTGTTTCACGGTTGAAATCCGGTGACGGCCCATGCTTCCGAAGCGAGCTTTCCTACGGAAAGCTTTCAGGCGAACGCTATCGCTCCTGCAGTTCCAAACTTCCCCTCCGCCACTCCGTTCCCTTTTTCAAAGTTTCAAAATTCAATTTATATAGTGTAATTATTCGTAATGCCCCTTAACTTCAGGCAGTTGTTTGTAAATGCTTCCGGCCTGTACGATCTTAATGATCGCTTGAGCCAATTCAGTCATTTGACCATCATCCTCAGTATTCTGGCATTCTGTCCACTGATAATGACGCTCTCCACTATTAATCTGAACCGTTAAATCGTAACTTACAGCAGGTTTTCGATTACACTCTGTAGATACTTCTTTTTCATCTAAATAATTCGCCAGAACCATTTCTTTATAGATTTGTCCACGTTCCTGTTCAGTAAGCACAAAATCGTTAACACTGGCAACTTCCCCATTCTGGAGATCTTTCACTAGCTTCATATCAATGGTGTTGATCTCATTCTTTAAGTTCACGCCATACTTTAAAACAAACTCAAACTTATCTTGTTTCGTTACGTCAAAAGAAATCTGGAGCAGTTCGATCTTTGCTTGTTCGCCCTCGCAGCCCGTTAAGGTATACGACAGAAGTTTATCCGTTTCGTTTCTAACAAGGTTCTGACAAGTGTATGTGGTTACTTGGGGACTACCAAACGTATCTTCAGAATTATCATGCCGCATTTCAATCCCTTGGTCAGTATATTTCAAGTCATTAAAGATCGGATCACCTTCAATTGTGTAATGAACCACACGCTGTGTACCCGTTTTATTTTGGATAAAGTCATCCAGCTTCTCAAGATTCTTAACAATCATTCCATGGCTGTTTATCACATCTTCTTGTTCATTAATGGTTGTAGTAAACTTGTCTTCTCCATTAGATAGCTGATTAAAGCAACCGGTTATTACAAGTGCTATAAAAAGAAGAAGAATTCCGCTCGATCTCATCGACCATAACCTCCTTAAACACTCCATAAGTAGATTCATTTGTTAAAGTATACCAATAATTACGGGGGCTGGGTATCCCTTAAGGGGGTATCAGAAGATTGAGTGATTGATAGAAATTCAAACTAGATAGCAAAAAAGCCGATTGGAAAACCAATCAGCTGTGCTCCAGTGTAAGACTCAAATTAACTTCTGCAGATCGTCTCCAAAATGGGTTATCGAATGAGCTGTAACAGCTCAGCTGGATCAGACACATACTGAGGATTAAAGTCATTCGATTTCATGTAAGTGATGATACTGGAAAGAAACTGTCTTCCTTCTGGCACCTCACAAACCTTCTCAGCATCTATCGCACTTATAAGTAGCTTCCCCTTGCCAACACGACATTCGAAGAGTAAACCTAATTTATGATTTCGTTCAAAATTATCGATCGATTGAACGATTGGACTCCAGTCTTTACTCACACCATCCATAATAATCGACTTAGCATTCGATACGATGTTCCACCAAGGATACGTGGAGAATTCATCGGATGGGAAATTTGCGAACACCGGATGATCCTTAGCAATCACTAATCCCATTGTTCCAACTGGCACCGGGCGGTTCATGCTTTCAGATATGGAGCGAAACATGGGGTAACACCAAAAATCAGTACAATAATAACCTTCAATTGCATTAGATAAATGCTCCAGTTTCGGCATCAATAATACATTCTCACCCGCCTCCAGTAAGGACAGCGCTTGACTCGTAAGCGAATCAAAATGATGAATATCTGAAAAATCCACATCTACTTGCTTCGGATAAATCCAAAGTGGATAGGTTTTACGAACATCCGTCCCTACGATGCTGAGATTCAAATTCACCTTACACATCTTATTAACGCGCGGCAAACTGATGTTCAGATCACATAAATCCAAATAATTTGACTTGCTTGAAACAGTCACAGTTACTGACCCGTCTGACCATACTTCACTCTCATAAGCCAGCTCCCACTTTAAATCGAACTGCTTAGGAGGATCATTGCGGAACCAGGACAGCTCAACATGCGCATGAAATTGTTCTTCAGCTACACAATTATAGCTTGAGAACCTAGCCATAAGGACAGCATCGTTACAGAAGGTACGCCATTCGTCAGGTTCGATTAATCCTTTTGAATCCATAAATGCATCTAACATGCCTACCAACGCTGTTCCTTGTCCACTGAAATCTTGAAGATCTAAAAGTTGGAATCCAGCGAGTTTCTTCGAACGAAATGCTGCTTCGAGCTCCTCTTTATAGCAAGCAACCGCCAGCTGGCCAGAGCATTCAAAGAATTTAGCTGCCAAATGTCCCATACCTTTCTCTTCTAACCGCTCACGAAAAATCTCGAAGTTTTTTGCCTTCAACGATCCTGTATATTTCTGAATTTCATCAAAATTAGGGAAGGTCGCATATTGTCCAATCTCATGAGAGATAACAGGTATCTCAGGAATCCATTCTTCCTTTATATCATCAACCTTCACATCTTTTGCTTCTGTTCCATACTGAATTTGAATGGTATCGCCAGCCTCATTGGATTCGATGTTGCTAACCTCCAGATTCGCAGGGCTAATCATTTCATCATAATCCCAAAGTGTATTTGGTACTAAGGTCTGAACATTCCCCAGCGGTGCATCGCACATGGCATAGGAACCCCGAATCAGCCTCTCCTTTGAGAACCGAACTCCGCAGAAGAAATCATCATGCTCCAATATTTCCGGAATAAATTGATGATTATTCGAACCTTGCGTGTACAATCTTCTATTATCGAATGACTTATAAGCCTTCAATATAGCATCTATCGTAGACCTGCTTCCCCATAGCTCATTGCCTAGCGACATCATGACAAAAGATGGATGATTCCCAAACGCTTTTAGAATAGCATATCCTTCTTGGATTAAATATTCCTGTTCTGCAGGATTATGCCCTTCATCTGACGCCTCTGTGATCGTCCCCCAGAACGGCAGCTCTGGCTCCATGTATATGCCAAGCATATCTGCTGCTGTAAAAGCTGCTTCTGGAGGACAGCAAGTATGAAAACGATAATGATTAATACCATATGATTTAGCAATGCTAAGAACGCTGATCCAGTCCTCCAAATCGGTTGGAGCAAAACCTGTAAGCGGAAAGATAAGTCCATCGTGCTTGCCACGGAGAAAGGTTTTCTCCCCATTAATAGTGAATTTATCCCCTTCCGCTTTAAATTCCCGGAGTCCGAAAGTGATCTCTTGTCGGTCAAGAACCTCACCTGATTCTCCCTGTAATACAACCATTAATTGATAAAGATTCGGTTCCGCCTCACTCCACAGCATTGCGGCTGGACCCATATCATACGTAATAGAAACCTTTGAATCGAGCATGTCATATACTTGTTCAGCTGCATCATGTTTATTGGCAGAGTTCAGGCTTGAGGCGGAAACGAATAATTTCCCTTTGACCTCACCCATCATATCGGCAATAACTTCTATGGATCGTGCCGAGATATTCGGGTAAATTTGAATACCACTGAGATAAGATTCGCTAAAGAACTGCAACTCCATTCTCCCTGTAATTCCGTTCCAATTGGTCTGTGTATCCGGAGAGGTCATATGCCCACCTTTCGTCGGATAATCGGTATTATTCACACAGATCGTAAGGGTCTGCGGTCCACAAGATAGATGTCCTGTCAGATCATAAAGATGTGGAGCATTCAGACTATGACTTGATCCAATTTGCACATCATTTATCCACACTCTCGTCATTCTTGTCCGCTCTAAATAAAGAAAACAGTTTTTCTCTACTAGCTTCATAGGAATATCAATCTCTCTTGAAAACCAAGCGTATCCTTCAAATAAATATTCATCGGTCAATGATTCTACGAGAGCGCTTACGTTTTTAGGACCTTTTCTAGCATATGAGGTCGTACCAGGTAAATCCATAGAATCAATAAACGGTAAAGTTAACCCTTCTTTTCTACCATCCAATTGCAACTTCCATTCACCAGCAAGATTTATATTTGTTAGCAAAAAAATCACTCCTTGTAATAATAATCTCTAAACCGTATATGAAATAATCTAAGTATTCTATCATTTGGGCACCCCCAAAGTAAAGAATTAATAGGGTCATAGCATAGCTTAATTTTAGATTTACTAAATCGTTAATCAATAATAACAATTATCCCCTAACAAAATAACCAGTCACCGAAAATTGATCGGTAACTGGTTATTTTATAGTCTCATTTAACAACGATTCCAGAGAATGATCGGATGCTCATAATGCATGACCATGAGGCGAAGAGCCTCGATTATTACGTCATTGTAATTCAGCAGAATCCAGGAAGTAGGTGATATCGTAGTTGCCTTTCCCGAGCCAATAGGACCCTGGTCCGAACGTGATGATGAAGGTTGTTTGGTGAACTGGTAATTGAATGCGGTCTTTGAAGTTGTCTATCTTGGCTTGTGCTTCTGGAACAAAATAATCTGCAATCTTGGCATCCGAAAAATAACCCAATGCACGGTTCTCTGTAATATTCTCTTTAAAGTACGTACGAAGCTCTTCGCTTGTCTTCATAAAGCTATCGGTGCCGATAAAAACCGTCTTATGCCCTTTTTGTTCCAATACATCTATCAGCCTGGCTAGAACATGCTGATATTGGGCATCGTGCGTACCGTCAATAGCAACGTGAATAACACTAGTGGTATTCAGCGCTGCTTGTTGAAGTAGAGGGGACAATATTGCCTCAAAACCTAGCTGTACTCCGTCTTTTGCATAAGGCTTAACTGTATCTGGTTTCATTTGTTGAATGAACCGAATGGGGTTTATAGGTCTATTTTCGAACATAGTTGTCACTCCTCTACAGTTGTATGCGTTCTAACCCGCTCATGGTAACTATACCTTAGGGCAATATGCCTGATTCTAATGCCTTCCACACAAGCTGTGCGAACTGGCTGTTCGACCAAGCGAACCATTCACGAGTAAAGCTAGTTGGATCATTAACATCAAAGCCTTCATGCATAAACCCAGTACCCGCATCAGTCGATTCACAGATTTCAATCATCTCAAGAATCTCTTGCGGATCAACTGCCGTTAAACCCTGCATCGTGTAAGCAAGATGCCATACGAATCCTGCGCTTGTATGCGGACTGCCAATGCCGCTCAGCTTCTCCCCTTTGAAAAAATAGGGATTATCCTCACTCAAAGCAAATTTGCGGGTATTCAAATATACCGGATCGTCTGGCGCACAGTAACCTAGATAAGGCGCTGACATCAAACTAGGAGTACCTGCATCGTCCATCAGTAAATGGTTACCGAACCCATCCGTTTCGAACGCGTACATTTTGCCGTATTTGGAATGGTCAATAATTCCATAAAGCTCAATGGCATACCGGATTTCTTCTTCCATGGCCGACATTCGGGCTACGAGATTTGAATCTCTATATACATATTGAGCAATTTCCTGCAATTGTCGAAGCGTTACAGCAGCGAACATATTCGATGGAATATTGAAGTGAAAGTCACACGCATCGTCGCTTGGGCGGAAGCCTGACCAGATCAGTCCAACATTATTTACCGGCATCCCCAAACCGTTCTTACGTAAAGTATCTATCATGATGCCGTTGTGACGTTGAAAGCGGTAGGTTGACTGCTCCTTGTGCTCCTGTTCAATCTGCCATACATTCAACATCTTCAGTAGTGATGTTCGAAATACTTCATCAAAAATCCCGGTACGCCCGGTTTCCTTCCAATAGAGATATGCCAAGCGGAAGGAGAAGCACATGGAATCCAGCTCAAATTTACGCTCCCATACCCAAGGCGAACTGTCTGTCACATCCGTTGCATTCCAGTGCCAATCATTTGCAGACTCGTTAAAGGCATTCGCATAGGGATCGATCTGAATATAGAACATATGACGGCGTATTAAGCCTTCTAGAATCCGCCTAAGCTCAGCATCTTCCTTAGCAAAAGGAACATAGTGAATTACCTGCTCAACGGAATCACGCAGCCACATCGCCGGAATATCTCCAGTTAACACAAATGTTGTTCCGTCATCCAGCAGCTTAGTAGTTGTTTCTAATGTATTCGGAAAACAATTTTGGAACAATTGACGAAGCTTCGGACGATCAGCCAGACGTTCACTAGTGTCCTTCATTACTTGTTGAACAGCCTGAGGCAGAGGAAACTTCTTAATTTCAATAGTAGGCAAACGATGCTCTTTCATGATTGACAACCCTCCAGTGATAACTAACTCAAGCTACGAGGAACAACCTCCAAGCTTGTTGAAATGGTGGCGCTTACATTTGATCCTATCATGATCTCAAATTTGCCGGGCTCAACCATCCATTGCAAATCAGGGCCGACAAACTGCAGTTCCTGCGGAGTAATATGAAATTGAACCCTGCGCTTCTCACCAGGCTCAATATAAATCTTCTGAAATCCTTTTAGCTCTCGCTCCGGGCGTGTAATCATGCTGGTGCAATCTTTTATATATAGTTGAACCACCTCATGACCGGCTACATCGCCAATATTCGTTACCTCCACGGATACAGTGCAACAATCATCCAACTCTATTTGCGGTTGATCCAAGCGAATATGATCGTATTGATAACTTGTATAGCTAAGGCCATAACCGAATACATATTGTGGATGAAAGTCCACCTCAAGATAGCGGTAACCTCGGGAGCGCTTCTTATTATAGTAAACTGGCAATTGCCCTAGATGCTTCGGAATGGACAACGTAAGCCGACCGGATGGGTTATAATCTCCGAATAAAATATCAGCAATTGCATGCCCTCCCATCTGTCCCGGATACCAAGCCTCCAAAATAGCATCCGCATGCTCATCTACCCAAGGCTCGACAATGGGCCGACCGTTGATATAAACAACAATCAGTTTTTTGTTCAAGCTGTGCAGCTCCTGCAGCAGCTCAAGCTGTACACCGCATAAGTTCAGCTCTGCACGATCGAAACCTTCTCCACATTCCATATCACTAAGACTAAATTGATCCGTAATGACGGCAGCCCCTGTCTTCAAATCAATCGTGCCTTCACCGAAATCACGTGCACTTGATCCCCCGACAACTGCAATAATGGTATCCGCTGCTGACGCCACCTCCATTGCCAACTTAAAGCCTGCTTTCGATGGATCTTTCACGCGGCAGCCCGGGGCATACAGCACTTCGCTATGTCCTGCACATTTAGCACGTACCCCGTCCAACACGGTAACGATATGATGACGCTCCTGTGGTGAGGTATAGTCACCCAATTGATTGTATATATTGTTGGCGTTCGGTCCAATAACGGCAATTTTACCAAGTGACGGAGAAAGCGGTAGAGCCTGTGCATGATTCTTCAAAAGAATGATACCTTCACGCGCAGCTTGTCGCGCCATATCTAAATGCGATTGTTGTCCAACGACCCGCTGTGCTGTAGCCGGATCAACAAATGGACGTTCAAACAATCCTAATTCGAACTTCACATGCAGAATCCGTTCAACTGCGAGATCAATATCGGTGATGTTAATCAGCTGTTGCCGCAATGCGCTTATCAGACATCTGCCAAAGGTTTCACCTGACATCTCCATATCCACACCAGCTTTAAGTGCAAGACTCGCCGCCTCTTCTTCGGTCTCACAAATCTGGTGACCGTGTTTAAGCTGGCTGATCGCACCACAATCCGTAATGACGAAGCCATCAAAGCCCCATTGCTCACGAAGCACCTCTGTTAATAACTCTTTACTCGAAGTACACGGAGCGCCGTCAATCTCATTGTAAGCGGTCATAACAGATTTAGCCCCAGCTTCAATTGCCTTCTGGAATGGCAGCAAATCCTTCTCCATTAACTCGCGTTTTCCCATCCGTACGGTGTCAGCATTACGACCACCATCCGAGCTGCCATACGCGACGAAATGCTTTAATGTTGCCAGGATCGTATGGTCTGTATTTAATGAATCACCTTGTAAGCCCCTCACTGCAGCAACTGCCATTTCACTATTTAAAAATGGATCTTCTCCAAAGCATTCTTCTGTTCGGCCCCAACGCGGATCACGTACAATATCTAACACTGGGGAGTAGGTTGCTGCCCCTCCTTGAGCGCGAGTCTCCGCAGCCACTGCTTGGCAGATCTGCCGGAATAATTCCCTATTCCATGTACTTCCGATAGCCAGCGGTACGGGAAAGACGGTGTTGCCAATCGCCATGTGACCATGAGAGCATTCCTCGCCCAGCAGAATCGGAATACCCAGACGTGTATGCTCAATCGCATATTGCTGGATCAGATTCGTTACTTCTGCGCCTTCCAAAGGTGACAACCCAGTTTCCAATGTTACCTCTGTCCAAGGATCTGCACGCAGCACACCATACAAAGAACCCACGCCACCGTTAGCAATTGCTTCCTTAAATACTTCTGTCAATTGAATCTTGCCTTCTGATTTCTCATACGCCTTCCAGCCAAAGGGCTGGAGGAGCTGCCCGATCTTCTCCTCCAGCGTCATTTGAGCCAATAAATCTATAGCACGCTCATGAATCGGCAAGGATGAATCTTTATATCTCATAGCTTACAATTCCTCCCGTTCACATGAACTAGAATTGTCTCCACGCCAGGATTCCGGCATTCATCCCCCGACACATGTCGAACGATACTTCAGGGTTGTTAAACTTCTCCCCCCATGTAATGTAATAGCGGAATTCATAGAAGCCGCCAAGCGTAGCTGCAAAGTTGGTTTCCCAATAGTTATTCATCACCCAGGCGTACAAGTGCGCAGGGTCCTGTTCCAGTCTTGCATCGCCATTAAGTAGACGATATTTATGCTCTAAAGCACCCACTTGAATCAACGGAGTGTCTGGCATCGCAATCACAATACCTTGCTCCTTTGAAATGTATGCAGCACCTTCGCCAACAGCCGTATAATCGGCCAAGCTGCCTGGTAATTGATCCTTGCGCAGACGAGTTAGTGCATCCATCTTATCTACCCACAGCTCCTGCGTAGAGGTTGTCAATGCGCCGCCAAACGGAAGTGAAATATACAAATTCTCAGGCTTCCATACACTTTCCTTATGCATCCGTACCGACACGTCGACACGAGGACGATCCGCATACACGGTTAAGAATAAGGAATAATGCTCACAACCGGAGACTTCATAGGTCAATTGAATCATGCTATAAAGCTCTCCCTGTCCAACAATTTCTGCACTTGTCAACACACCTGTAGATACAATCGCATTCGGACCTTTCCGATTACGGCCCATAAGACGACGAACCTCCGTCATTTCGACCACCTTTGTGGCTGGCGTAACATCATATACCGGTGTGAATGCATGATGGTTCCGGTCTGCACGTAGCAGCTCCTGTCCAGTCTCCTTATCCTTCCAAGAGGTGATTCCTTCACCCTTCTTCCATTCAATACGTACAAATGGTGTTTCAGCATATGTGGATGTCACATGGAAGTCCTTTACTTCATGGGTAACATCCAAATCCAATACACGATCCGATGCCACATAATCGTTCATATATGCGGTTTTGATTGTTGGCTTAACCGCTACGATATGAAGCACTTTTTCTTCCTGAGGCTCCAGCATGACCGGAATGGTTACAATAACCCCGCGATGCGCAAGACGCAGTTGAGATGAGAGCACCTCACCTGTATTGAAATCACGCACCTCAAACCCTTCTTTAATCTGCTCGTAATACCAACCCTCAAGAATAAGATGAGCATGATCCTCCTGAACATAGCTGTAAGGATTGCAAATTTTGAACTTCATCGGCCGACCCGGTGCAAGCAGTGCATCTCCCTTGGCTTCAAGGATTTCGTACAATGCGCGATGTGCAGCGGTGCTCGCATTTGCAGCAAATGCCTCCTTACGCAAGCCCAGCTCCTGAACAAACGGGTTCCAAGGCTCCGAAATGGAAGAATGATAGCCCCATGTGTGCTCAGCGAACATCGTTAATTGATATTCCATTTCCTTAATAGCTTCCGGGGAAATGATGTCATAATTAGGATCTAGTCTTCTTACCTTCTGGTACACCCGCTGCGCCTCACGGAATACTTGTACATGCTTTGGTGTCGAGCCAACCCCATCCGTCCACCAATCTGGCCAATCTCCGCGATAGACAGGAATATCTTCCGGGCGCTGTGCTGCATGGGCACGGACTTCTGCAAAGAAGTCATCTAGCGTTGCCATTTGAATTAAAATCCGGTCCCCATGCTTGGTGTTCCATTGTTGGATAAACTCTATTGCCGCCGCATTTGGCGGGTTATTATCCGTAGGCAAGCCTGAGAACATCGCTGGAAAGAAATCAAATGCATAGCCATCCTCTGTCAGACGATCGATATAACGCCCGATCCGTTGTTCAGCTATTTCAAAATCCGCGCCCTTGCTCATATCGAATTCATCTTTAATTGTATATTTTCCACCCATGCCAGGTACCAGCCCCAGATCATTTCCGAACACATAATGCTCTCCGCTCCACGTCAACAGGCGATCCCCTGAAGGCATCTCCCACCAGAACGGCTGCTGCTTCTTCCAGCAAGGAAACATTCCATGATGCGTATGAATACAGGTGGACAGGTTCTGAATCCCAGCATCCAGCAATACCTGACCATATCCCCAGCTAAAACCGTTAATATCTGCTGTCATTGCCGATGTTACAGGAATTTGAATGGACTGTCCGTAATCACACACCCGCGCAATCATCGATTGGAACAGCTCTTTACCAATTAATTCTGTCATATTTAGATAAGTCCCCGACAACCCGATTGCTCCCTGTCTCACGCCTTCAGCGAACTCTATCTTCTCTTGCTCTGTCGCCTGCTTCAGGAAAGTTTCAATCGGCCAAAATGTCTCACAGACCCACTTAAAGCCTTGCCATTCCGGATGACGTCCCGATTTGCTTTCCCGTAAAATATGCAGGACCTGGCGAATGAAATTGACATGATATTGCTGAATTTTCTCTTGACGCTCTGTATACCCGATATCTGTATGAGAATGATGAATTGCGTATATCTTCCAAGGTCTTTTGGCGGACATTGCGATCTCTCCCTATGGTTATTTATACTTGCCACGACGCTTCGCCTTCTCTACTAATTCTGGAGCGGATACTTATCCATATAGTCGAACAACTCATCCACAGTTGTGAAGGCTACGCCTGTTACGGTATCAGCACAGCCATAGTAAATTGCAATTCGGCCTGTATCGCCATCCGAAAGTGCTGCGCAAGGGAAGGTGACATTCGGCACATCTCCTACACACTCATACAATGTCTCAGGTCCGAGAATATAATTTCGTGAACGTGCTAACACCTTCCATGGCTCATACAAATCTAATAAAGCAACACCCATCCGATATACGAACCCGTTACACGTATTTATTACACCATGATAGATCAACAACCATCCACGATCTGTTTCAATTGGGATCGGCCCTGGACCAATTTTCTTCGATTGCCATGCAGAAGCGTCCGAATTGATCGTACCCATCACGTAACGATGCTTTCCCCAGTACGTCAGGTCAGGGCTCTCACTAAAAAAGATATCTCCAAATGGTGTATGCCCCGTATCACTTGGGCGGCTTAACATGGCATATTTGCCATTTATTTTGCGCGGAAATAATACACCATTCCGGTTGTATGGCAGGAAAGCATTTTCTAATTGGTGAAAGGTTTTGAAATCATACGTATATGCGAGACCAATTGTAGGACCATGGTATCCATTACACCAAGAAACATAATATTTATCCTCGATTTTGCAGACGCGTGGATCGTAACGATACTCCCGCTTTGTTACATATTCGTCGCCTTCGAAGTGGATCGGATTCTCATTAATCTCCCATTGAAGCCCGTCCTGACTGAAGCCAGCGAATATGTCCATACTTACAGATCTGGAGTCACAACGGAATACCCCTGCATATCCCTCTTCAAAAGGAATCACCGCGGAATTAAAAATACTGTTCGAGTTTAACTGTGCATCTCGCTGAATAATCGGATTATGGGTATACCGCCACACTGGAGCGTTATAGCCACTCGGCTTATCCTGCCAAGGAATATTTGATAGTGCTTCACCAATTATTTTGCTCATTTCATAAACTCCTTCCATGTATACAATTGTGATCTGCAACAACTTTTTCAGGATATCTAACCCTACTTTCACCCCTACTTTAATTCATAATAAAGCGCATTAAAAGGGAATTTATCCTGAATCTAACGTTTGTTGACTGAAGTATCATGTTTCTTAACTAATTGAACAGGTAGCTCACTTCACGCTCTCATATAAGCCTGCATACAGTGCATCAAGCAACGTGTGTGTCTTATCACAGCTATATTCCCAGAACATGGCACCCGCAAGTTTTTCACGTTTGACATACTCACATTTATGTGTGATCGAATCCACGTCATCGTAGGAAATAAACGTGTCTCCATTAAATAAAAACGGTGCTCTGGCCTCATCGTCCCAATGTCGTGTGTAGCCATTCTGATTGATGTAATTAGCAAACAGCTCTGTATATTCTGGGCCATAGCCACCCGTTGTGCCCGCCATTTGTAGAAATCCATGATTCTTATCCGGCACCTGCTTCCACATTCGGGAATAGAACGCCACGCCAATGACGATTTTCTCTCGGGGAACGCCTGCCTGAATGAACATATTCACCGATGCCTCTGTACTGATACGATACAAATCTCCTGTCGTATGAAATAAATTCGTATGATGTCCCGTTAGAATCTGGAAACCGCCACGCATATCGTAGGTCATCAGCTGTATAAAATCCAAATATTGCTGTACTTGATCCATCTCGGTGCCATCAATATAATACTGATCAGCACCTGCCGCAATTGTAAGCAAGTAATGCCTGCTATCCGCTGTACCTTTCACATCCAGTGCATCTCGAATCGCCTTTAATAGCAGTGTGAAATTGTATTTATCATCCGGCGACGATTTAATATCCGCTTCACTGTAACAAGGATATTCCCAATCCAAATCGATTCCATCGAACGGGAAATCTGTTACCACTTGCACAGCCGACGCTGCAAATTTCTGACGTCCTTCTTCGGTAGAGGCAGCCTCAGAGAAGCCCCCATTCCCCCATCCGCCTACGGAGAGCATCAGCGTCAGATTCGGATACATCGCTTTCATCTCTTGTAGCTGGTTTGTGCATTTCAAATGTGCTGTTGTAATCTGATCATCTTTCACATAACCAAATGCAACGTTGAGATGCGTTAACTTCATCAAGTGGTCACCCGATAACTCAGATAGTTTGGAATCACTCATGTAGCCTGCTACAATCATCTGTTGATCCATCCTTTCACACCCTTGTTAAGATTTGAATCACTTCCTTGCTCGCTGCAATCTTATATCCTGATGACATGTAACGAATCTGATCTTCACGGTCCACAATGATAAGATGCGGGAAGCCCGCTTCACTCGCTTGGGACGATGCAAATAATTCGGGCAATAGATTATACGTTGAATCACGTACAAACACTGCATTTGCAGGAAGATCTGGATAGTCCTCGGGATGAAACGAAGCTGCCCATTGCTTATCACCAATAATAAGAATGATGGGAGCACCTAGCGCATTGAACTCCTGCTTCAACTCAGAGAGTTCACGAAGTAAATGCTTTGAAGGCTCTCGTTCCGGCTCCAGCCAAGCGACATAGGCGCCCTTTCCACCAATAAGATCTGCGAAAGTCTGTTCTACTCCTGCCCATGAGGTCAGCTGCTTGAGTCGTTCCACCTTGCCGTACACTGGAATTTCCAATGTAGATTGACGATATTTCATGACCAGCTTCGTCTCTTCCCCTTCTGCAATATGAAAATAAGTGAACTTGATAAGCACAGTACCATCTTTTAATCGTACGCCTGTCGTCAGACGGTATACTCCCTGCTCAACCTCAAGTGGTGTATCATATAGGTCATTTGCGCCATGCGGGTAACATAAGGTTTTATAAAAACCGTTCTCCAGCCGAGCTAATGTGAAATTCTCATAGTATGAAGCCGTTGGTTGGACTGTCCCTGCACCCTGATCACGCTGAAGTATGAGAGTGCCATTCGCTAATTCTATCCCCCCTCCAACAACGCCTTTGGTAAATTGAGCATCCACGAAAATATGATCCACCATAAATTGCGGCTTGGATTCAATGGGATGAATTCGCGCTGGGATTCCTAAACTACGACAAATGGATACGAACATGATATCCAGGGAACTGCGATCGCCTACGCGCAATTGAAAGGTACCCACTGCCGTTCCCTTCCCTTTTAGATTCGGAAGGTCTGTCCATATATCCCACGTTTCATCTATGAATTGAACCAGCTTCGTTGGGTCCTTACGGAACAATGCCACTTCATCCGAAGTGAAAGCTTGTTGGAAAAATGTACGATACGGTGTAATCATCTCGTAGTGAACACGAGGACGCAGAATGTAGGGAACGAACACTTCCTCTGTGAGCTCACCACGTACAGCAAGCGCACCAGCCACATGATCTGTAAGAGTAGGAATAAATGTGTCAATTAAATCCTTGTCATTACTACATTCCAATAACCGTAAAGCCCATTCTCCATACACGGATGTGGCTGCCTCCAGAAATGCAGCTATCTCTACACTGTTACCACGTGCCTTCTGAAGCACTGCCCATACACGATCTTCCGGGAGACCCAGTGTTTCCCCGAGCTTCCTCGCTGCTTCTTCTGTCACAAAAGTCGCTTCATATTTCGCACGGATTGAGATCCCTTCCTCCAAACGTTCATTATGTCGCTGGATACGAATTTCAGACAGTTCCTCTATTACCTCACCTTCACACGCTGGAGGTGGAACCATATCATAATCGGCCATCGTTCCTGCAGCGGGCTGATTTTCTTGATTCAGTACAAGCTCAACGCATTCACTGTCCGCCACTGAAATTTTCAGTTCCCCCCAAGTACCACCCTTTGCCGCACGAATCATGAGGTCACCGAGACCTGTTTTGAAAGTTGCTTCTCCTTGAGCATTGGTAGGAAGGATGGCAATCGGGAAAAATTCCGCCATGTTATACACTTGGAACTGTACTTCTGCATCCTGCACAGACTGTCCGAATTCATCTTTCACATGAATCGTAATTGCCCGCGTGGATGCGTAATTTTCCAATACATTAATTTCAGTGAACCACTCATCTGCAAGCGTAATATCTTCTGGACCTTGATAATTAGCAAGAATACGCGTGTTAATTAACATTGCTCTACGCGCTGGAGGTCCAAACCATCCTTGATTAGGACGGGCTTCCGGCTCACAAGCCCCAATAAAATACCATTCACCGTCTGCCCATGCCTCCACCCATGCGTGGTTATCATCACAATGTGCCCAACGTGGCGTATACACTTGACGTGCAGGTATACCTATACTGCGAAGGGCTACCACAGCTAGTGTGGATTCTTCACCGCAACGACCGCGTGCATTTCGAATCATCGATAATGGTGAAATCGTCCGCAAATCGCTCCCAATATACGTTGCTACCTCATGACACCAGTAATTTGTCTCCAGAATGGCTTCCGTCATGGACAACTTACTAGTTCGTTCTGCTAATTGTTCATGAAGAATTTGGCGGTGTTCTTCAATGTTTTCGGTATTAACACGGTAGGGCAGTACGAAATGTAAAAATATATGATCCGGGACTTGCCATGGCATATCTCGGCGAATCTTTAGTGTCGTTCTCACATGATTCAAGAAAAGCACACCATTGTAATCCGCCAAATCATTCACTGGCATGTACGCATAGAGATACTTAAGTGCAATTATTTCTTCTTCTGTCAAGTCCTGTTCAAAGATTTGAAATAACTGCGTTGCACGTGCCTGGGCCAAACTCTTCTTCTCCTGAAACTTACGTTCAATCTGTTCCATATCTGATTACTCCTTCCAGATAAACCCATCCTCGCGAATGTAAAGACGGGAAGTCTCATCTGATGTTGGTGCAGATATAATAAAAGTTTTAGTCGTCGTTTCAATGTTCGGTTCTATGGTCCATGTATCTTCTTTACACAAAGCATTAAAATGGGCTGTGAACATGCCATGTGTTTCGTAATAGTTCCGCTCACGATAATAGAGCTTCCGTAATTCCCATTTGATATGTTCATCCCGAGGGATGTCGAAGTGATATGGACCCGCTTCATTCACGAATACAACATAGCCCCACCGTTCTGGATAATGCATATTAATGATTCCTTGTGGTGACCACACCCAATTATCCTCAGGATAAGGTTTCCCTGTGTCGGGGTTGAGAAGCTTACGATACTTGCCATCGACAACCTCGGTCCGCCATTCAACACGTGAAAAATTAACACGCCAAAACTCCCCAGCGTAAGGTGATCGTCGATCCGTAGCACATTCTTTTAAACTATTCCATGGTATAGCAACTTCAACCGTCCATTTCCGATTGTCAGCGTACGGGTTATTTAACTCACCTTCGATATGAACAGCCGTCTTCAAGCCTTGGATATCCCAACCGTTAATTGGAGGACCTCCGTCACGATAAGGTTTCACAAGAAGTAAGTCCCATACCGTGTTCAAGGCGTTAATCTCAAACTCGTAATATTGATGGGAATCTCCTGTTGGATCTATAAAAATTTCAAAATCATTATCGTAAAAAATAACGGAATCACGTTCTGTCAGCGTTCCCCAGATCTGATCTTCCATCAGCTCTGCACCAAAGTAAAAATACTCATCATCCCATAGCATCTTTACCCTCGTATCCTTTCCTGGCATCGGACGAAAATCCCCTTCAATATCAACAAACTTTTCTGTCCATGCTGCATGCTGCCAAAAGGGCTTATCTAGCTTCCCATCCAAGACAAGCGACTCCGTCGCTCGTCTGCACAGATAATGTTTCGGGGCGTATGAAACAATGTATGGCTCTGGTACTCCACTTCGATTTACCATAAGAATGCTCCTTTATCGGTTAATGTACTTTAGTTGTGCGTTACAACTGCACCTGAACCGCCGTACATCTCAATTTCTTCATCGAATTCCAATTTAAGTACCGTCACTTGTTCATGCATATCTTCAGGTGTTATCTGAATCCAAGTTGTACCTGGTATGTGAAACCATGGCACACCACCGTGAATTTCATGGGTGAGCTCCTTGCCTGAGTGAAGCACCGTAATCTTTCTAATGGGATTACACAGCCCTTTGAGGCAAATGTTCTCCTTCGGCGTATCGTAAACGAAGAGGTACAAGTTCTTCTTATCTGGAGACAATGTACTGCCACCCAGATAGTAGCGTGTCATAATACCCTCTTGTGTTCCAAAGATGGCTTCTTCATGTGTACGTATCCAATCACCTAATCCCAGTAAGATCGCTTCCTGCCTAGGATCAATCGTTCCATCCTCCATGGGCCCAATATCTAACAGCATATTCCCGCCCATGCTGATACAGTCACAGAACATTCGGATCATTTGATTCAATGATTTATAATTGTGGTCTGTATGCACATAACCCCAGGATGTATTTATCGTCGTGCAGAATTCCCACGGCCCTTCCGGGCGCGTAATGGGAAGACCTTGCTCGGGAGTCTTATAATCCCCATACCCTTGCAAGCGTGAGTTTATAATAAGGTCAGGATTAAATGATTTTAAATAATCTTTGAATGCTGGCAATCCCCACTGCTCTGCGCTTCGTTCCCAATCTCCATCGAACCATAACAGATCAACCTGACCATAATCTGTTAACACTTCTCCTAGTTGATTACGGTTAAATGCCAAAAATTTCTCCCATCGCTCTGGATCTTGGACACCATCCATCGGACTTGAATAACGATTTACATGTCTCAAATCATCTGGTACGACACCATTCTCATAGACTGAAGGATAATCAGGATGAGACCAGTCAATGAGGGAGTAATACATCCCTACGCGAAGACCCTGATCTCGAATCGCCTCAGACCACTCCTTAATAATATCTCTCTTGGCAGGTGTTGCCTTCATAACGCTCAAATCACTGAACTTCGTATCAAATAATGCTACCCCGTCATGATGCTTCGTCGTTAGAACAGAATACTTGGCTCCTGACTTCGCAATCAGATCTGCCCAATACTTCGCATCAAAATTAGAGGCTGTAAAACCATTTAATTGCTTCATATAGTCCTCATAAGACATTCTCCCGTTATAGAAAGACCATGATTCTGCAACGCCTTGTACCGCATAAATCCCATAGTGAATGAAAATTCCTAGCTTTGCGTCCGTAAACCATTGTTGCATCGGCTCTTCCTCCCATAGTTCAACTCGTTATTTTATGCGAAACACATGTGCAATTGGGGCAATTCCCGTAAGCTCGCTCTCTGGTAAATGAACGATCAATCCCGTTGTTGTTCGTTCGAATGTTAGATTTTCTTGTCCGCCAACAAGATCTATTTGCGTCACAGCCTGCTCGAGTGGAATACAAATCTCACTGATCACGAGTTCCTGCTCTTTTGAGTACAGATGGATAGCATAGATGACATCGTCTTTTTTTGTGAAATGTGTATTTCCAACGGAGTATGGCGCACATATGCGTGTTCCATAAATCGCCTCACCATGGACTTTGAGCCAACTGCCCATTCCTTTCATCCGATCCATCGCTGCTCTTGACAAGCGGCCATCTGGTTGTGGTGCGACATTAAGTGCCAGGTTACCACCTTTGGCTACAACTTCAACGAGCAAATGAATTAATTGACGTGTCGTCTTGTAATGATCCTCATACCGATAAGAGAACGCAGTCCCCATCGTAATACAGCTTTCCCATGGGATATGCAGGGGACGCGCGGGCAACGTTTGCTCTGGTGTAACGACATTCTCATAAGGTCCGCCAACGGTACGATCTGCACTTAGTAGCCATGGCTGATGCTGACGTGCCTTCTCCACCACTTCACCCAACCGAATATCCTGTGGATTATTCTTATTCTGTGGACACACCCACCCCGCATCCAACCAGAGCATTTCAATCCGGCCATATTTCGTCATCAATTCCATGATCTGATCATGTGTGTACTGTACGAATTGCTCCCATAGCCAAGGATAATCTTGTGTTGGATACGAAGGACCTCGATTCATGAACGTCCCCGTCTCCATACCTGGAGCCCAGTATGTTGGTGTGTGCCAATCCGCTTTGGAGAAGTAGGCAGAGATCCCAAGTCCCTTGGCCCGAAAAGCATCAAATACGTTCTTACAAATATCCGCGTACTTATGTGCATGGAAAGGACAATCCTTACCCGTGATGCGATAATCTGTTGTCTGCGTATCCCACATACAGAAGCCATCGTGATGCTTCGTTGTGAAATTTAAATATTTGAAGCCACCTTCTGCAGCAACCTCTGCCCACTTCTCAGGCTCAAAACGGAGCGGATTAAAGGTTTTATTCAGCCCGAAATATTGCCGCTTCAGTTCCGTCGAATCAACCCCCCAATCAATATCGTCCCGTGACCAATCTCCATCTTTATCACTAAGCGCCCACGATTCAACAAGTCCAAGCTGCGAATAAGGTCCCCAGTGCATCATCAAGCCCAGCTTCTGATCCTTGAACCACTCCAGCTGATCTAATAGCTGCGAATCCTCCGGCTTAACGTACTCCTCCTCTGTGCTGTAATTGTGAACTCCTTCAACAACAATTTGCTCCTCGACAACATTAGCATCACTCATTTGCACGACCTCCTTGCAGCTCTTCTGAGGCTGCGATTCTATTGATTTAGTATGATATATTTTCAAAAAAACATTTGACATAAAAATAACTATCCGCTATAAACATCCTATTATGGAATATAAATAAGGATTCAAGCACCGATCTATACCTGCTGTATTCATAGCTTGATAGGAACATCTCCATGTATACGCCATAAAAAGGGGGAAAACACTTTGAACTATAACTATTTCAAATCGAAATTGTTTCTGAAATTCACTGGTTCGTATCTACTTATCCTTCTTATTCCGCTTATATTTGTAATCGTTTTCATTTACCGAAATGCTACCGATAATTTACAAAAAGAGATTGAAAATGCTCACTTTAATCAGCTCACCCAAATTAAAACGGTGGTGGATGGACGCATGAATGATTTAAGAGATATGGCGTCACGGATGTCATACGACGCTCGTCTCGCTCATTATCGCATACTGGATCCTTATGAAAGTCGTGACGCGATAGCGGCACTAGATAGCTACAAATCTTCCAATTCCATTGTGGAGGATATATTTCTGTACTACCATCATGACCCTAATATTTATTCCAACCATGGCATGTATAGCCTGGATGTATTTCGTAGCTCCTATCAGTTTGGAAGCTGGATGAATGATGAACTTGTGACTGCTTTAAACACGTCCAAATTTCCATCCATTCGACTTACGAACATGCTGAATCAAAATTCACCACTCGAGAAATCTGTATTAACCTATATCCTCCCGATCATTCCGAACACCTCAGATCCATATGCTTCTGTCATGTACCTTATTAAAGAGAAAGAGTTGGCATATCTGATCGATTCCGTTCTCGGTAACTATCGAGGATTAACGTATATTTTTGATAATCATGGACGTGTTTTGTCCTATAGTGGCCATGGAGATACAGCTCGCCAGCAGGATATCCAACGGTTATCAGAGCTTCCACCCGGCATACATAATCTATCGATAAACAATGAAGATCATTCGGTTATTTCCGTCACATCGGATGTCAATGGCTGGTCATATGTGACTTTAATGGCGAGTAATCAATTTTTCAGTAGCGTACTTAATGTTCGGAGCTTCATCATTATTTTATTCATTGTGATCGCCATTGTAGGAACGGCCATCGCTCTATTATTCGCTCGGATGCAATATCTTCCGATTGCTGAGCTCGTTCGCTTCACGAACAAAAAAACAGATACACCGGCCTCCGGAAATGAGCTCGAGTATATACGAACAACATTACAGCAGTATAGCTCCAAGGTTGATCTCCAAGAGCCCTATGCACGCAACCATGTTCTCTCCATGCTATTAAAGCATGGTCATGCACAAATGATGACGCATGGAATATTCGATACCTTTCATCTGCACTTCGACCAAAGTCATCATTTTGTCATGATGATGGGCTGGGATGACTTAGAACAGCAGCATCTTCAGGCGCGACAAGAAGTACATCGCAAGCTTGCGTATATTGAATTTCCAGCGCTTGCTGCACAAATATACGGTGTAGAGCTCCCGCAATTGGATCAGCTCGCACTCATTGTGAGCTTACAGCTCGAAGATGATGAGGCACTCGCTGTACAAATCGTTCAGATCGTGGATGCGATCCGTGAATATACGTTAGGCATAATGGATATCCACCCGATGATCGGTGTAGGCAAATGTTATGAGAGCCCTCAGCAGCTTAATCAATCCTTTGTTGAGGCTTGCTCCGCCTTCGAATTGCGTAAATCGACCGAGCATGGAACCACCGTGTATTTTGAAAAGCTATCCAGTGCCCATGATCAAACGGTGTTACTCCCTAGTAACGAGCTATTAAAGCTTGCACAAAGCTTGAAGCAGGGCAACTACGAAGTCGCCAAACAAATTATTCACACAGCCATCCATGGGCTTGATAATAAACAACGATCTACCCTGCTGATGCGATGCGTACTGTTCGACCTGTTGAATACCATGCTCAAAACTGCAGCTGAGCTAAAAATGGATAACATGATGCAGTCTGCTTCTCCCCATTTCATGAATGGTCCCGTCCATCTTATAGAGCAGAATTTCTACCGTTTAGCCACTCAGATTTGTACACAGGTAGAGCAGACGCATAAAAAAGAAGAACATTCACTCATGGATCATATCGTTGCTTTTATCGACCAGCACTATGAAGATCATTCACTTAGCCTTGAATCTGTTTCTGCTGCGTTTACGATTTCACCTTCCCATCTCAGTCGTTCATTCAAGGATAAGGTCGGCATCAACTTCGTCCAATATATTTGGCAAAAACGATTAGATAAGGTCAAGGAACAGCTCGTAATAACAAGTGATCCGTTAAAAGATATTATCCAGCGCGTCGGCTACCTCGACACACCAAACTTTATTCGAAAATTCAAAAAGGAAACCGGTTATACCCCGGGCCAGTATCGACAGATGAATAATAATCATCCCAATACTGAGCCTAACGATACCGTATAATCCTTCCTCGCTTAGGGATTATCATAACTTCCCGGTCATGCCTAGCATGACCGGGAAGTTTTTCAAAATATGAGAATGTATAAGCTTCACAAATTATTTGCTAGCAGCCCATGTATCGTATGCTTGTTGATACGTTGATTCGAGCTTCTCATACCCCATTTTTTTCATTTGAGCGATATATTTGTCCCAATTGGATAATGGCTCTGCACCTGTAACGAATTTCGCTTCCATTTCCTTCACGTATTTATCCAAATCGGAACGGAGTGTTTTGATTTCCGTCTGTTGGTCTACCGTCAGGAATACCGATGGGAAGGGAGCCTTTGCAATAGGCGTAAGCTTTGTAGCTGTTTCTTTGTCAATCCAGTCATCAAAGCTAGTACGAAGACCTAAAACATAGCTGTTCTCATAGGAACCTGGTGTATTAATCCCGTAGTTTGGCGTGATTGTACCGCGGTATTCTTCACGATCCGTACCATCTGGAACTGGCAGCCATTCTTTCTCGCCTGTTGCTTTATCTTTGTATTTAAATAACGTACCTTCAGGTCCATACGCCCAGAACGAATACCCTTCTTCGCTAAATTGGTAATCAATCCAGCGCATACTTGCTTCCGGGTTCGGGTTAGTGTTTGAAATCGCGAAACCGCCAATGGTGTTAATACCAGGATGCTTGCCGTATACAGGTGTTCCAGCAATATCACTAGATACAGGCTGCATCATCGGGTTATCTTCACTCGGTTCACCACCAAGCGTGAAGTATGGGAAATAATCGGAGAATAAAGCCACTTGATTGTTTTTTCCTTTTGCTTTCTTCTGCTCATCTGTTTGAGAGAATGTTTCATGATCCAGCAAATTCTCGTTCCATAAGCGATTCAAGAAGGTTAAATATTCTTTGTAGGCTGGTTCAGCTTGTGGAAAGTGTACTTTATTCTCCTTATCTACGTAGATATCCTCGTTATACATCCCCCAGAATCCGAGGAAGAACATCCGTAAATCATCTAATTTCACAGAGGATAGAGGAACCTCATCGTCTTTACCGTTTCCGTTCGCATCTTCCTCTTTAACCTTCTTCAAATAGTTGTATAGCTCTTCTGTTGTCTGCGGTAATTTGTTTTCCATGCCGAACTTCTTCAGGAACTTCCCGTTATACCACATCGGTCCACGATACCATACCGCAGATGGCTGAATATTGCGTAGTGCATAGATATGTCCATCTGGTGTTGTCATTGATTTGCGAATATCCGGATTTGCATCGAGAATTTTTTTTAAATTAGGTGCGTAGCCCTCATCAATGTATTTTTCTAAAGGCAGCAACAATCCTTGACTTCCGTAGGTAACTTGATCCGATCCTTTTAGATCCGCCGCATAGAAAATATCGGGAAGTGTACCGCTTGCAAATACCAAGTTCTTTTTCGTCTCAAAGCTGTCTTGTGGGGCGTTTTGAATCTTTAACTTAATATTCGTCATCTTCTCGTATTCCTGAATAACAGGCATCTTGTTCCAATCCTGACGCCCTACATCCGGTGCCATAATAGAAAGCTCAATCGGATTATCCACGATAGGAAAGCCCGTCTTATGAACCTCTGCGGCTGTGTCTGAGCTTTCTGTGCTTGCCGTCCCCTTATCGCTACTCGATCCACATGCAGTAAAAATAGAAATTGACATGGAAAGACATAACAACATGAGTCCAGTTTTACGATAATTCGTCATACAAAAACCTCCCCTTTTTTACTTGTATCTTAAGATCAACCCTTAACAGAGCCAATCATGACACCTTGCACGAAATAACGTTGCAAGAATGGATAGACAGCAATAATCGGAAGTGTAGATACGATAATGACCCCATACTTCACAAGTGAAGCAATTTCCGCCTTGTTGTTCTGGGCTGCTGCAGCTGTCGCATCGATAATGCCACCTACTTGAGATTGCATTTCCTGAAGAACGAGAATCTGACGAAGCACAAGCTGCAATGGATATTTCGCATCATCATTGAGGTAGATCATGGCGCCGAAATAGCTGTTCCAATGCCCTACCCCGTAGAATAAGGCCATCACTGCGATAATTGGCATCGATAACGGGAGAACAATCCGCAGGAATAATCGAATATTCGTCGCGCCATCGATTTGAGCCGCATCTTGAAGCTCAGCTGGAATGGAGTTCGCGAAGAAGGTACGAGAGACGATAATATTCCAGATTGACGCTGCGCCAGGAATTACCAGTGCCCACATCGTGTTGACCATGCCTAGCCCTTTTACCAACATGTATGTAGGGACGAGACCGCCTCCAATGAACATCGTTACCATGAACATCCCCATGAAAAACCCACGGCCTACAAAGTCCTTACGACTGAGTGCATATGCCGCTGGCATCGTAACGACCAAGTTAATCGTTGTGCCTATCAATGTATACAAAATCGTATTTCCATACCCCGTCCAAATCTTCGAGTTCTGAAATACAATCTCATACCCCTTAAAGGTAATTCCTTTTGGAAAGAGCCACATTTCACCGGAAGCAACCATCTTCGGATCACTGATGGATGCGCTAATAATATATAAGATGGGATATGCGACTAACAGCAATGCAATTGCCACATACGTATAGATGCAAATTAGGAATATTCGGTCTCGTTTAGATAGCTTTATACCTGATACCATAAATTCCAACCTCCTTCTACCATAGACTGTTCTCGCTCGTACGGCGGACAATCTGATTCACCGTAATGAGCAGGATGCAATTGACAATGGAGTTAAATAAACCAACAGCTGTTGAGAAGCTATATTGCGCATCGACAAGACCAGATCGATAGACAAAGGTTGAAATCACATCAGAGCTTGACATATTTAACGAATTTTGCAGAAGTAATATTTTCTCAAAACCTACACTTAACAAGCCACCCATATTCAGAATTAATAGAATGGTCATGGTCGGTATAAGCGCTGGTATATTGATGTGGCGAACACGTTGAAAGCGAGTGGCCCCGTCAATGATTGCCGCTTCATGCAAGCCTGGGTCTACACCCGAGAGAGCCGCCAAATAAATAATCGTCCCCCAACCCGCACTCTGCCACACGCCTGAGAATACATACATCGTCTTAAACCAACCAGGACTTGTCAGAAACTGCGGTGCACTAAAGCCTAAACCTTCAATGGCATGAATAATCATACCGTTCGATGGAGACAAGAAGGTAATAATCATCCCCGCCATAACAACGACAGAAATGAAATGAGGTGCATACGTAACGGTCTGAACAAGTCGCTTGAAGAAGCCATCCTTCACTTCGTTAAACGCAAGCGCCAGAATAATTGGGATTGGGAATCCAATGGCTAATTCATACAAGCTAATACTGAGCGTGTTCCACAGCAAATCCCAGAAATAGTACGAGTTAAAAAATCGAATGAAATGATCAAGGCCTACCCATTCACTGCCAAAATAGCCCTTTGACGGAATGTAGTTCTTAAAAGCAATCTGAATCCCATACATCGGTCCATAGCTGAAAATGAGGAAGTAAAAGAATGCGGGTGCGATAAAAATGTAAAGCTCCCAATTCTGACAAATCTTCTTCCATGTCTCGTTTCTGCCCTTACGCTTTTCTTTCGGTGCTGAATTCACAGTTCGCATATGTACGCTTCCTGTTTCATGCATCGCGACATCCCCTCCTTATAGGTAATGATGAGAACATTCAGATCATCGAGTGAGCATCATTATCTATCGAATTGTTATCAATCGCATTAATGCTAGCGCTTACATTTACACTATATAGAATCGAGCAAATCGTAAATATGTCATTCTCGCTTATCAAGAATTTCGTGTTGTACTGCGGGATGATTTACGTTTCACCGCTATGTTGATGTTCTAGAAGTGTGTCATTCTTGCGCTTTTCGCCCATAATTCCGTTGCATTACAATGCCAAAGCTGCTCAAAGAGGCAATGTGTATAAATCTCCATAGCACATGTTTTTTTTGCGTTTTTAAAGGAAATTCATCCTGAATCTAACGTTTGTTGACTGAAGTATCATGTTTCTTAACTGGAAGCCTCTCATCGTACTTCTATAAAATTAATTTAGGGAAAGCGGTTACAAAGGCAGCATGTATGAAACACATGAAGGAGCGGATGATATGAGCACTAAACTTGAGCGGAGCAAATCTAGAAAGCGCATACACTGGCGAAAGCAAGATTCCGAGTTAACCCTGCTCGCCTTGCCGACATTGATCTGGTATATCTTATTTTCTTTCTTACCGATGTTCGGTATGGTTATCGCTTTTAAAAATTTCAAAATAAGCGGCAACTTTATTAGCAACGTACTAAATAGTTCTTGGGTCGGCTTCAAAAACTTTGAATTCTTATTCAAATCCAATGATGCCTGGATCATTCTTCGCAACACGATAGGGTATAACATCATCTTCATTATTCTTGGCATCGTGTTACCAGTAATGTTCGCCATTATGATCAGCCTGCTGCATAGCCGCAAAGCAAGCAAGGTTTATCAGACCATGATGTTTCTGCCCTACTTTCTGTCATGGGTAGTCGTCTCTGCTGTAGGTTGGGCCTTCTTCAGCTTTGATAAAGGCATCCTCAATCAATTTCTTGCCAGCCTTGGGCATGATGCTGTGAATTGGTATATGGAACCGCAATATTGGCCCTACATTCTTATCTTTTTAAACATCTGGAAGAGCATAGGTTATGGCATGATTATTTATCTGGCAACCATTACAGGAATCGACAGCACCTATTATGAGGCGGCAGTTATTGATGGAGCTTCCATCTGGCAGCAGACACGCTTCATTACCTTACCCATGCTAAAGCTGGTCATTGTCATGATGTTCATCCTGTCAGTAGGTCGTATTTTCTACACGGATTTCGGACTGTTCTATCAGGTCACACGCGACTCCAACTCCCTCTACAATGTGGCCACAACAGTTGATGTCCTAGTTTATAAACAGCTAAAAACCGCCACTGTAGGAATGGCATCCGCTGCCGCTTTCGTCCAATCGATGCTGGGCTGTATTACAATCCTGAGTGCTAACTGGATCGTTAAAAAAATCGATTCTGACAGTGCAATGATCTAGGAGGAGAGACAATGGCAAAGACACCCACCTATCAATCTGGCTTGGAGAAATTCAACCGCACAAGTAACGGCATCAATGCTTTGTTCACCCTAATTTTTATTCTGATGGCAATTGCCTGCGTTGTGCCTGTGATCGTCGTGTTATCCATCTCGCTTACCGATGAGTCCTATATTCGTGAAACGGGATACAGCATTCTTCCAACCGCACTTTCCGCAGACGCATACGCTTATATCGCCAAACAGGGAACGATGATTCTGCGTGCGCTAGGTGTATCCCTGCTTGTAACAGTCGTAGGTACTGTACTTGGCGTGCTGCTCACCACAACGATGGGATACGTCATTTCACGTCCTGGTTACAAGCTAAAGAACTTCCTCACCTGGGTTGTATTTATCCCGATGGTATTTAACGGTGGTCTTGTATCCAGTTACTTTATCAACACAAATTTCTTGGGACTCAAAAACAGTGTTTGGGCACTCATTCTGCCGCTCGCAGTATCATCGTTTAACGTTATTATTTGTAAAACCTTTTTTAGGAGCACAATCCCTGATGGCTTAACCGAATCTGCTGAAATTGACGGGGCTAGTCAGTTTCGCACCTTCTTCTCAATCATCCTCCCCATCTCATTGCCTGTACTAGCTACGATTGGACTGTTCCTTTGCTTCGGTTACTGGAACGACTGGTTTCAATCGATGCTGTATATCGATAATCAGAATCTGTATTCGCTCCAAGCGCTGCTTAACAGCTTGATGTCCAATGCTGATGCGCTCGCCAGAAACTCCATAAGTATGGGGATCAGCTTCGCTGAGCTTGTCGCAACAATGCCCAAGGAATCTGCCCGCATGGCAGTTGCTATTCTCATCGTGTTGCCTGTTGCCTGCGCATATCCCTTCTTCCAGAGATACTTTATTACCGGCCTTACCATTGGCGCAGTCAAAGGCTAGTTCCGAAATAAGCCAAGCCCAGCTTGGTTTATGATAGATAACCGTACTTTTACTACGGTACATTTCATCATTCAACACTAGGAGGAGTTAAAGTGAAGAACACCCTCAAGTTCGCCTCAACATTATGTATTCTCGCATTAATGCTGTCCCTGCTTGCTGCATGTGGCAACTCGAACTCGAATTCGAAGCCAGCATCCACAGCAACCAATGAAAGCGAGAGTGGTACGACGGCTACTGATGCACCAACCACCAAAGAAATTCCTACATTGGTATGGTGGCTGATCGGCGGACAGGTTCCTGAGAACTTTAGTAAAGCAGTTGAGCAGATGAACGAATACACCGCTGAGAAAATCGGTGTCAAAGTGGATATTAAGGTGGCTAGCTGGGGCGAATGGGATACAAAAATCAACACCATTGTGAATACGGGTGAACCCTTTGATATGATGTTTACCAACAATACAAAGTACAGTAAACAGGTCGCTATGGGAGCGTTCGCTGACATTACAGATCTTGTACAAAGTGAAGCTCCTGAACTTTACAAGTCTATCCCTACCAAAGTATGGGATGGTGTGAAAATTGGTGGAAAATATTTCGCTGTACCGACGTATAAGGATTCTTCATTAACTCAATATTGGGTGTTCGATGACAAGCTTGTACAAAAATATAATATCGATTACCAAAACATTAAAACGATGCAAGATTTAGACAAACCGTTCCATGATATGAAAGCTGGTGAAGGCAAGAGCTTCTACCCGTTGCAGTTGATCCAAGGCGAAGGCTTCCCAGGCATTTTAAATAATTATGATGATATGACTTTAGGTTTCAATCCTATTGGAGTTAACGTGGAGGATGCTTCCCGGAAAGTCGTGTCCGTGTTTGAACAACCGGAAGTGATGACTAACTTAAAGCTGCTGCATCAGTGGTATAAAGATGGTATTGTTAACCCGGATGCACCAACTAAAACTGAAGGCGACAAATACAGAGCGTTCTTCTCCGCACAAGCCTTCCCTGGTGCAGAAGCTGGCTGGCAAATCACCGCAGGGATTGACAAATACGTCATGACGCAAATTTTTGGTCCTTTGTATACAACTAGTACAATTCAAGGCTCGATGAATGTAATCTCGGCAAATTCCAAATACAAAGTGGAAGCTATGAAATATTTGCAATTAGTGAATACAGATCCAAAATTACGAAATATGCTTGCGTTTGGTGAATTAGGCGTCGATTATAAGAGCATTGACGGAGAGAAATCAATCGAGCGTATCAGCGATACCTGGCCTTTAGCAGCATACTCCCAAGGCACCTTCTTCAATCTTGCGGTTACGAAAGGGGCTCCTCTAGACCAGTGGGAACAAGTAAAAAAATTGAACGAGCAAGCAGCATCTTCCAGCATATTGGGATTCGCACTGGATATTGGCGAGCTGCAGACTGAGGTTGCGAACTGCCAAGCTGTATATGATAAATATAGATATGAATTGCTCACAGGCGCTTCTGATCCTGAGAAGGTAATCCCTAAATTGCTGTCTGAGCTGAAAAATGCCGGAATGGACAAAATTATGCAAGTGGCTCAAGAACAAATCAACAATTACTTTAAGTAACCCTTATCGAACGCACATGGTATATCAGCGCTGATATACCATGTGTTTTCCTTTACTCCTCTAAAAAATTTATTTGAACTAAAGGTACGCTTCATATATATTTACAATGAATTATATGCTCTCTCAACCACAGCAACGAGAGACTTATTCCTCTATATTATGTGTCTGACCTTAGGGGGCATTACAAATGAGGTTTTGGAGGAGTTCTTTTTTTCATATTAAGATATATCGCAATAAATTCTGGGCTTACCTGATTTTTATTGTAACCATCGGGGTAACACTGGGTACTATGACCAGCGCTATACTTGTTAATCAATGGATCGGTAACGCGCGGATTGAAGCTGCGAATGCCTTTTCCCGTATTGAGAACAACTTTCAGAATGATGCCGATCGGATTGAAGCTTACATGCAAAGATTGTATTCCAATCATGATCTGATGAATGACGTCCGTTATTTTATGAGCCCTTCCGTTGAAGGGTATCTGACTAAAAGATTGGAGAATAGCCCTTATTCATCACAAGCACTACTCTCTTTTCCTGAGGATACTAAAACTTATCTTTACAGCTGGGCACAGGGAGATATAACTCAAATCAGCGTTCATACTAAGGATTACGGAAATGTTATTTATTTTAATAGTTTTGGAATTCCTAGCTTCCAGTTTGGCGTTCCAAATACAAACGAAATTTTCGATGAAAGTATACAGAAGGGCTTCGTCTCTCACAAAAAACTAAATCAAAGTGCTACGGAAGCAGGGGAAATCCGCTTTCAGATCAGCAGCAAGCGAATATTCAGTATCGTAAATAATTATCAACTCGGTAATGCGGCTGTAATTAACTCTACCGGGGAGATATTCATTATTGGTAACAATGAATCCATGACTGATGAAATCACCCAACAAGCGGTTGCGAATAATAAAAATCACGGCTTTATCGTAAATAAAGGATATATTCCCATTTTCTTTGTTACCTTTTCATCCACCAAATATAATTATCAATTGGTTAGTACAGTAGACTTGGCTGCACTTATACGTCAGCATAGCACGGTTTTGCTCAATATTTTTATGATCGTCTTTACCGCTATGATCTGTGTACTGCTGCTCGTAGTCTACAATCTTCGTGATGACTCACGATTTCTTCACCGTATTATACAATCAATCAAACGTGCGAAAACTGCCGACTTCACCCCAAATAAGCCTGCACGTTATCGTATGAATGAATATGGTATGATTGCTCGCGAAGTCGACGATATGATACACCAATTAGACAAATATATTCGGAACGAATACTTGCTTAAGCTAAAACAGCAGGAAGCAGAAATGAAAGCGCTTCAACATCAAATCAATCCTCATTTTCTTTATAACACCTTAGAAGTCATTCGATCTACTGCATTGGTTCATCAGAATGAGCCTACCGCAGACGCGATTGCAACGCTGGGAGCGTTATATAGAGAAATTGTTAAGAAAGAAAATATCATTTCAATTGGTAGCGAACTGGAACTGTTGCGGAAGTACCTGCAAATAATGGAGTTTAAATATCCTGAGCACTTTTTTTATCAAATGGATGTTGAAGATTCTATTCTAGCTCTCCCTACTGTGAAGTTCTGGATGCAGCCCTTGGCAGAAAATTTCTTTGTCCATGGGTTTAATATCAATAAAGAATTTAATTTATTTATCGTGTCAGGCTGGGAAGATGAGAACTACTATAGGCTGGATTTCATTGACAACGGAGTACGAATTGATGAAGAACGGCTAACTGCTATCAGGCGAACCCTTTCGAGTAATAATGACCAAACCACCAAAAGCATTGGATTATATAATGTCTATGCCCGACTACAATTTTTCTATCAAGAGGATTTCTCGATTAGCATTGAAAACAATGATGAAGCTGGTGTCAAAATCTCTGTACAGATTTCTAAAAGAGGTGATTAGATATGTACAAACTTTTGATTGTGGATGATGAACCTCAGATTTTGGAAGGTATGAAACGTATTCTGGATTGGGAGCACTACGGATTCAAACAAATCGAAACAAGTGACTCCACTGAAGATGCTGTATTTAAAGCCGTAGATCTAATTCCTGACATTGCTATTATTGATGTGTGTATCGGCAAAAATCTAGGGTATGATGCGATCCAAAAGCTAAATGAAGTGAACCTTCCAACCAAATATATTATTATAAGCGGCTATAGTGACTTTCAATATGCCCAGCAAGCCATTCGTTGCGGAGTGAAGGATTACCTGTTAAAGCCTGTGGACCGAATCAAGCTGCAGGAGGTCATTGAAAAAATAATTATCGAAGATTTACATGGCACGATTAGAGATGTGAATGCGGACTCTATGAGTATTGATCCAGTATTGGGGATTCATTACGATGCCTTATCCAAGCTGGTCAATCGTATATTAATTATGATTAAAACAGAATTCGCTCATAATATTTCGTTAAAATCCGTCGCAGACCGCTTTCAAATGAACAGTACCTATCTTGGACAAATCTTCATTAAAGAAACAAGTATGAAGTTCTCAGAGTATCTAATGAGCTATCGCATGCATCGTGCACAAGAGCTCATCCAAACGACTAATGAGAAAATACACTGGATTGCCCTTTCAGTTGGTTATAACAACCTGAATTATTTTTATACACAATTTCAAAATCATTTTGGTACATCTCCCTCAAGTTTACGGATGAAAAGTTAAGCTGGATATACATTGCATAGCGATTTAGGGGGCCGGGGTCATGAATAGATATAGCTGCTTCATCTGTGGCATTATAGTGCTGTTCATTTCACTGTTAACTGGCTGCAATAAGCAGAATATGAACGCTGCGAGCTTTAATGCAGAACCCGTTGTGAATCTGATCTATTATACCATCGGTGATCCTGATAAGGATCTTGCTCTAGTTAATGACAAAATTAACGAGATATTGATGAAAAAAATTGGAATTACGATAACCTATAATAAAATTGGTTGGCAGGAATATGCTGATCGCATGAATACAATGATCTCCTCTGACAGCCCTTTTGATATTGCGTTTGCTCCGGATTATGCTAAATATGCCAAACGTGGGGTATGGCTGAAGTTAGATGACTATTTCATGAATCTAGCCAAAGAAATGTACCTTGCTATTGATCCCATATTTTGGAAAGGCGCTAAGATGGATGACGGGTTCATCTACGGCGTCCCCACCAACAAAGAATTGGCTGTACGCGAGAATTGGATGTATCCTGATTCTCTGGTAGAAAAATATAATATTAAAGTTAACCAATATAACACACTGGAATCGCTCGAACCGCTGCTTCGCATGATACAAAAAAATGAACCCGATTATTTGCCCATGGAGCTTGATCGAGACTCACACAATTTTTTTGCGATGTACGGCTACGAATATATAGGGGACAACAGACTCCCATTAATGATCCAATCTCTGAATCCTGCTGCTCCTGTAGTCAATATCTTCGAAACCCGTGAAGCCAAACATATATTGGATACGTTAAGACGTTACTATCAATTAGGGTTCATTAATCAAGACGCCGCTTTGCGAGAACCAGGAAGCTTGAAACATGGTGTAAAGGTATTTTGGGAATCTGGTAGTGGCGGTCCACTCTCTGAGAGCGTCTGGAGTAACGATCTGGGGTATAAAATTGTAACCAATCCAGTAACACCCGAGGTGGCAACTACAGAAGCTGTACGCGGAGGGATGATGGTTGTGAAGGCAAATACGAAGCATCCTGTGGAGAGCATCAAATTTCTAAACCTATTGAATACCGATCCTGACCTGCGTAACTTATTTCAATATGGCATTGAAGGCGTTCATTATACACTGGATCAGAATGGCCAGGTTGTCCTAAGTTCGATAAAAGACAGTCAAGGAAATCCGCTTCCCAAGGCGAACGGTGGCTACACTGGCATACAGTACACTCAGGGAAACTGGTTTATCTTAAGTACATTAGGTGGAAGCTACCCTGACCCACTAAACAAGTGGGAACAATTCCGCATCTACAACTCCAAGGTTGTGGAGTCCAAAGTACTGGGCTTTACGCCCGATCTGTCAGAGATAAGCGAGCAAATTGATAACATTGAGATTGTCTGGCGCAAGTATTATCCAAGCCTCATGACAGGCAGTGTCGATGTCGATACCATTCTCCCGAAATTCAACCATGAGCTGTATGAAGCAGGGATTAATAAAGTACGTATGGTGATCCAGAAACAGCTCGATCGTTGGCGGGAATAGGAAGACACCGTAAAGAAATGCCCCTCAAGTGAGACACTTTAGATAAAGTGACCTTCTTGGGGGGCATTTATTAACTAGTGACCCATCATCATAGCTGGATCTACCTCTTCGCCACTCTTTGTGACTTGTTGTATCTTCGGCTTGCGAAGGATAAGGGACATAGCAATACCAACACATACGATACAAGCGGTCAGGAAAAATGTATCTCCAAAGCCAGCTACTAAGGCAGTTTGTGGATTACCTGTCTTTCCGATTGTCGCCATGTGAGTATTGATATGAGATGTCAGGTAAGCTGTAAGACCTGTTACTGCGAACGATACGACAACCTGTTGCGCTGCTGAAGTCAATGGTGTCACACGGCTAACCAAATGACGTGGAGCTGAGTTTAATACATGTGTATTAAGTGGCATCATCGTTGATCCCATCCCTAACCCCATCACACACACCGACACGATAACCATCCAAATCGGTGTATCCACGTTTACCGTCGATAGTATAAACATCGCGATGGCGATAACACTCAACCCACAGAACGCTAGTGGACGAGCTCCAATTTTATCAAACAACCTGCCACTAATCGGCATCATAAGACCGGCGCACAACGCTTGCGGCATCACGATCCAACCGGTATGAAGTGCGGTATATCCTTTAATATTCTGTAAATACAACGGAATCATCAGCGTAGCGCCAAACAATGCCATCTGTACGATCCAAGTAAGAATAATACCACGTGTGAAATCAGATGATTTAAACACCTTCAGTTCAAGCAAAGGATACTTCTGTCTAAGCTCTACCACTATGAACAATATTAATGCGATACCACCGATTGTTAAGCCTGTAATAGCACCTGTTGAAGACCAATCTGCTCCCCCTTCACTCACACCATAAGCAAGCATAGCGAATGCGATCGGAGCAAGACACATCCCGAGAATATCAAGATGTGTTGACTTCTGAGGTTCTGTCTTCGGTAAGTATTTTTTACCCAAAATGAAGGCCACAATACCAATTGGCAAATTGATAATGAAGATCCAGTGCCAACTCACGTAATCGACAAGATAACCGGATATTACAGGACCAAAAGCTGGCGCCATCAGCATTGGAATTCCAAGAACACCCATAATAGAGCCGCGACGTTCAGGCGGGGCTAATTTGAATACCATTGCCATCCCGATCGGTGCAACCATACCTCCGCCTAGACCTTGAATAATACGGAAAATAATCAGTTGTTCAGGTGATTGGGCTAAGCCGCACAGAACAGACCCTAATGTAAACAGCACAATCGTTACAAGGAAAATACGCTTTGATCCAAATTTATCGGTCATCCAACCGGCAAGTGGGATTACTGCGGATAGTGCCAATGTGTAACCCGTTATCGCCCATTGAATTGTCTTTAGATCAGTATTGAAATATTCCACTAATTTAGGAACTGCATTGTTAACAACTGTACTGTCCAGAATAACCATAATCATACCGACGATTATCGCAAGAAGTGGAGGCAGAATAGCTTTCAGAGAGAACGTGTCGCCTTCCTGCGTAAGGGGTTTTGTTGAAGCATTTGATGTCATTGTGATACCTCTTCTTTCTAAGTTTTGACTGAATATTTGTGAAAATAATGCTCGAAAAACAAGTCAATACTTTCCTCAATCGATAAAGGGATATCGAGTAACGACGATTGAATGTGATTGTTCGGCTGACATTTAGAAGCAGACACTTTGGTGAACGGTGACATAATGGCAGCAAACATATGCTGTGTCATCAACAATACGGTCTTTGGATCTGTAACACCTGTCACTTCTGTCATGACTGCGCTTAATTTTTCGAACCCTTGTTGTTTCATAAAATGTACATATTCGGCTACCGATTCAAACAGTGGATCATGGCCAAGAATTCGCTTGAGCAAATCAGGATAATCATTAAGAAATGAGGCGTACTTCAAAATAAATTGTTTCAGCCGTTCGATAGGCGGATATTCCACAACATCAAATATGTCAAACGCCGAGCGGAATGTTTCCAGGACTGTCTTCATCGCTTCATGCATAAGCTTGTCTTTCGACCCGAAATAATAATTAATTAGCGCCACATTGGTGCCAGCTTCACTAGCAATCATCCGAATAGTGACACTATCAATCCCTTCGGACTTAATCAAATGCAGCGTTGCGTCTAAAATCTTCTCCTTCGTCATAGAACTCTCCTCATCTCGACATACAATTAAACAGCGTTTAAAACAATGATTAATATACCTTGAAAACTAAATCTGCGTCAATGGAAATTTCAGAAAGTAAATTCACAGTTTTCAACAAAGACTGACTCATGCGATGAAGTGCTTAATTTTGGAGAACAAAAATAACCGGTCGAGAATGTATCTCGCCGGTTTATTGTGTAGTATATCTTTAAAGATGTTGGATTGAATCCATTCCTAGTAGAAGTGTCCTCCTAGCCCTTTACCGAACCGATCATTACACCTTTTTCAAAATATTTCTGAATAAACGGATACACGATAAGGATCGGTAAAGTTGATACAATAATAACTCCATACTTAACCTGGTCAGCAAATTGCTGCGCATATCCGCCTGCACTGCCGCCTGAGCCTCCGCCTTGGGAGAAAACCTGGTTGGATAATAGAATATCACGCAGAATGATTTGTAACGGCTGCAGGTCATTCGAATGAATATAGATAAGCCCAGTAAAAAAATCATTCCAATGTGCTACCAGATAATACAGCGCAATGACCGATATGACGGACTTAGATAAAGGGATCGCAATATAGAAGAAAAATTTAAAATGAGTACATCCATCCAATGCAGCGGATTCATAAATTTCTTTAGGCAGTGAAGCTTCAAAGAACGTGCGTGCAATAATAAGATTAAACACATTCACTGCAAAGGGAAGAATAAAGACCCACATCGAATTGGTCAGGGATAGATCCTTCATCAGGATATACGTTGGAATTAGTCCACCATTAAAAAACAATGTAAAAACGAAGAAAAACATCAGGAACCGGCGTGCACGGAACTCTTGTCTGGATAGTGTATACGCTGCTGGGATCGTAAGAAGCAGATTAAACATTGTTCCCAAGACTGTATAAATAACGGTATTCTTGTAGCCTATCCAAATACGCATATCCTGAAAAATTTGCTCGTAGCCAAAGAAACTGACTCCTCTGGGAAATAGAGTAACCTTTCCTGTGGAGACCAAGGTCTGATCACTGACAGAAGCAATAATAACAAAGTACAAGGGATACGCAACGATTAGGAAAATTAGAACACATAAGATAATTATTGAAATATCAAATAGAATCTCACCCGTACTGCGCTTGTGAATAGTTGTCGCCTGCATAAGCATCACCTTTCGATGTTCTCTCCATTTACCAGAGGCTAATATCTGAGTTGCGTTTGGAAATCCAGTTCATGGTAACCAGAAAGAAAAAATTGATGACGGTATTAAATAATCCGATGGCTGACGAATAACTGAATTGATTGGAAAGAATACCGATTTTATAAACATAGGTGGAAATGACCTCTGATACGGGAAGGTTCAATGAATTCTGCATCAAGAATACCTTCTCGAATCCGGTTCCCAGTACATTCCCCATACTCAGAATAAATAATATGATGATTGTCGGAACCAAGGCAGGGATATCGATATGCAGAATCATCTTCCATTTGTTCGCTCCGTCAATCTTAGCAGCATCATACAGACTTGGACTCACTGTTGATAATGCGGCCAGATAAATAATACTGTTCCATCCAGCATGCTGCCATATATCCGAAATCACAAACACCGGGACGAAAGAATTCGTGGAGGCGAGCAAATTAATGTCCGTATCGCCAAGCTTGGAGATCAGTTGACCAAGAATTCCTGTATTCGGTGACAGGAGAACATTCAACAATCCAACCATAACTACAATTGAGATAAAATGAGGCATATATACGATAGTCTGCAGCAGCTTCTTAGTGCGGAACCATTTCACCTGATTCAGTATGAGCGCTAGTATGATCGGTGCCGGAAATCCCAGAACGATTGTTGTGATGCTGATAATCACAGTATTTCTCATCAAATCCCAAAACTGATAGTTATTTATGAATTGCGCGAAATAATGCAGACCACGCCAAGCCCCGCCTGCCAATCCACGCGAGAAATCATAATCCCTGAAGGCAAGCTGAATTCCATACATTGGAATATAGTTGAAGATGATAACTACAACGATCGCCGGAATAATCATAATCCATAATTGATAATCGCGTTTAAGCTCCATTAGATTTCTTCGATGTTTGTTGGGAGTTATTGAGGACATCATAAGCCTCCTTAATAAGGAGACAGCTTCTCTTCATCCTGTAAAGAAAAGCTGTCTCCGGATGTTCTATAAATATTTACATGTCATGTTATTTCTTACTTTTGTAACCATCATAGTATTTCTGCATGGTGGACAAGTTGTTATCCAGCCCCATCTGCTTAATGTTGCTCACATAGGAGTCCCATTCCTTGGTAACTCCCCCTTTGGTAACCCACTGTGAGAACTTAGACATCGCCAAATTAATCATATTCGTATTCACTAACACCATGTCATTGTTGTCTTCCGGGTTATATTTAATGAACATGCTTGGTAAAATATCGTTATCCTTGTCAATCGCACTGAGGACCGCCTGCAGCGGCTCTGTCTGTTTGCCAACAGATTGCATATCAGTACCAAGTGTCAGTTTCAATGAATCGGAGATAAAGGTAGGTCCATTATCCGCCCAGGTTGATGTCCACTTCCATGTGCCTGGGTCCATTTGGCTGTCAGCAGGCGGCAGGACCGCGTAGCTTCCATCTCCATTATCTTTGATGTTCGTACCAAGTGATCCGAATAGTACCTGCATACTAACTGTAGGATTATACAGCTCATTAATAAATTTCATTGCCGCTTCTTTATTCTTGGACTTAGCAGACATGACGACCATATTGCCGCCAAAATTCAGTGAGTTTCCGTCATAGTCATAGGACAGCTTGATATTCGAATCAGCCGACACTTTTAGCGGAGCGATCGACTCGTATTGCGGAGCTAAGGTGTTGCCGAAGCGATCCGTTACTTCCCAACCCCATGAGAAGCCGACCTTCGCTTTGTCCCCGCTGCCGCGCGCAACCGATTGGAATTTGGAATAATCCTGCGTGAAGGCTTCCGGGTTAATTAAGCCAGCCTGCCAGCACTTATTCATGAATTCCACGAACTGTTTGTATCGATCATCCACAAAGTAATTTTTAATCTGGCCACCCTCGGTGAAATATCCTTGACCACTACTATCCGTTAATGTAATACCTAAGCTGCCAAGCAATATTTGTGGCTGAAAATAACCAAATCCCGTCGTCCCCACCGGTGCGAAATCCATAGGAATTTCATCATTTACATCACCGTCTCCATTGGCATCCTTCTCTTTGAACGCCAGGAGCACATTAAATAATTCATCCCAATTCGTCGGCTCCTTAAGTCCCAGATTGTCTAGCCATTGTTTATTGATATATTGCCGACTTACCGTATCTGGCCAGAATCGTTGATATTTCGGTAAACCGTATATTTTTCCATCTAGCTGTGTAGCGATTAATTGGGTCTCCGGCTTCTCTGTAAACATCTGTTGAATGTTAGGGCCACCTGTTGAAATGAGCTCGGTTAAATCCTGAAAGAGACCGGTGAACTGGGCAAAATCAGCATCCGTGATCACATTCGGTCCTATAAGGATATCCGGAATATCTCCTCCGGCTAACAAAGCGCCTTTTTTCTGATCCCAGTCTGCTGAAATTTCTTGCCACTCAATATCAACACCCACCTGCTCCTCAACCTTGGTCAACCATTCCATTTTGGAGAACTCTTGCGTAAGTGGATGTTTTAGCATGATCCCTTTTAGTTTTACTGTACCGGTTGTAGAATTCGTTGACGAACCTGAATTAGAAGAAGAGGCACCATCATTATTACCCCCGCCACCACACCCCGCAAGAATTGTTCCAAATAGGCTAAGTGCTAATACGGGCGTTATTACCTTAGACAAAGATTTCCTCATACAACGAACCTCCCTTTTTTTTGGTTTAAAGCGTAGGGTCATGGTGCGAGGCAAGCAACGGAACTACACCTTATTGCTTCTTGCTGCCCACATTTCACATGACGGCTACAACGCAACTTTAAACCGGGATCGAGGCGGCTGTATACGAACAAGAATTTAAGCATTCGCAATTTTTGAAAGCGTTAACAAAACGGCGTTTTCGGGTGTTTATTTGAATGCGTTTTCAATTATTGTTGACGTTCAAATTTGGTTGAGCATAATAATCCTCATACCCGTGTTGGTATATTCTGTACAGTACTGGCAGTCCCATTTGTTTCAGCTGATTAATATACTGATCCCATTCTTTATCTACAGTTGAATTCATAATCCATTCCGCAAATTTCTCATCGACCAGTTTAAAAATATCTGATTTCGCCAAGGCCATTTCATTAAGCTCCTCTGACGAAAATTTAATCATCGGATAAATGTCCTCTGGTTTAGGCTCATAAGCTTTATAGATGCTGTCCAATTCTCTTCGTATCGTTACCGCGGGAGGAACAATCGTTTTGTTCTCCAATGATTGCGAAAAGTATAGCGGACCATTATCCACGAGCGCATTCGTCCATTGCTGTGTATCTTGATCACCTTCTGGAGCGGGAACTATGGTATACATGCCGTCAGGCTCCTTAGTCACATAATCAGGCATGGAGCCGTAATAGCCTTGGATCGAATTTTCCTCAGTGTAGAATTGATCAATCCATTGAATGGTCTCGACAGGATGCCGATTAGCTGTTGTCATGCTAAACAGATTGGTTGTTATTCTAACGCGAGAAGGACTCGTTGGCCATAATGGCTCCACCTTACTACCGCTACGCAGCGGTGGCAAAGCCACATATTCATCGGCCCATTTACCAACGCGATCTGTTAATGACCAGCCGAAGGTCACACCAACCGTTGCCACATCGTCTTGTTGTGCACTCGCTTTCATCCCGGAATAATCTTGCGTGAACACGTCAGGGTTGATCAGCTTTTCCTTCCAGAGCTCTGCCAGGTAAGAGACTAGGCTCTTATACTCCTCACTCTCGAATAAAAAGCGAATCTGCCCTTTCGTCACTCCGATCATTTCTTCGGTGAAATTATCTGTCACTCCATAAGCCCCAAGTAAACTAGTCACACTAAATAAACCTCTGCTCCTCAGACTTCCTCCAGCACCTGCCCACCAGTCCATTCCAATCTCATCCTGCTTCCCGTTGCCATTGGGATCTCCATTGCGAAAGGCGGTTAATACCTCGCGCAGTTCATCCAACGTAGTCGGTTCTTTCAGTCCAAGCTTATCCAGCCATTTCTTATTAATCATTAAGACATTATAACTATCTGTATTAATCGGTCTTACACCGGGAAGAGAATACATCTTCCCATTCGGAAATGTACTCACCCGCTTGGTTTCGGGAACTTCCTCAAACATTCTCTTAATATTCGGGGCATATTTATCGATATATTCGCTAAGGTCTACGAATTTATCCTTATTCGTGATGATATCCTGATCGTTCAATCCAGCCAAAAAAGCATCAGGTAATTCTCCGCTTGTCAGAGCAGCGCTTTTCGCTTCTTCCCATCCGTTACGTTTCTGCAGCCAGTTGACATGAATTTTTGCATCAGAAGCAATGTGATTCAAATAAGGAATATCCCGAAGATTCTTGGATAGCTGATGTGTAGGTGTCATCACGCTAATCTGTACCCTGTCTTGCGGCTCTACATTGCTCTCTGAAGCACGGTCAGACTCATTATTCGCACTGCATCCATGAAGCAGTGTAATCACCGGTAGCATACATACAACTACAACCCATGGTCTCAATCCTCGCATATTGAATCCCCCCATAGCTTAATCAGCAATAGACAAGAAAATATTCACTTGTTAAACAATCTGAATTGTCCAGGTGTGACTCCTACATGTTTTTTGAAGGCGCGAATAAAGCTGGAAGGGTTAGTGTAGCCTACCTTACCTGCAATCCAATCAATGGTTTCATCGGAATGGATAAGCAGCTGCTTCGAATGATTGATTCGGCGCCCATCCATAAAGTCTTTAAAGTTCTGCCCGGCGTTCTTCTTGAAATAGTGGCTAAAATTCGATACCGACATTCCAAAGTGATCAGCAACAGCTTGTAGTGAGAAGTTGATATCGAACTGATTCTCTTGAATATATTGAAGTACTTCATCCAATGCAGCAGCCTTAGAGGAAGTATGCGTACTAGCCATCAATTCACATAATATGTCCGCGCTTTTCTCTAAAATCTCAGTGATCTGGGCTACCGTAATGCGATTATGAGCCGATGTGATCCCAAGCTGCTCCATATTCCCCTGATGCTTCAAACGGATCAGATTGTTTAATATAATGGTCGAGATATTTACAAATACAGCCCGAATCATATAAGGAGGCGTTCGATCATGTTGAAGAAATTCAATGAGTCGATGAACGGTGTTCTGCACTTCAGTAGCATCACCCGTCATGATGAACAACTCCAACGATTGAATCGTTTCTGCGGGATAAGGTACAGGCTCATTCCGCTGCAGCATCAAATCGTGAAAGGACAGGATGGAGTCTTCATTCTTGATGCGCAAATGTTCGACTGTTCTAAGCGCATTAATATAGGAAGCATGAAATTCCCCTGGATTGTCAACGGTATTTCCTATTCCGATCACAAGCTTAGCGCCAGTAGCCAATTCAATCTCAGCCTGCAGCTTCAGGAACATCTCCCGTAATGCTTGCTCTGCTGTATGTGTGGAAATAAATAAAATATCATCATTATGAATGCTCCGAATAAAATATCCTTCCAGTGCATCTTCGGGCTGTAATTTAATGCTCTTCACGATTTCAAATACTTGATCGATATCCCCAATCACATTGATGACAACAGTCGTACATTTTGCATTCGTAAAAGTGATGCCATAAGACTTTGCCTCTAGCAGTATGTCTTGAAGTGATGAGTACTGGCCACTTATGATTTCATATAGAATGTTATCACGTAACTTCGGAACGATGCTTTGGACATTCAGATCTAATTGTTCTTTTGACTGGAATAGATTCTGGATTGTGGAGCGTATAATATCAAACTCATTGCCGCCACTCTCCGCGTTGCCTTTAAATGCATGCCTGGAGAATTGAACAAGAGACTTAATCGGGGCATAATTATTACGGATGGATAAATAGATGATAATGATCTCTGTGAGCAGGATTGATATAACCAGAATAATTGTGTTGCGCTGCGTTTCCTTCGTCTCCAAAAGTACCGATTCCAGCGGATTCATGCTTATGTATTTCCAGCCATTCTGCTTGGAAACGGTCTGGGAGGCCATATAAGCTTCTCCGTCATAATCAATTTCACCGCCTGATGGCGATGTTTGCAGCTGCTGAATAAACTGCTTGAAATTCGCATCACGCAAATCATCACGTTGGTTGAGTGAGAAGATAGGGTTGTTATGTTGATCAAGAATGATGAAATCTCCAGAATAGCTATTAGACACTGATTTCATCATTCGCTCGATCGTATCATGCCTGATCATATAAATGACGCAGCCTTCAGATTGATCGACGCCTAGAGGAAGAGGAATCATCAAAGTAATCATCTTAACGCGGCCTTCCCCAAGTATGGTAACATCCTCTGACGGACGAACTTGAATCGAGTTGATTACATTGATCGCTTGGCTGAACTGCTCTTGACTCCAAGAACTATATACATATCCATTCTTGGAATTCATAAAGCGCTCCAGTTCATAGATATACCCTGTACTTGAGAACAGATACCCACTTTGTTTGATATATAAGAAAGTATCATTCAAAAGGGTATCCGTTGTTTTATATTTCTTCATCTCATTAGCCACGACGTATCGCTGGTATGCATCATTTTTTAATAAAGATAATTTGATCTCAGCATTAGCTACAATCGATGTAGGGAGAGAATAGATCGGACGCATAAACAGATCCATACTGCTGGCTACTTGCTCGGTAATATGTGTATTCCAGTCCAATATTTTATTCTTCACAATCGAATTGGAATATGGATAGTAATAAAAAATAATAACAGAAAGCGGCAGCAACAAGACAATGATATATGAAAGTAGAAATTTCCATAAAATATTTATTCTAAATTTACGCATTCTTACCTCCATAATCATAATCACTGAGTAGAAGCTACTACAATGTACAGCTATACTCAGTGCATCTACTCATTCCTGTAGCTCAACAACGTCAACCGAGTTGGTCAAATCCGATGTTCCTCTTGCAAGCCACGCTGCATAAGCTCATAAGTAAGCGTGTTCAATCTCTTACCGAGTTCTAACACTCTTTAGCTTTACTATATGGAACGAAGCAACTCCCCTGCCAAATGAGTTCACTTCCAGCTCTCCTAAAGATTTCCTCCCCCCCTTATCCCTCCCACTTGTTAAATTTAGGCTAAATAATGATTGGTCCAAACAAGATTTACATTTCTATTAATCATTTAACAAATCTATATATGAATACGGTTACATGGCTAAAGTAGCACATGCATTGGCGATTGTAAATACCGAGACGTAGTTCATTTAAACTTATTCATATTTAATTAAACTAAATTTGCAATACAGTAGCTTCCAACTTAAAGATGGAATTTCCACGTACAGTGACAGCGAGGAAGAGTTCGTCATAATGCCCTTCTCCTATCCATATAAATAAATATGAACTACATTGATCGACCCATCTATTTGAAGCCAAACCCCATTTCGTGAGGGTTTATTCAGGTTGGATCTACAGAATTATAGGAGGGAGCACAGAATCATGCCAAGCGAAGAAATTAATGCGCTGGAGCGGGCGATTGCTGAAATTACGGAAATAGCTACTGGCTTTGGCTTGGATTTTTATCCTATGCGCTATGAGATATGCCCTGCCGATATTATTTATACATTCGGTGCTTATGGAATGCCGACTCGATTTGGTCACTGGAGCTTCGGAAAGACGTTTCACAAAATGAAATCCCAATACGATTTCGGGCTGAGTAAAATATATGAGCTCGTCATTAACTCCAACCCTTGTTATGCCTTCCTGCTTGACGGGAACTCGCTGATTCAGAATAAGCTGATCGTCGCACACGTGCTGGCACACTGTGATTTTTTCAAAAATAACATGCGCTTCTCCATGTCTAACCGGGATATGGTAGAGAGCATGTCAGCTACAGCGGATAGGATCGCCGGCTATTCAGTAACGTATGGTACCGATGCTGTGGAGAGTTTCATTGATTCAGTGCTAGCCATCCAAGAGCATATAGACCCCAGCCTCATCCAGCCGCGCAAGCTAGGTAAGACCCATCTGCTGGAAGCCAAAATGAGAGAACTCAAAGACGCCCCCCCTGGTGGCTCTAAATCATCTAATCCGTACGACGAGTTATGGAATCTAGACAAGAGTAATTCTGGACCACAAGAAGCATCCTCTGGGAATCGTGCGTTCCCACCAGAGCCCGAAAAAGATATCGTCTGGTTCATCCAGCAATATTCCACGGTCTTAGAAGATTGGCAGAGAGACATTATGACAATGCTCCATGATGAAATGCTCTACTTCTGGCCGCAAATGGAGACGAAAATCATGAACGAAGGCTGGGCTTCCTACTGGCATCAGCGTATCGTCCGCGAACTAGATCTAACCGTTGAGGAAACCGTAGAATACGCTAAACTGAATTCCTCCGTTGTGCAGCCCTCACGGCAAAGCCTGAATCCGTACTATCTGGGGCTGAAGATCTTCGAAGACATCGAACGCCGCTGGGACCGCGAGAAAATATTTGAGGTACGCGAGCTGGAATCCGATACCTCTTTTATCCGCAGTTATCTGTCTAAGGAACTGGTGAACGACCTCGATCTTTATGTTTTTGAGAAAAAAGGACCGGAATGGAAAATCACCGACAAAGCTTGGGAAAATGTACGGGATCAACTGGTACTTGCCCGCGTCAACGGCGGCTCTCCTTACTTGGTCATAGAGGATGCTGATTTTGAGAAGAATGGGGAATTATTTATAACCCACCGCTACGAAAGTATCGAGCTGGATCTGAAGTATTTGGAGCGCACGCTCCCGCATATCTATTCGTTATGGGGTCGGACCGTTCATTTACAGACCGTCGTGGAGGACAAAAAGGCTAGGTTTTCGTATGATGGCAAGAAGGTGCAGCGGAAGTTTATTTAGGGGTTAGCTTAACGAAGGCCCACAGAGCATCAGCGCTCTGTGGGCCTTCTTCATTTTAGTTGTTATGTGGCAAGGGTACTACTATAACGACTGGACCCGGGTTAGACTTCCCGTCAATAACCGTGAAATTAGTTCCGATAAAGGTGGATATTTTGTCCGTTAAATTTAAATGGGACATTACTCTATAGTTACCATCAGGTAAATAAAAATCAAATTTGCCATCAATAATTGAAACTGTTAACTGAAAAGTAGACCCCGACTCCGTACTATTCACAAAAAACAATCCGTCCGCTAAGTTCGATCCATCTGAATAGGTTAAAGTACCTGTAATATTTTTTTGAGGTAATGCTATATGGATTGAAATCGGACTAGTCTGCTCCTTCCCTATTGTAATAGGAAAGCTTAGCGGTGTTTGATTTTGATTCAAATCAGTAAATGTATTCGCCTCATAAGAGCCCTCTGGTAAGAAAAGGTTAAATTCTCCGTTCTTTACTTGGAAGAAGTATTTAGTAGCCGGCTTCTCAGAACCAGTGCTAACAAGGCCTAGCCATCCATTTACCTGTGAATCCTCCTCAGAACTAATAGTCCCCGTATACTTCTTTGGCACTACAATATTCAGTGGATTCGGTTCAGGTTGGTCATTGGCTATTATAAAAGAATAATTTAGCTGTATTTGCTCTATGCCGCTAGATAAATTAATTAATTGATAGGCACCTTCAGGCAAAAACAAGGTAAATATTCCTTGGTAAATAGCTGCAGTGAAGAAGGACTGTGAACCATCTACATTAGTCTTATATACGGTTATAGATCCATTTGTTATAACACTTCCATCTGCATTTTGAACACTACCAACATATGCTTTAGGTATCGTAATTGCCAACGGACTTGGAATCGTCTTACCGTTAATCACCGTGAACCTATAATCTATTGAAATTCTATTAGCGATATTATTGACGAAAAAATTATCTGCCTGGTAGTTACCGTCAGGCAAATACAGGCTATACTCGCCCTCTAGAACCTGTGCGAAATAACCTGGAACCTCTGGACTATCTGTTCCATGCACCAAAAGTGTTCCTGAAGGTACTACTGATCCATCTACCCTAGCGATAGTCCCAGTAGTCTTAGGAGGAATTATTATAGTAAGTTGACTTGGGTCAATCTGACCATTAACAATCTTGAGTTTATAATTTAGTGAGATTTGCTCTTGGGTTTCATTATTAATCTGATTAACTAGATATGTTCCATCCGGTAAGTACAAAGTAAATCGACCTTCTACTATTTGTGCATTGAAAATAGCAGATACATTGGGCTCTATCCTTGAAATAGTTAACGAACCGTTTCTTACTGAAGTACCATCTTGAAACTTAACACTACCTTGATGTCCTTCTGGGATTACAATATCAAGCGAACTAGGGTCAGGCTGTCCATTAGATACCTTGAAAGTATAATATAACGAAATCTGCTCCGATGAGTTTAAATCAGAAACCCCTGTAATTAGATAATCTCCATCATGCAAATTAATATCAAATTTCCCGTCAATCACCATTGTTCCGTAACCAATACTCATATCATTTTCAACCTTTTTCAAAGAAAGAATGCCCTCTTTAAATAATTTCTGACCATCTGCACGTGTAACTGTTCCAAATACGTTATTCACTGGTCCCGGCGTGCTTGTTGGTGCTGGTGGTGTCACTTCAGGCGTAAATGTCGGCATTGGAGTTGGCAATGGAGATACAATAGGCGTTGGTGTTGGTGTTGGTGTTGGTGTTGGTGTTGGTGTTGGTGTTGGTGTTGGTGTTGGTGTTGGTGTTGGTGTTGGTGTTGGTGTTGGTGTTGGTGTTGGTGTTGGTGTTGGTGTAGTTACCGGTGCCGGCGTTACCGTTGGTACCGTCCCCGTTCCCCCCGGTGATGATCCGCCTGGCGATCCAGAAGAACCAGATGTTACTCCTGCAGGAGTTGGTGTAGCCGTTGATGCTGCTCGAAGTATACCATTTATAGTTAAGTTCACATTTGAGGGTACATCTTTTCCTACCTCTAAATTACGTGGTGCCTGTTCCATAATAATTCCGAGTGCATTTATTATTGCATGAACAATCGTCCCAGTCCCTATAACATTCGTGCTCGCGTTAAGAATCAAAGTTTGAATACTCACTCCATTAGCAGCTTCAATGGTTGCCGCTGATTGAACCTGGAGCTTCTCAATAACTGTTGAACCAATAGCAACAATTCTAATCGTCCCTGTCTTCTTATCAACAATCACCGAGGTTAGTCTAGCATTCTCAAAATGAATACTGTGTGCTCCCCCACCTTTAACCGTAGTAATACCGTTAACCGTGACATCTTTTAACAATACATCTCCCTCGGCAATTCCTTCTGCGAGTAATAAGTTACCCGTGATCGTCATGTTTCTTAGAGTTACATTAGGAGAGTTAATGACTACGTCTCCGCTTACTTTCTCATTCCCTGTTAAAGGACCATAAGTACCCGCTGTATCGTACGAGAGGCTTCCTATAGAAGCTTCATTCTTGATCGTTAAGGATCTGTCCAAGATTACGATAGCCTCTGCACGAGTAGCAAAGGATTCTGGATGAAAGGTATTATCCGAATATCCCGACATGATTCCTTTATCGTATACAGACCCTATAGCCCCTTTACTCCATGCAGGACTAGCTGATGTGTCGCTAAACTTATTAGCTGAATCTGAAGAGGACAGTGCAAGTAATTTACTAATAATCACCGCAAATTCTTGTCGTGTGACCTTCTTATTAGGCCCGAATGAACCATCTGAATAACCTTGTATGTATCCTGCCGCATTCGCCACTAAAAGACCTGAATAATACCAATCTGAAGCTTTTACATCTTTAAAAGAATGCTCCTCTGTCTTAACAAATCCAAAAGACTTATTGATTAGCACAACCAACTCAGCTCTTGTAATCGAATGATCCGGTTTAAAATCCCCGTCTGGATAACCTGATACGAGTCCTTTCTCCATCCATTTCGTAATTTGCGCTTCAGCCCAAGTCCCTTGAATATCAGAAGCCTTACTTGCAAAAATCGTACCGAAAGGTAATGAGGTAAGACAAACAATAAGCATGAATACGATAGTTTTCTTTAATAAAACCTGTTTAGTAATCACTTTACTCCTCCTATTTATGTATAAAATGAACTACAGATACTTCTAATCCTTTAACTATTAGTTCAATAGTGCTAGAGAATTCATAGCGATCATATCATACTGTTTTTTACATAGGTGTCTTATTTTGTCGATCATGATATGTTGTTTTCTTGTCTATTAGATGCGCTCCAGATGCTTCTATTATTAGCACGTTAAAAAGCCCGCAGCGTATAACCCGCTGCGGACCTTCTTATGTCGACACCCCGTATCGACTGAATAATTAGAACATAGCAAATGCTGCTGAGGTGAAAGTAACGTAGGGGAATTTTGGAACTGTAGGAGCGTAGCGCTCGCCTTTGTCTTCGGATGTTATCCGCATAAGCGGTAAAAATCAAGAACATCTGGAGACAACAGCGACCGAAAGTCCAAACATTCCCGTAGTTGCTGTCGTCACCGAGGAGCCTTTCCCTTTGCTTTTTTATTTCGTTCAAATTATTCTGTAGATTTTTTCACAGGAACATAAATCTCCATCACCGTATCCGGCCGCGAATGGCAGCGTTCGTCATAGAATTCGAAATCCAGATTACTGTCATCATAGACGTAGCCGCTGTCCTTAAACCATTCTTCGAAGATATACTTCCAAGTGCTTTTTATAACCTGTGCAAACTGTATTTGCTCTGTATCCGTTGAAGTATCCACTGGCGGCGTTGTGAACACAGCATATTCGGCTTCTGGCACATCCATCGTCAGCATATCCTCTTCCACCTTGGAGTAGTCCTCTACAATAACACCTAGAAGATAAGTCGCATTACCATTATCTGAGGAAGGAATACATAAGCCGACTTCTCCGTGTTTAGGCGGGTTTAGTATTTTATACATTTTGGACTCCAGATTCTCACCTTCATAATGGCTCCAAAAAGAAGCAATATCCTTGGTGTACATACTTCCAGCAACATTAGTTTGGATCCCATACCCAGCGACCTTAAATGCAGGCTTGCGAACAATAACAGGGTTCATTATAAAACCTCCGATTTCAAATAGTGTTGTTCCTTTAGTAAATCCGTCCATCCGTGCGGCATATTGTGTCGGGCTATAGCCAAAAGCCTTACGAAAGGCCTTAGTAAATCCGCTTTGCGTCTCAAAACCATAGTCCAGCGCGATATCAATGATCCTTTTACCGGCAAATAATTCAAGCGACGCTAAAGATAACTTCCGGCTCCGCACATATTCCATCACGGACATTTCCTTGCATAGGCTAAACACTCGGCAAAAATGATACACCGAATATCCGACCTCAGCGGCTATTTCTTCTACTGAAATATTTTCTTTGATATGAGCTTCAATATATTCAACACATTTCTCTATATCTTTACTGTAATTCAAGTGCAGCACCAACCTTCCCCCGTACGGTGATTTCATTATATCAACTGGATGTGAGGATCGTTGTTCCTGTTTTGCTGAGCTATGTTCAACCCCTTTTCTTTCTCTTTAATAAGCGCAAAAAAAGGATGAAGCAGCCTGATTAAGCCACTACATCCCTTTTTCACTTTTACCAATTCGATTGAATATTCCTAACCTAAATACGTTAATAATCTGCTGATCATGACTGCAGCTTCCGCACGAGTCAGATTACTCTTCGGATTGAGTTTATGATCAGGGGTCCCTTGGATTAGACCCAATTCGATGCAAGTAGCCAATGCCTGCTTTGACCATATACCTGCCTGATCCGCATCTATATACGTAGCTAGTACAGCTTGCGTAGCATCTGATACTTTAGGTGATTTCCCCTTCAATTCAAGCACTCTTGCCATAATAACTGCCATTTCCTGACGGCTTAGAGGCTTCATCGGATCAAACAAATTACCTACATACCCTTTAAGCAACCCAGCATCTGCTGTAGCAATAACACTATCGCTGTACCATTTATCTTGCGGCACATCCTTAAATGATGTTGACCCTTTTACTTCAAGACCTAGAGCTCGTGCCAGGATCGCTGCGATTTCAGAACGATTAATCGTCTTGTCCGGAGCAAAATTCTGATCTGTTATCCCCTTCAGGATACCTTTACTCACCAAAGCCTCAATATCCTTAATTGCCCAGTGGCCCACGGTATCGATAAAGGATTTAGGTTTGATTCCAGATCCTTGATCTGAGTCGGTTCCTGGATTTGGAGTTGCCTCCGGTTTCGCACCTGAACTTGGATTAGAACTTGGGTTAGAAACATTGCCAGGATCTGTCTCTGATTGATTACTATCCTTTGCTTTGACCGTTACAATCGCTATTGCTTTCATATCAGTCCCAGCAACCGTGCCTTTTACTTGGAAGCTCCCCGCTTGTGCATAACTCGAAGAATGAATCTCATCCCATACAACCAACGTTTTCTGTATCGTATGATTGCTCAGGGTCACAGTTACTTCCGCAGGCAGTTTCGGCGCGGAGCCAACTTCGGTTTCAATCTTTACATCCTCTATAGCTACAATGCTAAGAGCGAATTCAAGACTTTTTATCGCATTTTCAAGCTCTACTCGCATTTCATCTAGTGAAGTAATCGTAGCGCTAGGATCCTTCAGAATCTTCTCCGCTTTATCCAGAGCAGCCGCAACGATTGCCCAGGTTTCAGATGAATAATCTGAACTCTTTAATGCTGCTGCATCGGTAATCGTTTGTTGAAGGAGATCTTTAGAGATGTCTAGATTACTTCCCTTAATATAAAAATCATCTAGAATAAAAGCAAAATCAGATGTAGCTTTTCCCGAACCTTTGGTAATCATTTTGAAAATTACTTGATAATCATCCTGATTACCGGTTGTAAAGCTTTGCTTGAATGTGATATAACCGCCATTTTCTCCAGCTTTATTGCCTGGATTGGTTAAATTACCTAGCGTTTCCTTTAATACAATCTCTTTTGAAGAACGTGATTGTACCGACACTTCATAACCAACATACGTTTCTGAAGTATAGATAAATCCTAACTCATATTCTTTATTTGGCTTCAATTTCACGCTAGATTCGTTTGTTTTAATGAGTTTACCCACATCTGTTTCATTCATTTTTAGCGAGTTTTCACCATTCAGAACCCAAGTCATCACAGGACCAACTTTGTTCTCAGCTGCCTGAACGATAGGATTGTTATCGTGTGGATTACTTTGGTCAGTTGCAATATGAATTTGTCTAGACCCACCACCATACTCAAATGGACCCCAACCTTCATACACATTCTCGAAATCCTCATACACAACATAATTTTTATTCGTAGGATCCTTCTCCACTGACGTATGCTTCCAAATACGAACATCATCAAATTGTACAGTACCAACTCCTGAATCAGCTAGCAACTTCACTGTTGCAGTAGTAACACCTTCAGGAACCTTAAATTCAACATTCATTCTCTGCCATGTTGTATCGACATACTTGAAGGATGAGTTATGGATACCGTCCTGCCCTGTCACATGATTAGAATAGGTTTTACCGTTAATTGTAACCTGCAGAGAAGATTTTCTTCCTTTCTCCGTCTGAGTCCACACCCCGACAGTATAATCCTCACCAGGCTGTAGTCCATTAATTTCCTGAGACAAGATACCCGCTTTGTTTCCAACCTCAGCGTATTTATTCCAATTCGATTTGTTCATTTCTTTGCTGGTATCGTATTCGCGATCACCTTGCACTGTCTTGATTGTAATATTACTTAGATCATCAGCTGTCCAGGAACCTGGAACATTCAATTGCTCAGAATTAAAGGCGAAATCCTTAATAAGACTGCCTTCACCCCAATTTGTTGCAGCAGGGACCAATACTAGAGCATCCGCTGATGTAGGATAAAGCACATAAGGTGTATTTTTCTTAGCCTTATTTATCGTGAGAGATCCATCATGAGCAACAACTGTATCGACTAACACTTTGCCTTGTTGTGTCAGCTCATACATATTGAATTGGCTCACATCTTTAAATTCATCCGTCAACTGCCAAGTTGTCGCGTTGCCTGTTGTATTCCAGTGATATAGTCTTGCACCTTCGTTTACACCCAAGATCTTATTGGTCTTCATATCCCAAACCCAAGGAATTAACGAATTCGCTTCACCAGTATGACGCTCTGATTCGTCTGTTGTCGTCCCCGTATCTTTCCAAGAAGATATAAGCTTGCCATTTTTAGATAACTCAATCATATTCGTTAATTTATTTCTCTTAGAGATCACTTCGTTATCAAACGTAATTTTATCCTCTTCATATTTCATAACACCAAAATGTTGCATGAACTTCGTAGGTAATACTTCGTTAAAGAATACAGTTACACCTTGCTGTACATCCGGTTTGGAATCTCCCCACGTTGTCACACCTGGTATTTTTTGTCCTTTGAATAAGGCATTTCCAACGAAAATATCTAGATTATTCTTCACTATTCTTGATAGAATGCTAGAATTCCCCTTATTCGGATATCCTAAATCTGGACCCCAGTGAACAAAATCCACACCGGGCTCTAATGGGCCGGCAAATTCCGTTCCTACTTTTAGTCCAAGATTATTAGCGTATTGCAGCAATTTATAGGCATTGTAATCATTGCCTGTATACACATCAATATAGAAGAAGTCTAATGTAGGATCATTCGGGCTCAAAGAATCCTTCGTCAGATTAAATAAGTTTTTGAACCGTGACTCTAGATTCCCACTCAAGACATCCTTCGTCTGATCAACATAATAAGACGTATCAATCCAATCCCAACCTCCGGAAAGCCTATCTACTGTCGGCCCTTTTGATGATGCTCCATTTAAGTTGGAATAATTCAGTTCGTTAGCATCAAGTTGATACTCTGTTGCATTGAGATGAACACCCACGTTAAGATTATACTTATCGCCCTCATTGATGAGATAGTTTAATTCATCCAATCCACCCTGCCTCACACCAATGTTGGAATAGGATGGAATATCATCATCATGGCCCTCTGCCTGATATCCCTTATGAAGAATCATCTGTCCAAAGCCATCAGTATAATTGTACAGAATTTTACCCGTATCCAACGAATTCAAGAAAGGATCATTTGCCTGGCTAGCAAAGTTGAATGCGATGTACATCATATTGTTCTGCATATCCCGAGCACCAAATGGCTCCTTAAAAATATTCGTCCGATAAGCAACAGCTGCATCCTGCCAATCTGTTTTACCGTCATTATTCCGATCATTTGTCACAACTACCTCATACCAAGGCAGTTCTTCCGTTTCATTACTTTGAAGATGGCGATACGTCCAAGTACCCGGCTTCACTGTCACTTTATTGACAAGTGGTTTCTTTTCCGTGGTCACAATAATTTTATTGCCACCGCTGATTACATTGTCTTCAATCGATGCTCCCAAGCCATTTCCGCTCACCATAGCCATCGTAACGCCTGAAGCGCTACTCTGTTTCATAAGATTCATGTTATCGACCAGTTCTTCTGTTAATCCGTGCCATGCTCCATCCGATTTACTCCATGCATACGTTGCATTTTCCATAGCGCTATTCACATGGATTAGAGAATTGTTAATTTGAATCGAACGGACAACAAACCCATCCGGTTTTTCAGTTATTTTATCAATTTCAAAACGTACGATATGATTCGCTTTCGCCTCAATATGTGCTTCGATGACAACACCAATCTCGTCAATCATCATTGTATACTGATACTTACTATCGCTCTCTTTATTAGATATGGTGCGAGGCACATAATCCATATTGTTGATCTTCAGACTATTCGTTTGCTCCTCGCTAGCCTGTAGTTTACGTTCATCAACTTGATATTCAACAATACCCGGGAAATCTTTATATACTGTAACGTTTAAACCATCTTTAGTGATCGTATCTGTCTCTGAGGCAACCTGAAGCTTAGGTAGTGACTCTAGCTCTACCATCTTTACATTGCTCACTGTCATCTTTTTACTTCCATACCAAGATCGAAGTCCAAGCCAACCTGGCTGCATAGTCATTTCTTCTTCAGATACCGATCCCATATCCGTTGTCACGCCATCGGGGTCCGTAATCTTGAAGCTTATGGTTGTTCCTACTAAACGAAGTTCGATATGATAAAGTGTATCGGCTAGCATCTCATATGAGTTTGAGAAAGTAGCCTCGTTTCCATTTGCAAACAATTTCCAAACGCCGTTAATGTCATGATTAACCGATACATATGCATTATCCGTGGATCCTCTTAATATAAATCCATATCGCCCACCAGTTGCTCCAGCGTCTACATTTGTTTTGTAATCAAAAGTAACCTTCTGATCCATCAATTTAGGGCTATCCTTATCCACGGCTAGTGCTACACCTGGCATGTTCAATTGAATTTGACCATCTCCGTTACTCTCTACCACCGGATTACTACTATCCAGAGAGCCCCAATTCTGTGCCGAATAATTTGGTTGGTATACTCTGATTTCTTCTGCGGTTATTGCATCTACATTCACCTTAATTGCAGCATCAGTTGTGTTATATAAGCCAAATGCTCCTGGGGAATATGCAGATACTGGTACATTACCGACCAATACTCCATTTATATATAGGCTTAATTCCTTCTCAATGACCTGCACACGTAAAATATAATCTTTGCTTATTGCAATGGCATCAGTATTGCCAATGGCAGCTTCGCTACCTTCCAACTGATATTTCCATTTTCCCGCGCTCTCTTGATATATGGTGATATTGCCCAGTTTAACACCAACTTCACCATCACTCTTCATTTTCACTTGATAGATCCCATTTGATACTGCTGTTATATCTCTATTAAAAGCAGTTGCTCCAGCATCAATAGTCCCTGTCAAATATCCATCTATAACTTGCGGTGTCGCATGATACCCATCCCAATTAGGCTGAGAATTACCTTCATAATATTCCTCGTAAATCATTTTGTCCGTTTGTGTAGAAGTATTCATATCCATAAACTCTTCGGTAAAAAGAATATTATCGATATATATGGTATCCTGAGCAACAACCCCAAAACGTCCTTCTCCGAATTGCTGTCCTGCCGGTAAGCTTGCATACAATTCAGCCCCGTTAATGCTTAGGGTTACAGAGGAGTCGGAATATTGTAAACCCACTTTATTCCAGACGAAAGGTTTAGGATTTGAACTACTAGTACTAGTACCAGATGCAACAAAATCAATGATGGTGTTACCCTTTTTCAAAATCCATTTCGCACCATCAAATGTAATTAGAGCATTGTTACCAATAGCAAATCCGATATTGGTATTCGTAGGTTTCACACTAGCCATATAAGTCGCACTCTGTAGGAGCGGAGCATCAGTATTCCATGTTTCACCGTTCAGACCAGATAACTTTAGAATTCGGTTGCTGCCTTCTGTAATAATGGTAGACGTTGCACCGTTACTCCAGTCGCCTGTTATACTGTCTTGAAAATCATTACTATACTGAATAATTTGTTTGGGTTTTATGATCTGATTTGTATAGTGTATATTATCTATCTGCAATTCTACCGTACTTCGAATTCGAAGACCGAAGTACCCAGCTACTTCTGAGAATTGCGCAAAAGTAATATCACCGATCTCCTTTTTATTCAAAAATACCGTGATTGTTTTCCCTTTAAAATTGAACATGAGATTATTCCATCTGCCTTGGATCGGGTAAGGAATATTTAATTTACTTCCCCAACCCGAGTTAGACTCTGGTATCCAGATGCTAGGGTCAACCCCAATCTCATTGAATATGCTCGCCGTTTCATTCATTCTAAAACCAAACGCAAAGCCTTGACCGCTACCTAGTTTCGCTGGATTAATCAGCTTGAAATCTAACGAGAGTGTACCCTCTTGAATTTGTGGGGAATCTAGATCTACACCTCGTTCTTTTGATCCTTTTTTCAGAGAAAGAACTTTATTTCCCGTAAGATCGGTCACTACTTGAGCATTTAAACCTGACCAATGAGGTATATAATTAGGATCTTCATAGTCTTGTACATAATCAATGACATTTGAAGGTTTATCTTTTGTACCTACACCTGCAATACGTAACTCTTTAATAGAGACATTTCCTGTTGCAAAACGTTTATATAGACCTACCTGACCAATCCCTGTCGACTGATTCAATAAATCCGTATCCTTATTGTAGTATGTCACTCCGTCTACTATAACCACGAGCTTCGTACCATGAAAGCCGATTTGTATTCGATAATCTATATCTGTTTTCAGTTCAGGACCCTCGAATACTTCCCAATTACCTGAACCATCCGGACTTTGAATTACCCAATCTGTATTGGCATCGTAACGGATAGACACCCCTTGATTCGTATCATTTGATCCTATAACAAAACCAACATTACTTGAAACTGAACTTGTATAGCGCATCGTTGTATCAATAATTCCGGCAGATAGCCATGGAGCTTTATCCCATGTTGCAATGGCTCCACCGCCATCCACTTTAGTTATCGCAATGGTTAGTCCATTATTTACAGAAGTTGTTCCTGCTCCTTTAACGAACGTCATTGGTTCCGGTTCCATTGACTGATAATTATTCGTATACGATACTGCCCCTTGACCCTCAGGAACATTTAATTTGATGTCATTTAAGAAGTCCTCTATGTTCGCCTCTTCAATTGTACCCTCTTGTGAATCCGTTACTGTAATAGTCGCTTCTGCTTTGACATCCGAGGCTTTAACATTTCCCTCTACGTTAAAAGTGCCCACCTTCGCATAACTTAAAGGATCGATTTCATCCCAGCTAACCATTACTTCGCCGATGGAATCATCGTTGTAAACTGCTTGTACTACCGAAGGGAGTTCTGGTGGTTCACCAACGGAAGTTTGAACATTTGTTGGAGAAATACGTTTAATTACTTGTTCGTGAACTGCACTTAACGAATCACCAATTTCTCCTTCAGCAGCATAAGACGTACTTCTTGGATATATGATTGATTGACTTGTAGCCATTAAAAAAATCATCATCCAAATCATGAATCGATAAATCTTTTTCGCAACCTTTTTTCGCATCGTACCTTTCCCCCTTATAATAGTCTATTGGATATAAATTAAAACGCTTTCAAATACATTTTTGATTTTAACAATTTTATTCGATTTATACTTTCAAAATATAACCAATATTGAAAAATCCGTTTGAAATACAGAACTAAAATCAATTATTATTCTACCCATACGCCCCACATTAGTTCTGGAATGTTAATAGTTTCAATGATACACTGAGTGATAATAAGCGGTGAATTTTGACACAAATGTCTGAATACTATCAGGGGCGATTATTATGAACCGAGTTGTTGATCTCTTATATCATGAGTCTGATCAGGAATTAATCTATAATGCATTAGAGCGCACCTTGAAACCAGGTTATTTTTTTGGACCTCATTGCCATGAGAATCTGGAAATCTGTTTAATGAAAGAAGGAGAATGTGACATCATTATTAATGGTGAGAGGATTACCGTTCATAAAGGTGAAATAATGGTCATCTTCCCTCATATGATTCACTCTTTTCATGTAAAATCAGATCAAGAAGCCGTCTTCCTACAAGTTCACTTTTCTCCAGAAAACTTTATTGCAGCAGACCCCAAAGTAAATGAATATATCAGATTTTTACATTATATGTCAGATAGACATATAGCCTATACCTTCCATCCATATACGAAACAGATTCTTTCATGTGTGGATCGTATTTGCGAAGAAGTAAATACTGAAGTAAATATGTACCACAAGTCGCTAGCAAATATTTATATCTACGAATTACTGTTTCTATTATCTCGCGAGATTGAAAAAAGTGTTCGTAAAGTATTCAGAATAAATAATCCCATAGCAATTCGAGCTATCCATTTCATTAGACAAAATGTAGAAAACAATATCACACTAGACGATATCGCTAGCAACTGTAATATAACTACCCGATACCTATCGAAAATTTTCAAACAATACGTGAATATATCAGTGAACGATTATCTTTGTATCACAAAAATTGATAAAGCCATGAATTACATATGTAATACAGAACTCTCCATCACAGAAATATCTTCAAAACTCCAATTTTCTAGTGCACAATACTTCTCAACCGTATTTAAAAAATACAGCGGCGTTACTCCAAAGGAATATAAAAATCTTCGTACGAAGGATATATAGGTTAATAATTGTATCTATATAACAAAAAAAATGAGCCTGCTCCGTCATAATCGACTTCGAGCACAGCTCATTTTCATTGTATATCTGTTATTCTTACTACCCTATGTTCATCCTGATGCTTACCGATTCAGCAAGCTTCCCACATACTTCAGCAGCTCATTGGCGCAAATTGGGCAATAATGGTGCCCGTCAATAAGTCTGGCGCATACCTCGTTGATCCGTTTGAGCTGGCTTTCATCCGGCGTTTTGGACGAGGTGGTAATTTTGACGATATCTTTGAGATCAGTGAATAGCTTCTTCTCAATCGCTTCCCGCAGGCGGTCGTGGTTGTTGTACTCAAATTTCTTCCCTTTGCGTGAATACGCGGAAATCCGGATCAGGATCTCTTCACGGAACGCTTTTTTCGCATTCTCAGAGATACCGATTTGCTCTTCAATCGAACGCATTAACCGCTCATCCGGCTCCATTTCCTCATCCGTAAGTGGATCGCGGATTTTGGACCAATTGCAGAAGGCTTCGATATTATCGAGATAATTCTCAAATAATGTCTTAGCAGATTCCTCAAAGGAGTAGACAAAGGCCTTTTGCACTTCGCTTTTTGCCAAAATATCATATTCCTTGCGAGCGATGGAGATGAAGTTCAAATAACGCTCCCGCTCCTCTTTAGTAATCGATGGATGCTGATCCAGGCCGTCTTTAATTGCCCGCAGCACATCCAGTGCGTTCATGCACTGCAGATCACCTTTGATCAAAGCGCTGGAAATCCGGTTGATAACATACCGCGGATCAATTCCGGACATACCTTCATCTAAATACTCCGTTTGCATTTCCTTGAGATCTGCTTCTTTGTAGCCCTCGACCTCTTCACCATCATACATGCGGAGCTTTTTGATCAGATCCATGCCTTGTTTTTTGCTTTCTTTCAAACGGGTCAGGATCGAGAAAATCGCAGCGGCACGCAGCGCATGCGGTGCAATATGCACATGATTCATATCACTCTGAGCGATCAGCTTCGCGTAGATTTTTTCCTCTTCCGATACCCTGAGGTTATACGGAACAGGCATAACAATCATACGGGACTGGAGCGCTTCATTCTTTTTATTAGAAATAAACGACTTATACTCGGTTTCATTCGTATGTGCGATGATCATTTCGTTGATTGTTGGATGATTAAGTTAAAAGTAAACGGTCTTCTTTAGACATCAGAAAAGGTTTTTGCTGATTGTAGGTTCTCGTGTAGTTTAGGACAACTTGTAATAATTCTTCTAATACTTCCCTCTGCTATAAACATACTTATGTTGTAGAGGTGAAGCCGATGTGGGAGAGCGTACAAAAGTTTCAAACTGAACTAGGCGAAATTGAAATTTATAAACCAGTGACACCCTCTACTAAAAGGGAACAAGACGATTTTTATGTTTTTCTGGCAAACCTATTATATATAGATTATTTAGAACAGTTACTTGATCAGCAATATTAAATCTATTACTGTCATTTTATTTATATGGTTAATATATAAACAGAAGCAGACGCCTATAGCAATCTGCTCCTGTTATATAAATGAAGGATTAAACTAATGAATTATTCCAATATTTTGGTGGCAACGATCGCAAGGTCCGTAATGTCAATCTTCTGGTCACCGTTCAGATCAGCGATCTTGGCCTTCGCCCAATCAGGGCTGGTGGCGTTCTTGCCGTAATGGTAAGCGACGATCGCAAGGTCACCTACACTGATAATTCCGTCGTTGTTCAGATCTGCGGATCCTTCCTTAATTATTGCTGCCTTGAAGGTATCCAACGCACGGAGCAGATCATTTACGGCTCCATCAACTTGAGACTGTGTCGCACTCGAGTTGTCTTTAACCGCTTTGGCCGCGTTAATCGCAATGCCGAACGCATCTTTGACCGCTTGCGGATATTGGCCAGGCAGAGTACCCACGACTGCGGCGCTATACAAGTTCTGCGCATTCGTAATCGCTGCGTTCAGCGCGGTCTTGTCTACGCCTACATCGATGCTCCCTACAGAAATGACCTTATGGTCCAATGCCGCCTGGATCACGGCTCCCTCGGACGTTCCTAATTCCGCCCGGCTCACGGCTATCGTCCCGCTCGTGTTCTGAACACCTGATTTCACCTTGAAGGTCAGATCCAGAACCGGCTTACTCGCTCCCGAAACACCTCCGATACTGGCAGTAATCAGTCGAAGTTCCCCGGTAGTGTCCTTATCCTCTTTCACAACCTGGATGTTGTTGTTAGCTCCCGCCGCAAGCATATAGTCAAATACTTTGGCATCATAGGTTAGAGTGATGTCCTGGGCATAAACACTTTGGGTAACGCTGTTTAGATTAACCCCCACTTTAAAGCTGCTGCCAGCCTTCACACTGCTGTCTACTGTAAGTGTAGCTGTTACTACTTCTTTTGCTTGCTTATTGATGCTAACGGTATAAGCTTTTTCTGTTACCCCATCTTCAGCTACCACTCTAACGTTCAAAGTAGTCATATCGGTTGGTAAAGATACTTTTCTTTTCGCAGTATCGTCAATTAATACACCATTAACATATACCAAAGCATTCGCGTTTTCAGGAGTGAAATTGACTAATGACTCTGTAGCATTTTTTGGAACAGAAATGGAATAGTGATTATTAGTCAATGCTGCTGGCGTTCCATCCGCTGTGACACTCTGAAGGTTCGTGCTTTTGTTATAGTCTTTCAAAATGGAAACCGTTCCGAATAATCTGCCGACGTAGCTCGAACCTCTATTGGCAAACTTCACGGTTACTTTTGTTTTTCCTGCTAACAAATTTGCCGGGATTTGATATCTTACATCATAAAATTGATCAGGGGCTTTTGCTTCTATGGTTTCTTCCTTAATAAGAATACCGTCCACATAAACGTTAAAGGTTCTTCCTTTATCACCGCTATAGTATCTGGTAGATATATAATTAGTAACAGAAGGATCGACTGCCATATCATAACTAAGCCAGGCGGCTCCTGATGACCCGCTCCAAGCCTGCCGGTACTGTTCCCCTCCGAAGGAACCTCCTCCTGTATTTCCTTGCAGATTATGTGCCAATTCGTGCTGATCATTCGTAATTTGAACTTCATCGATTTTAGCGATTGCCTTTTTAGCCGCCGTCTTTTTATTCAAAATATTTTTCTGGAAGGTCTGTGAATCCAATGCGGATAAATAGAAATAAATCCCGTATCTTTCCTTGTATAAAGTATAAAAAGGCGTAAATTTCAAGTGATTATCTTCATCTGTATTCCGCAAGGTAAATTCCAGTTTTCCTTCCGTCTTAACCAAATTGTTGTTAATATCACGGACCCAATCATTAACATTACCATCCTTAATAAGGATGTAATCCTTGAAGGTCACGCCCGAAGGCAAATTGGCTTTTTGTGAAGCAAGATGTGGAATGGCGACCATTTGCTCTGTCCCAAGGCTAGCACTTAAAACAAGAGGACCATAAGTGAATGCTGCCACTTCAGGATTATCTTGAAGAGTTGATACTTGGACTTTTAATGGGAATGTCAGTTCAACGATATCCCCTGTCTTCCATACCCGATGGATATCAATATATCCTTCAGCTGCTTCCCCATTAAATGTTGTTCCGTTTATCGCTACAGCTACCTTATCACCTTTTGCAACCCACTCAGGAGATCTGAATTTAATCGTAATATCCTCGGAAGGTGCCGCATTAATTGTAAACGTTGCCTTATCGCTTTGGGGGAGATCTGTTTGTTGTGTCAATTGAAGGCCCTTTTCAGTCCAGTTCAATATCGAACTCAAGTACATGTTGACATAAAGATCTTGACCGGAGTGAAAATAGATACTGTCATCCAGTTTCGTAAAATTCTCCATACCGCTTCCCGTATCGCACCAGAAGCTATCAAACTCGGTTGAAAATACTTTGAAATAACCTGTACCCATAGGCTTAAAGTACGTACTCATACCGGTCTCCGGATTAATGGAGGACATTATCTCATTTTTCAATGTTTTCTCATAATAATTAGCATACTTAATATCACCGGTAAGCCTGAATAACTCTCTAGTAAGCTTTAGCATGTTGTACGCGTTACAAGTTTCATCATTAATGTTATTCCTATAATTATCTAACTGCCCAGGTTCTCTAAAATGCTCATTTTCGCTATTTCCACCTGTTACATAGGTATGGTCATTAACCACCATTTCCCAAAAATTCTCCGCTGCTTTCAGGTAAAACGATTCTGCCTCACCTAATGTGCGATATCGATTCAGTGCGCCAATAAACTTAGGAATTTGTGTATTGGCGTGCTTATTCGCTAATACGTCTTGCCCATTAACAATTGACGTAAACAGAGAGTCTTCATCAAACATATGGGCCGCGGTTAAATGATCCTGATTATTGGAGAATTTAAATAATTCATACAATGCATCGTTTATACCGCCATATTCAATATTCAATACTCTAGTGTGCGTTGATTCGTTCCATGTTTGAGTTCTTTGATAAGCCCAATCCCCCAAATTACTTGCAATCTCTAAGGCATCTCCATTTCCTTCGTATTTATAAACATCCACAAGCCCGGTTATTATTTTATGCATGGTGTACCATGGCACCCAACTTTGTCCCTCGATCTTTCCTTCAATCACATCAAAATGCGTTTCTGGTGTTGCAAAAACATACCCGTTACTGCTTGCATTTTGACATACTTTCAGTTCACTAATCACATAATCAATTCTGCTCTTGATTTGTGCATTCTGTGTTGGGTTCTCTTTCGTTTGCTTATAGGCCTGTGATAACGCTGTCAAATAATGTCCCAGGCTATGCCCTCTAAGATAACTCCAGTTCCCTTCCCAACCGTTGTATAGCTCCGCTTTCTTAGGTAAACCTGCTACGGTTCTAAATCCAGACAAAAGACGGTCCGGATCAAGCTTTAATAAATACTCAATATCTTTATTTAAGGCATTCACATAATACGGGTCGGTAACATCTACCTGCTCCAAGTCGAAATTTTTGATCTTTGCTGAATCCCCTAGATATTTACTTGTTTTCACAAGAATCGAAAACGTTTTTGTTAAGGTTACTGAACCATACGTTACAGTAGCTTGTATAGTCACCGAGGTATCTACCCCTGGATCTGTAAGCACTCCTGTATTTGATATCACATCCGGATTGGATGATTTCCACGAGATGGCACTACGATTTGCTCCTTTTATTGGAAAGGTAAGATTGCCCCTAGTTGTCCCCGGCAGAACGATTGCATCTAAATCTTGCTGTGCAATCCTCTTTTCGTCTATTACGCCGCCTTCCCCTTTATAAACGTCTCGGATCACTTCTTCCGTAGCAGCTACACTATAAATCTTGAATTCGTCCACATTCAGTTTTGCATAGCCTCCCCCATACTGTGGCGAATTGAATCCCAAATACTTATGTTCCGTATTATTTGCTGCAATGCTGCCACCTTGTTTATTATAAATAACCTTTTGAGCTAGACCGTTACGATAAATCTCCACATTTTTTGTTGCATTATCATAGGTAACCGCAATATGCGTCCACTCTCCAATGGGAAAGAACGTGCTGCGATCCCCAGTAACATACGATTCCTGTACACTTGTTCCAGTTGAAAGCTTCAACGGAACTGTATCGCTCAGGATGCTTAAATACCACCCTTCTCCCATCCAGTTTCCATTTGGCTTGTTCCACATGATCATGTGTTCACCTATTAACTTAGAGTCAGGCTTTACCCAGAAGGAAACTGTTAGATTTTGTGGCTGCAATGCCGATGACGTGCCTAAATCAATATAATTATTGGTCCCGTTTAGTTGTAAAGCCTTACCAACCTTACCCTCAACATAATTTGCCGTCCCATTTAATACCCCTCGAATCCCGTTACTAGAGGAATCTGTAATATTATTTTCAAACTTGAATTCCAGCTGTTTTGAATCATCTACCCCAGCTGCATATGCCGGAATCGTGGAACCTAAAAAACCGGACATCAGATTCGCCAGCAATGTTATAGATAAGATTTTAATTAACGTTTTTCTCTGCGACTCATTTTTACCTTTTATCCGTTCCATTGATTGACACCTCTCCTTGTGTTTTATATGAGGATTGAGTGAATCAAATCTAGCGTGAGAACAAGGGATGGTATGCAAAACACTCCATCCCCATTCTCGCTTATGGTAGTTTTAGTCAGCTATTTTAGTGGCAACATACGCCAAATCCGTAATGTCAATCTTCTGGTCGCCGTTCAGATCAGCGATCTTGGCTTTCGCCCAATCAGAGCTGGTGGAATCCTTGCCGTAATGGTAAGCAACAATCGCAAGGTCGCCTACATTGACAATTCCGTCGTTGTTCAGATCCGCAGATACTTCCTTAATTACTGCGGACTTGAAGCTATTAACCGCACGGAGCAGATCGGTGACTGCAGCGTCCACCTGAGACTGTGTCGCGCCCGAGTTGTCTTTAACCGCTTTGGCCGCGTTAATTGCAATGCCGAACGCATCTTTGGCCGCCTGCGGATATTGACCAGGCAGAGTACCTACGACTGCAGCGTCATACAAGTTCTGCCCATTTGTAATCGCTGCGTTCAGCGCAGTCTTGTCTACGCTCACATCGATGCTTCCTACAGAAATGACCTTATGGTCCAGTTTCGCCTGGATCACGGCTCCCTCGGACGTTCCCAATTCCGCCCGCTTCACGGCTATCGTCCCGCTCGTGTTCTGGACACCGGATTTCACCTTAAAGGTCAGATCCAGAGACGGCGTGCTTGCTCCCGAGATACCTCCGATATTGGCGGCGATCAATCTGACCTCACCAAGGGTATCTTTGTCCTCTGCCATCAGCTCCACATTATACGTTGCGGATGTCGCGCTCATATATTCGAAAACGTTGGCATCATAAGTGAACGTGATGTCCTGGGCATATACGCTTTCTACCAAGTTATTCAGCTTCACGCCGACGGTAAAGCTGCTTCCAGGCTTCACGCTATCCGTTGCCGATAATGCAACGGCAGGCTCCAGGGGTTCCGGCTCTTCCGTAGACGGCCAGACGGGATCCGCCGTGGAGGTGCTTGTCGTCAAATAAATCCGGTCTATCGTCAATCCGTCTTCCCTGCCCCAGAAATTCAATTCATGCTCGCCGGCCGTCATATTCAATGGCTCTCCCCCAGGCACGACGGAGCCGCCGTTGCTGAGATTCACCCATTTGAACTGTCCACCGCTGATTCCCTCAATCCCGTTGGAAGTGAATTTATACTGCTGATCCAATCCGACATGGACGGAATCGGAATTGAAATCCACGCTCTTGGCTAGGATCCAAAGCTGGTAAGCCCCTGCTTTCGGGATGTTGATTTTATATCCAAGCCTGGAACCTGAGGCTAGGGTAGCTGTATCCGTCCCGGGCATACTAAAGCCGGTATCAGGCCCGAAGAACATGGCTTTCGTGGACTGCCCGTCGACAAGCGACCAGGTATGGCCGTTGATCGTGCCGTGTACGTAGGCCTCCTTCGAGTTGTCCACCGCTGTTTCCGCCTCGATGGCTATGACAACAGGCGTATCAACAGATACGCTAATTTGAGTTGTTGCAGCTTCTCCCAATTCTCCCTGATAACTTACAGCAACTTGGGTCGTTCCGCTGGCTTTTGCAGTAATCGTACCGTTTGAAACCTCTGCAATATTTGGACTCGGGTTATTGTAGACCGCTTTCCTCGTCACATCTTCCTTATGTCCATCAAGATACTCTGCGGTAATTTTAAAGGCAGCTGTTTGACCGGAATCCAGAGCAAATGAGGGATTATCTACTGTAAGCTCCTTCACCGTAAGCTCGCTGTTCAAGTCTTTAACCAGCAAATTCAGTGTATCTGTCAATCCTCCATAGCTCACATCAATGCTAGTTGAACCATAGCCTACTCCCGTTACAACTCCCTTATTAATACTTACGATACCGTCTTTTGCCGCAGTAGCAACAGCCTGAGCAGTAACGTCAGCGCTTGTTCCATCGGTGTATACAGCAGTAACCTTCATCCTTGCCTGGTTGGCTCCGGATACAGTGTCGATTTTATATTTATCGATGGATGCGTTGATTGCTGATAGATCATGAGCAGCGCTCTTTTGCTTGAACTGCCAATAATCTATCTTAAAAAGATTGCCTGTCGCTTCTCCCTTGAATACCAAATAAACATCATGGACTTCGGAAGCACCCGAAATATTTGTTGTTTTTTTCTGCCAAACCTGATCTCCGCCTGTGTTGGAAATAGGGAGCGTCCCGATCAATGTCCCTTCAGTACTGTCAAGATGAAGCTCCAATGTGCCTCCGTTAAAAGCGCTGGATACATTTGCAGAAAATAAACCGGCCCCGATAGACCCAAAATCCACATTTTTTATCTTTATATAGTCTCCGTTATCAATATGGTAAACGTTCATTCCACCATGATTGGATGGCTCTGTTTTTATGCCCGATGCCCATGCAATGGTTTCAGCTTCATTTCTGACATATGGATTTAAACGCATCAGCGCAGCTGGTCCCTGAGTTGTCATATTGATCACCGGGAATGTGCCGTCAGGATTATAATTAAATTCCTCAACGGCTACTGAACGAGTGAAGCCTCCTCCTCCCGGCAAGGCGCCATTATGATAAAAAAAGTAGGAATGTCCTTTAAAATCTATGACTCCCGGATGGTTAGTAAAGCTTTTACCTTGAGTCGACATAATGACGCCTCTATAGGTCCAGGGACCGGTAGGGCTATTGCTGGTAGAATATGAGATATATTCAGGTATACCTCCGGCAGCATATACCATGTAATATAAATCTCCGTGTTTATAGAACCACGGCCCCTCCTCATACAATGTCAGCCTGGAGGCATTCCCTGTACGCTTCCCAAACCCTTCTGTCGTCAAAGGTACCGTTACAATACCAACGTTTTGGTCGTAGGAAATCATGTCAGGATTTAGTTTTACATATTTCAATTCAGGATTTCCCCAATAAAGATAGGCCTGACCATCCCCATCAATATATGCAGCCGGGTCAATATCGCCCCAAGCGCTGGCGACTAACGGATATCCGAGAGCATCTACAAACGGACCGGTTGGACTGTCAGAGACTGCCACCCCGATCACCGGTCTTCCAAGCGCACTACTTGTAACCGTTGCGTAATAATAGAATTTACCATTTCTTTCTATAGCATGGCCCGCCCACGCGTCGCCTTTTGCCCAACTAAACGTTTTATAAGACAAGGGTGATCCATGATCTGTCCAGTTGACCATGTCTGTGGAGGAATATACTCTCCATTCATTCATCGTAAAATAGGTTGAGCTATCCTCATCGTGTCCGGTATATAGATAGACCGTATCACCAACTACCAATGGAGCAGGGTCAGCGGTATAAATCGTTTGGACTACGGGATTATCTGCAAAAGAAATAGTCGTTGATACCATCAAGCTAATTAAGAATGTTACTACGAGGCTTAAAGCCTTTTTCATTGACAAACCCCCTCCACATTACATTTGATAATTGGATGTAAGAAATATGGACAGGAATAAAAAATCCCCGTCCATATTTTCACCCATGATTAGTCAGCTATTTTAGAGGCAACATACGCCAAATCCGTAATGTCAATCTTCTGGTCGCCGTTCAGATCGGCGATCTTGGCTTTCGCCCAATCAGAGCTGGTGGAGTCCTTGCCGTAATGGTAAGCAACAATCGCAAGGTCGCCCACATTGACGATGCCGTCGTTGTTCAGATCCGCGGATACTTCCTTAATTACTGCGGACTTGAAGGTATTCACTGCACGGAGCAGATCAGTAACTGCGTTGTCAACCTGAGACTGTGTCGCGCCTGAGTTGTCTTTAACCGATTTAGCCGCGTTGATTGCAATGCCGAACGCATCTTTGGCCGCCTGCGGATATTGACCAGGCAGAGTACCTACGACTGCAGCGTCATACAAGCTCTGCCCATTTATAATCGCTGCGTTCAGCGCAGTCTTGTCTACGCTCACATCGATGCTTCCTACAGAAATGACCTTATGGTCCAGTTTCGCCTGGATCACGGCTCCCTCGGACGTTCCCAATTCCGCCCGCTTCACGGCTATCGTCCCGCTCGTGTTCTGGACACCGGATTTCACCTTAAAGGTCAGATCCAGAGACGGCGTGCTTGCTCCCGAGATACCTCCGATATTGGCGGCGATCAATCTGACCTCACCAAGGGTATCTTTGTCCTCTGCCATCAGCTCCACATTATACGTTGCGGATGTTGCGCTCATATATTCGAAAACGTTGGCATCATAAGTGAACGTGATGTCCTGGGCATATACGCTTTCTACCAAGTTATTCAGCTTCACGCCGACGGTAAAGCTGCTTCCAGGCTTCACGCTGTCCGTTGCCGACAATGCAACGGCAGGCTCCGTCGGTTCCGGCTCTTCCGTAGACGGCCAAACAGGATCCACCGTAGAGGTGCTTGTCGTCAAATAAATCCGGTCAATCGTCAACCCGTCTTCCCTGCCCCAGAAATTCAATTCATGCTCGCCGGTCGTCATATTCAATGGCTCTCCCCCAGGCACGATGGAGCCGCCGTTGCTGAGATTCACCCATTTGAACTGTCCGCCGCTGATTCCCTCAATCCCGTTGGAAGTGAATTTATACTGCTGATCCAATCCGACATGGACGGAATCGGAATTGAAATCCACGCTCTTGGCAAGGATCCAAAGCTGGTAAGCCCCTGCTTTCGGGATGTTGATCTTATATCCAAGCCTGGAACCTGAGGCTAGGGTCGCTGCATCCGTTCCGGACATATTGAAGCCGGTATCAGGCCCGAAGAACATGGCTTTCGTGGACTGCCCGTCGACAAGCGACCAGGTATGGCCGTTAATCGTGCCGTGTACGTAGGCTTCCTCCGAGTTGTCCGCCGCTGTTTCCGCCTCGATGGCTACGAACGTAGGTGTGTTGACAGTTACGCTAATTTGAGTTGTTGCAGCTTCGCCCAATTCTCCCTGATAACTTACAGCAACTTGGGTCGTTCCGCTGGCTTTTGCAGTAATCGTACCGTTTGAAACCTCTGCAATATTTGGACTCGGGTTATTGTAGACCGCTTTCCTCGTCACATCTTCCGTATGTCCGTCAAGATACTCGGCGGTGACTTTAAAAGTAGCCTTTTGACCGGTATCCAGAGCAAACGAACGATTGTCGACAGTAATCTGTTTGACCGACAATTCACTGTTCAGGTCCTTTACGAGTATATTTAATGAATCAGTTTTTCCACCGAAGCTGATATCGATAGTTGTTGACCCATACCCCACCCCAGTGATTACTCCGTTCTTAATATCGACAATACCACTTTGTGCAGGGGTTGCGTTTGCCTGAGCAGTGACATCCTCACTTGTTCCATCACCGTAAACAGCTACAACCTTTAATTTCGCCGTGTTAGTTCCAGAAGCCAAATCGATCTTGTTTTTATCGATGGATGCATTGATTGCGACAAGATCGTGAACTTCGCTCATTTTTCCGAACTTCCAATAATCTACCTTAAAGAGATTGCCTGTCGAAGCACCTTTGTAGACCATGTAAAGATCATGAACTCCCGAAGCGCCGGAAATGCTAGTTGTCTTAGTCTTCCAAGCTTGATTACCGCCCGTATTGGAAATAGGCAGGACTCCGATCAGCGGACCATCCGCGTTATCTATATGAAGTTCGATAGTTCCGCCGCTGGAATCGCTAGCAACATTCGCTGTAAATGTACCGGCGCCTTCCGTGCCAAAGTCAACCTTGGATACGGCCGTCCAGTCTCCATTGTTGATACTGCCGACAGCCAGGTTTATGCTGTTTACCATTCCTCCCGGTTCGGTCGTAGTTTCAGTAGAGATCCCTCCGTTCCAACCGATCGTTTCAGCCTCTACTCTTTGGTAGGGATCAAAGTTTTTCAGTTGAGCAATCCCGGTATAATCGCCTGTGATTGTTTCGATAACTCCGTTTGCATCAAAACTCACTTTATTAATGTGCGCATTACGATACCCGTGCGCTTGCCCACCCAATTCCGGTACTAGACCGCTCTCCGCCATGGCTTTAGCCACGGTCTGAGCATGGTAAGTCATGTACCATTGGTCGTTAAATTCAAACATGGCATGATGATTGTTCCCACCGACACCGAAGAAAACAGCAGGGTTAGGTAATATGGTTTTTACATAGGTGAATGGACCCAATGGATGATCACTCACCATATAAGCAATCGTTCCTGTTGGAATATCCGTCGGGTGTTGACCGGAAAAGTTTGTACTATAAGAGTAGTAGTATTTTCCGTTATACTTGTTGATTCCCGAATCCTCAAACAACCAAGGCGGATTAATCGGTTGAGCTTTACCGCCGCTGGCTGCCAAATCCAGGCTGATCATATCATCGCTAAGCTTTGCAACACGCGCGGTACCCGGATCTTCATCCTTTCCGGCTGGAATCCCCCCGCCAAAATAAATGTATCCGCTTCCATCATCGTCAATAAGTACGGCAGGATCAAAGAGCCATGTGACATTCTCGACACCGGAGGTACTTCTGCTGATCAGTGGTTTACCAATCGGATCGGAAAACGGTCCAATCGGGCTGTCCGCGGTGAGAACGCCGATTCCGTTTGCACTATCTGCAAAATACAGGAAAAACTTTTCTTTGCCGTTTATCGTTTTATGAGCCGCAGCAGGAGCCCATGAATTATTTGCCCATTTGGCAGCGCCTTGCTGGCCGGCTACAGGGATTTCTCCGTGGTCTGTCCAGTTCACCATATCATCGGATGAAACCACCGTAATTTTGTTGATCCGACTATATCCGTTGTCCTTAATTGTCCCATTCGCATTGTATTCAAAAATATCATTTGTCATGTAAATATAAACTCTACCATCATAAACCATGGCGTAGGGATCAGCCCCGAACTTGTGCGAAAATAGCGGATTGGCATTGCCGGGTGTTTTGGCCATGGCCGGGGTAAGCGGTGTTTCTTCCGCTGCCTGTACCTTTGGATTTCCCGGGCTTGAAGCGATTGCAAGAGTTAAAACCAAAATGAGTGACAATAGTTTATTCCATACTCGCATATTATTAACTCCACCCTTTCATAATTTGATTAATAGACACTTCAATTTATATAGGTGCTTCATGAAGCTTTACTAGAATGTTGACACCTCCTTTCCCAGCAGTTCAGTAGTCTGAACATGTTCATGAAAGGTTGGATGCTTAAATGTTCAACAACCGATAGATAATGACGGCTGCTTCTGCCCGAGTCGCTAGGTCTTTAGGTTTTATCATGCCATTGTAACCTTCAATGATTCCTTTCTTGACCAATCGGGTCAGGGCGTTTACCGCGTAAGTGGATACATCCCCAGAGTCTCTGAAACTGCTTAAATCCGAGTCTTTCTCATCCAGCATTCTTCCTGCAATTTTCATAGCGCGTTCTGCCGTCACCATCATATCTTGTCTGGTAATCCTTTGCTTCGGGTCAAATTTGTCGTCGCCTGTACCCAGAGCAATTCCGAATTTTTTGGCAATCCCTACTTCCTTGTAAAAGTAATCGGTCTGTTTGACATCTTTAAAGTTACCTTCGACTTCGGCATCCAACTGCAGCGCCCTGACCAGCAAGCTAACGAAGTCAGCTCTGGTAATTTTCGCCCCGGGACTAAAAGTGGTAGCTGAAGTTCCCTTGATAATTCCCGATGTGGCAAGCGTTTCGATCTCCATCCTCGCCCATTCATAGCCTTCAAGATCGTCGAAGGTCATCTTGTTTTTATAAACCGTTTCTTTTAAAGCCGGGTCCAATGCCTTTACGGATACCAGTTGGATGCCGGCATCTCCCTTGGTTTTCCCTTTAAAAAGAATAGAGGCTAAGGCTATATTCCCTTGCTCGCCTGTCTTCTTTCCGATTTTCGTGAAAGCTATCGTCATGGTTCCGTCTTCGACCTTCGGAGTTATAAAGTAACCCTCTAGCTTCGATTCGGCTTTAACCAATTCAACAATTTCAGGGTCGAACCTGATTATAGCTTCATAAGCATAGAGTCCATTCAGGTTATCTCCATTCAATGTAACCGTCAGAGTTTTGTCAGGAAGAGCTTGATTTGAAATTTTCGTTAGTGAAAAGCCCGTCTCCGCTTTTGTATATCCCGTAACGGGCATGAAAGCCGTTGTTAGGACTGCAATGAAACAGATCAAGATTGCTAGTTTTCGTTTTCTCATTGGACACTCCTTATTTCAGCACACCCCATCCCTTTGTTCTCTAGGCGGAATAGGGCGTACTGAGAGAATATTTTACAATTAATTTACTAATTAAGAATTTTGGTGGCGACGAATGCAAGATCCGTAATGTCAATCTTCTGGTCGCCGTTCAGATCGGCAATCTTGGCTTTCGCCCAATCAGAGCTGGCGGAGTCCTTACCGTAATGGTAAGCAACAATCGCAAGGTCGCCCACATTGACGATGCCGTCGTTGTTCAGATCCGCGGATACTTCCTTAATTACTGCGGACTTGAAGCTATTCACCGCACGGAGTAGATCAGTGACTGCGTTGTCAACCTGAGACTGTGTCGCGCCCGAGTTGTCTTTAACCGCTTTGGCCGCGTTAATTGCAATGCCGAACGCATCTTTGGCTGCCTGCGGATATTGACCAGGCAGAGTACCTACGACTGCAGCGTCATACAAGCTCTGCCCATTTGTAATCGCTGCGTTCAGCGCAGTCTTGTCTACGCTCACATCGATGCTTCCTACAGAAATGACCTTATGGTCCAGTTTCGCCTGGATCACGGCTCCCTCGGACGTTCCCAATTCCGCCCGCTTCACGGCTATCGTCCCGCTCGTGTTCTGGACACCGGATTTCACCTTAAAGGTCAGATCCAGAGACGGCGTGCTTGCTCCCGAGATACCTCCGATATTGGCGGCGATCAATCTGACCTCACCAAGGGTATCTTTGTCCTCTGCCATCAGCTCCACATTATACGTTGCGGAAGTTGCGCTCATATATTCGAAAACGTTGGCATCATAAGTGAACGTGATGTCCTGGGCATATACGCTTTCTACCAAGTTATTCAGCTTCACGCCGACGGTAAAGCTGCTTCCAGGCTTCACGCTGTCCGTTGCCGACAATGCAACGGCAGGCTCCAGGGGTTCCGGCTCTTCCGTAGACGGCCAGACGGGATCCGCCGTGGAGGTGCTTGTCGTCAAATAAATCCGGTCTATCGTCAACCCGTCTTCCCTGCCCCAGAAATTCAATTCATGTTCGCCGGCTGACATATTCAATGGCTCTCCCCCAGGCACGACGGAGCCGCCGTTGCTGAGATTCACCCATTTGAACTGTCCGCCGCTGATTCCCTCAATCCCGTTGGAAGTGAATTTATACTGCTGATCCACTCCGACATGGACGGAATCGGAATTGAAATCCACGCTCTTGGCTAGGATCCAAAGCTGGTAAGCCCCTGCTTTCGGGATGTTGATTTTATACCCAAGCCTGGAACCTGAGGCTAGGGTCGCTGCATCCGTCCCGGGCATATTAAAGCCGGTATCAGGCCCGAAGAACATGGCTTTTGTGGACTGCCCGTCGACAAGCGACCAGGTATGGCCGTTGATCGTGCCGTGTACGTAGGCCTCCTTCGAGTTGTCCGCCGCTGTTTCCGCCTCGATGGCTATGAAGACCGGCGTACTGAAACGAAGAGTATAGACTGCTGCTTCAATCCCGTCTCTGATCACCTTCACCGTTGCTATGCCGGGGATTTCCATCGTTTGTGTGATTTTGACCATCGCCTCGGGATCGTTAGCCATCGCGGTAACTTGAGGCGGAGCTGCCCCTTCCGGAACATCAATGTCATAGGAATAAATATTTGGACTAAAGCCACGCAAAGGAACACCGTTTAGACGAAGTTCTTTTAAATTCGTATCAACATTAGTCCCTTCCAGCTTGTCGCCTATTTTAAAGTAATCAAAGTCAACGTAACCGCCTGCAGTTTTTGTTGCATAATTGAATAAGGCAAATCGGTAACCCATAAAATGTGGCAGGGTGTATGACATTTGCAGGGTATTCCCGATCGATGCCCAGCGTTTACCATCCAGACTGTAATAGAAGGATGCTTTGTCCGTCCGATTCTTATAATCAAGCTCAGTCCGTAAATAGACGACGTCCTGATTGATCGGAATACTAGCCGTTTCTAATGCCGACCCTGAGCTTCCGTTTACCATCACAATCGACTTTTCAGATCCTGACATTTTAACCCCTACATAACCGTAAATTTTCTGAAAAGAAGATATTCCGGCTACATCCCCGTCTTTCATATGGCTGACATCAATTGCGATTGTCCCTGAGCTTTCCGGACCGAAGGTTCTCTGGGTAAGGGTATTTCTGGCATCCAGAATACTTGTGCTCGTTCTTCCCGTTGTTAATCTAAGGTGTCCGGGACGGTCCGTCAGAGACCAATATCTGTTATCGGGATTATGGTTCCATTGCCATACGTATGCAAGATTGGAGCCGTTGTCATCATTTTCTCCGCCGGCTACCTCGGTATGGTATGCACTAACTCTCTCTGTCCTCTGATCAAAATTGTCGGATGCCACCCAGGATTTCGAAAGCTCTGCAGCAATTCCCGTATCATTGACATCACCGAATACTGGCCAATTGTCCTCACTCCAAGTCATGGGAACAATATACGGGATGCGTCCCACCGAACCGTAATCCTGGAAGAGCATCCCATACCATTTCCCGTCAGCTGCTTGAACGATGCCGCCTTGGGCTACGCCGGCTCCACTTGTGTTACTCCCGGATTTCAGCGCAACCTTGCCTTCATAGGGACCGTCAATCTGATCTGCCCTGTGAACCAGTTGAGTTCGAATTCCCCCGGTCGGCCATGAAATATTAAAGATATAATATTTGCCGTTAATTTTATAAATGTGAGACCCTTCAGCGCCTAAACCTCCGGTTCCTCCGGGAGCGCTTGCATTTTGAATAATGACTTTGTTCATCCCTCCCGGTTTAATCGCCGTGGCATCCGAAGTAAGCTCAATCGCGCGAATGGTGCCATTGCCATGAACCAGATATACACGTCCGTCATCATCAAACAATAGAGACATATCATGATAAACTCCGCCGGCCAGTTCATACTTTTCCCAAGGTCCTTTTTCGATGTTCGTGGTTTGAAAAACAAACGTTTTACCGATATCATTGGAAGCAAAGACGACATAGAACTTGCCGTTATGATATCTGATATTACTAGCCCATGAGCCCTGCCCGTAAATATTCTGCCCATTGGTAAGCGTCTGTTTGTCATTGTCCGCTAGGATATCGTATACGTAACTGACAATTTCCCAGTTTACAAGATCCTTGGATTTCATAACGGGAACGCCCGGATTCATATGCATCGTTGTACTGGTCATATAAAAGGTATCTTCTACCCTGATTACACTAACATCCGGAATATCCGCCCATATAATCGGGTTCTTGGCGGTTTGATCCGCAGCATAGATAGATTTACCTGGTAGAAAGCAAATGAAGAAAGAACAAACCAAAACGAGTACCCAACACTTTTTATACATCGTATTTAATTCCTCCCATTCAGGCTCTATCAACCATTGATTTATCCCTTTATTTACTATTCTTAAAAATGATAGCGCTTTAATAAATATATTTAATAATACTTCTAAACTATATAATCGCCCCCTCTTCGCCCTTAATATCACTTCTCGCAAGCCATTCTCCTGAATTCTGCACTAATTATATCTGCGACTTTTAGTAAGTACAATGTAATTTCTTTTGAAGAAAGTAGACTTTTTGGTGCTCAAGTTTCGTTCGTATCCAAAAATAGCCTCCTGATTCTGGAAAAGAATCGAGAGGCCTATCATGCCTAGTAATTCGAACGGCCTCCGGCCGATTTCACCCATTTTAACGAAAAAACAGGTTATAACTTGGTTCGCATTCCCTTTATTTTGCTTGTACAACGATGATATAATCTTTTCGCAGTAATTAAACCAAAAAGAAGGGTGTATAAATTAATGCGTGAACTGCCCCCTAACATATTGCGAATTATTAATTACATCCGTAAGTCAAGAGAAGAAGAAATCCAAGAAGAACGAGAAGGAATCGATGCACTAGAACGTCAGCGCGTTCAAATGGAAACCGTATTGAAGCAATACGGTGTACCTTTTGAGCAAGTTAAAGAAGTTGGGTCGGGGGATTCAATTTCAGGACGACCCATCTTCAGACAAGTGCTGAGTGACATTGAGAACGGCAAGTACCAAGCGATCGCAGTACGTGAGATTCAGCGATTAGGGCGCGGCTCATACGGTGATATGGGTGTGATTTATGATTTGCTAGAGCAAAATCGCATTTACATCATTACTGAGAGTCGTATTTACGATCCCCGTAACTCTGATGATGCAAAGTTTATTCGGATGCAGCTCTTTATCTCTCGTGAAGAATATTTCATGATCAAAGAGCGACTTGTTAATGCTCGGTATTTTAAAGCCCGTGAGGAAGGGAAATTCATGAACTCACACCCCGCATACGGTTACCGGTCAAACATCAAAACTAAGAAACTTGAACCCTTTAACTATGATGAAAGCACAGGAGAATATACCGATGAAGCTGCGATTGTACGCAAAATATTTGATTGGTATGTGAATGATGATATCGGATATCAAGCCATCTCCACGAAACTCGTGAAAATGGGGATCCCTACCTCCAAGAACAAAAAGCATTGGCAAGGGCTGGTCATCCGCCGAATGTTAGAAAATCCAGTTTACATCGGACATATTTACTATCGAACCACAGAAAACATTAAGGACCCTTCTCTGAAACGGGGATATCGCCAAATCAAGCGTCCCAAAGAGGAGTGGCTGATTCACGAAAATGCGCATCATGCAATTATTGATAAAGAAACGTTCGATGCTGCACAGCGTAAATTGCAAGCAAATAGTAATCTTGCTCTTCCCGTTAAAGAACAGTTCCAGTCTTGTGAATTAGCATCACTTGTCGTTTGCCCAACTTGTCAGAAAAAAATGGTTCGCCAATACTCTACCCAGCATTATGATAAAAGGGGAAGCAATGTAACCAGCGTCTATCACAAAGAATTTCTCTATGACAAAGAGTGTCGTAAATCTTACAAGTACAGAGATGTTGAAGATCAAATCATTAAGCTTCTGCAGCATGTTAAAGATCTTGATACGAATCAACTCGAGTCAATGATTGAACAGACTCTTAACCGTGCAGCAAGCACAGCTAATAATCCATTGGATGACCTACGTATCCTGGAAGACAGTAAAAAGAAATTACAGTCGCGGCTTGAGTTTATTTTTAACGCTTATGAGTCCGGCGACTACACCCGTGAAGAGTTCAATAAGAGAAAAACAAAGCTTACTGAGGATTTAAAAGGTATTGAAGCGGAGATTCTCAAAATCAAAAATAAAGAGGCAACTGATGTGAAAAACGACATCAACATAGATTCAATTCGCAAGAAAGTATCCTCAGTAATTGATGCCTATCGTACGCTAAATGACAAGACAAGAAAAAATACGTTATTACGTCGTGTATTCGAGAAGGTTGAGGTTGAGGTCTTGGAGCCAGGCATTGGCAGGCGTCCTGCGAAGTTGCTCGTACGTGGATACTTCAAACATGATTTTCTATTATAAGAATCGGATTTTCTATTCTGTTACTGCCTTTACTGCCATTATTTTAGACTTTATCATCTAACTATCATTTCATCCGCACTAATTAATGCGAATCGACCAGCCTTGAAATTACCTTCTTGCGTCAGAGACAGCAGGTTCCACAGGAACTTTTCGTCACATTTGAGCATTTCTTGGAACTCCATTAGTCCACGGTTAGCTTTATTGAGCTCTCCGTCAAAACGGTACGCACGCGGATCGGATTCCGAGCCAAATTCAGTAATGGTCGAAAAATCGATGCTCCCGGTCAAATCGGCGATATCTTGCGACTTCGGATCAGATGGACTAAAGGTACCAATCCCTACCCGCTCTTCTTCTGACAAAATAACCCGGGCTACTCTGACCTGTTCAATATCCCCTGCATATTCATTTCTTAGCCGCATCTGGCAGGAAGGACAGAGGTTACCCTCAATCCGTACACCAAGTTCCTTCTCAATCTCTGGACGAAGCTCCAGGGGGATCAAATGTAGCGGGTCCTCATGCATCGGGCAGCCCTCTATTGCATATACCGCACCCGCATCTGTCCGCGAGTATTGTTCCAAACCACGTTTAAGCAGCGTGACTAGGGTCGATTTCCCCCCACTGACAGGTCCCATCAATAATAAAATCCGTTTACGAACATCGAGTCTACGTGCTGCAGAATGAAAATATTCCTCGACTAACTTTTCGACGGCACGATCAAGCCCAAAAATTTCCTGCTCAAAAAACTTATAACGTTTGCGTCCGTTTATGTCCTCTACGCCATGCGACTTAATCATGTCATAAACGCGGGAGTGAGCGGTTTTAGCGGGAGAGGGGTCTTTTTTCAAGATTTCTATATACTGCTTGAAGGTCCCGCTCCACGCCAAACGGTCGTTCTCAGCCCGATACGAAGCTATTCGCTCAAAAATATCCATTGCTCGCTGCCTCCTCTTGCGCTCTTACTTGCTCTCCTATAACGTTAAAAAGTGTATTACATACCTATGCAGAAAGCGTGGAATAGTTGACCTCTTTTTTGCTGTGCTATAATAGAGAATCATAAAATCGCAGTAAAACCTTAATGGAAACCCGAAAATAACGGGCTACGGGAGTGACACTATGGCGGTACGACATGAAACGGAGCTGTATGCTCCTTTAAAGGTTTTTTTTGAAAAGCAAGGATACAGCATCAAGGGTGAGGTTCGGACTTGTGATTTGGTGGGGATCCGTGAGGATTTAGAGCACCCTCTAATCGTGGAGATGAAAAAATCGTTCAACCTGGCCTTGCTGCTGCAAGGGGTGGAACGGCTGAAGCTCAGCCCTACGGTCTATCTCGCAGTGGAACGTGTCCGTGATAAAAAAGGGGCGGTGAACCAGCGCTGGGGCGAGCTTAGCGGACTGTGCCGCCGTCTTGGCCTCGGGCTGATCACCGTTTTTTTTTATAAGACCAAAGCACCGCTGGTCGAGGTGCTCGTTGAGCCGGACGAGACGCCGCCTGCCCAGCGCAGCAACAAGCGGCGGCGCGAGCGTCTGCTCTATGAGTTCCGCGAGCGCAGCGGAGACTACAACACCGGCGGCAGCACGCGCGTTAAGCTCGTGACGGCCTACCGCGAGAAAGCGCTGCGTGTCGCGCTTTCTCTGCAAGCAGCGGAGGCGGAAGCCGCCGTTGCTGCCGAGAAGGCCGCTGCGAAGGCTTCGCTCGCAGCGGGCAAACGTGCAGCGGCGAGCACCGCTGCACAGGCTCCGGCGCTGAGCTCAGCGCCGGAGGGGCGTGCTGCCGGGGACACGGCAGCACGGGAGGCAGCGGCGGCTGGCACGCGAAGCGGTGCCCCTAGCGCTGCCTCAAGCGCACGCTCGGCCGGGATCACTCCGGCCGAGCTGCGGAAGCGTAGCGGCGTACCGAACGCCGCCGCTATGCTGCAGCACAACTACTACGGCTGGTTCCACCGTATCAGCCGAGGGCGCTATACCCTGACCCCAGCCGGTCAGGCCGCGCTAGTGGAATACGCCGCTATAACTGGCGGCGCAACTCATAACAGCAATCATCACAGTAATTAGCTTGCCTATCGTAAGCAGTACTTTTTTTCGATTATAATCTTTTTGTTGGATTCTAATCCTTTACCCCCCAGTTCTAATCATTTACTCGGTCTTTAAACTTATTAATCTAATTCACACATAACATGTCTAACTAACGCCAAAAAGCATCCCATCTACGGGATGCTTTTTCGTATGTCTAATCTTATTTGAATCCTATCTCTGTGCATGCATTCCATGTTCTTAACTTACACACAACACACTAGTCTCATCCGGTTCTAAGTGACTGTACTTATTTGACTTATTTACACTCTCGAACACCAGCCTTATTACTAATTACCATTTTCTCTATTTACTTTAACATGCTACTCTTGCTGAATCATTCACATTAGAACCCTATACTACATTCAACATTCACTAATACTAAAACGTTCAAATCAAATTATACTTAAAAACACCATTCCGAAAAAGGCACACTAAGTTATTAGGGAAATCCTCCCTAATATTCTTCGATTCACATGCTAAAAACCGTATTTTAGGGAATTCCTCCCTGATTTTCGCCAGATTAACCCCTAAAACGGGGAATCCCTTAATTTTTTAGGGAGAAATTCCCTAAACAGTCCACTTTAGAGTTTAGATCGAACAGTTTTAGGGAGGATTTCCCTAAATAATCTCACATTTCGCACTTCATCTTGCCCAACTTGAAATTCTATCCTTGTTTTAGCTCTAAGGTGTCTTGTGTTATGTTTGTTCATCCGTCAGCTTATCTGTCAGTCCATATATCTGTCTTATTGTCTTCACTATACATCTGTCCATGTATCTGTCTGTTCGTCTATCTATACATCTGTCCATGTATCTGTCTATTCATCCATCTATGCATCTTTCCACAGTCCGTCTATTCATCTCTACGATAAATCCTCAATCGTCCTGACTTTTTATTCATTTCACTCATACTTTATCATTTTAATCATTTCATTCATAATTTTCATTCCACTATCTAACTCCGAGCCGTGAACTCCTTAACCGCCTCGCTCATTAAATTCATGCCGAGCAGCAGCTCATCCCGGCCGGGATGGCTGAAGTTAAGACGAATATGATTTCCGCTCCCATCCACACTACATAACGGTCCCGGCAAAAATGCCACTCCCTTACCCAGCGCACATTTCAGCAGTGCCATAACATCCATCCCCTCCGGCGGAGATACCCAGAGAAACATGCCTCCTGACGGCAGATCGTAGGAGCTTCCCTTCCAAGCTGGACGTTTAAGCAGCTCCACCATCAACTTCAGTCGGGTGTTATATTCTCGATTCAGCTGCGCAATATGCTCACGAAGATCAAAAGCGGTCACATCCAACAAATGATGCAAGAGCCGCTGATTTAATGCGCTCGATTGCCAGTCTGCCATCTGCTTGGCCGCAGCCATCATCCCGATCACTTCCCGGCTACCTGCTGCCCAGCCCGTCCGCAGCGCAGGCGCGACGGTCTTGCTGAACGAACCGATATATAATACGTGTCCGCCGTCACTTATATTTTCCAGTGCGTACAAAGATGGAAATCTTGTGGCCCAAGGTTCACCATACTTTTGAAAATGTAAATCACCATATGAGTCATCTTCTACAATCAGGATGTTATAGGCGATACAAAGATCCAGCACCTCACGCCGTCTCTCTAAACTCCATAGGATGCCACTTGGATTCGTAAAGCTTGGTGTTGCGAACAGCATCTTTGGCTTATGCAGTTCAATTTGCCTCCGCAAAAGATCTGGATCAAGCCCGTCCAAGTCACCCTCTACGGGAATAATAATGGCGCCTTGCATCCGAAGAGTTTGCAAGAATCCTGGAGATGTCGGATTTTCTACCAATACGCGATCCCCCGGATCAATATACACCCGCGATAACAAATCAATCGCTTGCTGGCTCCCCGTTGTTAGCAGAACTCCACCTTCAGTAACAGTTACCCCTTTTTCTCTGAGCCAATCCCCGGCAAGCCACTCCCGAAGTGGACCATACCCTGCAGGATCACCATATTGAAGTGCCCCTGCATCTGCAGATATCACCGTAGAGGCTGCTTCGGCAAGCAGCGATAACGGGAACAGTTCTTCCGCTGGTAATTCTTCAGCAAGCGATATCATGGAGCTTCTCCGTGTTTGGGTGCGAATACTTAGAAGCGGTGACGATAGCAGTGTGTGTGCGCGAGCAGAAAATTGGTAAAGCATGCGAAATCCCCCTTCCCTAGTACCAAGTAGAAATGGCTTGGTGATCCTCTTCCAAGGACAATTATCCATTCAACATGATATGCTTTCTTCTATTTCAAGAATATTCCACCTTTACCGTCATTATGTCGTATAGCTTGGGTTATGCGTAGATTTGCCTGTTTTGTCTTGAGAAGAGAGCAAATTTCTCAATGGCTTGCGCTCGCGTCGAAACATCAAGCTTCACATAAATTTTGCGCAAGTAATTGTCAATCGAACGACGACTTACTGCAATTTCGAGTGCTATTTTATCATAGGTAATCCCCTGTACGATTCGCTCCATAATAAACATCTCTGTCTGCGTCAATTGAAGAACATCATCCAGTCCTTTAGATGTCGAAATCGGCCAGGATCCTTTCTCTATCCATTCTAGCGGCATTGAAAGAAAACCCACTCGCAAACCCAGTATCAGCTGTAAAAGCTGATTAGGAGAAGCTCCTTTGGAGAATATCCCGCTCGCTCCCAGCTCTATGAGGGGTTGAAGCAGATCCCTGCCATCTTCATCTGTCATCACGACAAAATGTGAGTTTGGTGAGCTTTTTTTCATATTTAACAGCACACTCTCAATATTACCTTCAGGCATATGATAATCTGCCAGCACTAGCTCGGGATTCTTTTCCCTTACGATGGAAGCGCCTTCGTTCCAAGTTGAATACATTCCTAGAACCTTAAGCTCTCCTCCCTCTTCCAAAATCAATTTCGTCCCCAGCATACTTGTAGGATGACACCCCACAATAACCACCTGCCAAACCTTCATCATTAATGCCCAGACCCCCTGCTTTATATAATCATCCAGAAAGGAAAGCGCCGCAGCGTTTCCGGTTTAAACGCAAGCAAGGAAGTATGATGACTTGTCCGTTTATTCTCTAGCTGGTTACCTTGAGTACGTCTATCAGAATTCCAATCTATAGAAATTGTATCGCAGTAGTTTAATAGGATGCAATTACTTTTTCTAGTTTTCACACTCTCTTTCATTTTTGCGAAACTAGTCAAAGTCTGATAGAATGGGGACTTGAAAAAAAGACCAACCCGAGGTGATCAAATGCAACCGCTAGCGGAAACGTCCCCGGTACACTCGCGCCGTGCTGCTGTGAGAAGCGGCCCTTCCGTAAAATGGTTTTTACTGTTCTGGATCGTGATGATTGGAATTGGTGTATATGCTGTTTACAGCTACACGAACCATTTGAAGCAGCAGGTGCTGAGCGAACTTAGTACTCAGAGCCAGCAGCAGCTTACCGTTCTAAAGACCGACTATGAGTCAAAAATTGCCGTTCTGACCGAAGAAGTGAAGGAATTGCAGAATACTGTGCAAAGTTTTAACGAACTATTAACCTTCACTAAAGATAATGCTAGTGCCAAGACAGATAATAGTAATAAGCTATATACGCAATTGAACGAGGTTAACAAACAGTTAGAAGCTTTGAAGAAACAAATGGATCTGATCAAATGATGACGCCTGTCAAAAGAGTAAACCGTTTCTTTTTGCTTCTAACCGCACCTTTTCTAGGTTTACTGATATGTATGTGGTGGTATCGACCACCGATCGAGCTGGATCTTGATGTAGGACAATTCACACCTATCTCAGGACCGTTGAATGAAACAGCCATACTAAAAAAAGATTTAGCCCTAGCTGAAGGCACTGTATCCTACACCATAGATGCAATCAGCGCCAGCGCCAAGCTATATAAAGGAACCACTGCTGTGATGAATAAGCTGGTTGAAACAGCGCAGACGCAAGCGAGCCGTCCTGAGCTTATCTATAACCGCCGGATTTCCGCCAAGCTTGGAATCCCTTCTGAGATCCTTAGCAGCGACCGTATTAGAGTTGAGTTATATCGATTGAATCCAGGAAACTACAAAGCTTATGCTTTGAAAATCAAACTGAAGGATCCGACCGCTATGAAGATGAGCCTGGCGGAGACAGCCTCCGGTGCGGAAACAACTATGCATGCCGTACAGCGTAATGGAGCCATTGCTGGTATTAATGCAGGCGGTTTTGCAGATCAATCCGGAAAACGCTATCCCTTAAGCACTACTGTGGTTGATGGAAAGTATCTCAATGGTTTCGAGCCGACCTTCAAGGACCTCAGCTTCGTAGGACTGAACAAGTCCGGACAGTTAATCGGCGGAAAATTCTACAGTCGCGCACAGTTAGATCAACTTGAACCCGTATTCGGTGCAACCTTTGTGCCTGTTCTACTGAAGAATAACGTCAAAGTGCCCATCCCTGAAAAGTGGAAAACCTCCCCCAATCGGGCGCCACGTACAGTTATCGGTAATTATAAGGATGATCAGCTTCTCATTTTTGTAGCAGATGGCTATAATGAGCTAGGTAGCTCTGGAGCACAATTAGAGGAAATTCAGAACAAGCTATATAACATGGGCGTGATGGATGCTTATAATTTGGACGGTGGAGGCTCATCATCACTTATCTTCAACGGAAGAGTAGTCAACAAACCTTCGGACGGAAATCTTAGAGCTGTACCGACTAATTTCCTGTTTTTCGAATGATTATATTAAAATGTCTATGCAACATATCACATTTGCGTTTATTTTTATTGATTTGCAGGTTATAATCTTGATAACGAATACATTTGCTAATGGAGGTGCCAGTATGTCGTTCTCATTAACCTTTTGGATCGTAACGTTCGTATTTGTGTTATTTATGGCCGGCATCCTTACCTCATCTTACAACGACGACAAAACAAAAGGCTTATAAGCAAGAAGAAACGGTATTGCCGTCCTTTTTGGGGCGGTACCCGTTTCTGCGAAAACCAGCACGATTAATTTACGGTGTGAAATCTATATAAATTCTTACATTTATACTAATGCTTCAGAGGCTCTTGGCTTCTGAGGTATTTTTTTGTATAAAAAAACTGCCACATAAAGTAGACGATATCTACGAATGGGGCAGTTCCTTTATTTAGAAAACTATAGGCCGTCGAATTCTAAATGAGTAAATATGTACTTCCTAGGCGTGTCTCGGCAATTGGGTCATTTCTGAGAGGCATGCAGCGCAAATATAACGATCTTTATATTCACTTACACCTTCCATTGATCCGCAGAAAACACATTTTGGACGATAGCGCTCCAGGATAATATGGTCACCCTGTACCAAAATTTCAACCGGGTCGCCTTCATTCATCTGATACCTTTTACGCAGGGACTTAGGCAGAACAATTCTACCCAGCTGATCCACTTTGCGAACTACACCAGCAGGTTTCATATCTAACGTACACCTCTCCTGTTCAACTAATAATTTGTAGCTACTATTTATTTCGGCTCATTCATTATATTTCGTTATTAAAATGTCGAATCCTGCTGAAAAAAACAAAAAAATTGTCTTTTTTTCTAAATAAGATTCGGAAAATCCAGCTGTCGAAGGGCTTCATATACAATAATAGCCGCAGAATTCGATAAATTTAGCGATCTCACGGCATCACTCATCGGCATGCGCATTTTTGTTTCTTTTCCGGCTTCCAGAATTTCAGCAGAAAGCCCCTTCGTTTCTTTACCAAAGACAAAGAAATCTCCATCTTGAAAATCAAAGTCACTATATCTCTTCTCAGCTTTCGTTGTTGCGTAAAAGAAACGTCCCTCACTATACTTCTCGAGCACTTCAGCAAAAGAATCGTGATATTCAATGTTAACGGCATGCCAGTAATCTAATCCTGCTCTTTTCAATGTAGCATCATCTGTACGGAATCCGAGTGGGCGAACCAGGTGAAGATGAGTGCCTGTTGCTGCGCAGGTACGCGCGATGTTTCCAGTATTGGCCGGAATTTCCGGTTCAACTAATACGATATGGAGTGCCATTATATGGTTCCTTCCTCTCTAAAGGCTTGATAGCCAGATGTTTTATTCTAGTGCATAACCATAGCTTCTCCAAACAAACTGAAAACCTTCCACCCATGGGCGGAAGGTTTACGATAGAGTTCATTAACCTTGAGTTTGCCGGAAATGGTTCATGAAATCAGAAAGTGCCTTAACACTTTCGTAAGGAACTGCATTGTAAATGGAAGCGCGCAAGCCACCCACACTGCGATGTCCTTTTAAGCCGACAAAACCTTCCAGCTCAGCGGCTTTAACAAACCGTTTTTCGAGTTCTTCCGATTGCATCCGGAAGGTAACATTCATAATGGAGCGGCTGCTCTTCTCAGCAACACCACTATAGAAGCCGTCACTTCCATCGATATGATCGTATAAGAGACCCGCTTTTTCAAGATTCTTGGATTGGATGCCGGCTAGACCGCCTTGCTCCTCAATCCATTTTAACACTTCGTTAACCATGTATACAGAGAAAGATGGAGGTGTGTTGTAAAGAGAGTTATTTTTATAATGAGTACTGTAACGCATAATTGTTGGAATGTTAGAAGGTGATTCTGCAAGCAATTCTTCTTTAGCGATAACCACAGTCACACCGGAAGGACCTAGATTCTTCTGAGCTCCAGCATAGATCATTCCAAATTGATTTACATCGATTGGACGACATAGAATATCACTAGACATATCTGCAATTAGCGGAATCGAACCAGCATCTGGGAATTCCGCATACTGCGTTCCTTCGATGGTCTCATTGGAAGTTACATGAAGGTAAGCCGCATTATCCGCAGCCTTGATCGAGCTTAACTCTGGAATCGCTACGAATTTCTTATCTTCTGAAGAAGCGGCTACATGAGCGCCCCCGACCAATTTAGCTTCTTTAAAAGCCTTATCAGCCCAACTTCCTGTCATTACATAACTACCTACTTGGCCCTCAGAGATCAAGTTCATAGGAATCATAGCAAACTGCGTGCTTGCTCCACCTTGTACGAACAATACCTTATAGCCCTTCGGATTGCCGAGGAGCGAAAGCAGACGTTCCTGCGCTTCATTATGCACGGATTCGTAGATTGCTCCACGGTGCGACATCTCCATGATAGACATTCCACTTTCTCGGAAATCAACAAACTCCGCTTGTGCGCGTTCCAGTACCGTAAGCGGCAATGCTGCCGGTCCGGCATTAAAATTGTATGCTCTCTTATTCAAAACTACTCCCCACCCTTTCTCTCCTATCAATATGGATATCGCTTATGATAGCAATAATCTTACACACCAGCAAGTATAATTATTCACATAAAGGCTTGGATTACTGCTTATTGAGTTGTGAAAAAATGATAAGTTCGGCTCCAGGACTTGCTTTCATGCGGTAAAAGACTAATGTTCACAAAAACTTCAGGAGAGACCACATGGCGTTCTCCCCATAGCGCCATTCGTGCTACTGGGAAATCTCCGCTTTCACGTACTCCTGTTCCACTAGGCTTATGAACCAATTCCCAATTGAACTCGGCTTCCGGTCCTCCCCAGCCACTCAACTTGCAATAAAAGGACCGGTCTGGCTCTTCTGACCAAGTAAGGGTATTACCAGATACCTCTAGCAAATTGTTCGTGTATTGAGATTCCGGTTCCTCAACTTTGAGCCCATTCGGGAGGCGCAACTCAAAATCCGGACCTATATTTAAACCATCAATTCCAATAAAATTGTGGATGTACTCCTCGGTCTGGATTGGCTTATTCCCTTTGTTATGCAATTCATATGCAATTTTTAATTGGTCGTCCTTTATAGAGATCGTTTTGGTCAAAAGCATCGTGTATCCATTACTTTCCATAGGTTGAATAATATATGAAACCGAATCACCCTTAACCTCCCTATCAACAGTAAAGGGGGTTAGTGGATACTCGTTATGAAAGCTATAGCTCTGCGAGTCCTGCTTTTGTAACAGTCCGATTCCGGGCTTTGGAAACCAGCCTCCAATCGGTGCTTCATCATACCCAATTGCCCGGGAAATGCCAAACTCATTGCACAGTCCACTTCCGCCAGTACCTTCGCCTTCCTTCAAGCTTTCTGGCACACAAAAAGTATGCTTACCTTTTTCTAACGTAACTTGTGTGATAAACCCCGTCCAGTCAAAACGAGTCCCTTTATATGCTTCTCCAATATCAGCGATATCTACAGATAATACGCCATTTGACAGCTTGCAGCCCATCCTTCACACGCCCCTTTAATCATTCAACAAATAAATTAGCCCCATTATATCATCTATGAAGAAGCTTAGTTTTTATATTTTTTCAAAAAAAGTCTGCAGCCGCTATACTTAACGGTGCAGACGCTTTTAATAAAATCTAGTTATGATTACGCCAAAGTCACTTCAATCACGTGACGCTTCTCTGTCTGCAGAGCGAGTAGATCTTCACGTGGAATAATCGCACTCCCTGAGCCGCGCTGCAGCGTCACCTCGCTGCCATTTAAGGTAACGGAGTGTATTTGGTACTCTCCGTAATTAAAGCTTCCTGTGGCTTTATAGACCACTTCAAACTCACGATCTGCAAAGATCGTCTTAATGGATGCTTTCCCCTCTGAATCAAATTGTTCTTTTACTAGCTTAGGTTCTAGCAATAGATCGCCCAGTTTTCCCTTCACACCAAATACTTCAGTGACCATGGTTAGCAAGAGCCAGCTTGCCGAGCCTGTTAGATATGTGTACATTCCTCTGCCTTGCTCGTTAATATATTCAGGAATCCCTGGATAGATACGAGCTTTTGCGAAATCTGTACTCAAGTTGTAAAGAGATTCGAGAACCTTATGACCTTCTTTTACATAACCTCGTTTGTACAACGCATTTCCATACATGATCGTCATGTGACTGAACATGGCCCCATTTTCTTTATGACCAAATGCAAAGCCGAAAGCACGACCCAGATTCTGCTGAATCCCTCCGAAACGGGAATTAAGCCTGTATCCGATCTTGTCATCTAGTAGATTACGATCAACAGCAGCAATAATGTGTGGAATTTGCTCCGGAGCTGCTGCATGACCCATAAGCGGGAATACTTGACCCGTAAGTGTCATCCGAACGCCTTCAGAAAATTCTCCCTCTACCCGTTCACCATCGTTATTATAATAACCGTTAAACCAGCCATCGCCATTCTCACTCTGTACCCACTCGTTGTTGCGCAAATGATTAAATATCCATTCCGCTTTTTGTTCCAGATCATCAGCTACTTTTTCAATATCTAGAGATACACGAACTCCACTCACCTTATTTGGTGCCGCGGCATAATATCGATCCAATCTCTCATGCTTGCCTGATATAGAACCGTAATCCACACGTTCGTTAAGCGTATCCAGCAACAGCTGCATCTCTTCTGCCAACTCAACCTTTTCCTGACCTTTAGAAGTCTTAAGAGTACGCAGCATCCGAGAAATATCTAATAGATTGCTAGCATAGAAAGATGTAAAAGCCACACTCTCTCCGCGATCCGCACCCATATCGAGACCATCATTCCAGTCCGCACCTTCGAGCAGGATATTATTATGTTCCCCTACATTAAAGAACGGAACCAGGTTTTGCAGCAAAATATGTTCCAGAATTGTACCTTTGTAGATTTCCCCAGAAGCTGTTCTAAGATCACTGCCTGCAGAGGTTTCCCAAGAAGTATCACGTTCCTTACAACGACTCATAAAAGTATCCCGGAAATAAGTCTGTTCTTGCAACAAGAAATCAAGATCACCACTCTGATCCAAATAGAGCATCGTTGTTAAGAACGGCCATGCCCCATGATCCATCCATACTCGAGGAATATTGTTACGGTCAGCAATAAATTCGCCCGGTTGTTGACCGATAATAGTTGCGTTACTGCCGTCAATTCTCACACCAGCGTAATTATTGAAGAGTAGGCTGCGAACTTCGGCAGGTTCCATAATAAGCAGTGCCAGACAGTCTTGCCAAAGATCTCGCCAGCCACGTCCGCCTCTTCCATAATCATGATACGGTAAGAAGGAGTTACCATAGAGTCTTCTAAGGACCGGTTGAATGGTTACCCATTTCATCCATTGATCCGCATCCGAATCACCGGTATGGAATTCAACCATATTCACTTTATCTGCCCAGAACGCTTTAGTCTCCTCTAGGAGTTGATCAAAAGCTTCAGATGCTCCATATTTATTCATCAACGCTTCAACATTAATTCTATTACTATCAATTGCCATAACTACGACATATGAATGTTTTTCACCAGGAGACAAGGTAATTGAGGCAAACCGGAGGCCACCGACTGCTTCATAACCCTCTCTATCCACGCCTCCACCTTTACCGATCTCTGGCGTAGTATTCAGAATAACCGCTTCTGGCCAGTCAAGACTTCCACCTTCGCCGATGAATTCCTCTTGAATCGGGAAGAAACCAACAGGCTGACTTCCGTCACCTTCCGCTCCAAATACACCGTAAGAGGTATGGTTAACGCGATGACCACGTTCATCGAAAGAAAGTGCAGGCTGAACCTCAACACCATATGCTGAAGTGTAAATCCGGTTCAGCAAGGAAGTTACATGTCTGTGATCCCGCAGATCATCTGCGGAACGGGCATACAATGGAACTACAGCTGTTGGTGTAAGAGTAATCTTCTCTGTTCCAATGTTCGTCAATGTAACTTTCATTAGTTCTACCTTGTCGTTACCGCTAGGTACGAAGCTAGTAATCTCAGCTGTGACACCCATCTCAGAGTTACTGCGAGTGACCCGATGCCATAGAAAACCAGCCTCAAGCACTGCTTCATCAGCAGATGAAGTGTAGAACGCTGCGTTTTGCTTAGCCGAATTTCCTGCTGCAGACCAAGCACCCTTGCCTTCGACGTATACCCAGAAATTACGTGAAGCACGGGAATTATGCAAATCTTCGACAGATAATGGCGGTGTTAAAAATGTATTATGACCTGTCGTCGCCTGTCCATGAAGTTTAGGAGTAACGGTCGACATCATCCCTCCCTCATTTACTAGAGGGAAGTATAAGAAACTACTGTGATCCGGTTGCTGAAGCTTGAACTCCCCATCTTTCCCAGTGAATTCAAAGCCATGAATTTTTTTACGGTCCATTGTCCCCATCCTCTCATTTACACAACTACTTAAGCTTTAACCGCACCTGCCAATGCACCGTCAACAATATATTTTTGAATGAAGGTGTACAGGACGATAAGTGGTGCCGATACGATCATGATCCCGCACGCCAACATAGGCCAGTTATTCCCGTATTGACCGCGGAATTCTTTAAGCCCGAAGGTAATTGGATAATGTTCCGGACTTGGCAAATACATGATTGGACCTACAAAGTCATTCCAAATCGTAATCGCCGTCAGGATAACACCTGTTGCGATAACAGGTTTCATCAATGGCATAATGATCTGGAACAGATAACGCATATATCCAGCACCATCCATGCCCGCAGCTTCATCCATCTCACGGCTGATTCCTTTAATATAACCTACGAACATCATGAAGACGATACCAGTTCCCCCTGTTTTTAGGAGGATATAACCCAGCTTCGTATCATAACCCACAAATCCAAGCTCTTGTTTCAGGGTAAGCATTAATTTGAACTGTGCAACCATAGGGTTAGGCAAGAATTGTGACATCAAGAAGAACAAATAAATAAATCCGCTCCACTTTACATAATTTCTCGCTACCGGGAAAGCTCCGAATAACGAAACGATTAGTGTTAGCACTGTCGCTACGCCTGTGTACAACAAACTGTTAATGAAATAATTAGAGAAATTACCTTTTAACCAAGCTTCCTTGTAGTTATCCCATTGAATACTTTTCACAAGTCCGATCGGGTCTAGCAGGTAATCTGAAAAAGACTTGAATGAAATGTTTATTACAAACAATAGCGGCATGATATACAAAACAAGCAATACTGCAATCAGAATATAGGAGAGAGTTTTGGCGGTTTTGGAATCTTTCATTAATATTCCACCTCTCTCTTACGCATTTGTTTAACTGCAAATACAACGAAGACCAGAATCATTAGGAACTGTACCACCGAAAGCGCGGATGGAAGTCCCATCTGAAGAGAACCACGGAACGTCTCTTTATACACGTCATAAGCCATCGTTCTTGTGTTAAAGCGACCGTCCGTAGTTGCGAGAATAATATCAAAGGTGGACATCGCACCGATAATGGACAAAATAATATTAATGGTGAACGATGGAGCAATAAGCGGGAACGTAATGTTCTTAAAAGATTGCCACTTCGTAGTTCCATCAATATATCCAGCTTCATACAGATCCTTCGGTACGGATTGAAGGCCTGCAAGGAAAATTAACATGGAGTAACCCATGTACATCCAAATTTGCGTAAATATAATATAACCAAACGCATGGGTGAAGCTTCCAAAGAACATATCTTTATAACCGAACAATGAATCATACAGTTGATTGACAGGGCCACTAAGCGGATCGAACATCAAGCCCCATACCAGTGCAACTACCGATACACCGAGGACAACCGGTAAAAAGAAAACTGCGCGATAAAAATAATCGCCTTTCAGCTTCTGATTAATAACTACGGCCATAAGGAGACCTACACCGTTCTGTACGATTGTAACAATGATCATGAAATAAACAGTTCGTATAATGGAATCCCAACGTTCGCCTGAATTTCCGGAGTTAAAAACGCTATAGTAATTGTCAAGGCCTACGAAATTCAACTTGCTTCCAGGAACGTTAGTAATATCTGTAAATGAATAGATGACCGTCATCATAGAGGGTCCAAAATAAAAAACAACATACAACGATAATGGAATCATAAGCAGCAGAAGTGGTAAATATCGTTTTATACCTTTTCCGAACGGATACATTTCTCTCACCTACCCAATCCTAATTCAATAAAATCATCGGGGTCTGTACGAACAGACCCCGAAGTTGTAGTACATGATGTTGCACAGTATGTTGTAGATGTCTGTTTATTGGGATAACAGCTTATTTAGGAGCTGCTGCTTCCCATTCTTTTTGTTGTACATCTGCAAGTTCTTTAGCGGTTTTGAATTCGCCACCTGGTGCTAGGTATTCAGTGTGTACACCTTCAGCAGCAATGTGCTCGCCTACATTGTCGCGGTTAATCATTATGATTTCATAGGCAAGTTCAAAGTCTTCTGCCATGTATTGTGCTAGTTCGTTATCAATGAAGTCACTGCCAGTTGAAATGTTATCTTGTGTTGGTACAAATCCAGCAGCCTTAACATATTCAGTGTAGTTTTCTGGCTCAGAGAAGAATTCCAGCCATTTCAAAGCCCCTTCTTTGTTCGGACCTTTTTCTGCTGCATACCAAGTTACATCGTATTTACCGACAAGAGAAGCATTCTTAGCTGCATCTTCAGTAGCTGGGATTGGGAAGTAACCAAATTTCACATCAGGATTTGCCGCAGCGATCGTAGGTGCATCCCAAGTTCCGTCAGCAATCATAGCTGCTTTACCTGTTGCGAAGTACGAAGGTGCTGTTGCATAGTCAATACCCAAGAAACCATCGATGATGTAGTTATCTTGAAGGGTCTTCATTTTATCCAATACTTCTACAGCCTCAGCATCGTTGAACGCCGAAGTACCTTTCCAAACGCCTTCAATCCATTTTTGTTGGTCGCCGCCGCCTAGAATCTTAGCTTGCAAGCCGAACACTGGCAGTTTCAAAGGCCATACATCTTTACCAGCCACTACGATAGGTACGATGTTTTTGGATTTCAAAGTATCTAGAACACTGATGAATTCTGTCCATGTGGTTGGAACAGTCAATCCGTTTTGTTCAAAAATTTCTTTATTATAGAAGAAACCTGACATCGCTACTTTACCGGTTGGGATCGCATACACTTTATCATTGTAAGTACCCGCTTTAGCAATATCATTCGCATTGTAGTTTTTAACGAAAGCTTCGTTGCTCAGATCAGCAATCAAACCGGAATCAATCCATTGTTGCCAGTCTGGCACTTTCGCACCCGGTGTCCAATCTTTCGGAGACAATCTCATACCGGACAAATCAGCAAGGACGTCTACGTCACCAGCTGTAATTCTCGCTCTTTGTGCTTGTTTAAATTCATCATCCGGACCCGTGGTCGTGTACTCCACTTTGTATTCCGGATACTTTTCTTCAAACTTTTTATTAATTTCGGTAATGGCTTTATTAATGTTTTCTTGTTTCCAATGCAAGATCTTAATCACTTTCTTATCGCCAGATGCAGGCTTATTTGTTCCGTTGCCCGGAGTAGCCTCACCATTTGTGTTGTTGCCGCTTCCACATGCTGCTAATGAGAGCACCAGCGCCGAGCTCAACAATACCGCAGAAAGCTTCTTTACCATTTTTGTTACCCCCCAGATGATTTGTTATGACCTTTTACGAAACCTTGTGTTAGCTCCTAAACTTTCGTAATATAATCGAAAATATCACAGAAAGCGGTTTCGTTGTTTTTATTATTACATCCTTATATATCTTTGTAAAGTCTTTTTTTATTCTTTATTTTCGAACCCATTTTTAACGAAAACGCTCAAAAACCCTTTAATATCAAGGATATCCCTATTTGCGCACCAAATATCCCATTGACTATATACCTATATAATTATAAAATCATTTACGAAAACGTTTCGTAACTCATATTTGAAATCCATAGAAAAGTCTGACTCAACTACACTTTTATCATAGATTACGGAGTATTTCTCATTATAAGGAGGACTTAATTTGGCCTATAACATCAAAGAAATCGCGAAAATCGCTGGGGTTTCTGTTTCGACAGTATCCAAAATCATTAATAATTACAGCGATATTTCGGAAGATACCAAGACTAGGGTACAACAAATCATAAAAGAAACCGGATATACTCCCTCCAATTCCGCAAAAACATTAGCAACAAAATCATCGAATCTAATTGGTGTTATATTTGCAGGAATGCTGAATGTTGACTTTACCCACCCTTTTTTCATCGAAGTCCTAAACTCCTTCAAAAAACAAATGGGACTGCTAGGTTACGACCTTATCTTTTTCTCTAACGAAAAATTTCAAAGTGGTGACACTAATGATTATCTTGCCCGTTGTCTGCATTTTAATGTAGATGGCTGCCTTCTTATTTCCGGACAAGAGCTAGAAACCTCTATCAGTGAATTAGATAATAGCTCTATCCCATGCATCGGCGTAGATTTAAAGCTATCAGGCGACAATTCGGGTTATATCATGTCTGATAATTTCAAGATGTCCACTAAGGTAGTCGAACACTTTTACTTATTAGGCTATCGAGAACTCGGTTATATCGGCAGCTCCTCAGAATCAGAAATCTCCAACATTCGTGAAAGTGGTTTTCGCAAAGCGCTTGAAGATTTAGGACTACCGATCAACGAAAACTGGTTCTTAAACGGAAGCAATTTCTTTGAAGCCAGCGGTTATGAAACCATGCGTAGAATGATCGCGAACGGAAATTTACCCAGAGCGATCTTCGCAGCGTCTGATCAGCTAGCTATCGGGGCTATGCGTGCCCTTAAGGAATCTTCTATCGCTGTTCCTGGTACCGTCGCAATTATTGGCTGTGACGATATCGAAGCTTGTAATTACACAACACCACTGTTGACTACGATTAAACAAAACAAAGATAAAATCGGTCGCCTAGCCGCGTTAATGCTGTATGATCTGATAAACAATCAATCTGGCACGAGCTCCTTCAGCGTAGAGCCAGAGCTCATCATAAGAGAATCCTGCGGCGCTTCTGAGCGGGGTTTAGCGTAACCTCCTTAGAGTTACCTTTACTGAACTAAAGTAGAGATATGGGGCAAAAATTTGGACTATACAGGCAAAAAAACGAGGACATCTAAAGCCATGTCAATGGCCAATAATGTCCTCGTTTACTTGTAATCCTATATATCTAAAACAACAAAAAAAGATGTTCCAACAGCCAAGTAAATGGCTCAGGAACATCTTTTTGTTGATGCTTTATCACTTAAGAAATCTTATAGATCGAAGTACAGAGAATATTCATGTGGATGAACACGAATTGCAACCTCTTGAGCTTCGGAACGTTTCAGAGCAATATAGTTATCAATGAAGTCCTTAGTAAATACGTCACCTTCAGTTAGGAACTCATAATCAGCTTCCAAGGAATCAAGCGCTTCGCCCAGGCTACCTGGAACGCTGCGGATCTTTTCTTTGTCTGCATCAGACAATTCGTAGATGTTCTTATCCAAAGGACCGTAACCCAGTTCTTGTGGGTTGATCTTGTTCTTGATTCCGTCCAGACCTGCCATCAGCATTGCCGAGAATGCCAAGTAAGGGTTAGCCGTGGAATCCGGTGTACGGAACTCGATACGACAGCCTTTTGGTGTCACAGCTGCTACCGGGATACGAACTGCAGCAGAACGATTTCCCTTGGAGTATACCAAGTTAACCGGTGCTTCATAGCCAGGAACCAAACGTTTAAACGAGTTGGTGCTTGGGTTAGTCAAAGCGATCAAAGCTGGTGCATGGTACAAAATACCGCCGATATAGTGAAGAGCCATTTCGCTCAAGTTAGCATAAGCGCCTTTTTCGTAGAACAAAGGAGTGTCTCCATCAAAGATCGATTGATGCACGTGCATTCCGCTACCATTATCACCAAACAGTGGTTTTGGCATGAAAGTCGCTACCTTACCGTACTGACGTGCAGTGTTTTGCACAATATATTTATAAGTCATGAGATTATCAGCAGTTTTCTTCAAGGTATCAAAACGGAAGTTGATTTCCGCTTGGCCTGCAGTTGCCACTTCATGGTGATGACGCTCAATGCGCAATCCAGTTTCAGCAAGCAAACGGCACATTTCACTGCGAATATCCTGTTGGGAATCCACAGGTGCTACAGGTACATATCCACCTTTAACGCCAACTTTAAATGCCATGTTGCCGCCCTCTTCTTTACGACCCGTGTTCCAAGCCGCTTCTTCAGAGTCTACGAAGAATGAAGAGCTGTTCATACCACTCTCATAACGAACATCGTCAAAGATAAAGAATTCAGACTCAGGTGCGAAGAATGCTGATGTACCAACTCCGCTCTTTTGAAGGAATTCTTCTGCTTTCACAGCAATACCGCGAGGATCGCGCTCATAGCGTTCGCCATCAGGAGTGAAAATGTCGCACATTACGTTCAGCGTTGGATGAGCTGTAAACGGATCAATGAACACACTGTTCGGATCAGGCATCATTACCATGTCTGATTCTTCAATACCACGGAATCCTTTGATGGAAGAACCGTCGAATGCTACCCCATTTACAAAAGTTTCATCTTCCACTTCAGAAGCAGGCAGAGAAATGTGGTGAGCACGGCCACCTAAATCTACGAATCGAAAATCTACCCACTCGATATTGTTTTCTTTAATTGTTTGCAACACTTTTTCAACCGACATGAATTTTTCCTCCCCCAAGTTCCGAACATTAAGCCCCTCACAGTATGCAAATGTTCTTGTTTTATTTTTATTTGCTGTCGTCATTATAAATCTCATACCTAACATCGTCAATGCTTATGTCAGGTATTTCTTGCAACTATGTAAGATATTCTGACGCTTTCGTGAAATCCGTTATTTTCGCTTAAATTCATACCATCTTTAACTTATCCAACAGCAAAGAAGCCCTACTATCCCGCTATACCGCGGTTTGTAGGACTTCAAAGGTAGTAATATAATTAAAAATTATAGTGCCGAAACGGTTTCTGGCGAAGTTGAAAACTTACGTCCAACGATCGGAGCAAGCTTTTCCAGATCCTTAAGTAGATTATCGAACTGTTCAGGGAATAACGATTGAACACCATCACCTGTCATGGAATTGTCCGGATCTGTGTGCATTTCGATAATTAGACCATTTGCACCCGCAGCAACAGAAGCTTTAGCCATAGGCTCAACTAATTCACGTCGTCCAGTGCCGTGACTCGGGTCAGAAATTACCGGAAGATGACTCAAGCTTTGTAGAACCGGTATAGCCGATAGATCCAGTGTATTGCGAGTGTAAGTCTCAAACGTACGAATACCGCGCTCACAGAGCATTACATCCTTATTTCCACCTGCCAAAATGTACTCTGCAGCATTGAGCAATTCATCATAGGTTGCACTGAAGCCGCGTTTCAGAAGGACAGGTCTTCCACAAGTACCAAGCTTACGCAGCAAATCAAAGTTCTGCATGTTTCGTGTACCCACCTGGAGAATATCCGCATGTTCTGCACAAATATCCACATACTCTGGTGTCATTACCTCTGTAATGGTCAACAGGCCATGACGCTTTCCTGCTTCAGCCATCATAGTCAAACCTTCTACACCAACACCCTGGAAGCTGTATGGACCTGTACGGGGCTTAAACGCGCCTCCACGCAGTACCTGCGCACCTGAAGCTTTAACTAGACGGGCAATCTCATCAATCTGCTCTGGAGACTCCACGGCACAAGGACCGCCCATAATCACCAGATTCTCTCCGCCAATCTTCACACCCTTGATATCGATGATGGTATCCTCTGGATGGAAATCACGGCTAGCCAGCTTATAGGACTTGGAGATCTTCACGACGTTCTCCACACCCTTCATTTGCCGCAAATGCTCTGCAAGCTTAGGCGTAACACTTCCTACTAATCCGATAACCGTATGATCTGCACCTTTGGAGAGATGTACCTGCAAGCCCTCTCTTTCGATCACTGCGATAATATCTTTAACCTGCTCTTCTGGCGTTTGATTGGATGTAATGACGATCATTTTATAACTTCCTCTCTGCACTTAAAATTTATAATAATTCCGCTGAATACACTCGCACTACGACGCGTGTTCGCTTTTAAGCTTTTAAGCTTTTATGCTTTTAACCGATAAAGCGATTTTACCCCAAAAATCCATTATCGTCAATCCTATTTCCTGATTTAGAAGATGAAACCGTTTTTTCTATAAAGAAAAACGCTCAACCCCGATAGACGAGATTAAGCGCTTCTTCAAGCACAAATATATAAGTTCGCTAACGCATTAAGTAGTACTTGCGCTCTTATTCTTAACTGGAGGAAGTAGCTTCGCCATATTCACTGTACGTTTGATCTCCCATGTCTCGGGATTCTCGGAATCGTACTGATCCAAATAATTAATAACTTCTTTGGTAATTGGTGTCGGTGTAGATGCGCCCGAAGTAACCCCAACAATATTTACACCCTTTAGCCACTCTGTGTTTAGTTCAGAGATATCAGAAATCCGATGGGCCGGAACACCTGCGATCTCTTCCGACACCTGTGCCAGACGATTAGAGTTGTTGCTTCGTGGATCGCCAACGACAATCACTAGATCACATTGGCCCGCCTGCTCGGCTACAGCCTCTTGACGCACCTGAGTAGCCATACATATCTCATTATGCACTTCGGCACCTGGGAAGGTCTCTAGAAGCTTTTTCATAATATTTTTAATGTCCCACTGGCTCATAGTGGTCTGATTCGTAATTACAATCCGTGAAGAAGGGATGGACAGAGTTGCAATCTCATCTTCTTTTTCAATTAAATGCACATGTTCTGGCGCAATGCCAACAGCACCTTCCGGTTCCGGATGGCCTTTCTTGCCGATATAAATAACCTCATAGCCATCATCGACCTTCTCCTGAATGAGATCATGTGTCTTGGTCACATCAGGACAAGTAGCATCAACAGTAGTCAATCCTTTATCCCTAGCCATCTTGCGTACCTCAGGAGAAACTCCGTGAGCAGTGAATATAACGGTTCCACTATCTACTTTATCGAGAATATCCAGACGGTTATGACCGTCCAAGGTAATAATGCCGTCGTCCTCAAACGAATTCGTGACATGACTATTATGAACAATCATGCCCAGTATATAAATCGGCCGGGGAAGATCGAGATTTTGCGCAGCCTGCCGTGCCATTACCATAGCATCGACTACTCCGTAACAGTATCCCCGGGGAGAAATTTTAATGACTTCCATGACTTCACCAACTTTCTGCTTTCGTTGACTTCTGTAATAGGGCACACTTTAAATTATACCCTATTCCAGCGGCGGAGCAAAGAGAAGCGGCAACCAGATCACAAAAGTAGTTCCTTCGCCTTGGCGCGTAACAACTTCCACAGACCCACCATGTTCGTCAATAATCCATTTAGCAATAGATAAGCCAAGCCCAATTCCTTCCGTAATTCCACGTGATTCATCTGCACGATAGAAACGGTCGAAAATATATGGAACCTCATCTTTATCCATACCTATCCCCGTATCGGTGATTCGAATACCAACCTGATTCTGATAGAAAATCGTATCTAAACTCACCTCACCGGAAGGTGTGTATTTAAAAGCATTATCAATAAAAATAAACAACATTTGTTGCAAATAATCTTTATTACCCACAACATACTTACCATTTAAGACGGACATATCCCCTGTAACCCACTCCGCTTGACGAGGTAGAAATGACGCCCGACGCGCTATCTCCGTCATCATTGGTTCCAGTGCCACCGGTTCTATCTCGAAGGTTCGCCCTGTATCAGCGCGCGCAAGTGAGAGCATATCAGATACCAGCCGGCTCATACGTTTAGACTCGTCCGCGATATCCTTCACCGATTCCATCGAGAGCTGGCGAATTTCAGCCTCGCTCATCTTCCCTTCACCCGGCTCCATCTCCCATACTTTTTGCAGCAGATCAATATTCCCGCGAATGGTTGTCAGCGGCGTCCGCAGCTCATGTGATGCATCGGAAACAAATCGTCGCTGTGCCGCATACGAATCCTCTAACTCAGTGTAGAATCCTTCCATACGCCCAAGCATGTTATTGACGGTCTCAATTAGGCGACCTATTTCATCTGGAGGTCCATCATATTCAATACGGGAGCTTAGGTCATTCCCCGTCTGAATCCCGTTTGTAGCCTCAATAACTTTTCCAATCGGACTCATCGCTTTACGGGCCAGGAATAATCCAAAGGTAAATGCCGCAATCAAGGTAGCAAAAGACCCGACAAGCAATATATTTTTCAAACGCTCCAATAGCTTATTCTGCTCGCTCACATAGGCAGCGACTTGTAATACTGCCACTGGATTATTATTATAATGCTCTAGTTCGATAGGCATCTCGTAAATCAAAAACTGATTACCGTCTACAACTACGTTACGAAAACCTTTTACAGCTTTATCTTGAGGAGGATAATCAAACTGTAAGCCAAAGTTAATCATGTTCGTTGATTGCGACAGGCTTTTGCTTCCATAAGTATAAATCTGTGTATACATGTTGGAGTTTTCAGGACGTCTCACTCCACCGAGCTTCAACTCTCCGTTGAAGACATCGTAACTAAATAAAGGTTTCGTTTGCTCAGCTTGCAATCTTAGACGATCCTTCAAGTCACCATACGTATTAAAATAGACAAAGCCGTAAATTGCGGCTGATAAGGCCAGCAGCATAACGGCCAAAATCCCTGAATACCAAGCAGTCAGCCGCAATCTTATAGACATGTTAGTTGTCACCTCTTAGAATGTAACCGGCACCCCGGATCGTTTGAATGAGGCGTTTACCGCCATGCTCCTCCGTTTTTTGGCGTAGCATAGCTATGTATACCTCAAGTACATTAGATTCACCGCTGTAATCATAACCCCATATTTTATCCATGATCAGATCCCGCGAAAGCACACGTTTCGGATTCTGCATAAACAAATGCAACAGTTCGAATTCCTTCGCCGTAAGCTCCAGTCTCTTACCTGCACGTGTGACCTCGCGTGAATCTACATCAAGTGTAATATCCTCATAAGTAACCGCTTGCTCACTGCCTCCGCTTTGCTCACTCTTACGCCGAAGTAGCGCACGTACCCGGGCAAGTAATTCTTCCAGTGCAAATGGTTTTACTAAATAATCGTCCGCACCCAGATCAAGCCCCTTCACACGGTGCTCAATTTCATCCTTCGCCGTAAGCATTAGAACAGGCACATTACTGCCCCCTTCTCGCAAACGACGGCAAACTTCAAATCCGTCTACCTGAGGCATCATAACATCCAGAATCACCACATCCGGATCACTGCTCAGAATCGCTCGTAATCCATCCGCTCCATTCACCGCAGTCTTTACATCGTAACCTTCAAAGGCTAGCCCTCGGCGCAGCATGGAAATAATTTTTTCATCATCATCAATAATTAGAATATTCGGTCGCATCAAGCAGCCCCCATTGTTCATTTCTTTTTATTTATATTGTAGCAGTCGCACCATGTTTAGACAAAAAACGGAAGGGTTGCCCCTTCCGCGTTATTCACCGTCCGGTGTTATTTCTGCTGACTTTGCCCAGTAGTCGTATCAAAATCATTTTTGTTGCCGATTGTGACGGAAAGATCCAAGTTTTTACCATCGCGCACAACATTCAGCGTTACTTTGTCACCGACTTTTAACGTTTGAATGAAAGCAATCAGATCTTGGTTTGTAGCATATTTCGTTCCATTTGCACCAGTTATGATATCGTAAGGGCGCAAGTCTGCAGCATACGCTGGCGATTTAAAGATAATATCTGCAACTACAGAGCCTTCTTTAATATCCGTGCCCATTTGTTTAGCTACTTCATCTGTAATCGTCATAAGCGTTGCACCAATGAATGGTACTGGTTCTTTAGGAATCGCTTGGTTCGCTTCCAGTTTATCTACGACTTCTTTAATCGTATTCACTGCGATAGCAAAACCTATACCTTGGGAATCTGTGCTAACAGCAACATTCATACCAATTACCTGTCCATTCATATTGAGCAGCGGACCACCGGAGTTACCAGGGTTGATAGATGCGTCAGTTTGCAGCAAGTTTTTGTAGTTGCGAGTTCCACTACCATCTTCTTCGTTAATGTCGATGCTGCGTCCTTTTGCACTAAGAACACCAGAGGTTACTGTATGATCGAAGCCTTGTGGGTTACCGATAGCAACTACTTCTGAACCTACTTTCAAGCTATCTGAATCTCCCAGAGCAACTGTAGGGAAATCACTATCTCCCTCAATCTTCAATACTGCCAAATCCAGATCTTTGCTAGAGCCTAGCAATTTTGCTTCGTATGGTTTAGTTACGCCATCTACTGTAACTTGGATGACATCGGCATTCTCAATGACGTGCTGATTCGTCAAAATATATCCGGATTTCTCATAAATGAAGCCTGTTCCAATTCCATATGGGATGAGCTGCGATGAAGAGCTTGAATCCGACTTCGAGTCCTGCTCATTTTGTGAAGAACCACTTCCACCGTATTGATCTCCGAAAAAGAATTGAGAAAACGGATCACTCAAATTCGGGCTGGATGAACTTCCATTACGTGAACTGGATTTTACTAGTGTCTCAATCTTGACGACTGCTGGTCCAACCGCATCAACTACGCCAGTCACATCACGGGAGCCTTTCACCAAAGATGTAGTGGTAGTATTAGGTGTAGTACTAGCACTCTCATTCGTCGTCTTCGCCGTTCCATTCGATTCCGAACTAGCAACGGTTGAAGCTGCATCCCCTGTGAACCAGTTGCCTCGATCTGCCATAAACATTGAACCTGAGAGAACGACCATACCTGCTAAGAAGGAAATCAAAACTGTTTTCACTGAGCTTTTTGGCTTTTTATTATATTGCCAGCCACCGCCACCTTCAGAGCCGCCTCCGCCGTTTCCACCTCGTCCGCCGCCATTACCATCAAAGCCTGTACTGCGAAATGAACTGTTGTATGGGAGTGGTTTTACGGGCTGTGGAGGTGTAACCTCAACCCGCTCCGGCTCCATCCGGTTGTAATGCTGAGCACTTCCGTCTGCATCACTTTCATCTTTGTTCAAAGATTTAAAAGGTCCGTAAGAATAGTAGTATGATGATCCGGATTCGGATGACTGATTATTATTACTATTATGATTATTATTGTCCCAATCCCGATCTGGTGCTGGTCCATTGTCACGATTAAAGTTGTTTTTGTTATCGTCCATGTTCATATACCTCCTGCATCCTGTCGCCTGACAAGGATTAATTTGTTTTCTTGTTTCTTATTTTGTACTTTAAACCTTAAGGTCACATTAAAAACAATTTAAGCGGAGATAAAAGATATAGGCAAATAGACGGGATTGGGCATCAGAAGGGAGCTATTAGGGGACTAGGTTCCAAAAGGCGCACGCTGTTGGTCGGGACTGGGTTTCAGGCTACACCGCTGTTGAAATCATGTTCCTATGAATTGACCCTGCAGGTGGAACAGGATTTCAAAGGCGGACGTAAACTTTTCGCTCTGAACCCAATCCCTAGGCAGGGAAGTAAAAAAGAAGCTCGGGCGCGGAAAACAACGCGGCCCGAACTTCCAACATACAACCTAGAACAAAACCCTAGAACGACGTCCATGAACGAAGTCCAAGAACAAGGAACAAACAACAATTATAGGGAAAAACTCCCTATAATTAACCAAAAATCACAAGAAATCAAGATTTAAAGGGAATACCTCCCTATAATTCTCAGCAATATAGCTGTTTATGAGAAAAACAAGGAATTTATACGGAGGATTTCCCTATAATCCTGTATACAAGCGTAAAACTCAAGTTTAAAGGGAGGTTTTCCCTATAACTTACTTTTAAGCCCCCATAAACTACCCCACATCATCTTGAAAAACAATCCCTAACCCTGAGCCCAACCCTTCCGATGAGCATAAATAGCCAACTGGGTACGGTCGTCCAGCTCGCATTTCATCAGCAGGTTGCTGACATGCGTCTTCACCGTCTTGATGCTGATATGCAGCTCCTCGCCGATATCCTTGTTGGTCTTGCCCTCAGCAATAAGCAGCAGGACCTCCTTCTCACGCTCCGTCAAGCCGGAGGAATCACCTTGCACAGTACGCTGGCGAATGCCACGCGTCAGCGCTTGCGATACATCACCAGTCATGACAGGCATACCACGGAATGCGCCTTGCAGAGCGTAGATCAGCTCCTCTGCTGACACGGTTTTTAGCACATAGCTGACTGCTCCAGCTTCTATAGCGTCCACGACGAGATCATCTTCAAGGAAGCTGGTCAAGATCACGATTTTGAGATTAGGAAATTCTGACAGCACTGCACGAGTAGTCTCCACACCATTCATCACAGGCATCATCAGATCCATTAGCACGAGATCAGGCAAGCCTTCATGTCCACCGGCACGCAGCATCTCCAGTGCTTCCTGTCCATTGGCTGCCTCTCCTATAACCTCAAACGTCGGCTCCAGCATCAGATATGTTTTAAGGCCCATCCGCACCATATCGTGATCATCTACGAGCAACACTCTTATGACACTCATGCTCTATTCCTCCTCGTCCTCTATATCAGATCCTAGCACTCTTTTTTCCTCTGACTCAGAATTCCCTTGCACAAACTTAGGGATATGTACACGTATGGTCGTTCCTGCACCCTTACGGCTAATAATCTCCACTTGTCCACCTAGTTTCTCCGCACGTTCGCGCATGGTGGTAAGACCGTATGATCCCTGTTTTTGCTGTATATGTTCAAAGCCTTGACCGTCATCGCTAATACTTAGCACAACTTGTCTTGACCCTTCACGCAGCGATAGACTAACTAGCCTAGCTTCAGCATGCTTCACAATATTCGCCATCGCCTCCTGAATAATCAGGAACAGCTGATGCTCAATTGCTTCAGACAGTTCTCCTTGCAGCTCAAGCTCCTTCATTCCTTTTAAGCCGTTCTGGCGGCAATAATCAGGGAACCATTTTTCCAATGCTTCGAAAAGATTCCTGCCTTCCAGCTCCACCGGCCGTAACTGCGCAATGAGCGCTCTCATCTGCTTTTGTGCCATTTGTGACATTGCAATTAACTGATCCATTACCAATTGACCTTGAGCTTCATTAACTTTCAGCACTTTAGGCAGCGAAGAAGCCGACATATGGATGGCAAAAAGCTGTTGGCTCACCGTATCATGCAAATCCCGGGCCATACGCCTTCTTTCCTCCAACACCGCACTCTCCGCTGCCTGTTCCTTCTCAATAACCTCTTGTTCACCCAATCGCTGCAGAAGCTGCATCTTGTTCTCAACCGTATCCATCATGACATTAAATTCGTGGTACACTCTCGCAAAAGACTGGTCATCACTCTCTGGCATACGTACGGACAGATTTCCTTTTGCTACCTGCAGCATATTTAGATCCAGATGATCAATCCGGCGCTGAATCCGCTGACCTGCCATATAACCGATTACAACAGTGAACAACACGATCCCAAGACATAAGTACAGCCACATTCGATAATCCATAACCTCGATATAACCAAGGCAAGTGCCTGCATACATCAACCCGGCACTTACGGCTCCAGTGAGTAGAAAGTAAAACAACAACAACCATTTGGTATTACTGAATATTGTCCCCATCTAACCCACCGTTTTAACTTTAATGTCACCTATAAAAGCACTTACGTTAATACGAACTTTTTTGCCCGCTTCTTTATAATAAGGCGTTTTGCATTGAACACTGCTCATGAATCCACTGCGGGACTGATCCAGAACTTCCATATCGCCGATAAAAGAACTGCTGTTCACTGAGATCCCAAGGTCCATATCATTTGGAATATATACCTTGATATCACCAATAAAAGCGGAAATATTAATTTTTGTCTCACCATAAGCAATTTGTGCGTTCGTCAGATCCAGTACAGTATCACCAATAAACTGTGAGACATTCGTGTTCTTCAGTTGAAAATGCTCGCGACCCATATGAACATCCCCGATAAAAGCAGAGCGATTGGTTGACTCCTTGTTGTTACTCTCTGTCTCATGGAACTCCTCATGCCATTCCCCATGTCTTCTAGCATGCCGCTCATGACGCTCCTGACGTCTGCGCTCATGACGCTCCTGCTTCTCTTGCCAACGTGATTCAGCGGTGGATTTAAATGCTCCTCCATCCTCATCCTCTTCTTCATCTTTTTGAAGATTAATATTCCAGTCTCGCCCACCAGAAGGTTTACCAAATTTCTGCTCGAATTGCTCATCTAGCGTGGAATCCAGCGGCTTTGGCGGCTCCACATCCAGCGAGCTTTTTCCTGGAGGAAAGTAATCTGGCGGTGACGGCGGAGCTGGCGGCACTGGAGGTACTGAACCTCTAGGTTTAAAAATCACATAAAGACCGCCGCCAATCAGCATGATTGGAATGAACATTTTGAAAAAATCCCCGGCTGAAATATCGAACCAGTCCAAATTCCGTCCAAGGAAGAACACTCCGATCGCCAGAAAGAAAAAACCGCCGATTGGTGAAGATCCACCTTTTGAATGTTCGTCTCCCGTTCCCAGAAGCCGTTTCATCCCCATTAGGATCAAGATAACAGGCCAATAATTTGAGATCACATAGCCTAAGCTGAAATCGGTGTAACCCAATTGTCTGAGTAAAAACATGGCTCCAATTCCTATCAGGATCAAGCCGCCAAAAATCTGACTTGTGAACCTTCTTTTCATATTCCATTTCCCCTTTAAATTAGTGGAACGCTCTCTTCTTCAATCTTATAGCCTTAGTCTACAGGAAGAAAGCGCTCATAAACAGCGGCGAGAGAAGGAACTTCCACTCAGTCTCTAGACGGAGACGTTTGGGATATTATTCTATATACTACTATATATATAAAAAAAAGACCGCCCCTCAGTTATAAACTGATCTGGGACGGTCTCTTTATTCAGCAGTCTTCTGCATCAGCAGCGCATTATTGTTGCGGTTTCTGAGCTGGTTTAGAAGTATTTCCACTTTGCTTAGTAGTGCCGTCATTCTCAACAGCAAACTCAGCATTGTATTTTTCATTCGGTGTTTTGTAATTTTCTTGAACTTTAGATTTTTTATTATTAGCCACGGAATTCACCTCCCTTATCCCTTATGCAGCATAGATAATGCTTACTAAGAGAACATCTCGGATGAGGCTAACGCTCTGCCCCAGTCCGTATTATGGCAAGGTGATGTCACTATTATGCATGGCCAAGTGAAAATAAGTTCAATCCGCCAAATTCATTGAAATACAATTCTAAATTTAGATGGATTCTTCCAGCAGAGATTGCGGTACAGCATTATAAGTCTCAATCGCTTGGGTAAGCTTCTTCAGCATGACTTCCGTACATGTTCCGTTACCACGCTTAATGAGCTGAACCACAACTGATTTTTTACCCCATTCCTTATACACCTGTTTCGTAGTAGCAAAATACAAATCAATCTTCCGCCCTTTAATGGCAGATCCTGTATCAGCAACAATGCCGTATCCATAACCTGGTATATAAAGTATACTCCCTAACGGGATTACCTTAGGGTCAGCAGCAATAGTCGAGACTGTATTCTTATCTCTACGTACTTTCACACCTGAATAGGTGATTCCGTATTCGGGATGTTTAGATGTTTTACCTGTAGATTCATAACCCGCAGTATAACCCGTCGCCATCACTTTCATTGAAGTAATAATCTGGTCAGGAGCTGGTGCAGCTACAGGAATAGAATTCGGTGATTTCGAAGCGCCAGTGCCTCCATTTCCTTTGGCAGTCGGAGCTTTGGTGGCTGGAGCCTTGGTAGTTGGAGCAACAGTGCTTTGTGGTGGCTTTGTAGATACTGGTTTATTTATTGTTGTCGCAGGTAATACAGGTGAGCTTGCATGTGACTCATTAAACAATATCGTGGCACGGCCTGTCGTTAGAACGACTTGTTGTTCTTTGGTTCTCAGTGAACCAGAGTTAGTTTGGGTATGTTGCACCTCGTTCGAAAGCGTTTTGCTCATGCTTGTGTGTTGTAACGTGTCTCCTGTCCCACTAGCCACAACTGCTTGATGCTTTGATTCAGGAATGATACCTGCAGCAGTTAACAGTAGAACTATTGTGACGAAAAGACACCAAAACCTCTGAAATATGCCCATTTTGTTCATGTGATAAACCTCCCCCTTATTAGCGAAGGTTTCCCGATTCACAAAATTTTATACATGAAGATCCTTTTTAGATCCTCATGGGCATATGACAGAGGTCGTAATTAAACATACTTTTGGTGTAGATTATTTCATGTAATTAGGAGATTACACGGTCTGCAATTTCCTGAGCCAGTAGCTCAATCACTTCTTGAAGTGGCTTAGCTCCAATATCGCCTTCCCCGCGCTTACGGATGGAAACTGTCTCGGCATTCATTTCATTCTCGCCGACTACGAACATGTATGGCAGCTTCTCCAGCTGAGCTTCACGGATCTTATAACCAAGCTTCTCATTACGTAAATCTGCCTCAGCAGAGATACCACGGCGACGCAGCTTGTCCGTAACTTCCTTAGCATAATCGTCGAAGGCAGTGGAGACAGGAATAACTTTAACCTGCTGTGGAGACAGCCAAAGCGGCAGTGATCCGGCAAAGTTCTCTAACAAGAAAGCAACAAAGCGCTCCATAGTACCTAAAATACCGCGGTGTAGAACGACTGGGCGGTGTTTCTGACCATCGTCACCGATGTATTCCAATTCAAAGCGTTCAGGCAGCAAGAAGTCGATCTGTACAGTGGAGAGAGTTTCTTCTTTGCCTAGTACAGTCTTGATCTGTACATCCAGCTTCGGACCGTAGAAGGCAGCTTCGCCTTCTGCTTCGTAGAACGGCAGACCAGCTTCTTCTACAACCTCACGCAGCATGCGCTGTGCAGTTTCCCACATTTCGTCATTTGCGTAATATTTCTCAGTATCCTTAGGATCACGATAAGACAACCGGAAACGGTAGTCATTAATACCAAAGTCACTGTAAACCTGTTTAATCAACTCGATTACACGAATGAACTCGCCTTTAATTTGATCCAGACGGCAGAAAATATGGGAATCATTAAGAGTCATTGAACGCACACGGTGCAAGCCAGTCAATGCTCCAGACATTTCATAACGGTGCTGGATACCCAGCTCAGCAATACGGATCGGCAAATCACGGTAGCTGTGCATGGAGCTCTTATAAATCATCATGTGATGCGGGCAGTTCATTGGACGAAGCACAAACTCTTCATTATCAATAGTCATTTTAGGGAACATGTCCTCTTGATAGTGCTCCCAGTGTCCGGAAGTTTTATATAGTTCAACATTACCGAGCACCGGAGTGTACACATGCTGGTATCCTAAACTTGCTTCCAGATCCACAATGTAACGTTCTAGAATACTGCGCAGTTTAGCACCCTTAGGCAGCCAGATCGGCAAGCCTTGGCCTACCAATTGATTAAATGTGAAGATTTCAAGCTCTTTACCCAATTTACGGTGATCGCGTTTCTTCGCTTCTTCAAGCAGACGAAGATGCTCATCGAGCTGTGCTTTTTTAATCCAAGCTGTACCGTATACGCGTTGAAGCATTTTATTCTTGCTATCGCCGCGCCAGTAAGCACCAGCTACATTCATCAATTTAAAGACTTTGATTTTGGAAGTAGACGGAACGTGTGGTCCACGACACAAGTCGAAGAATTCACCTTGTTCATAGATCGAAATCACACTATCTTCAGGCAACGCTTCGATCAGTTCAAGCTTATAAGGATCACCTAGCTCCCCGAACATTTGGAGCGCTTCCTTGCGACTAACTTCCTTACGTACGATTGGCAGATTTTCAGAGATAATACGATCCATTTCCTTTTCAATCTTTAGTAGATCCTCAGGATTAAGTGGATGTTCCAAATCCATATCGTAGTAGAAGCCATCTTCGATAACCGGGCCTACACCTAGCTTAACTTCCTTTGTTCCGTACAAACGTCTTACAGCTTGCGCCATCAAGTGGGCAGTACTGTGACGCATAACTTCCAATCCTTCAGGTGAATCCAAAGTTACGATTTCAATCAATGCGCCTTCCTCAAGCGGAGTGGACAGATCCACGACAATACCATTCAATTTCCCTGCCACCGCGTTCTTGCGAAGTCCACTACTAATAGAAGCCGCTACATCATCAATATTACTACCTTCTGCGTATTCCCGAACAGAGCCGTCCGGAAGTTTAATACTTACCATTTTAATTCCTCCTTCATTTCCTTAAGCCAACCAACAATTTTAATTTTGCGAAACGGAAATATCCACGCACAAAAAAACGCCCGTCCCGCAAAGGGACGAGCGATTGCACCCGTGGTTCCACCCAAATTCGATTCTCTCAATCCGCTCTTAAATCGGAGTTGAGACAGAATCCTTCGTAAGCATGGAATAACGACCATGAACCGGCGGTTCTTACTATCCCATCTCTGGGAATTCATAACCGCAGCTACAAAGGGGTAAATCAATAGTAGATACCGGAGGAAATTACAGCCTATGTTCCCTCTCTCTGAACGGTCCAGAACAATCGATTCATATCTTTGTCAATGCTGTTAACGTGAATTATGGAGTAATTATAAATCTGTCCTCTCTGACAGTCAAGTCTGTAGAGGGGGCAAAATTTTGTAAACCCCGGGCACCAGTTACCGACACGTACAGTTCTACATCCTGGAGATCCTCCTAGAACTGTCCTTAAGAGGTTACTCTTCTCGTCGTTTCCTTTCAGGTAAGCGGCCTGCACGTTTCAAAGACTCACGCAGCAAGTATTCGATATGTCCGTTTACACTGCGAAATTCCTCTCCCGCCCAACGTTCCAACGCCTCATGCAGATCCGGATCGATCCGCAATGGAAAGCTTTTCTTGGCCGCCATGATGCACCGCCTTAATACAACGAGCCGGTGTTAATGACCGGACTCGCTCCGCGCTCCGACACGATCGCCACCATCAGATTATTAATCATCGCTGCTTTACGTTCTTCGTCAAGCTCGACTACACCGCTCTCTTTAAGCTGTTTAATCGCCATATCAACCATGCCAACTGCACCTTCTACGATAATTTGACGAGCTGACAGAATGGCAGAAGCTTGTTGCCGCTGCAACATTGTGCTCGCAATTTCTGTTGAATAAGCCAAGTGTGTAAGCCGGGCTTCAATGACTTCTACACCAGATAAAGACAAGCGCTCTTGCAGCTCAGACGCTAATTCTTTAGCAATTTCGTCTGCATTGGCACGCAAGGACATGCCGGATTCATTGAAGTTATCATAAGGGTATTTGCTGGCTACATGACGCAGTGCTGTCTCGCTCTGAATCTCTACGAAAGCCATGTATTTATCTACATCAAAAAGAGCTTTAGCAGAGTTAATCACCTTGAAGACAATAACTGCAGCAATTTCAATCGGATTACCTTCAACATCATTGACCTTAAGCTTCACACTGTTAAAGTTACGAACGCGCAGGGAAACCGTCTTACGTACGCTGAACGGAATGACTGCGAACAATCCACTCGTTGCAATAGTCCCTACATATTGCCCGAAAAAGGTAACAACGACCGACTTATTGGGCTGTACAACCGTAATACTGGTACATAGAACCCCAGCTACAACGAACAGAATAACTGGCACTGCAACATACTCCTGAACAGCACCATAAATTCCACCAGCTAAACAAACTGCAATCAATGCGATAACCCAAAATCCGCTGACAGGACGAAGCATTTTCTCCTTCATAAAAGCACCCCCAAAAGATATTCATTTGATATGAATATGATATCACTTTTGGATAATAATGTGTATACAGAAATGTAATAAAATAATGAATTTATGTTCACAGGTAAATGCGGTTAGAATCAGCTCCACAACAAAAAACGCTTGTTTATCATTCATCCAATTAAGAAGATGAACGACAAACAAGCGATAAATGTAACCGTATGAAATTGGTATTAGTTCTGCATGATGAAATCATTATCAATCTTCGCATTAGCATCATCGAACACGCGCAGAATATCGTAGCGAGTATTCCGCTGTGCCGGGATTTTGCCCGCTTCGCGGATCAATTGAGTAATCGACTCGATGTTAACCTTGTAAGTTGCACCTGCAGAAGATACTACGTTCTCTTCAATCATCGTACTGCCGAAATCATTGCAGCCGTATTGAAGGGAAAGCTTGCCGACCTCTGGTCCCATAGTTACCCAAGAGGACTGGAAGTTCTTGATGTTGTCTAGAACAAGGCGACTAATCGCTACCGTCTTCAGATATTCCTCAGGCGTTTGTCTATCCAGCTTCAGGTTGGTATTGTCCGGTTGGAATGTCCAAGAGATAAAGGCCAAGAAACCCTCTGAATCATATTTATTAGCAATACACTCGTCCTGAGCCTCACGCACACGAAGTAAGTGCAGTGCCCGTTCTTCCATACTCTCTCCAAGTCCAATGACCATTGTAGCCGTTGTATTCATACCGATCTTATGCGCTGTCTGCATTACGTCCATCCACTCGCGCCATGAGCCTTTAAGACGACTGATCTTGCGGCGTGTACGGTCATCGAGAATCTCTGCTCCCCCGCCTGGTAAAGAATCCAGACCAGCAGCATGAATTTCACGTACTACTTCCTCGAGCGATAATCCAGATACTTCCTTCATCTTCATAATCTCTGCTGGTGAGAAGGAATGCATTGTAATCTCAGGGAAACGTTGCTTAATACCGCGAAGGATATCTGTATAATAGCTGAAAGGAAGATTAGGGTTCGTTCCACCTTGCATTAGTATTTCTGTACCATTTACAGCGATGGTCTCAGCGATTTTTTGGTAAATCGTCTCATCCGGCAGTACATAGCCCTCATCAGAGCCCGGTCTACGATAAAATGCGCAAAAGCGACAGTAAACATCACATACATTCGTATAGTTAATATTACGACCAATTACAAACGTGGCCATCGGGTCCGGATGCCAGCGTTCCATTATGGTGTTTGCAGCAGCACCCATTTTCTCAATTTCGTTGCTCTCGAACAGTCGGATGGTATCTTCCAATTGGAGACGTTCACCCCGTAGGGCTTTGTCCAAAATAAGATCTATCGCACTCATCGTTCGCATCCTCCTTTTAAACCCTTAGGGGTATTGGTAGAATCACAAAATAACAGGAAGAAAAGACGTTGTCTCCTTTCAAGATGACAACCCTTTCTCATACAAATGAACAGTTCATTTCCTCATCGTATCACAATCTGAACAGCTTGAAAAATGCTTTTACATTCTTCGTAAAATCCCATCCAGAAGAAAAGCAGCATCGCACTAAGCGATACTGCTAGTTTATACTCTATTTCTCCACTAACTCCTGATTAAAAGTATATCCCAGTTATTTCGACTCAATTTCAGCCCGTGCCGCCTCTAGTGCGTGGCCAAGATCAGCAATCAAATCCTCTGCATGCTCAATACCGACAGAGAAGCGCAGCAAACGATCATCTACACCCACAGCATTTCGAATCTCCACAGGAATATCAGCATGTGTTTGTACAGCCGGATATGTCATTAGTGACTCTACGCCGCCCAGACTCTCTGCGAATGCGATAAGACGAATATGACGAAGAAGAGGCTCTACGTATCTGGCATCTTTTAATTTGAAAGAAAAAATACCGGTATTTCCTGAAGATTGACGATTCTGGATTTCATGCCCCGGATGATCTGGCAGTCCTGGATGGAACACTTCCGCAATTGCTGGATGCTCTAACAAGTAGTCGGCAATCGCTAGTGCATTGCTCTCGTGGCGCTCCATACGCAGAGCCAACGTCTTCAAGCCTCTCATCAACTGATAACTGTCTGTTGGTCCGAGAACAGCACCGATAGAGTTATGTAGAATTGCTATTTCAGCTGATAATTCTACACCCTTGGATACAATTAAGCCTGCCAGCACATCATTATGACCACCCAAATACTTAGTAGCGCTATGAACTACAATATCCGCACCTAATTCTATAGGACGTTGGAAAAACGGAGTCAGCAGCGTATTATCTACAATGCTAAGCAGCCCATGGTGACGTGCCCAAGTACACACGGCTTCAATATCCGTGATCATCATCAGTGGGTTCGTTGGCGTTTCAATAAATACAGCTTTCGTGTTGGGACGACGCGAAGCTTCCAGTGCATCCAAATCATTCGTGTCTACATAAGAAGCAGTGATTCCGAACTTGGACATAATCCGTTCCAACAAACGATAGGTACCGCCGTAAAGATCCAGCGAAACGATCAGATGGTCGCCTTGAGCGAACAAGGTAAGAATCGTTTGAATAGCTGCCATCCCTGAGCTACAAGCAAACCCTGCATCTCCAGATTCAAGTTCCGCAGCTGCATTCTCAAGCACCGAACGGGTCGGACTCTTGGTGCGGCTATAATCAAACCCTGTGCTCTGACCGAGTTTTGGATGACGAAATGCCGTTGCATTATAAATCGGAAAATTAATTGCTCCTGTGGCTGGATCTTCTAGAGAACCTATTTGAGCCAGTCTACTTTCAATCCTAAGTTTGTCATCCATGATTAATGCCTCCTAATTTATATTGTAGCGCTGTTATTAATAAACAATCGGGTCGATATCATAAGGCGTTTCTTGATATACATAGTAATTGAGCCAGTTAGAGAATAATAAATTGGCATGCGCACGCCATACTGCTGGAGGTGTACGTTCAGGATCATCTTTAGGGAAGTAATGTTTTGGCAAAGCCATCTCCATCCCTCTAGTCACATCACGGTCATATTCCCATTTCAAGGATAGAGGATCATATTCGGAATGTCCGGTCACAAATATTTGTTTACCGTCATTTGTAGCCACTAGATACATACCAGCTTCTTCGGATTCAGCCAGAATCTGCAGATCTGGATTATTCTCAATATCTTCACGGGAGACGTCGGTATGACGGGAGTGTGGTACATGGAATACCTCGTCAAAGCCGCGCAACAATTTAATGTTATTTTGATTTATCGTATGAGCGAAGACGCCAAAGCATTTCTCAGGCAATGCCACTTTACGAACACCAAAATGATGATATAAGCCTGCCTGTGCCGCCCAACAAATATGCATGGTTGAGGTCACATTATCCTTGCTCCATTCAAAAATCTCTTTCAGCTCTTCCCAATACGATACTTCCTCGAACTCCATTTGCTCTACAGGAGCACCTGTAACGATTAGGCCATCCAAACGGCGGTGACTGATCTCGTCAAAGGTTTTGTAAAAGCTCTTCAAATGTTCAGCAGAAGTATTTTTGGAAATATGGGATCGTGGATGCAATAGCGTAACATCAACTTGTAGTGGCGAATTTCCAATTAAACGCAGCAATTGAGTCTCTGTCGTCTCTTTAGTCGGCATGAGGTTCAGAATAGCAATCCGTAGTGGACGGATATCCTGATGGAAAGCCTGACTTTCGTCCATCACAAAAATATTTTCTCCGGATAGTACTTCTTTCGCCGGTAAACTGTCGGGAATTTTAATTGGCATTGTCTTTCCACTCCTTAGCTGAATTTAGTTGTTTTGCCGCAATGCGGCTTGCTGAACAATAAAAAGACCTTCCTCGGAAATCGAGAAAGGTCATATCTACAGTCATATGCGCCTCTCTCATCTGCCAGAATGTTCCTGAAGACGATTAGACGTCTGCAGAAGTTCCGCAAGAATTAGCACCGTGCGTTTACACGCCGGTTGCCGGGTTTCATAGGGCTAGTCCCTCCACCTGCTCTTGATAAGATTTAGCTGTATTCAATTAAATTACTTTAAAATTCACTTTAAATCATGAACCTCCTTTTCGTCAAGTCCATACAATGCTGAAGAAGCCTCAAAATCACAATAAATTTGCTTGAAAGAGGCATACTCCGTTGTTATACTAGACAAGTATTTCATACCTGAACGAAAAGAAGAGGTGAGAAGAAGAATGGAAGGCGACCCGAGCTCGCAAATTAGTGTACAGAATGAGCAACCACACAGGATAATCATCAGCTTGCCGGCGGCGGGAGCAGTTCTTCTTCATGCCCTCGAAACGTCATTTGGCCCTATGTATTGATGTAACGCCGGCCAAGCTGATTTTTTTCTCTGTGCTTAATTTAGCAGTCCCTGGTGAAGACCTGGGGATAGGAGGAGTGAAATCAGATGAAAATCCGGCTGGTGAATGCAGGGGTTTTTACACCTATTGATGAAATTGATGAAACACTGACACCCCCAACGGAAGGGTTCTATTGGATTGACGCCGATGTAGAGGATTTAGAGCTGCTTCAGCCTTTGTTCAACCTACATGATCTTGCTGTTGAGGATTGCCTTAGCGAAGAGGATCAGCGTCCGAAGATCGAAATATACGAAAGCCACTACTTTATAGTTGTAAATAGCATCCGCTTTGATGATGAAGAAATTTTCCTACGGGCGCTCAATGTATTCCTTGGAAGACATTACATCATCACTGTAACGAAACAAAAGATCAATGAACTTCGAATCCTAAAGCCTATGCTCTGGGAGCAAGAGGTAAGCGAACCAGATATGTTCCTTTACTTACTTATTGACCTTGTCGTGGATAACTATTTTTCCGTCGGCGACCGGATTGAAGCTCGAATTGAGAAGCTTGAAGAGGATATCCTAATGCATACCAAGAAATCTCATCTAAGTGAGATTATCGGTCTGCGAAGTGAAATTCTATGGTTGAAGAAAATGCTGGGACCACAAAAAGAAGTAATCAATACCCTAAATAAAAAAGACCTCCGTCTGATTGATGATCAGCTGCAGAAATATTTTAGCGACATTTATGAAAATGCGGTTAAAATATCTGAAACCTTTGAGACGTATCGCGATCTCATGGGCAACTTACGAGAGGCCTACCAATCCAGTATCGCCAATCGCGCGAATGAAATTATGAGAGTGTTTACTGCGATCACAACAATATTCATGCCTCTGACCGTAATTACCGGAATCTACGGTATGAACTTTGATCATATGCCCGAGCTTCATACGAAATACGGCTATTATGGCGTTATAGGCGTTATGTTGACGTTAGGCTGTGGGATGCTGTATGTTTTCCGCAAGAAGGAATGGCTATGAAAAGAATCGGACGAATAAGCAAGACGAAGGCCCTGTAACCGTAAGGTATAAGGTAGCCTTCGTCTTTTTGGTATGTGGACAATTAAAAACTAGTTGCCATCCCCACTTTATGCGTTTGCTCTCGACGGAAACGAATGCGGATCAATCGCAGGCGCTCATAATAAATATCCAATCCTTCAGCAGCGGAAAACCCCTCTCCATAAACCTTATTTAACACCGGTTTTAGAAAGAGATCACCGAGCTCCACATATGCATTCCATACCGCTTCTTGCTCATTCTGTGGCATATTACCAAGCTCTACATGGATCAGCTTCTCAACGGAATAACCTTCTCTTTCTAGTTCCTCTACCACTTCAATCAGTTCACGCCGGTTCACTCCACTATTCACCTTAAGCTGTTCCAAACCCAATCCATTCTCGATCCCCTGCAGTAAAATCCGCCGTAAGCGCAGTCGTTCAAGTTGCTTCTTATATTTGACCTCTTTCTGTTTATAAAGCCAATTTACAAAAGACTCCTCTTCAATTACTTCGTGAACCCAATTTAGAGGAAAGGAATGCTCCCTTGCCGCCACAGTAGTTATAGCCAGCCAATCGGTCCCAAACTGTGCTACCTTACCTTCTCCTACACCTGGAATTTGTAACAGCTCCTCTGGCGTATGCGGTAGAAATGTGCTTAACAAGCGCAACAGACGATTACTGGCGAGAATATAGGGCGCCTTGCGTTCACTCGAAGCTTTTCCACGGCGCCAAGCACATAATTCCTCATAAATAACCTCATTCCCATGATGTTCGCTGTAATATTGAAGCTTCAGTTGCTCCTGATTCCGTCCAGTAAGACTATCCTCCTCGTGGAATATCCCATCGATTAAGGGTCGATAGCCATCTCCCATCTTCACCGCTAGCTCATGCCTGTATACACAGAGCATTTCATTCCAAGAACCACCTTCATACCATAAATTCTCGATGTAATTCTCCCCCCCTGAAAAATCGCGCCAGCCCAAACTCCAGATCCCCTCTTCCTCTCCAATCCACAGCTGGGCGTACATCTCTTGATCCACTCCAGATATTCTGGATAAACGGTTCATAAATACAATTTGCATATTCATCCCTACCTTTCTCAACTTACAGCAAGCACAATAACTTCCCGGGCAGTGCCTCCTTCGGACCGAACAAATCCTTTCTCAAGTAGACCCCGAAACGCAAAAAAGCACCTCTCTCACGATAAACGTGAAAGAGGTGCTTCCTCATTAAATGCTATACTGTTAGATCCTAGAATACCATATATTACCGAACAGTCAATGTCTTTTTATACTAGCTTCTAGCTAGAGCTAATGTAGCCAGTCCAATCGCTCCAGCAAGCCCAGCATTATCTCCAAGACCTGGTGACACAACATAATTATTAATGTCGACATTAAGCGATGGATGCTGAACATAACCGTTCAATAGCTCTTGCAGCTTAGTACGAATTAACGGGAATAAGTGGCTTTGCTTCATAACACCACCGCCCATGACGATTTTTTGCGGAGACAGAATCAGTACATAATTCATGAGTGCATGCGCAAGATAGTGCGCTTCCATCTCCCATGCCGGATGATCCACCGGAAGGTCGCCTGCCGGTTGTCCCCAGCGTTTGCCGATCCCCGGACCTGCGGCTAATCCTTCAAGACAATCGCCATGATATGGACAGTAACCTTCAAACGTATCTTCTGGATGTCTACGAACTAGAATATGTCCCATCTCAGGGTGAGACAATCCATGGACCATCTGGCCGCCAACAACCGCTCCTGCTCCAATGCCTGTCCCAACCGTAATATACAGACAACTGTCCAGACCTTTAGCTGCTCCCCACTTACTCTCTGCAAGCGCCGCACCATTCACATCCGTGTCAAAGCCGATCGGAACGTTAAATTGCTCAGCCATGGTGCCTACCAGATTATATTGTCCCCAATGAGGTTTTGGTGTCGTTGTTATGTAACCATAAGTAGGGCTGTCCAGCACAGGATCAATGGGTCCAAAAGATCCGATTCCGAAAGCTTCTACATTCTTCTCTTTAAAATAATCTATTACTAGTCCCATCGTTTCTTCCGGTGTAGTTGTCGGAAAGCTAACTCGGTCAACAATGGTACCGTCCTCATAACCAATCCCACATACAAACTTTGTTCCTCCTGCTTCAATCGCTCCCAATAGCTTCACAGCAATGATCTCCCTTTCTCTAGTTAGAAGTAAATACAATACCCATACAAAAATGAATAATATCATTTAAAAAAGCAATCACCAGTCCTAATTATACGTCGAATGAAGCGCTATCACAACAAGTATAAACGCCTTCGGCATCCTTATAAGGACGATAAGCGTTTAAGCGAGAAATATAAGGATAATGTATAGCGTGAAACTTATTTGTCTTACAATTTAATAAAAACACCCTCCATGCAACTTTGCATGAGGGGTGTCTGTCCTTTAGTTATTCAAGTCATCGAACATGGAGCCTTTTACCGTAACCTCAATCTGATCCAGCGGCTTAATGCCGTTTAATTTGCCTAATGATTTGTAGGCATTGGTACTCTTGGACAGCTCCACATCTGCCAGCCAAGCCTTGACATAGTACTTACCGTCTGGCATTTCAGCTGTAGTATAGACAGGGAGTTTGTCTTTGTTAATCGTAATTGTTACTGTAGACTTCTCCGTGATCTTGTACATATGCTGATTCAAGCCTACATATTCACGGTATTTGAAATTGTTGAAGCTACCCAGTGTGCTAGACTGCGAGTAACCTTCCAGGATATTTTTCCAGAATTCATGGGTGCCTTTATCACTTTCTCTATCCTGTGAATATGGAATTTCTTCTACCTCTTTAGTAAAGCCTTTCTCAACCGTCAGCAATTTCTCATTATTCACACCCGTGTCATTCTCTACTGATAATGCTGCTGGCTTTCTCGCAAAGTTATTACCGTTTTTGCTGAGCGGCTCATTCCGCAGATTAACCGCATCCTTCTCCTTATTAATATACATAAGATCAGTTTCATAGCGGAATGAATTCGTAAGGTCTTCAACAAGCTCCTTATGATCCACGGTGTCTTTATCCGTGTCCTTAAACATCACTGTCTCCAGCGTAAAGGTATAGGTTCCAACTGGATTAAAATAATACCCCGATTTAATTGGATAATCATAGCCTTGCAGTTGTTTATCAGTTGCAAACACGGCAGTGTCGTAAGCAGATTTGTTGTTAAGCATTTTTTTTGCGGTATCTCTGGCCTTCTTATAAGCTTGAGCCATGCTATTCTCTACCTTCCAGCCGACATCTCCGCTTGCCTGCTGTGTAAAGATCCGTTCGAATTTACCCTTAACCTTCGTCCAGTCCTGCAAGATCTTATTCTCATCTTCATGAGCCATCCAGCGGATCACATTATAGTTGTAAGGCTCACTTGTCCAGAGAAGCTTTCTGATCAAACTATCTGCTTTGTTATTTTCTATTGAATTCTTGTATAACTTCGGCGCGATTTGTTCGAGCCCATTATAAATATAGGTCCGAATGGTTTTGACGTCTTGCCCGGGTGTAAACGGAGCCGAGGTGCTGCCGCTCGTCGTATATGTTTTACAAGATTCAACGTCTTGGCCTGCCGCATTCTTACTAGTGCTGCAAACCTGATAATCACGGGTGTAATTTCTGCTCACGGTACCCTGGAAACTTATATTTCCTGACTTCTGATTAGGCGTGTACGGAGCTGGATTACTATACCATTTACCGTTAACCGGATCATCGCCAAAATCAGGGCGCTGCAAACTAGCTATAATGTCAGGTTTTCTCACTATTGTACTGGCAGCATCATTCACAGCGGGATTGTTCTCCACTCGAAAATAGCGATAGATCGCATCCGTATTATTAGTAACTTCCAAAGCACCTGTAGCATTCCCACTCCAAGTGAAATTAGCATAGGGCGGCTGTAAAACAGCTTTTATAGCAGCGCCATCAGCTAAACCGAAGTTCACTTTTTTTGATAACACATTGTAATCCAGATCAAAAGAGCCTTTGGTCGTTGGCATCGCGGTGACCTTCTGAATCCATCCATAAAGCTCATTATTTTCGTACAAAACTTCCTTAGGTGACTTTTGACTGTTCAGATTAAATCGTATGTTCACATCCCCATCTGGCATAGTAAATGTCGCGTAAAGAATATTGTCCTCCGCATTAGCTGCAAGCTTAATTTCACCAGCCAACGTTGACGCATGGCCGTGGTATTTTACGGGAATTTCCTTCCCGTTACTCGTAATCTTCCAAGCAAAATCTGTTGTTTTCTGGGTAGCGAAGCTGGATCTGAGTCTAATCCCAACAGTTACCTCTTGTTCCTCTAATGCGCCGGTTGGCATCGTTTCGAAATGAGGGGATAAGTCATTTACCTGCAAAATAAAAGGAGCGATAGGAATGCCTAAGTAAGTGATATTTCCGTTAGAACCCTCAATGTAGATACGACCCGATCCCCATGACAGATATGTAGGCGGTTGCAGGACATGTACATAATCTATCCACTGACCACCCTTAGACGGAGTCGCATCCCTTGTATACACAGGACTGCCTTTAAGTGTACTGTTTTGATTGTTATAGATGAATTCAGCGTATGTTTTTTCAGCGTAATCTCTATTTAATCCATCGATAATGGATTTTTCAAAAGTTCCATTAGAATCTTTTAGATATTCACTTTTCCTATTGCTATAATCATCGAAATTATTCTCTGTAATATTGTACAACTCTTTAACTTTTTCATTTTTCCATGGACGATGAACCATATTGAAATCTTGTATCTGCTTTCCACTCCAACCTGCATACCAGGGCGCGCCTTCCGCTGAGACATCCTCGCCATCTTTTGAATAACCAGAGAAGGCATGCATTTTACTATGTTCCAACCAGTAATGAGGCTCTCCGTAAACTATTTCATAATTATTACGGTTAGAATCAATACTTTTTTGAAGTAAATCTTTTCTTAGGTCCCTGCTACCTACTTTAACTGGGTAATAATCAGGCCAGCCATATATATTTTCCATATCATTATTAATATATTTTATAACTTCCTCTGGTGTTTTAGGTAAGCTCTCCAAAGGATCGTCTATCGCTTCCTCTGAGAAAACAAAAGTATTAATAGATTGAAATAATAATACGATTATCGCAAAAATACGTATAGATTTTTTCATATATTCACCTATCTCATAATATTTTCATATCTATTCATAAATCCTATTTCCTCCATATGGAAAGATGTACACTCCCCCACTCCTTAGATTGCACTATAACTTTAAAGTTTTTATCTGAGAATTCCTTTATTGGTAATACATCCACTCTTTCTCTTTTAGATCTTACATACTCCATAATAGAATCCACCACATTACTTTCAATCTTTTGTTTTAGAATTTCTTCTGCCTCATTAGCTGCTTGCACAGGATCAGCATCTTTAACTTCATATTGAACTGTGATTTGGAAAAGGTATTTACCCTCTGCTGGCTCAGAACTACCAAACACTGTGAGTTTAGAATTTGAAATATAGACAGGTTCCCTATTTGGTCCTAACTCAGTGTATGGAATTTTAAAACCTTCAACCGTTGCTACTTTTGGTTCACTTGAATTCCCTGTTTCTGGAGTACTCGTAGGAGGCTCATTCCCCGGAGTAGTAATATAAACCGTCTTCACGGCATCATCCCATTTCACGTTTACACCGAGCCCTTCATATACAAAACGAAGTGGGACAAACGTTCTTGATTGCTTAAACAGTGCAGCCGTATCCATTTGCTTCGTCGTTCCATTAAGCTCATAGCTCTTTTTCCCGATATAGACACCCATGGTTTTGCCTTCAAGCGAAATTGTCGCTTTTTTAGCCTTACTGTCCCATAACACCTCAGCTCCAAGAGCTTCACTTATAAAACGAACTGGAAGCTGGACTCTTTGCTGCGCATCAATAAAAGGCTGGGCATCTGGAAAAATCACCTTTTCTCCATTAACTACTACCCTCAATGGAAGACTTGCGGCTAACCCCGTAAAACTCGAAGACAACAGGGCTACCATTATTAATACAACCAGCGAACTCATTATTTTTTTCATATAACTGCTCCTCTCAATTTAGTTGCCTATTGCTTAGTTCAGGCGCATTGTATTAGTACTTGCGCGGGCAGCCGCAACAATCTTGGATTCGATGTCCCGATATTTTGTTATCGTGTATTTTAGGCCTGCGGTTTTGCTATGAATTGCTGTTGTTACACGATTTTTCTGTGTCCTAACTTCATTGCTTATACGCAGCAACTCTCTTAATTGGGCTTGCACATAAGATTCACTATAAGCTCTGCCCACATTAGAACTTACTCCAGAGGCTATAGACAATATCCTTTCGACAATTTCAGCAATGCTCTCCTCCTTACGCACCAGGCTTTTCTGCAGACTCTCCAGTTTATCCATATTCGCCAAAATCTTGGCTCCTTGAATGACACTGGCGGATGCAACTGCAATTTTCGTTATAGTTTTTGTAATGGTCGATTTAACTTTGCTGATTGCTGAATCTTTAATCGTACGGGCGCCAGCGATAAATTCATCCTTGGTTTTCTTGATTTTAGCTTTTACACTTTGGAATATATCTCCCATTTTCTTCATCGCTTTGTCTTTTACACCGATCCAATATTCCTTCTGAGCTTTTACATATTGAATAGTGTTATCCACAAACCGGTTGAAGCCATCTTTCATTTTTGTCATAACATCAGAGACTGCTTGTTTTACCTTTTGTGAAAACTCCGCAATTCTTTCACCGATTAGATTAGTGACTCGGACAGCTTCTGTAACCATATTCGTTACAAATTCAACACTTTGATTATAAAAGGAAACCACTCTCTCCTTGATGTCTTCCACCTTTTGCTTAATCCAGGGAATGACACTGTCAATGACAAAACCGATTATATAAAGCGCAATCAATGCTTTTATAGTACCAACGAGTACAGCTAACGCTGTAGTAATCGCCGCAGTAACAACTGCAACAGGCCCAACAGTCGCCAGTAATACTCCAACTACCGTTATTCCTGCAATCGCTAATGGCCGTAAATCCACTTCCCCATCCAGTACTTTGAACACCCCTTCAACCAAACTCTCCTTCAGAAAATCAGGGATGACCTCCAAACCAACCGTAATATTATGCACGAGGTTAGGAACTAAACCCCGTGTCTGGGAATCCGAAAGTAGAAAGGTGTTGTTTCCATTGGTCTTCAGTGAGAATAAGGAGTGATGAGCCAGTACGTCATCCCGTTCAGATTCAGTATCTATATAAATACCTGCCGAGGGATTTAGGAATAAAGCCGGTACGATGTCATATTTATTCCTGAACTCTTTGATTTGCCCTTTTTCATTCATTTCATCAATATTCGATTTGAACTTGTCTAGTACATCTCCATTAAATCCCGGAGCATTAAAGGTTGAAGCCGAAATGAGGTGTTTACGCAGATCCTCCGACAGAATAAAGGAAGAATATAAAGCCAGGTTGCCTCCTAGCGAATGCCCGGTCAAATATAAATCATAACTGCCGTCGGTCTTAAAGCTTTTCATATACTCTCTCGCTTCCGTTTGCTGCATAGCTTCAATGGAGTACGCCGTTGTCCCGTTATTTTTCCAGTCATTGCGGTAAAGTGGGTTTTCCATAGGTTCACTACCCCGGAACGCAGCTACCTTTTCTCCGTTAAGGGTATCCACTGTAAATGCAACAAAGCCTGATTCCTCTTTTTTATTATGAGAGACGATATTGGAAATCTCCCAATTCTTATATGGAGGTTTATTCATCTGCTCTATGAGAACAATCCACTGGTCGTATTCTTTAACTCCGTTAAGATCGTTGGGAAAGCGCTCTTTTAATTGCCGCTGACCTTCGGGTGTAGAGTAGAAACTGAGAACTTCGCCGAGAGTGATTTTGTCGTTCTTACGTGTATATATTTTCCCAAGGTCTTTATTATCTAATATATCTAAATAAACAATCTGGGAGATTTGCTTTAACTCAATCTCTGAAAGAATATCAGGATCAGCCATTACAATCCCCCTCTTTGTTCAAAGCTTTCTATTCTTTTCTCTTTCCATATTTCATAATACTCTTCTATTTCTTCTCGGGATTCTTCAATCTCCCCATCTGCCCCTAAACTGTAACCAACCATCGTTACAATGTTAACTATTCCTGTTTCCTTCGTTTCATCACTATAATAAAGATCCACATCTGATTCTGTCTTTTTGATGTCATCCAAGCGACTATGAGCATCAGGAGTGAGGTAAGCTATAGTAATTAGACTACTGACATATTTGTTTTCCTCTAACCTTTTCACAAATGCTAACTGGGCTTCAATTTCTTTATCCCGATCCGAGTTTCCTTTATTATCCATATAGTTATCACAATTTAAATATACTGTTACAACCTGTGTATTCGTTGGATATAACTTCAGAAATTGCTCATAGGATATCTTGGTATCGCTATGTTCGGGATAAACTAGACCTGTTTCGTTGGCGACGATAACCTTACTGTCAGGCCAAATACTAGCAGCCATTTCTTGAATGTGTGGTTCCTCATTTCTGGCAACTACTTGGTTTAAGTACTTGTCATAGACCTTTTTCAGATCCTTCGTAATTTCAACAGGAAATCTTAGCGTTTCATCTTTTTTCGGATAAACCATCGCCTTCAACGTATTGTTGTTCATCGTTCCCCAGCCGCCGCCTATACCGTCAAGGACAAATTCCTCTCCATACTTTTCATGTAAGGAGCTCAAAATTTTCTTTGCCGCTTTCTCATCTTTGGACTCAGATCCACAACCCATAAAGCTAAACATTGATACTAACAACATCAGAGTCAACACCTTCCTTGTACAAATCTTGTTCATGCAGCTTCACTCCTTTGTGATGACGATCCAGTTCACGCTAGAATTCAAAATCCAGCTTCAATTCCGGGAATTTGAACATTTGATTCATGTAAGTTTCAACCACCTTATCGAGGTGTCCTGTCATTTGGTTAGATAGCTTCTCCATACATCCCATGATGGCGTCCGTCAATTTATCGAGCCACTCTTCAATATGATCCATCAGTTGATCCCCTATCGGACTGCAAATCAGAAGAATGGATAAGACAGCCTGTGTAATTTCATTAAACTCCTCCGCCACTTCCGCTGCCTCAAGCATGGCTGCCTCAGATAATTGCTCGAACTTCGCATGAATATCGTCAAAGAGAAAGGATTCCGGAATATTATTCATTTCGGTTCTCCACACACTGAACTTTTCATCCACCATTCGCTCATATTTGTGAGCAATTTCAGTCAGTGCACCTCGTACTTTTCCAACATCCAGTTGATCTATTAAGGTAAAGATCACATACCCCAAATGATCTGATGCACGTTCGGTTAGTCCGACGGTATCCCCAAATCCACTCATAACAGCATCAAAAACAGGCGTATGGTCTTCCGTTAAGGTATTAATCCTGGACAACATAGCATAGGCATTCCCTTTTTCACCTGTAATCACATTCCCCTGGGAATCAAAGGTATACCGCTGCCAAAGAGAATCAGGAATTAAGAAATCCGTTCCCTCTATACCCGATCTAGCAAATACAATCTCTTCGTTATGTTTACCTAATGCAGATACAAGACTGTTATAGGCCACAATATTCTTAACTTGAACCTTCCCACTTTGCTCCGTGGTCAAAAGGTTTGCGATTCCCGGAGCATCGAATACTACACCACCGACCCCCTCATTAACCGATGCTGCATAAAGAGCTAAAGCTCCGCCCATGGAATAACCTGTAACCTGGCAATTCCCCTCTCCTTTGTTCTTCAGTACAAATCTTGAAGCTTCCTCCGGCATGCTGCTTTGGCCGCTTAACAGAGACTGAAGATCAGCGAGCCAATCCGAGCCTTTATATGTAAAGATAATTAATCTATCGTTATACTCATCTTTATAGGCATAGGCTGTTGCACCTGCAAAAGCCAATTTATCTGTTAGTTCGAGACCATCTGCTGCTTCTAGAACGGTTGCCAGCGTTATGTATTGTTGTTCGGTCAGCTTCATTTTCAGATCCCCCCAAATAAAAATCACTTCATCATTCCTTAAAATCATACTAACAAGGCAGATGATTCAAAGATCTGCCTTGTTATGTACAACCCGCATTATTTTCCGCGCAGTTTACTTGCCATTTCTTGCTCAGCTTGTTGCTTGATGTTAGCAATTTGTGTTAGGTTCTTGCTGATATTCTCTACACAGAGAACCAGCTCTTTAAAACTAGGCATAAGTCCGTCGAATTGTTGTACAAAAGCAGTCTGTGATTCTCCTTGCCACCAACCGCTAACGGCATGGATTTCAGTTTGCAATTGTTTGATAAGTGTATCTGCATTGCTTGCTTTAGTCTTGATTGACTTTGCTACACCAAGTGCCTGATCTGGATTAAATGTAAGATTGTTTCCCGCCACATTATTCACCTCCTTTCAAAGCAGTTCTACCTCAACACCCTGTCACTACTTTTGGCTTTGCCTTTGTTTTTCCAATTGCTTTTGCTTCAGCGCCTCTTGCGCCGCTTTCTCTGCCAACCTTCGCTTTTCTTCTCTCTCTTGTTCGGCACGGGTCACTTCTGAAGCCACTCTTTGGACTCCACTTTCGAGCCTATCCAGCGTTCTGAGCAAGGTCTTAATCTCATGATCCAACTCGTTGTATTCACTTTGAAATGCCTTAGAAGCTGTACCGGTCCAATAGCTGGCTGATTGTGTATAATCACTTTGCAGCTTTTTTGAAGCACTGTTCACTTCATTAGTTAAACTATGGATCTGTGAAGCGTTTCCCCTGATTTCTGATGGACTAACTGACACTGGCTGCACCTCCATCCTAGACTCCTATGCCTGCAGTAACTTGATTCTCCTTACTCCATACAGCGCATCTTAATCCGGTGTATTTATTCTTCACAATGAGATAGCCATCGCCTTGCTCCCCATCCTTCTCCTGGGTTCCATAAGGTAAGGACACATTGAACAGATTTTGTTCTTTAATTTTACCTAGCAAGATCCCGGCCTGTTCTTCCCTTATCGTCTTGCCCAAAGAATCCCAATTAGAGGTAAGATCACTTGTGTTATCTGCCGCTAGAACAGCCACCTTCATACCGCGTTCTTGCTTCACAACTCGCTCAATCAGCTCTTGCAGCATGTACATGTCTCCGCTTGTAAATTCACTTAGACGATCAATGACGAAGATCATCTGCTTCCACTGCTTCATCAATGCGCCAACGTCACCACCGGACATTCTGCAAGAGAGAAGCTCACTGCGTCTGGTTTCCAGTTGTTCCTTTATCCCTTCAATGAAATCATCCAGATCATCCACATTCGATAGATCCGTTACGTATGGCTGCTGCATCAGCTCGTAAATTCCCATAGCGGAGGAATCCAACGCATACACCTCAAGATCCTGTTTATCACTCAGCAGCTTCATCCACGAGACTAGCAAAGTGCTTTTGCCTGACATCGCTTCTCCAGCTACCATCAGTACCGGCGTAGCAAGAAGATCTATAAAGACGGGTAGTAAATCATTGTTAGCCAAGCCTATAGCCAGTTGCTCTGTATCATTATTGAGCTGCCATAGGTCAATTGTAGAAGGCATCACTGGAATTGGAGTGGCACCACTTAGATGCAAGGCCTCCATTCTCTCCAAGATAAGCTCAGTAGCGGTATGTTGATAATCAGGAAGCGATGTCTGAAATTCCAAAGGCGGTTTGCCTCGTACTAGCCCTCTGCCTGGAACCTTTGCTGGCTCCAACCCTTCCGTTCGTCCCACAATACCGTCATATTCACTCTTCTCGGTCATCTGGAAGCTAATCGCCATCTTGAAGTTGACCGAAAATTTATATCTGACCAATGCACTGTTGGTTGCTGTGGCGACCATATAAATACCGTATTTAAAGCCTTCACGAGCCAGCAGCACCATTTGTGCATCAAAATCTTCGTAGGTCTCCGATAAAGCGAAGTAGTTGTCGACCATGACTACAAATGATGGCAATTTCCGACCACTTCTACGGTAATCGCTGAATCCTTCACTGCCCGTATTTTCAAACAACGTTCTTCGTTCCTCCATAACCCTGAACACAAAACGTATAAATTGATCAATCTTATCTTCTTGCTCCAGTGTCATTACACCGCCGACATGAGGGAGTTTCTCCGTAGCTTTAAGCGAGCTCCCCCCAAAATCCATAATATAGATATTGACCTCATCCGGCGGATACATCAGGGCCATGGAAATACATAACGTTTTGAGGAACACAGTTTTACCCGTACCCGGCGTTCCATAGACAAACAGATTGCCTTCAGATGCAAAATCTATCTCCAGCGCTTCCTGTCTCTGTCCTCTTGGATCATCCATGATCCCCACGGGCACACTGAGCAGCTTCTGCTGCTGCGGCCATCTACCCTCCGCAAAGCTATTCGTAAGCAAGGAATCAAGGTAAACTACTTCAGGCAGCGGCGGTAGCCAAGGCCCTTTTATTGGAGAAATCCCATATTGCTTGGCAGTCTCCGTAATGTATTCAACCATGGCATGCAACTGGGAGGCCGACTCATTTTTGGCTATTTTCTCTTCCTCCAGCGGAAAGATCTGCTCGCTTCTACCATTCAGGGCTATCTTATAGATTCGTTTCGGCTTGTTCTCCTGTTTCTGCAGTTCGCCTTTCGAATCATAATCAGCACCGGAATAAGCAGACTGGAACAACTCAAAGATCTCATCATTCCCTACTTGTATATAGGCCCGTCCCGGTTCCTTAATCATGGCCGCATCAGGACGCTTAACAACATCCCTACTATCAGCTTCATCCTGCACTTTAAGACATATTTTAAATTTCGAGTTACTCCAAATCTGATCATCCACTACGCCGGCAGGCTTCTGTGTAGCAAGGATCAAATGAACGCCAAGGCTTCGACCTACCCGGGCCGTACTTACAAGCTCTTTCATGAAATCCGGTTGATCCTGCTTCAGCTCCGCGAACTCATCCGCAATCATAATTAGATGAGGGATGGCTGGCATGTCACCTTTTACATTTTTGCTATAAAATAATTTTTGGTATTTATCAATATTGTTCACGCCATATTCCGAGAAGACACGTTGCCTCCGCATGAGCTCACTTTTGATAGATAGCAGAGCTCTCGTCGTTTGATTCCCATCCAGATTCGTAATGGTACCGACTAGATGAGGCATTCCCTTGAATACATCTGCCATGCCTCCCCCTTTGTAATCGATAAGTACAAAAGCAATATCATGGGGGTGGTAATGAATCGCTTGGGATACGATGATACTTTGCAGTAATTCACTTTTTCCAGAGCCTGTGGTCCCGGCTACTAGACCATGGGGTCCGAACCCAGCCTCATGCATATCCAGATGTAAAGCTTCTCCACCAGCCCTTATCCCTATAGGTACGCTCATACCCATATAAGTTTTGTTACGGGTCCAGTTCAACATCACATTTACTTCAGATACCTTTTCGTTCTTCAGCATTTCCATCAGTGTGATGGAGGACGGTAACGAGAAGTTAGCGTTTGCATTCTTAATCCGCAGCGGCGCAAGCTTTCTCGCCACCAGATCCAAGTCTTTAATGTCTGCCTGGTCCGGTGTAAACACAATCTTCTCTCCGGTTAATCGATTGGCCATTTCACCGCTTTTTCCATTTAAATGAATAACGGTTTTACAGTTCATGGGCAAATAAGCGGAATTCTTGGCGATAAATAGGGTTGATACCCCAAGCTGTGCACTGCCGTTATATAAATATTTACTGATTAGCTCACTCTCGAGCAAGGAAGCATCTTCAACAATAAAGAGATAATGCGGCAAAACCCCACCACCCAAAGGCCTCATCTCTCTCTCCTTCAAAGCGCCATAAATCTCGGACAAAGTCTGATGGGCAATGGCTTTACCACATAAAAGAAATCTGATATTAAAACCGTCATCCCATAGGTGGGGTACAAATTTTAGCCAATCCCATTTATCCAGCTCATCCTCTGCGGCAAGAACAATAATCCTGACATCGTCATAACCATGATGAGTCACTAGCTGTAGAAGCATTAGCTTTATAAGGTCGGCTGTCTTATTACTCTCCCCGGCAATCCCGCATATTTCAGAGCTCACTAGATTAACCGTTATGGGAACGTTCGAGACCTTCTCGAATTCCATAGCCAATCTTTGCGGCTCCATCAAGAGCGGGTCCGTTTCAAGAATAATCGCCTGTTTGGTGTATTTGATCTGCAGCTCGAGCGGTGCACCGCCTACCCCGATTCGCAGAGCCAAAAAATCATTATGAGACGGTGTTTTTTCCCACAGCTTGTTATCTCTACGCAAAATTCTCTGCACACATTCCGCTGGCTCCGGGCTCATTTCATTCATGGCTTTTACCTGCTGTTCGCGAGCGATTGATAATTCACTGCGCACATCGGTAATAAACTGAAGGTATTTCTCTTCTCGTTCTTTCTTTTTCCGTTTATATTTTCTGATCTGCGTTGTCGCCCCTGTAAGAGAGCCGATTAGAGTCATCACGGTAGTCGCAACTGAGATCAGTAAATAGATGGACTGTGAAGTCATTGCAATTAATACGGTAATAATCAACATCACGATAGGTGGGAGTAATATTCCAAACCAAGAGATTTCTGGCTTCTCGTTAATCATGGGTGGATTAGGAACATCAATTTCTCCCCTAGGCATATCCGGCAAGAAACGAGGCTGACGGCTGAATTCATCACTCATGGCTGTACCTTCCTGTGTAGGTTATTGTCTCGGCTTCTCCCCCAAATAGAGAGAGTCGATGCCATTCACGACCGTTGCAAAAATAAAGATCATTCTCCAAAACATGCAAATAATCAGCGCTCATTCCACATATCCGAATACTTCCCCCATGCACTGGGTCTATTCGATAAATACTGTTGCCGTTTAGCCGGTTAGTACAATAAATATATCTGCCATCTGTGCTGATACTAGCGACATCTATACCATTCATAACTGTTGTGTCGTTAGTTTTAAGATCGAGTAGCGTCAAGCAATGTCTATTCTTCTTGTCCGCACATGCGAGAATGTCTCCAACCATAATCAGCCCAGTCGTTACCATGCCGCTTATCGATTCTCTCTGCCCTCCGGACTCAGTACTTCGGATGATTCCCCGTGGCGTTGCACAATAAAGTAAACCTTCATACATAAGAAAGCTATCTACATGCTCATCAATCAGCCTTGTATTACGTTTGCTGTTAGTTGTATAGCAGTACAATCGATGATCTTCCTCATGAATGTAATACAAGCAATCTTCGTGACGCAGCAACTGATAACAGGGTTTATCAAGTAATAGTTCTTCCTTCTGTTGTTCGATATCCAGCTTACAGAGTGCATTTCCCTTTAACTGATCACTGTAATAAAGGAAGTTGCCGGCTTCGTTCATGAACCAGAACAGCCCTTCATAGTGAGTTGGCGCTGCATGAGGGTGATCCAAATCAACGAAGTAAGTGCCTGTATAGTTCTTGATATCCGTAATAAGCAGTGATTCTCCAGCTTTCATGACTAATCCACCGCTTAACAGGTTGCCATTCATTTCATCGCTCCTTCTCAGATGAGTGTGAGCAGTGCGCCATGGGCTACACCTTCTTGATCCAAAGTCTTGCTATTATTCAGAATTCTCCCGAGCGGTTCTGCCTGAAGTCTAACATCACCGTTCATCTTTACGTGAAGTGAAGAAGCGAGCATAACCAATAGTTCCTCTATAGTCACAAACACCGGAACCTTCAGGTCTATCCTTTGAGCAATACCGGTCTGCAAAGTTACCATGATATAGTCCATTCCGATTGTTCCTTTCATTAATTCTTAACGGAGAGAAGGTATGTTCTTACACTGATCAGCTTATAATCGACATCTTCCCCCGCTGCTTCGGCCAGCTTTAAATATTGTGTTTTAAATTTATAAGTGGATTCGGCCTTGATTTCTACTTTCGTCACCAGTTGTTCTGTTTCGTAATTGGTAACCGAGGAGAAATTTAAAGTGACCTGAAAATCGTTGTATTTGCTGTCATTCGATTTAAATTCAAGTGTATCGCCGTCACTGGTCAGTAATGTTAAGTCCATGGCACTCTCGAAGGCATCCGAGAAATATTCTTTGAACTTCTCTTCATCTATTTCCGCATCTAATCCGCGTAGCGACTCATACTCCAGACTTCGATCCTTTGCCACCCTACATGCGTTATTAATCGCTGTGCTTAGTACTACATTTTCTTTAAACACAAGGGCCATTTCTACCAAAGGCTCAATAATAACCGAAAGAAAAATAACCAACATTATTCCTATAGCAATATTCTTCACCGTCAGTCATTCCTATCAATTCTAATAGTAGTCTAGATCTTTATAATGCTTCAGACCCGTGGTCGTCATGGAGAATCTGACAGGCATCTCACGCTCCACTGGTTTCCCCCAGAGGGTGATTGAAAAAGGATATACCGCTTTGATCTCTACTTGAAGAGACTTCCCTCTCTGTCGGTAAGGTTTATCTGATTCCGGCATCTCATAATAATCGGTTGCATCATCTCCCCCACGGGCATCCTCTTTGTCCTCATTCAAAACTGTAATTTTAATATCATCTGCCTTGTCGCGAAAAATCGGACGTTTCTGCAATCTATCCAGTGCATCCTCATAATCAGAATTCTTCAAATAATTATCACCAGCTACGATCTGTGAGACATTATAGGTTTCAACAACTAGCGTCAAGTACCATGGGAAGAAGAACGCCAGATTCATAAACACCAGAATCATTGCCGTTGTGACAATAGTGATTAGGATTGCTTTTGCTATACTTTGCATCTCATGACTCTGGAAGATCAAAAACATCCTTTATTTTACCAAAAACAGCATCCCAAACATCTCCAACCCAATCAGCTAGAGTACTCCCACTGCTCAAAGAAGTAACTACAACTCCAATCAGAATAATAACACCGACTGTCATCGCAATTTGCTTAATGCCCACTTCACCTTTTTCATCAGCCCAAAACCCCTTGAATTTTTCAATAGTCTCTTTCATCCTAATCTCTCCCTAGAAATAATTTCGAATTATTGAAACAGCTTCATAGAACTCAAAATGGTAAACAAATAATAGATAACGATGTAAATAGCCAGAACAATAATAAGTACTAACTGAATTCTTGCACTGCTGCGCTCCCTGCTCTCAAGTTCCTCTTCCAGTGCCCTGATTCTGAAACCATCCAATTCATTCTTGAGATAAGCCATCTGAGACACATTGTCATACCCCTTTAGTCTGGTTTCCATAATGTCGCAGAATTTGATGATATAGTGCATCGGGATACGTTTCTTCAACTGTTTGAAGGCAAACTCTTCTCCATAATCGATGTTGTCCAGCATTACGCCAAGCTCTTCCGCAATATCCGGATTCGCATTTGGGATATAATCCTTGAGTACATCGGCAAAATGTATATTGACCGACTTTACATACTGGTAATAAACCATGCTGTAAAAAGCCGGGAAATCCAATGAGATATTTTTATTCTTCTTCTCAATAACCTTTTCAAGCTCCACGACCGGATACAACCAGCCCAGCATGATGAAGATGGCAGAAGCGCAGCCTAGCAGAATATTTACCTTTAGAAAAAATAGAGTAACTAGGATCGCGCCTAGCGTGAACATATATTGCTCAGTACGTATTTCCTCAGGTGTTTTTTGAAGATCTAATCTGTCTATTATTTTTTTGAATCTTAGCCTTTCAGCACTTCCCAGCAGGCCTTTGACATATTTCCTAGCAATTCTTCGTTTATATTGATTGAATTTTTCTTGGAAAATAGCATTTTTACGCTGTTTTATGTATTGACGTGCACGTTTTTTCTGTTTTCTGCTTACAGGCTTAAAGAAGGGATACAAGAGGACTTTAATCAAGTAAAGAATGGACAACATAGCGATGAGCTTCATCAGAAATATCATTTGCGCCTACCTCCGGTACCCACGCTCCCTTGAAGCACCTGACTTCGTGCAAAACTCAAGCAGATCACACTAATTAACAGCGTATTAATTAATTTCCCGGCATTGCTCATTAGCATGAATTGCCTGAAATCCTTCACCGTCAATGCATATAAGAAAAATAGCACAATAATTCCAGTTTTAAACATAAAGTCGCGATTCATTTTTCTGAAGATTCGTTCCTTTTTGGTGTTGATTTCACGAAGCACCGCATTTTCATCCACGATATCGAGAAAAATATCTGCCATTCCTCTTCTTTCGTTGTATTCAAAGACGACTGCTTTTTTGGTGAAATTATCAAATTTAGGTCCAAGCTGTCTGTTCAATAGCGTAATTGCTTGCCGAAAGGAGTAACCGTTATTATCACAATTATCTATAAACTGCTGGAAATACGGCCTAAGATTAGCGCTGATATATTCATCGTTCTCCATTACTTTTTTGATGGCTACAAGGACCCCTTCCCGGGCTAACGGGCAAATGATATCCTCGGCATCCATAATATTCTCAAGTCGTTCCGCCTGTATGGCTCTAGACTGCATCACAAAAAAAGTAAGCAATCCTACAAAGATCGAAATGGTGATTACAACCGAAAGCGTAATACTCTCCATAACAAGAACGACAAGCAGCGCTATAATAGCGAAACAAATGCAGAGCATAGAGGTAAAGCTTTCTAATGTAAAAGGCATATTAAAATCAAGAATTAGCCCTTCTACTAAGCGATTGTATTTCGCATAAATATTCTCCTTCTGCCTGACGATTCTCTCTTTCTTGATACGGTCCACATATCGCTTCGTATTGTATTTGCCTAAATACTCTGCGAGGGTATCAATGACATCGAGAATATATCTTAATGAGCCTTGGAAGAATCTCACTTCAAAAATAGCATTAATAAGCACAAATCCTGCCGTTCCCAAAAGAAGACTAATGATTAAAGTTGTATTCATCGAATTCGTACACCTCTGTTTCATCCTCCGTAGGATCCTTAGTAAAAAATTCAAATCTGCTCTTCTTTATTCCGGCCTTCAGCATAAGCTGCTGCACCTTCGCGGATATTTTCCCTACCCGCAAATGTCTTCCAACAATCTTGACGACCTTCTTGCCATCCACCATCTCTTCAATAACATCATCACAATCGAACCTGTAAATTTGATTAATCAGCGGATTCAGATCTTCCGACCCCAGAACTTCCGATATGGAGGTAACCTTACGGGTGCCATCCGCTAGCTTCTCTTGGAAAATCACGAATTTTACCGCACTGCATATATTTCGAAGTGCAAGTTCCGCAGGTTCGCTAGATGCCATAAGATACGCGGTTAAAAACCGATAAATCGCTTCCTTGTCTCCTTCAGCATGGAGTGTAGAGAAAAAATAATGACCTGTTTGGGCTGCTCGGAGTGCCGTTGCGAATTCACCGGGTGTCCGAAGTTCCCCTGGCCCTATCCAGTGTGGTGACTGCCTCATAGCGTTAATAAGCAAATTCTCCATGGTCGCCGGGCTTGAATCATCATCATCAGGTACAGATTCATACTGAAGGACGTCATTCAATACTCTACCGTGTTCACTACCGTCTTCTCGTTGAATTAATCGCATCTCTGAAGGATTCTCGATCGTTATAATTCTGGAAAGAGGATTGATCTCCTTAACCAAAATTTCATTAAGTGTTGTTTTCCCACTTCCTGTAGGTCCCACCGTGATCCACGATAAGTCTGACTTTGGGATCAATGACAACAATTTATACATGTTAGAAGAGAATGATTTATTCTCGATCAGCATTTTCGGAACAATACTTTTCTTACTGAACTTTCGAATTACAAAAGCAGGCTGATCGTAAGGTGATATATCTGCATGCGTTGCGTTTACCCGATACCCTTCAATCGTTCTGGCATTAACCATGGGAATTTTAGGGATTAAGCGTACCTTAGACACGCCAATAAGTTTGGAGATGATTCTTTCCATATGATCACGATCTGTGAAATGCTGATCCCACTGTATGCTTCTGCCGCCGCTTTCCACAAAGATTTGATCTGGACCATTCGCTCTAATCTCATCAATGGATGGATCCTCCATCGCTTTGGTAATCGGACCATAATGCGTGATTTCATTCGTAAGCGCGTTCTTCAACTGGGTTAAATCATGATATCCTTCGACAGATGGCTTCTGAGCGTCTACAAATTCATTGATATATGCTTTCGTCATTTCACGTTTACGGGCAGGGTCATTCTCGCGCCTGTAAGCATGTGTGGTTATTTTGGTAATATACTTTTGGCACAATTCCAAAGCCTCTTCAAAGCTGATCGTCGTATACTTATTGGTCAATTCCTCCATACTTTCCTTGGGACCCACCTGATGTAGTACTTTTTGCTGCATATCACTTATTTTCCCGCGTGTCAGCAATTTACTCTCCCCTTTACTGATCCGCCAACTGATCCGCCAGTTTTTGAATCTCTTTTTTGAAATATTTATTGATTAGGGGGTTATCCTTTATGTACAGCCTTCCCTCATGTGCACGAACCACCGCATCCTTCACTAGCGGTAATACGGTCACGATATTAAAGCCCATATCCTTCATCACCTTATAATCAAATTCAATATTCTGAAAATTCATAAGGACTACACTAGTGAATTTCGCTGTACTGACTCCCACTGATTTGGCGTAGTCCAGCAGCTTTACCATATTGATTGTGGCTTCCATTCGCTCTGTTGCTGTAAAAAAGCCGATATGGCAATATTTCATGGCTCCGAGACAGAATTCGAGCGGTGGATTGTTGGGAATATCGATCAGTACGATATCAAACATTTGTTTAAGTGTAGTAATGACGCGCTCTAAATTCTCAAACTCAAAATCAAAGTATTCTTCCATTAAGTCTTGCGGGCTCGGAGATAAAAGAAACAGTTTATCGTATTTGGTCTGCTGTAATTCATCCCTGAAATCTACCTTATCGCTTTTCAAAACCTTGATTAGACCATTCCCCTTCTTCTGTGTAGGCACATCCAGAAATTGATATAAGTTCGGATAGAATACTTTCAAATCAACTACACAGGTATTCAACCCCTTTTGTGAAATAAGATAAGCTAAGTTACTGATAAGCATCGCATTATCAACACCATCGCAAGCGGGAATAAATCCAACTACACTATAAATTAGGTTGTTCTCTTGAAGCTCTGCACCGACAAGATCTTTGGATGATATTTTCTGAAAAATACTATCGAGCCCTAATCCTCTTCGCTTATCCACGATTCCACCTCATTCTCCAACGTGGGTAATTGATCAATGATGACATCACTATCTTTTCTGCTCAGAATTGTAATTAAAAATGAATTCCCGTTTAACCCTTTATACTTGGCATAGTTATTAATTTGTTCGCTGGTTCCTTCTAGAAGCAAAGCTTTAGGTTGAATGTTCTTCAAAAAATCTTTACTTTTCATAACATCCTGTTTCTTCTGTGAATTCAGCTTTTGAACCTCTTTATAAACCTCATAAATGGAATGACTGCTAGAGTTGAGCATATCCTTTACAATAATGCTATCGAACAACACTTCTGTCTTTTTGATCGTATTAGTTGACTCTGAATAAATAGTATTAGGGTTGCTACCCACTGCACTTTTCTCGTCAACCTCATAAGAAACCCGGATACGAACGCGGTCACCAGGCATTAGGATATCGCCCCCTACCTCAAGGAAATTGTACGGGAGTGTCAACACCTCATTCTCTTCGTTAACCTGATACAGCCATTCATTTTGTTTAGGTTTCTCATCGATTAATTGATCTTTATAAAGCACGCTGTTTCCTCGAATATAATAGGCGGTAAGCTTTCCCTTTACAGAATCCAAATCCTCAGATAACAGCATATCTTCTGTGTATTCTTTTTTGATGATCTGGTATTTCTCAACCGTATTGTCTGAGATCATAACGAAGGCAGGAATGCCCTCATTCGATTTCACTCGCAACACTTCAACGACATCATTGGCATCCTTACTAGCCTTTGTCATAACCATATAAGAGATTACAATGATCAATATGCTAAAGAGCAATGCTGCGACTCGTTTGAACATATGTCTGTTCGGAGTCTTACTCTTAATCCCGCTCAAATCCATTTAACTTACTCCCTCCAGTAATCGTAGAAGTATGTTTCCGTAGGTCCTTTCATGGTCTGTGCCCGTGTATACAAGCGGTACGTCACTTTCGATTTGCGAATCAAAATCATTGTTATACGAGACATAACCTGCTACTTTCATTTCATATGTAAAACTTTCTAGTAAACCCGATGCCATAATCTCGCTTACTCTGTCTGGTGTGAATATATCTCCTTGAAACCGTGATCTATCATTGTATTTGGTAACGATTACCTTTGATTTCGCGTTCAAATAAGCCGCTTTCTCCTTATCAAGGGTACCTTCAACGTTCTTTAACGTACTCAAAACAGAGTAGAGATTATTAGGGATGCACATACCAAAGCTATCAATATGAATCATTACATCACCAAACTTTTCCAATAAATGAAGTGGCATATCCAATAATATTAAATTGAACTTATTTCTCAGTAAGGATACAAGACCGACTAGCTTCGAACTATTATAAAATTGCTCTATCAGCCTCGGATCAGTGAAGCTGTAGCCAAGCCCTGCCATCCAAAGATTGTCTTTCACATGAAAAGCTGTTGTCATATAATCCTGCGGCCTAGCCAGTGTTCGAATTAATGAAGCGTTAATCCCTTCATCCCTTTTAGAACGTTCGTGAAAGCTGCTGAAGTACATGTTGGTGCTGCGATATTCGATATCCATATCTAGAACCAAAACACTTAATCCCCGTTTGCTAGCTTCACTCGCCACGTTGATTGTTGTACTCGTTATTCCGCAACCTCTGTGGCCAGTGATCGCAACAATTCGGCTAATCCCTCGACTGACCTTATCCAGCTCTTTTGTAAGATTATCCGTAGCCTGAAATTCAGGTAGGGACTTGGGTTTTGGTTTAAACCGATCCAGAAATGATCCTTTTTTCTCCGTACTACTTTTATTCCCCTTATTCTCCAGGCTTCTAGCGGTTTCTACACTGCTTTTACTGTCGGATAAATGCTCCACAGCCTCACGGAAAACAGCGGGTGGTATTCGTATGTATTCGCAAATCTTAATTTGGAGATTCGAGTATCTATTGATTGCACTCTCTAGCTCCGCCTCTTGTTTGAAGTTCCTCGTGAGAACCAAAATCTTTACATCTAACCTTCGATTAGCTATCAGCCAATTTACAAGATCGTTTAAGTCATTCTTGTTTTGCTCAGTTCTCACTGACAAAGCCTCATCTGTTATCAATATGCTGTCTACAATTGGATTAGTATCCTCCAAATAATGCAGTACCTCACTTAGTGTTAAATCTGTGTCATTTACGATATCTATGGTCCGCTTAAAGTAGTTGACTATTATTTTTTGAAATTTGTGCGTGACCAAAAGAACCTTCATCTCATCACCTACTGCAATTTTATTCTTTTATGCTATCATAGTAATATTTTTACAACAGTGCATAAATAACCAATTTATTTACTATATTTGATCTATAATTTCTCCATTCTTCTATTTAACATAAGGAAAAATTAAACAAATATGTTCATTAAGAAACATTAAAATGTATTTTCGATAAACAAAGACATTTTATTACAATATATGATAAATAATCACCTATAAAAAAAGCAGGCCAAGGATGATAACCTTGACCTGCCATTATGTTTATTCACATTTTTATGAGAAGAGAACTCTTCTTTCCTTAACCCAAATCGCCTAACTCAATCTGGACAATTCCCCGCTCGTCCTGCACCTCAGCAATCAAATGCATCAAGCTGCCGAACTCTAGCTCCTGAAATTTGCGCGCGGCTGTTTCCCGTTGAAGCTGCCACAAGGCTTCCGTCAACTCGCAGACCACCGGTACATCGCAACGGATTTCAGCTAGCTCTCTCGATAAATGCAGCATATCCAAATCTGCTTCAATTTTGGTACGCACACCCTTAGGAAGCAGATGCAGATTCTCAATTACACCTTCAACTGTGCCGTATTCGGTCAGCAGCTTCAGTGCAGTCTTCTCACCAATCCCTTTTACTCCAGGATAGTTGTCACTGGTATCTCCCATGAAGCCCTTCAGGTCAATCACCTGTCTAGGAGTAAGACCCTTTTCCTCCAGCAGCTCTGCAAGATCATACACTTTATAGTTAGAGCGGCCCTTTTTCATAATTACGACCTTAACGTTCTCATCAATGAGCTGAAGCATATCATGGTCACCCGTCAAAATATATACCTCAGAATTTTCACTGTAACAAGAAGCCAGTGTACCAATGCAATCATCCGCCTCATAGCCTGCAAGACCAATATTCGGAACGCCTAGCTCAGCTACTACATCTTTTACGAGATCAAACTGCGGAATCAGCTCTAACGGCGCTTCAATCCGATTCGATTTGTACCCATCGTATTTCTCGGTGCGGAACGTTCCTTTGCCCATATCCCAGCAGCATACGACATGAGAAGGCTCAAATGTACTTACCGCATCGAAAAAATACTGTAAAAAACCATACACTGCATTCGTCGGTAATCCAGCTTTTGTCTTGCGAATATATCCTCCATAAGAGGTCGCATAAAAGGCCCGGAACAGCAGAGCCATTCCATCTACAAGCATTACACGGCCCTTTGTTTCTGCTCTCATGTATAAACCTCTCCTTTAATCGTTCTATTCATATTACGCATTTGTCCAAGCTATTGCACAAAGAGTATTCTATCAGAAAAAGCCTGATCTGATAAGGGATCATAAAGTTACACATATGGGAGCTTATTCATATCTCTTAAAATAACATAAAAGACCATGGCTCTCAAAAGGGACTGACCCCCGTTTGTGAGACAGGGATCAAAACACCTTACAAGTTTAAGTAGCCAGTCGCCGGAAATCCATCGGTGACTGGTTATTTAGTTTCGCTTGAATTCGAATTGAGTTATAGTAAATGATGTAGTCTCGAATGGTCTTTACAACGATTGCAGTCGTTGTAGATGTGAGATCTTCGAGGTAGAACGTTTCAGACTTTAGAGTGGAATGAAACGATTCAATGGGGGCATTATCAGCGGGCGTTCCTTTACGGGACATGCTCATGGTAATGCCTTTTCCTTTTACAGCTTCCTGGTACGCAAAGGACGTATACACGCTGCCCTGGTCGCTATGCAACAACATCTTTTTCTGCTTTGGAAGTTGATTTAATGTATCCAACACCAAAGAGGTATCTTGTTTATCTGCTATACTGTAAGCCACAATCTCACCATTGTACAAGTCTAGAATGCTGGAGAAGTACAACATCTTCCCGCCAAATGGCAAATAGGTAATGTCCGTGACGAGTTTTTGCAGAGGTGCTTCTGCATGAAACTGTCGCTTGAGCAGATTTTCAAAGGAGTGTACAGATTGCCCAGTCACCTTTCGTTTTTTCATCCTCACGCGGCACTGAAGCCCCTCACACTGCATGATCCGCTGGACTCGCTTATGATTTATACTCTGCTCTATCCGAAGGAGCGCCGTGATTTTCCGGTACCCATAGCGGAATTTATGACGGATGCAAAGCTCCCGGATTTTCTCCACCAGTCTGTCTGTATGCTTTGTCCTCACAGCTGCTTTCCAGCGGTAGTAAGTCGTTCTTGCGATTCCGAGCCATCTACAAGCCTCAGACACCGTCACTTCGTTTCGAATGGATTCAATCCAGGCAATAACGGCCTCTGGTTCCACCTCCTCTCCAACTCCTCGTACTTTTTTAGCAGATCTAATTGTTGTTTTAAGAATCGGTTCTCTGCCTTTACTTTTTCGAGTTCCGAAGAGTCCTCCGGACCTTTGCCATAGCTGTACTGTTTACCCACCGGCTGCTCCAAACGATGTCGTTCACCATTTCGATTCCATCTCATCCATGTCTTTAGCTGTGTCTTATTCCGTATTCCGAGCTGCTCCATAACCTCTTTCACAGGTACTCCTGCTAATCTCATTTCTATAGCTTTCATCTTTATTTCCACGGGATAACTTACTCTGGTTGCCAATGCAAAAACACCTCCAAGATGATCTCCTTATCTTACGACAAGGTTCCATTCTCTTGAAGGTGTTTTGATTTGTCTCACGTTATGGGGTCAGTCCCAAATGAGAATCATGGTCTTTTGTTGTTTAATTAAAGACAATTATTCCATAGGGAGCATACGGTCGAGAATGGGGACATCCCTTTACGGGATTATGCCTTGGAGGTATTGGTCCAAGCTTCAGCATATTGATCTTCTTTAAATCCTACTGTAACTTTAACTCCATCGGTGACAATCGGACGTTTATTCAGCATACCATGGCTAGCAAGCAGCTCTAGCTTCTCCTGCTCACTAAGCTGTGCCATTTTGTCCTTAAGACCTAATGCTTTATAGACTTCACCGCTTGTATTAAAAAACTTTTTCAGTTCAAGACCGCTATTGGCCAGCAATTCACGTAATTCTTCAACTGTAGGTGGCTGTTCTGCGATGTGCTGAAGCTCCAGCTCATGACCTTGAGCTTGTAGCCATTTCACCGCGCTGCGGCAGGTGCTGCATTTAGGATATTGATATACTTTTAGTTTGCTCATGTTGTTCTCCTTTAATTGTCGGCTAATAATTCTTAACTACGGGGAATGTTCGGACTTCCCCTGCATTACTTCATAGCCTGAGTATTAATCTTACCTCAAATTCACTATCGGTCCTTGCTCCAATATCTCCTCCAAGGCCGCCATATCAGGCGGCAAAGGAGCTTCAAAGATCATTTCCTGCAATAGCACTGGGTGCTTGAACGTTAGACGTACCGCATGCAGAGCTTGACGAGGGATAGATGCATCTAGTGCTACAACGGACTCCAACTGTTCGCTTTGAGTTGAAGTCAAATCCGGTAGATTATACAGCTCATGACGATACATGCTGTCACCAATCAAAGGACAGCCGATCGAGGTCATATGGACCCGAATCTGATGCGTACGACCACTCTCCAGCTTCAGTTCAACTTTTGATCCTTGTGTATATACAGCCTTAACTTCGTAACGAGTCAGAGAAGGATATCCATCCGGTGTCACGATACGCCGATGCGGCTCCTCAGGATCACGATCAATAGGTCCGTCAATATCACCGAAAGGCTTGGTAGGGACGCCATGAACAAAAGCAGCATAACGTTTGTCCACAGTGCCGGCAATCATCTGCTCGGAAATATGCTGATGACTATATGGATTCTTGGCGATGACTAACACACCGGAGGTTTCCTGGTCCAGACGATGGACAGGTCGAAAGCGGAACCGTTCATTTTTTTGCGCCCAATAATGAACTACTCCGTTAGCCAGTGTATCGGTGTAATGTCCATGCGTGGGATGTACAATAATACCTGCAGCTTTGTTTACAACAAGCAGATGCTCATCTTCAAATAGAATTTCAAAGGGAATCGGTTGCGGTAAAATATCATCCGAAGTCTCTGTTTCCATGCGAATCTGTACAATATCGCCTGCTTTAACACGTACGCTGATATAAACACGCTCTCCGTTTAATGTAATCCCTTGTTCTGTTTGCTTAAGGCGCGACAACAATTTGCGTGAGACATCCATCCGTTTATGCAGGATCGTCTTCAACAGCCAGTCATCCTCTTCAGGCGGTATGATGTAAGTAATAGGTGAATAATAGCTTGTCATATTAGTCCCGGAACACCTTTTTACTGCGAATATATTCTACATCAGTAATTCCTGCCCGTGTATTAGCCGTTCTAGCCAGCGCAAAGAAATAATCCGATAACCGGTTCAAATAAATAACCGCTTCCGGGTTAATGTCCGCATTTCGTCCAAGTGTAACTGCCCGACGCTCCGCCCGGCGGCAAACCGTACGGCACACATGTAGAACCGAAGCTAGAGGACTGCCCCCAGGGAGGATGAATTTTTCTAGTGGCGGATTCTCTGCTTGAAGATCATCAATCCAGCCCTCCAGCCGTTTAGCCATCTCGCTTGTTACCATATATTGACCACCCTCACCCAGCTTAATAAAAGCCAGATCGGTTCCACAATCGAATAGTTCATGCTGGATTTCCAGCAGCTGCTCGCGTACATCGTCAAACTGATCGTCCTCCATCAGGCTCCGCGCCTGCCCTACAAAGCAATTCAGTTCATCGATGGTTCCGTAGGCTTCAACTCGGACATCGTCCTTACCAACCCGGCCGCCGATCACTGAAGTTTGACCCGCGTCACCTGTACGTGTATAAATCACCAAGGCTTGTTCCTCCTATCCATTCTTCAAATCACATAATGCTAGTTTAAGCTTTCTTATATAAAATTGGCAAATGAAGAATATAGTTAGTAATCGACATCTATACCAAATTGTTTTTAAAGAGCGTAAGGCCATTATTATAGACAATCCGCCCGTCAATCAACGTACCTAGAATAGAAATATCTTTAATGTGAAGCGGATCAACAGATGTTGGATCTTCTGCTACTATAGCAAAATCAGCTCGCTTGCCAAGCTCAATCGTTCCTACCTCATCTTCTTCAAAAATCAGTTGTGCCCCGTAAGATGTCATTGCCCGCAGAGCCGTGACTACATCGATTCGCTGCTCCGGACCGAGGATTTTGCCATCGCTAGTTAACCGATTTACGGCTACCCATACTGAGAACAAAGGGGAGATAGGGGTTACTGGATCATCTGAATGAAGCGTAAATAACACGTTATGCTTTGCCGCTTCTGCCAAGGGATTGACTCTTCGCCCCCGCTCCGGTCCTAGAAAAATCTTTTCATGACGGTCACCCCAGTAATACACATGATTGATAAAAAAAGAGGCTGCGACACCTAAGTCATGCATTCGGATCAGATCTTCAGTAGTTGCTGTCTGGGCATGCTCAATCCGGTGACGATGATCGGGACGCGGATTTTCTAGAATTGCCTGCTCAAAGGCATCCAAAATCGAACCTATTGCGCGGTCTCCATTCCCATGAATCGCAATACGAAAGCCTCTATCATGCAAGTCTTTCACTTCAGCGTCTAATTCTTCCTGAGCATGGATGAGATTACCTGACACATCCGGATCATTGAAATACGGCTCACGAAGCGCTCCGGTTAATCCTTGAATAGAACCATCCTGGAACATTTTAGCACTATCTAATGAAGCACGGCCACCTGATCGTTTGCGAATATACGCATCCACTTCATTCGCAGTCATTGAACCCATTTGGCTGCCTTCTCGAAGCCTATCACTCGCGATCATCAATTTCATATGCATAGGTAGTCGCTCTTGTTCAATGGCCTTGAAACACAATTCCAAATCATCTATCTCATTGGTCACTCCAATCTTCGCATCTGTATTCGTTGTAATCCCCTGCGATAAATAAGACAACGACTCTTCACTTATTAACGAAAGAAGCTCCTGCTCACTAGGCTCTGGAGCATAAGCACCAACCGCTTGCGCCGTCCCTTCGTAGAGAACTCCATTAAGATGACCCTCCTCGTCCCTACCAAAGCTTCCACCTTCGGGATCAAGGGCTTGCTCATCAACACCTGCCAGTTCCAGAGCTAGAGAGTTAGCAACTCCCAAATGACCGGAAATATGATAAATGATCACTGGATGATCTGGAGCCGCTTCATCAAGTTCTTTTTTGGTAGGATGTCTCATCTCTGATAAGGCAGTATCGTCATATCCAAAACCCACAATCCAGTTTCCTTTCTCTACACTTAAAGCTTTTTGTTTGATACGGAACTGAATATCGGAAATATCACGATTAGGCGGACTTTTACAATCCAGATATTGTCTGAGCATAATAGCGCTGATCATGTGATTATGAGTATCTATAAATCCAGGAAGCAAGGTCGCGCCCTGTAGATCAATACACTGGGTTCTTTCAGTAATATTCACTTCACTTGAGGATGGCCTCTGTTCTAACCAAATCCCCGTAATTCTTCCGTTCGTAACACCTACAGATCCAGCCTTCTTATTTTCCCCATCTAAGGTCAACACATTTGCATTCACAATCAACAAATCCAAATCAATCATAACAAAAAACCTCCTTCATACCTCTCAGCTAGGAACTATAGTGGGAATTACCCCGTTCACCCGCCGTAGGAATCTACTTTAAAACATATTCTCTCCAATTCCGTCTGCAATATTGCGATGTGTGAGCTTAAAAGGAACAACAAAAAGAGGACCCTAAGGTCCTCTTCATCAGCATGTTGCGACGTTATTTTCCAACTGGACGCCCCTTCATGTATTCATTTATCTTGAGATCCAGTAAACTGCTAATTTCAATCACATTATCTGAAGTGAATGATTTTTCCTGCAAAAAAAGTTGCTCCATCTTGGTACGGAGTATTCTAATTTCATCTTCCAGAGAGAGTATGCGAGCAGATGCATCACCCTTGGGGGACAGTTTCCCACTTCCAGAAAAACATTGCCCTCCATAGGAAGGTAAGTAATAATCGGCATTAAGCACAATCATCCCTCCTAAAAGTTTGTACAGCGTTGCTTCTCGTAAGAGCTTTGTACAAAACTCGCTTTAGAAGCATAAGCCTAAAAGTATTATTAAACGCGTGCCACAAAATATCATCAAAGTATAAAAATTAACTTCAAAGCAACGCTTAATTCCAGAGTAAAATACATCCTTGTTAGTTCTATTATAGGGGCTAATTACTCTCAAAGTAAAATAATACCATAGGATTATGAGATAGGCTATAGTCCAATTTTCTCTATTCCATTCTCTCTCGTTCCAATTGTGTGACAAAAGCACCAATGCGTTCTATCGCTTCATTCAGTTGAGATACTGACGTGGCATATGAGCAGCGTAGGTATCCTTCACCACCTAATCCAAAGACACTTCCAGGTACAGCTGCTACCTTATATTCAAGCAACAGACGCTGTGCAAATTGATCAGAAGTCAGTCCCGTTTTGCGCACGCTTGGAAAAGCATAAAATGCACCCTGCGGTTCATGGCACTCCAGTCCGGCATCACGCAGACCTTTAACAATCAGCCTCCGCCGTTGGTTATACGAATCAACCATTCGGTCTTTTTCTTCCATCCCATTCGTCAGTGCCTCAAGTGCTGCTACCTGACCCATAGAAGGAGCACACATCACAGTATACTGGTGAATCTTAAGCATAGCGGAGATTAAATCAGGGTGACCACAAGCATAACCCATTCTCCATCCAGTCATAGCAAAAGCCTTGGAGAAGCCGCTGACCAGAATCGTACGGTCCATCATACCTGGCAATGAAGCAAAGCTGACATGATTAATTCCATAAGTCAATTCTGCATAAATCTCGTCTGAAATTACAATAAGATCATGCTTCTCAACAACCTTGGCGATCGGCTCCCAATCCTCTAGGGTCATAACACTTCCCGTTGGGTTACTCGGGTAGCACAGAATCAGAACTTTAGAGCGTGAAGTAATCTTCGCTTCCAAACTCTCCGCAGTAAGCTTAAAGTTATTCTCTCCAGTCGTTTCAATGCCTACAGGAATTCCCCCGCCAATAGCCGTTATCGGGGAATAGGAAATATAGCAAGGCTCTGGTATAAGAATTTCATCACCTGGCGTGATCAAAGCGCGCAAAGCCAGATCAATGGCCTCACTTCCGCCGACCGTTGCTATAATTTGATTCGCAGGATCATATTCCACTGCAAAACGGGTGTGTAAATAATTCGCAATGCCCTCCCGCAGTTCAGGCATACCTGCATTGGATGTATAACCTGTAAACCCTCTTTCCAGCGAATAGACACAAGCTTCTCTGACATGCCAAGGGGTCTTAAAATCAGGCTCCCCGACTCCAAGTGATATGATATCCTTGCTGCCTGCTGCCAGATCAAAAAACTTGCGAATACCCGAAGGCTGAATCTGCTGTACTAGCGGGGCCAAATAAGAATTCATTGATTTGCTGTCTTCTTCAGTTAGCTGTGTTTTATTCGTGATCATATGATTACTTCCTTTATGGAGAGATCATCAGACGGTTGTCTTCCTCATGCTCCTCGAAGATGATCCCATCCTGTTTGTATTTTTTAAGGGTAAAGTTCGTTTTTGTGGAGAGTACTGAATCGATTGGAGACAGCTTCTCAGAAACAAAGTTGGCCACTTCCCGTAAGTTTCTTCCTTCCACTTCTACTAGAAGATCGTAAGCACCTGACATGAGGTAAACGGATTTCACTTGTGGATACAGGTAGATTCTCTCCGCAATACCTTCGAATCCGCGGCCTCGTTCGGGTGTAATCTGCACCTCGATCAGCGCAGTAACCTTCTCATCATCCACTTTATCCCAGTTTACAACGGCGGCATACTTAACAATTACATGGTCTTTCTCTAATTGCCCAATCGCCGTCTTCACGTCTTCTTCTTCCTCACCAAGCAGCGTAGCTAAGAGTGCAGTAGATCTTCTCGCGTCCTCTTTAAGCAGTTCCAGCACTTTCCTCTTTAGTTCGTTCATTTCCTTCATGCCTTCCCTCCGGATAGTTCGCAAATGACGTTGCGCTATTCATGCGTCGCCCCGCGAAAAGAGTTTAATACTAATATGACATGAATTGAGCATCTCTGCAAACAAAATAACCCCATATGATGTCCGCATAGAAGACTGTGTTTACTCAGCTAAATGGATTTATATACAAAAAACGCCTGTTTATACTGGATCCCTCCGGTATAAACAGGCGTCATTCTTAAAACGATGAGACAGGATGCTTCATCCGATAACCAACTTGGTTACATTAAATGAGACGGTTGATGTTGCCCATTCGAATGAAGATGCGCGTTCGTATTGTGAGCAAAGGATCCAGCTTGTCCGGTTTTTTGCTGAACAAATTGTCCGGCTTTTTGCTGCAATTGCTGTGCAGTTTGGAGCTGCTTGTCTACATCTTGGCGCAATGCTTTTGCAGGTGCAGGATACATATTCAGTTGGGACATCTGCGTATAAAGCTCGCCCTGAAGTCGAAGCGTGTTCATGGTCATGTCGTTAAACACCCGACGAACCGCTGGACATGCTGATTCTGTAGCGGCGGTCGCATATTCACGGACCGTCCGCTTCAAGTCACACAAAATGGTGTTCATCAAATCCTCATCTGGCATAAATGCTGCTGAATTTTGTGCGTTCATAAAATAACCTCCTTAAGATTTAATAATGCATTTATTGTGGGCTTGTAGGCGCATATTGCTGATGTTGCTGGATTAACTGAGTAAGTGTAGTCATGTGTTGTGTATGGTTTTGCATGTGCTCCATACAAATTCGACGAACCTGCTCATTCTGTGTTGTCGCAGCTGTGGCCGCGCATTGCTTGAGGAGCAAATCCTCGTTGGAAATGGAGTCGGCAATATATTCCAGTTCTTTTCCGCTTAATGCCTGCATTTGATTTGATTGCATGTGTTGTAGTCCCTCCTTGTAGTTGATCCAAACAGGCTTTAGTATACCGCCAACACACACCATTTATTTGCCCGAGAGCATTAGAGAGATATGACAAAAATAAGAACATGCTGCGAATGAGACGGTAATATGCCGCCCATACTTAATTATGGAACGAATGAAGGAGCGATCAATTTCATGAGACTAAATAGCGGCACCCCCCCTTGGAGAAACACTTTACAAGACCCTCCAACTTATCCCGCGCTAGAGGATACCATACGCTGTGATTGCCTGGTTGTAGGCGCTGGAATGGGCGGAGCAATGGCATCCTATCGCTTGTCGTTAAGCGGAGCGGAGGCTGTTCTGATCGAAAAAAAACGAGTTGGCAGCGGAAGTTCACATGCCAATACTGGTCTGCTGCAAATATCTAACGACAAATCGTTAACCTCATGTATGAACACCTTTGGAGAAAAGAACGGCTTGCTCTTTTATCAGCTATGCCAAGCAGGGGTTAGAAATATTCTGGATCTGCCGGCCAAACTCGATATCGATCCCCAAATCATTCCTCGCAGCAGCCTTTTATATGCCAGTACACATGAGGATGTACCCGCTCTGCGAGAAGAATATGAGAATCTCGTTGCTCACGGATTCGATTCTGATTTCTGGGAAGAGGAAAAAATAGCTTCTGTGTATTCTTTTTCAAAACCCGCTGCGCTTTATTCACGCGGTGATGCAGAGGCGAATCCTTTCCGGACGGTTCACAGCCTGATCGCCAAGGCAGCAATGAATGGTGTACATGTTTATGAGCAAACCGAGGCTAAACGCTATGAATTTACTGAAGATGGCGTAATTTGCCACACAGAGCATGGACGCATCATTGCGAAAAAGGTTATCTTTGCAATGGGCTATGAAACGCAGGAGTTTAAAAAAGACCGGGGCGCTGAGCTGATCAATACGTATGCTGTGATGACAAAGCCTCTGAAGGAATTTCCGAAATGGCATGAGCGCAGCCTTCTTTGGGAAACCGCCCGACCGTATTTGTATTTTCGGACAACACCGGAGGGACGTATTATTGCAGGAGGCAAAGATGAGCCATTGACGGATCCCGAGCGTCGTGATGTCAGAGTAATCTCTCAGAGTCAACGGTTACTGGAAGAGCTGGAAGCTCTGTTTCCTGAAATCAAAGGCATCGAGATTGAATACTCCTGGGGAGCTGTATTCGGCTCCACGCGTGATGGGCTCCCTTATATCGGCCCACATCCCAAGTTCCCTCATTGCTATTTCATCGAGGGTTATGGAGGCAATGGGACGGTGTACAGCATGATTGCTGCGGAGTTATTAACAGATACGATTGCGGGTAAACACCGGCCGGAGCTAGATCTATTCTCGTTGACACGATCAGTTAAACCTTCTCCTTCTCAGAATACGAACGTTAATACACAGAAATGGAATTAAAAAAAGCTTAGTCCCCTTATAGTCAATAAGAGGACTAAGCTTTTTATGATGATACTTATGCTTTATCGGTACTCAGATTACGTACGAGCTGAATACGGTCTTCCTGCGCCAGACTATGCTGTACATGGAAACATGATGGGCACACATAGACATTAAGCGAGAATGGAGATGTTAATACAGGTCCACCCAGTGTAGCCGGTGCAGAAGGCTCGAAGTTGTTAACAAGCTGCTTTCCAGCAAGGATAGTTAATTCATGGCATTGTGTACATTCGGGTGCTTCTTCCTGAATCGCTAAGATACCCGATACACGCTCTTCATACTTATTCAAATCATAATCGTCACCGAATTGATTGAGCGTGTTGTAGATAGGCACTACACTGTCTTTGTCGACGTCGCCCCAAAGATCCTCATCATTAATAACCTCTTGTTTAGGTTCTTCTACAACTTCCTCTTCCTCATCTTCGATGCCGTCTATCCCTACTGTAACAGTACGATATCCGTTAAGTTCATTGTTACAGTGAGGACAATTTTCCTCTGGTCCGAATTCCTCGTCCCATACGATTTCAGTATGACACCAAGGGCACACAGTTGTTTCCATCTTTATAATCTCCTTCTTACTTCACGTTTAAATTTAGTTCATCATTAAATAAATAATACCGGCTGCTATAAAAGCAATGGCTGACACAAACAGAACTCGGGTAAGAATCTTCATGATATCCTCCTAATCCCCCACAAAGTGGAGCTGCTCATTTCAAAGCTTGTCCAGATCCATCTGGAATCCTTTGTAGGGAGGTGCAAAACCGCCTATTTTATTTAAAATATAGCTGCACCGATCACATAAGACAACGAAACCGAGATCAGCATTGCTATTAGCCCAACAGCACGGTTATCCGCAGCGATCTCCTCATCAATAGAGAATACCGGGGTTAGAAATTCAAATAAAAAATAGGCAAGCAGCAGCAGTAAAAAACCAACAACCGACCACTTCATCGTCTCATAAATCGAGACACCTGATTCAATACTGAAGCGCAGCACGTTGCAAATTCCGAAGATTTTGCCGCCAGTAGCCATGGCTACTGCCAAGTTTCCCTTGCGAATTTCTTCCCAGCAATTATATTTCGTTACCATTTCAAAAATAGACAAAAATACAACGAGCCCTAGAATTGCCACTGCAAAGTAGCCAAGCAAGGCACCTAGCGGATGACCCAGCAAAAGATCAATATCTCCTTGCACACTCTTCCCTTCTTTCTGCCGGGCAATCCCGCTATTGCAGCTCAGCTACGGTTACGCCTGCGCCGCCTTCATTATAATTTCCAAGCCTATAGCTCTTAACATGTCTGTGCTTACGCAAATATTCTTGAATCCCTGTGCGGAGCACACCTGTGCCCTTACCATGAATAATTGAAATTTGGCCCAAATTGCCTAAGAAAGCTTCATCAATAAAACGATCCGTCTCCATGATTGCTTCCTCTAGGTTCGTCCCCCGTAAATCCAGTTCTCTACGAATATTCTCGTCACGGGAACGTTTAACGGTTGTTGCCTGCCGAAGAGGCACCGGTGCAGAGGCTGCCTTAGATGAGAGCAGTTCAAGATCATCCAGGCTCACCTTCATCTTCATGATCCCAAACTGTACTAAAGCCTCTTTAGTGCCGCTTAATTCCACTACAAAACCTTTTTGATTTAAGCTATCTACTTTCACTTCATCACCAGGCCCAATCGTCCGCGGAGTCTTAGCTGGCTTCCGAGTTGCGGCTTTCTTACGCGGTGAAGGTTCCGCTTCATCTAGACGTCTCCGTGCTTCAATCAGCTTATGCTCTTTGACTGAAGCGCCTTCTTCCATAGCTAAGCGGCGCAAATCGCTAATGATTACTTCAGCTTCCTTACGCGCTTTCTCCAAAATCGCACTGGCATCTTTCTCCGCTTTCTCCAGTCGTTTGTCCCGCTGGCTTTCCAGCTTTTCAAGCTCTTGCTGGTGTCTGCTGCGCAGTTCTTCCACTTCACGGCGGATACTCTCTGCTCTCTCATGTTCCTGCTCTGCACCAAGTCGATTCTCTTCAAGAGAAGCAATCATATGCTCCACACGAAGGTCTTCTTCCTTCACTTCACCACGTGCATGCTCCAGAATCGCGCTTGGCAGACCTAATCGCTCTGCAATTGCAAAAGCGTTGCTTCGTCCAGGAACACCAATCAGCAAACGATAGGTAGGACTAAGACTTTGGACATCAAATTCCATGCTGGCATTGATGACCCCTTTACGCTCATAAGCATATGCCTTCAGTTCGCTATAATGCGTAGTAGCGACCATACGGCATTCAGTCCGGTGAATATGCTCCAGAATGGCAATTGCCAGCGCGGAGCCTTCTGCCGGATCCGTTCCTGCACCCACTTCATCAAGCAGAATAAGACTCTTTGGAGTCATTCGGCGCAGAATGGATATAATATTCGTCATATGGCTGGAGAACGTACTCAGACTTTGCTCAATACTCTGTTCATCGCCAATATCTGCATAAATGGCATCAAACACACACATTTGACTGCCTTCCTCTGCTGGAATGAACAAACCAGACATCGACATAAGACTCAACAGTCCAATGGTCTTGAGTGTAACGGTTTTACCACCTGTATTCGGTCCAGTTACAATTATCGAGCTATATTGGTTGCCGAGCTCTACATCCAGAGGAACCACATGCTCCGCAGGAATCAGCGGATGTCGTCCTTTGCGCAGCTTCAAATACCCGCGATCATTCATGCGAGGCTGCGTAGCCTTCATATCTCGTGCAAGACGTGCCTTAGAGAAGATGAAATCAAGCTCACCTAAAATATCGATATCATAAGTCATTTCTTCGGCTATATCAGCTACTAGCGCTGTCAACCTATGCAAAATGATCTCAATCTCCCGCTCTTCACGCAGCCGTGTTTCACGCAGTTTGTTATTCATCGCCACAATAGACTCAGGTTCGATAAATAAAGTCGCACCTGATCCAGACTGATCATGTACGATACCACCGAAATGCGCACGATACTCCGCTTTTACAGGAATAACAAACCGATCCCCACGAATCGTTACCAGCTGATCCTGCAGCATTTTAGATACGGAAGAAGAACGAATCATGGAATCCAGCTTCTCACGAATTCGAGTCTCTCCGCCGCGTAATTCACGTCGAATCGTAGCCAATTCAGAGCTAGCTGTGTCAAGAACATCTGCGTTCTCGTCTATGCATAAACGAATGGCATCTTCTACATGTTTTTGCTCTGACAAAACATCGCTGAGTGAAAATAGGAATTCAATCTTCTCCTCCTCATGCATAGCTGCCAGGAAGCGTTTGACTCTTCTTGCTCCGCCAATGGTAGTTCCCACTGCCAGCAGTTCAGTTGTTCCCAGCATTCCGCCTATAGAGGCACGTTTTAGCGCAGCTCGAATATCGCTTATCCCGCCAAATGAAGGAATACCCTTCAGGCGATCTACATTAGCCGCTTCATCCGTGGCTTGAAGTAGCTTTTTCACGCCTTCAAAATCACCGGAGGGTCTTAGCTGCTCCGCAGTCAATCGCCCCATTGAGGTTTGCGTATATTGCATTAATTTATTTAAAATCTTGCGATATTCAAGCGTATGCAAAATTTTGTCGTCCAATTACAGTCACAGCTCCCTTCATAGATGTTTCCATTATACAGAATTCAAGTCAATTTCGCTATTTGGTATAGGATTAAGCATAAAAACAAGTATTAAGGTCACAATAAGAACTGCACATATCCTTAGCTTGGGCCAAAGGAGGTTAGTACATTGAATTTCTTAAGTCATGTGGGTCGTTTTGTTGTAGCAGCGCTTGTTCTGATGGTTGTCGGTTGGATTGTTCCACAGTTCACTATTGGAGGCTTTTGGAGCGCTCTTATCCTTGCACTGGTGATCGCGTTACTCGGCTGGGTTGTCGAAGGAATCTTCGGCAAGAAAGCAACACCCTTCGGCCGCGGTATCGTCGGTTTTATCGTCAGTGCATTAGTCATCTGGGTCGCCCAATTCGTAGTGAGTGGAGTTAGCGTATCCATTCTAGGAGCAATCCTGGCAGCACTGGTCATCGGTATTGTCGACTTGTTTTTACCGGTATCCACCCCGTTCGAAGCGGCAAAGTAACGAAAGCTATCCACAACACAGAACCCCTATTCCCGGTTCTTTTCCGGCAATAAGGGTTCTGTGTCTTTTTTATCCATAAGTCGCAATTTCAGCTCCATCATTGTCAAAAGCATTAACGACTGTATTCTTGCCACGTTTCTTCGCTGCATATAGCGCATTATCCGTTTTGCGGAACAGAATCTCCTTCCCGTCCCCTAGCTGATATTCACATATTCCAATGCTTACGGTGATCGGCTTATTGCCAGCGTGCAAATGCTCTATTCGAGCAATGTTGATCCGTAGTTCCTCTATAGCTTTATAGGCCTCAGAATAACTTTTGTCCGTAAAAATCACTGCAAACTCTTCACCGCCGTATCTGGCTGCAAAATCATTAAGTTCGATCATGCCGCCAACCTTTTCCGCAACCGCCTTAAGTACAAGATCCCCTACCCAGTGCCCATATGTATCATTAACCTGCTTGAAATTATCGATATCGAAAAGAGCCAGCTGTAATTTGAGGTTGTTGCTCTCACACTGCTCTAATAATGTATCCAGGTATTCATGAAATGTTTTATGGTTGTACAGCCCAGTGAGCGCATCTGTCTTGAGCAGCTTATCAGAAACAGCCCTCTCCACCATGAGATCTTGGCCTTCCTTCGTTAATCTCTCTAGATTATCACGCGCTTCCCGAGCTCGGATTATTACCGCATGAGCCATCCCTACGAAAATAATAAATACACACTCTACCATTAAGAATTCAAGCAACGGTTTATTCAGAAATATCCGTTCTAATCCAAAATAATTCCCTGCATAAAACACTACGCTGAATATCCCCATAATGTACAGAAGCTTACTATCAAAGTAAATTAGAGCAACCATAATAGGCATCATTAACGTCATCTGCGCACCATCAACATAAGGCTCTAATACAAAATACATAAGATAGGATACTAGAAATCCACAACTGACCACTCCGAGCTTAGGAGAAAGTCTGCTATACCGCAGCCACAGCTCAGCTGCAATCATAAAGATCACAATTAATAAATTGCAAGCTAGAAACAAATGTGATTGCGTTTGTGTGTGGGGAAGGTCAACATTTATCATAAAAAGGATCTCTGAAACCATCATTAGAATGACTATTATCCAGAAGCCTTTTAAAATTCTACGGTGCCAAATCTCTGTTTTTAGCACATCGTTATTATTAATAATCTGTATCCCCTACTTAATCGTTAATATATTCTTTTTTCATTATAATAAATCTAAATTAGATTCACATCAATTTTTTGCAATTTTCGACAAAGTTTGAGCGATCCCTTCGTTCACGGATTATTCACAATTCATCAAAGTGATGACAGAAATTTTAAGTTATGATGTTTACATAATTGTCACATTATTTCTGAGATTGTACTTCCTGGGAGGGGATAAGGATTATGAAGAGAGTTGCAATTCTGCTTTCCATTGTGTTTGTAATAGCTCTCACTGCCTGCAGCAACAGTAACAATAATACAGCAAGTAATAGCGGTAATGAATCTAAGCCAGAAATCGAAGCAGAAACAGAACTCATAATTACGGCTACAAATTACAGCTTTGATCAGGAAGAATATCATTTAAAAAAAGGTGTACCCGTCAAAATTATTTTTAAAAACGATAGCGGCAATCATGGCATCCTTATCCCTGAATTTGAACTCCAGCTTAATAGCAAAAAATCCTCAAAGGTAATTGTTCCGGAAGAAGCCGGCACATTCGAAATGACCTGTTCGATTATGTGCGGTTCCGGACATAGCGGTATGAATGCAAAAATCATCGTAGAATAGATGACTCAATAAAATAGCCGATCGCTAGGGAATTTCCCTACGGTCGGCTATTTATTTACGCTGTGGCCACTAGCATAAACGCCTTCGGCGTCTCTATAAGAATACTAACCATTTAAGCGAGAAATATAAGAAAGGATAGTGTGAGGCTTATACTAACTTATATTTTAGACAAAGAGGGCTAACCTGAAATAGATCTCTCTACACCTCAGGTACAGCCCTCTTTTCTTGCATCCGACATTCAACTATCCTGTTCGATCAGTTGAATCCATTCATTATATTCATTCTGAAGCTTGGCATATTCCTCTTGAAGATTACGATGCTCATCCGTCATCTTCTGTAGCTCATTCTGATGCATCTCAAACTGGACCTGTAGCAGACGCAGTTGTCCTTGAGCCAACTCATAGTTCTCGCCGACTTCACCAAGCTGCTGAAGCACCTCACTGCGTTCACGTTCAATAGATTCCTGCTTCGCCTCAGCCTCACCGGCCTCCTGCTGCCAAATATCTATCTCTTCGCGCAGCTTCGCTTCTAAATCACTCCACTGCTGCTGCCGCTCGAATAACTCCTCGTACTTGTGCTTCCAGGAAGCTCCGTACGCCTCGGCCTCCTTAAGCACTCCCTGCTGCTCAGCAACAGTAGCAGCGGCTTCACGGCTAGCTTCAGACAACTCTTCCAAACGTCGTGCTGTCTCTTCGCCTTCTTCCTGCAGCAGCTGATATCTTTCCTGCAGACGTTCGCCATCTTGCAGCACTTCGTCATATTGAGAGATCAGTTCCTCATAGCGTTCACGAAGCGCAGACAGTTCCTTCTGAACCTGTCCACCTTGTTCACGGAGTGCTGCAGTTTCCTCTTCTGCATCTGTACGAAGTTGAACTTGATGATCTAATTGTTGTACTAATCCATCCGCTTGACCACGAAGAACCTCAATCTCCTTCTGAAGTGTCAGTGATTTCTCCTCGGACTCCAGCAGATTCATTTCCAGTTCGCCAATATCATCCATTCGTTTATCCGAAAGCTCTTGCCAATTCGCTGCCTCCGCCATAGATCCAGCGAGTTCTTCCTGAACACGGTGCAGATTATCACTCGTTTCCTGTAATGACTTCCGCAGCTCTGCTGCTTCATTCTGTGACAGCTGATAACGCTGACGCAATTCTTCCAGCTCTTCATTCAACAGCACACCTAACTCAGTAGCCGTACGCAGTTCCTCACTGAGCTGCTCTTCGCGTTTAACCACTGCTTCATATTGTCCGAGCAGCGTTTGACGAGCATCTCGTTCACTCTTAAGACTGGCTTCAGCCGCACGGAGTCTAGACTGAAGTTGTCCTGTTCCACCACGGAGCTCAGCCAGCTGTTTCTCAAGCTCTTGAATGCTTTGCTTATGTCTGTGTTCCTGAGTGCCTTGCGATTGTCGAAGCTCCTTATTCTTAGCAAGCTCCCGTTGTAAAGCTTCCCGCTCTTCAGCCAGTTCCTTGCCTAGCTTCGTTGTTGTATCCTCAAGCTCCTTACCCAGTGTTAACTTAGTCTCCTCGAGTTCCTTACCTAATGTCGATTTGGTTTCCTCAAGCTGTTTCTCTAATGTTGACCTGGTCTCGGTTAACTCAAGCTCCAGGGCAGACAAAGTATCTGTCTTCTCCTTAATCAGCGTCTCACGGATGTTCTCCAGCTCTAGCAGATGCGCCGTCTTCTGCTCTTCCAATTGCTGCAGACGGATGGCTTCTGCAATCGCTAGCTCCTCTCGATGATTCTCACGAATAGCAGCCTGTTCTGCCTCATAGCTTGCCCGCAGTGCTTGAAGCTCCTGCTCACGCGCAAGCAGCTCCTCTTCCAGCTTCTCTCGCGCAGCTTCAGCCGCTTGGTTTGCCTCCTGAAGCTGGTCCGCATGTACCTTGCGCTCGTTCTCCTGGATCTCCAGATGACGCTTGCGTTCTTCTTCAATCGCAGCAATCAGTCGCTCTGCTTCTTCCTTAGCCGCCGCTTCAAGGCGTTCATATTCTTCTTGTCGCTCCCGCTGAACCTCCAGCAGGCGAGATACTTCCAATCGCAGTTCACTGCGTTCACCTGTCATCATGTTGAGTTCATTTTTAAAATCCTGAACCTGAATAGCCTGCTCCGCCATATGTACTGCTGCAAGCACCGCAATACGCGGCGTATCCAGTCTGGTGTGTGATTTAGAAATCGTGCGCATATGTTCGTCAACATAACGGGCCACTTGTTTCATATATTCAGTGCTGCTTCCGACGAGTTTATAGGAAGTTCCGTATATCTCCACGGCGACACGAGTCCGGTCCATAGCCACAGTTGTGCCCTCCTTTGTATGTGTGCGGATTCTAAGCTAGTCTTACTGTTTCTATTGTAGCTTTTTTCTTAAGCATTTGGCAAAATCCCTTGTAATTCAATAGATTCTCGCTGACATCCTCCGCATTTCACTCTACCCAGAAAAAGCCGCAGCGAATCTCAGTTTCTAAATGGATTCGCTGCGGCTTTACACAATTCCTGCTATTTTCTTAATTCTGCACCAAAAGTTTGTTGAAGGGACGATAATAGCTTATCGTGTACTTCTCCAACCTCTTCATCTGTCAATGTATGTTCACCGTGACGATACAGAAGTGAGATCGCAATGCTCTTCTTCCCACTCTCTAATTTGCCGCCAGTGTACACGTCGAATACCTGAACGGATTGTAGCAAAGTCCCTCCGTTTGCACGGATGGAAGCTAGCAGATCGCCCGCTGGTACAGTTGAATCAACAACCACAGCAATATCCCGTTCCATTCCCGGGAAACGTGGAAGCTCATTATATTGCAGACGGCTGTGCGTGTTATCATACAGCGGCTGCAATAAAATCTCAGCGACATAGGTATCCACTAGATCAAGCTCTCTTTGCAGTTCCGGATGGAGCTGACCCATCGTTCCGATCTTCACACGACCCTCGTCTCCGAGCAGGTACACAGACGCGGAACGTCCAGGATGATATCCTTCTGGACTGTCTCCCTCGTAGATGATTCTGTCTGTAAGACCCAAATAAGCAAACACCGATTCTAGCGCACCCTTCAAATCAAAGAAATCGACAGGCTGTGCTGAAACGTTCCATTGCTTCACGGTTAGGCTACCGCTAAGCAACAAACCCAGCACTGGCAACTCACGCGGCTGGCGAGTCAACTGTTCTTCATCCGTGAAGAAGACATTGCCGATTTCAAACAACGCTAGATCGCTTTGACGACGGTTGGTATTGTAGCTAGCAATATCCAAAAGTTGTGGCAGAAGGCTAGTACGCAGTACACTGCGTTCTTCACTCATTGGCATAGCCAATTTAACCGCTTGTGAGCCTTCTGATAACTCAGGGAACATTTTGCTTTGTGCCGGCTGGATGAAGGAGTAGCCCATCACTTCCTGATAACCGCCATGCGACAACAGGCGACGCAGTTCACGGCGGAGTGATTGCTTATGCGTTAATGCACCTGGCGTTGTAACTCCTTCAATCAGAGTCGTTGGAATATTGTCGTACCCGTACAGACGAGCAATTTCTTCGATAAGGTCAACATCATAGTTGATATCGCCACGTCTAGTCGGCACCTGAACTTCGATCAGCCCTTGTGCAGTATCACCACACTTGAAATGAAGACGTCCAAACAATGTCTTCACTTCTAGCAAGGACAGATCTGTTCCGAGATAACGGTTCAACTTCTCCAAGGACAAAGTCAGTACCTTCTCTTCAGTTGCGACTGTTCCTGCTTGAACAATTCCTTCATGCACAGATCCGCCAGCATAACGTGCAATAAGTACTGCTGCGCGGTTCAATGCAGGAATAACTGCATTTGGGTCCACTTCTTTCTCGAAACGAAGGGATGCTTCCGAGCGAAGCCCCAGTTGACGCGAGGTTTTACGAACAGTTCCTCCATCAAACTTAGCGGATTCCAGAACGAGATTTACCGTTTCAGCAGTAACTTCTGTATCCTGTCCTCCCATTACTCCAGCCAGAGCTACTGCTTTAGCTCCATCAGCGATAACGAGCATATGTGGCTCAAGCTTCCGTTCTTGGCCATCAAGTGTAGTCAGGACTTCACCTTCATGAGCAAGACGAACGCCGAGTTCTCCGCCTTCGATTTTATCTGCATCAAAAGCATGCAGCGGCTGTCCGTATTCGAGCATCACATAGTTAGTGATGTCTACGATGTTGTTAATTGGACGAATCCCTGCCGCCATCAGACGATTCTGAATCCACAGCGGTGATGCTGCAGGTTTAACACCCGAGATATAACGAACAGCGTAGTGACTGCAAAGTTCTTCATTCTCAATCTTAACGGAAATAGATTTAGCAGCTGCTCCGCTGATCTCAATGATTTCGCCTGCTGGATTAGGCAATTTGATCTCGCGTCCAAGAATCGCGCTCACTTCATAAGCAGCACCAATCATGCTTAGACAATCTGAACGGTTCGGAGTCAGATCGAATTCCAGAATCTCATCATCTAAACCCAGCAACTTTGAAATATCTTGACCGATCTCTGTTCCCTCTGGAAGCACAAGAATTCCTTCTTGTTGCTCTTTAGGAAGCAATTTATCGTTCAGGCCTAATTCTTTAGCTGAGCAGATCATCCCTTGCGATAATACTCCGCGCAGCTTTGCTTTTTTGATATCCAGCCCTGGCAGCTTAGCGCCTACAAGAGCTACAGGAACGGTTTGTCCTTCAGCCACATTTTTTGCGCCGCAGACGATTTGCAGATCTTCACCTTGACCTGCATCCACGATACATATGTTCAGCTTATCAGCATCAGGATGCTTTTCCTTCGATTTCACATAGCCGGTTACGATGCCCGAAATCCCTTTATTACGGCGCTCTACTCCGTCAATTTCAATGCCGGCAGCGGTAATCTTCTCCGCTAGCTTTTCGGCGGTTACTCCTTCAATCGATGTATAATCAGCCAACCATCCGGTTGATACTTTCATGTCCGCTCACTTCCTTTATGTTTCAGATGTATTTATCTACTTGCCGTTCGATCTGCTTCCAGTCGGAGGCTTGATTAAGAGCTCTCAATTTCAACTGCAAAACACTATTAAGAGCGGTCCCTGCAAGGAATCTTTGGACTTCCGGCCGCTGTTGTCCCCAGATTTCTTGATCTAAACCGCTCTTCGCGGTGGAAATCCGGGGACAAAGCTTATGCTTACGATGCTAGCTTTCCTACGGAAAGCTTTCAGGCGGTCGCTATCGCTCCTACAGTTCCAAAATTCCTTTCCGATCCTAGCTTAATAGGTTTTTTACAACATGAAATCAAATGCTCCAAAATCCATCCTCCTAACCCGTCAGCCAGCTCGCCCACCAAAAATCTAAACGCCCTTGAACTGCTTTACAAAACTCATATCGTTGTTATAGAAATGACGAATGTCATCGATGCCGTATTTAAGCATAGCAATCCGCTCAACACCCATACCGAATGCGAAGCCGCTATACTTAGCAGGATCATAGCCACCCATTTTCAGAACATTTGGATGCACCATACCCGCGCCAAGAATTTCTAACCATCCGCTTTGCTTGCACAGTCTGCAACCATCGCCGCCACATTTGAAGCAGCTTACGTCCACTTCAACGCTAGGCTCGGTGAACGGGAAGAAGCTCGGACGAAGACGAATGCCTGTATTCGGGCCGAACATCTCCTGCACGAATTGCTGCAATGTACCTTTCAGGTCACTCATCCGAATGTTGCTTCCGATAACCAAACCTTCGATTTGATGGAACTGGAAGGAGTGCGTTGCATCGTCATCATCACGGCGGAATACTTTACCCGGGCAGATGATTTTAACCGGAACTTCACCATTCATAGCCTGCATTGTACGAATCTGTACAGGAGACGTTTGAGTACGCATGAGCAGATCATCCGTCAAATAGAAGGAATCCTGCATATCACGAGCCGGGTGGTTCTTAGGCAGATTTAGGGCTTCAAAGTTATAATAATCGGTCTCCACTTCAGGACCTTCAGCCACACGGTAACCCATACCAATGAAAATATCCTCAATTTCCTGAACCACTCTGCTAAGCGGGTGAATGCCCCCTTGCTGCATGCGTCGGCCCGGCAGGGTTACGTCGACTTTTTCAGCCTGCAGACGCTGTTGTGTCTCCTGTTGTTGAAATGCCTCTTGCTTCGCTCCAATAATCTCCTCAATCGCACTACGCACCTGATTCGCTACTTGCCCGATAACCGGACGCTCCTCAGCACTAAGTCCTCCCATACCACGTAGAACTTCTGTAAGCTCACCTTTTTTACCGAGATACTTCACTCTTAGGTCATTCAGAACCTGTGGATCCATAACCTCCTGCAACTTAGCCAGTGCCTCTACCTTCAATGCTTCCAACTTCTCTTTCATGGCCGTGTACAGCCCCCTTCAATCATTGTCTAGTTCAACAAAAAAAGGCCTTTCCTCCCGGTAAGGGACGAAAAGACCGTGGTACCACCCTTGTTAGATAAGCTGATCTGTTCCCCTTAAGAGCTTCATTCCCTCTTTTGGCTGGACAGATACCTATCTCACTTTATACAGAAATAACGGTCTGTGACCGGTTTCCCCTACGCTTCCTTGCAAGGCAATCTTAAGGAATTCAAGGAACTGCTCCGGAGTGAACTTCGACAGCTCTGTTTCCTAGAAACGCTCTCAATCACCGGCGTCTCCTCCCTGTAAGTCAGGCACTGTGTACTCTTCTCCATCAATGCATTTCACAATTCAATCTAATTGTCAGGTATCTCTTTAATGTAAGAGATATGTCTATTTATTATATGCAAAATCTGTCGTTTTGACAAGTTCAAGCATAATTAGGTCAATTTTGATCTGGCTTTAAGCTAGCTTCTGACTCCAGCTGCACCCCCGGAAGGAACACCTCAAAGCGAAAGCTTTTTATCATCTGGTTAATATGTCCGGTTATCTACTTCCATTGCGGCCAGTTCCTGAGGGTAAATATCTTCTGCTGGAACCATACGTTTGGGGAGGGTCCGGCCCGACATAATCTCTTGGGTAGCTTGCATTAGTAAAGGACCCAAGAGCGGATTGCATTCAACGACAGCATTAATGTTCCCGGCAATCATCTGTTCAAAGGCACGGCGTGTCCCGTCAACTGAAATTATTATAATATCAGTACCCGGCTTCAGTCCGGCCTCCTCAATGGCTTCAACTGCACCAACGGCCATGTCATCATTATGGGAGAACAGCACCTGCGGCCACTCATCTTGAGGCAGGCTCAGGTATTCCTGCATGATCTTACTCCCTCCTGCCTTAGTAAAATCCGCAGGGCGGGTAAGTGTAATTTCAAAGGTATTTCGCCCCTTTATCGTCTCCCGAAACCCGCGTCCGCGGTCAATTGAAGGGGTGGATCCGATAGTACCCTGAAGTTCGGCAATTTTGATTTGTCCGGTATGATGCCGCATTTTGTCCAGCATATATTTAGCGGCCTTCACCCCTTCTTCAAAGAAGTCAGAGCCTATGCAGGTCACATAAAGTGAGTGGTCTTGCACATTAATAGAACGGTCAAGAATGATGACGGGTATGCCTGCCTGCTTTACTTCTTCTAAAATATCATCCCATCCGGTCTGCACAACAGGGGCAATTGCAATGATATCTACATTGCTCTTCATAAATGAACGGATGGCTTCCACCTGCTTTTGCTGAGATTGCTCAGCATTCTTCATAATTAGTGAAATGCCCGCTTCCCGAGCTGCCTCCTTAATGGAATTCGTATTTGCAGCTCTCCATGTACTCTCCGAGCCCAACTGGGAGAATCCGAGTAATATAGTTTTGGCTGCAGGCAGATCTGCCTGCGGAGGATTATTGATCTTCAAGGGGATTTCCGTAGGCCTGAGCGAAGGTTCGGCACTCCTGACCCCTGCTCCGAAGCAGCCAGTCAGGAACACAAACACTAAGCAGACTATCCATTTCCCTGCTTTCACTGAACTCTCCCCCATTTTGGTAACGGTTGCATTTATAAACGAATACTATCGGGAACCCAAGAAAACGGAGCCCGATGGTAATTGTAGCAACAATTCTATAGTAAGAGCAACTGCTACTGCCTTAGGATAGAACGTCTTGCACTAAGAATTCTCTGAAACAGGATAAAGGTGAAGAGCAGCAGACCGATAACAATTTTGGTCCACCAGGAGCTGAGTGTACCATCGAAACTGATTAAGGTTTGGATTACGCCCTGAATTAGCACACCGAAGAAGGTACCAAGGACATAACCGACGCCTCCAGTTAGTAACGTTCCACCTATGACAACCGCAGCAATCGTGTCAAGCTCAAAACCAACTGCATGAAGCCCGTATCCCGATAGCATGTAGAATGTGAACACGACGCCAGCCAAAGCTGAACAGAATCCGCTAAACGCATATACCAGCACTTTGGTTCGCGCAACCGGAAGCCCCATCAGCAACGCCGATTGTTCGTTTCCCCCAAGAGCGTACACATTGCGGCCAAATCGCGTATAATGCGCGATGAAGATAGCGGCGGCTGTGACAATCAACGCAACAATAGCACTAATTGAAATAAAGCTGCCACCCGGGAGCGTGATCTTGGTCTGCGCTACATTCGTATAGAAAGCGTTATCTATCGTTATCGTATCAATGCTGATTACATAGCACAATCCACGAGCCAAAAACATTCCCGCTAAAGTCACGATAAAAGGCTGAATTTTAAAATAGTGGATAATGGCTCCCATTCCCGATCCAAAAACGGCTCCCATAAGAAGTACTAGCGGAATAACGACTGCTGGAGACCATCCTTGCTGCTGAATCAGGCTCGCTGACACCATTGTTGTAAGAGCGATGATTGAGCCGACGGACAAATCAATACCTCCGGACAGAATGACAAAGGACATGCCGATGGCGGTAATCAGCAGAAAGGCATTATCCACGAAAAGGTTCATCAGTACCTGCAGAGAGAAAAAACCGGTATATCGGAAAGAACCTGCAGCAAACATGGCCAGAAACAGTGCAATCGTTACAATAATCGGAATATACTTGCGTTTAAGAAACATGGCGTGCAATCTCCTTTTCTCCTGGATAATGCCGCTTTTTCCACCGCAAGGCAAGTGCTGCCCGGAAGGCAGATGACTGGATCAAGCAGACCGCCAGCACTACAAACGCTTTGACTACCAGCGTGATTTCCGGCGGAACACCGATCATATAGATTGTGGTGGTCAGCGTTTGGATGATCAGGGCTCCGACAACAGTTCCAAGTAAATAGAAGCGTCCGCCGTTTAGTGATGTTCCGCCGATAACGACTGCCAGGATGGCATCTAGTTCATACCACAGCCCTGCGTTATTTCCATCTGCGCTGGATACATTTGAACTCAACAGCAATCCGGCTATACCGGCACACAATCCGCAGAATATATATACGGACATCATCACCCATTTGGCACGAATACCCGACATCAGACTTGCCATCGGGTTACAGCCAACCGATTCAATAAACAGCCCCAGTGCTGTCTTTCTTGTGAGCAGTACGGCTGTAACAAGAACGGCGGCTACTACAAAGATGGAGAACGGCAAAGTCGCCAATGAACCGGAGCCGATATAAGTGTATTTATCGCTCGTCACTGTGATAATCTGTCCGCCAGTAATGAGTTGGGCTATTCCGCGCCCGGCCACCATAAGAATTAAGGTGGCAATAATCGGCTGAATGCCAGCGACTGACACCAGCAGCCCATTCCATACCCCCAGAAGGAGAGATAGCACCACTGCCATTAGTACCGATATCAGAATCAAGGACAGCATATTCTGATCCGAGCCTTTGCTAATGGAAAGACAGGCAATAGCTCCCGATATAGCCACGATTGATCCGACGGACAAATCAATCCCGCTCGTAGCCACAACCAGAGTCATTCCGATCGCCACGAGTACCAAAGGGGCGCCAAAGTTGAGAATATCGATCAGACTGCCGTATAAATGCCCGTCTTGCAGCGTAATCGAGAAGAAATCAGGAGAATAAAAAAGATTAAATAGCATCAATGCAGCCAGTACGCACAACGGCCAGAATAAATGATGTTTATAAATGGTTTTCATATGATCTCAGCTCCCTGCTATTGCCTGCATGATTGTATGCTGGCTCATATCCTTGTCTGAAATTTCCGTTACTTTATGCCGGTCCCGTAGGACAACGATTTTGTCGCTGACGCGAATCACTTCTTCCAGTTCGGAAGAAATAAACACAAAGGACATTCCTTGGCGTGAAAGTGACAGTACCAGCTTCTGAATCTCCGCTTTTGCGCCAATATCTATCCCGCGGGTCGGTTCGTCCAGAATAAATAAATCCGGCTCAGTTAACAGCCATCTGGCGAGTAGCACCTTTTGTTGATTACCACCGCTTAAATTCTTGATCAGGTGATCGGGATTGGGCGGGTTGATATTAAGCATACGGATATATTCCTCTGCAACTTCGTCCTGACGCTTTCGGGAAATGGTCTTGAACCAGCCCAGTTTGGCCTGCAGGGCAAGAATTATATTTTCCCGGATCGTAAGATCTCCAATGATGCCTTCAGTCTTTCTATTTTCTGAACAGAAGGCAATCCGCCGATGAATAGCCTCACGCGGCGAACGTACGTTTCCCCCTCCAACAGCAAACGTAAGCTTACCGGTATCGGGCTTATCGGCTCCGAACAATAACCGTGCAGCTTCGGTCCGGCCCGAACCCAAAAGACCGGCAAGGCCAACAACTTCTCCCTTAGAGATAGACAGATCAAACGGTTCGATGGCTCCCTTCCGACCCAGTCCTTCAGCTTTGAGTAGCTCCTCTCCCGCTTTATCCTTATTGGTTCCTGAAAGAACAGGAAGTTCCTCCAGCAAATTCAGTTCCTTGCCGATCATCTTCAGAACAAGATCCAGCCTAGTCAGATCTTTTGCCATATGCTCCCCGGCAAATTCCCCATTTCGCAGGATGGTTACCCGGTCGGAGATTTCATACATCTGATCCAAAAAATGAGTAACGAATAGAATCGCAAGCCCGTCACTTTTCAGCTTCCTCACTACACGGAATAATTGTTCGACCTCATTTTTGTCCAGACTGGAGGTGGGTTCGTCCAGAATCAGAACCTTTGCGGAAATATTTAGTGCCCTGGCAATAGCGATTAACTGCTGTACAGCAACGGAATACATGTGCAGAGGTTGAGCCACGTCTATATCTAGATTCAAACGGTCCTTTAGCAGCACTTCCGCCTTTCGGTTCATTTCTTTCCAAATGATGCGGCCCAGTTTTCGGGGCTCTCTCCCGATAAATATATTCTCTGCCACTGTCAGATTGGGGCAAAGATTGACTTCCTGATACACTGTGCTAATGCCGGCCGCCTGTGATTCCAGTGGATTGTGCACCGTTATAGGAATGCCTTCCATTTCTACAGTTCCGTCATCAATGGAATATACGCCGGTCAGTACTTTGATCAACGTTGATTTTCCTGCGCCGTTTTCACCCATAAGCGCATGTACTTCTCCGGGAAAAAGGCGTAGACTTACACCGCTAAGTGCTTTGACTCCCGGAAACCGTTTATGAATATTGGTCATTTGCAGTATGGGCCTTGCCATGCTCATATCATCATCCACTCCTTGGTTTAATGAAGCCACTCCGTGAACCTGGTCACCAGCTACGGAGCGGCGGTGTTAAATAGGTCAGGATTAATATTGACGGCTTGGCAGAGCTTCTTTGGCCTGCTCGGAAGTAAATGTCGTTTCTTCGGTCACAATACGGGCTTCAACCGTTTTTCCATCGACAACATCCTGAACCACTTTCATTAATTGAGGTCCAAGCAAGGGGTTACACTCGACGATAAAGTTGATTTTTCCATCGCTGGCAGCCTGCATTCCGTCTTTAACTGCATCGACCGAAATGATTTTAATATCTTCTCCGGGTTTCAGTCCGGCAGCTTCAATCGCTTGGATTGCACCCAGCGCCATATCATCGTTATGCGCATAGAGAACATCAATATCCTTATGGGCTTTCAGAAACGCCTGCATAACTTCTTTCCCCTTGGCCCGTGTAAAGTCTCCTGTCTGGGAAGCAACAATCTTAAGCTTAGGATTGCTGGAGATCACTTCCTTGAATCCTTGCATACGGTCATTAGCCGGAGCAGAGCCTGTGGTTCCCTGCAGTTCAACGATATTTATGTCTTCTGCGGCATCCTTATATTGGTCAGATAACCATTGACCGGCCTTCCGTCCTTCTTCTACAAAGTCAGAACCTAGGAATGTCACATATAGCGAAGTGTCCTTCGAGTCGACGGCACGGTCAGTCAGAACCACCGGAATTCCTGCATCCTTGGCTTCTTTAAGTACAGTGTCCCATCCGGATTCCACGACCGGCGAGAAGGCGATAACATCCACCTTTTGCTGAATAAATGAGCGAAGTGCCTTGATCTGGTTCTCCTGTTTTTGCTGTGCATCCGAAAACTTCAGCGTAAAACCGGCATCTTTGGCCGAATCCTGTATCGATTTGGTGTTCGCACTGCGCCAGCCGCTTTCTGCTCCTACTTGTGAGAAGCCGAGCGTGATACTCTTAGACGGTTTCGCTCCGGAACTCCCTGCATTCTCTCCGGCAGTATTCCCGTTATTTCCAGCATCTCCGCCGCCGCTGTTACTACCGCAAGCTCCAACGATCATCATGGACAAGCTTAACGCTAACACAGCACCCATTTTTCCGAGTCTCTTCATAAACTGTTGTCCTCCCCCTTATCAATCACCATTACCTGGTGTTGGCCTGATTATAAATCGCTTACAAATCAACCTGATACGGACAGTCTTTAGCATTTGTTTATATTTTTTGGTTTTTATTAAGAACAGGTCTCTTTTGGTGTAATTTTTTAATTAAAAAGTGTGAATATTGGTTGCGCTTTCTTTTTTGCTTCCGAATAGGTCATAGTTGGTATAAACTATAAGTTGCATGAACCATAGACCGTATGAGAGGAACCTACTGATGAGGATCAAGCGCTGGATCTCGTCCAGCCTGAGGGCAAAGTTGCTGGCCTTGTTTATTGTACTCACCACCATACCGCTAATGACTGTGGGAGTGATCTCTTATCAGAAATCCTACAATTCAGTTTCCAGTCACAGTAAGGCCTCCAGCATGCTCCAGGCTGATATGCTTGGAACAAATATCGATAATATGTTTAAAGATACCGAGAGGCTTCTAGAGTTAAGTAATAACCCCAAGGTTATTCACTTCCTCTTCTCACAATCGGAGACTTACGAGGAAGCCAAAGACATTCTTCAGACCTTTGCTCTATACCGCGACACCTACAAATATGAGAATGTTCTCAACATCAGCTTGATTAACCGTTATGGGAAAGGGATCAGCGAGCGCAGAGGGATTTTCCAGTCCAATATGAATCCGCTGCGGGATCAGCATTTTCAGACACTCGCGCAGAATCCTGATTCTGTGCTGAGAATTCCGCCGGCACTGATTACGAGCAATGAACGAATTGACGGTTTTACCTATGAAGATCAGGGAGTCATTTCGATTATGGCAGCGGTCAGACAGCAAATTACACATGAGGTCATCGGATTTATTACCGTGGATCTGGATGATTCGTTTATCAAAACGTTCTGCGACCAGGTCAAGATAGGTAAGACAGGTTTTTTTTATATTCTTGATCAGCATAGCAATCCAATCTACGTTCCTCCTATAGACAACGCTGACTGGAATATCATTCGAAAGACAAAACTTCCTTTTTCCGATCAGCCTGACGGATTTGTGCTTAGGACTGACAAGATGCCCCGGTTCATCGTACATACCGCTTCTCTTTACACGGGTTGGACAATTATCGGTATCGCTCCCTTGCAGGAAATTGTCGCCGAAGCTAATAGCATCAGGCAGCTGATCATAGTGAGCGTGGTACTCAGCATTGTATTTGCTATCACTCTGCATTATCTGTTGACCAAAAGGCTTACCCGCCCTATTCAGCTCCTTCAGCACAAAATGAGGCTTACCGCAAGCGGTTATCTCGAGGCCAAAGTCAAGCCGGTCGGAACGGATGAAATCGCCGATCTGGGACAAAGCTTTAACATCATGGTGGAGAAAATAAAAGAGCTTCTGGAGCAAAGTATACGTAAACAGCAGCAACTGCAGAAAGCGGAACTGCGTACGCTGCAAGCCCAAATCAATCCCCATTTCTTATACAACACCCTTGATTCCATCATCTGGATGGCGGAAGCGGGCAAAAGCGACGCCGTTATCCAACTCGTGAAAGCGCTATCTGACTTATTTAGGATTAGTTTAAATAAAGGACGGGACTGGGTGATGATCCACACTGAGCTGGCTCATGCCCAGAGCTATCTGGTAATTCAACAAATGCGTTACCGGGATATCCTTGAATATCGAGTTGAAGTCGATCCTGAAATTCTGGAGTATCCGATTCTAAATATGACTCTCCAGCCACTGATAGAAAACGCTTTGTACCACGGTATTAAAAATAAAAGAGGTAAAGGCTTGATTATCATTGGCGGTTATATGGAAGATTCGGCGGTGATTCTTACCGTTAAGGACAACGGTATAGGCATATCCACAGAGCGTCTAGCATTGCTGAAGCAACAGCTGGAGCACCCTCTCCAGTCTGAGGAAGAGGAGCCCACCGAAGGTGGTTTTGGACTGCAGAATGTGCATCAGCGCTTACGGCTTTATTTTGGTAGTGAATATGGAGTCCTGCTGGAAAGTATCGCAGGTACAGGTACGACAATCTCTGTGCGGATACCTAAGAACAGGGGGAACTTGACATGAAGAAGGTCATGCTCGTCGATGATGAAATTCTAATCCGTGAGAGTATCCGGGATTCTATAGATTGGAAGAAGGAAGGTTTCTTCTATTCCGGTGACGCTCCCGACGGTGAGCTGGCACTGCCGCTTATTGAAGAACAAGCACCCGACATTCTGATTACTGATATTAAAATGCCTTTTATGAACGGACTTGAATTGACATCCGTGGTCAGGCAAAGATTTCCCGACATCAAAATTATCATTTTAAGCGGCCATGATGATTTTCAGTATGCCCAGACTGCGCTCCGGCTTGGCGTTGAGGATTATTGCCTGAAACCGGTCAGCGCTGCGGAACTTATTCATATGCTGCGTGCTGTCAGCGCCAGAATTGACGAAGAGCATCGGTTAAAACAAAAAAATACGTACACCCCTGACAAGCTGTATGCTGATCTATGCGGAGGCCTAATCGGCACTGGAGCCGCCATCGAGGCGGCAGCTCAACTGGACCTGATGCTTATGGCTCCTTATTACGCAGCCGTTATCCTGTCCTTTATTCCATCTTCCCATAATGAATCGGATATGGACCAGTCTCAGGTTCAGGCTGCTGAGCAGTTGCTTGTAAACACACTGATCGAGTATCCTGAACTCTGCTTTTTCAGGCGGAGCCGTAACGAAACAGTGGTTATTCTGAAGGGTGGCCAGCCGGATCAAATTTCCGGCAGAATGGATACGCTGATTCAAGTATTGAAGCATAAAAAATTCCATGCAGACTTGCAACTGTCTATAAGCTGTGGAGATATCCATGAACGTCTTCAGGGGATACATCTTTCCTTCCAGGAGGCTGAGGACGACAGAATGTTCAAGAAGCTGTCGAGACAGAACAAAGAGGCAATGATAGAGGCTTCGATCGATCATTCTCCTGACAGTGTGCTGCTAGACCGCAATCGTCTAATTGATTTTTTAAAGCTGGGCACTCCTCAGGAGGCCCCTGGCTTTATCCGTCAGTTTGCTTCCGGACTTAATCAGATAAACTGGAATTCCATGTATGCCTACTACCTGATCAATGACATCACTTTAGAGTTAGTCCAGACAGCAAAGCTAACCTTCCGTTCAGACAGTAATCCTACAGAAACGATGCAAGAGCTGCAGAAGAAAATCCAGAATATTTCCAGGGGTGAAGAATGTCTGGATTATTTCCTTGAAGTATTCGACCGGCTCTGGAAATGGCGGTCTGAAGGTTCTGGAAAATACGGAGAGTTGATCGAGAAAGTCAAACTTTACATCCGGGAAAATTATCACAATGACCAGCTCTCCCTTCATGAAACTTCAAAACAGATCGGAGTCAGCTCCAGCCATCTCAGCAAAGTTTTCAGCCAGGAAACCGGGCAGACAATGACAGAGTACTTAACTGCCACTAGGATTGGCAGGGCGAAAGAAATGCTTAAAACAACCCGGTACAAAACCTTTGAGATCGCTTTTCAGGTAGGCTACAACGATCAGCATTACTTCTCTAACCTGTTCAAGAAAGTTACCGGAATGACACCAATGGAGTACCGCAAACAAGGACATCCGAGTAAACTGGCAGAAACCAGCGCCAAAGGAGGGCTACGGATGTGACAGTCCGCTACCAAACGTTTAAGACACTGGCGCTGCTATTGGGGTTCACCTTTATTTTCAGTGGATGTATAGGGACCAAGAGCGGGGTGAATGTCCGAGAACCGATTGACGAGGTACCTACAACCGCTGCAAGCGGCGGACCCCGGCTAACCTTCGGCATAATCTATCCTATGGTAAACGATACGTACGAAATGGTAACGGAGAATGCCGAAGCTGCAGCCGCCGACCATGACATCAAAGTTATAGTTCAAGCTCCGGATGAGGCAAACCTGGAGCAGCAGATTCGGATCATGGAGATGATGATCAAGCAGGAAGTTGACGGCATAGCCATCGATCCTGTTGACTCTGAAGCACTGATAGATGTCATCAACAAAGCTGTATCCAGCGGGATCCCGGTTATATGCTTTGAGTCCGACTCCCCGTCCAGTCAGCGGAATGCGTTTATCGGAGCTGATAACTATAAGACCGGTATTGTGATCGGTCAGACCGTAGACACACTGCTTGGCGGCAAGGGTATGATTCTGGTCCAATCCGGGATGCCCCATATGCTTGGGTTGACCCAACGGCTACAGGGGCTTCAGGATTATGTGGCGCAGCATACAGAGATAGACGTGCTAGAAGTTCGTCATAACGACGGCAGCGAAGCAAACGCCGTTCTGCAGTTGGAACAAATGATAACGGATCACCCGCATTTCAGTGCGCTGATCAATTTGGATTTCGTGTCGAGTTCCAGCTCTGTGCTGGTCTGGAAGGCTAAAGGACTAAATCGCTATAATGTCGCGCTGGGTCTTACCCCCTATGTCAACCAATCCATTGAGAATGGCCAAATTACCCGCATCATCTCGCAAAATGAGCAAAATTGGGGCCAAGCGATCATCAATAACTTACGTAAACTGGCTCAGGATGAGACATTGCCAGAGTTTATTAATACGGAAATTACAGAAATACGCAACTAACCGGTTCAGTCAAATTCGAGTTCATTATAACTTGGCTATGTGAGAATCACGATGTAATATCTTTTTTGAAAAGTGAGGTTTTTTCGTTTTTCAGAACCGTTTCCCTTCACTGGCACAAGCAAAAAAACAACCGCCAAATAATCGGTTGTTTAGTCGTGTCTCAAGACTTCTGCAGATCCTATGTTCTCTTTTCGATTAACCCTTAGTATTCTCCATTGCCCTGCTGTCGAGAATGTGGAGCTTGGTTACTAGGAAAATACACTTCACTTACTGTATCCATTGCATGGGATATGGTAATGATATCCTTTGTTTTCTCCTTGCTTATCAGCGTGATTTTCGGAATGATGCCTGCGAACAAAGCCGCTCGACTTCGTCCCATTCATGCACTACGTAACGAATAGTTACTTCAAAGTCAGCTGCCCCAGTCATAATATGATTGTGGCAGCTTTTTTAACTAACAGAACGTATATTTTTTGGGCATCTGCAAAGGATCTGAGTAGGCATCGAAGCAAAGCCGGGTATCATTTACGGAGCAGTTGGGTAATAGGATTTATGGATTTGAATATAGATAAGGCAATAGGCCCATCCCCTAATCATTTAAATTTTTATTATTGATATTTATTTGAGGAAGCGATTGCTCTATAAGTAGGACGTCCTATATACTTGTTGTACGACAAACTGCGATCCACACACAATTTATCTTTCCCATGCCTCATTTCCCACTATGTTAGAACACCTCTTTTTCAATTAATTACTCTCAACATCTTTGCCTAAAAATAAAAATACACCTGCCACAGATAATAGTTACGCAGGTTATACGTTAGAAGCAATAAGATTTTTTTAAATCATCTTATGCAGGGAGAAGATGACCGTGGCCGGATTTTTCAATATCAAAGTAACACGCAAGCTAATCTTTATTTTCGCTGCGATCTCCATTCTGTTGGTTGGGATTAGTGTGGCTTCTTTACTCTATCTAAATCAGACCATTAACAGAATGTCAGATTCTTTATATGACGATGTATTTGAGAACTCTGAGCTCATCCTGAGCGCTGATCGTGATCTGTATCAGGCCGCAATCGCTCTCCACTCCGCAATGAGCTCGAACCTCACTGAAGCTGAACGTGATCAGTTTATTCAGGAATTTAAGGACAATAATCAGCAAGCAGAGGAACGGGTAAGTCTAGCAAGTTCAGACATTAAATCAATTAACAAACCCTTCAGTGATTTGAAGCAGGCCAATATACTTACCAAATTAGAGAACGAGCTCCATTCCTTCGAAACATCCCTAGTCCTATGGAAGAGTACAGGGAGTAAATTGATAGCTGAACGGATGCAGATCGGATGGGATCCTGCTTCATATCATGCTGTTAATCTGAACATACAGTTAAATGAAGTTAGAAGTCATCTAGATCAATCAGAAGACCTGATAAACACCTATGCCTTGCAAGTAACAAATGGGTTCCAAGATAAAAAGAGCGCGCTCTTTGCGCTATATTCACTCGTCTTTTTCATACTGCTTCTGGTTATTATTTATCTGGGCCGCAAAATCATTTGGCTCAAGAATGAAATGCTGGAGGAACAAACACTCTATCAGCTAATCGGCGAAACGATGTCTGATTTCATTATATTGACCGATCCTAACGGGTTAATTCTGTATAGCTCCCCTTCTCACTCAAGTATTCTCGGCTATGTCCCTAAAAAGGGTGATCCACTATCCAACTACATTCGTGAACCGGAGATCGCCTGGGCTAAACTAAAGAGTGTCGTTCAGGGAACCCCCCGTATCTCAGAGCTACGAATGCGTGGATCTGAAGGACAATGGGTATGGTTGGAAACGAAGGTGTCACCTGTTCGAGGAAGTAATTCTTTCCCAGCACAATTTATGTTAGTCTCCCGTGAAATTACACAACGGAAGCAATATGAAGAACGATTACATAAGCTAGCCTTCTATGATCATTTAACCGCGATTCCCAACCGGGCTCATTTTAAAATGTACATGGAGAATCTCATCAACCAACCGGAAGAACGGAGAAAGAATATTGCACTCGCACTGTTGGATTGTGACAGATTCAAGCAGCTAAACGATACCTTAGGACATCTGGCTGGAGACGAATTTCTCCAACTGCTCTCTCGAGAGCTTCTGCAGACCGTCAAAGGTGTGGGTCAGGCATTTCGGATTGGCGGTGATGAATTTGCGGTGGTACTGCACCGATTTACCTCTCCAGAAATGTTAGATGAAATGCTACAACGTTTGCTTAAGCTGTTCAACAAATCTTGGTCTATTGATAATGGATCAAGCTTCCATACCTCTGCTAGTATTGGTGTAGCTCTATTTCCTGAACACGGAAGCAGTATAAATGAACTTCTGCGCGCCGCCGATCTAGCGATGTACCTTTCCAAAGAACGTGGAGGAAATGAAGCTAATCTCTACTACGAGCTTTTGGATGTAGGTTTATCTAACCAGACCATCGGAAAACCATAAGAACAACAAAAAAAGCTGCTTCGGAGTAACACTAACCCCGAAGCAGCTCTTTTCTTCTTTTAACTGGTTAACTGCAGATGATCATCTGAAATCCCATCATTCTCTTGTTCACGATCTATAACCATGACCTTGATAAGGTCTCCATTCTCAGAACAATCAATGAATCGGTCGCCATCTCCATCTTTTTCTTCCCAGTCATTAAGCCGTAATATATACCCGATAGAATTGGTATCAGGCAATACCTCAATTCGTGCAACTGCACGTCCGTCCTCCATATACCGAAAATCGCATTGTCCATCCTGAATTCCTGTATCCCAAACCCAAAGATTCCAGCCCTTATAATCTCCATCTGGTCGTTCATAGTGTACTTCGATGATTTTGGACCGCGGTGCAGGCTCACCACATTCATCATAGAGCACCATCATCGATAAGCCCTCAATTTCTACCTCGCTACCTGCAATCTTTCGGAATGCTTCTGTCCCCGCTTGGGTATGATCTACTACCACATTCCAGCCGTTAGTAGCTTCAGGAAGAGACAGCCTTATTCGATCGTTATTGGCATTAAAAATGACTGCTATATTGTTCCAGAGGTCGCCTCCTGCATGATTACTGAGCAGGTACGACACTATACCACTATCACAGCGCATAAATTCCAGTGAACGCTCAATTTCCTGCCGCCCATGTAGACGAAATGCCGGATGTGTACGCCGCAGTTCGATCAAGCCTTTATAATATTGAAATACAGGCTTAAACACACTTTTCATATTCCAGCGAATCGCGTTAATCGTATCACCACTGCGATAACTATTATGATCTCCAAATTTACTACGCAACAGCTCATCACCAGCGTGCAGAAATGGAATACCTTGTGATGTCAGGATGATTCCGTTAGCAAGCAGGGAACGGCGTACGGTTTCATTGCTAAGAATATTATCAAGATCTACATTAGAGTAAGGATTAGCTCGTGAAACGGCATCCTGAAATCCCCCTTGAACGGTAAGCACTTTATCCCACAAATTCAAATTGTCATGGGCGGTTACATAGTTCACAGATTCCACAGGGGAGTCCGTAAATTCGTGGATAGCTCCTTTAATTCCTGATGCAATAGCCCCTTCTTTACCGTATTCTCCTGTAATAAAGCCCCGTCCCCATCCATCGCTATCTCCTTTGATTGCCGAACGAAAGTTATCGTTGAAGACGGCATATCCTTTCCCCCGCTGCACACCTTTGAGCGTCTTTGTTGCCAGCGGAGAATCTCCTCCTGTCCAAGGTTCTCCATATAACAGCAAATTAGGATTCACCTCAAGTCGAAGCTCTTCCGTTATTTCACGCATGGTCACACTATCCATCAGACCCATAAGATCAAATCTGAAGCCATCAATATGATACTCAGAAGCCCAGTAAAACAACGAATCCTTAATATATTTGCGTACCATCGGGCGCTCTGTCGCTAGCTCGTTACCAACTCCCGAGCCATTAGATAAACGTCCCAAGTAATCACGGCGATAGAAATAATCTGGCACAAGCGGCTCGAAGGGCCCCTTCTCCACAGCGTACGTATGATTGTAAACTACATCCATAATCACCGAAATTCCACGGCTATGCAAAGCCTGAACCATTTCTTTGAATTCGCGAATTCGTAGCTCTGGATCGGTAGGATCTGTGCTATATGATCCTTCCGGTACGTTATAATGCTGAGGATCATAACCCCAATTGTAGTCAGTCTGTTCAATGGACGTACCGCGCTTCACTACACTTAACTCATCCACTGTCTGGAAATCGAACACAGGCATCAGATGTACATGGGTGATACCCAATTCAACCAGATGATCAATACCTATTGCATTTCCTTCCAAATCCTTTAATCCAAATTCGGTAAATGCTTTGAATTTACCCTTATAGTACATCCCAGAGCTCTCATGTGAGGAGAAGTCACGCACATGCAGCTCGTAAATAACCGCATCAGCAGGATGTTGCAGCGGAGGAGCAACGTCCTGCTCCCAATGCTCAGGATTGGTCTCCCGTAAATCAACGATTGCTGTTCTTAAACCATTTGCCGATACGGCTGTTGCATAAGGATCTACTGCTTCCGTCACATTCCCATCAGCATATACAGCACGGTACATATAATATTTCCCTTTTAGATCACCTGATAACTTAGTCTGCCAGACTCCGCCGTTCTGGCGCTGCATATATATAATCCGCCCACTATCTGTAGAGCTCAGATCAAATTCAATGTTAAGTTGATTTCCATCCGTTTCGTATAACACAAGAGACACAGCAAAAGCAGTAGGTGCCCAGACTTTAAATAAACTGTACTCCACCGAGTACGTTAAACCCAGGTCTCTGCCTTCATAGACTTCTAACATTAATTCTGTATTTATAACATTTTTACTCATGAGTTAACACCATCCTATGGCTCCCTACCTAACTTGAGGGATGCTTATAAGTCCAAATATTTCCAATTGTGATCATAATAATACTTGCACAGCTCTGCAAGTCGAATAAGGAGTATGAACTTTCTATGGATCCATACTATTATATGTAAGACATATTTACAGGTTTGGGTTCCTTACCGACTTTATACTCATCACTATTACTATCGGCATAGACATCTGTGCAATAAAGCAAATAATTAGCGAATTTAGTTATTCTTAATTGAGTATAACGCTCATGTATGAACAGAAGCCAATGTAAGCGCATGAACTAAGATCAAACCACGAATCCTTGTGTGCTGATACCAAAAAAATAGCAATTAAACACAAAAAAACCGACCTCCAAAACATTGGAAGTCGGTAATAGTAGTTGGAGCGCTATAAAACGCTTAAACGGAGTAATGCATATGGAAATAATTAATTAGTGATGCTTTGAACAAGTGCAGCTACTTCTTCAGCAGTGCCAAGTTGCAGTGCTTTTGCAGCCAGTTCCTTCATGTCGGCAGCCGACAATTTAGAAATTTGACTACGTGCTGGCAGAATTGACGTTGCACTCATACTGAATTCATCAAGGCCAAGACCTAGTAGAAGTGGAATCGCTGTTGCGTCCCCAGCCATTTCACCGCACATTCCTGTCCACTTACCTTCTGCATGCGCTGCATCAATAACATTCTTGACCAAACGCAGGATGGCAGGATTGTATGGCTGATACAGGTAAGACACCCGTTCATTCATACGGTCAGCAGCCATTGTATATTGAATAAGATCATTCGTACCAATACTGAAGAAATCAACTTCCTTCGCAAACTGGTCTGCCAATACAGCAGTAGAAGGAATCTCAACCATTATGCCGAGCTGAATGTTGTCAGATACTTCCTTGCCTTCTTCACGAAGCTTTGCTTTCTCTTCAAGTAGAAGATCGCGGGCTGCACGGAATTCACTAAGTGTTGCGATCATAGGGAACATAATGCGAAGATCCCCATGAACACTCGCTCTTAGTAAAGCACGCAGCTGCGTACGGAAAATATCTTGACGATCCAGACAAAGACGAATCGCACGGAATCCTAAGAAAGGGTTCATTTCCTTTGGAAGGTCCAGATACGGAAGCTCTTTATCACCACCGATATCCAGTGTACGTACAACTACCGGTTTGCCTTTCATATTCTCAAGCACAGTACGGTAGGCGTTGTATTGGATTTCCTCGGAAGGCAGCTTATCACGGCCCATGTATAGGAACTCAGTACGATACAAGCCTACACCTTCGCCACCATTCTCAAGTACACCATTGACATCGTTTGGTGTACCGATATTAGCCGCCAGCTCCACGTGCTTACCGTCTGCAGATATCGTTGGTTTATCACGAAGTTTCTTCCACTCTGCAATTTGCAAGTCGTAAGCTTCCTGCTTGCGAACATATTCAGCCACTTCTGCTTCACTAGGATTAATTAGAACGTCTCCGTTCAGACCATCGACAATCACTAGATCCCCAGAATTCACTTCAGTCATGACATTCTTAGTTCCAACCACCGCTGGAATTTCTAAAGAACGTGCCATAATTGCTGAGTGGGACGTACGTCCACCAATGTTTGTTGTGAAGCCTTTAACATACTTGCGATTTAGCTGTGCTGTGTCAGAAGGCGTCAAATCCTCAGCGATAACAATTACCTCTTCACTGATTTCTGCAGGACTAACATAATGAATACCCAGCAAGTGGTTCAGCAGGCGTTTGGTCACATCACGCATGTCAGCAGCACGTTCCTGTAAGTAAGCACTCTTCATGTTCTCGAACATTTCAATGAATTGTGTAGCTACTTCGTTTAGTGCATAGTCCGCGTTAACCGATTCCTGACGAATTTTATCAATTACAGGATTAATTAGCTCAGGATCCTCAAGAATCAGCAGATGGGATGCAAAGATCTCCGCTTTTTTCTCTCCTAATTCCGCTAAAGTACGCTCTTTAATGGTTTGCAGTTCAGCACTCGATTTAGCAAGTGCGTCATTCAACTTGGCGACTTCTGCCTCAGGATCACTGACACCAGTCTTCGTAATTGTATAATCCGGATGTTTCAGGATAAAAGCACGGGCTACTGCAATCCCTGCTGAAGCCGCGATTCCTGAAATTTTATTCATGGATTTCCCCTAGCCCTTCTTTGATCATTACATCAGAAAGTGCGCTCAGAGCTTCAGCTTCTTCGCTGCCTTCAGTAATCAGAGACAAAGTGTCTCCAGCTTCCAGACCCAATGACAATACGCCAAGGATAGATTTCAATGTAACTTTTTTACCTTTTGCTTCTGCATAAGCTTCTGTACCTTTGAATTTCGTTGCTGTATTTACCAAGGCAGTTGCCGGACGTGCGTGAATTCCATCTTCATCAATAATTCTGAATGTTGTTTGCATAATATTATCCAACTCGCTTTCTTTTAATAGAATATTTTAATTTATAGTGAAAGCTTCGCTCCCTTTAAGATTTAAAGGAAGCGTCAGCCCTTGCACTTTTACTGAATGGTAATAATATCTTTATCACCAATTGACACCTTGCCTGGCTTCTTCAAGGTTACGGAAGATCCCTCTGGCAAATTAGAGAAAATAACAGGAGACATTACAGATGGCGCATGTGCTTTTACATATTCTAAATCCACTTCCATGATCGGCTGTCCAGCAGCTACAAGGTCGCCCTCTTCAACTAGAACTGTAAAGCCTTGACCTTTAAGCTTAACTGTATTAACCCCTATATGAACGAGCACTTCCTTGCCTCCATCGGACATAATGCCGATAGCATGCTTGCTCGGGAACACATTAAACACTTTACCGTAGACTGGCGAAGCAATTTTTCCATCATCAGATAGGAAAGCAAAACCATCACCCGTCATTTTTTGGGAGAATACCGCATCTGGAACCTCAGTGATATCCACCAGTTCACCATTTACCGGAGAGACGATATCTTCTTTGATAATCGCTTCACCTGCTTCACCTGCCTGCTGTTCTTCCTCAGGCTCTGGCTTAGCCGCTGCTGGTGTTGCTGCAGGTGTCTTCCCGCTAATTACATCTTGAATCTGCGATTTTATGGTATCGGAACGTGTACCGAAGATCGCTTGAATGTTATTACCCACCTCGAGTACACCTGATGCACCTAACTTCTTCAGACGAGTCTTATCCACGCCTGATTTATCTTTAACCTCCACACGAAGGCGGGTAATACAAGCATCCAGATGAGCGATATTCTCTTTACCACCCAACGCAGACAAGATGTTTCGTGGTAAATCATCACCCGTTTTAGAAACTGCTTCTGTGTTTGTATCTTCGACTTCACCCGTATCCTCTTCACGACCCGGAGTCATCAAGTTGAACTTCCGAATAACAAAGCGGAATCCGAAGTAGTAAATTACGGCAAGAGCAAGACCTACTGGAATTACGAGCCACCAAGCCGTGCGGTTCGGGATTATACCAAATAGCACGTAATCGATAAAGCCACCCGAGAAAGTCATACCAATCTTGACATTAAGGATATGCATGGTCATAAAGGACAAACCAGCAAAAACAGCATGTACTGCGAACAACAGTGGAGCCACGAACAAGAACGAGAATTCAAGCGGCTCAGTAATCCCTGTCAGGAATGAAGTTAATGCTGCGGAAAGCATCAAGCCACCGACAAGTTTTTTGTTATGAGGTTTAGCTTCATGATAGATAGCCAGAGCAGCTGCTGGAAGACCAAACATCATGAATGGATACTTACCTGTTGTAAATGTTCCTGCTGTGAATTCTACGCCATCACGAAGCTGCTGCATGAAGATCCGTTGGTCACCACGTACCAATTCTCCTGCTTTATCAACGTAGGTACCAAATTCATACCAGAACGGAGAATAGAAGATGTGATGCAGACCAAAAGGAATGAGCGAGCGTTCAATCGTACCGAAGATAAACGCAGCGAGCGTTTTATTCGTATCAATCATACTTTGGGATACATAGTTCAGACCGTGTTGAATTGGCGGCCAAACTAAGGTCAATGCCAGACCAAGAAGCAAAGACGTTACCGCAGTCATGATCGGAACGAAACGTTTACCTGCGAAGAAACCCAGGTAGGATGGAAGTTCGATTTTGAAGAATCGTTTGTACATGGACGATGCCAATATACCGACGAGTATACCTCCAAATACCCCCGTTTGCAGTGTTGGAATTCCTAAGACGCTAGCATAGGAAAAATCACCTTGGCTCAGGACATAATCATTGACGCCAATTACAGTACCCATCGTAACATTCATTACGAGGAAACCGATAATAGCGGCTAGACCAGCAACACCCTCACCACCGGATAAACCGATGGCAACACCCACGGCAAATAGTAAGGATAAATTATCAAATACAATTTGCCCTGAGTTCATCAATACGTTCGCTATTGCCTGAACTACATCGTTCTCAAGAGCCGGAACGTATTGTAGAAAATCGGGGTTTACCAGCATGTTTCCTATTCCAAGGAGCAGACCGGCTGCTGGCAGTATGGCTACCGGGAGCATTAGCGCTTTACCGACTCTTTGTAAAACGCCGAAAAGCTTTTTGAACATCATGGTCACTTCCTTTCATTATTCACATTTTCAGTAAAAACAGATGCCAAAAAAGGCATGAGCAACACAGTATAAAGGTTGTTATCTAACGCTAAGGTTAGATTACCCCAAGATGGGGACTAGCAACCAAAATACTGTAAATCACTCATGCCTGATCGAATCAGTTACACGCTTGGTATTCTGTTTTAATTAGGACACGGATATTGTAGCACCGTTTTTTTGAAGTGACAAGCTTTTTTTTAATATTAGAAAGTATAAATTTCACACTATACATTATCCATATTTTTCTCGCTTAAACGCTTTCCGGCCTTATGAGGAGGCCAAAGACGTTTATGCTTATCAAGCTTTACCTTTCGTCTCCATATCCATTTCATCCTCTTTCTTCTGAGCAAGACGTTGCAGGTGAACTGTCAAATAGCTGACCTCTGCTGGATACACAGGAATTCGCACTCGGTTCTCGATAACCTTAGTTAATTGCCAAGCCAAGGTATACATTTCGGGATATTCCCGTTTCATTAGACCATCCAGCGTAGAAGTCTCCCTTACCGATTCTCCACGGCGCAGTCTTTCAAGAACAAATCGTAAATGAGTCACCAATCGCGAATAATCAAGTGAATCACGAGGAATTCGATATTCGAGGTTATTCTCTACGATTCCAATCAAATCCGCAATCAAAAGCGAATGTTGTCTAACCTCAGAAATTTGTCTATTACTCAACGCGCTAACGATATGAAGTGCCACAAAGCCCACCTCATCTACGGGTAATTCCACACCCATACCTTCATTAATTCGCTCAATCGCATACTCTGCCATCTTGTACTCTTCAGGATAAATTTCCTTAGTCTCATACAGAAATGGGTTATGAATAGGGATATTTTGTTCATAACGCCGTATAGCAAATGAGATATGATCGGTGAGTGCAATATGAACATGTTCATTAAGCGGTTGACTACTGCAATTCATAATATATAACAAAATTTCATGTACAATCTCAATCAACTTCTCATCCACTTGGGGAAGAAGCTGTTTATATTGTTCCTGCTCTTCCTGGCTACGGAGAATAAACATCTTCTCCACAGAGGATAGATTAATCTGATCATGCAATTTTCGATTAAACCCTATCCCTTTGCCAATCACAACAACCTCGGAATATTGGGGATGGTCCGCAATGATAACGTTGTTATTTAACACCTTTGCTACAGTTATGCTACTCATATTTGCCACCTCTTTTATTTCTAAACACCTGACTTCCAAGCAGCAAACGCAACATGAAACGGTACGATTAAAAAAACTCTTGTTACCATCATATCATCAACATTCCGATATTAGAAGGACACTCTGCGTTCTATTTTACCCGAAAGGTTCGGCTGGAGAACTTGTATACCAATGTCACGGCAATAACCATATAAGCTATCGTTCCCGTCAGAACAACTAGTGTAAAAATTGACGATGCTTTTGGAAATCCGATACAAGCCACACTTAGTCCCATGACAATGCTGTTGACGATAACAAAGAACGGATTCTTCATATTTAGCTCTGTGCTGTACGGTTGAAAAATATAATACATGAACAAGTGGTGCACCGAGAAGAACAAGGAAAGACAAAGAATCGTTACCCAAAAGATCACCGCATCCATCAAACCCCAATCTGCACCAGAGAGCAGAAACAGCAGCGTACATGCAGAACATATAGCGAAAGCAGGAATAAGATTAAGTCCACTCAACTTAATAAGACGTATTTTGAAATTGTCCAGAATTGCTGATTGTTCACGATAAAAACCATACCTTAATAAGCTTAGATCACAATTGTAAAACATCGCTTTGCATACACGCTCACCTATAGAGGTATAGTTCATTATAAATACAAAAAAAGGAAGTCCGCTTAGCAGATAGGTCGTAAACTTAGACGAAGTCTCTGGCGAAATGAGCATCATTAGGACAGCCACTAAAAAGAGCACACCAATGATGGTTAAACGTCTCTGGATGGGTTGAATTAACAAGCGTTTATGCCTGGAGAAAAAAATAGCATTCAGATAGGCGTAACCTGTTTTTCCTTGAAAAGCTTTACCCTTAAGCTCTTCCGACGAAAAGTCCTTCTCCTTGGTCTGGACTTCCGCCACCCTCGCCTCTCTCATCATCCGATTCATATCCAGCAGTGGATCATCTATCTTGGTGACAACATCTACAGCACTGCGATAGTTAGGATATTTCCCAATATACACAGCTGCAATTCCTCCAAGTACAACAATCACAAGACTCAATGGGACACTAAATCCTGCCGTATCATTTACAAAAGCATTTCCAAGATAAAGGGGCACATAGGCAAGTAAACCACCTAGTCCAATCACCGACCATACCCAACTCATCTTTTTAACTAACACAATTCCCTTTTTATCAAAAAACCAAAGGTTTAGAGCCTCGGTGACTATTCTCCAGGCCGTTAACAGTACTGTAAGCCATATGCCATGCCACAGCGGTGCGCCAAAAATCCCCGCAAAAACGGTTAAAGCTGGCACAAAATAAATAAAGAATGTTAGGCCTTTAAGTAATAGCGTAGCATGCATATACTGTTTAGCCGGAATCCTCATTAGCTTCACACATATATATTTATCCCGTTTGGGCTCTAATATAAATACATTCGAAACTCCAGCCACTATAAAGCTTAGAATGATAAAAATATGTAGGAACAATGCATACTGTTCGGCGAGCGGCATTTCTTTGTGTGTGAGAATGATTGGCAAATATATCACAATTCCCAAATAAGCCAACTTATTTAAAAATCCCCACAGTACCTTCAGTACAGCTACAATCCCAGCAAAGACTTCTTTTAGGGCAACATTGGAGTAGATATCATCTTTTAAAAGTTTACCAAGAACAGGTAGCTTTCTAAAATAGTAAATCAGCCGATTGGCTCCGGACGAGCCTCGAATCCTCTGGATGCTGCGAAGTGTCCTAATCATTGTTGCCATCCTGAAGTAAAGCTATAATCTGTTCCTCAAATTCTGGACTTTGTAGGGTCTCACGCGGAATTTCTTGAAGGGTTCCATGATTTAGAATAACCAACTCGTCACATAAATCGGCGGCCAATTGCAAAATATGCGTAGAAAAAATAATGATGTGATCCTGCTTCATCTCGCGCAGCAACTTCTTGATCTCAAGAGCGACAACAACGTCAAAAGAAGTTAAAGGCTCATCTAGTAAAATCAAAGGCGGTCGAGTAATGATAAAGCAGAGCATTTGAATTTTATTCTTCATTCCGTGGGAATAGCCCTTAATCAGTCGGTGTCGATCTTCTTCCTCAAACTTAATTATGGAAAAATAATCTTCAATGCTTTTATTCGGATCAATCTTCTCACGGTTAATGTCCATATAAAACTTTACGAACTCATAACCTGTCAGAAACTCAGGTAAGATGGGGAGAGAAAATACATATCCGATGTCCTCATCACGAAGCGGACGGGCACTATCCTTCTCACCGATAAAGGCAGCGCCGCTATCCATTTGAACCTCACCGCTCAGACAATTGAAAAGTGTGGTTTTGCCTGCTCCATTTCGTCCGAGCAGCCCGTATATCTTCCCTCTTTCAAAGGTAAAATCAGCACCTTTAATGACCTGTTTACCATCAAAGCTCTTTTGAATATCATCTAAAATCAACTGCACGTTCTCGCACCTCTCCCATTCAATAACTAAAAGACCTAAAAACATAGAGTAAGCCCGGCAGCAATCACCGAGCTTACCTTAAGTTAAATTATTCTATAATTATTGCTTACACTAGCCTTCTGGTTGCTCCGCCACAGAAGTTGAAGCTTTGCTCGCTCCCTCCGAGGCTGCTGGAGGTTGCAGAGAGGCCGCGGGTGCGACTGGAACTGCCTTGCTTCCAGCTGCCCCTGAGGATCTTGTCGTCAGCCCTTTGATCAGGGCCTCTACGTCAATCCCAGAGACGCTCTTCAGCATCTCAGGAGCCGTAGACATCAACTGAGTTACATAGTTACTGACACGTGCCGCACCTTCACCATTACCGGTATCTACAACAGTAAGCTTATCAATGGATGCCAGCGGCTTCGCAATTTGTCCAGCCAAATCTGGCAGCATTTTGACGATAATATCGAGCACGGCTGCTTCGCCGAATTTCTGGAAGGCTTCTGCCAGCTTCTCTTTTGCTTCTGCTTCCGCTAGACCGCGCAAGCGGATAACTTCGGCATCCGCAGTACCTTTTGCCAGCTCTGCATCCGCCATCGCTTGACCTTCAAGGCGCTTTTGCTCCGCTGTTGCTTTAGCCTGCGTCTCAATACTGTATTGCAACGCATCCGCTTCACGCATTCTCTTCGCCTTATCAGCTTCTGCCGCTTGCTCTACTGCGTAACGATCCGCTTCCGCTTTTTTCTTCACTTCTGCGTCGTACTGCTTCTCACGAACTTGAATTTCTTTCGCTTGCAGATCGATTTCACGTTCCTTACGCACCAGCTCAACCTTCATCTGCTCTTCGACAACGGTCTGCTTCGCACGTGCCTCTTGAATATGGTAAGCCTGGTCAGCTTCCGCCTTCGCAGTATCCTGATCCCGCTTAAACGCTGCCACCTTAAGCTGGTTATCCTTGGAGGCTTCAGCGATATTCGTATCCCGCAGCAGCTCTGCTTTTTGCCCTTGCTCCTCAGCGTTCGCCTTTTGAATTCTCGCATCACGCACAGCTTCTGCTTCAGCGATCTCTGCGTCCCGCTTCACCGCAGCAATCCGCGGCTTACCTAACGCTTCTAAGTATCCATGTTTGTCTCGCACATCTTTGATGGTGAAGGAGACAATTTGCAGACCCATTTTCTTAAGATCGCGTGCCGCCACACCTTGAACCTCTTGCGCAAAACGATCACGGTTACGGTATACTTCCTCGACAGTCATGGAGCCGAGTATTGCACGTAAATGCCCCTCAAGTACCTCTTGAGCTTCACTCTTCAGCGCCTCAATCGGTTTCCCCATGAACTGCTCAGCGGCTGTTGCCACGTCTTCAGTGGAACTGCCCACCTTGATAATCGCAACCCCGTCAGCAATTACCGGTACACCTTGCTCGGTGTATACTTCTGGGGTCGTCACATCGAGTTTATGAGAAAGAAGTGACATAAATTCAGCCTTTTGAAAGACTGGGAGGATAAACGCCCCGCCTCCGCGCACAATCTTTATTTTACGTCCAGACCCATCGTCAGAAATATGATTGCTCCCTAAAAACGAACCGGTTACGATCATCCCTTCATCTGGTCCTACCGTTTTGTAACGTGCCCAGAATGCGATCCCTAGCACAAACAGAACAGCGACGACAACAGCAGGAATTAACAAATACTCAGGAATACCGAACATTAAAGATCCACTCCTCTTCTCTTCTCGAATTCTGATACCAACGCAACGCCTTCTCTAACTTCCACTACAACAACTTTAATCCCTGCCGGAAGCAACTCATGATCAAAGCTTGCTGCCGTATGCAGGCTATTGCCGGCTCCAAACTTTACCATAATCTCACCATAACCCGTGGCGGGAACAGGAATTGTGATTTCCCCAATTTTTCCAGGCAGATCACTCATAGAGAACCCATTGGACATCTCACTTTTTTCCATAGGCTTAACAACCCCTAGATACATTAGTACTCCCAAAAAAGCGGCGGTTAACAAAGACAAAGCAATGATCGCCCCAGTTTCCAGAGCACTGTACCGGGAAAGAAGAAGGCCCGCTCCGCCGAACACGGTAATTCCTCCTGCCAGCACGGTGGGATTCAGAAAATCAACAGATACGAAATCAAAGACCCCATGTAAGGCATCTCCGATCACATCGCCCACCAGGACGCTGACTATGGCAAATATGACGCCTAGCGCCAAGCAGCCTAAATACAGCGTTTCCATACTTACTTCCTCCTGTCTTCAATCAGGACTGTCATATTACATTAAACGTACAAAGTAGGTCCTTGGTTTCACAAACTTTGGATATTATCCCAAAAAAGTTCCATTCTGAGGATAAGCTTGCTCACATATGCACTTTTTTATTACATAGGAAGACGTTCCAAAAGACGATTAAATGGCTGCGGAAGCAGTCCTTTTTGCTGGAAACTCACATGATATTTAACGGACGAGGTCCAGATAAAGTATAGTATGAGAAGCTAGTCACATTAGACCCCTAAACGCAAAGAAGCGATTCATCCATTACAGGAGAATCGCTTCCTTGATTTTCAATTACGTCTTCTAGAATAAAGACAGATAATCTCTTTCGTTGAAGAAATTACTTACAGAGCCATTTTATAAATTTCTACTACATCTTCACGATCAAGCTTACGGAAGTTACCAAACGGTCCGAAACGAACAGCTTTGTCAGCCATACTGCCGATCTCGCTGTCATCAATATCGTAATCAGCGAGTGTCTTCGGCGCACCAATGGAATCCCAGAAGCTACGCAGAGCTTCAATACCCTCCAGCCCAATTTCCTTATCCGTCTTGCCAGCTGGATCAACACCAAACACATTTACAGCAAGCTTGCGGAAACGAGCAGGATTCGTATCCAGGTTATACTTCATCCATTGTGGGAACAGAATGGCCAATCCTCCACCATGTGGAATGTCATATACGGCTGAAACTGCGTGCTCGATGTTGTGAGTCGCCCAATCTCCAGCAAACCCCATGCTAACCATACCATTAAGCGCCATAGTACCGCAGTACATGATCGTCTCACGCAGTTCGTAATTATTCAAATCTTCAATTAGCTTCGGTGCGGTTTCGATCACCGTACGTAGCAAAGTCTCACAGAAGCCGTCTTGTACCGGTGTGTTGCCATCAGTATGGAAATAGTGCTCCAGAACATGAGACATGATATCTACCATGCCGTAGACCGTCTGATCACGTGGCAGAGTGAAGGTGTTCTCTGGGTCAAGAATCGAAAATGCTGGAAATGCATGAATACTGCCCCAGCCCATTTTTTCCTTGGTCACTTCGTTGGTGATTACAGAGCCGCTATTCATTTCTGATCCTGTAGCTGCCATCGTCAGCACTGTACCGAGTGGGAGAGCGTCTTGAGCAGCTGCCTTACGTTCAACAAAGTCCCACATGTCACCATCATATTTCGCCCCAACAGCAACTGCTTTAGCGCAGTCCAACACGCTACCGCCGCCTACAGCGAGGATGAGGTCGATCTTATGCTCGTGACACAGCTCTACACCTTTATGTACGGTGGAAAGGCGTGGATTCGGCTCTACGCCTGAGAGTTCAGTTACAACAGCATCAATTGCACTCAGCTCAGCTATTACCTTATCGTACAGACCGCTACGTTTGATACTACCGCCACCGTACATCAACAATACATTCTTGCCGTACTTAGGAACCTCAGTCTTCAACGCTTCCAGTGTACCCTGTCCAAAAATCAGCTTGGTAGGATTATAAAAATCAAAATTACGCATATGTGTAAACCTCCATTAGTTATTTCAGAATGTTTTGCTCACTCGTATTATAAACCTCTGAATAGCCGCATTCAAATGGAGCAGCTTCAATACCATCAAAAAAGGGATGTCCTTAAGCCTACAGGCTTAAGGACATCCCCTTTCCAAACTTTATATCGCGCCGAAGCTCTTCACGAAACGACGGAAAGCAGCTTGCCCTTCCGGAGTCCGTTTATAGACACCCGCGTGTTCAAGAATATGTGTAAACTTGATGCCGACTTCGTTCTGCACAATCTTGACGGCTTCTTCATGCTGTAATGCCGTTCCGAAACGCTCTACTAGCTCCTGAACCCAAGTAGCATGCTGCGCAAGTGGATGACTAGGATCGTTCTTCACCGCTTCTAATCGTGCTTGATCTCCTGCAAGAATGCTCGCAATAGAATCGAGCTCTTCCTTCAGACGACCTGGCAGAATTGCGAGTCCCATAACCTCAATCAAGCCGATATTTTCTTTCTTGATGTGGTGCATCTCCCGATGGGGATGGAAAATTCCCTCAGGATATTGCTCGTTAGTCCGGTTGTTACGCAGCACGAGATCCATCTCGAAGCTGCCATCTTCTGCCCGACGAACGATAGGAGTAACGGTATTATGAGGCTGCACTTCACCATCAACTTCGGTGAACGCCAACACTTCTGCTTCAGGATCACTATACGCCTTCCAAGCTTCATAAAGTGCATTGCCACATTCCAGCAATACCTCTGGATCGCCACCATTCAAACGTAATACGGACATAGGCCATTTTACTATATTAATGCTGACACCCGGATAAGAAGCATGCGTGAACGTATCTTCCTTAGGTGCTTTCTGAATAGGGAAGGTGTGACGTCCACCCTGAAAGTGGTCATGCGTCAGAATCGATCCACCAACAATCGGCAAGTCTGCATTCGAGCCAATAAAATAGTGCGGGAAAGATTCCACGAAGCTGAGCAGACGCTTCAAGGTATCCTTGGTAAGTTTCATTGGTACATGATCATGATGGAATACAATACAGTGCTCGTTGTAGTAAACATAAGGCGAGTATTGAAAGAGCCATTTCTCATTATTCAGCTGAAGCGGAATGACACGCAGGTTCTGGCGCGGCGGATGGTTAACCCGTCCAGCATACCCAACATTCTCACGGCACAGCAGACATTTTGGATAGACCGGCGGCGGGAGCAGTCGGGCCATAGCAATTTCCTTCGGACTTTTCTCAGGCTTGGACAAATTGATTGTCATCTCGATGTCACCATAAGGCGAATCTTGCAGCCAGTAGACGTTCTTGGAAATCCGGTCCATCCGGATATAGTTGGAATCTATGCTTAATTTATAAAAGCGATCTGTAGCCGCGGAGATGCCTTTTTCAGCAGCTAAACGATTGAACTCCGCATTTACGTCTGATGGACGGGCCATTAGGAGCCCCATAATCTTAGCATCCAGCAAGTCACGGTAAGTGTCGCTATTCTCTGGAATCAACCCGATTTCAAAACCATAATCAATCAGTGCATCCAGTGGAACCTGTGGACCTGTAAGTGGACTTTGATCGACCTCGCCAACGAACGGCTCACTAAATCCGAACTGATCTAGCAGCACATTACGGCTAAAATCTTCATCGGATGGTGCAATGAGCTGCTCGCGGAGTGCGAACAGAACAAGTTGCTCAATCGCATATAATGCTTTCTGGCCAGCAGGCGTAACCTTATTCTCGTTGTGCATTTTTAATTCTCCTTAAGTAGGATCGTAAGCTCAATTCGAGCTAAATCCCTTATTCTCCGTATCCTTGCGGATTGGCAGAATGCCAGTTCCAGGCGCTTTGAATGATATTTTCCAAGTCAGCATGCTGAGGGTTCCATCCAAGGATAGAGCGCGCTTTGTCGGAGGAGGCTACCAGCACTGCCGGATCTCCAGCACGTCGTTCTTGAATAACTACAGGGATTTCCAGTCCTGTAACCTTCTTCGCTGTTTCAATAACCTGTTTCACCGAGAAGCCAAGTCCATTCCCCAAGTTGAAAATATTACTGTTGCTTCCGCTGCGAAGATAGGTTACTGCACGAACATGGGCATCAGCCAGATCACTCACATGAATGTAATCGCGCACGCAAGTACCGTCTTCTGTAGGGTAGTCGTCTCCGAACACGGCGATGCTCTCCCGTTGCTTCAAAGCGGTTTGCAATACCAGCGGAACCAAATGACTTTCCGGACGGTGGTCTTCACCGATTTTGCCACTAGCATGTGCACCTGCAGCATTAAAGTAACGAAGCGCTACATATTTGATACCCAGTACTTTATCAAACCAAGCCATCATGCGTTCCATGGTCAGCTTCGTTTCGCCGTATACGTTAGCTGGCTCGGTACGGTCAGTTTCTTCAATCGGCACTTTTTCCGGTTCGCCATAGGTTGCCGCTGTGGACGAGAATACGATTTTGTTCACGCCAGCTTTTTGCATAGCTTCCAAAAGACATTGTGTGCCGTATACGTTGTTGTCATAATACTTAACGGGGTCCTTCATGCTCTCACCAACCAAAGAGCTCGCCGCGAAATGAATGACTGCCTCAATCTCGTTCTCAGCAAACAGCTTACTCAGCAGCTCCTTATCACGCAGATCACCTTCGTACAGCTTGCCACCCAATAGCGCCTCACGATGCCCTGTCAGCAAGTTGTCGATGACTACCACTTCTTCGCCGCGATCCAACAGCTCCGCTACAGTATGAGATCCGATATAACCTGCTCCACCTGTTACTAAAATCGCCATTTGATTACACTCCCTTCAATTCTTGGACACCATTACCGATGCCGCAAACGTAGAACTCACCAACCAAACCAGATCTTGTGGTATACGCCTCGCCTACTTCACGAATAAAACGTTCTACATCATCTTCATGTACCAAGGATACAGTACAACCACCGAAACCTGCGCCAGTCATACGGGAACCGAGTGTACCCGGAATACGCTGTGCTTCTTCAACCATAATATCTAGCTCTTCACAGCTAACTTCATACAAGTCGCGCAAGGAAGCATGTGAGTCATTCATGAACTGACCAAACTGCTTCAGGTCATTGTTCTTTAATACTTCAACAGAATCTAGTACACGTTGATTCTCTTCCACAACATGGCGAGCGCGGCGTCTAACAACTTCATCCGTGATTTTATCTTGATGTGCTTCGAATTGTTCACGGTTGAGCTGTGCCAGATAAGCTAGTGAAGGCACTTCTTTTTGCAAAATAGACAAGGCCTCATCACACTGCTGACGACGCTCATTATACTTGGAATCTACAAGTCCTCTGCGTTTGTTCGTGTTGCCGATAACCAGTTTGTAAGCACCTGTGATGAAAGGTACCAGATTATATTCAAGCGTATCGCACATTAACAGGATTGCATGATCTCGTTTGCCATTAGCAACTGCGAACTGATCCATAATTCCGGAGTTTACACCTACGTACTGGTTCTCAGCACGCTGAGACAAGAGTGCAATCTCAACGGTATCCGTGTCGCCGCCTTCAAGCGTCAGGAAAGCATAAGCAGTCACGACTTCAAGAGAAGCCGATGAGGACAAGCCTGCGCCATTCGGAATATCACCATGGAACAGCAGATCGTAACCTTTAGATACTGGAGTGTTTTTCTTCTCCAATTCAACCATTACTCCAACCGGATAGTCGATCCATTCTCCCGTTTTGGCCTTGCCAATTTCACTATAATCAATAGATGCTTCATAAGGAAAATTAGTAGATGCAAAATTCACTTTGCTGTCACTGCGTGGGCGAACAATCAAAGTTGTACCGAATTCCAAAGCTGCGGGTAGCACGTATCCACCGTTGTAATCCAAGTGCTCTCCAATGAGATTGACACGTCCTGGTGCATAAAATACTTGAGCCTCTTGCTCGCTTACCCCGTATTTTTCGATGAATTTCTTATTAAGTTCCTGTGTGCTCATTAATGCCACTCCATCCTTTCGCTGCTTCAGCCAGTGGGAATTAGTAAAGCGTTCTTTATGTATTCATTATAATGTAATCAGTGATCCTCTGATAATGCAATCATGTGTGTAATGTATGGATAAATGTGACTTCCCATAATATAATAATTACACAGAGAAATGATACACCCTAAACTATAAGCCATAAAATGACAATAACACAAGAAAGGCTGTCCCATATGGAGCATACTTATTCCGTAGGATCCAATCCCGTGTATTACGATAAACAAAATCTCCATGTATTGTTTGCCGGTCAAAGTCAGACGATTCCTATGCATCAAGCTGGCCCTAAGATTTACGATTATTATTTACTTCACTTTATAGAGTCAGGCTCAGGTATTTTCCGTACTGAACATCATCAATATACACTAGGACAAGGTGACTGCTTCCTTATTCATCCAGGGCAGCTGGTCAGTTATGTTTCGGATAAAGAACAGCCCTGGTGCTATCGCTGGGCAGCCTTTACTGGGAGCGAGGCTGACGACCTTGTGCTGCAGACTGGCTTTACACCTCAAAAACCTGTGTTGACTACAACGGGTGACAGCGTCATCCCAGGTGCCCTTTCCAGTATCATGCAAGCCTTCAAAGCAAACAAAGAAAGTGCCCACCTAACTTCTCTGGGATATCTTTATCTCATTGTAGGTGAAGCTGCAGATTTGCTCTCTTCTTTCTCCCGTCTTCCCGGAGCTGAATCGCAGGTTAAGCGTACTGTGAAGCAAATGATCCACTACATGGCCTCCCAATACGCTCATCCAGTATCTATTGAACAAATGTGTGATACCCTTGGCTATAACCGGGCCTATCTCTCCCGTGTGTTCAAGCAAGAAACCGGTTTGTCTCCGGTAACATACTTGCTGAAGCTGCGTATTGAGAAGTCTAGACAACTGCTCCGTGAGCGACCAGAACTGTCTGTCGAACAGGTTGCCGCTTCCGTTGGACTCACTGACGCCCTATACTTCTCGCGTCAATTTAAACGCTTTTGCGCCCAGTCACCCACTGCCTACCGACTCACAACGACCAGACATGTAAAGAAGCCAGATCTTTAAGAGGCTTTTCACTTTTAAAAATTCACTTCTACAACAACAGCCCGGTTCCTTAGCTTAAGGAACCGGGCTGTTTCTCTATTACTATTCCTTCTCTAACCAATTAGATCCTTTACACTGCCGAGTACCTTCCCAATCCGATCTGTAATCAGAAGATCAGCTCGATCATCATAGGGGGTCGGGTCGCCATTCAGCAGCACCGTACGTTTCCCCCTGAAATAAGTAACCAGACTAGCCGCAGGCTGGACCGTAAGAGAGGTGCCACCAATCATAAGCATATCTGCAGCTGCTATCGCTTCAACGGAATTCACCAGCACCGAGTGATCTAATTCTTCTTCATATAACACAACATCCGGCTTAATAATGCCACCACATTCAGGACAGCGAGGGACGATCTCATTGGAACTTAGGAGCTGCTCCAACCCGTAATAACGTGAGCAGTCCATGCAATGGTTACGATGAATGGAACCATGCAGCTCAAGTACCTTTTGGCTGCCTGCCAGCTGGTGCAAACCATCAATATTTTGCGTAATAACAGCCTTAAGCTTGCCCTGACGTTCCAATTCTGCAAGCAGCTGATGAGCACCATTCGGACGAGCGTCGGGATGAATCATTTTACTTCGGTAAAAATCAAAAAAAATGTCCGGTGAGGACATAAAAAAAGTTCGGCTCAGCATCACTTCAGGCGGATAAGGTGAATTGTGCTGAGTCTGGTATAATCCCGCTGCCGAGCGGAAATCCGGGATTCCACTCTCTGTTGATGTACCTGCCCCTCCGAAAAAAACGATATTGTCACAGTCTTTAATCCAAGAAGCAAGTGTCTGCAATTGATCCATATGTTGTAGCACATCCTTTCCATTAGTATGCTGATCAGTAGGTGATCCTTAGCTCATTATAGCTAGAAATAATCACATCTGCGTCGATCAAGTGATTTCCATCACCCATGTTGGAGATTCCAACGGCGAGGCGTAATCCTGCACCTTTACCCAATTGCATATCTGCATTACTGTCACCAATAATAATCGTCACTTCAGGAGACAGCCCCAGCTCCCGGCAGGCTAATTCAGCCATTTCAGGTGCGGGTTTTCCGTTTAATACTCTGTCTCTTGTAACTACCGAATCGAAATAATGCGCAATACCAAGCCAATCCAGATGCTCCTGAGTGGTCTTTGCACCATCTGAGGTAACCACACCTAGCTTCAGCGATGCAGCCGCGCAGTGTTCCAGAAAAGAATGAAGACCTTCTAGCGGCTGTGCCGTGCGGCGTCTGCGCAATTCATACATTGCGTCCTTCGCTATGCTCTTTACACGGGTCAACGCTTCATTCCAAGGCACGCCCGCAGCATATAGCTGCCAGGCAAGCACTCCATAACTTTCTTCCTCTGTAGCCATGGTGAGCGGCCCTGCAGGATCATAACCAATCAACTTACCTGCAGCATCATGCTGAGTACCAAGCACTTTACTTCGATCTACAATAAAATCAGTTCCCATAACCGTAAGCTGGTTTTCTATTCCACGAAGAACAAGCTCGGCCCAATTCCCCCATGTGGCTAACAAATCCAATAGCGTACCATCTTTGTCGAACAATATTCCTGAACAGGGAATGCAGTCATCGTTAATGTGTAATAATGGCATAATCCTCACTCCCTTTGTTGGAAAGACCGAACCGGAGACTACCTAAGATTCCCTAGCCAATCCAGCATAGCTCTCACTGTTTCTTTTTGCTGCTCTTCTTCAGAAATGGTTGCATTCCCGTCTCCCTTTTGAGGTCCATAGCTTCCAAACTGAGCGTGATTACCACCGACGATTGAACTATAGACCGTATTATCCGGCAGATAAGAGCGCCCTTTACTGTAGCTGTCTCTGTCAATCACTTGATCCTCAGTCCCTACCAGCGACAATACTGACAAAGTGGTCTCTCGTAGACTACCTTTTTCATCCGGATAAGAGGCTAGAAAAAATACACCTTCCAGCTGGTCCGCATGCTCAACTGCATAACGTGACGCCATGACGCCCCCAAGGGAATGTCCACCTAGAACAAAAGATTGCTTCGGATGTACACGAATAATCTCTTCTGCGGCATCGCCCTTTGTTACTGCTAAATTAAACGGCATTTTGGCGATGTAGAAAGGATGTCCCGCAGCAGCAATGCCCTTCGCAAGCGGGGAATAAGCTTCTGGTTTCACCAGAGCTCCAGGGTAAAATATGATCGAGGCACCTTTAGTAATGGAAGGTTCGAACGAGATCCAGTTGTCATTCTGCTCGACGGTAACTCCACCACTGGAAATCAGGGCAGTTTCTGCTTGTTCGGCTGGTGCATACGGAGTTAAATATTTCCATAACAGCAATCCGGCTATAACAAGAATGATTAGTACAGTTAAACCAATACGACGCTTATTTATTCTTCTCTTCAATATGCTCCACTCCCGGATGTTACTGTGTATAAGAAAATTATAGTGGAAACCCACTATTCTAACAACCTTCAACACATCGCCACATTTGGTACTCATGATAACGCTTTCACTAGTGAGTTAATTCACAATTCAATCGAAGAAAATTTTGTATTTTAAAATTAAAGCATCAAGCATCTTTGGGGGGAAGTCATGGTAGGGGATAACTCGCTAGACACACCTGGAAAGACCTTTTTTCTAAATTTACGTTTTGTTCTCATTGTCACTGTAATCGTTGGAAACGCCATAGAACCACTGATAGGCTCAATGAGCAGCTTGCATAGCTTATATTTGTGGATCTTCAGCTTCCATATGCCCCTCTTCGTGCTCGTTACAGGCTTTTTTGCCAATAAACACCTTACAGGGACGCAAGGCCGTCGCATAATCATGCAAATCGGACTGCAGTACATTATTTTTCAAAGCCTCTACTCTGTGCTAGACGCCGCCATATATCACGTACAGGGTATCCATCATTCTTTTTTCGCCCCCTATTTGCTCTTATGGTTCCTGGCAAGTCATGCCTTCTGGCGTTTGCTAATGATCGGGATGCGTAAATGGACGCCTGCCATGCAATTCATTTTTGCTATCGTTGCTGGAATTGCCATTGGATACCTACAGCTTGATGGCATATGGTTCAGCATTAGCCGTACTTTCGTATACCTGCCATTTTTCGTATTAGGTTATCATTTTCCGTTCCAGACCTTTTTACGCTTTTTTCAAAAAAAGATTAAAGTCACTGCTGCCGCAGTCTCCATCCTTCTATTCCTTCTGTTTGCATCTGGGGGCTCAGAGTTCCCGATAGGCTGGCTTTACGGAAGTATGACTTACATGCAGCTTGGACTTCATGAATGGTACGCAGGAGTTTATCGGTTAGCTGTTTACGGTCTGCAAATCACTGCTGCACTAGCATTTATGGGGTGGATTCCTTACTTGCTCAGCCGGATGACTGACTGGGGTTCCCGTACATTGTATGTTTTTCTACTTCACGGATTTATCATTCGTTTTGCCGCCGTTTCTGGCCTGTACTCCTATATCAACCATTCTATAGGCGCCGTCTTATTAGTGTTCTCCGCAATCTTACTAACCATTCTCTTAGCCCAACCAAGTGTAAAACGACTGATGCATCCTATTGTTGAGCCTCCCGTTGGTTGGATGATCACCCTGCAGCGTGTTGCCTTAAGGCGCTCATTATAAGTGGCCTATCCCCTAGCGGATAGGTTTTTTTATACGATTTAAGGCCGGTCTCCTCATGAGAAACTTCACATTGTCCGGTAGAAAAAACGTGCTCTTTGTGATAGACTCACTAATAACAATGACTTCTCCGTTCATTATAGGCGGGAAACGTTTATACCAAAACAGCGGCATTATTTATAGAATCGGCTTCGCCCTTCTTCTCTAGGAAGCTCGTCCCCGTTCATTCTATAAACCGTATATACGCAGGTCTTTGGAGTTCATTGCGTTAATGCGACACTATATTTCATTGCAATTTATTTAGGGGGGAAATGTCAATATGGCAGCTAAGAAAATGCGTTCAGACATGATTAAAAAAGGCTTTGACCGTGCTCCACACCGTAGTCTCCTGCGTGCAGCCGGAGTAAAAGAAGAAGATTTCGGAAAGCCGTTTATTGCGGTCTGCAATTCCTATATTGATATTGTTCCAGGTCATGTGCATCTGCAAGAGTTCGGTAAGATCGTTAAGGAAGCGATTCGTGAAGCTGGCGGCGTTCCTTTCGAATTCAATACGATCGGCGTAGATGACGGTATCGCAATGGGACATATCGGCATGCGTTATTCACTGCCAAGCCGTGAGATCATCGCTGACGCCTTGGAAACTGTAGTTTCCGCGCATTGGTTCGATGGCATGGTCTGCATCCCTAACTGCGATAAAATCACACCGGGTATGATGATGGGCGCACTGCGTGTCAACATCCCAACCATGTTCGTAAGCGGCGGACCAATGAAAGCCGGCGTAGACAGTAAAGGTAAAAAACTCTCCCTTACCTCCGTATTTGAGGGCGTAGGTGCTCACCAAGTCGGCAAAATCAACGATGCTGAGCTGCTTGAATTAGAACAATTCGGTTGTCCTACCTGCGGATCTTGTTCAGGAATGTTCACAGCCAACTCCATGAACTGCTTGGCAGAAGCACTTGGACTTGCATTGCCAGGTAATGGTACCATCCTAGCTGTAGCTGATGAGCGTAGAGAATTTGTACGCAGATCTGCTACTCAATTGATGGAATTGATTAAATTAGATCTTAAACCAAGAGATATCGTAACTAAGGAATCCCTAGATAACGCTTTTGCACTGGATATGGCAATGGGCGGATCCACCAATACGGTGCTGCACACCCTTGCGCTAGCTCAAGAAGCTGGTATCGATTATCCGCTTGAACGTATTAACGAAGTGGCTAACCGTGTTCCTTATTTGGCGAAGCTGGCTCCAGCATCCGATATTTTCATCGAAGATGTGGACCGCGCAGGCGGCGTTAGTGCCGTCTTGAATGAACTGCTGAAGAAACCAGGTGCTCTGTACGGAGACTGCATGACGGTTACCGGCAAAACATTAGCCGAAAACGTAATCGGACATGAGATCCAAGATACTTCGGTTATTCATAAGATCGATAACCCTTACTCCGAAAGAGGCGGTCTCGCCGTCCTATACGGCAACCTGGCTCCTGAAGGTTCCATCATTAAAGTAGGTGCAGTAGATGCTTCTGTTGGTGGATATCACAAAGGTCCTGCGATCTGCTTTGATTCCCAAGAATCCGCACTCGAAGGTATCGCTAACGGTAAGGTTAAAGAAGGCCATGTAGTCGTTATCCGTTATGAAGGTCCAAAGGGTGGACCGGGAATGCCGGAAATGCTAGCTCCTACTTCACAAATCGTGGGCATGGGTCTGGGTGCTAAGGTTGGTCTGATTACAGACGGACGTTTCTCGGGGGCTTCCCGCGGAATCAGTATCGGTCATATTTCTCCAGAAGCTGCTGAAGGCGGCCCGATCGCTTTTGTTGAGGATGGCGACATCATTGAACTCGACCTCAACAATCGTAAGATTGAACTGCTGGTTGACGAAGAAGTATTGGCGGTTCGCCGTACGGGCTGGAAAGAGTTTGAGCCTAAAGTTAAGACTGGTTACCTGGCTCGCTATTCCAAAATGGTTACCAACGCAAGTAACGGTGCAGTACTGAAGATTTAATTCGCCTAGTTCTAATTGTTCCTAGCATACAAGAGCAGTTCACCTTAGATAATCTATGGTCGGACTGCTCTTTTTTATTGGACATAAGAAAAGATGCCCCACAATCCATTTCTGGTTTGTGAGGCATCTACATTGCCATTCATTATATAAGACTAATAATATCAAGAATCAATTCGTTACTGTTGCTCCTGGTAATTCCACTTCTGAAAGTGAATCGTTAAGCGACAAGGCTTCCTCTTGCTGTGGTTTACGTTTTCTTACTGACCTTTCATCATGAGGCAGTTGCTGATTCATCTTCTTGAGCAATTCTGAGACAGGCATCAAGATTAGCTTCGGTACAAGGACCTCACTCCGCTCCTTGAGCCTAGCACCACCATCTGGATGAATCACACTTAACAGGATCTTTAAGTAAAACTTGGTGGAGCGTGCGAATAAACCATCCGGCAAATCATGTACACTAAAGCCAAATTTCTCTGGCCCACGGTTTATCATACTAACCCCATAAAGTGCTTTGGCTTGCGCAAGATCCACATCCTTGGCAATGACTTCCGCCAGCATTGGCAACCCTTTCTCCATTCTGCGGATCATTCGAATCGCAAGTTGAGCAGAAGAACGGGAATGAATACCTAATTCGAATAATTGCTTGTTATCAATATGCAGCTCAATGATTTTATCGCCTTTTCTCAGCTGGGTTCCATCACCGAGTTCAACAGGCTCTCCCTGATATTTACGCATTCGATAATGCATGAATGGATCCGCCGGGTTAATCGTCTTAAGCTGGAACAATACTTGAAATACTTGCTCCCAAGCCAACCAGAGTCCTACCAGTACTCGTTTACCAAAGGATAAACGCCGAATCGGTGATTTCTCCGCCATCTTGATCATGTCATCCACTCGAATGCTACGCAGTCCTCTTCTTTGGGCCTCCTGCAGCGTCAGTTCAAGGGCTACAAGCATATTCTCGGGTGCGTCCGGATCGGCACCCAGCGTTGTACCGCTATCATGCAGCAGCATTACTTCACCGGGATTCAATCGGGCAAGCATTTTTTCGGTGAGCCGCTGCGCACCAAGCTTCTCACGCCAATCGCCAAACATTACCGACCAAAGAACAATTTCAACTTGGCGACGCTTAGAAATATCGAACAAATTGACAATCCCCCAAGGTGGACGGTAATACGTACTACGCTCGCCTATTATGTTGTAGATAATATCATTCGTGCGCTGAATCTGCCGACGAACGGTTGCGGGCCGCATGAGCCAGTTCGTCTTGTGAACATAATTATGAATTCCAATAAGATGTCCCTCTGCATGTATCCGCCTAATAAGCTCCGGATAACGTTCAGCGTTAGATCCTACTACAAAAAAGGTTGCTTTTGCATCATACTTCTTCAATAAATCCAGGAGTAACGGTGTAAATCGAGGGTCAGGTCCATCGTCAAAGGTCAACGCGAACTCATTCAGCCCAGTTCCTTTACGAAAGACACGGTAACCAAAAATGCGGCTAATCATACCCGGGATAAAAGCATAAAAAGATGAGATATAAAATAACCAGAGCAGCAAAGTCTGCATATGAATTCCTCGCTTTTCCAGAGTTGACTTTGGCTCGCCTTACGTCTGCAAGCAGAACCTGTGATACGGCCAAGTGAAATTAGACAAAAAATACGTTACCCCCTATTTTAACACATGTATCAAAGAAATAGACGTTTTTTAAGTAAAATCATGTACAATGTATTCAACCTGACCTATCAACAATTTAAAGAGGGAGTTGTTTATATCTATGCTGCCGTTATACAAAAAATATTGGCGCACGTTCTTCGACATTGGATTAATTGTCCTCACGGTCTATCTGGTTATGTTTGCCTTCAGTAAATTGTATCAGTTAGCTGCACCTGTATTCCTATCTTTTTTTGTATTTTTGCTTATTGAACCACTTGCCCGTTTCTTGAACCGACGGGGGCTAGCCAAACCATTCGCTTCGGCAATCTCAGTGCTTCTGTTTCTAATCGTTCTTCTAGGTACGTTATTTGGTGCTGGGCTATTGGTCACGATCCAAGCGCTTCACTTTCAAGATAATCTTCCTAAGTATACATATGTGGTACAACAACATTTCGCGGAATTCACAACCTACCTTCAGCAAAAAATCGATAGCCTGCCGCCTGATATTACCGACAAAGTGAATGGATACTTTAAAGATGCCACGAATGTCCTTACTGGATGGCTTGTTGCTTTTCTAAAATACATGGTCGGTGTTCTTGGATCCTTTTCCTCTTTCATGGCCAATTTTGGGATTGCCATTATTTTAGCATTTTTTCTTAGTATGGAAATTAAAGACTGGCGCAAAATCGCCCATGACAAAATGCCAAAAACATTTAAAACCGCTTATGCCTTTTTGCAGGGTAATGTATTTAAAGCCATCGGCTCTTATTTAAAAGCTCAGCTTATTCTGATCAGCATTACCTTTGTTATCGTACTGGTTGGCTTATTCATACTAAGAACCGGTAACGAAATCACTATGGCGCTTATCTGTGCTGTATTTGATGTCTTGCCGCTCCTAGGTGTAACAACGATTTTAGTCCCTTGGATTATCTATCTGTTCATTGTTGGCAATACCTCTTTAGCAATCGGTCTAATCATACTCCTCGCAATTGTACTGATTGTAAGACAACTGCTTGAGCCTAAGATTACCGGGAATTCGATTGGCGTTTCGTCAGCTTTTCTAATGCTGTCCTTCGTCATTCTGTCCACATCTGCTTTCGGTATGGCCGGTCTGATCCTGTCGCCAATTCTGCTTATTCTAATCAAAGAGCTTATCCAACAAGGATATCTTCAGAGCTGGATCTATTTGCCTCAAGAGGAGTTTATCGTTTCGCCCTTTGCCGCAAACGGCCCTTCATCTAAGGGCAAGGCTACTCCTGCTCCTCCGGAGACTCAAGCTTCTGACGAATCCGATAACAAATCAAATATCTGACCGAACAGCTTAATGGCAAGATGCGGACTGTCCGGAGCGACATTCTCTACAGCAACTGATACAGCATATCTTGGGTGATCCACCGGACCGTAGCCGATAAACCATTGATTGTTGCGTGCTATACCCTTAACTTGGGTCTGTGCCGTCCCTGATTTACCTGCAACGGGCCAGTGTGTGCTTTGTAGACGGGTTCCGGTGCCTTCCGTCACTACTTTGCGCATCATGGACAGTAACTGGCGGGCTGTAGCCTCAGAGATCCTTCCTGCGGAGGATGGGGACAGATGACCCGGAAGCTCCTCCAGCTTCTGTCCATTTGCAAATGTGACTCGCTGCAGGATTCTTGGCGCTCTTACTTCCCCACCATGCAGTAGCGTTACGATTAGATTTGCTGCTTGTAAAGGTGTGACTTGCACATCTCGCTGTCCAATTGCAGTCTGTACCCTGGCTCCCTTGTCATCTGGAAGTAAGGTAGTGAAGATGGTCCCCTTTTGCTCGCCGGCTAGTGGTTTTAGAAGTGAGAACCCAAGCGTCTTCTCCGCTTGCCAGCTAATATCTCTTCCAAGTCCTAGCGCAAATGCTGTTGATTGAAGCTGAACACCGCTCAATCGCTCTGCCAGAGCAGCAAATACAGTATTACAGGACACGGCAAATCCTTGCGCCAGCGTAAGGGGGCCGTGTCCCTTTCCTGTCAGGCAAGACAATCCATATTTCTCATATTGCCCTGAACAATAAAAAAGCTCGTCAGCGGAAGTTACACCCGCTTCTAACGCTGCGGCGGCTGTAACGATTTTGAAGATCGATCCAGGAACGGCGGCCTGGAGCGCCCGGTTATTCCACTCCCCCCCTTGAGGAGATATCTTCTCTGGGTTATAGAAGGGTAAAGATACCATGGCTTCAATATCTCCCGTGCCGGTGTCTAACACCACTATGGCTCCTTCCTTCATTCCGGATTTGAGCGCTAGCGCCTCAATCCCCTCCTGAAGCTTCTTATCAATCGTTGTATATAAAGACAAAGGGAAATAAGGATTGCCCGGGGCTTTAACTTGGATGGGGCTGCCTGGAAGGCGATTCCCACGCGCATCCACTTGAACATATGCTTCCGTGTGTCCTACCCCTTGAAGCAAAGGCTCTAATGTCTTCTCTAAACCGTCCGTTCCCGTCATAGGAACTCTAAGACCCGTAGGAGAGGCTTTAGCTCCAGCATGCATGGTGGCTTCCGATAAATAGCCTAGCCATTGCCGACCTGAAGAATTCCCATCATATCTGCGTGCGAAAGGAAGCACGCCTACTCCGTCAATCCCCAGTGCACTCACTTCTTCTGCCTGTGCCTGGGACAACGCGAGGGGTTCTTTTCCCACTGAAGATGGCCAAAGTAAAGGTTCTTTAAGCGAAGAACGCTTATTCAGCAGTTGTTCATAGCTGACACCCAGAATCTCCGCCAGTCGGTGCATGGGTTTCGCTTCTTCGTAAACAACCTTCGTCACAGGTTTCTTAGCCATCTCCTCCTGTGGAAAAAACGCCGCCGTCCAAATAGTTTCCCCGGCAAGGGGTTCATTCTTGCGGTCATACAGACGTCCCCGACCACTGTCCAGTACCGTCTCCCGTTCACTTTGAATTTCCGCCATCTTCGCTAGTGTATATTTTGTTCCAGGAACCGTCTGTTCCTTCATAATTAGTTGAACCCACGCCAGCCTAAGGATCAACACGGCTACAGCCGCAGATAAAATAAGAAGACCGCTGAATACACGCCGGTGTTTGTTATTACGCAATGTCTTCCCTCCTGATCAGACTCCACACTATTATGTCCCACCTACATCCATTAGAATCGCCATAAATTTGCCTTCACAACATCAGTAGCAAAAATTTTTTTCCAAACAAAAACGCCTACGTCGTCCTTGTAGGGACGGTAAGCGTTTGTCCTTCTGTTTCATTTATCACCTCACCAGTAAAGCGTTCGGACTCTCGAGTCCGCAACTCACCCCATAAGCAGCAAAATGCACAAATAGCTGCATCTGAGTCCGTTACACATAAGCAATTGATTTGTAATGTTTATTTTCTGGTAGAGTCGTTGTATTTTGTGCAGCAGAATTTTAAGAATCGTGCTGAATTGTAATTCGTTTGTATTTTGTACAACCAATAAATGAAAAATGCCCTTTAATAGCATATTTCCAGTAGTTTGATTGCACAGAGTGCAGTAGATGTTATTTTATGAGCGGAAATGGCGTTTTCTATTGTACTATCTGCAATGTAACGTAATGTTTGCCTTCAGATCAGTAGGTTCGTAGGGTCGTTTCTCGGGCTTATCTAGACTATCTTCAGATGCATCTGGATTATTTTATACTGGCTTCATGCCGCTCAAAACAAAGAACCGCTTCTCCTAAAGGAATAAGCGGTTCTTTAATTTAGTATTCTGTTAAGACTACTCTACACGCTGAACTTCGATAATTTCTCCTTTAACTGCAAGGATGCATCCTCCAGCTTCAAAGAAAGCTCTACCAAATGATCACTTACACTTTGTTGCTCTCCACTGAGTGAGGCAACCTCTTGAGATGCAGCTGATGATTCCTCAGCTATTGAGCTTACGTTGCTCATCGAATCGGATAGAACCTTTTGCGATTGGCTCAGGCTGTCCATCGACACAGTTACAGCATTCAGACGTGCGATAAAATGCTGCATCTGATCCTGTACAGATACGAAGATATCGCTAGTGCTCTGCACGGAGGTCATTTGCTGATTAAAAAGCGGTGCAACTTCTGATAGAACCACAACTGTCTCGTTCATATCTCTCATTACGGTATCTGTTATTTCTGCCACAACAGCAATAGACTCTTTCGATTGATCAGCAAGCTGGCGTATTTCATCAGCTACCACCATGAATCCGCGTCCAGCCTCGCCTGCTCTTGCTGCTTCAATGGTGGCATTCAGAGACAAGACATTCGTCTGCTGAGTAATATTTTGCATCACATTAAGAACCTTCATAACGGAAGATGCCGTTTCTGTCAGCTCGTTAACCTTCATCACAAGCTGATTCGTCTTCAGGCCCGTCCTATTCGTCTCATTAAGTAATTCTTTCAATCTGTTGAAACCTTCCTCACTGAGTTCGCCGATGCTGTGTGCAGTATGATCCATCTCGTGAGTAGCTGAATTGACTAAATCCATCTGTACCGAAATTTGCCCCGTCAACTCATTGCCACGATCAGCTTCCAAGGCTAGACTTCCAGCACCACCCGCAATTTCTTCCGTGGCCGCGGCAATATCCATGGCTGCATCAGCTGTCTTACGTGATACACCGCTAAGCTCATCGGCGGTTTCCAGTAACTTCTGAGCGGTTTCATTCGTATGAATAACCAGCTCTGTTATCCGTTCCATCATCATGTTAAAAGAGCTGGATAACTGACCGATTTCATCACGTGAGGTGATATTCGTACGCACTCCTAGATTCCCTTCGGCTCCCTCAGACATCAGATTCTTAAGTCTGGTCAACGGACGAGATACCATTCTTACCATCCAGTACCCAATCAGAATCGCGATAACTGCCGCTACAGCTACGATAAGATAGGTAGTCTTGAGAATACGCAGCGCGTCTTTCGTCAAGTTCTCAGCGGGTACAACACCAAGTAATCGCCATCCCGAGGTTTCTAGTGTTCCATAGACAGCTAATATAGATTTCCCCTTCTCATCCTTTGTTGGCAATGACCCTGCTGTATTCTGCAGCCCCCCCAGAAGCGTTCCTCCCAGATTCAAATATGTATCCGTCCCCACTTGCTGAGAAGAGGCAATCAATTCATCCTTATTCGTCAGCAATTGCATGTAGGAGCCTGCTCCAAGATCTACTTTACGAAGCTGATTTTCTAATTCGCTAATTCTGATATCACTAATGACTATGTATCCCGAGCTTTTAGAATCACCGGCAATCGATTTAGCCAAATGGAAAACACCTGACGTATTTCCTTCCTGGCCCTGTAACTCACGTGGAATCCATACACTCTGCGGCTTCTCCACTAGCTGCTTAAACCATGAGGATTCTTTGAAACTCTCAATAAAAGCATTATCTTTTGTACCCGCCGAAGAAATTGGAAAACCTTCATTCATCGGAATAAGGTATACGGCTTCCACACCGTTTGAAGCAGTGAGCCAATCATTTAGCTCCGCACTAACCTGATTAGACAGTACCTTACGTTCCTCATTACTTGTAGTGGGATTATTCCCTTGTTTGAGTGCATTTTGAATTTCATTGTCGTACAAGATTCTTCCTAGACCATCCTCATAACGTAACAATTCCACATCAAACTTCTCAGCGGTTTGAACGACTGTCTGTTGATTGGCTGACAGCGCATTAGTCTCGATCGTATGCTCTGCTACGGAATAGGAAGTGTAGCCAAGCGAGAGCACGAGCACCATCGTCGAAACAAAGAAGATGAGAAAAAGCCGCACCCCAATGGATTTGGATGGATGCAGCTGGAACCGTCTTTTTTCTTTTTTCACTTGTACTTTCATCTAATCATTCACCACCGTTGTCGTCTGTTATGCCTACTGGCTTATCGTTTACAAGGTCATGAACATTTGTAACACCCGATCGGAAAGATATGGCAAATACTCATGTCCGTACTCATAATAAACCATAAGCTCTTTGGGCGCTAGTACTTTGTTGTATGTGGCAAACTGCGTTGAAGGTGGACAAATCACATCGGATAACCCTGTAACCCACAACATTTTGGCTTGAATTCGCTCCGCGAGATTCTGAATATCGATGTAACCCAGTCTATTAAAAATCTCGTCTTCACGTAAATGATGGGGGTCAAAAAAGCGGAAATAATAGTTAATTTCCTCATAAGCTGAAGTAGTAATATCAAGCTCCCAAGCCCGTCTATAATCTGAAAGAAACGGATACACAGGAACGGCCATGCTCACACGCGGCTCTAATGCTGCACAAGCTACAGTAAGCGCTCCGCCTTGAGATAAACCAAAAGCACCTACTCGTGCTGGATCAACTTCTTCCATAGACATCAATATTCGAGCAGTCTGCGCTGTATCCAGAAACACATTACGATAGTAAAGGTTGTGCGGATTAGGATCGTCAATGCCGCGAATAATATGTCCACGAATGGTTGTGCCTTTTACAGTTAGATTATCCTCGGAAAGTCCGCCCTGTCCCCGGCAATCCATCGCAAGGACACTAATCCCATGGGCCGCATAAGTCACCTTCTCCATCCAATCGCCACTGTCACAGGAATATCCGTGGAACATCACTACACCGGAACCTTTTTCTGACCCTCTTTTCTTCGGTCTTACATATTTACAATGGATTCTTGCTCCGCCAACGCCGGTAAAATAGAGATGAAAACATTCTGCCAGCTCGCTGACAAACTCCGCAGGCTCTAGTTCATACTCTAGTGACTGGGCGTCTAGATCACGCAAAGCCCGCTCCCAAAATGAATTGAAATCATCCGGCTTTGGGCTGCTTCCGTTATAATTTTTCAATTGTGACAATGTCATGTCGCTTCCCATATTAAGATCCTCCTTTAGGTTTTCCCTCTTAAAAATAATGGAAACGGAAAACCCTCTGAATCGGATTTTCCGTTCGTTTTACTAATAACAAGAGCTCGATAATTGCACTTTCTGCAACTATTTACAGCAAAATATATGTGTTGTTCATTTAATTGCAATCTATACAACTAAATTTGCTCACAGCAGGGATTACGAGGCAAATCGCCTGAGATAAGTGTACAATATGCAGCTATTTACACTAAACATCACCAAACAGGTTAGTTTAAGTGTACTTTGTGCAATAGAATCACTCCATATGAGCGTCAATCGGTGTTCTATTGCACTCTGTGCAATCACTTGAGCGAAAACGAGCATAAAATCTATTTTTGCGGAAATCCATTGCAGAGAGTGCAATAGATTCTATTTTTCAGACAAAATCGAAAGTTTCTATTGCAAAGAATGCAATGAAAAGCCCAAATCAATGAACATAGAGCGCGTAACGTGCAGAACCCAGCACCAAACACAGCGCCAAGCATCTACCCAATTTCACTCTCACAAAAAGTTGTTCCCAAAAAGATTGCTCACCCTATTAGATTTTGCCTAAACCCGCATCGTCCCCAACCTCTTCATGGGTGTCGATCACATAGTTGACGATTTCATCAACCGTTGTATAAGCAACGCCTACATAAGTATCAGCAGCGCCATAATAGATAGCGATATGACCGGTTTCTGCATCATGCAGAGTAGCACATGGGAAAAGAACGTTATTAACAAAACCTCTTTCCTCGTACCATTCTTCCGGTGTTAATACGAAGTTCTTTGAGCGATATTTCACCTTCGAAGGCTCATTAATATCCAAAATAACCGCGCCCATGCTATATACAAGACCGTTGCAGGTTCCAGTAACGCCATGGTAGAACATCAACCAGCCTTCTGTAGTTTCAATCGGTGCAGGTCCGCCGCCAATCTTGACACTTTGCCACCAGCCTTGACCACCTTTACTCATCACATGGCGGTGTTTACCCCAATATACAAAGTCAGGACTCTCACTAAGGAATACATCACCGAATGGTGTATGACCACTGTCACTTGGACGGGACAACATCACGAAGTTATTGTTGATTTTTCTTGGAAACAATACGCCGTTCCGGTTGAAGGGTAGGAATGGGTTTTCCAAGCTGATAAATGTTTTGAAATCTTGTGTTTTAGCTACACCGATTGCTGCACCGTAGAAATCAGTACACCAGATAATATAAAATGTATCTTCGACCTTAACCAGACGTGGATCGTAAGCATAACGCGGCTGATAAGGTTTACCTTCTTCATCTATAAATTGGATCGGCTCATCATCAATCTTCCAATCCAGACCGTCAACACTATGTCCCATACGCAGATGTGGGCGAGTTGTGTTATCTTCTACACGAAATACTCCGATAAAGCTACCTTCATACGCAGCAACCGCACTATTAAAAATACGCGCCACACCTTTTGCAGGATTTCTCTTGATAACCGGGTTATCATTATGTCTCCAAATCGGATTCTCGTAGCCAGCAGGCTTATCCTGCCAAGGCATATTAGGGATGTTAATTGCACTAGCTCCTACCAATTTCACTTCACTCATTAGTATTCCCTCCAAATGTATGCAACCTATCGAGTTGCTATTTTATCTAATAAAGTTATTAAATCTACTAACTCACTTTACTGAACCTTGCGAAAATCCATTGTAGATATACTTTTGCAGCGCGGTAAACACAACCAATGTCGGAATAATTGCGATCATAATCGCCGCACATATGACTTCCCACTGTGATCCATATGGACCTTTAAACTTAAAGAGTGCTGTCGAGATCGTTTGGAGATCTGTTTTCGGCATATATAGGAAAGGCGTGTAAAAATCGTTATAAATATTTACGCCCTTCACAATAATTACTGTCACAATCGCCGGCTTCAGCAATGGCAAAATAATTCTCCAATAAATCGTCCAATAAGAAGCTCCGTCCAGCATCGCGGATTCATCCAGTGATTCGGAGATCGAATCCAGGAACTGCATAAAAATATATACAGCGATAATATCCGTACCGAGGTACATTACGATGGGTGCCCATCTGGTATTAAACAAGCCCAAGTGATTGATGATTTGGAAAGTCGCTACTTGCGTAGTAACACCCGGAATCAGGGTAGCAATCAGAAACATACTGATGAGGACTTTACTGCCTTTAAATTTGAAGCGGGATAAAATATAAGCCATCATCGAACCCGTCAGCGTTGCACCCAGGATAGAGATCACAACGATAATGACCGTGTTTTTAAAACCAAGAAGCATTTTGCCATCAACAAAAGCCTTAGTGTAGTTGGAGAAATTCAGCCAATTCTCTGGCAGTGTTAACGGTCCGGTTGAAGCGTATTCTGGCCCTGTTTTTAATGAGGCAAAAAATACAACTACGATAGGTATCAATGCTGCTAGTGCTCCCAAAATCAAGGTGAGATATTTGAATATACTAGCAGTGGTATATTTTACTGAATGCATAGTTTATTTCTCCTCCTTGATCAGAACGCGCTGCAAAATAGTAACTACTATAACGATACCTAGCAAAACTACGGCCATCGCTGACGCTAATCCAACTTTGCTATATTTGAACGCTACATCGACTGTCTGAATAACAAATGTGCTACTTCCGTTAGATCCGCCTGTCATGACGTATGGAATTTCAAATACACCAATGGCGCCACTAACCGCTAAGATCAAGTTCAATTGCAGAATACGCTTAATACTTGGCAAAATAATATGCATAAACTGATGCCATCTGTTTGCACCATCAATCTCAGCGGCTTCATAAATATCCGAACCGATCGAGGAGATAGCCCCAAGGAAGATCAGGAAGTTCATCCCCATGTATCTCCACAGTGACGCACCTGCAAGTGAGAAGTTAATCAAATTCGGATTGAGCAGCCACTTCTGTTGTAAACCACTAAGTCCGAGCAGGTTAAGAATCGTGTCTAGCGTTCCATCTGGTTTGAAAAAGAACAGAAAGATAAAACCGATGGCTACACCATTTAGCAAGGTTGGGAAGAACAAAATCCCTTTGAACAAATTTTTCATGCGAACGCTAAAGCTCAGAATGGTCGCAAAATATAAAGCAAGCGCCATCTGAATAAAGGTGGTGAAGAAATAATACAAGCTGACCTTAAATACGGAAAAATACTCCGGTTTCGTAAAAATAGTCTTGTAGTTCTCCAGCCCAACGTATTCCATATTTTTACTTAGTCCATTCCAGCTGGTGAAGCTGTATCGAAACATACTGATGACTGGATAATAAGCAAACGTGAGTAGTAATACGATCGGCACTAATGAGAACAAGAATATGATGGCAATCCGTTGATTTTTGTAACTCAAATTCGAAAACTTGAACACCCGATACACCTCCAGAAAAAGCATCCTCATTTATTTATGACTCATTTAAATGTGAAGGGGGAAATGCCTGTTAGCAAATCCCCTCCCACATCCACTACCGCCTATAGCATTTAAAAGCTTATAGATGTTACTGAGCTATGACTTTCGCGCGAGCGGCCTTCCACTTGTCATTCAGGTCTTTCATGATGTCATCATAGGATTCTTTTCTGTTGCCAATTGCTGCTTCAATAATGCGTTTCTTGAAGTCTGGCTGCCAAGCACCGATTTCAGCTTGCTTGTCAATTTCATCAGACCAGCCTTCTTCGCCGGCTTTAGCAGCTGCAAGTGTATCAAAGGTTACTTCAGTGCCTTCATATTGTTTCAGAATTTCTGGAAGCTCAGCACCGATAGCTGGGCTCATACCGCCACCTTCAGTCGTTGGGTAGCCAGATTCGTTAATGAACCAATCCACCCAAGCTCTAGCAGCTTCTTTGTTTTTACTATGAACGCTGACACCCAGATTGTAGTCACCCGCTAGTGGTACAAGCACTTTATCTGCATTCGTAGGGAATGGCATAAAGCCAACGTCATCAGGATTAGTAGCAAGGCCTTTAATTTGACCAATCGCCCAAGATCCAAGAACCATCGTGCCGATTTTTCCGTTTGCCAGATCCGCTTTGGAAGATTCCCAATCTGTTGTCGTTGGGTCTTCTTCAATCAAACCTTTTTGCGCTGCATCATATAGAATTTTGTACAGCTCATAGTGAGGTTGACCTGGAACATAGTTGTCATCACTAGCAACTTGACCAATGTTCACATAATCACGGTTACCAGCTACTGTAGCCAGATCCGCCTCCCATTGGGTCAATGTCCAACCTGCTGCATAGTTTGTGTACAACGGTACAGCTTTTGTTTTGTCTTTAACAGATTGCAGAGCAGTTAAGAATTGTTCAGGCGTTCTTGGAACCTCTGTAATCCCGGCATCTTTAAAGACTTGTTTGTTGTAAATAATGCCGTTAAAGTTGATGGTCATTGGAATTCCGTAAGCCATTCCGTCTACTGCACGCTCTTCCACACCTGTATATTGTTTTTGCATATCTTCGAGCGTACCTAGTGGTTCGAAGAAATCGGGAATATCTTTAATAGCTATGCTAGTAGGTAACAAAAGAACGTCGCCATAGTCACTAGTGCTCATGCGAATTTTAATTTGATCTTCGTAAGTAGCAAGCGCTTCAAAGTTTACCTTTACATCAGGATACTTCTCGTTGAACTTAGCCGCATACTCTTTGAATACGGTATCAACAATATCCGTTCTTTGCGTAATTACTGTAATATCCCCTTTAATATCTTTGGCTGCCGTATCCTCAGCTGGAGCTGAAGAAGCCTCTGTGGATGTCCCCTTATTCCCTGTGTTCTTTGCACCCTCATTGTTGGAGTTGTTGTTTGAGGAACAACCGCTAAACAATCCCGCAACAAGTGTCAGTGCCATTAAGCTCACTATTGTTTTGCCTTTTTTCATGCTTTTACGACCCCTCTCTTCGTTTCAAATCTAATTTTTAGTAAATAACAAAATAATAACTTTTATCATCACGAATAGTTGAGATGAGTATTTATCAATTCCACAATTATTGAATTACTCATGAAAACAAGTGATGATATCGCTTACATACTCATTATAAATCTATTTTCAACGCAAAACGATGGTTTGAATTGCTTTTTCTGGTCTTGTATTTGTTATTTTTGTTTTCGTTATTTATATTCTGTTATATAATTTATCGAAAATAACCACAAAAAAAGAGAGCTTATCGCCCTCTTAAATAATAGCTTCCTATATAAGTCTAAAACTCTCGTTCCATTTTCGATATTTTACAGCCGCTTTTATAATCCTTAGGTGTCATACCACACATTTTCTTGAACAATTTATTAAAATAAACAGGATCACTATAACCTACCTTATCGGCAATTTCATAATTTTTCAGGTCAGGATGCTCCATCAGCAATTCTTTCGCCTTAGTAATACGAATCCGAATTAGATAATCGGTTATGGTAAGTCCCGTCTTTATTTTGAACAAACGGCTGAGGTAGCTCGCATTCATACCGACGGTCTCCGCCAAGCGCTCGAGTTCGAAGTTCTGATCATACTCCCTCTCCAGTATGCTCTTAGTCTGTTCAACTACATAATGCTCTCCACCGTCTGCCGCTTGAGAGAACATCTCCTCCTGTTCTTTGACATTCTTTTTCTTCACACCCTCTACTCTCTTGAGCAGTTCATATAGCTGAGTCTTATCAATCGGTTTTAATAAATAATCCATCACCCCATGACGGATTGCTCGGCGGGCATATTCAAATTCACTAAACCCGCTAAGGACAGCAATAGGCATATCCTCCATCTGTCCTCTAACCTGTTCAATTAGCTTAAAACCATCCATTCTAGGCATTTTTATATCAGTAATAAGCAGATCCATATCCTCTCGGGATAACTTTTCAATATGCTCCCAAGCTTCCAACCCGTTTCCGTAGGATCCAATTACATGTACGTCTAATTCCATCCTGGATGTGATTTTTTCAAGCCCTCTGCGAATGACTTCCTCGTCGTCCGCAATCATAATATTTATCATTTGAGTACTTCCCTCCAGTTGTATCGGCCAGTTATTATGATTGCGCTATCATCACGAATAGTATTCTCCCCATGTATTACGTCAATGTAGGATTGCGCTCATTTATAGTCTTGTCTTTACTATAACGAAAGTTATTCAATTTTCCCAGCCGCAACTATAAATTGTCCTTGAAATCATCTTCGAAAAAGTATATAACTAAATTAAGTTGTTATTATAAACTAACAAATTAATAATAACTATATAACAAAATTAAGATTTGCTAATTTTTCTCTTTTCTATTTTCAATGTAAGGTGGGGATTCTCGATGCGATTTAACAACGAATACATTGCAGGTGTAACCTGGGGTTTCTCGGGTACTCGTGGTTCATGGAAAACAGAAGAAGCGGAACGTTCGATGGAACTCATGTCTTCAGTTACTGGAGCGAACTGGACAGCTATTGCTCTTAGTGCGCTTCAAGCTACCGCTCATTCAACGGAAATTCCCTATTGGGAAACTCCAACCGTTAGTGATGAAGAAGTGAAATCGGCCATCAGTAAAGCGAAATCATTACAGTTAAAGGTATGCCTGAAGCCGATTGTTAATTGTGCTGACGGAACTTGGCGTGCTCACATTAACTTTTTCGATAAGGATGTTCCTTGCGAGCCTAAATGGTCTGAGTGGTTCAGCTCATATACCAAATTCATTCTGCACTATGCCTCCATCGCTGAGGAAACAGGCTGTGAGATGTTATGCATCGGCTGTGAGCTTGTACAAACGGATAGGCGGGAAACTGAATGGCGCACACTTATTGCTGAGGTTCGGAAGGTTTACTCAGGAATTCTTACTTACAATTGCGATAAGTATCAGGAGGACAACATAACCTGGTGGGATGCGCTCGATGTGATTTCTTCAAGTGGGTATTATCCAGCTAACGATTGGGAAGCTCAGCTCGACCGCATTGAGAATGTAGTGCGATCACAGAATAAGCCTTTCTTTTTCATGGAAGCCGGTTGCCCAAGCCGGAGCGGAAGCGCCGCGATTCCTAATGATTGGACCTTAAAGGGTGAACCGAGCCAAGAGGAACAAAGCAAGTTCTATCGGGCAATGTTTCAAGGCTGTGAGCGCAGAGATTGGGTTCAGGGCTTTATGCTCTGGGACTGGCCTACTCATCTTTATCCCATTCATGAAGCTGCTCAGAATGATGATTATTGTATGTATGGCAAGCAAGCCGCAGGGATTATCAACGAATATTTCACCTCAAAAATCAATAAGTAATGTGAGGAGTGACTAATAACCAATGATTAATTCACCAGAATTATGGATTACTCAGCTTGAAGATGAGCTGCAGGGTAATATCCTCAGTTTTTGGATGAAACAAACGAAGGACAAAATCAATGGGGGATTTGTTGGTGAGATTGACAATCAGCTGAACACTAGTCCTGACGCGGAGAAAAGCCTTGTGCTTAATGCCCGTATTCTATGGTCCTTTGCGAGCGCTTACCGGATTTACGGCAAGACAGAATATCTGGCTATGGCAGAACGTGCCTATGCCTATCTGATGGATCACTTCATCGATAAAGAGTATGGCGGATTATACTGGATGGTCGATGTTGAAGGCAAACCTGCTCAGGAGAAAAAACAGATCTACGGCCAAGCTTTTGCTATCTACGCATTGGCTGAGTTCTACCATGCGACCGAACGATCTGAGGTATTGGATGAAGCGATTCAATTGTTCCAGCTTGTAGAGAAATACGGCTATGATTCTATATATAAAGGTTATGTTGAAGCTTTATCCCGGGAATGGCAAATCACGGATAACCTAAGTCTTAGCAGTAAGGATATGAATGAGAAAAAATCTATGAATACGCATCTGCATGTGTTAGAGGCTTATACCGGACTTTTTCGAGTATGGAAGTCAAAGGAACTAGAGAGCAAGCTGGCTGAGCTAATCGAAACAATGCTGGATCATATCATTGATAAGGAAGGGAAGCATTTCCATCTTTTCTTAGATGAAGCATGGACTGTGAAATCAGATATTATCTCCTACGGACATGATATCGAAGGTAGCTGGTTACTTGTGGAAGCAGCAGAAACGCTTGGACATGAAGAACTACTGCATCGTGTACATACAGTAGCCATCTCCATGGCAGAGGCCGTTCTTGCGGAAGGCATAGATAACGACGGCGGAATATGGAATGAAGCAGACACGAACGGATTACTGAGCAAAGAGAAAGATTGGTGGCCGCAAGCCGAGGCGGTTGTAGGATTCTATAATGCTTATCAGCTGACCGGTGACAGCAAATTTAACGAGGCTGCCCAAGCCTCCTGGACTTTTATTGATAAATATATGGTAGATCACCAGTTAGGCGAATGGTACTGGAGTGTAGATGAGAATTACCAGCCTTTAGCTCATGCTCCAAAGGTTAGTGCCTGGAAATGTCCTTATCATAACAGCAGAGCCTGCTTCGAAATGATCGCACGACTGAAATCAACTATAAAGGAGACTGTATAATGTCATTATTTCAAGAACGCAAACAACAATTAACAGATCGTTATGAAACACTGATCACCCGTAAAAATGAAAAGCTTCCTTATGGAAACGGTATTTATGACCGCTATGCTTATCCACTGCTTACCGCTGAGCATGCTCCCCTAATCTGGCGTTACGACTTCAACCCAGACACCAACCCTTTCTTCGCGGAAAGAATCGGTGTAAACGGTGTATTCAACCCTGGTGCGATTGAACTGAACGGCAAGTTCTATCTCGTAGCCCGCGTTGAAGGTAATGATCGCAAATCTTTTTTTGCTGTAGCTGAAAGTGACAATGGGGTGGATGGCTTCCGCTTCTGGGATCACCCAGTCGTGCTGCCTGAGACAGAAGTTCCGGATATCAACGTCTACGACATGCGCCTCGTAAGCCATGAAGATGGCTGGATCTACGGTCTCTTTTGTACAGAACGCAAAGATCCAAACGCCCCACACGGCGATCTTTCCAGCGCAGTAGCACAATGTGGTATTGTTCGCACAAAGGATTTGAAGACCTGGGAACGTCTGGCTGATCTTAAGACGAGTTCTGCTCAGCAGCGTAATGTGGTGCTTCACCCTGAATTCGTAGATGGAAAATATGCCTTCTACACTCGCCCACAGGATGGCTTTATTGATGCAGGCTCCGGTGGCGGTATTGGCTGGGGACTCTCGGATACCATTGAGGATGCCGAGATTACGAGCGAGACTATCATGGATGAACGCCACTACCATACCATCAAGGAAGTAAAGAATGGTCAAGGTCCTGCACCTATCAAAACTGCAAAAGGCTGGCTGCATATTGCTCATGGTGTACGCAATACCGCTGCTGGGCTTAGATACGTGCTCTATGCCTTTTTATCTGATTTGGAGGAGCCAAACAAAGTCACGCATTCACCAGGCGGTCATTTCATCGCACCAGACGGTGAAGAACGTGTCGGGGATGTCTCTAACGTCGTGTTCTGTAATGGTGTGATTGCACGTGATAACGGTGAGATCTACATTTACTACGCTTCCTCCGATACTCGCATCCATGTAGCTACAACTACCGTTGACCAAATGTTAGATTACGTGCTGAACACTCCTGAGGATCCGCTTCGCTCATATGCTTGTGTACAGCAACGTATCGCTCTCATTGATCGTAATTTGGCACTGTAGGGTTTGGCTTTTAAACTTATACAGAAAAAAAAGCGTCCTCAGTTAAAGTTTCTACTGAGAACGCTTTTTTTCTTCTTACTAGACACGGGCAGGTGTACCTTGATGGAAATACATCTTCCATTCTCCAGATGTAGCTCAAAATGACTCAGTGTCATTCGAACAATTCCTAGTCCTTCTTCAGGAATACCATCACTTTTATACCACGTTCCACCCGAACTACCAATTTCAAAAAAATCGTCGGCGAGCAGCTTTGATATTTCTTCAGGAGAAGAACGAATTTCTGGCTTTAATAATTTTTCTTCTAGCTCGCGTAAATAGACCTCTAGCCTAGCCTCTCTCGTCATTCCCGATCACCTTCGATCTCACTTTGTCTCATACAAAGCCCGGTATTCATCCTCCAGCATAGACATCAAAATCAAGTTATGAAATTCTCCATCAACATAAAGAGCATCCCGCTCCACACCATCGCGTTTGAAACCGAGCTTCTCATAGACATGAATGGCTCTTGGATTAAATGGATACACACCAAGATGGATGCGATGCAGCTTCAAGCTTTCAAAGCCATATTGCAGCATTTGAGTCATAGCCTCAGTACCGTAACCTTTCCCTCTATGTTCATGGCTACGAATCCCAATTCGAATGTTTGCGCTGCGGTTATCCGGATCTATTTCATTCAGCACCACTTCTCCGATAAGCTCATCCGTTTCCTTGACGATAATCATAAGATCCACACGATCCTCAGCTGGAACACTAATTTTTCGAATCCAGTCCGCAGTTTGCTTGCGAGAGATTTCTCCTTGTGACCCCGTTAGACGTCCCATCTCCTCATCAAGTAAAAAGTTATAATAAGCCTCCAGATCGGTCGCTTCTACAGCACGCAGAATAATATGCTCGCCATCTATCTTTGGCATTGTATTTGCTTCAGTCATAGCATTTCCCCCTAAACTACCTTCACCATTATATATTTGTAAAACTAATTTCTAGTCGTGCGGTTTATCCACAGAATCACGATGCACTATGTCTGCTGCGATCAGGATCTTCTCCAGTGGCGCAGAGGGATGCCCAATCCGGCTTAGCAGCTTCTCCACTGCCGCCCGGCCCATCGCCTCTTTAGGGACATGTACAGTAGTTAGCGGCGGAACACCTCTTGAGGCATCCTCAATATTATCAAAGCCCGTAACCGAGATATCCCCTGGAATATTAACACCTTCTGCCTTCAGGATATCACTGACCGAGAGTGCTGTTTTGTCATTGGCGCAGACCAAGGCGGTTGGGAGTGTCTTCGCTTTTTTCCGCTTCATCACCCAATTTTTAAAATCCTCTTGGAATACATCTTCCTCCACCCCTTCCAAAAAGAGATTTGAGTCGTCTTCCAAAGGCAGTCTTATCCCACTCTCCTCCAGCGCACTCCGAAAGCCAATCCACCGGTCACGGAAGCTGCGTGAGAATCCAATATTCCCGATAAAATGCATTTGGGTATGGCCTGTCCCCATCAAATGATTAGTCAGCCGAGCCATCGAATCCACATTGTTCGCGAATACAGTATCACTTGGAATTAATGGATCTTCATGGTCAATCAACACCATCGGCAGACCGATGCGATGTACCTCAAGCAGTAAAGAAGTGGAGATTTCACCCACACCTACCAAACCAAGAATTCCGCTTGGGTTCAAGATATTAACAAAATTATCTGCACGGTTCTCAGAGATGATCACCATTCCTAGTCCTTCTTGATCCAGAGCAAGAGCAATACCGTCCACAATCTTTCCCCAATACAAGGAATCCTGAGTCTGTGAGCGGATATTCGGCATTAATACAAGCACAGATTGCTTATTCCGATCACTTCCCGCCACCGGAGGCGTTCGTTTAATACCTTGGACAAAAGCGTTCTTTTGCGTAAAATAGCCTAACTGCGAAGCCGCTTGAATAACTCGTTCTCTGGTCATCTCATTAACGCCAGCTTTACCCGATAGTGACTTAGAGACAACAAATTTAGATACACCGAGATGATCGGCTATTTTTTGCATAGTGACCTTTTTAGCCATATTAAACCCTCCAGATTTACTTGAAATTTATGTACTTATATATTTAAGGCTGTGAAGCCACCTGTGTTTCCGCTCGCGCTTCCTTCCATTTGGCATTCAGTTCATCAAAAGCCTTCTGTAAATCAGGTGCAGCAAGTAACTCCTGAATATAATCACCGGACCAAAAGGATAGCTTGGCACGATTTGCGATATCAATGAATGCATCACTCTGAACTGTGGGATCAAGCAGCTTCGGTTTGTAAGATAAAAACTCTTGATACTGCGGCATAAAAGGGTTTAAGCTGCCGTCAGCAGGGAGAAATCCCCAATCATCTTTATAGGAAGTCTCCTTCACAAAAAAGTTCAGCCAAGCCATTGCAAGCTCTTTATTCTTGCTATATTTACTTACCCCCATGAACCAGTCTGAATTGATCGGCGCATAATGAGAGTCACTATTATCATATGGAAATGGGAAGAATCCAATATCTTCTGGCGAAGCTCCAACATCAAAGACTTGTCTAATGGTCCAATTTCCAACTAAATACATCCCTGCTTGACCCTTGGCGAGCTTAGTCTTCGATATTTCCCAATTGTTCGAGAATAGTTCATCTTCAACATAACCTTTAGATATTAGGGTTCTGGCAATAGAAATCGATTTCCCCCATTCATTATCAAGCTGCCACGGGCTATCTTCATTTACCATTTTATTAAGATATTCAGGGTCGCCTGCCATATAGTTAACTAGAGTATTCCCCCATTCACGCAGTGGCCAAACTGCCCCATAATTCATATATAGCGGGATAACTCCAGCCTGTTTCAACTTAGCACAAGCCTCATAGAATTCATCTAGTGTCCGTGGTACAGAAGTGATCCCTGCTTTTTCGAAAGCTCTCTTATTATAGACGATCCCAACCGTGGTAGTTCCCGTCGATACCCCATATCTTTTGCCCTCATAAGTAGAAAAAGAAGGGAACCGTTCACCAGCAGTTGTTTCCTCATCCAGCGGCTCGAAAAAATAATCCAGCTCCTTTGCAGGGAGATTTACCGGAAGTAGCAGTACATCACCCGCATCCTTAGTGGACAGCCGTACCAGAATATCCGTTGCATAGTTGGACAGACCTTCAAATTCGACATTCGCCCCGGGGTATTTTAGCTTGAATTGATCTGCGTATCCTTGAAAAGTTCCGTTCTCAATCAAATCTATTCGATTGGTCATCATGACTATAGTGCCGGATAAGTCAGACTTCACTTCGTTTCCAACTGGAGGTGCTGGTGATTCCGTCTGCTTGGTGTTGTCCTCACAGCCACTTATTGATATCAAAAAGAGAAGAAGCAGTACGGTACGCATAGACCAGTGTAATCTCATCCCCTTCAACGGACAGCCCCCTCTGATTTCAGTCAGGTAATCAAATCATTTCCGGTTCCAGCAGCGGTAGCGACAAAATAACATCCGTCCCTTGTCCAAGCACACTGTATACCTCAATTCCATATGCCGCTCCATAATGAAGGCGCACTCGTTGCTGTATATTTTTCATACCAATCCCCCCATTGATACTTTTCTTAGGAGGACTTTCTTTTTGCAGCCCTTCGTTCAATTTCTCCAAAGTGAGCTTATCCATTCCACAGCCATCGTCCTTAATATGAAACAGCAGCATTTGCTCAGTAATCTCGCAACGAATGCTTAGATGCATTTGCGGTTTGTTATCATCTAAGCCATGATAGGCTGCATTCTCTATGATCGGCTGGAAGACCAGCTTGATAATAGAGTAATTATCTAAAGCATTCGGCACGTCGATCTCCAGCACGAAACGATTAGGGTAGCGACAATTCAGCAGCTCAACATAATTGCGCACATATCCAAGCTCTTGCTGCATAGTCGTTTTACCGCTCAAATCACTTGTACTATACCGTAGCAGTTTACCTAAAATAGAGATCATATCCGCAGCTTCAATATCATCATTAAGCTCAGCGGTCATCCGGATCGACTCCAGCGTATTATAGATAAAATGAGGATTAATTTGACTCTGCAGAGCGTGAAGTTCCGCTTCCTTCTTCTGTTCTTCAATTCGGTAGATATCCTGAATTAACTGTCTGATTCGAGCCAACATTCGATTAAACTGATGCCCGAGCAGACTAATCTCGTCACGCCGTCTAACCCTAAACATCACATCTAGATCGCCGCCCTGAACCTTTTTCATCAGGAGAATCATCTGCGATAGTGATTTTGTTAGTGCAAAGGATAGAATAATGGAGATAATTAACGCCAGCACAATGATACTTAATGTAGCAGCGAGAGTTGCATTACGGGTCACCTTCACATCCCGCATCAGCACATCCACAGGAATGGAGATAATGGCCTTCCAATTGGTCTTGTTAGAGCTTGAGTAGATATTCAGAAATTCTTTTCCGTTGACTGTATCATAGAAACTTCCGGATATCCCATCGACCCTTTTGAATCGCTCTGAATCAGATACATCTGTGGCAAGAAGCTTTTTATTGCTGTCGTACACGACCATCCCATTTCCATCAACAATCAGAGATTGGCCATGTGTTACTTTATCCAACTCTTTAACTCGATTCTCCAGATTGCTAATATTCGCTTCTACCGCGATCAGCCCAATCGGATTTAACAATCCATCCACGATTTTGCGAACAACAGTAAAAGCATATCGAGTACTCTGCAAATTACTCGTAAACGATTGGGTACCAAACAAGAGTGCTTCTCCGCTGGAATCCTTCGTCTGCTGACTCCAGTACGTATAGCTTTGATCAAGGTCAAGCCGCACTCCACCATCCTTGGCAGAATAATAACCATTCCCATGAGCATCAAAAATATAAACCGTGTTCGCGCCTCGCTTAATATTGTTAATAAATGAAATATTACCTTCTATTCCCCGCTGAATGGATAGCAACAGATCAAAATCTCCAGGCGACAATGAGGCACTGCCTCCCTTCCCACCCATGATCTCTTTCTGCTCATAGTACCGGTTTGAACGAATTAAATTTTGTTTAATATCGTTCACATAGGCTGGCATAGATGAAATTCGCTTCATATCTTCGATGTAATCATCTACTCCATCCATCATTTGATCGATTAGCTTCTCAGAATAAGCAATAGTGTTGCCCTGAATAGAAGCTGAATAACTCTTATAAGTAAACACACTAATAAAGGTTAGCGGAAGCGTAATAATGATTAAAAAGACGAGGAGCAGCTTGCGTTCCATGCTCATGTCCCCGATAGCGGACCACCAGCCAAAGATGCGTTTACCTTTCATAGGGTCCTTCTCCTTAAACCTTTTTACTAACTTGTTATTATCAATTACCTAACAAAATTATTATACGGGGAAGTTCTACTTTATACAATAACAAAACCGCTTCCTCATAGCGAAGAAGCGGTTTTGTTAGGAAGACCATATAATGATTAATAAGGGATCCTATTACTTTATAGTGAATAATGACAGCTTGTCCTTCAACTGTCCTGAAGCACTTTCCAGCTTGCCTGATAGTGAAACGAGTTGATCACTAACACTTTGCTGTTCGTTACTGAGTGAAGCCACTTCTTCGGAAGTCGCTGAAGATTGCTCAGCTACAGCACTTACGTTACCCATCGCTTCTGACAACACAACCTGTGAATGATTTAAGCTGCTGATCGCTGTTGTCACCGATTCCAGACTAGTAATGAACTCATCCATCTGTCCCTTTACGGATACAAAGATATCACTCGTACTCTTCACTGAGCTTATTTGCTCTTTGAAGAGAGGGGCCACTTCAGATAATACAGCTTCCGTTTCGTTCATTTCCATTATGATCTTGTCGGTAATTCCGGCTACTAGGGCGATAGACTGCTTTGATTGGTCGGCAAGCTGTCGCACTTCACCTGCTACCACCATAAAGCCCTTACCAGCTTCACCTGCACGTGCAGCTTCTATCGTCGCATTTAATGACAAAATATTCGTCTGCTGTGTGATACTCTTCATCACGTCCAGCACCTTAATTACTGAGAATACCGTTTCTTTCAAATGATTAACACGCTCTACAAGCGCACTTGTCTTTTCCCCAGTACGGCTAGTCTGATCCAATAAATCCGTTAATTGTTTAGCACCTTGCGCACTGGCTTCTCCTACCCCACGAGCAGCCTCGTCCATCTCAGAGTTGGCACTGATCACAGTCTGCATTTGTGTAGCTATCACATCTGTAAGCTCATTCCCACGTTCGGCTTCAAGTGCCAGGCTGCCTGCTCCTCCGGCGATTTCTTCCGTCGCGGCTGCGATCTCCTTCGCTGAGATAGCTGTCTTGCGCGATGCATCTCCAAGCTCCCCAGCGGTCTCCAGCACATCTCGAGCGGTTTCTGTTGTTTGCGATACAAGCTCAGTAATACGCTCCATCATCAAGTTAAAGGATGCTGACAGTTGCCCAATTTCATCCTTAGACACATATTCTGTGCGTACACTTAAGTCTCCACCTGCACCTTGAACCATAAGATTCTTCAAACGTGCCAGTGGGCGAGCAATCATACGAACCATCCAAATTCCGATGAATATCGCCAGCAGAGCCGCACCCGCAGCTGCAATAAAAGTTGTCAACAGAATCGGACGTGCTTCCTTCACAAGCTCGTCTGTAGGAACTACACCGGTGAGCTTCCAATCCGCACGCATCATCGGATTAAACACCGCCAGAATTGGTTTGCCGTTAGAATCTTTGACATCTAGACTAGTGTTATTCTTCTTGCTCTCTTTGATAAAAGTAAACTCCGATGGCTTTCCTTCATCCTTCTGATCGGTAGAAGCCACCACTGTTCCATCAGGAGTCACCAATTGAATACGGGAGCCGTCTCCAAGCTTCACGCTTGCGAAAGCTTCTTCCAACAGTGTATTTTTCATTACAATCATGATTATGTAACTATCATTTGATCCCAGATTTTTAAGAGATCTCACCATAGCGATATCCTTTTCTGCATTTCCTTGAACGGAAGTGGAGAACCAAATATTTTTGGCACCGCCTTTGTCACCGTCTGAATAATATGGATTATATTCTTTGGTGCTGGCTAGAACCGTCTTATACCATTCTTGCTCTCTTAATCCATCAAGATTAATGCCACCACTACCACTTGTAACAATATCTTGATCAGGTGACTCTGGAATCAAAGAAACACTGATAATATTAGAATCTGTTGTAGTCTGACTGGATAATTTCTTACTAATGGAGCTTGTAGCTTCAAACTTCTCATAAGACGTTTTTGCATTCACCAAAGTCCTAAGATCCGTTTGCGTTTGTGCATCAAAATAAAGCTGCAATGCCAGGTTCTCATACTGTTTCAAGGTAATATCCAGCTTCTCCGCAGTCTGAATAATAGTCTGACGATAAGCTTCGGATACGTTATTCTTTATCGTTGTTTTTGCCTTTGAATATGATATTAGTCCAAGTGACATCACTACGATTACAGTGGAGCATAGGAAGATTAGAAATAACTTCACTCCGACGGATTTAATAGGATTCACTCTCTTGATTTGGCTTCCCCAACCCAACACCATATTCTTAGCATCTAGCTTTGATGTCTTACCTGTGCTTGCTTCATTGCTCTGTACTTTTACGGATTTCTTATTATTTTTCTTCATCTCTAACCTTCTCTCTTTATGCTTTTCACTAATACTATCTTGATCAGGATCCCCATCATGATCATCTACCCGCTAATATTAGAGGACATATGAAAGCGCTAACTATATTATATATCGGTATATTAGGTCTTTTTTCTTAGCTTTAATACACTTTTTTTATAACTTTTAACCTATGTATTTTGAGGCAAAAAAACTTCGTTCGTTCTGCCCTCCTTCTTGGATTTATTTGTTAGTTACTAATATATATAACTTATTGTTAGCTTTGTCAAAAGAAAAACAGGGATGCTCTTCTAACAAAGAACATCCCTGTATCCTATTAAGATTTTCTCTTACGCATCATATCAAAGTATGCTACTGGTTGATCTACCTTCATGCGAACACGTTGCAGAGGATGACGGGCTACATCAAGCGGGTTGCCTGCTTCATCCCATATTTCCGCTACAGTCTGCTTAAAGAACGTATCATTCGGTCCGAAGAATTCAACTTCCTGACCAGGCTTGAAGTGATTGCGTTGCTGAATTAGTGCCATTCCACTCTCAGCATCGTATTCTAGCACAAGTCCGGCAAAATCATAAGGAGCTGCTTTTTCTTCCGGTTCATAGATATGATCTTCATGATCCGGAGTATCATAGAAGAACCCTGTGTTAAGCGGGCGATTCGCCGCTTTGTTTAGCTCGTCCAGCCACTCTTGCTTCAACTCGTACCCTTCCGGATCAGCCATGTAAGCATCAATGGCTTTACGATAAGCATTAACGACAGTAGCTACATAGTGAATCGACTTCATCCGTCCTTCGATCTTGAAGCTGTCGATACCGACTTCAATGAGTTCAGGGATACTTTCCAACATGCACAAATCCTTAGATCCCATGGAAAAGGGATTATCCCCTTGCTGATGCAGTGGAATCTGAGTTACACCCGGAAGTAAAGGTGCCGGAGATTGCACTTCAGCTTGATCTTCTTCAGACACCCAAGTGCCTTCAGGACGCGTATCCTCGAACAGATCATATTTCCAGCGGCAAGACTGGCAGCAGCCTCCGCGATTGGAGTCACGGTCTGTAAAGTGATTGGATAATACGCAGCGACCTGAGTATGAGGAGCACATCGCACCATGGATAAAGCTCTCAATTTCAATGTCGACATGCTTCTTAATCTCGGCGATCTCTTCCAGGCTTGTCTCACGCCCGAGTACTACACGTGGTAGACCCTCTTCTTTCCAGAAGGATACAGCTTGCCAGTTTAGTGTAGATTGTTGAGTACTCAAATGCACCTCTAATCCAGGTACTAAACGGCGCGCTGTATCTACAATGACTGGGTCAGCTACTATAATGGCAGCAATACCGACTTCATAAAGGTTACGCAGATATTCTTCAATCCCTGCGACATCTTCATTGTGAGCATAAATGTTCGTTGCAACAAATACCTTAGCGCCATACTTCTTCGCGAATTCAACACCTTCACGCATTTCCTCAAAGCTGAAATTGTCTGCCCCTGAACGCAAACCGTATTTCTGCCCTCCGATATAAACAGCATCCGCACCATAATGTACTGCGAATTTTAATTTTTCCAAATTACCGGCCGGAGCTAGGAGCTCCGGTTTGTCCAGACGGTAACGTTTGCCCTTGAATTGCGGCTTTGTCATGGTTCCCATTCCTGTTCTCCCCTCCATCGCCCCACAAAGTGATGTCTACACCTAGTCTTTGCGGGGAACTAAGAACTGTCTTAAATTAAACTTAATATACTTGCTCTTTATAGAAAAATCCGAAGCTTAGCTCCCGTTCTGGATCCTGCAACGTTCTGATTGCTTCCATCCAATCCTCTTGGAAAGAATAGCCTTCTGGATCAGCTGCATAGAGATCAATAGCTTTACGATAGGTCTTAACAACCGCCACATTATAAGCTGTTGATTTCAACAATCCTTCAATCTTAAAACTCTGTACGCCTGCAGCCATAAGGATATGAAGATCCTCCAAAATACATATATCATCCGAACTCATAATATGTGTACCGTTCACGTCTTCATAGATCGGGAACTTTTGGTCATCTCGCTCTGCCTCAATCAAGAATAGACCACGTTCCTTGCTAAGACTGCCCCCTTCAATTGGACGTCCTTGATGTGACATATAGCTTTCTACAAGCTTACGCTTGGAATGATATATATTGGTCATGCCGTGAACCTGAACCTGTGCTTCTACCTCTAAAAGCGGAACCATTTCCGTCATTTCATCCATATTCAGCTCACGGGCAAGAACAACGCGAGTAGCCCCTTTACGCCCCCAATAATTCGCGGTTGCGTAATTGGTAGAGGTCATTTCTGCATTCCAATGCAGATTCATCCCCGGCGCTTCCTTTTTCACTGTAGTCAACACAGCAGGATCACCAAATTCAACACCATCAACATCAAGTTCACCTATAGCCTTCACATAGGCAGGAAGCTCTTCAAGAAGAAGGTTGGACATGAGCCCACCTAGTCCAGCATATACCTTGCAGCCACGCGCATGTGCCATTTCTACGACAGCAGCTGTATCCTCCAGAGAAAAATGTCCGGCAAGACGCATGCCGAAACGATCATCCCCGATGAGCAACGCGTCGGCTCCGGCATCCAGCAAAGCAGCAGCTTCCTCTAAGGATGCTGCTGTCGCCAATAATTCCGGTTTGTTAGTCATGTTGTACCTCCTACTTGTACAGTTGTTTCAACCGCACCACTCTTCATTTTAATATTTTATTTCGATTCTTGCTTACTTTTTTCGATATTGGCTAAATGTTCCTTGTAAGTCTTAGCAAACAAATGGCCCTGTGTACCATCTTTCTTTGTCACATAGAAGTAGTATTCAGATGCCTCAGGTTCAAGTGCCGCCTGAATAGAAGCCAGCCCTGGATTACTAATAGGTCCCGGAGGAAGCCCAATATTTCTATAGGTGTTATAAGGACTGTCAACTTCCAAATCTTTATATAACAGTCTTTCCTTCTGTTTGTCGAGCAAATATTGAACCGTAGCATCAATCTCCAGCTTTTGCTCCTTCTTTAAGCGGTTATAAATCACGCCAGCGACTAGCGGTCGTTCACTATCTACCACGACTTCACGCTCAACTAACGAGGCCACCGTCAACAGTTCATGCAGCGTCATTCCACGTGCTTCAAGCTTCTGCTTCCAGTTCGGGATCGTATCCAGTTTCTTCTGGAACTGATCCAATAACGCTTCTACAACTTCCTGCGGTGTACTGTCCTTAGCTAGTTCATACGTTTCTGGGAACAAGTATCCTTCAAGACGATGGCGAAGATTCTTATCCTGTGGGATACCTAGAAGATCAACTCCCTTTAAGCCCGCACCGGTATCCATTATTTCGAGAAAAATAGCAGCCTCCTGATTCCACGCTTCAGCAAGCTTCTTGGCAATCTGCTCAGCAGTATATCCTTCGGGAATTGTAAAAGTTATGGTCTCTTTCTTAACAACATCACCAGCATTTAACCTCTCGATGAGCTCGTCATAGGTATCGCCTGGACTAGCAACATAAGTACCAGCCTTGAAGCTAGAACCTTCTTTGGTCCATTTTAAATATCCCTTAAAAAAAAGACTGTTGCGAATAATGCCATTTTGTTCGAGCAGGTCGGCTATTTCCGCACTGCCCATGCCCTTCTCTATCGTAAATGTTACGGCAGGTCCTGCAGGCTTTACCGGCTGCATCCCGTTCCAAATGTACCAAGCGCCTCCGCCTCCTGCTGCTACCAGCAAAAGAATAACGATAAGCACAGTACGGATTGCGGATTTCAAGTCAGGTTCCTCACTTTCCGACTATAAAGTATAAAAGTGTATTACTTAAAATTCAATACATATCTCAAGAAATGCTCTACATAAGGAGGTCACTGTAAGAGTTATAGGGAAATACTCCTTACATTTCATCAACTCAAGGCATGATCTCGGTTATTCCTTAAAATTATAGGGAGTAATTCCTTATAATATCAAAACACCAACCAATCCCTCTTACTTATGAGGACAATTCCCTATAAGTAAGAGGGATTGATGATCGTACCTGAATCACAGGAATTAATAAGTTGAATTCTCCAAAAAGAACATCACATATACCAAGCAAAAAGAGCGCGGAATTCTCCGCCCTCTTCCGTACTCGTCATAAATGTAACGTACATGTTTAAGACTTACTCTGCGTCATCCACTGGGAAAGTCATCTCATCATATAGTTCTGAGATATCTTCCCATTCTTCATCGTCAACGATGTTCTCTAATTCCGGAAGTCCGTTAGGAGAGACAACGATACGCAGGATTTCATAATCCACGTCTTTACCAGCGCCTTGCAGCACAGCATAGCCGCGACCACCGACTTCGAATTCGGCAATAATATCGTAAATGGAAGACTTGCCCTGCTCATCTTCCAGTTCTACTGTTTCTCCGTAGGCTTCTTTAAGTCGAGAAGTCCATACCGCTTGGTCAGCGGATCGATCAGTCATTCTCAGATCCTCCGTCCAACTCGTCAACCAGTGTGTTGAAAGTCTCTTCGACAATCGCCCACTCCTCGTCATTATCGATCATGAACAATTGAAGATCGTCGCCTTCTTCCACATAACGGAACGCATAAACCTCATCGGTTTCCTCGTCCTCGGAATCAAGCGGAACCACCATCATGTACTTAGCGTCCGAGCCATCAACCTCAAACTTCATAATGACCTCGAATTCCTCTTCATTACCTTCCTCATCGGGAATATAGATAATTTCCGGTTCTTCCTCTTGGCCAATCTGTTCGTTTGTCATTTCCTCGCACCCCTCACCTTTTACTGTTAGCATCCAAAAAATTTTGCAAAATCAGGGCTGCAGCCATTTTGTCCACAATCCCTTTGCGTTTCTTCCGGCTGACGTCCCCTTCAATCAGCACCCGCTCTGCGGATACCGTCGTCAGACGCTCATCCCAAAGGTGTACGGGCATTGCAAATTGCTCCCGCAGCTTGTCAGCGAACTCTATGCAGATTTCGCCCCGGGGTCCTACTGAGCCGTTCATATTCTTCGGTAGACCAACTACAATCTCTCCAATTTCGTGCTCCGTAACAAGTTCACGAATACGTTCGAACTCATTACCAGTACCGCGGCGCTCAATCGTTTCAAGAGCTTGTGCCGTCCATCCAAAAACATCGCTTGTGGCTACACCGATTCTACGGTCGCCGTAATCCAGTCCTAACTTCTTCTTCATCTGGGATTATCCACCTTGTGATTGACGAGGTAGAATCTAACCAGCTCTTCAATCAGCTCATCACGTTCTTTTCTCCGGACCAAACTTCTCGCGTTGTTATGACGCGGAATGTAAGCTGGGTCTCCGGAAAGTAGATACCCTACGATCTGATTGATCGGATGATACTCTTTCTCCACCAGTGCATCGTATACAGCGAGCAATATTTCCTGGGGAGATGCTTCCTTTTCGTCGCCCTTCACATTGAATTTGACCGTTTTGTCCATGGAGTCCATTTGTGACACCTTCCTTCTGCAAAATCACCCTATCAGGGCGGCTTCGCAAAGTTGCTACTGTGCAGCTCACTTGCTTCCTTTATCATAACATATTCATAGCCCAACGAGGAAATCCTACGCGTGGAATAACGCTTTTTTTGGTATTTCCTCTACAAAAATAATGATATTTTTGGCTTTTAAGCTATTGTCAAGCACAACTTTTCATGAAAATCTAACCACCTGTTAATAAAGAGTAGCGGTACTGATGTCAACCTCTCAGTACCGCTATGTTTTTTCGTAATACGTTTAAATTAAGAAATAGTTTCGTAATTTTAATTTATGCTAGGGAAGCTATTAATTCTTCTGCTTTAGCCAGTGCCTCACTAAGCTTGGAAGCGTCTTTACCGCCAGCTTGTGCCATATCTGGACGTCCGCCACCGCCGCCGCCGCATACTGCTGCAACTTCTTTAACGATCTTACCAGCGTGGAAGCCCTTTTTCACCAGATCCTGTGGTACAGCTACAACAAAGTTCACCTTGTCGTCCATGGCAGCACCCAGAACAAGAACAGCATCCGGAAGCTTGGATTTCAATTCATCTGCAGTGGAACGCAATGCATCCATATTTCCTGCTTGTACGGCAACAGCAAGAAGCTGCGTACCTGCGCCAACCGTTTTCACACTGCTCGTTAGTTCAGCAGCAAATGTTGCGCTCAGCTTAGATTGCAAGGATTCATTCTCACGCGAAAGCTCACGGACTTGGTTATGCAGTGCTTCAATCCGTTTTGGAACATCATTCAAAGAAGACTTCAGTAGACCCGCAGATTGCTTGAGCAGATCCAGTTGACTCTCAGTGAACTGATAAGCGTAACGTCCAGTCACTGCTTCGATACGGCGCACTCCAGAACCAATACCACTTTCGCTAAGCAGCTTGAAAATTCCAATTTGAGATGTGTTGGATACATGGCATCCGCCACAAAGCTCAAGGCTGTAATCGCCGACTTGAACGACACGCACGATATTGCCATACTTTTCGCCAAATAGTGCCATAGCACCCATAGCCTTAGCTTCATCAATCGGCTTGTTCTCAATGACTACATCAAGACCACGCCAAATTTGTGCGTTCACGCGATGCTCGATGTCGCTTAGTTCTTCCGGTGTAATCGCTCCGAAATGGGAGAAGTCAAACCGTAAACGTGCGCCTTCCACTAACGATCCTGCTTGGTTAACATGGCCGCCGAGAACCTCTTTGAGCGCTTTATGCAGTAGATGGGTAGCTGTATGGTTCTTCACGATATCTTCACGCTGTGCACGATCTACTTCAGCACGAACCGATTCGCCTACTTTCAATTCTCCAGCTTCCACAGTTACCAAATGTACATGTTGACCGTGTGGAGCTTTGAACAATCCTTTTACCTTAGCTGTAACCGAACCGCCAGTAAGCACACCCGTGTCACTCACCTGTCCACCACTTTCAGCGTAGAACGGTGTTGCCTCAAGAATCACTTGGCACTCTACGCCTTCGCCAGCAGTGTCCACCAATTCGTCACCCACAACAATAGCCATAATCTTCGACTCTGTTACCGAGTCATTATATCCAACAAATTCACTTTTAACCGTCAGATCCGCCAATGCGCCACCCTGAATCTTCATGCTTCCACCGTCATGACGTGCTGCTCTTGCACGGTCACGCTGTTCTTGCATAGCGGCATCGAAACCTTCACGGTCTACAGTTAATCCTTGCTCTGCTGCGAAATCTTCAGTCAAGTCAAACGGGAACCCGTAAGTGTCATAAAGCTTAAATGCATCGGCTCCAGCAATGGTGCTGAGGCCATCCGCTTTTGCTTTAGTGCTGATCTCCCCCAAAATAGCCAATCCGTCAGACAATGTCTCATGGAAACGTTCTTCTTCTGTACGGATAATCTTTGCGATATATTCACGATTCTCGACAACGGATGGATAATACACACCCATAATCTCGCCAACAGTTTCCGTTAATTCATGCAGGAATGGACGATCCAGACCCAAGGTTTTTCCGTAACGAACGGCACGGCGTAGCAATCGACGGATAATATAACCACGACCTTCATTAGAAGGAAGTACTCCGTCACCTACGGCAAAAGTAACCGTACGCACATGGTCAGCGATAACTTTAAGCGCGATATCCTGCTCAACATTATCTTTATAAGTTACACCGGCAAGCTCAGCAGTTTTTTGAATAATGGGTTGGAACAAATCGGTATCGAAGTTGGAATCTACATCTTGCAAAATGGAAGCAAAACGCTCTAATCCAGCACCGGTATCAATGTTCTTGTTCGGAAGCGGCGTATAGCTGCCATCCTTGTTATGGTTGAACTGTGAGAACACTAGGTTCCATACTTCAAGCCAGCGTTCGTTTTCTCCGCCTGGATACATTTCTGGATCGCTCATGTCGCTGCCGTAAGCTTCGCCGCGGTCATAAAAGATTTCCGAACAAGGACCACAAGGGCCTTCGCCGATATCCCAGAAGTTTTCATCTCCCAGCTTAATGATGCGTTCTGCTGGCAAGCCCACTTTTTCATTCCATAGCTTGAATGCTTCTTCATCCTCAGCATACACAGTTACGGAGATGCGTTCAGGATCGAAGCCGATCCACTCCTTGCCAGTTAAGAATTCCCAAGCCCATGTAATAGCTTCTTCTTTGAAATAATCGCCGATAGAGAAGTTACCCAACATTTCGAAGAACGTATGGTGACGACGTGTCTTCCCTACATTCTCGATATCATTGGTACGAATACATTTCTGTGAGTTCGTCAGGCGCGGATTCTCAGGAATCTCACGTCCATCAAAGTAAGCTTTCAGCGGTGCCATACCTGCGTTAATCCACAGCAGCGATGGATCGTTATGCGGTACGAGGGATGCACTAGGTTCAATCTTGTGACCTTTACTTTCAAAAAACTTAAGCCATTTGGAACGAATTTCACTTGCTTTCATTATTTACAGCTCCCGTCTCATCATTAATTCGGCGTATGCGCCAGATTACACAAATTTTCTAAAAAATAAAAACAAAAAAACGCCCCTGAATAATTCAGGGACGATTAATATCGCGGTACCACCCTGGTTATCGCCTTAACCCGATTCACGGGAAAATTGCAGACGATCGCCTTGTCGCGGCTGATAACGGGTGCCCCCGGTGAGAATTGTGATCCCACACTCCGAAATTAGCTTTCCACCGGCCTGTCTTCAAGGTTCTCACAGCCATTACGAAACGCTTTCGTAAAGGAACCTGTTCTCTGATCAAGCCATCCTCCGGTGTACTTCATTTTCATCAACGTTTTATCCGATTTACATTTTAACATTTCAAGTATAGCCAGTGCCCCTGCATCTGTCAATCCGGGGGGGGAGCTAAGGCTAAAGTGAGAATATATGATTTTTGTAATGGTGAACTCGAACACTTAAAGAATATAGTAAATCTCAGATATCATTTGGGAAATTATGTATTATAGATGATGTTCTAGAATACGCAATGCTCGGGTAAAACCTAAGGAGGATTACAAATCATGCTGCGCAATAAAGTAACTGAGGAGCTATCGATTGTTAAAGTTAAGCCTACATCAATACGCTATATCGTCAGTCTCATTTTTATTCATATTCTCTTCACACTAACGGTTAACCTTGTCCTTTTTGCAAATGGAACTTTAAGCGTTATTGCCAAAAGCACAAACGGATGGATCAACGAAACGTTAGCTGCAAATCTGTTCGGCCTTGTGTTAGAAGTGGTTATTTTCTTATGTATAATAGCTAAATTATCACCTAGTGATATTGGGTTAAGAAAAAATAAATTATTAGCAGGACTTATCGGTACTTTACTATTTTGGCTTGCTATAAACATTGTTGATTTAGGTATGACATTACTGACTCACTCAAGTTTAACATTCAATAATGATATCTTTACGAATTCGAACGTCGTCTTCGGTGGATTTCTGGGTCAGATTTTCGGAAATGCTTTACTGGAAGAAGTTTTGTTTCGGGGCTTTCTGCTAGTTCAAATTTATCTTTTATTAAATAAAGTCAAAAAAGTCAAAACCAATACTTCACGCATTGTTTATGCAATGCTTATCTCACAATCGATCTTTGCCGCTATACATATCCCAAATCGGATCTATTCAGGATTAGTCGGAATTGATTTTGTTTATGATTTTATCGTTCTAGTAATCCTAGGGATCATATTCTCATTACTCTATGTCCTAACTAAGAATCTATTTTTCGTGATTGGCGTCCATTCCTTAATGAATGTTCAGATTATGTTTTGGGATAGCAGTTTCACTTATACAGCAACTTTAATCTGTGTATTGTTACTGGCTTGTCTTTTAATTTGCTTCAGAAGAAAGAAATTCCGAGCGGAGAAATCGATGGATTTGAGTCTTCACTAGCAAATCCCTCCCCACATACTTCGGAAGCAGACGATAACAAAACGTAGGGCAGCGACTCTCAAGTAAATATGAGAATCGCTGCCCTGTGCTTTATTTTTACGTTTTTAATATAAAAGAGCTACGTTTCCGTCAGCAGGCGTAGGTAGTGTATCCTATCAACAATTCTAAATCAGCTTGTGTGCAAACCACTTTTTGCCTTTGAAGCGCCACAGAAAAATGCCCCCGCGAACGGCCCACTCGCAGTTCATTGCCAACCAGACACCCATGACACCGTAACCTAGTACGATCCCAAGGATGTATCCAAAAATCACCCGAAACAGCCACATCGTCAGCATCGAGGTAATTGAGGTGAAGCGGGAATCTCCCGCTGCCCGCAGCGCGGACGGCAAAATAAAGCTGACGGCCCACAGTGGAACTTGGGCAATGGAATTCACCAGCAGCACCACAAACAGATCGTCAATGATCTCGGGAGGTGGGGAAAAGATCGATACCAGCGGGTGGAATAGCGGCATCAGAATCAAGGCGATCAACGCCAAAGAGCCGGACCCTATCCAGAGAAAGGACTTGATGAACTTTCTGGCTTCAGAGACATTCCCCCGCCCGATACATTGGCCGACCACCGTTACAATAGTTAGCGACAGCGCGCTGGCTGGAATTTGAAACACCAGAGCCAGAGAGCCGGCAATGGCATTGGTCGCAATGGCATAAGTGCCTAGGCTGACAATAAACACCTGAGTGAGCAGTTTACCCCCATTGAAGAACATCTGCTCCGCCGCGAACGGCACGCCGATGAACATGATTCTCCTCAGCATGGTCAGAGGGATTCGAAATAGGTCACGAAAACGCACCCGCAGGGTCGTATCCACCTTGAACAGATACACCAGGGCACAAACCATACCTGCATACCGCGCGATATTAATCGCAAGCGTCATCCCCAGCACACCCATGTGCAACAGGTTAATGAAGACCACGTTCAGGATAACATACAGCAGGTTCATGATGAGCGACAGCATCAAAGAAGCTCGTGTCTTGCCCACTCCTCGCAGAGCTCCGCAAACCGCCTGAACCACCGCGATACCCAGATACGAGATGCTGCTGCCGATCATGTAGATGCGGGCATTGTCCAGCACTTCGGGTGAGGCGGTTCCGAACAACAGGTTCAATATTGGAGTATGTAATCCCATTAGCAACAGACCAATTCCCAAAGCAATCAGCGACACCGAGGCGACCGAAGCCGCCGTAGCCTGGGACACCATCCGGTCGTTTCCGCTCCCTTTATACTGCGCGACTACCACTGTTCCCCCGGTTGCAACCGCCACGAACACATTGATCAGAAAAATATTCAGCGAATCCACCATATTCACTGCACTGACCGCCGCCATCCCGGACGAGCTGATCATTGCGGTATTTACCAGATTCAGTCCAATAATGAAGGCCTGGTCTATCAGAATTGGAATAAATAAAGCTATAATTTGCCGATAATCCATCCCCTCCCCAGAAAGATATTTCTCTAGTAATCTTTTCTTCTGAAGACTAGCCCGAAGCTGCATAACATATCACATTCTTTTCTGTAAAATGGAAAAAACTCTTCATCCGAAGAGCTCTTCAACAAATTATACCCATTATACCGTGGGCACTTTACATTCAGTTTACTATAGATACACTTTTAAGTCTTTAATCAGGAGTCAAAAAACAACAACTGTCCTTCACATATTTGAAGAACATAATCTTCATCTTTGGAGAACATAAACTTCATTAGAATTATGCAGCTTCAGACCTTCAGACCATAGAATCATTCGTTCATCAAAAGTATTGGCAAGAGTCTTTACGCGGATTGCGTTATGCTTGATGATTATGATCGATCTTTGCATTTACGCAAGAAAAACGCCTGACGGCTTCCTTGGAGGTAGAGTTACAAGCTGAGTACATCCGTAATTCCATAATCGTATCCATATATACCTTCGTAGTGAGGTTCCGAGAGACGGACCGCATTGCACTTATTCCCTAATAACAAGCCCATTCCCGTGTGACTTGGGGCGGATAACGGCGCTGGCTCGTTTACGTTACCATCAGCACAATGTATTCAGTTTTTCGCATACATTCGGCTCGTTTACGTTACCATCAGCACATTATATTTGGTTTTTAGCATACATTTGGCTCGATTACGTTACCATCAGCACATTGTGTATGGTTTTTCGCATACATTTGGCTCGTTTACGTTACCGTCGGCACATTGTATTTGGTTTTTCGCATACATTCGGCTCGATTACGTTACCATCAGCACATTATATTTGGTTTTTCGCATACATTTGGCTCGTTTACGTTACCGTCGGCACATTGTATTTGGTTTTTCGCATACATTCGGCTCGTTTACATTACCATCAGCACAATGAATTCAGTTTTTCGCATACATTCGGCTCGTTTACGTTACCATCAGCACATTGTATTCGGTTTTTCGCATACATTTGGCTCGATTACGTTACCGTCGGCACATTGTATTTGCTTTTCCGCATACATTTGGCTCGTTTACGTTACCATCAGCACATGTATTCAGTTTTTCGCATACATTTGGCTCGTTTACGTTACCGTCGGCACATTGTGTTCAGTTTTTCGCATACATTTGGCTCGATTACGTTACCATCAGCACATTGTGTATGGTTTTTCGCATACATTTGGCTCGTTTACGTTACCGTCGGCACATTGTATTCGGTTTTTCGCATACATTCGGCTCGCTTACGTTACCGTCGGCACATTGTATTTGGTTTTTCGCATACATTCGGCTCGTTTACATTACCTTCAGCACATTGTATTTGGTTTTCCGCATACATTTGTCCGTATGCTCGACTAAAACATGCATTTCGAAGGCTATAAGGTCCGCTCGGCCCGTTATACATCTCAAAGAGGCGTGAGGTTAATTAAAAACAGTGCTCCCCATGGCCACTAGTTGAATATAGGCCCATCCCATAAATTCGTTTCACATTTCTCCGCGATCTCGCAATTTTATAATTTCTATTCCATAAAAAAACCCGCGCTAGGCGCGGATTCTTAAAAAAGCTATTAAGCCTTATATTATTTTACACTCTCCGCAATCGCCTTATAAGCCGCTAAATCTGTATACACTTCCACTTTAAGCGGATTCCGTTTATGTTTAATAATTTTATAGAAGTGATAGACAAATACTGCAATGTTAGCAGCCAAGGATAATGCGCTCACTACCCAAAGCGCGGTTTCGCTATGTGAGGATTGAACAGCGAACTTCGACTCACCAACAAACGCCGGGAAAGACATCGTAAACATCATCCAAATCGCCAAGGTTTGAGCGCGATGCTGCAGCCATGCTCCTTTTTTGAAGAAGAAAGCTGGAATGGTACAAGAGATCAACAATGCTGCGCCTGCATAGAAGGCATGGTCAGAAACTGCGTTATATACATAAGCAAAGTTCCAAATATCATAGGCGATAATCCAGAACCAAAGCTGGTCAGGCCACAACATATCCTTACTCTTGTCTTTACTGATAACAATACCCATCCAACCCGAAATCGTAATAATGTTCAGAATACCTGCGATCCCGTTCATTATGTTCCAAGGACCACCTACCATCATTACGCCATCCACCATACCCTGCAAACTGTACACTTGGAAATCACGGATAACAGCTTCAAGGATGTTAACTGCAAGGATAATCGCCGGGAACATTAAGATATATTTATTTTTGTCCCAACCTTTAACATAGCGGATCGCCATGAACCCTAAACATCCTGCCAAAGCAGAATATACCTTAACCCAGTGAAACCAAGTTCCAGTACTAGAGCCTTCACCCGCCGTATTCGGCCAAACCGCTATGGTAAGCACAATTGGTACAGCTATAAATAGAATGATTGAGAACCACTTGCTCTTTCGAGCTATCTCGTTGAAAATCATTAATCCTGCAAGTACTACTAACCACATAAGAGCAGAGTACCAGGGAATCGATTCGAATAAAAACATAATGAATTCCTCCTTCATATTTTGTATATAAGCTATGTCTTGAGTCCAATATATCCCATCCTCCTTCGAACGATCAAACCACTCAAAACGTTGATTTATCAAGGTTTTCATAGTCTCATTTCGAGTTAAGTTTACACATCAATAGTACTGGAATTTATCAGAGGACCTATCCTAAGCAGGGAATTCAATTGGAAACTATGTCTATAGAACTACACACTGTAAACCTAACTTGAAAGTAAATTATCCCCGCAAAGCGGAGTTTTGCTTTGATGCTTACTCCAGATACTTTGCGGGGTGCCCCAAATATATTTTTTCTGCAATGTAAAAAAACCTTGTCGACAAATTTCTTTGTGGACAAGGCTACTGCTAAAACAATTTAAAAAAATCGTTCAACCAGGTATTTCGAATAAACAATACAGTTCTCCAGTGTAGGAAAGTTCATGATCTCTCCAGCATAATAGATTTCATCTCTTCCCTGCATCTGATCAAGCCGTTCATAAAACCCTTCCCGGATCGCATTAGAATCCACATGGGGGAACTGCTTCCAGCGCTTCATCATATACAGACGGATATTCTCGCCGCCAAGCTCGCGAAGTTTATTTTCTACCTTTTCCCGCATTTCTAGATCTGTCATTTCATCATTCTCCGCTACATAAACCGTAACTAAATCTGTTGTTCCCATATCTGCCCACCTGTAATACCACGCCATCATATGTCCTTTACGTTCAGGGTTCATATTGCGGGGGATATATCCTGATAGCTCCGGTAGCCCCTTCACTCTGTAAGCATATACCCGAAATCGTTCATAGATAATGCGCTCGAATAATGCTCTGTCTTCCGAAGATAAGTGAACCCTATCGCTCAGATGCTCTAAGGAAGCTGTATAAATCACCTTATCGAAATAAAAGATATCCTGGCTTGTTTCCACCCGAACTTGACCGTTCACCTCTTGCTCCATATGTAGCACTTCACAAGTCAGACGCAGATCTTCTACTTGGTCGGCCATTCTTCTAATGAGTTCTGTGACTCCCTTAGGCCAGGTTATCATGTGAGTGATTTCAATAAAAGATAGTAAATTATCATAAGTAAGAAATTTCAACACATAAGCCGCCGGCACATCTTGAATACTTCCAAAACCAAAAGTATTGAAGTAATGCATATACACCTGCCCAATAACAGTTAGATCGTTCTCTGCACACCACTCTGAGAATGGCTGGCATAAATCTGAGGGTAAGTTCAGAAAACCAGGTTCTTGCAGTGACTTATAACGCTTCAAAATATCGGGCAACCTTTTGAATTCTTGAGTAAATGCCTGAATTTGGTCCATAGGAATCTGAGAAGTCTTCCTCCCGTTATTATCAAAAAATCCCCGTTCCAATAGCGGCCCTTTATCCATAAGATCAAACTCTTTCATAAGTTCTATCGTATGTTTATAAGTTGGCAAGCCGATTAGCGTCCCCATTTCATAAGTTTTCCCTTTGTATTCAATAGAGTGACACTTTCCGCCTACTCGGTCTGACTTCTCAAGGAGAGTAATATGGGTATATCCTTTTTTCGCTAATTGGTAAGCAGCAGTAATCCCGGAAATCCCTGCACCGATGATCCCTATCCTGTCTTCATGCTTCATCTTAGTCATCATCCGTTATCTCCTTGTAAATAACCATAATGGCAAGGTCTCACGCTGGCCTGTATACTCAAGTGCGACATCTGATGGTATTTTACCTTGATTAGGTCCATCTGTGATCACCCTGCTGAAGTTATAGATCCTCAAGTATTCATGTAAGCGCTTTTCTAAAATCTCAAAGGAATCTATCGAAGCATCCAACCAAGCCTGCTGGTAAAATTCTTTCGTTAACACCGCCACGAATTGATGTAATGGCTGAAATACTTCTGTCTGATCTGCAGTTATAGCTACTTGATTTATGTTGTTCTTATGTAAAAAATCGCTGTATTTATGTTTCCCTCTATCCCAGTTTGTAGTAAATTCACGACTTTTGTTCGTTACCAAATTGTCGATTTGGAATTCTAAGGTCTTCATCAATGGGATAACCTTCAGATCCATAAAATCGATAAAATGAATGGCAGACTTCCTATTATAAAGCTTAACTAAGCCTAATCTGGAATAGGCATCGTAGACCACATATTGATACACCTTTCCTACCCTTGGGAATACGCCCATATAGCTAATACTTTGTTGGCACATATACCCGGGGTGAGCATTTTCAGGATTTTTCATCTTATAGTCGAGAGATTTCGGTTTCTCTTTACACCCTTTGGTGTTAACTGCTTGTGCACCTTCCCTCTTCTTTGCTTTGACTTCTTTGGCATAAGCCTCACGTTCTATCCTCGTACTAAGTCCATTACGACGCAGCACATTGTAAATACCTGACTCCCCTATGTTCACACCCTCATCCTGCAGTTCATAAAAGATTCGCTTGGGTCCATCTTCAGGAAATTTGGCAACGTATTTTAAGATCAGTCTCTCTGTTCGCTTATCCACTTTATTAGGCATTACCGGTTTTCGTTCCTTCTCAGCCAGTCCATCCATGCCCTGTTGTTGGTAAGCTTTACACCACTGATAATAGATCGTCCGAGATATGCCAAACGCCTTACAGGTTTCGCTCACATTGTTGCTGATCGTCCCTTGCATGAGGATATGATATTTGTTGTTCGCATTCATCTATTACACCCCCTACTCTCTTTATTTTATACATAGTTGAGGTTTAATACAGTGCTATTCTATATTTCTTTAAGTTCATTTCATGACTTATGTAAGAAGATCTATATTAAAAAAGAGAGACAGCTCAAGGCTTCTCCCCATTCCGAACAAAATGTGTGATATATTCCCCTCCAGAAATCTCCAAACAGTTCAGACGTTGACCATATGCGCATCCACCGTCCACACCGATCTTATCGCCCTGCGGGCTAAACCAGATTTCTTCCGAATCATGTAGATCCATCGTCGAGGTATGTCCAAAAATAACCGTTTTATTAGTGCTAACTACCGGATTCGTATAAAATGGTTCTCTGATCCAGATAAAATCATACGGCTCTTGCTGCTTCCAATCTTCTATTAAGGGGTTAATGCCTGCATGCACAAAAATATGCTCTTCGGTCTCGTGATATAGCGGCAATGAACTTAGAAAATCTAAATGATGTTTGTATTTCTGTCTAAGTTCTTCTTTCAGCAACATATAATCGTCCCAGCCAAAATCCGCTTTAAAAAAGTTCGAATCTGCCTCACAGTAGCTCATCAATGTATACAAACCGCCGTTGCTAAGCCAATGCGTATCCAGTTTATCATCTTCGCCGGTGAGCGCATCATAGGCCATTTTATCATGATTGCCTTTTAGAACAATAGCGCCACACTCCCGCTTCAGAGCCATGACCTGATCCACAATCCCTTTACTATTGAGACCTCTATCCACATAATCCCCCATCAGGATGAGCTTGTCCTCGGATGGACGATAGTTTACCTTTTTTAACAATGCGTTGAATTCGGAATAACTTCCGTGAATGTCACTAATCGCTAATATTCTGATTGTAATTCCTCCTTGCTCTGGGTGCAGAAAAAAAGACGTTCCGGCTAAAGGCTCCGAAATATCTTTTGGTTATGTTCACTATACAGAATCCAAAACGAGCGGATCTTCATCGGATGAATTAAAAAGCTGACGGCTTCTGACTTCATGCACCGCTTCTTGAAAACGATCACATAGAAAAATCAATTGGTCGATCTCTTTCTTGCCTACCTTTTCCATAACTTCGCTTAGAATACCGGAATAAGTAGCCATCTGCGAATCATAAATCTGTTCTCCTTCATTCGTTAGAGCAATATATACAACTCGCCGATCAGTATCGGACGTTGTTCGCACCACGTATCCTTTTTCCTCCAAGCTGTTTACCATTTGCGTCGCAGTAGGTCTGCTGATTTGGAGCAGGTCGCTTAATCTGGAAATCATTACTCCCCGTTGCTCTTCACCGTCTGAAGGCTTCTTTCGTTTCATCAAATTGTTAATGACATACATCATCACAAATTCTCTATACGAAACACTTTCCTTAAAAGAGGGACGAGCGGTCAAACGTTTAATGTTCTCAAAGGCTATGATTAGCTTTTGCTCTTGACTATTTTGAGTATCCATAGGGCACCTCCAATTTAACTCAATCTAATTAGATTACCTACCTATTTCCAAAAAATCAAGTCCAAATCACATTCTCATTAGATTAAAATTAAATAATTAAACAGTTGTGCTAAATGATGAATTTGTGTATTATACATAAATGATAGTTTGGCTACCTAATTATTAAGACATGAATTCCCAAACTACAATATATAGACGTTAAAGGAGAGGAACTGCTCTGGAGCACCTTACGCAAAAGAAAAAAGTTACAATTATGATTGCATTAATGGCGGCCATGTTTTTCGCAGCAATCAACCAGACCATTGTGGGGACTGCAATGCCCCGAATTATTGCGATGTTGGGAGGCATTGAACATTATACTTGGGTAATCACCATCTATATGCTCACCTCAACAATCGCCACCGTACTTGTCGGTAAGTTATCCGATATCTATGGAAGAAAGCCATTCCTCTTAGCGGGGATCGTTATTTTTATTATAGGCGCTTTCATGTCCGGATTGTCGACAAATATTTTCCAAATGATCACTTATCGCGGGATTCAAGGTCTTGGCGGCGGGATTCTAATGTCGGCTACCGTAACCGCTGTAGGTGATTTGTTCGCTCCTAGAGAGAGAGCCAAGTGGACCGGAATTATGATGGCCATATTTGGATTCTCCAGCGTAATCGGTCCTACCCTTGGCGGCTTCATGGTGGATCACATGGCTTGGAAATGGATCTTCTGGATCTTCCTGCCTTTCGGTATCGTGGCTTTCTTTATGATTTGGAGAATGTTCCCTAAAACTGCACGCTCCACCTCAGAATCCATTGACTACTTAGGCTCTATATTCCTTTCCCTTACCATTGTTGCACTCTTGCTCGGCTTTTCATGGGCCGGGACAAAATATGACTGGGGTTCTCCAGAAATTCTCGGGCTGTTCGGAGCGTCAATTCTGGGAGTTATCATTTTGATTCTGATTGAACGAAAAGCTAAAAGCCCAGTGTTGCCATTATCCTTATTTAAAAACTCCATTGTAACCATCTCTATGATTGTAGGCTTCCTAATGAATGCTGGTATGATGGGCGCAATGATCTATCTACCGTTCTTTGTCCAAGGTGTAGAAGGTGTCTCCCCAACCAACTCCGGATTTATTAATATGCCGATGTCACTTGCAATGATTGTACTTAGTACACTTGTAGGAAGATGGATCTCCAAATCAGGTAAATACAAGCGTTATGCTCTGATGGGAATGCCGTTTATGGTTGCGGCTATGATCATAATGGCCTTCATGAGCAATATCGCTATGGCCGTAGTCAGCATGATTATTTTCGGTATTGGTTTAGGGCTGTCGATGCCTGTGTTTACCTTAACCGTACAAAATGCTGTAGCTCCTTCCATGCTTGGTGTTGCTACTGCTACAAATACTTTATTCCGTAATTTAGGTGGAACCATTGGTATTGCTATCATGGGTACCATTATGAACTCCACATTAACGAAAAAATTAGAGGCAGCAGTGTCCTCTGGCAAGGGTCCGGATTTAACCAAACTTGATCCTGAATCCGCTAAACAGCTATCCGCATTTATGAACCCGCAAATGCTGCTGGATCAACCTAAGCTGAAGGAACTGCACGCAACACTGCCAGAGCAAATCCAGCCGCTCTTTAATCAATTGATTGAGATGCTGCGGAACGCACTAAGCGATTCCCTGACGGTTGTATTCTTAAGCGGCACTGCACTGTTAGTAATTGCAGCACTGCTTGTCCTGTTCCTTAAAGAGATTCCGTTACGAAGTGGCGAGAAAAAAGTTGAGGTAACTGCAGAGGGAAAAAGCGAAAGCAAAAAACTTGAAAAGTCTGTACCTGCTGCACATTAATCACAAATAAATATACATTAGAGATGTCCGTTAACAGCTTAGGCTGTGCGACATCTCTTTTTTATGTGAAGGATTAGGATTCAGTGGGTTGATTATCATTCAATTCTTCAAAATAATCGTAGACCTCGTTTAACAGCCCCATTAACGAATCTGTCTTTTCTTTGCCCATATAATCAATCATACCTTTAAAGGTGTTTCGGGATTTCGTTACAGCCATTTCGGCCAAATGCTCTCCTTTTTCCGTAAGCGTGATCTCACTGATCCGGCGATCCTGTGTATCGGCAGTACGCACTACATATCCTTGTGCAATCAGGCTATTGACCATCTGTGTAACCGTAGGAGAAGTAACCTTTAGAAATTTGCTAATATCCGAAACCGTCTGGCCCCTCTTTCCTTCCCGTTCATTCCCCAGCTTTAAAGAGACCAACATCCGAACTTCACTTGGCTTCAATCCCCAGACCGTAGTTTTACGCCAATTCATCCTGGAAAATTGCTGGAAAGCTTCCATTAGTCCATCAACATTCTGATATTTATCTTCGTTCATCAGTACACCCCATAAGATCCATTTAATATTTAGTATAGCCTAATCGGGTATAAAAAAGAATTGATAGATATAAGGTATCCATTTTCAAATCATTACTAGCGGGATGTATAATACAATAGAGACAGGCTATTTATTCCTATTCGAAAGAAGGTACCTATTATGTCCTTTTCTTATTCTACATATGATGCCCTAGGACTCGCAGCGCTTATCAAAGCACGTGAAGTCTCCCCTAGGGAGCTGGTTGAAGCCGCCTTCGATCGACTCGATGAAGTCAATCCAGTCCTTAATGCAGTCGTACGCACCCGTAGAGAAGCTGCTCTTAAGGAAGCTGACGAAATGCCTGTACACGATGACTCTCGCCCGTTTGCTGGCGTTCCTTTTCTGCTGAAGGACATCTCTCAAGCCATCGCTGGAGAACCTCTTACTTCAGGTGCCTTATTGATGAAAGACAATATTGCTAGACGCGACTCGAACTACGTAGCACGAATCAGAAACGGCGGTTTTATTCCGCTTGGACATACGAATACACCGGAATTCGGCCTCAAAAACATCACCGAGAACGTCCTTCACGGCCCGGCACGTAATCCGTGGAATCTCGAATATTCCCCTGGTGGTTCTAGCGGCGGTGCAGCAGCGGCGGTAGCCTCTGGTATTGTTCCGGTAGCTGGAGCTAGTGATGGCGGCGGCTCGATCCGTATCCCTGCCTCGTTCACCGGCTTGTTCGGGCTGAAGCCAACCCGTGGACGCACTCCAGTAGGACCAGGTGTAGGCCGTCAATGGCAAGGTGCTTCTATCGACTTCGCGTTGACACGGTCCGTACGTGATAGCGCTGCTATGCTGGATCTGCTGCAGGTCGTGCAGCCAGAGGCTGCTTTTCAAACACCGCTATATCCGGGCGTCTATCTGGACGATCTTTTCAAACCAACACAGCGAAAACTGCGCATAGCGTTCACAACAGCATCCCCAGTGGGCACTCCTGTAACGAATGAAGCAGTAATTGCTGTGCTCAAGACTGTAAAATGGCTCGAAGCTGAGGGGTATGAAGTTGAAGAAAAGCTGAGCCCGGTAAATGGTGTAAGGCTAATGGAGAATTACTATACGATGAATACTGGGGAAGTGGCAGCGATGTTCGTATCGCTGGAAAAAATGATGGGACGTTCCATTACTTCCAGTGAAGTTGATATCGTTACTTGGGTCCTTGGGGAAGCCGGAAGAAAAGTCTCTGCGGCAGAATTTGTGCATAGTCTGGATGAATGGGATATTGCAGCCGCTCAAATGGCAGGTCTGCTTAACCGCTACGATCTGTATATCACACCAACAAATGCGGATTCAGCTCCTAAGATTGGCGAGTTAACGCATAGTTCTGCTGAAATCGAAAAACTGCTGCATGTACATGAGTTGCCGAAAGAGGAACAAGAGCGAATGATTTACGCTATGTTTAAACCAAGCCTAACCTATACACCGTTCACCCAGCTTGCCAATTTGACGGGCCAACCCGCCATGAGCGTTCCCGTCCATATGTCGCAAGCGGGTCTGCCGATGGGGGTACAGGTAATGGCTGCTAAAGGGCGGGAAGATTTACTGCTTCAGCTTGCAGCCCATCTTGAACAATCCGAGCTGTGGGTAGGGATGACAGGGAATCCGCTTTTCCCATGATGAATTAGAGTAAACAGGTTGCAAACCTTACGCTACTCCTGCTCCCGCCCGCAAATGCCATAGAAGAAGAGATGGATGGCTTCCTCCAGGAAGCCGTCTATATCTTCTTGTTTGCTGGCTTCATCTAGCATTTCTCCCGAGCTTCGCATATACATTCCTATAAATGAAAGTATCCCTTTGGTGGATACTTTATTTGAAATTTCTCCTCGTGCTTTGCCATCCTCCACCATCTTGACCATCAATGGTAAAACGTCATTCGTGTAACGTTCTTCAATATAATGAAACATTTCCTGGTCCTCAATCATAAGCTCCTTCACAGTCGTAGGAGACAATGAACTGTAGGTTTCTCTCTCCATCGTCATAATGTATTCAATAATCTCTTTTAGAGAATGCTCTCCATGAATGTAATCTTCAAATTCACGAATGGCCTTCTCTATAAAATCTTTAAAGGTCTCACCAAGCAGTGCTTCCTTGCTGCCAAAATAATTATAAATCGTCACCTGTGAGACGCCTGCTTCTTTCGCAATGTCTGCGATCCGGAGACGTTTGGGCTCACAGCTCTTGAGCATCTCCATAGTAGTCTTCATAATTTTGAGTTTTATTTGAGCGGCTCTTTTCTCAAATCCATTCATGCTATCCACCCTTAACTTCATTATATAGTGCGCTAATTTAAATTTAATGAAATATTGATTATCAATTATTTCATAATTCCATTGACTTCACTATTCACTAGGAATAATATAACATATGAAATATCTAATTAATAATAGTTCATTATTTTGCAGTGGAGGTGGTAGCATGCTTGTAGTTGAAGGCTTAACTAAGCGATTTTCGAATGGCAAGGGAATCGAAGATGTTACGTTTACCGTAAATAAAGGCGAGGTGTTTGGGTTTTTGGGGCCAAATGGCGCGGGTAAATCTACAACCATAAGACATATCATGGGATTCATGATGCCTGATCAAGGTTATGCGAGTATTCATGGACTTGATGTATGGAAAGCACAGGGCACGGTCCAGAAGCATATCGGCTATCTACCTGGTGAAATCAACTTTTTTGACGGGATGACGGGTATTTCCTTCCTTAAGTTCATGTCTGGCATGCAAGGGATGAAGAACACTACCAAACGTGACTGCCTGATTGAACGACTGCAATTTGATGCCGCAACTCCGATCCGCAAAATGTCAAAGGGAATGAAGCAAAAAGTCGGTATTGTCGCAGCTTTCATGCACAATCCTGAAGTTATTATTCTGGATGAACCTACCTCGGGACTCGACCCGCTTATGCAAAAGGTATTTATAGATCTCGTATTAGAGGAAAAAGCAGCCGGAACCACCTTTCTAATGTCCTCCCACAGCTTTCAAGAAATTGAGCGTACCTGTGACCGCGCTGCAATCATTAAAGACGGACGTATCATCACTGTGAAAAATATCCATGAACTGCAATCGATGCAGCGGAAGCTGTTTGAGGTTGTGTTCGCGAATCGCGAAGATGCAGAACAATTTGCCGCCTCCGGCCTGCAAGTGGAAGCTCGTGAAGGGAACATGGTCCGCATTGCCGTTCAGGGCAATTACGATCGATTCATTCAGGAGACCGGAAAATACAATATCCGCAGTATAGATGTATTTACGCAGAATCTAGAGGACATTTTCATGGACTATTATGACCGTGAGGGGGCCGTGCAATGAATCTTCCGCTCTATAAAGAAATGATGAGAGTGAACCTGAAAGGAATTATGAATTACGCCTTCGGTTCTGCCTTCTATATTCTGTTTATGATCTGGCTATATCCGGGGATCGCCGGAAGCACACAAGCCATTGATGACCTCATAAAAGCTATGCCGGAAGGTGTGGGAAAAGCTTTTGGATTAAACAGCGGATTTACCAGTGCTGAGGCTTTTATCTCTGGAGAATATTACGGACTTATTCTGGTACTGATTCTATCTATTGTATGTGTACAAATGTCGACGCAGCTCATGGCTCGGCTTGTGGATCGCGGTTCTATGGCTTATCTGCTTATAGCCCCAACAACACGGAGAAAAGTAGCGACCACACAGGCGCTTGTACTCACGACAGCTTTGCTCCTGATTATGGGTGTAACCACACTCGCCGGATTATTAGGTAAAGCATGGTTCCTCGGCAGTGAATATGAATTTAACAGCGGCCGATTTGCTCAGCTGAACAGCGTGGCTTTTTTATTATTTTTTGCCGTGGGGGGCCTTGCATTTCTTGTCTCCTCAATATGTAATGATGAGAAAAAAGCACTTGGAATTTCCGGCGCCATCACCTTCGGATTCTTCACTCTAGACTTGCTGGGTAAAATAAGTGATAAGCTGGAAGGGTTACGTTACCTGACCCTATTCTCCTTCTATCAGCCTGGCAAAATCGTTCAAGGCAACGTGGAGGTCATTCAGGTTTCCAGTTGGTTACTATTGATCGGTGTGCTCGCTTTTGCCTTAGGGATCGAGCAATTCAGACGACGCGATCTTCCATTATAAGAAAAGGGGACGCTCCAATAGCATATTGCTACTGAAGCGTCCCTTTATTAATAGAAGAATATTATAAGCTCCTCACACTAAAGAAGCATTATGTTAAAATATGCGAATGTATTGGCTTATGCTATAAATTTAACTTCGTATCCGGTCTAGGGACACCAAAATTTGGCGTTCCATCTTCATTCCACTGGATCACTTGCACACGTGCGTGACGATTAGGATCATATAATGGGTCTCCCACAATTTCCTTATAGCTTCTGGCATGGAACACCAGGATATCCTGTGTGCCATCTTCTGAGACTGTAAAGCTATTATGTCCCGGACCATATTGACCATTTTCTTCAGAAGTCGTAAACACAGGTTCTGGTGTTTTGACCCAAGATTTCGGATCCATTAAATCACTGTTCTCATCAGCAGTTAACAACCCCATACAGTAGTTATGATCTGTTGCACTTGCCGAGAAAGTCATGAAAATACGTCCATTCCGCTTAAGAACTGCCGCACCCTCATTCACCAAAAATCCGATTTTTTCCCATTCATATTCAGGTGTGGTGATGCACACTTGTTCTCCTTTTAATGTCCAAGGATTCTCCATTTCAGAGATATACATATTAGAATTACCAGGGATATCAGGATCCTTTTGTGCCCAAACGTAGTATCTAACGCCTTTGTGCTCAAAAGTGGTTGCATCCAAGGCAAAGGATTCCCATTTCGTTTTAATTTGACCCTTCTCCACCCATTCACCCTCCAAAGGATTTGCGGATGAATTTTCTATGGCAAACATGCGATGATCAAACAAGCCGTCTTTTGTGTCAGACGTATGTGCTGCTGCGTAATATACGTACCACTTTTCATCAATATAATGAATCTCTGGAGCCCAGATATTGGCACTCATTAAACCTGCTTCATGCTTAACCCAAATCGTCTTTCCCTCAGCCTCCGCTAATCCCTGAATGGATTCGGAGCGACGAAGCTCGATTCTATCGTACTCTGGAACAGAGGCTATGAAATAGTAATATCCGTCTGTATGTTTATAAATCCAAGGATCTGCTCTTTGCTCAATCAGCGGATTTTTTGCATTAAATTCTCTCATGATGACAACTCCTATATCTCTCTATATTTTTATTTTACGGGTCACCAAAACACACCCTTCCTCATAAGAAGGCAAGGTGTATTTAAGTTTTTGTTCATTCGATCTACCCTTTAATACCTGAATTCAAATTAATAGATTGAACGAAGTATTTTTGAGCAAATATAAATAGCAGCAAGGTTGGAATAATCGCCAAGATCGCCGAGCCCATTAATTGCCCGATCATACGATAGTTTCCGTAGATATCTTGAAGCAAGAGCAAACCAGCTGTAACCGGCATTTTATCTACATCTGTGTACACGATAACCGGCCAGAGGAAGTCATTCCAAGATCCCGTAAAGGAGAACAAACCGCAAACAATCAGAATCGGCTTAACCAACGGCAATATAATTTGTGCAAAAATTCTAAAATCACTGGCACCATCCACTTTTGCAGACTCATCCAGCTCTTTCGGGATACCGTTCATAAACTGTCTGACCAAGAAGATATTCCCCATACCCGCAAGACCAGGAATGATCATTGCCCAGGAAGTATTCACCCAACCAAAGGAATCGATAATTTTATAAGAAGGAATCAAGTTAACCACACCGGGGAAGAAGGAAATCCCTAGCAAAGTGAAGAACAACGTGTCTCTTCCTTTAAAGTTAATACGGGTATATCCAAAGCCGGTAATCGAGATCACAATAACTACCAGAATGGTGTGCGATGTCGCGATAAACAATGAATTTCCTAACCAACGTAGAATCGGGGCTGTAGAAGTATTATTCAGAATCGTGACATAGTTCTCAAAGACCCATGTTTCAGGAAATAGTCTAAAACCCGAGGAAACCACTTCCGTTTGTGATCTAAATGACGTAGAAATTCCGAAGATCACAGGAATGATCCAAATTACACAGAGAATAATTAAAAATGTGTAGGATACATATTTCGAAATACTGATATTGGAGGAGCCTTTTTCTTTTCTTGTTCTATTTATAACTGGATGATTTTCCAGTCCGTTTACCGCCTGATTTGACATATTAGTACACCTACCTTTTCCATTTCCTTGTTAATCACTTAGTCTCAGAGATCCCTAGGTTGCATTTCGGTTCATTACATAATATTGAAGTGCTGAAATGACCAAGATCACTAATCCCAATAACACTGCCATAGCGGATGCCATCCCTGCGATGGACTCACCGTTACCGAAAGCTAATTGACGAATATACATCATGAGTACGTGTGTACTTTGTCGAGGCCCGCCATCGGTCATCATTAACGGTTGGCCGAATACATTAAAGGCTCCGGCGGTTGTCATAACAAAGGTATAGATTAATGGAAAACGAATAGATGGCAAGGTGATACTAGTGAATCTTTTAATTGAACCCGCACCATCGAGCTCGGCTGATTCATATAATTCTTGCGCAACGCCACTTAAGGAAGCACGATAAATAATCATGTTGCCTCCAATACCACCCCATAATGTGATTACAATGATGATAATCCACGCATACGGCTGGTTTGCAGGCCACGCAACTTGTGATCCGAACAGATTTCCTGTGATCCCCAGTTGTTTATTAAAGATCAAGAGCCAGATCAGTGCTGCCGCAGAAATCGAAATCAAGCCTGGAATATAGAGAATAGATTGAATTAAGCTCTTCATTTTAACTTTTTTATGTTCCAGTGCAACAGCCACCATTAATGGGATCACAATTAATAATGGAACAGAGAGACCCACAAAGATCAACGTATTTTTCAGACCTCTGAAAAATTGCGTATGAAACGTTGATTTGCCATCAAAAAGAATGGCCTTATAGTTATCAAAACCTACCCAAACCGGATCACTCATTAAATTCCACTTTGTAAATGAAGCATAAATCCCATAAATCGTTGGCAATAAAATGAAGACAGCAAACAAAATGACATGCGGACCTACAAAGAAGGCAGGTGCCCAATTTATTTTCTTTTTCATAGGATTTCATTTCTCCTTTTGCACAAAGTAATGCACCAACGATATGGCACATTACTTCGTACAATCTATTCTATTTCACTTTATTTGGCTGCACTGCTGCTTTCTGCGATCTTATCTTCTACAAATTTCTGCATAGTTGCTAGGGTTTCATCAAGATCAACGTTGCCGCGAACAATATCTGCACAATAAGTATCTACTGCTTCCGCAATGTATGGGTAGTATTCATATGTGTAAATGTAAAGGGATTCAATTTCTTTTTCATTAGAAGTAAAGAAAGATTGCATATAATTTTGGTACTCTGGGCTTTGGTTAACTACGTTACTTGCTACGTTTTGTCCAGCTTTTGCCCATTCCATCGAGTTTGTACGAACATATTCCAAGAAGTTAGCAATACCTGCTTCTTTTTCGTCCGTTCTCTTGTCGTTCTTCAGCATAGCGAACAAGTGAGAAGAAGATCTATTCGTGAACTTATCAGGTGTTGGAGAATAAACATTTGTTACACCAAAGTTCAAGCCTTCAACCCCAGCATGTGCTGTAGAGCTCCAAGTTCCGTCTGTAGAGAATAGTACGTTTTGGGATTGGAACATCAAGTAACCGTCTTCACCAAATGGAGTCATCAGACCCGCATCAGCGATTTTCTTAACATTTTCAAAGGCTTGTTTAAATACAGGGGTGTTAACAGCCGGCTTACCATCAACTTGGATGTCTCCGCCCAAATCTTGGATTTGAGCTAAGATAACCCAGCCCAGCAAAGCATCGTTAACTACATAGTCGCCTTCATCCAATTTACCTTGTAAGGAGAGCATCTCATCAATCGTAACAACATTATCATCTAAGAATGACTCCGCATTATATTTCTTGAGCAAATCTTTATTGTAGTACATTACATTACTGTGGATATCAAGAGGTACTGTGTATTGCGTTCCGTCGATGTTACCAGTGTTCCAAGCTTGAGGTAAGTAATTTTCAGCTTTTAGTTCAGGTTGTGCTGGCAATACGGTATCTTGCATGGCTTCTAAGACACCTTGCTTAACAAACCCAGGAACACGGTCAGCGTGGATAATCGCCAAATCAGGAACACCTTTGTTGGAAGCTAAAACAGTAGAAATTTTTGTGTACATATCAGCCGTGATCACGTGTTTTACTTTAATTTCTGGGTTTGTAGCATTGTAGTCTTTAACAATTTGATCCATATAAGCACCATCATCACCAGTCAGCGGTGTCCAGAATGTAATCGTCTTACTATCATCTTTACCACCACATCCTGCCAACACTGTCGTTAACGTTAGAACTGTTGCCAATAATATACCGAATTTCTTTTTCAATACTCTCTCCCCCTGCAGCTGTATTGTTAAGATAATCATTTGCGTTAACTTTCTTTGGAAACGATTAACTTAAGCTTAGTATACATTCGTCTTGAAAGCGTAGTCAATAACTTTTAAATAAACTTAAGAGATTTTTTTTAAACTTAATTAACCTTTTAGTTCATTACTACGAGATGTAAGCGATACTTTATTTACTTCGGTTATCTTTCGTGTTACTTTATATATAGATTAATAAACTTTACAGTATATGAAATAACTTTGAAAGAAGTGGATGAAATGCAATTGGAAATAGACAAGTCCTCTCTCGTTGTTTACGAAGCCTTGGCAAGTGAAGTACGCATAAAAATCATTCAGTTGCTCTCCAAAAATAAGATGAACATCAAAGATTTGGCAGAAGAACTTAAAATAAGCAGTCCTATCGTAACAAAACACATCAAAAAACTAGAAGACGCAGGACTCATAAAAACCGAAAAGGTTCCTGGTAAATCAGGGATGCAAAAAATCTCGATTCTAAGAGTGGATCATATTGAGATTAACTTCCCAAAGAAGATCTTCCACTCCTTTGCCTCCTACGAGACATCCGTGCCGATTGGTCATTATACGGATTATGATCTGAAACCTACATGCGGACTTGCTACAGAAAAAGAGTTTATCGGCAGAGTTGACGAACCTAAGTATTTCATGGATTCCAAAAGAGTTGACGCTGAGATCCTATGGTTTACTCAAGGCTATGTTCAATACAATATTGCCAACTTTCTAAAAAAAGAGGAAACCTTGCAGCAATTTGAAATTAGCTTGGAGCTATCTTCCGAATTTCCGTTTGCTAATGATGTATGGCCTTCAGACATCACCTTTTCCTTGAATGGCTTGGAATTAGGAACTTGGACGAGCCCTGGGGATTTTGCGGATGCTAGAGGAAAATTCACACCAGATTGGTGGCCGCACAATATTAACCAATATGGATTACTAAAAACGATCAGAATTACCAATCACAATGGAACCTACATTGACGGTGACCCATTGTCTTCCGTTTCAATCGAGGATTTAGATACAACTTGTGACCGATGGACCTTCCGGATCGAAGTGAAGGAAGATGCCAAGCATGTCGGAGGCGCAACCATTTTCGGGAAAAAATTCGGAAATCATGATCAAGACATCATGTTCAAATTGTATTATCTTTAAAATCTCCTAGTGCATACACGTAACAAGGTTGGTTCTTTCATGGGGGCGAACAACTAATTTGTATTATTCTTCATTAGCTCCCCCCTACCTACAATGCAATATTCACCAAGCCTATCACCTATCAATTTCTTATTCACCTTCCCCTCTTATTCACAATTTGTAAAACTCCAACGCTCCTCTAAAGTACTACATCTACTCTCTATATTCGACAACCTTTCGTTAATAAAAATATAAAAAGATTTATCTTTACGTAAATTTCTATTTGACTATATGCTAATATCATGCTTAAAATGAGATCAATATGAAACGTTTTCCACACTATGGTTTGTATAAACTTAAAACAAATCCATTTCTATTTGTGAGAAACGTTTTTTTAGTAGTTGTATTGTAAGCGTTTCACATTTTTTTCTGCACCACCGCAATTTCTAATCACTAGAATCGGAGGATCATGAATTTGAGGAAAACAACTCGTAAACTAACCGCTTCACTTCTTGCACTCACTCTGCTAGTACCTGCACCACTTATTTCAGCGGCTTCTGCAAGCGATTCAAAAGCCACCGTACAATCCACGCAACAACAGACTGTCGATTATATGGGTCACTGGGCACAGAAGGATTTTCAATCCTGGGTAGATAAGGGTTTAATTTCAGGCTATGGCAAAGGAATATACAAACCGAACCAGGAGATCACCCGTGCGGAATGGGTCACATTAATTAACCGGGTCTTTAATTTGCAGGAAAAATCCGAAATCAGCTTCACGGATGTGTTGGAAGCGGGCTCACATTACAAGGATATCCAGAAAGCAGTAGCTGCAGGATATGTATCAGGATATGACGACGGTTCCTTCCGACCCCAACAGGTAGTAAGTCGTCAAGAAGCCGCAGTAATGCTGCACAGACTATTCCAGCTTAATGCTTCCGCGAATACCTCTGCTCCGAAAGATGTTGAAGATTTACCTTCTTGGAGCCAAGAAGCTGTATTATCTTTATTTGGTGAAGGTTATTTGAATGGTTATAGTGACGGCAGTTTTAAAGGCGCAAAGGCAGTAACAAGAGCAGAAGCTCTTCGTATGATTGAAAAGTTAGCCGGGGAAATCACTTCAAAGAGCGGGAGCTATACAGGGATTACCACTCAGAATATGGTTATCAGTAGCCCGGGTGTTGAATTGAACAACTCCACTATCTCCGGAAACCTGTACCTTACCGAAGGTATTGCAGAAGGCGACATTACGCTGAATAACATCACTGTAAAAGGAAAAGTATACGTGTTCGGCGGCGGAGAGAATAGTATTGTATTCAACAATTCTAATGTTGCCGACATGGTCGTAGATAAGCGTAACGGCAAACTCCGCATCGTTACTAAAGGATCGAGTGTCATACCGAGTGTACGTGTACATTCCGGTGTAACGCTTGAGGAAGATAGTACTTTAACGGGCGCAGGCTTCGGCCGGGTTATTATCGAGAATACGCTCCCGAACGATTCAATCATCACGTTAAGAGGGAACTTTGATTCCGCCGAGGTACAAGCGTTGGGAGTGCCTACATTACATCTAGCTGCAGGCAGTATTGCTGAAGTTACACTGAAGCAATTAGCTAAGCTGCGTGTAGAGGCAAGTACAGAAATCAAGAATCTCATCCTTGGCATAAACGATATGATTACTATCCAAGGTACCGGGAAAGTTGGCTTTGACAGTAGATTCAGCCACCTAATCAAATTTGAAACGCCTACTCCGACAGCTACGGCAACCATAGGTACAGGTGGATCAGGTTCTGGCGGATCGGACGGCGGCGCAGTTACTACACCATCTCCGACAGCAACACCTACTCCGGGAGCTACGGCACCAACACTCACCAATGTTTCAGTACATGATCCCTCCGTAGTCGTAGACAAAGGTACGTATTATGTGTTCGGGTCTCACATCGATGCAGCCAAATCAAACGATTTGATGAACTGGACTCATTTCACAAACGGCTATACAACACCGGGCAACGTACTCTTTGGTGATCTTTCCGCGAATCTGGCAGAATCCTTTAAATGGGCTGGAGAAAACGATTCTGACAGTAAAGACGGGTTCTCCATATGGGCTCCGGACGTTTTCTATAATGAGGATTATAAGAATGCAGACGGAACAACTGGCGCTTATATGATGTATTACAGTGCTTCTTCCACTTACATCCGCTCAGCGATTGGCTTTGCCACTTCGCAAAATATCGAGGGTCCTTACACCTATGGGAATACCGTAATCTATTCCGGTTTCACCAAGGACGAGGATTACGATACTAACAGCAAGATCAATAAAAAATGGACAAACACTAATATTCAGAAGCTTATTGATAACGGAACACTAGAAGGTTTCAACCCCGATTGGTTTGATGCAGGCGGCTCTTATAAGAATAAAACATATACAAACGCAATTGACCCTACCTTGTTCTACGATAAAGATGGCAAGCTATGGATGACTTATGGATCATGGTCAGGCGGCATATTTATTCTGGAAATCGATCCAGCTACCGGCGACCCTAAATATCCAGGCAAAGATAGCAAAACTGCTGATGGACGTTTAATTGACCGCTATTTCGGAACCCATATTTCCGGCGGGATGACCAAATCAGGTGAAGGACCTTATATCGCTTATGATAAGAATATCGGTTATTACTATTTGTATGTGACTTATGGAGGATTGGCGTCCGACGGTGGTTACAATATGCGTCAGTTCCGATCAACGAATCCGGACGGCCCTTATGTGGATGCTGCCGGACAAAGTGCAGTGCTCGCAACGAGCAATGACCATTCAGCGGTCGGCAACAAAGTCCTCGGAAACTTCATGTTCACAAATTTGAATAGCGACCCTGACTTCCAAACCTACGGTTATGTAGCATCAGGTCATAATTCAGTGAATTACGACGAAGAGACCGGTAAAATCTTCAACTTCTTCCATACTCGTTTCCCGCAGCGCGGTGAAACACATGAGCTTCGTGTGCATCAAATGTTCACGAATGAAGACGGCTGGCCAGTCACTTCCGCTCACCGTTACACAGGTGAAACTATCACAGCTGTTAAGCAGGAAGATGTTGTTGGAGCCTATCAGTTCGTGAATCATGGGAAAGACACTTCCGCTAAAATCAAATCTACAACAGATATCGAACTGCACAGTGATGGCACCATTACAGGATCTGTAACAGGTACTTGGGAGCTAAAAGGAGAGTATTACGCTGACCTACTCCTCAATGAAACTGAAAACGGAGCTGCCGTAAAAAATCTCTACAAAGGTGTATTTGTGAAGCAATGGGATTCCTCCCGCCAAAGCAATGTTATGACTTTCACAGCTATGTCCAACAAGGGTGTTACTGTCTGGGGCAGCCAAATTGAACTGCTCAGCACCGAACAAATTGTATCCAATATTAAAGATAGTTTAAGCTTGGGCAACACAAGTAAAGTATACAAAGATCTTACACTCCCAACTGAGGCCGTAAGAGGAACGGTTATTACATGGTCATCTTCCAATACAGACGTAGTAGAAAACGATGGTTCAGTTACTCGTCCAGAAAAAGGACTCGGAAATGCAACGGTTGAGCTTACTGCTACGATTACACTGGGTGAATCTACTGCAACGAAGACCTTTACTATCGTTGTAATGGAACTGACCGGCAATATGCTGGAAGACGGTTTGGTGGCCGCGTATGATTTTGAAGGAGATCTTTCAGAGAACGGAGATCGTACTGATAAGGGTACAATTACCGGCAATCGGATTAACAATACGGGTGGTACCATCACCTACGAGACGGGTGAAGAAGGCCTTGCAGCCAAATTCGACGGTAACTCCGGTGTTCGTCTACCGAACGGTTTGATTAAAGGCAACACCTATACAATAGGCATGTGGCTTAACCCACAAGAATTGACACAATTCACCACTGCTTTCTTTGGTGCTACAACAGATACCAATTGGATCAGCCTCTTGCCTTATGGAAACGGCGGAGCTACAACTCGGATGTGGTTTGGTAGCCAAACCTTCCATGATGCAGAAGCAGGCATGCAAATTCCAGTTAACCAATGGTCCCACATAGCTTTCACTTACGATGCTGGAGCTGTGAAACTGTATGTTAACGGAGAATTGAAGTACACAGGAAAAGGATTTACGGATGTTTTTGATAGCGAGGATGCAGTATTCTCCCTAGGTGTAAACTATTGGGATATCCCATACAAAGGTTTGATCGATAGCCTGCGGATCTACGAAAGTGCACTTTCCGCAGAAGCTGTAGACTTGCTAGTACACGGTCAGCCCGACAGTAATGTTAAAGTAAGTACGATAACCATAACGGAGCCTGAAAAAGCACTGGAATTAGGAAATAGCTTTACACCTCAAGTAAAAGTACTGCCTACCCATGCCGGAAATAAGAAACTAACCTGGAGTTCTAGTGACTCCAACATAGTTTCAGTTGATGCTGTAAGCGGAACGGTAACAGCGCTTGCGGTCGGTGGCGAAGCAGTGATTACAGCCACCGCGACTGATGGAAGTGGTGTTACTGCTGATTATAAGGTAAAAGTTACGGATGGTAGAGTAGCCTATTATGCTTTTGATGGAAACCTTGATGACTCCCTCCAATTGGTTGGTACTGGGCAGGTTACGGGAATTAAAATCGAAGCTCCCACTGTAGGTAACATCACTTACGGTAACGGTATCTCTAATCAAGCAGCGGTATTTGACGGTGTTTCGGGTATCCGGTTGCCTGATGGATTAATTGACAGTGATACTTACACAGTATCTATGTGGCTCAACCCTGAGCAGCTCACAAAAGCAACAACAACCTTCTTCGGTGCTGCTTCGATAAATAGCTGGATCAGTTTTGTACCACAGAACAGTGATGGTATAACACTGTTGTGGTCAGGTCAGGCTTGGTACGATGCTCTTACAGGTATGACTATCCCAGAAAAACAATGGACACATGTAGCGTTTACAGTCAAAAACGGTACAGTTAAGGTTTATATCAACGGAGTTGAGAAATTCTCCGGTGAGGATTTTCCTAATGTATTTAGAAACAAGAATGGTGTATTCGCTCTTGGCGTAAACTATTGGGATGTACCCTATAAGGGAATGATTGATGAACTGAAGATTTACAGCAGAGCACTCAAATCAGACGAAATACTGACAGAGTATAACTTGAATGTAAATTAAGAGAATCATCATCTGAAAAGAGAGCGGAGCCTCAGGCTCCGTTCTTTTTTTCTCGAATCACGCTATCAATTATGAAAGAGCGTTCAGAAATTTTCTCCCTTTCGTATTGTAAAACAAGCATTTAAATAATATAATCATTAACTATACATCTTGAAAAAACGATAATTTGACCTTTGTTATTAATAAACTACTTAATTTCTAAATCATCAGCGCGTAACCATAAATTTAAAATAGGAGGCCATCTATGAAACTTGACCTGTCGGAAGAATCTCTTCCCGTCTACGAAGCTTTAGCCAGCTCAGTGCGTCTACATCTGTTGCGTTTGCTTGCCGAGAATCCTATGAATGTCAAGGAATTGGCCGCAGCGGTAAATTTGAGCAGCGCCATTATGACTATGCATGTGCGCAAGCTGGAAGCTGCAGGACTCATCCAGACACATATGGCGCCTGGACGAAGTGGTCTGCAAAAGATCTGTACACTAGCTGCTGAAAGTACCGAAATCACCTTTCCGGGCAGACAAATCAATGAGCGCAAAAGCTACCGCAAGGAAATTCCTGTTGGACATTATTCCGACTTCCTGATCGAGCCTACCTGCGGTCTAGCAACTACGGAGCAAGTGATTGGCAGCTTTGATGACCCCCGTTATTTCTGGGATCTCGAGCGTATGAATGCTGGTATTCTTTGGTTCGGCAAAGGATATATCGAATATAAAATCCCTAACTTTCTCCTCTCCAGTCAACAGCCAGAGGAACTAATTATTACGATGGAGATTGCTTCCGAAGCGCCCTCCATTAATAATAATTGGCCCTCCGATATCACTTTCACACTGAACGGAGTGAAGCTCGGATTCTGGACAAGTCCCGGTGATTACGGAGACAGACGCGGCAAATACACACCGGCTTGGTGGCCAGCACTCACGAACCAATACGGCCTACTTAAACAACTGCGCGTAACACCTAAAGGCACATTTATGGATGGTCTGAAACTCTCTGACGTTACACTGGATCAAGTGAACATCCGCAACAAGCAGTGGACCTTCAAACTTTCTGTCGATGAGGATGCCGAGCATATTGGCGGCATTACCCTTTTTGGCAAAGGCTTTGGCAACTATAATGACGATTTAATCGTTGAGCTGTTCTATACAGATGCCTAAGAAGAAGCGGTTATCGTCACTTAAAGAGGATAACCGTTTCTTGAATAATATAAGACATTAACTATAGCGTGAATTTCTTATATTTCACGAATAAAGCCGCATTCATCTCTCCTTGGAGAGTCGAATGCGGCTATTATTTTACCTTATATCATGTTAAATGAAGGATCCCCATAATCCGCCACCGGGCAATGGACAGCTGCGTTCCTTAAGCTTAGCTACAACGGGAATAATGCAACCACAAGCGACGCAAGTCACGCCCTCATGCAGCTTAGGACAAGTCCTGCAAAGAGCAACTCGTTCAGCATAAACTTCATCCGGAACACAAAGCTCTGTCTTAAACATGCTTGATGACAAAATACGCTCGATCTGTGCTTCGGTAACCTTATAATCGTCTCGACAACCCTTGCATGCAGATGTTGTTGACATGATAACACCACCTTATGCCTTTGGCGTAATCTCCAGCACAGTTACTGACATTGGAGCCAGCTCTACATTAAGAAGATCACCTTCAAGTGTAAAGGCTGTAAAAGCCTCCGGTACGACTGCATCTGGCTGACTAAATGTATTATGAGCATCTATCTTGTCACCAACGAGCGTAGTGCCGGTCACTTCAACCTTCTGCCCGAAAAGACCTCGTAGCTCTAGAGGTACAGTAGCTGAGGCAGCGTGATTCAAGTTGCAAAGACTGACATGAATGATTCCAGCGTCTGTTACAGAAGCTGAGGCAGACACTTCAGGAATCTCGCGGCCCTCAAAGCTGTAAGTCCCACTATCGATTGCTAAATCCAACAACTCAGCATCCTGATGGACTTTAAACATATTGAATACATGATAGGTAGGCGTTAGCAGCATTTTTTCTCCTTCGGTTAAAATCACCGCTTGAAGCACGTTAATGGTCTGAGCAATATTTGCCATCCGTACCCGATCACTGTGTTTATGGAAGATATTCAGTGTCACACCAGCTACTAGGGCATCCCGAATCGAATTCTGCTGATATAGGAATCCTGGGTTCGTACCCGGCTCAACATCATACCAAGTTCCCCATTCGTCAACGATAAGGCCTACTCGTTTATCCGGGTCATATTTATCCATAATAACGCCATGCTTAGTAATCAGCTCATCCATGCGAAGTGCCTTTTCTAAGGTGCTAAACCATTCATCCGTTTCAAAGCCTGTTGCTGCCCCTTTATTCTCCCAAGCTGGACCTGGAATCGTATAATAATGAAGCGTAATCGAGTCCATAAAGCGTGTAGCCTCACGCATTAGAACTTCCATCCAGTGATAATCATCCACGTTAGGACCACAAGCGATCCGGTGAATACGGTTGTCCCCATAATTACGAACATACGTCTGATATTGGCGATAAAGATCTGCATAATATTCTGGACGCATATTCCCGCCGCAGCCCCAGTTCTCATTACCAACGCCAAAATAAGTCACACTCCAAGGTTCTTGATGGCCATTCTGCTGGCGAAGCTCAGACATTGGTGAAACACCGCCAAAGGTTAAGTACTCCACCCATTCGGACATCTCTTGAACCGTACCACTTCCCACATTACCATTGATATAAGGTTCACATTCCAGCATCTCACATAATTCCATGAATTCATGCGTACCAAAATGGTTGTTCTCAACCGTGCCGCCCCAATGCGTATTGATCATCCGTTTACGGGCTTCGCGATCACCAATACCATCTTTCCAATGATATTCATCCGCGAAACATCCACCCGGCCAGCGAAGCACTGGAATCTGAATTTCTTTAAGCGCTTTCACAACATCATTACGAATACCATTAGTGTTAGGAATCGGTGAATCTTCTCCAACCCAAATACCTTCATAAATACAACGTCCTAGATGCTCAGAGAAATGTCCATAAATATTTTTGTTTATTGTACCCTTGCGAATGTCTGTGTTAAGTATTGCGCGCTTTGCCATAAATAAGTTCCGCCCTTCAAGATTTATATTTTTATTAACTAATTAATAATTATATGAATATTATAGAGCGGTCTTCCGCGATCCGTCAATCTCCAATATCAATATTCACTATTCTTTATCAATAGGCTTGTTTATCTTGTCTTCATAATAATCAAATACAAGCTGCTGCTGCGTGCCTCTTACCCCGTAAAATACGTCGGAGATCCGTTTCCCCTTCCGTCTTAACTCATTCTCAAGCCATTCTTTGGTCAGACCATTATTTTCAAGATTTTCTTCAATGAGAACGCCATCCATAATTAACTCTACGGGAAAGCTCTGAGAGACCGAAGAAAGCTTCAAATCTTTTCGGGTCACATATTGATACTCCTGTTTCTTTAAGACAGATACCATTCCGTTATCTTCTAATACGGCGTACTCTACTACCTCTAAATTAAAAATTTCTTTTTCCCTCAGCGCCTGTGCCAAGGAATCCAGTGAATACCTTACCTTTTTCATATTTCCTTCAAGAATTTTCCCATTTTCGATAAGTACCGTGGGTGAACCCGATATCCAGCTTCGCATTCTACGACTCTTTATTGCGATGACTGATAGCAGAAAAGAAGTAGCTGTGATAACAATAAGCGCCACGATCATATATGACGATTTTAGTTCTTTATTAAAAGCCAAGTTCGCCGCAAGCGATCCCAATATAATACCTGTTACGAAATCATGAAACGTCAAATTAGAAATCGTTTGTTTACCCAATATTTTAGCTATCAATAACAGCATGATCATCGCTACTACTGTACGAAGTACAATATCCAGATGTGCTTGCATCACTCAACCCCCTACCTCTCCTCTCCCATTATTTACAGACGCAGTAGAAATGAAACATCACTACAATTGAAGTAATCATTGTACAGAAAGATTCATACGGGTAGGCATTCGGAGATTTCTATAACCACGAAAAGGGCTCTGGAATAGTTCTACTGAACCGTCCCAAAGCCCTGGCTTCGAACTCTTACTTTTCATTCTTGATTTCAAGCAGATTATGCAGAACCATTGCCCCTTCAGCTCGGGTTGCTGAGCCTCCCGGATCGAAGTTCCGGTCACTCCGGCCCTGGATAAGTCCAAGGACTTGGGCGGCAATGATTGATTCACGGGCCCATGAGGCAGCCGCACTCAAATCACCGAATTGGATTACAGGCTTTGATTCCACCTTTTTCCCGCTGACATATTCGTAGGCCCGCATCACCATGACCGCCATCTCTTGGCGGGAAATAAGGGCTTCTGGAGCGAAGCGGGTCTCGCTCACCCCATGGACGATCCCCGCCTCTACAGCCTGCGCCACTTCCTCCACATACCACTGATCCGCAGATACATCCGTAAATACTGTAGATGATTTTACTTCAAGACCCAGCAAACGGGTCATCATGGCTGTAAATTCCGCACGGGTCACTGACCGATTCGGATCGAATTTCCGAAGCCCAACGCCTTGAATCAGATGTTTAGCGGACAATTCTTGAACAGCCTCATGCACCCAATGTCCGGATGGAACATCATCATAAGATTTGTTGTATTCCAGCACGGCATATGTGCCTAAGTGTTCAGTACTCAGAGCCACCTTGCCCTTTAGCCAGGAACCGCCCGCATACTCCATATTTCCGGAGTCCGAAAAATAATAGCTGCCGAGTAAATTCCTGTTCGTCTCAGGGTGAGTGTTAAGCTCTAAAGTAAGTTGATCTACAAATTGGTGAATTACACTCTTTTTCCCGTCTGCTGTGGCAATATAGAGCTTAAAGTCAAGGAATTCACCTGCCAGGTTCAGCTCTACGCCGGATTGCTGCGCTGCGCTTGCCAGCATCCGTTGTGCTGCTTCCCCTTCCACCTCGGAAGCCTCCAGAAAGATCTGACTGCTGGCTAATTGCTCCGCAGGAATCAAGTTCCGCAATTGTTGAAGCACTGCCGCCGGAAGGGTCACATTGAAGTTAGAAGCCTCTACCCGAAGCGGCTTCTGCTTAAGCATATCTGCTGCCGTTCCCGGCAATACTAGCACTCTCAATTTACCCTCATAGACAATTGCTGCCGAGAGATCGTTCAACGAAGCGGCGTTTAGTTGCAGCCGCCCCGCCGTTTCCTCCGGAACGGAAGGCACTTGTGGTTGCGAGCTCGGGACAGTTGAAGAAGTGTCTTCCGCTTGTAGAATCTGAAGCGTCAGACTGCTCTGCTGTCCTCCGTAACTTGCAGTAATTACAGTCATACCCGGATCGAGAGCTTGCAGCTGCCCCGTTGCCGTTACTGTGGCTACCTTCCTGTTACCGCTCTCGTAGATCACACCCTCGGTTACCGTAAGGCGGCTATCATCACTATATACCGCCGTTGTGACCACCTTACCGTTCTGCCCTATTACCAAGGATGTCGGACCGCTTAACGAAATTGAGACGAGTTCCGGCAGTTGTTCATACACCTTTAATGAATAGGAAGCGGTCATGTTGTCATATACGGATGAAATAACCGAAACGCCCGGGCCTTTAGCTTCAATATGGCCATCTTTGTCTATACTTGCGACGTTAGGATCGCTAGTCTCATAGATTATACCTTCGGTTACTATATAACGGCTGCCGTCGCTGTACACTATCGAAGTAACCGCCGTTCCGGTCTCCCCGACACTCAGGATTTCCGGGCCGCTGATTGCCGTTGAGACTCTTTCTGTAGGCTCCATGACCGTCACCTGAAGCTGCCGGAACGGCTCTACATTGCCTGCCTTATCCACCGAACGATAATCGATCCCGAAGGTTCCGGAGTTCTCGATATATACGCTCTGAGTAACCGTATTCCATGCACCTCCATTGAGCCGGTATTCCGTCCGCTTGACTCCCCAGCCGACAGCTCCCCCATTGGATTGATCGGTCGCATCGAAAATGATATTCACTTTGCCCTTATATGAGCCCCCTTCTCCTGTTTCTCCAAGTATGGTAGCTTTCGTGACCGGAGGTGTTGTATCCTTCGGCAAAATCTCCAGATATGCAGCATATTTGCCATTCTCATTCTTGCGGCTTCTTATGTCTGTGGCGAGATTATAGCCTACCTGCTTAAGAGCCAGGCTTATCACCGGATCGGAAGGGAACTCCGAGCCAACCCATGAGGTGATATCAAACTGCCGCCACTGCTCCGGTCCGGAAAAAGTCTGCAGCGCGGCTTGAGTACCGATTTTTGGAGCATTATTGTAATTTATCGTTGCCTCTGTCCAAGAATCATCTTGGACTCCAAATACACCGATATCGGATAAAGTGCCTGCCCCATCATTTGTCTTTCCGAACACATTCAGCTTTACAGAACCGACTTCGCCGACAAATGAACTCAGATCAAATTTCAGATAAGCCTTTCTGTCTGTGTCCCCACTGCCATTTCTGATTTGCAAGTAATTGACCGAACTATAATTGATTGCAGCTTTCGATCCTCCATTGACATACGCATCTTCAGAAACATACAGCTTCGTTATTGCCGCTTCGTCTGGTTCCAAATCGGAGGGCTCAGAAGGCTCAGCATTCGGATCAATTCTGAACTTGACAACATGGCTTTTCCCCTTGGATCCGCTTGTATGGATTGCGAGTTCAATCCTCGGTGAGGTCTGCAGTACCGTCACGGTTGGGTCTTTCATCAGCTCTTCCAGCGCGGTTTTGCCGACATCCACATTCACCACAGATTGGGACTGTGTCGGGTCCGAAACGGCTATCGTCAGTTCATCTCCAGACTCCTTGATGATAATGGAAGCTGGATGATTGGCACGTACGGATTCGATCATTCCCGGAACCCAGAAGTTCATAGCCGTAAGTCCCAGCTTCTGTTCCTTGACAGCTTGAACACTATCCGTGTTGGCTATAATTTCGATGTCGGGACTACTGCTGTAACGTGCTGTTGCCGTTTCATCCTGATTCGGCAGCAGCACATACGAATACGATTGATTCACCGGATTCGTTCCCTGAGCAATCGACAGACTGACATAATTTCTCGTAATCGGCTCCGTTGATCCCCCTTGATTAATATCCTTCCATGCGCCAGTCCGAGACTCACGTAGACCGTCTATCGTTGGGGCGTCAGGGAAATAATAACCGATCCCCGAGCCGGGAACATTGCCTTCCAGATGTGCCCAATGCACCTGATTCATAGACTCAGACCAGCCCAGCGCGGATGGCTTGACCTCTCCGTTGACCGTAAGTACATTTTCTCCGCTCGCCTTGAGCTTACGGTTATCTACGATGGTCTCCACCTTGCGGTTATCCGTGCTTGTAATGCCTGCCCCAAGCGCTACGATTTCATCATCGAACATGAACCAGGACTTTTTACCGGACAATGTGCTGTTATCCGGGTCCAGATCCATGCCGGCCGCTCCATAAAGACCGTCTATGGATGATCCTCCCACCCAGGTTTTAGATGTAGTCTTGGCTGCACCGCGACTTGCCCCATCTGATGTAACCCCAGGCAGACGATAAGCGTTCACGGTCGGCCAGAATGCATCTGCATATTGATCCAGATCCTGATTATACAAATAGGTCATGCCTTCGCCTGTATACCAGCCCTTCAGGTTCTCTGTGCCAGCTTCATAGTTGGCAATTCGGGCCGAAGACATGCTGATCCCAAAGGCATATCCAGGCCGATGATGGACAATCCGGTCCATAGCCGCAAACTGCTTATGCACAGTAAGGTCTCCTGATGGCTGCACCTCTGGATCGTTCATAAGCTTCTGGAGCAGAACAATATCAGCTACTCTAAGACCGTCGTAATAACTTTCTACTACCGTATCGGCTTCGAACCAATACTTCACCATCGATTTAAACCGGGCCGCTTGCTCCGGTGGCGCGGAAGAAGCCAGCCGCAGAATATGCGACCAAGGCACGAGCTGCCGGTTTCCCCTGGCTATCGATCTGCCGAACACCATATCCATCATTAATTTTCTGTAGACAAGAGGTTCATAAGAATCCGTTACCCAGTTGTATACATTCTTCATATTGGCATCAGTCAACGGCCAGGAGGACCCTGTCAGCAAGGTCATCATTTTCATCATATCGCCAAGCAATACAGCCCCATAACTGCCGGTATATGCAATATTATTATGCTGGATAAAGGAGCCGTCCTCATAAAAGCCGTCTCCGCGGGTCACATAGGGCAATACCTGGCTAACCGCATCCCGTCCTTGCTTAATCTTCGCACTGTCATGATTGTGAATGCCCCTCAGGACCACCGCCAGTGCTTTATCCAGGCGATTCGCGCCGGTTTCCATCAAAGAGGTTTGATTCGTCCGTTTGGTTGGGTCCGGGCAGAACTTATCGATGGCTTTGGTATACTTGGTAATCTGATCGGCTGATAAATACTCGAACATCAAGGCCATCGTATCTCCCAATGCAAGCGGAATGCCTATCTCCCATTCGAACCAATTGCCTTTCTCCACTTTGGTTTCGTTATACCAATTTGCGTATAGGAAGTCTAAGCCGCCCAGGATATCTGATTTCAATTGCATATTCTCGTACAATGGTGAGCCGGTTGTCCTAAAGGCAATAGCCATATCCTTCAACCGATTATAAGAGGCTGCCGTATCAAAAGCATCTGCTGTGCTGCCCGGCTTATCACTCCATAAATAAGTACGGTTCAATTGCTTGTTCATCGTATCCCAGAATCCAGTTTGCTCCTGATTGCTGATCTTATCGGATAAAGTCGTAATGGACTTAGCGATGTCCGGATTATTCGGATCGAAGGATTGCCCTCCGGTCAAATACTCCACCCATCTTCCACGAAGCTCGTCATATTCGTCTTTTGGAGTCTCTCCTTCAGCAATATTAAATTTCAATACATGCGTAGCCCCTATGGAATTCTTCACATCCACTGTAATAACTGTATTTCCCGATGCTTGCACCACTTCCGTCTTGCTGTCTTTGCTGAGCAATGTCAACCCCGGTATATCCAGTTCCAGGGACAATAGGTTTTGCGACTGTGTAGGATCAGACACCGAAACCTCAAGCTCCTGATCGATCTGCCGAATCATTACAGAAGCCGGATTGAGCGCCTTGATGAAATCTACCGTTCCTGGATTCCAGAAATTAGCGGCGGTTATACCCAGCTTTTTCTCTCTTACTGCATGCACATTCTCTGTATTGCTCAGCACTTCGATATCCGGGTTGCCACTATAGTCTTCAGTGCCGGCAACATCACGATTAGGCAACAGGACATAGGAATATGAGCCGTTCGAAGGCGTATCCCCATGCTCAAATGCCAGGCTTAGATAGTTCCGTGTAACGGGAACATCGGATTGTGTGGCATTAATCTCTTTCCAGCTGCCGGTTCTAGCTTCACGCTGAGCTAGAAGACTTGGAGCGTCCGGGAAATAGTATCCAACATCGGAAGCTGGCACATTGCCCTCCAGATGGGCCCATTGAACATTCTTCACCGTCTCTGACCATCCGGCCAGTGATGGTTCTGCGGCTCCGTTGATTAGAAGTTTGTTATTCCCTGCTTCGTTCAGCATGCGGTTATCAACGATCGTCTCGACAGACTGCGGGCCGGCAGTTGTTTTGGAGATTCCCGAACCGAGCGCCACAATCTCATCATCGAACATGAACCAGGATTTCTTGCCCTGCAAGTCGCTGCCTGTCACTTGGGACAGAGAGAAATCCATCCCTGCTGCACCGTAAAGGCCTTCCAATGACGATCCACCCACCCAGGTTTTCGGATTCATGTAACTTTTCCATTCTACAGGTACCATCCCCTGCCCCGATCCATCCGTTGTCGTGCCAGACAAGCGGAAGGAATTGACGGTAGGCCAGAAGTCATTGCGGTATTGGTTCAGATCCTGATCGTATAAATAGGTCATCCCAATCCCCGTATACCATCCCTTCAAGTTCTCGTTGTTCCCTTTCTCAAACGCCGAGATTCGATTCGAGAACAAGCTCAGGCCGAAACCGTAACCTTCGCGTAGATGAACTACCCGGTCCATACCGGCGAAGACTTGATTCTTAATCAGAGCTCCTCTTGGATCGACCTTTCCGTCATTCATCAGCTTTTTCACAATCGTTATATCGGCAAGCGACAACCCTTCATAATAATTACCGGATGCCATATTCGCTGAGATCCATTCTTTCGCCGCTTGCTTGATGGATAAAGCAATATTCTCTGGAGCAGTTTCAGCCATCCGCAGCAGGGTGACAATTAACCCCCTTGCGCTGCCGCTCCCTTTTCTAGAGATCCCTCTGCCATTGACCGAGTCCATAAATTGACCGTTGTAGATCACCGGCTCATAAGTCTGAGCCACCCATTCGTAAATGTTCAGAACATTCGGGTCCGTTATTGGCCATGGAGAATCGGTCAGCAGATAAGACATATCCGCCGTACCTTTGAGCCAGACCGAACCATATCCTCCCGTATAGGCTATATTATTATGCTGAACGAGGGAGCCATCCTTATACACACCGTCTCCATGGGTTGTGTAGACATACTCAGAGCCTATGGAATCACGGCCCTGAATGATCTTCGCACTGTTGTTGCCAATCACGCCTCTTACCGTGACCACAAGCGCTTTATCCAGCAGGTTCGCTCCCGTCATCTTCGTGCCCTTAACGCCAAGCACCGACCCTACTTTGGGGTCTGGACAGAAGGCATCTATAGCCGCAAGATACTGATTGATTTGCTGCGGCGTCAGATGGTCATACATGAGCACCATAAGATCATTCACAACCTGCGGCGTGCCGATCTCCCAATCCCACCAGTTCCCATAAGCGCTTTTGCTCGGGTTGTAACGGTTGGTGTACATCCAATTGATTGCGCTTACAATATCATCCGCCAAAGCGCTGTTGCCGTAAAGCTCCGATCCCTCCACAGAATAGGCCAACGCCATAGTCTTCAAGCGATTGAAAGCGCTTGTAATAAACTGCGAATCTGTAGTGCTCGCGGTATCACTCCACAAGGAGGTGCGGCTGGAGGATTTGTTCATCCCCTCCCAAAGTACAGCAGCCGAAGCAGCCTGAGCGCTTATACTGGCAGCTATATCAGGATCACTCCCATCGTATTGGCCACCACTTAATCGGTCGTACCATCTCAGCCTCAATTTATTGTAAGCCTGTATCGTGTCGGGAGCTTCAACAGTAACCAGACATTCGGCTGCAAGGCTACCATCCGGCGTAGCAATCTTGATGGTCGAAGATCCGATCCCCGTTCCCGTTACATTACCAAGTGCGTCCACAGTCGCAGCTTCTGGATTGCTCGAAGTCCATACTACCGTTTTATCCACCGCCGTTATAGGGGATAAAGTCGGTAGAAGTGCAACCGTGTCCCCTTTGACCATAGAGAAGGCTGTACGGTCTAGCGCAATTCCTGTAAGACCCGCATATTCCTCCAATACGATATCATCTATCCATAGCTTACCTTTTCCAGTCTCCAAAAAAGGCTCGATGACAAGCTTCGTCGCGTTAGCCGGCATAGTTAGAAGTACTTGCTGCAAACTCCAGTCCTGTGTGCCTGTTATTTTAGGAGAGGAAGGTCCATCTCCCACTTTAGCAGTATTGTAATATTGTGTTCTAAAGTAGGCTCCCTGCCCAGTGACATTGTCCGTCTTCAGCCAGACTTTAAGTCTGTAGGATTTACCGGGGATAACCGAAGTTACCCCCTGATTGATGGAAATCCTGCTTGTCGCAAAGGCATCGAATAGCATGGACCGGGTTCCTTCATGCGCAGTGCCAGTGTCTATCTTGATATTTGCAGTTTTATTCGTCCCTTTTCCGCTACCAGTAGGTACCCATAAACTCCAGCCCACCGGAGCAGAGTCTGTAACCCCTGTCCAGGTGGAGTCCAGGGTTGTCGTTGAATTCTCAAAACTTCCGTTAAGCATAAGATTTGATGCAGCCGCAGATGCCCTGCTGTCCGAGTGATAAAGAACTCCCGCACAGGAAGAAAAAAGATCAACAATGAGAACTAATACTAAAAACAGACTTGGTTTTCGCATTTGTTCACCCCAATCTTAGAATAGGTTAAAGCTAAAAATATCTACAATATATCTTCCTGTACAAAATTCAGCACGGCATCGTCGACAGCTGAAGTTTTTCCCAGATCCGGGAGATTCACAAGTTCGATTTCGCAAGTCTCCGCACAGCCGTGCAGCTCCAAAAGAACAAGTTCATTACGCCCTTTGCGCAGCAATGGACCGGGAATATATAGGGCCCTTTGCGGTCCTGCGTTCCAGTAGCGGCCCAGATTAAATCCGTTGATCCAGGCAACCCCTTTATTCCATCCATCGAACCGTAGAAAAGTATCGCCAATTTCCTCCGCCTCAAAGCAGCCCCTGTAGAATCCGGGCAAACCCGAAAGTGCCGCAGCTTCTTGCTTCTCCACCGTCTGCTCCTTGTACTCAAGTGAAGCCAGCGTTCCCGGTTCTAACGGAAGTGTACGGATCGTCCAGTTATATTGCAGTTGGTTATCGATTCGAACCCCGTCCAGAATTCCTTTCGGATCACGAATGAGCGGTCCATAGTTGATCCGACCCATATTCTCGACGAGAATTTCCAGCTTCGCTCCCCCTGCAGGAATAGAAATTTCCAGTGGCTGCGGATTCCAGCGTTCAATTACCCCAAGCAGCTGCCTATCTAGGAAGACCTGCGCCCGATCCCGCACACCTTCGATGTGAAGCTTCTGCCTAGACCGCGGTCCCTTTACAAAAGTACTGTACACTATAAAGCCATAGGATTGTCCGAGCTTCTCCATCGGCTGAACAAATACACTGTTCACCGGTTCGGATAACTTATCCAGATTGGAAGCTGTGAACAGTTCCGCTCTTTCCGTCAAGGCAACTTTTCCATAGGAGATCTTCGGAATCGGCTCAGGGAGTGAACAAGTCGGGGCAAATCCATGCTTACCAAGTACCGACCGGACAGCTTCAAATTTTGCCGTCGTATCTCCCCATTCCGTGAGTGGAGCATCATAGTCATAGCTTGTAGTCGTCGGCTCGTAGCCGACGATATGATTCGCCCCATTATAGAAACCAAAATTGGTTCCGCCATGGAACATGTACATATTTAGTGAGGAGCCATGCGTTAGGATATCATCCAGAACGCCAGCTACATCTTCGGCATCACGTACATGATGATCCTCCATCCAGTGATCGAACCAGCCGTTCCAATATTCCATCACCATCAGAGGTTCATCAGAGCGGTACTCCCTATATTTGCGGAAAGACTCCTCTGTACTAGAACCAAAATTGACTGTTGCATGCACATCCTCCAACGTTCCGCCGAGCAACATCTCATCCGTTGGCCCGTCGGAAGTAAAGAGCAGCACATCTACCCCTCTGCTGACCAATCCATTACGCATATATCTCAAGTAGTTACTGTCATTTCCATAACTTCCATATTCATTCTCAACCTGGACGGCCAGAATCGGCCCACCATGTGTGGAGAGCAGCGGAACCAGCCGAGGAATTAGCTCATCGTAATACCGATCCACTTTACTTAAATAAAGAGGGTCACAGCAGCGAAGCTGAATTTCCCCGTAAGCCAGCAGCCAGCCCGGCAGGCCTCCGAACTCCCATTCCGCACAAATGAATGGACTCGGTCTGACAATCACATGAAGCCCAACCTCTCCAGCCAGTTCGATAAAAGAGACAACATCGGCCATGCCATCAAATACGAACTCCCCTTCCTTAGGTTCATGCATATTCCAGGCGATGTAGGTCTCTACGGTATTAAATCCGCAGGCTTTCAATTTCAGCAGCCGGTCTTTCCAGTATTCAGGCACAACCCGAAAGTAATGAATCGCTCCCGATACAATCCGGTAAGGCTGTCCGTCCAGCAAATATTGTCCGTTGTTCCAGGTGAGCAGGCTCATAATCGACAACCTCCTTTTTTAACATTCATTTATTCTAACGTTTCTCCACAGTGGTAAACGGCAATCCGTCTGATCTCGGGATTTGCGGAAGCTTCTGTCACCCGTAGTCGTAATTTCTCTGCACATACTGGAGGGAAAGCGTCGATTTTCTTATGGCCAATCGCACTGCCGTGCTTCAGCTCCAACCACTCCCCGCTGCTGTAAGCTTCCAGCACATATCCTCCCACCCGCTCGCCGTAAGCGATGTCCTCCATAATCTCGGCGTGGTCAATCACAGCAGCCGTTGGCAGCTCCAGCTCAATAAGATCTCCAGTGCCAGCTGTTACCGCCAGAGCCTCGCCGAATCTACGCTGGATCTCCTTACCGAATTCCAGGAGTCGCTGCACATCGGCCTCCGGAAACAGCCCGCGGTTATCAGGGGCTACATTGAGCAGCAAAGTCGCCCCATGTCCGACCGAACGATAATAAATGTCCATTAGCTGTTCTAGGGACAGCAGCAAATGCTCTTCCTCAGGATGCCAGAACCAGCGGTCTTTACGGATGGGCACATCACATTCCGCAGGCACCCAGCTTGGCGTTCCGGGAAGCCAATTTAGCGAAGCTTCACTGAACATGCTCCCCCGTGCGGAATTTGCAGTGTTCCAGCATGGATAAGGAGCAAGGCCATCCTCATTGCCAACCCAGCGAATGGTTGGCGCTCCCATATTAAACACCATAGCCCCTGGCTGATGGAGCTTAATCAGATCCATAATCCGCCGCCAATCATAATTGCGGCCCTCAGATCCTGCACCGTCAAACCAAATCTCCGTAAGCGGACCATATCCCGTAAGCAATTCCTGCAATTGCAGGGCATAGAAATCATCGTACGCTTGCGGATCCGCATAACACGGCTCATGTCTGTCCCATGGAGACAAATAAATGCCAAAGCCGACTCCAAGGTCCCGGCAAGCTTCTGCGCACTCCATGACGACATCGCCGCGGCCTTCTTTCCACGGACTGGAAGCCACAGAATAGGTGCTTGTCGCAGTCGGCCACAGGCAGAATCCGTCATGATGCTTAGCTGTCAGTATAAAATAACGGAAACCGGCTTCTTTAGCTGTACTAACCCATTGGCGGGCATCTAGTTGAAGCGGATTGAAAACCGCAGGTGAATCACTGCCCTCTCCCCATTCCTGATCGCAAAACGTATTGATGCCAAAATGGCAGAACATCCCCAGCTCCAGGTCTTGCCAGGCCATCTGCTCTCTGGAAGGCAGCGCTGCCAGCTCTTCCGGCTTGTTCTGTGAAGATATGCTTTCCATCATTTCTGAACTCTCCCGTGTGTTTGTGTAGGCTCCCTTGTAAAAAAGGGCTTTGGAAAGCCGGTTGATGACCTTCCAAAGCCCCGTCCACAACTTGGGATACCTCGCTTATTGCCTATTTATTTGATGACGCCTTTTTCGTTGATAATTTTCGTTGCTTCATCAACCATCCATTGCTGAACTTTATCAATCGATTCATTGCCGAGCATAAATCTGCTGAAGCCGTCATCGATAATTTTGGTCAACTCGGAAGTTGCTGTAGTCATCACCTGTGCACCGTCGAGGAACTGAATTTCGCTATCGAAGAGTGTATATTTGAGTGAATCCATATCATACATATCTTCTTTTCCAGCAACCAATTTAGTCAGTAGAGCCTCATTGTCAGCTTTTTTATAACCGGAGAATTCCAGTCTGTTATCACTAACAGCCGTTGACATAAATCTCATCAGTTTAAAGGAAGCTTCTTTGTTCTTCGAAGTTGCCCCCATCGCCAGCATGTTGCCGCTGGTGAAGTATTTGCCTTCGTATTCTTTTGGTTCCGATCCTGCCGGAGGCACCGGCACTGGGGCAAAGGCTGTCTTGAATTCATGCGGATACTGCTCGGTGTTACCCGGATCAGCAATCGTCCAGTTACCAGCCAGGATCATAGCGGCTTCTTCATTGAAGAATTCCGTGCGGTAATTGAGCTTAGCAGCTAATGCGTCCGCATAGGATTTCGCGGATTTATCAGCAGACTCCATATCTTTGCGCAGCTGGAAGAAATATTTGTAGGTTGGATCCGCGAAAATGGTTGTTCCGTCGTCATACACGAACGGATCTTTCATCATCGTTTGGGCCGGAGCGTTCATGTACAGCTCCCAAGTGTGGAAGTATGTGCCGTAACGTTTATCCACGCCTTCGCCTTTGGTCAGTTTTTTAGCATAGTCGCGGTAGTCATCCCATGTCCAGCCAAAAGTAGGAACAGGCAACCCAGCTTCATCCAACGCGTCCTTGTTTAGCATCACATAGTTACTGCTCTTCGTGTATTGCATCCCATAATATTTGCTATCGACCTTAGCGTTCACATAATATTCATCCTCGGGAACGAGGTTATCCTTGTCATAGAATTCATTCAGCGGGGCAAGTGCTCCACGGGTTGCCCGTTCAAGCACGCCGCCAAGACTAGGCACCTGAACAACGTCAATCGCTTCACCGGAAGAAATCAGGAAGTCGAGTTTTTTCAACATTTCTACGGAATCCCCTGGAACGAGTGTCACATGCTCTACCTTGATGTCCGGGTTCTGATCCATAAATTCCTGCAGCATGGCATCGGTGCCTACCGATTGAGCTTCATTGTCCCAGTTGTAATACTTGATGGCGACCTGCTTGTCCGCCTTAACATTTCCTGCATTTGCACTTGCGTCAGCACTGCCATTCTCCGCCGTATTGCCGGAATTACCACAAGCGCTTAGCGTTAAGGAAACCGCCAGCATAGAGCCTAATACAACGGATAATCTCTTTTTGCTCTTTGTTTTCATTTTACTTCCCCCCGCACTGAATTTTAAGTATAGTGCCTTGTTCATTTCTTATTATAGGCATCCGCTTTACTGGCTAAGTGCACAATTTTGCTGTTGTAGGATCACATTTTTGACTTTTACTATCTATCACACACTCGCAGGTCAGCCCTTAACGCCGCCCAGCGAGATTCCGTTAATGACTTGCTTCTGCAAGGCAATGAACACAATGACGAGCGGGATGATCGCCGAAACAGCTGCCGTCATCATAATCGCATAGTTGTTCGAATAATCGTCCCGGAACAGTGTCATACCGAGTGGGATAGTGTACAAATTCTTATTTAGTAAGAAGATCAACGGATTCTGGTAATCATTCCAGGTCCAGATAAATTTGATGATTGCCACCGTAGCGAGCACCGGTTTACAAAGCGGAATAATGATAGACCAGAATATCCGCAAATGGCCTGCACCGTCAATTCGTGCCGCTTCAATATATTCGTCGCTGACACCTATCATAAATTGCCGCAGCAGGAACGTGAAGTAGATGGAGAACATACTCATTAATATGATTGCCGCATGGGTATCATAGAGGCCGAACCAGCGAATCAGCAGAAAACGCGGAATCAGTGTGGCCTGATCAGGAATAATCATGAACGACAGCAGCGCCAGAAACACCATATTTCTTCCTTTGAACTTGATTTTGGTCAAGGCGTACGCTGACATAGATGAAATGATAAGTGTAATTAAGGTTGTTATAATCGCAACTTTAAAGGAATTTAAATAAAAATGAGAAAAAGGTACTCGTCCCATCCAAACCATCTTGAAATTATACGCTACATTGATCTTCTCGGGAATCCATTGGATCGGGAAGCGCATTACATCTTTCTCATATTTAAAGGCTGCGGAAATCATCCAGATCAGCGGAATAAGAAATACAATGGACAAAGCCCCCATGATGCAGGTAGTGATTACTCTGGACATATTTTTTCTAATCAGTTGCATGTTAATCTCCCCCCTTTATTCTTCATTTCTCATTTTCCAAGTAGCCGCGGTGATCAAGCCTATGACGGCGAATAGCAGCCAGGAAATTGCAGAAGCGTAACCCATGTTGTAATATTTGAACCCTTCCTCATAGATCCTGAACACAAGCACGGTAGAAGAATTATTCGGGCCACCTTCGGTCAAAAAGGCGATGATGTCGAATACCTTAAACGAGCCAATCAGCATAGTGATAAGCAAGAAGAACGTGGTTGGACGCAGCATCGGAACCGTGATGGCAAAGAATTTTTTCAGTGCACTGGCTCCGTCTATTTCGGCGGCTTCGTAGATTTCATCGGAAATATTCGTCAAGCCGGCCATATAGATAATAATGGTATAACCCAGACTCGCCCAGGAACTGATAATAGCAATCGATAACAGCGAGGTTTTTGGATCCACCAGCCATTTCGGAGGACTGGAAATTCCAAGCTCCATCAAGAACTGATTGATCGGTCCAAGAGATGGATGGAACAATGCGCTCCATACGGCGGCAATTGCAATAATCGAAGAAATATAAGGGATAAAGAAGGCGACTTTGAAATAATTTTTAAGAAATACACTATTTTGAATCAATGCCGCCAGCACCAAAGCAATCGCAATCGGTATCGGCACGGTCATAATCATATAAATGGCATTGTTCTTCAAAGCTTGAATGATGCTCGGATCATGGAACATTTTGATATAGTTATCCAATCCGATAAACTCGATCCCTTGAACCCCCGACAATAGATCCCATTTCGAGAAGCTTAAATAAAGTGAGAATCCAAGTGCAAATACATTAAGAAAAAGCATTCCGACAATTTCCGGAGCTAGAAATAGCCACCCGGTCAAAGCCTCTTTCCGCTGCGGAGTCCAGAACTTCCGCTTCTCCTGCAGAATTTTTGGCACAGGTTGTTTTGCAGCCTCCACGTTGTATCACCTCGACAATTTGATTTGTCATTATAGTAATATATCCGTCTTCCGCATGAAGGAGTGATTATGACCCGAGATGTGCAAGATTTTGACCTTTGTCCGTAGGCAAGGTAAAGTGCCTTCGCCATCCTTTTAAGGACGCTAAGCATTTATACGAGAATTAGTAGGATAATGTATAACGTGAAACTTATAGATTCTTATAATTCAACAAAAAAACCGCCCTGGATGGGCGGAAGATCTAATCGGTAGGTTAAAAATTACGCTCTCAGCGTACCGAGTGTTTGGATTTATACTCGCTCGGCGTTGTTCCCACATATTTTTTAAACACTTTTGAAAAATAGGTTCTGTCCGAATATCCCAGACCGACGGCTAGCGATTCCAGGTTCTGGCTGGAGATTTTCAGCATTTTGGTCGCAACCTTCATCTTGTGCTGATGTACATAGTCCGTAAAGGTCAGACCTGTCATGCGCTTGAAATAACGCGAGAAATAGCTCGGGTCCAGAAAGAGATACCGTGCCATATCGATTGAAGTGATATTATCGCCAAGATGCTGATCGATAAATTGCTGGATAAGCTGCAGCTTCGGCTCCTGCGGGGGAGCTCCTGCCACCTGCTGCTTGCTGCCTGTAATCTGCACCAGCTTTCTTTCCACCAGTTCCATCGTATCCTCCAGTGTGCGGGTTTGCACGAGATAGACGAACAGATCCTCATCGAACGTTAGGCTAGTGAACATCAGCTCGATACCGCGGAGCATAAAGGATAAATCCCGAACGAAATCGCCCGGATGGATAGCCATTACTTTTGCAGTCTTAGCGATTTCCTGAAGAGTGCCACGGATGGCTTCAAGATCATTTTTAATCACGGCCCGCTCCATCTGCGGGATATAACTATCCAGAAATCCTGGAGGAGCGGGCTGGAAGCGAGGGGTAGCGATTTGCAGAGTATCCAGAACTGTGTAATCTGCACTCGCATAAAACTCGCACTTGTCCTGGACAATTTGCCGATGTATCTGTCCAATCGCCTGCAGCTCTATTTTCTCTGTGACTGCGATGATGCCCGGTTGAATCTTAAGGAGATGGGAGCACTCAGAACACAATCGCTGTAAATAATCATGAAAATAAAGACTGGCATTCTGCGCCAGATTCACTCGGTAATTATACAGAATCACAATATTTTTTTGCTCCAAAAAAGGCGTAATCCCCTCACACGCTTCGGACAGCTCTAGGGCTATATTGTAGATGGCATATAAAATAAGTGGATACTCGCTCTGCTTGTACCGCTTCTCGAAACTGGAAAAGTGAATGCTGACTGTGCCCAGCATGAACCACGGGTACGTCCAGGATATGCCAATTTGCGTCGCATAGGCCAGCGTGGTTTCGGGCGGAGCGCCGCCGATCACCCTTTGCAGCAAATTCTGCCGGAATAGCTGGCTGTTGTAACCCGTCTCCCCATGCTTGATTAAACCGATCTTCGATTTAAGCAAGCGTACAGACTTGGCAAGGCTGTTCTCCAGCTGCTCATCCGTAAGCTGATCCTTGATTAAATAGTCATCCACCTTCAGCTTTACCGCTTGCTGAGCATAATGAAAATCCTCATGACAGGTCAGGAAAATAATTCTGACCTCCGGCTTCATGCGGGTAAAGTAATCTGCCAGCTCAATCCCGTTCTTTTGCGGTAAGCCTATATCCGTGATCACGATGTCGGGCTGCACTTCCTCAAACATTAATAACGCCTTGGCACTGGAATAGGTGCTGCCGACAATCTGCAAGCTATGTGCTTCCCAGTCAATCATCTGCTGAAGCACCTTGAGCATAGGAACATCATCATCTATGAGCATCACTTTATACATCAATATCCCTCTCTCTCCGACAGATTAACCTGATGATTGCCTTGCGGCAAATACAGAGAAACGGACACCCCACCTTGCGGCAAATTATGCAGCGACAAGCGGGTATCCTGACCATAGGTCAGCCTCAGCCTTTGAACCACGTTAATTAAACCGACCCTTTGATAAGTTCCATCCTGTTCATCGCCCTTGTACATTAACCTGCGGTTCAATCCCGCCAAAACTTCTGCCCCCGCACCGCAGCCATTATCTTCAACTTCAATCAGAATCCCATCAGGGATCGTTCGTGAACGAACGACAATACGCGGTGCCGGGTGGTCAACTAGACCGTGAACGATGGCATTCTCTACGAGTGGCTGCAGAATCAACTTAGGGACGATGAGCTTCTCTGTATTCGCTTCCAGATCGACCTCCAGTTCAAGAGGGATTTCGTTGCGGATCTTCATGATGTCAATATAATGGCCGAGCAGTTTACATTCTTCCCGCAAGGTAGCCGGTTCATTGACCTTTAGATACGCCCGGAGCAGACTCATTAGCGAATCAATGATCCCGCTGTGGAGCTTATCTTTAGCCAAAATAAGGCTACATTTGATTGAATTCAGCGTGTTGATCAAAAAGTGGGGACGAATCTGCATAAACAGCGCTTCCAGCTCCATCACTCGCTTCTGTTCCTGCTCCAGCTCGATGTCGTGAATCAATCCTTGCAGTTGGTCCAGCATAGTATTCAACGTCTGCCCCAGCTCAGCGATTTCATCCTTGCCCTTGACCTCCAGCCTGACATCAAGATTCCCCATCCCGAACTGCCGCACAACGCGCTGCAGCTTCATGATCGGACTATGCAATCTTTTGGCAATCAACATAGAGGTGGCCGAAAAGACAATGAACAAAAGAAGCACCAAGCCAATACCACTATAAAAAGTTCGCGAAATCTGGCCCGACCATTCTTTTTCCGAAGCTTCATAGACCAGCTGCCAATTAGATTTGTCGATGGCTCTGGCCGTTCGTACGCTTCCTCTCGCTTCCTTACCTTCTGGAGCTAGTTCTGTGTTCCCGGCAATCAGACCGCCTCCGGAATCAAACAACGCAACCTTTCCAAATTCAACCGGTCCAAGCAGCTTGTTGAAATAGGCCTCAGGAATGGAGATGAGAAGCACGGATACCTGGCGTTTCTCCCGGCTGTCATAGATTACTCTGGCAATATAGTAGCTGCTGCTTTTGCCTGAACCGCTGTCAGCCATCCCTAGCCATTGCAAGGTCTCCGGTTCGTGAATATTGACACGGCCCATCAGCTTGTCCATGTTGGCATTAATCACGGATAAATTCTCAGTCCCAGAGGAGATCACAAAGTGCTTCCGGTTAACCAAATACATGCGAATGTTATTATTTAGCGGCTTAGAGTTGATGAGCGAAAACACATCCTGAATTTGCGTAAAATGTACGTAATCCTGATAGGTGTTCAGCCGCTCGGTATCTGCAAAGACCTTCAGGTTGGCGCGAAAATTGGTATCGTTTACAATAAAATGCGATGCAAATGTCACATCATCAATGGTCTTGTTTAGTTCGTCAATCATAACGTTCAGGAAGTTATCGTTGCTGAGCTGTAGCTTTTCTACCATCGTATCCCGAATTAGCACAAAGGAGATGATCGATACTGCAATCAGCGGGATAAAAATCAGCAAGAGAAATGATGCCTGGATACGTCTATAGTAAGTGAATTTGAACATGTTTTCTCCGCGCCTCTCTCATGCTCTTTTCTTGTATTCTATCAGCCCGTTATCCAGTATACATGCATTATCTGATTACCGTGACTTTCTTTTGACCGTTTGCGAAAACAATAAGGACCACTTCACCAAATATTTGTATACCTTCTACAACATAGGAATCCAAGTGACTGGATGGAACCTCATGGCTGATCACGATAATATGCTTCTCACTCTTTTCAGGGAAGCTGATGCGGCAAGCCTCGGCCTGTGCAGCATCCACTGCTTCACCCGTATGACGGTAAATCGTCACCTGTTCAACCAGAGGACAAAACTGCTCACCGGGAGGCTGCGGATACAGCACTTGCATGATCGAAACCTTCCCTTTCCCCGTTCGGGAGTACACAGCATGCTGATTGGGTTCCAGCAGATTGTATTCGCGGGAGATTCCCCCGTCATCAACCTTGCCCTGAAGTCCTTCAACATTAACAGGAATGATGCAAAGATTGGCTTCCCGCTCATTTTTAGTACGGCAAATTAATGTTTCGTCTTCCATCTGAACCGCTCCGAGCGCAAAATGTAAATGCTGGGAAAACGTATGCTCCTGCCGGCAGCTGAAGCTGTCGACCAGAAGCCAGTAATAAGGCTTGATGAATATAATCCTCCTAAGCGGGTATACCGGATCATTCAAATGACGGTAACCGTCATGGCTGCCTTCTACATAATCAAATTCCGGCTTGCTAATCCATTGGGTGCCCGTTGGCTTCGCAATTTGGGAGAAGGACCATGTATCCGTGATTTCGGTAAATCCAATTCCGTCAACAGTGGTCGTATTATGGGCAGCGCTTTCTTTTAGCGCTTTTCTGAGTGGTGCATGATCACTATAGTTGTATCTGCCGAGATCGGTAAGCATATCCCGCCCATAAGCATACAGATCGAAATGTAGCAGATCCGCGTGCCCATGTCCACCCCCAAGTGGTCCGCAGTGGAAATATAGGTACAAACCCTGCTCGTCCCAACCCGTCCGCATCACATAGTGGCCGGAATGTATAAAAGAATGTGACAAGTACGACGGTTCCTCTGCCAACAGCCGCGCGTAGCCCTCAACGCCAGTCAACCCGAACAACCAGGCATTATCATAATCCATTTGATCGTATCCGCCAAAGCGGAGCACAGAATCCTGGAACAACCAACCCGCATAAGTCAAAATCGAACGGACATCGCTATCATCGCTATCGCCGAGCATCGGCTGCCGATGATTCGGCTTGGCCCAATATAATGAAGCAACGGCCATTTGACGTACCTTTTGCAAAAATTCATCCTCAAGCTCCAGACCGTTCATACGGGCCAAGCGGATGCAGTCGAGAAAACATACCAGAACTTCATGGTGATACGTGGGGGATTGCTCCCAGTGGATACCGTCCGCCATGATCTGGATTCGAGCATTCTCCCCTAATCTCTCCTCACCGAGACGTCGCCAGTTTCTGGCCCTTGTGAACTCAGGGAAGTAGAGCGCGGTTTGGAACAAGCCACAAGTCTCCAGAACCCCCCAGTTGCTGATATTCTTCCAGCCCGTAAACGATGAAGCTAAATATTCACCGTGTTCATGCAGAGATATCATCACTTTTGCCAGAAGCGTCGGTGTGAGCAGCGGACTTTCCTGTATATAGGATAACGCTTTGATCCAGTTAGCACAGCGAAGGCCCGCTTCAATGGTGCGCCAAGTCAGCGTATCATTCGTAGGCATGTCTGGAACAGGATTACGGTCCAGCCAATCTTCAAGCTGACAGCAAAATGCCCTCGCATATTTTTCATTACCAGTTATCGCATACGCTTGTCCTAATGCCACCCAGTAACGGTGGCGATTCAGCATATAAGCCCATTCTACATCTTTGTCTGGAACATAACGCCAGTCAATTTTTTCCTCAAAGGTAACCGGAATGCGGCTTCGTTCCATGTCCCAGGGAAAGCGGAAGAGAAATGTCTGCTCGACGACTTCGTCCGCCGTCTTTATTACAAGTTCCAGATCATCTGTGCAATAGTGCTGTATATAGTCGATAAGCTGCTGCTTCCGGTTATCTGTTCTCCAGCCCGGCGTACTCCGGCTGGTCAAGTACCGATGCAACGCAGTCAGCGCATCGTCCTGCCGCGCTTGGTCGAGCGCATCCTTCACCGGAGCTAGAGCAGGTAACGCAAGGTCGAGTAGCGTAAAGACGGCATACGGAGAGGTTTGTTGGTTATCAGCGTTCATACCAGTACCCCCTGCTGCCTTTTTGCAGCCGCAGCAACGCTTCGAGATAAAAATAATCCCCCCAGATCATGAAATCATCCGGAGAAAGATCGCCGCGCACATGGTAAGAACCATGCTTCAGCAGCCCCTCCGCGTCTTCACCGATCGTGGAATAGTTCTGCACAAGTGAAGTCATCGACTGTATTAATCCCTGCTGAAAATAAGCTCGTTCGGGATCTTCCTCATCCATTAGCTCTAGCAGCTCCTGAAGTCCGGCCGCAACAATTGCAGATGCCGAACTATCCCGATAAGTATCCGCGGATACCGGTGCATTGAAGTCCCAATAAGCGACATGATCCTGTGGCAAATGCTCCAGGAAATAACGGGCCATCCGCTTGGACGTTTCCAAATACAATGGATCCTTAGTATAACGGTAAGATAATGCAAAACCGTAAACGCCCCAAGCCTGACCGCGCGTCCAAGTCGATCCGTTAGTATAGCCTTGGTGCGTAGCGCCCCCAATCGGCTCTCCGGTCTTCTGATCGAAGAAAAACGTATGGTAGGAGCTGTCATCTCCCCGCACCAGATAACGTTTCGTCTTATCCGCCTGCATGATCGCCACTTGCCGGTATATGGAATCCCCGGTCTGTTGTTCCGCCCAGTACAGAAGAGGTAGATTCAACAGGCAATCAATAATGATGCGCCCGCCTTCTTGGGCATCTCCGATAGGTCCCCAAGCCTGAATATATCCACCGTCTGTGCGCCAGCGCTTCAGTAGTAAGTCTGCCGCTTGCAATGTCAACTGACGTGCGGATTCGTCTTTTTCTATCATCCACTGGGCTTTGGAGGATAACGAATACAAGAATCCGATATCGTGATGATCAAGCACCGTCTTTGCCGCGAAACGGCGCCGGAAATCCTCTACGGTATGAGATGCCGCAATACGGAAGCTGTCATCCTGCGTATATTCATAGCACAACCACAACATGCCACTCCAGAATCCGTTAGTCCAGTCGTCGTTGTTATTGAGCTGGTAAGCTCCATTCTTGCTGACATGAGGGAAACTGCCCCCGAACCGATCTATGTTCTTACGTACCTTCTCTATCGCATCTTCAATCGCACTGCTCCACATAAGTTTCTTGCTCCCTTCAGACTCTTCGTTCTTACGTCTCATGATAAGGAGAGTGAACAGGATCTAATAGGGGTGATTTTTGCTTTGATGTGCATTATTTTGACTTTTGAACGAAGTAACAAAATATATAACTATTTATGGAAAAATACGTTAAAATCATGAAGTGAGTGAATTACAGCTTACATTATCTTAGAAACGGAGTGTCCTACTAATGAAAAAGCTAGGTGCATTATTTTTATCCATTTTCATTGTTATGTCTGTCTTTACCACTGCCCATGCGGCTGAAAAACCTGTCGGCGTATGGATTGACGGAACCGAAGTGAAGTTAGGCAATGCTAACCCTGTTGTAGAAAAAGGAACTACCTTGGTTCCTATGCGTCCACTTCTAGAGAAGCTTAATGTAAATTTGAATTGGAATAAAAAGACGAAAACCGTAACGGGGACCAAAAATGGACTGGCCCTCTCACTGACTATCGGCAGCACCACAGCAACGGTGAACGGGGAGAAGAAAAAACTAGAGGTGGCTCCTAAAACCATCAATAATGTCACCTATGTACCTGTCCGCTTTATAGGAGAAACGATCGGCTATAAGGTAGAATGGAGTCCGGCGCAGCGCACCATCACCTTTGTAGCCAATAATCAGGCTGCAGGCAGCACCGGTTTCTTATGGAAGGTGGAGCACAACGGTAACACCGTTTATCTGCTTGGTTCTATCCATGTGGCTAACGACAAAATGTACCCGCTGCGCCCGGAAATTGAAGCTGCCTTTGAGGCTTCTCAATATCTTGGGGTCGAAGTTGACTTAACCAAGGTTGATCAAACAGAGATTCAAAAGTTCCTTACGGAGAAAGGCTCCTATACAGATGGATCCAAGCTCAAGGATCACGTATCTGCTGATACCTATAACAAAGTTGTTGCGCTTCTGAAAGCGAATGGTCTTGCTGGAGATGCATTCGATTCCTATAAGCCATGGGTCGTTACTCAAGGCATTTCAAGCCTGCAAATGCAAACAACAGATTATACACCTGATACGGGAATCGACCTATATTTCACACAGAAAGCAGCCAAATTGAATAAACCGGTCATTGAATTGGAAAATATGCAATTGCAGCTGAACATGTTTGATCAATTCTCAGATGGATTACAAGAAAAGCTTCTCCTCGATACACTCGATAGCCTCAAACAAACAGACAATGCTGCAGCAACAGCTTCGTTGGATGCATTATCCCAAATGTGGATGCAGGGGGATGAACAATCACTCGTAGCTATGACACAAGCGGTCGCTAAGGAGCCAGAATACTATAAGGGTCTCGTTTCAGATCGGAATGCCAACATGGTGAAGCATGTAAAAGAGTATTTGAATAGTGATAAAAAAGCGACTTACCTTGTCGTTGTTGGTGCACTACATATGCTAGGTGATGATGGCATTGTGACTCAATTGCAAAAAGACGGCTTTAACGTCGTCAAACAATAATTGCTAATAACAAAATAAATAAGGCTGTCTCTTAGTCATCACAATGACTTTGGAGGCAGCCTTTTATCTTTACTTTTTTAGCTCAATCTAAAATAGTAGTAAATTGACGTGAAGACAGAGCGGAGGGGTGGAGGGATTCTGGAGAAACGCCAGTGTTCGCCTTTAAAGACCAATTTCAACTGCTAATCTTTCTACTATCCAGAAATTGGGCTTTAACAGCGATCGTAAGAACCCTCCACTCCGCAGCGGTTTGTTCACAAACAGGCTATTACTAATTTTGGTTTTGAGCTTTTTCCTTCTACCATTTGATTAACTGATCCACCTTCACTGGAAGTCCGGTAGCTATCGAACGATTAGCCGCAATCCCGGTCATAATAGACAACGCCCCATCCACATGGGAAGCTGCTCGATTAAACCGATCCTCCACAGGTCGTTCAAAAATATCCCGCAGCATGACCGGATCTCCGCCGCCATGTCCCCCAACACCTTCTTCAATCTCCACTTCATAGGGAGGCGCAAAATGTGGGAATACAGTGATCTGCTTGTCCTTTAGGGCCCCTTCATCCTCTTTGTTCCCTCCGGCATTTACATAAGACTGTTCAACTACTTTCACTTCCATCCGTCCCTTTGTTCCATTAAATACTACAGTGAAGCCTTCCCAAGGCAAATAAGCATTAAGTGAATAGTTCATAATCGTCTTGTTTTTGTATTTGACCATGACTGCCATCGTATCCTCAATGCTGATATTATCACCGAATACGCTTTGATCACGCAGGTACCCATCTTCATGCTCGGCATCCAAATACATCTGCTTCAGCTGTTCATTATCTTTAAGATGAAGGGCAAAGGGATCATTTTCGGCTGCTGCACTACCATGAGCACGCTGATAAAACTCGGTCACGCCGCGCTTCTCTGCGTTTTCTCTGCCATAAAACCTTAAATCCCCCATGGCATAGACCGTGTCCGGACGTGAGCCCAACCAGAAATTCATCAAATCGAAATGATGTGTTGATTTATGGACCAATAGACCTCCACTATTACGCTTATCCCGATGCCATCTGCGGAAGTAATCTGCTCCATGCTGTGTATTTAGCAGCCATTCAAAGTTAACAGAAAGTACTTCGCCAATGGCTCCATCCATGATCAATTCACGGATTTTGGTGTTATGCGGGGCATAGCGGTAATTGAACGTAACGCGCAGCTTTTTCCCTGTTCGATCAATCGCCTCAAGAATCTCCCGGCATTTTTCTTCATCCACCGTCATCGGTTTCTCTGAGATAACATCACAGCCAAGCTCCATCGCCCGGATAATGTAACGATGATGTGTGCGGTCAATACTCGTAACGATAACCACATCCGGCTTAGTCTCTTCAATCATACGATCGAACTCATGAGCTTTATAAGTAGGAACCGCATGATACTGATATTTCCCTTCCAGTAATCGGTTCGCATAATCCATTCTTACCCCATTCACATCGCAAAAGCCTACGATTTCCGAAGTCTCACGATAATTTGTAGTAATCTCTCCATAAAAGAATTCCGCTCGGCCGCCGGTACCTACGAATACATATTTCTTCTTCGACACAAGAATCACTCCATCGCTATTGATTTAGATGCCGTTTCTTTCTATAGTTTATAGTATAAAATACATCGAAATCTAAGCGATTATTAGCAAATATGACGGAAACTTTGCATATATTAGCTTTATTATCTGAAAGGAGCAAATCTGCAATGGAACAGGAGCTAGAGCCTCCATTTATCATTGAACAAATCAAAAGAGCCGGACCCTTCAGCATGGATTCCGACCATTATCACGATACATATGAAATTTATTATCTACTTGCAGGTGAACGCAGCTATTATATTAACAATCTAATTTACACCTTGCGCAAAGGTGATCTGATATTTATTAACAAGAATGAACTCCACCGCACCACTTCTAAGGGTTCAGCACGGCATGAGCGAATATTGATTAACTTTGAGGAGAGCTTTCTGCAAAAAACGTTGGCCAACTATGATCTGAGCTTTCCTTTTTTATCTACCCAAAGCTTGCTTCTGCGACCCGGAGTCCATGAACAAGGAGCCATCGAATATATCCTATTCGCTATGCTAAAAGAACAAGAGGAACATCGATCACAGCAGATCCCTTATCTTCAGACACTGCTTATCCAGTTATTCATTGAAATGAACAGAGCACAAGAAATAAGCCGCGAGCCCATCGCTCCTGAGAGCAGTGAGAAGCAGCTTAAAGTCTACGAAATGATCGATTATTTACAGGCACATTATGCTGAAAAGCTTACATTAGAGCAGCTATCCGAAACCTTTTTCATCAGCAGCACCTATCTTTGCCGTTTATTCAAGCAAACCACTGGATTTACCATTGTTGAATATCTAAACTACATTCGGATCAAGGAAGCCCAACGACTCTTGCAGAGCACTAACACTAAAGTCACTACCATTGCTGAGAATACAGGCTTTGACAGCATCGCCCACTTCGGGCGGGTGTTTAAGCACATCGCCAAGCGCTCGCCCCTGCAATACCGCAAGCAGAACCGCTGATTATCAGGCCTTGATTACACCTTTTTTTATAATAATATTTCCATAAAGTGCTTCTTCACCTGTTACAACAATAGCGTAGCTTTCCTTTGAACGATTATAAAAATCAAACCGCTCCTCATATTTAATCGTCGCTTCAGCGTCATGTTTGACGATAATCGATTCGTATGTCGACCAGATCACCGGCACCGTAGGATCTCCCTCAACCACAGCCATAAACGCCACCTGATGTTCCACATAATGATCAAGTGGCAGCAGCTCCAATATTGCGTCCAGTAAAGCAGGTATCCCAATGCCATCATATCTTAATACTTTTGAGTGCAAGGAGTGCCCTGGATAATTCGCATCCGCGAGGACAAGCTCATCTCCATGACCCATTTCCATCATTACACGCACCAGTTCCGGAGATAGCAGCTTAGGAATTTTTTTTAACATCCAAGCACCTCATTACTTCCCATAAAAAGATCTCAACGCAACCAGCTCATCAATCCGATGCTGCGGCAGTTCTCTCTCCCCGCCAATCATACGGGTAATGAATGTAATTTTAGCCGTATATTCGAGTCTCTCCATGTTCAAATAGGCTTCCATAACATCTGTTCCCCAAGTAAGTGCGCCGTGATTTTCAAGCAGGACTGCTGTTTTTTTGCCAAGGTAAGGCATCAGTGAGTCTGGAATTTCTTCTGTCGAAGGGGTACCATATTCCGCTAATGGGATATCCCCGATCATGATAACCGATTCCGGCATCATCATTTTATCGAGTGCCTCACCTTTAATGGCAAAAGCAGTGGCATACGGGGGATGTGCATGAACCACACCATTCATCTCAGGTAGCTCATTATAAATTCTCAAATGCATTTTGGTTTCTGTTGAAGGTCTGTACCCTTCTGCCGCTTCAAGCACTTCACCTTGCAGATTTACTTTTACAATCATATGAGGCTCTAAATATCCTTTGCTCACCGCTCTGGGAGTAGTAAGAATTTCATTCTCTGATAACCGTGCTGAAATATTTCCATCATTGGCGGCGATGAAATCTTTATTAAACAGATTTCTGCCGATATCACAAATCTGCAAACGTAATTTTTGTTCCAAAGTATCCATAAGTACTCTCCTCGTATCCTATTTTTTAGAGTTCTTTCCCACAGAAGGCTGGTATGTCTTAAAGGTAAAGGATTGTGCCACGAACTCTTTCCCCTCGGAAACATCCAATTTTCCCAGCGCAGCCAGTTGGACAATGATATTGCCAATTCCACTGGCCTCCACAGGTCCCGCAACGACTTCTCTACCCGTAGCATCAGCGGTGAGCTGGCATAATAGCTCATTTTGAATCCCACCGCCAACCATATGAATGATAGTGATTGTCTTGCCGGTGATCTCTTCCATTTCTTCAATCGTTCTACAGTATGATTGCGCAAGGCTCTCAAGGATAACGCGTATAATTTCAGCTTTTGTATTAGGGGGTTGTTGCCCCGTCCGCTCACAATATTCCTTAATCCGCTGTATCATCACACCTGGTGTACTGAAGAGCGGGTCATTCGGATCAATGATCGCTGGCGCCCTATTAATCGTTTTGGCTAGTTCAACCATTTCACTTTGACTAAGATTCTCTCCTGCTTTCGCCCAATTCCTTTGGAGCTCCTGCAAAATCCATAGTCCCGTTGTGTTTTTTAGCAAACGGTTAGAATTACCGAAGCAACGTTCATTTGTGAAACCATATTCATAGCTTTTCTCTGAAATGACCGGTTCAGGCGTCTCCATACCCACCAACGACCACGTACCACAGCTTAAAAATGCTGCTTCATCCTTACGAGTATAAGGAATCGAAGCCACGGCTGAAGCCGTGTCATGTGAAGCGCCGGCGATCACTTTTATAGGTCCTACACTAAGCTCCTCTTGAATAACCGGTAGGATAGATCCAATAACCGTTCCCGCTTGGACTTGATGTGGAACTAGACTACTCGGAATTCCAAGCCTGCTCAATAATTCAGAGGAGGGTTCTCCAGAGACAGCATCCACTAAGCCGCTTGTGCTCCAGATGGTACTCTCTGCTGCTTTAATACCAGAAAACAGATAATGAAATAGATCCGGCATCATCAAAATCGTATCCGCGGTCTCCATAAGAGAATCATTATCCTGAAAATCAGAGAACAGCTGATAGACTGTATTAATCACGCTTGGCTGAAGACCGGTCATACGGAATTGCTCTGCCGGTGAGAGTAGCGCTTCCAATTGGAGACGGTGAGCCTCCATCCTCCGATCCCTGTAATGATGTGGGGAATAGAGCATCATTCCTCTTTTGTCGATAAAACCGTAGTCAACTCCCCATGTATCCACACTTAAAGACGTCAATTCTCCGTGTTGCCTAAAGGCTTTTTGCACGCCTTGCTTCATTTCGTGGAAAAGCCTCAGAGTATCCCAATATAAGTGCCCATTGATCTGTACCGGCGTATTCTCAAACCGATGAATTTCTTCCATTTGCAGTCTATCTCCATCATATATCCCCAGCATAACTCTTCCGGAACTGGCGCCGAGATCTATGGCTAGAAGCTTAATTATATCAACCATTGTTCATCACACCTGCTTCACGGGAAGATTTTAGTAGAGGGGTCCAAAGTTCTGACATGCTCTATAATCTGCTCCCTCCAGATCTTCGGTACCAAATAGCGACCACACCCGAGGTCTAAAAATACGTGATTCCTCAACGTTATGCATACTGACTGGAATACGCAGAATAGACGCCAGTGTAATCAAATCCGCTCCAATATGCCCATAGCTGATCGCCCCATGATTTGCGCCCCAATTATTCATGACATCATACACCGATTGGAAAGAACCACTATTGGTTAACTTAGGCGCAAACCAGGTCGTTGGCCATGTCGGGTCTGTTCTTTGATCCAAGGTATGGTGAACATCTTCAGGCAGCTCAACTGTGTGACCTTCTACAAGCTGAAGAACAGGTCCAAGCCCTTTAACCAAGTTCAGACGAGCCATGGTCACCGGCATCCCGCCTTTAGTTAAATAATCTGTAGAGAAGCCGCCCCCACGGAAATATTCTTGAGAAGCCGGGCGGAACTCTGTATGGCTCAAACAAGCTTCCACCTCATCCTCCGAAATTTCCCAAAAAGGTTTAATCGCAGGTTTACCGTCGATCGTCTGCTCACCCGTCCCATCAAGAGCAGCCGAACCAGAGTTGATCAAATGCAGTATTCCGTGTGCTGCCTCACCTTCTAATTGGTGACCCGTTACACGCTTAACTGCATCTGGACTCCAAAAGGTTCGAACATCCGCAAATATTTGTGCAGTATTCGTAAGCAAATAATTGAATAGCATCGTTACTCCGTTCAGGCTATCATTCTCTGTCGCTACGATATAAGGTGAACGTTTGCCATTCCAGTCAAAGGAGGAATTCAGAATTGTCTCCATGAAATCCCCGTTAGGAAAATGATCTGTCCATTGGCGCTGCCCTTGGAACCCACCCACAATCGCATTATGGCCGTTAGCCTCTTCCTCAAAGCCCAGCTCAGCGAGAACAGGATTTCCGATCATCAGATCTCGGGCGATCAATGTCATTTTGACACAAGTCTCCCACTGCTTCTCTTTCTCATCATCACTTATTTGCAGATGCTGTGGATTATTATCGGCACCAACTTGGCAGTTTTCTTTGGTCCACGCGAGTGCTCGCTTATATTCCTCTTTATCATAAATTTCCTCTTCAAAACGTCGCACATATTCTGACATATCTATATATTCATTACGCATTCCCAGATACTCTTGGAAGAACTGTTCATTCACAATCGATCCAGCAATCCCCATCGAAACAGAACCCATTGATAAATAGGATTTCCCTCTCATTTGAGCGACAGCCAACCCAGCTTTGGCGAACTGCAGCAATTTAGTCTGCACATCCGCTGGAATCTCCTCACTGCTAGACTCCTGAACATCCTCACCATAGATACCAAACGCCGGAATTCCTTTTTGTGCATAAGCAGAGAGAACAGCAGCTAGATAGACCGCGCCAGGGCGTTCCGTTCCGTTAAAGCCCCAAACCGCATGCGGGATCGAGGCGTCCATATCCATCGTTTCAGAACCATAACACCAGCAAGGAGTCACGGTAATCGATACGCCAACATTAGCCCCGGCAAATTTCTGAGCCGCAGCAGCAGCTTCTTTAACACCACCAATCGTAGAATCGGCAATGATGCATTCCACGGGGCGGCCATCCGGATAAAATAAGTTCTCTTCAATAAACTTAGCTACCCGCTGTGCCATACCCATGGTTTGAGCTTCTAGCGATTCGCGGACACCTCTTCTTCTGCCATCAATGGTCGGGCGGATGCCAATTTTCGGATAGTTTTCTATCACTGCTGTTCCTCCTCAAGATCATCATAGTATCATCGGTAATGGACCTATTTCTCCTTCATCATAAAATATGGAAACGCTTTAGTCAACATAAAACAACATATTTATAGATAAATTATGTGGTTTTATGTGGTATTAATATTATTATACTGTGGTATTATGTGAATATGAGGTTATTTCTTTGATTTATACAACAATGTAGTAAACTAGAAAGTAGATGATGATAGAGGTGAGTGAACGGATGAAAGCATTTGAACGGCGAGATTTAATCATTAATGAGCTGTATAGACAAAAGAAAGTCCATGTTGCTCAGCTGGCGCAAAAATTCAATGTCTCGGAAGAGACCATTCGGCGGGATCTGGATAAACTGGACAAGGAAGGACTTGCCAAGAAGAATTATGGCGGGGCGATCCTCAATGCCCACACGAATGAGGACCCTCCCTATGTTAGTAGACATCAGGTAAATATAGAGGCTAAACGTACGATAGCTGATCATGTTCTCCAATTAATTAATGATGGGGACAGCTTGGTGACGGATACGAGTTCAACCGTTTTTGAGGCCTTACGGAGAATTATAGAGGAGAAAAACAATCTTACGATTATTACGAACTCACTGGTTGTATTATCTGAATTTCAACACTCCGGGCAAAAGCTAATTTCCACCGGTGGAATACTAGGCCCCGAGACTAGCTCCTTCGTTGGACATACCGCCTCGCAGACTATTCAAAAATATAATGTGGACGTAGCTATATTCAGCTGTAAAGCGTTGTCTATGACTGGTGGGCTCAGCGATTCGAATGAAGAAGAAAGTGAATTGAAGATTCTTATGCAACAGCAGGCGAATAAAGTAATTCTGCTCGCAGATCACTCTAAGTTCGACAGGACTGCATTCATTAAATTATTTAGTTTCGATAGAGTGGATTATATCGTTACAGACGAGAAGCCTTCTGAGGAATGGATCGAGTTTCTGAATAACTATCATATCTCTCTTATCTATGCACCCGCTGAGTAATCAGTAGGTGCATAAATTAAGATAAGGGGAAACCTTTATTCCACTAGTCGTTTAAAAGACCGCTTTTCCCTACGATCTTCAGCCACTCCCCGGCAATCAGATCATGCCCGGCCGCTGTCGGGTGAACGCCGTCCCACAGCCAGTAGGCTGCATCTGTTCTACGAGCAGCTGCATCGAATGCTTCCTGTAAAGGAACAAACACCGCATTAAATTCTTCTGCAAGCTGCTTAACAACGCTCTGGTAATGCGTAATTTTAGCTTCCCATTCTTCCCATTGTTCTGCCGGAGCTCCGGTATTTAGAATAAAAGGCTCACACAAGACTAGCTTCGTTTGCGGAAGTACTTCCCCAGTTTCTTCAAGCACGTGACGGTACGCACGTTCAAAACGGTCCGTTACACCGCTTGGTTCCCCTTTCATTGTTCTCCAAAGATCATTAACACCAATCAAAATACTAATGATATTCGGCTGAAGGTAAATCGCATCCTCATTCCAGCGTGCATACAAATCGGAGATTCGATCCCCACTTATCCCACGGTTATAGAATACTAGATTCTGCTCAGCCTGTTCATTACCTAACTTGCCACCAATGATATATGCATAGCTATGTCCCAGAATATGATTGGGATCTTCATCACGACCACGGTTCCCGTCAGTGATAGAATCACCCTGAAATAAAATCACTTTTTTTGCTTTAGAAGTTGGACTAGTCATTACTATGATTCATCTCCTTGAAATCTTCTTTTACATGAAACATTCAAGTTGAATGTTCCATAAGATACAAGTAAAGTTAACATATACAACTCAAGGAGGGAAGAGAAATATGAAATACAGAAGACTTGGCAATTCAGGACTAAAAATCAGTGAAATCGGCTTAGGTAGCTGGCTTACATATGGAACAGCAGCAGAGCAAAAGGCTGCAGACGCCTGCATCAGCACAGCTTTTGAATGCGGTATCAATTTCTTTGATACAGCTAATGCCTATAACCGAGGTGAAGGTGAAAAAGCAATGGGTGCTGCTCTTCGCGCTTATGAAAGATCATCTTATGTGCTTAGTACCAAGGTGTTCTTCCCCATGGGAGACGATGTAAATAATCGCGGTTTATCTCGCAAGCACATTATGGAGCAGTGTGAAGCTAGCCTTCGCCGCTTAGGAACCGACTATATTGATGTTTATTTTTGTCATCGCTTCGACAGAGAGACGCCTGTAGAGGAAACCTTGCGCGCGCTTGACGACTTAACTGCACAAGGAAAAATTCTGTATTCTGCAGTAAGCGAATGGAGCGCAGCCCAGATTTCTGATGCCGCTGGTATTTCACGCAGACTAAATCTGCGTCCACTTATTTCTAATCAGCCCATCTACAACATGTTTGAGCGGTACATTGAAAATGAGGTGCTTGAGGTATCTCAGCGCGAGGGTCTTGGTCAAGTAGTCTTTTCTCCACTCGCTCAAGGAATTCTGACCGGTAAATACAAACCTGGTCAACAGCCTCCAGAAGGAACCCGCGCAGCGGATGATTCGGTAAACGGGGTCATTCGCAGCTACTTCCGCGATGATGTACTGACTGTTGTCGGACAACTGGATGAACTAGCCAACAGCCTTGATTTGAAGCTGTCGCAACTAGCGTTAGCTTGGACCCTGCGGCAACCTGGTGTAAGTTCTGCAATTATTGGAGCCAGTAAGCCAGCGCAGGTGGAAGAGAACGCCAAAGCTGTTGATGCCGTTTTATCCCTAGATACTTTGGAGAGAATTGAAGAGATCCTAAAGCCAGTAGCCGACTTCGCTCCAGCAAGATGATCCAAAAGAGGTTGTACCAAAAGCCATAGCAATTGGCTTAGGTACAACCTCTTTTTTTCCTTAGGAGATCAATTTGGATTCTTCGGCTTTCTCAGCCGCCTTATCGATATAACGCTCCAGCGGCTTCTTTAATGTTAGCGCCAGTAAGAGTGCTAGTACACCGAATAGGATCAAATAAAGACAATCGCGAACCGCCACTTCCGGCAGAATCCCCCCTACCGCTTCCCGCATTAGACTAATCGCATAAGTAAAAGGCATAAACGGATTCAACATCTGAAAGAAGCGCCCTGTTGTACTGATTGGAAACGTACCGCCAGAGCTTGAGAATTGAAGTACCATAAATACGATCGCTATCCCCTTCCCTACATTGCCGAATACGGAGACCAGCGTAAATACAATCGTCACGAATACGATACTAATCAATACTGCAAAAAGGACAAACCACACCTTATCCACCACATAACATTTCAGAATAAAAATATTACCAAGTACAGCCACCAGCGCTTGAAGAATCCCAACCGTAAGAAACGTCAGCAGTCGTCCAAAATACAATTGATATCGCTTGTACACAATCCCCTCCGTATCCACCCCCGTACGAAGAAGTGAGATAAGAAGTGTACCGCCAACCCATAAAGAAAGTACAACATAAAAAGGAGTCATAGCCGACCCATAGTTCGGAATAGGATATAACTTATTCTCTTTTAACACTACCGGATTGGCCAAAAAATCACTCTTGCTCTTAATATCCCCTCCAAGCAGCTCAGCAATCTCTCCCAGATCCACTTCATCTTTGATCTGACGGATGGTAGCTGCTGCTTTACGAATCGAATCTTCCAGGATTGGAAGATCATTTCGCACCAAGTCCGCTGCGACCGCCACCCCCTTATCCGCACGGGGGAGGCCTGTACGAATCAGATCAGAAATCTGATGCACGCGTTCCTCTACAGTCGGCAGATCCTGACGGACGAAATTTGCGGCTTGTTGTATCTTTTCCCCTGCGGCAGGCAAGCTGCTCTGAATAAGTGGAAGTGTATCGCGAATAAAAGCACCAAAGTTCTGTGTCTTATCTGCGACACCACTGGCTGCTGTATGTACCGCTTCACGAATCGCTGGTAAGTCCTGCTGTAGACTAGCCAAGCTCGATTGTCCGAATTCAATCGCCGACACGGTTTCTTCAAGTAGGGTACCCAGCGCAGATAGACGATCTGGAACCTGCTCCAGTGCTGTAGCTGTAGTCTCAGCAGCCGTAGTTAATTGCTCTAATGTATTTTTTATAGCAGGAATAGTTGCCGTTTCATATCTGGAAATAAGCTTAGCAACGGCTGCGTTCCCTTCATCAGATTTAAGGCCCAATTGCTCAACAATACTCGGATCAGGCTGACCATCCTTTTGAAGATCCGTTGCCAAGGAATTTACCAATGTAGTCTGTCTGCTAAAGGCATTGTATACATCCTTTAAAATGCTGATCTCCGCATTAGGCACTGTTCCTGGGGAGAATGTATTCAGTGCCGATAACAAAGAAAGCGTATGATCAATTACGCTACTTCCCGATGCTAAGTGAGCGGATACTAACTCAAGTTGCTCACTCACCGCTTGCGGGTCAATATCCTTTCCCTGCAACTGTTCAACAAGTTGAACTACTGTATTCTCTGTTTTTTGCAGGAGGTATATATTTTGTTTGAGGGCGGCAGGTACTGCTTCAAATGCAGCGTTACTCTTCTCTAAGAATTGCTGAAGCTCCAGAACAAAATCATTTCCAGCGGCTGCAATCTTGTCGGCCTTAGGTAACGCAGTTAGGGCAGTGTTAACAATCTTGTTGGCTCCAGCAAGACCTTCAGCCGCCTTATCCATGATTTGTTCAACTTCGCCAAAATGATTATCGAGTTGAACGATTAGCTGTGCGGTTTGTTCAATTTTGGGCAGCTTATCCTGCAGTGCGTCTAAATGATCTGCAGCATCGGCAATTTGCGGCCAATGTTCAGCTATTTTTTCTAAAGCTAGGCCCGCCTTCTCTACCTCAGGCAGTTTGTTCTCCAGTTTAGAGATACGCTCTGCTGATGCATGAATTTGTGGCCAATTCTCCTCAATTTTCAATACACTTTGGCCTGCCGTTTCAATCTCAGGAAGACTTGCCTCTAGCTTAAACAAACCTTTTTCTACCTTGCGTATAATAGGCAGTTCAGATTGGAACTTTGCATCAATTTCCTTTAAAGCAGTAAATACCGTTTCGCTAATCGTTTCCGTAAAATTCTCACTGATTTGCGTAGTGATTGAAGAGGCGCCTTTATCCGTGATTTTTGGAGCAATCGCATTTATCTTCTCATTGACGGTGTATTCAATTTCTGGCTTCACGATCCTGCCTTCAAGGATTCCCGTCATTCGCTTTGAGAAATCAGCAGGGATAACAATACTGGCATAATAATCTCCACGTTTCACGCCGTTATGCGCAGCTTCTGCATCTACGAAGGTCCAGCCTAAGTTTTTATTATTCCGAAGACTGTCCATCACGTCATTGCCGATATTGAAGCTCTTATCCTTCACAGTGGTTCCTTCATCCAGACTGGTTACAGCAATCTTAATGCCAGAGGTGTTACTGTAAGGATCCCATACTGCTGCAACATTAAACCAATCATATACAGAAGGTAATACTACCAAGGCAGCGATCAGGAACACGGCCACAGGAACCTTAAATACGTTGCGCCAGTCGTTCCTATAAATCCGCCATATTCCACCCATTCGTTGCTCCCCCTCATCTGTATGTTTTGACATTTTAATATGCCCGAGGAGACAAACATTTACTATCACTTTAGTGGATTCATGACCGCAATCGATTTTCAGAAATATTTTTAAAAAAATGCAACAAAACCTGCTCCTCAAACGTAATAGAAGTAGATAGCCCGTTTAGGAAAAAACGTAGCGGGTAATAAGATATATACAACCTTTTTACATATCTCAAGGGGGAGATTTCTAATGTTTAAGAAAAAGTCAGCGTATGTGTTACCGGTTGTTGTTCTATTGTTTCTTTCCCTAATTACTACTGCCAGTACCGTTGGAACACGAGTCGATGCGCAAGATAGTGGCAAGACTCAGCAACAGACGGTATATATCCATACTATTCAATCCGAAAATGGCAATCTTTCCATTACAGCCGATGAAATAAACTGGTATCAGGGTGCTGATGCTGACCGAGTCTTTGCTGAAAGAGACCCAGAAGGTGCAGCAGAAATTGGCGGAGCTCCAGACGGCTACTATGTTGTTAATGATGTTGATACACTGACAACCTATCCGATAGCGGATAACGCAACAGTCACCATGCAGATCTATGATCACACTGGCAATATTGACGACCTAGACATTCAATGGAACGAAGCCATTACCTTACAGCAATTTATCGATCAATTTAATAACACGGATATCTTAGATTTAAGCCAGTTCCCTTATCACCTTACGATTCAGGACGGCGTAATCACTTCCATCGTACAACAATATATACCTTAAACAGCATCTCATAAAAAGAGGGTTTACCTAGCGGCCATTTACGTGGCTTATAGGTAACCCTCTTTTTAATAACGAATTATTTATTTGCGGCATCCTTAACAGGAACTCCAAAATTCGGTGTGCCATCTTCATTCCAATGGAAAACTTGTGCACGAGTATGACGGTTTGGATCATATAGAGGATCGCCAGTAATTTCTTTATAATTGCGGCAGTGGTAAATGAGCACATCTTCCCCATTTTCATTAACCGTAAAGCTATTATGGCCTGGACCGAATTGTCCATTTTCTTCATTCGTTTGGAAGACAGGATTCGGTAGTTTAGTCCATGAAGCTGCATCAAGAAGCTCGCTGTCTTCATCCGCTACCAATAATCCCATACAGTAGTTAAAGTCGGTAGCACTCGCCGAGAAACTGATAAAGATACGTCCGTTGCGTTTCAATACTGCTGCCCCTTCGTTTACTTTGTACCCAATAATTTCCCAGTCATGCTCAGGAGTCGCAATCATAGTCTGAGGACCTGTTAGTGTCCACGGATTGCTCATTTCAGAAATATACAGATTAGAATTCCCCTCAATATTCAGGTCCTTCTGAGCCCATACATAGTACAGTTTTCCTTTATGCTGAAACGTAGTTGCGTCCAGCGCGAACGATTCCCAAGCGGTCTTCACTTGGCCTTTTTCTTCCCATGTTCCTTCTAAAGGATTTGCAGATGCATTCTCGAGCGCAAACATCCGGTGATCGAACAAACCATCTGTCGTCTCCGTCGTGCGGGCTGCGGCAAAGTAAATGTACCACTTTCCGTCAATGTAATGAATTTCCGGCGCCCAAATGTTAGCACTAAGCGGACCCGTCTCATACTTGCGCCATACTACAACTGGTTCTGCTGTAGTCAATCCTTCGATCGTTGTCGATCTTCTAACTTCGATCCGGTCATATTCTGGAACAGAAGCGGTGAAGTAGTAATAACCATCCGTATGTTTATATACCCATGGATCAGCACGTTGCTCCACCAATGGGTTGTTGTACTCTCTACTCGTATCCATACTCTCTCTCCTCTAGATAAGCTTTAGCAATACTGATCCATGCGGTGGAAGAACCTGCGTAATCCCTTCATTAATAACCTCCAGGTCGCGGCTTTGCCACAGATCACGGATCGTTCTTGGAATTGAAACATTAAGCTGTTGGAACGGTACCTGAAGCGTTGATTCTTCATCACTGAGATTAAACAATGCTACATAATGGTTTCCTTGTTCATCCTCAGAAGTCCAGATCGCATACTTCTCATTCAGATCCATCTGTCTGCCACCCTTACCAAAACGATGCAGATGAAGTACTTCCTTATTGGTTAACAAAGATAATGTCCACTCATCATTGTCTCTAAGCTCTCCCCCAAACATTAAAGGGGAACGGAAAATCGTCCAGAGCGTCATCATGGTAACCTGTTCCTCAGGAGTAAACCGTGTAAACCGGTCTCCCCCGCCATCAACGGAACGAATCCCAAGATGACCTAGCGGCAGCATATCACAATCCGGCCAATGGCCTGGCTGAACGTAGGGAGCCCACTTCTCACACCGCTCGAACATTCCACGCAGCAAATGCCAATGATCCCAATAATCGTCGGTCATTCTCCACAGGTTAGCATGTTCAGCTAAGTGTTCAGCCTCTTCTACTGGAGCAGGTCCAGGGGAAAGACTAAGCACCATCTCGCGACCGCTGCGGTCGATAGCCTTACGGATCATAGCAACTTCGTCTTTGTGATACCCATAAATACGTGAAGCAGCAATATCATCCACTTTCACATAATCTACACCCCAACTTGCATACAGCTGGAACAGAGAATCATAGTAAGCCTGACTGCCTTCTTTAGAAGCATCTACTCCATACATATCTGTATTCCACGGACAAATAGAATTGGGATGAGCGATATCACGTGCAGTTTGCTTAGATCCTAGTATGGCACTGGCCGAATGAACAGCCTGACGTGGGATTCCGCGCATAATATGTATGCCAAATTTCAACCCTAGACCATGTACAAATTCAGCCAGTGGAGCAAAACCTTTGCCACCCTTTGCGGAAGGAAAACGATTCTCTGCCGGTTGAAGTCTGGAATACTCATCCATGACCAGCGGTACAAAATTGCGATATTGTGAGGAGTTCGCTCCAGGCTCATACCACTGAATATCCACAACTACATATTCCCAGCCAAAATCCTTCAAATGAGTGGCCATATATTCGGCGTTGCCTCTTACCTCTTCTTCATTAACACTAGCTCCGTAACAATCCCAACTATTCCAGCCCATCGGTGGCGTTGCAGCTAACATAATGATTCCCACGTCCTTTTCTAAGTCTCACTCCTAGCTCCTACTCTTATCTCTAATCACAGACCATAAATTCAGCATCGGCCATTTTGCCTTCTTAAGGATTAATAAGCATTCAATTTCAGTTTAAAAATAGCATAGACAAAAAGACTTGTAAATATATTTAATTAAACCTTTTTATATTATTATAAAATTAATAACAAAAGTGACGAAATTTCCGTTAAAAATCAACCTAAATCGTGAATTTAGTTTACAATTATTTAAATTTAACTGCATTAAATGCAAAAACAGGAAATAAAACACCCGTATTTTTTGTTTTTCTACAAAATAAGGAAGGATGCTTTATTTATATGCTATATTAGTTTATAATTTCATAAAACAGTATTCATTTATGATCCATTTGGAAGAAGGTATTGATAAAATGATCTATATTAAAGATTTAATGAGTGGTCTTGAAATTTTCAAAGCGCTAAGCTCTGAAATCAGAATCCTCATCCTCGAACTTTTAGCTACCAATCAAGCACTAAACCTGAATGAAATAGCCAAAAAACTGAACCTTAGCAATGGCGCAATTACGATGCATATTAAAAAGTTAGAAGAAAGCGGTCTCATCGAAATAAACACATCCGTAGGCAAACATGGTATTCAGAAGGTCTGCTATTTGAATAAAGATAAGCTTATTGTTGATCTTCGCAGCAAGGATGTTGATAATCTCTATGAAGTAGAAATCCAAGTAGGACATTACAGCAACTATCAGGCCGTTCCGACCTGCGGACTCGCTACTAAAGACAGTATTATCGGTGACTTCGACGAGCCCCGTTATTTCGCAGATCCTCAGCGGATTGAATCCGAGATCATTTGGATGGCAGAGGGCTTTCTCGAATATAGAATTCCGAACTATCTTAAAGCTAATCAAACGTTCCGCGAAATCCAATTCTCGATGGAGATCGGCTCTGAAGCCCCTGGATCTAACGATAACTATCCCTCCGACCTTTATTTCTACTTAAATGGAATAGAAATCGGATACTGGACTAGTCCGGGAGATTTCGGAGACACCCGAGGAACGTTTAATCCAGACTGGTGGCCGCCACATTTAAATCAATACGGTATGCTCAAGCTGATCCGTATTAATAATGAAGGTAGCTTCATTGACGGCTGCCGAATTTCTGACGTAACTCTGGATGACATTCAGTTGGATTATAAGAGCGAGCTTACTTTCCGGATAGCTGTAACGGACAAGCCTGTAAACAAACGCGGGCTCACCATTTACGGTAAACACTTCGGCAACTACAGCCAGGACTTACTCGCGCGTGTCCTATATGATGTACATGAAGTAGAAATTGGCGCTTCTCGTACTGCCGTTACCTTATCAGAGTAAAATTACTGCTAAACAAAAAGACCTTAGAACCAGTAATAACTGGTCTAAGGTCTTTTTAAGCTTTGTATATTTTTTTGAGTTTGATCCATAATAACCTTGTCTCCCAAACCACCGAGAAGGAGTGTTTCGAATGCGTGAAGGTCTAATTCCCGCTGTTCTTGGAACCGTCGTAACCGCTTCTAGCGCCGCTTTTCTTGGAAGCAAGTATAAGATGGCAGCAACAGGCGTACTTGGATTTGGTCTGGCTCATGTCGTATTGGGTGCCATTGATCTGTTTGAGCATCGGTAAGGATTGGAAGATGCCGGGTGGCATAAACACTGCCCGGTTTTTTTGATGTTCACATATTGGCGAGAACATTCAATGGAGCATACGGACGAACCACACCGAACCCATAAAAAGAAGGGCTGTCCCATCAGCTATTTTCATAGCTTTTGGGACAGCCCTTCTTAGTATTTCTGAATATTCATTTTATAGCAATATAAAATAAACGTTCCGCATCATCATCCGCCTCTATCCACTCGAAATCGGCGTAAGTCTTCACTTCACTAAATCCAGCCTTAAGCAGCTCATCCTTCATCCACTGAGGATCGTAGGCACGCTGAATATGTGTTTCTTCGAAACGGCGATATACATCACTCCGTCCCTCTTCCCGCGCGAAAATGGACAGATGATGTTCTATCTCACGGCGTGGAACATCCATTTCACAAGTCCAAATATAAGACACCGACGGTTCGTCCAGAACAAAGGGCTGCTCTTCTTCATAACGGATTAGTGTGTTTGGATGATGAACATCGAACAGAAAGGTGCCGCCTTGCTTCAGTCCTGCAAAGGTACTAGCAAAGACAGCTCTGATATCGTCTTCTTCCAGCACATAATTCAGACAGTCACAGAAAGAAATCACAGAATCCACAGGCTCTGGAAGCTCCCATTCCTTCATGTTTTGTCTAATCCATCGAACACTACCTTCGCGCAAAAAGCGCCGTCCATGGGGATGCTCCTCCATTTTTCGCTGTGCCACTGAGAGCATATCTGAAGATAGATCGATTCCGGTCATATGATACCCTGATCCTGCCAAAGGAATGGTGATACTCCCTGTGCCGCAGCCAAGCTCAGCCACGGTTACAGGCTTACCGTATTTGCTCCATGCGGTTTCAGCAAAGGAGATCCAGTCAGGATACGGCATATCTGCCATGAGCTCATCGTATACATAAGCAAATTTCCCATAGGAAGACACTAGTACACCGCTTTCTATTACATCATTTAATATGATTCTGTTATTCAGAGGTTTCTTTATTTCCCTCGGTTGAACCTTCCTCTTCCTTAGGAGCAAGATACGTCCAATTCTCTTTTTGGGTAATATGGCCTTCCTTCATCAGCTTTCCAAGCGCACGCTTAAACGCTGATTTGCTAATTCCGAAACGCTGCTTGATAATGTCGGGTGGTGTTGCATCCGAATAAGGCATCGCTCCACCCGGACGGGCATGTAAGAACTCCAAAATCTTGGCAGAGTCTACATCCATGCCTACCTCTTTACGGAGACCCATAGAAAGGTTAACACGACCATCTTCGCGAATATGGGAGACACGTGCTTCGAACTGTTCTCCAAGACGCAGTAGACGACTCCGTTCAGAGGAATGGACCATTCCGATAATACCAAAGCCTAAAACCCCAGCATCTACAAGAACAAAAGTCCCCATCTGCAGCGGTTTGTACACCCGGGCTGTTACAGTCTGTCCCATCCAGGATTCAGGTGCAGGAAGTGCTAGCGGAGCTAGTTCCTGCTCTCCGGCTAATTTAGCACGAAGACGCCCCTGTTTATCATGCTCCATAATCGCATACACATAGTCACCGATCTGAGGGCGCAGCTCTGGAAGCTCTGGAAGCTCACGAATGGGCAGCAGAAGCTGCCGTCCAAGGCCCATTTCCAAGAAGCAACCTAGACGCGGATGAATATCAGCTACTTCCAATAAAGCCATCTCACCCAACGTTAGAAACGGTTTCTTCATCGTTGCCGCAAGACGATCCTCGGTATCAAAGAAGATAAAGACTTCAACTTTATCGCCTGTCTTAACCTTCTCGGTAAGCTCTGTATAATGCAGCATAACATCCTGATCTCCTGCATTCAGGAAAAATCCGTATGGGGAAACCTCTCTTACTACATTAAGTGTAACTGTAGTTCCTGCAATCAGGCTCATACAGTCTCCACTACCTTCGCATCCGACCACAGACGCTCGATATTGTAATATTCACGTTCATCGCGGTGGAAAATATGAACGATAACATCACCAAGATCCATCAGCACCCAGCGTGCTGAATCCATTCCTTCAATCCCCTTGATTACGCCGCCTGCTTCATGGACCACTTTGCGGACTTCGGTAGCAATGGACTGTACTTGGATATCCGAATTACCATGACACACGATGAAGTAATCACTAATCGGTGAAACAGTACGCAGATCTAATGCCACTACGTTCATTGCTTTTTTATCTTCCACAGCCTTAAGGGCCAGTTCTAACAGCTTGCTTGGTTGTACACTCATATTTTATCCTCCAATATTCTAACTAAATCATTACGTGCCAGTACCGTTAACGGAAAGATTACTCGGCGTTTTTCCAGTAACAAACTAATCGTAGAATCAAATCCCGCAACTAGTCCTTCTTCCAAACTTACTTTTGCCAGCTTACGTATCTTATCAACCCCTGGAAAATCGCGGCCAGGCTCGATATAGTCGGCGAGACAGACAATTTTCTCAAGTAAACTCATGTCTTCACGACCTGAGGTGTGAAAACGGATCGCATTCAGAATATCTGGATCTGTGATCCCATAATCATGCTCTGCTACAAAGGCACCTACTTCCGAATGCCACAACTGCTTGTCATGATTCAGAAGATTCAAGTTCAGATGATTCTGCTCGATAATCTCCTTCATTCTCTCCACAGGCCAATACTTGGCCACATCATGCAGAATTGCCGCTGTCTCCGCACGCTCAGGATCAGCGCCATATTGCTCCGCTAGTTGAATGGATGACTCCATGACGCCCAGTGTATGCTTCCAGCGTTTAGCAGGCATTTGTGTTGAAACCGCCTCAATTAGAGCTTCGCGACTGTATGCCATACAATCCACTCCTTTGAACAAAATCGAACACTGCCTCAGGTACCATATAACGAATGGATTTGCCCGCTGCAGCCCGTTCTCTTAACATCGTTGACGAAATATCAACCAGAGGCATATCTGCTAACAGCACTTTTTCTGCGATATATGTTGGCAATGCTTCTAGATCAAGAGGTGTTCCCGGACGACCTACGCCGATAAATGTAAGCCGCTGCACAAGCTCTTCAATCTCGTTCCATTTCGGTAAATACTGGACCATATCCGCTCCAATGATGAAATAAAGATCGAAATGCGGATACGCCTCTTGCAGCCGTCTTATGGTCTCGTACGTGTAGGAAACGCCACCTCTGACAACTTCCCAGTCTAATGTGCGAAAAGCTTCATGATTCTTTATCGCTTCCTGCACCATTGCCAGCCGATCAGCTCCAGATACTCCTGCCTCATGTTTATGAGGCGGAATATGAGAAGGCATAAACCATACTTCTTGAAGTCCATAAGTTTCTCTAGCTGCTTCCGCTGCCATCATATGACCGATATGAAGAGGATCAAAGGTACCTCCCATAATTCCAACTTTCAAGAGGACGACCTCCTCGGTAGTATGCTTTCAGGTATTAGCGTGGCAGCTCAATGGTTTTGTTATCACGTGATTCCTTGTACAGTACAATGGTCTTGCCGATCACTTGTACAAGCTCAGAACCCGATTGTTCGGCAAGTAGCGCGCCGATTTCCTTGGGATTCTCAATATTATTGCTCAGTATACTAATCTTCATTAGCTCACGCTTCTCAATAGCTTCTTCAATGTGACGTACGAGGTGATCGTTTACTCCACCCTTACCCACTTGAAAAATAGGATCGAGATGATGAGCCAATGAACGAAGATACCGTGTTTGTTTACCAGTTAACATAAATGAATAACTCCTTAATTAACATATATTATTACCCTAAATTGATGAATCCATTTCTTACTCTTTTCCACCCAGACAATGGAGTATAGTCTGTCGCATGATTTCCGTAGGAGCTGGTTGCCCTGTCCAATACTCCAATGCATAAGCTCCCTGATAGACAAACATCCCGAGGCCTCCATGAATCGTACAGCCCCGTTCAAGTCCTTCTAACAATAGCCGAGTATGCAACGGATTATAAATCAGATCACTTACGACCATACCTGCACGAAGCAATCCAGGGTCTATCGGTGTCTCATCCATATGAGGATACATTCCTACGGAGGTAGTATTGATCAGTACATCAACACCATCCAGCATTTCCGCCACTTGGTCCATGCTAATCCCGATGACATTCCCTTTGCCTTGGCAATCTGCAGCCAAGTCCCGTGCCTTATCAGCACTCCGATTAGCGATAAGGATAGAAGAAGGCTTCTCCTGAAGCAGCGCAGCAACAATTCCTCTTGCTGCTCCACCGGCTCCAATTACCATAATCTTCGTATCTGACAAATCAGAAATGGCTTCCGCTTTAAGCGAACGTACATAACCGATTCCATCCGTATTATATCCAGTGAGTATCCCGTTATTATTAACAATCGTATTGACTGCACCAACGGCTACCGCACTTTCATCTAATAGATCCATATGAGCCATCACCGCAACCTTATGCGGAATCGTCACATTTACCCCACGGAACCCAAGCGTGCGAATTGCCTGCACCGCATTCTCCAGATTCTCCGGAAGGATATGAAGCGGCACGTAAGCACCCGGAATTCCCAGTGCTTTCAGTGCTGCTTCATGCATAATAGGAGATTTTGATTGTATAATAGGATCTCCCATTACACCCAGCAGGATATTCCCGGTATTGTAGTCCTCGGTTGCAGTTATCAAAGACACTGTAATAGCCTCCCCGTTAGATCATCGAAGGGCGGGTAAGCACCTTCACGCCACGCGGAACGTGGATAGCCACGACTGCGCCTTCTGTCCCGTTGACCTTAATCCATCCCAAACCTGAAATATAGAGATCGCTCCGACTGCCTTTATTAATTCGGAACTCATGCCGTTGCCATGGTGGCAGCTTGTCCATCCGATCACTTCCTGGAGGGGACAACATTTCACCTCGATGGTCCGCATAAAGAGAATCTGCACGTTCCAGCTTCGTACGATGGATTTTTAAAGTACCGCTAATAAAGCAAGTGAACGATTGATGCTGACCTTGCACGAAATCAAAACGTCCCAGTCCGCCAAAGAATAGCGTCTGTCCTTCATTCAACTGATAGACAGCAGGCTTCAACGGATTGGCAGGCATAACTGCATCCAAATCCTGACGTTCAACTAGTTCACTATAACGCCATGGATACACAATCCCTGGCGTATCTATAATATAGTGGCCATCATCCAGTGGGATTTTAACCGTATCGAGTGTTGTGCCAGGGTAACGCGAGGTGGTTAACTCCTGCTCCAAATCACTATAGTCCGAAATCAAACGGTTGATAAGCGTGGATTTCCCTACATTCGTAGCACCCACCACATAAACATCACGTTGACCGCGCAGTTCTGTTACAGCTTCCAGCAAACGGTCGAAGCCTTGGTTACGTTTCGCACTACAAAGTACGATTTCAGCTGTCCGCAATCCTTCTTCTTTACAGCGTTGCTGCATCCAGTTACGCAGTTTATTCCAGTTGGTAACCTTAGGTAGCAGATCACACTTATTCACTGCAAGAATAACTGGGTTATTGCCGACAAACCGCTGAAGGCCGGAAATCAAGCTGCCTTCAAAATCGAAAATGTCAACAATATGAATAACAAGTGCATTCTTCTCCCCTACCCCACTCAGCAAGCGAAGAAATTCATCCTGGTTCACAGAAACAGATGAAGCCTCGTTATAATTCTTAATCCGGAAACAGCGTTGGCAAATCACAGGGTCCCGATCTAGTGCGACTTCCGGAAGGTATCCTGGTTGATCCTTATGCTCCGTCTGAAGCTTAATCCCACAACCGCTGCACTTCTCAGGACGCTGTGTTTCACTTTGTTCGTTCATTACTATTTATCCTCCTCGTGCCACAATCCTTTTTTACGAAGCCGTGTCAGAGCAACTCGCTCTACCCGGCGGTTAAATCTTGTGCCGAACCCTTCATCCTTAACGGAGATTGGCAGCACCAATACGGTATACAGGCCAAGCCGATTGCCGCCGTATACATCTGTAAGCATTTGGTCTCCCACCACAATCGTTTGCTCCGGTGGCAACTCCATCTGCTTCATCGCTTTAAGAAAAGGAGCATTACTCGGTTTACGAGCCTGATGCACAAATTCAATATTAAGCGGTGTAGCAAAGCGTGACACCCGATCCATGTTGTTATTGGATACGATGATGAGCTTAAAGCCCACTTCCTTCACCTTCTCAAACCATAACAACAGCTCCGGAGTAGCCATAGGCGCTTTGGCACCGACCAGTGTGTTATCCAGATCCGTAATGATTCCACGGTATCCCTGTCGATACAGCTCTTCTAGAGAAATATCGAATACCGTCTTCACCCGGAGTTTGGGAACTAACATTTCAAACAATACGTTCACCTCGATTTCATACAAAAAACTATAACATACTCCATGCGCTACGCAAATAAATCTATATCAATGATTTACTGCAATCGCGCTATTTCTTGGATCTAATCGTTCTCCGCAGCCGCAAAGCTTCAGTATACACGCTCTGCCAGTCTTTGTCTTCAATAACATCAGGGCTATACTTCGCTTGTTCAAACATCGTTAACAGTGAAGAAAGATGATTGGCCACAGCGGGTCGTTCCTGACTCCAGCGGACTACGGCTTCACGCAATGTTTCATGTTCTTCTTTCATCATTCCCTTACGATGCAAATACCTTATCCAGCGCTCAGTTTCCGCCACAACTTTCTGATCAGGTGTTAATGGACGACCCATCCGCATCTGTTGAATGAAGAAGCGAAGCTTAAAGCGCATATGCCAAGTTTTAAAAATTGTCCAGGAAAGCAGTACAACCACTGCAGCCAAAACTACCCATAAACCTACATGTAAGCCTTGATCTCCTTGTGCATTAGTTACAGGTGCTGGTGTAGGTTCTGCTGCATCTTCTTGATCTTCCGGATCTGTTTCAGGTATTTGCTCATTCTGAGTCAGAAGAGGCACATTAAATCCCGGAGTAGCTTCAACCGGAATCCAACCATACTCACCAAAATAGACCTCTGCCCAAGAATGGGCATCTGCATTGGTAATCGTATAGTTATTGTTCGCTGCACCCGCCTGCTGCTGCGCCGGATTCATAGGCATTTCTGGCTGTTCGCCAGGTGCATACCCCTTAACCCATCTTGCAGGAATGTTAAGGGACCGTGCCATAGTAACCAGTGCCGTAGAATAATAATCACAGTAGCCTTCCTTCAGCTCAAACAAAAATCCATCCACAAAATCCTTACTTGAAACGCGTGATATATCCGGCTTGTTGGTATATGGAAAGGTTTGTTGTAAGTATTGTTGCAAAAGCGCTGTTTTTTCATACGGTGTTGTTGCTTGTGCTGTAATTTCCTCGGCCAGTTCCTTAACCCTTTGAGGGAAATCGTCAGGTAGCTGAAGGAAGCTTTCCTCCAGATCATTACCTTTGTATAGCTCCTCATAGGTCTTCGCTGTCAATTCCTGAACAGGAATGACAGGAACTTCAGAAGTCACCTCAAAGCTCGAAGGATAATCGCGGTTCTTCCCATTAATATCCCATAAAAGCTCGCTATCACGATCTCTCCAAAAAAGACCTTTTCCAGCTTCCTCATCATTTAACGAATCCACCGAAGTAACTGAATACGCACCGAACAACACAGGAAATTCATTATTGTTAAGCACTCTAACCGTTTGTTTCAATGTTCGGGTAGTGACCTTAGGGGCAACATTTTGCTCCAAGAGTTTACCTGTCTCCACTTCTTCTACAGGTCCCCGCTTCAATCGATCCTTATCCGTCCATCCGCTTCCGGAGTAGATCCTGCGTGTCTCTCCACGCATATAAATCCGCAAGTCCGAAACCACTGTCATCACCGGAGTATAATCGAAGTTAAAGCCCCCGCCCAGATTATCATCATTCAGACTGTAGCCAGACGAAGTATTATTAATAGAGGAGCTTGAGCCCGTATTGGATTTCGATGTTCCAGTTGTGCTCTTACCAGAAGACTTTCCATTTCCATTCCATTCTTGCCATGCTGTATATGGATCCGTCAAAGTAGGCCTTACATCCGGCATATTCACACCGATTAGGATAACCAGAGAGAAGACGATTGCGATATTCATGACTATTTTCGAGGGATATTCCATCAAATGTACCCATCCACGCGGATAGTGTAGCTGAAAACTTCTCAGGTGCTGGCTGACAAGCCATCCCATACCCGCAAATACCGTCCAAGCCACTTCTTGCCACAATACAATAGACGTAAAGGAATCAAGAGCCGCCAGCGCTACAATGTTCATTCCAATAAACCATAAGATACGCTTCTTCGAGGATACCCACCAAGACGAAAGCAACAGCAAAGCAGATGCACCAAGAGCAAACCAGATATACGGCACCATATGAACACTAATATCCTGGAGCCTATCTGCAAGGGTTAATGCCCATGGGTCAGGAACATAAATTCCATAATTAGTAATGGTTCGATAAACGATATAGATAATAGCTACTGCTTCCATCAACAGTCTAAACTTAACTTTAACAGGGATAAGAATTTCAATGACTGTAATTGTTATTAAAGCAGCCCATACAGAAGCAGTGGTTTGATTTAACCAGATGGGTTCCGTATAAGAAATCCACTGCTGTGCAATAATCAATAGCCAAATTAGGCCAATGGAACGGTGCCAGGAGAATTTTATCTGATTCCACCAGGTTCTCATATCAGCCCTCCCCTCCTAACACTAAGGGAAGCTCTTGAAGTGAGCTAATACCATAACCGTTTATTCCACGTGATCTAAGGACATCAATCCAATCGTTACCTTTGTTCATCTCTGCCGAATTTCGCACATGAATGTGAGAAGCTGTCATCCCTCTGCTGTCAGCCCAACGCAGTGCATCAAGTACAGGCTGTCCACGCTGCGGGCTGATCAACACGAAGTAAGAACCCTTAGGAAACATACGGTATCCTTTTTCCAATCGGGAGATAAGCGGACCCCGCCCTTCAGCGTTAAGATCGATTAAATACTGAATCATCTTCTGTCGTTCAGCAGCACCTTCAACGGGTGCAAATACCTTCGTGGTTTTATCCAAACAACATAGGCCAATTCCAATTCTCTCTCGAATTCCAAATCCGAGTAGTGATGCCGTCACAGAAACTGCTAATTCAAATTGATTCGTATTCATATAAGCTGATGCGCTTCCGTCAAGAACTAGAATGGTTTTGGGAATCGACTCATGCTCAAACTCTTTGGATTTCCAAGAACCGGTCTTAGCAGTGGCATTCCAGTGAATTCGCGTCAAGCGATCACCGTATACATAGTCACGGACGCCATTAATTTGTGTGGTTTCACGCCGAGATTGAACAACGGAGGTCTGCGGCCCTGATAGCCGGGACTTCCTCTCATATAACTGCCAGCGCGGAACGTAGATCGCACGAGGCAACACCTGAAACTGTCCTTCAGATAAAAATGTCCCTTTATGCTCGACTAGCCCAAATATATCTTGGCTGATAATATCCGTATTAGCGAACGTGTAGGTACCACGCTCTAGGGCTGGTGTCTGAAACTTCAGTTCCCCAATGCCTCTGAGGCTTGGGATCACACTCTCTTCAAACACCCACGATTCTCCATTATGCCGTTTAAGCACCTCTCTCACAACTACGTAAGGCAAGGGCAAAATGCCGGGTATTGTAACCTTAAGTTTTACACGAAGATGCCCTCCTGCAGAGAGCAAATCCCCTTTGTCCTGTTCAGAAAAAAGACTGCGAGTGCCCTTAGCTCGCCGAACGCCTCCTAAACCTCCAGCAATCAAATATGCAATAAGTACAGAGACCATGATAAACAACATAAATGCCGTTTTCCCGCCCTGAAAAAGTACATATAGGAGTGTAATGCTCCAAATTACAAGGATGCTTGCGAGCTTAGATGGCTGAATGATGGCTGCTACCGACGACAAATAACGTCTCATATCATTGCCTCATCGTAACAGGCACATGAATGCTCTGCAGAAGCTTTTGAAGCAAAGATTCTACGCTAATATTATCAAGGCGCGACTCTGGACGCAGCAATATCCGGTGACCCAAGGCAAATGGAGTAAGGATCTTCACATCATCAGGCAGAACATAGTCTCTTCCCTGCAAAAAGGCATAAGCTTTACAAGCCATCATAAAGGATAGTGACGCACGTGGACTTGCACCTAGCATTACTAGTGGATGCTCTCTTGTCTGCCGTACAATATCTAACAAGTAATTCAGTACAGGATCGCTCATGAAGATGTCACGAATCTCTTCCTGAATCCCTGCGATTTGTTCCATGCTTGTTACTGGCGAAAGCCTGTCCACTGGTTGGCCTTCCTGATGACTCAACAATAGATTTTTCTCAGTCGCTGCATCAGGATATCCAAGGCTAATTCTTAGCATAAATCGATCCAATTGAGCTTCAGGAAGCGTGTAAGTTCCCTCAAAATCTATCGGATTCTGGGTAGCGCACAACATAAAAGGATGCGGAAGTGGATACGTCTCGCCATCCACAGTTACGTTTCGTTCCTCCATCACTTCGAGAAGTGCGGATTGTGTTTTCGTTGTAGCACGGTTAATTTCATCGGCTAGCAGAATATTCGTCATCACCGGACCTGGCCGGAAATGAAACATCTCATCCCTAGGATGATACACAGAAACACCTGTAATATCACTTGGAAGTATATCCGGATTACATTGAATCCGGCGGTATTCACCGGACATTGATCTTGAAAGTGCTCGTATTAACTGAGTTTTTCCTGTTCCCGGTACATCCTCGATCAATACATGACCTCCAGCAAGCAGTGCAGTTAACAGTAATTGTATTTCAAATGATTTTCCAAGTATGCAGGATTCCAGATTAGTGCGTACAGCATTCATGATGTGCATCGATTCTTGACGTACGGGCATATATGATCCTCCTAGCCAGAATAAGCAGTATTATTTATATTTTACATGATTAGGGGACCCAAAGTACATTGTTGAAGATCACGAAGTCAGTATACAAAAAAAACCATAAGATGAAACATCCTACAAGTTTTAAACAAAAAACGGTTGCCGTCTTTTCAGACGACAACCGTTTCAAATAGAATCATACTTGGCTAACCCTTAGGACGTACTACTAAAGCAGCCAAAAAGGAGAACACAATAGCTGACGAAATACCCGCACTTGTAATATCAAAAATCCCCGTAACTACGCCAATCCAGCCATCTCGTTCCAGCTCTGTTAATGCACCGTGGACCAAGGAATTCCCAAAGCTTGTGATTGGAATGGTTGCACCAGCACCTGCGAACTTCACCAGCGGATCGTATATTCCAAAAGCATCCGCAATCGCCCCGGCAACTACTAATGTACTCATGGTATGTGCAGGTGTCAGCTTCAATACATCGAACATCAGCTGCCCTATAACGCAAATGGCTCCTCCAATCAGAAAAGCCCATAAGTAGATCATCATTATGCTTCACCTCCACTTTCTATCGCAACAGCATGAGCCACACACGGAATACTCTCTCCTTGCTGATAAGACAGAGGGGATAAAAGTGCACCCGTTGCGACTATTAGCACCCGTTTAAGTTGACCCTTTTTTAAACGTTTAAGAATATGGCCATAGGTTACAACCGCTGAGCACCCGCAGCCACTTCCTCCAGCGATCACATATTTCTGTTTCTCAAGGTCGTAAATGAGCAGACCGCAATCATCAAAAGTAGTTTGCTCCATAGGAATTCCCTCTTTAGCTAACAGGGTTTTGGCTATAGGTAAGCCTACAGATGCCAGGTCTCCGGTAACAATTAAATCATAGTGCCCGGGCGATAGGCCTGTATCCCGAAAGTGCGCAGTAATTGTATCCGCCGCCGCGGGTGCCATAGCCGTACCCATATTAAAAGGATCTGTCAAACCAAGATCCATAATACGTCCAAGTGTGGCTGAAACCACGACTGGATGGTTACCAGAGCCGTCATTTTGACCTACTACAGCACAGCCCGAACCTGTAACTGTATATTGTGCTGTCGGGGGTTTCTGCGAGCCATATTCCGTTGGATAACGAAACTGCTTCTCCACTGTACAGTTATGGCTGGATGTTCCCGCGAGCACATACTTACTGCCTCCAGAATCAACGATCATTGAGGCAATAGCAAGGCTCTCCATAGAAGTAGAGCAAGCACCAAAGACTCCGAGATAAGGCACACCTAATTTTCTCGCCGCGAAAGAGCTGCTGATAATCTGGTTCATCAAATCGCCGCCAACAAAAAACTCCAGCTTTTGTTTATCGATATTCGCATTAATCAGAGCCAGATGGGAAGCCTTCTCGAACAAAGCGCGCTCGGCCTTCTCCCATGTCTTCTCGTCCATTTCCAGCGTATCAAATATAAAATCAAAATCTGAAGCTAAAGGACCTTCTCCCTCCTCTGGGCCAACTACTGCGGAAGAACCTAAAATAACGGGACGGTTCGTGAACTCCCAAGTTTGACTACCAAGCTGTTTCATGTATGTGCACCTCCACCTGTGCCCAAGATGAGATACACGATCCCAATGATGAAAGCAGCGACAGCTCCAAATACGATGACTGAACCCGCTAGCTTAAACATATTGCCGCCTACACCAAGCACAAGGCCCTCAGCGCGGTGTTCTAAAGCTGCAGAGCACATACTGTTTGCGAACCCCGTAACTGGAACTGCAGTTCCAGCACCAGCCCACTGAGCCATCTTGTCGTACACACCAAAGCTGGTCAGGATTACAGAGAGCAGTATCATCACCGCTACTGTCGGACTGGCGGCTTCCTTGGAGGTCATATCGAATATGGCCATAAAAGCCTCCTGAATACCTTGTCCAATAACACAGATTATGCCGCCAGCAATAAACGCTCGTATGCAGTTCTTAAATACGGGCCTAGCAGGAACAAAGGGCTTGGACAATTTCTCGTAATCTTGTGGAGTCAGGGTGTCAAGCTTCAGCTTGACACCCGATTTCTTAGTTTTCGCCGGCATTGAGGCACCTCCTGAAAGTTAGGCGAAGGGGGCTGACAAGCATCATTGTACTCACTTTAAAGCCCCTCAAGTTGTTCTTCGCTTAGAAGTTTTCCTTATTGTTTGCCATCCTCCGCTTCGTTATGTCCCTCCAGTTCAGGAAAAATACAGTAACACAACAATCAGCAATAAGAAAAGCACAAAAATAAGTACTGCTTCTCTTTCCCTTGGATTGTGGCGCCAGTATCTTCTGCGCATTCCGCTTACTTGTAGGCTTTTACTAGAGAATCCTCCCTGCACCCTTCTTTTGGGTACGCTGCCCGCTACCCTCATTCGTCTTCGCATCCTTTCTAAGGCTCCTGCCACCAAAGCCTCTAATGCATAGTATTCGTGGAGCTCGTGCCCGGTGTTCAATGTCTCTAATCATGGACAAGTGAGCTCAGAATGTTCATACTAGGTTGAAGGAAGAAATAACGATGCCATCCATTATGGATAACATCCGTTTCTCGTAGAAATATAAGAATTGGAGTGAATTCATATGAATCAAGAAACATTGGACATGTTTAAAACACTTACCGAATTTCCCTCAGCCCCAGGATTTGAGCGCGAACTCCGCGCTTACGTCAAGGATGCTATGACTCCTTATACTGATGAGTTCGTACAGGATCGTCTCGGAAGTTTGTTCGGCATACTGCGCGGCGAAGAGAACGGACCAAAGATTATGGTCGCCGGGCACTTTGACGAGGTAGGTTTCATGGTAACTGGAATTACTAACACCGGGATGATTCGTTTTCAACCCCTTGGCGGCTGGCTTGCCTCTGCTGTTGCATCCCAGCGCCTACATATCATTACACCTAAAGGAACGCTGACCGGTGTTGTTGGCAGCACGCCTATCCATTTGCTAAGCAACGAAGAACGCGGCAAGACTGGTGAGATTAGCAAAATGTATATCGATATCGGTGCAGACAGCCGTGAGGAAGCAGAAAGCTTTGGCGTTAGACCAGGCCAACAAGTTCTGCCTATTTGTCCGTTTACCCCTCTTGCTAATCCCAAAAAAATCTTGGCGAAAGCTTGGGACAACCGTTACGGCGTAGGTCTCGCCATTGAACTAGTTAAAGCATTGCACGGTAAAAAGCTGCCGAATACCGTTTTTGCTGGTGCAACTGTACAAGAGGAAGTAGGCTTGCGGGGCGCGCGTACTGCGGCTAATCTCCTGTCACCGGACATCTTCTTCGGTCTGGACGCGAGCGCTGCTGCAGATATGACAGGAGACAGCCAAGCATTTGGCCACCTGGGTAAAGGAGCTCTCCTGCGCATCTTTGATCCTACGATGGTTACACATCGCGGTCTGATTGAATATGTACAAGATACAGCGGATACCCACCGGATCAAATATCAGTACTTTGTTTCTCAAGGTGGAACAGATGCGGGGCAAGTTCATGTTAGTGGAATCGGCGTTCCTTCTGCTGTAATCGGAATATGCTCCCGCTACATACACACCGCTTCATCAGTGATTCACAGCGATGACTACGATGCTGCTAAAGAGCTTCTGATCAAGCTGGTAGAAGGTCTTGACCGGACTACGTTACAGACAATTATTGAAAACAGCTAATCGCATAAGAAATGAAAGAAGAAGCCCTCAAACACTTTCGCAGTGAATGAGGGCTTCTTTTATGTGAATAGCGCTTATTTAAATCATATCCAGCGGCACTTTCCAAGACGGTATTGGGAAAGCTTCATCCAGCTTCCAAATTTCATCCTTACTTAGGGTAATCAAGCCTGCGGCAGCATTCTCAATGACATGTTCACGAGAAGAAGCTTTTGGAATAGAAATAATATCCTCTTCACGCATTGTCCAAGCTAGCATAATCTGAAGCGGAGTTGCATTATGCGCACTGGCGATTTCCTGAACGACTTCACTCTCGATCACTCCTTTTCGGAGTGAACCTGCTTGAGCAAGCGGTGAGTAAGCCATTACCGGGATCTTGTGGCTTCGTTGCCATGGCAGCAATTCAGTTTCAATTCCTCTGGACCCTAAATGATATAGAATCTGATTGGTAGCACAATGAGTTCCTCCAGCAATACCAAGCAGTTCTTTCATATCGTCGACATCGAAATTGGATACACCCCATCTTGCTATTTTTCCTTGAGAGACTAGTTTCTCCATACCTACAACAGTCTCTTCTAGTGGAATATCTCCCCGCCAATGCAGCAGATAAAGATCCAGATGATCCGTATTCAAACGTTTCAGACTTTCTTCACAGCTGCGGATAAGGCGCTCATTCCCGGCATTATGTGGATAGACTTTTGACACCAAGAAAACTTGATCCCGAATACCCTTGATAGCCTCACCCACTAAAAGCTCCGAGCGCCCGTCCCCATACATCTCAGCCGTATCTATTAAATTCATGCCTAGTTCCACGCCTAATCGCAGGGCAGCGATCTCTTCCTCCCTGCGGGAAGCGTCATCGCCCATATTCCAAGTTCCCTGCCCGATTCTGGAAAGTGACGTTCCATCTGGAAGCAGCATGCGGTTAGATTGGTTCATTCTTGCGATTTCAGCCAAATGTTCGATTGAATCCTTAGTCATATTAAAAATCCCCTTATTGAAGTATTGTATACTTACTTTATACGACCTATAAGAACCTTTCTAAACATCTGAATCGTGTCTAAATTTTAACTAATCTCTCTTTTGTAGAGAAAAATTACGAATGAATCCCAAACTAAGCTATCAGTTTTAGTCCCACAGCGGCCCCCAGAATCATAATAATACAGACGATCCGGCGCCAGTCTTTGGCCTCTCCATACAATATCATCCCCAGAATCGCTCCGCCGGATGCACCGATTCCTGTCCATACCGCATAAGCTGTTCCCATCGGCAGACTCTTCATAGCTAAAGACAGAAACAGAAAGCTTGCTCCGAAACCAAGAAAGAGCAGCGCTAACGACAGGAAATTCCGGTGTTTATTCAACCTATTAATCATAGCTACTCCAAACATTTCAAATAAACCAGCAACAACCAGAAATACCCATGCCATTTAAGACTCCCCCTTTACTTCGGCTTCTTTGGTCACCATTTTCAATCCTATAACGCCTGCCAGCAAAATAACCACTAGAACCAGCTTCATCAACTTGAACGGTTCTCCGAATAAAACCATGTCCGCAACTACTGTACCTGCAGTTCCTAGACCAACAAACACGGAATAAACCGTGCCGACCGGCAATTTGGTACTCGCTGAAATCATCACATAGAAGCTTATTATTATAGCTACCACAGTTATCAGCCACTCCCACATCGTGGAGGCATGTTTTAAGCCGATGACCCACATGACCTCGAAAACAGCTGCACCAACTACCTTTAACCACTCTGAATTGTTCTTCATTCCAAGCCCTCCTTCAATTCACTAACTTTATAATTGCCCACGAAACAAACAAATAAGCCCGGAAGGTCATCGTCATTTATAACGATACCTCCCGGGCTTTTATCCCTCCGTGTAGACACGAACGATGCTGTTCGTGCGTTTTCCCTCGGACCAGACCAGCTGTGCACCAGCTGCGGAACCCTAGAAAACAATAACTATTAAGTTACATCGTATGGTAGCAAATCGGGGTGATAAAATCAACCTTTTCTAAATAAAAAAAGAACAATCTCACAGCGATCAATTCCATAAAATTGTAAAATAGCAAAAGTATTGATGCTTGATTCCCTATGAAAAGAGGTTGATCATGTTTCACTCCAGACATTTTAATTGTGTACCGATAACCGAAGGAATTTACGTCCTTGAAGCCAAGGAGCAAGGCGGAGCCATGAGCAATGCAGGATTAATAGATATGGGCGACCACACATTAATTTTCGACACGTTCAATACTCCACAAGCAGGTAAAGATCTTAGAGAGGCTGCTTTATATTTTTTTAATCAACCCATAAAATACATCATCAACAGTCATTGGCATGGAGACCATGTTAGAGGAAACCAACACTTTTCGGAGGAACTAATAGTATCTTCTAGTACTACAAGAGAGCTCATGATGAAGACTCAACCTGAATGGCTCAATCGTATGAGGAACCTTCTCCCTAACCTAGACGAAGACATTCTTAAACTAAACGCTTCTATTGATCACGAACATCATGCTTTGAAACAAAAAGAACTGTCCTCTGAGCTTTCCTATCTACTAGAAATCAAAGAGTCCATACTAACACTTAAAGTGACGCTGCCCCAGCTGACCTATGATCGAAAAATAACCCTACACGGATCGGCGAGAACCGTTGAACTCTTATCGGTGGGTGCAGCACATACTGATTGTGATACAATTCTATATTCACCTTCGGATTCCATCGCTTTTGTTGGAGATATTGTCGCCGTTCATAATCATCCACTCCTAGTAGATGGTGACCCTATATCATGGTTGGAGGCACTTACTTTCATCGAGAATTTAAATGTAGACCTGTTAGTCCCTGGACATGGACCTGCTGCTTCTAGCCCTTATATCCAACAAATCAGACAATATATAAATGATCTAATTAGCATTAGTAAACAAATGGTTGTGGAGAATGCTCTGATGGACGTGAATAATATAGAAATTCCTGAGCCGTACCTTCACTGGAAGTTTGGCAGTATTTTTTATCGAAATCTTGAGTTTCTGATCAAAACAGCTAATCGCTGATTCCATTCCCTTAAATCCATCTATTCGATATTATGGTACAATTTTAAAAAGTACAGCTTATAATGAACAACTGGGAGGGCGATCAATAGTGGTGTTTGGAATCCTGTTTATTGGAGTTGTTGTATTTATTATCATACAGGCCGTAGTTCGCAATGGTTCAAGCAGCTCGAACAGCAACAAATTTGAGAGGAATAGACGTGATGATGCGGCCAGTATGTCTTTTATGGCAGCCAGCCATCCAGATCTATTAGATCCAAATAACCCGAATCACTCTAATCACTCTAATCACCACCAACATCATCACCATCACGGTGGCGACTCCCATCATCATTCCGGACATGACAGCGGGCATAGTTGGAGTGGGGATAGCGGGCACAGTAGCGGGGGAGATTTCGGTGGAGGAGATTCTGGCGGCGGTGGCGGATGTGATTAGTGCGCTCTGTTTAAAGAAAGGGGCATCCTGATATCGCTTCAGGAATGCCTTTTTATGTTTATTGCTTTTTTAATAAGTTAAGAATCTTTGCTTGCGTGTGACTTAATAACTTCTCAGCACCGTGTGGGTGTAGTGGTTCACTCCAAGCGAATCCATCGCCTTCGTATCTAGGGATAAGGTGCATATGGTAATGGGTCAAATCATTAAACTTTCCGCCATTTTGGCATATGCTTATACCATCCGGTTTGAACAATGTTTTCAGAACGACTGATAACTTCTTCGACCCATCCATTATCGCATACGAAGTCTCTGAATCGATTTCTTCGAGATCCCAGTAATGCTTTTTAGGAAGGATCAGAGTATGCCCTTCGTTAAACGGAGCGATATCTAGTACACAAGTAATAAATTCATTTTCATATACTACTTTTACGTTAGGCTCAATTCCATTAGCAATCCGACATCCCAAACATTCCATATTGCACACTCCATCCTATATCTAAGGTCATGTCATTAAAAGCGATCCTAGCGCATTTTTACCGGATGTACGGAGGCTTCGCCTGCGTTGCATTCGTCCAAAAATACACACTTTGGTGTTGTTATACAAATTACGGGAAGGAATGATATCCTCTTCGCGTATTCTCCATTTCCGATGCAATATTGCTCTCGTGTAATATCCCAGAATGCTTTTTGTACCTCTTTCGCCCATTTCACGCCTTTCAGCCGATATCTAGGGGATTTTTGTACCTCTTTATGAAAGCTTACCATAGTTGATCATCCTTAAAGGAATGCTTATATTCATATCGGCAAACTCTACCACTCTTCTCCAAAACTATAGGACTAAACTTTCCTTTATTACAGAGAAAGACTCAAACCTTTTATAGCCGTACGCTTATCAATCCCAAGCACCTTCACCAAATCAACCGGTCGAATACAACCATTCGAACGCACAGCAATCCGCAAAATATCACGCTCCAGTCGGCTGAACTCCTCCTTCTCTTCCAGCCTCAATGCGAGGTACGGCATCAGCAACGGCCGAAGCAAAGTAATCGTAAGTTCAGGACTTGCTTCCAGGTCATCATAAGGAATCGCCACCACCCGATAACCCGCGATTTGCAGATAAGTCTCTCGATTTAGCTCCTGCCGATAGCGCGTCCTGTCTGTATTTTGCACATGCGGGCCGTAGCCTTTTACTTCAAACGCAAATTTCACCTGCCCAGGTTTCCACACAAAATCAACAAAGTAGAGCCTGCTGCGCCAATCCAACACTTCATATTCAGGATGGAGGTCATTAAGATGACCCATCATAGCCCACCATACCTTCTCAAAAAACATCCGCTCACCATGGCCATGTCCCCGCTTCAATCTCCCCCGCCTTTCTCCCGTCCTTCGACTTATATGCTCCTCTACCCACTTACGATGTTCCTCCGCAAATCCCATACGTCACCCTCCTCCTCGACATAAAAAAATCCCGCACCCAATATCGGTACGGGACGTGCTTCGTCCTATTAATCAAAAGTATAGTATTCGCTTTCTGATACTGTCAATAACACTCTACTATCAACGTTAAAGCAACCTCAGTGAGCCTATCCTCAATATAAAATGAAATCCACTAAGCCTACCTCCGACCCAACTTCCCATCCCAGCTACTTACCCCGCCCTGCAAATGTGCAAGTCGAGTATATCCGTGCTTACTTAGAATCCGTGCTGCACTTTTGCTTCGCATACCACTGCGGCAGTAGAGTAGCACATCCCGATCTTTCGGGATTTCCCCTAGTCGCTGCTCCAGCTGGGATAATGGGATGTTTTTCGCCCCCTGAATAAATCCACTCTTGTATTCATCCGGTTCGCGTACATCGATCACGAGCTTTGTTTTAGATCTATCCATTTCATTGCGGAATTCTGCCGGCTTCAATGTTCTAACACTTGCGCTTTTACCAAATCCGAGACGGGACATCCATGAGCTTAAATCCATTATCCTTCACAACAACCTTTCACAGAAATGTCGGAGAGCGTTCTTTTGTTCCCTAAAAAATCACCGTTTACCGCATATAACTTTCGAAAGCCCTGCTTATAAAGAATTCTCGCAGCTTTGTTTCTTTTATAATAACTATCTGCAAGAATTAGGACCGAATCGCCCGGGGATAGACAATGCTGCCATACATAAGCTAGCCGCCCAAGCGATATATTTATCGAACCACGGATATTGTTCTTCTCATAATCTACGGCATCCCTCACATCGAGCATTTTCATGTCCAATGATTGATCTGCTAATTCGCGAACGTCGCGTGCTTCCACAAATGAGAGTGAACGGACAGGCCAAGCGTAACGTAGGACCCGCACAAGACTTATTACTAATAGAACAAATAGTATGATCCGAACCGTCATGGCTATTACCCCCGCACCAAAAAATCATCCGTCCAAGCACCTAATCCACCCGTCATGTTCACAACATTGTATCCCTTTTCGCTCAGCAGCTCACACGCCAGTCCACTTCGACCACCACTTAAGCACATCACAATTGTCTCTGCATTAGGATCTAGTTCATCTATACGCATTAACAGCTGTCCAAGCGGAATATGCTTAGCACCGATCACATGTCCCTCCACCCATTCGGCGGGTTCGCGTACATCCAGCAGCGTAGGAGCTTCTCCATTCTTCAGACGTTCCGCCACTTGCTGAGGAGTAATTTCCTTTGGAATTTTAAAAGCCATCGAGCATCTCTCCTTCTCTTTTGTAAAAATAACTTGATTTTTATATCACTATATCATAATATTACGATATAAGGATATTGTAAAGCGAGGAGTTCATAACCATGGACAAAAATTTTAAAGCCTATAACCAAACCGCCGAAACCTTAAAGGCTATCGCTCATCCCGTTCGCTTATGCATCATTAAAGGACTGCTTGAAAAAGGCAGCTGCAACGTTAGCTTCATGCAAGACTGTCTTGACCTTCCACAATCTACGGTATCACAGCATTTACAGAAGCTTAGATCCCTAGGCATTGTCGAAACCGAACGTAATGGACTGGAAATTAACTATTCTGTTAAAGACGAGAAGATCAAACATCTAATTCAGCTATTTTTAGGGGAGGACTAAATCATCATGAGTAAAAAAGTACTGATTGTCGGAGGAGTTGCAGGAGGCGCATCAGCCGCCGCCAGGCTTCGGAGATTAGATGAAGAGGCTCATATTGTAATGTTTGAGCGTGATCCGTACATTTCTTTTGCCAATTGCGGACTACCTTATTATATCGGAGGTTCCATTCAGGACCGTTCCAAGCTGCTGGTGCAGACACCGGAGGCGATGCATAAACGGTTTAACATCGATGTTCGGATTCAAAGCGAAGTGGTGTCTATCGACCCTGTGAACAAGAAAGTGCGAGTAGAAAGTAAAGAAAAAGGCTCCTATGAAGAGAGCTATGATGCGCTTATTTTATCACCCGGTGCTAAGCCAATTCGTCCGAATCTACCTGGTATCGAAAGTTCCAAAATTCACATGCTGCGCAACATTCCCGACACTGACAAAATCAAAACCAAAGTCGCAGCCGAAGGCACTCGTTCCGCCGTTGTGATTGGTGGTGGATTTATCGGTGTTGAGATGGCTGAGAACCTTAGAGAAGCTGGACTGGAAGTATCCTTGATCGAGGCGGGTCCGCAAATCTTAGCTCCGTTCGATCCTGAAATGTCTTCTATTTTGGCAAAAGAGCTTGATGAGCATGGCGTTAATCTTATTTTTTCGGATATGGTTCAAGGGTTTGCAGATGTTGGTGAACAAATAGAAGTTCAATTGGCAAGTGGCACGGTGCTGCAAAGTGATATGGTTCTGCTGGCTATCGGCGTTTCGCCGGATACCTCTTTCCTGAAGGATAGTGGCTTAGAGTTCGGTCCACGCGGGCATATCTTGGTCAACGAGCGTATGGAGACAAACTTGGATCAGGTTTACGCTGTCGGTGACGCGATCGAAGTGATGGATTTCGTAAACGGAACTAAAACCGCCATTCCATTAGCAGGCCCTGCCAATAAACAAGGTCGGATTGCAGCGGACAACGTTAGCGGTCTAAACACTACTTATAAAGGTTCCCAAGGAACTTCCATTATCAAAGTATTTGGAATCACAGGCGCTTCTACAGGCAATAACGAAAAAACACTACAGCGCTTGGGCTTACCTTATCACGTGATTTACGTACATCCAAGCTCTCATGCAACTTATTATCCGGGGGCAACTCCGATATCTATGAAGCTGATTTTTGATCCAAAAGGTACGGTGCTAGGAGCACAAGCTGTCGGTTACAGTGGAGTAGATAAACGTATCGACGATATCGCCACAGTTATTCGGTTCAGAGGTACGGTCACTGATTTATCGGAATTGGAGCTTTCTTACGCCCCTCCTTATTCTTCCGCTAAAGATCCGGTGAACATGGCTGGCTTTGCCGCTGAAAATATTTTGCAAGGCATGACCACGGTATTCGTTCCAAAGGATTTAGAAGGACGCGACAAGAACAACACCATTTTAGTTGACGTGCGTTCGGAAATCGAACATGCCAACGGCCATATTGAAGGCTCCATTAACATCCCTGTAGATGATTTGCGTGGTCGTCTAAGTGAGCTTGACCCTAGTAAAGAAATTTGGGTGTATTGCCAAGTTGGACTTAGAGGCTATACGGCTTCCCGGATTTTGCAGCAAAAAGGTTTCCGTGTGAAGAATCTGACCGGCGGCTATAAGACGTACCAACTGAGCAAATTTACTCCTACGAAAAAAGATATCTCAGCGCCAACCACTACGATTTCAGCAGCCAGCAAAGAGATTGCAGCAGCGGGATCTGGGTCAGCTACGGCGTCTGGATCAGCAATGGCGACGGCCACGAGAAATGAAAATGGGATTCCCGTATCCGCACCAGCCAAACAAGAATTAGATTTAACACCTGATTCCGTGCTTGATGCTTGCGGACTATGCTGTCCCGGGCCGCTGATTCAAGTCAAGATGAGCATGGACCCGCTCTTGGACGGACAAATCTTGAAGGTAACGGCTTCCGATCCGGGATTCTATGAAGATATCAAGGCATGGGCTCGTATGTCTAAGCACACGCTTTTGCAATTAACGAAGCTGCCTACGGGCATGATCGAAGCTTATCTGTGCAAAGGTTTGAGCGAAGAATCCGCACTAGCAGGAACACAACCCGTCCAAACTAGTAACGCAAGTACGATGGTTGTGTTCAGCGGGGATTTGGATAAAGCGATTGCTTCCTTCATCATTGCTAATGGAGCAGCCTCCAGCGGCAAAAAAGTAACGATGTTCTTTACCTTCTGGGGCTTAAACATTATCCGCAAGGATGAGAAAGTACCTGTGAACAAAAATTTCATCGGAAAAATGTTCGGAGCGATGATGCCACGCGGCAGCCGGAAGCTAACCCTTTCCAATATGAACATGATGGGCATGGGCTCCAAAATGATTCGTTCTGTAATGAAGAACAACAATGTCTCTTCTTTGGAAGAGTTGATTCAGATGGCTGTCGACCAAGGTGTCGAGATCGTTGCCTGCCAAATGTCTATGGACCTTATGGGCATCACCCGTGAAGAACTGATCGACGGCGTAAAAATCGGCGGTGTAGGGTATTACCTCGGTCAAGCCGATCAATCTAATCATAATCTATTTATCTAAATTGTTATAATTAAAGAGACTCCTCTATTTATATAGAAGAGTCTCTTTTTTTAGCCACAAAGACATTTGCTTTCAAATAACAAAGCAGAGAGTTTTCTCTTTCGACATACAAAAATAGGGAATTCCCTGCCACTTAGGCATGGAATTCCCTACTCTTCAAATTCAATTAGTTTCTTCTACAAGTGAAATTGTAACCGGATCAATGACATTAGTATAAGTGCCGTCACCAAGCTGGGCTAGTCCATTGTAACCCCAAGTCAGCAAGGCTCCCTCTTCGCTAACCGCTCCGCCGCTCATATAACCTGCACTAATAGTAACGATACGACTGCCAATATTGAGCATTGACGCGATAGAACGCTCTGACTCAGCTCCACCACCGAGTTGACCCTCGTTGTTCGCTCCCCATAGCCATACGGTTCCGTCCCTCTTCAGCGCTATGCTGTGCAAGGCGCCAGCGGATACGCTGATCACTGAGCCAAGATCCACCGCTTGAACGGGAGTATAATGATCTTCGGTTGTCCCATCACCCAAAATCCCCTTGGCGTTCGTTCCCCAGCTCCATACGGTTCCGTCCTTTTTCACTGCCATGCTGTGGTAGAAACCGGCAGATACGGACGCAACCCCGTTTAATTCAGCAACTTGCACGGGAGTCGAGCGGTCAATCTTTGTGTCATCGCCGAGTTGACCATACGCATTGAACCCCCATCCATAAACCTGACCCTCGCGGCTAACCGCTAGATTATGAAAGGCTCCGGCCGAGATTGATGCGATTGGCTCCAAACCTACAACCTGCACCGGTAATGTGCTATCCTCGTTGGTACCATTTCCAAGCTGCCCATAAGCATTAAGTCCCCACGCCCACACCGTTCCATCGGACAATAACGCTAACGAATGCTGCTCACCCGCTTGAACCGCTACGACATGCGCCAATCCAGGCACTTGCTGCGGCATAAGCTGGGACTCCACCGCACCATTACCCAGCTGGCCCACATTATTGCCTCCCCATGTCCAAACCGTTCCGTCCGTCGCAAGTGCGATGGAATGGTCTTGTCCAACGGATGCGGCACTTATCTCCGGCAAACCAACAATTCGCACAGGCTTATTACGAGTAATGGTCGTACTATCACCGAGCTGACCTTTCCTATTATTGCCCCAAGCCCATACGGTACCATCCGGCTGGATAGTCAATGTATGGAAGGAATTCCCGTTGCCCATGCTCATAACCGGACCAACCACACTTACATCATCAAGTGTACTAACCTTCAACTCGTTACTGAATGCTGATTTATTCCCCGCTTCGTCTATAGCTTGTACTAAAAAGGTGTACTCTTGTCCAGCCTTCAAGTTGACGGCCGAGTAGACTGTTGTGCTGACCGTTACTTCTGCCAACAGATTAGAGTCCTGATATAGAACATATTCCGCAACTCCCACATTATCATCGGATGAACTCCATGCCATGCTAATACTGTCCGATGTGCGACCGATAAGACTTAACTTAGGGCTACTCGGCGGTTCTTGATCGGCTAGTGGGAGTTCCTCTTCTTTCGTTGTCGGAGATTGTGCTTCTGCTGGAAGCGTATTTGCGATTAAAGGGAGACTTGTTTTTGATACAGGTCCAGATAAATTTACCGCTTGGACCGTGAATGTATAGCTCCGCTCAGAAGCTAATCCCTTCACCGTATACTCCGTTAACCCATCTGAATTAAAGGTGTAGACCACATCGGTCACGCTAGAATTGGTCTGCTCCGCTAGGCTTACCTTATAACTCACATCGGAGTCAGAGCTTCCCACTACGGCATCCCAGGTAAGGCCGATGCTTGTGGAGGTTGTACCGCTAACTGCCAGATTCGCCGGTGCAGCCAGCAGCTTTACTTGTTCAAAAGCACGCCCTTTTGCATACCCCGCAGACGGAAATTGAATGACGAATGGAAATATAAGAACTAACACCAACAGTAAGCTCAATCTTTTTATCGAAACTAGCTTTCTTGCCAAATTTAATCACTTCCTATCAAATAAAATGGATGGTCCAGCCCCAAATCTTGAATTACTTAATTTCAATTCCAGCGCTCGCATAACCTGTTACTGAATTTATCAAGCTTAGACCGGCAGCTGTAGAAGTGAATACTAGCATTAAGCGATCACCAGCCTGAACAGCAGCATTTAATCCTGTTGCTGATCCGGTACTAATAGATCCGATAGATATTATTCCTGTAAAACTAGGCGCCAAGGATACTGCTGCACCACTAATAGGAGTAAAACTATTGCTGTTACTACCCGCTTTATACATTTGTGCTTGAATGTTTACGGTTGTGCCTACTAAAGACATTGCTGTAGTTGTACTGAAGAAAGCATAAATCGAAGTAATCGTACCATTACGCGGAACGACAAACGCCAGGTTAAGATTCGAACCATAATTTCCAGTCAAATCTATTGTATTACCTATTATGCTAGCTCCTGAGTACGAATTGCCAAATCCGAGCATTGCCCCTGTGCCGGTTAATCCCCCCGGGATTGTCGTTACGGTAATTGGTGCTCCGGAAGAGAATGGAATTATTGTTGATACACCTGATGCGCCAGCTGCCCCGGTTGCTCCGGTTACTCCTTGAATGCCTTGGACTCCCTGTGGTCCGGTCGCTCCGATTGCTCCAGTCGGTCCAGTCGCTCCAACTGCTCCAGTTACACCGTTAGCTCCAGCCGCCCCGGTTGCTCCGGTTACTCCTTGAATGCCTTGCACTCCCTGTGCTCCGGTTGCTCCTTGAATACCTTGGACTCCCTGTGGTCCAGTTGCTCCGATTGCTCCAGTCGGTCCAGTCGCTCCAACTGCTCCAGTTACACCGTTAGCTCCAGCCGCCCCAGTTGCTCCGGTTACTCCTTGAATACCTTGGACTCCCTGTGGTCCAGTTGCTCCGATTGCTCCAGTCGCGCCGACTGCTCCAGTTACACCGTTAGCTCCAGTCGCCCCGGTTGCTCCGGTTGCTCCGGTTGCTCCTTGAATACCTTGGACTCCCTGTGGTCCAGTTGCTCCGATTGCTCCAGTCGGTCCAGTCGCTCCAACTGCTCCAGTTACACCGTTAGCTCCAGCCGCCCCGGTTGCTCCGGTTACTCCTTGAATACCTTGGACTCCCTGTGGTCCGATCGCTCCGGTTGCTCCGGTTGCTCCAGTCGCTCCAACTGCTCCAGTTACACCGTTAGCTCCAGTCGCCCCGGTTACTCCTTGAATGCCTTGCACTCCCTGTGGTCCGGTCGCTCCGGTTGCTCCTACAGCTCCAGTTGCGCCTGTTGCTCCAACTGCTCCAGTTGCTCCCGTAGCGCCTTGCGGTCCACTGGAGCCAGAGGACCCGTTTTGACCTGCTGCGCCAGTTGCGCCCGTGTCTCCCTTATCACCTTTTGAACCTGTCTGGCCTAATGCCACCATTCCTAATACTTCAACGAAGGAAGCCACTCCTCCATTATGGATGAGCGTCACCAATGCCCCTGTAGGCAACACACCCTTGCCATTGTCTCCGAACAGAACTGAATGGGTATTGATTTCGAACTTCGACGTCTGGCCGCTGCTGCTTAACAATTCGATAGAATTCTTCGACATCGAGACGACAGAGCCATGGATAATTCGATCGGATACCGTGCTCGCAAATATTTCCGTCTTAGATAAAATAGCAGCAAACTCGGCACGAGTAGCCGTCTGCTTAGGTTTAAAAGTATTATTAGGGAAACCCGAAATGACATTACGGTTTACTGCAGCATTAATGTAGCCTGCTGCCCAGTCCGATGCGTCTGACGCATCCGAAAAACCGATGTTGCTATCCTTAAACTCTATCGCCTCAGATTCCTTGCCTGCCGCACGAATAATTAGACGTGTTATCCACTCGCGACTTGCTTGCTCTTTTCCCCAGATGACGGTATTTGGTCTCTCTTCCTCACTTGGGATTATTAGGCCGATGTCAATGGCTTGCTGTATCCATACAGTTGCCCATGAATCCACAGTGAAGGGCAGGCTCGTTCCATTTTCTTTTGGTTGCTCATATCCCATGAACCTAAGCACCATAACTACCGCTTCCTGATTCGTGACTGGACGGTTCGGGTTGAAGTTGCCTGAACCATCTCCTTCAATTACCCCTAGTGCGGACGCTTTGGTAATATACTGGTACGCCCATGAAGAAGTATTGACATCGCTGTAAGCCGCTGCGCTTGCCCGGGGTAGAATACCACTAAAGGCAGGGCTCAATGGTGCAATTAACTGACTCATTAGAATAAATGCCATGGAGCTCTTGTAGGCTAATTGATTCCCATTCTTCTTGCCACTTGCCTTCGCTCTCTTTAGTCTTGCCATTAACAATGTCCCCCTCAAGTATATAAAGTTACGTATTGCTTTAAATAATCGCGATTTGCTATGACGCTAGGATGCTTCGGTACGTAACCCCTAGCTAATTCATTGTGATAGTTAGCTTCTTCGTGTTGACCTAAGCGATCATAACAAACGCATAATTGCAGATGTGGCAGCCACGTCCATGCCGAATTGTCTATTCTAGCGTTAGGCTCAGTCGGCTTAGGAACTTCTGTAGCTAGCTTGTACCAAAAAACAGCATTCTCGAACCGTTGTTCAACTAGCTCATAAGACCCTAATTGGCAACAAGCTTCTGCTCGGGGAGGTGACAATGCAAAGGCTTGAAGTACTTTAAGCTTAGCTTCTTGAAAGCGGCTTAATTGCGCCAATGCATCGGCGGCACGCCGACTCGCTAGCAGCTTGTCCTCCATCCAGCCATCCGGCATTGCAATGAAGGTATCATATTGCTCTATCGCTCGCTGCCATTGGCCGTGATCATACAATTCATTAGCATAATAAAATAAATCCCGCGGAGTGAAGCTCGCCTGCGCTTCGATCATCCCCTCATAGATAAGCAGATTACGCGAAGACTGCGTATGCTTTCTATCATGCGTTATGCCTAACTCGGCATAGAGTACTTTGCCTTCGACCTCCAGGTACTCATGAACAATTCCAATCCAACGGAAACCACAACTTCGTCTAACCAGACGATTCCGCCTTAAACTCGAAGTTACGCTACCGTCCTTATCTCGGTCGAGATAATAATGCATCGATACGGCATCAATATCCCATGGTAATCCGGATATAACGGACCCTAGAGCCTCTGCATCCTCTGATTGCAGATAATCATCCGCATCCAACCACAGCAGATACTCTTGAGTGGCGAGACTGAAGGCATAATTTCTTGCTTTGGAGAAATCGTTCACCCATTCGAAATCATAAACCCGAGCTCCATAAGAAGCCGCGAGCTCTTTGGTTCCATCACTCGAACCCGTATCCACAATAATGATCTCATCGACTAGCTCCCGCACGCTGGATAAACAACGTCCTAAGGTTTGCTCTTCATTCTTCACGATCATGCATAAGCTGACCGTGACCTTTCGCGTACTGCAATGCAATGACGAAGTTAAATCGAATCCCCATTTACTTATGGCCATAGCACGATTCAAGATTAATCTGTTATTGTACCAATCGGGATCATTGGGATTGACTGAAGGAGGTTCCTTCCGGAAGACTACGCATCCTTCCGCTATGTAAATATCCAGATTCATAGATAATGCGCGATAACACAGATCATCGTCCTCATAGGATTCAACCTCAAACCTCTCATCGAAGGACCCCATCTGCTCAAAATAGTGACGCGGTATCATCATTAGCAAACTGACAAGCCTAGGAACCCGGGTCCAAGACATCGATTTCCCAATGGCAAGCATTGACGCCGACTGATAGAGTTGCTCCATGTTCTGATAAACAATCGGAATCCTTTGGCCACCGCTAACGTCATTCATCCTCGGACCCACGATCGCAGCATTCGGATGATGGTCCAGACAGCCCGACAACTGCTCAAGCCACCCCTCATTTACCATGATCTGATCGCGGATAAATACAAGACGATCACCCGAAGCGGACCGCGCGCCCAGATTAAATGAAGCTGCAACCCCTTTACTCCTGCTATGAATGACATGAACACCATATTCATAAGCAAGGAAATTCGATACTTCGGCAGATTCATTATCCGAGACAACAATAAGTTCATAGGACATAGACGTATATTGCTTAATTCGATCCAGACATTGTACGGTTACGTTAAAGTGCTGAGCCAACAATATAATGCTAATATTCATTCGCTTTGTACCATCCATTATTATTTAGTTGTAGAACGCTTCCAAATACGATTAATTCCTTAAAGCCCCATATTTCCTCCAACATTCGACAATTCACCTAAATCTACCATTCTATCCGTGGTCCAATCAAGACAACTAAAGTTGCTATTTAATACTCACCCGTACATTAAGAAAATTATCGATTATCTTATCTTTTTTCATACCACTACTAGCATCTTGTACAAGTCATTCCAACAATATATATAAAAAAAGAGCATAAAAATAGTGTACGTTGTCATCACTTTTGTCATATGACATTATGGTATTTAATGTAATATAAGTCATATAGAAGAGAATGAATGGATAATTTAGATTCATTAACTCAACCCTTTAAAACCAAAAAAGCCGCCTCTAAGGGCAGCCTTTTTCTAAATACATCATTGATTACGAACGTTAGGGATTACTCCATCTTACTCCACATCATATTGATCTAAAGTACCTTCTGAAGAAGTTTGTATCTTCAATAAAAAATTGTGGATTATCTAAACCGTTATTACGACCAACGCCCTCTTTTTTACATAGAAGAGTCTTTTGGCGTTGCTAAGGGCTAGCGGATTAATCTTCAAATCTAACTCAGCAAGTTTAGGCTTGCTTCTTCAAGCGATGGTATAAGAAATTTATGATCGATTGGCGATGACATCACGATTAGAATCGTGTAGGTACCGTATTTGTCACATTGATTTCCGAACTCCTCAAGCGCTCGGGTAGAGTCGGTTACTACTTTCAATAAGTAGTTGTGTTCCCCACTTATACGGTAACATTCAACGACATCGGGAGACGAACGGCAGAAATCAAGAAATGCATTACAATCCCTTGAATGAAATAACATGTAGGCAGCAGCATGCTTGCCAATCTTTTCAGGGGAAATTATGGTGCGATACTCGCTGATGATGCCTTTTTCCTCCATGCGCCTAACTCTTTCCGTAACTGCAGGTTGTGATAAACCGACACATTTTCCCAGCTCTGTCATAGAAATTCTCGCTTGACTCTGAAGGTGAAGAAGAATTTGCTTATCAATATGATCCATCGAAATCTCCTCCTTTAAATTTAAGGTCAATCCTATAAACTAACTTGTAATTAATCGTTATAAAGGTAATTTAACTTAGTTACCTTATGTAATCAAGGTACCTTATTTTATATAATAACCCTACAATAGTAAAGCATTTATGACTTTAACTATTCCGAAGGGATGAAGACTGTTGGAGATATTGGATTCACATAAAATTAATTCAGAGGGATTACCCCGTCGTGTCGGTGAGGTAATTGATCGTACACTTGCCGACAAGCGGTTAGTTGGTGCTGTTGTTAAAGTGGCGATAGATGGAGAACTGGTTTATAGCTGCGCTGCCGGTCTTGCCGACCGCGAAAAGAACCTGCTTATGCAAGAAGACGCCTTATTTCGGCTCGCTTCGGTTACTAAACCTATCGTTTCAACTGCTGCTCTAGTATTAGTGGCGCAAGGTCGCCTGCGGTTGGACGATCGTGTTGATCGTTGGCTTCCAGAATTCCAGCCACGTTTGCAGAACGGTGAGGTGGCCACAATGACGATCCGTCATTTGATGACACACACCGCAGGTCTGTCTTACCGTTTCTTTCAAGAAGAGAATGGCCCCTACCAACAAGCGGGAGTATCAGATGGCATGGATCAGCCCGGCATTACGTTGGAAGAGAACCTACGTCGGCTAGCCTCTGTCCCCCTCCTCTATACGCCAGGTACCGAGTGGAGATATTCCATCGCAACAGATGTGCTTGGAGCAGTAATTGCAAAGGTCACAGAGACACCACTCAGCGAGGCCATACATGCGCTCATTACAAAACCGTTGGGTATGAATGATACCGGATTTATTGCAGTCGATTTAGAACGGTTGGCCACTTCCTATACCAATGATAGTCCAGAGCCACGGCCTTTGCTTGATTCGGACAGCATTTCCTTCGTCGAGGGTACAGCAGGATTCTTGCTTGCACCTGGTCGAGCACTGGACGACACTGCCTATCCTTCAGGGGGAGCTGGTATGGTCGGCAGCGCCGGAGACTTTTTGCAACTACTAGAAACATTACGCAAAGGCGGAGCCCCTCTGCTGCCGGAATCTTTGGTTCAGGATATGACAACCAACCAGATCGGTGATCTGCCAATGGCCTTTTGGCCAGGCCGAGGCTTTGGCCTAGGCATTACGGTACTCAAGGACCCTGCAGCCGCAGACACTCCAGAATCCCCAGGGACATGGCGAATGGGCGGTACCTATGGTCATTCGTGGTTCGTCGATCCCAAGCAGCGGCTCAGTGTTGTCGCGTTCACCAATACCGCACTGGAAGGCATGTCAGGTCAGTTTACAGTTGACCTGTGTGAAGCTATATATGACAACTGAACGTTTCCCATGGGCTGGATTACTTGCCCTTGCTATGACGGGGTTTATCTGTATTCTTACCGAAACCATCCCAGCTGGGCTATTGCTCCAAATTGGGGACGGGCTTGGCGTCTCCGAGGCCCTTGCAGGTCAACTTGTCACTTTGTACGCCCTTGGTTCGCTGTTAGCCGCGATTCCTATAACCACCGTGACACGCGGATGGCGGCGGCGTCCCCTTCTGCTAATGTGCATCCTTGGTTTTCTCGTATTCAACACCGTCACCACTCTTTCTTCAAATTATGTACTTACGCTGGGAGCTCGGTTCTTCGCAGGCGTATCCGCTGGAGTCTTATGGGGCATGATTGCAGGTTATGCCCGGCGTATGGTCCCGGAATCACGCAAGGGCCGAGCTATGGCGGTGGCGATGGTGGGCACGCCTCTCGCTCTAGCACTCGGTGTCCCTGCCGGAACACTTCTTGGCACCCTTGTGGGCTGGCGCTCCATCTTCGGGATCATGTCGCTTCTGGCTCTGATGCTTGTCGCCTGGGTAGTTTGGAAGCTACCGGACTATCCAGGGGAGGCTCCTGATAAGCGGCTCCCTCTCTACAAGGTTTTTGTTATTCCGGGAGTAAGGCCGGTACTGTTTGTCGTTCTGGCATGGGTGCTAGCACATAACATCCTGTATACCTACATTGCACCCTATCTTACTCAGGCAGGGCTTACCCAACGCGTTGACTTGATACTGCTTATTTTTGGCATAACTGCGCTTGTTGGCATCTGGGTCATCGGTATTTTGATCGACCGTAAACTACGTCCATTGGTTCTAATCAGCCTCGTGGCTTTCGCCTTGTCATCCATTGTGCTGGGCATTAGTAGCAGCCAAATAATGATCTATTTAGTGGTTGCTGTATGGGGGTTGACGTTCGGAGGAGCGGCTACTTTGCTACAAACAGCAGTTGCTGAAGCAGCTGGCGAAAGTGCAGATATGGCCCAGTCGATGTTAGTAACGGCATGGAACCTAGCTATCGGCGGTGGCGGCGTGATGGGTGGGATTCTTATTGAAACAGTTGGTGTCCGCTCCTTCCCGTTGGTATTGTTTATTCTATTAATTCTTGCGCTACTAGTAGCGTGGCAAGCTAAAGAATACGGATTTCCTTCAAGGAAGCGTTGAGGCACACCTAAGAAATCATGCCACAATCATCAAGTTTACTGATATCGGCAACTGAACAAGAAATTAAAAAAAGTAAGCCAGTGGTGCATATCAAATATGACTAATATGGACTACTGGCTTACTTATATTAGATTTTTATTAAAGATCAGACTTGGCCTTTTCTATCTCCTACTCCGCAGCCAAAGAATTAAATTCTTGCAGATCCTTGGCTAAATCTTCTTCCGTGTATTTCCCTTGGCCGAATCCAATCAGTGCCCGCAGCGGCATATATTTCATCATCGCCATGAACATTTCTGGATTATCGCCCATCGCATCGCCTAACCCAAAAACACTGCTGAATTTCTTCACTTTATCTGCCGTCCGTGGATTGACTAGCAAATCACCAACGGTACTGTTGCGATGATATCGTAACGCAAGCGGAACTGTCGATTCCACTTCAATAGAAGCAGTCAGACGAATATCCCTTGAAGAGGAACCGATAGCAATGTCAAAAATGCCACTTTCCACATGCCAATCCCCAATGTTGACGTTGTAATAAGCAAAGGAACGTTTATCCAGTTCAAAAGCAACCTCTTGCTCTTCCCCAGGCTGAAGCGCTAGCTTCTGAAAGCCCTTTAGCTCCTTAAGTGGGCGGATTACGCTGCTCTCCACATCACTAACATAGAGCTGAACGATTTCTTTTCCAGCACGAGTACCTGTATTTTTGACGGTAGCCGTAACTTTTACGGACTCGTTATCTTTTATACTGCTCTTGGAAATTGTTAAATTACTGTATTGAAATTCTGTGTAGCTTAGGCCAAAGCCGAAAGGAAACAGCGGTTCAAGCTCTTTTTTATCATAATAACGATAGCCTACAAACAAACCTTCTTTATACTCCACTGTATCCCCTTCACCCGGGAAATTAAGAAAGGATGGATTGTCGCTCAGCTTCATCGGGAAGGTCTCTGCCAGTTTACCGCTTGGACTAACCTCTCCAAACAATAGATCTGCAACTGCACCGCCAAAAGCCTGCCCACCTAGATAACCTTCAAGAATCCCCTTCGTTTTATGGATCCAAGACATTTCTATGGGTGAACCATTGCTGAGCACGACAACGATATTGGTTTGCACCTCAGCCACTGCATCGATCAGTGCTTTATGGCTCTCTGGAAGTGACAAGTGACTGCGATCATACCCCTCTGATTCATAGTTATCCGGAAGTCCAAGGAACAATACGGCTATATCCCCTTTTGCCGCTGTATCCCGCGCCTCTTGCAGCAAGGCTTCATTAATTCGTTCATGATTCAGTTCATAACCTTGTGCATACAGCAGTTCGGCAGAACCTGCGAGAGCCTTCATCTCTTCAAAAGCGTCATCTAATTTCGTCGGATTCACATGTGAGCTGCCCCCGCCCTGATATCGTGGATTTCTAGCAAACTCACCTATGACCGCAATCGTTCCTTGTTTAGCTATCGGTAAAATATGATCCTCATTTCTAAGGAGCACCATGCTCTCCCGTGCCACTTCACGAGCCAGTTGGTGATGTTCTTCCGCATTAAATGATGCATTATCTTTACGGTTCTCCACCGCCTTAAAAACAAAGGCAAGTAACCGTTCCACTGCAAGATCCAACGTTTCTTCAGCCAGCTCGCCGCTTTGTACTGCTGCGACAATCTTAGCATCACCAATTCCTCCGGTTGAAGGCATTTCCAGCTCCAGCCCTGCTTGCAGCGCCTTCACCCGTTCATTGACCGCACCCCAGTCGGAGACGACGAATCCCTCGTAGCCCCATTCTTCTCTAAGAATCTTAGTCAGAAGAAATTCACTCTCGGAAGCATACTCACCGTTCACTCGATTGTAAGAGCACATCACGCTCCATGGCTGACCATTCTTAACTGCGCCTTCAAAGCTAGCCAGATAAATCTCCCGCAGCGTCCGCTCATCAACAACGGCATCAACAGACATTCTCCGGTGCTCCTGATTATTAGCGGCAAAATGCTTGAGTGAGGTTCCTACTCCTTCACTTTGCACACCTTTGATATGATTCCCGCCCATCTCCGAAGAAAGGTATGGGTCTTCCGAAAAATATTCAAAGTTACGGCCGTTCAATGGAGAGCGCTTAATATTTGTTCCCGGTCCAAGCAGAACAGCAACGTTCTCTGCTTGACACTCTTTCCCGAGTGCTTTACCCACACGCCCGATTAAATCCCGATCCCAAGAAGAAGCCATCCCTGCTGCTGAGGGAAAACAAGTCGCAGGTACACTATTATGGAGTCCGAGATGATCGGCGCTCTCTTTTTGCTTGCGTAAACCATGGGGTCCGTCCGTTACCATTAAAGAGGGGATTCCGAGTCGTTCAATGCCCTTCGTATGCCAGAAATCAAGCCCTGAGCAGAGTCCTGCTTTCTCCTCAAGGGTCATTTTTGATATGAGTTCTTGAATGTTGGTTTTCATAAAAATACCTCCTCTGAATGTATCTATCCCCATTTTAATCGACTTCATATTAGATTTATGGCATTATTATTGTATTTTTGGTATTCTGGTTGGGCGAGGAGGCTGAAAATATTGAATCATTTAGATGATCATGAAGGAGCGCAATATATCTGTAAAGTGTTGTATGAATCGCTGCATATTCCTGTGTTTCTGCTAGACGCCAATCGGAGAATTGAGCTAGCGCTGCCTTCCTCAACGGAAGGCGCCCCATGGGTTTATGACATTAATGAATTCCTTTCGGAAATTGCAGATTCTACTAAAAGAGAGAACAATTCTATTCTGGATCACTCCAATGCCTCCATACCGATCATTCGCACTACTAGTTTCCTAGAGAATTACATCCTTCTCCATCTGCCCTCTGGCAGCAGTAACGGGGGAAGTATTGTGATCGGTCCTACACTGTATACTCAACTTTCAGAGAATAATATGACAAGTCTGATGCGTGACCATGAGGTTCCACTCAGACTGCACGAGCAATGGATGAAATACTACCGCAGTTTAGCTGTGCTTAATAGAATGAGACTCAACCATACCGCTATGCTGCTATACTCGCTCGTCACTGGAAAGACGCTATCCCTTAGCGAACTGTTATTGAACACTCGAACTTTTGAACATAAACAGCCTCTCTCAGACAGTTTAGACTTAGACGTTTCCTACCGACGTGAGAATACATGGCTGCACCACGAACCCATGCTGGAAAAAGCATTATTTCACCATATCAAAAATGGGAATAAGGCTGAGCTGCTTCGTGTCCAGGCAACCTTCTCTGAAGAGAATTACGGAGTACTCTCCAAGAAGAGCCATTTACGCAACAAAAAGAATCTGGCGATCTCCTGCATTACGCTTGCTACACGTGCCGCTATTGATGGAGGACTGTATTGGGAGATTTCTTATACCCTAAGTGACTTTCACATCCAGCATATCGAAGAACTAAAGGATATTCCTGCCGTAGATCATGCTATTCTTAATGCTCTTTGCGATTTCGCTGACCATGTCAAAGAGAGCCGAATGGCGAAATTCTCGCGCACCGTGGCCCTCTGTCAAAACTATATTTTCAACCACCTATATGAGGAACTCTCTTTAGATAAGCTAGCTGAAGTCGCAGGATTAAACAGGAGCTATCTCTCCCAATTATTTAAGAAGGAAACAGGATTCACGGTCAGTGATTTTATTCAATTCGAGCGGATTGTAGAAGCCAAACGATTAATCGAATTACCGGGCATTAGCTTATCGGATATCGCTACGAGGCTACATTTCAATGACCAGAGCTATTTTACCAAAGTGTTTAAGAAGTATACCGGAACCACCCCTAAACAATTCAGAAAAAACTGGGAAAGTACGCTATAGGCATAGGAGACACGACTAAAAATCTAAAAGGATAATTAAAGATCAGTGATGGCTGCCAGAACAGTATTATTGAAGTAATCCACATACATATTTTTAAATGGCTTCTGGTGATCTAGCTCTACGGATAAATGTACTGTAACTGTCTGATAAACCGGATCCACACAGAGGAATGGACCTGCCGCACCCCAGTGTGAATAAGCTTCTGGAGAGAACAAATCTCCACCGTCACGCTTCGTGCCGTTAATCGCCCAACCGTAACCCCAATAGGCTTCAGGAAAAATCTCGTCTCTATATTGTGAGGATACGCCTGGAATTTGATTACGGGTCATTTCTCTCACTGTTACCGGACTAAGGAATCGTATTCCGTTATAAATCCCACCGTTAAGAAACATCTGACCAAAGACAGCCAAATCCATCGCCGTTGAATAAGCGCCGCCCCCCGCAGAGACAGAATTCAGATTGTACTCACTGTCTACCCATTCCGCGCACGCTGCTTCTGGTGCACGTCTAACTACTTGGTCCCGTACTTCCATCGGCACACGATAATATGTATTTTCCATGCCAAGCGGTATAAAGATGTTTTCATTTACGAATACATCATAAGCTTGTCCACTCACTCGCCGGATGATTTCACCCAACAGCTCATAACCATACCCACAGTAAGACATGACTGTACCAGGCTCATTACTAAGCGGTGCATCATAACCGCCATACAAGTACTTATGTTGATCTGGGTCTTGATTAGGTTCGTGCGGAGGGTACTCCCCTTGCTCCTGTTTCGCTTGCCCATTCTGCCAAATGACCTCACCCTCCAGACCAGAGGTATGTGTTAACAAGTGATGTACGCATACCTTAGTTTTGCCTTCACCTGTAAATTCGGGGATGTAATCGGAAACAGGTCTGTTTAGACCTACTTTCCCTTGTTCCATTAACATCATAATAGCGGTTGCCGTAAACAGCTTTGTTATGGAGCATAGTGGATATATAGCATCCACAGTTAATTCCGCTGCGCCTGGCTCTGGACCGAATTTACCGTTCGCTTGATGGACTAGTAGTACCCCCTTTCTCGCAGCAAGTATCACTTGTGCCGGTGTGATGTTGTCTTCAACCATTTGTGCAGCTGCTGTACGTATGCGCTCCACGCCGTAAGCCGACATCCCCGCCTGTTCTAGCCCATTAAATGATAGTCCTTTCATAGGTAGCCCTCCTAAATAATTTTATTTAATACATATATAAACTATTATACAAATATATTAAATAATCCTGCTTACTTGCTATTTTCCTGTTAGCCGATTATTAATAAAAAAAGCTGATCTCGGATTTTTCCCGAAAATCAGCTCCAACAACGTTCTTTTTCTTCACTAAGTGACTGCTACTTTAAATGCGTCGACGTTTAATACCGATCCATTGATGGTCAATGTGGCATTATAATAGCCTCGATTCCCATTTGGCGTACATTTATAATCACCAGAACATCCGCACACGAAGAATTTAGTTTTCGTATAGCCAGGATAAATATTGGTAAGCTTCCGGTAAAACTTGTGCCCATGATGCGTAAAAATGGCAAGTATCTTATCTCTCACCTTCGCAGGAATAGCCCCAAAAAACTTAGCAGTTTCCGCCGCGCTTAATACATGGCTTGGATCAACCGTGATCCCGCTCACCTTTAAAGGCCAATGAAAATCAATAATATAAAAATGCTGATCATCTAAATTTTTCAATATATTAATACTGCCCGGAGTGAACTGCCCCATAGCACAATTAAGCCACACGTACTTCACCATACCCTGTGTCCCCGGAAAATTCATTTGCCCTTCCACTGCACCTAAATATTGCGTGAACAAGGACTGTGTACTAGCCTCCCAATTCCCTATAGATGCTTTATAAGGGATGCTCCCCAGCGTGCTTGTTACCGTATCTTTAAAATCCTTGTAGTAAGCATTTGCATTATTTCCATGATTCGCTCCCGCTTGCGTGTTATCTCCTCCAAAAATAACAAATCTCTTATTCCCGCTGCTTACTGCCTTTGGCAAAAGATTCTTAAAAATGCTAGCGCTATTCCCATATCCGACATGGCTGTCCCCAATAACCGCGAAGTTAATGGTCTGGGCTGTTGCTTTAGGATTCAGATTAGATTTGGGTTTAGGTCTGGAGAAAAGCTTGCGCTTCTTGGCTGAGGCTAACTGCTTTTTCATCTTAATCACCTCTTTAAAATGGATAAAGAATACCTGGTAGTATGTATATTCGATCCAATATGCTTTCTCTTGGACAGACAAATCTTTTAAAAAGGGAAGATGTTATAATTGGTTCCACAGAAGTCAATAATACTGTTCAATCCATAGATTTATAGTTTGAAAATATATTCAACTAACGGAGGCCTTATTTTGAATAACGTTATCCCGGAATGGGCCGAATCTCATTTTCCTTTATATAGCGCTGGCAGCATTCAATCGATGTATGGGACCTCAAATCTACCAAGAGCTCAGATCCATGAGAATCTAACCGTGCTGCTGGCCGTTGCCGCTGGTAAAGGGAGCCTTGAGGTCAATAATCTAACTTATGAGCTTACGGAAGGAAGCGTAATCCTACTCCCCGCTAATATTCATGCCGCTTTAATTACAAATCTTCAGCAGCCGCTTCATGTGTATAAGCTCACCATCTGGATTCAGGAGCAGACACAGGCCATACCTGGCGGTGCAATGATCCGAAAAAGCGAGATTGCTTCGGGTTCAAATATGCTGTTGTTTCCCTATGAGCCTGCGATTGTATCGAGTATCAGGGAGTTGTATCTCCACCGACTGCCAGATCGAGAAACACGCCATATACAGAATCAAATGCTCTTTCATCAAATTATTCTGCAATTATTAGAACAGCAGGAAGCCAGATATACAGTCAATGAGCAACCTTCGATGGAACGGAGCATTTCTTACCTGGAGAATCACTTTAGCGAAAAAATAACACGTGAGTACTTGGCCGCCATTGCGGGTGTAAGCAGCTCGCATTATTCAACGCTGTTCAAGCAGGTGACAGGCTTCAGCCAAAGCGAATATCTGTCACGGCTACGGGTTCATAGTGCCAAGGAGCTTTTGCTTAACGGTTCAGGCACACTTAGGGAAATTGCGCTGAAGGTAGGCTACAAGGATGAATTTTATCTCAGTCGTCGCTTTAAGCTGCAGACAGGCGCATCTCCATCCGGTTACAGCCGAAGCTCGTTCCAGCGAGTTGCCGTAATGCTTACCCCTTATGCCAGTCATCTACTGTTACTTGGCTTAGAACCTGCGGTTACCATCTCTGAAAGCAGTGAATATTTGAATCTTTCGGATCAGGAACCACCGCAGTCGATGAAATTTATCAATACAAACAGCTCTGCTGAACAGATCAGGTCGCTATTACTTGAGGCCAACGTCGAACTGATTATTGCGGCGAAAGAACATCTGGAGGAATACGGATTGAAGGCCGGGCAGCTGCGAGCTGTAGCACCGATTATGGAGATCTCTTGGAATGAAATCGGATGGAAAGATCAGCTGCGATTAATCGGCCGGGCCATTCAGCGGAGTGAACGGGCGGAGCAGTGGCTGAACGATTTTGAACAAGAAGAGCTAGAAGCCCGCGAAGTAGTGCAGCACAGCACAGTCGCTAATGATATCATCACCATTCTGGTAATCAAGCCTGAGGAGCTACTCGTTTACGGAGCAAGGAATGTAGGTTATGTGATGTACCAATCCCTTGGACTTAGAGCACCGACCTTGATTGACAACGAGATAAAAAGATTGGGAGATCAGTTCCATTCGATTTCGATCGGGGTTTCAGATCTTGCAGATTATGCAGGAGACCGAATTTTAGTCATTGTTTTTCCCGATGCCAAAGGATCTACTGCGCATACTGAAGCAATCTTTCAATCCCCTTATTGGAACCAGCTTCCCGCAGTGCAGCAGAAGAAAGTCCATTTACTTGATCTGGATGATTGGGTGCCTTATAACCCGGCTTCGATTCGTTTACAACTGGGACGTGCTGTAGCTTTATTCGGAGGCAAATAATAGTCCAAGCCTTTTTTCCAACAAAAAGGCATGGCTAGGTACATAAGTGATCCCTATAATGATTACAAATGCGAATGATTCTCATAATCACTCTGAGGTATAGCTGAAGATTGATTTACACTTCTGGAATTGTTCCAAGAAACACTGTCATACAAAAAAGGGGAGACTTATTTAATGAGAAAGATATTTATTCCGTTTGTACTTATTATGGGGCTTGCACTCAGTGCTTGTGGGGGAAATCAGGCGAAAAATGAGGCTAGTCCTACAAACAACCCATCTTCTGCTCCTGCTGCAGAGTCAGAAAGTGCAACTTTTACTTATCAATCCGAAGACGGGCCTGTTGAGGTTCCAACACATCCTCAGCGTGTCGTTGTACTCACCCGTTTTTTAACAGGTAATGTTATGGCACTGGGTGTGCCTGTTGTAGGCGTAGATGAAATGTCCAAAACCAACCCACGCTTTGAAGAACAGCTGAAAGACGTAGAAGCGGTTAGCGATGAAAGTCTGGAGAAAATCATTGAACTGCAACCGGATCTGATCATCGGGCTCTCCGATATTAAGAATATCGATAAATTCAAGCAAATCGCACCAACCGTTACTTATACTTATAATAAAGTGGATTATTTAACCCAACAGCTGGAAGTCGGCAAATTGGTGAACAAAGAAAAAGAAGCTCAAGCTTGGGTCGATGACTTTAGCGCCCGCACTAAAAAAGCTGGTGAAGAAATCAGAGCGAAGATCGGCGATAATGCAACTGTGTCTGTTATTGAGACCTTCAATAAGCAATTATATGTTTACGGATATAACTTTGGCCGCGGAACTGAGCTTCTTTATGGGGACTTTAAACTCGGTATGCCAGAATCAGTAAAAGAAAGCACCAAAACGGATGGATTCTTTGCTGTCTCGACAGAAGTGCTGAAGGATTATCTGGGCGATTACGTTATTTTCAGTAAAAATGCGGATGAAGATAATTCCTTCCAGAATACAGAAATCTACAAGAGCATCCCTGCCGTCAAAAACAATCGTGTTTTCGAGGCTGATGCAAAAGCATTCTATTTTAACGATCCGCTTAGCCTTGAATACCAGTTGGAATTCTTTGAACAACAATTTCTTGGAAAATAAAGATCATGACTACGAAGCAAACTTCCATTCCATTTTTATATAAGCTGCTTGGTAGCGTGCTGGTAATGGTTATATGCCTCGTGATTGCTATGCTATTCGGGGCTAAAGAAACCACTTTCAATGACCTATGGCTTGCCATCACCTCAAATTCAAAAGCAGACAATGTTCTTATTCTGCGTGAAATCCGTCTGCCTCGCGAACTGACCGCCATGCTAATCGGTGCCGCCTTTGCCGTATCCGGTGCTATCATGCAGGGGGTTACACGTAATCCGTTAGCCGACCCCGGCCTGCTCGGTCTGACCTCGGGAGCTAATATGGCGCTGGCTCTTACGTTTGTATTTCTGCCGGGACTGAATTATTTTGGTACCATGATCGCTTGTTTCTTCGGCGCTGCTCTAGGAGCCTTGTTAGTGCTTATTCTCGGCTCCGCGCGTCAAGGCGGCTTCTCTCCGATTCGAATCGTGCTTGCTGGTGCTGCCGTATCTGCCTTCCTGTATGCTATCGCAAGTGGCGTGAGCATTGCCTTCAAAATATCCAAGGATGTATCCATGTGGACAGCGGGTGGATTGATCGGCACAACCTGGGGCCAGCTTCAGGCTATCGCACCCGTTATTCTCATCGGCATCGTGGTGGCATTAATATTTTCAAACCAGTTAACAATTCTTAGCTTAAGTGACGAGGTAGCCATCGGATTAGGACAAAACCTTGCTTTGGTTAAAGGGACTCTATTTACTCTTATTATTCTGCTGACCGGAGCATCGGTCGCTCTGATTGGCGATATGGCTTTTGTAGGGCTGATGATTCCGCATATTGTCCGTAAGATTGTCGGTACCGATTACCGGTATATTTTGCCGATTTCGATCTTTACGGGTGCATCGTTCATGCTTCTCGCGGATACAATTGGACGGACAATTCATGCACCTTATGAGACGCCAGTGGTCGCCGTCGTAGCTATGCTTGGGCTGCCTTTCTTCTTGTTTGTTGTTCGGAAAGGAGGTAAAACACTCTCATGACTTCCTCTGCACCCGTACGAAAGCAACGGATTATCCTATGTGTATGCACCGGATTGATTCTGCTAACAGCAATCGTCAGCATGGGAATCGGATACTCTTCCTTATCTTTTGACAGGCTGCTTCCGGTTCTATTCGGGCACGGAACCTTTAAAGAGGATTTTGTATTATTCTCTGTAAGATTGCCGCGAATTCTGATTACACTACTGGCAGGTATGGCCTTGGCGTTATCCGGTTCCATTCTGCAAAGCGTTACACGAAACGATCTAGCCGACCCCGGTATTATTGGTATCAATTCCGGTGCAGGTGTAGCTGTCGCTGTGTTCTTTCTATTTTTTCCGGTTAGCGCCGGATCATTTATTTTTGCTTTGCCGCTGGTTGCTTTTATAGGGGCATTACTTACGGCCGCGTTAATCTATCTATTTTCATATAGTCGAACTAAGGGACTTGATCCTGTTCGGCTGGTGCTAGTTGGGGTAGGGTTCTCCCTAGCGTTGTCTGGCGTTATGATCGTGATCATTTCGTCCGCGGATCGTGCCAAGGTAGATTTTATTGCAAAATGGATTGCAGGGAATATATGGGGTACAGATTGGCCGTTCATCTGGGCTTTACTGCCTTGGTTGATCCTGCTAGTTCCCTTTACCCTGTACAAATCACAGCGACTCAACCTGCTCAGTCTTAGTGAAGTATCCGCCATTGGTGTCGGCCTGAATCTGGAACGTGAACGTATCGTCCTGATTCTCACGGCTGTTGCAGCTTCCGCCTCAGCAGTATCCGTCACAGGCGGGATCGCCTTTATCGGGCTGATGGCTCCGCATATTGCAAAATCACTAGTGGGCCCGCGCAATCAGATGTTTATTCCCGTCGCTGTATTGCTTGGCGGCTGGTTGCTTCTGATCGCAGATACTGTTGGCCGCAATCTGGTCGATCCTGACGGTATCCCGGCAGGGATCATGGTGTCGCTAATCGGCGTACCTTATTTCGCTTATTTATTGCTTAAGAAATAAGCATTTCTATAAACAAAAAAGAGAACCTCGGCATAATTACCGAGGTTCTCTTTACTTACAACTCCTATTTATATAAGTTGAACTTAAAAACATTCTAAAAAGGAAAAGTGAAGGAGGGGAAGTTTGGAACTGTAGGAGCGCTAGCGACCGCCTTTGTCACCGGATTTCCACCGCGAAGAGCGGTATCTAATCAAGAAATCTGGTGACAACAGCGGCCGGAAGTCCAAACATTCACCGCAGTCACGTACTTACCTTAATAGAATAAATTTTAATTTCAACTGATGTACTCAAATCTTCATATCCTTACCCGTATAATCCACAAACATGAAATGACCTTCAGGTGTAGTCCGCTTCTCGATCAGGTCAAGGATCCCTTCGGCGCTTTGATTTGGATTTGTCGGGGCCTCTGCCCCGCCCATATCTGTATGCATCCACCCGGGATGCACGCTAAGCACTTGAATTCCGCGTTCTTTTACATAAACATGCAGCTGCTGCGAGAACATATTGAGCGCTGTTTTGGAAATGCCATATGGATAGTCGTTTGGATATGCATTAGTGATGCTGCCTGCTTCCGACGATACATTGATGATCGAGCATTCAGATTCCGTGAGTAGCGGCAGGAAATGCTTAACCACTCGCATTGGTCCATACAGATTAATATCCATTGTTGTAAGCATATCTTGGAAATCCAACGTTTCAATCGATGTATCCCGGGCACTTAGCACCGCCGCATTATTAATAATGGCACCCAGCGTCCGCCCTTGTTTTTGTAGACTAGCAGCCAGTGCTGCGATTCCCGCTTCATCCGTCACATCCAACGCTGCGACAGTTAGCTTATCTCCGTAGGTTTCAGCAAGCTGGGATAGCGCTGTTTGATCCTGATCAGGACGACGAACCCCAGCAATCACTCCATGACCACGCTTTAATGCCTCAGCCGTCAGTTCATACCCCAATCCACGTCCGGCGCCGGTAATTATAATATTCATAATGAGTCCTCTCCTTTATCCTTGTCGTTCTCTAGCAGCTCTACGATTACCTTTAACTCCTTGAACGTATCCATATAAGCATAACGCCCTCCGGTATACTCACCCTTTTGCTGGAGCGGGAAGCCTTTGCCTTCGAGCAGCATAATCTTCTCCTTCATCCCTTCAACCACAAAAGCAATATGATGAGGCCCTTCCCCATGCTCATTCAAGTAATCACGCCATGTGCTCGGCTCATGATCCGGCTCAATCAGTTCCAACTGCAAGGAACCCATATCAAAAAAAGCCAGCTTTGCCCGTGCTTGCGTCGCCACGCCATTATGACGGGTCTGCGCAATATCTTCTGTATCTGTAACGATAATTCCCGGCTTCTTCAGTCCAAAAAACTCCGCATATGCCGTACTTACCTTCTCAACATCATTCACCAAGATTCCAATCTGCGTAACAAAATTGCTAAGCAATCCTGACATCTGTTCAACCTCCTATTTGTCTGACAAGTCCACCATACCGATTCTTTGAAAGGGCTGTCAAGCCTGAGAAGAAATCATTCTGAAGCAGAGCGGATTTCTAGCCTGCTTGTTTCGGTTAATCACCAATCCGGTTATAGAATGAAAAGTTTACATTAACAAAAAGGGGTGAGGAACGATGGACCATAGAAAAAGATCACGCCTGATACAGCAGTTTGTTTTTGTCGGGCCAACTTCCCTGTTTTTCTTTATTATTGTGCTGATTCCTTTCTTTCTGGGACTCTATTATTCATTTACCAGCTGGAACGGAATTTCGCGTCATGTGGAGTGGACCGGGCTCCGGAATTATCTACATATCTTCACTAAAGATCCTTCCTTTCTTAATTCTTTCTGGTTCACAGCGAAGTTCACTTTCTTTGGTTTAGTACTGACCAATCTGCTCGGCTTTGCACTCGCTTATGTACTGACCCGCAAGCTGTTTACGCGCAATGTTCTGAGAACGGTATTTTTTGTCCCTCATGTCATCGGCGGACTTTTGCTCGGGTTCATTTGGCAGTTTATTTTTGTTAGAGGATTCTCTTCTATCGGACAAGCTACCGGTTGGTCCTTCTTCAATCTTCCATGGCTGGGCACCGGAGGGACGGCCTTCTGGGCGATTGTGATCGTATTTGTCTGGCAAAATGCAGGGTACCTGATGGTCATCTACATCTCCGCAATCAACAACGTTCCCAAAAGCCTGATTGAAGCCTCGAAGGTGGATGGCGCTGGACGTTTTCAGGCTTTACGCCATGTCACCATCCCGCTCGTTATGCCAGCTGTAACCGTCTGCCTGTTCCTGTCGATCTCCTGGTCGTTTAAGCTATTCGACCTTAACCTGTCGCTGACCAAGGGCGGCCCCTTCAAAGCTACCGAATCTGTAGCGTTGAATATTTATAATGAGGCCTACACGATCAGCAGGTTCGGTATGGGCTCGGCCAAAGCAATGATTTTCTTCGTCATCGTAGCTGTGATCTCCCTGCTGCAGGTTAGAGCAACCAAGAAAAGAGAGGTGGAGCTGTAATGGAGACTACTGCCAAAAAATTCAACGTGCCTCTGCTTCTCGTCGAAGTGATTGTGATCCTGCTAGGTCTTCTATTCCTGGTGCCATTTTACTTTTTGCTAGCGAACTCAGTAAAAAGCTATAGTGAGATTCTTTCAGATTCTGCTGCGCTGCCTACCGCGTTCCAGTGGAGCAACTACGCCGAAGCTTGGAAAGCTACCAATTTCCCTCGTGCCTTCCTGAACTCTTTTATCATCACGGTGGTTAGTAATATTCTGCTAGCGTTCCTCTGCTCTATGTGTGCCTATAAAATGGTCCGCAATAACAGCTTGTACAACCGCATGCTTTATATTGCATTAGTAGCCGCTATGGTTATCCCGTTTCAGTCGATCATGATTCCGCTGGTGCAGGTCGTCAGCGGAATCGGGGTTATGGATTCAACCGCTGGTTTGATCTTAGCCTATCTTGGATTTGGCGCCCCGATGACTGTCTTTCTGTTCCATGGCTTCGTCAAATCGGTACCTCTTGATATTGAAGAGGCTTCAAGGGTGGATGGCAGCAGTCCTTACGGCACTTTTTTCCGAATTGTACTTCCGCTCATGCAGCCGATTATTATCACCGTCATCATTCTGAATACCCTGTGGATCTGGAACGATTACCTGATGCCTTCGCTTATTCTGCAGGACCCGGGGCTTCGCACCATTCCCATCGCCATTTATAGCTTTTTCGGACAATATACGAAGCAGTGGGATTTGGCACTTCCGGGACTCGTGCTCGGGATTACGCCCGTGGTCATCTTTTTCCTAGTCATGCAAAAATATATTATTGAAGGCATTGCCCAAGGCTCCGTAAAGGGCTAACGACTACAAGTTACTTTCAGCCAGAGAGGATGAATGAATGAATATGAGAATACAACGTGGAATTCTCCTCGCATGCTCCCTGCTGCTGGCTACCCTGACAGCCGGCTGCGGACGCAGCAGCGACAATGCAAATGGAGTCAAAACCGTGCATATCTACCAGTTCAAGGTTGAAATATCCGAAGCGCTGGCTTCGCTTAAGACTGAATTCGAGAAGGAACACCCAGATATTAAACTGGAGATTCAGAGCGTGGGTGGCGGTACCGATTACGGTGCTTCCCTACGCGCCAAATTCTCTTCCGGAGATGAACCGGATATCTTCACCATCGGCGGCAACAATGAAAGAGATATGTGGCTGGAATATCTAGAGGATCTGAGCGGTGAAGCTTGGGCTAAGGATGTAAAGCCGCTTGCAGCAGATCAAATGACCATAGATGGAAAGCTCTATGGCATGCCGATGAATCTGGAAGGCTACGGCTTCATCTATAATAAGGATCTGTTTAAGAAGGCCGGCATCACAGAGAAGCCATTGACCCTAACCGCACTACGTGAAGCCTCCGAGAAGTTAAAGTCGGCAGGGATCACACCTTTTGCCAATGGGTACCAGGAATGGTTCGTGCTCGGCAATCATAATGTGAACGTAGCTTTCGCTCAGCAACCAGATCCCGAAGCGTTTATCGCCGGACTTACAGACGGCTCCAAGACCTTTGCCGGAGATCCTATTTTCTCCAAGTGGATCGATCTACTCGACCTTACTGTTGAATATGGCAACAAGAACCCGCTCTCGACCGACTATAATACCCAAGTCACTATGGTAGCGAGCGGCGAAGCCGCAATGATGCAGCAGGGCAACTGGACACAAGGACAGATCGACGGCATTGATTCCAATCTTAATCTGGGCATCCTGCCGATGCCCATTGATGACACACCCGAAGATAACGACAAGCTGTATGTAGGCGTACCAAGCAATTGGGTGATCAATAAGAACTCCCCCGTCAAAGAAGAGGCCAAGGTCTTCCTGAATTGGCTCGTCACCTCCGAGACGGGGGAAAAATATATCACCAAGGAATTCCAGTTCATCCCTGCGCTCGACAACATTAACGGAACCGAAGAAGATCTTGGAGCACTAGGTGCTGAGGTGCTGGCCTATACCGATAATGATCAAGCGCTGACCTGGAACTGGACCCGCCTGCCGAACGGGATGCCGCAGGAATTATCCAGCAGCATTCAAGGCTATCTCGGTGGCAAGCTGACCAAAGAAGGCATGCTGAAGGAATTCCAAGTCAACTGGGATAATCTCAGTGTGCAGTGATTTACCCGCTCTGTACACATCAAAAGCCGCGCAACGTTGCGCGGCTTTTTCTTTTGAGCATATTCATTTGGCTAGTTAGCGCGCAGTATACTGATTTGTCTGGCTAGATATACCGGCGTATAAGGCATGTCATCTCGAAGCCAAGAAATAACCGTGCCAATTAGGGCGGCTGAACCGTACCAAACGGCAATGTCCTTCTGTATGGGCATCTTGGAATGATCAGCGGCGCCCTCCTTTTTCTCCTGGTGAGCAGAAATGATCTCCGCCATCAAGTTGAACAGGCGATCTGTAAAAATCGGTTCCGTTTCGATGTGAGTATAACTTTGTGGAATTTTGCATTTTCCGCAATATGCTCAAGCAGACTCTCTAATATCCTTAAATTCTCTTCCTCAACCGATTCGTGATGGTCGTTATCGTTGTTCACCACTTGCAGAATGTCCTCCACCATCTCATCCGCCATCTTTTCCAACATATCCGGGAGGTCCCGATAATGCAGATAAAAAGTAACACGATTGATTTTAGCCCGCTCTGCAATACGGTTTACTGATATTTTCTCAATATCCATTTCCTCCAGCAATTAAATCACAGCATCTCTAAGCAATTGACGTGTACGAAGTACCCGGGGATCTGTACGTTGCGTTGTGTTATTCATCTTACTCTCTCCAATCTTTAACTAACTTATCGTAAACTACATTTTACAAAAAATTGTTGTTTTTTAATGAGAAAACACTACAAATTTAAATTGAATGTAAACTATTTTACATTTTTTCGCAAATCGTTGCTTGATTACATGAAAATTTCATTTATAATCTAATTCATGCATTGTAAACTATACAACACACTGTAAATTTAGTCCATGATCGACGATTTGAAAGGATGGAGTGGAGTGAGTACAAAGACAGAAGTAACAAGCAGTTCCGTAAAAAAGGGACCCATCTTATTCATCATGATATTGGGCGCCTTTCTTGCGACACTGAATCATACGGTAATGAGCGTAGCCGTTCCCGAATTTATGCATGATTTCAATATTTCGGCTGCAACCGCTCAGTGGCTAACAACAGGCTATATGCTGGTGAACGGGGTTCTAATCCCAATTACCGCTTATTTGATGCAACGGTTTACGACGCGAGAACTTTTTCAAGCTTCTATGTTTATATTTCTGGCCGGCACGATCGTCTCGGCAATCGCGACAAACTTCCCTATTCTGCTGACCGGGCGTATGATTCAGGCTGCCGGGGCCGGGATTATCATGCCACTGCTCACGAATGTCATCTTGACCCTGTTCCCTCCTGCAAAAAGAGGGGCTGCCATGGGAATGGTAGGGTTAGCTATTATTTTTGCACCTGCCATTGGACCTACTCTGAAACGCTGACCGTATCCAACGAGGCGAATCATACGGATGGTTCATACGGTTAACCATGCCGAAGGTGTATGGAAGACTATGACAAAGGCGGAAGCTTCCGCAGAATTAGCTGAGGCCAATAATTATCTTAAACAAATCACGAATAAAGTGCTGTCGTATCAGGTGCAGGTCCACCAATCCAATTCGCAATGTCGGATAATGTTGTCCCCATTTGTACACTCATTGCAGAAACATCTTTTCTTGGTATTAATCGCCTCCATTCTGTGAACGCTTACATATATACTCACATTATTTTACCTTCCGATTCTATCCACTACTATACTGATACTAAAGGCGTTACCCCATAATCATAGGAAAACACACGCAGGATCCAGGAATTCCTTATGTCTTCCCATGTAATAAGACTTCTTCATAGGTAATCCAATACTATTCATTAAAAAGATTTCACAATATAGACGATTACGAATGATCTTTTTTTAGATATGCGCATACTAAGCTCCATATTTTGAAACTTGCGCCAAGTTAAATCGTAAGTTTGAAGATAGGTCCTGAAGTCTACTGATTTGACGAACTGATATACCATACTTGTGTAGAACACGCAGTTATGTGCACTTATGCAGTAAATCGAAGCTTATGAGACCTAAACAAAGACACAGCACAGCGGAGAGGAGCTATCATTAGTGGAGTATTACCGCAAGAATGTAACAGACAGTTTACAGGAAGTGCAGAGTACAACTAACGGGCTTAAGTCGGCAGAAGTCGACAAACGACTGGAACGTGATGGTTACAATGAATTAAAAGGAAAGAAAAAAGATCCCCTCTGGAAGCTTTTTCTTGAAAATTTCAAGGACCCTATGGTGGTCGTACTGCTTATTGCGGCCATTGTCCAGATTGTTATGGGCCAAGTTATGGAGTCGCTTATCATTTTCCTCGTGTTGATTCTCAATGCAGTTATAAGTGTCATCCAAACACGTAAAGCGGAGAGTTCACTTGATGCCCTGCAGCAGATGTCAGCACCCGAGGCCAAAGTGTTGCGGGATGGAGCCTTAAAAACCGTCCCTGCCAGAGAGCTTGTTCGCGGTGATATCGTATTACTGGAGGCTGGAGATTTTGTACCTGCCGACGGCCGTATCATAGAATCGGGAAGCTTGAAGATCAATGAAGGCATGCTGACCGGAGAATCCGAAGCTGTAGAGAAGCATACGGATACCATCGCGAAAGAATCTCCACTCGGGGACCGCCGTAATATGGCGTTTAGCGGTTCTTTGGTTGTATATGGCCGTGGAACTCTTGTAGTAACAGGAACTGCACTGACAACCGAAATCGGCAAAATCGCTGAACTCATTGAGAGCGCCGAAGCCAAGCAGACGCCACTACAGCGTAAGCTCGAAACCTTTAGCAAGCAGTTGGGTGTAGCGATTATCGTGCTGTCCGTTTTGATCTTTGCCATCCAAGCCGGACGTGTTTGGCTGTCGAATGATACAGTGGATACCACGGAAGCCATTCTGAATGCCCTAATGTTTGCAGTCGCTGTAGCGGTCGCCGCTATTCCAGAAGCTCTATCCTCCATTGTAACGATTGTCTTATCTGTAGGTACGAACAAGATGGCTAAGCAACATGCGATTATCCGTAAGCTTCCAGCCGTCGAGGCACTTGGGTCAACCAGTGTCATCTGTACGGACAAAACCGGCACCCTGACCCAGAATAAAATGACGGTTGTAGATTACTTTTTACCGGAAGGTGACCGTGATCAATTCAATCGTGAGCCCGAAGAATGGTCTGAGGAAGCCCGGCGCCTCCTACACATTGCCGTGCTTTGTAACGACTCTAACATTAATGAGGATGGTAAAGAACTAGGCGATCCAACTGAGGTGGCACTTATTGCCTTCAGTAACAGCATGAACAAAGATTACAAGGAAATACGCGACAATTTCCCTCGCGAAGCCGAACTTCCTTTTGACTCGGATCGCAAGCTGATGACGACCTTACACACTTTTAACGGACAAAAAGCAATGATCACCAAAGGCGGACCGGATGTACTCTTTAGTCTTTGTACGCATGTACTACTAAGTGGACAAGAAGTGCCGATGACTCCGGAAGTTCTTGATCGTTTCATTGAAGCCAATGAGGAATTCTCCAGCAGAGCACTACGTGTACTTGCCTATGCTTACAAAACTGTACCCAATACGGTCACTGAAGTCGGGCTGGAGGATGAACAAAACCTGGTACTCGTAGGTTTAACAGCTATGATTGATCCCCCTCGGGAAGCTGTCTATGGTGCGATCGAAGAATCTAAGAAGGCTGGAATTCGGACCATCATGATTACTGGTGATCATAAGACAACCGCACAAGCGATTGGACGCGATATCGGCCTGATGACCGAAAAAGAAATTGCCGTAACCGGTCAAGAGCTCGATGCCATGTCTGACGAAGAACTGGATAATAAGCTTGAGCAGATTGGTGTATACGCCCGAGTCTCCCCGGAGAACAAGATCAGAATTGTCCGTGCGTGGCAGCGAAAAGGCAAAATTACAGCCATGACCGGTGATGGCGTAAATGACGCACCTGCCTTGAAGCAAGCAGATATCGGTGTTGCTATGGGCAGTGGAACCGACGTTGCTAAAGATGCGGCTGCCATGATTTTGACCGATGATAATTTTGTATCGATTGTTAATGCTGTATCTGTGGGCAGAACGGTATTCGACAATATCAAAAAAGCGATCGCCTATTTATTTTCAGGTAACCTGGGTGCGATTATCGCCATTCTCTTTGCCCTGATTTTCGACTGGATTAATCCCTTCACGGCGATTCAGCTTCTATTTATCAACCTGGCGAATGATTCTCTCCCAGCCATTGCGCTTGGTATGGAGAAACCTGAACCTAATGTGATGAACAGAAATCCAAGAGAACTCAAGGAAGGTATATTTGCCGGAGGAATGATGCAGGCTATTATTACCCGTGGTCTACTGATTGGTATAGCCGTAATTGTATCCTTGTATATCGGACTCCAGCATTCCCCTGATATGGGCGTGGCTATGGCGTTCACAACCCTGATCCTGTCTCGTACGCTTCAGACCTTTGCCGCCCGCTCGAACAGTCAAACCGCTATTGAAGCTGGCTTTTTCAGCAACAAATACGTCATCGGAGCTGTTCTGGTCTGCTTTGCCTTTTATGGCATTGCGGTTCTGCCTGGGGTTAGAGAAATCTTCTCGATTCCAGCTTCGTTCGGAATGTCCGATTGGCTGATTGCAAGTGGTCTGGCACTAGGCGCCGTCATCCTAATGGAATTGACAAAGGTTATTCGTAGAGCGTTTACTCCTAAATCAGCTTCTTAATCACAATTGACCGAAAAGACAGAACAGCGATTCTCCAAGGATGGAGGATCGCTGTTCTTCTGTCGTTTATAACTTATCCTTTCACCGCACCAGCGACAACACCGTCGATGATGCTCTTCTGCATAATCAGGAAGAAGATAACCAAAGGCAGAGTGGCCAACACTAGCATTGGGAAAAAGGAGGTCCAATCCGTAGAAAACGGACCGACGTTTTTATATACCTCTTGCAGCAGTACCGCTTTGTTCGGATCTTGGAGGAACAGAAGCGGCGTCAGAAAGTCATTCCAGATTGCCAAGGCATCTAAAATTGCCACAGTGGAAACGATGGGTTTTAGTAATGGAAATATAATGCTCCAGAACGTACGGAAAGTTCCATATCCATCAATGGCCGCTGCTTCCTCCAGTTCTATCGGTACGGTATAAATAAAACCCCTGAACAAAAAGATGGATAATGGCAAGTTGATGCAGAAAACATCAATTAGAATGATGCCGGGAAAAGTATTCATGAGATTCATTCCCGAAATGATTTTATACAGAGGGATAATCGCAATTTGAAAAGGAATAATCAACCCGACCATAAATATCGAAAACATCCATTTAAAAATTTTCCGGTCACTTCTAGCGATTACATAAGCGGCCATAGAAGAAATTAAAATAATAATAATGACAGAACACACGGTAATTAACAGATTGTTTGATACTGCTCTCGGATAATCCATAGCGCTGTATGCCTTACTATAATTGCTAAAGTTCAGTGACTTGGGAAGCCCAAGCGGGCTTGCTGTGGCTTCTGCCGGTGTCTTAAACGTAGTGATCAGCAAATAATAAATCGGAAGAAATACAACCGCTCCAGCCAACAGATACATTATATTAGTAAACGAAGATCGTAATTTTCTATTCTTGATTTTCATGAAATTCTCTCCTCCCATTTATTCAAGAAGAAGGTAACCAGTTTGGATAGGGTAAATACAATGACAAAGAATACAACAGCAAATGCCGAAGCGTACGCAGTTCGTCCTGAACTGAACCCTTCCCGAATCAATGTTGTCATGATGGTCTCCGTAGCAGAGCCGGGTCCCCCTTTAGTCATAGCAAATACAACATCAAATACCTTCACTCCTCCGATCAGACTCATCAAAATATTAAATGAGGCAGCAGGATACAGCAGAGGAAGCGTAATTGTTCTAAAGGTTTGAAGCTTGCTGGCGCCGTCGATATTGGCCGCTTCATAAAGGGAAGAATCAATGCTTTTCAAATTGGCGATATAAATAACCATACTCCAACCTGTCCATTGCCATACCTGAGTCGACAGTACAGAATAAAGTGCAATTTTACCGTTTCCTAGCCAATTGACAGGATGACCTCCAAAAAACTGAATAATATTGTTTAACAATCCGTAATCTGCCGAGGTCATTATGTATTGGAACAAAAACCCTACGACCAATACACTTAACACTGCTGGAAAAAAGAAAATGGATTTGACGAGATTGGTGACAAATCCTGTTTTATTAAGCAGCGTTGCGAATAGAATCGCCAGGGTGTTCTGGATGATCGTGATCACTAACGCATAATTTACAGAGTTTTTGATCGCTGTCATATTTTTGGTATCATGAAATAATTTCACATAATTATCTAGGCCAATAAAGCTGAAATTGGGCTTATACACCGACCAATTCGTTACACTATACCCAAAGCTCATGAGTGTCGGCACAATAAAAAGTATTGTAAAACCAATAAAGGCAGGAAGGATCATCATAAGAAAAACCCGATCTCTATGTTTGATATTCAAGTGGTGTCTCTCCTTTCTATGTCTACCCTAGAGAAAAGGCCGGTGAGCTATATAGCGGCCGGCTTTATCCCCTGTAGCTTTCTCTTGTTATTTCAACGAATCACGCATCGTCTGATTCACTTGATCCGCATCCTCAAGCGCTTGCTTCACAGTTTTGGTCCCAGCAAGTACTTCTTGTAGCGATTTCCCATAAGCTTCTACAATCGGATTCCCTGAATCCCATGCCGCTGTCCAAGGAGCGTATACGTTTCCTGCCTTAAAAGCCTCTTTAGCGTCCGCATAAATCTCTCCGAGATCCACATCTACTCCCTTAAGGAAAGAGCTCCCGGCATTATCTTTAATTAATGCTTGCTGCGCCTCTGGTGTTGCAGTAAGTTCCAGAATCTGAAGCGCTTCGGCTTTATGCTTCGTGTTCGCGTTAATGGCAAAAGCTGATCCAGGTCCACCCACTAACCAGCCTGGACCTTCATTAGAGCCTGGGATCGGGAACATGCCAAGTTCAAAATCCGGGCTTTTTTCCAAAATGGTGCTCACTGCCCACGGACCGCTTTCCCACATAGCCGCTTTACCTGTAGCGAACTCATCCAGTGCCTGATCATAGCTCAGTCCCAGCATATCCGGCTTAAGAATACCTTCTTTGATCATACGCGACCAGTTTTCTACATAAGGTTCCCATGTCTCCGCAAGGCTCGCTTCCCCTTTATTAAATTTCTCGTCGAAGCCCTTATTACTCGGATTTGAATAATAATCATTATTTACAAGACCAATGCTTTGCTTCATCATTGGCTCCCAAGATTGAGCTCCCATGGTTTGAGGCTTAATTCCCTTAGCCGCTAAATCCTTCTGAATTTCAATGAACTGGTCGAAGTTTTTTGGAATTTGAATCCCGTTATCGTTAAATATTTTCTTATTGTAGAAAATCCCTTCGTACCAGCTTTGTAACGGGGTCGCATAAACCTTACCCTCAACAGAATAAGGAGTCAGACCCGCATCTGCATATTTGGACACAAAGCTTTCGCTCGTCAAATCCATCAAATAACCTGCTTTGGCAAGCAATCGGGCTTCTCCGCCCAATTCAATAATATCTGGGCCTTCACCTGCTTGCAGCTGAGTGTTTAAAACATTATTAAAATTATCGAGCGCGACAAATTGAAATTCTACTTTGATGTTGGGAAGCTTTTCTTGCAGCATCTTCAAATAGGTTGCTCTTGATGCTTCCGAGTTGTAGCCCATAATCCGGATCGAAACTTGCCCCTCTGTTTTAGTTCCCTGGTCTGAGGATGCAGTCGCATTTTCTGTTTGATTGCTTTTGCTGCAGCCTGCCACCATAACCATCGGCATTGCAAAAGCCAGCAGCAGAGGCATCCATTTCTTGTTCATTATTGTGTTTCCCCCTTTAACTTGATTGAAAGTGTTTACATGATTATGATAAAACGTTCTCTCTTCGCATAAAAGAAAGCGTATTCCGTACTTATGGCAATAAATTAAGGAGTTTGATTTTTAGTTGAGCGAATTCCGCCCCTACTTGTAAACGATTGCAAATATATTACGATTAAAGAAATAAATTATGTAATTTATTAAGATCGGCATCCTAAATCACAAAAGCCTACCCCCATCTGCACTACCGGAGGGTAAGCCTTTTATCAATGTTTTATAGGTTTCAACAGACAGACTCTTTATGAATTAATTGCCGCACGATATTCATTCGGTGTCTGACCGGTGGATTTCTTGAATAATTTAGAAAAATAGCTTGGGTTATCATACCCGACCATATACGCGATTTCGTAGCTCTTATACGCTGTCGTTCGCAATAGTTCCTTGGATTTACTAACCCGAATATCCGTCAAATAAGCCCATAAATTTTTCCCTGTTTTTTGTTTAAATAAATAACTAAAGTAGTTTTTACTAACTGCCAGTTCAGTACATATTTCTTCCAAAGACAAATTGCGGTTGTAGTTTTCACTCAAATAGCGGATAGCTGTTTCAACCAATTGACCGTATTGAGATCTCGCTGGTTGAAGATGATTTCCCTGGAGAAGCTGAATGATCCGATTCAAAAAGCGGCTTATTTCGTTCGCAGTGGACATATCGGATATATCCTTATAACTCAAGTTGAGGATTTCATGATGCTCTTCAGATAGATTGTTTTCTTCGACTAATTTTTCTCGTATCGCACAGAAAACCGTATAGTAGAAATCAATAAACAAGTGCAGATATTCCGGATTGGATTTGCATGATAACATCAGTACTTCTTCAACGATACATGCCGCGTCCTCCGATTCGTTATTGTTTAAGGCATCGGTCAGCTGCTTAATATAGACCAAAAAATCCGTTTGCTGTATATATTCTTCTATTATATTGTAGCCGTAACCCAGGATTGGCTCATCCCTGACGTAGGCACTGTAACGGATAAGAGAAGTAAGGTGTCGATATAGCTGTGGCAATTCATCAAACCGGGTTCCTTGCGGACTAAAGCAGACATTAATGTCTCTGTGAATTTCATTTTTAAATAAAGTGATCATTTTCAAAGCGCACTTCTGCAGATCCTCCTGCGAGCAGTTCCCACTGAGAATGGCTGTCCAGGAATAGTCGCTATAAGGGAACAGCATACATTGCCCAAACTCTTTAATCACCGAGGACATCCGTTCCATAATAAAAGGCATTTGTGCGTCCAATTGCATGCCGCCTTCAATATAATCATTAATAGATTGATCCTTAAGAATAAAGTTAAATAAGCAGTAACTTTCGAAATTGATCTCCAGCTTTCCAGCGCTTTTTCCTGCGGCTAGCGGATTAGCACCCGAATTCATATAATGGTAAATCGCCAATTTATGATGCTCCATTTGCTTTTTCAGCGCATCTTTTTCAGCTGCTTTTTTATCCTCTATTTTGGCAACGATTTTTTTCAGTGTCTGCTCCAGCTCATATTCATCTACCGGCTTTAAAATATAATTGCAACAACCGAGTTCCATCGCTTTTTTAACATAATCAAAATCAGCAAAAGCACTGATTAAAATAAATTCAGCTTCAGGATTCATAAGCTTCGCTTTTTTAATAAAATCGAGTCCATTCAATCCTGGCATTCTTATATCTGTAATAATGATATTAGGATTCACACGGTAAAAAAGTTCCAAAGCTTCAATACCGTTCTCTGCTGTTCCACTGATGCTAATGCCAAGCCCATGCCAATCCAAAATACTTTCCATCATTTTAACGGACAAATTCTCATCATCTACAATAATTGCTGTCAGCATATTCATCCTCTTCCTGCTTTGGGTATCGTAATAACAATGGTTGTATTTATGCCGCCCTTCGATAACATTTTCACTTCTGCTTGTGATCCAAAACAGCTTTTCAGCCTTTGATTTAGATTTAATAGTCCGATACTTTTGCTTTGTGTATAGGTATCCCGGCTGGATAGCATCTCATTAATACGCTCCATGTCCGCAATCTCAATAGAATTGCCGTTATTTGTAACGGATATATAAATTTCATCTCCATCATCTTCTGCCGATACGAAAATGGAGCCTTCCTTCCGGTTCTCAAAACCATGCTCGATTGCATTTTCAACCAGAGGCTGAATCATCAGTTTAGGCACCAAGAAATGTTCCAGCTGTTCATCACAATGTGCATCAAAAATAATCAGATCGTTAAAGCGTATGTTTTGCAGGGCGATATAATTTTCGGTGTATTCAAACTCCTGCTTTAGCCCTACCATTTCATAAGGGTTATAAACCGAATACGACAAGATTTTACCAAGCAGCGTCGTTGCACGAGAGATGGAATGATTATCGCCCGTTACTGCCATTGCTTTTATCGACTGAAGCACGTTATTCAAGAAATGAGGATTGATCTGATGCTGAAGCGCTTTAAGCTGCTCACCTGCTAATCTTGTTTGCTCTTCTACAATCTCATCCGTTAAATGGTTGATACTTTTGAGCATATAGTCAGCCGTTTCAGCAATCAAATTCACTTCTTTGCTCTTGGAATATTTAAAGGTGATATCTCTGCGCCCCGATGCAATTTGATTAAATCGTTGCAACAAGCTCTGCATAGGGTTTAGGATGGATCGCGAAATCATCACAGACAAAATAATGACGCCAATGCAAGCGGTTACGATAATCGTTATAACCACTTTGGAAGTATTGGATTTCATTTCCTCCATTTCCGTAAGCGGCATGATCCCAAGAATGGACCAACCCGAAACAAGAGATGGCTCATTGATAATGAGGTATGATACGGAATCACTGCCGGATTTAGAAATAATAAATGATTTTTCATTCTTTTTTAGATGTTTGGCAACTTCATTCTTTTGAAGCGTGGAAAGATTGCTGTTGTTAGCAAATTGAATAGGTGTAGTCCCATCATAAATAGCGATTTCCACATTATCTTCGCCGCTCTTATCAGAGATAATCGGATTATGATTAAAGTCTGTCATTAAAAAGGTATGGGTTGCACTGTATTGATTACCGTTGATGATTGGCATAATCACCGATACAGTTTGATGGTTTGCATGATCCAGCAGATAGTCGGATGAATGAAAGTTGGTAAAATGAATGGGTTTGTCTACATTTAATGCGGATTTGACGAACCATTCCTGTTGGTCGAAGCGATATCCCCTGACCGGAGAGCTGCCATAGTAATACAAATATTCATAATCATCGCCAATCACCAAGGCATTTGTAATCGTGCCAAGAACATCGAGCTGTTTAATTTTGGAGTCGACATTACGTTGATTATAAAGCTCGACCGAGTAATCAATTTCATCGATGCTGTTGCGATAAGTAACAGCCTTAATAATATCCGGATCACTGGCTACAATTTTGGACACGGAAATAATCTGTGTTAAATAATTATCAATTAATAAAATATTTGCCTTGACCACTTTATTCATAGAATCATAGCTTTGCTTCTGATAACTGGATAAGTTGTATCTTAGAATCAAACTGCCAAAGACGACGATCAGAACACTAAAAACAACCGAAAAGGAAATGATCATCTGCTGGCGCAAGGAGAATTTCACTTCTTTAGCCCCCACTGCTGTAAGTTGAGTACTTATTTTTGAATCGAATAAATTATAACAACATTTAATAAAGGTTGCCTATATATTAAAAAAGCCGCAAATAATGCGGCTTTTGAAGGAACGATATTAACGCTTTCTATAGTAAGGCAGTCTGCTGAGAGGCACATCAATTTGCTTGGTCGAAGGACCTTCCACAATGCTGCCGTCATCACCATCCCAAGTGCCTGCCGGGAACGCCACAACGCGCGTTCTCATTCCTTTTGTAATAACAGGGGCGACGAGTAAGAAGCTTCCGAGCATAAATTGATCCTGTATAGTCTCAAAGCTTGCTTCAGGGAATTCATAAGCCATATGGCGTACGATAGGTTCACCCGTTAAGGAGGATTGTCTGGCCAGCTCTAGAATCTCCTGACCAAACTGAGAATGAAGTTGTGCGGCCTCAACGCAGTATCGTAAATGATCTTCATCCAAAATACGCCAAGGCGCAGCCGAAAACTGCATCATCGGGAATAATGCCGAGCATTGGGCTGAGCGTACCACTAACTCCTGATCTAATTCAGCCGAAGTAAAGCTCAGGAATTCACCTCCTCCGATCATATCAGGACAAGTATAGGCATAGCCTAGCAGCCCTTGCGCTAAGCCGTCCGGAATTAACGTGTCCAGTCCGTTCCCCTGCCAGTCATGAATCTTATCCTTCAACCTCTGTACAAGCGGCTGACCTGCGAGCTTCCAGCAGGCGCGGTATTCATTCAGTTCGTATTTCAATCCGACCCTGGCCCATGCTTCACTTTGACCGCTGCGGCTTGTCGGCACATAACAACAATCATCCGATTCATAAAACTCTACATCACCGGCATCCAGCTTGAAGCCATCAATTCCATACTCGTGCTGAAGATTATCCAACTGATCTTGTATCCAGATGACGGCTTGGGGGTTGGTGCAGTCGAGCACCGCACTGTTCCCGTTCCACCATTTTCGAATGGCATTCTGCCCCTCGCGATCCTTCAACAGGTAGCCCGTAAATTCAAGTTCACGGAAAGTAAGAGAATCAGGACTAATAAAGGGACACACCCATAGCATCACTTTAAAGCCCATAGCGTGAAGCTCCTCCACCATCCCCTTCGGATCAGGAAAGCGACCGGAATGAAAAGTCCAGGTACCATACGGCTCATGCCAGTTATCATCGATCATGATCACACCCGGAGGCATACCATGGTTTATAACCTCCTTGGCATATTGTAATACTTTGTCCTGTGTAGGCTCGTAGAGGAGTTCAATCCAAAGATTGTACTGCGGAGCCGTAAATAGCAATTTCTCCGGGATGCTAGGTACAGGCGGGAAGAAGGTACGGGAGACATATTGGAATACTTCTTTCAAGGCTCCATGACCTTCCCCTGTAACTAATTCTCCTTTCCCTTCCACCAAAAGACTTCCTTGTTCAAATCGAAATGCAAACGGCTCTTCACTCCAAATGAACCTTCCCTTGTTAGAGATCAATAGTGGAGAAGCTTGATTGGCTTTATGACTGGTAGTCAGATCTGCACTAAATAGTGCCGTACCGTATGGCATATTTGTCCCGTCTGCCACCCGTCCGCCCCACCAGTGCTCATCCAAAAGCAAATTGAGTATGAGATTATGATTTGACATATGTATTCACTCCTTTATCTAACCTGATCTTACCGTTCAAAGATTCGCAAGACAATCTAAATGTTGTGCGCTACAATATAACAAAATTGACTTTTTTAATAAGGAAGGAAACGCTAATGATTGAGCCTTTATCTTATGCATTTAGAAATGACGATACATCGATCTTGACACTAGATTCTATAGGATGGCAGAAGATCAGGAGCCCCGATTACAGATTTTCAGGTGATACACGCCCCGATTCCGGCCATGTCATTTTTCAATACACACTCAGTGGTCAGGGATATATTGAATTAGAACAGCACTCAATTCCTTTGCCCAAAGGTTCGGGATTTCTAGTCAAAATTCCAAGCAAGCACCGATATTATTATGTAGAACAGGCAGAGCCTTGGGAGATTTTATGGCTTAATATTCGCGGAGCAGAAGCTAATCGAATCTGGGATTTAGTAATAGAACAAGAAGGCCACATCCTTCAAAGAGAATCTAACTCCCCTCTAATACAAGGTTTATGGGAACTGTTGAGGGTAATTTCGGAAGAGAAAGTAACAGACAAGTTTTTGTTATCTGCCGAAGTGTATAACTGGATGCTTACATTAGTAAAAACGAGCGGGGAAATGCGTAAGGAGATAAGCGCAAATTCAATCACGCTGATTCAGCGGGCTAAAACCTATCTGAAAGAGAATTATGCATTGCCTGTAACCTTGGATATACTTTCCGACTATTGCGGAGTAAACAAATATCACTTATGCAGGTTGTTTCAAAAATCGGAGCAGACCTCTCCTCTCGCTTATCTTAGAGATCGACGAATGGAGGCTGCCATAGCATTGCTACGGACTACAGATTTACCTGTGCAGGAGGTTGGGCAACGCTGCGGCTTCGAAAGTCCAAGTTATTTTGGTAAAGTCTTTCGGGAATACATGTCGATGACACCAAAAGAATATCGGATGAAGAAGCTAGAGTTTCCTTATGATGCTATTTATTATGAATAGAATATTCAACAGGCTCTTGCCTACGTAGCAGAGGATACATGCATCATTCTATATTCTGACACTTGACTGTTAGCGCTTCATCTATGATAATTACAACCTCACCAAAAAACCAAAAAAACTATAATTAGGAAGAACATTGATTTGAAAAGGGGCGGTCGTCATTAGCTGGTTAAGTGATCTCTATAAATTACAGAAGCAGGAGCTAAAAAAGGATATCGAGCCCTCTTTAGTCAATGCCATCTTTCGAATGTATGATAGATTTCCCAGGATTGGACTTAAAGAGCGAATCGGCCAGCAGGATATGTCTCTAGATATCGCTGATGCCTACATTCATGGTCGAAACGCGATGATTGAAGCTGGAGTCGGCATCGGCAAGTCCTTTGCATACCTCATTCCCAGCTTGCTTATTAACCAAATCTCTAGGCAACCAATCATTATTGCAACATCCTCCATACAGCTTTCAGAACAGATACATAAGGATCTGAGATTCATCGGAAGCCGGCTCGGATTTACTTCGGTTCGCTCCGTAGTCGGAAAAGGCATGGGGCAATATGCTTGCCGGTACAGAGCAGCAGAATTGTTCAAGACTGATGATTCAAGCTCCCCTCTATCTACACTTGCCCAGTGTATTTTGAATTACGAAATTGATGAGAGAGCAGATATTAAAGGCGGGGTTACGGATGCAGTATGGTCTAACGTTTGTGTGAATGATTGCAAATTTGAACGTTGCCATTATAAAAGTACATGTTCATTCTATGAGATGAGAGCGAAGATTAACGCTAACGCCAGCGACATGGATTTTATTATCGTCAACCAGGACCTGCTCATCCGTGATTTGATCAAGAAAAAAGAGGGAACAAAGGGTTTAATCACTGAACGGCCAGCTCTGATCGTAATTGATGAAGCTCATAATCTGGAAGCAAAGGTTAGAGATGCAAGAACGCTTGAGTTTACATTCCGGGGAACCTGCCGCATGCTGGATGACGCCTTACAAATTCTCTTCAAGCAATCCGCAGATACGGATCTAATGTCACAATTCAAATTTTTAAAAAGATGTGTTGGTCATATATTCAAACAAGTTGAGGCGGATTTGCTGCAAACAGCCAAGCAAGACAATGACCGCATAAAAGTGTCGGAGATAACCGGAATTTCCTTAAGACGAGCGGCGCAGGTTCTAAAAGAGGTTAATCTCAGCGTTTCCGTCTTAACTTCCAAGCATGAGCGGGAGATCGACAATATTTTTGAAGCCATAAACGGACTTATAGACCTCTTTGATGTCCTCTCCGGAGTGGAGGATAACTACCTGATTTGGGCAAGTAATACCCAGCGGGAAGCTACCATTAGTATCTGTCCTAAAGGTATAAGCAAGTTTCTGAAATATACCTTATTTAACGGGAAGACATCTGTTATCTTAACATCAGCAACGATGTGCCAGACCGGCGAAACACTAGAGGAGCAATATGCATATCTGACGCAATCCCTCGGTTACAAAGGAGATTATATGGAGCGTCAGGCTTCACCGTTTGATTATGACAACCACACCATGATGTATATTGCCAAGGACATCCCATACTATAACCATCAGAACCGGGAAAGTTATCTTGAAGCGGCATACAAGGAAATGCTAAGACTCTGTAATTTAACGGACGGGCGGACATTGGTCCTTTTTTCAGCTAAAGAGGATATGAAGTACATTCATAATAAGTTAAGCTCCGAGAAGCTTGCATGGGCGGTGCATGTCCAAAGAGAAGGATCGTCCCAGGACGGGGTGATCGCTGAATTCCGGGGAAGTAAGGGCGTCCTTCTAAGTACCGGTGTATTCTGGGAAGGCGTGAATATCGAAGGTTCCGATTTGTCGCAGTTAATTATTTTCCGACTGCCCTTCCCGGTTCCTTCCGATCCTGTCTATGAACATAAGGCATCTTTAGCAGAGAATCCCTTAAAAGATGTTTTTGTACCGGACATGCTGCTTCGCTTAAGACAAGGAACCGGGCGTCTGATCCGTAGTGAAACTGACCTCGGAGTACTCAGCATACTTGATTCCCGTCTGTCCACTGCCGCCAAAAAGGATTACCGGGAAAAGGTACTGGGATCTTTGCCATTTAAAAAAGTTACCGAGGACTTTGGGGTGCTAGAGAAGTTTGTAAAGGAAAAAGGGATACAACTTAGTGACAAGTAGAACCGCCTGTACCGTTTTCCAAGGGACGCGTATGCTTTGGAATTAGCGATAAATATAAGGAATAAGCCTGACGGGCTTCTGTGCCAGGCTTGTTTCTGTTCGTAATCTCAAATGTGATAATCATTTACCCAAGGCAAAATAACCATCACGCTGGTACCTACCTGAACCTCTGAATCCACCTTAATTTGCCCCCCGTACATTTCTATTAATTGCTTGCAGATCGATAATCCAATTCCTGTCCCTTTTTGCTTGGTTGTAAAGAAAGGGTCAAATATTCGGTTTAATTTATCCTGTGGAATTCCTTCTCCATTGTCTTTAAAAATAAGAATAATTTCGTTAGTCTCAGAATCGGTCGTAACTGTAATGTCTATTCTGCCTCTAAACGCTGTGAATGAATCTATACTATTTTTTAAAATATTCAGGATTACCTGCTCAAGTTGGGAGGCGTTTCCATACGTTAGAACTTTTTCAAGAGAATAATCCACTGAAAGAATGATATCATCACTAAGTATGAGTTGATTTACGATGTTATTAACTCTATGTATAACCTCCATAATATTAAATACCACGACGTTATTCTTCGCACTATCACCTTTTCGAGCCAGTACTAGGAAGTCCGTTACTAATCCATTCAGAGCATCAATCTCATTGATGGTTATATCCAGATACGCACGCAATTCATCCGTCTTGATCTCCGGTTCATATAGCCTGTTATTAACAAGCTGAGCAAAACCTTTAATTGAAGCAAGCGGATTCCGTATTTCATGTGCCATCCCTGCTGCCATTTGTCCCATCAGAGCAATTTTTTGTTCATGTAAGTTGTCGATCTGTTGATTTTTATTAGACAGATAACCCTGTGCAAAGCCAGTAAACCGGATCCAGTTGCATTCCATTAAACGATTATAAAAAACCAATCGAATCGTAGAATCATCTTCCATTTCTTCAATGATTTTAAACATAATACCCTGAGCGGTTAAGTTTAAATCCTTGCTCATTTCAAGTAAGATATCAAAATGATCACCGAATATTTCTGCAGTATAAACGCCTTGCTCAAACCCCTCTTTTTCTAGTAGGTTTAGGTACTGGCCGTAATCAAAGGAATCCAAGAACAGTGCTTCTACCATACTCATTAATATCATACTAAATGTCGAATCTAACATTTCCTTTTGTGTCTCTACAAACCAGGCGGATTCGATATTTTTCATAGTTATAGAATGATAATGCCTGTCTAAAATGATTGGAACAGCTAGGGTTAATGACGAACGTAAATCCTTTTCTCTGTATGACATTTTCATCCTCCCTCTTTGTTGTTTTGTATTCAATACATATGTATATTTTCCTGCTTCAAAAAACACAGTAAATCATTATGGCTCACTTAATCATCATTTTAATTCAAATTTTAAATATATATTCTATAAAAATGTAAGACACCCCAAACCATTCCGCCCATTAAGAAAAGGGAACCGCTCAGGCGGCTCCCTTTTTGGATAACAAGACATGGGACAACAAATTTATGGCATGATGTTTCTGGAAGAGTCGACATCTATTTAAGAATTAAGAGTAGAATCTATGTGCTATCAAAAAAAAAGCATTTGATCATAGATCAAGTGCTTTTAGCGTTGTTCTTAAATTATTCAAACAGATCATCCATAGAACGGATAGGCTTCACATCCATCGATTCCTTCGATGCGGCTAGATTGAAATACACGCCTACCCAGATGATTGCACATAAAACGATAACTCCTCATCACCACCTATAACAAAACGATTCATTTTGTAAGAGCCGGTTTCGGATTCTCCGAGTACGTTAGCATTACTAGGATTAGGGGCATGAATGCGTTTGCAGAAAACCTGCAGTGAGAGTATTCCCTGCTTATTCCCTTGCTCCGCCTAGCACCAAGCGAAGGTGCTGTCTCCACTTATAATTTATGAAATACATCTATCCTGATGTTACCCTGCCACACTTCATTATATTAAGTCAGCGAAACTGAATCGTTATTCGCTTTTGGACCCTTTTTTGCCAGAAGCTTTTCCGTAAAATGCACATCAAAAAAATGAATGATGGGCCCTAGGCCTAACATGGAGACTAGAGTTCCCAAACCTATAACGCCTCCTGACAGAAAACAAATCAAAGCACAAAGAGCATCTGTAAACATCCGATGCCAAAAATATGAGATTTTCGGTAATTTAGTTTTCATTATCAGGGACAAGCTGTCAAAGGGAGCTACTCCCACATCCGATTTCTGATACATGGATACCCCAAAACTACATACCACTACGCCAATGGCCACAGTGATTACCCTCTGCCAAAACAGCTGAGGTTCGCCCAACAGATGTAGCCAGGTACTATGAAAGAATGTAGCTATGTAGCCCAGAAAAATTGCATTTACGAAAGTACCGGCTCCGATAAGCTTTCGTCCTGTGATAAATTGTATTACAAACAATACCAGGTTCAGTAAGATTAGAAAATTTGCATATACGATACCGCTGGACTCTGCAAGTGCCATCACCATCCCACTGAAGGGATCGTTTCCCATACCTGACAGCTTAAAAATACTGATTCCCATACCCAGAAATACATTGCCCATAACCATAATGATCAATCGTTTTGTATCTACTTTATTAATATTCCACTTCATATGGTCCATCCTATTTTCATATTATAGATCTATTTTTCACAAAACAACGACGTCAATATATCACAAATTCAACAGCTAGAGCTTACTCCTTCCTTCTGTATTCACCAATATACTATCATACCCGTGTATGAAATAGCATTGAGGTAGTTAATTTTTACCACACTGATTCTCTAGGTTGGAATCTATACGTTTCATACAGGAGACAACCTCTTGGCTTTGGAATAGATCGGCTTTCTGCTGCATGAACTTACATCTGTCTGGGCTGCTTCTGCTATAAAAAGAAGAGCCGCCAATCTCAGCAGCTCTTCCATTACTTCTATCACACTCATGTTAATTCCTAATTACCCATTTTTGCCGATCAAGGGTAGGATCTAGCTCACTTAGAGTCAGTATCGTTCCATCCGCTGATACTTCCAGCACTTTTTTATGATGGGCAGAAATAATACTTATGGTACCATCATCATTCTTTTGAAGAATCCAACGCTGATTGTTATATCCGAGGTAATGGTACAACTGAATTTTATTTTGCCCTGTGTCCAGATCAAGGGCCTGACCGGCCGTTGTACGAATGGAATAGGATCCTACATCGTCCCCCGTCGGCACGAATACCCACTTCTGATCCGTAGAATCATTCGCATCCTTCAGAGCAACAGCTTCACCATTTACAAGATTTGCTGTATAGAGAGATTTCTGTAGTTCTGCATTTACTAGACTGGATGTGGTCAGATTGGCAGGTGCTTCTCCGCTCACGTTAACGTTTTGATATGAAACCGATCCGCCAAATACATGTAGTCCAAAGCGTCCTTCTGCAAATGTGCCATCCTGCAGGTCGATCACTTTCTGCCCGTCCATATATACCACAATATGTGGGCCATTTGCTTCGATTTTCACTTTATAGGTTCGACCGGGCTGAATGAACGTCGGAACTTTCGCCAGAACTTGACGCTCTTCAAAACTGCCGGCAATTTTATAAAACAGTCGAATGGACTTCATATTCGGATCTAGATTTAAGTAGTATCCGCTGCGTCCATCTTCGCTGGCACGGAACAACATAGAGCCTGCTCCTCCGGATTTTCCTAACATCATCTCTGCTTCATAAGTAAAGTTCCCTACCTGCTTCTCTGCGATATAATTCGCGTCACTAAAGTAATTTCCACGAATTCCATTTTCACTAATGACCCAGGAGGCTGCTGATAGATCTTTAGTCCACCCACTTAAGTTCGTATGGAATTCACCGCCAGATACCTTAACTAATACGCTGGCTGATGTCTTCCCATTTGGAGTAGAAACAGTAATGATAGACTCGCCTTCTTTTTTGCCTACAATGGTTGCCTGTGAGTTATCTACCACGTTTAGTTCAACTACATCCTTGTTACTGGAATTCCATTTAAGCGGCTGTGCCCCATTACCTGTGCCATTCTCTACCATTGCCAAAAGTGTGTCGCTTTCCCCCTTGCTCAGTTCACGATCACTTGTATCCATCATTATCTTGGTAGCTGAGCCGGACTCCTGATTCCATACAGAACCTAACTGATTAACTGTCAAAGATACGACTTTTACGTTGCCTCCTTTGGTGTAAAAGCTCAAAGCTCTGCTGGCTGGATCCGGAAAAATGACATCAGAGAAAACGACTTTACCGTTGTTACCAAAAACCTCAACAGAAGATTCGTCTACAAGGATACGCAGCTTTACACGCTTGTTCTCCATTTGCATTGGTGCTTCATGTCTTGTACTAAATAGACTCGAAAAATCCGTCAAACCAGATGCAGCCCGATCCACGAAAATCTGACTCTCACTAGGAATATATCCAACAACCGTTTTCTGACTTCCCCCTACCCGAACGTTAAAGCCAAATTCACTTACCTGACTACCTGCAGGAATTTCCACTTCAGCTTCAATCTCGTATGCACCAGAAGTAACACCTTTCATTAGATTCTGAGAAGAAGGACTTACCTCTTTGTTAGCAGTATAATATAGCTGACTACGCAGCGATTGAAGCTCCTTGATTGGGCTTTGAGCCAGCTGAATCCCATCTTTAGTCGTTACTAATGAGACTTCTCTTGGGATTGACAGTACCCCTTTCCAATTGGTTGTTGGGAAAGCAAACGGATAGTCCCAGTTTGTCATCCACGCCATCATTACGCTGCGATGATCCGGCATGTTAGAAAAAGACATTGATGCGTAGAATTCTTTTCCAAAATCAGTTCGCAATACTTTCCCTGCCGGATTATCATTAACGAATTTACCTTCCGCTGTTAAATGACCCACAAAATATTCAGCATCTGATCCGCCTGTTTTTGAATTCGCTCCTGTACTAATCATCAGAACCCACTTCTTCAGTGATGTTCCGTCTACCGAAAGCTGAAGCAAATCCGGACATTCCCATACACCGCCGCGAACATAGTCCCCGTATCCCCAACTATCTGTCAGAGTCCAATCAAGTAGATTCGTTGAAATAAAGAAACGAATATGATCTCCACCGGATACAACCATTACCCACCTGTTATTGTCGTTATCACGAATCACTTTCGGATCACGGAAATCCCAACCTCCAGGCTCATCTCCATTATCGCCGGGATTCTCAATAACCATTGGACGTTCCTTGGAATATTCCCAAGTACGGCCTTGGTCCTTGCTGTATGCAAGGCCGATACGCTGATTCCCATTCGGGCCATCGGGATTATAGGAAGTGTAGTAGGCAATTAGCCCCTTACCTCCTGAATCCCCGAACAAACCTGATGCATTCGTCAAATCTGCCACAGCCGATCCAGACCAGACATGCCCATGATCATTCCACGGTAGCGCAATCGGAAGCCGCTTCCAGTTCAGCATATCTTTGCTGACGGAATGTGCCCATGTGCCTCCGTCCTGATGGAATAGATGATATTCTCCTTCGAAGTAGACCAGTCCATTTGGATCACTTGCAGAACCACGAATTGGCGTATAGTGATATTGAGGACGATATTTTTCATTATAATAACTGCTAGCCTCCGTCACATAGGTATCCTGGAAGTAAGCCGTTCCCTGTTTAACGACGATTCCTGCATATCCATCGGTGTAGGTTTTATCTGTTAGATCTATTGCAGCCGGGGTGTATCCGTCTAAGAAGACCTGAATTCTGTTTCCATTTGCCTTTATCTCTACATGATGTTTTGCTCCCGTCTGACTTGGATAGGTATGCTGCGAACTTGCAATGGTTGTTCCATTAGCTTTCGTCAAACTTACACGAACCTGATTTCCTTCCTTTATAAGGGTAGCTTCATATCCCTTTGATCCATCAGCGGATGAACGAAAGGCGAGCGATGCAACAGAATCAGGATGAAGAGATACATTTCCTTCATATACAAAATCAGCAGCTTGTTTGTTATACACTTGCTGTGACTTACTTTGGTTTATTGCCGTTCCTTTTTTGCCGCTGATATTAGGCTCCCATTGTCCTTTATTTGTAACCATGGCGCCAAGATTTCCTCTCAGATCACTCACGATAATGTTTTGGAACAAAACAGAACCATCCCATACATTGAGTCCTAGCTTACCATTACGATACGTATAATTCTGAACCTCAATCACAGGTTTATATGCATTGTCCCAATACACTTTCAGCGATGAACCCTGTGCTTTCACTTTGAGATGATAGATCTCTCCTTCCCTCACAGTAACCTTCCGCTCTTCTTTTAATTTGCCTTCACCATCCCTTGCATCTCGTAAGCGAATCATACCTGCATTCGGTACGATTTGGAGCATATAGGAACCCCAGCCATCTTCATTAGAACGGAACAATAAGGTCGCGTCAGCTTTCATATCCTTGATCATGACATCAGCTTCAAAGATAAAATCCTCTGACACCGTTTCGGAGATTGCCATTACATTTTCTTTTGGATCGGAAGTCAGTAACATCCCTTCAACCGTATCTGCCAACTTCCCTTTTCCTTTTATTTGCCAACCTGTCAAATTCGTATTGGCATTGGTTACGCTTTCAAAAATAGAAAGTCCCTCCTTAGCTCGTTTGCTTACCTCCTGTTCAGCGAACGCAGCCCACCCAGTGCCGGGATTTGCTACATAAATGCCTGCTGAAGTCATAACAAGCCCTGTTGCCATAAGAAAGCCTAATGCGACTTTCACTTTATTTTCCATCATCTTTGCCCTCATTTTCTATCATTAATATTGAAAAACAAGAAGGAGGCCAATTCATTACTGCACTGACCTCCTCTCTATATTCTTTTACAATTGAGCAGAAATCTGACTTTCCAGTGCTGTGAGTCCAAGAGCCAAAGCACCGCATAATCCCGCTTGTTGACCTAGACCTGGTGGAACAATATACTCATCGATGTGTTCCAAAATAGTACTTGAGCTGACATAGCCGTTCAGATTCTGAAGCACAGCCTGACGGATCAGTGGAAACAATTGTGACTGCTGCATAACACCGCCACCCAGAATGATTTTCTGAGGTGAGTTAAGCAATATAGCACCCGTAATCGACTGCGCAATATAAAATGCTTCCATTTCCCATGCCATATGATCCATAGGAAGTTCATGTCCCTTCTTCCCCCACCTTGCTTCAATAGCAGGACCTGCCGCCATCCCTTCTAGGCAGTCCCCATGATAGGGGCATCCCCCCGGGAATACATCGCCAGGATGGCGTCTCGTAAGAACATGACCCCCTTCGGGATGCACAAGACCATGAATGAGTTTGCCTTCTGAATACACTCCCACACCAACACCCGTGCCAATTGTATAGTACAAACAACTGGATAACCCTTGGGCAGCGCCCCATTTGGCTTCACCAAATGCTGCTGCATTGACATCCGTGTCCCATCCAAAGGGAACCGAAAAGTTACTTTTCAAAGTGCCCAGCATATCGTAATTTCCCCAACCTGGTTTTGGTGTTGTCGTAACGTAACCATACGTCAGGCTATCTGGGCGTATATCGATTGGACCGAACGATCCAATTCCGATAGCTTCTACTTGCTTGTCTTGAAAATATTGAATAACTTTGGGCAACGTCAACTCAGGATGTTCTGTTGGGAAACTAATCTGATCTTCAACTACCCCGTTTTCATTCCCGATGCCACATATAAACTTTGTCCCGCCAGCTTCAATCGCTCCAATACGCATATACAAGACTCCTCTCGGTGACTAATTCTTGTCTTGCTTAGCAGAGAGAGTAAGCTCATAGATATCCAGGGAAATCAGCAAGTCATTCTCATTATCTGCAAACACAGCAATACCTTTAGATTCTAGTCCAGGGAATATAAGATCCGTGATCACTGCCTGACCTCCATTACTGAACACCTCAACGGAAGAGCGATCCACATAAATACGGAGATCATTTGACTCATCAAGCGCTTCGAGCTTGGCTGAATGATGTCCTACGAAATGTTCGTGGAAATCATGCTGACCTGAAGCCATCCGATCTACATAAAGCTCCTCTGTCTCACCGTTAATACCGATTATTGTCTGACTATCCGCACCTACTCTTACTTTGAAGCCTACAGATTTACCTCGAGTGAACTCAGCTATAATCTCATAAGATTCCAAGTGAATCTCCTCAAGAAGAGTATTAATTTCTTGTACCGTTGCTTCTTTCACAGAAAGAACTTGTACACGAGCAGATTCCAACTCTTGTACCGGCTTCTGCACAAGAAAGATCTCCCCTTGTCTTGATTCGAGTTGAAGTTCTCTTGCAATCGTCATCGCACCACGGAATTCTTCTGCAGGTGTTTTGTTAGCATACATCCAGTTGCTCATCCAGCCGATAAATAGTCGTCTTCCATCTTCAGCCGGTATATCAGACCAGCTTACACCTGCGTAATTATCTCTTCCATAATCAATCCAGCGAACTTTTAGCGAATCTTCATCTGGCGTGAACACTTCTCCATCAAAATGGCCTGTGAAATACTGCGTTCTTGATCCTTCTACAAAAGCGGGATCCGCACCGATGCTCACGAGCATCACCCATTTCGTGTTCGAATGATCGCCATCAATGGCCAGCGAGAACAAGTCTGGGCATTCCCATACCCCGTCATGAGAACCGATTCCTTCTCCGAATTCACTGGCAAATGTCCAATTAATCAGATCAGGAGAATGATATAGACACACCGTTTGACCACAAGCTACAATCATCACCCATTTATTCGTATCTTTATTCCAAAATACTTTCGGGTCACGGAAATCAATAAATGTATCATGTTCAAGTACCGGGTTTCCATCATATTTCGTCCAGGTTCTTCCGTTATCTTTACTGTAGGCCAAGCTTTGACACTGAATGGCTGGCTTCCCTTCTGGCATATCCAAATGGTGTGTAAAGATCGCTACCAGACCAGGTTTATCTTCAAAAAATCCAGTCGTATTATTCCAGTCAACTACAGCACTGCCGGAAAAAATCATCCCTAATTCATCTGGAGCGAGAGCGATAGGCAGCTCCTCCCATGTAACAAGATCCTTGCTGACCGCATGGCCCCAGTGCATAGCTCCCATGGTCATTCCACCCGGATGGTGCTGAAAGAACAAATGATATTCACCCTCAAAATAGACCATTCCGTTTGGATCATTCATCCACTTTTCCTTAGGGGAAAAATGGTACACACCTCGGTAATTTTGTTTCGCAATCGTAGACATTATTGTTTTCTCCTTTACTCCCGAACACGGTCTTCACCGCACATTATTTATAGTTTGTTATTGGGTTGCTCTATCATATCCGCCTTGTTTAATTTGAAGCCATTCTTGCAAGCCCAGACGATCCAATTCTTTCAGGTATTCATCCCATTGCGCTTCGACTTTACCGTTTTGGTACCATTCCGTGCGCATTCTAAGCACGTAGGCAAAAAGATCCGTTTCAATTGTCGTAAGGCGATCAAGCTCTTGAATAGAGTGGAATACACTTGGCATTACGTTTTCTGCTTTCATATTTGGCGCCATGATATTCTTGATAATGTCCATTCTGCTTTTGGCATCATCCGGCATGGTTGTGTATTTTCCATAATAGGAATCAAGGATAGCTAAGGGACCACCCACACTTGTTTTCTCACGTAGTTCTACAGGAGCTGCACCCTCCAATGGCAAATGTTTCAGCATTCCTTTTTCTTTATCAAATTCGAAAATATTCTGCTGCTTATCATCTCCATACGTCCCCCAGTTGTTCTGTACAGATTGAATCGGATCGAAGAGTTGATCAACCCACTTCGCTGTCGTTTCCAAGTTCTTATTGGCGCTTGTGACAACCATCTTCCCTCTTCCCAAACCAAGCGCGTTCGTTCTTGTTACGTTAACTTCTCCATCAGGTCCAGCAAGTGGAGGCATAACTTCGTAGCTGTCATTATCTCCGGTGATGTTTGCCTTATCCCATGAGAAGTAAAGTCCGTATTTCTGATCCTTTCCTTTTGCAAGGTAAGTACTCCAGTCTTGCGTGTAGGCTTCAATATCAATGAGTCCTTCTTTATACAGCTCGTTAATAAAAGAAACTGCTTCCTTGTAATCTTCTTGTGCCGCCGTAAATATCACTTTCCCATCATTGCTCACAACCGCATGGTCAGGGTTCTCACCCAATCCAAACGAAGCAAATAGGAATGCCAGATCTTCTGCTCCCGGCTTGTTAATAAAGGACAATGGAATTTCGTCAGCCTTACCGTTGCCATTTGGGTCTTTTGTCTTGAATGCAATTAATACTTCCTTTAATTCTTCTGTTGTTTTAGGCATATCAAGGCCAAGCTTCTTAAGCCATTCCACATTGATCCAAGGCATACTATCTACCGCTTGGATTCTTTCTTTACCGCTACCCAGCTCTTCAATCCATGGAAACGCATAAATATTGCCATCTGGTGCCGTAATCATAGACTTATACTCCGGTGCTTCTTCCAGCACCTTTTTGAAGTTTGGCATATTGTTCTCGATGAGATCATTAAGCGGAACGATGGCACCATCTTTAGCAAGCTTGAGCAGCTCATAGTCACTATAGTCCGCATTAAAAATAGCATCAGGAAGATCACCACTTGCCACAGCCAGGTTTCTTTTTTCAACAAATACGTCTTTCGTGAAATTCTTCCAATTAATATGAACATTCGTCTTTTCTTCAAGACGTTTATTAATCAGTTTTTCATTTGGATCAGTTGGTGCAAGTGGAGAGCTTTGCGTAATAAAGTTCAAAGTTACTTTACCGCTGGCGTCCTGTTCTTTACTAGCTGCACTTCCCCCTCCTCCTCCACCGCATGCACTAAGGAACATAAGCGAAGCAAGTACAGTTACAGAAGCTGCTTTCGTCGAAACTCTTGATTTCTTAATTCTTTTCATAGGGTATGACCTCCAAATTAGATATGAATGAATTAATCTTTATCTATGTGCAGCCTGTTTCCTACTTAAGGGAACCGACCATAACACCTTTTTCAAAGTACTTCTGGAAGAACGGATACATAACAATGAGTGGCAAACTGGAAACAACAATGGCAGCATACTTGATGATTTCAGACAATCGCTTCATTTCCGCCATGGCGAGTTGGTCGCTGATCATGCCCGGATCTACCTGATTCTGGATCAAGATGGAACGCAACACGAGCTGCAGTGGATGAAGATTCGGATTATCTAAATAGATCATAGCGTCAAAGTAGGAATTCCACTGGCCAACAAAGGCATAAAGAGCGAGCACAAAAACAATCGGTTTGGAGAGCGGTAATACGACACTGAAGAAAATCCGCATCTCCGAAGCTCCGTCTACATTAGCGGCTTCCTTCATTTCATTCGGAACTCCTTTGAAGAAAGTTCTAGAGAGAATGATGTTCCAAACATTGACCGCCCCTGGAATGATCACCGCCCATACTGTATCAAGCAGACCAAGGTTCTTAACGAGTAGATATGTAGGTATGAGTCCACCCCCAAAGAACATGGTGATAATAAACAAGGTCATGAAAAACCCTTTTCCTTTGAGCCTGTCATCGGACAGTGCGTAACCGGCACAGATTGAGACGAGAACGGTAATCATAGCAAATGAAACAGAGTATAAAACAGAGTTTCCAAAACCTCGGATCATGGCCGGATTAGAAAGAATTTTCTTATACCCTTCTAATGACCAGTCCGAAAGATTGAATGATAATCCTTTACTGAGCAGCACAGATGGATCCATAAAAGAAGCAATCACTACATAAATCAAAGGAAGTACGATGATAAGTACAGCCAGTGTCAGGAAGATCGCGTTCAGCACGACGATAAAGCGATCTAATCCGGAATGTTTAATAGGCATAGCTTGTTGCTCCTTTCTTAGTAAAGACCGTCACCCTCATTCAGTTTCTTCACGGTGAAGTTAACTGTGAGGAGCAAGACGATGTTGATGATAGAGTTAAACAATCCTACTGCGGCTGAATAGGCATAATCGCCCGACTGCAAACCAATTTTATAAACGTAAGTCGGAATGATTTCTGAGGTTGGTAAGTTCATCGCCGTTTGCATGAGATAGGCTTTTTCGAAGCCAATGGACATAATCCCACCGGCTGCAAGGATAAATACGATAGCCATAATTGGACGAATGGTTGGCAGATCGATATGGCGTATTCTTTGTAGAAGATTAGCGCCGTCGAGATTGGCTGCATTATGTAACTCAGGATCGACATTCGCAAGCGCTGCTACATAAATAATGGATGCCCAACCGGCTCCGGTCCAAATATCGGATAAAATGTAGATCGAACGGAAGTACTCAGGACGAGACATAAACATAATTGGTTCACCGGTAAGCCAGGTGAAAAACTGGTTAATCGGTCCCGTTGGGGACAAGAAGATAAACAACATCCCGACCACAACGACAACAGAAATAAAGTTAGGTGCATACAAGAACAATTGAATGTTCTTTTTGACGCCTGCACGGCGAATTTGATTCAACATCAAGGCAAGCAGGATCGGAATTGGAAAACTCAGAATTAATCCGAAGAAACTTAATTTAAGCGTATTCAAAAAGATTACTTCGAAATTGGGAGAAGAAAGGAATTTCTCGAAGTTGTACAAACCTACCCATTCACTCCCCATGATTCCTTTGATTGGGCTGAAATCTTTGAAGGCTATAATCGCACCATACATAGGACCGTATTTAAAAATAAGGGTCAGAATCACAGCTGGTGCGAGCAAAATATAAAGAAAGTAGTGCTTCTTTAGATAATCCATTAAGGAACTCTTATGTCTCGTCACCGTTATTCCGTGTTCGGCTTCTATTGGGTTATGCAATGCCTTTACCTCCGTTCTTATCAATGTTTACATCTTGATGCAGTAAGGGCTTTCAATCTCAATTATGTCCTGCTGCTTTTACAATTTACCAAACACTTAATCGTTCGTCAATACATTTTGTAAAAATATTTATGTGCATATGACAAATTATTTTGTTCATAAATGGCGTTAATGATTTTACATAATTACAAATACAGCCAATTTAAATAGGATTACATCCTTTAATCTCACCAAATTCTCAATATAATGAAAATAACACTATCTTTTTGCACACTTTATATCAAATAAAATGTAAACTAAATTGTGCATTTGTAAAAATCATGTTGCTATTTTAGGCAAACTAATATACATTAAAGAGAGTTGGAATAATGGAAAATAGTACACGATTTGTGGCGGATATCAAGAACAAGAATATAGAGGTGAATTACATAGATGGCCAGGGATAAAGTAACTATACAAGACATCGCAGACGCTTTAGGAATCTCCAGAAACACAGCTTCCAAAGCTTTAAATGGAACGAACGGTATACCTGATGAAACCAGAAACAAAGTTATAAAAAAAGCGATAGAGTTAAAATATAAACAGTTTGCTTTTATGGACACCGAGAGTACTCTATCAAGAAACTCTGGAAACATTGCTTTATTAACAGAAAACTTACCGAACACTTCCCATTTTGGATCGAAACTGATCAGTGGCATGGAAAAAAGAATCAGTGCAGAAGGATATAATTTATCCATGCACATTATAAGAGACGTTGATCAGGAGTCCCTGTCTCTTCCAAATAATTTTGATGTCTCCAATGTAGACGGAATTATTTGTATTGAGCTATTCAATTCGGAATATACTAAGCTAATTACAAGTCTAGGTATTCCAACTATTTTCATCGACTGCTCTGCACATGTCTGTTATCCTGAATTCCAAGCAGATGTCCTTCTAATGGAGAACGAACATAGTACCTATCAACTTACAAAAAAGTTAATTGATGGCGGTTACACATCACTGGGGTTCATCGGGGACTATAATCACTGTAGAAGTTTCAATGAAAGATGGGTGGGCTTTAATCGCGCACTAATAGAATCCGGGATTCAGCTTGATCTCTCGCAATGCATTCTCGATGACGATCGACTATTTTTCTCAAGTCCGGAGTGGGCAGATACTAGACTAAGTCAAATCGATGAGCTGCCTTCTGCTTTCGTGTGTGCTAACGATTATATTGCGGTTTCCTTTATGAAGTCACTTAAAAATAAGCTTTCCATTCCTAACGACATCGTCATTAGTGGTTTTGATAACGGTCCTGAATCAAGCATTGTAGAACCCCATCTCACTACAGTTCATATTTATAGTAATGAGATGGGTGTCAAAGCGGCCGAAATGCTGCTCTCCCGAATTAATGATCCGAAGCAACCCTATCAGGTATCTCATATTTACACCAAACTCATCATAAGAGAATCTACACCTAATATCAGTTGATGAATTCATAATTTCGAGATGAAAAGACAACCCATGAAAATGAAGCAAAGAACCCAAGCGATTGAAACTCAATCGCTTGGGTTCTTATTTTGGGTAGACTTCAAAAGACCAGTCTACTCCCTTTATTGGGACGATAGCTCTTTATGGCATTAATCAAGCCAATGCATGATGTGATGTCAACAAAGAGGTCGTCTCTTATTCGGTCCCCATTGTGCTAATGTCGATGACAAACCGGTAACGGACATCTGAAGCAAGCACACGCTCCCAGGCTTCATCAATCCGGTCAGCAGAAATGACCTCGATTTCAGATGCAATATTATGTTCAGCGCAGAAATTAAGCATTTCCTGCGTTTCACGGATTCCTCCAATCATCGATCCGGCAAACGAGCGGCGGTGGCTGATCAGCGAGAATACATTAACTGCCAAGGGGTCAGCAGGCGCACCGACATTGACTAATGTACCATCCAGCGCCAAGAGCGAAAGATAGGCATCGATATTAATCTGCGCGCTTACAGTATTTACGATTAGATCGAACGAGCCGGAAAGCTGTTTAAATGTCTCCGGATCGCTAGTGGCATAATAATGATCTGCCCCTAACTGCAATCCATCTTCCTTCTTCTTTAGTGACTGTGATAAAACAGTAACCTCAGCTCCCATGGCATGAGCAATCTTCACAGCCATATGTCCAAGCCCGCCAAGACCCACTACAGCTACTTTTTTGCCGGGAGCGGCTCCCCAATGACGCAGAGGTGAATAGGTGGTGATCCCTGCACACAGAAGCGGTGCAGCGGCGTCAAGCGGAATACTGTCAGGGATTCGAACCACAAAATCTTCGGTTACGACGATATGGGTGGAATAGCCGCCTTGCGTATATTGCCCATACCGGTCGATAGCTCCATAGGTGCCCGTATTTCCACTCAGGCAATATTGTTCCTCACCTTTATGGCAATTACTGCACTCTCCACAAGAGTCAACCATACAACCTACCCCTACCCGATCGCCCACTGAGTACTTTGTGACTTCAGAACCAATCTGGCTGACAATTCCGGCGATCTCATGTCCCGGAACGAGTGGATAGTTGACCGGTCCCCACTCCCCGCGGGCAGTATGAATGTCCGAGTGGCAGATGCCAGCGTATTTAATCTCAATAAGAACATCGTGCGGCTGCAGATCTCGGCGTTCGATTGTGGTTAGCTTGAATGGCCCTTCCTGACTGAATGTTGCGCGAGCATTAACTTTTATCATAGTGAAACCTCTCTTCTAGATAATATTAAAACCTATAACGTCAGCTTTACAAAACATATGTTATTACTTAAAGTTAACTCTAAGTCAAGCACAAAATATATTTGAGATTGGAGATAGATGATGAAGACATACTCTATAAGTGAAGTTGCAGAGTCCTTTAACATGACACCACATACCCTGCGTTACTATGACAAGGAAGGTCTTTTCCCTGCTATAGATAGAACCTCCGGCGGTAAACGTATATTTAAACAATCCGATATGGACGCTTTAAAAGTAATTGAATGCCTGAAGTCATCCGGGATGCCAATTAAAGAAATAAAACATTTCATTGAGTGGTGCTCTGAGGGGGATTCCACCTTACAGCAAAGATATGACATGTTCCTGGAGCGGAAAGCTTCCGTAGAAGCACAGATGGAAGAATTGAAAAAAACGATGGAAGTCATAGAACATAAATGCTTCTACTACAAGACCGCCTTGGATAGTGGTACGGAAGATGTCCATAAGTATAATGAAATAAAGTAGCAATATATCCTAATTCTGGTATGAAAAATGTAACATTATTGATTGGTATCTTCTTATTAATTGGTACATTCGCAAGTGCAATTTTGATTATAAACAAAAAGAATACACAGAATGGGAATTAATCTGCACAAGGTTCATCTATTACCTGTAGACATAACAGTGGCATAGACGACAGAACGAAAAGTGGTAAAACCCAAAAGTTTTCTCCCTACTTATGATAAAGTTCCCCTTATCACTCTAACAGCAAAAATCAAGTGATGCATAAAAATGACCCTGAACTCCACGTCTGTGGTGTCAGGGTCTTCTTCAGTCTGCAGAAATGGTTGGATTATTGAACCTCTTTAAACGTACTCGCAGCTTTCATGAACATGTCGCGTTTTTCGTTCATGCCGGTTGTATAATTTTTCGATTGCTGAGCAAGATAATACGACATATTTTGATTACTTTAAGGATGGAGAAGAAGACTATAATGGAACAATACGACCCCCAAATGAAAATTCATCAAATGTCCACATGGCTTGATGAACTAAAACAGAAATTAAACCATATGGATGATGCCGAAATTATTGAGCACAAAATAGGTACCAGTGCCTCAGTTCATCTTTTATACATAAAAACGTTAATCGATCCAGAGCGTTTAAACGAGACGATTATTCAACCACTTCATCGTTCTGCTTGCAATTCGCTTTCTTCATGCATAACCAATGCCAAAGTTTCGGAAGTTCTATCGTTCGAAGATGCTGAGCAAAAAATAATGCAAGGATTTATTCTTCTAAACGATTCAGTCAACGATCAGTGGTTAGGCGTCCAACTAGAAAACCCTCTTGGTCGGGCAGTTGAACCTTCTCAAACGGAAACGGTTATATATGGAGCGAAAGACAGCTTCAGTGAACAAATCGATAAAAACATTACAATGTTGCGCAGACGTTTGCCTATAACGACATTAAAAACGGAAAGCTTTACTATCGGTTCACTGAGTAAAACAAAAGTTGTGTTACTGTACATAGACGGATTAACTAATCCAGAATTTGTTTCCCTTGCAAGAAAGAAAATTGAAAGTGTGGATTTCGATCAATTTTTAGACTCCTCTCAGCTTGCAGCTTTTATTGAAGATCATAACCATACGGTCTTTCCGCAATTTCTACAAACGGATCGGCCGGATGCCTGTGCCTACGCCTTAGGTGAGGGAAAGCTGACGCTATTGGTTTCCAATTCACCGTTCGCCTTAATTGCTCCCATTACTTTTTTCCATCTAATCCAATCGCCGGAAGACTACTTCCTTCGTTGGCCGGTAGCCAGTTTTTTACGTTTAATCCGGTACGGAAGTTTTATTGTTTCTTTGACGATGATTCCTTTTTATGTTGCGTTAACGACATTTCATTACCAAATGATTCCGCTGCCGATTCTTTTCGTATTATTGGAATCGAGAAGCAAATTGCCCTTTACTCCGTTTACGGAAGGACTTTTCATGATCGTAACGCTGGAAATCATCAAAGAAGCAAGTTTGCGAATGCCGACCAAAACCAGTCAAACGTTAGGGGTTATCGGTGGTATCGTCATAGGACAAGCTGCTGTAGAAGCAGGCTTTGCAAGTAAAGTATTGATAGTGTTGATGGGTATATCCGCTATTGCTTTCTTTTTAGTTCCCAATTATCAAGTGACAAAATCCATGGTGCTGTTACAAATTCTTCTTCTTATCCTTGCATCGTTTCTTGGGTTGCCGGGAATCGTGATCGGGCTAATCGGGATTCTTGCACATCTCCATGCGTTAACGTCATTAGGTCAACCTTATTTAGCACCGATCGCTCCATTTTATGGAAAGGATTGGAATGACCTCTTTATCCGCGGACCTTTAATTTGGATGAAAACGCGTCCGAACTATCTAAAACCACTACGGAAATGGCGACAGGAGATGAAGAAGTGAAGAGTTTATCCTTATATAATCGAACTTCCACCCTTGGCGGTATCTATTTCCTTCTCTTAGTCAATCGCATGCAAATGCATTATTTTATTTTAATCATGCCGGTTTATTTAGTTCATCCGTATATGGTTTGGGGAATTGTCGCAATGGGGCTACTGTCCCACCTTAATTTGATGATGATGTCCAAATGGTTTACTTCCAGTTATGCAGCGAAAGGCTATCAAGGATTTTTACAGCTTTTCGGGAAAAGGACGGTTCAAGTTTTCGCAATACTTGGATTTTTGCTAATATTATTAAAAATTTCAATCATCACACTGGGATACGTTGAAATGCTTCATAATTTTATTTTTCCATCTATGGATAAAAGATGGCTGATCTTAATCATTCTTTTGATCAGCTTATATGTGGCTTCACATGGAATGGAGAATACATTGCGTTTTGTCGTCATCGCCTTTCTTTGCGGGGCTTGGATCTCAGTCATGTTTATTCCTTTTTTCTTTCAACCGGATGCAAATTACCACGATTTGTATCCTCTCATACCCACCGAATGGTCAGGACAATCATGGCAAGGTTTGTTGTTTATTTGGTCGGCATTTTCCGGTCCGGTATATTTGGTTTTTATGGTTCCATGGTTAAGCTCCAATAAAAAAATATCGAAATATCTGGTCATTGGAAACATGCTATCGATCATGGAATATTTATTATTGTTCGTTGCTTCGGTATTATTTTACGGTTCGTATTACTTACGCAAGATCGATTTTCCGATAGGATATATGGGAAGCTACATTCAAACGAGCGGTTTAGAACGAATCGATTACATCCTTATCTCTTTCCATATGTTTAATTATGTGTTTGACATATCAATTCTTCTGTTATGTTTTTATGGAGCCGGAAGAATCTTTATGAGAAAAATGAAAGAACGCACGACTCGGATTGGATTTTGGTCGAGCTGGCTCGTCATTTTGATAAGCATCATCTTAATGGATCAATGGTTATGGCAAACGGTTCCGGGTCAAAATATGTTACTGAACATTCAAATCTGGATCAGCTCATGCATTTATTTACTTATTCCTACGATCCTTTTCACTGCAGTTAAACGAAAGGAGCGTATGTAGGCATGGTACCATATAAGCACTATGGTTTATTGGCGATTGTAAGCCTTATGTGGATGGCCGGCTGTTCTTCTCCATATGTCGAGAACAATAAGATCGAAGAGATTGCTCCGGTAGTTTTCTGGTCGGTTGACAAGGGGACGGAAGGAAAGTTAAAAATCAGCACTTTAGTACCACCGCTCATCCAAGAAAAAAAACGTCTTCTCTCCAAGGAAGTCAACCTGTTAAAGCAGGGAGACCAGAAGTTTAATTTAATTTATTATCGGGAATTGAAACAGGGGCAGCTGCGAATGTTATTAATTAATGAAGAGCTGGCAAAAAAAGGAGGTATTGAAAAGCTGATCAATACGATACTGGTTGATCCCGATATTTCAATGCGTGTCTATTTGTTGATTATCAGAGGCGATTTTGATGAATACATAAAAAATCAATTGACGAAGCAAGAAAACCAAGATTATTTTCTTTATCGGATGTTAAAGCATTACGAGGAGCATAATCAAGGTGAAATGAGCATCGTCAATATTCATACATTTATGAAGAAGGTATATTCCCCTTTTAAGGATCCCATCCTGCCGGTTTTTCATTCGGATAAGAACAATTTCAATTACGTAGGAACAGCCATCTTCCAAAACGATAAAGAAGTAATGGTCATTCAGGACGTGGACGATAATATTTTCCAACTTCTGGATAACGATCATTTCCTAAAAGTCTTGGCCATTCCAAAGTTATCTATCAGTTTAGGACGTATTCGATCCAATGTTGGCGTGAAACTATCGCGAGATTATTCATCCTTGTCTTTACATGTGAGATTGAACGCAAGAATAGAAGAATACCAGGGAGAAATGAATATTCAAAGTCAGGAACAATTGGAACATTTAATTCATGAGGTTGAGGTCTACCTTGAGGAACAGACGTCAGATTTATTAAAAAGAATGCAACGGTGGAAAGTAGATCCCTTAGAGGTCGGAACCCATTCGCTTAAGCCGTTTTCTAAACAAATAACGGAAGAGCAATGGTTGAAATATTGGGAAAATATGAAAATTAATGTTGACTACGAGATCAAAGTACATCCTTTAAATTGGAGCGGTTGAAGTGAGGTAGCGTCAAGAAGTTTGTGTAAGCTAGGGAAAGTAATTCTTTAGACTGTATGGGTGGTATGGGTGGTATGGGTGGTATGGGTTGTAGGGTGTTCTTTGGAGTGAATTCAATAGGCATCGTAAATCACCATCAAAGTCGGTGGACAAATGCAACGGTAGAAGGTCGATACATCGCATTAAAGCCTTACGGAGGACGTCGGGTGTGCAGTTCAAACTCTGTCAAGGCGCGTAAAACCAATCTAGAGCAAAGGCTCATAGAATGTACTTCCGACCCGATTCCGTCGAAACTGGTGCAGCGGTTGCTGGGCCAATCCCACTCGCTGCTGCTCTCTTCTCCCCGGAGACGCAAAAGGCTCTTTTCCAGAGCGTCATCAAGCAAATTCATTTCAGTATCGCGAAGGACATGCGAAGCATTGAACTGGAATTCAACCCGCAGGTGCGACAGCATTTTTTTAAACTGACCCCTTCTGCCAAAACGGCGGAAGGGGCTTTTGCTGTAATTCGGCAAAAGTCCCCGTCGAGGTACATCATTATTCTGTAGTAAAAATTAACTCGCAGGAGCCGGTTTACGCACCATTCCAACCAAAGCTTGCTTTACGTTCTTGAAACCAGCTTCCTTTAGCGCCAATATATTGAGGCAAGCAGTGACACCTGCACCACAATAAACGATGATTTCTTGGTCCGCTAGGAGAGCCCTCCTCCCAATAATAATGGATCGCACCGGGGATATGACCAGCCTTGGTGTACTTGCTTGTATCCTTGCCCGTTTAGCGCTCTGGTACCCGCAAGTCGATTAGCACCCTGCCGGCTTGACCGATTCCATTCTTTACCTCGCGCATTGCAGCCAGCAGGCTCTTCTATCCCCTCCGTCTGGCTAGTGTTGTTCCCCCATTCATCATAGCTATACTCATTTACTGTTGTTCCACACTTATTAACCATCTGCATCACGTCTCAGTGCCCTTATACAGCTAATAATCTGTACTTGCGGTCTTGTCCCTTTTTACCAGCACTCTATCGTGCCACTTACTGACTTAACAAAAAAAGCAACTCCCTTGTTGGCAAGTCGCTTTTAAAACACTCTATTCTGAATCTCTATTAATATCAAAATCATCCTCTAAATCTCACCGCTTCGCCTTATAAAACTAATGATAAAGCTTCATCAGCGCCCTCTTCTCTATCCGTGAGATACCCAACTCCTTAGCAATCTCCCTCTGCGCACGCTCTTCATCCCACTTATTTCGGATACACTACCTGGCTATTCTTATGGCTTCTTTCCCAGCAAATACTTTACTCTTTTCAAAATGCCTATTATTGATCTTGCGGACTATTGCATCTGAAATCATCAGTAATTCTACTTTATGCCATGTTCCTACATAGAAATCTTCCACTTTCATGAAATGAAAAAATTATATTCTCCGTTAATTTTAGCTGTTCTTTTTCTATACCGGGAGTGCATTTCATTTTGGGCAGGATGGCGTGCTGCTCCTGCATCGCAGATAACCAATGACTCTGTTCTTCCGTAAGTTTTGTTGGTTGTGAGTAGATGGATCCATCTCTAGATCTGTCAGCTCTTGAGTTCGGTAGGCTTGCCAAATAAATACTGATCATTTGATTTCGTCAAATTCACATAGAAATCTAGTGAAATTCATGCTTTTTAATGATGTAGTGGATGATGAAGCTCTATGTCCTATGAACACCTCCAAAAACATATCATTTAACGTTATATATTTAATATAATAATTAACATCAATATTACACAAAAACAATAAAAAGAGTCTTTTTTTCTTTTTTTAATCTCAAAATATATTAAATTAATAATATTTATTGACTGATATAATTAGTAGTGTTATATTACCTAACATTAAATAATAACATACATAAAGGAAAAGGAGATTACGCACATGAATAAGTTCAAACGTCTACGTGAAACTAAAAGAGACCATTCTGGTTCCACCCGATCTGAATATTCACCAGCAAAAAAAAATTGGAGTAAAAAGCAATTTATAGCTACTTCAATTGTGTTATCTGTTATTGCTACGAGTGTAATTCCGTTCCAAACAGCTGACGCTTTAACTCGAGTTACTTCAGAAAGTGGCACAGTATGGGAGATTCACGATGTTTTTGCTCCTAGCTTAGACACAGGAAGTTTACGTACAGTTGGTGCTACACAAGTACAAGGTTTCGGCAATATCTTTGTTAAAGTGTCCTCGCCTTCAGCTCCACTGATGAATGGTCAAATGATGCGTGGGTTTGACTTGAAATACGATGGCGTTAATAAGTTTACTTCGGCGCAATCTGTAAATCTAGGAAATGTAACTGTAACACGTGAGGTGTATGTGGATACTATTCATAATCGAACGAGATTCTTTGATACATTCACTAATAAAAATGATGCCGCTATAAAAGTTGATGTATCATTCGGTGGTTCTTTAGGATATGGTACAACAACAAATGCTTCAGTAGTTAAGGCAACCTACTCAGGCGATTTAAAGGTAACTACAGATGATTCATGGATTGTTGTAGATAGCAGTGCCAGAAACAATAAGCCGCTAGGCGTTGCAGTGGGATCTCCAAAACCGTTTGATAATGGATTAACAGGTCTAGGGAATCAGCAACAGGATCCATTCACAGTACCCTTAGCTGAGTATGGTAATGAAGCGAATTTCTATGGGTTCATTAATTCACTAAATATTGGGCCGGGCGAATCGAAGTCCCTAGTAAACTATGTACAAGTTGGAGAAGCTGGTGAAGAAGGGTTGAAGAATCTGGTTGCTATGCTAGATGGACTTAATAGTCTGCTGGATGTATCAGGATTAACAAACGCACAAATTCGTTCAATTAGCAACTGGGATATATCTGCTATAGAGGGACTTGATACTGGAGATCATCTGGATATTCCTAATGCTCCTGCAGCCAAAGAATTAATAACTTCATCGCCGTATGATGTTAAGAATAAATCAATTGCAGAAATGCAGAAGGATATGATTAATGGTAAAACTACTTCTGTACAAATTACTCAAGCCTATTTAGATAGAATTAAGGTATACGATGAGGGACAATTGGGATTCCATGCATTCCTGCATGTATCTGAAACTGCGCTTAACCAAGCAAAAGCTGCTGACGATGCCCGTGCACAAGGTGTAAAAGGTGATTTATTGGGTATTCCAATTGCGATAAAAGATATTTATGACACAAAGGATATGCCTACTACAGGTGGCAGTAAAGCTCTTGAAGGCTGGCAGCCTGATTCCGATGCATTCCAAGTGAAAAAGCTGCGGGAAGCTGGAGCTGTAATTATTGGTAAAGTAAATACTTCTGAGTTTGCTAACAGCGGAAGCTTTAGTGAGAGCGGCTGGCAGCAAACATGGAATGCACTCTATCCATCAAAAACATCTTTTGGCTCAAGCGGCGGGTCTGCAGTATCTGTTGCGGCTGATTTTGCAGCAGCAGCAATGGGATCGCAAACAGGGGTATCTCTCTATGCACCAACTACAGGCGCTAGCTTAAAAAGCTTCCGGGGTACAGACGGTATGGCCAGTACTTCAGGTGTACTGCCACTCACTTGGGGACAAGATTATGCAGGTCCCATTGCTAAAACAGTAACTGACCTAGCCATTATATTGAATGCTACAACGGGTACGGACCCACAGGATATTTTTACAGTCACTGCCGATGCAGATCATAAGCGTCCAGTGGATTGGAAGGAATCTCTGGATGCTAATGCATTGAAAGGAAAGAAAATCGGATATATTCCTGCATCCTTTGTATCTGCATATGCTGATGATGATACTGGACGGGCTGTGATGGATAAGTTCTCAGAGCTTCAAGCAGCGGGTGCGACAATGGTTGAAATGTCAGCTGTACCATCAGGCCCTAGTCGTCCTTCAGGTATTAATGGATCTACTGAAGGTTGGGCACGTTATATTGAGCTTCATAAGGACTTCCCTTATATTGATGGAGCAAGTGTACTAGCTTCAGATAAGGTGCTTATCTATAATCAAAGAGGATATAGTGCCCCAACTCGTATGACTGAACAGGCTGTACAAGATTATATTAAGTATAGAACTGACTATAAGGAAGTTATTAAAAGCTGGATGGACGCGAATGGCGTTGATGCTGTTGTTTATGCAGGTTTTATTAGTGACGTATATAACAATGACGCATCAGCTTCTCAATTAAGTTCTGACCGTAACACGGGCGTATTAACCTCTAATGTGGGTCTCCCTACGGTAGTTGTTCCTGTAGGAACGAACGACAGCGGATATTCTATCTCTGTGCAATTAGTTGGTAGAGCATGGGACGATGCAAAAATTTTAGGCATGAGCTACGCTCTTGAACAACAAAGTCAAGCTAGACTACTTACAACATTTGCTCCAGCACTTCAATATGTTTCAAACTCTACTAATCCTGATCCAAACACAGATAATGGACCAACCAATCCAAATACTGGAGGAAGTACACCTCCAGCAATAACAACGCCTATAGAAACAACTGCACCTGCAGAAACAATAACACCAGCAGATAAGCCGAAAGTTGTTAGTTTTGTAGATACAATGAATCATTGGGCAAAAGCAAGCATCGACGCGCTTATTGCTAAGGGATTATTGACGGGTTATTCCGATGGAACATTCCGTCCAAATTCAGGTTTGACTCGTGCCGAAGCAATTAAAGTAATTGCAACTTACATGGGACTTGAAGGACAAGAAAGTAACTTTATAGATGTATCTCCAACTCATTGGGCGAATAAGTTTATTGGTGCAGCTGCTGGATCAGGCTTGATGAACGGATATAGTGACGGAAGATTCCGTCCAGATGAGAAGATTAGTCGTGGTGAATTAGCGGCACTAATCACTCGAGCTTTTAAGCTAACAGGTACTGGAAACACATCATTCAAAGATGTTACAAGAAATGCATGGTATTATGATTCCATTGATGCACTCGCATCCAATAATATTATTACAGGATACGCAGACAGTACATTTAAGCCTGAGAAAGATATTACTAGAGCAGAGTTTGCAGCAATTGTTTCCAGATTACTAGGAACTATTAATTAAAAGAAATTCAATTAAAGCTTTACGAGTTGTCTTGAGTGATCTATCTAGAAAAGACAAAAGACCGCCTTTTGTGACAAAGACGGTCTTTTGCCCTTATTCTAAAAACTTAATAAAAATGATGAGGTTCATTGATAAACAAAAAGTTATTAATGAAATAATAAAGGTTTCCCTTATCATCATAGAATATGTTGGTCGCACCGGCTAAATTAATAGTTTGGACCTTCTGGAATGATTTAAGATCATAGATACCTTTTTTTCCCAATGCCGTATGATTCACTACATCCACTGCATAAATCAGTTCCGGGAACGTCCCTATCACTTCCTGCAGATTACCCATATTAAAAGCTTTATTCTTCGCTATAATCATTCCCTGACTTTCCACTAACAAAATCGGCGTATCCAGCAGGTCTCTATCCATATTCGGGTATCCCAAAATGGACTGGTCCTCTTTGACAAAACTGCCTTCCACATGAATGGAGTAGGCGTAGACATCTGAACCGGCAAATCCGGCATCCCAGCCATATTGACTCCAGTAAAAGAATTTACTGTTATCACTGGTGAATACCATCTCCCCGATCCCATTAATCTCCTTATTGCCGCTACTTGGCAAGAAAGTTACTTCATCAAAAACCAACAACGTCGGAGACCAGTCACCTAGTACAACATACAGACGGCCCGACTTGCTGTAAATATGGCGATCAGAGAAGTCCCGGGAATCTGCCGGATTGGGATACGTCAAGCTCCGAGTAACTGAATAGTCATTTAAGCTTCAGTAACCAGATTGTTAGCATCCTTATTCACAATAAACAATTGTCTGTCCAAACGGATCGTGAAGCGATACGTCCTTCCGGGTCTTTTTCAGTGATTTTAGGTGCATCAAGATTTCGTTTTCAATACAACGTGCAGCAAATGTAGCTAGTTTGTTTCCTTTATTAAGGCGGTAGCTCTCTCAATGGCTTTGATCAGGCCAATCGTTCCAATGGAGATTAAATCCTCCATGTCTTCCCCAGTATTATCAAATTTCTTAAGTTTGCGGACATGGGTGCGACTTTAATATCATAAACGCGGCGTCTTGGCGAGATAGATATGTATTTTTCTTTCTTTTGTATATAACTAAAAAAAACAAGGATTCTTCTTTAGTTTGAGAGTATTAAGTTCCTAAAGTCCAATGCTATAATCTGGGCTATTAGGAGGTGAGTTCCAAATATTTATGTAAGCGCTTCACGTTATTCCAAAAAATCGCTGAAGGGGATGCATTAATGAAGAAATCGTTTAGGCAGGTTGTTTCCGGGTTACTCGCAGCGGTCTTACTTCTTCCAGCCGGCTTGATGGCTCCGGTAGTCAACGCAGCAGATCTGGCAGTTGCTAATTCGAAAACAGTATATCAAGAAACTTTTAAGGATGTACAATCGGTAAAAGACACCAAATTAACCCAATCTGGTAATCCAACACTGGCAATTGTCAATGGCAAGACGTTTGATGGAAATACCGATGGAGCAGCTTTATCTGTAAACACCCGCTCCAAAAGCTGGGACGGCGTAGATATCGCCTTCGCGGATATGGGCTTGGTAGTTGGCCAAGAGTATACTGTAACCGCTTCCGTATATGTTGACGATAATGCTAACCCGCCGGTAGCCGGCAAAGCGGTCTTGGAAATTGTAAGCAATAAGGGATCAACGGACGTTAATAATAAAGAGGGATACACTCAAATCTATTCCTCTGATTTCAAAGCGGGACAAGGCGTTACACTAGCCGCCGCTCTTTCCGTTACCAGTGTTGAGAATACAGTGCTGCGGATCAAGTCTGATGATGCTGGCCAGACGATTCCCTTCTATATCGGAGAAATCACCGTCACCCAGGCACAAGCACCTGTTCAACATACTGAAGTCCTTAACCAGAGCTTTGAAGACGGAAACACCGGAGGCTGGAGTAAGCTGGGTTGGGGATCCAATGGTAAAACAGCGGTCGTGGACGAATTCGCTTCTCATGGCACGAAATCGTTAAAATTCTTCGAACGGGCTGATGAAAAAGCAATTCCTGCTCTCGTACTTACTGACAAGATGAAATCCGACCGTAAGTACGACATTTCTCTTAAGGTTAGACTCGGTTCAGGTGAAGGCGATTTCCATCTGGGATCCAAGATTGATTCCGAGGTAGCAAGTAACAAATATCCTTGGATCATCGGCAACAAAAAAGTAAGCGCTTCAGATTGGACGTTATTTGAAACGAAAGGCTTTGAAATTCCATCTCAAACCAAGGAAGTCATTATCTTTGTTGAACCATCCGGCAATACTTTGACCTCGGACATTTACATTGATGAAGTCATCATCACCGATGTGACCCCTGGCCAAACCCCACCGGAGGTTGTAGATAAGACAGGCATCTCTGCAGACTTTGAGAATGGCTTGGATGGCTTTGGGCCACGGAATGGCAAAGAAACGGTGAAGCTTTCCCAAGAAGCTAACCATACGCCTAACGGAAAGCAAAGCTTGAGCGTTACTACTACTGCACAATATGATGCAGCCTTAGTCAATGCTGCCGGAAAAATGGCCAAGAATCACGAATATGAGCTGTCAGCTTGGGTGAAAATGGCACCTGGTGAAGCGCCTACAACACTTCGTATTAGTGTTCAGTATGCGGACAGCGGTTTTGCAAACGTTTCACAAAATGCAACCGTTACCGATTCAGAATGGGTAGAGCTCAAAGGCAAATATACGCTTACCACTACCCCAACGGTACTCAATGCTTATATTGAGACAGCAAACGCAGACGGTGGCAATCGTACCTTCTACTTGGATGACTTTGTTCTGAAATATTTGGGACCAGTAGCTGCGGCACCTCCAATTCAAGAAAATCTCCCTAACCTCAAGGATATTTATAAGGATGAATTCTTGATCGGTAACATTGTTAACCCGGCTACCTTTGACGAGACCAGACTCAAGCTTCTGACAAAGCACCACAATATCGTTACGTTTGAGAACGATATGAAGCCGGATTATGCCTATGATGCCAACAGAAACTTTGATTTCACCGCAGAAGATGCTCTGGTTAAAAAGGTACAGGATGCCAATCTGGAAATTGCCGGTCACGTACTCGTCTGGCATGCACAGTCACCTTCATGGCTGCATACCGCTGCTGATGGTAAACCATTAAGCCGCGAAGAAGCTCTGAAGAATCTGAGAACACATATCCAGACCGTAGTGAAGCACTTCGGTAACAAGGTCAAATCCTGGGACGTTGTCAACGAAGCCATGAACGACAACCCGGCTAACCCGACAGACTGGAAAAATGCTCTCCGCAATTCCGGCTGGTTACAGGCCCTTGGTCCTGACTTCATCGAGGAATCATTCCTTGCGGCTAAGGAAGTCATTGACGAAAACGGCTGGGATATCAAGCTTTACTATAACGATTACAACGATGACAACCAGAATAAATCTACAGCCATCTACAGCATGGTGAAAGAACTCAATGAGAAGTACGCTGCAGCTCATCCCGGCGAACAACTCATTGACGGAATTGGCATGCAGGCCCACTACAATTTGGGCACCAGATTGGAAAATGTCAAATCGTCCCTCGAGCGTTTCATTTCTTTGGGCGTAGAAGTTGTTGTTACTGAATTGGACATCATGGCAGGCACCAATTCTACAATCACTACCAAAGAAGCGAAACAGCAGGCCTATCTGTATGCCCAACTAATGGATCTCTACAAGAAGAACAGCGAGCATATTCCGCGTGTCACCTTCTGGGGATTAAATGACAGCACCAGCTGGAGAGCCGAGCAGAATCCAACCTTGTTCGACAAGAATTTCCAAGCAAAAGAGGCGTTCTCCGCGGTCACTGACCCTGAAAAGTTCATAGCGGAAAATCCGCCTGAAGAGCTTGAATACAAGCAATCCAACGCTTATTATGGAACACCTGCAATCGACGGCTCCGTAGACAGCGTATGGAGCAACGCTCCTGAAATGAAACTGGAGACCAAGCAAATGGCCTGGTCAGGTGCTACAGGAACAGCAAAAACACTCTGGGATGACAACAATCTATATGTGTTGGTCCAAGTCAAAGACGATAAGCTGGACAAATCCAACCCGAATGCTTGGGAGCAGGATTCCGTGGAAGTGTTCGTCGATGAGAACAATGGCAAGACTTCTGCTTTCCAAGACGATGATGGGCAATACAGAGTGAATTTCGAGAACGCGGCTTCCTTTAATCCTGAGGAAATTGCTGCAGGCTTCGAATCAAAAGTCTCTGTTTCCGGTACCAACTACACGGTTGAAATGAAGATTCCCTTCAAAAAGGTTAAACCTGCGAACAACGCCAAAATTGGCTTCGATGCGCAGATCAATGATGCTAAAGACGGCAACAGAATCAGTGCAAACGCATGGAACGATCCATCCGGTCAAGGATACCAAGATCCTTCTGTATTCGGAGAATTAACGCTGACTGGCAAACCTTCTGATGGAAACAGCGGTGGACCTGTTCAGCCTACTGAAGTCCTTAACCAGAGCTTTGAAGACGGAAACACCGGAGGCTGGAGTAAGCTGGGTTGGGGATCCAATGGTAAGACAGCGGTCGTTGACGAGCTAGCCTCCCATGGCACGAAATCGTTAAAATTCTTCGAACGGGCAGATGAAAAAGCAATTCCTGCTCTCGTACTTACTGACAAGATGAAATCCGACCGTAAGTACGACATTTCTCTTAAGGTTAGACTCGGTTCAGGTGAAGGCGATTTCCATCTGGGATCCAAGATTGATTCCGAGGTAGCAAGTAACAAATATCCTTGGATCATCGGCAACAAAAAAGTAAGCGCTTCAGATTGGACGTTATTTGAAACGAAAGGCTTTGAAATTCCATCTCAAACCAAGGAAGTCATTATCTTTGTTGAACCATCCGGCAATACTTTGACCTCGGACATTTACATTGATGAAGTCATCATCACCGATGTGACCCCTGGCCAAACCCCACCGGAGGTTGTAGATAAGACAGGCATCTCTGCAGACTTTGAGAATGGCTTGGATGGCTTTGGGCCACGGAATGGCAAAGAAACGGTGAAGCTTTCCCAAGAAGCTAACCATACGCCTAACGGAAAGCAAAGCTTGAGCGTTACTACTACTGCACAATATGATGCAGCCTTAGTCAATGCTGCCGGAAAAATGGCCAAGAATCACGAATATGAGCTGTCAGCTTGGGTGAAAATGGCACCTGGTGAAGCGCCTACAACACTTCGTATTAGTGTTCAGTATGCGGACAGCGGTTTTGCAAACGTTTCACAAAATGCAACCGTTACCGATTCAGAATGGGTAGAGCTCAAAGGCAAATATACGCTTACCACTACCCCAACGGTACTCAATGCTTATATTGAGACAGCAAACGCAGACGGTGGCAATCGTACCTTCTACTTGGATGACTTTGTTCTGAAATATTTGGGACCAGTAGCTGCGGCACCTCCAATTCAAGAAAATCTCCCTAACCTCAAGGATATTTATAAGGATGAATTCTTGATCGGTAACATTGTTAACCCGGCTACCTTTGACGAGACCAGACTCAAGCTTCTGACAAAGCACCACAATATCGTTACGTTTGAGAACGATATGAAGCCGGATTATGCCTATGATGCCAACAGAAACTTTGATTTCACCGCAGAAGATGCTCTGGTTAAAAAGGTACAGGATGCCAATCTGGAAATTGCCGGTCACGTACTCGTCTGGCATGCACAGTCACCTTCATGGCTGCATACCGCTGCTGATGGTAAACCATTAAGCCGCGAAGAAGCTCTGAAGAATCTGAGAACACATATCCAGACCGTAGTGAAGCACTTCGGTAACAAGGTCAAATCCTGGGACGTTGTCAACGAAGCCATGAACGACAACCCGGCTAACCCGACAGACTGGAAAAATGCTCTCCGCAATTCCGGCTGGTTACAGGCCCTTGGTCCTGACTTCATCGAGGAATCATTCCTTGCGGCTAAGGAAGTCATTGACGAAAACGGCTGGGATATCAAGCTTTACTATAACGATTACAACGATGACAACCAGAATAAATCTACAGCCATCTACAGCATGGTGAAAGAACTCAATGAGAAGTACGCTGCAGCTCATCCCGGCGAACAACTCATTGACGGAATTGGCATGCAGGCCCACTACAATTTGGGCACCAGATTGGAAAATGTCAAATCGTCCCTCGAGCGTTTCATTTCTTTGGGCGTAGAAGTTGTTGTTACTGAATTGGACATCATGGCAGGCACCAACTCTACAATTACTACCAAAGAAGCGAAACAGCAGGCCTATCTGTATGCCCAACTAATGGATCTCTACAAGAAGAACAGCAAGCATATTCCGCGTGTCACCTTCTGGGGATTAAATGACAGCACCAGCTGGAGAGCCGAGCAGAATCCAACCTTGTTCGACAGGAATTTCCAAGCAAAAGAGGCATTCTACGCGGTCACTCACCCTGAAAAGTTCATAGCGGAAAATCCGCCTGAAGAGCTTGAATACAAGCAATCCAGCGCTTATTATGGAACACCTGCAATCGACGGATCCGTAGACAGCGTATGGAGTAACGCTCCTGAAATGAAACTGGAGACCAAGCAAATGGCCTGGTCAGGTGCTACAGGAACAGCAAAAGCACTCTGGGATGACAACAATCTATATGTGTTGGTCCAAGTCAAAGACGATAAGCTGGACAAATCCAACCCGAATGCTTGGGAGCAGGATTCCGTGGAAGTGTTCGTCGATGAGAACAATGGCAAAACTTCTGTTTTCCAAGACGATGATGGGCAATACAGAGTGAATTTCGAGAACGCGGCTTCCTTTAACCCTGAGGAAATTGCTGCAGGCTTCGAATCAAAAGTCTCTGTTTCCGGTACCGACTACACGGTTGAAATGAAGATTCCCTTCAAAAAGGTTAAACCTGCGAACAACGCCAAAATTGGCTTCGATGCGCAGATCAATGATGCTAAAGACGGCAACAGAATCAGTGCGAACGCATGGAACGATCCATCCGGTCAAGGATACCAAGATCCTTCTGTATTCGGAGAATTAACGCTGACTGGCAAACCTTCTACAAGTAATAACAATGGCGGAGACAGCAGTAGTCCCGTTACTCCAACATCTGGCACGGTCCAGATTAACAACGGTGTGGTGTCCATTCTGCCTGCTGTAAAAGTCGAGAACGGAACAGCCACCGCAACAGTTTCAAGTGCCAGCCTAAATAAAGCGATAGATCAGGCTTCTCCAGGTGCGAATGGCAAGAAACAGGTTACCATCGAGATACCGAAGCAAGCAAATGTGCAATCCTATGTTGTACAATTGCCTGTTTCAAGCCTGCAAAGCAACAGCAATGTTGAGTTTATCCTTAAGACAGACAATGCTGAACTTCTTATTCCGTCGAACATGCTGTCTAATATGACAGGGCAAGCGGATCAAGTATCCATTCAGATTAAGAAAGTCTCGGGGGATAGCTTGAATACGGGAGTTCGCGGAAAAGTGGGTAGCCGTCCGATTATCGATCTTAGTGTAAAAGCTGGCGACACTGTTATTGCTTGGAATAACCCAGCAGCCACTGTAACAGTATCCATTCCATATACAGCTACGGCACAGGAGCTTGTCAATGCAGATCAAATCGTGATCCTATACATTGACAGCCAAGGACAGGCAACAGCTGTGCCAAGCGGACGCTATGATGCGAAGAGCGGTTCGGTTGTATTCAAGACAACTCATTTCAGCACCTATGCTGTAGCCTACGTAACTCATTCCTTTACCGACATGCAAAATATACAGTGGGCGAAACAAGCGGTTGAAGCCATGGCTGCACGTGGCGTAATCATGGGAATCTCTGAGGATACCTTCGCGCCTGCGGCTTCTATCACGAGAGCAGACTTTATCACCCTGCTAGTTAGAGCGCTTGAATTGAAAGGTTCCGGCACGAATGCGGCTACCTTCAGTGATGTACAGCCTACAGCTTACTATGCGCAAGCTGTAGCTATTGCACGGGAGCTCGGAATTGCATCAGGATTTGAGGACAATACATTCAAACCGGGCAGCAGCATTACCCGTGAAGATATGATGGTTCTTACAGCAAGAGCCCTGAAAGCAGCTGGTAAGCCATCTGTCGGAAGCGGAAATCTGACTTCTTATTCCGATGCAGCAAGCATTTCCACTTACGCCAAGGACAGTGCAGCTTTCCTTGTAGGAAGAGGAATCATCAATGGCAAGAACGATAAAATTGCACCAGCCGATTCATTGACTCGCGCTGAAGCAGCAATGATTCTTTATCGAATCTGGAAGATGTAGAATTAATTTTTATCCCTCATAAGTGAACTGAACCCCGAATAGTTGACACTTAAAAAAAGTGGACCCTATTCGGGGTTTTTCTACATAAGTTCTGAAGAACAATTATTGCATCCCATATAGCACTCTGGTTTCACATCTTAGCTTTCAAAGTAGGTTTCGACAGTTTGTTGGATCTGGAAATCATATATTTCTTGTATATCAATCTACTTGCCTTACCCAAACAAGCAACTTGCATATTGGCAAGTTGCTGAAAATAAGCACTAATGTAAATATTTGCATCTCACCTCCGGTGTTATCGAATTTCTTGAGGTTATGGACATGATACGATGTCAAAAATAATTGCTTATTCCTCGTTATATCATCAAACTGTAAGGCCTATTCCTCCGAATCAAGCATGCGTAACAGCACATCTCTCATTTCCCCAAGGTTGATTCCCTCTGCATTGCTGAGCAGAATGACCGCTGTCCCCTGAGACATATCTCTCCAAATCTCAGAAGAGAAACCATTGATTGCCCCATTATGTGCGTACACCATCCCCATTGGATCGGGTATCCCCCATCCCAATGCGTATTCATCCAGATTCGGTTTGCGCATCGCTTCCCATGATGCATCACTGATGATTGTCCCGTTCTCGAGCCCTAGAAGCCATTTATAAAGATCTTGTACAGTGGAATATATACCGCCAGCTGAATAAGGGACGGTCATATCGATAGGCCGGGCTATCTCAGAGATGTCGGGAGTAATAAGTGAATACCCAACAGCAATATCTGTATGGTTGTTGTCTTTTGTTAAATAACCTGATCTTTTCATATCGAGAGGTGTGAAAATATGCTCATTCAGATAGTCGCCATACGACTGTCCACTAACTTGCTCAATCACAGCACCTAGCAGCACATACCCGGAGTTACTGTAAGAAAATCGGCTGCCCGGTTCAAACTCTAGTGACTTGTCTTTGAATTTGGCAATTAAATCGTCAACGCTAATTTTAATGTTTATTGATTTTAGAAAATCCGGAGAATTGGTATAATTGGGGATCCCGGATGTGTGGGTCAACAAGTGGTAAAGTGTGACTCTATCATTAGGGTAATCCTTAATATATGTATTTACGGGGTCGTCGACACTCAGCTTACCGGCCTCTTGAAGCTGTAAGATAGCTGCAGCGGTAAATGCTTTAGTAAGCGAACCGATTTGATGGATAGTATCTCGTCCATTAGGTAGGTTATTATTATAGTCCGCCATATTGTATCCCTTGGAAATTATAACCTTGTTATCTTTGACGAGAAGCACAGATCCCGAATAGTTCTTGGACATATACTGATCAAGCTTTTCTTCAAAGGCATCCTTGTGGACTATTTCATTCGCTTGCGGCAGCGAATCATTAATACTGTTGACGCTGTTGACACTGTTGTCTGAACAGGAAACCAGTACAAAAACTAAACCGAAGATAGCAACGAATTTAAAATAATTTGACAAAAGAATCCCCCTCTATAAATACATTGATTTCTGCTTTTAATAAGCAATCCGCTATCGAGTTCCCATCAACTTTCACCTTAATATACCGTACGTTTTGCTAGAATTCACGTTCCAATTATGTAAAAAAAATCGCCTCGCAAGCATAAGCTTGCAGGGCGATTTGGTAGATATTTCTGGACTACACGCTGAAGATACAGTTCCTATCCCCTCACCGCTTCGCCTTATAAAACTCATGATACAGCTTCATGAGCACCCTTTTCTCTATCCGCGAAACATAACTCCGCGAGATTCCCAGCTCCTTCGCAATCTCCCTCTGCGTCCGCTCTTCCCCACCTGTATCCAATCCAAACCGCCCCACAACAACCTCTTTTTCCCGATCATCCAGAATATCAAGGTTGCGATATATCTTGCTTTTCTCGATCTTCAGATCAACTTCTTTAATGACATCATCCGCCTCGGAGCCTAGGATATCGATAAGCGTAATTTCATTACCTTCCTTGTCTGTCCCAATTGGGGCGTGGAGGGAAACATCCTTGCGTGTTTTCTTCAAAGATCTAAGGTGCATCAGGATTTCGTTTTCAATACAACGGGCAGCAAAAGTGGCCAGCTTTGTGCCTTTGTTCGGGCGGTAGCTCTCGATGGCTTTAATCAGGCCGATCGTGCCGATGGAGATCAGATCCTCCATGTCTTCGCCGGTATTATCGAATTTCTTGAGGTTATGGACACGATGTGATGTCATATGCGCCACTTGAGATTTCAGTGTCCACACTAAACAGAACAACTTTCACAAGGACTACTTAGTGAAAGGTATTTATAATTTTTGTAAACATAGTAATAATAATTTCAGGATCAACTCCCTTTTTTGAATGATATTCCTTCACGTTTTCTTCGCTTCCGAAGTCCCCAACAATGTGAATTTATCTGTTAACCTGCAGTTACAAAGCATAGGTAAACAACACAAAAGCAACCCGACCATTCAGCGGGCTGCTTTTGTCCGTTTAAATTTAACATTAACTTCTGGAGAACAACTCATTGGCCGACTACTACTCATACAATTTATCCACTAACTCGCTAAAGGAATTACATACAAAGCGCACTTCCGGATTTGCCCCGCCATCTGATTGCTCATGATCCCAGAATACAATTGAAGGCTGGTTTCCTGCACGGTAATCAAAGCACAGATAGTTGCCAAATGGATCATCTGCAAAAGGAAACACGGTCTCCGGAAGACGGTCCTTCAACCGGTTATGTACTTCCAGAACATTTCTATTCTCCCTGATGTTAAGATCAATCAAGGAATTGAACACCGCTTCTTGTTTACCCTCAAAATCAAAGGTATCCGGAACAGGTTGTCCGCCATTCTTCAGTAACACGCAACCGACGTAATCAGGTGGAAATAAAATACTTAAAGCTTCCTCCACTTTCGATACATCCTCCCGGGAGAGTTCACTCTTTGCAAGAATCCACTTTACATTATTCGCTTGTTCCATTTGCAAGTCTCCTCCTCAATATTTATCTGTTGTCCGATCCGCCGCCCCAAATAACTCTTCCGCCTGTATGAGCAGTAGTTTCATGAAGCGAACGCTCTACCAGCTGCATAACGCCCGGTTCCTCATTATGATGCCAGACATATCCTTCCGGCACCTTGCCGTTATTGATTTGTTCGATTTGTCTTTCATCAAATTTCGTCTTCAGGTCAGGGTCGCTGCTAATCGCTTCACTCAGCGATTGCGTAGCAGATTTGAACTGCTTGCCATCCGATTCAAGATACAAAGACTCATCTAATTCCATCTCGTATGTAACCGGAAACTCAGGGAATACACCGGTAAAGGTCCCCTCTAAGGTCTGTATGTTTTTTTCCTGGAAGGGTATATTGGTCTCGGGATGACACTCCCCGGCCAACCCCTCATTTCTGGTCTTCAAATACAGCGGTTCATTTGCCTCGTCAAAGCTAGTAATGGAACTCGGTTTCAGATCCTTAGCGAAGCCGGGAACATCAGAAGAGACCTTACTTAACCCTTCCTTCATCGTTTCCCAGTTCACACTTATAGATGAAAGGGCCTCTAACATACGCGGACCTCCCCTTCCTTCCGTTCTTCGATCCACAGATAATAGAAATCTCTAAATCCCGGGTCCTCCTGGGCCTTGTCCTGAAGCAGACACTGCATTACAGCCGGTTCGTATGCTTCCGGATTCGAGAACGCAGTATACTTTCTGAGGCCTTCAATAAATCTTCTATTCCATTCCGTAAGATTTTCGGCAGTTTTGGCATATTGAATGAGTCCTACTCTTTGCGGGATCAGTGAAGATACAATTCGCGACAATTCCCCAAATTTCTGCTGCTCCCATAACTGCATTTTATGATTCAGCTGAAAATATTCCAGATCGTGCAGAAGCGATTGCCGAATCGAATGACTTACAGGACAACCCAGCAGCCATTTTTTCAGACGGTCGGCTTCAAAGGAGGCCAAGCTGCTACGGCTATTCTCCGGAACCCTTTCCAGCAGCAGTATTTCGAGCAGCTTGCTCAGCATCTCCCGGTTAGAGGGCTGCTTTGAAACGGCAGCTTTTGTTTCCGGCAAATACGGCTGATAATTATTGAATTTACTCACTTCACATAATACCGGCTGCAGCCAGTTATTTTGATATACCGCAGCAACGCCGGTGCGCAATTTAGGGAGCTCATTGATCTGATGTTCATTTAGATTGGCAGTTTTTCCGACCTCAGAGCGGTCCAATTCATCCGGCAGTCTTAGAATAATTTTGGTGTTGGTGTTCCTGATGACCGACCGGTCCAATAAATTAGGCGCCTGATCAGCAATGATGAATCCTTCGCCGTAGGTTCTCATTTCGGCAATAGCATTGGCAATCATTTCAACCGACTTGCCCTGCAGATTGGCCCCTTCCTGGCTCTGCTCGGAAGCAACGCGGCGCAGCAGGTGATGCGCTTCTTCAATAACAGTCACATGCTGCAGTTCGCTGTTGATAGGACTGTCATTTGACATTCTGTACTCTTGAAGCCTCGTGAACAGAATCCCCATAATCAGCGCCTTCGTCTCAACAGAACCCACCCGGCTTAAGTCAATAATACAATTCTGGTCAAATAACACTTCACTCGCGACTTCATCATCTGTGAATATTTTGCCGAACAAGCCATTGGTCATTGACTTCACTCTGGTCACGAGTGCGCCGGTGTAGTTGCTCTTTACCTCTTCGGAATATGCGGATTCGCGAATGACAACAGGCAGAATCGTCAATAGATCATAGAACGTAGGATATTGCACCTCGCACCCGAAGTAGAAGGACTCTTCTAAATCCCACCCGAAGGAGATGTATGTCCGTTCGATTGCTTCCTTTAGCACCGCCGGCATTGCCGCGTACATCGGCCAGCAAGCGTTGAGGATTTCAATAATCCGGTCAATATGCTCCAGCACATGCACCTGCGCCGGGAAACGGAATGGATTGATCCGAAGCAACTCGGTGAAATTCGCATTGGTGCCAAACACAGAAACGTCCTCCCGGCCGCCGAAGATTTTTTTGTATTCACCTTTTGCCGGTTCGATGACTAGGAAATGAATGTTTTTTCTAACCAGCTCATTCAGCATTTGATAGATCGTATTCGACTTTCCTGAACCTGTAGAGCCGGTAACAAAGGTATGCATCGCAAGGCTGTTAACATCAATCTCGACGCTTGTGTTCTCCTGCTTCCCCATATGAAACACGTGGCCCAGCTTAAACGCAGCCCGATTTCCTTCAGCCGGATCATAGGTAACGATATTTCTGCCAAATTCAGCCGTCTCAATGACCGGAAGCCCGTTCAGCGATTTCTGGGGAAAGCCCAATTGAAGCGCCAGCTCCTTACCATTGATTAACGAACCCGGGGAGATATGCGGCAAATTCAGGCCGGTATTGACTTTCATTTCGATCAGCGGGTGATTAAATTTCTTCAGGTACTTCCCAACTTCTAATAGATTAGCTTTATTGTTGTTATCCCACGTATTAATAAATGAGTTCTCCACCGCTGAATTCTCGCCGCGCATAATCGCTTTATACGTGCTTGCAGCTACCCGGGAAGTCTGAACGCTAGGTGCGATGAAATAACAGGCACAGCTCCACATGCCGAAATCCTCGGAGCTTTTCAGCCGGAGTAACTGTTCATCGATCTTTTGCAGTAAATTGGTTACCGTCTTATTTTCAAATTGGATTTGCAGGTTTCTGGAGTTGCCGATGGTCTGCGTCTCAGATGAGCTTTCCTGATTAGAGGTGCCGTCCGATCTTCCGCGCATCTCAGACTCTCCCTCAGTCCGCGACTGATTAGTTGCCTTGGACTGCGAATGGGTCGTCCCGTCTGTCGAACTGCCGATCAATGATCCGGCCATACCAGAAATCCCGCCTGCTATTACAGCACCAGCCGGTCCGCCAAGCAGAAATCCTCCCGCTGCGCCTAATCCGCCAAGCGCTCCGCCCCAATTGGTCGTCTTGGAGTGGGACTCGGTCTGGCTCTCCGATTCGGAAGAACCCTGGGTATAGCTCTGCGTCTTAGTCAGACTCTCGTTGATCGTCGCCGTAACGCCCTTACTCATTCCTTCTGAAATCGCGATGCTGTCGCTTGAATTGAAGCTCAAATCACATTTCGCGAACGGTACTAATTGTGAGTATAAATTTTCGTAACCGAGCTTAATCTCTTCAATGTTCCGGTGTGAGATCGGGTCTGCCACAAAAATGGCGGAGAATTCCTCCCCCTTCATCGCGTCGACAAGCTTCTCCAGTCCCTGAACAAACTTAGTCTTATCCTGATCTTTCAAAGAAGGGACACCGGAAACAGAAGAGATGCAGTTCTCATTCTGTGACAGCTCCGAAATAAAGATGGAGGAGATCACCTTCTCAATTTCACTGTTGGTTAAGTTCTCGATATCGCTGCCGGGAAAGTTTCCCTCAAAGCTCTTCTTCAGTGCTTCCTTTGCCGAGTTTACATCCTGCTCCTTGGAGCCCGTCCGGGTACCCAGGTACAGATCGGTGCGGTTACCGTCGCTATTAATGATCATGACAAGCGAACCGGATATATTCCCCAGGGTATTGTACACACTCATAATCTTATCAAGATTGTTCTCCTGTTTGTCAAAGACCAGTTTATTCATCTTGAACAGCCGGATGTTGTTCCGGGTTGTCAGTTCGCTGATATGCTTGGGAACAGGAACAACATTGCGCAGGTGCAGCTCGTCCAAATAATTCTTCTGTACAAAATCAAGCGAAACCTCAAATGCCTCATCCAGATCTTTGAAGTTTCTGCCGTCTATTTCGACCATATCCGATATATTGTTCATCCCAGTCACCTTCTATTTTAGGTTACGTTTTGATTTTTTACTTTGAGAATTATAGTCTTTTCTGAATCTATCTGTGAATCTTTCAATTCTCTTAATTACGGGTTGAGATTCATATTGGCGGATAGCATCCTTATCCGGGGCTGCATGAGCAACAGTGCTTGAGTTTCCTCTTATGTCCGCGCGCTCCTTCACTATTCTGCTCTCCAGTTTCTCTTCTGCAATCGGCAGACTCTTCTTTTCTTGCTCTTTTACTATTTGTGGTTTCTGGTCAACAGGAACAGGGCTACTCCCAATATCGCTATTCCTCCCAGTCCCGCTATCACTAGCCATTTTGTATTCGGCTTTCCCGTATCAGCAACCCTCGTAGGCACAGTAGTTGTCTTTATCGCTGACGGTGATACAGCTGGCACAACCGGCTGTGACGGAACTTGTGCTGCCCCCTGCTGCTTCACCGGCTCTGACGAGAGTTGCGTAACTGCATGCTGTCTCATCGGCTGTCCAGCAGGTTGCACGACACTCCGAATAGGAGCTGGAGGGACATTCCCTTTCAACGCCCGGACCTTTTTACCGACTTCTATGATGAACTCAAAGCGTTCCTTGGAAAAATTATAACGAAGGTCGCTCTTTAATTGACCCAGATAATCTGTGGTCCACTTGCCGGAGTCTTTTTCGATGTACAGCCCGTCATGCACTACCCAGAGCGGTTCGGATAAGCGGCTCTCCGCATATTCTGCCGCCTCTAAGACTTCATTTTGTTCATTGGTCGGATTTTTGGAGAGATAAGTGCTTAGGGCTACTCTTACCTGTTCTATTTCTTGCTTATTTACAGCTTCCACCAGGAAATTCTGTGGTTGAAACATATTTCCGCTCACTTCCTTTTTTAAATTTCTAAAATTTGCTCCAGACGTCCAACGAAGCTGTGCAGCCATTTGCTTTTCTCTATGTCTTCTTGGATTCTGGAATTGAGAATCTCGCTGTCGCCCGACAGCTCCTCGATTTCCTTGACCTTCAGCAAAAGAAGTTTCTCTAGCCGGTTAATTTCCGTATTGAAAAATGCCTTCAGCTTGGCTACCTCATTGTCAAGGTAGGCCTGCGCCTCATTAACGTTATTTAATAAATCCTGCTTAGCTGGGTTAATAACCTCTTCTGCGATACGATCAACGTCTACTAAGGTTTTAGTGACATAGGTTGTCTCATAATATCCTGATCCCCAAGTAGATGGCCTCCACCATGTCGAGGTTTTCACCCACCGATCCCCGTTCGCAACGCTCTTGTTATATTTCATATTGTCTACCAGCGTCTCGGCGTCGGGAATATCCACGGCAAAAATCTGGAACTCATCCTGCTGGAGGCTATCGCCGCTCACTTCGATCAGGTCCTTGACATAGCTGCGGTACTCTTCCAGCAATTGATCGGCGTCATTTTGCATCGTTGCCAGTATGATGATCTCCAGATCGGTCTTAATGTCACTTTGCAGGGAGGAGATGTCCTCTTTTAATTTAGAGATGATTTTATTAGCTCTGGATACTTCGATGCTGCCTTCGTTATTGAACACTGCCGCAAAATCATCGATTTTGGTATGCACCTTGCCCTCGATCCTTCTCATTACAGCCCGGACGTCATATTTCTTATTGTTGATCCGTTCTTTAAAGGCACTTGCCTTCTGTCCTTTCGAAATCTCCTCTTGAATCCGTTTCATTTGCGCATTGATGTTCTTCCGTAATTCCTCGTTGCCGGACATTTGTGCCTGCAGCTGCTGTTCCATTTTCTTGCCTTCTACAATATCTTTGAAGGAGTTCACGACAGCCGTAATTTTGGATGTTACCGCATACTTGTCCAGATACTCATTAATCGCTTCTTCAATCGATGGAATCCCGGAATGGATCAACGCTTCAGCGTAGGTATCATTTGTTCTCCGGGCTTGTTCGATTTGACTTAACAGCTTACGTTTCTTGGTGTTGCTCAGCGGAGCATACTTAACCAAATGCATCTGAGGTTCTTCAATGAAGAAGTCATGTGCATTCAGTGTCTGCTGCTGCTTGCGGGTCAGAATACCCCCATTCTGATCCATCCGGATCAGCTTGGCCGTCTCCGCGGAGACCGGGAAAATATTAGGATTCATGATTCCCTTATCCTGCAGATAGTCTCTGACATCCTTTAAGGTATCTTCAATCGTTTCCCGTTCAGGATCGAACAGATCGATTTTGTTGACAGCAAAAATAAACCGGTCCTTCGACTGCTTCCCCCCGCTCTTCATCTGCTCCGCCACAATCGACAGCAGATTATTATCATCATCTGTGCTGAGCTGGGTTGAATTCAGCACATAGAGTACTAGCGGCTTGGATTCATTTTTGATAACGCGGTAGGTATGATCTTTATGAGCACTGTTCCTGGAGTTGTTCGGCCCGGGAGTATCTACCAAAATCAGATTCATGCTCTTGGAAGATATGTATGGAATATTTCCTTCAATCTCAATATGCGAGACCTCTTCATTGTTGTTGAACTCCTTCATGCGGTCACTATCCAATGGCTGCAGCGGCTCAATTTCGTTGCCTTCCAGATCATAACAGCGGCCGATAAACTCATTGCGGCTGGGCACATTCTTGATGCTGGCAATGGTTGCGGTACAGGCTGCCTGCTTGGACGGCATCAGTTCTTTGCCCAGCAGGGAGTTGATTAATGTCGACTTGCCCGAGCTCATGGTCGCGATTACAGCAATCTCGAAATCTGAGCTGAGCGCTTTTGCAAAATTCTTCATAATGGCATCACTGCGGAGCTCTTCAAACGGACCGTGCTGCATTTCATGAACAAGCTGCGTCAGTTCGCTGATTTTATCGTCTTTGCACTCAGCTGGAATATGGGCTAACTGAATTTTGGCAGCCTTGCTCTGATTGTATTTCTCACAGACCTCGGTTACATCATCATAGTCGGGAAGCGTCCCCTGGAATACAAGCTGGAACTCCATCTCGTTAAGCTCGTCTATCAATATATCAATCAGCTGGTCCAGCCAGACCTGCAGTCTCTCATTCTTAAACTTGGCAAGTTGACTCTCTTGGCTGATCTCCTCATTGTCGTACAATATCTGTGTTTCAACTTTATACGGGTTGTAGCGGATAAACACTTCAGTCATGTACATGAACACCTTCCATTATCGGGTATACTTGATCTCTTGCAGTAGCAATCGTTCCAAAATATGAATGCCTGTCTTCTTCATCGCTTCAACTATTTCCCTTGAGCTGATGAATTTATTGCCTACCTGAATCATCCGGTGTGATCGGACATGGACTGCAGATTGCGGCAACGACTGTATCAGGCTCCTGTCAACATACCGGTTCATATCATATTGCGGAATCCGGAATAACTCCAACAGAGAAAGAGCATCCCTCGTTTCCCGCTTCGTTAGGAGGCTGTTACCAAGGATGTTCCTAAACAATCCGGCAGCATACGAGGATATCGGAACAATAACCGGTGAAACGATGCCAAGCTCCATCACATGGCTTCTAGCAACAGCTAAAGACTCAGTAAGATTGTCGTCTGCCTCCAGATCCAGTTGATCAGCCTTGTTCAATAAGAAGATGATTTGTTGATCTCCTAAATGCTTTACAACTTGCTGCAGCAGGATCTTATCATCATCCGGAGCAAGATTTGTAGCGTTCAGGACATACAAGATCACATCGCTGTTCTTTTGTTCAAGAATTCTTTTCGTAACTGCTTCGTGCTCACGATTTCTCGAATTATTTGTACCAGGTGTATCAATAAAAGATACGTTATGCCTCTTCAGCATCGAAACGCTATTCATTTTACCTTCGATTTCAATCCGCTCAATACTGGAGTCGCCATTCCATCTCGCAATATCTTCATATGTAAGATTCCAGCGGAAATCTGGATAATTACCTGCAGCCAGCCCTATCTCTCTTACTAGCTCGGGCCTGTTGGTAAATTTCAAATATGTCGAGGTACACGCTTTGTTTTCCGAAGGAAAGACCTTTTTGCCAATCAGTGCATTTAAAAGCGTCGACTTCCCAGAACTCATAGTGGCGATCACTGTAACATGAACGGAATCCGCCTGTTCTTGTACCCAATAGGCATTTGCGGCGTTCTGAAGATACTTGAACACTTCCAGTCGTTTCAGTTTGAGCAGTCCCTTAACATCTGCACCTGCGATCATTTTAATCAGTAATGACTTGATTTCCGTCTCTTTTGCCTGAGGAACCTCACAAAAATCAATATACAAGCGGAGGATCGGATTGAAATTAAACTTGTAGGCATCATTTAATTCAAAAAAGAGCATCTCTCCCAAGAGTAGCTTACTGCATATAGACTTTTTAAATTTCCTGCTCTTCAAGGAATCTCCGCAATATCCCAGTAGTGTAAGGACAGAGTTGAAGAGCTCTTCCTCACCCTCACCCCCGATATTTTGCAACTGATTATAATCACTGTCTTTAATGCTAAAGTGCCGTTTATATGTACTTAATACATCGTTAACCTGCTCCTCATTTCTGGCTCCAGCCTGCAATGTGATGCTTAAGAAGGAGATATAAGCCAATTTGAATTCATAACTCTGTCTTGTTGCCGGATGTTTCTCCAAATTTAGAAATCCGTTAATTCTCTCTACTTTATAACTCAAAGGACTCAATTTCATTAAAATATCACCTCCTGTTTGCAACGAACAGCCCTATTAAATCATAGTTATAAGTCAGCTTGTTGCCACGGAACGTACGTTCCCGAAAGCTATTTAACGCTCAGCTCTTTATGCGCTTCCAGAATGTGATGAGCAATTACTGCTCTACGGAATACATCGAGATTACTCGCTTCTTGATCTAAATGCAGCCTTTTCAGCGAATCCTCAACTTGACCTCTGACTCTGACCTGTAAATTGACAAAAGAAATGCTAGCATCTCTGACATTAAGAATTTTTGCAATTTTTTTCAAAGCACTCTGACTTGCCACTGGAGTCATAATCTCCATAAACAGGCAGCATAAAAATCGGTGAATATACTGATCCGGAGCATTGCCATGAAGACTTGGATGTAAATTTATGGCGCGTTCAAACTCCACATCCTTGATCCGGTTCGTTAACCGTTCATCAAGTGGACCAGCTTTACGGAGCTGCATCAACTTAATTATCTTCTTCTGAACAAATGGTTCCTTTGTCATTAGGCGGATGAATTCCTCTGTGCTGCCGGTAGCACTTCCTCTGGCTATAATTTTATTCATATGGGCTCCGACTAGATAGTCACCGACAAATGAGAGCCCTCTGGCCGCCCCATCCCAATCCTCTATATGTTTATATAATTGCTGGAGCGTCTCGTGTGCCTCATCGTCGTTTATCTGATCACGTTGCTTCATCTTCTGAAAAGCTAATTCTACAATACGGTCATAAGGCTCCATTGTTAAATTCACTCCATTCCACTAAATCTCTTGATCTTCTGTCTCATCATCTGCGACTGTTAACGCAGCGCCAATGTCATCCACATGCCACCGGCCTACAATCCAATTGGCAATCTTCTGTCTCCGGTTCTCAAACTCCGAATAAGTCCACTCACTGTAAGCAGCCAGCTCACGCTCAGAAAACAGGCTCGATCCAGCATAACAGCCTTTCTGTCCAGCCGAACCTCTCTTCTTGTCGAAACCTTTGTTGCTATAAGTGCTGTTATCAAAGGTCATCACCAGATTCCCTAAATCATGCGTCGCTTCTTCAATCTCTTCTCCCGTCCATCTTGACTGCCAGTATGACTTAGTTGGAGTCTGCGGCAAAATATGTTCAATCGAGTCTTGCTTGTCCTTCTTTTGCAGATAGACCCAGTCCATAAGAACCGGCTTGCCGGATGCCAGATGCAGCTCATATTCATACAACAAATATTTGAGACCATACCATCCGTACCAGTCTACTCTTGCATTCGTCTCCTCAATGAATTTCTTATTAGGAGAATAATACAGCAATAATTGATGAACACCGGTGAAAGCATCCTGATATGTGACCATCCCATGATACAAATCGTATGCAAGCTTTAACAGATTCGATTGCCCTGCGTTAGATCGTTTACCCGCGTAACGGTATACACGGAATGTGAACTTTTCACATAGCTTCAGAAGCTCCAAATACATTTCCAGATTATCGCTATGCTTTAGCCGGCTGGCCATAAGAAGCGGAATGAAGGAGGCGATGACACCGATGCGTTGCAGTTTAGCTGTATAATCTTCTAACGCCTTCCTTGTTACTTCATTCGCCCCGAAGAAAGAACCCGACCGTTTGGCGTGAATGACATCGCAATACACCGTGCAACATTCTTTGAGTGTATTCACGCAAGCCCGTAAATCATTGCGAAGCTGAGTATGCTGTCCCTTATAATTTTTCAGATTATATACCGTCTTGAACGAATTGCTGCCATCCCATTGCTTGGAGTTGTAGTTATGATACATAAGCCAGAAACTCCGGAGCAGTTGGTTCTCGTCAGAATCCGAAGCCTTCGCCGACATCAAGCTTTCGTAGATATATGTCCACGTCCGGTTAATGTCTTCCCCCAACTCCTTGCCACCGTCGCATGTTAACTTGGAGGACAGGTATAATAAATAATTTTTGGTCTTTTCCATCTCAGTCAGCTTCTTGCCGCGATTGTTCATGACCTCAAAGATGACGCCCACATCTGTAGCCTTTGGAACTAAATAAACGGTCAGTTTCATCTTGTTGCTGATCTTGTTGTACGTCTTATTGAGCCATGTTAAGTAATGCTCACTTAGCTCTTCCGACCTATGGGCTAAATATTGTGCAAAATAGCGTTTGGCATCAAGCAATCTCTGCTCCGAGGTGACCTTGGCAGACGTTACGGCTTCATACTCAGAAATTATATATTTTTTATAAAATAGGTTCGTGTCCCGGTTGAGCGATAGCTTAGGTAGCTTATCGTCATTTTTGGTCGTGGCAATGTACTTTTTGAGAATGCCGTCAGCAAAGGTTTGTCTTCCATCAAGCCCTTTAAATTGACAAGCGATCTCATGAAGCAGGATCGATAATGTTGTAAGTCTTTGCTGTCCGTCAACAACATCGTATACTCTTAAGGTGTTGCCTTCGTCGTCGTTGATATCCCCTTCATCCTCTGCCTCATGAATAACCAATGTTCCTGTATAATGTTCCTGATCGTCCTCCAGGAACTCGAGGTCCTCCATCAAATCGAGCCATTGATTCTCCTCCCAAGCGTAGCCTCGCTGGTAATCAGGGATTCGAAATAGCTTGTGCTGAAAAATATCTTGTACCGACTGTAAATGCTGCAAATATGATACCTCCGTATAATGAAGTAGTTTTTAAAAATCATCCAGCGCACCTTAGTTTGAAGGCATTACTCCGTGAATGTTACCAAGACAGTTATCCAAATTATAACATCAAATTTCAAATGTTTTACATGGAAATCCTACTTTTTACATCATTCTTTTGAACTATATGTCTCAAATTCGACAAAAAAAGAGCCTGTCAAAAGACAGACCCTATACTCTTACCGCTTCACCTTATAAAACTCATGATACAACTTCATCAGCGCCCTCTTCTCTATCCGAGACACATAACTCCGCGAAATGCCAAGCTCCTTAGCAATTTCCCGCTGTGTCCGCTCTTCCCCACCTGTATCCAATCCAAACCGCCCCACGACAACTTCTTTTTCCCGATCATCCAGAATATCTAGGTTGCGATAAATCTTGCTCTTCTCAATCTCAAGATCGACCTCTTTAATAACATCATCCGCTTCCGAACCGAGGATATCAATGAGTGTAATTTCATTACCTTCTTTGTCAGTCCCAATTGGGTCGTGCAGAGATACATCTTTACGAGTCTTCTTCAAGGATCTTAGGTGCATCAGAATTTCGTTTTCGATACAACGGGCAGCAAAAGTGGCTAGCTTTGTGCCTTTGTTCGGGCGGTAGCTCTCGATGGCTTTAATCAAGCCGATCGTGCCGATGGAGATGAGATCCTCCATATCTTCGCCGGTATTATCCAATTTTTTTATGTAAAAAAAGTGAAGCAATTGCGATCGCTCCCGATTTTCCAGGAACACAAACATCGGTGCAATTGTCTCATTCATACGTTAAGTTCCTATTCATTTTTCTCAATTATATCTGTGTTATATTCTTGGACAATTTCTCCTTCAGCTTAGCAAGATCCTGCGTAAGATTCATCAATTATATAAACGCCTCTTTTTATCTTATAGCTTAGTAAAGAACAGCAAAGTGCAATTTGTGTTTGCTCAAGTCTGTAAGCACTTGTTAAATGACCAGCAATGATATAACAAGCTCTTTATACGGGTATTACCTGGGTTATATGTGTATTTGGTTGAATGATGAGTTCATTCGATACTAGGAAGCTCCAAAAAAACCTTGAAAGGTATAAAGCCAATCAAGGTAAAGTTGATGTTAGTCATTCCATATTTTTCAGTTCTTGCTTTGCTAATTCAAGAGCAACCGCTAACTTAATTTGATTTTGTTTACTGAGTCCATGTAAGTATTGAGAGACAGCTTCAAATTCAACAATTGGTTCAACTTCATCGCTATAACGGTCTAACTCAATCTCTGCAATAAGATCATCATTAATGAGTACCATATAAATATCTTCACCTTGTTCAGGTATCCAATTAACAATGTACGCTGTTTTCATTTCCGAAAATGAACTTCTTATTACTTCAAGTAGTCTTCTTTTTTCCTCACTCTTAAATAGTGATTGATTGGATTTAATAAATTGCTCCCTTAATTCTTGTTCCAACTTACTCCCAATAAGTTTCATGATTGTCACCCTCTTTTTTAACTCCAGGTGTTGCCGCAACTAAATTCCCATTCCTATCAGTCAAGATTATCTTTGAATTTATTAAGTCCGATAAACTTATTTAAAGTGACCACTCTTACATATCGAATTCCATCGATACTATCAATGCTCCTGTTAACTGGTGAGTTTACTATATCTTAATTGGATAGCATTGAACGAAGTTCTTCTTGAGATATGGTAAACTAAGAAGCATTCTTTTTAGACAATGCCTATTAACAATATGATCCCACCCATTTCATGCATATTTCCAGTTTGATCGGTATATATAAGTGGATTATTGATCACATACGTATACATTATCAATCCGCCCTTCAACCGTATCCTCATTTAAAAAATGTCCCATACTCGAATCGTAGTATCGTGCCCGTAGATAGTATAGTCCCGTTTCAGCATCATACACTTCTCCTGCATATTTGAAGGAGTTTGAGATTCCTTCGATCTGACTAGTGATATTGCCCCATTCATCATAGCTATACTCATTTACTATTTTTCCGCCAGTATCCACAATCTGTACCACATCACCATGACCATTGTATAGGTAATAGTAAACTTTATTTGCTGCCTTGTCCTTTTTCACGAGTACCTGGTCCCGCGCACAAACGTGGATTGTTGGACTATGCTGTTGCCATTCGACTTTTCTTCAGTTAGAACCTCAGCGTTATAGTCATAGTTCACCTGGGTATGGCTGCTGCCGGTACTCATTAGATAGCGTAGACCGTCGGCATAATTCAAAGCATCATACACATAGGTTGTAGTTTGTGTTTCCGCTTTGATTCGTTTCCTTCACTGAAGTAATATTTCCGTTGTTATTATATACATAACATATTACTTCCTTTTTCATAAAAAATTCTCCTCTCAGATTGAGATTTTTAGATTTATAATCCTTATTTCATATTTTCACAAAAAAACACATGGAGTTTTTACTCACATGTGGTTAGACGATAACTTAATTTTGTTTTAGAATAGCATTCGTTCAATAGTTTTTTTATTTTCATTACTTAGATGTATACCTCGTACTTTTTGATTGAGATATTCATTAAAATCTGAGAAATCAAAAATTGTATTTTGGTCATACACCAATTTAATATTTTCTAAAGCTTTCTTTATCAAACTTCTACCTTCTTTAACATTTCCTTGTTCAATAAGTATACTTCCTAATTGCACATAAGAGTTAACATTATTAGGGTTAATAGCTATTGATCCCCTTAACATCTCAAGTTGTTTTATTTTATCTGTATCTGCAAAGTACCATGATAATATTAACTTTTTGATAGAACTTATGTCTGAATTAAAAACATAGATATTATTAATTTTGCTCACTAAATTTTCATCAATACCACCTAAATGATAATAATGAATACAGCATTCCAAAATTATTGCTTCTACATTTTTCTTATCATACTCTAAAATGCGAGATAAGCAAGCAAGGCTTTTACCATAATCTACTAAAGGTACGTTTATTAATGTGACAGCTAAGCGCATCAATAAATCGATATCATTAGGGGTAATTTTAAGTTTCTGCTCGATGATTGTCTCAACCTTCTCTATATCATAATTTCGAACTGCTTCAAATATTTCTTTTTCAAACTCATTCAACTTTTCTCCCCCTAAGGATAAGTAATAGTATTCCCCATATTCCTTGTAGATTGTCCTTTTAACATATCATAATATATAAGTTACCCATCCTTTACGAAAATTCTAATTCTAATTCAAACCCATTGATCGTTGTTCTAATTTACGTTGCTCCTTCTTTATTAAGCCCCTTTTCATTCATTTTCCCAAGAATTTTGAATCCAGATTTCATAATTCCTTCTCGGCTTTTACCTAAATCCATAATTCCATTCTTAATATGATCTGCAGAAAAGACATGCATTTCTTTTTTTTTAAATAAAAAGTCCACGTTTAGTTACCTTAGGTTGATTATTATCAGTAACAATCGCTGTTAATTGAATTTGTGTTAAAGATGTAAGATCAACGTAACTAGAATTCCCCATCCCGCTAACACCTGATCCCCATGTTGCCATGTGCCCACTCAGATCAGTATAGATCAACGGATTATTATGCACATAAGTATAAAGGTTCTGAATCAGCGGTTTATCAATCTGTCCTTCATACGTATCCTCATTTTAAAATCGCCCTATACTCGGATCATAATATCGTGCACGCAGATGATAAAGACCTGTCTCTTCATCATACACTTCCCCTGTACTTGAATGGGTTTGGCGTTTCTTCTTTTTGGCTGGTAATGTTGCCCCACACATCGTAGGCGTGGCTATTCACAACTGCGCCACTCGTATCTATCATCTGTACAACACCGCCGTGACCATTGTACAGATAATAGTAATCTTTACTAGCGTTCTTGTCTTTCTTCACCAAAACTCGGTCGCCTCGGAAATACGTGGATTTCTGCACGATATTATTCCCATTTAACTTTTCTTCTGTAATACCTGTCCATTAAAATTATAGTTTACTTGCGTATTCGTGCTACCTTTGCTCTTTATCGCACGAATTCCGTCAGAAACAATTGAATATGGAGATCATATATTTCTTTGTATGTCACAAAAACACCCCTCAGCAGCTAAAAAGATAATTTTCTGTAAATACTCTAGTACCACATAACTGAACAAAAAAGCAACTCCCTTATTGGCAAGTCGCTTTTAAATCACTCTATTGTGAATCTCTACTTATTATCTAAATTACCGCTAAATCCTACCGCTTCGCCTTATAAAACTCATGATACAGCTTCATGAGCGCCCTTTTCTCTATCCGCGAAACATAACTCCGCGAGATTCCCAGCTCCTTCGCAATCTCCCTCTGCGTCCGCTCTTCCCCACCTGTATCCAATCCAAACCGCCCAACCACGACTTCTTTTTCCCGATCATCCAGAATATCAAGATTACGATAAATCTTGCTTTTCTCAATCTTCAGATCAACCTCTTTAATGACATCATCAGCCTCGGAGCCAAGAATATCGATAAGCGTAATTTCATTACCTTCCTTGTCTGTCCCAATCGGATCATGTAAAGATACGTCTTTACGTGTTTTCTTGAGCGAACGTAGGTGCATCAAGATTTCGTTTTCGATACAACGGGCAGCAAAAGTGGCTAGCTTTGTCCCTTTGTTCGGGCGATAGCTCTCAATGGCTTTAATCAGGCCGATGGTGCCGATGGAGATTAAATCCTCCATGTCTTCGCCGGTATTATCGAATTTTTTGACGTTATGGACACGATATGATGTCATTTAGCTAAAGAGTTGTGACGGCAACTTCTTAGGCGATTGAGAAAATAAAAATATTAATTCATATTACATCAAAGAAAGCCGGAGTCATGGCGAAGGCTGACATCACTTTGCTTCCCCGGCTTTTCTTTAGTAGTTATTTATTTACTATATCAAGGAATAGCGAGATGACCTGAGCACTTTCTGCACGGTTTACATTTTCATGCGGCATGAATAATTGGTTCCCACGTCCGTTGATTAGGCCAAGCTCCTGTACGGCAGCGACTGCATTTGCAGCCCAGACGCTGATCGTATCGGCATCCTTAAAATTACTCAAGCGGTTAATTGCAACATTCTGTCCTGTATGAAACAGATACGCTTTGTAAATCATTGCCGCCATTTCTTCACGGCTTATGGTTTCCTCTGGCGCAAAAGTATCTATACTTCTTCCGGTAACAATTCCTGCTTCATATGCAGCAGCGATGGAAGAAGCGTACCATTTCGTGGATTTCACATCCTTGAATGTAGCTGTACCCGATGCTTTTATTCCGAGTGCACGAGTGATCAAGGTAGAGAATTCAGCTCTACTCACATTTTGCTTCGGTGCAAATAAAGTCTCACTTACACCTAAAACAATTTGCTTCGCAGCCATCCTTTTAATTACATCACTGGCCCAGTAAGAGGCATTAACATCTTCAAACGATTTGTCGTAAGTAAGAACGGCAAAATTACTGTAGTGGCTCACATTCGCCGTCCATTGATCGCCTGAGAAGATTCCACCCAAAAATTCTAGTCTGTCGTCATCAGTGATGTAATAAATACTCGTCAGATCCTGGCGAGAATTCTTCTTTGCTTTCATCTTAATGGTGACAGGCCTTGAGAATTTTTCAAGCGTAAACACCGTTCCATCGGCCTTAACAATAGATAATTTGAAACCGTAGATCTCTCCGGTTAAAGAAATGTTTGCGTGATTCTTGCGTCCAGCTCGTTCGAGCAGTTCTTTGCTTTGCTCTGAAGATAAAGCTTTCATTTCATAAGAAATTTTCGCCTGTTCAAGCTCTTTGGCTGTAACTAGTGCCTGTAATTCCTTTAAAATCTCTGCGGAAACTTCAATTTCCACATCTGCGTTTTTAACCTTAAGAGCATTCTTGCCGTCATTTGCTGCCAAGGTTACCGGAAAGAGCACCTTCCATTCTCCCTTTGCCAACTCGAATGACAAGCTACGCTGACTATCCGGTTTGCTTGCAGGAATCACAGGTTGACTTGGAGGATCGATTGGATTCGTCGGATTCGTCGGATTCTGCACCTTAACCGGTACATTAAAATCATCAACATTAATATGTCCGAAGCCGCCTGTAGATTGGTCAACCACCTTGATATAAAGCTCCTGACCAATATACTGTGATGCATCCCAGATCTTTCGTTGATACTCCTCATAATTAGTTGCAGTTTCTTTAAATAGTTCTTTTCCATCTGATGCCCGGACCAGCGCAACATACAGTTTATCGATATCACGCCCTCCGCTGACTAAGAAGTTGATCTTGCCATTCCCACCAAGTACAAAGTTCTGCGATTTCAGCGTTCCAGTTAAGCTATCACCGCCAGCTTGCTCGTTGAAGCCCCACAAATGATAGCCACTCGGAATTTTATGCGACGGATTGAAGTAGATCGTTTCCCAGAAAAACTGGGCATCAGTCACATGAACATCCTGGAAAGCGTCTCCTTCTGTAGTCCAGCCTGTTAAATCGCCTGTGGCAAAGTCATGGTTAGTCAGCTCCGTAATATCGGTATACACGGAGTTATCCCAATTGTCAGGTACATCGACTGGAGCAGCCGGTTCGCCCGTCAAGGCATTCATGTTCCATACTTCCATCGACTTGACCGTAATATTGTTGTCGGCCCAAACCTGCAACCCCAAGGAATCATATCTTCCTACGTAGACACGTGTGGTCAGTTTTTTCTTGTTATTGGCAAAGGCTTCGACCACTGAACGGTCCAAGAAGATATGCAGCTTCAGGTTCTCTCCGTCCAGATCCACATATCCGCCTTGGATGCCATCCACGCGAACATCCGGATCAATGCTGCTCTTAGTCCGGTCCACATTGAAGGTCCCATCCGTTTTGTCATAGTAAATAAGTGTTTCCTCCTGGCCGTTATCGGAGCGTCGCACCTTAAGACCGAATTTTTGGGCTTCACCCGGATCAATTTCCATCACGATCTCTAGTGTGTCGCCTTTGATATTCTGGATCAATTGATTGGCAGTCTGTAAATTTTTATCTGCAAAATCAACCAATTTAGCACCTCGTAGACTCTGCAATTCTTGAATCGGCTCAATGCGCAATTCATCATGATCATCCAGGCTTAGGGATATCGGCAGAGCCAGATTATGAGCCCATCCAGCTTGATATTCAGCTTGAGGCGTTCTTACATTCTGCACCATGGAATAAACAACCGTTCTTCCATCGGGGGTGACCATTCCGCTCTCTGCAGTTAAGTAGCCGTCACCTACATCAATTTTGGAAGGTGCGTTCTGATCAGGTATAAATTTATAGTTATCCCGGTCCCAGGTTCCAATCCAGTAAAAGACTTCAACATCTCTTTGTACATCGTTTGCCGGCGGTACTTGCTCTGGCTTTTCATGTGGATTGATCATGAAGATATACTTTTGTTTGCCCAAGCTATCCTTGCCTAACGGTAGGAGTACCGGCAGTTCCCATACCGTGCCTAATTCCGGGTACAAGCTTCTGTCACTTACGTATAAAGGTCCTTTATACTCCCAGTTGTACATATCGTCAGATACATATACCAAAGCTGTACCACTGCTAAAGTCTTTAAGACCGGATGTTACAAGCTGATACCATTTGTCCGTTTCTTTGTCATACCAAACAAACGGGTCCCTGAACTCGTTATGAATACCGTTTCCGTTCTGCTCAGTTACAGGTTCAGGATATTTTTCCCATTTTTCCAAGTTAGGGTCTGACAAATCAGCTGGAGTTGCCAGCCCCGTTCTTTGATTCGGCGACAAAGAATCGTTACCGGCGGTATAGAAAAGAACAGGGTTTCCGTTACGATCATATGCTGCACTGCCTGACCAAGCACCATCCGGATCAAGGATACCCGCTTCTGGCGCAAGCGCAGGTCTCACATTTTCCCAATGCACCATATCATCACTCACCCAATGTCCCCAATGAATTTGATGCCAGTATGGGCCTTGCGGATTATGCTGATAAAATAAATGATATTGACCGTTATAATAAATCGGTGCGTGAGCCTCATTCATCCAGTTTTGCGGAGGCATTGCATGATATTGCGGACGGTGCTGATCACCGTCAAACACACTAGGGTCCTCATCAATATCCTCATTCGGAATTAACGGAACTGTGCCACCGTGAAGCGTCTTTACACTCTCATATTCAGTAAGGATTTCTTGTCCTGTGAGTGCTTTATTCTGCAGTTTAACTTCATCAATAAGTCCACTGAACATATTGTAAGAAAACAGACCTGCCAGCTCTACTGGTTTATTATTTTTTCCGATAACCAGACTCGCTGTAGATGATGTGATTGGAACATTGAGGGGGGTTGCCTGAGAAGCTACTTCTTCACCGTTTAGGTACAATTTAATCTGTCCAACCTTCTTGTCGAAGGTAGCAGCTATATAATTCCATTTGTATTTCTCGAGCGGATGATCATTAACCCATACCTGAATCCACTGGCCACCAATCCCTACCTGCATGGACCACGTGCCGTGCCGGTACATCCCAAGGGAGAAGCCTTCAGCCTTATCCTGATCAGACTGATTCACAATTGCAGACAGCTTATTGCCGTCTCCCCATTCATAGCTGTGAGGAGCAACCCAAGCTTCGATCGTTAGCGCATCGCTTACTGGAATCGTATCCTTTGGATTGACTTCAATATAATTTGAGTATCCATCAAACAGAAGTGCACCACCTTTTACACCGTGCTGAGTCCATCTCGGATCCTTGGAAGACATATATCTTGCATTGTTAAACACATAATTCACATCATGTTGAAGATTTTGCATTTCCTCAAGCGCTTTCTTTCCGACACCTTCATTGAATTTCATAACAAAAATGTTACCCGTAGCGTTGGCTTGAAAAGCATCAACGGAGATACTTGCCTGATCAGATTGATCGACAACCTTGATATAAAGCCCCTTATTATAATATTTTTGCATTTCCCAAGAAATAATCTTGTTGGAACCGACAGCCCCAGTTTTTGCAAGTTGGGCGTTGGTGGTAGCATCATATAGCGCGACATAGGCATCCTCCGGATGAACGATATCTATAACGGTGAAAGTTATCGTCCCATTCCCTTGAAGTGTGAAGGCACTGGAAGTTAATGAGCCATCCCCTTCCTTGCTAGACTTGGTATAGAAGCTGCCTTCTTTGCCAGCACCACCTTCATCGGTCACTTGAAAAGCATCTCCCTCAACCGTCCACCCCTCAAAGTTTCCGGTCTCAAAGCCGCGATTCGCGATTTCGGTTGGGATAATGTTATCGGCCATAACACCCTCTTCTGGTACAATTTCATTGAAGGTGTTGAAGGCGTCCGCAAAAATCACCCCCCAATCCGATAGCGCATGATCGACGACCTCTATATATAGCCTCTTACCGATATACTTGGACAGGTCGGCTTTATACTGCTCCATATTCGCGAGTCTCAAGCCCTGTGCAGGATCAGGGAAACCAGAATCGTTAAATTCGCTGTTTCCATATCTGGCAATCAAGTTTCCCGTATCCGCATCACTGATGCTGATAAATGCCTGATCTGTATGCTTGCCTCCGCCTAGCCTAAAGGTTATCCAGCCGGTTCCTCCTAACTCAAATGTGCTGGAACGAAGCACTCCTGTCGCCGCTTCGTTGTATTTCCAGCCATTTAGATGGTAAGCGCCTTCCTGGTTATACGGAATTTGTTCCGCCCACCAGGTGCTTTCATCTGATATGCTGTCTGGCCCAAACGCCTCGCCATCCACAACGGTCCACCCGTTCAGATCCCCAGTTTCAAAGCTTGGATTCTCGATTTGATATCGCTTGAAATCCGGTTTGATATCTGTGGCATTGATGCCTTGGGCAGGTTCGGATTCATGATACATAAAGAAAGCATCTGCAAAAATCAATCCCCAGTCCGAGGTCGCATTATCTACGATCTCCACATACAGCTTCTTACCTAAATAATTGGATAGATTCGCCTTGTACTGCTCCATATTGGCAAGCCGCATACCCTGAGCGGGATTCGGAAAACCTACGTCTGCAAATGCTTTATTGCCATATCTAGCAATCACTTGACCTGTATCCGCTTCCACGATATTTATATACACTTTGTCAGGATTTTTTGCGCCGCCAAGCTTAAAACTGATCCAGCCGCTGCCGCCCAGCTCAAAAGTGCTGGACCGGAGCACTCCTGTAGTAGCCTCGTCATACTTCCAACCATTTAGATGATAACCGCCTTCTTGATTATATGGGATTTGTTCTGCCCACCAGGTGGTCTCGTCCGATACGCTGTTCTCACCAAACGCTTGACCTCTGACAATTGTCCAGCCTGACATATCCCCATTTTCAAATCCCGGGTTCTGAATTTGATAGACTGCATCCGTAACGGACGATTCTATGTTTGCTTTTGAAATAGTTTCTTCTACCACAGTAGGACCTGGCTCAGCTGCAGCCGAGATACTAGGAGCAACAAGCTGAAGTGCCATAACCCCTATCAGCAATCTGTATATCCAAGGTTTTCTGTCTTTAACTTCTCTCATTCAAAAACCTCCTTCATAATTTTTTATTCATGCCGCTTCGATACCTATTTTCGCGATGTTCCCTTGTGCAAGGATGAATAGTCAATGATGATGAAGGGAGAGGAATTAATTAAAGCGCTTTCAGCCAGAGGATAGCAAATCTTATTAATCATTCATTCTTTGAGCCAAATGACAAGAAGCGCCAAGGCGCTTCTGTTACCATATGGATTGCATCTCCCATATTTCTAAATTTTTGACAAAGGGTTCTCCATCTCCCCATATCTCTAACCCCAAAGCATCCTTACGGCTTGGATACACCCGGGTCGTCAGGCTTTTCAACCCGTTGGCATAGGCCTCGACCATGGAGCGGTCTAAATAGATGTGTAGCTTCAGATTTTCCCCTTGCAGCTCCAGCTTACCACCTTGAATTCCGCTACACTTTTCACCAGGGTGCAGTGTCGTTTTCGTACGGTCTACTAAGAGATTGGCTTCATTAAAATCATAATACAGAAGTGTTTCTTCTTCTCTATCCGGTGTACACCGAACTTTGATTCCTAGTTGTGTAGCATTGCAGGGTTCTAGCTCCACTTGAATCTCAAGCATGTCCCCTTGGATATCACTTAGTGATAGATTAGCTTCAGCCAAAGAATTATCCCGAATCGACAGCAGTTTCGTACCTCGCAGGGACTGAAGTTCCTGAATCGGCTCAATTCCCAGTCGTCCGTCTTCCCTCAGATAGACACTTAGAGGCAAACCACCATTATGAGCCCAACCCGATTGATATTCGAGTTCAGCCGTCCGGTCGCCTTGAGCTATGGTAAATATGATCTTTCGTCCAGTCTTCGGATCCACCATTCCACTCGGGCCGGTAAAATGGAAATCACCTACGTCAATCAGTTCCGGCTCCTCTTGATCTGGAATAAATGAAAGATTGAGTTTATCGAGCTGCCCAATCCAATAGAATACCTCGACATCTGCTCCCTTTCCTACTGGACTGACCAATAGGATATGTTTATGTTGGCCCGCTTTGTCTGTTCCCAGAGGGAGAAGCACAGGAAGCTCCCAAATAGGTCCAAGATAAGGGAACTTTTGAATATCCGCTTGAAAGAATGGCCCTTTATACGTCCAGTTCAGCATATCGGGTGACGCAAACCCTAGCGCTGCTCCACCTTCACCTTCGATCCCCGACCCGACCAGTGCAAACCAGCTGTCATCTTCCTTCCAGACAAAAGGATCACGAAAATCTCCGAATGCACCCATGCCCTTCTTCTGTACAATGAGCGGCTCCGGATGTTTGACCCACTGAATCAGATCCGGGTCTTTATCCTGAGAATAAGTGCTCCGGGCAAGAGCAACACTCTGATTTGGTGAAGCACAGTCATTTCCCGCTGTAAAGAATAAGACAGGCAATCCGTCTGCATCATAAGTAGCGCTTCCCGACCAGATTCCGTCCGGTGCCAGCTGATCCTTTTCAGGTGCCAGGGCTACGGGAAGATCACGCCAATGGACCAAATCCTCACTCACCCAATGGCCCCAATGAATATGATAAAAGAATGGTCCTAACGGGTTATGCTGGTAGAACAGATGATACTGGCCCTCAAAATAGATCGGCGCATGAGGTTCATTCATCCAATGTGCGGGTGGAGTAACATGGTACTGCGGTCTGTGTCGATCTCTCAGCAGAGGTGTCCGGTCCAGCTTGATTTCGTCAACATGCAGTTGTGGCTTGACGCCTCCGTGCGTAGAATCTAGCACATGCTGATAAGAAGCGGCTACTTCCTCTGCACTTAAGGCCCGGTTATAAATCTTCAGATCATCAATAATCCCACTGAACATCTGAAGGCTGAACACTTCGATCAGCAAGCTACTGTGATTATTCTTGCCAATGAGTAGATCCGTCTCTGCTGCCTCAGCGAGACGGGAACCGCTCGGCACGTCAGTCGAGGCGATTTCAGTGCCGTTGAGAAACAGTTTAATTTTCCCTTGGGTTCCATCAAATACAGCGTTCACGTATGACCATTCATTCTTGGGCAATTCATAGCCTTCAGGAGACCAAAGCTCCTGCCAGGTTCCTCCTTCTAGCCCAATCTGGAAGGACCAAGAGCCGTGCCGGAACATACCTAGCAGATAACCCTGCTTGCGGTCCATATTGTGACGGTTTACAATAGCAGTCAGCTTACCTTCATGACCTAAGTCATAGGAACGCGGTGCCACCCATACCCCAATACTTAGTGCTGACAAGAATTTTTGATCACAGTTTGTATCTTCTTCTTTAAAAGAATGGGTAATAGAAGTAGAGTAACCATCGAACAGAAGTCCGCTTCCCATTACGCCCTCTCTCCACTGCGGACCCATCCGTTCGGTAAATTCCGCTTGATTAAATACGGACTCAATATCATCACGGATCTTAGATACACTCTCCAGAGCACTTGCTCCGGTGCCTTCATCAAAGGCCCAGTGCATCATCAGTCCTTGTTCGCTGTTTATGAGACGCATGCATCATTCCTCCCTTATTTCTGTTCTGAGACAGCATCCGGTATATGAATAGATTTAAGCGTATGGATCTGCAGCGAATCCAATACAACTTGCCCAGATGGAGTACTTACTTCAACTCTATCCATTGGAGCATCAGGGAAGATTTGATCTGTCAATGTAACCAAGCCATGATCTGCATACACTTCAACCGCATTGCGATCCAGCCAGATTTGTAGCTTGATCTTCTCGCCATTCGAGACTAATCTTGCACCATGCTTGTTTTCGAATGTAGGATGGAAATCAGTCACACCTGATTTCGAACGGTCGATGAACAGCCATTGCTGAACAGGATCATATCCGATAACAAGCTCACTCAACCCAGAGGATTTCAGCACTATATGAACCTCTTCACCGGACCGGATATCGATATCTGCTTCAATTTCCAGCAGATCCTCATTCATTTTCTGCAGGAAAGGGGATGCAGGAGTAACGGTGATTCCATTCCAAACCATTGATTCTTTACGCAGCTGCTCTATTTCCCGGACAGGCATCTGGGTAAGCACGACACTTCCGTCCTTGCTGGTCAGGGACAAGGTGCGGGGGAGGGTCATAGCCCCCCTCCAGGAACCGGTAGGCGTCTCATTTGCATACTTCCAGTTACTCATCCATCCAATGATTACGCGACGTCCATCCTGTTCAGGAATATCTGACCAGGTAACTCCCGCATAGTTGTCTCTACCATAATCCAGCCACAGGATATGATCGGACGGATTGTCATTAATGAACGTCTTTCCATCGAACTCTCCAATGAAATATTGCGTACGCGACCCTTCTGGACAATTGGGATTATCACCGATGCTGATGATAAGAACCCATTTGGAACGCCCGGTGTCATCCACCGGTAGCTGAAACAAATCTGGACATTCCCAAACGCCGTCATGTGAGCCTTCTTCTCTGCCGAATTTACCAGTCAGTGACCATTCACGCAAATTGTCGGATGCATAGAAACGTACATGGTCTCCCGCGACAATAGCCATAATCCACCGCTTACTTTGGGCATGCCAGAAAACCTTCGGATCCCGGAAGTCTATCAAATCATTCTCGGCGAGCACCGGATTCCCGTTATACTTTTGCCAGGTTTTGCCTTTATCACTGCTGTAAGCCAGGCTCTGACGCTGGCGCGGTTGCCCCGTCTCCGGATGGATATCCGCATGCGTAAAGATTGCGACGAGTCCATGGCAATCTTTGAATAAACCACTGCTATTATTCCAGTCAACTACACAGCAGCCGGAGAATATTGCCCCATGCTCATCTGGGAACAATGCAATCGGCGCATGCTGCCAGTGAATCAGGTCTTCACTTATAGCATGGCCCCAATGCATCGGACCCCATTTATTACTGTAAGGATGATATTGATAGAAAAGATGATAGCTTCCCTCATAATAGACTAATCCGTTCGGATCATTCGCCCAGCTCGTGGGAGGTGAGAAATGAAACCCCGGTCTGAAACGATCGGCATTAAACTGTGTATTGGACTCAGACTCAATGATCTGGTTAATCTCTTCTATTGTTGGCATAGACCCAAGAGCCCCTTTCCGTGTTGTAACTAACGCTCCACCGGCATTGGCAAAGGTCAGCATGTTGCTCATTTGCTGGCTGGTTAGATCATGCAAAGAACTTCTGTTTTCCAGGATCTTATATAACAGACATCCTAGAAAAGCGTCGCCGGCACCTGTCGTGTCGATGGTCTTGACCTTAAACCCCGGTACATATCCATCATGATCAGCTACACGGTAATAGCAGCCCTTTTCCGCTAAAGTCACGACAATTAACGCGACTTCAAATTGTTGCTGGAGCTCCAGCGTGCCTTTTTCAACGTCGCTGGTACCAGTTATAAAAGAAAGCTCTTCTTCCGAAATTTTCAGGATATCGGCATAATTCATGCCCCAATAAATATTTTGCCTGGCTTCCTCTTTACTCTCCCATAATGCAAACCGGATATTCGGATCGAACGAGAGCAAAACTCCTGCCTCTTTGGCTTTGAGAACTGCTGTCCTTGTTGCGGTACGGGATGGTTCATGGGTCATGGACAATGAGCCAAAATGCAGAGTCTTGCAGGTTTCAATCCGGCTCAGCGGGATATCCTTCGAGTGCAGGAAGGTATCTGCTCCCGGCTTTCGGAAGAAGCTGAACGTTCTATCTCCCTGGTCATCCAGATGGACAAAAGCCAGTGTTGTATTCGCTTCATTTGTGAAAGATACTTCAGATATATCAACACCACTGCTTAGCAGTGTTCGGTGCAGTATGGAACCGAATTGATCCTCACCGACCTTACTTATCAATGCTGTTCGGGATCCTAATCGGGATAGTGCAGCGGCTACGTTAGCGGGAGCTCCTCCCGGATTGCATTCAAACTGCTCATTCCCCCCAGCTGAACGCCCTGCCGGAGTAAAGTCTATCAATAGTTCTCCTATGGCGATAACATCAAGCACAGTTTCTCTCCACCTATCATCTATTTATTTATTTTTTTAGATTTTCGTTATATCGATCCAGACCGGTTTGATAAATTTCCATCAGTTCTTTCAGACCCATTTTGTCCAGTGTCTTCAGATACTTGTCCCACTCTGCATCTGCGCCGCCATCAACAATGAATCTTCCTCTTTGGGTATTTACATACTTAAGCAGTTCGGGCTCAATTTTATTGATTCTATCCAATTCCTCCGGTTCAAAGAAGATACTCGGATAGTTTTCCTTTTCCATATATGGATTGTAATATTGCTCCAAATCTTTAGCGCGCTGCTGGGCCCGAGGCTCCATATCTACAATTTTTCCGAATTCATCAAAAGTAATGACACCAGGTGCACCCGATCCCGGAGCAACTTTTTGGCGGAATTCACCTGCAGAGGCTCCATCAGGAAGAGGTAGATTTACCAGTTTTCCGTTTTCGTCCTTCTTGTACACGATATCCAGCGGACCCCAGTGGATTTGAGCAGCCATATAAGGTTCAAACTGCTGATCGATCCAGCGCATAGTTATTTCCGGATTGCTGTTCGCTTTGGTGATTACAAAAGATCCGCGTCCCGGGCCACCGCCATTGGCACGTCCGATGGTTTGATTCCCATCCGGTCCTTTGAGCGGAGACAGAAGAACATAATCCTTGCCTCGCTCGGTTCCGACAACTTCTTCGATTTCCCACCAAACATAAGATCCTAGCGTTTCATCGGTTGTTTTACCCTTAGCCAGATATTGTGCGGCATCTTGGGTGAAAGATTCCGGATCAATCAGACCCGTCTTATACCATTTTTCATGGAAATAATTTAGAGCTTCTTTATATTCAGGCTGAGTCGCGGTAAAAATAACTTTCCCATCACGGACGACCCGGTGCTCCAGATTATCTGGAAGGCCAAAAGCCCCGAATAGTCCAGCAATATCCATACACCACTGCATGTGCATGAAGCTTAACGGGATTTCATCCTGCTTTCCATTGCCGTTCGGATCTTGTGTTTTAAAGGCCAACAGAGCTTCCGTGTATTCATCTAGTGTTTGTGGTACCTTAAGCCCCAGCTTATCTAGCCAAGCTTTATTGATGACGTGGAAGAAGGGATTGGTCCCCAGGTTATTTTCTTCAAAGGAAGGTAGCCCGTAGATGTGCCCATCCGGTGCTGTGATCGAGGATTTGATATCAGGTCGACGATCAAGAAGCGCTTTCAAATTAGGTGCATATTGTTCAATTAAATTCTCTAGGGGAATAAGGGTTCCATCCTTACCATAATTGATTAACTCGTAATCAGTGAATCCGGCTGCATAAAAGGCATCCGGCAAATCACCACTCGCAAGTAGCAAATTTTTCTTTTCTGTATAATCGGTATCAGGAATATTGGTCCAGTTAATTTTTACATTGGTGTCTTTTTGAAGACGTTTAAAAATTTCTAGCTCCGAGTATTCCGGTGCCAATGCAGACTTCGGGGATACCATTTTTAAAGTCACTTCATTGTTAACAATCGGAAGACCAGTTTGATTGAATTTCGCTTCCTTATTCTGATTACCAACCGCTTTATTTGCCCCGTTCCCATTTCCAGAACATCCGCTTACCGCAAACGCACCAGCCAGCATTACAATTCCAGCACCTTTGAATAAAGATTTCACTAATACATAACCTCCCCTTATATCGTTCCACATTCAAAAATCAAATATTTCTTTTCTGCATAAATCATCTGATCCTGTACATCCCCCCTTTCAAGACCCTGTCTATCTCATCCCTTAATTGAGCCAATCATCACGCCTTTAACAAAGTACTTCTGCAGGAACGGATACAAAATCAGTAACGGCAGACTGGATACCATGATGACACCATATTTAATCAGTTCTGTAACACGCATCTTGGCAGCATAGGATTCCACATCGATCATCATGCCTGAACTGACCTGATTCTGAACAAGAATATTTCGAAGCACCAATTGCAGCGGATATTTGGTTCCATCATTCAGGTAAATCAATGCGTCGAAGAATCCGTTCCAGAAGCCGACCACATGGTACAGCACCATAACCGCTAGAATCGATTTTGATAAAGGCAGTACGATGCTCCAGAAGAATCTAGTGTTGGAACATCCGTCAATTGAAGCCGCTTCCCACATCTCATCCGGGATGGAGGATTGAAAGAAGGTTCTTACAATGATGACGTTAAATACACCACCAGCTCCTGGAATAACCAATGCCCACATCGTATTCAGCATATGTAGATCCTTAATCAGCAAATAGGTTGGAATTAGCCCGCCACTAAAGAACATCGTGACCAACAAAAACCACATAATCACAGACTTTCCGGCCAGATCCTTACGGGCTAACGGATAAGCAGCGAATACCGTCACAGCTACGCCAATTAATGTTCCCACTGTTGCATAAAGTATTGAATTTGCGTATCCGATCCATATGGAGGAATCACTGAATATTCGCTCATAACCATCCAAAGTGAAGCCTTTTGGAAACAACCAGACCTCACCTGAGTAGATATAATTAGGGTCACTGAATGATGCTACCAGCACAAAATACAACGGGTATAATACAAGCAGCATAATGATGGTCAACAAAAAGTAGTTGATAATGTCAAACCATGCATCCCCACTGCTCTTTCGCTTCATTAATTTGTTCAAAATAAATTCCTCCTTACCACAGACTGGTTTCTGTCATTTTTTTAGCGATTCGGTTAACGGTGAAAATCAAGATAATATTGATCAGGGAATTGAACAGACCGACTGCCGTAGAAAAGCTATATTGGGCCTTCTGAATCCCCATTTCATACACATAGGTAGGAATGATATTGGAGGTAGCATAATTCAGATCACTCTGCATCAGAAACGCTTTTTCAAAACCGATGCTCATTATATTTCCAAGTGCGAGAATTAACAGAATGACGATCGTCGGCAAAATGCTAGGAATATCCACGTACCATACACGCTTCCATTTACTCGCTCCATCCATAATTGCAGCTTCATGAAGTTCGGGATTAACCCCGGCAAGAGCAGCTAAATAAATAATCGTGGCAAATCCTGTTTCTTGCCATATTCCCGACAATATATACAGAGGGCGGAACCAGCCTGAATCGGCCATAAATAGAATTGGGTCCCCTCCGAAGAAGGTGATCACGTGATTCACAATTCCGCTATTTGGAGACAAAAAAACATTCAGCATACCAACCAGCACAACGGTGGATATAAAGTGCGGAGCATAAATCACTGTCTGCACAAATTTCTTGTAGGTCTTACCCAGCATTTGATTTAGCATAATTGCGATAATAATTGGAGCCGGGAAGCCAAATAGCAACGAAAGGAAACTGAGTGAGAGCGTATTCGTGATAATGTTCCAGAAGTTATAGGAATCGAAAAAATCTCTGAAGTGCTGAAGCCCTACCCACTCACTTCCCCAGATCCCTTGACTTGGAGAGAAATCCTTAAATGCAATTTGCACCCCATACATCGGATAATACTTAAATACAAGGTAAAGGATAATGATCGGCAGTAAAAACAGGTACAATTGATAGTCGCGTTTGAGCCTGCTCCATAATTTACGCTTTGGTTTGATCATGTAATGATCCGCCCTGCTAGTTGTTGAACTCACTCTTATTCTCCCTTTCGTGTAAAAGTAATCATTTTTGAAACGTTTCCAATTTTAGTTCTAGAAAAACTCCAGTTGGTAGGTCTATGCCAATAATCAACTGGATGAGCCGATATTTCCTGTATATTCTAGAAGATCCGGGTATTTTGAAACGTTTCCAATTTAGAATGAAAAACATCAGATAGTAGATTACTTATGCAGGATGCGCTGACGTTTTTGATCCAAATAGGATCATGTAGTTTCACCTTGCTTGAATATAACAGGGATACGATACACTTGCTTATCTAAAGGTATGCCTTCGATCTTGTTATAGAGCAGTCTGATTGTCGTGCGTGCCATCTCTTCCACCGGCTGCCTGATCGTTGATAAAATAGGGTGAAAATAAGGATTATCCTGAATACCATCATAACCGATGACCCTCACATCTTCTGGAATACGAATGCCCTGCTTGCGTGCTCTGTCTATATAGTTGGCTGCCAGCATATCGGTAATGGCAAAAACACCATCTACATCGCCATGCTTGTTGAGGAACTCATTAATATAGGCACTGTCATCCATAATTGGATCTGGTTTCTCGTAGATCACATAATCGATACCCAAAGCTTCCGCTTCATGAATGAATCCTTGTCTCCGGTTCATGGTTTCGCTAAAAACAGAAGTAACACTTCCCATAAAAGCTGGTTTCTTGGCTCCCGCTTTCACAAGCTCCCTTAAAGCAAGACGTCCTCCCTCATAATTATCGGAGGTCACACAGGTAATCTTCTTGTTAAAGTGTCTGTCGATGCTTACAATCGGAATGTCATTACTCACATTATTCTCGATATCGTTGTACGTTATGCCAACAATACCAGCCACTTTATTCTGCCGGAGCATTTCTAGATAATACAGCTCCTTTTCAGGTTTGCCGCCGCTATTGCATAACATAAGCTTGAAGCCTTCCAGGTCCAATTCATCCTCGATGTAATAAGCCAATTCAGAAAAGAACGGATTCCAGATGCTCGGAAGCAGTAGAGCTACCATCTTAGATTTCTGCATCTTGAAATTCCGGGCCACTTCATTAGGGAAATAATTCAGTTCTTGTATGGCGTCCTCCACTTTTTTGCGTGTCTTGGGTTTTACAGCGCCAGAGTTGTTAATGACTCTGGACACGGTTCCTACAGCAACACCGGCTAAGCTAGCTACATCTTTAATGCTTGTCATTTAACACCCCCGAACTCTCTATAAAAATTATAATAGCATCAAGTTGGAAACGTTTCAATATCTTTTTTTGAAACGTTTCCAACTTGGTATAGATATCAATGTTTATATTGCTCTTGACTAGTTCGAGTTCCCCCTCAGTTAGGAGTTATATGTTTCTCTGTTTAGCTTCACAATATCTTCATGTGTAAATTCAGCTGAAAAATTTCCTAATACTTTATCCCGTAGGAACGGGGATTTCTCTTTGTTTGCCCTTTTCAAAGCTTCTGTTAGCTCCTCTTTTGTTAGTTCTGTACAGTATGCAGGAGTTCCTGGCTGTTGTCTCCACGAATCACTTAAAGAACCACTATCTATTGCGTCGAAGCCTAGCTCGTTTACTACGTCCATAATGATTTGTTTTTGTGATAGATCATTACCAGCAACCGCCATGGCAATGCGATCACTAGTACCTTCGAGGGTTCCTTTATTCTCAAGAGTATAAGCTAATTGATTATTGAAAGCTTTGATAATAGGTCTACCTAATTGATTTGCAACCCACACACTTTCAACCTTCCCGGCCTCAATTTCTTCAACTTTATTGTCCCTAAAAGGATAATAATTTGAAGTGTCTACAACAATTACTTCCTCACCAGCTTTATCTACAATACTACGAATGCTTGGCATTGCATGAAAAGGGATAGATACGATCAGAACATCAATATTTTTAATTACATCTTCTACACTCACAGGTGTTCCAGCAATCTCTTTTCCTTCTAAACGTTTAATTCCTCGAGCATCCGCAATTTTGACGTCATGTCTATTCATAAATAGTTTATTAGCTATCGTTGTCCCTATTGGTCCTGCACCTATAATTCCAAATCTCATTATTATTCCTCCAGATTGTGTTTTTAAAATATAGATCATATACTAAGCTCAACACTCTAATTTTTGAAGTAGGCAATAAAAATTGCTGTAGTACACTTTTTCGTACTATAGAGAACATAAAGGTGATATGATGGCTAGAATTTGTAAGGATGGCTATGAATTTAAAAAGGATTTTATTAAAGAAAATAGAGAAGTCTATGGAATTTCTTATACTCAAAGTATTCTATCGGGTCGTTGGAAATGTCTCATCCTTTGGTTTCTAAAATCAAAAGAATATCGTTACAATGAAATTAAAGCTTTTTTATGGGATATTTCACAAGGTTCACTTACAAAACAACTTCGAGAGCTAGAAGCTGACGGTTTAATTGAACGTAATGTGTTTCCAGAGGTACCTCCACGCGTTGAATATTCATTAACATCAAAAGGGAAGGAATTTATTCCTATCCTTGATTTGATGGGGGATTTAGGGAAGAAATACGGAGAAAAAATAGAATAATAAGCCTATATAACTGCAGACCTTGTATCCATAAAATTTCTGATGTAACGTAAAAGAGTCGAATTCTTATAAGCAAAGAATTCGACTCTTTTACGTATATATTTTTCCCAACATGTCGGCATTCCAATCTGGTTTTCTAATACCTTAGTCAACTATCCTGCCAGTTAGTTCAACAAACGAGAAAAAGCTAAATCATAGAAAACACCTCACCACTAAGTTCACGTAAGCGGAATAGGCTATTCGTATTTTTGCAGCATTAGCATTTGATTGTATAATGAAATCCCAAATAATAATAAGCGCGATGGAATAAGCATTTATTAGCTGTATAAAAAACACTATTTTTCAAATAAATATTTTGAGTATAGCGCGTATAAATCCTAATCAAACTAATTCTCATTGAGAACAATTGCATCACATAGTCAACATAATTCACCTCACACAGGGATTTCTCTGTATTAAGGAATACGCAGTTTTATTTCATAACCAGTAATCTAGCCATCGCTTGTCGCATTTATAAAGCCACTTGGGTGTACTAAGTATTTTTAACATGTTAACCACCCTCTCTAATACGAAAAGGGCGATAACTTACTTATTCATATTCAAGCTTTTAATTCAAGGCTTATTTCAGATTTGACTTTATTCGATTTTTCAAATGACCTATAACAATCTGATTAGGTTCAGATGGCTCATTTTTTTGTTAACGGCTTTATGAATTGAATCTATTTCTTTAGCAAAATTGTAAGCATTGGCCCCCCCCCAACTTCTCTTTAATGTTTTTTGATTAGAATTTTCGTAGCCTCATCTTTCTCATAGTAAATCCAGACATCATTTAAAATATTCTTCTGAACACCACTTTATCTTTATTTCTCTACTTTTTTCTTGGATTTTCAATAGCTGATTTAAAACAAAAATACGTTGAACAATATCTTCAGCTATATAAAATTGTCTCTTGTAATAATTTATTTGTGTCTGATATGGACCTTGATATATCTCATTATTTTCATATACATGTAACAGTTGAACATGGAGGTCATAAATTTCTTTGTATCTCATTGTAGCACTCCTCTAATAGCTAGAAAGTTATTAAACCTCTTGTTCTTATGTACTATATAAGTACTTTCCTAATATGATAATGAAAAAGCAACTTTCCCGTAGAAAAGTTGCTTTCAAAACATCAAGCTTCTACCGATTTAAGTTAAATTACACTATTTTCAACTTACCGCTTCGCCTTATAAAACTCATGATACAGCTTCATGAGCGCCCTTTTCTCTATCCGCGACACATAACTCCGCGAGATCCCCAGCTCCTTCGCAATCTCCCGCTGCGTCCTCTCTTCCCCGCCTGTATCCAGTCCAAACCTACCCACGACAACTTCTTTCTCTCGGTCATCCAGAATATCAAGGTTACGGTATATCTTACTCTTCTCGATCTTCAGATCGACTTCTTTAATAACATCGTCAGCTTCCGAACCCAGAATATCGATGAGAGTAATTTCATTACCTTCCTTGTCTGTCCCAATTGGATCGTGCAGAGATACATCTTTACGAGTCTTCTTCAAGGATCTTAGGTGCATCAGAATTTCGTTTTCAATACAACGGGCAGCAAAAGTGGCCAGCTTTGTGCCTTTGTTCGGGCGGTAGCTCTCGATGGCTTTAATCAGGCCAATGGTGCCGATGGAGATCAGATCCTCCATGTCTTCTCCGGTGTTGTCGAATTTTTTGAGGTTGTGGACACGATGTGATGTCACTATACGCCACTATCTGCTTACAACTTTTTTATCCTCAGGGTTATTTCGGGCAGAAATTATAATGAGAGGTATTTGCTTGGTTTTGCGGATCTTCCGGCACAGCTCAATTCCGTTCATCCCGGGAAGCATCACATCCAACAGAATCAGCCTTCAATCCTCTACTTCGCCAGTTGCAAGCCTTTCAGTCCGTCGTAAGTAACCTTGATGGTATGCAGTTCATTAACTTCTTCTCATCTTCGATAGACGATATCTAGTTCATAAGCATCATTCCCAAATCCCATTCTTAGATTCTTCTATCGCTCAAGCAGTATGGTTAGTCTACCTGCTGATTATTACATTCAGACTGACAAATTCAATGATATAATATATTCCAAGTAAATATGGAGGTTTATAAAATTATGGAGTTACTCTATTTCTGGGTCGATAGCTACGGCTATTTTCAAACAACTGAATTTCATTTTCAAAATACGTATCAGTTTAAGTATGATCCTGCTTTTTCCCGCTTACAGATTAAGAAAAAGGGCGACGGGACGCTGCCGGAACATTTTTTCGGCAACAATATAACGAATTTAAGTATGATTGTCGGCGATAATGGATCAGGTAAAACAACACTCTTGAGAATGATCATGGATTGTCTTACAAACGAGTATAATTCGACTCCTTTTATCACAGCGTTCTTTGATCAGGTCAAAAAGAAAGTCCTGATCTATAGAAGCGAACTGCATCTTGAGCTTGAAGCACATAATGATATACCAGTAGCCTTTTTAACTAAAAACGCTCTTAAAGATTGGCTTAAAAAAACGAAACTTGTATATATAAGCAACGTGCTGGATATTCATGACTACATGTATAACAAATCAGGGATGTTACATGATCTTTCTATTGGGGGATTGATGAGGAGAGATCATTCAAGTGGGGTGGAGAATCATCATATTCATCATGAATTTAACCCTATTCATCATTTCTTCAATAATGAAGTCTATAGGCAGCTCGATTTCTTATATCATTACAACCTGCAAGAATCTAATACCAAAGACTTATTCGGCATGGTAAATAAACTTCAGATCAACGTGGTTGATAATGAGCGAAATCGCAAATTGCTTTACGAATCTATTCAAAAACAAACGAAAAGGCATCACTCTGGTTCGTCTTCACGAAGAGACTTTAATACGTTGCCCAATAATGATTATTGGAAAGTACTCGGCTTGGTTTCAGCATCATTCTCTTCCACCCACCCTAATGAAATATGGAAATTTCGTTTTGCAGATCACTTATTCGTTAATGCGATCAAAGAAACAGTGGAATCCGTTACAACATCAGATAAACGCTTGGAAGAATTGGAGTGTCTTTTGAATGTTTACAGAACATATGACAAAAGTACATTTAAAGATGTTTTTATGTATACCATGGGATTTTTGGAACAAGTCAGGATGAAATTGAATTCAATACATTCCATTTATACAAACCGGCTGGATCCTTACATTTCCTTTCTGAGTTGGTTGACAAAAAACAGCACGCAGGTTGAAGAAAGCGTTGATAATGTATCGGCGGCGCTGATCGGGATTAATTTGAAGAACAATACCGAAGATTGGTTTAAAGAGTTCTTCACTCATTATAATCGGACATGCCGCCCCTACTACTATTTGAACTTTTCCTGGGGATTAAGTACGGGCGAAAATAATCTGCTAAGTCTTTATTCCAGGTTTCACTCTGTGCTGGAAGCGGCTCCGAACGGCGGGCGAAGCAATAAGGTTATTAACCATACGCCGTTAGGGGATGTAGCTTGCACCGGTGTGTTGCTTCTCATTGATGAAGCTGATTTGTCATACCATCTGAAATGGCAGGTTCAGTATATAAATCGGCTGTTGCAAATGCTGGATAACTTCTTCAAGTCATGCAAGGTGCAGGTTATCTTAACCTCCCATTCTCCTATGTTGTTGTCAGATATTCCGAAGAGCAATGTTATCTATCTCAAAGATGGCAACAATGATCCCGTGGGTAACCACATGGAAACATTCGGACAGAATATACATACCTTGTTCAACGATGCGTTCTTTGTTCATCAAACCGTAGGTGAATTCTCCAATCAGATTATTCAAAATGCCGGAGAAGATCTTAATAAACTGGAGCAATCCATCATACGGGATAAAGGGAACCCCGACCAGAAAACCGTGGAGCCGGTGAATTTGGAGAAATATGAGTTCATTGCGAGCATCATTGGCGAACCGGTAATTAAAAAGGCATTTGAGAATAAACTTCAGGGGCTTAAAGATCATTATCAAACAGAGGCGCTCAAGAGTGCGATTAGTCTTTATGATAATTTGTCTCAGGAAGATCGTGAACGGTTGATTGATCATATCATTAAGGCTAATCAAAGGGACGATAATCAATGAGAAAAATCCAACTTACTACTGATACTGTACAAGCTCATGAGAAATATTTCGAAGAAAGGATCGTCCCTGCATTAAAGGCAGCACAAAGAAGGCCCCCGCACCCTCTTACGTCAGAAATATTGCATGCAATGAAGCTGAAGTTGGCACTGCATGTGCATGAGAATAGAATTCAGAAAGAATTTTCAAGGCAACACCGGAACTTTTTCAGGTTTGTAATGAACAGCTATAGCACTTTTGCAACAGGAAAATTAAAAGCGTTAGAAGCATTAGATGCTTCAATCCAGCAGAAGTTCCCTCTGGTTTATGAATTGATTCGCCAAGGGGAGTATAAGTATTATTCCAATGACTCTTACGCTAATTATCTAAATGATGTGTTTGGGTATAGCCAGTTTAAGGTTAAAGATTTTTTTTATTATATTAAGAAAAGGGCTCTCAATAAACTTAAAAAAAAGCAATACTCCGCCGATGTACAAAAAGAAATAGTGAGCATTCTTATTTCCAACTTTCCTAAGCTAAGTAAGGAAATTACTGATTGCCTCAACTTTGGCCCGCTTAATGCCGCTGAGTGCGAGAAGGAATTCCGAACCTTGAAGCGGCTGAATATCACCATGGATAATTTCAAACAGCTTGATGTGTTTCAAGAAGAGTGGAATGATTATCGCTTCGTCATGGAAAGCGGCATCCGGGTATGTCCGTATTGCAACCGCCAGTATATTACCCCTGTCCTTTCGGATAATGGGAAGATGCGATCCGATATTGACCATTTTCTTCCCAAATGCGACTATCCTTACTTCTCCATGTCCCTTTATAATCTGGTGCCGGTCTGCAAGTCATGCAATCAATCTTTAAAAGGAGACCGGAAATTCACCTTCGCCAGCATCAGTCCTTACGAGGATCACATTAGCGATTATTTTCGGTTCAAAACAGATGTGTTGACGAATGAAATTTCAATCGTAACCAAAGGTAGCCCTGTTGTAAGGCATCTTGACGTTTTCAAAATCGAAAGCTTATACAACTACCATCAAAATCAAGCTGCGGAACTGATAAAGAAAAGAATAGCCTATCCGGATGATTACATTCACCGCTTATATGAGCAAAACAAAATATTATTTAACAGCAAGCTTGAAGTGAAGCAAATGATTGTCGGTTTTATTGATGATGAAGACAGGCTTAATGAGGAAGCTTTCCTGAAATTCAGGCGGGATCTTGCCGAGCAGCTCGGTTTTCTGGGAAGCGGCAACCGCTCCAGGATTGAGGCACTAAAAAAGATCGTTGAAAAATTTAAACCGTAGGAAACCACTTAAAAACTCGAGAAAATGAAAGGCGCGACGAAGGGGGTCTTGGAGCGAGAGTGACCGGCTTTGCCTCCTGATTTCAACCGCAAAGAGTGCCATATATCAAGAAATCGGGAGACAACAGCGGCCGTAGGTCCAAATATTCACTGTAAATGCGGCTGCTCTTTTGTTGTTTCATCTTTGATTTTCTTCCTCACCTTTTTCCATATCTTCGATAGATCATGATCCATCTTGGTGTTTTTACTGTAAATCTTCACATAGAGATTTTTCAAACAAAGGATATACCGATCGCTTCTTTAACTGCTTATAAAACATTTTGAACCCAGTAATTTCATTGACGATTCTTGCATCAACTCCGAGCCAGCGTTTCTTTCCTCAAGATAACGGCTCTATTGTCACGCTGAATCTAGGAATCTTGTAATTAAAAGAAAAGAATCAAATGCAAACCCACTACATCTGTAATCTTAATCAACTACACTCTTCCGTGTAATCCACCTGGTAGATCAATATATATTTTTCTTTCGGTTATTCGTTCCAACATCATTAGTGGGACAACATTGTCGAACATAGCCAAATAGTACTCAATCAGAGATCCTATATTATCCAGTTTACCATTAATAATCTCGTGCCATAAATCCGGTAAATAACGAACCAAGATGCTCAATGAATAAAGTAACATAAAATGAATAACGATTAGATCACGACATTCACCAAAAATAGGATGAACAACAGAGGTACCGGAATGAGATGATTTGTGCGTATCCATGTAATACCACCAATGATTTTCAGATGGGTGTTTATACTCACCTACAAATAGCTTCTGTTTAGTGAACCTATCTTTCTCTTCCGTTAAGTTTTTCACCTGCAAATTGAGAGAACGCATATAGTCAAGTGTCACTTCATCTGACTCAGGAATTATTGATAAAAACGAGGTCTTCACAGCTTCTTCAATAGGGCTCCTTTGACGAAGTTCTTGTGAATAATTGAAGTCGGCTAGTGTTACTTGAAATGACAAGGGTTCCAATCCCCTATATTCCTGTATGACTGGCTGAAGTTCAGGGACTCTCCTAAATAAATCAACAATGGAAACCAAGTTCGCCTTTTTCTCATCCGGTAAGCTGTCGATATTTTTAGGTCTTTTCTCAAAATCGAATATTTTTGAATCATAACCCAAATGTTTAACATAAGAATAAAAGTGGCCTGAACGTAAAATGTATACATATTGATCAAATGGATAATTGTCACTAGATTGATCACGGATATTCCCGAGTCCATGCCCGTATTCCGTGTGCTTCTGCACTTCAGCAAGACCGTCTTTGTTTTTTACGGAGCTAACTTGTTCCGCAATAGTCATTTGAAGCAAAGCATAATAACGAGAAAGTATTCTAGCATTCAAACTATCAGATTCATTATTCCAAAACCCGAGTCCTGAGTCTATGGCGGAAGATAGTCCGATTGCCTTCTTCTTGATAATTGAATCATCCAGTAGGTATATCAAGCTTATCGTTTTTCTCTTTCAAAATGGCTTCGTTAAGCTTTACACTCCGCAATCTATTTAATCTCAGTCTTATCATTTCCCGAGGATTTTCAGCTAATAATCTTTCCGACAGTCTTTCCATCATTTTTCCTCCAGAAAATATTCCAAATTCTCTATAATAAAAAAGCACATTCATCATCCAAGACTCTTTCTACAGCATTGTCTTTTGAAATATTCTCGAAATAAAATTTAGCTGTAATTAGAGATTTTCTAAAATCGAATGAATCACTAAAAGGATTAAAACATTTTCATTTTTCATAATTGAGCTTCATATGCCCTACAGGGTCAGTATCTATCCTATAGCATACTGATACCTCCAACTGTGCTAATGCCACTACAAAAATCATTGTCTGTGAGGAGGACTTTGTATGTATTCCTCTTCATTTGATTTCTCCTTAAGCTGATAAAGAATATTATCAAGTGTTTCAATTAAAGCCTCTCTTTTAGGTCCATCATTATTCTCTACGATTTCAACAATTCCATCTTTTATTCTATTAAATATAGCAACAGTCGCAACCATCATCGCAGATAATACGAATATAACTACAAATAAAAACAAATTGAGGTTGATAGGATAATTTTCAGTTTGCTTCATGAATTCAGGAATATTCTCTTCAAAATTAAAGTAAGTATAGGCTCGAGTTACCAGCTGTGTAATATTGGGGATTGAAATTGCTAGTAATATTCCTGGAGCTACTAAAGGCGGGAGTTTTTTCTTCTTTACATCTTCACGGTAGCTATCTAATAGTTTTTCTATCTTCCATTTTGAATAGAGTCCATTTTCAATAAGATATTCAGAAATTAAGTGGATTTGCATTTCAGATAAAGTCCCTTGCCATTGCTTAGGGTTGGTATTTATAGAATATTGCCTTTTCAAAATTTTCATAGCTTTGTATGCCATTATTCGATTTAAAACGATTAGGCTAAGAACAAGTAATACTGTGATAGACAAAGAAATTACTATCCACATAGGGATCGAGGTTATTGAAATAACAGATAACCCTGTAGATATTACTGCAAGCAAAGATAGATAAACTACAAAAAAATAAAATTTATGAAAAATTGGCATATAGGAATAAATCAAAGCTTTGCCAGAAACGGAGGCTTTATAGTATTTAAACAGTTTATCTTTCAAAATGCACCTCAATAATAAGAGTAACTACCTTGTCTAAATATAAAGCAATTGGAACAATATGTATATGGGGTCATTATTATTGATAAATACATTCTGTCATGCTGCGATAACATATAACCTTATGTGTTTATCAAATTTATAAGAATCATTTCGCAGTTATTCTATAAAGGTCTTCTTAAATTTCATACAAAAAAGGCGAGATAATTATCCCGCCCCTTTATGTTTTGCATTTTGGAAACCTTAGCGTAATTAACCACATCATTTAACTATATTCCCCTACACTCAATGCTACTAAAGAAAATATTATTATCCTCATTAAGTTTGCTCTCCAGTATTAATACTTTCATCTTCCAATTGTTTTTCAAAATCATGTATGAAACATGCTGATCCAATCAATGCTTCTATAACTCTGTCATTACTATAAAAAGGCACTAACTCTTTATTTAGAAATTTAATAACACTTAAAGCAGATTTCCGATATTCAAAAGACTTCGTTTGCACGGAATACCGAATCCACCTATTTATAGAAATAAGCAGTTTTTCTCTAAGATTATACAATGAATTATTTGAGCTTTTTTTTATTGTACTAAAGTGTAACCCACAAAAAATATATATTTCTTTGTAATTGTCATTATCAATTGAAGATATCATTATTTGAAATGCATCTAAAATACTACTTTTAAAAACTGTATTATAAAAAATTTCAGAGGATGTAACAGCAACTTCATTGCTAATGTTCCATAAAGTACCTATGTAAGCTCTGCATCCTGAGTTTAATAAATGCAATGCGAATTCTTCCCATGAGGTACAACTATTATTAAAAATAAAGGGTGATCCATGTGAAGCTAATGAACTGAATTGCCCCTGATGTATATCATCGTAACATTGCACATGACAAGATCCTTCTATTGGATAGTCTACTTTGGTACGTTGGACATTGATTTTATCATCAGTAATAGATTTAAGCAGATCTTTATAAACATAGTCTGGGTAATTTTGTTCTTCTAATTCCTTGCTCCTCCAAACGAGATCATCGAGAAATCTATAAATAATTTTCCTCGTAACATTAACAAATTCCTTACCATCAGGAGAAAATCCCGCTATTTCATCATACTCAACAGTGTGTTCTCTTCCATTTCTATCAAGGAATTTTTGTACAACATAATAGCCATCAATTCTCCCCCCATGACTACAAATATGAAGAATATCATATGGATAGTGGCCTACAAAATTATCAAGTGCCTTTACCGTTGCTTTCTTTTTCAGCAAATTTTTATTAGAAAAGTTTACTTTGGCCAAGGAATTATTCACCTTTTCCACTTCTACTGCTGTTTGCTCACCTAGATCTTCTGGCTGTGGTGAAAAAATCAAAGCAGATCCCATATGAAGATTACTTTGCTCGTAAAGAATATTATTAAAAAGGAATATGTCTACAGAAACTGTCTGCAAAACATGAGAACAGGGAACTGTGGAATTATAAATCACTCCGTATGGAATTCCATCTGTAAAGAAAGTTGCATATTGATACATAGTAAAATCAACATCCGTTAATGAATCTGAAATAGTATTATTAAAAAAGATATATGAACCATATGAAAATTCTCTTTTCCATTTATATAGCTTGTTCTTTAACTCCATTATTTCTGAGTGATGATATGACCTCACGAATTTCAAATCTGCTTTTATAGAAGATGCATAGATTACAGTTATTAATTCTGAGATATCATTCTTTGATTCTAGTACAACAATCCCATCTCCACCATTATCAATTAGACTTGTAACGGGTTGGGCTGTCTCACTAACGACTAGTAATTTATTATATTGGAGAGAGTGGCATAAAGCTTTAGCAATATCATTTTTTTTACAGTAGAAATTACCATCGAATAATCTTCCTAAGAATTTTAGTTTATCTTCAAGTTCTGAAATAGTATTTATTTCGATAAAATTCACTTTGTAGTACTGTTCAATGTTCAAAAATGATTTTTGAACCTCATTCAATCCAATTAGTAATACAAGTTTACAATTAATATGGGCAATGCAGTTTAATATTGTTCGACTAGCATTTCCTACTACAACATCAGAAAAGAAACTATCGTCTTCTAATGAAAAATTTTCTTTATATGCGTACTCTGCTCTAGGCAAAATAAACATTGGCGTATAAGCGCCAGGTTTATATAAGTAGCAAGAAACTTTTGCAACAAGTTCTAAATCAGCTTCATCAGATACAATGCTTGCAAAATTCCCAACAAGTTTTGGGGGATTGAATTTATTCATATCGCTTTGTATAAGTCTCCTTCCTGTTTCTTGTATATTACTACAAATTCACCTTTCTTATTAGTTCCTAGAATTAATTTCCCATAAAAAAAGCCCCACAGCCACTGAAGGTTGAAGAGAATAATAATTTATTCAAGCAATAATTCAGTACAAATCTATATTAATTCCCATACTCACAAACATATTTCCTATGTATGCATCTTCAGTTACTTCTAGATATACTCTATCTGTTATTGATGTATCCTAACTGAAGACACTTCAGGAATTTAACAACCTTGATACATCCCATTTATCCTTTGAAGCTCTATAGCTTCAAAGGATAAATATTATTTTCTTTTTTGAAGAATATGTAATAATTTCATTTTTTAAGAGGATCTTTATCGACCCAACCTCCCTATCGTAACCCCTATTAACAAACTTTCTATCCTGTTTGCTAATCTAAAATGAGCGTATCCATTCCCATGTGGATATTCTCAGTTTTTAGACTCTGCCACCGTTAGTCCACTTATACACCTTTAATTTTCTGGTTCTCTGGGGAAAAAATTAAATTTCTACTAGAACGACTTTCTTGTAAAAATCATAAGTTCAAAACAAATAACATATAACCTTCAGTAGCTCTGCAATCTTAAATGTCGACGAATAGCGGCAATTCCCAAACTTTCCGTTGTACGTTGCGCTATTGCAGTTTCTTTTATCATTTTATTAACTGTACTTCCAAAACTACGAGCCATCTTTAGCCTTTCAGATTACCTAACAACAGGATTATATTTATCCAAATTACAACATCGTATTTCAAATTTTATACATAAAAACTCTACTATTTGCAGAATTCTTTTGGAATTCTTTTGGAATACTTGTCTTAAATTCGACAACAAAAAGAGTCTGTCAAAAGACAGACTCAGTACTCTCAACGCTTAGCCTTATAAAACTCATGATACAGCTTCATTAGCGCCCTCTTCTCAATCCTTGAAACATAACTCCGCGAGATCCCCAGCTCCTTGGCAATCTCCCGCTGCGTCCGCTCTTCCCCACCTGTATCCAGCCCAAACCTACCCACCACAACTTCTTTTTCCCGATCATCCAGAATATCGAGATTACGATATATCTTGCTCTTCTCGATCTTCAGATCTACTTCTTTAATGACATCATCAGCCTCGGAGCCAAGGATATCAATGAGTGTAATTTCATTACCTTCTTTGTCAGTCCCAATTGGGTCGTGCAGAGATACATCTTTACGAGTTTTCTTCAAGGATCTAAGGTGCATCAAAATTTCGTTTTCGATACAACGGGCAGCAAAAGTGGCCAGTTTTGTGCCTTTGTTCGGGCGATAGCTCTCGATGGCTTTAATCAGGCCGATGGTGCCGATGGAGATTAAATCCTCCATGTCCTCTCCAGTGTTATCGAATTTCTTGAGGTTATGGACACGATACGATGTCAATAGATAACAAAATAGAATGACTATCATTTATCTAACAATAACGGATCATTACCAGTTACGATCTATCTGTAAGTTCTATTATGGTTTATTAGTTGATTGGTAAGGTTTATATACAATTCCCACCGTCTAGACCGCTGTTTGGAAATGACAATTATATTATCAATAGGGTTTACTAAATCACGCTACCATCTACAGATTTGTTTAAACTATCCTCAGGACTTCTAATACAGGTGCCAATGTTTTCAACAAATGTTTATACTTAATCCAAGCGAATCAACGCTAATTTAGTTATACTCGCTAATATAAACATCAAAGTGATTGTTTCATACATGCTTGATTTCAATATCCTATACCTAAAGCATTGACACATAAAAAAGATACAGATGGGGCTCTTTGTCTACGTACAAATTCATCTCAGAATGTAAGCAATTTATTATAACAGCATAAACATAGAGAAGCTTAACACCATACAATGGTGTTAAGCTTCTTCAGATTGTCGAGAAACCCAGGTCATTTAAAGACCTTGGGTTTCTTATGTATTTCAATACCTACCTACGGACGGGAAAATGAGGGGTTACCCCCGCTTTTCCCGGCGATCTAGATGGATCGCCATCTTCTTCATGTTCTGCATGGCTGCTGTCATCAGTGCATGTTTCCTGACGTTTGACATCCCACGCAAACGGCAATGGCGAAACCCATGTAGCTCTTTAGCATCCGCGAAGCTTTGCTCAATCGTTTCATTTCGAACAACTACTTCCCTGACTTGCTAAACCTGTTGTCCCGGATCCAATCCTTGCTATCCTCCCAGACATGTCGAGTCACCATCTTTCGGTGTTTTTTGGAGTGCATAACTCGTTTTAAAACGAAAAACTTTTACATTGCTCCGGATCTGACGCATACTAATGGTAGCCTTTGCGATCCGTCGTCCGGTACTTCAGTTTTTGGCCGGCCGGACAGACGTACAACTCTCGCTTAGCGTCAAAAGTAAACTTCCATTTTGGAAAAAGTCCTTGTTTGGAATGGAATCTCCGGTGAGCAATAACGGAAAATCGGCGTTGTTAAATACCCTGAATCTAGCGTAATGGCTTCCACTTTAAATCCAAAACGTTCCTGCTGACGGTCTAGACGCGACAAATACGGCACGGAATCATGGACATTTCCGGGTGTGACGTGTACATATGTAATGAGATTGTATTTCATATCTACCGTCCGGTGGTCTAGATAAAATAAGCCTTCCGGTTTACCGCCCGGTTCATGTAACCACTATCGAGATCGGTCTTGCTCACTTTAATTTCTTTTTCTTTGATTATTTCCTCTCTAGGTTTCAGGGCTTTTTTCCATGGCTTTTCCGGTCTACTTCTACAGCGGTGTTGAGCTCGTCCACATAATATTTTGCAGCACCTGTTGTTTCGAATATTGGTGTTCATTCACATTCGCCTTGACGAGAGTAGAGTCCGAGACAAGAACACGTCCGCCTACCATCCGGTGCGAAATCGCTTGGAGAACAATCTCATCGAAAATATCTTGAAAATGTTCGTATCTTTAAAACGAGTTCGCCGATTCCAGCTAATCGTAGAGTGGTCTGGTACTTTGTCAGTTAGCCCCAGGCTAAGAAACTAACGGTAAGCTAAGTTTGTTTGGACCTCCCGTTCCAATTGACGTTCAGAACGAATGCCATAAAAACACCCCAAGAAAATCATCTTAGACAGTATGACTGGATCAATCGCAGGACCTCCGTTATCCGAGCAATACAAGGGTTTAACCTTCTCATCAATAAACGAAAAATCAATATATTTATCTACTTTGCGAAGCAAGTGGTCTTTAGGAACCAAATCTTCTTTAGAAACAAATTCGTAAGCTTATTGATTTTCTCGATTGGAACGCAGTATATTGACACCATCCGTTCTATAAATAGTTACCTATATTATATAATATTAACGCGGTGTCGTACGAAATCAAAATCACATAAAGAAGGCTGTCGAGACTTTCTCGACAGCCTGAGAAGCTTATAATGCATATTTTTAAAAATGTTATTTATAGCTCAAAAGAAAAAGTCCGACTTATTAATCGTTCATCGCCTACAAATCGTGGTTGATTTGTCACCAACTCATCAATAAACTGCTTTTCAATTTTTAATTTTTCATCAAAATCAATCATATTTATTACAGTATCACGACTACCCAAACCGTTTAAAGATGTACCTAGTACTAGTCCAGCCTTATCAGTGACAATAAATCTATCGTGTTGTGGTGTGCGACCCGAAGGAGTGGAATATATATATACCAAAGTTTCTGGAGGGTTCTGGTCACAGATATTCTTCCACTCTAGTTTATATCTTTCATGAATATTATTTACATCTAGATCTTTTTGTTTAACAGAACATAATATTCTCACATCCACATTTTGAGGTATAAACTTAAGTAATGTTAAATCACTTGGTCCAAAATACGCATCATATATTTTAACATACTCCGTTGCATACTCAGATAACCAACTTTTCAGAAAGTCTAAGGCAACTTCTTTTTCCCCTAAACTAAAGGTTTGCATCTTAGGTGCTACATTTTCGAAAAACGTTGATGATTCTGATGTGGCTGTCATATTATTAATAACTTGTCCCATCTTAGATATCATATCTAATAATTCTAGAGACTCAGAATAAAGTGATTCTAACCTCGGAGTAATTAGAGATTTATTGCGGGAAATTATTGAGTTCTCCACATACCAGAGTGCGATATTATATGTTGTATCAAAATCGTACCCCAAACAACAGTACATCCATTTAGAAATAACTGTTTCATGTTGAACAATTCCCCTCCCTGAATATAAAGAATTAAGGATACTTCCACATGCTGATGAGATTGCTGGTTGATACTCCTCTTTTTTTGATAAATCCAATCTAGAAGGATCACTCCTAAGATTAAGTGCTAAGATTTTTTCATATGATTTTGATGTAAACATTGGCGAATCAATGTTTGCAGCTAGAGAGCTTGCAAAATTCGGATCAATGCTATGAGCTAATTCAATAGCACCACCTAAGAGTTGATCTCTAGTTTCATAACTTGAAAATGCATTTGATTGTTTAACAGCTTCTTCAAGTAAGAACCTAGCTGCTTTAGAATTAGACATTTCATTATAAGATTTTGCGACAACGTGAAAACGACCAGCTCTATCAATTGAGTTTGTTATGTCTCCAAGATTTGTTTCTGCACTTGCAATAATTGATTCGGAAAAAGACTTGTCCGTTAAATAGGATTCAGAAGCTGCAGTAGCTTGTAATAATACCTTATCTGCTAAATTAGGGACATTCAGAATTTCCTTTTTAATTTCCTCCCAAGACAAATTCAAAGGATCCCATCTAGCATTTGCACGAAATGAACTCGATCCTCTTAAAGATTCTTTAAGTTTATTTATTGATATTCTGCAGGCAATCTTATAACCATCATGTGAAATGTTTTTTGTATCGGGTAGTTTGTTATTTACAATCTTCGATAAGGTTTCCGCAATAGTTAGAACTTGCCTCTCATTTAGAGAAGTTTTAAGCTTATTATCATATTTATATGTTATCGACTCAACGAGCTTATCGATGTAAGAATATATAATTGCATCCATCTCTAAATGTTCAATTAATTCGATAACTCTTAAGGCCTCAGCAAAACTTAAATTCGTTGGATAAGTTGAAACATCTATTGGATCTATTGGTATTCTTTTTGTAAAAAGATACTTTAATACCTCATCTAATGCCCCATCTCTTAGGTATTCAGGAATATTTTCTAATTTGTTGAATAGGACGTTGCGCTCAACTTCAAACAATAACGGTGCACTATCAATAATAAGTTGTTGCAGTATTAATTCATCTGAGCAATGCTCAATTTCAATTAGTACTTTTGTTGAGAGTTCATTAAATATATCTCTTTTATTGTGTAACAAGCATTTCAAAGCTAAACTTGTTAATAATAAATTTCTTTCAATAACAGAAGGAATAGACATAATGGCTCTTACACAATATGCTATTCTTTCTTTGACTTCCTTACTGTTTAATATATCAGGTACAATTCTAATAATAATTTTACAAATCTCCAAGTATAAACTTGTTATTCTTTCATCTGCAAATACCGAATTACTCCTGATTTTTTCTGCCAACTTGTATATTTGTAAAGAGAATTCACGATTAACTTTTGCAAGTACACTTGAAACATCAAATCCACAAGAGACCTGCTCCCACAAACAATCTATTTTCTCATAAGCTTGTATCAAGTTACTAATCAATTGTCTGGCTTTATCAGGGTTATCATTATAAATCCAATTAATAAAATAAGTTATGGCATATGCCTTGCCAATGGAATGTTCAATTAATAATACTCTCTCCAAATATTTAAGCTTGTCATTGTATGGAGTGTTTAAACTCGAAGTTGTAAAACGCTTAATAATTTGAACGTAGACCCAGTCACGATAACTTCTATTTTCAATTAAATCTAGTGTATGATATATAAAGTTTACCGAGTGGGAAGTAGAAATTCGTGAAGTATATTCTCTCAGTACTTCTCCATATGCAAAATCCCTTCTTCTCGCTCTATTTAGCTTTGTTGAAAATGAGACAGCAAGTTCATGGTTATACTCAGATAGTGCAGAAATTAATTTTTTGGTGATTTCTAAATGATCAGCAGAAGTGTTTAATAGGGTATCAAAAAAGTTACTTAGTTCAGTTACAAACTCATCTTCTAACTCTGAGTCATTTGGCGCTAGTTCTTTATGGGTCAGAAGCAATCGCACGATAACAAAACAACGTATATCTATATCTTGAATTTTATCAATCCCAAAATAGACGTTATAATATCTTTCAGTCGCTTCCTCCGGAGACCACTTTTTAATAACCAAGGCAAGTATTAACTCTAGTCTTGCATATTCATCTACTGGATGCTTTATAAGCGTCTCTTTAATTTTATCTAACTCATTGATTAATGTTTTTAATTCTTCTTCATTGTGAGATTCAAGTCCTTTCAACAAACATTGAGCAAGTTTTCTTAAATGAAGTTGAGTCGGCGCATAATCCTCGCTAAACTTTATTAGATCTAAGGCATACGCAATAACTTCGCATATTCTTTGATTTTCATCATTCATATTGCACCAAGATTGAAGCAAATAAAGTTTTGCTGAAATATCTGATATTTGCTCCACTTGTTCAAATAGTTCTTCTACTATAACTTTCTCCAGGACTGTAGAGGATGCCTTTGCAATATCATTCAAGGAGTCATTACTGATTTGAGATTTTATTTTCTCAGTAGTTGAATCATCAGTACCAGATTTAATCAATACATTAGTCAACAATATATCCATTAATTGGTTTTTGTAATTAGAATTACCTTTGGACTCTGCTATTTTTTCTATAAGTTTCAGGGCCGACTTTGTTTGAAAAGTAATTAAATCTGTACATACATCTAATAATTTTTCAGTAAGCACTTCTGTTAATTCAATAGTGTTATCTATAAGTTCTACCGATTCATCAAGTGTCTTTATAATCTCATTTGGGACAGGTAGTTCTTTCTTTATCATTTCACTGCCTATCTTAGCAAATAACATTAGTCGATCCTCTGGAAGCATACAACTATAGGCTAACTGAATAGCATTCTCAAAATTATCCTGAGCAAGCAGAGCAGCAATTTGATTTTGAACGGCAGGGGGATTAGAAATCAATTGTGTAAAAAACGATTCTGTAAGTGCTCCCCAAAATAATCTTTGGCTATCTCCACGTGAATAAGCCATTTCAGATAGCGATCTTATCATTCTACGTACTATCGATACGTTTCTCTGTGTTCCTAGTATTTTTGTTATGTTATCAACATTAACTAGTTTAACAAGAGATTCATAATTATTATTTTTAATATACAGAGAAGGCAAAAATAAAGCAGAGTCCTCAACTTGTTTGCATTCGTAATAAGAAATTAATAATTGTGTTGTCGTTACATTTATTTCTTCTAATTTATTGAAAATAAATGTTTTATAGACATTATTCACCTCAATTAATTCACTTGATTTGTGTATTTCAACGAATAACAATTCTATAATATAATCATAAACAGTCTCTTTACTAAGTTCTAATACCTCCGATAGTTTCAGCAAAGTCATAGGTTCAGGTGAACTAACTAATACCGATAGTATATTCATTAATTCCTTGTTTTCTTTATCTAGTCCATTCCATGCAGATTCAATTAACTTAATATAGTTACTAGGTAAATTTGAAATTAAGCTATCATATTGAGATGAATCAACTTTTTTCAAGGACTTCAAGGTATCTGATAGATATCCAGGCATCCCTTGTGAGATATCATATATTTTCTTTATTTGTTCTTTTTTTAGAATTTCACTAAAATATTTTTCAGTTTCTTCTAAAGAAAAATTTTGAATTGGCATCGAATTAACTTTGATACGGTCATCTAATTTTCCACTAGAACTTAATAGTATAAATATACCGGCAGGATCGTCCATTGGAAGATGACTTAATATATTCTCTTCACCATTTATGTAATTTAGTTTATCTAATCCATCAATCACAAAATAAAATGGGCCATTACCAGTTCTTTTTATATAAGCAATTAATTCTCTAGACATGCGATAAAATAGTTGTTTTACAAAATGCTCCTCTTGTAATGTTTCATGAGATATATCTTTATTATATTTAGACGATATTGCCGGTATTTGCTGCATTTGCAGACAGAGTTCGAGTAAAAAGAATGATAAATTTGTACTCCAAACGTTATCCTTAATAAAAAATGATATACATCTTTCTGGATGTAACCTCACAAACTGGGACAACAATACAGTTTTCCCGCTAGCTCCCGGCCCCTCTAATAGTATCTTTGTCCTATCTTTATTAAACATATCTCTAATATGCCTTACTAACGATTCTCTAAAGATCTCATTTTCAGGCGCTAATGGTAGCAGCTCATTTTTAGTACTAGTAGTAGCATTCATAATTATTCACTCCTTCTTCTTCCTGACTACCATATTTCTACAAATAGTCCCAATTCCCTCCCACTAACCATTATGTTTACATAAAACGTTGAAAAGGTATAAGAGATTAATTTAGTATGATTAAAGTAATAACGTTGAAAGCCGTATTTCTCCCTACCAAAGACAGTTCAGACTCCAGACACGTTATAAAGTCAATGTTTTCTAAAACGATGAACCTTTTAAAGTACCAGAATGTGGCTAAGTTAACTCAAAATAAAGTCGTTATCATCCCTATGTGAATGATAACGACTTTATTTTGACTGCATTAATTTATTTCTTCAAAGAATCCGTCCCCTCTATCTCATTAACTACTCCGGCACCTTCGCACTCTCTTTCATGCACCCACGATACCTACATTTTCATAAACGGCGTTTTTCCTGTTGATACCACTTTTTTTGCCTAGCAGTTTAACGGAAATACTTTTAAACTTTATCAAGTGCTCACCGCTTCGCCTTATAAATAAACAGGCAGACGATATATCTCGTCTGCCTGTATCACATAGCTATTTTTGAAATTTAACAATTGTTTGGAGAAAAGTATTATTGGTGATTAAGCATCGTTAGAATCATCGTAACCGCTTCAGCTCTCGTACAAGAAGTATTCGGATTGAATAAACCTTTATCATCACCTTTAACCAATCCAGATTCAAATGCTGCTACAATAGATGCTTTTGCCCAAGCAGGTACTTTATCTGCATCTTTGAAAGATAAAATCGCCTTAGAATCAAGATCGAGTCCCAAATTACGAACGATAATCACCGTTAATTCTGTACGCGTAATTTCTTGATTCGCTCGGAATGTGTTATCTTGATACCCCTCAATCAAGCCTGCGCTGGCTACTGCCCCAACAAATGGTTTCGCCCACGCTGGGATGCGGATTAGATCTTCAAACTTCATATCCTCACCCTGAGCCTCTAGTTTCAAAGCTCTAGCTAGCATCGCTGCAATTTCACCACGAGTTACTTTGCCGTTAGGGCGGAAGGTTCCATCTTGATAACCATTCACAAAGCCAAGTTCTACTGCTTTTTCAATTGCTGCTTGCGCCCAGTGACCCTGCGTATCCGTAAACCTAATATTAGGAGTTTCAGGTTCTGGCGTTGGTATCGGCTCCGGTGTTGGTGTTGGTGTTGGTGTTGGTGTTGGTGTTGGTGTTGGTGTTGGTGTTGGTGTTGGTGTTGGTGTTGGTGTTAGTGTTGGATCAGGCGTTGGTACCGGTACCCACGTATCGTCTGTTCTCACCGATACATTTGGACCATCTACACTCCAATTGCCTGCTGCATCTCCCGCTTCGACTTTAAAAGAGTAGCTAGTGTTTGGTATTAATCCTGTTACATGAAGACTATATACCCCGCCTGTTACACTAGGTTTATATACAATATCAGTAACTGAATTCGCAAGAACTTGACCGTTCTTGTAAATCATATAACTCGTTACAGCTGTATCATCCTCTGCTGCTTTCCACGCTAACTGTACATGATTAGTCCCAACTTGTGTATATACTAATGTACTGCCAGTTGGCCATGTTGGTGCAATGTGATCTCTATCAATTGGAGGATAGACTGCAGCCTCAAATGTTGAAATTGCCAGATTCAATTTACTCAACCCTGCATCCACTTCATCCTGTGTAATCCCCAGTGCATCAATAATTGCTTGTGCAACTTCAATGGCTTCATTTAATGTATTTACTGCTTCTTGTGGATATTGGCCTGGCTCTGTGCCAACGACTGCCTCAGCTAATTTACCTTGTGCTGTTACGATGGCAACATCAAGTGCAATTTTGTCAACCACTGAAGGGTCGAGAGTTGGAATCATTGCATCTTTGAATGCCCCAATGGCTACATTCAATACACTCAATCCTACATCCAATTTTTCTTGCGTGATATCAATTGCATCAATTATCACTTGTGCTGCTTCAATAGCTGTATTTAAAGCATTTACTGCTTCTTGCGGATATTGCCCTGGTTCTGTACCTACGACTGCTGCAGCAATTTTACCTTGTGCTGTTGCAATGGCGGCGTGAAGAGCAATCTTGTCAACTGCCGGAGGATCCACAGGCGGAATCTTGGAGCTGTCGAATGTCGATATGGCTGCTTGAAGTGTAATCAACCCTGCATCCACTTCATCCTGTGTAATCTCTACTGTATTTACAATCGCTAATGCAGTTTCAACGGCTTTATTTAATGAATCTACTGCTTCTTGCGGATATTGCCCTGGTTCTGTGCCTACCACTGCTCCAGTTGCTTTACCTTGTGCAATAGCAATGGTGGAACTTAATTGTGTTAGATCCACTTCTGATTTCTGACCTAATTGAATGATGAAATTGTTCGAAATATTCTCACTCTTAGCATGAACATAGAATACTTCTCCAGGATTTGCATCAGAATCGATGATCAGTTTGCCTTCATTAGTAAGCGTTACACCATCTGGAGATACTGACATTAATCCCGATGTATCCTTAACTAATGAATATTCAATTGAATTACTCATAGGCTCTAAGTATTGATCATACAGCGTAGCTTCTAGTTGTACTTCCTTCGTTATAGACGAAATCGGAATTCGATTGATATTCTTACTGTCTTTGAAGAAAATACTAGTAGGGATTGGATTATTCTCGTTCTCAACCATAATACGATACGACTGTCTGATGCGGATATTACCTTTCGACTTGGCACTAACTCTTAATACCGTCGGAGCAGCGATTTGATCTGTGATCGTAACTTCCCCTGTAGCCCGATCTATACTAGCTCCTGGAATACTGGTTTCACTTTTGAACGGAACATCGGAAGCAAAATACCACTCTAGCTCTGCATCTGTAACCGGATTATGCATAGAGTCTACAGGAATTGCATTAATTTTCATTGTTGTTTTTTCTCCCACGACAGGCTTCTTAAGCTTTTGTGGAACGGTAGATAGATCGAAGAAAATATCATTGATTTTGCCGATCGAATCATTCTTCTTATAAATTCTGAAATAATCAATTGCAAATTCTTTTGGATAGATTCCTGCATCTTGTCCACCCCATGAATTGGTATAAATACTTAATAATGTCTCAAGGCGGTGGTCCAATTTAACATCTATCGTTCGAATGAGCTTGCCGTCAAAATAGAAATACAACCCGTTCTCATCCCATTCCATGCCATAGTTATGGAATTCTGAATCCAATCTCGATTCAGGGTCTAAGCCCGTTCGTACATAGTTATTACTAGGACTCGATCCTGTTACACTTACATCACTACCCCATTGATGGTAGGTCGAGAACCACTCATTGGCTTGAATTGTATTAAAAGGACTTTCATTAATATCGATCTCACTCACTTGATTGGATACATATGACGTTCCTGTATCGTAAATATTCTGGTCTTCTTGATTACCAACCATCCACCACGCAACATGACTTCCATCCTTTGCAGTTGGCATTTTGGCTCTCATTTCAAAGTATCCATATTTTGTCGTGGCCGCTCCATCAAAAGTAGGAATATTTCTACTTTGAGAATAGTTATTGTTACCAAACTTGTGTAGTCCAGTTTTCTCATAGGATACCAAACTTGAGACGGTTACATTACCATCAAGCGGGCTCCAAGGCTCAGAATCTTCATCAATTTTCAACACAAGTGCACCATCTTCGAAATCGTATTTCGCATGTGACTGTGCATCTCCATTCGTTGCCCATTGTCTCAAGTAATAATCCGACCATGCTGTACGATCGATATCGTTTTCATTGAACTCGCTAGCATGGTAAAGTGTGTACCCTTCTTTATTCAACGGACTTGGTTCTGACTCTGAGTTCTTATTAAATTGAAGCTTGACTGGGATGGTTCCCGTCACATCACTATCCTTATCCTTCGCTTGAACATGAACGGTAATACTCTCACCCGGTAACATTTCGTTACTTGGACGAATAATCAATAGCCCGTCTTGATCCATGGTAATATAATCTTTGTTTCCATCGACACTCCAAATAACATTCTTATACAAAACATCCGAACCACTAACCTTGGCTGAGAACCTTCTTTTGGTTGTTCCCGATTGAGGAACAGGAAGTATTTGATCTTTAGGTGCGATATTTAGTGCATTGGCTGTCAACTTCTGTACGGCAACCTGATTGGTAACAACTAATGAAATATCTTCGCTATTTAACACGCCCTGTGATAGCGCAACATTTCCTGTAAATGTATATTCACCAGGGGTCGTTCCAGCATAGACTGGTGTTGAATTCTCATTCCAAGTGATACTCAATGTATCCTTGCTACCATCACTCAATGTCACTAGTGCTGTTCTTGGAAGAATGCTACCCAGTACTTCAGCAAGCGTCTTACCGTATTCAATAGATAGAACTGGAAGTGATTCAATAGCAACCACGTCCACGATTGCAGGAACAGTGACTTCTATGTCTCCCGTTGTTTGTGTAGCACCGGTAGAAGTCTCCTTAACTGTGAACTTCAGTTTAACGACTTGCTCTTGATTTTTTTTAGGCGCAATTTCTCCATTCAATGCGATTGCTTCCAGGTCAGATGATTCTTGAATAGAAACCTCATAGCCCTCTGGAACATATACTTCTAATTTGGTATCGCCTCTGTTAATTTTGAGCGTAGACAGTGAATTTATGATACTCTCCATGGAGATATTAACGCCATACATTTCAATTTCACTAATAGAGGAGAAACCGACAGCCTTTATGCCGATAATTTGTAGGTACTGAGCTGTAGTAGGTGCAAACCGATAGGTTTTATTCTCACCATTCCCCTGTTTTTCACTAGCAACAGTCTTCCAGGCCTTACCATCGATTGACACTTGCACATCATACGTATCAAGGTAGCTACCACGGTTGGAGAAGAACTTTACCTGATCGACAATGTATTTACTTCCCATATCAATCTTGACATTCCATGGTGTATTTTGCCCTAAATTCGGTTGCGCAATATTGTAACGATTCCCATCAGCAATCTGAGCTAAAGGCGACCAGAATCCTGATGTAGGTGAAGTGATGCTAAATTTACTTCCATTTGCAGCCTTAGCCGATTGAATTACATTTTTATACACTTCCGATCCGAAATTATAATTTGTTCTATTAATATGAATCATATAACGCTCTTTAATGCTTGGATCCAAAGAATCTGCTGAACTAACTTCTACCTCGTTTAGACCTGTAGTCAAAGGAATCTTAACCGATGTACCACTAGTAACCTCGTGTCCGTTAACGGTTACAAGCTGTATGTTCCCTCCTTTTACATTCGCGGTTAAGTCAATAGATTCCGTATCTGCACCAACAGATAGTTCATACTCTTTGATATTCCGGTTGAAATTCGGAAGGATGGACCCTTTACTACTTGTAATCCCCATAATTTGGTTGGACACTGAAATATTCTGCATATTATAGACTTCAACTTCAAATATGCTATAGCCGCTATTTACTAATTTCGTTGGAGCTACCTTAACGTAACGTGCCTCACTCTCTTCAAAACTATGATACGTTGGAGCATAATCTCCTTTTCCAGTTATCGTATCTACAGTATTCCAGTTGATATTATCTTTAGAGACTTGAATCGTAAACTCAGAGCTATATGCTGCTTCCCAATAGACTCTGACCTCATTTACTTGATGAATTTTTCCTAAATCTATAATTACATTTCCTGTCGATTTCGTAGAAAAGCGTGAATTGTAATTTCCATCTAACATATATTGCGCAACAAAATTATTATTTTCAGGTGTTGGCGCACTTTTTATCTGCTTACCAAGCGCTAAGTTCACACCATGATCTGGTGCTTCAGATAGTACAATTGCACCTAGCGCGAAGTACCCCCCAGGATCCGTACTAGATAAAGAACCCGTAATCTTAAGCTCTTGATTATCGTCAGCAGAATATTTAATGCTATAGATACCACTCTCCTTACTGTCTGTCACTATATCTTCTAGATCGTAGCTTTGACCACCTAATGTTGCAGTCATAGTAAGCTTTGCTTGGTTCACTCCAAGATAGATTTTGAGCTCACGTTCTTTTTGTGCATTGGCAGGAGCAGAAATCGTAAATTCCGCTCCATTGCCTGAATTCGAACGAGCCTTCCGAATATTAGATAAACCATTTTCGTTTGCAGACGAAGAGAAGCTGAACACCCCATCTTCAAGCATTTTACTTGTTCCACTCTCACCTAACGATTCTGTAAGCTCAATCATCGACTTCCCAGGCTTTTTCACATCATAATCAATAATTTGTTGAGTTGTAGCAACTGAACGCCAATCCAGATTTCCTTCTTCGGATAGATTCACTGTGGTAGACGCTGTTACTTTCTCAATGGAACTCATAACGTTACTATTGTTCATAGCCTTTACCGTTGTTGGAGAAACCTCAGCAGCTGTTACAGGTACTACAAGTTGAATTAGTAAAAGGAAAGATAACAATGAGGCTAAGGCTGTTTTCTTCTTCATCTTCTGCATCTATTAACCCTCCATTATTAAATAAAACAAATTGGATTTTTGGGATCAAATCTCGGTTCTACAAAGCTATCAATCACATCATCTGCTTCTTTTAAAACACTCAGATCTCCAATCCCTACTACGTACATGCCCGCAGACTTTGCCGCTTCAACACCAGCAAATGCATCCTCAAAAACAATGCACGCTGTTGGATCTACTTGTAATTCTTCTGCTGCAAGCAAAAATACTTCAGGATCAGGTTTGGCATGGATCGCTTTGTTACCATCAACAACAGCATCAAACAAATCTAGAATATTGAGATTGTTCAGAATCATTAGCGTATTCTTGCTAGCAGATCCGATCGCTATTTTCATCCCGCTATTCTTTAATCGGAGAATAAAATCCTTGACACCTAGTAATATCTCAGATTCTTCTAATTTAGAAATGTAATCCACGTACCAATCATTCTTTTGCTCAGCCATACGAAGCTTTTCTACCTCATCAAACTGAAGCTGTCCCACTTCAAGTAATATTTCCAGAGAGCTCATGCGGCTAACACCCTTTAATCTTTCATTATCCTTCTCTGTGAACTCGAAGCCTAACTGATCAGCCAGCCTCTTCCAAGCTAGGTAGTGGTATTTTGCAGTATCTACAATTACACCATCTAAGTCAAAAATAGCTGCTTGAATTTTTGGTTTCATTTGTAATAGCATGGTTCCATTCTCGTGAATGATCTCAATGTCTTTTCCTGCCAAAAGCTCATAGGTTGTGCCAGTCTCTGCAATGGTTAACTTAATCAATCTTCCTTTATAGCTTACTTTAAAGGAATACTCGTCCCATTCTTCAGGTAGGTAAGGCGAGAAACATAATTTATCATTATGTTCCTGCATTCCTGCAAAACCATTTACAATACACATCCAAGTTCCGGCCATGTTCGCGGTATGGATACCCGCATGCGTATTCCGATGGTAATCATCTAAGTCCAATCTCGAAGTCGTCATGAAATATTCATAGCTCTTATCGTAGTAACCAATTCGACTTGCTACGATGCTAAAAATACACGCGGATAGTGATGATTCATGCACTGTCACCTTTTCATAAAAATCAAAATTTCTTTGTAGCTCATCTTTTGTAAACATATGACTCAGCAAACATAACCCCAATATCAAGTCCGCTTGTTTGGAAACCTGATGACGATACACAACAAGTGGATGATGATGGTCTAAGAGTGGATATTTCTTGATCGGTGTATTGGCAATATCCCATGGCTTCTTATACAAGAATCCATCATCCTGTGGGAAAATCTCTAAGTCCTCACTGTACGGAATGTACATTTGGTCTGCCGCTCGTTTCCACTGATTCTTCTCATCGTCTTCAAGCCCAATTTTGGCGGATAGCTCAGCAAATTCAACAGGATAATTCTTTTCCATCCACTTTACGACATTATAGGCGTTCCACAGATTTTCTCTTGCTAACAAATTCGTAAAGCAATTGTTATCAGCCAGTACGGTAAATTCATCGGGTCCCGTTACGCCGTTGATGCAAAATTTATTGTCCTTTGTTTCGATATAAGCGCCGAACTCATACCAGAATCGTGCGGTTTCAATCAACATTTCAGCACCCATTTGCAGAGTGAATTCATGATCATCAGTAGCATCCATATAATTTTGAACCGCAAACGCAATATCTGCATTGATGTGGACTTGAGCTGTTCCTGCAGGATAGTAGGCCGAGGCTTCTTGTCCGTTAATTGTTCTCCATGGATAACATGCACCTTTATCAATAGATAGCTCACGGGCTCTCTGACGAGCCTGATTCAAAGTGTTATAACGGAATTCAAGCAATCGCTTCGCAATTTGAGGATTGTTGAATGTAAAGAATGGAAGTCCGTACATTTCTGTATCCCAAAATACGTGACCCTCATATCCTTCTCCTGAAAGTCCTTTAGCGGCCATGCTCGTCTTTCCATCTCTTCCCGCAGATTGTAGCAAGTGATACATGTTGAACCGAATTCCTTGCTGAAGCGCGATATTACCTTTAATTTCAACATCCGTCCGATACCAAAATTGTTCTAAATACGCTGCCTGTTCCTCTTTTAGATTGGTGAATCCTTTCAGTTTAGCTTCAGAGAGTATTGTAATAGCCTTCGCGAACATGTCATTCACTTCATATTCACTTGAAGTCAGGTAAACCAAATTTTTTGTGAACCGGATAGTCTCCCTTTTTTTTGCATTCACAGTATAACTTTTTCCGATTACATCTTTTTCGTCGATTGAAGCGCTAGCTATCACCATGTTCTGATCTTCAAAATGATGATCTGTTGCACATAGAAGAGACAGCTGAGTTTGCTTCGTCACTTGCATCAATGCACACACATCATCCTGAAATTGTCTATTCTTCTCAATCAGAACTCGCCCATAAGGGCCATAATCGATACGTGAATTCGTCTTTGCAGTTGAGTTTTCAACTTTTCCATCAATAAGGGCTTCAATCTTTATTTCACCTGCGAAGTTTAATGGTGTTAATTCATATTGAAAGGTAGCCAAGTGTTTATTCGTAAAGGAAACGAGCCTAGTAATAACAATTTGCAGCTTCTTTCCTTTAGGCGATTGCCAGATTAAACTTCTTGTGACAGTTCCCTTCTGCAAGTCTAATACTCGCTGATATTGTTCCATCGATCCCTCGAGCATATTGAATTGCTCTCCATCAATATAAATTCGTACAATCTTACCATTCGTCACATTTAGCATCGTCTGTGTTTTTTCCGGATAAGCGTACGCTAATTCACCGTATCGAATCGTTTCGCTTTCATAGAACCCATTGATAAAAGTCCCCTCAAGTCCTTGATCTGCCGGAAAAGGATATCCTTCTTCGAATGTTCCACGCAACCCCATGTATCCATTAGCTAATGAGAACACAGTTTCATTCCGGTAATTATGTTCCAACTCAAACGAGTCCTCTATAATTTTCCACTCGTGATACGGATAAATCGCTATATAATCTTTCAAATCTTTAATCATATTTTTGTCCTCCACATGTGATGTTGAATGACTCCGAGAATCTATTCCGTGACTTCATGAATATTTTCCAGAGCATTACCCCTTAACTGCTCCTGCTGTCATTCCCTTAATAAATGATCTTTGCAAGAATAAAAATACGAGAACCGTTGGTAACATGCCGATAACCGATGCAGCTGCCATCATACTCCAGTCAGCTCCATACGTTGTGAAGAAACTAGAAATGGCTAAGGGGATTGTCTGCATGGATCTGTCCTGTAAGAAGAATACTGACTGAGTATAGTTGTTCCACGCTGGAACTGCAGTCAAGATAATAACAGTCGCTGTCACAGGTCGTAACAAAGGGAATGTAACTCTCCAGAATGCCGTAAATAAAGAACAGCCATCTATGATTGCGGCTTCCTCAATTTCCTTGGAAAGACCACGAATGAAATTACTATATACAAAAATGGATAAAGGTAACGCAGTTGTTGCCAACAATAAGCTCATGGCCCAAATCGTATTAATCCCATGAATTTGTCTCATCAACGTGTATAAAGGAACGATATTAATGATAGCGGGTACCAACATACTAAAGATAAAAGCAAAAAACACAATCTTGTGAAGAGTCGTTGGTACTCTAACGATTGCAAAAGATGCTGAAGATGAGAATAAAACGGATACAAAAATTGCACAAAATGTGATCGCAATTGAATTAAATAATGCTTGCGACATGTTCGATAGCTCCCATGCCTTTGAGAAATTACTCCAATGAAACTCTCTTATAAGTACACCTTCTCCACCGCTAGGAGAACCTGATAGAGCCGTCATAAACAACACATAAAATGGAATAATCGCAAAAATCACTAAGATAATCATCACAAAATATCTAAAAAACCGCACGGCTTCACACCCCCTAGTTGTTGTCGTATTTGAAGAATTTGAAAGCAAGTGCAACTGGAATTAAGATAATGATAAATAAGACCATTGCTACTGCTGTAGAATAACCGGTTAATCCTGCAAATGCATTACGATAAATATAGAGACTTAACGGCTCCGTATAATATCCAGGCCCACCATTGGTTAATGCTACGATAATTTCAAATACGGACAATGAATTAATAATATTAGTAATAATATTAATTTGGATGGCTGGCATGAGTTGTGGAATTGTGATATAACGGATGGTCTGAATTGAAGATGCCCCATCAATCTTAGCAGCCTCGTACATCTCTGTAGGAATCGATTGTAAACCTGCTAGGAAGATGATCATCGGATATCCAATAAACTGCCACAGATTCACAATAATAATTGCCCACATCGCTTTATGTGGATCTACGAGCCAATTCGCATACAGATTCTCTAAATTTAATGCTTGAAGCACATTGAAAAGAAAACCACTATCAGGACGTAATATCATTAACCAAACGTAGCCCATAATGAGCGGACTTATAATCGCAGGTAGATATATAATCGTTCTTGCGAGATTTTTACCTTTTATTTCTTTGTCTAGTAATAATGCTAATAAAAAGCCAAATATATTGAGTAGGATCGGACTTAGTAGGCCAAACATCAATGTATTCTTAATATCTCCGATGGCACGTCTATCTTGAAAAAAATCAATAAAATTTTGAAATCCCACATAATTTTTAGTGTCTGATAGTCCATCCCAATCAGTAAAACTCAAACCTAAACCATAACTTAATGGATAAATAAAAAATAGAATAAACAACAGTATTGCGGGAACAGCCATAAACTTATGCAGATTCTTTTGAATACTAGACATGGTTCCCCTCCAGATCTCTATATTTATATTTTTTAAAACTAATTGTATAAACTACGGTGACTTGAGTAATTTACATTCTCAAGCCACTCGTACTTCTACTTATGAATTATTTATTCATCGCTTTCCAAGCGTTATCCCATCTCGTTTTAAACTCTTTCGTGAACTGTTCTGGTGTAAATGTACCTACAAGCAATTCTTGATAGAGTTGTCCTTGTTCATTATTGTCAAAACCGATTGGACGAATATCCCAATCTACACTTGCTGCTTTGGATAATGCGTCAGTCACTTGGTCCTTAATCGGTGCCCAGTCCGCTTCTACATCTGTAAAGGCGCTAGGAGCTTTACGAGTTTCACTGAATGATTTTTGGTTCTCAGCTTCAAATAGAAAATCTAAAAACTTCTTAGCTTCTTCAATATGTTTCGATCCTGCTGGAATGGAGTATGCTTGGTCATCCGCATTCAAGACGGTTGGTTTCGTCCCATTAACGATGGAAGGATATGGACTAAATCCGAGATCATTCACAATTTCTGGATTCTTGTTTAAAATATCCGCTAGTGCCCACATACCTTGGCTGATCATAGCTGCTTTACCATTTGCAAAAGCGTCAATTTGTTGATCATACGTATCGGATAGAATGTTCTTATTGATCAACTCTTCTTTTTTCAACTCAAGCAAATGACTCGCTAAGATTTCAAGTGGTCCTCCCGCTTCGTCAAATTTAAGAATGTCTACATTGTTATCTAAGCTCGCCTTTTTAAATTCCAAATTACCAACTTTTTGTTTCTGCACACCTTCAGCCATCAGGTTCCCAAGATGGGCAATGGTCCAAGCGTCTTTACCGCTCATGTACATAGGAACAACTTTAGAATCCTGTTCCTTGATGCTTCTAAGATTCTTCATGAAATCATCCCAGGTTAAGGCTTCTTGAAGATTGAATTTATTAAACATGGACTTGTTGTAGAAAATACCGCCATTAATAAAGTTTGTTACGACTTTAAATTGTTTGCCTGTCTTTAGATCTGAACTTGCTTCCTTAGCTTCAGGTGACAGCCTCGACCACCATTGTTCGTGATCGGATAAGTCTAAGAACAAGCCCTTATCGATAAATTCTTGTGGTTGACGATTCGTTATATCAGGAACGTCACCTGAAGCAAATTTTACTTTCAAGAGATTTTCTGGTTCCTTAGAGTTCTCTTGTACAACGGTAATTCCAGGATTTTGCTTGTTGAATTCATCTATGACCGTATTAAACCATTCCACCATTTCTGGATTCCCTTGAAGGAAGGAAAGCTTGACTTGACCCCCTGATTTATCACCTTCACTTGTAGCCGTACCTTCAGATGATTTCTCTCCACAAGCCGCTAAAGAACTAAGCAACAATCCTGACACAAACACACTAGCTAACACTTTTCTACGTTTTAGCAACATACAACTTGCCACCCTCTCTTGATATAAATGTTTGTCTCCAACCATGTTATCAGCCCGAGTACATCTTTAAAATTCCTAGTTCTTTCGTTTTATTCCGAATTCTTTTGATTTGCTAAATATCGAGCGATGATCAGTTGACACCCCTTGGCAACTTCATTAAACTCACATATTAGAAGGGGGAAGTGCGTCATCATGAGGATCTGGAAGATCAAAGGGTTAACTTTCAAGACGAAACTAATTTTCTTATGCAGTACACTAATCCTTATTTCTGTAGTTTCTGCATCTATATTTTCATATATTCAATATAAAGAAGATGTTAAAGATATGATTTTTCACAACACAATTGAAACGAGCGAGCAGCTATCTATTAATGCGAATCGTTACACGGAGGAAATGATTCGCACCTCCATGCTCCCTTACTACAACTCAGAATTATTAGCGATGATTCAGAGACATCAGCTGAGTGCACAAGAGCAGCTCTTACAAGCTCGATACATTAACAACTTTTTAGAAGATATTCTGATAGCTCCGCAGGCCGACATTCTAAGAGTATATTTAATTACGGATCGAGTCTATTTGGGCACAAGAAAATATGAATCGCTAGATTCAGCCATCGATTTCACACAATTAAGCTGGTACAAACAAGCAATCACCCTTAAAAAACCTTTTTTTATTAGCCATAATAAGGAAAGCTTAATTAAATCGGACAATACAAGGGTATTCTCCATCATTCGCCCGATATTTGGTGGGTCCACCGGCACTGAAATGATTGGTTTAATTAAAGTTGACGCCATGTTTGACGGTATAATTGATATTCTGAACAAAGTTAACAATGGAAAACAAGGAGGAGTTATGTTATCAGATGAAAGCGGAAACATCTTATACTCTAGCTTAGATGCTGATATAAATAATGCGAATGTATTTGCTATTGATCCCTCAAAGGGACTAACGGGAGAAATCGAGGTAGATCATAATAAATATTTGGTTTCCAATTATCCAGTGCAGACGTCCAATTGGAACATTCATTCCATCCATTCATTGGATGAATTGAACCAACATGCCATAGCCATGCGGAATACAACCATCTATTTTGCTTTCGGCTGCGCTATACTGATGTTAATTATTGTGTTTATTTCGATACAAAATTTCCTGAACCCATTATTCAAAATCGTCTCCCTCATGAAGCAGGTGAAGCAAGGGAATTTAGAAGTGCGTTTCCCCGAACAACGAAGCGATGAGATCGGTTACTTAGGCAATTCGTTCAATAGAATGGTATGCCAAATCAGCCAAATCATCTCAGACAATACACATTTAGTGAAACAAATCTATGAAATGAAACTACTAGAGCAAGAAGCGAAGCTCAGTGCACTAATGAGACAAATTCGCCCTCATTTTATATATAATACCTTAAATATGATCAGTATCATGATTCAATCAGATCAGTCAAATGAAGCCGTGGAAAGTATTCAGAAGTTAAGCAGCATGATCCGAAAAATCACAAAAATGGATAAAAACATTCCACTATCCCATGAAATTTCATTGATCAATGAATATCTGTTCATCCAGCAATCAAGATATAGTGAGAAGTTAACCTATGAAATCCATATTCATTCAGAGCTCTATACCTACAATATTCCATCATTACTCCTACAGCCTTTGGTTGAGAATTCGATCATTCATGGATGTGAGGGACAAAGTGAAAATACAAACATTACGATTTACAGCAAGATTACACCTGATGCTGTTCAATTATTCGTAGTTGATAATGGACCTGGCATACCTGAGCATACACTTGCCCAGCTCACTAAGCTCCTAGATGAAGAAGATTCTGAACTTGACAACCGGCATATGCAAGGAATCGGGCTCTTAAACGTTCATTTGCGGATTCTCAAACAATTCGGACAGCCCTTCGGCTTAGAAATCATTAGTCAACCTAATCTAGGTACTACCATTCAAATTAATTTACCCCATGAAAAATCATAAAGGACGGTGTATTCTATGTATAACGTGTTAGTCGTTGACGACGAGGTCTACACGCGAAATTTTCTTAAAACACAAATTCCATTACTTGATAAACGCTTTGTAGTAACAGGCGAAGCTGGAAATGGGTTGGAAGCCCTGTCCTTTCTTCAAGAACATAAAGTAGATCTTGTTATTACAGATATTAAAATGCCACGTATGGATGGACTTGAATTAAGTAATAAAATTTATGAAATCAATAAGAAACAGCATATTGTTATTCTGTCTGGATTTGAGGAATTTGATTTTGCCCGTAAAGCTTTATCCTTCGGGGTAAAGGACTATTTGCTAAAACCCATCATAAAGAGTCAGGTAAAAGAAGTTCTCGAGCGTATTGCAGATCTGAGAGATTTAGAAATTCAGGAAGGCTACCAATATCAAGATTTAGTATCCCTGAATTCAGAAACAACGGATACTGTCATTCGGAAATTTTTTCAATCTATTATTATGGATGCTGGTGTAGAAATTAAATCCTTATATCCGATTCTGCATCGTTTAAAAATCAACTTATTTGATGGCATTGGGAACATTGCGGTACTTTCATTAAATCAGGAAGACTCTCTTGTCAAATCCGTTCAATATCAAGATATTGAACTCTATAAATATATATTGTTTGATATTTGCAAGGAACAACTGGAATCCACTTCAAATGCATGGGCGTTTGTGGATATATACCAGAATACATGTATTTTCTTTACCTCAGATGATCAGATTGCCTTGAACCATCAAATGAAGCTATTTGTTACAGAAATAGAATCTAAAATGCAACATACGATTGGGGTAACCATATCGCATGCGCATGGAAGCATGGTACTTGATTTGCTATCTCTCAAATCCAGCTATGCAGAAGCCCTGAAAATGCTGCTAAAAGCTTCATTTTCCAGCTCAGCTATTCACGATAACAAAATATGGTTTGAGGGCTTCTCTCAATTTATTCTTCAAATAAAAAGTATAGGCCAGACGAAGGATCGTCATAAAATAATTGAGCAGTTAACACAATGGTATCGTACCCACGGAAATATGGAGAAGTCTAATGTGGTCCGCTTCATGCTCTACTGTCTTGAATCATTAACTGAAGACGTGACAGAAAATAAGATTGTCGACGCGTATCAATTCTTAGCCGAACAGCTTAAGACATTGGATGAATCTGTTGAGTTTGATAAGCTCATTCAACTCCAAGCGAACATGATTTTATCCATTTATGATAACGGATCTGATTCAGAAATATTGTCACTTCCGATATCGAAAGATGCGATCTTAGCTCAAAATATTAAAGAATATATTTCAGCAAATTACGCTGAGCCACTTAGTTTACCCATGCTGGCAGATAAGTTTCAATTAAATCCAACATATATCAGCCACTTATTTCACAAGCATATTGGAGAACCATATGTCAAATTCCTCAATAGAACAAGAATAGAGCAAGCATCCAAGTTACTTGCCAATCCAAGTTATAAAGTATATAACGTAGCTGATGAAGTCGGATACATTAGCGTGAAGCATTTTAATTATGTTTTCAAACAATATTTTGATATGACACCAACTGAATTTCAAGCATCATTAAAAAGACTTGTGTAATATCTTCTGACAAAACTTCAATTAGTTTTCATGCACACAAAAACCAAGCTAAAGGTTGCACCCACCTGTCAAGTAGATAGATGAAAAAACTAAGCAGCCAGCGCGTATCGATATTCAATCGGTACGCGCTCTTTATTTTGGCTTGAACGCCAAAGCCAAGTATCCTCAGATCTTGTTCGATTGCGATTTCCGGTATCTAAATGAAAAAATCTTATATGTCACCAGTTGAGGAGCGGACGGACACTACCGATAAGGTATTCCTCATGTCTTACTCGCGGCTCCCTTAGAGAACATTAATACGTTCACCGGCCTAGCGCGTAGACTGGAGTTTGACCTTCGTTTCCGCTACCAATGTGGACTACGGCAGAACATCTCCGCCCTTCGATTTCTACATTAAGCCAGTTTTTTGCCGAGTTAACTCGCAAAAGCCTTGCCAATTGCATTTTTGGAGTATTTAGAAAATTACGATTCATTAGTATTTGAACGTCATTGTTTTGCTTGCTTCTACGCTAGCTGTATCGAGAAGACGAGTTACAAACGCCGCATAATTTTTTCAAACTTCCGAAAATTCTGTACGTCTATCTATTTTCATCTTGTTCTAACAGCGTATTGATTGTCAGCTGCTGAATCCCTGTTCTTCCATTATCCCATCGGTCCAGCGGTCACCTTTGGCATATACTTCATTAATCCGCTTGCCGTCAGCATCCAGTAGCACATTATCTACCGCCCAGGTATCAATAACAAGTATACATTCGTTGATTCCTGCGCTTTTCGCTTTATGAATACCGCTAACAATTTCATTAAACAAATAATCAATGTTCCAGAAAGCAGGAACCTTCTTGCTCGGTGCACAAGCTGATGTATATTTACTAATGTTGAAAACAAAGAATTTCGTCACTATTTTTATTCAACAAAGCATAGGAAGGATTATTATGCTTGCAGCTGAAATTCGTAGAAAAACAGTCGATCTCATGCATGAGTTTATATATTTATAGTGATAGTAATATTTATAGTGATTAGAGAAATTATTCAAGAGGGAGGAATATATAATTGTCAAAACAATTTGGAATGACAGACTGAAACTTTAAAAATCAAGAATAAGTACTCATAAACAACATAATTACAAAGAAGAGATGCTATTCGTAGAATTATGAATAGCATCTCTTCTATTCTTAATATAAATCAGAATTGATAAACAGCAAGAACATGTAGGCATTTCTCTAAATATGTTTCCCATCTTTTCATTTATCTTTTTTAATTTGATTTTTCCTACTTTTTAAATCTCCTATGAAGATTTGATTAGGGTCAGAAGGGTCATATTTTCGGTTAACAGCTTTATTAATTAAATCAATTTCCTTGGCAAAATCGTTAGAATTGAGTTGAAATCCCAACGTTCTCTTTAAAGGTCTATAGTATTTGATCAATATCTGTTTAGCTTTAGTTTCCTCATACCCGAGAAGATTAAGTTCACGAATGACTTCTTTAATATAGGGTCTATCCATCATATGTCTGCTTTTCGAATTGTCCATGCTAATTAACTCCATTTCTTTTCCTTAATCTACTCATTGGTCTTTAATTTAGGCTTAATGTATATCTTCACTTAAAGTATTCTTCTGAACACCACTTTATCATTAGTTCTCTACTTTTCTCATGAATTTTTATTAACTGGTTTAAAACAAAAATTCGTTGAACTATATCTTCAGCTATAAAAAACTGTCTCTTAAAATAATTAAGTTGCTTCTGATATGGACCTTGGTACTTTTCATTATTTTCATATACATGTAACAATTGAATATGTAGATCATATATTTCTTTATATGACATAATAGTACCCCTCAGCAGTTAAAAGTTAATTTTCTGAATTTGCTTTTTTTATGCTCAATTAGCCCAACTATTTGAATTAACAAAAAAGCAACCCCCTTGTTGGCAAGTCGCTTTTAACAAAATCTATTCTGAATCTTTAGTTATTATCTAAGATCCTAGCGCTTCGCCTTATAGAACTCATGATACAGCTTCATGAGCGCTCGCTTCTCAATCCGCGACACATAGCTGCGACTGATACCAAGCTCCTTGGCAATCTCCCGCTGCGTTCGTTCCTCACCACCCGTATCTAATCCAAAGCGGCCCACTACAACTTCTTTTTCCCGGTCATCCAGAATATCAAGGTTACGATAAATTTTGCTTTTCTCAATCTTAAGATCGACCTCTTTAATAACATCATCAGCCTCGGAGCCAAGGATATCGATGAGTGTAATTTCGTTCCCCTCTTTATCAGTCCCTATCGGATCATGTAATGAGACATCCTTGCGGGTCTTTTTCAATGATCTAAGATGCATCAGGATTTCGTTTTCAATACAACGTGCTGCAAATGTGGCCAGCTTTGTGCCTTTGTTTGGACGGTAACTCTCAATAGCTTTAATCAAGCCAATAGTTCCGATGGAGATCAGATCCTCCATGTCTTCCCCAGTATTATCGAATTTTTTCACTATATGAGCTACTAATCTCAAATTGTGCTCGATAAGCAAATTCCGGGCTTTAGCATCCCCTTCAGCCATCATGCCTAAGTATTTGCTTTCCTCCTGCTCCGAGAGCGGCTGTGGAAATGCGTTGTTCCTTACGTAAGATACCAGCAACGTCAGTTCTTTAATTAGCAACGCGATCGTACTTAAGAATCCAGGCAACTTGGCGACACCTCCCGCACTTGTACAATGAAACCGATCTGTTTGCCTTACGGGTTCATGGTCATCTTATTGTATGTGGGTAGATGCCCAGAAGTGCATGTACATAAGAAAGCAGCATCATAAAAAAATAGTCTTCTCAATAAAGATCACTTAACTATGCTACTTATCATACAGAAAGGTTAAACTTACGTTTGTTAAACGAGTAGCATCAACCATTAGTATTGTCCTTACGTCGAGATGGTAAGAAAAGTTTCTTATTCAACGTCAGTGGAATATCTTTCTCACTTCCTCCACTTTGACCTCCTGTAAGCTCACTTAGGCTTCCGACTACACTAATGTTAAATCCTCCATCTTCTGCTTTGAGAACAATTTCATCGATGAGTGTTTCAATGATAAACCGTTTATCCTCAAATACCAGTTCTGCTCCTTTACTACTTATAAAATCGTTTATCTGCTCGACTATCTTCAGATTCTCCTCATGAGAGTAATGTTGTTCTCTGTGCGTTTTGACCTGCTCCTCATAAAACACCAATTGTGACTGCAATTCATTTATCTCACGAATTAATTTATAGGAATCAGTTGCTAGCTCATCTTCCGTAATTACATCCCGTCGGAACATGATTTTCAACTTATCCATTTCTTTTCTCTTTTCAACGATCTGGCTTTGGATCATACCAGCAGTAAAAAGTAATTCATCAATGACTTCTTCTACTTGCCCCTCTAATCTCTGCATATAGTCTTCTGGATTAGACAATGCCTCCATGACCATATCCCAAATAAACTCTTCTAGCACCTCTGCTCGAATACTGCGTGAAGGGCAAGGTTGGGATATTCCATACACTCTAGGAAAAAGATTAAGGCATCGGTAGCAAGTGTATTTAACTCTTTTACCTGTCTTCTTATCCTTTCGCCCCGTGTATGTAGTCCCTCCCCATTTACGACCACAATGACCACAACGAATAAGTGATCTCAACAAGTAATTAAAATATACATTCCCCGAACGAGTAAAATTCTTTATACGCCGTTGGCGCGCTTGTTCATATAACTCCTTGGTTATAATCGGTTCAATTTCAACCATAATCCAGTCGTTTTTTTCTCGTATTGTGTATGTTTTTTTTGGATTCCCAAATTTACTCTTTTGTCCCTTGAGTTTCTTCACTTTTCTACGATTGTAATAATACTTGCCGATATATATTTCCGAACTAAGCATCCGACTTATTGAACTTCCTCCCCAGTTTCCACTGACGGAACGTTTTGGGCGGACACCCATTTTGAAAAGCCTGTTCCCAATTTGTCGGATTGTCATATTTTCATTCAGATACCAGTGATATACCTGTCTTACATGCTCTGCCTCCATCTGATTCACAATAAGTTGCCCCTCAACCCAATCATATCCGAAGGGGGCAACGCGCATAGGCATGATCTTTTTGTCCTTTTCTACGGCCTTCAGCCTTCCTCGAACAGTCCTCTTCTTAATTAGAGAAAGCTCATATTGAGCAATAACACTCATCAAATTAAAGAAAAGTTGTCCTTCAGGAGTACTTTGATACTCCGTATCAACAAAGATCAGATGAACATCACGTGACTCAAACTCCCGGCACAAGAACAACTTATCAGTCAGATCACGTGAGAGACGATCCGGATGGGTAATTATGATTTGTCTAACCTGTCCTGCACTAATTAATTCACGTAGCTCATTCATTGCTGGTCGTTCAATATCTTCACCACTAGCCCCCTCTTCCCTAAAGATCATTACAGAATGTTCAAGAACGCTAAGCTCCTTTGCTTTTTGCATGCAGAGCTCTACCTGGCTCTCTAAGCTATGGCCTTCAACCACCTGCATACCAGTCGATACACGAACGTAAATCGCAGTGTACAAAGAATCCCTCCTATCTAATAACATGCTTTTCTCTTTAAAACTTCCCTATAGTTTGAATTGGACTGACTATTCACAGTTTTTTTGCAGTATGAAAAGCTTTGATTTTCACGAGAGCCATTTATCAAATTCACATAATAAGAACACATGTTCTTATTTATCTATTGTATCCAATTGAATTAAAAATAAACCGACTGCAATTAGTCGGTTATTTGATAATTCTCTTTAATATATAATCGATGACTTTTCCTTTTGCTTTCGCTGCATCAGTTACTTTCAACGCATTCTTAATTGTTTCTAATTTGTTTACGCCTGGAGTATTATTGTTCATTTTTTTTCGTACATTTCGCAACTTCCATCGTTTTAATCCGTTCTTCTTCATCTTTCATCCATTGCTTAATAATCTCTAATGCCTTATCTCTGTTTTTCTGATCTACTCTAGACAAAATAAAAACCTCCTGATAATCAAGTTATCAGAAGGTTTTACGCTAATAGCTACTGCCTTTCATTTGTATTTTCAAAAGTCCAATTTTCTAAATTCTATGGGGACACTAAATAATGTTTGACGGTTTGCTATACATATAATCGCTGCATTCCTTTGGCTTGGGATGGCAGTAAGTACCTCTCCAAGAATACAATCAAACTTGCTATATAATGCAGCTATCAACTCATTATATCCCCTTATATCTCCTAATTGATTAAAGATCTCCACGAGGAAATTCTTATTCCTACATTCAACTCTGAGGAATAACGAGTTATCAGGATTAACTCCCTTAAGAATGAAATTTCGTATCCATACCTCCGTATCTTTCACATTATTCAAGATTTCTAAAAAAGAAATCAACCTCTTCTTTTCAAGACCTAAATGATGAAAGTGATATGTTACCCATTCATTATCCGTTATTCTTTCTTCCATTAACCATTCAGGAGGGACACGAAAAAGTATCGCTAATTGAGCTATGAGTTTCTGCGAAATTTTTGTATTGAAAGAACCCGATCCCATGAACTTTTGAATTGGTGTATGACTAGCATAACCAATAATTTTTGCAACTTCTCTATATGTCATACCGGTGGATTTGAGTAGAAATTCACGTCGTATCTTTAAAGACAACCTCGCTAAAAACCTATGATAATCATCTGCCGATAATCTTAACAACGGATTACAAACAAACTGCCCCTTATTAAGGAAGTTTTCTTGGTAATACTTATCGGTCATTTTTCCTCTGCCAACATTTTTTCCGGCCTCTAACATCCTATTTAAATAAGAAGACTCTTCGGTTAAACTACTCATTCCCATGCTATCACCAAGTAAAGTGTATAAGCTGATAAGGTGATGGTGCTCATTTGTATTCTCAAAAATACAAATGAGCAGTTCGAGTATTTAACGTAAATAATACATAATCAATTACAAAGTGCATGCATTATCAATACTCATAGCCTCGAATCCGATCTGTAAAATGTTTAAAAAAGGGGATCACGCGGTTTAAAGCATACAAAATTATTAGTACCCTATAAATCTGTAAATATCTGTTCTCCATGCCCCCACCTCCATCCCTAGGTTTTTCTACAGATTTGATTATGATTTGATCAATTTTCGAATTCGAGAGAGTGATAATTAATGAAATACACTTTAATTACCTATGATATTCAATCCATTCTTTCTCTGTTTAAAATCTCTCAATAGATTCCATCACTATCTTATAATACTTATTAATCCCAAGATCTTCTCCCGTTTCAATCAGAAGTAAGATAGAATACACATTTTTATTTGCAATATTTCTAGCTAAGAAGCTTGGGTTATGTACGCTTGAAATATCTATTCACCACACTTCCTTTCTAGATATTTCACATGTTTATCAAAGATATCCCAGCAAAGTCCACATAAAAAAGCCTAGTTCAATTGAACTAAGCTTCATACTCCATTAAAAACAGCATAAAAAAACTTTACCAAAGTAAAGTGTTTTACGTAAAAAAGAAATTTTACGTCACGAATGGATAATAAAGGAAAAAAGTACAGGCAAAGAAATCCTAGTCTTTCCGAACTGATCCGAACGCTGTTTTTCCATTTATTTATCTTCGCCTGAGCGACTTCTCCGTCCCTGTTAAAACATTAGTAACAAGGAAAATTAGTGTGGTTCGTTGTACATCCAATTTTATACGAACCAAGTATATAAATCAATAAATACTAGAATAATAGATTTTGCGGGGGGATTATTAATGATACCTAAAATGATACAAAATACTCAACACTTCACAGAAACTGATCTAGGAAAGAAAAAAGTTAATTACACTACGCTGAAGACTATTATTGAACGCTCTGGTGCCGATCCTGAGTTTACAAACAAGTTGTTACTAGATATTGAAAAGCATATTGTAAAGCGTAATAAAAAGAGAGTTCACGTCCGTGGTAGCTCTGATTTTCCTCAGCTAATTCTTACATTTAAAAATCATTATGCTCAAAAATACTCACAGACATCATTAAAGCATCATATCTATCATGTCGGTAAGTTTTTAGGTTATGTTCAACGGCAATTTATCGGTGTAGCCCCTCTACATTCGATTTATGATTGCAAAAAATTCACTAAATCAATGGTTGTTTCCTATGAAGAACACTTAGTCGAACGGATGCATCTAGACCAAATTAAAAAAAGCACCTTGAACAGAGTGCTTTTTTCAATGAAATTATTTTTGGATATGTTATCTGCTCTTAAAGTAAATTACATTCGCTACATCATCCCGCAGTCACTGCGTGCCCAAGCCAATAGATCAAACGAATTTGTTAATCTTGAGGAAGTACATGTTCTGCTTGAATCGATAGAAAAAAGTAGTTCAAATTCAAAACTCAGGAATATGTGCATTGTATTGCTCATCATGGAACTTGGTTGCCGTCCGATTGAAGTAGCTAATATCCATCTAGATGATCTGAGGTTAACCGAAAGACTTATTACTCTCCATTCAGTTAAATCAAAAACAAGAACTCTAAAAATGAGTAAGGATCTGACGGATATGATTCATGAGTATCTTCATTTTACTCGTTCTTTATATCCAGTCGAACACAATAATCTTTTTGTGACTCATCGATCAAGGTCTCCTATAACATCTCAGATGATAAGCTCAATGTTTAATCATAGTAATAAGATTAGTTTTGGAACGATACGTTTTAGTGCAAAATCACTCCGACATACCTATGCAACTAATGCTCTTGATAATCTTAATGATTTTGATCAAGTATCTGAATCAATGGGGCACAAACATCGTCGTTCAACGGAATGGTATATTCATAGAAGTGTGCAACGTTTGCTGGCTAAATCCCTCCCCCGTAATCCTTTAAATCGAATGAACGAGGTGTAACATGGACTTTGAATACCAAGTTAATATAACTCCCGAGGAAGTATGTGAACTCTACAAAATTGATGTCCACGATTTCCTGGTGCTTGTTGAAGGCAAAAAAACTATTCGAGACGAAAAAACTATACTTTATGTTATTGAGGAATATATAAAAACCTTAAGGATGAACAGAATAAAATCAGAACTCACCATAAAGTATTACATCACAGTCCTTAGAAAATTTGCTCGGTTTTTATTACTAAAAGAGTCCGAATTTAAAATGGTAGATTTAACGGAGGAGCTTTTTTTCGAATTCACTGATACTTGTAAGCCTAGGAAAGAAGAAAAATTAACAGCTAGAACCTTCAACACCTACCAATCGATTATAAAAAACGTGATGGATTTTGCACATACACGAAGGTACGTGAGTGAGGATTTACGCTTTAAGATCGAAAAATTTAGAGGAGAAATTCTACCTAGATATCTCCCCGATGAGCTTATACCTCTAATTTTAAATCAAGCCAAACAAACTAACTGGCCATTTTTAAATTTTGCTTTAATCTATTTTATGCTTGGTACTGGATGTCGAGTGAGTGAAGTTGCGAACCTGAGGATTTGTGACTTTCAAATTCATGAGGACCTTATTTTCATACGAAAAGGGAAAGGAAACAAACAGCGTTACATCCCCATGTATCCACAAGTAAAAAAAGTCATTTTAGATTTTCTAGCGAGAACCGGAGTCTATCATTGGGACATAAGAGATGAATCTTATCTCTTTGCAAAAAGATGTTACGAGAATCGCGAACCCATCATGATTCGTAATATCCAACGAATGGTGACAGGCATATATGAAAAACTCGGGATTAAAGGAGCGTACACTGTTCACAGTTTACGACATACATTCGCGTATAATTCATTATCAGCAGGTATGGCAATATACGATCTCCAAGAAATTTTAGGTCACAATAATATTGAGACTACAAGAATCTATACAAAGCGTCGTCCCATCGATTTGAAAAATGCAGTAAATAAGTATCCATTTCCGCTTGAAAAGCTAGTTGCCCAAATTATGGGGATTGGAGAGAATTAACATGATCAATTTCAGTAAGGAAATTAATAACTATAAGAAGATAAGTAGACTATCAAAAGATAGATTCAATCAGTATCTAAACTGTCTTTATCATTTTTGCGATTTCCTTGCGGATCAACTTCACTGCAATCCAGATGAAGTGAACCTTGATAAGATTTATCAACTAAAAAATGGAGACAGCATCATCGCTTACAAACCAATAGATGCGGGGATCATTGACTACTATCTTATGGACCAAGTAAAGAATGGTTATTCAAATTTAGAGTCGTCCACCCTTGCAATGAAAAGTTTTTTTAGGTTTTTAGCAAACAACCGTAATTTCCCTAATATAGTGCCTCATATGAGATTCAAACTCAACGATTATAACCCAGCCGCAAAGCCAATACGCATACTCAGCAGGCATGAATTGCTAAGGTTTTTACATAGTTTAATATCCCATAGTGACAACTTAATCCGTGATACTCTCTTGTTTTCATTACTTTTATCTACAGGTTGTCGAATATCAGAAATAACAGAATTGAAGGTTTCTGATCTAAACTTTGAGGATGAGATGATCACACTTCTCAAAACAAAAAATAAAATCCAACGGGTTATTGTCCTTCGCAAGGGGTTTGGAGCCCTACTAAGTAAGTACCAGTCTATAAATGAATTAAAGGACAACGAATGTCTTTTCCCCGGAAAGGCCAAAAATATCCCTATTACTAGACAGTTCGCAAGTAATCTCTTTAAAGAATATCTCCTCTTGGCCAATTTACCTGATTTGAGAATTCATAGTCTCCGGCACTCCTTCGCTACTCACATGCGAGACGAAGGTATGGATTTATTAACCTTAATGGAACTTCTAGGTCATCAGAAACTTCAAACCACTCTAAATTATACTCAGTCATATTACACGAGGAATGCACACATACGAATAAAAGAGCATGAGGAATTTTATCGAAAGTTTCGATCTCGAAAATAATGTGCCCTTTATCTGCCGTAATAATGGATTTAATCTAATGTCCATTGAAATGACCATTATTCAGTAGCTTGCTGCGTAATAGATTCTTGTGTACTACTGCTCATAATCAAGTCTATCCATTCCTTATGCTCCCTCCAGCCGTTTAAGACACGAATTCCTTGGTACGCAAGTTTTTTCACCCACTCTGTTTCTGAACGAAGTGAATCTGTTTTGGTAGGCTGAATATCAACGATCTGAAATTCTGGTTCTAGATTGTCCATCTGAATGTTGGAAATCATTTTTTTATATGCCCTATATTTATGCGAGTCTTTTAAGTGATTAATTTTCCTGTATTCTATATTACGAGTTTGTCCTACATAAAAAGGTATATTAGTCCGTGGATCAATAATAAGATAAGTAAAATATGGCCCTGGCTCCTCATCTTCCATGGGAGAAGAGTAATTTTGAACAGTATATTTTGCAGTATCAAAATGAAAGATCGGACTTTTTGATTCTGGTAACATTTGCTCCCACCACATCTCAGCCAATTCAATCTTAGAAAATGACTTGTATACAGCCCCTTTATATCCTTCTACGTATTGTTTGGCTCCTTCATCCCAAATATCAAAAATCCCTATTTTTCTCCCTTTAACAACGACATAAAATTTAGTTTTCATTAGAACCTCTCTCAAAGATCTTAATAATTTTTAGACTTGTATCTTCTGAAACATCAATCCTATAAGTATAGTCCCCTACTATTTTTTAGTACTCCTGTTCTAAACTCTTTTGACGTACATGCCAAGTCTCCCACTCTCTTTTCTCATGTCCGTAGGCCACTTGATTAACAATTCTGGGATAAATCTCGCTTATTTCAAATACAGGATTTAATCCAAATATATGACGATGTGCGTTCTCAGCAATAAATCGATTAAGGGTCTCAGCTAACTCTCTGGTAACATTATTCATTCTTACCTTATTTCCGACCTGAGTATATAGCAATAATCTAGGTGATAACGGAAAGATGATTTCTGCCCCCTTATTTCCCCAGCCACCCTTAAAATCATAAGTTCCATCTTCATAATAATTTAGCCGAACTAATGGATTGTCACTTGTAACCCAAAGCAATTCTCCAGGAGAACGAAGTATACTCCATGTATGCTCATTCAGAACCTTATAAGTAGTAGTAAGTAAGTGACGGATAGAAAATAACCAAACTCCACGCCCCAACAATACTTCTGTTTTCAACAGTCCCAACTCAGATGCAGTGCCAATTTGCTTAGTTACTTTCATTGGAATTAATTTGCTATCATTATATTCCTTGTCTGCGGGAATAAGCTCCTCATTAGGGACAGCTTTCATTTTACTGAGAGCTTTCTGCATTGCCTCTTCAATGATGGTTGGCATCTCTAACTTCCATCTCTCCAATTGTTCTATATACCTTTCAGGATTACGAATATCTTGAAGTGCAACAAATCTGAGCAGATGCTCCCATTCTTGTTTACTCAAAGGCTTACCAGAACGAGCTTTAAACAAAGCAATTTGCGCGGGTGTCTCTATTTCCTGATCCATCCATACTTCAATTTCATCTGAATCAGCCCCTAGAATACTACGTGTAAATAGATGGTGGTGATTAGCTATACTCTTAATGGAAGATTGAAACCACTCCGGGACTGAACTATGCGAAACTAGAGTTCGATAAGCCCATACTCTATTATGATTATTCGCCCAGGCCTTTAAATAGGATTGTGATACATAGTGATGATTCTTTCTAAGATTCTTCAATGGACGAACCCCCATATAACCACTAATTTCATACTATTAATTACCACGCTATTACAGCCTTTCCGCACTACTCACGTCCTTCTAACCAATAACGGACCTTTTTTGTTGAACTCATACCACTAGGAGTATCTGATAAAATTTCGATCTCTACATCTTCAATACTGAGCATAGCACTACATACTGAAGGCATCCTATTCGACAAATTCATTTCTTTATGTATTTCGCCTGAGATAAAATCGATATAAGGCAAACCTTGTTCTGTTGCATTTACAATAGTCTCAAATATGTATAGCCTTATTTCATCAGTCAGACCTCTGCTATTTATAGCTGAAGCTTTATTATTTACAGTTGAAGGTTTTTGGCGACTGTTGTTAATAGCTGTTTGATTCTCCGCAAACTTACTGATCATATCAAGCTCATGTTGAGGGAATCTGTTTGGTTCACTCATCATGTATCCGACTTGCCAAAAATACATATCAACTAGTTTCATAGGGGTATATTCATTACCTTCACTTGTTAGTAACTCTCTACACTTATTAAATTCGACTTCATTATCCAGATAAAAATCTACTATAGTAACAAGTGACTCTTGGGTAAAGGATGTTTTGCTTAATCCATGCATCTTCACTGCACTCACAAAAAAACGATCGTAAGCCGGAACAATTCCAAATAGCCCTAACAGTATTTTTGAAGCAAGTGTGTCACTAACTGAGATGATCTCATTTTTACCATTAACGGGTGTAACATTACTCGAATAGGATTCTTTCACATCTTTTATGAGCATCTCAATTTCATCATAATATTGATGTGAAGGAGTATTGCCATGCTCAGGAGAGTAGAACTGTTTATACTTCTTTTCTATAAAAACTTTTCTTAAAAGATATTCATGAACTTTGTAATCCTTTTGAAGTAAAAATGTCCCTCCTCTAAGCATCCCCCAACTTGCCAGATAAAAAGATAAATGTAAACAAGCATGGTCGAATACTCTTTCTTCATTGAACATCTCATGATTACCTTTAAAAAAACGATAGCAGTGCTGCCACGATAAGAATCTGTGATGTTTATCCAATAAAGACTGCCGGTGGTACTCTGATACTATATTAAATATCATCTAATACCTCCTTACTTTTATTTATTATTCTCTATACTCAGATATAAAATTTTTACCTACAATGTGGGTTGAATCAGATCATTATATCTTTTTAAGGTTTTGTTTTTTCATATCAATAATTTTCGAATCACTATTGGCCTCTATATAATCAATCTTATCTTTATGAATATGGTAGGTTTTTGAATATTTTGAGATGTTAATTTCATTACTTGCCATTATAAATTTCACATCTGATGTCTGAAAAATATATAGATCTTGTAACACTTCTCCAGAGGTTAATTTTATTTTAACTTTAGGTATCTTATTAAAAGTCTCCTTAAAAATCTTATTTATTGGAGACATATAGAGTTTTTTAAACATAAAGAACATAGTGCTCGTTAGAATAAAAAATGCGTATACAACAAACTTATTCTCATAGTACGCATAATAAATAATATCAAAATTAGTTGTCCCACTAAAATTTAATGCTTCTTTTAATCCACTAGTTATCAACACGGTATAATATATATAAAAGGTTAGTAGTAAAAGTGTATGCGCAGCACTTAACCCTACTCTATAGAATTTGAAGCCCTTCTCTCCGATTATTTTTATTATCAACCTGTTAATAAATAATTGAAGTCGACTATTTTTAGCTTCTGCATATAATAGTCCTAAAATACTCGTAATGATAACCCCACCAAATAAACTTGCCATTAATATTGGTCTTTCATGAGGAGATACGAAAAAAAGAATAAGTATTGTAATTACTATGAAAATAGTTAGTTCATTAATGATTCTTCGTAATAATCTTGTTTTACTATTTTCAAGCAGACGAGCAGGTGGTGCGGTCCTAAAAAAATCAATAACAATAACAAGCATCATAAATACACCAAAAATACTAATCACTTGTGGAAAAGGTAGTAATTTTAAGAAATCCATATTAACCTGCCTCTCTGCAGTTAATGAGAATCTTCAATTGTTACTGCTACTTTATTAATAATACTGCTATGATCTTCAGGCACTATAAGGCTGAACGAATCTTTAAATACGCTCTCCAAAATAAGTCTCCAATGAGCAGAAATTGATTCCCAATTTCCAGACCAATTTTCATTAATATAATAAAATGCACTATATAGAGTTCGACAATTTATTTCCTTTTCCTCCGAAATAAGTATAATGAGCTACATCTATTCACAGAAAAGGGCCCAAGTTACTCACTCTTGAGCTGTCTACACAATTATGTAACATATTACCTCTTTTTTGGTAAATAAACCATTATTCTTAATCGATTATTTCAGAACAATCAATCTCAGGCACGTCCATTCATATGTAATTTTACAGATAATACTCGGACTAATTGTGGACTAACTTATAATAACCTTTACAGAACGAATATTCGTAAAAATATATTTACAAATACAATATGTTGAGTTATTTTAAATCTGTAAAAACAATATATGGTAGGGGTAGTGTTTTCAATATATTGATTATGTTTAACATTCAGATAGCTCAATAACCAACAACTTACTTCCTTGCTTCTTTATTCACTTATATAGCTTTTTCAAGTAATCTTCCTTTAAACAATGTAAATATCTGATATCCTAGTCTGCTCTCTAAATCCCTGTACTTCCTTGAAAATAGAAACTTCTTAACTTACGGTTCGATTCTCGCTCTACTGAGAAAGTTAAAGAATCCAAAAAGCTTTTTCCAAATGCTAAATGTTCTGTTTGAATTAGACAAGAATAGTATAAATAAAATATGATTTCGACTTAAAATAGTTTATAAAAAAATCATCCAAAAATTATTAAAAGGAGGTTTTTATGCTAGATATAACAGGAAACGATATTACAGAACTTAATGATACAGACCTAAGATCACTTATCGGGCTCCTTTGTGAAGCAGAACTGCATAATATGGGATTACCAATTGCAGGTGTTACATGGGGAGGACACCAAAACGCTAGTGATGGTGGTATAGATGTTCGTGTAGAAGTAGATTCAGCATTACAAAATGATGGTTTTATTCCAAGGTCTAATACGGGATTTCAGGTTAAAAAACCTGATATGCCAAGAGCTGCGATTATTGATGAAATGCGTCCTGATAATCAGCTTCGGCAGGTTATTAAAGATTTAGCGGATAATAATGGGGCATATATAATTGTAAGTAGCCAGGGCTCCACAGCAGACTCAGCTTTAAGAAATCGTAGGACAGCGATGCATACCGCAGTTTCGGATTACTTAAAAGCGGCACATCTTAAGGTTGATTTTTATGACCGTGAGCGAATTGCTGGTTGGGTTCGTTCTCATCCTTCCCTTATTTTGTGGGTACGCCATAAAATAGGTCGTCCAATTCAAGGATGGAAAACCTACGGAAATTGGGCAAACAGCCCGGGTGGGACTGATGAAGTATATATTACAGATGGCTGTGTCCGTCTATATAACACAACAAGGCTAAAATCTGACGCAATTTCTGTAACAGAAGGAATAAAAGAACTTCGAGGTATTCTTAGTCGTCCAGGATCCTCAGTACGTCTAATAGGTTTATCTGGAGTGGGAAAAACACGCTTAATACAGTCTTTATTTGATAGTCGAATTGGTGAGAGAGCACTTAATTCATCTCATGTATTTTACTCGGATATTAGTGATAGCCCCCATCCTGACCCTAGAAATTTTGCTGAAATGTTAACTACCTCCCAAAGACCACTAATACTTATAGTTGATAACTGTCCACCAGAATTACATAGAAGATTAACTTCTATATGTTCAGCAGCCGGAAGTCAACTTAGTCTTCTGACTGTTGAATATGATGTGAGAGATGATCAACCTGAAGAAACTGAAGTTTATCGTCTGGAGCCAGCATCCAGTGACTTAATTGAGAAAATTATTCTTAACCGATTTGCTCATATAACTGAAATTGGTGCTAGAACTATAGCCGAATTTGCAGGTGGTAATGCACGAATTGCTATTGCATTAGCAAAAACTATTGAAAAGGGAGAAGATATATCTCAACTAAGAGATTACGATTTATTCGAGAAATTATTTCAACAAAGGAATATCCCGGATAACAAACTCCTCAAAGTGGCGGAAGTGTGCTCGCTTGTCTACTCATTTGACATTCGAACAAGTGAAGTCGACGATAACGAACTAAAAATAATTGGTTCTCTAATAAATCTTAGTGCTCGTGAAATCTATGAAAATGTAGTTGAACTCAAACGACGTGAACTTGTTCAAGAGAGAAGTCATTGGCGAGCAGTGCTTCCACATGCGATAGCAAACAGACTTGCTGAAAGAGCACTTCAGAACATACCAGCTAATATTATAACTGATACTTTTTTTAATAGCGGATCAGAAAGATTATTAAAATCATTCTCTAGACGACTAGGATACTTACACAATTCATATTCAGCAAAGGAGATTTCTAGAGAATGGCTTTCCGATTCTGGGTTGTTAGGCAATATTATGGGTTTAAATGCGTTCGGTGTTTCTCTACTTAGAAATATAGCACCTGTAGATCCGAACTCAGTTTTATCTCTTCTAGAAGGTGTTATTAGTAAGGAAAATTCTCATATATTTTTTTCACGTGAGAATGATCATTACATTGATTTTACTAGAATTCTTAGATCTATAGCATATGACCCACTTTTATTCGAAAGAGCTACCCATCTTTTATGTCGATTTGCTTTGGTTGAAAACTCCGAAGAAAATAATAATTCAATAAGAAAGTTATTAAAATCATTGTTCTATATTTATCTCTCAGGCACTCATGCAACTCCCGAGCAGCGAGTTAGTGTAATTTCTACTTTAATAGAGTCTGACTCAGAAGACCAAGTAGATTTGGGTGTATCATTGTTAAGTGCAGCATTAGAAGCATGGCATTTCAGTTCAAGTTACAGTTTTGAATTTGGCGCTCATGTAAGAGACTATGGCTGGTCACCAAAATGTAGGACAGATATAAATCATTGGTACAAGACATTTATTGATTACGTATTACCATTAGCGGTTGCTGAAAATTCTTTAGCCCTTAAAATTAGATCTCTTCTGTCTATGAAATTCAGAGGTTTATGGACTAAAGCTGCGATGTATGATGAATTAGAAATAATGACTAAATATATTGCTGCGAAACATACTTGGAATGATGGATGGACTGCCGTAAAAAGTACAATTAGATTTGATGCAAAAGAAATGACAACAAGTATTATTGAAAGATTAAATAATCTGACTAAGATTCTGGCACCACGTTCTTTGATTGATAAAGCCAGACTATTTGCACTCTCTGGTTATAAAAGCGCTTTGGACATAATTGATACTATTGAAGATGAAGCTGATATAACTGAAAGTTATGCTAAAATACAAAACACTGCTCGCTCACTTGGGCAAGAAATTGGTTACAATATGGAGTTAGTAGATAAAATGATACCGGAACTTTTAAGCAATGAGGGGCTAAGAATTTTTGATTTCGGCCAAGGTTTGTCGGAAAGCGTTGGTGATTTAAGAGGAATATGGGATAATATGCTACATCATTTAGACTCTATACCGGAATCCAAGCGTAACTTTCAGTTGTTTCGAGGATACTTAAATGGACTTTCTAATACTAATAATGAATTATGTGAAAACTTATTAGATGAAGCCGTTATGAATCAGCATTTATCTGCAAATTTCCCTATCTTTCAGACCAGTGTAAGTATCAACCAAAAAGGATTAGGACGCTTAAAACAGGCACTTGAACTAGAGAAAGCTCCAATTTGGATGTATCAAAATTTATCGTATGGTAGGGTACTCGATACTATCGACGATAGTGAATTCTGTGAATTAGTACAGCTCATTTCCTCAAAAAGTGAAGGAAACATCGTTGCAATCAATATACTCCAAATGAAAATTCACGGAGAGAACAAGGGAAATATTAGTGATGAAATTATTGTATTAGGACAAGAACTACTCGTGCAATATTCATTTAGTCGTAATTATGCAGCCCATAAGGATTATGAACTAGCATTATTAGTAAAATACTGTTTTTCTGATAAAGAAGAGGAAAAAGCGACGGAAAACATCCGAATAGTAGCCAATAAAATTGCCACAGCACTCGAAAACTATGAAATTTATCTCACTGATTTTGATGATGTTTTGGAAGCGATAGCTTTAACACACCCATTATTATTTCTTGATGTTTTTTTAGAAAAAGAAGAAGTTGTTTATAGCATGGCTCGTCTAGTTTCAGATGAAATACACTCTTCAACAAATCCGTTATCTGCCATCAATGACGATGTAATTCTTTATTGGTGTGCTATTGATCCAGAGGTTCGTAATCCAATAATATCATCTGTTATATTGCCATACAGAGATTTTGGACATGGAATCGAGTGGACACCAATCGCCATTACTTTGATTAAGAATTCCTCCGATCCAGTTTTAGTTTTGGAGGAATTTAAACACACATTTAGACCGACTTCTTGGAGTGGTTCTCGGGCAGAAGTTATGCAAAGATATATTCCACTAATATCCCAGCTTAAACAACATGAGGATCACATTGTCTCACAATGGGCCATCCAAGAAGAGAGAGCATTCAATGAAGAAATCCGTTCTGAACGCAAATGGGAATTGGCACGAGATAAGGAGTTCACCGAAAGATTTGAATAGTTGGCATGCTCCTTCTTTATGAAACTCTTAATTCCACATCTAATCCTCCTCTACATTTACAGTCAGGACGTTAAGTATTCCTAACTAAAATATTCGTCAAACAGACTGCTCAACACTTGAGTAGTCTGTTAATATTAATAAACCATACTCCTGTTGCTTAAAACTCAAGATACAGCTTTATCAGCGTTCACTTCATACTTCTCAATCAGTACCAGCGCTCTATTATTTTTCCGCTATTTCAATTCATCTCCCTAAGTTTAATCGAATCGACTTTTAATTAATTTCCAGGCTCAAATCCATTATTTACAACCTCCACACCTTTTCAAATAACAATAACTCTTGAATATTTACCACTGATCTTCAGATTAAAGCAACGGAGTTAGTAAACAAAATGATCAATATTCTAATCTCCATCACAGGATTTAATGCTATGAGCTTGGACTGATATCGAAGAACAAATTATTTCCCTGTATGCTAAAGACATCAGCACCAGCGAAATTCAAGATCATCTGGGGCAAATGTATAGCATTGAAGTCTCTCTTACACTCATTTCCAATATCACTAATATGGATTGTACCCCTCATTAAAGAGTGGCAAAATCGGCCTTTACAAGGCGTCTACGCTATTGTCTATCAGGATGCGATTCACTTCAAGGTCAAGCAAGATGAAGCCATAATTAACAAGGCTTCCTACATGGTCATTGGCATCGATCTGGACGGAAATAAAGACGTCCTAGGGATGATGTGGATTGGTGAGAATGAATCCGACAAGTTCTGACTTAGTGTGCACAATGATCTTAATAATCGTGGGTTTCAAGACATTCTTATTATCTGTGTGAACAACCTATCAGGGTTCTCTCAGGCGAATGCAGCTTGCTATCCCCAAACCGAAATTCAGAAGTGTATTATCCACCAAATCCGTAGCTCCATACTGTACATATCGTACTAGGACATTAAGAAGGTAACTACTGACTTAAAGCCCATTTACAAGGCAGCTACTGAGGAAGGTGCCTTGCTTGAGCTTGACCTTTTTGAGGAGATATGGGGAGCAAAGTATCCCTTAATTATCCGTTCTTGGCGGACAAATTGGGACGAACTGCTACCTTTTTTTAGTATCCGCCAGAGATTCGCAAACTAATTTACACAACCAATATGATTGAGTTACCGCCGTCAGCTTCGTAAGGTGACGAAGGGAAAGAGCATCTTCCCTACCAATGAAGTTCTACTTAAAATGCTATATCTGGGCACTGTCGACGTCACTCACAATTGGACGGGACATATCCTAAATTGAGGGCACTTGCTTCTTCAACTCTCAGTTTTTTTCCGGGTCGAGCGGGTCAACACTTGCATAAATTCGCAAGTCCCCCTCGGGGGAACTTAAGCTTAAGAGAGTTTACACAAAATTATTGACAGACCTTTATGATCCTGCATTTTTACTACATTAATATATTTGTTACAAAAAACTTCAGGAAATTTGCACTAACATACGCAGCATAAGCCTGATGGTCATCTCCCTTTTCTTTATCTGCAAAATCCGAAATTGATTTCATACAAATAGGAATAGGTTTTGGCTTTAAAGATTGCTGTGCAGCATAATATACCCCGTATGCTTCCATGTCTAAACCATCGGCACTCCTTAGATGATTCTTTATCATCATTTCAATGACTGAGCTATTTTGAACTACTGAATCTCCACTAGCCATATAGCCTGTTCTAATTGAAGGTACCTTATACTCATTATTATTAGGCCAATTATCGTATATTTTTCTTAACTCTTCTTTGAAGGAATTCGATACAATATTAATAATATCAGGATCAGTCGAGATGGATGATGCTGTGGGTATAAAGAATTTTAGCGGATTCCTAATCGCCTCTTCAGCTTCTTCTAAATTTTTAGGAGTAGTATATTTCCCACTACAATAATCCTTAACTTCTCTGGGGATGATAATATCTCCAAATTCGTATTCATTTTTAACACCTCCAGCGATACCAGGCATTATTATATATCTTGGTGCAAACTTTAAAATCATCTTCATTGAAATTGTGGCTGCAGGAACCATGCCCATCTGTGTTAAACTTGTTGTTATTACTTTTATACCTTTACTATTATTTTTCCACATAGTACTATAATACACTGTCGAATCATCTTCAAAGGTGACCTTTTCCCAATCCTCAGAAAGTTTTCTTACAGCTTCTTTTTCACATTCTACAGCCGTTAATATTGCAATATCGTAATAATGTTCTCTCTTTTCTTGGGGAGACTCAAGGTATCTTTTCAAGTAAAGAACTTTATCATTTATCTTTTCTTTCCATTCTTCCGAAGTATCGTTGTAAACAATAATTTCAAATGATTTTTTTAGGACTTCATCCTTATATTTCTCCATTAAATCACCATGAGATGTTAATACAATTATCTCAGTAGGTGCAAATACTCTCTTATCATCACTTAATATCTTTATTAATTTCAGCCCACCATCATCATGCAATTTATTCCCATAATTTTCGGGAATGCACATATCAACTACCATTAAAGCATATCTCTCATTTAGCATTTTCCCAATTGCATCATTAATACTTGGAACAATAATAATATCTGTTTCAACTATTTCATTATTATTTAATAATGCATCTTTAACATTTGACGCTTTCACATTTTCGTCATCTACTATTAGTATTTTCATTTATATTCTCACTTATCATCGTTAATTTTAATAAATTTAATAAAGAGTGTTGCCATTCTACTGAAGTAGAATCATATCTTACATAACCAATATAGTATTTATCATATTTTTCAATTATTTCTTTCTGTAACTCATCTAATGTTATTACTTTCTCAGCTGTTTCGAAATCATCAAAACCTGTAACTACAATAACTTTTAAATCATATCTTTTTCTTTTAATTTCGCGTAATACATACATTCCTGCGTAACTATCAAAATTTTCTTTGCTAGATTCATCTTCACAGATTGGCATACTCATGTCTAGTAATAGGTAATCAAACTTATTTTCCATTAACTCCATTAGACCAGTTTGACATGATTTTTTCCATACTAGTTCTGGGTTAAAAACACTTAAAATTTCTTTAATATGCTGGTATTTTTCTTCTTGATCTTCCATGCATATAATTCTCATCATTCAACCACCACATATTCAAACTTATTTAAATCAATAGCAATGCTAATATCAAAAAAGCCCTTATTCTCTTTCTGCACAAATACAGCTGAACTATTTAAATTATAATATATTGTTCTTGCCACCTTATATAAACCTGATCCACCTTCCTTAATACTTTCTTTTCGAAACTTTCCGTTGTATATATTGCCTATTCTTTCTCCTACATTATTTAATAGTTCCACTTCATCAACCTCTGTAGACAAATTATTAATCACATTGAAAACTAATGAATAATTATGAAACTTTGGATTAATAATTTTGTAATCATTAGAAAAAAAAGTTTCTATTTCACTACCTGTATATGGTTTTACATTTATCTCCAATTCCAAATCATTCATATTTGATATTTTAGAATGTTGAACCGCATTTCTTATAAAAATAGCCATGATATCAACTAAGTATGGGAATATCTGTCCTTGATATTTTTTCTTACATTCAACATTTTTCCTAACAATCGCATCACGAAATTGATGGTTCATATCATCTTCTATTTCACAACAAAACTCTATTAATTCTTCCATGGTGAAATCCGGATATTTTTCATTATCCATGTTAAATATGTCTTTGAAAGTTTCTATATCTTCGATATATTTTGCTTTTGTAATCTCAATTTTTCGTAACATTTCTCTTTTAGAATTTAAATTAAATTCTAATTTTCTTATGCCTGTTTCAAGTTCAGAGATTGCCTCAATATAATATGGCCTTAATTCATTGTCAGTTCGCTCTCTTATTTTTTTCAATATTTCATTTGTATAAAAGTCTAAATTTTTTATTACAAAATGATAAAATTCTTCTATGTCATCTATTTTAATATTAAGTGAAGAAATATTACTTGTAAAATTACTATAATCAAATAGCCCTTCACTATTTTTACTTTTCTTAATTCTAATCCACTTTTCTTTTATTTCTTGAATTTTGTTATCTATTCTTTGCGAAAATTTCGAAAGCTTTTCTATTACAATTAGATATTCATCCTCAGATAACTTAGCCTTCCAATATTCATTTACAATATAATCAGCGCTGTTATCCTTAACCTTTTTAGAAAACAATTTTTCATTTTCGAATACTCTTTTCAGGTTATCATTACAATAATTATGTCTAATACGAGTACTTAAAAAATCTTCCAAAGAATATGGTGATTCGTTTAAATAAGCTTTTTTTATTTTTTCAATGATTCCGTAATTAAAGTTCGTGTTATCCCAATATTGCTCTGATAAAAATGGATAGCTATGTATGTCTTCTTTGGAACCATGGAATACTTTTTTTAGTTCTTGAACAGATTTAAACTTTAAAAATTCCTGATTCAATTCTTCTCTTAAATATTTAAACAAATTCTCTTTATCAATAAATATTCTATTATGATTAAATGAATCTATCTTCTTTTGTAATTGGCTCGATTTATATATAGAGTTTAATTCTGAAAGATATTCTTTTTGCCCTGACAAATCATGTTGCAATAAAGTTCTTAAAACAGTTGCTCTCAATTCGGCAGCACTACCGCCTACTTCAGTTTTTGAAACATAGTCTTTCATAAGTAAAGGTTGTGTGCACACTTTATTTAAAAAAATTATATCGTAAGCATTTAATGTTTGAAATTTTTCAATAAGTTCTTTTATAGTTCTACAATTTTGAGATTCTAAGTAGTCTAGATAGGCAGTTATAACCTCATCATTTAAACTCTTATAATATAAACGCAATACAATTGGTCTACATATATTGGCTCGTATTCGTACATCGCCCTCTGATAATACTTCTATTCTATTTATTAAATTCCTTAATTGCATTTGAGCAATAAGTTCTTTTGAGATCATATAACTTTCTACATAAAGATTCATTGCGATAATATACTCTTTAACTTCTAAATAACAGCTATATAAAGTTCTTCTAACTCTTTCTTGATAATATAAACCACTTTGTTTATAATCAAAAAAATCCAAAAATTCTCTGCACTTCTCAATACTTAATTTATATTCTTTTTTTCCCATTAACTGCTTGATTTCATAGTATCTCCACCTAATGGGATCTATCTTTACTTGTAAACTATTGTCCACATTACCTGTCAAAGTATATAAATGCAATTGACTTGTAGCTGGTGCAATCATTTTAAATAAGTCCAAAAACTCTTCTTTATCACCATTATTAGTTGTGACCTGATAAAAAAGAGGAGTTAGAGCATTATCATTCAATACAGATAAATTAAGAATTTCATCACAATAATTATTATTGAGCTTTCTTACCAATATACCTAAAATCTTATACTTCCATGAAGTTCCATATAGTAATTTATAATAGCCACCTATTCTATGTGTGCTTTTCTCGATTTCGTAATTAAAAGTATATATATTATATATTTCTGCCCACAACTCTCCAAACGAAATTTTTTCATTTGATATATCTATTCCCGCTTTCAGAAGAAGATTACATAAATTAAAATCATGCTTAAATTTGTCTATATGTTTTGAAAATTCATCTTTCAATTCAGAATATTTACCACAAGTATATTTTTCAAGTAAAGAGCAAATGCTCTCCTCAAGATTTATACTTCTATCTATTTCTGAAAAAGCTAGAAATAAGTTTCTAATTCTAAAATCGTTAGAATCTTTATAAATTTTACAAATACATTCTTTAACTATAAAATAATTGTCTTTTCTACTACCTAAAACTTGTAAGGAGTCGATATAAGTTTCATAATAATCAATGAATGAAAGTTGCTCATCAAATATTAATGCTGATTTAATTCCCTGGACATTTTTCAAAGACACAATATTTAACTTATGATCGAAATACTTCCATGTAATATGTTTTTTATCCCCGCTATCCAGCAAACGTTGAATACTATTTAGATATTCATCAAAGCCTATTAATTTATTTGTCAATTTTTCATAATAATATAAAAGAAATGATGATAAATTATTATTGTTTGATATAGTTTTAATTTTCTGCAACATTTCAATTGATTCATGTTGTTTTTCTTGTAGATTCAAAATTAAAAATCGTTGATGCAAACCCCAAATTGAATAACACACTTTTTTCTCAATAGCATCTAACAATTTAAGAGCTTCTTCATATTTTTCATCAAATAAAGCTTTCTCATATTTCACCTTATAAGTTACAAAAAAATCAACTTGCTGTTTATATACTTCTACTATGCATGTTCCCCATCGTAAAATGCTGCTAATTGAGTTATCTCTATCACTGTTATAACTCATTTCTCTTTTACATAACATTTCAACAGAACTTGGAAAATAATCATTTTTCATTTTATTTGACAACGTTCTATTCTGGGTTACCCAGTTTAACGCATGTGTTATTTCCCCATTTTTAATATCCCGTATATAACTGTAAAAATTTCTATTTGGATGTTGTTGTTTCAACTTTATAATAGAATTAATATAGTTCACATACACAACATACTCATTTTTAGCCATTTTCTATTTTTTCTCTCCCCTATGACTTTTTCCAAAACACATTATCCTATAAAATCATATAAATTACTGTGACATCAACCTTATATCTTTACTACAAACCAATATATAGAATAACTTAACTCCCCTTAATTTCGCAGTCCATCCGACATCATTCAACCATTATAATTAGCATGCTCGTTCTTATGATTCTTTATTTCAAAAACGAACAATGCGGTTTAGATAAGACCACATGTTCCACCTTACATATTCAACAAAAAAATATTCTAAAGTCGTTTAACCCGTTTGTTGAGTTGATATTGTACAAATTTTCAACCTATAAGTCCTTATAACTCGAGAAGTTTAAAGCAAGTAAAAGTATAAAAATCGTTCTTAATACAACATATATTTACACATTCCCCCTTTATTCTGGCAAACAGTTAAATTGTACCATGTGTTTTGATCTTTGTAGAGGGAAAAGTTATTTATTAGTCTTAACTCATACAAATGAAAAAAGCTCCCTAATAAGGAAGCATTAATTTGAACTGTTTATTCATCAGATACACTCCGCTAATTATCGCTCCGTTAGTTCACTCCCTTCTTGCTTGTCCATCAAAACAACATCGTATTGTGTCCACAACCTCTTTACTATATGGGCGACAAGTCTCAAATTGTGCTCGATAAGCAAATTTCGGGCTTTAGCATCCCCTTCAGCCATCATGCCTAAGTATTTGCTTTCCTCCTGCTCCGAGAGCGGCTGTGGAAATGCGTTGTTCCTTACGTAGGATACCAGCAACGTCAGTTCTTTGATTAGCAACGCGATCGTACTTAAGAATCCAGGCAACTTGGCGACACCTCCCGCACTTGTACAATGAAACCGATCTGTTAGCCTTACGGGTTCATGGTCATCTTATTGTATGTGGGTAGATGCCTAGAAGTGCATGTACGGGGGAAATTGTACAACTCCTATATTTTTGATTCATTTGCTTCGACAATGAAGCATCTGATCCCGCTGATAAATGGTGTATTGTCGGGATTTTAATAGATTAATAGAGCGTTTTGCAGACCAACTAACAGCTATTAATGTTGTACTTTTCATGTTGACTTTTCAACATATAGTGATTAAAATAAACAACGCACACTAAATATAGTATCCATATGATTTTCCAGTATTTATAGCTTATCTATTCAATCTTTACAGTATTTAAATCAGGTTTAATATATACAGGGGGAGAGACTCCATGCTAGTCGCTTACGATTCGAAAACGGGAAACGTCAAACGCTTCATTGGTAAGCTTAAGCTGCCAGCTGTGCAGATTGAAGAGCATATGACCATTGATGAGCCCTATGTGCTTATTACATATACCACCGGCTTTGGACAGATTCCAGAGAAGGTGTCTACTTTCTTAAAGAACAATAATTCCAATTTGAAAGGCATCGCCGCCAGCGGCAACAAGAACTGGGGCGAGCTGTTCGCGCATAGCGCAGACTTGATTGCAGATCGGTACAACGTGCCAGTTATCGGTAAATTTGAGCTATCGGGTACTTTTGGTGATGTGGAACGAATTAAACAGGAGGTGAGCCGAGTTGCGGCATATTGAATTAAACAACATGTTGATGAAGAGAGACGAAAGTGGTTTCTTTCAATTGGATAAAGACCTTGAGGCAGTAGCCGAATTTATGAGGCATGTAGAACGGCGGAGCTTGGTTTTTGCCAATACAAAAGCCAAAATTGATTATATGATTGAACAGGATTTCTACGAAAATTTTTATGAGCAGTACAGCTTGGCTGAGATTGAAGATGTCTACCAAATTACCCATTCTTATAACTTCAGTTTTCCATCCTATATGGCAGCTTCCAAGTTCTATACGGATTACGCTGTAAAAAGCAATGACCGCAAGCAATATCTGGAGCATTATCCGGATCGTGTGGCGGCAGTTGCCCTTCACCTAGGACGCGGCAACGCCGCTACTGCCAGCATGCTTGCCCGTTCGATGATGGAGCAGCGTCTGCAGCCAGCGACTCCTACCTTCTTGAATGCCGGCAAGAGCCGGCGCGGTGAGCTTGTCTCCTGCTTCCTTATTGAAATGGACGACTCGCTGAATTCGATCAACTATGTGCTCAATACCTGCATGCAGCTATCGAAGATCGGCGGTGGCGTGGCTGTCAACCTGTCCAAGCTCCGTTCCCGTGGAGAGACAATCAAGGGTGTCGAGGATGCGGCTAAGGGCATTATACCTGTGCTCAAGCTTATGGAAGACGGCTTCTCCTATGCTGACCAGATGGGTCAACGTAAAGGTTCTGGAGCCGCCTACTACAACATTTTTGGCTGGGATGTTCTTGAATTTCTCGACAGTAAGAAGATCAACGCCGACGAAAAAACAAGACTCAAAACCCTGTCCATCGGCCTGATCATTCCGAATCGTTTCTATAAGCTGGCGAAGGACAATGAACCGCTCCATGTATTTGCCCCTTACAGTGTGTACAAGGCTTATGGCACGCATCTTGATGACATGGATTTGGATGAAATGTACGATAAGCTGCTAGCCGATCCACGTGTCAAAAAGAGAAAGGCCATGAGCGCACGGGATATGCTGACCAAAATCGCCATGATCCAGCTGGAATCTGGCTATCCATATATTATGAACAAGAGCAACGCCAACGAGGCCCATGCCCTGAAAAACGTCGGACAGATCAAAATGTCCAACCTCTGCACGGAAATCTTCCAGCTGCAGGAGACCTCAGAAATTGCTGACTACGGACAGGAAGATACCATCCGCCGTGATGTAAGCTGCAATCTGGCTTCCCTGAACATTGTCAACGTGATGGAGCATGGCAAAATCCGTGAATCGGTACATGAAGGCATGATCGCATTGACTGCCGTCAGCGATATGACCAGCATCTCTAATGCCCCAGGCGTAGCCAAAGCTAACAAAGAAATGCACTCCGTCGGTCTCGGCGTCATGAATCTACACGGCTATCTGGCCAAGAATAAGATTGCTTATGAGAGCGAACAGGCTCGCGACTTTGCCCGGACCTTCTTCATGACCATGAACTACCATTCACTGGAAAAAAGCATGGAGATCGCTGCTGCAACGGGCCGCTCTTTCCATGGATTTGACGCTTCTGATTATGCTACCGGAGCTTATTTCGAGCGTTACCTGACTACGGATTACCGCCCTGTAACGCCAAGGGTACAAGAGCTGTTCGGAGATATTTTCATCCCATCCCTTACGGACTGGGAACAACTACGGGATGCAGTAAAAGTAAATGGCCTATACCATGCTTACCGTTTGGCAATTGCGCCGACAGCCAGCATTTCCTATATTCAAAATGCTACTTCAAGCGTTATGCCTATTGTAGAGCAGATTGAGACACGGACTTATGCCAATTCGACGACTTACTATCCGATGCCGTACCTGCGTCCAGACAATGTATTTTTCTATAAATCGGCTTACCAAATGGATCAGTTCAAGGTAATCGATTTGATCGCGGAAATTCAGCCCCATATCGATCAGGGCATCTCGACCGTTCTGCATGTGAACAGCGATGTCTCCACCAGAGAACTGGCCCGCTCCTATCTGTATGCGGCGCATAAAGGCCTGAAGTCGCTGTATTACACCCGGACCAAAAAGCTGTCCGTTGAGGAATGCCTCACCTGCTCGATCTAACTGGAAGGCTATAGCCGCAGAAAAGGAGATTGCCATATTATGACCGCTATCCAAGCCGTTAACTGGAATCGTCCTGACGACGATTTCTCATTGATGTTCTGGAATCAGAACATTATGCAATTCTGGACGGACGATGAAATTCCATTATCCGATGATAAAATGTCCTGGCTCACGCTTAGTGAGCAAGAAAAGGACTCCTATATGAAGGTACTCGGCGGACTCACGCTACTGGATACGATTCAAGGCGGAGTAGGGATGCCGCAGATTATGGAGCATGTTGAAGGTCTTCAGCGCAAGGCTGTGCTTGGCTTTATGGGCATGATGGAACAGATTCACGCCAAATCGTACAGCAGCATTTTCACCACTTTATCCTCCACAGAGGAGATTGACGATGTATTCCGCTGGGTTGAAGAGAACCCTTATCTGCAGTTTAAGGCAGAGACCATATCCCAATATTACAAAAAAATAGATTCACCCAAAGATTTGTACCTTGCCATGGCAGCCTCAGTACTGCTCGAGAGCTACTTGTTCTACAGTGGCTTCTTCTACCCGCTTTATCTGGCTGGCCAAGGCAAAATGACATGCAGCGGTGAGATCATCGACCTTATTCTGCGGGATGAGAGCATCCATGGCGTATATGTCGGTGTGCTGGCGCAGGAGATCTTTGACGGGCTACCAGATGACGAGCAGCGTGAGCTACACCAGAAGCTGGTAGACCTCCTTAGACTGCTACATGAGAATGAAGAACGTTATACCGAGCAGATCTACGCTCCCATCGGACTGGTGGACGAGGTCAAGACCTTCCTTAGATACAATGCTAACAAAGCCATGATGAATCTGGGGCATGATCCGCTATTCGACGAGGAAGAGATCAACCCGATTGTTCAGAATGGCATCAGTACCCACACCAAGCAGCATGATTTCTTCTCGAAAAAAGGTAACGGATACGTCCGGGCGCTTAACGTGGAACCGCTGAAAGATGAAGATTTTCAATTTTAAATATAGATAAAGCAAAAAAGTGCGGAGAAAATTCTCCGCACTTTTTTGCTAACTGTAAGATTAGATTATTGCAAGCTTTTCAGGTATGTTCTAGCTTCTTCGTAGGTATCGTAAGCATCTGCAAAATCTCTACCAAAAATACGTTTCAATTGCATCTTCCAAATTGGGTTTTTAGTTACATAAGCCCATCCTGCTTGACCAGCTTCACTCGCCATCGCACCAGTAGGGGCTAGCATAGCTGCAACTTCAGGAGTAAGTACACTTTTAGAATCAGTTACATCAGTTGTTCCTGTGAATTTAGGTTTAACAAGCTTCATGATATTTTCAAAATCTTTCAGGTATCCTGGAACATCTTCAGCTGAAAAATCAATAGATACTACATCGATATGGTTCTCATTTTGGTTGTACTTAATTGTGTATGACATAATTTTTTCCTCCAAGTTTTAAAGTTATTTTTTTAATAATAGAGATGAAATGTATGTAACTTCACAGACAAAAAATACCCGCCCCAGGCTTTTTCAGGGCGACGACATCTACTTCCTGTATCGTTTTTATAACAACACCCTTTCTAGAATATTAACTAATACATATTACCTATATTATTATCGACAAATTTCTTTTTTTCTTTATATTAAAATACAATTTTCTACAAATTCCAACATATCCATGGTCATATTTTCCTTAATTCATTTATTTTTGCGTATCTACTGTCTCTTGCAACCATTCAATTTGCCAACATACGAAGAATCTGTTTTTTAGACAACTAAAAAAGGCTCTGCGTGCGACTTCCGATTCAAGTCCATTCATCCTACAGGATTTTGAAATCAGAATACGCCGCAAAACCTTAGATACTAGAATTAGTTGTTACATAAGTAGATTAATCGATGATTACTTTGTTGCGGAATAGCCCCCGTCAATCACATGTGCTGTACCTGTAATAAACGAAGCCTCATCACTTAGAAGGAAACATGCAAAAGCAGCTACTTCCTCAGGCGTACCATATCTACCTAGAGCCGTTCCAGAAGCAATAAGAGATTGAAGCATCTCTACATCGTCAGACAACAGCTTTTCATATCTGTTCATAGTTGGTGTAGGGATAGGTCCAGGGCAAAGGGCATTTACTCTAATGTTACGGTGACCCACTTCTTTGGCAACCGATTTAGTCATCCCCACAATAGCATGTTTACTTGCTGAATAAGCTGCATCATTGGCCATCCCGATAAAAATACCATGCAAAGAGGAGCAGTTTAGGACGGAAGCGCCAGATTTCATATGAGGTAATGTATAATGCAACATGTAGAATTGGCTAGTGAGATTTGTCTGAATCACTTTTTGAAACAACAACGGATCATAGTCTATAACATCCGTATTGTCTCCTGTAATTGCTGAGTTATTATATAAGCAATCAATTTTCCCATAAGCTGCTAATGTTTGATCTACGATATTTTTGCAGTCTGCTTCGAGAGAAACATCTGACCGAACAAACATCGCTTCCCCACCTAGAGCCTTAATTTCCTCAACTGTGTTAGCGCCGGCATCTGATCGATTGGCAACTACTACAGTACCGCCCTCTCTTGCTACTCTTAAGGCTGTAGCTTTTCCGATTCCGGTACCTGCACCTGTAATAATAACTACTTTGTTCTCAAATCTGTTGCTACTCATATGCGCACCACTTTCTTATGTCTTTTTCAGGAAGAGGATTCGAACCTCATAGACCCTAAAGTCACCTGATGCAATGTGGATTGGAACATTTTTACAGAAAAATCGACAAAATTTCCCTCTATATGACAACTTTATTGTATTTAATTGTATATAGCAATGAATATTTTAATTTGCTTTTACAACAATCGAGAATTTGGTTTTGATCGTCATAAAAAATACACCCCTTAGAATTTCATCAGATAAACCAGAAGTTTTATCCAATGCTTATTTTAAGGGGTTTAATCATTTGTAAATCCGTCGTTGTTAATGAAACCATACTCCAAATAAATTATTTATTGGCTTATAGATAAAAATAATCAGAAACAGCGGACTGGGGATGTTCAATTTTAACAACGTGCATAGGGTCGCGCCAAGCCCCAAAATCCAAAATATAAAATATACGCTAAGATCACGTACTCGGCGCTTTCGCACTAATTTAGGCAAATCAAGTGCCATACAACCTACAGCAAGCACCAAAAAAAACAATAACACCATTTGACTCACTCCTTGATTTTTTCAAGAAAAGAATTATCTGTTAGACCTACGCGGTTAATAACTACTGAGGCACTATAATGGATGGGCAATGATTTAAGGTAATCGTCGCCCTTTTTTTGCTGTAGCTTTGTCCAGGCTTTAGGACTGGCATGGTAGATCGATTGTCCAAATCCCATAATATCAACGTTGAAGCGATTATTTACTTGCTCCACCGTGTTTTGCATCCGCTCTACAATCCGTTTCTCTGTTTCCTTTTCCAAACGTCTTATAGTACTTTCCGATTCCAAATTCTCTATACTTTGCACTTCTTCAATATTGCAAAGCGCCTTCACATGAAGGTAAATATGCGGCTCCCCATCAATAATTTTTACTTTGCGTTTGGTTGAAGCCTGGATCGCTTCGATAACAATGGGCTTTCCGTCTTTTCCAGCTATCGGGCCAGAATGTGAGGTTACCTTATCGTTGATATAATTGTAACCGATCGTTTCACCCTCGTTTAGCCAACCTATCAGTTTGTCTTTTCTGAACACAGCTACCGTATGATATTCCAATCTCGTCTTAGGCGTTGTTCGCTCTACATTGCTTTTTTCTTCCCCATCTTTTGGATTTCCCATCACTTCCACTCCGGTCAGTACAGGATTTTCACCTTGAGACAATAAATTTTCAATAAAATCATCCAGCGTGACGGCGACCGTTTTTGCTGAATCTTTATAAGAATTATCTAGGGAACTAAATAATTTGTTCGCTGGTAATTTATCCATAGGTGTAAGGACATTCAAGACATCACTGGCAGTTGTACCTCTGGCAACCATAACGTAGAAATCCATACGTGGCTCACGACTTCTTTTAAATACATCCAGTATCTCGCCCACTCCGAAGCGGGCAAGCTCCTCCCCAATAACCAACACCCGGATATGACCAAGATAACTTGTCCTGGAACTGTCCAGATTCAACATACGCTGTGCATCATAAAACGTAGGTACCGTGAATTTATAAACGACCACAGGGACTCCCGTGCCTCCCCCACCTCCAGTCGATTGTGAGGATATCGCAGATGGAATAACGACCTGCATCGAAACGGTATAACCCTTTTCAGCCTTGTCGATCCCTATCCCCAGTACAAAGGCTATTTCATTCAGTTCCTTCCTTTCCCAACAACCACTCAGCACCAACGTAAATTGGAGCGCTATCATCAATTGGAGAACGCCTCTAACTAATTTTTTATTCATTTTTTCGATTCCTCATCACTGGTTCTGCTTTGACGAAATAAGTTCTGCGTCTTGTTTTGAACGGGTCTTGTCTTTAATAAAGGCCACGGAAAGCGAAAGATAGAATCCTTTAAGTCTTTGGAATTATAAGGCCCAAGCGGACTCATATAAGGCATTCCAAAAGAACGCAAGCTCGACAAATGCAGTACGATGATAAAAATACCGAATAGAATTCCATATAATCCGATAAAACCGGCTAAAGCTATAAGCACAAAACGGATCATCCGCGCAGCTATAGACATTCCTGTCTCCGGAATAACAAAACTAGAAATGGCTGTAAGCGATACAATAATGACCATTGCAGATGAAATAAAGCCTGCTGCAACCGCTGCTTGCCCAATTACTAACGTTCCGACAATGGAAATTGCCTGTCCAATATTTTTAGGTATCCGTACCCCGGCCTCCCGCAAAATCTCATAAGTCATTTCCATGATCAGCGCCTCAACAAAAGCAGGAAAAGGAACACTCTCCCGCTGAGCAGCTAAACTGATTACAAGATTGGTTGGTATCATCTCTTGGTGGTAAGTAGTGATCGCAACATACAATGAAGGTGCAAGCAAAGTAATAAAAAACGAAATAAAACGAACTAATCTCAGTAATGTTCCAATATCGGCCCTTTGGTAATAATCCTCGGCTGACTGAAAAAATGCCACAAAAAATGTGGGTACCAATAGTACAAAAGGAGTTCCATCCACAAGAATGGCCACTTTCCCTTCCAAAATACCTGCTGCAATCGTATCCGGACGATCACTGTTGTAGACGGTAGGAAAAGGTGTAAATACCGTCTCTTGAATAAATTCTTCAATATATCCACTTTCGAGAATGCTGTCCGTATCAATTTTATTCAGACGGCGTTTTACTTCTTGCACCAAATCCTTATTTGCGATGTTGTTTAGATACATAATGGATACACTAGTTTGAGTCACCCTTCCGATCTGAACGGTTTCCAGCCATAAATGGCTATCCTTTATTTTCCGCCGCACCAGTGCCGTATTCGTCCGCAAATTCTCAGTGAATCCTTCCATTGGACCTCGTACAACCGATTGCGAACTGGGCTCCCCTACATTGCGATCTTCCCAGCCAGGTAAACCGATCCGGAGAGCGGTGGATGTCCCATCGAGCAGCAGCATTACACTACCGGACAATAATTCGTGTATAAATTGGTTGAAATCAACAATGACGGTTAGATCACCGGCTATTAATATCTGTTTCTTAATGATCTCAATTTTCTGCTCGGACTCAAGCTTCGCTAGCTGTTCATAAGGAATATGTTCCTGCAAAGAATACAAAATTGAATTATGCAGAACCTGAGTATCCACAAGACCATCTATGTAAATCAAAGAAATATGAGTATTTTCTTCTATCTGCAATTCTTTTATCACTACATCAGAACTTCTGCCCAGCAATCCGTACAACTGATCAATATTGGTTTTCAATTGTTTTGATAGTGTTCCAGTCTCCGAACTCTTCATGATGTAGCCTCCACTTCACCTAGATAGATGAGTATAGTTTGATGTTAATTATGATAATTATTCCTCCGGAATAAAAATCGGGTTGGCATAATTCTGGTAAGTACAACCATACTAAAACTAGTCCAATAAATTTGAGGGGGTATATGAGTTTGGAGAAAGATAGAATTAGTACCAATCAAATGATTATACTCGGGCTATTCACATTTATTGGGGATATGGCGCTTGTGTATCCGGCATTAATGATAGCAGGAGCGAAACAAGATGCATGGATCGCTGCTTTGATTAGTATTCCCTTGGGTCTTGCGAGCATAAAATTGTTGCTTTACTTAGCAGATATTGAGCCCAACAAGAATATTATCGAGCTTAGCCTACAAATTTTAGGAAAGTGGGTTGGAACTGCTGTAGCCTTGTTCTATCTAGTGTTCTTCCTGATTGCCGCTTCCACTTACATAAGAGAAATTGAGGATTTCATGTGTACACAGATTTACGAGAAAACACCTGGCGGGGTTATTCGTTTCATGGCTATTTTCCTACTCGTATATGGCGTAAGGCTTGGTCTGGAAACATTGGGGCGGGCAGCTCAGCTTTTTTTTCCTTTATTTGCGGTTTTTTTGATCGGTCTTCTGCTTCTGCTGACGCCCGATGTCAAAATGGAACGTTTATACCCCATCATGAACACACCAGTACCGGACATGCTCCATACTTTGATGTATGGTGTTTTTTATCCCTTTGGTGAATTGTGCGTGTTTCTTATGATATATCCTTATGCTCAGAAGAATAGCAAAACAAGCCGGGATATTTTCATAGCCTTGATCATCGGAGCGCTGGGACTTAACCTCATCTTATTTTTTTCCCTTACCGTTCTTGGTGTTTACGCTTCTGAACATCAATTTTATGCCGCTTATATTCTTGCTCAAAAAATTAATATTGCTAATTCTCTACAACGTATTGAAGCGCTTATGGCTACAGCATGGATTATCAGCACGTACTTCAAAACAGCCATTTATTACTATGCTTTAACATTAGGTACAGCTCAAATATTTAAACTCAAAAGCCACCGTCCTCTGATCTTACCCACTGGATTTCTGTTATTTGGTATGTCACAACTGATTGCCAAAGACATCATTTTCTATGTAAAGGAAATCCCTACCTACTGGGTAGATTGGGATTTCACTGTTGCATTTGTTCTACCGCTTATGTTGCTTATTGTGTATCATTTCAAGAAACGTCATGCTGCCAAGTTAAATAACCTCTCTCCCTAAAATAAAAAAAGGACAGCTATTGGGCTGTCCTTTTGCTCATGAATTTCTTACACGCAGTAAGGTTATTCCTTCTTATCCAAAGTAATCGACGATGGTGTTACATCCCGAATTGGCTCTTGAGCTACTTCAAAAGTTGATCCACAGCTCGGGCAAAACCGAGCCTCAATTGCCACATTGCCACCGCATGCTTTACATTGCTTCACATCGGACAACCCAGCGATTTGCGCAAGATTAACCTCAATCTCCGATTTCAGTTCAAGAATACGGGAAATATTCTTCTCGATCTGCTCACTCGGCAGTGGTCCTGCACCTTGGGTTACAGCTTCAAACAACAGTTTACCCATAACCTGATACTGCTGGTCAATGTCATTCTGCTTGCTGTTGTTCTGTAATTTCAATCGATTGATCTCCACCACTGTCTTTGCTTTATTCCCAGCCTCGCTTACGCCTGCCTTTACCTTGTTAAAAAAGCTCATATTCAGCCCCCAATTCCGTAGTAGTCATAATATAAGCATATTTCGACACCTTCACAAGTATTCCTTTCTTTATTGTACTTAACTTCAACCACAATTTGTTGTTCATCCACAATTCTGAACTTATTTCCCCCGCCTTCCTGCGGGAACGAACCTCGACTCAAGTCTGGTAACAAAAACCGTCTTCAGGCTGTTTTGCCACATTCGAAAAGACTTTACAATGAGTACATAAGCAAGCGGGTAGCAAGATTCAATAACAATCACCCCCATAAGAGAGGATGACAATAATAAATGAAAAAATTATATCGATCCAGAAGTGATCAAAAAATTAGTGGTTTGTGTGGAGGACTTGCTCTTTGGTCAGGCATTGATGCCACAGTACTCCGTCTCGTGACCGTTGCTGCAGCACTTTTCAGCTTTGGTACAGTCCTTATCTTTTACATCATCGCCAGCATCATCGTCCCTAAAGAACCTTTTGGCAGCTTTTCAGATGGACCTGATTTCTACTAACAGACCGTCATTCATTCACAATCAAACATACTAAGGAGAGATAAAACATGAGTCTATTCAAAAGAATTTCCACCCTTACCAAAGCTGCCCTACACGAAGGTCTTAATAAATTAGAAAATCCGGTGCTGCTAACAGGACAGTATCTGCGCGATCTTGAGAACGAAATAGCTACTGCTGAACGCAATGAGCGTGATTTAAAGGTTACAGCGAGTGTATTGGAACGCCGTAAGCAAGAATATACTCAGTTGATAGAGCAAAGCGAAGCTGAAGCCGTTCAAGCGGTTGAGCAAGGAAATGAAGAAAGAGCACGTCTTGCACTCATGGCCAAGCTGCGGTATACAGAACAATTAGATGAGAGTATCAATAGTCAGGCACAAACTCAGCAATCCCTGGCTGAGCTGGAGATCAATATCGCTAGAGCTAAAGAAGAACGCGAACATCTTAAAGCGAAAAGAACCGAGCTTATCGCTCGCGCTCAGCAAGCTACAGAAACACTAAGCTCGGCTCCTCATAGCAACAGTGTAAAAGGACCAAATGTGGGTACCGCTTCACGCGGCTTCGAACGAATGGAAGAGAAAATTTTCGAATGGGAAGCTCTGGCGGAAAACTCCAAGTATAAATCCAACTCAGGCGCAGGCGTAGCTTCATCCATTGATCCCAACCTTCGTAGTGCCGTAGATGATGAAATTGAACGTATTCGCAACCGGAAAATGAATACTGACAAAAAATAAATATACTAACAAGCCCCTTATTTCTCAGCTACTGAGCTACATAAGGGGCTTGTTTTTTCTATTCCTCTTCATCCCTCGTATCATTTTTTTCGTTTCCGGATCTACACGATAAGACTCTGTGATTTTCTGCAAAGCCTTGTTATAGGTGAAATCATCTAAGTTGTTGGTTCTCAAATAATCTATCGTAGCCGCAGGCAACTTTACATAACACATTGAAAGCGCCCAAGAAACCGCCATTTTTACATAATATCCTTCATGTCTGACCTTATCGAGAAGTTGTAGAATCCGTCGGATGTATGCCTCTTCGATAAAAAAATTTAACATCATTACTACTGCAAATCGAATCTCATATTCTTTTTCAGATGAAAGATAAGGCACTATAAAGTCCCACATCTGCTCTTTATTCTTTCTCGTAAACTTCAGGCCAGTGCAAAAGCTATCGCATACCGACCAGTTATCGATTTTAGGAATAAAGTCCGCCATATAATGCAGAATCTCTTCAAGATCTGTCTTCACATAACCAAGCACCATCCCTTGCAGCATTATTTCTTCAAAATAATCAGACTCGGCTTGCTCCAAATAAGCTCTCCAGTCTCCCTTTGCAATGGTTTTGGCGAGCTTACGCAGCTCCGGTAGCCTGACCCCTATCACATTATCGATTGTGGGAAGTAAAGCCGCAGAAAACTTCTGGTAGTCCGCGTCAGCTAACTCCACGAGCTGTTCCTTTATTGTTTTGTCCATGAAAGTACTCCCTGCTTTTTAATTATTGAAATGAAATCTCCCACAAATATATGGAGGCTACTGAACCGAGTGGTGAGTACCGAAGACGGTATTGTTCAAATTGCTCTTTGGTAAGCGTATCAAGCCCATACAGCTTCATCATGCCACGACGGATAGCGATATCTCCCCAACTAACTACATCTGGACGCTCCATACAATTAATTAACATCATCTCTGCTGTCCACTTGCCAATGCCTTTTAGCTTCATGAGTTTTTGAATAACCTCTTGATCGGAAAATCCATATAACTCCTCCAGCTTAAAATCACCCTGCGCGACCAGATTAGAAATATCATGAATGCATAATGCCTTTTTCATCGTCATGCCGCAACCCTGTATCTCATCCGCTGTGTGTATAGATAGCTGCTGCGGGGTTATTTCTCCGAATTGAGCCTGCATTCTTGTCCAGATGGTCCGAACGGCTTTGACTGATATTAGCTGACCCACTATGGCATAAATAAGCGCAGTGAAAAGATTCGGAATAATCACACGCTCCACTTTCCCCATCCGCGCTATCGCCGCACCTAGCACTGGGTCGACACTTCCTAGGTAATCCATTTCTGCTTGCCCATATTCAAAAAATTTAGTAGTTACAGCGCTCAAAATATTACCTCCCGTATCTGAGCTTAATAATAATATACAACATCTATTTTGCAGTGTACGGATTCTTGAATAGGATAGCAAGATAACGAGACTATCAAGTCAATTCAATATATTGTTATAAACAAGAAAATTATGGTGATAAAACTGCATCTTTATATTAAACTATGCGTAGAATAGTTATCCAATATTCATAACTTGTGGATTTTTTACACAAAAATACTTTTTTATCTTAGGGGGAATTGTAAAATGGCATTTTTAGTCGTAATTTGTTTTCTCGCTTTTATTACACTTGGAATCATTGGGATTGTCTCGGCAATACGTAAAAAACCTGCAAAGATTAAATTTCTTTTATCCCTGCTATCGTTTATTTTAATGATTGTATTTACAGTGGTTGGAGGAAATTCCGACTCAGATAAAACTCTTCAAACAGCAGATACGTCTAGAAAAACTTCGACAAACAGCAATGATAATTCAACTACTGTAAGTGCTGAAGTCCAAAATGATGCTGAACAGGTTAAGGCTGACGCAGAAGCAAAGGCTGCTGCAGAGGCGGAGGCAAAGAAAAAAGCAGATGCAGATGCTAAAGCTGATGCAGAGAAAAAAGAAAAAGAAGCTGCTGCTATCAAAGCCAAGCAAGATGCGGCTCTTGCACAAATGGTGAAAACAGTAGATGAAGTTGAAGGCATTACATGGTATCAAGATAAAGAAGCGCCAAAGTACATCAATGAAAATGGCATTTACGCTTATTTTGGAATCAAGGATGGACAAATAACTTCTGGGCTACGGTTAAAAATACAATACACCGGTGATAGCTGGATATTCATTAAGAATTACATCTTTAATATAGATGGTCAAAAATTTGAAATAAATCCTGGATTTATGGGAGCAGAAAGAGATATGAGCACGGATATTAATAGTCCGGGGGTTTGGGAATATCATGATGAAACACTCAACAAATCACAAATCAAGATGTTGACTCAGCTCATTGAATCCGAGAAAACCATTATGCGTCTTGAAGGAGATCAACGGAAAGAGGATAGAACCATCAGTGCAAGCCAAAAAGCAGCACTCAAACGGGTACTTGATGCTTACATCGCTGCTGGGGGAGAAGTATAGCGTTTAACTATAATTAATAACCACAGCCCTAAAAGCCATGACAATTCTATTATGTAGAATATCATGGCTTTTCTCTTGTACTTGTACTAGATTGTATTTATCATTTTACTACTTTAATATGAATGTATATATGATAGATAAGGAGCTTTACGAATGGACTTTATAGCAATTGACTTTGAAACGGCGAATTCCAGTCGATCCAGCGCCTGTGCTTTAGGACTCGTGGAAGTAAAAGATGGAAAGATAACAACAGAACATTCTTGGCTGATCGATCCCAAGCAGCGGTTTGACGGCATGAACATTTCAATACATGGCATCACCCCCTCCATGGTAATCGGTCAACCCACCTTCGATGAACTGTGGCCTACCGTTGAACCTTTGTTGCACGGGCAAATCGTCGTGGCACATAATGCCGCTTTTGATATGAGTGTACTGCGATATTGCCTCGATGGAATGTCCTTAAGCTATCCTAGCTTTCAATACTTATGTACATATTTATTAGGCAAAAAAATGCTGCCCGAGCTCCCCTCTCATAAGCTTAATGTAGTCTCCGAGCATTTCGGCATTCAGCTGAAGCACCATGACGCTCTCGATGACGCGCGCGCTGCAGCCTCGGTACTATTAAGACTTATGGAGCAAGAATCACACCGTGATCCGCTTTCGCTCTCCAGCAGCCAAGGATATACTAGCGGAACTATGTTTGCTGGTGGGTACACTCCTTTTTCTGCTCGAAAGAGTAAACCGGCTAAGAGACCTGTGAACAAACAAAGAACGAACAACTTTTATTTGTAATAAAATGTTTCGTTATTCAGCAGAAAAACACCCAACCGACTCACTGCCGGTTGGGTGTTTGGATTTACAGGGAAGAACTATCAGCAATCAGTGAACATCCCATCGGTTCATCCTGATCACCAACCAAGATCAACACAACACACTAGATCTTCATCCGATAGACTGCTTTATTCTCCAGTCCTCTAATGAATGGCGTCCATTCTTCGGTTTCTGGTGTGGTATCCAGAGCATCCTCCACCATTTGCAGCTTCGCATCCATCGCGTCGATATGATGCAGAGCGACCGCTTCAGCCGTCTGCGGCTGAACAGGACTGCCCCATTCGCCCAAATTATGGTGTGACAATACGAGATGCTGTAACGCCAGAACCTTCTCCGAATTCAAATCAATATCTAAGCGGATAGCTGCCTCCGTAATCCAGTTAGATGCCATCGAGATATGACCAATCAGCTTACCCTGTACGCTATATTCCGAGACAATTCCGAGCTGAGAGATCATCTCCTCCGGCTTCGCGATATCATGCAGAATAATTCCAGCCTTCATTAAATCTGGATTCAAGAACGGACGCTGCTTGCACAGAAAATCCCCGATCTCCAGCATACGAACCATATGATAAGCAAGTCCGGCAAAATAAGCATGGTGATGCGTCTTGGCAGCCGGATAATGCATCAATTTCTCTTCCACTTTGCTTACACAAAAGGAGACAATTGAGGCAATCTCCGGATCTGTGATGCTTGCCATAACCCCTTTAATCGTATGAATAAGGTCTACTGGACGAATAGGAGCGGAGCGAATAAAATCCGTTAGCGCAACGCCATCCTCATCGTTCACCAATCTGATTTTGGTTACTTTGATTTGCAATTTTTCACGATAAGTGTGCGCAATCCCACGAACCTTCACCAGTGCCATAGGAAAAAAAGTTTCTTTATCGGTTGTGCTGACATCCCAATATTTCGCGGACAATTGTCCACTGGAATCCCCCAAGACTAGGTCAAAATAATCCTTTGGAGGGGTACCGTTCGTTTGTTTGATCGCTAGCTCTCTTAAGAGATAAAAGCCAACAAATTCATCCTGTGGAGCGAGCTGTTTAATTTGTGTCATGTTGAAGCCTCCTATTAATAACAGGCTTTGTACCTGCTCTCTATATTAAACTTTAGACACTCACGTCCAAAATCCCTTTAAATCACTATACGATCTATTTTCATTTTTATGTACAGGTAGATAAAGGAGGTTACTCCACAGGCCATAATATGGCTCTAGAATAACCCCCTTTATAGATTAACTATTGATTGAAAATTGCTTATTTACCAGCGGATTCAAGCGCTGATTTAATAGCTTCTACCACTTTAGCAGATACTTCTTTCTCGGCATCATTATTTCCGAAGGCTGCTGCGCGATATCCATACTTGTGTAAGCTATAGCCTGTTGAAGTCGACTCAATCTCGCTCTTCACAGCCAGCTCAGCGTCAGTCAACTGGTTAACTGCTCTGGTGCTTCCGTTTTTATCTAGATAGTAAACGAGCATTTTAACAGGAACGCCATGTTCAACATACGTCATAACATTTACAAGCTTATCAGCACTTACACCAATGAAGATTCCATCGAAGTAAGCCGCTTTATTAGCTTCAACAATCTCAGCTTTCCCGTATGCTCTATCCACCGCAGTCTTAAGAGCTACACTACTGCTAGTTGCACCGGAAACTGCATCCACATCTTGAACAGCTTCTCTAGTACCTGCTGCAAGGATGCTAGTAGTCAATTGCGGAATTGCTTTTACCACTTCTGGGTAAGCTGCTTTACCTCTATCTACAAGATTCATTCCTACACGATATAAGGCAACGTTTACGATCTTACCGTTACGCAGTGTAACGTCTGCTCTGTTTGTTCCTTTATCATAGGCATCTCCAAATGCAGTGAAGGTTCCGTCTTTATAAGTACCTTGAACTTTGGATGCGTTGGTCAAAGCATCCGTCAGTGCAGCTTTAGCAGCTGCGGATAACTCTTCTTGACCTGTGATATCGGACATTTGTACACCTTTAGCAAGTAATCCTGAAGTAAGTGTACCTACCAGCGATTTTTGTTCTGCACTTAATTTGTCATCAGCAATCAGCTTGCCGTCAGTTCCAAACAAGCTTAGTTTAATGTTTGTGACTGCATCTGAAGCAACATCTACAAGCAATAACACTTTAGACTGGTTATCTACACCTGCAAATTTGCCGTCAAAATAATTAGCTTCACCAGGAACTTTCAGTGCTTTTTCAAAAGCTCTTTCTACAGCCTGGTTCCAACCGTGACTGCTTTCTGTAGCTCCGGAAATTCCATCAACCTTCTCATCATAATTAGCGAAGTAAGATCCGTTTCCGAGCAGCTTAGCTGTCATAGGAGCATTAGCTTTTACAACTTCAGCATAAGCCGTTGCACCTCTGTCAATTAGGTTGTTCCCAAGTCTGAACAGCTTCACATCCACTAGCTTACCATTGCGGATCACGATGTCAGCTCTTTCAACACCAACACTTCTTGCAGTTCCATAAGAAGAATAGAAACCGTCTACATAAGCAGAAGTATTGTCAATCTTAGCATTCTGCTCAGCATCCCAGAAAGCATTAGTCGCAGCTTTAAAGTCGGCTTCTAGTCCTGCGACAGGCTGCGCAGCTGTTCCTTTAGCCAGCAACGCTGGCGTTATAGCTGCAACTGCTGCGGATTGCTCAGCTGTGTAGGCCTTCTCATCCACGAAATCACCGGCACTGTTCAGCGGGTACACTTTAACAGCTGTGAGCTTATTGGATTCGTAGGTTGCAAATACTGCATATTTACCTGTAGGATCTATGCCCATATGAACACCATCAAAGTAAATTGCATCTGTATCTTTCACTGTTAGAGCTCTTTCAAACGCTCTGTCTACAGACAATTTCCATCCATTACTAGAGCGGGTAGCTCCCGAAACAGCGTCTACTGCTGCTGCTCCATCTCTTGTTTTTCCTAACAATTTATTCGTCATCAATCCATAAGCTTGCCATAAAGCGCTATAGTTGTTACGAGCATCTCTATCGATCAGCTTAGGGCTGGTTCTCAGGAGATCAATGCTAGTGATTTTTCCATCTTTAATTACGATCTTAGCGCCTTCAGTACCTTTGGAGTATGCATCGCCATACGCTACGTAAACTCCATCTTGATATACATTTTCTTTAACTGTAACCGGCAATGTTGTTGGCTCAGGCTTAGCAGTCGCAGCAGGTGCTACTGTAGCAGCAGGTACTGTGGTTGCTGCTGGTGCAGCGGTTGCTTTTGGCGTTGTAGCTGGTTTAGCTGTTGCTTTTGGTGTTGCTGCCGGAGCCGCAGTTGCCTTTGGTGTTGCTGTTGCTTTTGGTGTTGCTGTTGCTTTTGGTGTTGCTGTTGCTTTTGGTGTTGCTACTGGTTTTGCTGTTGCTGCTGGTTTTGCCGTTGGTTTGGCTGCTGGTGCTTCCGCTTCTTCAGAAGCTGCTGATACTGCATCCACCTTCAAGTTTAAAGCAGGCACATTAAGTGTGTAAGCAAATGGCGCTAACAATATTGCCGCGCTAACCGTTAAAGAAATTAGTTTTTTCAATAAAATTCTCCTTTACCAAATCCCCAGTGATATATAGCTTTTCTTAACTAAACTTACCTTTTACGGCGCCCCTTCTCTTCTTATGAAGCATTACTTCTCTCTTCATAAGAATTCATCCCCCCTCTCATGCCTTTGCGCTATCCATCACTTTCCAAAAAATAATGTCTAAAATCTATTCATTTCTTCCTTTTAACAAAAAGCCGCATAAAAGGTGAAATAATTCACATATAATGTTAGAAAAGAATGAAGACGCTTTTTCAATCAATTTCTGGTTTGATACTACCAAACTTTTCCGTCATTCCTCTGTATCTAAAATCACATACCCTATAAGAAACATCACTATTTGCTCATAAATGTGATTTTCGATTATTTTTTCCAAACAAATACATCCCACTTCTTCTTCCCTATGTAAATAAAGTGATTTCGATTATTGTGAATCCAAGATTAGATGTGCTATTTTAGAACGATCTCTACCATGGGAAAGGAGTTCAAAGCTTTGAACAAACAACCGCCTATTGGAGTTATACTCGCCCAAATCGGCACGCCTACAGCACCTACTGCAAAGGCGGTACGCCCTTATCTGAAACGTTTTTTATCCGATCGCCGAATCATAGATTATTCACCTCTGCTCTGGCAGCCTCTGCTGAGAGGTGTTATTCTGCGCACACGTCCACGCCGGTCGGCTGAGCTGTACAGACTAATATGGACTACAGAAGGATCACCCCTGCTCTCCCACTCATTAGCTCAGCAATCTGGTTTGCAAGCGCTTCTAGGCCCACGGTATCAAGTTGAGCTTGGCCTAGCGTATAGCGAACCAAGCATGGAACAAGCAATGAATAAATTGGAAGCTACCGGAGTCACACGCATCATCATTGTGCCTTTATTCCCTCAATATTCGTCCACTACGACGGCATCCGTATTCGATCAGGCGAGCTTCGCTGCACTAGGACGCCAAAGCTCCACTGGGCCGGTAACGAAGCGCCTTATTCCAGCTCTCAGATTTATGGATGCTTATTATAATGAACCTGGCTATATTTCAGCCATGAAGTCACATTTATTGCATCAAATGGAACTTCTGGGCTCGGAGCCTGATTATTTCGTACTGACCTTCCACGGGATCCCCAAACGGTATGCAGATACAGGTGATCCCTATCCAGAGCAATGTATGGAAACAGCACGCCTTCTCGCATCTGCTATGAATTGGGAGCCCGGGCGTTGGCAGGTTACTTTTCAATCGCGCTTCGGACGTGAAGAGTGGGTAGGTCCCTCTACAGCAGATGTTTTGGGGAAGCTAGCGGAACGCGGAATTCATAAACCTTTGATTTTCTCTCCAGGCCTTGTTACCGATTGTCTGGAAACGCTGCATGAGCTAGCAATAGAAGGGCGTGAACAATATGAGGCTGGAGGAGGACATGCTGAAGACTTCACTGCGGTCCCCTGCTTGAATAATCATGAGGACTGGCTTCATTTTCTGGCTCAGCATGTTGAACGAAACGCCATGGGCTGGTAATGCAAAAAACCGTCTTATCCGCAAATATTTTGCTGCAGATAAGACGGTTTACTATGTCAGTTTATAAGATTTAAGAACATGGATACTTATGCTGTAAGTTGCTTATATTTAGTAGTAAGTTCATGGAACCACTGCTTGTCCTGTAAGGTCAACGCAAAATCAATCAGCTCGGCAATCTCACTCGGCTGTAAATCAGCTGAATCATTAAACGATACTTCAGCCGTCGCCGTAGCTTCTCCATTCCCATTCTCTGCGTAATCATATGAGAAGCATATCTTGATATCACTATCCAGAAATTCGTTACGAAGGAAATACAACACCTCACACATTAACACAGGTCTAACATGATCATCAAAGACACATTCCATAACCTTTGCCCAATACTGCTGGTTGCTGAGGTGTAGCTTATCATTGGTTAAGAGATATTTCTCACCCTGAAAATCAGTGACAAATCTCAGCTCAAGCGGCTTCATTTTAAAAATAGCAGCCATTTGCTTCATGCTAATATTCAAAATATCTTGCGTTTCTAATCTGATCATCTCTCATGCACCTCGTCCCTCTTAGTTGGGTTACCTGAAACCTGATGATATCTATAATTTCGTTATATGCCAATAATGTAAAATTAACGCTATTCATTCGCTTTAATTTTTATCTAATTTAACATTATTATCGTCTGCTGACTACGCTTTATTAATATTTTTTCATTAATTCCCTAGAAAAATGTTTCAATCTTAATTCATCTGTTTAATATATATATTTTAAAAACCTTGCAGTTTCTTATTTACCCAACAAAAAAACTGTTCTGAATGGTCATAAACGACCTCAAAACAGTCTTTTGCTTAAGTATTATTCAGTTCACTTTAGTTATACAAAAAGCGGCACTAACTGTATGCCTTCAGGCGAGATCCGAACGAGACCCTTATCTGTGATGCGTAGCGTCGGGATAACCGCCAATGCAAGCAGCGATAAGGTCATAAACGCATAATTCAAAGTACAACCTGCATCATATAGCGCTTTGCTGATCGCAGCTGATTTTGCGGCAGCTATTTCGAACGGTTCCGTGGACATTAGACCTGCAATAGCCAACGGAAATAATGTTTCTCCACTGGATGTGATCATACAGACACCACCCTGAGCATCCGCCACCGCATTGGCAGCTTTAGCCATTAGCTCATCATCATTGCCGATGACAAGTACATTATGACTATCATGCGCAACTGTCATCGCAATGGCAGCAGGCTCTTTAAATCCGATGCCTTCTACAACGGCCACTGATTTATTGCCTGTACCTTTATGACGTTCGAGCACAGCGATTTTGCACAAACCTTCTACGGCATTTACATTCAATTGACCTGCCACTACAGGTATCGGAACCATAAGCTCAATGGTCTCTACGTGATTTTCTCTTACTTTAATAACTCTTGTAGTAAGTTCACCTGTTTGAATTGGAGCTGTTATGATGAAGTCTTCTGAAGTAGGACGCTGTGGCAAATGGACCGATGCCAACACTTCCTCCGGATAAGTAAATTTAGCAAGCTCTGCTGTCATTACCCCGTTCTCCGCAACGACTACACCTGCGGCAATCGTCAGCACTACATTAATATCCGCCAAATTCCCGTCCAGCAGAATGATATCTGCAAAAGAACCCGGAGTAATAGAACCAATATCCCGCGCTAAACCGAAGCGTTCAGCAGTATTAATAGTAGCCATTTGGATAGCCGTTATAGGCTTAACACCTTGAGCAATGGCATCACGCAAAACGAAATTCATATGACCTTCATCTCGCAAAGACTCTGAACTGCGGTCATCCGTTACCAGCATCATCCGGCGTGTATCAATTCCGTGTTCTGTATGAGCCGTAATTGTCTTAGCCACATCATGCCATGCTGAACCACGGCGCATTTTGGCATACATCCCCAATCGAACGCGCTCAATCACATCATCTGCAGTAACACATTCATGATCTCCAGTCACACCCGCCGCCGCATACACTGGCAGTCTCCAGTCGCTGGAAGGCCATGTGAAATGACCGTCTACAAATCTGCCTGCTCGCAGCGTAGCTTGAATTTCTCCAAGCATTTTTTCATCGCCGTAAACAACGCCAGGGAAATTCATTACTTCTCCTAGAGCAATCACATCAGGTCCCCAAGTGAAAGCTTCTGCCACTTCTTCCGGCCCTATAGAGGCTCCCGTTGTTTCGAATTCCGCACCTGCCGCAGGCACACAAGAAGCCACCTGCATATAAGCAGCTAACGGCGTCCCCCGCATCTCATCGAGCATCAATTGAATCCCCTTTAGCCCGAATACGTTAGCAATCTCATGGGCATCAAAGAAACCACCTGTTGTGCCCAGCGGCAGAACCGCACGGGAGAATTCAGTAACGGTCAGCTGTGTGCTCTCAATATGACAATGGCCATCAAGTAGTCCCGGAGCTATATACTTGCCGTTCGCCTCAATAACCTGTGTTCCTTCACCAATCATATGTGTCACATCTTTCCCAACATAAGCGATGCGTCCACCTTGCACACCAACAGACATTCCGTCTAAAATTTCACCAGAGCATACATTAACCAGCTTTCCACCTGTAATTACTAGTGTTGCCGGTTTGTCTCCTCTTGCCGTAGCCACAAGCTCAGGTACACAATCTGCTAAAGGCTTTCTTGTAAAAGTTGTCATCTTCATCTCTCCCCCGTCAGTATCCAAGTGCTTTCTTGATGTAGTGAATAGATTCATAATCATAGAGGATTGCTTAACCATCGGCTGTGTTAATATCATGGTTGGCATATCTGATATTGTACGAAAAAACGGCTCCGTCATCCCTGCAGATGATAGCCGTTTTCTTATTCCAAAGATTGTCCAACATGCTGGACATGCCCCCTGGTATGAACTCACCCGCCAGCATCTATTCCAACGATTATCTTACGTTTTCCTCATATACGTCAAGTGCCGCTTGAACACCAAGCCCGTAAGCAACTCCAAATCCGTGTCGTAGCAAAGCTGCTTCCAAAGCACCAAGCAAACGCAGCACATTATTCGTACGGCAGCTAAAGCCCATCGTGCCGATGCGCCAGATCTTTCCTTTCAGAGCTCCAAAGGAGCTGGCAATTTCGATACCGAACCGATCCAGCAGCAGCGTGCGTACGGATTCCCCGTCTATGCCCTCAGGGATCAGCACACAGGTAACAACGCTAAGTTTGCAGGAAGGATCACCGTAAAGCGCAAGCCCCATTGCTGTTAATCCAGCTACAAGTGCTTTTTCATGGAGCAGATGTCTGGCGAATCTGGCCTCCAGTCCCTCCTCAAGCGCAATCCGCAGGCCTTCCCGCAGTGCATAGAGCATAGAGGTCATCTCTGTATGATGATTGAGACGTTGCGGGCTCCAATAATCCTGAAGCATGCCTAGATCGAAATAATTACTGCGGACAAAAGACAACTCACCAAGCTGGGCATCGCTGGTTCTAATCCCACGCTCCACTCGCTTCCGGGTCATGAGCTTAGCTTCAGCGCGATCATTATACGTTATCGGTGCCATTCCGGAAGGGACGGACAGGCATTTCTGTGTACCTCCTACAACCGCATCCAGCATCCAAGCATCCGTTTCGACAGGAATGCCCCCAAGAGTTGCAACTGCGTCAACTATGAAAAGAGCATCCATTCGGCGGCAGGCTCTGCCAATCTCCGCGAGTGGCTGCACCCGTCCTGTAGAGGTCTCACCATGCACCATCGCCACCACATTTGGCTTAAAAGTCTCCATAGCTGCTATCACTTCCTCCGGTTCAAACACACTTCCCCATGGCTTTTCCAGAACGAATACCTCAGCACCACAGCGTTCGGCAATCTCATGAAGCAGATGTCCAAAGCGGCCAAAGATCGGAATCAGCACACGTTCTCCCGGTAGGATCAAGCTGACCATCACCGCCTCAATACCAGCGCGTGAGGTCCCGTCTATGGGGTAAGCCCATGCATTCCGGGTAGCGAACAGCTCCCGCAGCATCTCCATCGTTTCATTCATCATATGAGTGAACTCTGGATCAAACTGCCCCAGTACCGGAAAAGACATCGCCCGCAGCACACGCGGATCAACCTCCACCGGACCCGGAGTCATAATGCAGCGCAGGGAAGGCGACAAATCTTCGTAACGCTTCATGATGATCTCTCCCTTCAAGTAGAAACGGCTATGCCGTCCTTTAAGGGACAGGCTCCGTTTCAGCGAGAAATATAAGGATAAAGTATAGAGTAAACCATATACTTCCTTATATTTAAAAGTTCCATGAACTCTCTAATAAGCTAACTCATATAACATCGCAGTCAGCACCTCAAGACCAGCAGCAAGCTGCTTGGGGGAGGTGTACTCTTCCGGTGAATGGCTGATACCGGATCGACTTGGCACAAAGATCATCGCAGTGGGGCAACGCGGTGCAAACAGCTGAGCATCATGACCCGCTCCACTTACCATCGTACGGTAGGTTTTACCCTGCTGCCGACAGATATTTTCCAGTGCTGTAGAGAGCTTCGTATCCATAGGTGCAGGGAGTGTATGAAGCACAGGTGTAACTTCTAAGGTTACTCCACGTTCTGCGGTGATTTCATAATATCGCGAAAAAAGCTTCGCACAGAAACACTCCAAATCGTCCTCTTCAATGTGACGGATATCTAGTGTAAATAAAACCTCACCCGGAATCACATTTGGTGTATTTGGATGCACCTCAAGCTTGCCTGATGTTGCTACAAGAGGTTCACCAGCCAATTTAGCAGCACCTTCTAGTACATACAGCATCTCTACCGCACTAGCCAGTGCATCCTGCCGCATCAACATCGGCGTTGTACCGGCATGATTAGCCGCACCACTAACCTTGACCATGTAACGTCTCTGTCCAACAATACCCTGAACTACGCCTATCTGCGTGTCTGTTTTCTCCAGAATAATTCCCTGCTCGATATGCAGCTCCACAAACGCCCCAATATCATTTCTGGCTCCATTCCCTTCCGTTACACCTTGCAAAAAGCTAAATTCCTCCATTGCTGCCTGTAATGATATTCCATCAGCATCCTTACAGGTTGCGGCTTCACTTCCGTCATACCTTTCCGTGACATGACCTGAACCCCAATAAGCAATTGGAAACCGGCTACCCTCTTCTTCACAAAATGATACAACCTCAAGCGTCCGCTTCGGCTGACCATAGTTCATCTGCAAATCTTGCAGCGCAACCATAGCAGCGGCGATCCCATAGGCTCCGTCATATTTTCCGCCATTGACCACGGTATCGATATGTGATCCGGTTAAAATAACCATTTCCTCTGGACTGCGTCCACACAGGCGGCCATATACATTCCCAACCTTATCTGTAGTAACCTTTAAGCCGAAACCAACCATTTTTTGCTGCAAAAAAATCTGCGCCTGTCTCCATTCCTTCGTATATAGTAATCTAGTAACTCCCGGCCCAGACGCGGTATATGCCCCCAGCTCCTCCAGCAGCTCCAGCAGTTTCTGGGTAGATGCTTGAACTCTGGAATCGTTCATAGACTATACTGCTCCTTCCTTATCCGCAGCCACTGTCCACCTTCCTCGGCAATCACTCCTTCTTCAGAAGTATAGACTACCTGCCCACGGCATATCGTAGCAGCTACCTTACAGGATAGCGTTCTTCCGATATATGGGCTGTGCTTGTGGCGATAGAACAAATCTTCAGCAGCCAGTGTATAGGTTGTGTTTGGATTCAGCAGTACGAAATCGGCATCCAGTCCTAGCGCTATAGTGCCTTTAAGATGCTCCAATCCAAAGCGTTTTGCGGGTTGCCCTGCAAGCAAGCGAGAGATTAATGTAACCGGCAAGCCCCGGACATTCACACCTTCATGGAACATAAGCTCAAGACTGCTTTGCGCTCCTGAGATTCCGCCCCAAGCCTCAAAAAAAGACAACTCCGCTTGCACCTTCAACTCCGTAGGACACGGAGAATGGTCTGAAGCGATCAGATCGATTTTGCCTTGGGCCAGCATCTCCCATAACTTCTCCTGCTCCAGCCCACTTCGCAGCGGAGGTGCACACTTGGCGACAGGTCCGAGAGTCTCCATATCTGTTTCTGTAAGGACCAGATAATGGGGACAGGTCTCAGCCGATACGTCCAGCCCTCGAAGCTTAGCCTCATGGATCTTCTCAATAGCGGCAGCAGTACTGATATGGACAAAATGCAACCGACATCCCGTCCGTTCACTATATAACAACGCCCTAGACACTGCCTCCAGCTCCGCCTCAGCAGGACGGCAAGCCGCAAAATCACGCGCACTGCTTCTGCCGTTTCGCACTGCATCTGCAGTCAACACTGCCGTGATAGCCTCACTTTCGGCATGAAGGGCGAGAATCCCGCCTAAAGCAGCAATTCGCTGCATCCCTTGATAAAGCGTATCCTCATCCACTTCGCGGAATCTTCCTTCGCCTTCCCCTCCGGGATTGGAGAGAAAGGCTTTAAATCCAGTGACACCAGCAGCTGCCAAGGCTTCCAAATCATCCAGATTCCCAGGAACGAGCCCTCCCCACAGCACATAATCAACCGCGGAATTACCAGCCGCAGCCTTCACCTTATGATGGAGTGCAGCCTCGTTCACCGTAGGCGGATTGCCGTTTAGCGGCATATCGGCATAGGTTGTGCAGCCGCCAGCTGCCAATGCCGCAGAACCGCTGCGAAAGCCTTCCCAATGTCCCAGCCCCGGCTCATTAAAGTGCACATGCATATCGATCATCCCTGGAAGAACATAGTGCCCTTCGGCATCAATAACTTGGGTCAGCGGAGCAGTAGAAAGCCTCTCGCCCAATGCGACGATCCTTCCTTCTGATACAGCAATATCCAGCTTAAGCACCTGATCAGGCAGGACTACATTCCCATTCTTAATCACAAGTTCATAGGGCTCCTTCATGAGCTGCTACCTCCTCCGGTCATCAAACCTTCCCTAACTTCCTCGATACGTACTGTATCCACCAGGAGCAACTAACAAAGGTATATGGTAATGGTCTGTAGAGCTTCCAATGTGAAAACGAATAGGGATCTGTTCTAGAAAAAAAGGCATCGAGCTTACCGGACTCCCTATGCCAACTGCCGGCTTCTCCACATCAGCACTACGATAGTAATCGCCGACCATAAACAACAGCTCATAGCAGCCTGCCTCCATCCCGTTCCCTTCCAGCAGCGGAGCATTTAGCCTCCCGTCACTGTTCGTAATCCCTTCACACAGAAGCTTGCTCATACCCTCCGTTAGCTTCCAGAGCTGAAGTGTCAGGCCTGCAGCGGGAATCCCCCGCGACAGATCCAGCACATGGGTGGTAAGACGCCCGCTCATTACGCTGTCTCTCCAGCCAGATCTGCACGGCTGACAGAAAACCCCTGGAAACCATAAGGTGGACGAGGTTCGGTGAACACTCCACCTTTACTTTCTTCAGGTTCAACAATCGTTTCCCAAGTCCGGTTATTGGACTCAAACGAGACTGTAGCCAGCTGTGGAAAACGGGACAATACACGCAGTCCAATTTGATATATCAACGATTGGATCGAAGGACTGTTCAGTTCATGAAAAGCACTATGGGCGATGTCACGAATGTGCTCCGCAGCTACATATTGGCCTTGATCTCCATCCAACGCATGCTCGACATCATTATAGGTCCAGTTAATATTCAGAAAAATATAAAGCGGACGGTCAAAGCTCTCCGGTAAAGTTGTATACTCATCACGGACAAATCCATAAAACGAGCTTCCGCTCACTTTTATAAGCTGTAAGTCCTTCAAACGGCATTCATGAGCGACAACCTCAGACCCATTGTCTCCACGTTTTACTGTCAGCGAAGCCGAATAGGATTCATTATTGGAGTGCCGCAGCACCAATTGACTCTGCTTAAGCCCTTCGCCTCCGGGGACCATTACCTGTTCAAAAGGCAACCGATCTGCGGACACAGAAACTGCAGTGACATGACTGTATCTATCCATAAACCGGCTGCTGAGAAGCTGCAGCAACCCTTCCGTTGTGCTGCCCGTGTAGTCGGCGGTATTGCGCAGGATGAAATTTTTCATGGAATCGGTGGCAACGACCATAGAATTATCCCCTTCTGAAAAAGAAGGGAGAAAGGCTTCGCCCGTAACGGCAAATGTAATATTATGCGCGAATATAATGTTATCGCAGCCCGTGAAGGAAGATTCGGGAACAGGGGTAACGGCCAGCGGTTTGGCATAGGTACGATAAGTTAGAACATCGCTTTTTCCATAAAACATTGTACGTCCGTTAATTGGTTCCAGCATGGCTGACATCCTCCCCGATTATGATGAATGAATGATTAAATCACTTAAGCGGAATTTTGTAATAAGGCCAATCTCAGAAAAAGCTTGAACCCATTCCTCCTGAGGTGAACGCTCTACCCGTGCTCCAATGGCACTGATGATGTCATCTTTGTTTTTGCCACGAACGGCTAGAATAAAAGGGAACTGAAATTTATCCGTATACTTTCTATTAAGATCGTTTAGCAGATTGAACTCTTCCATTGTTAGCCGATCTAGTCCAGCCCCCTGTTGCTCCGATGCCGACAAAGGTGTAACTTGAAGCCTAGTCGCCAGATCTGGGTGAGCTTTTAATAGCCCCTCCATTCGGCTACGATCAGCATTCAGTACGGTTTGCATCATTGTGCTATGGAGATGCTCTATTGAATGGAAAGGGATCTGCTTATAAGCTTCCACTGCCACCCACGGCGAGTGTTCAAAAACCCCTCCCAGATGCTTCACAAACTCCGTTATGCTCATGGCATTTACTTCATCCAGTGTAAACTTGCATTCAGAAATGACCATCCACTCATCCCCCAATAGCTTTGTTAACCGCTCGCAAAATGCCTCCATATCCTGTACAGCGGCAAATGTTACCCGATAAAGCTTCTTCCACTTCGACCTGAGTAGGATGCGGGTTCTCATCCAGCAGGGCAACCACCGAGATGACCATCCCAGGTGTGCAATAACCGCATTGGAACCCGCCTTCTTCTAAAAAAGCACGCTGAACGGGATGTAGTCCCGCTTCACTAAGACCCTCAATCGTTGTAATTTCGGCACCTGAGCATTGATAGGCCATCACCAGACATGAATTCACAGGGCGTCCATCCACCAGCACCATACAGGCTCCGCAGCGGCCAATCTCACAAGAGCGCTTCGTTCCAGTCAGCGCCAAATCTTCACGAATAACATCTAAAAGCCGGCGAGAAGGGGGAATCTCGGTGGATATCGCTTTACCATTAAGGTGACATCTGAAGGTGAACCTCTCTTCTGTAAAAGCTTCTTCAAATGATGTTGGATCAAGATTCTCTTCATTTAGATTCGAATTCGGATTAGCGTTCCGCATGGATATTCACCGCCTTTTGTGGAATAAACGGTGTAGACTGCAACCATTCGGGATCAATGGGCAGCTTGGTTACCCGTTTCCCTACAGCCTGGAATATGGCTGATGCGACAGCCGGAGCTAAATTGACGGAACCCACCTCTCCGATACCGCGAGGACCGTACGTATCATGATCCGGCAAATCCTCTATCGGCTGCACTTGAATGCTGCCATTCATATCGGCAATGGTCGGCACCAAATAGGTGTCTAAATTTTTGGTGACATAGCTGCCGCCTGACATTACAGCATCCTCTGACAAGGTGAAGCCCACCGCCATACTGCTGCCACCTTCGATCTGCCCGAGGTACCCTTGTGGATTCGCCACCGGCCCCGCCGCTACCGTATGATATTGGTCCAGTACACGAACACGTCCTGTAAGCAGATTAACTTCCACCCGGACCGCAATGGCGGAATAGGTGTACAGGAAATGCGCCCCTACTCTTTTAAAAGGCGTGGTTGGATAAGTGAACTTCGTATTACAGACAATGGGTTCTGAAATCCTCTCTGCCAGATCCTTGTATGTCAGAAGCAGACCACCGTCTTCTTTCCAAATGCCGCCAGGGCCGAGCTTCATTTCATAGTCTTCCAGCTCTGGCTTTATTGTCGCAGCTGCCTGCAATACTCGAGAGGCAAAGTCTGGACGTAGCCGTTTGAGAGCCATCCACATCATGCTAGTTGATCGTGAAGCCGTACTAGATCCGCTATCAGGTACAACATCCGTATCTCCAATGACGATGCTTATGTCCTCTGCTGCCAAGCCAAACTGTTCAATCAGCATTTGTTCCATGGTTGCAATTAAACCCTGACCAAACTCCTCGTAACCAAAAACCGCCTCAATCTTGCCCTCTAGAGTCAGAGACAACCGACCACCCGCCGGATCGGGGATGCCATAGCCAAGTCCTGCACCATGCATAGCTATCGCAGCACCCGTTCCGGTGACGATCCATGGTTCCACGAAGCCTGAGTCTTTGTCTGTATACGCTCCCTCAGTCATGAGAGGCGAATCAGCCAGCGCTTCCCACACCTGATAGGCTCCATCGGTCTGGGCAATCTCCTGACCTAATGGACCGAGATCACCGTATTTACGCAGATTGCGGCGGCGCATTTCCCACGGATCAATCTGTAATCGCTCTGCCAAACGATCGATTTGTCCTTCCAAAGCGAAAATCGCCTGATTGCCGCCAAACCCTCGGAATTCACCGGACACACCGTTATTGGTGTATACAGCGAAGCCTTTCACATCCACATGATCGATGATATAAGGGCCCATTACATGTTCTGTTGCGAAGTTAAGCACCTCCGCACCAAGCGTTGCGTAAGCTCCCGTATCCGAAATAATTCTAACCTGATGTGCCCTGATGATGCCTTCGTGGTCACAGCCAGTTTTCATGGTAATTTTCATGGGATGGCGTTTTAGTCCTGCACGTACCGATTCAGCTCTCGAATTATGAAGTCGCACCGGACGGAGTGTTAGCATTGCAAGCAGTGCTCCGTATGGCTGTACATTCAGCTCGTCTTTTCCTCCAAAGGACCCGCCGATAGGACTCGAGATGACGCGGATATCTTCTTGAGGAATAGCCAGAATTCTGGATAGCTGCATCCGATCCATCAACCCATGTTGTGTAGCTGAATACACGGTAAGCCGTCCGTTATCTTCGGGGATAAACAATCCGCCTTCAGTCTCCATATAGGTGTGCATTTGGCGAGGCGTATAATACGTCTCCTCCACTACGTGGCAGCAATCCTTAAATTCAGCTTCCGGTTCCCCCTTACGGTATTCCGTATGATGAAGTACATTTCCCTCAGCATGCAGCAGGACTGCGTCCGACTTCATCGCCTCTTCCGGATTCTCCAGCAAGGGTAGAAGCTCATAATCCACTTCAATAAGGGATAGGGCATACTCCGCAATTTCATCCGTCTCAGCCGCTACTGCCGCAATCGCATCGCCGGTGTAACGCACACGTTCACTGCAAAACACCGGTTGATGCGGCAAAGCTATACCAAATCCATTAAGTCCGGGCACATCCTCGTGAGTAATAACAGCGTGTACACCCGGAACCTCCCTGGCCTTCTCAATTCGCACAGACAAAATACGGGCATGTGCCTGTTGACTGCGGAGCACGCGGCCGATTAACATTTCTTCCGCTCTCATGTCGGTCAAATACTGCAGCTTGCCGGATACCTTGCCCTCTCCGTCGGGCCGTGTACGCCAGCGGCTTCCGCTGGATTCCTTATTCAGCAGCATTTTCCCTCGCTCCTTTCATGGGGGTCTCACCTCTTAGCTCCGCCTATTCATAACCTTCCAAAGCTCAGCTACAAGCAGGTTTCCAGCTGTTTTTTTCTTGTAGAGCTCTGTGGCAAAAGGATCACCATACGTCTCGAAGCTGTTCTCAACCACTTCATATAGAGCAGGCAGCAGCGAGTCTGTATACACCTCATCTTCAAGCATAGCTTCAGCTCTACTTAACCGCTGCGGACGCCCCGTCCCCCCGCCTGCTGCGATACGAACCTCACGAAAACGGTGTTCAGTATCGATCCATGCGGATATCGCTACCGTTACAAGTGAAGGGGTGAAAGCCTCCCTTCGGCCAACCTTACGGAAAATTTCAAGTCTATCTGTTAATGGATTCTCTCGGCGAGCAGGTGATATGCGAATCTCAGCCACTAGATCTGCCGCAGGTTTCATCCCACTCCAGTGATTGTTTAGCCATTCTGTCAACGGTAATGACGTCATAAATTTACCGTCAAAGGAGACCAACTCAGCGTCATATACCAGTAATGCGGGTAGAATATCACCGAAGCCAGAAGCGATATTGCCACCAAGCGTGGCTAGATTACGCACCGACGGAGCAGCTATACAACGTGCGGCTTCTTGCAGCGCTGGAGCCACTGCCTGCAAATGCTCATTGCTGCGGCACTGAGAGAGCGGAACAAGAGCACCCAGAGACAAGTAGAATTCAGTTTGAGTAATATCAGCAAGACCTGAAATTTGCCGAAGATCAATCAGCTGTTTAGGTATAAGAGCTGTTCCACTTTCCCACCCTGTTCTCAGCAGTGTCCCTCCCGCGACATATTGGGCACTGTCCCCGAGCGCCATTTTCCTCTCCCAAGCTTCGTGCAGGCTGCGGGGCTGAATTACATCAGATAGCCTTCCATCCTCTTCCCGTAAAACCCCCATACACTCCGCCTCCTTTTAAGCACATGATTACTGTCTCTCTACGCCTACGCTTTGCCTTAAAACCTTTGTTCCCGAATATAAGGAACTCCGAGTGATTCCGGTGTGCCGGATGGTTTATTGCGATTGCGATACCCTAGGTACATCAGGACTAGGATAGTCACAAGGTACGGTATCATTTTGAGAAAATAAGGCGGAACCGCACTGCCCAGCAGTTGAATGCGGAAGCCAAGCGAATCCAGTGCCCCGAAAAAGTATGCACAGAACAAGGCACGCAGCGGATTCCATCTGGCGAAAATCACAAGACCCACCGCAATCCATCCTCGACCTGCAGTTAGACCTTCATTCCAGGTTGGAGCGTAAGCCAAAACCATATCTGCTCCTGCCAGACCGATGAGGGCAGCGCCGATGATCACATAGCTATACCGGATAAGCTGTACCCGAATCCCCATCACGTCAGCGGTAGCCGGACTGTCTCCGACTGCCCGCAAATGCAGCCCCCAAGAAGTGCGGTGAATTAGCAGATGCAGAGCGAGCACTAGCAGCAGACTGAACCAGGTCAGGTAGTCCATATTACCGAATATTTTCCCGATGACCGGAACATTCTCCAGCCACACCAAATGCAGCTTAGGGGATGTTCCCGGCAAAGGAATGCCACTGATCGGTTTGCCCAGATAAGCGCTCAGTCCACTGCCGAATAGAGTCATGGCAAGACCGGACATCGTTTGGTTTGCCCTTAAGGTCACGCAGAGAAAAGAATGAAGTAAACCAAGCACAGCCGTTATAGTTACAGTGGCCAGTAGAGCTAACAGCAGGTTTCCTGAGCGAATATACACGATACAAGTAGTGACTGCTCCCATCAGCATCAGCCCTTCAGCTCCAAGCTGTATAATGCCGGCTCGTTCGTTTAAAATGCCTCCAAGAGTAGCTAATAGCAGCGGGGTCCCTGCGGATATTGCGGCAATTAGGAGCTGTGTAGTAAAATCCATGGATTATCTCCCCCCTTTCAGCTGAACCCTGCTACGGCGGATACGGAAACGATAAATCATATCGCCAGCAATCAGAAAAAACAGGATAGAGCCTTGCAGCATTTCCGAAATTGAGGAGGGTAGCCCAATGGTCTGAACACTGTATCCACCGACAATTAAGCCACCGAACAGGACGGAAGTAACGATTAGGCCGAGTGGGTTTAATTTGGCTAACCAAGCCACAATAATGGCGGTGTAGCCATAACCGGGAGAGATGCCTTGCATCAGCTTGTGAGTAACACCGGAGACCTCAGCCATCCCCGCTATACCAGCGAGCCCTCCACTGATCAGCATGACGATAATAATATGCCGCTTGATATGAATGCCGGCGTATCTGGCAGCCACAGGATTGGCCCCAATCAGACGAAGCTCATACCCCCACTTGGTGAAACGAATCATCAAGTAATAAATCACAACAGCGATAAGTCCAAATAACAATCCGATATGCAATCTCGTACTTCCGAGAACAGGCAGGGACTGAGCCGAAGTAAACATTGGCGATCCGGGGAAATTAAACCCTTTAGGATCTTTCCAAGGTCCGAATACTACATAATCGAGTGCCAATAAAGCAACATAATTCAGCATCAATGAAGTAATCAGCTCATTCACGCCAAAATGCGTCCGGGGGATAGCAGTCAGTAGCCCCCAAAGCGCTCCTGCCGCAATGCCGAACAGCAGCATTAAGGATAGAGACCAGAATGAAGATAAATTAGGAAAATAAATCGTGACTGCGGTAGCCGCCATAGCACCAACGGTTAACTGGCCTTCTGCTCCAATATTCCATACAGAAATGCGGTAAGCCACAGCAATCCCAAGCCCACATAGGAGTAGCGGGATCGCTTTAACCATCGTTTCAGTGAGCCCATACGCTGTGCCAAATGCGCCACGGAACATTTTTTCATAGACCATTACCGGATTCATACCATTTGCTGCGATAAATAGGGCACACAGCAATAACGCTAGAATTATAGATACAATAGGGGTCCACCAAGGCGAACGGATGCGGCTGGCATCGTATTCCAAACGCAGAGAGAATCGTTTTCCGGAGTAGGCTGGGATAGGTTCAAGAACAACTGCTGCGGTATTTCTTCCATTCTCCAGGCTCATACGGCGCTCTCCTCTCTGTTATGAATACCAGCCATTAGCAGTCCGATGCTTTCTCGATTCGCTTCCTCATGCGTACTCTCACCAATAATTGAGCCGTTGTAGATCACTAGAATCCGGTCGGACAACTGAAGTAATTCATCTAAATCCTCCGAAATTAACAGCACGCCACTACCTGAACCGCGCAGCTCCATAAGAAGGTCGTGAACACCAGCGGTGGCGCCTACATCCAGCCCTTGTGTCGGATGAACGGCGACCATCAGCTTCGGCCGATGGCTGATCTCACGTGCAAACAGCAGCTTCTGCTGATTACCGCCTGACAATTGCTGTACTGGCGTATCCAGCTCAGGTGTTTTGACATTAAAGCGCTGGACCAGCTCCTCTGACCACGAACGGTTCTTCGCAGACTTCAGGAAACCATATTTAGAGTGCTCCACTGAGCGATATGATTTGAATAAAAGATTATCTACCGATCCGAGACGACCGGCTAAACCGCTCTTCATCCGGTTCTCCGGGACATGAGAGATTCCCAAATCAATTGCCCCTCTTACCGAAGCAGATTTCACCGTGTTTCCATCAAAAGTAATCTCACCACTTTTCCAGCCCCTGAGACCTGTTAACACTTCGGCCAGTTCCTTTTGCCCATTGCCAGCTACCCCAGCTACGCCAACAATCTCTCCTTTGCATACATTCAGCGAGAAATGATCTAACGCTTTTCGTCCATGATCGGCATATACGTCCAAGCCCTTCACTTCTAACAGTGAGTCTCCCTCAGTGGCCTCCCGTTCTTGCCGGGTGATGGTTACTTCTTTACCCACCATTAGGCGAGCCAGCTCCATTTCATCCGTATCCGCCGTGGTCAGCGTAGCGATCATTTTTCCTTTGCGCATGACGGAAATCCGATCGGAGGAAGCCATAACCTCTTTCATTTTATGAGTCGTCATGATGACCGTCTTTCCAGCCTGCTTCATGACCCGCAGCGTTTCAAATAACTGCTCCACCTCCCCCGGGGTTAGCACAGAGGTCGGCTCATCCAGAATAATAATGTCAGCCCCTCGATACAGCGTCTTAACGATTTCAACACGCTGCTGTTCACCAACGGACAGCTGCCAAATCGGACGATCCACCGGGAAATTCAATCCAAACCGTTCTGCTAATGCCTCTATTTCTTTGCGTTTGTTCTTCATCCACTTACGCCCACGCCAGAAAGACGACTTTTCGCCAAGCACGATATTTTCCGCAGCAGTGAGACTTTGCACCAGCCTAAAGCTCTGAAACACCATACCTACACCAAGCTGGGCTGCATCTTTAGGAGAACGGATGTGAGCAGCTTTTCCATGAATGAGGATTTCTCCTTCATCTGCTCTGTACACCCCTGACAGCATGCTCATCACTGTACTTTTTCCTGCCCCATTCTCTCCAAGCAGTGCATGAATCTCCCCCGCATTTGCCGAAAAGTCGACTTGATCACTGGCGGTTACCGAGCCGAATTTCTTCACAATTCCCCGCATTTCAACTGAAGTTTCCCGCATGGCCTGTGCCCCTCCTTCCTTCAAGTTGTAGTACGGGTGGGAAAGTTCCCACTTCATGGAATCCGCCCCCACCCATAGTTCGTGCACATTTTTTTAGTATGGTTACAAATTATTGCGGGATAGTTCCTTCCACACCTTTTACAAGCCAATTCATACCCAGCACTTCCTCCAAGGTCAGCTTTTGGCCATCTTGAACCTTCACATTCCCTTGGTTATCTGAGATCGGGCCTGTGAAAACCTCAAGCTCACCAGTGATGATCTTGGATTTAGCGTCCTCGACAAGCTTTTTCACATCATCAGGTATTTTGTTCCCGAAAGGAGCCAGCTCAACCATGCCGTCAGCCATATCGCCGGAATATTGCTCGCTTTTCCACGTTCCGTCCATCACGGCTTGCACTGCTTTTACGTAATAAGGACCCCAATTCCATACTGGATTCGTTAAATAATTATCCGGAGCGTATTTACTCATATCCGAATCATTCCCCCCGGCAAAAGCTCCACGTTCAGCAGCAGCCTGTAGTGTCGCAGGTGAATCCTGATAGGCCAAAAGCACATCTGCCCCTTTATCCAGCAAGCTGATTGCCGCTTGACGTTCGGTCGTGGGGTCATACCATGTATTCGTCCAAACCACGTTCACCTTCACATCAGGATTGACGCTTTGTGCGCCAAGGGTAAAAGCATTCAAGTTATAAATCACTTCGCTGATCGGAAAAGCACCGACATAACCTAGCTGATTGTTTTTGGTCATTTTCCCTGCCGCAATACCGCTCAAATAACTGGCTTGATAATTCTTTCCGAAGTAAGTCCCCATGTTCTCTGCGGTTTTGTAACCAGAAGCATGCAGAAACTTCACATTAGGAAATTTGCCCGCTACATTCAATGTAAAATCCATATATCCGAAGCTCGTTGTAAACACGATGTCGTGTGATTGTGCAAGCTCTGTGATGATTCGTTCAGCATCGGCACTTTCTGGGACATTTTCTACAAAGTCGGCTTTAATTCCAAGCTCCTTCTCCATATACTGCCGTCCTTGATCATGTTGGTAGGTGTATCCGCCATCCCCTGGAGGTCCGATATACACAAAAGCAACCGTCGGTTTCTTAACAGCCGGCTCTGTAATTGCAGTTGCCTCTGTTGCCGCCGTTGTTGCCGCTCCTGCCTCTGTCGCTTTTGCATTTGAAGAAGTATTATTATTGCTCCCACACCCCACCAAAACCACTGTCATCAGAACCATTAATGCAAGACAAGATGTTATGAACTGACCCCTTTTTTTCATAATTCTCCTCCTCCAAATCATCTCTCATCATGGCTGTAACCATTAATGTACTTCTACTATACTTAGAGGTGGCTCTTGCGTAAATTTATATAACATACGTTTGTGTTTGATGATAAGAATCAGCACTTTTTTTTGTGTGTAATGCACTAATAGGTTTATGGATAAGGATTTTATATGTCATATTATATGACTCGATGTGGGAAAGGAACACTTTTACGATCAATTTTTCGATTACTTTCTATTTTCCGTTCCTCAGTATCCATCGCTCCTGAATCTCACCAAAATCCTCTTCAGTATCAGCATCCATGAAATAGTGGGCGGAGTCAGACTCCAGAACAATCCCCTTATAATCAGGTGATCGCAAAATCGCCGCCGCTCCACGATCGCCATCCAATCCCTGTAGCGCTGGAAACAGCGCTTTTGAGAACAAAGCAGGGGGCATAGCCGACCCATCACTGACACTAGCTACATAATCCATCTCCGGAGATTGTTCAAACGTTTGTATTAGACGATTCACTAATGCCGTAGTAATAAAAGGCTGATCTGCTAGAGCCACAACTACTGCATCCGGCTGCAAAGGCAGCACAGCATTAAGTCCGCATCGAAGAGAAAAAGACAATCCTAAGTGTGCGGTTAAACAAGTTTCGGTACGTCTAGTTCCTTGCGGCTCAATCGCTGGTGGCAGCCATTCCAAGTTGTCATCCGCACGTACTACCACGATAAGCGGCTCAAGATTACAGCGATCCAATTCACTAAGCGCGACGCTCCCGAGTGAGACCTCCTGTGACAATTTCAGTGAAACCTTGGACACGCCCATCCGCCTGCTCTGCCCTGCTGCCAAATATATTCCCGCTACTTTCAAATCTATCCGCTCCTTTAGGCAGCTCTCGTAAGCCCGCCCTTCTAATTTGAATGATTTCTGCAATAATACTGACCGCAATCTCCTCGGGACCTTCTCCACCGATAGGCAACCCTACAGGTGCATATAAAAAAGCAGGGACCTCAAGCCCTTCCAGCAAAAGAGCGATCCGCGCCTTTGAACCAATAACTCCAATGTATAGCGGAGCTTGCGGAATCACACTCTCCAGGAACTGTTTATCCCTCCTAATTTGGTGACTACAAATCAGCACATAATCCTCCTGAGCTACACCCAAGCGTTGAACAACCTCCGTTGGGGAACAAATAATCCGTTCAGCGTGAGGAAACTCATTTTGCAGACTCCCTTCACGCCAATCTGCTATCACAACCCGAAAGCCGACTCTGTTAGCAAGCTCAGCAATCGGAACCACATCACGTCCCCCACCAAAAATCACAAGTCGCGGTTTGGGCACAAAACACGTATGAAATGCTGTCAATTCAGCTTGGGCGGCCATAAAGCGACCTGTCGCCATGCTTTCTTTTGCCAAGTGGGATAATTTCGGATGTTTCCTGTTCTGCGATAGTGGAATATCAGTATCCAGCTCTAACTTATAGTCAAAACCTCTCCCAACTACTTCACGGAATAAGACCAGCCTCTCTCCCGCAGAAAGTCTGTCACTCGCCTGCACCAACAGCTCTCGCAACTCTCCTTGCACAGGTTCAAGCACCACTTTGATTTTGCCACCGCAGCCGACAGTCTCACCCCATGACAGATCATCTGGAGACAACATATTGTATTCCACAATCTCCGGCAGCCCTCGCTCCCAAATCTCAGAGGTACGTAGCTGCAGATCGCTTTCCAGACACCCTGGACTTATACTTCCAATCGTGCCGCCTTCAAAAAACAGCATCACTGCCCCGGGTTTACGATACGAATGCCCCTCCACTTCTATCAGCGTTGCCAGCACCGCAGGCGCTTTATGGGTTTGAATATGCATTGCGATGTCATGTGTATTCACGAGGCTCCCTCCTCCGTGTTTGCATTTCAACCCATACCTTAGTCCCGCCCAAGCATCCTCCGAAACATGAACACTAGCTTAAGCCTCATTAGATCATTTATTTTTTTAAAATCGACATCCAGTAACTCACTAAGCTTCTCGATCCGGTAGGTGGCTGTGTTCCGGTGAATAAACAGCTTTTTAGCCGTCTCATTGACATGACCATCGTTCTCTAGATAAACCTCCAGCGTCCGCAGCATTTCTCTGACATACTCCGGCTCGCGGCTGAGCAGTCCTCTAAGGGTTCCGTTGCAATATTTCTCCATAACTTCTGTCGGGATTTGCCCGAGAAGCAGGGTAAGCTCAAGCTGCCGATAATGCACAACACTTCCATGTACGCCCCCGTGCTGAAGCATTCCCATGCATTCCTTTACCTCTGCAAAAGCTTCCCTCAGCCCATCCGCCTTCGTTTTACAACTACTAATCGCAGCTCGAGGATAATACCCCTTATCAAACTTCAGGTTGTCAAAACAAGCTTGGACTAACTCCTGAAATTGTTCAGGACTCTGACGATCTCCCGGATAGATGGACAATAATCCTTGATCAACGATCACATGAATTCCCTTTAATTCCCTCAGCACAGGGTGCTCGTTGTACTCTTCTTTTAATTTAAGCAGCTCACTCTGGCGTTCCTCACCGGTTGCAGCAGTATCGGTTAATATCAGCCGAAACGGCGACAGAAGCAGTTCAATTTCCAAGCTGAGCGCAGCCTGGGCTAGATCCGTGTAGGTTAAATGCCCACTCAAGCAACGCCTAAGTAATCTACTAAACTCCCTGTGTTCCGACTGTTCAAAATAATCCTCGTAGCCTGAATGAATATGATATGAAATAAGTTCAGCACCCTGAACAAATAAACTCTCTTCCACAGGAAGCAATAAAGGATCGATGGAACAATACAATAGATATCCGGAGCACTTTTCTCCTTGAATTAGTGGAGTACGATAACCCGTCTGATCTTCTACACGGAAGCGATGATTCCGTTTCTGCCATGGCCACCCTTCGAGAAGCTGTGAGGGCTGATATTCTGAGTTGTTGTAGATCACATCCCCACGTGCGCTAACCACCACAAGTGAATGGCCAATCACTTCAGACACTGAATCAAACAACTGACGGCTACGGACGGATCGCAAAGCGAATTGCATCAGCTTTTTCTGCTTCTCCATAATGCTCTGCAGAACATGAGTACTGCGGCTAAGCTCGGCGCGGAACAGACCATTCATCTGATCCGAAAAAGTGAACTGAAACGGTAACTGGATTAAAGGGAAGTTAAGACTCTCCGCTTCAGCAATCAATTGCACCGGTACCTCATCCCAAAATCGCCCCAACTTAATACCCAAAGCCGAAGATCCCCTGCGATTCAATGTTTGCAGCAAAGCAGAGGCATCCTCCAGATTGTCCTTAATTAAATAGGCTGTCGTTAGCAGCATTTCACCTTCTTTGATCCAGTCCGAAATATCGGGTGCATCCATCACATTTATCGACTTCACAATTCGATGCTTCCCCTTGGCCCCCGCAATAAGCTTCGCCTCGGACAAAGGATAAATGGACAACGCTTCTTCAACCGTAAGATGCATGCCATCCCTCCTTTTTAGGATCAATCAAACCATTCCTGATCTTTTAATGTTATTTTATGTAACATTATAATTAAAATGAACCTGCTTGAATAGAGAAAAATTAAATTTATATGTTTATTATGTAAATAAACTTAACATATGGTTGCGTCTATGATTAATTATTCGTCTTTAGTTCACATCACTTGTGCAGGTAGTATAATTAGATCGGACTAAATACATGATGGATTCGGAGGAGATCTTTTGAGTAAAACGCAAGTGTTTACAGGTTCACCCTGGGAGTCGGTCGTTGGTTATTCTCGCGCCATTCGAATCGGCAATCGTATCGAAGTCGCAGGAACAACCGCCATGCAAGACGGGGGAGTAGTCGGTGTAGGAGATCCTTATGCCCAGACGAAATTCATTCTACACACCATCGAAAAAGCGCTAAACCAGCTAGATGCTGATTTGTCGCATGTGATAAGAACAAGAATGTTCGTGACAGACATTTCCCGCTGGGAAGAGGTCGGCAAAGCACACGGCGAATTCTTCAAAGACATTCAGCCTGTAGCAACCATGGTTGAGGTAAAGGCACTCATTGATCCACTACTGCTAGTAGAAATAGAAGTCGAAGCATTCGTAGAATAGATTTCGCACGGGGCATAGGCATGGAGTACGGGGCATGGAGCACGAGGCACAGGGCATGGAGCACGAGGCACAGGGCATGGAGCACGAGGCACAGGGCATGGAGCACGAGGCACAGGGCATGGAGCACGAGGCACAGGGCATGGAGCACGAGGCACCTTCTTTAAGGAAGGTGCTTTGTTTGTTTTCAGAATAAAATATGAGCGTGTTTCGGCTGATCTCTATGGTGCAGGGCATTTATGGCTTTCATTTCGGGCTATAGCGCCGGAATTTCTGCATTCTGGTGCATTTATACACCTCTTTCAGACTATATCGCCAGAATTCCTGCATTCTGGTACATTTATACACCTCTTTCAGGCTATATCTCCGGATTTCCTGAATTCTGGTGGATTTTTACACCTCTTTCAGGCTATATCGCCAGAATTCCTGCATTCTGGTACATTTATACACCTCTTTCAGGCTATATCTCCGGATTTCCTGCATTTTGGTGCATTTATACACCTCTTTCAGGCTATAGCGCCGGAACTCCTACATTCTGGTGGATTTATACACCTCTTTCAGGCTATATCGCCAGATTTCCTGAATTCTGGTGGATTTTTACACCTCTTTCAGGCTATATCGCCAGAATTCCTGCATTCTGGTACATTTATACACCTCTTTCAGGCTATATCTCCGGATTTCCTGAATTCTGGTGCATTTATACACCTCTTTCCGCTGATATCGCCGGAATTCCGAAGTCCTGAGGCATTTTGGCCGTTCAGTTTATCTACATGAGTCAATTTCCTGCATTCTACGAAATTTATACCGTTCTTTTTCATCACATGGAGGTATTTACTAAACCGCTAGTCTTATGCCAACATTTGGGCGCTGTATTTTTCTTTTTACTCTAACGCACCGTTATTGAACCCACTTCGTCACGTTGAGATCTTTTGTTTTCAAAACCAATTTCACCTATCATCTCAAAACCATCAAGAACCATTAAGAACCATTATCTCAAGACCGCCGCCACACCTCCTTCACCCATGTGAGTAACCGATGATCCTGACCATGTCCTGCGATAACGGACAATCCCAACGGTGCCCCATTTGTTGAGCGCATGGGTAATGTCACTTGTGGCAGGCCTGCCAGTCCAGCTATACAGCTCAACATCATCGCCCCACTACGATTCTCCTCCAATCGACTCAAATCCCCTCCACGCAGTGGCGCTGGACCAGGTACTGTCGGAATCACAAGACAATTATCTTCTCCCAGCAGATCGTGTAATTGGGCAGAAATTTCCTTACGCTTATTCTGAGCGATACTACGATCCTTGCCCGCTAAACTGGCAGCCCAAGAGAACCGCGCTGCAATATCAGGCCCAAAGACTGGTTTTACCTTCTCAATCCAGGCGCTATGTGTTACCCATATTTCACTACCTTGCAGCTCTCGAAAAATATCCATCCAGATCTTCAAACCTTCGGGAGCTATTATAGTATCGAGGGTATGATAAGCACCGTTTCGTAAGTGGTTCAGTCCATCTGTTAGAATATCCACATCCTTTGGAGCGACCAACTCCCAACAGTCCGTAGCAACAAATAATGTTTTCATTTTTTCTTGTAAACTTTCCACTTTAGCCTTCTGTGAATTACTCTCCAGTCCCTTCTTCACCTTTTTTTCCGCACCATTTTCTATACTCTCTAAATTTTTCTCTATCCTAGTTTCTAAACTCATCTCTATACTCTCTAAATTTTTCTCTATCCTAGTTTCTAAGCTCATGTCTATACCCTTCTCTAGATTTTCCTGTTCCTCCATGCTTATCGTTTCTTCTTCAACCATGCTCCCAGTACCAAGTAAAACCTCCCCAACCTTCTGGAGTACATCGATACGGTCAGCCATCCAACCTACCGTATCAAATTGCGGCGACAATGGAATCACACCTTCTATATCTACAGCACCATGCGTCGGTCGAAAGCCATATACTCCGCAATAAGCAGAAGGGACGCGAATAGAACCACCTGTGTCTGTTCCAAGTGCAAAATCAACACTACCAGAGGCTACCGCTACTGCCGATCCGCTGGAAGAACCACCTGGGATACAACCTGCGGCACTCGGATTTATCGGGGTTCCATAATGATGGTTCTCACCACCCAGACTGTACATTAGCTCATCCGTATGAGTTGCTCCTTGAAGCGTCGCTCCCGATTGGAGTAGCTGACGCACTACTGCCGCATGTTCTGAAGGCGGATTGTGGCTCCACAGCCAATCTGGGTTGCCTGCGCTAGAACAATGTCCAGCCACCGCATATACATCCTTCACCGCAAAGGTAAGTCCGTCCAATATCCCGTTTCCTAAATTTCCGACTGTTAGTTCGGGATCTATAAACGCACCATACCGATTATCCAGAACCATAGCTCCATCCTCCTCCCGTCACCATTCCTTATAAAATCTTAAACATCCCATCTCTGATCTTAGTCACCTTCTCCTAAACCCTTATTCATACCTTTCTTAATCAACACTTCTAAAACCCTAATCATTTAGTCTTAAAAACTTTTCGTGACGCTAAATTAAGATCTCTTATGCTACTTATCCAAGAAACTTTTCAGTAAACCCTTCCTCCGAAATAACAGGAGGACGAAATTAGGCGTAAGAGATAAGTAAGGTTTGGCTTAACGTCTAGCTAAAGCTTAGCTCTAGGGCGTAGGTCGAAGGCTTAGTACGGATCTTTAAATTGAATTTTTAAATCGAATCTTTAATTCAAATCTTCAGTTCAAGTCTTTAGAAAAACACCTTTAACTCCCCCCTCTGTGAACCTACATTCAAACGCACAAAGCTTCTCCCATCCCTTTCACTCTCCAGCCTATGTCCTACCTCCATCTCCAACTCTAGCTACACGCATCCCACTCTACCAACCAATCGCCGCGCCATCGCAGCGCGGGTCCGTCCCTCCACTACGATATCCATTGTCATCTATCGAAATCACGTGGGCATGACCCACGATCCCGTCATATGCGTCCAGTTTCCGGACTATATGACCAGCTCCCGCCAGACCTGCCAGCACCTCATCTGCTACCCGTCCCTCCACCTTCAGCTCCTGCGTAGGCTCCCCCCACGTTCTCCCCCACACAAAACGCGGTTCACTTATAGCCGTCTGAGGATTCATTCCATAATGCAGCATTCTTGTAAGGAGCAGCGTTTGAGTCTGAGGCTGACCTTCGCCCCCTTGTGTACCATACAGAATCGCTGGTTTGCCCTCTCGGCAGGCCATGGCTGGCATCAGGGTGTGAAAGCTGCGCTTATGCGGCTCAAGTGTATTGATATGACTCGGATCAAGCGAAAAAAATGAACCCCGATTCTGCAGCAGAATCCCGGTATTCCCAGCTACCACACCGGAGCCAAACTCAAAATACAGACTTTGAATAAAAGAGACCGCATTCCCCTCCTCGTCCACAACCGCAGCATATGCAGTATCACTCCCGATGGGCTGACTTGTCAGCTGTGCCGCTTTTTGCATCAAGATCGTAGAGGCCAGTTGCCCTGCATAGTTCTTATCCAGCAGCTGCACCAAAGGAATAGCACTAAAATCCGGATCTGTAAGCACTCTATCCCGATCGCGAAAACTCAGCTTAAGCGCCTCAACAAGCAGGTGATAATATTCATAAGAGCCATGCTCGATTTCTCCGAAATTAAAATGCTCCAATAAATTAAGACTCATCAATCCCGTAAATCCTTGTGAATTTGGCGGCACTTGATACACCGTATGCCCGTGATATTCCGTATGAATCGGCTCGCCCCAATCCCCCTGATGATCCGCAAAGTCATCCCGTGTGAGATAACCCCCAGCTGCCAGCATATAATCACAGATATCTTCAGCGATCTTCCCCTTATAAAAAGCATCCCGTCCACCCGCAGCCAGCGTCCGCAGTGTTACAGCCAGTTGTGTCTGCTGAAATCTCGACCCAGCAGATACAACCCCTCCGCCCGGCATGTAAATCGCAGATGCCTCTGCCGACAATGCCGCTCCAGCAAGCAGAGTATTATTCCGCTGATCCGGCGACATCGGAAACCCGCCCTGAGCATAGCCGATGGCTGGCTCCAGCACCTCCGCTAGCGTTAAACGGCCATACTTACTCAGCATAGCATCCCAGCTATCCACCATCCCCGGCACGGTGATGGCACTACGAATCCCTCGCCTAGGAATGGCATTCTCGCCAGTGAAGCAACTTCTGCGAACTCCGTAACCCGACCGTCCACTTCCGTTATAAGCCCGAACACAAGCCTCCTGCTTGTAATAGGTCAACCAGAACGAATCCCCGCCAAGCCCTGTCATATGTGGGTAGACTACAGCCAGCGTCGCACTAATCGCCACTGCCGCATCATAGGCATTTCCCCCTTTTTCCAACACGCGCGCACCCGCAGCCGAAGCTAAATAATGGGGGCTGACGACCATCGTTTTTGTGCCTATTACGGGTTTCTCCGCCATGTTCCCCATCTCCCTATAAACTTCTCGCTTAATTAATGTCATTTAACATTACATAAAAAACCCTTGTCAATCGATTACGCCAAACCGCAAAATAACCATCCTCTTTTTGTGTCCCATGCACAAAGATTAGTTAATCGCTAGTCAACCTCGTAGCTTCACACATATGAATTGTATAAAATGAGCTCTAAAAACAAGGGGAGGTCTCATGTGATATTCATCCATAACGACTATGTACAATTAGCTATCGCCATGTTCAGAACTGGAATTGTTGGCTATGGAGGAGGACCTTCCGTGATTCCATTGATCCGGCATGATGCGGTAACTCGCTACACTTGGCTAAGTGATGATGAATTCGGAGAGACATTGGCGATTGCCAACGCACTACCCGGACCTATTGCCACCAAAATGGCGGCTTATCTCGGGTATAAACTTCGAGGAGTTAAAGGGGCTATTCTTTCGGTACTGGCACATATTTTACCTAGCTGCATGGCCATGATCTTCCTGTTGTCTGCTGTAAATTATTTAAGTGGCTCGAAGGTAGTCGCTGGAATGATCGCGGGGGTATCCCCTGTCATCGCTGTCATGTTAGGAATAATGGCATATGAGTTTGCACAAAAAGCTTATAAAGGACTAGGGAAATTTCTCAGTATAGCCTTCACCCTACTCGCATTACTCCTGTTACAAATACTAAAAATACATCCAGCTATCGTAATTGTACTTTTCCTTGGTTACGGAGCATTTCATTACCGGATCATTGCGAAGAAACAACAAGGAGGATCAAGCTGATGGACTGGTTAGAGCTCATATACGGATTTTTCATGGCTAATCTGCTTGGATATGGCGGCGGTCCTTCCTCTATTCCGCTGATGTATCAAGAAATCGTTCCCCATTACGGCTGGCTAACCGATGAACAGTTCTCCAATATGCTTGCACTAGGCAACGCCTTACCTGGCCCGATTGCTACCAAAATCGCAGCTTATGTCGGCTATGATGTCTACGGCTGGATTGGACTTATTCTGGCAATATTAGCGACCGTACTCCCCTCCGCAGCAGCGCTTATTATCCTGTTAGAGGTCATGCAAAAATACAAGCATTCCCCCGTAGTGAAAGGGATGACATTGCTTGTTCAACCGGTCATCGCTGTTATGATGGCTGTGCTCACTTGGACAATGGCGAAAGGTCCTGCAGACTCTATCGGAATCTGGCAAACACTGCTCATTGCCGTAATCGCATCCTTTGCCATAAAGCGGCTTAAGCTGCATCCTGCGTTAGTCATCTTAGCCGCTTTTGCCTATGGGGGTCTGGTACTGCGCTACACTGTCTAACGAAACTATTTCAAAATATACTGGGACAACACCGCCTGTACCTCATAAATATTTACGGATTTGTTAAAGGTCTTCTTGAGCGGCACAGCGCTGCTGGATATATAGATACATAACTCCGCATCCAGATCAAAGTGTCCTGCCGTCTCCACGGAATAATGCGAGATGCTTTTGTAAGGAATGGAATGATAATCCGTCTTTTTGCCCGTCAGTCCCTGTTTATCCACTAGAATCAATCGTTTGTCCGTAAAAATAAACATATCTCTAATCAGCTTGTAGGCTCGTTCAATTTTCTCTTGAGGGGCAAGAATTTGTGCGTATTCCCGCTGTACTTCTGCCAGATTCACTTGCGATGCATTCCCCATCAATCCGTCAAAAAGCGCCATTTAACTCCCCCTTTTCATCTGTTAAATTTCAGTGGATTGTCTCCCCCACATAGAACCATATTATTCCACAATTAATATTCTATGCAGTGTAAGCCCCCTCTCTGCCATCTTTTTACTTGCTAAATTTCCGATTATTGTTTACACTGTCATTAAATTTGTTAAGAAAGGGGTGTGGAAGGAATGGATCACAATTGGACCAACAGTGTTATGAGTCGGCTACCTAAAGCGATAGCTGGCATTGCTCATGTAAATGGCGATAACGGGAGAACTCTGTCCATTTCCATGAATTTAATAACACTACACAATTGTGAAATGCCTTTCCTGCCATCACCCGGACGGATCAGTTAACCGGAGAATGATAAGGCCGTGGGGAAATTTCCCTACGGTCTTTTTTTATGGTTTTTTTACAGAATACCAGTTTCGATTTAGGGTTCTGGCGGTGAAAAGGGCATTATTAAAGGAGAATATATATGATTATTCAATGCCAAAATGTTCAAAAATACCACGGTGCACAGCTCGTACTGAATAGCATCACCTTCGATATCCGCCAAGGGGAAAAAATCGGCCTAATCGGCCGCAACGGCTGCGGTAAAACTACGCTTTTCCACTTACTGAATGGTGAAGAGCGCCCCGATCAAGGGCAAATCTCAATTCGCAAAGGCAGCGTAGTAGGTATGCTGGCTCAAATTCAAGAGGTTAACGAAAAAGAAACTGTATATGAGGTTCTACAACGCAGTTTTGCTGAGCCTCTGCAGTGGCAACAACGCCTGCGAGAGCTGGAGCTTGAAATGTCCACCTTCAATACCGGAACGGATGAAACACTATGGAATCGACTGCTGAAAGAATACGGTAGTCTTCAGGATAAATTCGAGACCGCAGGAGGCTACGAAATTGAATCCACTATTCAGCGGGTTGCCACTGGTCTAGGAATCGGAACTGGGCAATATAGCCGACTCTTCTCCTCACTTTCTGGCGGCGAGAAAACTAAAGTCGGACTCGCAGAACTGCTGCTGCGTAGACCTGATGTACTTCTACTCGATGAGCCAACCAATCATCTAGATATGAACGCCATTGAGTGGTTAGAGCAGTACTTACAGAGCTATGACGGTACAGTGTTAGCCATTTCCCATGATCGTTACTTCCTCGATGCTGTAGTCAAGAAAGTGATCGAGATTGAGGATGGCGAGGCTTTTACCTTCCACACCAACTACAGCGGCTATCAAGTAGAGAAGGAAACACGCCTGCTTCAACAATTCGCTGATTATCAAGAACAGCAGAAAAAAATAAAACAAATGCAGGAGAGCATCAAACGCCTCATCGAATTCGGGAATCGCGGGACGCCTCCTAACCCTGCCTTTTACCGGAGAGCAGCTTCCATGCAAAAAGCACTGGATCGTATGGTGAAGGTTAAACGTCCTATTCTAGAGCGCAAATCGATGGATTTGCAACTGCAGCAAAACGATCGCTCCGGGAACCAGGTCGTCATTCTAGAGGATATCGGTAAAGCCTATGGAGCACGAAGCCTGTTTACTGACGCAAACGAAGTGCTTCGCTACGGAGAGACTACAGCGCTTATTGGTGGTAACGGGGCAGGGAAAAGTACACTTTTAAGAATTATATTAGGTCAGGAAACGCCTGACACCGGAAGCTGTACACTGGGTTCAAGAACTGTTGTCGGTTACCTTGCGCAAGAGGCTGTCCCTGACAATAACAAACAATCTGTACTCCGCTACTTCCGTGAAGAGGCCGGACTAGAGGAAGGTGAAGCTCGCGGACAGCTTGCACGTTTCCTGTTCTATGGTGCCGATGTGTTCAAAGACATCACGAATCTGTCTGGAGGAGAATGGACCCGCCTACGTTTCGCTGTGTTGATGCATCGCAAACCTAACCTGCTGATTTTGGATGAACCAACAAACCATCTAGATATCGACTCCCGTGAGGCGCTAGAGGAAGCCTTAGAGGAATTTCCGGGTACAGTACTGGCCGTATCGCATGACCGCTATTTCATTAATCGTCTGTTCCATAAGCTCTGGTCCATTGAAAGTGGACGATTTGGAGTCTTTAACGGTAACTATGAGTATTACAAAGAGAAGCAAGCTGAACAGGTATTGGCAGCACCCGCCTCTATTCCTGAACAGCCTAAGCCTTCCTCTTCAGAAGGAGCCTTTTCACGCTCCGGCAAGTCTCCATCTAACGGGTCCGTGAATGGGACTACGGCTAACTCATCAAGTTCCCGCAAGAAGAGCAAGCTCTTCGATTGGGAAAAGGCTATAGCAGAGGCTGAGGAGCAGCTTGGGGAAATCGATGCCAAAATGCTAGATCCACAGATCAGTAGCAATGCAGCAGAACTCACCGAGCTGCAAAAAGAACGCGATGTAGTGCAAGAACAATTGGATGATCTTTATGCGGGTTGGATGGAAACAACTGGACACTAATGTTTATTAAACAAGGAGGTACGAATATGAGTAACGAAACGAAGATTAAGCTTTTTTGGGAAGAATACACCCAGCTTCATCCACAAGCAGCGAATAACTACGAGGCTTGGGCCTTTGGCGACAGTCCTCAAATGGCCGATGAACTGCTGGATCTGGTCATCCGCGGGATTAAGACAGGAACCGCTTCGAACTATGAGGTTTATGAAGTCTGCGATGACGAGACCTTACCGGAAATTGGACGACATAGTATTCTGTTGGATGGCCGCGGCCATCCGCAAGCAGTAATCGTTACGACAGCAGTACAAATTACGCCCTTTGATGAGGTTGGCGCTGACTTTGCCTATAGCGAAGGCGAGGATGACAGAACATTGGAGTCGTGGCGCTATGAGCATGAGAAGTTTTTCACCAGAGAATCCTTAGCATTTCTGAAGAAGCCTTTTGATCTAAAGATGAAGGTCGTTTGCGAGAACTTTAGACTAGTATATACGAAATCCTAAGAAACTCAGGAAAATAAAAAGGCGGCCTCTTCAGTTACGAAGAGACCGCCTTTGATGTATACTATACAACTATTAGAGTTAGATAATTATTAGAATATGGCTCAGTGCCAAAACCCCAGAATCCAGCCAATCACAGAGATCCATAATGGAATGCTGATTAAGATACCCCAAACCAGCCCAGTGGCAATATTGCCCTCTGCAGGACGCACCACATTTTCCTGTTTTAATGGAATGCTCAACTTTTCTTGTTCCATGCGATCCCCTCCTAAAATTCTTATCGTCACAGTAGAGGAAAAAATGTAGACCGCTCGACCCAAAAAACTTAGAATATTGAACTTTTTTAGATATAAAGGCTCAGCGGCCCAACATTGTAAGTGCTTACATAATAGTTATTACCCAACATTTAAATTATTAAAAACAACACTTTACGGAAGTCATATATAATATGCAGGTTCTTAGTCCAATATTACTACTTTTTCTGGATTTCGTAAATATTCAAACATCATGCGAATCTGCACCTCTGTATTCCGCTCAACTGAGAGCTCAGGCAGTTCATCTTCAGCAAAAAAGGATACTTCACTAGTCTCCACTCCTTGCATCGCCTCGCCGCCCACAATTCTGCACAAAATAAAAAACTTGTACACGTGATACGGCTCCGGAGGGTGGTTATGAAATTTTTTATCCAGAACAGCCAGCAAGCGAATCGCTTCCGCCTCAAACCCTGATTCTTCCCCAATTTCCTTAACAACGACCTCACTCGGTGACAGCCCTATGTCCCCCCAGCCTCCAGGAAGCGCCCACTTTCCATCCAATTTCTCGCGGACAAGCAGAATTCTGTCGTCCTGAAAAACAACACCGCGGATATCTACTTTCGGAGTAGCATAGCCACCCTCACTAGCAAAGGAGAGTCTTATTCTCTCCTTGCTTTCGAACGTATAATTAGCGAGGATATCCACACTTAGCTCCCGCAAAGCTTGATACCGTTCTATATCATAGACATCTTTAGCGTAAGTTAGACCAGTCTGTGCGATGGCCTGTATTTCTTTTGCCCAGGTTAACCATTTCTGCTCCATTGCTGCACCCCTTTTAAATACCTACATTAGGATTACTGGCAAAGCATTAAATGACGGGAGAACAAACCCTTTTTAGCTTCACAACGGTCTATAATCGTAAATCCAGCTTCCGTGATCATCTCATCCATCGGTTCAATCGCAACGATCACCACACGGTCAGCAATCCGGCGAGCATTCACTAAAATAGCAAACTGTTCCTCAGGTGTAATACTAGAATATAGATTATAAGGCATATCTACAATAGCTACATCGTAATGTTCAGTAATGTCAGCAATATCCCCAAGCGTTACCTCACTAGTGAATCCAAAATGGGCAATATTCGTTCTGGCACCGATCGCGATCTGAGGGTTAATGTCACGTCCGACCATATTGATTCCCATCGACAGCGCTTCTACCATCACGGTTCCGATGCCGCAGCAAGGATCAATTGCTCGCACACCTTCCGGGTTCGGAACGGCTATATTGACCGCTGCTCTGGCCACTCGTGTACTAAGCGCAATAGAGTAGCTGCGCGGCTTCTTCATCTGACGGAACCAGGTGGCCTTGTTCTTATGATAAGATCCAAAGTACCAGCGACCGCCCAGCGTAACAATACCGTATACCAACTCAGGGTGGTTTACATCCGCCTCTCCTTCAATACGCAGCCCGATTTCTCGTTCGATCACTCTACGCTCATCATATTCTATTTTGTCCGCAGGAGTCAGATCATTGGTCTTTACAAAAATAACCTTAAACGTCTTACCCCCAAGCTCCACCTGCTCCGTCTGATCATAAATCTCAGGCAAGCTTTCTCCCTCGTACATGACATCAATTCGCTCTTTAATGAAGGGACTGCGGCTTACATCCACTTCTACCTCACTCTTAAAGATTGAAGAAGGTACTTCCTCTCCAAAAAGACAACGGAGCTCCATCTGACATAGTGATAACTCGTCCTCTGAACAGGTATACGTATATATAAATGTGTTTTTTTCACTTTTCTTTAGCAAAATAATCCATCCTCTATCCCAGTAAATTGTAATGTTAGCTTGCTACTCCTGCGTTTCGTGCTGACGATCATAACCAATACGCGCCTTAGCGATTTCAGCATTGTTCCTATTGACCCATTCCACTAGGGAGGTTAGAGGATCAAGCAGGGACTCTCCTAGACTTGTCAGACCGTATTCAACAGTCAAAGGTACCGTAGGCGTGACTTTACGCCAAACTATACCGTCTCGTTCTAAATGACGGAGCGTCTGGGTCAGCATCCGTTGTGATATCCCACTACAACGCCGCTGCAGTTCTTTAAACCGCAGTGCCTTTGCACCCAAATTCACAACAATGAGCACACTCCATTTGTCCCCAACCCTGTCCAGAATTTGGCGGGTGATGGAGCAATCCTCCAGCGTTGGCATTAAGCGAATGGGTTCGTCCATTGAATGTTCCAACTGTAGTTACCTCCATGTAACTTAAGCATGTAATAGACCTTCTTGTCCCTTAAGCTTATCCAGCTTATCATGGTTACTGTTAGTAATCAACAACCGGAAAGGAACTATGAATTACGAAAAAAAGCTCCGGTCATGAGGATCAGATAAGACATCTTTCTAATCGCTTTTGATCCATAATGAGTTCTCCAGTATAATGATTCCTATAGAATGCTAAACAAGACGGTCACGCATGGCGATAAAGCTCATGCCCAGGCGCTTACGAAGCCGGTTTTGCGCAGCAAAACTTAAGGAGGTACATACCCACTATGTCATACGAAACGTATTTTTCAACGCACCGGGATGAACATCTCGAAGAACTAAAACAATGGCTCAAGATTCCAAGTATTTCTGCCTTGTCTGAGCATAAGGACGATGTACTAGCTGCAGCCCATTGGCTGACGGACACACTAAAGAAAGCCGGACTTGAGAACATTGAACTTCATCCGACAGCGGGACATCCCGTCATATATGCTGATTATCTTCATGCTCCGGGTAAGCCAACCATTCTTGTATACGGCCACTACGATGTGCAGCCAGTAGATCCACTAAACCTGTGGACCACACCTCCATTCGAACCAGAAATCCGTGACGGCAAGCTATATGCACGCGGAGCAACGGATGACAAAGGACAAGTATTCATTCACCTCAAAGCGATTGAAGCGATCCTGAAACAAGAAGGTACTCTTCCTGTTAACATCAAGCTCTGTATAGAAGGTGAAGAAGAAATCGGCAGCGTAAATCTGCCTCCATTCCTGGAAGCTAATAAAGAAAAGCTGGCTGCGGATGCGGTGCTAGTCTCCGATACATCCCTGCTCGAACGCGGTCGTCCTGCAATTTGCACCGGACTGCGCGGCCTAGGATCACTTGAAGTGAGCGTGACTACAGCTCTTACAGACCTTCACTCCGGATCTTACGGCGGCGGTGTTCCGAATGCACTGCATGCTCTCGTGTCCTTGCTCAGCTCTCTTCATGACGACAAAGGTCGTGTTTCTGTAAAAGGCTTCTATGATGGTGTACCTGAACTTTCACCTATGCTACGTGAAGAATTTGTGAAGCAAGGCGTGAATGAAGAGAAAATCCGCGAAGGACTTGGACTCGATGCATTATACGGCGAAGAAGGTTACTCCTTTGTAGAACGTATTGGTGCTCGCCCTACACTTGAGCTTAACGGCGTCTATGGCGGTTTCCAAGGCGAAGGTAGCAAGACGGTTATTCCAAAAGAAGCACATGCGAAGATTACCTGCCGTCTCGTTGGCGATCAGGACCCACAGCATATTCTTGATGCCGTTGAGGCGCATCTGAAGGCTAATATTCAAACCGGAGCGAAAGTGCATGTGAAGCAAATGGAGAAGGCGCGTGCCTTTAACATCGATCCATCGAACCCTATTCTGCAAACAGCAGCAGACGCTTACGGAAAAGTATACGGAACCCGCGCCCTCTTCACCAAAGACGGTGGCTCCATTCCGATCATGGAAAGCTTCGCCCGTGTACTTGAAGCACCCGTGGTCCTGATGGGCTTTGGTCTTGATGATGAGAACCTGCATGCACCGGATGAGCATTTCAACCTTGAGAACTTTGATAAGGGACTGCTCACCATTGTTGAGTTCTTGAAAACTGTTTAAGTGAAAAGATAGTATATAAAAAGCCAGGCTTCTCTTCGTTGAGGAGCCTGGCTTTTTGATAATCTAAGCGCAATTCATAATAAAAACCAACTGCCAAAACATAAAAAAATCCTTGCATCGCAAGGATTTGGAAGTTTAAATTATGGAGCGGGTGATGGGAATCGAACCCACGCTATCAGCTTGGAAGGCTGAAGTTCTACCATTGAACTACACCCGCATTAGAAAGTGAGTACAAGAGATATTGTATCACCCCCATAAATAAAAATCAACATTTTTTTGTTCTAGCATAAACGCCTTTCGGCGTCCTTATAAGGACGCCGAAAGGCGTTTAGCTAGAATTATAAGACATAGAGTATGGTGTGAAACTTATACTTTCTTATATTTTACAAGGAAGCACCGAGGGGAGCCTTTTTCAAAAAAGATGTCTCAAATTCAGCAGCGTGAATAGGTTTACTGAACAAAAAGCCTTGAGCTTCATGGCAATGCTGCTCGCGCAAAAACTGAAGCTGCTCCTTGTTCTCCACCCCTTCTGCTGTAACCTTAAGCTTCAAATGATGCGCCATAGAAGTAATCGTGGAGACTATAGCCGCATTATTACTATCCTCCATAACCTCGGAGACAAACGATCTGTCTATCTTCAGCCTGTCAATCGGCATATTCTTCAAATAATGCAATGAGCTATAGCCTGTTCCAAAATCATCGATGCTAATAAATACACCAAGATCTTTCAAACGCTTCAGCTGATCAAAAGCCGTTTCTTTGTCCAAAGTCATACTCTCTGTAATTTCAAGATCGACATAACATGGATCTAATCCAATATCGGTCAAAATGGAATGAATCTTGCCTGCAAGGTTCGGTTGAAGAAATTGACGCATAGATAAGTTGATGGAGACGCATATCGGTTGATAACCAGCTAACTGCCACTGTTTATTTTGAAGACAAGCCGTCTTAAGTACCCATTCCCCAATCGGAACAATCAGCCCACTATCCTCAGCCAATGGAATAAACTCATTTGGTGAGACAATACCACGCTTTGGATGATTCCAACGCAATAATGCTTCCATTCCTACAATCTCTTCCGTCTCCAACTGCACCTTTGGCTGATATACGAGATAGAACTCATCACGTTCAAGCGCTCTTCGAAGATCATTTTCAAGCTTCAATCGTTCCTTTGCCTTCATCTGCATGGCTGGGATATAACGACGAATCTCTACTCCCTGTTCCTTCGCATTATGAACCGCAGTATCCGCATTTTGAATTAGATGTTCAGCCGTTTCCCCGTCACCAGGATATATACTCATCCCTAAACTGAGCGAGATATGATACTCACCAGAGTCTATATTAACGGGGGCTTCAAATAATCTAAGCAACTCTGTAGCCCTTTCCAAACATTCTCCAAGACTTGCTCTATCTGTCATCAGAAAAGCAAACTCATCTGCCCCCATACTATACAGCTCTTCACTGGGTCTAGCCTCATTACCAAGCCGCTCAGACACCAATTTTAATAATAGATCTCCGGCATAATGACCTAGAGAGTCATTTATATTCTTAAAATGATTAATATTCATAATGGCCAAAGCTGAGAATTGATCACTAGTGTCTGGCTCTCCAGCATCAATCATTTCTTCAACACGCTGTGTCAGCCGACGTCTATTTGGAAGTCCTGTTAAATCATCATGATAAGCCAAGTAATTGATCCGTTCTTCAGCCAACTGCTTCTCGTAAAATGGCTCTTCAATCGTCAGTCGATACACACCGGTAAGCAACTGGTAATATGCAACTCCGCTACATAACATCCCAAAGAGATCATCAATATTCCCTCCACTTATGGGAGTCATAAAAAACGCCTGGCCTAGAGAGAAAAAAATCAGTGCCCGAATAATAACAAGCAGCGAGGCTGACTTTTCATTATTGCCAGGAAATACAATGACAGCGACACTCGCCAAGTAAACAAACAGTACCCCCAGATCAACGAATTGTTTAATCGTACTCATCCAAGGCTTAGTAAACAACTCCGGCACTGCCGAGTGGATAAATATAAATAATGCGATAAAGAGCACAATCAACATGAAGGCGATTCTGAATACATTTCTTTTTTCGGTGACGGTCACAGGTTTATCTTCTCTACTAAAAATGAACAATATGCCTAGCCCGCTGGATAGCCGTGAAAAGGTAAGTAGCCACCTTGACTCCTCAGGGGTAATAAATGATGATATCAATGGAAATGCTACAAAACCGAGTGTATGCAAGAAATCAATAATACATATTCCGCCAAAAAGAGCAGCGACATATAATCTTCCTTTAGATAATCTGCTAGAGAAGAACAACCAGCCCTGTGCAAATATCGCAAACCCAAAAGCAACAGTACAACAGCCGACAATGAGGTAGAGTGCAGAAATAATATCCCAATTGTCCAATCGGTTTAGCGATGTATGGAAAATTTGAATGAATAGGAACAGTAAGGCTCCTATAATAGCCGCTTGAATTGTCTTTTTCTCTTCTTGTCTCATAAGTCCCTCGCGTCTGAAAATGATGTCTATTAATAAGCAACTATGTATAGTCTTGTCCTATGTATAAATATCGGCTAGATCGGTCTTTAAAGTTACATTTCTTTTGTGAGGTAGTATTTCCATAACGATTATTCATAAATCTTGCATAAATATAAACCATTTTCTTCTAGCAGGCAAGCATTAATGCCTCCAACTTCCTTATAGGGACGGTCCGCAATTTAGCGAAAAATTATAAGAATAATTTAATTAGAGAAACTTATAGAATTTTTATTCAATAAAAAAAAAAGCACTTCCCCCAATGAACGGGTTCAGTGCTTCTGAACAACAGGTTTATTTATCTCCGAAGTTAACTTCTGGTGTCGTAAGCTTATCATAGAAATCAACCGCTTTATCCTTATCCGCTGATGCGCGTAGCGCCATAGCCGAACGTGGATGCTCATCAAGCGTTCCAGTGATCATGTAAGGAATAATATAGCCCCACTCTTCTTTTTCACGCAAAGGAATCATCAGGCGTTCAATGATATCAATTACAGGACGCAAAGTGTAACGAGTATTCTTCAAATGAGTCACTAGCAACTCTGTAGGACAGTTTCCGGCAGCACGTCCCATTCCATAACAGGAAGCGTCCAGCAGCTCGACACCTTTCTCAGCAGCAATCAACGTATTAGAGAACGCCAGTTGAAGATTATTGTGGGTATGTACGCCCAGGCGTTTGTTAGGCAGATGAGTTTTGAACTTCTCAACCAAATAGTTGATATCATTATGATCTAGACTACCGTATGAATCCACAATGTATACTACATCAACTACGCTCTCACGAATCATTTCGAAAGCTTCTAATAATTCATTCTCCATTACATTAGACAAAGCCATAATATTGATCGTTGTCTCATAGCCTAGATCATGGAAAGTTTGTACCAGCTGCAAGGCTTTCTCCACATCTTTGCTGTAACAAGCCACACGAATCAGATCCAGCATACTTTCGCTGCGAGGTAAAATATCATTCTCATCTACACGACCGATATCAACCAAAGCAGAAAGCTTGGTATGTCCCTTTTGCGGGATAACTTTACGTAAGAAATCATCGTTCAGAAAACGCCACGGTCCGGCACCTTCTGCTCCTTTGAGCAGTTTAGGGGAGTTTTTATAACCGATTTCCATATAGTCAACACCAGCCTCATTCAAGCCGGCATACAGATTTTGCACAAATTCCACGCTGAAATCCCAGTTGTTAACTAGCCCCCCATCGCGAATGGTGCAGTCAACAATCTTACATTGATTAGTCTTCATAATTATCTCCCTTCAATTCCTGCAATCATCGTAACCGCTATTGCAATCATTATAACCGCTAGCATAGCTTTACTATGCAATTTATATCGTTCAATCATACTTTAATGAAGAATAAGTTGTAAAGGATATTTCCTCTAAACTCATTGAAGTGTTACCACATAGTGTCAGCGACAAATATCACAGTATACAAACACTTAAAAATGCTACATTACAATAAAACAGTTGAGATTGATTATCAGTCTCTTTTGGAGGGATTACAATAGCTACTTCTACCTGCTGTTCCTTATTGAAATTACAACCTGGTGCTGCCGGATCTATTCATAAAATAGAAGGAATGAACCCTATTCTACGCCGTCGTCTTGCTGATCTCGGAGTTTCAGAGGGTGTGAGCATCCGTCTTAAAGGAAAGGGACCTTTTTGGGGACCAATTACACTAGAATGCAACGGACAGTTGTTTGCCATCCGCCGCAAGGAAGCTTCTCTGATTGAGGTGAATGTATCTTGAGTTCTATAGCTCTTGTGGGCAATCCCAATACAGGTAAGACCTCTCTCTTCAATACATTAACGACTTCATACGAATATGTAGGTAACTGGTCAGGGGTTACCGTTGAGAAAAAGATCGGAAATCTGAAGAACGGGGCAGGCAGGCTTATAGATTTACCCGGCATCTATTCTCTTCACCCACTCTCCCGCGATGAAGGGGTCGCAGCCCAATATCTAATAGAAGAATCCCCAGAAGCATTAATTAATATCGTGGATGCCTCCCAGCTGGAACGTAATCTGCTGCTCACCCTTCAACTACTTGAGTATGGAAAGCCTACTGTAATCGGTCTTAATATGATTGACGTCGCCAATGCGCGTGGTATTCGTATTAATCAAACCATTTTACAATCAAGATTGGGCGTAACAGTCCTTCCACTTATAGCAAGAACCGGTAAAGGCAGCGTACAGATGCTCAGCATCCTAGAAGAATCGTCAGCTATTCCTGCTGTAAAGTTCAAGCTGAACTATGGCGACATAGTCGAACGAGCGATATCTTCTATAGAAAAGGAATTACGTTCTATAAAAGATCTGCCCAACCACCGTTGGGTCGCTCTACAGCTAATGGAACAGAATCCGGTTATCCTTCAGTTCCTGAAGTCGCGTATAGACGTTACGGAACTGCTGAATATCTGTGAATCTTGTCAGAGTGAGCTGCAAATCAAAAAACTCGCCCTGACACTCCCGCAATGGATTCGCTCGAACCGCATGGAGTATATTCACAATATTTGTATCGAAGTCCTTGATACGACAGCTCAGAAGCCCCATAACTTGACTGAACGATTAGATTCGATATTGACTCATCGCTTTTTGGGACTGCCCTTATTTATCTTCTTTATGTATGTTCTCTTTAAGACTACATTTGACTGGGTTGGCGGACCCCTATCGGATATCTTAGATGGTCTGATATCCGGCCCTATTAGTGATGGAACGAATTCACTGCTTCAAACCATAGGAGCTTCCGGCTTCACACATGCTTTGATCGTGGATGGTATCATCGGCGGTGTAGGCGGTGTACTGGTCTTTGTTCCGCAGATCTTCATTCTCTTCCTGATCATTTCCTTTCTGGAGGACTCCGGATACATGGCAAGGGTCTGCTTGTTGATGGACAGCACCATGGAACGAATGGGACTGAACGGAAAAGCATTCATTCCATTCATCATTGGTTTTGGTTGCAATGTACCGGCCATAATGGCGGCGCGAAGCATCGAACAGCCCAAGGACCGCATGCTGACAACCCTATTAATGCCGCTGATGTCTTGTTCAGCAAGATTACCTGTTTATGCATTATTTGCAGTTGTATTCTTCCCTGAGCAACAAGCGTTTGCCGTTCTCTCTATGTATGTTATGGGTATTGTGTTTGCCCTAATTCTTTGTAAGGTATTCTCTAAATACTTATTCAAAAATGAATCCTCTGTCTTTATCATCGAGCTCCCTCCTTACCGTATGCCGCAGATTAAGACCTTATCGCGCAGCACTTGGGAGAAGGGCAAAGGGTTCCTTCGTAAAGCGGGAACGATTATTCTAGCTGGCTCAGCGATTATTTGGTTTATGTCATATGCGGGTCCCGGTGGATTTGATGTAGAAATGGATCATAGCTTCCTGGCTAAATTCGGTGGCATGATTGCACCACTACTAGAACCGCTTGGTTTCGGAACGTGGCAGGCTGGCTCTACCTTGGTTCCAGGATTTTTAGCGAAAGAGGTTGTTGTGTCTACGATGAATATCATCTATCACGCACCGGATACCGCTGGATTAGAGAATCAAATTTCACAAGTCTTTACACCGCTGAGTGCAGTCAGCTTTATGGCCTTTATCCTGCTATATATTCCTTGTCTGGCCACTGTAGGGGTTATCAAAAAGGAAACAGCCTCTTGGAAATGGACTTTCTTCTCCATTGGCTATTCTCTTGCTCTGGCGTATATCGTATCTTTTGTTATTTTCCAAGGCGGGCGATTATTAGGCTGGTCGTAGAACTTGTAATTTGTTGATTCTCTTAATGAAAGTGGGGCACCGTAATGATAAATGTTCTAATTGTCACTCTGATCTTCGGTTATTCAGGCTGGATCATCTATCGACATGTGCAAAAGGGCAAGCAAGGTGCTTGCGCTGGCTGTGATAAGGGCAAGAGCTGTTCAGCAGCGTCTTTAGATTCTCCCCTCTCCTGCTGCTCAACACCTGTTAACAAGAAGAAGTAGACTTGCACTAACAGTTATATGTAAGGGTTCATAGTTTAGCTTTCAAAGCTTTCGGGTATGTTTGTTATAAGTAATTACAGACTATACCAAGGAGGTAATCACTATGAACACAAAAAAGACATTTTTAACAACCGCTGCATTGGGAGTAGCCTATTTACTGAAAAATAAGGGAACTCGCGATAAAATTATGAACAGTATTCAATCCTTTACTTCCCAATCGAAGACTAAAAAATCCAATGGCACTGTTTAATCTTTATCATCCTTACAAAAGCAAAGAAACCTCGCCTTAGCGAATGGTTGGTCATACAGACCATCTCCCTAAGGCGAGGTTTCTATTTGTTGATTATGAAGAGCTAATCATTCGCTTTCGCCGAGCAACCACTGAACCAATGTGCGAACCATGACTCCTGTACCGCCTCTAGGATTAACTCCACGTTCTTTAGAAAGAAATGCGGTTCCAGCAATATCTAGATGTATCCACGGCAGACCTTCCGCAAACTCACCTACAAATAACCCAGCGGTAGTGGCTCCCCCGAATCTTCCTGCGGTGTTACGGATATCGGCCACTTCACTCTTTAGCATTTCGCGGAATTCCGGGTAAGCCGGAAGCTGCCAAATTTTTTCACCCGAAACATTAGCTGCTGTCAGAAACTGCCCCATGAATTCTTCGTTGTTAGTAACAGCACCTGTAGCTATGTCTCCCAATGTCGATAACACCGCACCTGTCAGCGTGGCGACATCAATAACACGTTTCGCTCCCCACTCGCGGGCATAAGTCAGCGCATCCCCAAGTACAAGTCTACCTTCTGCATCGGTATTCAACACTTCAATAGTTCTTCCGCTCATTGATGTAATGATATCCCCGGGTTTGAAGGCATTAGCAGAAGGCATATTCTCAGCAGATGGAATGACCATTACGACATTAATTCGTGGACGTAATCGGCCTAATGCCTCCATTACTCCAAGCACAGTCGCTGCGCCCCCCATATCACTGATTAACTCTTCCATGCCTGGGGCTCTTTTTAAGGATATCCCCCCTGTATCAAAAGTAATCCCTTTACCGACCAGCCCCACTACATTATCCCAGTGCCCCGTTCCCTGGTAACGGATAACGATCATTCGCGGAGGGTTTACACTTCCTTTTCCGACTGCGAGCAATCCGCCCATTCCTTTTTGCTCAATTTCCCGTTCATCCAGCACTTCGGAAGGAAATCCATAACGTTCAGCTACTTCTATAGCGGCCACAGCAAGGTCAGATGGAGTCAGCAGATTGCCGGGCATATTCGTCAAGTTCCGTGCCAGATTCGTAGCCTCACCAAAAGCCAGCCCTCTCTGCATACCCAGATTCCAGTCATGCTCGAAAGTATTCTCTGACTTCTTCTCCATAGTGAAAATAACCGAGTTTGGACCTGTATATTGTGATTGCTCCTGCTTATACGTGGGACGACGGTAGGAACCAAGTGACAACCCCTCAGACAACGCGTAGGCAATAGATACGCTATCCCCATCTACTGTTAGCTCCTGAATATTTCCCGGCACCTGAAACACTAGCTGTATCGCCTTCAATCGAAGTGCTGCACGAGCTGTCTGAACTGCCATTTGACGTAGATCTTCAGTCGTAAGAAGTTGGTCCCCCTTTCCAACCAAAATCGCAATAGGACAACCGGATGTCTGCTCTAAAGGTAGTACATAAGTCTGGTTTAGCTTTCCACTAAATAGACCTGTCTTCCCTAATAGGCGAATGCTGTCATTCCATCTCTCTGAAAGACCTCCATGTTGGGCCTCCGACTCAGAGATAATAAGGATAAGGGCATCACCCTGTATTTCATCAATGGAACTGCCGCTGTGGAATTGTATATTCATTATGTCTACCTCCATTTGTCTCCCAAAACCAATCCCCATTGTAACATAAGCAAGGCTGATCTCTGCATCTGTATTATCCGCAGGGATCAGCCTCTTAAACGCTTTATATTCTAATTAAATGTACTAATGGATTAATGGCAATGAGATCACAAAATGAGTACCTTCATTAACTCTACTGCTGACAGAAATACATCCGCCATGATTTTTGATGATTCGGTCACTCACGGAAAGCCCGAGCCCAGTCCCATTCTCCTTTGTCGTAAAAAATGGATTGAATAACCTGTCCAGTGTACGGATATCCATTCCCTTACCGTTATCAGAAATGAAAATACGGACCTCAGAGCCCTCCCTGCCGGCTCCAACCTCTATTTTACCCATTAGACCATCTGCTCTATCCGCAACGGCCTCCATAGCGTTTCTAATCATGTTGAGGACTACCTGTTTCATTTGTTTCACATCTCCAGAAATCATCATATCCTCCTGAAAAGGATGTAGATTGATCTGGCAACCTTTCATCAAGGCTTCGCTTTCTGTAAGCAGCACCACCTCTTTAAGTAAGGCTGACACAGGAATCATCCCCACTTGAGGAACTGATGGCTTGGAAGAGGTTAGAAATTCATGGATAATATCGTTCGCACGATCGATCTCCGCCAAGATAATCTTGCCATATTCCTGCTTTCCAAGCTGTTGTAGATGCGGATGAAGCAATTGAATGAATCCACGAATTGCTGTTAATGGATTCCGGATTTCATGGGCAATAGATGCGGATAATTTACCTAGCATAGCTAAACTATCGTTCTGATAAGCTGTTTGCTCAATCAACTTATAATCGGAGATTTCTTTAACTGTAAACAAATAACAACCCTTCATTTGCTCTCCACAGCATAATGTAACCTTCCAATAACGACCATACTCGTCTAAAAACTCATAATTAGATTTTCCTTTGTATACCATCTCTCTATAGCTTTGCAATACTTGCTTTTTCTTAAAGCGGCTCAATCGAACATTAGATAACAGGTGTGATATTGTACAGCCCACAAGGGAGTGTCGGGTTAACTCAAGCATCCCGTACATTTGCTTATTTACAAAACTTATAACTCCCTCTTCATCAAAAAGCATGATTCCGCTGTCAATATTCTCTAGTACATCCTCGTATGTAGTATCCGCAGGTCCTGATTGATAGGTTCTTCCCGGTAATAGAAGACTTTCTTGATATTGGCTAATCACGATACGAAGTTCCCCCTTTTACTGCATTTGACGAAGACGCTAAAGCGACATCAAATTACTATGTATTTGAGTATATGACGAAGCCGCCAGAACATTCGGTAATCGTTGCACTTTTTCCAACCGGTTCAATTATATTCCAATCATATCCAAGTGAAGTAGACAACGCAATCAGAGAAACTGTCGAATGATAAAAAAATTCATAAAATGATTCCAAAGACATATAAAATATCACATCAAATTTTATTTATTACTATTAGTTCGTTCAAATGTATTACACAGTTATAAAAAAACAGAAAAACTAAAAAGCCCTCGCAGTTGCGAAGGCCTTGAAAAAGAAATGGGTTAGACCCAAATTACAAATAATCTTATGCTTTCTGTTGCAGACGAAGGCGTCTCTGACTCATCACAGCTAATCTTTTCTTCAATTCCCGTTCCCACTTCGTGTCCTCAATCTGTTTGGCTACAGCAAGCAGGTCAAGTGCCATATCGATCTGGCTCCGCACAATAGCTAGAGGCTCTTCACTCTCGATGTTAATGACATTCTCGAATATTGCAGTTTCGTCTTCCATGACATAGTCCTGAAAATCCACATCAGTAACTCCGTCCCCATGTGCGTATTCCGCCAAGATCTCATATTCATTCTCGACCTTATAGTGAACCTCTACACGATGACATACCGGACAAAAAAGCAGGGGAACATTATGGACTTGCGTGCGATAATGTTTAAGGGTTCCCTTTGTTCCTACCATACTCGCTCCACAGCAAAAGCTCATATTTGTTCACCCTCCTTAGATTAACTAACTCACCTGAGTTTTTATTATTGTATTACATTACCCTAATGGAGATTCCTCCACTCGAGGACATAATATAACTTTTCACGCCTATTTTCAAATCCATTTTTTTATTTTAGACTTTTTGGAGCAAAAAACCTCCTTACAGAAAAATTTCTGCAAGGAGGTTCAAATCAGAATATCAAAGATCAGATAATAGCAGAGGATCAGTTAAAGGTTTCTGTCACCTGGTTTCCAGTCCATTGGGCATAAGCCACCCGATTGCAGTGCTTGAAGAACTCGAAGTGTTTCTTCTACGCTGCGACCTACATCATTGTGATTAACAACTTGGTATTTCAATTCGCCTTCAGGATCGATTATGAACAATCCACGTAATGCAATGCCTTCTTCTTCAATTAGAATGCCGTAGTCTTTCGCAACTTGTTTCGTAATATCTGCAGCAAGCGGGAAGTTCAAACGGCCAAGACCATTGGAATCCTTAGGTGTATTGATCCATGCTTTGTGGCTGTGGATCGAATCTACACTTGCGCCGAGAATTTCTGTATCAAGTGCTTCGAACTGCGCAGCAGCATCACTAAGAGCTTTGATTTCAGTTGGGCATACAAAAGTGAAGTCCAGAGGATAAAAGAAGAATACCAGCCATTTACCACGGTAGTCGGATAGACTTATTTCACCAAAATCTTTACCATCACCTGATACGGTTTGCATTGTAAAGTCTGGGGCTGGTTTACCAGCTAAACGTTCAGCCATTGCCAAAATCCTCCCTTAATTATGTAAGAAACCAACCATTTCTTGTCATGATATGCTGGAATAATTTACATCTTGTCTACATATCAAATGGTATCATCGTACAAAATCAAAGTCAATCTTAGACAATTTCCACTCTACTCGTAATTAAAAATCAGATTATATTACGCTTTGCGGATAGCTGCAACAATCAGGTCGCCCATTTCAGATGTACTGATCGCTTTGCTCTTATCTACCGCAATATCACTTGTACGGTGTCCTGCATCCAATACTTCAGCCACAGCAGCCTCTATCGCAGCAGCCGCATCCTCATAACCAAAGGTTAAACGGTACATCAGTGCTAAAGACAAGATCGTTGCAATTGGGTTCGCAAGCCCTTGTCCGGCAATATCAGGTGCGGAGCCGTGGACGGGCTCGTAGAGGCCATAATTACCGTCGCCCATCGAAGCAGAAGCAAGCATACCGATAGAGCCAGTCAACATCGCAGCCTCATCGCTCAGGATGTCACCGAACATGTTCTCGGTAACGATAACATCAAAGCTGGCTGGACGGCGCAGCAGCTGCATGGCGCAGTTATCAACGAGCACATGCTCTACTTCTACCTCCGGATATTCTGGAGCAATCTTATTTACAACCTCACGCCATAAACGTGATGTTTCAAGGACATTCGCTTTATCAACACTTGCAAGCTTATTGCGACGCTTGCCAGCAATTTCAAAAGCCTGACGTACGATTCGTTCCACTTCCATTACGTTGTATACACAAGTATCTACAGCTTCTTCTCCATGTTCACCTTGACGACGCAATTTATCTCCGAAGTAAATCCCGCCTGTCAGCTCACGAACGACCATAAGATCTGTTCCTTCCAGAACTTCCGGCTTTAGGGTCGAAGCATCCTTAAGGCAATCGAATACGACTGCTGGACGCAAGTTTGAGAACAATCCAAGCGCTTTACGAATGCCAAGCAATCCGGTTTCAGGACGAAGCTCCTTTGAATTGTTATCCCACTTTGGTCCGCCTACAGCACCCAGTAATACAGCGTCTGCACTACGACAGATTTCTAATGTATCTTCTGGCAGCGGTGTGCCTCTCTCATCTATTGCAATGCCACCAAATAGAGCGTGCTCCGTTTCAAAGGCATAACCAAATACTGCTTCCGTTCTTTTCAATACTTTTTCTGCTTCAGCTACTACTTCAGGTCCAATACCATCCCCTGCGATTACGGCGATTTTTTTAACCTCACTCATCTCAGTCACTCCTCAAGTGGTCTGCTCTAACAGACATAGTTCTTCTTTATATTGTTGTATCATACCCAGTCATAAAGGACAAAGATATAAATTCTATTGAACTGATAGGTAACGCCTATAAGTTAGGTTAGGAAATCCCATCTACCTATAAGGTTGGGGGGATTTTTAGCGTTAAATAATCTATTTTGGGAACTATGAGATTGTCATCCACCAAAAAGAGCTTTTCAGGCTTAAATAACTGTATCTTTTTCAATTTATAAAAATCGTAAAGCACCTGTTCAATTGACAAATTATTCATTAAAAGATATTTCGTCTCTAACATGGTGTTTAGTAATTGATCCTGCAAAATCAAAAATTGACCATTTATTTAGATCGCCAAAGAAAAAAGGTAGTACACCATCGCAACTGGCATTGGCGTGGACATTAGCAAAAGGAGCACTTCCAATACCAGGAACGAGACGAATTAGTTATTTAGAGGAAAATGTAGGAGCTGTGGACATTGTGCTGACTCCCGATGACTTAGCACGTATTGAAGCTGTTAGTCCTCAGTCAGCCGTTCAAGGCGGTAGATATGATGATAGCAGCATGAAAGGTCTCAATATCTAAATTCGTTATACGAATAGACAGCTTCAAATAAGCAGAAAGAAACCCGGCGGGTTACTTAGGTATGCGCTCTATGTAAAAACCATCCTAAGTCCGCTTCATATTTGCTCTTCTTTCTGAAGATGTTTACAATTAAGTTGAAATCATCTACCTAAGGAGTGAATGCGAAGTGCAATATGCTAAGCTTGGCAAATCCGGTATGAAGGTCAGTCGGCTATGTCTTGGAACAATGAACTTCGGCCCACAAACAGATGAACAAGAAGCCTTCCGTATTATGGACGCTGCACTCGACGCAGGTGTTAATTTTTTTGATACCGCTAACATTTATGGCTGGGGTGAGAATTCCGGTCTAACCGAAACGATTATTGGACGCTGGTTTAAGCAAGGTGGTGGGCGACGTGAAAAGGTCGTGCTGGCTACCAAGGTGTACGGAGCTATGAGCGATAAGCTCGACGGACCTAATGATGAACAAGGCTTATCCTCCTATATCATTCGCCGCCATCTAGAGGGCTCTCTGCAGCGTCTCCAGACCGATCATATTGAATTGTACCAGATGCACCATGTGGATCGCAGTGTCTCTTGGGACGAGCTGTGGGGGGCGTTCGAGCTTGCTGTAAATCAAGGCAAGATTGGTTATGTCGGCTCCAGCAACTTTGCGGGGTGGGATATCGCTGTAGCTCAACAAGAAGCCAAGGCACGTGGCTTTTTAGGGTTAGTTTCTGAGCAGCATAAATACAGCCTGACCTGCCGACTTCCTGAACTTGAAGTATTGCCAGCTTCTCTCCATCTTGGTTTAGGTGTTATTCCTTGGAGCCCACTGGATGGAGGTCTTCTCGGGCGTAATGCACTTAAGAAAATAGAAGGCAGCCGCAGTGGAGGAAACGCCGAGCGCGTAGAGCAATTCAAGGATCAGCTTGAGGCATTTGCAAGCTTATGTATGGAGCTTGGAGAACCGCAAGATAATGTAGCTCTAGCATGGTTGCTAGCCAATCCTGCTGTAACCGCACCAATTATTGGACCACGTACACTGGAGCAATTTGAGAGTGCACTACGCAGTCTTGAGATTGTATTAGATGAGTCAGTACTTAAACGGCTAGATGAAATCTTCCCAGGACCGGGCGGAGAAGCCCCTAAAGCTTACGCTTGGTAGGACTATTATACAAAAAGGGAGCCTAGACTAGGCTCCCTTTATTATTCGTGCTTATTCAGCTGTGTCCACGGTCACGCTTCCATTACTTGTGCTTAGGTCCACAGTATATGTTCCTTTACCGAGAATGGCAGTGCCATAGCTATCCCCGTCTCGATCCCAGGACACATTCCCTTTCAGCGAACCATTGCTGGTATCTGCTGTAATCTTCGCATCGGACACCGATGGCAATCCCACCGTAATCTTTCCGTTACTTGACGAACACTTCCATTTTCCGGTCACTGCTGAATTAATAGTGATCTTGCCGTTACTGCTTTTTGCGGTTAATGCACCATCTATATTATCCAATATAATAGCTCCATTAGAGCTTTTGAGTTGCGCTCCACCTTGGATGTTCTGAACAGTCAGTGAGCCATTACTGGTATGTGCCTCTACTCCGCCGGCAACATCATGAATATTTAATACCCCATTACTTGTGTCCACCACTAAGCCAGACTTTAAATTCCAGGCTTCTATCGACCCATCGCTAGTATCAACTTCAACAGCAAGGCTGCTAGGTACATTCACATTTAGATACGGACTTTTAGTATTAAATCCAAACTGAATATTAGAGAACCAATTATGATCTGTATCGAGCTCCATAATCAGCGTATCTCCCTCAGTTTTAACTTTCCATTTCTTTTCCAACGCACTTTCAGCTTCACTTTGGGATTTTCCAGGCAGAAGTAGGCTTCCGTCATAATCCAATGAGCTTCCATCTATCCCCTCGACCTTTACTTTTCCACTTGGAAGTACGATTTTCAGCGTCGTAATATTGTCTTTCACTTCGACATTCCCGCTAAGTGGAGTCAAATGTGTATTCCCAATTAGACTGCTCAGTGAGCCTCCGGCCATTACTGACTGAGCACTGCTTGCTCCAATCAGCAGGATGATCAATAGGATAGCCCAGCCGCTTACACGACTTTTGACATCGGATTTAATAAACAGTCTGAGCAACATCTCGAGTCCAAACAGGATCAACAGTGCTGGCCATAAATAACCTAGTACTTCATAGCTGATCATATTATACTGAGCCATTACAATAATGACGCCTAGCGTAATACAGCCTAAGGCTGCAGTGAAACTCCCGATTTTCCATCTCCCCATAGTCAAATCCCCGTTTCTTATGCTCTCGTATTGTTTCGCAGCATCTTGAGTCCGTATGCTATCAGTCCCAATGAAAGCAAGATCGTACCAATGTTAATCTCAATCAACATTCTCCACAACGTCGGGAATGCTGAAATTACCAGCATAAGAAACCCGGCAACAACACACCCGATACCGACCCAAGCTGGATTCACATCTTCATGTGGGTAACCCGGCATAGAGGATATCCCCATCGTCCAAGGTTCTCCGAAACTGTCTGGATGAAACATCATACGCTCGTGTTCGGCTGCAGTTATTTTCATCCAAGCTGCTTTCTGCAGGGCATCAAACAATTGGTAAAACCATAGTGCAGCTAGGGCAAAAGGGAAGATCATGGGCTCAGACGGAATAAACATAATACATAAGGAAGCCCCGATCATAAACTGCAGTCCCTGCTTTTTGAAGCCTAAATACAAATGACCTACACCAGGAATCATAGCCAGCATAAAAGTGAGCCAACGTCTCTTCTTAATCATAATACATCCTCCTAAATTTTGGATAGCATAAACTTTGGTTTATCTGAATCCATCTATTTTTTATTAATCCCTTTATGACTATTTTCCAAAGCCACCAAACCATTGGGTCACCGAATTCGACACATGACCATTAATTTCAGTGATTCCATAAGCCAAATTCTCAAAAACTCCAAACTGTAACAATAACAAGCTTAAGCAGGCAGCCACAGCATAATGCATCCAAGAAGTTCTAGGAGCAGAACGACGTCTTACGCTTGTCGCTTTAATTGCTCGCTCTCTCCGCCCTGTTTCGAGCTGCTCGATATGGGCCATAACATCTGATGCAAGATCTGGAAAGTCCATCTGTTCATGCTGATATTCGCTGTCTGCTTCCATTTCTGACCATAGAGCTGACATTTCCTTCGCTTCCTCCAGCCACTCCGCGCAATCAGGACAGGATTGTATGTGCAACCGGATACTCAGCTCCATATCTGAAGACAGTAGACCGTCAATGTAATGTGGCATCCATTCCTTCACTATTGCACAATTCATCGCAATTCCTCCCTTTGTCTACGCATCATCTGTCTGGCACGATATAGCTGCGATTCGATCGTCTTAACGGATACACCTTTTTGCTCCGCTATCTCTTGATAAGAATTCCGCTGAAAATAGTACAGCTGTACGACCGACCGGTACGGTTCAGCAAGGCTGTTCACATTCTCACCCAATTCAGCTGATTGTTCCTGCTCTAGCACCTCTTGCTCAGGTGTTTGAGAAGTTACCCAATCATTCTCAGTGTAATCAGCTGCACTTCGATGCCTCCACTCCCTATCATTAGCGCGTTTCCAGTCCAGACAGGTTCGGTAGGCTATACGATACAGCCAGGTCGAGAAGGAAGACTGTCCTCTGAAGGAGGGGAGCGCTTTATATGCTTTTATAAAAACCTCCTGGGCCATATCTTTGGCCGATTCGGCTTCCCCAGTAATCTTGACGCACACTCTGTATACCATGCCTTGATAACGAGTCACCAAATGCCCAAAGGCTTGATGCTCACCGTTCAGCACGGCTGATATCCATTCCGCCTCTTCCAGCTTTCTCCCCTCCTTCACCTTCATAACGTTAGACGCCGGACAAATCCACTTCCCTGCAACTTCATCAAATCTTTTTTTAAAAAATTTTGAAATATCTTTGAGAAGGGAATATATTGTTTTTTGTCGAATAATGTTTAATTACTATGACCAAACGAAAACTCTTTCTAATTATCGTGTTATTTCTTACTATACTGACTTGCTTTCGCTTCCTATGGATTTGGGCTTCGCCTCACGCTATACAACCACAATTAGTCAAAGGAGTACTCGATTTACGAAATAAAGAATTGAATCAAGACAAGCTCCTTACCTTAAAAGGGCAATGGGAGTTCTATCCTAATACGCTGCTTCCCACTTTCAATAAAGAATCGCTAAATAATGCTACGCCTAAAAAATATATACAAGTTCCAGGTCAATGGAACGAAGCAATTAATAATGGCAAAAAAACGGCTTTCGGTTACGGTTCCTATCGGTTACGTATTCTTGTAGATAAAAATGAAAAGCAGTCTTACGGCATCCTCATATCCGGGGTTCGAACCTCTTCGGAAATTTATATTAATGGTGAACTGCTAGGAAGTTCAGGTTCTCCGTCTGCCGATAAGGAAGACTATATTCCTCATGTCTTACCTTACTCCATTTCTTTTACAACTGATGAGAGTGAGATTGAAATTGTCATTCATGCAGCCAACTACTCTTTAGCTCATACAGGCGGGATTTACAAACCCATTTTATTTGGCAACGAAAAAGCTTTAACACACCAGAGGATCGTTTCCATAGGCCTTCAGCTGTTATTATGTGTAGTACTTCTACTTCATGCAGTCTATGCAGCAATATTATATACCATTGGACCGCGGCAAAAGATGTTGATCTATTTTATTCTATTGGTAATTTCCGCTATAACTACTGTTCTCATTGATGATGACAAACTTTTGCTGCATATGCTTCCCTTAAACTACCAATGGAGCTTAAAACTATTAATCATATCTAATATTTTCGCTTTTATATTCATCTTACTAACAAGCAAGCAACTCATGTTTCAGAATTTAAAAATTAAAAGTGTTCGGATCCTTACTAGCTTATCTCTGGTACATATCCTTTTCATACTGCTCGGTCCCGTTGTCCACTATTACGAATCGTATATACTTATTTTTTTCATCAATATATTCGTTCTATCATTAGAAGTTGTAGTTCTCTTTCTGAAATCTACTCTTAGAAACCACGATGGCTCTATTTTTCTATTGTTATCTATCTTAGCCATCGTTAACAGCACCCACTGGGGATTGTTAAAAAATTACGACCTGATCAACGTTACCTATTATCCTTTTGATCTCATTATTGCCTTTTTATGCTTTGCGACTTTTGGATTCAAACGCTATTTCTGGAATACTAAGCAGACTGAAAATCTGGCACAGAGCCTGCAAAGAACTGTTACACAAAAGGATAATTTCCTAGCTAATACCTCTCACGAGCTTAAAAACCCGCTACATAGCATCATTAATATTGCTGAGACCGTCTTAGACAGTGAAAGAGAATCCTTAATGCTTGAGAACGCAAATAATCTAGAACTGCTAATTACCGTTGGAAGACGTATGTCGCTACTAATAAACGATCTACTAGATCAATCACAGCTTCGTGAGAGCAACATTCAATTGCAGCTAAGAGATGTTCCCATTCAATCTGTAGCTGTTGGTGTGCTCGATATGCTCAAATTTCTAACGGAAGGCAAAAACATTACATTAATTTCGGAAATCCCTGACTCCTTTCCTTCTGTTGTGGCAGATGAAAAAAGGCTCATCCAGATTTTGTTCAATCTGCTTCAAAATGCTGTTAAATATACGAGTACAGGCTCAGTGAGAGTCCATGCCGATATTCATAAAGGTTTGGCGCGCATCCATATTACGGATACTGGGATTGGGATGAACGAAGAAACACAGCTAAGAGCCTTTCAACCCTATGAGCAGGGTGACTCAAACATGACAGCAATCAGTGGTGGAATCGGATTAGGCTTAAGCATTTGTAAACAACTGGTTGAACTTCACGGTGGAGAGATTAGCGTAAAATCTTCACTTGGCAAAGGCTCTACTTTTACTTTTACTATGCCTCTATCCGATGCCAGCATCCAAAAATTCAATTCAGAACCCCCAACAGTGTCTGAATACAAGGACAAGCAATCCCAAATTACGCTATCCGAGATTGCCGCTACATCTACTTCATCAACGGATGGAAGAAGACCTAGGATTTTGGCTGTCGATGATGATCCCGTTAATCTGAAAATCCTTACTAGCGTACTGTCCATCAAAGACTATGAAATGGTTACGGTAACCAGTGGAATCGATGCTTTAATAAAGCTAGATACGGATCAATGGGATTTAATCATTACAGATGTAATGATGCCCCAGATGTCCGGCTATGAATTAACACAGAAAATTCGTGAACGTTTTACCATAGCTGAGCTTCCTATTCTACTTCTGACCGCACGTAGCCAGCCGGAAGATATATACACAGGATTTGTTTCGGGTGCAAACGACTATGTAATGAAACCCATGAACGCTATGGAGCTAAGAGGAAGGGTACGTTCCTTAACAGACTTAAAGCAGTCCGTAAATGAACGGCTTCGTCTGGAAGCAGCGTATCTACAAGCGCAAATACAACCACATTTCTTATTTAATACATTAAATTCCATATCTGCACTGGCATCTTTTGATACAAAGCGTATGAGTCATCTCATTGATGCCTTTAGTTCTTATTTGCGGCTAAGCTTTAACTTTTTGAACGCTGAGCCGATGATATCGATTGAACACGAGCTTGAGCTTGTCCGTGCCTATCTGTACATAGAGAAAGAACGCTTTGAGGACAGGATGACCATCAACTGGGATTTACCAGAGAACCTGCATTTTCAGTTACCCCCCTTGACCATTCAGCCACTTGTTGAAAATGCCGTTAGGCACGGTATATTAACCCGCTCCAAAGGAGGTACGCTTACAATATCCATCAAAGAACTGGTTAATGATATTGAGATTACGATTGCTGATAACGGTAAAGGTATGACTGCCGAACAACTTCAACAACTACTGAGCAGTCAGTCTAATGTAACACAAGGGATTGGATTTCTTAATACACATAAGCGGTTGTTACGTGTCTACGCGACGGGTTTGCAAATTAAAAGCAAGGAAGGGCAAGGAACTTCAGTAAGTTTCATAATCCCTTTTGAAAAAAGAAATATGATTCGCAAAAATCCCTATTCACAGACAGACTTGAATGAACCGAAATAGAAGTAAGAGTTTATTGTTTTTTGCTAAAAATACTATGTTGAGTGGTGAAATAACAATGATTCAAGCAGTGTTGGTGGACGATGAACGGCTTGCCCTCGTAAAGTTAGAATTCATGTTAAAAGAAATGGAAGCTGTTCAAATCGTCGCATCCTATACAGATCCTGTCCAAGCCATACAAGAAACTCCAGCATTGGAGCCTGACGTTATTTTCATTGATATTGAAATGCCTGAAATAAGCGGTCTTCAGGCTGCCGCAATTCTGCAAGAGGTCTGCCCAAACGCAAATATAGTTTTCGTGACCGCGTATAACCAATATGCAGTGGAAGCCTTTGAATTAAATGCGATCGATTATATATTGAAGCCCGTACGACATGACCGGTTGCTCAAGACCGTGCAACGCTTGGAGGACAGATTGAAGCTTGCTCCAAAAAGCACAAGGGTAGCGCATGAAATAACGATTCGTTGTTTTCAATCGCTGCGCTTTGAACGAGGAGGACAGCCATTGAACAATCTCCGTTGGAGAACCTCTAAGGCTCAAGAATTGTTTGCTTTCTTGCTTCATAATCGCAACCGATTTGTCAGTAAAGACACCCTGATTGACCTACTGTGGCCAGACTTCAATCTTAAAAAGGCTTCTACCCATCTCTATACAACCATTTATCAAGTACGGCAATGCTTAAAGCAGAGTGAGGTGGACCTGCATATCAGCAACGTCAGTGGCGGTGAAGGGTATTCGCTTGAGACCGGTCCGCTTCTAATTGATGCAGCCCAGTGGGAGCACAACATTCTTGCACTCGAAACTATCACAGAGGACAATTGTGCAGAACATCAAAGCTTATTTGATCTTTATTCAGGAGATTATTTTGGAGATTACGATTATCTGTGGGCAGAGGGCGAACGACAACGCCTGCGCACCATTTGGCTGCACCACGCTATGGGGATGGCCCAGTTCTATATCGACAGCAGCAGAGTTCCTGAAGCTGTAACCGTGTATCAAAGGGTAGTACAGCTTCAGCCCTATTTTGAACAAGGACATTTAGGATTAATGAAGGTCTACGATAGTATCGGGGAACGTTCCGCTGTGGAAGAACAATACAAAATTCTCAAAGATCTATTAATAAGTGAACTCAGTATCGGACTCCCAGCCAGTGTTGAAGAGTGGTACGAACAATGGGAGCTCCATAACCTCAGAGTTCAATAAACAAGAATATACTTTCTGAACATAACAAAGACACCCGATACTATCTGGGTGTCTTTGTTATTACGATATATTATATGCCCTATTATCCTAATACCGGTTGATCTACGAAGGTAACAGCGGTATCTGAAGTGCTGTGCAATTCAAAGATGACAATCTCATTGTCGCCTTGTTTCAATAGAGGACCTGGCACATACATTGTTTTCTGTGGTCCAATTTTCCAATAGCGTCCAAGGTTGAACCCATTAATGAACACGACACCTTTAGTCCATCCTTCCATGCTCAAGAACGTATCACAAGGTTCATCCACAACCAAGGTGCTGCGGAAGAAGCTAGGTTCCACTTGCCTGAATAAACCTTCAAACTGCAGACCAGATAAATCCGTTAATGGCAACGTATAAGTCGTCCATTCAGACAGAAACTGCCGTCCATAACGCACCCCTTCGGTAATCCCTTTACAATCTCTCATAAAAGGACCATAGTTGACGCGTCCTAAATTCTCCACAAGTATACTAACATGCAGCCCTTCGGCCGGCACCTCGAACTCTAATTTAACCTCTGGCTCTACACGATCTAAGGTTGCAGTGAGCTCTCCATTCAGAAAGACTAATGCACGATCATGTAAATCCTGGATGAAGAACTCGTCTTTGGGACGAGGTCCTGTAAGGAACGTACTATAATGAATAAAGCCATAATCCTGACCCAATTTCTCCATCGGTTCAGGGTATGCAGAATGAATGGGTACAGAAATGCGATTCAAGTTTGCGGTAAGTGAAGTTTGCTCCTTCATCTCTACTCTCCCATATGCTCTCTTAGCAACAGGAGCTGGAAGCTCAATGGGTCCGAGATCTGCATATTTGGAGATCACTTCACGAACTGCATAATATTTAGCTGTCGGCTCACCGGATTCACTCAATAAGGAATCATAGTCATAACTAGTTATTGTTGGTTCATAGCTGTCAAACGTATGTCCATTCGCTCCGTTGTAGAACCCAAAGTTGGTTCCGCCGTGGAACATATAGAAATTAACGGATGCACCTAAACTAAGTATCTCATCCAATACCTTCGCTACATCCTCAGCCGGACGCGTATGATGCTCCTCACACCAATGATCAAACCAACCGTTCCAGTATTCCATACACATGATTGGAGCCTCTGGTTGGTATTCACGGAGCTTGTTGAATGCTTCTACTGGACGTGATCCAAAGTTCACCGTCTCCAGAACACCTGGGACCATACCTCCCTGTAACATCGCGTCTTCAGGTCCATCGGAAGTGAATAGTAGTACATCTATCCCACGGGAAATCATGCTGTCTTTTAAATGAGTCAAATAGCGCTTGTCATTACCGTAACTTCCATACTCATTCTCAATCTGCATAGCAATGATCGGGCCGCCATTTGTACATAACAGTGGTTGTAATTTGGGGAGCAATACATCATAATACGCATCTACATGATCTAGAAATGGCTTATGGTAGCATCGAAGACGCATATCCGAATCAGCTAGCAACCAAGATGGCAGTCCACCAAATTCCCATTCTGCACAAATATAAGGTGCTGGACGAACGATGACATGCAGACCCAAATCTCCTGCCAATTCAATAAACCGGACTACATCTGCCATGCCTTCAAAATGAAGTTGGCCTTTCTTCGGCTCGTGTAAATTCCATGCCACATAGGTTTCAACCGTATTTAAGCCGCAAGCTTTTAATTTGATAAGACGGTCTTCCCAATGTTCCGGTAGAGTCCGAAAATAATGGATGGCTCCTGAGATAAGCCGTATCGCCTGATCGTTATAATAAAAGGAAGATCCTGAATAATGAAAAGTTGCCATATTCACAACACCTCGTAATGGTATGATCACTTAAGTAGAATAACTTGCTATCGCTTGATTGATCCGCTCTCTTGCCTCTAAGAGCCATGTTCCATGATCCCTTGGGTATACAGAGAAGGTCAACGATGTACTCAGACCCTCTTCCATAATGGCTATCGTTGCTTTCTTGCCAATTTTCTGTTCAAGTAATTCTAATGCGCGCAAATCCTGTAACCCTTCATATAGAACTTCTAATCGAATGGATTCAATCGGGCCTTCTTTTCCCGGATAGACCAAGTAGGCATCTCCTGAGGGAAATGCATGCTCAGCGTCAGTCGTACGATAAGGGTCCAGTTGCTGATTCAATGAATATTGCGAGTACCAAAAGTTATAACCCCAATGCAAGAAGCCCTGTAATCCGAATTTATACAATTGAAACCCGATTATACGATTTCTAGCAGACGGCATGTTGAAAAACCGGTTGGATACTTGTTCACCTTGAGCGCAGCAATAGTACGTCCAAAGGTCTGGAACCTGATGTTCTAAGAACGGTTCAATATGCGTATTCGCAGGAACCGGCCTTTTCACCAGGCCCTGTTCATACAACTCCAATTCGGACAAAGCGTCCATGATCGGGTAACTTGATAAATGTTTATAAATGATCTCACTTGCAGCTCGGTACGATTCCAAATGTTCCTCTCCTGGTTCATCTGAAATATGGAACCAGCTTTGCTGGTCTATTCCCTGCTCTTTCAAATATTGATCTAAGCAAGGTAATAATTGATCCAAGAAACTACGGTATTCCGCCGAGGATGCGTCCGTATCCCAGCCGAATAGTTGCTGATCTTCACCTTGAATGGTTACCATTATTTTTGGTGCACATTTTGCACCCCATTGAGTAAATAAATGAGAGAACTCAAAGTATTTGAAGCCAAGTCGGCGGCACATCGATACCCAACGAGTAAGCAGATCAAATCCGAATTCATAACGATCTCCCGCTTTAGTCACGGATATCAATTGAACGGTTGGACGTACTCCACCAATGGCTGTATCCAAAGGCGGTGTAAACAACGGAGTTAAGATCATGTTCATACCATGCTTAACCATCGTATCTGCATAACGTTCTATAAGGGCCCAATGCGCTTCACTAAATACTTCGACACCATACTTTGTAGCAAGACAATCCACATGGAACCATTCCGTATGAATTAGCTGTTGCGGCGGTAGTGTTGCAGGGATGACGGTTAACTCGAATACATCTGATTCACCTAACATCTGCCCTTCAGATGATTGGAAGAAGACCTGAATAGAGCGAAGCCCCGTACTCATTGTTTCATCCAAGGTTATCGTCACCCATAAAGATCGCCATTGTCCCGGGATCGATGAAATAGATTGTTGATCCAGCGTATACAATGGATCTGGATATAATCCCGGCGTAGTTCTTAGCACATCGTCATCATGATTTTTGAAACAAGGCATTTCTGAGGGAACAAGTCCAACGGATCTTATACATATTAAATCTGGAAGAGATGACTTTACCTCTACTTCAATATTCTTTAGAAGTGTGTCTGAGGTATAAGCGACTTGGAACGAAAATGTTTCTCCAACAAGTGCGGTTGCACTGTGATAGGATTCATGATTCGGCACTTCATCAGCAAATACCTTAACCAACGAACTTAATAACATCGTCTGAAGTGGCTGTGGAGCATTCATCGTTGCTTCACCTCTTCATCATTACAGACACTTTGTGCAAATTCTTTCAGAACAATACTGTTACCCTCGATGCGAGATTGCTCTGCTGCAAAAGCCATAAGGTGACTTTGAACGGAATGATTGGCTGATGTAAGACCTTGAATCTTCCCTTCCGCTCGAACCAGCTTAACAAAATCTTTGATTAACCCCATATCGCCGCCGCCATGACCAACGTGACCACCTGCATTCTCAAACGAGATTCTCTCTACCTTACCGCTGCCAAAATGGAGCACTTCAATTTCATTCTTCTCCATCGCACCGCGAATTTCTCCCGTGGTACCCATCAGCTTGAGGGTACGACTTACATCTTTGGTAAACGCACTCATTGTAAAAGCTATAGTTACGGAATTAGCGAATTCTAGATTTACCACTTGATGATCGACGACATCATTATCACAATGATAGACACATCGTCCATAAGGTCCTTCCTGAAGAGCATTCAGGCGGGCTTCATAGCTTGGATCATCACTAATTGCCGATGTAGGCCAATCCGTATTCTCCGTCAAATATTGATTAGGAGCATAATAGAGACATTTATCTGCTGCTGGGCATCCATCTGTGCAACGTAGCGGGGCTCCTTCCGGTGCTTCACTAGATTTAAAATGGGACAGTGAGCCAAAGGAAGACACTCGAACACATTCTGAATCTGTCAACCAGGAAAGAATGTCCAGATCATGACAAGACTTAGCGAGAATCATCGGACTGGACTCATCCTTTTTGCGCCAATTCCCTCTTACGAAGCTATGAGCTTGATGCCAGTAACCCACGTTCTCATTATGTTGAATGGACATCAATTGTCCGATCGCACCACTTTCCAGCAGTTCCTTAATCGTAGAGAAGAAATTGGTATATCTCAATACATGGCATATCGAGAAGACACGATTCACTTTAGAGGCCATTTCACCCATAAGTACACATTCCTTGGCATCAGGGGACATCGGTTTTTCTAATAGTACATGATACCCTGCCTCCAGTGCTTTCATTGTTGGCACATAGTGCTGATTGTCTTGGGTACAGATAAATACCGCATCTGCTACTTTCGGGGAGGAAAAAAAATCATCCCAATGGGTAAAGCACACGTCATCAGCCAGCTTATGTCTTTCCTTAAATTTATTTCTCCGCTTCGCATTCGGCTCTGCAACAGCTACAACTTGAAGCTCATTGGGGTGCTGAATCGCATATTCTGAATAATTAATTCCTCGCAGGCCCGCTCCAATTAAAGCAACAGTAACTTTCTTCATCGCAATCTGCTCCTTCATATGAGACTTTATGCTATGTCTGTACTCTATTTCTTTATTCTTTAACACTACCAACGGTCATTCCCTTTACGAAATACTTTTGTAAGAATGGATACACTACCATAATTGGCAATGCGCCCATGAATATTTGCGCCGTTCGGATCGTCTTCTCACTCAGGTTCTCCATCACCTTGAGCTGCTCAATGGACATCGATGACATCTGGGCATTGATAGACATAATCAAGGTAGAAAGATAGGTCTGTAGCGGATAATGCTCAGGTGAATTCAGGTAAAGGATACCGTCAAACCAAGCGTTCCAATGCCCAACTATGGTGAATAAGCCAATCGTTGCGATGGATGGAAGGGATATCGGTAAATAAATTTGCCAAAGTACTCTCCAATGTCCGGCACCATCAATCGTAGCCGCTTCATCCAATTCTCTTGGAATAGCTCTGAAGAAGTTAAGCATCAGAACCATATTCCATACATTCAATGCACCTGGTAAGATAAGCGCCCAAATGGAATCGATTAAGCCTGTATTTTTCACTACGATATACGTCGGAATTAAGCCGCCTCCAAAAAACATCGTAATCGCGAATATCCATACATATACGGTTCTAAACTTAAACTGATCATTCGATTTGGACAGTGGAAAAGCAGTAATAAATACTAGAAACAAGTTAACTACTGAACCGAGCACTACTCGTTTTACGGAGACTCCCAAGGAACGAAAAAACTCTACCTTTTCTCCTAAATATACATAAGCATCCCAGGAAAAGCCGACGGGCCAAAGCTTCACTTCTCCAGCCATCGCAGCTGTATTCGAGCTAAGTGAGATGGAGAGTAAGTGTACAAATGGGATAATGCCGAGTATGGTAATGAAAGTTAACAACAGCGTATTGAACACGATAAATAACTTTCTGCTGAATGATTGTTTATGTAGCACCATCTCCACCTCCTAGAATATGCGGTAATTGTTAAACTTGTAAGCTGCATAGTAAGTTGTTGATACCATAAATAAAGATATTATCGATTTAAAGAGACCCACTGCTGCCGCAGGTCCAAATTGTTGGCTGAACATCCCTAATCGATAGACAAATGTATCTATTATATCTGCGCCTGCATATACAGTCGGGTTATACATAATCAATATCTGCTCAAAACCTGCGTTAAGAATACCACCGAGACCTAATACACTAAGTAAAATAATAATCGGTGCTATACCTGGAAGCGTAATGTTAAGCATTTGCTTCCATTTCCCTGCACCATCTACCTCTGCCGCTTCATACAGCGTCGCATTAATTCCTGTGATGGCAGCAAGCAAGATGATCATATTGTAGCCCATGCCTTTCCAGACATCCGAGCCAATGATAATCCCCCTGAACCAACCATTATCAAGCATGAACATGATAGGTTCTAAGCCCATAGAGGAAATTAAGCCATTAATAGGTCCATTCAGAGAGAATAATTCAATAATGACACCCCCAAGGACGGTCCATGAAAGGAAGAACGGGAGGAAAATGGCGGATTGAATAAAACCTGCGAACCATTTCTTAGTAAGCTCATTTAATAATAAAGCTAGAATGAGCGGGACAAGCAGAGACAATACCATTTTGATGATGGCTATAACTAGCGTATTCCAAAGTACTTGCTTAAAATCCGGTAAATTAAATACATAACGGAAGTTATCTAATCCCACAAAATCGGATTTAAAAAAACCGGATAACGGCTCAAACTGTTGAAACGCCATAACCAGGCCGGCCATCGGTCCGTAGGCATAAATCAGTGTAACAATCACACCCGGTATTAACATGATATGAAGCGGAAATTCTTTCTTGAGTGATTTCATAGATGCCCTCCTCACCAACTTACTCATTTTAAAAACGGGAGGTGAGTCGTCTCACCCGACTCACCTCACCCGCTTTCTTGTTCCTATGATTTATTTCGTAGCTTCCGTGCTATACCATTCATTGACCTCATCGATAATTTCATTACCGCCAAGTGCCTTCCAGCTATCCACGAATTTATCGAAATCATCAAGAGAACCGCCCATGATAATCTTGGTAAAGGACTCTTGCATCAACTTATCCAGCTGACCACCCTTTTCCACTACTGTTGGTGTAGGAAGACCGTAAAACTCGTTGTATACAAATTGTTGATTTTCTTTAATTTGTCGTGTTAAGCCCCAACCACCGTCTTTTGCAGCCCGGCTATAATATTGACCCCAGTTTACACCTTTGGTAGCGTTAGATGTGTCGCCTGCTAGGAAGTCCTTAGTCGCTTTGAAAGTATCTGCAACGGTCTTATAATTTGCATCGTCTATTGTAATTTCAGTCTGATTAGCATCGAGCGCTTTGTTTACTTCCCTGTAAATCGTATCAATATCAACAGGGTTAGCAATCCGTGGGTTAAACCAGTTGTATACATAGCCATCTGCCGCTTTGTTCTTATCCTTGTATTTCTTATTACCAACTTCAATGTAGAAATTGAGCATCTTAATCGCTGCTTCTGGGTTCTTCATCTTTTTGTTCACAACGAAAATTTTATTGCTGCGGATTTTTGGAACAAGTGATTTAGCTGGACCATCAATCCCTGGAAGTTGAATTGCAATCCAATCCGCCTTTGGATCTTTGTCTACGTTGGAGTTAAGTGGCCAGTTCGGATACCACCACTCTCCGTAGGAAATACCCACTTTACCTGCAGTCAGATCTTCTACAGCCTTATTCTCATCCTTTAGTGCAAACTCTTTATCAATAATTCCATCTTTATACCATGCTTGTAGCTTACCAAGTGCAGTCTTCACTTCAGGCTGAATCAATCCCGGTAACAATTTGTCATCGCCGCCTTTAATCCAAGCCGATTGTTTATCACCAACGGAAGGATAAGCACCGAATCCATTAAAGAAACCTCTGACATCAAATCCCCAAAAGAAGAGATTCTTTTGCATGGCGATTCCATAGGTGTCATTCTTACCATTCTGATCTGGATCATTATGTGTGAATGCTTGTGCAACTTTCTCAAGCTCATCGATCGTCTTCGGTGCCTGTAAACCTAGATTATTAAGCCAATCTTGACGAACCCATAGCAACTGCGTGGATAAGAAGGGATCTTCAAATGCAGGAATACCTAATTGCTTACCATCCGCACTGAATGTTTTCATCGCGAATCCACCATCTGAGTCCATATAAGCCTTAAGAGCTGGTGACGCATATTGTGCATAAGCATCTGTCAGATCAGCAAGCATATCTTGCTTTTTAAGTTTCTCATAGTTCTTCTGATCAACTTCTATCACATCGGGTAGATCCCCCGATGCCATGGCAAGCGAGAACTTCTGCTCAAACTGGGCAGAGGGAACGGTCCATTTGTATTTCACTTCAATATTCATCATCTCTTTGAGATCTTTCAGGTAGGCATTTTGTTCCGGTGTTATTCCGCTTGGGGTTCTTGGATCTTCTGGTGGATTATATCCTAGTATTTCTGTAACAGTGACCGTTTCCGGATATTTCCCTAGTGGATCAGGTGCTGTGGCGCTGTCTGTCGCACTATTCGCAGTGTCTTCCTTAGGCGTAGTAGGTTCATTCGTATTTCCATTTCCTTGACTTCCACACGCTGACAATAATGAAAGAATCATCGTTACTGACAAAATCATTTTCCATGGTCCCATTTTTTTCATCTGAACGCTTCCCCCCTTTGTTTGCTGCAATTCTTGTTGTGAATCAGTGTTCCTAGTTATTATTTTAGTCACACGGGAAACCGCTTTCAATTTCACTTTTTTTACATCACTTTCACTTTATTTACTTATTTTGAATTTCGATATTCCTGTGGAGATAAACCCATTTTCCGTTTGAAGAATGTTGTAAAGTAGGATGGTGATTCAAAACCGACCCGGATGGCGATTTCATTTAATTTCAGAGTTGTATTCTTCATCAGCTGCAGAGCAACATGCAGCTTCGTCGACTGGATATACTCTAATAAATTTTGACCTGTCGTCTGTTTATAATAACGAGATAAATAGGACGGATTAAGATGCACCTCTGCAGCAATTGAGGTAAGCGATAAATCTCCAGATAGGTTCTCCTGCACAAATTGGTGAATTTGTTCGATGATTAGCGTCTTGAAATCTTCCTGCTCAATTCCTCCAGCTTTGTGCATCGTATCCTCAAGTTGACTTAGTTTCTCAAGGTCAAGGATAAGCATGTGCTGACCTAATAAAGCTCTCTTAAGAATCATAGAGCGCACTGCTTCAACTTGAAGATGGATCGATTCCCAATGGTTAAGTAAATCCCCCGATATTCCGAATGAAACGCAGACACTTAGCAGCTCATCACACTCATTCTGTACAGGTTCTAATATCCCTCTCATATAAGCAACGATTCCAGGCCAATTCACCCCTTGATCTGGATAGTTACTACGAAAGCGATTCAGCAACCCTTCATCCGGTTGAAGTAGCCATATGAATACACGATCATCATAAATCACTTCTTCACATGCAATAGATGCAGGCAGGTGATCATGGAAAATACGCTGAACAGACGGAGGCATTTTAAATTTAGGATCATCTAGTCGATCCAAGATACCCACAAGAAAGAACGAAGGACGATCTAATGCAATGCCGAACTCTACATCCTTGTAACGTGCATTATTGAGTATAGAAGTGATAGACTCCCCGCTCAGCACCCGCTCCATCAGCTCTCTCTTTAGGAAGGAACTAGCGATTTGATAGTGCATTTGTGCCTTCTCCATTTGAAGTCTACGACGGTTCTCCTCGTCTAGCTTGTCGACTGCTGCCTTCACAGCTTGGAAAATAGGTTCAATTCCTTCCGTTTTCAGAATGTAATTGTCCACATTCTTACGGATCGCTTCGTATACATAATCAAATTCACTGTATCCTGTAAGGAAAATCACTCGGCATAATGGCCAATAATAGACGATTTCGTCCACGAGCTGGAGACCATTCTTCTGAGGCATACGAATATCGCTAACCAAAATATCCAATTTCGTTTTCTTAGCAATTTCAAGAGCTTCGCTTGAGGAGTACGCTTTTCGTATATCCAGTTCAAATTCTGAGTTATCCTGAAACAGTTGGACTAATCCATTCACAATCACAGGCTCGTCATCTACGATTAGTAATCTATACATAATCACACTTCCTTACTCTCATATTTAACTATCAGTTCTACCTTCAATCCTCCGTATTTGCTGCGTGAGACAAACAAGCCACTATCTGGTCCGTACTTCAATTGGAGTCTATTATTAACGTTGATTAATCCCGTCTTCTCAACTTGTTTCAGACCCATCGCAAGTTTCTTCTGCAAGTACTCTATTTCCTCATCTTTTAAAAGATTGCCGTTATCTTCAACCGTGATAATTACTACTCCCTCTTCGCATTCGGCACCAATATAAACAACTCCGTGTCGAGAGTCGTCTTCGAAAGCATGCTCGAACACATTCTCAACAATCGGCTGAATAATCAGCCTCGGTACTAAAATCGCATTCGCCAAAACGGGTATTTCTTCATATTCGAAAGAAATACGATTCGAAAAGCGAATACACTGAATTTCACAATAATCAAGCGCATGCTGATACTCCTTAAAGAAAGGCACCTCGTCCGATCCACTTCTCGTGATGTATTGATAATAGCTCCCTAGCTTTTGTGAGAGCTCAGCCGCACTATCGGAATCTCCTACTTTACACATCATGTAAATATTAAAGAAGCTGTTATAGAGAAAATGCGGGTTAATCTGTGACTGCAATTGCTTCAACTGCGAATGCTGCAGGGCAATCTTCTGCTCATAATTCTCCTCAATAGAACACTTAAGTCTAGAAGCCATGCGATTAAAACTATTAAAAATATAGTAAAACTCATCTTTGGTCTTTGACTCGATGACTAAATCAAGATTATCCGTTTCTACCATACGGAATGTCTTAACCAATTTGGATAAGGGCCTATGAATCATTAGATTTACCGAATAAGAATAAAGTATCATTACCACAATAGCGATGACGAAAGAGGCGTATAGTAGTGTGTTAAATTGGCTTAAGGGCCTTGTGATTTCATTCTGATTCACGTACATAATCAAGGATAGATTCAAAGAACTGATAAAGTTATGGGCAATAAAGTAACTTTTACCGTTCACCTTGTTTATTTCTGGGATATCGGAATTAAACTGATCCTGTTTGGTGATGAGCTTAAGGACCTCAGTAGATACTAACTGATCGTCTGTAGTAGATAGAATATTGCCCAGCTCATTACTTCCCAGAAATACCTCCGATTCTTGATATAAGGTTGCGATTTGATTCAGTGCCTCCAATAGCTTTCCTTTTGAGATTTCAATGTAAGACCAAAGCTCCGCATTATCTCCTGTTTCTATAAGGAAAATCGCATCACCGCTCCGATAGAATGAAGGCTTCTGCTTAACGTTAAGTAACGAGGAAATTTTTTCGTACTCCATATTAGGAATAGGCGTGATCCCCGTCTTACCAGAAATCGTTTTGCCCAGAGACTTAACATATACCCCGGCGTTAACCACGTATTCACTTGAGGCAATGATCCGATTCAATAGATCTTCAGCATTACCGATTAATTCTACCTCTTCATACTTTTCTAAACTTTCGCCTCGAAAACTAAGCTTCTGTATGTTTTTATCTTCTTGAAATTGTAATTGTTGATTGCGGATGAAATATATCTCTTTATCCAGTTGCTTGGAATAGAATGACGCCCCAGCCAGGGATGAGTCCAAAATCGTATTTTTGGTGAATGACATCCCCTTATAATTCACCCAAATATTCATCGATATGAGCGGAATCAAAAAGACGATAAAAACGATGACAACTTTCTGATAGACGAACCATTTTACTTTTCCCGTAGCCAGCAGCTTCATTCTCTACCTCCGTATCTACTCATTTTGAGCCCTTAAAGCTATAAAAAAGACCCGTAAAGTAGTCCTTTCCTCAAGGGAGGATTTTACGGGTAATGACTATTCTTTTAATTATAGATAGACTATCATCATGTCATGCTAAGAAGACTTTCATCCCATCATAGGAAATGATGAAATTCTCCTCTGCTGTATTCTTAACTAAAGTATCGTGCAACTCTGCGCTGTAATGAGAGAAATGAGTGAGAATAAATGATGTACTAGTATCACAGCTTTTTTGTTCAAGCAAACGTTCTCTTACAATCCGACATCCGGAGATCCCCATATGATAATCATATCTATCTTCTAGCCCATAATTACAATCTAGACTAACAACGTCCAGGTGTTTATCACGGAGATAATTGAAGGTTGCATCACTGAATACACCACTATCATTGCCGTATAAGAATCTTGTGTTATTCTGCTCAAGTAAATAGATAAAGCTATGTTCATCCGGCTTGTGATGGGCTGGCAATGCGGTTACTGTCACTTCTCCTAAAGTGAAGGGCATGAAAGGCAGTATGATATGAAACTCGTAAAAAGGATCTTCAATCGTATCGGTTCCATAATCATAGCGCAGAGCTGACTTCATCGTTTCTTCTACCGTTTCATTTCCATAAATATGTAGTTTTTTTCCACTCTCCTGCAGCTGACAATACCAATGTTCATGCCTCATCATGAGCTCTGCTGCTGCAAAATGATCAGTATGCGAATGCGTAACAATCAAATGATTAACTTTCCCCAAATCCAATTTGTAACGAAGCTTATTCATATACATGTCAGGTGAGAAATCCAGCAGCAAATCAGAGTTAATAAGCGCTCCTGTACGAGCGCGAATATTCTTGCCACCAAGCTCCATCGCCATAGAGCAACGTTCACATTGACAAAATAAAGCTGGATAACCCTCACTTGCTCCAGTTCCTAAATACATAAATTCCATGGTATCATCTCCCAGCGCATTTTATGATAGCGCTTACTATTTAGTGAAAAAAGATATAAGCTAAATAGTGTCGCTGGCGCTACATTACGAATAATGAGCGAAAATCCCATTTTCGTCAAGGTTCACTTTGTTGGGAGTTAGGTAAGTAAGTGAAGAAGGTTATGAAGCGAGCAGCCATAGACCAAAAATAAAGAGTAAGGCTCCTCCAATAAGAGGAGGAGCCTTACTCCGTTGACATTTATACTATGGGAGTTGAGTGCCGCCTGTCTTCGCCCGCACCCTTGTCATTACGATGTATTAATTACTTCGTTTAAATCTTCGAGTTAACACAAATCCCACAAGAACTAGACTTCCACCTACTAAGTAAATAGGTAGCGCACTGTCTTCTCCCGTTTTCGGGAGCTGAGTTGGTTTATTGCTGTTATCCCCTGGTTCTTTCACTGTACCTGTCGGTACTTCCTCAACATCAATCTCAATCTCGATCTCTTCTTCATTTCCATTCTCATCTGTCACAATGATCGTGAACTTGTCTTTTCCAACGTAACCTGGATCTGGTGTATAAATCCACTTGCCGTCTTTAGTAATTGTTACCTTACCATGATCGGGCTTATCACCGATACTTGGCACGCCCCCAAGTGGGATTTCGCCTTCAAGCGGAATGTCCTCATCAGTTGTCAGATTCTGCACAGGTGGTGTTACCTGCGGAACAATAGGCGTACTAGTTGCCACCGGTGTGACTGTTGGCGCTGCTGTTGGTGTCACAGTTGGCATTGCCACCACAGGTGTTGCTGATGGAGTAGCAGTAACGATTGCTCCCGGTATTGACGTCGGGGTCGACACAGGGAAAATTGGATTGTCTGGCGTCGACGTCGGTGTTACTGTCGACACAGGTGTTTCCGTCGGCGTTGGTGTTACTGTTGGTGTTGATGTTGGTGTTACTGGTGATGTCGGTGTTGTTGTCGACGTCGGTGTTGTTGTCGACGTCGGTGTTGTTGTCGGCGTCGGTGTTGTTGTCGGCGTCGGTGTTACCGTCGGCGTTGCTGTCGGCTTCGGGATTTTATTGGTTATTGTTAACTTATAACCTGCCGTTGTATTAATATCCACTTCATGTGGTGTTGGATCAAGAATATAACCAACTGGTGCTTCTGTTTCAATTAATACATATTTACCACCTGGCAGCTTGGTAAATTCAAGTATCCCATTTATATCCGTTGTTCCTTCCTTAATCCAGATCTTGTCCTTATCAATGACACGATAGAGATCAAAGACAGCGCCACTTAGCATCTTAGCATTATCCTTATCATCTACCTTAGTAATCGTTAATGGACCTCTTACACCGCTTCCTGTACCGGAACCGCTAGAGAGCTTAACTGTAATATCCTCAGTAGATTCATGTGGAATGACCTTGATGTTCTTACCATCAAATTTAACCTTGTTTGTAACTTTATCATTATGATTTGCGGTGATCAGAGAGTCATATTTTAGAATGTAAGCCTCTGAAATATCTTTTAGGAAACTAAGCTTAAAGCTTTCCTTTCCATCGATATCCGTAGTAATCTCCAGCTTGTAGTCCGTATCTCTAATCAATTCTTGAGAAGTTTCTTTTACAGTTCCATCACTTAAGACTGTCGTTTTAAAGACATGGAATGTATTAGACAAGAGCATTTGATTATCACTCGGAATATCCGTAATTACAGCCTCTGTTACAAAAGATTGGTTACGGTTGATATTAATTACCCAATTAATCTTATTGCCATTCTGTGATCCAGTTTTATTAACGTATTCCCCACCTTGAGGGACATTAACCGAAGCTTCCAGCTTTGCAGACTCTTTTGTATTACCGTCATATAGAATAGCTGTATTGGTAATTTTACTTAAATCAATCGCTTGATCAACAAACATAGTTTTGAAAGTGACATAGAACGCGTAAGTAATGGCTTTGTTAAATGTTACCTTCAGTTCACTGCCAATCACCTTTGCTTCATAATCATTGGAATCCACATTGGCTCCCGGAGTTGGATCTCCATTCTTTCCATACCCCCATTTGTAAACTTTTACAGAATCCTTAACAACAACTTGGCCAGCCGGAATGGAATCAATCAGTTCGGCGTTCTTTAACGTTTTCTGATTATAATTGGCGCCAACGTTCCAAGTAATTTCCTTCGTTTGAGCATTGTAAGAACCACTCTTTTTACCGTTGTTCTTTACCTCGGCTCTAGGATCAAAGGTAGCGGTAACTTCTTTTTTCTTCGGCTTACCATTCTCATCCCATTTAAGTGCGGCTGTATTGGAGAACTTATCCGTATTAGGAGCCAACCAATCATAATTAAAGCTTGTTGTATAAGTAATTGTGTAAGGTTCGGATATCGGATCATTAAAAGTAATTACAAACCCATCAGTAATTGCAACTGGATTACTCTCATTGTAAACAACGCTATGAACGGTCGCAGTTCCACCTTTTGTCGGCTTAACCTTTAAAGTATTTGGAACAAGCTTTAGTCCGGCATTACCGAAAGTATCCGTAACCACCAGATTATCCATAGTCACACTATCGTCGTTAATTTGGATGGTCCAATCAACTGTTTTATTGGCATAGTTAACATTACTATAATTTTTATGAAGAATATGCTGCTTGATATAATTTGAAGCGGGTTCAGTCTTTCCGTCATAAGTAACCTTGTTTGTAATCGTAGTATCATCATGAACTCTGTCATTTGCCTTTGTTTGATATTCAATTCTGTAGGCCGAATGAATATCATTGTTAAATTTCAGGTCAAAACCTTTTAAACCTGTCGCAGTTGTTGGGGTTATCGTATATTCGCTTGAATCAAGCGCTACTGCCCCCTTAACTCCTTGTCCATTTCCGTCGATAGTAACAGGATAGACCTTAACAGAACTAAGGATTAGATCTTGTGTATTGTTGAACAAATCATTCAATACAGCTTTTGCAGCTGTAATTGGTTTTTCATTGTAATTGAAATTTACAGCCCAGGAAATTATCTGAGTCGCTTCATCGTATCCTGTAGATACTTTAGACAACGGTTTACCGCGCCCTACTGGAACTGTAGCATCGTCTTTCTTAGATATTCCGTCACCCGTTAAGATAGCCTCATTCTTAAATGTTGTTGCATCTACACCAGCACCGATAATATCTGTTGAAAATCCAATCCGGTACGCCTTAGTAATTGGCTTGTCATTAAATTTCAGATTAAGCTCTCCAGAAGTGGAAGCTGTCACATCATACTTACTGTTATTCACCAAACTTCCAAGACTTGCAGTCCCATCGACATTCACATCAAGCTCATAAACAGCTATAGATACTGTATTTAGTGACAATTCTGCAGGAAGCTTGTCCGTAACCACCGCATTGTTAATACTGTCTAGTGACTTATTTACATCAACAGTCCATGCGATGCTAGTTGGATTATAATACTGCGGCTTAGGCACACCATTTTTTTCTATCGAAGAACTGTCTTTGGGCTTAAGATTAAGTTCAATGATCTGAGTACCACCCTGTATCGGGAATGTTAGCGTCTGATTTGTGGAGCCTGTAATTTTCTTAGAACTCAAAAGCGATCTTACTGTAAAGGTCCCCCCTACTTGATAGTGGGATTCGATATAATCGTTAAATGTGAATACAACTTTGTTCGTATTTTTGTCGACTGTATAAGTTCCAATAATTTCATCATCAAACATTAGATTATCATTTAGATCGTTATAAAGTTCAAATTGTGTAGGAAGATCAAAGGTAAAGGTTGATCCATCCTCATATTGATGTCCATCAGGAAGTGCCCATGTATAATTCAATTCCGTGTTGGAGTCAAGCTCATATACACTTCCAGTCACCGTACTAGTGTATTTGTCATCGGTGTATACAGCCAGCGTTACACTAGTAATGAGATTATCTCCAATCACAGTGCCGTTTCCACTCGCATATGCTGGCGTATTAAACCCGGAGCCAAAGCTATAAGCCCATTGCGTCACAAGTAATAATACTATGAGCCATGCGCTTATTTTCTTTTTTGATAACATTATTAAAAGCCTCCTTTTCAATTCGTTCATTGTGCTTTTCAAAAGCTCTATCTTTGGATCCAGTACTCTTATGCTCTGTATTTACCTCCTTGAACTTTTCTCCTTCTACAAATTGCCATGCTTACATCTATTGTAAATAGTGCATCTATACATAATCTGAACAGATTACTGTATCAGTCTTTTTCATCCCTTTTTATTCCAAATAAAAAAGCAGGGATATGCGAGTAACTCGCTTATCCCTGCGTATCAATAAATACTCATTTGGACCTTAATTGTAAGGATAGTCAACTTAGAAGAAAGTTAATATAAAAATGTACCTATTAAAGACTAGCGTGATCACGTTTGGTGTAAGTTTTACGTTTCTCCAAAAGCTTGTTCAGCGCATCAATATACGCGCGAGCACTTGCCTCTAGAATATCGGTACTAAGTCCACGTCCCTGTGCAGCAACTTCACCCTGCGACAGTACTACATGAACCTCACCTTGTGCATCTTTACCACGTGAGACGGATTTAATGGAATAGTCCCCAAGGGTAACTTCCTCACCCGTAGCTTTGTCAATTGCGTTGTAGATAGCATCTACTGAACCATTACCTTCGGCAACCGCAACAATTGGCTGCTCTTCCGGACCATTAATAATAACCTTGGCGGTTGGAACAGCTTCATTACCGTAAGTTACGTAAATCGTCTGAAGTCTGAATACTTCTGGCGTATCAATTAACTTCTCTTCAATTAATGCCAAAATATCTTCATCAGACACTTCTTTTTTCTTATCGGCCAAATCCTTAAACCTTGAAAAAGCTGTATTAAGCTCTTCTTCCGATAAATCATATCCTAGATCACTTAACTTATCACGGAAAGCATGGCGTCCAGAGTGCTTACCAAGTACCAGTTTGCTCTCTTTAAGACCAATGGTCTCCGGTGTCATGATCTCATAAGTCGTTTTCTCTTTCAGCATCCCATCCTGGTGAATACCCGATTCATGAGCAAATGCGTTAGCTCCTACAATTGCTTTATTCCCTGGGACCACCATACCGGTGAGCTTGCTGACCAAACGACTTGTGCGAGAAATTTCGGACAACGTTAACGAAGTTTTAGCGCCAAAAAATTCAGCACGTGTCTCCAGTGCCAATGCTACTTCTTCAATCGCTGTGTTTCCAGCACGTTCACCGATACCATTAATCGTTCCTTCGATCTGATCGGCACCATTCTGAATCGCTGCGAGCGTATTTGCCGTAGCCATGCCAAGATCGTTATGACAATGAGCACTAAGCTGTACACGTTCAATATCAGGTACATTTTCTTTTAAATATTTAAAAATAGCTCCGTACTCTGAAGGATTCAGATAACCCACAGTATCCGGAATGTTAACAACATTAGCACCTTCTCGGATAGCCATTCCGACCATTTCAGCCATGAATTCATACTCCGTACGACCTGCGTCTTCTAATGAAAACTCAAGCTTAGGGAAATATTTCTTGGCATATCGGATAGCGGATTGTGCAGTTTCCAGCACCTGAGCTTTATCCATCCGGAGTTTATGCTGGCGGTGAATAGGAGATGTAGCTAGAAAAATATGAATGCAAGGGTCCTGTGCCCCCTGCAGCGCTTCTTTTACAGCGTCGATATCTGTCTCTCTAGAACGCGAAAGACCGATTACCGTGACGTTCTTTACAGCTCTTGCTACCGCATTTACTGAAGCCAGGTCACCTGGTGAAGCAGCAGGAAAGCCCGCTTCCATGCGGTCAATCCCCAGCTTTTCCAGCTGGTAGGCGATCTCTACTTTCTCACGCGTGTTAAGGTTCACACCCGGCGACTGCTCTCCGTCTCGCAGCGTCGTATCGAACACATAAATTTTCCGCATGCAAAGCACCTCCCAAAGATTGTGCTAAAACCCTCAAATGCGGCTCGTATAGTCACGGCCGCATTTGAATGGTCACACTATTTAATCATAAGTATATATGATTACTTCTTAATCCAGTGCATCATTTCACGCAATTGGCTACCTACAACTTCTACTGGGTGAGCAGCTTCGTTGCGGCGAGTAGCTGTAAGGAAAGCACGTCCGGATTGGTTCTCAAGGATGAAGTCGCGAGCGAATTTACCTTCTTGGATATCCGTCAGAACAGCTTTCATTGCTTTTTTAGTATCTTCAGTTACAATGCGTGGTCCAGTTACATAGTCACCGTATTCCGCAGTGTTACTGATGGAATCGCGCATGCTGGACAATCCGCCTTCATATACCATGTCAACGATCAGTTTCAGCTCGTGCAGACATTCGAAGTAAGCCATTTCAGGAGCATATCCAGCTTCTGTCAAAGTTTCGAATCCAGCTTTGATCAGTGCGGAAACACCACCGCAAAGCACTGCTTGTTCGCCGAACAAGTCGGTTTCGGTTTCTTCGCGGAAAGAAGTTTCGATAACTCCTGCACGTGTACAACCAATACCTTTTGCATATGCAAGACCGATTTCTTTCGCTTTACCTGTTGCATCTTGTTCGATAGCAATCAAGCCAGGAACGCCGAAGCCCTCAACATAAGTACGACGAACCATGTGACCTGGAGATTTTGGTGCTACCAGCAACACGTCCGCATCTTTAGGAGCAACGATTTGTCCAAAGTGTACGTTAAAGCCGTGGGAGAACATCAGAGCCGCACCTTTTTTAAGGTTTGGTTCCACTTCGTTTTTATATACGGATGCTTGAGTTTCATCTGGCATCAGAATTTGCACAACATCTGCACGGGATACTGCTTCAGCTACTGGCAATACTTCAAAACCGTCATTTTTTGCAGTTTCGAAAGATTTACCTTCACGAAGACCGATGACAACTTGTAGACCACTGTCACGAAGATTCTGTGCTTGGGCATGTCCTTGGCTACCGTACCCGATTACCGCAATTGTCTTTCCTTTTAATACACTAAGTTCTGCATCCTGTTCATAGTACGTTGTAACTGCCATTGTCAATATCCTCCTTTAATTTGAGACCCATCATAAAGAGCGGGTGCTTCAAGAGAACTGGATTCATATCCTATCAAGCTCCTCTTCAAGCTCCCGCTCTTTAGCGGGAAGTTCATTCATATCATATCAGATTAATGCAATCAAGCAGTAATCCGTTAAAGTCGCAAAATAAAATATTTAAGAGTTACCGCGCACCATAGCCGTAACACCTGTGCGAGAAAGCTCTCTGATCCCATAAGGCTTCAAAAGCTCGATCATCGCATCAATCTTCTGTGTATCTCCAACTACCTGCACCAGCAATGTTGTACTTCCGATATCTACAACCGAGGCTCGGAAGGTTTCTACAACACCCATGATCTCCGGACGCTCACTTGGATCAGCGTTCACTTTAATCAGAGCCAGCTCACGTGCTACCATTGGCTTAGCTCCAAGATCAACGACTTTGATAACATCAATTAGCTTATAAAGCTGCTTCTCGATTTGTTCAAGGGTATGCTGGTCGCCAAGAGTAACGATAACCATCCGGGATAATCCGACCTCTTCGGACTGGCCGACTGTAATACTCTCAATATTAAATCCGCGGCGACCGAACAAACCTGACACCCGCTGAAGCACACCCGGCTGGTCATTTACGAGTACAGAAATCGTATGTCTTGTCACTGTTATTCATCCCCCATCAGCATATGATCGATGGTTGAACCTTGAGTTACCATCGGGTAGACATTCTCGTCTTTTGGAACAACGAATTCTACCAATACTGGACCCGGTGTTTCCAGAGCTTGCTGCCATGCATCACGAGCCTCTTCCTTATTCGTGGCCCGTAGACCTTTTACGCCATAAGCTTCAGCCAGCTTTACAAAATCCGGACTGCCTGCAAGGTCTGTATAGCTATAACGTTTGTCATAGATAAGATTCTGCCATTGGCGAACCATTCCAAGTACCTGATTGTTAATAACAACGATTTTGACCGGTATGTTGTTAATCGAACAAATCGCAAGCTCTTGGGAACACATTTGCATGCCGCCGTCTCCGTTAATCGATACTACCAATCGATCAGGATGTGCCATTTGTGCACCAATTGCTGAGGGGAATCCGAAGCCCATCGTTCCAAGACCACCTGAAGTAATCCATGAACGCGGATGATTGAACTTGTAATATTGTGCTGCCCACATTTGATGCTGGCCAACGTCCGTAGTAACAATCGCTTCACCGTTAGTGGTGTCATTAATCATTTCAATAACCCATTGTGGTTTAAGCTCTGTCTCCGAATCTTTATACCTAAGTGGCTGATCAAGCTTCGACTGCGCGATATGCGTTCTCCAAGCATCAGCCTTAGATGCACGGCCAACCTCAGGAATCAGCATTTCCAGTACAGTTTTTACATCTCCAACGATCGGAATATCAGGCGATACATTTTTTCCGATTTCTGCAGGATCAATATCGATATGCACGATCTTGGCTTTTGGCGCGAAGCCGTCAAGCCTACCCGTAACACGGTCATCAAAGCGGGCGCCGATATTAATGAGCAAATCGCATTGTTGAATCGCATTGTTTGCGGTATATGTGCCATGCATACCTGGCATTCCCATCCAAAGCTCTTCTGCACTTGGGAAGGCTCCAAGTCCTAGCAAGGTTGTAGTGATTGGAATCTCTGTCCGTTTCACGAATTCGAACATTGCTTCATGTGCTCCGGAGTAGATAACTCCTCCACCCGCAATGATAATTGGACGTTCAGCAACCGCAATCGCACGAACCAATTTATCAAGCTGCAGTTTGTTTGGAACTGTACAAGGGTTGTAGCCACGAAGATTTACGGTCTTCACTGGTGTGAACAATGTCTTTGCCGCGGACACATCTTTCGGAATATCGATCAACACAGGACCTTTACGACCCGTATTCGCCACATGAAAAGCTTCATGAATGACACGTGGGAGATCCTCAACATCTCTTACAAAGTAGCTGTGCTTAGTGATTGGCATCGTGATTCCGGTAATGTCTGCTTCCTGGAAAGCATCTGTACCGATCAAGCTGGAGAATACGTTACCTGTGATTACAACCAATGGAGTGGAGTCCATATATGCTGTAGCAATACCTGTTACAAGGTTTGTTGCTCCAGGACCTGAGGTTGCGATACATACCCCTGGTTTGCCACTTGCTCTAGCGTAACCGTCAGCTGCATGAATCGCGCCTTGCTCATGACGTGTTAACACGTGATTGAAATCCGTAAAACCGTACAATGCATCATAAATGTACAATACAGCCCCACCTGGATAACCGAATACTGTGTCTACACCCTCCAATACAAGGCTGCGGAGTAGTATTTCCGAACCGGTAATGACTTCCGGCTCCATCCATTTTTCTTTTAGCTGCTCTGTAGACCGTAATTCCGGTATTTGCGCGCTCATCAGTATTCCTCCTCCGATATTTAACATTCATTATGCAAATGACGGACCGTCCTCTATACATCAGCAATAGTTATTTATAAAACAAAAAAACCTTTCGCCTCCCACGCACAGTATTAGCGCGTGAGGGACGAAAGGTTGATCTTCCGTGGTACCACCCATGTTTGCATTACATCTCGCGATGCAACGCCTTATCAGGTATACAAAAATCCATCGATGTAGGCAAGGGCCCTAATCTCTGTAACCTGAAGTCCGTAACGCGGACTAAACGATTCCCCCTAATAATTCCACCACTCTAGCCAGTGGACCTTTCAGGGAAACAGCTCCGAGGTGAGCTCGTATATAAGGGATTTCGGTGGAGGTTGCAGCAAATCCTCACACTCTCTGAGCAAAAGAGCCCTTAAAACTTCGTCCTCATCATCGCCGATACATGTATGTTCGTTAAAATGTTTAGACACATTATATGATTCCTAACACGGATAGTCAATACCCATATTTTTAAAATCGTCACAACTCCTACTTCTACGCTCTCGGAACGCCTGACCCTCTCCCAACATATGATGTACGACAATGCGTGGAAAGGGGACGCTCTAATGATTCGCTATCGTCGACCCAAGCAGGATGACGTTATTATTTTTGATTTAATCGAGCGACAGCTTGTACCATTATCTCATCTGCCGCAAACTGAAATCACTAAAATCAAAAAGGATTTACCCCGTCGCCTGGGACACGGAATCACCCTTGTCACCTGTCCCGACTATGAAAGCGATCCAAACGGGTTTGTCCATTTCTTGCTGCATGGTGATTTACTCTACATCGATATGCTGGCTATTGCACCCGAAGCCCGGCGAAAACACTTGGGGAATATGCTTATGGATCGAGCAGAAAGGTTTGCACTATCTCGCGGATGTCATCGTTCTAAGGTTTCCGTAGATTTAGGGAATGAAGCAGCGCTATCCTTTTATCAAAAATTGGGCTACAGCGTAGCCCGTTATCAGTCCCTAAGTTTTTGTTATGAGCTTGAGAAACGCTTCATGTAGCTAAAGCAGCTCTGATCGGAACTTAAAAGAATCCAAAAGGTTGATATGGTGTACCTCCGTACCCATAACCTCCATAAGGAGTTCCATATCCGTAACCGCCGCCATAAGGTGTAGCTCCGCCATAGCCACCACCATAACCACCGCCATAAGCATAAGGTGCAGTTCCAACGGCGAGCAAATCAAACAGCACTAATGGAATGATTGCTTTCGTTTGTACTTTTTTACCACTTACACGTTGCAATATAAGACGATTTCCTGATACTCGTAGCAGCTTACCTGTAACCTGAGTGCCATCCTTTTTCACAGCGATGATCTGCTTACCTACGAGTCTCATAACCTGCTTTTTCGTAACTGGCTTAGTCATAATATCCCCTCCAAAAAAATGTTTTGCAAGCCTCTGATTCCCATCATCTTCAAAACAGTTTATTCGTTTAGAAGGACCTTCGCCTGTACACTTGCCTGTACTTTTCAATGTTTATCCATATCGATGCTAACAAAAAAACCGCATTTCCGGAAAAAGTCCGGAGATGCGGTTCGGTAATGTTATAAGCTAAAAATTGAAAAGATCTAGCGCTTACTAGGATCGTATGGCTGACCTAACGCCTTAGGAGCAGCGGAACGACCTACAGCACCCACCAATACAATGATCGTTAATACGTAAGGAATCATAAAGATAAACTCTTGTGGAATGTCCTTTGACCATTCAAACAATTGTACGTAGTTACGGATCGCTTGAGAGAATCCGAAGAATACAGCAGCGCCAAAGGCACCAAGCGGATTCCACTTACCAAAGATCATCGCTGCAATCGCAATAAAACCTTGACCTGAAATCGTATTATGTCCAAAGGTTCCCGTTGTAGTTAGAGTGATTGTAGCACCACCGATACCAGCCAGCAATCCACTCAGCATTACGCCGATATATCTCATCCGCTTCACCTTGACCCCTAAGGTGTCTGCAGCACTAGGATGTTCACCTACTGCGCGTAAACGCAGTCCAAATGGCGTTTTAAACAAAACGAAATAAATAACAATAACCAGCACAATGGCCAGATAAGTGGTCGGATAGGAATTAAATATCCCTTCACCAATCACCGGGATTTTAGAGAGTCCAGGAATTGCAACCTTGTTAAACCCATCGATTAGTGGAGTTTCAGCAGATCCATCAAACAACAGCTTTACCATGTAGAGCGTACTGCCTGCGGCTAAAAAGTTAATAACCGTACCACTGATCGTCTGATCCGATTTAAAGGTAATAGCTGCAACTGCATGAATTAGTGAACCAAGTACCCCGACGGCCATAGCACATAGTACGCCAACCCAAGGAGCCCATTCACCCATCCCAGCATCTTGAGCATAATAACCGCCCACTGCTGCGGCAAAAGCACCAAACATCATCAAACCTTCAAGTCCAATATTTACGACACCGGAGCGTTCAGAGAAGATGCCGCCAAGTGAGGCAAAAATAAGCGCTGTGGAAAAAACAAGCGTTGTATTAAGCAGTTGACCTAACGTCTGCAGATCCATCTATAACACCTTCTCTTTCTTGCGCTTGAAGTAAAAGGGCTTAAGCACCCAGCGCACAATCCCTTGTGCCGCAATAAAGAATATGATTGAACCTATAACGATACGAATAAGCTCTGGAGGAACATCTGCAGCAAAACTCATTCCTGCAGAACCATAAGTCAACGTACCATAGAGAATCGCAGCAAGAACAACACCAAGTGGATGTGTTAAACCAAGTAGAGCCACTGCGATACCATCAAATCCATATCCTGGTGATGCCGCGAACACAGATTGATAATGGAATACACCCAGTACCTCCCCTGCTCCGGCCAACCCTGCAAATACTCCACTTATGAACATTGCTTTTACAACGTTACGGCCAACATTCATACCTGCGTACTCGGCAGCATGAGGATTGTAACCAACAGCACGCATTTCATATCCTTGTTTAGTCTTCCATAAGTAGACATAGAAGAATACTGCTGCGGCAAGGGCAATAGCTGTTCCCCAGTGCAGACGTGCATTGTCAAATAACGAATTCAAGAACGTCATAGAAAGTGAAGCTGGAATATCCTCGGAACGATTCTGTCCCGGGAGTAACAGAAATGCTCTTACAATATAATTCGACAAGTACAGAGCAACCCAGTTTAACATGATCGTGGTAATAACTTCATTAATCCCACGTTTGGCCTTCAAGTAGCCAGCGATACCAGCCCACAGACCTCCACATAACCCCGCTATAATAACAGCAAGCGGAACCAATATGAATCCTGGCAAGGCTGCAAATTTAATGCCCACCACGGTCGCAGCTGTCATACCAATCATCACTTGTCCGTCTGCCCCGATATTAAACATCCCTGAACGGAATGCAAAGGCTACGGCTAAACCAGTGAGCATTAATGGCGTCATTTCGCGCACGGCTTCACCAAAGTTGTACAAGTTACCAAATACGCGTGAGAACAGTGCGGAGTAAGCAGTTATCGGATCATAACCACCCATAAGCATAACTATTGCTCCCACAAGAAAACCAAGCACGATGGCGACAAGAGGAACGATATAGCTGTCAGTTGTGAAGATTTTTTTGAACTTATTCAACTGCCTTACCTCCCCGCTTCAAGCTGCCTGCCATCATAAGACCCAGTTCCTGGTCATTCGTATCCTGCGGGAACACTTCACCGACAATTTTGCCTTCATAGATAACAGCAATTCTGTCTGATACATTCATAATCTCGTCCAATTCAAACGAAATGAGCAAAACAGCTTTTCCTTGGTCACGCTGTGCGATAAGCTGCTTTTGAACAAACTCGATAGCACCAACATCTAGACCGCGTGTTGGTTGTGCTGCAATAAGTAATGTCGGATCTTTATCTATTTCCCGAGCAATAATCGCTTTCTGTTGATTTCCGCCGGATAGAGAACGTGCTTTGGTCTGAATTGAAGGTGTACGCACATCAAATTGCTCCACAAGACCTTCAGCATATTTATCAATGACATCATTTTGCATAAAGCCATTTTTGTTATATGGACTCTTATAGTAAGTTTCCAGAACCATGTTCTCACTTACTGAGAAATCAAGCACCAAACCATGCTTATGACGGTCCTCTGGAATATGAGACACATTCATCTCCGTAATCTTACGCGGGGATAAATTAGCTATTTCGTTCCCGGACACCTGAATAGAACCAGAATCAATTTTACGCAGACCTGTAATGGCCTGAATTAGTTCACTCTGTCCATTGCCATCTACACCAGCTATTCCAAGAATTTCTCCGGCTTTCACATCAAAGCTAAGGCCGTCCAGCACTGAGACACCATCTTTACTCTTGCTGTTCACATCCTTCAGCTCGAGTACAGTTTTGCCAACCTCAGGAGCCTTCTTATCCACCTTGAAGGTTACGCCACGTCCAACCATCTTCTCAGCTAGTTCATTCGGATTAGTCTCTGCGGTATTTACGGTATCGATTACTTTTCCGCGTCTAATAATGGTGACCCGATCAGATATTTGCATAATTTCTTTAAGCTTATGCGTAATCAGGATAATAGATTTTCCCTCTGCAACAAGCCGCTTCATAATCGCCATCAATTCCGTAATTTCTTGAGGCGTAAGTACTGCAGTCGGCTCATCAAATATGAGAATATCCGCTCCGCGGTACAGGGTCTTCATAATTTCTACCCTTTGCTGCATACCTACAGAAATGTCATGAATAACGGCATTTGGATTCACTTGCAGGCCATATTGCTCCGATAGCTTCCGAACCTGTTCCGCAGCGGATTTATAGTCAATTTTAAGACCTTTCTTCGGCTCCATCCCAAGAACGATATTCTCAGTCACCGTAAAAGGTTCCACAAGCTTGAAATGCTGATGCACCATACCAATACCAAGCTCAATCGCTTTATTGGGGTTATCAATAATAACCGGTTTCCCGTCGATTTCAATACTACCTTCATCCGGTTGGTACAATCCAAATACGATATTCATTAGAGTAGATTTGCCTGCACCATTCTCACCTAGCAATGCAAGGATTTCACCCTTCTTTAATGTCAAGCTAATGGAATCGTTAGCAACAATACCGGGAAATCGTTTTGTGATTTGCTTCAACTCTACGACTGGAGCCGCAGCACTCATGGAATCACCCTCATCACAGAAATATATAACTACCATGTAGACACGGATGTACCGCCCTTTTCAAGGCGGTATAACTGTGTCTAACTTATTATAACCAGTGCTTTAACAAGGAATAAGGCCAGCGCATAACCGGCCTTATTCCTTGTTGCTTATTGATATCCGATAAATTAAAGGGAGATATTACTCTGCAGGAACTGTAATGATTCCATCAATGATTTGTTTTTTGAAATCTTCAACTTTAGCCAAGATCTCTTCAGAAACGTTAACTTTAGATGTATCAGAGATACCTACACCATTGTCTTTCAAACCAAGAACAGTTGTAGTACCGCCTTTGAAAGTACCGTCGATTACTTCTTTGGAAACCTTCTTCACAGCTTCGTCAACGCGTTTGATCATGGAAGTCAAAGTTACGTCTGTACCAAATTCAATGGATTGGTCTTTGTCTACACCGATAACCCATACTTTAGCACCGCCGGCTTTGTTACGGGATTTAGCTTCGTTAAATACGCCATTTCCTGTTGCACCAGCAGCAGGGAAGATGATGTCATTACCATCGTTGTACAATGTAGCTGCAAGGGATTTACCAGTATCCGGTTTGTCATATGCACCTGCATAAGTAATTGTAACTTTAGCTTCAGGGTTAACTGCCGCTACACCAGCTTTAAATCCTACTTCAAAACGTTTGATTACTGGGCTTTCCATACCACCAATGAAAGCTACTTTGTTAGTTTTTGTAGTCAAACCAGCAACCACACCAACCAAGAAAGAACCTTCGTTCTCAGAGAAAGTAACGGATGCAACGTTAGGAGCATCTACAACGCTATCGATAATTGCCAAGTTAGCATTTGGGTTCTCACCAGCAACCTTTTTAATTGCGTCGCCAAGATCAAAACCGATACCCCAAGTCAAGTTGTAGCCATCTTTAACGAATTGGTTAAGGTTTGGCTCATAGTCAGCATTGGATTTACTTTGCAAATATTTAACGGAAGTGCCAGTTTCTTTTTCAAGAGCCTGTAATGCTTCCCATGCGGATTGGTTAAACGACTTATCGTTAACACCACCGATGTCAGTAACCATACCAAATTTGAAATCTTTTCCAGCGTTTGTTCCACCATTTGTTCCTGCGTTAGTCTCGCCATTTGCAGCATTCTTAGCGTTGTTGTTTCCGCAACCCGCCAATACTACTGTAAATGCCAGCAACATTACAAGAGATAGTTTGAAAACTTTTTTCATTGAATGTGATCCCCCTTAAAATATTGGATGTCTTCTGTGTTCTGCTTGGACATTCCATAGATCAAATTATAACTGCAATAAAATCTAAAATCCAGTCCATAAATGACCTCAGGTCAATAATAATTTGTACTTTTTCGCAAGTAACCGCTTTCCATGACACGGCATGTAATCATCATGTTTGGGTGATGTTAGAAAACCTTAATTTCTTCTGTATAGTATTCCAACACATTACAAATATTATTGCACACTTATGCGTTTTCTATTATCATGATTGCTTAGTATTTGCACTGAAAGGAAGTTATCAGATATGACCGATGAAAAAAATCCACAAACGATGCCGGCTTTTAAGTATTGCCGTGAATCACGCGTTTTCAAAACAGGACGCGTTTTCCCTAATGATGTCAACAATCACAAAACATTGTTTGGCGGCAAGCTTATGAGTGGCATTGATGAAGTAGCCTCCATTTCAGCTATGCGCCATTGCCGCGCTAACGTCGTCACAGCCTCTACAGACTCCGTTGACTTTTTGAGACCTATCCGACCTACAGACTCTGTATGCTTCGAATCCTTCGTTTCTTGGACAGGACGCACAAGCATAGAGGTATTTGTAAAGATCATTTCAGAAAATCTATATACGGGTGAGCGCGCCGTAGCCGCCACTTCATTTCTTACCTTTGTTGCAGTCGGCGAGGATGGCACTCCCACTCCGGTTCCTGCTATTATCCCGGAAACCGATGAAGAGAAACTGATCAATGAATCCGCTAATGAACGTTCTGAGCTGCGCAAAGTGAGAAGAACCATCAGCAAAAAACTCGCTGCCGAACTCAATACTGTGAAGTACTGGGAATAACTCTGCATCAAGCAGAGTTTTTTCCTCATTCCTTAAACAAGCTTTCATTCTATACACTGTATACCGCACAAAAAAGCACCGCTGCATGGGCAACACGCAGACGGTGCTTTTCGATTATATCACAACACTTACGCGTTGATTTTCTCTTTGGCAATACCAGCCAATGAGTTGAATGCGTTAAGATCATTTACAGCCAGATCAGCCAACATCTTACGGTTAACTTCTACACCAGCCAATTTCAGGCCGTATACAAGCTTGCTGTAAGAAAGACCATTCAAACGAGCTGCTGCATTAATACGAACGATCCACAGTCTGCGGAAGTTACGTTTAGTTTGACGACGGTCGCGGTAAGCGTAAACCATCGATTTCATTACTTGTTCTTTAGCTGTTTTAAAAATGCGGTGTTTAGAACCGAAATAACCTTTTGCCAATTTCAACACTTTTTTATGTCTACGACGAACTACAAATCCGCCCTTAACTCTTGCCATATTAATAAACCTCCCAAAAATGTGTGATAAACTATTTCAAGTTAGCCAATCCTTGTTTCAAACGTCTTACATCCCCAGGGGCCATTACTGGATTACCGTTCAGAACGCGCTTAGCGCGTTTAGATTTGTGGGACAGCAAGTGGTTTTTGTGAGCTTTGTAACGTGTTACTTTACCAGTTCCGGTAATTTTGAAGCGACCTTTCAGGCTGCTATGTGTTTTCATCTTAGGCATGGTGTTTCCTCCTTGAATATTATGCGGCGCCAAATTGCAGGTAAGCAAGTGACTCCAGATTTATTGGGCTTTAGGAGCCAAAATCATAATCATGCTGCGACCTTCCAGCTTAGGCTGGCGCTCAACAACAGATATATCAGCCACTTCGTTCTTAACTCTCTCGAGGATTTTCTGGCCGATATTCGCATGTGTAATCTCACGTCCGCGGAAACGTACGGAGCACTTCACTTTATCGCCTTCACCCAAGAACTTGATCACATTGCGGAACTTGGTTTGATAATCATGTTCCTCAATGTTAGCACGGAACCAGACTTCCTTGATATCAACGATCTTCTGGTTCTTACGTGCTTCCTTCTCTTTCTTCTGCGTTTCATAACGGAACTTGCCGTAATCCATGATGCGGCATACCGGCGGCTTAGCCTGCGGTGCTACATTGACTAAATCTAGATTAAGATCGATCGCCATTTGCAACGCTTCGCGGATCGGTTTAATTCCGATTTGTTCACCTTCCGCACCAACCAACCGAACTTCTTTGGCCCGAATTTCATCATTGATCATATGTTCCTTACTGATAACTCTCCACCTCCGGATCTTTTTAGCAACTATACTATCCTACTCCATAAAAAAGGGGTGCCGGTAACACCCGACACCCCGTGTTTGATCAACGTTCATGAACATTAACATTCATAAAGCATTGAGATCAAAACCAGCCGGCGAAAATGCCAGTCAGGTGAGAAGCAGGTGCTTCTTCTTGCAATCCCTATGATTTGCGTACTTGAATACTATACACCACTCCAAACGGAGTGTCAAATCTTTTTATACAACATCTTTAAATATGTTAAACCTGTTTGCTTTGCACTTCTTCAAGTCTTACGACACGCGTATGCTTGGTATGGCTCCATTGCTTGTTGTTCTGCGTGAAGAACGCATAGAACGTAATAGGATACCAAGAGATCAGGTAAATTGGGAAGAACAACAGATAAGCGTACACCTTCTTAAATTTAACCTTCTCCAAAGCCATCGCAACCCCAAAGGTCACCAGATTCAAGCCGATAGCAAGGAAGCCGAGCCAGACTGGCAAGCTGCCGTAAATATTAGCGATGTTTGGTCCGTTAAAGAGGGCCATATCCACCCACATTACCGCCGTCATTAAAAAGGTAAGCAAAACAATATATACATTCGCTCCGTAAAGCGCGAGGTCAAACTTTGTTAAGCTGCGTTCTTTAATACTTTGCCAAAGTAATGGAAAAAAATAACGACGTGCTACAGTAAAGTGTCCCTGCATCCAGCGCAGACGCTGTCTTGATGAAGCCTTGAAAGTTAGAGGCTTCTCATCAAAAACCTTTGCGTCATAATTGAACTTTGGATATACACCATGAGATGCACTGCGCATCGTGAACTCCAGATCTTCAACCAAGCTTGTAGCTCCCCAGCCCATCTCTTTAAGAAGAGTGGTCTCGAAACACATTCCTGTTCCGCCAAGGAAGTTCGCCATATTCAAATTATGGCGTGAAAGTTGCCACAAACGGTTAATATACCAATACGACACACCATACGCTGCAGTGATCCATGAATCTTCTGGATTCTTAGTATCAATATAACCTTGAATAACACGTGCTCCTGAACAAAGATCATTGTTCATCTCCATTAGGAACTCTGTATGTGCCAGATTATCGGCATCAAACATTACGACTGCATCATATTGACGCTGCATGCCCCAAAGCTCCTTGAGCATCCATTCAATTGCATAACCTTTACCACGCAGATTCGGGTTAGTGCGGACACAAGCGTTCATTCCGTGCTCTCTAACGATGCGAGCTGTACCATCTGTACAATTGTCACAAATTACAAATACGTCAAACAGTTCTGAAGGATAGTTAAGCTGCTTCAGGTTCTCCATTAACGCGCCGACGACTTCTTCCTCGTTATGTGCAGCAACTAGTACTGCAAATGTTTTTTCTGGCTTATACTTTGTTTTTGTCTTTTTCCTGTGTAGACCAAATAACGAAAAGGTAAACTGATAAACTGCGATTGCTGCCAAGATCACTTGGAGCGTAACAAACAGTGCGTCTGTCATGACCTTTTGATGCCCCCTTTTTTCACTCTCGGTGTTCTTTTTTTCTCTCTAGATTGCTTAACGTTCCTTCTGACCCTTTTGTTGCATCCCTTTACAATAGACCAAGAGTATTCTTATTCTCGGCAGACTTCACAATTTTTATATATGTTGTTTAAAAGAATTGTATGGAATCCATGATTTAGGATCCTTATTTATCTCTTACCCTTTTAAACATGTTTAGTCCGCTTGAATCATTGTACGGCGTTAGCGGCTCTAAGTCAAAACTAGCAAATTTCTAGCAAAACTGAGCTTTTCCTTGAAATGGACTACCTTTAAAAAGTATGATTAAGACAGATCTATGCTAAAGAACGGACTGCTCATAAGCACCTGTTATCGGTAGCCAACTGGCGGAGGGACAAGATATGAGACATTTATTCATGAAGCTACATCTCTGGGAGCAGCGCCTTTTTAAGTGGATCAACGGACGAATGCATAATCGCTTTCTGAACTTTTGGCTCTTCTATCTCACTCATTTGGGTGGAGCTACAAGCACAATTGTTATCAACATACTGATCTGGGCATTTGCTCCTCAGGCATGGAGAACTGCCAGCCTGCAAGCAATGACAGCTCTAGCTGTTAGCCATTTGCCCGTTGCTGTCGCCAAAAAACTGTATCCACGCATGCGGCCTTATCTGGCGTTACCGGATACGAACACATTTCGTAATCCATTAAAGGATCATTCTTTTCCGTCTGGTCATACTACAGCTATCTTTGCTTCAACGGTCCCATATATGGTAGCATTTCCTGCCTTAACCGTTATTCTGCTGCCCCTGGCCTGTATTGTCGGGTTTTCACGCATTTATCTGGGATTACATTATCCATCAGATGTATTTGCAGGCTTAGTGATCGGAACCAGTGTCGCAGCAGGTACCATAGCCTTATGGATCTGAAGTATATAGGTTAAACCGGGAAAACCTTTGAGAATAGGTGAATCAAAATTGCAAAAAAAAAGAATCTTAATACTCTCAGAAGGCTTTGGCGCGGGACATACTCAAGCTGCTTATGCACTGTCGAGCAGTCTGCGCCAACTGTCACCTAATTTACAAACAAAGGTGCTGGAACTAGGGAATTTTCTAAATCCCAAAATGGCACCTATTATTCTGTCCGCTTATCGCAAGACGGTAACGACTCAACCAAAGCTGATGGGCTACGTCTACCGCCATCAGAAATCATTTAATCGTCTTACCACACTTGCCCTGCATCGTATATTTTATACGCATACCAAAAATGTTGTTATGCAGCTGAAGCCTGACGTTATTGTCTGTACACACTTTATTCCGGGTGCTGTAGTATCTCGGCTAAAGAGAGTGGATCCTACCTTACAGGTACCGCTCGTAACTGTTATAACGGATTATGACGCACATGCCAGCTGGATCAGTCCAGAGGTAGACCGTTATCTGGTTTCAACACCTGAGGTTAAGTCCAAATTGCGCATGCGGAACATTCCTGCTGCAAAAATTCGGGTCACCGGGATACCCGTACATCCTAACTTTTGGGAGCATCCTGGAAAGCAGGAGATACGAGAGCAATTCAATCTAAAGGATATCCCCACAGTACTAGTCATGGGCGGCGGCTGGGGGATCATGAATGATCAGGTAGTAAATGCCTGTCTTGCAGACTGGCGGGACAAGATTCAGATTGTCTTTTGTCTCGGAAATAACGATAAGCTGCTGCGTGAAATGAAAGAAGATCCTCGTTATAATCATCCCAATATTTCTCTAATCGGCTTTACGCGTGAGATCGATAAACTTATGGAGGTATCCGATCTGCTAGTCACAAAGCCGGGTGGAATGACCTGTAGTGAAGGACTCGCTAAAGGAATTCCGATGCTTTTCTATCACCCTCTGCCCGGGCAGGAGGAGGAGAATTGCCGCTATTTTACTGCATCAGGCTTCGGAGAGCCGATAGAATCTTTAGACGTAGTCGTAATGTGGATGGAACGCCTCTTAAACAACTATGAAGACGTGCAGAATAAGCGGAAGCTCCATCTAGAGGAAATCGCTCGATACCACCCCTTACAAAGCGCTCAAAGCATTATCGAATTACTGGAATAGCAAATAAAGCGGCAAGCCTCCATATCTCTGGAGACTTGCCGCTTTATTGTTAACTACAGCCGATATTTATCTAATCGAGTAGCCTGATACTGTTTGAGTGCTTCTGCGCCTACAATTGCCTCACAACGATGGATATTCACGCCACGTCCCACAAATTTCGTCTCGTATTCCGTCATAATATGATCCTCATTTATGATGCCGTCTGCATGTAGGTCCAAAGAAATATTTTTCATCTGTAAACCAAAGTCTGCAAATGCATTCAATGAAAATTCAAATAGGCTTCGGGAATCTGTTTTCAGATGAATTTCACCTAGGTCGCTTAGCAGGCCGCGATATTTGTCAAGAAAACGCGGATGTGTCAAACGACGTCGAGCATGCTTACTCTTAGGCCACGGATCACTGAAGTTAAGATAAATTCGTTCCAGCTCTCCAGGAGCAAATACTTCCTCTGCGTAATCAATATTGGCAAGCGCCAATTTCAGATTAGGTGGCGTCTCATGACCTGCTGGCTCCCAAACTGCTCTAGCCTTATCTCCAGCACGACGGATCAGTTCATCATACATATCAACGCCGATAAAATTAATATCGGGATATTTGAAGCTCATTTGGCTGATAAACTGCCCCTTGCCCATTCCGAACTCCACATGGATCGGATGATCATTTCCGAACAGCTTGGACCACTCACCTTTATAACTACGAGGGTCAAGAATGACTAGATCGGTCTGTTCTTCCAAACTTTCACGTATTCCTTTTCTTCCGCGTAAACGCATAGGTATTCCTCCGATTATCTCTTATACGATAACTGTCACTTGCAATATTGTGCCGAAATTGTCCCGAAAAGTAAAGGGATTGGGGTAAAAAGAAAAAGGAATTCTCTGGTTCAGCTCTTAAATGAGCTATCCAGAGGAATTCCTTCGTTGTGTATATTTGGATTTAAGGCTCATTCTTGTCCGGTAGATTAGGATCTACTTTGTGTTTGAGCTTGTGGCAAATGTCTTTTTTTCGAATGCACTACGAATTTTACGCTGTGCATCTGTCTTGATCTTAGGGTTTCCGTTAAATTCCACGCCTGTTAGTGCAAGGGCTTCATCTGGCGTTAAGTGGACTTCAATCGAATCTTTACCCTCAGCATATACCGTTTGAGAATTCATTGCTATCACCTCACGGTTATTATTATGGATCGGACGACACGAAATTATGAACTCCTGGTTGAATTTCTTTATGCCACAGCAGCTTTTCACACTCTGAATATAACATACTATGTAAGCATTTTCAAGTTGAAAGCGCCTTACTTGCAGCCTATTTTTAATGCCAGTCCCGGGAGTGAATGTTACGCCGAGCTCTGTTTTTTGATACAATGTATTGGATTATAAAGAAACGGCTGTGTGTTCTCTTTTATAAAGATGCCATCCGTCTCAGAAAAATATAAGAATCAGGATTCTTATCCATGATTATATTTTCAGAAAGGAGCTCTTTGTGTCTAATCTTCAATACACTACTCCTCCGCTCCTGTGGGGGGATAAACGTTTCCATACTTGGAATTATGAAATGCGTGAGCAAATGAATACCAAGGTGTTCAAAGTTATGCTCGATGCAGGCTTTACCTGTCCCAACCGTGATGGCTCCATCGCTAAAGGTGGTTGTACTTTTTGCAGTGCCAGAGGTTCTGGTGATTTTGCGGGAAGTCGCCGAGATGATCTCGTCACCCAATTTAATAATATCCGTGACAAACAGCATCTAAAATGGCCAAACGCTAAATACATCGGATACTTTCAGGCCTATACCAATACGTACGCTCCGGTCGAAGAGCTTAGAGAATATTTCGAAGTGATTTTGCAGCAGCCAGGTGTCGTAGGACTATCTATTGCTACACGGCCTGACTGTTTGCCAGATGATGTTGTCGAATATTTAGCAGAGCTAAACGAACGCACGTATCTGTGGGTAGAGATGGGTCTTCAGACTATACACGACTCTACTTCAGAGCTAATTAATCGGGCTCACGATAGCCAGTGTTATGTAGATGCTGTTGAGAAGCTGCGGCGTCACGGCATTCGTGTCTGCACCCATATCATTCACGGTCTTCCACAAGAGACGCATGAAATGATGCTTGAAACTGTATCTGCTGTGGCTCGCATGGATGTGCAAGGAATTAAGATTCACCTTCTGCATCTCATGCGTAAAACACCAATGGTGAAGCAATACGAAGCCGGATTGCTTCGATTCATGGAACAGGACGAGTATGTGAAGCTAATTGCCGATTCACTCGAAATTCTGCCTCCTGAGATGATTGTGCACCGTCTAACTGGCGACGCGCCTCGAGATCTCTTAGTCGGACCGATGTGGAGTCTCAAGAAATGGGAAGTGCTAAATGCCATTGACGCTGAACTTGTTGCCCGCGATACTTGGCAGGGTAAGTATTGGAGGAAGAGCTGATGGGCTTTATGTCCGTTCTAAGCTTTGCCCATAAATTAATCTCTGAGCGACTGACCTTAGGTGACCGAGCTATCGATGCTACTGTGGGGACAGGTGCAGATACGCTTTTTCTGGCCAAAACAACCGGCATTCGCGGGGAAGTCTATGGTTTCGACATCCAAGCTGCAGCATTGAGGTTGGCTGAAGATCGACTGCGGCTTGCAAGGGAGGATGCGCCTTCGCTCGCTGACGTCACCTTGCTGGAACGCAGCCACGCCGAAATGGCCGAAGCCGTTCCTGCAATCTGGCATGGCACCGTTGGGGCTGTGATGTTTAATCTTGGCTACTTGCCTGCGGGCGATGCCGACAAGAATATCATTACTCAGCCTGACAGTTCTATTGCAGCCTTGGAGGCTTCACTCCAGTTACTGCGTCCAGGGGGAATCATTACGGCAGTTCTTTATCCCGGCCATGCAGGTGGAGATCTCGAAGCCGCCTCTGTTGAATCATGGGCAACGGCAGTCTCCCCACTTGTAGCGCAGAGCATTGTTTACCGCCAGCTGCAGCGCAAGGATTCACCTTATGTAATTGCGCTCGAGAAGAAAAAAGGAATCCCCTCTTAATCTGTAAGTAATTAACAATCTTATATTTGGAAGGAAGATGTAATAATGACACAACCATATCCTTTGAAATTTCAACCGGAGTTTAAAGAACGTGTCTGGGGAGGCCGTGCGCTGGAGAAATTCGGGCTAGATCTACCTGAGGGACATATTGGTGAAGGCTGGATGATCGCCGATCACGCGAATGGTACGTCTTCGGTGGTAAATGGAGCGTTAGCCGGCAAAGGCTTGGATCAAATTCGTGAGCAGTTCGGCCATGAATGGTTCGGAAGCAAAGGAATTTCAGAGGCGGGCGGTAGATTCCCTCTACTAATCAAATTGCTGGATTGCAACGACAATCTTTCCGTTCAAGTCCACCCTACAGATGATTATGAGGGATTACCTCAAGGTGAACTGGGCAAAACAGAGATGTGGTACGTGTTAGACGCTAAGCCAGGTGCCAAGATCATTTATGGTCTTAAAGATGGTGTTGACCGTGAAACATTGCGCGAAGCACTGGAGAAAGGAACCGTTATGGATAGCCTTCAAGAAGTATCTGTCTCCGCAGGAGACTCCTTCTATATTCCAGCCGGAACCGTTCATGCGCTATGCGCTGGTGTCGTTGTAGCAGAGATTCAGCAAAATTCCGACACTACATACCGCATTTATGACTATGACCGTCCAGGCCTGGATGGAAAGCCACGCGAGCTTCATATTGAAGATTCACTTAATGTGACAGCCTATGAAGGCGCCGGGGCTACTTCTATGAAGACAGATAACGCAGTCCCTGGAGAGTGGTTGCAGCTTGCCGCTTCACCATATTTTATCGTAGAAAAGGGAATCGTAAATGGTTCATGGGACCTCACCACTACAAAAGACAGCTTCACTATTCTAGTGATCTGTGAAGGCAGTGGACATCTTACGTGGGATGGCGGCTCTCAGCCTTATGCTGCAGGAGAATGCTATCTGATTCCTTCCAACCTCGGCCGTTACGCTATCGAAGGTCATTCTACTGTGCTTCGTTCTTATTTACCATAAGTCGAGAACCTTTAGGAGGAATGGAGCATGAAGGAAAACAGTTTTACCCTAACGGATCCTATAGGTGTAAATATCCATGTCTATGAATGGTTACCTGAATCCGATGTTCCAGTTAAGGGTATCGTGCAAATTTCTCACGGAATGTGCGAAACGGCTGTCCGTTACGCTCGGTTTGCGGAAGCATTAACCGGAATAGGTTATGCAGTATATGTAAATGACCACCGGGGACATGGTAAAACCGCTGGTCAAGTCAATCTCCTCGGCGATGTCGGAGAGGACGGATTCTATTGGATGCGGCGCAACCTGCTTCAGGTAGCCGCCAAAGCACTTTCCAAACATGAAGGAAAGCCCATCTTTCTTTTCTCTCATAGCATGGGCTCCTTTCTGGCCCAAAAGCTGATGTGTGAAGAAGGTAACGAAATCTATACAGGGTTTATCCTAAGCGGTACAAATGGTCCCCGCAGTATGCTGCGCCTTGGCGAATCTCTGGCTAGTGCACAGCTTAAGCTAAAGGGAGAACATCACCGCAGTGTATTGATGAATAGCTTAGTATTCGGCAGTTACAACCGTGCCTTTTCTCCCGTAAGAACAGCTTATGACTGGCTGAGCAGCGATGCTGCAGAAGTTGATAAGTACATTTCCGATCCATTCTGCGGAGCCATTTGTACGACACGTTTTTTCCGTGACTTCTTCCACCTCCTAAGGGAGATTCATTCCGAAGAATCACTTAGCACATTATGTACAAGCAAGCCCATTTATATATTTGGTGGAGATAAAGATCCTGTAGGGATGACCGGCCAAGGTATTCCCCGTCTAGCTGAGTTGTATAAGAAACGAGGAGTGGCAGACGTTGAGTATCGACTATATCCAAGTGGCAGACACGAGATGCTAAATGAGGTAAACCGGGATCAAGTTACAGCTGATGTAATTAACTGGCTAGACCAGCATCTCCCTTCTGAGGTTACGGCTACAAGTTAAGAAAAAGCCGAAGTTTTGAGGCTAGTGGATTTTATGTAGAGCAGCGGTCCTCCCGTTATTGGGGGATCGCTGCTTTTCGTTTTGGGTTGTGTGCAGCTTACTTTACCCCTTACTACCTTACTTTCCCCCACTGCTTTCGGACTCAGATGACGATTGCGAATGACGCAAAAATAGACCGCCCCAAAGGAACGGTCTATCCATCAAACTGAACCGCCTTATTACAATGGCAGCGTATAGTACTGAGCACGTTGGCTCTCGTTCTGCTGGTACATCACGATCAGGAGCGTGCGACCTTCTCGAACGGAAGAAGGTTCAGCTACGGCTACAGCCGAGCTTGTGGTTTGGACAGACTCTTCTAAACCACTCTCTGTGCCTCCTTGTATTAGCGACTCTGAAGAAGGTACAAACCCGTCGACAACATTGTCCGCTTCCTCTTCCTCTGAACCCCCATCTGCCCGTAGACCGCTGATGGATTCCAGCACCGCTTCAAGCGAGAACGGTAGCACTTCAAGCACCGTATATTTTTGCAGCTCTCTTTCACTGAGTCCGGCTTCTGCCAACTGCGCAGAGATTTGACCCGGATTAGCAGCGATATCCCTCAAGTAACTCGACCAATCCGACTTATCCAGCACGAAATCCCACCAGATTTTGCGAGGCTTATACTTGTGTCCTAGGAAATAATCAAGCTTCATTAGCCCAGTAATAATATCCATAGACGGAGTCCCACGATCTATCAAGAAGGACTGCAAACGGATAAAGAGATCTTCCAGTTGATGCCCAATCTTTTGCCAGCCTCTCTCCTCCCAATAGTCACCGAACTCCTGGAAGAAATCGAATGGGGAATCAAACACGTGACGGATCAAGTATTTGGCCGTATGGTCCATCCGATGGCTGTTCCAGTATTTCTCCAGCACATCCTCAAGCCGCTTCAACCGGATAATATCCGAGAAGGACATCATATGACTGCTAAGAATTTCGTAAGGGGCATGTTCCATATACGTATACTCATATTTTGCCGCCTGAGCGCGCAAGCCCGTCCCCCGAAGCATTTTGAGGAATCCAAGCTGCAGCTCTTCTGGCTCCATAACGAATACATCATTAAAGGTTTTGCGGAAGGTGGTGTAATCCTCCATTGGCAGCCCCGCGATCAAATCTAGATGCTGATCGATATTGCGACTTTCCTTAATCTTCATCACGGTACGTGACAGTTTCTTAAAATTCTGGCGACGTTTAACGAGCTCGTTCGTCTCATCATTCGTAGACTGTACACCAATCTCAAATCTGAAGATGCCCGGAGGCGCATTCTTGGACAGGAAATCCAGAACTTCTGGCCGCATGATATCTGCTGTAATTTCAAACTGGAATACACAGCCTTGATGATTGTCGATCAGGAATTGAAACATTTCCATCGCATAGTTACGATTGATATTGAAGGTGCGGTCCAAAAATTTAATGATTTTGGCACCATTCTCAATTAAGTAGAGGAGATCAGACTTCACGCGTTCAATATCATAGTAACGTACACCTACCTCAATGCTGGATAAACAGAATTGACAGTTAAACGGGCAACCACGGCTTGTCTCAAAATAAACAATACGTTTACTCAAATCTGGAATATCCTCGGGAAAACGGTGAGGCGTAGGCAGCGTATTTAAATCGCTTTTTGGACGAGGTGGATTTACAATGATCTCCTCTCCCTTACGATAAGCAGCGCCATACACAAAATGAAATTTCCGGTCGTCTCTCAGCTCCTGCAGCAGATGATGAAAGGTCTCTTCTCCATCTCCGTTGACAATAAAATCAATACCGGCCTCTCTTTTCATCCAATGCAGCGGCTCATACGAAACTTCCGGTCCTCCCAGAACAATCGTAACCTCAGGCATCACTTGCTTAAGAATTCCAATCAGCTTAAGCGTCTCTTCGATATTCCAGATATAACAGGAAAATCCAATCACATCTGGTCGTTTCTGAAACAAGTCGGACACGATATTCATCACGGGATCTTTGATGGTGTACTCTACCAAATGAATATCATTAAATTCATGCTCACTGTAAGCTTTTAGCAAACGAATCGCCAGTGAAGTATGGATGTATTTGGCGTTTAATGTGGTTAGGATGATTTTCATGCTACACGACCTTCTCTACATTTCATTTTGAAAAAACTCTAGGAATGCTTTACCGTACTTCCGGTATTTCACTTCCCCTACGCCCTTCACTCTCAGCATTTCCGCTTCGGTCTGCGGACAAACCACACTCATCTCACGCAGCGTTGCATCATTAAAAATAATATAAGATGGCACATGCTCTCGGCCTGCCAGTTCCCGCCGAATCAGACGCAGTTGCTCAAAGACGGTCTCATTGACTGCCGAAGGTGACAAATCATGTCCACGACTACGAACTCGCGTACCGGATGCCGTACCTGCTCGTGATGGCCGCGCCACTCGCTGCATCACCTCACGTTGGCCTCGCAGTACCTCAGCAGCCAAAGGCTGGAGCCGTACTACGGGATATTGTCCTTCAGACAATGCCAGATATCCTTCAGAGATAAGTACATTGATACTCTCCGAGATCTCCTTCTCCGTCCGGCTCGACATCGCACCATGGGTCGGCAGCTTATCAAAACCATACTGCATCACCTTCTGATTGCGAGAACCTTTAAGCACAGAAGCCACCAACGCTACTCCATAACGCTCTCGCATACGGTGGATGCAAGAGAATATCTTCTGTGCATCTACAGTCATATCTACAAGCTCTCGTTCATCCGTACATGAGCTGCAAATCCCGCATGGCTTGTCTCCATGTGCCTCACCAAAATAATCCAGCTGAGCACTCCGCAAACAACGGTTAGTATAGCAATAATCAATCATTTGCTGAAGTTTGCGATATTCGTTAGCTTTGCGGTCCGTATCCTGCGGATTCTGCTCAATTAGGAACTTTTGTGTCATAATATCCTGCGCACTAAAGAGCAGGATACACTCACTAGGTTCACCGTCACGGCCAGCACGACCAGCCTCTTGAACATAAGCTTCCATATTTTTCGGCATATTGTAATGAATTACGTAACGGACATTGGATTTATCAATCCCCATCCCAAAGGCATTCGTGGCCACCATGACCCGGATATCATCATATAGGAAGCCTTCCTGACTATCTGCCCGCTCCTGATCATTCATCCCTGCGTGATAGCGGCCTGCTGCTATTCCTGAAGCCTGCAGCCTTTGATATAGATCATCTACTTCTTTGCGTGTAGCCGCATATACAATGCCCGGTTGGTGGGAATGCGTCGCTGTGTAGTCCATGACGAATTCTCGCTTATTCTCTCCACGTAGCACAGACATGGCTAGATTATCTCTTCCGAGTCCAGTCATGAAAATACCTGGCTCGCGCAGACGAAGCAGCCGAACCATGTCCTCCATAACCTCTGGCGTCGCCGTCGCTGTAAATGCAGCCAAGATAGGTCGTTCTGGCAACTCGTCCACAAATGGCGATACCGACAAATAACTTGTGCGGAAATCATGTCCCCACTGTGATACACAGTGTGCCTCATCTACAGCCACACAGGAAATAGACAGCTCAGCCATCTCTAGACGGAACCAATCCAGCTCTAGTCTTTCGGGCGCGACATAAAGCAGCTTCAAATCACCGCGACGGGCAGCCCGAATCCGCTCATTTACTTCTTTTCCGCTTAACGTGCTATTAATAAAGGCTGCCGGAATACCTGCCGTGGTCAATGCATCCACCTGATCTTTCATCAGCGAGATCAATGGCGATATCACCAATGTCAGTCCGGGCAGCAGCAATGCAGGAACCTGATAGCAGATCGACTTCCCGCCTCCAGTAGGAAGAATTCCTAGCGTGTCTCGACCTTCCAGCAAGTTCTGAACAATCTTCTTCTGACCATCCCGAAAATCTGGATAACCGTAATATTTCTGCAATTCAGCCTGCGCCTGTTCAATAGTAGGTGCTTGCATCTTCATATCTCTCATAACCCCTTAAGCGTTTCTATCTTTAGTTTAGCGGTCAATGGTGTATTGAGCAACACTCCTGAACTATCATCACCTTGTTCTTCTTTTGAAATATTTACATAAAAGGTCTTCTTTTAAGCCAAGCTTTAAGATGAGTGATTTCATAGAAAGGTGGAGCGACCGTGCAAAATTGGAAACAAAAATATACCTCTTTTAAACAAAAGCCTGCACGCAAAGAGACCTCTGCCCAGGAGAATCGTCCGCTAAAACCACTGGATTCCAGCCTAAAAAGCAATATAAGCTTCATTCGACAAGTCTTTGGAGAAGACAGCGACCTTATTGTCCGTAACTTTAAAGTGTACGGTAGATATGATGCGGCTATTATCTTTTTTTCTTCTGTAGTCGACCAGAATCAGATTCAGAACTATGTTTTAAAGCCGTTAATGAATGTTTCCTCCGACCCCTCAGAAATTCCAGAAGATTTAAAAGATCTAGCTGATTACATCTGGAGTATGACGGTACAAGTAACACAAGGGAACCGAACTAAGGACCTAAATACTCTAGCCTCCATTTTGTTAGAAGGAAATGTAGTCCTACTCATAGATGAAATGGATCAGGCCCTGTATTTCAATCTGCGTAAAATTGAGCACCGTAGCATTGAGCAACCTCAAACTGAACAAGTCATACGTGGTTCGCGAGATGGGTTTATTGAGAATTTACAATCCAATCTCTCCTTACTTCGCTATCGACTGCAAACGCCGGATTTTCGTGTAGTAACTGCTCCTCTTGGCGCACGGACGCGCTCAAAAGTAGCTGTTTGTTATATCGAAGGAATAGCAGATCCAGGACTAGTTCAAAAGGTGATGAAAAGATTGTCAGCTATAAATGTAGATGGCATCCTTGATTCGGGGTATATTGAGCAATTCATAGAAGATCATCCCCTCTCCCCGTTTCCACAGGTTCAGCCAACCGAACGTCCGGATAAATCTATAGCCTCTTTATTAGAAGGACGAGTCATCATCCTTGTAGACGGCTCACCATTTTGCCTCATCGTCCCAGCGCTTTTCAATCAGTTCTTTCAGACGGTGGATGACTATACGGAACGTTTTGTTGTAGGAAGCCTCCTAAGAATGATCCGCCTGATCGCATTATTATTTTCCCTTTTCTTCCCAGCCTTATATGTCTCCATCATCTCTTTCAATCCTGAGCTACTGCCGACAGAGTTCGCCGTAGCTATAACAGGTGCAAGAGCTGGCGTACCCTTTCCAGCCGTATTGGAAGTTCTGATTATGGAAGTCTTCATGGAGGTGCTGCGTGAAGCAACCATTCGCTTACCGCAAATGATTGGCGGGGCTCTTTCTATTGTAGGTGTGCTTGTCATTGGTCAGGCAGCTGTAGCAGCAGGTCTGGCGAGTCCAACTACCGTAGTTGTTGTCGCTATAACGACCATAGGGTCTTTTGCCACACCCGCTTACAATGCCGCTATTTCTTCAAGAATGCTTAGATTTCCATTGATTATATTGGCAGGCTGCTTTGGTCTGTACGGAGTAATGCTTGGCACGATTGTTATTGTTAACCACTTATTATTTCTGGAATCCTTTGGTGTTCCCTACATGACCCCCTTTGTTCCTACAATATGGAAGGACCTTAAGGATAGTATCGTTCGGGTACCTCTATGGTGGATGCGAAGTCGCCCAAGCTTTCTTAATACACCTGACCCTGATCTTCTTGCGAATGATATCCCCAAAATGCATACCGATCTTATTTTTAAGGAGAAAGGTGAACCTGATGAATCGTAACCGCCCCATAACAACGATCCAAGTCATGGCTGTAATCATCAGTACGATTATAGGAATAGGAATTTTAAGTATTCCTCGTTATATGGCTGAAGCCGGAGACAGTGGTGCACCGCTCGTAACTGCTTCTGGCGTACCTGTTGCTTTTTTGGGTTGCTGGTTTACTGCGGTTGTCTGCCGAAAATTCCCTAACGAAACGTTGTTCGTGTTCAGCCGTCGCCTTCTCGGAACTTGGCTCGCGGATATTTTCTCCATGCTTATTTCTTTGTTTTTTGCTTTCTCTGCCGGGATCACCATGCGCCAATTCGGAGAAGTATGTATTGCGGTTGTCTTTAAAAAGACACCAATCGAAGCAGTAATTCTCTTAATGCTCCTACTGGTTGCCTTATCAATCCGTAGAAATATTGTAAAATTCACTTATGTACATGTTTTTTATTTACCCTTTATTCTATTATCCGTTATCGCAATTATATTGGTAGCTATGAGAAATGTTGATGTTCTGAACTTGCTACCCCTCACCGGAAATCACACCACCTTATCAAGCTTTTCCAAAGGGACAATTACGTCTGCCACCCTATATCAGGGCACATTTGTCATAACACTATTAGTTCCTCTTATGAAAAAACCTCAACAAGCCCTTAAAGCAGGCATTATTGCGCTTGGTTTCATTGGATTCATTTATATAATGATCGTTTGGGTCACTCTAGGCATGTTTGGAGCTCAAGAATCCAAAATACTTTCCTATCCAACCCTAGAAGCAGCTCGCTCCATATCCATCGGCGCAGGACTATTAGAACGGTTTGATGCTCTTTTTATAATAATATGGGTGATTTCTATATTCACTACCATCTTTACGAACTACTACATAGCTGCATACTCTCTGCAACAAGTACTGCGGCACAAGGATCGCCGCCTGATCTCCAGTTTCTTATTTCCGCTTATCTTCATTTTTTCACTTTTCCCGAGAAATATATTTCAGGTCAATACATTTGCCAGCATTACAGGCATATTCGGTTTGGTTTTTTTGACCATCTACCCTCTTTTATTATGGTTAGCTTCTCTAATCCGGCATAAAGGAGCCCTGTCTCATGAATAAAAAAACTTACAAGCGTGTAGTTCTTATCTTTATTCTCTCACTCCTGTCTGGATTGCTCGCAGGCTGCTGGGACCAGCTTGAAATTGAAGACCGTGCATTGGTACTAGGGTTATCCATTGATTCCGTCCCTTCAGACAGTAAAATAAATGATGATCAAACCACTCACTTAAAAAGCGCAAATATTAACAATCCCCAAATTCGTGTGACCGCCCAAATTGCGGTACCGGGAAGAGTTCCACTCGGACCTGGCAGTGGGGGTGAAGGCGGGGGTGGAAATCAAAGTCCAGTATGGGTCGTAGAAGTATATGGATACACATTAGATGATGCCATGAACAATTTACAGCAGCAAATTTCCGATCCACGTTATTTGATTCATTTAAGAGTGATTATTATTAGTGAGGATGTTGCGAGAAAAAGCATGGATGACTTAAATGATTATTTGCGACGCAATCCAGAAGTTCGTCGCCGGACCTGGCTGCTAGTATCCGAAGGGGAAGCTGCTAAATTTATGAATATAAATCCTCCACTGCAGCGAGTACCGACCCTTTACATCCTGTCCACCATGGAGAAAGCAGTGACATCAGGAAAATTTCCCGGAAATTATATAGGCGTGTTCTGGTCAGCTGAATCCAAATGGGGAGAAAGTGGTTATCTGCCTTACGTCTCTTTACATCAGGAGGACAATATCATGATTAAAGGCCTTGCTTACTTTAGCGGTGGATTAATGGTGGGTTCAACGCTTCCTATTGAAATTGGCGCGTATATGGCCATGAAGGGCATTAATCCTGGAGGATACTCTGATCTTTTCAATGCTGAAGAATTCGGTCCGGTGATGCTCAAGGTCAACGACCGTTTTACGAGAGTGAAGGTGCAATTCAAAGAGGGCAAACCTCATATTATCTACAACATCTCTTTAGAGGCGGCTCTAGATGAGCATTTACGTAGCAATATCCCTATCGATTCCAGCCGGTCTTTAGAAAAGATTGAAGATATCTTTCAAAAGAGAGTGATCGGTATTTTCAACCGCTTTATCGAAGAAACTCAACAAGCGCATTCCGATGTCTTTGGCATGGGTGAATATATTCGTGCATATGCTCCCTCCTACTGGAAAGCCCATGTTCGTGACAAACATGACTGGGAGCAGCAGTATTCCAATCTCAGTATTGAAGTTAAGTTGAAAACTCACATCGATAGAGTAGGTCTAAAACAAAATTAAATGACGTTTATAGGAGGCTCTATTATGCTCTATCACCAGCTAACCTACGTAATTGTTGCGCTGCTGATCTCCAGTATTCTGTTGCTTACTGTGGATACTAAAATATATGCAGTCAATGCTATGCACCGGGAAAAGAAATACGCTAATGTGATCGGTTGGATATATCTCAGCTTATTCCTGCTGATAGGACTAGCTCAGCTATTCTATCTATAAATCTAATTCGTTTCTTGCTGCCCTTCACATAGTATTTCTTAACAGCCCATGGTATATTGAGGAGTACAATATTAAAGGACGGAGAATGCAGTCATGAACTCAAGAAGAAATCCTAAAGAAACAGCTAAAAGAGGTACTCGCTCTCACAGCAAGCCAAATGGCAAGCTTAATCATAAAACTAAAGCACCTGCGGCACCGAAGTCTTTTACAGTAAATGAACCTTCTGAGCTGCTCCCCTTCCTACTCACCCACATCACAGGCCGTGGACGAAATGCAATCAAATCTATCCTCTCACGTGGGCAAGTGGCGGTGAATGGTAAGGTTGTCACTCAGCATAATTTCCAATTACATCCGGGTCAAACCGTGGCGATCGATCAAGAGAAGCCCGTACAAGTAGCGGAGATGATCGGACTTACCATCGTCCATGAGGATGATGATCTAATCATTATTCAGAAGGATGCCGGACTGCTATCGATTGCCACTGCGGAAGAAAATGAATTGACCGCTTACCGCCAGCTTATGGAGCATGTTCGCGTCAGCAATCCTAAGAACCGAATTTTTGTCGTACACCGCTTGGACCGCGATACATCTGGGGTAATGATGTTTGCCAAAAGCGAACGGATCCAGCAGGCACTGCAAACTACGTGGAAGGATACCGTGAAAGAACGTTCTTACGTAGCTCTAGTCGAAGGCGCCGTTAAAAGACCTGAAGGTACAGTGAGCTCTTGGCTAAAAGAAACCTCTACCCTGAAAATGTACTCCAGTCCTCATGAAGGCGATGGTCTACATGCGATTACACATTATAAGCTCATTCAGGCGAACCGCCACTTCTCGTTGCTTGAGGTAAAACTTGAAACTGGGCGCAAAAATCAGATTCGTGTTCATATGGCAGATATCGGCCATCCGATTGCAGGAGACAAGAAGTATGGTGCAGAGACCAAAACGGTAGGTCGTCTCGGTCTGCATGCTCGTGTACTTTCTTTTATTCATCCTACAACAGGAGAGTTAATGACCTTCGAAAGCCCAATTCCGAAGACATTCCTGAAATATACCGCACCTGCACCTACGAACTGACAAGATCACAGTGAATACCCATTCATCCTAAGGGGGCTGATTACAGTGGAGCTTACTACACTACAATCGCTACAATAACTTAACAAAGAATGGGTGATTAGCTATGACAACAGCACATCATTATGAATGTATTGAACGTTTACCCACGACTGAGGAGCATGCCTCCTTATGGGAAGCTGTCGGTTGGGGGAACGTGAATACGGAAATGACTGCAGCCTCTCTGGCTCATTCGGTGTATGGCATGGTCGTTGTACAGGAAGACAAGGTTATCGGTATGGGGCGGATCGTCGGCGATGGTCATATGTATTTCTATATTCAGGACGTAGCCGTGCTTCCCGAATTTCAGGGCCAAGGCATTGGTAATGCCATTATTGAGCAGCTACTACACTATATTCGGTCTCATTGTTATTCTGGCGCGTTCGTCGGTCTGTTCGCATCACATGGCAAGGATACCTTTTATGAAAAATATGGCTTTCAGAATCATGCTCCCGGTATGACGGGCATGTTCAAGGTCATGGAGTAACACTGGAAAGATGCCCGGTCCATATGGTCCTTGGGCATCTTTTTCACTTCTATTTAGATCATGTTACAATATTAATAAACAAAAGAAGGTGCCATTATTGTTCCATCCTACTGTCTTCGATAATATTAAAATTGCTTTTGAGAACCAAATCTACGATTACGATAATCTGGACGGAATTCTGGTAGTTACGGATCGTTCCGACCTTCTGAATATGGCATTGATGTCCAGAGAATTCAGCCTTTCCTTCCAATTAACTGCCGGCAGGAGTGTAACCGCCGAAGTCTTCCTCACTTCTTCTGTGAAAGATCTCAGTGATGAAATATTGGAGGTGCCTAACACAGATCCCGGCTGCAATCTTTCATTACGTTTTTATATGGAAATCGAAGATATCCCTGCTGAATGTCAAGCGATTGAGAGTATTCTTAAAGCGATATGGGGACCTGAATTTCAGCCCGTACAGTCTTTAAGCTTCATTTATGGGCAAGAAGGCGAAACCTACAATAACTGCATTGAGCTGCAATTCAAAAGACAAATCACTGAGGAGCAGATGGAGGACATTCCGAACCTGCTGAATCATCTTCTGCAAAGTGTAGAAGAATTGGAATCTTTCTCCGTATAATTCCTGCTGCACACCGTTCGTACTTTGGAAAAGAGGTGAGCAAGAAATGAAATTCCTACCTGCTGCCAAAAGTAACCGTTGGTTTCTCTGGATGGCCGTTTATGGTGTTTTTCTGTGGCTGCTTTTCATTCTGCACAGATTCGTTATGATGGCCCATTCATTGGATATCACACTCTTACTGCGCTTCGCACTTTTTTCCATTATCGTATCTGGTATCGTTAACGTCTTAGGATGGTTTGGAGCTCGTCTGCTCTGGTTAATCACTACAACAGGAATTATTATCGGTTCGGTGATTATGCTAAGCTACACCTATAGAGAGATGTCCGGTTGGGAGGATCTCGCGGGATTCCTAGCTTTTTTCTTTTTTACCTGTGGAGGATTTGCACTCGGTTTGTTGGCAGAGAGTATTCGTCTGCTGGTTAAGCATTGGCCGAAAGCTTGAATGGAGGAGTTGATAGATCGTTGTCCAATTCTTTTCTCACCAAAAATGCATTGTCCCATTCCTTAAAAGAACTAATGGAACATACGTCGCTCAATAAAATCACAGTCAAACAGCTCGTGGACCATTGCGGACTTAATCGACAAACCTTCTATTATCATTTTCAAGATATATTTGATTTACTGGGCTGGATCTATAAGACCGAAGCTGTAGAAAGCATCGCCCAGTATCGTAGCTATAGTACATGGACGGACGGCTTCTATAGAATCTTCTGCTATATCGAACGAAATAAAACCTTTTGCTGCAACACCTTGAACTCACTGGGCAGAAATCATCTGGATGCCTATCTATACGAAGTGACAAATGATCTTATTATGGGTGTCATAAACGAACTGTCCGCCGGGATGGAGGTTAGCCATGAAGATAAACATTTCATTGCTAATTTCTATACACTGGCCTTCACAGGTCTCGTCATTCAATGGATGAGAGACGGGATGAAAGAGCATCCGGATCACATTATCGAGAAGCTAAGTGTACTCATTGAGGGAAATTTTCTAAAAGCTTTGCACAAATATGAGAACAAGCCGTTGTAACCTTTGGGTTCAACGGTTTTTTTGTCTAAAAACTAGACACATGAACCATAATGACCAAAATCCATACACTCTAAAAGGTTTGATTATACCTTCAAAATTGGAGTTGGTTTACATTAAGAGTGTGATTATTTCAACAACAACTTGGAGGCGACCATTGTGAAAAAAGAGTACGGTAATAAACAGGTTTATTTTGTCGGTGGCGGAATTGCATCCTTAGCGGGCGCGGCTTACCTGGTCAGAGACTGTGACTTTCCGGGACAGAACATTCACATTATTGAAGAGATGAAGATTCTCGGTGGCAGTAACGACGGCGCAGGTGACGCTGAGCACGGTTATGTCATTCGCGGTGGCCGGATGCTTAACGATGAGACCTATGAGAATACATGGGATTTACTCATGTCGATTCCCTCCCTCGACCATCCTGAGAAATCCGTTAGAGAAGAGATTATAGAATTCGATACCGCCAATCCAACACATGCTAACGCTAGACTCGTTAACCGCAACGGTGAGGTGGAAGATGTATTGTCCATGGGCTTCGATATGGCTGACCGGCTTGCGATGGGTAAATTGATTATTACACCGGAAGAAAAAATGGGAAAAGCTCGGATTAACGACTGGTTTGGTCCACACTTTTTCACCACGAACTTCTGGTATATGTGGGCTACTACTTTCGCATTCCAGCCTTGGCATAGCGCTGTAGAGCTTAAACGATATATGATTCGCTTCGTTCATGAGTTCCCAAGAATTCAAACCCTGGAAGGCGTAACCCGCACTCCATATAACCAGTACGATTCTATCATCTTACCTATGCACAAATATCTCGAAGGCTTCGGCGTTGACTTTACACTGAAATGTACAGTAACTGACCTGCAGTTCAAAGAAGGAGATGGCATTACCGTAACCCAAATGAACGTCCTGCGCCAAGGTGTCCCAGACGTTATTAACATAAGCGAAGACGATATCGTAATCGTCACGAACGGCTCCATGACTGAAGGATCAAGCCTTGGATCCATGACCTCTGCCCCACGTCTCAATGGAAAGGGTAGCTCATGGAAGTTATGGGAGAACATCGCTGCCAAAAAACCAGGTCTCGGCAATCCATCATCCTTCGATGATCATATCGATGGTTCGAAATGGGAGTCCTTTACCGTGACCTTCCAAGATTCCAAATTCTTCGATCTTATGGAGAAATTCACTCGTAATCGTGCAGGTACTGGCGCATTGGTTACCTTTAAAGATTCGAGCTGGTTAATGTCCGTTGTCTTAGCTTTCCAACCGCATTTCCGCAATCAACCAGAGCACGTAAAAGTATTTTGGGGTTACGGTTTGTACCCTGACAACGTAGGAGACTTCGTGAAGAAGAAAATGAGCGAATGTACCGGTGAAGAAATTATGGAAGAATTAATCGGTCATCTTCATTTCGAAGAACATAAGGACGAGATCATGGCAACTGCTAATTGTATTCCATGTATGATGCCTTATATCACTTCACAATTCATGCCTAGATTAAATAGCGACCGACCTAAAGTAGTGCCTGAAGGCTCCACTAACCTTGCCTTCGTTGGCCAATATTGCGAAATTCCAGATGATGTTGTATTCACGGAAGAATACTCTATCCGAGCAGCAAGAACTGCAGTATACACATTGCTCGGCATTAACCGGCCTATCGAGCCTATCAATCAACATCAGTACGATGTCCGCACCTTGTTCACAAGCTTTATCACTTCTTTTAGATAAACACATCATAAAGAAACAAGCGCTTCTGGATAGATTCAGGGGCGCTTGTCTTTGTAGTGTGTAAAACATGATTTAATAAGAACTCTCCATTCCAGGCGAAATCGTGTGTATGTTAAGCTCAACATGAATTTCAATAGAATGGATGAGAGAATATGTACATCGAAAATGGAAATTTAGTCATTCGTAATGCAACAGCAAATGATGTCCCCCGGTTATGCAGTTGGTGGAACGATGGAAAGATTATGGCACATGCCGGTTTTCCAAATGGCATCGGCTGCACAGAGCAGGATATATTGGAGAAGCTTTTGACCGACACCGAACTTAATCGTCGCTTGATACTGGACATCGAAGGTGTCCCATCAGGAGAAATGAACTATAGAACCATTGCCGACGGCACTGCAGAAATTGGCATCAAAATCTGTGATTCTAACGAACAGGATAAAGGCTTTGGAACTGTATTTTTAACCATGTTGATTAACTTTTTATTTGAAGATATGGGATATCGCACAATCGTTCTCGATACCAACGCCAAGAATTCAAGAGCTCAGCATGTATATGAGAACATTGGCTTTCGTAAAGTTGCCCTTCATTTGAATTCGTGGAGAAATCAACTTGGAGAATGGCAATCTTCTATTGATTATGAATTAACAAGAGCAGAGTTTCGGAATTAAAAAAAGAAGAAATGGAAACTTCTCCATCTCTTCTTCTCTACACTATACAAACTTTATATATTGCAAGATCCGTCAGCGCAGCCATCATCCGTGGATACTTCAGATTTTCCATTGCCAACCACCTGCAGCGTTGGTCCTGCTTGCTCCTCCGCCCACACGGTATCCAACACCTCTGTAAACACAGGCCCTGGCTGTGCACCAGATAACGCATATTTATTGTTGAACACGAAGAATGGTACACCGGTAATATTAAGACGGCTTCCTTCTTCGATATCGCCGTTCACTTCAGCTGTGTATGCATCTGTCTCCAACATTGCCGTTACTTCTGCCTGATCCAGCCCTACCTCAGCAGCAAGTGTAGCAAGTACACTACGATCACCAAGATTTAATGAATCCGTAAAGTAGGCGCGTAGCAGACGTTCGGACATTTCTGCACCTTTTCCTTTTGAGCTTGCAAAGTGACTCAGGCGGTGACTATCGAAAGTATTCGTATGCTTCATCGTATCGAATTGAAAATTCAATCCTACATCTTGCGCTTGCTCAGCTAGCTGTGCGTTCATTGCTTTTGCTTTTTCAATCGTCATACCGTATTTGGAAGCAAGCATCTCATGAATACTCTTTGTCTCATTCACTTTTGCGTGTGGATCTAGTTGAAAGCTACGGAATACCACCTCTACTTGATCACGGTTCGGAAATTGACTCAGCGCATTCTCCAAACGTCTTTTACCAATATAACAAAATGGACACGCATAATCGGACCAAATATCTATTCTCATGAAAAAACCCCCTAATATTATTATTCATTTGTAGCTGCTTAATTAGATTGATAACTAAATATTCGTCGCTTACTATTATATAGTTAAAAACCGAAAAATACAAACTTAACTTTTATTAAAGAACTCTTATTAGACCTGAACCCCAACTAAAAGTATACAAAAGTGGTATATACGATCTTCTTCAGGACCGATAGAATGAAAGTAACCATTTCGCCGGAAGACTGCATTCAGAGTAGCGGGCGAAAGAAGTCCTGAAGGGGGATTTAAGATATGTATGATCTATCTATAGTGATTCCTACCCGTAACCGAATTAATGATCTTACGGTCTGTATAGAGTCCATTGGCAAGCAGACAAATCTTGAGGATATCTCCATCGAGCTATGGATTGTGGATGACGGTGAGATCCCTGAGGACAGATTAGCCTATTATCGTGAAATACTAACTGAATTACCGCAGGCTGAACTGCATTATCATCGTAAAACTAAGCCTGGCCTCTGGCTTTCCCGTTACGAAGCGCTAGGACTTATTCATGCAGAAATTGTACTCCACTTAGATGACGATGCAGAATTAGATGACCCCTTATATATTCGAAGACTGCTAGATACTTATGCAGCTGATGATTCCATTGTTGGTGTAGGTGGTGTAGCCAAAGGCATACATAGTAGCATGCCAAGCAGGCTATTCGGAATGCTAACCGGACAAATGTCCGGATCACCAGGCAGATTGTCGGCAAGTATGTTTGCAGGCTCGCAATTCCTTTGGGGAAAGAAGAAGCATGTATTTGAAACGGATTTTTTTCACGGCTGCAATATGTCCTTCAAGCGCTCGGCACTGCTTGATATTAAACCCTATCCATGGATGACAAGCTATTCCATAGCCGAAGATATTTATTTGTCTCATTTGGCCAGCCGCTATGGCAAGCTTGTGATTAACCCCGCCATGAAAATCATCCATCATGAGTCGCCAGGCTCTCGCGATAAGGCGGGTATTGTAGCACAAGCTACAGCCGTTAATCACTACTATCTGCTCAACTTGCGTAAAGCTCCGTTTATGAATTATGCTGCCTTGATCTGGACACTGTCATGTCTGACGGCTAAAGCAACCTTAAAGCGGAATTTCAAAGCCGTTAGCGGATATGCCAAGGGCATCCTCTTCGTATTAAATCCTCGTAAGAATAAATACAGTGAATATATGCTTGATTAATTAGCATTGTTTTATTCTAAATCTTCTGCGTTGCTCCGAATCAGGATACGGGGCTTTTTTTGCTATGGTGACCGATTTATCCCTTAATCTGTCATGAAATTAATTTCCATCAACCTGATATCTAGGGTATTATAAGTAATGATGTGGTTTAGAAACTAACTTTATGGATGGTGGAATATGTTCAAGAACAAAAAAACGACGCTGATCCTCGTTGTAATTGTCATCGTCGTCATAGCTGTCGGTGCTTGGCTAATTACTAAGGATAAAGACGATAAAACAGCGGGAACTACGGGTAGCGCAACAACATCCGGAAAAGGAGAGGAAAAGTCTCTCTCACAAACTTTTTATATTTATGACACTGTTGTGAATATCAAAGTGTTCGGTGCTACAGTAGAACAGAAAAATATGGATGATATCCAGCAGATGCTGGAGCGAATGGATATGGAGCTTAGCCGCACCAAAGAAGGTGGAGAGACTTACGCAATCAATCAGGCAGCAGGAAAAGAAGCGGTTGTTGTTTCTGACGAGACCCTGGATGTAATTAAACAATCCATACAATACGCAAAGGAAATGGACGGGCTATTTGATCCTACAATCGGTCCGTTAATCGATCTTTGGAATATCGGTAGCGGTGGAGATAAAGTCCCTCCCCAAGCTGAAATTGATAAAGCGAAGAGCCTAACCAATTACAAGGACGTTGAAATTGATGAAGCTGCGAAAACTGTAAAGCTGATGAAGGAAAATATGGTGCTAGATCTGGGCGGCATTGGTAAAGGTTATGCTGCTGACCGTATCGCTGATTATTTGAAAGAGCAAGGTCTGAATAGCGCTATGATTAACCTCGGAGGCAGCAGTATTATTGCTCTCGGTAAGAAGCCAAACGGAACGGAATGGAATATCGGATTGCAGGATCCGGATCAAAGCCGCGGCACACAGCTAGGAACCATTAAAATCTCAGATGAGGTCATCGATGCTTCTGGTGTTTACGAACGGTATTTTATGCAGGACAATGTTCGTTACCATCATATCCTTGATCCACGTACAGGATATCCTTCTCAGAACGGTCTCAAAAGCCTTACCATTATGAGCCCGAATGCAACAGATGCAGATGCCTTATCAACGGGGGTATTCTTGATGGGAATTGAAGAGGGTATGAAATATCTTGAATCTTTACCTGAAGATGTGGAAGCTTTCTTTATTACCGACGACAACAAAATCTATGCCACCGCAGGTATTAAAGAAAGAATGAATCTGACGGATCCAACGTACAGCTTCGCAGACTAAATGAAAAAAGCTTGCCCCATAAAGCCGAAGCCGGCTTTCTAGGGAGCAGGCTTTTTTTATAGATCTGACTAGGAGCAGCGAGAAGGACGCCTCTCTCTCAGTTAAACATACGAACAAGAAAGAACTATGGTTTAATACAGTTAAACCTCGGAAACATCTACATCAACAAAGGAGCGAAATTCATGAACCTTGTGAGACCCCTACCTTCCATAGCGGCTGGCGCGATATTATGGCGGTTGCGGCGGGTAATGCTCATACGGGTAATGCTCATACCATCGGGCTTAAATCGGACGGCACGGTGGTTGCTGTGGGTAATAATGAACAGGGTCAATGCGATGTACACAGCTGGCAAGGCATCCAACTACCAAGAAATTAGTTTTCAAATTTATTAATTCATAAAATAATGAAAGCCATGCGCCGATTCCTCTCGCATGGCTTATGTTTTGTACCTCCTCTTACACAAAAGGAAGCTTGCCAAATTCCTTATAGTTAGTAAAAATATAACTAGGTTTATGATCCGTAGCCGGTTGTCTGCCTCTCGGATTGTACCAACAAACCTTCCATCCAGCCGCAAGCGCTCCAACTACATCATTAGCCCAAGTATCCCCTATATAAAGCGAGTTCTCCGCCAAAGTGCCTGACTTTTGGTTTACGTGCACGAATATTTCCGGATCCGGTTTAGCAAGACCTACAGCATCAGAAATAAAAATCATATCCTCGGGAATAATCTGATCTAACCCTAATCCCACAATCTTATTCATCTGATGATCCTTCGGTCCATTCGTAATAATGCCTACCTTATGACCGTCCGCAATGAACCGTTCAAGGTGCTCACGCACGCCATCAATCATTTGAATAGTGTATTGTCGTCCAATATATGCCGCTTGTACCGCCGAAGCTTGGTCACGATCAATCTGTAACCCATACTCTGCAAAAGCAAGCTCCAACCGCCGCACTCTTGTCTCTTCAAGCGGAATCTCACCGCGCAAATACATCGGCCATAATACATCACTATGATGTCTCACTTTATAGAATAATTCCGCAAAGTCCAGACAATTCTCATCTGGGCGGAGCACTTCACGCACTGCTTCTTTAAAAGGAACCAGATGATCATATAATGTATCATCGAGATCAAAAAAGATTGCCAACTTATGACTTGTTTCCACTTTAACGCCCCTTACTCATCTTTCTCTCTAGCTATCTTCAGAAAAAAAGGTTATAGGTATAAAATTCATCATCTCGAAGGTATCCATGCGCTTCATACAACCGCTGCGCACCCACATTCACTGTCATCGTTGTCAAGGACAAGCCCTTCGTATTCGTAGAGAGGGCATGGTCTCTAGCACTGTCCAGCAGTTTGGAACCTAGGCCATGCCCTCGCAGTCCCTCAGTAACAAACAAATCATTCAGTATCCAGAGGCGCTCCATCGTAACCGATGAAAAAGAAGGATAGAGCTGTGTGAAGCCCCGCGCGCGTTTCTCATCGCCTCCCCCCTCAACCACCATAAGGATCACAGATTCATTCAGCTTTAGCCTGTCAGCTAAGAAGGCGCGTGCACCTTCCCGATCTGAGGCTGCTCCATAAAATACTCGATACTCATCAAATAATGGGATGAGCCGTTCTAAATCATCCAGAACCACTCGTTCTATACGATAGTTATTCATCCTCAGCGCTCACTTTCCGGCTTCGCCCGTTTTAACCTCATTGTAAATGGTTACCGAGCCGTTCACCATGGAGAGAACGCCGAATGATTTGGACAATTGAGCCTTATTCCTTTGAATCGTAGAACACATGCCGGGCACTAACTTTACCCGCTTCGATATCTAAAATTCCGAAAGAATACAATTTCTCACGCCGCTTATCTGTAGGAGAACCTGGATTAAATAGCAGGATACCATTCTCCTCTCTTAGCAAGGGCTGATGTGAATGACCAAAGAGAATACAATCCACCTCATCATTCGCAAAAGCAAGCAGGGCATTTCCATCCGTTCCTTTGCGAGAATGCGGCGTATGTCCATGAACCATTCCGATTCGGATTCCCTCAAGAGTAATAATCTTGCGTTCTCCGAAACGTTCAATGATCTCATCGCCATCATTATTTCCGGCAATACCCTCTACCGGTGCTAATTTCGTCAGTAAATCATAGATCCCCATACTCACCCAATCACCCAAATGTAGGATTAAATCCACATTTTGAAACTCTGCAATCAGCGCCTTTGGCAGAGACTTAGCCATTCTTGACATATGTGTATCAGATACGACTCCTACTTTCATTAATCTCATCTCCTAATCTACCATACTCAACTTTTGTTATCGCACATATCCATAAATCTAATATTCAAATAATTGTACGATTTGCTTAAGCGAGAAGCAAGTTCTGTGACTTCTTCCGCTCCCTTGCTGGAGTAAGTGAACAAGAAGAAAGTTCTATTCTCGATTTGAAAATTGTCTGACTGCCTCTCTTTTACAATCTTTAATTCCTAACATCAACTTCCCACAATTTGTGATATAGTTCATATACTTCCAATTGCGAAATAAGAAACAATGATCTTATAGACAAACCCATAATTTGTTTAATGTTGAATATTACGGAAACAGCTTGTTACTTTTGACGGAAGGATGGATCATTTTGGAGTTGGATCTTAACGGGATCAATGCTGATTCACTGGTTCAGATGCTTAAGGCGTCATTTACCCTTGAAAACTGGGACGGTATCCTCCAAATCGCCGATAAACTATACAGCGAGATTAATCACTTCTACAGCATAAATCAGCGGGAGAGCACCGACGGGCAGAAGGAGAGCGACTTCGGGTTAAAACGCAGCATCGTCTATTACTTCGGATTTTCAATGTGTTTGAAAGGGATTGCGCTTGAGAAGATGGGCCGGTATGACGAGGCTAGAGTGTGCATCTCGAAGTATGAGGAATTGGGATGGATTAACGATATGGACGCAGGCGGCTGGGCAGAGGTTGAATATTATAGTGAAATTGCCCGAGCTAACCGATATGTGATTGATCTGAACGAGGGGAACACAGAAGTTCTACCGGATTATCTGGTTTTCCTGCGGCATAACAACGAAGAGCTCTTGCCAGGCATGACACATATTCTGGAGTCCGCGATCAAGCATGAGTACAACGTCGATGAGGTGCTGATCGAGTTCAAAGAGCAGATCGAGTCGATGGAGGAATACTACGAAACAAATAGGAATATTCGTTATTACTTAGATTTCATTTACTTAAAGGCAAAATATTATTCCTTAAATGGGAACATATATGACGCTATAAATATGCTTTCATATGCTATGGCATCATCCGTTAAGTTTAAAGATGATACGGGGTTCCGCAAGTCAGCGGCTCTCTTTGAGAAACTCCGGAATCAGACAACCCCAGAGCAGTTGGACAAGTACCTCGGGTTGATGGAACAAATACTAGTCTAGGGAGGATTTTAAAAATGAAGAAAAAAGTATCTATGCTAGCCTTGATTCTGGTTGCTTTGCTAAGTGTTAATGGTGCGATAGTTAGCGCCGACGGAGACTTCACCGCCACGGCCAAGATTCCAAGCGGCGGCATCGCCCCTATGAGCCATGGGGTAGACCATTAATTAAATCAATAATTGGACGAGCCCCTGCAACCTAAGCAGGGGCTCGTTTGATATGTTCATTAATTAAATTTTGTTCCAGCACCATTAGGACTCTCGATCCTGCCAATTCCATAGTCTTACTTCCCCCACATGCAAATCGCTGACCCATGTTTCTTCCTTCAGCTTAAGCAATTCTTTCACCGGACCGGTTACTACAGCTCCATATAGCCTAACTCCGTTCTTCTCCAAATAACTAATGGAATCATCCAAATCAATAAACGGAATTACCCTGTCCGCGATTGATTTATGCTCTTGCATCAAGTGCAGCGTCTTGAGGAAGTTCGCATTACGCAGTTCACCATCCCCATACGACTCAACAGATGGAGAAACACTCGAACGGCTAGTCACCCCTCCAAACCATCCTCGCTTCTCCCTCGATTCCTGCGTCACTTTCATATCATCCGCATGCCAAATTGGCATATATGGAAAACCTAATGGATCATTAACTACTGGCTGTCGTGTCCGTGGACCTGTATCTGCCGCAAACCACAAAGGCTGAAGATTCTTAGGCTCAAACTTCTTCAACAGCTCATCTGTCGTAAAAAATTGATCAAAAGATAAGTACGCTTCCGCTACTGTTCCTTCCGGCAGCTTCTCCAATCTCTCCCACTCATTACTGTTATCCATACTGTTTGTCGCAGATTGATTCTCCTGTGGATACACAAAATAATAACCTACACTTCTACTATCATCCGTCCATGAATAGTTGTAGAGTCTAGCCCATCCAAATAAAAGCTTCATGGAATAATCCCCGACAGTAATTTGTTCATCTCCCACTTGTTTCTCTATCTTACTTGTCAGATTCATGCTAAAAAATGGACCGGTACCACTACTCAAATGTACAATCGTATTCGGCTGTGAGACAGCAATAGCGGAAGAAACAACATCACTATAAGTCTCTCCTCTTTCTCCAGTGCTATAAAATATCGCAGTGATGACACTGCTGATAATCAAGAAAATTAAAAACGCAGAAATTACCGTTAAAGTATTCGAAATCCGAGCTCTCCATTTACCCCAGCGGATGATCTTTTTTTCCTTGCCAGGTCTGTTTTTTTTACCCTTGCCGAATTTTATGTTCTTATCCTCACTTGAAGCCCGCTCTTCTTCACCCATCAGTTCATCCAGATAAGCCTGATAAGCTTCCATCTTCTCTAACTCCCGCTCCACTTCATCTCTATCCTCGCCAGGAAGAGTACCTTCTCCATACCTTTTTAATTTCTCCTTGAATTCCTCACTCATGCTCATTCCTCCTCCGTTCCGCTTCACGCAGCTTCTGTCTGGCTCGAAAGATCAATATCTTATATTGGGACAGGCCCACATTCATAATGTCCGATGCTTCCAGATAACTAAGACCATGAAAATCATGTAGTAGCAGTGCATGCCTCTGATTGTCCGGTAGCTCACCTATCGCAATCCTCATCTCTTCCCAACGTTCCTGCCGAAGCAGCGTGCTTTCCGTGGTATCTGGATGGGCGAGCTGTTTAAAAAAATCCTCACTCTGAACAGTACTGCGTCCTTCCTTCCGCTTATAATCTACGAAGGCATTGTACGCGACACGGAACAACCACGGCTTAATCTTCTCGTCTTTACAATCCTCCAAATATAAATAAGCACGGTAAAAGGTCTCCTGCATTAAATCTTCGGCCGCGTGATGATCACCACAAAGGGAGCGCAAATAGCGGTAAATATCCATCACATACATCTGATATATTTCATCCAGTGAATTTCGCTTCATGCACTCCCCCCTTAACCTAACCACGTATGCCAACATAAAAAGTTACAGTTAAATTCAACAACTAGTATGAATATACCAGTTATTCTATGGAAGAATGCGAAAAAAAAGCCCGCTGACAAGGAGGTTTACTCCTGCCAACAGGCTTTTTAATAATCATCGGAATATTTATTGATCGTTCAATTCTCCAGGTTACTCTGCTTACAGAACAACCTCAACTTCTTTGAGCATTTCACTAACAGAGATTAAACCGCCACCGGACAAGTACCAGTAGTTAGGATCAAGGTAAATGATTTTACCGTTTTTAAAAGCATTTGTGTTCTTCACGAGATCGTTCTCAACTGCATCCTTCGCTGAACCGGATTTGCTGCCATCACTCTTCACAGCTGCATCTCTATCTACTACGAACAGATAATCCGGATTCTTGTCGGCTACATATTCGTACGATACGCTTTGACCATGAGTGGATACTTCGATTTTATCATCCGCTTGAGCAAATCCGAATACATCATGGATAATACCAAAACGTGAACCTGAACCATAAGCACTGATTTTTCCTTCATTGGCAAGAATAATAAGAGATTTTTTACCATCGGCTTTAGCTTTCTCATTCAGAGCTTTAACGGAGTCAGTAATAGTCGCAAGCTCAGCTTCTACTTCAGCTTCCTTGCCAAAAATTTGGCCCAGCGTCTTCACATTTTTCGTGAAGGATTCCATGTAATTCGCATTATCTACAGCAACGTACAATGTAGGTGCAATTTTGCTGAATTCATCATAAGAATCTTGCTGTCTGCCGGAAATGATGATCAGATCAGGAGAAAGACTATTTATTTTTTCGAAGTCAGGCTCTTTCAAACCACCGACATTCTCATATTTGGCATCGCTATATTTAGAGAGATAAGAGGGTACATTGCTTTGAGGCACTCCAGTCACCTCTACGCCCAGTTTATCCAAAGTATCGAGTGTACCGAAGTCAAATACAACGACTTTCTGCGGGTTACTCTTAATCGTAATTTCTCCAAGTTCATGCTTAATAGTAAGCTCTTTGGATTCTGTATTCGGTGCAGTAGTAGCCTCTGTATTGCCTGCCGCTGCTGTATTATTATCTGAAGTTGCTGCATTATTGGAGCCACAGGCCGCCAAGATTACGGCAAGAAACACTGTCATGATTAGTAAAGATACGTTCTTCTTCAAAATATTCACCCCTATAATTTATAGTCAAGCTATTTGAATTATTCGCGTATTCGTCAAGAAGCTGGCGCCTATCACTTCTAGCGTTACGTCATAATAATTTCCGAATATAAACGGCGTCTTGTTTAAAAATAGACACCAATTTTACGACCACCTATTGTTTCTATAGGGATATCCATGTCATATACATCCCTAAGCACTACAGTATCAATAATTTCATCCACCGTACCCGATGAAGCTACCCGCCCATTCTTGAGCGCTACAATGTAGTCAGAGTAACAAGAAGCGAAATTAATATCATGAATGACGAGCACAATCGTCTTGCCCTTCTCTTCTACCAATCGGCGTAACACCTTCATAATTTGTACAGAATGCTTCATATCCAGATTGTTGAGTGGTTCATCGAGCAAAATATACTCAGTGTCCTGAGCCATAACCATCGCAATATACGCTCTCTGACGTTGTCCACCACTAAGCTGATCAATATATTTATCCTGCATCTCTTGAAGGTCCATGTAAGCAATCGCTTCGTCAACGAACGCTCGATCCTCAGGTGTGAGCTTCCCTTGTGAATAAGGGAACCTTCCGAAAGAAACAAGTTCCTTCACGGTGAGGCGTACGCTGATATGATTGGACTGCTTTAGCACCGATATTTTACGAGCAAGTTCATTACTCTTACAGCTGCCAATTTCCTTCCCTTCAATCAGTACTTCTCCTGCGTCTTTAGAGATAAGTCTACTGATCATGGAGAGCAACGTGCTTTTACCAGCTCCGTTAGGGCCGATAAACGAGGTGATTGCACCCTTTTTAATGGTTAAAGACACATCATCAACAACGGTTACTCCGCCATAACGCTTGCTTACATGCTTAACTTCTACCACGACTTATTCTCCTTTAACAGCAGATAGACAAAGTAGACGCCACCTGCAAAATTAATGATTACACTAACCGTAGTAGTGAATCCAAACACACGTTCAACTAGAAACTGTCCCCCGACAAGAGCAATAATGCTTAGCAAAATCGTGCCGGGAATCAGATAGGAATGCTTATACGTACGGAACAACTGATGCCCCACATTGGCTACTAGTAAACCCAAGAAAGTGATCGGCCCCACTAAAGCCGTTGATATTGAAACGTAGATGGATACAATTACTAACAGCCTTTTGACTACATAGTCATAATTGATTCCTAAGTTAATGGCTTCATCTTTCCCTAAAGAAATAACATCTAAATACTTCACAAATCGCATGAAATACAGCGTAGTTAACGCTAGAACAACTGTAGACAATATCAGTAGATCACTGCTGACGTTGTTGAAGCTGGCGAACATTTTTCCTTGCAGAATCAGGAATTCATTCGGATCAATGAGCACTTCCATAAAAGAAGATGCACTCTGGAACATCGTCCCCATAATAAGTCCTACGAGCAGCAGGAAGTATATGTTTTGACCCTCTCTTCGGAACATTAGCTTATACAGCACACCTGAGAACAGAACCATGATACAAGCTGAGAACAAGAAATTCACATTTTTATTCATAAACGTCATATTTGATGAGCCTAGGGCGTATACACCGAACGTCTGGATCAACATGTACAAAGAGTCTAGCCCCAGAATACTAGGTGTCAAAATCCGATTGTTCGTAATGCTCTGAAAAACTACGGTAGAGACAGCTATCACCGCTCCGGTAATTAAAATGGCCGCCAGCTTTCTCCCCCGACTGGGTAGAACATAATCCCAATTGCCCATAACATGATAGGTCATAAACAAGACGATGAGAGCAACAGCGCTTAAGGATAATATAGTTAGTTTCGTCTTCATCACTAATTCGCCTTTCTTCTCATCAGCAAGTAGATAAACAGACCACTTCCGATGACGCCTACCGTGAGACTGATTGATATTTCGTATGGATATATAATGAGCCTGCCCAGAATATCACAGAACAGGAGGAACACCGCACCGAGAATGGCAGTATGCGCCAGATTTTTTTTCAAGTTATCGCCTATGTATAGCGTTACTATGTTAGGTACAACAAGACCTAGGAAAGGAATTGTACCTACGGTTAAAATAACTACTGAAGAGATTAACGCTACAATCACCAATCCTACGTTCACAACCGCTTTGTAGTTCATACCGAGATTAACGGAGAAATCCTCCCCCATACCGGCAACGGTGAACTTATTGGCGAAAACATACGCGAGAATAACAAGCGGAATACTGATATAGATTAATTCGTATTGACCCTTAATAATCGTTGAGAAATCGCCAAGCATCCAAGACGAGATATTCTGAACCAAATCATTTTTGTAAGCAAAAAATGTAGTAATCGAGCCTACAATGTTCCCGAACATGAGTCCGACCAGCGGGATGAAAATACTATCCTTGAACTTGATCCGATCCAAGATTCTCATAAATATAAATGTTCCCAATAGGGCAAAAACAAAAGCAACGAGCAGCTTCTGCATCGGCGTCGCCCCTGTGAACAGCATCAGGGACACGAGAATACCGAATTTCGCGGAATCCATCGTGCCCGCCGTAGTGGGAGAAACGAATTTATTTCGTGATAATTGCTGCATAATTAATCCGGCAATACTCATGCTTACACCAGCTATAATCAGTGCAGCTAAGCGTGGAATCCGGCTGACTAGCAGAGTCTGCATCTGAGATTCCGTAAGCGAAAAAAGATCCAAAGGTGAAATATCTTTTACGCCTATAAACAAAGATATAAATGAGAATACTATTAGAAGTAGGGACAAATATTTTAGTTTCATGAGTTGTTCCTTATCTGTTTAATAGTTAAATAGTTTGAGAAATAGATGATATTATCGGTATTGATAATGATTTTCATTTGCACTATGTTCGATTATACCTAAGCCCACTTTGAGGGTCAACCCTTTCGTATAGTAAAATTTAAAACAATTGAATTTTATAAATTACATTAAAAAAGAGACACCCTAATAGGCATCTCTTTATCACATGATCTATTTCCGCTAGCTATAGCAGTTATTTATACTTGTGCCAATCCTGACTACTGTTCTCCAACAGATGTGCAAAATCATTCTCAAGCCGCTTTTGCTCAGCTTTTCGCTGATCTTCAACCGCTTTACGAGCAGCTTCCTTGCGGTCATTCTCTTCCGCTTTCAACGCATCAGATTGCGCCTTCAGCTTTCCAAGAACATCACTGCTCAACAGGTCTTTTAGCGTAGCTGGTGCATCGGTCGCAGCAGGACGCGGAGTGGTAGGCATTTTCTTTTTTTTAGCCACTGTCAATCATCCCTTCTAGTAATGAATTAATTTGGAATTCGTTTAAATTATTGGTCTTTTCGTTTATAATGTTCACTAAGAGGTGAGCCATATGAAGTCCACTGATTTATGTCCCCAACTACAAAAAAGTATGGATATTATCGGCAGGCGTTGGACAGGTTTGATCATCTACCAGCTCCTCCAAGGACCACAACGTTTCAATGTGATTGAAGCAGCTTTGCCCATCAGCGGAAGGTTACTCTCCGAACGGCTTAAAGAGCTGGAACTGGAAGGAATCGTTCTTCGAGAAGTATTCCCTGAGACACCTGTGCGAATCCAATATTCCTTAACGGATAAAGGACTTGCCCTAGAAACAGTCATCCGAGATTTGCAGCGTTGGTCAAAAATATGGATTGATTGTGACACAAATAACGTAGGCTCAACACTTGAAATGTAAGCGTTTCAAGTGTGGCTATTAGATTTTAAGTCCTATGATCACCAAATCACGTTCTATACCATCCAGTTCAGCCACACCAGGCAGTAATCCCCACTCTTCAAAACCAAATTTCTTCAGTAAGCCGAGGCTTGGATCATTATGTCCAAACACAAAGCCAACTAAGTTCTTAATACCAAGACTAGGGGCTTTCTCAATAGCCTCTGTAAGAAGAATTCTACCGGCTCCACCACCACGGAACTTTTCACTTACGTATACACTAATTTCTGCTGTTGCATTATACGCTGGACGACCGTAGAACGATTGAAAGCTGAACCATGCCGCAATTTCATCCCCCTGCTTAAGTACCCACAAAGGGCGATGATGGCTGTTATGTTCAAGGAACCATTTTTCTCTGTCTGCAACAGTAATTGGTTCCAGATCCGCAGTGACCATCCGTCCAGCAATCGTTGAGTTGTAAATCTCCACAATAGCTGCTAAGTCTGCAGGTGTTGCATCTTCAATCCTGCTATTCTCCCATTTCATCCCTTGATTCCCCCAAATGTGTTAATTACTTAGGCCGACCTGCTCCTGGCTCCATAGCCACAGCCGCTGCGCCTCTTGTCTATTCTGCGCTCTGGGAGACAGCTGCTTAATCTTTCGTCGATAATAATATTGTCCTGTTACTTCTCGAAGCTCAAGTGCCGTTGCCAAATAAATCGCTGTATCGGCTCCTTGCTCGGGTGTTAAGAAGAAGTATGACAGCAGCTTAAGGATCGACTTGCCGAAGCCCGTCTCTCGGTTCACACCGATATTCGTGCCTACTGCTCCTGGATGTACGCAATTCACAGTCACCTTTGTACCATGAAGACGCAAAGCCAGCTCCCTTGTGAACAAAATATTAGCTAGCTTGGACCGAGCGTAGGCTTTGGCGGGATTGAAACGGCGATCGAGGGTTGGATCTTCATAGTGAAGTGCACCTATTTTGTAAGCACCGGAAGCAACGACAACGATACGGCCTTGCTCTGCTGCCTTTAAAGGCTCCAGTAACAGATTCGTAAGCAGATAATGCCCCAAATGGTTTACACCAAGATCCATCTCAAAGCCGTCCTTCGTAAGCTGACGCTTAATCGTGACTACCCCAGCGTTATTGATGAGTATATCTAGAATCGGATATTTCCGGGTGAATTCCTCCGCAAAACTACGAATGCTCTCCAGCGAGGCCAGATCACACAACATCAGCTCGATATCCTCGGAGTGGCTCTTTTGTTTAGCGGCAGCAAGCGCTTCTTCTCCTCGCTGGCGATTGCGGCATACCATTATTACTTTGGCTCCCTTGCGAGCCAGTTCAACTGTCGTCGCTAGCCCCATTCCGGAATTTGCTCCAGTTACAAGTACAATTTTACCCTTCATCCCAAGAATCACTCCTCTCTCAACAACCGTACCCCAATAAGCTTCCACCTAACCTTACGAGAAGTATATTTAAAGATTATGTTACACCAACTAGTAGTCTCAAGAAAAGCTACATCTCACGATTAATGGTATAGATGAACAAATATGCGTTACTGCTTAAGGTTAAGTTCTAGAATAGGGATGTCGTGATTAGCCAACGATAGGTGTAGTTCATCATGTGCGTCTAGTCTATTTTTGATCTATAATAAGAATATTGCGGTTCTAATCGTGAAGTTGAAAGGGGAATACCAACTATGAATAACGCTCTGACAAGCCTAGAGCAGCAAATGGCGAGTGAAGGACTTGATGCCCTCCTCGTAACAGATCCCAAACATGTCTACTACTTAACCGGATTCGCCAGCGATCCGCATGAACGCTTCCTGGGTCTGCTGTTGATACGTGGAGAGGAGCCTATGCTGATTCTACCCGCACTAGATGCGGAAGCAGCTCAAGCCGCTTCTTCAGTCACCAAACTCCTAACCCACAGTGACACTGATAATCCCTATATCCTGCTTAAGGATTGTTTCGGCAGCAGTAAGATAGGTACTCTTGGCATAGAGAAGGAACATTTCTCAGTAGCCCGTTTTGAACATTTAACCGCTGCCGTTCCAGCGGAACGATTTAGTGATATTGGTCCATTGCTGCGCAGCATGCGTTCCAAAAAGACCCCGGATGAAGTTAAGCGCATGAAGCATGCCGCTGAGCTAGTTGAGGAAGCTTTGCGCCGCGTGCTTACCCATGTAAAATCAGGTGTTACAGAAAACGATCTAGTAGCTGAGCTAGAATATCTAATGAAAAAGGTTGGCGCTTCTGGCCCTTCCTTTGACACCATGGTGCTTTCTGGTCCGAAAACCGCCCTGCCTCACGGTGTTCCAGGCAACCGGGTCATTCAGCCAGGTGACTTCCTGATGTTTGATATCGGGGTATACGCTGATGGTTATGCTTCCGATATTACACGTACCTTTGCTATTGAATCCGTGGATGACAAGCTTGTCACGATCTACAACACCGTGCTCGCTGCTAACGAAGCTGGGATCGCTGCTTCCAATCCTGGAGCTCCTTTCGGTTCTGTCGACAAAGCTGCACGTGACGTGATTGAAGAAGCCGGATTCGGAGAATATTTCTTGCACCGTGTCGGACACGGACTGGGTATGGATGTACATGAATATCCATCACTCCATGGACAGAACGATGACATTATCGAAATCGGCAACGTGTTCACCGTTGAGCCAGGGATTTATGTACCCGGACTAGCAGGTGTGCGTATCGAAGATGATCTGATTATTACAGCTGAAGGTGCGGAGACCTTAACAAGCTTCCCTAAGGAACTGACTATTCTTCATTTGTAGAAAAGAAAATATAGCCGTAGTTCATATGAGCCCAATATTGATACCAAGAGTATCCGAAAAATATTAGAATCAAAGATAGCCCATCCCTAATAAGTTGGAAAAGAATCACTTTCAACTTACTGTGATGGGCTTTCTCTTTTTCCCGCACCATACTCGACTTATTCAGACCCTTTCAAATCCATAATCCCTTTCAACATTTCATCTGCCATTTCCGCATATTGGTTATCTCCATTAGTTGACTTTGCCTGTCCGCATCATTCTACTATTCAAATTTTAACTGGAGAGAATCACAAATTGGCATATAGCCTATCTTTTGATAGATGCTATTAGATGTGGGATTTGCTAAATCCGTATATAAGACGCACTTAGTAAATCCTTTATCCAATGCAAGTTGGCTTATTTGCGCCACAATTGAAGTAGCATAACCCTTACTGCGCTCATATGGAGGGGTATATACAAATGCCACGCCAATAGCCGTCTGCATTACCCTTGTATATCCTGCCATAGAAACGGGTATCCCGTTGTCCTCTAAAATATAGAGTTTTTTCGATGCTATTCGGTAGAGGTAAGGGTCTGCATCTTGCGGGATGGACATTTCTGTTTTGCCATAACTCGCCGCTGCATAAAATGCTTCAGCCCAGTATGGGAAAAAGTGAATATCCTTTTCATCCAGCAATCGAACGATACCAACCTTTTGAATGTCTGGATTTACTGCCGTAAGTTCATATATACGTTGGCTCATGGTTGTTTTAATAGTTAATCCCTTGCGCAAGGTATATTCTTTGGCAAAATACTCTGCCAAGGTTTTTTCGGTTGTCACACCTGGAATTTCACGATCTTTTAATCCATCTATCAGACAGTTTATAGCTTCTGGGTTAATTTTGTTGTCCGTTGCATAAAGCGTAATATTGTGTGGCGGTGTCATTATGGCGGTAAGTTGTATGCCCTTAGCATCCGAAATCGTTGCCATAAGCCAATTTATAGGGTCACGCCAGTCTGTTTTGTCTTTTCCTTCATGCCCAATTATGATATTGCCAAGAGGAATCAAATTTTGCGCTTCATGACGCATCAGCACATCATAGGTATCAATGTAAAACTCATGCACATCCGTATACAATTTGAATTGCATTACAATATCCCCCTTTCACCTGCTCAACGTTTTTCCGGATTTTTCGAAACTAATCGTTCTTTCTTACGGTTTACTGATTTATCAAAAGCACTCCTGCGCTTTAACCCTGCCTGTTGAACTGCACCACTCCTTACCCAAAGCTTCAGCATGATCAATTTCAACTTGCCGTAATGTCAAACGTTCTGTAGCCATCAATTTACTCATTCGATAACCCTCCAATTTAATAATTAATTTATGAAGACGCAAAAAAACCCCATCCCATTTGGGACGGAGCTGCTCCGCGTTACCACCCTGATTGACGTTTATAATAAACGCCCACTTAGCCATCGTCCAACAACGATGCTTCTTTGTAACGGTAGAATCCCGGGCCCATCTACTATAATTCGGGGGCCAGCTCTGAGGTGATTTTTCGATTCGGATACCCGCTGCCTCGCACCAACCGGCAGTTCCCTGAACGGCATTTCCGTATCTACTTGTCCTCTTCATCGTATTTGGTAATTATTAATTAAGCTCAATATAAGATATTTGCAAAATTGTGTCAATAACTCAAACAACAACTGCCAAAAGAACTGCTATTCCGCAGAAATCTCTACGTACTATCTAACCCCAATTTGACGCCGAAATTAGGCATTAACCTTGCCTAGGGCGAATATCTTAACGGGAAAGTACATTTTAAAAATGAGGTGATACTCTTGGGATACTTCGTTACTGTGGAACCGGGCGTAAAAGTATTTATAGAGGACATCAATCCGAAGGGAAATAAAACGATACTTTTTATTCACGGATGGCCGCTAAACCATAATCAGTTCGAATATCAGTTCAATTTCCTTCCTAAGCTCGGTTATCGTTGTATCGGAATGGACTGGAGAGGATACGGCAATTCGGATAAACCATTCGATGGTTACGGTTTTGATAGATTAGCAGATGATCTTCGTATGGTCATCGAGGCGTTACAGCTAAAAAACATAACACTGGCAGGACACTCTACCGGAGGCGCGATCTCAATTCGTTATATGGCTCGTTATAAAGGGTACGGGGTATCTAAACTCGTCCTAATCGACGCTGCGTCTCCATCAAGCGTTCCAAAAGAATTTACGAATAAAATTATCGAAGATACAAACAATGACCGTCCAAAAATGCTGCAAAACCAAACGGAGCTTTTTTTCTTTCAGTACATTTCTGAACCGAAATCCGAATGGTTCTTTCTAATGGGTTTACAAGCTGCGAATTGGTCGACTTCCGCCATTATGGTCACGCTAAGAGACGAGAATGTTTACAACGATCTTGGACAGATCGATGTACCCACATTAATTATTCATGGAATTCATGATAAAGTCGTTCCGTTTACCCAAGCTCAGGAAACAAATAAGCTGATTAAAAATTCGCAATTAGTTCCATTCCAATACAGCAGCCATTGCCCTTTTTTGGAGGAGCGTGATAGATTCAACACACTATTATCTTCTTTTGCATAACGCCTCGCCAATCTAATACCTTATCCTTCAGTTCACTAATTCATCTTCTGGCAACTGCTCTTCTGGCTCCTCACGCCTGCATTCCCCACATCCCACGAATCGACTCTGCCTCTTTAACCATCCTGCCGACTAGCTCTGAGACTGTAGGGATATCATGGATCATTCCTGTTACTTGACCAGCCCAGCCGATGCCCTCTTCTTTAATGTCATCATAAACCCAGCGCTTGTTGGCTGCGCCGCTGATGTATTCTTTTAAGGCCTCATACGTCGGTGTTACACGCTCGACTTCAAGAATTTTGTCGCTATATTCATTGCGCAACACTCGCGCGGGCGCTCCGATAGATCGTTTGATTACGACTGTATCTGACTCAGAGCTTTCTACTAGGGCTTTTTTATAAGAAGCAGCCGCATGAACACATTCAACCGTAGCAACAAAACGTGTCCCCATTTCAATTCCCTCAGCCCCCAGTGCATGGGCAGCCATCCATCCGCGGCCATCCCCGATCCCGCCTGAAGCAATCACAGGAATTTCAACCGCATCCACTACTTGGGGCACGAGCACCATAGTCCCAACATCATCACGTCCCAAGTGTCCTCCTCCCTCTTGGCCAACAACAATAACCGCAGAAGCGCCTAATTGTTCAGCTTTTTGGGCTTGTCTACGTGAGGAGACGAGCACGAGCGTTTTAATATTCGTAGACCGAAACATTTCCAGCATGGGGGCTGGATTTCCTCCGGTGAGGCTCACGACGGGAACCTTCTCGTCGATGGCGATCTGCACCCGATCTTCATAACCAATACCATGCATACCGATGGCAAAATTAACACCAAATGGCTTGTCCGTCAAAGTACGTACCCGTTCTATTTCTGAACGTAAAGCCTCTGCACTCGGAAGACTCATCGCTGTGACCTGACCCAATCCACCAGCATTCGAAACTGCAGCCGCGAGGTCTGCATAACCTAAATAAGCAAGTCCACCTTGAATAATAGGGTACTCTATGTGCAATAACTCCGTAATACGGGTGTTCCATTTCATTTTCATCTACACCTTTCCTATCTTTAACCCAAGCAGAATCATAGCGAACAACAAGGCAACTCCCACCGCTATATAATCCATTTGCTGCAATTGCAATACCCTATAAGAAGTTCTCCCTTTACCATTTCCATAAGCACGCGCATCAATCGCATAACTCAGCTGTTCAGCACGTTGAATCGTCGTGAAGAGCAAAGGAATAATGATCGGGATGTAAGCAAATATCCGTCTAGGCGGCGATAATGCTGTAAGATCATAACCTCTTGCCTTTTGTGCGAGAAGAATACGATCCAGCTCCTCCTTGATGGTAGGAATAAACCGAATCGCAATCACTATCATTAATGAGAGTTGTTCTACAGGTACCCCCAATTTGGACAGAGGAGCTAACAGCTTTTCAAGACCATACGCTAAATCTAGCGGTTTAGTAGTTAATGTTAATATTGAGGCTAATAAGATGAGCAATATTATACGCCATACAAAACGTAATCCCATTCGCAGTCCTTCTTCAGTCACCTCAATAAATGACCATGACCAGAGGATCGTTCCTTTGGTAAACACGGCGTTATACACAAAGGTAAACAGCAAAATAAATAATAGCGGGCGCAGCCCTCGCCAGAAAAAATGAAAAGGAACCTTTGAAAAAAGTAAAATTCCGAACACAAAAAAGGTTGCAATAACATAGCTAAGACCTGTTCCAAGCGTTAGAAAGCTCAGCATGAGAATCACGATACCAATAAGCTTTGTACGAGGATCTAAACGATGGAAAATCGAATGCGTCTCCACATATTGACCCACTAATACGGAATCAGCCATGTTCATGCCCCCTCGAGTGCCAAATCGGCAGAACAGCATCGAAGATATCCTGCTCTTTACAGCTAGAAACCTCTATTTTTTGACCGGATAGTTCCTCTACTAGCTTCAATAGCTGTACGGGTTCAGGCATGGACAAACCTAATTCTATTAATAATTCTTCCTTTTCCAGAAATAATGTTCTGGGGTTATAATGCCCTTTTAGCTGACCTTTGTGAAAAACCATCACCTCATCCGAGTACTCGGCAACATCATCCATCTGGTGTGAAACGAAGAGAAGCGTGCGCTGGTCTTGTTGTTGCCATGATTTCAGCAGCTTCAACAAAGATACTTGGCTGGCTGGATCGAGCCCCGCTGTTGGTTCATCCAAAATTAGCAGCTTCGGATTCGTCATCAGCACAGAGGCAATAGCCACACGGCGCTTTTCTCCACCGCTTAATTGGAATGGATTTAAAAGGAGAATCTCCTCTGACAGACCTACTTGCGGCAAAATCCTTTCAATCGCCTCTGTAATTTGCTGACTTGAAGCCCCCTGCAGATTTAGAGCAAAAGCAAGCTCCTTATACACCGTGGTTTCGAATAGCTGATGCTCCGGATATTGAAAGACGAAGCCCAGCTCAGGGACGACCTTTAATTGTCCTTTGGCATCTCTGGGAGCAGGCTGCTGATCAATCCAATAGTCGCCTTTTACGGTGGGAATCAAGCCCTTCAGCACTTTGACAAAGGTAGACTTTCCTGCGCCCGTTGGACCGATAATCGAAATCCATTTGCCCGCAGAAAGGGTACAGTTTACATCGTGCAAAGCCACATGATCAGCATAGTTCACACTTAAATGATTTAATTGGTAGACCATTGTGATCGGACTCTCCCCTTCCAATCGGGTGTTGGCGGCGCTGCTGAATGGAGTAATGCTTGTACACGCACTGCAAAGGGCAGTTGTAATTGATAGTCCGCAACAGGCATCGTTTCAAAAAAAGCCAGTGGATCGCCGTCAAACTCAAGCCGCCCTTGATGCAGGAGTAATAATCGCTCTGCTGAAAGCACTTCCTCCATATGGTGAGTGATCTGAATAATGGTCAGACCTTGTCGATGCAGCTCTTGCATGATGGAAAGCACCTGCTGTCTTCCCTGAGGATCAAGCATAGAGGTGGCCTCGTCAAAAATAATGACTTGCGGGCGCATCGCCAGTATAGCGGCAATAGCAACACGCTGCTTTTGACCTCCAGAAAGCTGATGTGGCATAGCATCCAGATAATCCTCCATATGAACAGCCTGCAAGGCATCCTCCAATCGGCTGCGCATTTCCTCCCTTGGCACACGAATATTCTCCAAACCAAAAAGCACCTCATCCATAACGGTTGTGGTGATAAATTGATCCTCTGGATTCTGAAAAACAAAGCCGATTTGCTGATGAATTTCTGTAAGATCAGCTGGCTTTGAGGTGTCTAGGCCCTTAAATTGTATCGCCCCTTTTCGCGGCAGCAGCAAACCGTCCATTAGCTTGGCAATGGTTGATTTGCCAGAGCCATTAGCGCCAACAATCGCCACAAATTCCCCCGCTTCTATTGTAAAGCTGATATCCTCTAAGACGGGCTGACCCTTTTTATAATAAAAATGAACTTGATCGAAGGTAAGCATTTATTCACTCCCCTTTTGACGGTGCCAAGCAGCGAAAAATGCCTCAATGCTGTTCTCGGAAAAGGCAGGCGCAGGCTTATCCCATTTCGTCACCTTTGATCCATTCACAGCAAAGATTTCACCGGTTAAATCCGCATCGGTCTCGCTCAATACTGCATTTACGAAGGTAGCAATATCCTCTGGAGCGCCTATTCGCCAAAACTCCGGGAACGGTTCATTACGACTGGCATGTTTCTCTTTCAAATGATCAATGACAGGTCTGGTCATATCTGTTAAAGCGGCTGGTGAAATCGCATTTACCCTAATCTTGTCACGCTTCAACTCCGCTGCGAGTGTCCACATCATTCCGAGAATTCCAGCCTTGGCTGCACTATAATTTACCTGACCCACGGAGCCTGTTAACCCAGCGGTGGAGGTCATCAACAGAATATCGCCGCCTGTCTGACGCATATGCGGTAGTACGCGTTGAATGCTGTAATAGGTGCCATTTAAATGTACATCCAGCACGGCCTTCCATTCTTCATCTGTCATCCGTAGACACTTCTGATCCTGCAAATTGCCAGCGTTCGCTATCAACACCTCAATATGGCCGTATTTAGCAATAACCTCATCAACCATTACAGAGACCGTAACTGGATCTGCTACATTCGCAGAGTATCCCGATGCTTCACCGCCTGCCTGACGAATCTCGCGCACAACCTCATCGATTAAGACTTGTTTTGTGCCATTTACAGCCACTTTATAACCGGACTTGCCGAGCTGCACGGCGATACTGCGCCCGATCCCTCTTGTCGCTCCAGTAATTAAGGCTACTTTGTTCATGATTACACCTCTTTCACTGAAAAAGCTCCTGAAGCAATAACATCGCCAGCTTCTGTTGTAAGGATCACTTTCACAACGCAGTCATCCTCCACAAAATCAAAAATAACGACATTATCTACTTCTATAGGTTGATGAAATTTCAGCTCATACCGAGTGATCCACTGTGCCCGATGCTCAGCGAGATATAAGGATTGAGCTAATCCCATAAGATACATTCCATGTGCAATGGGCCGCTTAAATCCCACTTCAGCTGCAGCATCTTCATCTAGATGAATAGCGGCCAGATCTTGGGAAGCAGCTGCATATTGCCGGATGGCTTCAGCAGTTATGAATTTTTTCATCATGATTATCACCTACCCGAATTAACACCGTTTCTGCAGTAACTATAAGCTCACCTTCACATTTACAAACCAGTGTATGGTTGTAAAAGGTCAACTTGCCCTGCCGGCCTTCCTTTTGCACCTTGCTCGTTAATGCTAATTCACAATCTAACATCATTCCCGCTGTAATCGGAGCTTGATATGAAAATTTCTGAGTGCCGTGAAGCAAAGGTTCTCCCTTATTAAGCCAAGGAATATCGAAGGCCTGCCAAAAAATAATAGGCATCGTAGAAGGAGCAATCAGATGACCGTTAGTCGTCTGCACGGGTGCCTCAATACTCTGCGCATAGTCCGAAATCCACTCAGCTGACACATGAATCTGATGATGAATGCAGTTCATTCTACCGCCTCCACAAGCGTTGCCAGCCCCATCCCACCGCCGATGCCCAAAGTGGCAAGTCCCCTTTTATAAGGAGTACGCTGCATTTCAGCAAATAACCTCGTCATTAAAATGGCTCCGGACGCCCCGTATGGATGACCGATAGCTAATGCGCCTCCTCCAAGATTGACCTTTTCCTGTGGAATCTGAAGCTCGTTCAGTGAGGCTAGAACTTGCGAAGCAAAGGCTTCATTAAACTCTACAATATCTAAATCGGTTATGGTCAGCTGTTGACGATGTAACACCTTGTGTACAGCTGGAACTGGCCCCATACCTAAGTAGTTCGGATCTACACCTGCCGCTTGCGCATCCACTACACGCAGGATAGGCTTAAGCTTGAGTTGCCGACATTTCTCACGGGACATCATTAATAGAAGCGCCGCACCATCATTAATAGGACAAGCATTTCCAGCAGTGACAGTACCCTTTTCTTCAAAAATTGGCGGTAGCTTTCGCAGCTTATCCAAGCTCGTATTGACCCTAGGACATTCGTCGGTATGCACCCACTCTCCCTCAACCAGAAGAGGTACAATCTCCTGCTGAAACTGGCCACTTTGCTGAGCATGAACGGCCTTCTGATGGCTTTTTAAGGCATATTGATCCTGCTCTTCGCGCGAAATCCCGTACTTCCGCGCTACATTTTCCGCAGCAATCCCCATATCCGGATCACCGTAAGCGCTAGGTGTAAAATGAGCACGGGTATATAGCTGTGGAATACCCATCAAGGTCTGTGGCTTAGCCATCTTCCAGGGAGCACGGCTCGTGCTTTCAACGCCGCCTGCGAAATAAATCTCACCAGCACCGCTTTGAATAAGCCTAGCTGCAATATTAATCGCCTCTAGCCCAGAACCGCACTGCCGATCCACAGTGACACCCGGAACCGAAACAGGCAATCCCGCTTCGAGCGCTGCTACCCGGGCAATATTCCCACCCGGACCGACCACATTTCCAATAATGACATCATCGATTATATCTACAGGCAGGTTTGTCTCTGCCACAATATGCTGAATAAGCGGCGCCAGTAATGCTTCCGGCTCCAATGTACTTAATAAGCCGCCCATCCTGCCAATCGGTGTGCGTTTTGCCATGACAATCACTGCTTCGATCATACCATCGCTCTTTTCACATAGTCTTTCATCGCTTGCCGGGCAATTTTTCCGCTGCTAGTATAGATAAACTCCTCTACTGTCAGCAGCTGCTTCGGCGCTTTGTAGCTTGCTAAATACTGGCGACAATAATTCTTTATTTCGTCTATAGATAAGTGCTTTTCGCCGTTCCATTTCACGAGGACTGCCAACTGTTCTCCCCAGTATTCGTCAGGGACGCCAAGCACCATTACTTCTTGAATTTCCGGAAGATGCTCCAGCACTCGCTCTATTTCCTCTGGATAAATGTTCAACCCACCGGATATGATTCTATTCTTCAAGCGACCTGCCAGATATAAATAACCAGCTTCATCCTGATAAACATAATCTTCTAAAATAAGCCATCCGTCTCGAAAAGCTGCTTCTGTCTCGTTCGGCAATTGATGGTAGCCTAGAAATATCATATCACTAAGCACATATAACTGCCCAATCTCTCCCGTAGGGACTTCACGGAACTCTTCATCACGAATGGAAATTTGCACTCCGGGGTAGGGCTTGCCTACAGAGTTCGGATTATGCTCCTCCAGAACGTCCACATAACTAATATAGCTCGCTTCTGAGGAACCATAGGATTCATAGAGACGCGCTCCGCCGAACACTTCCATGCCCTTTTTTTTGGACAGCCAAGGCCACTTTGCACCTGAGCTAATAATCGCATCAATCTGCGTCTGCCCAGGAACAGCCTGCTGCATCATGGATTCGAGCATTGTCGGTACAACGAACAGCACCACACCCGGAATCTGCTTGCACAGTTCTAACACATGCGTGGCGCTAAATTTTTGGGTAATATGAAAGTTTGCTCCGCCATATAGACTCTGCATGACAGCGAATAAGGACAGCGAATGTACAAAAGGACCTGGCGCTAAAACATTTTTTATACAATCCAATTTAAAGGCATCATTTGATACCTCAAAGCTTTTTAACCATGATAAATGGGTACGCATATATCCTTTTGGCAATCCGGTTGTACCTGAAGTAAAGCCGATAAATAATAACTCGTTCGTCTCATCCAACTCAGCCTCTGGTTTCAGCGCATCCAGCCACTGATCATAGGAACCTGTTCGTTCATTTGAAAAAGTCAGCGTTGGGATGGCTTCGTTCATAAATACCAGATGCTTTGCAGCTTCCGGCTCAGCAAAAATCATCGACGGCTGGCACTGCTCTATAATCATCTGCAGCTCATTTGCGCTCCACTTGGGATCTAAAGGAATCGGAACACAGCCCGCATAAATAGCCCCTAAGAAAACTTCAACAAATTCAATACGATTCGTAGATAAAATAGCAATTTTGTCATGCTTCAAGCCCTTTTGCTGTAGACCATTCGCAATTCTCTGCATCGCTTGTACTAATGTTGCATAGGTATGCGTCGCTTGGGCCTGGGTTAAGGCAATGCTGTCGGGCTGCTGTGCTGCATGGCACAGTATAGGCACTACTAGATTCATCCTTCATCACACCTGTTCGTAATTTCTATGACTACCGAATATGTACACTCTCTTCGATCGGACTGATAGCACTTAAATTGAAGAGCAATAACGGCAGCTTTAACCTACGAATTGCAAGGCACACTATTAGAATTGCTACGATAGCTTATTTTAGCTTTATATTAATTTTATGTACACATTTTTCATGTAACGATTAAGCCTTCTAATGACCGGAAAAATCAAACAGCGCGCATCGATTATAATCGGTACGCGCTGGCTGTAGTGTTGTTTATTCCTTCTTTTGAACAGATGAAGGTATTCCATCTTCAGCAAAAGTAAAAGTTCGGGCGATATATAAGATAGGTGTGCTTACTGCGGTTAGTAAGAATTTCGCTAGATACGTTGTAAGCAAAATTTCAAGCCATACACTCCAGTTATACAACCCAGCAAATGCAATGGTGCAGAAGATTAGTGTATCCACAAAAGAACTGACCATCGTGCTGCCGTTGGAACGAATCCACAGCTGACTTGAGGTGCTGTAATATTTGCGAATCCAGGCGTATAACCGAACATCTAGGAACTGACTAATGAAGTAAGCAGTAAGACTACCCAGAGCTAGTCGAGGCATCAGCCCAAAGATCGTCTCTAAAGAAGACTGAGCGATATCGGTCTCTTGCGGCTTAAATACTAGTACCATCTGCATAATGACTGTCGTCATAAGCAAAGTGAAGAAACCAAACCAAACTGCTTTGCGTGCTTCCGCTCTTCCATACTTCTCATTAAGCAAATCGCTGGTCATATACAAAGTGACATACATCGTATTTCCGAGTGTCATCACAATATCAAATGGCATAGCAATCGTCTTAGCTACCTGAATGTTAGCAATTACAGTAGCGATACCTACCCAGGCATACATTCCATTTTTGCCGAACAGGCGGTAACAGAGTAGAAAAAAGGCAAAATTGACAATAACAAATAAAACTCCCCACAACAAATTGAACATATTACTTAAATTCCTCCTAGTTTTGTTTACGCGGGATGGTTACGAACCGCGGCTTACCTTATGTTTGGAACAAAACATTAATACTCTATCACACTGTCATCAAACAATCCATAAAAATAAACAAATAATGAATTGGGTATTTATACCCATTTTTATTAAATAAAAATAAAAGTGTCAGTAATAATTCATCTTTTTCAGAAAAATATGCTCTATAAACTAAAATTTTCACTATTCATCCAGAGGTTAATTATATAGAATAGTATCAAACACTTCATTCCCGATCCATTTAGTTGATATATTACATAACTATGGAATATATTGCAGGTTGCCAGACACTAGCACTCGGTAGGGAGATAGGATGTATTCCAATAAGAAATGGAGCTTCGCTGTCCATAAAAAGGGGAGAACAACAATATGTTTCGTTTCAAGCAGTCGATCAGTCGCCGATTCACGCGTTTATTGTTTGTAGTTCTATTACTCACGTCTCTTTTGTTAAGTACCAGCTTCTACTTTATATCCACCAGTATTTTCAACAGCTATGTCATGCCACAAATCAATCAAATTCTAACTGCAGCTGCTCAGGACGTATATAAGAATATTAACACCATGCATGCTCAGCAAGCACTAAAGAAGAACGAACAAGCAGCCACCAATCTTGAATTCTATTTTCAGGATAAGAAGAAGCAGCATGGGGTTGAGACTATTTTTCTAGTCAATCTTAAAGGCAAGGAAGCCGAGGTTCTGACCGTAGATCATGATGGAAAATTAAAGCGGGATGAAATTGTTAAGGTATCTTCTGCAATGCAGCAAGCTCTTAAAGGAAAGAGCGGACTAAGCGATACATACAGAGACGCCCATGGTGTACATAAGTCAGCTTATATCGGAATTCCCGGAAGTACGATGGTTATCGGAATCAGCAGTGATGTAAGCTTTATTCAAGAAAAAACAAACAGCATTCTGTGGACCAGTGCCGGGATCACTCTGCTAACGCTAATCATAGGTTCAACCGGTGCCTGGTTTATGAGCATGCGGATAACTCGTCCCATCTCTAAGCTTGCAGCTTACAGCGCCCGTCTCGCTGAGGGAGATTTCACAGAGGAATTAACGGTTAATGGCACTGATGAGGTCGCTCAGCTATCCAGAAGCTTCCAAGCGATGACCCTACGCCTAAAAGAAATGATTGGACATGTACTCGTTACCTCAAACACAGTAGTCACCGATTCCAATTCCTTAAGAGAGCGTGTAGACGTCTTAAATGAAATGGCGGACCACTCTAGCTCTTCCGTAGTAGAAATCGGCAAAGGTAGTACGACCATCGCGAGCAGTGCTCTAGATAATTCAAAAGCTATGGAAGAAATCAATTTCGGCATTCAGCATATTGCTTCAGCAGCTACCGAAGTCACAGAGCAGATCAGTGAAGCTTCCGCTGAGGCGAGTGGCGGTAATGAGATTGCTCAAAGTGCTGTTCTGCAAATGCGCCAGGTTGAACGTGCTTCTTTGCAGTCACTGGAGCAATTACAAATTATGAACGAACGTTCAGTAATGATCGGAGAAGTCGTTCATAGTATTACTGAAATTACGAAGCAAATCCAAATGCTGTCACTCAATGCTTCGATTGAAGCAGCGCGTGCAGGTGAACATGGTCGCGGCTTTGCCGTTGTTGCCGGAGAAGTACGTAAGCTTTCCGAACAATCCCGTAATGCGAATGAGCAGATCCGTGATTTCCTTCTAGGACTTCAGGAAGATATGAATCGCTCCGTTACTGAGATGAACCAAGTGAATTCTGAGGTAGCCTCTGGGGTAGGCAAGGTGACAGAAGCGGGCGATGCCTTCAATCACCTCCTGATTCTGATCCAGAGCATCAATCAGAATATTCAATCCGTATCTGCAGCTACGCAGCAAATCTCAGCAAGTACGGAAGAAGTCAGTGCTTCCGTCGAGGAAACCGCACAAATTACTTCAAGATCCCAAGAAAGTGCGGATACATTATCCGAGAACTCAGAGCGCCAGCGTATAGAGCTTGAAGGACATGCAGTAACCGTCCAACATCTCTATGAGCAGGCTAAAAAGCTTCAGGAAGCTGTACAACAATTTAAGATCTAAGCTTAAATAAAAACAGCCCGTTCACACGAAAGTGTTGAACGGGCTGTTTTTATTTAGGCACTGCATTGTCTTTAAACCCATCAACTAGTCCTTTCTTGCATAACGAGTTACCATTCATAGCTTAGTACACCATGTTAATCTTAGTGTCTCGGTGCCCAAAGAATGACCGAAACGCCGATCACACAAATAACAGCACCAACCCAGTCATATACATCGGGTGTTTTCTTGTCTACTAGCCAGCCCCATAACACAGCGAGCACGATAAACACCCCGCCGTAAGCTGCATACACTCTTCCGAAGGATGGAAACTTCTGCAACGTAGGAATAATGCCATAGCTTATCAGAATCAAAGAACCTACCAAACCGTACCAGAGAGGTCTTGATTCTCTTAGCCATAACCATACTAAGTATCCGCCTCCAATCTCAGCAAGGCCGGCAATTACAAATAGCAGAATGGCAGCAACCATGTCATCCCTCTTTCTTATCGAACTCTAAAAATATCAAATGATTCGCAAAATATGATACAACGTCATCACGGTTAGCAAGTATGTGTACAAGCAAGAATCTGGGCCACCAAACAGCTGGAGCCACAGGCATTAATAGAGTATAAAATCAGATTGAAAGAGCTGGCTACTATGCGTCCCCCGCAGGAGCCACTTACATAAAGTTGTGCTGGAGCAGCACTAATACTAGTAGCAGCACAACCTCTAGCAGCTCATTCAGCGCGCCGTACACATCGCCGGTGAGCCCGCCGAGCCGGCTGCTGATCCGCCGAGCAGCCACGGTGCCGCTGGCCCAGGCTGCAGCCGGCAGCAGTAACGCTGCCGCCAGATGCAACGGCCACGCGCCTAAGCCCGCGCCGAGCGCCAGGGGCGCAGCGGCTGCGGCTAGCGAGAGCAGCGCGGCTATCGCCAGCGCGCGCCGCTCATGCGAGGGAGCGAGGCCGGCGAAGCTCGCGGCCAGCCCCTCGTTCCCGCGGGCAATGGGATAACGCACCATTGCCCGCACCATATACCAGCGGCTCCAGATCGCTGGCAGCAAGAGCAGTGGCAGCTCGTAATAGGCGTAGCCTTCGATTAATGCTGCCACTAAAGAGGCTTTTAACAGCAAGAGCAGCACGCAGGCGAGCACACCCATCGCACCCACACGGCTGTCCTTCATAATCTCCAGTATTCGTTCCCTCGGTCGGTAGCTAAGCAGACCATCCGCGCTGTCCATCCAACCATCGAGATGCAAGCCGCCAGTAAGTCCTACCCATAAAATGAGGGTAATAACAGCGGCTGGCCAAGCCGGTAACATCCAGCCCGTCAAAGCTGCTCCAGCAGCTACGCACAGTCCGATAGCTGCACCCACCACGGGATAGAACAGCACACTTCGGCGCAGCAGCTCAGGAGAAAATCCGGGATCACTCTTTACAGGAAACCGAGACAAAAACTGAAAGGCAGCCGCGGCAGCATCCCTGCGCTCCCTCATAAGCGATACTCCCTGCTCTTAAGTTCAATTGGAATGCCAGCAGTCACTAGAAAGACCTGCTCACATTGCCTAGCGAGTAACGCGTTCATGCGTCCTGCCAAATCACGGTACAATCGACCAAGCGCATACTCTGGAACAATACCGTCCCCTACTTCATTAGTGACCAAAATGAGATTTCCTTTAAATGTACGTACACTGTCTTCAAGTCTTGTAATCTCGATCTCAATCAGTTCTTGTCTATCCGTAAATCCTTCCATGGCAAGCAGTACATTCGATAACCACAACGTTAGACAATCTACAAGGACCGCCTTCTCACCAGATAAACGCTTAAGAAGATCTGGCAAATCATAGGGCTCCTCTAACGTCTCCCAAGCATACCCGCTTTGCGAGCGCTGATGCTGATGCAGTGCAATCCGTTCCTTCATTTCATCATCAAACGCTTGTCCGGTTGCTACATAGGAGGCCTGATCTGTCAGTGACGACATCAGTTTTTCTGCGAAACCACTCTTCCCGCTACGTGCGCCACCCGTTACAAGAATACTCATTGTTTCCCAGCTCCAGAGATGCCTGCACTTTCAAAGGTGGCCATCTCGCTCAAAATACGGCATATCGCCTCTATTAAATGAAGAGACAATACGCCTCCAGTTCCTTCACCCAAACGAAGGCCAAGGTTAAACAACGGTTCAAGCCCAAGCTGCTCCAGCATCAGCTTATGTCCCTGCTCACCTGATACATGGGAACCTATCATATAGGCAATGGATTCTGGCGCAAGGGCCTTCGCGACGAGAGCTGCCGCACCCGAAATAAAACCGTCCAGAATCACAGGGATCCTAGCAGCGGCTGCGCCAAGAATCAGACCGGTCAAACCGGCGATTTCCAGTCCCCCTACTTTGGACAAAACATCCAGCGGATCTGCCGGATTCGGCTGATTCACCTTTAGAGCACGTTCCACAACTGCAATTTTATGTAGTAAACGTTCATCATCAATTCCCGTTCCTCTTCCGACGGCTACTTCAGGCGCTATTCCTTTTAGAGCACACAGAATAGCTGCACTAGCCGTTGTATTTCCTATGCCCATTTCACCCGTAATAAAAATCTCTGTCCCGTTATCAATCGCTTCTTGTGCGATTTTTATGCCTACAAGCACAGCACTCATCGCTTCCTCACGACTCATCGCAGGTCCCGCAGCCATATTATCCGTTCCCCGGCGTACCTTACGATCATTCAGATCCTCATGACTAAGATCGCCGTTAACACCGATATCTACGAACTTTACCTCTGCCCCGGCTTGGCGTGCCAGTACATTCACAGCCGCTCCTCCGCTAAGAAAATTATAGGCCATTTGCATTGTGACTTCCTGCGGAAAGGCGCTAACTCCCTCGCAGCATACACCGTGATCGGCAGCCATCACAACAACCGTCCGTTTGGTGAAGCTAGGCTGCTCCGTACCCGAAATTCCAGCGAGCTTAACAGCCAGAGTCTCCAACTGTCCCAAACTGCCCGGCGGTTTAGTTAGAATATTCAGGCGGTGCTCCGCCTTTAGGAAAGACTGTTCATCAGCTGGTGTGATTCGTTTAATTACTTCTTGAATCGTTGAAATCATATTTTAACCTCCAATTAAAGATATCCGTATCACCTATTCTATCTTATCTACACAGAAAAGCCCCCATCTATGATAGATGGGGACCGCTAGAATTACAACTTCACTTTCATAAATCCTTCAATTCTCTCCAAAGCTTCCGTCAATTTTTGTAGAGATGCTGCATAAGAGCAGCGAATATACCCCTCTCCACCGGCTCCAAACACATGCCCCGGAACCGCAGCAACACCAACCTCCTTGAGCAGCTGCAAAGCGAAATCCTCTGATCTCAATCCGGTATTAGCGATGGAAGGAAAGGCATAAAATGCACCCTCCGGCTCATGGCAAGGTAAACCAATGGATCGAAATCCACTAACCAGCAGCTTTCTTCGCTCATCGAAGCATCGTTTCATGTGTTCCTTATGTTCCATACCATTACGCAGTGATTCAATGGCAGCGATTTGACCTAGTACCGGTGCACACATTGCTGTGTACTGATGGATTTTAAGCATCGCAGCGATTAATTCCTGATCACCACAGGCATACCCTACTCGCCAGCCAGTCATCGCAAAAGCTTTGGAGAAGCCGCTAATGACAATGGTTCGTTCCATCATCCCTGGAAGAGAGGCAATGCTGACATGTTTACTGTCATAGGTAAGCTCGGCATAAATTTCATCTGAAATGACAAGTAGGTTATTCTCTTTTACAATCTGAGCAATCGGCAACCAGTCTTCGCAAGACATTACTGCTCCTGTAGGATTACTCGGAAAATTTACCATAAGAATCTTGGAACGCGGGGTAATTACCCTCCGCAACGCTTCAGCAGTAAGCTTAAAGCCCTGCTCGGCCGAAGATTCAACCTCTACCGTAACCCCCCCGTTCAAATGGGTAATCGGCGAATACGCGATGTAGCTTGGAGAAGGGACGATAATCTCATCCCCGGGTGTGATAAAGGCCCGTAGAGCCAAATCTACAGCTTCACTGCTTCCCACCGTAACCATAATCTCATTAGTTGGCTCATAACGGAGATTGAAGCTTGTGTGCAGATAAGAGGCGATCTCTTCTCTAAGCTCCAATAAGCCGGAATTTGGTGTATACCTCGTTTCCCCATCATTTAAAGCACGAATGCAGGCAGCTCTTACATGCTCCGGTGTTACAAAATCCGGTTCGCCTACACCAAGCGATATAATATCCTGATTTCCCGTACTTAGGTCAAAAAAAGCCCGAATCCCCGAGGGAGCAATCTCTCGCACACGTGGAGCAACCCATTCATTATGCATGGCTGTACACCTCTTCTTTTGGACTCTTTTCCGCTAGGGAAAGGGAAATAATTGCGTCCAGCAGTCCGCTGAAGGAGTAGCCTGCCGCTTGTGCGCTTTTTGGTAAAAGACTGGCCTTCGTCATGCCCGGTAACGTGTTCACCTCCAGCACATACGGAATACCATCCTTGATGAGCATATCCACTCGTGCATACACACTACATTTTAATGCTTTGTAGCAAGTTAAGGCTGCATCACGCACTCGCTCATACACCTCGGCCGGTAGTTCGATGACCCGTTCGTCTGCCCCGCCATCTTCGTACTTAGCGCTGTAATCGAACCACTCCGCATGTGCTGAAGTGATCCCTAAAACGGGCAACATCTCTCCATTTAGAATGGAGCAGGTGATTTCCTGGCCTTGAATGTAGCTCTCGATCAGAATCGATTGATCACAGGCAAAAGCCTTCTGTACTGCGCTCAATAATTCTTCGCTACTGCTGACCTTTTCCATTCCAATACTCGAACCGCCTGAACACGGCTTCACCATAACAGGATATCCGATCCGATCTACCGCTTCTTGAGAATAATCCTTCATACTATCCCAGCACAGCCAATCTGCCGTATTGACGTCTGAGCAGCGCATAAGCTTTTTAGAAAGATCTTTATCCATGCAAATGCTGCTAGACAAAACCCCACTGCCTGTATAAGGAATCCCCATTGTCTCCAGCGTCCCCTGAACCGTACCGTCCTCACCGTAAGCCCCGTGGAGCGCAAGCAGCGCGATATCGATTCCTTTTGCCTGCTCAATCAGCTCTTCACGTTTGGTGATCACTATTGGAGTAACTTCATATTTATTTGGATCCAGATTCTTCAAAATCTCTCTCCCGCTATTCATGGATACCTCAAACTCTGAGGACACCCCGCCCATAATTACGCCTACTTTCATCTTCATCTCAAGCACCTCTTTATCCCATTAGTTGTCGTGCTGTTCTACCAATAATCTCGATCCCCTTGCGGATATCCTCATCCGTCACTCTGGAGAAACCGATCCGTATTGTATTTTGACCCTTACCGTCTGTGAAGAATATATCTCCTGCTGTAAAAATAACCCCTTGCTCATGACAGGCTGCCAGCAGCGTCCTAGTATTAAAGCCCTCCGCGAAGGTTACAAAAAGATGCAATCCTCCGTCCCCTGATAACGACTTATACGGAATAAACTCCTTACAGCATTGCAGGGTTAGTTCATATTTCCGTTTGTATTCTGCTCTGGCTTTTTTCAAATACTTCTCTAAATGTCCGCCCAATAAGTATTGATACAAAATGGATTGATCCAGCGTCGAGGTATGAATAGTACGTGCGCGCTTGACGCTTTCGAGAGAATAGATTAACTCCTGATCTGCCAGCACCCAGCCTACGCGTAGTCCCGGAAATAATACTTTTGAGAAGCTACCTAGATAGATCACGCTGTTGCCGCTACCTGCTGCTGCGATTAGTGGAGCCACATGTGAGCCCGAATATCGTAATTCCTCGTTAAAACCATCCTCGATCACCGGTATTTGATACCGATTCATCAGCTTCATTAGCCCCTGTCTTTTCTCGGGGGACATTACAATACCGGTCGGATTATGATAAGAAGGGACGAAGTAGGCACAGTCAAAAGCTTGCTGCTGCAATGCCTTCTCCAGCTCTACCAGATCAATCCCATCACGCTCCATAGGAATTCCGGTGATCTCAAAGCCGTTCAGCTTCAGATTTTTGATCGCCGTATGATGCGTCGGATTCTCACAAATGACCGATCTATTCTTCTTGCTAAGTGCCGACAATACAATATCGAATCCCTCTGTAAAGCCATTGGTGATCAATATATCCTTGCCCTTCATTTGGGCGCCCTTGTGCTCCATATATTGCTTCAAATAGTCTATTAAAGGCTTATACCCTTTGGCATATCCATAATTCAGTAAGACGTTACCTTCCACCGACATACGATCCATAAAGGAGCGCTTCACATTATCCAGATCAAAAAGGCTTTCATCGGGTGCGATGCTCGTAAAGGAGATCGTACCCTTCTCCGCTCGTAAACCGCGCTTCATGATGTCCATTTCCTCTGCGAGTCGCGCATGATCGTTAAGACGTGACTTCCAGTCCATCGTCCAAGAGACAATCGTTTCACTGCCGGGAGGTGAAGGCGCCACATAACTTCCTTGCCCCTGAACTGTATAGGCAAACCCATCATCCTCAAGCTCTGCATACGCAGAGATTACAGAGTTGCGGCTAACCTTAAGCAGTGTGCTGAGCTCTCTTGTGGAGGGCAGCTTTTGGTTGCCTTGTAGACCGCCTTTTATTATTAAGTGCTTCATATAGTCTTTAATTTGTATATACACCGGCCGTCCGGCTATAAGCTTAAAGTCCTTAAACATCTCTCGGGTCGCCTCCATAGCTATCATGGCATAATCAAGCGCGTAAAAAAAGAACCACAGCCATAGGATTTTAATCAGGCTGTGGTTCTATGAGCGAATAAGCTGACAAATTTGATAATTTTCATTCTACGCTTGGGAAATGGTTAAGGAAGGATGACCTCCGCTTCGATTACTGCTTCTCCTTCACCAGCAGGGGTTTCAAAACCACTTAGAAACCGAGTTAGCGTGTCCTCTGTGATCGTAAACGCCGCATTGGCGTCAAAACGTTCACTCCGGATGAGCAGTCGCCGCCGCAATTCATCCGGCTGAACCTTTAAGTAAATCAGCTCCCAGACACCGCTATGCTCTTCAATTAATTGCTTATAATCGTTCCGTCTATTCCGTTGCCAAAAGCTGAAATCGACAACCACATGCTGTTTAGCCTGAATCAGATTTACTAGCTCCCCACGCAGCTTTAATTCTGATTCTTTTAAATAGGTATCATAATTCTGCTCTGGATAATCGACTCCAAAACGACCGTGAGTGGCCCAGATGTCCTCATCAATCGAGAGACGAACGAATCCTTCTTTCTCCAACTTTTGAGCAAAGGTCGTTTTACCCGACCCTGCCACACCGCACATCATCACAACGATGGGAATCGCGCTCGTACGCTTTTGCTGGAGTAAATTTTCGATGACCCTCTTTTCATACAGCATTATAAAGGATCTCCCTTCCACTTTAACTAATGTTCTACTATCTCAGTGTACTGTATCATTTTTCATTAGATTTATTATTAATTACGGCTATGATGATGGTATACTAATCGTTACAAAATACTTTCTCAAGGGATTGTGATAAGGATATGGTGAAATCAGTCCAGTTGACCTCCTAAAATGAAAAATGAATTAATTTTAGGAGGTCATAATAAATGATTTTTAACCCGATTGTCATGGATAACTGGAGCAGAAAACCCTATTTTGAGCATTATTTAAACAATGTCAGATGTACCTATAGCATGACCGTAAATATTGATATCACCCTTCTACTGTCAGAGCTTAAGCATAAGGGAATTAAGCTGTACCCAGCACTAATCCACATGATAACTACGGTGGTGAACCGTCATAGTGAATTCCGCACATGCTTTGATTCTCAAGGAAGATTAGGTTATTGGGATAGCTTGTCACCTAGTTTTACAATTTTCCATGATGATGATAAGACTTTCTCAAGCATCTGGACTTCGTACGGTGAAAAGTTTAATGATTTCTATAACCGTTATCTGGATGATATGAAAATGTACGGAAGTGTAAAACAATTTATCGCTAAAGCAAACGAACCACCGAACACCTTCCCTATTTCTAGTATTCCGTGGGTCAGCTTCACGAGCTTTAACCTGAACGTGTATAACGAGGGAACTTTCCTACTTCCCATCTTTACTATAGGAAAATATTTTCATCAAGACAAAAAAATACTATTACCAATATCGGGGCAATTCCACCATGCCGTGTGTGACGGTTACCATGCGAGCATGCTGTATAATGAATTACAATTACTTGCAGATACCTGTGAGGAATGGTTGTCCAACAATTAACCTCGTTATTCCGCTGAAGTCGAACGATAGTTAAACATAAAGGGTTCTACATATTAGATATGTCTAATATGTAGAACCCTTTTTTATTTGATTTTCTCATCAATCTCCCGAAAGATCTGCCGACCATTTCCCGTTCTGCCAGAATAATTTGAGTACCATTGCTGTTCCTGGAGAAGGCGCAACAGCGCTGTAGAATGTGACTCCCGGAACTACCTGTGCAAGGAAATTTCGGATAACACCACCATGTGTGACTACCAGCACCCTGTTTGTTATTACCTTATCCTTGTTTTCTTTAATTGATGCCTGCACAAATGGATCCTCAGCCGCTCGGCCCAAATCTAATAGAAAGCTGCGCACCCGTTCGTCAAACTGCGCCCATGCTTCTCCATCTGGTGGTGTAACCGTGGAAGGATTATCAATCCAGCTTCTATACAGTGAATTATCCTTCAATTCCTCATAAGTACAACCTTCGAAAGCTCCAAAATTCATTTCACGCAACCGCTGATCGTAGATAGCTACCTTCTCTAGCAAAGGTGATATGTAAGCTAGTGTTTCCCGACATCTAAGCAAATCGCTGCAATATACACGCAAAAAGCCATTTGATGCTTCAAGCCCCTGTTCGGTCAACCAACCAAGCGGCTGTTTTAGCTGAGATAGCTGGTCCACTGCACTTGAAAGCAGTGGGAGATCCGTATGTCCTAAGTAACGATGTTCTGCATTCCACTGAGTTTGCCCGTGGCGAACGAGTACTAGTTCTAGCTCTATAAGAGGAAACGCCATGTCTAGCATCAGCCCCCGATCCAGATCCACGCTATAGCTGCGCAGACAGCAACAAATATTGAAGAACAGAGCATCATCATCCGCGAGGTCTGAATAATATCATCCGGCTCCATAGACCGTACCGGGTCACCCATGTATGCCCGGAAAGAAGCCATACCATGGTACACGTTCTCGCCACCGAGCCGGATACCGAGGGCGCCTGCAACAGCAGATTCTGGATAGCCGCTATTCGGGCTTGGATGGAGTCGTGCATCCCGCTTCACCATCTGCAGGCATCTCCGCCAATCCAGATGAAGCACCCATGCACACAGAGCCAAGAGCAGTGCCGTTATCCGCGCTGGAATAAAGTTGGCGACATCATCTAACCGAGCGGATGCCCAGCCGAGATCACGGTATTTATCATTCTTATATCCCACCATGGAATCGAGCGTGTTGACTGCCCGATAAGCCATAGCAAGCGGCGCGCCACCGATGAGCGCGTAGAACAATGGAGAAATAATCGCATCGACGATATTCTCTGCTACAGTCTCCACCGTGCCGCGCACAATTTCCGGGGGATCTAGTGTGGTCGTATCACGTCCCACGATCATCCCCAGTGCCTTGCGAGCTGCAGGAATATCACCTTTACGGAGTTCCACGTACACCGCCATCCCTGCATCCTTTAGCCCCTTGGAGGCAATCGTGGTTGAAATCAGCCATGCCTCGGCTATCCAGACGAGCCAAGGTGAGATAAACGACAACAGCCATAGAAGAATGGCAGTCAGTGCCCAAGCGCCGCCCGCCACACACAGCGGAAGTAATATCCCCGCTCTTCGCAGGCTTTGCGGACGGGACCATAGAAGGCGGATCATCCGCTCCAGAGCCGTGATCGCTTTGCCCATTCCAATTACAGGATGGGGCAAGCTCCGCGGATCACCTACGATCCGGTCAATCACATAAGCCGCAAGTAGTACCAATGCGATTGTCACAGGCGATCACCTCTGAACAATCTCCAACATCTCCAGCAATTCCAGCAATTCATTCTCATTAGCTGTCCTTCCTTGCCTGCACCGACAGCAAGCTTCCTGTCACAGCGCTATACACAAGGCGGCCGATAGCGCCCCCCAGATCGGTAGCTGTTCCGGCGTAAACATGCTCTGCATTGTATCGCCCGCTTTGGCTCACAGCCAGTACGATCGCATCCGTAGTTGTTCCGGTTGCGATCAAGCCATTCTCGGGATCGGTAATCCCGAGATCGGCCAGAGCAGCAGCTTTGGCTTCGACAGCTGTCTGCACAGCATTGACCATGGCCGCCGGTGTCAGGCGGCCATCAATACCTAGCATTATGTTAATCGTACCCGGTCGATAAACAGCTAGCACATTGCGTTCCACACCAGCGCGCGCAGCATTTCCTGCGGCAGCAGTAACGCAAACAAAAATCCCCGCGGAGCCAGTGTCTTCTTCAGCTACCGCTGCATGCTCAAGCGGTACAGCCGTCATCAGACCCGCACAGCCAGATAATGAATAACCCCAATTGCGCAGCTTATTCTCCATATCCTGAACTGGATCACTACATTCATAATTGCGGTCAACATATAAATTGACAGCCCTCTCTAGTCGATTCATTCCTCCACCATAGAACGCACTCGATAAACCATCTGCTTCAGCAGGCAGCTCTAGTAGCAGATGGTTTCCCTTCCACTGTAAAGCAAGCCCCGGCCAGATGGCCGAGTGGTACTCCTTTACGCCTCCAGCGAGGTTAAATGGAATCTTCACTTGCACCATTTCCCGATCCAGCTCCTTTCAACGCTCATCCGTTTCTTTAACCAGCTCCACGGCCGCTCTTTCTCTTCCCAGCCCTCTCACTCATAAATCGCCTATTCCTCTAATTCAGCAAATATTCTATATCCACCTTAGCACCTGTCCCTCAACCCATTTATTGCACTTTGTACAACAGATTTAGCTAGATACACTGGCAAAATCCATTCTGTTGTATTTCGTGCAATAGAATGTCACGTAAGGGTCTGTTTCGCGCCAATTTTCAAAATTCTATTGTACAGAGTGCTATAGAATCGAATTTCTACTCATCCTAGGCGTATTCTGTTGTACAAAATACAACAGAATTCACTTTCGAGGGTATCCATCAAAAAACACCTAATCAAAATATGTCACAACCTTGGGCATGCGAGCTGAAGCATCCAATCCGGCCTCAAACCCTATTCTTTTGCGCTATATAGACCACTTAGCAGTTTACTCTCAGCCTTCTGCGCAACATGAATCACTCAGGCAGCTGACTCCCAACCATCTCCACTGCACCAATCATGTAAATGGTACCCCATCAGCACCCTGCGCTGCACCAGTCACTTCCCCGCCAGAATCTTCCCCATCTGATTCAGCAGTCGGACATTATCCTCATGTCCCTTAACGGCAACCCTGATATGCCTTTCTCCTAGACCTGGGTACATAGCGCAGCTGCGCACCAGTATACCGGTGCGCCCAAGACGGGTCTGCATCTCCGCCGCGCTCCATGACGAAGGCAGACCACAGAGCAGAAAGTTGGCTTCTCCTGGCGGCACATCGCAGCCCAGCTGCATAAGGCCTTGCCGCAGCAGCTCACGCTCCGCCTTTATCAGCTCGCGCGTGCGACGTTCATACTCGTGCCCACACTCAAGGCAAGCTTCACCGGCTAGCAGCGCCAAGCCGTTCACGCTCCAAGTGACCTGCTTTGCGGTCATCGCCTTTGCAAGCTCTGGATGCGAAATTGCAAACCCAAGACGCAGTCCAGGAATCGCGTAAAATTTCGTCATCGACCGTACCAGTATCGTATGCGGAAACTGCTTCAGCTCCGGCAGCAGCGTATTCCGTTCAGCCTCTGGAATAAAATCAATAAAAGCTTCATCCACAGCTAAATAAGCTCCGCAGCTCTCTGCCTTCTGCGCTAGCCAGCGTAGTTCATCCACCGCATACTGAACGCCATTAGGATTGTTCGGCTGTCCAAGGAACAGCAGCTCAACCTTCTCCAGCAGCCCGGCAATCTCGTCCACTCCAGCTCGAAACTGCTGTTCCCTTGTCCCCTGAACAGATAATACTTCTGCACCGAATTGCACAGAAAGCTGTCTATACTCAGAGAAACAAGGTTCTACGATGCCCACCCTTTTCGGGACGATCGCAAGGAGCAACAATGCCATAGATTCTGCTGCTCCGTTACCTACGGTCAACCAGCTACTATCTATGCCGAGATCCTCTGCTAGCAGGCTTTTGAAGCGTCGGTGTCCAGGGTCCGGGTAAGCAACCACCGTAGACAATGCTGTTTTAAGCAGCTCCAAGACCGCCGGTGGAGGCCCGAGAGGATTGATGTTGGCACTGAAATCGAGAAATGTGCCGCCAGCTTCCTCATATAGTTCCGAAGCCGTTAGCAAATCACCGCCATGGCCGTATTTTTCAAGCATATTTACACTCCCTCTATCAACTATCTCCTGCTCAATATCTATGTCTTTGCCACCATTATTGCGTCTTTGCCGGAAATACGTCAATGCTTCCCCGGAGGAATCATCTGAATCCCGCCTCTACCCAAACCCTCTTTCAGAACTACGAAGCTATCTCTTTTGTTAAAAAACCGCTTTTGGTTTAAAATGAGAACTGTAATCAATTTTGCTGCAACGGAGGAATTCACTATGATTTTTATTGATAACACAGGGATTACTGACGCTTCCATCAATTTGGCGATTGAGGAATATGCGCTGAAACACTTGCCGATGGACGAGAGTTACCTGCTTTTTTATATTAACAGCCCATCTATCATCATCGGTAAACACCAGAATACGATTGAAGAAATCAATCAGGAATATGTTAAAGAAAATGATATTAAGGTTGTGCGTCGTTTGTCCGGCGGTGGAGCTGTCTATCACGATCTCGGAAACTTAAACTTCAGCTTCATTACCAAGGACGACGGCCAATCCTTCCATAACTTTCTGAAATTCACCCAGCCGGTGATCGACTACTTGCAAAGTATGGGTGTAAACGCTGAGCTTAGTGGACGGAATGACCTTCAAGTCGGCGAACAAAAAATTTCCGGAAACGCTCAATTCTCCACACGTGGACGCATGTTCAGCCATGGCACACTGATGTTTGATCTCAATTTGGACAATGTACAAGCCTCTCTAAAAGTAAATCCAGAGAAGTTCAAATCGAAGAGCACCAAATCCGTACGTAGTCGCGTAGCCAACATCAAAGAGCTGCTAGGTACAGACATGACCATTGAAGAGTTCCGCTCCGGCTTGCTGCGTTCGATCTTTGGCATGGAGCCATCCGAGGTTCCTCAGTACAAACTTCAGGAAGCAGACTGGGTCAAAATCCACGAAATTTCCAAAGAGCACTATCAGAACTGGGATTGGAACTACGGTCTGTCGCCAAAAAGTAACGTCAAACACACACGCAAATTCCCTGCTGGAATTATTGATATTCGTATGGATATTGAAGATTCCCTCATTAAGGACATCAAAATCTACGGTGACTTCTTTGGGGTTGGTGACGTAGTCGATGTTGAAAATGCCCTTCGTGGCAAACGTTATGACGAGGCTGAAGTTAGAGAAGCATTAGCTCATCTAGATCTGAAGCATTATTTCGGACGTATTGAACCGGAGGACTTTATCGGACTGGTTTTCTTAGAGGAATAGTTATACAAAAAATAAAGGGGCCTGCTTATCCTCTGCGCAATTTGCGTAAAGAATAGACAAGCCCCTCTTTCATATTCATTTTAGTTCAAGGAGAAAGTATAAATACATAGACAACGAACGCTAGAGTCAGCATGATGCAGATGTTCTCTACGGCTCCACCTTTTTTCGTGCCTGTACTCATTAGCTTGAGACGCAGCTTAAAGGGGATTGGCGGCAATGGTGTAATTCCTCTTTGAGTAAGGGAGTCTGCCAGTAGATGAAGTGCATACGACATACCGCCAGCTATCCATAGACTGCCACCGTCATTTATACCGGCTGAGGCGAAATACAATAAGGCGCTCCAGCCCGCAACACCATACAAGGTATGTGTCAGGCCACGGTGTGGGACAATCGATGAAACGACGAGCACGCACGCTGCAATGTAGTTCCATGGATCATAGGCTTCCCCGAAGGCAAAAAGTGCTATGGCGATTAAAATCATGACCAAATGGCGCAGCTTTCGGCTTGGAAGGAATGATACACTACCTACAAGCAATGCCAGCACAATATTCCAAGGGCGTTCCACGATTCCGGCAAAATAGAGATAAATTGCCGCGCCTATCAAAGCAATTTGCAGCGCTCTCAATAGAAACTCTGGAATCGCCTTGCGCACGAGCAGCGAATTCGGTTCATCGATATCAGGCAGCAAAGAGCTTAACGCTGCGACCGCAATAACTGGAACCGTAATCTCGTGTGACATCAAGCTAATTACAGATAGGGTAACCCCAGTGCTGATTATTAAATGGGATCTGCCCATCATGGTGAAACCGCTCCTTTCTAAGATGCGAAAAACAAGAACAAATGTGCGGTTATCGAAGTATATCAAGACCCTGTTTTTTTGTCTAGCCTAATCCCTTAAATCCCTTTAAATATAAGCCTTTGAGCGATTCCTATCTTGTCCTCCCCATGAATATACGATACAATTTGGACAACTTGACCTTGTCGTTCTTACAAGGACGGCATTTGCCGAAGAGAGGATGACCTTAGAAGTGAAGCGTTCCCGTATGGCCGATTTCAGCCTGCTACTTGTGGCGATGATGTGGGGATGCACCTTTCTGATTGTTCAAAATGCTGTCAAAGTGCTCCCTCCACTCGCGTTTAACAGCATCCGCTTTACAGGTGCTGCCCTGTTGCTGGCTCTAATCACTTTTATTTTTTACCGCAAGGAGTGGAAGCAGCTAAGCTTCCGCATGGTACGCGATTCTCTGCTGCTAGGCCTTTTTTTGTTTATGGGCTATGGCTTCCAGACCATGGGACTTCTATATACAACCACCTCCAATACCGGATTTATTACCGGGCTATCGGTCGTATTGGTTCCGTTTCTCTCTCTGGCGCTACTAAAGCATGCCATTTCACGTTACACTTGGTTCAGCGCGGCGCTTGCCGCAGTAGGTCTTTACCTGCTGACCTTCACAGGCTCTGCTTTGTCCCTGAATAAAGGTGATGCTCTTATCCTGCTATGCGCCATAGCTTTTGCCCTGCAAGTCGCATATACTGGCGTTTATGCACCTCATTATCCGGCTTTGCCGCTGGCAACCTTGCAGCTCGCCTTCGTTGGACTGTTCAGCATTGTCGCTTCGCTTATCTTTGAAGGAGCTGCACCGCTGGCACACAGCGCAGAGCTTATCAAGGACCCAGACGTTCTCTGGGCGCTTTTAATCTCTATTGGCCCTACCAGTGCTTTTGCTTTCTGGATTCAAACCGCCTGCCAGAAATACACTACGCCTTCCCGGGTAGCCATTATTTATGCCACAGAACCTGTATTCGCTGTGCTGACAGGCTTAGCCTTTGGCGGAGAAACGCTTGGTATGTCCGCTCTGCTCGGTTGTGGTTGTATTCTGGGAGCTATGCTTATGGCAGAGCTGAGTCCGGAACCGGGTCAGAATCAACATAAGAAGAATTATTTTTCCAAATTACATTTATTTAGAAAGAGATAAGGAGAGAGACAAATGTACAAATTGATCGCGATTGATATTGATGACACTCTAATTAACGATGACAAGGAAGTAACTCCCGCTACACAGACTGCGCTTGAAGAGGCTGTAGCCGCTGGCGTTGTTGTAACCCTAGCTACTGGCCGAGCTTATGCTTCTGCACAAGCCATTGCCCGTCAAACTGGACTTAACGTGCCAATCATCACTTACCAAGGCGCACTCGTTAAGAACTTGCTCGATGAAAAGGTACTATATGAGCGTTACGTGCCACAAGATGCGGTACACAAGCTGTTCACTTACTGCGTCGAGCATAATCTGCATTTGCAAACTTACATTGACGACAAGCTGTATGCCCGTGAAGACAACCAGAAGATTAAAGATTATACAGACCTGAACAAAACACCATATTATATTGAACCAGATTGGGAGAAGCTTGTCCCGCAAAAAACACCAAAAATGCTCATTATCGATGATCCTGCATTCTTGGATGAGCTTGCTCCAATTCTACGTGAATTGCTCGGCGATTCCGTGCATATTACCAAATCCAAACCACAATTCCTAGAAATCATGCATCATGAAGGAACCAAGGGAATTGCGCTTGAATTCCTAGCCAATCATTTTGGTTGTGATCTCTCCGAGACTATGGCTATGGGTGACTCTTGGAACGATCATGAAATGCTGGAGGCTGCAGGGCTTGGTGTTGCTATGGCTAACGCTATTCCTGCGCTGAAGGAAATTGCTGATTTCGTGACCCTAAGCAACAATGAAGATGGCGTAAAATACGCGATTGATAAATTCATTCTCAATAAAGTGAACTAAATCGGCTGAACTTAATAGTTTTATATACGTTAAACTTAAGATTTTTCTATTAAGGTAAGTGCGTGACTGCGGGGAATTTTTGGACTTCCGGCCGCTGTTGTCACCAGATTTCTTTGATTATATACCGTGTTTCACGGTTGAAATCCGGTGACAGCTTATGCTTCCGATGCGAGCTTTCCTTTGGAAAGCTTTCAGGCGGTCGCTATCGCTCCTACAGTTCCAAACTTCCCCTCCGTCGCCTTTCCCTTTTTAGAATGTTTTAAAGTTCAACTTATATAGAGTTAAAGTTCAATCTATATAAATTCACTTCCTTAACAAAAGGGTGCTGTAACGTCATAATATCTGACGTTACAGCACCCTTTTGTTATTTCAGTAAGCTTGGAACTCCTGTTGATGCAAACTCCATTACCTCATGCCCGCTCTCGCCAGCTTCTTCCTCTTCCAGCTGTGAATAGTACAAGCCATGATATCTTCCTTCCGCCGTAAGCAATTCTTCGTGGGTACCGCTCTCTACAATTTCACCATTCTCCATCACTAGAATGATATCGGCATTCTGAATCGTAGATAGACGGTGGGCGATAACAAGTGTGGTTTTGTCTCCCATTAGTTTACGAATCGCCTGCTGCACCAGCTTCTCCGATTCATTATCAAGCGCTGCAGTAGCTTCATCTAGTAGCAAAATTGGAGAGTTCCTAAGAATCGCTCTTGCAATCGATAGCCGCTGACGTTGTCCACCGGACAAGCGTGAACCTTCCTCACCGATATCTGTATCAAGGCCCTCCGGCAACTCCATCACAAAATCATAAGCGTTTGCTTGTCGCAAAGCCTCCAGAATTTCTTGCTCACCTGCATCCGGATTTCCATTCCGAATATTATCACGGATACTTCCCGTATACAGCCCGGACTCTTGCGGCACATAAGCAAAGTGACTCCTAAGCTTAGCAAGACTCATTTCACTTATCTTCTCATTATTTATAAGAACTTCACCCTCATCAGGTTCATACAACCCAAGCAATACTTTAAAAAGTGTAGATTTCCCTCCACCACTCGGTCCCACAATCGCCATTTGAGCCCCTTTGTGAAGCTCTAAGCTGATCTTGTTCAAGCTGTGTTTCTCTGCTCCCGGATAAGAGAAGGATACCGAGGACATGACCATACGCTCAAATTCAGGCTGCTTCGTCACTGCTTCGGGTAGAGCCTTCACTTCTACAGGGCTATCCAACACTTCAAAGATTCGTCCCGCCGCCCCAAGTGATTGCTGCATCGAATTGATCAGTCCTGGTAATGCCGAGAACGGCATGACTAGATAATTCATGAGCTGTATGAAGGCAATCATCGCACCGACCTCAAGGGATCCTTTGGCCACAAAATAACCAGCCACGACCAGCGCAAGAAGAAACGTGAAGTTTCCTAAAAACGACGAGAATGAGCCGGTAGCTCCCTCAATTCTTCCCCGCTTCAATTCTTCGGAAGTAATATTTTCACTATGCTCCTGATACTGCTTCATTAGTCTGCGTTCGATGGAAAAAGATTTAAACACCATACTACTACCTAGAATGTCATGCAAAAAGGAAGTAATCTTGCTCATATGATTCTGAATCCTCACACTGTTCTCACGCATCGCTGAACCGAAGATTTTTCCCGTTAGGAACATCAAGGGTCCCATTGCAAAACAGATCAGTGCCAGTAGCCAGTTAATATAGAGCAAATAACCAAAAGCCGCGAGAGCAAGCAAAGGGTTACGGATCAGATCAATCATTACCTCGCCGGTAGCATTACCCACAGATTGATTATCATTAGTAAAGCGGGACAATAAATCCCCGGAATGATTACGGTCAAAATAAGACTGAGGAAGTGCTAAGGTATGCCGCATCATATCCAGCCGCAGCTCATTTCTGATCTTGGCAGAGATTTTATTTTTGAGATACCGATCGATGAAACCGTTAATTGCACTCACTAATAAGTAAATTAAACCGAATATAACCAGCCCTTTAAAAGCTTTCACATCGAGTCTAACCGCAGCATCTGTAATCACTGAGAGCAGCCAAGCAATCGTTAGATCCAGAACAATCCCAAATAAAGTCGTAAATAATAAAACCGTATATAAGAGCTTATGCCTTAACATGTATGTACTTAATCTTGAAAAAACACCCTTTTGCTTCAAAAAATCAGCCCTCTCCCCCTAAAATTCCACACCTCTAACCTTCGCAAATAGCTTGCTGTCATGTATTTCCCCATCTAGCCCAAGGCGCTCTCTCCGTAAAATACCCTCCAGTGTATACCCTGCACGCTCAGCAACTGCAGCACTTTTGATATTTCGTGCACTACACCGAATCTCGATGCGATTAGCTTCTAATTCCCTGATAGCAAAATCGGTGATTCCATTCACCGCTTCGGTCATATAACCTTTACCCGCGCAGGAGCTTCGAATCCAATAACCAATTTCAAAATTTCGCAGTTCCCAGTTTATACGATGCAGGCCACTGCAACCGATAAAACTACCCGTAGTCTTATTGAAAATGCGCATATGCAGCTGATTACGTTTTAAAAAATCCAGCCTAGCCTCACGTGTGAATCTCTCCGATTCATCCAAAGTCGGACTCGTTTGAGCAAAAGGCATCCAAGGTTTCAATTCCTCTAAACTTTCACCTATAGCCACATTCATACTAACGCCATCCCCCCACAAAGGGGCACGAATGAGCAGACGCTCGGTCTCAAAGCTCTCAGGAAATTCAATCAGGATCGGATCCATAGGATTAGCCACTTGGTACTCCCCTTTCCATTATTGATAATTATTCTATATCTGTAAATATAAGACGGTAATACTTTCTGATTATAAAGTATAAACATGCTTCTGAATACTGAATGCAATAGATATCACAAAAGGGACAGCAAACGGCTGAATTTGCCCGAATGATATCCCCCTTGTATCATAGAAAAGTCACAGCTTAAACCAAATCATTGAGGTTTCTAGTTAAATCGCATATATATTGTTGTTGTCTTTTTCATGTATACTATAACCAGTTTGACTATCTTAACAAAAATAGAGGAGTAACTTCACAACATGATCAAAAGACTTACTGCACTATTTTCTATTCCCTCTTATGCCTTACTCTTTTTGTGTATGCTACTGCAGGGAATGGGGATTTCACTCAGCACACCCTTCTTATCCATTTATTTCACGGAACAGCTTGGCGTATCTGTCGGGATGTTTGGTATTTTTCTAGCTACCACATTAGTTGCCGGCATATGGATCAGTACGCTTATCGGGAGACGCTCTGATCTCGGCTTGAATCGAAAACATATTTATCTTGTTGCCACGCTCTGTAATGCACTGGCTTTTGGCGGGTACTTGCTCATTCAGGATTTTACGATCTTGTTCATCTACATGATTGTGTTCACCGCTCTCGGTGCACCAGGGATGCCTCAACTGTTCGCCATTGCTAGAGAAGCAGTGAATAAGAGTGATTTTACGGATACAGCGTTTGCGAATTCTACCTTGCGATCTGCTTTCTCTCTCGGCTTTATTACAGGCCCTTTAATCGGCACCCTGCTAATCGCTGCTGTTGGGTTTAAGGGGATTTTCTCGGGTACAATCGGAGTTTTCCTGCTTGTTGCCTTACTCGTTTTCTTATTTCTCAAATCAAATACAGAGCTGAGCAGCAACAAGGCTGAAGTAAAAGTAAAAAGCTTCCGACTCGTTCAGAACCGTAATATTCTGCTGCCTTTTCTGATTCTGATACTCATGTATGTAGCGCACTGGACGAGTAGCATTAATACAGCCCTCTTTATTACAAACAATCTAGGAGGAACGACAAGCGATGTCGGTCTAGTCAGCAGTATATGTGCTGCGCTGGAAATTCCATTTATGATTATGCTAGGTCTACTCAGTGCAAAGTACAGTAATCGATCCTTGATGATGTGTGGGGCGATTCTAGGCGGCGCTTATTATCTCGTTGTCATTCTCTCTGGCGCGATGTGGCAGATGCTTGCAGCCCAAGTTCTACTCGCCGTTTTCGTTGCTGTTATTTCAGCGATTGGCATTAGCTACATCCAGGATCTGCTTCCAAGCATGCCTGGGTATGCATCTACACTGTACTCTAATTCATCCACGATCGGCAGATTGATTGGCAGTCTTGTTGGCGGGGGATTAGCCACTCTTGTAGGTTACCGGTATTCATTCGTACTCTGTTTTGTACTCATCACTATTGCCTTAATCATGCTTGCGGTAAGCGGACGTCAACCAGTACATGAATCAGATAAATTAACCGTTTAACCTGTTTATTGGCTCTATCTTTGTCCTGTAAGCCCTTCTCTTCTAATGTGAAGAGAAGGGCTTTTTGTGTAGTGGAATTCTCGTACCTGTCTGTGCCAGTATAACATTCTCCGGCAAAATATATGACTGTCTCATATCCACATCATGCGACATATGAGTATATACTGCCTTTGTAGGCTTAACGATTTGCAGCAGCTCCGCCGCCTCCGTCATATCGTACACAGAACGAGTGGATAGCTCTGCCGCTTCGTAATAGAAGCTTGTACCAAGGACCAGCAGGTCGGCTCCATGCATCAGACGTGTCTCCTCAGCCCCAAGAGATATGGAATCAGGACAATACACCCATGTGTAGTCCTCCTTCTCTAGCCGAAAAGCGTACGAGTATCCATTCTTCCCATGGTTCACTTTCCAGGTATCTATCTCCCAACCGTCCAGCTCTATACCTTCATCACAGGGAATCATCTCGATGTGATTTCGCAGCCAAGGATATTGCCGCTCGATAATGGGAATGACTTCTGCCGGAGTATAAAGTTCACCCTTAATGCCCGTCCATCGACAAGCATCGGCCCATTCCGGCAGTCCGCCAATATGATCAAAATGAGCGTGAGTCACCAGCAGTCTTCGCATATTCCGTACTCCCTGCGCCTCCATCTGACGTCGCCAGTCTGGCCCGCAATCAATCACTAGAAAGTCACTGCCATTATCTATAAGTACAGAGGAACGCAGCCTTATATTGCTTCCCTGTTCCCTTGCTTCTGTGCAGGTCTCGCAGCTGCAATATACCCGAGGAACACCCATGGCATCCCCAGTACCCAAAAACACCAACGTATCCATAGCCCATCTCTCCTTCAGTTCCCATCAAGGTAGTCTTAAATTATTATATGTCTATCTTAAAGATGCTCACCAAAATATCCCCACAAAGTGAAGCTTTGCTTCGATGCGTACCCAGGTACTTTGCGGGGGCCCAAAATATATACTTTCGTCAAAAAAGTCATCCCTTAAGCAGTAGCCCTGCTAGGATGACTCTATTTTTACACCTCTACCTATATTCCTGCAAGTACCTGATACCAAATTCCCCGCTTGGAATAAAGCGTGCTTCGCACCTCATCCCAGCCGCCTAAATAATTAATATCGAAGAGGCCCGCTGGATCGGGGTAACGGCTTTTGTTCTCTGCATAGACCTGTTTATCTACGGGGCGAAAACCATACTTTGCGAAGATTTCTTGTGCCTGTGGGGTTATCAAGAAATCAACTAATGCTTCTGCCGCCGCGCGAGTCCCATGCTCATCCGCATACTTCTCTACGACAGCTGCCGGGTTCTCAATCAGAATTGTATTTTTAGGAATAATGACTTCATATTTAACTCCCTGAGCAATCCGGGCCAGCAGTTCATTCTCATAGGTGACAATGACATCACCCACTCCATACTCGAAGGCAGCCATTGACGCACGTCCGCTCTTATCCAGAGATTCCACATTGGCATGTACACTTTCCAAAAAAGCTTTGGCTGCTGCCGGATCCTTAACCCCCTCTTGCTCCTCTGACAGCTTCAGACCAGCCCCATAGATCGCGTTGATATCCCACTGCGCACCACCGGATGTTTTGGGATTTGGGTATAACACTTTAACCCCTGGCTTGGCTAAGTCCGCAAAATCATAAATTCCTTTGGGGTTTCCCTCACGGGTACCAAGTGCGACTACCGAACGTGTCACCATGCCTTGTTCACCCTGCTCTTTCCACGTTGGCGCTACGAGTCCAGCCTTAACCAGCTTCTCGACATCACCTTCCATGGCTAGCAGTGTAACATCCGCTTCGAATCCACCCACAATTGCACGTGCCTGTGTTCCGGAAGCTTCATAAGACTGCTGAAAACTAATCTCCTGACCAGTATCCGCTTTCCACTGTGCTGCAAATAACGGTAAAATATCTTTCATCGCATCCTTAGCCACACTGTATGCGCCAACGACCAACGTGACATCCCCTGGCTTAGAGGGATCTGCCATCGTCGTAACCGCCTTCTCATTCCCGCAACCGACTGCCGCCAGCGTGAGTATGGCCAGCATTAGGGCAGCAAAACATCCGTGCAGTTGTCTGCTCCTTTTGAAATTCATTGCGGCCCACATCCTTTGAGATAATGATTTTAATATTTCCTTGAAAGTAGCTCTTTAGCTGAACTTAAAATTCAAGTAACCAACGTTCGGTATTTACCGTAATTACGCGGAATGTTTGGACTTCCACTCCATTACTCTATACCAATACTTCAGTTACTCTAAACCTAGCTCATCACATTCGCTACTTTCAAAAAAATTGAAAATCATTTTATTTATTTTTAAATAAAAATAGGCATCGGATCTTCTTTCAGGTTGTTCTCCTGGATCCAGCTTCGCTCATCATTAAACAGGTAAGCCCGGTGCACTAGGACTGAGATGTCCTGCCCCGGCTGTAATGTTTCTTTCTCCAAGGAACGGTAAGTGACCAGCTTATGACCATTAACTTCAACCTCAACAAGCCATTCACTTCCACGGAAATGCAAATGCTTTACGACCCCTTTTTCCGTAGCTGAAGCCATCTTGAACTCATGCAGGTTACCCACTTCAATATACTCAGGACGAATAAGTGCCTTGGTAGGTTTACCGTCTCCAGCGCCTTTAAAGCCCTTCACCTCAGAAGCATCTTCAATCAGTGTCGACTCCCCGATAAAAGTTGCCACAAATGGTGTTTTAGGCTCCTTATAAATATCCCAAGGCGTACCCTTTTGTTCCAACTGCCCTTGGTTGATGATCATAATCTCGTCCGCGACTTCAATCGCTTCGTCTTGGTCATGCGTTACGAAGATGGAAGTGATGCCAACACGCTCAATCAGCTCACGTAGCCAAGCACGCAGCTCCTGACGGATCTTCGCATCGATAGCTGCGAACGGCTCATCTAAGAGCAGTAGCTGTGGCTCAGGTGCGAGTGCACGAGCAAAAGCCACACGCTGACGTTGTCCACCAGATAGCTGATGCGGATAACGCTTCTCGAAGCCTTTTAACCCCGTAAGCTCCACCAGTTCCATAACACGGTCACGAATCGCAGTTTTGCTGGCCTTTTTAACTTTTAATCCAAACGCAATATTATCAAAAACAGTCATGTGCTTAAATAATGCATAGTTCTGAAAGACGAAGCCGATCCCGCGCTCCTGAGGAGGAAGATTGTTAACTGTCTGACCATGAAAAATAATCTCGCCATTATCCGGTGTTTCCAGCCCGGCAAGCATACGCAGAATTGAGGTTTTACCGCCACCACTCGGGCCAAGCAGTCCGATCAGATGACCTTTTGTAATGGTGAAATTGACGTCCTTGACCGCATGAAAATCTCCAAAATGCTTATTTAATCCCCGCACTTCAACATGCATATTACTGCACTTCCTTTCTTCTCTTGGTCCATTCCATCAACAACAGTAGACCTGCGGAAAATGCAGCCAGAACTAGCGCTATTCCTCCAGCAGCCGTTACATTAAAATTCTCAACATCCTGATAGACTAGCGTCGTTGCCGTCTGGGTTTTGTTCATAATGTTACCCGAGACCACGAGCACCGCGCCGAACTCTCCTAGTGAACGCGCCACCGTAAGGATGACCCCATACACAACCGCCCAACGAATCGAAGGCCAAGTCACCTTCCAGAAAATAGTCCAGCCACGAGCGCCCAATGTAGAAGCAGCTTCCTCCTGCTGTGATCCAATCTCCTGTAGCACCGGCATCACCTCACGCACCATTAAAGGAAAGGTTACGAACAAGGTGGCAATGATCATTCCGGGAATCGCATAGACGATCTTCAGCCCAATCCCTTCAAAAATCGCACCAAATGCACTATCTGGACCCAACAACAGGACAATCATCAGCCCGCCAATAACTGGGGACACAGCATAAGGTAAATCAACAATACTGTTAAGCAAGCCCTTTAGACGTCTATTTATCCAGTTCGCCCGAACAAGATACAGAGCCATCATAATTCCGAACAAAGTATTTAATAACGTTACTACTATCACAACAAGCCCAGTCATCATAAGCGCATGCAGCGCTTCAGGCCTAGTCAGAGCATTCCAGAAACCACCGAATCCTTCACTAAAAGCACCTATAGCCATTTTTCCTAGGGGTGCAGCTATTAGCAAGAAAAACACCAAGTAAGTGAGTCCGATCCACAATTTTCTCATGAGCGTCTCCCCCTCATCTGCAGCATATTAATGAGCCAAAGAATGAGAAAAGATAAGGTCAAGAGAATGACAGAAACCGCTGCTGCGGACACCGGATTATCACTTTCAACTTCACCAAAAATAAAAACAGAAGATACGAGAGTACGACCTGGAATATTGCCTGCTACGAGGACTACAGCACCGAATTCAGCAAGTGCCCGCGAGAAGGCAAGCATTCCACCGCTGATCATCCCAGGAGCCATAGAGGGGAGAATAACATGCCAGAAGACTCTAGTTCCCTTGGCACCCATTGTATAAGCCGCTTCCTCCTCGGAAGGATCAAGTTCCTCCAGTAAGGGCTGAACCGCTCGAATCACGAAAGGAAAGGTTACGAAGACCATAGCAATTACAATTGCCGGCTGATGAAAAACAATTTCAAAACCAAGCGCTTCTGCAGCCTTGCCGATAAGACTACCAGGCCCGAGCAAGAGCAAAATCATCAAACCACCAACTGCTGTCGGCAGCGCAAATGGCAAATCCACAAGACTGTTAAGCAATGCTTTACCCATGAAATGATAACGAATAAGAACCCAAGCAATCATTGTTCCTAAAAAGACATTAATTAAAGTAGCGATGATCGCCAGCTTTAAGGTTAACAGCACCGACTTCCAGGCAATCGGGTCGCTTATGCTTTCCACAAAATTACCGAAACCCAGTGAAAAAGAGTTGTAATAGACCCCAAGTATAGGCAGCACGATCAATACTACAAAATAGAGCAAAATTGTCGTTCGGAAACCCCAAGTCCAACCTTTGTGTCTAAGCAGCGAATTCAATGATTTTGCCCTCCCACCTCCGGCTAACCGGTCGGTATACTAACCAACAACTTCATTAATTATTCCTATTTATATACTTGGTTTTATAATATTACTACTTTACCAAATCCTTCTCGCTGCCGTCAATTACTTTCAAGTGAATTTGGGGTAAAATATATATAATAAAGTATAGGAAAAAGTGGCACATCACAGGAAGGGGAATGATTATGCTGCATACACTGGAGATTACTACAACGAAACGGGATGAATTACGGGATATTACTCGTGAAGTCATTTCTTTTGTGAAAAAAAGCGGAGTGCAAAGCGGTGTGATCGTAGTTTATTGTCCACATACCACCGCAGGAATTGCAATCAATGAGAATGCAGATCCTGACGTGAGGCATGATGTTCTGATGCGTTTGGATGAAGTCTACCCTTGGGAGCATCCGAAGTATCGGCATGCTGAAGGCAATACTGCCTCACACCTTAAATCTATTACCACAGGACCTTCCCAAAGTATAATTATCCATGATGGTGAAGTATTACTCGGACGTTGGCAGGGTATTTATTTTTGTGAGTTCGATGGACCAAGACGAAGACAATGTTTCTTAAAAATTATTGAGGGATAAACAATATACAAATGGCCGCTCCGTTATGCCCCGGAGCGGCCATTAAAATATAACTAGAATTAAATATTACTTTGACCAAGCAGAGAAGCAGTGTTATACCAATGCACAGCTTTAAAGTATAAACTTATAAAAAAAACAGCATGTTAAAGGCTGCGACATAAAACCTTGATATGAGCTGATGCTGCCTCTTTTACATCCTCAAATGATACTTTATCTTGGATATAATAAGAAATAAATCCGTGAGCGGATAAGAACAAGGTTAGCGGCACGTTCTGCCAATCCTCGGACACATATCCCTCTTCCTTCATATGACGGCGTACAATACTTGAGAATAAATCAAAACATCGTCCCTGCTCTGCCCTACAATAAGCCAGTAGCTCTTCATCACGAATCATGAACATAATCTCATATTGATAAGGATGATCTATTCCAAACCGTATAAACTCCATAATCAGCTGCTCTACTCGAGTCATGCCTTCTTCAGGTGGCTTATTCATTACTTGGCTCAGTAAAGCAGCCACATGATTAAAATCTTCGACAACAATGGCGTAGAACAACTCCGCCTTCTCTTTGAAATGATAATAGAGAGAGCCGTGGCTGTACCCCAAATGCTGACCGATGCTTCGCATTGAAATCGCTCGATACCCTTTGGTAATAAACAGATGCCTAGCGGCCTCTAATATTCTTTCCCTCGACAACTCCTGCTCCACTGCTCTCCTTGCCATATACCTAATCCCCTTCGCTGTAGTAAATCCGCCGCCCTTCCGTTACCAAGGCTTGCCCTTGGGTTAGATCTGTTATCCATGCCATAAATGCGTCTCCCTCATCATTTCGCGGTAAACATAACAACGTTACTTTATCGGTGAACAAAGTCTCGCCGGTTTGAATACCTCTTCCCCGAAGTTCGTTCTCAACCTTGCCTAGCCAAGTGTACTCAATTTCTACGAATACCTCTCGTCTTAGCACACGGGTGATCACTTCTCCTGCTTCTAGCGCAAGCACTGCTCCATCCGTATAAGCTCTAATCAGCCCTCCGGCACCCAGCATAATGCCTCCGAAATAACGGGTAACAACAATTGCGACATTTTTAACTCCCTGGTTGCGAATTACTTCCAAAATCGGTTTGCCGGCTGTTCCACTCGGCTCCCCGTCGTCCGATTGCCTCTGGATTTCGTCTCTCTCCCCAATCACATAAGCAGAACAGTTATGCGTTGCGTCCCGATGTTTCTTCTTAATGTCTTCGATAAACAACATTGCTTCTTCTTCATTCTCAACCGGCATAACATGACCAATGAAGCGAGATTTGCGGATTACGACTTCCTTGGAGCCGGAAGAGCGCACCGTCCGATATTGTTCTAACATAATTATTCCAGTCCTTATATACATATGATGTCTTCATATAATGTCAGGAGCAGTCCCCGGTATTGGATTACCTATGGACTGCTCCTGGTGACTTACACTAGTATGAATGGTCTCTAAAATACTGCTGCAATACTATTCTGTAAGTCTTGCTTCCAGCTCTGCCTTTTCTTTTTCGTAACCCGGTTTGCCAAGCAGCGCGAACATATTCTTCTTATATGCTTCCACGCCTGGTTGGTCGAATGGATTAACACCGAGCAGGTAACCGCTGATGCCGCAAGCTTTTTCAAAGAAGTAAACCAAATAACCAAATGTGTATGGTGTTTGATCAGGAATAGTAACGATAAGGTTAGGTACTTGACCATCTGTATGCGCAAGCATTGTACCTTGGAAAGCCTTCTTATTTACGAAATCCATAGTCTTTCCTGTTAAGAAGTTCAAGCCATCCAGATCATCTGGATCGTTCTCAATGGTCACATGATGAGCCACTTGATCTACTTGGATTACCGTTTCAAAGATATTACGGTTACCTTCTTGGATAAATTGACCCATGGAGTGTAGATCCGTAGAGAAATCAACGGAAGAAGGATAAATACCTTTGAAATCCTTACCTTCGCTCTCGCCAAACAATTGTTTCCACCACTCGGATACAAAGTGTAGGGAAGGCTCATAGTTAACGAGGATTTCAGTTGTCTTACCTTTACGATACAGAGCATTACGAACTGCAGCATATTGATAAGCTTGGTTAGTAGCTACATCCGGATTATTGAACTCATCCGCAGCGGCAGCAGCACCTTGCATCATCTCTTCAATGTTAATACCTGCTACAGCGATTGGAAGCAAGCCTACAGGTGTCAATACGGAGTAACGTCCGCCTACATCGTCTGGAATGATGAAGGATTCATAACCTTCTTCAGTAGCCAATTTCTTAAGGGCACCTTTTTCCTTGTCTGTAGTAGCGTAAATACGTTTGCGAGCTTCTTCCTTGCCATATTTCTTCTCCAGAGCTGCGCGGAAAATGCGGAAAGCAATAGCTGGCTCAGTTGTAGTTCCGGATTTGGAGATTACGTTCACGGAGAAGTCTTTGCCTTCTACTAGATCAAGCAAATGCGTGATGTATGTAGAACTGATGTTGTTACCCGCGAAATAAACTTCTGGAGTTTTGCGCTTATCTTTAGAAAGGTTATTGTAAAAAGAATGCGAGAGCGCTTCAATCGCTGCGCGTGCTCCCAGATAAGAACCACCAATACCAATTACAATCAGTACTTCGGAATCGCTCTGGATCTTCTTGGCAGCTTGCTGAATGCGTGCGAATTCTTCCTTATCATAAGCTGATGGAAGATCAATCCATCCAAGATAGTCGGAACCTACACCAGTCTTATTATGCAACTGTTCGTGTGCTAACTTAACTGGGGCGGCAAGGTTGTCAATTTCTTGTTGGTTGAAGAAAGAAAGGGCTTTGGTGTAGTCAAAATTAATCTTCTTAGACATCGGTAATGGAAACCTCCTGTTTATCTCTTTAAATTTGAAACCGCTTGTTACAACTTTATAATTAGGATACTTTAATTTGCCTTGACTGGCAAGGTCTTAGGGCACATCCCGGGCTTTAGAACCAAGTTTTCGAAAGTTTCATGGAAGCGTTTCCCGCGTCAATAGGCATGGCCGAGCTGTGGTGCTAGCCTAAGTGCCGTGATAGAATGAAGAAAACGGAAGGTGGCTATACAAATGAAACAAATCGGTTTTATCGGACTTGGAACAATGGGAGCGCCAATGGCTTCCAACTTGCTTCGCGGCGGCTTTCAGGTGACGGTGTACAACCGTACGGCAGCTAAATGTAAACCTCTTGAAGCAGAAGGTGCTCAGACTGCTCTTACACCACGTGCTGCCGCTGAAGGTAAGGATGTTATTATTACCATGATCAGTAATGATGATTCGGTTCGTGAAGTGTTTTATGGTCAGAATGGGATTCTCGATGCGCTTAAGCCAGGCGGCTTGATTATTGATTCCAGTACCATTTCTCCAGGACTAGTTCACGAAATCGCCACTGCTGTAGAAGCTCGCGGCGGACATTTCCTAGACGCACCAGTAACTGGTAGCAAACCGGCAGCTATTGACGGAACCTTGGTGTTCATGGTTGGAGGCAGTGCTGAAGTTATAGAACAGCATCGCGATATCTTCGATACTACGGGCCGGCTACTCCTGCATATGGGCGACAACGGTAGCGGTGCTGCAGCGAAGCTGGCACATAATGCAATGGTTGGCATTCACAATGTCGCTCTAGCTGAAGGCTTCTCCATCGCTGTCAAATCCGGTGTGCCTGCCGATAAATTCCTGGAGCTTGTTAAGAATGGCTCTGCGGGCAGCAAGCAGGCCGAGCTGAAGGGTCAGAAAATTATCGATAATGATTTCAGCAATCAGTTCTCTCTTGGTCTTATGCTGAAAGATCTTAAGCTGGCTTCCTCGCTAAGCGACTCCACTGGCGTGCCTACGCCTATGCTCGGTGTAGCTAAGAGCATGTTTCAGGCAGGATTCAACCACGGCTTCGCTGATGAGGATCTGTCCGCAGTGGTCAAATCCTATGAAGAATGGATCGGGCAGAAAATCGGCAGTAAAGCAGACCAGTAATAAATACAAGATTCATATCGAAAAAAAGGATTATCAAGCAAGAGCGGCTTCGGCGTCCTTATCAGGACGATAAGCGTTTATGCGAGAAATATAAGGATAAAGTATAGTGTGAAACTTATATTTTATCCTTATATTTCTAGAAGGGGTCTCAAGCCAAGAATGAACTTGGCTTGAGACCCCTTTACTGTTACTGCAAATATGTATGTACTACTATGGAGTAGTTATAAAATCAGGTTGTTCTTCGCCGGTTATTCCGGCGTCACTTGCCGGTTCCTGTACTGTCTCTTCTATCGGCCAAACGAGCTTTGCCTTACGTCCATCAATCCACCAGCTCCCGCTCGGGGTAGTGGCTAATAACCAGGTGCCCCATCTTCCCTTGACCTGGACAGACTGCGGATTGAGAGAGACCACTTTAGGAGCGTATGTATCTGGGTACTTATAAGCAGGTATACTTTGCTGGAATTCAGCATTCGCAAATATTTCCTCGACGATAACAAGCTTTCCCGGAGAAGGATGAATCCATCCCAGTCCTTCCGCTGCTTGAACCTGATACCAATCGCCCTTCTTCGCAATCACTTGAAGCATTTGCGGCTGCAGATTGATACCTCCTGTTGAAGCTCCAATTTTAGTATAAAGTTCCGTTCCCGACAGCAAACTCATGGATCGCTGAGGATATTGAGGCTTCTGCTTATTCAGCCATAAGGAATAGGATTGTAGCGCAGAGTAAAGCCCAACCTCTTTATTCTCTGACCAGATCTTATCAAACTGTTTTAAGGGAACATTGGTCTCCCCCACATAACTTGCAATTTCAATTGTGAACCCGGGACGGCCATACTTCTGAATGAACCAATCTTTATAACCACCCCCGGAAGGATTCTTCTCCGGAGCTACCAGAGAATAGCCTGTCAGATTACCAAGCGTCCGAGCTATTGTTTTGTCGCGGTTAAGATTGCTGCTGAGAGAATTAAAATTCCAAAATATGATTTCACCAGAGCTGTGATATGAAATTGTTACTTCCGGATCAATTCTTTCCGTCAATTCCATCATCATCTGCACTTCAGAGGTTTCAGCTGGCTTCTTCCCTTTATAATTCTGATACCAAGGAGTTGAAGCCGTATTCTTTATGGTGTTCCAGTTAGCCGGATATTGACGGTTAAGGTCAATTCCCTGCATATTTGCTTTCCAGCGAGTAAAGTTTGTGCTGTTCCCATTATATTTTAACAGCGTTTTGGCCACATTGGCTGGAAGCCCTTCAGTGCCCTGTTGGGATAAAGTAACGCCATCCGGATTAACCATCGGAACGATCCAAATGCTGACTTGATCAAGCAAACTGCGTACGTTATAGCCCCCTATTTTCCCATTAGTTTTATAAGCCTGGGCATACGTATCGAGCATTTTCATCAATAAACTAGTTGTCATCCACTCTCTAGCATGATGCGAACCGTTAAGAAATAGCACTGATTCTCCTCTGCCTAACTTCACCGCCCACAAATCCCGTCCATAAGGAGACTGCCCTAAAGATTCGGACATTACCAGATCAGGGTATTCCTGCACTAACCTCTCAATATCCCTTTTCATTAAGTTATAAGAATAGACTTGATTGGGATTCACTATATTCGTTGCTGCCTGAACCGGCGCTGCTGTTACGAATACAGTTACCAGCAGCACACAACTGAGCAACAATAGTGTAATCTTATGTATTCCCTTGCGAAAATCTGTCTTTCTCATGTTGTCATCTCCTATATCTGTCTACTGATAAAAATATCAGTCTACTAAATTGATATTGGAAGTATATGAGAATGTCATATTTTAGTCAATAAATTAATTATATTAATCTTTTTTAAATAATTGCATATTTTCTTTTGATTTTTTGCTCTATCCTGGGTACACAAAAAGAAGTATCCCGGCTGCCGAGGCAACCGGGATACTTCTTCATTTCTATACTTTGAATTACAATACTGGGTAAGAACAGCAATAATCAGTTACACCGAATACTTCCAACGCAAATTTTGAGTTTCCAGGAACATTGAACGTCTCCGCTCCCTTAATCTCCTGCCATACTTCGCTGCCGGGTAGCAGCACTTTAAGATCACCGGACAGAATCTCCATAATTTCAGGACCATCCGTACCAAATTCATATACACCAGGCAACATGATGCCAAGTGTCACCTTAGTTCCATCCTGTAAAATTACCGTACGGCTGGTTACTTGTCCGCCATAATATACATTGGCTGCTTTTTCAATCGTTGCGTTGTTAAACTGACTCATTACTTGTTCTCCCCCTAATGATTATTCAGTTAATTACAGAAGTGCTTTCACACGGCTAACTACATTCTCAACAGTAAAGCCGTATTCTTTCATTACTCTGTCGCCAGGTGCGGAAGCTCCGAAAGTAGTGATGCCGAGGATATCGCCTTGGTCACCAGTGTAACGTTCCCAGCCGAAGGTTTGTGCCATTTCGATAGCAAGACGAGCCTTAACTCCTGGAAGAATTACGGAATCACGGTATTCCTTATCTTGTTTTTCGAACAGATCCCAGCTTGGCAAGCTGATTACACGAACATCAATACCTTCTTCAGCCAAAGCAGCTTGTGCTTTAACAGCCAGTTGTACTTCAGAACCAGTTGCGATCAGTTGTGCTTGTGGAGTGCCATTCTTGGAATCAGAGACAACATAACCACCACGTTTGATGTTTTCACGAACGCCATCAACGGTTCCTGCAAGAATCGGCAAGTTTTGACGAGTCAGAACCAAAGCAACCGGATTCTCTTTGTTTTCCATAGCATAAGCCCATGCTGCAGAAGTTTCGTTAGCATCAGCCGGACGAATAACTGTCAGACCTGGGATGATACGCAGGGAAGCCAATTGTTCGATTGGTTCATGCGTAGGACCATCTTCACCGACTGCAATACTGTCATGTGTCAGTACATAGGTTACTGGCAATTTCATGATCGAAGCCAAGCGAATAGCTGGACGCAGGTAGTCTGTGAATACGAAGAATGTTCCTCCGAATACTTTAAGACCCGTGTGCAGTGCAATACCGTTCATCGCAGCTGCCATACCAAACTCACGTACGCCGAAATAAATATTGCGGCCATCATAAGATTCTGAAGTGAACGATGTTAAACCATTCAAATGCGTCATAGTGGAGCTTTCCAAGTCAGCGGAACCGCCCACAAGCTGAGGAACGCCAGCAGTCAGACCGTTAAGTGCACTACCGGAAGCGACACGAGTCGATACGGCTTTATCTTCAGTAGTGTAAGTTGGAAGGTTAGCATCCCAGCCTTCTGGAAGATCGCCGTTGATTACGGTTTCGAATTGTGCAGCAAGCTCTGGATATGCTTTTTTGTAAGCTGCAAATTTTTCGTCCCATGCTTTGTTAGCTGCGATTCCGTTTTTCTTCACTTCTGCAAAATGAGCACGAACTTCATCAGGTACATAGAAATCTTCTTCGTATACCCACTTGTAGAAATCTTTAGTCAGCTTAGCTTCTTCTGCTCCAAGCGGGGAACCGTGAGTACCGCCATGGCCGCCTTTACCTTGTTTGTTAGGGCTACCATAACCAATTACAGTTTTCACTTCGATCAAAGTCGGTTTGCTAGTCTCAGCTTGTGCTTCAGCAATCGCTTTGGCAATCGCAGGAAGATCATTTCCGTCTTCAACGCGCAGTACTTGCCAACCGTAAGCATCAAAACGTTGAGCTACGTTCTCGGAGAAGGAAAGGTTCAATTTACCATCAAGGGAAATATCATTTGAATCATACAATACAACCAATTTGCCCAGCTTCAAATGACCAGCGAGTGAAGCGGACTCAGAAGAGATCCCTTCCATTAGGTCACCGTCACCACAAATAGCGTAAGTATAGTGGTCAATCACTTTATGTTCATCTTTGTTGTAGGTAGCGCTCAATTGCGCTTCAGCCATAGCCATACCAACAGCCATACCAATACCTTGTCCAAGTGGACCTGTAGTAGCATCAACACCAGCGGTGTGACCTACTTCTGGGTGACCCGGAGTCAAGCTGCCCCATTGACGGAAATTTTTCAATTCTTCCATAGGAAGATCATAACCACTAAGGTGCAACAAGCTGTAAAGAAGCATAGAACCATGTCCTGCGGACAATACAAAACGGTCACGGTTTACCCATGTCGGATGATCAGGGTTGTGTTTCATTGTTTTTGCGAACAATTGGTAACCCATTGGTGCAGAACCCATTGGCATACCTGGGTGACCGGAGTTTGCTTTTTCAATGGCGTCAATCGCCAAAGTACGAATCGTTGTAATGGACAGGTTATCTACAGTTGAGTTTTCTTCCTTTTGAATCGCTTGTTCTTGTTCACTCATTTAATAGTTCCTCCTCTGAAATCTCAAGAATGTCATTTTGACTCTTATTGTATCATTAGTGTGGAAGCAATTCCAATTGTTTTTAAAAACTCTTTATTTCAACAGCTTATGTTTTGCAATATCGACGTATTTATATACACACAAGAACTATGAGACAAGCCAAAATTGCACTAGTCTATGGTCTAGTTTTTAATTACGACTAAAGATTGTTTTACAATGCTCAAATATGCAGTAAGATGGAGTTAGTTAAGCATAATTTTCATGCATTATCCAACATTTCCTAGTGGAAAGGAACTTTGAACATGAGTTCGAATAAGGACATCTTTATCGTGCTTACCGGTACAGGTACGGCCTTTAGTGGTTTTATAAAGTGGTTTACAAAAGCCGATCTGAATCATGCTTCGATCGCCTTTGACTGTGAACTGCGGGAGGTATACAGCTTCGGAAGAAAAAAAATGCACAATCCATTCGTGGCAGGTCTAATTCAGGAGAACTTTATTGACCCTTTCTATAGCAGTGCGAATTGTTCTATTTATCAGTTGCGTGTTAGCGCTGAGGAATACGATACGATGTACAATCATGTCCAAGGGATGATGCAAAATCAAGAACGTTATAAATACCATCTTTTAGGATTAATCGGTGTGCTTCTGAATATTAAAATCGATAGAGAAAATGCTTATTTTTGTTCCCATTTCGTTGCCTCTTTATTTGAAGAAACTGCAGTTCAGCCTGTGAATAAGCCTTCCTGCTTCGTTACACCGGAAGATTTCGCTCTTTCACTCTGTGCACATAAGATTTTTACTGGCAAGCTATCCTATTATTTACGTAGAGCTCAGAGAGCATCTGCGCGCCCATCCTCTTTACCATTACATACTACTTCGGTCGCCGCACGAATGATGCGGATGAATGAAGACCGGACTGAAGGGGTCGTATAAAAGGTTTTAGGCTTGTGAAAAAGGACGAAGTGGAACGTAATTCCACTTCGTCCTTTTTAATTAACCCTCAAATAACAACTCAACCATGTACTGTTTGCACATGAGGGCATAGCCCAACGATTGATATAGTGTAATTGCACCGATATTCTCTTCAAGGACATTTAAATACACATTGGAGGTAACCCTTCTTCCCGATCGGGTGAGCTCTGTGCATATCTTTTTTCCGTAGCCTTGCCTTCTCCATCTTACATCCGTTCCGATGTTGCCCAATTCAACGTAATCCTCGCTATAAATATGGTATCCCCCTACCGCAATCAGCTCACGTTGTTCCATCACACCATAGAACGGATACTGTAGTTCTTCTTTTGAAAAAGCCATTGTATCTAAATCGGCCATTTTAGACTCAATAAGCTCAAAATTAGAGGGGCCCAAATGTACAACACTTGTATCCACCGGTGGTAACGCTTCTTGATGGATATGCTTCATTAGAAGCAATTTCTTGGGAGACTTAACAAGCTCAAGCTGTGAAGCAAGTAGAGCCATAACTTCTTCATTAACGATTACACTACCGACAGCATTGTCAGGTAAATTCAGTTGGTCTTTCATAAATGAAAGCACGGACCGGAGACAAAATGACTTCTCCACAGGGAATACGGAAAAAGCATGGAACGGGAGCCCCCTTAAAAAGGCCAGTACGCCGAGCAGCTCCCCCTGGTCTGTAAACTGTCCATAGTGTACCGAATTATGCTTACGAGCTGTAAGGTATGAATAGTATAAAAAATGCTGTTCTCTATTAATCGAACTCAAGATTGATTTCATTTCCGCTGGTATTAATTCTCGAATCATTTACCTACCCCTATCAATGTTTAATACATTGCTTCAACATTAACATGATACCAAGAAGTCAGCAAAAAAAAGAGATGGGATAGATGATATAGGGTCCTACTCTACTTAATCCGATGACTCTGGAAATACTCCGACCAATCCGATGATATAACAACTGTAACGGTATCCGTTTTGGTGTTGTACACATTCTGAGCCGTAAAGGTAAAAGTAACCGGACCATCTGGTAGCTTTTCAAATGAACTATCGTACAATTCACCTGTCCAGAAGATTTTATCATCGTTAGTTGGGCTGAGCTGCGTAGTGAACTCTCCGTTCATGGTCACTTGCACAGTATCCGGGAGACCTGTTGCTGTACCTTGCAGAATAAAACGCTCTCCTGCCCAAAATACGTTGTAGCCTCTTGGACTCTCCTCATTTCCGCTCTTTTTCAAGTTATAACCTTTACGGTTGTTGTTCCACTCTTCGGTGTGCTTCACTGCACCTTTTATACTTAATAGATTCACCATAAAGTATTTACGTGCAGAAACATTGCTCCAGCTGAATCCGTCAAAAACTTCAACCTCGACGGCATACTTCTCGTTCTCGATTAGTGAACCAGCTGGAATCTGCCATTGCTTAGCGCTTGATACTTGTTCACCGGATTGGACCTTGATTGCACCGGTGGCCAAGTTAATAATCCGCACCTTACAGCGTTGCTGCAGATCTCCATCCTCATCTTGATAATCCCATTTAATGATTGGTGTGAGTGTACTTGCGATTGTGGGATTTGACGAGTCCATACTGGTTGGGTACGTTATCGAAACTGTAGGTATACGGTTGACTATGGTAACATTCTGGGAAAGATCTCGATATAGCCCTAGAGAATCTGTTACACGTTGTCTAAACGTAAAGGTACCATTGCTGCTAAATTGCTTGGTAAAGTCATTTTTTACACTTGCGAGAGCTTCTGAACCATTTGATGTTTTCAGATAATACTTAAGGCTAATGCTATCTCCTTTAGGCTCATCCTTGTCCGTAGCCGTACTTTTAATATTCAAAACATCTGTACGGTAGATCGGTTCCTTTGTAGCATCTCTTCCCGTATCTGTGATTAGCGTGAATCCCGGCTTAGGAGCATTATCGATGATGAATGTTTTTTCATTTGATACATCTGACCATGAAAATTTGGAGTATGCTCGACCTTGCACTGTAAAGTATTCAAACCGTTCAAATGTATTATTTGGGATTTGATATTGTCTGAGCAATCCTGAAGGATCCGGATTTTCTATAGTGGAGACTAATAGACCATCCTTCGCAAAGAACTCTAACCTGTATTTCTCCTGTGAATCATTTTCCGGATCCGCGTAAGTCCACTTGATTAATGGATCGCCTTGGTCCGAGTCAATCACAGATGGGTTTGTTGCTGTACCTAGAGGACTAGTTAAAGTCATAGAAGGTGCCAAATTCTCTTTCACTTGGACTTGCAATCCAGCGATATTCGACTTATCTCCTATCTGATCGATTGCCCAATGTTCTAGCGTATATATCCCCGGATCTGAGAAGGTAAGCGTAATATCGCGAGTAAGATACGATTTCACTTCACCCGTACTGTTCGTTACTTTCCAGTAGTATTCTAATGAGCCTTGATCTGATGTATCTTCATCGGTATCGCCTGACGTAAATTGTTTTGTATCATACTGATTTACGGATGAAGGTCCGTTAATCTTAGCAACAGGAACATGATTCTTAACCATAAATGTGCGCGTCGCATAAGAGCTTAACCTTCCATCAGAAGCTGTGAGCTGCATTTCCCAACCGTCAGAAATGGCTTTTTTATGTGATATACCGTTACGATTAATAAGATCACGAATGGTCATTGATTGATAACGGTTGTTTCCTGCCCAGTAGTTGGGAGAGTCATTAAATTTTGTATTCCAGGCATAAGATAGAACATCTCCATCTTCATCGGGATCTGGTGTTAAGTTATCCATTGTGATAATCGTATCGCGGTATATTTCGTTAGGCATTGTAAATGCTGCAGCCGGTGGATGATTGACTACCTTTACATTTTGAGTGTACCAATCTGACCACAAGCCACGATTATCATGTACTTGTAGATTGAGTTGATAATTCCCTTCACCGAATGATGCGATATTCGGCGGTGTTGTTGCTCCACCCCAATGTTCCCATACTTTATTCCATCCGTCTTTGATTACAGTCCAGTAATATACATCTAATGGATCATTATCTGGATCGAAAGACTTATCAATAATGGTCGTAGATTTACGATAAGAAACGATATTCGGATCAACGGTAAATAATGCAACGGGTGGTAGATTAACAGACGCATTCCCCACAATACGTTGACACCAATCACTCCATACACCGATTCCATTATCTCCATCCACATCACGGACTCTTAAACGAATGTCGTAACTGTCTTTCTCAAAAACTCCCCCAGGTGGCTGCCCGTCGATCCACATCTCATCAAAGGACTTTTTATATTGCCATTGCCACTGCATAATCCCTTTATCCGAACTTGTAATATGGTCTAAATCATAGGAAAAGTCTATTAATTGAACATTTCCATTGATAAGTCTTGCTGAAAAAAGCGCTATTGGCTTACGGTGAACTTTAAAACTCATCGTAGATGCGGCATCTCTACTCCACATCTGATATTCAGCAAAGAGAGCATCCCTTTTCGGTATATCCTTAGCTTGATAACTCACGACATATTGTCCGGTATATGGAAATGAAGTGTAAAGGCTTGTCCTCCATAATCCCGAATCCCCTAAAATACCCATTGAGTTATCAAAGTAATTGGGATCATGATCATATCTCACTCGATCAGCGTATTTAGCATCTCCCTCATAGTCTTCATAGGTGGTACCGCTATTCTCGATAGGACTATTCACGAGGACAAAAGCGTTTCGCTTAAGTCTATTGGTAACTTTAAAAGTCATATTCACAGATTCCGACAAATTCGCAGGATCAGCTACTTTTACAGTCATCGTATAATCCCCTGGAGGAATAGAGTCACCTATAGCATCTACAGGAATAGAGAAATACTGATATCCTTTCGTTTGAGATACTACCGTCTTCCTATAAAATACATTGGGTATCTCCGCACTTACGATAAGATCATCATTATCTGGATCGTGGACATATCCCTCGATGTTAAGTGTATTGCGTCCAGGCTCGTTCTGCAGGACTTGATTATTAGGTGTATTTAACGAAATGGTAGGTGGACTGTTCGGTATTAAGGGGTATACAAATCGAATGGTATGACCAAAAGATATTAAAGCATAACCATTTTCTGGTGACAAACCGCCCGAGTTATGTTGATAGCCTATCCGTAGCGAGTATTCTATAGATATCCCTTTGGGTATACCATCAAAAACATTTGAACCAATCCAATTTGAATAAGGTGTATCTGTTGCTAAATTAATTTTAGTATCAACGACATTTGGTTCGGTATCGTATCCTTTGAAAAACAGTTTTTCAAGTGGTTTAAACATGACATATTGACCATATTCTCCAGCTGGACAACCATACGCGTAAGTCGGAAGATTTTGAGACATTGCCCCCTCACTTATTGCGCCAACACACATAGTTGTACCTTGGACTATACTCGACGAACCACTTTCTTTATGACGAGCGATAGTTGCTTTTGAAGTAAATAATGCATCTGGACTAATATCAAATGTTAATTGTTTGGTTGTTTTATTGTATTTAATGTTAGTAAGCTTTTGATTATTTATAGTTATATTTGAATCTCCGTAGTTCCATCCTGCATCATGGTACTCGGAGTAAGCAGGAATGTTAACATCCTTATAATTGACGATATTCGGATCACCAGTCGCAGCTTCTACGGTTTGAATATATATGCTCTGACTAGGCATTAATCCGAATAATAAAGTGATTATAAGGACTAGAGAGAACATTTCTTTTATTTTTTTCATTTAAGCACCTTTCTACCAGGACCAATCCACTTCTGGCGCTCGATTTTTCACTTCTACTACTCTTGAGCTTAGCTTTTGGCCATCTGAATTTGTAGATTTCCGATCAGCTTCTGTCACAAACTCATCAATGGTTGGTTGACCAAATTCTTCAAAGACAGTAAGTCGGACTTCATATTTCCCTACCTCACTCAGCTCTAAATTCAAACGATCCGCATTTTCATTACTAAAAATCACCCATTTTTCTCCTTCAAAGCTGCCATCATTATTAGAATCATAACGATACTCCCATAATCTGCGGCCGATTACATCTTTGTCAGAAGAATATGAAATATCATCTAATGAAACAACCGCTTTGTTCCCAAAGTCGGGACTTCGATAGACTACTCCTGGTAGAGTAAAGTAATTATACGGTACTTCATCTGGAACGATATCAAAAGTAATCTCACTACTATCTGAGTAACCAAGTGTGTTTTCTACATAAATCGTAGCTTTATATTTACCGGGTTTCTTAAATAAGACGTCTTTGTTTTCAAAATCAGATAGTGTGCCACTGTACTTTATATCTGCATTCGTCCCACCAGAAACAGCAGTAATCGTAACTCGCGTTTTACTCGATACTAAGGGAAACCGTGTTGGACTCTGGCTTCTATTGAATAATGTCGTTTTACGATTTTGTTTAAGTGTTCCTTCTATGGCTAACCCTGCTGATGGTTTCGGCTCAGTGACGGTAATTTCTCTACTCGTACTCCCCGTTTGATTTTCATTGTCTACAACTGTGAGCGCGATAGGGAATGTTTGACCAACTTGTTCAGGTGTGTACCACACATAACCTTTTGAAGCATTACCGATCTCTCCTTGCGCACCCGAATTTTCCCACACGTAGATATTAATATATCCATCTGGATCATAGGATGCTGCACCGCTAATTAACGTATCATCTCCTGCTTTGACATATCTCGGCGCTGAAATTCTTGCTATAGGTGGCTTTCCTTCCGGAGTTGTTGGATTCGTTGGTGGTGGAGGAAACGTAACTGTGGGATTGTTTTTATAAACACCTGCCGAAATCTGTAGAGGTTGTTCCAGAGAGGTGATGGTTCCATTCTTTGTAACGATCGGCTTTTTAAAGCGGACGAGAACGGTTAAAGCATATTCCTGAGTAAAATGTTCGCCCGTAACACTCGATTTTTTAATCTCAAAATCAAATAAAGTACTCACGTTAAATGTCTTTGCAGACTCCTTTTTCGTTTTGAGTGTATTATTCCTATCTTTCTCTTTAGCATAGAACACCCACTCATCAATGTTTGAAGCATCATTGTATCCTTGCAGCTGCCCCATTAGTGAAATTTGAACAGGTTCATCTTTATCTCCCAATTTCGTAGGATTGGGATTAGGTTTGTTTAGAGTTACCGTACCGGTAAGAGTTGGTTCTGTAGGGAGGGTGTAGTCAAAGTTCACAGTACCAGCGTAGCTGTAAGAAGTTACTTTGGCAGTTGCATCAAAGTAATATGGCAGGGTGACATAATAGAGCCAACCTTTAGCGTGTCCACCTTTCCCAAAACTTTCAGACACTTCTTCTGGTCTTTTTTTTGCAGACGGCACAGTATAAGTAATAATAAACATGCCATTTTTAACGGAAACAGTCCCTTTATCACCTACAAGAGCTTGTGGATTAAGCTTGATGCTAGATTGAACTACACTACTATAGGGCACCTGAGTCTGGTCTTGTCTATACCAGGTTGCTACACTTGGATTAGCCGGATCAGATTTGGTCATAACCGTTCTTGTTGGCGGTGTTTCGGATGGTGTACTATAATCAGTGGCATTAACGTTATAGCTAACGTTAATGCCCTGGTTATCCTTGTAATCATTTATCTGCCATCTTCGACCATCTGCATAGCGCCAGATGGAATTGCCGGGAACGCTTATAAAAGAATCCTCAAAGGCCCCGTCCTTTCCCATTACTGGAAATGTTTCATCCTTCACATTTCCCTTCAGTGTGAGCTTGATCTTCCCATTCTCCAAGGTGATTACCCCTACTACACTGTTATTCCCTGAATATTTGAGTGTTCCGGATTTGATCGCAGAACTGGTGACCCCAATTGGAATATCCAGATAAAAAGTTTTTGTGCTATTCCCTGATCCGATTAATCCTGTACTTAAAGGTACAATTACTGTACCTTGCCTAACATCTGTAGATTGAGCAGAATAAATCAGAGATGGTACCATCACCAGGCACGCGACAAAAAAAGAAAGTATTAATATTTTCTTTTTTATCATTGTTTAATTTCCCTTTGGCGCCACAATATACTTCGAGGCAGAGTTGCTTTTATTATCTACACGGATCTTAAAGTAATTAATATCGCCAGAGTAGCAATATCCTTGATATGAACTCAGTTTTTCACTAGGTTTAAGACTCCAATCCCAGAGGGCTTGTTTGCTATTTTTGATATCTAGCATTTTATCTGGCATGCTAGTATACGCATCTCCTTTAGACAAATCCCCGAAGTTTAAGCGCCATTTATCTCTTAAATCCTTAATGTTTTGTTGAACGATGTTACCGCTCTTATTCTCCACCGTAATCTTGGTCCAAATGAAGTACTTAGAATCTTTCAGATTATAGCCATATTGTTTTGCAAGAGTCTGAGCATCCACTGACTTTGCATCAAAGATCATTATCTTCTCTAACGTATAACTCAACCCATCCGCCGTTACCGTTACCGGAAGGTCCACTTCTTTTTTCAGACCAAATTCACTCAGATTATCCCTCATAATAGGCACCGGCGTTGCTGTTGGTTTCACGCTTGCTGTAGGTTTTACCGCCGCTGTTGGCTTAGCAGTAGCTACTGGTGTAACCGCTTCCGCATTTGCAACCACTCCCTGCCCCAATACTGCACCTAATAACATTGTTGCTGCCATAGTCGCCTCTACAATTTTCTTCTTCATCCCCAAATCTCTCCCTAGTCTCAATTGGATTTTCCCTACTTATTGAACTTATACTCCTGAACTGCTGGTACTCTGATTGGCTCTTGTGTTTTGGCTCTGGAGATCAGCAGCGGATGTTCCGTCTCAATGACGGCAATAACCGAGGGACCCTCTATGTATTTGGTAATGCCATATTCACTATCCTCGTATAAAAGCGGAAAAGTCACTCCATCAGCATCATCAACAATATCGAACTTCACGATCTTTACTTGATTCTTAAAACGGCTGCCCTTTTTGGGAGAAAGACCGTTATCAAGTCCAAGATTCGCCTGTAAGGCATGCTGAAAAGTATCGTATGCAAGCGTGGGATCGATAATTAGACGGCCTTGCGTGAGTTCAATCTCATCTAACTCCTGCGCGGCATCGTGAACAGCGATATTGTTTGCATCTTTTAGCATGCTGCGCAGCATGTCCCACTCCTGATTCTGAATCTGAAAGAACCAGGAGTAGATAAAGATCAGTAGGACAAATGCCAGCTTAATAATGTAATCCATAAATTAGGCTCATCCCTTAATCAATCGAGATATTCACTCATAATTGACCCATGCCCATAATATCGGGTAGGCTGCGAAACCGTGGAAAAGTTATACGGAAACAGATTTATTCGCGGTGCTGTTACAAACACATCTAGTCGTTTTTTTCGTTCCTGAACAGTGTCCGTGCTGCTTGTGATTTCTATGGAACCCTCTGAGAACCCAATTGCCTTCAGATTTGAAATCACTTCATTCCGCATAGATGCTGTGACCATCCCCTCCGTTGCTGCTTTTTGTGTGATGTAGGACGTATTAGCTTTGACCTGCAAATCTAGCAGATAATCAATATAGGTGAAAATGGGCTGCAGGATAATAAACAGGACAAGCCACATGAATAATGCCCGGAGGACGGTCTCCTTCAATAGAAACCCCTCCTCCTAATATTGCTCTACTTGCTTAGTATGTGTGATGATATCGTCCTGACTGCTGCCAATGATATGCGTGGCTACCGTAATGAACATCCCTGCGATTACAAAACCAATGGCTAGAAACATTGCTATGGAGATCGAGTCTTTTTTCATAATTGAGTTAAACCGAAGTGTGGGTTAAGACCCGAGCAACTGTAGTTTGGCTGGAATCCAACGGCTGAATTAAGGTTACACCCGGGATATCCGGTCTATTATCATCCGTATCATTAATTACATCTTGCACCAAAGGAACTAAAATCGCGATTACGATGGCCACGCACAAAAATCCGATAGCGATAAACAAACCAGTAGAAATAGCATCTTTTTTCATTGTTAAAATCTCCCTTTTATTTTATATTTTTTAAATAATATTGAATATATAATTTTTCACTGGAACATGCCGACCCCATTAAAATTCCCTTTGATCAGCAAAATGTACTGCATCGCCATCGCGACGATCATCAAAAAAGTAGCAATCGATGGGATAACGTTAATAATCGTCGATAAATCACCGATAAAAGACCATTTTTTTAAATACTGATCACTGGAGATTTTGGAGATGATCTTCCCTTGCTCACGTAAATAATTAGCAGCTTCTGTGTCGTCGTCCATCCCCTCAGTAGCCAGCAGAATGGAACGAATGTCATTAATAAAACTATGGTCATCCGGAAACTTGGCACAAAACCATTCAATCGCCCCCTCCACACCCTCATCTACTGCTCGTTCTGACAACTCGTACAAGTCCTGACGTATATATTGAAAATGTCCAGCCGTACTCCCGCAAAAAGTGCCAAATTGTGCATATCCACGCTTGCGTAGCCGATTATTCTCGTATAAACGAATGAAAGAGATCAGCTCACCGTCTTTTTTAATAACCGTCTTTTGATGAAGCCATGCAAGTACCCAGCCAAACGGAAGATAGCGCATCGGACTACTGATTACGAGAATAAGTAGAGCAATTAGAGGATCATAGATCGAAAAGGCATCGGAGCGTATAAAATCGCTGATGACTTGAGTTATTAAATAAATCAGCGCTGCTGAATAACGGAAAAGCGTAATTTTACGAGCCGAAATCGATAGACCAGAGTCATTCAATAATTGCTGAAGTCTATCCCCCTGTACCCGTTCCCCAAGCTTATTCCACCGTAGTCCTAATCGGACAAGATATCTTTCCTGTTTACTACTACTGCTTACAAAGACAAGTAATGCGACATATACAATCCCGATTACAGTAACTAATAGTAACAATCTGTCCATAGCTCATCACCTTAGTGGTAGTCCAGTTTAGGTCTGGCGAGAATAGTACTGATCACAAAAGAAATAAAAAGTCCGGAGATGATCACCATTAAAAAGGAAAGCCCTACTGTAGTCTCAAACTGCAATTGGAAATAGACATCAGGCTTCAGCATATACATAAAGGTTCCAACCGTAGATACTAACACCAATAGATTCCCATATAAGCCAAGGCTGATCGCATCTCTACTGCCCGCTTTTACAGTCAAAATCGTATCCCTCTGTTGCTCCATAGAACGGTTTAATAGCATCAGCGAGCTTTTTAAATAACGGGTTCCTTCCTTCTCGGCGTAGAGCAGATCTGATATAAACTCCAAAGCGAAAGTAGTGCCAATCGCACCGGAAAACCTTCCGGCTTCCTGGGCAAGCTCCTTCTCATTACTGTAATTAGAAAATGCAGCCCCTAGCAGCTTCAATGGACCTTTCAGCACATTCTTATCCGTAAGAAAATCAGCTGTCCGATCAAGAATGGAATCTACCGACAAATGAGTGAATTTGGTAGAGATCTTGACTACATCAAGTAGATCGTAGCTTCCGTGCACCTTCCTCTGTGCGTAGATGTATCTCATACGAAAATAAGGAATCATCGCGGAAATCACAGCCATAAAAAACGGAAATCTCCAAGCCTCTTGGATCGACTGTCCTTCATTAAAGGTGATTCCATCCAAAAACGGATTGTTAAAACTAAGTCGCCCAGGAAGCTCACTGATCGTCAGTAGTCCTGATAGAAAAACCGCAATAAATACTATTACTGTACGCCCGACAAAACGCATAACACTTACACCCGGCTCATAGTTTTGATGTACAAAATACAGAGAATTATCTAGATGACGGTAAAGCCACAGCCTTTTTTTTACTGAGCTAACCCTTTTACCAAAAATACTCATCTTATATTTGATCCGAAAATCTACTTTCTGACTCACCTGCCATAAATGCCGTTCAATTAGTGGTTTAATGAGCAGCCACATTCCCCACACAATCAATAAATGGAGGATAAAACGAAAAATATACAATAATAGATCCACAGTTTCACCCCCTTACTCGTTAAGAATGATCTTAGATTTCAAGCTTTCCTTAATTGGCTGATCCATTGACTTTGCGGTTGCAAGTCGTCCTAGCTCTTTCTGAAGCAACTGTGTCGCCTGCTCATTTTTCTTAGACATCTTCAGAATCAAGCTCTTCGTCAGCTTGTCATTATAAGACCAACTCATATTCTGAGGCTCCCAGCGCATCAGATCATTCGCAAATACAGAGTTCTTTTCCTCTTCATAAAAGACTTCCGATATTCGCGTCAGCCGCTTCTTCCCATTTGGAACACTCTCCAAAATAAAAACTAGCTCGCATGATTTCAGTGCAGAGATTAAATGTCCCTTAAGACTCCCGCCAATTCTTGTCGACACGGCAAAAGCGCCTTGATAAGGAATGTCCTCCGAATCCACGGTGTGGAAGGTTCCGGTGATACCGTCATATCCCTTCTCCCCACTCCACAGGTAAAATTCCCATTCGTTATACCGCATTTCTGTCATATACAAAATGTTTGGGTCATGCCGCAGTGACTCTACCCCCACCTCCATTAATTCCTCGTTTGCAGCTTGTATCGGAATAATTCGATGCCCTTTAATCTGATAAGGTAAAATCGACTCCGGATGCTTCTCTATCATCACCACACCCATACAAGACGAGGATCCAAGCAGTTGCTCGCCGACGATCGTATTTGCAAAGGTTGTTTTTCCTGATCCAACAGCACCCGCAATTATGGTATTGCGAAAAGTGGATGATAACGCCCGAATCATTTCAACCGCTTCCGCTGGAATACATTCCGTACCTGCTTGATCTTCTAGACTCAGGAACTCTACAACCTGCCGCCGCAGTGATATGGTGGTGAATCCATCCCATACTCTCGGGGATACCCAAATGGCAAGTCGGATAAATCGACCGGGCCAGAGCGGATCATCCATTTTGAACTCCACCGAAGGGTTGTCCTTGTTCAGCTTTTTGTTGGGATCACTTTTTAATAAAGAACGCTTTAACTGCTCCACCCGATCTAGAGAAGGCATCTCGTACGGATAAGCTACAAACTCACCTTTATGATTATAAAAAATTTGCTTTCCAATCATCTGGAGCCCCGTTGACTCACTGTATGCACGATCAGTAAACCAACGATATGCCGGTCCAAAGCCCTTCCACTCATGATAGAGCGCTTCTGCCACCGTCCGGTATGCTTCTGGAACCTTGCCCGTAAATGGAGTCTTCCGTAAATACTTTTCTATCTCATTCATAAAAAAGCTAACTGCCTGCGGATCGCCAATTAGTGCCTTCGCATTTAGCTCGAAGTAGGCATCATCCTCACGCTCCAGCCCTTGGTTCATATCATTTTTCATTTTTTGCAAAAATGTATAAAAGTCTTCCTTACCCGGTTTACTCAAGCGCAGAATGCTTTGTTTCAGAGAGAACAACGGACGCTTCGTTTGATTTCCGTTCATAGGAATATACCTTTCTTTTTAGCTTCTGGTGCTAGCCCCATCGACACTAGCAGAGAATGTACCTTATCATCTACATACTGCAGTTCCTTTTTCCCTAACGGCAAGCTCTCCTGCAAGGGCTGGTAATACGGTAGCTCCAGTAAGATTTCAGTCCCAAAGCGAAGCGCAAGATTTTTAGGTGAAGATATTTCTTCTACATTGCTGCGGTTAATAATCAGTTGAAAATCATGTGGACGTAGATCCATATGCCCCGCAAGCTCTAGTAGAGGTTCAAGTCTGTATTCATGCTTCGGATGAGTGACGATCATGCGTAGTGCCGATTTGTGCATTCCAACATACCATGCAGCGCTTTCCGGAATTGAGCCAAAGTCAGCAATAACCACATCCGCATTCGCTCCAGCCCTAGCCAAAAAATATTCAATCTCATCCTCCTGATAGTCTTGTGCGCTCAAGTAATCGTAATTGCCTGGAAGATACATATAACCATCTTGCTTAATGAATTGTTCAAAATCCTCATCATGTATCATTTTCCCTGTAAGCCTTGACCGAAGCCTATCAAGACTGATGGTCGCTTTACGATCATGTCCGGGATCATATAAATCAAGCCCAAGGACAATAACACGGAGACCTGACGCAGCAATCCGCCTTGCGAATAGTTTGGCTACACTTGTACAACCAATTCCCGGACCTGAGCCAAAAAATCCAACCAGATTGCCCCGCTCCTCCCCATCCTCGTCTAAAATAAAACGAATTTTCTCTATCACCACTGACGAGGTAGAACGAGGAGGGATGAAATAGATACCTAAGCTTTCACAGAGCATATGTACAGCTTGGTAACCACTTATTCCCTTTTGCAAATATACATATAGGATCGTTGAACTTGGATAATTCCGGCGCAGTTCGCTAAGTGACTGAGCTTTAATCTGGTCACTAGTAACCATTAGCATATGGTTCTCTACATGAGATGGATCAGGAAGTACACTTTGTGTGATTACTATAAATCCCGCATTTTTGATATCATTAATCGTTAACTGATCTATGCCTAGACTAAAAATTTTCAAGACTCTTCCCTCCTACTCGACCCGTACGATCCACAGCTTTTTCCCCTGCTCCAAAAATTGTCCTAGCCGTTGTCCATCGCTTTTCTTCAGCTTCAGTTCCGGTGTCGCCACCTTGCCAGTCGAAGTGAATCGATTATTGTTGTTGCCCTTTTCTGAATCTAGCACATCGTTATTATCTTCAGTTCGCACATAGTTCACGGTGACTCCAGATAAAAACACCTCCTTGACGGGTTCACTAAGTGGAATTTGCCCAATCGGCTCTTCCCCGTCCTTGTTGACATTCGGACTAACCGATTCACTCTGCTTCTCTTTGTCACCTTCAACTAGATAAATATCTACCTTATCCCGGCTTCGCAAAGAACCATTAATTGCATAGATAGCCTCCTTTGGTATAGGAAAAATCCCTTCATCCTCCAGCGGCTCTAAATCACTAACATCCACTAGCGACGCTGTCAAAATACTTCCGTTAGTCAGATTTACGTTCGTAATCTTGTGCTCTACCTGTTCGATTTCAGTTATTACGCCGGAAGGTATATCTTTGGTCTGAACAGAGTCCAGATACACATCACTTGCTTTCAGCTCATAGTTTTTGGGAAGAAACTCCCCGCCTTCCACCTTTATTTTGACCACGGTTCGGGAGAGCACGTAGGGCTTGAAATAAAGATCATACCCCAGCAGTCCGCCGACTCCAGTAATCAAAATGAGGCTTGCGAAGAAATAGTTGCGTTTTAGCAGTTGCCCACGCTGTAAAGCCAAACCTTCCACCTCCTTAAAAACACGATTTTGAGAACGACAAAAAGCAACTTGGCGTAAATAGCCAAGCTGCTGGTAAAATGCTTTTTTACCTGTAGAGATTTAGAGAACTATTAGATTATAGGGTTCCGGTAAAAAGCGCTCAGGTTCACACCATAGGCTTTCACCAGAAAATAACCTTTCTATTTAAACACTACAGTCTTATTTTGATGGACGAGGATCCGGTCTTCGATATGCCACTTCACTGCACGAGCCAGAACAACCCGTTCAATGGTGCGTCCAATCCGCTTCAGCTCGATGACATCATCACTGTGGCTAACCCGCTGTACATCCTGTTCAATAATCGGGCCACCATCAAGCTCTTCTGTAACATAGTGAGCAGTTGCTCCGATAATCTTCACCCCGCGTTGATACGCTTGGGCGTAAGGATTACCACCAATAAAGGCTGGCAGGAAGGAGTGATGAATATTAATAATCTGGTGACGATAGTGCTCAATAAACGACGGTGAGATAATCTGCATATAACGAGCCAGGATTATAACATCAATGTCGTCTCCGATGACCTCAAGCTGACGCTTTTCCGCCTCAGCCTTAGTATCCGCTGTAACTGGAATATGGTGGAACGGTATGCCGAAGGACTCGACATACGATTTCATATCCAAATGGTTACTAACAACGAGAGCGATGTCGGCTTCTAGATCGCCAGCTTGCCACTGCCAGAGAAGTTCCACAAGACAGTGGTCTTCTTTAGAGACAAATATGGCTAATCTTTTCTTATGACGAACATTGAAAATTTTCCAGTTCATCTTGAAACGTTCAGCCACTCCGCCGAACAAAGATCGTATCTCTTCCAGACGATCTCCTAATTCAGGAAGGTCAAACTCAACTCTCATAAAGAACATTCCACCATCTGGATCCATTGTGTACTGATCCGATTGCACAATATTCGCACCATGCTGATACAGAAAGTGTGATACTGCCGCCACGATTCCCGGTCCATCAGGACAGGAAATGAGCATACGCGCCCGGTTGGAATATGATTCGGCACCTGACGAATTGTTTCTTTTTACGTGTAATTCCATGATCCCCATCCCATCCTCTCATCTACATGTGCAATCTGAAGTCTAGCTTATGCATGAACGAGCACTTACTTGCCTGCTAACCATGCAATCAAGCGATGATTAATTGCTTCCTCGCTCAGCGCAGGGAACAGCTCGGCAGCGATGACTTCGTCATATAGACGCTCCAGCGGTTCACGCGGATCAGCTTTTTTAGCCTTGGCGTCGTTCTTCAGCAACTCCCAGACATTAAGCACATACTGACGGGAATCGATCTCCTTCTTAGCAAAAAACTCGCGGAGTGTTTCAACATCTTCTATAAACTCCGGTCCAAATCGTTCAGCTACGTTACCACGAAGCAAAGCGATCTCTACCTCATACATCGGACGCTGTTTCTTAGCATCCTTACCCACCCATGGTGTTTCCAAAATGAAAGGCAGCCCTGCCAATTTCTCATGATGGACAATTTTGTTAATCGTATCAAAACCGATCCAACCCGATCCAATTGGAGTATGACGGTCTTTACCTGCTCCACATGGATTTTTGCTGTCATTGATGTGGATAACCCCAAGACGATTCAAGCCGATAATCTCATCAAACTGGTTAAGAACGCCATCCAAATCATTAACGATGTCATAGCCAGCATCATGAATGTGACAAGTATCAAGACATACGGACAAACGCTCGTTATGTTCAACCTTAGCAATGATCGAAGCAATCTCCTCAAAGCTGCGTCCGATCTCTGTTCCCTTGCCAGCCATAGTTTCTAGGGCGATATGAACTTCCGTTTCATTGGTTCCCCCAAGAACCTCATTAAGGCCGTCTGCAATCCGCTGGATACCATATTCAGCGTCCTTATCAGTGAAAGCACCAGGATGTAATACGATATGCTTGACCTCAAGCGCATGCGTACGGCGAATTTCTTCTTGTAAGAAATCAACGGCCAACTGATACGTATTCTCTTTATAGGAAGCGAGATTAATAATGTAAGGTGCGTGGACGACAATCTCCTCCACACCGTTTTCTTTCATTGCTTGCTTCCCTTCAACGGGATACATGGCATCAATCGGCTTGCGGCGCGTGTTCTGTGGCGCTCCTGTATATATCATAAATGAGCTGGAACCATACTCATTTGCTTCATTTGCTGCGGTCAAAAGACCCTTGTCCGAGCAAGACACATGTGAACCTATTTTCAGCATACTTCTTCCCTCTTTCCTTCACGAATTACCCCCTATTCTACCGTGATCAGAAAAATAAATCTAGACAAGGTCAATATGCTGGGTTCTGCTTCGCAAAACTTTGGAAATAAGCTATACTTTAATATGAGATTAAATTATGTGAGAATACTCATTGCCAAAAGGTGGTGTATGCATGTCTATCCAATCAGGACTTGGTTTATTATCCGCAACACCGAGCAATTGGTTCATGAACTCTATCGCTTTCTGGACATTTATGCTGCTGGGTTCCATGTGTATCGGCGGTTTTTTTATGTTCCGAAAATTCCTAAAGGTATTGCCGAAAGCCGATGGAAAATCTAAGCTGGACTGGCAAAATTACTGGGTAGAACGCAGCCGATCACTCTGGAGTGATGAATCCAAAGCTTTTTTAGACCAGCTTGTTCAGCCTGTGCCTAGTCCGTTTCGCGATATCGCCAAACATTCTATTGCTGCTGAGATCGGAAAAATCGCAGTGGAAAGCAATGCGAAAGAGGTTACTCGTGATCATTGCATTAAAGGTTACATAGTCGCCACACCGCGACGTGACAATCGTTTCCTCGTCAATTTTCTCGAAAAGAACAAAATCGATTACTCTGCTTACCAGCATTTATTTAAGTGATTGTTTATCGAATGTCGTGTTCAGAACGGAGGCCAACCTTATCAAATATGTAATATGTGGCGGCACCGGTTTTATTGGCAGTGAACTAACAAAATACTGGCTGCAAGCAGGAAATGAAGTCGCCATCGTCGGTCGCAATCTACCTAAAGCTGCGCCATATCATCCTAAGCTGAGTTACCACACATGGGACAGCCTAATAGCTGATCATGCCCCCCTAGAGAATGCAGATGCCTTGGTTAATCTTGCTGGAGCTTCTCTTAGCCAGCGTTGGAGCCCAAGCGGCAAAAAAGCAATTATGCATTCTCGTCTTGCAACCGTTTCCGCTGCTGCTAAGCTACTCGACAGTTTGAAGCACAAACCGTCTGTAGTCATTCAGGCGTCCGCTGTAGCTATTTACGGAACTTCTTTACAAGATACCTTTAGTGAATCATCACCAGCCCATGTTATGGACTTCCCCTCTGAAGTGGTTCATACCTGGGAAGAAGCTTCTGATAAAGCATACCAAGATATCCGTCTAATTAAGTTACGTACCGGTGTTGTACTTGGCAATGAAAGTGGTGCCTTCCCAAAAATGAAGCTACCCTACTTACTGGGCTTTGGCGGTAACATTGGCACAGGAAGCCAGTGGGTCCCCTGGATTCACCTGACAGATATCGTTCGTCTGATCGATTATTGTATTCAGAATCCCGCCATTTCCGGACCCGTTAATGCGACTGCTCCACATCCAGTTACAAACGAAGAGTTTGGGAGAACGATCGGGAAAGTGTATAAACGGCCACATTGGTTTCCACTACCTGCCTTCTTATTAAAAACAGCAGTTGGTGAATTGTCCGAGATCTTGCTCAAAGGGCAACGCGTCCTTCCAGCGGCGGCATTAGAACAGGGTTTTAGCTTTACATTCCCCACTCTTCAAGCTGCTTTAGAAGATCTGAAAAGCCAAAAATAGCAGAATCATCATTCACTTGTAATCCTAAGCTTCATCCATGTGGAATGTGTAACTTCCTTTTACAATCTTAAATACGGTCCCCTCTGACAGCGGGTACTCTTTATAAGGGATCATGGCTTCGCCTTGAAAGAGTGTTCCATTTCTGGAGTCGAGATCCTTTAGCACGTATCCGCCTGGGCTCCTAGATATTTCAGCATGCACTCTTGAAGCTCCTTCGGATCTCTCCACGTACTGAGCTACTTCTGCCGAGCGGCCGATAATAAAGCTAGTTCGGTTTAACACAATGGTCTCCGCCTCTGCCTCATCCTCATCATTTCTTTTGAGATAAGGAACATTTCGAGCTGGCTTGTGATTTCGTTTGCCCTGCTCAGGTGTCTCCTCTCGTGATAATAAAGCAGTTGGAGCTATTGGCTCTGGTGGTGTTACAAAACTATGTTCCTCTATCCTGGATTCAGCTCGTGCAGTTGGAACGCTTGATAGAGGATCCGATGTATACTGATCTACCTTTGGAATCTTTGCTGCGGGACGTGTAGTTGTCACAGGATTTCTACCGAAATTCCACTCCAATTCTCTTCGACTCGAACTCCAGTTTGTATCTTCAGGGTCCTCATTCGTATGATCCTTTTGTTCATTACTTCCAAACCTTATCCTTCCGCTCCATACCATCCAACTCAATACAGACAATGCGATCGTTGCAATCCCACAAACGGCTAGCCACAACGGCTTTGGACTATTTAGATATAGGAATTTCCATAATAAAGCATCTCCTAATAGGCACCCTAGAATTAAATAAGTTCTTGAGCTTGAGGTTTGTGAATTTATCAAATTATCATCCTCTAGAGATGGAAGCGACTTCTCCTCTTCTTTCAACCTGAGATTGGGACTGGAATAGCTACTCAACCAAGGAGCGGCGTTCTGTTGCATATTCAGAATCTTTTCCTCATTCCGCTCACTTATTTTTTTCTGAGGAGCAGTTACCTCATTCACAAACAGTTCCCTTACTCTCTCTTGCATTCGTCTTTCTGGTTCTATCAGACTTGCTTCTGTCATCTTTGGAGGAATAGATGCCATTATTTCGCTATTGCTGATTTCTCTACTTCTAGAATCCCCCTCTGTCAAAAGCTCTGAGAGAAGACTCTTGAGGCCAGCCGGTGTAAATTCTTCTTCCCCACAGTATTGCAATACTCTTTGAACACCACTGCCAGTAAGCTCTGTAATAGAAGCCATTAGCACCATGATCAGCGACTTGAGCGATTCTCCCAGCCTAGAAGTAGGCTCATTCCCCTGAATAGGAATATAGGTTAGGTATACCTTACCACTATGCAACGAGCCTTCAATAAAAATATAATCTCCATGCAAAGCATATTGTTCCGCCCGCAGCATGTATAACCTGCCATCCTCCATCCCTTGTGCAATTTGCAGTAGTAAACCAAAAAATGAGGTCATGCTTAGCTTCTCACTTTTGAGCAAATGACTGAGCATTTTTTTACGCAGAACAGCGTATTCCATAGTAACCTTCAAATCGATTTCCCTAAGTAATAACCTTAAATGATGAGGAATGTCGGTGTTCATCAGCATACGAGCCTGAACCATATTAAGCTTACTCACCGGCATTCCTTCTGGTTCTCCAAGCATCATATATATACCGTCCTGCTGTATAAAGTCACGGGTTAATCCGTACAACAAGCATCACCACCTCCTATTTTAAAAATAAAGATAAGCGCATATGGTACCAGGGACTACAGCCAGCATGAAAGGAAATCTCAACAGCTCACTATCTTTATTTTTAAATAGGAATGAACTTTTCAATAATATAAATCCTGAAATTGTGTTAATGATCTTACGCGTACGCCTCCCTGTTTCCCGTCTCATTAAGACAATTATCCAGCCTATTAAAGCTCCAAATAATACGGAGTACACCACGACCTGCAATGTAAACAGCATTCCTGTCCAAGCGCCGATCCCGGCAAAAAGCTTAACATCCCCCGCGCCAACCGCCCCTATCAAATGCATGATCAGAAGCACTGAAAATCCTGCTACAGCACCCACACCAGCCTTCAGGAGTCCATCCCAGCCGTTCATCAGCACTTGAGCAAGCAGACCGGCAAGCAAACCTGACACTGTAATCCAGTTCGGTATTCTCATCGACTTAATATCTGTAATAAATGCAGCTGCCAGAAACGGAAAACACCCCCAAAACGCCCACTCCGCCATGGATTACACTCCTTTCCTTTCCTCTTCATTCATTTCACTACTGTGAACATAACCTCAATAGATCTTCCGTCATCAAGCTGTATTACAAATGGCCAAGTACCCGGAGTAGTATTCACACCAATTTTCCACTCCCACTCGATATATCCATCCGCGTCCGCTTGTTTCCAGCCTAAATACTTGGCAGTGCTTCCTCCGCTTTTATAAAAGACGGATAAGCTAGCGGAAGCATTTGGCGGAATTTTGGCACGAACTTTGCCTTGCTTATTAGCTACAGCTGGATTCGGTTTTTCCAAAATCGCAATGAAATCCTCTGGTTTACTAGTGCCGTCATCGCCCTTATTTATACCTTCACCTGTATCTCCGATCCAAAGACGTTCAACAGCACTTGCCTCTAGTACAATGCTTTGGTTTAGAAAGGGTACTTTCATTGGCAGCTCATAGCTAACCACCAATCCAAAGTAAGGTCGAGTACTCTTCTTTAATTCAGGCACGATAATGTTAGATACATGAATTCGATCATAATCCAGTAAGTCTGATGACAGATACGGCTTCAATAAGGGTTTAATCGCCAGGTCCAGTACACTCTCAGAGGTCTCAGCCTGTAGCTTCTGCAGCGGTCCCTCACCCTTCTCTAAAGCCGACATGACCCACTCATTCAGCGGCTTGGGTAATGCCATTGCGTAACTGCTGCCCCAATCTGTAAGAGACAAGCGAGGTATTGTCCAATTCGATTCAGCTGGATTGCCAGCGGATAGATCCGTGCCCCCCTTCACTGGATCAGCGTCCGCTTCGCTTGGTATTCCCCATTTCTGTACCGCCAAAGCCGCAGGATACATATGCGTTGAAATAGATTTCACAGTATCGGATGCTGTACTTTGTAAGGCTGTCGAATACAAGGTCATCTGTACGATAGAAATTAGGAACAGAACAAACAGTAAGAAAAACGGAAGTACCATCGCCGCCTCTACTACCATGCTACCTTCTTCCTTAGTCCTCCCCCTAATCCGGTACTCGTCCTTCATATCCTTGCCAACCTCCTGCTAATATGAAAAATCAATCTTTACTTCCCTCATATATGTTCTTCCTTGAACTTCTCCTGAATACCCAGCGCTATAATCCAAAAGCTTCACTACACCTGGCAGAAACCATAACCGCATTTTGAGCTTAATATTCGAGGATACATAAGTGCTTCTTTCCTCTGGATTTATTCCTGTGTTGAGACGAATTAGAGCCAGCATCCGAGATAACTGAACATTCCCGCCTCCATGCATCATCATAAACAGACGCAAATGATCGCGATAAGTCAGCTGGGCTGGTAAGTATTTGGATAGAGGAATGGAATCTTTCTCACAAAGTAGTAACATATCTTGAATAGCTTGCTGGACTCCATACAACAGCGCTGCAGCGAGAACAGCCAATGGATTTCCTAAGCTTGCCTTCTCAATAAAACCTTCCATCGTTCGAATAGACAACCGCATAGCGAATATTTCAGCATAAGCCGCGGCTACATTGCCTGCAGGATTATAAAATCCATATAGAATGTATTCCAGCTCTTGTGCTTGAGGATTAAGCTGGTCTTTAAGCTTATCTGTATCCTCTACAGAACCTTGTGCCAATGTAGCTAACTTGGAAACGTCAAAATGCTGAAAATAGAGGGCAGAATACTCCGTTTGGAAAAGTTTATCTCTAGCTCCTGCCATAATGCCACCCATCGCTGCATAGATCCCGTCCATATCCTCCATCGCCGAACTCCCAGCAGCATAAATGTTTGAGCTAACTTCTGATTTAACCAGTGGATCCGATACTATTTCCTCATTAAAAGCAATATTCTCTTCATAATATTGGCGAAGTGTTTGATAGTCTTTCAGAGAATCTGTCACTCCGTTACCCATCATTCGAATCTTATCGAGCAACGCTTTCGCTTCACCCAGCTTCGATTTAGCTTCTCTCTCCAATTGTTTACGCTCTTTATCTGAGCTACGGTGCTGTTCAATTAAAGCCACATCATTAGCGATAACATTCCCCTTCTCGCCGTAATTCTGTAAATAGTTTTTCACCACACGTGTAGCTTCAAGAACAGAAGATATCATTCGGTAAGAGTCCCCGTTGTCACTCAAAGCTTCATACAGCACACCTGACATTCCTGCTACGATTGGTTCAATGGTCTCGAAAGCACTTTGCTGCGTGGATATATTATTCTCCATCTGACTTAGATCAGTTGAGGTGAGAATCAGTGCATCTTCCTGTTCACGCAGCTTTTTAAGCGGGTCTGAGCTTATCTCTCCTGAGCTCGCCGGAATATCCCAATTATTAGCAGGATCATTTGATAGATCCCCACCCTCCATTCGCGACTGTTCCAATACATTTTTCATCTCGTCATTCAATTGCTGTGCCTTCTTTAATGCTTCTTTCGCTCCCTCCATTGATCTTTCATGATCTTCACGAAAAGCTGTTAATAAGGCAGGAAGCCGCGATAACATCTCAGTAGTTCGACTCTGGTAGAGTGACAATTGATAAGTGTACTTTGCAGGCTTTTTACTATCACGATAAAGATCATCGTAGTACTTCCCAAGGTAGTCGCTATACTGTGCTGAAATATCCGCGGCCGATTGCATACTTCCGAGCGAACTGGCTGAAATGGACTCTCCCGGCGGATTCATAATCCATTGAAGTAGCCTTCTTCCACTCTCCGCAGCCTGGCTTCTCCGCTCTAACATAAGATCCAAAGCCTCTTCTCGCTCGTCATATAACGGCTGCAGCTTACTGAGCAAAGTAGTAGCGCGTGAAGCCTCTTCCATTACTCCTGACATTGGTTTAAATTTACCTGCCAGCTCTAACGCGAAATCTATCGGGGCCTTATATTTCATTTCTTCCAGTATTTGTCGACGAGCAACTTCATAGCTACCCAATGGTCGGCTCCATTTCAAGGATGAGGATTCCAGCGCAAAGGGGATTAGATTGAAAGCATCACTCCGACCACTTTTATGCAGATTATCATTGAGTACTTTAGAGAGCAGAATACCCCCGTCACTCTCTCCGAACGCGAACAAACCATACTTCTCTCGCAGCTCAACATCGTAGGATGACATTACAGAGCGGACGCTAGCCCTCGCTAGACGTTCCTCTTGAACATTGAATGCAGCAATGCGCGCATAATCAATCAGCACTGCTGTAAATAAAAAGACGAAAGCCAGTACCATGATTAGGAAAATCGAGACCGAGCCTTCTGTTTTACCCTCGTGCTGCCCCTGCCTCTTTCTCTTTCGATTCTTTCTGCTAGCGAGGCAACTAGTAAAAATACTCCTCATCAAAACCTCCCTCCTTATCCCTGCTTTCAATGAATATTAGATCCACGGGCAAAGAAATATCACTTATCCTGAAGCTTGGTCATCATTGTAGATGCATCCTTCTGCTCCATATGGACTCCAGATCCACCACTCCCCTCTGAGCCTCCCTTGAACTTTGCCCCGAAGTATCGCATCAAGTCGACTGTACGAATAAACTCAACAGGTTCAGCGATGATAGATTGAGCTTTCACATTTGGTTTTGCCTCATCAGAAAGAATCTCATCAAGTACGGGTAGATTTAGTAGGCGATTTAACTCAGCACTTACTTTCCGTCCGGTAAGGCTGTATACATAGTTCATATTTCCCGGCATATTATTCGGAACCATAGTGGAGGAATGCCTGAGTTTAAGAACGGGCAAATCACTTTCATCTGACACTTCACCAGGTAACTCTATGGTTATACCGCCACTTCCAGCTTCTCCGCCGAATAATGAAGATAGCAACGCGTCGTCACCAATCCTCCAATAGAGGGAGTCATATTCACCAATAGCGTAGGATCCAGAAATCTCTTTATGACTGTTACCCCAATTGTAAGCCGCACGCTCTGTGGCTCCTGAGGCCACTTGTATCAGCATGGATTTCTGATAGCTATACAAGCAGAAGAACAATAGAAGCATCGTAATACACATGACCATTGGCAGCAGAAGTGAGGCTTCAATAGTAAAGCTGCCTCGATCTTCCTTAAGCTTGCTCACTCGAATACGTCCTGGCTCTTTTCACCCGCAGTGCTAATCAGATCTTTAACTACTTTTACAATCTCCTCACGAAATACCAAAACAACCGCAATCAACACAGCAATGATCAGAATCATCTCCAGCGTCCCCAGACCTTCCTCGTCCTTCCAAAAGCTCTTTGCAGTACTCACCATTGTCGTCATCATTCGTTTCATCCTCCTACATTTTTAACATCATGAATGCTGGTGTTCCCACCAGTACAATTACTATTAAAAAGATAGCTACCATCGGAAAGACTAGCTTAGAGGAAGCCTGCTCCCCTCGAGTTCGACTGATAGCTTTCCGTTTATCCCACAGCATTCGCGATAGGTCGCGTAGCGATAACACAAAATCCGCTCCACCCCTGCGGTAATTCAGAAGAACCGTAGTCGTGAACAAGGTTGCCTCCTGCACTGCGCATCTCTTGCTAAAATTCTCGAATGCCTGCTGAAAAGAATACCCTCCTTCCCATTCACTGGTCATAATCCTAAGCTCCTTATACAGTGGATGATTAACATCACCTCGGTGGCTCTCTACACAGCGGATAATCGCCCGCTGCACAGTCTCACCTGCTCCTACCAGCAATACAATACTGTTCAGAAGCTCTGGTAGCTCGAGCATAATATTTTGCTCCCGCACCCTCACCTTTTTATGTAAATCACTGACCATAGCAGCCGGTAGAGCTACCGCCAAGAAAAAGCCTAGAATCAGACCTGTCTGATCGCCGCTAAACCCTGTGATCAAGCTTCCACCCACAAGCAACAACCAACTGTAGCTAAGCATCTCACCCATGAACAGCAAGGTCCGTTCTGCACTGTAACGCATCCCATAACTTCGCTGCAGGGAACGTTGAATCCTGAACATCAACGATGGAAAACGGCTGGCGGTGCCACTCTTCTCAATGAGCAGCAGCAGCGGTTCACCCAGCTTCCGAAGTCGTAAACCGTCCATGGGAAGCCTCCTTAACCCGGCATATCTTTTTCCGCATTTAATTCGTAACAGAGCCCAGACAACAAGTAAAAATATAGTGAATACTGCATATAGCCATCGCATGATTTCATCCCCTTCACAGCGGAATGTCCATTATTTTAGTAGTCCAGAGATAACATAAGAACAACGCAATAAGCGCTAGTGTCGATATGGCTATACCCGCTCCCGTATACATAGGCTCCATATAGTCTCCTGCAGTTAAACTCATAAAGATCACCATGATCAGTGGGGATATCAGCAGTGCTTTAGCCTCGAACTTCTTCTGTGCAATGCTTACAGCAATATCCTGCTGAATATCTAGCTTCTCTCCGATAATCGTGGATGTACGCCGTACTACTTCTACAAGATCACCACCAGTACGTTTACATACAGAGAACACGTCAGCAAATCGCTCGATATCTTCCATTCCAGCTCTTTCACTGAAATCCCGTAGTGCTTCTTCCACTGGCTGACCGTATTCCATGCGCGTACAGATAATATTTAGCTCCGAGATCATATCGCCGCCTCCCTCCGGGTCGAGCATACGTAAATCCTGCACTGCTTCCCGGAAAGCATTCTCGACCGAGCGCCCTGCTGAGAGCGAGGAAGACAATGAAAATAACGTCTGTTTAAACTGTAAATTAAGCATACTCCGGCGTCTTTTCAGCAAATAATTACGCAGTATACGAGGTGCATACACCCCACCTGGCATAAGTAGTAAAGACAGTATCCAATGATGATAAAAAAGATATCCCACTCCAAACAGCAGCAAACTGCCTACTGCGATTGCCAGAATTTTCTGTATCAAAGTCAACTCGTAAACCGTATAATCCGGCAATAATGAATGGCCTCCGGAATCAGCTTCCTTAGGCTTTTCAGAAGCAAACTTAATCTTAAGCACTGCCTCTTCCCCCTTTTAGAATTCAGAATCCATACTGTGATAACGGGTAGGAGGTTACACCAGCCATTCTAAGCTTTGCTGTATGTATAAGCGGGTTTCCACTAGAAACTAGCCCCCCTTGTACCCGTCCCTCTCGCTCACCGGACTCTTGAAATTCATATAGAGGGTTCAAGACCACTTCTCCATCTTTTAGGCCCCCAACCTCACTAATCTCCATCACTCGCCTAGTGCGATCACGGAGCCTGGACAAATGTACGAAAATATCAATCGCCGATGCGATCTGCTGACGTACAACCATTACCGGCAGATCCGCAGCACTTAGCACCATCGTCTCCAGTCGACTGACCATATCGTGCGCGCTGTTACTATGTCCTGAGGACAAGCTTCCATCGTGTCCAGTGTTCATCGCCTGCAGCATATCGAGACATTCCGCCCCCCGCACCTCACCCACAACAATTCGATTAGGCCTCATCCGCAACGAAGATCTGATCAAATCCCGAATGGAGATCTCACCTCTACCTTCTGTATTCGCGTTTCTAGTCTCCAAGGATACAAGATTAGGTACAGTTACAATCTGTAGCTCAGCGGAATCCTCTATCGTAATGACCCTCTCCTGTGAAGGGATAAACTGAGATAACGCGTTTAGAAAAGTGGTCTTCCCTGAGCCCGTTCCCCCACTGATAAAAATATTGTATTTAGCAGCTACTAAGATTTGTAGAAGCTCTGCTGCTTCCTGGCTTAAGGCTTCACGCCCCACCAATTCATTCATCGTCATCGGCGTCTCTGGGAATTTACGAATAGTCATCGCCGGTCCTTTCAGCGAGACTGGCGGAAGTACAATGTTCACACGGGAACCATCCTTAAGCCGAGCATCAACGATAGGAGAGGAGTCATTAACTACCCTGTTAACACCGGAGACTACCGTTTGGATAATGTCCTCCAGCCTGCTACTGGACTCAAATTCCAAAGGAAGACGACGAATCTGACCCTCCTCTTCTATAAAAATCTCAGTATGACTGTTGATCATAATCTCCGTGATCGCCGGGTTATCCACTAATGGCTGAAGCACATCCAATCCTCGGAAAGAATCAAACAATCTCTTTACTAACTCATGCTTCTCATGCGCCGTTAAATAACGTAGACTTTCACTTTCTAGAATCGTTCGTTCGATATAACCGGTAAGTTCACGGTTTCCTACTGCAGAAGTTACATCAAGTCCTGCACGAATCTCACTACGCAGCGCCCTGAACATCTCCTCATTCATGCAAGTTCTTCCCAGTAAAAACTAATGGGAGTTCTGGCTCTACAATCCGCTTACACAACTGCAAGATTTCCCTCTGAAATTGCGGTGAGTTCAAAAAGAGCTCCTCACGGTGTTGCAGCGTCCATGATTGGATAAAGGGGCATACCCCTTCAATGCTAATTCCTTCAGGAGGCACCCACTCTTCCATACGATTTCCCGCAAAATTCACTACAAACCTACTCTTGTCCATCACATGGGGTGTCATACCAGAGTTAGGGGTGTTGCAATGCGATAACCACCTCATAGTCTTATACATGCTTACATCATCATTTTTCAGGACCCACAGTAGAATCCTGCTTCTTTGTAACACAGCTTTTGCTCGTTCTTCCTCGATGCTGCCGGTATCCACAATAACAACATCAAAGTTTCTCTCAGCAACTAGACGCTCTAACAAATCCAATGTATCTTCCATAGTCATCTGAAGCATTTCCTTCACATTAATAACTGGCCTAAAAGCAGCCGTTCGGAGGTGATCATATCTAATGAAGTATTGTCCTAATTCGATCGTATCTGCTTCACCCTTGTCTCGACTGGCCTTTATTTCATAAAGCAGTCGCTCTAGCCCAGGCGTATGACCTGCAGGGATTCGAAGAAACAACCCACTGCTATCTACACTTTCAAGGTTTAGATAAAACACCGAAAGGCCCATCTCACCAAGCTGCTTAGCCATATTCAATGCTATTGTGGTTTTGCCCATGTTACCGCTAGAAGAGACGACCCCAAGTAACAGCGTTTCATCTAGCACAGAAGATCCTCTACCTCTTTGGACTTCACATAACTGAAGGAAAGCCCCCAGAAGGGAAGGCAATGCCTGATATTTGGCAATCATCACCCCTCCTGCTAGACTCTTAGCACTCTTACCAAGATAACCTCCATCCTCACTCAGGACCGCCCATGGAACCATGTTTTTTCCCTCTACCAGCCAAGCCTCGATGAAAGAAGAATCCCCTACAACAGCATCCGGGATGTCCTCTCCCCTCATAAAATCGATAAAAGCATCCTTTCGGCTAAAAGCCGTAATACGCAGCATTTCTCCGTACTCACTGTGATGAAGATAATGTAATAGAGGTTCGATATATTGACTTTCACGCACTGCGAGCACAATCCTTGCCGCCATGAAACCACGCTCCTTTCGATAAAAAGAAATCCATTATTTCCTCAAAAAAGACAGCAAAAAAAGCACCGACAATAACCGTGGATACGGTAATTGAACGGTGCTTCCGTCGCTATTCCTTTAATTTACAGCTATAGTAGCATATATACAAGAAGGCAGCAATAAGTTTTTTCGCACACTTGCTGGATACTATACTCTCATCTTATCTTCGCGCCAGTTCTTAATGGCAGACCGGATATCGTTAGGATTGAGCTTCTCCTTCACGGCTCGCTGACACAGTGCTGGGAACTCATCGTCACTTGCATAGCGCAGCGCTATAATTTGGGATAATTCAAGCTCTGGGTTCAAAGCTTCGCCTGTCAGACGGAAATAGCGAAATTGCTCTTCCACTCTCACCACGCGATCCTGATTTTTTGTCGCATATATACGAATTCTCGTAATCGCAAATAGTAGGCATAAGGACAAGCCAAATAACAGCAATGGCACCGTTAAAACCCCATCATCACGTATCTCTTGAACAGCATAAATCGCCGACCACACAAACAAAATTAGCGCAAGGGGCATCGTCACAAAATGATAAGGCCAATCAAAACGCATAAATCCTTTAGGCTTCCCTTTATTCATAATTCATCTCCATATTCTATATGACTTGTAGAGTGCTTAAAGCTTGGTCTCGCCGGGAATAGCAACGACAAAGGGCTTGTTATTCTCCCAGTTCAGTGACTTCCCTGAAACTTTAGTCGTTCCATCCACATTAACGATTCCGCAAATAATCTGACTTCCCCATACACTCGTATAATAATAGGCATAGGATGGTGCTAAAACAGGGGCTTTACCATATTCCTTTGCAATAGGGTGTCCAAATATCGCGGTAAAATCTTGTTTATCAGCCTCTTTCGAATCATCCAAATCTGCTTCCCATACGACTGTTCTAATGTTGTCTTTAATCTCATAATACGATACAAAATGCCCATAGATTATGAAATATCCATCTGACCTGCCTTCTGGAAAATAATACGACATAGACAACGCTTCATTATCACCCGTTAATTGAGACGGCTCTCTTTCTTCAAACGGAAATTGTAAGGCAGCAATGCGGGAAACAACCAAATCGTTACTATTATAATTCTGCACAAGCTTTGCATTTGCACGTTCCTGAATCCGGACAGTATTCGCACTAGCGTCCAGAGTTACTCTAGCCCCAAGAGCTTCTGCAATAAACCTTAGCGGTACCGTAACTCTTCCATCCATGATTCTAGCAGGTGCATCCAGTTGTACAGATTCCGAGTTCTTCCACGCTGTTCGAGAACCTACTGTAAGCTTAATCTTCATAGAGTCTCTGATGATCGTTACTTGCTTTGTACGGGCTTCCCACTGAATAGAAGTATTCTTGAAGCTCTCAAAAGCCTTCAGCGGAACCATCGTCTGTCCAGAAACGATATGCACACCGTAATTCACGCTCGAATTATTCACCATTACCTTGAGCTTAGCCTCTGCGGATACCGTTCCCATCGTACCTAAAGAAACTAACATAACTATTAATAGATAAAGCCCTGCCTTTCGCAGCATCCCTTCACCCCTCGCTAACTCTCCTTAACTATACCAAATTATGGTTACATTATAACATCTAGCCAAATCTCGGATTACAAAAATCTTTGTTTGATCTCCGGTGTTGGGAGCAGACACTGCTCATCGCGCCCGAACCAACGGTAACGATTCCTTGCAACATAGCGGTAAAGGATATTCCGTATTGGGCGCGGCACTATAATGAAGAAATACGCAACAGGCCAAGGCCATCTCAATCTACGCGCAATCCGCAGTACAGCAGCCGACTCTGTATAACACACACCGTTCTCCAGCAATACAACTGTGTTCAACTGCCCAGGTTGAAGTCCAGCCTCCCTCATTAGCTTAGCAGCAATTTCACTTTGTAAAGGCGCAAATAGAAATTTAGCCTTGGGATCACGCGGGATGATGAAACGAATCAAACCTTGGCAAAGATGACACACCCCATCGATCAGCACAATGGATTTATTTTGCATAATGTTCAGCTCCTCGTTCATTGCTCCCCCTCCCTGATAAAGATAAGTGTATCGCATATTTTGGGTAAACAAAAACGCGGGATAGAAATCCCGCGCCAACATGTACCGTTCTTTAATTATTCAGCAATTGCCTTTTCAATCCATTGATCGCCGATCATTTGTCCTTCGAAATCAGCAGTGAATGCCTCCATGCATTTACAGATGAAATCTTTGCGGCAAATTGGACATGGAGTTTTAAGCAGGCGGCTGATGTTCGTCATTTTCCATTCCGGAAACCGATTATAAAACGCACGGCACTCCGTTCCATCAGCAAGCTTGATAATGAACTCGTACAATCCTTCCTTATCGTTGCTGCTGGCTTTGGTCACATTCGTAATATTCGGTCTGTAAGACATCTTCATCACCCATTATTTAAATTTTTGGTTGTAAATTGCACACGCAACATATTCTCAGATACTTAGACATATTAAAGAATTTTAAGGGTGATGTCAACCAAAGACGCCTAACACGGAGGCTATTTATTACTCTTTTATGATCAACGCCTTTATTCAGTCATTATTTCCATAAAATATATACAGATACATTTAATTTATGATCATTAATTTCACAATGATTTGATAAAGCGAACGGGCGTTAATGATTCATAGAACATTCTTATTTGGCTCTCTCTCATAAATGGTGTACAATTAAATTGTGATAAATCAAAATAGGAATTAAAAAGGAGGTGGCATCCATGAGTATATATGATTTTGAAGTCAACACTCTTCGGGGTGCAGAAGAATCATTGTCCAAGTACAAAGGCAAAGTGCTCCTTGTTGTGAATACAGCTAGCAAATGTGGATTTACGCCTCAGTATAAAGGGCTTCAGGAAGTGTACGAGAAATTTAAGGATCGTGGATTCGAAGTGTTAGGTTTCCCAAGCAATCAGTTTGCCGGCCAAGAGCCTGGTGAAAGTGATGAAATTGCAGAATACTGCGAGATTAATTATGGAGTAACCTTCCCCATGTTCGAGAAGATTGATGTAAAAGGCGACGAAGCACATCCCTTATTCAAATACTTATCTAAGGAAGCACCTGGTGTTCTAGGCTCAAAAAGCGTGAAATGGAACTTCACGAAATTCCTGGTGGATCAAGAAGGCCGTGTCCTTAAGCGTTTTGCTCCTAAAACTACTCCTCAGCAGATCGAATCTTATATCTCCAAGCTTTTGAAATAATCCGTTTAAGAAAAAATTCCGAAAAAGGATACCGGCCACATCACTCAGTCCACTAGCTGATATGCGGTCAGTATCCTTTTTGTCTTTAAACATGATATTGTGATAAATCCCCCTCCTAACCCCTTTGGAATAATTTATATTATTGATGAAGAAAATTACTGGGAGGGTCAAGCGATGGTTAAACTGCGTGATTTGCCAGAACTACAGGTTATCGGTTGGACAAATGTTAATGCCTCTGGAGAACCTTATCCGAATCTTTGGGAATTTGTTTTTGGTGAGTTAGATATTGATGCGAAATTTGACTCCATCCCCTCAAAAGTTCAAGACAGCGGTTGTTATCTGGGTCTATTTCAGAATCGTACATCTGTACCCCGATTGTGGGAACAAGCTGCTTGGGATCATGAGTTCTTCCTTGCGGTCGAAGTAAAGCAGCTAGACTTCATTCCAGAAGGGCTTGTGCAGAAGACCTTCCCTGCATCAGCCTATGCCATATTTATAGCAAACGGGGTGCCTCACTTGGCTTTTCAGAACACTTGGAATCACATACATAATGAATGGCTGCCGCATTCTGAATATATATTCAATCCGGATGGTGTCTTTTTCATTCAATATACAGAAAATTCCGGACCAGATGATGAACGATTCGAAGCCCATTTATGCGTCCCTATTAAGAAAAAGTAGTGCTTTCCCCAATGCTTGATTAAGCACAAAAAAAAGAAGCCTTGCGTCGCAAGGCTTCTTTCGTCAATCTATATGCGGTAGAGAGGACTCGAACCTCCACGGGTATACACCCACTACCCCCTCAAGATAGCGTGTCTGCCATTCCACCACTACCGCGCGGTGTGTTAAACATAGAACTTTGTTTGAGGTCAACATTCATTATTATAAATGTACTTTTCCAAAATGTAAAGGCGTTGATTCAAGAATTTTCATCTACCAATTTCTGCTTGCGATACTCAGCGAAAGCTATGTATTCTTTAATGAATTCCTTTTCTTCTGGAAGCAATTCATCCACTCGACCTTCACTTGTCTTCGCTTCTTCGAAATCATAGGTCGCACTGCTCTCTTTCAATATCTCAGGTGTGTTTCTGCCTAAGATAAGCCAATCCAGACTCACATGAAAAAAAGCACCGATCTCAATCAATTTATGTGTTCCCGGAGTAGACTTCCCCCGCTTCCAATCGCCCATATTCCCTGTGCTAATGTTTAACTGCTCACAGAACGATTTCTTGGTCAGACCTTCTTGCTTAATTAAGTACTCTATACGTTCGTAAATGGTCTGCATCAGTGAACCGCCTTTCACAAAAAAAAATAAAAAAAGACTTATTTAAGTGATTCGTATTGTAAAATAACGTAAAAAAGTATATAATTGGTGCTATTATGTATTATCCGATTATATCATATGGCTAGAATGACGATAAGAGGCGACTCAGGTGACAAGTAACTCCCTTTATTATCTTATCATCTTGAAGGATCTCTAGGAGGGAGCGGTTACTTTTGTCAAAGTGCTTATCATCTTCCATTATCCATTCACTTGAACGCCTCCCCCACAATGCAGTGGTCATCAACAATCAAGGAGTTATCCAGTTCACCAATCGGAAGTGGAAGGTATTTAGTCATGAATACGGCCTCTCCCCCCATAACAAATGGATTGGAGCTTATTATTCGGAGCTTATGCAAGATGTGATTGTCGATTCCGAACAATGGGCCAAGCTTTGTGAGTCGGTGACAATCATACTCAGCAGAGAACACCAGGTTTATACTGCTGAATTCTCCATACAACCTATCAATAAAGGGAACCGGATTTTTCGTTTGGAGCTCTATCCTCTTCTTTCAGATGATTATTTAGAAAATGCTTTTATTATTTCTCTATATGATTTGGGCGCTTTTATAGAAGGAACTCAGCTGTCAGGAATCACCAGCCTCTGTTCGACATGCCAGTCAACACATGAGTTAATCCCTATCTGCGCTTCCTGCAAATCTATTCGAAATTCTAAGGATGAATGGATCACTATTGAACATTTTTTAAAGCAACAGCTTGCTCTACAATTCACCCATGATATCTGCCCAGACTGTGTCAGACAGCTTTATCCCCAATATGCCAGAGCCTTTAAGAACTAATCAGTTTATCTAATCTTATAAAAAAAAGTAAGAAAACCTCTGCGAAGCAAAGGATTTCTTACTTTTATTTGTATGCGGTAGAGAGGACTCGAACCTCCACGGGTATACACCCACTACCCCCTCAAGATAGCGTGTCTGCCATTCCACCACTACCGCATAATATGACCCGTATGGGATTCGAACCCATGTTACCTCCGTGAAAGGGAGGTGTCTTAACCCCTTGACCAACGGGCCTTAGCAAGGTTGTCTTAACGTGACAACAAAAATTATGATACCAGAAATATAGAGACATGGCAAGCACTTTTTTTCATCCATTTTTCAGCCCATAGCATTCTTAGATACTTCAATCATCTCTATATCCCAATCAGATCTAATTCTGACCTTGACCCACTCATATTGTTCTCTTGAATCGCTGTGTATCTCATAGACATAAAGAAGCTTTCTTCTGGAGCCATGCTCCTCATAACGGATAGGTTCAATAGAAAGATTTGCGCCACAAGATATTACAGTCTTGGATAGCTTTCTCCTAATAGAAGGATAGTGCTTACCATTCAGTACGCGATGCATATGTAGCATCATACCAACGCCGATCAACGCAGCAAGCCCACCGAAGATCAGTCCTGCCAGGCCGTTATAATAAGACATATCCCCTTGATGTGTAAACGAAAGTATAGCGGTCTGCGTAAGAACGAGGGATATCAAGGAGGCTGCTAGATTGGATAGTTTAATTGCCGAAACTGCCGGCGCTTTTCCTTTTCTCATTGTAACAATCGATCCATGCACCGCCGTACAGAAATAACCGCACGCAATAAATGATAAAAACTATGCTAGACGTAGTCAAGATGACTCCAACCCTGAAGTAGCTCTTATATTCTTCTATGCCGTATCCATACGGATGTGTTTCGTCAGGCGGCCGCTTCCCCTTAAGATGCCTTTTAACCGCAGTTGCCTTCGCTAAGGCTAACCCTACATTGTACAAAGCATATATACATAAGAAGATTGAGGCAGTATAGAGCCCTACAATCATTTTTCCAACGGCCATAACAATGTTCATATAAAACGATATTTTTGCATACTTGATTGAACGTTCTATTTTTCTTTAATCCATATTCCTCACTCCCACTAACTAACAAAAAAAGAGCCCTTGAGGCTCTAACGAATATATTCACGGATTCATAATTGAATCCAAGTTCGATCATCTTCTTACTGAAGCTTTTTCCAGCTGAGAGGGCGAGCGGAATGCGCAGTTTTCTATCCCGAACAAAGCTCCCCTTCCCCTGCGTGGAATAAACAAGCCCCAGCTCCTGCAGGCGTTCATATGCTTTCCGAGCGGTCATACGCGGAACCTTGAACCGCTCTGCAAGCTCATGCTCCGATGGCAATTTATCGTCAGACACATACTCACCTGACTGAATAGAGGCGATCAAATGATCCATAATATCCATTTCTTCAGACATTCTGATCACCCCCATAGCAGCAATTGCTTACGTTCCTTCAGCGCACCTACAACTGCAGCATCAGGACTTTTACTGCCAAGTGTTATAGGACTTTCACCATAGAAGCCATGAAAATCTGAACCTCCGGTCATGATCAGATTATATTTAAGTGCCAATTCCCGTGCCCGAAGCTCATCTTCTTCTCTATGCAATGGATGCCATACCTCAATGCCTTGTAAACCAACCTCCACAAGTTCATCTACAGCCTCAAAGCTCTGGTATTGCCCCGGATGTGCTAGCACAGGAACACCACCAGCCAGAATAATGGTCCGAACTGCATCTTTCGCATCGACATATTCTGTCGGAATATAAGCAATGCCAGGTTGTTCCCCTCGCTGCCCTCGTGAGAAAAGCTTTTTATATAAGTCGCCATAGATCCGATCCGTATAGCCTTGATCAATTAGCGCATGCATAATATGCTGCTTATATACTCCCGTTCCGCCTTCGGCGTAGCTCAGGACATCCTCCCAGCGAATGTTATAGCCAGCTTCGATTAACCGCTTAGTTGCCAAGCAACAGCCTTCATGACGCCGTAAAAGTAGAGGACTACATAAAGCATTAATGGCTTCATGATCCTCTTCGATAAAATAGCCAAGAATATGAATCCGACGTTGGCGCTGCGTATCATAGCCTGATATCTCAATGCCAGGGATAAATTCGATGCCACGCTCTCTGCACATCTCGTCCATCTCAGCTAGCCCCTGTGTTGTATCATGATTGGTAACTGCCAAGTGCCCGATTTGTTCTTGTACAGCAAGCTCCAGCAGCTCTGTAAAATGTAGTGAACCATCCGACATTTTCGTATGACAGTGCAGCTCAATTTTCATAGCTTCCTCCTTCAATTTACTTCTTGAGCCCATTCTAACTTGATGCCAAGTAGCAAGGGTCATGGCAATGTAAGCGGAACGTTAAGAATTGTAATAATTTAGATATAAAAAAAGAGCAAACCCAGTGTGATGATCTGGGTTTGCTCTTTTGTTTTCCTCTGAACTTATGGATTAACCTTCGCTTCGAAGGTTTGTACTCCATCTACAAATTTTAGCACCACCGCTGCTTTTACCGGGTCATGCGTTTCATTCATTGTGATCTTACCCGTAGCCAGTTGTAAATCCTTCGTCCCAGCGAGTGCCTCCTTCAGCTTCTCAGGGTCCGTGGAGTCCGCACGTTTAATAGCATCCGCTACTAGCTTCACAGCATCATATCCAAGCGCAGCCATCCCATCTGGAACGAGATCACCATTTGCAACCTTGAAGGCATCTACGAACGATTTCACTTCAGGCGAGCTATCTTCAGGTGAATAGTGATTGGACATATACGTATTATTGAGCGCCTCAGCGCCGGCAATCTCAGCCAGCTGTGGTGAATCCCAGCCATCCCCGCCCATAAACGGAACAGTGATGCCCATCTCACGAGCTTGTTTTACGATTTTGCCGACCTCTTCATAATAGCCCGGGAGATAAATCACATCAGGATTAGCTTCTTTAATACGTGTTAACACGGCTTTAAAATCAGAATCTTTTTGTTGATAGGATTCTTCGCTTAAGATAGAGCCGCCATTTTTAGTAAAAGTAGCTTTGAAAAAGGTTTGCAGCCCTTTGGAATAATCACTAGAAGCATCTGTATAAATAACTGCTGTTTTCGCTTTAAGTGTATCCTTGGCGAAGTTCGCCATTACTTCTCCTTGAAAAGGATCAATAAAAGAGGCGCGAAATACCCATTCATTCAAGTCACCAGTACGTTCATCAACAGTTACTTTGGGGTTAGTGGCTGAGGAGCTGACCAGAGGAATGCCTTTTTCTTGAGCAACAGGAACAATCCCTAGTGTATTCGTAGATGTAGTTGCACCGATAATAGCTACGACTTTATTGGTAGTAATTAGCTTTTGCGCTGCGCGTGTCGCCTCTTCCGACTTAGATGCATTATCCGCTTCAATCAATTCAAGTTTTTTGCCGAGCACTCCACCAGCATCATTAATTTCTTTTACCGCCAGCTTTGCCCCTTTAAGTGCAGAATCACCGAAGGAAGCCTGGCCGCCTGTAAGCTCAAGGTCTGCTCCAATCTTAATGGTCCCTCCACCAGCATTCTCACCCTCAGCGGTAGTGTCGTCGGTCTTGTTCCCACAGCCTGCCAGCAATCCACCAGCCAATAACACAGTCATCAATATGGCCCCGATTTTCTTCATCCTCTTCCAGCCTCCCAAAATAAATGATTTATAGGTTCTTTCTGTGATGCTGTTGTGAACTAACCGATGAATTAATGTCCCAGATAAGCCATTCTGATCTCTTCCGAGTCTGCCAATTCCTTGGCATCTCCCTCAAGCACCACTCTGCCTGTTTCGAGCACATAAGCTCGATGAGCAATCTTAAGTGCCTGATGCGCATTTTGTTCTACAAGAAGTACTGTCGTTCCAGAGGCATTCACTTCTTGGATGATCCGAAAAATATCCTGAACGAGCAATGGAGCCAGCCCCATGGAAGGTTCGTCTAGCAGCAATAGCTTGGGATGCCCCATCATTGCACGCCCCATAGCGAGCATCTGCTGCTCCCCGCCAGACAAGGTGCCGGCAAGCTGTTTTTTCCTCTCTAGAAGACGCGGGAAGGTGGAGTAGACCTTGGCAAAATCAGCAGCTAAGCTGCCCGAATCTTGTAAAAAAGCGCCTAACTCCAGATTTTCTTCCACCGACATATTAGCAAATACACGCCTGCCTTCCGGACAATGAATAAGCCCCTGTTTTACGATGGACTGCACACTCTGGTTCGCAATCGATTTTCCAAGGAAATCTATAGTACCTGTCTTCGGTTTCAGCAATCCTGAGAGGGTCTTGAGCAATGTAGACTTTCCTGCTCCATTAGCTCCAATTAGAGTTACAATCTCGCCTTCTTTTACATGCATACTTAAATCCTTCAAGGCATGGATGGCCCCATAATACACATTAATTTCTTGTATACTAAGCATGGTCCACTACGCCTCCTGTCCTAGATAGGCTTCGATGACTTTTGGATGATTCCTTATTTGTAGCGGTGTACCCTCAGCAATCAGCATTCCGCGATCCAGCACATAAATCCGGTCACACACTCCCATCACAAGGGACATATCATGCTCGATAAGCAAGATCGACAGATCAAAGGACTCACGGATCCAAGCAATCAGATTCATTAGCTCTTTGGTTTCGTTCGGGTTCATCCCTGCCGCAGGTTCATCCAATAGCAAAAGCTTAGGCCCCGCTGCAAGCGCACGCGCAATTTCCAGTCGCCGCTGATTTCCGTAACTAAGATTCCCGGCACATTCATCACATTGATCAGCTAGATTAAAGATTTTGAGAATGTCCATAGCCTTCTGTGTAATTTTGTTCTCCTCTGTAAAATGCTTAGGCAACCGGAGCATAGAGGTAAAGATTGAATGTCTGGCATGCTGGTGAAACGCGATCTTAACATTATCGAGAACCGTCATAGCGGTAAATAGCCGAATATTCTGAAATGTCCGCGCAGCCCCTTTTCGATTAATACGATAAGGCTTCATCCCACCCACTGCCTGATTGCTCAGAGTAATGTTGCCGCTGGAAGGCGGATATACCCCCGTCAGCAGATTAAAAAGAGTTGTTTTCCCAGCCCCATTAGGTCCAATAAGTCCAATCAACTCACCTTTATTAATGTGGAGGGTTACCTCATTCAGCGCCTTAAGTCCCCCAAATGCACGACTCGCCTGTTGAACATCAAGAAGCACTTCCGCTGTTAATGCTGTCACTTGGCTTGACCTCCTTTTTAGACAATTTCAAGAAAGAAAAACCCGTGCTGCCAAGCAGCCCCTTAGGCCGAAAAATCATCATCAGAATTAGAATCGCCGAGTAAATAATCATCCGCAGCTCCGGATACTCCTGAAGCACCGTAAAGAGCACTGTCAGCACAATCGCACCCACGATGGCACCGCTTGTACTTCCTAGTCCACCTAACACAACCATGACTAGAATTTCGAATGATTTCAGAAAATTAAAGCTACCAGGATTGATGACGTAGAACTTATGAGCAGAGAGACCACCAGCTATCCCCGCAAATAATGCACCGAGTGAAAAAGCAATGACTTTGTACAAAGTCGTATTAATCCCCATCGCTTCAGCAGCAATTTCATTCTCCCGAATCGCTATACAAGCTCGGCCGTGAGTGGAACGTATAAAGTTATTGACCACAACAACCGTGACCAGTGTGAACAGAAACATAATCGTCCAAGTCGTTTGATTGGGGATGCCGCTTAGACCTGAAGCCCCGCCCACATATTCTGTATTGAGCAGAACAATCCGAATAATCTCACCAAATCCCAGTGTAGCAATGGCCAAGTAATCTCCGTTTAGTCGCAAGGTCGGAATCCCGATAAGTACACCAAAGAATGCAGCCACCAGACCAGAGATTACTAACGCCAGTACGAAAGGCATGTCAAAATTCAGAGTTAGAATAGAAGAAACATACGCACCAATGGACATAAATCCAGCATGCCCGATTGAGAATTGCCCTGTTATCCCGTTAATCAGATTCAAAGACACCGCCAGCATGACATTTATACAAATTAGAATTAGCGTAGACTCCATAACATCATCAAATATTCCCGTTGTTAGAAGAACTTGAATGATGACATATAGGACAATAGCTAAGACGATGCCGATCCAAAATGACTTGTTTATCTTCTTCATACGGCATCTCCCTACACTTTCTCACGGACATTTTTACCAAACAGCCCGGACGGTTTAAAGATAAGGATTAGGATGAGTACAGCAAAGGCCACACCATCACGCCACGAGGAATACCCCAGAGAAGAAACCTCTGTCTCAACTGTACCCAGCAGAAGCCCACCCACCAAAGCGCCGGGAATACTGCCAATGCCACCAAGCACAGCAGCCACGAAAGCTTTGAGTCCTGGGAGCACACCCATCATCGGGTCAACCGAATTGTAAGTCATTCCAAAAATAACGCCCGCCGCTGCCGCAAGTGCAGATCCTATAGCAAAAGTAGCTGAAATTGTCCGATCTACATTAATTCCCATCAGGCGTGCAGCTTCCATATCAAAAGAAACAGCCCGCATCGCTTTACCGATCTTGGTTCGGTGCACAATATACTGGAGAATGATCATCAAAACAACCGTCGTTCCCAAGATCATAATTTGGTTGGAGTCTACCTGAATCGAAGAACCAAACAAGGTGTATTGTTGCTTATTAAGTATCTCTGGAAAGCCTTTAGCCTGAGGCCCGAGAACAAATACACCTGTGTATTCCAGAAAAAAAGAAACGCCGATTGCAGTAATAAGTACAGCGATCCGCGAGGCTTTTCGTAGAGGTTTGTAGGCTAGCCGTTCGATCGACATCCCCAGTAACGCACTGATGGTCATAGAGATCACCAATGAAATAAGTAAGACCAGGATTGGAGGCAGCCCTGCCGTAGCCAGATACCTAGCGCTGAACAATCCAATAAACGACCCCACCATAAACACATCACCATGAGCAAAATTGATCAATTTAATAATCCCGTAAACCATGGTGTACCCTAGTGCGATCAGAGCATAGATGCTCCCTACAGAAATCCCGTTAATTAATTGTTGAATGAAATACTCCATCGCCGTCCCCCTATTCCTATATTCACTTTTTAAAAAGCACCTTTCTTAAGCTTACATTCATTTTCATTATTTTATGTCACTTATATTAACATAAAAATACAAATAGATTAACGATAACTGTGTTATTTACTAAAAAATTCAATATTTACGTTATATTACATGACATATAAATTCATTGAACAAGGAGTGATTCTACGGAAAAATGTGTAGGGAGGAGGAAAACTGAGGAAAGCAGAGATTTTTGAAGTTCGGCAACAATTGACCCATGTTCGATATTCATTCGAATGCTGAACTCAATGGGAAATAATATAACATTTATCTCATTATGACATACAAAAAAAAGCTTATTCCCAACCGATAAACGGAAGGAGAATAAGCTGTTCACATTTTTTCTTTTAATTCTAATTCTTTAATCTGCATCATATGATGTCGGTCATGTGATATAAAATCCTTTAAATATGACTCAAAGCAAAACCTTCCGTCAACATATTTTTCCGAGTATTTTTCCTCTTCAAGACTACCTATACAATCTAATATTAAGTTACGATACTTCATCGTCAATTCTATTATTTCGTCTTTAGTTTTTGTCTTACCATATGTAACAGCATCATTATTAAATAGATCGAAATCAATAAGTTGAAGTGTTATCGCTTTATCGCACACTATCGGTTCTATTGTCGATTCATAAAAGTATTTATCCCATAGCATTATATGACTAACAACATCATGAATTGCCCATTTTCCTTCAGCGATGGGTGTTTTCCAATCTAAATCAATAATTTCTAGAACAAATCCATTCCATTCCTTAAACTGATTTAGCAAGTCTGATCTGTTATTCATTTGCATATCTCCTTTTTTATCATCATAATCCCAGAATAATTCTTTCTAAAAAGATTACATCATTTGACTTATTTGATGTTGTAACAAACTTGCCAATAAGAACTTCTCTTCACTATCAGCTGCGCCCACTAATAGACTATGACCAAGTTCATCTCTGACAGTAATGTTAATTTCGTTTTGCTTTAATATAATAGTTCCAACCTCTTTAGAACTCAACTTACTAGTAACTCGCTTTACAAAAACCGAAGCTGTCATTCCAAGAGCTTATTTTTTATATATGTAATCAATAAATCCTTGCCGTATCCATTCGCCTTCAAACTTTCTTTCCAATACTCGATCTTCTTTGTATATTAATTGCATATCCTCAAACATAGAATCCGCCTCATGATAATCATAATAAGAGTGGATCACTAATTCATCATCTTCCATTTGTTCATACTGATGTTCCCCTAAATCAACCCCGTCACCGACTCGAAAATCCTTAAGGGTTAAAAAATTAACGAACAATAGCCCACCAGGTTTCAGCACCCGTTTCAATTCATTTATTGCTTCTTTCACATCTTGTTTTTTCATATGAAAAATAGAATTATACGAATACACAAAACTCATCGACTCATCGTTTAATGCCAACTGTCTCATGTCACCCTGATGTATGTTTAAATTCTGCCCTCTTTCTGCTGCGAACTGATTAGCTCTGTTCATTTGTTCAACATTCATCTCTATTCCGTATGTAGCGTATCCATAATTCGCAAACAAACTTAGTGGAGGTGTATCTCCTCCTGCACCACAATCTAATATTGTTTTTTCCATACCACTTTCATTACACAATGCCAAAAATCTGTACAGGGGTATTTGTTTAAAAAGCTCCATGTTTATTTCGCTCCTTTGAGTTTAGGTTAATCCTTTCTCAAACCACCTTACTCATAGCTAAGATCCTTTTTGTAGTAAAAATGCTTACTTCCAAGTGGAGCATCTTCGATAGTTGCAATCACTTTATATCCATACTTCTTATAAAATCCAGGCGCTTGAAAGCTGAATGTATCTAATTTGATAAAAGTACATTTTTTCGCTCTAGCAACTTGCTCTGCTTCTTCCAATAATCTTTTCCCGTAACCTTGACTACGATAGTTATCATCCACCCACAAAATACCAATCTCCATCCAATTCCAACATATCGCACTGTTGATACCGGCAATAATATCTCCTTTATCATCCTTCAAGCATAAATTCACCTCCTCATAGATGCCATTTGGTACTTGTTTAGAATTAAATTCAATAAGTTTTTTTCTAACGTAATCTGTTTCTTCATTTGAGCTATAAAGTATCTTAGGATTAATCGACATAAGTTCCTCCGGATGTTTTATCTCTAACATTGAATCCCCGCAATTCCAAAAGTCCCATTTATAACTTTCTCGTACTCATCCCATTCAAAATAAAAAGGCCCAACATTAATAGCTTTATTGCTGGGTTCCAGTTTGAAATCTCTCCATATGATAAGATTCTCTTCTTTTTCAATAAATACGGATATAAAGCCGCATTCTTCATCGCCACACCAGGGACAGACTAATATTGGGTACCTATAGTACAAATATTCATGCATTTCGTTTAACAAGAAATAGTTAATCATTTTCCTTTGATGCTCTTCACTACCCCACCCGAGCGATGGAACCATATCATGTTTTTTAAGCGTTTGGTAAAGAGACCTATCATCAATTATTATGTCAGCAAATTTGGTATTTTTATTTCCTTCTTGATCACGATCAAGACTATCATATCTACTTGACAGTTTAGTTTGTAATTGATTTAAAATTTTCATTTTCCCTCCGCAGTATAACTACTGTGTTAGCTGATGTAATCGACTTCGTTAGGCTTATTAGTAAACATTCGCTTTTCTCACTCTATTCACCTTCCCAAATATAGAATCCGGCCACCATCATCACTAATAATTTAGAAAAAAGACAATTTATACAACAAAAAAAGAGCCCCCAAAATGGAAGCTCTTCTTATGTAATTCAGAACGGAGAGAGTGGGATTCGAACCCACGCACCGCTTACGCAGTCTAACCCCTTAGCAGAGGGTCCCCTTATAGCCACTTGGGTATCTCTCCATAAAAATGGCTCCCCGAACAGGACTCGAACCTGTGACAACTCGATTAACAGTCGAGTGCTCTACCAACTGAGCTATCAGGGAACATTAGAAGTAAATTTAGAAGTGAACATGAATTAATTTATCATGATTTCAAGGTCTAGTCAAGCGGGTAAAATAATTTTTGTGATCGTTTTCAAATTTACCTCTTACTCTACCTCAATATAGATTTAAGAGGGAGCTATCCCCCTCTAGTCTATACACACCATTCCCCGTCTTCCGGAACCTGTACTCGATCTTGTAGCTCCTCCTTCTCCAAGTGAGCTTTTAACTTATCTCGGGTAACTAGGCAATGGTTGATGGCGTTCATGTGTACAGCGATGACCTTAGAAGAAGGAGCATATTCGCATAAGTCTACGACATCCTGCTCATTCATTGTGATATGGCATCCGCTTAAAAACTGCGCACCACCAGCATTTACAACTGTCACCTCAGGTTTAAAAACGTCCAATGCCATTTTCACCTTATCACACCAAATTGTATCCCCAGCCACATATAGAACAGGTTCTCCTTCCGCCTGAAACACAAACCCGGATACCTTACCCATAAGTTTACCAGTCACTCCAGTGCCATGCCGTCCATCAGTACGTGTTATAGTTATTCCATTAAACGTCAGCGAATCTCTAATTTCCGTGGTATGCTCAAACCCCTGCTTCGATAATTTATCTCCGTCTCCTTCCTGACATAATAGTGGTAGATCATGCGGCAACAAAGAAATGGCAGCGGCATCCCAATGATCCTGATGAAGATGTGTGACAAGAATTACATTAGGACTCAGCCATTGTTCTATGGCTCCCGGCAAAGGAACGAGCGGATTCCGACGGTCATTTTCGGTATTAAAAATGGGAGGATTAACACCCTGCTCACTCAACATAGGATCGATCAGAAATGTACATCCTCCATACTCAATCCATAGGGTCGCGTTGCGAATATGCTGTATTTTCATCGTAAGCCCTTCTTTCTTTCAGATCTCTTCTGCTACATTTAATTATAGTTTGACCTTGAAACAGAATACATTGAGATTAGAAAGAGATTGGCCTGTTCTACTTTCACGCAGAAAGGATTTTAGATAATGATGAGTTCTTATTCCATAGATGATGTGGATTTTCGCATCCTACAGCTTCTAATTGAAGATTCCACGATCAGTCACAGAGACATTGGGCAGCAAGTCCATATGACAGGTCAAGCTGTGGGCGCGCGTATTCGCAAAATGCAGGACACAGGAGTCATTGAAGGTTACACCGTTCGCTGGAATCCGGATAAGGTTGGGGAGACTATACATGCCTTTATTACTGTGTTTCTGGGTTCGAATACGGTCCATCCAGCCTTTCAGACATTCGCAAAGCAGCATGACAGCGTTAAAGAAATGCATCGCGTCAGCGGAGAAGGCTGCTATTGGATACGTGTTCGTACGGGAAGCCAAGAGGAATTGAATAACTTTCTCGACGAGCTGCTGAAGTTCGGAAATTACAGAGTCAATCTATCAATGGGAAAGCTGAAATAATGCTGTATCGCGTAGGAGGCCGCTATCGGATCAGTTGACCTTATATGCAAAAAAGCAGAGCATCAATTCTCCAATAATCGGAGAACCGCCGCTCTGCTGTCTTTTTACATATGAAATGTTATAGCTTCTACCACCGAAGCTAATTCAATAATTTAGCTGTTCTAAGCAAACGAACTAGAATTACAGCTGCTTCTGCACGGCTAGTATCACTGCCAGGCGCAAAGCTGCCTGCGGATTGGCCTTTCATAATCCCTTTAGCAGTTAAGACATTCACAGCTTCAGTTGCCCAAGAAGAAATAGAAGATGCATCTGTGAAAACATTTGTAGCAGTGTTTGCTCCAGATACTTCAGCTCCAAGGTTCAGCAGCTTCAATGCTCTAGCTGCCATAACAGCCATTTGCTCCCGTGTAATAGGAGCATTCGGACGGAAGGTTCCATCCTCATAGCCTTGAACTAATCCTAGAGCTGCTGCCGCTCTTGCGTCCGCTGCATACCACGATAAATCGGACACATCACTGAAGGTCTTCGTTGTGTTCTCAGCGACAAGACCCAACGAACGAATTAGCATAGCCGCGAACTCGGCACGACTGACTGATTTCTGAGGCGCAAATGTATCTGCGGATTGTCCGGTCAAGATCAGTCGACTAGCAAGCATCTCAATCTCATTCTTTGCCCAGTGTGAAGAAATATCCCCAAATGTAACAGGGTGCAGTGCTGCGACGAATACACCGCTCGCACTACTGCTCTTAACAGTAACCTTTGTCATCCCATCCACGAGTTCAAACATCTCAGGTACATAACGGAAGGAACCTGTCTGTTCATCATAAATAAGGACTACCCCCGTCTTCGCATCCAGCGCTTCCTTAATCATAAATGTACGTTCTACATAGGTGGTGCCGAATCCATTAGCAGGTACAATGGTTTTGCCATCTGTAACCTTTAAGGTAATACTTGCCGGAGTTCCTTGTACAGTAAAGCCTTGCTGCTTAGCCTTAGCAAGCAGTTGTTCCAATCCTTTTCCGCTTAGCGGATTTAGTTGGAACTCTAGCGTACCTGCTGGCATTTGTGCCGCTTTCAGCACGCTCTCCACGAGTCCTAGAGGGAAGCGATAGCTCATATCGCCACTGGCAATAACAAGCACCGCATTCGGGCTAAGTACTGCCGCATTGCGTAAAGCTTCTGCGCTAAAGCGAGCTGTACCATCTCCATTAGCTGAAATCTCGATCACAGCCTGCCCAGCAGTCGCCTTAGCCTTTAACTGCGCATCATGATTTGCAGCTGGTGTTGGCATTGGTGTAGCGACAGGTGCAACAGGATTTACTGACCCCGCCGGATCAGGAGTAATAGTTGGACCTGGTGTGCTCGTTGGAGCTGGTGTACTCGTTGGACTAGGTGTACTTGTTGGTTCAGTCGGATCCACAGGATCCGTCCCACCATTAGGTAATACCACCTCAACTGTATACACCCTCTTATCGTTGCCAACAGTTACCGTGAAGTCTGTGCTTCCCGCTTTAAGCCCATGCAGACTGCCGTTTGTAAAAGTAGCAATATTACTGTTCGTCAGCACAAGTGTAGCTTGTGAAGTAATCTCCACCCCTTCTTTGTCAAACACCTGAAGGATCGCTGACTTTCCTTGTTCCAGTACAACAGGTCCGCTCTGTCCATCTTCAAGCTTGAGGGAGAACGGTTTAACAGCTGTGGCTATTCCTTGGTTCTGTTCAATGATGCTTAATTCAGGAGATGCATTGGTCAGGAGATTCATCCGTTCGCCACGAATAATCAAGTTGTCGACGAGCAGGTTACCTTTCAGATTTTTCGTAACTTCTATACCGCTTGTGCCTGCCCCGTCTAATACATTATTCGTCAGCATAATTCCATCAATCGTCGTGAGCGCTTCTCCCTCAAGGTTACCGTGGGCAATCAGGCCAGAATAGGTGCTGTCGAGCGCCGTATTGTTACGGATGAACACTTTTCCTTTCAGATCACTCTCACCAGCGTACAGCCATAATGCACCGAGATTCACCCCATAACCGGAATCATAACTGCCTGTGCGAAGTAATGTATTCCGCTCAACGATAGTCGTTCCTTGGAACGGCTCTGCGGAGAAACGGGTAGATACAGCGATCCCGGCTCCGTTAGTCACAGTGTCTTTTACCACGTTATCTTGAATTCTGTTATCTTTACCACCGAAGACCACAATGTTATCGGCCAACCACGGTAATGAGACGTTATTAAAGCGTGCCGTATTGCTATAACTCAGTGTACGTTCCGTACCATTCACATCATTCAGTTTGGCATCTGTGAACGACCACATCGCAATACCATCATCCCCTGGATAACGGATGTCACTTTGTTCCATCATGCTGTTGCCCGTGCCTACGGCAAAGTTAATTCCATCTGCCATAAGGTTACGGATTCGAAGACCTGCCATGTACAGACCATTTGTCCGAGCCTTCTCACCAATAGGTTGTGTTAACCACAAGCCTGCTTTGGTATGTTCAATCCATACGTTCTGAATGACCGAGCCTTGCCCAAAAGCACCATGGAAGGCGTTGGTGAATGCTTCATCATCTCGTACGTTTATACCACCATCAATTAATAGGTCGTATACACCGACTTTGCCGCCATGACCATAAAATTTAGCTCCATTCAGAACTGTATACCACATGCCTGCACCACGAATTTCGGCCGTATCCAGATCCAGCAAACCCTCTCCGACATTGAAGGTACCTGCTGGGAACCAAACCCCAATACCTGTTGCCTCCGCTTCGGCAAGCGCTGCTTTGAAGGCTGCGGTATCATCTCCCTCATCATTGGCTACCGCTCCAAAATCCGTTACGGAAATAAATCCTTCAGGACGTGTTAACTCAGGTGCTACCTGCTCCATATCCACCAAGTCGATGACGTATGAAGTGGCATTGTCTCCTGTTCCCTTCTCTAAACGAATGGTAGCTCCAGCAGGAGCATTCCCAATCAGAGCATGAATTTCATCAAAGAAGCGATGTCCACTCCCTTGACGAGGATCATTAGACCATGGGTAACTACCGTATTCCCAAGCGTATTTTGATGTCAGATTAAGCTTTTTCTTAACTCCATCTACATATAGGGTCAAGGTTTCATCAGCACCAGCACCATCCGAACTGTCAGGAATGGAATAGCGAAGAACAATAGAATTAGCTGCTTCTGCAAGCTTGAACTCTACATAGTCCCCCGTATTCTTCAAGGCGACAGCTTGTCGTCCAGAAGCCTCTGAAGCCATTGTGAGATATTTCCGCGAAGGACCGATCAGCGTTCCGTTAGTCGCTGCATCTTCAGCTTCATAACTAATGTAAGGAACTGTGGCTCCGCGGTAAACTTTGTTTACGCTATTTTTTACGGTCAGGCTATCAATACTTACTTTGCCCCAATCAATGTTGCCGTTGCTTAGAGAAACCGTATTAATCCCTGCACGAAGCTTCAGCTTCACCTGTTCAGTCGTCCAAGAGGAGGACTTCGCCAAGCTAACTTTAGCCGATTCCTTCAGGCCGTTCACCTCAAGCAACAGATCCGTTACATCACTGGAAGTATTCTTGTAACGAACAACGGCATCATATTCACCGGCTTGCTGAGCATTGACTGCATACCGTATAACATGATCTCCTTGGAATGCTTCTCCTCCTGCATAAATTGCATCTGAAGGAATGGGCAAGAAGCTCCAAAGAGTGCTATCGGTTCCCACAGCAGAGCCGAGTTGAACAGCTGATGCGTCGTGAGTAAGATAGGCTGTTTTATCCGCACTTAGCAGGAGCTTGTAGCCTAATTTCCCTTCCAGCGTCCACTGGGAACGTTCAGTTTCCCCAGAAGCTAACAAGACGGCTTGGTCTGCTTCATTTAAAGAAAGATAATGTTTGGTCTGAACGTTCATTATGCGTTTATGTCCATTTACATCCTGAACGATCCACTGGGAGTGAGCAGCTGTATCGGAAGGTTTCGCATATACGAGCGCCCCTTCTTGTTCAGCCAATACTTTGCCAGTCAGCCCTTTTGGTACGATCGTTATAATATTGGTATCGTTCTGAACTGGAGTAGTTGTGTTGTTATTGCGCAGTTCTCTAGACGGAGTAGTAAACTCCTGTTGAGCCGCTTCAAGTGTCCATTGAGCTAAGCCGTCACTCTCTAATAGGAGCGCACGTTCAGCATATCCTGTCTTATTCGCAATGTTTATTAATTCATCGTCGTATTCTCCATAGAGACTACGAATGGTGTAATGCGTATAATCGGAAGCCAAGCTTACTTCCCAAGCAGATGCTCCGTCTATAGCCGGTTCCGCGCTACTGCTCTCCAAGTATGAATAATCTCCATTCAATGTTAAATAATGGCCTGTTGCTCGATTGATAATCGTCTGTTTGCCGTCCTGCACAGATATATTCCAATGCGAGAATCCATTCTCTGCCGACGGCTGCCCGTACAGAACAACTCCGTGCTCATTCTCGTATAAATACTCCCCACTGCTTGCATTCTTAAATCTTACAGGGTAAGCAGGGATCGGTGGCGCAATCGCTTCAACGGCTTCAGCGGCAAAATGAGCACTGTTTCTATCCGCTGCATCGGGAGCCTTACTGATCTTTATAATCGGATTCCCATTCTCATCAGAAGCCCCATACATATAGTGGCCAGCCCATCCACTCTTGAAAGTAGTCAGACCTGAAGGCTGCATATCCACAATCCACTTAATGCTGCCCCATACATCATAGATGGTTTGCAGTGTCTGAACGGCAACATTAGGCTCAATCTCATCTACTGCACCACCTATATGCTCCAGGGAAAGGTAACGTCCAGTACCTTTATTTTTAATCTTCACAGATCCATTGCTACCAGCTATTTCTTGCAGCTGCCAGACAAAGGCATCGTCATTCATATCAAGTGAACCATAAGTAGCCTGACCTACTGTTACATCCTCGTTCGCAGCGGCTAGAGGGGTCATTTTTGCGTCAGCGGTTGCAGATTCCGTCTTATCCTGCGGCACCACTACTTCAGTGTCCTGCGAATCATAGACAGCTTCGGTGACAGTCTTAGATTCTAGCAATTTCTCTAGTACATCTGGAGAACTCAGCAAAGGACCGTCCTTAAGATATTGATCTTCACCATTTACAGCGTCTAGCTTGAAGCGGAACAAGTCCTGCTTTTTCTCGGTGACAGGAACAAATCTCCACTGCGGACTGCCCCAGCCTGGATTGATCACACCATACTCAGCATATTTAGTGAGATTCTGAAGTGAGATGAATTTTTCAGGGAATGTATTAGGTTCCTTGTCGAGGACACTACTGATTACGTAGGTACTATTCCCAATATTTTTTCCTGTCCAGATGTATGCCTGCTGCACATTATTCCTGTCTGGTAGCTCGGTGACCTGAATATGGCCATCTGGCATATTCACCGTGTTAATATAGTGGCCTGTTTTCTTATTCTTGAATAGCTTACGGCCATTGTACTTCTCAACCAGCCATTGATCAGAGCCATCCTTCTGCATATTTCCGTACTTCAAAAGGCCGTCAGCAGATTCATACCAATAAAAAGACTTCCAGCCATTTTGAATACGATAATATGGAATGGTGCCATCTGTTGGTGTGTTAGGGTCTAGAAGCTGCCACTGGGCGCTTAATGAAGTCGCATCCCCACTTGCTCCTGCACTGTCTCCACCCAAGGTAGATAGATAGATGCCTTTACTCCCGCAATTTTCTAACGTCTGGTAGTCATCATAATCATCAGAATCTTTAAAATTCCATTGATCCGATGGTTGGCTACCACTGATCTGCAAGGCCTTGGCTGTGCCATCACTATACGAAAGATAATGATTAGTTGCTGCATTACGAATACGTTTATTGCCGTCATAATCCTCTATATACCATAGATAATCGGATGAATCAGCAGTATCTGGAGCAATTAATCCGTGCTTAAGTGCACCGTTTGCGGATTCATACAAGAAATCTGTAGCTACTTGTGCATCTGTATAAGTTGCCAAGCGTACCGGCTGCAACTCGGAAATAGGAACGATTTTCCACTGGGCATTAGGATTGGTTGCTTCACCCGGCCAGCTGTTAGAGCGCACGTTATTATCTTCCTCAAACTGAGGATTCAGCCATAAAGGTTTAACTCCGTCGGTTAATCCTTTATTACTTAAGGTAATAAAACCCGCTCCATCCGCACCTGGTGCATCTTCCTTCACCCATTCGCTTAGCGTCACCTTGTCCGGATCGATTTCTTGCGAAAAAACTCCAGCCCAAGTCACTTCATTTTGCTTAATATAATGACCCGTCTCACGGTTTCGAATCATCAGTGTTCCGTCGTCCGTTCCCGGCTCAAGAAGCCACTGGGCAGCCTCATTCTTCAAAGGCTGTTTACCGTAAAGTACATTTCCTTTTTCCTCATACATCACCTGACCGGGACGCATCCGGCTTTCCAACCGTACAGGTACTGTTCCTGCGTTAGGATCGATAAAAGCCCACTGCGGACTCTCAAACGTAATATTGATATCCGAGCTTACCTGCGCATAACCAAGCTGATTCTCCTCATGGATAACCAGCTTACTCTCAGGTACGCTCGCGCTTCGGATGATCATGTATCCGTTTCTATTGGAAATATCGATCAGCCATTGATCCGTAACACTTCCAGCTCCTTGGAGATCCGCCGCCTTAAGTGTATCCTCTTTGCCGTTATTACCAGCCATTGTAATGTAGTGGCCCGTCTTCACATTCTTAATTCGTGACAGACCATTTACCGTCTCCACTGTCCAATGCGATGATGTGTCCGCTGGATTGGTCATGCCATAACGCACGATACCATCAGACGTTTCATATAAGAAATTATTTTTCCACTTATTCTTGATGAGTACTGTCCCTGATGGGATTAGCCCTGCGCCTGTTCCGTTGGCCCCCTCTGCACCTACGGAACCGCTACCGATTCCCATCACAGGCAAGCTTGAGAAAATCAGCAGCATCGCGAGCAGACCCGCCATCGCGGACCTGAATCGTTTCATAAATGTACCCCCTCTACCTAATATGGACTTCCCTTCCATCTTAAGTTGGTAACGCTTACAAAACGATGTGTGATTTTATCCAGAAAAAGGTGTATTTGTACGTATCTCCCGAAAGGTCTGAGCGCTACTGAGAATTGACAAATCTGCTGAACCCTAAGATAGTTAATTTAATAAGAAACGAGCATTCATTAAATGGAGGTACATATGAAATTCAAAATGGATTCACCAAAAATATCAGATCCAGACGCTCTACTCCCTGAGCAAATATACTCGCTGCAAACCAAAGATGAATTTAGTCGTTGCAGCATAAGCGATACAGTTATTGATAATCAAGAGGCGAATAAAGTCAGCTTTGATCAAGTGGTTTTTAAAAATGTTACGATTATCGAGTCGTCCTTAACTGGGATTGAGCTGATGGATGTGATTTTTGAGCGATGCGATCTATCCAATGTGGATTTTACGAATGCGATTATTCATCGAACCGAATTTAGAAACTGCAAGCTCATTGGTACGGACTTTACAAGGGGGCGATTCCAAAATGTTCGCGTGGTAGATTGTATCGGGGATTTTGCAACGTTTCGAATGGCTAATCTGAAGCAGGTTGCTTTTGAGAATAGTTCATTGATGAGCTCTGATTACTACCAATCCAATTTCCAGAAGGTCAGCTTCAGTGAGTGTAATATTGATCAAGCCACCTTATCAGGATCAAAGCTTAACGGGATTGATCTAAGTGACTGCGAGTTCAGTGGCTTAATCGTGGATATTCAGGATTTAGAAGGATGCATCATTTCGCCTCAGCAAGCTGTTTCCTTTGTGGGATTGATGGGTCTGGTTATAAAATAACGCCATGCTCGTGTCTGATTACTGGACTTCCAGCGCCAGCAGCTTCAGCTTCCCCGAACATTTACCGCAGCGGTAGCGCTTGGGATCTACTTTTCGCTTACGCGGATACTCCATGGCGCACGCTGTACAGATCAGCTTGTACCGATAAGGCAGTGACTTCCGAGCTTTCGCACCCGGCAATGTCTGACAGTAGCGACTTCCGCCAACTTGTGCAAGCAGTCTCTTGAAATCAGTGTCACGATGCATATACCCTCGCTTCGCCAAATGCAGATGATAATGACAGAGCTCGTGTTTGATAATCTTCTCCGTCTCTTCTCTACCGAACATAGCAAGCTGATGGGGATTAATCTCTATATTATGGCTTTTGGTAAAATATCGTCCGCCTGTTGAAGATAATCGGCTGTTAAAGCTTGCCTTGTGCCTAAAGGGTACACCAAAGCTGTCCCGCGACACCTGCTCAATCCACAGCTGAAGCTCTTCGTTGCTCATCGTTTCCATAGCGTTCTATCACAAGTCCTTTCCACGGGAATTAACATCTCTACTTGAATTGTAACTTGTGCATAGGCTAAACTGTCAAGAAGGAAGACAAGTACGGAGGGAGAATGACCAATGCCGAAAATGCGGTATGTAATTTTGCAGCAACATCAAGAATTGCAATTCGTGGAAATGCCCGAGGAATATGCGTACCAGCTAAGTGCGCTCAATTTACGTCTAAACAAAGAAATCGACAAGCTGACAGCCGATAATGTACCGGATCTGCCCTTAGCGATTGCTGAGTGTGATTCACTGGATCTGTTACGTGAGGATTACTCCCTGGAGTCCGGTCTGGATTATATCAATAGATTGGAGCAGGCCTTCGCCTCTGTTCAAGAGCAGAAGAACTATCCACTGATCTCCCTGCTGACCGAGATTCGGGCATTGCAAGCTCAATTAGAGCAGTGGTACGAAGAGGAAGCAGAAAGCATTCTGTAAATCGTCACCTTTAGGCTCATTTCTCCATATGCTAACTTACGTAAGCAGTTAGAGGAGTGATACCCTTGCCACAGTGGCTCTGCCATCAACTGATGAAAGCCTATTACAAAAAAGACCGCCGTCAGATCAAGCTGCTGAACGAGTGCTGGTTCTTTTATCGTAATTCTGCGGAATCACCGGATTCCATCCAGAGAAATTTATAGGGTTCGTTAAATTCAAAAATCCATCCCGCATTGTGCAGGGGATGGATTTTTGTATACGGTTCGTTGAAATCTCAATTAGAACATCGGGAAGACATATTTGACTAAGAAGAAAAGTGCTCCGAAAAAAATAATAATATAAGCAGCATATTTAATAAAGGTAGATGCGACAACACTGGAATCCGACTTCCGTTGCACCTCTGTATGCTCCACTTCAACACTTCTATCTTTATAGCCCGGTTCCATCATCAATCTCTCCTTTCGAATATAGGCTGTAGATAGTCTCCATTAACCCGGGGCTTTCAGAGTTGAAACAAAATTCCAAATCGAACCAGTTATTGTTTAGCATCATAAAGCTGCTTATTTCGTTTACGATTCCAAGCACATCGCCTTATGAATTCGAGCTCCCTGATGGTTCGGCTCCAAGTCCAATGCTTCTTCAAAGCGCTCTTTCGCTTCCGTCATTTTCCCTAAGCCTAATAAGCCTAGACCCATCATGAACAAGCAATGAATTTGATTGCGTCTGTTCAGATCATCCTCGAATACGAGAAAATCAGGTAAGGATACAGCAAAATAATCAAGCTTTACCTCATCAAAGAGATGTCTTTCTGCAAAATCGATCAGCTGATTGAAACGCCGTTTCGCTTCCTTCGGATGATTCAGCTGTATCCATGCTAAGCCTTGATAGAAGATCATTTCTGGCGGCTGATCGTTGTAGTACATTGCGCTGGCTGGTTCCTCCAAGCCTTGTGACGCAATCGCCCAGTGACGTGCTGCTTCCTCTGTCTTGCCTAATCCGTTATAAGCCACACCAAGCTCGTAATACACATTATTCTCTTGCGCACCATCGAGCTTACCTTCACCCAAATTCTCTGGATAATGCAGCGCACGTGTTAATAATGAGATAGCCTCCTCATATTGACCTTCCTGATTAGCCTGCTTGCTCAGCTCAACAAGCGCCAAAACATATTGTCCTGTGGCTTTCCCTTCTCCACCTTCCCATGGATGGAATTGACGTCTTAATAGAACAGACAAAGCATCCTCATACTCGCTAAGCAAATTCAGTAGAGTCACATATTCAAGGTACAAATCATCCCGCTTCTCCACAAGCTCCATATGCTGCTGTAATCTTGCCATGCGCTCTTGGGCAGGGACACCCATCTTCTTATGCAACTGATCCAGCTCATAGAATACTCTCGCATCATTCATATTGTACTGGAAAGCTTGTTCAAGTGACTGCAAAGCAGCCGCAGCGTCATTCCGCTTATTGTAATAAGCAAGCGCAAGGTTACGATGAACCGTCGGGAAACGATCATCAAGCGCGACGGATTGTTCCCAATGACGAATGGCATCGTCGGCACGTTTTTTATCATAGAATAGATTCCCAAGATAATAATGAGCCTTACTATCCAGTGGATTGCATGTAATCGCGCTTTCTAATACCTGCAGCTCAAACAAGCTGTTCGGGAAGCAGTAATCAGAGGGTGCGGATTGAGCAAGCTGACGCTGCGCTGTTGCTTCTTCTTTACGGCCTATTTTCTCGTATACATAAGCCAATGTGTAATGCACCATCGGGTATGTGGGTTCATTCGATGCCATACGAATCTGCTCTAACACCTGTGCAGCTTCCACGTATAATCCACTACCTGCATAATCAGAGGCCAGATTTAGATAGTTATGCACATCGTTTCGCATGAACTGTGCAAGCTTCATTTGAGCCTCAGCAGCTTCCTCTTGTCGCCCGAGCAATTTAAGCGTTAGCACTCTCTCATATGCAGCACCGAAGTCCGCGATATCTAGCCTCAATGTCTCCTCTGCGAATGTAATTGCCTCAGAGTAACGTCCAAGCTTACGTAAAAGTGCTGTTTTCACATGTCTTGATTTATAGTTTCTAGTGTTACGTACCAAAGCACTTGTTGCGAGCTCCAACGCCTCTCCATACGCCACACGTTCACAAGCAATTTGACTCAGTGCATAATATCCACTATCTTGGAATGCTGCAGACCATACCACCTTATAAAAGGCAGCAAATGCTTCTTCATTACGATCCTGCAATCGGAGTGCTACACCAAGCTGATAGTAAGCTTCACTATCATAGGGGTTCGGATTACGCCAAGTCAGCGATTCAATCGCTGTACGGAAATGTTCTTCCGCTTGCTTGAACAACCCTCGGCGAAGCAGCAGCGTTCCATAAGCCACATTAATTCGAATATCGGAAGCATCTCTTTTTAAGCCTTCTTCATAATACTGCTCTGGCTCGAACGTGGCATGACGGTATTGCTCCAGATGAACTCCAGCCAAATACAATTGCTCTGTGCTTTTTAATTCTTCCGGTAGCGGAAGTGGCTTTGCTGCATCTGGAACCTTCTCAATACTAGGCTTCGCTGGACGATATGATATAAGGCTGTTTCCGTTCGTATCAAATACCGTTACGATTAAGTGATGCGGTCGATCGGCTTCATCTAACGTAATGACCGATTTGTAGGTTAATTCTGGAGAGAGCGTGATCGTATCCTTCACATACGTTCTATGCTGACCCCTCAGTTCAATAACCGCATCCTCAAATACCGAAGTTCCGTAGGCCATCACAGTTGCAGTCTGTAAAGTCTCATCTACCTCAAGATTGACGGCAGCATCAACAGAAGCATTTTTCACAATTCCGATGTTCTTATATGGCATGAAATATTGTGTAAATGACTTCTCTTCATACGGCTGGAGCCAAGTGAAATCGGGTTGATTATCCGTAAATACCCCTGTCATTAACTCAATATAGGGTCCGTCCTCATCAGTTAAATTACGATCCCACGCTTGACCAAATTCGCCGTTCCCCCAAGTCCACTGCTTTTTACCCGGAGATACATGGTGATTCGCTACGTGAAGCAGACCTGCTTCAACCCCATGATCATAACCGCCCACGAAATTGTAATCGGATTTGTACGCCATGTATGACGTAGGAACCGGAATATTTTTATAGCGTGAAATATCTACACCTTCGGAATAATCCTTCTTGTAATACGTTCCTGTTGCAATTGGGAATCTGGACACATCACGTTTACCATGGTCGAATACGGCCGTCACATCCGGCGGAAACACCGATTGAGTATCATCATTGACTGCAACTGCAGGGTTTGCCCACCATAAGAAGGTTTGTGGCTCCGGGGTTCGGTTATATAGCTGTGCTGTAACTTCGAGATAGGCTTTTCCAGGATGCAGTGTGAAGCCGGTTGTGACCTTCGTTCCGTACATTCGGTCAATTTCACTCACCCATACAGTTGCACTGCCATCTTCATTCTCCGTAATCACATGCTCCACAGGGCCAAACGTGTTCGGACGATGATGCTGCGGCCAGTTAAATTCAATACCGCCTGAAATCCATGGTCCTGCCAGACCAACAAGCGCAGGTTTAATCACGCGATTATAATAAACAAAATCATAATTGTTCGTCTTATCCAGAGCGCGATAGATACGGCCGCCAATTTCAGGCATGATCTCAATACGCACATATTCATTTTCGAGCATGACCATCTGATACGATTTCATTTCTTTCTCATCCATAATTTTATCAACCACAGGATGTGGATATACTCGCCCCGAGCTGCCTTGATAAACTCGCTTCTCGAGGAACATTGGATTTTTATCGGGTTCACCTGTTTCATAGGTAGGAATTTCAACTGCTTCTTCCCATACGCGGACGCTGTTTGTTAGAACTGTAGAAGGCCCTCTCATACTCATTTCCATACTCTCCTCCTTCGTGATATAGCTCTAATTTATCGTTGTATGCGCTTTTAAACAATTGACGATAATCTGTAACTGATGGACAATATTCTTATCCTATAAATAATATTCTCCTTATGAATAGGCTGTTATTTCAAATAAATAAATTATGTTCTTAAAAAGGAGAGTTATCATGACAGATATCTCATTAAAGCCGGATGGCTTCGATGAGCAGAAGCTTTTTGTGCTGCCCGATTTCATGATGAATGAATTACATGAGAATCCGTTAACAAATTCCTTCTATGTGAGTGACATTGGCTGCTTCCCAAGAGCGAAGTTTCATTATCGAGAGCGTCCACAAGGATGTGACTCGCATATTCTGATGTATTGCGTAGAGGGTGAAGGGTGGATGGAGAGTCATCACAATAAGCTGATTCAAATAAAAGAACGGCAATTAGCTGTCATTCCTGCCGGAACACCCCATCGATATGGTGCTTCAGATGTGAATCCCTGGACAATCTACTGGATGCATCTAAAAGGAACACATGCCGCTGCGTTGATTCAAACTTATGCCATGGATATAGAGCCGCTAACCTTTACACTGAACCTTCATAGCCAATGGATCGAAGATTTCGAGCAATGTTATGCCCTGTTATCGGATAAGCCTTATGCCATGCGTAATCATATCTATGTGTCTCAGTGCATTCGTCATCTGATCAGCCACGTGGGATTGAGTACCATGAACTCTGAGCAAGATAAAAAGAACGAACGTTATCTTGAGCAAGCCATTCGCTATATGACGGATCGAATCAACAGCTCTATTTCACTCCCGGATGTAGCGAAGCATATAGGATTATCGAAACAGCATCTAATTTATCTATTTAATCAAGAAACAGGAGTCCCCCCGATTGAATTCTATCTGCGCCTCAAAATGCAGCGAGCCGGTCAACTGCTAGCATTAACCGATCTACATATTAAAGAAATCGCTAGTGCTATCGGGATGCAGGACCCCTACTACTTTTCTAGATTGTTCAAAAAAATAATGGGATGCTCGCCGACTCAATATCGAAGCATCCCAAAAGGGTAATATCAAGAAAAGCCACATGTCCGCTACACTAGGTAAACTAGCATAGTGAAGCGGATATGTGGCTTGTATTTTTATTGTAGAGGTTCTAATTAAAACTACGGTTGGAAACCCAAGAGCCTTGCATTTTACGAAGCATAATAATTTGTCCGGTGTGGTATGAATCATGCAGAATAAGACTCATTACCTCTTCCCCTGGGGCATGACCCGAACCACCCCAATCATATGCACCTTCTTCCAACGCCTCAATGATTTCTCTAAGCGCAGCATGCACGTCCTTCAGGTCTGCGACGGCCTTCGCCCATGCTTCTTCCCCTTCCGTTGTTACAGTGAAGGTATCATCATTGCTTTCAGCATCAGGTTGTTTGGGCAATCCTTTTAACTTACGCAGCAAACGCACCTTATAATATGTTAAATGGTTAACCGTCTCCCAGATGGAATTGATTGCACTCCCCTCTGGCTTCCAAAGTGCCTGTTTACTGTCCACACCTTCCAGTGCATCACTTAACGGCGGGGCCCAATCCTCGATATCCATGCAATAATCCCAATTTTGCAGCAGAACCTCACTAATTTTATTTTGCATGTTAACCTCCTAATACTAACTGAATTATGTAACTACTTAAACCACGATATAGTGGTTACACAAGAAATGTAGCATATTTCCATCGCTCAATCAAGTAACTAGCTAATCTTATTTTTAACTGTTACAATGATTTGTAATCAGCGTTGAATCGGAAAGGATGAACAGACCGTGTTGTGGGAGGATTTCATTAACAGTTACTGGCGGGATTGGCGTACAGGGGATAAGAATAAGGATAGGGACAAGCTCGATGAAGAGGAGTGGGTTTCTAAATGGCTGAAGAAGCATGCTCTATTAGCAACACAGATGCCGAATGACATAGAACTGGCACAGCTTAAAGAGCTTCGCTCACTGCTATGGAAGTGGGTACAGACCATTGTACAAGGGGAATCAGTGTATGGAGAAATGCTGGAGCAGCTCAATCCCTATATGGACAAGGGCCCTGTTACGCGGCGAATGATATGGGAAAGTGACGGGCAAGCGGCGATAAAGCTGTTGCCACTACATAGCGGTTGGGAGCAGGTGATGGCGGAGATAGCGGCGTCTTTTGCGGAGGCTTTGCTTGAAAAAGAACCCTCAAGATTCCGTATCTGCGAGAATCCTGATTGTCTCTGGGTGTACTATGATGATACACGTAACCGTTCTAAGCGTTACTGCGATGACAAGGCTTGTGGCAACCTCATGAAGGTGCGGCGGTTTCGGGCGCGGAAGAAGGCTGAAAAAGGTTCGGAGTGACTATTAAAGGAACTCTTGCGGGATGACGAATTTCGATCAACATTTATCCCCCCCAAACTTTTCAACACTCCTAATACGTCTTGCTAGTAAGTGCGCTAATAACACACTTATTACAACTAAATGGAGCGTGAACACACAATGAAAAAGAGCCCTTTTAAAGTATTGAAGCTTGGTGTAGTCGGATTAACGGTTGTGGGAATAAGCGCTGGCATGTTACCAATGAATGGCACTGCTTTTGCTGATGCAGTGAACACGACTAAGCCTGCCATCAATGTACCGATTTCAGCTGTACCGATTTCCACCATCAATAACACTGGGATCCAAATCAAAGAAGTAATTCTCACATCTTCAACGGAGCTTCTGAATACAAATATTAAAGTGCCACAGATCGTAGGTATGTTGGACACTAAGGCTCAGGAAGAAATCAACAGTATCATTCTGTCTAATGCGCAGAAAGACCTTGCTCTTTGGGAAAAGGATGCAACTGAAGCAGCAGCAGACGCTAAAAAGGCTGGTTTCGAGTATCGTCCATATGAGCTAAATATTATTTATGACTTAAAGGAAAATAAAACGGATAACCCTTCTGGAATGATATCACTTGTCGTTACTTCTCAAGGTGAAACTGGTGGAACGGGTATGCCTCGTGTAGATACATATAATGTATTTAATACGAAACAAGCTCAGCGGATAGCCTTGTCAGATTTCTTTGGAAACGACTTTAAGGAAAAGTTGAATGCCGGTATCCTTGCAAAGATCAATGAGGAACCTGAGAACTACTTTATTGAGGATTTCAAAGGAATCGACGAAGAACAAGGTTTTTATATTGAAAATGGTGAGGTTGTCATCCTCTTCCCTAAATATAGTATTGCTCCAGGCGCCATGGGAACTCCTGAATTTCGTTTCAGTACCCATATTACGAACAACCCGAAGCTCGATTTAAGTACAATAGCTACATTTAAGAATGCTAATGGGGTTTCAATGGTGTCATTACGAGATGTGGCGAATCGTTTAGGATATGAAATCAAGTGGAATCAAACGTCGCGCTCAGCTGAGTTGAAGAAAGGTGCACAGTGGACCAATGTTACCTTAGGTAAAGATTCTTACTTTTTTGCCAAAATGGCACCTGTCACTTTAGGTACTGCTCCTATCCTAAAGAACGATACGATATACGTTCCGGTTAAAATGGTTACGGATATTTTACGTGTGGAAATTAAGAACGGCTAATTGGGCTAATGGCATTCCAGAATGATTTTTTGTTCTAGAATGCCTTTTTAAATTCATAGGTACTTGTGTACCGATTTCTGATCCATTCATGGTCACTCCTTTATTTACCAAGAGAAGTTAAGAACTTTTTTAAGTTAGTCATACGTCTTGCTGACATAAGACAACTGATGACGAAGGAATGAACTACCATGAAAGAAATCAAGGTTACACCACCGACTAACTCTTTAGAACCTGACAATTCCACGACTAGAAGGCGTTATATGCCGGGAATAGATGGACTTCGAGCACTATCTGTGATCGCAGTTATCGCGTATCATCTCGACCTCAATTGGGCTCCAGGAGGACTTATAGGGGTCGGAATATTCTTCGTTCTGTCTGGATATCTGATCACGGATCAAATCATCCAAAGGTGGAAGCAGGACCGACGGTTCGATCTTAAAGATTTCTGGATTAGACGAGCGCGACGGCTATTGCCTGCTATGTTTGTCATGCTTTTTGTCACTGCTATGTGGCTTCTGTTGTTCGATCGTTCACGATTAGCAGCATTACAAGGGGACTTTATATCTTCAACGTTATACTTCAATAACTGGTGGCTTATTTTTCACGATGTATCTTATTTCGAGAGCTTTGGACCTCCTTCTCCTATAGGTCATTTGTGGTCGCTCGCTATTGAGGAACAGTTCTACTTCATTTGGCCATTGGTTATTATTGTAGGGTTACGCCTTGCACCTCAGCGAGGTAAACTCATTGTGTTGTGTCTAACAGGTGCATTCCTCTCGGCACTTGCTATGGCGCTAATCTATCAACCTGGAGTTGATCCAAGCCGAGTCTATTATGGTACTGATACCCGAGCTTTTGCTCTACTGATTGGAGCCGCTCTCGCTCTAGCATGGCCGAGTCAAAATTTGACCGATAAGATTTCACGCAGATCTCGCTATATCCTTGACTTCAGTGGTGCAATCGGATTAATCACCCTCATTCTTATGATTTGGCGGACGAATGAGTACGGACAATTTCTTTATTATGGCGGCTTGGTTCTAGTGTCGATCCTTTCCGCAATTGTAATAGCTGTACTCGCACATCCTGCGAGCCGACTAGCTAAAATCATGGGTTGCAAGCCCTTGCGTTGGATTGGCGTACGTTCCTATAGTATTTACATATGGCATTATCCAGTCATCATTCTAACTAATCCTACAGTAGATACAGGTGGGTTCGATGGTTTCCGTGTTCTTTTTCAGCTGGGAGTTAGCCTCCTATTAGCCTCACTATCGTGGAAATATATCGAAGAACCTATTCGTCAAGGTTTATTAGGAAGATGGTGTACGAAATTAAGCATTCGTCTGCAATTCAAGATTCGACCCTTATTCATCTTTATTGCAGTCCCGTTAATCATATTGTCCATATCCTGTAGTAGCAACTTGGATACTAAGATATCCGCAGATCCGAATACAGGCACTAATATTAATCACGATAAGAATAAACATAATGTCACACTAGTGCCCCCTCAAAATGTACCAACACCTGTGCCTGTGCCTGTACCAGTACCAGTAGATCCACCGAAGAAGCCAGAACCTCAGCCTCAGGTAGAAGAAGCAGGTAAAGGTGTTACTGCGATAGGTGATTCCGTAATCCTCGATGCTGCTCCTTATCTACAAGAACTTCTGCCAGGCATTGTTATCGATGGTAAGGTAGGCAGGCAGATGTCACAGGCACAAGAAGTGGTCGATAAACTTAGGACGAAGGGGAAACTTGGCACTCGAGTGATCATTAATCTAGGTACGAACGGAGCTTTTAACTCCAATCAATTGCGGAAATTACTTATTTCACTTGAAGATGTTCAGCAAGTCGTACTAGTAAACACACGTGTACCGAAAAAATGGCAAAATACTGTGAATACTTTGCTTAAGAAAGTGGCTTTAGAATTCCCCAACGCTATGGTTGTAGACTGGCATTCCTCAAGCGAAGGAAAGGACTCTTACTTCTATGAGGATGGCGTTCATCTAAAACGAGAAGGTGCCAAATCCTATGCAGCACTTGTAGCTAAAGCCATACAAAAGGAGAATCAATGAGAATAGTAATCTAACAAACTAAAGCTACGCAATATAAAAAGAGAAGGGTTTTACGAATATGCTTAAGAGGAATAAAGAGAAATTACTCACTCTTTGTATTACAGATAACAAGGAGAACATATACCGTCTAGCTTACAGCTATGTGAAGAACAAAGAGGATGCATTAGATGTTGTTCAGGATTCGATTTATAAAGCTCTCTCCTCTATAGGGTTGCTAAAGAACCCAGAATCCGTAAAGAGTTGGTTGTTTAGAATCGTAGTAACTACCTCTCTGGATTTTCTGAGGAAACATAAAAGAGTTCAACCAGTAGATGATGAAGCACTCGACTTCTTTATCCCTGGTGCGGTAGACGTGTATCCAGATATTGATTTAGAAAGATCGCTGGATGATCTACCCCTTAAGTATCGAAATGTCATCGTCCTTAGATATATCGAAGATTTAAAGATCGAGGAAGTTGCGGAAGTATTAAATGAAAACGTCAATACAGTAAAGACTAGACTATATCAAGCACTCCAGTTATTAAGAGTCAACATGCAGGAAGAATCCTCAAAGGAGATCAATTAGAATGGATAACCAAATCAAAAAAATTATAGAAGATTATAACAAACTCCCTATTCCTGAGGAATTAGATTTCGTTGTAAGTAAAGCATTAAAGAAAAGGAAGATAAGAAGAATACGTTACCAGTGGATATCTGGAGTTTGTGCGGCAGCCCTATTTTTCGTGATTGGGATTAATGTCAATGTTAACATTGCCAACGCCTTCTCCGCTATACCTGGTGTAGACAGTATTGTTAAAGTGCTAACTTTTAGAGAATACAAAGTGGATGAGCAGACCTATAATGCAGACATAAAGGTTCCCATCATTACTAACCTAGAGAATAAAGAGCTGGAATCGACTCTGAATGAAAAATATCTCGAAGAAAACAAAAAACTATATGATGAGTTTCAAGCAGAGATGGAGTCTTTAAAGCAATCCGGAGAGGGTCATTTAGGGGTCGATACAGGCTTTGAGGTTAAAACGGACAATGCTGAGCTATTTGCTATTAGCAGATACGTGGTAAATACCGTAGGTTCATCGTCAACAACAATGCAGCACGATACGATAGACAAGAAGAATCAAATCCTGCTAAGTCTGCCTATGTTATTTAAAGATGATCGATATATCAGTATCATAAGTGAAAATATTAAGGAACAGATGCGCTCCCAAATGAAAGCAGATAAAGATATGTTCTACTGGATTTCAACAGATGAACCCAATGAAGACCTTTTTTATCAATTTGAAAATATAGCTAAAGATCAAGATTTCTATATCAACGATAAGTACCAGCTGGTTATTTCCTTTAACAAATATGATGTGGCTCCTGGCTACATGGGCGTTAGAGAATTCATCATTCCAACAGATGTTATTGCAGATGTTCTGGTCAGCCGTACGTACATTAAATAAATCATTATGAGACTCATAAGGGGTATGCGTTTTGTATCCCTTATGAGTCTTTTTTTGCGTGAAAAGTCATTAATCAATCCCTATGCCTCTAATGTCTTGCCATCCTATTTTTATTTCTTCTAATAATTCATCCCCTATCTTAACTTCTATACTTGAGATAGACTCTCCCCCAACGCTGTGGTAGAAATGAATCGCAGGATTGCCTGCCAGCACCCAAGTCATGAATGAACTATAATTTTTCTCCAATAAGTTCTGTGCTACGCTTCTTATGAGCCGCTTACCAAGACCTTTTCCTTGGTGTTCCTTAAGCAAATAAAGTGCGTAAAGCTCCGCATCGTAGAGATCCGGTTCCCTTCGCACCCCTCCATTTGCAAAGCCAATGATCATCCCAGCCTCATCTTCAGCCACATACATAACCTCGTCTTTAATGGGATTTTCAAAATTCCGAATCCAGCGCTTACTTCTAGCTTCCACTGTGATTGCATCAAGAAACTCATCTGATATTAGTCCTTTATACGTGGTTTTCCAACTCATAGCGTGAACGAAAGCAATCCCGTCTATATCACTAGCTGTTGCTTTTCTGATCTTCATTTTATCTCACCCCTGCAGCGCCTTTCGCACGCTTAATATATATTTCGCCTGATCCAGCGGGTTCACACCCCGGCGGGTGCGCTCTGCGGATACATCTGAAGGACATTCTTCATAGCCGGCAAAAAAAGAAGTGAACGTGCTGCGCCCCTTTGTGTAGGAGCTTAAGCTGACGGGATAATCGAGCGACGTTGCCAGCGGCAAACGCCCTTCGATGATCATCCGGTCGCCTTGCAGCACAGGTGGATCGAACGTGCCGCGCATCTGAACCAGGTCGTTCATCACACGGCCGCCATTCTCCTCAGGAACTACGATGCGAACCTGAAGAATCGGCTCCAGCAGCTTAGTACCTACCTGCGCGAGTCCATCCATAATCCCCATAGGAGTCGCTACGGCAAAATCCAGCGGATGTGTATGCCACACATGATGCTGTCCCTCAATCAAGGTCACTTTCAGATCGGTAACCTCCCAGCCGTACAAGCCCTGCTGTAACGCTTCCGGCACACGGCGTGCGGTCTCGCTCTGATATTGCGGCAGCAAATCAGAACTCCGAACTACCGAATCGTAGACTAATCCACTACCTGGGGGACCTGGCTCAATCTGAAACCGCAAAATTGCCCAGCATGGCTTCGGCATTGTATAGGCGATAAAGCCTTCCCCAGCAGAGGCTGGTGTTTCTTTATAAATGACAGAAGGCTGACCAAAGGTAACCTGAAGGCCATAGCGCTCCTTCAGAACACTGTTCAGAATCTCCAGCTGAATAGGTCCCATTACTTTGATATGCAGCTCCCGTTCGTCCTGCAGCCACTGTGCATCCAAAAGCGGATCTTCATCCGCCAGCTCCTGCAACGCTCCGATAACCTTATGATCATCCATATCGGTTTCCCAGAATACGCGCACTGTTAACAGCGGCACTGCCAGCTTCGCTTCCTCCGGAATCGCCTCCGGATGGCCGAGTACGTCTCCAATACGCACCCCTGAAAGACCATAGATTACAGCGATATCCCCCGCTTCAAGCGCTCCTACATCCTCAGTACGGCCGCCTTCGACCTTACGGATCTGGGTCACTTTCCCCTGAATATCCTGTGTGTTGTTCATCACCGTATCGCGGTTACGGATCGTTCCTTCGTAAAGGCGGACAAACGCCATTCGTCCCATACTTTTATCACGTTGAATATTGTATACGATCCCTGATACCGAGCCCTCAGCATTTCCACCCGCACGAGGAAAATACTCAATCATCGCGTCCAGCAATGCCGTAATACCAAGCCCCTTGGCGGCAACACCATAAACCATTGGGTAATAGCGTCCAGATGCGGAAGCCGTCTTCATTGCTTTTTTCCAAGCTGAAAGATCAATCGAACTACCTGACATATACGCCTCTAACAGATCTTCATCCCGCTCAGCCAATGCCTCCAACAGTTCAGTCTGTGCCGCAAGATCAGCCTCGCTCCCCCACAAATCTATTGCCCCTATGTACTCCTGCTCTTTGCCCACCGGTTGCTGCACTGGAATGATATCACTAGATAAATAGTTTCTCGCCTCTGCCAGCACTGCTTCAGGGTCAGCACCTACCCGGTCCATTTTGTTCACAAAAATAAGCGTCGGAATCCCCAGCTTCCGCAGCGCGTTCCAGATCATCTCACTTTGAGCCTGAACACCCTCTACCGCAGACAAAATAAGCACCGCACAATCCATCACCCGCAAAGACCGTTCAACCTCTGACAGAAAATCTACGTGCCCCGGTGTATCGACAAGATTGATCTGCACACCTTCCCAAGTAAAAGAAGCCAATGCCGCCCGTACCGATATTCCGCGTTGCCGCTCCACATCCATAGAATCTGTTAATGCTGTCCCACTATCAACACTGCCAAGTGCACGAATGCGACCACTTTCATATAAAATATGCTCCGTAGTTGTTGTCTTCCCGGCATCCACATGGGCAAATATCCCCACATTAATCCGTTCTGCCCCTTGCTGCTGAATCATCTATAGTTCCCCTATCATGAGCTAGATTGATCTAAATTCATATTTTTTACATCCTTACATTCCATAGTAATATATCCACCCCTGTTGTTCCACCCTGCAGTTCAATTGGTTAGATTCAGCTATGTCGGGTATGTAATTACTAACTAAGAAATCTAACGCCAAGGAGGAAATTCATCATGACAGATCAACGTTTACAGGATAAAGTTGCAGTGGTTACAGGCGCTGGTTCTGGTATTGGAAAAGCTACAGCCATACGGTTTGCCCAGCACGGCGCTAAGGTATACATGCTTGACCGGACACCTGAGGACTCCTATGAAACTAAACGTGAAATTGAATCTGTTGGAGGAACAGCAACAGTAATTGAATGCGATGTCTCCAATCCAGGTCTAGTCGAAGAAAGTATTCGCAAGGTTGGGGAAGCGGCCGAGAAGATTGATATTATTTTTGCCAATGCCGGCATTAATGGTACATGGTCTCCTATCGAAACACTGGAAATCGATGATTGGGACCAGACACTGGATACGAACCTACGCAGCACCTTTGCCACAGTAAAATATGCTATCCCCCATATGAAAGAACATGGCGGCAGCATCATTATCACCAGCTCCATTAACGGCAATCGAGTATTCTCGAACATCGGCGCTTCCGCTTACTCATCTTCCAAGGCAGGACAAGTTGCTTTTATGAAAATGGCGGCATTAGAGCTGGCGCAATACGGCATTCGCGTGAATGCAATCTGCCCAGGATCAATCGATACACAAATTGGAGATAATACGTATAAAAGCGATGATCTTCAAGAAGTGAAGATTCCTGTGGAATTTCCGGAAGGCAATCATCCGCTGGAAAATGCACCGGGTAAACCTGAGCAGGTTGCCAATCTGGTATTGTTTCTCGCATCGGATGAATCTTTTCATGTGACAGGAACTGAGATTTATGTAGATGGTGCCGAGTCGCTCCTGCGAGGATAACGTTTTATTTGAATCGTGATAATATTTAATACATTCACTGCAACATTTTGGTCTATTCTACCATCTAAGAGTATGGAGGTGACGCATAATGAAGAAATCATTATTCATAAATAATGCTAAAAAAATGACTATAGCCTGCGGCATTTTGGCAGCGAGTATGTCTTTTGGGGCATCCGCTTTTGCTTTTTCAGATTTGAAGGGTGATCCTGCGGAAGCAAAAATCAACTCTTTGCACAAAGAGGGGATTATAAACGGAGTTGATAAAGATAAGTTTGCGCCTAAATCTAAAGTGAGCTTTGCACAAGGGATACAGTTCATCGTAGGCGGCTTGAATCTGAAGCCTGTGTCAGGTAGCAGCTCTTCTAAAGCCAGCGACTATTTTGATAAGGTAAGTGACAAAGCCTGGTATGCTTCAGCATTTGTGATTGCCAAGCAAAATGGCCTTTCACTCGACCGGACAGTGGACCCTAGCGGAACCATCACCCGCGCTCAGTTCGCTCACTTATTGACGCAAGCGCTGCAAAGTAAAGGTAATTTCCCTGTTACGCTGATGTATATAGACATTAAGGATGGCGATAAACTCTCTACTGAGGTGATAAACAGCCTCCAGATCCTGTTGAATACACATATTGCCACACTCGATAAGAACGGTAATTTCCGGCCAAATGATGCCATCACCCGCTCAGAAGCAGCCGCTCTGACCTATGATGCTGCCGCTTTTGCCAAACGCGTAATTGTGTCTAATGGAAGCCCTGCTACTCCTGCCTACGAGACTGAGGTTACACTAACCAAAGCCGGTGAAGGGGTAAATAAGGCTACGCTGACCGTTAATAATCTACCTCATCCAGGGTATGGACTTGTGATTGAGCGAATTGAATTTGGCAAAGACAAAACCGCTGTGATTTACTTTAATGTGACTGCTCCTGATCCAGGAAAAATGTACGCACAAGTGATTTCAAAAGCATCTGTTGTCACTTATCTGCCAGAGGGCTATAAAGCGATCGCTAAATCGGTATCCGGATCTACATCTTATTCTTCTAGTGCTACGCAATAAAAGCTCCGGACTCGATTCTAATGCTACGAATCAAATGAAGGTGCCCCAAAAGCCGTGAAATGGCTACTGAGGCACCTTCGTTTTTTTGAGGTCTTTCCCATGTTCTAAACCCTTCGTCATCTAAACCCCTAAGCTAGGGCGTCCATTGATCATGAATTATACCTACCAGTGCATGATCCTCTCCAATCTTCTCAAAAACTAGACGAAGGCTGCGCCAGTCCATCCCTTCCACTGAAGGATCGATCCCCTCAATATGATATTCAACGAAATCATATTGATCCTTTGGATACACTTCGTTTAAGTTATTAATCATTGTGCCCTGACCCAGCCCTTTGTTCACAGCAATCTCGGCCGTCTGAATGAAATCCGCATCATAAACAAACCGCTTGTAGTAATCTGCGAAGGTCAGCTCGATGAAATCACCAGAGCCAGCAAATGTTCTCCACACTCTTTTGGTGGAATCATTCATTAAGTCCTCTACTTCATCCTGGGTGAATACAAGATCATGTTTTGTATCCACGTATGCATATGGAGAGAAGCGCAGCCCTTTCTCCCGATGTACCCATGCGGCCAGTTGCTTCATATCCTTATTCCTAATGGCGTTCATAACCGTAGACGCAGCTTCCTCAACTAATGGCGGCAATCCCTCTAGATCCTGCGGCTGCTCCGTGCTTGATGGCTCCGTCTGCTGTGGTAGTTCCGTCTCCTGTGGTGGTTCCGTCGTAGCCAAGGGTTGTGCCGTCTGTGACTGCTCTGGTGTCTGCTTCGGCTCCGTACCCGCTTCTGGAGTTCCGCTACATGCAGTAGTCCATAACATAGCTGCTATCAGCGCCAGCCCACCGAGATTTTTTGCAAAGTACATAAGATTCCTCCTCACCTTTTGATCATTTCTTACTTAGACTGATTTGAACAAATGAAGGTTGCAAGCTTATACTAAAACTATCAATCAACTCTTGAATGACGGAGGGGTTACTATCAATTTATCAGAGAAACTAAAGAGCCTTCCCCTGACTCCCGGCGTGTATCTCATGAAGGATGGTCTCGGTCATATTATATATGTTGGTAAGGCGAAACAGTTGAAACGGAGAGTAAAATCTTATTTTCAAAACTCGAAGTCTCATTCCCCAAAGGTAAAACAGCTCGTTCGACATATTAAAGATTTGGATATTATCCTTACCGATACCGAATTTGAAGCTTTTATGCTGGAGTGCAAATTAATTAAAGAAATAAAGCCCATGTACAATCGAAAAATGAAAAATCCACAGGCTTATACGTATATCGTAATAGGAACGGATGATAAAATGCGTTCGTTAGAGATTACCTATGACCCTGCTGTACAGGAAGGAAATCACATTTGGGGTCCCTACACGAGCAGAAGTACTGTGGAGCACGCCGTACAAGGTATCAAGGAAAGCTCAAGAATCCTTTGCAGCAATCCTAGCTTCAAAAATTCCTTATGCCTAAACCATTCGCTTGGCTTATGCATAGGGATGTGTGCAGGCGGAGAAGCCGCAGATCTATATAATACAATCATTGATAGCGTCATAGCCCTACTAAACGGAACGGATGCCAGCCTTCTTGAACAGATGGAACAACAGATGACTGAGGCCGCAGAGCAATATGACTTCGAAACCGCCGCCAAATACAGGGATTACATCGGAGCCATCAGCTTCCTGAATCACAAAGAGAAGGTTATCGAATTCGCTGCAGAGAATCAGAATATCGCGATCCTTGAAGCCATGGATGAACAGACGCTTAAACTCCTATTGCTCAAGGGTAACCGCATCCTGATGCATACTAAACTCGAATATGATCAACCCGATATCACCCACCTGCAAGCCGTTATTACATCAGCGATTATGGACGCTTTCCGCGGTGAACTTAACCAGGCCCCGGCAGCAATCAGCCGCCATGAAATTGACGAAGCACAAATTATATACAGCTATTTAAAAAGCAGCTCCTGCAGCTACATCATCGTGCAAGAGGATTGGCTTGCAGCCGAAAGTCCTTCCCGTCTAGACACTCCGGTAGACGAGCTGCTCCGGATCTTTTTAAATGCTGCTCCAACCCATTCGTATAATTTTTAATTCTAGGTATGGGTCGTGACTACTACAAAGACGGGCGCTATCGCTCATACAGTTCCTTTTATACTAGTTAACGACTGCCTGCCTTTGCAGGCTTCGTTTTTCGGTTTCGGTTCAACAATCTTTTATAGGCCATTCACACTATTCTTTAATTCCTTCAATGGATTTCCCACGTCTATCTCCTCCTAGTAATAAGCCTATATTTCAACTGTTACTCTAAACTTACCCAAAGAGAGCAGGTCCTTCACTCCTTAAACAACAAAGAAGGCTTCTTCAACCCCATGTACGGAGCGGAAGAAACCTCTTTTGAAGCTTGCATATCCCTCAACTATATCTACTCAAGCCTTCATCCAAAAGATTAACTGCAAAGGTTAATTGCTCTTCAGTTACAATAAGCGGGGGATGCCAAGTGATACAGTTCCCTCCTGCCAATTTAAAAGAAAGACCCTTCTCCAGGCAATAATACAGAACTCGCTCTGCTAATTCCTCATTCTTCTCTTTAGTCTCTCTGGACTTCACAAGTTCAATAGAGATCAGTAGTCCAGCAATACGGACATCTCCGATGTAATCATGTTTAGCCCACAGAGCCTCAAGTTTTTCTCTTACAAATTCAGACCGACTGATGCATTGTTCCTGCAGCTTCAAGTCATCAATGTAGTGGATAGTGGCACAGATCGCCGCACTTCCTAACGCCGGCTTCTCATGGGTATAGTGACCCAAAGAAATATCCGCCGCACAATCATATTGCGTTCTGGTAAGCACCGCTGCTTGCGGGATCACTCCTCCACCTAACCCTTTTCCGAGCACGAGGATATCCGGTTCGATATCAAAATGCTGATGAACATAGAATCTTCCACTCCGCATCAACGCTGTTGGAATCTCATCAAAAATGAGCAAAATCCCATATTCATCACATATTTTTCTTAATCTTGTGAAATAGGATGTTGGCGGGATATGCGTATCCGTCGCCCGAATAGGCTCAAGTAAGATCGCCCCGATCTCTCCTTCATGTTGAATCATATACTCCAAATAGTCGAGGCAGAAGGTAGCAACTGCTTCATGCGAATAACTTCTCAGCAGGTTGCGGTATCCGTTAAAAGGAATGGCTTTTAGCATCCCTGGCATTTGCGGGCCCATATCCTTTTTAAACACATATTCTCCGCCCACAGCGATCGTATCCAGCCCCGCACCATGAAAGGACTCCCACATGGAGATGACCTTATGTTTTCCCGTCCATTTGCGAGCAATCTTAAGAGCCAGACCTACAGCTGCACTTCCAGAAGGAGTGAACAACACCTTGTAGTCCTTTGAGGTCGTTTTGTTGATTAAAGCTTCTGCAGCTTGTACCGCAATATCTGCCGTAAATCTTCTTGGAATGAACGGTAGCTCGTCGAGCTGTTTTTTCACAGCTTCAGTTACGTAAGGATTCTTATAGCCAATCTGATGAATGCTATTTCCATGAAAATCAAGATATTTGCGTCCATTCACATCTGTGATATAACATCCCTCAGCATCTACGATACTGTTCAAGCACGGCGTAGACATGGATTGTCGCATATACGCACGCTCGTCCGCTTCGATCCTATCTATACTCACAGCGCTTAACTGAGTCATCCACTCTGTCCGTAAGGGGCTAAAGTTGATGTCACCTTCTCTTTTTAGCTCATGATTATCTCGCATAAGGTCTGATTCCTTGAGAAATCAGTACATTGATTCTCACAATCAGCTGAGGCAGCTCACTCATCGATTGAATCGTAAAGTCTGCCCCGTTTTGAATAAAAGAGGTCTGTGTCGCTGAGATCACCGTTTCCTTCTCCACGTCTGAAAGTGCATTAAATTCCTCCTGGCTTAAGCCCATTTCAGAGCTTCCAATGATTACACCTACGGACCAGACGCCTGCATTAACACCCTCTTGAATGTCTGAAATCGTATCGCCTACCTTAACAACCTTCCATGCTGCCGATAGCTTTAAAGCTTCCATATTATGATAAATCATATACGGGTAAGGTCTTCCCAGTGAATGCGTTCCATCTGGCGTGATTACATAATCCGGTTGATAGCCCTTCCCAGCGGCATTCGGAATGACAACTTCCATCATGGACTCTGTATATCCAGTGGTTGAACCAATCTTTAGTCCTTGGCTTCTGAGCACTTGGACGGTCTCAATAACCTGCGGAATCGGATCAGTATATTCGGATAAGGATGCCATCAGGGCCGGTTCGAATTCAGCATACAGGTTCTCTACATCCTGTTCAGTAAAAGCTCTGCCATACTTTTCTTCCCACAAGCCACCTACTCTTGGCATGGATAACATCGCGCGGATATGATCTATTTTCAGCATCCCCATAGGGGCTCTAGCTTCCTGCATCGTAACTTCAATCCCAGCTTCCCGAAAAATATCAAGAAACACATTCACCGGTGCAAAGCAGCCAAAATCAACCGTTGTTCCTGCCCAATCCAGAATTACGCCTTCGATTTGATTCATTGTGTCATTCCTCCCATGTATGCTTCGATAATATTACATAAGTTCTGGATATCTTCTTCGTAAATCTCACCAATATTCCCAATCCGGAAGGTATCATGCTCCGTTAATTTGCCTGGGTAAAGGACGTACCCCTTTTCTTTCACATATTCATAGAAATCTTCAAAGCTGAATGTCTCGTTCGGAAAAAGAAAGGTGGTTATAATAGGAGATTGCTTCTCGTCTGTGATATACGCCTCTATTCCTATTCTCGCAAGTCTTTCTCTCAGTACGCGGTTATTATTCTGGTATCTTGCTGCCCTTGCAGGAATGCCGCCTTCTTCGATCAGTTCTTCAATCGCTTTCGAAAAAGCAGCCACTACATGGGTCGGAGACGTATAGCGCCATTTCCCATCCGCGTCCATCGCCTTCCATTGATCATATAGATCAAGTGATAAACTACGTGCATTTCCTTTACAGGTGAGCAGTTTATTCAGTTTTGCAATGACAAAACCAAACCCCGGAACACCCTGAATACATTTATTAGCGCTGCTGATTAAATAGTCAATTCCAAGCCCAGGAACATCAATCTCTATTCCGCCAAAACTGCTCATCGCATCGATAATTAATGTTTTATCGCAGGCTTTTGCCAGTTGTGAGATCATCTCAAGCGGGTTAAGAATCCCTGTCGTCGTCTCGCAATGTACCATCGCAATGTGCGTAATGGCTGGATCTTTTTCAAGAATGTCTCTAATCTCTGCCTCTTGCGGGAATTCATTATATGGAGCACTATGTGCATGATAACGAAGTCCGATATACTCCGCCATTTGCACAATACGTTCTCCGTAGGCACCGTTTGTAATAATCAAAAGCTTATCATCCGCTGAAATCGCCGTAGTCAGCACAGATTCCACTGCAAACGTACCACTACCCTGCATGAGAACTGTCGTATATTCATCGTTCGTTGCCCTTGCCAAATCCAGAAGTCTGGATCTGATTTGTTGTGTAATGTTCTTATAGTCCTGGTCCCAAGTACAACGGTCAAAGAGCATTTGCTCTTTGACCGTGTTAGTAGTTGTCAATGGACCGGGTGTCAGTAATTTATAGTTGTTCATGGCCCTTCACTCCTTCTAATCTTATTTATTTTCTTTAAAGAATTGTTGATGTTGCTCCAGCAATTCCACAGTCAACGGCTTAACAAATTTCATACTGTGTGCAGGTTTATGGATATCACTAACCGTTTCATCTTTATAAAGAGCTACTGGGTAATTTGTAATTAAGTCTTTTCTAGCATCTTTAACAATCGTTTCTGCCATTTTCATAGCCAGTTCTGTCGTTGCATCGTCTTTTTTCACCACGGCTACGGATTCTGTAAGCGAGAAGTTACCTTCCGTTGGATCTACATAGTCAATCGGTGCGCCTTCTTCTTTAGCTAGTACTGCCTGATGACGAAGTCCAAACCCTGCAGCTACTTCTCCTGCTTTTACCTTTTTAATCGGACCGGAACCGGAGCTTTCCAGATGTGGGCCTACATTAGCAACTAAATCATGCAGAACCGTTTTGCCTTCTTCCTCACCGTATTGCGAAATAATCGCCTGAACTAACAACCAGCCTGTCGAAGAGTCCATAATGTTCGGAACAGATACCAAGCCTTTAAATTCTGGTTTCGTTAAATCTTTAATGGACGTTGGCATCGCCAGTCCTTTATCTTTAAGAACCGATGTGTTAACAAAAATAGCACCGGTATTCGCCAAGATCGGCGTATAGTACGCTGGATAGGAATCTAGCGCGTTCGTCGTAAACGATAGGTCTTTGAACATGCTGTGTTTCTCTTGCGCACTTTCTACAAAATAAGAGCTCATCGTGATCAGGTTAGCCTCAATTTTGTCTCCCTCAGCCATCAGCTTTCCACCCAGCTCAGAAGTACCCAAGGATTGAAAGAGATATTGCCCTTCGTACCCCGCACCTTTTAGCGCAGTCTCCATAGAAGCCACAGCTTCTTCATCCGCATTGGTCAAAATCACTACTTTACTCGCATCACCCGATGCTTTATTTCCACAACCTGCTAATGTAAACACCAAACTCAAAGCCACGATAGACAACATAATCCCCTTGATTCCCTTAATTCTCTTAGACATAATTTCTCCCTCACTTTAACTGGTTTTTTTATATTTAAAATCGTTAACTAACGAGAGTTTGATTGCCTTTTCTGAAAATAGTCACCTAGGAGCTTGATAATAAGGTTGGTGCAAAAGATCAGGATGGATAGGACAAACACCTCATTAAATTTGGCGAAATGCTGCAACTCCTTTATTTTGCTAGCCACTACCGAGGTTTGGGCAGTCACTAGAAAGATAATTCCACTAATGGTCACCATCGCATTGATAAAATAGTAGCTGACCATCTCTATCACCGTGGATGCAGAGTTCGGCAGAATGACCCGGCGAATCGTCTGCAGCCAGCTGTCACCTAATAATTCAGCAGTGGTTTCCCACGATGGATTCATTTTCGCCAGAGAGTTCTTTGCCATCAAATAAGGAGTTGTAAAGTAATGAACAAGGGTGCAGAGCACAAGAATCGTAAAGGTTCCCTTGAGACTGCTGTTATTGAACAGAAGTAGATACGACAGACCAAGGACCATACCCGGTACCGTGTTCGTCACCATCGACAGGATGTCGAAAGTCGCTTTCCCTTTTATAGGTGTTCGTACATTAATGATAGCCGCAGCATACGCTACGATCGTACCTATGATTGCCGTCAATCCTGCTACCAGCAAGGAGTTTTTATATACATTGATTAAATCGCTTGATTGAAAAACATCCACAAAATGCTTGAACGTAAACGTTAGATCATAAGGATAGCCATTCACCAGCGGTGCAACGAACATGACAGCAAACACCGCCAGCAGTCCGATTAGAATCACGGATGAAATCAGTCCAAGAACCGAATCTCTGCCTTTATTCCGGATCATCTCGATTTCAGTCACCTTGTCATAATGGAAATTGAACTTTTCAAGATAAGTTAACAGCACCACCCCAAACGCCGCCGGTATTAACATCAGTACAGCAATCACAGCACCATTGTTGAAATCCGGTATCGCCCCAAGCATGACTTGATATAGCTGTGTAGCAACTACGTTATAAGTCCCGCCCACCGATGCAGGGATCCCGAAATCTGTGAAGCTCAAGATAAAAGAAAGAACAAACGCCCCTCCCAAGGTGCCCCACAAAGGCCTAACAATGGTGTTCATGAAGCTGCGCACCGTCCCGTCACCCATAAGCTTGGAGACGACGATGAACTTTTTATCAATGTACTTGAACGAATTATGAATCAGCAGGAAAGCCGAAGGTAAGGTATAAATTACGTAGCCTATCAACAGACCATTAAATCCATAAATCTCAAATAAATTCCGCCCGAAGATTTTAGTAATCAGTCCCTGGTTGCCAAAAGAGTACATTATCGCAAACCCATATGTAATCGTAGGCAGCAGCATGGGGATCAGGATTCCAGTTCTAATGATGCTTTTTAAAGGGCGATAGATTCTTGTACAGTGGATAGTATAGGAAAGGATAAAAGCTAGAACAGTAGTGATGAGTGCCGTCGCACCGGAGACCTTCATACTATTTCCGATGGACTCTCGAATCTCTTGATCTGCCAGAATGGTGAGATAATTGGATACCGAATAACCTTGGTCCGTTTCAAACGAGCGGATGAATAAAACTACCAGTGGCAAGATCAGGAAAACGATAAATAACAATACGATTGGGATAAAAATGATCCGCATTTCCGGTTTAGCTTTAGGCATAATGTTCACCGAACAGGTTATAGATATTTTCCCGTTTCACTTGCAGCTGCCCCAGAATAAATTCTTTTACAAAATCATTGCTAGGTTGTTGAATGATCTCTTGAGGCGTTCCGAACTGGGCAATATGACCTTGATTAATGATGAGAATTTTATCCGACAGGGTTAACGCCTCTTCAGGGTCATGGGTGACGATAATCGTCGTAAGCTTATATTCTCTGGCGATGGATTTAATCCGGGCTTTAATAGATTCCTTGATGATTCCATCCAGTGCGCTTAGAGGTTCATCGAGCAGTAATAATTTGGGCTTCATTACGAGCGTTCTTGCCAAAGCCACCCTTTGCTTCTGCCCACCGGATAGAGCGCCAATCTTCTTCGTTAAATGCGGCTTTAATTCCAGAAACTCGATATACTCCTGAACCTCATGCTCCGACGTTAATCCCTTTTTATTTTTCAGACCATAAACGATATTCTCGTAAGCATTTAAGTTAGGGAACAACGCATAATCCTGGAACACTATATTAAATCCGCGTTTCTTCATGGGTACATTACTTAAATCTTGATCATTAAAAATGATTTGCCCCTGCTCCATCTTAGCCAATCCCAAGATGATGTTTAGCAAGGTGGTTTTTCCACTCCCGCTGGGGCCGAGTAAGGAGACAATTTCCCCTGCTTGGATGTCTAGACTAATATCCTCTAGAACAACCTTGTTATCGTAATGCTTGCTTATGTTTTGTAATTTAAGCAAAGGTTCCACCTCCTCAAGTACAACCTCAGTATAAAAAGGTTTTGTTTTTGAGGATAAACAGTTACGTAAAATGTATGTAAACTTTAAATAAGTTGTGACTACATTATAAGTATATCATGACTAAGTTGCAAAGGAGTTGTTGCTACCCTATCCTAATCCCTTTATACTTCAACTATCGAAAGCGATATAAACTTTGAATGGGTGATAACATGTTTCCACTGGAAAGGCAAAAGAAAATCATAGAAATCTTAATGTTGAAAAAGGTTCAGAAGCTGCCGGAGCTAGCAGAAGAGCTTAATATTTCTATCGATACCCTTCGCAGAGATATCAACCTGCTGGACAAGCAAGGGAAGATCAAGAAGATTTATGGTGGAATTAAACTGGTGGAATCGGAGTTTGCCGAATCTCCAATGGATGCGCGGATGGTCGGTCACTTAGAGGAAAAGAAAATGATCGCGCAAAAGTGCAGCGAATATATCAACGATGGGGATTGCATCTATCTGGACAGCGGCTCTACCACCTATCAGATCGCCAAATATATCAAGAATAAAAAGAATCTCACGGTCATTACGAACTCCATTCCTGTGGTTAACGAACTGATGAACAGTGCGGTTGAGCTTATTATCATCGGCGGAAAGGTCCGGCTAAATGAGCAGTCTGTCATTGCATATGATTATCTATTTAATTTCAGTGAGTTAAATATCCTTAAAGCTTTTATTTGCGCAAGCGGCATTACCCTTGAAAAAGGCATCTCCGACTATAACCTGGAGGAAGCCCAAACTCGTAAAAAAATTATCGATCTCTCCAAAGAGGTTTATGTTGCCGCAGACCATACTAAATTCGGGAAAGATGTGACCATCGGCATCGCCTCACTCGATAAAATCGGGTACATTATTACCGACCGTAATATAGATCGAAGCTTCCTACAGAAGTTTAAACCCAAACGTACGAGCTTGATTGTTGCGGAATAAAGACTTTCATCATCCATCTAAAAACACAAAAAAGCCTCTCCTTGGATTTGAAATGGTGCTGGTAACTCCATTTTACCTAGGGGATTTTTGTGTTTTTTAGAATCATAGACACTTACCTGATGCCTTGATGATAATTAGGGAATTTCTCCCTAAAATCAAAAAAATTCTGCGCTTCAGACTACTAATTAGGGAAAATCTCCCTATAATTCAGGTGATTCGTTGGTAAATGTAGATATTCGCCTAATTATCAGGGAGGAATTCCCTAATTCCATTGATTTTATGCAAATATCAGCTTTTTTCAGGGAGTTTTTCCCTAATTACTCTCCCAAACATCATTGTTCTGAACATCCCCGAGCTTAACATCATAGACATCATTTCAGGAATCTCTTAAACTAAAAAATCAGAAGTACTATTACATTATGGAGTGTGAATATGCCCTTGAATCAGATGTCCGAATTACACCAGAGAAACAAATTAATTATTTACTTGTTTTGGGGCTGTTTGTTGTTCGGTTCAATTTCGCTTTACAGATTTCCACAAACAATCATGGCGATTATGTCAGCAGCGGTACCCCTTGGCTTATTGTGTACGATACTAATTTGGAAACGTGTGGCTACACCCTATATTATGTACATAACAGCTATTGGCTTTAATATCATTACATACTTCTATATCGATGCAGGAACTAGTATTATAAGCACATTTATTCTATATTGGGGACTAGGCATCGTATCCCTCTATCACAACTATCGTCCGCTACTCCTTAATGGAGTAATTTCTTGGATCTTACTCAACTATTTCCTGATGACGAAACCAATTTACGCTTCAGTAGATGTATTAAGAATTAATACACTTCTCATCGTCATGATATTGGTTCTGATCTATCAGAGTCAGATTGGTACGAAAATGTTCAAAAATATGTCTAAGAGCAGCAACGAAGCTGAACATGCTAGAGCAGAAATGGAAACCATTCTAAAAGGTGTTACTGAATCCGTAGGAGTTCTGAGTCAATCTAGTAACCTAATGAATAACAACGTATTGACTACAGATCGAATTTCCAAAGAAGTCGTGACTGCCTTTCAAGAGATTGCCAGCGGAGTGGAATCACAAGCACAAAGTGTCAGCGATATCTCAAATGCCATGCAGCAATTAAACGAATCGGCTACGCAGGCAAATACGGCATCCATCTCAATGAGCACAAGAAGCCGTAATACCGATCAAATCACGCAAGAGGGGCAAGCGCAAATCGTTCGCTTAACTGGAAATATGTCAGAGGTCACGGATATCGTAAAGAGTACTGCTGACTTGCTGACACAAATGAATGAAGAGAATCAGAAGATTGAATCGATTGTTTCCAGTATCGTGGGGATCGCTGAGCAGACGAATCTTTTGTCGCTAAATGCTTCTATTGAAGCCGCACACGCAGGAGAACATGGCAAAGGATTCGCAGTGGTGTCCAATGAAATCCGTAAATTAGCACAGAGCTCCCACAATGCCTCCGCAGACATTACTCAAATTCTTAGAAGCATTCAAAGTCATATTGCTCAGGTTGGCGATATGGTATCTAACGGGTTGCTAGTTGTAGAATCCGGAAGAAATTCCGCAGATGATATTGCTCGATTGTTCGAGGGTATTCGGAATAATACACAACAGGTGCTTGAACAAGCAGAAGATTTGAAGAATAGGAATGATCACATCAAACACGCTTCCTCCCTTGTACTAGGTGAAGTCCATTCCGTGACTGCGATTACCGAAGAGAATACAGCAGCAATTGAGCAGGTTCTTGCGAGCGCTGAGGTTCAGCAACAACATGTTTCTGAAACAGTAGTCAGCATCCGCAATCTAAATGAATTAGCTACTAAGCTACATAATTTAACGAGACCCTCATAGGTCATGCTGTGTTAATACCATTCATTCAAACAAGCATAAACGCCTTTGCATCCCTATAAGAACAGTTAGCAGTTATGCGAGAACTATAAAGATAAGGATAGCGTGAAACTTATACTTTCTTATATTGAAAAAGCCATCTACTCCAGGAATAGATGGCTTTCTTTGTTTATTTAATTAAGGCTTCCCGCCTCAACACGCGGTGGACGCATGGTCAGGCTGACCCTGCCCTTCTTCAGGTCAACACCCATCACCCAGACGGTGACATTGTCTCCTACGGAGACAACGTCCATCGGGTGCTTCACAAAGCTGCCGCTGAGCTGGGAAATATGCACCAGCCCATCGTTCTTGATGCCGATATCGACGAATGCGCCGAAATCGATCACGTTGCGGACGGTTCCCTGCATTTCCATGCCGGGAACCAGATCCTCGATCTTCAGCACGTCGGTGCGGAAGATCGGTAACGGCAGCTCCTCGCGCGGATCGCGGCCCGGACGCTGCAAGCTCTCCAGGATGTCTCGAAGCGTTGGCACGCCGACATCCAGCTTCACAGCCAGCTCCTCGGCATTTTGTGCCTCCAGCTGCGAAGCCACTTCTTTGCTGCCAAGCTTGTTAACATCTAGGCTTAGCTCACGGAACAACCGATCCACCACCGGATAAGACTCGGGGTGAATAGGTGTGCGATCCAAGGTGTTGTCTCCACCAGGAATCCGCAGGAAGCCGATACATTGCTCATAGGACTTGGCACCTAGACGAGGTACCTTTTGCAATTGCTTCCGTGTCGTGAACTTACCGTTCTCTTCACGGTACTTAACGATATTTTTAGCAATCGTTCCATTAACGCCTGCTACGTAAGAGAGCAAGGCTGGAGATGCCGTATTCACATCTACGCCCACATGGTTAACCGCCGATTCTACGACAGCCTTTAAACTCTCCTCTAGATGCTTCTGGGAGACGTCATGCTGATACTGTCCCACGCCGATAGCTTTCGGATCGATCTTCACCAGCTCCGCCAGCGGGTCCTGCACACGACGGGCGATTGAAGCCGCACTGCGCTCTGCCACATCCAGATCCGGAAACTCTTCCTGCGCCAGCTTAGAAGCCGAATAGACACTCGCTCCCGCTTCATTTACGATCAGGTATGCCAGCTCTGGATCGCCAATATCGGCGATCACTTCTGCCGTAAATTGCTCGGTCTCACGAGAGCCTGTCCCATTTCCGATCACGATAAGCTGAATGCCGTATTTAGCGATTAGTTCTTTAAACTTAGCAGCAGCTTCAATTTTCTTGTTGTTCGGCGGCGTAGGATAGGTCACGGCTACTTCAAGCAGCTTACCCGTATCGTCTACGACGGCCAGCTTACAGCCGGTACGGTATGCAGGGTCAACACCCAGCACACAACGTCCCTTAACGGGCGGCTGCAGCAGCAAGCTGCGTAGATTCCCAGAGAAGATCGAAATCGCTTGGTTCTCACCCCGTTCGGTCATCTCTCCACGAACTTCACGCTCTACGGAAGGAGCTATCAGACGTTTGTAAGCATCCTCGGTCACTGCTTCCAGAAGCTCCTTCACCGGGGATGGCCCTTTAATGATTTTCCGCGCAATGTAAGCATGAATTTTGTCAGTGACAACCTCAATGCCTACCTTCAGAATATTCTCCCGTTCACCGCGGTTAATAGCGAGTATACGGTGAGGTGGCATTTTGTGTACAGGTTCACGGTAGCTATAGTAGTTCTCGTATACGGATTCCTGCTCTGCATCCTTAGCTTCAGACACAAGGATGCCCTGACTTGCCGTATATTGCCGTACCCAAGAGCGGATCGCAGGATCGTCAGCAATATTCTCGGCGATGATATCTAGCGCGCCTTGAAGTGCTTGATCTGGGGTCTCTACTCCTTTTTCAACATCTATATATTTCGCAGCCTCGGTTTGTGGGTCCCCTTGTCTCTGCTGCTCCATAATCCAGTTGGCAAGCGGCTCTAAGCCTTTTTCCTTCGCAACACTAGCACGAGTCTTACGCTTCTGCCGGAAAGGACGATACAAGTCCTCCACTTCCTGAAGCTTGACTGCGTTAGTGATTTGTTCATGAAGCTCCTTGGTCAGCTTGCCCTGCTCTTCAATATTGCGGATCACGTCTTTCTTACGTTCGCCCAAATTGCGAAGATAAGCCAGCCGTTCTTCAATATCACGCAGCGCATTTTCGTCCAGCTCACCCGTCATTTCCTTCCGATATCTGGCGATGAACGGAATCGTATTCCCCTCATCCAGCAGTCCAACCGTTGTACGCACCTGCTTCAGGCTAATGTTTAATTCCTTGGCAATCGCTACAGTAATCAGTTCCTGCTCCCGCTGTGCGGCCGCCTCATCCGTAATGACTCCCGTATTGCTGTTATCTACCGTCATTAGTATCCCTCTTCCCGTACACAATCTGCTTATACAATTCTTGTTCTCATACTTAAAATAGTATCACAGATCGGCTCTGTACCAAAGTCCAGCCTAGCGAGGGGGCAGATTCAATGGTTTAAGCGCGTTGTCCCATTCCTCTTTTGCCGGAACTAAGTGACAACATAAAGCATAATGCTAGAACAAACGCCGCTGCCACATATGGGAAGTTAATGCTTAGATCAAAAAGATATCCTGCAACGATAGGCCCTGCGATATTACCAAGACTCGTATAAGCAGAGTTCATCCCTGCTACGAAGCCTTGTTGTGATTCCCCCGCCATTTTGGATAGCTGAGTGCCTACCGCTGGTCGAAGAATATCCATAGCCAAGAATACAATAAAGGTAATCACACAAATCGCCAAAAATCCACTTACAAACAGCGTCAGTAGAATGAACATTGCAGCAGTTATAAGACAAGTGGAGATTACCTTATTCTCTCCGAATTTATTCAGAATCCAGCCAAACGCAGATACCTGCACTACAGCACCGGCGATCGAGCCAAAGGTAATCACAAATGCAATATCTTTAGGGGTAAAGCCAAATTTATGGTCCACGAACAATCCGAACACCGTTTCATAATTAGCCAATCCAAAAGCCATGACAAATACAATAATTAATCCGAAAAAGTACGGTTCACGATAAGAGCGCATCAATTGCGTGAAGAAGCTCTCTTGATTATTTTTCGATACCTTCGCTTCCATCCGTTTCTCTGCAGACAGAGACTCAGGCAAGATCAAAACTGTAATTAGAGCTGCAACCCCAGCCGCACCCGCTGCACAGAAAAAAGGCACCCGCATTCCAAGCTCAGCAAGATAGCCGCCAATTCCTGGACCGATAATAAATCCGGTAGTAATGGCTGCATTAATTAGCCCCATGCCTTTAGCTCTTTCTTCAAAAGAAGTCGTGTCCGCTACATAGGCCATAACTGCCGGCATAATTAATGCAGCACCTACACCACCGAGCAATCTGGAAACGAACAAAAGCCAGGATACATTTGCCAGACCAAAGAGCAGCTCTGAAAAAGCAAACACGATCAGACCCGCAACAATCACTTTTTTTCTGCCAATTCTGTCGGATAACCTGCCCGCGAATGGTGATACTAATAATTGGGCAAGTGAGAATGAAGCCACTAACAACCCCACGGTACTTCCGGTGATCCCAAGTTCATTCATGTAAGTAGGCATTATTGGAACTACAAGCCCGATTCCTGTAAAAGCAAGAAAAATATTAAGCATAACAAGAAGCATTGCGCCTCTGTTTCTAAGTAGTAACGACATTGTGTTAACCTCCGTGGTTTCTAAAGCCAATTCTTCGATTAGTAGTTTTACTGTAGAGACCGACCATCCGGTCTAAATTATAGCCAAAAAAATAGTCCTTCCATTTCCGGTGCCCTCGAGAAGCTTCAGCCTTCATAATTCCTGAATGTAAAGCTTCTTTCATGCCCCCATATAACTTACCCCGTATATATCCCTTGTAATAACAATCGTACTGATTCCCGGTAATATTTTTTGATATCTTCCGGAGTCTTTTCAGGAATAGAACATTCAGCAGCTCGCCCGATCCCTTCGAGCATACCATTTACAATAATCACATAATCCTCTAAGTCACCCTTAATAAAATCCCCCGTGTCCATGCCTTCCTTCAGAAGATCGCGACACGCATGCGAGGCAGCCTCATATAAAAGAGCAAGCCGCTTAGTGATATCCTCCGGATGAGCTCTGCCTCTTGAGAATTCCTCAAGCGCCCGAATCAACGGATTCTGGAAATCATTTGCATAGTGCTCGGCTAACGCATATAAACGCTCCTGAACACCTACAATTTCCTTCTTCTTATCTTCCCACGCCTGTAGCCACTGCACCGTATCCTCTTCTACTACATATAGAAAAAGTTCATCCTTGCTCGGAAAATGATGATATAAGCTGCCCTTGCTGACATTCGAGGCTGCGCAAACTTCATTCATGGTTACAGCTGCATACCCCTTCTGAACAAACAGCTGTGTGGCTTTAAGTACAATTCGTTTTTTTGTTTCTTCTCCATCTGAACGTCCTTTGATTCTAAGCACCTCCTAAACCGACCGTACGGTCTAATGTTATCAGAACACTTCAAAAAAGTGAACCCCTAATCCTTCTTTACCATCAGTACGCAAAAATGCACATCAAAAGACGCCCGGATTCGTACCCGAGCGCCTATCTCATGGATTATCTATAACCCTAGGTGATTAAAAATCAATCAGTCCAAGGCTGATTTGCAGCGAATCATCCACCTTCTTCATCGTTTCATCATCAAGGTGGGTGATCTTGTCAGTTAAGCGTTGTTTGTCAATCGTCCTAACCTGCTCCAGCAGTATAACAGAATCCCTGTCAAAGCCATGAGCCGCTGCGTCAATTTCCACATGCGTAGGTAATTTAGCCTTCTGGATTTGGGCTGTGATTGCAGCCACAATTACCGTCGGGCTAAAGCGATTGCCAATATCATTCTGGATAACCAGTACTGGCCTTACTCCGCCTTGCTCAGAACCTACAACCGGCGAAAGATCAGCAAAAAAAACATCGCCACGTTTAACGATCAATGTCTACACCCCGCTTACTAAGCGGCCAAGAGTGCTGTCTGCATCTTCCTCCGCGAGGAACGCCTCGCATGCCATGGTCAAGTTGATCTTAGCCATTTCCATGTAGCCGCGCTGCATGGACTCCCGGATAGAACGTTTCCTCCGTTCGCTCAAATACAGCTTCATGGCCTGCCTAATCAATTCACTCCGGTTGGAATTCTCCAATTGAACAATTCCGTCCACTTCCTGTAAGAGATGATCGGGCAAGCTGATCATGATTCTTTTGGTGTTCTGCAAATTGGCCACCTTCTCTTCCACCCCCACAAACCTTCTGCCCTTGTGTTCCAGTGTTGCAATATACAAGGAATTTTATACAAGGAATATATGCCGCCAGTATATCAAGTATGCTGCATCCCATTATAAACTAGAAATGGCGGTTCGTATAGGCTTTTAGTCATATCTCCTAATACGATACAATTCCTTCTATTTTCTCCCTTGAATAACATCACTGTCAAGAACTTTAAGATTGTAGCAGAGCATTTACTAACTTAGGAAGTGTGCCTTCACGGATATAAACGCGGGGCACCCGATGAGCCAGCATGCAAATTACCTCGTAGTGAATTGTTCCAAGATGGAGAGCCAACTCGTCTGCCGTGACCATCACGTCAGCTTGACGCCCGATGAGTACAACTTCTTCGCCTGCTTTAATTTGTTCCGCTTCTTCAGCGAAAGATTTGAGTGATACCATACACTGATCCATGCAGATTGTTCCGACGACAGGAACGCGGCGTCCACGTATTAACACCTCCGCTTTGCCAGTTAGCATGCGGGAATATCCATCTGCGTACCCCACAGGTAGCGTTGCGATAATCTCCTCGCTGTCTGTGAAGTACCGAGTGCCGTAGCTGACGCCCCAATGAGGAGGCAGGCTCTTCACATATACAACCTGCGTCTTCAGCGTCATTACCGGATGTAGATCTACCCGTTGACGGTTTACCTCAGTTGAGGGATAAAATCCGTACAGGCTGATGCCTACCCGCACCATGTTGCTGGATAAATAAGGTGAATCAATGGCCGTAGCGCTATTGCCCGTATGTATGATCGGGATCTGAATGTTCTGCTCCCGCAGCGTTTCCGCCACGCTCATGAACCGTCGATGCTGTTCCAGTGTATAGCTTTTGTCTAGTTCGTCTGCCTTGGCAAAATGGGTAAACATACCCTCCAGCTCCGCCTGCGCAACAGACTGCACTTCAGAGATAAATGCAGGTGCGTCAGCTGGTAAAAGCCCCAGTCTCCCCATCCCGCTATCAATCTTGATATGCACCTTCAGCCGATGATCCGGATCTATAGGAAGCTGTCTGATAGCCTCTAATACTTCCGGAGTGAACAGTGTTACAGTTACATGGTTCTCCCAGGCAACGGCTATTCCTTCAGGAGAAGTGTAGCCAAGCACCAGTATAGGAATCAGTATTCCCGCCTGACGCAGCTCCAATGCTTCATCCAAAAAAGCCACACTAACATAATCTGCTCCGAGTCTTTCCAGTTCCCGTGTTACTTCCACTGCTCCATGGCCGTACGCATTTCCTTTGACGCATCCCATAAACTTTGTCTCTGCCGGCAAGTAGCGGCGAAAGGCTTCGTAATTGGCACGCAATTCATCCAGATTAATTTCGGCTACTGTCGGTCGATAGCTTGCTTGCACTTCAAAGTCACCTTCTTACGTTGTAGTAAAACGTCATAGCTGCATAACATCAATCATTGTCTTAGTACTCATGGTAATGCTATGGAAGGTGGCTGTCAATGTGACCTCAGTTATCTTTTGCCTTCAGATCAAAGAGGCTGGAGTGCTGGCAAATATAGAAAGGCGGATACTACGTTGTAGAGGAAAGAATCCCACAAAACGCAGTATCCGCCTACTTTATATTATTTACCCGATTGTGCCTCCATAGAAGCGGCAATTTGCATCATTTCGTTAACAGGAAGATTAGCACTTGTAATTCTGTACTCTATACCCTCAGACATCCATGTCAACGTCTGCTGCTCATCACCACTAAGAAGTCCTGCGGTAAAACCAAGATCTATCAGTGTTCCAGGAGCCAACGCTACTGCACGGTCCAATGGACGGGCTTCCATGATGGTGTATTGATAAACCCCATCATACCGGATGAGAACGGCATGATCTTTGTTCCCCTCCATTTTATGGGAGTCCTTCAACTCAACGCCTGCCGGAACATATCCCGGTTCGATGATCCCAAAGTCACCAAGCTCAGCAGCGACTGGTTGCCCCTCTTGCTCCTGACCTTCCGGAACTACTACTGGATTTCCATTTTCGTCAACCTCAGCTACTGTGCTTTCTGAAGCAGCACCTGTGGCCATATTCTTTTGCATATCAAAGGAATCCTTTGTGAAATCTGTATCGAATTTAAAGGTGTCAAACTTCACATCCACAACTACCTTAGCTTCAGAATCAGAGACTTGAACCTGTTTAGGCTCATAAGTCTTTTTATCCAACCAAATCTTCTGCCGCACAAGAGCATTGCTTTGATAATTCGCAGCTACCTCAAACACATAGTTATCTCCATCTTCCACAAATTGACGATTGTTATCAGAGACGATGCCCCGAACTAGCGTCTGATACAAATAAACCTGACCTTGATTGTCCGGCCAATCACTCTGGAAGCGGAAGCTCTTATTCATACTTGGTGTGAGTACGAATACTCCCTCATCATTACGAAGCACGATCTGCGTAATATCCTTCTGAACATTTGCCAAGCTGATCCGGTAATAAGAAGGGTTCTTGTACCATACCTCTACCTTATACTCCTGCGGCTGCTCGCCGGTGAATAGGGTCATAATGCCTGAAGCTTGGTACGTTCCCTGCTTACTCTCCAACTTGTCAGCCACATTGTTCAAATCCTTGACCACGGAAGCGGCATCCTTCTTCCCGCACCCCGTCATCACCAGGGCCACGCTCATAATGATCGCGAGTACCCATATTGTCCGGCGCATGACATCATCCCCTTAACCTGTTTTGAATGCATTGATTAGTACATGTCTATGAGGGACTTGGCCGCAATATGCAGACGGGCATGACAAGCATGGGACTTAGATTTATTTTTTAGGAATATACAAACAAAAAAAGCCCACGCAAAGCGCTGGCTTTATGTTTTATACAGAAATGCAATAACATTATGTAAGTCTTATCTATTGAATAGAGCGAAAATTATAGGATCAATTTCTTGTTTCAACTCTCGTTATCGTTATGTACGGCTTTATTGTACTCATTAATTAATTCATCCAACCTCATGGACTGTCTGATCACATTGGGATGTAACAATCCTCCGTGTTGCCTTTCCATTAAATAAAGTTTGGCTCTAGCACCCTCTATTCTTTTTTGGATAATTTCTGGCTTATTCATTAACACAACCTCCTCAAAGTAATATATTAGAGGCATATGTCAAATTCCAAATTTTACAATAGAGTGCAGTACTATAAAGATTTAGGATCAAGAAATATTAGATACAAAGCCATTTTTCTTTTCGTTGATTCGCTGCACCTTACTAATTAGGTTTTGATATTCTTTTTGCGTTTCGATGGATGCTATGTGTCTTAGCTGTTCGAACATCCCAACACATTTTATAATACATGATTCGCTATTTATCTTTACTGAACATTCCAAACTTATCATTATATACTTTATACTAATCTCATATTCATTTCTTTTTATGTAGTAAGAAGCGATCTCAGCCATCAAGTTGGTATATCTATCTTCGAGGATTTGTTGATTATAGGATCTATTTTCTAGGCGATGATCTCTACATTCTGATTTTTTTTGTTTAAACCGCAGAAGAATATCATCCACATTAAATTGATAGTAATTAGCTGCTTGAAGGATTTTGAACAGACCTGAAAGAATTTCTTCCTCTCTTTGTTCAATGTATGCCACATATTCCGGCAGCACCGTTACATCCCCTTTTAAAATTCGCAGCAAGTAAATATTAGCCCGCGCCCACTCCATGCATTGATTGATATGCTGCAAAGCTTCTTCCGTGTCTTCACGAATCCAGCTCATATCCATATATAAGTTAACATAATGTAATGCTCTATCATAATTGCCAAGCTCTCTATAAACTACTGAACGTAACATGTAAGAGTATTGAATATACGAGAATAGTGGTATTTCGGGTTCCTTTTGAAGCTTGCTTTTTCTGGCACGTTCGTATTTGGAATGATATTGAATCGTTGCTTTATTCCCCATTTCCTTAGCTATTGCCTTTACCTTGTCCCAATGTCGCAAAGCGCTATATGTATTCGCCAAATCTTTCAGCGCATCGAGCTGGTCCACCTCATCAAGCCGGTTAACAAATCCTTCAAATTGCACCGCTGCTCGCAAATTAGCATCCTGATCCTCACCCAAAGCGATTGTGAACAGTCTGTATTGGCAAAGAGCCAAACGCTCTGAATGCTGATACTTCTCACTCTCAGCCACACTCTGATATAACATCGCTGCTGCTTCATATTTCCCTTGCGCAAAAAAATCTTCCGCAGTATCAAATAACGAAGGCGTATAAGATAAGCTGTCCATCATGATCCCAACTACCCGTGCAATACAATCCAGCTTATCCAGCTCTGCACAGCGATATAGAAATGGCCGAAGGCGTCTCCAATTCGGATTGGAATGTACAAAGCACTCATCCACATATAAATCATAGTAGCTGCCTTCTTCTAATCCCATACCTTCTGTAATTCGATCTAATTGTTGCATGGCTATTGGACGATTCCCATTAATGATATTACTGATCGTGCCTGAATTTACCTTAGACACCTCTGAGAACTGATTGATCGTAGTCCCATGCTTCTTGAGATAGTCCGCCAGTTCTGCACGAATGGTCATCCGCTTCATGATCAAAGCCACCTTTCGCCCAACATAATACAGATATAAATTAATAGTATTTTAATAAATATATGTCTAATTATTCCAGTGGTCAAATACTTTTTTCCTATCGCTCTTCAATATACAATTATTCGGTGAGTAATGTATAGACTATAGATTAGTAAAAAGCAAAAACCATCAGAATGCAAGGTGTAATAGACCTTTTCCGATGGTTTTTCCTATGATAATTCTATCTATTGTTATTCAATACATGCATATAAATTCAACTATGAGCTGGGTTTAATCATCAAATCTAGCTTTTTAATGTAAGGGTCTAGCGCTTCCATTAACTTCTCTTGGTTTTGTATCTCCTCATTTGAAAGCCGTTCCATATGAACACTACCATCTGAATCAAATACCTTGGCATCATAGCTTTGTAACTCAATTATTAATCGTTTAGTTTCCTCAAACTCCTTATTTGTAAGCCTCTGTTCAGCTTTTTCAAGCAAGCTATTCCAGAAAGTATCACGATCAACGGATTTCACTGATTTCTTTGATGTTTTGGCTTCATTCATTTGTTCAAAATAAGGTTCAAGCTCCATCTGTAATTTCTTGTAAGCCTTCTTCTCCTGCGCACTTAATTGTTCTAGGTGAAAGACGCCTTCAGCATCAGCCATTTGCAGATTATAAGCTCCCAATTCTTTCAGTAAGGACATCAGCTTTGTGAATTCCTCTTCGTTAAAGGTTTGCTTCGCGTTCTGCAGCTTCGCTTCAAGCCTATCGTATTGTTGCTGGGTTACTCCAATCGTAGCAGCGGTTATCTGTGAGCCATATAGGGTGTCCGCCAAATAATTATATCCGGCATAAGCTCCAGTAGGAATTAATAATGCTGCCGCCAAAATACTTGCTACAAGCCATTTTTTCATTCGTCTTCCCCCTTGTTTGGGTGCAGTCCTATTTAGTATTTGCTCCTTCAGTTCCGGTGGGGCTGTACAATTTCTAGCCTCTTCCTGCAGAGCTGTCCGTAGCTCTTCATTGAAATTCATCCAGGTCCACCACCTTTCCCTTAAAAAGAATATGGTTCGCTGGCTTCTGGCGAAGCTTGTGCAGTGCAGCATGAATACGAGATTTCACGGTTCCGAGAGGAATACCTAGTATCAAGGCACTTTCTTCTTGGAAAAATTAGTTTAAATAATGCAGAATGATCACCTGTTTCAGCTTAAATGGAAGACACTCTACACTTGCTAGCAGGGCTTGGTTGGATAATCTGTCCACAACATCATTCGTAAATTCGTGTTCCATGATCAAATCAGCATGCTCTGCCTTTTTCAGGATTCGAAGATGCGTCCATCTCTTCCTCCGATAGGCATAAATTTGTCTCATGACCAATCCCATAAGCCAGGGTCTAAAGGGGCGTTCCATGTCGAAGCGTTCAAGAGACCGGTGCATCTGCAAATAAATTTCTTGAACAATATCATCCACATCAGATGATTCACGAACGAGGAAATGAACGGTCTGATATACATCCCGGATCGTTGCATCATATAACTCACTGAACGCTTCACGACTGCCGGCTTGCGCAAGCGTAATGAGCTTAGAATTTTCATTTGGATGTTTCATCCCTTTCAACCCCCTCCTTCGGTCTTACAATATATATTGGTAAAAAAAAGAGATATCGTTCGATTTATTTTGAGCGTCAACTCGACTCCTCAACTTGACAAGCTTATTATAGCTTCTATATATTTTAGAAACTAAAGTAAATTGGAGCGTGGCTATGAGCACAGAGCAAGATAAACAATACGCTATCCATAAGGTTATGGAATCTATGGCAAATGTGCAGCAGAAATCCCAGTTCTTCATTGATATGATCACCAAGCAGGAGACACTGACTCACAATCAGATCCTACTGCTGTTCCAGCTCAGACTTATTGGAAGCTTGAACATTACTGACATCTCCGAACGATTTATTATTACACCGGGAGCCGCTTCCTCGATGTGTGATAAGCTGGAAGATGCCGGTCTTATCGAACGTGTGCGGACGAAGGAAGATCGCAGAGTCGTCAACATAGTCCTTACAGAACAAGGACATCAGCGGATTCTCCATATCTTCGAAGCCTTTCCTACCTCGGAGTTGGATAAAATCTCAGGAACCTTAGAACAAATCAATGAGTTAATGGATAAAATGATGAACTAATGTTTATATAACTGCCTGTCAGGAAACTGACGGCAGTTTTTTTATGCTTATAACTCCGAAATGTTATATTGACTATATATTATAATGGATATATATTTTAATCATTAAAATATAATTTGAAAGGCGGCTCCCTATAAAATGCCCCATGCTAGTGATACTTTTGAACGTAATGAAATGATCGGTCCACCGCTGAAGGTGAGAGGTTCATTAATCCTCCAAGAGGATATTCGTGCGGATACTGTCGATGTTGTTGGACATTTAAGTGCTGAGAAGAATGTAACTACCGTGAAGCTAAAAGTATCTGGTGATTGTTCGATTGGAGGTCATTGCAGGGCCGAGCAGGTTATAAATCTGGGAGGACTCCGTGTACAACAACTCCAAGCCAATAGACTGCAATCGTCAGGATACTTCTCCGCAGCACAAAATGTTGCAGTCGAAACCTTTTATGCCGAAGGTGCTGTGAAGATCCATAGATTAACTGCTGGCTCATCGATTGAGCTACGTTTAGGAAACAGAAGCACAATTGAGGTCATGAAATCTAGCGGAACCATTACTATTAAGCCTTCTTTGAAACTAATGAATGCGCTAATCCCCTACTTCCGGAAGCTTACTTGCGAAACGATTGAAGGAACTAGCATCACGTTATACCGAACAACAGCCGATCTCGTCTGCGGGGAAGATATCATCATCGGTCCGGGTTGTTCTATCGGGGAGATCCGCTATAGCAAAAGTCTAACAGTAGACCCGAAATCACAAGTTGATCGGACCGAGTTTTTAAATAATTAGCAAACGTAACAAGCTTGTCTCTGCTTTGTTTACAGAAAGTGACCTACTACGCGCTGATTTAATCTATACTTAAGAGGACTGGACTTAATCCTCGGAGGTAATTATGAATAAAATCATCGTAATCGGAGCTAGCACGCTCTTTTTAGCCGGATGTGGAACATCGGCATCTATAGATATGGATACATCAATAGCAATTAACCAAACACAAACAACTGAAGCACCACTGAAGCTAATCGTTGATGGAGAAACCGTTCTTCCATCTCTCCCACCTTTTTTCTCAGGTGATAAGGCCTATGTACCTGCAAAAGTACTCATGGAGTACTATTCTTCTGAACAACGATGGGATAGTGTTACGAAAACCTTAACCATCTCTGACGGAAGCAGTAGTTATGTACTGAAGCCGGGCAATGAATATATGCAAGGTGACGGATATCAAAATACGCTGGGGGGACCTGCGATTCTACGAAACGGCAATTTATATATTCCTGCTGACGCATTAAGCAGCCTCTCCGGAGCAGAAGTGCAACTGAATGCCTCGCAAACTGAAATATCAATTACATCTGGAGATGTTAGTACTACCGTAAGAACCCCCAGCGAACCTCTCGCTATTGCTACAGAAAATGACCAAGTTAAGCTGTATACTGCCCTTAAAAATGGCGATATCTACGAGGGATTTGTTGTAGAGGTGAACGGTAATAAACATACGTTTAATTGGGAAGCACCAAGATTGCTAGGTTACACTCCTGAGATTCATTATGCCGATATAGATCAGGATGGGCAGGAAGAGGTTGTTGTCATACTGTGGCTCGGTACAGGAACGGGCATGTCTATGCAAGAGCTTCACGTGATTAAGCCAAACCAGTGGAAAGAAATGAATATACCTTCCGCAGATGAAGCGGTCTCCACATTGGTTACTTCAAAAATTTCCAATGAAAAAGGCGATGCCCTCATACAAATTCAGGTTAAAGGTTCAAATCCATCTATGGTTACTATGCGGTATCCAGATCGTGGAGAGGATGACAATCTTGGCGAAAAAGCAGGTATTGGTGCTGTTACTTACTACATGGTGGAAGAAGGCAGGCTGAAGGCTGAAACCAATGTTTATATTGGATTTCTGGAGAGCATTGGCACACTAACCTTTGACTACAAAACGGGAAAGACTGGAATGGAACCTGAATCCATTCGCTTTGAGCCTCATGAGGAGTACGCCTCTTATGTAGTGGGTAAGCAGCTATGATTGATGCCCATATCCATTTAGAGCAATATGAGCCTGAGGTTTCAGAACAAATGTTAAGTGAGTTGCCTACCTTAGGGATCGAAGCCTTGATTGCTGTCTCTATGAATTTAGACTCTTGCGTCCGTACCCAAAAGCTTGCCGCTACCTATCCCGGAATGGTACACCCCGCTTATGGCTTTCATCCGGAGCAACCACTACCGCAGGAAACTGAGTTATGCAATCTACTGGAATGGATTGAGCGTCAAGATCGGGAGGATTTCATCGCTGTGGGTGAAATCGGACTGCCTTATTATTCGCGTGCTGAGGCACTGGAGCGCGGCGAAGCCTTTGATATGGAGCCTTATATTCAGCTTCTTGATCAGTTACTCGGGCTTGCAGCCCGTATAGATAAACCAGTGGTCTTGCACGCTGTTTATGAGGATGCGCTGATTGCCTGCGATCTACTAGAGAAGCATGGTATAAAGCGTGCCCATTTCCACTGGTTTAAGGGACCCGAAGAAGCCATTGTCCGCATGATCAACAACGGCTGCTATATCTCTTTCACCCCTGATATCCTATACGAGCCGGAGATTCAGGAGCTTGCCCGCCGCTACCCTCCTCAGCTTGTCATGGCGGAAACCGATGGCCCTTGGCCGTTTGAAGGACCCTTTGCGGGAAAAATCACTCATCCATCTATAATTCAAGACGTCGCCGCCGCTTGGGGAGCGCTCCATGGCTACACCCCTGGCCAAGCGGAAGAAATACTGATTGCGAATACTAGGCAATTTTATAGCTTGTAGATAGACAAAAGGATGGCCCCTAGCTAACGGCTAATGCCAGGCTATCCTTTTGAATAATCACAGCTTTATCCCAATTTGGGAGTTCATAACCTCTCCACACCCATTAACGTTCCGCCAGCGAACTCCATTTTATAAATATCCGGCTTAGTGGTTTGAAGCAGAAAATTCAGATCATATTTGGCGTCAAAATAATTCATCATTAGTGTCATGACTGCACCGTGAGTGCCAATCGCAACCTTTTGACCACGGTGTTTATTCAGTATTCCTTGCAACACGCTAACGGATCGCTTCTGACACGTATGAATGGATTCCCCACCAACCGGAACAAAATCCGGATCAGCAAACATTGTTGTCAGTAATGGGTATAACTCCTGGTCAGGCATGATCTTATTTCCGTCAGAAAAATGGATTTCTCGGAGGTCTTCAACACCCTGAATCTCTGCACCTACCTCCTGCGCCAATCCAGAAATCGTATGTATCGCCCGAAGATATGGACTTGAATAGAAAACTTGAATTCCTTCGGGACGTAACTTCTCCGTTATCTTGCGGGCATCCTCCTCCCCCTTCGCTGTTAATCCACGTGTTCTCTCAGTTCCTCCGGGCAGCTTGGGTGATTCTCCATGCCTAACCATATAAATATAAGTAGCCATTCGTTTCCCTCCTTCTATCTTTATAATTTCTCGTGTTCTATCTAAACTCCTCCATACAATAAAATAAAAAAAGCCCTCACGGGCAAGAATCAATCCTAGCGAGCTAGAAAAGTCTCTTAATTGCACTCTATACAACTATTAATCGTAAAAAGAGCTCTGCTGAGCAAATAAGTGTAGTTCATACAACTAAAGTTCGCTTTGAAAGATGGAACAGCATTTAATTGCAGATTCTGCAACTAAATGCTAGGTAAGCTCGCTAGGTAGTCTGTGCTACTCAAGCTTTCTAGTCTGGCTAGTTAGCCTGACCTCCACTCAGACTTCTGCAAGCTTTTTTCTGAATAAATCAGCAGCCTTAAGTTTCCATCACTTTAACCTTCGCCGATTGCTCCACTATGCTATCCGTCATCTCCTTCTCCTTAGGCCACAGCACGCGTCCGAATGCGATGCCCAGCACACCAATCAGAGCAATTACGATACCAAAGTTAAAAAAGATCCGGCTAGGCCCAGCGGCCTGAACCAGCATACCACCAAGGAGTGGAGCGCCAATCATCACACCGCTAAGAATCGTACTCTGAATACCGAACACACGCCCTGTCATATGCGGGGGAGTTTCTTTTTGCAAACAATAATTGAAGGTAATCATAAACATTCCGTTTCCGAGACCCAGTACGAATCCTAACAGCAATACAGGAAGGCTTGTGACGCCTGGCTGAAGCAGACCAAGCCCTCCGACCGATACGCCAATGAGTGCATAACCCGTTCCTAGCTTCCAGCCGTAGCCTGTTCCCCGGTTCATTTTGTTCATGACCATGATCATGAATATAGCACCCACGCCAGTTGCCGCGACAAGCCAGCCCAGCATAGATTCCTCAGCAGGCGCAATAATTCTGAATAGACTTGTAAACTGGAAGTCGATCATTTGAATAGCTAACGCGCCGATTAAACCAAACAACATACTGTTTAGCAGCAGTCTGCTGCGCAGCATAAAGCCCCAGCCTTCCTTCCACATCGTACGAAGGGGAACCTGTTCCTCTTTATCGTCCTGATCTGAGCTGACTCGTCCTACCTCATTATTCTTAACGGTCAGTAGAAGCAGGTACGAGCAACCTCTGAGACAAGCATTGATCAATATACACCATTGTGGTGTTAGCACTGACAATGCGAAACCTCCAAGTAACGGTCCAGCGATTTTGGAGCCTTGATTTACAATTCCATTCAGTGAAGTCGCTTGAAGAAGCTGATCCTCTCTAACCAAACTGCGAGTCATTGACTGCTGGGCAGGTACGTTTAAGGTAGAGATAGCAGCTCGCAGCATCAATAATGGGAGCAACCACACCATACTGGGAGCGAAAAGTACTAGTACTGTTAACAATGCCGTAAGTAGATCACACATCCGCATTAGCTTTAGCTTATTCAGTCGGTCAGCCGCTACTCCTGCCACGGAGCCAAGCAGAATCCCAGGTAAAGCTATAGAGACTGGAATCAAAGCCAGCATTAGCGGACTAGCTTGCCAACGGTATCCTACGAGTACCTGAATCGCCAGCGCATCGAACCAATCCCCAAAAGTAGCTGTCGCGAATGCGCTGTACACACGCATATACACTTTGTTTTTTAGCAGACTCGTTCCTGCTTGTGATGAAGCATTCATCGGACATTCCTCCAAGTTACGATTAAGAACATATGAAGCATGACCTTAATGTACTGGAGAATTGTCAGAGAATTATCAGAGAGCTGTCACGATATTCATAAGCACGGTTTCCAAGGATTGCTCCAAACGATGGAATCCCCGTTCTTCCTTCTCTCGTTCAAATAAATCTGCATATTTCCGATGTAAAGCTGACTGTGGAGAAAACTCGTTACAATAGTGAACAATTCTGTATAATGCATATATCTGCATCGGCACGAATCCTGACATTTCAAGCACCTGAAGCGCCTCATCCAATAACTGCTCTGCTTCACGCCAAGACTTGCGCCGTAGAAAACACAGGCCTCTTGCAACTTTATAACTGCCGATCTCCCGCAAAAAAGGCTTCTCCTGCAAAAGCGCTTCAATGTCTTTCGCCATCCGTTCTAATTCCTGATCTTCTGTTCCCATCCACAAGTGTACGAGCATTTCAGAAATTGCCGTTACAGGAATGAAGTTCTCATACCCTGGCTCTTTAATCACTTCATGCGTCAGCTTTAATCGTTCTAATGCTTTTTCCGGCTGCCCGGCCAGCGTGTATAAATCCAGAATATTAAGGATCTCCATTTCAACATGCTGGGGCGGCAAAAGAATCTTTTTCTCAAGGACTAGCTCGCAGAACTCCAGTTTCTGCTTTGGATCACCCAAAAACATATAACATATTAACAGCGAATAGAATCGCTCTTCTATCTCAACTTCCTCCGTGTTCAGAAGCCATTCCAAATCTCCCTGTACAAAATGAATATAGATCGAATAGAACGGATCCATTTCATAACCCAAAACATCCTGTTGTCGCGCTAAGGTTAACATGGATCGGCCTTGGCCGTATTGATGATATTTTACGAATACTTCCCGCATCGTCTTTTGCATTTCCAGGTCATATGTAGTCGGATTAGCCATGGCGGCAGAGGAATCCTTCATCGTCAGGCTATAGCCGAATCCCCGAACAGTCTTAATATCTAAGTCTTGTAGCTTGCCTAGCTTTTTACGAAGCCGATAAATATGATCATCTACCGTTCGCTCTACCGGATATTCCAAGGGCCAGACCTTATCCAGCAACTGTTCTCGACTGAACGTACGTCCTCTATTTTTGTACAAGAACTGAAAAAGCGTAAATTCCTTTGGAAATAATTCTATCGTTATCCCATCTGTGGTCACTTTATATTCGCTTTCGTTTAATTCCAGCTGCATGATAGAACCTCACTTTCCCCCGAATCCGCTCATTGATTACATTATATCAGTCCGTCCAAGGCGTACTCCAGAACAAAGAGAAAACATACAAAAAGAGCAACCTACAGATTTCTCTGTATGATTGCTCTATGCACCCATTGCTGGTTTTACCCAGCCATATTGTTAAAGGAATCCTGTTCACTAAACACAGAAATATGATCTACTGTGCCGGTTGAGCTTGGAATAATAAATTTCAGCTGGTATTGGTCATTGGCTTGATAGGTGTAAATCTTATCGTCACCATTTGTTTTGGTGTCATCCGGTTTGCCAAGTGTTCCCTCGATTTGTTTCAGTGTCAGCTTTTGCAGTGCAGCATCACTGGAACGAACATCGAAGATCAGGCTACCTTTGTTAAATCCAAATACGACATGTTTGTCAGTGTAAGTAGCATAAATACCTTTTCCAGCTGACTCTTGTTGATCAGGCTTACCCCAGTCCGCTTCTACCTCATCAATAAGACCGGTATGTGCAGCATATTCAACACCGGGCACCTTTCCTTTTTTGGCAAGTACAAGTAGTTCTTTAAGCTGTTCAGCGCTATATTGCGGATTAGCGTTGGCTGTATCTTTATTAGTCTCCGTAGGGGAAGTGGTCGCTGCTGATGCTGTTTCCGTAGGTGTGGTTGATGGGCTGACTTCCGGTTCAGAGGTTGCTGTTACGGCAGTTTCAGTAGGTGCTGTGGTTGGGGTAGCTGAATTTGCTTGTTCATTGTTCGAGCTGCATCCGGCTAGTCCAATCATCCCTGTGAGCAAAATAGTGGCTGCTAAAAATTTAATCTGTGCTGACATGATGACATCTCCTTAGTAAATTCGCTTAAAGCCGATTGTAAAAATGGAACCGGACATATCTATCATTTACCCAAATCTGCGGAACATCAATAAATTACGGATTAATGCGCACTATCAGGGCATTTCATTGCAGAACGTGCAATAGATTGGGGCTGTTTGCTTCGAAAAAAGCAATGCATTGCACTTCGTGCAATAGAATTCATAAAAACCCCCTAACTAGGCGTTTCTTAACTATTTTGAATGTACAAAGTACAACAGAATTGATTTCCGCTCACTTCAGGATAGATTCTATTGCACAAACTGCAATGAGGGAACATCTCGGGAAGCTCATAGGACGTCGTCTCGGGAACGTCGTCTCGGATCATCATCTCAGGAAATACTCCCCCTAAGTAAAAATATTCCACACAAACGCAACCTTAATCCTCCAAGCCGCATCTTATTAGTAAAGGGAGGGGAGCTTCATCTGAATATTATAGAGAGAATCAAAGCAAAGGATGAGTCAGCTCTCCGCCTGTTAATGGACGATTACGGCGATATGCTGCTCCGAACCGCTTGCTTGCTGCTCAAAGATCGGCACAGTGCCGAAGAGGCTGTGCAAGATACTTTTATTCAAGCCTATGCCAAAATGAGTCAGCTGCAGGACCCGGAACGGTTAAAGGCTTGGCTCATTCGCATCGTAGTTAACCGCTGCCGTATGAAGCAACGGACTTGGAGCTGGCGTAATATTTTCCCTTCGGGCGGGTCAGAGCTTCAAGGAAGCGATGATGCAGGCTTCACTGCTGGAGCGGAAGAGCTTTTTATGGTGGAATGGCACAATATCAGACTCGCTGAGTCCATGAGGACTCTCGATTATGTATACCGAGAATGTCTGACATTATATTACTTTCATGAGATGAGCATCCGAGAAATTTCCGAGCAATTAAATACCCCTGAGAATACGATTAAATCCCGGCTCGCTAGAGGACGGACGCTCTTAAAAAAGATTTTGGAGAAGGAGGGACATTTCTAATGAACACGGAGAATACGGAGAATACGGAACGCGAAGCTATCAAGCAATTACTAGACGAAGAACTACAATCCATACACTTTGCAGGACACGAACGCGTCCTCAAAATGACCCACCCTCCAACCTTTGGAGCCCGCCTCTTAGCACTCTGGAATAAGGAAATTGAGATCCCTGTCAAACCTATAGGCGCGATCGGCGCCATTATTCTAGTCGTTACACTGACCCTGCATCAACCAGAGGTTAAACACCATCCACAACAAGGCGTCCAGCAGCAAAAAAACCGGGAACTCATTGAGGCCGGAGGCAATACGTACTGGAAAGATATCTATGAGCAGGCGGTGAAGAAACATGCGAATTAAAATCAAGGTCAAACATCTGGTGTCATTCGTGCTACTCCCGGCCTCCCTGCTCATTCTTCTATTTAACTTTCTGCCCTCCTCAAAGGCGCAAATGGAGGAAAGCCCAGCTATCCAATCTAACCTGGCCCGTACAGAACTTCTGCAAAAGCTAGAGTCTACAACTGGCAGTAAACGTATGGAGCTTATTCAAACCAATATCATCGATAAGGAGCACGGCTACGATCCCTTTAGATATGACGTAAATATTGGTCCCTCTATGAGTCAGTGGAATCAGGATGAACCGAGTATTTCCAATTTGCTGCCGGAGGATAAAATCGCTTTGTTAGAGGAATATATCCTAGATGGACCAGCGAATAATACACGGATATTTGCGGCTAAGCTGCTTGTCTATGAATATGATGCTCTTGGTCGTAGGGACGACGGAGATCAAGCGCTATACACCGCTGCACAACAGTTAGACAGCAATTCTAGCGTGGCAAAAAAGCTAGCTCTCCTTCGTGCAGAACGTGCCCTGAATCGTGGGGATATAATAACCGCTGAAGCTATTCTTGAACAAACCACATTTCCATCCGAGAATCAGGAAGATTTAAATGCACAAAAAGCATGGCTTACCGGACGCATACTCTTCACGAAAGGAGAAGGTCAGAAAGCTCTTGCCGAAGTAGACAATGGCTTAGCAAGCTACAAAAAATTCTGGCAGGATATTCATACAGCAGGTCCATCATCAAGTTCAGCGCCAGAGATAGGTACTTCAGAAACCGAAATGCAGCTTGAAGCGCTAAAATCCGCTATTCAGTCAGCTGTAGATATGGGAAGTACCTCTACAGCTGTCGTATCCGGAACACTGACTCGTAGCGATGGTTCGCCGGTCTCACGTGCAGGTATTTTTCTCCGTGCTGAAAGCGAGGTTCATCATAGCATTACTGAGGCTGAACCGTACCGAGTCGTTACCGACGATAAAGGGCGTTTCGAATTCCACGGTGTGATTCCGGGCTTCTATCAATTCCAGCTTGGACTTAGCTATGATCAGATCGACGGCTGGACTTGGCCTGTACAGTATGACGATTGGATTGAAGTTAAACCGGATGATAGGTTGAATGAGAGCATTGTTCTACAACCTCTGCTAGAGCTTCAGTCTCCTATTAATCAAGAGACGATAATAGGTCAGTCTGTAGATTTTCGCTGGAAGGCTGTTAAAGGTGCGGCTTACTATCGCTTAAGCGGAGGGGTCTCGACGGTGGGAAGCTCCTTCAGTTCGCAGATTCGGGACTATATTACAGATAATCAAGTCTCCATTCCAGTAGATGAACTCTATTACAACAGTGGTTTCTCCTACGACAGCGGCGGAGAGGGCTTTGAATCGATTGATCCTCTTTCTTTTCTCGTGTTCATGAATCCGGAAGCACGCTTTTCTTGGAATATCGAGGCATTTGATGCGGATGGACGCCTGATTACCCGCAGTAATGGCTACAGGTTAAACGAAGACACCGTCGGAAATCTTCCTTTCTTCTATCTCAAGGAACGAGAACTGACCAAGGCTGATAGACTATTGCTGAATAAGAACCCAGAGCAAGCCCTTGAAATGTACCAACAAAATGTCTTGGATGATCCACAGGATGCTCATGCCCTGCATATGCTTGTAAAGCTGTTGCTCGCCAAATCATCCATCACGAAGGATGACTCATTAGAAGATCGGGCGATTCCTTCACTCCAAAAGCTCATACAGTTACATCCTTATTCTAATTATGCCTTCACATTGACGCAGTATTATTTTGATCATAAGGACTGGAAATCATATAACGAATTTCATTCCCTCTACAACGAGTTAAACTCCATCGAATTAAACAGTTATGTACGCTCTATTAACGCGACAGCACTCTTGCATCAAGGCAAGCTTAAAGAAGCTCGGGAACAATTTGCTATCGCCTTAGAGCATGATAACAGCCATCGTTTTATTGGCAGCTATTTGGCAGCAGAATTATACGCAGGCGAGTCACTCTCTTCTGTCTTAACACTTGCTGAACGTTACCCAGAACACAGCTTTGGTCTTAATGGGTATCGTTGGCCACAAATGGTTAAACAGCTAATGACCGAACGAACAAAACAGCCTAGTAACTTTGAACAAGAGTTGAAGGAAAAACTCGGATGGTACATGAATGGTCAGACGGATGTTTTGAAGAAATGGATTGAAGGGGCAAAATCCTCCGCACTAAAGACCTTTATGCAAGCCGTACTAGAGGTAAGCTAACTCATTTATGCATACAAAAATCCGGTCCCTCTCGATAAATACGAGCATGGACCGGATTTTTATTTACGCATGATTTTATTTAGATTTAGCTTCCATCATGTAATTCTGGAAGTCTGTGATACTTGGGTTGGACATATAGTGCCCACCCTCAACTTCAATGGTTTGGCCTGTGATGAATTTAGATTCATCCGATGCCAGGAACAAAACAGTGTTCCCGATATCATCTGCTTCGCCGTGATAAGGCAGAGCGTTGAACTTCTGGAAAATATCCAGCACAGCTGGCGGCATATTTCTTGCAGCCGCAGGTGTTAGGATCAGGCCTGGAGCCACTCCGTTACAACGAATTTTATCCTTGCCATATTGTGTGGCGATGTAACGAGTAAGGTTTACCACAGCTGCCTTGGAGGAGCCATAAGCGGTACGCAATGAATCTCCTGCAAATGCTGACATCGAAGCTGTGTTAATGATCGAACCTCCACCCGCTTTGATCATATGTGGAATGGCAAACCGGCTGCCTAACAGAACACTTTTGGTGTTCACGTTCATCAGGCGATCCCATTCTTCCAAATCTATGTTGACGACATCTAGGTCTTTTTGCAGATTAGTTAGACCTACGTTGTTGAATAAAACTGTAATTGTGCCATACTGAGCAACTGTGAAATCAACGGCTTCCTTAATCGAATCCGCTTGAGATGCATCCAAGAAAAGACCTTCCGCCTCTCCACCCTCACTTTTAATCTTAGCCGCTGCTTCTTTAGCAGCCTCTACATTAAAATCGGCGATGACAACTTTAGCTCCTTCTCTAGCCAATAAAGTAGCGGCTGATAAGCCAATACCCGAAGCGCCTCCAGTTACTAGTGCAACCTTACCTTGAACTCTTCCCATATTCATACCCCTTTATAATGTGATTAAGATTCTTAGATGACTTCATTTATGTTTCAGAGCTATCAAAGCTCGTTAACAGCTTTTCATAGATTTTTAAAAATTGATGCAGTTCATCCTCATCGAGCTTCTGAAACATTTCAACTCGGAGCTCCTGCCCTTTTAGCTGTGCTTCCTTCAGTACATCTTTACCTTTGTCCGTGATAGAGAGCAGTACATTTCGGCGATCATCCTCGTTATATTTGCGCTCGGCCATTTCCTGCTTAATTAAGCGATTGGCAATGTTCGTCATCGCTCCCGGCGTATAACCTAGCTTCTTAGCCAAAGTAGTTTGCTTCTGCGGACCTTTTTTATTCAATTCTCCCAAGACGAGAACAGGAGATATCCCAATATTGTGGTCAAAAGCATTCATCCATCGAACAATAATTTCATTCGTGAATAATTCAACGGCATGTATAAGTCTAAAAATATCTGGGTTTTCCAAGACATCCTCCTTAGATTCATAATCATTGGCTACTTCTACATATATTTTAACACTAAAATATTTAATAGTAAATTATTTAACGGTAAAATACTTAATATTTAAAAAAGAATGCTTTTGAAAGCATCCTTTAAATTGCAGATTTATCAACAACATAAGTACCAGCCATCATATCGTGAAGCGCCCGTTTACGGGGAGTAAATGCAACGAATAGATAATCCACAAGCATGATGGGGCCAAGTATTTTACTAAGGTCAGTAGCCAAAGGTGCCCATAAATTAAGTGTGGTGGAAATCACAGTAAGATCGTAGAGGCTTACGCCAACAATCATTGAAAAAATCGTACTAATGATTCGGAAAATATTTCGAATTAAAGCTTCCTTCAACGTGGGAATATTCCCTTGCTGATTGACAATTTTTATCTTTAAAACCAGCTTTCCAGGCGATCCGCCAAATCTAACGATCATAAAAATATCAAACACGACGAAGAAAATATATTCAAGGATGATGGGAATTTCCGAATGCAAGGATACAGCTAATGAATTGAATATCCAGTATACAATAACCGCAGGTATCAGAATGATAAGGAGATCAAGAATAGTAGCGAGAACTCTTTTCCAAAAGCCTATGAAATCCTCCTGTTCCAAACGCTCAACTGCATTGTTATCCATATCAGGGCCCACTCTCTATGCTTTACTTTATTCATTCAATTATTCTATGTATCGCTTCCGGATCATATCCCCGATTCCATTCAAATTTCTAATCCTCATAGGCTCAGACTGAGCACAATCGGCAGGATGATAAGTCCTAGAGAAATAACAGTAATGATTCTCGTGGTGAGGATCGGTAGTTTTACATTTTTTTCTGATTTATACCATCCTTTAAACTGAAAATGATTCCGATACAGCATAAAAAATATCAATAGATTTCCAAGCCCCATACTCCAGTTATACAAGGGCTGACCAAAAATAGATTGATAAACCAATCTTTCTACTCCGCCTAAAATAAATAAGGTCAACACAAGCAATACGCACAATCGAAACAATTCCACAATAAAAGAACCCAGTTTTATCATTACATAACCGTCCTTTCTAGATCTCCTCGTCGCAACAAAACATCCATATTCATCCAATTATACACCCTGCCTGCAATGACTCCTATCGAAATATTCGAAAAACAAACCAGCCCAAGATACATTCTATCCTGAGCTAGGTTCTGTCGCTTCTTCCCTATGATGATGTAACTTCTCCCTTAATCCCTATTTCCTGGATCTGCGTCCTCAGATTAACAATTTCCACCATTAATGCCTCATTCTCCGCCTCCGTATCCCTACTTCCGCTCTGAATCAATTGATTCAGACGCAGCTCCAGAAGAGCAAGATCATCCTCCTGAGCTTGTTCTTTACGGGTAAGCACACGGCTTCTATCTTTGGAGATGTATTCCTCATAGGAGCCTTGAAAAAACTTCGGTGCCTGAGTCGGTGCTAGGATTACCAAACGATTAGCTACTTTAGCGTGAAGATATCGGTCATGCGAGACCATCACAAGTCCCCCCGGATATCCCCTTAGCGCTTCTTCTACACGCTCTCTAGTGTCAATGTCCAGATAATTAGTGGGTTCATCCAGAACCAATAGATTAGCTTTTCCAAAGTACAATTTAAGGAAGGCTACACGACATTTCTCTCCCAGACTTAAATCACCGATTCGTTTAAAGACATCCTCCCGTGAAAATAAAAAACAACCCAGAATCGTTCGTGCCTCCGTCTGTGTCATACCGGGTAGTTCAAGCAAACTATCCAGGATGGTGGATGACACCGCTAAATTGTCCAGCTCTTGCGCAAAGTAGCCAATCTTCGTACGCGGATGCAGCTGCACTTCGCCTTTGGTGGGTTTATGAATCCCAGCAATCAGCTTCAACAAAGAAGACTTACCAACCCCATTAGGACCCAGAATAGCGAGACGGTCTCCTCGATGCAATGACAAACTACAATCTGTTAATACAGGCGCACTACCTTTATATGCAAAATCGATCTCACGGAGTGACAGCAAAGTGTCAGCCATAAACGCTTCACTTTCCAGCTTCATCTTCAGCTTGCTTGTCTCCCGCGGCAATTCCACACGGTTCTTATTTAAGCGTTCGAGTGCCGCTTCTTTGGCATGAAGACGAGACACATTTTTCTTAGATTTCGCACGCAGAAAATCATGCTGGCCGGCAGCACGGTGTGCCTGCTGGAACCATTCGGCATATCTCCGGATACTCTCAAGCAGCTTCTCCTTTTCCTGTTCTTGCTTCTTATATTGTCCCTCTAGCGTTCGCGCCTCTACCGCCTTCTGCTCCCGATACTGAGTATATCCACCCGAATACCGACGACATCCCTCTGGACTAAGCTCCAGCAAAGACGTTGCCGTTCGATCGATGAACGTACGATCATGCGAAACATAAAGCACAGTTCCGGGGTAGGTGTACACCCAATGTTCCAACCATTCCATCGTTTCTCCATCTAAGTGATTCGTCGGCTCATCCAGAATCAACAGCTTCGGCTGCTGGGCTAGTAATGCTGCCAGTTGGACACGTGTCTTTTGCCCTCCGCTTAGCGATGGGTATGGCAAATTCCAAACCGAACGATCAAGCTTGAGCTGCTTCAGACATTTTTCCGCTTTAGCCTCCCAGTCATACCCATCAAGCTGCAAGTATTGATCGTATACTTCGGCGTATTCTGCCAATCCCGCTTCGCTCTCGTCGTTCTGCTCCTGTAGCCTCTGACTGAGGGATTCAAGCCGGCGCTTCAATTGGGGGAGCTCAGCCGACCCGGAGAGAACATAATCCAATGCGGTTACTTCTTCTGATATCTCTAGCTGCTGATCCAGCACTCCCCATTCCTCGCGTGGCAAGCCATGATAGATACTTCCCTCCTCAAAAGTGAGGCGACCGATCAATCCCTTAAGCAGTGTGGTTTTGCCGATTCCATTACGACCGAACAAGAGCACACGCTCTCCTTCTGCAATCTCAAAGGACACCTTCTCAAATAACAGGTTCCCGTTCCATTCTTTACGTAAGTTCTTCGCTTTTATTAGGGTCATATTCCATTCCTCCGATTGTATTACAAAATAAAAAACCGCAGCCAGCGGTCTGCGGTCTAATAGCGTATGTTGGGGGGAATATGCCATAACATGAATAGACCACGGCCGTGATCACCTGCACAAGCAGAGTAAACTAAACCATAGATCGTTCTATTCATATAAAAGCAACGTAAGGTTCCCGACCGACACACGTATCCCTGACCGTTATCACCCTGCATGGGTGCTCCGTGACTTGTGCATATGCACTTCACAAGCTTAAGTGGTCTACTTCTAGGAAACGTGTTAGTTATTCATCAGTCGGTGGCCCTCCGTCATTGTCCGAATTTGTTTAATGAGTACAGTATATAACAACACAGCTTAGAAATAAAAGTTCAAGAACAGTTATAAATTAATCTTTACCGACTGAGACTCCGAGCTCCACTGCACCTGAATACCAAATAATTCAGGCAAGGTGCTCAGTGGAATCATCAATCGACCATTTTCATTGCGGGATGCTGGCATCGTAAGTGTTTTTCCATTCACAACAGCCTGACCGGATAACGGCTTATGTGACACCGTACGATTGCCTATCGTAATTAGCAATGCACCCGTTCCAGCTTCACTCTGTAAACTTCCACCTAACAGGGCTACAGATTCTCTCAGCGGAACAAATACACGCGAGTTATCCATTAAAAAAGGATCTTTCAGCTTTGTCGTGACTCCATCCATCTCAAAAGCTCCAGCAAACGTCTTACTTCCTACGGAATATCCATTTTTAGTCGCAATGTTCTCCATCGCCAGTGTGCTTGTTGTGATGATAACCCTTGTATTCTTAGCTATTTTTGGGTAAAGCCAGTGGATGTCATCATTATGCATTCGAATACATCCGGCGCTAACATACTTTCCTATGGAGGACTCATTATTGTTGCCGTGAATCGCATACGTGGTACCATACGTTCCGTTCACTTCTAGTCCTAGCCAGCGGTCGCCAAGTGGATTGGCCGGATCACCCCCGGGTATTTTCTCTTTGTAATAGGGTCTGTTCTTTACTTTAACTACCATTTTGAAACTGCCTTCGGGTGTCAGTTCCTTCGACTTCCCTGTCGCGACTGGAAAGATCTTTACCAGCTTACCCTCACTGAAATACGCGAGTTTGTTTGTTTTTTTGTTCACGATAATCAGATCGGATCCAGCAGCAGCTTCCGCCTTTCCCACACCTGTAAAACATGCAGCGAACAGAAACCCAAACACAAGCATCAGCTTTATGTTCCGCTGTAATGAAGATTGAAACCAGCTACTCGAAACAAAAAATCCCAATTTTCTCCACCTCCATATATAAAGACGAAATCATTTCAAATTAGTTGCATACCAGCCTGTACCTATTCTTTTCAACTCGTCCCCCTGCATTTGACGCAGAGATTGCAATACTGTAACCACGTGAACGCACATTAAAAAAAGCCGACCTTTGGATAACCAAAGATCGGCTCTGTATTGTATATGCTCAGTATTTCATGTTTAGACAACTAATGCTAGATCAGCATTCACAATTTTAATATTCCGATTTCATAATACCATCCAATTAACGCAAATTAAACCGAAATCTGCTGACAAGTCTATCGAGGGATGGAATCAATAATGATCGGTATGGCTAGTCACCTTTTTTTTGATCCAGAAGGTTTCGAACTGCCTGCAAACGAAGAGGATCTATCGGCTTCAGCGCATCACCATCTTCTCTAATTGCTGAACCAAAATGCACCCGATGCACACCTGTTTGTTGTATAAAATTACTTATCCCGTCCGCCGTTAACCCACCCCCCGCCAAAATGGAGATAGATCGCCCCACACTAAACTGCTCCAGCGCAGCAATACGTTCCGCACCTCTAGGCGCTGTAGTCTGAGCGCCCGATGTTAGAATGTCAGTAATTTGAGGATAACGCGTCAATATTTCTAGCGCCTCAAATTGATCCCTCACTTCATCAAAGGCACGATGGAACGTCACCTCTAGATCTTTTGCAACATGAAGCAGCCTCTGAAGGGACTCCTCATCAATGGACCCCTCCTGGCCCAGCATGCCCATTACGATAGCTAATCCGCCGATAGATGCAATATGCTGAATATCCCGCGCCATGGTTTCTATATCATCCTTATCATAATAGAAAGACCTGGCGTGAGGTCTAACCATTACTCTAACCGGGATCGAAACGCTGTCGCGTACTTTTTCTATTAGCCCCAGACTGGGCGTCAATCCTCCTTCACTGATCCCAGTGATCAATTCAATCCGGTCAGCACCGTATTGCTCGGCCAGCACTGCATCACTTAATGTTGTAGCAATAACCTCTAGTAGCATTGTTGTCTCTCCTTCATTCATCTCAGAACCTTCTCCTTGCTATTCTTTCCTATGGAACGTAGAAAATTACTCTTATCCATATCCACATAAACACGCAAAAAAAAAGGCCTTGATCCTCTACAGAAACTAGAGAATCAAGACCTTTCGTTCTTAAACTATCCTTACGCCCACCACATACCTTGTGGTTGATCGCGAATAAGAATGGATTGCAAATTGGTTACTGCACGATGGAAGCCTTCGTCTACTGTCATCAGTGGGTCTTCATGCTCGATGCTGACCACATAATCATAGCCATAAGTACGCAGCGCACTCATGATATCTGACCATTCAGATATACTGTGTCCACAACCAACGGAACGGAAGGTCCATGCGCGGGTCTGCACATCGCCGTAAGGCTGCATATCCGTCAGACCATACATATTAATATTGTCCTGATCCAGGTACGTATCCTTAGCATGGAAATGATGGATCGCGCCAGCTTTACCAAGAATCTTGATCGCGCCGACAGGATCGATGCCTTGCCACCACAGATGGCTCGGGTCTAGATTCGCGCCGATCGCATCACAAGTTGCTTCTCTAAGCTTCAGAATCGTGTAAGGAGTATGGCAGAGGAATCCACCATGAAGCTCGATACCGATCTTAACACCATGCTCCTCTGCCAGCTTACCGATTTCCTTCCAGTAAGGGATCAGTTTATGCTCCCACTGCCAGGTTTTGATGTCGCTGTACACGGTAGGCCAAGGGGTAACTGGCCAGTTCGGTGCTTTTGCCTCGTCGCTGTCTCCCGCGGTTCCCGAGAAAGTGTTCACTACCTTAACGCCCATTAGTGAAGCTAGCTTGATCGACTTACGCAAAATTTCGTCGCCTTCACGAGCTTCTTCTTTATCCGGCGAAATCGGGTTATTATGGCAACTGAAAGCACTGATCATAATGCCACGTTTCGTGAACTTCTCCAGATATTCCTTACGTGCTGATTCGCTGGCAAGCAGCTCATCTGTTGGACAGTGGGCATTTCCGGGATTGCCTCCTGAACCGATCTCTACCGCATTCAAACCAGCAGCAGCGATTTTATCAAGCATCTCATCGAGAGTTAGACTTCCAAATACAGGATCAAATACGCCTAATTTCATTTATAATACCACCTTTTCTTTGATTAGCTCCAAAGCTTCAGAATGTCCGTAAACTGGATAATCACGCTTCGTTGGTGCACACCAGTTCACACCATTGATGATGACTCTTTGGATTTCTTTGTTGTAATAGGTTGGATAAGATTCATGACCGGGTTGGAAATAAAAGATCTTCCCGTTCCCACGACGATAGGTCGATCCGCTTGGGAACACATTGCCGCCTTCAAACCAGCCGACAAAAATAAGACTCTCTGGTGCTGGCACATCAAAATGTGCTCCGTACATTTCCTCTTGCTCCAAATCGATATATTCGCCAATGCCCTCAGCAATCGGGTGACTAGGGTCCATAACCCAAAGACGCTCTTTCTCCCCTGCTTCACGCCACTTTAGATCGCAGCTGGTGCCCATCAACTTCATGAATATTTTGGACATATGACCCGAATGAAGCACCACTAGCCCCATACCTTGCAGCACTCTTTGGTGAACACGGTTTACAATCTCATCACTAACTTCTTGATGGGCGACATGCCCCCACCAAATCAGTACATCCGTGTTATCCAGCACTTCTTGTGTCAGTCCGTGCTCCGGTTCATCCAGCGTAGCTGTCTGAGCGTCCAATCCGGCTTCCTGAAGGAAGCTTGCCAATTGTCCGTGAATCCCTTGCGGATAGACCTTGAGAATTCTCTCTTCCTGCCGTTCATGGCGGAATTCATTCCATACCGTTACTCTTGTCACTTTGGACACACTCCTAGTTCATAGTTATCTATGTCGTTAATCTTTATTGATTATTCAAATTAGTCAAAAAATACAGGCATGCCAGTCTCAGAGGATTTATAAATAGCCTCTAAGATGCGGGTAACAACGAGCGCCTGCTCTGGCTTCACTACAGGCTCGGTGTCATTGACGATGCTGTCGATCCACTGAGTAGCCTCCGTCACCGCAGGATCATCTCCTGCGCCATCATAAAAGTCAACGCCACCAGCTTCTAGGCTAATATGCTTCTCGAATGTCTTGCCGTATTCTTCTCCGTTAATACGCAGACCGTTCTCCATATCCGCTCCACCTTCAGTACCGCAAAGCACCGTCTTGGCTTCACCAACATCGAGGGTATTCAGCGCCCAGCTGGCTTCGAGAACAATACTAGCGCCATTCTCCATCGTAATGAATCCAATCGCGGAATCCTCAACTGTAAATTTCTCAGGATCCCACGGACCCCAAGCATTCGCAGCGTTTTTACGACCGGACAGCTTATGATAAGCGTTACCCACAACATATTTAGGTTTGTAGTTATCCATCATCCAAAGGGTCAAATCGAGGGCATGCGTACCGATATCAATCAATGGACCTCCGCCTTGTGCTTCCTCATCTAAAAACACGCCCCATGTTGGAACAGCGCGACGACGGATCGCCTTAGCTTTAGCATAATAAATCTCTCCAAGACCATTATTCTCGCATACCGTATGCAGATAAGCTGAATCTGGTCTGAACCGGTTCTGATAACCGATAGTTAGCTTTTTCCCAGTTCGCTCTGAGGCATCGATCATGGCTTGCGCTTCTGCTGTAGTCTTAGCCATCGGCTTCTCGCACATTACATGCTTTCCTGCCTCCATAGCCGCAATGGAAATCTCAGCATGAGAAATATTCGGTGTACATACATGAATCACATCTATACTTGCATCTTTAAGCAGTTCTTTATAATCTGTGTAAACCGCAGAATTCTCATCCCCAAACTCCGCTTTTGCCTTCTCCGCACGCTCAGGAACGATATCGCAAAAAGCAACCATTCGCGCACCTTCTACTTTTTTTAACGCTGGCATATGTTTGCCGTTTGCAATGCCTCCGCAGCCGATAATTCCTACTGTTAGTGTCATTAATATTCTAACCTCCACTAGTTCCTGTTTTGATATCTCTATCATACAAAGCCCGGGACCTGCTTTCTTCCTGCATTCTTGCTCTTTTATTCCCGAATATTGTCTTATGGTATTTAAGTGGGGATATCCCCGTTGCTTCTTTAAAAAAATGATGGAAGGTCTTTACGCTTCCAAACCCGGCGGCTTCCGCCACTGCAGACATCGGTAAATCATCATTGATCAATATCCATTTGGCTTTGTTAAGCCGATATTCATTTAAGAAGGCTATAAAGGTCATGCCCGTATTCTTCTTAAATAGCTTGGTAAAATAATAAGGACTAAAGCCCATATAATTAGCTACCTCGTTCAGTGTAATGGCCTCCTGATAATGCTGCTCCACATAAATAAAAATCCGCTCTAATCGCTCCAGCGTCTCTCTGGACTGATTCAGTGTATCTTCCGAGAACTTAGGCTGTTTATTGATTGCACTCTTCGGAACCTCCCGCAAAATAACGGTCAGTAGTTCAAACAATCTAGCTTTGATTAAGTAGGCGTACCCCTCTCTCCGCTGTACGTCTTCCTCGTAAATACTCTCAATGAGCTCTTTGATCTTCTCGGCGGTTCCCTCAGGCCATTTTGAACTAGAATGCTCCATAAGCGTAAAAACCTCACGAAGCGAATAGTCATTTCCGCTCAAAGCTGCGACTTCCTGAAACAAGTTAAGATCAAATTGGATCACAACCCGTTCGCTCTCAGGTGAGGCAAGAAAATAATGCACATCCCCACCATTGATGAACTGAACCTCACCCTGCTCCATGTGAATAGGGGTATCGTTAATTCCCAGATTTAGACTTCCTTTAGTTACATAGATAATTTCAATTTCTTTATGCCAATGCGGATAGCACAGTGTATCCCCTCCACAAAGTAAACTTCTAAAGGGAAAGTGCTTATCCACATCCGGAATTTCGAGATAAATATTCATGTGTGCAGCTCCTTATCCGATCGAACATTTAAACACAAGTTGAACATGCAAATTCGATTTTTACGTAAGCGTTTACTCTCTAAATGGTAGCCCTCTAATATTCTTTTGTCAATTCTAGATGTACACGGTCCTTAATATCATGCTTTTACTGCATTTCAGCACTCTATCTTCGTTTTAAAAGAAATTATTGGTAATTAAATCGGTTTCATTCTATTAAAAATTAATTCTCTTTCATAGTTCTTAGGGTCCACAAATTTTTTAAGTGGAGTTGACAAGTATACCTGCCAGGATTTATATTCAGGGTAAGCGTTTACGTAATTCACTTTACCTTCTTTCATTTTTCAAAGCGTAAACGTTTAATCTAAGGCTAACCGTAATTTAAGGAGCACGTATGAAATGAACCCAACAATTAAAGATGTTGCACAAAAAGCGAACGTTTCCATTGCGACAGTCTCTCGCGTGCTAAACAACTTAAGTGGGTACTCCGACAAGACGAAACAAAAGGTAAATGAGGCTATTAAAGAACTTGGCTATCAACCTAACGCAATTGCTCGTGGCCTTATCAATAAGCGTACGCAGACCATAGGTGTAATGTTTCCGAGTGTATCTGGAGCTTTCTCCTCCGATCTGCTTAAAGGCATTGAGGAATTGGCCAATGACCGCAATTACAGTGTAATGGTCTGTAATACCGACCAGGATGGTAAACGAACGTTAAAGTACTTACAACTCCTAAGGGAGAAGCAAGTCGATGGCATTATTTACGCTAGTGAGGTCTTGAAGAAAGAGTATTATGATGTGCTAGAAACGATGAAGATCCCAGTAGTGTTGGTTTCTTCCCAAACGGAGTTTGCCAGTGTGCCATACGTGAAAGTAGACGATTTTCAAGCTGCTTATGATGCTACTCTCTACTTAATATCCAAAGGTCATAGCAAAATCGCCATGATCAGCGGAAATCCAAGCGATGCTATCGCTGGTGCACCCAGAGCCGAGGGATATCGTAAAGCGCTTGAAGCGAATGGAATTCCTTTCGACAATCGGTATCTCACCTTTGGAGACTTTCTGTATGAAAGCGGGAGCATTGCAATGGAAACGCTCTTGGAGCAAGCCCCTGATGTCACCGCTGTCTTTGCCGCTAGTGATGAAATGGCGATAGGTGCCCTCTCCACTGTCATCAAATATGGTTTAAGTGTTCCCGAGGATATATCCATTATGGGTTATGACGATCTTGGAATGGCGAAAATGATCATTCCTCCGTTAACTACAGTTCGTCAACCGCTGTACGATATTGGTAAGATCGCCGTAGAGAAACTTATTCATATGATTGAAACAGGTGAGACTGTAGAAAGCAAAATTGTCGATCACTCCATCGTGGAAAGACAAACGGTAAGGTCACTTACCTGAGTCTTTTTACCCCTTTTACGTAAACGTTTACTCTTTATCGGTTCATGCATATCCTCAGCCTTAAAGTAGCAGAATATCAATTAGTTTTCATTTACGTACATGTTTAATCTCTTACATGTTCATAATACCAACAAATTATTAGGAGGATTTATCATGAAAAAAACAATCAAACCCGTAGTGGTTAGCTTAGTGGCCATGTCCGTGCTTAGTGCATGCGGCACGAATAATAGCAACAATGCGACTGGCAACAGTACAAATAGTGGTGGAAATGCCTCCTCCGGTGAAAAGGTGAAAATCGAGTTTTTCCAAAATAAAACCGAAGCCAAAGCCACTTTCGACAAACTGGTTGCGAAATTCAATGAAGCCAATCCAAACATTGTCGTTACACAGGTTAACCCGCCAGATGCTGAAACGGTATTGAAAACTCGTGCAGCTAAGAAAGATATCCCTGACGTGGTAGGGATCGGAGCAACTGACACCTACAAGACGTTATCTGGCAGCGGTCTTTTTGAAGATTTCACAGGTGATCCACTCGCTGAGAATATCCAGCCAGCATATCTCCAAATGCTAAAAGACCTGACGGGTTCGGAGGAACTGAATGGTCTTCCATTCTCTTCAAACGCAAGTGGTGTCATTTACAATAAAGCGATGTTCGCTGAAGCCGGTGTGACTGTTCCAACTACTTGGGATGAGTTCATGGCTGTCGCTCAAAAATTCAAAGATAACGGTCAGAATGCTTTCTACCTGACACTGAAGGATTCATGGACAACACTTACACCGTTCAACTCCCTTGCGACGATCATTAAAGGAAATGATTTCTTCAAGGAGCGTACGGCTGGTACTGTAACCTTCGCAGACAGCTATACCGAGGTTGCTGAAAAGCTGCTGAAGCTGACCGAATTCGGACAAAAAGATATTTTTGGTAAAGGTTACAATGACGGAAACACAGCATTCGCTAAAGGTGAATCCGCAATGTACCTGCAAGGAGTATGGGCGATCCCGGAAATCGTGAAAGCCAATCCATCCATTGAACTTGGCGTATTCCCATTCCCAGCAACAAATGATGCTGCCGCTAACAAGGTCATTTCTGGCGTAGATACGTTGCTGACGATTTCCAAGAACACTAAACATAAAGAAGAAGCAAAGAAATTCGTAGACTTCCTGCTTCAACCTGAGAATGTTAGCCTATACATCAATGAGCAAAAAGCATTCCCAGCTGTACAAGGTGTAACACAAGATGATCCAACGATGGACGGCTTCAAAGAAGCGTTTACCGCAGGTAACTTGGCTGACTTTGCTGACCACTACATCCCAAGTGCAATGAAAGTGGATACCATCAACCAATCCTTCTTACAAAAGAAAGATATTAAAGCTTACCTAGATCAGCTTGATAAGGAATGGGATAAAGTAGCTAACCGGAAATAACTAGATCAGACAAACATGAACCGCGAAAGAGAACGGGGCTTCCCCACTTCTCTTTCGCTTTTACAATGAGGAGGATTACATGATGGCCAAACGCCGAGTCGCCTTTTATCTGATGACTATACCGGCATTACTTCTTTTCTTTGCCTTCCATACCTTTCCTGCAATTCAGGGTATATATTATTCGTTCACAAACTGGGACGGCTTTAGTGATAGCTTTGATTACGTAGGGTTTAAGAACTTCATTAACATTTTTCAAGACGAAAATGTGTTGAATTCATATGTGTTCACTTTTAAATATGCCATTTTAACCACAATTCTTATAAATATCATCAGCTTGTTGATTGCGCTTGGACTTAACGCCAAAATTAAAGCCAAAAACTTTTTCCGTGGCGTATATTTCTTGCCGAATATCCTCAGCGTATTGATTGTCGGCTTTATTTTTAACTACTTATTCGCTAATGTATTCCCTATTTGGGGTGCGAAACTCGGCAGCGAATTCTTATCACAGAACATTCTCGGTAACTCGGATTGGGCTTGGATCGGTATCGTCATTGTAGCCGTTTGGCAAGGGATTGCTTATAACACAATTCTCTATTTGGCGGGTCTTCAAACCATTCCTCACGATCTTTACGAAGCTTCCAATCTGGATGGTGCTAGCCGCTGGAGAGAATTCTGGAGCATTACGTTCCCAATGCTTGCTTCCTTCTTCACCATCAATATGGTGCTCGCGATGAAGGGCGGTCTGATGGTATTTGACCAAATCGTCGCTTTGACAGGCGGGGGTCCAGGTCGTTCAACACAATCTATTGCCCACTTAATCTACACAGGCGGCTTCCAAGGCGGAGAATTTGCCTATCAATCGGCGAACGCCGTAATTTATTTTATCGTGATTGTCGTTATCTCCGCCCTTCAGCTTAAATTTCTGCAGAAACGGGAGATGGACTTATGATCAAAAAATCAACCAATTGGCCAGTAACGATTCTTATCGCCCTAGGCTCACTACTGATCCTGTTTCCGCTTTACATGACCATTGCCATCGCACTCAAGAATCCCGAGGAAATGGCTCAATCTATCTTCTCGCTGCCAACCGGCCTGCATTTTGAGAACTTCTCCAATGCCATTAAGGCAACGAATTTCTTCAATGCATTAGGAAATAGTACCGTAATTACCATTACAACAGTTGTGTTCATATTGCTTACCAACTCCATGGTAGCCTATGCTATTGCACGTAATATGAAACGAAGATTTTTCAAAGTACTTTACTTCTATTTTATTAGCGCTATGTTTATCCCTTTCCAGATTATTATGCTGCCTGTGGTCAAAGTGACTACGGACCTGCACATGAACAACATTGTAGGGATTATTATTCTATACGTTGTTTATGGTCTGGCCTTTAACGTATTTGTATACACCGGTTATATCCGTTCCATTCCGTACGAACTGGAAGAAGCGGCAACAGTAGACGGTGCATCGACCTTCGGAACATTCTGGAAGATTATTTTCCCACTCCTTGCTCCTGTCAGTGCAACGATCGGTATCCTGTCTTGTCTGTCCACTTGGAATGACTTTATGTTACCGCTGGTTCTACTCGGCGATCAGGATTCCTACACACTTCCGCTTGTACAATATGTGTTCCAAGGGCAGTTCAGCACAGATTTCAACTTAGCGTTTGCTTCATATCTGCTCGCATTAACCCCGATGCTCATCGTTTACTTGTTCGCGCAAAAATGGATTATCAGCGGACTAACATCAGGGTCTATTAAATAAAACAGCTAGATCTATACAGAGATAGGAGATTATAACCTTGGAAAAGAAATGGTGGAAAGAAAGCGTAGTGTATCAAATCTACCCCCGCAGCTTCAAAGACAGCAACGGGGATGGCATTGGTGATCTGCAAGGGATTATTTCGAAACTCGATTATTTAAATCATCTTGGCGTCGACGTGGTCTGGCTATGCCCAGTGTACCAGTCGCCAAATGATGATAACGGTTATGATATCAGTAATTATCAAAGTATTATGGATGATTTCGGAACACTCTCCGATTGGGAGGAACTGTTAGCTGGACTTCACAGCCGCGGTATGAAGCTGATTATGGATCTCGTAGTTAACCATTCCTCAGATGAGCATGCCTGGTTCGTGGAATCCCGGAAATCGCAGGATAACCCTTATCGCGATTATTATATCTGGCGTCCTGGTAAAGATGGACAACCGCCTAACGACTGGGGCTCCTTTTTCAGTGGGTCGGCTTGGGAATACGATGAGAAGTCAGAAGAATATTACCTCCATCTCTTCTCACGAAAACAACCGGACCTAAATTGGGAAAATCCAAAGCTGCGCAAGGAAATCTACGATATGATGACTTGGTGGCTGGATAAAGGAATCGACGGATTCCGTATGGACGTAATCAACTTGATTTCCAAAGTACCGGAATTACCTAGCGTTTCTGAAGAAAGTAACGGAGATCAGCCTACGTACCACTTCGGAGGAGACTATTTTGTTAATGGTCCGCGCGTACATGAGTATATGCAGGAAATGAACCGTGAGGTCCTATCCAAGTACGATATCATGACCGTGGGTGAAGCCGTTAATGTCACTCCAGAAGAAGCTTCACTGTATGTTTCCGAGGATCGTAATGAGCTGAACATGGTATTCCACTTTGAGCTTATGGACGTCGATTCTGGACCTGGAGGCAAATGGAATGTACAACCTTGGAAGCTGGCGGACATTAAGTCCATTATTTCCAAGTGGCAAGTCGCACTGGACGGTAAGGGTTGGAACAGCTTGTATATGAACAACCACGATCAGCCGCGTATGTTATCCCGCTTTGGAGATGATAAGCTGTTCCCGAAAGAGTCTGGAAAAATGCTGGCAACGCTGCTTCACACTCTCCAAGGTACACCTTACATCTACCAAGGTGAAGAAATCGGTATGACAAATGTACAATTTGCTTCCATCGACGACTATAAAGATATTGAAATTCTAAATATGTATAAGGAATACTTGGCCGCCGGACACTCGGAAGAAAAAATCATGAATTCCATCTACATCAAAGGTCGGGATAATGGCCGTACGCCGATGCAGTGGAACTCGGAGCCTCAGGCAGGCTTCACTACCGGCACTCCGTGGCTGGCTGTGAACCCTAACTACAAAGATATTAATGTGGAGAAGGCTCTGGCTGATCCTGATTCTATTTTCCACTACTATAAGAAGCTTATTGAACTTCGTAAACAGCATGAGATTATCGTATACGGAAATTATACAATCTTGGCTGAAGAGCATGAGCAGGTATATGCTTATCTGCGAACTCTTGGAGAAGAACAACTGCTTGTTGTATTGAATTTCTTCGGAGAGCCTGCGACTTTCGAGCTTCCTTCTACTGTGAAATACCAAGCGAAGGAACTGCTCATTGCCAACTACGAAGTAAATCCAGAAGAAGAACTAAACACGATTCAGCTTCGTCCTTATGAAGCTCGTGTATATAAGCTTAGCTAATCGAACCCACTGGATCTGTTTATCTAAGTTCAATAGCAGAACTACAAAAAGGAGCCGCTCGGCTCCTTTTTGCTTGTCTATTTACTTGTAGGAACATTAATAATTCACTTTTTGTAGCTTAACCTTCCGTGTTTATAATTCCATAATGAATAAGATCATCATATTTATTTTCTTTGTAGATATGCTGTAATAAAATGCCTTCCTTTACCATTCCACATTTTTGCATCACCCGCCCAGAGGCTGGATTTGAAGCAAAGTGTCTTGCAAATACTTTATGATAATGCTTTTCTGAAAAAGCAAACGCAAGGATCGCTTTTGTTGCTTCAGTTGCATATCCTTTACCCCAATATTCCTCACCGATCCAATAGCCAACTTCACCATTTCGGTGTGCTTGCTTATTTGTCAGTCCTATAGCTCCACAGAGCTCGTTTGAATTTTTATCAGTAATCGCAAACTCATAATGTATATTATTGATAAAATTCTCTTCATGAGCTTCAATCCATGCTATTGCACATTCGACAGGGTATGGATAAGGTAGGGTCAGCGTACTTTTGTAGACATTATAATTATTGCAGAGATCAGAGACACGTTTTGCATCAGCTAATTCAAAGGGTCTCAACATCAATCTTTCGGTCGTAATTGTTCTCTTCTCTTGATTAAACATTGGTTTACCTCCGCTCAACAATCTCTCATACCATCGGCATCGCCAAACTCATATTCTCCGCTTCGATCACTATCGCTGTTAGTCCTGTCTCCGTGCGTGTCTCATGCCATTCGCCTTTGTCCCAATACACGGCAGAACCCGCGCTAACTGAAATATCTGCTTCTTCCCCTGCTCTGACCCAGCCTTCTCCACTAACGACCAGAAAAAGCTGTGGTATCGGAGCCTGATGCCAGCCCACAAGTCCATTCTCACCCAAGTGCATACAACCTACATGCGGAGAATCTGCCGCTGTCAGTATTCTCGACATCAAAAGCTGTTGACTGCCGAATGCATCTATCGATTTACCAGCTTCTTTGGCAAAGTTATATACACGCATCTTACAATGTTCCTCCTACAGTTACTGGATTCGAATTCACCTGTACCTGTCCCGCATTTAATTTCTCAATAATCGCCAATAAGAAGGTTTCCGCAAGACTGTTCTTTTTAATAGCTCTGGCAGCCTCTTCCAAAGTAAACCATTGTGCATGATCGACCTCAGCACTCACCTGACTTAAGTCCTCCGAATCTGCAACACCTATAAAATTCAGCATCAGCGTATTAGAAGGTGCGAAATACAAGCTGCGCATATATTCATAAGCTACAATATCAATTCCAACCTCTTCTTTTACCTCACGAATAAGTGTTGTTTCCGCATCTTCACCTTTATTCACGTACCCTGCAAGTAATATGTAATCTGGACGGTTATACTGCTGGATTAATAGAATCTTATTCATGTCCCGATTTAATACCGCCGTACTGATAGCTGTGCTGAAAATAGGGAATCTGAACATTTCACATGTATTACAATAAGGCACTTGCCCTTCCCCATCGCTTTCTTTCATTACTAACGCAGTTCCACATTCGAGACAATATTTCAAGCTGATCTCTTCCTTCTATAATAAAGTAGTCAATACCTATTCCAGTTGCGGTGGAACACGATGCTGCGTAGCTTGTTCAAACCCATAGGCTATGGCTAGGAGCGTAGGCTCACTATAAGCTTTTCCGGAAAAAACTACACCAAAGGGCCCCCTGGTAGGATCACCGTCAGCATCAATAATGCCCTGAGCTACAAATCCTGCTGGAACGGTAATTAACGGATACCCCAAGCGCGCTGCAATATACATACCATCTACATCACCAGGCAATAATAATGCATCCAAGCTATATTGTTCCAACACGTAATCTATTCCTTGCTCGAGTGCTACTGCTCTGTATTCTTGTTTCTTTTGCTGATATTCTTCTTCGGTTAAAGTTACTTCCTCTGACCTTGTTAATGTGTCTTGCCCATATTGTAATGCGATTTCGGCATGACGTTCATTATACGCTATCAATTCTTGCAAAGAGTGAACCGGAACGGAATCATCTACCCCAGATAAGTACGCATTGAGCCCCTTTTTAAATTCATAGCAGATCACATCATTATTCCAGTTTTGCTGTTCAACGTAAAGTTTAACTGGATCTATAATCGTAGCCCCTTCGTTCTTCAAGGTCTGAATAGCTGCTTCCATAATTGAAAGCCGCTCTGCATCTAAATGGTTATAATAATGCCGTGGGATGCCTATTCTTGCTTGCCGTATAAAGCTTTTATTTAAAAATGGAGTATAGTCTGTAAAAGCATGCTTCTCGCTCGAAAATGTTGCTTCATCCTTGTCATCTACTCCCGTTAATGCTCCCAAAATAATCGCCGCATCCGTAACCGTTTTAGCTATAGGCCCAGGGGTGTCTTGGCTAACTGAAATAGGAATTACTCCAGTACGACTGACTAATCCGACCGTGGGTTTGATCCCGACGAGAGCATGCTGACTGGCTGGACCAACAATTGATCCTGCGGTTTCCGTTCCAATCGATACTGCTGCCAAATTCGCCGCAATAGCTGCCGCAGGGCCAGAACTAGATCCGCTGACAAATACACTCCCAGGTCCATAAGGATTCAGCACTAGCCCTCCCCGTGAGCTATACCCAGCCGGCATTGAACTGGACATAAAGTTAGACCACTCCGACATATTCGTCTTCCCAAGCAAAACAGCCCCTGCCGACCGAAGCTTAGCAGCTACGAAGGAATCTTTTGCCGCAAATGATCCTGCTAAAGCTATTGAGCCAGCACTCGTATGCATTTTATCCGCGGTATCAATATTATCCTTCAATAATATAGGAATACCGTGTAGAATTCCCCGGCTTCCTTGTTCCTTACGTTCAATATCCAGTGCTCTCGCGATGTCCTTAGCGTCTGGATTAATTTCTAAGATTGCGTTTATATCTATATCGTACTTATGAATCCGTTCCAAATATGCAGCGACCAAATCTTCTGAGTTAACTACTCCTGCTTCCATAGCCGCTTGCAGTTTTTCAATATCCGCTTCTATTATCCATTCCTGAAGTTTGATCTTCATTAGAGCAGCTCCTTCAAATATAATCGCCTACGGCATCCTTATAAGGAAGGTAAGCGTTTAGCGAGAAATATAAGGATAAAGTATAGTGTGAAACGTCACTTTCTTGTATTTCAAAATAATGTAATTCTCCCTAGCATAAACCTACCATAAATTCTTAGCACAATGACATGACGAATTTGACTATAATTATTTTCACCTGTGATTTGACTCCCTCGCCTACAGATGATAGGGTATTTCCGAAGTTAAATTTTTCCGGGAGGGAATGCCCATGACGGAAGTAAAGCTTAGCATCGGATACGACGAATTTGAGGAAGGCCAAAGAATCGGCACAGAAATTGAGAAGCTTAGCAGCAGCTCTGAAAGTTCTTCGCTGACCAGCCTAATTATCGGCGATTGGGGCCAAGCTTACGAGAATGGTTCCGAAGAGGTTGTAGAGGCACTCGTTACGCATAGTGCTAGCTTCCCTGCTTTACGCAAGCTTTTCATAGGCGAGATGAGCTCTGAGGAATGTGAGATTTCTTGGATTACCCAAAGCGATCTATCACCGCTGCTCCCCGCTTTTCCAGAGCTGCAATCACTCACGATTCAAGGTGGGAATGAGCTGAGTCTCTCAGAACTAAAACACGACAAGCTAGAAGAACTGATTATTATAAGTGGAGGCTTAAGCACAACTGTTCTTGAACATATTGCAACTAGCCAATTGCCGAATTTGCGCAAGCTGGAGCTATATCTAGGCGTAGAAGATTACGGATTTGACGGCAGTCTCGCAGATCTTCTCCCTCTTATAGAAGTAGGAAAGTTCCCTAAACTTACTTATCTTGGTTTAAAAAACAGCCAGATTCAAGATGAGATCGCAGGTGCATTAGCAGACGCTCCTATTCTGGATCAACTGGATACGCTCGATCTGTCACTTGGTACCCTTAGCGACGAAGGTGCTGAATTACTTCTCGCCAGCGATCGAATCAAAGGACTGAAAGCACTAAACCTTAGCCATCATTATATGTCTGACGAAATGATTAACCGCTGGCAGAAGAGTGGATTACCTGTTGATGTAAGCGACAAGCAGGAAAGCGATGATGAGGAAGACTGGCGTTATCCTTCCATCACAGAGTGAGCCCCTCATGAGGCCGATGATTGTTATCGGTATTCCTGGTGATAAACGGACTAGCGGCATCCAGCAAGCGCGTTCCGATCTCGGAATGCCTCCTGCCATCATTTTATCGTACGCTGAGTTTCTGCAAGGTAGATCGTTAAGTGATCTTATGGAGGAGCAGAAGAAGCCGTTATCCAGTCAGCCCTCCGTTTATAACGGAATAGATCTCAATGCAGCTCCACCCTTACTGAGACTGGAATCACCTGGCAGCAGCTTCGAGATAGAACGAGCCTTAATCGCTTTGGGTGCGCCGGATTCGGATGATATGGACGATTCGCTTCACCCCTACGCCGATAGACCTGATCCGCGGCCACTCCGCGTGAAGGTAGCCCGTCAATTGAAGGACATGCAAGGTGTCCTGCATCATCCATCCCAATGGTTCCGCGGCTACTGCCGAATGCTGGCTAGACTACAGCGCGAAGCCAAAACCGCATGTCCGGGTTCGTTATGGTTAAATGACCCTGCCGAGATAGCGGCTATGACCGATAAACGCCAGACTCAACAGATTCTGAGTAAGGCGGGGATTCCAATCCCTCGCCCATTAGGCGAAGATCAGCAGCCTACGGATTATGGCTCTCTCCGGGAGATGATGTTATCCCGGCGCATGCACCGGGTATTCATTAAGCTGGCCTTCGGCTCTGCCGCTTCCGGAGTGGTCGCTTATCAGATCCATCCCGTGACGGGTGCCGAAATTGCCTTAACAACAGTGGGGGTCGAGAATTACATCACTCGACCACCCATTTACTATAATTCCGGTACACTGCGACGGTACACGGATACCGCCACAATCTCGGGAATTATGAACTGGATCTACCAGCACGGTGCTTATGCTGAGCAATGGATCCCTAAAGCGGGGCTTAAGGGAAAAGCATTCGATATTCGCCAGCTAGTCGTTCTCCGCGAGGCCTGCCACGCGGTTGCTCGGGTCAGCCCTACACCAATTACGAATCTGCATTTACGCAACCAGCGGATGTCTCTTTCGGAAGCCGGGCTGTCTGAATCCGTACAGGAGCAGGTGCAGAATACCGCTGTGCAAGCACTGGCTGCTTTTCCCCGTTCCGGGGTAGCCGGAATCGATGTACTGGTATCTGGGGGTTCACAGCAATGTTTTGTCGCGGATGTCAATCCATTTGGCGACTTGCTTTACGATGTGAAATACCGCGGCTGCAGCACCTACGAATGGGAGATGAAGGTATTGTCGGCTAGAGACTATATCACGCCTCCCTCCACACCGCTTATAAAGGAAGGATTATCTTAATGGATATGAACACCATCGTCGGCACTCATGACATTCTTATGATCACACTCGATACGCTTCGTTATGATGCTGCTGTTATGGAAGAAGCGAACTGCCCGAACTTGTGCGGAACCGGATCATGGGAGAAAAGACATACCCCAGGCAGCTTTACCTATGCCGCTCATCATGCCTTCTTCGGCGGCTTCTTGCCTACTCCAGCCACAACGGATAAGAAAGAACATATCCGCATGTTCCATTCCCGAAACACCGGAATGAAGACGCATCCCCATACCTGGCTGTTCGATACACCCGATATCGTATCCGGGCTTGCTGCCGAGGGCTACCGTACGATTTGTATTGGGGGGGTTATTTTTTTCACCAAAAAAAATCCACTCGCCCGTGTGCTACCAAGCTATTTCCAGCACAGCTACTGGCGGATGACGTTCGGGGTCACCAATCCGCGTTCCACAGAGCATCAGGTGAACCATGCCTTAAAGCTGCTAAAGGATACTCCAAGCGAGCAAAGACTGTTCATGTTCCTCAACGTCTCTGCCATTCACGGGCCGAACCATTATTTTATACCCGGTGCTAAAAAGGACTCCGTAGACAGCCAGCGCGCCGCACTCCGATATGTGGATGGTGAACTGGGCCGATTATTCGATGCCTTCCGGGAACGTGGCAATCCTACCTTCTGTCTAGCGTTTTCTGATCATGGAACCGCCTATGGTGAAGATGGCTATCAGGGGCATCGCTTGGCTCACGAGACCGTATGGAACGTCCCTTACCGGGAATTTATTTTATAAAGCATAAACGCCTTCGACGTCCTTATAAGGACGGTAAGCGTTTATGCGAGAAATATAAGACAATAAAGTATAGTGTGAAACTTATACTTTATTATATCTCAAGGAAAAGGAAAGGATGGAGAACTGTTATGACGTTATCGTCCTTCTCTTTAGAAGAGCTTCACCAATGGAAAGAAAACATTACTGCTCACCCTTACCGATCTTATCTGTATTCCTATCCACACAAAACAGCTTACAGGGATCTACAGCCGCCGATTCCACTAGAATCCTTATGGCAAGATGAGCCTGCAGAATCCTTTTTTCTATATATGCATATCCCGTTTTGCGGTGCTCGTTGTGGATTCTGCAACCTGTTCACCTTGCCTGATAAACGCGCGAATGTTCACGCTACATACGTAGACGCGCTAGAACGTCAGGCCAAGCAGTGGGCTGCATTCACCAGACATAAACCGTATGCCCGTTTTGCGATTGGTGGTGGAACACCTACATTACTGGCGGCAGATCAACTGCGCCGTTTATTCCACATTGCCGTAGATACGATGGGACTGGATACGAATACAGCCTCCATCTCAGTGGAAACTTCACCGGAGACCATTACCGAAGAGAAGCTGAATATTCTAAAAGAATATACGGTGGATCGGGTAAGCATGGGCATCCAAAGCTTTGTCGCTGCTGAATCAGCGGCCATTTATCGCCCGCAGAATCCGGATGTGGTATATCGGGCGCTGGAGCTACTGGGGAAATATGATTTTCCCATTCTAAATTTGGATCTGATTTACGGGCTTCCGGGGCAGACCGTCGACTCTTGGCTGTATTCGCTAAATCAGGCGCTTAGCCATGATCCAGAGGAAATCTTTATTTATCCGCTCTACACGCGTGAGCATACGATTGTGAAGCCAGGTGATATCCAGCGTCAGGAGGATATTCGCCTAGACTGCTACAAAGCCGCTGGGCAACTGCTTAATGCCAGAGGTTACCATCAATATTCCATGCGGCGTTTCGCCAAGGAAACCGCAGGAACGGATAAACCCATTCTTGACTATAGCTGTCAGGAAGAAGGAATGGTCGGGCTGGGCTGCGGGGCTAGATCCTATACTCGCAATGTGCATTACGCTTCCCGTTATGGGGTGAGCCGTAAAGCAACCGAGAGCATTATTGCCGATTACGTCAATACAGATCGTTACGATACGGCAGATTACGGAATTGTGCTAAGTCTGGAAGAACAGAAGCGCCGCTTTATTCTGAAGGCGATTTTACATAGCGAAGGTCTGAGGATTGAAGATTACAACCTGCGCTTCGGAAATTCACTCTGGGATGATTATCCTGAACTGTCGCGCCTGCTTCATACCGGCTTAGGGAAGGAAGCAGACGGCGTACTGCACCTTACTACCGAAGGTATGGGCTACTCCGATTCCATCGGTGATTGGTTTATTTCAGGAGAGATTCGAGCGCAGATGGAAAGGTTCATATTGCCATGAATGCGGTCCTCTACTACCGCGGCTCTCTCACCTCCTGCAACTATGACTGCCCGTACTGCCCTTTCGGCAAAACAAGAGACAGCGCAGCTACTCTCGCGAAGGATCGGCAAGGTCTGGAGACCTTTGTCGAGTGGGCCTCTTTGCAAGGTGCAGCGGGTCATCGGCTGTCTATCTTTTTCAATCCTTACGGCGAAGGACTGATTCACCGCTGGTACAAAGAAGCGATGATCACGCTCTCCAATATGGAGCATGTGGAGAAGGTAGCGATTCAAACGAACCTTTCGGCAAATCTTGATTTCGTCCAAAAGCTGAATCGAAGCAAGGTTGCCTTTTGGGCTACTTACCACCCCGGGCAAGTGAGCGAGGATAAGTTTCTAACGCAATGCATGACCTTGTACGAGAAAGAAGTGCCCTTCAGTGTAGGGAGCGTTGGGATTCGCAGCGCCTTTCCAGCGATAGCTTCGCTTCGCGCAGCATTACCGGAGCGTGTATATCTGTGGGTCAATGCTTATAAAGATAAACCGGATTACTATACAGCCGAGGATTTTTCCTTTCTGAGCAAGATTGATCCGCATTTTGCTGTGAATGCTATGGATTACGAAAGTCTTGGTCAAACCTGCAATGCTGGTAATGAAGTCTTTTATGTACAAGGTGCTGGACTGGTGAAACGCTGTTATAAGGACAGAGGTGTTATTGGCAATCTCTACCGCGATGGCTTGGAGGGTCTATCCGCTATAAGAAGCTGCCGAATGAAGGTGTGCGACTGTTATATCGGTTATATTCATATGCCAGAGCTGAAGCTGCAAAACATCTATGGATCAGGTCTGCTGGAACGAATCCCTTATGGCGCTATGAACCATTGAACCGAAAACAACAGTACGGTTAACTGTGTGTTAAATTTCAAGAAAAAGAACCCTGTCAGCATTTCTTAACAGGGTTTCTTTACTCTGTGTGGAATATGAACAGTAGCCCTCGTCTACAGGGCGACAGCAAACACTTAGTTGGAGGGATGAATAGCTGATGAAAAACATTATTAATTTTGCGCATCGCGGCGCATCGGCAGTGTGTCCGGAAAATACTATGGCAGCGTTCCGCAAAGGTCTTGAGTTAGGTGCAACCGGTATTGAAACCGATGTACAAATGACCAAAGATGGCGGACTTGTTCTTATTCATGATGAAACTCTAAACCGTACGACAAGCGGAAGCGGCTATGTGAAGGATAAGACCCTTGCAGAAATTTTGGAAGTGGACGCGGGCTCTTGGTTCAGTCCCGAATTTAAAGCTGAGCGCATTCCGATGCTGGAGGATTTGTTAGATCTGCTGCAAGGACGAGATACAGTACTAAATATCGAGTTTAAAAATGGTACTTTCTTTTACCCGGGTATGGAGGAAAAGGTTATCGCGGCTGTACGGGATTTCAAGATGAGCGATCGCGTGATTTTTTCGAGCTTCAACCATTATTCACTAGCTCACAGTAAAACGATCGCACCTGAGATCAAGACAGGAATTCTATACGGGGAAGGTCTGTATCGTCCTTGGGATTATGCAGCTACGCTTGGCGCAAACGCACTACATGCTTATCATCAAGCGGTACTTCCTGAATTTGTCGAAGAAGCAGCTAAACATGGCATCGCTTATCATCCTTGGACTGTTAATGATCCAGAGCGGATGAAGGCTTTAATCGAAGCTGGAGTATCAGGTATTATTACAGATCATCCAGATGTGCTGGCTGGGCTTCTAGCTAAATAATAAGGGAGTGTGACTGTGTGAAAAAAGTCTGGTTGCTCGGATTCGGCTTTTTCAGCATCAGCATTACGTGGAGTCTGTATAACGCATTTGTACCCTTTTTTCTAGAAAAATACGTACATAGTGTGGCACTTATCAGCTTCTTGATGACGATTGATAATTACTTTGCCTTATTCCTGCAGCCTTGGATCGGCAACCGCAGTGACCGCACTACCTCACGTTTTGGACGCAGAATGCCTTATCTTATGATCGGTATGCCTTTCGCTGCCGTGCTAACCATGCTGATTCCGTTCCATACCGGACTATTTACACTTCTGTTGTTTATGATGCTGATGAATCTGGCCATGAGCTTATACCGTTCACCAACCGTCGCCCTTATGCCGGATATTACACCTGAAGAACAGCGTACGAAGGCAAACGGGCTGATTAATTTCATGGGTGGGTTCGGTTCTATACTCGCTTTCGGCGTAGGTTCGATCCTGTATAAATCAAATCCAGCGCTTCCGTTTATCGTTGCTGGACTGATTACCTTGTTATGTCTGTTTATCGTATCACGCTTCATAAAAGAAAATCGGGATGGCGTAAACGTACAAATGAAGCTTCCTTCAGAAGCTGTTACTGCCACCAAGCCCTCACGTATTTCCTTTCGAAGTCAGCTTGACCGTACAACAGTATTTTTGCTAGCGGCGATTTTCTTCTGGTTCGTAGCTTATCAAGGCGTTGAGACACTGTTTACCTTATATGGCAAACATCATCTCGGTCTTAGTGAACAAGCGGCTTCTTTCTCGCTCACCTTCTTCTCTTTAGCTTTTGTGCTGTTCGCCATACCGAGCGGCTGGCTGGGCGGAAGATTCGGAAAGAAAAAGATGATCATCATCGGCGTATGCGGACTAATGACCATCTTTGCTCTTGTCGGTTTTGCAAAGGACCTTTTGCTCCTTCGTGGATTACTGTTGCTGGGTGGAGTCTTCTGGGCTTGCATTAATATCAATTCCTATCCTTATGTTGTGGCAACAGGAACAGAAGAAAGTATTGGCACACGAACAGGGATGTATTATCTGGTCTCTTCTCTGGCTGCCATCAGTTCGCCTCCACTACTGGGACTTATGATTGATATCTTTGATTACTCGATCCTGTTCTACGTGGCGGCGATTAGTATGGCAGTTGCTCTTGTCTGCTTGTTCCTCATGAAGGGCAGCAAACAAGTGACTAATAGTATTCATTCGCCTGGCGCATAATTTCATCCCAAGAGTATAGTTAGTCCAATAAAAATAGCGGCAGTCCAGGACTTATGATGAGGTCCATGGCTGCCGCTTGTATTTTACACAAACACATTCTAATTCTTATAGACGGAGTAACGCCCCGTACCGAGTTGTTTGGCGGCGTACATCGCTGTATCTGCTTCGTTAAGCAGCCTAAAATGATCCACCTTACCATGACTTATGCTGATCCCTATACTCATGGAGACGAACAAGTTATGCTCACCTAGCTGGTAACTCTTAGTCGTCTTCTCCAGAATCCGCACAGCAAGCTGCTCCGCTTCCTTCTGGGAGCAACCTTTAGCGACAATTACAAATTCATCCCCGCCCACGCGGAAGATATGACGTTTTCTTTTGCTGGAGAATTGAATTAACTTTTTACCCACCTCTTGCAGCAGTAAGTCCCCCACATGATGCCCCAAGCTGTCATTGATCGATTTGAAACGATTCAGATCCAGAAACAACACAGCAAGCTGTTCATTTACCTTGCACCGATCCCAAAAATGATCCATTCCATTCTTATTCAGTAACCCTGTCAAAGCATCCTTATATGCCAGCTCTTTCAATTGCTCTCTTTCAGCCCATACTAGATTCATTCGTGTAATCAAAAACATGATTAGGGCTATCGTAAGTCCATAGACCAATAGCGGTATAATAATCCCATCATCGGCCACTTCATTTCCCAGTAAAGTTTTTACGCCTAGCTGGTGCATGCTCCATAGGGAGGCGACGATAATGATAACGGAAAGGCCGGTATGAATCGCTCTTTTTTGAGGCGTTTTAGAAGAAATATCCCGGTAAAGCCTTAGTACTAAATAACCGGCCGCTGCTGCGATGAGAATGGATAATAACGTTTGTAAGTAAATCTGGACCTCTGCCACCTTAGATTCGCACATCCTTCTGACTACAAAAATGATTAGCTTTCTGAGCAATTACTATATTAAAATGCTCTGAACATTTTCTGAACACTAATTACATCGTCAAATGCTGCGCACAATTGTACAGCTCACAGTTCCAGGTTGCATCGGATTTAGTAATCTGAGTGATAGACGTATTGCTCAGCAAAACGGTTACGTTCAGATCTGGAATAAGTCGTCTAAGCGTACTACGCAAAATCGCACCATGGCTAACCACCAGTATACGACTGCCCGGATGTTTCTCCGCAATTTCTTCGATCGCCTGACTACCTCTGATCTCGCTGGCTTCTGGATTTTCCAGTCCCAAATCTAATGTCTTCCACCCGCTTCCCCAGCGTTCAACACGATCTTGTTCCGTAGTCCCCTCAATTAGCCCTGCGTTCATCTCACGGATACCCGGTGCTAAACCGGCGATCTCCATGCCGAGCCTTGTAGCAATTACCTCTGCTGTTTGTCTTGCTCTTAGTAAATCACTTGAATATAAATAGTCCCAATGTTCTGTGCTTAGCCGTTCGGCAAGAAGAGCCGCCTGCTCCAGGCCTTCAGTATCCAATGGATTATCCGTATGTCCTTGTGCTCTGCCTTCCTTATTCCACGCTGTGCTTCCATGGCGAATTAAGCCTATTGTAGTCATAAAGATCTCCCTTTAGTTGTTGAGTTCTAGTACTATTCTTTTAATGGTATCTATATTCTATCAGAATCCTTCCATGAGTATTTGAAAAATGAGAGTTATCCATGTTTTAGAACTTGAGGTATAATAAACCTTACCGCTTTTTACATCAGCTACAGGATAAGGAGATTTTGGTTAATATGAAAAAGTTATTGTTCCCGTTCTTTCTTGCATTCCTTCTATGTTTCATTCCGGTTTACACATTTTGTTCCTCCACTGTTGGTGCTGCTCCGGTTCCGAAAAACACCGTGTATGTGACCAAAAATAACCATTCGTACATCCCACTGCGCCTCTTAAATAATTTCACGGGCATACATGCTGAAATGAATGCGAGTGACAAACGTATAACCATTACGAACGCAGACACTAAGATTACACTTACTGTAGGACAAGCAGCTGCACTCGTCAATGACAAGTCCGTTACACTAACCGACTCCGCTTTTAGTGATAACGGTACGGTATATATCCCTTTGTCCTTTATCAGCAAAACGCTGGGCATTCAATTAGATTGGAATCAGGAAGCCTCTTCTGTAACCCTGACTAATAGCGATATTTCATCGACTGTTCCTGTACAGACTGGCGCACTTATCAAAACAGATTCCTCCCCCGTTGTCAGTGCTAGTAAAACTTTCAAGGTGGGTGGCAAATCTTACAAAGCCCAGACGGTTACGGTATCCCTACTGCATCCTAAGGTGAAGCTTGATGTTGTATTAGCAGGAAATACAATTGGAAAGGTAGAGGACCTGAGCAGTCTAGCTAAGCGCAATAATGCCGTAGTTGCAATTAATGGTACCTTCTTTGATGCTTACACCAAAGGGGCTTACAAGGCTCCTTACGGCTACATGGTCAGTGGCGGAAAAATGCTCAAAAATAGCTCCGGGGATCGCCGAACAATTTTCACCTATGACAGTAACCATCTTGCCTCGCTTATTCCAGGGCTGGATTTCACAAGCCGCTTCGCTTCCGGTTCCATGGAAGGAGCACTTCAAGCTGGTCCGCGACTTCTTGTGAACGGCAAGGTATCTCTTAATGTAGCGGCAGAAGGCTTCAAAGATCCTAAAATCTTAACCGGCGGCGGCGCCCGCAGCGCACTTGGTCTCACTCGGGACCACAAGCTGATTCTGCTGACCACTGGTGGAGCTACTATCCCGCAGCTGGCCGAAATGATGAAGCAGGCTGGTGCGTATCAAGCCATGAATCTGGATGGCGGCGCGTCGAGCGGACTGTACTACAATGGCAAATATCTCACGACCCCTGGGCGTCAGATTAGCAATGCGATTGTAGTTAAATATCAATAGAAAGATCTAGCCGGCGGATCGTACGCGCGTTGTGCTACGCTCCGTGCTTTGGTTTCGGTTTCGGCTTCGGCTTCGGCTTCGGCTTCTAAGAATACTTCTTTTGATGCTTCTATTGCAGTTTGTGCAATAGAAGCATTCTTTTTTATAGGAAAATGGGATTCTGTTGTATTTTGTACATTAGAATACGACGCATTTGTAATAGTCAGCCGTTCTCACAACAATTGATTGCAGAATGTGCAATAGAAGCAGATTCCAGCTGCTTTTTGATAGAATCTATTGTACAAAGTGCAATCAACAACAGAAGTTTCAACTCCTATGCGAGCATATCTTAACGTATCATTGTATTGTTCAGCCAAAATAAAAAAACAATAATCCCCTCGATGTCTTACGCATCAAGGGGATTATTTATGACGTGCTGCCAACCTACTTACTACTCACGTTTCCAGTGTTGAGATCATCACGAACAGCTTCATAAATGTGACCAGAGTACTCCCATACTTGCAGCCAAACTTCGGTATTAAACCCCAATTTTTCGTAGAACGGCTGCATCGAACCTACATAGACTTTGATAGCACCAAGCTCTCTTAAACGGTTAAATCCTTCATGCAAAACCGCCCGACCAAGTCCCAGTGATCTATATCTAATGGATGTGCCTACAGGCTCCAGTATGCCAATTCCATTAACACTGTCCCAAAAAATATTACAGAAGGAGACGACTTCACCAGCTTCGTTCACGATACTGAGATCTAAATGTGAGTTGTAGCTCGGCGCTTTTCTGATATTTCCATAATGCTGCAGCGTTAGCTCAGCCTCCGGTGTGTCTGCATAGTCGAAGGCCATAATATGTCCGAGTGCTTTTGAAGTCACATCGATCTCATCACCACTACAGATTCTGAAGCCAGAGGGTAGCGCAACAGGAAATTCTTTATCCAACTGCAGAGAGTTTACACTCTCCCGTTTCTTAGTTAGACTATAACCTCTCTTATTAGCAACCGCTGCAGCAGAGGACATGAACTCCGGTATTGGAACATACAGCTGTACGAAACCCTCATTCTCATCCCCAACTCTCTGTTCAGCAAAGGAAAACATGTCATCAAGCAAGCTTTCTGGAGGGTTCTTCTCTGCACATTGAAAGTAAAATCCATCGTCCATGCATACTACGGCAGCCAGCTCTCCATCATCATACTCCCATAAGCCTACGTTTCGTTCCCACTGATCCAGCGTCCCACCTTGCGTCTCTTGAAAATAAATAACGAATTCCCAGCGGTCTATAAGCCAAGTATTTGGACCTTTTAGCTTACTATAACTATGTATAAGAAAATCACGGACCTTAAGCAGATCTTCAGAACGGTAAGGTCTAAAATTAAATTTCATTTTCCACACCCCTTTCCTTTAATTTCATATTACAGGGGATTAAAAATCAATAACATGTCAAATTTAGTTATTATTATTTAATACGCCAAAAAATGAATAGTGCGTTCACAAAATACCAATTTCCGAGTAAAAATCAATACCTCTACCGAACTGTTAAATGTACAAAGTACAACTAAACGGATTCTGGTGGTGATTTAAGCAGAAATAGATGTACAAAGCACCTTAAATTAAGCTTACCCTCTGAAGCAAGTTAGCGTTTCTCCTAAGCGATACTGAGAATAAAGTTGAATGAATCTCTACCTGCCTCTATTAAAAGGGTTAGTCAAGTAAATAGTGGTTTAATGAATCCGGTTCCGGTTCCGGTTGGCGAAACAGTGACTTAACGTTAAACTTGCTATAGTTATTCAATACCACTGGCAAGGAGGCCCTGATTCATGTCCAAGGCCGATCATATGTTATCTATTCTCTGGATGCTCAAGCAGCGGGGAAGAACCGCCGGAGAACTAGCTGAAGCGTTAGAGATCAGTGTCCGCTCCGTATACCGTTACATCGACGCGCTTTGCATCAGTGGTGTACCCGTTATCGCAGATAGCGGACCTGGCGGCGGTTATAGCTTACCCGAACATTTTATCGAAGCTCCATTATTCTTTGATTCCGAAGAACAACGCGCCCTTCTACAAGCCTCATCCTTTGCTAAGGGAACCGGTTATCCTTATGTAGATGCTCTAGACCGAGCCCTCTCTAAGCTCAAAAGGTATAGCAATGCGCAGCAATTAGAACAGATGGAGCGGCATGAGAATGGTATTGAGACGATCCACTCTCCTTCCCCGCCGCTTAGCCACCTGATCCAAGAATTAGAGCTGGGGACAGCCAACGGGTACACCCTGCAAATGGAGTATCGTAAGGGGAATGGAGAAAACATATCCTCCCGAGCTATTGATCCTTACGGACTTGTATTGTGGAAGGGCCAATGGTACACCGTAGCTTACTGCCACGAGCGGCAAGAAATTCGCAGTTTCCGGGTCGATAGAATGGTTGAACTCCACCGTACAGAAGCTGTGTTTGCTCGTCCTGCTGACTTCTCTGCACGTGATTTTTTGTTAAAAAACTTACTGCCTGCACGCAATACGGATGCGGAACTAGTTACAGTAATCATCGCATCAGACGAAGGAATCTTGAATGATTTATGCAGCCATTGGTTATTCGGGCATACGCTGGTACAGCGCATGGAAGGACAAGCCCGCTTTCTAGTAGACGAAGCTTCTTTACTCACCTATTTGCCCTATTTCTTGTTGCCTTATGGAACCACGTTACGCATCATAGAACCTTCTTCACTGAAAGAAAGACTAGCTGACATTGCCTCCAACTTAGCAGCTCATTATAAAACTTAAATTATTCTTTAGGATCACTGACCGTAGTTGTCAGTGATCCTTTTATATAGTGTAAAAGAGTAAGAGGAGTTAAGGAAAGTAGAAACCAAGGAGGAATAACCAATGAAAGAACTTCACTATGAGTTTTATATTGACGGAACACCTGAGCAGGTATGGGAAACCTTAATCTCTCCGGAAGGTACGAAGCAGATTTATTACGGCAGCGTTATTCGTTCGACCTTCAAAGAAGGAGAATTACTGGAATACATCGGGCCCGGTGCAGATGGAGATGAAACGCTGCATGTCTATGGGACTCTGCTCGAGTTCACCCCACAAAAAGCACTACGTTTCACTCATCAGGTCGGCCCCTCCTATCATAAAGGACATGAAAGATATGAATCGCGTATTTCTTGGCTGCTTGGACCGGTGGGTGGAACTACAAAGCTCACGCTTATCCACGATGAATGGCATCCTGAAGATCCTTCGTATGCCGGAAGCACCAGCGCTTGGTGGCAAATTCTAAGTAATACCAAAACCTTAGTAGAGACTGGTCGCACGCTTGATTTTGGAAGCTGGACGTAACATCACGGCTGATACAACTTGGATTAGACTGTTCCAATTAAAGACAAGCCTATGAGTAGACTCAACCTTAGCCCCTCGGCTGGAGAGCGCAAGCCTTCTTCCGTTAGGGGCTTTTTGCTGCCTAAATTAATTTTGCCTTAGGGAAACATTCTTGTTGCAGGGACAAAGTTGTTCGCATATACTAATATTGTGTTAGACCGCAAGAAAAATTCCAATGCACAAAATAATAACCATAAAAATACAAATAACAATAGATGAAAGAAGGAGATCTTATGTCTGGAACTAGTATTCCATTATCAGAAGCGGCTAAAGGCAGCACGCTACGTATCAGCGGCATTGAAGTTCAGGGCGTACTTAGAAGAAGATTACTGGATCTCGGGTTTGTAGTGGGGAATGCCGTAGAGGTATTGCGACGCAGTCCATTAGGAGATCCTATAGCTTTTCGGGTAAGCAACACGACCATTGCATTGCGTAGAGAAGAAAGTTCTTTAATATTCGGAGAAGTAATCGGAGGTGTTGAGGCATGAGTCAGTTCACAGTCGCTTTTGCAGGCAATCCTAACACTGGCAAAAGCACGCTTTTCAATCTGCTGACCGGCATGCGCCAGCATACTGGAAACTGGGCAGGTAAAACCGTCATTACTGCTGAAGGCGAGTTTAAGCATAAAGACCATACGTACCTAGCAGTAGATCTTCCTGGTACGTATTCCTTGTACTCGAATTCCGCTGATGAAGAAGCGGCTAGAGATTATATTATTTTTGAACAACCCGATGTGACACTAGTCGTACTTGATGCTACTTCGCTAGAACGAAACCTCAACCTTGCCTTGCAAGTGCTAGAGATTACCGGGCGGACTGTCGTCTGCATCAACCTCATTGATGAAGCCCGAAAACTGGGTATCGACATCAATCTGAAGCGCATTTCCAAACGTCTCGGCGTGCCTGTTGTAGCGATATCAGCTCGTAATAAAATCGGCATTGAGGCGTTATTGGACCAGGTGGAGAGAGTCGCTACAGGTGCATTCACCGCACAACCACTGCGAATTACGTACAACGAGGAGATTGAACGAGGAATTGCAGAGCTTACCCCACTGGTAGAACAAACCATCGGCAGCAAATACCCAGCCCGCTGGATTGCACTCCGCCTGCTGGACGGTGATGACAGCCTACTAACTTCTCTTAAAGAGAACATGAAGGATAAAGATTTACCTGAAGCAAAGGAGGTCATCGGTCATGGAGTCACCGCATATCACTAAGGGATTAGATCCTTTAGATTCCCTGCTGTCTACAGCGAAGAAGCTCGCTGACAGCGGATCGATTCGAGATGAGATTGTAAGCGGCATTTACGGCGTATCCGCAGGCATTTGCGGGGATGCAGTCACTTATCAAGATAAGAAAAAGCTGAACAGCACTTATAAGCTAGATAATATCGTTACCTCAAAAATATGGGGATTCCCTATTATGCTCGCCATCCTCGGTATCGTGTTCTGGATTACAATTGCCGGCGCCAACTATCCTTCAAGCTGGCTAGCTTCCTTCTTCGGCTTCATTGAAGGTTATCTGACGGCCGGATTCGAGGCGATCCATGCTCCCGCTTGGCTGCACGGTGTGCTTGTTCTCGGATTATATCGAGGAACCTCATGGGTAATCAGCGTCATGCTGCCGCCAATGATGATATTTTTCCCAGTGTTCGCGCTGCTTGAGAATTTCGGGTATCTGCCAAGAGTTGCTTTTAACATGGACCGGTTGTTCAAAAAATCAGGAGGCCACGGCAAGCAAGCGTTGACCATGTCTATGGGTTTCGGCTGTAATGCCGCCGCTATCCTCTCCACACGAATCATCGAATCGCCGCGTGAACGGATGCTCGCGATTTTGACCAACAATTTCGTTCCATGTAACGGCCGCTGGCCGACATTGATTTTACTGTCTTCCTTATTCATGGCAGGTGCCGCTACGACAGGCGCACTCCGTTCGCTCACAACCGCCTCCGTACTTATGGGGATGGTGCTAATCGGCATCGTTGTTACACTGACGGTTTCCTGGGTCATGTCCAAAACTGCGCTGCGCGGTGTTCCAACACATTACACACTGGAACTCCCACCCTATCGCCGGCCGCAAATTTGGAAGACCATACTTATTTCCTCCAAAGATAAGTCCTTAAACGTACTTACTCGGGCAATCGTGGTAGCTGCGCCTGCTGGAATTATCACTTGGATTTTAGGTAATCTGTTTATTGGCGGGGATTCTGTCCTGAATCATATGGCTGCATTCTTTGATCCCTTTGCACACATGCTCGGCATGGATGGCTTTATCATCATGGCCTTTATTCTTGGTCTTCCTGCAAATGAAATCGTCCTGCCTATCCTGCTTATGGGCTATATGTCCTCAGGAGCTATGGTCGATATCGACAGCTTGGGCAGCATCAAAGATGTCTTTTTATCACATGGCTGGACTTGGCTGACCGCACTTAACATGATGCTGTTCTCCTTGCTCCACTATCCTTGCGGTACGACACTCGTGAACATCTATAAGGAAACGAAAAGCATGAAGTGGGCTGTTCTCTCCGCAGTCATCCCACTCGGTATCGCCATTGGAGTAACCTTCGTTGTTGCACAACTCGCTCGGTTGTTCGGGTGGGTGTGACGTAAGCTTGCGGCATGAATTCACCTGACATCAGCGAACTTTAACTGATTTCAACTTACATTAACTAAATTTACCTTGTCTCACCTTACAACATCTAATGTTAACCGTATCTCACAAAATTCCGCCCTCCTTGAACTCATAATTAGGGAAATTCTCCCCAAAATTCGAACTTTGTAAGTGCAAATTAAACTTTTTGCGGAAATTCTCCCTAATAAATAGTCGATTATAGGAAAAATAGGCGGTTTCCGCAGAATTTTAGGGAGGAATTCCTCAATTATCGATCATATAGAATAAAATACGATTAAATTAGGGATGATTTCCCTAATTTCGAGTTTTGATGATCCGAGCTATATTTGAGCACCAGCACCCACACTGCACACCACCTATTTAAGGTCAGCTCAAACAAATAAGCGGTCGCCAGAATAACTCTCCGGCGACCGCTTATTTCATCACGACATAACGTGACCCTACAATTAGCGTCATTTTTTTCGCGTTCCACCATCTCTACGACGGTAGATCACAGCGCCAACTATCGCTATCAAAACGATAATGACTCCACTGATCCCAACATTCACAAGTGGAAAAGAGTCACTGTCCGCAGCTGGTTTCCCCTCAACATCAGTCGCACCATTATTCCCAGCTCCTGATTTCGGCGAATGATTTGATGTTACCTCCGGAGTAGCAGTAGGAGTCCCTGCCGATATACTAGGTCCAAGCTCCTTCAGATCCTCTGATGCCGAGGCAAGCAGCTTCGTTCGACTGCATAAACTGGCCACTATTTCACCTGAATCTCCTTCCCTATTATCATTTGCATAGACGATATAACTTTCCCCTTCCACGAATTCAAACCCGCAGCTGGCAGACGATAAAGCAGTGGTCAAGGTAACCTTATTCCCCTCGACCCCTTTCCAGCTGGAACCAACCTCAAAGGTTACTTTTACTGGATCCGCGGATGAGATTATAGTTCCCCTTGGCTCCTTTATCTTTACTACCTTCCCCACAAAGACGGCCGAGCTTGACTCCAGAGCCTCAAGCGGCTCCGCGGGTACAACACAGGAACATGCATAAGTAACGGAGGGACGCACCGTCAGCAAAGCCATAAATATTAATGTAATACATAGAATTATCATCACTGGACTTCGAAAATTGAACTTTCGCACCTTAATAACCTCCTTCTTTATCTTACAGACGGAGCAGATGTGGAAAGTGTTACAGGAATTGTAAAACAAGTTATACAAGTCTAGTCAATTCTGCCCGGATTGGTCTTCATTGGTCTCTCATATCTAATGTACCTACTCATAACCCCCGCGCTATAACAATCAATCGCTGAAGTCCTTCACGCAATACCCCTTCACTGGCGAAGGAATAGCTAATTCGAATTCTCGACTTCATTTCCCCCAGCGGATCAAACAGCTCTCCTGGTACAAATGCAATGGACTGCGCCATACTTGAAGCAAACAGTCGATCCACCGAAAGATGCCCCGGCAGCTTCACCCATAGATTTAAACCACCTTGCGGAGGCGTCCACTCCCACCCGGTTGCAGCCAGTTCTTCTTCCACGATTTCTTTATGCACCTGAAGCGCAATACGCAGCTTACCGAGATGATTCTGCAAGCGTGCTGAAGTATAGTAATGTAGAAATATCTTTTGATTAAGCAGCGGAGTCCCATTGTCTGCCAGTGATTTAGCGGTGATCAGGCGCTCCATAAATGGATATCTACAAGCCACCGCGCAGATCCGTAAGCCTGGAGCTACATATTTACTGAAGCTGCTGATATAAATCACCCAGCCCTCCGTATCATAAGCAAAAAAAGGCGGCGGGGGCTCCTCTTCAAAATACATATCGCGGAATGGATCATCCTCTACCAGTAGACAGCGATAACGCTCGGCTAGCTCTACTAACAGTTTGCGTTGCTGCACCGGCACCGTATATCCGGTTGGATTGTGATGGGTCGGATTAATATAGAACATACGCGGCTTATGCTTTTTCATCAAAGCCTCAACTCTCTCCAAGTCATACCCCGTCGGGGTGATCTCCACCGGAATCAGCCGCGCCCCCTCCCGGCGAAAAATATCCATGGCCACACTGTAGGTTGGTCGCTCCACAAGCACCGTGTCTAAAGGCCCGAGTACAATTCGTGCGATCAGATTGATTGCCTGCTGTGCACCCGAAGTAATAAGCAGCTCTTCCGAGGATAGCTGTAGCCGATGTTTCTTCCGAAAATGACGGCTTAGCGTCTCCCGTAGCTCTTCATCCCCCTGAACCGAAGAGTATGTCCCCATTACCTTGGGATATAAATCGAACACTTTTTTAACATAGTCCGATAGAAAAAGGTTTGGCAAAAGTCCCGGATCAATCAGCGCCTGCGAGAACTGATACTTGGTCGGCACTCTTTGTATATCTGAAAGCGGATTAGTGAGCGCATAAGAAGATACTGCGGCACCCTCTTCTATAGAAGAAAGCCGGCTTACTGGCGATACATAATAACCCGATTTATCTTTTACATATACCTTTCCATCCTCCGTCAGCATTCTATACGCTTTGAATACCGTCAGTCGATGTACCTTTAAATCCTCCGCCAGCAGCCGTATAGAAGGAAGCTTATCATGCGCCCCCCACTCCCCTCGCTCCATCCGATTCACTAAAAATTCATATACCTGCCGAAACAAGGGATGATTATGCTCACTGCTTGCTGACTTTTTCACCTCACTGCAACTCCTCTCCGAACAACTTATTCCCATTTACAGTATTGTACACGATTTCCGAAGTCATCTGTTCTACTCAACGTCATCTGTTCTGTATACTCCCCTATATGATTAACAAAATGATTTAACACATTAAAGGGGACTTTCAAAATGATCTTATTCGCTTATGCACTTGTATGTCTGATCTTCGGCACGACCTTTCTAGCTATCAAAATTGGTGTGGATGCTGGTGCGCCGCCCTTCTTTTCAGCTGGCTTACGTTTTTTCGTTGCAGGTGCTGTACTATTTCTATGGATGGTCTGGAAACGAAAGGCTAGCTTCTCCCTGCTCCTGCGTAAAGAAATGCTCTTCACCGGGTCTGCATTAACCTTTGGCACCTTCGCGGGTCTTTACTGGGCTGAACAATATGTATCTTCTGGGCTTGCAGCCGTACTCTCTGCGACCGGACCGATCATGATTCTATTACTCCAAACCTCTATTCTTCGTCAAAAAGCACCCGCCATCTCCCTATATGGCTGCATTATCGGATTAACTGGTGTATTGCTGCTCGTTCTACCTAATCTTGTCGTTGATATTTCACCGCTATGGCTCATCGGCTGCGCAGCTGTCCTCATTGGGGAATGCTGTTACGCAGTAGGTGCGATTTATTCTAAAAAAGTAATCAACAGTATGCCCGAGGTCTCTCCAATCGCACTTAATGCAGCCCAAATGATGTATGGTGGTGTGTTATTATTCATTCTTTCTTTAGCCACCGAAAATGTACATCCTGAGTTTCTGCTCTCTTACGAGACCGCAGGTTCACTGCTCTATCTAATCGTAATCGGCTCGATGGTCGGTCATTCGTTGTTCTACTGGCTCGTCGCTAAGACAACTCCTGTGTTTCCTTCTACCTGGCTCTATATTTCTCCACCGATTGCCGTAGGGGTTGGCTTTTTCTTTTATAATGAGGCCGTGAATTGGGTTACGATCCTCGGTGTATTCACCATTATTGCTGGAACCATCCTGGTCAATGCTGATGCCTTGAAGCAATTAATGCTAAAGCGTAGGGTCCGTACATCTGCGTCAAGCAATAGCGTAAAACTTATAATTATTAAAAAAAAGAATATATGACGTACTATATATTGCATTTATGACCACTATTGCGTATTATATAACCAAGTTAAACTAAAAAAATCTATATATGACTCATATATGAAAGGAGGATTCGCTTAACGGCGCTTCTTTTCTAAAGAGGAATGCCTTTTTATCTGAAGTGGAGGGAATTACGATCGAACTGACACCACGTCAACTAGAAATCATTGATATTGTGAACAAAAGAGCTCCGATTACCGGCGAACAGATAGCCGAATGTCTGAATTTAACACGGCCAACGATTCGCTCCGATCTCTCTGTTCTGGTTATGCTCAAATATATCGATGCTAAACCTAAAGTCGGTTACTTCCCGGGACTCAAATCATCTAATCGTCTGGGAAGCAATTATTTGTTGCAGGAGACAATGGTAAAAGAGATTCAGAGTCTACCTATTATTATCCGTGAGACTACTACGATTCAAGATGCCGTAGTTACGCTATTTCTACAGGATGTTGGTACCCTTATTATTTGTGACGAAGAGGGCAAGCTCACCGGAGTTGCTTCACGTAAAGATTTCCTGAAGGTAACTCTTGGCAATCCGGGTGCAGTTTCCATGCCCGTAAGCATGGTCATGACTCGCCAGCCCAAAGTAGTCACAACTTCACCAGATGAGACGGTGCTTGATGCCGCACATAAAATGATTTTTCACGAGGTAGATAGTTTACCGGTAGTTGTTCACAGCGCCGCAGAAGACAATGGTACGAAACTGGATGTCATAGGACGCTTAACGAAAACTGCTATCGTAAAACTTCTCCTCGAACTAGAAGCCAAAGGATAACAGGAGGAATTCATGAGCATCGAGCAATCTTCCAACCTAATAACGATCTGCTCAGATTCTATAGGAGATACGGCGGAAGCTGTCGTGCAGGCCGTCATTCACCAATTCCAGAATCAGCAGATCACCATCAAAAGATACGGGAACATTAGACATGAAGATGAGCTCCGGAAGCTTATGGAAGAAGCCGCGCAGCATAAAGGTTTTGTCGTCTATACGCTGGTGCAGCCGGAGCTAAGAGAAATGATTAAAGAAGAGGCTGTACGGCTTGACCTTCGTATAGTCGATATCATGGGTCCAATGATGCAAGCTTTCATTGATACGTTTGACGACGCTCCTCAGCAGCGACCGGGTTTATTGCACCAGCTTGATGAGAACTACTTCCGACGTATGGAGGCTATCGAATTCACAGTGGCCTGTGATGATGGCCGCGATCTCGGCGCTATGCTGAAGGCTGATATCGTTCTGCTAGGAATGTCCCGTACCTCGAAGACGCCGCTTAGTATCTTTTTGGCCCATCGGGGACAAAAAGTCGTTAACTATCCGATTATTCCGGAAATTGCTCCTCCGCAAGAGCTGCTAAGCTTGCCGTCGAACCGACTGATCGGACTTACCATGAAGCCGGAGTATATGCTGAAGATCCGCTCCGAGCGGCTGAAGGTGCTTGGGTTACCGACTGGCTCCCAATATGCAAGTCTGGAGCGGATTACAGAGGAGATGGAATATGCCTCTTCTCTGTTCAAAAAGCTAGGCTGTCCTGTAATCGATATTACCGACAAAGCTATAGAAGAAACTGCCGGCATTATTATGGGTTATATCTAACATTCGGAATAAAAATATATGGGATGTACTGGAGGGAATTAGAATGGATCGCGAACTGGCTCTTGAGATTGTACGGGTAACTGAACTAGGTGCATTATCCTCAGCTCGCTGGATCGGGCGGGGAGATAAAAATGCGGCAGATGATGCAGCCACGACTGCCATCCGCTCCATGTTTGATTCCGTCTCCATCGATGGAACGGTCGTCATTGGTGAAGGAGAGATGGATGATGCTCCAATGCTCTATATTGGCGAGAAAGTCGGGAATCAAAACGGTCCTTCTGTCGATGTAGCCGTCGATCCTCTGGAAGGTACTGAAGTGGTCGCCTGTGGTCTACACAATGCCCAATCCGTGATTGCCATAGCAGATCAAGGCAGCCTGCTGCATGCTCCAGACATTTACATGGAGAAACTCGCTTGCGGTCCTGAGCTTGCCGGGAAGCTTAGTCTTGAAGACCCTGTGGAAGTCACTCTCCAGAAAGCATGCCTCTTCAGTGGCAAGTCCCTCTCCGAGCTAACCGTAATGGTTCTTGACCGCAAACGGCATGAACAGCTTATTCATAGCCTTCGTGAAGCAGGGGTGCGGATTAAGCTGCTCGGTCATGGCGATGTGGCTGGCGCTATTGCGGCAGCTCTACCGGATAGCGATGTCGATTTGTACATGGGCTCGGGCGGAGCACCTGAAGGCGTCCTTGCTGCTGCCGCAATGAAATGTCTTGGTGGAGAATTGCAGGGCCGTTTGCTTCCCGATGGACCTCTTGAGCAGCAGCGATGTGTCCGTATGGGTATTGCCAATCCTACACGAGTGCTATACATGGACGATATGGTAGGTACAGGCGACGTACTCTTTGCCGCCACTGGCGTAACTTCAGGTGAGTTCCTCAACGGTGTCCGTTTTATCGGCAAAGAACGAGCCGAGACGCATTCGGTCATCATGCGGGCGCAGAGCCGAACGATCCGCTACATCCGCAGCATTCATTTCCTTCCCGGCAAAGAAATACCGGATGGACTAACCGTTAGACAGAATGTTGCCTCTCTATAGCATTACACAAAAAAAACAGGCTATCTCACCAGCTCACCCTTGGCTAGTGAAATAGTCTGTTTTTATTACTAAATAGCTAATCATCTCTTATTTATTTCTAATGCGCTCACTCGCTAAGGTATCCATGGCATCCATGGTTCCGGTAGCTTGAGCCAAATTTCTCGCCTCTTGTTGATCAGCGGCTCTAAGCGCATCGCTTTCCTTAACACTGCCATCATAATTTCGATTTTCAGCTGTATTTTTATTCGCAATTTCCTCAAAACGGTCTGGGTTCAGACTATTATGCTGTACGAAGATCCGCTTCACTTCTTCTTCCTTCTCCACACCCTCTACATCCACCATTACAAGGATATGACCTTCACCTACGTAGTTATCGTAACGCTTGGCTTCCTCTTCAGGGATGCCAAGACCAATAAGACCACCAACCAGTCCACCGCTACCAGCGCCTATTGCCGCTCCAGCCAGCGTTGCCGCAAGCGGTCCGGCTGCGATAATCGGGCCAATACCAGGAATAGCCAAAGCGCCTATCCCCATCAAGAGCCCTGTCAAACCACCCAGCAGGCCACCAGTAGCTGCACCAGTAGCTATGCCTTCCGGCGCTTGAGTCCCTGACTCATCTCTAAGTGAATCCACGCTATCGTTATTTCTCGCGATAATCGAAATGTCCTCCGTCCTGCAGCCTTGACGTTTCAATTCTTCAATAGCCCTCGAAGCTTCGTATTCGGCAGCAAAGACACCCACTATTCTCTTATTCATCTCCATTACCTCCTAGTGATCGAAGTTAGCTCATACGTTCAGCTTCATAGCTTACTTAACCAAACTGGGCAGGGATAAACTTCTATCTCAGAATTCATAACGTATTCCAAGTAATGTGCCTGCTAAAATATACTGTATAATAAAAGAAGACGGGCAAATTTGCCCTTGGTTAACTCTATAAAAGAAAGAGACGGAAGCAATCATGGCGATATTTAATTATAATTCTGAGCGTCCCTTCAGAGGTAATCCCGATCTGCATCTCCATTACTGGGGGCGGGAGCAGTGTCTCCCTGGGCATTTTTTCGGACCTGGGGTTCGTGACGTATACAAAATACATTTCATTCATGAGGGAACGGGCAAGGTATCTGTGGGAGAACAAACCCATATCCTGCAGGCGGGACAAGCTTTTCTTACCTACCCTCATATCGTTACTTCTTATGCAGCGGACCTGACCAATCCTTGGATCTATTCATGGGTAGCCTTTACCGGAGAACAGGTATCCTATATTTTATCCAAAACCTCCTTGACCCCTGAGCAGCCGATCTTCCCGATGGATGAACAGCTTATGCCTAATCTCTACGAACGCCTGACAGAAGCAGCCGACAATTCGGATTGTCTTGACTTACCGCTAAAAGCGATCATGTATGATTTTTTCTCCCTTTTACTACAAGCGGTGCCAGCTGTTCCGGATGTACTTCCTTTACCGCGTCAAAAGAGTATTTACGTCGAGCAAAGTCTCCACTTTTTGCATACACATTATTGTGAGAACATTTCGGTGGAAATGCTGTCTTCTTCTCTCAAGCTGGATCGCAAATATTTATCTTCCTTGTTCAAACGGACCATTGGTATGCCACCACAGCAGTATTTATTGAATTACCGTGTCGCTAAAGCCTGCGAGCTTCTGACAGAAACCCTCTGTACTATCGGTGAGATCTCGCGTTCCGTCGGCTATCAGGACCCCTTACTCTTTTCGCGGATGTTCAAGAAGGTGAAAGGTTGTTCTCCAAAAGAATACCGTGTCCGTCATCTCGAAAATGACATTGTACTATAAACTTCTTCCTTGCTGACATACGTTTGTCCGGGATCTTTCGCTACAATAAGGACGTAACGTAATCAGAAATAAGTCTTTTTAGGAGGAAATAATGATGTATAACGCAAGCGCTACCAGATATGACAATATGAAATATAACCGCACTGGAAAAAGCGGTCTACTCCTTCCGGCGATCTCGCTTGGACTATGGCATAACTTTGGCGGCAACGACTTATTTGAGAATGGTCGCGCCATGGCAAGAAGAGCTTTCGATCTTGGAATCACTCATTTTGATCTCGCTAATAACTACGGTCCTCCTGCAGGCTCCGCTGAAGAAAGCTTTGGTCAAATCCTTAAGAAGGATCTTGCTCCTTATCGTGATGAAATGATCATCTCTACTAAGGCTGGATATTATATGTGGGCCGGCCCTTATGGCGAATGGGGCTCCAAGAAATATCTCGTCTCCAGTTTAGATCAAAGCTTGAAACGTATGGAACTCGATTATGTAGATATTTTCTACCACCACCGTCCAGATCCGAATACACCACTGGAAGAAACTATGGCTGCACTGGATCTCATTGTACGCCAAGGTAAAGCGTTGTATGTTGGGATTTCGAATTATAACCCTGAACAGACACGTGAAGCGGCACAAATTCTGCGTCGCCTTGGAACGCCATGCCTGATTCATCAACCAAACTACTCCATGATGTCCCGCTGGATTGAAGACGGCTTGCAAGATGTATTAGCTGAGGAAGGTATCGGTTCGATTGTGTTCTCCCCACTACAAGGAGGCATTTTGACCGACCGTTATTTGAACGGAATCGCTCCTGATTCTCGCGCTGCTGGACCAAGTGTATTCCTGTCCGAGAACGCTATCACTGAAGAGGCTATCGGTAAGGTTCGTAAACTGAACGAGATTGCTGCTGCACGTGGACAAAAAATGTCTCAGCTAGCGTTGTCTTGGGTACTCCGCGGAGGTAAAGTCACTTCTGCTCTGATCGGCGCAAGTAAGGTGAGCCAGATTGAAGATGCTGTCGCTTCCTTGAATGCACCGGAGCTAAGCGCAGAAGAGCTGGAGCAAATCGAGACGATTTTGCGAGGATAATTATAGATTAAACCATAAAGACGGCCAATGAGGTCAGGCAGCTTAAGCTGCTCTGGCACTTCATTGGCCGTTTTCCTACTCACCCAAATATCTGCGTAATATACACCATAATTAATAATCCAAAGATAAATGAATACGTCGAAGGCCGTTCGTAACCATGACCATGACTCTCTGGAATAAGCTCCTTGTAGACGATGAATAGCATAGCCCCGGCTGCAAAAGCAAGACCATAGCCCACTACATTTTGCAGATAACTGGCTGTAAAATAGCCGATCACCGCAGATACCATTTCCATAAGTCCGGTAAGCGTAACAATTCCCAGGGCTTTTAACTTGCTTGTTCTAGAATTCATCAAAAAGACTGCAAGAATCAATCCTTCGGGCATATTTTGCGCACCAATTGCTATGGCCACGGTCGGACCCAGGCTTGCCTGTTCACTGGCATAACTGAATCCCGTACTAAGACCTTCTGGTATGTTGTGAATGAATAGCGCGATCAAAACGAGCAACGCCTTCGAATCCATATTGGTGTATCCGGGTTTATTCTCCACGTCGATATGCGGAATGTTTTTTTCAATTAAATCGAGAAGCAGTACACCTGTAATCAAGCCTAAGGTTAAAGCGATAATCCCCGATTCTTTAATCGCTTGCGGCATGAGTCCAAATGTAGAAGCCGATACCATAATCCCTGCTGTAAAAGCAACGAGAACGTCCTTCCATTTCTCAGATAACCTCTTCACAAACAGGATCGGAAACGCTCCAAGCACCGTAGCCATTGCTGATACAAAGCTGCCAATAAGCGCAGTTTCCAAGTTTTCAACTCCTTTGGTACAAGTTCGGATAGACCAACATATGTTAACACAAAAAGTATTATTACTTCTAGATAGCTTTTCCGAATAGTGCGCTAATCATAAAAAGACCCCCATGGGCTCTATTCATACCCTAAGGAGGTCTTTGTCTCATGTAATTACGCGATTCAGTTACACTAGCTTCTTCCGAATCATGCCGGAAATCAAATCAATAATCGTAATCATCACAATAATGCCTAGTAGTATAATTCCGACACGGTCCCAATTCCGTGAACTGAGGGCGAAGATTAACGGCGTACCAATCCCCCCAGCTCCAATCACACCCAGAATCGTAGCTGAGCGAACGTTAATTTCGAACCTGTATAAAGTGTAGGATAGAAAGCCTGGCAATACCTGCGGCACAACAGCAAACCATAACACCTGCATGCGGCTGGCGCCAGAAGAAATTAAGGCTTCAAGTGGACCGTTATCAATATTTTCAATCTCATCCGCGAACAATTTGCCGAGCATGCCCACGGAATGCAGTCCCAGAGCCAGTACACCTGCAAATGAACCCGGCCCAACAGCCTTGATAAACAGCAAAGCCATAATGATCTCAGGGAATGTCCGTATAAAGCTTAACACCAGCTTACCGGAGCCCGAAATCACCTTTCCCTTGCTCATGTTGACCGCAGCCCAAAAAGCAAAAGGGATACATATGAAGGTCGAGATAAAAGTTCCTAAAATTGAAATAGCAATCGTTTCAAGCAATCCACGGAGCAGATCCTCCCCATCTGGTAAATAAACGAAGGCCCAATCAGGTGAGAATATCCCGGCAAAGATCGCCTTAGTAATGACCCCGGCAGTTTCTTTAAATCCATTAAACGGCACTCCGGAAAAAGCCCAAATGTACACTACCACTAATGCCACATAAATCAGTAGGCGGAAGCGATTTTTACGAGGTTTAGGGACAAGGGTATTCCATGATTTACTCATATTAATTTCTCCCGCAGCTTAGTGCTTACATAATCAATAATCAATACTACTGCTAATGTGAACAAGATAATGGTGCAAGTCTTATCGTATTCTAAAAAGCCTAATGTCACTTCATAGTAATGGCCGATTCCACCCGCGCCTACCAAACCTAAAACTGCTGCAGCACGGACATTGATCTCAAAGGCATATAGCACATAGGACATGAAATGAGCCTGTACCTGCGGAATGACTCCGAATATAATTCGTTGCGTCTTATTCGCTCCGACCGAAGTCATTGCTTCCAAAGGTCCCTTTTCAATCGTCTCCAACGATTCATACGTAAGCTTGGCGATCAGCCCCAGCGAAAATACCGTCAAAGCAAATATTCCCGGAAGCGCACCGAGACCGAAAATGGCGACAAAAATAGAAGCCAGCAATAGATCAGGAATTGTGCGGATCAAATTCAGCAGCATACGCACTGGATAATGAAGCCATCGACTTTGCGTAATATTGCTTGCACACAGTAGTGCAATGGGAACTGCAAGAATGGCACCAAACGTTGTACCGACCAATGCCATCCGGATCGTCTCCAGCATCGCATCTATAATATTGTCAAAATACCCCCAGTTTGGAGGGAACATTTCCTTAAACAGATCCAGCATATTCGGCAGACCGGAGATCAGCTCACCGATAGATGAATCGGTCAAAACTGCACTTCTCCACAGTAATACTACTAATATGATGACTGTGAAATAATGCTTTATTTTCCTTGGCGGTTTGGGGTGTAGTTTCTCTGCATTCAAATTCATATCACATGCCCCCGATTACAGGCTCACCTAACAACTCATCCTGATGAATCGGTCTTCCGTAAATCTCAGCGAACTTCTCATCGGTTGCCTCCGATACAGGGCCATCGAAGACCACTTCTCCTGCTCGGAGTCCGATAATCCGGGTAGCATATTCTCTAGCAAGATCGATAAAGTGCAAGTTCACGATGGTGGTGATCCCAAGCTCCACATTAATTTTTTTCAAATCATCCATAACCTGCTTGGTCGTGAGCGGATCCAGTGAAGCGACAGGTTCATCTGCAAGGATAATTTGCGCCTCCTGCGCAAGAACACGGGCAATAGCCACGCGCTGCTGCTGACCTCCAGATAGTTGATCTGCACGTGTGTAGGCCTTCTCAGCAATATTGACCCTATCGAGTGACTCAAAGGCTAAGTCGATATCCTTCTGTGGGAATCTCCCAATGATCGTCCGCATTGTAGAATGATAGCCGACCCGCCCTGCCAATACATTACGAAGCACCGTCGTACGTTTGACTAAGTTAAAGCTTTGGAAGATCATTCCGATATTTCTACGGATCATTCGGAGCTGGCTTCCCTTTGCCTTCGTGATGGATTGCCCATTGATAAGAATATCGCCTTCTGAAATATCATGAAGCCGGTTAATGGAACGCAGCAAGGTGGACTTCCCCGCTCCAGAAAGACCAACAATAGCTACAAATTCCCCAGCTGGAATAGTCAGATTTATGTTGTTCAAGCCTTTAGTTCCGTTTTGATACGTCTTGGATACATTCTGAATCTTTATCATGAAATCATTCCTTTGTGTGTGTTTTCGTATAATCGTATAAAAGAGAAAGAGATAGCCAGATCCGGGGGGGGAATCCGGAGCTGGCTATCCTTAATGACTGTTATACACCAACATCGTTGTATCCTTGAACGGCTTGGACTACTCTGTTTTTACTTTATTGTTGTATTCACGAACAATGTCAAAGTTGCTATCTTGTGACTTCACATATCCTTCATGAGAATAAATTTCTTTAACAATCTCATGTCCTTCTTTGTCAGCTGCGATATCAATGAATGCTTGCTGAATCTTCTCCATCCATTCCTTGTTCATATCTGAACGAACCGAAATCGTATCGTTAGGGATTTTATCAGTGAAGGCAAGAACTTGGGTATCTTCAAATACTTTCGGATAATCCTTAAGGACTACATTACGAGCATCTTGGAAAATAGCTGCTGCATCTACGTCACCGTTCAGCACAGCAAGTACGCCTTGATCATGTCCCTTAACCGTGATGGCTTGTACATCTTTCAACGGATCAAGTCCTGCATCCATCAGCGTTGCAGCCGGCCATACAAAACCTGCTGAGGATGTAACGTTTTGATAGGCAATTTTTTTGCCTTTCAAATCGGCAACGGATTTGATCGCAGAATCTTTCTTAACAATAATCATAGATTTGTAGAAATCAGCTAATTCATCTGTCGGAGCACCCGTTTCATCATTTACTCCAAAACGCTGAGCTTGAAGAATAACTTCAGCAGCTCCTTTTTCTTTTGCTAATACGTAAGCTGTTGGAGGAAGGAAGCCCACATCCACTTTTTTGGAAGCCATAGCTTCGATAACTGTGTTGTAATCAGTCGAGACACTTACTTCTACAGGAATACCGAGTTTATCACCCAGTAATTTTTCAAGAGGTTTCGCCTTAGCTTCGAGCGTATCTGCATTTTGGGAAGGGACAAATTGTACTGTAAGCTTCTCTGGAACATAACCCTCTGCTACAGGAGCTGCCGTTTCCTTCGGTGCATTTGTTCCATCTGTAGATCCTTGGTTTGCAGTATTAGTAGTGTTATTAGCACCACAACCACTAAGCAGTGTAATAGACATCATTAGCGGCAATACGAATTTACTTATTTTTCTCAAACGAAAGACCTCCACTGTTTTCTTTTTTTTTAGTACTTCTAGACTATAAATATTTTGTATTAAATCTAGGGCATCTAACTATTAAATATATGTAAAATTTATTTTAATCTCTTAAAATTTCCAAATTATCTGATAGAATGGGGGTCTGAACTTATAATTTGCAGGAGGCTTCCCATGAATAAAGACAACACTTTAACCTGTGAAATCCTCATAACAAGTGATCTACATGGGCACTTAGGACCCATTGATTACCGTACAGGTGAGAAACGACAAAAGGGCTTAGCAACCATTGCCAGCCTTATTAAACAAGAAAGATCCCATTGTCCGGAACTGATTCTTCTGGATAACGGCGATCTTATTCAAGGGACACCGCTAGCTTATTATGCAGCCACACAGTACAGTGACGAATTAAATCCAGGCATAGCTGCACTGAACGAATTAAAATATGACGCTGCAATTATCGGCAACCATGAGTTTAATTTTGGTAAGCCACTGCTCAATAAAGCCATTCAGGATTCCAAATTCCCTTGGTTATCTGCTGGGATTATAGATCGCACGACATGTAAGCCCGCATTTGGTAAACCTTATATCATCAAGTGGGTAGACCAAAAAATCAAGGTAGCCATTCTAGGGGTTACCACACATTACATTCCCCACTGGGAGAATCCTGTCCATATAGAAGGACTTCAATTTAAGGATTCGTTAGAGACTGTAAAACTTTGGTGTGCCACGATACGAGAAGAAGAACAGCCCGATTTACTCGTTGTAGCTTATCATGGCGGATTTGAGCGCGACCTCATTAGTGGTGAACCTGTAGAGAGACTAACCGGGGAGAATCAAGCCTACGCAATGTGCACAGAGGTTGAAGGCTTAGATGTGTTAATTACCGGACATCAGCATCGCTTCATAGCTAGTGAGCTAAATGGTGTGACGATCATACAGCCTGGTTGTAATGGGCATTCCCTAGGTAAGATTTCAGTAATCTTTCAAAAAGAAAACGAGCATTGGAAGATTAAGAGTAAACAAGCCGAACTCCTTGCTGTGGACGACAAGACCGCTGTAGATGATGCACTTCTAGAGCTTAGCAGTACTCTTGAATCAGAAACAGAAATCTGGCTGGATGAGAGAATAGGTACAGTTATCGGTGATTTATCTATTTCTAGTGCAGATGAATGCCGAATGGCTGACCATCCCTTTATAGAATTCATGAATAAGGTACAAATGGAGGCTACCGGTGTAGAAATCTCAACATCAGCTTTGCTCAGTAACGATTGCAAGGGTTTCAGTAACACCATTACACGGAGAGACATTCTTTCTAACTTCATTTACCCTAACACGCTAACTGTACTAAGACTGACCGGGCGAGATATAAAAGAGGCACTGGAACAAACCGCCAATTATTTTCAAAAGGATATAGAGGGAAATGTAATGGTTAACCCTGCTTATGTAGAACCTAAATCGCAACATTACAATTATGATATGTGGGAAGGCATCCACTACGAGCTTCATGTCCATAAACCTGTAGGCAAAAGAGTCCTCCATCTGCTGTATCGTGGACAGCCTGTAGAGGACTCTAAGGAATATGATGTTGTTATGAACAACTATAGAGCAAGCGGCGGTGGAGATTATGAGATGTATAAGGGCAAGCCGATTGTCAAAGAAGTACTGATCGACATGTCTGAAATTGTCACGAATTACATTGAAAAACGCGGTCAAATTGAAGCTACCTGTGATCACAACTGGAGAGTGGTTTAAGTTGTGCTGATGAATGCCTTAATATCGGTTTCTATCAGCTTTAAAGCCCCTCTCCAAAAATCAATGGAATGTACATCAATATCCATAAACTTTGCTACATCTGCAATATTATGCTTGCTGGTAGCACTAAGGAACTGACGATACCGGGCGACGAATCCCTCGCCCTTTTTTAAATATTCTGCGTAGAGTCCTTTAGCGAATAATAGTCCGAAAGAATACGGGAAGTTCATAAATTCATAACCAGCCATAAAATAGCCGGCCTTGTTCATCCACATGTAAGGATGGATCGTGTCAGGATCAATGCTCTCACCGTAAGCTTCCACCATACAAGTAATCATCAATTCGTTCAGCTCTTGAACAGGAAGCGGACCTAAGGCTCTTCTCTCATATAATTTAAGCTCAAATAAATAACGAGCATAGAAGTCTACAAGATAATACCCAGCATCGGAAATACTTCTTTCCAATAGAAGCAGCGCTTCTTTCTTGGTCGAACTAGTGAGTAGTGCCTGATTTACAATCGTCTCGCAAAAGATCGAAGCCGTTTCAGCAATCGGTATCGGGTAATCTGTGTTCAGCATCGTTTCATTCCCCAGACAGGAGCTATGATACGCATGGCCGAGCTCATGGGCAAGGATACTAATATCTATAGCATTTCCGGTGAACTGGGTCATGATTCTGCTCTCGCCTATCGGAAAAATATCAATGCAGAGCCCATATCCACCCTTACCCGCTCTAGGTTCTGCATCAATCCATTGCTGATCAAAAGCCTTTTGCGCTAAACTGGCCAATTCCTCGCTAAAGGTTCCGAAGCTAGAAACAATTGTTTTTTGAGCATCTTCATAAGAGATTTTTACACTTTCTTCGCCAATCGGTGCAAAAATATCGTAAAAAGGCAGCTTTGTAGAATGTCCCAGCAATTCGGCTTTCTTTTGATAATAGGTATGAAAAGCTGGCAGACTCTCCTGAAGAGCGGCGAGCATTGCCGATAAAGTTTCACTGTCCATTCGCGATGCCACTAACACCTTTTCCAGAGAAGATTGATATCCACGCATGCCATAAACCGTTAGCGCCTCACCGCTTATTCCATTCATGCAAGCTGCACAAACCCCAGCAATACGGCTGCAAGCTTCAGCCTCGGCTTCATAAGCCGCTTTTCTTAATGCAGCGTTATTCTCATAGGCCATACTCCTTAGTTCCGCAAGCGTTACTTTCTTAGTTTCCCCTTGTACTACCACATCTGCTAGTGTACTCGATACGCTCTCCATGTAGAGCCTTCCCCACGCTTTAGAACCCGTGCTCTGCATTCTGGCAATTGCAACTTCCACTTCCTCATTTAATACATAACGGGATTGCAGAAGAAGCTCCTTTAAATAAAATCGATGCTTCAAAAGATAAGTTGAGCTAACGATAAGCTCATCTATGTGATCACAAGTACTAATCCAACGGTTAAAACCCGCAACTACTCCAGCAATCTCTGAGCTTATATGTTCAATATCATCCGCAAGATTCATAGCTTCCTCACAACTGCTGTCTGCACTAAGCGTTAACTCTGCATAGGCCAATAAACATACATATACGCTTTTATAATCATTGTAGAGTCTTAAAAAGTTCTCCACAGGTGCAGCCGTAACAGCTGTCGCTTTCAAATGATTCTCAGCCCACATCTTTAAATCTTGTATATGTTGACTCAGTAGCTCACGATCCCCTTTTAACTTCTCTGACTCAAAGGAAGGATATAAGATATCCAAATTCCATGTCATATTCATTCGCAAACCTCTTCCCCATCAATTACTTTCTTCTAAGCATAATCCATAACGACAGAAAAGTGCATCGACATAATGTACTTCCTCTCTTCACACAAAAAAAGGACCCCGCCAACGTCCGGCAGGGTCAAGGTCTATATTATAAGGGGGTTATGTGATTACTATAACCCTCTTAGCTTAAAAGAATATGAATAGTAGATAAAGATTGGCTTAAACTAAAGATCCCTGCCCTCTTCATTAACAAAAAAGGACCCTGCCAACGTCCGGCAGGGTCAAGGTCTATATTTAAGGGGGGTATGTGATTACTATAACCCTCTTAGCTTAAAACGATATGAATAGTACCTAAAGATTAGCTTAATCTGAAATCATCCCTTATTGACTTAAAGTTGAAGGGTTATTTCTGGCCTTAGTAATCTGAATCCCAATATAAATCATTAGGAACAGCACCATGAACCCAGCAGAATAACGATACATCATCCCATAATCGGATGCCGCCGAGATTGCCCCAAGAATAATGGCCCCACTGGCTACCCCTAAATCTGTAGAGTTATAAAACATACTGTTCGCCATACCATACTGTGCAGGTGTAGACGTCCGAAGCATCCAAGCCTGTATAGTTGGCTGAATGGCTCCAAAGCCGAGTCCATACAGCAGTGCGGATACAATGAGCATTGGCATGGATGTCGTATACGAGAGCACCGTTAAGCTCGCGACAACACAAACCGCTGCAGGAATCAGAACAGCAGCGGGTCCTTTTTTATCAAATAGTCTGCCGGAGATAGGTCTAATAATGATGATCGTAATCGCGTTAAATAAGAAGAACAGCCCTACTTGCTCTAAATGCACCGATTCACCGAACAAAGCGATAAAGCTAAGCAATCCCCCGTAAGTGATCGCGATCAGGACATTCAATATTGCAGGCAATACTAACTTTGTATTAAAAGGAACCTTGAGTGGTTTGGATGGTGCAATGGATCGCTCAATAGGCTGTTTTTTCGGTACAGCAGGAAGCGAACGTGAGAAGAACAGAACTGGAAAGGCAAGAAGCAAGGTAAATGTTCCCATCATCGCCAGTGTTCCAAACCCCGATTGCTTCATTACGTTCAAACCAATCATAGGACCAATGGACATTGCAAGACTGGTTGATAAGCCGAAATAGCCGATCCCTTCGCCCATTCTTTTGCTAGGAATAATCTGTGAAACAATCGTGGGAATAATCGTGCTGGCAATCCCGAACCCAATCCCATAGCCTACCCGCATCAGCAATAGTGAACCGATGGAGTCTGCTACCACATAAAGACCGGTTATGGCGGCCGCGATAGCTAACCCAATATATAATAGTACATTGCGGCTAACCCTCCGCATCAGAAAAGCAGTCATAAAACGTGAAGCAATCGCAGTTAGCGCAAATACACTTGTAACCAAGCTGACCATAATATCTCCGGCTTGAAATTCACTTTTTACATAAGACGGAAATGAAGATAGCAGCATCTGTAAATTCATAAATAAAAATAAAGCACTAATCGTTAATGCAATAAAAGACTTGGTCCAAAGCTTCGTACGTAGTTCTAGTTGTTCTGGCATAACTTACGTTCCTACTCTCCATCATTTATTTGATCGATATGATTGTTTATTCTTAGCAGCAATCCCATGAGCAGCTCATATTCATCACTAGAAATACAGTTCATAATCTCATCTGTGACTTGATCCTCAATAGGAAAGGTCTCCTTAATCAAAGCTCTTCCTTTTTCGGTAATATAAACCTTAAAAGAACGCCGATCATTCTCTCCCGTTCTTTTATAGATCAGTCCTTTTCCCTCCAAGTGATCCAGAATTCGCGTCGTAGTTGGTTTATCCTTACCTGAACGCTTCGCGATGTCCTTCTGAATCAGCCCTTCCGTTCTATCGACTTGAAAAAGAACTGACCATTGCTCAGGTGTAATATCATATTCTTTTAGCCCATTTTGGAATAACGCACTTAATTTACGATAGGTCGTTCCCATCATAAACCCTAACGTAAGTTCGGATTGGTTATGCTGTGTTGTCATGATCAGCCCTCTTCTCATTTCAGCTCATTTTAAATAGTTGCTTAAACAATTATATTCTAGACAACTAATTTTGTAAAGGTGAGACAAAAATATATGCTAACTATTATTAAGTTGCTTGACAAAGTAAACTTGATGAAGTATTATTATCTCATGTTAAAGATACTTAACTTAAAGACAACTAGAGCGTAACACGCTTAATATTATTTATTTGAAGGTTGTGTAATTCATGGGATTTCTAGACAAACTATTTGGTAGAACAAAAATCGAGGAGGAACAAACAATGTCAAAATTAAACATCGGAATCATTCTGGGAAGTACTCGTCAAGGTCGTTTAAGCCCACAAGTAGGAGAATGGGTTAAAAAGGTTGCTGATGCACGTGGAGATGCTAATTATGAGATCGTAGATATCGCGGACTTCAAACTTCCACTAATGGGAGAAGTTGATGCCACTGAACAAGCAACTGCTTGGAATACAAAGCTAGCTACATTAGACGGTTTCGTATTTATCGTTCAAGAGTACAACCACAGTATTTCCGCATCACTGAAAAATGCACTCGATTACGCACGTGAAGCTTGGAACAACAAAGCAGCGGGTATCGTAAGTTATGGTTCCGTAGGTGGCGCTCGTGCAGCTGAGCATTTACGTGGAATTTTGGGAGAACTGTCAGTAGCAGACGTTCGTGTACATCCGGCTCTGTCCCTGTTCACTGATTTCGAGAACGGTTCTGTGTTCAAACCAGCGGATCTTCACCTGACCAATGTAAACGGCATGCTTGATCAAGTATTGGCTTGGAGCGGTGCGCTCAAAACATTGCGTTAAGATTAACCTGCTTTAATCTTATGAAATACACCTCTTGGAATAGACATTGGATAAACCTATGGGTTATCCGGTCGATTCTAAGGGTGTATTTTTTGTGTGTGATGAAATGACCACCCTAGAACAAGGAGCAATGATCATATGGTTTGTGCTTGCATTATTAACAGCTCTCGCTTGGGGAGGGCGAGTGTTTGGGGTGAAGTGCCCGGGCCATCGCATCTATATAGCGCTGAACGGCGCGCTGACTCACTTCCGCTTCTGGAACGAATATTTCGAAAAGATGAAAACATCCGGGATACAGGTGAAATTCGATATCTACACCTGCTTGCGCAAGTCGTGTTACATATTCGATCGTCTCATCTCGGAATAGATCAAGCTGACCTACACATGTATAGGTTGGTGGCAGTCCTGCTAAGTTCTCCGCTCTCGTTGGTACCGCATAGGAAGATATCCTACTGGCATCGTTCTCCTCGCCCAGGTACATGTTCCAAGCCGTTAAATTGTCCGTCCGGTTCCAGATTGCACCTTCTTCCGTAATCTCATGGCTTGATGGCGTAATGTTACGGTTGTCGAGCATCGGATACAACGGCATCTGAAAGTTAATGGAGGGTCCACCTTTATCTCGTGCCATCAGCGCAAGTGCTGCTGTCAGCCCGCCGCCACCGCTTGCACCAGCAATTGCAACCCGATTCTCATCAATGCCAAGCGATTCCGCCTCCTCCGTCATCCATACCAAGCCAGCATAACAATCTTCGATTGCAGCTGGATAGGGGTGCTCGGGTGCCAGCCTATAATCAACCGACACGACAACACATCTCGCCGTCTGAACAAAGCGTTCACACAACTTGTCGTCCATATCAGGATGTCCTAATACGTATCCGCCCCCGTGAATCCACAGCATAGCTGGAAGCTTGTCAGCATTTCGCCCAGCAGGTTCATATATTTTTACCAGCATTTCCCCTGCAACACCCGGTATTTTTCGACTGGTTGTGTTTACATGCTCTGATCTCTTCACTGGCGGAGCCGACACTAAACTTCTGCTCCACTCTAAATTCTCTTCCAATTGAAACCCTGGAAATTGTGAATATGCCTCTCTTAATTCTGGTAGTATACGTTTATCGATACTCATGAAAATCCTCCAATACAATAATGATTGCTTGTATAATCCCTATTCCTTCTCAGCTTCCCACTTGGCAATTTCCTCTCGTACTCGTGGAGCAACCTCCGTTCCGAGCAGTTCTATAGCCCGCAACACCTGCTCATGTGGCATCGTGCTTAGTGGAACATACATCATAAAGCGTGTAATACCTACATGCTTCCGTAGATGAATGATCTTCTGAGCAACTGTTTCTGGATCTCCAACGTACAATGCGCCATCAAAGCTTCGGGCCGCATCATAGCTGGAACGGTCGTAATACGACCATCCTCGTTCTTTCCCGAGCTTGTTCATGCCGTACTGGGTAGATGGAAAAAAGATATCTGCTGCCCGTTCCGTATCTTCTGCGACGAATCCAATCGAATGAGATCCCACCTGAAGCTGCGATACATCATGTCCAGCGCGGGCCGCCGCCTTCTTGTACAGCTCTACAAGCGGAGCAAAATTAATTGGATTGCCGCCAATGATCGCCAACATCAATGGCAGACCCAAAAGTCCTGCACGAACGGCAGAGCTTTGCGTACCTCCGCTGCCAATCCATATAGGTAAAGAGTCTTGGACGGGCCGCGGGTATACGCCCAAATTATGAATTGCTGGCCGATGGCCTCCCTTCCATGTTACTTTCTCGGAATCCCGTATTTTCATAAGCAGTTCGATATTTTCATTGAATAGCTCCTCATAGTCATGTAAGCCATAACCAAACAACGGAAAGGATTCAACGAATGAACCTCTGCCCGCTATAATCTCGGCACGTCCATTGGAGATGCCGTCAAGCATAGCAAAATCCTGAAACACACGTACAGGATCAGCAGATGAAAGGACCGTCACAGCACTAGCCAGGCGAATCCGTTTAGTCAAAGACGCAGCAGCGGACAACACGATTGCTGGCGAAGAAGCTGCATAATCTTCACGATGATGCTCACCTATGCCAAAAACATCAAGTCCCACCCGATCCGCAAGTACGATTTCTTCGACTACTTCTCGTAATCGCTGTGCGTGACTCATTACAATTCCAGTCTCAATATCCGGCTTTGTTTCTACGAACGAAGTAACACCTATTTCCATGCTTTATCACACCTCTTTTAATTTTTCTCATGCACTACAACCAACAGAGATTTGGGGCAAACCTATTTTTTAAGAAGAATGCTCTAGACAACGGATTAAAGCGGTCCAATCCATCTCACCATAACCACGGGCTATTCCTTCAGATAAATGATGATGGATAAGTTGGCCCAAAGGTAGAGGAGCTTGGACGGACTGCGCTGCCTCTATAGCAAGTGCAACATCCTTCAGCCCTAGCTTCATTTTAAAACCAGCTGGTTCAAACCGCTGTTCTGTCATTATCGCCCCATAGTTCTGATATAAGGGAGATTGAAAAAGAGCATTCACCACATCCATAAAACGGGCTGGCTCTATGCCATACTTTTCTACCATCAGCTGCGTTTCTGATAAAGCTTCCAGCATAGAAGCAATTAAAAAGTTTACACCTATTTTCACAACATTTCCTTCTTCGCTATAATCCCCAATCTCGAATATTTCCTGACCTAATTGTTCTAAAACAGGAATTAACTGTTGTCTGGCTTGCTCCGGACCTGCCAAAATGATGCGCAATTTAGCTGCTTTAGCGGCATCCGGACGCCCTAGCACTGTGGCAGACACAAAGTACTGCTTTCTCTCCGCATGCGCCGCGGACAATTTCCGAGCCAGATCTACACTGATCGTACTGGCAGATATGTGAATTCCTTTTTCTGATAATCCATTCAAAATTCCATTTGGGCCCTCAACAATCTCCTCCAAAGCGGCATCGTCAGAAAGCATGGTTATGACCATATCGCTCTTTTGTGCGGCCTCCAATGGTGTCTCGGCATAATGCGCTCCCTGATCTATTAGGGGTTGCGCTTTTTCACGAGTACGATTAAAAACGATTAATTCATTACCAGCTTTCAACAAATTTTGGGCCATTGGAAAGCCCATTTTCCCAAGCCCGATAAATGATATTTTCATAAGTTTCTTCTCCGCATTAAGGATGATTTACAATAACGGAACGATCGTTCCAGAATAACCAAAAAAAATTTATATTGCTGCAATTACAAAGCTTATCATCTCTTTAGCACGTTGCTGATCTTGATCTGCTTTTGCCATAATATTTATGCTTTGATGTAAATTCAGCAATAAATAAGACCACGCTTTGACATCAGTGGTTTTATCAAGTTCGCCTGATTGTCGGCCTTTTTCCAAAAGCTCGCAAAAAGCCTCTTCTAAATTCAAAAAACTAGTCTTTATTAATTCATTTATTTTTTCATCCCGCGACTCTAGTGTTGTAGCTGCATTCGTTACAAAACACCCGCCGGGTAGGCTCGTATCGTACGCTGAAGTAATATGTTGCTCAAAAAATTGTTGAATCCCTGCTCTAACGCTTGACGCCCGTTCAAGAATGACCTGTTTATTGAAGCTAACCTTTTTGTAATGTTCCAGTGCGGCAATGTACAACGTTTGCTTGTCAGAAAAAGTATCGTAAAGACTAGATCGGCTAATGCCCATAACCTGCAGCAAGTCCGGTATGCTTGTTGCCTCATAACCCTTTTTCCAAAACAACAGCATCGCTTGATGTAGTGCTTGATCCTCGTTAAACTCTCTTGTCCTTGCCATGAGTAACACCTCCTGTAATAGCAATATAACATATCTGGAACGATCAGTCCAGATAAACTTCGAGAGATAACCTTACTGTTTGCTTGGCATAGCTGATGACTATAAATAGCCTACAAAAAGACCTGCTCGGTAGGCTTCATCGCTTACGAACAGGTCTTATTTATTATTCCGGTCTTTCAATTTCAAAAATCTCACCAATCGTAGCGTAATTTGATCCCGCCAAACGACTCACTGCATTTAAGGCTCTAGGGTCAATCCGTCCCTCCTGATAAATCGATTCATCGATATGAAACTGAACAATCTCGCCAATGAATAGATCACTTCCAGGTTCTTCTTCCCCTAGAGGTATCGCTTGTACAAGCTTACATTCCATTCGAACCTTTGCTTCCAATACTCCAGGTACAGTTACATTTTCACTTGGGACCGGTGTAAGATTCGCTAGTTCAATTTCACTTTCTCCTCTTGGCAATGAGGCAGCGGTTTGATTGATTTTCCCAACATTCTCACCATCCACAATATGCACAACAAACTCATGATTGTTATAGATATTACGGGCTGTATCTTTTAATCGCCCCGCTGGTCTTTGAATAGACAGTGAAACCATCGGGGGGTTAGACGAGACGATATTAAAATAGCTAAACGGCGCACCATTCAAAATGCCATCTTCTGATTGAGTGGTGACAAAGGCAATGGGCCTAGGAATTACAGTACCAATTAATAATTTATAATTATCGCGCTCACTATTGTGCTTCGGATCCATCGAGATCAATCTCCCCAGCTCCTTCTTCACTCTTTTACGAAATCGATCGTGCTTCTTACCGTATCAATTGGACGAACTAACTTCTCAATTTGCTCCCGCTTAGGCTCCAAGAATGGTGGCAGTGAGAGTTTCTCTCCAACCGTTTCGTATTCCTCATCCCCCATAAACCCGGGACCATCTGTTGCAAGCTCGAACAAAATTTGTGGAGCAACACGTGTATACAGCGACTCGAAGAAATGACGATCCACATACCCTGAGGTACGGAACCCAAATTCTTCAAAATGCTTTGTCCACTCATCTAGCATGGTACGATCCTCTACACGGAAGGCAGCATGGTGAACGGTACCAAAGCCTTGACGCGCATTCGGTAAGTCCTCATTATGCTCTACAATAATTTGCGCACCATTTCCGCCTTCGCCGACTTCAAACAAGTGATAAGCCTCTTCCTGGCCAATTTCTTTGAACATCATGACTTTTTCCAACATTTCTTTAAAATAGCTAAAATCAGCTATACGTACAAAAACCGGTCCCAAACCCGTTATCGCAAACTCTAAAGGAATCGGTCCTTTTTGCCATGGTGTACCTGATGCAACCCCTTCATTAAATTCATCCGAGATCAGTTGATATTGTTGGTCATCAAAATCTACGAAGGATAATATCTTTTTGCCGAATTGCTCTTTAATTCCGGAATGCTTCACATCAAGGCGATCAAAACGCTTTACCCAGTAGTCTAATGCAGCATCTGTTGGTACTCGAAAGGATGTTTTAGCAATCTCATTGGTACCGTGTACCCCTTTAGGAATGTTAGGGAAGTCAAAGAACGTCATATCTGTTCCGGCACTGCCCTTATCATCCGCGAAAAACAAGTGATACGTTTGGATATCATCTTGGTTGACGGTCTTCTTCACTAGACGCATTCCCAATACGTAAGTAAAAAACTCATAATTCTTCTCTGCGCTGCTGGTGATGGCTGTTACGTGGTGAATCCCTTTTAGATTTCTCATGATTATACACTCCTAAAGTTTAGTTTGATTTTGCAATATAATTCCCTAAATTAAGAAAGATTAATTGAATTATCTTAATGTTAAGATATCTATCAAAAAAATTTGTTTTCCAACATTGTTCCTATGTTTCATAAAACAATACTTTTAAACTATCTTTACATTAATTATCTTTAACTTAAGATAAATTTAACACACTCCTTTGTTATTGTCAACCAAACACTATAAAAGAGAACAGCCTTGTTCAGGATGTGAAGAATCACAAGGCTGTTCGGTTTCAAATTACCTCTGCCATTAATAAATTCAGTGAAAGATGAACCTACGCTTGTCTTGCGAACGCATAACGAAGAACAGCTTCTTCTAAGATATCAATTCCCAAAATAATATCGTCCATTTCTGTATATTCATTAGGATGATGACTAAGTCCATCTACAGAAGGAACAAAGATAAGCCCTACTGGGCAAAGTTTGTTCATGTTCATAGCATCATGTCCTGCCCCGCTGATCATCCGTTGACTCAATATCCCCTTCTCTTCACAAATGGATTCTAGAACATGACTGATCTCATCTGATAATAGGACAGGTTCCTCCGAAATGATCTCCGTACTCGCAATTTCAAGTTGTCTGCTTGCTTGTACTGAGGATATCGTTTGATATAAATGGCTTAACACACGTTGTCTGGATGCCACTGAAGTAGATCTGATATCAATTTTAATTTCAACTTCTCCCGGAACCACGTTCATAGCACCATTTAAGATGTCTATCACCCCAAGGGTCGCAACCGTTCCATATTCTTGCTCGAGTTTAGCTGCTTTTTCAAGCTCAAGTGCTATTTCTGACGCACCTAGAAAAGCATCTTTTCTCATATTCATAGGGGTCGTTCCAGAGTGGGATGCTTTCCCTGATATTTGAATATGAAGTCTCACGGGTGCAGCAATTCCAGTCACAATTCCTATTTTTTTATTATTGTTTATTAAGACGGGACCTTGCTCAATATGTAATTCGAAAAACGCTTTTAGTACTTCATCCCCTCTACTCGCCTGATAAATACTGTTATAATCTAATGCGCATAGCGAAAATGCTTTTTCCATGGTAATCCCATCTTTGTCCTTTAAACCTTTGTATTTCTCCTTCTGAAATAACCCTGCCATTACTTTGCTGCCTACTGTTGAAATACCAAACCGCGAGGATTCTTCACAGGCAAATGAAATAACTTCGATCGGATGATCCGTTTCAATCCCTTTTTCGTTTAAACGTTTGATTACTTCCAAGGCAGCCGTTACACCTACCACACCATCGTACTTCCCTCCTTGATATACCGTATCCAAGTGAGAGCCCATTACAACGGGTGGAAGCCCTTCTATCTTCCCATTTCTTCTAGCAATCACATTTCCGCAATGATCCATCCGAATATCTAAATTCTCAGCCTTACACATCCGCATAAAAGCACTCGTACAGGTCTGCTCTTCATTTGTATAGGCAATTCTAGTGATGCCCTTCTCACCCGAATTGTATTGATTAATATTATCAAATAATGCCTGATATCTGCTCTTTCTATCCATGCCAGTATCTCCAATCCTGGGTATTCATGATTATGGTTTCATCAAAATTCGTGAATGATATACAATAGAGGTAGTGCTAATCTTTAAAAATTACTTACTTGATGAGGTGTATTGGATAGTGATGAAGAAGACCGTTATTTTTAAAGAAAATGATCAATTTACAATTAAAGCTGATTTTTATGAAACAAACCGTTCCCAAGCCCCTGCTATTGTATACATTCACGGAGGCGGCCTACTTTGGGGTGATCGAGAAGATCTATCCGAGGAAATGATACAACTCTACACCAATAATGGCTTTGCGCTGTTTTCGATTGATTATAGATTAGCTCCTAGATCAACCCTATCTGACATCCTTGAAGATGTCCAAGACGGCCTTCTTTGGTTAGTGAATGAAGGACCCAAGGAATTCTCCATTGATCCCTCAAGGATTGCTGTGGTGGGAAGCTCCGCAGGTGGTTTCCTTGCGCTATGCACAGGAATGTTTACCCATAAGCCGCGTGCGATTGTCTCCTTCTATGGATATGGCGATATTAGTGCACAATGGGCACTAGAACCTAGTAAATTCTATTGTGAAAAAGATATCGTCTCTATGGAGATTGCAAAAAGTACGGTGTCCGATCAAATCATTACGAACGCAACCGTTGACGAACGTTTTCTTCTCTATTTATATGCTAGACAATCCGGTCAGTGGATACAAGAAGTGACGGGTTTGAATCCTTCTCTACATAAGGAAGAACTCCTCAAATTCTGTCCTATTCATCATGTAACTAAGGAATTCCCCCCTACATTGTTATTGCACGGAACAAATGATGTAGATGTACCCTATGAACAATCAGCATTCATGAGAGCTGCGCTAGTGAAAGAAGGGGTACCCGCAAAGCTTATAACCATTCCTAACGGAGAGCATGTATTTGAAAAAGATTTCAATAATCCTGTAGTGCAAAAAGCTCTTCATCAGGTGATTGATTTCCTTCAGCTTCATCTTACTGAGTAGTTCTGTAAAAGAACAGGAAAATCCGGCACTAAAATAGTGCCGGAAAATATAGGATACCGCCTGAATTATTTCTTGTTTAATTCGTGGAAATGCGTCCATAAATGATCGCAATCTTCTCTTGCTTCCACTTTAATCATATTGACAATACTCTCATCATGACCCACAAAATATTCACGAAGGTGGATGTCAGAGAAGCCATGCTCTTTCGCATCGTCTCTTGTGCTGCAATAATGAACTTCTTTAACACCTGACCAAATGATAGCGCCCATACACATTGGACAGGGTTCACAGGTTGCGTATATTACGCAATCCGATAAGTCCATGGTGTCTAGCTTTTTGCAGGCTTCTCGGATGGCTACCATTTCCGCATGTGCAGAAGGATCCGTATCTCTCATCATCGTATTGCTAACCGCTGCAATTACTTCATCGCCTCGAACAATCGTTGCACCAAACGGGCCCCCAAATTTCTTATTCATACCCTCGATCGTTGCATCTACCGCCAATTTCATGTAATCCATTTCAAAATTCCTCCTCTAGTTTAATTGGGATGATTTTAGTGTTTTGCTAAAGATGGTGTATAGAACAAACGAAACAATTAAACCACTAAAGAAAGCAAAATCATTCATCCTAACTAGGAAGGGGATACCCTTAAGAAATGCACCTGACATAGGAAGGATGAAGCTGACTGCTAGAACAGCCATCGCAACAGGATTGTAACCATTCTTATATTCACCGTTGCTGCCTGTTGGGACATAGATATTATCAAGATTTAATACTCTTTTCCGATGAATAAAGAAGCTTGAAAGCATAATACCCGCAATTGGACCAAAGATGGACCCGATAAAGCTATAGAAGTAAAATAAGGTCGTCGTACTTTCTACAAGCTTCCATGGCAAAATCAAAGTTCCAACAATAGCTGTTAAGACACCTGCAGTCTTTACAGTGAATTTTTTCGGGAAAAGGGATGACATTTGCAAGCCCGCTGGTAATAAGTTTGCAAACACTACGAAGGCGATTGCTCCTACGTTTAGCGCAAGAATCAATACAACAACCGCGAAAGTGTTTTCAATTTTATCAATGGCATGAACGATATTAAAGATCGGTTCACCAAAGGCAATTTCAGTACCCGCGATTAAAGCCACACAAGTGATGGCAAAAAGAATATAAGACAAGATAAACCCTACAGGCAATCCAATCATAGCCGCTTTTGGTGATTTCGCACGATGCGTGAAGTCTGACATATTCACCACAGGACCCGCCCAGTTAGATACCAATGCACTCACGCAAGCGATAAAGACTAGCGGACTGGAACTTGGATTCGCTGGTACATACTCTAAAATCGGTCCGAACCCTCCAGCAATCTTGATCGCCCAAACAGCAGCACCAATAATAAACACATACACTACTGGAGATGACCAGTTACCGAACTTACCTAATGTTTTCATTCCGCCTAAGAACAACAGAACCGTTGCTGTCCAAAGAATTGCGTAAGAGATCATTGTCGGGAATGCTAACCCGAATAATGTAAAGCCACCGCCTAAATCCATATAATTCGGAATAAATCTGGCAAATATAACATTTAGCGATTCTGCACCTACAACAGTAGTGGTTCCAAAGAATACTAATCCGGCAACAAGGCCTCGTATTAATGCAGGTATAATCGCTCCCTTTACCCCAAACGAATCACGAAGCAACATCGCGAATGGCAGCCCGTATTTGGAAGCAGAATACCCATTTAAAGCATAAAATGCGGAGACAATGATGGCTGAAAGCATGACGGCAAAAAGCACTTGTGTTGTGTTCAACCCTAAGACGAAGAAACCTGCTACTGTCATATACGACATAATATTATGAACAGCGCCCATCCAGAGTGTTATATAGTTGGACATTCCCCAGTCTCTTTGGTCAGGCTTTTTAGGCAGTAATTCCTCACCGTAACCGTATGATTTGTACTTATCATAATTTTGTTCCAATTTTGCTTGATCCATGTCTACACTTCCCGCCTCTTAATATAGTTATTAGGTGTACTACGGAAGTCTGGAGGAACTAAAATCTTAAATTTACTTTACGATATGAGTGCCTGCCTTTTCATTAATCGCATCTTTCAAGCTTTCCGGATTCGTAATAATAACCCGCGTTCCGCTGTTCTCTAAGAAGCTTAAACTTGCCTCGATTTTAGGCAGCATACTTCCTGCTGGGAAGTGATTTTCCAGTACATATTGTTTAGTCTCATCAACCGTCATTTTGGAAAGCTCTTTTTGATTCGGCTTACCATAGTTGATGCATACTCTAGACACTCCCGTTGTAATAATTAATGTCTCCGCATGGATTTGTTCTGCTAAAAGACTCGTGGCAAAATCCTTATCGATAACTGCATCGATACCTTTGTACGTGTTATCATCAGACTTCACGACTGCGATACCTCCACCGCCTGCAGCGACAACGACAAATCCCCCATCGATTAATGACTTAATTGCGTCTTTCTCCACAATATCTATAGGTCTTGGGGACGGAACAACTCTACGGTATCCTCGGCCAGAGTCTTCTACAAAGCTCCATTCAGGATGCTCTTGTTTCATTTCTTCAGCTTGCTCTTGGGAAAAGAAAGATCCCACCGGCTTCGTCGGATTCTTAAAATTAGGATCTTCTGAGCTTACTTCAACTTGCGTGATAACCGTAGCCACATTCTTATGGATCCCTCTAACTGCAAATTCATTAATTAAAGCTTGTTGAATTAAATAACCGATTCCACCTTGTGTATCAGCTCCACAGTTCACTAGTGGAACAGGAGACATACCGGCAATCTCATGTGCAATCTCAGATCTTCTTAGTCCAAACCCTACTTGTGGCCCGTTACCATGAGTAACGACGACATTGTAGCCTTCTTGCACCATATCAACAATATTGACGACCACTTCTTTTACTGCTTCAGATTGGTCATGAATCGAATCCAAGCCATTTTCCTTGACCAATGAGTTTCCGCCAATAGCAACGATTATAGTCTCTTTCATCTGGTGCCTCCTATGTTGCAATTCTTATGCTCTAACCGAGTAACTCAATAGATTGCTTTTTGTGTGAATGGTATAACGGGTTCGTTGGGTCATTCTTTATTGCGTTTTCGATGGCTTCAATGGCTTCTTTATGCTTCCCAAGCGATCTTAGACTGTTCGCCTTATGGAAGAAGAAGTCATATCTATTCGGCTGAACAGCTAGCAGCTTATCCATCTCAATAACTGCTTCTTCGTGTCTCCCAAGCTCTCTTAAATAATTTGATTTGTGGTAACGATAGAACGTTTCATTAGGTGCCAGCTCACAGGCTTTATCATATTCCTGAAGAGCCTCCTCAGGTTTTTTCCATAGTCTTAAACAATTCGCTGTATAGAAATAGAATTCTAAATTAGCAGGATCCATAGATAAAACGCTTTCATAGCATTGAAGTGCCTCTTCGTATCTCTTTAATTCCTGCAAGAAATAACCTTTATAATAGATGAAATCCAGGTTGTCAGCATCCACTTCCAGCGCCCTGTCCATGACAGATATAGCTTCTTCATATTGATCGCTGTTAGCGAGAGCCTTTGCCTGCTTCACATATTCGTTATTTTCTTGGAAGCTATGTTCTAGAATCTTCACGACTTTATGCTGACCGTTCTCTTCGGCATGTTGTAGGGATGAGAGCCCATCTCGATCAGGCAAATGCACATCTGCCCCTGCATGAACAAGCGCTTCAATAATGTCAGAATATAGTCGTCCGCCATTCCCCAATATGACTGCTTCAAGCAGGGCTGACCAGCCTAAGTCATTGACATGATTCACTGGCACCCCAGCATCAATACACGCTTCTACGGTTTTTAAGTAGCCCTTTTCACTCGATGGTAACAGCGCTGTTCCTCCAAATCGATTCACGCTCTTCAAATCAGCACCACCAGCAATCATGAGACGCAGAATTTCATAGAATCCATTTGCTGCCGAGCAAATAAACGGTGAGAGTTGGGTAATATCTCTGGTGTTTACGTCACTTCCTGCTTCTATTAATCTTTTAGCAATCGCGATTTGATTGTTTTGTGTTGCCGCCATTAGCGCTGTTCGCCCAGCAGCATCTTTATAATCAACACTGGCACCTTTGCCTAATAGTTTCTCAACAGAAGCGAGTTCTCCCTGTTCACTCGCCTCAATAAGTTTTGTATTCAAGGATAGACTATCCAAAATTGTTCACTCCTTCACAACCTAACACGAGATGTCCGTCTAGTTCGAAATAAGAATGGTGGGCTAAACAAGTTAGCCCTTTTCTTATTTAATATTTTCACTTAATGCAAGTAATGCTTGTTCAAATGCTTCGATTGGAGGGTTAACGATACCTGCACCAATCATTCCAATCCCGGCATCTTTATGTGCAATAGCTGTATTAATAATCGGCATAATTCCAGTTTGAATAACTTTTTGAATATCAATACCTGTAGGAATCCCTATAAAGTCAAGCATTGGAATCGTCACGTTCGGATTTTCAGTGGTTGTGATTTCCGCCATTTTTGTGGTGTAGCTGATTGCATCATCAACGGTACCACCCACAAGCGACACAATCGCCGGTGCAGTTGCCATAGCAAATCCGCCAATGCCATAGGTCTCTGTGATCGCACTGTCACCTATATCAAGACCAGAATCTTCTGGTTTGTAACCGGCAAACATAGGACCAATTACTTGTTGTGCAGGACCTGTAAACCACACGTTTCCAGCTATTCCGCTCACACGAATACCAAATTCCACTCCGTTACGAGCCATTGTGGTAACAATGGTACTATTCTCAATGCCGTGCGCAGCATCAAGGGCACATTTACAAAGCGCCATCCATGTTGGACCCGAGAAATAGTCGCTGCTGCTAACGAATTCAAACACTTCTTTTTTCTGTTCAACGGTAAAATCGGTTTGGATAATATAAGGCGTTAGCGCTTGAATGAGCAGGGTTGTTCCAGCTACATTTCGGTTATGACACTCGTCCCCCATATGAAGGGCTTGGGATAGCATTAAACGCAGGTCAATGCCATTTGGATTTAGTTTCATCGCATCTCTTAAAATAGGACCCAAGACATCACGCATCCAAATCAGACGCTGGATAACACTCTCATCATTGGCACCCATACGAAGGATTTTGGACATTTGCTCACTTAAGTTTGTATAAGCAATATTGCCATAAGTTTTATTCTCAACAATATGCATAAACATGGAAGCGGATGTGACACCAGCCATGGAGCCTACACAGTTATGTTCATGACATGGCGAGAAGGTAATCTCTCCAGATGCAGCTAGTTCAGCGGCTTCTTCAATATTTGGGGCAAGGCCTTCAAATACAATGGCTCCTGTTACCGCACCTTTCATCGGACCATTCATACGTTCCCAAGTGATTGGCGGGCCAGCATGTAAAATCGTATTTTTCGTCATGCCCGGAACCACATTGATCGCTTGGTCAAAGCCAATTAGTACCGGCTGGGAATTAATAATTCGCTCGACAGCCTCTTTGTTAGCAGCTTCAATCTTATCTGTAACACTTGGATCTTCAAGCTTATCCAGCGCAGCAATTAATTCTGGGTTCCCTCTCCCTGGCGGCATCCACTCCAAGTGAGTTACATTCGCGTTTTGCTTTAACAAATCATCTCTAAAGTTCTCAATGCCTACATTAATGACATTTAGTTTATTCGTAAAAAGTTCATTGATTTTACTCATGACTATTCTCCTTTCACAACGAATTCTCTTGCTAGTAGACCTGCGTTCTGACTGCTGCTAGCATGTGTAGCACCAGAAGCTAACAATTTATTAATTTGACCTTCAATATTTTGACTATCTAGCTCGGTTCCAAGAATGTATCCAATAATCTCTAGATGTCTTCCTTCATCTTCCGCGGCTTGCTTCGCTTCGATAATTGCTGGAAGCATTGCGCCTACAGGATCTTCGTGTGCTCCGAAGCCTAGTACAAAGTCCATCACAATAACACCGACAGAAGGATCTTTCGCTTCTTGAATAAATCTTTCAATCCGAGTGGATGGATCTATCATTGGATGTGGTTTACCTTGTGTAAATTGGTCGTCTCCGAAGTCTATAAAGGTATGATCTTGGCTTACTCTAACATCTTTTAAGCGATATTCAGGATCTCTCTGAATGTTACTGTAGACATTGTCGAATTTCTCCATAGCAATGTGCATCGCTTCATCACAGAGCGTACCGCCACTAAATAGTCCACGGATATATTTTTGCTCAGGCTTTAATTTCGCACGTACTTCTTCAATAAGTGGAAGATTTAACGCACGTTTGTTAAGCTTCGATTCGTCTGCTCCAGCTAAAAGCACCGCTTTAAGTGCCGCTTCTTTTGACATTTTTGCAAAATGACCGCCAGCTTGGGTGACCTTTTCTTCATTCCCACCCACAAACCAAACCACAACTGGTTTCTTACATTGTTTAATTTGTGCTAGTACTTTCTCTTCTACACTTGGTGCTGGTGGTTTAGATACGAGAACAATAACCTTTGTTGCATCATCCTCTTCTAGCGCTTTAATTCCAGCCAGCATCATAATGCCGCCAACCTCTTCACTTAGATCTCTACCGCCCGTACCGATCAACTGTGTGATTCCACCGCCAAATTCATGAATACGAACCGTTACCTCTTGGCTACCTGTTCCTGATGCGCCGACGATCCCAATATTGCCTTTTCTCACGGCATTTGCAAAACACAAAGCGACATTACCAATAATTGCAGTACCACAGTCTGGCCCCATCATTAGCAAGCCTTTTTCTTGGGCTAAAGTTTTTAATTCAATTTCATCTTCAATACTTACATTGTCGCTAAACAACATGACGTGAAGATTATTTTCAAGCGCTTTTCTTGCTTCTCTAGGAGCGTAACTCCCATTTACCGCAATAATCGCTAAGTTAGCATCAGGAGTACCGTTTACAGCTGAGGTAATTGTTGAGTATTTAACTTCACTCTTTCCTTTAGAGGAATCTTTCTTTTTCGTTAATAATTCATTGATACTTTCGAAAGCACGCTCACATAGCTCTTCAGAGGCAGCCTTCACAATAATCACTAAGTCACTTGTTTTGGCACTTTCTACTTCAGGGGTCATCAAGCCCACATTTCTAATGACCTCTTTATTCATTTCAGTACCCATTGCAATAATGGCTTGTTCTACGATTTCGATCTGATTCGCTTTTGTTGAGAGTGACATCAAAGATACGGAATCGATATAAGTGTTTGGTTTTACTAAAACTTGTACAGTCATATTTGTACCTCCCATTTACATGTTCATTTCCAGCCCTGCAATAATTCCTAGGGCTATATCTGTACCCGACGTGGAGCCTATAGCCAATACCCTACGTAAAGATGAGATTAATTCTTCTTCACTACCTCTAAATAAAGCCTCCATTAAATCAATAATGGTCTCTCTTACCTGGCCAGCGGCTGCTTTTGCTAATGCCATATAGCTGATATCATTGGTTAAAGCTTTCGCATGTAAGACGACTTCTTCACAAAACGAATGGTGTGAAAAGTATTGATGATTCTCGATGTTAAAGACGGTAAACAATCCCACCAAGAAATCATCACCGGCTGGCGTTAAGCCTGGTCCAAGGCCTATGAGCGAAGCTGCATGTATGATTGCAGTAGCCATTCGCTTATTTTGCAATTCCGATACAAGTAACTGCGTCCGTTCATGAAGCATTCTAGACATTTCATCGTCAAAAGGATTGCCACTTTTGAAAGCCCTTTCAATTCTGCTGTTATTTCCGTGAAGTTTGATATATTGCTTCATGGTGGATAAATTAATTTTTAAGACATCCGCTACTGAAGGGTACTCGGGCAATATACAAGTCCAATTCTTAATACCTTCTATTGTTATAGACATCTTATTAGTAATCGACAGAACCGAATGATCCGAACATACAAGGTCATTCACCCTAATATCTGCTTCTTCAAAGTCTTCTAAGTCAATAATAAGTGTATTAGGCGCATTATCGATTCCCTTACACGCAATAGTATACAAATCACCACTATCCAAACATTGAATATTGAGTGTACGATTAAACGTGCTATGAACAAAACCATGAAACTTATGATGATTGATTTGCTGAATAAAATCGTCATCACCGGATTTTGCAAATCTCACTAGCGTCACCTCTGTTTTAATTCCTTATTTTAAAAAAGGTGATTGACCTCCTTTACACGTCTAAAGATTGATAAATGGATTGGATAATATCATTTGGTTACATCGTACAAAGGTAACTTAGAGCGTAACTACCTTACGCACTTAATATATAATATACTGGTAGGGATCGTCATCGTTTAAGCGAACCAAAAAGAGTGCATCCTATTTGTGCATGTTATACAAGGGAATGTGTTAAAAGTGTGTCTGAGGAGCGTGCCAAAAATTGCTAACCGTTAAAGACTTAATGAAGATCAAGGCTATAGAGGGAATCAAAATTGTGGCTGGAGAAACAGGAATTGATAAATCCATATCCATCGTTAACATTATAGAGAATCCTGATGCCTTTGACTGGCTTTCTCCTAACGAACTACTCTTATCGACAGGCTATATCTTTAAAAATAATGCAGAATTACAAAACCGAATAATTAAGGAGCTTGCAGAGCTCAACTGTTCAGGATTGGTTGTGAAAATGAAACGGTACTTTGACAAGCTTCCACAGAACATGATTGATGAAGCCAATAAGTACGGCTTACCCCTTCTGGAACTGCCTTTTGAATATACACTCTCTAACATGATCTCGATCATTAATGAGAAGGTTTCCGGAAGATATGATCTGCTCAATAGAAAAACTTTAGATATACATAACTTGTTCTTCAAAATCACCCTTGAAGGCGGCGGTATTGAAAAGATAACCTCCATGTTATCTGAAACGATTAGTAATCCTATTATCATCGTAGACAAGGATTGGCGATTACTACATCACACAGAGCATGCGAAGAACAACAGCCCACTCGAGTATTATCTTGATTTTTCAAATCGACAGCCTGTTTTTAATAAAGAGTTCATCGATACCATTCCCACCAATCTAAATGAAATGAAAAAGTCTATTAAGAGGACCTATCGTTCAGAAGGTGCGGAAATAAAATGTCGGGTCATTCCTGTCGCTGCTTCTAACTATATTTATGGCTATATTGTGATTTGGCAGACGGTACAAGAGTTATCCGAATTTGATTACATTATTTTGCAGCAAGCCTCCACCATCATGGCACTCGAGCTGATCAAAGCAAAGGAAATTAGCGAACTTGAAATAAGAATTAAGCAGGACTCCATTGATGATTTACTTTCGGGGAAAATCTCTTCGCAGGAAGCGCTGCAAACCTTATGCTATCTTCATGGATTAAATCCGAGCTATATGTATTACAGTATGGTGATAAATATTGAAATGAATGAAGCAGACAAGTTTGAAGATATGATTATTGGAAAGTACAAAATGGAGTCCACTGCCAAAAAGTGTGTGGATATCATTTATAACTATTCGCATCAAGCGATTGGAGAAATTAAGTGCTTTTATAGAAATAACAGAGTCATCATTCTAGTAGGACAAAATGAAGAAAGACCTCCTGTTTCGATTAGTGATGCCAAGTTATATGCGAATGAACTACTCGAGGTACTTATTCAAAAAACGAAGGAAACACTCTTAATAGGCATTGGTCAGCAATATAGTACAATCAGCTCGCTGCATAAAAGCTTTTCTGAGGCGAACGAAATGATTAAATTAATGCAACAAAAAAACCTTCAAAACAAGGTCTCACATTTCGAGGATTATTCGGTTTACCACCTGTTGGAAGCCAATATCAAAGTCGTAGCCTTAGAAGAATTTTTCCGAAAGTGTCTAGGTAAGGTGTTTGATCATGATCAATTACATGGTACAAGTTATATGTTAACTTTAGAAAATTACTTTATTAACAATCTGAATGTCACCGAAACTTCAAAGGCTATGTTTTTGCACAGAAACACACTTATCTATCGAATCGAGAAGATTAAAGAAATCCTAAATCTGGACTTAAAGCATTCAGAAGAACTACTGCGGATTCAATTAGCATTAAAGATATATAGCATTTTAAACAAAACGATTTAAGCATAAACGCCTTCGGCGTCCTTATTAGGACGATAAGCGTTTATGCGAGAAATATAAGACATAAAGTAGGGTGTAAAACTTATACTTGCTTATATTTTAAAAAAAAGCTCCCCATACAGCAGCAGGGTTCATTATTTCACCTGTCTACTATATGGGGAGTTTTCTTAGACATACTTATCTCGGCCAGACAACATTCCAAACGTCATCACGAGTCCAGAAATAACGAACAGTGTGATCAGTGGAATCGTCCACACTTGGGTCATATCGTATAAATATCCGATCAATATAGGTCCTATGGCTGCAAGCATGTATCCCGTTGATTGAGCCATCCCAGATAACTCTGCAGCTTGATTTCCATTTCGAGCACGAATTCCGATATAACTTAACGCCAGTGGAAAATTCCCTCCCAAAGCGATACCAATTAAGATAATACTTAGGATCATTATTGGGTAAGATGAGCCCATCCATAGTCCACCATAACCAACAATGGAGCACATGCCTAATGCAAATGCAATCCACACTTGAGAGCGTAGTCGTCCAGCCAGAATAGGAACAAGAAAGCTAGCAGGTACGCCTACAATTTGTGTGAAGGATAGCAACCAGCCTGCTGTACCTCTACTTATGCCATAGTTATATAAGATTTCAGGTAACCAAGACATTGTTATATAAAATAATGAAGACTGAAACCCCATGAATAGAGCTATTTTCCAAGCGAGTGGTGAACGCCAGATTTGCTTAGCACTGACACTTACGCTTTTTATTGCCTTACCTTTGGCTGGATTTAATCGAAGCAGAACGATCCATACCAAGATCGCTATGATTGTCGGAATTCCCCATACAATTAAAGCTCCGTCCCACCCAAGCTTCAGATCATGAGCTAGAGGAATACTAATACCTGATGCTAACGATGCAAATAATCCCATTGAAGTGGAATAAACACTTGTCATTAGACCGAACCTTTGAGGGAATTTCTCCTTCACAACTACCGGCAAAAGAACATTTCCAATGGCTATTCCTACCCCCACCAATAACGTTCCAAAGAAAATAAAGAGCGTCATTGAAATAGAACGGATACAAATACCAACCAAAAGAACAACTAAACCTAACAATAGTGTCTTCTCGTTGGATAAACGAGTAGCGATTTTGGGAACGAGAGACGACATAACAGCAAAGGATATCAAAGGTATACTCATTAATAAACCTGCACTCCAATGTGCAAGCCCTACATCCTCTTGTATAATTCCCACTAGTGGACCAACCGATGTAATAGCGGGCCGTAAATTAAAGGCTACCAGAACAATCCCCGTAATAAGTAAAATAATATATAACGAATTCTTGTTGTCTTGTGTCTGTGGTGATTGCAAAAACTAAATCTCCCCTCAAGTAATCAAAGCTACGCAAATGATCTTCAGAATGTAGCATTAGTTATAACATATAAGAAACGAGTTTAAAAGTATAAAGTAGCAAGAGGCGTACCCGTTTCGCATACAAAGAGATAAAAGCGGAAGCGTTCACCTAAGCGAACACGTTAATCCTAATTAAAAAACAAAGCTGTACCAAATAGCCATTTTCATGACTTTGGTACAGCTTCTTTGTGCTGATATTATGTTTAGATTTCGTACCACTTGATCTCATTCGCTTCCAGCTTGAGTGAGAAGCTAGAGCCATCACCACGATAAACGACAGTTTCCTGTGGCTCATAAGTGTTGTTCACGACGCAGTATTTACCATTCTTAACATAGGCATGAACCTCAACGTTATAGTTTTCACTGAACCAGCGATTTAGCTCGTGGTCGCTGTGAGTGCTCCAGAGGATTGCACGGTAAAGTAAGCGACTGTTCTCAAAACTATAAGGCAATCCACTGATGTAGACAGATCGTCCACTACCGAATTCATTCACTGCAAGTTGAACTTCTTTATCAACCTGACGAAGGACAGTGGTGCCTTCGAGAGCAAATATATTCTTCTTTCCTTCACCGAAATCGATAATCTTCTTTCCTTTATCATCTACTCCGAAGTCTTCAGTAATAAAATGATCCTGCTCTTCCCAGTTATATTTATCATAACCGAGAGTGAATCCTTTTTCTTGCTCAACACCGAGGATGCTTGCAAGCTGGAAGTACCTTCCGTTCGCTTGATGAGCTGCGGGTTCGCCCACTCCGATGAATCCTCCGCCCTCATGAACAAATTGCTTCACTGCTGTTACAATATCTGTATCCAGCCACCAATCCCCACCTGTGTAGGCCGTATCGCCATCCCCTACATTCAAAATGACATCGATTCCTTTAAGGATAGAGGGGTCATTCTTAATATCATCAAAGCTAATGAATTTGACATCAAAGGGTGCACCAGATAACGTCTCTATGATCCCTGCATAGCTATAATTTTGTTTTTGATAAAGGGCATGATGAACCATATGATTACCCCATGCACGCATTTTACCCCAGCAGTTGAGTACTGCAACGGTTTTGACACTGTACGGTGTTGTTCCGTGTACATTATCATACAAAGTACGGAATTCATCACACACACTCTCGATGTAGCTCATGAAATCCGGAAAATCCAGTGCCAGCTTCAAATATCCACCATAACCAATTCGGTCAATCGGCTTACGAAGAATCGCTCGTCTTGCTGTGACCCAGTTTACTTTGGCTTCACGTACAGGATCTCCACCCTCATAGAATGTATCAGGGAAGAAATACGGTAGGAAACGTCCCTCTGTATAATTCACACCAGGTATATCGCTGATCAGCCGAAGGGTGGAACCATTGCCTACACTACCGACGACAGCATCTACCCCAATCGATGAGAATTCTTCCATAAATGGCTCGGTACCAATCCAGTGATCACCAAGAAACATCATGGCTGTCTTTCCATATTCGTGAGTAATATCGACTAATTCCTTAGCAAGCACGGCGACCTCACGCCGCTGAAATGCCTGAAAGTCTTGGAACTCCTTGGTCGGAATGCGATAGTTATTATTATAGTAGCCCTGATCAATGATATATTCGGCTCTAAACGGATAGCCTATCTCTTGTTCAAATTGTTCAAGAATATAAGGACTAACCGATGCTGAATAACCATACCAATCCACATATTTCTCACGTGCAAGCTCATCGAAGACGAGTGTGAATTGGTGGAAGAAAGTCGTAAATCGAATGACATTGACATATGGATGTTCATCAATAAATTGACGTAGTCGTTGCATTGTGAACTCACGCGACTTCGGTTGGCGAACATCAAAGGTGATCTGAGGCTCAACATTTTCCCAACCATTCGTGACCGCATTGTACATATGAACGGGATCCCACATAATATAGGCTAGAAAACTAACCGTGTAATCGTGAAAGGGACTTGCTTGAATAATAACACTGCCCGTTTCTTCGTTATAGCTCCATTGCTCAGTCGATAGCACATCTCCTGTGGTACGATCGATAACTTCCCACCAGCGCTTGATATCGTCACGAGTATTCACTTTCAGCATATCTGGATATAGTCCCTTCATTAAAGGGATAGTGAGACTAGTGCCTTCAGCAGTATAAAAAGGCGTCATAAGATACATCTGCTGGATTTCATCCGGATTTGCTTTTGCCCAGCCATTTTCTTTACGAGTGGTATAGTAAGTGGAATACACCTTAGCATCGATATCCCGCAATTCTGCTGGGAAATCAGTACCATCGCAATCACGTACAGCATCCGCACCCCAACGTTTCATGACTTCTATGGTTTCAGGAATAACATCCAGATCTGTTGGAATCGTGACCCGTCCTTTGTTCATCTTAAATAACTCTCCCTTTATTTAAATTTCCGATTATAGAACCAGAGAAGACCTATTAGAAGTGCCAGCCCCAGTAGCATAATTCCGAGCCCGGGTGCACCAATATTTTTTTGCCCAATAATAACGAGTACTAGCGCGAAGATGAAGACAATCAGCATCAACAAATTGCGTAACGGATTACTCATGGTATCACCTTAACCTTTCAACCCGCCCATGGTCATGCCTTGGGTAAGCTTCTTTTGTACTAACATATAAAGAATAAGGGTTGGCAGCATGACTATTACTAGACCTGCATACATTTGTCCATATTCGACAGCTGATTTCTGAGCAGCCATCAGATTCATTAAACCAACTGGTAATGTTCGAAGTCCTGGCTTCGTCAGTAAAGTCATCGAAATGATATATTCGTTCCAGAAGGAGAGGAAATTAAACAAGATAACCGTTACAATGCTAGGTTTAGCCATTGGCATAATAACCTGCACCATCGTTCGGAAATAGCTTGCACCATCTACAGAAGCAGCTTCTTCAAATTCCCTAGGTAATGATTTAAAGTAGCCCCCCAATAGATAAATCGTGAACGGAAGCGCCATTGCAGCATAGACAAGTGCCAGAATGAATAAATTATTCAGGAGTATCGGCTGTCCAAATAAATTGCGAGCGACCTTGTCACCGTTATTGAGCATAAGGAAGATCGGAACAACAATATAATTCACATTGATAAATAATCCTGCCATAAACATCAAATTCAAGATGACGCTTCCCTTGAATTTATAACGTGCAAGCACATATGCAGCAGGTAAGGCAATGACCAGCAGAAGCGCGATCGCAATCACAGTTACGATTACGGAGTTGAACATGTAACTGCCCATCTTAGCTTTCTGCCAAGCATCCGCAAAGTTCTGTAGATAAATTCCTTTTGGAAGAGCCCAAGGATTAGCATAAAATTCTACATTCTGTTTGATGGAGGCCATAAACGCCCAAGCTACAGGGACGATGATGATAATCGCTAGTAGGATCAGCACAACATAGATGAGGACCTTATACAACTTATCGCCGGCTCCATGATGTGTGAGTTTATTATTATTCAAGTTGTCCCCTCCTTAATATTCCAAATGTTCACGTCTAGTGACTGCGTTTAGGATAGCAGCTAGTGCGAATGAGAACAGGAACACAATTACACCGATTGCCATACCATAACCATACGAAGAGTTGGTATACGCCTCTTTGTACATATAGCTCAAGAATACCTCAGTAGAACCGTCAGGCCCGCCTCCGGTCATCGCCACAACAAATAGGAAGCTCATATTGATTGTGCTGATGACGAAAAAGGTAAGGGTTGTACGGATATTTGTCCAGATTAAAGGGATCGTAATAGTGAAGAATTGATGTATCCTACTTGCACCTTCAAGGTCAGCGGATTCATATAAGCTTTCAGGGATATTTGCCATACTTGCCATATACATAACCATGTAATAACCGATAGCCTGCCAGATCATAGCGCCTGCGAGTGAGAAAATAACGATCTTCTGATCACCCAACCAAAGTGTTGGGTCTGATGTTGCTCCGCGGAATAAATTTAAGAATGCATTTAGCAGCCCACTATTTGGATCATAAATTGCAGAGAATATTGCACTGATAACAACAACAGATAGAATGTTCGGGATGTAGAAGATAACTCGTAATACATTTTGTCCTTTTAGATTTTCTCGTGAAAGCATGGACGCGAACACTAGCGCAAAAGCAAACGTAATGATCGTAACTAAAATGATCAGTAGAAGACTGTTCTGAAACGCTTGATAAAATTTATCACTTTGAAAAAGCTTCTCGAAATTTTGCAGCCCTACAAAGGTTTTGTCATCTGTGTATCCACCCCATTTGTACGTGGACATACGGAATACATTGATTGTAGGTATAATTAGAAAAACAACGAATAGGATTATGGCGGGAGCAACACAGAAGAAAATAAAACGCCCTTGTCCTTTCTTGATTTCCATTGGTCCATCTCCTTCTTAAGGTAAAAATAATGGTGGCAGCTTCGCGCATGCCACCATTGTTCACAGATTGAATTGGTATCCAGCATTGCCTTTAATTATTTCAACGCTCCACGTAACTGATCGCTTGCTTTCGTAATCGCTTCAACCCACTGTGCTTGTGTCTTAGCCTTAGTCACAAGGGAATCCACGGTACCAAATACGGTATCCGAAATACTTACCCCTTCAACCGGATCTGTTGTAGCAAATGCCCCCATAGCTGCCTTTGCACCACCATCATAGATGCTATAGAAGAGTTTATTGTCACCTTCCAATTTGCCTGCCATATCGTTAATAGGTTGGACTGCACCTACTTTAGCAAAAATGCCTGCTGCTTCATCTGAATAAAGATAAGCAATAAATTGTTTTGCAAGATCTGCATTTTTAGCTTTCGCAGGAACCCAGATTTGTTCAAAGAAGGTGTAGGAGTATCTATCACCACCAGCTTTTACAGCTGGTAGAGCAGTGAATCCCCATTTAAATCCTTCAGCACGAGGTGCTTGACCCATTTCACCAACAACCCATGTACCGTTTGGCATGAAGATAGCTTTGTTATCAAGAATAAGCTGTTGATTCTTAGTGAAGTTGTCTTTATTTCCATTCGCCGGAACTGTTTTTTCAGTATAGGAAGCTAACTTATTAATAATATCAAATGCTTGTGTTGCTTCTGGTGTTTGCCATATTCCTTCTGTGTAATGCGTCGCTTTGGTGAAGAAATCAGGACCCCCAACTTCGTTAAGCAAAGCATAGAAGAATGAATCGAAATAACCGGTCGTTGGATAGGAGAACAATGCAATTCCATCAGCCTTAGCTTTGTCTCCTAATTCCCACATTTCATCCCAAGTCGTAGGGACCGCCCAGCCTTTCTTCTCAAGTAAGTCAGCATTGTAGAACAGACCTGTTGGGCTATAGAACATCGGCATCAGGAAGGTTTTCCCATCACCGTAAGGGTTCGTAATGGTTGTATCCGTAAACCCAGGAATGAGCTTGTCCTTAACAGTAACGCTTTCACCTGGGACTGTCATTGAAAGCACGTCTGTGAGATCAGTGAGGTTATTGTCTTTAATGAAGGTTTCTGTCAAACCCTTAGGCTGACCTACGGCAAGATGGATGACGTCAGGAAAATCCCCTGATTTCATACCCGGTCCGATAACATCTTCAAGACTTTTGTCGATGGTTGATTCAACCTTTACTCCAGGGTTAGCTTTTTCAAATCCAGATATAATCTCTTTCCATACATCAGATCCGTAAGCGGTTTCTAAAGCGGCTAGCTTAAGAGTACGAGTTTCGGCAGTCGAATTAGAATTCTTCGATGTGTTGGTGGCATCTGGAGATGTGGAACTAGAATTACTTTCAGTATTACCACCACAGGCCGCAAGACTTAGAGACAGTGCAGCTGTAAGTGCAAGGCTAAGAACTTTTCTCATAATAACCCTCCATATTTATCTTTTTATTAGTGCTGTAATCCGCGTACGTAGGAGCTTTCTTACTCCCTTATCTTATCTGATCGTTCGAGTTTCTTTCAACAAACATGTTGCCGTTCATTTTATATATCTTGCTTTATTAGAATTTATTTATAAATTATTGACTATTTCAATTTATTGTTATGCAGTCTAGTAATTGTGGTAAAGTAAGCTTATATCAACGCAAAGGACTGACCTTATTTGGGAAATGTACGTTATTCGTTACCTGGTAAAGGACGTGGAGAAATTCCCGCCAAGTTAATCTATGTCAGTTCCTCTATTTATGAAGGTGATTGGTACAGCATGCGTCATTCTCATAATTTTTCCGAGCTTTTTTATGTCCGAAGCGGGCGGGGAAACTTCATTGTAGAGGATGAAATCTATCCAGTGAAGCAAGACGATCTAGTTATTGTGAACCCGAATGTCGAGCATACCGAGCTATCGGTTAGTAGTGATCCACTTGAATATGTCGTGCTTGCGGTTGAGGGGATGAGCTTTGACTTTGGCGATCGAAGTGCTAGCCGAAATCATGAGATCATCAATTATCGTAATCAGAGGGATGAGCTATCCTTCTATTTCAACGCTATGCTTCGGGAAACGGAAAATAAAGATGCAAACTATGAGGCCATTTGTCAAAACTTACTAGAGGTTGTAGTCACTATATTAATGAGAAACTCTGGCCATCCATTTTCCGTAGTGGCTACTCAAAAGGCTAACAAGGTATGTAGCAGGATCAAACGTTATATTGACTCTAACTATTCAGAGGAGATTTCACTTGACTATCTGGCAGAAAAAGCACATTTCAGCAAGTATTATCTGGTGCATACCTTTGCAAAATATTATGGAATGTCACCCATCAATTATTTAATTGAGGTCAGGCTTCGTGCCAGTAAGGAGTTACTAGAAACCACGGATCTCTCCATCTCTCAAATTGCGGAATCTACTGGTTTTTCTTCCCAAAGCTATTTCTCACAAAGCTTCCGCCGAAGCTGTAATCTAACTCCACGCGATTACCGGCTTCAGACCAAGCGACGAGTTCAATGACGGGCGCAGCATCATTTGATAATTCCGTTAGACAATCCTGTAGATAACGTATAGCGTTAAAAAATGACTACCTCCTGTTTAGGAAGTAGTCTTGTCTTTAAATAAGAGTATTTAATGTGACCAGTTCTTACGATGAGCTGAAATAGCCTAGGCTACCTCACGATGAATAACCGTTGCCTGGCTTTGCTGATCCAACTTATAGCATATCAACGCAATCACACATGCCGATATCGCCAGGATAGAAGCAGCTATAGGAAGGGAAATTAACCCTCCATGCCCGGCAACCACTCCACCAATCGCAGATCCGCCTGCGATTCCCAGGTTAGACGCTACTGGATTCAACGATGCAGCAAGATCCTTCGAGCGTGGTGAGTACTGCTTGGCCAAATCTATCAAATAGAGCTGGGCCGGTGCGCTCACAATACTCGACATTACGGCTAGCATCATTAGTACGATCATTCCTAGAATCGAGATTGATGCGGTCATACTAAAGACTATATAGACCACAGCTTGGATAAGAAATACGAATCTAAGCTTACTTACCGCATTTCCAGTCGCAACCTTGCCCCCGATCCAGTTGCTGACAATCGTGGCAATTCCGTAAACAAACAGTACGCCACTTACCGAGCTCTTAGGAATATTCATCACTTGCTCCAGCAATGGTGTAATGTAAGTGTACATCACAAATACCGCTCCTACTGCCGTAACCGGAATGAGAAAGGCGAGAATAATACGCCCATTCGTGAGCAGTTCGATCTGATCCTTGAGTGAGCTGGGCACAGGCTTCGGTAGTTTGCGTGGAATATAAGCATAATTTAGCGCTATAGCAATTCCGGCTAATACCCCATTCAGAACAAATGCTGCTGGCCAGTTGAAGAACTGCCCTACAAAAGTGCCGATCGGTACACCAAATACATTCGCCACAGCGAAGCCGCTCAAAATGGTAGCAATCGCTTTACCTCTCTTCTCCGGATCAACCGCTTCATTCGCTACTGTAATGGCTACAGAAAGAACAAAACCACATAGCACTGCAGTAACTATTCTAGTCACCAGCAGCATACTGTAGCTTCCTGTTATAGCACTCCATAAATTCAGTAACAGAATTAATACAAGTGACACAAGAATCGTAGTTCGTTTCGGAACACGGCTGAACAAGGACATCATAATCGGTGTGCCAATGGCATAAGCGATCGCGAAACCAGATACCAAGCCCCCGGCTGTCGCTAGCGTTACTCCGAGGCTCGAGGATATTTCTGAGAGTAAACCAACAATAATATACTCCGTTGTACCCAGAATAAAAGCCATAAAAGTAAACGAGAAAATCAATGCGCTCTGACGTGATGTTTTCATGGTGCTCTCCATCCTATTTATCTCTATTTTTATAAGAACATACCTACTCATAATACTCATTTAGACTATATTGATCAATCCTATTTCTCATAAAAAGAAGCTTCACACAAGTTCAAAGAACTCATGCGAAGCTTCTAGTTTTACATCATGGAGTTGTTTTAAATGCTTTCTAGCTCATTTCACCTACAACTTTAACTCTTAACCGGGTTGCATTTTCGGGATGATAAGCAAGTGGTGTCTCTTCAACCTCAACCAATTTAATCGTCGTTGGATCGGCTCCTGCCATTACCGCTTGTTTCACCGCTTTTTCCTCAGCATCTCTTAATGACTGCTCTCGCGGCTCTCGTGAATAAATATATATTTGTTCATACTGTCCGCTAATTTGAGAAATTGATGCACCGATGGCATTGGCAACTCCACCGTTCTCTACTTTAATAATGCTGGCTACGCCGGGAATCTCATCTGGAATAATAACACCGCCCCCGCCTACGAGTACAATCTGTACATCCTCGGAAGAAGTTTTCATCTTATCAATCGCCTTCGCTATGATCGAAGAAATGACGGACAGGACTTGTTTGGCAAATTCTTCATCAATGTGGCTTACTAAGCTTTTGTCTCCCACGTCAGCTAACCCGAGACGAACCGCAATATCCGTCGTAGTCAGGGTGCTCCCACCAAATACGAGCGCTTCTTCTGCGATCTTATAGCCCACGCTATCCGGCCCTACTGTAATCTGACCATTGTCTACGCGAACAATGCTTCCGCCGCCAAGTCCTACAGAGATGATATCCGGCATTCTAAAGTTTGTGCGAATATCTCCTACTTCCACCGCTACAGAGGACTCTCTTGGAAATCCATCCTGCAAGACACCGATATCCGATGTGGTGCCGCCAACATCGAGTACCATTGTATCTTTAATGTTCGCTAAATAAGAAGCTCCCCGGATGCTATTCGTTGGTCCACAGGCAATTGTAAGAATTGGGAATTGCTTAGCATATTCAATGGACATAAGCGTACCGTCATTTTGGCATAAGTACACTTCAGCGCCTTGAATCCCTTCTGCTTCTAACGCATTTTCAAAACCTGTGCTAGTGGTCTCGATGACTTTGCATAAAGCCGCATTCAGTATGGTTGCATTCTCACGTTCAATCAGGCCAACAGATCCGATCAAGGAGGAGCAAGAAACCGGATAAGTTTCCCCGTATTCTTTCCAGATTAAGTCTCGAACCTTGAGCTCCTGATCATTTTTAATGGATGAGAAAACACCAATGATGGCAATAGATTCTACTTTATCTCTCCATTCGACTAGAAGCTCTTTAATCTCCTGCTCATCGAGCTCACTGAGTAATTTACCATCATATTCATATCCACCATGAACTAATGCAAAGTTTCCTGATAGTTTTTCTACCATGTCCTTAGGCCAAGCCGTATATGGCAGAACAGAAGCGGTAGCAGGGAATCCTAACCGAATCACACCGACCTTGGCTAATTTCTTCCGTTCTACGATAGCATTAGTACACTGCGTTGTCCCGAGCATCGCATGTGTAATTTTCGTTTTATCAATGCTCGCTTCCTTCAATACATTACGCAGTGACGTCTCAATCCCCGTTTTTATATCCAGTGTCGTTGGAGATTTAACACTATGAATTAATCGGCTTTGCTCGTCCAAAATAATAGCATCGGTATTCGTGCCACCTACATCTATTCCAATTCTAAACATGTTTAGCCACCGCCTTACTCACCAATTCTTCAATAGGAGCATAATCGTAATCATACCCAAAGTATCTCGGTCCTACCGTTTCGATTCCTTTTTCCGTTCTCCATTTAGGATGTGCCGGTAAGCCAATGACGCGTACGCGTTTTCCATATTTCAAGCTCTCTGTTGTAACAGGCAATAAAGTTTCATAATCGACTAAGCATATTAAATCCGGGGTCATGGCTACAACCTGGCCATTTTTCTTGGCAAGCAGATTCTCATTTTGAAAATATACCTTCATCTGCTCCTCTTTATTTCCTTCAATGCCCTCTAGGTTCATTTCCCCAAAATTGAAGCCGCCTTTGGTTTCCCGGATGACATCTGTTATTTTCCCTTGAAACAGCTCGTAACCGGATGTCAGGTTTAGAAGCTCTTCAAGCTTGTCTTTTGCATCTCTGTTGTTGGAAGAAATGATCTCTCCGATCTGCTCAGATAGCGTCACGATGTTATGGACACCGCTGTTCTTGATTTGAGCCCCAGTCGTTGGATACAGACTTACCAAAGCACTAGCTCCCATCTCCACTGTAGCTGTACGGGCTAACCGTTCGGTCCATTTATTATCGATCGTCTCAAAAATACCAATGTTTCCTTTTTCATCCGAAATTGCGAGCGGCGCAGCCGAAATGCCATCCAGGTTAAACGTCACCATCTGCAATTCAGGAAATGCCCTACCCATCCCGTCGCAATCAATAAGCGGTAAATTCAGCTGTGCTGCAACGACGATCGGAATCATCGAATTGACTCCGCCTGCTTCCATCGGAAACGTGCCTGTAATTTTATCTCTGCCCAAATATTTGGCCAGCATCTGAAATACCTTAACAAACTCATCGCCTTTCGGAAATTTCTCCACTAATACAGAAGGCGCACCCATCATGGCGGAAGGAATGAAAAAGTCTTCATCCTCGATTTCATCCACAGAATAAAGTCTTACAGGTCCGTACTTTTCAATAGCCGAAAGAGCCATGAGTTTACCGATGTAAGGATCTCCTCCTCCACCTGTGCCTAAAAATGCAGCGCCTACGGCAATATGTTCAATTGATTGTTCATCTAAATATCTCATTTATTTCCCTCCAATATGACAGTTTTTGAGGCAGTAAATCGGTAGCAGACAATATATAAGACAAATGAAATGACGATACCGAGTAATGGCTGATTTGATAATTGAGGTAAGCTTGGGAAAAAGGACAGCACAACGGGCATACAAGCAATAATGGATCCGACCAGCCAAGAAAATACCCCTAGAGGATTAACGCCCTCTGTTTCCTTCCAACGGTTCTTATCGCCTTTATTCATGATCCAATAGGATGCAATCATTACCCCTGCTACCGGCGGAACCATAGCTGACAAGATCGACATCACTGGCGTGAAATAATTCAAGATACCGATCACAGCGAGTACAGTCCCGATGAGTCCAGCAATCCCTACTGCCCATTTCTCTTTTTCTTTGGAAATATGCAATACATTGGTAAGCGCAAATCCACCCGAGATTGCGTTGACCATATTCGTTTTCCAAGCAGCCAGAATCAAAACAGTACCCCCGATAAAAGGCGTTGTAATATTTATAAAGACGGCCGCAATATCGCTAGTCTGGTAAGCAATCGATAAAATAGCACCCACACTAATCATCAGTACGCCAGAAGGAACGATTCCGATTAATGCTGCCTTTAATACGTCAGAACGTTTTCTTGAGAACTGAGAGTAGTCGCCTGCAATGACAGCCCCTAAGGCAAATGAGCCTATTGTTACAGCTAAGCCATCCATGAAATTCATATGCTTCTCAGGCTGGTAGCTCCAAATGTTCTGCACGGAATCCATAGTGAACACTTGAACTAAACCATATATGCAAATCACGATTAATAAAGGTACTGCAATATAACTAAGTACTCTCAGCACTTTCATTCCGTACATTGCTGAGACCACCATAACCAAACCGCTAATTAAAGAAGCAAGGGGAACTGGGACTATCACTCCATACTCCGCCAGCAGGTTCGCCAGTGCCGCCCCGCATACATTAGCCTGAATCCCGAACCAACCGAGGCAAGCAATAGCGAGAATAATGGATAAAATCGTTCGCGAGCCTTTTTTGCCAAAGACTTGGGCTGCGACTTGAACGGTTGTTTTCCCAAGATCCGTACTCTGAATCCCCTGAAGTATCATAAGGACAACGATAATGGCGTACCCTAAAAATGCGATCAATAATGTCATAGGTAAGCTCATACCAGATATCAACGTATTCCCAACCAGGAGGCCAGGTATACTGATCACCGCTCCGGCCCATACCATCCCCAGAGTGAACCAAGACTGAGGTGCTCCGTCCTTTCTCATGTTAGTTCTCCTCCTCGAAAAGTAATTTTTCTTATTATAGAAGGAACCATGGGATTACGTCTTTTTCTAAAATAAAAAAAAATCCGTGATTTTTGTCTTATTCGACAAAAACTACGGATTATACTAGCTATGTGTGAGTCGATAAATCATGCAAGCGATATACACATCGTAAGATTCAGAGTTGACGGTTACATCATAACCTATTAATTCACTGATCTTTCTAATACGATATTTTACTGTATTTTTATGAACAAACAGCATTTTCCCACAGTTATCAAAATTCCCCTTTGCATCTAACAAGAAGGTTATGAGTGTTTTTATCGACTCTGGATCACCTAGAATGGGATCAATCACAGACATCCATTCTTCAAGGATTTCTTCTCCCTGTTCACTTAACTCAATAGCTTGTTTCATAGAACGCATCTCGGCTGCTGTGTACAATTTACGATGCTCATACATCAGATGAACTTTCCGTCCCACACTGTTCACCAGCCGATACATGCGTCGTACGTCTTGTGTATTTCTCATTCGGGGAGCATAGACCATTTCGGATATAAGCGGAGCTGAATTCGTCGTGTCAATATACTCCGCTGCAATTTCATACTCATTGTACTTGTAAGAGCAATTTCCCATGAGGGCTATTATACAATGATCGATAGTTTGAATGACCGCCGTTTTATAATATTTGAACAAATGCTCTTCCAGCTCTTCACGAATTTGTTTCTCTTGCGATAAATCGTGAATATATACTAACCACATCATCTGAATGGAAGAGACATCAATGTGGAGAAAATGAGCCAGTCTTCGCATTTTTTCGCTTTCATCATTAATAATTGCTTTTACCAAGGCATATTCGCTAACCTCGTTATGCTTATCCCCCCACAAATTGATCGCTACTTGTACAACCTCGCTGATTTTATCGATGGTCTTCGCAGGTAATTTTGAGTTCTCTTTAATCAAAAATAAATGCAGCGCTTCTCCGTTTTTTTGATGAATACTCTTGTATTCCACATAGCAATTTGAAACAGGCTCTGCTTGTCCTTTCGTCATATTCATCAAATAGGGGGCGTAGGTCTCAATAATATACCCCACGTTTAACGATGAATTACGGGGCCACATTACTTGATTTACGATATCTAACTGGGTGTTCGTCAGGATGACGTTCGCTTTCAGCCGATCAGACAATATTTTCAGCGTAATTTCGACGCTCCGTGAGTGTTCTGGCAAAAGGGATACTTTCTCTAACGCTTCATTTACAAAATTATCATTGATCGTCTGATTGTTCAGAACAATCGCTTCCATCACTTCATAAATCACTTCGTTGTAACGAAGTGAAAAATCATTTTCCGGCATACAAATGATGATGAAATTTTTGGACTCTGCTAATTGCAGTACCTCGTCAGCTACTTCAGGAATGATAATTCCTACATAGTATAAGATCAACCCTACTTCTCCAAGCTCGTGCAAGTACTCAATCGTTTCACACTGTTTCTCTACACTGTCCTTAATGGAGTAAAAAGAGCTGATCACTATCTCTTCCGCATACCACTCTTCTTGAATGGAATGGACAATTCGAGAAGAATAATCCGCATTTGAAACCTCTAGTACGGATAAAGAAGAAATGGTGCGGTGTAGATTATTATTTCCAGTTAGCACCTTTGCTCCTCGAAAGGAAGGAAGTTGCAGCATATCTTTTACAGTTATCCCCATATCTTCACCACTTCTACTGTATTGTTATCTCATGTTGCCATTAATAAAGCTTTATACATCTTATTTTAGCACTTCAAGCTATAAGCTATGTATATTGATTTCGCTATATGTATTCTCCTTTCTTCTGTGCAATAAACGAAAAAAAATGATACTATGTATGTTGGGTAAAAGGTCTTTGCTATAACTTATATGTTTTTATATATCGCAACAAGAGGAGAGAATATGAGTAACGAACAAAACTTTTGGCTTGATTTACCGAAGCCGTTTTTTATATTAGCACCAATGGAAGATGTCACAGATGTTGTATTTCGTCACGTGATTAGTGAAGCTGCCAAACCCGACGTGTTTTTCACAGAATTCACTAATACAGAAAGCTATTGTCACCCTGTAGGAAAAGACAGTGTACGTGGTCGATTAACGTTCACAGAAGATGAGCAACCAATTGTCGCTCATATTTGGGGTGATAAACCTGTATTTTTTGAACAGATGAGTATTGATATGAAAAAACTTGGTTTTCGCGGTATCGATTTAAACATGGGATGCCCCGCACAAAACGTCGCATCCAATGGAAAAGGTGCTGGATTAATACTACATCCTGAGGTTGCAGCAGAAATTATTCAAGCAGCAAAAGCCGGTGGATTGCCGGTTAGTGTTAAAACAAGATTGGGTTACTCTGAGATTGATGAGTGGCGGGATTGGTTAACACATATATTGAAGCAAGATATTGCGAATCTTTCCATTCACCTTCGTACAAAAGAAGAAATGAGCAAAGTAGATGCACACTGGGAGCTAATCCCTGAGATCAAAAAATTACGCGATGAAATTGCTCCGAATACGTTATTAACTATAAATGGAGATATCCCGGACCGCGCAACAGGATTAAAGCTAGTTGAACAATACGGCGTTGATGGTGTCATGATTGGCCGCGGCATCTTCACCAATCCATTTGCTTTTGAAAAAGAACCTAAAGAACATAGTCCAAAGGATTTTCTCAATTTACTTCTATTACAGTTGGATCTTCACGATAAATATTCAAATGAACTCGAGCCACGTTCATTTAAACCACTTCTTCGCTTTTTCAAAATCTATGTTCGTGGATTTAGAGGCGCAAGCGAATTAAGAAACCAATTAATGGATACAAGATCAACAGATGAAGTACGTCGTTTAGTAAAAACTGTTTTAGAACAAGAATTAGAATGAGGCATATTAAACTGTGAATTGCCCCGTCAATTAGACAGTACAAAACTATCTAATGCTTAACAGAATGAAAGGCCTCTCGTATCCCTACGAGAGGCCTTTCATTTTTACCCTATACGGTCAGAAAGTAGTCCTCAATTCTAGTAAAATCAACTTACCCCCATATGGCAATGGAGATGATCCCACAGGTAATCACAGCCGACATGATAATCCTGCGCACTCCTTGCTTCTCTTTTAGTACAAGTATGCCAAGAATCGTACCTACAACTGTTCCAATTTCTCGTATTGGTGCAATTGAAGCTAATGGAGCAAGCCTCATCGCCATCAGAAACATAAAATAAGAAGCTGGCGAGCAAATGCAACCAATCAAGATCATTTTCCAGTTTATTCGCCATTCCCGTATGATTTGTGCACGGCCCGCTCTTACAACCATGAAAAAAGCGACGATTACATAATTAATATTGGATAATTCAAGCGTTGATAGTGGAGATAATTGCTGGACAATTAGTTTGTCCATTAATGTATAGCCCGCAACACACATCCCTACTACAATTGCATAAAGAATGGATATAGAATGAGTCGTTTTCCCTTGATTTGCATGACGATTAACGATTCCACTAATAATAAAGAGCCCTACTATGATACAACAAAAGCCTATCCAGCCTACTAGAGTTAAGGAATCCCCGAATAACACAACACTTAACAAGGTCACTAGCATGACACCAGTACCTCGCATGATTGGATAGGTCTGCGATAAATCACCATAGGAATACGATTTAGAAAGGAAAATGAAGTACGACCCTTGAAATAAAGCAGATATCGCCATATAGCCAAGTGTCTCCGCATGAAGCTCAACTTGGAGCAGCTCAATAATAAAATAAGGTAATAGAGCAAGTGTACCAACAATATGAATCGACCAGAGAAATACGTATTTATTCAGACTTCTCTTTGTAAATAGGTTCCATACCGCATGTGTAATACCTGAAAATAAAACTAAAAAGACTGCCATTGAAATCATAGAAGTATCCTCATTTCACTTATGCGCTAACTCATATGTCCAGTTGCATCCCATCAAACGCTACTGTAATCCCATTCGGCTCAAAAATATGAACCCAATCTTCATGCAACAGATGAGCATTATGAGAGAAATGAGTGACTACAATTCGCCCTTCTGCTTTCATAACAAGATTCTTGATTAACCATTCCCGTGTTTTTAGAGTATCCTCAACATTCATGTGAACTTCACAATTTGGGGCATTCCCAGTCGTACATTCTAGAATAGCAAGATCCAGTTTTTTTCCTCTCAACCAGTTCCAAGTCTGTTCGGGAAACCAACCGCTGTCGTGACCATAGAAAATGAATTTTCCATCCTTTTCTATGTAATACAATAAACAAGTTTCTTTAGAATCATGATTAGCAAGCAATGGCGTAATCGTAGCTGTTTGTGTTTGTACGGTTTCAAAGGGCTTCAAGTTGTGAAATTGGAAGCGATGTCTTTCCGTGGCAAGCAATTGACAACAGTGCTTAATAGGCAAATCATGACCATACAGATGTAGTTCTTCCTCTTCATTAAACTGGGCATACCCTAACGCACGAATCAGTAAATCTTCAGGATACAAATGATCGGAATGTGAATGTGTAAATAGCAAATCACGAACCTTATCCATATCTACAGAATCACGAATGGAATGATGTAAGGTGTCCGCCGGAAAATCAACTTTAAGTACTTCGTCAATCAAAACCGAAGTGCGTGTACGAATATTTTTCCCACCAAGTACTTTGGCTTTCTTACAAGTCTCGCACTGACAGAATAGCGAGGGAATGCCTTCAAATGCAGCCGTTCCATGAAATTGAACCTTCATAAATATTCCACCCTTATAGTAGAGAACAACAGAATTATCGTCCTGTTGTTCTCTCTGAGTAACTCTAGCCTATGTTACTGAATGTTCGAATCATCCAAATACTTTATCCACTGCTTCTTGTATTCCGCTTGAATTTTATCGAGACCCGCTTTCTTAGCCTTTTCCATAAACAACTTCAAGCCAGCTTCAACATCCTTAACCATACCGTCATTCAAAGGATATAAGTATTGCTTCTCAACTTGTAGAAGAGCCGCCTTCTCTGCTTGATAAGAAGTCCAATCCTCTCCGAAGCCTTGGAAAATATTAGGTTTCGCTATCTTATCCATTTCATCGAACATGTCCAGTACTGCTTGATAGCTCTTATCAAATAACATGAACTCCGGATTTCTCCATGCCCATCCATTCATACCTTCTCTCGTGAAGCCGTTTGATTGGGCATCACCAATCATTTTGTAATATTTCCCATCCTCAATCTCAAAATTTTTGCCTTCAATACCGTATTGCGTCAACACATTGTAGCGTTTATCCGTGACCAATTTTTCATAGAAAGCAAGAGCTCTCTCTGGATTTTTGCTGCTGCGTGGAATTGCAAAGCCATTATGAATCGGATGAACGGGTGAAGAGAATCCTTTCATATTTGGATATGGGGAATAGCCTAGCTCCCAATCTGGGTGCAGTGATTTCACTTTAACAACAGCATCACCAAAGCGGTTTGGATTCTCACCTCCCAATATTGCTGCGGCTTTACCGGCGGCAAATATATCAGTACCACTATCTTTAATGTTCAGCATATTCTTCATAAAGAACCCTTTTTCTTGCCAACTTCTGAACATTTTCAAATCTTCCAAATGCTGCGGAGAGCCCCAATAGCTGGTCACCTCTCTTGGAGTGTCATACATGATGTTAAGTCCATATGGAACCTTATCGTTGGTATTCACAGTTTTAGTTGTCATTTGACGGACGGAATCTGTATGACTGACCTCAGTATCCGCCAGAGGCAGCATATCAGGTTCATTCTTGCGTATGCCCTCCAAATACTGCTCTAAAGTTTCGAGTGATTCCGGCTTTGGCAAATTATACTTTTTACGCAAATCTTCCCGATAGGCAATACCATCATTTACATATTCTTTCCAGATCGCTGGAACGGTATAAATTTTCTTGTTAACCTTGACTGCTTCCCAGAAATCCTGTGGTACATATGCTTGTAGCTTAGGTGCAGCCTTCGGTAGGAGATCATCTAGCGGAAGGAAAGCCCCTTTCATCGCATATGACTGGTAATTTGTCCATTCTGCCGTAAAGATCAGGTCAATCGGCTGCCCTGAGGACAATAGAAGCTTATACTTCTGGTCCCAGTCTGTCCAAGTTGTGAAGTTAAATTTGACGGTTGCATTCAACTCTTCTAATGCCATTTTGTTAACTTCATCTTCAATGATCTTTAAATCCTTTGGAGCATCACCCAGCATATAGAACTGAAGCTCCACTTTCTTGGATGTGTCGATTCCAGTCACTTCTGATGTTTCTGGTGCTGAGGTACTGGTATTTGAATTCGAATTCTTTGTTGGTTCTGACGATGCCTCCTTAGTATTCGTGCTGTTACTACTGCAGCCAGCAAACAAACTTGCAGTTAATAATAAAGAAGTGCCGATTGTTAACAATTTATTTCCTTTTCTCATACTAACCCTCCCCTTAATTAAATGATCTATGTCAGCCGATCGCATCCGAGCTTCTTTCGTTTGCTTTCGGTACTAACCCTTCACCGCACCAATCGTTAATCCCTTCACAAAATATCGCTGCACGAACGGATATAGGAAAATAATTGGTCCTGTAACGACGATTGCCATTGCCATTTTGGTCGACTCTGTTGGAATGTCACGTCCTAGGGATACCCCAGTTCCAGTGGCCATTTGAGAAACGAACATCATCGTATTTATCGTGTTATACAAGTAGTATTGAAGCTGATACATGCTAACGTCATTAATGAACAAGGAAGACATGAACCAGTCATTCCAGTACGTCAGAGCAAGGAACAGACCGACAGTCGCTATGCCAGGCATCGCTAGCTTCAGCACAACACTATAGTAAATCCTGAAGTCGTTCGCTCCATCGATTTTGGCTGATTCGAATAATTCTTCCGGAACTGCAGCTTTGATAAAGTTTTTCATTAATATAATGAGAAAAGGTGTCATAAGACCAGGTAATATCAGTACGGCATAGGTATCTGCCAGCCCAAAGTACGTAGTCAGCATGATATACCAGGGTACAAGTCCCCCTCCAAACAGCGTTGTGAAATAAATGAAGAAGGACAATGGATTGCGGTACTTGAAATCTTTCCTCTGCAGAACATAACCTGCCATCGTAATGAGGAATAATCCCAACAGCGTTCCAACCACGGTTACAAAAATCGTAACACCATAAGCCTTGATTAGCTGAGTTGGGAAGATAAACACCATCTCATAGCCTTCCAGCGAGAACACTTTAGGAATCAAGTGAAAACCATCTCGAATAATGGATTCATTGGCTGTCAATGAGCCAGATATAATCAGAAGAAACGGAAATAGACAGAGCAAAGAAAAAAACGTAATGATCAGGTAAGCCACCATGCGGAAAACCCTAGAACTTAGAATGTTGTCATCCAATTTAATTCCTCCTCCCTATGTTAGAACAATGCATAATCATCATTTATTTTCTTGATGATATAATTCACTGTCATAATCATTACAAATCCGAAGATAGACTGATACAAGCCAGCTGCAGTTGCCATACCAATATCAAAATTAACTTTCAAAGACCGATAAACATAAGTATCGACAATGTCCGTAACGTCGAAGAGCACTCCATTGTTCCCGACAAGCTGATAGAACAAATCGAATTGACCTTTCATAATACTTCCGAGAGCAAATAAGAGCAGAATAATAAATGTTGACTTCAGCATTGGTATGGTAATAAACCAGATTCGCTGAACAATATTTGCGCCATCAATTTTGGCGGCTTCGTAATACTCATCGCTAATTCCCATGATGGATGCAAGATAAATGACCATAGAATAACCCAAATTTTTCCATATATAAAATGCTGTAATCAGAAATGGCCAGAGCCATGGTGTGTTGTATATGTCTACTGGATCGAGTCCTAACGATATTAATAACTGATTAACAAAACCGGAATCAGCATTAAACATGTTGAACGCTAAAACACTGACCAGAACAAACGAAACAAAATAGGGTAGAAACATAATGGATTGTGATAGTTTTTTAAATAACTTACCTCGTACTTCACTTAATAGGATGGCTGCCCCTATAGATATCACGTTACCTAAAATGATAAACACCACGTTGTATCCAAGCGTATTTATTGTCAATTTCAACAGAATTCCAGATTGCGTTAAAAATTTAAAATTATCTAATCCTACAAACGGGCTTCCAAATAAACCACCTGCAAAATCATAACTTGTGAATGCATAATAGATGCCGACCATTGGAGCATAAGAATTAATTAAGAAAAAAAGCAGTGTCGGTGCTATCATCAAAAACATGATCTTATTCTTATTTAATTCATATAAAAATCCTTTCTTCTTAAACATGACTGACCTCCTTCTGAAATGGAATTCCTCGTGAATCTTTCCTCCAAATCATAGAAGAAGCCGATTCGATAAAATACTGAACAATGACACAGATCGCTGTAATCTCAGTACTTGTGGAGTATGAAATTTCTGTACTTTTGTGAATATTCACTACATTTAGCCTAATTTAGGCTGCTGATTTATAAATTTGATTGAAAGCTCCAGACTGATGAATTATACTCAGACCACAATGAAAGGGGTTTCAAGAAATGGTAAACCAGTGGTCTAAAGAGCATAAAAAAGTTTACAGCCGCATACTGCTCGGCTCTATTGGATGTGTTGTTATTACCCTTTTGATAACTACAACTATTCTTTATATGGACTTCACAACCATCGCACTTAAACAAGTGTATCGTTCCGATTCTAATAGTCTGAATCAGATTAAAACAGAATTATCTGTTATGACAGAGACTGTTACCTCACTGTCCTCCCAGATTTACTATGATTCCGCGGTATCTAAATTGTTGTATTATCCGGACTTAAATATTTATGATGTCATTTTTGCACAGCAACAGCTTGATAACTATCGCGCATCTTTACCATTCATTGAATCCATTTATGTATATAATGCGAAATCCAATCAGTTCTATATTAGTTCCAATAATTCACGAAGCGGAATTCAACCGAAGAACGAACTTGATGATGATGGAATTCTAGACCTTTTTAAGAATTTCAAAGAACATCGTCCCTTTCAACCGATTCCTAGAACCTATAACATCGGTTTGACTGAGTCCACTCCAGTATCAAGCTACACTTACTTATGTTATAGCGTCATTGATGATAATAACGATTTAAACACAGCTGTTGTTGTTAATATCTCTGCATCATGGTTAGGCCTGCGAATGGATCAATCGGGGGAAGAGATATCGGAGAATAACACGTTTATCATTAATCAGGATGGAATATTATTTTCCAATAATGACAAGCAAGCGATGCTAACTGATCTATCCGATAAAACCTATATACAGAAAATTATTCAGGACACTTCAGAATCGACTTATTTTCTAGACACTGTAGATGGAGTTAAATCTTTAATAACATTTACTTCACCGGATTCATTAGGTTGGAAATATGTTCGAATTACCCCTTATAGCAATATCACTCAAGAAATAAATGAAATGAGATATCGAATACTCTTTATCTGTATTGGCATTCTTCTCTTAGGATTATTGGTATCGTTAACGCTATCCCATAGTGTGTATCGCCCGATTGACAAAGTCATACGCAAGTTCAAAACCCTGGAAACAGAAAGACGTAATCATCAGCATATTCTCAAGCAGGATTTCCTTAGAAATACAGTTTTAGGCAGAGAAACGAATAATGCTGAGATGTTGCAGCAAAAATTACATTACTTCAATTCAGAGCTTATGGTTAATAATAAATCACTAATTATTTTGGTAAGGATCGATCAGTTCCCCACAGTCCTCGAGAAATACAAAGAAGATATAAAATTGCTCAAATATGCCATAATGAACATTTGTACGGAAATTGCCTCACCGAACTTTCAAGTCGAAGCCATTGATATGGGGGATGATAGTCTTGTACTGCTGCTAAACTTCCATAATCTGCTTTATTCAATGGAACGAGACTCGCTGATTGAAATGGCGGAGCTTATGCAGCTATCAATCACCAAACATTTAAAATTATCCATTACAATTACCTTTAGTCCTGTGAAGGAATCCATCGAGCAATGCATTTTAGTCTACAAGCAAGTACTTGAAGCTTCTTATCATCGATTATTCAAAGGATACGGCAGCATCCTCTTTTCGGTTGACATTATGAATTTAAAATCTAAAGAATATTTGTTTCCCGTTCACAAAGAAAAACAGTTCATTGAATCCTTAATGTCAGGAAATGTGGAGAAAGCACGTAGCATCTATATCGATATCGTAGGAGAAATATCAGAATATTCATTTACTGTTGTTCAACTTGTCATATCGCATTTAGCACTTACAGTTAATAACGTCTTGCGAACATTAAAAAAGAACAACGCAATTTTAACATTACCCGAATTCGATACAACGTTTTTACTACCCAATCATGTTGAAACCATGGAAGAAATCAATGCTCCATATTTCAAGATATTTGAAGAAATAAGTCAAAAGCTCGAGGAGAAACGAAATACAAAGCAAGAGGAACTCGTTAAAAATGTACATCATATTATTGAGCGAGATTATAGTAATTCCAACCTATGCATAAATTCAATTGCAGACGAGCTCTCGATGTCTCCAATTTATTTGAGCCGGCTATATAAACAGTTAACAACAAACGCTTTATCAGATAAGATTAACGAACTGCGGTTGGATAAAGCTAAAGAGCTGCTGAAGACCTCTGAATACACCATTGTTGATATCGCCGAAAAAACTGGATTTACTAGTAGTTCATATTTTTATCGTTTATTTAAGAATAGTACTGGTATAACCCCGAGCGATTATAGAAAAAAGATAAAGGTCCTCCTATAATTCTGTGCATTAAACGAAAAGAAATGATACTATGTATGATGGGCAAAATGTTGCAAAAGAAGGAGAGCTTATGAGTAACGAACAAAATTTTTGGCTTGATTTACCGAAGCCGTTTTTTATATTGGCACCTATGGAAGATGTCACAGATGTTGTATTTCGTCACGTGGTTAGTGCAGCTGCAAAACCGGATGTGTTCTTCACGGAATTCGCAAATACAGAATACTACTGTCACCCTAAATTAAAGGTAAAGGAAAGTGTGCTTACTCGATTAAGGTTCACGGAAGATGAACAACCGATGGTCGCTCATATTTGGGGCAATAACCCGGAGTATTTTGAACGAATGAGCATGGATATGAAAAAACTTGGTTTTCGTGGTATTGATATAAACATGGGATGCCCAGTAAAAAACGTCGCAACCAATGGAAAAGGTGCTGGATTAATTCGACATCCTGAAGTGGCAGCAGAAATTATTAAAGCGACTAAAGCTGGTGGATTGCCGGTTAGTGTTAAAACAAGATTAGGATATAGCGAAATTGATGAGTGGCGCGATTGGTTAGGAAATGTATTGAGACAAGATATTGCGAATCTGTCCATACACCTCCGTACAAAAAAAGAGATGAGCAAAGTAGATGCACATTGGGAGCTCATCCCCGAAATCAAAAAATTACGCGATGAGATCGCCCCAAATACGTTGCTAACCATTAATGGGGATATTCCTGACCGCGCAACAGGCTTAAAATTAGTAGAGCAGTACGGGGTTGATGGAGTCATGATTGGCCGCGGTATTTTCAAAAATCCATATGCTTTCGAACTAGAACCTAAAGAACATAGTGTGGAGGAGCTTCTTAACCTTCTACTTTTTCATCTAGATCTTCACGATAAATATTCAAAAGAGGTTGAACCACGTCTGTTTAATCCACTTCGAAGCTTCTTCAAAATCTATATTCGTGGATTTGACGGAGCCGACGAACTAAGAAATCAATTGATGGAGACGAATGCAACCGATGAGGTACGTCGTTTAGTACAACCTTATCTGGATGCAGATTCGGAATAATATGTAATGCAAAATAAATGGCCTCAGTTCTGAATTTCATCAGACTGAGGCCGTTTTTATTAAAGATGTCTTACTTCCACTCCAGCTTTGGCAGTATTTCTTGTTGCAGCTCACACATTTCATCGATCATCGCACAAGCTTGATAGTAGGTTGGTGCTTGCGGATCAAGCAGGATCGCTTGCAGCAATTTTGTTCTCGACTCTTCAAGAAACGCCTCCAGTAACAGCTTATGGATTGTACCTTGAATATGGATCATTCCGATAATGGCAGTTGGCAGTTCAACCGTCATTGGCTTAAATACGATACCCTTTTTATTAACGATCGCTTGTGTTTCAACAACCATATCCTCTGGAAGTCCTTTAATAGCGCCGTGGTTTGGCATATTAACAGCATTCAACTCGATTTCATCGTCGAAGAAAATCGCTTCAATAATTGGTATTGCATATTCATTACTAATTTGAACCTTATCTTTATCAAATAGATAAGCCTGCTCAGACCACTGCTCTTGATTCAGCGTATTCTCGAATAAGCCTTTATCCAAAGTACTGCCACTTGCACAGTATACAAATTCAGGTGTTCTGGAGTCCTTCTTCCACAGCTGCTCGCTCATTGGATTGTAACGGAACTGCAAAGGTAGTCCAACATAGAAATCCTCTGCCCAAGAAATATACTCTCCACAATGGTTAGTCCCGGGGTAAGGGTAGTAGCCATAAGTATGGTACAAAGTTCTGGATAATCCAATATGATCGAAATGTGCCAAACGGTTAGCTTGCTTTTCTTTGTCATGGAATAGAGGGTATAAATCCTCTCCCGTACTCTTGTTCCAGATCTTCGTAAAGAAGCCAAAGTGGTTCAATCCGCCGCCTTCAACTGCAATATCTTTACTATCCATCTCCAGGAATTCAGCTAGCTGATGAATCCCCATGTCTAAACCATGGCACAAGCCCACCACTTTGATTGAAGTTAATTTGGAGATGGCTTCCACTAGCTTCGCTTCCGGATTCGTATAGTTAATTAGCCAGGCATCTGGACATACCTTCTCCATTGTCTTTGCAATTTCCAGCATCGGACCTAAATTTCTCAAGGTGTGGTACATTGATCCTGGTCCGCCGTTTTCTCCATATAGCTGCTTGCTACCGTAACGGCGCGGAATGTGGAAGTCTTGTGACCAGTAATGATATCTTTCTACCTCAATCGCAACGATGGAGAAGTCAGCCTCTCTTAAGGCATCTTCCAAATTCGTCGTTTGCCAAATCTTCGCAGGATGAGAAAATGCCGTAAACATTTCGGTTGCATACTTGTACGTTCTATTCACATTCTCTTCTACAATATCCATAAGTGCGATTTCGAGTTCTACTTGATTTCTCAAACGTTCTGATAACACGAGATCTTGAAGTGCTCCTAGTCCAAAGGAAACACTTCCTGCTCCGATTAACGCAACCTTCAACTTTTTCATGGTCTTCAAGCTCCTTTTGCCTTTTTATAAACGTTATAGCCGGCACCAATCATTCCGGCATCAGGTCCAAATTCAGTTAACACGATTTTAATGTTCTCTTTTAAGTGTGGAAGAACTTTCTTTTTAGCGCTTTCAATAACGCTATCAATCAGCCACTGGTTGTGATGAATGACCGCTCCTCCGACAACAATAATGTTCGGATCAATGATTTGCATCAAATTAACTATTGCGTTGGAAAAGTACTCCACCCATCTATCAATCACTTCAATCGCTTGCTGGTCCCCCCTATGATAGCGTTCAAACAGCAAACCCGAAGTGGTAGCGCTGCCATATAAAAGCTTACTTTCCGCTTCAAGAGCTGTGCCGCTGCATAGAGATTCCAAAGTACCGTTATACAGCGTTGAATGATTTCTTTTGCTATCGGAAATAATCATGCTTCCGATCTCGCCCGCATATCCATGTGCTCCTTGTATGATTTTTTTATCAAGTATGATACCGCATCCAATGCCTGAACTAACCGTTATATATATGGATTGGTTATAAGGCTTGGCAGCTCCATGATCCGATTCAAGCACGGTGATCACGTTTACATCATTCTCAAAAGACACTTCATAATTCGGAAAGAACGCCCTGATAGTTTCGATACTCACATTCTCTAGGCAAGGAATATTGGTTATATCTCGAATAATCTGTGTTTGATCATTCCAAGGAATCGGCAATACAATGCCTATCTTACTTGCTTGCTGTTCGTGGTCGACTTTAGCGATCATTTCCTTGACGGTTTTGAAAATTTCGTCAGCATCTTGGAAGCCTCTTGTTAATACTGACTCCTTCCGAACAAGTTCAAGTTGCTCGTTCACTAATCCAACCCTAATATTTGTTCCTCCAATATCTACTCCAATAACGAAGCTACCCATATTTACGCTCCTCAACTATGATGACTGATCCATATATTTAGCTGCTGCAGCATCCAAATAGAAATCTATATGCTCATAACCAAGCAATCGCTGGGCAGGCAGTTGTGCGTCAGAATTTGTGAGAATCTCCTTTACGATAGCGGCTTTGCGCTCTCCAGTTATGACGACAACAACTCTTTTACTACTTGCAATCTGTTCCAAACCTAATGTAATGCCTTGCTTTAATTCAGTCTGCTTAAGAAAATATTTTTGGGCGACTATCTTAGTCGTTTCCGACAATTCCACAACACTACTACGATTCAATACTGGGCCGCCAGGTTCATTTAATCCAATATGTCCATTCATACCTACGCCCATCAAGCTGAAGGTAATCGGGTGCTGCTCGATAAAGCGATCAATTCGTAAACATTCCTGCTCTATATCCGGCGATGTTCCGTTAAAAAATTCAATCTGGCTACCATCCAGTGAAATCTGCGAAAATAGATCTTGATTCAACATCTGATAGCAGCTTCCTTCAGAGCTTTTATCTATACCAACCCACTCATCCAAGCTAACGATGTGAAGCCTTTTGATCTTTGAGTGGATGTCCGCATCATTGGAAAACTTCTGATAGCTTTTTTGTGGAGTGCTCCCTGAAGCTAGGCAGAACACGGGATGATGATCGTTAATTAAACGATCTTTCATCTCTCTGGCAATTTCGTTTGCTACTTCTTCTTCGTTATCAAAGATTCTGATCATATTGTTCACTTCCTTGTTGTTTAATCCGAAATGACGTTCATCATCTCTTGCTGGAGAATAAGTATCGCTGCTCCCATTGCTGTTGATTGATGTAAGTCACTCACAGAAATTTGTGGAGTCCACTCCGTATATTGCTCGACATAACTTTTCGTACGATCCAATATACGTTCCGGGAACAGCGCTACCGTTTTACCGCTAATAATGACCTGATCGATATCCAGAATGCTGATTATATTTGTAATCGTTAAAGCCAGATTCTTCGAAACATAATTAATGCAAGCTTCTACGTCATTAGCTGAATTCAAATCATATGCGCTTAGCAAGTACTTAATGGCTAATCTGCTTTCCAGCCAACCGACTGATGATGGAGTCCGCTTGTATTCTGAATCAAAGCACATATACTCCAGCTCTCCTGCTCTTGCATTAACGCCGCGGTGTAGCTCTTTGTTAATGATCAAGCCGCCCCCAACGCCATCACCTGCAGCAACATGAACGAGACTCGTCGGTGCTTGATCTGAGTTTTCAAGATTCCGAAATTCCGCCACAGTGGCTGTGTTCACATCATTCTCCAGAAGAATAGGCAAATTCACTTCACGCTTGAGATTTTCAATAATAGACTCATACTCAAAATCGTTTTCTTTATTGTGATGCGTTCTCATCCGAATCGTTTTCTTTCTTATATTGATCGCGCCATCAACGCCAATACCAATTCCTAAAACAACACTATTTGTTTCCTTCGCTTTACTCTTCAAATGTTCCACAAGCTTTATAAATACCGAAGTGAACTGCTGACTATGGAACGGAATATCTGTTTCAATCGAATACGAATCTATGATCTTGCCGTGTAGATTAATAAGTAACGCCGTAATCGTATTGCCAATAATCTGTATTCCGATTGTCGTATAGCTGTTTTCATTAAATCTGTAAACCGTACGTTTTCTTCCCAAGCCGCCAGAGCCTTCTCGACTTTCACCAGTGGCAGTCAATAAACCAATCTGTTCAAAAAAAGTGACAATCTTGCTTACAGTAACAAAGCTCATTGCTGTTTTTTCTGAAATCTCGACTTTCGCCAGTTCAGGATGTTGAAGCAAAATATCGAAGACTATTTTCCTGTTCTCATCTTTAATATCATTGGGCAGAAATGATTTCATAGGTCCTCCATACTTTTATTTAAGTAAATTAATAAAGTTAGTTAAATAATTAATTAAAAAAATACAGGTCCGAAACGACCTCTTACATTTATTATATATTCACTAGAGTGAAAGCTCAAGTGCATTTATTTAACTTTCTTAAATTAATCTATTCTCTATCTTAAAATTAAATCAAACTGCTTTATGATGCAGCCATTTACAAGTGTTTTTTCTAGGCACACCACAAAAAAAGAAGCTTCCCACAAGTTCAATGAACTCATGAGAAGCCTCTAATCCATCCCTATTTCAAGGCTTAATCAGCCTTATTACATCATGCCGCCCATTCCACCCATGCCGCCCATGTCAGGCATACCTGGTTTTTCTGGTTCTGGCTTGTCAGCAATTACAGCTTCAGTAGTCAAGAACATAGCCGCTACAGATGCAGCGTTTTGAAGAGCAGAACGAGTTACTTTAGCAGGGTCAACGATACCTGCTTCGAACATGTTCACCCATTCACCAGTAGCAGCGTTGTAGCCGATACCTACTGCTTCTTTTTTCAAGCGGTCCACGATTACGGAACCTTCTTGACCAGCGTTAGCTGCGATGGTGCGAATTGGCTCTTCAAGCGCACGAAGCACGATGTTAACGCCTGTTTTCTCGTCGCCAGTTACATCTACAGCAGCAACAGCACTATATACGTTCACAAGAGCTGTACCACCACCAGAAACGATACCTTCTTCAACCGCAGCGCGAGTTGCGTTCAGGGCGTCTTCGATGCGAAGTTTACGCTCTTTCAATTCAGTTTCAGTTGCAGCGCCAACTTTGACAACGGCTACGCCGCCAGCCAATTTAGCCAAACGCTCTTGCAATTTCTCTTTGTCGAACTCGGAAGTTGTTTCTTCCAGTTGAGCACGAATTTGGCTTACGCGAGCATTGATGTCCGCTTTGTCGCCGCTTCCGTCTACGATTGTAGTGTTTTCTTTAGTTACGCGTACTTGACGTGCGTTACCCAGTTGTTCAATGGAAGTGCTCTTCAGATCAAGACCGAGCTTCTCAGTGATCACTTGGCCACCAGTCAGAGCAGCGATATCTTGCAGCATAGCTTCGCGGCGGTCGCCAAAGCCAGGAGCTTTAACAGCAACAGCGTTGAATGTTCCACGCAGTTTGTTCACGATCAACATAGCTTGTGCTTCGCCTTCGATATCTTCAGCGATAATAACAAGCGGTCTAGCTTGTTGAACGATTTTTTCAAGCAATGGAAGAATTTCTTGAGTGCTGCTGATTTTTTTATCAGTGATCAAGATGTATGGGTTCTCCAGAACAGCTTCCATTTTGTCCGTATCAGTGATCATGTACGGGGAAATGTAACCGCGGTCGAACTGCATACCTTCTACGACTTCAAGCTCAGTAGCGAATCCACGGGATTCTTCAACAGTGATAACACCGTCTTTACCTACTTTTTCCATAGCTTCAGCAATCAATTGGCCCACTTCTTCGTCAGCAGCAGAGATAGCAGCTACTTGAGCGATAGCTTGGGAATCTTCGATTGGCTTAGCAATTTTTTGCAATTCTTCAACAGCTGCACGAACTGCTTTGTCGATCCCTTTGCGAATAACCATTGGGTTAGCGCCTGCAGTTACGTTTTTCAGACCTTCACGGATCATAGCTTGTGCCAGAACCGTTGCAGTTGTAGTACCGTCACCGGCTACATCGTTAGTCTTAGTAGCAACTTCTTTAACTAGTTGAGCACCCATGTTCTCGAATGCATCTTCAAGTTCGATTTCTTTAGCGATAGTTACACCATCGTTAGTGATAAGCGGGCTACCAAATTTTTTCTCAAGCACCACGTTACGGCCTTTTGGTCCGAGTGTAACTTTTACCGCATTTGCCAAAGCATCTACACCGCGCAACATAGAGCGGCGAGCTTCTTCACTAAATTTAATTTCTTTAGCCATTGTGTAATTACCTCCTAGAATTTTTTGTATATCACGTTACTTTAAGTAGTTTAGATTTAGCTTATGATCGACTCTCGCTTAGTCAAGAATCGCGTGAATGTCGCTTTCTTTCATAATCAAATATTCTTTACCTTCGTATTTGATTTCTGTTCCTGCATATTTTGAGAAAAGAACACGGTCGCCTTCTTTTACTTCAAGCGCTACACGTACTCCATCTTTCAAAGCTCCGCTGCCTACTGCAATAATTGTTCCTTCTTGTGGCTTTTCTTTCGAGGAGTCCGGAAGCACAATCCCGAATGAAGTGGTTTCCTCCTGCTCGCTCGGTAGCACCAATACGCGTTCACCTAAAGGTTTGATCATGAAAAAATAGCCTCCTTTAAAATTATGTTATTTTGCTTCAAAACATAGTTTAGAACTTGCCGGCCTTACTTCTAACTCTCTGATGTTTATGAAAAATATCAATTGGACGCTACAAATCTCTGGTCCATCTCATATTTTTCATAAGCGTTAGCACTCGACGGTCTGTAGTGCTAACAACAATTTTTATGATACTCAACTTGAGCCCGAATTTCAAGTCCTTTTACACAAATTCGCATTTGTTTTCGTAAAAACAACGTTTCACTGGTTGTCCCAGGCGCACACTCTATAACATTCTATCCACAGGGTGTGAAAATATGCGTTTGATTCCCCGTAGTTTCAACTGTACCACCTACGCTCGAACATTTCAAAAAGACTAAACACATCTTTACTTTGACGGCGTTTTAAAAATAAAAGAGCTGTCTCTTTCGTAGAAATATCTACTTAGCGACAGCCCTTAATCATTCTTCCTCACTCTTGACATACTGTTCTTCCCGCGCTGCATCCGCAGCAAGCTGTTTGCGATAGACAAATGCAGATAAGAATACACTGAACTCATACAAAATGAGCAGTGGAATTGTCACCAGAAAGTCCGAGATGAAATCCGGGGGAGTGATGACTACGGCGATAAAGACAAGCGTGAAATAGGCGTATCGACGCATTTTACGCAAGCGTATCGGATTAAGAATCCTCAGTTTGGTCAGAAACATCACCAGCAGCGGAAGCTCAAACAACAACGCTAAAGGTAGCACCAGACTGAACATGAAGTTAAAATATTGCGCAATTCCGTAGGTCTCTTCCAGCCCCATACTCCGGGTGATTGAGATCGTGAACGAAAGCGCCATTGGAAAAACAACGTAATAAGCAAAAGAAAGACCGATTAAAAAAAGAACAAAAACATATGGAACATAACGCAATGTTGCACTACGCTCTTCCGGTCGAAGGCCTGGACTAATAAACGCCCACAATTGATAAGCAATAAAGGGGATTGAAATGACAAGCGAAACCGCCATCGCGATCTTCATATACATCCCGATACCATCCCAGAATGAGAACGCATGCAGAACAAAGCCCTGTGCTAGATCTGTACTAATTAAATAATCGTAAATGGGCTTGGCGCAGAACAGACCTCCTACCAATCCAAGAATAAATACAATCAGCACATAAATAATCCGTTTACGCAGCTCGGTGAGATGATCCACCACCGACATTTCTTCCGTTTCGAGAGACATCCTGACACCATCCCATGACAAGAGTAGAAACATTACACCAGCTTTGTGTAAAGCTGTGCCCGTTTCTGCAGAAAGCAACAAGCAAATTGAAAAAGGGGCGTCTCCTAAGTCTATTAGACTTGTGAGATAGCCCCATTGTTAAACTTATTATTATTCCGGCAGGCGTTTGTCCTGAGGAATATCTGCAGCGACCGTCTGCGGGGCCGTCGGCACAGGAGCTTCGCTCTTCTTCACCGGATCAGTATCACCGATGATTTCACGTGCGCCTTCCTTAAATTCACGGAAGGTTCGTCCAACTGCGCGGCCTAACTCTGGCAGTTTATTCGGGCCAAAGAGGAGCAGTGCCAGTATAACCAACAAGATAATACCCGGAGTTCCAATTCCACTAAACATTATTATTCCTCCTTGTCCGTCTATCCGATCATGGCATCGTTTACGATAAACTAATAATACCATAACTTATGTCACAGTTACATCCACTATCTTCTATAAATAGTTTATCCTTGTGACGTGACAAGAATATGACAATGTTATTGGCGGTATTGGCCAGTTACCATTAGTAACGCTTCCGGTAATTGATCCATAATGGCTGCCAAATTCTCATGAACACCCTTCGGTGTACCCGGTAAGTTAACAATCAACGTGCGTCCACGAATGCCGCATATCCCGCGGAACAGCATCACCGCACGGTTTTTTTGCATCACCGTACTTCGCATCGCTTCTGAAAGTCCAGGTACTTCCCGCTCGATTACACGCCGAGTAGCCTCCGGAGTCACATCGCGTATTGCTAGATCGGTACCTCCGGTCGTCAATACCAGATCCGCCTGAAAATAATCTGTCAGTTCTATCAAAGCTGCGATAATCTCATCTTGTTCATCGGGCACGATTCGATATTCAACAATCTCGCCCCCAAGCTCCTCTTCCACCAGCTCCCGTATAACCTGGGCGCTCGTGTCTTCCCGTTCGCCCCTGGCCCCTTTATCGCTGGCCGTTAGGATTGCTGTTTTCCACGCCATAGGTTTGTCCTCCCTCTCTATGTATAATTGGCTGTACAGTGCAGCCCGCTTGCTTCAGCGCATCGAACATAAGATCTGATCAAGGTTCAAGCGCGTAATCTCCATTCTTGCCCCCGCTTTTAGACACTAATAGCGTTGGTCCGATAATCATGTCCTTCTGAAGAGCCTTGCACATGTCATATACCGTTAGTGCTGAGGCAGAAACAGCGGTCAACGCCTCCATTTCAACTCCGGTCTTTCCGGTAGTACGGACTGTTGCTTCTATATAAAGTTCATCTTCGCTGTTATCGGAGAAGCTGATGTCAATACCGGTAAGCGGGAGCGGATGGCACATCGGAATCCAGTCAGACGTCTTCTTGGCCGCCATAATCCCAGCGATCTGCGCAACGGCAAGTACGTCTCCTTTACTGATCTTACCTTCCTTGATGGCACTAAGCGTCTCCGTTGCCATCTTGATCTTACTCCGCGCGACAGCTGTCCGCTTCGTAATCTCCTTCTCACTCACATCCACCATACGAGCTCTTCCCTGCTCGTTAAAATGGGTCAATTCCACGGCTCACTCTCCTTTTCGGCAGTGCACTATGCCATTTTCAGTAATCAGCATGTCCATAAAGGCATCATGCTCATCCATGGGCACCTTCGGAACCAGCTGCATACCATAGGCTAGCCCGACCCAGACAGGCGGCTTCGCAGCGGCATACTCTTCCGTCTCCCATGTCGCACGCAATCGATCATAGTATCCTCGGCCGTAACCAAGCCTACCCCCCTGGAGATCAAAAGCCAGCCCCGGAACAAACACAACCTCGGGTAGTGTAACAACTTCAATTTCTTGTGAATCTTTGCCGGATACAATAGGTTCATGGATACCATACGCCCCCGGCTCAAGCTCACTCCACGCGCTCACCCTATGAACACTTATTGCACCACTTGCCGGAATAACACGCGGCAGCAGTACCCTGCGCTGATCCTTCCACGCCTGTGTAAGAAGCGCGCTGGTATCGAGTTCAGAACGGAAAGATACATAAGCCATCAGTGAGGCGATATCCTTCGTCTTCACCCACTCTGATGCATGCTTGCAGACCAGAAAAGACAATTCCCTTCTCTGGTCCGAGGAGAGCTCGTTTCGGGCGATGGTCTTCTCAGTTCTTAGTTGTTGCTTTATTTTGGAGATCACCGACCCCTTACTTGACATCGTCGGTCACCCCCATATATTTATCCCAAGCTTATCCTTGTTTGTAAATCCAGTTTACCACTCTTCTCCCCGGTTCGCCAAGGTGGATAGGACTGTGTTTCCGGGCCAGGTCTTTATTCCTTGCTTCCGATATATCGAGCTCTCGCTTGGGAAACGCTTTTCATGTAAACTATAGAATAAGTTGTTCATACGGCTGAGGTATAAATACCAAGGCGAAATATGCAAGGGTGGAGGTTTCATCGTTATGCTTCTTCAAGCGACAGGAATTACAAAATCATATGGTATACAGAACGTACTAGACGGCATAAGCCTCCAGGTAAATGAAAAGGAACGTGTTGGACTCGTAGGTGTTAATGGTGCCGGCAAATCAACTTTTCTACAAATTCTGGCTGGTGAAATGTCCTACGACAGCGGTCAAATTCATAAATCAAAAGAAACTACAATCGGGTACTTAGCCCAAAATAGCGGACTTCAATCTGACAAAACCATTCATGAAGAGATGATGGCCGTTTTCGCACCGTTAATCGAAGCCGAGGCTGAGCTAAGAGAGATGGAAGTAAGCATTGCTGATCCTAAGCTGGCAGAAGACCCAAAACGGTACGAAGAGCTGCTCGAACGATATGCCCGCCGATCAGATTGGTTCAAGGATCACGGCGGTTATGAAATGAATACACGAATCCGAAGTGTCCTGCACGGCATGGGCTTCGGCGAGTTCCCACCGGATACACCCATCGCCACACTTAGTGGCGGCCAGAAGACTCGGCTCGCATTAGCCCGCATTTTGCTTCAGGCTCCCGATCTTCTAATGCTGGATGAGCCTACGAACCATCTGGATATTGAAACATTAACTTGGCTTGAGGATTATCTTCGCAGTTATGCTGGCGGAATTCTGGTTGTATCTCATGACCGTTATTTCCTGGACCGGCTTGTGACTACTATTGTAGAGATCGAACGTCATCAATCTCGACGTTATACAGGCAATTACAGCCGGTATGTAGATTTGAAGGCTGCTGAATATGAAGCACGAATGAAACAGTATGAGAAACAACAGGATGAGATTTCAAGAATGGAAGATTTCGTACAGAAAAACATAGTGCGAGCATCTACAACGAAACGTGCGCAGAGCAGACGCAAAGCGCTTGAGAAGATGGACCGCATAGATCGACCGATGGGCGATCTGAAGAAAGCCAGCTTCTCCTTCGAGCCCGACTTCATGTCTGGTAAAGAAGTGCTGCAAGTTCGTAATGTAGCCGTTTCCTTTAATGATGGTCCACCTTTGTTTAAGGATGCTTCTTTTGAACTGCGGCGTGGAGAAACCGCGGCACTCATCGGTCCTAATGGTATCGGTAAATCTACACTGCTGCAGTGTATGACCGGTACCCGGGAGCCGTCGGCTGGAACCGTGAATTGGGGCACGAAAGTCAAGGTTGCTTATTATGATCAGGAGCAGACACGCCTTAATCCAAAAAATACGGTAATGGAAGAGCTATGGAGTGAATACCCAATGATTGAGGAAGCCAGAATCCGTACAATTCTTGGCAACTTCCTCTTCAGCGGTGAAGATGTTCTTAAGAAGATCTCCGCGCTGAGCGGCGGCGAAAAGGCACGCGTGGCATTATCGAAGCTCATGTTGCGCGGCGCAAATATGCTCATTCTCGATGAGCCAACCAACCATTTAGATTTGGTCAGTCGTGAGGTGCTGGAATCAGCTTTAATTGATTTCGAAGGTACATTACTCTTCATTTCTCATGACCGTTATTTCCTCAACAAAATGGCTGAACGCGTGCTGGAGCTTCATCCCGAGGGGATCGACCAATACCTTGGTAACTACGATGACTATATCGAGAAAAAACGAGAATTAGAAGAGATTGCGAAAGATGCCGCCGAGTTAGCCTCCAAGAACGTCAACAAGGATGCTGCAGTTCCTGAAAAAAGCACTGTTTCCTCCTTCGAAGCGGATAAGCAAGCCAAGCGTGAAGAGCGCAACCGGAAGCGGCGTATCGCTGAGCTCGAGGAAGGCATTGCCTCACTAGAGGAGTCGATCGCTTTTATAGAGAATGAAATGACTAAACCTGAAGTTTATCAGGATTATTTAGCACTTCAAGGTTATGAAGAGGACCTAAAAAACAAAAAAACTCAGCTTACAGATTTATTTAACGAATGGGAAATCCTTGCTGACGAATAATGTAAAATCCACTCCATAAATATTTTTTCATATTTCTCGATTTGTTCATAATTAGTTATCCACAGCTCTATACACAGGTTTCGTGTATAACTACCTACTAAAAAAGCCCCTTAGGGGCTCTTTTTATGCGTTAAATCGGTATTTTCGAAGTACAGGAATTATTATCCACCGAATTATCCACATTATCCACAATTCCCACAAGGTTTCATTGCTAACAAAAATGGTTATAAGGGCTTTTTAAAAAGAGCTGACATTGCTGATTTTACGCACTTTTTACACAACTGAGACAGAATATGTGGATAACGTTGTCCACAACTTGACAAAAGACGTAACCGCTCCAAAAACCCCTCATTTTATGATAAAAAAGAACCCGCTATCTCTAAATCAGACAGCGGGTCTATATATATTAAACAATTTGTGTAGAGAGCAGCGCAGCGTTACAGGCTGCAATGTAAGCAATTCCTGCTGCCATGATAATATCTTGATGCGTAGCTGTGCCTCTAAATTTAAGCCCTTCCCACTCTACCATCACAGCCGCTTCCGCTTGGGCATTCTCTCCACTTCCAAGTGAATGCAGTTCAAGTCCCGCAAAATCTATGTCCTCTGTTATCCCTTGGCCTATAGCAGCGATAATGGCCTCAAGCGGACCATCCCCAGTACTAGTATGTGAAGTTTCCTGTCCAGACTTCAAATGGCGAACCGTAACAGCGGCCACCCGGCGCTGGGCGCTACCTGCCAATACCTGAACCTCGCCCAATTCATAAACCTGAGCTTGTTGTCCAGTAGTAGTGCTTACCATTTGCAGCAGTTGGTCATCACTGACAACCTTTTGACGGTCAGCGGTCTCTTTAAACGATTCATACAATGCATCCAGCTCCGCAGGCTCAAGCGTAATGCCATACTTCGCCGCCCGGTCCTTCAGCGCATGTCTGCCAGAATGCTTGCCCAGAATGATCATGCTACGTGGGATGCCCAGCCGTTCCGGATCCATGATCTCATAGGTGCTGCGATCCTTCAGCAAACCGTCCTGATGAATCCCTGACTCATGCTGGAAAGCATTTCTTCCGACGACTGGCTTGTTATAGGCAATTGGAAAATGCATTGCTCCACTGATCATCCGCGAAGTATCGTACAACTTATCTAGCACAATACCTGTCTCTGCCCCAATCGCATCCCCGCGGGTTTCGAGCGCCATCACAAGCTCTTCTAGTGCACAGTTCCCGGTACGCTCACCTACTCCGTTCACAGTGACTTCGATCTGTGTCGCGCCTCCATCAATCGCCGCCAGACTGTTGGCTACAGCCAGCCCCAAATCATTGTGACAGTGGGCACTATAGCTTACTTTGTCCCCGCCTCTTGCTCCCAGCCGCACTCGTCGGAACATTTCCCCGTATTCATGTGGCAAGGCGTAACCGACCGTATCGGGCAGATTGATAATAGAAGCGCCTTCCTCAATGACAGCTTCAACCATTTCAATCAGATCATCGATTCCTGTTCGCGCAGCATCCATCGCCGTGAATTCAACGACATCAGAGAATTGACGCGCGTAAGCCGTCATCTCGCGGGCTTTGGCTACGACTTCAGCTCTGCTCATACGCAATTGATGCTGCAAATGAATATCAGAAGAGGAGATGAACAGGTGAATCCGCCGCCGTTCAGCATCTTGGGTTGCCCGGACTGCCGCGTCAATATCCCCTTTAACCGCCCGTGCAAAACCGCAAATTTCCACATTTCGCACCTTACGTGAAATCGTCTGTACTGCTGCAAAATCACCAGGGCTCGATATCGGGAATCCAGGTTCCATCACATCAACACCCAGATCTGCGAGCTTATAGGCCAGCAGTATTTTTTGCTCTGGGGTCAGACTTGCGCCCGGAGCCTGTTCACCGTCTCGCAGAGTCGTATCGAAAATTTGTATACGTTTCTTTACTGGAATAATCATCTGAATTCCTCCTGTTTTCCTCTTATTAGATTCCTTACCCTAGCCTATGCTTCAGCGCAGATCCACACGTCGACTTGTAGTCCTGCTAAATTCCCCACCCACTGCTGCCGGCAGCTGATACGAATGAATCCACTGCACAATTTGGAATGTGCTGAGGGTTCACTCTTGGCGTCTTATGTAGCGTTGAGTCCGTAACCGGAACCGCTTCTATAAGAACGCAAAAACCCGCCGTCTCTAATAAAGAGACGGCGGGTTACCCCTCCGCGGTACCACTCTTTTTGACGCATAGGCTATTAAAATAATTCAAGCCGTTAAGCTGCGTCCAGCTCTTCTTCCCGGTCCATCCTGAGGATATCAGGATGGACCGGAAAGGTCCGATAACGGGGACAGCCGTAGGCAGCGTACTCTTCTTTCCGCCGCTCCGCTCCCGGGCGAGATTCAAGACATCCGGTGACTGCGTCGCACCACCCCGCAGCTCTCTGTTCACCATCTTTCTCTACTACTCCCGTTCCTAGCGTGTTGTATATAAGTTACTCACTACTCTAAATCCATACAAAAAAGCCTGCCATCTCATTCAAGAGACGACAGGCTGTTAACCTTCGCGGTACCACTCTTGTTGATGCTCTGTACCGGTTAAATTACTGCCGATCCCAATTGAACATCCACTCTACGGTCCAGTATGTTAGATACTCGACCACCCTTTCACGGAGGTTACCCGTAAACAGTGTACGAACGTTCCGGCGACAATTGCCGGCAATGTTTCCACCGCTCCGCTCCTAGACGAGTTCAGGTCTCCTTCGACTGCGTTGCACCTACCCGCAGCTCTCTTATCCCAGAGTATCCTTACTACTTCTGCTCATCGCGTTTCCTTGTATAATTGAACTGATTATACTCGCTAGCTCCAAATGATGTCAATAGGCGGATACAGACCATTGTTCCAGTGAGAACCCTGGGTCTGCAACCATATCCAGCGGCGTACCGCCATCATGCTGCCACTTAACGTAAGCAGCCGCTCCAATCATCGCTGCATTATCCGTGCAGTATACCGGAGGTGGAATAATTAGCTCAATGCCTTCCGCTTCACAGCGCGAGATCAATGCCGAGCGGAGTCCAGCATTAGCAGCAACGCCTCCACACAGCAATAACTGCTTGGAGCCAGTAGCTTTAACAGCACGTACTGCTTTTTCCACCAGAACCTCAACCACAGATTCTTGGAACCCGCGGGCAATACCCGCCACATCTGGTGTGAGACCTTTCATCTTACTCTGATTCACAACGTTCAGCACAGCCGACTTTAGGCCACTGAAGCTGAAATCATAAGAATCCGGCTCAAGCCATACTCTTGGCAACGTTACAACCTCCGCCGCTTCTCGTGCAAGACGGTCTACATGAGGTCCGCCAGGATAAGGGAATCCCAGTGCCCGTGCCACTTTATCATAGGCTTCGCCTACCGCATCATCACGGGTGCGTCCGATAATTCGAAACTGACCTTCCCGCTCCATATGAACCAATTCAGTATGTCCGCCGGATACCACTAGTGTCATGCAGGGATACTGCAACTCTGCCACTAAACGGTTAGCATAAATATGTCCTGCAATATGATGAGTGCCAATCAGCGGCTTGCCCCATGCGAGAGCAAGACTCTTGGCTGCTACTACCCCGACAAGTAAAGCCCCCACCAAACCCGGGCCTTGCGTAACTGCCACCGCCGACAATTGATCTGGTGTAACCCCTGCTGTAGCGAGTGCTTCCTCTATCACCAGCGTAATCACTTCCACATGCTTACGGGAAGCTACTTCTGGTACCACGCCCCCGAAGGCGCGATGCGTCTCAATCTGACTCGAGATAATGTTGGATAACACTTCAGAGCCATCTTTAACCACAGCGACCGACGTTTCATCACAACTCGTCTCAATAGCAAGTATAAGTACAGGCTGAGCTGCGCCCGTTTCTGTCTTCATTTTAATTCCACGCTTCCTTCCATATTGCCATGCTCCTCATACTCTGGCAGATCCGCCCACATAATGAGCGCATCCTCGCGATTATCGGAGTAATATCCTTTGCGTGTGCCGGCAGAACGAAAGCCTTTTTTACGATATAAATTCTGTGCTACCTCGTTCGATACCCGTACTTCAAGCGTAATCGATTTCATCCCCACATAAGACGCCGTCTTCATAAGCTCTTCGAGCAGGCGTTCGCCCCATTTACGTCCACGATAGGCTTCGAGCAAGGCTATATTCGTCACATGCGCCTCATCCACGATGGCCCACATACCGGCATAACCGATAATATGACCTGCCAGCTCCATAACCATATATTTTGCAAAATGATTATGTGTCAACTCGTTTCGAAAAGCTTCCTCCGTCCAAGGCATCGTGAAGGCTTCCCGTTCAATGATAAGAATGTCAGGAATATCCTCCAACTTCATCAAACGAAAAACAAGTTCAGCCTCCTGAGCTCCCATTGATTCCGCTTCCGTCATTGTTTCTTTAAGCCTCCTTCTCTGCTTAACCGCAGATTGGCCTCCGCTTCTGAAATCTGAGTATAGTTAGGGATCAAACTATGGATATCATCATTCTCTACCAGAATCCGCGCTTCTCCAAGAAATCCTGTCCAGCGGCCTTCCATTTCATAAGGAACTGCAATAGAAGCACCAAGATCCTTCAATGGACGAAGCGATTCCTCGCTGCCATGCACAGCAGTCTCCCCAACAAACCAAAGAACAGCGGGCTTATTACCCTCAACTGACGCCTGTTCTAAACGTTCAGCTAAATAATCTACCCAGTCTGCCATCAGACGGATGGCATCAGGTTCAAGACGGCTAGGAGCGTTATTTCTCTCAGCTGCGAAAAGTCCGGTGTATACCTGTCCTCGACGTGCATCCATCAGTGGAATGATCCAATCAGGCCCGAAGCCACTGTTCTCATTAGCTTGTCCTAACTCTTCTTGCGCCTTATTCTTGAGGGCTGTTTGATATCCGCCCCATGCCACTGCATGTAGACTCGAAATACCAACTACCGGGACATTCCATGCCCATGCCAGCGTTTTGGCTGCAGTAACTGCGATACGTGTTCCCGTATACGATCCAGGACCCACACCTACAGAAATCCCTCCCAGCATTGCAGCAGTAGTTCCCGTAGCTTGCAGCGCCTGCTCTATAATCGGCAGTAAATGTACTGAATGATTCCGTTCTCCGGAAGCATTAATTTCATGCAGTAGTTCCCCATTCTCTGTAATTGCCACGCCTAATACTGCAGTTGATGTATCCAGCGCTAAAAGCCGCTTGCGCGGCTCTGTATTCTGATTCGTCATCTTCCTTAACCCCACTTCTGGATCAGCTTCCGGCAAAGCTCACCATACGGCTCCCCAATTCCGGTCACCGTAATCATTCTTTCATCCGGCCCGACTGTTTCCATGTATATGTGCATATGCCGCGGCGGCATTAAATCCGTAATAATACTGCTCCATTCCACCAAGCAGACGCCTTGCCCGTAGAAATACTCATCTAGTCCAAGCTCGTCCGCTTCCTGAAGCGAAATCCGATATACATCCATATGATATAGCGGTAGACGGCCCTCATACTCTTTAATAATTGTAAAAGTAGGACTGTTTACGATCCCCTTTACGCCGAGATGCCGAGCGTACCCTTGCGAGAATGCCGTTTTTCCTGCGCCCAGATCGCCATCCAAACCTATAACCATCCCAGGCGACGAAGCAGTAGCTAGAGCAGCTGCAAGCAACTCTGTATCCTGGAGGCTGTATGAACGGTAAGTGAACACCGTTTCGTCTGTATTGTCCAACTACAACTACCACCTTTTAATATATACCTGCCAAAAACCATTACATTTAATTATATCGGTATGCTCCATCCACCGCAACAACTGTCCCTGTTCAATCTTACATGTCAGTATGCTTACAATAGAAAAAGAGACCTCTACGCAAAAATAAGCATAAAGAGTCTCTTTTATACAGGTTTGATTTCGCTTATTCACACACTCTGAGTAGTCATTCGTTAATGTTCTTGCTCCTCTAACCGTTCCACGCCTACTGTATGCGTATTGGTTGGTCTTGAGCCTACTTGCACCGTAGCCATTCCGTTCTGTGCATCCACATGCTCAATCCATACAGGTTCTCCATCCAAATGTACACTTACCGTCTCTTTTGAAGCATAAATATCCTGTGCTCGTTTGACGTCCACCACTGTTCTCCTCCTTTATTGTTCTCAAAGTTTACGATTCTAAGGGTGATGTATCTTCGATCGTTCGCTCTGCATCCAGCTTCTCCGAATCGGATACCTGACTAGCCTCCGGGGGAGCAATTATGCTGTCCCAATCCACTACTGTTGCCGGTATATCCTGCTCGCTCAGCGCATCGCTCCAATCATTACCTCTTGGTTCCATCCCTTTGTATTCTCCTCCTCAGCTTTAAAGGCCTGATTTTATATTTTCCCATGCTTCTCAAAAAATGCACCCGGCTAGAAAAGCCTTTCCTGCCTCATACTAACCCAAAGCAGAATAACTTAGATCAGGAGGCGTTACTCATGCATACCGTTTGGAAAGGAGCCATCAGCTTCGGGCTAGTGCATGTTCCAGTTAAGATGTTCTCCGCTACAGAAGACAAGGACATTTCTCTGCGTTATATCCATAAGGAATGCGGCAGCCCACTGTCGTATGTACGTAAATGTCCGGTGTGTGACAAAGAGGTGGCTTGGGAAGAAATCGGCAAGGGTTATGAGTATGAAAAAGGGAAATTCGTTCTCTTCGACAAGGAGGAACTGGATCAATTAACTGACGAAAGCAGTAAAAGCATTACCATTCTCGACTTTGTTGACCTGACGGAGATCGATCCCATTTATTTTCAAAAAACCTATTACTTATCTCCGGATCAGGCTGGGACAAATGCCTATCGCCTTCTTATGGAGGCCATGCGTCAAACTGGTAAAATTGGCATCGCCAAAATATCGATTCGTTCAAAAAGCAGTCTGGCTGCTATTCGTGTGCTGGAGGATTGCCTCGCCATCGAGACTATTTTTTATCCTGATGAAGTGCGTCCGGTCTCGCAAGTGCCTGGCCTGCCCGAAGCAGGGACGGTGAATGATAAAGAGCTGGATATGGCTAAGCTGCTCATTTCACAGCTATCCACGCCTTTTGATCCGGCAAAATATACCGATGATTATCGTCAGCGCATGCTTGATCTAATCTCACATAAGATTGCAGGCGAAGAATTTCATATCGCTCCCGCTAAACAGGAGAGCAATGTGATTGATCTAATGGCAGCACTGCAGGCCAGTATTCAGGCTGTACAGCATATCCCTACAGATCCTGGACCTTCCTTAGCAGGTACCAAGAAGACCAAGACTAAAGCGGCTCCGGCTGCCAAAAGAAAAACTTCCAAGACTAAGACAGCAGCTGAGCCTGCCGATCAGCAAAACGAAGCTTCTGGAACTATTCCTGTCATTGCACCAAAACCGAAACGCCGCAGCCCAAAAAGTAAAACAACCGTATCTTAGGAGGCTCTGCTGATGAAGCTTCAGCCTATTATTCCTTTTGAACCTATACTGGCTGGGCAGCTTCCAGCAGGCAACCAGTGGATTGCACAGATTAAATGGGATGGCGTTCGCATGTTGTCCTATTACAACGGAAGCACTACTCAGCTTATTAACAGACGTGGAAATTACCGTACAGCGCAATATCCTGAGCTTACTGATGTATCTGCTTACTGCAAGGCTGATTCCGTTATTCTTGATGGTGAAATCATTGCACTCAAGGACGGCAAGCCCTCATTTCACGAGGTAATGCGGAGGGACAGCTTAAAGAATGGCTCCACCATTTCCGTCGTTAGGCATCAGGTTCCTGTCATTTATATGATTTTTGATATTCTGTTTTATAATGGCCAATCGACGATGGATCAGCCTTTATTCTCACGGCAGCAGCTGCTAAACGATATTCTGCTGCCGCATCCCCATGTTCAGGCCGTACCCAGTTATACCGATCCCACAGAATTATTCGCCGCTGCTCAGAGTCAGAACTTAGAGGGAATCGTCTGTAAGGATATCAACAGTACTTATGCTCCCGGTGGAAAAGATAAACGCTGGCAGAAACGCAAAATCATTTCTGATCTTACGGCAGTAGCCGGGGGTGTAACGTTCCGAGACGGCATCGTCAATGCGCTCCTTCTTGGGCTGTATGATGATAAAGGGAATTTGCATTATATCGGTCATGCCGGGCCAGGCAAATTGACTGTACAGGATAAACGCGACTTAACTGCAGAGGTACAGCATTTAAAAATAGATCAAATGCCCTTTACAGCTGATCCCCAGCGAGGGAAGGGTGCTTTTTGGATAAAACCGAAGCTTGTCTTCAAAGTTCATTTTCTGGAATGGAATACCTCAGGCACTCTTCGTCAGCCGGTTACTCAAGCGAGGGTAGATCTTCCTCCCGAATCATGTACTATGGAACAAAAAGGATAAACTCTTTCCAAAAAAACGTCCTCCCGAATTTATCGAGAGGACGTTTCTTATTGCGCTGTAAGAGTCGTCACAATAGCCTCCAGCTCTGCTTTAGTCTGCGCAGTATTTTTCGTATTCGTCAGCGTATAATCGATACTTCCATCCGTACTGGACCATACAAGCTGAACTTTTAGATCTCCATGGTGAGGACCAAACACCGTGTAGACTGCTTCAACCCCGTTGATGGTCAAATTTTCATCCTGGTCACCAGGCAGCTGCGCTAAAGTAACCCCTTCCGGAAGCATATATGCTGGAGCTGATTTTAAATTTAATCTCTCCCCATTTCGAAGATAAGTGATAGAGGTTTCTGTATCACTCCACTTAAAGCTTTGTGAAATCACTTTTTTACCAGCAGCTTGTGCTTTAGCTTTTACCTGATCTCTGAGGGCTTTATACTCTGCACTGAAAAACTTCGGAAGCACTGGATTTAAAACGACATCCTGCAGCTTATAATCCTCCGGGAGTGAGGCTGGTATCAAGAGTGACTTTCCGCTTAATGAGGATAACTTCTGCGCAGCTTCATTTGTAGAACTGAATCTGTAAGGCATATATCTTATACTCAAGGTTTCATCTGGATTAGATTTCTTGTCGTTTACATAAAGGACTTTAACTTCGCCCGCTTTTAAGGGAACTATATTTTCTTTGGCAATCAAAGCTTCAATCGTTGGCGATACCGGTGGTGATTTCTGCTCAACCGGAACCGTACCTTTACTTTTATTATTGCTCCCCGCAGGCACTGCGCCTGCTGTTCCACTTACCGCACTCATTAACACTATCAGGCTCAAACCCGTGATGGCCGCACTTTTTTTAATCATCTTTATAATATCCTCCTATAACCGCTCGGTTATTTGATCATGCTTTTAGCTACAGCCAACATTTCATTTGTCGTCAGCTTACTGACCCGATTGTCTGAAAGGGTATATTGTATCGCGCCTGATTTATCCAGCCATACTAGCTTAGTGTTGAAGCTTGCATCTTTAGCCGAATCGGTTGTAAGAATTACTTTCCTACCGTTGACCGTCATTTCTTTCTTAGTTTCCGAAGTTCGTACAAAAGGCACAGCTCCTTCGGGGAGTTTGGCGGGCGGCACTCCAGTTATAATGCTAAAACTGGCTTTTCCTTTGGCATACAGCTGCATAGACAAGTTCGTTTGGCTCCAACTGATGATCTTGCTAAACAACTGTTTGTTGGGATCACCTGCCGCCGCTGCCTTTAGTTCCTGCTCTAATTGTAAATACAGCTCTGAATCGTTTGCTACAGACGGTGGATAAATAATGGCTGTCGCCAGAGCGAAGCCCTTAGGAAGATTTCCGGGCTGTGGAGTAGCCGGGCCCTTCAACGATTTGAATTTAGCAGCAAAGGATTTGTAGTCTTTAAAGACAAATCCTTTGCCAGAGAAGCTGATCGTATCCTGAGGGTTAGAGACTTTGTCACGTACGTAGTAGGCCAAGTACGTACCTTCCTTCAATCCCCCAACCAGGGTCTGCAGTTCCTTCTGGAGCTTCTGATCGGTTGGTACTGCAGTCTGCTGTCCAGAGGCAGCTGCGACCGAAAGGGACAAGCCAGACGCACCCCCACTCACAACTACTCCTGTTCCTAACAAGGTTGCTGCCGAGAGCACGATCAGTGTTTTTTTGAGTTCATCATTTAGCTTCAATTTCTAAATCACCTCCTTCTAATTACACTTCTATAACACTCCAGCAAGAGAAAAAGGGACATTTTCTCACAAAAAAAAGGCCGCCCCAAGCAACCATCATGGCTTTTGGGACAGCCTCTTTTTTGTTCTTAACATTACAAGTGACGCGCCAAGGGATGCAATATGTGAAGCACCTATAGAGTAATTGGGGAATATCTCCCTAAAATTCAGAGATTTCTGTTCATCGGACTTATAATTAGGGAAAACTTCCCTGAAATTTGGCCTATTCGGCAACGAATAAAGAAATTCCTATGATTATTAGGGAGGAATTCCCTGATTTCGTTCATTTAGAGCGAATATCGGTTATTTTTAGGGAGTTTTTCCCTAATTAATTTAAAGGACTCTATACATTGCATAGACACAGAACGTATCGCCCATAGTCCACCGTCACATATATCAGTAATCCACAAATCATCTATTGCAAGCCGCAAGTAAATCATACATAGCACATCGCCCACCGCCCCAACCAGTAGCATAGAACACTACGCGTGGCATATTGTCACATGGTACAGTAAAATCCATTACTTTTCCTATTCCATAAAAAAGCTGCCTCCCAAGTAGATTTCACTACTTTTGAGACAGCTTCGCATATTGTACGGATAGAACAACAGTAACTAGCGAATAAAACTGTTAGCAATCACTTGCCATTGTTCACGGGTTAAACTCTCATTCAGTCCATCATTTAGACTACGAATCGTCTGGCTGGCTTCATCATACCAATACAAAAGATTCCGGGAAGACCAAGTCTGCTCCCCCTTCTCTGTACTTGCTGCGATAAAAACTGCTTCTTTACCAGTACCTGTCATAGACCATTTTTCGGCAGTCTGACCTTCCAAGATAGACACTTGCGATATACCACCCATATAGGCGCTCTGATTTAAGGATAGTTCAATTGTTTGATCCCCCTTATGGTAGGTAACCTCAGCACTCTCTATGGCATTCACAGCGATCTTCTCCATAAACAGCTTTTGGCCTGTTTTATCGACCTTTGCTTTTTTTAGAAATTGTTCAAGCATTTCTTTATATTCCTTGTCTATCGGCCAGTAAGGAGGAGCAGCTTTAAAAGTGGCGTACTCAAATTCATAACCATTAGCGAGTATGGAAGGCAGCTCGGGCCAGAAATCCCCAGTCCCTTTTAATTTTTTCACGAAATCTTGATGATTAGAATACACCGGAGAACTGAAAGCGAACTGCAATTGATTTCCATAGCCTAAACCTTTGGCCAACTTAGTAAACTCAGTATCATTCACATAATAAGCAGCCATTTCTCCAGCATTCAAGTGAGCAAGCACCTGCTCTTTATAAGTCGCCAATAAACTCAGATACTTCTCTATCGCAGGAGAGGTCGAAGGAATAGGAGTATTATAGTGCACCGTCTGTACAATAGCCTTCCCTCCGCTGTTCACTAGCGTAATAGCTCCATCCGGAGGTTGCGTGATATCAATTGTAGACTGGCTACCATGTTCCGTTAAATCTCCAAGTCCAGACAGCTGAAGGGCACCAAATCCGATCATCCCCAGCAATACAGCTGCGGAGACCCCTGAGAGAAGTCTTTTTCTAAATTTAGATGGATGCGGGAGTATCTTCGCTTGCTTCTGCATAACGGGATCTCCCGTCTCTGAGAATGACTCCCGTTCGTCTCTGAGATTTGTCATTTCTCCGCCCATCGTTTTCTGTTGATCATGAATTGCCATTACCCGATTCATAACTGCTGCTTTTACATCTAGTTCGTCGCAGTTCCCCAATGCGTCCATTTTCTTTATCATTTTCTCTTCAACACAGCTTCGTTGCCCCACCATTCCGTCCCCCCTTTCTGAGCATTCATCGTTTTGCCAAGCTTCGCAATCGTTCGCCTGTATTTCTTCTTCACAGCATCCGTATTCTTATCGAGGATCTCCGCAATTTCCGGGAAGCTCTGTTCCTCAAAGATTCGCAGCACTAACAAGTTTCGCTCCTCTGTCTTCAGCTTCGCGAGAGCAAAAGTCAGATGTTCGTTAAATATGTAACGGTCCATCAACTGTTCCGGGCTTTCTGCAGGCGGATCTGGTTGAAAAAGCGCCATAAGTCTCAAATGTCTTTGACGTTTGCGGATCAGGCTGAGGCAATGATGATAGGCAATTTTATATAACCAGGAAGAAAAGCTCGCGATGGGACGATACGTGCCTATATGCTGATATGCCTTCACCAGAATATCCTGCACCGCATCCTCCGCTTCCGTGCGGCTCCCAAGCAGCCGGCTGCAATAGCGGTAAATCGGTTTTTGAAAAGCTTCGACGATAAGGGCATAGGACTCTACCTCGCCTGCCTGTACCCGAACGACGGTGTGTTCTATCCCGTCCAAAATCAGCACACTCCCCTTTCACATAACCGTATAACCTTATAACTCTTATGATCATCCAAAAGGGACACTTTGGAAATATTTTTTTCATGAAAAGAAACAGACTGGCACATAATACCCTCATTCCTATAACAGAAAGGAGTTTCCGGATGCCAGCAGCCATCAAAGGTACAATTACCGTAGACGGCCAAGAGATAACCATCACTAACCCAGAGAAGCTGCTATGGCCGGATTGCGGAATTACAAAACGGATCTATCTGGAAAAGCTCGCCGCCCTCTCTCCCTACCTGCTGCGCTATTGCCGCGATCGGCTGCTTACCGTTATTCGTTATCCGCACGGTGTCTCGGGAATGTCCTTTTATCAGAAAAATGCCCCTGATCCTCTGCCGGCCTTTGTCCAGACCGCTGTTCACGAGAATATTAATTATATCAAGCTGCAAGGTTTAGCTGAGCTGATCTGGCTGGGTAATCTGGCTGCTCTGGAGTTTCACCCTTCTTTGCATTATGTAGGCAGCGATCTGCCTTGTGAGTGGATGATTGATCTAGACCCGTCACGTGAAGTCGAGCCCCGGATCATGGAAGCAACTGCAATCGTTGGGACGGTCTTAACCTCTCTTGGTTTATCTTCTGTGCCCAAAACCTCCGGCGCTACGGGGGTGCAGATCATAGTCCCTATCGAGACCGGCGTTACTTTTGACGGATTGCGAAAAATCGGACACTTTGTCGGTCGTTATGTCACCGAGAAGCATCCCAATTTATTCACCTTGGAGCGACTGAAGAAAAATCGCGGAGATAAAATCTATTTTGACTACCTCCAGCATTACAGTGGCAAAACATTAGCTGCACCTTATACACCACGCGCTAGGCCGCTCGCTACTGTATCCACACCATTGCTCTGGGAGGAGGTTCGGCAGAACGTATCCCCTACTGATTTTCATTTGCTCAATATTGAGGAACGCTTGCAACGTATGGGGGATCTTCTGGAAAAAGTGCCGCCGCAGCCTGTCCAACAGCTCATCGCTAAGCTTCCATAGGGGAAAACCCCACAAATAATAAACCCCAAAAACAGCAATAAGCCCGCAGCATCAATTCACGCTACGGGCTTATCAGGCGTCCCACTCAAGGACAGAAGGTATATTGTATAAGAATACGGCATATCGAGTCTTGTTCACCGTATTTATTGCTCCATTATTCGTAAAAATACCTTCTTTCAGATAATAATACTAAAGTGCCAAGCTAACATAATTTAAACTAATGAATTGCTTTCTTCTTGAAGCGGCCGCCTTTAACATCATGAATGTTACCTATTGCGATGAATGCACCTGAATCCCAATCCTCAACAATGGATTTAAGCTTAGCTTCTTCCAAACGGGTGATAACCACGAAGATCACTTTTTTGTTCTCCCCGGAAAATCCGCCTTCTCCATCTAAATAAGTAACACCACGTCCAAGACGCTCCGTCAAAGCTTCACCGATATCCCGGAATTTATCACTGATAATCCATACCGATTTCGACTGATCGAGACCCTCAAGTGTAATGTCAATTACCTTGAATGCAATGTAATAAGCAATTAGTGAGAACATCGCATTATTCCAACCGAACACAAATCCAGCTCCGGATAAGATGAACAGGTTGAAGAACATAACAACTTCACCTACAGAGAAGGGAAGCTTCTTCGCTACTAGAATAGCAACAATTTCTGTACCGTCTAAAGATCCGCCAAAACGTACAACTAACCCTACACCAACACCAAGAATAATACCGCCAAACACGGCAGCAAGCATGGGCTCAACCGTAAAGGCACTCACATGATGCAACAATGAAGTCCCAATAGACATAAGTATGATCGCATATAAAGTAGATAAAGCAAAGGTCTTACCGATTTGCTTATAACCAATTAACAAGAACGGAAGGTTTAACAGCGTCAATAAAATCCCCAGAGGAATATCGAAAAGATATGATAAAATAATGGAGATACCTGTAATTCCACCATCAATCATTTCATTCGGTACGAGGAATATTTCTAGTGCAACGGCCATCATTGCTGCCCCGATGGATAACATGATCATTCGCTGGGCGAACTTAGCCATTTTATGTGTTCCGGTCTTCTGGAGTTTGCTCTGTTCCTCGTTGGCAATCATTTGTGGACTCACATTCATAGAACTCCCCCTACAATTTAACAGTATAGTTTTGAAACATTCGGAAGTATAATTATTATCTATACTTTCTTACATTTCTTCTTATACAATTATTATATCACAAAATAAGCCCTAATAATGAATGGAACACGATATATCCTTCGAAAAATTCAGATTAAGTCCCCTTTCCAGTCATAATAGCGGAGATAACAACTGACACAGCCCTTCACCGAGTTTGACAATTCTCCCTCTCTCCTTAAACTTTACAGGATCAATAAATTCACTGTGCTTTTGATCCTTCTCAAATCCTCTGACAAGTGGAGATATAGCATCCGGATGCAGAAGCACAGCAGTCAATTCAAAGTTAGAATAAAAGCTGCGCATATCCAGATTTGCACTCCCCACCGTAGCGATCAGCTCATCGATAATCATGATCTTGGCATGCATAAATCCTTTCGTATAGCGGTAGAATTTCACCCCTGCATCTTGTAAATTTTCTAAATAAGACAAAGAAGCATGATAGACAAGCATATTATCAGGCTTCGCCGGAATAATAATTCTTACATCCACTCCACGAAGTACTGCGCTTTTCAAAGCCCGGCAGATGGAAGGATCAGGAATAAAATACGGAGATGTGATCCAAATCCGATGTTTCGCTGCGCATAAAGCGGCAAAATACATCTCTTGAGAAGCGTCAATTGCAGCATCCGGGCCACTCCCAACAATCTGCACTGCTTCTTGCGCCTCACAAGCATGTTTTGGGAACAGACGCGGATGGCTCATACTTTCGCCAGAGGCCAATCTCCAATCCTTTAAGAAGACATGCTGAATATAATATACCGAGTCACCTTCTAGACGCAGATGGGTATCACGCCAATATCCCATTTTGAGATCCTTCCCCAAATAATCATCCCCTATATTCATTCCACCAGTGAAACCAATGAGCCCATCAACCACTAGAATCTTCCGATGATTGCGGAAATTAAAACGACGCTCCAATAGAGAACTAATCGGAGGTAAAAAAAAGTGAAACTCTACTCCCGCATTTCTCAACACACGAATGAATCTTCGACTTAAATGATGGCTGCCCAGACCATCACAAAGTAAACGCACCTTAACGCCCTGACGCGCCTTCCGAATCATAACATCTTGAAACTGCTCCCCAATTTCATCATCCCGATAAATATAGAATTCCATGTGTATATGTTCTTTCGCCTCTTCCATTGCATCAAGCATAGCATCATATGCTTCTCTAGCAGTTGATAATACCCTGCTCTTATTGTGACCAGTAATCGGTCCTTCTGCGATTTTTGAGAGCAAATCCAATAGACCTTTATTATTCTCAAACTGAGTGTTTCCACTCTCAGTAACATCCTTTACTACCTTAATATTGCCAGAGACATGCGAACGAATTTCACGGAAGAGTGAAATACATCTTTTATTTAATTTTCGATTCTGTCTATAATCACGGCCCAGAAAATAATAGAATGCAAGGCCAAGCGGTGGACAACAGAATGAAATGAACAGCCATGCCATAGCCCTTTGCGGGCGACGGAACTCCATAAATACAATTACTGCGATCTGTATAATAAAAAGACTTAGAATTATCGCAAAGGTCTTCAATTCGCTACCTCCTCCATTAATAAAACAGTTGCAATAGACTCGCTGCGACGACTCTAGTACAGGTTTTGCCGTAACTCTCTTTCTTTATTCAAACAAACCGTTGTCATGTTCCCGAAAGATATGGAATACATAGAGTAGTAAGACAATTCGGGATGAGCCTAATGGAAGTAAGGTCGTTAGCTTCGTGTATCGTAAGGCGGCTGCCATATGCCGCAGAAAGGAGAAGCCATGAAGAGTCAGCCAGATCATAACCGGATTACGCTGCTCGTCGTAAGGGATGCCGGGCGCCCCGTCAAACAACTCCAGATCTCCAAGCCACTTGCGTTCGCCCTGCCGGCAGCAGCAGCCCTGTCCCTCTCCAGTCTGGTCACCTCTATGCATTTCCATGCCTCGCAGTCGATCTCACAACTGGAAGCTGAGGCAGCCGCACTATCACTAACCAATCTCCGCATGGAAATGAAGGTCGCTGATAAGGATAAAGATCTTATGCAGCTACGTGATCAAGTCAGCGAACTATCAGAAGAGGCAGACAGTATTAAAGACAAGCTGAAGAGTGTAAACGCGCTGGAACAGGAGCTGCAGTCATTGATTAACAAAAGCAAAGGCTCCGCCACAGAAACCAATGAATCAAAAACTGATTCAACCGCTTCAAATTCAACCTTAGGCTTATCAAGCCGTAATGCTATACCCATACCTAATGAAACATCCTTTAAAAGTGCAATAACACCACAGGTAGGCGGAGAATATATCGCGGCCTATCAGAACGAATCGCTAAATCTGGTGGAAGAAACAAAAGACGACTTTGAAGAGATCCACAGTATGCTCGATGAAATGGTGGAAAGTATTACGCAGACCATCACTCAAGCGGAGCATGAAAATAACGTACAAGCAAATCAACAAGCAAAAAAGGCTAAGGCAGAACAAGCCAGACTAAATGCAGCAGTGCTCTGGCCTACTGATTCCAGGGTCATCTCCTCAAGCTTCGGCTATCGAACAGATCCCTTTAAGGGCTTATCAGCGTTCCATTCGGGTGTCGATATTGCCGGGAACTTAGGCGATCCTGTATATGCCGCCTTAGATGGAGAGGTCGTTACCGCCGAGCAGATGGGCGCAAGAGGCAAATATATCGTGATTAAGCATTCCAACGGTCTTGAAACCTGGTATATGCATCTGAAGGGAATGATTGTATCTCCAGGGGACAAGGTTAGCAAAGGCCAGAAGATCGGGCTACTTGGAAACACGGGCCGCAGCACAGGACCTCATCTTCATTTTCAAGTAGTGAAGCAGAATAAAACTGTGGATCCATTGAATTATGTTAAACCTTAAGCATTAATGTCTTAACTATATGATTAGGAGGAATATATACATGTGGAACAAGCGGCAGCAACGAGTCCCTTTCAAGTCTACTGACTCTCTAATCGGGCACGGGGGTACGCTCGAGGGTAAAGTGCATTGCGATACGAACCTGCGGATTGAAGGTACCTTTAGCGGTGAAATTATATGCAGTGGTGTAGTCACTGTAGGTGAGGAAGGCACGGTGCGCTCCAGTATTAGAGCAGAAGAAATCGTTATCGCTGGTAAAGTATATGGAGATGTTACCGCGGATCGTAGGCTCATTATGACTGGTACCGGCGAGCTACACGGTAATATTTCTGCAGGAGCACTCAGCATTATGGAGGGCAGCCTGCTTAATGGGTCCATCGCCATGCAAGAACAGCCCACCTCTGAACAAGCAGGTGAGCTCAAAAGTAATACGAAAAAGGACAAGACAGCCAAACGTTCCTCCAAAGCAGAAGAAACGCTTGAAGCCGGTTAAGTTTATTTTTATCCAGCAACGTCCCGTTTACGGAAGACAAACCAGGAAACAGCCAAGAATAAAACATAATACACTGCTAGTATACCAATAGAGAAGCCAAGTGTAGCACCACCTGGGCCAATATCAGATCCAATGTAAACCCTTAGATCCATATGAGTGAAAATTAAATATCTGGCCCATTCGAACACATCAGGATTAAGCAAAGCCGCGAAAATGCTCTGGGCGAACATGATAAACATGGATAAACCAATCGCCAATCCACTTGCACGGAATACGGATGAAATCATAAAAGCAAGCGTAACCGTCAAGAAAAGAGTGACGTAGCGGCATAGGAGATCTAAAAAGGAATACTCAGCAGGGCTCCAAGTTACAATTGAAGACAGTGCATCTCCAGCTGGGTTGGCGAAAATAAACGATGAAACTAAACCAAAAACAATCAATACCACAGTACAAAGCAAGCTAAAGAGCACAACACTAATGTATTTTGAGAGCAAGATCTGGGAACGACTCCACGGGCGAATCAGCAGCATTTTGATGGTTCCCCAAGTAAATTCGCCCGCTACGGAGTCAGCGGCTATAACAACAACGAAGATCGTATTCAGGAAGAATACAACACTCACTATCATTTGGAAGCTGTCCCAAACGCCTAAGCGTGATGCTGGGTTATCCGTTGTGAAATACATAAGAGCCGGAAGAAACGCACTAAACACTGCTAGAATAATCAGCATCACCCATGTGCGGGCACGACTATATATCTTGATGTTCTCATTATGTATCAACGCTGTAAAATTACTCAATTCCTTCACCTCCTGTAACCTCTAAGAATTGATCCTCTAGCGTACGGGCAAGTGATTTGATACTGTACACTTTAATCCCACCAGCCACTAGTCTGGCATTAAACTCAGCAATATCTTCACGTGCCGCCTCAACTACAAGCCCACCGCTCTTTAATGTTCCTTGTCCAATGAGCGCAAGTGCAGCTTCGGCATCGTCAACCTCAAACAAGGTTTCTCCGATAGGCATTGTAACATTGCCAACCTCTTTTAGTTGTTTTACCTCCAGCAGTTGCCCATTCTGAATAATGGCTACACTGTCACACATGAGCTCCATTTCGGAAAGTAAATGGCTGGAGACAAATACAGTTGTTCCTTCTTCACGACAGAGTAGGCGAAGATAGTCACGAAGCTCACGTATGCCTTGTGGATCAAGCCCATTGGTTGGCTCATCTAGAACCAGTAGCTTCGGCCGGTTTAGTAGCGCCTGAGCCACTCCAAGTCTCTGGCGCATCCCTAGGGAATAAGTCTTTACTTTGTCATGAATCCTTTGACCAAGCCCGACCAGCTCCACAACTTCATCAATCCGTTGCTTACTGACCCCCGGTACCATCCGTGCAAATTGTCTAAGATTCTGATACCCGGACAGAAACTTGTACATTTCAGGATTTTCTACAATAGCCCCAACACTTGCGATAGCCTCTTTATAATTATTTTTAATACTATGACCACTGATCAGGACGTCCCCACTGCTAATGGAAATTAATCCTACCATCATCCGTATTGTTGTCGTCTTCCCTGCTCCGTTTGGTCCCAAAAAACCGAATATTTGACCCGGTGGGATATCAAGTGTTAAATCGCTCACAAGCGTCTTAGAGCCTATTTTTTTGGTAACTCCCTGCAAACGTGCAACAGGCTCAGACATCATTTCTGTATTTGACACAGTATCACTCCCTTTCATTTACAAACAAGTTTACCATACCGTTTTTTTCAGAAAATTACAAAAAAGAAACAGTCTAACGTTGTTTAGACCGAGGCATTGATTCGATTTGAACAAAAAGGACCTGGCCTCCGCAAACGGAAAAGACCAAGTCCCTAATCTCACTTCATTCAATATTTCGTTATTTCAGCGGCAACTAATTAGCCACCTACACGTGCAAGCTCACGCATATTCGCTTCAAATGCAGCCATCAAAGCAGCTTCTCCGGTCAATCCGGTTTGCTCCACTTTGCGAATCTGCTCCATCATCCGTTTGTAATCCTTCGGAATAACACGAACAAACTTCGGCAAGCTATCTGCCCACTGATCCAGCACCCGCGCTCCTGCCTCACTGCCTGTAAGCTCTACATGACGGCTAATCAGCCCGCGCAGCTCTTCGATCTCTTCAAGCTCTTCTACTCTTTCGAGCAGTACCATTTCGAGATTGCAGCGGCCGACGAAGGATCTATCTGGGTCGTAGACATAAGCGATACCGCCAGACATCCCAGCCGCAAAGTTACGACCTGTTTCGCCAAGGACAACCACACGGCCTCCAGTCATGTATTCACAGCCGTGGTCGCCCACGCCTTCTACAACAACCTTCGCTCCAGAGTTACGAACGGCAAAGCGCTCACCAGCGATACCGCTGATATAAGCTTCTCCGCCTGTCGCTCCATAGAATGCAGTATTTCCGATAATGATATTGTCTTCAGCAGCAAAGGTAGCTTTCGGAGAAGGCTTGATAATAATCTTACCACCCGACAGTCCTTTACCAACGTAGTCATTGGAATCGCCTTCCACCGTAAGCGTGATCCCCTTAGGCACGAATGCCCCCAAGCTTTGACCAGCTGAACCTGTGAAATGAAGACGAATCGTATCGTCAGGCAAGCCGGCTGCCCCGTATTTACGAGTCAACTCGCTGCCAAGGATGGTTCCAACAGCACGATTAACGTTCGTAATCGGCAGCGATGCTTCTACAGCCGTACCAGACTCTAGTGCAGGTGCAGCCAGATCCAGCAGTTTGGAGACATCAAGTGTCTCTTCCAGACCATGATTCTGACGTTTACTGCAGAAGCGTGTGCTTCCCTCTGGCATTTCAGGCGTATGCAGCAGACTGCTCAAATCTACGCCCTTCTTCTTCCAATGCTGCGAAGCTTGAGCAGCGTCTAAGCAATCTGTACGGCCTACCATCTCTTCAATCGTGCGGAAGCCAAGACTCGCCATAATTTCGCGTAAATCCTGCGCCACGAAGGTCATAAAGTTAACCACATGCTGCGGATCACCCGTAAAGTTCTTACGAAGATCTGGATTTTGTGTCGCAACACCAACCGGACAAGTATCCATTTGGCAGACACGCATCATGATACAACCTACAGCTACTAGTGGAGCAGTAGCGAAGCCATACTCTTCAGCACCAAGTAATACAGCTACTGCCAGATCGCGTCCGCTAAGCATTTTTCCGTCTGTTTCCAGAACAACACGGTCACGCAGATTGTTCAGCATCAACGTCTGATGCGTTTCAGCCAAGCCAAGCTCCCATGGAAGACCTGCATGACGGATGGAGTTCATCGGTGAGGCACCTGTACCTCCGTCATAACCGCTAACCAGGATAATATCAGCGCGCCCTTTGGCTACGCCAGCAGCAATCGTACCTACTCCGACTTCAGATACGAGCTTAACATTAATGTTTGCACGTGGATTTGCATTCTTCAGATCATAGATCAGCTCTGCCAAATCCTCAATCGAATAAATATCATGATGCGGTGGAGGAGAAATCAAGCCCACACCAGCTGTTGAGCCACGCACTTCAGCCACCCAAGGATAAACTTTACGACCTGGAAGCTGTCCGCCTTCCCCTGGTTTAGCACCCTGAGCCATCTTAATCTGGATCTCATCAGCGTTAACAAGGTAGTTCGAGGTAACCCCAAAACGTCCGGAGGCTACTTGTTTAATCGCACTGCGACGGGAATCGCCATTGCTATCCGGGATATAACGGGCTGGGTCTTCTCCGCCCTCACCAGTATTACTCTTACCACCGATCCGGTTCATTGCAATAGCAAGTGTCTCATGCGCTTCCTTACTAATGGAACCAAAGGACATCGCGCCTGTCTTAAACCGTTTCATAATAGATTCAACTGGTTCTACTTCTTCTATTGGAATCGGTTCATAAGCGGACTTGAACTGCAATAAGGAACGAATCGTCAGATGCTTCTCACTTTCACCTTGAACAAGTGCAGCATATTTCTTGTACATCTTATAATCTCCACTACGCACAGAGTGCTGAAGCAGATGAATGGTCTGTGGGTTGAACAAATGCTCTTCCCCATCATTTCGCCATTGATAATCACCACCGGAATCAAGCACTTTATCATTTCCGTCTTTATCCGTGAAAGCACGGTTATGATGAATAAGTGCCTCAGTTGCCACTTCCTCTAGGCCAATACCGCCAATGCGGGAAGGTGTCCAAGTAAAGTAACGATCCACGAATTCCGAGTTCAGACCCACAGCTTCAAAGATCTGTGCCCCCCGGTAGGATTGAATAGTCGAAATTCCCATTTTGGAAAGAATCTTAACTACGCTCTTAGTCGCAGCTTTAATATAGTTCTTCACAGCCTTCTCATGCGAGATTCCACGCAGTAAGCCCTGGCCGATCATATCATCCAGGCTTTCAAATGCCAGATATGGATTCACTGCACTCACACCATAACCGAGCAGAAGTGCATAATGATGGACTTCACGAGGTTCACCGGATTCGAGCAAAATACTAACTTTTGTCCGGGTTCCTTGACGGATTAGATGGTGATGCAGACTCGATACCGCAAGTAGAGCTGGAATCGCAGCATTCTCACTGTCTACACCGCGGTCCGTCAGAATCAGAATGTTATGCCCTTTAGCCATAACGCGATCAGCAGCCTCGTTCATACGTTCAAGCGCGATACGCATTCCTTCTGCACCGAGCTCCGCTGGGAAAAGAATTGGAATAGACATCGACTTGAAGCCCGCACGGCGAACATGACGAATTTTAGCAAAATCTTCATTCGAAAGAATCGGTGTGTGCAGCGAAATTTGGCGACAACTTTCTGGTTCTGGTTTTAGCAAGTTACGCTCAGGACCAATCGTAGTTGTTGTGGAGGTGACCAGCTCTTCACGAATAGCATCGATTGGAGGATTCGTTACTTGGGCAAACATTTGCTTGAAATAGTTATATAAGCGCTGCGGACGGTCCGAAAGCACAGCGAGCGGTGCATCATAACCCATGGAACCGACAGCTTCAGCACCGGTAGATGCCATTGGCTCAAGCACCTTGCGCAAGTCTTCAAAAGTATAGCCGAATGCTTGCTGTAGCTGCTGCACATTGTCATGCTTAGGATTTGGCAGCTCAGGCGCATCTGGAAGCTCCTCGAGACTGATCAAATGCTCATCCAGCCACTGGCGGTAAGGCTTCTCGGAGGCGATAGCCGATTTGACTTCCTCATCGGAGATAATACGGCCTTCTTTGGTATCCACGAGCAGCATGCGTCCAGGTTTCAGACGGTCTTTATATAAGATGTCCTCTGCTGGAATGTCCAGAACACCCGCTTCGGAGGAGAGAATAATCATATCGTCCTTCGTTACATAATAACGAGCAGGACGTAAGCCGTTACGGTCTAGAATAGCGCCAATTTGTACGCCATCCGTAAAGCCCATTGCAGCAGGCCCGTCCCACGGCTCCATCAAAGTGCTGTGGTATTCATAAAAAGCTTTTTTGTCAGCGTCCATACTGTCATGATTGCTCCATGGTTCAGGAACCATCATCATAGCTACCTGCGGCAAGGAGCGTCCGCTCAAGTACAGAAATTCAAAGGTATTATCGAACATTGCAGTGTCCGATCCATCCGGGTTAATAACAGGTTTGATCTTGTTCAAATCTTCGCCGAACACTTCACTCTTGAACAGCGACTGGCGAGCATGCATCCAGTTCACATTACCCCGCAAGGTATTAATCTCACCGTTATGGATCATAAAGCGGTAGGGATGCGCACGTTCCCAGCTTGGGAAGGTATTTGTACTGAAACGGGAGTGAACTAACGCGATCGCTGATTCCAGCTCTTCGTTCTGCAAATCCAGGTAGAATTGTCCGACTTGTTCTGTAGTCAACATGCCTTTATATACGATCTTACGGCATGATAAGCTTGGAATATAGAAGGATTCAGCCTCTTCTACACCACCGTAGCGAATCGCAAGCTCTGCACGCTTGCGGATGACATAAAGCTTACGCTCAAAAGACAATTCGTTCGTAACTGAGGACGAGCGACCGATAAACACTTGGCGCACAAAAGGCTTAGCAGCTTTCGCTGTCTTGCCAAGCATTTCATCATAGGTAGGTACATCACGATAGCCGAGTACTTCCTGACCTTCTTCAGCAATAATTGTGCTTAAGAGAGTTTCATGTTGAGCCCGAACCTTTTCATCATGAGATAAAAAAATCATACCCACGCCATAATGGCCTTGTTCAGGCAATGCAAAGCCTAGCTTCTCAGCTTCAATTGCAAAGAAACGGTGCGGAATTTGCAGCATAATACCTGCTCCGTCACCAGAGTTGGGTTCGCTACCTTGTCCTCCCCGATGCTCCATGTTAAAGAGCATTGTCAAAGCGTTACTAACGATATCATGGGACGGTTTGCCTTTAATATGGGCTACAAATCCCATGCCGCAAGCATCTTTTTCGAACTGGGGATCATACAGGCCCTGTTTTCCGGGCAGTTCAGTGTGTCTCATCGAACGCAACCTTTCTATTATAAAGTATGGCGTAATCTTAGGAAAATTTTTCAGATTAAAATTTTAATAATTATTCAAGCCAGATTAGTGCTATTATTTTATCACCGAGGTGACAACAGCGCAATTTAAACTTTTTTATGATGCTGATTAACATTTCTTTTTGCGACACAGCTTTAGTGGACAAAAGTTTAAAAAAACCTCACTCTGCATAATTATGCACAAAGAACGCATAAGAACTTATGCAATGAAAGCGTTTCAAGGATTTTCATCACCTATGAATGTTTGCAAGAAAAAGGGTTTTAATGATTTGAACTCAAAAAAAGCGCCTCCCGAAGGAGACGCTTTTTTTATACTTTTTTCAAATTATACAGTCATAGCTTGTTCACTTTTCATTCCAGCTTCATTGTCCCGACTGCGGGTCATGAAGTAAGCGAAAGTAAGAGCAAGGAATCCAAGACCGAAGATTGCAAGTACACCTACGTCACTCCACATTGCACTGAAGTCCCCTGTAGAAATTACTGATTTAAGACCACTAACTGTGTAAGTCATTGGAAGCAGTGGGTTAAAGAATTTCATCCAGTTCGGGATCAATTCAAGCGGGAATGTTCCGGCACTAGTTGTTAATTGGAAAATAAGAATAACGATAACAACAAAACGTCCCGGTTGATCCAGCCAAGTAACAATGGATTGAACTACCCATGTGTACACTAAACTAGTCAAGAATGTAAATAGGAAGAACAATGGAACACTTTGTACTTCTAGTCCAAGTCCGTACAATACAACCACAGCAGCCAGCATAGACTGGATAAAGCTCATGATTGAGAAAGTAAGCGTACGGCTGATAAAACGATTCAGGCGGCTAGCGCCAATAACTGCTGATTCACGCATTGGAATAACAATCGTAGAAATCAGAGCACCTACGAACAACCCAAGGGATAAGAAGTAAGGAGCAAACCCTGTGCCGTAGTTCGGTACATGATTTACAACTTGATCCTCAACTACAACTGGTTGTGCGAACATTTCCATCATCTTATCTGACTTATTCACGCTGCCTGTTTGTTCAGCAGCTTCACCAAGCTTAGTTGCTAGTTCTGTTGATCCAGATTTCAGATCATCCATCCCATTCTTCAACTCGCCTGCACCGTCAGCCAATTGTTTGGAACCGTCAGCTACAGCACCAATACCGCTGCCTAGTTCACCAACACCACTGAGTAATTTCGTTGTACCATCTCCGAGAGCTTTACCACCCTCAGCAAGTTTGCTACCCCCAGCTGCAGCTTCACTAAGCTTCGCGCCGAATTGTTGCATACCTGCTTGCAGCTTATCGCCACCCGTTACAAGTGCAGATGCACCTTGTGCTAATTTTTGTTGTCCTGCCAAGAGCTGAGTGCTACCAGCATTTAATTGCTTTGCTCCGTCATGCAATTGAGTTACACCAGCATCAACCTGCTGCGAACCAGCATGCAGCTGAGTGGCACCTTGTACAAGCTGCTCTTGCCCACTGTGAAGTGCGCTTGCTCCTTGTACCAACTGTTGTTGACTTTGTTGCAGTTGTTCACTACCTTGTGCAACAGCTGCACTGGCTGCTAGGAGCTTCTGTACGGCTGGATTTTGTGCCAACTCAGGACTAGCCTGTGCCAATTGCTGCAAACCTTGAGCGACCGCTTTAGCGCCCTCAGTAACCTTAGTGCTGCCTTCTGCGGAAGCCTGTAATCCTGCTTCTAGCTTCGCGCTGCCATCAACGGAAGAGGTTAGACCTTCTTTCAGCTTCGCGCTGCCGTCAACTAAAGATTGTGTTCCTGCTTGTAGTTTAGTAGTACCATCTACAGCAGACTTCGTTCCTGCTTGAAGCTGTGTAGCACCTGTTACAGCTTGCTGCAAGCCATCACTAAGCTGTTTACTACCGGCAGCACTTTGTGCAACACCATCTTGAAGCTGTGTATGAGCGTCTGATAATTGTTGCAAACCGCCTGCCAATGTACTAGATCCAGTTTGCAGAGCCGTAGCACCTGCATTCAAGTCAGATACACCTTTAGTAAGTGGTTCTAAACCATTTTGAAGCTTGCCGGTTCCTTCAGTCAGTACAAGAAGATTCTCTTTCAGCTTCAAAGCGCCGTCATCCAGCTTGCCTGCACCGTCGGCGATCTTATTAGCTCCATCTCCCGCTTCACCGAGTCCTTTAGATACATCAGTGATCTGATTGAATACAGACTCTACATAAGCCTCTGTTACCTTAGCGGATACTTTAGATTTAATTTCTGCTACAGCCGTTCCACCGATTTGACCGGCCAAGAAGTTGTAGCCTTCATTTGGCTCATAAATAATTTTTGCCGGCTGTGGTTCATCATCCAAAAGCGTAGTTGCTTTAGCAGAGAAGTCTTCTGGAACAATAATCGCCATATAATAGGTATTGTCCTTCATTCCTGCTTGCGCTTCTTCTAGTGAAACAAAGTTCCATTGAAAGCCATCGGTTACCTTAAGCTCTTCAACCAGATCATCTCCGGCCTGAAGTTGTTTTCCTTCATAATTAGCACCGACGTCTTGGTTGACCACAGCAACCGGTAATTCATTCATCTTGCCATACGGATCCCAGAATGCCTTTAGGAAGAATCCGCTATACATCACCGGAATAAATAGGATGGCAATCATCGGAATCAGCACCTTTGGATTTCTCAGGGCTGCGCCAAGATCCTTGGTAAATACGGATAATGATTTCATTCTGGTTCTCTCCTTATGAGCTTATGCTCTCTTTAAAATGCTTTGTTTACGAAATATTGCGTAACACTAAGTGACTGTTTTCCCCATTTGGTCAATTTAGGGGATAAAAAAACGCCTTTCGGCCCTTCTTCAATGCCTAAAACAGCTTGAAAATTGTTAAGGGAAAGCGAATCTGATAACGCCATCCCTATCCTGAATCAACGCTTACTGTGCCAATCCTTCGGCGAGAAACAAATGAAAATACATCTTAATCTGTTCCTTGTCCAAGGGAGTATGTGTTTTATTCAGTTCAGCAGTCAATACAATATATAACCTGAACATGACTACAGATACGATTTTAGGATCGCAAGGTTTAATTTCTCCCTTTTGGAGCGCTTGTTGCACCTCCCGTTCTAAATATTCTAAAACTAAGTTCTCGATCTTCTCGAGCCCTTCTCCTGCCTGCGGCGTTCCGAATTCGCGACTCTCCTGGGAAAGCTTGATGAATAACTCCTGCTCACTTCGAAATTCCAGCAGGGCATCCAGCACACGATGCAGGTTATCAAAGAAAGGTCTGTCTCGCCTGATCTCGCGATCAGCAATCATCTTCATTTCTACCATCATATCGCGCAGGATCTCATCAAACAATTGCTCCTTGTTTGTAAAAAAGGTGTAAATGGTTCCTTTTCCAACATTTGCGATCTTTGCAACCTGATCCATGGTAGTCGCCTTATAGCCGAATAATGAAAAGGATTTTGCTGCGGCCTGAAGTACCTGCTGTCTTCGATCCACCACTGCCACCCGTGCCCACTTCCTTTCTCCAGAAAATATCATTACCGCCGACTTTCTGACCACTTTACTAATCCGGTCAATTGGTCATTCATTACTTTAACATGTAGCTCAGCAGTTTGCAATACTTTAGAAAATCTTTTATTTTTTTATTTATTGCAGGGTTTTAACTTTCTATTTACGTCTTATTTGTATAATGTGAGTAGAGAACAGTTTTCCCTAATCTATGTTAGAAGAAATTCCGCATTTCTATTGAAAAGGAAAGTAGCAGGTGAACTTATGCGAAAGAAAAGAGTACTGCTGTTTTCGGAAGGCTTCGGTACGGGCCACACAGGAGCAGCCTATGCTCTGGCCGAAGGGATAAAGCTACTGAATCCGGATGTCCAGTGCCGAGTCATCGAGCTAGGTAAATTTCTTAACCCGATGGTCGCCCCATGGATTCTTTCCGCTTACCGAAAAACAGTTAGCAGCCAGCCCAAGCTGGTCGGCATGATGTATAAGACACAATATCATAAATCATTGAACCCGTTGACTAAGATGGCACTTCACCGGATTTTTTATACACATGCCTCACAAGTAATCGAGCAGCTAAAGCCTGATTTGATTATTTGCACCCACCCCATTCCAGCCGCTGTCATTTCCAGACTAAAGCGTCGCGGATTGGAGGTACCGCTGTATACGTTAATTACAGATTATGATGCACACGGTAGCTGGGTAAATTCCGAGGTCAACCGATATCTCGTCTCTACCCCGCGCGTCAAATCTATTCTGACAGGCCGTGGGATCGCTCCAGAGCTTGTAACAGTCACCGGCATTCCAGTGCATCCGAAGTTCTGGGAACGTTCCAACAAGACGCAGCTCCGTAAGGAACTAGGTCTAGCAGATATCCCTACTGTACTCATAATGGGTGGAGGCTGGGGACTGATGTTCGGCAAAGAGATTATGAATTCACTCACAGCTAGAATGGATAACATCCAGCTTATCTTTTGTATGGGTAGCAACGAGAAGCTTATAGCCAAAATGAAGTCCAATCCAAGACTCAATCATCCTAACGTCAGGATTCTTGGATACACCAGTGAAATCAATAAACTGATGGATGCTTCCGACCTACTGATCACAAAGCCTGGAGGCATGACCTGTACGGAAGGTCAGGCGAAGGGAATTCCAATGCTCTTCTATAAAGCTATTCCAGGCCAGGAAGAGAAAAACTGCCAATATTTCGTAGAGCTAGGACTAGCAGAGGTGCTCGACTCTGAAGTAGTGGACAAATGGTTCTCTATGATGCTCCATGAGTATTCTGTTCTCGAAGAGCAGCGTAAACGCCGTCTTGCTCCAGATAAGCATCAGCCGCAAACCTGCGCGACTACTGTTCTGCAGATGTTAGGCAATCCGGTAGACAAAACAGCTGACATCAGAGGGGCAAGAGCTCAAGCCCGAGGCGAAGAAGCTGTGTGTATTACACCATAAAGAAAAGCAGGTAACCGGGGAACTCCCTAGATACCTGCTTTTTTTGTGTTAACATGTAATCTGGATTTACTATATTTCTATACCTTCGCCAGCTTTAAGCGGGAATCCTTCTACCCCTTCTTGACGCAGCCGATCACAAAAACCCACAGCATCCTGAGCAATATCCGGAAATGTATTGTAATGAAGCGGTATGACCTTATCTGCTCGCAGCCAGCGTGCAGCAAGGAGCGCATCATCCGGTCCCATGGTCAGCATATCGCCTATTGGCAGAGCTGCCAAGTCAATCGCAGTTCTCTCACCAATCAGACGCAGATCGCTGAACAGTGCAGTATCACCTGCATGGAATACCGTCTTCTCCTCTATCGTCAATAAAATCCCAGCGGGCTGTCCAGCATAAATCCAAAGGTCGCCTTCCTGAATCGATGAGGAATGAAACGCCTGAGTATATTTAACGGTAATGGCACCATAAATATGACTGCCACCTATATTCATATGTTTAACCTTGGCACCCTTCATTCGACAGTATTCTGCAAGCTCAAAAACAGCAAAGATCGGACAATCATTCTGTTTGGCAATTTGCACAGCATCTCCAAAATGATCAGAGTGACCGTGTGTCAGCAGAACAGCATCTACAGTAATGTCATCAGGTGAAATACCGGAGTTCGGATTTCCTGACAAAAAAGGGTCAATAATAACTTTCGCTTGCTCTGTCTCTACCAGCAGTGCTGAGTGTCCGTAATAAGTGATCTTCATGACAATTGTTCCACCTCCAGGGTTATATAGTCTAGTTTACCCTATAAATAGCTGAGGTTCACAGAATCGGTCATTTATTTATAAAAAGTATGATTGCCAATGGTCTTAACATACTCCTGTGAATGATGCACGGTAAGATCCTCCGCAAGCTTAAGTGATAGGAAAAAATAAGTATCATCGGGAACTTCTTTCACGCCAGAAAGCGCAGCGTTCACCGCTTTAATACTATCATCATTAGGCTTCACACGTTTAAGACGCCCGTTAGCTACAGGACTGAACTGGTGCTTTTGATAAATGACCTTATATATCGTGTCGGGGAAATTGGCTGACCGTAGCCTATTCAGAACAACGTTGGCAACTGCCACCTTGCCCTGGTACGGTTCACCTTCCGCCTCTGCCATTACAATTTTTTGTAGCAGAAGCAGTTCTTCTTCGGATACTGCGTAGCGCCGGGTTGCTTTACTTTGCTGCTCCTGGCTTAATAGCTCGGTCCGAGAGAAGTACAATGTTGTGAGGGGGTTTTTCTGAGATGCTGAGGCTGTCTTAACTACAGTCTGAGCACTCTTTGTTGCTGTTTCCGCCAATTGCGTCGCTTTCTGCGCAGTTGGACTAGATTGTACTACATCAGCCTTTACCCGAACTATGGAAGCTTGCGATGTATTTTGTAGCTTTATTTTATTCTTACTAAGCCATTCTACACCCTGCTCTGGTTTCCAAGCGGAACTGAACAGGTTAACTGTGTTATAAAGCTTATTCGTTTGTGAAACTTTATTAGTGCCCCTCGTCTTACTAGCTGTTGATTCTTCTTGCAAATAACTAATTATCGATGCTCGGCTGGTGGATTGCAACTTATCCATCTGCACACTATCTATTTTCCCCTCGGCAACCTGGTTAGGTTGCATTAAGCTTATGGCAGAGAAACACACTAGTATAACGCCAACAAGCAACGCGATATAGCGGTTTTGTTTAAAGATTAACATGATATTCCTCCTATTTCACGGCACATTCCTATTGTATGTAACCGAAAACGGAAGCTTTGAAAACTAAAATACCGATTTTAAAATGTAATATTTTCAATCATTTCATACATAGGAATGGCATACATTCTGGTAGCATACAACACAAAACTATCAATCGTCCAGTCTCTATGAAAGATTTCTGATCTTTTTTCATCATCCAATTTCAGTAAGTTTTCCAGCAATTTATCATCAAATGAAATTTTTCCAAGGTACTTTCGTGCCACTGTGAGATGCGGTTTGTACTCCCTAGATTCGGCTGAAAATCCTAATGGAAGTGTCGCAGTGTGTACTCTCTCAGCTAGTAAATTCAGCTCCTCTAATTCGCCAGAAACCCCTACCCATAACACTCTTGGAGCCTTTGGAAGACCAAATGTATTCCATTTGTCCAAGGATAGTTTAAAGGGGCGGCATTGCCCTGCCATCTGCTTCAACGCCATGATTAAATCCGGGATCTTCGTCTTTGGAGTGTCTCCCAAAAATTGCAGGGTAATATGATAATCCGCTGGATGAGTCCATTTTGCAAAATGAAACTCTTGAGATAGTTTAGAGCACTCTTCCGCGACAACTTGTTGAAGTACTGAGGGTAATTTCACAGCAATAAACAACCGTTCTGAATCTTTATCCGACACGTTAGCGTTCATATCAATTTCACCTTCTCCTATAGATTTGGTATCCTTATCCTATAACATTATCCATTTTCATCAAACCGTAGAGCAGGAGGAATACATCATGACTAAGTCCATAGTATGTTTACAACCACTTACCGCCGAGCAACAAGAAAGGGTCAAAGCAGCAGCACCCGGTTATACATTCACTCAAGGAGACGGGAAAAATCCGGATTTGCAGCTGCTCGCTGATGCTGAAATCGTAATCGGTTGGGGCAAAGGCATCGCCGATACCCTTCTTCGTCCAGATTCTCCCCTTCGCTGGGTTCAATCCTGGTCTGCAGGAATTGAGAAGCTTCCGCTGGAGCGTTTTAAGGAACGTGGAATCCTGTTAACTAGCGGGAGCGGAGTGCACGCCGAACCTATTTCTGCGGTAATCTTCGGCTTCATGCTTCTCTTCACGCGTAATTTGCATACAGCTGTTCGTAATCAGATGAACCGCTACTGGAATTCTGACGGCAGTGAAAGTGAGTTATTCGGTAAGACAGCCGTTATTGTCGGGACTGGAGCCATCGGCAGCGAAACAGCCAGAATTGCTAAAGCTTTCCGGATGAAGACGATCGGAGTAAGTCGCTCAGGCAAGCCACTCGCTGATTTTGATCAAGTGTATACCACGGACCACCTGCCAGAAGCTGTGAGCCAAGGTGACTTTATTATCAATATACTCCCAATTACCGATGAAACTAAGCATTTATTCGATACTGCAATCTTCTCTGCCTTCAAACAAGGCTCCTACTACATTAACGTTGGACGTGGTGCAACTACGGATACTGAGGCTCTAATTGATGCACTGAACCGCGGGCAGCTTAGAGGTGCCGGATTAGATGTATTCGAAACCGAACCGCTTCCGCAGGATCATCCGCTTTGGACTATGGACCAGGTAGTCATCACTCCTCATTCCGCTGGCGTAACCGATCAATACGCTAATCGGATCGTAAATATTTTTACCGAAAATATGAATTCCTATTTATCTACTGGCACTCCATCCCTGAATCTCGTTGATTATGCCCGCCAATATTAAATTTAACATTTGATTTTTAAGAACACTTGTTCTATAATGAAAAAAATCCTGGGATCACACTTAAAGAGAGCTTAGCTATAAACTAACCATACGAAACAGTCCCTGCTATCCATTAGGACAATCCTAATGGATAGCAGGGACCCTTATTTCACACATAAATCGCAGTGCTCTTATTTAGAAGCTATAATCTCGTCAATATAAGCTGTAGCCGTACCAGCTGTAGAAGGTGTAACAAACTGAATGCCAATAGCGTCTACTTTTTTCAAATTCGCAAGAGATAGATTGCTGAGATCAATTGTGAACTCCGTGAATCCATCTTGAGAAGCTATCTTAGCACCCGAATCTACCCATACTGCATAGCCTCCTAATTGAAGATACAGCTTAGCTTGTACGTCAGGATGATCGGAGACGATTCTAATTTTAGCAGCAAGCTTAGAGAATGAGCTCAGATCAAGAGCAGCTGCTTTTGAGACTGCTATAAAAGGATCTTTATCCTCTCCGTTCCATGTGAAATCAAGTTTCAAAGATTGCTTCCCTTCCGCATACACATCAGAAGATACTGTAGCTGAACCAGAATTCAAGGACCAGCCTTCATTTCCTGTTTCGAAGCCATAATGAACAGCTGGGACAGCTTTCTCCAGAGATACTTCCTTCAGATATAGATTCGAAGTTCCTCCATCATTGGAAACTTCTTCAATGATAATCCCAATCGTCTTCACAGCAGCCAAGTCTACTCCTGCGGTCGGTAGTGAGATAGATAATGTCGTATAACCCGTTGAATCTACAAGAACAGGATTGCCACTATCGGTCCATTTCCAGTCCGCACCTGTCTTGATGAACAGACGCGCTTTAGCTGTACCACCCGAAAGCTTAATCTTAGCACTGATTGAATCCAACCCTGTGATATTTAGCTTCTCAGGATTAATAGCAAGTTCAAAGGATTCTTTGGAGCTGCCATTTGCATTATTACCGGTATTAATCAAATCGAATTGTACACCTACCGCTTCTTCATTGGCATCAAATACTGGAAGCTGAGCATTGGCAGACGAGTGGTCTATAACCCACCCTGCAATATCAGATTGTTTAGTGAAGGCGTATAATACGCCAGGCGCATGTCCCTGTGAGCCTCCATTTCCTTCTTCCGACATATCCGGAAGTGTCCCATCATAAACCGCTTGAATATCATCAAAGTAAAGCGAACCTTCGTGGCTCTGTCCGTCCATCGCATTCACATACAAATTGAAGCTCTGAACTTGCTTCAGTCTTTCCTGAGTAAGCTCTCCGGCTTTTCCCCAGCTCATCTCAGTCAAATTCTTCAGACTTAGTACTATTTTACCGTTCTTGTCAGGATTAATGACCGGATAAGCTTCGAAATATCCTCCATCAATGACAAGCTGTACTACTAGCTTAAGCGGCTCACCTTTCTCAGCATAAGCGTTGTCTCCATCAGAAGCTACCCACATACTGAGTGCATTATAGTCGGACCAGTCCAATGAACCAAGACTTTTACCTACTCCGGTATAACCTGCATTATTAATCGTATAGTGCAACTGCATCCCGTAATCCCCGGATGCTTTATGCTCAGTACTTAAAGATACGCTCACATCATCTCCACCAGCCTTAGGATATTTCGCTGCTAAAGCTTCATTACTGGAGCCATAAGCTTCAAAATTATCCACCAGCGCCTTATCAGCAACAGGAGCAGTATACGTATTATAAAGACCGATTTGATCTACGTAGATTGGCAATTCACCTTCGACTTCCAAACCACTGCCAACAATAGATATTGCTAGTCCTGTCGCTTCCGCTGATTTAGCGGCATTATCCAGATCAATCGAAACATCAAATTTATAATATTGTGTTCCATCTACGATAACTTTCTCTAAATCGGACAAAGATTTATAGGATGAGTCCATGCCATACTTCGTATCCCAATCTGGCGGCAACTGAATCACACTGCGTACCGCAGCATTGTTAGCGCCATTTTGTGCAGTCTCCGGAATCAACACTGTGAACTTCACACGTGTAACTTGGGAGAGATCTACTCCATCCAGCGCCAGATCATTCAATTGTAGCTTCAATTCCTGCCAAGTATCCTCGGCGGATAGCCCTTCTGTAATGTTAATAACGAGCTTACCGTCAGCATCAAGTGACGCATGTTGTAATACAGTCTTGATCGTTTCTGCGTTATTTGTAAGCCCAGACCAAGTACCATTGTTTTGGATTTGCTCCAAATCCTTCTCCGTATCAAAAGTAATCACTTTTATTGGCACTTCTTTGATTTTTAAGAATACGGAGTTAGTTTGCGTAAGAGTAGCATCTCCGGTTCCGTATGCTCTCACTGTAATCTCAGTTGAACTGCCGTTGAGACCAGCGTCTGGCTGCCATGAAGCGCTATAGTAACCATCCGCACCTAGCGTCATTTCCACCTCTACTCCAGAATCAGCCACAGTATAAGTCACTTTGCTAGGCACTGCATTTAATACCTTGGCCCGAATGACGGTTACGGCATCTGTTATTGTACTGATATTATTTGGAGTTACGATGTGCATGAAAGGTTTCTTTCCTGCTACTTCAACCTCGAGATTGTACTTATTATCATCCTTCACATCACTCGCAAATGCCGTGAAATCATCTTTATAGAAATTCACAAAATCGGGAAGCAACTCATGATCTGCTTTGTTAGGAACACTCTTATAAGGAACATACAGATTATTACCTTCACCGAAGTTTGCCCAAGTCAGCATATACGATATTTTTGCCGCATCAGGGTCAGCCTTGATCGCATTCAATACTTTAGTGAACCATTCCAGCTCATTATTGCCTGTTGTTTTCATACCAGCTGCACTATAACCATATTCAGATAGGGTAACAATCTTACCTTTGTCTTGAGCAAGCTGAGAAATCATCTTAAGGTCTTTAACAAGACCACCCAGGAAAGCTTCCGAACCGGCATTATCCTTATTGTCATACTGGTCCATTCCAAGAATATCAACAAATTGATCACCTGGATAAGTCGTTAAATATTCGCTTTCATTTCCGTTAAAAGATCCGTTTGGTGAGAAGACATAAAGGAAGTTATGAACGCCTTTAACATCACGCAGGTATTCAACTGTATATCTGTACAGTTCCGCGTATTCACTCTTCGTCGTTGTAGCCGCACCCCACCAGAACCAGCCTCCGTTTTGTTCATGGAAAGGTCGGAACAGGACTGGAATCAGGTCGCCCTCATCATCTTTTAGATTATTGGCAAAATTAGCGATACGATCGAGGTATTTATTAAGCTCTCCATTCTTATCTCCGCCCGGCAATATACGCGATACCACCGAATGACTCGCTCCCGGAGTATTACTAGTATCCTTAAAATCTCCACCCGTCACCATGTTATAAGGATGTGTACTTAGCGTAACAATACCACCCAAATCATGTGCCTGCTTCATGGCAGCGGATAGTCCTAATCTACTCGCTTCATAATCTCCGCTAACTCCAGGAGGATTCTCATATCCATCTAAGCTAAGTGTATCCCAACCAAAAACTGCAGGATAATCACCGGTGGAGCTGTATACGTCAGAAATAACATTTCCATTCTTATCCTTACCAGCAAAAGAGACAGTAGTATCATGCTGATGCCCGAACATGATCTGTTTGCCGCTCATGCTGTCCAGATAAGCAAACAGCGATTTGGTAGCGGCCGATGCATCAACGTCAACGATATGAATTCCAGCTTCCGGTGTTGCCGTTGGAGCAACTGTTGCCGTAGGTTCTGGAGTAATCGTCGGTACTGGTGTTGCTGTAGGCGCTATACCCGTACCCCCTGAGCCACCAGGTGCTGGCGTGCTTGTTCCTTGTCCAACAAGAACTCCATCCTTCACAGTGTATGTTCCCGCTACTAAAGTCACTCCATTAAAGACAACAGAGGAAGCACCTACTACAAGCTTACTAATGGTACCTTTAGTTGTAATCAATGTTCCCGTAGCAGCACTACCAATCACAAGCTGATCAATTATAGAACCTGAACCTACTTCTATAATTGAAACGCTATCAATAGTCAACTGAGTGATTACTGTCCCGCCATCTACAACGACCCGTACTTTCCCTTCAGGACGATTCACTTTTACAGAAGCCAATTTAGAGTTTTTCAAATGAATCGAATGCTCTCCACCACCAGATACAAAAACATTACCTTTCACAGTTGCATCCTCTAAAACACCCTCACCATTACCTATCCCGGAGGTTAAATAAAGATTACCTGAGACAGCCGCATTCTTAAGTTCAACCCCACTACGGTTTATGACAACATTCCCTTGGATATCTCCTCCAGTGAATGTACCCGCTGTATTGTAGTATCCGCTAACCAATCTGTCCACGATAGTAACTACCTCTGCTCTTGTAATCGAGTCGTTTGGACGAAATGTACCGTCTGGATAGCCGGATAGAATTCCGCTCAATGCCCCGATCGCATCTTTAGCATAAACGCTGATGGATGCTTGATCTGCAAATGTACTCGCTTTAGTCCCTGGCTCCAGTGAAAAAACAGAAGCAAGTAATGTTGCGGCATCTTGACGAGTGACTTCAGCATCCGCTTTCGCTTTATTGTCAGGAAAACCTTTATAATAACCAGCTTGTTTCGCAATAGATAAAGCGCTTGCATACCAAGCTTTAGCAGGCACATCCGAGAATGACGTTTCCGAAAGAGTGCTAAATCCAAATAGCTTATTAATGATACTTACAAGCTCAGCACGCGTAACTTTATGATCCGGCTTAAAAGAACCGTCCGGATAACCTTGAACAACACCGTTACCTTGCCACTTATCTACACTTTCTCCAGCCCAGTGCGTCTTGAGGTTTTCTTTTGTTTTTCCGTTAGCTAACGCAGGTGCAGCCATTGTAACAAGCATTATTGCTGTAAGAAATAGAATCAAGCTTTTTTTGAACCTCTTCATTCAATTTACCTCCTGTTTTGTAAAGGTTTTCATTTTGTTCAAGTACAAAACTCGACTTCTTTATCAACCTCCCAATTTATTTCCAATAACAATTTAGTTATTATATTAGCACCAAACACCTATATTAACAATAACTTATTCACAAAAATAATAGTTTTGTTAGAAAATAGAGTCGTTAAGCGGGTTAATTGGCATTTATACATTTAAAGAATAGCTAACAAAATACTAACAAAATATATATGGTTCACCAAAAGACAAAAAAGCAGGTCTCCAATTCATTGGAGACCTGCTTTAATCTTCACCTTTATTTAATCCAAATCATAAATCGATCCGACTTTCAATCCATATAGCTCATTATATATTTTTTCAGCAAAGGCATCCGTCATCCCTGCGATATAATCAATCACCATATGTTCCCAAGTCCAGATGGGATTGGCTTGTTTCTGATCTTTCTCGAAGCGTTGCAGCCAATCTGAGGGAATAATGGCTTTGGACGTCTGCGGATCAAGAAAAGCTCCCCATAAACGGCGTAAAATCCACTCACTACGCTTCTGTAGCCGCTGCACACGTAGATCACGAATCATCGTAACCCAAGCAAAGCTTTTCAGCACGCTTACGGTCCGCAGCATATCCTCATCTTCTTTTCCTTCCTTTATAAAGGTGACCTTCTTCCAGTCTCCATCAGGAATCACACCTAAACTTGCAACAAAGGTGCTTACCCAATAAGCCTTAACTTCACGCCGAGTTCTGGAATAGTCATTCTCGCAAGTTGGCATCTTTTCCATCCATACTCTAAGAAATGAACTAAGCACCTCTTCAACCTTAGCGCGAATACCTTCCTCCTCCCAACCCTTCCAAAAGAAATCCTCTAACGTTGTGATCTTCTCCACGATTAGTCGTTGAATATAGGAATCATGCATAAAGTGTTCATGCACTTCAATCTTTCCAGCCTTAATTCCATCCTCCAAATCATGTGCAGAATAGGCGATATCGTCGCAAAGGTCCATCAGTTGAGCTTCCAACGTTTTCTTCCCTGCCGGGATTCCCCACTCTTTGCGAATCTCCGAAATATATGCCCACTCATGAAGGTACATCCCCTTTTTTAACGAGGTGCCGGGAAAAGGATATTTGTTAACTCCGAGGAGCACGGCATCCGACAGATTTAGTCCATCAATGTTCTCACGCTTCTCTAGAAACATAATCAATCGAAAGTTATGAGCGTTGCCTTCAAAATGTTCATAGCGCTGCTTCATCTGCTCATGAATGAACAACTTATCAGCACCCGTTGCACCAGCTTGTTGTGCAGCCTCATTCGTCTTTTTTTCAATTAGCTGCTCCAGTATGCTATCTAGCACCTCTTCCCCTTTATGACCGAAGGGCGGATGACCAAAGTCGTGTGCTATGGCCGCGCATTCTACGACCTCTGGATCTATAACAAGCCCCGGATTCTCCGCCTTACTTGTCTCCACCTCTGGGTAAGATCTAAGCAGACTTTTCGCTGCCTCTCGAGCAATTTGTGCGACTTCAAGTGAATGAGTTAGGCGTGTCCGGTAATAATCACCCGTGCCAGCCCCGAACACTTGAGATTTGCCTTGCAGCCTACGAAAAGTAGGCGAATGAATCAAGCGTGAGTAATCACGCTCATAAGCAGCTCTCGACGTTTCTAGGCGGGTAATTTCCGGATACTGCCGGTGTTCTCTTTTCTCAATAAGTGTCATAATCCCACCCCTAACCAAATGTCTGTATATTGAACTTCATTATAAGGCATTTTCATAACAATTTTCACATCAAAATACAATTGCTATGCCAATCCCAAACTCCAATGGAAGTAATCCACCAATCTAAAAGCAACTGAAATGGAGATATTAATCTTCGTAGGGAAAAAACATCTAGGAGGAATCCACTAAATGATTATGAAGAAATTGTCCGTAGCTCTTTTATCCACTTGCTTAATGCTATCCGTTGCTTCTGCGGCTTCCGCTGCACCAGTCGAAACGAAACATGAGAAAAAAGTACATGCTGAGAAAATAAAGAAAGAAAAAGAACATAAAATGCATGAAAAGAAAATGAATATGAAGAGTCACTCCACTAAAGGAATTCATGCAAAGAGCATGAAGGCTAAGAGCTTAAAAGCAAAAAGCATTAAAACTAAAAGCATTCAAATGAAAGCAACTAAAATGCCAAAAACAGGCCACGGCGGTGCTAGCGAACAAACTGAATAGGGAGGATGAAAGAGGGGGAATCCCCTCTTTCTTTTCTTAAACATGAAAAAATGGATATATTCATTAATCTTGATTGTCATCACTTTAACCACTGCCAGTTGTAATGACTCACACTCACAGGAAAGCAGTCCAGAAACTAAGCCGTTGCAAACAAAGCAACAAGAAATGATAATAACTCCTACTACAGCTATTCGAAAGAATGATATTAATATTAAACCATCATTACCCAAACCTATTATGCCTACTCAGCTAAACATTCCAGCGATTAAGGTAAGCGCCAAAATAGAACCGGTTACTTTGCTCTCTGATGGACAAATGGACGTCCCTACAGACACCAATATTGCCGGAATTCTATACCCAGGAATTTTGCCAGGTGCAAAGGGCAATGTAATTATAGACGGACATGTGGACAGTTATATAGGTCCAGCTGTCTTTTTCAAACTCAAAAAGCTCAAGCATGGCGATGAAATTACCGTCTCTAATTCAGACGGACGAAAACTAACTTATATTGTAGAGTCTGTAGAAATCTTCAATACTGCTGAAGCACCCTTGGAACGAATTTTCGGAAAGTCTACTGAAGCTAGAATGAATCTTATTACTTGCACAGGCAGATATAGCAGAAAGAAGAAAGAACATGAAAAAAGGCTGATTGTCTTTGCAAAACTGAAACTATGAATATTTTGACCATTCAAAGGAGCATTCTAAAATAAAAAAAACAGGTGAATTCATGAAAACTAGCAGCAAAATTATGATGACTACCCTCTCTCTCTTGTTATGCTTCACGAACTCTGCTCTAGGTAGCCCAAGTAAAAACCGCGACTACTACGAAAAAAGAGGAGACATGATTTGGGAAGTACATACTAACCAAAAAGTGATTGCATTGACGTTTGATGACGGTCCTGACCCTTCTGAAACCGATCAAATATTAAAGGTATTGAGTCAATATCATGCAAAATGCACCTTTTTTGCTATTGGAAAAAGAATTGCAACATATCCAGATGTGGCGAAACGAGTCATTTCCGAAGGGCATGAATTAGCTAACCATACCTACAATCACGTTTATTTTAGAAAACCTATTAATAAGGCCCAGTTTGAGCGAGAGCTGAAATTAACTGAGGAAGAAATTATAAAGGTCTCTGGAAAGCATAGCTCTTTGTTCAGACCTCCAGGTGGAATGTATGATGAGACACTAGTTGATATTTCGAATAATATGGGATTAAAGCCTATTTTATGGTCCTGGCATCAGGATACACGGGACTGGAATCGCCCTGGGGTTCAGAGTATCGCGAATAAGGTTATTCGAAATGCACATAATGGCGACATCGTTCTGTTTCATGACCATGTACATGGTCAATCTCAGACCAGAGAAGCGCTTAAAATTATTTTACCGGAATTAGAAAAGCAAGGTTATCGATTTGTCACCGTATCAGAATTGATCAAATTATCCAACACACAGCAGGCGGGTAAACCACAATAGCCTAATTGCACAGGACTTCAAAATAAGGTAGTCTTGTCCTATTATGAAGTTCTGGAGGCTTTTATCATGTCTGATAATACATCCTATACGGCTGAGGAAATCGCACGCTTACTAAAGATCTCTAAATTAAAAGTATATGACCTGATCAAAAAAGGGGAGCTTCCCTCCTACCGTGTAGGAAAACAGATGCGAGTCGATCAATCCGATTTAGAAGCTTACAAACAAAATACCCGGAGTGGCATTGCCCCATCGACATTACCACTGACTTTTGCTGGGGCGAATCTAACTCAAGTTGCCTCACATTCTGGCCACGTTAACAGTAAAGCTGCAGGACAGAGCCTCGTGATTACGGGTCAGGATATGTCACTCGATATTCTAGCCACATATTTGGAACGTTCCTTGCCTACTGAGCGCCCACTTCGTTCCTACGCGGGCAGTCTCGATAGTTTAATTGCCATGTATCATGGAGAATCGGACATCGTTAGTACTCATCTGCTCGACGGCGATACTGGAGAATATAACCTTCCCTATATCCGTAAAATACTTGTGGGCTTCCCTTATGTTGTAGTCCGTCTGTTGACTCGGAGTGCAGGATTATATGTTCAAAAGGGAAACCCTAGAGGTCTCCATGAGTGGTCTCATCTCCAACAGGATGGACTTACACTGATCAATAGAGAACGAGGCGCAGGCGCACGCGTCTTATTGGATGAACAACTTCGATTGCACGGCATTCCTGCTGCAAGCCTATCTGGATATGAGCAGGAAGAGAATAGCCATTTAGCGGTCGCTGGTAAAGTGGCACGAGGAGAAGCCGATGTGGCCATCGGTACCGAAAAAGCTGCCAAAATTGTCGACGGCATTGATTTCATCCCCTTGATTCAAGAGTGTTATGATCTCGTAATGCTAAAGAAACCGGAGCATGAGCAGTGGATCACCGCCGTGATTGATATTTTGCGCTCGCCAGCCTTTCAAAGTGAGCTTGGGTCCATTCACGGATACGATCTCACGGAAACAGGGACGATTATTTACGAGACTTGATAAAAAGGGTACATCCGTTAAAAGTATAAAGGAGCTATTCTCCAAATTACCGGAGAATAGCTCCTTTATTTTTCTAATGAATGATGGATTAACAGTCCGTTCGCGGAGCCACTTCTCACGCCCCAAATTAAGTACGCCGGTTCACAAACATCAACATCACAGCAGACATAACAATGATGGAGCACACCCACATCCAAGCAAGCGTCATGTTGCCGCCATCCACCGCGACATAGATCGCTGTAGGAACAGTCTGTGTACGGCCAGGAATATTACCAGCTACCATGATCGTAGCACCGAATTCTCCTAGCCCTCTAGCAAAACCCAGCACATACCCTGCAGCTAGTGAGCGACCTGCAAGGGGCAATGTGACATATCGCAGTACCTGAAGTTCACTCGCTCCCTGTGCACGCGCCGCATCTTCAAGATCCGCTTCCACGCCTTCAAAGCCCGCCTTCACCGTACGGTAGACGAGAGGAAAGGCTACAACAACCGCGGCGATAACCGCAGCCCCCCATGTGAAGAGAATCGTATGCTCCGTCATCTGTTCATACCATCTGCCAATCCAGCTGCGTCGACCTAAAACGACCAACAGAACAAATCCTACAACGGTCGGCGGCAATACGAGAGGGAGTAGCATTACAGTCTCGACCAAGGTATAACCTGGGAATTTCCGACCTGCCATAGCCTTCGCTGCAGCTGTTGCCAGAATGAACACAATAATACTGGTAATTACTGATATTTTAACGGAAAGCCATACCGGGGCGAAGAAATCAGTCCAGTTTATTTCCATCCTTATTCACCCCGATTCTACTCATGATTTCATATTAAGGAAGCAAGAAGCCATAGCTTGTAAAAATATCACTGGCTTCCTTGCTCTGAAGATAACTGTAAAATTCCTTAGCTTCCTTCTGATTCTTCGAATTCTTCACGATACCTGCCGGATAATTAATGGCTTTGTGAACATGCGGACCCACGGTAAGAGCAATTTTCGTCTTCTTTGAAGTCAATGCATCTGTCTTATAGACAAAGCCTGCATCGACATTCCCCGTTTCGACGTAAGAAAGAACCTGACGGACATCCTTCGCGAATACAAGCTTGTTCTGCAGCGTATCCCATACCTTCTTCGCAGTTAACGATTGCTGAGCGTATTGACCTGCGGGTACAGATTCAGGCTGTCCTACCGCTATCTTCTTAAACGATTTGTCCGTAAGCTGAGTGATCGTATTTAATGAAGCTTTTGAATTCGAAGGGACGACCAGAACCAACTGATTCTTAAGCAGCACCTTATGGTCAGAGATCAGTCCAGCATCCACTAACGCATTCATCTGTTTATCCCCGGCAGAGAAGAATAGATCAGCCGGAGCACCTTGTTCAATCTGCTTCTGTAATGTGCCGGATGCAGCATAATTAAAGACCAAATCAATATCGGGATGCTTCTTCTCATAGAGAAGCGCCATTTTATCTAAACTATCCTGCAAGCTGGCTGCAGCCGATACTATAATCTCTGTCTTCTTGGCGGCTGCCTCTACCTCTACCACTGCGCTCGCAGATAAATTCACAACCAAAAAAATTGCTAATGCGCCAAAGATCCGGATTGACCATTTCTTAAACATTTCCATTCCTCCCATTTTCATATGTATATATGTAGATGCTATTCTAGCATACGTTTTTTCGATTTTCTATAGATTGAGTTGTGTTTAGTTATGTTTAGTTATATATTGTTATGATTAGAGAGTTATAAAGGTTTACATCTTCGACCTACTCGCAAAAAAAGGATGCCTCCGGCAACCATTTAAATGGTTGCACAAGCACCCCATCTTTCGAATTGAACGAAGGTCAAATGAGCGTATCACTATTTATAGTGCGAACTCCATTTTTCCAACTGCTGCCTGATTACTTCACGATAATAGTACGGTTCAATGATTTCCGCTTCCTCTTCAAATCTCTTAATCCAGCGGACAAATCCTATATCTTGTTCCACTGAAACCTTAAAGTGAAAGCATCTAGCTTGACGATCCACTTTACTTGGCTTAAAAGGCAATTCGTCCTTCTTAATTCCTTCCATTATCCGTTCTGAGAATTTCACTTTGAATTCTACCTGTAAACTATCCCGATCGAGTGACCATTTCTGCTTCATAAAGGCTTGCACATCAAATGCTTCCTTCGAAAAAAAACGATTTAATGGCTTCACATTAGAAAAATCGTTGATATGATATGTACGAATAACACCCTGGCGATGACAAAATCCTATGAGATGAAAACGACTTTCCAGCGGGACCAGACAATAAGGATCAATAGTGATCCCTTTCTCTTCTAATGCATTTTCACTATAATTCGCTTGTATACTCTTTTGCTTTAATAAAGCCTCCAGGATCGGAGTAAGAAAAGAGTGTTGTTCCATCTGCGAACTGTTCCTTTCTGCCCACCCCACCCCTACTTCTCTTCTTGCACGTTCTATTGTTTCTTCTCTTTCCGCCTTCCGTTTATATTCAGCTGCGACTACTTTTTCATACGCGCTTTCAAAATCTATAGGTAGTACCGGTTTTATATCTTTCATAATATAGCGTAATTGCGAAAATGCGGTTGCTTCTTCTTCCGACCAATCCAAGGGATAGAGTGCAAAATTCCCAATAAAAGCATAACCTTTTCCATGCCCCAGGTGGGTTATGGGAATATGCATGGCGCTAAGCGCGTCCATATCCCGGTATATCGTTCTCTCGCTGTTGCCGCAGCGTTCCGCCAATTCACGGGCTAATATCCCTGGCTTGGCTTGAACAAGTGTAATAATGCGCATCAGTCGGATTAATCGGTCTGTCATATTCAGTTCCCCTTGATTTATGGTTAAATAGACCCATTATTTTATGAAAAAAAGTAAATTGTGATAGAACTTTTTTACTATGTTACCACATTTTATATTACAATTCTTCTGAATATTTTCCGCCGAATCCGCTTGAAAATCCAATTTATGTATAGGTCTTTTTTCGTTTATGTGCATCCCCGATCAGCATGTCCTATATTAAATACCACCAACGGCTTTACTACGAAGCTGATGCTCGAAACCTATCTGCTTATACAACATTTCAGCCTCTTTCAGCAGCAAAGGATCTCCAGAGCGTACCGCGAGCAGCAAAAGCTTATCCGCATGACGATTGAGCTTCTCCCGAGCTTCACTATACTGTCCTTTATTTCGTAACGCAGCAGCCTCCTCAACCGTTTCAGACGTCTTTAGCAGTTCCAGATGCTTCTCAACATAAAAGCAGCAAGTATCGCTCAGAATGCGGGTATGATGCGCGTACTCCAGCTCAAGCACCTTCACAGGGAGTTCACGAACACGCTCTACAGTTGGCTTTTTATACTTCCACTGTAGGGAGAGCGCCTCATATTTACCGGCTACAGAACTAGAGGTACTGAACTCCAGCCCTATGAATTTGCGTTGTCCTGTTTTTATTTTGCCAAGTTTAAGCAAGAGCGAATGACCTTCTCCAGCCTCCATCTCACATCCATAACAGCGCTTAAAAGTTAGATGCGGCTCAAGCCAAACTTGTAGTTCAATATCACGTGCTACCACCTTATGGCTCATAGGTCGGCTATGTTCTGAAGGCATATTTCCTTTCCATTCGACAAGCAAAACAGCATCGCGATTGCCACCTGCAAAAATACGATCTTGACCCCACGTAAATGTAGGATGAATACTTTCCATCATATTTTCCACCTCTTTCTTTTTTTGGGTCTTCTATTAATGTACCAATAATGGCGGACAACTCCATGTCATGGAATGTATGTTCGGTTCTATATTATCGACAAAAAAAGAGCCATTCTACATACTAAGTAGACTGACTCTCACAAAAATAACCCCTTTTGTCTGTTTATGACGAAAATTTTAAGCTTTTTATCTTTAACGGCTCTGAAGTTTAGGCTGCACTCGTTCCCGCTTAAAAAATAGGCCCAGCGCCCATTTGGCGCAAAGCAGAGAAAACATAAAAAATAGGATTGCCCAAAATATGGCCGGCACCGAAGTCATCCTTGCCAGATTACTGGCATCTCCCGCGCGAGACGGGGATACAACGGCGGCGTATACCAGAAATAAACTCCCCATTACAGACTCTTCCAAGGTCAAAAAAGCTAATAACAGATAATAAAATTTGCTGGCCTTTTTCCAAACCACCAGCATTAAAACGTTCAGCGCAATAAACCCACTCAACCACATCATTCCGAAGCTTCCCCGAACGTACATTAACAGCATCATCAATGCAACCGTAGTAGCCAAGATAAGACCCCAGTCATGCCGTCCTTTACTATAGAAATAGAAGAGCAGCAATGCGAATAAGGATGCCAGCAAATAACCGGACAGCGATACCAGAATCGCTCTGCCTCCATCTTGAATAGCTGAATAAGTGACACCGCTATGGTCCGCGTATAGCTCAATCCGCAGCACACTGCCTGACAACAGTAAAGTCACCAGCGCATGACCAAATTCATGTATCATCGTGTCTAAATTCCGAAACAAAGATGAGAACGGAATCAACCTCGTCAAAAAAGCAGATCCGACCAAAAATAACATTGTCTTAAGCCATTTATTCACTTCGCAGCAGCCCCTTCCCGTCCAAAGTATACGATAAATAGTCCCTCTTCTCAATCATGAAGACTCAGCCAAATAGAGCTCTATACGGAAGTGCAAAATCATTTCTAGCAGGCAAATATTACTGACACTAGATACACCATTCACGCTTAGCGTACGCTGTCAGAAGCTGTCAAGCTGTGTTAAAATAAAAGAAATAAAAAGCCTAAATCGGGTGGTGATTATATAGATGAAACAACATAAATACCGTAAATATCTACAGCTGTTATGTTCGCTCCTGCTTCTGCTGACCGTTTCCATAGCTCTTCCAGCCCCAGTAGCAAAAGCTAATATATTCAGTGATATCTATAATGGATTCAAAAGTTTCTCTGAGCTTCCAAACGAAGTCAATGAATTGAAAGAAGGATTTCAGCAGACAGCAGAAGAGCTACAGCAAGCTAAAGATAAGCTTGCGAATACCATGCAGGAAATGGAAGCCTACCGGACACAGAACGAAGCCCTGCAGGAACAGAATCGCCAACTGACGCAGATGGTTGATGCATTGCAAAATGACCGGACCGCACGCGAAGAATATTTTCATAAAATTAAAGTGACTATTTTTACGGGGATCGGTCTGATTCTAGGGTATTTTATACTCATCCGGATTATCCGTTTCAGCATGCTTCACCGTTCTAGAAAAGGAGACCGTCTGCGCTAATCTTGAACATTTAGTAAAGCTAACGCCTACAGCATGAGGGAGATGAAATATGAACATCGATGTCCAAGATGAAAGCGACAGCGGGAGCGGACAAGCCGTAGCCTTCACTCTCGTGGAGAAGGAAGAGGTTCATGTGCTGCACCCACAGCAAATTATCGCTTATCAAGGGCCTGCCACTGGACGAGCAGACAGATTTATGGATGTGAAGGGCATCTATCGCAAGCACAAGTTAATTCGTTCAGATATGTCTGGTCCTTGCCATTTTGTCGCCGCCCTTCCACCGGGTTATCGGGTAAAGATTCTACAGCTTGATGGTAAGAGCGATTTGTTGTACGACTTTAAACATCTCTTCTTCTACAGCGAAGGAGTTACGATGAATACACGGGTACTGAGTATGAAGAATGTGCTCGTTACAAGAGATATTGTGAAGGTAAAATTTACAGGTAAAGGTATCATTGGCATACTGACTGAAGGAACGGTTTGTGAAGCTGAGCTTCATCCTTACAATCCACTCTATGTGGATGCAGGCAGCATAATTGCCTATCCTGAGAACGCGAAGCTGGAGCTTACCGTTTACGGCAACCATTTAGCTAGCCAGCATATGAGTTATCACTGGAAGATGACGGGCCATGGACCTGTGCTTTTTCAAGCTGGACGCCAGAATCGCCGATTTGAAAGAGATAATAACGATGATGGTATTATTAAACGATTCCTGCGCGAAGCCGTGCCATTTGGTGGAGTATTTATTAAATAGAAGTATTCAAAAGAAAGAGCGCCATGCGTTAACGATACGCAGGCGCTCTTTGTATGTTCTATCCCTTATAAGGATATTGTCTTAACCGATAAAAGCATTCAGCATCCAAGCATGTTTCTCAATGCTGCTTCTGATGCCAATCAACAGATCCGCAGTTGGTTGATCACCTAGTTCTTCTGCAGCTGCAATTGCTTCTTGCAGTTCTTTAGCAACCGTCTTAAAGTCTCTAACGAGCTCGAGTACCATACCCTTAGCATCTTCGCCACCGCGTGCTTCTTGTAGGTCGGACAGTTCAAGATATTGCTTCATCGTGGAGGCTGGTTGTCCACCAATAGAAAGCAAACGCTCAGCCAAATCATCCGCATAACCTGCAGCTTCATTATATAACTCTTCAAACTTCTCATGCAGTGTAAAGAATTGAGATCCGCTAACATACCAGTGATAATGATGAAGTTTTACTCCGAGCAGGAACCAGTTTGCGGTTTGGCGGTTCAATGCAGCTTGCAGTTCAGTATGGCTCTTTAGTTGTGTTGTCATTAATAAAACCTCCTATGGTTCATTTATTGTAATTGTATTTAGACTCGTTCTAAATCTATATACAATTTAACACACTCTTTTGCGTTTTGCAACTATTCTGGAGATTATATATATTGTGCCGATTCTAGCACAACTTATGTTATTAGGCCTATTATGTGTGTCACACTTTGGAAAAAAGGTCCTCTTCTTTAGATTAAAGAAACATCCTCCTCCGCGGTCTTTCCTTTTCTACTGCGGAAGAAAGCCCTCATCTCATCGCGTTTACTCTTTGGACTTAGTACATACACAGTATCCCCAGGCTCAATAACAGTACTGCCATGAGGGGTGACAATCTTTTTGTTGCGGATAATTGCCGTAAATAAGATATCGTCTGGCAGACCTATTTCTGAGATTTTCTGTCCAGCAATCGGCATATTAGGATTAATTCCAATATGATTGAACTCCGAGTCTGTCTTGCCAAGAGCAACCAGCTCCATCAGTGAAGGCTGATCTGAATCTTCTTGCCCCACAAGCTTCAATCGGGAAGCTAGCGGTGAAATACTAGTTCCCTGAATCACCGCCGAGGTCAGCACGACAAAGAATACAACATTAAAGAATAGTCGTCCGTGTGGCAGATCAGCCAGCAGCGGATAAGTCGCTAACACAATCGGAACGGCTCCACGCAGTCCGGCCCAAGAAATCAATGTCTTTTCACGAATTGAGAATTTGGTAAAATGCAGGCTTATAAATACACCGATTGGCCTTGCTACAACCATCAGAATGACGGATAACAAGATGCCTTGCCAAGCCACTTCCGCCAGTTCCTGAGGAAATACTAACAAGCCCAGCAGGATGAACATGAATATTTGCATCATCCAAGCAAAGCCGTGACTAAAATTCATAATGGTACGGTGATACATGAGCTCGGAATTGCCAAGAGTAAGGCCCATAACATAAACAGCCAGCAATCCGCTGCTGTGTACCCATGCAGATAAACCATAGGTCAGAACAGCAAAACCAATAGCCATTACCGGATAAAGACCTGTTGAATCCAGATTAATTCGATTGATGCAGTAAACTGCGATCTTACCCAGCACAAAACCCAGTACTAAGCCAATTCCCATCTCCCATATAAAAGACAACAAAAGCCCCCATATCGCAATATCCGGATGCTGTATCCATTCGATCAGCGATACGGTTAAGAAAACCGCCATTGGATCGTTACTTCCTGATTCCGCTTCTAGCGTAGAGGTCAAACGTTTATCAATGTTCTTACCGCCAAGAACCGAGAAGACTGCAGCCGCATCTGTCGATCCAACGATCGCTCCAAACAGAAAGCTTTCTGCCCATGACACATCGAGAATTAGCTTGGCGAATACCCCTACGATGACTGTCGTCATTATTACGCCTACCGTTGATAAGGATAATGCTGGACGAATAACAGGCTTAATATCCTTAATATTCGTCTGCATCCCCCCCTCGAATAGAATGACAACCAGTGCGAAGATCCCGGCCATTTGTGTTAAGGAAGCATTGTTAAAAAAAATAAATTGGCTCAGCACCATACCCGCAGCAAGGAACAGTACTAAAGCCGGCATTCCAAATTTAGTGGAGAACTTGGTGGAAAATACGCCTACAAGCAGGAGCGCAGCCAGTAATAATATAATATTATCTGCAAGTTGGGACACCGATTATTCACTTCCCTTTCACTTCTAGCTTAAAATATAAGAAGCTTCCTTATTTATGTACTTTATTACCCTTATCCATATCCTTTTGAGACATTGAATAATATAAACAAGATTGGAGATTTCATTCCCCTGGCCTTATACTTTATGTAAATGCTTTCTCCCCATCGTGTGTACATATAGGAGGCTGAATGTTATGCAATTGAGATTAATTAAACCTGCGGAGCTGGATCAAGCAGCTCTGCTTGCAGATTCCATCTTTCGTGAACCGGGTGCCATTTCAATGAAAGAACTGTTTCCACTTATTTTCCGCCCGGGACTCAGTCATTCGTATGCGGCTATTACCGAGGACGGAACGGTTGCAGCTTTCATGGGACTCGTACCCTCTACGATCAAAACTGGTGATGCTATTCTGAATGTATTTTCCATAGGTGCAGTCTGCACCGCCCCTGCATTTCGTGGACAAGGACTAGCCGGTCAGCTACTAGAGAAATGCCAGGCCCATGCTGCGGAAGCGGGCGCATCGCTGATTTTTGTCTCGGGTGATCGCTCACTGTACACCCGAGCAGGATGCGTACCGTTCGGAGGTACGCAATTTGCCGAGCTGAACGAAGGCTCGGCTCAGGCACTTGCAGCCGCAGCAGGGGAAGAATGGACCCTGCGGCCGATGCAGCCGGGCGACTTCTTCGCCGTCAACCGGCTGCTGAATGAACGCGAAACCGGACATGTGTATAGTCCGGGTGAGCTGGCGCTGCTGCTGGGGACCGAGGCTTACGCGGGTGTGCTGGGCTTAACCCAGCGCACACTAGTAGCCGTTCGGGACGGCAGCATCGAGGGGTTCGCCGCGGTGGCTGTGCCAGCGGCGGCAGATGTGCCCGCACCGAGCACGGCGACGGCGGTGGAATGGGCCGGCCAGCCGAGCGCGGTAGCGGCGCTGCTGGCTAAGGCGGCACTGTGCGGCGGCGTAGGCGCGCTGCAGGTGCCAGTGCCGTGGCAGGAGCGCGGCTTGCTCGCGCTCCTGCGTAAGGCCGGCGCCTCCTTAAGCGCCGGCGCGAACAGCGGGACGGTCTGCATCGCAGACCGGCCAGCGCTTTTGCGGCAGACCGAAGGCTGCCGCAAGGGTCACGACTTGTCGTCCGTCCAGGACGACAAGGAGCTGATATCGCTGCTCTTTGATCCAGCGAGTCCGCTTCACACCTCTGATCCCTCGGGGGAGTCAGAGGCAATTCCCTTACCTTATATGTCAGGTCTCCATTTTATTTAGAAGCAACTTAAAGCATAAAAATAACCTCTGCGAGAGAATTGTCTCGCAGAGGTTATTTAGTATGCGCTATAAATGATTACATAAATTCAAATGGTAGCCTTATTCTCTGGAATACACCTGAAGCTCTTGAATGGACCAATAATTCCCGCCAGCTCCGTTCTGTACAATCTTGATATACCTCGTCTTCACTTTAGAGAAGGATATTTTAGTAAGCTCTTTCGTGCCTTTTCCAGAGGTAAGTTTGTTCCAGTTCTGAGCATCGTCAGAAATATAGACTACATAGTCTCTTGGATAATCAAAAGGTGAAAGCGTGCTATCCAAATCTATTCTTTCAATTTCATGTGCTTCACCCAGATCAATCTGAAAATACTCTCCGGAAACCTGATGTTTCCCCGTATCCCAGCGCGTGCGCCGATCCCCATCGATGGCAAGACTCGGAGCTGAGGCTGCCGTATTCACATTTGAGGTTACCTTCCATTTCGTACGATCCAGAGGAACCAGTCCGGTGGCTGTAATCTGAACTTTATCGGACAGTAAATTGGAGCCAGATACCCTTACCGCGTAGGTATATAACGTCCCTTCACGTAAATTATGATCCGTATATTCTGTAAGCTTCACATCAGTAGCTGCCACCTTCATTTCCCCACCGCTACCTTCAGCACGAAGCAGCTCGTAGCTTGCTCCCGGTGCCTCCAGCCAATTTAATTTCACAGATAAACCTTTTGTTGCCGCGGCTTTGAATCCCTTAGGCGCCGACGGTTTTACTTCAGAGGAAGGCTGCAAAATATACTGTACAGCCTCTCCCGGAGCAAGTTTCTCCGTAAAGGTTAACGTGGGAGTAGCCTTTTTCCCTGTTACATAACTTCTTGCTTTTTCATACGTATCCCCGTTTCCAAAACGTTCCCCTTCATATATAACGTTTTTCGGCATAGTCACATTTACACTCACGGTCTGCGGAGTAGACTCAAAGTTAACGAAATTAACCAGTACCTTATTCGAGGTCGCTCCGCTTCCCGCAAGAGGCTTCAACGTGGAAGTATCCACGGCCCGAACATAAACCAACTTATCGGCTAACACATCTTTATTTGCAACTTGATAAGTTAATGGAGCTCCATGCGTAGCATAAGCAAGACTAAGCCTTCTCATGATGCTGACACGTGAATCCTCATTTTCTTTTGTATAATAAATCTCTGTGGTCGCCGGATCATGTTCTTCTAAATTAAACCCGTATTTGAATAAACTGAAATCCTTAAAAAAAGCAGCATGCTGCACAAACATATCCGCATAACCGATATGTGCACGCATGATCCGATCGAATACCGCGGCTGTCCGCTCCGTTGCCCCGTATTGATAGGCGTCCACATGACTGTCCGAGGTACCAAATTCAGTGGTCAGCATTTTTTTGCCGAGTCCATTGTCTGCGCCAGCGAAAGTCTTCAAATTCTCTGTAAAGCTTCCCCCGTTACTAAAAATATAAGAGTCGCCGTACGAGTGTCCATTGGTCAAATCCGTAACCTTCTCCAGCTCCATACGCTGCTCTGGATCACGTTCCCATCCATCCGGATCTCCACATGCCTTCTCAGTTCCCTTCTGATTACCGCAGGAGTCCTCACTGTAGCCCGGCCAATACGCCCATCCTGGAGCAACAGTTTGTAAATGGGGCGCGATTTGCTTGCCCTTTTTATTTAGCCAGTCCGCAATCGCCAAATTTACTGCCTTAGAACGATTGAATAGCCCTGGCTCATTATCTACCTCATAGTATTGAAAATAGGGGCTATATTGTTCAAAATAATCTGTCAGCTTTTTCTCCGCATCAGCAGGCAACGATCCATCTGTCTTAAGCTTAATATCACCAGTATGCAAATACAGAGCAACCGCCTGCATGTTGTAACCCTGCAATACCTTGTAATATTCCATCATATTCGAGCAGGATCTCCCGACATCACTAGCACAGCTGGTACGCATCACATTACCGCTATAAGCCATACCTAGCCATTTGATAACATAAGGCAAGTGCGTAACTGCACCTTCATCAAAATAAAACTGCTTATTATTCACTACTGTTCCGGTCAGTGTGTAGCTGCCATGAATAGGCTCGGAAATTGGAGCGTTAAGAGACTCTAAACGGAGATTATCCCATGTCCACCAGGAATATTCGTCTTCTTTGTCACTGCAATATAAACAGCGAACCGTTTGCAGCTTCAATTCGTTTGATCCTATCTTTAATTGCTCCTTGGGGATATATAATTCATAGGTCTTTTGAAAGCTATATTTACTTTCTGTGCCAGCAACGCCCGCAATTTGAATGATCCCCGACAATTGATGATTGGAAAACACACTCATTTGCGGCACAGATTTATAAGCGTCTAGAATACCTACGCTAAATAAGACCCCGTTCTCCGGGATCTTATTTAGCTGATATGTGATCGTTAATTCCGGCTGGGTCTTTCCATTCAAGCCTGCAGGCAAGCTCTGAAAAGCCGATGATTTGAGCACTGAAGAAGTAACATTAAATTCCTTCTTGCTGCCGGAAGTGCCACTCGCAGCAAATTCAGCTGCTGAGCCATCATGTTGTCCCAGATTCCAGATCACAGTACCATCCGGTATTTCTGCTGCAAGATCACTTCCTGTAGACAGTCTCGGTATATTGGCACCTACCTTATAATCATTCGTTCTATTCGTTCCGAAAACTGAGACAGACAACAGAAACAAGACGGTTAATGCGGCGAATTTTAGTAATAACAGTAATGGTTTGTTTGCTGATATCTTATTTTTTCTATTAGATATTCTCCTCGTTATTCCCATCCATAGGTCCTCTCTTTCTTTCGGAATGTCTTGCCCTATCATTTCATTAGATTAAGGAAGGTACAATGCCCCTTGTGGAATCACCTGCTGCTTCTGGCTGGAACTCTCCCATAGCAAGCGAAGATTGGCATCCCCTTCATTCTCATAATATTCAATTTGGATATCATAAAGCGTTCCTGCTGTGAGCGGGATACTACCTTTATGAAGGGTTGAACTTTGATTTTTCCAATTGTCGATAATCAGCTTTCCGTCAATCCAGACACGGACTCCATCATCAGAGGATGCCGAAATCATATATTTTTCACTGAATTTGGGTTTGAGTTTCCCTTTCCAGCGTACAGAAAAGTGATCTTCATTTATCTCTGATGCAGGTGACCCACCATGCCAATTAAAATCAATCTTACGGTCATTGCGGATAAGCACCGGTTCTCCCTCTAAATCAGTATTGTTATAGTATTCTCCAGTTAAACCCGTTGGGGTTACCGGTGCTATCGAAGGGACTTCTGTTGTGAGAACATAATCCTCTCTCGATACTATAAACGAGTTATTCATGAAGCTTTTGATGGACTGTGGCGTATTATTTTCTGTCAGCAATTTGCCCCAGGTCATCATATAAACCCATTTATTTTGTTTGTTGGTTAATACATCCGGGTTCGGCAGCTGCCCACTTTCCCCGATTCCGATAGGTTTATCTTCAGCAAGTGTGAGCAGGTCCTCATAGTAGGACTGCTTATAATCATTATTGTAGATATCCGCAGCCAGAACATCGACTTTATCTGCACTGGGATAATAGGCGGCATAAGAATCTGCCCATTCATTCGGCGCGTTTGGATTCCACACCCACAGTAGATTATTCAGTTTGTGTGTGTTTACAAAACGATCATAGACAATATTCCAAAGCGCTGAAAAATTGTCCTTTTTCCCCCACCAAAACCAACCGCCATTCATTTCATGGTAAGGTCGCCATAAGACTGGAACCCCAGCATCACGCAGCTGTTCTAAATATCCAGCGATCTCATCTAGATCAGAGATTAGACTCTTATACTGAGCCGTCCCAGGCGTAACATAAGCATTAAACTTCTCTTGACTGAGACTTCTGTTTACATTGGACCATTCTGGAGAAGTTCCTGGCAAACTCTGATGGAATGTCATGGCTACAATGCCACCCGTCTGATTCCACTCCATTGCACTGTCAATTACTGCTTGCCGCTGTTCGGCGATTGTCCTTTTGGATTGATTATTAATCGCCCCTAATTCATAACCATGTAGAACGGCATTTTGTCCCGAAGTATTCTTCAGCTTATGAACCAGTTCATCTGGACTTTCTAGATAATCATGCTGACCAGACAGGATACCTTTGCCACGTAGATTCACCAAATTACTCAACAGTTGCTTGGCTTCTTCAGAAGCTGATGGATTGCTTGGTATAGCCGGGGGAAGAGAGGAAGAAACACTCATAGCCTTCGGAAGACTCTTAACCTCTCCCCAAGGCAGCAAGGAAAAAATAATAAACACCGGTAATATAGTAAACAACAATCTGTTTTGCTTATAATATTTACGCAAATAAATCCTCCTTTCGGTAGCTGTACTGCCTCCACAGGTAATAAATAAACATACCTGTTATCGGACAATCGTCTTCTGACCTAATGAGGACTATAGCTTAGTAGCTCTGCAATAACGCAGAGCTACTAAGGATCGACCTTTAATTTTCATCAATCAGGAGACATCCGGAAGAAAAAGCGCACTTGCTGGAACTGTCTCTTTAACTTGACTAGCACTTTCCCACATCAAGCGGACTCTCGCATCGCCTTCATTTTCGTAATACTCCACCTTGATATCATATAGCTGACCAGCCTTCAGCGTAATATTGCCCTTACGCTCAGTGCCACTTTGCTTCGTCCAACTATCAATCACAGATTCCCCATTCACCCAGACACGGATGCCATCATCTGATGTAGTGTAAAATGTATATTGTTCATCATATAAGGGCTTAACTTTACCGCTCCAACGTATGGAGAAACGATCAATCCCAAGGGCGGCATCCGGCGATCCTTGCCGCCAATTGAAATCGATTATTGCATCGGTTCTAATAAGAGCTGCTGCTCCCGATAGCTGCATGTTGTTGTAATACTCTCCTGCAAGCCCCTTCGCGAGAGGAATTGCTGCCTCTCCCTCTTCTTCGGGAGGTGCCGGTGCGGCGCTAGGTGTGGGTACCAAGCTATTATTTAATTTATCTCTAGTCAGGGTATAGCTGCTATTCATAAAAGTTTTGATTGTATCTGCACTGTTATTCTCATAAAGCATTTTTCCCCAGCTCATCATATAAGTCCATTTACTTTGTGATTGTTGAAGCTTCTCCAGATTAGGCATTTCACCATTTTCCCCGATCGCAATCGGTTTGCCCGCGGCTAGACTCAACAAGCTATCATAGTATTTTTGCTGGTAATCATTTTCGTATATGTCTGCTGCCAGGATATCTACTTTATCAGCTCCTGGATAAGTTAACGCATACGGATCTGACCAAACATTGGGAGCATTCGGACTCCATACCCATAGCAAATTATTTAATTTATGAACGTTAACAAAACGGTCATACATAATATTCCAAAGTTTAGAAAAGTTATTTTTCTTCCCCCACCAGAACCAGTTCCCGTTCATTTCATGATAGGGTCTCCAAAGTACCGGGACGTTCGCATCTCGCAAGCTTTTTAGAGATACTGCCACCTTATCAAGTTCAGCAATCAGACTGTTATATTGCTTGGTACCCGGTGTAACGTAACTATCGAATTCACTTTGGCTAAGCGTTTTTTTAACATTATCCCAGTCATAAGAGGTGCCCGGCAGGTTAGCATGAAAAGTCATAGCTACGATTCCGCCCGCTTTATTCCAGTTGATGGCGCTGTTTACCACATTTTTACGCTGCCAGGACATCGTTCCTTCAGACTGGCCACTGATCGCACCCATTTCATAACCGTGAAGAGCTGCATACTGTCCGCTGGTTCCCTTCAGCATATTGTTAATTTCATCTGGACTTTCTAAATAGTCATGTTGGCCAGCAAGGATTCCTTTTCCTGAGATTGAGTAAAAATAGTTAAGCAGCTTTACGGCTTCAGGTGAGGCTCCTGGGGTAACTGGCGTTCCAGAATTTGAAGCAGCTATGACAACAGACGGCGAAATTCCAACAGTAAGCGGAAGTGCAGTCAGAAACAGGACGAGTGACAGAAATGCACCAAACAATCGATACGTACGGTAAGCTTTCAAAATAATCTCCCTTTCGGTAGCCAGGCTGCCACTCTTTCGAAGGCCCTATAGCTTTGCGTCCCTACCTTTCGATAGGTTTGCCTTTTCAATTTAAGAGAAATAATCTCTCTTACCGTAAGTATCGACGACAATTAATGATATATTTAGTGTTTTTATGACTTTTTTTGATAATTGAGTCAATTTACCTGTTTTAAGAAATTCCGAATTGGTTAAATAGATAGGTTAGACCTATGAAATGAATTGTTGTAGTTCTATATCATTCCAGTCTAAAGTAATACGAATATTATCTTCTTCTACTAATTCAGAACCCGTCTGTACCTCTATAAACTCAACATCCGTCAAAGCAAGGATTGCGTGCTTCGTTCCTTCCGGTATACGTACCACGTCCCCAGCCTTCACATTATGTTTTTTCTCATTCAGCACAATACTTGCTTCGCCGCTGACGATTGTCCAAATTTCACTACGTTTGCGATGTAACTGATAGCTGATATTATTCCCCTCGGATATAAAAATCCGTTTAGTCAGCACTTCATTGCCCTCGTCATATTTCACATAATCAATAACTTTGTAATGGCCCCAGCGGCGTTCCTCGTACATCGGTCTCTGTTCAAAGGTCTTCAGCACTTCTTTAATCCGTGGACTCTCGGCTTTATGGGTAACTAGAATCCCATCCGGGCTAGCCGCGATGATCAGATCCTTCGCACCAATTACCGTAATTGGAATATCCAGCTCATTAATCAAGCAAGTCCCCTCAGAATCCGCCGTCACAAAACCCTTGCCTACATGCTTGCTGCTCATTTCCTCTGTTAGCGTATTCCACGTTCCAAGATCCTTCCAGAATCCATCATACGGCTGTACCACAATATGTTCTTCTTTCTCCACCACTTCATAATCAAAGCTGATGGAAGACAATAGCTTATATTGCTTCTGCAATTCTTCATATCCTAAAGGCAACCCTTTACGCTGCAAAATATCTAACAAGTACCCTAGACGGAAGGCAAATACTCCGCAATTCCACAATGCATTTTGCTCGATAAGCTGTTCTGCTTGTATGCGGTCTGGCTTCTCTTGAAAGTGACTCACCTTCATAAAACCGTTCTCCCCCGCCTCTTCGGTGGTAGGAATGATATATCCGTATTTCTCTGAGGCGTGTTCAGGAATAACACCCATTAGAGCCAGATTTGCTCCACTTTCTAGCATAGTCCCTTCAAGCATAGCTATGGTATCGAAAAAGGATGCTTCTACATAAGGGTCAACAGGCAAAATCGCTACCGTCTCCGCTGGAGAAACACCTGCAACCGAATAAAGATAGGTAGCTGTTAAGGCGATAGCCGGAAAAGTATCCCGACGCTCCGGTTCAACGATAATCGGCACATGACTTCCCAGTTGGCTTTGTATCATTTCTACTTGGCCGCGGCCGGTGGCCAGATAAGATGATTCTGCCATTCCCGCTTCCTCCAGCTGTCTCCAGACACGTTGTACCATGGATTCTGGTTCACCTTGAGGGCTTTCAAGTACCTTTAGAAATTGCTTTGAACGTGAGTCGTTGGACAACGGCCATAACCGTTTACCTGAACCGCCTGATAGAAGTACCATTTTCATAGAATGAACCCTCCTTAATATATGGAAATCGAGCATAATTGAATTGTTATCAAAACGTATAGCTTCCGCTTAGCCTTAGTTCGAGCGGATGCATTTTAAAAAAATTTATTAGGTATGAACCACTCCAAGGGATTTTGGACTTCCGATCGCTGTTATCCTCAGATTTCCTGATTTGAACCGCCGCCAGCGGTAGAAATCCGAGGATAGCATATGCTTTCGAAGCTAGCTTTCCTACGGAAATCTTTCGGGCGAACACTCCGTTTCTACAGTTCCAAATTCCCTTTCCGTTCTTTACCTAACCAACTGCTTCTTAATTCTAATCCGTGCTGCACCGAGCTGTGCCAGCCGGAAGCAAGCACGTTTTTCTAAAGATTGGCTTCTGCTCCTATGGAGGCAGCAGCCAACGCAAGTACTACTACAACAACAAGGTTATCTGCTACTGCGATAAACAATCAGAGTACCTAACTTTATAAATTGCTTAGAAACTTAAGATAAGGGAATGGAGTGACGGAGGGGAATTTTGGAACTGTAAGAGCGATAGCGTCCGCCTAAAAGCTTTCCGTAGGAAAGCTCACTTCGTAAGCATAAGCTTTTCCGGATTTCTACAGCTATTAGCGGTTAGAATCAGGAAATCTGCAGACAACAGCGGCTGGAAGTCCAAACATTCACCGCAGTTGCGACTGACACTTAACACAAAAATCTCAAGTTCAATATATATAGATTAAACCGCTCCAGCCACACTAGCAGAATAACCGCTCAATCCACCCATCTGCGGGCGGCCGACAGAATGATAAACGAGGCCGGTACCCTCGATTTGCTCCTTGGAATACACATTGCGTCCATCGATCAGCACCCCATTACGCATGCTTTTCGCCAGCTGATGCAGATCAATGTCCTTGAGTAGGCTCCAATCGGTAAGCAGGCATACGGCATCGCTGCCCTCAGCCGCTTCCTCTGGCAGATTGCACCAACGAAGCTGCGGATGATCATATTGCTGCCTAAAATTTGTAGCTGCGATTGGATCATACAGTTTAACCGTAGCCCCTTCAGCCACCAGCGCCTCTACAATCTCTCTGGCGGGAGCTTCGCGGACATCATCAGTGTTAGGCTTGAAAGCAAGCCCCCAGATCCCAATCGTCGAACCGCGCAGACTGCCAAGTGATTCATGCAGCTTGGAGATGATCATAAACCGTTGTCCTTTGTTCACTTCGACTACAGATTTCAATAATTTGAATTCGTAATCGACGTTGCCCGCAATTTGAATGAGCGCATTAGTGTCTTTCGGGAAACAGGAGCCTCCATAACCGATGCCAGCCTGCAGGAAGGATGACCCGATTCTTTGGTCCATACCCATTCCTTGTGCTACTTCGGTTACATCAGCTCCCACTTTTTCGCAAATATTGGCGATCTCGTTAATAAAGGAAATCTTCGTGGCCAAAAATGCATTCGAAGCATATTTGATCATTTCAGCACTGCGTATATCTGTTACAAATACATTTACTGTGAAACCCTTATGAAGCTCGCGCATAGTTGGTTCCAGCTCTGGATTATCGAGACCAATGACAATTCTATCGGGATGGAGGGTATCGCGAATCGCTGACCCTTCACGTAAAAACTCGGGAGCAGACACGATATCAAAAGAATGATGGGTAGATTTAGAAAGTATGTTGGAGATTTTCTCATTTGTTCCTACGGGAACTGTAGATTTTGTCATTATAATTTTGTGCCCTTCCATCGCTTTAGCGATTTCAACAGCTGCATTCTCAATGTAGGTTAAGTCTGCTTCACCATTAGGCAACGATGGCGTACCTACTGCAAGGATGATAATATCTGAACGACGTACCGAATCCTGCAGATCCGCAGAAAAGGATAATCGTTCCTCACGAAGATTCAGTTCAATCAGTTCCTCAATTCCCGGCTCATAGATGGGTGATTCCATCCGTTTCAGCTTCTTAATCTTTTCCTCGTCCTTATCCACACAGATGACATGATGTCCGCCCAGTGCAAAACATACGCCAGATACAAGACCCACATACCCAGTACCGATTACTGTCAGCTTCATACAATCATCCTCCTTTTAGAAAATTGACGTAGGCCTGCTCAACATACTGCTTGAACTTAACCATAAACGCCTGCTCATCAAATTTACGTGCATGCTCCATAATTTGATCGATATCCCAAGCGTAGGACTCTACCTCGTAAATAGCCTTTAGTAGATCCTCCACTTCTTGATGCTGAAAGAACACACCATTTACATAAGGAATAATAGTATCTAGTGCACCACCTGCTTGATAAGCAATGACCGGTCTTCCCGCAGCGTTCGCTTCCAGCGGTGTGATTCCAAAGTCCTCTTCTCCCGGAAAAATAAATGCTCTACACTGTGCCATCATTCCGGTTACTTGCTCATCCTCTAGCCGGCCTAAAAACGATACATTGTCCTTAGCCATGCCTTCGAGACGTTTACGATCTGGTCCATCCCCTACGATGTACAGCTTAAGACCGTTACGGTTAAAAGCCTCTACAGCTAAATCAATCCGCTTGTAGGAAACAAGTCGAGATACTATTAAATAATAGTCACCAATGCTAGAAGAGCTTGTGAAACGGGCTGTATTAATCGGTGGAAATATGACATCTGCATCCCGGTGATAATAGTTCTGAATCCTTGTCTTCACTACTGAAGAATTGGCTACGAACTGATTCACATTTTTAGAAGTCCGCTGGTCCCACGATTTGAGCTGCTGCATGTATACCTTAAGCATTTTCTTGAACAACCCGGAATTCGACTGACGTTCCATGTAGGTGTCATAATCCCATGCAAAGCGCATAGGCGTATGGCAGTAACAAAGATGAAACGTATGTTTAGGAACTTGAATACTTTTCATAAAAGCACTGCTGGAACTCAGGACGATATCGAAACCGCGAAAGTCCAAATCACGGATGGCCATTGGGTAAAGTGGCAGCACCCCTTTAAAATTGGTCTTTACCCCCGGTATCTTTTGCAGCCAAGAGGCACGTATATCCGCATCTTTGAGATTGTCAGTAAGGCGGCTTCCGTTAAAAACCGTTGTGTAGATTGGAGCCTCGGGATACATGTGATGAAAGACTTCCACCACTCTTTCCGCGCCGCCCATTTGGATTAAGTAATCGTGCGCTATCGCAATTTTCATGTGAATCATCCTCAAAGTTTTATGGAGCATCATCTTCAGAATTACCGTGTCATCTCATCTGTCAGGTGCTCGCCAACAAACCTTTATAGTAGTCAACGATGTCCTTGACCGTATTCTCGATAACAAACTGCTCTTTCACTCGTTTCATCCCATTGTCCGCCATCCGCCGTCTTTCTTCTGGGTGATCCAGCATCCATTTAATGGAGTCTGCCAGTATCGCCGCGTTTCCAGGCTCTATCAGTAATCCTGTCTCACCTGGAACTACAATTTCTACTGGCCCGCCTTCATTGGAGGCAACAACCGGTAATCCTGCTGCCATTCCTTCAACGATCACTTGGCCAAAAGGCTCAGGAGTTACCGAAGTATGAATCAGTAAATCAGCGGTATTCATAAGGCCTTGAATATCATCCACATGCCCTAGCATGCTTACATTAGTAAGCTCGTCGTTTTTTATCTTTTGAAGCAATTCCTGCTTATAAGCCTCTTCTCCAAAGAGAGCGTCTCCGGCCAGCCAGAACTTCACGCGAGGTTCGTTCTTAAAGCTTTTTGCGGCTTCCAGCACAATATGCTGGCCCTTCCAATGCGCCAATCGACCAACTAGCAATACGTTAAATTCCTTCTGATCCCGCATGCCGATCCCATTACCAATCGCTTTAGCGAATGCGGAGTATACGACCAGCGTTTTCTTCGAACGCGGCAGCTCCAAAGCATTCAGCGTAGAATGTGAATTCGCGATGACTCCATTGGGGAGCAGGCGCGACAGTAAACGAATTCCTTTAGCAACAACAGGCTTTAAATAAGGAGCTCCAATATGGTCCCGGATGTGCCAAATCAATGGAACGCCCGCTATTTTAGCAGCGATGGCTCCGTATAATGCAGATTTCAGAGAATTGGTGTGCACGCAATCTACCTTCTCCGCTTTTAAGAGCGGAGCAAGCTTACGACCGTAAGCCAACAGCTTGAAGGCTGCAGCAGGTGCTCCCAAGTTGACTGCATTTCTACCACGACTTCTGATGCTCTCATCTAGCGGAATAATACGGACATCCATTCCCTTTTCACGTAGCCGTTCAGCCAGCGCACCATCCTCGGCCAGGATTACAAGTGGATCAATCTGTTCTCCAATATGGGTAAGGATGTTAAATAGGGCAACTTCTCCACCACTCCATTTAGCAGTGTGATCTATATAGGCCACTCTAAGCATTACGTGGTCACCTCCTCTCCTAAGGCTTGTAGGAACACGGATTCTACTTGATCCGTAACATGCTCCCAGGTATATCTCTCCAGTACATGTTCTCTACATTCATCCCGGCTCGGAAGCAGCTTTCGATTGCTAAGCATATGGATCATGCCTTCGGCCATGTGGTCACTACTTGGACTCTTAAATAGCAATTCCGGCCGGAAGCCTTGCAGGATTTCCTTATTGCCGCCAATCGGTGTAGCCATCACTGGCAATCCTGAAGATAAGGCTTCAACGGTAATCAAACCAAAGCCCTCCAATGCCTGTGAGGGAACCACGAACATGTCCGCTGCCTGATAATAAGAGGCTAGTTCATGATCGGGAATGTAGCCTAGCAGTCTTACCTTGTTGCTTAAGCCATAGTCTGCGATCTTTTCTTCAAGTTCCCCCCGCAGCGGCCCTTTGCCACCAATCAGCAGCATCGCATTCGGGAAACGCTCCGCAACTTGCTTCCAAGCTTCAAGCAGCTGGAGTAGTCCCATCCGATTGACCAACCGCCGGACAGTCAGCACGGTTGTTGCTCCCTCAGGTAAATTTAAGCTTCGGCGAATCGCCAATCGATTCGTAGCGGGAATAAAACGTTCCACATTAGCTGCTCCTGGTATCACTATAATTTTGTGTAGAGGCACTCCGTGCAGCTTATGGAGAATATCGCGGAACGTCTCACTAAGCACGATGAACTTATCCGCTAGCTTATAAGCTCTATGTTCAATGGATTTGGCGATAGTTGTCTTGACCCGGTGCTTAATGCCTTGGCCTTCAATTTTCATTTCTTCATTCCATGGACCATGAAAAGTCATCACTACAGGAATCCCACGTTTTTTTGCTTCCAGCGCTGGACCAATACCGTAAGGAGCGAAGTGAGTGTATAAAATATCTATACGACCACTGCCCTCTCCCATCAGATCAGCCGCTTTACGCTGGAAAGCATCCTTACGTTTCCAGATCCCATCCTTTGGATCTCCGGCATTGTGAATAATCAATTCCTCGGGTGTAGCAGGCGTTTCTTGACTGCAAATCAACGCATGCACCCGATTACGTGAGGAGAGTTGCTCGCAAACGGATTTGAAATACGTGTTAAGCCCACCCGGCTGTAGCGACGGCCAGCTAAGACCAGTCGTCATAATGTTCAATCCGTCACTGTACGGCATAGCTTCTCTCTCCTTTATTCTCCTTCTCAATCTGACTCTTCTTCGCATTGTGCTGAGTCAGCTTTCCCGATCTAATTAATTCGTAAAGCTTGAAGCCGACCATGAATTCATACATGACCCAGAATACGGATACACCGAAACCTGACATTCCCTTCTTGAACAACCCGTGTAAGAAATACTTTTGCAGGAACCGGGCTGGCGGTCTTACCAGCAGATGACTGACCCGAAATCGTTTGCCCTTGGCATACGCACTTTCAGCTTCCAAGTCAGTGTACTTATTGAAGCGTGCCACATGATCGTTAATACTGCGGTACCCATAATGCCAGAGCGTTCCTGTCAAACGTATAGTTCGCTCTTCAGAAACCTCGGGCATTTCGTGCACCAAGCTGTTTCGAATGCCATAAGCTTTACGGTTGTAAAGGCGCACTAGATATTCGCCACGATCCAGCCATCTGCCCATAAAGTCGCCGATCCGATAGATAGAATAGGCAACCGATTGATCGATAAGCCCCGGTTTCAGTTCAAGAATACTTGCGGCCAACTCGTCGCTCACCACTTCGTCAGTATCAATAAGGAAGACCCAATCATGAACCGCGCGTTCTACTCCGAACTCCCTCTGTTTCGCATATCCGGGCCATGGGTTGACATATACTCGACAATTTAAGCTTTCGGAAAGCTGTACTGTCCCGTCCTTGCTGCCTCCGTCAATCACAACCACTTCGTCGGCGAATAACCTGCAGGATTGTATGGCTTTAGATATTCGAACTTCGTCATCCTGAGCGATAATGACAGCCGATATTGGATAATCGCCTTGGCCGCCTACCACGCTTTTTACTGAATCCATGAAGGTTTCCTCCTTTGTCTTTCGCATTATCCATTCATATCCATCGGTTTCTTGCGAATGTAAGAATTCATCGTCGTCTTCATCCACTGGATGTCCTCCCGGGTAATGAGTAACCGTGGAAGTTTAACTTTTAAGGTGTACTTTATATTGAGAACAATGAAGAAGAATCGCAGGATTGATGATGACAACATCGCTATCCCTGCTCCGAGTAAGCCAAATTTAGGGATGAGCAGGAACAACATTGGGATAACCAAGAGTAAGCCGAAACCTTGAAGCATCGAAACAATTTTCGGCTTGCCTAGCGCCATAAAGGCCTGCGCCAGAATGATCGTCCCTCCGCTAATGGTCACTTCAAGGAGCAACAAGCGAAACACGGTTAATGCTGCATTGAAGTCTTTGCCGTACATCAGCGGAATCACTAAAGGGGCTAAGAGCATCAGGACTACTCCGCCAAACATGGTGAAGGTCGTACTTATTCGGAAGGCTTTGAATGTTAACTCAACTGCCTGTTCTTTTGACAGCTCAGAAGCCTTAGGAAACAACACGACCGTAATCGAGCTTGAGAAAAAATTAACCATTCGCGATAGACTCACAGCCACTACATACAGCCCCAGATCAGCAGGTCGTAACAAACCGGCAATTACGATCTGATCGATATAGGTAGAGAAATTACCAAGCAAGTCATTGCCGTAAGAACCCAGCCCGTAAGTGAATAATCTTTTTAAATTCTGAAAGGCCCCTCTCATCTTCACCTTATAGGTGCGAAGCAAGGAAATCGTCATTCCGATAAACAGTGGCGCTCCCGGAAGGAGATAGGCAACTGCAGTTGTAAAAGGATTCATCTGATCCAGCGCGATCAATATCCCAATCATTATCAGTGTAAGCAATGGGACTAGATAGCGAATCCAATTAAACCTCTTGTATTCTCCTCTGAATTGAAAAGCTGCATTGTTAATTTGAGAGATCACTATAATCGGACACAGAATCATAGACCACTGAGCAAAGGTCACGACCTCCGGACTGAAGGATTTCAGCCAGTAAGGCAAGACCACGATACCAATAATCATCGCTATGACCCCAAAAATGATACCAAGCAGCAATGCCATACGATAAAGCACTCCGGCATCATCCGGGTTTTTCTTAGCGTTATAGATCAGAGCTGACGGAATCCCAAAGCTCATGCTAAACGCCAGAAACTGTGACCAGTTAATCATTGCCGTCTGTTCCCCACGCCCTGTCGGCCCAAGATAACGGGCGGTCAGTACACCCGTTAACATGTTAATCAGTAGGATCATGACACTGACAAACATAGTTTTTACGGCTGCCGAGCTGTTGTCCTTACTCTTTGTGAACATTCTAAAGGATGACCAGATTGTTCTAGTGGGGAGAGACTTTGCATTCAACTGCTGCATACGGTGTTCCCTTCCTTCTACTCTGAGTAATCTCCCTTGCGCTGAGGCCAAGACCGATTAGCATCCAGATTAAGTATCCCTTGAGTCCGGGAAACCCATTATCTGACACCAGACTGACTATCGCACCGGTCCAAGTAGCTAACGCAAGTCGGGCGTATGGCTGCAATTGGTCCCTTCTGATTACTCTAGCGAATATCTGTTTGACAACTGCGCCTAAAGCTCCGAAGAAGAAAATAGCACCCAGAACACCAAAGGTTAGCAGTAAGGCGATAACTCCGTTATCCATAATTCCATACTCTCCAAGCTCACCGTCGTTACCAAGCTTAGTCCCTTGACCTACACTACCAATTCCCTGACCTACTGGATTGGCGGCGACCATCGGCAGCATGTTTTGCCATAAACTTAGTCGTTCATTATAAGAGTGATCTTCCTGAACAGAAGAAAGTGTCTCTACCCGGGCCACCAGTCCTTCGGCACCAGGCAATTTCGGTACTACCCAGAACAACGCAGCAGCCACAAAAACTAATTGGATCAAGGTTTTCCATTTTCCCTTAGAAGGAGAGGTTCCAATGTACATGAGCAACATCACCAGAAGTATCAGCCATGCCGCGCGTACTAAGGTAGTCAGAAGGCAGATTACAACCAGCAGAACACCAATCCAGCGCAATGTTCCCCGCCATTTTTTCTCCAGTATCATTGGAACTAAAGCAAATGCTAAGAATGTTGCAGCCGGACCCGGTGAGTTGAGTGTGGAGAACACTCGAATTTCCAATGGATATGGATTTCCGATGGACATCATGTCCGCATGTTTCATCCAGAACACATCCCAAGGTGGCACCGTCAAATACTGAACAATCCCGTAAATGGCAACTAGGACGGCAATATTGGAAAAAGCCTTAAGCAATCGATCGATATCCCTCGGCTTGAACTTTGTGACGGCAAAGTACGGCAATAGCAGCAGTGGCACAATATAATTTGCTAAGTCATAAACTGAGCCCATACCATTCTTGGCCAAGCCGATTAAAGCTCCATAACCCAGTGCAACTGCGAACAGTAACATGATCCGCGTGGAGGCTTTTTGAATATTGTGAATCTCCTTCAGCAGCGGAATAATCAAGGTTACACCGGTTAACAAGGGGGCTAAACTTAGCAAGGATACAGAGTGATACACTCCTTCTGACCAGTCAGCAATGCGGCGTAGCTCTGGAGCAACTGCCCAGATTAGCAAGGTATACGCAACCAGCATTTTGGGTCTAAGTATGGCTAACAAGAAGGCTGGGAATAGGATGGCTGAGAGAATGGCTCCCTGCAGACTGTTCGATGAACTCAGCATCGCACTGGAGAATCCGATGATCAGCGGAAGAGAGACACCTACAGCAACAGTTCCCCCTGTTATACCAGCTGCCTTGATAAACCTAACAGATGGGGGCGTAAATACACTCATTCCAAGCCTCCTTCCTTCACCTTATCCCGCTTACGCAGTTCCTTAAGTAATAAAAGTAGAAATTGTGCATCATCTACAAGATATCTTTTCCAGAGTCGACCCGGCTCTTGGCTAAGCCGCCAGAACCATTCGAACCCTGTTTTTTGCATGAAGCTAGGCGCTCGTTTCACTGAGCCTGATAGAAAATCAAAGGTCGCTCCCACTCCGATCGATATCGGAGCTTGATAAGAGGTATAGTGGCGATAAATCCACTTTTCCTGCTTAGGCGCTCCTACACCAACAAACACGATATCTGGTTGGCACTCAGTCAGCATCTCTATAATGCGTTCATTCTCCTCCTCATTGTGCTCGAATCCATAGGATGGAGAATAACAGCCAACCACATTTATTCCGGGATGCGCTGTTTTCAAATTCATCGCTGCCCGTTCCGCTACGCCTTCAGCTGAGCCTAAGAAGAACAGCCGGTACTTCCTTTGCTCAAAGGCGTTGCCCAATCGATTAAATAGATCCGCTCCGGATACCTTTTGCTTAAGCGGCTTGCCTAGCATTTTGGATGCCCAGATCAGTGGCATTCCGTCAGCAACAACTGCGCCTGCCTTCGAATACACCGTTTGAAATTCTTTATCCTTACGAAGCTTGATCACATGGTCTACATTGCAAGTGAGGATATAAGACTGATTCCTCTCCTGAATGGTTTTATCAATGTAATCAAGCAGATCCATAAAATCATAATTATCAAAATTGACATCGAACATATTCACTTGATTCATCGTATCACTTCTTTTTGTGGGGAATCGGTTGGCTGTGAAGATCGATACAGGCAGTTCAGGTACCAACAGAACGGAATAATAAATTGGACCGTCGACAGCGTGTTATCGGAGAATGAGTAGATTAAAAACGCTGCAATAAATAACAGATAATAAGGTTTGATCGGCGGAGCCAATGCTCTGTACACCAGAATAAATACAGCCAATAAAGAGAACATCAACAGAATAGCGCCAATATATCCCCCATCGAAGTAAAAGCGGATATACTCGTTGTGCGGAACTACAAAACCCTTGTACAACGTTCCATCATTTGCTACCGTCACTGCTCCAAGCCCTCTGCCAGACCAAGGAGAATCCGCAGCCTTATTTAAGAAATACTCCCATGCCTCCGACCTTCCTGATAAATCAACAGCCGTATCTGTCTGTCTCTCAAAGGAACGTTTCTCAAAATTATCGAGCTGCCAGAAGACAGCGACCATAATCAGGAAAAATGCACCCAACAACGGAATTAGCAGATAGGTTCTACCCTTCAAATATTGACGAAGAATATCATAGAAGTAATAGAGAACGGTAAGTCCAAGTGCCAATATAGGCCCTCTTGTTCCTGTTCCAATCAAGATAAAGAAATTTAGAACTAACATGATATAGAAAAAGCGTGCTTGCTGCGGATTCCGCTTCACCTCTATAAATGGAATCGCTACTCCCATAAAGGCCAGCATCGCTAGATGCGCAGGAATATTAGCCCCCTGAATCCGTACAGCGCCTGTATACTCGATGTTGAGAAAATTATGAACATGCGCAAGCTGCAGCAACAAACCAACCACTACGCTAACAAGGGGAAGCATACAGATAATTTTGATTTGCAGCTCGGCTACATTCTTTTTCCAGTTAATTAATAAAAATACGAATGGAATAGATAGACCGATAAAAGCTTTAACAGCAATGGATGAGGTCATTTCTGGCAGCCAAATCGAAGATCCAAAGGTAATCACTAGAAGCGCCACCATTGCCCACAAGGGGTGACTCAGACGAAACCGCAAACCATTGACCAGAATACAAGGAACAAGCAGCATCACGATAACCAATTTATAAAGTGACAGTATTTCCATTCCGAACATGCTGCCATCATATAAAAAGTTAATCGATATTGCCGTCGTTATTAAAACGAAATAACTGATCCACTCCGGCCGTGAAATCGAGATTCCCAGCAAAATAATCAGAAGCACTGCAGCTATCGCAATCATCGGCTGGTAGATGACCGCCGTTCCAAAGAACAGGGCCGACATGAGATAGAGCATCCCGTATGGCAAAACATTTAATTTGGAGCCCCACTCAAAATTAGTCATGTTAATCCCTCACCCCGCTGCGGAATGCCTCTCCCGATTGAGAATCATATGAAGCGTTCCACGAATACTCTCCAGCCTGCATTTGTTCAAAAGTCTTCTCCCTTTGCTTCGTGAAAGAATAGAATCAGCCAGGATATACACGAGCTTAGCGGCTGTTTTTCCCATTAGAAGCAGCTTGCCTTTTATTCCTTCGCTTTTCATAGCATTTGAGATTCCTTGGCTATAATACCGCCTCATGATCCAATCTTCCGTCAAACGAGCCGCTGGAACAAAATGATCAACGGCCATTTCCGGATGATAAAGAATGGAATGCCCTTCTTTTTGAATCTGTCCGAATAACCAGGTCTCTTCCCCAGAGAGGAGAGAATCTCCCTTCCTTCCTAGGTCTAAAGGAAAAAGACTGATGTCGAATACAAGCTTCCGCATTGCCATATTGGCTCCACAAGGGTGAAGCTGCTTGGGATATTCCTTAATCCGGCTGCCTAAGTCAACAATGGTGTATGGAAGTTCGAAGGGCTTAATCAACCAATCCGGACGTTTACTTTCGAAGATAGGAGAGATTTTGCCTCCCATAGCCATAACCTCCGGTTTACTCTGAAAAGTACTGACAATCGTTGTAATCCAACTCCGGCAAGGTATCGCATCATCATCTAGGAAGGCGATCAGCTGGGATTTGGAAGCCAGAATCCCTGTATTCCTAGCCGCTGACAGCCCCTGTATAGGTTCCATCATGTAGCGGATATCCACATCAGCTCCATGGGTTCTTATGAACTTTTTGACGCACGCTTCAGTATCATCCTTGGAACAGTTATCCACAACAATGATCTCCGCCTGCTCTAAGTAATCCAACTTTAAAAGTGACTGAAGCGTCTTGATCAATAAAGGTGCTCTGTTGTAGGTACAGATGATAATGGAAAGCTTAGGAACGTCTCCGTATTCACGCATCGGCATTCACCTAATTTCCACATTATTAATAAGCATCTTTTGAACCGAGTAACATCAGTCCGGTTTTAGCAATGATTTTTAGATCCAGCATGGTGCTCCGAATATGGATGTAGGTTAAGTCCAGCTGTACCATTTCGTCGAAGCCGACACTGTTTCGGGCATTCACTTGCCAATATCCGGTACAGCCTGGTGTAACCGTCAAACGCTGTTTGTCATATTCCGTATACTGAGCCACCTCTTCAGGCAGCGGAGGACGAGGACCGACCAGACTCATTTGACCTATCAGCACATTCCACAGCTGAGGCAGCTCATCGATGCTCGTCTTGCGCAGGAATCTCCCTATTTGTGTGATCCGAGGATCGTTCTTAATCTTGAACATTGCACCGCTCACTTCGTTATAGGCCATCAGGTTTTCCTTTAACTCCTCAGCGTTGCTAACCATGGATCTGAACTTATACATAGGGAACTGCTTTTCATTCTTGCCAACCCGGTTTTGCCGAAAGAACACTTTACCCTTCGGATCTTCCAGCTTGATCAGAATCGCCACGACAACAAATAATGGCATTAACACGAGAAGACCAAGAGCGGAAAAAAAGATATCGATCATCCGTTTCATTATCAGATAGGACTCCGCTTCTTTCCTTCTCTCATCGGTATGCAGCATGTAAAGTTTCGGCAGGACCGCCTCGTAGTCTTCCGGCAGTTTTTGCATGCTCATCCTCCTCATCTAAAATTTTGCGAACTCAACTTAACTACTCAAGCTGGTTTGTCCCATTTTATTCAGCCATTCCGACATTGCGTCCATTACCGGATAGCGCAAATCTTCGCTCTGCAGTGCAAATTCAAGTGTGGTCAAAATATATCCAAGCCGCTCGCCGACATCATATCTTGTTCCGTCAAAATTATAGGCATATACCCGTTCGCTCTGATTCAGCTTCTGAATAGCATCTGTCAACTGGATCTCTCCGCCAGCGCCTTCTTCCATCAAATCAAGATACTTAAAGATCTTCGGAGTAAACACATACCGGCCCATGATCGCCAGATTGGAAGGTGCCGTACCAAGTGGCGGCTTCTCTACAAAATTGTTAACCCGATACAATTTACCGTCCTGCAAATCCGGTTCAATAATACCGTAACGATTCGTGAATTCATCAGGAATCTCTTGAACTCCGATAACCGAGTTTTGTGTTTCTTCATATTGATCGATCAGCTGCTTAAGGCAAGGTACGGCTCCTGTGACGATATCATCGCCTAACATGACACCGAATGGCTCATCTCCGATAAATCGTCTTGCACACCATACGGCATGACCCAGACCCTTTGGTTCTTTCTGGCGGATATAGTGAATTTCTACTTTGGCTGAACGCTGAACCTCTTTAAGCAGATCCAGCTTTCCATCTTCCAGAAGCCTAGACTCCAGCTCAAACGCATTGTCAAAATGATCCTCAATGGCTCTTTTACCTTTACCAGTAACAATGATGATATCTTCGATACCGGAAGCAATAGCTTCCTCCACAATGTATTGAATCGTTGGTTTATTGATAATCGGAAGCATTTCTTTAGGCATGGCTTTCGTTGCAGGAAGAAAGCGCGTACCTAGTCCTGCCGCGGGTATGATTACTTTTTTTACTTTTTTCATCGCACTTTACCTCCTAAAAGTTTTGTGAGCATTAGCTTCAATGATTTCACTTCGAGCAAAACTCACTTCGAAAGCATAAACATTTACTTCGCCTGGTTCATGGCAATTCCGATTAGATTAGAGCCGGTCTGTTCAAGCAGCGTCTTCGCTTTGCGAATCGATTCCCGTTTGGACTTTCCGTATCTGGCCACTAAGATTACGCCGTCCGCTTGTGGTGCCAATATACGAGCATCACTGAAGTCGACAGCCGAAGGAGAATCCAGTAGGATCAGATCGTAGTTTTCTTTTAGTTCCTCGAGCAAAGCGGTCATTTTAGGGTTACCTAGCAAATCCGGCGGACTAACCTGAGTCTTACCCGCCGGGATGACCGAAAGATTGGCCAGATTTCCGAGGACAGCGATGTTATCCGCTTCCTCTTGCCCACTTAAATAAGCCGCAAGCCCGTCACTACCCTCTACTTCAAACACTGTATGAAGACCGGGATGTCGCAAATTGCAGTCCACCACCGCTACCTTCTTCCCATCCTGGACGAAAGACACCGCCAGATTCGACAAAATCGTTGTCTTGCCTGCTCCAGCTTCTGCTGACGTAAAGAGCAGCACTTTTCCTCCGCTATCCTGTGCTAATCCAAGGTGGCGTATATATGTGCGTAGCGATCGGAACGATTCCGAGATATGCGAGGATGGATTAACGTCCGTAACCAGACTCTTATTTAGCCGTAACATAAGCACCCTCCTTCACTCTTGTGTTGCCGCCTGCCGCCTTACCCAAATCGCGTTTACGAATGGTTGCGATCGAAGCAATTACCGGAAGACCAAGGTCATATTCCGCTTCCTTTTCAGACCTTAATGTGCCGTTAAGTGTTTCCATCAGCAAAATAATTCCTAGAGCAGCCATAAGCGATACAACAAAGCTTATAATGAGATTCATCGCAAACCCGCCGTTCGAGGGCCCTGGAACATCAGTCGGATCGGCCGGTGTCAGCAAGGTAACATTGTCTACCCTCATCAGCGATGGCAATACACGAATGAATGTCTGCGAAACCGCATTTACGATCCCGGCAGCTTTGGTGTAGTTTTCATCCTGTACATTTAGGTTGATCACCTGACTCTTCTCTGAAGTTTTAATCTCAAGCTTCTGACTTAGTTCATCAGCCGTCAGACCAAACTCCGGGTGATTTTCTATTACGCTTTTCATGATGGTCGGTGATTTCATAATTTCCTTGTAACTCTCAATTAAATTCAGGCTAAAGCTCAAATCGTTAAGATTGTTGCTCTCGGGAGCCTTGGCAATGTTGTTGACCAGCAACTGTCCGGAAGCGGAATAGACGGGTTCAACGAAGTTTTTACTAACATAGTAAGTCGTAGCACAGGAGATCAAAACGAACACCATGATGAGCCAAAACCTTTTTTTAATCAGGTTAATGTAATCCAGAATCGTCTTTTCCACAGTAACCCTCCTTCCGCATAAATTACATTCTGAAATAATTCATGAAAGTTTCAGTTGTTGCTTTAATTCTATCAATCCACATCATTCGCCACATGGGTCATATCATTACTTTCCTGTTCACTTTGGAGTAAGGTGTTTTACACCGTAAGAGGGGGTGATGGTATACTTTAGTACCATATTTAGGGCTAATTTAAGTTTTGACGCACAAAAAAACACGGACATCCTGTCCGTGTTCATGTACAATGCTTATGAATTATTTCAATTTTCACTCATAAGACATTTCATATTTGGTTAAACCGACAGCATTTGCATAAAGCGCCGCCTGTGTACGATCAGCCACCTGTAATTTTGCTAAAATCTGACTGACATGCTTCTTCACCGTAAATTCGCTAATGAAAAGGCGTGAGGCAATTTCTCTATTGCAAGCGCCCTGTCCCAACTCGATCAGAACTTCCTTCTCTTTGGGTGTCAATTCATCCGTTGGGCTGCTTCCGCTCATGCGCATTTTATCTTCCATCAGACCAGGATCGTAATACTTCCTGCCTTTGTGCACTAATTGGATAGCAAACAGTAACTCCTCCGGCAGCGCCTCTTTCAGTACATATCCATCTACCAGTACCTCTTCAGCCTTCAGGAAATCTTCTCTGCTCGCAGATGACGTCAACAGAATGAACTTACTAACGATACCACGAGCACGTGCTGTCTTGATGACATCCAACCCCGATTCATCTGCTAGCTTAAGATCAATCAGTACGAGATCAGGCTGCGTCTCCTCAATCACAAGAAGCGCTTCTTGACCATTCGTTGCCTCACCTGCAAACTGCACATTCGGTTGCATGGAAATGACAGATGCCAGTCCTCTTCTAACTAAAGGATGATCATCAACAATGACGATTTTCACAGAAACGACCTCCCGCCTAAAGTTTATGCATTCTTTAATTCAGCTACACCGACAGGAATTGAAATCATAATTCTTGTTCCTGAACTTTCATTACTGGACAACTGAAAGTCGCCACCGAGCGACTGGGTCAAATATTGCATATTCTTCATGCCTAGCCCGCTTACACTATCTTCGGATTCAATCCATAACAAATCAGTATCAAAACCAACACCATTGTCACAAATCAATAATCGGATCCAAGTCGGCTTCAGAGATAGCTCTACATCCACTCGACTGGCAGCGCCATGCCTGATGGCATTTCCAGTGGCTTCAGAGATAATCCGAAAAAGCGCCTTGTGGTAAGGATAAGGGAGACTAAAATCATCTCCCGTTATTTTTAAATCAATATCAACATCATTTAATCTGGATAAGCTCTTCAAATGTGATCTTACCATGCCCAACCATGTAGGCCCGCCGCTCTTCTTGGAGCTAAGACTGTAGATCGTGATCCGCAGTTCTTTAGCAACCTTGGTAGCAGAGTCATGAATAAGCTCAATTTGTTCTTCTAGCTCATGATCTGACATTCTCTTCCACGATTCCTTCAGCGAATGCGTCGCATACACAATGCCAAAAAGGCTCTGCGATACACTGTCATGCATTTCATCCGCAATCCGGTTCTGTTCGTTCGTGATGATCAACCGGTTCTCGATCACACCAAGCTCATGCCTTTCAAGAATATTCGCACTTAGCTCAGATAAGAATATCAATTGTTGAATATACCATCTGCGGCCTTCCAGCCCCTCTGCAGACTCCAGCCTGAGTCCAATCATCCCTACAAAACGGGTGCTCATCCGTACAGGCATCAGCAGGAAATCTCCTAATCCCGGAAGATTTCTAAAAATAGGCTCTCGCTGCAATCTCCATTCATGCTCATGTTTTCCCAGCTCTGAGAATAGGAACTGTTCCTCTTCCTGCTGCCAGCCGGTCTGCCTGCTCTGCGGAGCTGGTTCTCCGCTTTTCTTGGCGAACCAAAACAAAGCCTTGTCTAGCTTCGTTAGCTTAACAACATAATCGGTGATCACTTGACCGATATTCATGAAATCATGTTGGCTTGAGGTTTCCACGATATGGTACAGCGATTTGATATGCTCCATCGTCTCTTTCGTGCGAGCATTCGATTCTTCACGTTGCCGCTTCATCCGATTAACGATCTGCATTATTATAACCGTAAGTACCAGTGTTAGAAACAGATTCCCATTTACAAATACAATTTCTAGAAAAGTTTTGTTCGCAGAATTGATAACAAAATAACAAAGCACCGCGAAAATACTGATGTAACTTAAGAGCAGCGACCATCCAAAATAAATGGACAATGAGCCCGCAGCAATCAATACAGGGTTTAGCACATAGAGCCTAAACGAACTCTCGTATCCACCGGTAAACAAGGTCAATGCAATAATTCCCACCATCTCTACACTAACAGCCAGGACGAGACTCTTTGGCCTGCTTCGTAACCTCCGATAACAAAATGAGAACGTTTGTGCAAACAGAAAGAGTATGGCAATAACAAGGCATTTATAAATTACGGAAGGTCCCGTTTGATCTAGAAGATACATGAGCGATGTGAGGGACAAAGAGAAGTACCTGTAATACGCAATCAGTTTGTCTTCTGCAGTTGGCTTGATTCTCATCCCACCACCCTATTCTCCAGTTTTTTGGAAAATGCGAGATTGTACTGTGTTCGATAAAAGCATCATACATGAGAAAAATCACAATAACAAGTTGACATTATCCATGTTTGCGCTTCCATTTGAAAAATAGTTACAAAAAATTTATTATTTTTTTAGAAGGATTTATTCCTAAATTTTGGTATTTATTCCGTTATAGTTAATAAGAACTAACATATATATGTAAAATACATCCATTATTTTCAACATAACTTATAAAACGACACCATTATACAAATAAAAATAATTGTCAATGGGACTCTAGTAGAGTCATGTCGTTTTATATGTTGCTTCGGCAAAGTTGCGGCGCGATCCCCATATATTTTTTAAATAAACGTGAAAAATAGAACGGATCATTATAATGAAGCATACCAGAGATTTCTTTCACTTGTAATGAGGTGTTGAGAAGCAGCTTTTTAGCCTCTGCCATTTTAAGACGGTGAATAAATTCATGAAGCGGATAACCGCTACTACGACGAACAAGACGACGAAGTGTAGACATCGAAATATGATGTTTAGCCGCGATTTGTTCTAGGTCCATTTCACCATAAATGCATAAATTCAGGTCCTCACGGATTTGACGCATATAATCTGCCTGGGCATTCCAACTTTTTTCTTCTATTATAAATGAACACTCCAATAGCATTCTTTCAACGAGTAATGCGGCCCGATCCGCATCTGCAGGTTCTCCACTCTCCATACGCTCTAGCACTTCTTCAAATAAGGTCGAAAGACCCATGATCGAATTTGCTTGGAACACATTCCCGCCAGCAATTAGACCCGACTCCAGCCATTCCGATACACGTGTCCCATTAAAGTTAATATAATACTCATCCCAGCTCCCTCCAGATGGTGGACCGAAATTGTAACTGTATCCTGGGCGAAAAAAGAATAAGCTGCCTTCACGCACCTGCTGTTCTTTCCCCGAAGTTTCCATATAGGTGCCGCCACCTGATACTATGTAAACAATTGCCCAGTGTTCAAAGATTACGCCTGACCGGAATAACGTTCTTCCCGGCAAATGACCGGCTTGTCCTACTCTTATATTTTTAAGCTTCAGCCTAGAGGACTCAACCTTCGGATCAATAATTCGTATTGGATATGGACTGATCATATAATCCATGTGCTTGGACATTATAGACATTCCTCCCCTTGTTTAGTAGTGATAAGGTTATTGTGAAGTTGATCATATTCTACATGAATAAGAGGTGTCCACGCTATGCTTAATCATTCTACACTACTGCTTGTACCTAATCCGCGTGAAATCACATTGTCCCAAGGTTCATTCCGTTTCCCAATAATCGGAAGTATCGTGCTTCCTAGTACGGGAGAACAAGGTGCAATGCCGGCTGCACAAAAGCTGCAAGCTGTGATTAAACAAGCCTTGAATCTTCATTTGACCTTATCCATTGGCACACGCCCAACGGTAGTATCCGCTTGTATCTTTAGCTATGTGCCATCCTTATCTAAGCAGGCATATGAGATTGTTATTGATCAAAGCGGTATCGTTGTCTCCTATAGCTCACCTGTCGGTGCTTTCTACGCCATAGCAACCCTGAAACAAATTATTGAGCAAAGCGGAAGATCTATTCCTCATCTGCATATTCACGATGAACCTGATTTTGGAGCTCGCGGGATTACCATTGATATCAGCCGCAATAAAATTCCGAAGCAAGAAACCTTGTACCGAATCATTGACCTTATGGCCGATCTGAAGATGAACCAAGTTCAGCTATATATAGAAGGTGCTCCGTTCGCGTATGAATCTTTCCCTCAAGTGTGGGAGCTTGAAACTCCGATTACTGGCGAGGAAATCTTGCTTCTAGATGCCTATTGTAAGGCGCGATATATTGAGCTTGTTCCAAACCAGAACAGCTTTGGACATATGGAAGGCTGGCTTTCCCGTCCTGAATTCAATGCTTTGGCGGAAATTCCAGAGGGATTCATGCTTCCTAAGGAATTGTACATGGCAGATGTATATCCAGAAGGGTTATTTATGCATCCCGGTACGTTTGACACCGAAGACCCTGCCGTACTCCCTCTGCTAGAAAAAATGTTCGATGATCTGCTTCCTTACTTTACCTCTAATCAGTTTAATGTAGGCTGTGATGAGACGTATGAGCTAGGTCTTGGCAAAAGCAAAGCGCTAGCTGAATCACAAGGCAAAGGTCAGATCTATTTATCTTTTCTTCAGAAGATTTATGAACTCGTTACGAAACGCGGCAAAACGATGCAATTCTGGGGTGATATTATTATCCAGCATCCTGAGCTGATTCCTCATCTTCCTAAAGACATTATTGCAATGGAATGGGGATATAGTGCGGAACATCCTTTCGAGTCGGATACCCTCAAATTCCGTGAAGCAGGTATTCCTTTCTATGTCTGCCCAGGCACCAGCTCATGGAACTCCATTACAGGGCGTAGCGACAATATGTTTGCCAATCTGCGTAGCGCTGCTATTCATGGCAAGAATAACGGTGCCATCGGCTATCTCATTACCGATTGGGGGGATCACGGACACTGGCAGCATCTCCCAATCAGCTATACTGGATATGTTTACGGTGCTGCACTTGCCTGGAATGTAGATAACAATCTAAAAGTGGACACTGCAAAGTACCTAAATACATTCATCTTTGCCGATCGCTCCGAGGGTATTGGTCAACTACTCCTTGATCTCGGCAATTACTATCAACTTGAATCCGAGATTATTCGTTCAAATGATACGGAAATGTCCCTGCTTCTTCGCACTAATCTCGACAATTTGTTAATTGTAGAGAAACTTACCGAAGAACATTTCAACAATCTCGAAGAATACATGCTCTCTATCGAGGCACGTCTCTCGGGACTTGATCTACAATGTGATGATGCTGATCTTGTCCTAAAGGAACTGAGTAACGGAATCCATTTTGTGAAACACGCTGTGCAGCTTGGCAGAATCAAACTGCAGCTGGCATCCTCACCAGATTCGATTGACCCTAACCTGATTACGGAGCAAATCAATGATTTGAATGTTCTTCTTCATCATTATCGTCTATTGTGGACCGAGCGCAACCGACTCGGTGGCTTGGATCAAAGTATTTGGAGACTTCTACGTCTAAGAGGTCAATACGAAGCATTGAAATCGAAGTAATTTCCTCATCCTAGCTGCGCTTGGCGAGTTTAACGTTAAATCTAGCGTTTTCGACTCGCTAAGCGCAGCTCTTCATATTGATTTTCAAGCATCTCCCGCTCCCGCTCCTCATGCTTTTCTCTGCCAATTCCCTCTTTCATACTTTCCTCATCCTCATAGATTTGCCACAAATCAGAGAACAAATAATCCTTGATTTCTACTGTTTTTCCATTCAAGATCCCGTTTCTCCAAATAAGACCCGTAGAGGTACGCATCACAATGCGGCCGTCTGGCGTTTCAGCCTTTTGCCCCATTCGAATCGTCATAAGCATTTGACCCAAAGTATAGCACTCCATTTGTCCTGAAACCTCCTAAATTTTAGTTGTAATGGAATAAAGAGAAGGATATAATCAGGGCGAAAGAACCAGATTTTTGTAATTTCATTAGAGGAGAGATGCAATGGATTGGCTAAATGATTACGAAGAAGAACTCCGCTTAGTATTTCAAGAGAGCAAAAAGATCATCTCCGAATTTCCAGCGCCTCTAAATTCACAAGGCATGTCCTATCTTGAACATTTTAACGTATTTAATGCGGAAAGCCACAAAAATTACATATGTTATTTATTACCCTTTTGGCTTCAGAAAGGCTGCGGACTCTCAGCAGAAATTACCCGTCAAATGTCGATGGGCAATGTCTTCTTTATGCTATATTTTTTCATACAAGATGACCTGATGGATAGCAAAGAATCCTCTACATACGAAGGACTACCTTTGGCGAACCTGCTCTATGTTGAATTTTTGAATATCTACAGAGGTTTATTTCCGAATGACTCCTCTTTCTGGACTTCATTTAATCGCTATATTGCTCAATGGGCAGACAGTGTTAGTAATGAATCCACCAGCGATTATTTTCTTAGCGATCGAATCAAAATCTCTTATAAAGCCAGTCCGCTCAAATTATCCAGCACTGCTGCCCTTCTTCTATCTGGTAAGGATTCTCTTGTACCGCAGACTGAGGAAATGATCGACTCCGTTCTACTTACCCTACAAATGCTTGACGACTATGAAGACTGGAAAGAAGATTTAGCAGAAGGCAGCTATAATTGTATACTCTCACTTACACGGAGTAATCTATCCACTGATAAAGAAACCTCACTCACATCGAACGAGGTCGAATTTTTCCTATTCACTGCAAGCGGATTACATACCTATACCGAATTAGCGCAGGATACACATCATAAAGTGATAGCTTCCAGCTTAGATGTACCTCATCTTCTTGCATTTCATTCTATGCTAGTGACGAACTTACAACAGATCTCTGATTCAATTGAAGCAGAAAAGCAGCTATTACAAGGTGGAGGCTTATTTTATTACCTTTCAAAAAATATACAATAATTCTATTATTTTGTAGAAAAAAGAATAGTATTAGCACAATTGCTATGTTATATTATTTAAGGTAAATATATACATTTCGGAAAGGGTGATTATTATGTCAGAAGCAGTTCTTAGAAATCAAGTCATTCAAAAGGCATGGGAAGATCCAAGTTTCAAGCAAAGACTACTCGCAGATCCAAAAGCAGCTCTCCAAGAAGCGCTAGGCGTAATCATTCCCGACAGCGTTACCTTGAAAGCCGTTGAAGAAGGTTCAAATGAATTCTATCTTGTAATCCCACCAAGTCCATCATCAGATGTATTGAAAGCAACCGCAGCACCACGCGGTTCTTGGTAAGACAGCAAGATTAACCTCATAGGGAGTAGGAATCATCCGGAGCTTCTGCCAATGGCAGTATGGTGATGGATTCGGTTCCTACTCCTTTTTTGCTTGTAAATCTTACTTCGCCATGCATAGCTTCTATGATACGAAAGGTGACCATCAAGCCTAATCCTGTTCCTTTATTTTTCTTCGTGAAATACGGTTCTCCGAGTCGGTGCAGAACATCAGCGTCCATTCCCTCCCCATTGTCCTTGATGTGAATAATCACTTTATCATCTTCGCCGTACACCGACATATAAATGAACCCTTCCTCCCTGAAAGATTCAATGCTGTTCTTGATAATGTTGATGAACGCCTGTTTAAACTTCGAGGAATTTCCTTTTACCCATAATGGACCGGATACATCCAGAATCATCTTTCCTCCATTGATGTGACAAAGAGGCTGCATAATGCTCTCAATATGCTTAAATTCATCATATAAATTCAGGCTAGAGATCGTCTCAAATTCCGGTTTAGCAAAGGTCAAAAAATCGGTAATTATATTAGATGCGCGATCAAGTTCGCTTAAGGCCATTGACATATAAATTTGTTCTTCGTTAACGGACTTCTCGCTAATCAGCTGAAGGAAGCCTCGAGTTACTTGTAGTGGGTTTCGCACTTCATGGGCTACGGATGCAGCAAGCTCGCTAATGATCTCCATTTTTTCTGAACGCTCCAATTCATTATTGAAACGCTCTAATTCTCTAGAATAATTAACAACCTGTTGATGGCTATAGGCCAATCTCCGCTCCAGAATTACGATCAAGGAAATAATGAAAACAACAAGCCCCCACTTCCACAAGAACAAATCATAGTTCCCTTTTTGGATGTAATACCATAGTAGCTCTGCAACTACTGTAAACGCAGCGATCCCAAATCCAATAGCAAAAACATCAGCATCTTTATTTCCTTTAAGTGAGAACATCACCACACATACGATTAATAGGATGAATTGGAGAATGAAGATGAACCCTATAATAGTGGTAGAAACAAAATAATAGAACTCAATATAACGATTATTCGATAGGAGATTGATAAAAAGACATAGGAAACAAAAAGAGGAGTAAAGGACTTGAAATTTACGGAATTTTTGAATGATACTGAACTTACCGCAACCGAATAACTTTTCAAATAAAAAGGTGAGGGCCGGTAAAAGTGAAAAAAGGGCTAAGTCCAAGCAGACATTGCTGATTGGTCCCAATTTACTGTAAAAGGTATAAATGAAGGGGGAGTAGGTTAATGAAAGGATGCCTGTAGACGCTATAACCACTGCTAATGAGGCAACACTGGAGAAATATTCTTTGTTTATGTAAAAGGCACTTATAAATAGAACGATGGCCACCAGAAAAAAAGCGCAGCCCAGAATCACATCGCTTAGTCCATTCTCAATATATTTATTTATTAATTGACTGTGTTCACCAATCACAACACTATCTTTAATTCCGATTCTGTCTTGCATCGTTGCTGTCCAGATATATAGTGTTTTCCCGTTATCTTCTTTACTTAAAGGCAACAGCAAAGAATAATTATCCTTGATATAATTACGATCTTCCTCGAAGATCAAACGGTCCTCCACATAAACCTTCACATCAAGAGCATATAAAGTATCGATATACACCGAAGGAGATACATATGTAAGATCAGGTAAGGCAATACGGGTCCAAGATGAGGATACCCCTGAAGGTAAATCTGGGATTCCCTTCTTAGAATCTACGTTCATCCAGCTTTGCTGGCCTTCACTCCACGGAACCTCTTTTTCTGTATTTCCTGTTTCAGGCCCCCATTTCATTTGCCACTTTGTAATTTCTTGAGATGAATATGGGTTTGCCGCCGATACAATAATAGAATCTAAACCTATCCAGAGGAAAGAAAGGATGATAACAATGTGGAGTATTTTAACCATCAAGCGCATATAGGCACCTCAGAAGGAAGTTTCAGAAACAATATTCTGTGTGTACTACTTCGCTCACTACACTACCCTTTCCTCCTAAAAAACGGAATAATCATAAATTTCTCCTAAATTTTTCTATACTTTGGTAACTTAATGATAATCTCCGTCCCTTCTCCCTTCTCACTTTGAAACTCCGTTGTCCCTTCCATCGCTTCAATAATTCGGAAGGTGACCATAAGTCCAAGCCCTGTTCCTTTTGTTTTATTAGAGTAATAAGGCTCACCCAATCGGGCTAGTTCACTTCCATTCATCCCTTCCCCGTTATCACGTACACTGATCATTACATGAGCTCCGAATTCCCAGGCTGTAACTCTAATCAGTCCATTATCCTGCAAAGCTTCGATGCTATTTTTTATAATATTAATAAAGGCTTGTTTGAATTTGGCAGATGACCCAATTACGCAGAGATCTGACTGTAGGTTGAGTTCAATCACTCCCCCTTGTAAATTGGCAAGCGGAGAAAGAATACCAGAAACATGGCGTAACTCTTCGGATACATCAAGCCTTTCAATAGTCTCCAAGCCCGGCTTAGCAAAGGTAAGGAAGTCTGAAATAATAACTGTGGCTCTATCCAGTTCTGCGATGGCCATCTGCATATATTCCCTCTCCTTATGATCTGACCGTTCCCCTAGGATCTGAAGGAAACCACGGGTCACCTGCAAGGGATTTCGTACCTCATGCGCTACAGAAGCCGCTAATTCACTAATAATCTCCATCTTCTCGGAGCGCTGCAAATCATTATTGAACTTCTCAAGCCTACGAGAATATTCAACGAGTTGTTCATGGTTTCTCGTAAACCTTCTCCCTAGAATGACGATTAAAGATAATACGAAAAACATCAACCCCCACTTCCACCAATATAATTGATAGGATTCTCTGGATATGTAGTACACGACCAATTCAGTAAGAGATACAAAGGAAAATATAGTAAACCCTGTAGTGAAAACAATGGCATCTGCATTACCGCGATAAGTATGAATAAACGCCAAGCTTACCAATAATATAAATTGCAAAATCATAAAGATGCCTAGAACGTTAGTTGTCATAAATCTATAAAAGTCTTCCAGCTGATACGACAGAAGGATATTAACAACCATTAGAGAAAAACAGAATATAGAATAAACCATTTGAAATTTACGGAATCGGGTGACGATTTGTTTTTTCCCTGAACCGAAAATTTTCTCAAAATAAAATGTTAAGGATGGTAATAAGGTATACAAAGCTAAATCAAAAAATACAAGCACGATTTTCCCATAATCACCGAGGACGATCGGCAAGAACGAAGAATACGTAACCACTATTACTCCAATGGATAAAAGAATTAGCACCAGTAAAAATCCGTCTGTAAAAAATCCTTTTCTCATGAATAGCGAGCAAATCAAGAGCACAATAGCTACAAAGATAAACGTCGTCCCAATGATGATATCCAGTAAGCCCTGCTTCACATAAATGGACAACAACGTACTATAACGATCTACTCTAATTTCGCCTTCAATCCCTAAATCCTTGCTTCCTCCCTGGGTCCATATGTATAGTTTTTGCCCTCCATCTTCTTTGGATAGAGGAATTAGAATTTTGCTGCCGTTGAAATTATACTTATCCTCAGAATCGTATACTAACGCGTTATTCAGATAAGCCTTAACGCTATTTCCATATATCTTATTAATGAACAATGCTGATTTGTCACTTAATTGCGGCAAAGAAAACCGGAGCCACGCTGAGGATACACCTCTTGGTGTCTCTGGTTTATTATCTTGAGGCGTTACGCGAATCCATTCATCATCTGAAGCTGCTACAGCTTCTTCGACAGTCTCTACTTCAGTATTTCCAAATCTAATTTCCCAACACGGCAGCGCAGAGTCTGATGATCCAGCACTCACTATCGCCGCACCGTAAGGCACTATTGCTGTTAGCAATAGAAATAATAGCAAAGTAGCCGCTATCTTTGGTTTTGGCAACTTCATCGTAGCACCTCAGTAATTCATTAGTTGTTTAAATGATCATATATGATTCTTAATTTCGACAACGTTCGCACTATTCCTGCCTATTCTTGTAAATTTTCTCGAAAAAAGACGTTATTTATCAGCGTTAATTCCCTGATTATTTGTAAAACGATTCGATCATAGGCATTCGGGTAAAGATACATAAGAGAAGTCCAAATCTTATCCTACTGAGGGAGTGAACGGCTATGGAAGATACACCTAATAAAACTGAAGCCGATTTTGTATATGAGCGTTATATACAAGCAGATATTGATGTAGATGATGTTGTCAATGAAGATGCCGACCCCGTGTTGGTTGGAGATAAATATTTGGCGGCGGATATTGGTTTAAACCAACCTGAGGAAACACTCGAAAGAAATGACTTACTGGAATCCGATGCATTCCTGGCTGCTGAAACGGCAGGACTAACAAGCAGGGATATGGATGATGCTGAGGACGAGGAGCTACTAGAGATGGAAGAGGAGGATCCGCCACTGGAGGATATTCCCGATGCAGATGAGGTGTATCCTGGATCCATCATCGATCCTGCTTCACCGCCAGTGGATGGCATGCCCGGAACAGACGTCTTAAACGGATCACATGGAGATTAGAATAAATAAAGCCGCCGGGCTAGAATCCGGCGGCTTTATTTGTTTTTCAATACAAGTGCTGACCTCAGTAAGGGTTACTATTGAAGCACTATGGTTATTCTGCTGAACGTGCTGCTGCGATTTGTGCATCCAGCTTGCGGGTCTTCACCAATACCGCTGCTACAAGCAGCATCACCCCATTGATTACAAACACCCAACGAATCTGGATAAATGCCCCAAGTAAGCCGCCTATAATAGGCCCGGCCATTGTCGCGAGTTGAGATGCCGCTTGATTGAGACCAAAAGCACGTCCACGAAATCCGGGCTCAATCACTTGTACAATCATTGCATTTACAGATGGAAGTACACCGGCATAAAACAAGCCATAAGCAAAACGAAGAACGGCGAATTCCACATAACCTGTAACAAAGAACTGCAGAATATTACCGATACCTCCACCAATTAAACCAATGAACAAGATCATTCCAAAGCCCTTACGGCTTCCGATTCTACCCCACTGCGGAGCCATTAGCACAGTAGCAATACCCACAGCAGAGAATACAATTCCTGAGCTAAGCGAGGCTCTGCTTTTGGCGATTCCCATGTCTAGCAAATGTATCGGAATAAGCGGCTCCAGAATCATAACTGAAAAGGTGCTAATCCCCGCCAACAATAGCAAAGTCATAAATGCGCGATTACTTCTCGCTTCCTTGATATCATCACTTACATGGGATCTCGGAGCAGATCGATCAAAGTTCTCCTCCTTAGCAAAGAAAGTAGCGATAAGTGCCGAAACAAGCACAATACCTGCTGAGAATAAAAAAGCAACCCGATTGCTAGTGTAAAAACTCACTAAACCGCCGATCAACGGACCAATGATACTACCTGTTGCTCCGGCCGTAGACATAATACTCAGCGCGTATCCTGTCTTATCTTCAGGAGTGTTCGTGGCCACCATGGCAATCGCAGCGGGAACAAATCCAGCGAGCAGCCCTTGCAGTACGCGCACGATTAGAAAGACATAAGGATCATGCACGAAGTAATTAATCAGATATAAGGCTGCCAAACTAAAGCCCGAGCGAATAAGCATCGGCTTCCGACCGTATTTGTCGGCGAGGGAACCCCAGTAGGGAGAAATTAAAGCGCTGGCTAGAAAGGTTATGCCAAAACTAACCCCAGACCAAATTTCCAAATGATTCGTAACCCCAAGCTCGTCACTCAAAAAAATAGAGAGGAACGGAATAGAGATCGAATACGCCGTACTACAAAAAAAGACACCCACCCAAAGCACGATTAAGTTCCGTTTCCATGAAAAGCGCATGATCTACACATCCTTTCTTGATGTTCTCGCGGAAACATTCCTATTATTGTAAACCTCTTTTAAGAATGTGCCAATCCCACAAGTCACAACTGACCTTTGCATGTAAAGGGACAAAGAGGTTATTATGAGAAGTACCTACGAGATTATTCAAGAAAAAGGAGAGATTGATTAGTGAAGTTTACAAGAGCAAGATCTGCTATCCTAATGGTCATGTTATGCCTGGTGATGGTTATTGCAGCGGGTTGCGGGAATAAGCCTACCAATAACAATGCCAGCAGTAATAATGGAAGCAGCAGCGGAGCAGCAGGAAATAACACAAGCACTGAGACAAATTCCGGGGCTAACGAAGGACTTCCTTCAGCTACAGCAAGCCACCCCATAGTGACCATTGAGATGGATAACGGTGGCATCATCAAAGCCGAGCTTTATCCTGAAGTTGCCCCTAACACTGTGAACAATTTCATCTCACTGATTCAAAAAGGATTTTATGACGGCACCATATTCCATAGAGTAATTCCTGACTTCATGATTCAGGGCGGTGACCCTGATGGTACAGGTATGGGTGGCCCAGGGTATAGTATCGCTGGAGAATTCTCCGGAAACGGGTTTACTAATAACTTGTTGCATACAGAGGGCGTTCTGTCCATGGCAAGATCACAGGCTCCAGATTCTGCCGGTTCCCAGTTCTTTATTATGGATGCAGCGTATCCAAGTTTAGATGGAAGCTATGCTGCTTTTGGTAAAGTTACCGAAGGCATGGACGTGGTTAAAGCTATTGTTGGTTTGAAAACAGACAGTTCAGATCGTCCGGAAGAGCCACCGGTGATGAAGAAAGTAACCGTCGACACACTGGGCGTCACTTACCCGGAACCACAAAAGGTACAATAACGAGCAAAAACGCCTTCGGCGTCCTTAACGGACGGTAAACGTTTATGCGAGAAAAAATATAAGGATAATATATAGCGTGAAACTTATAAATTCTTATATTTAAAAAAACTCGGTATGCTCCCATCCGGAATGTGATTCGGAGGGACTACCGAGTTTTTTTTGAAAATATAAGCTTACCGTCCTTTAGGGACGACAATGGCGCTTTTATGTGAAAAGACTAATTTAAGTACCTATGCAACTTATCCCCGTAGTGATCTTCTGCTAAGAGCATGTTGGCCGTTACGCAGGAAAGTACTACGAGTATTTCTTAATAAGGATATCCGTTCCTCTGCAAGCTGATTTGCCGCGACAGAAGTTGGAATCCCATTTAGACGTGAGATTTCCAGTACGCGGGTGATGTTATCATAAATTTTCGAAACCTGCTTAAACGCACGCTCCCTATTATAACCGTTCAACTCATCCGCGATATTAATAACGCCACCGGCATTAATCACATAGTCAGGAGCATACACAATGCCCATTTCATGAAGAGTATCGCCGTGATAGGCCTCTTTTAACTGATTGTTGGCCGCACCTGCGATTACCTTCGCCTTAATTACCCGAAGAGACTCATCATTGATCGTTGCTCCGAGTGCGCATGGAGCATAAATATCACAATCTGCACTGATAATATCTGCGGGATCGACGGCTTTAGCACCATAAGCCTCTACCGCGCGCGCCACAGCTTCTTTATGAATATCGGTTACAATAAGCTGAGCGCCCTCTTCATGAAGGTGCTTGCAGAGTGAAAAAGCTACATTTCCAACGCCTTGAACAGCGACAGTCTTCCCTTCGAGTGAATCATTGCCAAATGCCGCTTTGGCCGCTGCCTTCATCCCTTGGTATACGCCATAAGCCGTAGCTGGTGACGGATTGCCCGAGGAGCCGTATGTAGGTGATGTACCTGTAACATAATCTGTCTCCTGATAGATTATGTTCATATCTTCTTCTGTTGTGCCAACATCTTCGGCAGTTATATAGCGTCCATTCAAGCCCTGTATGTATCTTCCGAAAGCACGGAACATCGCTTCGTTCTTATCCTTCTTGGGGTCTCCTATGATTACTGTCTTCCCACCGCCTAAGTTCAGACCCGATACTGCATTTTTGTATGTCATTCCTTTTGCTAATCGAAGTGCGTCAACAATTGCATCCTCTTCTGTAGCGTAGGTCCACATCCGTGTACCACCCAGTGCGGGCCCCAGTGTTGTGTCATGAATGGCAATGATAGCCTTTAACCCTGATGCTTTATCCTGACAAAACAACAGTTCTTCGTAATCGTCCCGCTCCAATGCTGCAAACAATTCCATTCTTAATATCCCCTGTCTTTTTGTTATATTCCACATGTTGGTGATTACTCTTACCTCTCAAAGTATTGTAGCAGAATGCGTCGTAAAACAAAAAGAACCGCGTCACCCTCATAACTTCTAATGGATGACGCGGCTCTTATATGAATGCTACTGCACAGAATAGAGTGCAAGGGTCAGCATGCGTTACAGCTTAGCAATGGTTTCTGTAAGAACAGGTACGATTTGCGATTTGCGGGATACTACACCTTTGAGAAGTGCCTTATTGTCATCAAGCTTCACGTTGTACGCCTGTTCTACTGCTCCTGCAACACGGCCCAGAGCCAGACCTACGGAATCGTTATTGAGGATATCTGTAACTACGAACAGGAACAGATCCAATTCTTTTTCAGCAATAATGGAAGTAAGTGCAGTTTCCAGTTCGGCTTGCTTGGAGAGAACATCATTAACATCCACCGCGTTTACTTGTGCGATTTCTACTTTGTATTCACCCATTTTAAATTCCTTTGCATCCAAGGAAATCAGTTGAGCGATACTCTTGTCGCTAAGGTCTGCGCCAGCCTTCAGCATATCAAGACCGTAGCTTTCTGCATCTACACCAGCGATTTCAGCAAGCTCGCGTGCTGCTGCTACATCTTCCGCTGTGCATGTCGGTGATTTAAACAACAAGGAATCGGAAATGATGGCAGACAGCATCAATCCAGCGATTTCTTTAGGGATAGCAACTCCGTTTTCTTTATACAACTTGTTAAGAATAGTAGCTGTACAGCCTACTGGCTCAGCACGATAGTACAACGGATGTGCAGTTTCAAAGTTTGCGATCCGGTGATGGTCGATAACTTCAACCACACGTACTTGATCAATGTCATTCGCACTTTGTTGGCGTTCGTTATGGTCAACAAGAATAACCTGATTGGCTTCACCAGCTACGTTCTCTACCAGACGAGGAGCAGCGACTCCGAAATGATCAAGCGCAAATTGCGTTTCACCACTAACGTCGCCCAGACGAACGGCCTCAGCATCCCAACCCAATTCCTTTTTGAGTGCAGCATAAGCAATTGCAGAACAAATGGTATCCGTATCCGGATTTTTGTGTCCAAAAACCAAAGTTTTTTCCATTTCCAATCTCCTTACTATGTTTTAGTGAGATTAATATACCATACATTGATAGCGGCTTCCAGATTGTCCAGTTTGAAAAAATGCTTTATGACCATTCTAAGGCTGTTCACGTCTAGTCTTTGGAAGCGGATCTGGTTTGGTTTCACCATGCAGCGGTTCATTGTCCGAGAAAAGATCTGGATTTTCCTTCAACATCTGACTCAGAATATTCGTAGTTTCTACCGTCCCGCATACCCTAACCAGCGCATCTCCAAATTTCCCCTTTCGCATGGCACCACCTTCCTCAAGCTCGCGTTCCACTTTCCAAAAATGCTCCGACCAAGAGAGACCACAATGTCTGCGGGAAGGCACCATGATTTCATCTCCATCCGGTGTCACCGTGTATAACTCCTCATGACTATCCGTCATTCTACCTGGAATATCGACCCACTCTTCAATGCCATGAATGAACGTATTCCGCCGCAGATCAACGCCCAGCAGTACAATTTCCGCCTTCCGATCAAGCAGCTTGCCCCATGCTGAGCCACGGGCACACGGCGTATCCCAGCGTTCATCCCCCGTAGTGAACTGCTCAGCATCTGCACCTAAAGCCGCTACAGAATGTGTCGGATGCCAAGAGCGAATGACATCAGGACGTTTACGAAACAGTTCCGGTAATATACCTACACAAGATGGGGAATCTAGAACTGAGAACCGCGGATTATCCGCATTAATATAAGCCCATGTATGAGTTGGCAATACGAGCAGTCCGTCCTTCATATATTCACTGAGTACATCCAGTACTGTGTTCGCACCTCCATCTACTTCGCCAACGCTTTTTAATGAAGAGTGGACCAGAATGGTTCCGTGTGGATCAAGCTTCAGCTCCTGCAATTGTTTCATCAAGCTAGTTGTTGTGTGCATTGTACGCTCTCCTTATGTATGGATTAGATTTTGCGATTCATAAATATAAACTTGCAATTGTTTTAATTTACTATTAAAATTATAGTAACTTAATAATATTCACTAATTATTGAACGATCACAATATAACTTGCTCACATTCAGCATTTACACGGAGGTAATTTCACATGACTTTAACATTAAAAGGACTGCACCACGTATCCGCAATTACAGGCAAAGCGCAGGAAAACTTCAAGTTCTACACCGAAATCCTTGGACTGCGTCTCATTAAAAAGACAGTAAATCAGGATGATATTTCAGTGTACCATTTATTCTATGGTGATGAGAAGGGTAATCCCGGAACCGAATTAACTTTCTTCGAACTCCCGATGGCGGGTCGCAACCGTGAAGGTAATAACAGCATCTCCGCGCTCTCTCTTCGAGTACCGAGCGATGCCGCACTTACCTATTGGGAGCAACGCTTCACTGAGCTTAACGTAGAGCACGGAACGATTCAAACACTCGGCGGTCGCCAGACTTTATCCTTCCGCGATCACGAAGGGCAACGTTTCATTCTCGTATCTGACGAAAATGATTACGGTGTAGCCGGCGGAACGCCTTGGGCCAAAAGCCCAGTACCTGCTGAGTACGGGATTATCGGTCTAGGTCCCGCACATCTTACTGTTGAAAGTGCAGAGCATACAGCGGTTGTACTGGAGCAATTGCTTGGCTTCCGCCGCAAAGGCACTTATCCTTCAAGCGTAGCGGGCCAGCCAGATGTGCTCGTATTCGAGACTGGAGAAGGCGGATCGGGCGCAGAAGTTCACCTGGAGGAACGTAATGATCTAGATCAGGAGCATTTAGGACGAGGTGGTGTGCACCATGTCGCATTCCGCGTGGATAATGAGGAGGAATTGAAGCAATGGGTCGAACATATACGCACAGCTCAGCTTCCTAACTCCGGATTCGTGGATCGTTTCTACTTCCGCTCCCTTTATTTCCGTGAGCCTAACGGTATTCTTTTTGAACTGGCTACTGACGGACCTGGTTTTGCTACTGATGAACCGATGGAAAGCCTTGGCGAATCCCTTGCCTTGCCACCTTTTCTTGAATCCAAACGTGAGCAAATCGAAGCTTATCTTAAACCGCTGAATACTCGGCAGTAAGATTCTTCAGTTCGTTTAACAAAAGGTGTGAGTCGCTTATGCGCTCACACCTTATTTTTCATTAATGATTAGCCATCTTCCCTACAATGTCTAATAGCTCCGACAGATCTCGAATTTCATATTTCGGTTGAACAGCCGATGTGTTCTCTTTACCCAACGGGTTAAACCAGCAAGTATCGATCCCATAATTGATTCCGCCTTGGATATCAGAGGTTAAGGAGTCACCAACAATCAGCACTTTTTCCTTATCCGAAATCCCCAATTTAGCAAAAGCATAATCAAAAATCCCTGTCTCCGGCTTCTGACAGCCAGCCTCCTCAGAAATAATGATCTGCTCAAATGTTTCACTAAGCGGCGAACCTTGAATTCTGGAGGTTTGCACTTCTTTAATTCCGTTCGTGATGATTGCTAATCGGCAGTCCGCAAGTTCCCCGCACAGCTCAATCGCTCCCTGAATCAGAAAAGTTCCCTCGCCTAAGAAACGTAGATAGGCTTCACTAAAAGCCTCAGGATTCAGCTCCAGCGCATTTGCAGCAAATAACCGATTGAACCGTTCCACACGTAATGCCGCCGAACTAATCTTCCCTTGCTCCAAATCCCGCCACAGCGCATGGTTGATCTCCTGATAACTGGCAGCATAGTCCTTAGCACCTGTTGGCAAACCAAAGTGTAAGAATGCGTTAGATAGTGCGTGGCTTTCTGCCATTCCGTAATCAAACAGTGTATCATCAGCATCGAATAAAATAACGTCGTATTTCATACAATATCCCCCAAAACTCTTTTCTCAAAAAGGTACTACAGTGATACAATCAAGTCAACTTATCAGCCAGACGACAAAAATTTACTTTTTTAAGGTAGTTTTAAGCGAACTGTGTTATTTTAAAAAGAAAACGGTGGTGAGCGTCATATTATACGTTTTATCGTTTCTAATGTCTTTTTCTATCGTATACTTTCTAATTCCGCCGCTCGGCAGACTGGCTTTCCGGCTTGATTTTGTGGACAAGCCTCGTCAAGACGTTGAGCGTAAAATCCATAGAGAACCTATACCGCTAACGGCCAGTTACGCCATATTCATCGGATTCTTTATCACTTATCTGGTATTTGCCCGTGAATTCTCCATGGAGACCGTCGCACTGTTTGCAGGAGGCGTGCTGCTGCTAACCATAGGTACCATAGATGACTGGTACAAAACAAAAGGTAAAGATTTCCCGGCACTGCCAAAAATGATTGTTCAGGTTAGTGCGGCTGTCCTTGTATATCTTTCTGGCAACGCATTTACAGGCTTCTACAACCCCTTCTCAGGGGATTATATCGTTCTACCCGTAGTATTACAGTTTCTGCTGACGATTATCTGGATCTTTGGCGTAACCACTGTCATTAATTTCTCGGACGGCATGGATGGTTTGGCTGGTGCTTTGACTGCTATTTCAGCTATAACACTATTTATTGTCGCATTAACTAAGGGGCAATCCTCTTCTGCGATTATGGCGATTGCACTCGTCGGCGTTACCATTGCTTATCTACGCTATAATAAACCGCCTGCCAAAATCTTTATGGGCGACGCCGGGGCAACCTTCCTCGGTTTCATTCTTGCGGTAATAGCACTCGACGGCGCGTTTAAGCAAGCCACAGCCCTGTCGCTATTCATCCCGATTCTGGCGCTGGGCGTTCCGATCTTCGACAATATTTTTGTCGTCGTCAAGCGCTTTATCCAAGGCAAGTCTATTTATCAGGCTGATGCTACCCAGGCTCATTACCGCCTGCTCCGTGCAGGTCTGAGCCAGAAGCAAGTCGTTGCCGTGTTATGCTTGATCAGCGTTTGTCTATCTTTATCCTCTATCATTCTGTTGTTGATCGAGACTTGATGTATTGTTAGCGAAGGAATATCGTTATAAGCAAAGTATCATCAAGAAGGCCATTGAAGGAATAAAAACGAGCAAGTTTCCAGTATGGAGACTTGCTCGTTTCTTGTTTGAAGCTATTTGAAGGTTCCGGATTATTAAGGTCCTCAGGATCTAAGTTGGGCTGTGGTGCGCACGCCGATCTAACCAAGCTTGGGGCTATCTGACCCAGGAGGCGTTATTCGTCGACGATTCCCTTCCTATAACGACACCTGAGTACGTTAGCTACACTCGCAAAGTCTCAATTCAATGATTCCACTAATCGCACCTCTACTTAGTTCACTAATCAATGTTCTCTTCAGTGTATCTACTCATATCCCAAATTTAACTCCCTGCCTACGCATCCAAACACATCACATCATCTCAGATGTCACTTTCTTGCGTAAACTCAGCCAATCTACTGTAAATGCCAATGATCTCATCCATCGGCATTCTAACCAATCCACTGGAAGAGGGGGCGACGAATTCACGTACACCATCTACCGTAGGAGACACATCTCCTTGGAATCCCCAATCGACTTTTTTCCTCCGGCTAAACTCTGTATATACACCTTTTCCAACGAAGCAAGCCACCTGTGGGCGATATAACTCCAGCTTGGAGCGAAGTAATTCGCGGCCCTCATTATATTCCTCACGAGTAATATCATCGATTCCGCGTGTAGGCCTAGCAACAATGTTCGTAAAACCATAACCCAGCTTAAGCAGCTCCCCGTCCTCAGAAGCGTCGTACAACCGAGGCGTAAGTCCCGACTGATGCAAGATTCTCCAGAAATTGTTACGCGGATTTGCGTAGTGATGCCCCACTTCACCTGAGCGGATACTCGGGTTAAAACCTATAAATACGATCTGTAGTCCGTGATCTAAATGATCTGGAATTTCATCCATGTGATTTTACCTCCTACCAAACGACGTTCTTATTTCGCTATTGGGTGTAAACACTAAGACAGGAAGGCGGAACTGGTTCCGCCAGCCAGACCTCATTGCCTGCATAATAAAAGGTTACACCCATTTGACCAGCGCTAATCGTATCAACTGTCAGCAGAATCAATTTCCCTCTACGACTTCCAGCCAGACTGGCAAAATGAGTCCCTTCGGACAAATGAACATACTGCCGTCCCATTGGTCGGAGTCCTTCCTCCATAATGACAGGAAGCGCACCAGAATGGGTTCCGTGATATAGCGTAGGTGGAGGAGTCCCCGGCTCATAAGTGATTTTCGTATGGCTATGCCCATACCGCGCTTTGATTCGTTCACCTTCAATTTCAAACCGTTGCTTCTCACAGCCTGCAACCACTTGCCGAATATCTCCCGCAGTTACCTCAGACCATCTAGGAGACTTCACAAGCACGGACATCAATTCGTCTAACGTACAGGAACCATCCTCAGGGTCCAAAATAAGGCCATACTGCTCTGGAGTATGCCGGAGCAATTTAGTCATAAATTTACTTAACGACACTTCTGTAGCGTTGCTCAACATTATATTACCACCTCTATTCACAACTCATTTCTATTCTTCTACAGCCGCATTCCGGAGCTTCTCCTCCATTTCCATTATCCACGAGGTAACATCTCGCCCTGATCTTTCAGCCTCACGCAGCTTTCCCAATAGATGTTCCCGATCTAGTAAAGCAGCTTCAGCGACATGGGCATTTTGGGAGGAAATCAGCTCGCGTGCTTTCAAGTTACACGGTACGATCTCCGCGTCTAGGAGCAGCAAATCGGTGTTATTGTTCGCAAAATAATTCGCCGTACGAGATCTTCGTTCATCCTGCGTAACACTTCCGATTCAGTATCCCTATCAAAAAAAGCTCGGCCTGTACGTGTATAAATCGTGCCTAGCGTCGGTCTGCCCATATGTTTTTTCTCCGCAATCATTGCCTTAACAACCTGCACCTGTCGCCTTGATGATCAAATGCATAAACTTCACCTCTCCTTAATTAACAATTATTGAAATTCTGATTTACCAGCTCCACTGCCCCGTTTCCCCCCAGACCTCTATCAGTGCTGATCGGAACAAGACATCTAGCGCTTCATCCATAACACCCACGCTCTGTTCAAAAGCAGAAGCAACCGCCTCATAATGAACAATTCGTTCCTCCAAGTACATGTTGATTACATCCAAGCGCGGCTCCAGATTTAGTTCCTCACCTGACATTTTGCGAGATAACAGGTTCTGTACGGTTTCCTGTAATTCAGAACCATGCGGAATCAGATCCTGTACAAGGAAGTTAAAATCGAGTGGTGGCACTTCGTTATATTTTTCAATCCAAGCGCATGCTAAGAGTGGTCTTAATACGTAAAAATATTTCTTGATTTTAACCTCACTGCCTTGCAGATAATCCCGGTAATTTCCCCGCGCCATGTTCAAATAGTGGTAAATGCATGATTTTGGTGAAAAGCTTTGTGGTGAGAGCGCACGGATCTTTTCGGCTACAGCGTATTTCTCTTCATAGCGGATAGGAGACTCTAACCATTCCAACAGAGGCGGATTAGATTTACGAAATAGATTAAGCCCCTTCTTCAAGTCCCAACCGTTAATATCAAGCATCTCATTGATCGGCCGCTCTATTACATCTCTGTGCTCAAAAATGGATAAATACACCTCAGGTCTCCGTATGTATAGGAATCTAACATCATAATCACTATCCTTGGATGGAAACCCCCAGGCCCGGCTACCCGATTCACATGCATACAGAATGCGAACATTTTCTTCAGATTCGATAGTCCGAAGCTGCTGAATGACCGATTGATGAATCCCCTTCATCTTAATTCCTCCCTTTTAACTTCTGAATATGCAAAAAAGACCACGGACTCCATCGTCCATGGTCGGGCTTCAACCTGATTACAGTTATATTTACCGAGTAATAATGAAATGTTATTTATCCGGAAATGAATACACTGGTTCTGAGGTTGACCTGTAAGCCAAGGTGAGAGATGGACGAACATATGAAAAAAAATTATACGAAAACGAAAGCTGATTATTCTTATTCTCATTCATCTGTCCTTACCCCCTGATCATTTTGTATACACTCAGTTCCATTTATTACCTAACATATCTCCAAAAGCATAATCTAACTATCCAGTTTCTGTCAACCAGTAGTCTTTTCTCTGTAGTCTTCTACTTACCACTATCCCTTACCTTATTTCAGTAATGCCTTCAATTCAGGCGTCATATCGGACGCTTTTAACATAACGAAATCACTATAACCCTCTTTATACAGCAGCTTCACAATATAGTTGCCATTCTCAACTCCATAATTGAAACGATGATCTAAAATATCCGTTAATAGCGTCTTATCCTTCGTAACAACTGTACGATTCTTTTCACGTGCAAGCACTACTCTTTGTTCAGGACTGGTAGGATTCTTAGGTGTTTGCTTATCCATAAAGTCATCTTTTATTATCTCTGCCGATTGTATATCTTCAGCGGTTGTCCGGATTTTATCCGCATATCCTTTATCAATCATCCATTTCTCTAACTCATGAAAAGATGACTTCCACGGATAATAATAACCATAACTTGAAGTTGGCTGATTACTTTCCTCTTTTACCTTTACCTCAGTTTGGATATTAGCCACATCAGGTTTTCTGTCCTTGTCTATCTGCACTTCGTAGGACATATTCAAAATTTCACGTTTAATAATCGCCTTTAGCTCTGAAATTTGTAAAGGATCAGAGACCGCCACCTTCTTATTCCTGTTGGTAATCCACATATAATCTAGATCTCTATCTAACAGAGTTAAATTATACTTTTCTTCCTTGAAGTCCTCGGTCTCCTTAATCGTCTTAAGTTCTGCTTCGAATCCCTTGTTAGGAATCCAGTATTCCCTCACTAGCTTGTCACCGTTCTCCAATTGATAGGCCAGAGTAAAATATTCATAAACGTATTGTTGTGAATTAAGCTCTGGGCGTACTGCAACTACCGCTTGATGAAGTTTACGGACAGCTTCTATATAATCTTTATTATTGGAAAATGGGTCCTGTCCCATATAGGGTGTAGTGTACAAATCATCCGTTGGGGTATACATCCGATAGTTAGATCCCATATAAACACCGCTAATCTTATCACTAGAAGGCACTCTAGCTTCATACCCGGTAACACTTGATACTGGGATATACACAAGCAGCCCTAACATTACTGCATAAACTGCAAACTCGGCTACCACTTTACGCGTCATAATCTGCCAAGTTTTCCGAATAATCATTTCTGCAGCAATATAACCAATAATGGCTCCAATGGCATATCCACTAATCACCCAGCCCATTTGCTGTTGCTTCATTTGCGCAAAATAATTACCGGAAATAAGCATGGCACATAACATAACCCCTGCTTTAAACAGCGGGTTGAAATATCCAAAAGCGATAGCCTGACCAGCTTTTTCCGTATTACGTTTACGGTATAAAAGATAGGATAGTCCAATAAACAAAAGTGACAATACACCATAAACCCATAATTCTGTATTGGTGAATGGTTTGCCGGTATAATAATATACAATATGAACAAATGGAGACCACATCTGCAAACTAGAATCACGTAAGTTTACATTTGCATTCGCATAACCATAAAGATACATGGCTAAATGACTATTGATTAATGAGATCAGTACAGCAGGTAGAATAAGCAAAATATAAATGATAATTCCCTGAAGAATAGATTGACCTGTGCATATTCCCACAAAAACACTAAAGCAGAAGAGAAACAAAGTCAGAATACTAACTGTGATACACCATTGCCAAATATCTGCGCCCTGAAAAATATAAAAATTACCACTCCATGACTTAACAACCGCAACCACCCCAGCAGTTAACCAAACCGGTAGCAACAGTAAGGTAAGTCCACTTGTCAGATGAGCTGTAAATAAATGCTCTCTGCGTAAAGGCAAGCTATGCCAAAGATCTGAGGGTGATTTCGCCTGAAGGTATCTAAATAAGAATAGTCCAGCCGCAACAGGGACCGTAATAATGAACAATGCTTGCACACTACCAGCTATTCGAAATAAATGATCAATTTCCTGCGGCTTTGCATTCGGATTATTGCTCATGAAGAGCTGCAATGGAAGTGCGAACAATAAGCCAAGTGCATATATAATCCCTATCCAGCCGTGCTGGCGGAAGTTTTGACGAAAAACACTGCTATTAAAGTAGTAACGGCTGCGCGTCATATCCGACATCCCCCATTTCATAAATAAAGATCTCTTCTAACGTCAATGGAAGCAAATCGAATACGTATGGCTCGTATACCTGAAAAGCCGCTTTGATCCGTTCACGGTCCCCTTTTACAATGAATAGGTTCACACTTCCCCGGCGCTCTTGATGCAGAATTTGCAGCTTCGCTGCTAACGGAATTTCATGCCGTTCATCTCGGAATGCCACTTGAATCTTATGTGTATCCGCCTTAAGATCATCGAGATCCTTCTCAATCAGCATTTTCCCGCCGTGCATAATTCCGACATGATCGCACAGGTCCTCAATCTCACGAAGGTTATGCGAGGATATGATTACTGTCAGCTCACGTTCAGCTACCTCCTGAAACAGCAGATTTTTGATCTGACGCCGCATGACTGGATCTAACCCGTCAATCGGTTCATCCATAATAAGCACATCCGGCATACAACTTAAACATAACCAGAATGACGCTTGCCGCTGCATTCCTTTGGAGAAACGACTAAGCTTACGCTTCTTATCGAGCTGAAATACAGTTCCCAAATCTTCAAAACGCTTCTGATTCCAACTCGGATAGATCGAGCGATAGAAGGCTGCCATTTGCAGCATTGTAGATTGCGGGAAAAAGTACGGAGAATCCGGCATAAAAATAACCCGTTGCTTAGACTTCGGGTGTTCGAACACCACTTCACCATCCACCTTCACAGTCCCTTTATCTGGAGAGTAAATGCCCGCCAAGGTCTTCAGCAGCGTAGTTTTACCCGCGCCATTAGACCCGAGCAGCCCATATATGGTTCCTTTATGTACTGTTAAAGAGATATCGTCGACTGCCTTCTCGCCTTGAAATAACTTGCTGACTCCTCGAATCTCAATCATCGCTCTTCCCTCCTTCTCTCTGCTTCCCCACTTGTTCGTACAATGAACTAATCTCAGCTGCGGTGAATCCAAGGTATACCGCTTCCGCCATCAGTCTGAGGAGCGCATCTCGGACTTCAGCTTTTTTGGCCTCATTTTGTTCTTTTTTCATTGGGGCTACAAAACTGCCTTTCCCCTGCAATGAATAGATATACCCTTCACGCTCCAATTCACGATAAGCCTTCTGAATCGTATTGGGATTCACGGTTAGCTGTTGGGATAATGTCCTTACCGAGGGCAGTTGTTCATCAGTCTGCAAAATACCATGTAAAATCATCTCCTTGACCTTGTCGGTCAGCTGCTCATAAATCGGCTTGCGACTGCGAACATCCAATTCGAACATAATCTTCCTCCTCCCACTATCTTACAATAAACCCATTATGACGTGTATTAACTGTACTACTATTATTAATACAGTTTGTTCTTTATGTCAACGCAAAAAATCCCAGCAGTTATATAGCCACTGCGGGGATTTTTTCTCATAAATAGACAATTTATCAGCTGAGGTATTCACACCCTCGATTCTTGGCTCAGAAAAACCCGGGTTCGCTCCTGCTGCGGATTGTCAAAAATCTGCTCCGGTGTTCCAGACTCCGTTATCTCACCGTTATCCATGAATATCACACGATCCGCTACGTCACGAGCAAAGTTCATCTCATGAGTGACAACAATCATCGTCATCTTCTCCTCAGCAAGCTGACGGATAACACGTAGCACCTCGCCTGTAAGCTCGGGATCAAGCGCGGAGGTGGGTTCATCAAATAATAAAATATCCGGATTCAACATTAACGCTCTCGCAATGGCAACCCTCTGCTTCTGTCCACCGGAGAGATTAGCAGGATACACATCCGCTTTTTCAACAAGACCTACCTTAGAGAGCAAGTCCTTGCTTCTAGCCGTAATCTTCTTCACGCTCTCCCGCTTCAGCATCCTTGGAGCTAGCTCTAGGTTGCCCCGCACCGTTAGGTGTGGAAATAAGTTAAAGTGCTGAAACACCATTCCCATGGACGCCGTGATCTCACGAATATTTGCTCCACTAGCGTATTTCCCATTCTCAACGAGCGGCTTGCCTTGGATCGAGATGCTTCCGCCTGTAACTTCCTCTAGATGTACTAAACTACGTAGCATCGTACTCTTACCTGAACCCGAAGGCCCGATAACAGCAATAGCTTCACCCGCCTCGATATTGAAACTAACCTTCTTCAATACATCCAAATTGCCGAAGGATTTCTGTAAATCCCTTACTTCTATCATGCTACTCATATTCGGACAGTCCTTCTACTCAAATTTAAAACGTTTCTCCAGTGCTTTGAAGAATAAAGTAAGCACTAGCGTCATCAGTAAGTAAATCACGCCCGCTACTACAAAGGGAGTTACTGTAAAGTCTCGATTTACTGCTGTTTTGGCATAGTTCAGTAGCTCAGGTACAGCAACGGCATACAGTAGTGCCGTATCTTTTACTAATGAAATTGATTCGTTGGCCACAGCTGGCAAAGCTACTCTGAACATTTGTGCCAGAATTACCTTACGCAGCGTTTGCCATTTACTCAGTCCTAGCACCTTAGCTGCTTCATGCTGCCCTTTATCAATGGAGAGCATGCCCCCACGGAAGATCTCTGCAAAATATGCTCCATAGTTAAGAATAAATCCAAGACTCGCAGCAACGAAGCGATCCATAACCAGATACTGACCAATCACCGGAATCTGTGGTAAGCCAAAGCAAAAAAATAACAATTGCAGTAAAAGAGGGGTTCCCCGCATGACATAAATATAAGTATGTGCAATCCATGCCAAGGGTTTGATCACACTCTTCGCCATCAAAGTGACTAGGAACCCGAGCGGAATCGACACTAAAATAACAATAAGGAACAATAAAACAGTTGTACGCGCGCCTTCTAACATCGGCCCGGAAATTTGTATAATATAATCCATTTTCATTTCTCCAATAAACTCTGTATATTGACCTTCTATTTCAATACCTTATTTTCACCAAACCACTTTGTGGAGATCTTCTCAGCCGTTCCATCGTTGTTCATTTCATCCAAAGCCTTTTGAAGTTCTTCTAGCAGGGCTTCATTGCCTTTCTTTATTCCAATACCGTACTGCTCAGGAGCAAGCGATTCATCTAGCAGCTTAAAGGTATTCGGCTCTTTTGACATATAATATCTAGCTACAACTTCATCAATCACAACACCGTCCAGACGCTTAGTCTTCAAGTCAGTGAGCGCTAGGACGTTATCCGGAAATTCCGACAGATTAGCAATTTGGTCTTTAATCGGATTAGCATTTAAAGCATCGGAAGCGGAGGATAGACTTTGAAGCCCTACCTCTTTACCAGCCAAATCCTCAAGCTTTGAAATAGAGGAATCCGCTAATACGACTACTACCTGACTATTCTCAAGATAAGGCTTCGTGAATAATACCTTTTCCTTGCGTTCATCTGTGATGGTATAGCCATTCCAAATCATATCAATACGACCACTATTCAGTTCTGACTCCTTAGCGGACCAGTCAATAGGCTGAAAAGTAATTTCTTTACCCATTTTTTCAGCTGCAGCTCTGGCGTAGTCGATATCAAACCCAACAATTTCATTGTTCTCATCTCTAAAGCCCATCGGAGCGAACTTATCATCAATCCCGATCACCAGCTTTCCATCCTTACTCCCAGAAGATGAGCAGCCTGATAAAGCTCCAATTACCATGATCATAAATAAGATTAGCAATGCATTTTTCTTCATCTCTTTTATCCCCCATCGTTGACACAACTGCGTGTGCTTTAGTTCGCTAATACGTTATCAGAGTATCATGATAACACGACAGATTAACTACGTCGATAGATTAGAGAAGCCTACATGTGTCAAATCTACAAAGATTCAGACAACAAAAAGAGACGACAGATTAGATCTGTCGCCTCAATGATAGGAATCATTTGATCTTAGTATCCAGAATTAACGTTTATCATTCCAGAAGTTGTTAGGTTCCATATCCGAAGTAATAATATGAAACGCATAGCCTTCTTTCTTCAGTGTCTCTAGGATGCGTGGAAGAACTTTAAGTGTAGCCTTTTGATCATGCATTAGAACCACTGGGCTGCTCTTCTTCAGATTATGAACCTCTCTCATAACCGTATTATAGATGGAGTTACTATCATTCTTAAATCTCCAATCCTCAGAGTCAACGTTCCAATCCCACAGATGATATCCTTGTGTTAGTATCTTATCTCTATAAGATTTGGTTAAATAAGGTTTACTACCATAAGGTGTGCGAATCAATGTTGTACTTTGACCCGTAATCTTCTTCAGAATGGCATTATCGTCATTCATTTCTTTTAACGCAGAAGCAGGAGAAGCATAAAATTTATCTTTCACATGTGTCATACCGTGTAAACCAGGTGCATGTCCTTCCTTCACTAATCGTTTCACTTGAGACGCATGTGCGTTCATGTTATTTCCTAGCATGAAGAACGTAGCTTTCGCATCATACTTAGCTAAGATATCAAGTAGTTGAGAGGTTGTAGCGGATGGGCCATCATCAAAGCTAAGATAAACAACTTTACCGTTCGTGCCTGTAGTTACATTTTGTTGCAAAGCTTTTTTATGTTGATTCACAAATGCAGCGTCGTCTAATTTAGCCCCGGAATTATGAACTCTTAATAAAGATTGAGCTGGTTTAAACGAAATTGAGAATCCAAGATAAGTTGTCATTTTCACCGGAACCATAGTTCTTCCATTTTTAATAAATGTATTCAGGGCGATTGTCTTTCCATTAGGAAGAAGAGCTGTTGCGTGATCATTCAGCAGTTTAATAGATCCATTATTTCCCTTAACATTAATGCCATCGCCCTGAGCGATTAGATGAAGATTCAGTTCCACAGACAAATCACGTAACGGAACAAAATATGTATCTTTTATCGACACTGCATCAATGTCAGTTAATTTATCATTTACACCTAATTTCAGGGATCCTGCACCAGCAGCATCTACTGAATCTATTTCTCGTACCAAACCAGTACATACGAACAATACTATAAATAATAGCCACACTTTCTTTTTAAACATCTCAAAAAATCTCCCATCTCGTATATTTATCTATAACATTACCATAGATTAATAGAAAGAAATTTGAGAGATTGTAACTTAATACATAATAATTTGTTACCCTTTTTGACACTCACAGATATTTCGACATTTTTCGCAAATGACGTATTCTAACTAATTCCTAACACACCAACAAAAAATGGTTAAATTCCAGTCCTTTTGCGCAAAATAGATGTGTCCAAATTAGCAACTTTAGTAAATTATTGAACAAAGTTTGAACGGATTTAAATAACCAGCAAACGCCGTGGCTACAGTGATCTTTATCATATCATTAGGAACTTGTAACAAATTGATCACACATATTTAACTTGATCGCCATTTTTAAGGACTATTGTGGCTAAAATGGCAAAATAAGTCTTTTGCTTTCTTTCTCATTAATTCTTACTATATATGAAGGTAATGATGAGGGTTAATTAATAGAAGTATTGAAGGAAGGAGCTTAAGCATGAAGAAAAAGGGACCGTTATACGCTTTATTTCTCAGCCTAATTTTACTCTTGCCAGGATGCAGTTCAATCGCTGTTCTGAATCCGAAGGGGCCGGCTGCGAGAACTCTGTCTGACACGATCATCCTCTCCATTGTTGTGATGCTCGGTGTTCTAGCAGTTGTCTACATCTTATATGTCTTCGTACTATTGAAATACCGCGCTAAGAAAAGTAACGAAGATTATATTCCTCCTCACGAGGAAGGAAACAAATGGCTGGAGGCCATCTGGATTACGATTCCGATTATTATCGTGGCATTCCTCTCCGTGGTCACTGTCAAAACGACAGTAGATGTAGAAAACGTTGCAGCGGATTATAAAGATCAGAAACCGCTTGTAATCTATGCTTCCTCCTCCAACTGGAAATGGCACTTCAGCTATCCAGAGGAAGGTATTGAAACTGTAAACTACGTGAACATTCCAGTTCACCGTGCTGTCGAGTTCAGATTGTACTCTTTCGGTACGATCTCAAGTCTCTGGATCCCACAATTGGGAGGACAGAAATATGCGATGAGTGACATGCTTACAACACTGCATCTTTCAGCAGATACTGTAGGTTCTTATACCGGAAGAAATGCGAACTTTAATGGTAAGGGTTTTGCCCACATGGAGTTTGAAGCCCTTGCGATGACTGATAAGGACTATCAGGAATGGGTAAAAGACGTTAAAGAAACAGCAGGTCCATTGACCGAAGATGAATTCAAAAATCTTTTGAAAATGGAATATGTCGGACGTAAAACGTACACCAATACTCACTTATCCTTTAGCCCTCCTCCGGGAGATCATGGCGACCATATGAGTAATAATGGCACCGAAATGGATATGGATAATGGAACGACGGAACACCAGGATAATAAAGAAATTCACCCGACTCCTGCACCATCTAGCGAGACGGAATTCAACAGTGAACCTAATCCAGAACTGGATGAACAAAGCACTACACATGACGGACATTAGTCAATGTTAATTGAGCAACTTGAAAGGAGCGATTCCTAATGGATTGGGATAAATTTAAGGTCCACGGCGAACCCCTGATTTACGGGGCAATGGCAAGTATTGTTCTGGCTACAATCGGGATTATCGTCGGCCTAACCTATTTTAAAAAATGGGGATATTTATGGCGCGAATGGTTAACTACTGTTGACCACAAACGTATCGGGGTTATGTATATCCTCGCTGCGCTACTAATGCTTTTCCGCGGCGGCGTTGACGCTATTATGATGAAGCTACAAACCGCAGCCCCAGACATGAAATTTCTTGACGCACAGCATTACAACGAGGTATTTACAACACACGGCTTGATCATGATCCTCTTTATGGCCATGCCGTTTATTATCGGTCTGATGAACGTTATCGTACCGCTACAAATCGGTGCCAGAGACGTTGCCTTCCCACGTCTTAACGCCGTCAGCTTCTGGCTCTTCTTCTTCGGAGCAATGCTGCTTAACATCTCTTTTGTTATCGGGGGATCACCAGATGCTGGTTGGTCTGCGTACTTCCCGCTGGCAAGTATAGAGTTCAGTCCAACGGTGGGTAACAACTACTACTCGCTCGCGCTGCAAATATCAGGTATCGGTACACTCATCACAGGCGTTAACTTTATTGTAACGATTCTGAAGATGCGTGCTCCTGGCATGAAGCTGATGAAAATGCCAATGTTTACATGGTCCGTACTAATCACGAACGTAATTATCGTATTCGCATTCCCAGTGCTTACGGTAGCGCTCGCTTTGATGATGTTCGACCGGTTATTCGGCTCTCAATTCTTCACGATGGCCAACGGCGGTATGGATATGTTATGGGCCAACCTTTTCTGGGTATGGGGACATCCAGAAGTATATATCGTTGTACTACCTGCCTTCGGTATTTATAGTGAAATTATCGCCACCTTCTCCAAAAAGAACCTGTATGGATATACATCCATGGTCTTTAGTATGTTGATCATCTCCCTCTTGTCCTTCTTAGTATGGGCTCACCATTTCTATACAATGGGTCAAGGCGCTATGGTTAACAGCTTCTTCTCGATTACTACCATGGCCATTGCTGTTCCAACAGGTGTGAAAATATTTAACTGGCTATTCACCTTACGAAAAGGGCGAATATCATTTACGACGCCGATGCTATATTCGCTCGCCTTTATCCCGATCTTTACGATCGGTGGGGTAACAGGTGTCATGCTGGCCATGGCCAGCGCCGATTATCAGTACCATAATACAATGTTCCTAGTAGCGCATTTCCACTACGTTCTCATTCCAGGTGCTGTATTCGCCGTAATCGCAGGTTTCCACTACTGGTTCCCTAAAGTATTCGGCTTCCGTCTAAACGAACGTCTTGGTAAACATGCCTTCTGGTGGATTATTATTTCCTTTAACGTATCGTTCTTCCCACTGTTCCTTCTCGGACTTAAGGGAATGACACGTCGACAATACACTTATTCTGCGGATACCGGATTTGGTCCGCTCAGTATGGTCTCGTTCATAGGGGCGATAGGTCTTACAGTCGGATTTGTAATTCTGGTGTATAACATCTACTGGAGTACACGTTATGAACCAAGAGATACAAATGGAGATCCATGGGATGCACGTACACTGGAGTGGGCAACGAAAAGTCCGATTCCAGCTTACAACTTCGCAGTGGTTCCAACCGTAAAAACACGCGATGCCTACTGGTTCTCTAAACAAGATAAAGTACCTCTATACGAAGACAAGATTACTAAGATTCATATGCCAAGCAATACAGGAAAACCATTTATTCTGGGTGTTATCTTCTTCGTTGCAGGATTCTCTCTGGTATTCAGTCTCTGGATTCCAGCCATTATCTCCGGAGTTGGTATCCTCATCGTTCTAGCTGCTATGTCCTTTGATCGGGATCACGGATTCTACATCCCAGCAGAAGAAGTTATTGCTACTGAAAAGAAATTGCGGGGTGAGACAGTATGAAAATAGATGCGTCTAAGCCGCTTGAGTACTCAACAGAGGAGAATAGTAATAAAATCTTTGGCTTCTGGGTCTTTCTAGGAGCAGAGATTGCACTGTTCGCTACGTTGTTCACTGTTTACTTTGTAATGGTAGACCGCTTCGCTAGCGGCCCTAGCGGGCCGGACCTCTTTGAAATTGGTCCAGTGATGATCGAAACATTGCTGCTCTTGACAAGCTCGTTTACAATCGGTCTTGCAGTACATGCCATGCGGCATGGCTACCAAAAAGCCATGATGGTCTTCTTCGGACTAACCCTGTTAATGGGTCTCGGCTTCCTTGGTATTGAAATCACGGAGTTTGTCACTTATGTTCACGAAGGGGCTACACTTCAAACCAGTGGTTTCCTATCCAGTCTCTTTGTACTGCTGGGAACACACGGAGCTCACGTATCGTTCGGGTTCCTGTGGGGTGCGGCTATTCTAATCCAGTTGAAGCGTCAAGGTATTAATCCGGCTACGGCCAATAAATCCTTTATCTTCTCGCTGTACTGGCATTTCTTGGACGTTGTCTGGATCTTTATTTTCAGCTTCGTCTATCTGAAAGGACTGATGTAGCATGATGAAGCAACTGTTTCCAATTCGCCATGTGATGGGTTTCTTAGCCTCTCTTGTCCTTTCTGTGGCTGCACTTGCCGTAATCTATCTGGATCTATCCAATACTGCAAACATGGCTATCCTGCTTGTTACAGCCCTCATTCAGGCTTCCCTGCAGCTCTTCCTGTTCATGCATATTGGAGAATCAGCGGATACCAAGAAAGAACTTTATATCAATATCGCCTATGCCTTATTCGTTGGCTTAGTTACGATCTTTGGTACGCTCTTCATCTTCGTATGGGGCTGGTATGCTTAATTCCATTCATTAACACACAAAAGGACGTCTCCAAAGCCTAAATGGCTCTGGGACGTCCTTTTTTTTTCATTTCGCGTTATAATCTAAATCGTGCTAAAGTCTTCTGCAGATCTTCCGCCAGCACCGCTAAATACTGAGCTGATGCGGACATTTCCTCCATAGCAGACAGTTGCTGCTGACTAGCTGCACTGGTGTCCTGAACACCCACTGCCCCTCTATTGGATATAGCATTGACCTGTTCCATTGCTGCCGCTACACCTTGTGACTCTAAAGAGACATGCGCAACCGCCTCTCTAATCTCTTCCGTCTGCAGCGTAGCCTCTTTAATGGAACTTTGAATCTCATGAAACGCTTGAGATACGAACTGACTTTGAACTACGCCGTTAGAGACTAGTTCAGAGCCTGAAGCCATTGATTCTACTGCTTTTTCAGTTTGCTTTTGAATATGCGTAATAATATCTGTTACTTTCAGTGAACTGTTTCGCGTCGCTTCTGCAAGCCCCCGAATTTCTCCAGCAACTACAGCAAAGCCACGTCCATGTTCTCCAGCTCTCGCTGCCTCGATAGAAGCATTAAGCGCCAGCAAGTTTGTCTGTGTTGCAATTCCGTTAATCGTAGTAATTATTGTATTTATATCCTGAGACAGCTCCCCAAGGTTACTAATAATCTCTTGGCTCTGAGTTACGCTGGAGTCGATTTCCTTCATCTGTTCAATAATGTTATCTACGGCGATTACCCCTCGATCTGTTGAACCAGAAGCAACTCCCATAAGGTCGGACATTTCAAAACTGCTACTTTCTACGGCCGAAATATTATTAGTCATAGCTTGTATAGACTGAGAGGTACGATTAATGCTTTCCGTCTGTTCATCAAAGCCCGCTGCAATCTCACCTGAAGATTCGGCGATCATTTGCGAAGCCAGCGAGGTCTGCTCAGCACTAGCGCTCATCTCTTGCGATGAGGCTGATAACAACTCTGCACTCTCCGCGATACCTTGCATCATCTTTCGTAAGCTCTCCAGCATATTGTTAAATGAGCTATTAATTTGGCCGATTTCATCCTTAGCGGTATACGTTGCTATGACGGTTAAATCTCCATTTTCCGCCCGCTTCATTAAACCTTGCAGTTCCTTGAGAGGTTTCGTAATCAGTCGAATGATTGCTACACTAAGCACGATACAAATAATCCAAGAGAACGATATCAATACTATACTTTTAGTCCTCATTCTTTCAGCGGAAGCAGTGGACTCTAAGTTATATTCTCCAGCTCCCTTTAGCAACGAATCGCTTATTCCTTTAAGCATATTGATCATTTTCTCACGAGAAATACTAAAATCCCCCGTGAATACTTGAAAGGCCTCTTGTCTACCTTTGCTATCGGCAATCTGAATAATACTGTCCCTTTGTGCACGATAGTCTGTTAGGGAGGACTCATATTCCTTTATTTTGCTCAAAATGGCACTATCATTGTACTGGACGGTCTTCAGCTTGTTCAATAGATCATTATTTTCCTGAACTTTTCCCTTAATGCTCTCTAACAAGTCTTTGTTCTTGTTTGCATCAACGCTAATCAAACGCTCCAAAAGAAAGGCTTCAATGGCCCGATTATTTGTACGCATTTGCCCCACGTAAGAAATTGGCAACAAGTTTTCATTGTACGTCTCTTTTGTTTTTTGGGTCATTTTGTCCATGGTGGTAAAGCCAGTTACCCCCACGATGTTCAACATGACTACTGAAAATACTAAAAGAATTCCAATCTTGAACTTCACTTTCATATTCTTCATCTACATTCCGCCTTCACATAATCTAACTCACTATCTATTTTTATCGGTTAAAGAAGTGAATTGTTTGATGATTTTAAATAAAATTATGAATGAAATTGTCGAAAAAAAGTGTCTGTTGTCAAATATTGCAACGAACAAAAATAAAAACGGACACTCGATCCGCTAATACTCCGAATCGCAGTGCCCGTCTTACGAATAATCAAACGTACTTATTCACCCGATGAATAGTACCAATATACCGTATCACCGTTCTCTAAAATGTAGCTGTCTGCACTTATACTTGGATCAGCATCTCTATTCGTCTTGTACTTCCATCCACTGCTAGGTCCGCCATCAAATTCGGCCAAACCATCTATAGATTTCACGTATTTACTACCAGCGTTTCCGGATGATACTACCTTATCCCCTAATTGACTGATCAGTAAGCTATAAGCTGTCTCACCTTCTTTTAGAGCTACTGTAGTATTGTTAAGGATCGTTCCCTTCTTGCTATCCCCAATGACTGACAGGGTGGCCGTAGCTTTAGCAGGAGTAACAACACCTGAAGTCATGTTTAGTGACTGAGTATAACGCGCCACACTAGGCACACTATCTTTAGCATATCCGGTAACAATGATCGTATAGGTATTCGCTGGTAGACCTTGGTCAAATGCAGCTACACCCTTAGCATTTGTGATCGCCTTCTGATCACCGATCAAGACCTGCACGCCAGCGGCTGGAGAAATCACTGGATCGGAAGTAAAGGTATCCTTATTCCACACCCATTTTTTCTGAGAAACTGTTACTGTGAAAGCTTCACCCGGCTTCGGCTGTGCGGGAGATACAACAGCAGTATCAACAACCTGTGTGGTTTCTCCGGCATAATAGACAAGAACACGGTCGGATTCCTGTAATTCAAAGCTGTCCATGCCCACACTAGGATAGATCCATTCTCCGCTGCGCCATACAACGAAGCTCCACCAACCGTCATAAAGACCTTGCGTAATGCCATGAATGCCAGATACAAAATTACCATACGACGATTTCGTGATATCTACTTTAAAATCCTTAGACGCCGCCAATTGCTGCAGTGCTTCAAGCGCATTGGAAGCCTTTAAAGTCCCCTCACCGATCAGGCCTTGCGGACCTTCAACGGTAAGTGAAGCCGTTACATTCTTTGGAATCACCTTTAGATCTTGAGTATATTTAGCAATCGATGGTGCTTTTCCTTCACGATAGCCTGTTACAGTCAGCTTGTAGTCACCTGCTGGAACATTCCCTGAGAATAACGCTTCACCTTTTGCGTTCGTTGTTACGATGCGATTTCCAATTTGGACCTGAACGCCAGAAGCTTTGGCGATTACCGGAGAGGACGTATTCGTTACAGCGTCCCATTTCCATGTCTTACTAGTCACTATTACAGTAAAAGAATCGCCCTCTTTGAGGCTTGGCTTGGACACCGTTACCGAATCAACAAGTTTAGTATCATCTCCGGCATAATAGACCAGAACCTGATCTGAATCTTTAAGCACAAAATCGTTCATTCCAACATCTGGATTAATCCATTGACCATTACGGGATACAACATACATCCAACCATCGTAACCGCCATAGGTTCCAGCCAGAATATTTCCAATTCCAGTGACATAAGCACCGGAAGGATTCGTGATTGGCAATTTCGTCTGAAGAGCCAGCTTTTCTAGTGCACCTAATACGTTGCCAGCATATCCATATCCCTGTGCTAAAGTACTCTCAGGACCCTCTACAGTAATCGGTGCATAGATAAGTGCATTCTGAACGGATGACTTAGAAAAATCGTACAGTTTACTGTTGCTGCCTTTATGGAGTAGATTGTAAGCTACAAGCGCCTGAAGGCCCTGTTCTGTAGCCAGAATATTGCTGCTTCCGCCACGGCTATGAGCGAAGCTGCCGTCAGCGAGACGGTAGCTCAGTAGATTACCGATCAAACTCACTTTATTCTTGGTATATTCTAACCCACTTGGATCTACACCAAAGGATGTGAGACCTAGAATAGCTTGTGCTGCACTTTCAGCACTATCTCCGTAACCTCCATGGCTATCCTGAGCTTTGGATAACCAAGATACGGCTTGTAGTCCTGCTGTGTAAGCTTCCGGATTACTCTTATGTGCCGATAGAGCGGTCAAAGCTATTGCTGTCATATCGGGCTCACTGGCGCCTGTAGTTAAGGCAAAGCCACCGTCTTGATTTTGCTTGGAAAGAATCTCAGCAAGAAGCTTATCCGTTGTCCATTTAGCATCTTTAGGAATATTATATTTCCCTGAGTCCAGTGCGAGCAAAGCATAAACCGGATTATTAAGCGTCTGTCCACTGATTTTGTCATGATTATAGATCTTCTCTATTAAGTTATAGCCAGGACTTGTTCCGCTTCCAGCAAAGCTGGTAGGATCGGCTCCTATTGCTCTTACTGCGAGTACGATTCTCGCGTAATCCGTTACGCTCGCGAAATTCCCCTCTGCATCTTTCACCTTTTTCTCAAGAGCTGCTCGATAACTTACTGGCAGCTTGTATCCCGCTTGAGCCAGTCCAATCGCTTGCCAATCCGACTGCACGCCACCCTTTAAAATAAATTCCGCAGCCGTATAGGTCGCATCCGCAACATTAATCCGTTCTACATTAGCAGCAGAATCGCCAGATGCTTCCTGCCCGGAGCTAACGCCCGCCTCCGCAAAGATGGTTCCTGCCGGAGCAAGAGATGTTCCAAGAATCGATATGACCATGAATACGGCCAGTCCAAGTACAAAAAACCTGGAGGAGAATATTTTCTTCATTGTTCAGCCTCTTTCTTTAAAGGAATGGATACTACACAAAATAAGAGCGCACAACATAAAGACCGCCCCTATGAAGGGCGGCCCGGGAAGATAACAAATCGAGGCTGGGGCGCGTGAACCTCTACGACCACACAGTCTATCTGTATATGTTCCACATTCTTACCCCACGAAGAATAGAAACGCTCACGAAAAAGGCAGGTCTCCTGGCTAATGCTTCATTGCCGCTCTTCACCTTCCCGTCCTAACTGCTGACAGTGGTTCATAGAAGAGACGCTCCGCATTTACAGTGGCGGGACCGCGCCGGAATTTTACACCGGACTTCCCTTTTAAGCAGACTCTGATTTAGGGGAGTCTGCACCTTTTCCAATATGTATTATCTTATTTTCATAATCATATCTATTAATACACAGCATGTCTATAGAAAAGCTTTGTATGAGCAACAAAAAAAGAACAGCAGAACCAAACCTTTCGGTATCGTCCTGCTGATCAGAAATTACTTTATTCGGCTGTTCCTTCCGGACTTGCAGTCGCTGAAGGTTCAGCACTTGAGTTAACACCCGTTGTATCCTTTGGAGCGGGATCTACGATCAACGTAAATCTACCAGCCTTGATCATGCTATGATCGACGATTGTCGCACCCGGCTCCATAGTAACCTCCACCTGATAGGAAGGTTGCTCACCTTCTGTAATAGCTGTCGCGGACGGCACAACTGTGCTGCCCTCTGCATCAGAGGAAGGTGTAGGAGATGGAGAGGCCTCGTCTGCAGTATTAGTAGCATCTACGCCTTCCGCCGTCCCCGCAGTCGTATCAGCGGCGTTCGTATCGCCAGATAAGTCTCCATCCGTTGACGGCACTGAACAAGTCCCAGTGCTAGCAGCAACCTTAAAGCTCTTATCCACTACATCGGATGAAGTCATTAAACTAATCTCCGTCGGATTAAATTGCACACAATCATCCGCGTTGGCAAACGTGAACACCAATACACTGCTTCCTTTATCTCCTTCGGTACCTAGATCCTTCAGGTATACGGAAGCCGGAGGAAGCATACTGCCTGCACTCTGAACAGGTGTCGGTGCAGGGGTTGTCCCAGGCAGGGCCGTCTTTGGATCTTCCGGACGCAGCATACTGAATACGATAATTGCGATAATCACCAGAATGCCAGTGATGGAACCGGAGATCAGGAGTCGAAATCGGCTGCGGCTGATCCAGCGCGCCAGCGGGGAAGCCAGCTGGGAGCGAGCCTCATTGTAGACATTTTGTAGAGCAGGCCGAGCTGTAGCGACATAGCTTTTACGAAATTCACGATTCTTGAATGCCTCGCGGTCACTGCTCTGGAAATACTTCAGAATCGCCCGGCGGTATCCCGGGTGAAGCTTTTTATTCGATATCGTAAATAAAGAATTTCCTTGAGACCATGCGAAGAATCGATAGATCACATCCTTGTCGTTACCAGCTTTATGCTTAACTAACTCCAGCAATGCGTCATAATCCAGCGGACCACCCTCGCGTTGACTCGTGTAGTAGAAAGCTAGTGGAAGACGTTCAAACGGTTCTAACACCCGAGCTTCCTTTAGTAAACGGCGACCGAGCAGCTGTACATCATCCAGCTCCTTCGGAGACAAGCCTGCAAATATCTCTTCATTCGGCTTCTCTTCACCAAACCAGCGATAAGCAGCGCGGAGTGCATTTTCTTTCTGCTTGCTAATTCTATCTAGTGGCGGCTGCCAATCCACAACATTGCCATAACGTAAGAAAACAACCTCTAATAAGTCCTCCTGCGTCATTTCAGTAAGAGATAGCCGATTCAGCAAGAATCTGTCTGCAGATGCTGCAAGATCCTGCATGAGCGAGAGTACTTTAGGAGATACGCCTGTCCCTCTACGTCGATCTTTCTCCGCTTTATCTACAGTGCTATGAATTTCCGCCACCGCAGCAACCGGATCCGTCTCCAGTTGTAGCTTTTCCAGCAAGTAATCCCTTACTGCATCCTGAGCAAAAGGTTGCTCTAACGCAGCTGGCAGAAAACGGCCCCAATGGAGTACAAAATTCAGAATGTCCACAGATTTAGATGCAGCAATTAGTCTTGACTCCATATAAGGCTCTAATAACTGCTTGCGGAAATACGATTCAGACATTACCCGTTGAAAAAACGCAGCACTTAGCTCATCATTACTTTCAATGATCCCGTAAGCTGCATTAAGAACATCTTTGCGTCCCGCTTCCACGCTATGAAGCATTCCATTAATGAAATAATCAACGATTCTGACTTTGTAATTATGATCCTTGAGCATAAAATAATCTTTAAAGCACTCCATAATAGCAGGCTCTGGAACATTCCTTTGCCGGACTAAATCAAATTCTCGGTCGAACCGCTCCAAGAAAATATCGTTCAGTCGGATTCTGGAATGAATAGCACCCTCCGCCTTAAGGTAAGAGAGCAATCCGCTTAGCACCGCGCTCTTATTCTCTGTATATAAATGCTCATTCCCCTGCTCAATCTCATAAAATACAGCTAACTCATTATAAAAAGCGAGCGATAGCTTATGCTCAGGGCTTTCTCCACGCAGGATCTGATCAGCAAAACTTACGAAATCGTCAAGATCCCCTGGATTTAGAAGTAACAGCTTCCAAACCAAATCAGCATACGGCTGACGAGACTCTCCAAAATCCACATTCCCCATCCGACCTGAAACCAAATCAAATGTAAAATCCTTCTCGATGTTGCGATCACCGGGACGAAGCGAACCTTTTTCCACAAAGCTAAGATGAATATATTTACGGCTTTGCGGTTCATTGGCATACGTAATCACGCCTAATCTACGGCGGAATTCATACGGCAGCACGCTATATAAAATCTCTGTAAGCTCCACCGCACGTGCGGACAACTCCGTGATAGATACATTAAGGGCAATATAGATTTTTTTCTTACCTGCCACAGAGAGCATCACCGCTTGCAGCAATGCCTTAAATATTCCTTCATTAATTCCTAACAAGCGTAAGCCCGCTATAGGATCAGGGCGACGATCCGTACGTATAACTGGAATATCAGACAGCTCCGGCAAGGTTCCGCCTAGCTCTCCGTCATAGCTTCTTGCGAAATCAGCATGTAGCCAATCTCCGTAGTTCTGAACAATCTCTTCTGATCGTGAGGCAGGAACTACAAAGTTATGTGCGAAAAAAGCGCTGCGTTGGCCCGTAAAATCCGTTGCTTGATAACGACTCATCCCAATGACTGTGTCGCCATTCTCTGCATGGAACAGGTGCAGCGCACTAGGATATACAGACTCATCCTTCTCTCCGCGCGCAGCCAGCTCAGCCGGAGCATCATAGAGGCAGAAGGGATGCAGTGTTTTTTTGATAAAATTATTGTCTAGACTGTCCGACTTCGCGACCGTATCAAAGCCTTCTGTGGAACGAAACAATCCGCGGCGTTCGCGGGTGTACATCTGTTGGGCGATCTTAGACCCTGAGAATGCATTCACGGGCCGTCGCTCCCCTCAATATACTTCAGCTTATGCAGCAGCCAAATAAATGGCTCGTCTACACGAATCGGGCTTACCACACCCTCAATCTTCTGATTTACAGGATTACTGCCCAGAGCAGATACCGCAAAATAGCCCGTATTTGAGAAGTAAACATCCATCGTATCTTTAAAAGGTCTGTCCACTTTACCAATAAATCTGCGAATCTCTCCGTCGATATTATGGAACTCATCCATATTCAATGTTTTGCGATGAACATAGTTATTGAATACATTACTGTTAGACTTGATGTAATCGCCATCCTCATCCTTCAGCGAATGCAGCATATCACTTTTTGCAAGAACGACTGCTGTTGGAATGTCTGTTTTGCTCTTTTCCTGATAGGCGATAAAATCACCGAACATTGTCAGCACAACGTCACGCGGCTCGTCATATTGCGAGACCCATTCTCCCGGACGATCGCCGATATTAATATGAATCTTCTCACGGATCGAACGGATTTGCAGCGGATCGACCATAAACAGAATACCGGCAGAGTTCTTGATATGCTGACCATGTAGTCCCAGATAATCCTGATCCACCATACCCTCACCTGCTACATCGAAGAACACGAGTGTCAGCGGCGGCTTCTCTTCATCCTTAAAGACGAATTGAAAAATAAACGGCTCTTGCATTTTTTCCTTTTGTGTAGAAGCAAGCAGATCCCCACGCTCAAAAAGCGGTTCTTCATATAGCGTACGGAACTTGCGGCTAATCTCTGCATTAAGCGGCATACAAGCGGCATCAAAATGTCCTGCTGTCGTATGCTGCAAGGTATGAATCAGCGCGGTCATATACACCGACTTCCCGACTTGGGAAGCACCGATAATCGAGATAATGTTACTAGGAACTTTACCTGCAGTCACAGGCAGCTCGTTATGACAGGATGGACAAAGCCGTCTGCGTGTGAGCACTCCATAGCGATCCGTAAGCCCTGTTAACACATGATCGGTATAATGATGGTATTCTTCCGGAATATCCGCCGGATTAATGATCGCTTCTATGTCATCCACCGTATCGAGCCCAAAGCGCTCACGGTATTTATTTAAGGCGTCATCCTCGCCCAGCGCGTAATTCTCATCGTCCTCTCGGCTATGCATAGCCCGAAAGACCACATCCTCCGGAGAGAACTTGGTGAAGCAATAAGGACACACTATATCGTAAAAAAGCGGCCTTGGCTCCGGCTGATTCTTTTTCATAAAACGGCTAAAAAAAGACATCTACTCATCCTCCCAAAAGTTGTATCTGCGTATCTTGCTACGGACAGGCAATGTCCAACATTCGCTTGTACGCGTAGACTGATATCTTACTCCGGCACCAACTCGTAATAAAGCCCATACTTAGGACCATCGGTGAAAAAGATGCGTACAAAATCATCCTTACCGATCTCGATCGGCGGGAGTACGTTTCGTCCAGGGGCGAAATCTTGCACAAAGGGAAAGAGAATACCATCCTCTTTCCCTGCGGGATGTCCTCCCCGTTTCTTAACATAACAGAGGACATCCCGGGCTACTGGAACTTCTGCCGTAATTGCCATATGTACGGTCTTTTGTTTTCCGAATAATCCTCTTTTTTGTTGAATGGAATAATAAATTCTGGCTTTGCCTGCACTGACCACCATACGGTTGGCACCGTCACTTTGCCTCACCAGCAGTGTCTCTCCGTTCTCAGCAAGGCGAGCAAATATGGTATAGGAGACTAGGCCGATCTCATCCAATCGGTCACGGTATCCATTGTTAGACTTGTATTCCTCACGAGTATAGAGCTTCATTCCGACCGGCGGAATATCTCCTGTTCCCATGGAAGCCTCTTCTGCGGAGGTCTTGTGGATGTACACTGCCTGCACGCCGTCCGGCCAGCGCCATCTCAGCGTACAGAACCGGTCATCCACTTGAGATGTCACATCCGTTATTACCAGAGCGGAAACATTATCCTCGGCGTACCTCATTACTGTAAGCCCCTTTCAACTACTAAAATCCTTTGCTGTTCCGATTTCTCCGTCGGCCAGGAAAGCTTTCTGACGTTGGAGTTGACGCTGCATTATTTCTTTTATTACGGTAAATACGTCCTTCTCCTACCGGAATGACGCCTGTAAATAATGAGATGATTGCAGCCAATATAAGAACAGCTAGGAGGCGAATAAGTCCATCAGTGAAATTATGACCGCTAAGTCCGAATTCCAGAACAAGTCCTGCGAACAACCCTGAGATTACGCCGCCAATCCCGAAGCTTTTTGCTAAATGACGATTATCAAACATAATGCCAAGTCCGAGTCCAAGTCCAGCACCGATTAGCATCAGCGACAAAATACGAACTGCAGCATAGTATGGACTATCTGCTGTAGCATCACTGCGCACCGTAAGCAATGTACGATCTCCCAAACGATCATAGATTTGCTGGAATACATCACCCAAAAGGGCCGTATCTGTCACATCATAATAGTGACCGCCTGTTATTTTCGCAATATCCTGCAGCAACTGGGTACCCGCAGGATCCTGCATCCCCAGACCAATGGTATTTACAGCAATTCCACGATCTATATAGGTCTGCAATTCTCGTGAAGTATCGAAATTGCTCACGCCATCCGACAGCAAAATGACCATAGCGCCCTGATTTTTTTTGCCGTCACTGTCTATCTCTTTAAGTGCTTCCGAAATCGCACCGCTAATGTTCGTGCCACCCTCAGTTGGCTTCAAATTATCAATTGCAGTCAGCACCTTCTCACGATTCTGCGAATCTGAGAGTGGTGTTAACGGCTGGACGACTACTGCTTCGTGGTTAAATGTCACCACCGCTACCTGATTGTCGTTGTCCATTCTCGCAATTAACGCCTTAGCGGCTGAATAACGGCTGTTATCAGGATCACTCTGCGCCATACTGCCAGAGTCATCGATAGCCATAACTACATTCTTAATCGGCTTCACACCGCCAAAATTCAGCTCATAAACAAACTCCGTTAATGCACCTACCCCAAGTGCAAGTACAAGCATTATTGGCAGCAGCTTCCAGGATAGACCTAGGTAGCGCTGCTTCCATGAGGCTCCGTTTAACCGAGGCGAGATCATCTCCGCTAGCAGGCAACCGATACCGATACCGAGCGCTACTATGGCAAAATAAATGCCTACGAGCAAAATGGAAGGCATATCATTGTACCAGCTTAGCAGCCACTCTCCAAAAAGAAAGGCGACCCCGCCGCCGATCAGACTGAAGAAGAGCAGGAGCAGATTGATTTTTCGCTGCATCTTTATACTTCCTTTCCGGGAGAAACCTGAATTGTACTCCTATGGTTTTAACATTGTTCGGGGGTTATGCTGCCTGATAAACGGGCTACCCGGATGTGTTATCATCCCCCAGATTGCACTTTGTGCAATAGAATGGAACAGAAATCACATCTATTTCAATTCTATTGCATAATGTGCATTTGAAATAAGGAGAAATGTCCCTATTTCAGATATCTTCTTAAATCTAATGTACTAAATACAATAGAATTCTAATTAAAGGCTGTATCCGATGATTCTATTGCACAAACTACAATAAGAGACTCAACATGAGAGTACCTATCTATTACGCCATCAGCGCATTTCTGGAAGCTGATCCTCACTCAATCCATGAAGCTGATAGCCATTCTGAGCGTACGTTTCATAATAAACCTTACCATTACGGTAATAGAGCAGATCCTCTAAATGGAAACCGCCCATCAGATTTAGCTTCTCAACACCACTTCTACGCTGCTCATGCACGAAGCCTAAGCGGTAAATGCGAGTCGTCTCATCCACACCAAATGCGTAACGCAGGAATTCAGATGCGCTGTCTCCGAAGAAATATTTTTCCTCATGACGATGCTCTTGCGTGTATTCGAACAGACGAACATTGATCGTCGCGCCATCCTCCAGATTATGATACAGACGCTTGAACAGCTCTTCCTTCGATAGAACCTGACGGTTCTCATAAGCAGCCGCAACATTCGCACGCCGCAGAAGCTCTTCCTCGAAAGATAGGGCAAACGGATCTGCCGCTAATATTTCCCGTTGGCAAATGCTAATCAAGCGCTCCGCTACCGCTTCTTTGCCTTGCTCTAAGAGCTTAGAAATGCTGCCCATATACTTCTCACTGAAGAAAATTCCTGGGCCACGCCGAGTTTCGATCTCTTTCATCACTTCTTCTGTGACGACTCGGTAGTATTCCATCACGTTCTGGCCAGTGGTTTCGTTCGTTCGCCCAATGCTGTCCATCACAGTAATACGCAGCTCTTCTTCGAGCGTCTCCATAGCTTTCACACGAGCCACACTTTCCACATGAAGCTGCTCAAGCGCAGATTCCAAACGACTGCATAGCGCAAGCTCACTTTCCATACATAACAGCTCATATCTTTTACCATAAACCGCTGAGAATAAATAATGAATGAAGTTACGTACCGTTCGTTTGTCAAAAAGAGGCACTCGCTGGAACGGCTGGCGCTCCACACTTTCCGCATAAAGATCTTCAAGCTCATCCTGTGCGGAGACCATTGCTGAACGTAGTCCAGTCATATGCTGACGTAAAGCATGCAGCACACTGCCACCCTCATCGCGATCAGCTGTCCACTCTGCAAGCTGATAGAATGTTACTGCTGGCGTAGCTGTTTCCTGTGCCGCCAATATAGTGCGCCATCCACGAAGCGGATGAATACCTTCTACTCTCCGGTTAGACTCTGCGACAAAATTATTGCGGAAATAAGCTTCTCCCCCGTCACCGAACAGCTGCTGTTCAGCTTCACGTAGTGATAACTGCTTCAGCTCATTGTAGGACGGACGCCCGTGGCTCATTAGCCCCGTCATTTCACTAAGGCCGTCTTTCTCCGGAACTAGCTGCGTCGCATGCTCCCGCAAACTGTCAGGATCCAGTCCTAATAGGGATTGACGCTCACGCATAGTCCACGGACTCCCCTCACGCATATCCGCTGCAAGGCGCCGGAAAGCGTGATACAGCACTGCCAATGCAATCTGAACATTAGGTCTTCTTACTCCAGAAAAGCCCGCAGAAGCATACCCTTGTCTTCCTGTACTGCCTCTGATACCGCTTTTGAAAGTCATATTGTTATAGCCACCGTGTCCGGTTGCCTGATCAGAAGTCGGACGGACACGATTCTTAAGTAGACTGATATGGGAGATGATCTCATAGTTATCATCCATGCCGTGAGCAGACATCATGCCGCGCTCATTCTTATCAGAGAGCAAATACACAAGGTCAAATAATGCAGAAGGACCATGGCCAACCGGAATCGACAGACCATCTTCGGTTACAAGCAGCGGTGCATTAAACGTATAGTCCGTTGCTTGCATTCTGTCCAATTCACGCAGAAAAGCCAGCCCTACCGAGCTGGAATATCCAAAATTATCCCCTTGCTCCCGCTCATTGATTAGAGCGTAGAGATCCGTCTGAACCGACTTAAAGGACTGGCTGAGTATTGCACGAGCCAGCAGTGTAATTTCCGGCAACAATACATTAAGCGGGTCATCGACCCGCGTAATGATTGAAAGATGAATCACGTCAAAAGATGAATATAGACGTCCATAATCCGCTATACTGTTGCTCAGCCGCCGGACAACTTTATTCATTTCAGCAAGATAACGTGTATCCTCATGAAACTTGCGGTAAAGCTCATGACGCACAGTCCGTGGATCTGACCCTGCCATATCCGGCAAGGCCATGGCCAGCACCCGGTCTCTTCCTCCCGCATCAGATCCACTTTTGCTTCTGTCTGTTCCCTCGCTCTTCGCACCTGAGACAGCATGTAATGCCATAACACCGCCGGCGTTATCCCATTTCCGTTCGCAGCTATCCAGCACCGGACCGATAGCCGGAGCAACCTTGTCGCCTACGAACAGAAACAGGGCAGGGTAATGGATGCTGCTGCGTCCATCCCCCATGCTGCGCCTTGCCTCTTCCTGTGCCGCATATTGTTCACCATAAGATAATACCTGTGTTTTGATCATAGGATTATTTCAACTTTCTGCGGATACTGCCCAGCTTACTTGTCATGCTCTTGTAGAAGCTGTACATTTCATCGCCGCTCTCATACTCTACCCGTTCGTACTCCAAGCTGTCGCGTGCTTCCAGGAACGATACATACAATCCTTCCAGCTTATAGAGCAATGGAGTAACATCCTCAGCAGCAGTCATTTCACTTGCACGACGAGCTGCCTTACGCAGCAGAACGCTGCGGCTCTTCTCATCCAGCTCCCGGAAATGGCGATACACGGCATATTCCACGTAGCTGCGCTCTTTCATCAAATTGGCAAACGGCTCCCAAGCGTCCTCTTCTTCATCACGATCATAAACATAGAGAGCGCCTTTCTTGATAATGCTGTCCGTGTAGAGCGCCTCGATGAATTGATCCATCCACTTATCTTCATCCAAATATTGATGGAGCAGACTTTCAAGCTCAGCAGCTTTGGCAGTCAGTTCAGCATACTTGGCTAGCTCCGCGCGAACACGAGAAATGAGCTGTGGTGAACGTATAAGATTCTCCTGCGCCATTTCTTTGTTAATGCTGCCAAAGATATCTTTAATGCTTTCCCGCTCCAAGCCCTTCTCACGCAGATTCTTAAGTTCATCAGCCGCCTTCTTCACTTCGCCGAGATTCGGACGTGAAGAATTCAACTGCAAATCAAATCCGCTCAAAAGAGCATCCATATCAAATGGTTTCGTGAACACTACAGAATATCTGTTGCTTGTATTCTCGTCTACACCTTTTTCGATAATCACGCCGCTGGCCAACGCTTTTGCAAAGTCTGCACGCACACGGGCGTTATAATCACGGACCCGGGCATTAACATAGGTGTCACCCCATGATTTTTCCGGAATCGGAGAAGGCAGGTACGTCCAGTTGTTCTTATCCGTCATCACCAGATGGCGGCCGATCCCTTCCTTATCAAGAATGGTCCGCTCATAGTTCTCTTCAAACACCCGCAGCGGCGTGTATACGAAGAGTGGCACACCATTACGGGTGTTAAGCCAGAAAATACGGTTTTTCACTTGGCTTTCTTTGATCGTAAATTGCGATTTACCCAGCGCATTATTCTGATAATTACGAATCCCCTTCAGAATGCCAGGTGCTTTAACAGGCACGGAAACGAAGCCCCATGATGGAAAATGCAAGCTGCCTGAGCTATTACTAAGGTGGAAGGTAGGCACAGCCTCTTCGTCCAACTTACCTGCGATAATTCGCTCTACGAATTTATCTAGCGGTTCTTCATGACCGAATTTCATCACAAGGAAGTCTTCCATCGAACGGGTGATCAAATCCCCGAACTTATCGCTTAGGAACTCCGAAATCGAACGAACGATATCAATCTCCTGTTCTTTGACCCAACGTCCGGAATGCTTCAGCATTTCACGGGTGAAGTCGCGAATCAGATCGTCGCCATCCTTCTGATCCATGATTTTGGAGATGGTCGCCGAAATGTCCGGCACGTTAACAATGTTCCAATAATACGTTTTGTTTCCTTTATAATCCGCCTGCTCTTCACCATTGATAAGGATGTCTCCATTCTTGGCAAAAATCGAGCTAAGCGCACTAAGAATCTCTGTAAACACACCATAAATCCGATTGTTTTCATCATTTAAGAGCTCATATAAGTCCTCATAGAATTGAATCATTTGCTCTGTGCGTTCTACATCGGCATGCAACCAATATTCATTGATTTTAGCTTCAATATAGGCATTTTTCTTCTTCTCTTTGGATACAAAAGCGCTGCGAGCATCGCTCAGCTTCTCATCCGCACTGTCCTGTGCCGTTTCAATATCGCGTGGCAAACGCAGCAAGCTTTCACGTAACGCTTCAATATAAGACTGAATCAGCTTCAAAATACAGAAGCCCTTCTCAGTGTACAGCAAACGGGAAACGTAGAACGGCCCTTGCTCTGGGTGCAGGAAGATGCGCTCCAGCTCTTCACTGAAACGTCCTACTATTTCGCCAGGCAATTGTTTTTTCGATTTGATATATTCTTCACGGGCACGAGCCAAGAAGTTCTGCTCCAGCTCTGTATCCATGCTCACAACCTGATTCTTAACTACGTTGGCATGGCTCAAGCGTTCACTGTTCTCGTAACCTGGCAATGGCTCAGGCACACGGGATTCAAACGTCTTAATCATACTGTCGAGATCTATCCCAAGCTTGCGCGCGAATTTCTCTACATCCTCTTGACCAGGCGCCTGCTGGAACATTTTTTCCATTTTATCAAACAAGCGGAAGGCCAGATAAGTCGTCATTTCCTCAATCGGAAGCACGGCAGACGAGGCACCGATAATGTTGTACTCATAGTTAGCCGGATATGTCTTATTCATCTGCGCGATATTCGTGCGGATATTACTGATATAGTCATGGATCGCGAATTCTTCACCAGACTGCTTTTCTTCACTTGCCATAAAGTTCGTGATGTTCTCCGCCGTTACATTCATACAGTAATCGTACGCATTCTCAAGCAGCTTACCTTCGGTATTCGTTGCAGAGATCAAATGGCATAGATTAAACGGAGGCAGCGGTGAATTTACCGTCAAAATATTACCGTATTGCTGTTGGAATCGCTCGCCACGACTGTCTACATTCATCCAGTAATCCAGCTCTTTTAGCGCCGCATAACCGTTCTTGCGAATATATTCACGCGTATGCTCACTTAGACTTTTATTAGACAGGTTCACGTCCGGTGTAAAGAGATAACCCAGTGTGTTCACACGGTCAATACCGGCTGATCCATAATCACGTTCAATAATACCGCGTACGATATACGCAATATCAAGGAAAGCTCCACTACCGGTACCCCCTGACAGTCCTGTCAAAAGGAAGACCATCAGCTTTTTGTTAGTGCCTACGGATAACGTCTTAATTTTCTTATCAATCGCGCCTACCACCTGATTAATCTTGGTGAACAAGAGCAGACGTCCGGCCTGGCGCACACCAGCGGCACCGTTCATACCATCCGTAATGCTCAGCTCAGGCGACAGCCAGTCCGTAATATACGAGTCAAGAATACTGCGGTTCTGCAGCAATCCGCCGATCTCAGCATTCGCTAGTAATACAAATTCATTCTGAGGATCGAGCCCGATCCCTTTGTATTTTTTTCCGCGGTCCTGTTCATTCGTCTCAAAAGCTAGGAACTCTACATTATCCGGCTTGTCCCGCTTCTTCTTGGATATCGGATCTTCCGGCAGCTTAAAGCGTCGGTTAATCTGATATTTAAGACGCAGCAGGGCATCAATGCCCGTGCCGCCTAGTCCAATAATCAGGATCGGATTATCAATCGTATCCACCCTGATCTTATCACTGACAATCCCTCCGCCTAGTGATACATCCAATTGCTGTATATGCTCTCTTACTACTGGTTTCATATGCTTATCCTCCTAAAAGTTTTGCGGAAGCTGTACTTCAGATCTCTTGCAAAACCACTTCTTTGGCATTTGATGCCTGCTATACTAAATATTCGAGATAAATCGTCTTATCTACCGTGTGTAGGGATACCGAAACGCGGTCACCACTCTTCAGCTCCAAACCACGTGAGGCATCCGCAGCACGTCCGGATCTCTCTACAGTAACACCTTCTCCGCTGCGTAGCAGCAATCGGTCGTTCTTAGCTGGTGTGAAAATAATACTCTCGCTTTCCTTCAGCTCAGGCGCTAATTGCAGCAGCTGATGAAGGGTAAACTTGCCTCTGAATCCAGCAAGCTTCTTATATTGTGGGTAGGTCTTCTCACCCGTATTGCCGTCTTTAACCTCGACTACCAGCTGTCCAACAAAACCGCGTGCCGATTTTTTATTCAGCACATACCATGCAGCAGCGGCAGCCAACACCAGAAGAATTCCGCCTATAATGTAATACAAGGTTTTGGACGAAGCTTCTTTCAGAGGTTCTTCTGTGCCAGTCCCTGTCGAAGGACTTGTAGTAGCAGTGCCACCTGTCTTCGCGCTGATCTTTACAGGAGCACTTTCACGATAGAAACTGCTTTCCTCTGCACGAACCTTCAGCTCATAGTCATGGCTTTCTTTTACCTCGAAGGTGCCCTTAAAAACATTCCCGGAGTTATCCAGTTCGATTTCCTGTACATCACCTGTATCGATATCTGTAGCAAGCAGTACCGCCTTCATATCTTGATACAAATTACTGAGTGTTACCTGAGTACCATTGCTGAACAGGTGGGAGGTAATATCAATTTTATCACCTTTTTTATAGGTGGCTGATGGCAACGCATCGATCTTAAGCTCCAAATCATAGTTAAAAACTAGATTAATATCAATTTTATCCTTTGGCACACCTTTGACCTGAAGCTTCCAATCTCCTTCCTGCGGTGACAATAGCTTGATCAAGCTATAAGTGGAAGACTTCGACAGCACAACATCCTTGGACGGGATGGCGACAGCATTTCCTGAAGGATCAGTTAGCTTCGCGGTCACAGGCTGTGACGACATAATTGAGATATTGGCTTCCAAAACACTGCCGTTAGGCACGTTGACGGTCACATCCTGATAATCCCCATTTGCAGTGATCGACTGCACAGGAACTACCTTCAGCTTCAGATGACTAGCAAAAATCTCACTGAGTATTTGCGGAAGATCATCCGCGGAGTCTGTCGAAAATGCTTTACCACCTGTCTCATTGGACAGATCGGCGAGTTTCTGTTTATTCAGTTTGCCGTCTGCATTAAGCCCAATCGTATAAATGGGATAGCCATTCTTCTTGGCGACCTCCACAGCGGCATTCAGTTCTTTATCCGATTCGCTCTGCGTCCGGCCTGTTGATTTGTTGAAATCGTTATTGCCATCCGCTAGCATTACGATGATTGGCTCATGATTCGGATCGCTGCCATTCTGGAGCACCTTCACAGCCTCTTCTACACCGACAGCAATGTCGGTATACGCTCCGCGGTCCAGTCCGTCAATAAAATCCTTCAAATCCTGCTTATCTGTCTCTGAACTAATTTGCAGCAGAGCTTTCTCCCGCTGCACTTTGTCGGTATAGGCAACAATACCTACTTTATCACCTTGGGTAGATAGCATATCTATGAACATTTTCATCGCTTCATTCGCGACCTTGTTCTTGTCACTAGTCTTCATGGAGTTGCTGACATCGATAAGAAGCACAGCATCAATGTGAGATTGCGCAGACGTTGCCGCATAGGCCTGAACAGCTGCAAAAGGTGAGGCAGCAAGACATAGAGCCAGCAGTAATGCCGGGAAGATACGTTGTAAAAGCGTCTTAGTTATTCTGTTACTTTGATATTTACGAAGCATAAATAGGGCTCCTCTTGTGTTATATTAGGCACATATGACAGGTTCAGCACTGTCGCTAAAATCTGTAAATAGTATGCCATTATGATATAATTAAACCTTGTAAACTTCAACTTTAGGACCGCCGGACCAAAGTAGCAATGCTGCATAGAATGATCATTCTATGCGCCATCCAGACTGCGAGGCGTCCATGAGAAAGGACTGTTCCATGATTTCATACGTCATTCTTGGGATTACGTTCCTAATTGCCGTAATTCAGATTTCCATCTATGCTTCACGCCAGCGTAAACCACTAACACGTGATGATATTAACGACCGCCTACTGGCCGCTTTGAACGGAGGCGATAAAGGCCGTGAATAAGAAAAGACCTGTTACCTTTCGGCCTTTCAAGGCCCCTCGTTACGCTTATGACAAGCTGCGCATTTGTCGCCACTGCGGGCAATACACCGCTCTCGGTGAAGATCGATGCACCAAATGCGGCAGAGCCTCACTTATTACGGTAGAGCAGCAAGCCGCATCCATTGCAGGAAGAAAAATGCATACACGCCTCCTATTCATCTTACTGCTCACATTAGCATCCGTCTATTTTGGAAATAGCATAGAGCAGATGATCCTGTGTGGTGCCGGAGGGGTTCTCCTCGCTGGACTATTGTACTATACGCAGCGAAAAGTACGGCAGAACGAGAATCTTCGTTCTCTTAACGAGCTGCTTGGCCGAGGGATCGGCATCATCAAAGAGGGGCTAGAGATCAACCGCCAGGAGGCTGTCTCCGTACTCCGTGAGGATGATGTCCTTGCCTACGAGAAGCTGCGTGAACTCTCCATCCTGCTTCGTGGTGACCGGATCGCACGGCAACGGATCGCCTTGCTGCATGGTTTTTTGCTTCGCAAGGACATGGATTTAGAACTGGAACAGCTACTTCTGAAGGATTTCGAGCCGCTGCTGGCCGAATATATCGGCGAGATCGCTAAAGTCCGCCCTGATCTGATCAAAGATCGTACACTGCGATACGTAAAGAACTATGAAGAAGAAATCCGTCATATGGATAATGGTATGACCATCCTTACGGGAGTTGCCGGAGCCGCAGTAAGAATGAAGCGTTATGCCCTGCTCTACTCCAGTATGATCAGCCGATACGTGCAAGATCTACCTAAAGACCGCTTTATGCGGTTGTCCAAACTCATTGCTGCGAATCCCCATGAACCATGGAACGGACTGGACCATAGAGTAGCTGACATTCGAGAAGCTAAATATCGCTGGGACCCGGAAGTTCAATAGACATTCTTATATTTCAAGAAGAAACGGCATTGGCATCTGTTATGGATGACAATCGTTTCTCGTAGAAATATAAGGATAAAGAATGATGTGAAACTATGCTTTCTTATATTTCGAAAAAAGAGGCTACTCTATATGACGTTCAAACAATTAATAACCCTGCGAAACTTTATGATCATTTTGTGTATAAGCATGTTTGTGTTGCTTGGACAGAAGGCTTTTCTCATCGCTGATAAAATACAAATAACCAAGGAAGCCGACCGTCTCTATGCTGCTGGCGATCTGATTAGTGCAGAGAATCAATATCGCTTAGCGGCAGCAAACCATTCCATTCTTTATATGGAAGAGAAGGTTGCGAAGCGGCTTGATGAGCTGTCACCCATTACGGCCATCCGCCAAGGTTTGAATGCCTTGGTATCATCCGCTAAAGCACAAGCAGCGACTAAGGATTTTACCGGATTCATGAAAAGTTATGATACTCTCCTCAGCTTAAAAGCTACATATATGAAGCCCGGTGGGCCTTATGAATCCTATTATCGCCAGTTATCAACCGCTTCAGGCATTTCTGACCAGTTCACAACCTACTTCCGTGAGTTTAAGGAGCAATTTCTTGCCGAGCTTGCTCAGAATCAGAGTGGAAATACGAGTGAAGAGGACACTTTTAAATGGAATCTATTGCTGATTATTCCCGATGCTTATTACGGAAGCGCCGCTTCCAAGAATGAGTTGCTAGCCTCCAAGTTCAAAAGCCATGATACAGCTAAATTAAAAAACTTAGCAGGCACAGGAAACTTTTCAGGCATGCTGGAGAGCGCACTCTCTATGATGAATGCTTACAGCCAGCATAGTTACGATGCTCCATGGGTACTTCTACAGACAGAAAGCAGCGGAAAGACCATCCTGAACAAAGACCTAGAGGGCAATAACATAACCGCTTTTGCTGGGCATGCTGTAGCCTATCGTAATTTTGCGGGATCTGCGAATATCACCTCATCTAAAGTACTAACCTTAGTCGATACTAGTAAAGCTCAACTACTGAAAAATGCCAAGCGCATGATAAGTAAAGGTCAATATGCTGAAGCTATCCAGCTATACGGCGATCTGGCTCCGCTAGAGGATACTTCTTCCATCATTGCCGCTACAAGGTTGGCTTGGAATATCGCCGAACCTGTGCGCCTCCTTCCGGGCGGTGAAGAGCAAAACAAATATGGGAACGTCATCTCCAGCAAGGGACTACATGGTACAAAGGTCATTGTGGCTGGAACAGATAGCAATGGTGTACTCTATTATGCAGCAATGAATAACGACGAAAGTGTCATTACTTTAACTGGAAATATTTTACCGAATTTCGAGAGCCTTCGCAGTCTTACTTTTAATGATCAGCTCACTGCCTCTTCAGGCTCTGGTGCCCCCGTAGTTCTGGCTGAATCCGAGGTCAAAGGTGGACGTACCCTTTTTACAGCATATGAAATGAAATCGGATGGTATTTCCCAGTTGTTCTCAATGTCTGGCGATAGCTACGAACTACAGTCCGATGATTCCATACTCGTACCTAACGCGGATCTCGGAGACGGTGTCGATGGACAGACGGCACGTTACCGTAAAGTAGACGGCAGCTATCAGTTTGCTGAGATTGTTCAGGAGTATGCGGTAATTTCAGCTTCCGATGTAGCGCTTCATCCTTTTGAAAAGGTATCTTTTCACTGTGAAATCGTCGCAGATAACTTCGGTAATATGCTTGCTTACTCAAATGGAGTTTATATTTTGCTTCAAGGAGACTTGGGTTCCGTTACAGGTAACGCGTTAGTTAGTGGTCAATATCAGAACGGTTATCAGCTTGTTGGAACGGACATGGGAGAGCAATATGTGCCTGTGTTTGTGGTGGAATCCGTGGGTAGTATGAGTTTTGGACAATAGAACATATGAGATAACTGCTTAGTCGAGTTGTGGGATCGCTCGTCGTGACAAATGAGAGTCCCTTCAACTTGTGACGTAGATGTATAGCCTGGGAGAGCAAGCCCATGGGAACAGTAATCGGCTATAGTGATTTACAGGAGCAAGCCTAAGATTAGTAAGGTTATTTTACAAGATACATAAACCTTGGAGCGGCCATGTCCGCTCATTTTTTTTGTCCAAGGGGTGTTGGTAGTCCGTCTATACTGGTGCTGTTCTTCTCTTGTCTATATTCTTTTAGACCTGCTTCACCTTTTTGGATAGACCAACGTTGTAACGTATCTCGCTCACCATCATAACTCATAAATGGGACCGAAAATCCACAGGAAGTCTGTACTTTATGAACATCGATTAAAATGATCTGTCTAGCTCCCGGCAGAGGTGTAAACATAGGGTACAGCGTTTCCCATTCCAATGATCCAGGCAAAATTACCGCCCCCGTTCCATACAGTCTCAGAATGTTCGGCGGTCCTTGAAACGCACAAAACATAACCGTCACTCTTCCATTTTCCATCAGATGTGCGCTGGTCTCATTACCACTACCGGTCATATCAAGATAAGCCACCTGATTAGGAGACAAAATCCGAAAGCAATCATGACCCTTAGGCGAAAGGTTAACATGCCCTTCTTCAGAAAGGGGCGCTGACCCTACAAAAAAAAGATGCTGGCGAAGAATAAACTCCTCATGTACAGGTAGCATAGCCGCGAATTGTTTTCCCATTTGGCATTCTCCATTTCTTTGTGGTTTATGTGTTGGCTGTTTGTACGAAATTTTCACCCGTTCACTGGTTTACAGCACATCTGCCATAGAACGAAGAGTCCTTGCTCATTCCTTTTGTTGATATATATTCGTTTCAATCGTTGAGTAACCCTTCTCCCGAGGTATTCAGCTCATCGGCGCGAAAAAGGGAGCTCCCTCTCGGCAGCCCCTAAATTCCCATGAAACATTTCATTTAGCTGAAAAATCCCTCACCGGATCTACTTAATCGCAATATAAATCTCAACCTGCGTGTTAGCAGGATCAAAATTCCGAGAATCGTAAATTTCAAAATCGCCCGTATAGGTTCTTACCTCCGTAGACGCCTCAAAATACGCCCAAATCTCCCCCCACGCTTGCGCGACTACTTCGAATACCGGTCCTTTTTTCGTCGTAAACACCATGTATTTGCTCTCCGGAACAGCCGCACACACGAGACCGCTACCCTCTACATGACTCTCCACAGCGACTTCATGCCCAATTACAACGGTATACGCACCCGACGCATCACTCTCATAATCTGTATACAAAGAATAGATATACTCAGGCTGAGCCGTATCTATCTGCCCCGCAATATTACTCTGAAAATACGTTTCCCACAGCTGCGACAAGCGCCCATCAGGTCCCATTTCCACTTCATTAGTCGTGCGTATGCTAACTCCAGCCACGGTCATTTTCGGTTTTTGTACAAAATAAGTATCCATAATTCTCCCTCATTTCCTGTGATTGAGCTTAGTATACACAAGGAAAGTGGACAGCTGTCTGTCCAGTTCATCTTACAATTAGTAATTTGGGTTATAAATGCTTCAATGGGGTAATTAATAGTATGGAACTACACTCGAAGGGAATGACAACACCATGTCTAAAATCAAATTAGCCGTCATCTACTACAGTGCCACAGGAACTAACTACCAGCTAGCACAGTGGGCCGCGGAAAGCGCCGAGAAGGCGGGGGCTGAGGTAAAACTTCTGAAGGTACAGGAGCTGGTTCCCGAGGACAAAATTGCCGCCAATCCGGCTATGAAAGCCCTAGCGGAGAAAACAAAAGATATCCCCGTGGCAACACCCGACGATATTGTGGAGGCAGATGCGATTATTTTCAGTTCTCCTACCCGGTTCGGTAACATTGCTTCTCAAATGAAACAGTTCCTTGATACAACCGGAGGCATTTGGGGCAAAGGACTAACGGTAAACAAAGTCGTCAGTGCCATGAGCTCAGCACAGAATCCACACGGTGGACAGGAAGCTACGATTTTAGCACTCTACACATCGATGTATCACTGGGGAGCGATTGTCGCAGCACCAGGTTATACCGATCCAGTCACATTCGGTGCGGGAGGCAACCCCTACGGAACAAGCGTCAGTGTAGATGGAGACGGTAAAATGATTGAAGATCAGGATCGGATCCGTGACGCTGTTTTTCATCAAGCGAAGCGTACCGTTGAAGTTGCAGGCTGGGTCCTAGCAGGCAAAAACGCCAATAGTCAGAACTAGGCTTCCACCTATCGTTCGATATAGCAAACACCCCTCGGAGCTACCTTAGTAGCATGTAAACCGAGGGGTGTTTTTTTTTTGAAAATTATTCTCCAGGATACTTAAGGCCCCACTGCGCACGTATTTGATCCAGCAGTTTCAGAATCGCTAAAGACTCATCGAGTGACATCACCAGACTCTCTGTAAGTCCCGCCTGGAGACAACGTCCTACTTCCTCTGCTTCAAAGCAATATCCGATAGAAGCTCGATCATCCACAAAGCTATCTATCTTCTCATCTCCTATATAGAGCGAAGCAGATTTCGGGTTCACTAACGTTCCTTCTACAATAATACGGCCTTCTGTCCCAAATACATGTGCTTCCTCCAGCATATTAAGACGAATACCGCCGTTCAATGAAGCGGTTTTTCCATTACCGTAAGACAGCAGCATAGAGAAATGCTCGTCCACACCAGTCTCACCAATATGCACAGTACTGGCTATAGATTCAGGATGAGGCCCAAACACCATCGAGGCAAAAGAAACCGGGTAAATCCCAACATCCAGCAGTGCGCCTCCGCCGAGCTTCGGATTCAGCAATCTGCTCTCCGGATTCCAGTCGGTGCGAAATCCTAAATCCGCCTTCACCAAGCGAACTTCACCGATTCTACCCTCTGCGATCCATTCTCTAACCTTAACAATCGCCGGAATATAGCGACTCCACATCGCCTCCATCAGGAACAGCTTATGTTCTCGCGCATAGGCCACTACTTCTTCCAATTCTTCGCTATTCACGGTAAAAGGCTTCTCACACAGGACAGCTTTGCCTGCACGCAGTGCCAATAATGCATTTTCTTTATGAAAAGGATGTGGCGTTCCGATATAAACCGCATCTACATTCGGGTCATTTACTAATTCCTCATAGGTTGCGTAAGCATGCGGTACTCCATGATCTTGTGCAAATTTATCCGCACTTTCCTGAGATCGCGAACCCACGGCATATGCCACACCATTGCTGGCATGAACTAAATCAGTAACAAACTGATGGGCAATCCAGCCTGTACTAAGAATTCCCCATCTTACCTTGTAAGCGTTGTCTTTATCCATTATATTGTCCTCCTCGTCCTACTGGTTCTACTGTTTGATTCTATCAGACCATTCTAATGAATGTATAGGAACTAATGCCCGCGAACACAACTGTCACCACCAAAATAGCGATATTCCATATCCTGCTCAAAGCCTCTGAATGCTCGTTAGAGCTCTGAGCAAACGCTTTTTGCACAAGGAACTGCAACAGTTTCATGATTATAAATCCCAAACATCCAAGCCCGCTTTGTAAAATAACCTCCAGACTAGACTTACTTACAAATCTATCAGCCATGTTCCCATCGTAATGGATCGGGACCATATCCGGCATTTTGGAATATAAAAATAGATAAATAGCTACAGGAATCAAGGCTACCACACTACTTAAGATCATCGTCAGTTTGGTTTTGAACAACACTATAACCTCCTTGAGCATGAAGATAGGATCTAACCTTCTATTCTCCTTCCACTTCAATTAAAAATACCCGATCCTTAAATCCACCACGACGTTCAGCCTTCTCCTCACGAAGCTTCTCCAGCTCTGCACTATTACTCCCGTGTGTCTCTGCCAGAGCCTGAATCACTTCCAGCATATCGGCAAGCTCCTCAAGAGCTTCTTCATCACTAGCTGCCTGAAAATACTCCTCGGACTCTTCTTTCAATTTTTTACGTAGTTCAGTTATGTATTCTTTAGGCTCTAGTGTCCTTACTCTATATTTTTCACCTTGAGCAGTGATTAAGTTGGGGATTCCGTCACGCACTAGCTTTTGATATACAGGTATTTGAGTTCCTCCTTTCTTCTGCTATGTATTCTATCTCCTTCAACCTGACTTCGATTCCATCACTAGACGTTCTACAAAAGGAAGATCTGCAGGAGCAAATGTAAACTGATCCAGTTCAGCCGGAAGCACCCACTGATATTCGTCATGATCGACAAGATCAATTACACCTCCCTGATATCGGGCTTTCCAAGCAAACAGTCTGATCTCGACGCTTCCATAGTTGTGCTCGTTCACGCCAAAGCTTTCATAGGGAAGGATTGTTATCCGCATCTCCTCCTGAAGTTCTCTTTGCAGACAATCTGCGATGCTTTCATCCTGCTCTATTTTGCCGCCAGGAAATTCCCACAGACCTGCCTGTGATTTACCTTGCCTGCGCCGAGCAATAAGAATCTGTCCTACTTCATTATGTATAATCGCTGCCGCCACCCGGATCACAAGGAACACCTCCTTTATTGCAATTAGTAGACAGATACTTCTATTAAAACATACATTTCATTCCAAACCAAAGAGACTCTCCCAAAAGCCATTAGGCCCGGGAAAGTCTCTTCCGTACAGTCTCTCTATAAATTTCACAGTAAAGTCTTTCTTACGGAAAGACTGCTATTTCGTCAACACAAGCTCCAAGCGAACCTCAAGATTGTTCTCCGTATCCAGCACAACGGTGTGTGGATTGCTTAAGCCAAAATCAGAAAAAGCTACTGTTGTCGTTCCCGACAGCATCAGCTGTCCCCCGCTATACGCGGCTTGAGACTGGAAGGTGACATCCTTTTCCACACCCTTCACTGTAAGCGTACCTTGCATTTCAACCGGCACAGTTGCTCCTTCGGTCCATTCCGCTGGCAGCTCCGAGAATGATTTCACTACAAACGTAGATTGTGGAAATTCCGTAACGGAGAGGAAGTCTTCTCCTTTTACATGCTCATCTCTTTGACCATTGCCAGAGTCCAGAGCGCTCATATCCACGCTTCCTTCCCCCGCCATCGAAGTAGAATCTTCTATATTAACTATCCAGGTACCTTGAACTTTGTTATCCACGAAGTTGACTGTTTCTTTAGAGGTTGTTACTGACCAATATACTTTAGAAGCGTCTGCAACTGTCCAGTCACCGTTTAATTGTTCAGCTGTAACCGTCGCACCTGCTGATGCTCCAGTGTTATTTGTGCTCTCTCCATTACCTGCTGTGGTGGCTTGCCCTGGAATCACGGACTCGATCTCAACATTATTGCCCAGTGATTTATCCAGCAATGTATAACCCGTGACTACTCCTACGATAATAACTCCGGCCGCGATCAAGGCTATTCTTTTTCTCTTCATCCTGTTCCCTCCAATATTCAAATATTCTGTATATTTTTAAGCTCGTCCCTCATTCTAACAAAGCAATATGTCGGGAAGAAGTCAGAGCAGAACGAGCTATGATGTGTTAAAATTGTCGTAATTTTATAGACTGGAGGCCCAACCACCTGATGAAATCCATTCTAATTGTTGAAGATGAGGAAGCTATCTCCAGGGTCCTCAGTGCTTATCTGAAAAAAGCAGGCTTTCATGTCACCCGTGTAGCCGATGGACGCGCTGCGCTGGAGTCTTTTGCTATATCACCTCCATCATTAGTATTACTCGACATCATGCTGCCAAACATGAACGGCTTTGAACTCCTCAAGCTCATCCGTAAAAAAAGCAGCTGCCCCGTGATCATCCGCACCGCCGTCGAGACCGGCTAGCCGGTCTCGACGGCGGTGCGGATGATTACATGTCTAAGCCCTTTATTCCAGAGGAAGTGGTGGCACGTGTGAACGCTGTATTACGCCGTCCCTCGCAGTGGTCTGATGGTAGCCAGAAACGGCATTATGGCAGTTTGTTTATCGACTTTACAGCGCGTGCTGTCTTTTTGAACGGGGCTGAGCTGAACCTTAGTCCACGCGATATGTCGGTCATGTTATTTTTAGCCGAAAGGCCAAATCAAATATGTACTCGGGAACAATTAATAGAGCATGTCTGGGAGATGGATTACGAAGGAAGTGACCGAGCAGTGGATTTGTCTATTAAAAGACTTCGCCAAGCGCTGTCGCACTGGCCAGTAGATGAAGGGGAGATCCGTACCTTGAGAGGCACTGGATATCAATTATGGACAACTTAAAGAAAAGCAGCCCCAAACGTACCTCCATCCTCTCCTACTGGACGGTTCGTTACTTGCTCATCATCAGTGTCGGTCTCCTGCTAACTGCGCTAACTACGTTCTGGTGGATCCAACAAGAAGCTATGAGCAACCGGATGCAGACCACCGGATTATTAGCACAGGAGATTGCCGACCGGAGCGTAAATCATGAGGGTTCAATCGAGATCAGCCAAAATCTTGGAAAGCTCATTGAAGATCGAAAACGTTTCTTCAAGCTAACTGTAGAGATGTGTGTAATTATTACGGATCAACAAGGCCAGATGTTGTTCTCTATGCCGCCTCTAACTGACGATGAAATGAGGCATAAACTTAATGATAGCTTGAACGATTCACGTAGTCCGGAATTCAAAGCCGCAGTTGCCCCAATTAGTTCAGATAACGAAACACTGGGACAGGTGATTGTCCTTCAATCCAAGAAATCGCTGCGGCATATTCCGCAGGAGGAAATCATTTTCTTCTCCGTTCTGCTGCTATTTCTAATCATATTAAGTTGGTTAACCATTTACCTCCTGTCGCGTAAACTGGCAAAACCGATTCAGAAGGTTGCGGCCGCGGCGGCACAAATCAGCCATGGTCGATATGATATCGTACTTGATAAGAATGCGAAGGAACGAGAAATTCATGAGTTGATGTTGTCTTTTGAAGAGATGGCGGGCAAGTTACAACAATTTGAGCATTCCCGTGCTATTATGTTAGCCGGAGTATCCCATGAATTAAAGACACCAGTAACCTCTATAAAGGGTCTAATCCATGCCGTCCGTGAAGGGGTTGTCGAAGACGATGAGGCTGTGGAATTTCTAGATATTGCCTTGCAGGAAGCTGGACGATTGCAGCGGATGGTGGCGGATCTTCTGGATTACAACGCACTGACTGCAGGGATGGTTTCTGTCCGTCACGACCGACTGGATGCCGTGCCACTGTTATCAGAAATCGTGTATCAATGGAAGCTGACACAAGAGGAAACAGTTGCTGAGCCTGTGCTCCATATGCCGAGAAATTCATTGTTTTTGCGTGGAGACTCGCTTCGGATTCAACAAATTATCGTTAATTTGCTTAATAATAGTGTACAAGCAAAAGCTCCAGATCGAAAAGTACAGCTTACGGTAGAATTGCTTGAACAGCATAGCCATGGGTTGGCCGAAATCCGTGTTCAAGATAATGGCCTTGGCATCTCATCGAATCATAGTGAGCATATCTTCGAGGCTTTTTTCCGAGGTAGCGACAAACAGAGCACACTACGTGGTCTGGGACTTGGTCTCACCTTCAGCCGTCTGCTGGCGGAATCTATGAATGGGAGCCTTGTGCTTGAGAAGCACTCCGAGGAAGGCTGTATCTTCGTACTGTCTCTGCCGCTTGATCACTAAAAAATAGTCTGCGGGCCATCGTCATGGTATAATCATGTGCACAATCACACCGAAAACCGGAGGCTGTATATGCTTACTTTTGAACAAAAATTAGCGATTCTCGACTCTTACCCCCAACTGGAGCGTAAAAATGTATCCCTTGGGCGCGTGAACTATCACTACGAGGAAAGCCAGCATGATAAGAAAACTGTTGTTTACCACCTGCATCCAAATGGGAATGGTTATGTGTTCGCAGGATTACTGCGCGGCTATGAAACAGATGATAAGGGCTTTGTGAACATTCGCGATTACTCGGAATCCGAGCTGCGGAGTCTGCTAGATGCCTCCATCACCTCACTGTCTATTTACATTCCAGAAGCTCCTGTAGTCAGTAAAAGAAAGAAAAAGACTGCAGCTGCTGCCGATTCAATCTGGACTAATGATGAGGGACACACGCTGACACTTAAGCTTGAGGATGATTTATGGTATGTCTATGCCGACCTCAATCTGGAAATGGCCTTTGAAACGCATGAGGAAGCTAAAGAATATTTAGCCGAAGAGGGATTTACAGCGCAGGAGTAATAATAACTTCGATCTGACAAAAAATAAAAGGAGGTGCCCTAACAGCCATTTTGCGTGGCGATTCGGGCACCTCTTTTTCAATGGAAGGCGTCCTTAATAAACAGGTTGAGTATAAAAAAAGCTATAAATTCCTAAATCAAGCTCAGAAACCACTTCATAATCTAATTTAAACTCTATAGTTTTATTTATAATGCCACTAACGGAATAACTTCCCTCCACAGCTAATCTAGCTTCTCCTCCAACCGGTGCTACTAATATCAGTTGCTCGGTGCGATTTGCCGGTATTATAAAATTTTGCAGACCTCCCGATGAATCTTGAACATATCTACGAACGGACACGAGGTTACTGCCTACTACAGAGAAGCCTGAATTATTTTTCCGCCATTCTTCAAAAGCATCTTGTTGAGCTTGGTTTGAGCTGACACAAGCCTGGTTCAATGAAATCTCCGGGATATTATATATTTTCCCGCCAATATTATCGATTATTACTTTGTTAGTGGCTTCCGAACAATTTTCTAGCTTTTGAATGGGCATGGGGTCTTTTTCTTTTGTGATCGTTCTTATTAACTTTTTATCGCCGGACATTAAATTTATAGAAATCTCTTTATTGTCCATATTAGAGAACTCTATCAAGCTATACAGCTGATTATTTTTGATTCCATAATGTTTTACTATGATATCAAATCGATTTCTTTCATCCGTCAGTGTTTTTGAAACTTCTTGGGCTCCCAATGTAATTGTTCTATTCACTGGCGGAACGACTTTTTCTTCAACAACTGGTGATGTAATGTAAACTGAATGCGCTCCTTCATCCCATGAGACCTTGCTGCCCAAAACTTCGCTAATAAATCTCAGGGGAACGAGTGTATTATTTTGAAGGCTGACCGCCTTCATTACTTGTGCATTCTCCTTGCCGTTAACAAATACCTTACCTTCCTTAATCATATAAAAAACGTGAATATCCCCTCTTACGGCTGAAATCGTCTTTGCGGTATTATTCCATTCAATAACTGCACCTTGAGCTTCAAAAATCGCCCGCATCGGTACATATGTAACTCCCTCTTTCACTATAGGGCGTACCTCAAAATGCAGTAGCTTACCATCTAAAAAACATTGAATATCCTTGTCTTCAGCATATGTTGGAATGGAAGCACAAAAAGTAAACGTTAGCATCACAAAGATAAGGATGATGACTTTTGAAAAATAGCTGTTATTATTCATGTTCTGTCAGCTCCCAATTTATAGGATTAAAATCTACATTTCAAACCTGAATATACCAAAAGACAATTCATAATGTAAATCTAAAAAGAAAACTACCCACCAAACCCAAATTATGGTTAGATGAAGAGGAAGCTATATCCTATAGGGAAAGAAGCGTGAACGCACATGAGTTTTGAAATCGTAGAAGCCACTATACCGGAGATCCAAGCTGCATTAGAATCCGGAGATATCACGTCAAAACAACTAGTTCTCATGTATTATGAACGCATAGCTGATCATGACAAAAACGGCCTGACGATTAACTCTGTGCTGGAGATCAACCCGGATGCATTATTTATCGCAGAATCTCTGGATGTGGAACGTGCGATTAAAGGCTCCCGCGGCCCCTTGCACGGCATACCTGTGTTATTGAAGGATAACATCAACACTGGGGATAAAATGCATACTAGCGCGGGTTCGCTGGCTTTGGCAAATTCTTTTGCCGGAGAAGATGCGTTTATAGTTACCAAACTGCGTGAAGCCGGAGCAATCATTATGGGGAAAGCCAATATGACTGAGTTCGCCAATTTTATGACGAACGGTATGCCCTCCGGTTACAGCTCCCGCGGCGGGCAAGTCCTTAACCCCTACAATATATCTACACCCACAGGCGGCTCCAGTGCTGGCTCAGCAGTAGCTGTAGCCTGTAACTTCTGTACAGTCTCTGTGGGCACAGAAACCTCAGGATCAATCCTTAACCCCGGTAACTTGGGCTCCATTATTGGGATTAAGCCAACCGTTGGACTGCTCAGTCGGTCGGGAATCCTTCCGCTCTCCAACACGCAAGACACTGCTGGCCCAATGGCCAGAACGGTTCGCGATGCCGTCCTGCTGCTAAATGCAATGCTGGGCAACGATAATCACGATGCAGCCATGGGAACAAATGTAGGTAAAATCCACGAAGATTACACTATATTCCTAGACGAGAACGGCTTGCAAGGTGCCCGTATAGGTATCCCGCGTGATTATTATTTCGAAGAGCTAACAGATGAACAACTCGCACTGTTCAACGCTTCCGTAGACAGGATGAGAGAGCTTGGAGCAACCATCATTGATCCTGCGGATATTAAGACCGCCCGCGAAATAAGTTATTCTTCAGTGGTATTGAATGAATTCAAAACAGCACTAAACGCTTATTTATCTCGTTTGGGACCTGGGGCACCGATGCGAACCTTAAAGGATATTATTGATTTTAATCATGCACATCCTGTGGAGACCTTGAGATATGGTCAAGCTACGTTAATAGATGCGGAATACACCTCTTCCGGCACACAAACCGAACCCAAATATTTGCGACACCGCGCAACTGACCTGAAGCTATGTAAGGAAGAAGGCATCGACGCCACCATGAAGGAATATAATCTGGATGCCCTGCTGTTCCCCGCCGATTTTGGTGCCAGAATTACCTCCAGAGCAGGTTATCCGTCCATCGTTGTGCCTTCCGGATATACTTCAGCCGGCGCTCCCTTCGGAGTAACTTTCTCAGCGAAAGCTTATCAGGAGCCTACCCTCATCAAGCTCGCGTATGCCTATGAGCAGCATTACAAGGTACGAAAAGCACCTTCGCTAAAAAGCTTTATCTGAACACCGCTTATCTCTAAAAGCCCGTAAACAGTGATTGTCTCATCCACTATTTACGGGCTTTTTCATTTTCTATACTCTACGAATGCTTACTCATAGTCACGCTGATTCTCTTCATCGGCAATATTCTGAATTTCATCGGAGTGAATTAGAAACAACTCATACTCCCCTTCAGCATGCAGCTTCAGCGCCCGCTCTTTAAAAAACTTCGGACTTCCCTCCGCCGCATCCTCATCATAAAAGAGCAATATTCCGTCACTTTTGCGGAACAACAAATCATCCCTGGCCCGAAACTGCCAGCTGCCGTCATAAGGAGCATTACTGACTGCGCCAAAAAAATCCGCACCCGCAATAATACGTCGATACTCGTTCTGCTTCTCTTCCTTCCACTTCTCTTCCTGTCCGGTATGCGCTGTAATGATTCCTAATTTTAATTCAGGATATTGAGTCTTGAGTTCACTTACCACCTCACAAGCCCAAAGATCCACACCATATTGTCCGGGTGTAATCACCCATTCCACGCCTTCTTCGATCAATGGTTTTAAACGATTAGCGAGTGCCTTTTTGATATAAGGAATCCCTTGATGCTTATTGTCAAAAATACCGAGCTCGTGCGCACGATACCCCGTTACTAGTAAAGTCTTCATGTGCTGCCTCTTTCCTGAATGTTGGCTTATCCTTTAACTATATATATTGGTTCATTATATAACATTTGCATCCTTCATTTCTTTAGGCAAACTTTCAGCTAATATTAAGTAATCTTTCAGAACCATTTGTTATATTTCTTCTAATCTATCTTTAACCTACTAAGGAGGAATAAAAAATGAGAAAGTTAGTCCCTATTCTAATATCGGGAAGCCTACTCGCTTCACTATTATTGGCTGGCTGCAGCGCGAATTCCGAGACTGAAGAAACAGCTGCTGCAAATGACCAAGCAGACACGGGTTCATCAGCTCAGCAGACACAAGCTAACAGGAATCAGCAGAATGGCGGACCTAATATGTCCATGAATTTCGGCAAGATTAAGAGTGTCAGCGATACTACGCTTACCATTTATACATCTGACATGCCTACAACACCACAGGGTGCTGGGGAAGGTGGCGAGCAAAACAGCCGAGGCGGCACGCCGCCGGAAAGACCTGATGGCGAGCAAAGTACAGGAAATGGCGCTTCGCCGGAGGGCGGGATGCCACAGGGGGAAATGCGGGAGGGCGGTGGACAAGGTCGTGGACAGGGAGGCAGAATGCAGCAAAGCTTCTCCGATGAAACTATAGACATTACGATTGATGCGGACACGAAAATCGTAGCGGTTACCTTCGATAATGGCACGCGTCAAGAAAATGCGATCACCTTATCAGAGCTGAAAGCCGATGATATCATCCAATATACGCTTAAATCAGATTCCACCGTGGCGGAGAGCATTACTTTAAGTAATGGTAATCCCGGAGGAACCGCTCCAGATGGCAGCACGAGCAACAGCAGCAGCTAATGAAATGCTGCACACAAAAAAAAGATCTCCGGGGACAAGCTGGTTCCCCGGAGATCTTTTATATACATCAAATTATTTCTTATCCGACAAAATTAATACTCCACGGGCTGGCACAACTGCAGAACCGCTAACCTTATTGCCAGTCAGAAGATCCGTACGCTCAGCAGCACCAATATCCGCACTCAAATCACCAGTGGTGTGGTTCAGCAAGAATAGGTAGGATACGCCTTCCTTCACACGTTGCACAGATTCGATACCTTCCGGTGCAGTTACTAGCGGCTGAATGTTCTTTTCGGCACACAGGTTGGCTAAGAATCCCTTCAGGAATTCAGCTTCTGGGCTGGTAGCCACGTAGTAAGCTTTACCTTCACCAAAGGTATTCACAGTCAAAGCAGGCATTCCTTTATAGAAATCAGATCCGTACTCTGCCAAAACCTCAGCACCCTCGGCATGAATCAGATCGCAGAGCAGATCACATTTGTAAGAACCACTCAAATCACCCCATGCTTTGTCCATCACAATCTCGTTGCTCATCCCTGGCAGCAGTGCATCAATTTCCTCTGCCCAGATACCAAGTACCTTACGCAGTTCCCCAGGGTAGCCGCCTACGGTTACGAGATCGTTCTCATTAACAATACCGCTGAAATAAGTTGTAATGAATGTGCCGCCTGCTTTTACAAAGGCCTCAACCTTCTCAGCAAAACCTGGCTTAACCATATACATCACAGGCGCGATTACAATTTCATATTTGAACAGATTCTCTTCGACACCGATCATATCGGCTTCGATATTTTGCTGATAGAGTGCATCATAATATTTATGAATCTCATTTACATAATCCAAAGCAACGGATGGTCCGCTTGAAAGGTTGATCGCCCAGCGATTTTCCCAGTCATACATAATCCCTATTTTTGCTGCACTACGCGCATCCAATAGTTGATCACCAAGCTGTCCCAGCTCTTTCCCTAGCTCAGCGCATTCACGGAATACACGCGTATGCTCATGTCCCACATGCTCAATAACAGCTCCATGATACTTCTCACATGCACCAATCGAACGGCGCAGTTGGAAGAACAGAACAGTGTCTGCACCACGCGCTACAGCCTGATAGCTCCACAAGCGCATAACGCCTGGACGTTTCAACGAGTTGTATGGCTGCCAGTTCTGCTGGCTAGGTGTTTGCTCCATCAGCATGAACGGTTGTCCATTCTTAAGTCCACGCATGAGATCATGCGTCATGGCTGTGAAGCTGACCGGTGTATCCAGTGAAGGATAGTTGTCCCAAGAAATGACGTCCATATGTTTAGCCCACTCAAAATAGTCCAGTTCATCATAAAAGCCCATCAAGTTAGTGGTAACAGGTACGTTAGGACTGTGCTCCTTAATTGCATCGCTCTCAATTTTGTAGCATTCCAGCAAGCTATGTGACATAAATCTCCGGAAGTCTAATGAAATGCCTTGGAAGTTGGTACGGTTGCCGTCCCATTCTTCACTCAGCTCACTAGGCAGAACAATTTCTTCCCAATCATAGAAGGTGTGGCCCCAAAAACGTGTATTCCACGCTTTGTTTAATGCATCCAGAGAACCATAACGATCCTTCAACCAGACACGGAACGCCGCTTCAGATAAATCAGAGTAATCATAGTTACTGAACTCATTCGAAACATGCCAAGCTACCAGTGCCGGATGATCTTTATAACGTTCAGCCAGCTTTCCTGCCAGCTTCGCTGCAAACTTGCGGTAAACCGGACTGTTTGGATTCGAGTTGTGACGCCCGCCGAACTTGCGTTTTCTGCCCTTCACATCAACACGAGTCACTTCAGGATAACGATGAGCCATCCAAGCTGGGTGCGCTCCTGTACCTGTTGCCAGACATACGTAAGTACCATTTTTATATAGTCTATCCATTAATTCATCTAGTGATGAGAAATCATAAGTGTCTTCGGAAGGCTGAATCAGCGCCCAGGAAAATACATTAATTGTGGCAACATCAATTCCTGCCAGCTTAAACATACGCTCATCCTCTGCCCATACAGGCGCATCCCATTGCTCTGGATTGTAATCTCCACCGTACCAAATCTTAGGTAATTTATCGTTAATCACACTTCGCACATCCTTTATAGTATAATTATATATATATTGTAATCGGTTAACCTCACGCTATAAATATAAAATAATCTTCACAGCATATAAGAATATGGAACTAGAGGAGATGAAGTCATTGAAGGGAATCGTGCATCGTAGAATTGTGTTCCCCCATGAGGGCGGACAACATCTACCTATCACATTAGACAGCATCGGTCACAATCATCAACAGGAAAAAGTATCACGTTTAGATGGCTACGAAACCTATCATTGGCTCCAAACGGCGTCCGGTGAAGGGGTGATTCATTTTGACAATAAAACCTTTTCCCTTCCCGCAGGCAGCGGTGTATTACTTCTTCCTTATACCCCACATCGCTATGAAGCATCGGCTGCTAACTGGAGTACCTCTTATTTAACGTTTGGCGGCAGCTCCGCAGGGTCTATTTTGGAGACGCTGGGGATGAATATGAATTCTTTTTACCGCTGGGAAAAAGAGGCACCTCTCTCTAAATTGCTAAGAGAAATACTAGATCAATATGATGCCTCACAGGACATGTTTGGTCTGACCGCCTCCACTGATGCTTATCGCTTTCTACTTACTTTAAGCAAATATGGGCAATTACATAACAACACGACGATCTCCCGCAATGTGGATAAGCTGCAGCCGCTGCTGAAATGGATGGACAGCCATTATGGTGATCCTGATCTCGGACTTGACGATTTGGCCGATCAGCTCGGAGTATCTGGGCGTTATCTCAACAATCTATTCATACAAACCTTTGGGCTATCTCCTTATGCCTATTTCGTACGGTTACGTATCCGCAAAAGCAAAGAAATGCTCGTTAGCCAGCCTGATCTCACAGTAAAGGTCATCTCACAGAGAGTCGGGTTTCGTGATGTCAGCCATTATGTAGCCACCTTTCGAAAGCAGTCTGGGACTACACCGGAGCAGTTTAGACGACTTCACTAATACTCTAAGGTATACAGCTTAATCGCCTTCTGCGTAGTGAAATGCTACATAAGGTTGTGATGACAGAGCTTATCGCTGTGTGAATCTCATTAGTATGGGCATGTGCGTCAGAGTAACTGCATTTTGTTCACTTAAATCAGCCTGTTCAGCAGAATATATCCATATAAGTGTATTCTGTGCAGTTATATTCTCAGCATTTGGCTATGAACCGCGATATTTCGCATTATAGCTGCACTAAATACAACTAAATCCATTTCATAAACCGAGAGCACAAAATAAGTGTAGAAAGTACAGCTATTCTGTATCAAACCAACTCTCCATTCCTTCCAATTCAGCTATTCCGCATCGTACCAACTGGCTTGTCTCGACAGCTGCAGTCCCCGCCAAAAAGAGAATTCTATTGCACTTCATACATTAGAATGCCCTTTTCCATCTCATTTCGAGCATTCTATTGCACTTCGTGCATTAGAATCTGGTGAAACCCATCAAAATGGACGTTTCCTGCCAATCTGATTGCGCAATCTGCAACAGATCTCAAATCCACCCACCCAAAAAGGAATTCTATTGCACAGAGTGCAATCACAAACACATTCACATTCACATTCACAAGCACAAGGATTCGATCATACGCCGAAGAAGATAAGAATGCCCTTCCCATCATCGGTTACTTAGAATCCCTACATCTCCAGAATTTCTACACCATACGGCTCAAGCTGCAGCTCTCCTGAACGAAGTGAGTGATCCAGCAGACTGCTATACTCCCGTGGCAACGGGACCGTCACCGGCTCCCGGCTCAAATTAAGCAAGAATAAGAAGCTTCCATGATCACCTGATCGCACAGAGGCCTGTACTCCATCCGGTAATCCCTCAAATCTAAACAACCCCTGCTGCTTAGATAGGCGGTCCAATAATACGGACCAGAATCTCTCTTCCATATGAGTCCCAAAATAATAAACCTGACCTTTTCCGAAGGCATTCACGGTTACAGCCGGCGTTCCACTATAGAAATCATCGCCATACCAAGCAATCGGCCATGCCACAACAGGTCTTAGGATATCGCACCACTGTGTGCATTCATATTGGTTACCCTCAGCATCAACGACCTTATGGGCTTCAGTACCAATCGGATCATACTCCAGCACCTCAACCCCTGTGCAATAGCTAAGCAGCCCCGGCAATGGCTGCATGACTGCGATGTTATTAGTATTTTTGACGCCACTTCGGTTGGTAACAAGCAAGGTTCCGCCAGTCAGTGCAAAATCCTCCAAACTACGTACGATCTCCTCATCCAGCAAATATAAATTCGGAGCAATCACTACTTTATATCCGTCCAGTGGCTGCCTAAGGTCTATCACATCGCAGCCCATGCCTAGCTTCGTCACGGCACGATGAATCTGTTTAATGTTCTCATAATAATCAAATCCCTCGGCCTGAGGCTGAATATCCAGTGCTGCTTTCTCTTCATGAGAATGAAGAATCGCCACTTCATTCTTTAGCGTCGTTCCATTCAGCTTCTCCCCAAGCGTATTAACTTCCCGGCATAACTGAGTGAACTCCGCAAATCTGCGTCCAGGGACATTGCTGTGATCAATCAGTCCGTGCCAGAATTGTTCTGCCCCTGCAACTGCACTACGCCAGCGAAAATGAACGACGGTATCCGCGCCTCTTGCAATCGTCTGCCAGGCATAAGCACGAATCATCCCAGGATACGGCGTTCTCCACATCGGCATCCAACAACCCGGTGATCCGCTCAGCTGCTCCATGATCCAGAAATTTTGACGTTTAATGCCACGGGTTACGTCTAGTGAAAGTGCCCCGCTATACGGCGTTGTCCCTTGCTTGGTTGGCGAAGTATTCGGATAATAGTCAAATGCAGCGACATCCAGATCAGCACCAACTGAATACATATCCAAACGCTGCGGATAACTATGAAAGTTATGAGTAATAAAATGCTGTGGACAAACCGTACGCAAAATATTAATCTGCATCTTCTGAAATGCTACCACTGAATCCCACTGAAACCGTTGATAATCCAGTAGAAACGATGGATTTTGATGGGGCGATCCGCCCAGTGGAACGGTAAGCTCATTCCAATCGCTGTATTCCCCACTCCACACAACCGTTCCCCATTCTGCATTCACCCGATCGAGCGTGACATATTTGGCTTTTACCCAAGTACGAAACGCTATGTTACAGGCATCACAATGACAATCTAACATACCGAATTCATTATCCGTCTGCCAGCCAATAACAGCTGGATGTTCACTATAATGCTCCGCAAGACGCTGAGTAATACGGTTTCCGTATTCACACAAAGATGAACTATTATAGCAGCGGTGTCCGCGTACCCCCGGGTGAAAGGTCTCTCCATTCGCAAATACCGGCAGCACGTCCGGAAATTTCGTGGTTAACCATCTAGGAGGTGTAGCCGTAGGTGTACCAATCACGACCTGCAGTTCATACTTGTGAAAAAGATCCAGCGCGCGGTCCAGCCACCCCAATTGGTAATTGCCCTCCGCTATCTCTAAACGGCTCCATGCAAACTCGGCAACTCGAACTACCTTGACACCTGTTTCTTTCATTAATCTAATATCCGGTTCCCACATAGATTCATCCCAATGCTCCGGGTAATAGTCCACACCCATCTGAACAAGATCATATTGTTTCATCGGCGCCTCTCCCCTATCTTGTTATCATCCAAATAAAAGGCGCTCCCCGTCTCATAATGATGAGGTATACGGAGAACGCCTTTGTTAACCACTAGTCCATTTTAATCTTTATGAACGAGCTTTACTTATTTCTTAAGCTTGTCCCAAGCTGCTTGCATGCCAGTCATCCAGCCATTCACATCCACTTTGCCAGCAATCATCTGTTGAATAACACTAGCAAATTCTTGAGTTACACCATCAGGGAATTTAGAGGATTGCAAACCATATACTTTGTCTTCTTTTACATAGTTCCATACGTCAGATCCAAGTTTACCGATATCTTCAGGAGTTGCTTCGATGGTGGACAAAGCAGGGATGAATTTCCATTTTTTAACGATGTACTCTTTACCCATATCAGAAGTTACCAACCAGTTCAAGAATGTTTTAGCTTCTTCTTTAGATCCGGAATCTTTGTTGATAACAAGGTTAGCAGGAATACCTACTGTCATTTTGTCGTTTTTCTCAGCATCTTCATTGATTGGCATTGGGAACATACCGATGTTCATGTCAGGTGTGATGTTATCAACAAGGGTTTGTGCCCAGTTACCTTCTTGCATCATTGCAGTTTCACCTTTAGCAAACATAGCCAAATGAGTGTTAGCATCTGTAGTCAAAGGATTTTTTTGTCCGTATTTCAAAGTCAAGTTGAGCAGGTTGCTCCAATCTTCAAACACTTTATTACCTACGATTGTACCCGTACCCTCATTCAAGCTCTTAATGAAGCCATTTACATCATCTTGTTGTGCAAAGGCTACGCTGATCCCTTGGTTACCAAGGAGCCACCATTCTTGATATGCATTACCAAAAGGAGTTACACCGATCGCTTGCAATTTTTTAGCTGCTTCTTCTAGTTGTGACAATGTTTTTGGCGTTTCAGTGATGCCTGCTTTTTCAAACAAGTCTTTGTTATATACAAAACCAATTCCTTCAAGGTTCATTGGCATACCGTATACTTTACCATCTTTAGTCATTGGCTCTGCTGCCATAGGAATCAGATCTTTCACCCAAGGTTGATCGGACAGATCTTCCATCTTATCTCCCCAAAGCTCCATCTCAGCATATCCACCATTTGAGAAAATGTCAGGTGCGTCGCCGGAAGCAAACTTAGTCTTCAGTGCTGCAGCATAATCGGCACCACCACCAACGGTTTGGATATCCAGCTTGATGTTAGGGTATTCTTTTTCAAATTCAACCTTAAGCTCATTAAGACCTTCAACAATTTCAGTTTTGAATTGAAAGATCTTAACTGTCTTTACTTCACCCTTATCTGTGCCAGCGCTTCCATTTTGTGAGTTACTAGAAGCGTTATTGCCTCCACCACATGCTGTTAATGCTAAACTCATCGCCATGACTGCCGAAAGAGCAATTGCTGAACGTTTCTTATTCATTATATTTTCCCCCTTAAGATAGTGGACTACTATTAAAATATTTGGAACGGAGGGCTCGGTGTTAACCTTTCACCGAGCCAGCCGCTATTCCCTCAACAATGTAACGCTGCATGAACAGATAGAAAATGATAATTGGAGCAATCCCGATTACGAGAGCCGGAAGCGCCATATCCCATTGTTTGGTGTATTGACCAAAGAAGGAGAAGGTCGCCAGCGGAATGGTACGAAGTTCTGGTGCCTGAAGAATCAAAGATGGCAGCAGATAGTCATTCCATATCCCAAGTGCATTAAGCACGATCGTTGTCATTACCATTGGCTTCAGCAAAGGAAGTACTATGCGGAAGAATACGGTAATTGGATTACATCCATCAACTGTTGCCGCCTCTTCAATTTCAAGAGGAACGGATTTGATAAAGCCGTGGAAAAGGAAGATTGCCATTGGAACACTGATCCCTAGATTCGTAATAATCAAACCCAGGAAGGAATTATTTACTCCAAGTACATTTACGACCTTCAAAATAGGAATCATGATCGTTTGAAACGGAACAACCATTGCGGCTACGAACAATAGCAGCAAAATCTGATTGAATTTCGTATTCGCCCGAACCATACGATAGGAAGCCATTGCACTAAACAGAGAGATTAGAATAACACTGATCACTGTGATGATTACCGAATTTCGGAAAGCTTCACCGAAACGTGCTAATTTCCAAGCATTTGTATAGTTCGACCACATGAAGGCCTGCGGCCAGCTTGCGGCATCACTCAGAATTTCACCGAAGGATTTCACTGAGTTCGCTAGCAAGAAATAAAATGGAGAGAGGAAGAGAAGGGCAAGAAGAATCATCAACACTTCTACGCCGATATTCCATCTGCTTTTTGACTTAGCGTTCATTAAGCTTCTACCTCCTTGCTCTTCGTAATACGGACCTGAATCAGGGTGATAATCGCTACGATAACGAAGAACAGCAGCGCTTTAGCAGTACCCAGACCGTAACGGTTGTTCAGGAAGGCTTCATTGTAAATATTCATTGCAACTGATTCTGTAGATTTGAATGGTCCGCCTTTCGTCAATGAAAGGTTAAGGTCGAACATTTTGAAGGACCAAGAGATAGCCAAGAACAAGCCGATAGTTACAGCAGGCATAATCAATGGAACTACAATGCTGCGTAGTACCTGCCAACGGGAGGCACCATCAATATCAGCCGCTTCCAATACCTCTTTCGATACGTTACTGAGAGAAGCGATGTAGATAACCATTAGATAACCGGAAGACTGCCAAACAAAAACCATTACAATCGCCCAGAAGCCGGTTGTTGCATCACCCAGCCAAGGAAGATTAAAGAACGACCAGCCTGTGAGTTCTCCCATGGTTGCGAACCCTTTGATGAAGATAAATTGCCAGATAAACCCGAGCAACAATCCCCCAATAACGTTCGGCATAAAGAAAATCGTCCGAAGCATGTTACGTGTCTTTAATGGTTTCGTTAACAGATAAGCAAGGAAAAATCCTACCACGTTAGTCAAAATTACACCTAACACAGTAAATCTTACTGTAAACCAAAAGGAAGACCAGAAGTCGGGGTCATTTGTAAATATAGTGGAGAAGTTTTGAAATCCGACCCAGCTTACATTACCTGATACACCGTTCCAGTCTGTGAAGGAGTAATACATCCCCATGATAAATGGGATAATCGTTATTAAGGTAAAAAACAAGACTGCAGGACCAACGAAGAATACCTGTTGACCTAACTGGGACAACTTAGTGCCGCGCATTTATTGCCCCCCCCTTTCTTTTGCTCACTTACTTGTTTATGCTTTATACACATATTATCTGTTTTTTTGAGCGCACCTCACACCTACGAAAGTGATCTTTCAGGTGTAAAATATTGATCGGATGTGACAAATTTCGATGAAATGGAACACGATTCGCACAAAAATGATCTTTTTTATCCTACTCCCAACGTTAATCTGTATTATGACCACGATGTTTATAAGTTATCACTTTAGTACCCAGTCCTTACGAACAAGAGCAGTAGATGAGAATACGAACCTTCTCTTTCAGGGCACTAAAAATATCGAAAGTCTGATTCAGGAAATCAATCGACTCTCCCTTATCGTCTATTCAGACTCAGAATTCTATAGATCACTCGAAGCCGGATACGAGGATATGCTAGCAAATGCACGAATTTATTCTTCTCTGAATTACATTTCATCATCTATGCCTGACATATCTCAGGTCTATTTATACGGTGTCAAGGACAGCAAAGCCACTCTGCTCACCCAAAATACACCGAAACGTTGGCAGGGTGTTCCACCTTATCCTGACTCCAAGATCACTACCGATTCTGCGGTATCCTTACAGAGTACGCATTTAAGTCATAGCTACGGCCTAACGGCACCGATCCCGCAATTTATACCGGAGCCAGTGTTTACCTTACACAGAAGAATCGAAAGAGTCCCTACCACAAAAGCGCTTGGCTACCTGTCGATTGATGTCAAGCTAACGGCTCTAACCGACATCATCAGTCAGTTATATGATCAGAAGCAGGAGAAAATCTGGCTGCTGGATGGCAACGGAAACATTGTATACGGGGACAATAGTGAAGAATACGGCAAGAAACTGAATACAGCTTGGTACGATACGAATATCAGGGACAAGCAAAGCTCACAAGGATACTTTGAAGAGGACAAAGCTATGTTTATTTACCAGAATATAGAAGGTCCAGGGTTGAATTGGACGCTGGTGAAGCAGATTCCCGTATCTTATCTTTTCCGAGAAGCCAATGAGGCGGCAACGATCAATATAGCACTGATGGTCCTGCTGCTGATTACAATTACAACGCTAACGATCCTAATCTCTTTTCGAATCACCGCCCCGATTAAGCAATTGACCCGCTATATGAATCAGGTCCAGACCGGGAAGCTTGATATCGATATCCGCCCCATGGGCAAAGACGAGATCGGTGTCGTTACAGAACGGTTCCGCAGTATGATGGATACGATCAACAATCTGATCTTAAGAGAATACAAGCTGGAATTAACTAATAAAACGAATGAATTGCGGGCTTTGCAAGCGCAAATCAATCCGCATTTTCTTAACAACACCTTGCAGATCATCGGTACGCTTGCCTTGGAGCTTAAAGTACCCCAAATCTACTCTCTTCTTTCTGCACTAGCGAAAATGATGCGCTACAGCATGTACAATGAGGAGAAGATTGTCACGGTTAAGGATGAACTGGATCATGTCAAAGCTTACATCGAACTACAGAAGGAACGTTTTGAAAATAAATTCAGTTTCCGTTACGATATGGAGGAAGCTCTTTTAGAGACATTTATGCCTAAGATGATTCTGCAGCCTATTGTAGAAAACTATTTTAAACACGGTTTTAACCATTCCCGCTCAGACGGATTTGTTGAGATCACCGCGGCCAAATTGGGCGACAAGCGAATGGAAATCTGTATTCAAAACAACGGAAATGCTATTCCTTCAACGAAACTGGATCTTTTGCGGCAGAAGCTTCAACATTCCACTAGAACAGATATAGATTTATTAAGAAATACAGAGCAAGACAAGGAAGCTACTGGATCTGGTATTGGTCTGCCGAACGTTCTGGCTCGGCTCAAGCTCGTATGCGGAGATAGCGCCATCTTGACGGTGGACAACCTCAGAGCAGGTGGAGTGGTTGTAAGACTGGAAATAGACATTATAGCGGAGCGTGAGACGATATGAAGGCGTTAATTGTTGATGACGAGGCGAGAGTTAGAAAAGCTGTTAGACTTCTTGTCGACTGGGACGCACATCAAATAGATGAAATTCTGGAAGCCGGAAACGGAAATGAAGCTATTGAGATCATTCGGCAAGCGAAACCAGCCTTGGTCATTATGGACATGATGATGGAATCCGGTAATGGCGTAGAATTAATGACATGGGTTAACGAATTTGCCGGCAACATCAAATTCATTGTGGTCAGCGGACATAATGATTTTGAGTTCGTGCGCCAGACCGTACGTCATGGCGGAATCGATTATATCCTTAAGCCCATTGAGGCAGAAGCAATTAATGTAGCAGTCGCTAAGGCAGTGGCTGCCTGGCGTTCAGAGGAAGCTGACCGTAGCGAACGCCAGAAGCAGAGCATCCAGCTTAATGAGTTCAAGCCCATCTATGGAGAAAAGCTGCTATCCGCACTAATCGATGATCCGATCAACTCGGAAACATCTCTCCGAAGATTGCGTAGCGATGGCATTATCCCGGAAAATGTCCACTATTCACGCCTAATACTGGTGCAAACCGACACAGGAAATAGTCTCCTGCTAAAACGTTTTGGAGGAGACACCGGTCTCCTGAACTACGCTATCGTAAATATTTGCAATGAATTTTTACAAGGACAGTATAAGGGTGTGGCTTTTCGTTACTGGGGAGGCCCTTCGGAAATTGCTATTATTCTGTGGGATATTCAAACGTCCGTTGCTGAGCTTATAGGTAGAATTAATCAAGGTATCTACGCTACTCTGCAGGTAAGAATGCATTTCGGGATTAGCTGCATCGGCAACCTGCCTAAGCAATTACCTTATCAGCGTGCAGAAGTAGCCGAAGCCTTACAACGTCGAAATTTATTAATACATGAGGATTACTGCCATTTTTCCACTTCCTCCGAAGAGTTTAAAGAGCGGAATGAAACCACGAAGACAGAAATTCACGGAAATGCATCGCCTACGATCTTTGCTCATGTGAAGGAAGATTGGAAAATGGCAGTCATTAGTGGAAGCCCTGATGTATTGTCCTCGGCAGCGCAGCACTGGGTGGACGAGCTTAGCCGAAGCGGAATGGTTACACCGGAGATCCTAAACTCGTGGAAGAATGATGCACTCTTATTTCGTTCCCAGTTGGTACGGGAAACGTTAGGTCCTGATGCCGATAGCGCACTAGCCGAGTTAGAACAGGCCGACCAGCTTCACACAGCTCCTTATACGAATGGTTACTCGTTCTCCTTATTTGCCTGGCGTGACTGGTCATTTGAGCTGATGCAGCGTATGTCAGAAGTGATTGCCGCTAAACAAGCTAAAGAAAACAATCCTATGCATGATATCGTGAAATATATCGAACTCAATTACGCCTCTGATCTCTCCTTACAGGAGATTGCCGGAAAGTTCTTTGTTAGCCGCGAATATATTTCGCGTCGGTTCAAACAGGAATACGGCATTAATTTTTCCGATTTCATCGTTAATATGCGGATAGATAAAGCTAAATTGCTGCTGCAGAACCCTCGTTTGAAGCTGTCGCAAATTTCTGAAATGGTCGGATTTCATGATGTGAAATACTTTAGCAAGGTATTCAAGAAACAGGTTGGTACTTCACCCAAGGACTACCGAAACCAGATTAAGATTTGATTAATATCACTCTACAGAAACGGTTGTCATCCTTTATGGAAGACAACCGTTTCTCGTAGAAGTATAAGGATAATGTATAGCGTGAAACTTATTCTTACTTATATTTTTAAGAAGGCGTCCGCAACTGTCGTACCGGCTAATCCGTTCGGATGCGGGTCGTCTGTTCCGCTCATATATTCCGGTCTGATCCGGTGATCATCTGGTGCAGGTAACGACAATAGGCTTGCTATATCAAACACACGGCTCACGCCTATAGGCGGATTGGTCAATATCTCTTGATTCACCTTGCGCCAAGTCTCTTCTCTTTCACCCTGAAAATTGAACGGTGGTACTGTACTTAGAATAATACTTGCTTCTGCATTTTCAGCCTTGATCTTAGAAATAATAGTCGTCAAATCACCAAGAAGCTCATCCGCCGAACGGCAGCCAATATCAATATCATTTACTCCGAGTACGATCATTACTTCATCACTCTGTTTAGCCTTGTTAAGCCATGGACCATCCGCGGCAACATCATAAGCTCTAGCCCAGCCCGAGCCGATATTCCATACACCAATATCTGTACCAAGACCATCAGCAATTCTCGCTACCCAATATTCGTACTCATCCTTTAATGTCCGCACACCTTGAGTAATTGAATCACCCAAGAATACTAGTCTCTTGTTAACAGATTTCTTATATCCGATAAAACTTGGCAGAACTAACAGCTTATCAGATTCTGTGAAACCTTCCGCTGATTCCTGCACAGTAAGATTTCCGGGCGCGTCATAGGCTGTTGCCAGCATCCCTTCTACATTGAAAGGAATCGATTTACCCGCTGTGAGCGTCTTAATCGTCCATGTAAACGCTAAGTAATGACCCTCCGGCAGATCAATGCTTGCCTCATCACTCCAGAAGCATTCGCCAGCCGAAACGGCTTTAGAGACATTACCTTCAAAAGTAAGCGCATGTTGTGTCTTTTCGGTAATCGTTCCGTCTGGTACGGTTCCACCGTCAGCGATATAAGCTGTCTCGATCACCCAGTCACCTCCAGGTTCACTGCCTACAGCTTCTTGCCCTTGATCCCATGTAGAATCGACCGCGTTACTATGCCAAAATTTTAGCTTCAACGAACCATTTTCCCTCAAACGAATATATGTCCTGAAGGTATGTGTAAACGGTTCTTGCCTATTCATTATAAAATTCGCTGCGGTTGAAAGAACCGTTGCTGAGGTATAATCCGTCTGGTTCAATACTCCACTTCCCTTAGTTAAATTAGCATTCATATTGTTTCCCCCGTCATTCAATAAGATTGTAACACTAAAACCTCTCTTATAAACCAGGGAACGGATCGTCCACCCAGTTTACAAGAGAGGTTATGGCTATATCAATATGCTTTGAGAAACGAGCTTATTTCAGTGTAATTGTAAACGATACGGATTTCGCACCTGCGTTTACTTTTACTGTAGTTTCATCTACTTGCTCTGCACCTTCTACAGCAGCGATCGTTCCGAGATCTTTAAGAGAAAGCGAGAATTCTTTACCGCCGCCTTCTGCAGTAACTGTTACGATACTGCCTTTACGGTCAGCCTTCACAGTCAATTCAGGAGTACCTTTAAGATCGCGAACCGTTGCAGTAGTGCTAGTGCCATCTTCAAGCGAATACAGGCCAAATTTAACGCCATTCGCATAATCGTAATCCGGTTTATTATCCACACTGCCGATTGCCAGCAAGGAATTCTGGCGAACGAATAATGGCAGACTGAAGAAATCATATTTCTCTTTACGCCATGATCCGCCTTGTACAGTTTCACCACTAAGCAGGTGCGTCCAACGACCAGCCGGCAAGTAGTATTTCACTTCTCCGTTTTCTTGGAAGATAGGAGCTACAAGCAAGGATTCACCTAGCATGTATTGACGATCCAATACTTCGCAAGTAGGATCTTCCGGGAATTCCATAACCATAGCCCGCATAGAAGCCCAGCCATGTTCATGCGCCTGTCCTGCTACATCATACAGATAAGGCATCAAGCTGCATTTGAGTTTCGTGAAGAAACGGGTAACATCACAAGCTTCATCATCATAAGCCCAAGGCACACGGTACGAAGTACTACCATGCAGACGGCTGTGGCTGGACAATAGTCCAAACGCCAGCCAGCGTTTGAATACATGCGCAGGAGCAGTGTTCTCAAAGCCGCCGATATCATGACTCCAGAAGCCGAAACCGGACAAGCCTAGGGACAATCCACCGCGAAGGCTCTCTGCCATGGATTCATAATCTGCGTAGCAGTCACCGCCCCAGTGAACTGGGAACTGTTGGCCACCGGCAGTTGCAGAACGTGCGAACAATGCCGCTTCATTCTTACCAAGCTTCTCTTCTAACACTTCAAATACAACCTTGTTGTACAGTTGAGTGTAATAGTTGTGCATTTTCATCGGATCAGATCCGTCGAAGTACACTACATCTGTAGGAATACGTTCGCCGAAGTCTGTCTTGAAGCTGTCTACGCCCATATCTACCAAATCACGCAGATAGCCGGCATACCATTCACAAGCTGCAGGGTTAGTGAAGTCCACCAGCGCCATGCCCGCTTGCCACAAATCACATTGATAAACGTCGCCGTTAGGTTTTTTGAGCAGATAACCGTTCTTCTTACCTTCTTCAAACAAGCGGGAACGTTGGCCGATATAAGAGTTGATCCATACGCAAATTTTCAGGCCTTTATCTTTCAGGCGTTTTAGCATACCTACCGGATCAGGGAATACGCGCTCATCCCACTGGAAATCGGTCCATTGATATTCACGCATCCAGAAGCAGTCGAAGTGGAATACGCTCAGCGGCAAATCGCGCTCTGCCATACCATCTACGAAGGAGTTTACGGTTGCTTCATCGTAGTCGGTAGTGAAAGAAGTCGTCAGCCACAGGCCGAATGTCCATGCTGGCGGAAGTGCAGGCTTGCCAGTGAGTGATGTATAGTTGCTGATAACTTCCTTAATGGTAGGACCATCAATCACGAAGTATTCTAGGCTTTCTCCAGATACGCTGAATTGCGCTTTTTTCACTTTTTCCGAAGCGATTTCATAAGAAACCAGCTCAGGATGGTTAACAAATACGCCGTAGCCTTTGCTGCTTACATAGAAAGGAACATTCTTATAAGCTTGCTCGGAGCTAGTACCACCGTCTTTGTTCCAAAGATCTACGGTCTGTCCATTCTTTACAAAAGCGGTAAAGCGCTCACCCAAACCATATACGAATTCACCTACACCGAGATCCAGCTCTTCACGCATATACGTGTTGCCGTCTTGATCCGTGATATAAGCCATGGACTTGAAACCGCTGCCTGTAATTCTCTCGTCTCCACGATAGAAATCCACAGCCCATTGCTGGCCTTTGCGAATCACTACCCGAAGTCCTCCGCTGATCATCACAGTCTCGGAATCGTTTTCTTCAATCTTAACGTGATCTCCAGTACCTTTCGTAAGTTCGAAGACTGGACCGCGTTCTTGTACGCCATCATGATGAATAATCTTAACCCCTACCACACCTGGAAGCGGGGAATGAAATTTAACAGTAAGCAGGGTTGAATTCAGCGTTGCTGAACGTCCTGTGATTGGAGTCGTTTGAGTAATTGCTGTTAATCCTTCTGGAGTCTTTTCTACAACATAATTTTGAACTGCGCCGTTAATCGTGATACCATCACGCACCAGCCAGAGACCATCAGTAAATTTCATTGTGTACTTGCCACCTTTCAATTTGGTGTTTATAGTTGCATTATACCGATAAAAAATACACAAAACTAATACTATATAGCTCATTTATAACACTATTTTGATGTTTTATCCGAAAGGAGTGACATTTATGGACCGTACAACCCAGAGTTTGCTAAAAGAAGACAGAGTGCATGGCGATAGCATGTTTCCGCTTGCAGCTTATTGGATCGAATTACCTGCAGGAACACATGTACTCGATACCCATTGGCATGAAGAAGCGGAGTTTTTTATGCTGCTAGAAGGAGAGATTCTGTTTCAGGTAGACACCGAATATTTCCCTCTTAAGGCCGGCGAGGCTGTATTTATCGAGTCCGGTGATATTCATGCCGCCTATGTTCTGAATGAAGATACTCCCTGCAGATTCTGCGCACTTGTGTTTCTCCCTGATCTGTTGGCTAGCGCTCAATATGATGCGATCCAGCAAAATGCCATTTTACCCCTTCAGGAGAAAAGACAGAGCTTTCCTCGCCACCTTACATCAGCTGTGCAATGGCAACAAGAACTTCTGCAACACTTAGAACGTATGATGGACGCCTACGCTACAAAATCCCCCGGTTTTGAAGCTTTTATTAAAGGCACACTTCTCATCATGCTCTCCCAGATTGCTCCAGAAGATCGTTTTGTTAACCGCAGCCAGCTGGATGACGCTGATACTACTAAGATCAATCGTCTTAAGAAGATTATTCTCTATATTCAGGATAACTATCAGGAGCCGATTCGAACTCGAGACCTCTCTGAGCTGATTCCCATGAGTGAAGGACAGTTCTGCCGTTTTTTCAAAGAGATGACCCGAAAGACTCCAGTGGATTACATTAACTCTTATCGCATTCGCCAAGCCGCCGATCTCCTGCAACAAAGCGACAGAAAAATATCCGACATTGCATTCGAAGTCGGATTTGATAATGTAAGCTATTTTATTAAAGTGTTTCGCAGAGCGATGAAATGCTCGCCTTCGGAGTTTAGGAAGGGGTCCCGTTGACATCTTGTTGTTCGACTTAGCTAATGGCTCTCTTTATTAATTCTTCCTGTTCATCTACCGATATATTATAGATAGATCTTATCGTCGTAGGAGGAGAATGAGCCATGCATATAACGAATATGACCTCTGCTATGGGAACGAGACTTAATGTAGCTGTTAGTCACCAAACTAACGATAAAACCATAAATTCAAACAGCAAGACAAGTGGTAGCGGAGACCACTTATCGATAAGCAAATCTGCAAAAGCAGCTTTTCAAAATCAATCTAAAATGAGCGGAATGGTTGATTCTCTACTTAAACAAAAACAGAGTATCATCGATAGCAAGAACAGCTTGATTGAAAGAACTACCCAAAGCTCTCACAGTCTGGATTCAATTCAAGATCAACTTAAGGACTTCGACAAGCAGCTCCAAACAATTGACCAACAAATTGCGAAGTACACCTTTGAAGAGCAACAAAAGAACTTAGAAAAAGCTCAAAAAGAAGATCTATCGGATGAACCTAAAACCGAGCAAGAGACACAAAACGAAAGATTGAATACGATTGTTGCTATAAGCCAAAATGTTTCACAAATGGAGGTAGTTTCTTCCACCCATTCTAAGATGCATGGCGAGGCAAGAGTTCTGACCAAGGAAATCGAATCGGATGAAGCTCGTTCTACTCATTCTGCAACAGCCAAACGTGAGCAGTTATCCAAAATCGAAGATAGAATATCGGAAATGAATGAAACGTTAGGCGATACCATAAAAGACACCGGAGATAAAATTAAAGATCAGGAACGGACTGAGAAATTAGCCACCTACCAAGGAATTCAGCGTTTAGCCGAAGATTCTGATAAGTCGCAGCTAGAAATACTAATCTAACAAAGACAAAATTCTCTATATAGAAAAAGCAATCGGACCTCTACTACATCAAAGGGTCTACCGATTGCTTTTTTAAATGCAGATGATGTTATTGTTCAACTATTCCTTCCGAATCACGATAAAGCAGGTGCTGTCTGGCAAGGCCACTTCCTGTCCGCTCTCATCCATGAATCTTACTCTGTCGCACAGTGCTTCGGTATACCCTTCTTGCAAGTAATGCCGGAAGACTTCAATCTTCGCCTGCTTTCCTAAATTCTGCTCAATAAATGAGGCGAACTCCGTAGGGGTAAAGTATCCAAACTGTTCTTGGACCTCATGAATGTAAGCTTCTTCGCCCCAAGTATACGTATATAAAAATTCCATGGCATCATTAACGGGCATAAGAACTTCTTGCGCCTCTAATCTTTGATACTGAATCTGACGTCCGGCAAAATCCTTCGCATATCGCTCCAGCCACACCAGACCGTCCTCTTCCAGAAAGCGAACTCTCCTCAGCAATGATGGGGGTTCGGTCATAATCCCATCACGAATAATGATAACCCCACCTGCTGACAATACATCAAAGGCACTTCGCAGGGCTGCGGAGACGGTGTCATGATTGAACTTTTTACCATTAAACGGCACATAAGAATATAGCTCATGCAAGATGGAAGAGAAGATTACCGTGTCCACTGTTCCAGCCACCACGAAATCTTTAAGGTTCAGCGCATCTCCCTGAAGGACCTCCCACTGACGACCTTCCCGCTGCTTACGCTGCCGCAGAGCTTCCACTACATTGCTCGATATATCAATGCCGATAGGGGTGACATCTGGCATACGCTCTTCCAACAAATCCAGCAGCACACCGCCGCCCGGACCGATATCGAGCACTTTTTGACCAGTAACATGCTCCAGAATTACGGCTTTATAATCTGCTGTATTATTCATCTGACTTAAGTAGGTATCTTCATTATGAAAACGGTCGAATGCGTCCCTCCGCAGCTCGAACAGGTCGAACAACAGCAATACTGCACGTTCATACAAAGGCGACTTTTCAGCTTCCATACAAAATTCAATCAGCTTCTCTGCTGCTGCCGAGAATTGGAACTGGAAAAACACCGTGTCTGGCAGATGCTCCTTAGCATATTGACGAAGCATTAGATGCGGGTTCTCAGCAGGCAAAGTCCCTTGTTCGATTTCCTCCCATGTAAGCTCCGATAAATATTTTTCGATAATCCGCTTCTTATAAACGTTGATCTTCTTAACACCCTTGTAGTCGTAGTAAATGCTGTTCATGACATGTTCGAAGCTGATATGATTTAGGGATTCATTCTGGGCCCTATGAGCAGCAAGTATCATCAACTTCAGAAATTGCTCCAGCGAAAAGGTCTGCAGTGCAGATTCCACATACCAGAAGATAATCTTACTTAAGGCGTCCAATCGTTCCGCATGGAAGCCTTCGTGCATAAGCTTTGCCCATTCCGTAGTGAAATCCTCCCCCCTGGAGATCGGACCCAGCCGCATTCTGCGCAGTCTTTCTTTCATCGGCATTGGACTAGCAAGTTCACCGGATGAAATCAGAGCGATAAGCTGTTTCACTTCATGCTCTACACTCAGCCAGAGCTCGGGGGACACAGCGCCGATAACGCACTGATTAAGTACCGTCAACAACCGTTCCAGTTCCTCCGCCGTCAGCAGCTGCGCTTCCACAATCTCATGCAGCGGCTTATTCACTTCTGGTGGGACCTCCCCACGAATTTGCTGTCCTATTAGCCCATGGGTTTCAATAAGTCGTTGAACCATTGTGCCTTTCTCGGAGACTGTCCTGCCCAAATGCCTTTCATATAACTGAGCGGAACCAATATTATGTACAAAACAGTTAATGCCTTCCTCCTGCCAAAGTAAGCGCTCCTTCAATGTGCCACCTTTAGCCGATTCTGACCAAATTAATGTTTCTTCTACAAGCTCTTTTACCCAAATCGAACAGGGAAGTTGATTCAGAATCCTCAGACTGCGTTCCACATAGTCCAGCACAGAATTCCTGTGGTCCAGCTCCTCCAAAGTTGCCACACGTTCCAGATTTACAATTTGCTCCTCCGCTTGAACAATAAGCTTCAGCCAGAGATGATCTTCTAAATGTTCTTGCACGCCTTCACGGTATAAGGTGATAGCTTCCAACGATTTCAGCATATACTCCTCCTTCGCTCCAAAGCGGAGATGATAATAAAAAACAGAACCAGGACTCATGAAATACCCATGTCCCGATTCTGTTTGCATTCACACATTTAAGTTCCGAACCGTTGCCGATATCCGCACTTGCGGCACAGCTCTTCTACCGCCTCTCTACGAGAGAACCCGTAAAATAGATTGTTCGCTCGTTCACCCTCTACGATTTCTGAGAACGGAGTCTCATGAATGTTTCCGAGGTTAATGACGCCTTCACCATCCAGACAGCACGGTACAACGGTACCATCCACAAGGATTGCCGCTTGGCTGCGCAGCGCATGACAGAACCCTTTTCCGTCATCTTCCGGCTCGTTCAGTGCAGGCCAACGGAACTCATGGTCCTGATTGAGATATACCCGTGGGGCAACCTTGACGCCGCTGCCAGGTACAACCTTTTCTTCGATCTTGAAATCAAGGTTAAAGGCTTCCTCCAGCACAGCAAGGGTCTCACGGTTCCGATTTTTCTCCAGATTGGTCAGATTATCCTCCGTTAAATTCCACAGCCGGAAGGAAATAATGACCCCTTGCGCGGAGGCTTCCCGTACAAAAGAAATTATCTCCGACAAATACCCTTCGCGGTTCTCAGATCCTTCATGCCCGTCAAAGCTATGCAGAGAGAAGTTCATCTGTCGTAATGCAGGTTTGCCTAGAATCTTAGGGCCAGCCTTATGAATTAACGTACCATTGGTAGTAATATTGACCTTGAACCCTTTGGCATGTGCCGCATCCAGCAGCTCACCAATCTTGGGATGCAGCAATGGCTCACCTTTTACGTGAAGGTAAATATGATTACTATGTGGCTTAATTTCATCTAATATCGTATTAAAAGTATCGAGCTTCATAAAATTCTTTGTTCGGGCGGTTGGTGGACAAAAGCTGCAGGCCAGGTTGCAGACGCTTGTTATCTCAATGTATACCTTTTTAAAAGTCTTCAAGTGCTGCTCCCCATTCTATTTATAGATCTGCGGCATAGCGGAGGCCGATTTGTGCTCTGGCTTCCTCCATAACCTCTGCTACCGCCAAGGAATTCGCATGCGTGTTAATTCTGCTTTCCCGGTCACCGTTCTTAATTAAGTTAATAAATTCCTCAACCTCATAATACATAGACTCGAACACCTGAGGCTGCGTAAGCTCCTCGACGGTTCCATCGCGATACTGAATCTTCACTTGGTAAGGCTGGTTGATCTTATCGATCACCATGGTACCACTTTCCCCTTGAATCTCGGCTGGTAAATAGGAATCAGCGATCTTGGAATGCATCACAACTGCGTCCATATCATCGTATTGCATAACAATACTTCCTTCACCATCCACACCAGAAGATAGCATAAGACCCACAGCCTGTACAGAATTCGGTTTCCCGAACAACACTACCATAGGATACAAGCAATAAACGCCAAGATCCATGAGCGAGCCGTTAGAGAAGGCCGGATTAAAAGCATTTAACACCGTTCCCTGCCGATAAGCATCATATCTCGATGAGTATTGACAATAACTCGCGAAATAACGGCGAACTTGGCCGATTTTATACAAATTGTCTCTGATCACTCCGAAATTCGGCATGAATGTCGATTTCATTGCTTCTACCAACAACACATCATTGTTCTTCGCAGCTTCAATCATTGCTCTTAGCTCCGCACTGTTTGAGGCAGCTGGTTTCTCACAGAGCACGTGCTTGCCATGATTTAAGCACATAATCGCCTGCTCAGCATGCATGGAGTTCGGGCTTGCAATGTATATAGCATCGACATCTTTACTGGAAACCATATCTTCCAAATTCGTATAAATTGTAGCTCCAGCATATTTTGCAGCAAAGGCCTGACCTTTCTCCATTGTGCGGGAGTACACGGCTGTCAGGATAAACTCCTCATTCTCCAAGCCGGCTTGCACGAAGCGGTCTGTAATAAAGTTTGTTCCAATGACCCCGAAACGAATTGTCATGATAATCCCGTCCTTTTTAGTTCTTACTAAATCTCTATATGCTATTTTCTCACTCTCTGGGTAGTAATGTCTACTTTTCAGGACAAATTTCCGACAAATTCTGATAGATCCACCTTGTGAAAAAAAGCACCACTCCTTCATCTTTTGTCGATAAGAAACTATTCCTGGTAGACTGCGACATGATTTGTCGAAGGATGCAGTAAAAAGGCTCCCATTCTTAACTTAAGAACAGGAGCCTTATGAGCCATATAGAGTTACTGCTTATTTATAAAAAGCCTGCAATTGACGCACAATTTCATCCTTGTCATGATCCACTACGGTTTGATGCTGTGGCATCTCGAACAACGCTTTAATTTGTGCCGGGAATTCCTGCTTAATATCGATCAGGGTTATCGCTTCATCAAATTTAGCTGGATGTGCCGTCGCAAAGGTAATTCCAATCTCGTCCGAGCCATTAAAAGCCTCGTAAGCCGCGATTCCACATGCAGTATGCGGATCAAGCAGATAGTTATATTCTTTTTGATACTTAGCGATTGTATTCAAGCATTGGTCATTCTTCACACCCAGCGCTGCAAAATCCTGCTGCACCTGCTGAAGCGCATCGCCTTCAACCGTAATCTTACCTTCAGTTTGGAGCTTGGACATATACGCGGATAGTTTCTCGGAATCCTCGCCTACCAAATAATATAGATAACGCTCAAAATTGCTCGCCACTTGGATATCCATTGAAGGACTGTATGTGCTTGTGAAGCTGCCCGGTTTGTATTCCCCGGTGTTCACGAAACGCTCCAAGATGTTATTTTCATTCGTGGCAATAATCAGTTTGTTAATCGGCAATCCCATTTGCTTCGCCAAATATCCGGAGAAAATATTACCGAAGTTGCCGGAAGGCACGCTAATGTTAATCTTCTTCTCACTGCTGCCATCGACATGTAGATACGCATAGAAATAGTAGACGGTCTGCGCCAGAATACGCACAAAGTTAATGGAGTTGATTGCACGCAGATGATAGCGACCCTTAAAGTCGAGATCCGCGAACAGATCTTTAATTACCTTCTGGCAATCATCAAAGTTACCGTGCACAGACAGGTTCAGTACATTGCTATCATCTACCGTAGTCATCTGCAGCTCCTGCACTTTACTTACCTTCCCATGCGGATGCAGAATACAGATCTTGATGCCTTCTTTACCGCGAACGCCCTGAATGGCAGCCGCCCCGGTATCCCCTGAGGTTGCTCCGAGGATGTGGATGATCTTGTTCTGCTTTTTGGAAATATAAGAATACAGCTCACCCATAAACTGCAGCGCTACATCTTTGAAGGCAAAAGTAGGGCCATGGAACAATTCCAAGACATATAAGGAATCATTCACTTGGTGAATAGGCGTTACTTCCGGCGTGCGGAAATTGCCATAACTAGTGTTGACCATGTCCTGTAAATCCTCGTAAGGAATTTCATCATTAGTGTAATAAGCGAAGATCTTCAGGAACAGCTCCTGGTAGCTAAGACTTCTCCACTCTTCCAAAGTAGCTGCTGAAACGACAGGAATCTCGGCTGGGACCATTAATCCACCATCATCCGCAAGTCCCATCAACACCGTATCGATAAAGCCTTTAGGTTCCACATTGCCTCTTGTGCTTATATACTTCATGCTCATCCTCCTGAACCCCTCTATAAATACATATAAATTATAAGTTTCACTTTATAGCTGCTTGTTTTCCCTATATACTACCACGTTTACGCGCTAAAGTCCGTTAATTCTTTGTCTTATTTTGTAGCTCTTTCCAGACAGTTTTGTTGCTGTATTGCCGTTCTGTACTGACATCCTTACCGAACCATTCCGGTGCCTTGAAGCTCTCCGCTTCCTCTAAAGATTCAAATTCAACCTCCAGAACGGACAATTTCAGCTGAGAATACACGTCGATCTCAACCGTTGTGCCCTTCCACACTGCAGTAATCCGCTCTTTGACCAAGGCTACCGCATTTACTGCCTCAATCATCTGATTATATAAACCCTCTGAGATAAAATATTCGATTTCTTCACGTTTGATCCCTTTGCCGTCCTTAAACGTATGCGTGTAGGTTACTTCGCCTGAGTCCAGATCCGTAATTTTACGCACACGCAGCTCTTGGCCCCCATCTATCGCCAAATAAGTCTGATCGATATTATGCCGGGTAATAATCTTCAATTCGCCTTCTTGAATAAGCCGCTCCGGAAATTCCGGCAGCAGAAACTTGCGTTCGATCTCCAAAGCCATGATGTTTCGCTCCTCTTCGTGCCATTTATTTTATATTACTAATCATCATAGGGGTGAGACAAACCCAAGTCAATGTAGATTACAGAGAAATAGGTTATGCTTTTATCAAAAAATGAAACTGTTACGATCAGCCTGTGACTGTCCAGGTTCAGGATCTACGATTGTCGGGGGGGCCTCATTGTCTAGCTATCCGGACCCAGAAGGCAGCGCGGATAATAATAGAAACAGCGACGGTCATGGACGTGAAAAAGCAAGCCCTAGACTGTCGCTGCTAATTATGGACATTTTAAATATTTCCTAACAAAGAGGACATATTTTTTTGATTTTCTGCGAGCCAAATCATTTCCTTCGCAAAGCGAGCTGGCGGTATACTATGTTGATCCTTGTTAGCATTAATCCACCATGTACTTTCCATATACCACAACAACTGTAATGAATGCGTTAAATAGCCCTCTATCACTTCACGTTCCTCACTGTACCCTTCCATAAACGCCGAAGCCAGAGAGACATCTAAATCATCATCTAAAGCACAAGACATAACAGCACGAGCTACATCAAGCTGCGGATAGTCATATTTTAGTCGATCAAAATCTAGAATTGCAGATAGTCCATTATCATTAAATAAAAGATTATCTACCCAAAGGTCACGATGTGCCCATCCTGTTTGAAGTAGTTCGAGTAGTTCTATATTCATTTCTTCTGTAGCTTTTATTTGAGCTTCTATATCAGCAAGTAGCAGAGGTTTACCAATTCCCTTACACTCATGCCAAACTACATTCCAATGTGCTAAACGCGCCTCCCGGCTTGGGGGATTAAATTGCGGACTGTTATTCATACCAAGTGTCCCGTCATTTAACAATCGATGCATTTTTCCTGTTGCTCGACCTAAATCGTATATTTGATGGATATTAGTTTTACCTGGTGACATTATTTTTCCTTGGCAATATGCCATCACTATGAAACGTTCTCCATTACCAGATTCAAGAAAAATATTTTCGTTCTGTGTTAACACTTTGGGGCATGCTAGACCTTGATCATATAATCTAATCTGTTGAGAGAGTGCTAACAATAGCTCCTCTGGGTTATATAATTTATATCTTTCTTTGTTATATTGTTTAAATAAAAATTCCCCTGCATCCGTCGTAACTTTCCACTTTAAATTTAACCAGCCTCGTTTTATTGAAGTAGTCTCTATTACATTCAGACCGAAACTTTGATGAAATGTTTTTATTAGGTCTTCCAGGATCATTTCCTCTGTGAATATAGTCTCCATTGGGTCAACTCCTATATTTAGAGTGTATAAGTTTTTATTCCTTATGGAGACCAATATAACCTTTTGGATAAATCTAAGTTTTGTAAATAAAACCTAATTAGTCTGTTATTAATTTGGAATACATATTGAGATCTATAAACTTTCCGTTTACTTTTTCATACCTTCTTAAGGTTCCCTCAAACATAAAGTTTAGCTTTTGCAAGACTTTTATTGAATTCACGTTTTCGGGTTCCACTTTTGCTTCGATTCGATTCAGCTTCAAGGTTGAGAATGCGCATTCTAACAAAGCACTTATAGCTTCTGAAGCGTACCCGCTTCCCCAAAATGCTCTAGCAATATCATATCCAATCTCTGCTTTTTCATTTTCAAAATCTAAGAAATTATACCCACAAGAACCTATGATTTCATTGGATTCCTTTTCAATTACGGAGAAACGAATAGCTTTGTTATCTCGAGAAAATTCATCAAGCAGTTGTATCATCTCTTTTACCTGACTTTCATCAGTAAAGCAATCGACATTCATGAACTTGGTAACCTCTGGATCAGACCACACTTTAAACAAACTTGGCGAATCCGAAACCTTCATTTTTCTTAAATGTAATCGTTCTGTGTGTAACTCTGTAGTTAACATTATTTTTACCTCCATTAAATTTTAATAGTTGGTTTAAAAATAATGATCTCTGCGCATAGTTCAGTCCCTTCATTTATCATTCCCCATTAGAGTATCACATCATCTCTAAAACGAATAATATACCTCTTTCCCCTTAAGAAAATCCTGACATAAGGTGCTGCATATTTTGGAGGCGTGCTCTTTGATCCAGCCGTTCCTCTCAGAATCATGAATAAAAAATACGTAACTAATAAAAATATCCATAAATATTTGTCCTTCAATGTACCGAATCTCATTTAGCGAAAAGCTAGATTTAGAAGCATAACCCTCCAAAAGCGTTTTGCGGAGCTCACTTTTCAGCATAGAAGATGCAGAGCCCAAATCAAACAAGTAATATCCATAACCAAATAAGCAATAATCTATTAAGATCGGGTTTTGTTCTGACACAACGACATTCCCCAGCTGAAAATCAGCATGAATGAATCCCCATGAGTTCTCCCTAGCGTCTAGTTCTGCTAACTGTTCTTTTACTACGAGTAGAACGCTACGAATAACTTCGTAATCCTCCTGATTAAGGGCTCCATTGTCTGCTCCCTTTCCAAGTTCTATTAAAGTTTCATCAATCTTTTTGACGTTATATACAGGTCTATGTAACTCCAAGGGCATTAGCGTTCGTGAGAATTCATGTAAACTGGCAAGATTTCTACCTAATCTATAAACAATCTGTTCAATGTTGTCTTCATCTTGGGTAAGCGTAAAGCCTTCAATCCATTCTAAAAGCGTTGCCAAGCTGGTACCGAATCGCTCCGAACTATATTCAGTAACCATCTGCCCCTTCTGATTTACAACCGGTCTTTGAACTTTCAGTATGTTCTTCTGATCGATTTCCCGCAGAAAAAACATTTCGGACTGCAATCCATCTCGAGTATGTTGTAAGCCTGAGAACCCTTCCGATATTGGTTTATGTATACGTAATAAGTACTTCTTGTTATCCAGCTGGTTGGTCACTTTAAATGTAATATTCTCATTATGTCTAATGAATTCAATGATTGGATCAATAAACGAATACTGCAACAATACTTTCTCAGCTTCAATAATCACAAGACTTCCCTCCTTTGAATCTAGAATATCCTTTATATTGTACCTGTTGTTCGTTGTATTTTGTTGGAATAAATAACTATATTTAAATTATCTCTTTGATGACTCTTATAAAAAAATAGAGGTACATATTAGTTTCCTAATACGTAACTCTATTTATTACATTAGCTTTTATTCATTGCATTAATGCAAAATCAATACACCAAACCCTTCCAAAGTAACCTCACCCGATAATGTTGTTCCGCTCAGTAAATCCGTTTTGGTCTCATGTAGATGTATGGAGGCAGGCGTCTCACTATAGTTAAGTAAAAAATTATAACTGGAATTAGCCGCGCTACGAATTTGCAGCTCTACTTCTGCTGGAAGCTCGATCCACTCTGCTGGCGACTGCAAACCGATTTGATCAATGATTATAGACGCTGCTTGTTCATTAAAGACTGCTCCGTGATACCAAACTTCGCCTTTGCCGCGATGATTTCTCGTAACCGCCGGTTTTCCCGCGTAATAGTCCGAAGCATAAACCGCCATGACTTCGGCCGAATCATCCTCAATTCGGAGAATATCATTAAAATCATCTGCCCCAGTGACCACTTCGGCCACACCTGACCAGCTAATCGTTGTTGGTTGACGACTGCCTTTAACCATTGTGAATTCTTCGACTGTGATCCCGCATAGATCCCTGGCAGCACCTGGGAACGGACGCATATAACATTGACCACGTTCATCCTTATAACCGGTTCTACATCCGAAGATCAGTTTTCCACCTTGCTGAACATATTCATCCAGTAGTGACGCTGTCTCATCTGTCATGATCGCCGGGTGAGGATAGATAAGCACATCATATCGTGCGAGCTCTTCCAGCATTGTCTTTTTGCGTAAATAGAATACGTCATTCGGGATATGCTTCCGCTGGAGCGCTTTGTACCACTCCTTGTTGCTCTTCCACATAAACGGACCATGCCACACATCGTATTCTCCATCCCACTCATTATCATAATCACGAACGATAGCAACGTTAGCCTGATTACGAGTACCGATAAGTGCTTGACCTGCCGCCGCGAGCTCTTGTCCGATCTGTCCCGCTTCCCGTACTCTTCGGTTCGGCTGATTATGATAGTCGTTAATGCCATGCCAATAGATTTCATTACCCATCGTAGCTGTCCGCCAGCGGAAATACAGCACCATATCGGCGCCATGAGCGATCGATTGATAAGTCCATAACCGCATCTGTCCCGGCTTCGGAGAAGGCATATCCATCCGGTTCACCCAGCCACCCGGCCCCGATTGCTGCTCCATAATACAGAAATTCGGAGAAATCGAACGGACAACAGATAACGACAGCCCCCAGCCTCTATCATTCAGCGGATTCCGCTCGTTCGGGTCATTAGAAATAGTAGAGAACTGCGGATAAGAATCATAGCTGAAGAAATCCAGCAGCTCATCCGTCATTTCATGGCTATCGAGATGCCCGAACAGACCATTCGTGGTTACCCATTGTTTTGGAGCATGTTTACGAATGATATCCGCTTGGTTTTTGGCAAAAGAGATCGTATTGTCCGATATAAACCGTTTTTCATCCAAAGCCTGATGGGGATTAGGCTGCTTAGATACTGGAGTAGGCCGTGGAAGATAGACCTGAGACCAGTCACTGTAGCTTTGATTCCAAAAAACAGCTCCCCAAGCCTCGTTCAAATGCTCAAGCGTAACATATTTCTGCTGCAGCCATTCCCGAAAAGCCTTATGGTCACTCTCGGAGTAAAATTCACTAATTTCGCAGTTGAGCTCATTATCAATTTGCCAGCCGACTACACCTGGATGATTGCCGTAATGTTTAACCATCTGTTCAGTAATCCTTGCACACAGCTCCCGATATATGGGGCTACTGTAATTATAATGACGACGCATGCCATGCTGAAGGGTAACACCTTCATACGTCACGTTCAATACTTCTGGATACTTATGGGTCAGCCAAGCTGGAGGGGTTGCCGTCGGGGTTCCGAGAACAACCTGCAGACCATTTTTATGAGCTAAATCAATCGCCCGATCAAAGAGTCCGAACTGGAATTCACCCTCAGCAGGTTCAAAAATTGACCAAGCAAATTCCCCCATCCGAATGATCGTGAAGCCCAGTTCCCGCATCCGGCGATAATCGTCCTCCCACAGGCTTTCCGACCAGTGTTCCGGATAATAACAGACGCCAAGCTCGAATTTTTCTGTTGCGACAGGTTTCTTCATGATTACCTCCAAAGTATTAAAAATATGCTTTCAGTATTTTATAATTCTATTGTAGTATCAGTAATAAGAAGGCTTATATAACAAAATATTGCGATCGTATAACAATCTTGCGTTAATTACCTTAATCCAACTAGCGCTCTGCAGCGCGATAGAAACGGGTGCTGTCAATCATGAAGAAACAATGGTATTTGCCGACACCGGCTTTTTCAAAATATGTCTGTTATCCTGAATTTTTGGGGCACTACACTCACTTTCCACAGCATACTGAAAGAAGAAGTGAAGGGTTTCTGGGAAGCTATAACCTGCATTTAATCTTTGGTGGGGAAGGTTATGTATTCCATGAGGGTGAACGTATTCCGATGAGCAGAGGACGAGGTTTTCTTTACCCTAAAGGTGCTTATCAGCAGTATGGGTCTGATCCCGGAGAGCCTTGGGATGTTCGTTGGGTTCATTTTAGTACTGAAATTGTACTCCCCTTATTAGAAGAAGTGGACCAGTCACGTGCATACCTGTTCACTTTTGATTTAGAGGCCAAGCTGGACGAGCTGTTCGAGGAAATGTACTTGCTGAGCGCTTCCTATGTAACACGTAGTGAGCCAAGACTATCCGCGCTACTCTATGAGCTTCTAGTGAAATTGCTGCAGAACTCGGAACCGCTTCACGGCTCCGTCCCCCACGAGGTCAGGCAGTCTATCCGCAGTGCCGCAGATATCATACACGTCGAATGTGCCCGCCCTTGGTCACTCGAGTCGATGGCAAGACTAACAGGGTATAGTAGCTATCATTTTCTTCGGCTGTTCCGGATGGTTATGGGGAAAACCCCAAACCGTTATTTAACGGATTGTAGACTGGCCAGAGCAAAGCTTCTACTGGTTTCTACCGGACTCTCCATTGCTCAGGTTGCGATACAATCCGGCTTTTCCCAGTCCAGCTATTTTATTAAAGTGTTCAGAACGTTTGAGGGAATGTCTCCCGTAAAGTACCGACAGGCTTTTGGATCATAATGCTTAAACGATGAACAAGAAAAAACCGAACGACAATCAGAGATAATCCTGAAGTACGTTCGGTGCAACGGTATATTTATTTAATCTCTTTCATAAATGATCTGAAGTTTTCTACGATCTCTTTTGCTTTCGTACGATATAAATAATGTCCTTCTTCAAAGGTTATCACTTTTCCATTTACAGAGTCTTTCACTTGCTTTACATGCTCTGGTAACCATCTATCCGTTACTGGATGATTCGCTTGTACAAATAAGATTAGAGGAAGATTTTTGGGAAACGATAAATTTTCAGCTCCTTTAAAATTAGAATACATACTTCCGGCTTCATTTAATTGGGTAGGATTATATATGTTTTGGCGATTAATCAATCTCATTTGTTCTTTTGTTGTATCATCAAATGGCAGTTCAGCAATGGGGTCAGCACTTAGTTTCATTTGCAATCTGATGAGACCTGATTTTTTGAGTAGATTTAAAGCTCTCAATGCCGAGGCTTCAATCTTCCGCTCACTTAGCGATGGAACGCTGCTATCGAGCCCGACAAATGCACTCACTTCATTTTCATATTTGTTAACATAATCTATTCCGTAAAGGCCAGAAATGGAGTGACCCATTAGAATATAACGGTCAATATGAAGACCCTGTAGAGCTTCATGAATTTCACTTACAATATTCTCTGTGCTGCGCTCCTTTTTGGTCAGATCACTTAATCCATACCCAAAAGGCTCAATCACGACAACTTTGTAAAACGGGGATAGCTCATCTATTAATGCTTTAAAATCAAGAGCTGGTGCTGCTGTGCCATAGCTTGGTAGAAGCACGACTGTTTCTTCGCCATCCCCTTGAATCAAAACATTCATGTTCTTCCCATCTACAGGTACTAGCTGACCATAAGGTTCTATTCTTCTTTGTTCCGATTTGTTGCTGATCAGATTAACGGTATACACAATGGCGAGAAACAGCACGATGGCTATGATTATTGCTCCTAATATTTTAACTAGAATATTTAGTATCTTGCTTGTTCTCGCGCCTGCCTTCGTTGTTATGGCTTCTCTTATTTTCACTCGTATCTTCTCCTGTCATCCTCTGTGTATTGGACTGCCCTAAACCACTGTTAAGCTAAGGCTAACCAATGAAGATGTACTCCCCATGACGTCATCATGAACAGAATATGAACAGACAAAAATAAATACTTATATACCCATACAAAAAGCAAGCCAAGAGCCGGGCTCATGGCTTGCTTCCTTTTGAAATAAACTCCCTATTCCTGCACCTTCAATTTAAAGCATCCGCTGACAAAATCCTGCTGGATATCCGGCAGAGCCAGTCCGACCTGCATTAGCCGATCACCGCCGTAAACCTCACCACTTGCCTCCAGAGTATAATTCAGCTCCGGATTCAAGCCATTCAGCTTCAGGCTGCGGCGTGGCGGGTGCGGCACAGCCATTACCCGGAAGTAATAAATGAGTGCCTCATGTTGATCGTCTGAGACGAACATCCATGCCGTCTCATTCCCCTCGAACGGGCTTTGCAGACGGTACAGATTGCCCTGCTGTACAAGACTGCGGATCTGTTTATAGTTCGCAATCTGCTCCCTCACAAGCTCCTTCTCTTCGTCAGTAAACTTGGTAAGATCCAGCTCATAACCAAAATTACCGGACATAGCTACATCTCCACGGAAGGAAAGCGGGGTGATCCGTCCTACCTGATGATTCGGTACGGCAGACACATGCGCGCCTATCGAACTAACCGGATATACCAGACTTGTTCCATATTGAATCTTTAGCCGTTCCACAGCATCGGTATCATCACTGGTCCAGGTCTGCGGCATGTAATGCAGCATACCCGGGTCGAAGCGTCCACCACCACTACAGCAGCTCTCGAACAGGATATGTGGAAACTCTGAAGTGATTCGCTCCAATAGCTCATACAGACCAAGGACATAACGATGTGCAGTCTCCCCTTGGCGTTCAGGGGGTAACTCTGCAGAGCCAATCTCCGTTAAACAACGGTTCATATCCCATTTCACATAGCTAATGGGCACCGTCGAGAAAATTCGGGATAATGACTCATAAATGTACTGGCGCACATCTTCCCGTGTATAGTCCAGCACCAATTGCCAGCGGGCTTCGCTGCGGCGGCGTCCCGGCACATGCAGACACCAGTCGGGATGCTTACGATAGAGGTCGCTATCTGGCGAGATCATTTCTGGCTCGAACCAGAGTCCGAACTGTAAACCTAGATGGTTCACGCGCTGGGCAACATCAGACAATCCGCCTGGAAGCTTGCGTAGATCCTCCACCCAGTCTCCGAGAGAGGAATTGTCAGCGTCTCTTTTGCCAAACCAGCCATCATCCAGCACGAATAGCTCGATCCCAAGCTTCGCGCCTTCGGCCGCAATGGACTCCAGTTTGTCCGCATTGAAGTTAAAATAGGTAGCTTCCCAATTGTTGACCAGAATAGGCCGTTCCTTATCTCTAAATACCCCTCTGCATAAACGGGTCCGGTACAAACGGTGATAGGTTCTCGACATTTCCCCGATCCCCTCAGATGAATACACCATAACTACTTCTGGGGTCTGGAATTGTTCTCCCGGCTCCAGTAGCCATGAGAAATCAAAAGCGTTCAGCCCCATCGTAAACCTTGTCATCCCGAAGGAATCGACCTCTGCCTCGGCTTCAAAGCCTCCGCTATATACAAGACTGAAGCCGTAGGCCTCTCCATGATTTTCATCCGTTTCAGGTTTCACCAGCGCTGCAAATGGATTTAACTGATGACTGCTCATCCCTCTGCGGCTCCCAATGGTCGTACCCCCTTGCACCAGACGTCTGCGAGTCAGATTACCTTCTCTTGACCAAGCCCCTGCCAAATAGATCATATCCATTTCGCCAGACGAGAAATCGACACTGGCACTCAGTGCACGTTGTAATTGGAGCTGGGCATCTCCACCATTTGTGAACTCCACAGAGCGGGTAATCACGTTAGAATCCTCATATATGGTATATCGTAAAATAACAGTTAGCTTGGCATAATCATCCTTGAGCGTAAGCTCCAGCGTCTGTGCTTCCTGGTCGGACTCCACATATACTGAAGGCAGCCCAGCAAGTGCTGGTTTCCCCTTCATGACCCGGTATCCACTGTATTTCAATTCCGTGATACGAGTGCCATCTTCAAGCCGAACTTGATAAGCGGGTGTTCTGAAATCTCCCGTACCGTATTGTGGGTATTCCTGCGGGAGTCGGTCAAGCCCCGTATTTCCTCCCAGATTCAACAGCCCTTCCAAATTACTGTCACTCCGTAGCTTCTTGCCCCAATACACATGTGCCGGATAATCATTGATAAGCTGAAGAATATAACTCATTCCTGCACTTTGTAAATGGAAAAGCCCCTGATCTTCCTGAATTAAAATCCCCATGCGCTAGTCCTTCTCTCCTTAAGATTTACAGTAAATCTTCGCTAACAAAATCAACCATAGATTTAACCTTTAGCCCCTTAGGAACGGCCGGAACCCAATCTCTTCCATCCTTGCCCCGCTGAGAGAATACTATCGTCTTGGACTGTCCTGGGAGAAGATCAAAGAAGTTGTCGGAGAATATACCTTCATCCTCTGAGATCAGGTATACGCCCCTAGCCAATACATCACTTGTCACAGTGAAGCTTAAACCACCGCTATCCGGAGTTTCATTTATCGTAATCACTGAATGCTGCAACGGAATTTCTGTTTCCGGGACAAAATAATGTACCTTGCGGTCTATCACCTGTCCATCAGCCTGCAAGCTAATCTCTAACACTACCTCGTCTGATCCATGACCTTCTAGCAATTCCACCACAGGAGACGAGAATACAATAGCCGTAGAATCGGCTCCGAGCTCAACCGGATGTGTCCACTCTCGTAGCACCGAGCCGTCAAACTTATACAGCCTAAGCATCAGCTCAGCAGTTATTGCTCTTCTTAAGTCAGAAACGACATGAACGTCAATCCGCTCACGGTCTGTACCATCAATAGACAACAAGACATCCTTAAAGCTTGAGCGTACGGTATATTGCAAAGCTTTCCAGCGCCCGTTGTAATCCATACCCGCCCAAGAAGCAACCGGCCAGCAATCATTCATCTGCCAATATAAAGTGCCCATACAATAAGGTTTATTTCTTCTGTGACTTTCAATCGCAATTCGGATCGCTTCAGCTTGTAAAATTTGACTCATATATAGAAATGCTTTGAAATCCTTCGGCTGCGGCAGATACATATCCATATATTCTTTGATCAGCAGATTACCGCGGCCATTCTTCTGATGAGCCAGCATCACCTTTGAAGTAAGCTCCAAATCCTGCTCTTCGGCATAACTCATTACGGTTTTCAGTTCCGGGAACGACTGGAAGCCATACTCACTCATAAAGCGGCCAACCTTTGTATTATAATTCTCAAAAGGCTCAATTCCGTGCCACACGCCCCAGTAATGAACATCCCCATCCCCCGCCATCCGCGTCGCATGCTGATCCATATTGCCCGTCAGATCCCGCAGCGGCGAAGACGGCCAATAGTCTACTCCTGGATGGAAAGCGGTAACAGCCTCCGGCAGAATATGGTGGAATATTTTCTCATAATCAGCCCACATGCTCGCTCTATGTTCAGCATCGATTTTTTCTTTCCAGCCCCAGCCCATATTTTCCTCGAACTGTGACCAGGCCGAATCAATCTCGTTATTGCCACACCATAAGGCGATGCAGGGATGATTGCGCAATCTTTTGACGTTATACTCCGCTTCTTTCTTCACATTTGCAAGGAACGCCTCGTCCCCCGGATACATGCTGCAAGCAAACATAAAATCCTGCCAGACCAGCAGACCATATTCATCACAAAGCTTATAAAAAATCTCCTCTTCATAAAAACCGCCGCCCCATACGCGCAGCATATTCATGTTTGATTCTACCGCCGTGACAATTTCATGCCGATACCGCTCCTCGGTAACTTCTGTGATGAAGCTGTCATTCGGAATATGGTTGGCACCTTTAGCAAAGACCGGCACACCATTCAGCGCGAAAGAAAATGAAGTTCCCTTGGCATCGCGTTCCCGAATCAATTGAATACTGCGCAGTCCGGTTCTTACACTTTTGCTAATTATAGCTTCCTTACCCTGCACCAAATCGGCTTGGAAAGTATATAAATGAGGTTCGCCTAGCCCTCTACACCACCAGAGCTGCGGCTGATCTATCACGATATCCATCTCTACTTGCTGTTTGCCACCCTCTAATGTAACTGTTCGCATCCATTCTAAGCCATCGGCGCTTATACGCAGCATTCCCTGCCAAGCAGTAGGAGCATCCACTTCAATAATTGCGGTCAGTCGAGCTTCTTCCTTGGTGATCACATTTTGACGGATATAGAGATCTGTGATTTGAACTTCGTCACGTCCCTCAAGGGAGGCTTCACGCCATATGCCACTGGTCAAGAAACGCGGGCCCCAGTCCCAGCCGTAATGATAAGGAGCTTTGCGGGCAAAAACACTAATCCGCTGTTCATCCAGCCCCCCAAGCTCGGATTGATCATTCGGTGCAGGCAACGTATACCCCAGCTTTGCTAGTTTAGGCAAATCCTCTTTGACTACAGAGCGGAACCTCACTCTAATATTGTTCTCACCAATCTTCAGCTGCTCTTTGACATCCACTCTCCACGCCAAAAACATATTATCTGCCGCGAGTACATGTACATTGTTCACATAAACATCAGCATAGGTATCAAGACCTTCAAAGATCAGCTCCGTGCAAGAAAGCCCCGACCACTCTTCACCAAGCTGCAAAGTCGTTTGATATTCCCAATCCTTCTTATCAATCCACTGTAGATTATGTTCATTCATTCCATAGAAGGGATCCTCAATTTTTCCGTTCTTCAGTAAATCCGTATGGACCGTGCCTGGCACAGTAGCTGGAAGCCACTCCTCATCTCCGCAACCTCTAAATTCCCACTTTGCAAGCTTCATCTCTAGCTGTTTCATTTTATCCTCCTAAAAGTTTTGTATAGCATACACTTCTTTGAACGACTTCGTACAAAACTCACTTCGAAAGCATTTGCTTAAAGTTTTGTAGAGCATATGCTTCTTTGAGTGTCTTCGTACAAAACTCACTTCGAAAGCAGCAGCTTAAGTTTTGTAAGCCTATTCATCTTTCAAAATAGCATACCTCTTCTAGCATTTCATTGAAGTCAATTGATATTCTTTGTATTTTGTTATCCATTCGTTAGGTATACACTAATTATAATCGCTCAAACAAAACAAATAAAGACAATAAATAATAATACAATACATTTCTAAACGCTTTATTTAAAGCTATAATGTTCATGTAAACGCTAACAAAATAATGAAAAGGGGATTAAGTTATGAGAAATAAGTTATTTTCGTTATCTTTTGTTATGATCATGGTTTTATCATCAACGCTTGCTGGCTGCGGCTCGAACAACGGCAACAGTACAAATAACGGGGCTTCCGCAACAGATAAGCCCGCAGCAACGAATACAGAAAATACAAGTGGTGATTCAACAAACACCGCAACAGCTGAGCCTGCAGCGGGAGCTGATATTAGCGGAAAAATCACCTTCCTGACCAACAGAACAGACATGATTGGCAAAGAATACGACGAATATTTAAAGCGCTTTAATGAGAAATACCCGAATATTAAAGTCGAATTCGAAGCTTCTCAAACCGACTATAATCAACAAGCTAAAGTCAGAATGGCCAGTGGCGAGCTTCCAGACGTTATGTTCGTACCAACCATCCCTAACTCCGACCTGCCGAAATACTTCGCTTCACTGGATGATCTTGGCCTGAACGATCAAATCACCTTTAAAGACTTTAAATCCTTTGATGGCAAGCTGTACGGAATTACCACAGGGAACTCTACATCCGGGATTGTTTATAACAAAAAAGCATTTGCCGATGCCGGTATCACAGAAACACCAAAGACTTGGGATGAATTTTTGGCTGCCTGCGAGAAGCTGAAAGAAAAAGGTGTCATTCCACTGGCTTCTAACTTCAAAGATAAATGGCCGCTTGGTACATGGGCTTATGATACGCCACGCCTGATTGCAGGTAATCCTGACTTCCCTAACGAGAAATTGAACACAGAAACACCATTCACGATGGATAACGGCTATGGGAAAGCGTTTAGTCTGCTGAGAGAGCTCAATGAAAAAGGCTATCTGGAAAAAGACATCAACTCTACTAACTGGGAGCAATCGAAAAAAGACATCGCTTCCGGCAAGTTCGCCATGTACTATCTCGGAAACTGGGTTATTAACCAAGTTATTGGAGTCGGAGCTCCTTCAGACAATGTTGGCTTCTTCCCGTTGCCTTATGATAATTCGGGCAAACCATCTGCTACCCTCAGCCCTGACTTCTTCTATGCTGTCGCCAAAAACAGTAAAAACTTAGAGGCAGCAAAAGCATTTGTAAAATGGATGATTGAGGATTCGGGATATGAGGATTTCGCGGGCTTTATCTCTCCATTAAAAGGAAAAGAGTCTAATCTGGCTCAGCTAAAAGAATTCCAAGCTACTGGAGTAGAGCTTATAGAAGGAACTGTCGATGATGCGAAGGTTACAGAGATCGGCAATAAGGCACAGCTGGATCTTCCAGCAGTAGTTCAAGAATTCGTGCTTGCTAAGGACCCACAATCTGTAATAGACAAGTGGAACAAGGCTTGGGCAAAAGCCAAGAAAGACCTCGGCTATTAATTAAGGCATCTTTTCACTCATGAAATAGAAGTACACTACGGCGCAAAATGGATTATCGCCCTTACGGATAATCCATTTTGCCTTTCCATATCAAGCTTTTATGAAAGAAGGGCTAGCGATGTTCGGAACACTTTCCTATAACAAACAGAAAATGATAATCATCGTATCATTCCTCACGATCCCATTGTTGCTCCTTGCGACGTTTACGTATTATCCAGCGCTTAAGCTGATCTATTACAGCTTTACCAACTGGGATGGCTATAGCCCTGAGAAACCTTGGGTTGGTCTTGCTAATTACCGCGAGGTCTTCTCTAATCCTGATATTTTCAAAGTATTTACACATAACTTTGCTTATTTCGCTATGGGAATTATTCAGAACATTGTCGCCATTTATTTTGCAGTTGTTCTGAATAGTAAACTCAAAGGTAAAAATGCATTCCGAATCTTACTTTTCCTTCCTTACATCATGAACGGGGTTGCCGTTGCTTTTATGTTTGGTTATGTCTTTGACACTACTAACGGCTCATTGAACATGTTCCTGAATAGCATCGGTCTAACCGGACTAGGACAGACCAGCTGGCTCGGAACAGAAGGTCTGGTCAACTACTCTCTGGCGTCCACAGGATTTTGGCGTTTCATGGGCTATAACATGGTCATCTACATCGCCTCTTTGCAGGCCATACCAAACGATATCTATGAAGCCTCAAAGATCGATGGTGCCGGACCTTTTCAGACGCTTTGGAGAATCACTTTACCCAATATGAAGCCAGTCATCCAGCTCAACTTATTTCTCACCGTCACCGGGGCACTGGAAGTATTCGATCTCCCCTTCGTACTGACCAAGGGCGGCCCTGCAGGTGCCAGCGAAACTTACGTTCAGAAAGTTGTAGATACTGCATTTGCTTACAACAACTATGGTCTCGCTTCTGCCATGAGTATTATCCTGCTCTTCTTTGTCGTTATCGTACTGTTAATTCAACAACTAGTTCTTAGCCGGGGAGGAGACAAATAGACATGACACACTCCAAGTTTCGCTTCACAGACTTCATTAAATACTTCTCGCTAATAATCGGCGTATTTGTCGTACTCTTTCCTCCTTATGTTGTTATCGTAAACGCCTTCAAATCAACTGATGAATTCAACAGTAGTAGCTCCATGGCGTTGCCGACAAGCTTTTTAAACTTTGATAATTTCATTGCAGTCTTCCAGCGTGGGGGTCTACTTAACGGCTTTGGTAACGTGTTAATTATTATTGCTATTACTTTAATTCTGAACATTCTATTTGGAACTATGGTAGCATTTGTACTGGGACGCTTCTCTTTTAAATTAAAACCTGTTGTCTTCGGTGCTTATTTAATAGCCACTATTATTCCAAGCATCACGACACAAGTAGCGACTTTTGGTATCATCAAAAGCATGGGGCTTTATAACACGCTCGGCGCACCTATCGTGCTCTACATCGGAGCAGATGTGATTCAAATTATTCTTTATTTGCAATTTATCCGTAATATTCCCGTAGATCTCGATGAGAATGCGATGGTTGAAGGCGCATCTCTTTTCAAAATCTATCGCTCGATTATTTTCCCATTATTGACGCCGGCTACAGCTACTTTGATTATCTTGAAGACGATTAGTATTTATAATGACATGTACATCCCTTATCTATATATGCCAAAACAAAGCCTGGGCGTAGTTACGACGATACTGATGCGTTTTCAGGGGGTCAATTCAGGAGAGTGGAATTTGATCTGTGCGGCCATTCTACTTATCTTACTTCCAACAATAATTCTATATTTCTTCCTACAACGTTATATCTTTGAAGGCGTAACCAGCGGTGCAGTTAAATAAGGAAGCTCACTTTAAGAAAGGACAACGCAAATGGTATCATTCATCCGGCTAGTCTTACGTAAAATGTGGTTGTTCCTTGCCAATCTTCCGATGGAGCGGAAACTGATCGTCGTATTTATCTTTTTGATCTCGCTTCCAATCACTTATGTTAGTTATTTGTCCTCCCGCTCCATGTTCAATTCTGTTCTTGTGAATGCAACGGAAAGCGCGAACCAAATGACATCGAACGCCTCTGATACCATTGACCGTTATGTCGCCGATCTAAAAAGATATACTGCGCTGCCGCTGTATAATACCGATGTACAATTCTACCTTACTCAGCAAAATACCGACTGGGATAAAAATACTGGCATGGCGATGTTCCTGAGCTACTTGAAGCATACGAAGGAAGAGATCATCGCCGTGTACATGGTGGATCAATACGGTTCTGTTTTTTATGATAGAGTCCCAGGAATCCACGAGCTATATCCTGAGGAACGATTAGCTGAGTGGAGGACCTTAAGTGAAGAAGCTGGGGCCGCTCCTGTCATTCAAGGCAAACATACGATTCGTGTAAACTCCAATCTCCATAGAGAGGTTATCAGTGTACTTCGTACCATTAATTCTGTAAGCACGCTAGATAATATAGGAATTCTCGTATTTGATGTAGACATCAACTTGTTTAAGGGGATCATCGATCCCGTAAATGCGGTAACGCAAGGCAATACACTAATTGTAGATAATAACGGAGAACTGATCTATGCCGGTGAAGAGTCCGCAGACTCGATGCAAGCTGGCGAGGAGCAAAGTCTGAACACGCAGCTTTTGCTGCAGCATGTGAATCAGCAACAGGATCATTTTCAAATAGAAATCAATGGCCAGTCTTATCTTGCAGTGTATACCGTTTCGAAACAGACAGGTTGGACGACAATGGTTACGATTCCTTTGGCCCGTATCCTGTCACCTGTACAAAAGAATCGCAATGCTCTTATATTGACTACACTGATCATTATTGCTTTTGCACTTTGTGTTGCGACGATTATCTCACATGCGCTGACCAAACCTCTTAAATCTTTAGTCCGTCTAATGAAACGGGTACAGCACGGTAATCTGGATGTCTGGCAGCACTCCAAATACAATGATGAGATCGGTATGCTCGGCAGTCATTTTAATCGAATGATCATAAGGGTCAAGGATCTGCTGCAGGAAGTATCCCTCACCGAGAAGCGTAAGCAGAAGGCTGATATGAGAGCACTTCAGAACCAGATCAATCCACATTTTATTTATAATACGCTGGAGTCTATCCGTATGCTGGCAGAGAGTAATGATGACCCACGTGTAGCGAAGCTTACCTATTTGCTTGGACTTCAGATGCGTTACAGTATTGTCCGAAGCGAAGAAGCCGTTACGATCAGACAAGAGCTGGATCATGTACGAAATTATTATCATCTGCTGCAAATCCGGTTCCCAGATAAGTTTAGTCTAGACATTGATGTGCCCGAGAAATTTTTACATCTTCCTGTAATCAAGCTTGTCTTTCAGCCGATTGTGGAGAACGCGGTCTTTCATGGCTTGGATCAAAAAGTAGGGCTCGGTACCTTGCGCATCACCGCATGGAGTGAGCATGGAAAAGTCGTATTCTGTGTAGAAGATGATGGGATCGGGATGGATGAAGCTACCCTTCGATCCTTAAATAATAGTCTGCAAAATGGGACTGAAAGTGAAATGTTCGGTATTGGTCTACGAAATGTGAATGAGAGAATCCGCCTGCATTACGGCAGCTCAATCGGGCTCCTTGTAGAGAGCACGCTCGGAGTGGGTACTCGTGTTACGCTACGCATTGAGGACATTACCTTCACTACGCATAGTGAAGATGACATGAATTACGGAGAGGAGATGCTCTGATTGCTGCGAATTGCAATTGTTGACGATGAAATCCTGATCCGCGAAGGTCTAGCCCGAATGATCAGCAAAGAAAACACTGAATTCCTGGTCATCGGCACCTACTCCGATGGGAAACACTTGCTTGACGAGTTACCTTCACTTCAACTTGATGCTGTGATTACTGATATTCGTATGCCGCAAATCAACGGCTTGGAATTAATTAAACAGTTAAAAACCAGTCACCCTCAAATCCGCTCCATTCTGATGAGTGGATTTGTTGAATTTAATTATGCCAGAGAAGCCATACGCAGCTCTGCAGTAGACTACTTATTAAAGCCGATCGATAAGGAGCAACTATTCGAGCTGCTTTATCAATTGGAGGAAGAGCAACAGTTCTCTCATGACAAGGAGGTACGTCACCGTTCTGGTCTCTTGCTGACCCTACTTCAAGTCGATGAGCCCCCTTCCCCCTTGCTGTTGTCGAGTCTTATCTTGCCCCAGCCTTATTTCTCGGTCTTTGTGTTCAAAGGAAGACCCCGAGAGACCGTCTGTTTCTGTGTAGACAGTCTGAGGCAAGAGAGGACATTTAGCATCGACAGCTTAGAGATTCAGAATGGTCTGCACGTCTGTATCCTGTATTCTACGAAGCCACTCTCAAACAGCGATTGGAATGACATGGGTGACAGGATCCGTATCTCTGCCAATGGTATGATATTGCATATAGGTGCTAGCCGTTCATATAATGATACCACCAAGCTTAGACAAGCATATCTAGATGCTAAGTTAGCCTGCAGTGTCGGTATTTATAATCCAGATCGACTGCATTATCTGAATATTCAGGACATTCGACAGCCTGAGATAAATATTCTAGAGCCTTTTAATGCGATCAAGGAACCCTTAATCCATGATCTGCAGATTCTGAATATGGAGGGTGCCTTAGAACGTGTGCATAGCTTATTCTCAGTACTGAGATCACAACAAGCTGCGCCCGATCAAATTCTCCGTGTCTGTGGATGGGTTATTGAATCTGCGCAGAAAGAACTGCAGGAATTCGAGACCCTCTACAAAGATGCTCGCCCTCTCGGGCTGGATGAAAGCATCGCGTCCAGTATGAGCTTCAGTGAAATTGAGCGTGGTTTCACCGACCAATTCTCTAGCATTCTGTTTGAGATCAGAGCCCATCGCCTAGAGATGTCCGGTACAGCTGTAGAAACCATAAAGCGCTGGATATCAGCCAACTATAATCAACATGCGGATCTAAACACCTTGGCGAATATGGTTTTTTTGACACCAAGCTATCTAAGTAAGCTGTTCAAACAAGAGACTGGACTTACTTTAACGGACTACATCACGGAAATCCGGCTGCGTAAAGCCAAGCATCTGCTCAAGAATGCCCCTGACCTAAAGATTCACGAGATTGGTGCAGAAGTTGGATATGGCGATCCTGCCTACTTCAATAAGCTTTTTAAACGTGTAGTCGGTGTTACACCCAATGAATATAAACGAATTTCTATCGTATAAGGAGATTGATCACTTGCAGTCACAGCTTCACACGAGTAGCGATAATCATGAAACAATCACCGTCTATGACACAACAGAACTATATGGTGAAAAAGGTATGTTCCGCGTCATGCAGTTTTCCAATCAGGCCATTCAAGGTGCAATGGATCTCAATCACCCGGAACGAGTTGTGTTTGAATATCCGCGAGCCATTATTCACTTGATGGAAATTAACGCTCCCTTTTTCGAGGATGCCTTTCTTATTGGTCATGGGATTGGAACGATTGCTGGGTATTTTCTAGACAAAAGATTCAAAGTAGCTGAGGTGGACAGTGAAGTAGTCGAATTAAGCCGCCGCTATTTCGGATACACGCAAGATAACGTAGTGATCGGAGACGGACGTCAGATCCTTGAAGGTGAGGAACACCAGAAATATGATTACATTATCTTGGACGCTTTCACCGCCGCAGGTACACCGAGACATTTAATCTCCAGTGAATTTTTCAGCATCGCGTATTCAAAACTGAATGCCGAAGGGTATCTCCTTATGAATCTTATGGGAAAAGGAGAAAATGACCCTCACATTAACGCGATTCATACCACGCTTGCGGAAGAATTCACCTATATCAAATCCTTTGCGCTGGCTTCAGAAGGGGCTGCGGATATCAAAAACATCATTATTATAGGTGGATTTAAGCCGATTCGCTTTCAAGCTCGCCACATGGCAGGCTTTAATGAAATCCAGCTTGGGCAAGGATATCTTATTCGGGATTAAAGTATATATTAAAAATGACCTCATCCTCCACTTCATTGTGGATGTTGAGGTCATTTTTGGGCTGTTACTATCTGATATCCTTTACACCGGATTAGGGACAAAACTGCCACCTCGGCAATACTTCAGATAATTTAGCGCATGCACTTGTCCAGTCATTTCTAACTCACCTTGATAGACAGGATCATGCCAGCCTTCAATATCAATAGTTCCCTTATAGCCGGCTTGGCGCAGAATCGTGATGATATCCACCCAATTCGTATCTCCAAAGCCAGGTGTCCGATCCCACACATAAGACTTAGGTCCGTGAATCCCATATTCCTTGACGATATCCCAAGCAATGGTGGCATCCTTGCCATGTACGTGGAATACCTTATCCACCCATTTTCGTAGCTGCGGAATCGGATCAATGAGACCGATCAGCTGGTGGCACGGTTCCCATTCCAAACCCAAATTATCTGCTGGAACCGCATTGAACATCTTCTCCCAGGCTGAAGGATTATGAGCAATGTTCCACTCTCCGGCCTGCCAATTTCCACCCATAGAGCAATTTTCAAAAGCAATTCTTAAGCCACGATCGGCTGCTCTTTTGGACAATTCACTAAACACCTCTGCAAATCTCGGAATCGACTCGTCAATCGAAGAACCTGGAAGACGTCCGGTGAATCCGCCGATAATATCTGTGCCGAATAAATGCGCATGATCAATCAGCCGCTCCCAGCTGGCGAGTGTGTCAGCGTTGTCGCCTGTTCCTGAAAGTGGATTGCCATAAATCCCAACAGAAGAGATGACAAAATCATGTTCAGCAGCCAGTTCCCTGAGTCGTGCAGCTGTTTCTACAAGATTAGTTTCACCGGTGGTCTGCCAAAAGTTCAAGTTAAAGGACTCAAACCCATGCTGAACAATTTGCGGAATAACGGCGACGGCCTCCCCGCCACGAACTAGAGTACCTATTCTTAATGTGTCTTGCATTTGGGTTACCACTCCAATGATAGCGTTTATAGTCAGTATTATACCTTAAGTGTTTTGAGCATCTTGCAAGAGCCTCGTTTGAGCAATACCGCATCGTAGACAATATGCTGATGGCCTGATCGTCCAGAAATAAGATCAAACAGGACGCCCACGCTAGATAAGGCCATTTCTGTACCCGGTTGGCTGATCGTATCGAGTGAAGGATGAAAATATTCAGCCATCTCAATTCCGTCAAAGCCAATGATTGAAATATCATCCGGGATAGACAACCCCGCGGTAAGTACAGCTTTGGCAGCACCGATAGCAATCGTGTCAGAAGCCGCAAATATTGCGGTTACTCCCTTATTCCTTTTAAGCAGTCTTCGTGCTGCATCAAATCCCGAGCTAGGACTGTATTCACAATCCTCTACCAGCTGTGGATCATAAGGCAGATTATGTTCTTCCAGTGCTTTCTTGTAGCCCAAATATCGCCGGTTCCCTGTAGTTTCATCCAGCAGTGGGGACTTGGCTAGAAAACCAATATTCTCATGCCCAAGTGAGATCAAATAATTGGTGGCTTTATATGCTTCTTTCAATTCATTAATGGTGACACTAGAAAAGATATCCGGGTCTACCTCTTGCGTGGAGGTGATCGTCGTCAGTACAAACGGAACCGTCAGCTGCTTGAATTTCTCTTCGGAATGATTGTAGGTTCCCCCCATGAAGATGATCCCGCATAGATTTTTTTCTTTGATCAGCTGAATCGCCGCATTGATTTCATCCGTACCGTCCTCTACCTGATGAATAAGGAAAGGATAACCTCGCAGATTAGCCTGGCGCTCGATTTCTTTGATCATATTGGAGAAGAACGGATTCGTAATCCCCTTGACCATAAGTGCAATGTTCTTAGACTCCGTAGTTTTTAAATTTCTTGCATTCGAATTGGGAATGTAATTATATTCCTTTACAACATTTAGAACCTTTTCCCGTGTAGCCTTGCTCACCAGCCCCTTGTTGTTGATGACCCTGGAAACCGTCGAGATGCCCACACCGGAAATCCGCGCGATATCCTTGATATTTACGTCCACTATACTCCCCCACTTATGAATAAGGGAGCTATATGAAACTATAGCTCCCTCACACCTTTTAACGTTCTTTAGTTCACCGGAACAAACTCAGCCAATTGCTTTTCTACTTCGGCAATAACCTTGTCAATTCCTGCTTTTTTCAGTTGCTCACGGTAATCCGCTACAGCAGCTTTAGGATCTTTGCTTGTTTTACCAAGCATCAATTGAATACCAAGCTGGGAATTCACGTTGGAGATGGAAGCAATTTCTGTAGTTACATTCGCTGGATCGAAAGTAAAGCCGTTGTATGGATCATTGATAGCCACTTTATCCCACTCTGCGAACAGAGAGTTACGGATTGGGTTCTCTGTGTCCGTAGGAACTACGAATTTGTCATTACGAAGTGACCAAGCAGCGAAACCTCCGCCGTCTGTTTTTTCGTTGAAGCCTGCAGGCTGCTTTTTAACTCCATTTTCCATGACATATTGCTTACCTTCAATACCGTTTTGGATGAGGTTGTAGTAGCTTTCGTCAGTCATGAACTTCTCGATTACCATCAAAGAACGCTCTGGATTCTCAGAGTTGACACTAATTACGGTAGAGTTATCAACACCCATTTTACGTTTAATCTTCTTGTTAGCTTCTGCAAAAGTATAGAAATCAGTTTCTACCCCTGGTAGTGCAGTCTTATCCCCGCCATATTGACCGAGCCAGTCCTGAGTATGCGTCAAGTAACCCGCGGAGTTTGCTGCTCTGAAGTTATCCTTGCTTCCAAGTGATGAGGACAGTACATCTTTGCCCCAGTATCCCTTGTCTGCCCATTCACGCATCTTCACAGCCCAATCTTCGAATTCTTGGGTGTAGGCTGGAGAGAACACTGTTTTGTAGTCCTCTGCGCTCTTAGTCACTAAATTGATTTCATTTGTTGAGATCCCTGGTGCATTAAGCCACTGACCAGTAGTATCTACGAGCATTCTGAACATATTTTGTGCATCTTCAGCTTTACCATTAATAGGTGGGAATGATTCATTGGCAACTACATTGTCCATGTATTTAACCATATCGTCGATAGATGCAATTTTTTCCATGCCGTATTTTTTCAGCAAGTCTACACGATAAGCATAACCGCTTGGTGTATATTCGCTATAAAGACTCGGAACACCATAGATTTTACCTTTGACCTTCGTATTTTCCCACACACTTGCTGGAATTTCTGCCTTCAGCTTAGGAGCAACTTTGTCGAGCATGTCAGTAATGTCTACCAACGCACCTTCACTTGCTAATGTATAGTAGTTTACCGGTGCTCCAGGAGAAGCATGTGACAAATCAAATGTTTCACCAGAAGCAAATAGCAATGGATATTTCGTTGCAATATCTGGCCAGTCGATATATTTAATTTCTAAAGTTGTATTGATATCTGCCTTGAGTTTTTTGTTAATCTCAGCTAGAATCGCCTTATTTTGAACACCTTCACTGCCCCACAAGTAGTACGTCAGCTTAGCTTCTTTGGAAGTATCGACTCCTCCTGTATTGTTAGCAGATGTTTCTGGTGATTTAGTAGCTGCTGCATCATTGCTAGAAGCATTGTCTTTGGATGATGAGCAAGCTGTAAGTGCCCCCGTAAGCATTAGGACAGCTAGTAAAGAAGACGCCGTTTTTTTACCTTTCATTAGGTAAACCTCCCTTTTTTTCTGTTAATAATGATTGCTTGATTTATAATAAACGCCCTATGAAAAGGAAACGTCCATTAACCCTTTACTGCCCCGATTGTGAGGCCTGTTACGAAGTAACGCTGCACAAATGGATATAGAAGAATAATAGGTCCAGTAGCTAGCACAGCTGTAGCCATTTTAATGGATTGCGTCGGAAGATCAGCAGTATTGATTACCGCCCCCGAATTGACTAGCGCTCCGAGATTCGCCTGATTGACCATTCGCTGCAAGAAGTATTGAAGCGGATACTTCGTCGGATCGTCGATATACAACATTCCGTTATACCATTCATTCCAAAAGCCCAGTGCCGAGAACAATCCAATTGTTGCTAAGGATGGAACTGCTAGTGGAATGAATATCCGCCAATAGATGCGGAAGTCACCGGCGCCGTCAATTGTAGCGGATTCATATAGAGAATCCGGAATAGCTTTCATAAAGTTACGCATTAGGAAGATGGACCAAGCGCCCACTACACCCGGAAGGATCATGGCGAATAAGCTGTCCTTCATATGAAGATGTTTGACCATCAGGATATACGTTGGAATCAAACCACCGCTGAAAAGCGTTGTAAAGTAAATCATAAAGGAGAAGAAATTACGATATTTGAAATCTTTTCGGTTAAGTACGAACCCAGCCATTGACATCATGAATAGTCCAAGTACCGTACCTACTACGGTGATAAAAATCGTAACCTGATAAGCACTTACTAGTTTGCCAGAGTTATTCAACAGCAATTCATAAGCCTTTAATGAGAATTCCTTTGGCCAGAGCTTATAGCCTTCACGGACAATTTCCTGTTCATTCATGAACGAGGAAGAGATCATTAATGCAAAAGGAAATACACAAAATAGTGCAAAGATTGTAATGCAGAGATAGCTGACCGCTTTAATGAGAATACTGCCAGAATCCTGCTTGATTTTTGATTGTTCCACTGATATCACCCCTATTTCGTTTCTGAATTTAGAATAATGCGCTGTCTGGTTCGACCTTACGAACAATAAAGTTTATCACCAGTACCAGAATCAGACCGAATAAGGATTGATAGAAGCCGACTGCCGCACCCATGGAGAAGTTGAATTGCCCCACTAATGAACGGAAGACATAGGTATCAATGATATCCGTCTGCGGATACAGCACGGAGTTAGTACCAATCAGGTTGTAGAATAGGTCGAAGGAGCCTTTAAGAATGCCACCCAATCCGAACAACAGCAATAGAATAAAAGTAGGCTTCAGAATTGGAAGAGTCATGTAGCGAATCCGCTGCCAGGTCGTAGCCCCATCCATATAGGCCGCCTCATACAAATCATGATTAATTCCTGTAATGGTTGCCAAATAGACAATCATACCGTATCCAGTTCCAGCCCAAATCTTAAAGGCAACAATGATATACTTCCAAATCCCAGGGTCAGAGTAAAATTCATAACGATCTAACCCCAAGCTTACAAACATCGTATTAATAAAACCTGAGTTGAAGTTGAACAAGTTGTAGGCAAATACACCGACGATAACCATTGAGATAAAGTTTGGAAGAAGAATGACGGACTGCGTTATCTTCTTGAACCACTTACCTGCTATTTCAGATAACATAATGGCGAAAACGATTTGAATAATATTCCCCAAGGCAAGAAATACAACATTGTAGAGTAGTGTATTTTTGGTAATATTCCAGAGATCACCGTTTTGAAACAGGAACTCAAAGTTCTTAAGGCCAATGAAATTACTACCGAAAATACCCTTATTGAGCTTGTAATCTACGAATGCGACGTAAGCGCCAGGCATTACCGCATAGTGAAAAATAATAAAGTATAGGATTACAGGCAGCAACATTAGAAAAAGCACTTTGTTCTTAATGACTTCCCGGACAATATTTCCACCCGCAAGCTTAATTCTTGCCAATGAGCCCACCTCCAATTTGAAAAATGCATTTCGTCAGATGCATAACTTAGCTTCCTTTCCTGTCCCGCAACCAGCTTAAAACTGATTGCTCATCCTTTATGATAAGGCGTATCGGATGATATAGAAACGTTTCCATAATTTCTTTGAAACTCCCTGTACGAAAATCATACTCCCTAGATGTATGCGCTGTCAATTCATTTTATTTTTGTTTTTCTAGTAATAAAAATCACATTTTACAACCTAAATATAATGAATCGGCCGATTTCACGAAGATAATTGACTTTTTATGGCCTTCGGACTAAGATCGATATGTATCGTTTATGGAAACGTTTCTATCTGTTCTTTCATAACATGTCAGCCTCTATCTATGACGTCTGACGTTGAACTCCCCGTACCGATCTATTACATGTCTCATCCAATAATATTAATCTGCGTATGCACACGGAACAGGGTATTGAAAGCTATCCTTTACTCGGAATCCTCTCCCGCTTAAAGCAGCGGCGAACAGAAATCGCAAGCGCTTTCTTATTGGTATAGCACATCTAATTGTCACAATAACTATCAATGCGCTCACGAGGAAGGTGTTAACCATGACTAAATCTTTTATCCAAGATCTTGTGAACGATATGACTCTGGAAGAAAAACTGGCCCAATTAACCCAGCTAGGCCCTCACTATTGGGGTTTGGATGATACCGTGGATTTAACCGGCCCATTTAAAGAACTGAACATTCAGCCACAGGTGATGGAGAACATAGGAAGTGTTCTGAATGGTATTGGAGCTAGAAATGTGATTGATCTGCAGACCCGGCATTTGCAAGCCAGTCGTCAGAAGATTCCTCTGCTCTTCATGGCGGATGTCATTCATGGCTACAGAACAATTCTTCCGATCCCGCTTGCGATAGGTTGTAGCTTTGATATGGAAGCTTGCGAGCGATTTGCTGAAGTTGCAGCCAAAGAGAGCGCAGCTGCCGGCATCCATCTCACTTTCTCACCTATGACAGATCTCGTACGCGATCCGCGCTGGGGACGGGTGATGGAGACGTCCGGTGAGGATCCTTATCTGAATGCCCGTGTAACTGAGAGCATGGTACGGGGCTATCAGGGCAAAGACCTAAAAGAAAAAGGTCGTATCGCTGCCTGTGTGAAGCACTTCGCCGGTTATGGCGCTCCCGAAGGCGGTCGAGAATATAATACGGTCGATATGTCCCTCGGCGTATTACGTGAGTTCTATCTACCAGCCTATAAAGCTGCTGTAGATGCTGGTGTAGCCATGGTGATGGCCGCATTCAATACGATTGACCGTATACCAGCAAGCGGTAATTCCAAACTTCTCCGGGGAATTTTGCGTGAGGAATGGGGCTTCAACGGCGTTACCATTGCCGATTTCAATTCCGTCAATGAGCTAATCCCTCATGGTGCAGCTGAGGATGGCCGTGAAGCAGCGGAGAAAAGTATAGCTGCAGGACTTGATATTGAAATGATGTCCACCCATTATCTAAACCACGGTGCCGGTCTGGTCGAGGAAGGCAAGCTGGATGTCTCTTTGATCGATGAAGCCGTTATCCGAGTGCTAGAACTTAAGGATGCCCTCGGCTTGTTTGACAATCCATTCAAGGATGCAGACCCGTTAGTAGATGAGGCGCCCACGCCGAGCACGGAGAATTTACAAGCAGCGAGAGAGCTGGGTGCCAGCTCAGTGGTACTGCTGAAAAATGACAATGACGCTCTGCCCCTTAAACGCGGTATGAAGATTGGATTGGCTGGTCCCTTCGCTACCTCTATTCATGTGCTGGGCGGCTGGTCTGGAACGGAAAAAGACCCGGCCGTATCACTCTACAACGGCATTTCTCAAAAAACATCTGCCGCAGATATTATTACGGCCATGACTGGTGAGCTGGGAAGCATGCTGGAGGGTGTTTTTGATGTAGAGGATGAAATCGAAGAAGCCTTCCAGCGCCTGAAGGATTGCGATGTAATTCTCGCTGCTGTAGGTGAGAATCAGCAGGATACCGGGGAAGGCGGAAGCAAAACCAATCTGCGCTTGTCGACCAATCAGGAGAAGCTGATCTGGCGTTTGAAAGATACTGGCAAAAAGATTGTTACCATTGTATTTAGCGGCCGACCACTGGAACTAAAACCTGTTCTTGAGGCCAGCGACGCTTTGCTGCAAGCCTGGTTTCTAGGTACAGAATCCGGAAACTCACTAGCTGATGTGCTGTTCGGAGATTATAATCCATCCGGTCGTTTATCTATGAGCTTCCCTTACTCGGTTGGACAAATTCCTATCTATTACAATGCCTATCAGACGGGACGTCCCTATGATCCCCTATATCCCAATGTACGATATGTAACTCGATATCTGGATTGCCCTAATGACCCTCTCTTCTGCTTTGGCTATGGTCTGAGCTATTCCAGTTTTGATTACAGCAACTTCAATGTTGATGCTGCCGATCGGATTGTTGCCTCCATTGAGGTGGAGAATACTTCAGACATCGCCGGTAAGGAAACCGTTCAACTCTATATCCACGACGTCAGCGCAAGTGTCGTTCGCCCGGTCAAAGAACTGAAGGGCTTCCGGCAAATTACACTCGCAGCGCATGAAAAACAAGTGGTTTCTTTCGAGATCACTAGAGATATGCTGATGTTCTACGGAAAAGACGATCAATTGGTCTACGAGCCCGGAGAATTTGATATTATGATTGGTAGAAACTCAGGAGATCATTTCACACAGCGGATCTGGATCGGCTAACAATATTACACAGTAAGGGAGATACCCCCAATGAGACACAGCTTATCATTTCAGCAAGATGGAACCTTGAAAATTGTACAGTTCACTGATCTTCACTGGATGGATGGAAGAGCCGAAGATCAGCGTACTCGGGAACTGATGGAACGCGTTCTGGAAGCGGAACAACCTGATCTTGTGGTCTTCACGGGAGATCTGATTTACACTGCCCCTGTCTCACCTGGTGAACAGGCGTGTGAAGACCCTGCCCAAGCATTTCGGGATGCTGTCGCTGCTGTTGAGAAAACAGGTACCCCTTGGGCCTTCGTATTTGGCAATCATGATACAGAAACTCTGATTTCCCGCAGTGAACTGATGCAGATTGCATTGGAACATCCCCACTGTCTGGCCGAAGCCGGTCCAGAGGATCTTGAAGGCTCAGGCAATTACACACTTGAAATAAAAGATCACGATGGCCAAGCAGCCGCTGTCCTTTATTTTGTTGACTCCGGCAGCTACTCCGAGATGGAGCATATCCCTGGCTACAATTGGGTTAGTCGGAATCAGATTAACTGGCTAACTGCTGAATCCGCTCGGTTGAATCCTAAAACTGCTGAGAACAGGCTGCCTGCATTAGCTTTCTTCCATATCCCGATTCCCGAATATCGTGAGGTCTGGTCTACACAAGTCTGTCATGGGTATAAGTATGAGCGTGTATGCTCACCTGAGGTTAACTCGGGATTATTCTCGGCTTTGCTTGAAATGGGTGATGTGCTGGGCACCTTCTGCGGACATGACCATATCAATGATTTTACGGGCAGCCTGTATGGCATACGTCTTTCCTATGGCCGTGCTACCGGCTACAATACTTATGGAAAAGAAGGCTTTATGCGGGGCGCACGCGTCATCAGACTGACCCAAGGCACCCAAGACTTCGATACCTGGCTTCGTCTTGAAGATGGATCTGTCCTGCTGGAACAGCCAATTCATCAGCCTGAACCTGCTTCCGTTCCAGAGCATTAATCGTCTTACTTTATTGTCTGCAATCATCTTTGCTCATTTATAGTTATAAAAAGAACCCGCATAGTGCAGGTTCTTTTTTATGTTCCAATATTAGCTTGTTCCCATACTCCCCATTACATCGCTTTTTTTGTTAAAATAGAGTAGTCGACGTATTAAGCACTACAGCGTCAGTCATGGAACGGAGGCAAGTACCTGTGGATTATATTATTCTGGACATCGAATTCAACGGCCGTAAGTTTGCCAGCGAGCACCCTATGGAGGTCATTGAGATTGGAGCTGTCCGGTTAGACTCTTCATTGCAGTATAAGGATGAATTCTCTTCCTTGATCAAACCCATATATTTCTCTACCCTTAATTCTTTTATTAAGAAAAAAACCGGGATTCCCCAAGAGGAAATTGATATTGCACCCCGCTTCCCGAAAGTCATCACTGCTTTTAGAGAGTGGCTTGATCTAAGTACAGACGGAGTTCTGCTACTAACATGGGGTGGCGAGGACATGAAGCGTATCATTCAGGATGTGCGCATGCATAAAATGGACGATTCCTACTGGATGTCCGCAACCTATTTCGATTTACTGAAGGGTGTACTGCGGGCTCGCGGCCTAAGCAATGATGTCAGCGTGGAAAGCGCGATGGCTTTGTTTGAACTTGAGCCGTCTGGATCTGCTCACCGTGCGTTGGATGATGCAAAGATGACTTCGGAAATCTTCCGCGCTGTGTTTAAAGAGCTGGATTTCGAGCGCTCACAGCATTACGTAGATACCTTCTCTAATGCCAAAGAACGCAAGACGGTCAAAATCGCCATTAAAGCGATGAACTCACAAAAAATAGTGCCAACCTGGGACCTTGTTCTTGAACACTATTTCTCAGACAAAACCACCCTAACCGATCCTCGGAAATTAGAGGAATTACAAAATTATTTTGCGGCGCAGATGGGTCAAAAATAACTTCAAACATCAGCAAACTATAACAGCGGCAGTCTTCCCAATGATCTTCAGCGGGTAACTGCCGCTGTTTTGGGTACGCTAAAAAAACATTTGACCTTCACGCTACGTAAAGGTGTACATTGAGTTTGTAGGAGGTGATACTACGGAATACACAGTACAGAAGCTCGCAGAGCTAGCTGGAATCAGCACGCGAACCCTGCGCTACTACGATGAGTTTGGCATTCTTAAGCCGGCGAGAATCAACTCCTCGGGGTATCGTATCTATGGCCGCGCTGAAGTAGATCTACTACAGCAAATTTTATTTTATCGAGAGCTTGGCTTAAGCCTGGAACGAATCAAAGCTATAATGACCGAACCGTCCTTCGACGGGGCCAAGGCGCTACGGGAGCATCATGACAAGCTGCTTGAAAAGAGACATCAATTAGACCTATTAATTGCTAACGTCGAACAGACGCTGGCTCACCAAGAAGGGAGAATGACCATGAGTGACGCTGAAAAATTCGAAGGCTTTAAGCAAAAGCTGGTAGACGATAACGAGAAGAAATACGGTCAAGAAATTCGTGAGAAATACGGGGACAGCACCGTGGATCAATCAAACAAGAAGCTTAAAGGCATGTCAGAGGAGCAATATGCGGCTATACAGCAGCTTGAGGAGGAGATGTTCGAGACGCTAGTGCAGGCAATGGAGCATGGAGATCCTGCCAGTGTATTGGCGCAAAAAAGTGCTGATCTACACCGCCAGTGGCTATCCTTCTACTGGGATTCCTATTCCAAAGAGGCGCATGCTGGTGTTGCGCAAATGTATGTTGATGATGAGCGTTTTACCAAGTATTATGACAAGCGGAGCCCTGGGCTTGCTGCTTTCTTAAGGGATGCTGTTCACGTATACACGGGAACAAAATAATGAAATAGAAATAGAGCGGCATCGGAAATCCGGTTGCCGCTCTATTTCTATTATTCGGAACCTTGCAATAACTCCTATAGACTGCGATGCAGCAGCGACAGTACATTGCGCAGCTCAACCACAGCAATCTGACCTGGTGCAGAAGGCTTATGCGCCGCTCCGAAGGTTAGCGCTGAACCGAAAACTTCTCCGGCTAAACGGCTGATTACCCCAGCTCCCGCCATGGACATCGTTATAATCGGGCGGTCCGCATATTGTTCTTTCATCTTATGGGTAGCTTCTAGTAATGTCAGTACATCCCCCGCATCCTGAGGCATCACCGCGATTTTGGGCAAATCTCCGCCAAGCTCCTGTGCCTTGCATAGCCGCGAGATGATCTCCTCTTGAGAAGGTGTTCCATGAAAATCATGATTCGATATAATAACAGCCACGTTATGAGTATGAGCAGTCTCGACTAGTAACTTTACATCCTGTTCCTCATTGAATAATTCAACATCTATTATATCTGCTAATCCGCTTTCGGCAGCAGCTATATTCAACGCTATGTAATATTCCGTGCTGACCTGCTTTTCGCCGCCTTCTTTGGCACTCCGAAAAGTAAAAATCAGTGGTAACTCCGGAATTACAGAATGAATTTGTTTTAACGCTGACTTAACCGCCTCTACGTCTTCAACTTCATCAAAAAAATCCGTCCGCCACTCCACCAAATCGGGACTCAGTTCTTTCAACGCTTCGGCTTCCTGTTTCAATTCATACAAGGTAGCTCCAATCAACGGAACACATATTTTAGGAATTCCTTCGCCGATGATCACATTTTTAACAGTTACTGTCCTGCTCATAATTTCAGCCCCTTATCCAGTCGTCTACTATAGATTCTGTACTTGTTTATTCTACTACCGATACATGTTTAGAAACTGTTCAACCTCTGATAACTGCGGTAGCGATGGGATTGCTCCTTCTTTCCCTACAGCCAGTGCTCCAACAGCGTTAGCGAAGCTCACAGCTTCTTCCAACGTTTTGCCTAAAACCAATTGCTGGGCTAATGCCCCATTGAATGAATCTCCCGCAGCAACCGTATCTATCGCCTTGACCGGGAATCCCGGAACTGACTTAGCACCCTCAGCATTAACGATTAATGCACCTTTAGATCCCAAAGTAACGATAACGTTCTTAACACCCTTTTGCAGCAAAATACGGGCCGCCTGTTCAGCAGTCTCTAAACTATCTACCGTCATTCCAGTCAAAATCCCCGCTTCAGTCTCATTAGGAGTCAGATACGATACTTGACCCAGCATCTCATCTTTAAGCACTCTTGCTGGTGCTGGATTCAGAATGACCGGAATTCCATGACGATGTGCAATGGCAATAGCATGCTCACTCATCGCCAGTTCCATTTCAAGCTGCATCACAATCATCTCAGCCTGACTAATTACAGACTCTAACGCCAGTATATCGTCCACAGATAGATCAATATTCGCTCCGGGTACAACGATAATCCGATTCTCTCCATCTTCTTCAATAACGATTGAAGCTACGCCCGTTGCCTCAGTTTCACTCACCGAGATATGCTCTATATGAATACCCTCTTGCTTAATAATCTCCAGCATTTCGCTTCCAAAGGTATCTTTTCCGACGCTGCCGATCATACTAACCTCAGCACCTAGACGGGCTGCAGCAACGGCTTGATTCGCTCCCTTTCCACCGGGAGATAGAGCAAATGCTTGTCCCATAAGTGTTTCTCCTGCATTCGGTGCCCGGTTCGTACGTACTACCATATCCATATTTAAGCTTCCAATCACAACTATACCCAACTTAGACACCACCATTAATTATTTCTTCAATCTCTTTATCTTAGGGTCTTCCCTTCACTTTATCAATCACTTCCGTCGATTTTGCCCCTAATTGGCTATTTTCACCAAATCGACGTTATGCTTTTACAGATAAAGTGTGCTAGAATAATGTTGTGCAATCGCTTCCACAACGATTGTCGACTGTTTTTTGAGCAAACGTTTGCATCGTAGATAATGCCAGCAGCTTTACTGCAATTCAATCTAATCCGCGATTAGGAGGCTTATCAAGTGAACGAACAAAAATTACCATCAGTAGCTTATTTCAGTATGGAGTACGGGTTACATTCCGATTTCAAAATGTATGCCGGAGGGCTTGGAATTCTTGCCGGTGACTACATTAAGGGAGCCAAAGATATCAACGCTCCTATCATCCCTATTGGGCTGAAGTGGAAACAAGGTTATACGGACCAAAAGATTGATGCGAACGGAAATCCGTACGACTCCTATCACAATTATGTTTATGATTTTCTAGAAGATACAGGGGTTAAGGTAACCGTTAAAGTCAGAAAGACCGATGTGGTGTGCAAAGTATGGAAGACTGATTATTTTGGCAACAGCACGTTGTATTTACTGGATACGGATATCCCCGAGAATAATGATGCCTGGATTACCGGACAATTGTACGGCTGGTTTGGCGAGGAACGAATCGCACAAGAGATCGTGCTTGGTATCGGTGGAGTCAAAGCTATGCGTGCGCTAGGAATTCCGATTGATGTCTATCATTTCAACGAAGGTCATGCAGCCTTAGCAGCCATCGAGCTAATCCGTGAGAAAATGTCAGGAGGCAACACCTTTGAGGAAGCTTGGAAAGCTACTCGGGAAGAGGTTGTGTTCACTACACATACGCCGATAAAAGAAGGCAACGAAACCCATCCGCTAGATCGCCTAGAGTACATGAGTGCATTCAATGGATTAACCCGCGAGCAGATGGAGCGAATCGGTGGTGATCCGTTCAACATGACGGTTGCCGGTCTGCGACTCTCCCGCATATCTAATGCAGTAGCGCAGCTTCATGCGGATACAGCTAATAAAATGTGGAAAGAGGTTGCTGGAAGATCGGACATCATTGGTATTACTAATGCTATTCATACCCCTACTTGGGTAGATGAAAGAATCACGCAAGCCTATGAAGAAAATGGCGATCTATGGGCAGTACATCAAGAAATTAAAGGTGAACTGATTGATTTTATCAAAGAACGGTCCGGCATTAGTCTAAATGCTGACAATCTACTCATTGGCTTCTCACGCAGAGCTGCTCCTTATAAACGTAGTGACCTGATTTTCTCGCAGCCGGAAATTATTGAGCCTTATCTGGAGTCTGGAAAAATACAAATCGTCTTCTCTGGCAAAGCCCATCCGCTCGATGATAACGGCAAAAAAATTGTCAGCAATCTAGTGGCGATGATGAAAAAATATCCAAAAAGTGTTGTCTTCTTGGAAAACTACGATATGACTATCGGAGCACAGCTGACTCGCGGTTCTGATATTTGGCTCAACAATCCGCGTAGACCGCTGGAAGCAAGCGGAACCTCCGGGATGAAAGCAGCTATGAACGGTGTATTGAACTGTTCCATACTAGATGGCTGGTGGCCGGAAGCCTGTATAGATGGCGAGAATGGCTGGCAGATTGGAGACGGCTTTGAGACAACCGACTTCGAGGTTCTGGATAAGCATGATAGTGATGCGTTATACGACACCTTATTAAATCGTGTACTCCCTACCTATTACGAGAATCAGGACAAGTGGATACAAATGATGAAGAAGAGTATTGAAACGACTCGTACCGAATTTGCCACCAAACGAATGCTAGATGAATATTACAACAGAATGTATATTAAATAATAAGTGTAGACAACGGATATCTTTCTTTCAAAAAAGTACAGCGTACCCCTCCAGCGATGGTAGAGGTACGCTGTTTCTTTTTTAATTCTGGTTAGCAATTAATCACTAGATCTATCATATACTTCTGAATGTAACGGCGATTACCACATACTGTAATGTGTCAATTATTCAAAAAGTATTGCATTTTCTCCAAAAAACATTAATATAGAACTTATACTAAATCTAAAATCAAATCTTACGAGGTGATACTATTAATGAGCTCCAATAATAATAATCTTACAACCAGCTGGGGTGCTCCAGTAGGCGACAATCAAAACTCAATGACAGCCGGTGATCGCGGTCCTACTTTGCTGCAAGATGTTCATCTGCTTGAGAAATTAGCCCACTTTAACAGAGAACGTGTTCCTGAACGCGTCGTTCATGCTAAAGGCGCTGGCGCTCATGGGTACTTTGAGGTCACTCAAGATTTGACCCAATATACAAAAGCAAATTTCTTGTCTGAGGTAGGCAAGCGTACACCTCTGTTCATCCGTTTCTCAACGGTAGCTGGTGAGCTAGGTTCTGCTGATACTGTTCGGGACCCTCGAGGTTTTGCTGTGAAATTCTATACCGAAGAAGGAAACTATGATCTCGTAGGTAACAATACACCTGTATTCTTCGTTCGTGATGCAATCAAGTTCCCTGATTTTATTCATACACAGAAGCGTGATCCACAGACACACTTAAAGAACCCTAATGCGGTTTGGGACTTCTGGTCTTTATCACCGGAATCTCTACATCAGGTTACGATTTTGATGTCAGATCGCGGAATTCCAGCTACGCTGAGACATATGCACGGGTTCGGAAGCCACACCTTCAAGTGGGTAAATGCCGAAGGCAATGCCGTCTGGGTGAAATATCATTTCAAAACAGAACAAGGCATTAAGAACCTTGCTCCAGATCTTGCCGCCAAAATAGCTGGGGAGAACCCAGATTATCATACAGAAGACTTGTTCAATGCTATTGATAAAGGAGATTTCCCAGCGTGGAAGCTCTACGTGCAGATTATGCCGATCGAAGATGCGAACACTTACCGCTTTGATCCATTTGATGTAACCAAAGTATGGTCACAAAAGGATTATCCATTAATTGAAGTTGGCCGCATGGTATTGGATCGCAATCCAGAGAACTACTTCGCGGAAGTAGAGCAAGTTACGTTCTCTCCTGGCTCTTTCGTCCCTGGTATTGAAGCTTCTCCTGATAAATTGCTACAGGGTCGACTGTTTGCTTACGGCGATGCTCACCGTCACCGTGTAGGACCTAACCATAACAGCCTGCCTATCAACCGTCCAAAGGTAGAAGTGAAGAACTATCAACGTGACGGCGGTATGGCACTCGGCAACAATGGCGGATCAGGTGCTTATTACGAGCCTAACAGCTTAGGTGGACCTAAAGAAGCACCACAGTACAAAACATCACCATTCGAAGTATCTGGAAATGCCGACAGTGTCTCCTATAATAGTGATGATCATTACACACAACCTGGTGACTTGTATCGCCTGATGAGTGAAGAAGAACGTACCCGTCTTGTTCAAAATATCGTAGGCGCTATGACACCCGTTGAAAGTAACGATATTAAACTTCGTCAAATTGTACACTTTTATAAAGCTGATCCAGAATTGGGACAGCGTGTCGCATCCGGTTTAGGATTATCTGTCCCAGACGGAGTGTAAGACTGTAAATGCACTTATACAAACAAAGAGGACCTTTACCCGTAATGGGAAAGGTCCTCTTTGTTTGTAAGAAAAGTTATCGATTTAAGTATTCCAATTTAGGGGCTAATTAGCTAAACATATAATACATAAGAACGATCACGATGCACAGCGTGGAGACAACCGATAAGCATGAAAAAAACGTATTCCAGTTATTGCCTTTCATTTGTCTTATACACGACCAGTATTGTGCTTCTTTGATGCTCTGCCCCATCACGTGAAGATTTAACTATCGAACCGTAACAGATATTCACAATCTGTTCCTCCCGCAGCCCTGCCAAGAACTCATTTGCCTTATTCTCAGCATACGAATTATCCGCATCTACAAACTCTTTTACTTGAATCATCCTGATCTCTCCTTTTGATAAATTTATTAGTTAATTTTTATGTCTAGATTCTATAGGTAAACTCAACGAAATGTACATGGCGCGTATCACTCCCCTGGTAACATTAATGTAAAAACATCATCGAAATATAGTATAGGCATTCCGCAGTTTTCTACGAAATGCCTATAACATCAGCCTATCATAGCACCCAAATATGTAATAGTCAAACGTTTTAAATACAATATTTAGTAAGAATTAATTGCCTTTACAAAATGGATTGGATTTACATATAGAAGCTGTTATACTGATCAGAAGGTTCCCTCTAGGGGACCTCTATTTGTATAGGAGGGATTTTAATATGGCAACGCGTCATAACAAATTTGCAAAGAATGTGCTACTTAGAGGGGGTGAAATCTACTATGAACCATAGTCTAATTTATGAAGGCTCAAGGACACAATTGGTCCAGCAGCTTATATATTTTGATGAGGAAAAAATCGCATTTCTAAATCAATATTTCCCGGAACGAAGTAAACAAAGAAGCAATGCTGAAACGTTGCTGTCCCGTTATTGCTCCGAGCTGGAACAACTACTATCCCGTTTTAATGGAGAAGAATTGAACTCACTCGTATTGATTGGAAGTCAGCTTCAGCTTCGTTACTTAGACGACAATACTACAGATACCTACACCATCGTATTTCCAAACCAGGCTGAACCCAATGATAACAAGATTTCAATGTTCTCGCCTATTGGCATGCAGCTACTGTTAGCTCAGATCGGTAGCACATGCCAGTTAGCCATACCTTCAGGTGAACTGTCGGTAATGATCGAAAGTATTAAGTTCGTGAATTGTGGTGAGGTAGCCGTTCTTATTTAAGCCACCCCGCGCATATCCACCAACGTAAACAGCGTCCTCTTCCTTATGACGGGAAAGGGACGCTGTTCTTATGTTCATACCTTGCATCGATTATTCGTATTCTTATTTTAGCCTCAATCCATCTGCGAGCTTGCTAACTGATTTCTCGATACGAGATGCTCTGGTTTCAGGTCTTTTCGCCGCTTCGATCCAAGATACATATTCCTTCTGATAAGAATAAGCCAGACCGTTGTAATAAGCTTCTGCCTGCTCATGGCTACTCAGCGCATCAAGGAAATCCTCTGGAGCTTCTACCTCTCGTAATTGATGATCCTGCTCCATCGTCACACGCACAATATCACCAGGTTGAGCTTTGGCCAGATCCCGTAGTTCTTTCTTTACCACCATAAAATACTTTCCGTTTCCATGGGGCATAAGCGTTCCTCTATAGGGGATTCCATTTACAGTTCCTTTTACCTGTACCCTGGACTTTGTTTCAAATATTTGTTCGGCATCAAAAGGGACGTTAAGATAAGTCCAGCTCCCACTTGCATCAGGTCGCACTAATTTAGCTTCGAATTCAAACATAGCTACCTCCTCAACTAAAAGCCCTAAGTTCTATTGTATCCATATGAATGTAACTATACAAAAAAACACCTGCCTATAATAGACAGGTGTTTCTTAATTATAAGCGGGTGATGGGAATCGAACCCACGCTATCAGCTTGGAAGGCTGAAGTTCTACCATTGAACTACACCCGCAAAGGTATAAAATCGGGATGACACGATTTGAACATGCGACCCCCTGGTCCCAAACCAGGTGCTCTACCAAGCTGAGCTACATCCCGTCAAAACATGTAATGACTTAGTAATAAAAATGGCGCGCCCTGAGAGATTCGAACTCCCGGCCTTTTGATTCGTAGTCAAACGCTCTATCCAGCTGAGCTAAGGGCGCAAAAATTATGGAGCGGAAGACGGGAATCGAACCCGCGACCCTCGCCTTGGCAAGGCGATGCTCTACCGCTGAGCCACTTCCGCAAAATATGGTGCGCGTGAAGGGACTTGAACCCCCACGTCGTGAAACGCCAGATCCTAAGTCTGGTGCGTCTGCCATTCCGCCACACGCGCACACTTTAAAAATAATGGTGAGCCATGAAGGACTCGAACCTTCGACACCCTGATTAAAAGTCAGGTGCTCTACCAACTGAGCTAATGGCTCTCATAAATGGCTGGGGATATAGGATTTGAACCTATGCATGACGGAGTCAAAGTCCGTTGCCTTACCGCTTGGCTAATCCCCAACAATAATTAACTAAATGGCGGAACCGACGAGATTCGAACTCGCGATCTCCTGCGTGACAGGCAGGCATGTTAGGCCAACTACACCACGGTTCCACAGACATAATGCATAAATGTAAATTGGTTGCGGGGGCAGGATTTGAACCTGCGGCCTTCGGGTTATGAGCCCGACGAGCTACCGGGCTGCTCCACCCCGCGTCATTTAATAAGTATATACTATTCATTTACACTACGCCAGCTAGTCCCAAAACATCATGCTTAAGGAAAATTTGGTTGCGGGGGCAGGATTTGAACCTGCGGCCTTCGGGTTATGAGCCCGACGAGCTACCGGGCTGCTCCACCCCGCGTCGTTCTTAAATGAATATGGTGGAGGCTGAGGGGATCGAACCCCCGACCCTCTGCTTGTAAGGCAGATGCTCTCCCAGCTGAGCTAAGCCTCCATGTTATGACCCGTATGGGATTCGAACCCATGTTACCTCCGTGAAAGGGAGGTGTCTTAACCCCTTGACCAACGGGCCATGCTAATAAACTTTATGGCGGAGAGAGAGGGATACTCTCACTACGATCGAGATTGCGAAGCATTCCTAACGAAGCTTATGCTTCAACGAACCACCTAGGCTTCTCATCCCTAACAGGGAAGTAAATTCATGGCGGAGAGAGAGGGATTCGAACCCTCGAGACGCTTGTGGCGCCTACACGATTTCCAATCGTGCTCCTTCGGCCAAACTCGGACACCTCTCCATAAATGGCTCCCCGAACAGGACTCGAACCTGTGACAACTCGATTAACAGTCGAGTGCTCTACCAACTGAGCTATCAGGGAATATGGTGGGCCTTAGTGGACTCGAACCACCGACCTCACCCTTATCAGGGGTGCGCTCTAACCAGCTGAGCTAAAGGCCCTTTTAAGACATACGAATATTAAGGGCAAAAAAAATACCACGGGTAATGTGGTTGTCCGCTTGGCGGCGTCCTACTCTCCCAGGACCCTTCGGTCCAAGTACCATCGGCGCTGGAGGGCTTAACGGTCGTGTTCGGGATGGGTACGCGTGGAACCCCTCCGCTATCGCCACCAAACGGGCATTACAGCGTAATGCTCAGGCTTAATCGCCTGAAAACTGAATCCGAATTGAATTTGCATTTTAAGTATAGGATAAGCCCTCGACCGATTAGTATTGGTCAGCTCCATGCATTACTGCACTTCCACCTCCAACCTATCTACCTCGTCGTCTTCAAGGGGTCTTACTAATTGGGAAATCTCATCTTGAGGGGGGCTTCACGCTTAGATGCTTTCAGCGCTTATCCCGTCCGTACGTAGCTACCCAGCCATGCTTCTGGCGAAACAACTGGTGCACCAGCGGTACGTCCATCCCGGTCCTCTCGTACTAAGGACAGCTCCTCTCAAATTTCCTGCGCCCACGACAGATAGGGACCGAACTGTCTCACGACGTTCTGAACCCAGCTCGCGTACCGCTTTAATGGGCGAACAGCCCAACCCTTGGGACCTACTTCAGCCCCAGGATGCGATGAGCCGACATCGAGGTGCCAAACCTCCCCGTCGATGTGGACTCTTGGGGGAGATAAGCCTGTTATCCCCAGGGTAGCTTTTATCCGTTGAGCGATGGCCCTTCCATGCGGTACCACCGGATCACTAAGTCCGACTTTCGTCCCTGCTCGACTTGTAGGTCTCGCAGTCAAGCTCCCTTATGCCTTTGCACTCTTCGAATGATTTCCAACCATTCTGAGGGAACCTTGGAACGCCTCCGTTACTCTTTAGGAGGCGACCGCCCCAGTCAAACTGCCCGCCTGACACGGTCCCCGTACCCGATTAGGGCACTAGGTTAGAACCTAGATACGATCAGGGTGGTATCCCAACGGCGCCTCCACCGAAGCTTGCGCTCCGATTTCTACGGCTCCCACCTATCCTGTACAGATCGTACCCAAATTCAATATCAAGCTGCAGTAAAGCTCCATGGGGTCTTTCCGTCTTGTCGCGGGTAACCTGCATCTTCACAGGTATTAAAATTTCACCGGATCTCTCGTTGAGACAGCGCCCAAGTCGTTACGCCATTCGTGCGGGTCAGAATTTACCTGACAAGGAATTTCGCTACCTTAGGACCGTTATAGTTACGGCCGCCGTTTACTGGGGCTTCGGTTCATAGCTTCGGGTTACCCCTAACCACTCCCCTTAACCTTCCAGCACCGGGCAGGCGTCAGCCCGTATACTTCGCCTTGCGGCTTCGCACAGACCTGTGTTTTTGCTAAACAGTCGCTTGGGCCTTTTCACTGCGGCCCCCTCGTGCTATTCACACTACCGGGGCACCCCTTCTCCCGAAGTTACGGGGTCATTTTGCCGAGTTCCTTAACGAGAGTTCTTCCGCGCGCCTTAGAATTCTCTTCTCGCCTACCTGTGTCGGTTTGCGGTACGGGCACCTTCTCCTGGCTAGAGGCTTTTCTTGGCAGTGTGAGATCATGACCTTCGCTACTACAATTTTCGCTCCCCATCACAGCCCAGCCTTAATGATGTGCGGATTTGCCTACACATCAGCCTCACTGCTTAGACGGACATATCCATCAGTCCGCGTCACTACCCTCCTGCGTCACCCCATCGCTCGTAGCGGATTACGGTGGTACAGTAATTTCAAACTGTTGTCCTTCGACTACGCCTTTCGGCCTCGCCTTAGGTCCCGACTTACCCTGAGCGGACGAGCCTTCCTCAGGAAACCTTGGGCTTTCGGCGGATCAGATTCTCACTGATCTTTTCGTTACTCATACCGGCATTCTCACTTGTATGCTGTCCAGCGCTCCTTACGGTACACCTTCAACCCACATACAACGCTCCCCTACCCCAGATACATACGTATCTAGCCATAGCTTCGGTGGTGTGTTTAGCCCCGTTACATTTTCGGCGCAGAGTCACTCGACCAGTGAGCTATTACGCACTCTTTCAATGGTGGCTGCTTCTAAGCCAACATCCTGGTTGTCTGTGCAACTCCACATCCTTTCCCACTTAACACACACTTGGGGACCTTAGCTGATGGTCTGGGCTGTTTCCCTTTTGACAATGGATCTTAGCACTCACTGTCTGACTCCCGGCAATAAGTATATGGCATTCGGAGTTTGACTGAGCTTGGTAATCCTTGCGGACCCCGCACCCAATCAGTGCTCTACCTCCACTACTCTTATACCGAGGCTAGCCCTAAAGCTATTTCGGGGAGAACCAGCTATCTCCGAGTTCGATTGGAATTTCTCCGCTACCCCCACCTCATCCCCGCACTTTTCAACGTGCGTGGGTTCGGGCCTCCAGTGCGTGTTACCGCACCTTCACCCTGGACAGGGGTAGATCACACGGTTTCGGGTCTACGTCCACATACTAAATCGCCCTATTCAGACTCGCTTTCGCTGCGGCTCCGTCTTCTCGACTTAACCTTGCATGTTAAACGTAACTCGCCGGTTCATTCTACAAAAGGCACGCCATCACCCATTAATAGGGCTCTGACTTTTTGTAAGCACACGGTTTCAGGTTCTATTTCACTCCCCTTCCGGGGTGCTTTTCACCTTTCCCTCACGGTACTGTTTCACTATCGGTCGCCAGGTAGTATTTAGCCTTAGCAGATGGTCCTGCTGGATTCATACGGGGTTTCACGTGCCCCGCACTACTCGGGATCCGTCTCGGAGAGAACACAGTTTAGGTTACAGGGCTTTTACCTCTATCGCGGGCCTTTCCAGACCTCTTCACCTACCATATTCCTTTGTAACTCCATGTGAGACGTCCCACAACCCCTAAGAGCAAGCTCTTAGGTTTAGGCTGTTCCGCGTTCGCTCGCCGCTACTGACGGAATCACTATTGTTTTCTCTTCCTCAGGGTACTTAGATGTTTCAGTTCCCCTGGTCTGCCTCTACATACCCTATGTATTCAGGTATGAGTAACTGCGAATTACCACAGCTGGGTTTCCCCATTCGGACACCCCCGGATCAAAGCTTGCTTACAGCTCCCCGAGGCAGTTTCGTTGTTCGCCACGTCCTTCGTCGGCTCCTGGCGCCTAGGCATCCTCCGTGTGCTCTTATTAGCTTAACCTTGATTTTTCCGCAGGAAAATATCATACGATATCTCTCTTGGAATCATCTCACTAATAACATTTACTTGTTTGCACAAGTTGCTAAAAGATGTTCTAAAACGCAAATTCGTTTCGGTATCCAGTTTTCAAGGATCAAGTCTTACTTGAGAGCTTAAACTCTCAAAACTGAGCAACGAGTGAGTAACAGGCCTAAACCTGAGATTTGGAAGTTTAACTTCCGATTTGAATGTCTTCATTGCAGAAGACGATTCTCCATAGAAAGGAGGTGATCCAGCCGCACCTTCCGATACGGCTACCTTGTTACGACTTCACCCCAATCATCTACCCCACCTTCGGCGGCTGGCTCCCTTGCGGGTTACCCCACCGACTTCGGGTGTTGTAAACTCTCGTGGTGTGACGGGCGGTGTGTACAAGACCCGGGAACGTATTCACCGCGGCATGCTGATCCGCGATTACTAGCAATTCCGACTTCATGCAGGCGAGTTGCAGCCTGCAATCCGAACTGAGACCGGCTTTGATGGGATTGGCTCCACCTCGCGGCTTCGCTTCCCGTTGTACCGGCCATTGTAGTACGTGTGTAGCCCAGGTCATAAGGGGCATGATGATTTGACGTCATCCCCACCTTCCTCCGGTTTGTCACCGGCAGTCACTCTAGAGTGCCCAACATTACTTGCTGGCAACTAAAGTTAAGGGTTGCGCTCGTTGCGGGACTTAACCCAACATCTCACGACACGAGCTGACGACAACCATGCACCACCTGTCTCCTCTGTCCCGAAGGCCGCTGCTATCTCTAGCAGATTCAGAGGGATGTCAAGACCTGGTAAGGTTCTTCGCGTTGCTTCGAATTAAACCACATACTCCACTGCTTGTGCGGGTCCCCGTCAATTCCTTTGAGTTTCAGTCTTGCGACCGTACTCCCCAGGCGGAGTGCTTACTGTGTTAACTTCGGCACCAAGGGTATCGAAACCCCTAACACCTAGCACTCATCGTTTACGGCGTGGACTACCAGGGTATCTAATCCTGTTTGCTCCCCACGCTTTCGCGCCTCAGCGTCAGTTACAGCCCAGAAAGTCGCCTTCGCCACTGGTGTTCCTCCACATATCTACGCATTTCACCGCTACACGTGGAATTCCACTTTCCTCTTCTGTACTCAAGTCACCCAGTTTCCAGTGCGACCTCAGGTTGAGCCCAAGGTTTAAACACCAGACTTAAATGACCGCCTGCGCGCGCTTTACGCCCAATAATTCCGGACAACGCTTGCCCCCTACGTATTACCGCGGCTGCTGGCACGTAGTTAGCCGGGGCTTTCTTCTCAGGTACCGTCACTCCGGTAGCAGTTACTCTACCGGACGTTCTTCCCTGGCAACAGAGCTTTACGATCCGAAAACCTTCATCACTCACGCGGCGTTGCTCCGTCAGACTTTCGTCCATTGCGGAAGATTCCCTACTGCTGCCTCCCGTAGGAGTCTGGGCCGTGTCTCAGTCCCAGTGTGGCCGTTCACCCTCTCAGGTCGGCTACGCATCGTCGCCTTGGTGGGCCGTTACCCCACCAACTAGCTAATGCGCCGCAGGCCCATCCCTCAGTGACAGATTGCTCCGTCTTTCATTCTTTCTTCAGGAGAAAAAAGAAATTATCCGGTATTAGCTACCGTTTCCGGTAGTTATCCCAGTCTAAGGGGCAGGTTGCCTACGTGTTACTCACCCGTCCGCCGCTAAGTTATTTTGAAAGCAAGCTTTCAAAATAACTCCGCTCGACTTGCATGTATTAGGCACGCCGCCAGCGTTCGTCCTGAGCCAGGATCAAACTCTCCAATTAGTATTGAAAAGAGCGATATGCTCATTTTGAAACATCTGACGAGAAAATTAATTCTCTAATTTGGAATTCACTTTCGTGATTTCCTACTCACTCGTTGTTCAGTTTTCAAAGATCAAGTTCTCGTTGGCGCCGTTTAATGTCTCAGCAGCAACTCTTATACTATATCATGTTCGGCTATTTAATGTCAAGCTCTTTTTTTTAAATTCTTTTTCGAGCTCGGCATGTGTATTTCTTGGCCGGAATTAGAATATATCATGTATAGAGATTGATTGCAACACTTTTTTATAAATTAATATTACTTCGCATTCCGTTAGTTCATCTTCTTCCGCCTCCGCTTACTTTAGTAAGGGTTTGAACAGTTTAAGAGTTCTTCTAAAAACCGCAATAAACAAAAAGGAGGCCCAGCAGATAAGCTGAGCCCCTTTGTTTGATACTTAGTAAGCTTGAGATCATTTCACACTGATACTAGTTTATTTCTGCCCTTTTTCTAACAAGGAAAGGATTATAGTAACTGCCTCTGCTCTTGTTGCCTTCTGGTTAGGTGCAAATTTATTCTGCCCTACACCATTCACAAGGCCTGATTTCGCTGCTGCTGCAATATACGGCACAGCCCATGCTGGTACATCCTTAGCATCATTGAAGGTTAATGTCGCTTTAGGATCTACTGTAATGCCAAGAGCACGAACAACCATAACTGCTAATTCTGTACGCGTCAGCTCCTGTGTAGGACGGAATGTCCCATCATCATAGCCACTGATAATTTGCAAAGATACAGCCTGTGCTACAAAAGACTTTGCCCATGCTGGAATCTTCGCAGAATCCTTAAAGCTTGATGTATCACCATTGTCCGGCAATTGCAAAGCACGCGCCAGCATTGTGATAAATTCAACCCGATTTACTTTCTGATTCGGACGGAAAGTATCATCCGGATAACCACTAACAAAACCAGCTGCTACTGCTTTCTCGATAACAGCAGCTGCCCAGTGATTGCTAGTATCCGTTAAAGATGGCTTACTAACTGGCGTTGCAGTTGGGGAAGGCGCCGTTGTTGGTGCTGGTGTTGTTGTTGGCGCTACTGTTGGCGTTGGTGTTGCTGTCGGTTTTGTTGTTGGTGCTGTTGTTGGTGCTGTTGTTGGCGCTGTTGTTGGTGTTGTTGTTGGTGCTGTTGTTGGTGCTGTTGTCGGCTCTGTTGTTGGCGTCGGTGTTGGTGTTGGTGTTGGTGTTGGTGTTGGTGTTGGTGTAACTCCACCATTCTCATCACCTTTAACAATGCCGAACTCTTCAAGAACATATGGTTTAGCCTCATTAACATTCTGATCAATCTCATAAGATACAGCTGTCAGCTTCCCTGCATCTACAGTGATACCAACAAAGGTCTGAACTTGACCGCGCATTGGACGCGTAGCATCACTTGGGTCCGCTCCGTATTTAGCAGCTGTATTCTCATTGGCTACTTCAAAGAGGTTATAGTACGCATCTCCCAACTCAGGTTTCATGTTCTTGTAGTAAACCTTTGCTCCTGCTGTAGCTGGAATCAGATAGATCGTTCCATCTGGGTTTACTGTGTACTCCACAGTTTGACCATTGAAGCTTTCCTTGATCTTCACTGTGTCTGCTGCAGTTCCGTCAGCCTTGATTGGCTTCGTCCGTGCATAAATATGATCGTGGCCTTGAAGAACCAAGTCAATGCCCAGTTCAGCCATCATTGGAGCGACTTTCGCTCTTTCTCCATTTGCACCCATAATATCCTTGTCAGTAGCGTGGTTAGAGGTTGTGTATGGTCCTTTATGCATAGCGACGATAATCCACTTCGCTCCAGCAGCCTTCGCTGCTTTTACATCGGCCTTCATCCAATCCAACTGTGCTTTGCTGAAGTTAGCATATTCGTCCGAATTCTCATTCGTGTTCAAGACTACAAAGTGCGCATTGCTGTAATCATAGGAATAGTATGCTCCTGTTTCTGTCGGTGAGCCTGCTGCTTCCTTAATATTGTAGTGCTCATAGAAGGCATTCGCTTTATCCTCATGGTTCCCCGCAACTGGAACAACAGTCGTATTGAGCAAGGTTTCCTGCGAATGGCCAAGCAACCAATTCCACTGTGATTCATTGGTTCCAGTATCTACGATATCTCCGTTAATCGCCACAAACTCTGCATTCGGGAATGTCGTAAGTGCTTTTGCCATCGTTTCACCGGAAAGAATCGCTTCATCTTCCGTCTTAGCCTGTGTGTCTGCCAGATCAATGAAAGTAAATGCACCTGTCTTAGCAGCAGTTTCGAAAGTTCCCACTGCACTCCACAATCCTAGTGCTTTATCACCTACACGGAAGTAGTATTTCGTATCAGCCTTAAGGTCAGAAGCTTCAGCTTTATGAACTAATTCATTCTTTGAATTTCTGGAAACAGCTGAACGTCCTGTAAACTCAGCAGCTTTTGTAAAGTCTGGAGTAACGCCCGTATTCTCTACAACCTGCAGGTCGCTTCCTGCAGATTTCAACGCTGTGTACCAAGTGAATCCTTTAGCACTAACTGGGTCACCGTTAAAGGTAACGGTAACTTTTTTGATAGCATCGGTAGAAGCAACTTTAGCTTCTGAATTTGTTCTGTCACTTACAGCTTTGATAACAAATTGATAGGTTTGGTTTGGATTAGTATTTTCTACAGTGTAACTATAAGAAGTTTGACCTTCTGCATTAGGAACACTGACCGTCCAATTTGCAGATACCAGATCATTTTGCTCATAAATGCGATATCCCGATACTGGTGCACCGGATGCAGGCGCATCCCAAGTTAACGTGATTTTACCGCCATCTGCTACAGTAGCTTTTGCATTCTGCACAGGTTTAACAGCTACGTCAGACTTATGAATGCTGTACTTATCATACAAGTCTGTAGTTCCACCAGTTGTTGTGGTGTAGGCTTCGTACGAGAATTCATCGTTAGTTACAGTCATTCCTGTGAACATTTCCTTACCAGGCTGTTCGTATTTAGCTGCAAAAGGAAACGGACCTGCGCCAACATTATATTTTTTATTGCCCGCAGCATTTGTAATCAGGTATAGCGTACCCTTAGGATCAGTTACCACTCCGTTTTTGTCCGGCTTAATATCCGTCAACGGCTGATTGTTGTACATTTGATAGCTTCTAGTATAGGTGTGGTCATGTCCACCGATAACCATGTCAATACCAAGCTCATCAAATACCTTTGTCAAATTAGCTCTGTAATAGAGTACATCTGTATCATTTGTGTGACTGGCAACAGAATAAGGTGATTTATGCAAGAGCACAACCTTCCACTTCTGATCGCTTTTCGCGGCTTCACTGCGCAGCCACTCTACTTGTTTATTGTAAATTTCATTATTCTCAAGATTCGAGCTAGCACCATAATATTCTGTATTAATAACCATAAAGTGTGCTGAACCGTAGTCAAAAGAATAGACAGAGCCATCTGGTTTTGCGCCCGTATTTGAGACATTAGGTAAATTAAAATGAGTTGTGTAATTGCTATAACTCTTACTTTCGTGATTACCTACCAGTGGAACCAATGGAATATTTGCTAGAATATCCTTTGGTTTATTGAAGAACCATCCCCATTGCTCCTCAATATCACCGTTATCTACCAAATCACCGGAATTCAGAATGAATTCGCTTGTCGGGAATTTAGCCAATCCCTCTTGAAGGGTATGATTCCAAATATCAAAATCACCTTCAGTTGTTCCTTGAGAGTCCGTTGTATATAAGAACTTAAAGGCTTGATTACTCGAGCTTTCCGTTGTAAACGTTCCGATGTCACTCCAATTGTCAGCTTGTCCATCCCCAGCACGGTAAGCATACTCCGTTCCCGGCTGCAATTTGTCGGCAATGACCTTATGGCTAGTCAGTACCACTGGTTTCTTGGCTGACTTATCCGCTTTTGTCATATACACGCTTGTTGTAACAGATGTCCCCTCGTAAGTTTGAGCATCTACTGGAAACTGACCATTCACTACTTTAGAAGCTTCTACTACTTCAAGCTTGGTGCCTGTTACTTTCTCAGGTGCATACCAATTGAACCCCATACTAGTCTGAGGGTTTCCGTTAAAGGTAAGCGCGATTGACTCAGGCTTCCCAACTCCAGGTTCTACAGTCTCTACTACCGGATAAGCAATCAGGTTCATATCCCAGTACAAGTCAGAGCTACCATCACTCGACTGATGAACCTCAGCTGAAAGCTCATTACTTCCATCCTTCAAGTTAGCCTTTACGACTTCAGTAAGGTCTACCTTGGTATATTCGTTTGGATCACTTAAGTTAGTTGAGCTTTTGGTTTGAAAAGTGATTTCACCCGCTGGCATAGCCTCACGGTAGATTTCTTTACCGTTCAGATATAGTACAGCTCCGTCATCAAATGCGAAGTTGCCCAAGATTTTATCGGATTTCGTAATCTCTTCCTTATTCACCATTACGTTTGTACGGAAGTAAGAAGTACGATATTTCATACTCTTATTAGAACCGTAGCTTATATTTGTGTTCAGAGCACCAAATTGCTTGCTGCTGACTCCGGTTCCATTATCTTTATAACCAAGCGGTGCTTGACCAGACGCCCATGTTGAATCGTCGTACACGGACCGCCATACCGTCCCTTGATCTGTTCCATGATCTAGATACTTCCACGTAGAATTCCCTGCCAATAATGTAACAGGCTCTAGCGATTGTAATTGCAGTAATCCAGCATCCCCATTGCTGTCTTCAGCATAAGCTGGCATTCCTGTGAATGTAATTCCCAGTACCATAACGAAAGCTAAGGTCATGGATACAGCTTGTTTAAATAACCTGTTCATAATCAGTCTCCCTTACTGTTCTATGAAATGCTTGCATCCATTTATAGTAACTATCAAATATTTTCGCAATGTCTTTATAAACATAGAAGTTTGTAAAGTACATCATGTATGTATTCTTACAAAAGTGGTTACAGTAACGGCAAGGTTGCCAATCAAGGAGGATAAACATGGACGATACTCATGCTTTTGTAGAAAAAGTACACGACACCCAAAAGAAAGCTGAAAAGAATAAAGAACATCATGGTAAAAGTACACCAAGTCAAAAGCTGCCAAATAAACAGCACAGTAAGTAAAAGCTTTAAATGATCAGCTCTCAAACACAAAAAAAAGCAGCAAGCCTCTCCAACTATGGGAGACTTGCTGCTTTACTTTTTAAAGCACAAAGAGAAGTGTTAAAGAAAACCTTATTTACTCCATTTCACTACATTTACTGCTACTTTTTCTAATTGCGTCTTACTCAGTGTTTTATTTGGGGAACTAATCGTAACAAAACGATCATCCAGTTTATAGGTCAAGAACAACGAATCGCTGGATGGGCTGTACCATTTAGCTTCGGTTCCATTAGAGAGCTTTACGGTCTCACCTTTGTAATCGTAAGCATAATCACGAGGAGAAATGTTCACCTTCATCTGTTTAAACAGAAAGTTCACACCATCATCAGAGCCCACCACTTTTTGGAATGCGTCTCCACTCACCATTTGAGTAGGTGCATAGGCTGTTTCGAAACCTTGGAAGTTGGCGAAGGCTTTAACAATCTCTTCTTTCTGAGTGCTGTTGTATTGTACAGGAGTCAGAGAAATAGTGTCAGTCACCGAGCCTCCTGTGCCCAGAATAACCTGATTGTTCACCGCATCAAAGGTCACAGGCACCTTCATCACATCAGCAATCGCACGTACAGGAAGATAGGTTGTATTGTTATAAGTAATTGGCGCCAACGCGTTCCCTTTATTATCAACCGGCGTATACGCCGTACCGTTCACCTTAAAACCAATGCTGTGATTGAGGTATGCAGTGATTTTTTGAAGTTTAGTTCCCGCATATACACCGGCTGATCCTGTAACTACCATCCCAAACACCATTGTTGCTATGATTATTTTTTTGTTTTTCATAAGTAAGCCCTCCTTGAAAGTTCAATCTTTGTTCTTACTTTAGCTCAAAAAAAATAAGATTATGTCTCTAAGTTGTTTCTTACTTGTACCCATTTTGTAATTAAAAAAATCAAAATATCATTCATTTAACCAAAAATAAAAACAGCAACCCGCTTGTCCTAAAAAGGATCGTACGGGTTGCTGAAGAGATTAACTTTGATACGGTGTTGTAACCTTATACACTTCTGTATATAAAATTTCTCGATATAAATTGAACTCTTCTTCATCGACAGGGTTAGGATAGGTCATGATTTGAAGCGGTAAATCAGCATTTTCCTCACGCAGAGGGGGCTGCACATACTCATAAGGATTCAGATGAAAGCCCAGCCGCTCATAGAAACCGATTCTCCGTTGTTCCATTTCACCCAATGGCGGTTCAACTTCCAAAAGCACAGGTTTGCCTGACTTACGGATATACTCCTCCATCAGCTTTTTACCAATGCCTCCACCTCTTATACTTGGGTCCACTGCGATATGTTCTACAAATCGAAATCCTGGAAACTCCCAGCAAGCTATAAAAGCAATGATTTTCCCCTCAGCATTCACTTCGGTAATCAATCGGTAATGTGGAACATCCAATAACGCCTGTTGTCCCTCATAGGTTCTGATCTCGGAAGTGGGAAAAGAGGCTTCCATAATAGCGAATATTTCATCAAAAGTTGTGTGATTCATAACATAGTTCTCACTTTCTGGATTTATATTTACACAAGTTATCTTAACCTTCTGAACCCTATGATATCAAATTTAAGCATCAAGGTACTAGTACCTGGTACTAGGATAACGTGCTATACTAAGTGTAACAGCTATACACATCTTGTTTGATATAGGAGAGGTTCATATTGGATAATCAGCAGTGGATCGCACCTGAGTACTACAATCTCACTTCGGAAATGGAACGTCATGCACCGGAAAAGATTGCACTTAAGTGGTTGAATGAACTAGGTGACTACGAGGAAATCACTTACGGAGAACTTCGCAAACAAGCTAACCGACTTGCCGGTGGACTCGCAGCACTTGGTCTCGAGCAAGGGGATCGTGTTCTTGTTATGGTTCCACGTCGAATCATCGCTTATGTCATCTATTTAGCATGTCTGAAGCTAGGACTTGCGATTATCCCTTCATCAGAAATGCTTCGCGCCAAGGATTTATCCTATCGTCTGCGGCATGCCGAAGCCAGAGCCGTTATTGCCTGGTCAGAGGTTACTGAGGAAGTAAATAAAATTTCGGAGGATCTGCCTGCTCTGGATTACCGTCTTTCCGTATCTGGCAGCTCTGACGAGCTCGGTAACGGATGGTTAGATCTAGAAGAACTAATGATTGATCAACCGGATGCGTTCAATACAGTCGAAAGCCACCGTGACGATATGGCGATCTTGGCATATACCTCTGGAACAACCGGCAACCCTAAAGCCGTCGTTCATAGTCATGGTTGGGGTTATGCTCACTTGCGGATCACTTCACCTCAATGGCTTGATATTAAAGAAACAGACACCGTCTGGGCAACAGCGGCACCGGGCTGGCAGAAGTGGATTTGGAGTCCCTTTTTATCCGTCCTTGGTAACGGGGCGACCGGCTTTGTATATAGTGGATCTTTTCATCCTAAAAAATATTTGCAGCTGCTGCAGGATCACAACATTGAGGTGTTATGTTGTACACCAACCGAATATCGCTTAATGGCTAAATTGGAAGACCTCAGTCATTATGACTTGTCCCACCTTCGCTGCGCAGTTTCCGCTGGAGAGCCTTTGAATCAAGAGGTCATCAACACTTTTCAACGTGAATTCAATATCACGATTCGTGATGGCTACGGACAGACCGAAAGTACGCTTATCATCGGAACACTTAAAGATACGCCAATTCGAATAGGGTCAATGGGTAAGTCTATTGCTCCCGGTCTAGTTGAAGTGGTAGACGAAGACGGGATTCCGTTACCTGCTGGAGTCGTTGGAGATATCGCAGTGCACTTAAGCATGCCAGCGTTATTCCATACCTATTACAAAGACCCCGGCAGAAAAGAAAGCTGCACTCACGGTGAGTTCTTCGTAACCGGCGACCGGGCGCGGAAGGATGAAGACGGTTATTTCTGGTTCGAGGGCCGTGGAGATGACATTATCATTAGCTCGGGTTACACCATTGGTCCTTTTGAGGTAGAGGAAGCCCTGATGAAGCATGCCTCAGTTAAAGAATGCGCGGTCGTTGCTAGTCCGGATGAAATCCGCGGACACATCGTTAAGGCTTTTATTGTACTGAGGGATGAGACTACCGCTTCTCCTGAGCTTGTGAAGGAGCTGCAATCCCATGTTAAAGAGTGGACCGCTCCTTATAAGTATCCTCGTAAAATCGAATTCATTCAGGATCTTCCGAAAACTGCCTCCGGTAAAATACGGAGAATAGAGCTGCGGGAGCAGGAGAAACGTGCTGCGCAAGATTAAGATCGATATGAAACAGGAGGCTTCATCTTACTGAGGCTTAAAAACAACAAGAGCAGCTAGTCCATAATTGGACTGCTGCTCTTGTTAATTATTCAGACCAGTATTTTGCATCCGGGTTCAAGGCTGCGCCTACTTCGCCCTCTTTTACTAAATCACAATCGAGGTAACCCTCTTCATCCAGGAAATAAACCTCTTGCTTGTAGAACTCACATAAAGTCTCCAGAAACTTTTCAGGTGATTCATACATTACAATCAGATCCCCAAAATCATGCAGCAGGTCACATACACGTTCCACACCATCCGCGGATTTATGGTAACAAATGAAGTCGCTACCGTAATTCGTTAAGATCGGCAAGATAACGCCATCCGCTTGATGGCCTTTTTCCTCCAATATTCCAGCTAATATCTTCATCTCTGCTTCATATTCATTAATATGAATTAGACGATACCCTGGAATAAATTCGATCAGACTTGGTTCTTCTTCCTCACTGCTTGTACCTGAAACTGTGCTATAAATAGCTTTCAACAGTTCAGGGGCTTCCGGAAAAATCGCCGTAATCTTCGCTTCATTATCACCCTTACCTAAGCTGGCAATATAGTCAGGACGTAGGTCAGCAGACAGTTTAAGGTATTCTTGAAATTGTTCTGTTAATTTGTTAGTTTGCATGTTGTCATCCTTTACTTGTTCGCGGAAGTCCACATCTTCATCAGCCACGCGTCGAAGTCATCGCCTTTTTCGCCTTCATAAGTGTCATAGACGTCGATTCTCATCTTCTTCAGCTTCTCTTTGAAATCCTCGTACGAATGATCTCTAGGCAGGCTCTTCTTAATTCTCAGGAGTATTTTGGAAACGCCTTTCACTAGCTCCGGTTTATTCTTGGATGGTGCTTTAACATCTTCGCCGAATGCCTTCAGTTTAAGGTAAGCCGCTTCTTGAACTGTATATACAGGATCGCTCTCCATTAAACGCGTCAGGATATCGATAATTTGTTTGTGGTTAGTCTGTCCCAGTTCTTCAACTGCTTCTAGACGGGCTCTCCAATCCGCAGAGCGGTTCGCAGCTTTCTTTAATTCCTCGTAATTCTCCGGTAATCCATTATTGTTTAGTTCTTCGATCATTCCGTTCAATCCCCTTCTATTCAAAACTATCTATCTTACAGTAACAGTATAACCAACCATTGCGCAAGCTAAGAGAGGAAGATCTTTGCATGACCTTTTCATTCAAACATATTTCCACAAAATTGGGGTAAAGTATTCGAAAGAAAGTGTCGCGCAACATTCTATAGACTCTATACGTTAGTTAACTAGAGAATTGTAGATCAAACACACCAAGGAGAGTGACCTAATTGAAAAAGCATACCTTCATTCTAGCGTTAACTATTGTATTAAGTGTGGTGCTTAGCGCCTGTGCCAGCAGTAACAATGAAGCCGCAGTAGAAACCAATCTGACGGCGAAAGAGATGGTCGACGAAATGCTTGCAAAAGTGGAACAGCCTTCATTAATGGAAGTTGAAGAAGATATGGTGAGTCAGCTGTACCATCTAGCTCCATCATTACTTGAAGATTATAGCATTAGAATGCCAATGATGAATGTGAAAAGTAATGAAATTGCTATTTTAAAAGTTAAAGATGCCAAAGATATCTCTACTGTCGAAACCGCAGTCAAAGAGCGTGCGGCAGATATTCAAAAGCAGTTCGAACAATACCTTCCGGATCAATATGAGAACGCCCAAAATTATAAACTGGTCAAAAAAGGCAATTACATCTTATTCGTGATTTCCGAGAGTGCGGATCAGCTGGTGACTGAATTCGATACCTTGTTTACTAAAAAATAATTAGCGATGGTATTCAGCAGCCTACTCTTCCTATTCCTGTTTCTGCCGGCTGTCCTTGCACTCTACTACGTTTCGCCTTGGCGGATTAAAAATCTCATTTTATTTTTGAGCAGTCTGGTGTTTTATGCATGGGGCGAACCCGTCTACATTGTAATTATGTTGCTGTCTACCGTTACGGATTACGGCTTTGGTCTACTTCTTAGTAGACCGAAGCTAACTACGGTGCAGCGCAAGTGGATTGTGGTTAGCTCCGTCATTATTAACCTGGGCTTATTGTCGTATTTTAAATACGCCGATTTTCTCATCCAGAATGTAAACGAACTCCTCGGCACTCATATCCCTTTAACTGATTTACCATTACCTATTGGGATATCGTTCTATACTTTTCAATCCATGTCCTACATCATTGATGTCTACAGAGGAACTACCAAAGCACAGCGGAATTGGATTGATTTCGGGACGTTTGTAGCTCTGTTTCCGCAATTAGTAGCCGGTCCTATCGTTCAATATAACACTATAGCAGAGCAACTACGTGAGCGTTCGGTGGATATCCCCATGTTCGCGGAGGGTGTAAGAAGATTTATTATCGGACTAGCCAAAAAAGTGCTGCTCGCCAACAACATCGGCCTGCTCTGGCACACCATATCCAGCTCCAATCTGGAGTCCATGCCTGCTTTAACCGCTTGGCTTGGCATTATTGCGTTTGCCTTTCAGATCTATTTTGATTTCAGTGGGTATTCGGATATGGCGATTGGCCTCGGCCTTATGTTCGGCTTCCGATTTAACGAAAACTTCAACAAGCCTTATATTTCACAGAGTATAACTGACTTCTGGCGGAGATGGCATATTTCCTTAAGCAGTTGGTTTCGTGACTACGTATATATCCCGCTTGGAGGCAACCGCCGGGGGTTAGGTATTCAAGTTCGCAATATCCTTATTGTGTGGCTGCTCACAGGAATCTGGCACGGGGCGAGCTGGAACTTTCTGTTCTGGGGATTATACTTCGGGGTCATTCTTATCTTTGAAAAATGGTGGGGACTACAACTGCTGAGCCGTCTACCGCGCTGGACTAGGCATCTCTATGCCGTTGTGCTTATTCTCATTGGATGGGTCTTGTTCGCCTTTGAAGAACTTCCATTGGTACTTAGTTACTTGCAAGCGATGCTCGGCTTTAATGGCCAGCCATTGTGGAATACCACTACTTTATACTTCACTTACACAAACGCGATTCTACTCGTGGTATTAACTTTAGCCTCCACACCTTTGAAACTCTCCAAGCGTATGGATGCTAGATCGATTCCTGCTCTGGTCTGGTATGGCGTCTTATTCTTCTTATCTGTCGCTTACTTAGTGGATGCTACCTTTAACCCATTCTTATATTTCCGATTCTAACGACTTAGGGGGTGATTGTTTATGAAGCAGAGGACGGATCGAATACTAGTGGTGGGATTTGTCGCGACGTTGTTTCTGGTGGGTATAACTTTTTTCTTACTGCCTGTTCAACGTTTCTCCGAGCTAGAGAATCGCTATTTGCAAAGCGCTCCCCGTCTGACATGGGATAATTTATTATCCCACACCTATGCGGAAGAAGCGGAAAACTTTGTAACCGATCATTTCCCTTTTCGAGCCAAATGGGTATGGGTGAAATCGGCGGTGGAGCAAATGAGGCTGCAGCAAGAAAATAACGGGATTTATAAGGGGAAAGACGGTTACTTATTCGAAAAATTCGATGCCCCTGATTACATTAAGGTTCAGCAATATGCAGCGGCTGTGAAACGTTTTGCTGCTAAAAATCCTGAAGCCAAAACGACCTTTCTGCTTGCGCCTACATCGGTAGGCTTGTACAACGAACGTTTGCCCTGGTTAGCACCTGTATACTCACAAGCTGAGGTGAATCAAAAGATTGCTGATGAAGTAAGTGATAGCCTAACTTTTATAAATGGATTTGATGTGCTTACTCCGCATGCTGCAGAGGACATTTATTATCGAACCGATCATCACTGGACAACCTACGGCGCCTACTTGGCTTACTTAGCGTATGCTGAAAGTATGGGATGGCAGCCTCTGTCCCAGAGCGAATTCGAGATTGAGACGGTAAGCGATTCGTTCCTTGGAAGCTACCATACGCGGAGTCAATTTATCGGAGTGGTGCCAGATTCCATTCAAGAGTATAAGCCAATTAATGATGTATCCACCAAGATGCATATTGTAGATACCGGTGAGACCTTAACAAGTATGTACGATCCAAGCTATCTAACGAAAAAAGATAAATACTCTTATTTTCTAGGCGGCGTTCATGCTCTTATGAAAATCACAAGCCAGCTTGATCCTAAAGAAGTCAAACAGGAGAAGCTGCTCGTCATCAAGGACTCCTATGCGCATAGTGTCATCCCTTTTTTGACTCAGCATGTACCGGAAATCCACGTGATCGACATTCGTTATTATAACGGGAGTATCAGTGAGTACATGGCTCAGAATGATATTAAGGATGTATTGATGCTTTTTAATACGGCTACTTTTGTTGATAATGCGGCGCTTTTAAAGCTTAATTAAAAGTTCTCGTTGAAAAGGTATCAAGCGTAACTGCGGGAATGTTTGGACTTTCGGTCGCTGTTGTCTCCAGATGTTTTTGATTTTACCGCTATCAGCGGATAACATCCGGAGACAGCATATGCTTCCGATGCGAGCTTTCCTTCGGAAAGCTTTCAGGCGAACGCTCCGCTCCTACAGTTCCAAAATTCCCTCCGTTACTTTTCACCATATTTATGGGTTAAATCTAAAAACCATTCACGATTATGTGTAGAATCGTGTCTCTGCCGATAGCTTTAAAGCGAATGAATCCTCCTTGAAGGAGTGCTTCATTTATTATGAGCTGCAATTCAATTCCACTAGCGTTGCATTAAACTCCACATCACACCACTTTGCGGATTAGGGAAATCCTCCCTAAAATTAGTAAATTATCGGCTCAATTTGTGACTTTTAAGGAAATCCTCCCTAATAAATACGAGAATACCCTCTTTATGAATGAAACACCCTGATAATTGGGGAGATTTTCCCTAATTATCGCTTGGAGCACGATAAATCTCACATAATTAGGGAGGTTTTCCCTAATCTAAACATTTAATCATTGATAGTGCCTGATACATATTCATTATGAGGTTGATTAAGAGTGAAAGAGTTGCAACAATAACTGAAGATTTCTTAAGGGACATTTTCCTCCCACTAGCAATTATTTTCTGTAACCTCTACATCAAACCAAACACTAAAACTAATATTCGAATCCTCTAATATGGCTTCGTATTTCAGATCATTTTTAGCTAGAATCTCCGCGACGATAGACAGGCCAAGTCCAGTTCCGGAGATTTCTTTATTCCGAGACTCGTCGATGACATAGAACGGGTCCCAGATATACGCTAAGTGCTTCTCTTTCAGGCGCGTGGTTTTATTAGTAATAGTGAACTTCAGAGTGTCGTGAGTATCATTTACTAATGAGATTCCAAAGACATTCTCTTCCCCATATTTAATGGCATTACTAATTAAGTTGTTGAATACAATCTCAATCTGGCTGATATCCTCTTCAACGATGGATCGTTCAACCGAATGGAAGTCGGTCTGTAAGGTCAGGTTTTTATTTTTAAGCGTAATGTTATATTGTGAGATCACTTTGAGCAAAAGCTCTTTAAGATCGAATTTCTCTTTATGCACTTCGGTCTTTTGAATCTTGGACAGCTTAATCAAGTAATCCACCATATCTGAAGTGTATTTCACCTGCTCCAAAATGATATCCGTATAGGTACCATCATCCAGACCGTCTTGGATACCAATCGTATAGGCTTGGATTAAAGATAACGGTGTCTTCACTTCATGTGAAATGCTTGAGATCAGTGTGTTTAAGCTTTGATTTTTCTTCTCCAGTTCTGCATGGGCGCTTTTTAGGCGTTGACTCATCTGATTAATGCTTTTAGATAACTCTTCAATTTCATCCCCCGATTTAATCGTCACTTGTTTAAAATCAAGATTGGAAATATCCTTCGCCACATCCTGTAACTGCTCTAATGGGGTAATGATCTTTTTCGAATAATAAGCCACTAACAGCAAGCTGATAATAATCCCCAAAAGAACGGAGTAGAAGCTGAGTTGATTTACGATGTTTAAAGCATCTGTATTGTGCACAACCACAGTGCCGATGAGGATTAAACTGCCATCCTGCTCATATATTTTCGTTAACAGGCTGGACTTTAATTTCCCCTGATTAAATAACAGATTCACCGTATTTCCTTCGTTTACCTTTTGTAAGACTTCTTCCGTAATCCAGAACTTATTGAGTGATACCTTATCTTTAAAGAGAGCAAATTGTATGTTGTCGTTAATTTCTGTTGTACTTCCTCTATTTTCAACCCTAACAATCGTTATATTGTTATTGTTCTCGATCGCTGTTTCCTTGTCCATAAGCTGATCCAGACTGAGATCCTTTACTTCGTCATAAATAGCGTTAATCTTGGTTTTCATTTTGTAAAGGTAATAATCGGACGAGAAAAAATTGTGCAATAAATAGGATGTCCCAAACACAATCAGCAGAATGATGCTTACCATAATCAATAACTTCGTGCTTATTTTATTGATTTTTATCATGGAAGCTGTACCCCATTCCCCTGTGTGTGATCACGTGATCAGCTCCAATCTTATCGCGCAATCGCTTAATATGTGTATCCACGGTTCGTTCTTCGCCGAGGTAGTCCATTCCCCAAACGGAAGATAACAAAGAATCTCTGGACAAAATCCGGCCTTTATTCTCATATAGGAAGGTGAGCAACTCGAACTCTTTTTTATAAAGGGACAGCTCCTCCCCATTCTTGTACACTTTCTTCCGTTCAAAATCAATTTCTAAGTCCCGTATAGCAGCTACTTTTTCGGTACCCAGCATTTTTTTAATTCTCAGCATTAAAATCCGTGGATCGAATGGTTTTCTAATATATTCATCTGCACCGATATCTAAAGCGCTAAATTCATCGTCATGGGAAGATCGGGCGGTCAGCATCACCACTTTAGCTAAACTAACCTGCTTGATTTCATTGCACACCTCAATCCCGCTTCGTTTAGGCATCATCCAATCCAAGACCACAAGATCGATCTTATTCGAAAAAAAGAGCTCCAGCGCCTCCTCCCCATCCGCAGCTACCCAAACGTTATAGCCCTCTTTTTCAAAATAAGTCTTCAATATGGTGGTCATATGTTTCTCATCATCGGCAATTAGAATGTTCAAGTAGCATCATTTACTCCTTTCTTTCCAGTCCTTTCTTCAAAACTTCCCATATTGGGTTATCCACAGCTGTCCGAGGAGGCTGTTCGCCTTTCTCTATCGCTTGCCAATACGCCCAGGTTGGAGGCTCAGTGCCAAGCTCATAATCCATACCGTCCCAAGTATCCTCGCGGAAAGCATAAAACGCCCAGTGCCAGCCGAAATCATCAAAAATCGAAATTAAATCAGCCATGTATTGATCTGCACCTTTTACTAGTCGATTCGTACCAAACTCTTCTGCAACAATCCGATTTGCGGGGATGTTATGTTCCTTTGCCCACTGCGCAACAGGTTCCAGAAATTCCTTTAAGGCTTCCTTGTTAAAGGCTTTTTCTGTTTTATTGTCCCCGACCTTTATCGTCCCAGGATATTCATAGGTGAACCCTTTTTTCTTATTCTGACTGGTTAGCTCGTACGGCTCATACATATGAAAAGCATACAAGACATTCTCATCTTCGAGGGGTTTCAAATATTTAAAGGCCCAAGGTGTAGCATACAGGCCAGAATTTACGATGATTGGTGTCTTGGAATCTACGGTACGAATAGCGGTCACTATCGTTTCATATAAAAGATTCAAATCTGCAGGAGTGTTCTCCACTGAGCTATACCATTCGCTGTAGTCCTGTGTCCAGAAGTCATGAAATCCCGTTGCAGTCTCAGGATGTGGTTCATTAATCAAGTTATAACCGATTACCGCTGGATGATCTTTCAACCGACTTGCTAGATCTCTCCAAAATACTGCCGCTTGTTCATGATAACTGAAATCCTTCCATATCCGATCATCATTCTCGTAATTATTAAACTGCCTCCAGCGATCTCCGGGGAGACTTAGGACGGTCAGTACTACTTTTGAGCCCCGAGCCTCGGCTGCATCTAAGTCCGCTTTTAACTCGGTAAAATCCTCTTCAACAATCCCTTTATACTTATCTGCATTCCCTATTAGGAAATCTTTATCCGGGTTCGTATCTGGTTTGTCATTAAATAAATAGTCACTGTCTTTTGCCCATTTATCTGGTGCCAACCGAATGAATTCAATATTCTGCTCTTTGGCAGCTTCATAGTTATCCGGTAACGATTTTGAATTCATAAAATTGGTTCCTTTTCTCTGGACCTCCCAGAAGGCTAGCTTCTCATTCCTTTCTGTCTTCTCTTCCTTCTTCTCTTCTTTCTTCAGTTCTTGATTGGCTTGAGGTGTTACTGAACTACACCCTACAACCAACAATAAGATTAACATTATAAAAGCTTTAGATTTTTTCATTCTCTCACCTCGTAAGCTATCGTAGCGAATCTCTGTTACAAGAGTGTCACAAGGGATGGACATACAACCATTCAAGTAGGTAACTGATGAATTTTATATGAATCCAAGAGTTGAACCTTCTTCTCTCATATTCTATTTCTAGGAGGTGAGTATAATATGACAATCCAGTTTGTAGATTTACGACTTTCCAACCAAGCTGCTTCAGATAACACACCCGTGGTTATCCCATTAGCAGCAACTCCTCTTGTTTTTGGGGATATCGGTATTCAGACTGTAGGGGTCACGCCTGACAATCAAGGCAATGTCCGCGTACTTTTGTCGGGTTTTTTGAAAGTAGAGAATAATCCTCTTTTCAACACCAATACCATTAATGTTCGCAGAAACGGAACGATTATTTTCACCACAACATTTGGTGTAGCAATCAGCAGAGAAAATGAAGCTTTTGGTTTCTCAGCAGTAGATGTCCCACCAGCGCTGGCTGTCGCAGCAGGTCAGATTCAGTACACAGCAGAAATCTTCACAAATGCACTGGCAACAGATCAATTTAATAACGTCCAAGCCAGAAACTTTAGTGGCGTTGCAGCAGCGGGTAACTCCTAGCATAAACAAGTAGTGAGTTGAGATTCATACTGCACTATTTTAAAAACAGAAGCTCAACCAAAAGTACTGGTTGAGCTTCTGTTTATTCGCCAAACAACAGATCCAAAATTCGTTCGTCCGCTTTGCGATTCTTCCCTTTATAGGGGTAACAGTGAATATGAATCGCTGGATTAAAATTGATCTCAATAATGCTATAATTGGTACCCGTGGCCTTCTCCTTAATATCATCAATCATCATGTCTACTCCACAAATAGTGGCCCCTGCAGCTTTAGCTGATTGAATGGCTAGATCTTTATAGCTGTCCGGAATCTCATCAGTAAAGTCTAAGCTATCTCCACCGGTACTAATATTTGAGTTCTCCCGTAGAAAGATCACCTCATTGAATGGAGGAACATCGCTCCAAGCCTGAGCGTGGTTCTTCAAGAACATCTCTTCGGCTTCGCCGATCTGAATTTTCTCAAGCGGAGTTTTGTAGCCACGACCTCTTAGCGGATCCTCATTTTTTTCGTGGACTAGCTCTTCTATCGTATGTACACCATCACCAACCACATTCGCCGGAACCCGGTGCAATACTCCGACTACTTCATCGCCCATCACTAGAAAACGATATTCTTTCCCCGTCATAAATTCCTCAAGCAGTACTGTTCGATCATGCTCAAAGGCAATTGCGAAGGCTTTTTGATAATCTTCTTTGGAGAATTCATCTGTAAAAATAGTAATACCGAGTCCAAAGTTCGTTGATTTGGGCTTGATCACAATAGCCTTATCACGATAAGTATCATATGCATTCATTGCTGCTTCCAGATCTCCAAATGCTTCACCTGCGGGAACACGAATGCCCTGTTGTTTGAGGACTTCCTTCGTAACAATTTTATTCTCCATAATTAGTACCGTGCTGTAAGAATCCAAGGATGTCTTCGTAGCTTGCTTAACGTATTCTTTATGATCGCCTTTTGTAAGTAGAACGAAATTCTCTTCTCGATCGAGCAATTGAAATTTAATCCCACGTTTAACTGCTGCTTTTAGTAGAAGCTGTGTAGATAGCTCCAGATCCTCATATCCCACAAATCGGTACCCGTTCGCAAGACTTTCCTCAGCATACTGTTTAGCTTTATTCAGATGATATTGTACGAAAGAGGATTGTTGAACTTCTGACTTCACAATCGCGGCAAAACTTTGATCTGGATTCAGAATCTTATCCTTGGCTTCGTTCAGAATGTTCGTGAATTCTTTATCTTCTGGGTTCAACAACTGAATCATATCCTGCATCTCTTGAATACAAGTTAAAGCCTTCCGCTCCATCGTCCCGCAAGAATCTCCGTAATCATGCAAGCAGCCTTTGATCCCCTCCATGATCAATTGATCATGATTAAGGTTCGCCATCTTCTGATCCTCTACCCCGAACGGTTCGTCCTCTTTCAATAGCATGTACAGGATAAACAAATGAATGAAAGTCATTGTTTCTTTGCTAATTCCTATTTTATAGAGTGGATTCAGATCAATAAAACGAAGCTCTATATAAGCAATCCCATCCTGCAGCAGCTCCTCTAACGGATGTTTGCCTCTTGCCGTCTTCACTCTAACCGGGCTATAGAACTCTTTTACACTTAATAATTCCTCTGAGTCGATCAACGTTTGTAAATCATGTACATAGTCCGTAAGTGAATCAAAGGAAACATAAAGAGGTTTTTCATTTCGATATCCGCATTCGCTATTCCGAAGTGAATTCATATTTTGAACATAATAGCTATTCTGATCATCCGACTCGCCTCGTGCGACACATTGCTCCATATAAGTCTTATCAAAAACAGGACTAGCACCTGTTAAATAGATTAGAAGCCAGCGGTATCGCAATAGGTTGCGGGCTATTTTTAAATAAGTAGCATCTTTGAAATCTTTATAGCTCATCTGCGGATCTACAATGTCATGAAGCTGTTTAAGAAATGGTTCGTCAAAAGAGAAATTATAATGAATTCCGCTCAGCAATTGTCTTTTGCGTCCATACTTATCCGCTAACTGATGTCTATACTCGTCCTCTACCGGATTACCCATCTTGGCAATGGGAATGTCCTTATCGTTCGGCAGCATGGGAGGATTACTACTCGGCCACAGATATTCATCCTTAAGCTCTAGCGACACAATATCCTGCAGCGCCTCCAGAAAGTTGTAAGTCTCTTCAATAGAATCAAATGATGGTGTCACCATTTCAATCTGACTCTCTGAGAAATCCGTTTGAATATAGGGGTTCTCCAATTTGTTGCCAAAGGCTTTTGGATGTGGTGTCAGCGCAAGGTTCCCTTCTGGATCGACTCTGACATTTTCTTTTTCCAAACCAAATTCACCGTGAAAAAGCTCCTTATTCAAATGGTTATCTCTTAAGAGCTGTATGAGTCTACGATTTAATAAAGCCATTTCTACGCTCATCCTTTGCTTAATAATCTACCTGCTGTTTGTTCATTCTGAACAAAGATCTTCTAAACCAGAACACAAGAATAACACCCTTGAACACACTGCTTAGCGCAATCGACATCCACACTCCATTCAAGCCAAAAGGTTCGGATAATAGCAGGGCTAGCGGAATTCGGAGTGCAGTAAATGTAATACTAAAGATCGGTGGAATGTGAGTTTGACCAATGCCGTTAAAAGCACCGACTGTCATCAATTCCATACACATGAACAATTGTGAGTATCCGATGATCCGCATATAATCTGCGCCTAATGCCATACTCGTCTGGTCTGATAAAAATAATGAAAATAGCTGCTGCGGAAACGCAATAAATATAAGCGACACGATCACACCAAAGAAGGAGGTTAAGATTAGCGCCTGACGATAACCTTGCCTAATTCGATCGAATCGGCGTGCTCCATAGTTTTGACCAAAAAAAGCAGCAATAGCTCCCTGTAGTCCTCCAATGGTCATATAAGAAATAGATTCAATTTGAATCCCAACTTTTTGAACCGCAATGGCATCCGCCCCAAAACGCACAATGATCTTGGCAATGATGATCGATATGATCGTAAAAGTAACCCGTTGGATCGTAATGGGAAGCCCCATGCGGATGACTTCTTTCATTTGACGACTGTCCCACGTTGATGTGTTTGAAATGATTTCTGACTTTCTTGTCTTCATGATAAAGAGAGCCGTAACCAAGATGTTCGCCGTTAATGTTGCAATAGCTGCTCCAGCGACTCCCCATCCTTCAAAACTGCCCCAGCCAAAAATTAAAAATGGATCGAGGACAATATTAACCATAAGACCAATAGAGAAGATCTGAAACGGTTGTTTACTATTTCCCATAGCGTTTAAAAGGGTTGCAAACAATGTATTAACAATAGAAAATACCGTCCCAAAGATCGAAATCATTAGAAATTGTCTAGCCATCCGTTCAACGTCATCACTTCCAAGATCAAAAAAACCAATCAACTGATTCTTGGTTAATAGCACTAAACACATATAGAGAAGTCCTAGTAAAGTAGACATCATAAATCCGTTCTTTATATAAGATTTAGCCTTCTCTATCTGACCAGATCCCATACAATGCGCTACCTTAATCCCTGTGCCGATCGTAACCATTGTCGATAAAGCAATCGCTAGATTAATGAAAAAACTCGCCGTACCAATCGCGGCAACCGGACCACTTCCTAATCTTCCAACCCAAATCATATCGACTAGACCATAAGTAGTAGAGATGAAATTCGTTGCAATAATGGGAAGCGTTAATTTCATTAAGGTAGGCATAATAGGACCCTGAGTCAAATCGTTTGCGTCCTTCAAGTCCAATAACACCTTCTTTATTTCATTTTCAGATTCATTATATAACCACACGCTTATATAATCAATTGATTATATTTCATTGATTCGTTGGACTAACTCTTCATTTGGTTTATTATCGGTTTCCTCACCTGGCTTACTTCTTAACCTAGTCTCTTCATTATGAACCTGTAGATAGAATGTGAACTCCTTAAAAGCAAATAAATTGTGTATACATTAATAAGCAGTTCCTAGTGCACAAAACGTGCCCAGTGGAACTGTTTTTTTTCATAATAAAAAATTCTCTTATTTTTCAGTCTAATGGCTATTGAAAAGAATGATTAGTTCGTTTACAATGAAACCAATTAATAGTTCTATATTTATAGAACTAATTCTGATTCAGTAACTCACTGAAGGAATGGAGCAAGTCATGGAATATAAAGTAGAAGTCGATTTTGCACCCATGTATGAATGTGTTAGTAGTATGACCGCTTTTCTAAGCAAGCAAAACCATACTGCTATGGATTCCGGCAAGCTCTGGGTACGCGATGTTCAAGCAAGATTCGCGCCAATGCTGCTTCGTAAAATGCAAGAGGTCTTTAAGAAACTTGATGATTTCAGTTTGGCTCCCTATATTTGGTCTTGTCCGGGGGAGCGTTCGGTAGAAGGCTTTTTGGTTTGGTTCGACGGCTTATCTTCGGGCGAACTGTATGAAATCTCCGGACGTTTCGGTCAATCGGTTCCCTCTAACCTTGCGGAACTCAGAGACACTGCCTCTGACATCTTGCGCGAATGGAATGCGGGATACTTCAGTGGAATTGACCCTAATATCATCAAGGGACTTGAACAGGAAGCCGAATCAAGAAGAGCGACGTTGAACGGTAACAATGACATGGACGTCTTTGAAGCAGCAACCGAAGGAATGCGCCTCTATCCAACTGAGCATCTGAAGCAGGTCATTATTATTCCGCAATATCATGCTCGTCCATTGGTTACTACCTCTATGTATGATGAATTCGTATTCACTAACTACTCTTGTGATGTTCTCCCTCCGGAAGCTGGACGGCCTGCTCCAGCACTACTCCGCCTTACCCGAGCGCTGTCGGATGAGACGCGGCTGTATATCCTTCGTTTACTCACAGGCAAACAACTGAATTTCACGGAAATCGTGCGTGAGGTGGGACTTTCCAAAAGTACAATCCACTACCATCTTATTGCGCTGCGCGCAGCCGGACTGGTCATTGTCCATACCAATGTTAAAAGCACTTCGTACAGCCTGCGTTTAGAAGCCTTAAATGGGCTGCCCCAGCAAATCGGGACGTATCTGGAGAGTTAAGCATAAAAAAAGGAGCTACCTAGCTATGATAAAACGCAGCTATTATGGTCTACTCTCGACCATTACTTTAAGCGCTTTTGGAGATGCTTTCGGCTTACTGGCTATGGAATGGCTCGTCTATGAGCTGACGGGATCTAAGCTAGCGATGGGAGTCCTCGCGCTCAGCTCCGGCATACCTGAACTGCTGCTACGCCTGCTCGGCTCACCGCTGTCCGACCGATTGCACCGGGTCCGTTTTATGGCCGCCTTGGCAGCCATTCGATTGCTAGCCATAGCACTGCCACTCGGCATGGGCTTGGCTGGCCAACTGCAGCTATGGCATCTCTTTGTTGCCGCGAGCCTCAGCGGCGCCTGTGCCGCACTGTTCATGCCAACAGCGATGGCTGTTATTCCTGGCGTTGCCGACAGCCGGAAGCTGGTGCGGGCTTTTGCTATCATTGATGGGAGCAAAAGCGCAGCAGTTCTGCTGGGACCTGCATTAGCCGGTGCGTTAACCGCTGCCAGTGGAGCGCTGCCAGCTCTTGGCATCAACATGTTATGTTACTTAGCCGCCATCATTACCCTACTCAGCTTGCAAAAGCTGCCGAAAGCCTCTCCAGCCCAAGGCCGTTTCTCCCTCTCCGTTTACGTTCGTGAAATAGCCGAGGGCTTTACCTTCTATAAACAATTCCCTGCAATGCTAATGATTATGGTCATGGCCTCCATCAGTAATTTAAGCTCAATTGCCGTCTGGACGATGATGGTCCCTTTTGTACGCGAAGTGCTCCACCGCGATGCGGCGACGATGGGTACTCTAAGTACAGTTTTCGCTCTTGGAACATTGGTCGGGCTAAGTGTGATTTCCATGATAGGGGAAATTAAAAAAAGGCGGCTTGTCATGCTCGGCAGTCTGGGGACCATAGGTTTAGTGACTTCGCTATGGGGGTTAGTTCCTAGTTTTCCTTTTGCTCTCGCTGCCGTCTTTGCAACCGGAACCTTAAGCCCCTTCTTCGGCTCCTTAAGTTCTTCATTACACGGACGCCTAGTTCCGAGTAATCTGCAAGGAAGAGTCAATTCTATTCGCTTTTTGATCGGAGGCAGCTTACAGCCTTTTGGCGCTTTTGCAGGCGGCGCAATTGCTGAGCACTACGGTGTGCCTGTATTGTTCCTAATCGCTGGACTGCTTCCAATGTTATGTGCTAGCGCAGCCTTGTTACTCCCCGGACTCAAAGCGCTGGATGGCGACCTCTCCGCCCTTGAGGTCACCCATCGGCGAAATAATGTGGGGAATGCCACGCACAGCGTTACCGCTAATCGATAAACGGGAAAGTGTAGAAGAGCAGACTGACACTAATAGTAACAGCGATAGCTAAGGACAATGAAATCACGTCCTTGACTACCGCTGTTTACTTTGATTTATGAATAGTTTCAGATAGCCCATTTTAGGCGTTTATCGGAAAATCTGAATCCCATCTTTCTTTAAATCCTTCCATGCCTAGATCTTTCATTTTCGTTAACTCTCTATGTATTATTCTCAGTAACCTAATTGTCTTTATTTCCTTCTGATGAAAATAGTCTTGTTAACGTTCCATTCACACTACTCTGATAATGTTTATAAGCGTTAGGTGGATGATCATCCAATCCCGATAAATGATAATACGGAGGATAATAATGTTAACATCTATGAAAAAAAGACTAATCGCTGGTCTCACCCTATTGGTTGTAATTAGCGCCGGATTAGGTACGAACCTAGTGTTTTTCGGGAAACAAGCATCGGCCGAGACCCGGACGGATCAAACCGCGCTACCCATAACTCAGACTGAAGCACCTGCCAATCTCGATGATACCGCAGGTCTAACTGCCTTCGTAGATGGGATCATGGAAGAAGATATGAATTGGCTACAAATTCCGGGAGCGGTCATCTCCATCGTAAAGGACGACAGAATTATTTTGGCGAAAGGTTATGGCAGTTCCAATCTGGAAAAAGCTGAATCAGTTGACCCGACAACCAGCATGTTTCGAATTGCTTCAACGACTAAGTTATTCACCTGGACAGCAGTGATGCAGTTGGTCGAACAAGGTAAGATTGATCTGGACACGGATATTAATACCTACCTGAAATCAGTAAAGATCCCTGCTACTTATCCTGAACCGATCACGATGCGCCATTTGATGACACATACAGCAGGGTTCGAAGAGGGTGGCGTTGGTTATCAAATCACTACAGACCCTGCAAAATTGCCGGGGTCAATCTCGGAAACTCTCAATAAGCATATGTTGGCACGGGTAAGACCACCCGGACAGATAAGTTCTTATTCAAACTACGGTGCTACACTCGCAGGGCTAATTGTAGAGGAAGTTAGCGGTGTTCCTTACAATGATTATATAAAGAAATATATTTTCAATCCGCTCGACATGAAATATTCGACTGTTGTAGAGCCTTTACCGGATTCCTTCATCCCCTACAAAGTTGTGGGGTATAACAGCGAAAACGGCAGCTTTGTACCTGGCACACCTACATTTGAGGGTGGTTTTCGTCCTGCCGGCTCTGGTACCGTATCTGCAGGAGATATGGCGCACTTCATGATTGCACATCTACAGCATGGGAAATATGGTAGCCAACAGATTCTGAGACCCGAGACGGCAGAACTAATGCATTCAACGGCATTTCAATTCGATAAACGTCTGCCGGGAGTGGATCTAGGGTTCGCAGAGAAACGAATCAATGATCTCACACTGATCACTCATGGTGGTTCCGACCCCATGTTCAATACAGAATTGTATCTTGTGCCTGCCAAGGATGTAGGCATCTTTGTATCCTACAACGGCGGTGAGGGAAGCGATTCAGCAGCAGGCCTCATCCAAGCCTTTTTCAACCGCTACTACCCTTCTCCTGATGTAAAGCAGCCTGAATTCATTGCTTCTGATGAATCTATTCAGAAATATGCAGGAGCCTATCAATTCACACGCCGAAACATCAGTGATATTGATAAGTTTTTCAACTTTTTTGCCCAGCTGAACGTCTCGGTTGAGGATAATAAGCTATCCTTGGGAAGTGGCAGTGAGCAACAATTGTATAGTGAAGTCGGCCCGAATCTGTTCCAACTCGAGGGAGGCACCGAACAAATTGCCTTCCGCACGAATGAGTCCGGTAAAGTTACACATATGATCTTAGGGATGATCCCGGATATGAAGCTGGAGCGTACGCCACTGTTGGATCAGAATAAATTTTGGCTTATCGTACTAGGGTTCTCGGGGTTGATTCTCATCACTGCATTGCTCGGACTATTCTTCTCCAGACGCAAGATTAAGGCGATGACGCCTCCGGAAAAATGGGCCATCCGACTGTCTGCGGGAACTGCTGGTTGGGCGCTGCTATCTTTCGTCACGTTATTTATGGTGGTTATGTCCATGGACATAATGCAGAAGTTCAGCGGAATCAGGCTTTCGCTTTCTCTCAGTTTAGTTATGCCAATCATTTTGGTTGGTCTGACTTTAGCTTTGCTAATCTCGGCTATATTGGTTTGGAAGAATAAATACTGGACAGCTTTCAAGCGTGTGCATTATACGTTAGTGGCGCTTTCGGCTGTGGCGATGACTCTGTTCTTCTACTATTGGAACCTGTTGGGTTGGCAGTTCGGATAACGCCATTACTCCCAAGAACAAATCAGATATAATGAAAGCTTAATAGAGGAGGAAAATCGTGGCTACTATACTTATCGCTGATGATGATGATAACATCCGAAAGCTAATGTCTTTATTTTTGCGAAAAGAAGGTTTTGAACTTAAAGAAGCCAGAGATGGTACAAAAGCCTTGTCCATAATAGAGAACTCGCGAGTTGATCTCGTCATTCTAGATATTATGATGCCAGGATTGGATGGTTGGGATCTCTGCAGAGAAATCAGGCGGTCTGATGCCAACATCCCCCTCCTCATGGTGACGGCTAAAGCGGAATCTGCACACAAAGTGAAAGGCTTTCAACTGGGTACAGATGACTATCTAACCAAACCGTTCGATCCGCTTGAACTCGTGATGCGAGTAAAAGCTTTGCTTAAACGCTCGCTGGTCGTTTCTTCACAGTCTGTGCAATTAGGTAATGTGCTGCTCAACCGCCGTACTTTCCAGGTCACGCGCGGTGAAGAACCGGTCACGATTCCTTTGAAGGAATTTGAGCTTCTGTTTCTGTTGGCCAGTCACCCCGGGCAAATCTTTACAAGAGAACAGTTGATTCTTCAAATCTGGGGATTGAATTATGAAGGAGACGGACGGACTGTAGATGTGCATATAAGTCGGTTGAGGGAGAAATTCAGCGGCAACGACGAGCAATTTCAAATCGAAACGGCCCGCGGCCTGGGATACAGGCTGATTCCTACGCCATGATCAAGACTCTGTATGTACGTGTCATTCTCACGTTTCTAGGCATCATTATCTTTAGTCTAATCTGTTCCTTTTTCATTGGATTGTATGTCTTTCAGAAACAAATAAGTTACGAGGGGCAGAATGAAATGATCGTAGTGGGAAAAGAAATCATTCACCGCTATGATGACGCCAAACCTATGGATACGGATGAGTTCCTGAATAGTATGGTTAAGGTATCCGCACACCCTATCCACCTGTACAATCATGCCGGAGAACATACCTTTTATGGGCTCAAGGGTAGTCCGGCTGTCACTGTCCCCCCCGAAGCTGTCAAACAAGTGCTGCAAGGAAAGCTCTACCGCTCTTCTGCGAAAGATAAGGATATCTTTATCGGTATACCCTTTATGTTGGACGGAGAGTGGCGTGCGATGTTCTTGCAGTATTCTGCCGAGAACGAAAATATCGTCAATCGGATGGTGCTCTTTGTGCTATTACTCGTGCTCTTACTGGGTAGTGTGTGCATTCTTATTGCCGCTAGATATTTGGTAGAGCCGATCAAAGCACTAACGAATGCGACAAAAAGGCTGGCCAAGGGTGATTTCGAGGTGGAGCTTAAAGTGAACCGAATAGACGAGATCGGGGAATTAACACAAAGTTATGTAGAGATGGCAGGAGAACTTAAACAGTTAGAACAGATGCGGCAGGATTTCGTATCCAACGTTTCTCATGAAATCCAGACACCGCTTACGTCTATTTCCGGCTTTGCCAAAGCGTTGCAGAACCATGATTTGATCGTGGAAGAGGAACGCAGTGAATATCTTGATATCATCATTGCGGAGAGTGAACGACTGTCGAGGCTAAGTGATAATCTACTGAAGCTCGCATCTCTGGATTCTGAACATCATCCCTTCAACGCAAGTCCCTTCAATCTTGATGAGCAGATTAGAACAATCGTTGTAACCTGTGAGCCGCAATGGTCAGCCAAAGGCATTGTTATTGATTTAGAACTACCGGAAGCTGTCAAAATTATGGGCGATGAAGATCAACTGAAGCAAGTATGGATGAATTTACTCAGCAACAGCATCAAGTTTACACCGGAAGGCGGGAAAATCCGCATCAGTATAGATCGTAATGCAGCAGAAGTATCCGTCACTATCAGCGATAATGGAATCGGGATCTCCCCGGAAGAGTTCAACGCCGTATTCCAAAGGTTTTATAAAATAGACAAGTCGCGTAACGGAAACAACAATGGCAATGGCCTCGGACTTGCGATCGTTAAAAAAATTGTCTCTCTGCATCAGGGAAGCATAGCGTTGGACGGTGCGGTTGGAGAGGGAACGACAATTATCGTTAGGCTACCCTTGTCTTAGAACAAAACTAATTTCCCTAAAAAGATAAAAAACCTCCAACCCCGCATATGCGGCTTCGGAAGTTATTCATTAACACTATGTTATGCAGTTACTCTAAGTACAGAATCCCAAAATCACTGCTGCTATGAAATTCTGGTTTGTTCGAATGAACTCTGCTCCATGTTCCAAAGTGTGGATAGGTCGTATCGTCGCCGCACTTGTAAAAGTTTCCTCTCATCTTTTTTCCCGGCACTGCCCGAAAATCCGGAAAATAAGATTGTACCCAAGTCCATGGGATCGAAAAGCTTAATTCCCAATACGCTTCCCCTTTAGCATTAATTTGATCTGTGGTGGATAGGATGCGGAAAAGCGCCGGATTGATAGTGATTGGGAAGCGATCATACCGATCCGCTCCTATCTGCAAGAGAATTGTGCCATTCGCATTAAATTCGAAATTCATATAGCGCTGGTCCGAATCCGGATTAGGCTGAAAAAAGAACTCGATGCAGCTATCCTTATACACGGGATCATTCATGTTTCTATATGTTCGTATTGGATTCTTTTCGTAAACCTTAAACTGAAGCTTTAGATCCTCCTGACTGTAATTTAATCTCGCTGTAACGACAGGACTATACTCTTTAAGCCATTGATACTGCTTGATGATCTGGACTTCTTCTGTATGTGAAACATCCGTCTGATTTGTCAGGTGAGAAATTACTAAGGTTTCCAATTTTCTTTCCATGGTTCATTCCCTTCCGTTCGGAGTCCTACTGGGGCTAATGCAGCAAAACAACCCCATTAATTAACTTGTTTATTAAGACCCGCGTTTATCCGGTTTTTCAATACGCAGTCTCGATCCCCGAGATTTCGCACAGCCTTCTGCGTTACCTGTAATGCGGATGAAGGAGACCACCCGCTCTATATCCCTCTCGGGCGGGCGCCTCCTCCCTTCCACCCTTATTTCGCGCAAGGTAACGTAATTCCTTCATGGATTGCCTGGTCGGCCAGGAGAGCGATCTCCATTGCCCGGTAGGCATCCTCCATTGCCGGTATAGCGGGCAAGTTGTTCTCCAGCATAGATAGGAAATAGTCCAGTTGGGCACCCGTAGGCTTCACGGAGAAGTCCATATTGATCTTCTGGACCGTTCCTTTCCGGTTGTCTTCGACCTCGACCAGATTTCCCAGATGCTGCTCCTCTCGCGGTCGATCATTCTTGTAGATGATACGGATCCGGCCAGCCGGTCCGATGAATTCCTTCCGGTTGTCAGTCGGCATCCCCTTGCCCCACCCTGTCTCGAAGTAGCCGATGGAGCCATCCGATAGACGGAGGGTCATGAGTCCGTAATTGTAAGTGTACGGCGGGACTTCTTCATAGAGACGCTGCCCGATCCCGTTGACGCTTACCACGTCCGCCCCTGTGGCCCAACGCATCACATCGATATAATGGACGCCGCAATCCACAATCGGTGAGACGTCCCGGAGCAGGGACAGATGGGAATCCCAATTCTTGGAGGGCTTCAATTGGGTTAACCGAATAACCAGGGGGAAGCCGATAGCACCCTCCCGGATCATCTTCATAACTGCCTGGTAAGTGGTGTTGTGACGAAGGATGTGACCGATCAGCACCTTGGTCTTGGCTCCACGGGCCAGCTTCATGAATTCCTGCGTTTCCCGTGCATTGCCCGCCATCGGCTTTTCGCATAGGATATGCTTTCCTGCCGCGAGGCATGCTTTTGCAATCTCCAGATGGGAGGACGGGTACGTGGCGATAATGACCATATCCACATCCTCTCGCTCTATCAAGGCCCGGTAATCTGTACTCCAACACTCGGCTCCGTATTGGCTTGCCACTTGGGAGGCCCTGCCCTGGTTCCAATCTACGACACCAATCAACCGGACCCTCTCCTGCTTTGATATGGCATCCAAGTGAAGTGAGCCCATATAACCACAGCCTATCACGACTGCCCCATACCTTTTCACGATGCATCCATCCTATTCTTCTCACTCATAGAGGTTATTTTATGTTGATCCAAGCTTCCTTGTTAGGCTGCGGATTCCGCCTCGGCTTGGACTTACGGACAATGTATCCGCCAGCTAAGGGATAAATTCAAGGGTGCCATTAGGCGGGATAAACAGATGTTAATCCCTTTCTTCATGAATATCCTTTTCTTTCATTTGTACTATTCCGGATTACAATAGAACAACTTTTGTCTTATTATTACCTTTATTATATAAGAATGATGGAGATTTTTATTTAGCTATGAAAGTTACTTTTTGCACGATTCCGTTATTTTATCTAATTCTATATAGGTGCTGCCCCACCATGCCCCCGCTCCAACATCCGGTCCGCAAGCGATTCCCCTTCCATGAGTGGACTCCCTCCATTCATTACGCGCAGTTCCAGATGGTCGCGCTCCGCTTGTTCCCGGGAAGGAAGCTGTATGATTTCGAGCTGTTTTATGTGTGCCACGGCCAATTGTCCGTTGCGATGGAGGAGGGAGTAATGGTAGGGAAGAATGTCTTTCTTCATCAGGGAAGCATAGCGCTAGACGATTCCGTTGAAGTGGGGACGTCAATTATCGTTAGGCTACATTTGTCTAAGAAGCAAAAAACAGGCGATACTCCGGTTACTGGAGCATCGCCTGTTTTTGTTAGGTTAGATCTAGGAGCATCGCCACTGGGTATATTCTCTTCCCATTATGTTTCTCAGTTGCTAGTATCACAGCCACTAGTCACTACCTCCCCACCTTCGGCTAAAAACCGAAGGTGGGTTCATTAAGCCCTTTAGGTTGTTTGTGTTTTGGGTTTCGCGCTGATGGCAGCGGAGAGAACGGACTGATTGTGGAAAAGCGGAGCGTCCGCCAGCGCAATGCGCACAACACCCCGCACAAACACCCTAAGGCTCAATCAACCCATACTTCGTTTTTATCCGATCCAACTTTTCAATCATAGGGTTAGCAATAAAAAACAAAAACACCACCGTGGAGATCGCATGCACCATATCAAACCAAAAGGCGGAAATATAAGTGGTCATCAAAGCCGACCATGAGAACTCTGAAGTGAACATCATCAGCGAGCCTATATTGATGATGCCTCCGTATACCAAGAAAGTAGCTAGCCCTCCGAAAATGCAGAGAGACAGCTTAGTCTTTTTAAGCAGACCCTTCTTGAAGAAAATGCCCGCCAGAAAACCAATAATGCCAAAACAGAACATTTGCCAAGGCGTCCAAGGTCCCTGACCAAAAAAGAAATTAGAGACGAAGCCCGCAACAGCGCCCACCAAAAACCCTGCCTCCGCCCCCAAGCTCACCCCTGCAATGATGACAATAGCAACTACTGGCTTAAACTGTGGCAGCATGAAAAAGGCTGCGCGTCCAGCAACGGCAATGGCTGCTAACACTGCTATGACGATCAATTCCCTCGCCTGCGGTTTCCGATTCTCGAACACCATCGCAAACGGAATCATTGTATAGAGGACGATCAATAGACTAATAAAGTAATATTTGCGATCATCTAGGACGAAAATGCCTAACAAAATTGTAGCTGGAATAACTACAAAGATTAGCAGTCCCGCTAATAAAGTTCGACGACTCAAACGACGACTCGTCACCTGCTTCGTTGACATAAATCAATCACACCCTCTATCGTTACTCCCTCGCTCCATACATGACGCGCCATACGGTTGGCGGCAGTCGTATAGAAGCTGTTTCCCGCAAAAAACTTCTGCGCTTCATTCGTAGTAATGATACTTCCATCAAAAAACATGGCGCAAACTTCCGCATATTTGGCACAAAATTCAACGTCATGCGAAACCATTACGATGGTAACACCTTCAGCATTAAGCTTCTGTAAGAATAAAGCTAATTTCTCTTTAAAAGGCCCATCCAGTCCCTTCGTCGGTTCATCCAGCAGCAGAATCTTTGGCTCTAACAAAAGCACTTTAGCCAGCGCCGCACGCTGCTGTTCTCCCCCGCTAAGATCATACGGATGCATCGATAGGAGATGTTCCAGTTCTGCGAACTTAACCACAGCCTCGACTTTAGCCACCTTTTCTTCCTTCGTTAAAGGAAGCTGGGATAACATTTCGAATAGATCTAGCTCGACTGTTTTTTTCACAAATAAGGTTTGTGGATTTTGCGGGAGAATACCCAGATTGTTAGTAAACAGTTCCTTGGCGTTCATCTTCGCTGGATTCTTCCCACCGATTAGAACCTTCCCTCTGTACGGCTGAAGAATGCCACTCATCAGCGACAGCGTCGACGTCTTCCCCGTTCCATTTCCACCAACAATAGAGTAGAATTGCCCCTGCTTCACTTCAAAAGACAAATCTTTTATGATATCGGGTCCGTGTTTATCATATTTAAACCATACATCTTTGAACTTTATGACAACAGGGCCGTCCGCTTTCATGCTTGGCTGAGATTCTGTCATCAGTGCAGGTGTCTTATCCTTCAGAAAAGCATCCAGCCATTGGCGACCTTCCTTCACAGTAACAGGCCATGCTAAGCCATTTTCTACGCCTGCGTATATCTGCATCGGTGAGGGCATGGACAGGAACATCGGATGATTCAGCTTACTTAAGGCCTCGCCCACCCTTTGCGGGGTATCATCAGCAATTACAACGCCCTCATTCAGCACAATCAGCCGATCTGTGAGCGGAAGAACATCCTCCAGACGATGCTCGGTCATGATAACGGTTGTGCCAAGCTCGCGATTTATCTTCTTGACCGTCTCCAAAAAATCGGAAGCCGCGATAGGATCTAGCTGAGAGGTAGGCTCATCAAGGATTAGAACCGAGGGATGCATAGCCATAATCGCCGCTAAATTGAGTAATTGCTTCTGGCCACCTGATAGCTCAGTCACACTTTTATGGAACCAGGTCTGAATTCCGAAAAAGCTCGCCATCTCAGCCACGCGTAAACGAATCGTAGAATTGTCATAACCTAAGCTTTCAAGACCAAAAGCCAGCTCATGCCACACCTTATCCGTCACAATTTGATTGTCCGGACTTTGGAGTACATAACCGATTTCTGCTGCCTGTGTCCGATGATCGATCTCCTCTACAGGTTGACCCTTATAATAAATCGCCCCTTGGCGTTTGCCATGTGGGGTTAGGATTGTTTTCAGTTGTCTTAGTAAGGTACTTTTGCCGCAGCCTGACTTTCCACACACAGTAATAAAGTCTCCGCTTGCAATCGTAAGATTGATATTCGAAAGAGCCATCTGCTCTTGTTCAGGAAAAGCAAAGCTTAGTTCTTCGATTCGATAGATTTCCATTTCATTGCCTCCACCATATTGATGAGCACAGGGATCATACATAGCGCAAAATAAGCGATATATACAAGGATACTAAAAGGTGTAATTGCGCTCGCTTTAATCGACGGATAATATCTCATCGTGTTCTCACCCATCGCTGCGCCGATGGCTACCATCGCAATTAAGCCTGTCAAGATCAAGAGGGCTACTTTATCCCGGGCATCTAGACGGAAGATCGAAAAGCTTGTACGTCCAGGCAATCCATATCCTCTTGACTTCATAGAATCCGCCGTCTCAATCGCATTTTCCAGAGCCCAGGTGGTCATTATCGATAGGATCGTAATCCCATTGCGTGCTCGAGCGAGGAGATTTCCCTGTGTGACATCCCGGCCTATGCATTTTTGGGCATTCGAAATCACCTTGATTTGCGCTAAATATCTAGGAACAAAACGAAGCACCATCGAAAAAATCAACGACAGTGCCGGCAGTATTTTTCCGAATATATAAATAAACTTATCCGAGGTCATCACGACGTTATAACAGGAGAACCAGATGATTACCGTCACAAACATGCACGCCGCTGCTACACCATAAAGAATGGATTCCTTCGTAATGGGATTTCCATTGTTCAAATAGAACAGGATCGTTACCCCTTGATGATTAAAAACAGGGTTCATAATCGCCATAAATAGTAGAAAAGGAACCATGTACAGCAGATTAAATCGAACGGCTTTCTTTCCTTTTAACATAAAGGAGTAGACCACTGCACTGATAAGGGCAATCACCTGAAATATCGGATGCATGAACACCATGCTAAACAGCAATACCACAACAAAATATAGAAAATTCACAAACGGATGAAAGGTAGAAAAGCTATCCTTCATTATTTCTGTGCTCCTCCTGTGGCTACATAACCACCTACATCTCGACCTAAATCACAAGTGTATACCCATTCAACGACATCGCCATCCTTAAGAACATAACGACTGCTGCCGTAGTTAGGGAACCAGCCGTTAACTTTGTACATCCATCCACTAAGCTCTCCAGCATCAAATTCATACAGGTTATTTATACCTTCAATATAATTACTGTTATAGATCGGCGTCATGCTGAATTCCATATGGATTTTATTCTTCTTCATCTCTCTTAACAAAACATCAAACACAGACTCACCTTCATAAAAGGTTACCTTCTGCGCTTTATAAATGATACCATCTGCCGGCAATACTTCAAGCTTATCCTTATTAAAAATATCCATATTATCTAAAATCGTTGCCGCCGAGACGGACAATGTAGCCGTTAATTGCTTCTTCTTATCCACTGTTGCATCTTGCCATTCCACGGGCTTAGGTTTCCCGCTCGGCACTGGATCGGTAAGGAATTTATCCTTTTTCGGTTCCTGCTTGGTTTCTGTTGTCGCTACTTTTGAATCTGGTTTGGTTACTGGTTTTGCCGTCGCTTTCGTTTCCGGCACGGACGTTTTAGCCGCTTTCGGTGTTGCGGTAGGTTGTGCCTGTATGTCCGATTTAGGTGTTGCGGTCGGCTTTTCAACATCTGTTACCGCAGTTTCGGTCGGCGTTACCTCTTCAGTTGGTTTTACCGTTTCAACGGGCTTAGCTGTTTCGCCAGGCGTAGCTGTAGGTGCTATCTCCGTTGTCTCGGCATCACTTGAGGCTGTGGGCTCTACATCAACATTCTGATTCGAAGCCGTGTTGTCTGATTCTACAACCTGAGACTCTGCAATGTTACTTGCAACCTTGTTCGGGCTCTTCTGATAATTCCCGCCCCAAAAGAAGGCAATCGCCAACACACCAATAATTAGTATCGCTGTTAGCCATTTTTTCTTGTTCATTTCTTAAGTTCCCCACCTTAAATAATAAGCAAGGGTATACACGCTACCCTTGCTTATCTCTTCTAAATATAGTTCTATTTAACGTCTGTCATGTCATAAAGACTCGTCTGACCCTTAACGAACCGATCATAAGCAACCAGTGCATACATCGCTTGATCCGTAGCCATAAGATCTACTTCTCCTGGTTTCGCGCCTCCGTTGCCTACTCCACCCTGCTTCACGTGATAAAAACCACCTTCAGCTGCAGCAAAGCCAAGCAGCGCATCTACCGCTGAATGTCCATTTTTAATGAATCTGGAATCCTTATGCGGATCTATACCAAGTCCAGTTAAAGCTACAATCACCTGAGCAATGCTCTCGGAGTTCGTAGACTCCCAGCTTGCAAAGCCGCCGTCTGCTGTTTGTGTTTTGGATAACCAAGTTATTCCACGATCTACAGCAGCCGTTACTTTGGCATTCGTTTTGTAATAAGGGGTTAAGCCTTGAATAACCATCCCAGTGATATCCGGATCAGCCTCAGTAGCATTACTGCCTAATGCCCATCCTCCACCGCTGATCTCTCTGCCTAAAATGTAATCAATGAGCAGCTCTCTTGTTGTTTGCGTCTTTACATCTTTAACTACTGGAATGTCGTAATGATTACTATCCAGTGCGATCAGCGCAAACACAGGTCCATTAATACCTTGCTTGATTACAGTATCAAAATCCGCGAGCGGTTCCAGTAAGTTATAACCCGCCACTTTATCAATATTTTTGCCGATTGAAGTTAATGCCAAAATAACTCTATCATATTCCGTATATTTTACGCTATGCAGCTTCCCAGCTTTTTCTTTAAGGGTTGCTTCTACATTCGCATAGTACTTAGCGTAATAACTATCTGGAACCTTCACACCAGAACGTGCCAGCCCGAACACTGTCCAATCCCCGCCAACCGAGGCGATGACCGGGTTTGTTACTGTTTTTTGCAAAAAGGCTGCTGTGTTCTGAATATATGGACTAACCGCTTTGTCGCCACTCTTATAATCATGGGTTCTAGTAGCAACAACAGCTGCCATTTCTCTCGTTACAAGCTCTTTAGGCTTAAACTGATTATTATCACCTAACATAAGTCCGGTGGCAACAATGGTTTCCACATCTGCTTTAGCCCATGCGGACGCGGTATTGATATCTTTAATGGCTGTCCCTGGCTTCGTAGCCGGGATTGATAATGCTCTGACAATAATGGCTGCCATTTGCTCGCGAGTAATCTTGTCATTTGGCTTAAATTCATTATTAAAGCCTGTAATTAAACCTGCTTTATGCGCAGCATTCACATAAGGATAGAACCAATCACCCAGAGCGACATCCTTATAGGTAATGCCTTTGTCACTCTTAATATCAAGTTCTAATGCAGAAACTAGAATCTTAGTAAACTCTGCTCTTGTAATATGATCTTTCGGATTAACCTGACCATTGTTACCTTGGATGTACCCTTTTACTGTAGCTGTTTCAATCGCTGAGAACGCCCATGGTGAAATTTTATCGGCGTCTTTATACAGTTGCTCAATGCCATTAGGAGTCGCTGTTGGAGATGGACTCACATTCGGAACACTACTGGCTTCCGGATTAGTTCCCCCACCCGGAGCAGGAGTACCACTTGGTTTTGGTGTCGCAGATGGGGTTGGCATCGGTGCATTTACATCCGCACCCAAATTCGTAGTATAACGCCACTGAATTCTATCCCCAGCGCTTAGGTTATATGAAGATGCACCATAATTAGGATAATTTCCATTCACATTATACATCCATCCACTACCGCTACCATGGTCAAATTCTCCATCACCAGCTATGGATTCAACATACACACTTCCAAATGTACTGTTCCAAGAATAACTATAGTCGATATCGCGGCTATCTAGCACTCTCTCTAGTACAGACCATACTGTGTCACCAGATTGTAGCTCTACCTGTACAGATGGAACAACATATCCCTTCTTAATCGTAAGCTTATCCACGGATAGGGTTACGTATGTCTTCGATGGAGTGGTTCCTCCACCTTCATTGCCACCATTACCGTCACCACCAGGCGTTTGTACTGCACTGGAGGAATACGCAATGTAATCAGTGAAATGATTAGTTTTTACGATTAAATCATTTCCACTATCATAGGCATACTCAGACTTACCGCTTGCAAAGCCTAAGTCATCGCTTGCAAATTTTTGAATCGCATGAGGTGTACCATTTTGAATATAAGCTGCATCTTTTCCTTTAAGGTCCTTAAAGGTTAACGTAATAAATTGACTGAATTCTACTCTTGCACTGCCACCCATGGAAAAAGCATGAATAATGCTCTCCAGCTTCTTATCCTGAGAAATAATCTGATTCAGACTATCTTTTAGTGCAGCTTCTGTGCCTGTTAAAGGTGACATCAGTTCAATCGCAGAGGCATCTCCGCTTGTCACTTTCGCACCCTTAGGGATGACTACAGATACGTCACCTTTGGCAGCCTCAATCTGAGGAAGGTCGCTGTTACTAGGTAAACTAACACTAACCTTCGATTGTTGGTCTTTAGGAATAACTACCGTTATTTCCTTGTTGCTATCTCCGGCGCTGATCGGAACGATATAATCATGAGCATCATCATTGATTATAACTTCCGGCTTATCACCAGAAGGTAACGGGAATTCTTTCGGACCCTCTGGTTGTACAGGTGGTTGTTCAATTACCACATCAGTCATATCAAAAAGACGGTTACTATGATTGATTAGACGGTCATAAGACACAAGTGCATACGTACCTTGGTCCGTAGCCATACCATCTACTCTACCAGTGAGAATATGCTTAAATCCACCATCCTGATCAGCAAAGGTAAGCAGTGCATCTATAAGCGAATTTCCTTTTTTAACAAACCTTGGGTCACTGTGCGGATCTACGCCTACACCAGTTAAAGCAACAATGACCTGTGCGATGCTCTCACTGCTTGTGCTTCCCCAGCTTGTAAATCCACCTTGATCATTTTGCGTACTCGATAACCATGCAACCGCCCGATCCACAGCAGCTTTTACATTAGGATCCTTTGCATAGTAAGGTGCAAGTGCTTGCATCGTCATTCCGGTGATATCGGTGTCGGCTTTAGTACCAAATAACGCCCATCCACCAGTCGGTGCTTCTTTTTCTAAAATATACTGAACCAGTTTCTCTCTTGTGGTTTGATCTGTAACGCCTTCTACTACAGGAATATCATAGTTATGACTATCTAAGGCAATCAGTGCAAATATAGGACCATTAAGCCCCTGCTTCTGAACATATTGAAAATCTGCAAGTGCATTTCTTAGATCATAGCCTGCAACATTCGTGATATCTTTTCCGATCGAGGTAAGTCCTAGAATCGCTCTGGAATGCTCAGTACTTTTCGATGCGTCGAGTTTTCCATCCTTCATTAGCTTAGCTACTTCAGTAGCTACATTGTTATAATAAAGATTGTAATAGCCACTTGGAACCTCGTAATTGGCCCGTGCCAGAGAAAGAATCGACCATTCCCCGCTGCCTGTTCCAAATGACGGATTCTTTACAGTGTTTAGGATATAGGCAAGGTTTTTATTTAATTGTTGTTTTGCTACAACGGTAGTAGGCTGTTCTAATTGAACATCAGTCATGTCATAGAGACGTTTGCTATTATTAATCAGACGATCATAGGATACGAGTGCATATGTACCTTGATCCGTAGCCATAGCGTCTACTTTACCGGTGAGAATATGCTTGAATCCACCATCCGGCCCAGAGAAGCTAAGTAAAGCATCTATAAGTGAATTTCCTTCTTTAATAAACCTAGGGTCACTGTGCGGATCTACGCCTACGCCAGTTAAGGCAACAACAACCTGTGCGATGCTCTCACTGCTTGTGCTTCCCCAGCTTGTGAATCCGCCTTGATTATTTTGTACACTCGATAACCATGCAATCGCCCGATCCACGGCAGCTTTTACATTAGGATCCTTTGCGTAATAAGGTGCAAGTGCTTGCATCGCCATCCCGGTCATATCGACGTCGGCTTTGGTTACACCTAATGCCCAGCCTCCAGCATCTGCTGCACCTTTTTTAACTTCTCTATCCAAGATGTACTGAACCAGGTTTTCTCTTGTGCTTTGATAGATTACTCCCTTCTCATCAGGATCAGGGAATAATACTGGAATTTCGTAGTTATAACTATCTAGTGCAATCAGAGCAAATATGGGACCGTTGTTCCCTTGCTTCTGAATATATTGATAATCAGCGAGTGCATTTCTTAGGTCATGACCTGCAACATTCGTGATATCTTTTCCGATAGAGGTAAGGCCTAGAATCGCTCTGGAATTCTCTGTGCTTTTGTTAGCGTCGAGTTTTCCATCCTCTTTGATCATCGAACTTATTTTCGTAACTACATTGTTGTAATAGAGATTGTAATAACCGTTAGGTACTTTGTAGTTCGCACGTGCTAGAGAAAGAATCGACCATTCTCCGCTGCCTGTTCCAAATGACGGATTCTTTACGGTGTTAACGATGTAGGCCAAGCTTTTATCTAACTGTTCTTTGGCAGTGATTTTATAAGTAACCTGATAGGTTACATTATCTGCTTTGTTTCCTGCGCCATCCACAGCCGTTACTGCGATTACGTTACTACCCGGGTTAAGAGATGCTTTGTACTCACCATTAGTAGCTGACAGAACGACTTGGTTCAGCTTTACTACTGGAATAATGTCTTTGTAGACATTGTCTGTAACCACTACTTTGAAGCTTACATCTTTACTGGATACTTCCTGTTTATCTTGTATACCTTCTATCAAAATCGTAGGCTTCTCTGTATCTGGCTCTTGTACTAACGCATTAATCTGCTCTACTAGAGCTTGATCAACCTCTGTTGTTACAACTGCACTATCGGCAATTGCTTCATTCGCATGAGCCGGGATTACACTTGTAGAGAACGTCGTGATAAATACAGCTACAATGAGTAACCAAGCTAAAAACTTATTTTTCTTCATGTTTCCATAACCCTTCCCTTCTTTTCCTATGATAAAAAACAGAATAAACTTTTTAACACTACAAAAAAACCACTCAACATAACGTCAAGAGGTTTAAGATAGTGAACCGCAACATTAGCAGGCATATACTATATCAAACACCTCTCTATCGCTCGTAGAGTTTAACGGTGTATCAGAAACAGGCTGATATTCTGGCTCAAGTATCATCACCCTTGCTACCTTCCCAGTTTCCCAGTGGTACCTTGCAAGGACTCCTCTTTCACAGCGGCGGGACCGCGCGGGATTCACACCCGCTTTCCATTTAACCAATCTATGATTGTATTTCCGAAACATTCATAATTGGCACCTATTGCTAATATTAATTTTTCCATGCTTCATCATATCTAATATAGATGCTTTTGTCATGCAATATTTGTTTTTTGTATAACAAGTAGTTGGAGATAAATCTATTGAATATCAAACCATTTTAACCACAATATACTCTTTTTCTCTCAGTTCAAAACCATCCTCCAGTGACAAAGAGGCCAAATCAAAGATTCGGTCATACTTTTTATTACGTGGGTGCCCTTCCTCCTCTGCCCAGCAAGTATAAAGCTCAAACTCGGTACCAGCTACTCCGATATCTGTCATAAGTTTAAATAACTCCCGGCAACACTTGAGTGAGGCGTTATACGATCCCGGTAGAGTATCTTTTAGCTTAGGGGATACAGAGAAGCCGCCCCAATTCGGTGAAATCCGATACACAAACGGACTTCGAAAGTGCTTGCGAATCTCATCGTTCCAATACCCAAGTTCCTCTATAAAAATACCCGCTGCATCTTCTTCCGAGTCATATACAAGACAGTCCTCATCTCTTAAATGAGATAGATCTGCGATGTCATCCAAAGGAATTATGCCTTGCAGGCGCAGAGCCTCTCTTTGTTTCTTATACTCTGGTGAATTTTTCACTTCATCATATGTCTTTTCTGACAGTACACTGCCTCTTTCTCCTAACGGAAGCTCTGTAGACGAGCCTATGTAATGAAATCTGCTCACTGGTTATTCCTCCATGACTTTTGGAATCAATTCAAATCACTAATTTCCATATGAATTTACCACAAATTAGTAAGGTACTCACTACAAATGTTCTATGTTAGGGTATTTGGTAAGCGTTTACAACAAAAAAATGGAGGTGCCAGTGTTCATCTACGTACCAAAGTGCTTGAGGAAAGGTCAGGTTTAAGCATCCTCAAAAATGATCTTACAAAGGAGAATTCAATGACTACTCGAATCCAGAAATCCTTCTTATCATTGACCCTTGTTACCGCTCTTCTGCTCTCTTTGTTCTCATCCATTGCCGCCGCTGCTACCAAGGACGAGCAACAAGCTAAAGCAGCACCAAAGAGTAAAATCCAATCCTATGTAGACGATATGCAGCCCGGATGGAACCTTGGCAATACTCTAGATGCTACAGGTGAGGATGAAACCTCCTGGGGAAATCCGCGTGTGACCCAAGAACTGATTAAGAAAATTGCCGCACAGGGCTACAAAAGTATCCGGATTCCTATCACTTGGGATTCACACATAGGTGAAGCACCGAACTACACCATTGAAAAAGCCTATCTCGATCGTGTCGAAGAAGTGGTCGGCTGGGCGCTGGACGCCAAGCTTTATGTAATGATTAACGTCCATCACGACTCCTGGTTATGGGTAAGTCATATGGAAGAGAAGCATGATGAAACGCTCGCGCGTTATAACGCAGCATGGACTCAAATTGCGGACCGCTTCAAGGATAAATCCGATAAGCTGATGTTCGAAAGCATCAATGAACCCCGCTTCACAGATGGCGGAAGCACCGATGAAGCGAAGATGGAGCAAATGCTTACAGAACTCAACACTTCCTTCCATCAAATCGTTCGGAACTCCGGTGGAAAGAATGATGTACGTCCGCTAGTTCTACCTTCATTAGAGACTTCTCCTACGCAGCCTAGAATGGATCAGCTCTACAAAACGATTATAGCTCTCAACGATCCGAATATAATTGCTACCGTTCACTTCTATGGCTTCTGGCCGTTCAGTGTGAATATCGCCGGCTATACCACGTTTGAAAAAGATACAAAAAACGATATCACCCAAACTTTTGATAACGTTTACAACACATTCGTAGCTAAAGGAATTCCGGTTATCGTTGGTGAGTTTGGACTACTGGGCTTCGATAAAGATACAGGTGTGATTGAACAAGGCGAGAAGCTGAAATTCTTCGAGTACCTTACCTATTATTTAAAAGAAAAGAAAATGACCTCTATGCTCTGGGATAATGGGCAGCATTTCAACCGCAAAACATATAAGTGGTCCGATTCCGAGCTGCAGGGTGTATTAATGTCCGGTCTGAAGGAACGTTCCTCCAGTACCGAAAGCGATCTGGTCTATCTTAAAAAAGGTGCAACCATCAAAGACACCAAAGTGAAGCTTAATCTAAACGGAAATAAGCTTACTACCATTAGTGTAAATGGCAAATATCTAACTAAAGGCAAAGATTACACCTTAAATGGCGAGGAGCTTACACTCAAGGCCAGCCAACTTAAAAAGCTCACAGCTTCCCAAAAATACGGTGAAAATGCTGTGTTAACGCTGAAATTCAACAAAGGCGTTGCGTGGAGACTAAAGATCATCGTGAATGACACTGCCAAATTAAGTGATGCCAAAGGTACGACTGAATCGTTTGCGATTCCGACTACTTTTAATGGCAACCAGCTTGCCACGATGGAGGCTGTCTATACCGCTGGCGGCAATGCAGGCCCTCAAGATTGGACTCCATTCAAGGAGTTCGGCAATACTTTCTCACCGTCGTATAACACGAAAGAAATCAAGCTGCTCCCAGCCTTCTTTAAAGATGTTAAAGATGGAGAGGTCATCTTGAAATTCCACTTCTGGAATGGTGATATCCTTACTTACAAGATCACGAAGAGTGGCACTAGTGTTGTAGGAAAGTCTTCTTAGCTTTCACTGTATAAAATAAATAGGAGTGTCCCTTCACAGGGACACTCCTATTTTTAACTACATCATACATAAACTTCTTCATACGTCATCAACATCAAGCGATAGACCAGATATACTCCAAGATAGGCTCCCGTTAGAAGGAACATTGGATTCAAAAAAATCGCATGGATCGAAGTCATAAATACCGTGTTATCCCTTAATATTTCATATATGGCTAGGGCAGAAATATTACCTAAGATAAGCGCAGACAACACAGAAGCCACATTAAATACAATGCGCCACTTTATCCATTTCCGTTGTATCATTAGCATGACAATGGGTACCACTATACTGCCAAGAACGATTAGAAATTTCATCTAGCCACCCCGATATCTTTTTAATCCTCCAGCTCAACACTTTCGATTTGACCCTCGGCATTCACTGTCCATTCGATATCAACACCTGGCATCAATCCAAGCTTGTCCTCATCTTCGATCACTACATGATCAGGGATGGTTATGGTCTGCTCTCCCCCATCTTCGACTTTAACGGTAACCTGTTTACCATTAGACGTAGTAATCTTTCCATCATATTCAATCTGCTGTAAAACAATCTTTTGGCTCGGATCCGTAATGGTAACCCGCTTGCCGCCATCAGTCAGCAGCTCAATCTTTTTATGATATCCATCCTTTAAAGTGACTTCCTTAATGACTCTCTGAACGCTAACATCCGCCGGAAGCCCCTCTGTATTGGTACCGGATGATGCATTGGGTTGTTCTGTTGCATTGTTCGTAGCCACAGGTGCAGTGGCTTCTGTTGTAGGCGTTGGGGTTACTTGTGTGGTTTCATTGGCAGCATTAGAGCAGCCACTTAATAGGACGGTGCAGGCACAGATCAAACAAAGAATTGAAGCTCGAATCTGGCGTTGTGAATTTCCTTTATTCTGTGTCATCATTTACCTCCGCATTTAATTTTCTTCCAGTTCTATTAGTGGAAATAGTTTTACCTCTTATCTTTCTTTTATTCACCAGAAAATGGTCTACTTGAATTACACCCTGATGATCACAGCGTCATAGCACGCCCATATCTAGCTAAATACTCTTCCTTCTCCTTATAATCCGGCATGAGGCTTCCAACCTTTCGCCAAAAAGAGCGGTCATGATTCATATGAAGTAAATGACACAGTTCATGGATGATTACATAATCAATAACCTCCACTGGAGCCATCGCTAAGCGATAGTTAAAGGTTAGCTTTTTATCTGAGCTACAGCTTCCCCACTTGGTTCTAGACTCAACAATGTCAATGGTCTTAGGCTTTACTCTAAGCTGCGTCTGATATCTATTAATCCGTTCGCCTACAATCTTTTTACAGCTAGCAAAATAGAACTTCTTCAGCTTCAGTTTAAGCTCTTCCTCATTTAAATCCCCTGTCTCTATTAGCTCTTGCAGCGAATAATATTTGCCCAGATACAAGAACTTGCCCTCGTCTTCATACTCTTTAAGCTTTGGCGTTTCTTTGTTTGCTTCAATGCTCTGCAGCTTCTCCACTATTAATTTGCCATGACGCTCAACCACGCTTTTAATCGTCTCTTCACTTGTTTTCTTGGGAGCTTTGAGTGTTATACGCCCTGAAGAATCTATATGAATGGAGATTTTCTTGCCATTTCCATATTGAACATTAAACTCGATCACCTGATTGTCGTACTCAATCTTCATACCCACCATCGTTTCTATAAGGTTATTCACACAAAAAAGAAGAACGCGTTTAGGCGTTCTCCTATTTTAACATGATTCATTAATACACTGGATATCCTGCCACAAACATCGCTAAATACAATATACTCCCCACAACTGAAAATACAGTAAGCGCAACATCCTTTGATTTGTCTTCCGTAAGCGCAACAGCAGCAAAAGCTAGCGGAAATGCAACAAGCAAATACCGTGGGGCTGAGAGCAGCCAGGTAGCACCCACTACGAATGCAAAGTACACGATGAAATAGGCGGTGTATGAAGGTCGGATCTTTTTTGCACCCCTAAACATGATAACTAGTGCTGAGAATATAGCGACTAAATTGGGCAGCCATATCCCAAGGAAAGAACGATGATCTCCACTCTTAAAAGTGCCTACAGCATATTCCATCTGATATCTTACGGTATCAAAAAAGAGATAGAACCGTTGAGACCAATGCTCCCGCTGGTAAATACTAAACTGAAACGCATTTCCCGTGACGTAGTAATTAATATACAGATAAGCCAGCAAACCTACTGATATGATAGCGAGACAGCCAACGGCAGTTGTGATTCTATGTATAAACGCTTTTTTATTTAGTAATTTATAATTGCCTATCAGATCCCGTCCAAATTCAATGGCAACCGGTACAATCAGAAGCACCCCTGGAGAACGAGTATACGCTGCAAGTGCACCGCATAAGCATCCGATGAGCCATTCTTTTTTTCGCACAAAATATAAACACATTAAAGATAAAGCCAGAAATAGCGCTTCTGTCATCGGAATGAAGAAGAAGAACGCGGCAGGGAATATGAAAATATACTTCACGACTCGCATGGCATTCTTACGATGCATGTCTAGTGCTGCAAGCTCATAAGCAACCAAGGCGGCAACAATAGAAGCGATATTTGAAACGATGAATCCAGCAACAAGATAATCTCCCACGAATACCTGAACTACTTTAATTAAGTTTGGAAAGAAAGGAAAAAACACAATATGGTACTTCGGATCTCCTTCCGTCACGTATCCATTCTCTGCAATCCCTAAATAATGTGAAGCATCGATCCCGAATATATGCCAAGTCTCGGCAATCTTGCTAAACAGCCCCCCTGAATAACCATTCTGTATAATTAAAAATGCATAACCAATGAGCATAAGCAGGATACGACTCGCCAATATCCAGCCAATAATTCGAAGCCAAGCGCGCCTTCTATCCCGCTCTCTAATTTCCTGAGTCACTTCGAGTCCCGGGTTCGCCAGCACAAATGCTGTTAAAACAGGGATAGTGCGAAGCCCCAATAATACAAAAAGTACGAAACAGATCACGGATGCAAGGGTGCCCATCACGGTCCAACTTTCGGTTGTAATTGCCCAGTAAATAGCCGTCACCATCATAAAAAGTATGAAGATGAAGGAAATGATTTTGTCGTGCTTTTTCATTTGATCCTCCAATTATTTAGTCCAAACAAAAGTTTAGGAAAAAAAGGATATAATTGCCTGTGGAAATATCATAATCTTTGTGTATTTTTTTGTAAATCACATCTTGTGTCTTCGTACCTTACTTCCCCTCATAGCTGCTGAAATACAAGTTCAACGGCAATTCATTATCACTTTGAAAACTGTTTGACATTCTGTAGTTTATATACAATTTATCCTCGCCCTTGCCGTAAGACCATGATTCTTCGATAGCGCCTGTTAAAGGCTTTAGCGGAAGAGCCATCCTGTCGATCTTTTGGACAGATTTCTCCACTTTGTCAGCCTCTTCTTCCACAGGTTTGTATTGGTCCAGAAAAGCACGTACCAGCTCTCTTGCCTCTTGATAGCCGCTTTCCGATCTGGGGACAACTGTTCCAACCCTGTAGCCTATGATTTTATTGGTCTCAACATCTACCACAACCTGCTGTATGAACTCCATCTGATTAACAGTTAGGATATCATCCTGCATGATTGTACCTAAAGTTGTATCGTATTCACCCACACCATCGGTAATTTTCAAAGCAGCAAGACCTTCTTCGCGCGGCAGCATGAACACAGCCCGGTGCTCTTCCACATGTGTGAAAAGCTCAGCATACTTGGGTCTGTCCTTGCTGCATGCAGTGAATAACAGCAAAAGAACGACTATACCACAAATAAGATTGAAATTTGCTTTTCTCAAACGAATATACCTCCTGGTTTCACGAAACCGGTTTGGTTGAGCAACCCTTAAACCTTACCATATATTTGAAAAAAAGACACAGATGTTTATAACTACTATTAGAAAAATTAAGCATTCTCATCGCAGTGGACTACAAAGAAAAAGCCCGAGCGTATAAGCTCGGACTTAGTATTATTCAAATGGATAGATCCAGAAATGCTCTGTTCCAAAACGATCTTGGATTTCTTTATCCTCTAGCGTTTTGCTGCCTAACAGTTCAGCGGCTTGGAATTGGGATTTATGCGCCTGAATGGATGCCATCTTTTGCTTCAGGAAATCTTTCACTTCAATGATTACCTGAGGTTTTCCAATCTCTTCAATATTATTGGCGAAAGCTATACAGTGAACAGGAGGTCTCTCTGCCTTGGGCATTCTTCCAACCGTTCGAACCACTGCAGCTCCGGTAGCATCATGATCGGGATGAACGCTGTACCCCGGATAGAATGTAATGATCAGTGAGGGGTTAAGCTCCTTCAGAAGCGCATCAATATGGCCCTCAAGCAGAGCTTGATCTTCAAATTCAATCGTCTTATCGTGGAAACCAAGCATTCTCAAATCCTGTATTCCAATCGCTCGGCAGGATTCTTCAAGTTCTTTTTTGCGTATCTGTGGGAGGGTTACCCGATTTGCGAATGGCGGAACGCCCATATTCCGGCCCATTTCTCCAAGTGTCAGACAAGCGTAGGTGACTTGGGTGCCGTTTTGCACATGCTTGGCAAGTGTTCCTGATATACCAAAGGCCTCGTCATCCGGATGCGGTAATATAACTAGAATATGTCTTTCCACTGAACTCCTCATCTCCTCTACCATTAGAACGGCTCCCGGCTTAATTGTAAAGATACGACCAGTTTGCCTTGACTGTCATGCCCGGCCAGAATCAATCTTTCTGTCTCACTCTCTTCAAAGTGAGTTAGTCCTTCCGAGTATATCCAGCCCTGCGACATTTTTAAGCCGACGCGAAAAGGCCCATTACCGGAAATTGAACCATGTGAATATCGAATCACAGCATTAGTAATGAAAGTAGCTGCCGGATGCTTTGAACTATCGAAATGGGCAGCGTATGCTCCCGTCGTCATCTCAAGATGGATGTATAGATCCTGATCTTTAAGCAGGTCGATCCTCTCTTGTATTTCAGATTGATTAATTAGCTGCAAGGTTACGCCTCCATATCTGAATGAAATTATGCCTACGAAAAATAAGATCCATTACCTTATAAAGGACGGATCTGTTAAAGGATAAGCGGGTCCGTTTTCTCATCAAAGTATAACTTGCAATGCTATGTAATTCAATGGATAGAGCGATCGCCTCCAAGTGTATCAGTAATGGACTGGCTTTTTACTGTTCACCTGAAGGGGTTAATATCACTAAGAGGTCATGCTGTTTATATTAGATCACAAACTGATCTAACATCTTTACGATGACCTCACGCTTTACAGGCTTGCTGATATACTCGTCCATCCCGGCAGCTAGACAATTTTCACGGTCACCCTTCAAAGCATTAGCCGTGACCGCGATGATGGGCGGACATTTCTCTTGATGCTCATCTTTTAATATCTTCATAGCCTCTATGCCGTTCATAATGGGCATGTGAAGATCCAATAAAATAAGATCAAATGGTTCTTTCCTTGCTGCTTCAACCGCATCTATGCCGTTTGTTACAGCGGTAACGCTGTGACCCATTTTTTCGAGTATTTTGGTCAGCACTAGCGCATTGATAGAGTTGTCTTCAGCAAGTAAAATTCTTGCCTCACGTGCGGTATGAAGCTTGTTAATGTTAACCTCTTGGCTAGAGATTACCACTGATTTCTTGGGCCTGATTGTGAAGGTAACCGACGTACCGCTCTTGCCGTCACTCTCCGCATAGATCTCACCACCCATCATTCCGACAATTCTGCGGCTGATGGCAAGGCCAAGCCCCGTACCTTCATGTCTCCGCATCATAAAGCTATCCACCTGCTCAAACGGTTCAAAAATATCAGTAAGTCGATCAGGATCAATTCCAATGCCAGTATCCGTTACCGTAAAGGCCAGCAGGGAGGGATCTTCCTTTACAAGCCTCACTTTTACCGATATGCTGCCCGCTGGTGTGAATTTCACAGCATTGCCTAGCAGGTTCAAGAACACTTGCTTCAAGCGTTCCTCGTCACCGTAAATAAATTCAGGAACATCATGATTTATGATGCTGGTGAGTTCCAGATGTTTTTGTTCAGCTTTTATTGCGATAACAGAAAAGCTGTCCTTGAGGCAAGTTCGCAGATCGAATGTATCCTCTTGTAGCTCGCTTCGGCCTGCCTCAATTTTTGAAAGATCAAGGATATCATTAATTATATTGAGCAGGATTCCTCCGCTTTTACGAATGATTTCTACATATTCACGTTGTTCTTCATTGAGCTCTGTTTCAAGCAGAATATCAGTCATGCCGATCACCCCGTTCATGGGAGTGCGAATTTCATGACTCATCATAGCCAGGAACTCACTTTTAGCTCTATTCGTGGACTCTGCGGCTTCCTTAGCTAGCGACAATTGCCTTTGCTCGGAAATATCCTTGCATATAAGGTAAAACCCGATATTATGATTGTTCACATAGATGGGTGCAATACTGGTGAGCACTTCAACTACTTCGCTATCCTTAGTGACAAGCTTATTGATATACTGCTCAACCGTATTATCGTAAAGGGCTCTTTCCAGAATGCGCTGGACATTCTCTTCTCCAATCAGACTCGCAAGCTTCATCCCGATCAACTCGGACTCGATGGAGTAGCCCGTTAACTTTTCCGTCATACTATTGGTGTTAATGATTCGACCATCAAGGTCAAAGGAAATGACGGCGTCATGGTTGTATTTTTTAAGTGACGTATACCGTTCAACAGACTCCTGAAGGCGTTGCTCGGATTCCTTTTGCTTTGTAATGTTAACGATCTGGCAAATGAAATATGCTGGCTGGTTCGACTCGTCGCTGAATAAGTGGAGAGTAAGCTGTCCCCAAATATAATCTCCATTTTTTGTGATAAACTGCTTTTCCATCTGCACTTCTGTTTCCTCACCCAAGAGTGCTTTTAAATCACGAAGGTTGCCGAAATCCTCGGGGTGAGAAAGGTCTTCTAACCGCATACCCTCAAACTCTTCAGTGGAATAAGCAAAAATCTCTTCAAAGGCTGGGTTTACGGTCAGAATCAAACCATTTGGCGATATAAGGGCGATTCCAAAGGATGCGTGATTAATCACCTGTTGGTTGAATTGTTCATGGTTTAGATTTACGCGATGCATAGCGACCTCCATGGGATGATGTGATTTTTGCATGAAAAAATAGACCTCCTATTTAGAAGGTCCTATTTATATCTTATAGTCTAATTTACCCACTTTGTTATTAATTGAATCCGTTAATTTAACGGGATCGAATAGAACACTCTGGAGCCCTTGTTGTTGGCATACCATACAATTTTATCACCGCTAACCATAGGGCTGCATTCGGATAGTGTAAAATTCTTAATCGTTTGGATGCTGCCAGTAGCTGCTCCCTCTCCATTTATAAGAACATATTTCAGATCACCCGGGTGATTCTCCATATCAAATTCCTGCCACAGCACCATTAGCTTGTCGTCAGTTATTTTCACCAGTTGTGGAATGGATGCAATCTTGGTCGTACCTACATATTTAGCTAAGGTGATGTGGTTCACTGAACTGCTAGAAAGGCTGGCTTTTGGCAATACACTAAGAACGATATCTCTCTGGTCCTTCTCCAGTCCCACCATCTCATAAGACGTATAGTCTTTGACAAGCGAGTGATCAATCGTATTCATAGCGACAATATAGTTCGCCGAAGACATCTCGAATCCGCCTATAGAAACACCAGTAGCGTTCGCTCCGATTTTGCCGGGGATATTGAACAGGTCTACCTCGTTATAGCTGGTTCCATCTCCTTTATTCAGAACAATCGAACGGGGATACGCGTCACCATGATCCACTAGAACATGCGTGGCACCATCAAACAATACATACTGATCAAACGAGTGACTGACATGATTCTTCTGGAATCTTCCTAGATCATTCGTCACAGTCATAGTTTTGGTGTTCACGATAATGGTGAGCTGGGATTGATGATTTAGTTTATCTTCTGTCGTGTATCTAGTACGTGAGGTGTGGAATACCAGCGTATCACCAGCTTCAGCCATACTACCGGAGCCTGCATCAAAAGGGCTGACTGTATAACTCTCCCCACCCTTTATGGAGACACTATCAAAGCTTTTATCATAACGGACAATCCGAATGACTTCTTTGCTATCATTCTCTTCACGGTTCTCTTGTCCAAAAGCAATGTAGTTATAGTTCTCGCCGCTATAGAAGCCCCCAAATATCGGAAGCTCCAAAGGAATACTTTTGTTTCCCGTTAGTTCGAACTTCTCATTATACGATTCAATCGTAACTTCCTTTTTCGCCTCCAAAACACTTACAGTCCCATCATTATTTTTCACCAGATAGGAAGAGACTGTGCTTTTCCATCTGGGAAAATAAGAAGATACAGCGTTACTTTCGGTTTCCACCGCCGTCTTCACCCGGTAAGCGTGATCCGGAACTTTGGAGAACAAGGATATTCGATCAGACTGAACGTCATATTCGATATCGAATGGAATCTTCCCCGCCAAATCTCGCAGCTGAACATAGTTATTCTCGTCAATATTGTACGCCGTAATCGACTGTAGCTGCCCATTCACTAGCACTTTAGAGGTCGACAGCGTGGCTGAATAAGTCCTACTGCGACTATAATAGTTGCTGCTAGCTTTCTTTTCAGGCGTATAAGCTTGCCCGGTTATGATCTCTATCGCATTGTTTGTTTTGTTCCAAGTGACCTCAAATTGACTGGCTGTTCCCGAGAAATACTCCGCTACATCACGCAGTCTGAAATAATTATTGTTCGAGATATTGAACCCGTTCAGAGCCTTTTTCTCTCCGTTAAAATATGTACTGCTCTCAGTCACCTTAGCCTTCACCGTATTACTCGCAAAGGTTGTAGTGCCGAGCGCGGGTATAACCAGTAATACAATTAGCAAAAAACTAAAAATCCTCTTCATCCAACTTTTCCCCCATTTATATATAAATAAAAACACTATAATTTTTATCGGTATTTTATTCCTATTCCTCCACCACATAACTTATAAACGCCAAGTGCTTACTATCCGGAGACCACGAATTCACGTTAATCGTACCTTGTCCTCCAAACAATTGTACTAGTGTGCGATAATCTCCTCCTGTGCTTGCCATCAATCGAATCTCAACATCCTTATTTGCAGGGTGATCGCCAGGATCTACATCTCCTTTGCGGTAACTCAGGTAGGCAATCGTCTGACCATCTGGCGATACATGCGGGAACCAGTTATTACTCTCATCAAAAGTCATCTGTGTTTGCTCAGTGCCATCGGCATTCATACGCCATATCTGCATCAGCCCTGTACGCACCGAGTTGAACCATATATGTCCCCCATCTGGTGAATATTCAGGCCCATCATCCAGCCCAGGAGAATCCGTCAGTTGTACCTCAACTCCACCGTCTACTGGAATGGTATAAATATCATACTGACCATTGCGCTCAGCACAGTAAGCCAATTCAGCACCATTTGGAGACCAGCCGTGTAAATAGCTTGGTGCATTCGGTGTAATTAGAACCGGCTCGCCACCCTCTATAGGAAGGATGTATATACGAGATTTACCATCTTCTTTTGTATGATGACTTATTGCGATCTTAGTGTTGTCAAAAGACAGCACATGATCGTTATTACAATCCGTTGCAAATCCCGAATCCAATCGATCATACTCACAGGTTGCAATGTCGAACGAATAAAGACAACCTTGACTATTATAAATAAGGCGCTTACCATCGCTCGTCCAATTGGGTGCCTCAATTAAAGAATCAAACGAGCGGAGCGCAGTTCGTTCCCCTGTCTGTACATCTACGATTTCTAATGTGCTAATCACTTTCATTGTCCTCTCTCCCATCGTTAAAATATGTACATAACCCACTTCGACAGGTATTCTAAATACCCTTTCTGCAAAAAAAATCTGCCTCGAAGAGCGTTCACTCCTCAAGGCAGATCGGTATTCCTCTTATAAACGTCCTGCGGCTTTCACTTTTACCAGCAAGGCATTGCCCGGCAAGTAGGCAATCGGTATATCCTCAGACAACACAATCTGTACAGTCTCGCGATCTGCACCGGCCAGAACGGCTTGCTCTATCGCATGGTTGCGAGCATCTTCCTTGGCTTCGTCATAAGACATCTCATCCAGCGAATAAATTCGCTCCGTCTCACCACTAACCTCACCTAATGCCGCACCAATCGCATTTGCTGCATCATAGTGATCGGGTCTTACGATCCGTGCTACACCCTCAAGCTGATCGGCTACAAGAATGCTCCCACCGCCGACTAGGATAACGTCAACAGGGTCCGAGCTTGTCTTCATCCGATCAATCGCGTCCTCAATATCTCGCGTAATGATCTCATCGGCTCTCCGGCAGATCGATTCATTAAGCTTCTCTGTCTGCGCATCTTTCCACTCATATCGTCCGAGCTTAACCGCCACATCAGTTGCTGTGAGCGTATCGCCGCCGAAGATAAGACCGCGCTTCAACAGCTCGTAACCCACGCTATCCGGCCCCACCGTTACCTGATCCTGCGCTTCATCCAAGCGAACGATAGTACCGCCGCCGATCCCGATGGATAAAATATCCGGCATGCGGAAATTCGTACGAATTCCGCCAATCTCAACAGCAGCAGAGGATTGACGCGGGAAGCCTTGTGTGAGAACACCAATATCCGTCGTTGTCCCCCCGATATCAACAACGAGCGCATCGTTCAAGCCTGATAAGTGAGCCGCACCCCGAATGGAATTCGTCGGCCCGCAAGCAATCGTTAGGATCGGGTAACGAAGCGCATATGAACTGTACATTAACGTTCCATCGTTCTGACAAATATACACGCTAGCTTTAATACCAAAGGCCTGAAGCGCCTCTTCAAAGCCCTTTACAACGCCGGCAATAACGTTCAGTAAAGCGCCGTTCAGTAGTGAGGCATTCTCACGCTCAAGCAGTCCAATACTTCCAATCTCATGAGACAAGGTCACCGGCATATCTGCTCCAAGAACTTTCTTCGCAAGTTCTTCCACGCGTTTCTCTTGTGAGGTGTTCACTGGAGAGAATACACCGCAAATCGCAACCGCTTCGACATTTCCCTTCATCTTTGTTAAGCAATCGATAACCTCATTTTCGTCCAGCTCAACAATGGTTCGACCATCATATTCATAACCACCGTGAACAACATATGCATGGGAACCAATCTTCGCTTTCAGCGTATCGTCCCAATCCGCGAGGGGAGGAACCGAAGTTGTCGCTGGTGCCCCGATCCGAATCAAGCCTACTCTACCGAGGTGCTTGCGCTCCACAATAGCATTCGTGCAGTGTGTAGTGCCAAGCATCGCATAACGAATCTGCGCTGGATTCACTTTGCTCTCTTCAAGCAAGCGGCGAATCGATTCGCTAATACCCTCATTGACGTCACGTGTAGTATGCACTTTTATAGTATGAATTGTATTTAATTTCGAATCGAGTAAGGCTGCATCCGTATTTGTGCCGCCGACATCGATCCCGATGCGGTATATTTCTTCCATGTTATTTACATTCGTATTAGACATTACTCAGCGCCCCCTTTCGATGTTGCCAATTGTTCAATTGGAACATAAGGTGCATCATAGCCAAAATATTGCGGACCTACCGTCTCAAGCCCCTTAGCTGTACGCCATTTCGGATCACAAGGGAAACCAACCACACTTACCCTAGCACCGTATTTCAAATTCTCAGTCGTGATTGGCATACCGGTATCCTGGTCAAGCACGGAGATCAGGTCAGGAGTAATAGCAATTGAATGTCCATCTTCTGTGGCAAGAAGGAACTCATTCTGGAAGAACAAAGTCATCGAACGTCCCTTTTTAGCATCTGTACCTTCGAAGATCGCTTCACCGCGTGTAAATCCGCCTTCTGTACGACGGCGAATGTCTACTGCCTTTCCCTGGAACAACGCATATCCATTCAGCTGCTTCAGCAGCATTTCAATTGGATTCTGCTTCAATTCCTTGGACTCGAACAATGTTTTTCCGATTTCATACGCAAGCGTCAAGGTATGCGGAATTGCACTTTGCTTTACTTGCGCTCCAGTTACCGGATAATCACAGATCGAAGCCGACCCACCCATTTGAATCGTGACCGCACGTGCCATCCGCTCTTCCCAGACACCGTCGATCGCATGCATTAGTACTCCGTTGCCGCGTTCATCTGCCATCGTAATCGGACTGCAGTCAATACCGTCCAAGTAGAACGTCACCATTTGCGATTCAGGAAAAGCCCGTCCCATAGCATCCGCATCCACGATAGGAATGTTGCGTTCCGCTGCCGTAATTACAGGAACTAGGGAGTTACCGCCGCCAACCTCAATCGGCATAATGGCGCTCACTTTGCGTCCAAGCTCTTTTTCAATCATATCCAAAGGCTTGATCATTTGCTGAATCGAAGGAATCTTCTCATTCATGACTGTTGGTGCACCGATCATGGATATAGGAACAACCAAAGCGTCGTCTTCCAGATCCTCAGGACTGATCACACGAACAGGGCCATGCTTACGAATAGCTTCCTTCGCCATTAATTTACCGATATGCGGATCACCGCCCCCGCCTGTTCCAAGAACGGCTGCACCCACAGCAATATATTGTACCGCTTGCTCATTTAATTCTGTTAGTTTGTTCATTCTCATGATGTTATCCCTTCTTGGTCATGATTTTTCCGACAATCCATTGCACTATAAAGGCGAACATAAATGCATCCAATGCCGGTACGCTTGTGATTTGGAACCACCCGAATCCATCTGGCGCTGCGGTGGTCATAAAAGCGAATAACGTAGCTGCGACCCATACCGCTAAGGAGCGAATCACCCAGTTTTTATTGCGGTCCAGACCATCAAAAGTGAATTTTTTTCGATCTACAAGCAAAAATTCGGACGTGTAGATCCCCCCGATTGGAGAGACAAACACCGTAATAATATTTAGGAAAGATAAAAACTTATCATAGATACCAAATACGGCAAGCAACGTAGCAAAGATACCTGCCACAATAGTAATTAGCTTTTTCGGAACCTTTTGGAACACGACAGAGAACCCTAGCGAAGCAGAATATAAATTGTTCGTGTTTGTCGTCCATTGGGCAAGGGTTAAGACGATAATGGCTGGAAGCCCAAGTCCTAACGCAATGAAAATATTCGTCAGATCATCTGTGTCCATAATTCGAGATAGGAAAATAGCTACAATCGTCATGAAGCTGTTACCCACAAAGAAGCCGATAAAGGCCGCGGTTATAGCATGCTTTGGTGTGCGTGCCCAACGAGCGATATCCGGTGAAAGCACCGTGCCGACAATAAAGATACCAATAACAAGCGAGATCGCTGTTCCCATCGGGATCGCTGCTCCGCTAATCGGCTCCCAAACGGCTGAGGCTCCTTTGGTGTGGAACGCGGAATAAATAGCCACTCCGATAAACAAAATAAGCAACGGTACGGACCAGGTGCTTAGTCGTTCAATAGATTGATAGCCCCAAATAGCTGTCGACATCATCAAAAGCCCGCCTATGAATGAAAGCACCCCTAAGGACAAATGGATATCCCATAATTGACTAAAAGCAGTCTGCATATTTGAAGCGAAGAACCCGACCTGCACCCCGAACCAACCGAGTGAGAAAATACCGAGGATAACCGCTACGACACGTGCACCCATATTTCCGAATAGAAACCTAGAGATCATCGATGTCGATAACCCTGTTTTCGCCCCTACATACGCACATAACGCTCCGATCACCCCAAGGATTAACGAACCGATTATTGTTGCTGTGAGTGAATCCGTCAGATTCATTCCATTGCCAAGCTGAGCACCCAGGAACATCGCTGATAGGTCAATTCCGATGGCGATCCAGACGAGAGACATAGACAGCCATTTTTTACGCAAATGCGCTGGAACCGGCTCTCTCTCAAAATCCCCCGAGCTAAGCTCGTTTCCCTTTACTTCACTTACTTCTGCCATTCTCCCCATCCCCCTGTTGTTATCTTCTTCTGTAGCTCTATGAGGACGCACCCTTCCAATACATTTCAAACGCATGGTTCAGCTTACGCTCATATATTCCCTTAGAAGTGTAATAGAAGTATTGCATGCTTAAACCATCCATCAAGTTGAGAAAAGCATCGACGAGAAGCTCCACGGATTGGTCGCGAATTACACCCTCTTCCATCCCTTTCGAGATGAATTGTTCAATAATCTTCGTCAGCATCGCATCCGACTCTAGGAATGCTTCCTCAATCGTCTCCTTCAAGAATGCCGGCGGGAAGACCACATATCTCAGTACAATTTTGCCTGCTTCAGGACTCTGTTGATAAAATTGATATTGTCTGTCTAAAATCCCACGTAGACTTTCCTGCGCACTCAGTACTTTCTGTTCTTCCGACAGCTCCTGAATATAAGTGTTATAAGACAACATCGCCTCACGAAAGACCGTCATAAACAAATCCTCTTTATTCTCAAAAAAGGCATAGATCGCCGGAGTCTTCACGCCTACTTCCTTAGCAATTTCAGAGAGGGCTGTACCCTCGTACCCCTTCTCTCCGAATAGTCTCATCGCCACTTCTTTCAGCTTGTTTCTGGTCAAGACATTCACACCCTTACTTAATTAACGTTAATTAAAAAATACTATACATCTTTATGCATAAAAATTCAATGCTTTTTCAGAAAGAACAACAGCAAATGAATGAAAAAAGCTGACCAATATCAGGACAATTCCTGAATTATGGTCAGCTGGATAGTGAACTTGTTTTACTTTCAATGCAAAAAGCGTCCTCGGGTTAATGTAATCTTTCATCAAACATTAATTGAATTTGAATACCGAATGGGTCTTCAATAATCCCATAGGCTTTGCTAAATACATTGCTAGATAAGGGAACTATGACTTTTACTCGAGCATCTGTGATTAAGCTACTATAGAAGTGTTCAATTTCCTCTACATCAGCACTTTGGATACATAATGAAGTATTATTCCCCACTCTATATGCTTCACTCGGATTCATGGTTTCTTCTGCGATCATTAGTTTGGTTCTGCCGATTAACAAAACAGAGTGAGTAATATACTCCTTATTTTCATCCGTAAGCTGTATGGAGCTGTCACGTTCTGCGAGTTGTTGATAGGTAACACGTAACAATTCCTCTGCATTAAAATGCTTTTTGTAAAATTCTATAGCTTCCTTTGCGCTTCCGTTCATCGATAAGAAAATAGCTACTTCTAGTGTTGTACTCATCGTATAAATCTCCTTTGTTGATTTGATATGTGACCTTGAACTTATTATCATATAAAAAGGTATCAAAACATGACACCTTAAAAAGGGGCTTTTTATTATGAAGAAATCAGAACGATTAAATGACATGATGAGATACTTAAACGGGCGAGAGTTTTTTAATCTAAGTGACCTTATGGAGAAATACAATATTTCAAAAAGTACAGCGCTGCGTGATATTACTTCATTAGAACAATTAGGGATGCCTATTTATTCAGAACACGGCAGACACGGACGTTATGGTATTTTAAAAAATAGATTGTTATCCCCTATTATTTTCACGATAGATGAAGTGTATGCACTGTACTTTGCTATGCTGACGCTAGAATCTTATCAATCTACACCTTTTCATTTAAGTGTTAACAAGCTAAACGAAAAGTTCGAGCACTGTCTTTCAAATATACAAATCGAGCAGATTCATAAAATGAAAAGAGTTCTACAATTCGAAATGTATCAGCATAAGCATGTCAGTCGTTTTTTAGATAAAATTCTAGCAAGTATTCTAAATGAATGTGCCTGTAACATTGAATACACAAAAAATAACCAGACAAAAAGCTACCCTGTACAATTCTTCAGAATTTCCGCGAAGTTTGGTCAATGGTATGCTACTGGAATAGAGTTAAATACGAATACCTATAGGGTGTTTAGATGTGATCGAATAACCTTCATCGAAGAAGAGGAAGGCACAGCCCGCTATTCTATAGAAGAACTTCTTAGTCGTTCCTTAGAATTTTATCAATCCGAGCACAGTATTCACTTTGAAGTTGAGATTGCGGAGCAAGCCAAAGATATTTTTTATAAAGAGCATTATCCCTCTATGAAAATAGAAGCTGGCCAGAAAACAATCATAAAGGGATTCTATAATCCAGGCGAAGAAGAATTTCTAGCTAATTATTTCATGCGTTATGGTCAATATGTTAGAGCAGTGAAGCCTGAAGCCTTGAAACAAATGATTCAGGATAGAATAGAGAATCTCTTACATCATTTTCAAAAATTATAAATTGGACAAAGAAAAGAGGGGTCTACGCCCCTCTTTTTTTTGTATGGATTAAGATTTTATTTTTCCGATGGATAGGCTCACTCGGTAATTCCCATGATTCAAAAGTTGAGCCAGAAATGCCTCAAGCTCCTCGTTAGAAGCAAAATGTCCAGTTAACACATAACATCCTTCTCCGCTAATTCGATGCACTTCGGTAATAGCATCCTCTGCCATCACGAACTTCTGGAATAAAGGATGATTGGCTGATTCCACAAAAAATGTAATAAAGGCTGTGATAGACAGACCTAGCTTTGCTTTATTAGTAACGATCGTATATTGCTCGATAACTCCCAAATCTTCTAAACGCCTAATGCGATTTCCGACCGCTTGGCCGGTCATATGTATCTTTTGGCCAATGTCCTTCCACTGAATTCTGGAGTTTTCTTTTAGTAATGCTAGTATCGCAAAATCGATATGATCAAAAATAAAAATCAATCCTTTCGTCATGAAAGCAAACGGACATATAGCGTTTCGCCAACTTATTCAGCATTTAAGCATGAATATCTATACTTAGTTATATCCTGATTCACTAGTTAGTAGCCATTGAAACAGTGATAACTAAAACACTTCAAAGGAGGCCCAAGAATGCTATTACAAGAAATTTTGGAGTATAACGATCAGTTCGTAGAAGACAAGGAGTATCTACCTTATGAGGGAACGAAATTCCCTAAAAAACGCATGATTGTCGTAACGTGCATGGATGCTCGACTTATTGAGCTGCTGCCTAAAGCCCTAAATATACACAATGGGGATGCCAAAGTCATCAAAACAGCAGGTGGAACGATTACCCATGCATTTGGAAGCATCATGCGCAGTATCGTAACGGCTGTCTACGAACTGAATGCGGAAGAAATTTATATCATCGGTCACCACAATTGTGGCATGAGTCAAAGTAACCCTGAAGGAACACTTCAAAAAATAATGGATCGCGGAGTCGCTACACCAGAAATTCTTTCTTCACTTGAATATGCAGGTATCGATCTTCATAAATGGTTGTTCGGCTTTACGAATGTCGTAGATTCGATTAAAGGAAACATAGATCTGGTGCGTAATCATCCGCTCATTCCGAAAGAGGTAGCTGTTCATGGTCTGGTGATAGCACCAGACACTGGTAAACTCGATCTGATTGTAAATGGATATGAACAAATAAACAAATAACAGGCCACGACAAGCACTAAGCGATACTCATTATACTAAACTAAAGGGAGCAATGAAATATGAATAGAAAAGAAGCGACACAACAGATATTGGACGCTAAATTTGCAAAAGGATTAACTTGGGGCGAAATCGCAAAGGAAAGCGAGCATTCAGAGAGCTGGGTTGTAACTGCACTGTTGGGTCAAGCAACAATGACACGTAATGAAGCAGATAAAATGGGGGAATTGCTTGAACTCGACGAACAAGTCGTTCAAGCGCTCACACAAATCCCACACCGTGGCGATGTCATCGATATGCCGCCTACAGATCCAGGATTGTATCGCCTATACGAAATGCTGCTTGTATACGGTCCAACGATTAGAGAACTTGTTTTGGAGAAGCTTGGCGAAGGTATCATGAGCGCAATCGATTTCCAATTCGACGTACAAAAGCAAGAAGATCCGAACGGTGACCGCATCATTCTGACGATGAACGGAAAGTTTTTGCCATATCGCAAATGGTAATAGATTAAGAAGCGAGCCAGCCACCTTTTAACGATTTCACATCGAAAGGTGGCTTTCTTTTTCCGTATAGATTGTATAGTTAACAATAGTAAAGGTGAGTTGATATGGAGAACAAACGTGTTACTGATAGTCTCAGCACTGTACAATGGTTCATTTTTTTGCTAGCCAATGCAGTGGCTCTGCCCATTGTCATTGGAGGTATTTTTCAATTGTCGTTTGAACAAATTTCAACTTTAATGCAGCGGACATTTTTCGTTGTAGGAATCAGTTCATTTATTCAGGGATGGTTAGGACATAAATACCCTATTGCAGATGGTCCTGCGGGATCATGGGTAAGTATCTTTGTCATATTAGGCAACTTAGCCTTCATTCAAGGGCAAGATCAAATGTATACATTACAAATTCTAGAAGGAGGATTAATCGTAGCCGGTCTTCTTCTCTTCGTATTAGGAACTACAGGGCTAGTTTATAGGCTTCAATTTTTATTCACACCCTTAGTTTCGGGTTCATTTTTATTCATTCTCGCCTTGCAATTAAGCGGTGTATTAGTCAAAGGCATGCTTGGGTTACAGGGAACAAGCGCCGAACCAGATGTTATGGCAGCACTCATATCCTTTTTTATTTTTGGACTTGTTATTATTCTCTCTATTAAAGGAAGAGGATGGATTAGTAGTTACGCCGTACTGATTGGAATCGGCTTGGGTTCGGCATTATTTGCAGCATTGGGGAAAGTGGGCCCAACATTTACAGATTCAAATCCCGTCTTGAAGTTCCCTCAAATTTTTGCTTGGGGAGTACCTCAATTCGATCTAGGGATCGTGATTACCTCACTGTTGTTTACGTTTTTGTTAGTATCCAATACAATTTCTTCTATTTCCGCTGTAAAACAAGTAGTTCCGGTTTTACCGAAAGATGAAAAAACAGCATTAAGTAGAGGGATTTGGACAGGAGGGATCTCTCATATACTAGCCGCCCTATTCTCAACGATAGGCGTTGTTCCATTGCCAGCCTCGGCGGGCTTTATGAAATTAACGGGGCAAAAGCGAATTCGGCCATTTCTTATGGCCTGTCTGTTACTAACCGTTATCGCGCTTATGCCGTCCGTTGTCAATGTGCTATCGTTACTTCCAGCGCCAGTAGCCAGTGCAGCACTTCTAGCTACTTTTGTACAAATCGTAGGGATTGCATTCCAATCCTTGCTACAGGAACAGCTTGATCATCGCCGATTAACGATACTAGGAATAACGTTGTTGGTGAGCATCGGACTTATGTTTTTACCTCCAGCGGTATTTCAGAGTCTTCCTTCCACATTTCGATATATTTGCAGTAATGGTCTGCTTGTCGGCACTATACTGGCCATGCTTTTAGAGCAATTGTGGAAGGGTGAAAAGAAAATAAGCCATTATCGCAAATTATGAAACTACTCAAAAGAGGTAAAAAACACATCTTGAAGAATGGCCTTAGCTTTCTTAAGATTGCGTGTATCCAGTTGGTTAAGCATGTCTACGATTTGACTCATTTCATCGATTTCCATTGCCTCAAGAGATTCTCCAGCATTTAATGGTTCTTCTTCAGCAACCGATTCCGAATGAACCCATGATGCTTCCAAAGTATCCTCGAATGCTTGGATCAGAAATAACAATTCATCTGTGTTATATCTTTGTAGAAACCGATTTATCCCTTTATTCATCTCCTTATGTAGTGCTTGATGCAAATCGAATATTTCTTTTCCAAGAGGTGTTGTAAGAAACAGCACTTCTTTTTTATTATCGGGGAGAAACTCCGTGCGAATCATTTCCTGCAGAACTAATTTTCTAGTGATTTTGGACACGCTGCCTTTCGGAATTCCGAAATGCTTCGAAATGGTAGTGCCATTCACCGGTTCAAGCTGTCCAATTGCATCTATTACATGCAGGGTCATGACTGTGGAGTCTTTGAGGAAATCAATGATAAGGGGATTACTACAGTTCTGAATCAACCATTCCTTCTCTTCATCATCCTCCGATTGAAATCGCTTTTGTAATTGTGGAATCATTTCTATCAATTTTTTTATCAAAATATCCTTATTAGGTAAGTTCTCGAAAGAATGCGTCACTGTTAAGTCTCCTCGTAAATTCATCTTATGATCATTTTAACAAGATACAGATCATAAATAAAGTTTCCTAGAAATAATATTGACAACAAGGAAACTTAAAACGTATTATTGTTTCCATAGTCATTATTTAATTTCTGAGAAACAATAAATCGTAAAGAAGGTATTTATATGAATGTCCTGATTATTTTTGATCATCCATATGGAGCAACAGCGTCCGAGAATGTCCCCCATCAGCGAAGCTATTCCGCGGCCTTACTAGCTTCCGTTATGCGAGGTCTTACCACCAAAGGCCATACGATTGATCTTATCGATTTGCATGCCGATGAATTTAATCCAGTCATGTCTTGCGAAGAACTTGCTGCTTGGCGACAAAAGAAAACCATCGACCCTCTAGTCGCCAATTATCAGCAGCGTCTTATAGCAGCGGATCATATTGTCTTCATATTCCCTATATGGTGGGAAGCCATGCCCGCTCTTACCAAAGGCTTTCTTGATAAGGTATTCGCTAAAGGCATTGTCTACGAAGAAATTAAACCTGGACGGCCCTTCAAATGCTTACTGCCGAATATTAAAGGAGTATCCCTGCTGACTGTTATGAATACTCCTGACTTCTTTTATCGCTGGATTTTTGGCAACCCCATCACCAAGATTCTGTTCAGAGGGACCTTCCGCAAAATGGGAATACGTAAGAATCTCCGTTGGTATAATTATGCCGGAATGTCAGATCGCAGCTTAGAAGAACGGGTGAAGCATCTTAATAAAACAGAACGACGTTTTGCACGACTAGGGTAAATTAAATTACTGAAGCTGAAACGGATGTCGAGAGCTGAACCTCGGGTTTCTTCGCCTCCCGAAGCACCAGCAATCCAATGAATAAGGATGCAACACCAATAATGATCAGCAGTGCCCCCAGCTCCTGACTGTAGGCTGTTAGCGCCCCATTCCGAAAAGCCATCCCGCGTATGAGGCGATTCAGCCAATTCATCGGTAATGCCCAAGCGGAAATTTGAAAAAACTCCGGAAACGCAAGTGGACTCAGTTGGATTCCAGTAGCAAGAAATGACGGATACAATACGAAATTGGTTCGTAAATTAACTTTGGATACGTCTTTGGCAGTATAACCAATCAACAGGCCCATGAGAGACAAGGCAAAGGCATACACAAACAGCGGAAGAATGAACAGATAAGGCTCCGCTACAAAGCGCATTCCCCCCACCTGTTTTAATAAGCCATAACACAGGAGCAGCGAGATAGTGGTCAAAACAGCGTATGGTAGACTACGAACCCAAATCTGCCAAGGAGAGTTCCCGTTTGCAAAGAGTTTCCCCTCCTGACGCAAGCGAGGGACAATTGAACCCGCTGCGCTTGTTGTAATCATCAGCACCACAATATTTACAAATCCAAGCACCATAAAGCCTACGTAACTCGTGGTCGGATTAAACAGCATCCGCTGCTGAAGGGACAATGGAGAAATAATCCCTTTAGAGGTTTCTGCGTCCATTCCTTTCTGAACCAGACGGGTCATCGAAAGCGTCATATTTTCCGTCTGGATGACTTCCTGAATCGCAGTTCGTATACCGGTTAGCCCTGAGGGCATTGTGTTATCCATTAATATGCCGAGATTCGTTGATAACCCCTGCTGCTGACGCAGCTCCAACTCTTTAGGAAGCATGATGACCGCGACTGCCTGCTCATTTGCCAGTAATGTTTCTGGATCCAGGGGACTGGCGTACACATTAGTTACTTTCATATAAGGAGAAGCATTTATTTTAGAGATCAGCTGTCGTGAATACGAACTGTGATCCTCATCAATGACTACAACATGCGATTCGCTGATTTGATTCTTTGAGAACATCAAGCCGAAGAACAGAGCTGCGATTAACGGGCCGATAAAAATCAAGCGTAAATACTTACTGCCCGTTACGTACTTCCACTCATCAATCAGTGATTTCATCGAGCTTCACCTCCGCAGTCATCCCCGGGAGCAAATCAGCATTCGCATCCATAGCTACACGGACAAGAAACATGCTTAAATCGGCTTGCCCTTTTTCACGTGACATGCGTAGGCTGGCAAATTGAGGAGCGACTGCGATGGAAGCAATTACACCCGTCACCTCCTCTGGGTGCTCCAAATACGGAAAATGAACGCTAATGCTTTGATTCACCTCTAGCTTTTGGATTTCACTTTCCTGTATGTAGAGGTCTGTATAAAAGTTGTTTTTCTGCAATATCGCCATTGGCATTCCTTGCTGTATTTGATCTCCCGGCTTTACAATAATCCTGTTGACCGATCCGTCCTCTGGCGCGAGTACATCTGTTTCTCCTTCTTCAGCGGATTTAACCTTGAACAATACCTCTCCCTGTTTTATAGAATCACCTACAGCCACACCGACCTCTATAATTGACCCTGGACTGTTCTGATACAATAGGGTCTTTTGCTCCGCATCTAGAATCCCTTGCTTCCTGCTCTCAGCCTGACTGACAGCATCCTTTCCTTTTACAGCAAGAAGCGCCCCACCAACGATCAACACAATAGCAATTCCGATATACAAACCTGCTTTTATTTTCATTTTCCACTCTCTCCCATTCTCATTTTCCTAACTGCATTTTCGGCAGCCTCCATAATTACTTCTCCCAATGTGGGATGAGGGTGAATGGTCATCGCCAAGTCCTCCACAGTTGCACCCATCTCAATAGCAAGGGCAAGCTCCGACACAAGTGTAGATGCTTCTACTCCAACAATTTGGGCGCCAATAACGATTCCAGAGTTCGGGTCCGCTACAATTTTGACGAAGCCCTCAGTTTCTCTCAAAGCCAAGGCTCTCCCGTTAATCCCAAAGGAGGATTTGCCGATAACGACCGGAATTCCTTTTGACTTTGCTTCCGTTTCACTTAAGCCAACACTGGCCAGCTCTGGATCAGAAAATACAACAAGCGGAATGGCTCTATAATCAACCTCGGAGGAGAGACCAGCAATAGCTTCTGCCGCAATCTTGGCTTCGTAAGATGCCTTGTGAGCAAGGGCAGGACCCGACGTAATATCCCCAATTGCAAAAATATTCGGAATAGCCGTTCTGCACTGTTCATCTGTCTCAATCAATCCCCTGCTCGTCACTGGCAAGCCTATACGGTCCAGCCCTAAATTGCCGTCTGTATTTGGTTTTCGGCCTATAGTGACTAACACATATTCCGCTGTCACATACTGCTCTTCCTGATTTTTTAAATAATGCAGTGTAATGGCATCCGCACTCTGCACTACGTTCACAGCTGTCGCTCCGGTAATCATCTTAATCCCATCAGCTTTCAACTGCCTTCCAACAGGGCTCACAAGCTCCGGCTCAAATCCAGGCAGCACTTGTTCTCCTCCCTCCAGTATCGTTACTTTTGTTCCGAATTTGGCATACATTTGCCCCAGTTCAACACCTATATATCCCCCGCCTATAACTACTAGGCTTGTTGGAACCTCTGGCAGCGCCAAAGCTTCTGTGGAAGACAAAACACGTCCGCCAACCGGAAAGACTTGCAGCTCAATCGGACGAGAGCCTGTGGCCAGGATGACATTTTTAAATGAAAGAGTCTGCTCCTGCCCACACTGACTGATAATCGCCGTATGCTCATCAAGCAATCTAGCCTCTCCTACCAGAATGATTACACCTGCCGTCTTTAATAAATAGCTGACTCCTCCTGCCTGCTTATTCACAATTCCCTGCTTGAAATCCTGAGCATTCTTAAATGACACTGCCGCATCTGCAGAGCTGAACGCTCTAAGCAACTCATAACGATGGGATTCAGCAATTAATGCTTTGGAGGGAATACACCCAACATTTGTACAGACCCCACCTAACTGATCGCGTTCAACTATTGCCGTCTTCATCCCAAGCTGTGCAGATCGCAGCGCCGCCACATACCCTCCCGGACCTGATCCAATGACCAATGTTTCTACGGATTCAAGTTTATTCATCTCCCGACACCTCCTGTTTAGCTATCTCAAAATATGATGACCGCAATATATTATAATCATCATATTTTAAAACCGTCAACAACCTTGTTTATCCTTTCATAAGCTAGATGTGCTCAGAAACGCTAAATTGACAGGCTTTATTATGATGATTATAATATTTTAGAAGTAGAATTATGATGCTGTGGAGTGATTACAATGCCCTATCCCAAAGGCCATAAAATAAAAGTACGGAATAAAATTGTTGAAAGTGCTGCCCAGGCTTTTCGCACCCATGGAATTCATGATGTAAGTGTTCCCTTCATTATGAAAGGAGCCGGATTGACGCATGGAGGCTTCTATTCACATTTTGACAACAAAGAACAGCTGGTCGCCGAAGCCTGCCGATATGCCATCAGCGATACCATCGCACTTCTGCAGAAGGTTGCGGATCAGGAAGACCAGAACCCCAAAATCAATGCGGTCATTGACTATTATTTAAGTCCGTATCACCGCGACAAAACCGAGATGGGCTGCATTATTCCTGCCCTTTCTACCGAATTAGCCCACTCTTCCGAGGATGTTCGGCAGGTATTCACACAGGAGCTAGAGCGGATGATTGATTTTATCTCTACTCTGGCTGGCATCGACACGTCCAAAGGTAGCGCACTGTTCAGTACTATGGTTGGCTCTCTTATTCTTGCACGGACTGTAAATAATCCTGAATTGAGCGACAACCTCCTCTCTGCAGGCAAGCAGTCTGCCAAAAAGCTAGTTATGAACTAATTTTGATTTTGAGCCACAAATGAATCCTCCTCCAAATTTCTTCGTAGTAATATGAAATAAAAGGTAACTGAGGGGTGTATCCAATGAACGAGCAGTATGCAGCAAGGGTTGAATTGTTCGCAGAGAACGCACAGAGGATCAAAAAGGCTTTTCCTTGGCATAATGCAATGGTTAGCCGTTTGGCGGGGTTACTGTACACAGCAGAGAATAAAAGTGCAGATGAGGATGCGATTCGTGCGAGCCACGAGCTTATTAAAGAAAATACCGGAATGTTTTCTTCGTTTAGGGGGAATTCGGCAATCAGTATTGCTACTATGCTCTCTCTTTCTGCTGATAAGGAACAACAGCTGGCAAACACGCTAACCGTGTATGACTTATTGAAGGACGTCAAATTTAGAGCCTCTGATTATCTCGTCGTTGCCGCTTATCAAATCGCCGCTAATACGACAACAGATCAGTATCAGCGTACGGTTGAACGCGCAAAGATGTTTTACGATAGTATGAAAGCGAAGCACCGTTTCCTTACCGGACATGATGATTACATCTTTTCTGCCATGCTCGGCCTTTCCGATATCGACGTGGACAGCGGCATCGACCGGATGGAGCAGCTTTACACTACACTAAAACCTGAATTTATGTCGGGGAACAGTGTCCAAGCTCTGACACAGGTACTGGTTCTTGGAAAAGAAGCTTCTGAAGCAGCGGATCGTGTACTGGCATTACGAGATGCGTTCCGTGCACATGGCATCCGGTTAGATAAGGAATATACCCTTTCTTCGCTGGGCGTGCTTACTTTGCTCTCCTCCAACAATAAGGACATGGTTACGGAAGTCTCAGAGACCTTCGAATTACTGCGTACTAAAAAAGGCTTTGGCAGCTGGTCCATTGTAAAGCAGGAATTGCTACTGCTGTCAGCTGCGCTGGTAGCGTTCAAATATGTAGAGGATGTGCAAAGCGGCATTGTAACCTCGATGCTTTCCACCAGCATCACTAATATTGTGATCGCACAGCAGGCTGCTCTTGCTGGGGCTGCGGCTGCGTCGGCTGCGGCTGCAGCTTCATCTTCTTCGAATTAAGTGGAAATGCGAGGGAAGACATGGACTCGATACAACCAATCACCAATAGAAATGAAGAATGTTTATATCGTCTACTGAATATTTGGGAATCATCCGTACGGCATACGCATCAATTTTTGTCTGAACAGGACATTGATGCGTTGCGTCCACTGGTTCTACAGGGGTTGGAGCATATAAATCATCTACTTACTTTTATAGATGAGCATGACCAATCCCTTGGCTTCATAGGGGTTCAGGATAACAAGATTGAAATGCTGTTCGTAGAACCTGCTGCTATGGGAAAAGGCATCGGTAAATCGCTCGTTGCTTATGCCATACAGACACTAGACGTACACTACGTCGATGTAAATGAACAAAATCCGCAGGCCTTAGGTTTCTATGAGCACATGGGTTTTGAGGTTTTTGAGCGTTCTGCACTGGATGAGCAAGGTAATCCATTTCCTATCTTGCATATGGAGTTATCGATCGACTCACGTTAGAAGATTGCGTCGCCTCTCAAATCAAAAGAGACCGCATCGAGAAGCCATAACAATGGCTGTTCGATGCGGTCCTTTGTGTTTAAGTAGGATCAACTTTTGCTTTTGGTGTGGACGCTGCGCTTATTCTACCGATTTTAACGCCTCAATCATATGAATCCGTTTGAGCTTAATGTGCATGAAAGCCATGACTATGCCTGAGAACAGCAGTGTTAACAGCGCGGCATACACATAGCTTGGCCACTTGATGATCGGCGCGAACATCGTCGCATCCAGCTCAGCTGTATTCAAGACGAAGCTGTGCAATATAATGCCAAGCCCCGATCCGGCAACAATGCCGAGTAAGCTTAGCAGCAAATTCTCGCGGTAAATATACAACGTTACTTCCTTATCATAAAATCCCAATACCTTGATGGTTGATAGTTCTCTGATCCGCTCAGAGACATTGATATTAGTTAAATTGTAGAGGACAACAAAAGCAAGAGCAGCAGCCGATACAATGAGCACCAAGGTTACAACGTCCATACTCTTCATGGTGTCGTCAAAGGCAGTGCCTACGCTGCTTGAAAAGCTGACCGCAGCCACTCCTTCATTGTCTGTCAGCTTCTCGCCGAACTTGTCCTCCCATGCTTTATCGTGTGTGGTATAGTTCAGCAGCTCTGTGTTGAACACCGGTTCTTGTCCAAATACGGAAGAATAATACGCAGGTGTCATATAGACATAGTGCATTACATAGTTCTCTGTAATCCCTGCCACCTTAATCTTGAATGTCTCGTTATCCTTGTCCACCACACTCAACAGGTCACCGGGTTCAAGCCCGTATAATTTAGCCAGCTTCTCCGAGATTATCGCTCCCTCGTCTGTGAGCATCCGCTTTTCTCCGCTCACTCGATCTCGCAGCTCTACATAATCGGATATAGCATCAACAGATGCAGGGATGAACAGATGCACATCCTGATCATTTACACCACTGCTGTGCGCTTTCATCGTTTCCTGCGCCACACTTAATGATCCGGTTATGCTGGACTCGCCAGTGATCAATTGCTCATAGGCATCCCGTGCATCCGCAGACGCATCTTCATGCAGCGCCACAAGTGCATCATATTTCATGATCGTACCGAACTGCTGAGGTGCAATGCTGCCGATCGAGTCTTTGAGACCAAACCCGGTCAGGATCAGCGCCGTACAGCCGGCCACGCCGAACACAGTCATGAACATCCGCTGCTTGTAGCGGAATAAATTCCGTGCGGTAACCTTTTGAACAAAGCTTAGTCGTTTCCATACAAACGTAACTCTCTCCAGCAAAATCCGCTGCCCGCTCTTTGGCGCCTTCGGACGCATCAATACGGAAGCGTTGCTACGTAGCTCTACCCGCGCGGCAATCCAAGCTGTCAATGTTGTACAGATTAGCGCCACTATAATAGAAATGATGGAATATGACGGATAGAAACTTTTGATAAGATCCGGCAGATTATAAAGCGAACTGTACGCATTATAGATAATGGTCGGAAACATGGTAAAACCGAGGGCAAGCCCTGCAACCGAAGCCGCCAAGCTGGCAAGCGTACCATAAACCAAGAATTTGGCCATAATGTCACGGTTGCCATAGCCGAGCGCTTTAAGTGTCCCGATCTGCAGGCGGTGTTCCTCGACCATACGGGTCATGGTTGTCAGACTGACCAGTGCGGCAATCAGGAAAAAGAATACCGGGAACGCGCTCGCAATTGCCGACAACCGGTCAGCGTTGTCTTTATATTCGGCATATCCCGGATTGGCGTTTCTGTCAGTGATATAGATCTTGGGAAGCGCTAGCTCTGCAAGCTTTTGCTCCCCTGCAGCCAATTCCGCTTTGGCTGAAACCAGTCCATCCGCAATGGCTTTCATATTTGTTGCTTGTTCCTGCTGCACCGCCTCTGGCTGGCGCTTTAAGTCAGCGAGCTGCTGCTCGGCGGCGGCTACCTTGTCACGTCCACTGGACAGCTCTTTCTCACCTTCCGCACGCATCTCAGTAAGACGCGCTTCCGGTACGCCGGACAGCGCCTGCTCTACTGCCTTGGTATGCTGTTCGGTCAATTCCTCATACTCTGGTGAATAAGCCTTCACTCCGGTTGTATCCTTGAAGGATAGATAGGCTTCCGTATAGACCGGGAGCTTAAAATCTGACTCCGGGATTGCTGCGAATGCATCCGCCGTCCCTTTACCAATTCCGCTGGTGCCCCGGGTACTCTTCTCTATAAATTGTGGGCTTCGCACAAAGCCCACTACGGTATAATCAAGGGTTTCGAAGTTGTTCGACAACTCCGCATCCGTTCCAGCTCCGCTGAACGTTACCTTGTCACCTAGTGCATACTTTTCGACCAGCTTGTCATCCAATACCATTTCTCCGGAATTCTCCGGAAGACGACCTTCAATTATGCTGTACTGGTTAAGAGGTTTATCTGAATTGTAAGAATGAACTTTGAGTATCAAAGCATTATCGCCACTGAACACATCAGCGCTGTAACCCGGTTGGACTTCGTCGATGCCCGGTACATCACTCAGCAGATCTATGTTCTCTTCGGTCAGACCATAGTTGGTCTGCACCTTCAAATCCATCAGTCTCGTCTCTTGGTAAAAGATTCCGGCTGTATCCAGCATATCTGGACCGGCTGACTTGATGCCGGAAAAAAAACTAACGCCCAGCATAATGATTGCAAATATCGAAATAAACCGGGCTTTCGTGTGCCTAATTTCGCGAAAAATATCTTTCCACAACGCTCGCTTTTTCATAGGTGACTTCTCCTTACCATTCGATATCTTCAACAGATACTGGCGAAGGATTGGTTACCATCTTCCGTACCTTAGCATTGTTAATCTCAATAACCCGGTCTGCCATTGGCGCAATCGCCAGATTATGCGTGATTACAATGACTGTCGTGCCTGTATTGCGGCAGGTATCCTGAAGCAGCTTGAGCACTTGCTTGCCGGTATTGTAGTCTAGTGCACCTGTTGGCTCATCGCATAGGAGCAGCTTCGGCTGTTTAGCTAGCGCTCTGGCAATAGCGACACGTTGCTGCTCGCCACCAGACAGCTGAGCCGGAAAATTATCCAGCCGCGCGCCCAGTCCCACATCCTCCAGCACCTTACGCGCATCTAGTGCACGCGGGGAAATCTGAGAAGCAAGCTCAACATTTTCTAGCGTGGTAAGATTCGGCACTAAGTTGTAGAACTGGAACACAAAACCCACATCATTGCGGCGGTAGCCCGTCAACTCCTTGGCACTGAACTTGGCTATGTCCGTACCGTCCACAATAACCTGGCCTTCGTCGGCAGAATCCATCCCGCCAAGAATATTAAGCACCGTCGATTTACCTGCACCGCTGGGACCGACAATCACTGCAAACTCACCTTTATTTATCTCAAAATCAATTCCGTCGTTGGCAACAATCACACTTTCACCCATTTTGTAACGCTTGTACTCCCCTTTTACAGCAACAAAGCTCATTCCTCATCCTCCTGTCTCTATCCAAACCAAGCCTAATTACTTTACATTGTTTCAGTTTATCATAATTAGAACGCCCAAGCCCGAATGGCAAACCCTCATTACGCAAGGTAAAATTCACATCATTAATAAGTTCATTTTTTTGTAACAATAATGTAACAAGGAAATTTTTCCGTAAACGATACTTAGTCATTTGATAGTGTTATAATCACCTTGATTTATTCATTCTTTTCAGGCAAGAGTGAAAGAACAAACAGAAACAGGTGATCAGATGTTCGAACTGAAATGGCTTTGGCAGAACTTAGAGGGGAACCGGACACGGTATATTCTGGCGCTCTGCCTCTCGGTGGTGGGCTCAAGTCTTACGATCGTGAACCCGTACATCAGTCAGCGCATTGTCGATACGTTTATTGCGGGTGACAATGCCCTGCAGAATCTTACACAAGAACGGCAATTATTAATTATGCTCTGCCTAGGCATGATTGGATTTTCTCTACTGCGTACAGGACTTGCTTATTTTACAACCATGCAGTATGAAAAGTCCTCGCAAAACATGATGTACAATATCCGTATTTTTTTGTACAACAAGATTCAAGGACAGGACAGAGAATATTACGACCATAACCGAACCGGCGATCTCATGACCAAGATGACCGGGGATCTGGATATGGTTCGGCACTCGATGGCATGGATTTTCAAAACGATCATTGAATCGCTAACGATCTTCATCGCCGCTGTTATCTATTTTTTCACTATAGATGCTCAGCTGACGTTGTGGATGCTAATCCTGTCACCGCCCATTTTTATTGTGGCTTACATATTTGCTAAACGCGTTCGTCCTATGTATATCGACCTGCGTGAGCGGTTGTCCCAGCTTAACACGACAACTCAGGAGAATATTTCAGGAAACCGTGTGGTTAAGGCTTTTGCCCGCGAGGAGTTCGAGGTCCAAAAATTCACAGAGAAGAATGTCAACTATTCCACGGCGAACAAAAAGGCCGCCCTTGTATGGCTTGATTACTTTCCTTATCTGGAATCCTTCGCTCAGGGCTTCAACGTAATTCTTATGTTGGTGGGTGGTTTGTTCCTAATGAACGGCCGGATCACCTTCGGTGAATTCACGGCTTTCTCGTCGCTGATCTGGGCTGTATCCAACCCTATGCGCAACATCGGTATTATTATCAACGATATTCAGCGCTTTTTTGCGAGCTTATCCAAAATTGTTGATATCTATTACGCCAAGCCAAATATTATAAATGAGCATAAGTCCACTACTAAACGCCGTTACGAAGGCCGTATTGAGTTCGATCATGTTCGTTTCAAATATGACAGCGCTATCGTACTTGACGATGTTAGCTTTACCGTTAAACCTGGTGAAACTATAGCAATCATGGGCTCGACCGGATCAGGCAAAACAACAATCATCAATCTGATTCCTCGATTCTATGATGTAGCCGAGGGGCGCGTACTTGTCGACGGCGTTGATGTCCGAAAGCTAGAGCTCGATGAGCTCCGCGATAATATTGGTATGGCGACCCAAGATGTACTCTTGTTCTCTGATACTATTGATGGAAACATCGCCTATGGCGATCCTGATCTTCCGGAAGAAGATGCGATAAGCTTTGCCGAGCTCGCGGCCGCACACGACTTCATTACCAAAATGCCTGAAGGTTATGATACCGTTGTCGGGGAACGCGGAGTCGGTCTATCCGGAGGTCAAAAACAGCGTATCGCTTTAGCACGTGCCTTGGCCGTACGCCGTCCGATCCTGATTCTGGATGATACGACCTCTGCTGTCGATTTGGAGACGGAGGAACATATTCAGAAAAGTCTACGCGAGCTGGATTACCCTTGCACGAAGATTATTATCGCGCAGCGTGTATCTACGACCGCGCAGGCTGACCGCATTCTCATTCTGGATGGCGGGAAGCTGGTTGAAGAAGGCACCCACACCGAACTGCTGGCGAAACGGGGCTACTACTACGATGTGTTTAAACTGCAGAACGAGGGTATTGGAAGGCAGGTGACCGCAAGTGGCAAGGAATAAATTCGACGTCGATGAGAATCTGGAATCGCCGTTTAATATAAAACACTTCCGGCGTGCGATGGTATACATCAAACGTAAGAAAACACCAATGATTGTTGCATTTATACTCAGTGCGCTTTCAGCGGCTATATCCCTATCAGCTCCACTGATCATGCAGCATGTGATCGACGTAACCATTCCGGCAAAAGCCAAGCTTGCGCTGCTGGGCTGGGCTGGACTGATGCTTCTGACCATTGTGGTCAGCGTTTATCTGGCTACTATACGATCACGCATCATGACGAGTGTTGGGCAGGATATTATTTTTGATATCCGTACAGATTTGTTTAAGCATCTGCAAGAGTTGCCCTTCAAATATTATGACGACCGGCCGCAGGGCAAGATTCTCATCCGGGTCGTAAACTATGTCAACGCCGTTTCCGATGTACTGTCCAACGGTATTATCAACTTTATTCTAGAAATCGTGAATTTGCTCTTTATTGCAGCCTTCATGTTCGCCGTTGACGTACGTCTATCATTTGTCATCCTTGCAGGACTGCCAGTATTCTTTGGCATCATGATGCTGATCAAAACTCGGCAACGCCGGGCTTGGCAAGCAGTATCCAATAAGAGCTCCAACCTGAACGCCTATTTGCAAGAAAGCATCAGCGGTATTGGCGTGACGCAAATGTTCTCCCGGGAACAACGTAACGAAGGAATCTTCACACGTCTGGCGGGTAATTTCCGTACAGAATGGATGAAGGCTCTACGTTACAACATGCTTATTCCATTCTCGGTAGACAACTTGTCTACAATCGTTACCTCATTGATTTTCCTTGTAGGCCTACTAACACTTAGTCCACAAGACATGACCCTCGGTGTCATTCTGGCGATGAGCAGCTACGCTGCCCGCTTCTGGCAGCCGATTCTGAATCTTTCGAACCTGTACAATAACTTCATCAACGCCGTTGCCTATCTTGAGCGTATCTTTGAGACGCTGGATGAGCCAGTTACCGTCAGTGATATTCCGGACGCGAAGACACTGCGACCTGTAGAGGGCCATGTCACTTTCGACGATGTGACCTTTGCCTATGACCCAGGACTCAATATTCTGGAGAATATCTCCTTTAAGATCAAAGCGGGAGAAAGCATCGCTCTGGTGGGACCAACAGGTGCAGGCAAAACTACGGTCGTCAATCTGATCTCGCGCTTCTATAATATTTCCAGCGGTAAGATTCTTATCGACGATCAGGATATCTCGCAGGTTACACTGAAGTCCCTGCGCAGCCAAATGGGAATTATGCTACAGGACAGTTTCATCTTCTCCGGTACGATCTTGGACAATATTCGTTACGGTAAACTCGATGCCACCGAGGAAGAAGTGATCGCCGCAGCGAAAGCCGTCTGTGCCGATGAATTCATCCGTGAATTCGATCAAGGCTACCTGACAGAGGTCAACGAGCGTGGCTCCAAGCTATCTCAAGGACAGCGGCAGCTCATCTCGTTCGCAAGAACGCTTTTGGCTGATCCGAGAATTCTCATACTAGATGAAGCCACTTCATCGATCGATGCGAAGACTGAGCGTTTGCTGCAAAAAGGTCTGAATGAGCTCCTTAAAGGACGTACCTCGTTCATTATCGCGCATCGCCTGTCCACCGTAAAAAACTGCGACCGTATTATGTATGTGTCTAATAAAGGTATTGCGGAAAGCGGCTCACATGATGAGCTTATCGCACAAAAGGGTCTTTACTACCGCCTCTACACGGCACAGAAGATGGAAGCTTAACTCAATAAACACGAAAAAAAGCTCAGGGCGATTTACAGCCTGAGCTTTTTTGGTGTTTATATATTCTTAAAAATATGCAAACTAATCTATTACCGTCCAAATATTTAGCGCAAGTGAGCGAACCGCAATATTCGTGTGATTTCTGTACACCCTCAAACGCTCTGCAGGCTCTAGCTGGTCATTCAACCGCCTTCAAGATTACCCATCGAATACTACTTACTCTCTTCATTCTTTTTCTGTATAAACACATACGTACTCTCATCCGACAACTCATCCGCATAGCTGAAATCAAACCCGTCGAAGCCTTTGATATCCTCCACACAGGTGATTTGCCGCTCAGCCATGAAGCGTACCATTTCACCTCTGGCCATCTTGACCAGAGTCGCTCTCTCAACGATCTTACCGCCGATTTCCTGCCCGAATACACAGCTAATCATTCGAACGTTTCCGCCAACATACGGGGAGATGCACTTGCTGTATTCTTTGGAGGCCAGATTCAAAATGATGTCAGTTTCCGAAAATAGCTGATCTGCCAGCTTCCTGTTCCAGAACTCGTAGATAGATTTGAACCCTGGTCCGCTAAGCTTAGCCTGCATCTCCAGCCTGTACGGAACAACGCCGTCAAACGGCCGGACGATTCCATAGAACCCGGACAATATCCGTAAATGCTGCTGAAGATATTCGAGCTCCTCCATTTGAAGTACCCCAGGTGCCATGTACTGATACTGGATACCCTCATAAGAAAAGATAGCCGGTGTAAGATTCCGTGTTACATCCATCTCCCGAATCCGCTCTACATTTAACGTGGCGATGGCATCATTACATTTCCATAGCGATTTGGCTTCTTCATAATTCAACTTTTGTAATAAGGCCAGAAGAGTCTGTGACTCGCTTATGAATTGCGGCATCTGGCGGCAATCCATAAAATCCGTATCCATCTTCATCTTCTTGGCAGGCGATATAATGATTCTCATGATGCTCCCTTTTCTCTTTTCTTACCCCTGCGGGGAATTTATACGTAACTTTATCCTATCACACTTAATCTTCGTAGGCTTGGGGCAAGTTCATGAAATTTTTCACTGCCGCCCGCTTTGCCCGCTACCACTATCCGTACCCTGGCTGCCATTTCTTCTTGTCCCGCCATTCATGCCGGGAGAGACACCTCCATCTTTACCCCGACCACCGTTAAAGCCCTGTCCCCCGTTCGCCCTCGAACCAGAATCTGTACTTGATATCTTCTGCGCTGTGATGGCATCGCAAGAGACGAGCACCATGGAACAACTTAGCACTGCTATGAGCAAAGCGAGATATCGCCTAATCCGCATCTTTGAACCCCCTCTTTCCGAGCAAAAATGGTCAACGTGAAAAATATCTTTTTAACATATAATCATATACATCTTTAAAGCCCATGTAGGATAACACGATCAGCAGCGGATACACCGGGTAAATATACCGAGACTTAATCTCCCATAGTAGATAGAATCCAATAAAGCCTAGCACCACAAGAATCAAAGAGGACTCCCCATATCTTTTCGCTCTTATTCCACCGATTAAACGAATGAGTATACAAACATACATCAGGAAATTTAGAACATACAGTAACCACAGCAGCCCGCTTCTGTAACTTGAGTCCGCCTTAAACAAATCTGTTGCAGCGTTAGTGTAGCTATAACGGTCCATGATAGAGCCTATTCTTCCGCCGTTACTGGATGATCCGTCATTTCCCAGCCCATATCGTTCCATCTGGTATGTGCCTTCCGTCCAGGTCCAAACGATCTTTTTATAATACATTTTCACTAAGTCGCTTAGGCTCGCCTCGGAGAGTTTATTACTGATTTCCTCTTTAAATAGCTCCGTACTTTCTGCCTTATTATAATTTGCCTCCTGCTGATAGATCGTATAGCTCTGCCAGTTATCCCAGAACCCAAACGTCTCCAGATTGATCCCCATATTTAGCCACATATAGACAGGTGCGGAATTTGTAGTAATCGGTTCATCTACAACACTCGTCGCCTGCAACACAGCATTTTGCGTCCAGCTCGGAGTATTGAACAATAAAATCGTGATAAACAAAGCGCTTAGAGCTTTTTTCACCCCGATCGCACGCATGTTGAACAAAAGACTGACCACCACAGCAATCAGAACAATAACACCGATGCTTCGGAAATAGTTGCCGACTGCCAGAAGGATGGCTGCGAAGAGGATATCCTTTATGGACTTTCTTTTTATAAATCTCACAGCGAAATATAAAGCACTTGTTAGAAAGGCTGTAGCAATCACATCGTTATAGATTAAATTACTCATAAACAAAGAAGGGATATAGGTTGCAGCAAACACGAGAATACCATAGTCACGATCCTTCGACTTCTCATTGAGCTCTTTATACAGCAGGTAAATCATTAACGAGGTTAAGAGTGTAAATAGAATATTGAATATTTTGATCACCAAATAATTATCCGGAAATAACTGTAGTAACGTTTTTAAATACACAACAATCGAGAAATTAAACGGGAACATATGCAAGTAACCCGTCGTGTCAAAAGATGAATAATCATTCCTGTACAGCATTTCGAGTGCCAGTGAAAGCACCGTCTGCGAATCATCCGTCGGCAAGCGAGGAAACAGAAAAATGATCACGATCTGAATGGCAAAAGAACACAGCAATGTGGCTGGAATGACGATTTTCCAACTGTACGGATTAAGCTTCAGGCATATTTTATACAAAATAACGCTTAACGCCAGCACCACCACAATCCCTAGAATAAAAAGGCCCAGCTGTTGCTTCTCCAAAACTGGCGTGTCCCCATATACGAAATAATTATATTTCGCTCGGATAAAAAAGGAGGAAGCGATAAACAGTCCAATGAAGAATGCAAAGATGAGATATAATGATTTTTGAATTGCCCTTACCATGGAAACCCTCCTTTTCACAGTCGAAGTCCTATACAAGAACATCCTCTGATTCATAAAAGCATTATAAATACCCAAACTGAATATTCAATGAAAATTGGGTATGCCGGGACCCCTCAGTGAACAAACGCAAATAGACCGCCCTCCATGCAAAGGGTTGCGGTCAGTATTGTTAAATATTCATTGCGGAAAAGATCATTCAAACCCTACGAATTCCAAGTCCTTTAGGAATCGATTACTTCCTATTAAACTCTTTACCCTCTTCGTTACATTAGGTCCTTTAGGTGTACTACCACGTCTATTCAGCAAGATCCATCTAAGACAAGCCCATGCTTCAAAGACCTCAAGCTCTTCTTGCTCGATGTCATTCTCCAATAGATAAGCAGAACGAAACACACGGGCATAACGCTCAGATAGGTGGATTTTCAGCAGAATAAATGACCATGCAAAATCATATCTTGGGTCTCCCAACTGGCCGTTCGTCCAGTCAATGACGGTAAACTGCTCTTGTTCCTCAACTATATTTCCTAAGTGAAAATCTCCATGAATGATACGGTCCTGTTTCATTGGCGTTTGCTTTACTAGAGAAATCAGTGCTTGTTTAAGATCTGCGTGCTCACTCACTTCAGGAAAAAAGTAATCGACGAAGTCGTACTTAGGTAGTTGTATATGTTCAAGCTCAGCAATATCTATTTGATGAATTCTGGCTAAAATGCTCGCGAGCTTCTTCATTGTCTTATCATTCACTTTAAGAATTGGCGTTCCGTCAAAGCTTGTTAACAACACCTTATCCCCATCGGGATTAATCCCCCAGCCCACTGGCTTAGAGACAGCTACTCCTCGTTCGGACAGGACCTCCAATAATCGATATTGAAACTGAACATCTGGTTTGGAGATCTTACTCCATGTTTTCAAAACAAAGCTTTCCTGGCCTGAACTGATCTTTAGAACCTCAGCTTCAAAGCCATCATCCATCGGATAGGTGGTTAAAGTGGCTTCTTGAATGAGTAAGTCGTGCATGATGATTTCTTGGTGTTCTAACCAGTTTACGTTAGTTATTGGGGTTCTCAAAAGTGTCCCTCCTTTCGATCGGTTGTTCGCAGATATTAATTTTCTGGAATGCCCGCTACGATCTCAAGCAAATTGCCTTCTGGGTCAGCCACAACAGCTTCACGCAACCCGTAAGGCTGCGAAATAGGTTCTTTTATAGGCGTTGCACCGGCAGTCACCAGACGATCAAATTCCTTGTCGACCTCCTCAGGCGAGGGAACGCCAAATGAGACCTCCATTGTCCCATTCAACCCGTTAGGATAACCTAGCCCTGAGATACTAAGCGCATCCCGCTGGCATAAATTAAAGAACACACCACTCTTATGCTGGACCCCGGTAAATACGCCGCCATCCCATTCCAAAGCCATGTTCATGACATCCCGATAGAATGTAACCATCTTTTCCATGTCTTTTACAATAAAAGTAATCGCACCGATTTCCATAAAACCCTCCTACGATTCAAAATTATTCCTTTTAGATCGTAGACATAGTAACATAGCCGGTAAAATAATGAAATGAACTATACAATAATAAAAAGCTCTGTAGAAACTCTACAGAGCACTCTCAGCTAAATCTAACTGTACTACTTATGTCACTGAATAAAATGCCAATCCGATACTTGAAAAGATAAGCAACAGAATGGTAATAAAAACCGCAGATCCTATATACTTATTCTTTATAGACTTACCCGTAATTGATATTCCTCTTTTTCCGATAAGCGAATATAAAATGAATCCCAATATGGGAGTGGTCGCAATCATTAATAATACCCAAATCCAAGGATTTATCCCTCGATACAAGCAATCGTTGTAGAGCCATAAACATGATAGCGTTATAGTCAACAAAGCAAATACAACAACTAATACAACTAATGGAATCATAACTTTCGCCCTCCTTACTTTTCACCCAAAAAAAATAATTAAGCAGGTTCAAGTTAACTCCCCTTGCTCCTGCTTAAAAGTACTAACATACTGCTTTCTTCATATTTCTAACTGGTTAATTACTTTGAACGAATATCACAACTATTGTTACCAAGAAAACCTAACCAGTTAGAAATATTTAGTTTAAATTAGAAACAGAAACAGAAGCATAGTGAGAAACAAATGGAGAAGCAGAAACAACCATACTCTTCTCTCGTTTCCAAATTTTCTACGGATTCATCAGTCCAAAGGGATTCTGTGGCGTTTAAAGAATGCATTTACCTTCCACTCCTTTCATTTTGAATTAGCGGAAACAATTGATGGCATAAATGAATTCACATATAACATTCATATTTATTTAGTTACTGTAGAAAAGTAACAATAGTTGTCGCAGTTGTCATATGAATAATTAGTTTCATTCTCTAATCACTTCTAAATCATTATATTTTCCACTGAAAAGAGATATATTTCCTACAAGTACAAACAAAACAGATATAACAATGATAAATACATACATACTTCCATCAATAATTGCATTTCCTTTAGAAATAGCTGAAACAGCAACGGATATAACTACAGAAAATAGAACCAATGACATCGTAAGCGAACATATTATGCTAATTATGGCTTTGATCATATATTGCTTCACAAGAATTTTCTTACCAATGCCTAAAGACCGGATGATTGCATACTCTTTTCTATTGAGATCATTCATTAAGCTAAGTAAATTAACGTTAAATATGACTGCTGCCACGATGAAAAGAAAACAGATATATTTAAAACTAGTTAAGAATGAATCCATTTTAGATAACAGGTAATCTCCAACTACATTCATGTTAGCAATATAGCTATCCTTCACTTCATTAAGGAATCCATCATCAATTGCTCTTACCAAATAAATTGTATCGCTATATTGATTTTCGGAAGCTTTCAACATCCAATTATTATTGATACCAGCAGAATCGTAGGTTCCCTTTACTCTATAATTCACAGTTTTCTCTTCGTTCGTAATTTCTAGGGTATTTCCAATATTGATTTTATAGGCGTCTGCATATGCTTTTGAGATGAGTATTTCTCTTGGATTTCCTTCAAAGACATCTTGCCCCTCGGTAATTTTAAATTTTGAGGTATAGTTCTTTTGGTCAATTTCATTGATACGAACTTGTTTGTTGGAGACCTCATCATTTTCTATCTTTGCATCCATATAGTGCATTATCGTGAATGTCTTTATATCACCGGAGTTAACCAACACCTGATTTAGAGCCTCTTCATCACTTGTCTTCATTAAATAGTTATAGGGTAAGGATTGTTGATACCCCATATCAACAGATTCCTTTAAGGTGTTTGCTAACCCAAAGCCTATTAGAATAAACCAAAGCATCATGGTTAAATTTAAAATCCCTATTACAAAAACGAGCTTATTTTTTTTAATTTCTTTAAATGTATATAAGGTACTACGATGATATTTCCATACTGGAAGTCTTGTAATCAGCTCAATGAGCAGTAATATCCCTATAAAAATAGCGCATAACGTAATTAATAAAATAAAGTTACTCGCCATGGATGTACCACTACCCAATAAAACTGCATATACGGAAAAGACAACTGGGAGAGATAGCATAATCCCAAAATTTCTTAGCCTATTCCTTTTAGGGAGACCATGATCTCCTTTGACAATAAGAACAGGATCTAGATTGACCATATACTTTAGTGCAATATTTCTGTACAAAAGGAATACAAAAATATTAAAGACTACAAATTTAAGAATATTTATCATATAAGCGGCTGTGTAATTAACACTAATATTTTCTGCAGCTAAAATCATTTTTGCGAGTGGAATGCTGAAAATAACGGACAAAATTAATGGGGTAAAGATCAAAATATTGATCTCTAATTTCATTGCCTTAATAATGTCCTTCATCTTGATAGGAATTAGCATTAACACAGCAATATCTTTTTGGCTTCTCACAATCAACATCGTAATCCCACTAATCAACACGGCGATTGCTAATAAGTACCCTACAGTACTAATCAAATTCAAAGCCATAATCTGTTTATCTAAGTCTGAGAATAATTCATTTCTTCTATCTTCAATTGTTTTGTATTTATAACCAGACTCCAGGGTTTGCAGTTCTTGTTTCAATAACTCTCCGGATTTACCGGAAATAAATACTAATCCAGCGTCAGAATGATAGGAGGATTCTAAATTGTTAGTCTTGATATAACCAGAAACCTGGGCATCATCCACAACATCAATAGGGAGATATTCTATTCTCGTGATCTTTAAAGCTTTATCTTGTTCCTTAATTCCTATTAGATGGATTGTATCTCCTACATTTAAATGCTGCTTGTTCGCCAATCCTTCAGAGATTACAACCTCATCCTCGGATAAATTTTCGTAACCGGATAGAAGATAGAGCATCATTTGGTTATTTTCATTTTTAAGATAGACAGGGGCTGAATGAACATAGGAGGTTTGAATTCCTTCCTGCTCATATGCGCTTATAGCTTTATCAAAGCTCTTAGAAGGAAAAGATTGTGTGACTACAAGATCAGCAGGGTTAGATTCTTGCATAGCCTGATTAATGTATTCCTGCTTACTCATTCTTATTTGAGGCAAAATAAGCGAAACGGTCATTGTAATTACGATTGAAAGGGCTATAAAAAACATTGACCATTTATTTTGGTTTAGGTTTTTAAGATTATAGAGTTTAAATAATTCTCTATATTTCATTTAACAACCCCTCATTCATTAAATATTGTCGTTTACCCAAACTTCCAATGGAATGATCATGAGTAACTATCACTAATGCGCTGTTATAAGAAGTACTTACTTCTAGAAGGAAGTCCATTATGCTCTTGCCGGTGGCAGCGTCTAAAGCTCCTGTTGGTTCATCACATAGAATCATCTTGGGATTATTAATTAAGGCCCTCGCAATGGCGACTCTTTGCATTTCCCCACCAGAAAGTGTCGGTGTCTTATGACTATGTTTGCTTGTTAATCCCACTCTTTCTAGCATTTCCATTGCACGACTCTTTTTCTTTGCATACGATAAATTTTCATGAATAGCAATAATCAAATTTTCTAAGGGTGACAAACAAGGGATTAGATTTGAGTTTTGAAATACAAGTCCAATGTAATCTTGCCTGATCTGTTCGATCTCTTTTCTATTCTTGGTATCAATGGATCTTCCATCCACTAAGATCTGACCCTCTGTTACATCTGTTAACAATGAAATACAATTTAAAAAACTCGTTTTTCCACTTCCCGATTTCCCCATTATGGTAATGAAGTCGCCTTGCTCAATGGTTAAATCAATTCCCTTTAGAACATGCTGCACATTTTTATCAGTGCTAAAATCTTTTTTAACATTTACACACTCAATCATTGTGCCTTCAAGCCTCCTTTAATTTTCAAAGTGAGGTAAAGTCTTTTTAAGAAGGATGCCAACAGGCTAACAACAAAGATCACCGGTATAAACAGAATAAATAGGTTATTTAGATCAACTAAAACATTAGATATATTTCCATGTATTATATTTTGCTGTAAGGATATAAATTTGTTGATTAACAAATCATGATTTTGAATTAAGCCCATGACAGAGTACAGAAGAGACAGAATAATCAAACATGTAGTAAGTACATATACACTACTGTAAATACCATACACATATACAGACTTACTGATTGAATAGTGTTCATCCATTTTTCTTGCTCTCTTTGCATTTATTAATTCTACAGTCATCTCTTTGATTGACTTAAACGCTTTGACCTGAATATTTTGAACATTTAGATAATCCGACAACAGCCAGTATCCATCCATTCTTAAGAATGGTATAAGGTTCATCGCCGACGTCATTAGAATAAGAACAATGCCGATAAGTAAAGAAATATTATGTGATATCATATAACACACGAATATTGGAATTGTAGTGAGTACTTGAAAGTACATCCCACTGACATCATTGATAATTCTTTTGTTTTTATCTAAACGCCAAGTATTTGTCATATCAATAAAGAACACAAAATAGGTTAAATAAATTCCGATACCTATTTTCCCAACGTTAACATCGTACTTATAAGCTGCTGTTGCATGCCCCAGCTCATGAATAAACATGGAGAGATACACTAAAAAAATAACAAGAATAGTGTTCAGGTTATTAAAAATATCCGTTGGATATTTTGAAAGATGCATCACCGAAAATACTCCACAAATACTTACAATGATCAGCAATGGGATAACAACCCAACGACTATAGAGTAGATATTTCAGTATTGAATATAGTCCACGGAACTTCGATGACTCAATGATCGGAAGATGTAACCAAAGGTAGCTTTTTTTTTTCTCACCAGATTTGTTAGAGGAATTTGTCATCATATTTTTAGGAACAAGAAATTTTTTAATAAAATAATCAAATTCCTTATCTGTAATACTAATACCTTTTGCATTGAGATCATTAATAATCTCTTCATTACTGTTCGTTCCATCTAACTTATCAATGATTTCTTTTGCTCTAGGTGATACTTTGATATGGCTGGATTGATCAAACGATAATATATAAAAGCTATTGCCGTCTACATCAAGCTCTTGTCTAGTTTCATATTGCTTTACTTGTAGCAGCCCCTCCATGCTCATCACACCTTTTGTAGAATTTGATGCTTTCTTGTATTCACAAAAGCTTTCATTGTATCTTCAATATCACTGCATACAGGACAATCAATATCCTGGTTTATGTCTATGGCTGCTATAGGACAACCCCCACCACAAATCAGACCGTACTTGCATTCTTTGCATTGTGGAATTCGTAGTATAGTTCGATCTTTCCACATTCCCTCAAGATTTGGATCAAGCTTTACACTTTCGCCGTCATAGGATCCGATTTGATGATGCCCCTTACCGGCTAGCATTAAGCAAGTAGAAATATTTCCATCGGGAGAGAATACTAAATTACCACCAGAAGTAGCCTCACAATAATTTAGCTTCCAAGGTTTCATTTGATTATTTGAATCAAAGAACGATTGTAGGTAATTCACACATGGAGAAACAACCATTTTAATAATCGAATCTTCAGATCCTAATGTGGGTTCGATTTCAAGAACTCTGGAGTATAACTCACTTTCTTTCATAGAGTTGTTCGAACCGTCACAATACTCTAATACTGGTGCTACATAAGGATATACATAGCCTGATTCCACCCATTTCTTTTCCTTGATAAAATGGACCAAATCGCTTAAAGAATCGATATTATCTTGATTTATGTTTGTTCGCAAATGCGTTTTTATTTTCATTTCAGTCAGTAAATCAATACTTGATTCGATGAGATCAAAGGTTCCTCTCCCACTGACTCCAATTCGTCTGACATCATGAATAGACTTTGAACCATCCAAGGTGATCTGAATGATGACATTATCATACATTTTCAAAAGCTTACTGTAGTATTTTATTGTTGTTCCATTCGTTACAATTCTCACTTCGATGTCCCTTGCTTTTGCAAAATCAAGTGTCTTTTGTACAATTGGCATGTTTTGAGGTAACAAGGGCTCTCCTCCAAACAAGGAAATCGATGTTTTTGGCGTGTCAATCTCTGTTTGTGCAGTAATGCAAGTATCAATATAATTAAGGATTATAGTTAGTTGTTCTTCAGTCATTACTTTTTTATTACTTAGATTCTCGTCCCCCTCAAAGCAATAGGTACATCTTAAATTGCAACCCATCGTGGGACAAATGGTAAAGCTGCGAACCAGATTTTTCTCAATATACTTTTGGTGTATCTCAGCATACTTTCTTATGAACTCTTGTTCTTTCTCTTTTTGTTCAAACACGTAGCCCCTCTTAATTAAAGTTTGCATCAGTTCATCTTTATCATCAAAATTGGAATATCCCTTCTTCATTTCCTCAATCCGTTCATAAGTATCTGAATCAATAATGTCAAATGCACTAGAGATTGTATTTATTAATAAGATACTCTCATCATCAAGCTGGAAATCCATTACTCTATCCGTGAAATACAATTTTTCCATCCTCCTATTTCACTTTTCATTTTTTATTAGTGGGAACTATTCGTCACATTTCATTCCTTATGCTGAAATCATAAACCAATAATTTCTGTTTTTTTGTTGCTCGTTGTAATCGGCATAATACTCGTTGTAATCTGCATAACAAAAAGGCGATTTCCCATTCAATTATTATGAATGGGAAATCGCCGCCGTTTGTTCTTATGGAATTGGTAAAACTACGATTGAATTAAAATAGCCCTCATCGTATGAAAAGTCTGAGTATCCTTTTAACTTTTTGACTCGTTCATTGATACTGCTGATTCCAATGCCGTACCTATTTTTCCCTTTTTCAGAGATTAATCGTCCATAGGAGAAGTCCACATTCACATGATTCGACGAGTTTACAATGATTATGAATAATTTACCTTCACTAAACTTTATTTTAATTTCAATTTCCTTTTTTATTTCTTCTGTTAATCTAAGTACGGCTTCAACAGCATTATCTAAAAGATTCCCTAAAATGGCCGCTAGATCAATGGTATGTTCTATAAATAAGTCATGAGGAACTTGTAGGTCTAAAGTGCATTCTATATTATACTTCTTGGTTTGTTCTAACTTACTATTAAGAATGGCATCGATGGGTATACATCCGGTTAATAATCTATATGAGAATACATTGGTTTTTAATAACTCCTGTAGCTCCTCTTTTACCTCGTCTGTTTTTTTTCTCTCCAATCCATAGGCTATATTTAATAAAATATTTTTCAGATCATGTTTTAGCTTAGACATTTCCCTTTGATTCTCTAAGCTCTCTTCGTAATATTTATTTTGTGTCTCCATTATGGAGTACTTATGTATAAGAAAATTTTTCCCTTCTAAACTATTGTAGATCAGCATGATGCATACATTAATAATTAACAAGAAAATACAAGGAACGAATTGATTAATATCTTTATATTGGAAAATCCAATATATACTCAATAAGGATAGACAGGGAACAATGCTTAATAACAAACATTCCTTATTACTTAATCCGATCTCATTATCAGATCTAAAATAGAGCAGCAGCTTTGCTGACAACATTACAATTAACAACGATAAAAAGTTTGCACTAAAATATACGACAAGCATAATAAATAACTGGCCTTCAAATTTCTGATCATAATTATATGTAATGATAGACAGAGCTAAATCAGCAAGCGTAGTTATCAGCGTAAAAAAGATAATGTGGTAAATCTTCCGAGCCATTGATCCGTAGAATGAGTACAATATACAGATACTTAAAAGAACAACAAATAAAAGCAACCTGACCATAGCGTTTGTGTCACTAGACAATAATTTTATGATTCCCATAGAAAGAAAGGTTAAAGAATAGAATTTATACTTTGAGATTCTGAGGTTAAGAAATCCATTAAAATAAATAGAAATTGATGTGACCTGAACAAGCGTATAGAGAATAGCTAGAACCGCAATGCTTATAACCTCAATATGTCTCAAAAGCCAATCCTCCTTTTTATGAAATGGTTATAGGCATCTTTAACTATTTTCCTCTGCCCTCTACTAATTGCAAAACTTTCCTTATTGGTGAGAATAATATCAGTCCCTGAAACAATATGTATGTAATTTAAATTTAAAATGGTGCCTTGATTTACTTTTATAAAAGATAATGGATCAAGCATTTCTTCAATCTCTTTTATTGTGCCATAGAATGAAAATTCGTCATTAACGGTTACAACATGTATAATCCTACCTTTCTCAGAGGAAATGGATAGAATCGTCTCGCTTTTAATTTGATAGTTAAGATTTTGAGTTTTGAAGAATAAGTACTGGTTATTCCTTCTGACCTCATCAATTGCGTGAAGTAATACTTTACTTATTTGTTCTTCTTGTATAGGTTTTAGTATGTATCGAAAAGGTGAAACTTCAAAGCTTTCCATAGTGTAATTGTCATAGCTGGTAACATAAATGATAATCATATTTTTGTCTATTTTTCTAATTTCCCTAGCGACCTCAATTCCATTTAGAATCCCCATTTCAATATCTAAGAATAATATTTGATACTCTTCGTTTCTAGCATTTAAGGCTTTCAATAATGATTTTCCGGATTCATAAATATCAATATCTAACTCTATGTTTTGATACAAGACCAGACTATCCATAATGATCTTCTCTAATTTGGAGCTATGTAATTGCTCGTCATCACAAATACAAATTCTTATCATTCCCCTAAACTCCCTCTGTTGAAATAAAATAAAGAAATTGAAATTTCAATATATGCCTATAGTTATGTAAATATTACCTTATTAGTATTAATTCAACAAAGTAGGTCTGAAGTCCTTGCAAAATAAAAAAGACGACCAAAGTCGTCTACTAAATACTTATTAAAACCAACGGTAAATCTGAAGCCGTACAGCTTCATCCTTCGGATTTGGGATTACAAAGTCCCTCATGAATAAACACCGTCTGCACTTCGAAACTTACAGGATCCATACAAAACACTTGGACCTCCAGCGCATCCATAAGCTTTTCCAAGTGCCTTCTTTCCCCATTACGAAGTTCTAACATCTCCTTATATTGTAAGGAATCTAAAACGATCAAAACCGCTTTCTTTATGCGATTAGGTGATCCAAAATCATTTGAATAACTCTCCAACAACTTGGGCTTTGACAGCACCTGATAATATGTCGCGATTTCAAGAACACATCTTAAGAGGGTTTCTCGATTTTCTTTAATTTTAAATTCGATCAGAACAATACAATCATCCACCAAAGAAATCAAATCAATCTTGCCTAATCCTTTATCTGCCCTACTATTTTTTAAAGGGACCTGATAGTCGATAATCCTTCCAATATGATCGAATATTGTACCACTTTGACTCAAGTTAAATAATTGGATGGCAACTCGCTCTTCTTTTCGATTAGAGTCCTCTTCCTTATGCCCGGTAGTAACAACCCCGTTATGCGTTGCCACGCGATACCCTTTCTCTCTTACTACTTCATTAATCTCCTTCAGTCGATTTTTTATATCCAGTCTCAGCAATTCTTCAGCAATTACTTCTGTGCAGAATTGGCCATCTGCTGTCTTACCTCTGCGATTAATGATGCTGGATGTATACAATTGATCGATTGTATTAATGAGAACACCCACCTCATTTAGAATGGTCATCTTTGAGAGCATAATTTTCCCTCCTCTTGCGTGTCTGCTTATTTCGAATAATCGATTTTCATAATATCGTTATTGTATGTCATGGAAGGGAAACTCAGTATCTATCAATATAAGATCAAGTTTCTTCTATCCCTTACTGACCACAAAAAAAACACCTCTCAGAATTTTATCGGACAACCCAGAAGAGGTTATCCAATGTCTATTCTTAGAGGTGCATTTTATTACTCGTGCAAAACGAACTGTGCAATATTCTTACTATGATCACCAATTCGCTCCAGATTGGTCAGCAGGTCAAGATAAATGGACCCCGTTCCAACAGAACACAAATCCTTATGCAAACGCTGAATATGATTCTTACGGTACTCTATTTCCAGATCATCCAGCTTTAATTCAAGTTGAAGCACCTCTTTAGCTATATCCTTGTCATTATGTTCAAGGGCAACTAGTGCTTTATTCACAGCCTGATTCGCAACCTCAATCATTTCCTTAAGCTCAGCGGCCGCTTCGGCTGATAGCTCCAGCTTGTTCGTCATTCTGAATTCGCCTAGTTCCACTATATTCTCAGCGTGGTCGCCGATTCGTTCCAGATCACTTACGGTTTGGAACCAGCCTGTTGCCTTCTCAGATTCTCCCGGCGAAAGACCCTTTTGGTGAATTTTCACGATATAATCGGTGATTTTACGGTTCAGCTCATTTACTAGCTCTTCCTTCTGAAGTGCCAACTCTGCAGATTTAGTATCCTTATTGAAAAAGAACCCTGTTGCATCCTGAAGGGATTCGTATGCATATTGTCCCATCCGTACAATCTCATGCTGAGCTTGTCCAAGAGCCATAGCAGGTGTCGCAAGAAAACGTTCATCCAGATAAATCGCTTTGAACTGAATCTCCTGCATTTGGCCTGGAATAGCCTTTGTTACGATCCAAGCCAGCACTGGAATAAGAGGCAGGAAGATCAATGTATTTGTAACGTTGAATAAACCATGAGCATAAGCAATCTGCATACGGATATTCACACCTTCTCCAAGCCACAGGACAATGTTATATACGACCGGTAACAGGATCGTGAAGAGAATGGCCCCAACAATATTAAAAATAACGTGTACGAGAGCCGTACGTTTAGCAGCCACCGTCGCACCGATCGATGCAAGCACCGCCGTTATTGTTGTTCCGATATTGTCACCGAACAAGATCGGTAAAGCTCCCCGCAAACTAATCATGCCTTCGTCAGCTATTGTCTGTAGAATACCAATCGTTGCACTCGAACTCTGAACAATCATTGTAAATACCGTTCCGACAATCAAGCCTAAGACGGGCTGGTGAGACAGCTCAATCATAAAATCTGTAAATGCAGGCAATTCCCGAAGTGGTTTAAGTCCCCCTCCCATCGTACCAAGGCCCAGGAACAAGGTACCAAAGCCAAAGATAATCTGTCCAATATACTGGTATCGCTTTTTGTGAATGAAGAACAAGAAGAAAGCTCCTACTGCAATAATGGGAAGGGCATACTCTTCAATCTTGATCCCTACAATAAACGCTGTCATTGTTGTTCCGATATTGGCGCCCATGACTACACCAATGGCTTGACGTAAAGTCATCAGTCCCACATTTACAAGCCCGATCGCCAAAACCGTTGTCCCCGTAGAAGATTGTATCAACACAGTTACGCTAATACCGACAAGAACACCCAAAATCGGATTGGATGTATACTTCTCAAGCAGGCCGCGCATTTTATCCCCAGCGGATTTCTGAAGCCCGTCCGACATATATTTAATACCAAACAGAAAAATCCCAAGTCCACCAACGAATTTAAATATTAAATCCTGCCAATCCAAGGGAAAGCCTCCTCCACATGTATAAAATAAACAGATTCAACACATAGCATGATCTAAATTCGGGACGTCTAACCCGGTTTACCGTACAAAACTTCAAAATATAGCAAGGGTCAATCGGTGCAACACAGCAAAAAAGCTCAAGCATCCGCAGATAACCGCAGGCTTGAGCTTCTTTTTATAAATAACATAAAATAGATTGTTCTATCCAATACGTAAATACAGTATCAGGGCTTTCTTTTTCGAATTTTTTCATTTTTAAATACATGTCTATTCCATCCGAAACATCATGCCATAAATCGGTAAATACAAAATCATAGTTTCCTTTAGACATATATTTTTGAGCATATTCGAAGGCATCTGCTTTGATAATCTTAATCTTGTGAGCATTTTTGAATTGTGGCAATACGTAGTTATTAAACAACTGAATGACATCTTCATTCATTTCAACAACCGTAATGCTTTCGACATTAACTCTTTCAGATACCATATATGCATAGTAGCCAAGCCCCAGTCCAAAAGTAAGGACATTCCCAAACGCTTGATCCACTGCTTCTTTCATCGTTTCTATTTCATTAGGCGTAATCGTCATCCAGATCCTATCGTTTTCTAATACTGCGGGAAAGCTAAATTCCGTTTCAAAAAAGCCGATTTGAGGAATTTGTCTTCCCTCTGCAGTCCGCATGATATCATTACATACAAACCCTTCAAAAGGTTTATAGGTTTCATATTTCAATTCACTATTACCAATCTTTATAGTTGGTATCTTGATATTCTTATAATACGGATTGTCATAAAATTCATTTGCATCAAGCTTATGAAGCATATTGTTAAAATATTTGTTGAACAATTCCTTATCCTCAGCATTATCAACCGTGTCCATCCCAAAAGCAGAAGCCAATAGTAGACCAAAAGCGTATTCATAAGTTACGCCACACTTTACGATCTCTCCAATTTCATCTTCGTGAATAAAGTCTGGTGAATGATTTAAATACTGGCTAAGCAAAGCGAATACTTTGTAGTTATCTTCTTTTATTTGATCTGTTATTCCTTTGTTACCTACCATTTCCTCACCTGTCTATTTAAAAATTATATAGTAAAGCACTGTTATCCCGATCTCTTTTCAACCATTCCTCATTTTATCAGTCTTTATTCAATTTATCATGAGGGGAAGCATAGTTTTTTTTCGTTGGTTACAATTTTTCTTAAGGTAGGTAAGAGCGAATGGTTTATCGCTGCAAAAAAAAGCCCAAGCATCCGCAGACTGACTGCCGTAGGCTTGAGCTTTTAAGTCTTATACTCGTGGATCGCTTTTCCGTTCCTACATCGATTTTTACTAGTCGCCAATTGTTCTAATCATCGTGTCATACGGATCTAATGTCATGGTTTGTTGCCCATACTCCGTTTGAATCGTAGTGCTTTGAAGTTCATCGCTATTGTTAATCACCACGAGGATTTTACTTGCCGGATAATAAGCACACTCTGTATATAAGTTATCTGTAATGTACTTTGCTTCTGTGAACTCATTACCCGCAAAACGAATCAAATTCAGCAGCAATCTTGTATTCTCAAAGCTGAAGGTGAAAGAAGGTAGATAGATCCCCTTTCCTTTACCGAAAGCATGAGTAGACAGTGTTATTAGACCATCCGTTTCATTCACAACTGCTGCCGATCCATCGGTAAGATTAAGGTTGTTTTTGGGCTTAATGGTAGTCCCAGCAGGAACTAAACCAAGTTCATCCTTCACTTCGTATGTCCATTTTCCATGCGCTACTCTGGAGCCTGTATCCTCATCCACACCGAGAACATGTGCCATTCTGAAAAAGCTGTCATACCCTTCAAGCGCCGAAGGCTGATTCACACCTATAAAAGTACCACCTTCATACACCCACTCTGTCAGTAAGTCCACGCACTTGCTGTCCCTCCAGTGTTCTCCACCACTCCATGCTGAACCAGCAGAGCCGGCGTTGATCACTACATCATAATCTTTTAAAATTCCCTGACGGATATCCTCAAAATCAATAAACTGTACTTCAATCGGCAATCCAGATAAAGCCTCATTGATATGAATCAGATCATGCATATACGTTTCATGGAAATGCCCGGACAAGGTCCAAGATCGCAATTTGCCCCAAGCATGCAGAATGGCTACCTTAGTCTTGATATGATACGGTTTGCCTTTATGATGCAGGTCTTTTATTTCTCTGAATTCACCTGCAATCTTTTCGATGTAATCACAAAAATCCGGGTAAGGCTCTACAAGATGCAAGTATCCGCCCAATCCAATTCGATCTATAGGCTCTCTGAGTAGAGCACGCCGGATATTGATCCAATATTTTTTGGCATCTAGTGTAGGGTTACCTCCCTCCATAAAAGTAGGAAGCCCTCCCAATCCAACCGGAAATAAGTAGGGATGCAGCCGAATCTCATGGGTATCTACTTTTACACCTGAACACATTCTTGCCTCGAACCCTGAGAACACACATTTAATCATTCCGTCGAAGCCAAACTCCTCAAAGCGATCATTGTAAGGCTCCATACCAACCCAACTATCATCATAGAAAACATACGCCAGCTTGTCGTGCTTATGCACTATATCAATTAACTGCTTACTAAATCCGATGACAAAATCATTGATAAATGCCATCCAGTCCAGCTTGCGCTGATGCGCCGGGATATGACTGACTCGATATTTTCCACCATTCACAAAATCCTCGGCCGTGAGCGAATACCCATATTTCCGAGCAAACAGATCAAGCGCTCTTGAGCTTACCGTAAAATCGTATGAACCCCAGTCTGAGAACAAATGGCGATTGCGCTCATTGCTGCCCCAGATCCAGGCGAAATTATAAAAGAGTGAGGTAAACCGAACCACTGTTGTTTCCTTATGCTTATGACACCAATCTTCTATCCAATGGAGTAAATATTTTTGCGTTTCAACATAGATGGGATCAATCTGCATCAAATGCTCTTTTTCCCAATGATTCGTGGTGTGATTGTACATGGAGATCTCTTCCCAAATCCGGTAGACCATGAAGCTGACAGTATACTTATGCCAAGGCGCAATGCCAGTAATGACCACATTTCCTGATTCCCGCTCATAATTCCACTGATCTCTTGGAATCTCTTCACCTGTAGTTCGGTCATAAACCTGCCAGTACTTAAACGCCTCTTTGGAATCATTTACTCGAAATTGCTCAGCGAAAAAGTCCTCCATCAAATAGATGGATACATAATCTTCGACCGCTACCTTCGGATTGGTAATTAAAAAGCTCTGCTGCAGCTTATCAGGGTTCTGGGATGCCCATTCGTTATGATCTCTGATGATACAGATTGTAGAATAAATGCCGTATCCTGCGTTGATAATCTCATCAGATAACTGCGTACCGTCACTGTCACGGATGACATCGGCACCCCACCGTTCAGCTAACTCTAAGGTCAGTGCCTCATAACCGGATTCGCCCGGCAGTGTAAAGGCCCCGGTTGTTTGCTTGGACAACTTGGATCCCTCCTATTTAAGCATATCGGATAGAAAAGAGAGTGCTAAGCCTTGACCCCAGCCTTGAATCCAGTCTTTTGGAATATTGCGATAGCCTTCCCGGTCCTTCATAACCGCTGTTCCACCGGATACTCCCAGTACTCGTCCATCCTCGCTGATATTGCTTAGGACACCCTTCAGGGCCTTTTGTACACATTTAGTATGCAGCGGATTGCCGTTATTGATCATTGCAGCCGCTATCCCGCAAGAGGCAGATACTTCTTCATAAGATTCTTCGTCATCAAGCACTGTCCGCCACAGGCCGTTCTCCGTTTGCACAAGCTTGAGTGCCGCCAATTGATCGCGCAGCGAACACTCCACGTCCATACACGCCGGATACAAATACCATTCTTTCAAAAGCTTTTTGACTTGCGACATGGTATATGCGCCCCAAGCATTTGCTCTGCCCCAATATAGTCCGGACATATGATCCTGCTTCACATTATTGTAGCCATGGTACCAGAACCCGCTGCTAGGGTCTTGCAGGTATTTGATATGCCAGTAATATTGATTCAGGGCATCCTGGATCATTTCCTGATCGTTTAATTTACTTCCTACTCTGAGTAGAAAAAATGCCGCCATAAACAACGTATCTGCCCATGCCTGCTCTGGAAAATCATTAGAGACGGATACGGTATGCTGCAGCACATGATCTCCGAATCTGAGCGCATGGTTCTGCAGATAATCCACCTTGCTCATTACAATATCCCAATATTTCTGATTGCCTGTTTCTTCATATAATGTGATCAGCATATGCCCCATGGCACAGGTGTTTACCGTCCAGTCCGGCAGGCCCAGCTCAATATATTCATCTGCCCACTGGACAAGCATATCCAAATACTCTTTATTACCTGTCGTTTTATAAGCTCTGGATACCCCATAATAAGCCACACCACAAGGCCAGTCCCATGTTAAATCCATCGTCATTGTTTTTCTAACTACTTTGTCGATGACGCTTAGAATCTCTTCTCTGTCATAAGTTAATTGAAGCATCTTGATTCTCCTCTCTTTCGCACACGCCCTCATTGGCGCTTGAGAGCTGCCGTACTATGTAAACGCTTTACTAACTCTATTGTAAGGAGTAAAATAGTCTGATTCTAAGCATATTCATAACTAAACTGTGCAATTTCGATCATTAACTAGTGGTTCTTATATTTCGGGATTGGCCGTGACTACAGAGAATTTTTGGACTTCCGGTCGCTGTTGTCTGCAGATTTCTTGATTTTATACCGCTCTTCGCGGTGGAAATCTGCAGACTGCTTATGCTTCCGAAGCGAGCTTTCCTATGGAAAGCTTTCAGGCGGACGCTAACGCTCCTACAGTTCCAAACTTCTCCTCCGCCACTTTTTTCCCAAATTGTATAATATCAAGTTCTCTTTATACAGTTGAACTTGAAAGCTCTTTCACCTATAATCTACACAAATCAACGGAACGGGAGTATTGAGATTATGCCCAGAAAAAAGAAACCCGTCATTGAATACCGCCACTACAGCTTGCCGATAAACTTCCCAATTTTACTGTTAAGCGGTGAACGTTGGAAGATTTCCGATATTAAAAGTGAACATCTCCATTTTCATAACCATTTAGAGATTGGCATTTGTCATTCGGATAGCGGCATTATGGAGATCAAAGGGGAATCTGTACCTTTTAAAGCCGGAGATGTAACCTTCATCCCTAGATATCTTCCTCACACAACGTATAGTTCGCCAAATGAGGCTAGTCTTTGGTCTTATATCTTCTTTTCCCCTGAGGATCTCTTTCAGCATTCATTCAAAAGCGCTTACAGCGACTTCGAACCAAATTTATGGGCGATCAAGGGGATGAACTGTATTTTGAACAAGGAGGAACATCCCAAGGTTTATACCCTTGCGACATCGGTCGTAGAGGAATTGAAGCACAAAAATCCTTTTTATCAAGAAAGTGCCTACGGCTTATTATTATCGCTTTATATAGAACTGCTTAGAATCCATTCCCGGAATGAACCCTTGGCAGAGCAAGAAATAGAGCATAACCTGAAAGGCGATTTTGTCATCTCTCCGGTTCTGGAATACATCACTAAAAACTATATGACACCTATCACCATCGCTGACCTGGCTGATCTGTGTCATCTAAGCACCACTCATTTTCGAAGAAAGTTTCACGAGATCATGGGAACTGCACCTCTCGATTTTCTAAACAGTACCCGTATTGAAGAGGCCTGCAAGCAGTTAAAAAGCACGGATGCTTCCATCCTCTCCATCTCCGAACAAGTCGGATTTCAGTCCATTTCCAGCTTCAACCGATGCTTCTCGAAGCTTATGGGCGAATCACCCAAGCAATGGCGTAAAGGTGCACATTCCGAAGCTCAATCTGCAAAAGCATCTATATTGGAGTTTACGGGGTGGGTATAGGGAAAGGGAGTCCCTGTTTACTTCACTTCACAAAATCTACTTAGCACATGAATGATTTGCTCCTTGCTCATAGGGGCGTCGTGTCCTGGGATATACGTAGTAAATGAAAGAGTTGTTAAAAACTCAACATATTCCTTCATTTTTATGGGATCAATCTTACCTTCTCCATGATAATAATCTCCACTATGTGCATCACCTGCAAATAAAACCTCTACTTCTTTAACATATACAACACAAGAGTCTGCTTCATGCGGCCCTCCTACCTTGAGAATTTGGCAAGTGATGCCCCCTAAATCCAACGTTAAAGAATCCTCGAAAATAATCGATCCTGTGCTGACCGAAATCTTATCGAATGTATCATATTCTTTTTTCATACAGTTATAGGCGAATTCTATTTCTTCTTTAGTCTCTAGACGTTGTATAACGGATGCTTCATCCCAATCCCACGCCTTGAATCGCTTAAGTAGACTTATTGTGCAAGGGAGAGTTTAGTTTTAGACGTCCTCACCAGGTACATAAGTTAATCCAACTAAAAACACAAAAAAGAGTCCCTCAGTAACCACTTATTTATGGTTATCTGGAAACTCTCTCATTGTTAGTTTTTGCTATAAGATTATTTAGATTTCTTCACAGTCGTCGATTTAATTTGAAATGCTCCATTTTTGTAAGCAAGAACAGAGGTTTCTTCGCCTTTTACTACGGAAGTAGCTCCACCGTGAATCGTTTTTGTTGCAACAATTTCATAGACTCCGTTTTTGTCTACATCAGAAGCCTTCATCGTATTGTAGAGCGAACGTTTGCCATTCACTTTCACGTACTCGTTAAGAAGAACTTTAACACTACTGTCTTTGAAGGATACTACGTAAGCATTGGTGCTGCCGCTGTTACCACCAGAGTATACAGTAATCATGACATCTTTAGATTTATCTCCGTTAAAATCTCCAATGAAGTTGATTTTTGGTTGGTAACCCTCGAAGCCTTTGATATTACTGTTAATCACTTTTTTAGTTTTACCTTCAAGAACGACGATGTTAATATCTGTAACCAAGCCACCATTTGCGGCATCCTTGTTACCAATCAGTAATACGTTATCTGCAACGCCATTACCTGTTACATCCATTGTTTGTTTCGCTAGCAAAATTGTTTTTGCTGTCGTTGGAATTCCCTTAAGCTCAAAGCGTTTGCCAACGGTGTATTCACTTGTTGTAGTTGTAGCTGGTGTAGTCGCTGGCTTGCTATCGGATTTAATGGTTTCTGTACCCACAACCTTGAAGGCACCATCTTTGAAGGTGAAGGTTGTTTTTTCCTCGCCTAGAACGATAGCTTCAGCGTTACCGCGAATTTTTCTAGTCCCTACCAAATCATATACACCATCTTTATTAAGATCCACTTGCTCTAAAGTGTTGAAAAATGCTGTTTTACCATCCACAACAGGCTTTACACTCAAAAGCGGCTGTACCTTATCACCTACGAAAGACAATATGTAAGCATCGGTCGTACCGTTGTTACCACCGGAGAATGCTGTAAACATGACATCATTTGCTTTGTCCCCATTGAAATCACCAATCCATTGAATTTCTGGCTTAAAGCCATCGAAACCGCTGATTTTTGCATCCTTCACGGTGTTAGTTTTGCCATCCACAACCACCAGGTTGATGTTGGTTACATAACCAAGCTCATCTGCTTTGTCACCGATCAGATAGATTTTATCATTAACACCATCTTTGTTTACATCGTTGACTTGTTTACGGATAAGAACCGATTTATCTGTTGTTTTAACACCTTGCAATGCGAAAGATTGTCCAACAGTCAGTTCACCAAGTGCAGGTTGCTTGAATGGATCTTCTTTGGTAGTTTCACTTTTGGTAGCTGCGAATTCGCCATTTTTGTATGCGAACCATACTTTTTCATAGCCTGTTACCACTGAAGTAGCTTCGCCATGGAGGATTCTGATTCCAAGCAGCTCGTTCACGCCATCATTTTCCACATCAACCGCTTCTAATGTTCTGAATAGTGCCCGTTCGCCCTTCACCTTCAAATCCCCGCCCAGAATAATAGAAGGGGTATCATTCTTAAAAGTTACGATTCTAGCATTGGTAGAACCTTGGTTGCCACCGGAGTACGCAGTAATCATCACATCAAGTGCATGGTCATTATTGAAATCACTCACATAGCTGATTTTCGCGTTCAAACCACCGAAGTCTTTCATCCCTGCGTTTAACACTTTGTTTGTTTTGCCGTTTACAACGATGAGATTAATGTTGTCGAAATCAGGAGATTCATTTTTGTCGCCGATGAGATATAACGTATCTTTAACTCCATCCAAATTAATATCCGTAGTTTGTGTTGCAATCAATACTGTGTTTGCATTTGTTTGGACACCAGCTAGTGTAAACTTTTGTCCTACTTGATTAACAGATGGCGCTACTGTTGCGCTTGTTGGCGTTGCGACAGGATTTGCCATTGCTTGAGATGAGAAAGATGCGACAGCTGCTACACATAATGCAACGGATAATGTTTTCTTAATTTTCATTGTGTTTCCTCCGATGGTTTATAAAGGTTGGTGTCGAATACAGACTTATTATATTCCTAGCAACCTAGGACAGTGTTACGGTGAGGTAACATTATCCTATTGAAATAAAACAATATATAAATAAAATATCCAATTCAGAGGAATAATAGATGCTAAATAATGCCAACTCATTTTTAGGAGAGTGGTTACAAAATTACTAGGAACACTTTCATTGGCTCTACCAAGGGATTTGAACAACCCTACTTTTTTTTAATAGTTTGATAACAATTCTGTAAATCAGTTTGATCCAAACGATGCGCAACCTATTTCAAGGCTACAGCTCCATACCAGTGATGAAGAAATTAATACTAGCGCAAAAGAATATATCAACTATATCTTTAAGCACCGTAATTGATCCAAATACAAAAAGGGCTATCCCAAGTCTGATCAAAGACTTTAAGGATAGCCCGCTGTTAAAAGAGTCTAAAGCGTCTCTGTAGTAAGTGTAAATCCTTCGATCACGGCATCTTCGTCGACCTCAATCAAGATACAACGTCTCCCATGATGATTTACCTGTTTCACATATTTTAAATCCTGCGGACTGACCGAAATCGTAGCTACCTTTGTTTCGATCTTAATCGATTTGGTAGTGAATTTCGGCATCACGCTACTCGCCTTCATCTCATAATGCTTATCGTCAACGATCGTTTCAAACGCCCGTTCCACTTTTTCCGTTGTCACGTCCTCTACGCCGCTTACCGTCAGTACGCGTTCCAGATCTCTATAATCGAGCTTTGGTGGTTCTTCCTTATCGTCGTTGGTTTCGATGACCTGATGGATCTCCTCGTACACCTGTGCGAGGGTGGTTGCGTCAAGCTGTTCGCCCGCCACTTCCTTCACGATGTCCTCGAATATCGCTCTCTCTTCCAGTGCCGTCATGGATCTTTCGGCATTCAAGACCTCTCCGACGAAATGCGGATCCGGGAAGTTCGATTTACCTGTACAATACAGAATGCGGTTCACATCGGAATAATTGTCCGTCACACTCGGGTAAAAGAAGCCCTGCTCCGGTGTACTTAGCTTGACGATCGGATCTACAATGACATTGTACTTGAATTCCCGCTCCACATAATCAAATAAGAGAGCTTTCCGCTGCTTCTCCGTGGAATTCACGCTGCATAGAATAAACGGATGCGCGAATAGTTCGTTTTTCTCACTTTCCTCGGCTTCATCGTTTCTATCTTTAGTCGGGCGATAATACTGTCCACGAACGAAGGTGATCACCGTATCGCGTTCATAATGAGTATCCGCCATCATTCTGTCCACGAGCAGCAGCATCAGGTCCTGCCATTCATCTGGATCCCCTGTCACCAAAGCTTGGTGAAGCATCACCTGCGCTGGCTCCTCTGCTTCCGCTTGAAACTTCAACTCGAACAGCTTCTGATCTAACTCGCCTGTCAGCAGTTTTTTGAAATTGCCCATATAAAGCTCCTGCTTTTCTCTGTCCACCATTCCAAATGGCAGGCGCTCCCAATGATAGATCTCGTTGCTTTCCTTCATAATATACACGTTGAGAATATCGTAAATATTCATTAAATCATGATCTAGCTTAAATTGCTTGCGTATATGCGCGACTTCTTTCTTTATCATGGTTCGTTAGACAACTCCTAGGAAGATAAATTGGTCTTTTCAGTATAAAGGATAAAAAAAACCTTCGCTATATTAGTTGAACTTAAGATTGCTCTATTAAGGTAAGTGCGTGACTGCGGCGAATGTTTGGACTTCCCCTCCATACGTGCTCGTTCTAATCAATTAATCGCATGCTCTAATGCATAGTCTTCAAGGGGAATATCTACCTGTTGATTCATGGCTAGCTTGGCCAGCTGCTCACCAAGAAAGGGTCCCATCGTTAATCCGGATGACCCAAGTCCATTAGCAACAATTAGTTTATTCCAGCCTTGAACCCTGCCTAACACGGGAAGAAAATCTGCTGTAAATGGACGGAACCCTACTCTTATCTCCTTTAGGCTGCAATCTGCAAGACCAGAAGCCGTTTGAAGCCCTTTATTTAAAATCTCTTGCATGCCACCTGCGGTTACAGCCGTATCATAACCTACTACATCATTTTCATGAGTAGCACCTGCCACGATATTTTGATCCGCAAATGCAAGGATATATTGATCTGTAGGCGGCATTACCACAGGCCATTGCTCGGTACTCGCTTGTTGAGCAAGCTTCAAGTGCATAATTTGAGCCTTCTGATAACGCACCTGAAGCATGATCCCAAGCGGATGAAGCAAAGCGTTAGACCAAGCCCCTGCGCACACAATCACTTCATCCGCTGTGAATGTCTGTTCTCCGACGCTAACCCCTTTAATTTCATGATCAGCATGCTCAAGAATAGCATCTCCCTCAATCATTTGCGCACCGTTACGCTGTGCCGCTCTTAGCAAAGCATCACGTAATTCACGTCCGTCCACTCTTGCTGCACCCGATACATGCAGCGCATGATAACCTTCCGACAATAATGGAAACTTCTCTTGCGCTTCAAGATCCGTCAACATCGTAAGCTCACCTATTTCAGGGGCGTCCTCTCTGCGAAGCTCCGCTCTTTCTTTCATCGCGAGTAACTTTTTCAAATCCTCATGAATACATATCGCTCCTACTTTTGCGTATCCAGTTTTGGCTTCTCCTGCCTCTTCCAATTCCTGAATAAGCGCTGGATAAAAGCTTGCTCCCGCCTTAGCAAGACGATACCATGCTTTGTTTCTGCGTTGAGACAACCATGGACAAATAATCCCTGCTGCTGCATCTGTTGCTTGTCCAACATCTTTACGATCTATAATGATGACCTCAGCACCTAACTTACTTATCTGATAAGCTGCTGAAGCCCCTAATATCCCTGCACCAATTACAATAACCTTGTTCATGTCCGAAGTCCCTTCAGTTATTCACTTTTAATCAATACATTAACACATCCACTATATATCAATGTAACAACCCGAATGATGATTCATTCACTACTTACCCATTGTATCTTAAATTTGACATTTATAATGAATTATCGTACTATAAATCTCACTCAGTTAAAAGTACTTTAATTAGAGTACTAAAATAAAAGTGTTATTCAGAAGAAAGAAGGTATACAGTTGAAGTTTTCACAGTTTTTGAAGTCCAAAGGGGCCATTGGTTCTATTTTTATGGGTGTGTTCTATGCCATTGCGATGCTTGGTATTTTCTTACCAGGGTATACAGCACTTCCAGGGAACATGGATGATTTAAAAATTGCTATCGTCAATGATGATGCAGGTCAATATGGGGCTCAGATTTCGAGTCAGTTTTCGGAGAGCTTACCATTCAAAACGATAAAAACCGATGTGTCGAATAAAAAGGCGATGGATGAATTAGAACATAATAAGTTAGCTCTAGTTGTCCATATTCCAGAAGAATTTTCCGCCAACGTTCAAAGCGGTAAGGTATCCGCAAGTATTGATTTCACAGTCAACGAAGCTTCTGCCACCATGGTATCTTCAGCCATGTCTTCCGTTGTAGGAGAAATTAACAAACAATTAAGCGCGAACTTCTCAGAGCAAACCGCAAAAGGTGTGTTAATGAACTTTAACGTACCAGAAGAACAAGCCACCGCAATGGCTACACAAATTGAAAATAGTTATGTCGGGAATTATGTTGTCATCAATGATGTTCCGGACGGCATGCACAACAACATGCTACCTATGTTCTTAACTATGGCTGGATATGTTGGGGCAATGATTGCCTCCATGCAATTAGTTGCTTCTTTTAAAGCGAACCGCGGGAAAGCAAGCAAGACAAAACTGTTTATGTTCGTTCAATTCACAGCTTTATTAATCGCTATATTATCAACAGTCGTTGCATTAGCCATTGCATTCTCTATTGCAGATGTAGACCTATCCTTACTGTTACCAGTTGCTGCTCAGCAAATTCTAATGTATATGGCTGCATTTAACGTATGTGCGATTATGGTCTTCCTAGTTGGCGAAGGCGGTATGGTCTTAAATATTCCAATCCTGCTCATGCAAACCATCGCCAATGGTGCTACCATGCCTCGTGATATGATGTATACACCATACGATTGGTTTGGCCGCATCACACCGATGTATTATTCTGTACAAGCTTATTTGGCACAAATGTTTGGTTCCATCAGTCCAGCACCCTTCTTATGGGGATTAGCAGGCGTATTTGCCGGGGCTATGATGATTAACATTGTAATCGTCCGGTTTGTTCATAAACCTGTACCTCTGACTAAAGAAACTATACTGCCCGTTGAAGTTAAAAATACAGCTGAAATAACCGCCTAGGTTTGGTAAGATAGAGTTTAGCCAACAATTAGGAGTGGGTTCTGTGATGTCAATTCAAATTTATATCTTAAGTAAGTTAATGGATGAAAATAATTATCCTTATAAATTAAAAAAAGAACTATCCACCCCTATTCCTTTTGATAAATTGCTCAATCTATCTGAAAGCAAGCTATATTATCACTTTGAATCTCTTTCGAAACAGGGCTTAGTTGAACAGGTAGAGATTATCAAAGAAGAACATCGCCCAGACAAGCAGGTGTTTTCCATTACTGATAAAGGGCGTAAAGAACTCCCGCTCAAAATTTATCAGGTAATAGAAAATGCAGAATCTATTTCAGATATGATTGTCGCTCTTGTGAATCTTCGTTTTGTAGAGACTGATAAAGTGATCCCGATTATCGAGAAGAAAATTGAACAGTCACTCATAAAAAAAGATCAATTAAATCAAATTTACCATCAAATAGATGTGAAAAGCTCCTCTCGTGAAGTCGTGGATTTCATGGAAAGCTACTACGCTTCTCAACTAGAGCAATCTATTCACTGGTGGAAGGTTCTTTTAGAAAAGCTGAAAACGAAAACGATATAAAGAAGACGCTCAGGGAAATCCCCTCGCGTCTTCTTTATGTGTATCTATGGGCATCTCTACCGTAAGTAGACCATCTTATTTTGAATCTACAACTGGAACCGAAGCTGGAGCTGCAACTACCCCTTCATTCTTCTGCAAGTTCTCTTTCACTTCTTCAGTCCCTAAGGACTGTACAGGAGCACCGATGCTAAAACTGTCGATGATCTTCCCAAGAGTGGTTTGGTCAAAGTCTTCTTGAGCGTAAAGTTCAACGGTAAAGCCATCTTTTTCCCAAATCACAATTCCATTTGCAAAATAAACCTTAGTTCCGTTGATTACTTCTGTTTTCACTTCTTCCGTAGTGCTGATCCCGTTGTCTCCACCCTTGGAGATTAGAAAATTGACAGCTTTATCTCCGGAGTTATACTGCACTTCAACCATGCTGGTCCCCTGAAGAACAACATTCACAAACGCATAGTCTGCCATCCAGGTTGGTGCCGGGAAGTTCATTCCAAGCTCCGCACGTGCTTCATCCAGGCTCAACTTAGCCGCAACCGGCAATTCAATGGCAGCATTCTCCCCGCCTTTCCCCTCTTCAGATGGAGTCATTGACTGTTCACCCGAAGGGATTTCCTTATCGTATTGCGTGATTTCGAGATTTCCTACTTCAAACTTTGCCATGATCGATTGGAACATATCCTGTGCATAGGAGGTTGCAGAGAATGCTCCACCTAGACAAATTACTGCACTACCAATCACTATTGCATTTCTCCAGCTGCTTTTTTTCATCGTTATCCCGTCCTTTTTCTCTGATTTGGGTTCAAGAGCTCCATGGTCCAGCTTGTATACTAAACGGTTATAAATTCTTTCCTTGGCGGCAGTGTTATCCTGTTCGACATTCTCAAGCAGCTCTATGGTTTTGCTGAATTTTGTGAGATCATCATTTTTCTTATTCATGGTTGAATCCTCCTGCTTTTAAGGAAATATGCAGTTTCTTCAGACTTCTATGCAATACGACACCAATATTGGACTCACTGATGCCCATGATCTGTGCGACTTCGGAATTTTTCAGCCCAGCCCCATATTTCATTGCAATGATATTACGTTCCTTCTCACGCAGCTTGGAGAGCGCCTTAAACAGTGCTTGATTATTATCCTCACGAATCGCCAGTTCCTCCGGAGACGGCTTGGGAAATATGAGCTCCAGCAAAGAATCTAGTGAGGTGTAGCTTCTTTTCTTCTGCCCCCGGAAGTAATCCGTCACAGCGTTCCTTACAATGGCAAACAACCAAACCTCAAAATTCGATTTTTCTTCTGAAAAGCTGTAATACTTACACATCACCGTCTCAAACACCTGACTGCAAATGTCCTCCGACACGTGGTGGTTATTAATACGATAACTAATATATTTGTAAACACGTTTGTAGTACGTATCGTACATCCGGGTAAATTCCTCTTTTGACATCATGGCATCACGTGATCTTTCGATATTCTTGTAACGGTCCGCAGTACCTTGGATAACTTCCATCTCCACCCTCCTTCCACCTCACCTTCATCGAAAAGCTAAACAAATTGCGCAATTTGTTGTGAAGAAACTTACATAAGTTAATACGTAGAAAAGCCCAAACCATTAACAAATGTTTTGATAATTGTGGGATGTTGGGGGAAACGGGTGAAAGATCACAATCTGCGAAAGCAGCGATACTTGAGTTGCGGGGTGGATATATGTGTGGGAGAGAAGGGGAGAAGCTCAGCACTACAATTCAATAATTTCAAATTATGTACTTCAAGACTTTTAGAATCTATACAAAACACTTGTACATCCAGTGCATCTATAAGCTTTTCCATGTGATCTCTTTCTATATAACTGTTATCATAACATGTTCATTCCAAGTACCGTCTATTAACAGGATGTTTTGTATTTGCCCAATTTAAAAATCCTGCCATTATCCAGCGGGATGCAAATGGCAGGACAATAACCTTACTTCATTTTCACTAACTTTAAATATTCCGAACTTCCACAACCTTTCCTAAATCCACAAACTGCTCATGATCGACCTTCACCTTCACTCTGCCCTTTCGGCGTTTCTCACGCCATTCACGAAGATCTCCCTCCGTTTCTAAGCGAAGCTCCGCGATTTCCAGCGCTCGGTCTAGGACATATTTGCTTGTGTAAAGGACCGTATTTATTCCCTGTCCCCCTAAAGCAATGTGAGGCTTTAAAGGTATCCATTCCTCGACTGTAAATCTAACATAATCTTTCTCTTCCTTATGAGGCTCAGGGACAATCTCCTTTATTTCCTTCCGTTTCACCACTTCCCAATCTACCACTTTACCCACCCAATGAATCCCTGTCTTTGCAGGATCGAAGAATTTTCTTCTCGATTGGCACATCGCTACATATTCGATTTGGGTTATTATCTTCTGGCTTGCAAGGTTCTCCACAGGTACATGGTAAAAAGAATGCTGCCTGGCCACCTCCACTTGTTTGGGGCCACGAACAGAGCCGACAAGAACATTTTTACCTGCGAGTTGGTTGGCATAGTATTCTTTCGTCCCACGTGGACGGGTGGAACGCTCGTATGCTTTTTCCGGACTATCCTGAATAATCTCATCCAAGAATTGCTCTACCAGGCTTGTAGAATTCGGTAGGAACGGCAAAGCGCCAATATTCAATAGCTCGATGCTTTTGTAGAACTGGTGTGTCTTATACCGCTCCTCATCCGGATAGGGAAATAACACATAGGCACCGAACATGCTTCGTTCGTATTCCCCCGAGTCTTTCTCCTGATATACTATGGCGTCCCGGTAACGGTGCATCGTGTTGATGTCATCCTCTTCAGGTCCAGGTTGTCCATATTTCTGATGATAGGAAGTCACCTCATAAGCAGGATTTAACCGGTACTTTGCATCGAAGACATACTTATACTCTTTGATTTTGCCAGCATCCTTCTTCTTGAGTGTCAGTACATTATCCGGACGCTGATTGAGCGTCGGGGTCCTATCCGAGCTAGGAATTGTATTATAATACAGGATGAACTGCTCTCCGTTAACTGGATTCTCGTACACCATATTAGCGCTCTGCGAGCGGTCAAGCGTAACAAAAATGCCGTTGCGATTCACCTTAATAATATCTTGCTTCACCAGTTTATACTTCTGCCCCAGGAGCTGGTTCAGCTTCAAGAAACACCAATACTCATAGAGCTGAGCGACATCCTTCATGGATAAGCGAAGCAGGTCGCCTTGGATCGATAAGCCTTTAAGCAGCATTAGATAACAGCGATAGACTTCACGGTATCCGGGGGCCATCTGCAGCACCAGCGTAACGGACATCTGCTTCAGCACGCCAGCCTCACGCAAGAAATCCATCTTAAGCACCCGCTCTAGCTGAGTGAGCATGGTGTCTAACCTTTTTATAAGTAATGGATCTGGGGTTCGGTTTCTTTTCTTCCAGCGCCCCTTGAGCTCTTTCAGCTTCCCATGAATACGTTCCATCATCCAGCGGATGAACCGATTCTCGATCGTATCATAGGCGAGACGTCTACGCGTCTCTATTAAATGTGTGGCTGTATAATTTCGGCTACCGATGGTCAAGAATCCATGGTTCATGTCTTCTCTTAATCGTTCGGGATGCTTCGCGAGCTCGCGGATGTTCTCTCTTCCTGCCTTTTTGACCCGATTAGCATCTACTAGTCGGCGATCCTGGAGCAGAGCATAATTAGGATTCTTGTTAATCCGCTCAACGGCATCCAGAAGCTGTCTAAATACATGCTGAAGTATAGTGAAAAACTCCGTCAAGCTCTGATGCTGCATTTCCCGCAGGCCTGTTAATTGGTAGGTTTTACGCAAAAAATCAAAGGCCAAATTATAAATCTGCTCATTCACTTCATTTAAAATATTCTGGTAATCCAGCTTGTAATCCATTTTAGAGGGAAAGATCTCCATCTCTACCCGCAGCAAAGCCTGTCCTGAACTACGAATCTCCCACTCCGTCAAACCTACCTCATTCCCAAAGTTCAGAACACCCGCAAGAATAGTCTCACCTAGAGGCTTAATTGCCTGCCGAAGTAGCACATTTTCATGATAAAAAGATAGGTTAGCCGCGGTCTTCTTCTGAATCACCAGCTCATACGACTGTGTCTCATAAAAACAAGGAAAAACAGACTCCCTCTGCTGCCAGTCCACCATCCCATGGGCATCAGGGGAAAAGACTTTAATCTGAACATTACCAAGCCGTTCGGAGCAAAAAATCCCTAGCTGCGCACTCACCCATTCCTGACCTGAAGAACGATGAAGCTGCAATGTCTCCACAGTAGGATGATAAGGCCGTCCTTGAAGAAAAAGCGTAAAAAGCTCCGTTTCTACACGGAGCAATTCTACCGTCTGATTAAGAGAGCCAGTAAGAGGTAAATCCATCTTCCTCTAACCTCCTAAGCATAAAAGCCAATTTTCGAGCACTTTGTGGATGTTTGGCCGTAGGTGGAGTTTGGCCAGCAGCCCATTTCAGGTAGAGTGGAGAAGCATCATCCATAAAAGCTTGGAAGTCTACTGTAACACCAGATCCGGTACCAAGAGCCCCTTTCATCAAGTTCAACAATACCCGGCGAACCGAAGAATGGCTCCCTTGAATACGCGGCAGTATCTTTTGCAGCAGTTGCCAGTCAAAAGCTTCTTCCTCACTCATCAGCTTGTACCGTTCGTTATAGATCATATAGAAGCAAATCGCATCCCGTACCCGAAAACCTACATGAGCGTGGATATCCTCAAGCAAAGCATTGATCTTAACCACTCTCTCTGTCGTCCGTACAACAAGCTCTTTGTTGGTATCATAGGCATCCACTAGCTGCAAATAATCAGAACGAAGAAATAAATGATTTAGTTTGCTGGCGTCAGAACTCTCATTGTTCTCTACCTGCTCACCCAAATCCGGATACTGTTGCAGATTTATGTAATTGAATTCTAGTGTGTTGGCTCGGTCTAGTACCTTTTTGCTAAAAGGATGTGTCGTTTCGTCCATGTTCACAGTCCCGATTAAGAACACATTCTCCGGGATACCCAGGCTGCCAAACTTCACTTGATCCTCAGACGTATCCAGCATGGTAGAAGATATGAGATCCTGTGTCTGGATCTTTCCCTCCTGCCAGTCCTGTGTTTCCAGCACACTTAGCAGGTCACTGAAATAATGCTCTACCCGCGCTAGATTCATCTCATCCATGCAGATAAAATATGGCTTATGCCCATTCTCCGGCTTCCGCGCCTCTACTAATACTTCCGTGAGCGGACCCGGTTTGAACCTGCCCGAAAGATCCTTGTACCCCAGCAGATCCGCAGGATCACTCCAATCCGGCCGCACTGGGATCAAGGTAAACTGACCGTTAATCCCCGTTGCACCAAGAGCTTCTGCAAACAGCTTCACCAACCGAGTCTTTCCTGTTCCCGATATACCTGCCAGAATGACAAAAGGCTTAGTCTTAAGCGAGAGGTAAAAGTTTTCAATAAGGTGCTCAGGGAAGAAGAAGCCTTTGCGGCGGATGTGGGATTGGATTTGGTGGAGGATACCTGTTACTTGTTCGTCCTTCAGCAGATCAGCTTCTTGTGTCACTACTTCCACTTCCTCATTATCAGCTACATTACCTGTAGAAGTCACAGTGTCCACATATAGACGGTAATCTTCCATCACATTCTCGAGATCTTGAATTAGTTGCTCGTCATTCGGAACGGCTCCTCTTTCATACTTGATGTAAGCGACAGTAGACACCTGATAATCTTGACCTAGACCGCTGTCTACCAGGTGAATATTATCATCCTTATTCATATGGTTCAGTGAAAGGAGCCCTTGTATTTCTTGTGTTCGAGTTCGCAGATAGGCATAGCCATCTCTACGCCCCTTCTCTTGAATAGGCGCCGTCACTCCTTGGTTAAAAGTAAGATAGACAGCACTCATATCCTCAGCAAACAGATACACAACATACTCCCCTCGTTGAGTCGTTTCCGTGATCCGCTTATCCAGTATTGCAAGCCAAGGAACCGTTGCCCAATTCCCTTGTCCAACAGAACCTTGAATTTTATATTGATCATCTAAGAATGGTAACGCTTTGAGCTCAGAAGGAAGTGTCTGACGAAATAACGCACCTAGTGCATGACTTGCAAAGGTTTCTTTTTTGGCAGAAGTGTACTCCGTCATGATCTTCTCCAGATAACCTTGCAAAGAGAAATGCTGCAAAGCGGCGTTATAAGACTGGAGTTCGTCATTAGCTAGGCTCTCTAATTGCGATAGTTCCTCATCCCCTAGCTGTCTTTGAATTTGGCTATGAAATCCTATGGTGTTATCTTCCGAGTTCACAAACAAAATATGCGAGAGCGCATTAACTGGACTGTTAATAATATCTTTAAGCTGGCTTTTAGGTGCATCCTTCCATAGCTCCCGTCCTGGTGGCTGGTCCACCCGATTTCCTCTTTCCTGTTCAGATATAAAGTATTCAAGAAACCGATCCTTAACGTGATCGAACGAAACGCGTTCCAAATTGGTTGCTCTCAGCTCTTCAATTAAGGATAGGATGAGGACCATTTTGTATGATTTTTGCTTACGCTTGAAAATCTGCGTGACTGATTCTGGTAATGGCATGTTGACCTCCAAGACTAGTTAACGATTTCTAGTAGTCGTATTTTTTTCTATATGAAGTTTGTGAATCTCTGAATCTGTAATATTAGCTTGGATCAGTTGGTCATAAATAGATTGAACCTGCGCTTGAGATAATAATTGTTCTGAGCTTTCCGACTTTAAACGGAGCAGTTTTCTGGAGATAAATTCACTTAACTCTATATCATAAATGACAAGCTCGTTAGACTGAATTTGGCGAAGCTCTGGATCTATGCTAAAGCGACATCTCATTGTAAATGAAATAATCGATACAAATTTCACTTTAGGAATACTCTTAATAAGGCTCTCAACAGCCTTAATATGTCCATAGTTTTGCTTCAGCGGATTATACATCTTGTAACGGTTGCTCACTGACCATTGTTGATCCGTTCGCCCACCTTTAATTTCTCCATTGTAGTTTTTCGTCTCAATGAAAAAATATGCAATACGGGGAAATAACGATATGATCAATCTGGGTGTAACCTGTTCGAGACTTGGGATTAGGGAGCATTAGATCGCTTAACGATTTACACTCCTTAGGTAACTGGTCGAGTTGAATATTGATTTTATGCTCACCTAACTCTCCAATTCGTGTGGAAGCAACCTTCGGTTTCGACTTCAAAGTTTTTGGCTTAGTCACAGCCTGTGGCGGCTTAATTTCGGATTTTTTGAAGAGAGAAAGTAAAGTTTTCAACATAGTAGAACCTCATATTATCTGGATTTACAATATGTATGGTTATTCGACAATGTGGGAATATATCCCTTTATTCAGATCATGAATTGAAGTCTGCTCACTTTTTGAATGAGCCGCATAGAAAGCCCCCTAAACATACACTAAAAAATAGACTGTTGGACAGTCCAAAAATAACGTATGCGTTTATCCCTTTCGGTTCCAATGCTTAGGTGCTTTTGCGGCAGACTCCGCAGGACATGTCTTAGTCCTAAAGTACTAAAGGGGCAGGAAAGGCGCTACAATTAATGCAATACCATCAATAAACCGATTGTTATTACCTAATATTTTTTTTGACAAATCCATATACAGTTTTTCGGGTTTTTGCTTGGATAATGTTTGAACTACCGATACATACACATTTCGGATGAGCTCATTTAATCGAGTCTTCATGTCGATTGACTAATACAGATAAATCAAACTGTTAGGCCCAGCCTTTAGACTTAAGAATTTCCTCAGTAAGTTCCACTGTTTGCAATGAAAACATCTCCTCTTGGCTACTATCTATCTCAGTGTATAACAAATAGATTGAAACTTCTTTATCAGGAATTATATGTTCTCTACACGATGCACTCTGAAATAGTTCTAGTATCCTATGCCTTCATAAAAATACAATAATATCCTTATAATCCAAATATTCAATCAAAAAAAATTCCCTGACAACATAACGTCAGGGAATCTAAGACTAGCTCGAGCAATTTCGAACCATTTTAAGAGCCCTACCAATTGAGCTCTTTAATAAATTAATCACACTAATAATTCAGATGGAGAACCGTAGCTAGTAATATATGCTGATTTCTGTGCCCGAGTAAGAGCAACGTAGAGTAAACATTTTTCGGAAGCTAGAGCCTCGGCGGTTATTAAGGGATCATCATAATTTATTGCCGATGCCAATGGTATTATGCGTTTATTGACGGCAACGACAAACACGTGTTGAAATCCGAGACCTTTGACTCGATGCATGGTTGCTACACGAACACCATCAATAGTTCTGTCTTCAATTCTATTCCTCTTGATCTCGTAGGTTTTAATACCTTCTTTTTTGAGTTGATCAATATAGTCATTAAGTAAGCGATGAGTTCTAGCAACTATACAAATATTCTTAAGATCTACGCCTTGCTCCTTAAGTTGTTTTAATTGGGTAAAAATAAACTCAATTTCTTCAGAGGCACTTCGGAAAACCTCTATTCGAGGTCTATTGCCATGAGTTAATGACTGACAAACCCTACCATCATCGTATCCTTCATCTAGATCATCAATCAATATACCTTTCAACAACCCAAATGCATACTTTCGGATTTCTTCTGTTGTACGATAGTTAACTTTCAGGTAACTGCTGCGTCCACGCACATTAATTCCACACTTAGATAATATGGCTTTGTTCTTATAAATACGTTGGTGTGCATCGCCGACAATAAACAGATCGTTAGGATGCTCTACTCCTGCCAATGCCCTTAACAGGCGATACGCATTCATACTGAGGTCCTGTCCTTCATCAACAATTACAGAAGAATACCGAATGTTTTCAGTAGTTTTCTCTAGAATTTTCCTGCATTCATACATAGCAGTTTCTACATCTCGAAGTTGCTTTTCTTTCATCAAATTTTGGTACTCCTCGAAAACATGCCAAATTTGAATGCGTTGTTTTCGATCCAACCGTGTTCCCCGCCCCACTCGTGAAGCTTTGATATATAGTTCCAATGAAAAGGCCTCTTGTGCGTTAACAACCTTTGACCATTCCTCTGAGAAAAATCCGGTAGAGAGTTCGGTATCCTCACCAGATAACGAAATCGCCTCTTCCCACACTTCAGTTAATGTATCATCATAAACAATAGAATAAGAATAGCCTTGCTCACGAAGGAACTGCGCAATCCATGCATCAAGATGTATCACCTCTATGTGTCGTTGCTCCTGGATCGTGCATACCTTACGCAAATTATCTTTGATGTCGCTTGCTAGGTTTGCAGTGAAAGTTGTAAATAATACTTTTTCGTTCCCGATTAACTGTCCTGCAAGCCATTTGGCCCGATGCATTGCCACAACAGTCTTACCGGTACCCGCTCCACCTAAGACCCGAACAGCTCCGGAGTAGTTCTTATTCACAATTTTACGCTGATAGGGGTGCAAAAAGATACGCCACTTTTCAAGTGGTTCTGCCATCATCCTGCGCAATTCATCTTCACCTTCGACAATAACAAATGATTTTTGAGTACGTGGGTTATGTAATGCAGCTGCAAAATCATTATCTTTTGGAACATCGTTATCAGCTGAATACATATCCATTACTTCTTCAACAGGGATTCCGTTCACAACCCATTCTAATCCCTCATATGCATCTTCGGGAATGCTACCTTTAGACTCGTAGAATTGATTAATAGTCTTTAGATTTTGAATTAGGATAAGTTGATCTTGTGGAACTCCTAAAGTAAGTAACTCCCGATCTGAAAGATGTGAGAAGAGACTCGTTTGTTCTGCAACCGGAAGTTCGGGGGCTTCACCATGTTGAATGTCAAACACTTGTACAGTTCCTGTACGTGGGTTGATTTCGCATTTCTTCCGTTTGGCCCAGTCATAGGCTTCATCGTGATGGTCAACCCAAAGCAGTAAATACACACCGCTTTCTTCCTGTTGAACTACTATTCCACGGTAAGTATCATCAATACGAACTGAATATATTTTTTTATCGGCTGCATTATGAATTTTCTCATAATTAATTCCAGGAGATTGGGGATTATTACGAAACCTATTAATAAATTCCGTAACCTTACCTTGTATCTGACGCGGTAAAGAAGCAAACGCTGTAAAAAAATCAGAAGATATAGCAACCAGATTGTGATTCATTCTTCATGCCCTCCTTGAAACATATAAGCAGTAAATTCCTCTTCTAGTAAAAATGTCCTCCATCCGTTCGCTTCAAATATATGCTTATGGTTTAACTGCGTAGGTAGTAGCAAAGCAATCTTCTCTTCTTCCCATGCTAGCTCACACTCAGCAATAATGGCTGCTGAGGAATCTTGAAGCTCATAGCCAACAATAGAAGGTGCCGAAATGCCGAGCCTCATCAGCTTGGTCACACATGCTTTCGTGATATCATCAAAAATCTGCTCTTTAACCTCTATCCAAGATACATCATATAGTTGTTCCTGATCTATTGATGCCGCGGTTTCTCTCATCATGGCCATAGGTATTGCATTATAGACTAAGAGATTCAGTCCCTTTGTAGATACCGCATAAAAGCTTTGTAAGAATTGCATAACATTGAAGAAGTGCCAAAACCCGTTCCATTCTGCTTCATATTTCTCACTTCTCGTTCCGACATCATCGTTTAGTAGCGAACACACAGATATGATAGCTTTTGATTTATTCGTCTGCATATCGGACGATGCAACACCTGCAAGTATTGTCAAGTGAGTACAGGATCGCGGTATCCATTTTCCGAATATGGTGTTGGACAATTCAAAATTTGTATGCACATCAAGGAATTCAATGATAGGGTCAACGAGATATTTCCAATCCGTAAAAGCGACACTGTTGTTAATATTTCTAGTATCAAGTAATGACATCGCATAGGCCTGTGCATGGACATCAAATAGTCTCTCAGCATCTAGATTTTCTAAGTACTGAATCAAGAGCTCAAATGTGCTCACTCGATCCGGATGTAAGATCTGTGCATTTCCATGCTCTACAGTTGGTCTATATACTCTTGCACCAGATGGCATATTATCTGGGATAAGTGTTGCTGTTGCATAATCACCTTGAGCCCGGAACGCGCTTTGCACATCTTTCCAACTCAACGACCACACACGAAATCTGTTGCTTCGGCGAATGGCTTCACGCTTAAGAGTATCATCATCTACCTTATCCTTGTGGTACAAGAAACCGTCAGTAAATACAGCTATCGGTCTCTGCCCATGAGATGTTCTAGCAGGCCACAAGACAAAATCTGCTCTTGACGGAACAGGTATCCCATATTCTTGATCAAGTAGCACCTGAGGCTCGATATTCCATAGGCATTCTCCGATCTTTAATGCATAACCTTCTTTATTATTGACGAGTTCCTTTGCTATAGTAAGCTTTCTTTTATCGTTCTTCATATGGCCAAGCGCTTCGATGAACATACGTTCAAGTTCGCTTTCAAATAGCGAATTTACAGGAACATTACCCAGTCTCGCAATCTCTTCAATATTACTTTTTCCGCTTAATATGAGCTTCAACAAATGAGTAGCTGTCTTTCTCGAAATTTGACCAATGTTCTGGCTCTGACGATAGGCATACAGGCAATGGTAACATCCGTCCTTTTGAGGATCATGTTTGCAAGTGCAATTCTCCATAACGGTTAGTGCCTTCTCCAAAATTTCTACCAACGCGTTATCTCGTTGCATTAACTGCTTCAAATAACCGGTACCACCTGGAACTGAATCATAGATGACCAAGTATTGTTTGCGGTACTCAGCATTCAGAACAGGCACTTCACTTAAGCAAGCTTTCAGATGATCAACATTCCCAAAATATTTTTTCATGCCGAGCATGAATGCCGCCGTGAAAGATTCTTGACGAACTTGAGTTGTATCCATTGTCGTAGCTGGAATAAGGATCCGAAGAGCCTCTGTTTCAAATTCGCGATAAAGGAAAAGGCACTCCTCATAAGGATCCGCATTCCCCAGTTGCGGTTTCTTAGCTTTGCAAGTATGTGTGTGTTTCGGCTCGCCTTTTTCATTCTGAAGTTTTCCACAATATTTACAAATTTTGAAGCCCTTCCTGACCTCTTCTGTCCCAGCTACCGTTAATTTTTCGCCGACTAAATCCTTCTCTCCGAAGTTTATTTCGCGCATAGTTGCTTTTTTGACAAACTCATAGCCAAATGTAAACTCACTATTGTCCATACTATATGCTTTGACGATATCGTGGTCCTCGTTAACGTCAACTAGCATCTGCTTACAATAGAAAGTCGAATTTCTATCATCACTCTCATCACCAATTAAGCTTTTCGTATAGTCCATGTTGGAGTACACCATCTGCACCTTCAACAGTGTACGCACTTGACCGGAGTCAGCCCATGCGGGACTACCGCATTGTGGACATGCAGCCACATCTCTGCCAGTTTCCTCTATTTGTGCGTGTGAACAATTCGGACACAATCTCCACTTTGTGGATTGCGCGGTAGTTAGATCGACTTGATTGATTGTTAGCTTGCGACCATCTACATAGAAATTATTAGATGGGGCGAACTCACTCATCGCTGATGATGCAGAACGGCTATATTCATAAACCATTTTTTCATATTTTCGTTTTTTGCCTTCCGTAAGTTCATCCGTGTTACTATCGTCTCTTCTATACAATATGGCCTTGAGCACAATCCCTGCTTCAGGAAAGGCATAATTAGGCAGCAGCCCCTCATCAGAAAGAAAATTAAACACATCTTTTCGGTTAAGGTTACGCACAACATTTAAAAAAGCCATGCGTTCGTTCTTCAATTCTTTGATTTCGTCATCATATGAACTGTCTTTGGGTTTGTCTTCTAGTTCTTTAATTAAAGATTTAAGCTGCTGAATACTGCTATTAAGTGTATCTCTTTGTTTCTTCAGGTTTTCAAAAGCCTCATATATTTTCATGTGCATGGGACTTTCTTCTAGTCTGTTGCCCTGAGCAAATTTCTGAAGATCTGTAATAGAATCTTCATCCAGATAGCGAGAAAACATCTGGATAAACGTACGTAGCAAATTGGATAAATTATTCTGCACAAATGTCAAGAAGTTAAAAGGAAATAGATCGCTTGGGCGGCTGATAAGTTTGGAGAGGCAAGTTCCAACATGCCTTGGAATTGCCTGTTCTGGCACTCCACGCTTGATCCAGCAATCCATGCAGTACGCTACAAATTGCCTTTCAAGCACTGCCGAAGCTTGCAAAAATATTTTGGGCGGCTCTACCATACCCGACAACATTTCCATTGGCTCAGCGTAGAAATAAAGATCATGAGGTCGAGCGTTCGCCACAGCCAGCGTAAGTGCATTACCATCCTTACGCCCAGCACGTCCCGCTCTCTGCAAAAACTGCGCTTGGGCAGGAGGAATATTACAGAGTACAACGGTTGAAAGATCACCAATGTCGATACCCATTTCCAATGTGGGTGTGCAGGATAACAGGTTGGCATCCCAGGGTTTTCTATCATCTGATCCTCGTTTGAATACTCGCTCTAGTTCTTCGCGGTCGTCACGTTCGAGCAACCCCGTATGCTCCTTGGCTACAACTCGAACCATATCCCCATTGCTGTATAATTTGCCGTAATATCCAAGAGATTCATCTCCATTTAGCTGTAGGTGTCCTCCGCATTTATTGCGTAAACATGGGGCATTCACCCAATAATGCGAATTCCCTTTGGCTATGGACACCAAACTACCGCAGAGTTCACACGCAAACTGTGTTACATTGGTTGAAATCGTAACCTTTCTTTTATCCAAACCCCAGACCTTATATCCCGCAGATGAAGGCATAGGTACGACGATTCCGCTTTTAATTAATTCGCTTAATATGAGCTTACCAATCTCATCAGATACTTCCTCATTAATAAAAAATTCATCAATACAAAAATGAATCCAGTCGGCGTATTTAGAATTTGAAACCAAATCAAAGCTGTTTAGACGTTTTTCATTGCTTAATGTTTCATAAATAAATCGCGGGGTATTACGCCCAGATTGTAATCCAGGCAGCCACTTTTCTTTGTCATTGGATAGATGCCATCCCTTTCCATTTTCAATCGCATATGCACTAAAAATAGAATCGTTAAACGCACCATTAACTCGCATGATATATAAAAATCCGATAACCATACGCTCAAATACATTAACATCAGACTGGTAGAGTGTCCCCAATTCATTACGAGTTCGCTCTTTGACGATAGAAGCAACTTCCGCTACCATCTTAGGATCGAATTCTATGGTAGAGCAACCAGACTTCTCCAATGTTCTACCTATACGGCTGGTTAGCCCATATTCTAGCATGATCTCATAACTTAATCGGCGCTCAATGGCTGACTTAAGTCTTGTAGCGTCTTTATCAGAAGCAAGCTTATTCTCTGTTTTCATTTTCTCATAAGCCCGCATCCAAGTCATATTGGGGGCAATGAACACGCTGACAAATTCCTCATTTGACATCTGACGATGCCAATAATCAATGAAACCAGAGGAAAACTCCTCCAATGACAATCCGTTACCTTCTGCAAGAGCATATCGTTGGATAGCACTTCGCAAGCCGAATTTCCATGTACGCGAGTTAAAGAACCCAGCCCGATGCGCAGCATCCTGCACATTATCCGAGAAAGCTAAGGCCTTTTTATCATCGTTGAATTTGGAGGCAAACATCTGAGAGATACTTGCACTGATTGCCGTGGCGCTACGCAAACCAATGATTGCTAATCCACGCCTACTTCCACAGTACGGACAAACATATTGTTGGTTATCTTTCGAGCCACTGGTACGCATATCCTTTGGGATAACGACTGGGATGGTATTGGTACCACATGAAGCGCAGTTTTTACTAGCATTAGGACCGATATGAAGTTGCATGCAACCAGGACAAATACGAGCGACATCCATTTGTAAGGGAATATTGTCATGGCTGTGCGGGAATAGCATTGTAACTTTGGAGTCTTGTTTAAAGTATAGGTTGTAAAAAGTATTCAGATCCGTAATTGTCAAATTTCCGCGCTCATTTATGAGTGAAGTCCATCCAGTTTCGCCACAGTCACGGCAATTTACTATAGGCAGATAATGTTTGGCCTGTTGATCGTTTAGGTCTGTTGCTAATGCATAAGTAACGTTACTTCCCGATACTTTTGCTAGCAAGCGTCTCAGCTCACGCATCCATATCTGTGTCTGTACCGTCAAGAATGGGCGCAACTTGCCTGCACTGCCTATTCTCGCATGCGAAATGAGAGCAACTAAGGCATCCAGTGCCATCAATCTACTTTTCAATTCAACAAACTGTGGTGTACTCGCTATTAGTGCCTCACAAATATGAGATGGTTGCATATAGTTGCCACCCATGTACGTAATCAGATTCCGAGTAAAACTGTGTGCCATTAGCCGCTTGCCAATTACTAGACGAGTGGCATCAGACATGATGTCTTCCGCTGAATAGGTGTGGTCAAACCAACTACATGCTGCCATAGTAAGATATGCTGTTTGATCATCCGAATCGATACAAGAAGTCAACTGACTCATCATATCTTCTGTCGGAATCGTAAAATCCAAGGTATCAAGACCGTCAAAAAACTCACTTGGAGAGAGCCTATCCTCCATAATGACAGCATCCGTTTCGAATGGCTCTCCAAATACGGTATCAGCATAAGCCCTAATATTTTCAGCGCTGTCCTCTGTACCCATAGTTGCAGAAGTACCAATACAACACAAATAACCGGAAGGCGTGAAAAGTCTTGCCTTAAGTCTTCGTAGTAGACAGGCCAGATCAGTTCCCTGTGCACCATCAAAGGTGTGTAGTTCATCCACAGCAATGAACTTTAAGGTTTCCGGACTGTTTTCCTGCCAGAGAGCTGCATCTTTAGGGCGAACCAACAGATAATCAAGCATTTTATAATTGGTTAACAATATATCCGGTGGCGAGGAGAGCATCGTTTCGTGATCTGTGATAATCTGCTCCTCGCTCATTGTCCGGCTAGGTTGTTTTTCATGACCGCCGACGTACATTCCAGCCGTCACATTACCTCGCAGTTCAGGGCTGTTGTAGATCAGTTCGGCAATTCGCTTTGCTTGGTCCGTAGCTAGGGCATTCATAGGGTAAATAATTAAGGCTTTAATGCCACTCTCGCCCCGATGACGATAACAATATTCAAGGATCGGATAAAGGAAACATTCAGTTTTACCAGAGCCGGTACCTGTTGCAATGAGTGATGAACGGCCATCGTCACCCGTCAGCCGATCAAAGGCCTTCTGCTGGTGGACATAAGGTTTGTATTGCGGATGAATGGCTTGAAACATATCTGGCATTTCATCCGCTATACGAAAGGGAAGACGAACACTAATATAAGGCTCATGAAATACAGAGTCTTTCGTTGCAATCATTTTTTCCAGTGACCCTTGAAAAACAGGGTTGGTCATCGGGAATGTTGTATTAATATAGTCTGTCAGCCCTTGTTGTAGTTGTCCGGCAAGAACGGATGGTAGCACAATAACCTCTCCTTTTATTTATCCTTGAATTTCTGAGTGAAGAATGCCCAAGCGATTTCGTAATCCTGCTCGCGATCGCAGCGGTCAAATGGCGCCACATACTCTATAGTACGTTCCACTGGGCCACTCGGCATTGTATCATCTATGATTATGCGGGTAACTGTACCACTTTGGAGATCCTTAACCTCGTTCCACTCTGAACGCGAGAATCCCACGTTCGTCAAGCTGCGGTTGTTGGTAAAAACGATGCGGCCATTGCGGTCATACCATGTATCTGTTTCGTAGGATTGCAACACAGGAAACTGAATTCGATAAATAATTTTGAGCTGATCAATTGACATACCCAGAGCCATTGCAGTTAGTACATCGATTTCAATGAGCGCTTGGCGTCGCTCGTAGTCGGTGCGTAAAGGGGAGTCCCATGTCCATTTTGAAGAAAGAGTGCTGAACCGTTCTTGGGGAAGTCGCGGGTCGATTTTTGACCAAATATCCGAAACAATTGAGTGAGCGAAATTCATTGCCCAAAGTTTCTCATAATTGTTAGTTAGCGCATTAAGTAATAATGCCCTTGTCTTGAGTGACTCGACTACCTCTGTCTCCGGCAATACAGGGAAAAGCATTATTGTACTGTTATACACATGACCCTTGTTTAGTATTTTAACTAAAAAATCAAATGGTAGTGACGCAGTACACGCTAGCAGTTTTAGTAACAATTTAGTATCTTCCGTGGCAACTCCAATAATGGTATTTACATGACTACACATTGGTGGATATACTGCAGCACATAGGGTCCTCTCACCATCAACAGGTACCATTTCTCTTATAAACAATCGATAATAGTCTATATATTTCGCACCCCAAGGAGTGGTTGGTGATCCCCGCAAAAAATCATCGATGGTACACGCGGGTTCATACTTAACTCTTATCTGATAATCGGAACCGATATTAGTCAAATCCACTTTATCATAATCACTATTAACTCTGTACACTGCTCTAGTTGTTTGAATTATAGGATTACAAATACCAACATGTGCACTTGAAAACACAGCATCTAACAAGTTTTCTGGGAATCTAACTTTAGATCGTATGGTTCCATTGCTCTGTGCATTGGTTTCATGCCACATTCCATTTACATATATTTTCTCAGCAATGTCCCGAACTGATACTTTTTGATTGTAAAAACATTGTAAAACCGAAACTAAGTCTTTAGTGTGGACAGTTGGTAGTGGTGCCTTTTTCCACTCAGAAGAACCACCAAATATTTTTGCAAACAATTTCAATTCTGCTTTGCTTACACGGATCAAACGGCTTTGATGTCCACTCAAATTCCATTTCCCATCAGCACCTTTTTTTCCAAAAACTCGCATATCATGGTTCACTTCATAACATTCGTCTATAGTCTTTGGATCAAACAAATTGGAAATTGAGTCGAATGAATCAGTATGACAATTGCTATAGACATTAAGGCTAAAATCCGTATGATGATGTACCTCTTCAAACAAAGTCAACTCATTCGTGAATTGGAAATGTCGTCTAAGTTTGGGATACAGTATTTCTCTAAAATTACCACCATTTGATGATGTATAAATATTCTCAGGATGAATAAACGCAGAAACACCATTCGGAGAACCATACTTCCATGCTTGAGGCAAAAAGCATTGATCTAAGTATGTCGATAGCCCTTTTAACTCATAATAATTTTGCAAGCTATTCAGGTAGTTTTTTGTACCTGCTGTATTTTCATATTCCTTGAAATATCTAATTTCAGAAGTTTTGTTTCTTAGCTCCAATCCTCTAACTTGTGCAGAATTAGATGCTCCCAAATTTTTAATCGAAAATAAGGGATTAAGGTCTGCTAAGGTCGCTTGTTCTTGCCAAGAGAGTTTGATCCAAGGAGGATTACCGATCACCAAGTCAAACCCGCCACGTTCTTCAAAGAGGTCTGCAAATTCAAGTTCCCAATGTAAGAATTTGTTGGCTTCGGCGATTTCCTGAGACACCTTCAAACGCGGATTTCGTTCACAAAGTGCTGGAAGGTCAACTTCCGGCAGATCATTATAAAGATTGAAGATATCCATTTCCATTTGTTCTATTTCTGTTGGGAAAAAGGAAAGCTGCCCTGTCTTATTTTGTGTCACCGAAACAATACCACCTTCTAGAATTAGCGACATATCAAATAAGAATTCACTTCTGGTGGGCAACATATCAGCCTTATCTATTGGCCAAAACCAAAGTGAACACCAGTAGTCCATGGCAAACTTGAGCCTAGCATACGGCCCTGCATTCTTCATTTTATCTGACCTATATAGACGCTTATATATCAAATCCTTCTCTCGAATTGTAGTGCGGGAAACTGTCATTTCTTCTATATGACCATATACAGAGAGTGCATCTTCCGTTTGCTCTTTTATGTTTTTTCTCAATTCGACCTGCTTTGTCCATAAATCATCGATAACATTGGAAAGGCGCAGTATCGTCTGGATTTCGTCATCGCTATGAGCCCCCAAAAAACCACGGTTCCAAAGCTTTATCTTCTTCATTTGATCGGATGCAAGGCTTTTGATCACTGTATCCGAATAATTTGACATGCCAGGGTCACCCATCAAAAAATGGTAAACCTGTTTTTTCGGCATTCGCTTGCTCCCCGGCACTACTCTCTCAGGGGCGTTATCGTGCCATCTACCAGGAGAACGATTTGCTTGCAGCTGTTCGATGCGATAGCACTGTTTTCTAGCACCGATCAAAGAATTTCCATTCACTAGTTGCATGCCAAACCATGGAACGAAACCACCTTTATAAATCGAATTTAGCCACAAAGAAACTTCGGCTAATTCCACGGCAACCGGATTTAAATCAATTCCATATACATTTCGATCGGCTATATACATCTTAACGCGTTGAAGTTCCTGGTACCGATTCTCGGAAGATATGGTTTCTCCTAATTCCTTTTGCTTCGCCTCCAAATAGGCTTCCGCTAATTGAGTGATTGCTTCATTTAAGAATGCCGCACTTCCCATGGCAGGTTCACATATGGTAAGTTGCAATATTTCGTCAGCCGTTTTATTTTCAAGCAATTCTATAAGCGCATACTTAACCAGACACTTCGTCAACACGTCAGGTGTGTAATACGAGGCAGACTTTTCTCGCTCACGACCAGCAAGGCGATAAATAAATGTTCCCTTTACATATTTCCTCAATTTTCCCCGATCTTCACCGGTATCATAGCGGACTCGTTCTTCTTCCGTGTAGTTGTCTAATTCACGCTCAGGTACAAAATAGCCGACATCCATCTCATCAAAACGATCTCGTTCACGTTTGACTTCATAGAGAGTTTCTTCAGCTATAAAACCGCGATAAGAAAGCAATGCCTCATATACAGCTCCCAACTGGTTGATTCCGAGAGCGCCATAAGATATCCGACCACGACGATCATTGCGTCGCCCAGTTGCGCGAGTAATACTCATCAGGTCGATAATGTTCAGTAACACGCTATTGCGCAGTTTGGATGCTGTTATCATCGGCGTATAATCCGGATCAAATATATGTGCTTTTAACGGATCGATTACAAATACATCATGAAGGGACTCTCGCCCAGCTAGCTCTTTTAATGTATCTTCATTTTCTGGATATCCTTTATAAATCAATTCGAACAGTTTGGAGATGGTCTGGTGCAAAAAGAATCCTTCGCCAACCTCGCTGGTTTCTTCCCTGACCTTATCCGCTATATCTCGTAAGTTTTCAAGTGAATAACCTTGGACATAAGGTTGAGACTTCATTGGTGCATAGCCAAGCTCTGGTCTTGCCTCGATAAAAAACACAAATAGCATACGATACATATATCTTAGACACTCCACGGTAAGTTGGGAAGCATCTACGGGATCAGTATCCGCGTTTCTATTTAATCTGTGTGACGCATCATAAAGCACTTCATTACCAAGCAGCTCAATGGATTCCCGAAGAGCATACTTCAGGTCTTGTGAAACGGCTGAGGAATGACGATGAGAATGGTCATCTAACTTGTCCAAGAGGGAGTTTCCATCCTCAGGACATAAACTTTCAATATGTAACAGTACCGAAAGTGCTTGAAGTGTGCTCTCCTCACGGCGACTGAAGATTTCTTGCAGATCGAAGTGCAGATACCGTTTTTCGCTCCATTTTTTCCGATCGATTAACGCAATTTGGTTCAACCCGATTAAAATAATCCAGCGTGGCGCCTCTGACATTCCAAATAAAATTTTGGTCACAAGCTCTTCGTTGTTAAGAGATGTTGTTACCTTTTCATCATTGTTCTCGTTCTGTTTGACAGCTTGAAATGTTGTTCCTTGCATAATATTTGCATCGCTCTCTGGAATATGTGTCAGTAACACCCATAGGAGAGGTACGCCATTGAGCTTTCTCATCTCCAAATAAACCGGGGCATTTATACTTTCCTCTACTTCGACGTTTAACGGGACAGCCATTGGAAACCCAAGGGATTCAAGATATTGGTCTGCCATCTCACAAATTAGTGGGAAAACTTGACTATCCCCGCGAGCACGAAGATATTTTTCATGAACGCTGTAATATTGCTTGCTATTCTCACGAAGCATCGACCATGGAGTACGAGTTTCTTCGTTCTCTTTCGCACGGCTTCGCCATGTATGAATCGTTTCCTCAGTATTTTCCTCGAATATGGAGGAAAAGTAGTGATTTGTATAATATTCGTTGTAATTATTAATGCCCGTGAGATTCATACTCATCTTTACACCCCTGTCAGCACTGCAATAATTCGTAAGTATGGATTATTTTCAATTTCGAGTGTATCTTTTACCCAATTGGTAAAACGTTCGAAATCTCGTTCCACCTTACGTTCTTGTTCGCTCTTCTTTCTCTCATTTTCAAAGAAAGATAATTGGTAGACTTTATGCTTATCCTCTAGTTCGATTAATTTATCAAGCTCAGCATCAATTTGAGGACTCACTTCTTTTTGGTAATTTTCGCAATAGCGGTTGAATACCTTTCTTGCCTCATCCACTACAGTTTGTAATAAACTCTCTGCTTCGTGTTTGCGTTGAACAGGCACATTATTACTATTAGGTACTTTATCTTTGTGTAAACCTGTCATGGCAATCACTTGTTTCATACTTAGTTCTTCGACTAATTTCCCACGGGAAAAATGAAGACCGAACCATTCATCAACAACAGGTGTAGATTTACGATTAGGAATCGTTCCGGCAACGACAAAAATATAATCTGAATCGGTTATAGATTGGGGGATTCCGATAAGAGGTGCTTCGTTTCTTCCATACAATAGCCCTGCTTTGTCATTTACCCAACCAAAAATTGGATGAAGTGACCATAAGTATTGCGTCACTGGCCAAGCTGTTTCTGAAAGATTGTTTTGCAAGCTTCGTTTCATTTCATTCATGCAGAAAGCTTTATCAGGGCTAAGTAGTAAATATTCAGTACTTGGCATTGCTTCTTCTGGAAGTACTGCTGATAATCGCCTTTTCAAGTCGGGAGTTATCTGCACTTCAATTCCTTCTACCGTTTGAAGGTTTCGAACCGTATGGTGCTCCGTTTGAGAGAAATACGTCATGGTACTACGTAAATAATCAATATCATTATACAGTGTTTCATTGCCAGAAAGTTCGGGAGGAGCTTCGCCCTCCGCAGCCCCCATCATGAGCAGTTCAAAAGGATCAAATGATTCCGAGGAATGCTCCAACTGCTCACTGAATTCCTCTGCGTCCTGGCCTTTCTCAATGGCTTCTGCAATAACCAATTCTTCTTCCTCAATATTGAATCTTCCCAGTAGCATCGCTGGGTCACCTATGTTTTTGTAAGCTTGCTCTTCCTTTTGCACAAGGATTTCCATGATACGCATATCGCCTTTAATCTTCTCATTCGTGCTACTGATCATAAAATATCTGATATCTGGTTGCTCCGGTTGTCCGTATCTATCGATACGACCATTCCTTTGTTGGAAGACCATAAGTGACCAGGGGATATCAAAATGGACTAAACGATGACTCAGATAATGTAGGTTAATGCCTTCTGAAGCAACATCTGAAGCTACTAGAATACGAATGGGTGATTCCTCGCGACCAAAATTTTCAACAATTTTCTGTTGTTCACTATCAGTCATTCCACCATACAATTCTTGGACCGCAGCCTCTTTTAGCCCCAGATCCTTGCGTAGTTGCTTTGCAAGAAAACGCATGGTCTCGATACGCTCTGTAAAGATTACAATCCTATCGTTACTTTTCTTAACACTCCAATTATATTCTTTGCGATTTAACAAATCTAACAATTGCACATATCTTGAAAATGAATTTGGAACGATTCTTTCAAGTGCGGCTTTAAATTGCTCCAGCTGTGTAATATCTGCAATATCGCCTGTGCTGTACTTCTTTTTTAACTTCTTTAAACGCTCATCTATACTCTTAATACAAGCCGCGGGACTTGAAAAAAGAGATTTTTCAAGACTTGTCTTAAATAATTGCCCCGCATTATGATTCTTGCCAGCATCCATTTCGAGCTTCATGTTAGTGAACAGTTCAAAAGCATATTCCTCTGCTATAGATGCCCTGCAATTTTCAATCGTGATTCGCCTTTCTTTGAATGCACCCTGGACTTGGTGTTTAATATCCTTCTTAAATCGTCGGATACTCAGCCCCTTAATATCTTCTTTCTTGTAATCATGGGGATTTGCAATCGCTGTAGGATCGAGCATGTTCATCAGTGATGCGAAACTCTCTGATCGCCCATCGTGGGGTGTTGCAGACAACATAATCAACGTGTCCGATCGCTCTGCAAGGAGTTGAGCTAGTCGTGAGCGTTGAGCCCTTCGACTACCACGTTCAGCAACATTGTGTGCCTCATCAATAACAATAATATCCCACCATGCATTCTCTAAGTGAGTTCTGTATTCGACATCGCGTTTCAACGTATCTATCGAAACTATTGTCTTATCATAGTAAAAAAATGGATTATAATTTGAAGGCAACTGAGCACGTATTTTTTGAATTTTATTGGAATCCAGACGAACTATTGGAATGGTAAAGCGATTCCACATTTCTTTCTGGAATTGTGTCATCATACTCTTAACTGTTATCACCAATATGCGCTTACCCTTGCCTCTGGCAATCAACTCAGACATCAGTATTCCGGCTTCTAAGGTTTTTCCCAAGCCTACTGTATCCGCAATCAGAATTCGCTGCCTCGTCCGACGTAAAGAAAGCTGTGCCGGTTCAAGCTGATAATTCATCACATCCATCGCTGCACGGTTTCCGATATGAATCGCCGAATCCGTGGGTGTTTGCTGCCTCCACTGACTTTCTATATATAAGCGGGACTTCTTGAAGAAAGGGGAATCATCAATGACCAGGTTCACCTGCGCGGGGTCAACCGGTACTATATCTTCAAGGTCAGTTAGGAAAATAGCCTGATGATCCTTAACTAATTTGGATATTCCGACACAGTAGATTGTTTTTCTGTCCAAACTGTTGCTCTCAACCTTTTTGATCATCCACTCTTCGTCGCGATTGATCACACGCATTCCAGGAGCAAACTCTATCATAATAAATACCTCTTTCATCTAACTTATCAAAATGTAATTTTTAAAAAAATGAAAACACACACTTCTTAACTGCTTAGGAGCTGCTAAGAAAAGTATGCGTTTGAACTCTACTTATTAATTTGATGACCATTCTTTAGCATTCCTTGTTCTGACTGATATTTTGTTTGATTTATATCTATTATATACTAGTTCTATAAGATGAACGTGTATTTCTGCTGTTATTTAATGCAGTTATTCAAGTTATGTTTCCTGGAATGTAAATCAATAAAAATAAGAAACCCATGGCTCATCTGTTGTACGCTCGAAGAGAAAGTCCTCTTTTGAAGTTGGAAGCGTGGGGTCACTCCATTGTATTCGAGCATCCGCGATGAGACTATAAATATAGACAGTATTTACAGACTTACTCAAGGCTTCATGACTCAGGGAAGCTCCTAGACGCAGTTCATAATGCGAATATATCCGGTCAAATTCTTCATAAGAAATAGTCCTCGCCATTTTCAATTTAGAACTCGCTTTTTTATCCATAGCTTGGCTGATGATCACACTACTCCCATCTTAATTGATACGATACCACAGCAGTTTTTTTTCTTGTTTTGCGGCACAGGATAAATTTCAAAAGATTGTTTTTTTGCCTGTTTGAAAATTAAATCTCACGCATTCTCCTGAGTTCATTCACTCTTTCTTCATTAACATTGCGTCATTTTCTACTAATCATTTTATATGTTTTCACCTGTACAAATCATATAGTCTATATCAATAATTGCAGGATCTTTGATCGACCGCTTCCTCGTCCGAAGGTCGAGTCTAAGACCCTACATTCGACCTTTTATAAAACTCCATCCACTTTTTTCTAACACATCAAAAAGTACTGATCAACACCTTAAAGTAAAGGGCTTTAGTCCCATAATAATTATGCGAATTATGATGTGTACAGGCTACACAGTCCTACAATGAGGAGTTATTCGTTCTTGAATAGAAGCATATCCACTGGAAAGGCAATGTTATTGAAGTTTTCCGTTGAAAGGCCATGTGATCGTTACACAATCCATAACCTAAAGATCAATCTAGAAACATTTAATGCTTGAGGAGATGAGGGTACATTGCCAATGACATATGTAATAAGTGTTACGATGGTGACTGGTTTTTCATGTTCTCACACCCTAATAATCAACCATTTCATCATGAGTCCACTACTTATGGTTTAGACATTTGATTCATAAAATGAACTCTGATATATACGATTCCATAATCTGCGCCATAATCAACAACAATTCTTATTAACCAAGGATTCACTACAAAATCATTTCATAGCGACTTAGTCACGAGAGCGTCACCATAACAATAAATATTTATGGTCACGCACTCCGATCGGAGAACAGTCGGCGGTTGATAGTAACTTTTTTTTAATACAGACCTCAGAACAAGAAAAAATGACGCGCAGGCTCAATCACATCCTGGCATCATTTTTTTGTTCTATTGATCTCTGATCAATTTTACATCAACACTGTTTTACGGGATCTGTATCGATATATTATTAATCTGTATCGTATCATAGTACCAAATAAATTCAAGGGAACTATCAAACTGTATTAGGCCTCTTCAGCAACTACAGTCTCCACTTTTGTCGAGTGTTCAGTGTGAACAAACTTTATACGATGTGCCCTAATTATCATACTTCCTGAGTATCGATCTTTTTTGGAGGTTAGGTTAATGATTAATACACAATAAACCTGACTACCCAGTCTTTGTGGGTGTCAGATTTTTCATTTCACTCTTGCACTAAAAAATTGCATCTAGTAAGGTTGATTGCGTATTTTAACTTTGAGATAACACACTTTATCATTGTCACTATACTTAATTTCATTCCAATTCTATGTTTCCATATCGATCATTAATTTTAGTTCGAATTGATAAGGCCTCTTCATTGGATAATAGGGAACACTGCTCTAAATGAAAGATGATTTGCTTCATCCTTCTGCTATATTCCGTATGACTAGTTTCTGGTACATCTGGTGAGTCATCGTCAACTTCATCAATTAAATTATTCATCTTTTCTCTAATCATAGTTAAAAGGTTTTTGCCGTCAAGTAACTTTCTAAGTTCTTCAACTCGAAAAGAAAGGATAGGTATCCTTAACTTATTGAAAATCTTTTTTCTTTTCCCTTCACCGAACCGCCACCCATATCCACCGATTCCATTTATAGAGAAAAAAATACCTAAGTTTGATTCCCGAAGAGGTATTAGTTCTGCAAGTTTTGCCACCATACCAACATCAACACTACTCCGAGCTTTATTTTTACACTCACATATAATTTTGGGCATCATATATCGCTTCATAAACTCGTTAACAGCTACATCAGAAAACTCAACTTCAACATCAGTCTCATTGTCAGCAATGCGAATGTTTTTCTTAACGGTAGCACCTTGAAACCGCTCAAAGAGCATCACAACAAAATCTTCGAGAATAGCACCTTTCTCTTGATTTCTATTAATCCAAGTTTTCGTTTCCTCGATTTTTTCAATGTAGAAAGAGACCTTCTCACAGTCATCGGCTTCGAGAGGCCTCCAAAAGAAATCATCATTCAGTCCCTTTAGTACTTCTTGTAATTCCGAAAAATCTTTAATATCCATCATTGTTTCCTCTTGAAACCGACTCGGACATTTTTAAAGTCCATGGATGACTCACAATACGGACATTGTTTATTTTGAGACTGGTATAGACTTTCTACAGAATCATAAAGCATCACATGTTGTTCTTCATCATTTGTGCAACTAACAGCAAAAATCATCTGAAGAATCCCTTCATTCACCAATTCAATCAATATTTGTTCTGCCGATCTGACATCTAAATGGCTTTCAGTTGCAAGTTTGGTTTTTGTGATTACGTCACTCGGACGAAGCGAGAGAAGTTCCTTCGTTACCTCCGACAATACAGAATTCGGCAGTTTGAATTTCATCGCGATATTGGTTAAGTCTACGGATGACAATGTCCACCACCTCTTCCTCTATAAAAGTATTTGTCCCTCTAACTAAGTAAGCATCATGGCCTTGTTCAACTAAAAACTTATAAGCACGTTCTTCTTTTCTAAAATTAATACCTAACAATTCAATATCACCATCACCCCTAGATCTTTTAGCGGCTTGAGCAGCCGATCCAAGCAAGCTCTGTGCTCTAGATTCAACATCAATTGTATGTGTTAGACCATCCGAACGTTGTCTAAATATTTCAAAGTTTTCTGTATCCTCTAGAATTACCCCATACTTCTCCACCAATTGGGCTTCAAATGACACTTGAATGTCCTGTACCAATTTCATTTGCATTGCACTATCTTTAATTGGATCAAGTCCAGCTTCAGCTAAGAGATCAGAAGTAAAATTCACAATCTTATCCTGAAGGTTAAATGAATGTTCGGTAATAATAGGGTTATTATGTCGCGTTGCTTCCTCAACGAAACGACTAAGTGCATTAGGTATCCACAATGGCGCAGTTATCTTTATGTCGCCAATGTAAGTTTTTAAGATCTCAAAAAACATATCTGCGATAGAAGACCAATCAGAGCGTTTATTTTTTACCATTCCATTAACATGTTCAAGGTTTGCAGTTGGATTGAAAATCACTTTACAATCATAACTATCACTTGAAACAACGCAATGAGTAAAAAATATTTTTTTAAACGATCTAGTGCTGCCGTCCAAGCGTTTTCCGTTAACAATACAAGGAGCCACAAAAGAAAATGTATATTTGTTATTAATCTCATCCTTATGTATACCCACCAAATTAACATCGGTTAAGTTAGGCATAACCGTATCTAAATCCTCAGATTCATTATCGGGGTTTATATCAGTTAAATTTAACTTAATTATGGAATTTCTATCATCATAAATCTTTTTTAATAAATCGGCACTCGGCTTCACTTTAAGATTATAAACAAATGTGTAATTGTTACCATCAATTTGATGATATGTATACCAATCGTAAAATGCCTCTCTTGAAATCGCTGAAAATAAGACTCCTTTATCATTTACTGCGTTAAAGAGAATCTTTGCCATCGTGCGTCCAGATGCCATTTTCTTAATTCTATATTTATCGAATAATATATGATAATGCTTATGTTGAGTATACATCTCTAGAAATTTATTTATGTTTCCCCAATTCATTTCCATCCCCCGTGTACAAAAACATTATTGGTACAACTGTATTTTATTATACAGATCGCCTTCTTTAAATTCCATAAATTTCTTGTCTAGTTTCTCATAATCAACTCCACTACTCACTTAATTCTGTTCAATTGATTCTCCGGCCAACTGATCTAGTTCCGATTTCCAAAGCTGATCCATGGTATCGTTAACTTTTTTGCATCGTTCCGTAGTATTTTCTATATCGTTTGCTGGTATATTGATAAGTTGATCATAATGAGCTCCTTTGATTGTTCAAATTCTTTTGTATCCGTTGCTTTCCAGTGTGGCAGAATTCAGAATCAATTACTGTTACAAGCAGCATACTTCTACCAATGCTCTGCTATAAAGCCCTCTATTATAAACCTATCTCCTCAATTAAATTTCCTTATTCATCCAAACTTCTGCCACTCTCAGTCAGTCAAATCTATAAAATAAATTCGAACCGTAACTCATCCATTAGTTCTGTGTATAATAGCTACTTCATTTCTAAACATGGTTGTTTTCCAATGATAGATCAGAAAATGTCCCAAACAAAAAAAAGCGAATTCAGCCCTATGCTGAATCCGCTCTTCCGTTACTCATTTCAATCTAATCAATAAGCCCCGACTTCTGCAGCAACCGCTGAATCAGAACTGCCACTTCCGCGCGGCTGACATTAGCCTTTGCCTCCAGCTTATTGTCGCCACGACCGCTAATCAAGCCAGCTTTGGCGGCTAGCGCCAGACTGTCCTTAGCCCAAACGCCTATGTTACCTGCATCTGTAAAAGCAGCAAGTATGCTTGTCGCATCCACTGTGCCAGTCTGGTCCGCAAGTCCTGTTAACTTCATCGCTTTAGCGATAATGTTCATGGCCTGCTCGCGAGTGATTGGAGCATTCGGCTGGAATGTCCCGTCCTCAAAACCTGTGATCAGACCGTACTCGGATGCCGTTTCAACCGCACCTGCATACCAGCTATTCGCTGGTACATCCGCAAATGCTGTCTTCCCTTCCCCAAGCTTTAGTCCCAGACCGCGTACGATGATCGCCGCGAATTCCGCCCGGGTAATATCCCCATTTGGGTTAAAGGTTGTTTTGTTCACTCCATTAATCACCAGACGAGATCCCATATCGTTCACTGCGTCCTTCGCCCAATGATTCTCCACATCCGCAAAAGTCAGTGGATGCCAGATCACCGAATACGAGCTATTCGTCACACTCTTAATAACTACGTAGTATTTGCCGTCCTTCAGAACGAATCTGGTCGGCACATGGCGTACTGTGCCATCTGGCTCCACAACGACTCCAGTCGTAATCCGGTTCGGATCAGTACCTCCTGGAAGTGGCACTATCCGCTCTACGTAAGCATTGAACTGACTCACTTCCACTATCGATGTACCGTAAGTAGCGGTAACAGTGAAATCTAGTGACGGTGCAACGAGTGTAAAGCCACCTCTGCTTGCCGCACCCGCCACTACCTGGTTCATGGATGCTGAGGATTCGCTGATCGTAATCTTCAGTGTGATATCTTCTAGCTTCAGGCCATTTCCAAGTTTCTCAACTAACGCACTGATGTTGATTTCGTCGGCTGGCAAAGTATAAGTTCCTTTGCTTGTCTGAAACACTAGAGTAGCCGATGCGTTCTCCATGTTCTTAATTATTTGACCATTTAACTCAGCGACAATGACGTTGGAATCCAGCGTCACAGGAACGGTAACCACCGCCCCATTACCTTCCGCATCCAGCTTCGCTTGGAGTTTAGCTGGGTCAACGACGATAATAGTCGTTCCCACGTTTCCTACGTTCGTTGTTGTTGCTTTGCCCGCGTTCTCTTCCTTACCGTTAACAAGGACGATCACATCGGTGACGACTGTGTTCGCGTTACCGGGGGTTGTTCCGCTATTCGAGTTACTTCCGGTTCCTGGGCTGACCGGATCAGTACCAGGTGTTACGGTATCAGCCGCCACAACTGCTGTTGTACTGCCGTATTTTACTACCTTGCCGTCAGCATCTACCTCTGCAATCCCAATCGTATCCCCATTGGCTGCTGGAACCAACCCCTCACTGCCTACAAGCATGTATCCAGTCAGGACATCTCCTACATTGGGTACGACGACGCTACCAGCGCCAAAGTTCTTATAAAAGAGCTTATGTCCTTCAGCCAGTGCAGGCGTAACGGTGATTTGCGTATAGCCGTTATTGGCCGAGCCACTTGGATCGATGGCGCTCACGTTCAAGCCACCCGCAGGGATAAGCGGATTAATTGTAAAGGTCAGCGTGGTTGCCGGCCCCGCCGGAACAGACCCGCTAGCCACCACCCGTACCTTAACGATGTGCTCACCACTCAAGTCCGGTAAGTTGGTTCCGTCGTACCGTACGTATGGTCCGTCGTCCACTGAAAACTCCATACTTGTGTCCAGACCAACAATCGTATTGTTCTGATCATCAGCGGTGACTTCAGGCGCGGACGGAATGACCGCATTCGAGTCATGAACGATAACCTGAGCAGCAATAGAAGCGAATGCTGTTGCCGTTGCCTTTTCCCGAACATAATACGTGTCCGGCGCAAGGTCAGTAATCATTGTGTCTGTAACTTCTGTCCAAAGACCAGTGCTGCCTATTTTGTATTCCATTTGGACTGTCAGATTCTGAATGGTACCGTTATTAGCCCCATTGTACGTTACATCCGTAACAGTCACACCTACCGGAGCCGCTGCACGAGATGGAATGCTTAACGTCTGTACCGCACTGTCCGTTGTTGTTGAACCGTCACCTTTCTTAAGGATGCTCAGTGACGTTCCCAACCAACTGCTATCTATTTCCAGCTTGCCATCTACTGACACCGTAATCGCTGTATCGTTTACCATGTATGAGCCACTTGGTGTCAGGCCTGCCAACTGTTCAGTAGCATAGTCGATGACGGCCACTGGTGTCGCTTCTGGCTTTTTCGTGAATGCCGATACCGTCACTTGCACCGAAGCCGAGGTAAATGCCGTCGCTGTTGCTTTCGTCCGCACATAATACGTGTCAGGAGTAAGTCCCGTCACGCTTGTACCCGGTACATCTGTCCATGCACCTGCTGTGCTTTTTTTGTATTCCATCGCACTAGTAACATTGATGAGCGTACCATCGTTTGTGTTCATTCCCGTTTCACCCGTTGCTGTCACACCAGTCGGCGCTACTAAACGGGACGGAATGCTTAGCGTCTGTGCCGCACTATCCGTTGTCGTCGAGCTGTTGCCCTTCTTCAAGATGCTTAGCGATGTTCCTATCCAACTACTATTAATGTCCAGCTTACCATCTGCTGTCGCCGTAACCGATGTACCATTTACCGTGTACAAGCCACTTGGCGTCAAGCCTGTCAACTGCTCTGCCGCATAGTCAATGATGGCTGTCGGTGTTGCTTCCAGCGTTGGCACGAACGTAGCTACCGTCACGCTCTTCGCTTCTGAAGCAAATGCTGTCAAAGTCGCTTTCGTCCGGACATAATACGTATCAGGAGTAAGCCCTGTTACGGTTGTGCCTGACACATCCGTCCATGCCCCTGCTGTGCCCTTCTTGTATTCCATCGCGATTGTTACGTTCGTCAATTTGCCATCGTTGGCATTTATCGCCGTTTCATCTGTCACCGTTACACCAGTCGGCACCCCTGCACGGGACGGAACGCTTAGCGTCTGCGCCGCACTATCCGTTGTCGTCGAGCCATTGCCTTTCTTCACAATACTCAGCGACGTTCCCAACCAACTGTTACCAATAGCTAATTTTCCATCAGCTGTCGCTGTTACCAAAGCTCCGTTTACTGTGTACGAGCTGTTTGGCGTGAGGCCTGTCAGTTGTTCAGTCGAATAATCAATAACGGCTGCGGGCACCACTTCCGGTGTTGCCACAAAAGCAACCACCGCAATCTGCACTGAAGCTGACGCAAATGCCGTTGCCGTCGCTTTTGTCCGCACATGGTACGTGTCTGGAGTTAGTTCCGTTACGGTTACACCCGTCACATCCTTCCACGCACCTGTCATACCATTCTTGTATTCCATCTCGGTTGTCACGTTCGTCAGTGTACCATTGTTAGCATTTATCGCCGTTTCGTCCGTCGCCGTTATACCTATCGGCGCCACTGGACGGATCGGAATGCTCAGCGTCTGCGCTGCGCTATCCGTAGTCGTCGAACTGTTGCCCTTCTTCACAAGGCTCAGTGACGTTCCCAGCCAACTGCTATCAATAGCTAATTTGCCATCAGCTGTCGCTGTTACCAAAGCCCCGTTTACTGTGTACGAGCCACTTGGCGTCAAGCCTGATAACTGCTCTGCCGCATAATCAATGGTGGCTATAGGTGTTACTTCCGGCGTTGGCACGAAAGTAGCCACCGTAACATTCTGCGCTTCTGAAGCAAATGCCGTCGCCGTTGCTTTCGTCCGCACATAATACGTGTCCGGAACAAGTTCCGTTACGGTTACACCTGCTACATTCGTCCATGCACCTGCTGTACCCTTCTTGTATTCCATCGCGTTTGTCACGTTCGTCAAAGTACCATTGTTAGCACTGATCGCCGTTTCATCCGTCGCTATCACACCAGTCGGCGCCTCTGCACGTGACGGAATGCTTAGCGTCTGCGCCGCGCTATCCAATGTCGTCGATGCATTGCCTTTTTTCACTATGCTCAGCGACGTACCCAACCAACCACTGTTAATGGTCAGCTTACCATCTGTTGTCGCTGTTACTGCCGTACCGTTCACCGTATACGAGCCGTTTGGCACCAGACCGGTTAACTGCTCTGCCGTATAATCAATGACGGCTGCCGGTGTCGCTTCCGGTGTTGCCACGAACGTAGCCACCGTCACGCTCTTCGCTTCTGACGCAAACGCCGTCACCGTCGCTTTTGTCCGTACATAGTACATGTCCGGATCAAGTCCCGTTACGGTCGCACCTGAAATATTCGTCCAAGTACCCGCTACACCCTTCTTGTACTCCATCGCAGTTGTTACGTTAGTCAATGTACCATCGTTAGCACTTATCGCCGTTTCATTCGTCGCCGTTACACCAGTCGGTGCCCCTGGGCGGGATGGAATAATCAGTGTTTGTGCCGGGCTATCCGTTATCGACGAGCCATCGCCTTTCTTCACGATGCTCAGTGACGTTCCCAACCAGCTGCTGTCTATAGCCAGCTTACCATCCGCTGTCGCCGTTACCGCTGTACCGTTGTTAACCGAGTAGGCGCTGTTTGGCGTCAGTCCGGTCAGTTGCTCAGCCGCATAGTCAATGATAGCCGCTGGTGCCGGAGCTCCCGTCTCAAATATTTTAGCGGTTATTCTATAATGATCAGCATCCGTATTATCGGTTGTCACCAAGACAAGCTTGTCACCAAAGGTGGGATACAATTTGAAGCTTGGATAATATTCCACAGCGTACATCCAAGTGGCTTCATTGAAACCCTGCATAGCCACCGGAGCGGAATCCACCGGCTGATCCGATGTAAAGACTAAGTTACCGTCATTGTCATAATAATTCAGGTAAGCATACTGCGTTCCCGACCATTCTTTAAAGTTGTTGTACGCATCATTGATGGCATTGGTAGAAGTGGGGTCCGTGCTTACGGTTACAAAGCCCGGATTTGCACCATCCCTATAAATAGCAGCCGAAGATTCACCCAGAGAGCCATTTACCGTAAAATCACCTTTGCTCGTACCGTTCTTATCATATAAGGAGACTGTTGATGTGCCGTTTCTATAGCTATATTGGCTGAACATGAAATTCCCGTTGTTCAACGTGGATAGAAACAGCTGTTTTTCATCCGTTCTTATTCCTTTATTAATCGTGTTCAACAGAGTCCCATTATTACTGAATATTTTCAGCTTAATAGTATCCGACTGAGGTCCTACTCCCGAATTATAAGCAACCATATATACACCGTCTCCAGCGGATACATAAGACATGCTCGCATTATGGTTAACTAATAGCGTTTCACTCGAGACCGGGGTTCCCGTAACAGAGAACACTCGTGTAGCGGTGCTTATATTGTCGTTTCTTTGCCATGAAAAGGCTATATTACGGTCAGACAATTCTGTTATAGATATGAAGCGTGTGAGTGCCGGGGTACTGGCGGCAGAGTATGTGTTAATCTGCGTCTGACCAACCACCTTTTGTCCTGACTGGTCTATCACCATGAAATAGGCGTTTGGATTATTCTCCCTAACAGTCCCCAATTGCAAATTGTTAGCGCCGCTGTCGCTTTTATGGTAAGTAATCAGAATATTCCCATTACTTAGTGCAAGCATGTTCACATTAATCATTTGGTAGTAGGTATCCATTAGGCTACTAAGATTAACATCTGTTTTAAGTGCTCCTGTGCTGTCAAATACCTTCAAAAAATAAGTAGAAACATAAGAATTACCTGCATAAGCGAATGAGTTCAGCACTACTGCGGTACCTCCGCCAGAGAGAGCTTCAACACTGGAAACATTCTTGCCTGAGGCGTATGTATCTGGTGGCTGAATGGTAAATTCCGTTGTTTTGGTGAAAGAAGGCACAGCTGCGTATGCCCGGAGTGAAATCATCGGTAGCAGTCCAATGACTAAAATAAAAGCCAATCCAATCTTGCCTAACTTTTTTAACATTGCTTTCCTCCTTGTCGAATGACTATTCATATAGTTGTTAACGCTTCCGTAATTGCGTTAATACAGAAAAGTAGATTTCCATCCTATTATATCGACATTTCTCAGAAAAAAGTTTATTTTTCGACAAAAAATATACTAAATCACGAATTTAGTATGACTTTAGTCATATATATTAGTGAATTCCACATCCTGGTTGCCGATGAAGAAGACAATCTATGATCATAGTTCTAGTTAAAACAAAAAAACCGAGAAAGAGCACTTCTTTTAAAAGTGTCGATTTCTCAGTTATAGTTTATTCGTCCGTTAGGTTAATTAGCTAGGTTGCCCTTCCATCGCTCTAATCGATTCCTCCACCTTCACCATCATGGAACATTCGACTCTTTTGCGGAAGACGTCACAGCTGAAGTCATAGGTTCCGACCAGAGAACCCGTCGCTTGCAGTGCATTGGCAGGACAACCACCGCTGCAGTAGAGCTTCGCCCAGCAGTCCTTGCATTCCGGCTTCAAGTAGCAGTTGCTCTCTTTGTATTGACATTGCAGTTAAGGTTTTGTGATGCCATCCCAGAGGTTCCCCATGCTGTATTCTTCATCCCCTACGAACTGGTGACAAGGAAAAAGCTCTCCCCAAGGGGTGACCGCAAGATATTCCGTTCCTGACCCACAGCCAGTCATTCTCTTTTGGATGCAAGGCCCTTCCGAAAGGTCAAGCATGTAGTGATAAAAAGTAAACGCCTTGCTTTGCTCACCGCGCCCGATCATTTTTTTATACAAACCGAACTCTCCAAGCAGTTGGTAGCGAAGAAAAAATCGCTGTAAAGAGCACAAACAAGAGATTGATAGCCCCAAAAAAGCTGGTTTAGTATAGTGTAAGCCCAGCACAACTTGTAATTATTATTTTTTTATTTGTTCAAGGGTTTTCCCGCACGAATATCATCCGTCATACCGGTGTAAGGTGCAATTGAAATTAACTCTTCGTTATTCACACCCGCGTTTTCATAAAATGTAATATCGGCAAATTCCGGTACGACATATTTTGGATAGGTATCGTATTTCTCACGAGATTCTTCCATTAATGGAATAAAGTCATTTTGATAGCGAACTGTGATTTCCGGATGTTCATGGACCCATTTTGGAAAGAAAATAACTCCATGCATCCGCTTCTCATCAGGCATGAAATTCAGTGACACATCCGTACCGGTCGGCTCTGTCCAGGACACTTTATATACACCTTCTACAAGTTTAGCCAAATCCACTTTTTGGTCACGCACCCAACGACCGCCTACCATGCCACTGTGAATACGATAATCTATGGTATCCTCATTTTTTATGTAAATTTCATATTCCCAACCATTCTCATAAGTATAAATCATGTGACTACCAATAAACTTGTCCATGCTTAAATCCTTCTCTCATAAATAGTGTTTTGGTACATGTTGAAATGAATAGCAATATAACGACGAAACATGTAAATATAAACATGTTTAAATCAACATAATTATTCTAGCATTGTGGTATATTGATGTCAAACATGTATCGTAGGGAGATTGCAAATGCGAATTTTAAAATATGCTCTATTGGGTCTGATAGAAAAAGAAGAAATAAGTGGATACGACATTTCAAATCAGTTTAAGCGGGAGATTGGTGAGTTCTGGAGCGCTAAACATAGTCAAATTTATCCAGAACTTAAAAGGCTGACAGCGGAGGGGCTGATCGAATACCGTACCCTTATCACAGGAATTAAACTAGAGAAAAAAGTTTACTGCATTACGCAAAAAGGCAAGCAAGAATTACTTGATTGGCTAACACAACCTAAAACACTACCAGAGACAGAAAAAGATGAATTTATGTTAATGATGTATTTTTCAGCTGCGATTTCTATGGAGGAGAGAAAGCGACTACTACAGGACCAAATTACAAAGAGAATTGCAAAATTAGAGATATTATTGAGCAATCAGAACTCGCTGGAGTTAGCAAATGATAATTTTAAATCGCCTGATTCTTGGCAATTTGGACATTATCTGGTTTTAAGCAGGGCTATTAGTCGAGAACAAAGTTATGTTAAATGGCTTGAAGATACACTCCAGCTATTAGTCTAATACTGAGTGCTCATATAGTCGTCTTAAAGAACTCTCCGGGATTTTTAACAAAATACGTCGTCATCAGTAGGGTACGCCGTCTTGGTCTTGGTTACCTTACGGAGCTGTCGGTGGAACCCTTCGACGCTGTTCGTAGTGTAGACGAGCTTACGAATCTACGCAGGAAAGTCAAAGTACGTCGTGAGCTCCAACCAGTTGCCTTCCCACGAGCGAACGACGAGGGGATACTTCTTCTCCCACGTCTCCCGAATAGACGAGAAAGCCACTACCACTTCCTCCAGTGTGTGGGCCTGGTACACGGGTTAGAGGGCAGTCATAACGGCCAACGCGTCCTTTTTCGCGACATATTTGATTGTGTTACGGAGCAGATGGATGACGCACGACTGCATGCGCGTCATGGGAAAGACCTTCGCACCGCTTCGGAGAAAGTAATAAAAAAGCAAATAAATTCGAGTTAAAAAAACAATTGAACAACCAGGGTAAAAGTAAGAGATGTGGGGAACGACGTAGAAGAAGAAATAGGGGAATTGCCTGAAAAACCGAGAAAGAGCACTTTATTTAAAAGTGTCTATTTCTCGGTTATGGTTTATTGATCCATTATTTTAATTAGTTAGGTTGTTCTTCCATCGCTCTAATGGATTCATCCACCTTTACCATCATGGAACATTCGACTCTTTTGCGGAAGACGTCACAGCTGAAGTCATAGGTTCCGACCAGAGAACCCGTCGCGTGCAGTGCATTGGCAGGACAACCGCCGCTGCAGTAGAGTTTAGCCCAGCAGTCCTTGCATTCCGGCTTCGAGTAGCAGTTGCTCTCTTTGAATTGACATTGCAGCTCAGGTTTTGTGATGCCATCCCAGAGGTTCCCCATGCTATACTCTTCATCCCCTACGAACTGGTGGCAAGGAAAAAGCTCTCCCCAAGGGGTGACGGCAAGATATTCGGTTCCTGACCCACAGCCAGTGATTCTCTTCTGGATGCAAGGCCCTTCTGAGAGGTCAAGCATGTAGTGATAAAAGGTAAACCCCTTGCCTTGTTCACCGCGACCGATCATTTCCTTGGCGAGAATTTCGTACTGGTTGTATATCTCCGGCAAGTCCTCCTCGGTAAGTGCATAGGGCTCCTTTGGATCACAGATGACTGGTTCCATAGAGATTTTGTCAAAACCAAGGTCTGCGATATGAAATATATCGTTGGTGAAATCGACATTGTTACGAGTGTAAGTTCCTCGAACATAGTACTCTTGGTCCCCGCGCTTACGAACGAATTCCTTGAACTTCGGAACAATATGATCGTAGCTGCCTTTTCCGTTAACCGTTTGGCGCAGCCGGTCATGAACCTCTTTTCTTCCATCCAGGCTTAATACGACATTGTACATTTCCTGATTTAAAAACTCGGTGACCTCATCGTTCAGCAGCATCCCGTTCGTCGTGAAGGTGAAGCGGAACTTCTTTTTGTATTCTTGTTCTTTGCTTCTTGCATAAGCTACGATCTGTTTAACCACTTTCCAAGCCAAAAGCGGTTCCCCGCCGAAAAAGTCGATGTCAAGATTACGATGATGACCCGAATTTTCAAGCAGGTAATCGATAGCTTTTTGTCCAACCTCATAGCTCATGATCGCTCGATCTCCGTTGTATTTCCCCTGGCTAGCGAAGCAATAGTCGCATGACAGATTACAGGTATGCGCAACATTGAGGCAGAGCGCTTTGACATAAGTTTTTCGTTTTTTTAAATCAAGCGAGAGGTTCTCATACTCATCTTTTGTAAAGAGCTGTCCATCATTTTTAAGTTCCTCGATATCCGCGATGGTTTCTCGAATGTCGCTCTCGGAAATGCTGGAATCATCTTTATATTTATCCAACAGCGTTGTCACGATTTTTTCGGGGGAAGTTTTCTCATAATCCGCTATAATTTCATATGCTAGGTCATCAACAACATGCACCGAGCCACTATAGGTATCGAGCACGATATTGTATCCATTTAGTTTATATTGATGAATCATACTTACTAATCAAGCTCCTTTTGCACACAAGTAGAAACGGCTTTGCCATCCTTTAGGGATAGTATCCATTTCTTAAAAATAGCCGCCCATCAGCAGAGCAATGGGCGGTAACATTCCGAATCCTATCTGTTCATTGCATTTTCACACTTCTGGTTTGCTACGCCGCAGGAAGTTTTACAAGCGGACTGGCAAGATGTCTGGCATGCGCCGCATCCGCCGTGTTTTGCGGTATCCATCAGTTTGCGGGTGCTCAGTGTTACGATTCTTTTCACGATAAATAACTCCTTCTGTAATTTCTTGTGATCACTTTCACTTAATTTCCATGGAACATCGTAGCAACCTCACGTAAGTACGTCTATGATTCCCGTCACCTAGCAGAGCAGAGAGGGGTTAAACATAAGCATCAACGTTAATTTCCGTGCATTCTTTCATGCTTGTGATCGTAGGATGCCGTAGCGGGAACCAGAGTCAGAGCAATGCTAAAAAAGTGACCAAAGAAACAAAAAAGAGACGGCAATGATGCCATCTCTTTAACAACGATTTTTTCTCATACTTGTCCGTAAAGTCCAATAAATATAAGGATCTCATAACACTGTATCCTTCCTTACCAGTAGAGCGACACTCTCCGATTCCATATGCACCATATGCGAACATCCCTCTCAATATCATGGCTATTGTTATGGCGGGAAGAAGTCGCGTAGAATTAGGGATTTTTGTAGGGAGTGTTTCTTGAATATTCAATGAAGTTATTTATATTTATAATGTACTACGCCTTAGTTCATAAAAATATTGCACAATTGGATGCTTTAACTTCATCTTCTCACTCATGTTTAAAATTCGCTTTTTCCCAACTCGTCTGTCCACTAAAGCTAGAATATTCAATAAGATATCGTCGCTTTCTAAGCTCTCCTCTATGGAAATAGATAAATACTTAGTAGCTATAACAATAAAGTTCGATTTACTTAATGATGTCTGTGCTGACAAAAGCACCTTTGCAACTTCTGATATTTTTCTACTTCTTGCAATGACTATTAGACGATCCTCCGGGATGATCCCCTTACTATCTTTTCTAACCGCTTCAATGTCTTCATGGTTGATAGGAATTAGAAGATCTGAATCATTCTTAATCTCCTGCTCCGTCTGATACCATCTAATTGAGCTAGTTCTATCATTCATATTAAGTACGTTCTTTTTATCTACCGAAATATAACAATCCCCTGATTTATCAGGTAAATAACGGTAACTGCTCGCGCGATATTCAACCCTGCCGTATAACGCAGGACAGAGAAAACTCTCCAGTTGTTGCTTCAATTTGCTCCAGGACATGTATCCTCCTATGTTTTATGTTATAAATACCTGCTCAGGCAGTCGTTCTATTATACAATACATAATACAATCCCACTAAAACCTGAATAATATCTTGATATAAAAACAGAGGAACGACTTGAAATATTTGGTTTTCGCCCCAATTTCCATTCATCTAATTCTCTATTTGTCACGTCTACATAGAAACAAGCCGATTAGGTATAGACCCCGTGGTCTGGCACCTAATCGGCTTTTTATGTTACGCCTCAAACGTTTTTACTTCGGTTATTAGTCTTACTCGGACAGATAATTCGATAACCAGTACAGGAAGTTTCAGAGCGGGTCGTATTGCTGTTTGGATGAATTATTTCTCCATTACTTATCGTGACCTTTACCCGGGTTTTCTTTTGAGTATTCAAAGGTCACTTTTACAGGCTCGCTCATATAACCAGTCGATAGATACGCCTCATTGGTTCCCTTTAAATTACCCGTAAGTTTGAATGTGAATTGGAAGCTTCCCGCGACTGTACTCTTCGTCTCATCTTCGAGTTGAACCTTGCCTTTCGGATCAAGCACCTTCAACTTCACATTTGTAAGGACGCCATTCATCAGCAATCCATCAATCGTTACTTTTTTCGCTTCCTCGTCAACCTTTACTTGTATGCCCTCAATGCCCTTCACGTCTACAGCGCCCGAGAGGTTATAGACACCAAACTCGTAGATGGAATATCCGTAATCGGTTGCTCTTTTTATGCCTTGTAACTTCATGTATCTTGCCTTGACCGGGTTGAACTGAATCGTTTCTTTGCCATCATGCGCGGTAATAATTCCGTCATTTGGCATGACATTGATCCAGTTCTGCTTATCGTTCGACACAAGAAGTTTGTATTTATCGGCACGAGCATATTCCCAATCGATTCGAACCGTATCCATTTCCTTCACTTCATCGAGATCGACCAGGAACCAAGTATTGTCCACGTATTCACTCGCCCATCTTGAAGCAGGGAATCCATCGACGGCTTTAGCCGGTGCATAATTCACATTATTGCCTTCGGTCGACGAAGCTTCTACCGTTTTATTCTGCGCCAAATTGCCTATTAGGTAATAGACGCTTTCCTTCAGCGTATTGTACGCCTCATCTTTTATCGTACCCGCCTTCTTGAATTCATCCAGCTTTGCGTTAAAGCCTTGGAGATACTTGGTGACTTGCGCTGCATCTTTCCCTTCATAGCGCTTCATCATTTCCAAATAGTTGTTCAAAGAACGCACCGTTGCAGAATTGGTAAATTGCTTCGCTTTTTCGAAGCGGTCGACTAACGCTTTCATACCAGATGCATTCGTCGTTGCTTCGATAACATATGACTTTGTCACCATATGCCCCGCCGTAACGGTAATGTTAAGCTCATGCTTGCCAAGCTTGCCTGCAAGCGAAATAACGGTACCCGCTGTATAAGGCTTGCCGTCATACGTCGCCGTCACTTTCGTCAGACCATCATCCGTTCTAAGTTTCCATGTAAAGGATACGGATTCTGAATCGGGCAGCTTCATCCCGCTCTGGAACGGTTTGCCGTTCATCTGCACGTCTACCTCGGAAGGCGGAGCCTCGTTGACCTGATACGTTCCTTTAACAAATTGATACAGCCAGTCGTAAAGAACGCGTGTCGCTGGATCTTTACTTACCGCGGTGTTATAGACTGCATTGTTGCCTTGGTAATACGATTTGAAGCCATCCTTCATAAGCCCTGTCTTCGCACCGCTGTTCAAGTAATCGATATACCGCTCGCGGAACACGCCGTCCGTCAGCATCCGATCATCGAACTCGAGTTCATTGGACATGCCATACTGCTTCGCCAGATTCGCAGAATCCTCCAAGCGTTCGATATCCGTCGGCTCGAAGAAGTAATTCGGTTGGATCGTCACCGCATCGAAGCCGACATCCTTCCACATGAACGCTTTATAAGCGAAGAAGTGCGGAATCCAGAAGAACTTCAGGTCCTTGCCGCTAATTTGCATGTCATGCAGGGTGCTGCTCACGGAACGGATCAGATCCGGTCCGGATTGGCTTGTGCTGATTTGCTCTTCGAACCAGTACATACCTACAAGCTCGAGGTTAGCGTAACCTTTTGCTTCCCATCTCGATTTGACTTGCTGCAGCCACCATTGAACTGCTTTTTCACGGTTCGCAAGGGCTTTCTCTTTGCCAACGGAATCATTGAAGTTCAGCGATTCTCCACCTTGTTCAATAGCTCCGAAATTAGTGATCGATTCACCTGGATCCGGAATCATGAGGACAACCTTTTCCTTCACGCCAGACTCGTTCAGCGCATCGGATACTTCCTTAGCCGCTGCGTTTAACGCATCCATATCGCCGCCTACCGCAAAGGTTTTATCCAGATACCATTTCCAATCTTCAAGATAAGCCCGCCCGCCGAAATCACGACCTGGATTTGGAGAGTTAATGCCAAGATACAGGACGCCGTCGAAGAGTCGATCCTTAATCTTGCCGTCCTTATCGACATAACTAATATTCGGAATGATCCGTTCTTTCGTCCAGATGCCTAAGTCATTCGCATATTGCCCGTTATACAAAAGTCCAAGATGCTCGATACCCGCTGTCGCTTCGCCTGCCGCCAAGAATTGCGGCGTATGCGTTGGAACAGTTACGGCTCCGGCAACTTTGCCGTCTTCACCGAGGATTTCAATCTCATCCACGAAGGTCATTGCACGCGTATGCATTGTGAATGTCACTTTCACATAGCGAGCATAGGCGATCTTCGCATCTGGGCCGATGGCTTTGATACCGTCCTTACTGCCATCCCACACATAGGTCTCAGTGTATTTGCCGTCATTCCACAGCTTCTGCGTGGCATTGTCTTTGAGCAGTCCCCAGTTCACTTTGTCATCGGAGACGTACATCGATACCGTGAGTGGCACGAGTACATTGTTCGTTGGCCAATCTTCGAGGAAATTGGCTTTAATACCCGTGAGTGATTTCTTCGCCCCCAAATCAAACACAACTTCGCGTGTCTTACCCAAATGATGTCCAACCCATGACACGTCGGATCTATTGCTTGCCCCATATATACCATCCGTAAGTGTGTTGCCTTCATCCGGATAGGAAGCTTCCGGCTCTTGCGACCACTCATAAGATAAGCCCGCTGCAAGATTGTGATATACCGCCCCATACACTGACGCAATAACACCCTCCGTACCCGCTCCCGGTAGGTCTGATGGATTCGTCACCTCGACCGGATCGGCTTCGCCCGGCGGGTTCGCTGGTGTCTGTCCCTCTGTCTGTGTAGGCGGCAGCGCCTCTTCCGCTTGCGCGATCGGCATCATCGTTACGATCATGATCGCAACCATGACGAGAGCTACCCATTGTCTACTCCTCTTCATATCGTACGAACTCCCTTCTGATTCTTGAGTCAAGAAACATCAATCTCCTAAATGGTATGTGCTTCCATTTCAGCTTACCTCGATGCTCCTTCCTCCCTTCCGAGATTCCGACATGTCATATAAGCTAATAACATATGTCAATGTCCTTAAAGTAACATTATGAAAAGTGGCCTTTCTTTCAAATAGATAATTAATGACATTGGGTATACACTTGTTGACATGAAGGCCATCACGTCGCGATTTTATAGGTATAAAGATAGCGCTTACCTCCTTAGGTCCTACCTATTTTTTATCAATATCCTCTAAGAAATCCGCCAAATAAAAAACGCAACCCCTCGAGGTTGCGTCGTGTTTATATATGGTGGCGCCTAATTGCTGTGGCGTTCTACTAAATTGATGCCCTATCCATAACCGAACGGATGCTTTTTGTACTCCAAGGGGCTTGAGCCGACTCTATTTTTGAACACACGACTAAAATAGTACTGGCTCTTATACCCTACCTTCACGGCCAGATCCCCGATTTTGATATTCGGCATTACGTCATCCAGAATCTCCTTCGCCTTCGATATCCGAAGCTCGGTGACATAGTCAAGGAATGAAGCACCGATTTCTTGCTTCATACGCTTGCTAAGATAGGTTTGGTTGATATGAAATAGCGATGCTACTCGAGTAATAGACAGCTCCGGATCCTGATAATGACTGTCAATATACTCGATCACTTTTTGGATAAGCACTGTTCCATCCCCTGTATACCCGGGAAGCCCCAGCTCCTTATCCACCCTGCTTTCATGTGAATACAAAGGATATTTTACCTGAAGATGCTCATCGATCCGATGAAGCAGCTTGTTCAGATCACTCTTCGGCACAGGTTTCAATACATAATCGAATGCTTGCAGTTGCACGGCTTGACGCGCATATTCAAAGTTATCGTAGCCGCTGATGATTACAACTAGAACCGACGGGCAGCGTTCGCGCAATATATTTATCAGATCGAGCCCATTCATATTCGGCATGTTGATGTCCACAAGACATACATGTGGTGGGGCTTCCTCCACCATATTCAATGCTTCGTTTGCACTTTTCGCTTCTCCTGCAACTTCAAAAAGATACGAACTCTCCTCAATGTATTGTCGCAAGCCTTTGCGAATGATCGTTTCATCATCGACGATGACAATCTTCCACATCTTCATTCCGCTCCCCTTCCAAAGGTATTCGAATGACCATAACGGTAATGCCATCTTCACTCTTCACTGCAAGGCCATATGGCACCCCGTAAGCTAGTCGAATGCGATGGTTTACGCTGTATAGCCCAAAGCCTGTGGCAGAACGATCATATTTATCATCAAGAAGGGCTTGATTCATCTGTTCAAGCTTCTCTTCAGGAATCATAACCCCATTATTTTTAACCTTAATGACCAAATAATCGACCTGTTTATATGCTGTGATCGAAATTTTGCACTTTTGATCCCTAAGTGGCTTAATCCCGTGATAAATCGCATTTTCCACCAACGGCTGCAGCATGAAGCGAACGACTTGGCACTGAGCAAGCTTTTCATCATATCGAAGCTCGTAGTCCAGAATCTCCTCATATCGCACGCCTTGAATATGAAGATAACTCTCGACATGGTACAACTCCTGATCAAGCAGAATGTAGGGACTGCCTGTGCCAAGCCCTAATCGGAAATACGCGCTAAGCGCTTCCACTATCTCCACCACATTGTCTGCTCCATGTTCCGTTGCCATCCACTGGATCGTATCCAATGTGTTGTATAAAAAGTGCGGCTTGATCTGCTCATGAATCAGTCTGAGTTCCATCTCCTTTCGCTCCTGTTCCACAGCGTATAATTGAACAAGCATGTCATTGAAGCTTCGCCCAAGATCGCCGATCTCATCCGAGCGCGTAACATCTGCTCGTATGGTTTGGTTGCCGTTCTGCACATTTTCCATTACCTGGCGAAGCGACTGAATTGGACGAATAATGGAAGAAGCAAGCAGCATCAGAAAGACGATAAACGCACTACCGATAAGAACGCCTACCAGCAATGCAGTCCGCTGAGTTTTGATCACCGCTAGCGATAGACTTGAATTCGGTACTTCGAGTACTAGCTTCCAGCCTTCCACATTTTGAATTGGAGCCTCAAATACACTCATGTTCTTCTTATCTGCTGTATCATCCGCTCCATCCCCTTCACCCAGCTCTCTGCAATCGATGATAAGCTGGCCTGACTGGTCATATAGCATTACATCTTGAGCAATCTCCTTCATCTTCTTGACGGAGACAGCTGCGGCAATATAAGCTACCTCATCATTCACCGATGGATTCACACGATAGAGAATGACGACGATTTCAGCTGCATTCGCTTTGGATACGATCGGATTGCTCACCACATAATTGGAATCTGAATGTAGCAGTAGTTTTCGATAGTAGGGTCGGTTTAGTATCGAAAAAGGCTTGTCCCTTGCTGACCAGGAATTTCCGTGAATATCCACCACGCGTATGGATTCGTACTCTACTTGCTTTTTCGCCTCGAACTTATCGATCTCTTGCAGCAATTCATCTCGTGTCCAATGATGGTCCGAAGCTAGAGAAGCAAGCATGTCTATCTCACCGATGCGCTGATTAAACCAATAATCGATCTGGTCGCTGCGTGCAGTAACCACTTGCTGCGTTAAGTTCTTATTCAAAGGGACAACCGTATGGTTCATCTCCAAATATATTGTTACAAGTAATGCAATGAACAGCAGCAAGAAGCAGCTTCCTGCGATTAACGTAATTTTTAAGTGAATTGTTTTCATTGTAATCATAGCCCTTCACAATATCCGTTTCTTACATGCCCGAAAAAGACAAAAAAACGCTAATCTGTGCAAATACATAATGCTGTACTAAATCTATAATAGATCTTGTGCATATTTTCACATGAAATAACATTCATGTCTAGGCTAGAGATGAATGATTTGCCTAGCAAATCTTCCTCTCCCTAGTGTATGTAACCAATTCATAACAGAATGAAGGAGATATTATGCGAACTCACACGAAAAAGCTGTTATCTATTCTACTAGTCCTCAGTCTTATGTTCACGCTTGCTGCCTGCGGCGGTAAAGAGGCAGCACCGGCTGCAGATGCAAACGGAGTTCAAGTCTTTGAAGGAGTTGGGCAAGGTAAACATGGCGATATTAAAGTACAAGTTTCCTTATTAGATAACAAGATCACTGACATTAAAGTAACAGAGCACAAGGAAAACGAAGTACTTGCAGAGCCTGTTTATACGCAGCTCAAGCAAGATGTCATGTCAACTAACAGCGCAAAAGTTGATGCCATTAGCGGATCTACGGCTACAAGCAAAGGATATCTCGAAGCCATTCAAGATGCAATTACGAAGTCTGGACTTACTCTTGTCGCTGGCGCTGCAGTCAGTGGAAGCAAAGATAAAGAAGAAGCCGAGCAAACCTATGATGTTGTCGTCATCGGTGCCGGGGGTGCTGGCTTTAGTGCGGCTATCGAAGCGAACAGCGCTGGAGCTAATGTAGTTCTGCTCGAGAAAATGCCAACTGTTGGCGGCAACACATTGATCTCCGGTGGTGAGATGAATGCGCCTGACAACTGGGTTGAACGTGCTCTTGGCATCACTGATGACACGGCTGACCTGTTCTATGATGATACGATGAAAGGCGGAGACAACCTCGGGGATCCTAAGATGGTTCGTATTCTTGCCGACAATGCACTAGCATCTGCCGAATGGCTGCGCGATGAAATCAAGGTAGAGTTCTTACCTGATCATCTGTTCCAATTTGGAGGCCATTCCAGAAAACGTGCGTTGATTCCTGTAGGTCATACAGGTGCTGAATTAATTACCAAGTTAAAAGCCAAAACAGACGCTGACCGAATCACGATCAAAACGAATATGAAAGCTGAAACCTTGCTCAAGGACGAAAGCGGCAAAGTGACCGGTGTAACTGCGACTTCGGGTACTGGCGACAAGATCACATTCCATGCGAACAAAGGCGTCATCATCGCTACCGGTGGTTTTGGATCCAATGTAGAGATGCGTAAAAAGTATAATCCTAAAATGGATGAAAAATATATGTCTACCGACACACCAGGATCTACAGGTGACGGTATCGTTATGGCAGAAACGATTGGCGCCAAGCTGACAAACATGGAGAATATTCAAACGTATCCAATCTGTAATCCTGAGACAGGTGTTATTTCCCTGGTTGCAGACTCCCGCTTCGATGGTGCGATCCTGATTAACCAAGAAGGCAAGCGCTTCGTTGAGGAATTAGAACGTCGTGACGTTATTTCTAAAGCAATCCTTGCCCAAACGGGCGGATATACGTATCAATTATGGAATCAAGGCATTGAGGATATCGGTAAAACGATCGAAGTTCATCAAGACGAATACGATCAACTCGTTAAACAAGGCTTGCTCTTTAAAGCCGATACGATTGAAGAGGCGGCTGATTTCTTCAAAATTGACGTGAACAATTTGAAAGAAACAATTAATAAAGTAAATGATTATGCGAAAACAGGTAAAGACCTTGATTTCAAACATCGCGGTGGATTAAAATCTCTTGAAAAAGGCCCTTACTACATCGAAAAAGCTGTACCATCCGTTCACCATACAATGGGCGGATTGGTGATCGACGAGAAGACTCGCGTATTGAATGAAAAAGGCGAAGTCATCCCTGGGCTGTTCGCTGCAGGTGAAGTAACAGGGGTCATTCATGGTGCAAACCGTCTTGGCGGTAATGCCATCGCTGATATCTTCACATTCGGCCGGATTGCAGGCAAACAAGTTGTAGCAGAGTAATCTTATGTTTGTGTAACTGCTCTATTAATAAGTTAGCCTTAAAAACGTGCAAGATAGTTTGTTGAGTGCAGGTTGACTGCTAACTTTCAAGCTGCACTCTATGACATAGCAAACCGCCCTGTAAGCAACATTGCGAACAGGGCGGTTTATTTATGTATTCGTGTCATCGTCACGAAAAAAATAAGCACTGTGACCAAAAGTGTGACCACGTAGATCTTCACGGTTTTTTTATGGCAACAAAAAACCATATACCAAGACGATCACCTATATTGCTAAAAAAAATCGACGATAAAGTTCTCTTCGTCGTTCTCCGCGCAGCTGAGCATATATTTGAGTGGTCGATGCTTTTTCATGCCCTAGCATGCCTTAAATATAAGGTTTTACAGTTGTCTTTACGGCTGGCCAGATACTTCTTTAGCCACACTTTGACTCTGTCGTGAAATAAACCTACCTCTCTCTGCTTTGAACCCTTGCCATTAACATTTACAGAGCAGTCTCCCCAGTTAAGATCCTCGATATTTATCTTCTCCACTTCTCCAACTCGGCAGCCCGTACTAGCGTATGCTTTCAATGTTTTCGGTCTAAATCCTTGAATACAGTCTCCACAACTCACTTAAGATCATAATAAAACCTCCTATTAGAGCTATTAAATCTAGTTTGCTTCTAATAGAAGGTTTTAATCTTTCTGATTTGAACTAGTATTCTCCGTTAGTTCAAAAACTTTGCGTTAAAATACGTTCCTAACAACTGGAGTTATATTTTCCAGAATCCTCTCTCAGTTATAAGTTTTCTAATCCCCAATCGTTGTAGGTGTATTTTTCATTATGAGAAACGGGTTTGAAATCTTTACAAAAATCAAGAAGTTTTCGGCTTCTTGTTTCAAAAGATCTATCCCATGTTATGCATTCCTCACCAACAAAGCTACCGATTCCACATGCCTTGAGGTTACAAAAAAGATGCCGCTTGAACCTGGTGGGGCCTTGGCGGAATTCATATGAATTGCTGTTTTGCATATTTAATTTTTCGGTAATCACTGAAAATCAGTTGTTTATATTTCGACTTCCTTTAAAATTAAATTCATCCCTCTCCCGCCGACCTTAACTTCAAAAATCTCATTTTCTTTTACTGCTATAGACACTCGGATTTCCGATGGCTTTTTCATGGAATAACCTTGTTCAAAAATAATACTTGACACTTGTTCCTCATTGATTTTTCCATAGCGGTACAGATAACAACCAAGGGCACCGCTTGATGTTCCTGTGGCAGATTCCTCCGGGATACCATATAAGGGAGCAAAGTTTCTGCAATAAGCATTAGCACCATGTAAGGATTCCAAAGAAAAAACATGGTATCCAACAGTATTGTACTTCTGGCTGATTTCTTTAACTTTATTCATATCTGGCCTGATCCTATCTAAAATCTCAATACTTTTTACAGGAACCATAATATCTCGAAGTCCTGTTGATACAACTTGAACTAACAAGTCTTCTGAAATCTGGGAAGTACTGATGTTCAAGGAATCTGCTATTTCATCTTTATCAATAACTTCCGAAAAAACAGGAATAGATTGATTCATCATAACAAAATTATCGTTATGAATTTCAATGCCAAGTATTCCGGCTCTGGTTTCTTGTTTATACTTACCTTGTTTTAACAAATTGAGACTTGACATTGTATAAAAGGTAGCAATCGTAGCATGACCACATAAGTCCACCTCTTCATTCGGTGTAAAGAATCTCACTTTAAAGTCTGCCATATTTGATTGTAGTACAAAAGCCGTTTCACTGAATCCAAGAATAGCAGCGATTTTTCTCATTTCTTCTTCAGATAATAAATCTGCATTCATAACAACGCCTGCCGGGTTCCCACCGTCTCTTGTTTTAGCAAATGAGTTTAAAGTATATACGTTTATTTTCATATGTTACCAATCTCCTGTAATTTGCGTTAGAATAAACCAGCTATAAGAACAGTTCGAATTATAACATGATATGTTCAGTAATAATAAAGTATTAAAACTCCAGTCCCCCCCTAATCGTTGATGGGGCAGGCTTGGGGAGAGATAGAGAGCAAAGACTTTATTATAAATGCTACGAGTTTATTATGGGGCTACACACTCTTCACCAACAACGCCACCGACTCCACATGTGTTGAATGCACAGTGTCAACACATTAATGGTATAAAAATGGGGGACGATGACACCATCGCCTTCCCGTTAAGAATAGTGCACTATACTTTAAAATTATACTGGATCTTAATATTACCGTCTTTCCTTACCTCGATTCGCTTAACCAACATTAGCAACAACTCGCGATCTAGCTTTTCAAACGAAGTGAGCTTTGCGATATCCGGTAAAGCTGGCTTGTTATCCTCTTGTCCTTTACGTAGATCAGCTAGCTTCTGATTGGAGTCGGATAACTGACCACTGATCCGTCCGAGCATTTGATGATACTCTTCTTTTGTGATATCACCATCGAGCCATTTGTCTTCTGCAGCTTGTTTGCGCCCATCGAGTTTTTTGATCTCTTTCTTCAAAGATGCGATTTCCTTTACGGTACCCCTCTTTTCGCCCTCAACTTCCTTTCGCATCTCTCTTATTAAAGCCTCATTATTCACATGATCGCCCATCAGCTTCTTAATATCGCCTAAGATGAGGTCTACAAGACCTAGTTCGTAAACAGAGTGGCGGGAACAGAAATTTTTCCCTCGTAATTTATAGTTGCCGCACATGTAATGTGTTTTACCGTATGAGCGTTTGACACATTGCATTCCGCCACCGCAATCCGCACAATAAAGAACTTGTGTAAAGAGGTTCGGCATACCACAAGATTTTGTTTTACCTCTCCGGTGGATTAAATCCTGTACAACCCGAAACTGTTCCCTAGAAATAATAGGTGGGTGGTTGTTTTCCATAATGACTTGTTCTTCCTGATTCTTTTTCTTACGCTTCGTACTTCCTAACGCAGCTGCTTGCTCCTTTTGAGCCACTAGATCACCAACATAAACCGGATTAGTCAAAAGGTACTTTATCGACCGTTGGCACCAGTACTGACTTCCGTTTTTACGAATTTGAGTTTGCGCAGGCGTGGGAATTCCTTCTTCATTTAAGCGATTTGCAATTGCCTGCATACCCATGACACCTTCCTGATACCAATCAAAAATTTTCTGAACTATATCTGAAGTGTTATCATCGGCGATGACTAATTTTTTATCCATCTTCTGATAACCATATGGTGTGAATGAACCTGTAAACTCCCCACGTTTCGCTCTAGCCCTCTCTGCCAATCGAATCCAGTCGGAGGTCGTTTGACTTGACATGTGGTACACCATTGAATACATGGCAATCTTACTTTGCCAATCGTAATGATCGGTATCAATGGATTCTGAAAGGGCAATGAAACGAATTCCCTTTTCGACAAGCTTGGGAACAATGGTGTTAAGTTCACCTGCACTCCGTCCAAATCTACTTAGAGATTTTACCAGAATGACATCAAACTTCTTTGCCATCGCATCATCGATCATGCGTTTAAACTTCTCTCTCTTTTTGAAGCTCGACTGCCTCTCGCTATATGATTCATATAAAACCCAACTGTCCTTTTTACGAATATAATCAAGCAGTCCCTCCTCTTGATTAATGACTGAGGAATCCTGTTCCTCAAAAACCGTTGATACACGAACATAAGTGGCTACTTTCACCGTAATTCCCCCAATGGAGGGAACACCTAAACCGTTGTTGACTGTCACATTATAGCTCATTCTTTATCTCCTTTGAAGTGGCTTTTAAGCCAAGTACTTAGAATCACTTGAAGCGTTTGTTCTCCATCGAACTGTCTCTCAACAGTTGCGATAATAGACTCATCACAGAAAATAATACCTTTCGGAATAGGAGCCCTTGTTCTCTTTATTGCTTTATTTCCCGTTTTAGTGGGCTCTTTTTTTCCATCTTTGTTAACCAACTTCTGAGCTTCCCTCAATAGATCCGAAGTAAAACCCTCGCCGATATCCCTTTCTATATCAGCGTCACTTTTGATAAGCTCTTCAACTACATTAGACATGTTAGTCAACCCCGCATCGGTGAATTTGGAGTTTGACCTCCATACATTGAGGGCGGGAACCTCTTGATTACTTAAATCTCAACACCATAACGACAAACTCCAACTCCCCCAATTGCAATTCCATATCCCCCAAAGTTATTCATGTCTTGAAATGAGTTTGTAAAACCCGATTAATGTCGTGCTGCTATGAGTAAATGACAACAACACGAAAAAGAGGTGCCGGTTTAATCGACACCTCTAACGGAGAACCCCTGAGCACATAAACTGAGAAATTTTTGCTATAATGGAGTCATATTGATACTACAATGAGCTGCCTACAACAAGCTCAGTCACAAGGGGAATACGTCATGTCCATACATATAAGAGAACTGCTACCGAAAGGGGTCAGTCTTACCGAATTCAAGACGGGATCGGAGCTACTTTTCACTTGTGAATTAGGGAAGTATACAAATGCGCTTTTACAGAAAAACTTATCAGTTGCGGGTGTTAATGTTTGCGAAGAACTTAAAAAGACAAGTCATTTTAGCTTTGTAGTCCAATCTAAGTTTGTAAATGACTTCTCTTATGGTGATGTCCAATTAGCAAAGTTTAATCATGGTGACTTCTTACTTAAGACCCAAAGTGTTGCGAAAGCAGATATACAGTTTAAAGATCAAAATGTGTACTTTAATTATAACTCCGATGTAAAAGCCAACAGAGAGTTTCGTGGTAAAGCCCGTTCGGCTGCCTATGTAAGCTTAATGGCTTTTGTGTTCGTGAAGAACTTCATTGATCAAGAACCTAATCGTAAGTTGATCATCGACCATGAAGAATACGAACAGAAAGATGGCGAGTATACAGACCTTATCGCTTTACAGAAAAGCGGCATCTTGCCCGAATCCATCCTCGAGATTAAATATAAAATTCAAGGTGTAGTCCAGTTGCCTTGGGAAACCATTGTGAAGGAGTATCGGAGCAAAGGATTAATGAGAGAGGAATACTCCTCAGAAAAGAAGTATGCTTATCTATTGGCGAATGAATTAGAGGTAGGCGACGTTGTCCTACTGTACTCAAGAGACATCAAACCTGACGATGGAGACACCATTGGGAGCTTAAAATCCTGTTACCCCGCTGTTATCAAGAGCTGCACCAAGGAATTTATCACTTTGAGATACTACGGTAGTGTTGAGACTAAGCTGACGCAAAGAACAAGAATGGAACAACTTGTCGACAAGATCGAAGGTCTTAAGGGATGGTTTACTCCGGATGACTTTGAGCGCACCACAAGCAATTTAGAAACCTATTCTTTAGATGCTATCGGGATTGGCACATACACATACATAGAGGATACCTTTATCTTCAAACCAGTTGAAGGGGACATCACTGAGCAATTGTTCAAGGATAAAAACAGCGGTGAACTGATCTCGGTAAAGCTAGATACACTGGATACGATTTACGCTGTCTTCGAAGATCGCAGTGTAAAATATAACAAAGAGAAGTTTCTTGACGAGTACTTCATTTCGAGAGGCAAAACACCAATATACAATAAATATGCGAAAAGAGCCGAGTAAAGTCGGCTCTTCTTAGTTCAGTTAGCATGTTTATCGATTAAATCCTGAAAGCGACTAATATCTTCGCTACCCATGTACTTCGCTTTTATCTTCCACTTTCCATCATTGGTCTTCTCGTCAATAGCCTCTAGGTGATCACGAATAGCACCAAAATTAAAGCCGTTACCATCTTCGTCCTTACCTTGAACGAAAGTGATCGTTGGTATCGGGAGCCTAACATTACCTGTCCTGTTTTCAAGCTCAAGTAATTCGAAATTCAAATCCTCATCTATTTCCAAGAACTCATACGACTTTTTTCCTTCTCGCTCATCAAATTTAACAGCAGTCTTGACTGAGAGGCATATTGCCTTAATACCTTCGAAGCTCACAAATCCCGCATACTCGTCACGAATTACTAGAAACATAAACTCATAATAAGAAAGGCAAAACTCTTCTCCCGCCCATACCTGTCTCGACCCAATATCTGTTTCAAGGTTAACACCCGTATCTTTGTCTATCGTAACATCGATAACTGGAACATCATCAATATCAATATCAGTTTCCAAAAGGACAGCTACTGGCTTCATATCAGTACCGCCTTCATTCCTAGTCGTTTGGATAGAGTTTAGCCCGTAAAGCTCTCTGAAGTGTAGAGTATTCCACTTGCTACCGAGATACTCACGTTCCTCAGGACTCATATTCCCCTTAATAATTTGCATACCTAATTGCTCGATCCTTCTCTTAGTTTCGGATTTTCCATACTGCTTCTGGTCTTTTCTGTTCATGCTTCCACCCCGCTAAATTATTTCACCAACCACTTCTACTATAAATATCGGTAACCGCTAATCTCAATTTCACACAAAAAAAAGCACCCCTCCTGTATTGCAGACTGATAAAAGTCATGCTTTATAGAATAGGTGCAATTATCATCTGTTCCTTCGAATTATGTAAAAATGTCCATGCTTTGATAAGACAGTCTCTGACGTTATAAAAAATCAGAGCTTTTTATAAATATTGATTATAGAAATTACGCTCAGTTCGGGTGGTTAGGCAAAATTTCAAAAGAAAAAGATGCCGAGAATCAGCCGTGGCACTTAAGTTATCCCTCCACTGATATTACTTCCTGCAGATCGTGAAACGTCTCAAAACACCCAGCCTTACCATCAAAACTGCGATAGAAAGTCACTTTATCTAGTGGTTGTTAATCCTGATTACATTCAATCCGTGACGATGTTAAGGATGCACCTCATTAAACGATGCATGAAAGTCACTATCCTTCAAATATTGCTCCAGATCCGACTGTTTACAATTCGGGCAGGATAAAGAATGCTGAATATACTGCAGAATAGAATGCTCACATTGCCCATAGTTCATGATGCTGTCTCTCCCCCTCAATACGGCGAAAGCTCGTATACGACTATTGCTTCCTCAATACTCGTCAGATCGAACTCACCGTCTACGGCTCTGACCAATTCCTTGATTTGATTATGACTATAACCGAACAGATGAGCGTCCAAAATGGCATAGCCAGACGTGCTCTATTGCTCCACCGACTTTCGGTAACCTGAACATTCGAGACTAACAGTTTAAAGCGGCAATCGACACACAACATCAATAATCGTATATTTTCGCCTCTTAAACCATCCCCCTAATGAGTTTTCATCCAATATAACCAGGTGTCTCCTAAAATTCTACGATCTAGTTTGATATATTGAGAAGTGGAATTTTATGTTGATGTTAAAGAGCACTGTCAAGTTGGTAAAAATAGAAAAATAGGAGAGTGTGATATTTTAAGAACCAAATAGAAATTCAAAGGCGTCGTTGATAACGACGCCTTTTTTTTGCATTATCCTAACATTTTACGAGAGAATCCTATCTTCATCTCTGTTAGATACTTTGCCTTTTTCTTTTCTAAAGAAATTTTATTATCAATTAATGACAATATATTGACAATTTTACTTTGCTCATCTAGAGTAGGTACTTTTATACTTATATCTTTGATTTGAGGATATTTCAAATTCCACGTATCCGAAGTGAGACCTTGGGAAAATTTTTTGAATTGGTATATCATTTCCGGGGTCTTAAATAAATAGCCGAAATAGTTACTAATTATTTTTTTCTTTGGTATTAATACAGTATAGGCAGGGCTAACAATACCAGTGTACCTAGAAACACCACTCGAGCCTTGCCACATTCTCATTGAGTTGTATACGATATCCTCTGGTTGAACCATCTTATAATTACTCTTATCATCACTAGAATTATCATTATAATCTATGTCAGACCTGCGGCATACGCCTCCTTTTACTGTCACAGATAATAGTTCTAAATCATTAAAGCCCCGCTCCGATCTCTCACTAAAGATATCTCCTACATTTGATATTTCCCAATCAGGGAACTCCTGTCCATTCTCATCTTTAAAACGCACCTCTTGAGAGAATAATTTTTGCATCATGCCTTTTTTGAGTAACTCTAACTGTCCAATCTTCTCTTGTTGTTTTTGCATTTTCCTTCCAATCAATTTGAAAAAATTTGATATTTTTTTCTGCTCCTCGATCGAAGGTAAAGACACTGGTAAATCTGAGATATCTTCCTGACCGATTGTTGTCATAGTTCCAGTCTTGGCTCTGCTCATAAAAAATTTTCTTGCTCTTGAAGTCAAGCAATACGTCTTTAAATAGTATGGGTCTACTAACTCAATGATAGGTCTGATTCTCATAATATGATCATCAAATACTAAATTAGTGTGTGAATCTAAATTTATATTACAATGGGCAATTCCCTCAAGTTTAAGGGAACTCCTTGTGAAAAAAATATCATTCGATTGAACTTTATATGAACTAAATAACGAGTATGGAATATCAACATATTCCAATTTATTAGTATCTATGACATCATCATGGTATAAATTAACTACATTAATAAACTTAATATCAAAATCGTTTATTCCTGGTCTATTTGACACACCATTTTTAATACCATCCATACTTAAATCAATAAGGCTAACAATGGTTGGAGTATCCTGAAACCCTTTGAATCGAAGAGTAATCAAATCATTTTTCATCATATTTTACAACCTCTAATTCATTTAAGTACTTGTTGAGTTCGTTGTCGATCTCAAATATTTCATTGTCGATTTCCTTAATTCGGTCTTGAACCAGATCAATATCGATCTCTTCTTCTTCTTCAAAGGTGTCAACGTAACGCGGAATGTTCAAGTTAAAGTCGTTAGTCTTTACTTCTTTTAAAGTCGCTGCATACGAATACTTCTCAATGGTTTGGCGGCTCATATAGGTATCAACGATCTTCTCGACATCCTCGTCACGTAAACGGTTTTGATTCTTACCTCTCTCGAACTCATTCGATGCATCGATAAACAGGATATTATCATCGTCTTTTCGACACTTTTTGAACACGAGGATACAGGTTGGAATTGATGTTCCAAAAAAGATGTTAGCAGGTAACCCAATTACCGCATCTAAATAGTTTTTATCCCCGATCAAGTACTTGCGAATAACACCTTCAGCTGCACCGCGGAATAATACCCCATGAGGAAGGACTACTGCCATTGTACCGTTATCGTCAAGTTGGTGAATCATATGTTGAACAAAGGCAAAGTCAGCTTTCGATGCTGGAGCCAATCTTCCATATGCGCTGAAACGTTCATCGTTTAGGAATTTAGCATCCGAACTCCATTTAGCAGAGTATGGTGGATTTGCGACTACTGCTTCAAAACGCTCATCTAAGTGCTTTGGCTCTTCCAATGTATCACCATTTTGAATGTCAAAGTTCTGGTATGAAACATCATGCAACAACATGTTCATTCTAGCCAAGTTATAAGTAGTAGAGGTCTTTTCTTGACCGAAAAACTTTCTGACATTGACTTCCTTACCTACACGTAATACGAGCGATGCCGAACCACAGGTTGGGTCATACACACTTCTCAAATCCTTCTTACCAATAGTGACTATCTTAGCCAGTATCTTCGATACTTGCTGCGGGGTGTAAAATTCACCAGCCTTCTTTCCAGCTGTAGCTGCAAACTGACCAATCAGATACTCATATGCATCTCCCAGTACATCGATCTCTATATCTTCATGAAGGAATGGAATATCATTTATGTTAATCATGATCTTTGCGATCAACTTAGACCGAGATTTCACGTCACGACCCAATTTAGAAGATGCAAGATCCATATCATCAAATAAATGTTGGAAGTCATCTTGGCTTGCTGCGCCGAGCGTTGATTCGGTTACAGCATTAATAGCTCTTTGTAGCATTTCAATATCGAATTTGCCTTGGTCACCTTTACCGATCTCTGCGATCATGTTGGAGAAAAGATACTCTGGTTCAATTACATACCCGATCTGCTGAATTAACTCGTCAGACAATGCATTTCGGTACTCTTCATCTTTCCACGCTTTTGCGTATATAATTCCATCTTCTTCTAAAAGCTTACTAACCCGAGTTTCCGTTTTTTCAGAAAGGTAACGATAGAATATCAGCCCCAGGATGTAGTTCTTGAACTCGTAGGCTTCCATTTGACCGCGCAGGTCATTTGCCATATCCCAAAGCTTCTTGTGCAAATCAGCCTGTTGCTTACGCTGTAATTCAGTTGTAGTCATTTATGCTCCTCCTTGATATACCCCATTATGATTTGTTTGGCATACTGCTGCTCAAGTATGGTTTTCTCTTGTAGCAAGCGATTTTTCCTGTGTAACAACCTATAGACACTACCAACCCTTATCTGGTCTGCCATAGGTGGCAAAATAATCTCTAATGTCCTGAGCATCTGGATTGATAATGCTGCGACGCTAGAACCCTGAGTAGCAACCTTTAATTGTTTCCGGCATTCTGGATGCTCGTTGATAAACCACTCCAAGTAATCAGGAGACAATTCCCCAGTGGGCTCAATGATTGCAAAGTTTGAAGGTATCAATTTACCTACATGCTCCTGCTTTAGAGCAACCGCTCGTTGACCAGTAAGACTGATTAAGACCCAACCTTCTCTTGCAATCGGTAATGAATCAAAACGATCATAAGATACGTACACATCTTGGGTATTACCCGATAAGACACTTAGGTCTGGACTAAGCCACTCATTCATTTCCTTCATCGAATACAAAGGACACTTATAAAGCTCGAGCTTATCCTCTTCTGTTACTGGTACTGTCTGTACACGCGAGAGAAATGCTCCTTGTGTTACTGCTGCACATTGTTCCAGATTCAACCTAACCCTCCCCTAACTGCTATTTAGTAAAATAGCATTAGCTTGCATTTCCATAATAATAAAAAACAGCAGAGAAGGCAAGGCCTTTTTCTGCTATTTTTTAAAATATCACTATGAAAACCGTTTTGTATGCTCTGCAACGAACTCAATGATGCGTTGAATCATCGTTCTCTTCTGAAGGAATGGCAATTTGACAGCATCACTGATCTCCTGTTGGTTAACGAATCCGCCATATTCATATTCTTGAATAAAGCTCTGAACCTCTTCTGATGGTAAGCCAACTTCATCAGCGAATAATTCGATTTCTTTCATGCGTTCCTCTAGTTCAAATGCATTGTAGGTGTCATCCACTGAATCTGCATTCGTAAGAGTTGGTACGACTTTCTGCAGGAAGTCTTTGAGCAATTTCGCCTTAAGTCGAAGCTCTTCGCTGTCTGCACGATTGATTTCGTCCTCGATATCCTTAACAGATTTATTGCGTTGCTCTTCATTTTCGAAATCAATGTTCTTGATCAGGTTCATAATGTAACTTACATTTATCCGGTCTGTATGCATTAACTCGATCGAGAAGTCGACGTTTGCCAAAATCGATTCTTTGCCCCCACCACGTTTGACTTCCTCGTAGATGCGGAGGTACTTACTCTTATAATCCTGATAAGTTTGCTCTTCGATACCTAAGCATTCAGGATCGAACTCAAACTCAGTGAAAGTCTCCAAACGAGTCAAGTACTTCGTTAGATCCCTAAAGCTCACAATAAACTCCTGTTTTTCTTCTTCACATTTCAAATTATCGACCGAAGCAGGTGTCAAAGCTAGGGTTTTCACTTTAGCGAGAGCAGCTTTGAATAGTTGGAGATACTCATCATAGCTCTTCATCAAGACATCGTCAACATTGTCTGTCTTCGAGAACAATCGAATTGCTTCATCTGTATCTTCTTTCAAATTGCGGAAACATACGACGTTACCGTAGGGCTTTGTTGCCTTCTCGGTACGGTTAGTTCTCGAAAACGCCTGAACCAAATTATGATATTTTAAGAAGCGATCCATGTAGAGAATGTTCAAAGTCTTACTATCGAACCCCGTTAAGAAGATGTTTACTACAAATAAGATGTCGATCTGCGCTGTCTTTACCCGCTTGGAGACATCTGCGAAATAACCTTGATACTTATCGGTTGAGAAGTTCGTACCAAACATCCCGTTGTAATCCTTGATGATACGTTCAAGGCTGTCTCTAGAATGCTCATCATGGCCATCGCCTTCATTATCTTCATTCTGACCATATGTGAAGATACCAGCAATCTTTAAGTTATGTGATATCGATTTGAAGGTGTCGTAGTACTTGATCAGCATTGGGATACTGTCTACAGTAAACAAGCCGGTGTAACCTTTACTGCGCGACTTACGATCATGATGAGTTATGATGTTCTCGGCAATCATTTGAATGCGGTCATCATGCATCCATACCTCATCAGTCAAAATACCTTTTACTTTGGTCTTATCGTTCTCATCAACCTTAACATCGACTGTCTTAACATAGTCGACCGAGAACCCCAAGACATTGCCATCATGGATAGCATCTTTAATCAAATATGTATGAAGGCACTTTTCAAAGATATCAGCAGTCACTCGACCATCCTGGCTCTTGTTCACCTCGAAAAGCGGTGTACCTGTGAATCCAAAATACTGTGCCTGTTTAAAGTGGTTATCAACGAGCTTCTTCATTTTACCAAACTGACTACGATGGCATTCATCGATAATGAAGACGACACGTTCTTGCTGATACGGCTTCATTATCTGTTCGTAGCGTGGTTTTTTTATGGCATTCGCCATCTTTTGAATAGTAGTAACGATCAAAGGCTTAGTTAAGTCTGATATTTGTGTTACCAACTTACTCGTATCATCTGTCATATCAACCGAGTCTGGTTCAAACTTATTAAACTCAGCTAAAGTCTGGCTATCCAAGTCCTTACGGTCGACTAGGAAGAATACTTTTTTGATGTGTGATTCATTGGCAAGGATCTGGCTCGCCTTAAAGGAAGTCAATGTCTTACCGCTACCTGTAGTATGCCAGATATATCCGTTGTTATTAGTCTCCAAGGCACGTTTAACAAGAGCTTCGACAGCAAAGACTTGGTATGGTCTCATAACCATGAGCTGCTTCTCAGTCTCATTCAGCACCATATATCTGGCGATCATTTTTGACATATGACACTTCTCTAAGAAGCTCGATGCGAATTCACTTAGGTTAGTAACCCGATTGTTCTCCGCATCCGACCAAAAGAATGTATGCGAGAACAAGATGTCACCATCGGAGTTGGCAAAGTACTTCGTGTCTACCCCATTACTAACGATGAACATCTGTAGGTAACGATATAGCCCACGGAATGAGTGTTTGCGATACCTCTGAATCTGGTTGAAAGCCTCCTTAAAATCTAAGCCGCGGCGCTTTAACTCGACTTGTATAATCGGAAGTCCGTTTATGAATAAGGTTATATCATAACGGTTTTTGTACTTTCCTTCTACAGTGGTCTGGTTGGTGACCTGAAAGTTATTTTTGCACCACTCACGAGTATTCATCAGCTCCAGATAAACAAGTGTTCCATCATCACGTTGGAACACTTGTTTATCTCTGAGGATCTTGGCGGAGTCGAAGATACTCTTCCCATCAATTTGGGTCAAAAACCTACTAAACTCCGACTCAGTTAAGGGCTGTCCGTTTAGTTTCTTCTCATTAAACCTATTCAGTTGCTGTTTAAAATTTTCGACCAATGATTCATAATCATTTATGGTAACCTGTTCGTAACCTTGGCGAACAAGTTGCTCTATTAAATTTTTCTCAAGCTGCGCTTCTGATTGATACGACAAAACTATACCCCCTCGGAACTAGTTAAGTTTAATTCTTCACTTGCCATAGCTCTACAATATTCCACAAACAAGAACTCATTTCCTTCATATGACCCTATTAAACAACTAGATCAATCGAAGGTATGTTATTTTACAAAGAAAAAGAGACGCAGCAAAAACTGCATCTCTGTTACAATCCGCACTAAATAGCGTCTCTTTGAACTACTTCATGTGTTAGTAATGACATATCCATTACTTCTATTTCTCTAAACTGCTGCGTTATTAACTTATCAAATATTGTGTTTACATGATCCTTTGTAAAGAAGTGAGTCTTATTAGTAAATGATTGAAATAACCAGTGCAAATAGTAGTTTTTGGATAATTCAACTTCTTCATAGTTTTCTCTATACTTAGAATGGAGATAAGTTAAAACTTCAGTAGTAATAAAAATCGGCTTAGTTCTTATAGTATCTTTTAGCTGGTCTTGGAAATGTTTAATTGTCGTCTGTACTTGAGCTTGATTAAAACAATTTGAAATAAAGATATGCCCACTTAGCTGCTTATTCTTTGCATAACTTCTAATCAAATCGGAGTCATTAAGATCTCTTACATATTGAACAGCTTTTCTTTGCTCACCAATTTCTAATGGATATCCTTCATTTTTGTAGGACATTTTAAAATCAAAAGAAAATGCGAACCTTTCTTTATCATCTCTCACGTAGGATAAAGAAAATACCCCTTCAGGTAGCTGTTTTCCACTTTGTTGTTTTCCCCACTTAACTGAATTCGGAAACATGTCCTTTAATATAGCAAACCCGTCATCCTCTAGATCACCAGGCGTATATTTTTTCTTATCAATTTTATCTGGGTCACCTTCGATTTTGCAAATTGATTCGTAAGACTTGTTCGCTGCTGAAGCTACGTAATTCTTTGCCCTTAATTCTAGATTGTTAAATATATTATCAAAGAATGGCTTTAGTTCATTATCCTTTTGCACATAAAGTTTTCCGAAACTAATGGCTTGAATACATTCACTCGAATATTTAGTAATGAACTTCTCCTGTTGTCCGAGGAATACAATAATTAAAGGGGTCATCATTTTATGAAGCTTTGTTAAGAGTCTACCATCAACTGTTTGCTCAGTAATTAGGACTTGAAGAAGCTTTTGGTCAGAAGCACGCTCAAGTCTGATTAATTTGAGAGTGGTATCACCAAAAGTTAGGGTGGAATCATCATGCATTATCCAATTACCATCACTACACCAAATCCTCAACTGTCTTTTTACTTCCTTCTTGATTTTAGCAATATCCAAGACTGTTGAAGTACTATTCACTTTTTTCAGTGGACTATCACAGAGAGGACATTCGTCAGTCTGTTCAGATTGGTTGTCAAACTTTGCTTCATAAGGACAATCACTGCTTGTACATTCTACATAAGTTTCTATACTGTTCTTCAAATATGTTTTTTTAATAAGTGCATCATAAACTTCTTTTGTGTCACCATAACTTGTTTTATGAGTATCACGTTGCCCCATCACGTAATCAATTAAATCCGCTTGTCCATCAGAAAATTTATTGTTTGCAATTTCTCGAAATATTGGTACCCCAAATTTTTCAAAAAATTTTGTTTTTATTCCCTCAAGTGCGTCCTTCTCAATCAAACTGTCATCCATTGTGAAAATTACATTACCATTATCTTGCACTATGGAACGAATAACTCTGCTGACTCCGAATGATTTAAACGAGATTGAAGCGAGATCTTTAATGCTTTCAACGTTTATACAACCTTTTTCACTAGCATCCATTACTGAAGACCACACGTCCATATTTTTAGTCTGCAATGTAAGCTCAGGTGAATTTACAATTGGACTTCCACGAAAAACGATTTTTTCAACAAGAAAATCATTAACCGCTTTACCAGTGGCTGTTTTACCATTCAGAACAGTTTCAATAAATACAGATTTGTCATACTCGTGATAAACATCTGTCGAGAAGGTGGTCAATGTACCTTCAAAAGTATTTTCAATATACTTTTTTATTGCTTGACCTTCAAATTGAACTTTCGTTTTAATTTCTACTTTACCATCATCGGAGTTCATCTCAAACATGAGAGTATTAACTTCCTGATGTCTTATTGCCTGCTTGTAATCAGCAATTGAAGTGTCATTAACTTGTTTATATAACAATCCAATAAATCGACTTTCCCTAATAGCACAATATGAATGAATTCGGTATTTATTGGTTTCTTTTGAACCCTTGTATAATAAGTTACATAGAGCGTCTTCAAATCCCTTTTCTGTAAGCACTTTTCTAGCCTTAATTGAATCTAACTTTTTATCTAACGCAAATATGTCTCCAGTCCCACGGACAGTCCAAAGATGATAAGTCATTAACGAGACTAATTGCGAGGGAGTCTGCTCGAACAAATGATGTAGCTGTGCTAGTGGGAATTTATAGCTTTGCTCTTCAGAATTAGATTGGTAAAAATTTGGTATTGTCTTCTTCTTTCGATTTTGAAAATCGCGCAACAAGAGAGCCAGAGCCAGCTTTTTCTCCGACAGGTTTACCAGTTCATTAGTGATTGCTTCTTTATCCTCTGTATTTTTCAATATTGAACCTGTTACATCAGCAAACTCCTTTAGTTCTTCTACAGACATCGTTTCAATAAATTGTCTCAATTGTTTTGATTTCTGTTCTTTATCTAATTCATTAATAGCATCATATCGAACCCCTAATTCCCGCCAAAACACATCATTGACACTACTATGTTCCTTATATAGTCCGTTGGCAGACATCCCCACACCCCAATCCTACATATACTGGAATTTCTGTAGATCTAGTATCAGCGTATAGTATGATTGTAGTGCAAGTCAAACAAATCCTGATTTAATCCATCCTTCTTTGCCGAATCTCGTCCTTGAATGTCTAATAAATTTTTTGATATCCTTCTTCTAAGTACCTCGATAAAGAACTTACTGAATAAATTACCAGTCATTTCACATAACAATCCCTGTTAGCTCGCCTCAGCTAAACATATCTGCATCACTTGTTTCTGTCTCCTGGCGCGAAATCATTTTGATACCACCTAACAGAATTAGAGGAATGGGTTAGGTATGTCTTGGCAGTAGTGTCTTTGAGAATACCGACTTTCAGCTTCTCCGTTACCTCTTTTTCATATGCTTCATATAGCAGTTTAAACTGTTTGATGAAATCTTGGGATGTCCTCACTGAAAACAACTCCTCTATCAATAGTTTAATCCATTATATCTAGTTGCCGGTTTTTACATAAATAATTAGAGTGTTGTGGTTAGGCTGTATGACATAGTTCCACCCTTTGCGTTAAATATGCGCAAAATTGTTGTAACTTTCATACCCTCTATCGGCAGTAACAATGGTTTTGTCTTTAATGGAGGAACGGTCAACCCTATCTGCTATAATGACCTTGATTTAAGTAACAAAGGATTTTCCATGTCAAAAAAGAAAGCTGCCGTTATTCGCGGCAGCTGCAGAACCCCACGAATTAACAAGCCCCAGAACCTCTGGTTGGAGGATAACTGGAGCTTTCGACTTTATGCCTTCAGAAGCTGTGAAATGACGCCGTTGGTGTACTTGGCAGGATACTTATGACACTTACCATTAAGCAGTCGTCTAATGAAATTTATGTGCTGTATGACTGCACCAGCCGATCTACTCATCGCAGAAAACTGTGCCAACACAAGAGGGATCATCTGCTGTGCCGTCATTGACTTACCATGTCGGTTCACCACATAGGCAAAAGCCATGTCCTCTTGTATATCGTATTCTTTCATGTATTAGCCTCCTCCTAGTTAGTTATTTCTAAGCCGGAGTGAATCCCGAAAAACATCTTGTGCTTGTCGTGAAGCTTATCGTAGTCGATGTCCTTTAAAGTTACCCGATCAAACAATAGGAAGTGCTGCCGAACCGCGTCTAATGTGCGATCTTCGAATTCTGGTCGAACATCGATGATACGTTGACAGAAATGATATTGCTCTTCACGCTTTTGACCATGCTGTGTTGCGGCAATCATCCTGCGCCATTCGAACAGCAACGACACTGTAATGATGTCTTCCACTTCAGTCCAGTCACGAGTTCTCAAACAAAACCAACTCCATTCGGATTAATATATAATAAACAATATCAGTAGTACCAACGGTTTTCAAGCTTATAACTCAAATAAATACATTCCATTTGATTTAATACCATTTTCAGTTTGACACCATTAGTAGTTAATAATATAACGATTGTGTAATTCCATATGGTTACAAACCAATTAATAATAGAAAGAGTGATGCAAAATGGCACAGGTGTTCACACCTCATTTCACCCTCCACGTAATTGCATCTACCCCGCACCCGAAGCAAACTGAATATCGGGTCGGACGCGGATACGAACAGTGGGACACGCAAGTCTCCATCCGCAAGACGCAGATGGTCTACCAAGGCAAAGTTGCAGGGAAGGTCGTTCCTTCCTTCCCCGAGAATACGCTCGACGTGGTCGCGGTCAACTACGCTATGGATCTGCTATCCAAAGGATGGGGCGTTTACGCTAAGAACAAGCGTAATGTGGTCATCGTCAAAAAGATCAACCCGAAGCAAACTGAAAATGAGCTCAGTGAATTGGCTCAGGATGAAATCTTCGACTTTTACAGCGATCTCTACCCTAATCAGGTGGTCGATGTAATGCAACGCAATAGTGAACGGCTGGTTGGCGACCTTGTCGCATTTGTCTTCGACGTCAACATCGGCTTCAATACCCTGTAATAGCAAAAAGAAAGAACCTCGCCTAAGAGTGCGTGAGAGGTTCTTTAGGTTATTGAGGTTGGTATATTCCCTTACGATACGCTTTCCGTAGGTTCCTCTGAAGCTGCCTTATCAGGTTTGCTCCCATTTTTAAAAGCGGAATTACCTTCGAGCTTACCCAGCAAGATCTTCCTAGCCAGCTTGTACTCCACACCAACCATCCCGATCCGAATAAGGAACAGTCTGAATGTAAATTTATCGTTGTCCGTTTCTTTAGACTTAGACGAAGCATACTTCAATGTCTGTGCAGTTTGGTTCAACAGTTCAACCAACTGTGTGTACGCTTGGATCTTCTCAGCAGACGGTCCGCCTTGGAAGAACTTAAAGGTGAGCTTCTTGTTGTAGAAGTCGAAGGTGATGCCTGGGCAGAAGTTACTCACTTCCGAGATTTTCGCCATCAGCTTCTCACTGGTGTCGATAGTCGGTTCGTGGATCGCCGCGATGAAGGCATCCTCGATAATGTTCCCGTTATAGCCAAGTGCTTTCGCAATGAGTGCTTGGCGGCTGTAAATAAGGTTGACCAAGTTTCTCAAAGTAAGCCCCGTATGACCTTTCAGTTCCACTGTAATCTCGAGGTCAGTAATACTCGATTCGGATTCTTCAGAAGGCTCTGCCGGTTCTGCGGGATCCTCACCCTCGACTGAAGGAGCAGGATTGTTCGAGGCTTCCGGTTCAGCAGGGGCAACAGAATTGGAGGGATCTTCAGGATAAGCAAAAGCGGCAACCCCATTAACAGACAAGCTGTTCAACAGGCTGTCTAGATCGACAAGGTTAGCCTCTGAATCAATTACCTTTCCGTTCTGGTCGACTACATAGATACCGTTGGACGTTTCGAATGCATAGGTAAAACTCGGTGCTCCCATGTAGCGCGGCTGAACGCCGAAGTGATTACTTAGTACTTTGACTAATTCTTTTCTGCTCTTTCTGTTCATAACAACCCCCAAGATAATTTGGCGTTTTCAATGAGATAGGTGATAGCCACCTTTCATTGAGGTTGTTGTATTTTTGCTTCCTTCAAAGCGAATTGCAAGTAATTATCGTGCCTACCCCACACTATACAAAATTGACCTTGACGGATATGAAAGGCAGGTGCTACTATATAGCTATAAGCTACTAGCTAGTAGCTTATAGCTACTATGACTAAAAGGAGCATGCCAAATGAGAATCGATCCTAACAAATCGCTTCAAGAGCTCATGGACGTTGCAAAGGAGACTATTGAAGAACTGGATCAAGGTGAGAAGTTTCTAGTGAAAGACCTGTTTCGGGGATTTGAGTGGAACCGCATCGGTAAAGGTGACCGCACTCGGCTCGGTTCCATGTTCTACAACTATGCGTTAAACGAAGCAAGCTCACAACTTAACCCATTAGGGAAAACACCTCAGAATCAGCAAATGTACGTAAAGAAATAACCCCGTCACAAAAAAAGAACCAAGTCGATGTGTGTCTTACTTAACAGATCAACTCGGTTCTTTTCAAATTATTTTACTCACCTTACTTAATAAATACAATGTTCACCTTCTCAAGCATCAACGGAATATTTTCTTCATAAATTACCACCTTGTCCTTTAAATCAACCGGAAGATTCTTAATTAAGTTCCGAGTGGCGAGTAAAGTATGCTGACCAAAATCATAGATCACCAAAAACTTAAACGCTGCCGCAGGATCAATCGACCTTGCTTTCGACTTCCCTTCAAGCAACCCCGTGATATCCTTAATCAGACCATTTCTCTGAGCAGAACCGAATTTGTAGCCATTGTTAATAGGCTTGTTGCATTTAATTTCAGCAATAATGGTAAGTTCTCCAGTTACGGTAAGGTCGTAGCCATTATCGTTGGGTCTTGCTCCAAGAACTTGATCCAGATACACCTTATAATTTTCCCGAACATACGGAAAGCGTTCGCTTATCCATTCAATAAATCGGATTGTCGTTTTGTATGTAATGATATTATGGATGTCTTTCAAGGTCATCTTAATGTCCTCAAAGTCATCTACTGAGAGCTTGGCATAGTAATCTTCATGGGCACCTGTTATTTTGTTCGTGATGAACTGGTTGAACCTTTCCTTTAATTCATCTTCTCTATTATAAGTCTCTATTATAATGTCCTCCGTTCAAAAGCATCACGGTTTTCTTTGTAAATTACCCTCAAGAGCATTTCCCACTCGACATCGAGAGATTGACCTATATTATACTCTAGCCCAATGAAACCGAGATTATTTTCTTCACAAAATGTAGCAACATTGAAATTGCAAGGAAACCATGTTTCTTCTAAACCAATTAAACATCTCTTAATACAGCTTGGGGAAAAATTCATCTAACAGGTCATTCCTCTTACATAATCTAAACCATCGAATGATGTGACTTATATGGCAATCTGCTCTGGCACAACGGTAAATTTGTATCGGCTACCCTGCACCTGAATATATCTGTCCCAAATGAATAACTTCCAATGTTCACCTTCAACTTTGTTCACAACTTGAAGGTCGAGAGTCATCATTCTACGCAGTTCTTTAAAGTCTACGTAATAGATACTTCTTCCTTCTATTCTAACCGCCAGAACTGCGATGTCTGCATTGTCTAAAAGCTCCACTTGTTTGATCGAAAGGTCGAACCAGCCTTTACCGTTCGGATGGAGCTTGGAAGATGGTGTGCAAACAACGATCCGCCTTCCACCGCTAACACCTTGAAACATGATTTGCTTCCTGTTGATCGTTGAAAGGGAACAACCATACTTTTGAGTCAATTTGTTAACGACGATTTTCTTGTCAGGAACAGACATTTTATAACCCCCATATGTCGTATTTTTCCACATCATAACATATGGTTTTGCAGCCTGCAGATGATTTTGAAGGGCTAACAACATGCTGTTAGCCGAGGTCGGCTAAACGTGGTTGCATTACTGGTTTCTGTCTCCTGGTACGAAGTCATTACGACACCATCTGACAAAGTTATTGGAGTGGGTAAGGTATGTCTTGGCGGTGGTGTCCTTAAGAATACCGACTTTCAGCTTTTCTAATACTTCTTTCTCGTACTGTTCATACAATAACTCCAATTGCTTAATAAAGTCCTGAGATGCTTTCACTTGCTTCAACCTCCTAAGGATAAGTATTAAGATCATTATACTTAACTGGAAGCATTTGCATAAGTAATTGGAGTGTTGTGATTCGAGTGTTGTGATTGAACTATGTGATCGATGATTGTGATTATATAAGCTTTCAAATTAAACGATCCTTGGACAATTACGCTTCGTGTTACTCTAAGAACAGACAAAACCGTCAGCTCAAGTTAGCCCTGACGGTTTTCCCTCATCAATATTATTTCTCTTTACGTACACCTTTAAATGTTCCGCCGGATGTCTTTTGATCCATGATGCGACCTGTTTCTGCATCACGTTTTGCCCAATTCCCGTTTGGTGTTTGGAATTGGGACCGATCAGTAACTGCTCCCTTACGAAAACCGCTTCCTGTGTTTTTAGCCATTTTAACTACCTCCATGATTTATTTATTGTAATTATTAACGGCTCCCCGCCACGGAGCCGCCCAATCGAAAACTTAGTTTCTAACCTGCTTTGTCAGCCTTCTCATTTTTCTTTTTGTCGAGATAGGCTTGGTGCTGCTCGTCAGTTACTTCAAAACAAATTGCTTTCAAGCCCAATTGTGCTGCAGTGACTACAGTGCCGTCTTTACGGCGAATAGATTTACGACATATCAACATATTATCAGTCCTTTCAAATTGTTTTGCTTGAAGGGAACCAATCCTAGTGGTAGAATAAAAACCAGCTAAAGTGTTTACGGCAGGCACTAGGATTTGGCTTAGTGCTACACGCCCGTGGGTTCCCGACAAGGGAATTTGCGGGCTACTTTTTTGTCTAACATCTTCCCGACCCCTATCCAAATAATTTACGCCACGTTGACTTGATAAAATTAATGTTGTGACTTTTCACCTCGACAGTGCGTTGCTCCTCTAACCCACCTTTTTTCAGCAATCCTGGCTCTGTAACCGCGACAGTGAATGTATCCCCGATCTTTACATTGCTGTACTTATTCAAATCGATTTCCTGACTTTGCGGCACATATGTATTTCCTTGTGTGACAACAACCATCTTGTCCTCATTCCACTGGATAGTTGCTTTATCCCCATCCATAGAAACCACTTTTGCCTTGTACTCTACGGTCACCTTATCACCAAGTAATGAATTATAAGCCGACCTTCCCAAAGGAAGGATTATTATCACTACAATTAGTAAAAACACCACCACCGGAATAGCAAATCTGTTTATCAACCTTGGTGCTAACCCCACACTAATCACCTCCTTTCATCGTTTTCAAATGCAAAATTGAAATCGATGATATAAATAAAGACTGAATTCATCGATTTCAATCTGTAATTTGAAGTCCCTTGTTATTAAAAGGAGATTGCTCTCCTCAAAATAAACTGCTATATACGAACTGTCTTCCGCCTTCTTCAAGCTGTTCCTCTTGGCGCTTCAGCAACCTTTGCTCATGAAGCTTGTTGAGCTGAGTGCTTACAAGATTAAGCTTCTTCTCCAGAGTATCCGAAGCAAACCTAGCGGTGATTTGCTTATGTTTATACGTAAGTTCGAGAAGTTCTTTTGAAGCATCACCAAGATCTCCAATAATTTCAAGCGATACCCCATTCTGAGCAACTACTACAACTTCTTCGTCACGCAGACTCTTCCTGAGGTTGTATAGATGGTCTTCCTCTTCGCTCAAGTTAATAAGATACAGATATTTTTCCTGAGTCTTAAACTCTTGTCGAAGCCATTTTAACGGTTTGACGATAACCTCATCGATTCCAGAACCATTCATACCTTCAACTTGCTCCATATCGAAAACAAACACAGTGCCATATGGAGCATCAACGATTTGCTGCATTACCAACTGGTTCAGCGGAATCATTATCCGTCTACCAATTAAGCTTACCTTCTTTTGTCCATCAGTTAGTAAGTTAATCTTAAACATAATGATCCACCACTTCTATAATAGTTTGTAGGATCGATTTCAATTTGCCATTTGAAAACAACCTCTCCTTAAATTTAGTTTATATTTCTCTGTCTGTCAAGCATTCATCTAGATATTTATTACAATATAAAAATAAGTTCCGTAAAAGTAATTCCCCACATCCAACAACTCTAGCCTGTCCTCGTGAATACGGTATGCACTATCGTGCGTTCTAACGTAAAACTCTGCATCAGAAGACCAGTCAAACGTTGTTTGCCTGACATCGATTAACCCCTTCCCTCGATCCTGCTCCGGCTTACTGGTCGCTCGCGTGAAGATTGCCTTCTCAACGATATCATCGTTGTCCTTGTGCCGAATATGCTTTCTCAAGGATTTAACAATACCCCTGCCTGTATCACAAATGGCAATCTCCACTCTCGCAGGGTGCGTGCTTGTTTTCTTATAATATTGCACGCAGGAGTAACAGTCTGTTCCAGTATGTTCGACGGCGTTCTGACCAAGTTCCGTCACGATGCCTGCTATATCTGTTACCCGATTTTTATGAAGCCCTTTTGCTCTCATTATCTTCTTAACCGATCTATCGAGGTCAATAATGTCCCCATCAGATTTGGATACTCGCAGTTCATCAAGCTCCTCATCCTTCTGATTACGATTGCGGTGATAATAAACTTCCATATCATGATCTTCTTCAAAGGAGTCTTTGACATCCGATGGGCATAATATCAAGAAGTTCATTCGTTCCATGTAACCTAAGATATCGAATCTATCCATTTCAGCATTATATTCAGGCGAATCCGTCTTTAAATAGTAGGTATTGTCCAAATAATTTAGAGTTGACAGTAAAACCGTTATCCCCACTGGTGATACCCATTTTAAGTTTGCTAAATCAACAGGTAACCTATCGTAATTATCTAGTTCATTCTTAATATTCGCGCACTGATTTAACCAATCGTGAATATCAAGAATTGATCTTAAGGATGAAGTAGTTTCGAGCAATATCTCGTTCCCCTAACGTCTAGTTCTGTACTATTCTTCCATCTTACTCCACTACTTTGAGATAGGTCAAAGTGATTATTATTTCTGCCCTACTTAAGCAATAAAACACTTTAAGTTCGCTGTCTAAAAGATAATTTATCCGTGTTAAAATAAAAAGCTGCCGATTTTCGGGGCAGCTTAGGAACCCCATTATAGCGTGGGGGCTAGTTATTCTCCTTTGCACTAAATGCGATGGCAAATTCAAACCGCCTGATCCCTCTGCTGGTTTTGTGCTATCTATTAAGTACCTCGTTCATCTTATCAATCTTATCGGTCAGCTCTTCAAGACCTTTTCGTCCTACACGATTCAACTCATAACTCAGACTGTTCAAGTTAGGTCGAATTAACACGAACTCTTTATTGACAACTTTATTGAGGAATAAGACCAAAAACTCTAAATCAGCGTAGTGAGCAATTGACTCGAAGAAAGGATCTTTCCACCAAATCTTCTCCAATAACTCATGAAATACCTCGGCGCTAGAGAGCAGATACTCCTGAAATAGCTTAAGGCTCGTTGTCATTGGCTTAAAACCATCCCTAATTAACGTATCAGCAACACGGGAGGGGTATGCAGAACCTGCTGCCTTATAAATAGAGCAGATCAACTCGATATGGTCGTCAAAGGTGATGTGGTCAAAGATCCGTGCATCCCACTCCAATAACAACTCGATACCTGCATTTTGGTCATTGAAGTATCCGCTTTTAATTATTTCAAGGATCTTACGGAAACAGATCCTGTGCAATTCGCCGTCAACATACTCTCTCACAGGAGCAAGGTACGCCTTAAGTTTTGCGCAGTCAGAATAGGCCCCCTTACCTGTTAACTTGAATGTAAGTTGAGATATTTGCCCCATGAGTTGCTCAGCTTCAATATTCACCTCAAGGTCTAATCTCCTGAACAGAGTTGACGCGAAGTAAAGTAACTCTAATGCTTCCTGTTCTGACGGATTTGCCCTTTGATCATGCGCTAAGACGTTTCGAACCCCCATAGCGGCTCCCGAAAAAAGTAACATTGCACCTAATTGGGCATCTGGAGCATCACTTAATTTCAGAACAGGATTATTTTTAGAAAATGCACTGTCCATTAAAGGCTTACCAGTAACGGCAAGGCGGCTTTTCCTTTGAACATCATTATCCAACGCTACATATGTATCGAGGACAGCCGAACGGAAATGCCCATCTTGGAAAAGCTTTTGGCTGACCTCCAATACTCTTGGGTGAAGCCCCTCCAGCCTACTGGGTTGAGCAACAGGTGTCGGCGGCTCAATAACTGGTACCATTGGTGCTGGCGTGGTTACTACAGGTGCTACTGGTGCTGCAGAAGAAGCTTGCGCCTCTAACTGGGATACCCCCTTCGCCGTTACTGTGAGATGAGTTGGGAACTTTGCATCACCAGTAACCAAACCTTCTTCGACCATTGTTCTTATCATCATTAGGCAAGGCTGTTCTTGTTTTACCTCAGGGTAGAAAACAGGGTAGTCTATGGTTTCAATCAAAACTGCATCGCCAAAATATTTTGAAAGTCCTTTAAGATTACTCAGAGCTTTCCACTTACATTCTGAAATGGGTGGGAATAGATCAATAATTTGTTGGATCGAATACCCCTCAGGGTAGTCATTTGGATCACCGATGAACAAAGTGGGTATAGGATCTTTGTTAATCGTTCGGGATCTGGTAAATGCTGAAACCTTCATCAGCTGCGGCTGAAGTTTACGTTCGGCAGGTAAATCATCAAAGCAATCTTGGGTGATTTGAAACTCACCGCAACTCGGACAAACCATCTGGTATACCTCAGAACCGTCTTGTTTTAGTATTACATAGTAACCGCATAGCGGGCATTGAATCTCCGTTGTTATATCAATCACTCCTAAACATTGAATTCATATAGCACATGTAAATATTCCCCATTGCAGGTCTTTGTTCCTGCTGCTCCTTAAGCAAGAATCGACAAAACCCATCCTTCACATAAAGAAAATAAAATGCGGTTACCCCATCTTAGGATAACCGCATGCATTGATGAATTTCCTTCACTTCTCATATTGAAGAAGCCGCGTTACGACATACTCCTTTATCTTGGGAAGCAACTCCTTGAAACGCTGAATTTCTTCCGGTGATTGATCGAATAGTTCATCATAAATCTTGTCGCAGATATACAGAACTTCCGTAAAGTCGAATTCCTCACAAATTTTTAAATCATATCCGGTAATCTTAATAAACGGTTGAACCACCAACTGATCCGGTCGGCAAATATACCGTATGGGCAAACCCAGAGGCTTCAGAATCATAATCGTAGTCCCTGAATAACTTGTCCAGCTTGTAGAAATACAAAACTCAAAGGTGGCGTTCCACTCATAAGGAATTCTTGGGTCGAAAACGGCGAGGAAGTCGATTTCGCTCTCGCGCTTCTCCCTTCGGGCAAGAACCGATCCGTAAAGCTTCAATGCTGTCACCCTATGTGCCGCGGAAATCTCCATGATCTTAGAACGCTGCTCGATAATTGTGTCGATTACGTTCATATAAGAACCCCTCTCAACAACTCATAATTGAATGGTACGAATCTTGGCTCCAGTACGCTCTTGAGGATAGCCCAAAGCATTGTTGATTAAGCGGCAACCTTCTCTATGTTGATAATCAACATGGGTGTGGGCATGACCGAAGCACCATACTTTACCTTTGGCTCTATCGAGTAACTGTAAACCATCGAAGTAAAAGAACGTCGATACCGGACTGTTCTGATACTTACTTTCCATGCTCGAAGTATCAGGTCCGACATGGGTGATAATTACTTGGCTTTGGTCGAAGATTCGCTCCAGCTTGGATAGCTCGTCTTCAAAGAAATTTTCAAGTGACACTTGATTGTGTATAGGAAAGATCAAATTAGAGTCATTCATGGAGCGGTGCCACAGGTCGTAAAGGTACGACTTCGAATAACCTAACGATACCCCATAAGACCAGTCATGCCACATGGCTGCTCCTCCGTAGGTGATACCATCTATGGTGATTGTGGAACCATCAAGTACTATGACTCCTTCAATCCTTTGAGCCATGTACTGCATCGATTTCAGTCGAGTCATTGAGTCTTCATAATGCCATCTTTCCGATATCTCTACGAGATAAAGGTCATGGTTGCCAAAAATCAATAAAATGGTTTTGTAGTATCGCCTGAAGCTTCTCAAGAGAATTTCATTTTGAGAATTGTGGTGACCTAAATCACCCGCTATGATTAAAACCTCCGAAGGGTTTGCCGGGACAAGGGCATCAACGAACACCTCAATACTTACTTGCTTGGTGTGTTCGTATTGGTTTAGCCAGTGGTCAATATGCAGATCAGAAATTAGGTCGAATGATAAAGCAGTCATAATAAACCCCACCCTTACGAATTTTCTGTATTCTACCGTAATTGTGATGACTATTGAACCCCTATATTTAGAAATCTGTATTAGCGAAAACTGGTATTTCTAAAGAGTGATGGTGTACTGCTTATCAGCTTCAACCTCCATAATGTTTACCGCTCTTTTCTCACTTACAGGACTATCATCTTCAAAAACAAGTCCTAGAAAAATAACCTCTAACTCCACTTGCGTGTAACTCTAGTGACATATTGCTTCAACTCCCGCCGATTAATATCAAAAAGCTGTTCTTCTGAGACAATTACTCTATTGTTCATTATGACTGTGACTAGTTTCGTCTGCAGGTCGTATTTAACCTTGCAGTTCTTCCCGACCTTCTGTGTTAATTGTTTAACTTCTGCTTGAGCTTCTTTCCACTTAAGCCTAATCCTCAGCATGGGACTTGGTGATGAACACCTTCGCTACCCCGAACTACATTGAAAACGGCAACTACTACAGTGACTTCCGACTTATCTGAAGACTGTTAAAAGGGTTTCTTATGTGTGAAGTCGAATTAAATCAAGCTGTAAAAAACCTAAAACTATTCAAACTTTGGAGGACATATGTTACCAATGAGTGAGAACAAAATTGTAAATCCTGAGCATTTCAGAGTACTTCGAGTTAAATTACGTTGGACAGGTAGTATCACTTGGGAAGCGGATAGTGTCTATTATCAAGAGTATATTGGACCACTAGGAAAGGATGCATTAACTTTTGGCTTTTTGGATAATATCGATAGTACCCATACAAATAATAAAGTGAAAGTTGTGAATTTTCATTTGGAGTATCATCCAATGAGTGTTGGGAAAAGATTTGTAGATGATATAAATAAACCTAGCGATCTATCAATTCGTTTGGGTCTTATTAATCCTAAAGAAGTGAATATTGTGTTCATGATCGGCAACTACAACTTCATAGAAGTGGTGGTTGAGGGTGAAAGAAATTTGAACGTTATATTACCTGGTGGTACTGAACAATTATTTATGGCTGGTATGAAGTCACTCTTGGATTTACGAAACGGGATTAGAGATTCAGAAATTATTTCTACAATATAAGTTACATACCTTCCGAACAATCGAGTGTCTGTTTAATCTTATTGTTTATTTATATAATGGAACCAATGGTGTCAGGAGAGTTCAACAGTTGATATTGTAGAAGGAAAATGAAAATGTCATTAATAAAGTAAGATTACGGGTTCTTCTCGGACTTATTGAATATCTTCATAAAGAATTCGCGTATATCTACTAAAACCGGAAAGAGTCTGTCCTACCACCGTCATCATCATCCTTCGGTTGGATTGTTATAGGAGCCTTCTACATCCTATAATTTATCTCGACCAGTGGGTGTTGAAGTTGGCTGGAAAAACAGGTTATGTGGTTGGGTGAGCGGGTGAATTATCATGCGGCATGAAGCTAACTCCTATTTTTCTTAAAGGTGTGCTTCGAGGTTCTCGGCTAAACCCGTTCGGCGTTCTCAACTACCCCGAATAAAGAAAACCTGCTGAGGGTATCAGCAGGTTGATCGACTTCACTATTTCTCTAACTAATTATCATAATTCAGACCTTTAACTTCTCTTAAGACACCTTTTGTCCAGTAGTCGTTAACCCAAACATATTCAGGGTGAGGTATACCCTCAACAAAATACTTCTCAGCCCATGTTCGGAAACCACCGCTATTCCTTTCAATGAAATACGAGAAGAGTGAACTACTACCTTTTGGTGTGGTAGAATGACTGTTTGCAGAATCGACTATCTCTACCAACCAGTATTTATCTCCACCTAAATATTTCAATACACAACTTAAAGATTCTTTACGAGATACATGATATGCCAGCTTCAGCCAATTGCTGGCGGCACTAACCTTCTTTTTAACCCCCTCCTCTATAAGCTCTTCAACAACAGCAACTTCAAAAAAGGACTTAAACTCATCTTTATACAAAAAATACTCTCTACCAAGGACATGTCCAAAGTATTTGTTGTAGAACTCTTTTGAAAGTCCTAAATCTCTTCTGGATAGGCGCCCCATTGCCGTTGCAAAGATATGTACTTTGCCATCAAATTTGTCACGGTAATTACCCGTTTCGGTTCTAGCTAAGTGCTTTAGCTCTGATTTAAACTGATTCACCATACGTGATATCGGGAGGGTCGGAATCAGTTGTTCTAAATTCTCTAATACGAGTGGACTAAGTTGTCCAATTTCTTCAAACTTCTCTTTATAAGTACTATTCACCATATCAGGAAATAATTTATCGAATTGATTATCTTCAAATGCTTTCTCAAAACTTCGATTGATCTGGTCACGATACTTTTGGAACTCCTTAGGCAGTCGAACCTGCTCATTGAACATGGCTAGATACGTCTTATAATTACTGTTGTTCGAAATAAAGCTGGCACATTCCTCAACAGCATCTACCCGTCCTACATCACGCTGCGACCAGTCGTAGGACTGCTCTTTAGTGTAAAAGATATGATCCCAAATCCCCCTATCTTTAGATAGCCATTCAATAACTTTTTCCTTCTCAGAACTATTCTGAGAAATGCTTTGCCTTAAATCGCTCAGCTCTTCACGAATATCTTTTAACAAAGTCTTCTCTGCTTCTACCCTGTTCCCTTGAAGCTCATCGTCGAGAGATATCTTCTCTTTACAGAATTCAAATAAGTCAATAAGATCCTCATCTGTTATTACAGGGGCTATATCTAAGGAAACTTCGCCCGTTTCCGATTCATTAGAAGAAGCTCCCCATGCGACAAGACTATCGTATAACTTACTGATCATTTTCTCTTCAAGCAAGCCAGAAATCCGAGCTATATACTTCTCATAATCATTTTTTAGAGTTGTGTAACTACTCAGTATCTCAGGCGACAAAATCGTATTCCTTGAAGGCAGATAACCCAATAAAGATCCTAAGCAAGTATTAATAGCGCAGTAAAAGTTAAACGTATTCGTGTCAAAATACTTAGAACTTATGAGGAAACAGTTATAGATCGCTTCACTCTGGCTGTTAAGTCGATCAATCCGTCCGTATCGCTGCTCTAAGGCAGATGGATAAGCGGAGATATGGTAATTAACGATATGGTTATACCCCGGCAGATTAATGCCTTGTTCAGCGATTTGATACGTTAAGATCAATACAGTAGGCAAGTCAGTTAATTTCGAGAAGTCTGACAGCTCTTGGGGATTTCGTCCAGTGACAATGTAATAAGTCGGCTTATCGGTTAGCTCTTTATTGGACTTTACAAATCCTTCCGCTTCAAGATGCCCCCCAATAATATCAGCTTCTTTTACCACATATCTGGTAAATATAACAAATCTATTATCTTTGGACTGGTTATATAAATCGCGTAGATTCTCGACCAGTACTTCGTTCTTGTTGCTATACGATTGGTACTTCCAAGTTAATGTTTCATAGCGCTTTGCCTGAGTCTTCTCATATCCCTTAGTCTGGAGAGACTTTATGGTATCCTTGAAGTACCGAGTTACCGGATACTTCACGTCGAATTGGCTGCAGATTAACTGCTCTGGCTCTTTATCCGATGTCTGCAATTGGGTAATCCAACCGCCGTCAACATCTTTCTTAATAAGAGCTGCTGCAATGCGAGGATATACTTGTAAATCTGATACATACTGCTTAATTGGTGTTGCTGTTAGGAATACAACTTTCTTAGCTGAAATGTTCTGAACCAAGTTACTATAACGCTGAGTTTCTTCACTCAAGAACAAATGAGCCTCATCAATTATTACTAAGCCATATTCTTGCTTGTTCTTAAACTTGGAATGATGATTATTTACTACTTTCACTTTATCCATGAACCCCAAAGTATCAAACGGCAGTCTTTCAAACCAGTCCCCCACAAACTGCCCGTAAGGTCTTACACTGCTGGAACGAGCTAATGCATTCGTTGTAATTACAAGAACTTTTTCATCAGGGTTTTGTTCCAAGTAATCAAGCGCCATGATGCCACTACTAATCGTCTTACCACTACCAACTTCATCGAATATGTAAACAACGTCATTACCATGATTGTTCAAGCGTTCGATGTTTGCAAACTGAAGTGGATACAAATCCACTACGTTTGGGTTTATCAAATTCAGCCACTTCTTATCAACAGCCAAAGTCACAATTTTTCCTCCAAGCTTTTAGTGGTGGTGGGAGATCTTAATGAGCATGCATCGTCTCAATACTCATAACGGCGAACCACCTTCGGCATCCCAAATTAATACAAAATTCTACAACCAACACCTAATATCCTGCCTTGAATAAACAAAAGCACCAAGATCTCCATTTCAAGGGAGCTTGGTGCTTATAATATGTACTTAATCCATCATCTTTTACAGTCGCGGCTGAAGCTCACCATTTTACATAAACTCAAGAAAAAAATTATAAAGGCGAACCCCACCTCTTACCCCTGCTAGGTATATCCATTCCCTTTCGAGGGTGTTACGCTAATAGAACATTGCTTACCTTAAGCTATCAAATCATATTAATCAACGTTTTCGTAGCCTCTTCCCTCACATGCAGGACACATAGAAACTCCCGTCCCACCACATCCGTAACAATCGTCATTAGCACCTTTTCGTCCAAGTCCCCCGGTGCAGTCACACTCTACTTTGCCCTTGCCTCCGCAATACCCGCATCTTTCTTTAGCCATTGTCCAACCTCTCCTTTTCAAAGATTAACTTTAAAGCAACCCTCTTCTTTGGGCTTCTTCAATTGCGATGTTTTTAGCAAAATCATTTTGAGCGTTTTTTGTCGCATGTAAAACTTGTGCATCCGTTAAGCTCCGTGCCTTTGACCTATATTTCTGTTCCATTTCTTTCTGTTGCTTCTGGAGATAGTCACCAGTTGCTTTGGCGAAATTTCCTGCTTTTTCCCAAAAACTCATATTAAACCCCATTTCCACAAGATTAATAACTATTTTTCTTTCCTTACACCTTTAAATGGCTTGTTATCAGAAGTCTTCGCATCTAAAAACTTACCTGTCTCCGAATCCCTTTTTACCCAAGTATCATTTTTAGGGTTGTAAGTTTGCGATCTGCCTTTAACTGCTCCAATTCGATAATCATCGCCAGTATTCTTCGCCATATTTCATACCCTCCTATTACTAAAGTCCTAGTTCAAGTCTACTATAATTATCCAAAAATATCTATCTGTTAATCCCTTCAGGAGCGATAAAACACGATAAAAAAAACAAACATCCCACTCTACCTGTCTTGCAATGAAATTTACTAGTAAAGCTATAGAAAACGAATAATTATCACGCGACATAAAGAAAGGTGCTGATTTTGTCAGCACCTTCGTGAGTGACCGATCCATATACTTACTAGGTCAATCAATTACCATAATACTTTCTGGCTCCTGCAAGATACGTTCAAGTGTTTGAAGCTGTTTTTCATCTAGGTCGGCTGGTTCTTTACCTTCCACACTTATTGCCCACCATAAAGTGAGGTCAATTCCACAACTCCCACAGGTTCTCGGAGATACGATCTTGAACTGGCCCATTTTAGGTGGGTAGTCCCATCCTTGTTCATGACCCTGTTCTGGAGTTAGAACTTCTTCTTTACCACAAACCTCACAAATATGATGCAAGCGCATAATTATACCCCTCTCATGATTGGAAAGTGTTAACGCCACTTCACGTCAAGTCCTGATACTGGCTCTTGATTACCGTTTTTACCGTTTTTACCGATTTCAACAAATCTCGATCCTGTTTTGTATTTCTAAACACACAACGGATCAACAAGGTCAGTAAATATTCATCTGTAAGCTCGTCTTGCAAGGGAGACTCTACCTTTTCAGAACTCTCTCGAAAGAGAGAATTGTAACGAACTAAATTCGATATTGTTCTATTGGTTAAATAGCTGCTTTTAATCTTTAAGGCTAAATTGGGGATATTGAGAACTGCTGCACTCTCCAAAAACTCGAATTTCTCTTACACTAGCCTGAAAGACTGAACTCCATACTCGGCGGATTCGCATAGTATGTGGGTGCAGCCCAGACAAATGAATAAATGGATGAAGTTCGTAGTAAAAACCTCCTTTTTTACGATTGAATGTTGATGTTGGTTGAACTGGTTGTTGGTGTTCAGTTATATCCCTGTACTTATATTTGGTCTCTCAAACTAACTGCAAAAATCGAACCCACTTCAAGTAACAAGAAAAATCTCTACATAAATAGAACAGCCTAAGTGAACACTCACTTAGGCAATAAGAAGCTATATTAACCATTTAGGAATACCAGACAAGATAGCAGAGAATATTGATCAGCTTGGGTGGGTGGGTGGGTGGGTGGGTGGTTTGGTGGTTGGTTTAAAGCATAGTCCTACACTCCACTCAGAAATTTGTAAGCCAATTGTTGCAAAAATACACTTAATGAGTTTACGCAAATTCTTAATGCCTTTTCTGTGCTTATCGAAAATGATACTGTACTCGAAGGGGATGAAATTCGACTCCTCTCCAAAGATGGTCAAAACAATCGATAAGAAGTCCTCTTTGCCGTCAGCAAAGAAATACACTACACCGCCCTTCCCCAACCTCACTTCTGAATTGGCTGCGGAATACCCCAAAGGGATCTTAATCATTACATCTCTAAAATAAGCATCAAACCTAGCCCACCTGTAAACCCGACGCCAGTCATGAGATCGTAGGTATATCTTAAATCAAGGAGATCTGCCAAATGACCAAAGCCGAACGACTTCAGGACCAATGGACAGAGTGCATCAGGGACTATCGAGCCAATGCCTTCACCAAGTCTTCCTGGTTCGAAGCGCAGGACGTGACCCTACATCAATTGAAATATTGGCTACGCAAACTCGATTCCAGCATGCCTCACACGTCCACGCCTTCCTTTATTCCGGTTACGGTGTCTCCGCGCTCCCCATCGTTACCCTCATTGACTCTTCGATTCGGTGCGGCATCCATTGACGTGCAGTAAGGTTTTTCTCCCGAAACCGTCCGTCTCGTGGCGGGGAGCATCCCCGAGATTTCCTAGCTGGATTCAGCGGATACCTGCACGTGGATGGATACCCTGGCTACCAAAAGGTAGCCCAAGTGACCCTGGTCGGGTGTTGGGTCCATGCGCGTCGCAAGTTTGACGAAGCACTGAAAGCCTTGCCCGCCTCGGAAGCCCGAGTTGGAACGGTCGCGCAGTAGGGGCTCACGTTCTGTAATCAGTTGTTTGCGGTGGAGCGAGAGCTGAAGGAGGCAACACCGGAAGAACGAGAGAACATCCGAAGATCGCAGTCGACCGATTCTGGATGCTTTTTCAGCATGGCTACGTCAGCAAAAGTTTCGCGTCTTGCCAAAGAGTGCACTGGGCCAAGCGATCACCTACTGCCTGAATCAATGGGAGAAGTTGACCGCCTTCCTGAAGGACGGGCGACTAGAGATCGACAATAACCGCAGCGAACGGGCGATTAAACCGTTTGTGATTGGACGAAAGAACTGGCTATTTGCCCCCCCACGCGGAGCCAAGACCAGTGCTGTAATTTACAGCGTGATGGAAACAGCAAAAGAGAACGGACTGCATCCGTTCCAGTACTTAAAGTTTCTATTTGAGCAGCTCCCGCAGCTCCCTGATCTGAAAGATACGGAAGCGCTGGACCCGTTCTTGCCCTGGTCATCTGCTCTGCCACCAATCTGTGGGGTATTGAAAACCTAGCCTTATTCTATAAATTGAGCCCTCATTTTGGTGTCAAGGTGTGGGCTGTTTGACGCTTACTCCGCAGTATTGCAACAACTATACCATTACTCAATACATGCCGTAACTATTACGTCCCTTGAGCATAAGGTCTTCTACTTCTTGCATCCTAGCATTGTAATCTTTACCTTTAGGATTGAAGTAATCTCTATCATGTTGTTCGAACCAATTAGCATACGCCGCAGATAATATAATGAAATCGTTAGTAGGAGCTTCTTGATATGTATCGAAATATTTTAGAATCCTATGTGTAACATCGAATACTAGATCAGGTTGAAGTTTCTCAATCTTAGCATATATACGATCTAACTCAATCAGCAATCTATTATCACCTATAAAGTGATATCTAAGACTAGGAACGATCTTATACATACCCTCAAGTAATTGTTTCTTAGCTATTTCTGCGCTCATAGTAACCTCCGATTAGTTAATGACTTAGCCATGTTCAAGTATCTTACGTAGGTATCTTAACTAAAAATAGACTGTGCTAATTAATAGATGTTATACTCTTTAGAACAACCAGCTTCAAATTGGACGAAATGTCCTAGCTCATGAAGGATCAAGAATGTTATAAAGATAGTATGATTAGCGGTCAATGTCTAATGCTTCTAAAACGGATTTAGCTCATACATCTTTTGAAAAAAAGTGGTTTCTATTCTATAAGTGTCGATGTAGATAGTTGCAGAACCATTTCTTCTAAAAGAGCGTTATGAATCCTACAGAAGGTCCTAACCCTTCGACTATTTTATGAGCAGGAACATCTTCTATACTTTCTGTTGCTAACTCAAATATCTTTCTCAGTATTTCCACTGTTTCACCTCCTCTCGTGCGCACGCATTAATCATCAGCAATTGCAATTTTAAACATTTTCGTGATCTCGATATTGTAATTGTCCTTTCCATTTTGTTTGTATATCGCAAAAAGTCTTTGTGTTTTTTATTCGAGGCATAAAGTAGGCGAAGAAGATTTCGCACCAATGCGTCCAAGAACTACTGGTTCCAATGTACCCCCCACAATCTAAGCATAAAGTGAATTGATAATATAAGTGTATCACTTCCGATAGGGTTTAGACTATAACTATCACAGCAAGGAATATGGGAATTACTCATTAAGGTCGTGTCTGTTTACTGTGAACGACACGAATGAAAGCTTCTGCTGTCTACTTATTCTTGTTAAGGCTAACGGGCAGTTTTGTTGAACAAGATTAGTGGAGGTTTTATGTCGTATTTGACGCATACTCTCCAAAGTTGAAAACGACAGCATTACCATTAGCTCCGACGGTTATCATTACGCACCTCTGCGTTTTCTTAACTCACGTTTGATCGTACTTTCACTAATACGAGTCATACTGGAGACTTGCTTAATTGTATTAGTCTCTAGCAAGCTGATCGCGTGATTGATTTGCACCTTCGTGAACTTATTGGGTCTCCCTTCGCGGAATCCTTCCTTTTGTTTAGCAATAGCCTTCCCCTCACCAGTACGCTCAACGATCATATCGCGCTCAAACTCAGCGAAAGCGAAGAATATATTACGGATCAACTTACTGGTCGGAGTGTTATCCAAAATACCTATGTTCAGGATATGCACCCTTACCCCTCGACCGATCAGTTCGTTTACAATCTGTGCGCCTTGGATCATACTCCGAGCAAATCGATCCAACTTCGTTACAACCAAAGTATCGCCTTCCTTTAGCGCAATACAGAGCTTTGAAAATTCAGGACGATCTACCTTTGTCCCTGTAAACGTATCGGAGAAAATGCTATCACGGTCGACCCCTTCGATAAGGAGAGAATTGACCTGTTTGTCCAAGCTGTTGCCATGCTTGGACTGACCCACCGTTGATACTCGAATATATCCGTATTTTGCCATGATTTCAGCCACCATCCCGACTTTTTAGCATCTAATTATGACCCTAAGTTTTGACACCGGATGAACCCGCATTCTACCATTCAAAAATCAAGCAGAAATAGGGAGTCCATAACTTAAGAGTTCTGAACCTCGTCATGATAACTTGGGTGCAGAGATTGTTGAAGTCTTTCTTTTGAAAGGCAGTCGGGGAGCTAAAAGCGAAGCCGAACGACGAGCCGCTGACCGCCGATAGGTGACAAAGGTGAGGGTGAAAAGTGTTCTTTTAGAACGGCTTGACGGTTATGCTGCAGATTAGTTCCTTCTATTGTAATGCAATTAGCTAACCCCATTTAGAGCATGGGTGGAGACAATGACGTGTAACGGCTTGTAAGCGATCAAAGACCAATATTTAAGCCCCTAGTGACATTGAATCGATTAGAGCCAATCAGGAATGTATGGTTAGCAGACAGTTTCTATTGAGCAAAATAAAACCGCTCTATTTGAGCGGTTGAACTGTTAATAGTCCGTCTCTCCTTTTATAACTGATAGCTAAAGTTATACATTCTGAGATCAGGTAGCTTTTCCATTAGGTGAAACCTACTTGGATGAATCGGTTGCAATCGCTTTTTCAAATCTCTTGTTTCACCAAAACAATAAAGTGGTTTCTTTGCCTGCAAAATTATCTCAAAAAGAGCCTTATTATAATCAATCCAAAGACCACCTGGTCTCCCTCCCCATCCAAGTATCACATGATCCGTGTGTTTTTCATTAAGCGCATACTTAATGTACTCAAGATTGAGAAGATACTTATCCAGCGGCACTTGAGAATGGAAGTCAAAATCCTTTGGGTTCGACCTCATTACTGGATACATATTGAGCACCTCAACCGCGTTATAGCTTGGATTTGGAATTAAGCAGTTGAGAAGATTCATAACAGTAACATCTAATATGTGCTCTGTCGCTTGGCTAGGATTAAATAAAATAGCAGTTGCTCGTTTGGATTCAGTATCATTATTGTCCCAGCTTTTTAATAATGAATAACGATAATCATTTGAATGTTCCAAGTCGAATAGTGCTTCCGTATGTATCGTCACATTCGACTCTTTTATCATAAATCTGTCTATCGTTCTTCCCTCCCCAAACATCAAGTTTTCACCGATTCCATCCTGCTTCATTTTGACTTGTATAAGTTAACGATACTAATCATATCATCCACAATATAATTGTTCAGAAAGATATTGGAGATAATTGTTCTGTCTGTAGCATACAGGGTCAATTTTACCCCATCATCAAGAACTTCAATCGAATACTCATCTCTTCGTGGGTTACTTTGCTCTGTTTTTTGTTTTATCTGTTCAAGCAGTTCAGGGTATCTTTGATAATGCTCATATAGGGCGTCCCTGTGATCATAACCAATACACTCTTTATCGAGAATAAGTGCCACTTTACCCGGAGGAAACTCGCCGCGCATCCATGCATCAAGGATAGCCTTATGAAAGGAGACATCTCGGAATGTCTTACTATAAGGGATCTTATTTTCTTTCACCATCTTACGTATTAGATATTTCGATAACCCGAGATACTCAGCGGCTTCCTTAACGAACATGTGCTCGTCATACCACTTTTTAGCCTCTTCTTCTCCCCAAATGACATACCCGATCATTTGAGCTCACGCCGTTGAGCTTTGGCAAATTCGCGATCCATTTCATCTAATGCAATTATCAGAGCATGGTATCGACGCTGAGCATATAATCTTCGCTTTTCCAAATCCTCTGGTCTATCTATATAATAGACACTCTTTGTTGCACTCTCTTCAAAAACTTCATCTAAGTGCTTTTTGATATCAGCTTCTTGAATCTCCAGTACAGTTTGTATAAAACGAATGGTCTCGCCCGATAAATGCATTTCAAAACGGGTTCCAGATCCTTGCTCATCAGTTTCTCCTCGCTCAGGGGGAAGGGGAGTCAATAATGGTCCTCTCGGAGCTACAATTGCTGCCCCCATCCACTCACGCAATACGTCTTCATGGAATACGACTCGACTTCCGACCTTAATGCAAGGGATTTGTTTTGTTCTTACCATTTCATAAATTTTTGCATTTGAAATTCCAAGCATCTCTGATACTTCTTTCACTGTAAGTGTAACTTTTCTAACCGCCATATCCTTGACCCCCATCACCATAGATATTAATGAGCGAACAACAATGGTATTAATTCTCGGCTTTTACAAGTTACCGATAAATTACAACTCAAATAACGAGTACTAAACTGTCCTTTTTACGTTTAGCTTCAGAATTAATAACCCCGGATATCCTCGATCATTTCCTGCAATTCATGAAGCCGAGCATGTACTGTATTTATTTCACCTTGCAACTCATTATTTTGATCACTTAACAATTCCGAAAGGTCATCATAAGAAAGAGTTTTATCAGTTAATCTATTAATCAGTTTCTCGAGTTCATTTAGATTTATTGTAATATTATCCTCGAACTTTATGTCGTTATGCAGTCTAGCTCCATAAACCTTCTCTATCCTAAAGGTAATGTTTTTAACCTTTCGAGCACTCTTAGCATATATTCTCTCAAACTTAAGTTTGTTTCTATTATGTTTCTTGTCATCTTGTGAGACTGTAGCAACTAACTTCCGTATATAATCAAGGAATGCTTTCCTTTGTATCTCAGTTACTTCAATATGCTTATCAATCCAACTATTGATATCAAGTAAGAATTCATCCAGATCGTGTATAAATACATTTAGGTGTTTTTTCTTTAGACTATAGCAATCAATGTATTTATTGATTTTCAAATTATAAAGCTCAAGAAGCTTACTCCTTAGCGACAGGAGATCGTCTTCAAGTTTCAAATACTTTGAAGTATATTTGAAACCATCCTCTATAATGTAAGGTCTTCGCTTCTTCTCTCCAAGCCTCCCAGTAAACCCTCGATGTAATATAATCATTGATACATATTTATCATCCGAAACATCGTGCATTAGATCAACCGATACCACTTCGCTCAATCTTTTTATGTTTATATACTGCTCTTTTCGATGATAGTACAGGTTTTGGACTCTCGATGACATTGAGGATAAATATAGACCTACAATAAAAAGAAAAAGTGCGTAAACAACCCCTATGATGAACGAGGAATCCTGGAACTCAATTAAGAATCGATTCGCTGCCTTATTACCAGTAGCACTGTAGTCTTTTAATACTAAATAGTAAGCTACACATCCGGTCGTGATTAAGACTACTGAGATGAAAGCTATCCATTGATATAATCTTTCATGGAAGCCGAATACTTTAAACTTCATAGTTTTATACCCTCTATACGTATTTTGAATATGGTTAGTCTAAACCCCTGAAAAGGGCAGATCCCCCAACACAGGAATCAATAAGACTTCATATTCCATAATTCAACGGATTACCTCCCAATCCCTCCCATTAAATCGACGTAAATCAACATAAAAAGAGACAGCGCATAAGCTGCTACCTCCAATTACAACATAGTGTTGGTCGTTTGAACGATTGGCATGTCGATGTTAACGGAGCCGACCTTTAGCCAAGTGACGATATCGTTGTTACGCTTTTTCAGATCGGTGAAGTTCACCTTGGGGAACGGTGAAGGTGAAGACTGCAATTCATGAGCCGAACCTCCATCGTGGGGATATCGGGTTGAGCTGCTGCTTAGGCTACCGGCTCTATTATCGGAATCATAGCAACTGATCGGACTTCGCTGAGATGGTCGCATAAATTTGGTTTTCCTCTGATACCGTAGGCGATAATTTGATAATCTTGAGAATGGAAAAAATGAAGAGCGGCTGTCTACCACGACAGCTGCCCTTGGGCTAAAAGCTATGTATTCGAATTAATACAGCAATATTAGGACGGTTACCCCTCAATATTCTTCAGGTAACATAAAGGTGAAATACTGATTTTGACTGTCATCCCCATAGATCGCCCATACCTTCACACCGGAAGGAAAGAGCAATTTGTCGACTACGGCAAGCTCGTTCTCGTTTCCATCGGTGATCCATGTCTTTCTAACGGCACTTGGCTCAAATGAGATGAAGTGCTCGTTATCTTGATACAGTCTTACGACGATAGCGACTGCCAGCTGCCAATCGTAACAACCAACTCTGTCGATACCTGGCGTTTTCACGTATAGCAAAATTAGTCACCACTTTCCGAAGAAGAATTTACCGTATTAATGTTCAAGATCGACTTAGCGATTAGGTTAGCATAAACAATCTCAGGATTTTCTCCATTAAGTCCTGTCGACTTCAGTAGCTCATGTTGCTTTTCCCAATCCATTCGCTGCCGTTCTTCGGAGATCGTTTTGGCGGCAAGAGCTGCCTGTAGCAGAACGGCGGTATCGAATGCATGTTCTTGGTATGCCGAGAAAAGCAAGTTGTAGTCCGCTAGGCTCGGCTGCATCATGAATCGAATAGAAGTGGATATGTAGACCGAGGCGGTCACTTCATCACGTGAGAATCCCTCTTTTATACCTCTTTCAGTCAAAGAAACGATCTTAACTGAAAGTTCCCTCTTTTTGAATTCTCCGATGTTGCAAAACTCGATAAATTCATACCTGTTTATCTTCTCCTTGGGGATCGACCAAATCACTACCGGAACGTGGCAATTGGGCTTCTCGATAATTGTGGGCTGAACCTTAAACTCCAGTTCGTGATTCTCAATTGTCCCTTTCGCTACTGCATAAGCCCCAAGTTGATGTCGATTTATTTCTCTAGAGTTCATCAGGAGACCATATGTTGCAACCAATATTCGCCTACTCATATTTAATCAACCTTTCCGAATGATTTAGAATTATTTAATGTGGCTCGATACGGCTCTGGCTTACAGATCGGGCGGCGTCTACCGGAGTCACCTTCCAAGTGCTTTAAGAATAGAAGGCGCATTTCACGGAAGTCTGAGCCGATGGCATTTATTTTCAAAAGAAATACCCGAAAAGTAAATTTGCTGTTCTCTGACATCATTATGCGGGTAGATGCCTTCTTCTGTCTTAGTGCTTGACAGGTAAGGAGTAAACTAAATTGGATGTATGCCTTAACGTAATCAGCGTCCAAAATACTGTCGTAAAGCCGGTACTCTATTGTCGGCTGTCTTCCCGAAAGTAAGTTATGTAAGTTAATAATGCGATATCGGCTCTCGTTTCTCCTTATGGTTCTGACTGCATCCAAGGTTCCGGCATACCAGATCTCCTTAAAATGCTCCCATGTCGTTGGTTTTTCAGAATTAAGATGCCTGATGGATTCGTCGGTCAGGTAAGAACAATACTGCCCCTTACGAACTTCTTTTACTGTTAAAGCATTCGCAAGAAGATACTGTTTGCTGTAAACGAGATTACATAAGACCCGAAAACTTTTCGGATCAAATTTTTCAGCACCAATGTGGACATGAATCCCACAGTTTGCGCCGGTTATTCCACCAGCCGCTTTTAATGCTGCGACTACCCCTAAGAGAGTCGAGATATCATGATATGAAATCACCGGAGTAATTAACTCACACTTGTAATCCTCCGTTGCAGGGACGACCGTGTTTCCTACCTTTTTCTGAGCATCTACGGAACCGTCATTTACAAGCTGCCAAATGTGACCTTTCTGGCAGGGTATGTGGTACTCTTCATTATTCCAGCCACCGAACTTTACAAAAGTCGTTCCGAAATAATCGACTAAGACTTGGGCTGCTTCAAACCTACTGATCCCACTGAACTCGATCTCTATCCCTAGAGACAACTCATCGAACCCCACTTGCATTGAATGCCCTCCAATCGTTAATGATAAAAAGAAGAAAACCACCCTGAGTGGATGCTCGGGTGGTTGGGTTAGGTCGAACCCTTAATTATGTGTTTAGTTACATGACATTGCTTCTGGAGGTACTCACTACCTATGTATCCGTAATTACGCTTCACCCCAAAGCCCATAACTTCCATCGCATTCACCGTCCCCAAGAATTACTAAACTTTTTAGTCGTTGTATTCTAACATTAATGTTTTATTGTGACCAGTTTCTCGCCCCGGTCAACTCCGAAGAATTTCAAAAATGTTCAGATTGGCGAAGTCTCCAAATGCACCTATCCTAACCAAGAAAATTACCGCCTACTACTATGTTTTTTCTCGAGCTTTTTAACGCATTTATCCGGATTTTTGAAAATATTGTTGGGGAAATTTTCGATAGGTGTTCTTTTCAAGAGGGCTTCAATACGAGTGAGGGAGAGGTGGACAAAAAGAAGCCCGCCCTTGGCAGGGCGGGTGGTCGGGTTGCTACCTATGAAGCTGCTTTGCTGTGTGTTCTTCAACGAGTTGCTTCTATTTGTAATTGGTTACCGTTCAAGATAAAACCAGTGACCCCATATTCGTATAAAGTCGCTGCACTGCTTCTTGTACGCCTTTAATCGACCTTGCCGCGATGATGCCTTTTTCAGCAGAACCGCAACTTTTTCAAAACCTTCAACAAAAAGTCCATACTTATACAAATGAAGGGACAGCAAGTGAACGAAAAACAGTAAATAAACTCAGGATTTACTCACCTACCATACCGTCACCATCACGATCATCCATATATTGATACAACCAATGATCCCTTGTTATAGGCATCTTGAAGCCTGCCGCTTTTGCTTCTTTAATCGTTACTTTTCCATTTCCATTTGTATCAACCTTAGAAAGGTCACCCTCTGTGTTTTTACTGCTCGGCTTAGAAGTATCATCACCTGTCAACCCAAGCGATGCGTTAACCTCGTCAGGGTTCACGTTATCAAATTTATCGACAATCACATTACCTTTTAACGTATAGGTGTACTGATAACTTGATGGAATTTGCGTTTTGGTGTTCGGGTAGTTGATAATGGCTTCAAAATTACTTGCTCCACCTGCTTTGCGAATCGTATCTTCCATATACGCTTGATCACCATGTCGGTTGAGCGTGCTATCTTGCGGGGTAATATTATAAGCATTCGACACCCCTCCGAGGGAATCAGCAATGACATGCCCTTCATCTAGCACATCACTTTCGACACCTGGAACCTTCGCCTCATCAGAGCAATATCTACCAGACGATGATACAGACTCATTACTGTCATCTTGTAGAATGAGTTCGTCTGCAATGACTCGAACTAGCTGCCCATGTTCGTTTGTAAATGCCCAGTACTCGCGATCCCCGTAACCAACATCCACAACGACATTAGGTTTACGTTGCCCCGACAAATCACAAGCATTCACTTCAATACGTTTGTATCCTGAGAATAGATCGTTATTGGGTTGCGTAGGTGCTTCCTCAGCTGCCGGTTTTTCAACAACCGTCGACGGAGTTTCAACTGCTTCAGTCTCTTCAACGACCTCGGTAACAGTTCCTTTATGTTTTTTGTCAACTGTCGTTACTTTTTGTGGAGTATCTTCTGCATTTGTAATAGTTAAATTTTCTGCATTGGAACAGCCAACCATCAAGACGATCATTAACAATGCGATTAAATAGTTCATTTTCTTTTTCATTTTTGGACTCTCCTATGATAGTTTCATACTTGTTCATATTAAAACGACGACTTTAGTTGTCTTGTTCTGTAATCTTACCATAAAAGACAAATAAGCTACTTTATTTGAATGAGCTTTAGCTCAAAAAAGAAAACCACCCGTTCTCAAAGGGTGGTTGTGTGCAGCCGTATTGAATTAGTCCTGCATTGCTTTTCTGATAGCTAGTTCATTAACCTTGTCATGACAGTCAAAGACGGAGTCGATTAACCCCTGAAGCTCTTCAACAGAATAGTTGAAGTCCGTATGAGGGTTATCCAAACACTGAATCACTTTCTTTACTGCAATCTCAAACTGCGCCGCGGCTCTCTCCATATCAACATCATCATCGCGAACAAGAGGGTAGACTTTCTTGTAATGAGCGAGTCTATTGAAGATACCGGCTTTAGTGTACTCAACATCTTTGTTGGAATTGACCTTGCGGAAGAAGGAGTTATCGTTAAAGTAGTGCTGATCCGAGTATTTACGTAGGTTTCGATCATATTGGTGTTTCTCAATTATCGCTTTGATCTCAGGAGTTATTTTTCCCAAAAGACTCATCCTCCTTCATTAAAATCCATATCCCATACCATTAAGAGGAAATCCAGACAAGAAAGATGAGCTGCCTAGCGCACCTCAGTAAGCCTAGCCAAGAGCAAGAGCTGCAGGTCTCGCTTGTCCATCTGCCGACTAACATAAGGCGTTAGAACCCCTTCACTGATAAGACGTCTGAGGTGATAATCGACCCGTTCAGCACTGAAATATGGATTGTTCAGGTACTCGAACACTTTCTCCAGATCGTAATGAAGTCCGTGGAACTTAGGCGATCTCGAATGTAGAAGGTGTCCATGCGCCATACCATCTTCACCAAATGTCATGCTCTGGAGAGCTTCGTATAGCTCATCGACCAATACATGTAGGGAGTTCAGGTATTGCGCTACTTCTTGCCGTTCCTGCTCGGGGAAATCCTGCGGAGCAGTGAACAGCTCTATCAGCGTCTCAATGTCATAATGATACCCATCACCCTCACGAATTCGAGTACTGTTCCCCTTTAAGAGAATCTGAAGCTGCTCAACAACATCGGAGTGGTTGCGGGAGATCGGGCGCTGCCGTTGCTCCTCGATAAAGATACCATGCTTTTTCTCTATTACGCTGATCACGTTCGATAAGAGGGAGTATCGTTTAATCGTATACTCATGAATTTTGGCGAAGCTCATTGAGAAGCGAATAGGTTGATCCCCATCGGGATTATTGCTGTAGAGATAAACTCAATAATCATCGTTACCACCGATCCTGCTGCCGACATCGCTAGACCAAGAGGCGAAGTACTTGTCCGTACTCTTCGTTCCGTCTGAACTTCTTAAATCGACTGGATGTGCACCGAAGCATGCCCGGATCTGCGCAAAATACGCATCGTCGAGAACTGCCGCATTGAACACCGAATCGTCTTTCTCTAGCGGGTATTCCATCTCGAAAACACGATGGAGCTGCTCGATGGATTGGATGACAAGATCATATGTTGTGATCAACTGCAGAACATTCAATGAACGAACATCGTCATGAGAGTGGGTCAAATCGATGTATGGCAAACCGTTCACGCTGACGGTGAGCCAATCCTTCGCAGAGCAAATTAGGCTCCAGAGGTTCTTCCCATTGTAGTTACTGTATGTGTTAATCAGGAAATCGTCATGATCGCTTACGGCTTGCTTGAACTTCTCAAGCAAGGAGCTATCTAGAATATATGAATTCATTATGCTTCCCCATTTCAAGTTTCGGTAGCCTAATAACCATTTTACTCTAAACTATGAAACAGAAAAACCAACCTTGGAATAGGATGGTTGATTGGTTAATGGTAATTACCTATTCGGCAGATTCTTTGCGGAGTGAAGGGAACACCTTCGAATACAATTCAGCCTTCATTTCTTCAATACTAGTAAACCTCTGGCTCTTATCTGGAGAAATTGCTCTTGAAATAAATTCCTTCAATGCTTCATTCGTTTCACGATGATACCCAGTTGTTCGACCAGTAAGAATAAAATAAATGACTTTTCCAAGTGCATAAGTCTCATGTCTTATTTCATAATTTTCGAAACCAACTGCAGTCAAGTCAGTGTAATCATTAATAGCTCCTTTGATTTCTGTTCCCTGTCTGGTCAAATTGCTATTAGGACGTTTTACCAAGCCGAAATCGGAGACCTTTAATAAGGAAGCACCATCGCCATAATGCTTGACTAAAATATTCGTGTAACTGATGTCCCTATGGAGTATTCCTGTTGAATGAATATAATCGAAGGCACGAATTAATTGTTCTACATAAACTCTTCTTTTGTTAAACGTTAGTGTAGAGTTGCTCCGGTTTATGTATTTAGACAATGTCTCATCTGCGTACTCCATAACATACTCATTTTTCTCATCATCATAGGAATAAGCTTTGATGACAAATAGGCTATCCAAGGTTCGAAGATCGTTATATTCATTCTTAAACCGCTCCAGCTCATCAGGTCGCAAATCACCTTCCGCTCGCTTAACGGCGAAGTAAGAATTATAATGTGGATCTTTATACTTTAATACCTTTGCGTATGAACCCTCGCCAATAAATTTTAATTTTGCAATGGCACTTGGTAATGTCCCTGGGATTGTCATGGTATCAACTAAAGTAAAAATAGGCTTGTCCTCTATGATATCTATTGGTGGGAAATCCTCAGGGATAGAACTACCCCCACTCATCGATAGAAAAGACCTGCATTTGCCCATAATTTCTTCATAGTAGTCATTAATCTCAAAAGCAAAATCACCTTTAAGTGTAGCTTGAATTACTCTTTCTTGTTCAATTAAGTCAATGAGGTCTCGACTTACATCTGCATTAAAATGTCCTCCGCCACTTGCGTAGCGTTTCTGGTTCATGAATGCGAACAGATTATTAAACTGCATATGAAAGATTGCAAACAACTCTTTAAGCCTTTCATCAGCAATATCATCGTAGAACCCTCGGAAGAGTGCCACTTTATCTGAGAGGTGTCTTGAAGCCACTTGATTTAGTTTTAATTGCAGGTATTTTGTTGGATCAGTAATATAGCTCCCCTCCATCAGTAACGCATCTGGGAATAATCACCACATTACCATTATACTAAATACCTACTACTTCTTTCACCCCTTATTCGAGCAGCTGTGGAAACTCATTACAAATCTCATGGTCGGGTGAGCGGGTGATGCTGCATAAAAAATGCCCCATGTGCGGTGATGGTCGCACATGGGGTAATCTGAAGGATGGGAGCTGATACTGTCCAAGGATATCAGCTCCCCTTAATAATTATCTTGGCTACAAGGTCTTCAAATTCGCCCAGGTCTACCCCTGATCCGAGAAGCCGCGAATTAGACCTACGCCATTCTGTCAGAAAGGATACTGAACCTTGATTTGGGGCATACCTCTAGCTTCAAGCTTTTCAACAACCAATTCCATGCGAGTGAAAACCTCCTGAGGAGTAACTTCAATCGTATTTACACTTATAATTGATAAGAGTTCTTCAATACTTTCTTGATATACCACATACCCATTCATCTCATTCCTTCGATTATACAATTCTGGGAATGTACTTATTGTCCAAACGATATCCATAATACGTTTCCACTCAGGAGTATAATCTATCATATAGTCCTGTTTTAAGCGTGCCTCAATCTCCATCTCACTTCGAAATTCACCTTCTAATTCGGACAGCCCCCAAGCCGCCGCAACTCTTCTACAATGCGGGTGACTGAAGCACTCAATTATCCTTGGAGCAAAACCCCGTTCTTCCTCATCCAAGGTTTTCGGAAACCCCTTGGACAAATAATCAGCCTCACCTAATTCATGTACTAAATACGAGGGAAATTTACCTGAATCCACTTCATAGCTAAATTTGATGCACAAGGCGTCATCTTCAACCAGTGTGCAAGCTCCATTAATACCAGCTGGTAGAATCATAAAAGGTTTGCCATACGTTGTCATACGATCTCGTATAGAATCAAAGAAATCAGATGCTTCTGGAACAATTCCAAGGCATTTCTGAACCATAGCATCACTTACTTCTTTATCCGTTTTGTAACTTGTGTAGATTTGCTGAAATTCAATGTTCATTAATTGTTTCACCTCGTCACAGTTATCTACGCATCTCCTACAAATTTCGCCGAGAGTCATGTCATAACCTTTTAAGCTGAGCAGAGTCATCCAAAACCTAAACCCCTAATACCCCTCAAACATATGTGCAAACTCATTAGTGATCGCATCATAGCATTGGTCACAGACAATCAGGTTCTTGTCACCCGTATCAATAAACTTTACAGAAACGCGATAATCTTTGTCGGAAAGAACCTTATGTGGCATTAAGCTTTTACCGCATACCCCGCAGGAACCGTGGAGCTTCATGTAATCCTCCATGCAAAGTGAACCCATATCGTGGGTTAAATGATTGAACAGCATTTCGGCTTCCTTCTGACAAAATACACAACTCATCTCCAACGCCTCCAAATTTGTTATTGAACGCAAAAAACCGCAGACTTCGCCCGTTAAAGGCAATGTCTGCGGTGCTTCCGCATTCAAGGATTATTCACCTTCTACCAATATAACCCAAGTGCTGATAAGGAGCAAGAAATATCGCTTCGTAACTTGAAGGTAGCCACAGGATACTCAGCTACCATGTTCAAGCTCCATATTTTAATTCATTCTCCAGTCAACAATACGAACGACCTAAAGCTTATGTTCGATCCGTTGCAAGGTCTGAAGAATCTGCCGCAAAAGTCCTGGAATATCTTCGCTAGTGCTCTCGGACACAGGCATGACAGTCGGATTTTCAGTTACTTTTTCCAATAACACAGTCATGTAGTTCATTTATGTATTTCTTATTGAATGCCGGAAAGTGTAATATTATAGAAGGCGCTTGGTTTATCGAACTCAATTTGCAATATCTCAACACCTTGAACATTGACACTTACCTGCTGAATGTCATCACCAACTTTTGTAGCAATTTCTTTGATCAACGTTTTATTCCCCTTCTTGTTTACACTATAAAATTGAATCTTACTTTCAAAATCGGCTCCTAATCCTGTATAAGGGATTGTAAACTGACCGCTAAGTTCTCTGTAGTTTGAATTCAAAATATAAATATACTCCGCAGCATCTGAGTAGTACTTCTCACCCGGATATGCATAACCAGTATCAAGGCGATTAAAAGGAGTGATTTTTTTATCTAAAATCTGAAAAGATGCATCCTCGCCTGTTAGAACCTTGCCTTGTGTACCTTCGTAATACTTTAATTCTTCGATACTCGTCTGTGCCGCGACTGGAGCTTGTCCAACATAGATGGACGATGTACCGGCATCCCACTTAACTTGCTTCTGGTTATTTGTCAATGCATTGGATAAAGCTCTCAGCGGAAGATACGTGGTACCATCATAAATGAATGGTTCAACTACCTTACCATCACTGTCGGTCGGTTTAACTAATTTCCCATCTACAAAGAGCTTAATCCCTCCTTTGACAATATTGATACTGGTGAGTTTTCCGGAAGCGTAGGTTGTTCCTAACAATGAACCGAATAAGGCAACAGTAATCGCTCCCATCGTAAATCCTTTCAAACTATCTCGATTCAATTTGAACATTAAAGTATCCCCTAATTTTTATTTTTCAAAAATTGAATATCTGGATAATAATTGGTGATTTTTACTATTTTAAAGTTTTGATCCACAATCAGAACAGAACAAGCTATGTTCTTTCTTGACTGCATTACTGCAGAGTTCCGGAATAATCATAACAGCACTTAAAAATATGAAACGTCCCTTGAAAGTAAGGAACTTTTTACTCACTTACGGATAATTGAATAAATAACATAACTAATAAGAATTGCACAAGATTATCATTGAAGAATCGAAGAAATGTACGCCAAAGCACTCATGTTATTCCCTATCAACACTCATGAGTGCTTATTTTTTAGCGTCAATGCCATGAATCAAACTTTCTTACTTATTACTAGTTATATAATAAATCTCGAGCTTAACTCCCTATGATCACTCTCCTTAATTAAGATGAATCGTAGTTTTAGTAATTATAATTCATGTATTATAGTTTGCCAACTAAAATGTGTTATGCAAAATTCATGTATTGGCTACTATGGGGTAAACAAGCTAGGAGTTGTTTACCCTTGGAACTAAGAGAAGCCAGAAAAAACAAAGGCATTAGTCAAGAAAAGTTAAGTCGAGCTATTAATGTTTCCTTAAAACACTATCAGAACATCGAACACGGCATCACTACACCTACAGTCACCATCGCATTACATATATGTGAGCTTCTTAATGTTGATCCACGAGAAATTGATGAGTGGAAGGACAGACGTGAACCTATATAAACCTCGGCTATGAGAAACGTCTGCAGGAGAAGACATAAATACCTACAACACAAATTATATTTCCAGCGAGTATATGATTTTCTAGGATAGGAATTTTGATTGTTGTTATACAAAGGTAGTTTGATAAGAGGTAGATAATGTAAAAACACAATAATGTCTCCAAAGTTAGGGATACCCCCTGGCTTCAGGTGAAAACCTTTCTTCCACCCTTTCAACGAAAGATGCCTCTTTTAACGGATAGTATGCTGGCTTTATGGACGAAGTCCAAGTGAATTAGCAAAATTCGAAAACAAGTAACGCTTAGTACTCTTCAGGAAGAAGAATATTGTTCGTAATCCCACCATTTCCTCAAATCGCCTCAACTGGCTTATTACCAATATTTGGACGACGCCTGCCAGAATCACCTTCTAAATTCTTTAGAAGCAAAAGGCGCATCTCTCGGAATTCATCACCAATTGCGCCCGCTTTGAGTAAGAAAACTCTGAACGTAAATTTATTATTGTCGGATATGGCGATTCGGGTTATAGCCTTTTTCTGTCGAAGAGCCTGCGCAGTGATGATCAGGCATAGTTGAATGTAAGCCTTGATATGCACAACATCAAGGGAGCTATTAAACAGTCTGAACTCGACTGCCTTAAACCGCCCTGATAAGAGGTTATGAAGGTTTAAAACTCTATACCGAGAATGGTTCTTCCTAATGTACCTTGTCGCTTCAAGAGCATTGTATCCGGAATACCATACTTCAGACCATTCTTCATAAGTTTCCGGTTTAACTCTATTCAGTTTCTCGATGAACTCTTCCGAGAGATCTGCGCAGAATTTTTTCTTGCGCGATTCCCTTATACAGAGAGCGTTGGTCAACAAGTACTGATGTCTGTATACCAAGTTGCATAATGTTCGAAGTTGTTGTGACGTAAACAACGATGCATCAATATGAATATGAGTTCCGCAGTTTACTCCGGTTATTGCGCCTCCGCGTTTTAAGGCTGTGATTGCACCTAGAAGAATCGGGAGATCAGAATAATGAAGCACGGGGGTGACCATTTCGCATTTATACTCATCTGTTCCCGGTACGTCTGTATTTCCTTCTCTGCACAAAGCATCAACGGAGCCATCCATTACAATTTTAAAGATTCTTCCTTGTTGATCAGGTATGTGAAATTCCTCATTATTCCATCCCCCGTATTTTACGAAAGTCGTCCCAAAATACTGTACTAAGATTTTGGCGGCTTGATGTCGAGTGATACCACTAAACTCGATCTCTACCCCAAAATCCAATTCATTGAACGTGACTTGCATATAGAGCCTCCTATCCAGAAATAATTCGTGTTTTGTTTGCATCAGAGTGATAATAGAAAACCACCCTATGGTCGGGTGGTAGGGTAAGTTGTAGTGACAATAAGTAGGCATCATTGAATCCTTGGTGACCATGTATAGCACTATAAACCGACGAGAGCCACTGATCTCACTTCCAAAAAATATAGGAAATAATTTAAATTCGTTTTATTCTAACTTCATTGTGAGAAAGTTACAAGTTTCTCCACCTAATTGATTTCTGAAAATTTCATCCTTTCTGCATTGGAAATATAGCTTGGGATAAAACGCTAAGGCATCTGAATAAATCTCTTAAAACTAATAATAAGAATTTGTAGTCATTCGCTAAGTTATGCCCTCCATACCCCTTATCTGAACAACAGCGGGAACTCCTTACGAATGGCATCATTGCAAGAATCACAGACAAGAATCGTTTTCTTCTCTCCCATACCAATAAACTTTGCCTGAAGATTGTAGGTTACATCAGGTTTCACCTCAACTGGTAAGAGAGATACTGAACATACTGAGCATGTTCCGTGAAGTTGCAGATAGCATTGAAGACAAAGATTTCCGATCTCGTGGGTTATATGACTAAATAAGATCTTAGTTTCAATGGAACAAAAAGTGCAGTTATTCATTTTGAGTGAACCCCCTGTTTAGTGTTGAATGCAAAAAAGACCACATGATGAGACAGACCCTGTTTGTGGGCTGCTATCATGCGGTTCTTCCGCATCCAAGATATACTGTTGTTATCAGAATACCCCAATTAGCTGTTAAGGGCAATAAATTCTTGTCTATATCAGACGGAAAGATCGAGTTATCGGCTGCCAAGTTTAAGCTGCATATTTTGTTTCATTCTCAAGGTAGATATACGACCAACTTTAAAGCTTCTGTTAAATCTGTTGCAGGGTCTGAAGAATCTGACGTAAAAGTTCAGGAACATCTTCGCTCATACTAGCGGGGGCAGGGGCGGCTACGGGCATTTCAGTCGCCTTATCCGATAACACAGTTCAGATTGCCGTTTCCCATGTACAATGGATTCTGTCCTTCAACTCGCAGATTTGTTCGAAGTAACTTCTGTGTTCTTCAGAGAATTGCTGACGTGCACCAATGAGTCCATTCTCCCGTAGAATGCTTTGTATTACCTTATATTACCCATTTTTTCGTTGAGAGCACTTGCAAACTGTTCATCAGAGTAATGCATGAGTTAATTCCACCCTTCTCTTACAGCATCGTTGGGACTACTGTGCGAACCGCTTTGTCCCAAATCATACCCTTGTGTAATTGTTGGACCTGTTGGAAATAAGGCTTATGATTCGTAGTCAGCTGTGTGTAGGTCTTGATTTTACCGTGTTCTCACATAACACGCTTGAAAAACTTCACATTTCCCAGCTTCTCGTCCACTTCTTTAGCGAACTGCTCATCAGAATAATACATGTAAACACCAACTACCAAATAACTTACTATGTCTTGTTGTATTCAACATAAGTTAACATGATTTTAATTACAAGGGGCGATAATACATTTCCTAGAAAAAAAAACCCCTGCCGGGGTCAATAATAGTACGTGTTTCAGCAACCATTCGATGTAGAGACCATTCACTCACATCACCTTGGTTGGACAAACTCATCAGATTAGAAGAAATTTGATTGTTGAGAAGTTGTAGTTCACAATATTGGGTTCTAGCATTTCGGGTATTTCATTCCTCTGTAATATAGTGTAGCTCTCCCCCATACTCCTGAAGTTGAATTTCAAATCGATAGAGATTTATTCATTCATCAAAGAAAACCGCAATTCTATGACGTGACTTTATCACTTTATAAAGCGATAAAGCGCGAAATGATGTTTAGAATTGCAGACCAAATGCTAACTGTGATGAATGAATCCAGCACATAAAAAGAAACAGGCTATCGAGTAAAATCCGATAGCCTGTTTCTTGACTGAATGCTAATCATTTTTACTTTTTGTCTATTTGAGCCAAGGTAAGCAAAATTACTCTACAGCATTTCCTTGATGATAATTTTCCGCAATTATATATGGGTAGTCAAGAGTCTTAGATTTTATGCGAATATATTTCCCTTCTCCAAAAGAAACCAAAGCACCACCAACATCAAGGTAACTATTCAAATAAATTGTAGCATCCCGATACTGCTCTTTAATTTTCGCAACATCGTCGTAAGTATAAAATCCGACTTTATCTGCACTACTCTCCAAGTTTGTACCCTCCAAGGCGCCATCTGAAAATTCTGGTAGTGCATTAGGGCTAGTAAAATTCGCCCCTGATAAGACAACATACGAATCATCATAGAACAATATTAGTACCCCGTTTGCACCAGAGTTATTTACATTATATTGTTCGGTTGTTTCATATTTAGTAGAATGACGGGGTGCTCCTTCTAATGCCCGGTTATATGGTGCTGGAACCCGAATAACAAAATCAACTTGATTCAAATATTCGGTATAGGGCGTTTTGTCCTTTTCTTCTTCCAAACGCTGCTTCTCTTCTAACTGCCGCTCTTCCTCCAACTGCTGTTCCTCTTCTAATCGCCGTTCTTCTTCCATACGTTGTTGTTCTATCATGCTATTGATGTTTTGACGCCGCTCCAATAATTCTGAAGCATCAGGGAATGTAACGAGGGCGGTATCAATAGCTGCCAGAGCATCATCAAACAGTCCGTCATTTATCATACTAGATATCGTCTGAATTGATTCATCCTTATAGAAAGATGTTGCCTGTTCTATCGCTTCCAGCGCCTTTTGATAGTTGCCGTCAGTTGGTGTAATCAAAGACAATGTATCAATAGCGGTTTCATAATTCCCCGAATCCAACTCGCCCATGCCACGCTCAAAAGTTAACCGTGAGTTGTGAAGAGTTTGCACCCTACCCCTCGCTTGTCCAAGCTCTGGCACAGAATCTTTAATAATCTGTTCCAAATCCTTAAAGCTGGCACTTACTTCGTTAAAGTCAACTGCTTCACCAATAAAGTCCTTTTCAATTTTCTCGATGCGTTGAACGATAAGCGACGCTACTTCACTTTGGTTCTGCTCTGTCATTTTCTCATTGTAAATAGTAGCGGCAGCCGTAAAATCGTTGATGGACATAGCCTCTGTGAAATCCTTTACCGGGTTGCTCTTAAACACAAGAAACAATCCTACTATTACGATAATACAAAAAATTATTGCTGCAGGAATTATAAACTTTTGCTTTTTCTTTACACCTGTTTGGATTACCTTTGTGGGATCTTCCGACATAACAATTTCCTCTTTTCATGCTTGTAGTTGAACATCAGCACTGTCTTATCATCATAAGGATAAATCGCGTTCACAAAGCTGTCAACCAGCTTTTGACAATTGTCTGGATTGTTTGCATCGCAGAGGGCAGTAAAGCAATTAGTTTAGCCGATTTAGAATGTTCGAGTTTAAGTGCGAGCGGTTCAGCTAAGTGCGAACAGTATGCTTTATTTGTTGGGAGAGAACCTTCATAAGTGCTTGTCTGAGTTGGAGGTAAAGGAATGTGATCCTAGTATGCGAGTACAAGACTCTTGAACGATAAAGCAACTAATCTTCGATTTATGTATTGTGATCACAAAGTAAGCGTCAAATAGCTCTTATCTCTTTACTAGATCGGGACTATCTGACGCTTACATTTATTCAATAAATGAAAAAAAAATACCACGCTGCAGATCACAACGCGTGCAAGAAGGGAGTGATTGATAAATTTTCATGACCTAACATCTCCTAAATCGAAGGTTGATCAATAAATGTTCCATTGTACAGTCAAGAATATTTATACATGTATCTCCGATTAGTTTACAAAGTCCTTATAAACTAGCATATTACGACTACTTGTAGTAGCTCATATCTCCTACTAAAGGAAGATAAATGTCAAACTTCTCATGTTGCACATCTTTCAAACTCTTCTTAGTAAAGATTGATGATATAAAAACTGCAGGATCGAACAAAGCAATGCATACACTACCACTGTTACTTTTCGTGTACTTATGGACGCGAATCTGCCCAAGAGCTAACTGCCATTTACCATCCGGCTGAATGATGGCGACCATCATCCCTAAGGATAAGTTTTGTGATTGAAGGTTATATTGGGCGACCTTACCGAGAAGTCCCTTTTTGGATTCATCACCGAAACCGAATTTCGAGCTGAGTGAGTATATGCCGATTCCAGTAAATAAGTCTGTGCCGGTTAGAAACTTAAATTCTTGTGCGGTAAACAACGGTGAACGAAACGCATCATAAACCAGGCATCTAACCGGCTCCTCGGGGGTTACTGCTATTTTTGAAGAAATGCCCTCAGAATCATCGGATTCTACTGATACATTTTCAACAAAATCCGCAAAGAATTCGTCACAATAAGTACGAAGTTGGCTTTTGGTTACAGAATAAACGAATCTTGAGTACCCCGCCTCATCATACAAATCATTTGCAATACTGAGTAGATCGGCAGTATTAGCACTTGATACCCCTATGAGGCGACCGGATGATGGAACTGGTGGTCGATACTCATGAAATGATGATATACGATGGATTTTATCCACATCCAACGCCCCTTATCTTATTATTCTTTCTCTTCATTAAGGACTTTAACAATTCTTCTGATATTTCGGGCAGATCGTAAGGATTGACCACTGACTTCCTAATAGTGCGAAACTCAGATAAAGCTTTCCAAACAGCTTCGATATCTCCGGCATCATTAATTAGATTGATTTGGCTCCCAACCAAATCAGAAAAATCCTTCGATGCATAATGCACGTTTCCTGCCACCGCTTGAACGGAAACCCCAAACCGATCTGAAACCTTATGGTAGTTCAAATAACCCTCGGTTAAGTAAAACCATAATCGCTCGTCAACATTACTGAATACTTGATGATTAGCAGATGTGACATATTCTTTAGCGAAATCAAAGATTTCTTCAAGAGCATCGACCTTTTCCTGAATTAACTCTAATCTTGCTACGTCCCTACAAAATCTTTTCTCAGCATTCAGTAAACCAATGCTCTTCTTCATTACCTTGAATATGTTAGACATGTTTTCCCCGCCTCCACTTCAATCGATGTAAGGATTTTGTTTATTGGTCTGATGCCACTGGTACATCTGATTCAATTGTTCCTCGATCTCTAGATAACCTCCTGCTTTTATCTGGATGAATTCCCCACTAAAAAAGTGGTCTAAGGCTTCACGGTCGTACTTCGAACCGTTGAGGGAACTTACCAAAGAAAGAACATGCGCCAGCTTGTCCAGATCGCATTCTCGAACCAGAACATGCTCCGCATAGTGGGCAAATACAGCGATTAAGGAGATCTCCTTTCGACAGTCTTCCAGACGAAGTTTCGGGTTGTATTGCGGTTTTGGCAAATAAGGATCCACCCCTGCAAGGAAGTATCGGTAAACCAGTGCACCTGTTTCTGTTACTTTACGAAAATTTGCCAGTCCTGATTCAACACTCGATACATCCTTCGCTTGTTCAATTACACTAAGAGGAACGTCAATCAGCGACCTGATTTTATCCGATACATATTTAACGCTTACCTCGATGGCATTTACCGAGGTATCAAAAGCAGCTGCAGTCGTTCTTGCATTCAAACCAGCTTTCTTCAAATAATACTGAATGCGTTCTTTTGTCTTTCCATGTGAAATCCATGCGAGTGTCTTGAGATAACGTAGAATTTCATCAATAGCCTCCAACCTCTTATACTCGATTTCAAGGTCATCGCTGTAGACGTCATCCTCGATACGGGTTTGAACTACTTCCCTCCAATCCCTGACTTCACGAAAGATGTTTGGCTTACGACTCATGAGGTCTCCCTCCATTAGAAGGCTTAAAATAGTAACGCTTCAATTCATCCTTACCGAATACAGTGTTATACCACTGTCTCAGTTCATCTACTTCTTGATGCGATCCGCTCTTTAGAAGAGCTTCAATCTTATCGCGCCTGAATAGAGTTACTGACAGCAGGGAACGCAACTGGTTTCTTGCTACCCTCAAAGCTGCTTGACTCTTGAATTGTTTACTCCAATACTTTTTCGAGCACTTTTCCCCGTTAAGACAAAGAACTAAAAGAACTTTATTTCTTTCAGAGCTATCTTCTATTAGTTTTAGTACTAAACTGATTCTTTCAATAGTGTCCAGCTTGAGTTTGTGTAGGTATCGCTCTTCATGAGTCAACGTTGCTGACCTCGACTTGACTTTGATTTCCTCATAGCCTTCAATTAACAATCGATACTCTTCTGCAACAAGTGGGAACGCCTTCTCGATGTCCTTTTTCATACTCAACACCCCTTCTTTCTATGTTGAATTGCGACAACTGCTGACCTTAAGAACGAAGTCAGTTTAAAACAACAGAACTAGCATGTACTTTTCATGCCCGTTCCCTACTTAGGGTTAGGGATGCACGTATACCATAATTTATGAGATTACGAAATCCCTTTATTTTGATAAAGATTTTAAGACCACGCGTTTCAAGGGTTTTGATCTGTGGGGAAATTGGTTGGAAAAATATCCTCAGTAGAAGTACCTAAGTAGTATAAAAAGTACTTGGTCAAAATCTGACCAAATTGAAGTTGTCTGTATAATCAAGCTAAGATTTATCCTAATTGGAGATAAGGTCGAGGAAGTCTAGTATCTTTCCAGTTTTTTTGTGTTAGTTTAGAGGTTCATTTGGACAAGTTGGCTGAAACCTACATAATGTAAGATGGAGAAACAAAAATAACTACGAGTTCAGCCAGCTATTGTGTTTGGGAATCAAATTTCCGCGCTTCACCCAACAAAGTCGAATGGATGGAATCGAAATCGGAGATAAACAACATAATTAGTAGTTACGAACAAGTAGCAACTGCGAGGAATGGTTTAGCTAGCTTGGTTGAGAATATAAGGTCTTTTTTTATAAAAGTGGCTTCAGTCGGTTATAACTGCATATAACGTAAACTTCGTTTTTTTATAACTACTCTCAATTTAGACTTCGATTCGCTATAAAACACTCCTGATTATAAAACGCACTTCGGTTCGTTATAACAGGTTATACAACTGACTTCGTTTTTTTATAATTACTCACAACGTAAACTACGGTCCGTTATAAATTCTCCTGGCTTGTATGTACACCTTGATCTCCATCTGTACCTATGGTCCTTGCCCCCAAATTCTGCATTATTGACTTGTCCTTAGCCTCGCTTAAGTATTCTGCCGTAACGTAGCATTATTTCATATTCACTGCCCTCACGAGAATTAATTAACTAAACTAGCAATCCTCAAAATGACGTTACTAAGATAGTAAAAATCCTATAAAACAGCGAAAACAGGAATACTAGCGAACATTCGTAACGCTATTACAGCCATCGTGATGGATAGACATGGCAAGGGCGAGCAAATATACCTAAGAAGGGCTGAACCAAGCCGTGAGGGGCAATTTGAGAGCATAGGAAGGGCAAGCCTTAAAGAAGGGGCTATCCCCAAGATAGGGGAAAAATACCAAGGGCGATAATTACTAGTTTTTTAGGAGTTTGGGCTTCGTGGCTGCCAATACTCATTATAGAGTTCCTTAGGTCAGAAAATCTTTTCAACCTGCCTGGGTGGTCGGGTGGATTATAAACGTGGGGTGGCTTCTCGTCTAAGCTGTCTTTAATATATAGTTATAAGCTCACTTTCAACGTCTATTGGACAGGTTCGTGGGCATAAACTGTGCGGGTAACGCCAGCTTGAGGCTCATTCTAGCTGAAAATAGAAAGAGAGCATCTGCGACCTGGTGCTCTCTTTCTGTGCATTGTATGGGCTTCCTCATGCGCTACCCTCTGATCAATTCTTACTGACAGGTTTTCGACAATTCCGTGGGCATACCGCGCTGTTGAAGGATTGATGTGTTCCTTTACGATACCGTAGATTACAGGTTGACCAAGATCGGGGGGGGTTGGGAAATGATCTGTTAATGTTTTTACAAAAGTAGACTCAGCTTTATCCTTTGCCAAAGCAACTTGTCTTTGAAAACTACCCTGACAAGCTCTATAAGGGAGTTCTGTTCCAAATAAAGAATTACATCATCGGTTAGTGTTGTCCCGTCAGGCTCAACATTAATATCCGCAATACAACTGGCATACTTTGTGACAAACTGATCAGCTATTTTCCGATTAGATTCGTATTTTTTCTCTACTCTCGGGTTTCGGATTACCGTCTTGGTCTCAACCAATGTTGCATCGACTAACGGATCGATGACCTTGAACAGCGAAACCCCTAATTTATTGAGATGAGCTTCTAAGATACCGAACACCTTGAAGTGTACTTCACGATCTTCTGTAGCCGCGACCAAGTCTTCGATCGATACATTCTTGTCGGACAATTCGATACCCCGTCCAGATCTGGTGGGTGCATCTAGTCTTAAATCCGATACTTTTTCATCACCAATTTGCTTTCTCGATTTACCGATAACCTCGTCATTACTGAGCTTCTCTCCATACTTACTATAGCTTGGGATATTGTCCTTCATCTCGCCATTTAAGCAGTCCATAACCAGCTTACTTATGGCAACTCTTTTATATTCATCACAATGAGGGTCTTTAAGCTCTTTTAGCAGATAAGCAATTTTCTTAAAGTCTTCCTCATGAAACCTTCTCTCGTTGACGCTGAACGTAATCACTTCACCACACTCCTTACTCTAATAATATCGGTCGGAGTGTTCCATAATTACAGGCGAAGTCATTCGATTGGGATACCCCTTCGGTTGGGTGTTGCTTACCTAAATGGCGAATTAAGAGCAAAATAAAGATAAAAAACCTTAGCCGAGGTTAGGGCGAGACTACCCGAACGAATTTTGAATGGCTTGTACGGATTTTGAACGGGCTTTAGGGGCTTCCGAATACCTAAGGAATCCCCGAGGGAATTGAACGGGGCGTAGAGGGCGATTTACGATTTACTTGTGGTTACAAAGGTTGACCATCAACATACATCGCCTTTTGTTTTATAACCCCAGAACTTCGAAGAAGGACGATGTACACTCCTGTGCTGTCATCATTAACAATCCATTGTTTTAGGACGTTACGAAATCCTGTGCTGTCATCAAAATTCAAAATAACCCTAGGGAAGTAGCCTTCCTCCGAGGGATCAATATGCACTACTAACTCTACAATGCATGACCCTGTTAGGACATTTTTATAGTGTGTAAATAAAAAGTCATCTGAGAAACCCAAAATGTAATCCTCAGAATAAAATTGTTCTCGATTCTCCCATTCCACAATCCCATTTCTAATCAAATGCATCAAATATTCATCAGTCTTACCATTCAACTCAACCATCTCATAAGGTGCTAGGGCATCAAGGATATCTAAAATATCAATGTATTCATCATTCAAATTCATTTGAATAGATTTACGACTTTTCACAATCTCGTGTTTAATGGATTTTAGCGTATTCATGACCATATTAGTCCTCCTGTGGCTTTAAGCCGATTAATTTGTGGTTAGGGCTCCGACACCCCGATAGGAATGCGTGGTGTTCTTTATAGATTAACTATTTAGTTACATCTCAGGTTGAGCCGTCGATTGTCAACGGCCATATGAGTCCTGGCTTCCCAACCGATACCCCCTCCCACTTAAATTGTCTCTACTTAGTCGAGCATCTGCAGGATTGGGAACCAAATCTGGTAAGACTGTTCTGTCATTGCTTACGCCGCTATGTACGCTTCAACCAATTCACTGAAGGATCGAATGCTGTTGCCATTCGGCGTTATCGAGTTGATGAAGCTGTAGGCTTGGTCGTAGCCTATCTTGATACATCCAATAGAGAGATTCGACCAGGGCTCTACCTTCCTCGCTCAATTTGGATGTTGCATTGCTCCAGATCGAAGCCAAGCAAGTAAATCTCACCAGTTATCACATACGCGTGCCTGTATTCAGAAAAAACCTTCAACATACGGTATACCTCCAAGTTTTTTAGGTCGGGCTACCCCTTTAAGGGAGTTTACAGGTAATACCGATATTCGTGCGGGATCGGTGGAAGCACGTAATCTGGAATCGTATAGTTCGAGAAGATGAACTCAGGACGTTTTCGACCTGTTCCGCTGCTACTCACGTGAACCATCCCGACAAAGTAGCAGTTCAGAAACCCTCTTCTCACGTAGTCAAAGTAAAGTTCGTTAAAATAGTTACTGATGATGACCTTTGCCTTGCATGATTCGGAAACCACCTGATCCAACATGATGATATGATCAACTACGGCGAATTTGTCATCATAGCCTTCGGTCTCCTCTGTTCCACTATCGCAATCTGTCAAATACGGCGGGTCGAGATAAATCAGGGCATCAACGCGGTGTATCAACTGACCGAAAGGAATGTCATACCCTTCATTTAGAAACTGGACATCTCGGTAGATCTTCGTGAGCGGAGTCAACTTCCTCCTCAGCTTAACAATGTCGATACCTTCGCCCGCTTTGAGCAGGTTAAAGTCCTGCCGATTAGCAGCTCGGCTGTACTTGCTTACCACGTAGGTCAGGATCGCTGCATCTACCTCGTCCGTACTCGGGTCGCGTCTCCACACCTTAAAGTTCTCGAAGTCCTCTTTGGCTACAAATCCCGGTCTGCTCAAGACTCCGATACCACTGATCAGATAATCAAACTGGTCGGGATCTTGGATTGCCCTGTAGTAACTGAGCAAACCTCGGTCTAATTCATTACCGATTCGGGTAATACGATAATTTTTGTAGTGCGTGTGGAACCTATTACCTCCGAGGAAGAGGTCCCCGAATATGTTCAGGTCGTACTCATATATGCAATGGTCGAAGATCCGAATTAGTGTCTTCATCAAAGCACTCTTCCCACCGAGGGTGGGAATGGGGTCCTGAACCCCATTCAGGAGGGATTTTATCTGTTCTGAATACATTGTAGAGTTAAGCTGCAACATGCTGTTTCATCTCCTCAAGAATTTCTTTAGTAAAATGGATAATGTAGAACTTGACACCAAGCCGCTGTTTTCTCAGATCATTACTTTTCTTCTGCATCTTTGTTGTTTTCTTCTTGCGTTTCTTACTATCTTGCTTATCATCAACAATTAAGCCATTCTCTTTTAGTTCTCTAACCTTTACCGTAATCGGCTGTCCATAGAGAGAAGCTTTTATATCTGCATCGTCATCTACTTCAATCAAATTTGCTTCCTCCATATCGTTTTCTTCTTCCTCGATAACCTCGAATTCCTCAACTGTATCGTCATACTCGCCAACTTCGGCATCTAATACCCCGATATGGGCTAGACCTCCTAAGATTTCACGACGGTACTTTTGAGTTTGGATGCGACCTCTCGAATTGAGTACTGCCTGTAGTGCGATTCCAGTAAAGCCGACTGCAATTGTTCCCTCAGGAATTCCCTTTTCTTCATCAAGAATTACCCCGAGATGCCTTTTACTATCAAAATCCTTATTAGACTGGAGTGCAAACTGTGATTCGTTCAAAATAAACTCCCTTGCAACCGACTTTGCATGCCCCAACGATACTTGATCATCCCATTCGAGGGACTTGATGCGACTCCTTGAAACCTCAACTTTCGGAAGTGGAAGTTCTCCATCATTGTATTTGTCATAAAGCTCATCAAGGTGTTGAGCTAACGCGCCATAAATGTTTCCATCAGCAGAACCTATCAAGTTCAACTTTTTGAGAACTTGTTTCTCATTTGTCTTAAAGACACTATATAAGAAGATGACTCGTCCGCCTGTCAGATTACCAATTACCTCAACATAAAAAGTGTTTTGACCAACTTCTTTACACCAGTCTAAGAACAATTTTACTTCGAATCTCTTTAAGGCTTTCTCACGTGTTTCGTTAACTTTTCCATCAATATACTTTCTTGCATCCATTGTTTCCTTTGTTACATTTTTCGCCTTCTCGTTTTGAGTTGTCATAATCTTGCCCTCCTACGGCTGTTTTGCTTTAGTTTGCTTGATTGTTTACACTTGTGGGGCGCACACCTCTTGAATACACTGTTCCATCTCCACCCAATTGATGTTCAACTCAATTTAGGGGGAATCATCAGTGAGTGAGGCGGATTAATTCAGTTTTCAAAAGAGCGATTTTTGCTGACTGCTTATATTGGTAGTTCTGCTACCTCTTGAATTTAAGTATCAACTCCCCCATTTGATGTTCAGATCCCCTAGGTCTCGAGTTTTTACTACTGTTCAATTTTCAAGGAGCATTTTGTTTTGCTTGATTGCCTTCACTTGTTTTGTCTGCTACCTCTTGAATTTGAGTTTCAACTCACCCCTGCAAAGCTTCATGTCCTGATATGGGTGTTCATATCTTGCTTAAGGAAGGATGATTTCTGGATGTGGGGATGGGATGGTTACTGGTCGGGTGGGTGGGTGAGAAGGGCGAGTCAGAATACGTAGGAGGAAAATAAATAAACTCAACTCTGAACGAGTTGAGTTATGGTTGGTTTTGTTGATGTTAAATGTTTGTTTATATTTGAGCGGTTCTCTGCCTACTACTATCTTTTAGATCAGCGATAATGTGCTGAAATTGATCTTGGTTTAATAATTATTCTCAAGCTGCTTAGATAAGCAGTAAAAGTCGTAGTTCTCTTTCACCGCTAGATATATGACTCAATACACAAGAAGAAGCTCACAATTTTCATACCAGCTTCATATACCCTACTTAATCGAAATATTCTGTTGATAAATCACTGTACTTACGAAAGATGGCAATGACCTCCGAATGCGGAGTTAGACTCGAAATGTCGATACGTCCAAAGACCTCCTTTATTTCTAAGATCACTACCTCTAAAGGCAAGTTTTTTGACCTAAAGAATTCCTCAATCTCACTAAACATTTGTTCGATTAATTCAAGTGCCGGCTCTGGGAACTGCCAAGGTTGAATATCATAAAATCCTACTGACGGATCAATAGAAGGTTGGAGCGGAACCGACCAAGTGAAACGATTGTAAAGGCTTAGTTCGGATAGTTTAGGCATGAAAGAACCCCCCAAGAAAAAGTTATAAGTATTCTAACTTGGAAGTCTTAAATACACCAGTTTTATCAATCCACCTTCTAAGTGTTGACTCAACACTCCTATTCCCTCCCATTAAGTTTCCTATTAGCCGATGCAATGCGGTTGTCTTCACAATTATCACACATTGTTATCCACCAAAATCCAATCCTACGATGCTGCCCCTGACCCCCACAGTCATAACAAACGCTAAGGGATAGTTCCTCATATTTATGAGCAAGTTCATAGAGCTCATCTAACCCGCCATAGAAATAAACCTTCAATACCCCGAACCTTTCTTTAATTTGAACGATTTCTAAATCAACTTCCCGTCCTTTTACTCGGTAAACAACTTCGATTTCTGAAAACAAATTCTCTATTAAATCATACCAACCATCCCCAATAGAAAAACCATACTTACTCCATAGGCTTTCTCTCCCTGAAATAGGTCTTGCCCAAGGAAAGTGACTTAACAGTTGTTCCTGAAGTTCTGCTTTCATATTTATCACCCACCTCGATTAGATTTTTACAAGAATATAAACCTGACCACTGATATATATTTTATGATCGTTACGTTCTGGAAGTAGGGCATTCTGTAGTAACCACATTGACATAATAACTCATTCAACCACTTTCAACTGGTCATATTATCTGCATCAAAGAACGGAGTTTAGCTATGAAAATCCAAGTGTATATAACCGGAGATAAACCTGAGGAATTCTATCTAGAAGCGATCAAGGAGTATGAGAAGCGTTTGGGTCGTTATTGTAGTATCACTACAAGTTCTTTAAAACTGCTGGTTGATTGATAAAAGCTGTTTCAGATAAAGACTACAAAGTAGCCGTGTCCTTTAAAGGCACACTACTTTGTCTTCTGAAGAACTTGCAGAGAAAATTAATCAACTGGGTTTAAAGGGTATCAGTGAGCTAACCATCATAATCGGAACCCCTTACGGGGGCTGCGATGAGCATTTAACGATGAGCAACATGGAGATGAATGTCTGGTTAAAGACATCATCTTCTTTGAACAAATCTACAGAGCTCACCGTTTAATCAATCATCCCTACCACAAATAAAGGTGATCCCTCTTGGAGATCACCTTTGTTCTTTTATATTCAGGCTTTACGGCTAAGGCAATTCTCTCATCCATAATTAAAGTAAAGCGAATTTGGCCTCTTAGATCGGAGATAAAAGTTTTTGTTTAGGTGTTCCCGATTATTTGTCAACACGGTATGTTGACACTACGCACTCAACATGCACCGTATGCGGGAACATATCCACCGGAGTTACCTCCACTGTCTTATACCCGCCATCCTCGAGCACCCGCAAGTCCCTTGCCAGTGTCGACGGATTACACGATACATACACCACACGCTCCGGCTTCATCGCTAGAATCGTCTCCAAAAGTCGCGGATCGCAGCCCTTACGCGGAGGATCGACCACGATAACATCTGCCGTAACCCCCTGCTCTTTCCAGTTAGGGATTACATCCTCAGATGCACCTACCTCAAACACTACATTATCCATACCATTCAAAGTGGCGTTCGCCCGTGCATCCTCAATCGCTTCACGTACGATCTCTACACCATAGACCTGTTTAGCATGCTGTGCAAGGAACAATGAAATCGTACCGATCCCACAATAAGCATCTATAACAGTCTCGTTACCCGTAAGCCCAGCATATTCCACCGTCTTACCATAGAGGACCTCGGTTTGTGCCGGGTTAACCTGATAAAAAGAACGGGCAGAAATCGCGAATTTCACATCGCCGATATAATCGTAAATAACATCGTTCCCCCAAAGAGTACGGGTTGTATCTCCAAAGATTACGTTCGTCTGCTTAGTATTCACGTTCTGGCAGATGCTTGTTACGGCTGGGATTTCGCGGCGAATCTCTGCTATCCATTCGTCAACATTCGGAATACGGTCACCGTTCGTAACAAGGACAACCATCATCTCACCAGTACGGAAAGCTACCTTTACTACGACATGACGCAGTAAGCCTTTGCCAGATTCTTCGTCGTAAGCAGTAATGCGAAGCTTGCGTCCGATATCTTTCACCTTGCGTACAACGTCATCATTATCTTCATGCTGAATTAAGCATGTTTCCATATCGATGATGCGGTGACTGCCGCGCGCGTAGAAACCACCCACAAGTCCGCCTTCCGTTACGCCAATTGGCACCTGAGCTTTGTTGCGGTACCGCCAAGGCTCGTCCATGCCCAGTGTTGGGCGGACGAGAATGCCCTCTGTCTGAGCCGCCTCAGCGTCCCCGACAGCAGCCACACCGCTCACCCGGAGCTTCCCAATCCGCTCCAGGTTGTCCACCACCAGCTGCCGTTTCCACGCCAGCTGCGCGGTGTAGTCCATATGCTGCAGCTGGCAGCCGCCGCATTGGTCATAGATCTCGCAAGGCGCCGCAATGCGGGCGCTGCTCGCCTCTACTAAATTCAGCAGCTTGGCGTAGCCATACTGCTTCTTAGTCTTGAGCACCTTTGCCCGGACCTTCTCCCCGGGAAGGGCTCCCTGCACAAAAAGGGTAAAGCCTTCAACGCGGCCTACCCCTTCACCTTCATGGGTCATGCCGATGATATCGAGCATAACCTCATCATTTTTATTCACAGGCAGTCCGGCGACAGGCGCCTTGCCGACTGGGCGGCTGGTGCTGCGTCCACTGCGGTGTTTACTCATTATTTATTGTTCACTTCTTTCATTATCATCGCTGTATAAACCCAATTAAATGTCTTCGATCATTATCATCGCTGTAATCTCACAGTGTCTTCGATCAAAGATCATCGCTATATATACCTAAAATATCTGTCCATGGACCCTTAGTTATTCTCAGCAAAAATTCGCAAATGCTGTGGCAAAATCCGGAATCGCCCTGGCAGTTCTCCGCCTAGCTCGCCGTCCAAATTCAATTGGACATGCCCTGGAGAGATTACATCCATCGCATCCGTACGGAAGTATATAACCTTCTTATCGTTCAAATGCTCGCCGCGAAGGGCTAATCTGACCAAACGGACAAACTCCGCTAGGTTGCATTTTTTAACCGCAATAACATCTAACAGACCATCATCGATACGAGCGCCGGGAGCAAGCTTTTCAAAGCCACCAACAGAATTCGTGTTAGCAATCAGGAACAGCATGAACTCATCATGAATGACTTCTTGACCATTAGCACGAATGATTAGTTCCTGAGGAGAGAGGCTGACCATTTTTTCAATACCTTTTAAATAGTACGCAAGCTGCCCTATCATGGTCTTCAGCTTACTAGGAACTTCATAGGTCAGTTCGGTTAGACTACCGCCGCCTGCAATATTAATAAAATAACGGTCATTTGCCTTACCGATATCAATCGGACGTGTCTCTTGGCGAATGATCAGATCACAGGAATCTTCCCAGTTCTTTGGGATCCCCATTGCACGTGCAAAATCATTGGTAGTACCGAGCGGCAAAACGCCGAGTGGGGGAAGATTAGGCTTCTCCGCCATACCATTAATAACCTCATTTAAAGTGCCATCGCCACCGGCTGCTATGATCAAATCATAACCGCGTTCTACTGCATCTGCAGCAGCTAACATAGCATCGCCTTCTCCGGTTGTTGCATGGCAGGAGGCCTCAATGCCACCCATATCCAGCCGGTCCAAAATATCGGCGAGCCGCTTCTTCATCTCTTCCCGTCCAGAAGTGGGATTATAAATCAATCTCGCAGTTTTCATTACCGGAACGCCACCTGTTTTTATAATAGAATAACCTAATTGATTATACCTAATTCGGACCACTACAATCAATGTTAAAGGCCCTTTCATGCAAATATTCCATTATACAGCAATTCATGACACTTCATCTGACAAAAAAATATATTTATATGTATATGCAACATATCCCGTATTATCCACGGATGTGGGCACTATTTTTCATGATTAAGTGTGTTCAGGGTGAGTTGCTTTATCATTTACTTCGAATCTGTTCGAGGAGTGTCTCTACCTGTCTCTCAATCCAATGCGGAAGAAGAGGGTGCGGAAGAAGCGTTTGACCAGAATACTTATAGGTTAACCCTTTAAGTCTATTCGGAACCACATGCTTAGTGAAATAGCCTTCACTCAAAAAAAGCGGTGCCACCAGCACCTCGTGACCCTGCTCCTGCCAATACTCCACTTTGCTTCGTACACTGTCCGGACTCAGCAGACCATAGTCGGCCGCCGCTACACCACTTACCTCACGTACACGCTCCGCCAGCGAAGATATCCCCTGCTGCCAGCGTTGCCGGAAGCCATCATAGATGCTGCCATGACCCACGAGTAGAATTGTTTCACGCGCTGGTTCCGTAGACAGCACACGTAACTTGTCCCAGATCATTACAGCGATGTCCGGGTCATCGTCGATAGGATAACCATAGTGAACTCTAGCCTTCACTGAGAACAGTGCTAAATCCGTCTCACGTTCAGGCTCAGGTTTGGCGCCTAGTGCATATTCTATCTCATCGACATGTGTGCTTCCCGAGGAAACGAACAATGGGATCACAATAATATCTGTGATCCCTGCATGTTCCAGCTCATTTATTCCATCTTGAATCAGACGGTCCTCTACCAGCTCTAAAAAAGAGACCACCACAGGAATCTTTTCACCTAGCGATAATCCACTTACGGCTTCCTCCACGATCGACACCCAAGCCTCGTCGCGAGAGCCATGACTGATAATAAGTACGCCCGGTACCATAAATTAGCGTCCCAAACGTTCCAATGTTAATTTATATCCATCATTGCCGTAGTTCAGGCAACGTTTCACACGGGAAATCGTAGCTGTGCTTGCACCCGTCTCTGCTTCGATCTGGTTGTAAGTCGAACCTTTGCCGAGCATACGCGCTACTTCCAGTCGCTGCGACAGCGATTGAATCTCGTTCACAGTGCACAGATCATCAAAGAATACGTAACATTCTTCCATATTTTTCAATGTTAAAATAGCTTCAAATAATTGGTCGATACTTTTATCGTTTAGCTTCTTCAGCTGCATAAGATTATCATCCCCTAATGTGTCTTTCTTGCTCTACTATATTGCACTGGAGCGCATTTTTCAAGCATTAACGATTTCACGCTGTAAAGAGTGAAATCGATGGACAAACGTCCACCCCTGGCGCACACTAATTATGTACTAAACTATTTTCATTTCTTCCTACATAAGAAATAGCACCTACCCTATAGTACTACATAAGCGCCGAAAATCAAGCATGTACACGCTTTTTTCACTTCTTTAGGACGATTATAGGCATTCGCCCTTTTCCGCTCCTATCCCGAGAACCCGGGCATTCGTCTATACCGTATGTTCGCCCATGACATACAGTATAGCAAACCACTAACAAAGGAATGTGATATTATGCCTGATCATTACTATAATCATTCCCGCCGGAATCAGCGTTCGCTGAGCGATTCGTATAATGCCTCTGCCTATCCCGGCCTCAGTCCATACGCGCCTTCATCCCTCCCAGCAGATAGCGGAATCCTTCCCGCTTTAGGAGCAGAAGCTGCCGCTGAAACGGCGCTAGCGCTTCCTGCTGCCGAAGCCACAACGAAAGCTAGCGGCGGACTTGCCGGACTACTAAGCGGCTTAGGCGGTTTAGGAGGCGGTGGCGGAATTGGTGGGAATATGGACCAAATAAAAGGCATTATCGACCGAATGGGCGGCATTGACGGGATCGTAAACTCCATGGGTAAAGTACAGAAGGTGATGTCCGGCTTCCAGCAGATGGCTCCAATGGTTAAACTCTTCATGGGTAGCTTCGGCAAAGGAAAAGGAGCAGCAGGCGCCCTGGCAGCCGAAGAGGATGCCGCACTGTTCAGCCCGAGTCGACGCAAAAAAAGACGCTCTACTTCTCAACGTCGCAAATCGTCCACAACCACACGCCGGCGCTCAACTCCCTCTACTGGAAAACGTCGCCGCAAATAGCGGTGACGTTTTCTGGTGTGCCTACGGCCATTGCCGGATAGGTACTATAATCTGACAAACAGCATTTCTCAGGGGAAGAGACTTGCTGTATCGTTTCTTTTATCTTTACTTAAACCATCCACTTCGCCGGAACCATCTGAACATACCAACGCCCACCACCAGCATAAACAGCAGAACGCCAAAATACCCATACTTCCATTCAAGTTCAGGCATCACTACAAAGTTCATTCCATAGATTCCGGCAATCAGCGTCAGCGGCATAAATACGGTGGTGATTACAGTTAGTGTTTTCATGATCGAATTCATCCGGTTAGAATTAAGGGAAATGTAGCTATCACGTAAATCGGCGGTCATTTCTCGATCAGCCTCAATCATATCGGACAGTTTTAACAAGTGATCGTAGATATCGCCAAAATAAATCCGTTCCTCGCCGTTACTCTGGACATGCTGCGAATTCACAATCCGGTACATCAAATCACGCATCGGCACAATCGTCCGCCGCATTTTGAGCAGCCTTCCGCGCAAGCCAAACACTTGGCTCATTAAATCCTCCACTGACTCACTGCCGCCACTGCTCTCCAGATCCGCAAGCTCGTCCTCTAAACTGTAGAGGCATGGAAAATACTTATCTACCAGCTTGTCCATGACTGTATATGCAGCCGCCATCGGTCCGCCCGACCAGCCTTTACGACTATGTATTTCACGCTTCACCTGCTCCCAGGCTTCATTCATCTCTGTTTTTTCCTGATGATGATAGGATACGAGGTAATTTGCGCTCAAAAAAAGGTCAATCTCTTCAGCATCCAGCGTCTCTTCGTTCAGCGCATGCAGCACAAAAAACTGCACTTCCTCATAATGATCCAGCTTCGGCCGCTGCAACACATGCATACAATCCTCTATCGCCAACGGATGAAAATGGAAATAGTGATCCAGCAGCAGCGTCTCATCCACCGTAGGTGTAGCAAAGTCTGCCCATATCCATGCGTAATCCTCTCGCCGTATATCCTGCAGAGGTATGTCTGTCAGCACCTCACCTGTATGCGTCACCGCAAGTGTACGTATCATAAATGTTCCTCCGCTTCATCTTCTTCCACGCATCTATTGTACCGCAAGAAGTGGAGTCTTCCAAAAACATCGAAAAACAAAGTTAAGTTAGTTGTCACCGAACTTAATCAAATCATAGCGATTGATTTGTTTAATAATTAGTTTGTTTCAATTCTAACCCGCCGACTAGATTCGACAGATGCATAAAAAGCTACGCCAGACATCCGCTCATAAGCACCTTATCCCATTTTTATACACTTTTCATCTGGATAAGCTCGACTCTGCAAATCTGGGACATTTATGCACCTCTTTCTGCTCATTCGACGCTATTCCGCCAATTCTGGTGCATTTATGTACCTCTTTCCGCTCATTCGACGCTATTCCGCCAATTTTGGTACATTTATGTACCTCTTTCTGCTCATTCGACGCTATTCCACCAATTAAGGTGCATTTATACACCTCTTTCCGCTCCTTCAACGCTATTTCGCCAATTATGGTGCATTTATGTACCTCTTTCCGCTTCTCCAACGCTATTTCGCCAATTATGGTGCATTTATACACCTCTTTCTGCTCATTCGACGCTATTTCGCCAATTCAGGTGCATTTAAACACCTCTTTCCGCTCCTTCGACGCTATTTCGCCAATTATGGTGCATTTATGTACCTCTTTCTGCTCATTCGACGCTATTCCGCCAATTCAGGTGTATTTATGTACCTCTTTCTGCCCATTTAACGCTATTTCACCAATTAAGGTGCATTTATGTACCTCTTTCCGCCCATTCGACGCTATTCCGCCAATTATGGTGCATTTATGTACCTCTTTCCGCTCATTCGGCGCTATTTCGCCAATTCCCATACTTCTACGAGATTAATACCTTTCTCCTCTTGGAGGAGGAAAAGTCGAACGCTGGAGCTAGAGAGTCTACCTGTCTGTCTACCTGCCTTTCTTTCTTTCTTTCTTTCCATCCTTCCGTCCAGCCAGCCTTCATTCCTTCGTTCCATCCATCTATCCATCTGTGCAGCCTTCCTTCCTTCCTTCCTTCCTTCCTTCCTTCCTTCCTTCCTTCCTTCCTTCCTTCCTTCTTCCCACCACCCCACACAACAAAAAAAGATGTCCGCAGCCAAAGGCTAACTGACATCTTTTTATTAAAGGGATTTAAAAAATGATTTTGAAAATCAGACCGGCTAATACCGCACTGATAGGAATCGTGATAAACCAAGTCACTACAATACGTCCGGCTACTCCCCATTTCACTGCAGAGAAGCGTTTTGCGGAGCCAACACCCAAGATGGCTGAAGTGATCGCATGTGTCGAGCTGACTGGCAAATGCAGCAGTGTTGCCGAGAAAATAACGGAAGCCGCGGAAATATCAGCCGCGAAGCCGTTGATCGGCTCGATTTTGAAAATCTTCGTACCCATGGTCTTAATAATCTTCCAACCACCAATGGAGGTACCGAGTGCCATAGCCGTAGCCGCAGCAATCTTAACCCATAGAGGGATTACATCCATAGTCTCTTGGCGTCCCGAAGTTACGAGAGCAAAGGTGATGATCCCCATCGCCTTCTGCGCATCATTCGTACCATGAGTAAACGACTGTAATGCCGCCGTCACAACCTGCATGGAACGGAAGCCCTTATTAACCGTATGTGGACTACGCTTTGCAAAAATCCATTTCAGGACTGTCATGATGATATAACCGATAACAAATGCAATAATTGGCGAGAAGATCAAGCCCTCGACAATTTCCACAAACCCGCCCCAGTTAATATGTGACGAACCTGCTCCAACATATACTGCACCAGCCAAAGCGCCGATCAGTGCATGAGAGGAAGAGGATGGAATTCCGAGCCACCAGGTAATCAAATTCCAAATTATCGCAGCAATCAATGTGGCTATTATGATATCCAGACCATTTTCCAGTAACGTGGGGTCTGTGATGCTTCCACCAATTTTCTTGGCCACACCTGTAAACATCAAAGCTCCGACAAAGTTCATCAGTGCCGCCATAATAATAGCTGTTCGAGGTTTTAACGCACGTGTAGAGACAGAGGTAGCAATTGCGTTGGCCGTATCATGGAAACCATTAATAAAGTCAAACGCAAGCGCGAGAAATATAACAATTCCAAGAATCCATATCGATGTTTCCATATTCTAGTACCCCTTATGAGTTGCGCATGATGATCGATTCCAACATGTTGGCTACATCTTCACATTTATCTGTAGTGGTCTCGAGTCGCTCATATAATTCCTTGCGCTTAATCAGCTCAATCGGGTCCTTAACGGTTTCAAATAGAGCTTTGGTACAAATACGAAGGACTTCATCCCCTTGATTCTCAAGGTCATTCAGACGGATCGTATATTCACGAATAGCCAGCAGCTTCTTCTGGGAGAGCAAATGAACCGCTTTTTGGATTTCATAAGCACACTGACGAAGGATTTCGGCAAATTGTACAATGTATTCATCCGGGTCAAGAAGGTTGTACATATAGAAACGTGAGGCAGATGCCTCCAAGCCATCAATGACATCATCCATGCTTGTAATCAAGTCCATAATGTCGTCACGCTCAAGTGGCGTAATGAACGTCTTGTTCAATTCCTTAATTACGGTGTGCGTGTAAGTATCACATTGGGATTCGTACTTCTTCATCTCTGCAGCGAAACTATCGACATTATTCCGGAGATCAGTGATATTCTGAGCAAAATAATCTGCAGCTTGGACAATGGTATCCGCCATATTTTCCAGCGTCTCAAAGAATATGTCCTTTTTTCTCAACTTCATTGTTTTAAACCCCTTTACATAATATTACCGTGAGTACAGAGTCACCCATATGTAAAAAGCATGAAAATGAATGACAACCCTTGTTATCTTAACATATCCGTAGAAGGTATAGAAGCTATAGAAATGAACTTTTTTACACTCTATTAACACTTACCCATAATTCCGAACACAAATCTGTATAACACTGGATATTCCGACTTTCTTAGGTTGCACTATCTGCTCCACCGTATACCACATGACTGCTAAATGTAGGCGCATTAGGGACCACCAAAATATGGGTGATTCCAGGATACATCAACGTCTCTTTACCATCCTTCACAAACCGAATGACATCACCTGGTTCACGTGACCATCTGCCCTTCGTAACCTGTCCCCTCTGAAAAAGTAGCGCTTCCCCGCCTAACTCCACATCAACTTGAAGTCTTCCCACATCATCAAGCACTTTATGATCGGATCCCATCACCATCACATTTGCAGCTTCTACCGGCTTATTGTTATTCAAATCCAAATGCGGTTTGCCATTCACGTAACGCTGATAGGTCTGAAGCTGAGTATCATATTTATAGTCAATTTTATAGCTTTTTAGTAAGAAGTTTACGCTAAACTCAGCGGCTTGCTCTCCGCCTGTCGGTATGTAATCTGGAGTGTTAAAAAGATACCCCGGCACCTTCACACTTGTTTCATAACCAAGCTTCTCGGCGCCTTCCCGCAGCTTCGCTGCGTTACTGTACAGATTATGAGGGGCTTTACGTGTTTTGTCCCGCCAGAAATAAGCTCCGGCACGACCGATCTCATCCATATCCGCCTTTTTCTCTTTTTGCAAAATGGCATAAGCCGCAGGACTCCCTCCGGCATGCACCGTCACACCACCGTAGCTCTCTCCAATATCGAGCAGATAGGGACGGATACTGCGAATCGGGCCGATTTTCACCACTCCAGTATGACTTTGAAAAATACCAATCAACCGCGTAATGCCACCTTCAGCAAGGATTTCATATAAAATATCTGCTTCGCTCACCCCCGACTGCGGCCGGGCCGCTGGAGCATTATTTATCATAACGGCTAAGGGGCGTGGGAGACTGTCTTCAGAAACCGGCAGACCTGTTAATCCGGATATGAGTTCAGCAGAGGGATCAGCAGTAGGTGTTGGCTGGATCGTTTCAATAGGTGCGGGATCTGAGGTAGGTTGCTGTGTCGGGGCAATTACATTATTTGCACTCTCTGTTCCGCAAGCGGAGAGCAATAGGGTACTCAGTACAATGGCAGATAACAGACGGGAAGAAGAGCAGTTTACTTTCATAAGCTTGTAGTTCCTCCTAAACATTTTATGTATCTTAACTGGTTTCTTCCATTTAATCACAGCCAGTCCCATTTGTCTTGATCCGCTTGCATTAAAAAAGGCACAGCCGATTTCCGGCTGCACCCTGCATGTATCTTATCCGTTTAGTCTAGCTTCCAGCAATTAAGGCTTAATGTCCCATATTGATACGCTTGAAATATCCGCTCTGCCTTCCTGCTGCCATCCGCTGTTCCCATCGCATAAAAGAGAGGTGCAAAATGCTCTCTTCCGTAAGATGGAACCGCATCTCGAACATGTGGAGCTTTTTTCTCATAAGCAAACAGTGAAGGCAAATCCCAAGATTCTAAACCCTTGGCAATCCACGCATCGAATTCAAGCGCCCACTCTTCAGGCTGATCACTTTCATTTAGCATCCGCAAATTGTGAACAAGTCCACCGCTGCCTATCAGCAGTATGCCTTCGTCACGCAGAGGGGCTAACATCCGCCCGATATTGTACTGTTCCTTCGGAGAACGTAGTGAATCGACGGATAAAGCGACTACCGGAATATCGGCTTTCGGAAACATTTTTTTCAGTATTACCCAGACTCCGTGATCGAGTCCTCGCCCCAGAACGGGCTGATGTGAAAGATTGTTACCCTTAAAGAGCTCGGAAATCCGCTTGGTCAGAGCTGGATCACCCGGGGCTGGATAGGTCAGTGTGTACATTTCTTCAGGGAATCCGTAGAAGTCATGTTGAGTCTCGTGCTTCTCATCAATGGTGAGTAGCTGTTCCGGGCTATCCCAGTGCGCTGAGAATACTACTATACCCCGTGGTGCTTCTAGTTCTTGACCAAGCCGCTCCAGAAAACGGGTATACTCGTTATCCTCCAGTGCGAGGAGCGGAGAACCGTGCGCGATAAAAAATGACGGTAATTTCATAGGATGCCAACCTCCATAACCCAGTATATGGTGTGCATCTTTATTTTACCGCTTATTTCAAGTTATTGCGAGTAAAGTCCATCACCTATATCATCCAATTTTGCCACTCTGTCTGCACATGCTCCTGCTCGTTCATCCACTCTCTTGTCCGCTTAAGCAGTTGTTGCTGTGCTGGCCCGGAAGAAAAGGTATGATCCCCTTGAAAAATGATCTCTTTATCGCAACGCCCCTCAGGGCGCGTCCAGAATAATTTCTGATAAAGGAAAGCATAATCCACGGGGATGACATCGTCAGAAGTACCATGAATGACGAGTACATCACCGCTGAATTTACTTGCCTCTTGGAAAGGCTGAAAAGCCGCCAAAGAATTAAAATATACCGGTGTGAACGAGTAGCCCACATAATCCGCAGATCCATTCTTCACCGATCGATCATACGCCTCCCGGCCTACGATCTTCACAATATCATTGAAGGGGTAACCCACAGAGGCCCACAGCACGAGATTCTTCACACGGCGATCCCGAATACTTGTCAAAAGCGCAACCGCCCCACCCAGACTGTGGCCAATGAGCGTCACACGCTGTGGATCCACATCGGCAGAGCTGATTCCGTAATCGAGCACCGCTCTAGTCTGAGCGATCATCGACTCCATATCCTCGCCGCCGTAATTACCGCTGCTCTCGCCGCAGCCCGCATAATCAAATCGAATGACCATATATCCGTCTTGCGCCAGCTCACGAGCCGCTTTGACAAAGATCCGATCCACCCCAATCCGATTACCTACAAATCCATGGCAAATTACGGCTAATGGTAATCTGTCCTTGCAACGTGTGGAAGTTCCCTTCTCTTTACTCGGATAATGGATGCTCGCTGTCAATTCTTCGCCGTTATGCCGAATTACAATATTCCGTTCCATTGCCGTAACCTCCTATATTTAAAAGTTATTTTAATTTATTAGAATTCCGATTAACTTAGTGTGAATTATATCCTTATTATAAAGATTTCGCTCATATTGTCAACAGGAACGGGACAATTCCTAATCAAATGAGGCGTTTATTGAACATTGGTCAGCACGACAAACAGAGTATTCCGTAAGTCATGATCATGACTCCGGAACACACGCTTAGTTTTCCCCCTCTTGATCTAAACACTAGCCTTGGTTGATTTAGATATCTTGTATGCGGATAAGCCACACCTTGGAGGGTTGGGGTTGGGGTTGGGGTTGGGGTTGGGGTTGGGGTTGGGGTTGGGGTTGGGGTTGGGGTTGGGGTTGGTATAATTCCGGGTTCCGGTGTTCCAACGCCCCAACGCTACACATTTTTGTAATTCCAGCATTCCGAGATTTGAACCAAGTCCCCTCACAAAAACGCACAACAGCGATCCTCCAGTAAACGGAGGATCGCTGTTGTGGTGTTTTTTAGCGTGATGAGCTTCTAGGGTCGTCAATCAATCATAGCTGTCGTTAAACATCTCATGGGTTTCTTGACTGCCTTCCCAATCCTTAAGCAGGCCCTCGGTTGCTGGCTCTTCCGTGGAATTCCACATGCTGAATCCATCAGAGCCGCCCCAATCCCCCATTGAATGATTGGGCGTAGGCTCGAAACCGTTGCCCATGACTCTTTCCTGGTCCTTCTTGTTCTCATGTTCCATAAAGCTCCCAACCTTTCCCAAAGCTATATTGATCAAGCAACAACATTATCAGTGTTCACTCTTATAAAAGGATTATGCATAGGAAAATAGAAATGCTTGTCCTTGCGCTGACCTGTCAGGCAAACGTATACTCTAGGTTAAAGACTATACCGATTACACTACTGGAGGTTTACATCCTAATTATGAAAGTGAAAGATATGATTAAGGAAAATAACGCCCTGCGCGAGCAGATGACGCCTTTCAATCGATCCTATTTTGAAGATATGATCCTGACGTTGCGGGCTAGCCGGATAGAAGCTCTACGCACTGAAGAACTTTTACTGGATGCAGCAAAACTACTTCTGAAAGAACAAAAGAAAGGGAAAAATGCTAAGCAGGTGTTTGGTGAGAATCCGGATGATTATTTTAAAGAGATCATAGACAGCATTCCCACACGCCCGGTACGCAGCAAATGGAACTATTACTCGATGATTCCCTGCGCGGCTCTAACCTGTCTGTTCGGAATCTTCGCTATAGGCGGACTCTTCCTGCAATGGACCAATGGATCACCCGGGATGTTCGGACAGATTAGCCTCTTCACGCTCTTCGCTGTGGGTGCAGGTTCCATCATCTTGATCGAGCTTATTATGAAATGGATGACCTCCTTGTCTGAGAGTGATGCGCCTACAGCCAAACCTTTTGATATCAAGGGCCTTGGCGTCTATATCGGAATCGCCGTGGTTGCCGTATTCATTGGTCTCTACCTTGACCGTTTGTTTCCGGTCATTACATTATCTCCATGGGTAAGCTTAATTGTTTCCCTGATTGGCGCAATTGGACTAAAGTTTATATTTTTCAAAAAGTAAAAATCGTGCTCCACCCGTATTCCATCCGATAGACAGGGGGAACTTTTATGAATAAGAAGCAAGGTATTCTCTATTCTGTTCTAGCAGTAACATTGGGACTAGGTGCTATACCTATAGGAACGATTCAAGCTGAAGGCGCTGTCAGCCCTCCTGTGGGAGGCGCTAAGGCAAGTCCTCTGACTGCTAACAATGATCATGCGGAGGCTATCTATAAAGCTGCATTGCCGCTGTTGTCTTCCTCTAACAAGTTACCCGAAGCTATTAAATATTTGAACGCCAATATGTATGCGGTAGGTTCGTATCGTGCCACAATAATGACACTGAAGCTTGAGAATTTACACAAGGCGGCGCTTCCGGCGTGGGAGAGCAAATTCAATACCAGCAATGTCCAGCGGAAGCTCACCGCCATCTATAAGGCTGGCGCTAGTATGAAGACCCTTGCTGAGGCTACAGAAGATCCCGCACTGCGCACTCTACTGAAAAGTGCCAGCGAAAGCGGATATAAATTGGAGACGGCCGAGGGTACTTTTTTCCCTGTGATCGATTATGCGGCTTACCGTAAATATAAGCTTTATGTCACTAATGATATCAGTGCTTATATATCCATTATGGCCACGGAGTCTGATCTTCCTTCCTCCAAGGACAACGGGCTGGTCATTGGTTGGACCGATGTAGCTGCACGTGCATTGTCTCAAGAGCAATTCATTCAAAATTATCCGAAATCGAATCGAATTTCAGCTGTTAAATCCTTATACTCTATTTACGTTAACAATACGTTCTACGGTCAGAACAACACGCCCCTCTTCCACTATGACAATCTGGAAATGGACTTGGAGGCACAGAAAGCCTACTCTAGCATTCTGACCAAGAATAACGATACTAGCTCATTCCTACAGAAACTAGATGGCTTCATGAAATTGATGAAGGATAATAATTTTAAATTAAACGACGAAGTCGAGCAGTTCCGTAAGACTACCATGCCACTCTAATATGCTAGAAATATAAGACATTATACAAAAGGCCCGCCCCACTTTATTCTGGGACGGGCCTTTCTATGTTCATTAACGAAATAATTAAAGTGATGAAGGAAATTAAATAAGGATGTTAAAGAGATTGGAATCCTTATTGATTTCTACGTAATCGACGCCCTTCTGCTGCATCCGTTCGATGAGAGGTTCATAGGCATCTGTAGATAATAGTTCAATGCCTACAAGCGCAGGGCCGTTCTCTTTATCATGCTTCTTAATATACTCGAATCGGGTAATATCATCGTGAGGCCCAAGGATCTCACCCAAGAACTCACGCAGGGCACCTGCCCGTTGCGGGAAGTTCACCATGAAGTAGTGCTTTAAGCCTTCGTAGATCAGAGACCGCTCTTTGATCTCCTGCATACGGTCAATATCATTGTTACCACCGCTGATGATGCAGACAACCGTCTTGCCGCGGATTTGATCACGGTATTGATCAAGTGCTGCGATAGGTAAGGAGCCCGCTGGCTCAACCACTATAGCATTCTCGTTATACAGTTCCAGAATGGTGGTACAAGCTTTACCTTCAGGCACCATCACAATGTCATCCAGATGCCGGGAACAAATATCATAAGTCAGTCCGCCGACGCGCTTAACAGCCGCTCCGTCCACGAACTTGTTAATTTCTTTAAGCGTTACCACTTCTCCAAGCTTGATCGCTTCAGTCATTGAAGCGGCTCCGAGCGGTTCCACGCCAATCAACTTAGTGGATGGACTGACCGTCTTCACATAAGTGGCTATTCCTGCTGCCAGGCCGCCCCCACCAATCGTTACGAACATAAAATCGGCAGGATGGTCCAGATTCTCCATTACTTCCATCGCTATTGTTCCATTGCCTGCAATAATTCTCGGCTCATCAAACGGATGGATCAACGTCATTCCATGATCTATACAAGCTTGCAGTGCTTCATCATAAGCGTCATCGAAAGTATCACCCTTCAGAATGACCTCAACAAACTCACCGCCGAACCGCCGAACTTGCTTCACCTTCTGGTTAGGTGTGGTGCTCGGCATATAGACCTTGCCCTTAATTCCAAGTGCCTTACAGGAGTAGGCTACACCTTGTGCATGATTTCCTGCACTCGCGCAGACAATGCCTTTAGCTCTATCTTCTGCTGATAGACTACGAATCATATTATAAGCTCCACGGATTTTAAAAGAACGGACAATCTGTAAATCCTCGCGCTTCAAATATACATCGCAATCATACTTGGCCGATAGTACGGCGTCACGCTGTAGTGGAGTCCGGATGATGACCTCCCGCAGTACGTGATGAGCCCGTACGATATCTTCCATTCCTACGATTCGGTCTTCCTCTTCTCTCATAACCCTCTCGCCTCACTATCATCTAATCATTCTCTTCTTGTAACATACTCTCCCAAGGACATTTTTTCAAGCATTGTCCGCTGTACGCAATACAATATTGAAGTAAAACTTACACTTTTTTTATATTAAAAAAGAGACTATAGGAATCTCCCATAATCTCTTTAAGCTCATATACGTTCAAGATCCGAATACTACTAATCCTGTTGCTTCAGCATCCACTTCAGCAGATCAGGTAGGCTTGTCCACAAGCGTGAGTGTACAATCACATATTCGATCGCTTCGTTTGCATCGCCCATCCCTACAAAATCCGGTAAGTTGTGCGGCAATCTCTTGATTCCTAATAAATAATCCGGCACATGCTTGTTCACATTCCGCGCTACGCGGTACAACATTTTCAGTTGGGAAGTGATCCCGTTCTTCTTATATTCTAAGACCATACGGTCGTAAGCTACTGTCGCTGCAGCATCTTTTCCGAATTTCTCCAGCACTAATTCCGTCTCTGCAAGCTTATTGCTGTAGAGGTATGCTGCAGTCAGAAGGTAACGTGCACCTGTGTTATCTTCTGGGTTAAGCGCTAAAATATGTTCGAGCGTCTTAGCGGCTTCTTCCGCATTTCCGCTAAACCAGCAGGAGTCAGCGTAGCTTTTACAGATTCGAATGTATGGACGCGTCTCGTGGAGGTCCCAGAAATGTCCTTTGTTCTCAGCGAAAAAGGCTTCACCAAGCTCACGTGCACCTGCTTCCATCCCTGCTTTCAAGAAAGCGCGGGCATCGGTTTCGTTCTCTGCTTCCTCAGCCAAAATGAGATAAGCATCCGGACTGTCCGGATAAACCTCTAGCGCGGCTTCAGCTAACTGAATCCGGCGATTGGATGTATTGGTTTGCATAGCCTTTTGTAATAGAGCCTGCTCCTGATCCTTCGGACTGCCTGAGACATTCAGCAGAAGTAGTTCTTCCTCCGCTCCACCCATGCCATATTCCTCAATGTAATTAAGCATCTCTTTAACTTTTCTAGAAATAGTAGGTGTAGTAACCTCATGTTTAGTGGCAAGATCTGCTTGCGTTAGTGAGAAACCATATTCCTCAGACAAAATAAATTCAATTGCTGCGCAGAAAGAGCCCATTTTCTTCACAGCAGGCTTAGTCTTACGGGAATAACCATTCCACAGAACTAGAGCTTCCCAAATAAGCTCTCTATCATAGCTTTCTCTCATGCTCTCAATAAGGTGCAGCGCCAATTGTTCATGAGCTGGGTGCTCCCATTTCAGATCACGTGACACTTTTTTTCTGAGCGTAGCAAGAGTGATTTTTACTTCAGGTTGTGCTACGGGTTCCTGCTTCTCAGCCACAATCTCGCTAGCAGCCGCTTCTTCCTTGTTTACAAGTTGCATGATGGACTCTACTGCAGAGGTTTCTTTCCCAAGGCAGCATTTCTTATATTTTTTCCCGCTTCCGCAAGGACACATATCATTTCTTCCAATCTTACTCAAAACGAATTCCTCCTTAAATCTGTGAGTAGCCATTCGCCATAAGCGTATCGCTAGTATGCACTATAAGTATCATCATTTCCAGGCACGAGGCATCCTTTAAAAGGTTACTTCACAAAGTCTGAAGGACTCCGATTTAAAAGGGCCTTCCCATGATCGGAAAGACCCTTATCTGTATATATCCGCACATTTTCCCCCGTACGTGTAGTATTATAGCACTTCTTCTATCACTTGTCAGTCCTTTTTTAGGACTTTTAGCGCAAAAAATGCTAGATACAGTTCTTTATCCTTATACCAAAGCTTTCATAGCGATGTCGCTGCGGCTTTGTTTTCCGGAAAAAGTAATTCCTTCAGCCCTGGCGTAAGCTGCAGCACGAGCTTCAGCAATCGTAGCACCTAGGCCTACCACGCCTAGTACCCGACCCCCATTTGTCACCCAGCTTCCGTCTTCACCACGCGCCGTACCGGCATGGAAGATCAGCCCTCCTTGGCTGTCTTCAAGGCCTTCAATCGGTACACCCTTTGGATAAGGGCCTGGATATCCTCCTGAAGCAAGAACTACGCATACAGCCGCTTCGTCGCTCCATGTTATGTCGATATCTGCAAGTCTACCCTCGGTAACCGCCAAAAAGATTTCTAGCAAGTCGCTCTTGAGTCTAGGCAACACGACCTGTGTCTCAGGATCACCGAAACGAGCATTAAACTCAATCGTCTTAGGTTTTCCCTCTGGAGAAATCATTAGTCCCGCAAACAGTACACCGCTGAAGGGACGACCTTCATCCACCATGGCTTTTGCTGTCGGCTTAATGATGGTCTCGATTGCTTCTTGGATAATAGCCTCATCAATATGTGGTAAAGGCGAATAGGTACCCATTCCGCCGGTATTAGGACCTTTATCCCCATCAAATACGGGCTTATGATCCTGAGCAGCAGCCATAGGACGTACCGTCTCTCCATCGACAAAAGCCAGAATCGACATTTCCTGTCCAGCTAGAAATTCTTCAATAACAACCTGCGCGCCTGCCTCACCGAATATCTTAGTGACCATAATATCAGCGAGCGCTTGCTCTGCTTCTTCCCGAGAATAAGCGACCGTCACACCTTTTCCTGCGGCCAGACCATCTGCCTTGATGACGATCGGCAGCGGCTGCTCCCGTAAGTAAGTTAGTGCAGCTTCATAGTCGTCAAACTTCTCATAGGCTGCTGTCGGAATATTATATTTATGCAGAAGATCCTTCATAAAGGTTTTGCTGCCTTCGATCTCCGCCGCATTCTTACGTGGACCAAACACAGGAATATCCTGTGCTTCAAAAGCATCCACAATCCCAGCAGCGAGCGGATCATCCGGTCCGATTACAACAAGACCTACTTCCTTCTCTTTTGCAAAAGCCGTGAGGCGATCGAACTCGAATACTCCGATCGGCACACATTCGGCTAACTGCGCAATCCCGGCGTTGCCGGGTGCGCAATAGATTTTACCTGCCTTGGGGCTTTGGGATAAACTCCAAATCATCGCATGTTCCCGGCCGCCGCCGCCAACCACTAAAATATCCATCCGAATATGATCCTCCCAGTGCTCTAGTGTTTGAAGTGACGGACGCCTGTGAAGACCATAGCAATACCATACTCATTAGCGACCTTAATTGATTCTTCGTCTTTAATGGAGCCGCCTGGCTGTATCACAGCAGTGATACCTGCTTTTGCTGCCATTTCAAGCGTATCGCCCATTGGAAAGAAAGCGTCGGAAGCAAGTACAGCTCCCTTGGATTTTTCACCGGCTTGTTCGATTGCAATTTTTGCTGCACCCACACGGTTCATTTGTCCTGCACCTACGCCAACAGTCATATCATCAGCTGCGAGTACAATCGCATTAGACTTCACGTGCTTAACTACTTTCCATCCGAACAACAGCTGTTTCAATTCTTCTTCTGTTGGTTTACGGTCCGTAACAACTTGTAGATCATCTGGGTTTACAGAGTGCACATCGCTCTCCTGTACAACCATTCCTCCATCGATCGAAGTCACTACAAAGCTGCTCTTACGCGCACTAGCCGTACTAAGATTACCGATTTTGAGTAAACGGAGATTCTTTTTCTTTGTAAGGATTTCCAGTGCTTCTTCCGTAAAGCCTGGTGCCAAAACGATTTCGAGGAAAATATCTTTCAGAAGGTTCGCTGTGTCTGCATCAATTATGCGGTTCGCTGCTACAATTCCGCCAAAGATAGAAGTTGGATCGGCGTTGTAAGCTTTTTGATAAGCTTCGTATACACTTTCACCCACACCTACACCACAAGGGTTCATATGTTTAACCGCTACGACAGCAGGCTCTTCAAATTCCTTCACGATTTGCAGTGCTGCGTTAGCATCGTTGATATTATTGTAAGACAACTCTTTGCCGTGCAATTGCTCAGCCGCAGTGAGTGTATCCAGTGCCGCCAATGGCTTGCGATAGAAAGCCGCTTTTTGATGCGGGTTCTCACCATAACGCAGATCCTGAATTTTCTCATAAGTCACGGTGTAGCGCTCTGGAAGAGGCTCGCCAGTAACGTTAGCCAAATAATCGGAAATTAAGGCATCGTAAGCCGCCGTATGACGGAACACTTTTGCCGCAAGACGTTTGCGTGTTTCTAGCGTTGTATCTCCACCTGCGCGAACCTCTTCAAGTACTGTAGCGTAGTCATTAGCATCCACCACTACACTTACAAAAGCATGGTTCTTCGCTGCAGAACGCAGCATTGTAGGTCCGCCGATATCGATATTCTCGATGGCTTCCTCGTAGGATACGTCAGGTTTTGCGATCGTTTCCGCGAACGGATACAGATTCACAACAACCAGATCGATGTAGTCCAGTCCAAGCTCCTTCATTTGACGCGTGTGCTCCTCGTTATCACGAACAGCAAGCAATCCGCTGTGTACAGCAGGATGCAACGTTTTGACACGTCCGTCCATGATTTCCGGGAATCCTGTCACATCGGAAATCCCGATGACTGGAACACCTTCTTTAGCCAAAAGCGTGCTTGTTCCACCTGTAGAGATAATTTCTACGCCTAATGCAGACAACTCGCGGCAAAAATCCACGATACCTTTTTTATCCGATACGCTGACTAGCGCTCTTTTGATACTCACTTTGAATAGTCCTCCTTCAGGTTGTACATGCGATTTAATATGAAGAAAACCCACAACGCGACACATAACGCCGCTTATGCAATATTTCCCGAGAAATACCCTGAAACATCTCGGTCTGTCACCAAATGTCGATCCAAAACTTCGAATGGCTGCGGTGCAGCTTACTTTTCGCGGATAATCGTCTTTCTTCCACGCAGTTCCACTTTCCCGCTGGCAAAAGCGCCAACCACTTCGGGGTACAGCTCATACTCAACCTTATGAATACGTTCTGCCAATGAATCCGCCGTGTCGTTATCCTGCAGGGCTATGCTGCGCTGAGCAATAACAGGCCCGGTATCCATACCTCCATCGACAAAATGCACAGTAACACCCGTCAGCTTTACGCCATATTCCAGCGCTTGTCCGATAGCATCTTTTCCCGCAAAAGCAGGCAGCAGCGATGGATGAATGTTAATAATTCGTCCAGCATACGGCGTTAACAGCACAGGTGTAATGAGACGCATATACCCTGCCAGCACAACCAGCCCGATTTCCCGCCGCTGAAGCTCTGCTACGATCTCTGCTTCGTAGTCTTCACGGCTGGCGAAATCTTTTGGCCGCAGCAAGAGGGCGGGAATGCCCGCATCCTCCGCACGCTTAGCTACAGGTGCCTCTGGCTTGTCGGATACAAGCAACTCAATATTGCCCTCACCAAGCAAGCCCGCTCTCTGTGCATCGATTAGTGCTGCAAAATTACTGCCTTGCCCAGAAGCAAAAACAGCGATTCGACTCAATTGCATCACACTTCAGCTCCAGTAAAGGTTACTTTGTGTTCCCCTTCTGTCACTTTACCAATGATATATGCCTCTTCCCCGCTAGCTTTTAGCAGTTCAAGAGCAAGTTCTCCATCAGCAGCACTAACTACCAGAACAAGTCCAATTCCCATATTAAAAGTAGTAAACATATCACGGTTGCTTACGTTTCCTTTGTTCTGCATCAATCCGAAGATCGGCAGAATCGGCCACGATCCGTAATTAATCTCCACATCTACACCGTCAGGCAATACGCGCGGGATATTCTCAATGAATCCGCCACCCGTAATATGTGCCATACCTTTTACCGGAAGCTGCTCTAACAGTGCCAGCAAAGGCTTTACATAGATCTTAGTTGGTGCAAGAAGTACATCCACAAGCGGAGCTCCAAGCTCCGGAAGCACATCATTCAGAACATAACCATCTTCCTCAAGCAAAAGCTTACGCACCAGCGAGAAGCCGTTGCTGTGCACGCCGCTAGATGCCAGACCGATCACTGTATCTCCAGCAGCGATGGTTGCGCCTGTTACCAACTTCGCTTTGTCAGCTACACCAACCGTGAATCCAGCGATATCATACTCTCCCGCTGAATACATGCCCGGCATTTCAGCTGTTTCGCCGCCAATCAGTGCGCAACCTGCTTGGTGACAGCCCTCTGCGATCCCTGCTACGATCGCTTCGATTTTCTCCGGCACGACTTTGTCGCAAGCCAGATAGTCGAGGAAAAAGAGCGGCTCTGCGCCTTGCACTACAATGTCGTTCACGCACATAGCCACAGCGTCGATCCCAATCGTGTCATGGCGATCTGCCGCGAACGCGATTTTGAGCTTCGTGCCTACACCATCAGTACCAGACACAAGGACTGGCTCTTCATATTTATCTTTATTGAGGCCAAACAGCGCTCCGAACCCACCGAGATCCGTCATTACTTCTGGACGGTAAGTACGTTTTACGTGTTTCTTCATGCGTTCTACCGCTTCATTACCAGCCGCAATATCCACTCCGGCGTTTTTATAAGCTTCCGACACTTGGGACACCTCATCTTTTAATAGTTTAGAGCGCGTTTGGGCGCATTCGGGACTAACTACATTGGTGGTTATTGGAGTTATTGCGAGGAATGTTTGGACTTCCGATCGCTGTTATGTTTGAATTTCCTGATTTAAACCGCTCATCGCGGTAGAAATCCAAACATAAGCGTATGCTTACGAAGCGAGCTTTCCTACGGAAAGCTTTCGGACGAACGCTAACGCTTCTACAGTTCCAAACTTCCTCTCCATAACTCCCTCCAACCACCGCTTTCACCCTACTGCAAGCCGCAGTGCGCGCCTTGCACACGGACCTCAAGACCTCGGTGCATGAGCTGCGCCATGCACCTCCTTAAGCGAAATAAGCGAAGCGCCGAGCTTGGCAAGCCAGTCTCGGCGGTAGCATGCAGACGGAGGGCTAAAACCCTACGCTAGCAGCTGCAGCCATCTTTCTCTTCCCCGCCAAAATCAACCTGCGTCGGGTAATCGTTATCGAAGCAGGAAAGGCATAGCCCGCCTTTATAATCATCTTTGTTGTGACCACCAATGGAAGCGATTAGGCCTTCCGGTGACAGGAATGCCAGGGAATCGGCATTGATCTCTTCGCACATTTCCGCAATGGTCTTGTAGGACGCGATGAGATCGCGGCGGTCTGGGGTATCAATGCCATAGAAGCAAGGATTCTTGAAGGGCGGCGATGTTATCCGCACATGCACTTCAACAGCTCCCGCTTCACGAAGCAGATTGACGATCCGCCGCGAAGTTGTGCCCCGCACGATGGAATCATCGATCATGACGACACGTTTACCATCCACCACGCTGCGAACCGCGCTTAGCTTCATTTTCACACCTTGCTCACGCAATTCTTGGCTCGGCTGGATGAAGGTCCGGCCTGTGTATTTATTCTTGATGAGCCCAAGCTCATAAGGAATGCCCGTCTGCTCCGCATATCCGATCGCTGCAGAGATACTTGAATCCGGCACACCGGTTACGAGGTCAGCATCTACGAAAGCTTCTAATGCCATGCGGCTACCCATCCGCTTCCGGGCGGTGTGCAGGTTAGCGCCGTTCATATCACTGTCTGGACGAGAGAAGTAAATATACTCCATCGCGCACAGCGCTTTACGTTTAGGCTCGGTAAAACGGTCCTCTAAGAGGCCGTTTTTATCGAGCACGAGCAGTTCGCCGGGTTCGATATCGCGAACCAGCTGCGCTCCGATGACTTCTAGTGCGCAAGATTCGGAAGCAAAAATATAGGCATCGCCGATCCGCCCCATTACAAGCGGACGCAAACCGTGAGAATCCGAAGCAACAATTAATTTGTCATTCGTCATGAGCAGAAAAGCGAACCCGCCAACCAGTTGTTTCAGCGCATCCTTAGCCGCTTCAACAAAATCCTTAGGCGAACGTGCAATCAGATGCGCCAGCACTTCGGTATCACTTGTGGTTTGAAAGATCGATCCGCTTTGCTCTAGCTGCTTACGAATCAACGGTTCATTAACAATGTTACCGTTTGTAGCAATCGCCAAATCACCGTCACGATATTTGAATACGAGCGGCTGTGCATTGGTTAAGCGGCTGTCCCCACTGGTGGAATAACGTACATGCCCGATAGACATGTCTCCAACCAGTGAGGCAATTTTGTCCTTGTCGAATACTTCTTTTACTAACCCCATCCCGCGGTGATAGTTGAAATCACGACCATCTGCTACGCAGATGCCCGCACTTTCTTCCCCTCGGTGCTGTAAGGCGTGCAAGCCGTAATAAGACATGGACGCCGCTTCCGGGTGTCCGAAGACCCCGAAAACGCCGCATTCTTCTTTTAATGTGTCAAAAATATCTCCCGAGCCCGTTCCTTCATTGTAAAAGTCACCAGTCCACAGGATAGGAGTCTCCTGCTCTTTCCCGGTCTTTATTTCATAAGACATGGAATAGCATCCTCCCACACGAATTTCAATTCTGCTACAGCTTCATCTAATACGGATGCACCGTCCAGATTTACGCGCAGTCTGTCTCCACCTACAGTTCCGATGATTTCCACGGGTACGCCGCTGGCAGCAATCGCTGCTTTTAGCTCTTCTGCACGTTCAGGCGCTGCTGTCAGCACGATACGCGATTGGCTCTCACTGAACAATGCTACATCGGATCTAAGTCCATTAGCAGAAAGCTCAACGTTCGCACCAATGCCACCGCTGATACAGCTCTCTGCAAGTGCTACAGCAAGGCCGCCTTCGGACAAGTCATGTGCCGAACGCACCAGACCGCCGCGAATCGATTGAAGCACTGCGCTCAGCAGTTTTTTCTCAGTAGCCAAATCCAAAGCTGGAGGTCGGCCTTCGGTTACACCATGAACGGCATATTGAAATTCACTACCACCAAGCTCAGCTTTTGTTACACCTAGCAGAAGGATAGAGTCTCCTTCTTGTTTGAATCCTTGAGTCGTAATATGATCTGTATCCGCTACTAAACCAACCATGCCGACAACCGGCGTTGGATAGATGGATCCCGTAGTATTTTCGTTATAAAGACTGACATTACCACCGATAACCGGAGTATCCAGCACACGACAAGCTTCAGCCATACCATCAACCGCACGTTCCATTTGCCAGAACACATCAGGTTTCTCAGGGTTTCCGAAGTTTAGGTTATCCGTAATAGCCAATGGTTCAGCACCGGAACAAACGATGTTACGTGCCGCTTCGCTGACTGCAATACGTCCGCCCACTTCAGGATCAAGATAAACGTAGCGACCGTTACAGTCCGTAGTCATCGCTAACCCTTTACGTGTACCATGAATGGTAACTACAGCCGCATCAGATCCAGGTCGAACAGCCGTGCTAGTACGCACCATATAATCATATTGGTTGTATACCCATGCTTTGCTTGCTACGGTTGGTGATCCAAGAACAGTACGCAGTGCACCGCCTAAGTCCGTAACTTCCTCGTAACGAAGCGTGTCCACCGATTCATTTTCTACATAATAAGCAGGAACCTCAGATGGTTTGTTATAGACTGGGCACTCATCCACGAGCGCTGTTACTGGCATGTCTCCAACAACTTCACCGTGATGATACAGCTTCAAGCGACCGTCATCCGTAACTTTACCGACCTTACAGCAGATTACACCCCAGCGATCAAAAATCTCTTGCGCCTGAGCTTCATCCTTCGGTTCTACTACGAACAACATCCGTTCTTGCGATTCCGAAAGCATCATTTCATAAGGAGTCATGCCGTCTTCACGTTGTGGCACCTGATCCAGATACAGCTCCAGACCGTTGCCCGCTTTACTTGCCATCTCGGCACTAGAGCAGGTAAGTCCAGCCGCACCCATATCTTGAATCCCAATAACGATACCGCTGTCGATTAACTCTAAACAAGATTCCATAACGAGCTTCTCCATAAATGGATCGCCTACTTGTACAGCTGTACGTTTAGCTTCGGACTCTTCACTTAGTTCCACGGATGCAAAAGTAGCCCCATGAATCCCATCACGTCCTGTTGGAGGTCCTACGTAGAAGACCGGGTTGCCTACACCTTTAGCGACACCGCGTTGGATTTTATCATGATCGATCAGACCGACACACATTGCGTTAACAAGCGGGTTACCGTCATAGCTATCATCGAACATGATTTCGCCGCCCACGGTTGGAATCCCGATACAGTTACCATAACCAGCAATACCAGACACGACATGCTCGAACAAATATTTCACGCGATCGCTTTCCAGTTTGCCGAAACGCAAGGAATTCAGCAATGCGATAGGTCTTGAGCCCATGGAAAAAATATCACGAATGATGCCACCTACGCCTGTTGCCGCGCCTTGAAAAGGTTCTACCGCAGAAGGGTGGTTATGACTTTCAATTTTGAATACAACCGCTTGGTTGTCTCCGATATCTACAATCCCTGCGCCTTCGCCGGGTCCCATCAGGACACGTGGTCCAGTAACTGGGAAACGTCTCAACAGTGGCTTAGAGTTTTTGTATGCACAGTGTTCGGACCACATTACGCTGAATACGCCAATTTCGGTGTAGTTCGGCAAACGTCCCATAAAAGACTTGATGAGCTCATATTCGCTGTCCGACACACCGAATTGGCTGTAAATTTTCTGCTCTGCGATCTGTTCTGCGGTCGGTTCCTTAACGGATACTTGCTGCGTCATGACGATCCCTCCAAGTCTTCAGTATAGATGTGAACATCCGTTTGCCATCTTCTGATCCGAGCAAGCTGTTAGCTGCACGCTCAGGGTGAGGCATCATGCCGACTACATTGCCCTGTACGTTACTAACGCCCGCAATATCAGCTACAGAGCCGTTTGGATTATCGCTATATGTGAACACGATCTGATTGTTAGCTTTCAGCTCTGCTAAAGTCTCTTCATCACAGTAGTAGTTTCCTTCGCCGTGAGCGATTGGGATGATGATTTCTTCATCCTTAGCATAGTCAATAGTAAATGGGGTTTCGTTATTAACAACCTTAAGCACTGTATCATGACAACGGAACTTCATGGACATGTTACGACGCAGCGCGCCCGGCAACAAACCAGCTTCAGTAAGAATTTGGAACCCATTGCAAATGCCTAGCACGAATTTCCCTTGCTCTGCTGCTTTAGCAACTTCAGCCATAACAGGAGCAAATCTTGAAATCGCGCCGCAGCGCAGGTAATCACCATATGAGAATCCGCCTGGAACCAAAATGCAATCATACGCCGACAAATCTGTCGCTGTATGCCACACATAATCGACGGGTTCGCCGAGACTGTCCTCTACCGCCTTGTAGCAATCAATATCACAGTTGGAGCCTGGGAAGACAAGTACAGCAAATTTCATGTCGTTTAGTCCTCCAATTCGTAGCGGTAATCCTCGATCACCGTGTTGGCAAGTAGCTTTTCGCACATTTCCTTGAGACGCACTTCTGCTTCAGCACGGTTGTCCGTGTCCAAAGTCAGCTCCATATATTTTCCAATACGCAAACTTTCAACCTCTTGAAAACCTACCGAATGAAGTGCTCCTTGCACTGCTACCCCTTGTGGATCGAGAACGCTCTTCTTGATGGTGACATATACCGTCGCTTTTAACATATGCTTGTAGTTCCTCCTAAATTTTTATGTGTATATACTTTCTGAAAGCTGAAACTCTACTAAAAGTAACTCTAGCTTCAAAAACAAAAACATATACTTAATTTATTCTCATGAGTAAACACACTATGTTGAGCTATAAAGACTTGCCAGTAAGACGATGATAAATGTCCAGATAACGGCGTGTAGTTTCTTCAACTACTTCTTGTGGAAGTGGATCAGGTTTACTATTTTTATCCCAGGAGGATGCAGATAGATACGTACGAACAGGCTCTTTATCCATACTATCAATTTCGATATCAAGAGCATATTTGTCCTTGGCCCAGAAGCGTGAAGCATCCGGCGTAAAAATCTCATCAATCAGAATCACCTTGCCGTCCAGCAAGCCGAATTCGAATTTGCAATCTGCAAGAATAATTCCCCGCTCAGCACAGTACTCTCTGGCAAAAGAGAACAACTGCAAGCTCTTCTCCTGCAGCTCGAGTGCTAGATCAGCACCGATTAACTCCTGCATCTTTTCAAAAGGAATATCCTCATCATGACCTACATCATTTTTAGCCGCAGGGGTAAAAATCGGCTGTGCCAGCAGCGCATTTTTGCGCAAATCTTTAGGAAGCTCAATACCATTGACTTTGCCTGTTTCTTGATACTGTCTCCAGCCCCCACCGGTAATGCACCCACGCACCACACATTCGATATCGATGCGTTCCGCTTTGCGTACCACCATAACACGGTTTCTGAGTGCCTCTTTGTCCTTAACGATGTCTCCGAGCAAATCCACATCGATATGAACGACATGATTCTCCATTAGCTCTTTCGTCTTTCCGAACCAGAACGCACTCAGACGGTTAAGCACATTGCCCTTTTCAGGTACCGCTGGGTCCAGCACATAGTCAAAAGCAGATATCCGATCCGTGACGACGATCAGTACATTCTCCCCTAAATCGTACAGCTCACGAACCTTCCCTTTATAGAGCAGCGGCGCATTGATGAGTTCCACGGCTGTGGATACGGCCGACGATGTCATGACCTTTCCTCCCTTGAACTAATGATCATTAATTATTACTTGAGCGAAAGCGTCACTTACAAAGTCGAAATATCTATTGGTCAATCGGTCCACTACAAGAAATATTTGGACTTCCGATCGCTGTTATCCTCAGATTTCCTGATTTGAACCGCTTCTCGCGGTAGAAATCCGAGGATAAAGGCGAACGCTAACGCTTCTACAGTTCCAAAAATTCTCTTCGTTCCTTATTAACCATCGGTATTTCAATTCTGCACAACGCTAACCGCTCGTACTATTCCAAGCTCCTTAGTTCACCACTAACCTATCTTTTTTTTAGATAAGCTCTAGCTTGCGGAAGATGGTGTCCACATGCTTAAGGTGCCAAGAAGGGTTAAATGCATCTTCAATCTCTTCTGGGGTAAGAACGTTAGTGATTTCAGGTGTAGCTTCCACGATATCGCGGAATTGTTTTTGCTCTTCCCATGCTTGCATAGCACGCGGTTGAACGGTATCGTATGCTTGCTCACGGCTAAGACCTTTGTCGATCAGTTTAGTCAAGATCCGACCGGAGAAAGGAACGCCGAAGGTACGGTTCATGTTACGCTTCATGTTCTCTGGGAATACAGTCAGGTTCTTCACGATGTTACCGAAACGGTTCAGCATGTAGTTGAGCAGCATTGTCGCATCCGGAAGGATGATACGTTCCACAGAGGAGTGCGAAATATCGCGTTCATGCCAGAGCGGTACGTTCTCGTAAGCTGTAACCATATGTCCGCGAATGACGCGGGACAGACCGGAAATGTTCTCGCAGCCGATCGGATTACGTTTATGCGGCATAGCGGATGAACCTTTTTGACCTTTGGCAAAAGCTTCTTCCACTTCACGAATCTCACTCTTTTGCAGGGCGCGGATTTCAGTAGCGAATTTGTCTAACGATGTCGCTACCAAAGCAAGTGCAGCCATGTATTCAGCATGACGGTCACGCTGTAACGTTTGTGTAGAGATTGGAGCTGGGCTTGTGCCGAGCTTGCGGCAAACGAATTCTTCTACGAAAGGATCGATGTTCGCGTACGTACCAACGGCACCGGAGATTTTACCAAACTGCACACCGTTCGCAGCATGGCGGAAACGCTCCAGGTTACGTTTCATTTCTTCGTACCAAAGCGCCATTTTCAGACCGAAGGTGGTTGGCTCGGCATGAACGCCATGTGTACGGCCCATCATCGGTGTATCTTTGTAGGCAATAGCCTTATCTTTAAGGATCTCAATAAAATTGATGATATCCTTCTCTAGAATCTCATTCGCTTGACGAAGCAAGTAACCCAGTGCCGTATCTACCACGTCAGTAGAAGTAAGACCGTAGTGAACCCATTTGCGTTCTGCGCCTAGGCTTTCGGAAACCGCGCGTGTAAATGCGATAACGTCATGACGTGTCTCTTGTTCTATTTCATCAATGCGTGCGATGTCGAATTTAGCGTCTTTACGCAGTTTAGCTGCGTCTTCGTGCGGGATAACTCCCAGCTCAGCCCATGCTTCACAAGCGCAAATTTCAACTTCCAGCCACGCTTTGAATTTATTTTCCTCCGTCCAAATAGCTCGCATCTCAGGTCTGCTGTAACGTTCGATCATATTCTTTAGTTCCTCCAAAGTTTAGATTGCTCCACCCAGGACAAGCCGTCACCGGTATCCTTGCAGAGCAGATTGATATGGCCCATCTTGCGGCCGGTCTTACTCTCAGTCTTGCCATATATATGAAGCTTAGGTACAACACCCAGCTTATTATCTTTTTCGTCCTGTGTACAGGTCGCTTTAATGGCGCCATCCAAATGCTGACCTAGTACATTTACCATAACTACGGGTGTCAAAAGCGTTGTATCGCCCAGCGGCAGATTACAAATCGCCCGGACATGCTGCTCGAACTGTGAAGTCGCGCAAGCGTCCATGGTGTAATGCCCGGAGTTATGCGGCCTTGGTGCCAGTTCATTGACGAACAATTCTCCGTCCTCTGTGACGAACATTTCTACAGCCAATAGCCCAACCGCATCAAGTCCAGCAATTAATGTCTCTGCCAATTCGCATGCTCTCCGCTGAATCTCCTCTGACACTCTTGCAGGCACAATAGACAGATGCAAAATATTATTCACATGAATATTCTCCGATGGTGGGAAGCTCTTAACCTCTCCAGATGCACTGCGTGCAGCAACGACGGATATTTCACACTTAAAAGCTACAAATTTCTCAAGCACCAGCTCCGGTACAACCGCTCCGGGAGCTACTTGCCGGAAGGCTTCTTCCAGCTCTTCCTCCTGCCGAATCACTGCTTGTCCCTTACCGTCATAACCGCCTGTGGCTGTCTTCAGCACACAGGGAAGTCCAAGTTCAATCGCCGCCACTTTCAGCTCCGCAAGGCTATCCACCTTCCGGTACGGGGCGACAGGTACGCCTGCCGCCTCGATGGCGGTTTTTTCGCGCAGCCGATGCTGTGTCGTATACAGCAGCGCGCTGCCCTGCGGCACGTACGATTCCTCCGTCAGCAGCGCGGCAACGCCCGCGTCGACGTTCTCGAACTCGTACGTGATGACGTCCGAGCGGCGCGCTAGCTCCCGCGCCGCGTCCCGGTCGTTATACGCCGCTGTAATCTGCGGCGTAACTTGACCGCTAGGCGCATCCGGCGCAGGGTCCAGCGCCACGAAGCGGTAGCCCATGGCGCTGCCAGCCAGCGCCATCATGCGCCCGAGCTGCCCGCCGCCGAGCACGCCGACGGTCGCGCCGGGCAGTAGCGTCCGGACGGTGCCCGTACCGGACGCATTAGTAGCAGCTGGCGAATTAGCGCCGCCAGCCTCCTGCAGCTTCAGCTCCTCCGGTCTCATAAGCTGTCGCTGCTTTCAAGGACTTCGTCGCGGATCGCATCCCGCCGCAGCTGCGCACGCTGCTGCACTTCTGGATCGAACGCTCCGATAATCTGTGCGGCCAGGAGGCCTGCATTAATGGCACCTGCCTTACCAATGGCTACCGTTGCCACTGGAATGCCCCCTGGCATCTGCACGATGGAGAGAAGCGAATCCAGCCCGTTAAGCGCCTTCGACTGCACTGGCACTCCAATCACAGGCAGGATCGTCTTTGCTGCCACCATACCCGGCAAATGCGCGGCACCGCCCGCTCCTGCAATAATGACGCGAATACCCCGGCCCGCGGCTTCCTCCGCATAGCTGAACATCAAGTCCGGCGTCCGGTGCGCGGATACTACCTTCTTCTCATAAGATAATCCCAGCTCTTCAAGCACCGCACAAGCGTGCTCCATCGTGTCCCAATCCGATTTACTGCCCATGATAACAGCTACCTGTACTGACATGATTCGACCTACCTTCCAGTCACTAGTATGGATATCTTTATCTTATAAATTCGAATAAAAAAAGCCCGATGACCAGACGCATTTTGCTGCGGGAGGATCGGACTAGTAAAGAAATTAGGAAAAAATAATCCGCGTGCCTATCATTAGGCTGCATTAAGCGCGGAAAATGGCATAATGCATCATTCCGTTACCCGGACCGCATTGCCGCATTCTATCATCCTATTTCCTCGTAGTCCGGTAATTTACGGTTCCCGGGTAGAAACTTCCGGGCCATATCCCCGGTTTTATACGAGTTGCTCATGACATCAGTTTAACAATCCCCTACACAGGATGTCAACTCAAACACGAACATTTGTAAATTAGGATTACTAAACGTTCGCTTTTAGGCGAATTTAAATTCTCAACAGCCACTTATTTTGATGATAAAGACTTCTTTCCGTACACTCTTAGTTCTAACACCAGATGTTATATTAAGCATAAAACTTATACTTTCTTATATTTGAAAAAAGGAACGCCATAAGCGTCCCTTTTAACTCTATATTATTTGACCACCAGCACAGGAATGCGGGCGCTTTGTACTACATTGTGACTCACACTTCCCAGAACAAATTCACGTATTCCGCCAAGTCCGCGGCTGCCGATGACAATGATGTCCACAGCCTTTTCTTTAGCATATTTCAAAATCACTTCAGCAGGTGATCCTTGTAAAAGCTCAACCTCAGCATTCAAGCCTTCAGCCTCAAGGCGTCCCTTCACTTCTTCCGTAGTTTGTACTGCTAAATCATAATATTCTTTATTTACTGAAGCTGGCAGTGGTGCTAAAGCTTCTCCGATAAAAAATCTTGGGAATTCAAATGCGTGAACAACATGCAGCGTAGAGCCCGGAGTTACTTTTGCGAGTTCAATTGCGCGCTCCAATGCTTGATTAGAAGCCTTTGATCCATCATAGGCGAGTAAAATTTTAGAGAATAACATGTACGCCACCTCTTTTTCTAGTTTGTAATCATAAAGACTATCACCTTAAAAAATAGCTGTACAAAAAGATATTCAGCAACAGAAGTAACGGAATTCCGATCCTAAAGGACATATGTCGTGTCTTGTGGCGCTTACGATACATGGCAATCAGCACGCCTAGTGCCCCGCCCATAGCTGCCAGCAGAAAAAGTGTCTTCTCAGGTACACGTTCTCGCCGTTTACGGGCTTTGATCTTGTCTTCGGACATCACTACATATCCGATTATATTAATTACCACAAACCACAACATTATAACCTTGACCATTCTCCCGGGCTCTCCTCCTTGCTACCTATCTATCTCTATTATATTCCTCTTTTTCACAAAAAACCAATCATCCTTACACGCTCTGATAACTTCGCTGTCTGCTTCTTTCGTTTCACTGCTTCGCATCCTTCATCCATATCCATGACAACACCGCAGCCAGCGCCGCCGCAATTCCGCCCAGCCAAAACCCCCCGGTCAAACCATAGTGAGCACTCATCCAGCCTGCCACGAACGGTCCCGCCGACATGCCTACCGCATAGACAGCCTGATAGAAGCCCATAGCTGTTGCGCGTTTATATGGATCCACTTCTGACACCGACTTGCCTAACAACAATGGAAAAATAAGTCCCTGCATAAATCCGTTTCCTACCTGAGTCAGACAAAGCATCGCTAACGTCGGCATAGAAGGAATAAGAAGTGTAAACAATGCACTTCCCGCGAAGCCTATGATAAGCGTTCCCCTGTCCCCTAGGAGTCTTCCGAATGTCCGTGAGCCGTAGAGGGTCGCGACAGCATGCGGAATCATGAAAGCAAGCGTCAGCCAGCCCAAGCTTTCTTTGCTTGCTCCGATATTCAGGGCTTGGTTCGGAGTATATCCGAACATCGTAATGAATAGCACACAGTGTGCCAATACAGACAACAGTGAGACTCTTACCAAAAGGGGCTCCTTCATAACACCCGCCAAATCCTTGATCTGGATGGTACTTTGTCGTTTCTCTTGTTTTTGTTCAGGCAATCGCAGAGCAAGCAGCAACGCCGCAATCGCTACAATTCCACCCATCAAGAACGGGGTATTCCAGCCCCAATGCTCCACCATATAGCCACTGATCATCATACTGGTCAATTGGGCGATAACTGTAGTAAATTGCAGCATGCCCATTGCTTTTCCAGCTTCCTCTTTCGGGAAATAGCCCGCGAACATCACAGTGTACACGACCCATGCCGAAGCCGCTATACCGGATACCGCACGTGCTGCCAATGCCCAAACAGGCTGTGCTCCCCACATAAAAAGAAAACAGCTGGCTCCGCTCGCAATCAATCCCAGATAGATAAACGGCCGCCGCCGATTCAAATAATCTGAACCGATACCAATCGGCAGTCGGAACAGGATCTGCATTAACCCGTATACGCCAAGCACCATGCCCACCATAAAATACGATGCTCCCAAATGCTCCACATACGGTGAAAGCACCGGAACATAAATATAAGAAGAGAACCAGAACATAAATACAATCACAAGAAAGAAAAACCTGCTGTTACCCTGACCCTGTGGGCTATCTGCCGCTTTCACTGGATCCACTTGCTGCTCCGCTGCCACCCTAATCACCTGCTCTATGTATTTGCTTAACATTCTAATTCAAAGCCTATCCTTAGACTACAAAAACTTACGCGAATAAAAAAAGACTACTGAGCAAACTCAGCAGTCTTCATTATTACTATCCAATTTCCCTGAACAAAAGTTAGTAGCAACAACAGGTTTACCTAGCTCTCTACTTATCCTTCTTTTGCCCTTCAAGCGCTGCTTTCAGCAGTTCCCCAAGGTTAGAGCCAATGCTTTCTTGCTTACTGTATTGCTGTACCAGCTTTTGCTGTTCGCGTTTATTCACATGCTTGTGGTCCTTATCCAAAGTTTCTGTGATTCCACAGCCCAGACATTGAACGAACATACCTGCTTTACCCTCTTTAAGCTCCATTTTCTTATGGCACTGCGGACAGCGGCGATTCGATAATCTTTTCTCTCCGGCCCGGGTATAACCACAGTTATCCGCAGGACACACAAGCAACTTCCCCCGTTTGCTCTTTTTCTCGAGTAGTCTTGTACCGCATTCCGGACAATTACTGTTTGAGACATTATGCGGTTTGTATTCTGCTCCGCTTGTTTTTACACCAGTCACTAATTCTTGTGCCATACTGCGTATACCTTGCAAAAAGAGCTCCGGTTTACCTTGACCACGCGCAATTTTCTCCAGCTCAGCTTCCCAGCGCGCAGTTAGATCCGGAGTCCGTAGCTGGGTGGATACCAGTTCGATAAGCTGCTTGCCTTTTCCGGTCGGATGCAGAAGATTGCCCTGACGTTCAATGGTATCGGAGCTCACCAGCTTCTCGATAATATCCGCGCGCGTCGCCGGGGTTCCCAGTCCGTGCTTCTCCATTTGCGTCAAAAGTGAAGCTTCATTGTAACGCTTCGGTGGCTGTGTCCGTCCAGGACGCACTACACAACGGCTAATCGTGACAGTTGCCCCTTCGCGAAGCTCAGGCAGCTTTACACTGCCAGCTGCTGGCTCGTCCGATGATTCCTCGTCATCATCATTACTCATATCTCCACCGTACACTTCACGCCAGCCGGCATCTTTTACCGTCGTTCCTTTGACATGAAAGCTCTCGCCTTCCACATTGACGGTAACAGCTACCGCATCATAGCGCGCTGGGGGATAGAACAAGCTGATAAAACGCCGCACAATCAGATCATACAGCTTACGTTCCTCAGTACTCAGTCCATTTAATAATACAGTCTGCTCTGTCGGAATAATGGCATGGTGATCACTTACTTTACTATCATCCACAATTCGCTTCGTAATCGGCAGCGGTTTGCGCAGCAGTGGGCGTGCCAGCGCCGCATATGGTCCGACAGCCACACTCTCCAGTCTTTCCTTAAGTGTGCCCGTCATATCTGCAGTTAAGTAACGACTGTCCGTACGTGGGTAAGTGACTAGCTTGTGCTGCTCATATAAACGCTGGAGCACACTGGAAGTCTGCTTCGCGGAGAAGCCGAACTTTCGGTTCGCATCACGCTGCAATTCAGTCAGATCATAAGCGAGAGGATGGGGCTCGCTCTTTTCACTCTTGTGCACCTTAATAATACGTCCGCTACGTCCAGTAAGCTTATCCTTCAGACTTGCTGTCTTTTCCTTTTCGAATATCCGCCCATCTCCGTTACTAGCCCGCCAAGCTGCTTGGAAATCCCCGAAATCTGCAGTTAACGTCTCAAAATCAACGGAACGGAAACCCGTTATTTCCTTTTCACGATCCATAATCATCCCTAATGTCGGTGTTTGCACCCGTCCTGCCGAGAGCGGCGAACCGAACTTGCAAGTCAAAGCTCTCGTGACATTAAGACCAATCATCCAGTCCGCCTCTGCGCGGCAACGTGCTGATTCGTATAGACGATCAAATTCCCGACCTGGGCGGAGCTTAGCGAATCCCTCTTTAATCGCCTTATCGGTCTGCGAGGATATCCATAGCCGCCGGAATGGCTTTTTCCACCCTGCCATAGTCATAATCCAGCGAGCCAGCAGCTCACCTTCACGGGCAGCGTCTGTAGCCACCACAAGCTCCTCAATATCCTGTCTTTTCATTAGATGCTGAACAGCCTTGTATTGCTGATTCGTCTCCCGAAGCACCTTCAACTTGGTCTTCTCCGGTAAAATCGGTAAATCCTCCAATGCCCAGGTTGCAAACTTTTTATTATAATCCTCAGGTTCTGCCAGGCCGACCAAATGTCCCAGCGCCCAGGTAACCACATATTTTGGACCTTCAATATAACTCTTCTGTTTATTATTACATCCCATAACTCGTGCAATCTCGCGTGCAACAGACGGCTTCTCCGCCAAAACTAATGTCTTCATAATGCTCCCCTTTCCACATCAAATTTCATTATAGCATTAAATGAATGATAGCAAATATCGTCAGGCTTTACCGGGTCACTCCGTTATACACTAAATAATATCTGATACCCGAAAGGAGTCATAGTCAATGAATGAACAAGAAAGCTATAATATAGTACCAATAGGTTGGGTTACAGGTACGCCACGTAATTTGCGACTGGAAATCAAACCGGAATTTAGCCCGGCGCTTAAAGGTTTATCTCAATTTAGTCATTGCCAAGTGCTTTGGTGGCTGCACGAGTTTGCAGATGATCAATTCCGCCAGACTACACAGATTCAACCACCTTATGACGAAACATTAACTGGAGTATTCGCTTCCCGTTCCCCTATTCGACCTAATCCAATTGGGCTTAGTGTAGCAGCAATCCTGTCTGTCAATGAAGCTTCTGGCATCGTAGAGGTGGCTGGGCTTGATGCCTATCCTGGTACACCAATTCTCGATATCAAAGCCTATTTTCCTAGTGCAGATCGCGTAATGGAAGTGACCGTACCCGGTTGGGCTGCTAATTGGGGGGACTGGATGGCTGATTAATTGAAGTGGTAGTTTTGAACACCACCTCTATAAAAAGTTATGGGAGGACATCTCTTGAACAATCGTCAATTAATAATCCAAGCATTAGATCTCATCGAGGATCGTTTAACAACGCTTCTTCCTGTAGCTGTCCTCTCCAAAGAAATGGGTTACTCCCTTTATCATTTCACCCGTCTATTTCAAGCGGTCACTGGAATAGCACCAGGAGATTATATATCTAGACGCAGAATCACTGAAGCAGCATTGGATATTCTAAGAATGCCAGAGCGCTCTCTTCAGGACATCTCGCTAGATTATGACTTCAATAATTATGAGACCTTTACCCGCGCTTTCAAAAGAATGTTGCATACGACTCCTACCCTCGTCCGTAAAAGGCGTACTAAATCACAGCTCCCTTTACTACCTAGACTCTACGAACATGATCTACATCAAGCACCTATGGATAATATTATCTCCCCCCAACTCGTTGATTTGGGAGAAATCATTCTTCAGGGACCGTTAGTAAAGATAAACGATAATTACTCCGTCATCTCTAATACTTGGTCGCTGCTTTTTAGCAAGGTAACTACCATACATAAGCGCATACTTCCCGAAAAATATTATCAGCTTGGCTTCTGGCCAAACGATTATGAGGATAACGGATTTTCGATTATGTGTGCCTGCGAGCTAAAGTCTTCACCTTCCATAGCACAGAATCACATAAGCCATTCGGATACTTCATCTAAATCGGAAATTTATACAGACAGAAATCGGGCACTACCCATTCATGTATTACCACCCGCCCGATATTTGAAATTCATCCACAGAGGCCGTTCTTGTGATATCCCTTCTACTTATAAATATATTTACGGAATCTGGCTCCCAAAAACAGAATACAGAATCTCCATTCCTTTTGAATTAGAGTTTTATGGAGAAGGGTACATAGGTCCGGATAATGAAAAATCTGTGAGCGAAATCTACATTCCATTAGAATTTATATAAAAAAGTCCGCATCTGATAGGCAGACACGGACTTTGCTTAGTTTATTGGATTAACAGTTACTAGTCCTTATTGAATCTGAATTGTTAGCTCAAGCTCTTCATAGAACGTTTTTATTCTTTGTCCATCAGCATCTTTCAAAAGGTTCAAATCCTTATCAAACGTACAGGTATACGGCTTGATGGTTACGTATTTCGGTATTTCTGAGAAAGCGGCATATATTTTATCTACTATAAGATGTGGTATAGCCGGATACAAATCGTATCCCCGATTGTACGGCTCAATGATGTTCCCTTGATCATCTTCGATCTGATAGAACACTTCCGTTGGACTATACTCCCCTGTTTGTTCTGGCGATACAGGAACTTCGCCCGTACTATTAATAACTATTCTAGTCGTCGCTGGTGTAATATCTAGATTCTTAACTGTATAACTAAACGTACCTCTGCTCTTCGTTTGATCTGGAGTAAGCCTTATAGCCTCCTCAGTTACTTTTTTCACGGGTACTTGAAATACAAATGGCTCTTCGATTTGAGCTACGGGTACACTTACACTTACCTCAAATTCATCCCCAAATTCCTCGGTGTTTTTAACCTCATTTAGCTCTAGTAAAAGTGTGTTCGGTTGCCCGTAGATATCACCTGTTCTTGAAGAACCAAATATCACTTCTTTCCCACTAGGGAGTTTGACTACAGGCATGCCAAGCAACCCTTTTACAGATTGATCAAAATCATTATTCCAAAAGTTCGTTATCTCAGCCATTACGAGATCATTATGAATACCTTCTCTTTCGAACCCCAAAACCAAACGTGTTCCATCATACATTACATCACTAATTTTTAGGGTTACTCCATCATGAGTAATACTAGCGTCTGGATTAGTTGTAAGTCCTTTTTCAGCAGCATTCTTTAGTCCCGAATCATCAAAATTACTAAAAATACTTCCTAGAATAGGCATCTGGCTCAGCTTGTCTGCCCAGGCGGGAGATACTAAACCAGTTCCAATAATCAACGTTCCAACTACCGCAGCTGTGCAGGCCGCAATCAACGTTTTCTTAAACAACTTGCCGTTTGTGTTCTTTTGTTGATTTCCCTGAACTTCCATCTTCTCAATTCGATTCATTATTTGTTCACTATAGCTTGTTATCGGCATTTCATGACTTCGGACAGTCTCAGCAATCTGCTGCAACCTCTGCTCATCAGTTCGATTTTGCCACTTCATCAAGTTGTATCCCTCCCTCGTAGATTTTTTCTGAAACAAGCTTCTTTCGTAACCGTTCATACCTCTTACGCAGCATTGACGGGCTACAACCCATGATCTGGCCCATTTCTTCAAAGCTATATTGCTCTACCACTTTAAGGATTAGCATGTTACTTTCTTCTGTTGAGAGATTGCTAAATAGCTGCTCTACCGGAGATTCATCGTTAAGTTCATAATAAGTCTTTGTTTGCAGTGCTGTATAAAGCTTAATCAGTCTGTTCCATCTCTTGCGTTTGCGAACCTGATCCAAGCAATGATGATAAGCCACTTTATACAGCCATGCATTAAAAGAGACTCGTTTCTCATAACGTCTGAGTTCCTGATACACTTTTACAAATATATCTTGCACAGCATCCTCTGCTTCTTCATGACTTCTCAAAATATAATAGCAATAAGTATGAATCTTTCTTTCATAGGCTTGTATTATAGTTCTATAGGCTTCGCGGTTACCCGTAAGAACCTGATCAATAGCCTCTTCAATTATTGTTTGATTCACTTGGACCCCGGGGCTGCGACGTTCCAAAGAATCACCTCCTTGTTATTGACTACAACTATATAACGAATGTGATCCCTTTAATTGTGACAGGCTCTAAAAAATATTCCAAATATGTTAAAAGCATTAACCAAAGACAAATAAAAAAGCGACTGCCCCGATTGATGCTCGGAGAAATCGCTTTTATATAATATTCCAAATTTACTATTTACTTACTTAATATCTTTTAACTCTAAACAAGCTTCAAAAAATATAGTATCACTATTCTGACCACGTACATATATACCATCATCGGTTACTGCCGAACGTAAAATAGTCAGTTCATCCCCAAACTTTGCTTCTTGTAGATAAGTAATCCGGAAGCGTGTAAACTCTGCATTATCCCATTCCGCTAAACTGAGTGCATCACAACATAAATCTCCGTATCGGGCATTATTCAGATGTCCGTTGCTATCCAGCCCACTATATCTTACCTGATACCGATAAGCTTCTTCCATAGTAATATCAGTTGGGATCGTTACCTTAACAGGCATATCGCCTACTGAATCGCCATTATAGTGCTTAACCTGAACTGGAAGAGCGTTCGGTCTGAGTATCTTTCTCTTCTCAATATCTACTAAAGCCCATATAGAACGCGCTCTGGCAATCTCTATATGATCTGCATCGAAAATACGATAATCCCGTTGCCATAAAGCCCCTTTAGTGCCTTTACTCCAGGTATGTACGCTAAGCACATCATTTGGGCGAGGAATACGCTTAAAATCAAGATCTAACGTAATCATCATCCAGCCCATTCCTGCATTCAGAATTTCTTCCACACTTATCCCCAAATTACCCACCGCGAAGTCTGCCGCACATTGCATGATATCCAGAATAAAGGATAACTTACCCTGCGAACGATAATCCGTGTCGCTCGCATGTACAGAAAAATCTTCTATCCACACAAGATTGCTACTGTTGTCCATTGTTTATCCTCCTACCATGCAAAATATCCTTGCATTTACTTGAAGTATCCACATATACCACTGCTCTATCCACATAAATTGGGGACTACTTTCATTTTTGAATATATTTTATTATTTCATCCACATGTTAGTAACTTTTATTTTTTCGTTATTTACCCATGACTTATCCACATTATTTAAATTAAGCGATAAAGGGAACAAAAAAGCCATTGTTGATAAATCAACAATGGCTTCGTGTGCTTGGCAACGTCCTACTCTCCCAGGACCCTTCGGTCCAAGTACCATCGGCGCTGGAGGGCTTAACGGTCGTGTTCGGGATGGGTACGCGTGGAACCCCTCCGCTATCGCCACCAAACATGCGTCTGTGAAACAGACGCTGCCGCGTGAAATTTTCTTCATCACCAGAAGTGAGAATAAATTTCTAAGCGTGTTACAGGCTTGATGCCTGAAAACTGAATCCGAATTGAATTTGCGTTTTAAGTATAGGATAAGCCCTCGACCGATTAGTATTGGTCAGCTCCATGCATTACTGCACTTCCACCTCCAACCTATCTACCTCGTCGTCTTCAAGGGGTCTTACTAATTGGGAAATCTCATCTTGAGGGGGGCTTCACGCTTAGATGCTTTCAGCGCTTATCCCGTCCGTACGTAGCTACCCAGCCATGCTCCTGGCGGAACAACTGGTGCACCAGCGGTACGTCCATCCCGGTCCTCTCGTACTAAGGACAGCTCCTCTCAAATTTCCTGCGCCCACGACAGATAGGGACCGAACTGTCTCACGACGTTCTGAACCCAGCTCGCGTACCGCTTTAATGGGCGAACAGCCCAACCCTTGGGACCTACTTCAGCCCCAGGATGCGATGAGCCGACATCGAGGTGCCAAACCTCCCCGTCGATGTGGACTCTTGGGGGAGATAAGCCTGTTATCCCCAGGGTAGCTTTTATCCGTTGAGCGATGGCCCTTCCATGCGGTACCACCGGATCACTAAGTCCGACTTTCGTCCCTGCTCGACTTGTAGGTCTCGCAGTCAAGCTCCCTTATGCCTTTGCACTCTTCGAATGATTTCCAACCATTCTGAGGGAACCTTGGAACGCCTCCGTTACTCTTTAGGAGGCGACCGCCCCAGTCAAACTGCCCGCCTGACACGGTCCCCGTACCCGATTAGGGCACTAGGTTAGAACCTAGATACGATCAGGGTGGTATCCCAACGGCGCCTCCACCGAAGCTTGCGCTCCGATTTCTACGGCTCCCACCTATCCTGTACAGATCGTACCCAAATTCAATATCAAGCTGCAGTAAAGCTCCATGGGGTCTTTCCGTCTTGTCGCGGGTAACCTGCATCTTCACAGGTATTAAAATTTCACCGGATCTCTCGTTGAGACAGCGCCCAAGTCGTTACGCCATTCGTGCGGGTCAGAATTTACCTGACAAGGAATTTCGCTACCTTAGGACCGTTATAGTTACGGCCGCCGTTTACTGGGGCTTCGGTTCATAGCTTCGGGTTACCCCTAACCACTCCCCTTAACCTTCCAGCACCGGGCAGGCGTCAGCCCGTATACTTCGCCTTGCGGCTTCGCACAGACCTGTGTTTTTGCTAAACAGTCGCTTGGGCCTTTTCACTGCGGCCCCCTCGTGCTATTCACACTACCGGGGCACCCCTTCTCCCGAAGTTACGGGGTCATTTTGCCGAGTTCCTTAACGAGAGTTCTTCCGCGCGCCTTAGAATTCTCTTCTCGCCTACCTGTGTCGGTTTGCGGTACGGGCACCTTCTCCTGGCTAGAGGCTTTTCTTGGCAGTGTGAGATCATGACCTTCGCTACTACAATTTTCGCTCCCCATTACAGCCCAGCCTTAATGATGTGCGGATTTGCCTACACATCAGCCTCACTGCTTAGACGGACATATCCATCAGTCCGCGTCACTACCCTCCTGCGTCACCCCATCGCTCATAGCGGATTACGGTGGTACAGTAATTTCAAACTGTTGTCCTTCGACTACGCCTTTCGGCCTCGCCTTAGGTCCCGACTTACCCTGAGCGGACGAGCCTTCCTCAGGAAACCTTGGGCTTTCGGCGGATCAGATTCTCACTGATCTTTTCGTTACTCATACCGGCATTCTCACTTGTATGCTGTCCAGCGCTCCTTACGGTACACCTTCAACCCACATACAACGCTCCCCTACCCCAGATACATACGTATCTAGCCATAGCTTCGGTGGTGTGTTTAGCCCCGTTACATTTTCGGCGCAGAGTCACTCGACCAGTGAGCTATTACGCACTCTTTCAATGGTGGCTGCTTCTAAGCCAACATCCTGGTTGTCTGTGCAACTCCACATCCTTTCCCACTTAACACACACTTGGGGACCTTAGCTGATGGTCTGGGCTGTTTCCCTTTTGACAATGGATCTTAGCACTCACTGTCTGACTCCCGGCAATAAGTATATGGCATTCGGAGTTTGACTGAGCTTGGTAATCCTTGCGGACCCCGCACCCAATCAGTGCTCTACCTCCACTACTCTTATACCGAGGCTAGCCCTAAAGCTATTTCGGGGAGAACCAGCTATCTCCGAGTTCGATTGGAATTTCTCCGCTACCCCCACCTCATCCCCGCACTTTTCAACGTGCGTGGGTTCGGGCCTCCAGTGCGTGTTACCGCACCTTCACCCTGGACAGGGGTAGATCACACGGTTTCGGGTCTACGTCCACATACTGAGTCGCCCTATTCAGACTCGCTTTCGCTGCGGCTCCGTCTTCTCGACTTAACCTTGCATGTTAAACGTAACTCGCCGGTTCATTCTACAAAAGGCACGCCATCACCCATGAATAGGGCTCTGACTTTTTGTAAGCACACGGTTTCAGGTTCTATTTCACTCCCCTTCCGGGGTGCTTTTCACCTTTCCCTCACGGTACTGTTTCACTATCGGTCGCCAGGTAGTATTTAGCCTTAGCAGATGGTCCTGCTGGATTCATACGGGGTTTCACGTGCCCCGCACTACTCGGGATCCGTCTCGGAGAGAACACAGTTTAGGCTACAGGGCTTTTACCTCTATCGCGGGCCTTTCCAGACCTCTTCACCTACCATATTCCTTTGTAACTCCATGTGAGACGTCCCACAACCCCTAAGAGCAAGCTCTTAGGTTTAGGCTGTTCCGCGTTCGCTCGCCGCTACTGACGGAATCACTATTGTTTTCTCTTCCTCAGGGTACTTAGATGTTTCAGTTCCCCTGGTCTGCCTCTACATACCCTATGTATTCAGGTATGAGTAACTGCGAATTACCACAGCTGGGTTTCCCCATTCGGACACCCCCGGATCAAAGCTTGCTTACAGCTCCCCGAGGCAGTTTCGTTGTTCGCCACGTCCTTCGTCGGCTCCTGGCGCCTAGGCATCCTCCGTGTGCTCTTATTAGCTTAACCATGATTTTTCCGAAGGAAAATATCATACGATATCTCTCTTGGAATCATCTCACTAATAACATTTACTTGTTTACACAAGTTGCTAAAAGATGTTCTAAAACGCAAATTCGTTTCGGTATCCAGTTTTCAAGGATCAAGTCTTACTGAGAGCTTAAACTCTCAAAACTGAGCAACGAGTGAGTAACAGGCCTAAACCTGAGATTGTGGAAGTTTAACTTCCGATTTGAATGTCTTCATTGCAGAAGACGATTCTCCATAGAAAGGAGGTGATCCAGCCGCACCTTCCGATACGGCTACCTTGTTACGACTTCACCCCAATCATCTACCCCACCTTCGGCGGCTGGCTCCCTTGCGGGTTACCCCACCGACTTCGGGTGTTGTAAACTCTCGTGGTGTGACGGGCGGTGTGTACAAGACCCGGGAACGTATTCACCGCGGCATGCTGATCCGCGATTACTAGCAATTCCGACTTCATGCAGGCGAGTTGCAGCCTGCAATCCGAACTGAGACCGGCTTTGATGGGATTGGCTCCACCTCGCGGCTTCGCTTCCCGTTGTACCGGCCATTGTAGTACGTGTGTAGCCCAGGTCATAAGGGGCATGATGATTTGACGTCATCCCCACCTTCCTCCGGTTTGTCACCGGCAGTCACTCTAGAGTGCCCAACATTACTTGCTGGCAACTAAAGTTAAGGGTTGCGCTCGTTGCGGGACTTAACCCAACATCTCACGACACGAGCTGACGACAACCATGCACCACCTGTCTCCTCTGTCCCGAAGGCCGCCACTATCTCTAGTGGATTCAGAGGGATGTCAAGACCTGGTAAGGTTCTTCGCGTTGCTTCGAATTAAACCACATACTCCACTGCTTGTGCGGGTCCCCGTCAATTCCTTTGAGTTTCAGTCTTGCGACCGTACTCCCCAGGCGGAGTGCTTACTGTGTTAACTTCGGCACCAAGGGTATCGAAACCCCTAACACCTAGCACTCATCGTTTACGGCGTGGACTACCAGGGTATCTAATCCTGTTTGCTCCCCACGCTTTCGCGCCTCAGCGTCAGTTACAGCCCAGAAAGTCGCCTTCGCCACTGGTGTTCCTCCACATATCTACGCATTTCACCGCTACACGTGGAATTCCACTTTCCTCTTCTGTACTCAAGTCACCCAGTTTCCAGTGCGACCTTAGGTTGAGCCCAAGGTTTAAACACCAGACTTAAATGACCGCCTGCGCGCGCTTTACGCCCAATAATTCCGGACAACGCTTGCCCCCTACGTATTACCGCGGCTGCTGGCACGTAGTTAGCCGGGGCTTTCTTCTCAGGTACCGTCACTCCGATAGCAGTTACTCTACCGGACGTTCTTCCCTGGCAACAGAGCTTTACGATCCGAAAACCTTCATCACTCACGCGGCGTTGCTCCGTCAGACTTTCGTCCATTGCGGAAGATTCCCTACTGCTGCCTCCCGTAGGAGTCTGGGCCGTGTCTCAGTCCCAGTGTGGCCGTTCACCCTCTCAGGTCGGCTACGCATCGTCGCCTTGGTGGGCCGTTACCCCACCAACTAGCTAATGCGCCGCAGGCCCATCCCTCAGTGACAGATTGCTCCGTCTTTCATTCTTTCTTCAGGAGAAAAAAGAAATTATCCGGTATTAGCTACCGTTTCCGGTAGTTATCCCAGTCTAAGGGGCAGGTTGCCTACGTGTTACTCACCCGTCCGCCGCTAAGTTATTTTGAAAGCAAGCTTTCAAAATAACTCCGCTCGACTTGCATGTATTAGGCACGCCGCCAGCGTTCGTCCTGAGCCAGGATCAAACTCTCCAATTAGTATTGAAAAGAGCGATATGCTCATTTTGAAACATCTGACGAGAAAACTAATTCTCTAATTTTGGATTTCACTTTCGTGATTTCCTACTCACTCGTTGTTCAGTTTTCAAAGATCAAGTTCTCGTTGGCGCCGTTTAATGTCTCAGCAGCAACTCTTATAATATATCATGTTGTTCTCAGTAATGCAAGCTTTATTTTTCGAAAGCCGTTTATATAACTCTCTCAAACATTGCCTGTACGCTGTCTAACAACGCTTAACTATAATAACCTATCTACTCATAGAAAAGCAACCCCTAATAGAAAAATAAACAACCAGCTTAATTATTAAGCTGGTTGTTTATTTAATAGAGTTATGATTCTAGCGTTTCAAATTAATAGTATTTTGCTGCAGTATACTTACTTGAAGCCTTAATAAAATCCGTATTCTTCTTACTCTTCGCTGCCGATGCATCTACCGTGGTATCAATAGTAACCCATTTCCCATCCATCAATACTTCATTCCATGCATGGTATTGCGTAACGTAGCTAGTATTCCCCATCACCAATTTAGCAGGCACATCTACACTACGTAGCATTGCGGCAAAAAGAGAAGCATAGTCATAGCAGATTCCCTTTTTAGTACTCAAAGTGTTGTTAATGTTCGGAATGTAATCTGTTGTTACATTATTAGCAAGAGAATAATCATATTGCACATTAGCAACTACATAGTTATAGATTGCTTTAACTTTCTCTTCATCTGTTGTTTTACCTTTTGTAAGCTCTTTAGCCTTAACGATTGCTTTATCAGAAGAACTCCATTTCACATTCTGTACGGAGCCCAAATATACGGAATTTGAGTCGTTCATAGTTAAATCTACTACTTCAGAATAGAGAGCCTTATATTTATTACCCGTTGTATTCTCAAGAACAGAAACTTTATAAGTCCCATTCCCTTGTTGCAAAGGGAAGTCCTCAGCTTGTCCAGAAGCATATAAATTGTATGTATAGCTACTGTTATCTTTTGTGATCATCAGCTTAACTCTTTTATCTTTTGGAATATCGTAGTTAATACCGATTACACCTTGAGCCAATTTGGATGTATTCAACCAGTTTGAATCTGCGCTTGCAGCTTGAGCTGTGCTTACTGGAACCGAAGTAATCAGCACGAACAGCGCCACCATCATAAAATAAACCTTTTTCACGGATAAAACTCCTTTCGGTAGCTGGCTGCCATCCTTTCGGGAAGGCCCTTTAGCTTTGCGTCCCTACCTTTCGATAGGTTTGCCGTTATCGTATAAGCTCTATCTGTTCTAATTTCGCTAGACAAATTAACAGAATCAGTCCAAGTAGAAATATGAATCTTAGATTCTTATATATTTTATAAAAACAAAAAAAGCCTCTTCATTCGGTAACTGGCTGCCATCCTTACGGGAAGGCCCTTTAGCTTTGCGTCCCTACCTTTCGATAGGTTTGCCGTTTATCGTGTTTAGCTTTTATAGTCTTATACTACCATATTTATCCTCGTAAACAAGAACAAAATTGCTAGTTTTACTATTATTTTATAGTTATCTCTCTGTATTTCAGTTCTCTTGTCATTTCTCATCAACTATTAGGTAAGCTTAGCATGAACAATCAAACGATGTGTAGGATCTACTAGTGGGTCACACGTAATTAGAGTAAGAATCTTATCCTTGTTATTCCCGTCAAGAACAGACACATCACTGGGAAGTACAACAGAAATATCATAAACCTCGTAATTATATACCTGATCGCTCGTTTTTACCGTGATTACATCCCCAACCACAACTTCATTCAATCTGTTAAACAATCTGCCCGTAGTTCTAGCTCTATGAGCAGCTATTGCGGCGTTCCCGATTTCTCCAAGCGGGGCCGTTTCTTTCATATGGGCCGCAGCATGCTTCATATTTGCTTTTGTTGCTCCTTCTAATACTGGCAGCTTCAGATCAATCTTAGCAATCTCTATTAATGCGATAACTTTGCCGCCCACTTCAATCTCCGGTTCTGGCTTTTCTGTTTCTTGAGGCTGTGCCTGTGCATCTAGAACGGATTCCTCTGCTAGTAGCTGAGTGACCTCGGCATATCTACTCTTCAGATCAGGTGGTGGAGTGCTTTCGATGGTGCTCAGTTCAGCCGTTTCTAATAGCTTCTCCTGCTGCCAGTCGTTATACCATTCGTTAGCTTTTGGATAGAGCATGATAAGGATCCCAGCCAGTATGAGCACATACGAGAATTTACGCATGATTTTCACCTCCGTGGATTGGTTCTACTGCACTTTAGAATACCCATTTACGACTTCCGAAGAAGTTAATGATCACCGTCACAAACGTTACTAATACCTTAGAGATCAACACTTGAATGCCTAGTTTGTCAGTCAACAGATGCATTAGCAACAGCGATATTCCGAGCACTACCAGATTCAGTATGATAAACTTCAGCAACTGAGCCTTATCAAAGCCCTCTTTACTGCCACGATTGTGATCCTTGAAGGTAACTTTTTTATTCAAAATAAAGCTGTTCGCTGTCCCTGCACTATAAGAAATCACCTGTGCCAACGCATATACCATTCCAAGTGAGTTCAGTAATGTGAAGATTACGAAATCAATTAGGGTATTCACCAAACCTACGGCATTAAATTTAAGAAACTGTATAAATGCAGCGCGTAAGTTCTTATCTGACATTATTGTAGTCCTTCCGGCGATCCACTTGTTCCTCGTTAGGATATCCTTTAGTCTCACTTACAATATATAGCGGTCTATCCTTAGACTCGTCATAAATCCGTCCGATATATTCTCCAATTACACCTAACAGCATCAGAACGATACCATTAAAGAGCAAATTGACGCCTACAATGGAAGCCCAACCTGGAACCGTCCATGATGTGAAGAAGATTCTTTGAAATAAGACGAAGAATAAATAGAGAAAGCTAGAAAAGGATAGAAAAAATCCAACATACGTAGCAATTTTAAGTGGTTTATGGGAAAAGGAAGTGATACCATCTAGCGCAAAACGAATCATTTTCTTGAGCGGATACTTGGTTTCACCTGCATAACGCTCTTCCCGCTCATACTCCACCATCGTCTGCTTAAAGCCGACCCAGCTTACCAAACCTCTGACATACCGATTTTTTTCCTTGAGCCCCCGTAAGACATCACATACTTTACGATCAATAAGACGGAAATCGCCTGTATCCGTAGGAATGTCCACACTTGTCATGCTGCTGAGCAGCCGATAAAACAGCTTCGCCGTTACCTTCTTGAACATCGTCTCCCCACGGCGCTTCAGCCGCTTCGCATACACAACATCATAGCCCTCTTTCCACTTCTCGATCATTTGCAAAATGACCTCAGGCGGATCTTGAAGGTCAGCGTCAATAACAACGACCGCTTGACCTTCAGCATAGTCCATGCCAGCTGTAATCGCTACCTGATGTCCGAAATTACGCGAGAAGTCAATTAGCTTGACGCATTCATCTCGATCACTGATCTCCCGAATCATCTGGGCCGAACGATCACGACTTCCGTCATTAACGAAGACTAGCTCATAAGTATCGCCGCATTCGTCCATTACTTTTTTCAAACGTTCGTAAGTAACGCTAATTACTTGCTCCTCATTGAACATGGGTACAATTACACTATATCTGGCTTTCACCTTTATTCCTCCTACAAGCTTTATGGAGCGTTACATCTTCCTATTCTTCCTAATAACGCTGTAAGCATAAACTTATTGTTATAGATTCTTTTTTAAAGCTTAGAAAACCCAAGAAGGGAACCAACGCAGCATGTTCTTCACGTAATCACCGCTAACCTGCATCCCTGATAGGACTGGGTAGAACGCGACAAAGAGCAGTAACGCAACAGCCACATAAGCATAACGAACGTAACGAGCCTCAGGAAATTTACTATCTAGTAACTTCATTATATATACAATACCAAGAATCATAAAAGGTACCATAGCAAAATAATGGTAGATAAAGGTTTCTCTCGGGACAAGCATCCACGGAACATATTGTGAGAAAAAGGCGATCCAGATCATATACAGGTTTTTATCTTTGCGTTTCAGCGTAATCCACAGCGTTGCTAGCATTGCAAAAATACCCGTCCACCAGATAAGCGGATTCCCCATAGTCACTATACTGCTGACCTGACCTTCCGGCAATCCTTCACTGCCACTGAAGAACCAGACAGGTCTCTTCATAAATGGCCATTGCCACCAGGAGGATGCAAAAGGATGTGTAGCTACAAGCTGACTGTGGTAGTTGTACATATTCTTTTGAGAATCAATCAAACCTTTAATAGTAAAGCCCTCTGCTGATGCAGATAAACCCGGAACAAAAGATAAACTATAAATAATGACCGGAATGATTACAAAGAACGCAACACAACTAGCTAAAGTAATGATGGTATTCTTCCAGAACGAATTTACAGCTTCACGACAGGTACCTAACAGTTCCTTGTCTTTGATCTTCCCTTCCGCGAGCAACCTCCCCGAAGCTTGGTATTCTCTGTAACGCTCGAAAAGAGAGATAGCTAGCATAATCGCCAGCCCGGCTCCTCCGTACAGTACAATCCACTTGGAGGCGACACCAATTCCGAAGAATAAACCTGACCAGAATAACGGAATCAAAGTTTTTCTTAAAGGTTGCCTGAAGAAATTCATAGTGTAATACCGCTGCATGAAATAAAACATCAGCATGATGAAGAATACTCCGTATACATCGATCGTAGAGATTCTTGTTTGCGTGAAATGCATGAAGTCCAGTGCGAACAATCCTGCCGCAAGTGCTGCGTATTTACTCTTTTTAAACAGACGCAGTGCCATCACATAAATGAGAGGCAGCATGGCAATCCCGAACAATGTTCCAATAATACGCCAACCGAATGGATTGACTCCGAACAATTCCATCCCTACTGCGATCAACAGTTTGCCGAGTGGTGGATGCGTGTTTTCGTAAGGCACAATCCCATGTGTATATTCATAAGCTGTCCGTGCATGGTAGATCTCGTCAAAATAAGTGCTGTTCATAAAGTTTGAATATTCTGGGATGATTGACTGCTCATCAAAAAGATTGGCAGGCTCTCCTCTTTTAGCGACTGCATTAGCATCCGGTGTTACACCGGCAATGGGAAGAGGGACTCTTTCTCCCCCCTGCTCATAAAAGGCCATTTCATTTAAAGTGAAGCCCGGAGAGGTGACGGTAAACTTCACGTATCTTGCTGCAACGTTCAGAGGTTGGCTTTTCCAGATGAAGACATTTCCAACGTCCTCATTTACATCTAGAGGATTGCTCCAGACATCAGGAGTTTCACTGAACTCAAACTTAAACTTACCGGTACCTACGCCACCGAATATATTCACACGTTCTAATTGTTTACTCTGCCCTAGATCTACATAGAAGCTTTCACCGCTAGCAGCAGGCTCCCACAATGTTTCCGGAGATTTAGTAGATCCAAGATTGTATAAAGCAATCGCCGCGTAAACGGCAGTAATAGCAAGTATACATATCCAATCTATACGCTTAAACTTCATCGTTCAATCTCCCTCCTCTCTGTTGCGGTTTTATTTGCTTGACGATTTTAAGATCTTCTTCGTATTTTTCTTCAAGAGTTGGTGGTGCTGGAAGAGGTTGTACTCCCCCGCGAACATACACATCGTAACCGATGTAGAGCATGTATAGAAGTAAGGTTAGGTTAGCTATAGACGTGACCAGTACGATTCCATCTGCACCTGGGTTTACACCTGCATTTAGATGGGTCAACGTATAAGCTACATTGATATACTGCGTTAAGCTGAATCCAAGGAATAAGGATAGAAAACGGCGATCCCGACTTGCTATATAAGTGAACATACAGAGAATAACAGCAGGGAACATATAACGTTCATGCATTTTGGTGCCAAGCACAAAGACCACTACAATGAGCGCCATACCGATAAAATAGGATTTGGATAGATCTAAGCGATCCTTTTTAAAGGAGAAAAACGCTGCTACAGCCACTGCCACTAAAATAAATATGAAGCCCCATACACGGTAAGTGATGCCCAGCCAGGTTAGGTCAAGGGATGACCACATGGGGTCAGTCAGTGCATATAAATTAAATGCATTCACTGAAGAATAAGGATAGGAAGATAAAGTACTCTTATAGAGATTAATAAGGCCAACTAAACCACCGTTATTCCAGAAAAATGGTGCCGCGAGCAATCCGAATATCCCTAATCCGTACAAAGCTCCAAATCCAAGCTGCTTCCAAGCGCGGTGATGATAGAAAGCAAACATCAATACCGGTGTAAAGATTAACGCTTGTGGTTTAATTAAAGTTGCTAATGCAAACATAATCGCGGATTGAACAAACTTTTTGTTCGCAGCCCCATGAATACTGAGCAACAGGAAAATCAAAAAGAACGAATCTGCTTGTCCCCACGCCGCTGAATTAACAAGTACCGCCGGATTAAATAAGAATAATAGCGTTAAGCCAAAAGCGATCCCCGTGCCAAGTTTTTTGCGAGACATTTGATATATGAAGTAACCCAGCACCAAATCAGAAATAATCGCCGGTAGTTTGAACAGCAAATTCTCTCCGCCCGAGCCATGCGCAAAGCCAAATACACCGCGAATAAGACTAAGCAGGGACAAAATGTACAAATAACCAGGTGGATAATCCGCAAAATACCCTTCTTCATAAAACTTACCTGGACCTAAATCAACCATACGCTGGCCCCAAGCTATAAAGGTATTCATATCATTCTGGTAGCCTTGAGCAGTAAGACCGATCCAAATCCTTAGTATAAAGGCAATCCCGATGGCAATGCTCAGCCATTTGGAATAGACATTCTCAGGTTGCTTCATAAGCTTCTCACTGCGGAATACCTTGGTATAAAGCACTGCAAAAAACACACTGAAAAGCGCTGAAATCAGCAGCATCTTAGTTGGAGATACTTTATGTGGGGTGTCTGCTTTTTTATCACCAGCATCCTGGCTAACAGCTGCACTATCTAGTGAAATGACGTTGGCTCCTTCGGGAGCTGCGTCTAATTTCTCTACAGACAAATCATCAAAATAAGCCTTACCTTGAATTAAGCTAGAGTAGCCTCCCAAACTTGCACCTATGCCGAATTCCTTCTGCTTAGGTCCTGTCTGACCTATGTATTCAAGATACTGCCACTCTCCTGCCGTATCCGTTACGCTGGGATAACCCCCACCTACTCCAACGGCAAGTATATTGGCACCCATTCCCTCGCCTGCGGTACTTACTACTTTGATCCATCCAGAGATTTTATAATAACTATCCGGTGTTGCTTTAATCGTCTGCACCCATTTCAAATGATTGGGTTCGATATTCTCAATGACCGCTGCTTTACTACCGGAATGAACCTCGTCCGATTGGATGGAAAGTATGCCGGAGTTGTCTCCTGAAATCCACATATCCTTAGTCCAGTTAGAAGGAGCATCCTCTCCCCCCTCCTCAAATCCAGGGTTCTGCAATAGATTCTCCTCTGCATAAATGCTTGTTACAGGAAGCAAAAACAATAACAGCATCAATACAGTCATTGCGGCCGTACGTGTACTCTTGATCATCGTTCCAACCTCACCTCGTCCTATATTCTTAGTCCAGACTTTACTGCTCTATAAATCGCCGCCCGTGATCACTACCGTATAATTAGCAAATCTCTTAATCTTGTAGTTCTCACTCAGAGCAGGAATAGTATCACCGTTCCAATAAATATAAGCAGCATTCTCTCCTGGAACTATCATCGGACTCCCTAACACGAACACATATCTTCCAAAAGTATATACTTTCTGAAAGGCTGCTCCCGGATTAGTATACTTGACCGTTGCCAAGAAATCATTCGGATTGATTTTCTCATAAAAAAGTGCATAAATATAGGGCATATTAACCTTATCTGTAACATAAACCTTTCCTTCACTCTCTTCCGACGCATACTCTATGGCCTCGCCGATTGAGTTATAGAAGGCTGGTCCGACTCTGTCCGGAAAATCATTAAAGTATGCGCTGCAAAATAACACAAAGCACAAGCAGAACCCTGCTATAGAAACAACCCCAAGCCCTTTAATCTTCTGTCTTACCCACATAAATCCTGCAACAAGCAGTAAAATGATTGGGTAAAAAATAACGTTAATACGGTTAATATTCACATTCGTCACGCAAGCCATTAGCACAGAAACTAATAACCAGATCAGAATGATAGCCTGTCCCCGTCCTTCATGTTCGCGCTTAGGTAGTGCTTTTAGCATTACAACAAGACCAATAAGGACAAAAGGAAGCGCAATGGGATACGCATATCCGTAAGGTGAGATCGAATTCCATAGCAGACCATCATTTCCACTAATCATAAGCTTAATAAATTCTCGAAAATGACCTGCTGCGGTATGAAATAAGTCTCCGCTGAATACGGATGATACCTGTTCCATACGTGGTGTAGTCAATCTAGGGATCGTAAACAACGGAGTTTCTATACTCTGCAGCTTCAAGCGATTAATCATCACAAATAGCAATATAGGCAGAGCTATAATTATAAACAATATTCCGTTCCATAGAATCGCCCGAAGTTTCAGGGCTCTTATATAGAATAGAAGAATCGCAGTGGCTATAGCAAACACAGGAACAAAAAAATACGCCGTTCCATAAGCATAAAGAGAGAGAGCTAATAGAATAGTATAGGCATAGGACCATCTAGGGTTTTTGAGTGTTTTCAATAAAAAATAAACGGAAAACAGGATCAGAGTAGGAAACAAATTGGACTCTAGAGCCCATCTAGACATCATAATATGCCATGGATTAATCGCGATAAAGAACATCGCTGCATTACCTGCTGCTCTGAAAGTAAATAACTGTTTAGCCACAAGATAGAACACAATCATGCCAAGCAGTCCCATAATTAGACTGACAGCCCTCACAGACATAGGTGTTAACCCAAACAACCAAATAAAAGGCATGGATAAGTAGGCGTAGAGCGCATTTTGCCCGCTTCCCCAAGCAATCAAATGGACCGGCAGATGAACACCGTTCCGGTCTATCCCATAATGAAGAATTGAATAAGCGTCATACCCTATTGAAGCCTCATCCTGATTTAAACCTGGAGGTATAGAACCTATGTAAAGAATACGAATTACCGCTCCTAATAAGAATAACAAGAGTGGCCATGGATTTTTTTTAATATATAAATATGCTCCATTTAATCTACTAGCCAACATGCATCACCTCTTCAACAATATAATCTATATCTTAGATGATGAAAAGGCATGAACAATGACTACCCTATTCCGTTAAAAAACCAATTAAAGAATAAAAAAACAGCCCCTTCAATAATGAAGGAGCTCTAGATGAATATCAGAAATGCTATATATATGTTAGCCTTCACTACCTAGGAATACATAACGGAGAATAATTAGGATCGCAAGCACCCACATCATCCAGTGAATATCGTATTTCTTCTTACCTGCTAGGTTAGCAACAGAAGCAAGGATTACATAAGTTACGATACCAAAGGAAATACCGTTAGCAATATTATAAGTGAATGGCATGATAACAAGCGTTAGGAACGCTGGAATCGCAACAACCATATCTTGAAAATCAATTTGACGGATGGATTGTGCCATCAGCACACCTACGACGATCAGTGCTGCAGCTGTAGCAGATCCAGGGATAAGAGCAACTACTGGTGCAAGGAACAATGCAAGCAAGAAACATACACCCGTTGTTACGGCTGTCAGACCTGTACGTCCACCCTCAGCAACACCTGCTGCGCTTTCTACAAATGCAGTAGTAGTAGAAGTACCCAGTGCGGCACCACCTGCTACAGCAACTGCATCAACAAACATTGCATTACCTACACGTCTATTACCTTCTTCAGGGTTATCCATAATACCTGCGCGTTGAGCCGTACCTACAAGCGTACCAAATGTATCAAACAACTCTACAAAGGTGAAAGTTGCGATTGCCGAAACGATACCTGTGTGCAGGATACCATCCCAGTCAAACTGGAAGAAGTTCAATTGTGTGAAGTCAGGAACCCAAGGTGTTGCCGGACTGGACAATGCGCTGAAATCAACTACGCCCATCAACATACCAGCGACAGTTGTTCCCAAGATACCGAACAAAATCGCACCTTTAACGTTCAGTACCATCAAGATGGAGATTAGAAGAAGTCCGATAATGACCAATTGGACATTGGAATTCTCTAGGCTACCCATATGAATGATTGTTTCAAAGGAAAGAACGTCGGTGAAAGTGTTAGCAGGAATGTCTTTACCCGCTTCAACACCAATCGTCATCAGTCCACTGTTCTTTAGACCAAGGATCGTGATGAACATCCCGATACCTACTGTAATTGCGTGCTTCAAGCTGTCAGGAATTGCTGTTAGTAAGATCTGCCGTACTCGAGTTACCGTTAGCAAGATAAAGATCAAACCGGAAATAAATACGGCTGTCAGACCCATTTGCCAAGTGAATGGATGCTCTGATGTGGCAGATGATAAAATTACGGAAGCAAAATATGCGTTAAGTCCCATACCCGGTGCCAATGCCACTGGAAAGTTTATGAACACGCCCATTGCGATGGTGAAAATACCTGCTGCCAGCGCCGTCGCTAGAAATACAGAGTACCAGCCCATATCAATACGGCCAAATGCTGTTAAAGTACTCGGATTAACCGACAAGATGTAAGCCATTGCCATGAACGTGGTCAAGCCCGCCATGATTTCTGTACGAACTGTGGTGCCGTTCTCTTTCAACTTGAAAAACCGATTCAAATTGTTCTCCCCCTAAGGTATGTTGTGTCTGACAGCAACAAAAAGCCGGTATCTGATAGACACCGGCTCGAAAAAAAGAGTAGCACCCGTGACCATAGTCCTAAATTCAGGACGATGCGGATTGCTCTGCTCTTCTTAATCGTAGCCAGGTCATTACGGTGACCTCGTAGAAACTTCCAGGCCAATTCCCGGAAATATACGAAAGAATTATGTTGTTGTGCTCTATCATTTTAGGTGGACATCATATAAGTTGTCAATGATAAAAAGCGAACATTTTCGACTTTATTTTTTCCATTGTTCGTAAATCATACATTTCCAAGGTTTTATCCAGTCTCAAATCCCTTCTAGTTGTGCAGCTTATTAACTATCCAATCACATTTTATATGGTTATATTTACCTATAATTCTAGTTACTGATTTTCAGTGTGCTTATAACTATGCCAAGAATTAGCTAAATGTCCTATCGCTAAACAAACGACTGCAACACTTAGCCAGATGGATCTCCCCCAAATCGCTGCTAATCCAAATGCACATACAGGGAGAACTGCCATCGGGATCGGAATAAATCCTAAAGGGTCCCATAATATTTTGAACTGCCGCCCCTTAACGAGATATCGAATCCAAAGACCATAATAAGCAGCGATCAACATAACAATTAAAGCTGCTATAATGCCGAAGTCTACCTGTTGAAAGTTATCCTTTGAGATCACAAGAATGCTGATACAACCCAATTGCCCTACTCTCTCCAAAATGGTAAAGACTGGTCCAGCATCTCGCACACCAGCTGGAACATTTTCAGGCGGAAACTTAATCATTAGAAAACTAGGGGCAAGTATGATTAATGCGATTAGTGTGCCGAGAAATGAGAATCCCATACGAATTTCTCCCTACAATATATTTTTTCCATTTTATCACATTCATTTAGAACAGCTATATAGTGTCGATCACATGATTCTAAATAAAAAAACCTACATCCCCTTATGTTATAAGGAGTTGCAGGTGATTTATGAGGTTTATCTTAAGCGATTTTGTTAGTCCTAATTAATGATGCATTGAGCTAATAAATGCTAAACCAAAGAGTGTCCAGTCATTCATTACATGCACTATAAACGATGTCCAAATGTTTTTAGTCTTAAGGTACGGATATAACAACACGATCCGAGCAATACCGATACCTATAACAGCTTGAACAATGTTCCAATTAAAAGAAGAAGGAACAAAACTTGCTCAATCATCAATCGATGTACTACACCAATTCGACCAACCACATCAAGCAAAATTTATGGAATCTATATTATCGCAGGTCTTACAATCGACAACCTGAATTTTGAGCACTTTTAGAAAAACCTAGCCTTTCCCAGGTTATGAAAAATAGAATTAATTACACAATCATTATTTCGTTGATATTTGGTTTTTGCAGCCTAGTTACGTAAAAAGTCGAAATCCTGAAATACAGGATTTCGACTTTTTTCTTGATTAACTCTTAGTAATATTCAGTTTAATATTCGAGAACTGCTGCGGAATGTAAAATTTATTATACATTAACGGATAATCTGGTTCTGTTTTGTCGTAAAGGGTTTCTAGTAGTAAAAAGCACTCGTTCTGACCTATTAATTTTTCCTTCGAATCCGCTAAATTAACGGTATGCGTAAATTTTATTTCAATATTTCCATGGTTAGCATCTACATAGGCCTGGTTCTCTAAAAAGTTCAGCATTTTCTCTTTATTATCAAGATCCAAGGATAAACTTTCTACCGTTTCCATAGGTATAAAAGTAAATGCATAAGCCAGTAATTCGCCTTCCGTTCTATACAAACGCTCTAAAGCTACAACGGTAGATGAATCTCTTCTTAATACATGTTTGGTATGTTCCGTTTGCGGGTCTATCCGATAATGCAAATCGATTTGGTCAAAAATACTTATATGGCATTTATGCATAGGGTTGCTTAGTCTCTCTAATTGAATATCCTCTTGTTTATAAGAGGATTCAAGTACAAAGTTTCCCTTACCGCGTACATTTCTTACTAATCCATCATCTTGTAAAAGAACTAAAGCTTGTCGTAAAGTTGCACGACTAATCCCTAGTTTTCTTGCTAAATCAGGTTCTGAAGGAAGCTGGCTGCCTGCGAGGTATTCTCCTTTCGTAATCTGAAGAAGAAGCTCATCATATACATTGATATAAAGCGGCCGTTTCAACTTATCTAGTTTTTGTGTATTCATTCATCAGGTGTCCTTTTCTCCTCATTATGACACATCATTTTTCAGGCGACAAGGAATGCCATCTTCTACTTCATTAACAACGTATAAACCTCCAAAAAAGATTCTTGGAGGTTTATCTGTGATATCAATTAGTTAAGAAATTGCAAGAAAGACTCACCGTGGTCTGGCATATGAACATCAAAATTATCTGCTATAGTCGCACCAATATCAGCAAATGTATCATGCTCAGGCAGCGCACCGCTGTCGCTTAACTGCTTGGAATAGACTAGCACAGGAATAAATTCACGCGTATGGTCTGTTCCAGGGAAGGTTGGATCATTCCCATGATCAGCCGTAATAATTAGCAAATCATCTTCACGGATGGAATCTAGTACTTCATCTAGTCGCTTATCGAATTCCTCTAATGCTCTTCCATACCCTTCTGGGTCACGACGATGACCGTATAAAGCATCGAAATCAACTAAATTTAAGAAGCTCATTCCAGTAAAATCTTTTTTAATGACATCAAGCAGTTTATCCATACCATCCATATTATCTTTCGTACGAATGGATTCTGTAACTCCCTCACCATCGAAAATATCATTGATTTTACCAATAGCGATGACATCATAGCCTCCGTCTTGCAAGCTATTCATGACGGTTTTCTGAAATGGTTTTAAGGCGTAGTCATGACGATTGGAGGTTCTCGTAAAGTTCCCAGGCTCACCTACATAAGGTCTCGCGATAATACGACCAATTAAATAGGCAGGGTCTTTCGTGATTTCCCGAACCTTTTCACAGATATCATATAACTCTTCTAATGGGATGATTTCTTCATGAGCAGCAATTTGTAAAACCGGGTCAGCAGAGGTATAAACGATCAGATCCCCTGTTTTCATTTGATGCTCGCCATATTCATCAAGAATAGCCGTTCCACTTGCAGGCTTATTCGCTACTACTTTTCGACCAGTTATATCCTCGATCTGTTTAATCAGTTCATCAGGGAATCCATTTGGATACACATTAAAGGGTTGATCAATATTTAAACCCATGATCTCCCAATGCCCTGTCATTGTATCTTTCCCGACAGACTTTTCTTGTAATTTAGTATAATAAGCAAGTGGTTTCTCTGCTTTCGGAACACCCAGGATTTCTTCAATATTGGACAGTCCCAATTTGGCTAGGTTAGGTAGATCTAATCCATTCATATGTTCTGCAATGTGTAATAGAGTATGGGAACCAGCATCGTTAAATTGATCCGCATCTTTTCCTTCTCCAATACCTACTGAATCCATGACGATCAAATGTACACGTTTAAATTTCTTCATTCTACTCTCATCCCTTATCTAGTAATTTGAGTATGCCCCTTTGATTTCCGACCCAATAAAACCCCAAATAAAATGATTGCTACTCCTGCAATGGCTGCAAGAATGACGGCGATACTACTATAATTCAATGCTGTTGGTTCTTCTGTTACAAAACGTAAAAATCCGAATTGCAAATCCTTCTTGTCGATTAATAAGGCTGAATAAGTGAATCCCACGGACATCGCGATATTGATACATAGATTATAAAACCCTAGTGCAGTCCCCGACTTTTCAGTTGGCACATCTCTAAGACTAATATCGATAAGTGGTGCATATAGAAGTGCAAAGCTGCAAGAAAATATAATAAGAGAAACAACAAATACAGCAATGGACAATTCGATAAAGAAGACACCTAGTAATAAGCTGACAATAATCAAACTAATGGCTAAGTAAACACATTGCTTAGAATTCAACGATTTCCCTATTTTACCTGATAAAGCCCCGACACCCGCCGCTAGTAAACATGCTGGTATGAACAGTAAGGAAACCGTATCTAAATGGATATCATAGACAGAGGTTAACAAGAACGACAATGTGTTCAGTGCATAGGCAGCGTATAGAGAGTTAAGAATAAAGGCCACCATTAACGCAAATAGAAATTGTTTGTTTTTAAAGAAATCAATCGTAATAAAAGCATTCTTATTTTTACTGATGTAGAGTAAGAATACAATGACCGATACCACGAAGAGTATAAAGAGTATCCAATTGAAAGAAGACATATACAGCATGATTGAAGTGGCTATCACTGCGATGATGATGAGCCCTAGAAAATCTACGTTATTTTTCTTAGTTTCTTCTTTTGGCAAATATTTAAGAATAAATGGTAACAGCAACAGACTTAGTAGTGGAATTAGAAACAAGTTCTGCCAGGCTAGATAAGTAGCAACAAACCCACCCGTCAATGTTCCAATAACTGTTGCGATCTGAAAGCTACTTGTACTAAATCCCATATACTTTTTCTGCTCTGCTTCGGTTGCATACTTAGTAATGAATACTAAATACAGGGTTTCCGTTGCCCCTAAACCGGCAGCTTGGATAATTCTCGAAAAAACGATTAACCAATAATTCGTATGTGTAATATAACCAAGTAAAGATCCTACACAGATTAATAAAATACCCACCGTTAATAGATTACGTATACTGATTGAGTCTGATAAAGATGAATAAACAACTGCACCAATTCCAATCACTAAGCCCGCAAGCGTTACTTGCCAGCTTACCGTACTTGCTGAAACCCCAAAATATTCTACCAAATCTGGAGAGATGATCTTAAAAGAGTTATCGATTACAATTGAAAAAATCATTAAAAGCAATATAACAGGAACGACTTTACTTAAATTAACGATCGGTTTATTTCCCACTGAATGATTCATAATATACCTCCAATATCTCATGCTGTAAAAACAAAGGTTGAATGATATCGTTTACATTAGTTGCAATCTGCGTAGCTATGGAAAGCTTCCTTCACTTCACAACTATGGTTGAGTGAAGGAAGCTTTTCTGTCCTTTACTTTCACATAGAAGGAGGTCATTTACGCTAATTCTAATGCGATCTCCATCATTTTAGTAAAGGCAGTTTGACGTTCCTCCGGAGTGGTCTTTGCTCCCGTAATAAGATGATCACTCACTGTTAGAATGCATAGCGCATTTACACGTGCTTGGATAGCGTTCCAATAGAGGGCTACAGATTCCATTTCAACGCCCAAAATCCCTACATCTTGCCACTTTTTATTAGCTGTCTGATCCGCATTATAAAATATTTCACTGGATAAAATATTACCAATATGAACTTTTTGGCCTTTATCATCTGCAATTTTCTTAGCTTTCTCCAAGAGTTCAAAAGAAGCCGTTAGCGGATATTGTCCAGGTAAATTAAATTGATGGCCGTAATTGGAGTCCGTTGCAGCTCCCATACCGAAAATAACATCGTATAGCTCAATGTTTTCTTGCATTGCACCACAGGTACCAATTCTGATTAAATTCTTAACTCCAAATACATTAATTAATTCCCAAGAATAAATCCCCATGCTCGCTGGACCCATCCCCGTACCCATTACAGAGATCTTCTTGCCTTTGTAAGTACCGGTATAGCCTAACATTCCTCTTACTTCGTTAAAGCACTGGTAATCTTCTAAAAAGGTTTCTGCAATAAACTTAGCTCTTAAAGGGTCTCCAGGTAACAGAATCGATTCAGCAATCTCTACTCCGTTCGGTTTAATATGAGGTGTCTCTTTGGTAGTAGTCATCATTATCATTTGCTCCTTTAGTAGAAAAATATACGTTTTTTTGTCTTGTCTATTTTTTAGACAAGTTCAATTTATCATAACTTTTCGACTGATGCAAGCCCTTTCAATAAAACGTATTCATTACAGATTTGTGAAAAATGGAGCCACCAGAACAAACTTTTACTTGATAAACAAAAAAAGCTCTCCTTTATTTGCTAAATAACGCAAATAAAAGAGAGCTTTTCTGAAATCTATGGTTAAACCGGTCCTATTCCCACTCAATTGTTGCAGGTGGTTTCGAAGTAATGTCATACACTACGCGGTTTACGTTCTCCACTTCGTTGACGATACGTACGGAGATTTTCTCAAGAATATCCCAAGGAATACGTGCCCAGTCAGCAGTCATACCATCGATGGAAGTTACTGCACGCACGCCTACTGTGTAGGAATAAGTACGAGCATCCCCCATAACACCCACGCTCTTCATGTTAGGCAGGGCAGTGAAGTATTGCCAAATTTCACGGTCTAATCCCGCTTTAGCAATTTCCTCTTGCAGAATGTAGTCAGAGTCGCGAACGATAGTAAGCTTGTCCTCTGTTACTTCACCCAAGACACGGATTGCAAGACCTGGACCAGGAAAAGGTTGGCGCCAAACGATAGCACGTGGCATTCCCAGTTCTTCACCTAGTTTACGAACCTCATCCTTAAACAAGGTATTTAGTGGCTCGATCAAGCTGAATTTCATGTCTTCCGGCAAACCGCCCACATTGTGGTGGGATTTAATCGTTTGTGCCGTAGCTGTTCCGCTCTCAACGATATCTGTATACAGTGTACCTTGTGCAAGGAATGCGAAATCTCCGAGCTTAGCAGACTCTTCGTCGAAGCAGTAGATAAACTCATTACCGATGATTTTACGTTTCTGTTCAGGATCTTCAACACCTGCAAGCTTGCTCATGAAGCGTTCGCGTGCATCGATTTTCACGACATGAATATCGAATTTGCCTACGAAGGTCTCCATAACGCTTTCGGCTTCACCTTTACGCAAAAGACCGTGATCAATAAACATACAAGTCAATTGGTCACCGATAGCACGGTGAATAAGCATTGCAACTACGGAAGAATCTACGCCACCGCTAAGTGCGCAGAGTACTTTCTTGTCTCCAACTTGGTTACGGATATCTTGGATGGCTTCGTCAATAAACGATTCCATTGTCCATTTGCCGTCGCAACCGCAAATTTGATACAAGAAGTTCGAAATCATCTCATTACCATGAACTGAGTGGCGAACTTCTGGATGGAATTGAACGGCGAACAATTTACGTTCATCATTACTCATTGCCGCGATTGGAGCACTTTCAGTTCCTGCATCCAGCTTGAATCCTGTTGGAAGTTCAACCACATGGTCACCATGGCTCATCCAAACCGTTTGGCGGCTCTCTAGCCCAGCCACTAATGCAGTACCTTCTTCAAAGTCAATGTCAGCTTTACCATATTCACGTTTAGCGGAGCGTTCCACTTTACCGTCAAGCTGGTGAGCCATTAGTTGCATACCATAGCAAATACCGAAAATTGGTACTCCTAAATCATAGATTGCTGGGTCCACACGTGGAGCATCTTCAGCATATACACTGCTAGGACCGCCAGAGAAGACAATCCCTTTAGGTGCAAGTGCTTTGATCTTGTCTACTGGCGTATTGTACGGCAAAAGTTCGCTGTATACTCCTAGATCCCGAATTCTGCGCGCGATAAGTTGGTTGTATTGTCCCCCGAAATCGAGAACGACGATAATTTCATTTGGCTTATTCATTACGAGCCTCCCTTGATTATTGGATTCATTATACTCATGGTTAATTCTCATCGTCAAGGAAAGGAGAACACACTTCTCATAATAGGAGCAAGCTAAACTTCATGAAGAACATTCCTTTCCATGGAAGGAATTGTATAGCAGCACCAACTGTTTTGAACGATTAAGTTAACCGAAAGGTGATGATCAGGCATTCCCGTATAAATGCGGATGCATCAGGAGTAGTACACCCGCTGTTCTCTGCGGAAGATGCTGGAGCCGCAGAAGTTACAGAGACTGCAGGCATTGGAGACATTGCAGAGATTGTAGAGATTTCGTTCGCGGGATAGGCCGCGACGAACGCTGAAGGCGCGGGCGCGTACGCCAGGGTCTCCCACTGGCGTACGAACTGCCGGACGGCTTCGCTTAGTCCGGCATCGTAAATCTGCAGGGAGTCCACATACTCCCTGCCAGTAACACCGGGCGGCGGCGGTCCAAACCGCTCCGCCAGCCCGTGCCAAGCTAGAGAGGCAGCACGCAGCTGCCTCTCGCGGCTCATGCTGCTGGCGCTGCGCGCGGCCAGCAGCAGAGCCAGGCTACGCCGCCAGCGCCAAGCGGCGGCGACGGGAAGCAGCGCCGCAGCAGCGAGCGGCGCTGGAGAGTTCCCGCCCGCCAGCGGCAGGGCGGGAAGGCCCGTGCTTCGCGCAGCTTGCGGCGCGAGCGAGGCTGCCGCAGGCAGCGCCGGCGCGGCAAAGCCGGCGGCAAGTGCAGGGCCAGGCGTTGGGTCGAACGGGACCCAACCGGCGCCGGCGAAATAGACCTCCACCCAAGCATGGGCATCGCCCTGGGTGACCAAATACTTCGCCGGCATGGTGTCGTCCTGCAAGGTACCTGGTCCATAGCCTTGGACATAACGAGCAGGAATTCCAGCACTGCGCAGCAAAACGGTCATTGTTGTTGCAAAATGTGCACAGTAGCCTTGTTTCGTCTCAAATAAAAATTGATCGACAAAATCAGATCCGGATGGTGGAACCGTTGTATTCAACGTATAGGAATATCCATGTTGTAAGTAATCCTTAATGGCCGTTACGGAGTCATAGCGGTTACCTGATGAATCTGTAAGCTTCTCCGCCAGATCTCTAACGCGTACGGGTAACAAATCTGGCAATTGCAAATACTTGCCCTTGATTTCCTGTGGATCGTCACTGCTTAAACTACGAAGCAGCACCGGATCACTCTCAGGAAGTAAGGATTCCACTGTATATTCTGTGATTCGTGCAGAGCCTATCGAATCAGGCAGACGAAAACTATCTCTGTCCATATTAGACAGAATATATCCCAGTTTACTGCCGCCCAAGAGTCCAACCGACTCAACATCTGTTATTATCCCCGCATTGAATAAAGGAATTCCTCCTGAAGAAGGGGTGGCAAATTGTATCCGCTGTTGAAGTGTTCGTTTCCTCTTTTCGATGCTTAGCTCCGATGAATGCTTCTTTGAAATGCCGGACAGATTAAGCGGCATAAACTCTTCGCCTCCCCTAATCCATCGGCGACCATCATAGTAAGCAATACTTTCACCTCTCCAGTAAGTACGCTTGCTAGTAATAGCCGTAAAGACAGGTTCAGTACTGCGGGATAACGGGGCCCCGAGTTCACCGTCATTCGTACTATACCCTGTGGTTCCTGAAGAATTAGACGCCTTATCCTCTGGCAAATGCCCTGAAGCCCAATTCTGCAGCTTCTGAAATGTCGATTGCAGCGTAAGCTCGCTGGTTGGTCTCGCCCCCAATAATTGCCCACCGAACCATGCTGTTGTCATCACGACGATTGCTGCCGCTAAAGTCAGTGCTCCCCAACGTGCATAAGGCAATGAAGTTGGCCCCTCACGCTCTCGAAGACGCAGCAGACCACTCATCGCATGCATCCAAAAAATTAGACCCATCGAGATCACAATATCCATCGTGGTATTCACATCAAAGCCGATATCCAAGACCAGCAAGTAAATAATTGTAACCGCTGTGAATAGTGCCGTACTCCCTCGGAAGAGTGCAAGCTGCTGTACTGAGGATACCAAAAGCCCCCAACCTACAATCAATATTAAAAGCCTGCTAATTTCACTTAGCTGAGAGACATGTCCAGAGAGAAGCAGCATGAGATCATTCGGAATTTCGTCCGCATAAATCCCTAGCCATCCTATGCCTTCGCCTCCACTGCATAAGTAAAGCCACGCTGAAGCAATGATAAGAAATTGGATGCTAAGCAGTAGCCACCCAGGAATCTGAAGTATTCCCCATAGCAGCAGTACTGCCGCTAATACCATTAGAACTTGCAGCATCTTCGAGGTATCTTCTAATAAAGCAGACCTATATAAAGGGAGTAACCATTCAATAAATAGCCCCATAATGGCCAAAGAGAACAGCAAACGATAGTACAGAGGTACCTTTCTCTGCTTACCGGCATAACTGTTCTCCATTTGCCCCACATTGAAATGAAAGCTATTTATAGACAGTTCCGTATCACCTGGTATTCCGTTACCGTAGCGTTGGTTTTCCGGATGATTCATGGAACTCTACCTCCCTGAACCTGAATGCTGGCAAAGCATCATCCAGACAAAACATTCGTGCTCCGAGACGAGCCAAACTATCCCCGACAGTCCCCCTCACAGACTGTCTAATCTCCACTCCTTTAGCTTCTCCATTCATCGGTGCCGACTGGTCCCAGGCATAATAAAGTTCAACCTTCACACCCTGCATCAAGAACTTGGCAATGACCTTGGCCGATTCTTCTTCTAATCGTCCTGTAATGATGGCTACACTCATCCCCGGAATCCAACCTTTGGAAGCATCCTCTAATAACTTAGACAGGTTTCTAGTTCCATCTGAAGTAATTTCAGTCAGAACATCCAGCACTCTCCCTGGGATTTTACCCAGTCCCTCATGCCTAGCCATACCTTCCGGCCAACCGCCGCTGAACAACTGAACATAAGCGCCCGAACGCTCAGCGGAGAGCATCAGCCCCATCGCTGTAGACACCGCTTTCTCAAATGCCGGAGGCGATTCATCTCGGCTTCCACGGGGTTTAAGAGCCTCAGTAGGAACCTCATAGCTAAGCGGGTCATTGGCCAACACGATACAGGTCATTTTCGCCTTTTCCCGCTCCGGAACTTTGCTCTGCAGCGCTCCCAATCGTGCGCTATTCTTCCAATGAATTCGGCTAAGCGGATCTCCGGGCTCATAATCTCTTGATTCCAAAGCTTCATCACTGATGCTTCTTCCACGTCTGGAATACATGGTATCTCCTGTCATAAAACCGCTATCCGGCACAGTTCCACCAAAGGATAAAGGAGCTGGCAGCACCTTAAAGCTCTGTCCCCCACCCGGTTCAGATCTCCCCGTGAACCAACCTGGGAAGTCCCCCCAAGTTATTCTACAGCCCAGCAAATGATGATTACCGCGGGATATATTTTCAATGGTGTATGTGTATACAAAAGAACGTCTGAATCCAGGAAATAGCAGCTTTTGATGATGGCTGTCGCCCCAATAATCACCTATAGTCATCCAAGGAAGAGGCAAACGAGAAGAAAAACTCAGCTCCACTTTCACTTGAAGTGTATTTCCGGCCATCGGCCTTGCAGGAGCAATCGTACGAATTATCTTTATAGCCCGCGGACCGGAGAGCTGAAGCATAAGTCCACCCAGCATAATAACTCCAATAACAATCAGGAGAAACAGCAAGGACGATCCTCCGCGCCAAGCATATAAAGCACCTATAATTCCAGCCACAGTTAGCATCCTTAACCATTCAACCAAAGCACTACGGCTACGGGGATAAGAGAAGCTTTTGACACTTCCGGCATCTTTCTTCTGTTGATCAATTAATGATGAAGAGGACAATGGAACACCCATCCTTTGGTCATAGACTTGTTCCCAGATCAGGAACTTATTACTATCTATTCTTCCCATGAAAAAGGGTGCCCAGACATTGGTTTTTTCTTTTTACTAGACAGCCTCCACGCTTCTTTCAGAGTGTTTTTACTCGGCGTTCCAATTCAGTCACACTTATATTAATCGGAGGTTGACCTGCTATCTCCAGCAGGTCTCGTAGCGATACCCAGATCGATCCACCAATCATTTCCACCCTCGCGTTAATGGTCTGTTGTACGTTATCTGGAAGGTTTAGAATCAACTGCTTGTTCTTCACATCGGCAATGATCTCTTTCCCGTTCCAATCTATTTCTCCACTTCGACTGTTCCCATCCCAGGTAACTTTTCCTCCAAGCCGCTCAATTACAGCACGAAGCGGAACCTCATACTGTCCATTTCGCACGGAATATTCTCCTGGTTTCAGCTTCGTCTCCAGCTTTCCAACCTCCAGAACCAGTGGCTTTCCCGGTGAAAACAGCTCTGCATTCGGCGTGATGTTTGATGCGATCCAAGCTTCTGATGGCTTTGATCTCCCCAAATTACTGGCCTTTGAAGAGACTCTGAATTGTACGGGCTCCACCGTATCATCCAACAGGCCAAAGCCGTATCCAGCCGCTTTATAACGTGCAATAATGTCAGGCAGCGCCTTGACGCTCTCTTGGTGACCGCCCCCATCATGCAGCAGCAGAATAACTTGCGAAGACTTCATATCCATTGTTGATTCCTTCAAAATTTCTGAGGCTGGTACACCTTTTCGTTTAGAATCGCCGCTATCCACCGTCCAATCCATCACCCTATAACCTGCTTGCTTCAATAAATTGAAGTAGGTATGATCAAAATGATCATAGGTTCCTCCTGGGGCGCGAATGAGCTGCGGACGAACCCCTGTAATCCCCTGAACAATTTGTTCAGTCTGTTTAATTTGACTCCAAAATTCAGTGAATCCACTATATAAATCATGGTAATTATGATTATAGGTATGATTGCCAATAGCATGACCTTGTTCCCATATGGAATCGATAAGCTCTGGGTGACTTTTCGCTTGATTACCAAGCACGAAAAAGGTTGCCTTCACATCTTCCTGTCGTAAAATTTCAAGAACATTGAAGGTGTTCTCGCTAGGTCCGTCGTCAAATGTAATATAGACCATCTTTTCAGCTTTTTTCACAGCCGTCATTGCAGAATTCGTCGTTGAAGCTTTGGCTATTTTCACTACCCCACTTGGTTGCGGGCTTGGAGTCACAGTAAGAGCTGCACTTGAAGAGGGATCAACTTTCGGAAATGCAGAAGCGAGTGGTTCTGTTGCCGAGGGCAGTTCTTGCATCGCCGCTGCGGTAAGCTTATTCTTAACAGATATAGACTCTGCGCTAGCGGGCTGCAAGGATCGGATCTCCCATGAATTCAAGTTTTTCCCTATGCTCCATCCAAGCATTACGATGAATATTACAACCATAACGAGCAATCCGCTTTTCAACTTTCGGCGGCTGTGTGTGCTTTTATTACCCTTCATCTTCTCTACCTCCAGCATTCTATTGGCTAAAAAGCCATTTGGTAGATTGTATGAAGACAAGCTGTAAAATAGAATAAGGCAACTGCCTCTTGGAGAGTGACAATCTAATGGAAATGCTGAGCTTTATACAAGAATTATTCACCAAATATGGATATAGCGTATTATTCTTTGGATTACTTCTCGAATTCGTTGCCTTACCCTTTCCAGGAGAAACCACTATGGCGTTTGCCGGTTTCCTTTCCTATACCGGAAGGCTTGATTTCTTTACGCTAATTGTCGTTGCTTTTGCAGGCACTACTGTTGGGATGACCCTTACCTATTTTGTCGGATTAAAAGCCGGTATGCCCTTTATCCAGCGATATGGCAAATGGTTTCTATTCTCCCCTACTAAGCTAGAGAAAACACAGAAATGGTTTGAGAGATACGGCAGCTTTCTTATTTTTATCGGTTATTTTATTCCAGGCGTACGGCACTTTACCGGCTACTTTGCTGGTATTATCGCGCTTCCCTTCCGTAAATTCGCCCTATATGCTTATAGTGGAGCCGTATTCTGGGTATTGATATTCCTTAGCATCGGAAAGGTATTTGGTCCACAGTGGATGGGCATCTTCCATTTGTTCGAGACCTATGCGCTTTGGATTATAACTGGTGGTGCAATAATAGCAGCTCTTGTGATTATTTATCGCTACCGTAAAAGCATTCATGCCCGCCTCTTCCCTAGCAAAGCTGCCACTAGGATTCAAGCTCAGATTAAAAAACCTTCCAAGGAGCGGTGAATTCACCGCTCTTTTTACTGCGTATCCATGCGTACCCTGCCAGCAATATAGCAATTCCAGAAAACCCTGCTCCTCCAGCAAAGCCCAGCGTCCGAGGTTCTACCCATTCTAATAACCACCCTGCGAGCAGCATAGATAATCCAATCAGTGTATTTCCTACTGCTGACAGCAGTCCAAACATTAATGGCTGCATAGTGGACGGCGTTTCTCGCATAACCAGTGTATCCAGGCAGGCATTCCCCGTCCCTCCGGCAAAAGATAACAGGATATATAACATAAACGCGATCATAAAATGATTGCTACTACTGATGCTCATCAGCAGTAATCCTTCAATCATGAGCCCGCCAATCGCGACAATCAGCAGCCCTCTTTTTACATATCGTCCGGCAAAAAAACTGAGACTAAGCCCGATACCTAGTGCCACATAAAAAGCCCCCACACCCATATCTCCGGCGTGAAATTCCTGAACTGCATATATACTAATCAGCACATTATCTAGGCCATTCAGCATCGGAACAAGCAACTCATACCCGAAAATAACCTGTAACGTGATACTCCCACCGATTACAATCCCGAGCGCACGCATTCGACCTATCTTCTGCGAGTGCTCCGCTTTAGCTATAAATCCATTAGTATAATCCAGCTCTTTCTTATCATCATTTCCCCTACTACTATTCTGCGGAAAATGGATGCCGTAAATTAAGATCGCTGCGACCAGAAAAGATAAAGCATTCATCACGAATGCTGCCTCTGGCCCGAACCACATCGAAACCACACCCCCACTAAATGCACCCAAAATAAGTACACAGCCGCTCATAAGCTGCTCCATTCCGTTAACCGTCAGCAGAGAATCTTTGGTCACCATCAAAGGGATTGTAGATTTACGAACAGGACTGTAGATCGCCTCTCCCGCCGCCAGTAAAAAATTCGCCGAATATAGCAGCCATAGCTTATCCACTCCATCCACCCACAAAAAAGCTAGTGCAACAGGAACCCTTAATATGTCTGTAGTGATCATGATGTATTGACGAGGAAATTTACTGCCAAGTACACCCCCAAGCGGTGCCAGAAACAAATAAGGAAGCAGCCGCACACCTAGCGATATCCCCACCGCCATCCCTGATCCTGTTAACTGCAGAACCAACGCCAGCACGGCAACACTAGTAAAACGATCACCGATTCCATTGATTAATCCGGCTGTGAATAGACGCGAATATCCCTTTTGACCTTTGAAAATCGCAATAGCTGATTGGTTACCCATCATTGTGAACCTCACTTTATCTATTTAAATAAATATCTAATTAGATGATAATCGAATTATTATATTATGACAATGCTTTATTCCCAAGGATTTGCTAAGATGTAGTACATCATTACATAACGAAATTATCCGAAAAGGAGGGCTCTACCTTTTGAAAATCGATCGATTGCTCTCTATCGTCATTCTGCTTATGAACCGACGTCTTATTCAGGCAAAGGAGCTCGCCGACATGTTCGAAGTGTCCGTGCGCACCATTTACCGTGATATTGAAAGTATTAATGGAGCTGGAATCCCTATCGTTACCTATCAGGGAGCAGGTGGTGGCATTGGTCTTATGGAAGGCTACCGGTTAGACCGCAATGTATTGACTGACCGCGAGCTGGCTGATATTTTCACGGCGCTGCAAAGCGTCTCCTCTTATGGAGGAACTGAACATACTCTGCTCATGGAGAAGATCAGTAGTGTAATCCCGCCCTCACATTCCGCCGCTTTCCGAAGTAAGACGACCCAGCTTATCATCGATTTATCTCCTTGGGGACTTCAGTCTGTCCTAGAAGAAAAAATTGCGATTCTGAAAGAAGCGTTGGAAGAAAACATGACGGTAGACTTTGATTATGTGAATGCCGAAGGGCAAGCCAGCCAGCGTTCTGTCGAGCCTTATACTTTAGTCTTAAAAGGACAAGCGTGGTACTTGTATGGTTATTGCCTGCAACGTCAGGATTTCAGATTATTTAAGCTGCTGCGTATGAAGGGGCTTGTTAAAGAGAATCAGGAATTCATAAGAAAAGATATGGATATGCGTGAGCTACCCTGGAGCACTGACTATCAGAGAGTAACTTCAGCAGCAGCAATGTCGCCAATCCTTCTGCATTTTACATCTGAAGGTAAACATCTCGCGGAAGATCGCTTTGACTCCACAGAGCTTCAGCCGGACGGACACGGTGGATATAACGTAACTATCCATTATCCCGAGGACGGATGGCTCTATTCCTTCTTGCTCAGCTTCGGAACGTCTTTAGAAGTTTTAGAGCCGAAGCATATTCGTCATAAGCTCGGGGAGTTGGCTCTCGGGGTTGCCAAAAAATATACAGCCTTACTTTAAACCTGACGGTATGTGGTCAGATTCCCAGTTCTATAATGTACTCAAAGCGAGTGCTCATAAGCTTCGCAAACTTTTAAAGGAGTGCTGTATATGGAACAAGAACAAGCAGGGCAAGTGCAAGATGAGCCGAAATTTTGTCAGAGCTGTGGGATGCCTATGCCTACGGAGGATTTACTTGGAACGAACAAGAATGGTCAAAAAATCGAAGATTATTGTGTTTACTGCTACGAGGATGGTGCATTCAAACAGCCTGACGTTACGCTGCAAGAAATGTCTGATATTTGTACAGGCTACTTGGTTCAAGAAGGAATGGACGAGGCTGTTGCCCGTAAATTACTCTCCGAACAGCTGCCTCATCTGAAACGGTGGAGAGGCGCAGCCAGCGCTCCTACAACGAACTAATAACCAGCACAAAAAGGAGCATCCAAGGGAACCTTTACGGTTCATGGACACTCCTTTTTCTTTTGGGCTCAGTGTTTATTGATTTACCTGCTGTATCTTCTCTTCTTCCGTCTTCAGGAAGTCGGGCTCAGGTGAGGTCTTCTTGATAAAGAAGGCTAATACCAAAGCAATCACAGTGATCCATGTAGCAACGGCAAAGGCATGTGTAACCCCGCTAATCGTTGCCTCTTGTGTGAGCTTAAGCATCGCAGCTTTATCACTTTGCGAGACAGCTCCGCTCATTAGGGTATCCGTAATTGTGCTCTTGGTTTTATTAGTCATTAGACTGACGAACAACGCCATCCCTAATGCCCCCCCAACCGTCCGCAACGTATTAGACATGGCCGTACCATGTGAGCTTAAACGCTGTGGAAGCTGGTTAAGTCCCGCAGTTACAATTGGCATAGATAACATCGACATTCCTAACATCCGTACCGTGTAATTAATAATCATATGGGTATACGTTGTACTGTCCGTAAGCCTACTAAATTCCCAAGTAGTAACGACAGTAATGAGAAGACCTATTACAGACAGCCATTTCGCACCTATTTTATCAAATATAATCCCTGTGATCGGAGACATAATTCCCATTAGTATAGCCCCCGGCAGCAGCATAAGTCCGGACTCCATCGGCGTAAACCCACGGATCGTCTGTAAATAAATCGGCAGCAGAATCATACCTGCGTATAACGCCATTGTAATAATGATATTGATTAATGTGGTTAGTGAATACATATTGTATCTGAAAATCCGGAATTCAAGCAGCGGAGTATCTGTAGTAAGCTCTCTCCATACGAATAAGGCCAAAGCAACCACACCTAAAATTAGGCAGACGATAACCGTCGTGCTTCCCCAACCGTCGGTTCCGGCATCACTAAAACCGTACAACAACCCCCCAAAACCAAGCGTAGATAGTATGACACCCGGCTTATCCAGCTTTGGAGAGGTTGTTTCTCCTACGTTCTGCATCGTCTTCATCCCCAGCAGGGTCGATAATACAGCAAGTGGAAGAATAATAAAGAACAGCACACGCCAGGAATAGTTCTGAACTACCCAGCCCGATAAGGTCGGACCCACAGCTGGTGCAAAAATCATAGCGACTGCCATCAGGCCCATCGCTTTGCCCCGTTCTTCAATCGGGAAGATCCGGAGGAACACAATGTTCATTAGCGGCATCAAAATCCCGGCACCAACAGCTTGAATGACTCTGCCGACCATGATCATTTCAAAGCCTGTTCCAATTGCGCACACAAGTGTACCTATAGAAAAAAGTGACATCGCGGTAATGAATAACTGGCGGGTCGTAAACTTTTCCACCAGAAATGCACTGATCGGAATAAGTACCCCGTTTACGAGCATAAATCCAGTTGTTAGCCACTGTGCCGTAGTGGTGGCGATTTTTAAATCGTCCATTATGCTTGGCAGCGCAACATTAAGAAGTGTTTGGTTCAACAGCGCTACAAATGCACCTATTAATAGCGCCGCAATGATTGGGCCTCTACGAATATGCTTTGTTGCTGCTGCAGCGTTAGCAGTAGTAGTACTCATAAATTCTTGTTGTCTCTCCCTTGCTCTAATATCTGAATGATTTCGCTATGAATCCTAAGTAACTCTCCTGCATCCTCAGCAGGCACATTTGACAGTGGAAGCAAATACTTTCTAAGTGATTGTTTGCTTCTTTCTCTGATCTCATTCCCTTTCTCAGTAATCGCCAATTTGTATATACGTCGGTCCACCTCGGAACGATGTCTTGTAATCAACTCAGCTTTCACCATCCGGTCCACAACTCCGCTTGCTGCACTATTTCCTAAATGCAATAACTCCGCAAGATCAGTGATTCCAATATCAGGATGTTCGGATATTTTGCGTAGAACCATTAACTGGGTAGGCGTAATATTCAGCTCTTCGGCATCTTTCCAAAGCAACTGCTGAAAAGCATGACTAATGCGGCGAAAAGAGGAGAATATATCATCTAATTGTTGCTCCTTGTCCTCCAAATCTCCACCTCCATAAAATAATTAGTTAAAGTATCAAATAGTTCGTATGCGTACTATTTTACGACTTAACTAAATTTCAGTCAACGATTTACTGTAACTTTCCGAAAACCCATTATCATCTTGCAGAAAGAACGCAAAGATAAGGTCAAGCTGTTAAAATACAAAAAAAGCGGACCAAGTGAATTCTTGGTCCGCTTTTTATATACGGTTCGTCTATATCCTTGACTTTTTATACTCAGGACAAACTGTATGAACCTTCAAGCAGATTCTGCTGCAACGGTTTAAGTGATTGTTCTAAATCCAATACAGCCTGCCCCTCCTGACTGCTGGCAATCGACATCATCAGCTTGATACGATTCGCTTGGTTAACCACGCTAACTCCAGCATCATAATCAATGGCAATGATATTTGCACCTGGATATAACTCCTTAAGCCCCTTAATCATCCCGCGCCCAGTAATATGGTTGGGCAAGCAGGCAAACGGCTGAATACAAGCAATATTATTCACGCCATTATCCATCAAATCCATCATTTCCGCGGTCAGGAACCATCCCTCACCCATCTGATTTCCTACAGATACCAGTCTGCTGGCCTTCTCAGCAAGACCATAAATATTCTCCCGTCCTTTAGCCAGTCCCGCATCCTCAAGCGCAAGCTTCATCGGCTTACGATAAATCTCCAGATAGGAGATTAACATCGGATTAATATATCCCAACCGTTTACTTTTGCCGAACTGCTCGGCTTTGTAGATCGGATTGTACACACAGTAAAAGATAAAGTCCAAGAAGTCCGGCATTACCGCTTCTCCACCCTCCGCCTCAATCATCTCAATGATGCGGTTGTTGGCATCCGGGTGAAATTTAATTAGGATTTCACCAACAATGCCCACTCTTGGTTTAGTAACACCTGTAACGGGCAGCTTACAGAAGTCTGCAACGATTTCACGAATCAGACGTTTGTATTCTCGGAACGAGAAGGTGACTAAGCTGACCTTACAGCGCTCCATCCCCTTGCGGAATAAACGTTCAGCACTCCCTGGAACAACCTCATACGGTCTAAAGTGATTTAGCAGTCGCATCATAAGATCACCATAGCAAGCTGCGGCTATCAACCGATTTGCCAGCTTAAGACTGATACGAAAGCCCGGCTGGTTCTCCATTCCAGAAGCATTGAGTGAAATCACAGGAATTTGTTCAAGGTCTGAATCTTTTAAAGCTTTGCGGAGCAAAGAAATATAATTGGTCGCGCGGCAGCCTCCGCCCGTCTGTGACATGATTACAGCGGTACGATTTGGATCATAGTCCCCGCTCTTCAATGCTGACAGAATTTGCCCTATTGTTACGATTGCGGGATAACATGCGTCATTGTTGACGTATCTTAGACCTTCTTCTGTCTCTTCAGGTCCAGTAGTCTCAAGGATCTTGAGACGATATCCCGCATCCCGGAAAACCTGCTCAAACAATTCAAAATGAATGGGCGACATTTGCGGCGCAAGGATCGTATACGTTTCTTTCATTTCCTTCGTAAAGGCTACATTAGCCTGTACTTTAGGTGCCTTCTGTGGCAGCACCTTGCCTTTTTCACGCTCGCGCATCGCTGCCAGCAGTGAACGTAGTCGAATGCGAGCTGCGCCAAGGTTGCTAATCTCATCGATTTTGATCAGCGTATATACTTTGTTATGCCTTTCCATAATATCTTGTACGGCATCACATGTAATCGCATCAATCCCGCAACCGAAGGAAGTCAATTGAACAAGCTCCAGATCGGTTCGGACTGCTGCAAGCCGGGCTGCGCGGTACATCCGAGCATGATAGGTCCACTGATTAACAACCGCCACATCCCCTTCACTTCGGTCCAAATGGCAGACGGAATCTTCTGTCAGCACGGCGAGTCCCATACCGGTAATCATATCCGCTATACCGTGATTAATTTCAGGATCCGCATGATAAGGATGACCACAGAGAAGTATTCCCTTGTTCCCAGTGCTGGCGAGATACGCAAGCGTCTCCTCACCCTTGGTACGCACATCACTTTTAGCGCGATCAGCTTCTGCAAGTCCTGCCTGTACAGCAGACGTAATCTCTTCTTTCGGAATCCCAGTAAATGTCTTCACGAGTCCCTTGGTCAGTGCAGTTCTATCGTCAAAGGTCAGAAACGGGCTGACCAGCGTAATTCCCTTCTCCCTAAGCCCATCCATATTGTTGCGAATAACCTCAGGATAAGAGGCGACCACCGGACAATTGAAATGATTATCCGCTGCTTCATCCTCCTTCTTCTCATACACCACCGCAGGATAAAAGATAAAATCGACATTTTTACCAATCAAGCTCTGCACATGTCCGTGTGCCATCTTTGCTGGATAACAGATCGATTCGGAAGGAATCGTATCCATACCACTTTCGTAAAGCTTCTTGCTTGATTTAGGAGAGAGAAGCACCCGATAGCCAAGTTTGGTGAAAAATGTGTGCCAAAATGGGTAATTCTCGAACATATTCATCGTACGTGGAATGCCGACTGTGCCCCGTGCTGCGTCTGCCTCCGGTAATGCCTCATAGTCGAAAAAGCGCTCATACTTATATTGCATCAAATTTGGCAGTACATTCTTCTCTTTCCGGCCTCCTGCACCACGCTCGCAGCGATTACCTGTAACGTAGAAGCTCTTATCCGGGAACCGACTGATCGTTAAAGCGCAGTTATTCCCACAGCGACCACAACGGCCTGAAGATACCTCGTACTTAAAGTTTGCAATTTCCTCCGGTCCAAGCAACGTACTTTTTCCGTCAGCCCCTGCTTGCTCACGAGCAATCAGCGCACACCCGTACGCACCCATCACTCCAGCAATATCCGGTCTAACTACGGTTCTCCCCGTTAGGCGCTCAAAAGCACGCAATACAGCTTCGTTATAGAAGGTGCCGCCCTGAACAATAATATTTCGCCCGAGATCCTCAGGATTGCGAATTTTAATTACTTTTTGCAATGCATTCTTAATCACAGAATAGGCAAGACCTGCCGAAAGATCCGCCAGTGAAGCACCTTCCTTCTGAACCTGCTTCACTTTAGAATTCATGAATACTGTACAGCGCGAACCCAAATTAACCGGTTTGGTCGCTTCCAGAGCTGACTTGGCGAACGCCTCGATGCCTAAGCCTAGCGCAGAAGCAAAGCTCTCAAGAAAAGAGCCGCAGCCTGCCGAACAGGCTTCATTGAGCATCAGACTGTCGATCGCGCCGCCGCGGATCTTGATGCATTTCATGTCCTGTCCGCCGATATCCAAAATAAAGTCTACCTCCGGCATGAACTTAGAAGCGGCCTTGTAATGAGCAACCGTCTCCACTTCACCACCGTCCGTCCATAAAGCGGCTTTGATTAAACCCTCTCCGTAACCTGTCACATAAGAGCCTGCAATATAACAGCCTTTAGGCAGAATCCGATACATTTCTTTCAGTGCCTCACTGACAGAATACAAGGGGTTCCCTTTATTACTTCCATAAAAGGTATATAGAATTTCGTCAGCGGAGCCGGTCAATACAAGTTTGGTTGTTGTTGAACCAGCATCGATCCCCAAATAGCAAGGGCCGCGATACACCGCCAAGTCTGATCGGGCAGCAGAGGCTTTACCGTGGCGTAGACGGAACGCAGCAAGCTCATCAGGATTCTCAAAAAGCGGCGGTAATTCTGCATCCATAGCCCGATCCGCTGAAAAATCCACGGCAGCTATTCGCGCGAGCCAACCTGAGAGCGGCAAAGCTGTCCGATTCGCTTCGGAAAGAGCAGAGCCAATTGCTACGAAATACTGCGACCGGTCAGGGAATAAAATATCCGATTGCGCAAGCTCAAGGGTCTCCGCGAAACGCTGACGCAGGGCTGGCAAGAAGGTTAGCGGGCCGCCAAGGAAAGCCACCCGTCCACGAATCGGGCGTCCGCAGGCGAGGCCACTGATCGTCTGATTGACGATACTCTGAAAGATCGAGGCCGCAACATCCTCTCGACGAGCCCCTTCGTTCAGTAGCGGCTGTACATCGCTTTTGGCAAAGACCCCGCAGCGTGAAGCTATGGGATAGATTCGCTCATGCTTTTCCGCCAATGCGTTTAAGCCCGCCGGGTCAGTCTGCAGCAGCGATGCCATCTGATCGATAAAGGCTCCCGTCCCACCCGCGCAAGCCGTATTCATACGCTGCTCAATGCCACCTCGAAGGTAAATGATCTTGGCATCTTCGCCACCCAGTTCAATCGCCGTATCACATTCTGGAATTAGCTCGCCAATCGCCTTCGTACAGGCAATCACCTCCTGAACGAACGGAACCCCTCCCAGCTTGGATAAAGATAAGCCAGAGGAACCGCTTACAGTAAGGGTTGCTTCTCTCTCCGGAAATCTGATCTGTACATCAGACAGAAGAGAGAGAGCTGCTTTTTTTATATCGCTATAATGTCTAACATAGTCCTGATAAACAACAGTATTACGTTCTATGACAACCAATTTAGCAGTAGTTGATCCGATATCAAGGCCAATACGCAGCATTATCACTACACCACCTCGTCTTGCTCCAAATTTGAAGCAATTATGAGGAAACTATATCATGACAACACCTTATGAAAGCTGTTAAAAATGTAACAGACTTTTACAAAAAGTTATTAACAAACTTTATGATTTGGAAATCCCTGCTATGGTAGATGCTACATGCCCTTTCACTCGTACTTTCCGCCATTCTTCGACTAAGATCCCCTGCTCATCAATCAAAAAAGTAGAACGTACAATGCCCATGAATTCTCTTCCATAAAGCTTCTTAAGCTGCCATACACCGAACATTTCACTTACCTTATGATCCTCATCAGACAACAGTGGAAAGGGTAGACTATTCTTCTCCGTAAACCTTATATGCGAGGCCAAGGGATCTGGGCTGATGCCTAAAACAACCGCACCAAGCGCAGTAATCTGATCATGAGCGTCACGGAATTCGCAGGCCTCCTGCGTACAGGCTGGTGTCATATTTTTAGGATAAAAATATAAAATGACCTTTCGGCCCAGGTACTCATTTAAACTAACCTCTTGCCCACTGGAGGACGGAAGGGTGAAATTCGGTACTTTTTGTCCAATAGCTACTACGTTCAAGTTATATCCACTCCTTCTTAATATTGGAGGATTGAGCATGAATTGCGCGTATCCCCAAAAGAAATTATAATGTAGAGAATGTGAATGCGAAAGGAAGAACGAGAAATGCCACCTAGAAAGAAAAGGCACGCAAAGACTAATAAGTCAAAAAAGAAACCGCTGCTTTGGACCCTGGCCATTATACTCCTACTTATTATCGGTGGAACCATTTATTACTTCACTTCCATTGTCAATGAGCTTGGCAGCATGTCGAACACCGAGAATTCACCATTCAAGAATGCTGAAACCGTTGATGTTGACACTCCAGAACCTCCAAAGTGGGAAGGTACAGAGCCTGTTAATATACTACTAATGGGCGTGGATGCCCGCGGTGTCAAGAAGGGGGAAATTCCTCGTTCCGATACAATGCTCGTCGCCTCACTTGATCCCGTGAAGAAGAAAATCAGCGTATTCTCAATTCTTAGAGACACTTACGTTCCGATTCCAGATCACGGTGAAAAACGAATTAATTCAGCTATCATTTATGGACCTAACACGGCGATGCAGACTGTAAGCGATCTGCTCGGCATCCCGATTCAATATTATGTCTACACGGACTTCCAAGGATTCATCAAGCTAGTAGATGCCGTTGGTGGTGTAGATTATGAAGTCGAGAAAGATATGGTGTACAAGACCATTGCAGATGGTCCGGAGTATGACATTGATCTTAAAAAAGGATATCAGCATCTCGACGGTAATAAAGCTCTGCAATATGTACGTTTCCGACATGACGCTACCTCCGACTTCACTCGGACCGAGCGCCAGCGTGCATTTCTCAAGGTTGTGGCTGACAAGCTGATCAAGACCACATCCATAATCAAGCTACCGAATATCCTGTCTCAAGTTACGCCTTATATCGAAACCAATTTGACAGTAAATGATATGTGGAAGCTTGCAACCGTCGGGTATGATAGTACCATGGGCGGTAGTGAGCAAATTCCGCCAATGGATCTGCTCAAAGAGGAAACTACAAGTGACGGATCGCAGGTTATAGGCATTCGCAGTGAGAAGAAATTAAAGGAATTTGTTCAGGATACCTTAAATGGCCCTGAGCCAACGCATACACCTTCAACTTCACCAGGGACTACTTCAAGTAGTAACACTAGCGGAACCCAATAAAGATCTGACAAGCAACGTTCACAAGTAGACACTACAGGCAATGGTATAATACGGGCGGACAGCGGAAACACCGTTGTTCGCCCGTTGCCATGAGCACCAACAATCGAAAGGATGATCACATTATGAATCGTTCCACATCTGAGCAACTTTATCACGAAGCCCTTCAACATATCGTTGGAGGTGTAAATAGCCCTTCCCGCTCTTTTAAAGCTGTTGGAGGCGGAGCACCTGTATTTATGAAGCGTGCCAGTGGATCTCACTTCTGGGATGTAGATGGCAATGAATATATCGACTATCTTCAAGCCTATGGACCGATCATTACCGGCCATGCTCACCCACATATAACGAAGGCAATTACCACTGCAGCTGAGAATGGTGTTCTTTACGGAACCCCAACAGAGCTCGAAATTAAGCTTGCTAAAATGCTTAAAGAAGCTATTCCATCTATGGATAAAGTCCGGTTTGTCAATTCCGGCACAGAAGCGGTTATGACTACCATTCGTGTCGCTCGTGCTTATACAAAGCGCAGCAAAATCGTAAAATTCGCTGGCTGTTATCACGGCCACTCAGATCTAGTGCTTGTTGCAGCAGGATCCGGGCCTTCTACGCTTGGTATTCCAGATAGTGCCGGCGTTCCAAGCAGTATTGCACAGGAAGTAATCACTGTTCCTTTTAATGATCTAGATAGCCTGCAAGAGGCACTGGAGAAATGGGGCGAGGATGTCGCCGCTGTAATGGTTGAACCGATCGTCGGTAATTTCGGTATGGTTATGCCGAAGCCTGGATTCCTCGAAGGGCTCTGCAAGCTGGCTCATGATAACGGCTCACTCGTTATTTATGACGAAGTTATTACTGCCTTCCGCTTCCACTATGGTTCCACTCAGACCTATGCAGGACTGGATAACCATGAAGACATTACTCCTGACCTGACAGCACTCGGCAAAATCATCGGCGGCGGCCTACCAATCGGCGCGTACGGCGGTCGTAAGCATGTGATGGAACAAGTAGCACCGCTAGGACCGGCATACCAAGCGGGAACAATGGCGGGTAATCCTGCTTCAATCTCCGCAGGGATCGCCTGTCTGGAGGTGCTGAGCGCAGAAGGCGTATACGATGAGATGGAGCGGCTTGCGATCCGTCTTGTCGATGGACTTCAGGAATCTGCTGACCGTCATGGCATTCCACTGACAATCAACCGCATCCGTGGTTCATTCTCCACTCATTTCTGTAAGCATCCGGTTACGAATTACGATGAGGCACAAGATACAGATGGCGAATTGTTCGCCAGCTTCTTCCGTCACATGTTGAACCGTGGGATTAACCTTGCCCCTTCGAAATATGAAGCTTGGTTCCTAACGACAGCACATACCGATGCGGATATCGATGCTACACTGATTACAGCTGAAGCGTCATTCGCCGCTATGGCGTCTGAGAAATAAGAAGTAATTTACGGCCACAAAACATACAGAAACCTACCACCAAATTCTGGTGGTAGGTTTTTTGCATAGGTACTATTCGAAATCGACTTGCTTGTCCAATATAATTTCCGTCAAAGCAGGTCCAAACATTCGGTCAACTCCAGGTATTAAGGAAAATTGGACCGTGTCCAGATCTGTTGGCAGCGGCGGTGAGACCAAAAACTGCATTTGTGTATGAGCGCCCCCTCCGTGACCTCCATGCGGCTGGATTTCATAGACTGCCTCACTGATAATCTCCAATGTTAAAGCGGCTCTAAGATGAATGTGCTCCACCGTTTCTTTTAAATACTTAATCTCCACAGTAACTATACTAAGCGTTTCATACTGCATAGCATGTGTAAGTGTATATTCGCAATCTTCGAAGACTATCCGCTTCACAATTGGAAGTACACCAAGTAGCAAGCCGGGCTCTTCCCAATATTTCCGTCTGGGTACAGCCTCATTCAGACTGTGTATATACTGTACAATCTGAGAAGTGTCCATCTCGAATCTGGTTGACCACTCCTCAAGAAGCTCACTCTCTGGGGAAAACCGTTTTTTGCCTGTTATAGCTTTACGTTCCTGAATCAGAGTCAAAATCTGCTCATCAACCTTTTTAACCTCATCATTATATTCGTTGACCACGCCTCTTATTGGCATTCTCCCCCAAGCCATTCAATAACCTCCTTCTGATCTTAAATTTAATTCTTATCTATTCGCTATAATGTTACCTTCCGTGGATTAATTTGTAAAATAATTGAAATCATACAATCCTGCAGATGACAAAAAAGCGTGCGTTCCTCAGCTATAAGCCGTAAGACCGCACACTTTTTTAAATCAAAATTATTCTCCTACTTACTCGTACAAGTTACGGATCTCCACTCCCTGAGGAAGCTTGAATGGATTCTCCTTGTTAATTCGATCATAGAACATGATCCCATCGAGATGATCAATCTCATGCTGGATGATGATGGCTTGGTAGCCCTTAAATTTAAGGACCACTTCCTTACCCTCAAGATTATATCCCTTAACCTTCACAGATTCGTATCTCGGTACAAATCCATGCACTGGTCGATCAACGGACAGACATCCCTCACTCTCCGGTAAGTACACCATGGTTAGTGAGTGACTGATGATTTTAGGGTTAACCCAAGCATGCTCTACGATCTTTCCTCTCTCGTCCGTAGAATACATCACGAACATACGCTTCGTAAGTCCGATTTGATTCGCCGACAGGCCTACACCAGAGCGTAAATTGTATTCTTCGGAAATTTCCGGGTCCTGACTGTTCTTTAGAAACTGAAGCATACACTGCAGAGTCTCACGATCCTCCTCCTGCAAAGGAAGCTCCACTGGCCCAGCTACGGTACGAAGTACGGGATGACCTTCCCGTACAATATCATCCATAGTGATGATATATTCAGCACTGAATTTTGAACTAGACAATATTCCATCCACCTTTGCCTTACGGGCTTAATTTAAGTACTTATAATATAGTATGCAGATTTATGGATTAATGAAAGCAGTTCGCAGTTTGCTACTATAATTCACATCGAATCCAAGTCCGGTCGCCAATGCGGCAAGGGGAAGATAAGTTTTATCTTCTTTGCCTACCTTTTGCAGAAAAGCAGGGGTATCAATGGCTACATTCTGTCCATTCACCTTAATGAATTTACTGCCAATCGTGATTACGACAGTCCGTCCACCATATTCGATAGTTGCGCTAGAGGTCTTATTATCCCACTTTCCGTTAGCGCCTACGGCATTCAGAATATCTTTAAGCGCCAAGAAGTTCTGACCATTCTTAAGGATAGGTTTATTCGGTGTATTTAACTCTACACCCTTTACTACAATCGACATCGGTACAGTATCCGTAGCCATTGCTGCTACAGTAGGAATGCGGTATTCCCCCCATTGTAATTCAGCAAATACTTTTGCAATGGTCTCGTATCCGAGCTGCGTAGGGTGAAAATCCGCTTGTCCTGCCCCAATAATATGTGTGAGTGAGCCTTCTGAGCCGGCAAACTTTGCCGCCACATGAGCTACTAATACCTTTGCTCCTGGTTGATTTACGCTTGCGGCCACACGATCTGCCGAATCCGTAAATTGGGCTGCTGCGGTCATCAATTTGGTGTACATTGCACCAAGAGCAATCTTAGGAGCAGGCTGATATTGGTCAGCCAGTATAATTGTTGCTTGAGGATTTATCGCACGAATATTCTCAAGAGTCGCCTTCACATTCGTATTATAATCCGCTAGCTTCTGCTCCAGCTGAGATTCGAAATCTGTATCTGTCAGTTCCTTAACCTGTAAGAAAAGACGGCTTACATCATTCCCCCCAATTGTAATCGTAATCAGATCGGCTTCCTTGAGCTCTGATGCGATCTGCGGGGTTAACTTGGCGAACTGGTCTATCCGTGGATCTGGCAGACCTGACTGAATACCTTCAGCGGTAATCGCTGAGCCGTCCTTGATGGCTCCTGTGTAATTAAGTAGTCCAGCAGTGGTCAGTCCAAGAATACCATAATTGGTAAGCTCGCTTCTGCCATGATACCACCCCTGCTCCAGTAGCCGCTCCGCATAGCCGTAAGGCTTAGTATTCACATCCGTCATTCCCGGCTCGTATCCGGCAGTAATCGAATCGCCAAGAGCTACGATGCGAAAGACATCCTGACTTGCGTTTTGTGTTGCAGACGTGTCAGCCGCATTTGCCGATCCGGCACCTACACCAATTAGCACAGATAACAAAAGCATACCGCTTGTGCCAGCTGCTAAAATTCTTCTCCACTTGCTTAGCATCGTATCCCTCCCAAAATGTTCTAATTCTCATTCTACCATCCCTGATAGCAACGCAAAAGAGCGGCCTCCCATATTCGGGAAACCGCCCTGCAAATCACTATTCTATTCACAACTGGGAACCTTTATATTATTCTTTATCTGAATTCTCTTGTGAATTCAAATTCTTCCCGGCGCGCTCCAAATATTTATCATAACGATCGTCCAGTTCATGTCCAATCTTACGATAACGAAGCGTCTCCTCCACAATAGGATCCATTGTGGTCTGGATACGAATTTCATACTTCGGAGAGATTTCACGGATTTCTTTAGCAGTACGGTCACCCTGTTCCATCTCACCATCTACCAACATTTCACTTAGCTTGCGTTCCAGATCATCCTTCTCGCTCATGATGCATCGTCCTCCCTAAAGCTTATATCCTGTTGCTTCAGCATTCTTCAGTGACGAAACCAAATATTCGTGAATATGACCATTACTTGCTACTAAATGACGAGTGCCAATATCGTATGGACGACCAAGCGTATCCGTGATTCTGCCCCCTGATTCAAGGACTAGCAGCACTCCTGCAGCACAATCCCAAGGGCTTAAGCCTACTTCCCAGTAGCCATCTACTCGACCCGCTGCTACATAAGCCAAATGTAGAGCAGCCGAACCTCCTGCACGAATACCACGAATCTGTGGAAGAACGCTCTGCAGTCCCGCCATATTCACAGGTTGTGCAAATTCACGGTCCGGTGGAAAGCCCATAGCAATCAAGCTGTCTCCAAAAACGTTCTCCGTAGAAACTGCGGTAGGAACACCATGCATATAGGCTCCCTTACCTTTTTCAGCTACGAACATCTCATCACGAATCGGATCGTAAATTACACCAACCGTCAATTCTCCACGAATCACCAAAGCAATAGAAACACAGTAAAAAGGAAATCCGTGTACAAAATTAGTCGTACCATCTACAGGATCTACAATCCACAGATATTCATGCTCACGGGCTTCTTCCAATGCAGCGGTTGCTGCTGCTGCACCCGGGGATACACCTTCTTCACCGAGGATCGCATGATCTGGAAAATGCGTCAGAATCAACCTGCGGATCATCTGTTCAACGCCTTTATCTACTTCCGTAACCAGATCCTGTGCCGATGTCTTCGTATTAAGTTCCTTCACCAGGCCCTGTCTGCTCTTTATCCATTCTCCTGCTTTGGCAGCAGCATTAATAGCTACCGCCGTATGTCCCTTGCTCGATACTACATAGGGTTCACGTTCGTTCTTACCCTCTGGTTTTAAAGGACTCATATCTTCACTCCGCTTCCTTGAACATAATCGCCATTGGCATGAAATTTAAAGCAATCCTATTCACAATACCGTGCAATACGCCAAAACGTTCTCAAAGTTCCGCCATAAGGGATACCCAATTGGTTGTATGATCCCTTGAATGTTATTAGTAATAAAGTTTCATTCAACGTACCCTATTTCAAGTTACATATCAAGTCATGATAGGACCCGTATTCGGGACCTATCGCCTTATTTTCATTGTTTAAGGTTCGATATTCACACTTGCCCCATTTAATACGGAAATTCCGTTACCGGCATCAGCCAGCTCCTTCATTGCTTCCATCAATCCAAATAACGCACCATCTTTTAGTTTCGCCTCAATCATAACATCGACAGCAGGAGTATCTGCGGCAATACGCTTTAAAAAGGCTACTAATGGCGCAGGTTCTACGCCGTCTGCATGACTGCGTGGGTCAGACGGACTGCGCGGACTAGAGACATGAATCTTAGGCGGCAAAAGCTCTCCCGCTGGAACATCCTTCAGTGAAAGCTCGCTCCGCCATGTCTGTTGAATGTCAGGCCATAGCTCCCAAGGGAGCTCTCCTTCATTATTCACCCATTGATGGTGAATATCCAGCACCATCGGCAGACCTACATTCTGACAAACCGCTAGTGTCTCCGGGGCTGTGAAGGTCTTATCATCATTCTCCAGCGTAATACGCTCCTGCAGCGCTGCTGGCAGCTCGCAGAAATGCTTCTCGAACCGCTTGGCTGCCACCGGCTTGTCCCCATAGGCTCCGCCAATATGAATATTATTCTTCGCCATGGCAGGAAGTCCCATGGCATTTAGCATGTCCGTATGGTGCTGCAAATCCCGGATGGAACTTATCAGCACCTCAGGACGGGGTGTACTAAGCACTGTAAAGTGATCTGGATGAAAGGACACCCGCATCCCATGTTTTTTCACATATTGCCCCACTTCCGCGAATTCCTCTGCGAGCGCAGCAAACGGATTCCAATCCTGTAAATCAGGATGCGTCGCCAGAGGAATTAATTTGGAAGTGAGACGGTACACAAAAATGTCCGAACCCACATTATGCTTCATTAGTCTCAGCGTATTGTGCAGATTCATCCGAGCGAGGTTCTCCAAACGCCGAAGTGCCGCTTCACGGTCATCCAGCTTCTTGAAGGAGGCCATCGTCATAGTCTTGGATGGTGAGCAGTCTTTGATAACGGTGGACATCGCTACATATCCAAAACGGACAATCATCCCTGCGCTCCAAAAAACATTTCATCTGCTAGTGCAGTCTGCACTTTGGACTCTTCTTCATTCAATTTACGCACGAGTTCCATTTCGACCGCTGTAACCTCATGCCCCTGAAAATTAATCTCTGCAATCGAGGCAGAGATTTTGACAATCGCTACAGCTACATTCTCAGGTGTGTAGGCAATCACCTTCTGACCCGTCGGATACACGCGAAAGCCCTGCTTCACCATTTTGGTACGACCGTACTCCAGCAACTCATAGAGCTCTTGTTCATTCTTGAACTTACAGACGGAATTGAATTCAGTTTGAAAACCCATATTTCTTCGCCCCTTTCCAGTCGGGATGAACCCGCTAGCAGCTTCAATTACTCGTTGTCATACTTAAGACCTTGTTTGAAATTATAGCGCTCTAAAGCTAACTCAATCATACGGTCTAACAGAGCTCTATAAGATACACCTGTCTCACGCCACAATAGCGGATACATGCTGTAAGGTGTGAAGCCAGGCATAGTGTTCACTTCGTTTATTAGAATTTTACCATCCGATCTCCGCAGGAAGAAGTCCGCCCGAGTAATACCACTACCCTCAATGGCTCTAAAAGCGGTTATCGCGGACTCCCGCAGACGATCGGCAACTTCAGAATCTACTGGCGCAGGAATCATCATTTGCGATTTGCCGTCCGTATACTTAGCTGCGTAGTCATAATATTCTCCAGAAGAAACGATTTCACCCGGGACAGAGGCCTCTGGCTCATCATTTCCGAGCACCCCGACCTCTACCTCACGAGCATCCACGAATTCCTCAATAATGACTTTGGTGTCATAACGGAAGGCAAAATCTATAGCTTTTACAAGACTCTCCTTATCAGAAGCCTTAGAAATACCTACACTTGAGCCCAAATTTGCAGGCTTAACGAATACTGGATACCCCAGTTTATCCTCTACACCCACAATCAACTCATGACTTTTTCTTTTCCAAGCGCTGATGTTAAAATAACAATATTCACACTGGTCCAGACCGGCATCAGCGAACAGCTTCTTCATGACAACCTTATCCATACCTGCCGAAGAGGCAAGAACACCAGCCCCGATGTAAGGAATATTCGCCATTTCGAACAAACCTTGAATCGTTCCGTCCTCACCATACGTGCCATGCAGCAGCGGGAACATGACGTCCACCGTTTTTTCAGCACCGGACAGTCCACTAAATACTACATTCAGGGCTGTGCCCATATCTTCAGTTGCATCTGAAAGCTTGAGCTGCTCTACCTCACTATAAGGTGCCGATAATGTCTCTCCGACTTTCCATAAACCCTGTTTTGAAATGTAAAAAGGGATAATCTCATATTTATCGTAATCAAATGAGTTCATCACGGCAAAAGCCGTCTGTAGCGATACCTCATGTTCTCCGGATTTGCCCCCGTACACTAGCCCTACGGTTAGTTTTGCATTCCCCATACCTTTATTACCTCTTTCTGTCTTATAAATAGTCGTTAATATGAAAAAAACGGTATTTCGTTTGATCCGTCCAAGCGTAGGAATCACGATAGTCCCAGAAGCGATGACGGCTGCTAACTGTACGTGCATTCACAAGCGGCATGCCACCAGCATCAAAGGCTGTGACGATCGTGCTGTGCTGATATTGCCCGTTGCCATCCCAGTCATATTGAATGATATCGCCAAGCATCAATTGCTCCGGCCGCTCCATCACTTCCGCACGCAAGCCATTGCTCCGGCTAACGCTCAAATAGCGCTGCAGACTGTCTGATACAGCCCAGCTATAACTCCACCATTCTTGTTTCCCTTGGTAGCCTTTGTACCACCAACCCGTTTCTCTTTTACCAGTATAGTTGATAGGTGCTCCCCCTGCAAAGAGGCATTGGGAGACATAATTCGTACAATCCACCTCAAATGTTTCGAACTCTGGATTACCGTCTTTCCACCAACGGTCGGCATAAGCCACCGCTTCTTCACGGTTGTAGCGAACCTCTCTTGAGCCCGGGATCTCCCCCAGAATATTCCGGTTCAGAAGAGGCTGTGATGGCAACGGAGCTGGTAAAGCTTCACCCCACTTGGACAATCTGCCAGATAACTCTACCTCTGCTCTATGAACCGTATTTCTTTCGGGAATAGTTCGTTCTATAGCAGCGATTTCCCAGCCCCCTCCGTCCCGCACAAAGGTCAACCGCTCCAGCTCAACCCTATCCTCGCGGTGATTAACGCCTCCTTTTTCATAATAAAGTGCACTATGCAGTGTAACCTCTGCAACCACCTCAGTCGGAGTCTGCCGGACGGTCCGTAAAGTCTTTACACCTGTTTCCCCTCGCAGCGGAGTGATCCCACGAGCGTTATACCATTCAGCGATTCGGCGTGAACGTTCCCCTTGCTCCACCAAAAAGCGTGGATCCTTAACGGACACGGAAACGGTTTGCGATGAGGACTTAGGTTCCACCCTGGCCTTATTCACTTGATCTACATATACATATAGACTTTGCTTCCATTGTTGCTCCATTATACTCGCACCCCTTCATTCCCTTTTAACTGCTGCTCTATGTATATGAAAGGAAACAGGCCGCTATACAGATCGCTTCAATTTACATGGCAAGGCATACGCTTTGCTTATAGCTCTCGTTTTTGGGGTAACTCTAAATGGTTTTAGAGATGCGATATTAGGGCTTTATATATAGGAAAAAAAACTTTACTCCCCTCTTTGTAACCGTTATAATTAAATAACATGCAATGTGAAATTGAGTTTCAATAGATGAAACAAGGAGGCGCACATATGCCAAGCAAGGATCATTTCTCGTTGGCCCGTACCCTAGAATCAGGTGGCAAATCTTATCGCTATTATGATCTTAACTCCCTTGAGGAACAAGGATTGGGCTCTATCTCTTCCCTTCCTTTTTCAATCAAAGTATTACTTGAAGCAGCTGTTCGTCAGTTTGACGGACGGGCAATTACAGAAGAACACGTGAAACAATTGGCTGATTGGTCAGGTGACATTGACCGCAATAAAGAAATTCCGTTTATCCCTGCTCGTATCGTACTTCAGGACTTTACCGGTGTACCGGTAGTCGTAGATCTGGCAGCTATGCGTGATACCGTAAAGAAAGCCGGAGGAGATCCTAAACAGATCAACCCGCTCGTTCCCGTTGACCTTGTAATTGACCACTCTGTTATGGTTGATGCTTTCGGTACGGCAGATGCTTTGGAATACAATATGAACGTGGAGTTTGAGCGTAACGAGGAACGCTACCGTTTCCTTCGCTGGGCACAGACCGCTTTCAATAACTTCCGTGCAGTTCCTCCAGCTACCGGTATCGTGCATCAGGTGAATTTGGAGTATTTGGCTTCCGTAGCCACTACTAAAACTATCGATGGTGAAACTGTCGTTTATCCAGATTCCCTTGTTGGAACGGACTCCCACACTACGATGATCAACGGACTTGGTGTTGTAGGCTGGGGTGTTGGCGGTATTGAAGCTGAAGCAGGTATGCTCGGACAACCGCTCTATTTTGTTACACCAGATGTAGTGGGCTTCAAGCTTACAGGCAGCCTTATCGAAGGGGCTACAGCAACAGACTTGGCACTGACAGTAACTGAAATGTTGCGTAAAAAAGGCGTAGTCGGCAAATTCGTCGAATTCTACGGTCCTGGTCTTGCTAACATCAGTCTTGCTGACCGGGCAACAGTTGCTAACATGGCGCCAGAATACGGAGCAACGATCGGTTTCTTCCCTGTAGATGAAGAGACACTTGCTTATTTGCGCAGCACAGGTCGTCCGGATGATTTGGTAGAGCTCGTTGAATCTTATTACAAAGCACAAGGGATGTTCCGCACTTCGGATACACCAGATCCTGAGTTCAGCGATGTAATTGAACTTGACCTAGCTTCTGTCGTTCCAAGCTTGGCTGGACCAAAACGTCCGCAAGACCGGATTGAGCTTACCCACATGAAAGAAAATTTTGAAGGTATTATCCGTACACCTGTAGACAAAGGCGGTTATGGCCTCAGCGATGAGAAAATCGCCCAAGTTGTAGAAATAGAGCATAAGAATGGTACCACTAGCAAGCTCAGTACAGGCGCAGTCGTAATCGCAGCTATTACAAGCTGTACAAATACTTCTAACCCTAGCGTTATGCTTGGAGCAGGTCTTTTGGCGAAAAAAGCGGTGGAACGTGGACTGACCAAACCAGCATACGTTAAGAGCAGCTTGACTCCAGGATCATTGGTAGTTACTGAATATTTGGAAAAAGCAGACCTGCTGAAGCCACTTGAAGCACTGGGCTTCTACTTGGCGGGATATGGCTGTGCTACTTGTATCGGTAACTCCGGTCCACTGCCTGAAGAGGTTAGCCAAGCCATTACTGATAACGATATGACCGTCGCTGCTGTAATCTCCGGTAACCGTAACTTTGAAGGCCGTGTACATGCTCAGGTCAAAGCCAACTACTTGGCTTCACCACCGCTCGTAGTTGCTTATGCACTGGCTGGTACTGTAAATATCGATTTGCAGACTGAACCGCTCGGATTTGATCCACAAGGTGAGCCAGTATTCCTGAAAGATATTTGGCCTACGACTGCTGAAATTCGTGAAGCGATTGGTCTTTCCCTTAGCCCAGAGATGTTCCGCCGTAAATACGAGAATGTATTCACTGCTAACGAACGCTGGAATTCGATCCCTGTTCCGCAAGGCGAGCTGTATGAGTGGGATGACAACTCCACGTATATTCAGAACCCGCCATTCTTTGAGCATCTGGCAGACGGTCTGGGAGACATCAAGGATATCAAGGATGCACGCGTTCTGGCGTTGCTTGCTGATTCCGTAACGACCGACCATATCTCACCTGCAGGTAATATCTCTACCTCTGGTCCTGCCGGCGAATATTTACGCGATCATGGTGTAGAACGTGCAGACTTCAACTCCTACGGCTCACGCCGCGGAAATCATGAAGTCATGATGCGTGGTACATTCGCTAATATTCGGATTCGTAATGCAGTAGCTCCAGGTACAGAAGGCGGAGTTACAACCTTCCTGCCAAGCGATGAAGTCATGTCCATCTATGACGCTTCCATGCTGTATCAGGACGCTGGACAGAATCTCATCGTTATCGCCGGTAAAGAATACGGCACAGGAAGCTCACGTGACTGGGCTGCCAAGGGCACGCTTCTGTTGGGTGTTAAAGCTGTTATCGCTGAGAGCTTTGAGCGGATTCACCGCAGCAATCTGGTTGGTATGGGTGTGCTTCCACTGCAATTCCAGGAAGGACACGGCTGGAGCAGCTTGGGACTGACCGGACGCGAGACCTTCAATATTACTGGACTTGATAACGAGGTGCTGCCAGGACAAGAACTCACTGTCACCGCAACCCGCGAAGACGGTACTCAGTTCGATTTCCCTGTCACAGCACGTCTCGACAGCACGGTTGATATTGATTACTATCGCAATGGTGGTATTCTACAAACTGTGCTTCGTCAAATGCTGGCAGATGCCACAGATTCTTCGGCTGTGTCGGTAGAATAGATTTAATAAAGGACTGTCTCATGGTCAGGAATGACCATGAGACAGTCCTTTTTTTTGGGTGCCCCAGTAGCCGATTGTTGGCTGCTGGGGCCTCTTTGTTGTGTGAGGCCCTTTCCTGAGTCTGGTGGGCTAAGGGGGTGATTAGGATCTTCTGAGTCTGAAAGGCTCCGGCGTTGCAGGTTTCATGCTTAATAATGCAAGTCGAGCGGAGTCACTCTGGAAGCTTGCTTTCAAAGTGACTTAGCGGCGGAGGGGTGAATAACCGCACGGGTCACAGACATTCCGGCTCTGGCATTGTGACGTTAGGCTTTGCCATATATCCCAGCATAATTACTCAAGGATTGCCAAAAGTAGCACTGAGTCGCTTAGTCTTCATTTACCCGTTATTAGCTAAAGCAAGCTGCCCTTCCAAAAAACAAACAGCGATCCTCCAGTAACGGAGTGATCGCTGCTCTACTTCATAATACATGCATATTCTTCTTATGGAATCATCATACCCATTTCACTTGCTGCTTCCTTTAAGATGGCGGCATACTCCACTAACGTATCCCTAGACAGACGGCTGACCGGCCCTGACAGCGATAACGCCGCAATCACATTTCCACTACGGCCTGTGACAGGTACCGCCACAGCGGCCGCACCAGACTCACGTTCTTCGAAACTCGTGGCATACCCCAGCCGGATGATCTCATTAAGCTGCTCTTTATATACTTCCTTCTCAACGTAATCCGGCCACTCCGAGCTCTCCAGCAGTTCTCTCAACACCTCAGGTGGTGCATACGCTGCCAGCACTTTACTCGACGCTCCTACAGATAATGGCAGCCTCGCACCGATCTGTGCGACTCGACGAATTGCCTGCTGGCTCTGTACCGCCTGAATACGCACGCGTTCAATACCATCCCGTAAGTAAAGACTGACCGTCTCACCGAGTCGATCTCTCAGCCGTTCCATAGATGGCAGTAATACCGCTGCCGACTCGTCAAAAGCAGGCAGATGTGTGGACAACTCCCAAATTCGTATACCCAGTCTATATTTTTCTGTCGCCGGATTGCGAATGAGAAATCCCTTTTCCTCGAGTGTTGCCAGCAATCTGTGGACTGTACTCTTATGTAAATCAATCTTTGATGCGATCTCCGTCAACCCTAAATCACTATCCTGCGTAAAACAAAGTAATATGTCGAGCGCACGTTCTACCGCGCGTACCGTTAGCTTTCGGTCCTCCACAGTAATCCCCCCTCGTGTTTCATCAAATGAAACGCGGTTACATTATTATTAATTCTATCTTAGTGCAAAACTCTACGGAAAGTCCAGTATATTCACTGAGCCGGAAAAGACTGACCCGCACTTTACAGTTATATTACAAAAGGGTCCAATTCATTGACTTTGTAAGGGCTTAAACATACGATAAACATATTAATATATTACTGATGCTTTAGAATCATTTTCGACAAATTATCCTAGGCACTAGTACTCACATCATACTTAGGAGGGGACCTTATGGATCTGACAACCAGCCGAACCGGCACGTCAGTCTCCCGTCGTCCTAAACTACCTAAACAGGGCAGTTCATCACGACTTTCGCTGCGGATGATACGTGTTAAGCATATTATCGTTGCATTGTTATTATCTATATTTTTCTTTTTAGTATTTTGTTTTGTCTCACTTCATGGCTACATCGCCTGGGTGCTATCCAATCCAACGGTAGCTCCTCTGTACTCCAATCCTATGATTGCCAAGGGTCTCGCCTACGAGGATGTTACCTTTCCGGCTAAGGACGGGAGTCGCATGATGAGCGGTTGGTATATCCCAGCCAAGGACGCCACTAAAACTATCATATTCAGTCATGGCTATGGTGCCAACCGCGAAGAGTCTTGGGTACCCATGTACGATCTCGCTCACTATGCACACAGTCTGAATTTCAATGTCGTAATGTTTGATTACGGCTTTGCTGCCCAAGGGAACAAGGATATTGCAACCGGTGGCAAAAAAGAATCTCAGCAGCTTCTAGGCGCCATTGATTTCGCTAAGGAACGCGGGGCACAAGAGCTCGTTGTTTGGGGCTTCTCTATGGGTGCTGGCACAGCACTGCAAGCAGGATTAGTATCTGAGGATATCGACGCGATGATTCTGGACAGTACCTTTTTGCTAGAACCAGACACGCTGTATCATAATATTAAGCAGAATATCGACCTACCGCGCCAGCCTTCTCTGGCGATCATGGAAATGCTGTTCCCGGTACTGAACGGTACAGGATTAGATCAAATTCCTTATGCAAAGGTTAAATCCAAAGACTATCCTTTCCCTATCCTGTTCATGCATGGAACCAAAGACGATAAAGCTCCTTATCCTATTGCCGAAGAACTGGCAGCGAACCAGAACAATCCTTTCTCTGATTCTTGGATCATTGAAGGTAGTCATCACGAGCTATTGTTCCGCGAGCATCCCCGTGAGTATTTACGGCGGGTCTCCGCTTTCTTAGGGAATGTTCATCTAGCTAAAAGTACTAAGGGTGATCAGCCAGCGATGGCAAGTAATTAACTAAACGATAATAACCAATCGAACAGCCTCTTCCAGGGACAGAAAGAAGTGTCCCCAAGGAAGAGGCTGTTTTCGTCTCCAGAATAGAAGAAGCCCGAGGAGCGACAGCACTCGAGATGTATGTTCTTCATAACCTTCCAAGACCGTTCATATAATGGACTGATGAAGACATATCACGGGAGGTTTTCTTGGCATGCTATATGTATACGGGCCGATGCTGCCAGTACGTATTTTGGAAGAAATCGTATTTTGGAAGACACAAGAGAAAGAGCATACTGAAGTCATCAAAGCGATCGTGCCTAAATTGGAGGAGCCTTATGTGAAACTCCTCGATGAATGGGCCGTTGTTTTCGGTGCAACTGAGCAGGCGGCACAGCAGCTATTGAATGCCGCACTCTCTGCTTCTCCACCCCCACAGGCGGAACTCACTGCAGAAACTGAGAAACTGCTACATATCTCCTGCATTCAATCCCAAGAATTCGTTCGGCAGCTCTTTGCCATCATGGAGAGTAGCGCAGCGGTCAAAGCCGTCCCCCTTGCAACTACTGTGATTCTGCATATTATTCGCGAATCAGAATACTTCCTAGCCGTACTGCAGACACTCAGCTCGCCCGGAAAGCTTTCACAAGTCATGCGCGATTACACAGAGGATTATGTCGTAAACATCGATACAGACAATACCCTGCGGAATGATGGATTCACTACTTTTACTGACACTGTGCCTGATATCCGCGATAAAAACGACGCGGTACCCATTGGCGGCCATACACTACCTCCCTTGCCTTACGCCTATAATGCACTAGAACCTTATATTGACGAAAAGACGATGAGAATTCATCACGATAAGCACCATCAAAGTTATGTAGACGGATTAAACAAGGCAGAAGTTAAACTAGCGGATTCCCGTAAGAACGGGGACTTCGATCTCGTTAAGCATTGGGAGCGAGAGTTAGCCTTTAATGGTGCAGGCCATTATCTCCACACGATCTTTTGGAACGTGATGTCTCCACAAGGAGGCGGACGCCCAACAGGAGCTTTACTAGAAGCTATAGATCAAAGCTTTGGAAGTTATGACAGCTTTAAGAAGCAGTTCACCGAGGCCGCGAATAAAGTAGAAGGTGGCGGATGGGCCATTCTCGTCTGGAGCCCGCGCAGCCATAGACTAGAGATTCTTACTGCAGAAAAACATCAGAATTTATCGCAATGGGACGTTGTTCCACTCTTAGCCTTGGATGTTTGGGAACACGCCTACTATTTGAAGCATCAGAATAATCGTGCGGATTATATTAACGATTGGTGGAAGGTCGTCAACTGGCCATATGTATCAGAACGTTATGCTGCCGCTAGTAAACTGGCATGGAAGCCTTATTGATCTTATTCCACTTTGTAGAGAAGATAAAGTTTATTCCCATTTACTGACCCAAAAGGACCCATCGTTCACAAAAAGTGAATGATGGGTCCTTCTAATTCGAGGTATAAACACCTCTATATACTATTCTTTAATCAAGCTTAGAAACTCCGCACGAGCGGCGGCGTCCTCCCGGAAGACCCCTCTAGTAGACATGGTTACCGTCTTGCTGCCCGGCTTCTTTACTCCGCGTGCACACATACAAAGATGTTCACCTTCCACAACGACCATAACGCCATGAGGGCTTAATACCTCCGTCATAATATCCGCAATTTGAGTCGTAATACGTTCTTGCACCTGCAAACGCCGACTCACTGCTTCAACAAGGCGAGCTAGTTTGCTGAGTCCAGCAATACGTCCGCTCGGAATGTATCCAATATGCACTTTACCGAAGAAAGGAGCCATGTGATGCTCACATTGGCTGTAATAGACGATATCCTTCACGATCACTAGCTCTTCATGAGACTCATCAAAAGTAACACCGAGCGCCTCGCGGGGATCTATCGAATAACCGCCGAATATCTCCTCGTACATCCGCGTAACGCGGGCTGGTGTTTCAAGCAGTCCCTCGCGGCCGGTATCTTCACCGATTAATTCTAATATTTTCTCAACGTGATACTCGATTTGCTCACGGTTCTCTGATACTTTACCGTTCACGTATTCATTGATGTTCCCCATGATGTCTCCCCCTTCCGCACCCGTATAAATTCTATCCGGACCCGGTTACTTACTTCTACGTTTATTCCCTTTAGCTGCTCCTGGGCGGGCGCCTGTCTGGTTCTGATTCTTCATCATCTGTTGGGCACGTTGCATTTGTTTCCCATTCAGGTTATAACCCATTTGTTTTGCAACCTTTTGCAGCATTTCAGGATCATTCTGCATAGTTGTCATTTGTCTGCGCAGATAATATACACCGATGAAAAAACCACCGATGAGACCTACGACCAATGTAATAATAGGTAATGCGATATTCATCTAAAGCCCACCTCTACACTCTATTGTCTACATCGCCAAATGGCGCGCGAATCTATCATAGCATTTCGAGAACTGTACAGCAATTGGGAATATACATCCTGTCTATGATCTTTTTCCTTCATTAACATCACTGTCCTCTCGTGCCTGCTTCGCAGTTAGGAGTACATCCTGTGCCCTGCTCAGCATTTGCCTAACTGTGTCATGCTCTTCGCGTTCTAAAGCCGATTCAACAGCAGCTAGAGCCTGCTCACCACCGATACGTCCCAGCGCCCAAGCAGCAGTGCCTCGCATCTCTGGGCGCGGCTCTTTCAGAACAATATCTGTTAGCTTTGGCACAGCCCCCACTTCCTTAAAATTGCCGAGGGCGATGATCGCATTTCGTTGCATCGGCTTTTTGCCTCTCCAGGCAGCCGAGCTATTGCCGAATCTCTCTTTGAATTCACGATTGCTAAGATCCAGGATCGGCATTAACAATGGCTTCACGATCTCAGGATCAGGTTGCATCTGAGGGCGATGATTCCAGTTCTTCCCCCTATTCTTAGGACATACAATCTGGCAGGTGTCACAGCCGTATAGACGGTTCCCAATCTTGGTCATGTATTCGTCGCTCAGAAACCCTTTAGTCTGCGTCAAAAAAGAAATACAGGCCTGCGCATTCAATTGACCCGGACCCACCAGCGCGCCGGTCGGGCAGGCATCAATACACTTGGTACACTCCCCGCAGCCTTCTTCAACAGGCTCGTCCGGAGCAAAAGGAATATTCGTAACCATCTCCCCTAGATAAATCCAGGATCCCCATTTAGGTGAGATGATAGAACAGTTTTTGCCGCTGAAGCCTATTCCCGCTCTTTCCGCGACCGCTCTATCCACCAGTACGCCGGTATCCACCATACTTTCAAGCACAGCCTCCGGTACACGCTCATGAATAAAGTCCTCTAACTTACTTAATGCCTCTCTGAGCACATGATGATAATCCCTGCCCCATGATGCCCGGGCGAGAATGCCTCTACGCGCACCCGGTTCAGATTTCGGAGGATCCACCATTTTGGAGGGATAGGCCACAGCAATCGAAATAATAGACAAGGGCTTGTCCCCAGAGCTCAGTGCGGGGATCGTCCTTTTATCCAAATCCGGTTCCTCGAAACCAGATTCGTAACCTTTGTCACGATGGTCTTGCAGAATATTTTTTAAATATAAAAAAGGCTCCGCAGTTGTAAACCCGATATCATCAATACCGAGTGATGACGCAGCCTCCTGAATTTCCGCTTTAAGCTGTGCCCACTTGGAAGGCGGGGGAGCATAAGGTGACTGAGATGTATCGTTCATTTCCGCCTTCTCCTTTACTAATAATCTATAAATTCCTTATAGTCCTTTCAGTTTAGACAGCGGCCACCAAATATAATCCGCTCTGCCTACAATCATGTCCTGTGGGATAGATCCAAAATAACGACTGTCCTTGCTTGCTGAAGCATGCCGGTTATCTCCCATGACAAAATAGCTTCCGCTCTCCACAGTTAACGCCGCGAAATCAGGGTCTTCAATTTCGGTATCTATATACGGCTCATTCACTATTTTTCCATTCACATATAACTGGTGATCCTTCACCTCTATGATATCCCCAGGTATACCGATGACTCGCTTCACTAAAAAGTCCTTACGACTGGGCCCTGTGCTCGGATCATGAAGAATGACGACATCCCCGTGTTTCGGGTTTACAAATATCAATGAAAGCTTATTAATAAAAAGCCTCTCACCTTCCAAAAGCGTTGGCTGCATAGACTGACCTTTAACCGTTGATATATTAAATACAAAAATATTAAGAACCGACATCACCGCAAAAACAATTACCGCTGTAAGCAACCAATCCTTCAATTCCGCTACCACTTGACCTCCAAAGCTCTTTTTTGATCTGGAGGATCTATGTCTTTGCTTCCGATTACGCATGAACTCTACTTGGGGCTCCTGGCTCAATATGTCACCTCTTATTCTCGATTATTGATGTTTATACTTGCAGATATTATAACAATAAAAAAGCATATCTCCCAGCCATTAGTAATGGACTTCTGGAAAATACGCTTGAGTATGAATGAAACAGACTATATCATCAACTATAGTTCTTTATTTAGTAAATGTTTCCGCTTACGCATCTGGATGATCAAAATTACCCAACAATGCTCAGCTTCCGAACAGATTTAAAAATTTGATTCTCGTTATATCCCATAGCTTCGTACAATGGTAATGCAAAAGAATTATGCTCATCGACGGCTACAAAGATACCACTAACTTTACGAGCTTGAAACCTGGATTCCATAGCCGATACCAGACTTCTTCCGACTCCTCTGCGGCGATAATCAGGATGTACAGCAATCCGGAAATAACAACCGTGGTTTTTCTCAATCGTACCAATCAGTGCTCCAACAATCTCTTCTTCATCTTCAGCAACTACAATGAGATCGGAATCCCATGAAAGCTGCCTGGAGAAAGGCTCGATAGTGTTCTCGAAACATTCTTCCGATAATGCAGTTTGCAGCAAATCAGTCACAGGGCTAACGTCGCTTAATTGAAAGGAACGAACGTGCATTCTTTAAAATCTCCCTTGTCTATGGCTTATGAATTTAACAAAAAGAAGGGGTTCCCTTAACATTGAGAAAATAAAAAAAAGCATCAAATACCGAGGAATACCTGCTTTTAAATCTATTAAAGCACACTTTTCTCGCGATATCATCACTTTTCTTTTGAAAGCGCTTAATATCAAGCGTTTACATTTTGAGTTAGATTCATTGTTTCATTATAAGGGTAATTATAAAGAGTTATGTCTATAGGGTGAAGACTCTTGCTTTTTACATTTTAAATACAATTGACATTTCTGTTTACATTCCAATCATACTTTATAAACATTTATGTTTGTTTAGTGTTGCATTATTGATCCAGATACTGTTTAATTAAAGTATCCTATTGGGCGATACCCTATAGTACATATCAACAATAAAGAATTTTGACGATAAACCGCCGAAGTTCTTTATCTATACAAAATTCTAATATACTCAGGAGGGATTTTTCCATGGCATTTCAATTACCAGCACTTCCTTACGCAAACAACGCACTTGAACCACACATCGACGCACTAACGATGGAAATTCACCATGACAGACACCATAACACATATGTGACTAATCTGAACGCAGCTTTGGAAAAGGCACCTGAATTGCAAGGCAAAAGCATCGAAGAACTTCTTACAGATCTGAACGCTGTACCAGAAGCTATCCGTACTGCTGTTCGTAACAATGGTGGCGGACACGCTAACCACACCCTTTTCTGGGAAGTTATCGGACCAAACGGCGGTGGCGCACCAACTGGCGCTCTTGCAGCAGCTATTGATAGCGAGCTGGGCGGATTTGAAAAATTCAAAGAAGATTTCGCAGCAGCAGCAACTACTCGTTTCGGCAGCGGCTGGGCTTGGCTAGTTGTTAAAGATGGCAAACTGGCAGTAACAAGCACACCTAACCAAGACAACCCAATCAGCGAAGGTGCTACTCCAATCCTCGGACTCGATGTATGGGAGCACGCTTACTACCTGAACTACCAAAACAAACGCCCTGATTACATCAAAGCGTTCTGGAACGTAGTAAACTGGGAAGAAGTTGGCAAACGTTACGAAAGCGCGAAATAAGGAATTAAATTCGGCTTGAGCTTGTAGCTTAATAGCCTAATTAAAAAAGGTATTCCCTAGCCGAATAGGCTGTGGAATACCTTTTTTTATGTTGCTCTACTGGGCAGAGTCCCTGTCTTACTATAATTGGGGAATAACTCCCTAAAATTCAGCGATATGCTCCATAAACACTAGTAATAAGGGAAAACCTCCCTAAAAACCAGCGGTTCTGGAGCATAAATAAGATATTCACCGAAATTTGAGGGAGGTTTTCCCTAAAATGATTAAAAACAGGCGAAAAGGGCATGATTTCAGGGAAGAATTCCCTAAAAACAAATTTTGATCACTCTTGAATTCATAAAACAACAGAACCAATTAGATGTTAGCATAGTCCATTCCATACTTTGCTTATTCCCATACTTCTACATCAAACAATCTCTACTTCCCCGCTTTCGCCTGCTCTTCCTGCTCATCGAAATAAAGATTCAGCAGCTTCAAGAAGACATTAGGGAACGCATAATTAGCCATATCTTTACGGCTAATCCAGCGTACAGCTCCGCCGTCCTCAGGACTAGCGTTACCGTCCTCGAATCTCTCTACGGGTATGCTGCTGTCCATCTCTGGGAACAGCCCCGCATCCGTGTTATACACTGCTCGTCCTTCTGCCGCCATCGGCAGCGGAAGGGCGTCCTCCTCCCTGCAGCGATACACCTGCAGGGTCCACACAATATGGCTGAAGATATGCTCAGCAGCCATCCAGTGCTCCTCAGGCCGGGCGGAGATCCCGGCCTGCCGCAGTGACCGGCGCAGCCGGTCCAGCGCCGCGGCCTCCGGCAGCCGCGCGCTCTTGGCGCCGCCTTCTGCTGGCGGCGCCTGCCAATGCGGCAGCTCCCACATGCGGGCTAACAGCCCGCTTTGTGGCCGCTGCCGGATGAGCACTTGGCCCGCGTGGGCACCGCGGCCCTCGATTAAGGCCGCCAGCCGCTCCTCTGGGCGCGGCGGCTTGGCCTTGGTCTTGACGGGCAGCGAAGTCTCGCAGCCCGCCAGGCGCGCAGCGCAATGCTCCATCACCGGGCAGGTTAAGCAGCTCGGTGATTTCGGGGTGCATACGAGCGCCCCAAGCTCCATAAGCGCCTGATTAAACGATGCAGCTTCTCCCTCCGGGATCAGCTCAGCCGCCAGGCGCTCCATTTTCACGCGGGTGGGTCCCTTGGCGATATCATCCTCGATGAGGAAATATCGAGACAGCACCCGCATCACATTACCATCTACCGCTGGCTCTGGCCGATTAAACGCGATACTGAGAATAGCCCCAGCAGTGTAAGGTCCCACTCCCTTTAAGCTGAATACCGCCTCGCGATCGTTCGGCACCTGCCCACCATATAGCTCTTTTACCTGCTTGGCTGCATGCTGTATATTACGTGCTCGAGAATAATAACCCAAGCCTTCCCAGCACTTAAGTACATCCTCCTCAGGGGCGTCAGCGAGGGACTCCACCGTCGGAAAGCGTTCAATAAAACGATTAAAATAAGGGATCACCGTATCTACCCTTGTCTGCTGCAGCATGATCTCGGAAATCCAAATATAATAAGGATTGCGATGCCTGCGCCATGGCAAATCCCGCTTCTGCCCTTGATACCACTTCAGCAAATGATAACTGAAATATTGCTTGGCCTCCCGCAGCTCCTGATCTTGTTTATCTTGTTCTTCCTTTAAATCCATCTGATCTTTGCGTTCACACTGGTCTTGTTTTTCTTGTCTCTCTTTTAATTCTTGTCCTTCTTGTCCTTCTTCTCGTTCCTGTAAATCCTGTCGTTCTCGTTGTTTCATTGTAATTCTCCTTGCCCTTCTATAATCATGGTTCAATTCATGAACCTAGCCCCTCTACTACTGCAAAAGCTGAAGCCAAATCACGGCCATGTGTTATCGTAAGATGAATGGTATACTTCTGCCCTTCAGGTAGATCCAGTCTACCCCAGGCTTCACATGATAAGATTACTTCTGGCTTACCTTTAGGGTCAGGTAATATCTCAATATCGTGAAAACCAACTATATTGCCGATGCCGCAGCCTAAAGCCTTCACAACGGCTTCCTTGGCAGCAAAGCGCCCGGCTACGAACTCCGCCAACCTCCCGCCTCGTTGCTCGGCAAGTTGGTACTCTTGCTCCGTTAGGATGCGCTGATTAAATTTTTTCCCCTGTCCCCTACGCATTACTTCTGAGATTCGTTCAATTTCTAACACATCATGTCCGATTCCGTAAATCAAAATTTCACGCTCCTTATGGACGTGTATCCTATATTACTTCAATAATGGTATGATCATTATACAGGTCATTCATTTCAATTTTAAATTATAGTCCTATAAGATTCTTTCTGCTATCTTAAAAGAAAATGCTTTGGAAGTCCATTCAGGCGCCTTCGTGATGGACTTACTGATTTACTTCATTTATATATTAGAAAGAGGGGATTACCCTATGCAGCATCGTAATTTCGAAATACCAGCTGGTGAAGACGCTGTAATCCGCTGCTCGCATTTTCCTGCTCAAGGCGTGCCTAAGAGTCTTATCGTTATTGCACACGGTTACAAGGGCTTCAAAGATTGGGGGATGTTTCCTTACATAGCCACTGCTCTCAGCCAAGATCATGAAGTGATCACCTTCAATTTCTCTCATGCTGGAATTGGAGAGGATCTGCTGCATTTTACTGAGCTTGAGAAATTCGCCCGCAACACTTTTCGTCGTGAGCTGAAGGACATGGAAATACTGTTGTCCTATCTTAGCCAGCACCCGAAATTTGGCAGCCTGCCATTATTCCTTCTTGGGCATAGTCTTGGAGGGGGAATAAGTCTGGTCTATACGCTTGACCATCCCGATGAAGTTAGAGGAGTCATCTCCTGGAACGGGGTTACGAAGCTCGATTTGTTGACGGAAGAACAAAAGCAGGAGATGAAGGAAACCGGACGTACCCATGTCCTTAATGGACGTACCGGCCAACAAATGCCGCTGGATGCTGTTATTTTAGAAGATATGGAGAACCATAAAGAGCGCTATAACATCCTTGAGCGCATGAAGACAGCTTCCTTCCCGGTAGTCCTTATTCAAGGCAGTCAGGATGGCGCACACCTCCGGCAAGGGTCTGAACTACTCACCATACTTCGACCGGATATTAACTGGGTGCAGATTCCTGAGGGAAATCATACCTTCTGCACTGTGCATCCTTTTGCTGGAACCACTCCACAATTGGAGCTTGCTATTGCTGCAACCATTAATTTTATCACTCAGACGCTTGCCGACTAATTCTTCTTATAGTCTACCAATCTCCCAAGGGGACCCCAAATACTATTTCTGATATGTTAAAAACCGCCACAAGTTCTGCAACTACGCAGTCCCTGTGGCGGTTTCTAGTTCAACCTATTCTTAAATTCCAGGAATGACATTGCGCTTATGCGCCGTTCTCCGATAATAATTCTCGAGTTTCTCCGCTACCTCAGGGTTAACCTGTTTGCCTTCCAGATAATCGCTATTATCATCATAAGTAATCCCCAGCTCGGTTTCATCCGTCTGCCCCGGCCATAAGCCTGCCGTAGGTGCTTTAGTGACAATATCCGCAGGTACACCGATATGAGCAGCTAATTGACGAACCTGACGTTTGTTAAGCGTGGATAGAGGTGTAATATCTACTGCCCCATCCCCCCACTTGGTGTAGAAACCCGTAATAGCCTCAGAAGCATGATCCGTTCCAACTACAATCAGATTGTTCTCAAAAGAGAGCGCATATTGCATAACCATACGTGTTCTTGCTTTAACATTACCCTTGCCTTGATGCGTCATATGGCGATGTTGTCCCAAGGACTTCAGACCATGTTCAACCTCAAGCGCAATTTCATTTACAGCTTCCTCAATATTAGTCTCCACTGTATGGGTCAGATTAAAAGCTTTAGCGACATCGTAACTGTGCTGGATATCCTCTTGAACACCATATGGCTGGAATACGCCAAGCGTAATATACTCTGTGCCTTCCTGTGCTGACAGCTCGTCCGTAGCCTGCTTACATAGACCTGCTGCTACCGCGCTGTCCACCCCGCCGCTAATAGCGATCAATAATCCTTTGGCACCTGCCTTGAGCACGTACGACTTTAAAAAATCAACTCGTTTACGAACCTCTGCTTCTACATCAATCGTTGGCTTCACGCCAAGATCAGCAATAATTTCTTTCTGTAAACTCACAAACCACACCCCGTTCCATCAGAAATGGTTCCATATCCATCAAAATATCCATACCAAGTGAAGCACTATGCTTCTAAGTATATTCTATCCCATTATCGCTCTTATATTTTGAAAAATCCCGCAACAGCCGAATTACCGACTGATGCGAGATTATATGGAATAACTTTTTTTACTGGCAAAAACGTTCAAAGACTTCTTTCAATTCAGCAGAAATTTCAGCAGCCGAACGATTCTCAACACTATGACGTTCAATAAAATGAACGAGCTCTCCATCCTTCATCAATGCGATGGAAGGGGAAGACGGCGGATAAGGAGCAAAATATTCACGTGCTTTAGCAGTGGCTTCTTTCTCTTGACCTGCAAACACTGTGAACAAGTGATCCGGAGTAATCTCATTTTGCAGTGCCTCAGCTACACCAGGACGACATTGTCCAGCGGCACAACCACAGACCGAATTCACAACTACAAGTGCCGTACCTTTTGCAGTAGGAAGAGTGGCTTCCACCTCTTCTGGAGTCATAAGCTCCTGAAACCCAATGCTTGTAAGGTCATCACGCATAGGCTGAATTGAATCTCTCATATATTGATTAAAAGACATGGACATTTCTCTGCACTCTCCTTCACTATTTACTGTTTTGTCAGATAACATTACAGCAGTACTTACTAACTTTATTATACATTCATACTCTGTGAAAGCAAGAGATGCTACAGTAACCTGATTCAATCCGTAAGCGTTACTCCGCTATATTCTTCCTTTACTAAAGGGAATGAGATGGTAAACACTGTACCCTCTCCTTCTACAGACTCTACATTTATTTTTCCGTTATGTCGCTCCACAATACTGAGACACAAGGATAAACCTAGACCCGTTCCCTCCCTTTTTGTTGTGAAAAAGGGTGAAAACAACTTCTCTCGTTGACTTTCCGACATGCCGATTCCCCTGTCCCTTACAATCAGCTCCACTTTATCCTGAGTACTGTGTGTTTCCAGTGTTAGAATTCCCTTGGGTCCCATAGCTTCCATGCCGTTTCGTCCTAAATTAAGGATGAGCTGTTTTATTTCCCGAACATTTAATTCCATTTCATGAATGGATGCGTTCAGCTTTAGCTCAACACTTTGACCGCGAAGATTAGCATCCGCCCACAGCAGCGGACTGATTTCTTCTATAATACGATGCAATAGCACTTTCTCTTTATCTGAAATCCGGCTCTGGGCCAGTGATAGGAAATCGTTAATAATACTATTCGCCCGATCCAGCTCCTCTAACACGATCTGATAATAAGAATCCAAATCATCCGAACTCTTTTCTCTCATCAGCTGCAAAAATCCACGAACTACCGCCATAGGATTACGAATCTCATGGGTAATTCCAGCAGCCATCTGTCCTACTAAGCTTAGACGTTCTACATGATCCAGCTCTGAGCGGAGTTTCACTTCATCCGTAATGTCCTGCGCAATGAGTACAACCCCACCAGATAATGCTGTGTTGGTATTCACTAGCGGTGCTGAATAAATTTGATAAACTCGCGACTCATGAATCATTCGCTCATGGGAACGTCGTTTTTCGCGGATGTTATCCCCTACACGCTTATATGCCTCAGCATCCACCGAACCATTAAAAAATGCCCTCACTGGCTTGTTAATGATATCCTCTCTTCTCAAATGAGGATAATGAGTTCTTATCATTCCCAACATACAATCGTTTAGTTCGGTCACGACTCCGTAATCATCCAGAGACATAATACTAATAGGGACTACGTTTGTAATCTGCTGCAGCTTCTCAGACTCCCACTGAAAATTATCACTTTTAGTTTCCATATGTACCTTAGCCCGCCATCTACTCCAGACCATTTCAACAAAATAAACAAAAATACCACCAAGTGCGATGGTGAAAAACAGATACAAAGTAATCAAAAGTGACTCGCTCGAATTAGACTCATATATATTTTTACCGCCTATAATAGGTACAAGTGCAATGAATAACATATTCGGACAAAGAACCATCCATAACATCCCTATCTTCTCTACCACTGTGCCTTTCTTAAAAGGCTTAGCTAGCCCAAACAGCAACGGATATAATAATATTCCTGAATTTAATATCATATTACTTATTCCTGTCGGCTCTGCGATGAATATATTACAGACGAGCAAAAAGATGGACAGCAAAATACCTGAACGTACAGTTCCATATAAAATACCGATATAAGCAGGGATCATCCCTAAATTCAAATAAGCAATACCGAATAAAGTCGTCGAAAGTAGAGTGCACAGAATAAGGCTTAATGTACAAGCCATAACCAAAAAAGTTTGATTATCTGGGAAACTACCTTTTTTTCGAGCCACAAGCCCTTGGTCTACCCACCATTGAATTAGAAAAAGAAAGGAGCATGCTGCCGATATTTGCAAAAATATATCCTTGATTGCGCCAATAATTACAATCACACCCCAAAATGGACAAATTCCCCTACATGTCTAGATTAAAGCACAGGTTTACTCTCCTGACAACGATAATCACTAAGCAGAAGGAGAAGACTGGTTACATGAGAGTCAGAATGGTATGATTCCGTTAGGAAAACACGGAGCAATACCCGTGTCTTAACATGTAAAGGAGTAAAATTTCATGAGCAACTACGATGTGATCGTCATAGGTGGCGGCCCTTCAGGATTAATGGCAAGCGTGGCTGCAGCAGAACACGGGGCATCCGTACTACTGATTGATAAAGGAGCTAAGCTAGGAAGAAAGCTTGGGATATCTGGTGGTGGACGCTGCAATGTAACGAACGTCAAGGAGAGAGATGAGTTGATCTCCCATATTCCCGGAAACGGGCGTTTCTTGTATAGCGCCTTCGACCATTTTAATAATCAAGATATCATTGCCTTTTTTGAAGGCTTAGGCATTGCATTAAAGGAAGAAGACAACGGACGGATGTTTCCAGTTTCCGATAAGGCATCCAGCGTCGTCTCCGCCTTAATTAACAAAGTACGAAGTCTGGGCGTGCAGATTATGACGGACAGCCCTGTCTCACATGTAATATATGCAGAAGGGGCTGTTAAGGGCGTTCAGCTGAGCTCGGGTAAAACGATCTCCACTGCTGCTGTCATCATCGCCACCGGTGGGAAGTCCGTGCCTCAGACCGGCTCTACTGGGGATGGGTATCCTTGGGCGGAAGCCGCAGGCCACACCATTACTGAGCTGTTCCCGACAGAGGTACCGATTATTTCACGGGAAGAGTGGATTAAATCCGGTGAGCTGCAAGGATTGTCGCTGCGCGATGTGGCACTTACTGTTTGGAATCCTAAAGGAAAGAAGGTTATCTCTCATCGTGGAGATATGATTTTCACTCATTTTGGATTATCGGGACCAATTGCTCTGCGGTGCAGTCAATTTCTGAGACAAGTCCAACGTAAATCCGGCACAGACACTGTCGAGATGTCCATCGACCTCTTCCCTGATCTGAACGCACAAGAAGTGGAAGCTATGGTGCAGGACAAGCTGGAGCAGGAACCGAAGAAAGCGATCCGCAATTCGTTGAAGGGGTTGCTGCCAGAACGTCTCATCCCTCTCTTATTAGCTAAAGCTGACCTAGATGGAGATATAACGGGCCATCATGTATCCAAGAATGGATTGCTCGCTCTAGCAGGTATCTTGAAACGGATGCCCGTCTATGTTCACGGTACCCGTTCCCTGTCCGAGGCCTTTGTTACCGGAGGCGGGGTAAATCTGAAGGAGATCGATCCCAAAAGAATGGAATCTAAGCTTATGCAAGGACTATTCTTCTGCGGTGAGGTGCTTGATATCCATGGCTATACCGGTGGCTACAATATAACAGCTGCCTTCTCTACCGGTTATACAGCAGGCAAACATGCCGCAGATCTAAGACTTAACTAAAACGACGCAACTAAAAACAGCGTGATTTGAGAGGCTTCTCAATTCACGCTGTTTTTATGTCTATCTATCATTCTTTCCCTAAACGGAACGTACCAAATATTCTGCTAATAAAGAGTCCTACCATGTATCCAACCGGAACAAACAGGATGATCCCCCACCATCCATACAAAGAGAGACAGATTAGTGCGGAGGAAACCATTGTAAAGGGAAGCAATAGAATAGGGACCGCATGCATCCCCGCTTCAGCCTTTTGTTCTTTCGTAAACGGTAGTATCCCAATGTAATCATCACCAACAAACAAAGACCAGAACGAGAACAGCCAAAAAGTCATGAGTGATGTTAACACTACAAATCCCAGCCATTTGAAACCCGATGGAATAATAAGAATCGCTACGGCGGACACGGCTGTAAAAGCTAAGTAGAGCTTCAAATGGGCCGGATTCCGTACGAGTGCCTTAATCGCTGCCGCAGAGAAACGGCTCTCGGCAGTCTTTGATTTAAGCAAAGGCTGTGACTTCCGGAAAATCCACGGCTTATGACGAGTCGGACGAGGTTTATCCAGAACATTGCGGAGCAGAATGGCTGCAATCTTCATCCGCTGCTTGTAGTCTTCGCGCACATCGTTCATAAATGTCCCGCGCATCAATAAGCGCCAACGGAAAGCGATAATCGCAACGACTGTAAATACAACCGCACTCAGCAATATGAAGAGCGGGCGATCATTCCAAAGGCTAGCTACTCTGAAATAAATAGCGTTTGGGACGGAGATCGCCAGGAATAGCCACAACCAGCGCCGCCAACCTTGCTTCTGTACTTTTACAAGATGCCCAAGTAGCTTAACACACCAGCTGCACGCCAAGGTCAGAGCGAAGAGCGACCATACCTCAAATGAAGTCATTTCAAATCCCCGAATCAGAAAGGGCAATAGCAGTGCAAAAGCAACACAGAATTTAAGCGAGGTTACAAACAGGCTGTAGAGCAATCCGCGAAATACAATCGTATTAATCCATCGCTGCCGTTGTCTAAGAAATAATAGATCCCCTTCCTGCAATAATAGCACCAATCCCCCATTGCAGATCAGGAGCACTAATAATGAAGGAATGAACATAAACGGCAGATTCACACTCCAAGCCGGTAGCGCCTCATTCCAGAAACCATAATACAAACGCCCTCCCAGCAATCCCCCGGGAATAAGAATATATAAGAGAACGGTCCAATCAGCCGCTGTACGAATAATAGCGGATTGCTCACGCCAATGAGAGAATAGCCTCCGTCTGAATAGTTGTTTGGAGTTAGAAAAAGCAAACGTCCGCTGTCCCTGCTTACTCATGTCAGTTCGTCGAAGCAATCAAACAACGACGCCTCCGGCAGTCCAGCATAATCACGTATATCTTCGAGTGTTCCCGAGGCGGCAACCCTTCCCCCGGAGATCAGTACGAAATCATCGCATATCTTCTCTGCAGTATCCAGTACATGCGTAGACATTAATACACCTGCCCCTCGCTTCCGCTCTGCTTCCAGAAGTCGCAAGAAATCTTTAGTGGCGCGAGGATCTAGACCGATAAACGGCTCGTCCACAATATAAACATCTGGCTGTACCAAAAAACCAAGCATTAGCATCATTTTTTGTTTCATGCCCTTTGAGAACCCGGCTGGAAGATCATTGCGCACATGGCCCATACCAAACTGCTTCAGCAACCTTTCTGCAGTTTCTTCGAACTGTTCATACTTCAGTCCATAAGCAGCGGCCGCTAAATCCAAATGCTCCCACAACGTCAAATCCTCATAAAACACAGGCTGCTCCGGTACATAAGCGTAAGATTTATTAACTCCGCTAAAAGACACCTTAGCCTTGGTATTCTTCAGCAAACCAAGCAGGGTCTTAATGGTTGTACTCTTTCCAGCACCATTAGGTCCGATCAGTCCGAGCAACTGCCCTCGCTTCACCTGAAAAGAAATATCGAATATGCAAGGATCTCCCGCCTCATAGCCAGCTTCATCGATCTCAACATCGAGTACAATGTCGTCATAGCTCTCGGTATCCACTATTGTTTCTTCTTTTTCCATACTCTCCATCTCCTAGATACTTCTAATAAATACTATTATAGATTGCATTCTCTATAACGTATATGAATGATATTCGAATGGTCAACAGAGGCAATCGAAACTTATCTAATCGTACTATATATTTTTCCTGAAAATAATCAAGCTGCTTTTTTCACAATAATAACTTAAGCCCTGCTCAATAGCGAACAAAAGAAACCTCCCATTAAAGGGAGGTCTGTCCTACAAGATCCATGTTATTCGTCGCTGCTGCTCCCTCCAGCTGCTTGATAGCCGCCTCATCCCTGCGCTCAATTTTGCCACGCAGCATTAACAACCCCAGCCCCAGCACTCCTGTAAGCAGACCAGATAGAATAAAGGCAGACACTGGACCTGATGCTGTCACTAAAGCTCCACCGGCTACAGGTCCTAGAATGACGGCCGCGCTTGTCAGACTGCCTATGGTCCCAAACACACGTCCCGTGTATTCTGCAGGTGTCCGTTGCTGGAGCATCGAATTGAAGGGTATAAACGCTAGTCCTGCACCCACACCGGCAAACATGAAGGACCCAAACAAAGCAATGTTCATCCAGATTCCTGCCTGACCGTGAGCAGTTACGATCCCTGCACTCGAGAAGACAGCCCCCATGATTACAGCCCCTAATCCCATAAAGATGAGCGGATGCTTGCCACTGCCTACGCGGCTCACAAACAGCGCTGATAGTAAGGTTCCAAGGCCACTCGCTGCTACACACCAACCCAGCAAATCACCGTTTACACCTGGAATTTCCCGGAATAACGTTACAATCTGAGAGTCACCGATCTGCAGCATTAACAGTACCAGTACCAACGTAACAATTCCACAGAGCACCACAGGCATTCCTGCGATCACCTGCAGACCCGCGGACATTTCTTGGCGGAAGGATTTACGCACCTCAGTTTCCCCTGTGCTTGCTTCTGCATTCTCCTTCTTCACCGCAGCTATTCGCGGTAATCCAACCAAAATGATCGCCGATAAAATGAAAGTAGCAGAGTCAATCATGTAACAAGCAGCTATTCCGAAGGCTGCCACCAACAATCCCCCGAGAGCGGGCCCCACAATTTTGGTTATCTGTTCTATAGATGAACTAAGCGCCATCGCTTTATCCATCTGGGCCGCGGGAACAAGTTCCTTAATCTTTCCGCTTTTGGCCGGTGAGAAAAGCACATCCATACATCCTTTTGCCAGTAGCAGCACATAGACTTGCCACAGCGAGCCTGCAAATACTAAGCAAATCACAATCGCCGAACGTGCTATATCCGAACCAATCATTAGTGCCTTTCGGTTGAAACGATCACTTAAATAACCAGCAAAGGGGCCTCCTAACAACAGAGGTACAGCCATACATAAAGATATAGCCGTAATTTCCCACGGTGTAGCATTCCATTTGAACCCTACCATTGTCAGTAGCGCAAGGATATGCAACCAGTCTCCTACATTCGATACAAGCTGTGCGGCGATAAGCAGCATGAACGGCTTATTTGCGGTTAGCTTACTTTCTTTTAAATCATGTATTCGATGTTCCTCCATCTTCACTTCACTCCCCGTTACTATTTCTCAATGAAATAATAGTAAAATATTGGAGATTGTCATTCATCCGTCTGGAGGCGTAAATAGTACTTGAACCGGGGGATGAAATTGAGATCCTATCAGAGACTGAGGTCAAAAAACATTCAATTTCAACATCTTCAAAAAATTGTTTGATTTTTAATAATTAAAAGTTGCTCATTGTGACAAATCACATGTTCTTCATTCAATCTTTCACGTATTCTATTGTTATCTCAAAGTTCGTTGCACAGGTAAACCGTGCACTAATTAATATGATTACAGACGTGCGACGAGTTCACATGATTAACGATAGAGGGTGGAGAAGCATGATACAATCTTATGAACGTGATACACAATTAACACTACATTTGTACCGGGTATTTGCCAAATCATTCAAGAGTATTAATGAGCATGCTGTTACCGGCAGCAAAATCGAAGGTTTTAATCCTACTGCCTTTGCCGTCATGGAAGTGTTGTACTATAAGGGACCACAGCCCATTCAACAAATTGGTGCTAAACTGCTGCTACAAAGCGGTAACGTGACTTACGTGATCGACAAGCTCGAAGAACGTGGCTATTTGCAACGCAAGCCTTGTCCAAGTGATCGTCGTGTGATTTTCGCAGAACTGACAGCGGAAGGCGAACGTCTCATGAATGAGATGTATCCGAAATACTCAGAGCGTCTTCATCTTGCATTCAGTGGACTGAATGATGAAGAGAAGGAACAAATGATCACTCTGCTCAAGAAGATGGGCCTGCAAGCTGAGAAGCTTTCCCCTCTTCCCCGTAAGTAGAACTAGCGTCTAGGCTGCTTTTCACTTCATATTTGTTAGACAAGCTGTTTTCACACGAAGAAGCCCGACCGGCAAATGCCTGGTCGGGCTTCTTTATGTGATTTAGAGAATGAATTATGCCTTTTTCAAAGACGAAGTAGCGTCCTCAACGGAAGGTACACCCTTGCGCAAACCCCAAGATATTACTAACGACAACACCGCGAAAACTGCCATCATGATAAATAACGAATGAAGTCCCCCTTCAAGTGCACCACGCAAACTGTTTGATACTTCACCAGACAGATTAGTTCCTGTATGCGAGCCAAGCAACTTATTAATGTCATCACCTGTAACGTTTGAATCTGGTTGTTTTCGCAGCAGCTGATCAATATTCAAGTTCAGCCAGGAACCAAATATAGCCACCCCAATGGTCTGACCCAGTGACCTTGTAAATGCATTAAGCGCTGTGGATGCGCCACGTTGATCATACGCAACCGAGGACTGCGCGATAATCGTGAAGACCGTAGAGGAGTATCCGAACCCTACTCCACAGACCAGCATCAAGCATAAGAGGATTAGCTGCGAAGACTCTCCGGTCAAGAAAACCAGACCAATAGCTCCGGCAGCAATCATCATCAATCCAAGCATTGCAGTTCGGCGAGAACCTGCCCGCAGAATCATTCGTCCACCTGCGATTGACCCAAACATCCAACCTACGGACATTGGAGCAAGCAGCAAGCCTGAGATCGCAGCGCTTTTTCCTGATACGCCCTGCACCCATAAGGGAATATACGTAGAAAGTCCAATAATTAATGTACTTACCAGCAGATTAGCACCCGTTGATACCGCGATGTTACGATTTGAGAATAGGTTCAGCGGAAGCATAGGCTCTGGTGCACGGCGCTCCACAAACAGAAACAGGATTAGCAGGATAACCGCTGCACCCAGTGTTGCGAGTAGTAATGGAGAGGTCCATGCCAGGTTCTGCCCTCCCGTAGAAAGTCCAAAGAGTAGAGCCCCCATCCCTGCTGCAAAAAGAAGAACGCCTGCCACGTCGATTTGTGTCTTCCGACGCACCTTCTCTTCCTTCAGGTAGCGCGCAATAAATATCATTGCCAACACACCAAATGGCAGATTAAATACAAATACCCAGCGCCAGCTTAAGTAATCGACAACATAGCCCCCAAGCAGCGGCCCTACCAAAGAAGAAATCCCCCAAACAGAGCTTAGCAACCCTTGCGTCTTTGCTCTTTCTTCAATGCTGTAAATATCACCGATAATCGTAAAGGTCATTGGAATAAGTGCACCCGCACCGATCCCCTGTATCGCGCGAAACAGGATCAGCTGTTCCATACTTTGCGATATGCCGCATAATAATGAGCCTAATAAAAAAACAGCCGCTCCCCACATGAATACAGGCTTGCGTCCGAATAGATCACTGATTTTGCCGAAAATAGGTGTTGTAATAGCCATTGCCAATAAATATGAAGTAAATATCCAACTCAGCCACTGCATTCCCTGAAAATCGCCAACAATCGCCGGCCCCGCTGGCCCCGTTACAGTCCCCTCAATAGCGGCCAGAAACGTAGCCAGTAGTACCCCTGTTAATATTAGTTTGCGTTCTAAATCCCCTGTTGACTTCAATGTTCCAAACCCTCTCTTTATGTATTATGTGAATTGCCACTCCTCGCGCAGCAGAGCATGAAGAGCAGCATCCTGAAAGCCGGAATCAATCTGCCGATATTGACGCAATACGCCTTCCTTCTGAAATCCAAGCGCATATACCAGCTTCTCCGCACGGATATTATCAGGATGACAAAGTGCTTCTATTCGATTCAAGCCCATAATATTGAAGCCAAAATCGAGTACAAGCTCAAGCGCTTCTTTCATATATCCAAGTCCCCAAAAGGCAGGTGACAGATCACAGCCTATTTCACCACGGTAAGCTCCCTGAAGCTGCCAATGGTTATAACCACAGCTACCTATGACTTCCTCCCCAGGTCCAATAATACTCCAACGTAAGCTCTCATCTTCCTGAGCCATCTGTGATAGTAGTTCAATAAGCTGTTTCGTCTCTTCTATAGAAGATAACGCCGGTGCACCCAGCCAGAGAGAAACGTCCGGATGAGACCATACCTGAAATAATGCTGAAGCATGCTCAGTAGTCATAGCACATAATTTTAATCTTCTACCAAACAGTGTAGGTGTCACTCCATTGCATAGATACAATTCTCCGCCCCCCCTTCAACTTATCAATTATACATCATTCAAGAGTATATCCTTAAGCTAAAAGTTCTAATTTTTTAACATCTTATATTGTAAAAAGCGCCCGGATCAGGCGGCACACTCACCACTTGATCCAAACGCTTTTTAATAACCTTACCGATTAATGATTCCATTCCGTCAATTCACGACTTCACTACACAACACCTGAAGTTTGGCTCGAATATCCTTGAACTCTTCAATACCCGTGCCAGTGATACTGTACCCTTCACTATGTGCAGTCAGAAAGTTGTCCAGCGTCAGCTTTTCCAATTCCTGTTTCACTTCGCGTTCTCCTACACGATACCCCATGTCTTCCAGTCCGAGCAGCATCTCCGAGATCGTCACATCTTTATCATGTGCACAATAAAGCATGTGAATTCCTATGAACAAGTTCTGTACATCGGCGCGCATATTCCACTCCTTCTGGCTACAAAGCCTTCGGTATTTACTCTTGCATTACCCTATGACAGTTCATTGGAAACATCATCGTAAGGGCTCAACACTTTATACAGATCATAGCGTACTACAAAATATTACAAAACAATGTTGTGTCTTGACGTACCCCACATAGCTGTACTATGTTGTTAGTTACAGTTATGGTTTCATATTGACTTTAAAGTACAGGAAGGTGATGCTTCATGTTTCAAGCTATGCCATATGATGGAACGCGCAGCGAGCAGTTTGAAGCCGTTCTAACCCAACTCGAAGCATTGATGAAGGACGAACCAAGTGCTACAGCCAATCTAGCTAATGCTTCGGCACTGCTTAAACACGCTATGCCGGATACGAATTGGGCTGGATTTTATTTATTTGACGGTAAGGAGCTAGTACTCGGACCCTTTCAAGGCCTCCCTGCATGCATTCGAATTCCACTATCCCGCGGGGTGTGCGGAACGGCAGCAGCAGAGCGACGCACGCTTGTAGTAGGAGATGTACATGCATTCCCAGGTCATATTGCCTGTGATGCAGCCTCTAACAGCGAGATTGTTGTGCCTTTAATAAAGGATGACCGCTTGCTTGGCGTACTGGATATCGATAGTCCGCTCAAGGATCGCTTTGATGATGAAGAACGCCGGTTTCTGGAGCGGTTCGCAGCATTAGTATCGGAAGCTATCTAAAAATCCTCTCACAAATATATACTTTCTGATAGGTCAAGCTTAAACGCCTTCGTCGTCCTCATAAGGACGGTAAGCGTTTAAGCGAGAAATATAAGACATAAAGTATGGTGTGAAACTTATACTTTATGTCTTATATTTCAAAAAAAACTGTCTTATTTGTAGGAGTTACCTACTTATAAGACAGCTTTTTTCCGATGGCCTACAGTCGAACTGGGCTTATATTCCAAATTTCTGCCGCATAACGACTAATTGTATTATCGCTGGAGAATTTACCGGAATGACCAATGTTAATAATGGACTTCTTTAGCCATTCCTGTCGGTTACGATATGCCCGATCAATTTCAACGTGCGTCTCAACGTAACTAGCGAAATCTTTAAGCACAAAGAATTCATCGTTATTATCCAGAAGAGAATGGAAGATGCTCTCAAACTCCGTAGCATGACAACATATAGGTCCTGGTTTGATTAACTGATCCAGTACTTCTTTCACACGACTATCCCCGTTGTAAATGTCACGCGCATGATAACCGCCATGTTGGTAGTAATCCATGACCTGCTCCGCACGAAGTCCGAACAGGAACATATTGTTGTCCCCCACCATCTCATGCATTTCCACATTAGCGCCATCCATCGTACCTACCGTCAATGCACCATTCATCATAAACTTCATATTCCCGGTGCCTGACGCTTCTTTGCTGGCGGTAGAAATCTGCTCACTGATATCCGCCGCAGGAATGATCTTTTCTGCTAGGGATACCGAATAATTTTCAAGGAAAAAGATGCGAATCTTTCCTTTAACATCGGGATCTTTGTTGACTACCTCTGCAACTGTATTAATTAATTTGATAATCCGCTTCGCCAGATGATAGCTTGGTGCTGCCTTTGCTCCGAATATAAACGTGCGCGGGACCATATCCATCGAAGGATTATCTTTGATCTGATTATACAAATGCAGAATATGCAAAATATTAAGCAGCTGGCGTTTGTAGGCATGCAGACGTTTCACCTGTACATCAAAGATAGAATCGGGGTCTACATGTACCGAATGCTTACTATAGATGTACTCTGCAAGACGCAGCTTATTCTGGCGCTTAATACTGGCTACTTGTTCCTGGAAGGAAGCATCCTCACAATATTTAATCAAGCCAATCATTTCTTGAGGATGGCTCACCCAACGGGTCCCTATCGATTGATTGATCAAATTAGCCAGGTCCGGATTGGCATGCAGTAACCATCGCCGATGGGTAATTCCGTTCGTCTTATTATTGAAACGGTGTGGATACATTTCATTAAAAAGTCGCATCTCGCGCTTCATTAATATTTCTGTATGCAGCGCCGCTACTCCATTGACACTATGGCTCGCTACAATCGCCAGATGAGCCATCCGGACCTGATCATCATGAATAATCGCCATCTGCGCAATTCGATCCTGATCCCCCGGATAACGACTCATAAGCTCGCCACAGAAACGGGCATTGATCTCTTCAATAATTAGAAAAATACGTGGCAGTAGCTCCCTAACCATTTGAATAGGCCATTTCTCAAGCGCTTCACTCAGAATAGTGTGATTGGTATAAGAGACCATACGCGTCGTGATACTCCATGCCTCATCCCACCCTAAGCCATGTACATCCATCAGAATCCTCATCAATTCAGGAATCACCAGCGTTGGATGTGTATCATTAATATGGAGAGCTACCTTGTCTGGCAGCGATTCAATAGGGAGCCCAAGCTTGGCATAAGTTCGCAAAATACTTTGCAGCCCCGCGCTGCAGAGGAAATACTGCTGCTTCAGGCGAAGCAGCTTGCCTTCGTATTGAGAGTCATCTGGATACAGGAACTCCGAAATGGATTCTACAGAACGCTTATACTCCAGAAACTTATGATAATCCGTCCCAGCAAAGGAACCAAAGGTTCTAGAAGGCTGTGTAATGGATTCCGCACTCCAGTTTCGCAGTGTATTCACATGCCGGCGGTCTGCCCCAATGATAGGAACATCATATGGAACTGCACGAACGGCCTCATACTGACTATGCTCAAAGATAAGCCGCCCGTTCTCTTCGCGGGTCTCAATAACCCCCCAGAACCTAACTTCAACCTGCTTGTCTTCGCGGCGCACTTCCCATACATTATCATTCTGCAGCCAGTAATCAGGCAGTTCCACCTGATACCCATCGACGATCTTCTGCTCGAACAGGCCATATTTATACCGTATGCCGCAGCCATGTCCTGCATATTGCAAAGAGGCGAGTGAATCCAGGAAACAAGCGGCCAGACGACCTAGACCTCCATTCCCTAACCCAGCATCCGCCTCCTCCTCCTCGATATCCTGCAAACAGAAGCCAAGGTCCGCTAAGCCTTCACGTACTACTTCCAGTACGCCCATATTCAGCAGATTGTTCCCCAGAAGCCTACCGATCAAGAACTCCATTGAAAAATAGTAAACCTGCTTATCTTTATCGATCTTATATTTCTGGTTGGTTTCTGCCCAATTTTTCCCGGCGTTCTCGCGTATCATGTTGCCTAGTATTTTATAGACATCGGCATTCGAGGCTTCCTCAAGTGGTTTACCTAATTTACCAATGAGGGTCTCACGGAATACCTGTTTGAAAGATTCTTTATCGTTAAACAACAGTAGGTCCTCCTGACAAATGCTTTTTTTAGAAGTGCAGTAGACTGTGCCATTAGATCAGATAGGTTAATACTGCTTAGTTCATCTAATCCAGTCGTTAGATCTTGCTGCTCTTGGCGATGACGAATGGACGTTTGCTATCTCCAACAAGAATTCGATTCTTACTCAAATGTACGTCTTTATCCATAATCACGTTCTCAATGACTGCATTCTCTTCAATGACGCACTTTTGCATAATTACAGAGTTGATGATTTTCGCGCCCTTACGTATTTGAACCCCCCGGAAAATCACGCTGTTCTCCACGGTTCCACCAATAATGCAGCCGTTAGCCACCAGTGAATTGCTGACATTAGCACTCTCCAAGTATCGGGTTGGAGCCTCATATTTAATCTTCGTCTGTACCGGACTTTCTTTGAACAAACTGAAGTAATTCTCCTGCTGGAGCAGTTCCAAACTGTTCTTATAATAACTCTCCAATGAATTAATTACGGCATGATAGCCATGATATTCGTATGCGGCAATATTAAATTTGTGTCGGTTCTTCTGAATTACATCACGGAAAAAATAACTCTCTCCATGCGCAATGCAATGCTCCACCTGCTCCAAGAACAGTTTCTTCTCCATAATGAAGATATCCAGATATAAATTAGGATGGTCCTTCTCATGATGGATATTGGTTACCTTATTTTCTTCGTCTACTTCAATACGCTGGCATAGATCATGCTCTGGCTGCAGTTCCTCAATCTTTTTATACACCACTGTAACGTCGGCGCCCTTCTCCAGATGGTAGCTGTACAAGTCTTGGAGGTCGATCGTATTGATATGCTGGCTGCCGGAAAACACGATATATTTAGCAGATCCCCGTTTAAAAAGATCCAAATTGTTATGATAATGCTGTAAGTCCCCGAGAGAAGTATCCGTTGGATCGTTCCAGTCCGGAGGCAAAATGAATAGGCCCCCATGTTTGCGGTTCATATCCCAGGATTTACCATCACCCAGATGGTCCATTAGAGAACGGTATTTACGGCGGACGAACAGACCGACGCTCTCTAAGTCTGCACGCATCATATTAGAAAGCACGAAATCAATCAACCGATAACGACTGGCAAAAGGTACGGCTGCGCCACAGCGGAAATAAGTAAGTTCATTTAGTTTATCGAGTTCATGATCCAGATTAATTACACCCATGAGTTGCTTCATCGGAATCCACCGTCCTCTTATAATTTATAAGAAAGTATAAGTTTCACCATATACTTTATCCTTATAAATCTCGCATAAACGCTTACCGTCCTTAGAAGGACGCCGAAGGCGTTTTAGCTTGATTATATGGTTTTGGCTACAACTGATTTTCGCTTCTTGCTTTTATTGTCGATCAGCAGAATTTCATTCTCATTCTCCCGTTCGATGCCTATTTCCATATAATCGTCGATTACCGTATTCTCGCTTATAATCGCTTTATGAATGCGTACGTTCTTGCCAATCTTAACCTTAGGCATAATCACAGAGTCCGTAATTACACTTCCCTCACCCACTTCTACGCCATAAAAAAGGACCGAGTGATTCACTTCGCCATGCACAATGCAGCCTTCATTAATAATGCAGCCTGACACTTTCGCCCCAGGGGCGACATATTGGGCAGGTTGATTCGGATTACGTGTGAAAATGCGCCAGCTGGGATCGTTTAGATTAAGCGGTGGGGTATCGCTCAGTAAATCCATATTCGCTTCCCATAAGCTGGTTACTGTACCTACATCTCTCCAATATCCTTCAAAAGGGTAGGCAAATAAGGAGTTTCCGTCCTCCAGCATTAAAGGAATGATATCCTTGCCGAAGTCATGGGATGATCCTACATTCTCCCCATCCTCCAGTAGATGCTTACGAAGAATCTCCCATTTGAAAATATACACTCCCATAGAAGCTAATGTGCTTTTGGGCTGAGAGGGCTTCTCCTCAAATTCGTAAATCTTCAGATCGTCCTCCGTATTCAAAATTCCAAATCGGCTGGCTTCCTCCAGCGGAACGTTAATTACAGAAATCGTGCAATCGGCGTTTCTTTCCTTGTGGTATTGAAGCATAGCGTGATAATCCATTTTATAAATGTGATCACCGGACAAAATAAGAACATGCTCTGGATCGAACTGATCCACAAACTTAAGATTCCGATAAATCGCATCGGCTGTTCCCCGATACCAACTGCTTCCATTCTCGCGTTCATGCGGTGGCAATACGAATACCCCACCGTTCTTACGGTTCAAATCCCAATCACTGCCTACTCCGATGTAAGAATGCAGGATAAGCGGCTCATATTGAGTCAGCACACCAACTGTATCAATACCTGAATTGGAGCAGTTACTTAGAGGGAAGTCGATGATCCGATAGGTCCCTCCAAAATAGACAGCGGGTTTGGCAAGCGATTTGGTTAAACCTTTCAATCTTTTGCCTTGGCCTCCAGCCAATAGCATGGCTACCATTTCCTTTTTCTTCATGGAAAAGCCTCCCTTGACTTATGGGTGATATGAAGTTCAGCAAGCACAGGTTGAATGAACAGAAGTTCCAGAAAGAAGTGAAATCATAGGAAATACACTTGAAAGAAATGAGCCTTGATAGGAAGATGGACAAAGTTGAATAAAACGTGGAAGGAAATATAACACGATCGGATGATCTAACCTAAAATGGGAATCTTTCGCCAAAATCAGGAGATTATCCTTATTGTAAAGTGTTCTATATCCGCCGTCAAAACCCTTTTATCACATTTTCGAAAATCCGAATTTTTTAACCTTGTTTGTTATTAAACACATTAATATTACTTATAACTAAATTAACCCCTTTGAATCAGCACGAAAGAAAAAACGACTCATTTAATCGTAATGCATAGGGACGGATCTTCAGCAAACATTCAACCGAATATGTCATAATGTAGCTATCTATCACTGATTTGGAGGTACCTATAATGAAAGCAGCCCAAGGCGTTCGACTACTGCTCGTAGATGATGAGCCTCATATACTACAATTTCTGGAGCTGGGTCTCCTTAACGAAGGGTTTGAAGTCAGAACCGCACCCGACGGGATCACAGCTATCTCTGTCGCTGCTGAATTCAAGCCACATGTAGCCATCCTAGATGTCATGATGCCCGGCATGGATGGATTCGAGTTATGTCATTACCTTCGCTCGGAAGAGACGGAAATTGCCGTCATTATGCTGACTGCAAAGGATGAAGTGGACGATCGGGTCAAGGGACTCACTATTGGTGCTGACGATTATATGGTCAAGCCCTTTAGCTTCGACGAATTGCTTGCCCGAATTCAAGCGCGGCTTCGCAATCAGTTCCCGGGTCTGCTAGGGGAGGTCCGTTGCGGTCCATTCCGCATTGACAGCCGCCGAAAAGAAATTCGTTTCAAGGAAGAAGTGCTTGAACTCTCCCCCACGGAATACGAGTTACTGCAGTATCTCGTTATTAATCACGGTCTTGTACTGAGTAAGCCCATGATTCTTGATAAGGTGTGGGGCTATGATTTTGGCGGTGAGGAAAATATCGTTGAGGTCTATATCCGTTCGCTTCGCGAGAAGCTCGGGGATAAGGAGCACCGTATTATCCGTACCCTGCGGGGAGCAGGCTACCGGGTAGATCTATGAGTACGCGCATCTCTAAATGGTTTCGTAAGCTGCCTGCACCACGTTCCCTGCGCAAGCAGCTGCTAGCCATTTCACTGCTCATTCTATCAGGATTGCTGCTACTAATCGGAGTACTACAATATATACTCATGAGAGATTTCACATACAGCAATAGAGCGGAGTCTATGGAAGCGCAAATACGTTCTGTTCCTCGTGAGATGTTTTTCAACTTTTTCAATTCCTATGACGAGGACATTACAACTCCGAATGAGGGAAACACCGAGCATAGTAGCAATCTCCCTTTGGGAAGAGAAGGCATGAATAAAATGCCAAGCGAACTTCGAACTGGCGAGAATAGGCGTCCGCTTCTGCTTGATGCCCACACGACCCTCGCCATGTACAGCTCGGAGGGTATCTTCCGGGATTTACAGCAAATGACCCTCTCGGATATAGCTGCACCAAGACTGACAAACGAACAATACGATGCTCTGTTTACTCACACCACCGATAGCGCAACAGGAAATTATAAGCTCATCCAAGCTGAAGACGGCACTGAGCATCTAGCGATATTCATGAATCTCTATAGACCCGGAAATACTAGACTGCTGGTACAAATGAGTGTGAGTACGGGGCCATTGACGGATGTGATCATGCAGCAGCTGCTGATCTACGCAGGCTTGTCAGTGATTGCTTTAATGGCCGGCTTCTTCCTATACTTGCCTGCTCTTCGAAAGACGCTGGTCCCTCTTTCAAACATGGGAGAGTCCGCCCAGATCATTGATGCCGGCAATCTGGATATTCGGTTTCCAATTAATCAAGGACAGGCCGAAATCGACAAGCTGGCTCTTTCATTCAATGGTATGCTCGAGCGTCTCGAAATATCCTTTCATAATGAACGGGAAGCCAAGGAACAGATGCGCCGCTTCGCTGCAGATGCTTCTCACGAGCTGAGAACGCCGCTGACCTCGATCCACGGCTTTCTGGAGGTCTTACTGCGTGGTGCCGCGGATAATAAAGAACAGCTGTACAATTCATTGCGAAGCATGCATGGCGAATCGAAACGAATCAACAAGCTGGTAGAGGATTTACTTCTACTCGCTCGAATGGATGGCGCCCCTCAACTGCGGATGACAGACTTACTCCTCGGAGAAGTGATTTCCGAAATGAAGCCACATCTGCTCTTGTTGGCGGATCAGCGCAAGGTTACCTTTGATATCTCCTATGGCCTCCGTGGGAAATACGAGCCCAATAAGATTAAGCAGGTGATTCTGAATCTGTTCCACAATGCAGTTCAGCATACGGATGCCGAATCTGGCACCATACATCTCTCTTTACATGCTAGAGAACATGAGGCCGTTCTAACGGTACGGGACAATGGCTGCGGGATCTCTGCGGAGCATATCCCGCATATCTTCGATCGCTTCTACCGCAGCGATTCCTCTCGCACACGTAAATACGGTGGATCCGGCCTCGGCCTTTCTATTACCAAGTCTATCGTCGAGGCACATCACGGCAAGATTAGTGTAAGCAGCACCCTCGGTGAGGGAACAACCTTTAGGGTGACCCTTCCTTGTGAGGAAGGATTAGCCAAGAGAGAGTAACAACCGTTATAATAGGTGATAGACTTAAGCCTATGTCTACGATGCGAGTTTTGCTTCACAAAACTTTTGGGAGGTCAAAAAAATGTACGAAATCGCCGTAATTGGAGCCGGCCCCGCCGGTGCAAGCGCAGCCCTGTTCGCCGCCAAGGCGGGCAAAAAAACGCTGCTGATCGACAATGATAAGGGCATGACCCGCAGAGGATGGTTCGAGAACTTTTATGGAATTTCCGAAGTAGGTGGTCCTGATCTCGTAGAAACCGGACATAAGCAAGCCGTTAAATTTGGCGCTGAGCTGGTTTCAGAACAAGCTATCAACCTCACATCCAGCGGCAACGGATTCGTCATTGAAACCGAAGACGGAATCATTTATGAAGCGAAGCATGTCATTCTTGCAACGGGTGCCCTTACGGATCTAGCCGCTAAAGCTGGCGTGGAGACAAAAGATGGTACAGAGCCTAGAATCAAAACTGTAGTCGCTGTTGATGCAGAAGGCAAAACAAATATCCCAGGCATTTGGGCTGCAGGTACCGTTGCCGGAGTAAGTGTACATGCCATTATTACAGCAGGTGATGGCGCGAAGGTAGCGATCAATGTGATAAGTGAGCTGAACGGTGCACGTTACGTGGATCATGATGTGCTAAAGGCTTAACCAATGACTTAAAACATAGATCCGGAGACGATTCTTAGGAATCTGTCCTCCGGATTTTTTATATAACAAAATATAACTGCACTTGGTGCAGCTATTTCATACTTTAGCTCCCCTATGACTTTTTTAAGTGTAGTTTGTGCAACTAAAGACAGTCGAAAAATGTATTTCCGTTGGATTACGAAGAAATAAGTGTATCAAGTGCAACTAAGTCGATACGTAGCCGAATGATACACTTTTTAAATGTATACAGTACACTTATCCGCTCACTCTCTCTACGCGACACGCAAAAAAACTGCCCCAAACCAACCTAATCTCACCGCCGAATAACGATGTTCTGGTCGTTTGGAACAGTTTCCTTCAATCCCTAGCGTGTACCCCAAGGTAACGCCCCCACTTCTTCACCTTCCCTCAGACTAGCCGCCAGCTTCTGCAAATACGGAACTAGCAATGGACGCAGCTCCTCACGCATCAAACCGACCTCCAGCGTAGCCTGAATATAGCCAAATTTATCGCCGATATCATAACGTTGTCCGATCAAATCCAACGCCAGCAGACCTTCATTACGACATACCTCGTGCAAAGCATCTGTCAGCTGATATTCGCCGCCTGCCCCACGCTCAAGCTTAGCCAGCACCGAAAATATCGAAGGCTCCAAAATATATCGCCCCATAATCGCATTCTCTGAAGGTGCAGTTTCTGGGGAGGGTTTTTCTACTAAGCCTTTTACTTCGTGAACGCCTTGTAAAGAACCGCTAGATGAAATAATCCCGTATTTATGAACCTCCTGCCGAGGCACCTGCTGAACACCGACGATGGTCTTCTCATCTTGTTCATACAGTCTCATCATTTGCAGTAGCGCCGGGTCCTCCGAGACCATGATATCGTCACCGAGCAGAACAGCGAAAGGCTCATCCCCAACGAACTGTTCCGCACAAAGGATAGCGTGACCTAGTCCTAGCGGCTCTTTTTGCCGAATGTAATGAATGCTAGCCAGTTCGCTAATCGCTTGGACTTCACGAAGCAGCTCCTCTTTTCCTTTTTCCAAAAGCGTCTGTTCCAGTTCCACTGATTTATCGAAATGATCTTCAATCGACTTTTTGTTGCGGCCCGTCACGATAATGATGCTCTCAATGCCGGATCGAACAGCTTCTTCTACGATATATTGTATCGCCGGTTTATCCACTATGGGCAGCATTTCCTTTGGCTGAGCCTTAGTTGCAGGCAAGAATCGAGTGCCTAAGCCCGCGGCGGGAATAACCGCTTTTCTAATCTTCACGATGAATCCCTCCCTTGCAGTTATTAACGATGAATGGCTTGCTGCTCGCGAACGCTCTGCTGCTCCTTACCCCGATAGAACTCTTGGACAATATAGAGCGGACGTCCCTTGGTCTCATCATAAATCCGGCCGACATACTCACCCAGAATCCCTAACATAATGAGTACAAACCCATTAAAGGTTAGTGTAATCCCAATCATGGATGCCCAGCCCTTAACGGCTGAGTCCGTAAAAATCACCAGATAAAGCACGTACATCAGGTATAGAAAACCAGAAGCCGATAGCAATGCGCCAAGATATCCTGCCAGCTTCAGCGGCTTATAAGAGAAGGAAGTAATTCCATCCATAGAGAGCTTGATCATGCGCTTCAATGGATATTTAGTCTCTCCAGCCAGACGTTCATCACGCTCATATTCAATAGCTTTTTGACGGAAACCGACCCAGCTGACCAGGCCGCGAACGAATCGATTCTTCTCTGGCAGACGTTTGAGCTCTTCACATACTTTACGATCTATGAGACGAAAATCCCCCGTATCCACAGGGATAGAAATGTCAGTTGAATAACGAAGCACTCTATAAAAGAGGCTGGCCGTCCACTTTTTGAACAAGGATTCTCCATTTCGCTTGATCCTTTTGGCATATACAACTTCATAACCCTGCTTCCATTCCGCAATCATGTCCAGAATCAGTTCCGGCGGATCTTGCAAATCGGCATCAATAATGACGACTGCATCCCCTAGGGCATAATCCATCCCAGCTGTAATAGCGATCTGATGCCCAAAGTTACGCGATAAATCGATCAGCTTCACACTTTCATCCCAGTAACTGTATTCCTCAATCATCTGGGCACAATTGTCTGTGCTGCCGTCATTCACAAAGATCAGCTCATACACTTCACCCGTCAAACCCATTACTTTTTTGATCCGGCGATAAGTCTCCTGAATAACCGCCTCTTCGTTAAACATCGGTATAACAATGGAATAGCGCACGTTGGTACTCATGAGCAGCTCCTCCTTAAATTTGAATAATGAAGCGTGTTAGATTCATCTCATAACACGCCTCATATTATGAACATTCGCCTAATTTAGAGTGACTTTGTATAATGTTCCGCTGTTTCCTGCATCGTTACCTGCCCAATCAGCTGTTGGAACTTCTGTACCATTCTCCGTGATCCAAGTCGTCAACTCGGAGTTACCCCCGCGTCCACCACCCATACCACCGCTATTGATCAGGAAGTATTTTACCTTTCCACTCTCTACAAAGGCCTTTAGGCTATCTTGGGTATATACGGTGTCTGAGTTAGAAAATCCATTCAGAATTACGACTGAAGCACCCTTATCAACGATATACGGAGCTGCTGTACCATAATCTAAGGTAGCAAAAAGATAAGGTTCACCCGTATTGTTTTCCTCCAAATAGGACAACAGACTCTCATTCGCACTTGTGGCGCTATTACGTCCAAAATTGCTTGAGTTGCCGCCCATCCCCCCTTTACCCTCACTACTGCTCGGGCCTGCCTCAGGGGTTTGACTGTTCAAGCCATAGGTAATTGGAGTAGCTGCCCAGTAGAGCGGCCCAATTAACAATACTAATACGGCTGTTATGCCTGTCGCATAAATAAAGGACTTCTTCTTGCCTTTAAGAACTAACAGCACCAGTGAAACCACTATGCCTGCAGCTAAAATACCAATGGACCAGCCACTGCCAATTGTATCGTCATAAGGATGAACAATGTACCACTCGAAACCTGCTGTAACCAGTGTTGCAGCGGGCAATAGCCAAGACAGCCAACCAGAGTGCTCGCGATATAGCGTCCACAGCTTTGACCATCCTGCACCAACTAGCGCAGCAATTGGCGGAGCCATCATCACCAGATAATATTGATGGAAGAAACCTGCGATACTGAAAAATCCCATAACGGGCACCAGCCATGCTAACCAGAAGATCACTTCCTTATGAGCTTGGGTAAAGTTCCTTCTCCGCAGATTGGCAAATAATCCAATGCAACCAAGCAATACGAAAGGTAGCAGCCAGCTAGCCTGTCCTGACAGCTCTGATTGGAACAGTCGCAGCGGGCCTGCTGTACCCGTATTGAACATCCCGCCTCCACCGCCACTCATGCCGCCGCGATCTCCTCGCCCGCCGCCGTCGTCGCCTCCGAATTGCCGACCTTGATTGTCTGATCCACTAGGAGGTTGACCTGGTGAGCCTCCATCATCCTCGCCAGTCTGGCTATTCGTAGGCGAATTTGTGCCTTGCTGACCCGAAAATGCTCCACGTCCACCATCCGTGCCATTATTACCGCCTGCCCCATTCATGGCGGGCATCTCGCCATTCATGTTTGGCATTTCACCATTCATATTCGGCATCTCGCCACCGTTCATAGGAGGCATCCCGCCTCCGCCTCCGCCTGTCCCGCGATCCCCCGTCAATCGGGCAACGCCATTATAACCAAAGGCAAGATTCAACACTGAATTCGTGCCGCTACTGCCGATATAAGGTCGTTTGCTGGCGGGAATCGAATCCACAATCACTGCCCAGGATAAGGAGACTACAAGCAATATTGCTGTGGAGGCCGCCAACACCCCCGTCTTCCTCTTCCAGTTCACTTTGGCAGCCAAGACATAGAAGAGATAAAAAGCCGGTAGAACCATGTATGCCTGCAGCATCTTCTCATTAAACCCAACACCGATTAATGCAAATGCGGTGAGAAGACTGCCCATCTTGTTGCTCTTCGTTCCTTTGAATAGAAACCATGCCGCGAGCAGCAGTGTAAACACTAGCAATGCATCAATATTGTTTGTCCGGCTGACAGCTGCTGCTACCGGAGTAGTCGCCATGACTAATGCTGCTATACGTGCTGCCGCTCTACCGAAGGTAGGCTTTACTAGCAGATATACTAGTAATACAGAACCAACGCCCCCAAGGGCTTGAGGCAGAATCACACTCCAGCCATGCAGCCCGAAAATGAGTGCGCTAAGCGTCTGAATCCAAAAGGTAACCGGTGGTTTATCCACCGTTACTGAACCCGCAGAGTCCAGTGAAGCGAAGAAGAAATTATGAAAATTCTGCAGCATACTTCCCACCGCGGTGGTGTAGTATGTATTCACATAATGGTCAGTCCAAACCCCATAACCGTACAAAAAAGCAGCAAGTAATAAAATGAGCCACAGTATAAGATCCGAACTGATTTTTTTGACCCCACTCATCTCCATCCACTCCTATCCTTTGATCATCTATATACCGGCAGTTCTGTGTTCCCGGCTCAATCTTTCCGTAGGTGTATTATTTCACCCTTACCTTAACTCTCAATGAGTGCACGCTGAATGTTTGCTGAATAAATAAAGCTCCCGGAACGCAAAAAAAAGCCCCACAACTGTGGCGCCTTTCTGTTCAAATCGCAATCAGAAATAGACTATTCCATCCTGCCCATAGTAATGAGCTTATTCACCGTATTCCAATTACGTGCTGTAAGCGTCATACCCAATATTTTGTCAAAAGGAACCTTGAAAAGCGGCGATTGGCTCACACTGACCTCATATAACATGTACATCTCTCTGCCGACAAAACGCACTTTATCTGGTCCATCCTCATAAATACGCAGCTTATCAAGCGCCTCGACTGAAGGCTCAGCCGGTAAAAAGGAGACATACCATTTCTTGAACGCCTCTGGCTCGGATAGCTGAAAAGGATTGTTTGCGAGTACTTTCTCCATCTCAGCCAGTGTACGAATTATAACAGAGACTTCAAAACCAAACACCTCATGAATCTGACGTTCAATAACTCCGCTAAGAAAGCTCTCCGATTCCTCATCACTTTCAAATATTACATTTCCGCTCTGAATATACGTCCGTACATTGTGAAAGCTAAGGGATTGCAACATTGTCTTCAGATCCTGCATCTTAATGATTTTGTTGCCGCCGACATTAATGCCACGCAGCAATGCAATATAGGTAGTCATGAGCACACTCCGTTTCTTATCATGATCAGCTTGGGACCTCGATTATGGCTTGTAGACGTTTACGAACTTCTTTTACTATTAGCTCCTTCTCCGGTGGCGGAAGTCCTTCCACCAGACGCGCGGCAGCGATAGGCAGAATCCAGCGGTCTATGTCCTCATAAGTACATCCTGATAAATGGAGATACTCCCGAATGTATCCCTTGGTTAATTTCTTTCTAATAAAACCTATCATCATTCTCGATAAGGCAGAGGCACCAGGGGGCATAGCTCCCATACTGAACATCACTACGGATCGAGCAGCATCGGCCGCCGGTTCTCCCACCACTCCTGTCATCCAGTCGATTACCCAGAGCTGATCGTCCATAAGCACATTGTCAGGATGGAAATCACCATGGCATAAATGAGTTCCTTGTGGTAGCTTCTCCAGATAGCTCAGAATGATTGACTTCTCATCTTCACTAAGCATTGGAGCCCCCATGATATTCCACTTCAACATATCCTTCTGCTGTCCGATCTCCTCAGTAATTTCAAGCTTATGCAAATCATAGTGAAGTCTAGCCATCATTCTGGCATACATACTAACTTTCCAAGGCTTCTCACCCATCACCTTTAGCAGGGAGGGACCTTTAATTTGTTGAAATACAATACCTTGTCTTGATTGTTCAGAAATGAGTTCAAATGGCTGTGGTGTCCGGACGCCCTGCGAGTGCACAAACTGGCTGATCTTATATTCTCGGCTAATATTCTGCTCTGAAACATCCTCTAGGTACAACTTTAGAATCTTCTGATCCTCATGCTGCCAGATCTCAGCTGTTCTACCTTTCCCGACAAGCTTCGCCTTCACTCGAGTTCCTCCATTTAGTCCAGATTAATACGGGTAAAGTGTTCAACTACCGGAAATGGATCGTAGTAATGGTGAAGTAGCGCCTTCCATTCCTGATACTGGCTCGATTCTCTGAATCCTATGGTGTGATCTTCAAGCGTTCTCCACTTCACAAGAAGCAAATACTTATGATCATCCTCCAAGCACTGTTGCAGTTCATGCCCCATGTAGCCTTCTATTGAAGAAATTAAGCTTGATGCCTCCTTGAAGCTCTTTTCAAAATCAGAAGTCAAACCAGGCTTCACTTGTAGCATCGCAGCTTCCAAAATCATGTTCAGCATCCTCCCAAGATTATGTACTTAATGCATCGCGGAAAAATTCATGATAAAAATTAATAATAACAAGCAGAATGGCCAGTGACTCGTTGACCTGATCTACCTCAAGACTATGATTAGCATCATCGATTCTATACACTTTTAAATGATGAAGTCTACTAATTTCACCGGAATGCTGCTCACTGAATAAAGGATCGCCCCCGCCATAAATTACAGTCCCGCGACTTTGCTGAATCAGAGGAATCGCCTCAGGTAATGGTGTTATAAATAGATGGGACGTCTTTTTCTGTATTTCCAGCTCTTCTGCAATTCTCCCTGCGATGACCGCCCCCACACTTTTGCTGATAAATAGAAAGTTCTTGTAGTCAGGAAGCGATGCAATGGCCGCCTTACACTCCTGAATGAGAATAATCATTTCATCGCGCTTAAATCCTACTCTCGCACTCTGGTAGCCATACTCAAGCAGCAAGACATCGCAATGATGTTCCCGAGCTGCTTTGGCCGCATAATCTAGCAGAGGGCGTTCAGTCGAGTAATTTTTACCTGGAAAAATAACAGCCAATGTCTTTGAGCCTTGCGTGATATATTTATGTCTAACCTCTCTACCCCAATAAGAGGACATAATGATGTTGCTGACGTTCATACCTGTTTCCCTCTCTTCTAAAACAACCATTCTATGTATCTATCATTATAGCTAACTTAGGTACAGTTTAGAAATCAAAGAATTCCTAATCTCATCAAGAGATCAGGAATGGTCGAACGTAGTTCTATTGCTGTGTAGCTACCTGCTTATGTTTATTTCTATTAACCATAATTTCAGCACAAATCCACAATACCAGCGGAATAATCACCTGAAATGGAAGTGCATATATAGGATAAATTGTATAGGCAAAATGTTGCATCTCCATAATATCCTTGAAGATAAATTGAGAGAAATAAACCACAATCAATCCCAGCTGAAGCACAACGGATCGGTAACTCTTCAATTTGAATAACTTAGCAACTCCAACACTAGCCACATATAAACATATGCTGGCCTTTATAAATATCGTGATTACAAATCCAACTGCGGAGGATGCCTCCATTCGAGTCAAAAAATCCCCTATATTAATCCGACTAACCGCTACATAAGAGGGGAAGTATAAGCTTTGAACAATATCAGGATTGAGAATCAGTAAATTCCGCAGAGAAACGAGCAAAATCACCCCACCAGAAATCAACAATCCGCTTAGCAGAATCTTTTTGGCTGATTCTTTTGCCGGCAAATGACTGAATACTCCCATAAAAAGAACAATTTCAGCAAATGGAAAGGTAAATGTTCCCCATGCATCTGCAAATACCGGTGACCATCCAGTATCAAGAAAAGGCTTCAAATAGTGATACTTGAGCTTGGGGATCGCTAAGATTTCAATAAAAAAAACCTCAGCCAAAAGAAGCAGTAGAAATAGCTTAGCACATCTCCCAATCACCTCAATTCCTGCCTTAACCACCCAAATACATAACAGTGCCATGCATAACATGGGTGCAATCATAGGCGTCTCTGTCAAGGCAACCGTTTTACTAAATTCCCCAAAATTCCTTAGGACGAGCGCCCCCATATGCAGCGCATACCATATATACGCACAGGAAACTACTCTCCCGAAGATAGACCCAAATACCGTGATCAATATATCAAATAGATCCTTACCCGGAAAAAGCACATGAAATCTGGCGTACATAAACAGCAGGGGAACCGTTAGCGATATGGCCATAAGCAGAGCAATCCAGCTACTGTTGCCCGATTTTCCCGGCAGTCCCATGAATAGTGAGGTCCCAATAATAAATAGAACAACAATACTTATAGAATGCCCTGTGGGTATGATCTCTTTTTTCATGCTTAAATCTCCTCTTGGCTTGTAACTAGAATAACTTGCTGATCCAGCTTACAATTAAAGGCGAAGGACTAGGAAGCTGCCATTTCATGGCCAATGCAAAAGCAATACAGAATGAAAACAGACACAGTGTACTACACACATAAAAATCACGTTTCATCCCTTGCTTTAACAATCCGTAAGGGTCCAACAGTACAACAAAAAAGTAGATCAGCACAACGATAACAGCCAATTAATCACCTACTCTTGATGGATCTGGATAGATCTTGAGTTTTGAGCACTGCTCTCAATAATTATTGTTGAATTTACAACCACATCTAGATCAGAGAATTCCCGTTCCCAATCTTTATCTAGCTCGGACCAGGTCTTAGGCATATTCTCATGGATTTTCTCCCCAAATCCAAAAATATCGGTATGATAATCCGACTGCACCCTCTTAATTACAGAGCGCATATTCTCCTCTAATTCCTTTGCAGCACGCTTTTCTATAACGTTCTTACTATTTAGACTCGTAAATCCTTCAGTAGTCATCACCTCATCAAGCCCGGTATGTGTGATCGTTTGAATCTGTAATTGGAGCTTACCGTTGACCCAAACAGGCTTTATCTTTGTTTCATTAGAGAAAATCTCAAGTGTAAAGTCGGGGGTTCCCTCTTCATTATTCACGGTTAACACCCCTCCCTTAATATCATCTTTAACAAACAACATGTACTTGGTCTCATCACCGCTTAGCTTGCCAATCATTTTGTCCATTTTGAATATAGCTGTTCCACTAACACGTGGATTCTTCTGACCGTTTTTTTCATGAATATATACAAGAGGAGCTATAGCACAATCCCCGGGTGTCTCCAGCTTTTCGATAAAGTCCCAAATCTCCACAACCGGAGCCGTACTCACATTTTTTTCAATCGCCATCTGCTGCGCAAGACCATATGACATAATAGTCTCTGTTGAGCTGTTTAAATTGATTACTTCCTGAGCCTTCTTCCCTTTAGACACAAACACGTAAACATCCGACCGAGTTTCTGTATCTCTGTTATACCAATCAATCACTTTTACAGCCCCTTCCTTTGCTACCTCCTCACTGAGAATGATCGCCTTGGAATGGCTCCAAAATAGTTTCTTTCCCGTTATTGAAATCATGCTTCGTACAATATCAAACATCGTTTTACCTGAAAGACTAACCATCTTATAACCCGCTTGACTAGATTTCATCCCCTCTTTCGTATCCACGATTTCGACCGTCGCTAACAGCTTACCGTCAGAATCTTTATCGATGCCAAGGCCTGCTACAACTGCCCTATCTTCAATCTCGGCGTAATCCCAACAGCCTAAGATACTGATCAGAAATAATAGCGATATACAAGCTAGCAATCCTCTTTTCATTTTCCTCATGACCGATTCCTTGCTTTATTTGTCGCTTTTCTCTTTCGATTACGTGCCCCAATCATCGCCGGACGTAGATACATATGCCACCACGGCGCCCTTATAGCTGTATCCTTAATGTCTTGCGGATGAATAGAGCCTATTCCAAGCATGTACTGGACCCCAAAGGAACGTAAACTCATCAAATGAATCACTAGTCCGATCACACCCAGAAAATACCCGTACAATCCTAGAAAAAAGGTTGCGAACAGCAAAAGTGACCTTACCACGATTAGAGGTCCCGTCAATCTAGGGTTGAGCAAAGCCATAATTCCCGTTAGACCTACTACAATAATCATAGGAGCGCTGACGATTCTCGCTTCTACAGCCGCCTGACCCAGTACAAGCGCACCTACGATGCTAATCGCCTGACCAATGTAGGTCGGTATTCGTTCTCCTGCCTCTCGCAGAATTTCAAATATCGTTAGCATGAACAAGACCTCCACCACAGTCGGAAAAGGAACGGCTACTCTCGACGTTGAAATACTGAGCAACAACATAGTAGGCAGCATTTCCTGACTATAGGTAACCAACGCTACATACAAAGCAGGAATACTAATAGACAAAAAGGCCCCAAGTACCCTTATCATTCGGTTAAATGAACCAAAGTAATAGTTAATATAATAATCAGCACTAGCCTGAAAATTCTCCACAAACAAATAGGGCACTGTCATTGCATAAGGACTGCCTTCCATTAATAAGGCAACTCTACCTTCCATCATTTTGCTCACTACAGAATCAGGACGTTCTGTGCTTCCCGTCATTTCAAAGGGTGAAAAGGGTTCATCTCGAATAAGCTCCGAAAGAATAGACGTATCCAATACAACATCTATGTCCACCTGCTGAATTCGGTTCTGCAGCTCTTTCACAACATCCGGTGAGGCCAAACCTTCAATATAACAAATACATGTTTCTGTTTTGGAACGAACCCCGACCTGGCCATAAATCAACTTTAAGTCCGGACTTTGCACCCTTCGGCGAATGAGAGTCAAGTTTACAAGCAGCGACTCTGTAAAACCTTCTCTTGGACCCTTGACGCTTTTTTCCGTCAAAGGCTCCGCGATAGCCTTCGTTTCCCACCCCTGTGCACTAATGTTTAGCGCACCCGCAAAGCCATCCATCAGAAATAGTGTTTTTCCAGCTACGACCCCGCTAACCATCTCATCCAAACTCGTAGAGCAGACTACATCGCTAATGTTAATAACCATCGTCCGGATTTTTTCCATCAGTTCAGCTGTATTCCCGCTATCCATTGCCGTAAAATCAAATTTCATTAGGGGCTTAATCACTCCGTACTGGATCATTTCCCTGTCAACCATCCCGTCAACATAAACTAACCCGAAGCGAAGAGCTTCACTGCCCTCATTATTTATCACTCTGATTCTAAGGGTTCCATCGTCCTTAAATATTTGCCGAAACAGGTCCATCATTTCATCCAGTGACGTACTTAGAGTCTGCCCAGACTTCTTATTTTGCTGAGAATCTTTGCGGTTATTCTCTGTCGTCTGTTTCTCCAAAGTAGCCACTCCTGTCACAATAGGTTTCCTAGAAATTATCCCCCGTCTCACTAAATACTATCCGCCAAAATTATACTGAAAAGGGATCAACTCCTACGCGAGGGAAAGAAAACTTCATCCTTTGAAAATAAAAAAAGCCGCTTTAGCAGCGACATTGTTGATGGTTTATGATTATAGTGATCATCTGGTATAATTTGATGAAAATAAGAAATAGGAGCTCCCTATGACACCATTTACGGAACAAGTGATACGTATTATACAATCCATACCTGAAGGTAAGGTGATGACTTACGGAGGAATAGCACGTGCGGCAGGAAGCCCAAGAGGCGCGAGGCAGGTCGTTCGGATCCTTCATTCCATGAGTAGAAAATACAAGCTTCCCTGGCATCGGGTCATCAACGCCAAAGGAATGATCTCCTTGACTGAAGATGAATCCAGCTCCCTCCAGAAGCTTTATTTGCAGGAGGAAGGGATTATTTTTAATGAAAAAGGTGTGGTAGATCTGAAACAATACCAATTTGATCCCGAATTTATGGATTAACCACGAATGCTCTTAGCGCCCCTTCCTCTTTCACTGGTTCCAAGACCATTCAGCAAACAGTACATCGTAGCGTAGATAACCAGTAATACAAACGCAATAAACAAGCTGAAAAATACCGATTGTCGATTCAAGCTGTCCATAACCAGTTGGTACAACTGATGCCGGTCCGTCAGTACATCCCAGCTATTCAGCCTGTAGACTCGGCCAAGCAGAACTCCATATCCCCCAAGCACACATGCCGCGAGTACGAATATCCAAGAGAACAGCAGGCTGCTCTTGCGATAAACAACCGTCTGGAACTGGTATAAAGAGAAGAACCCGGTTAGCCAACCGCTCCAAGTGAACAATAAGAGAGTTACCAAGTCATACCAATACCGATTCTGAATGGTGCCATCCACGATATATCTACTTTTTCTTATCGTCAGATGCACCAGATCCGTCATGAGATAAGGCGCGTTCGGAAAGAACAGCAGCCAAGCGACGCCTAGGGGAATAAGCAGCAAGCCACCTATCTTCCTTTTATCCAGTTCATAAGCAGCCATAGAGAACAGGAACGGAATCCAAGCCAGGAACAAATTCCAGATTAAAAATGCATAAAACGAATCCGTCTGTAGTGACACTACACGATATACGGCCAATGTCGCCACAGACAGACCTGCCAAGAGCATAAACACCTTCGGATAATTCAATTCCTTCATGAGCTTATATTCTCCTTATCGAGATAGTTTACATTTAACTTATACCCAATTGTACAAATTTGGCATTCTCAAGTCCAATCTCAAGCATAAACGCCTTTGTCGTCCTTATTAGGACAATAAGCGTTTAAGCGAGAAATATAAGGATAATATATGATGTGAAACTTAAATTCTTATATTTGAACAGAAAAACCCGGACACAGAAACGCCCGGGCTGACTCTTGTCTATTTAACTCAGAGACCACCATTTAGTTCAGGTGCTATTACAGGTTTCTTACGCCCCTTTAGACCGCGTAGGTTTCCCGCCTCTTCCATACACGAGAACGCTGTACACTCCCTAAAAGCGGCATGGCTACATCCAATACACTTATTGTAATCGATACTGCTAAGTGCATCATTAATCGCTTCCCCAGTGTGCTGATGAAACTGCGCCTCACCTATAGTGTCATACAGTCCAGTTCTCTTGAGCAACTCAAGCGGCTGCGGCTGTATGCCGGAGATCATTAGTTTCCCTCCAACAGCTTGTAAATGCCGCACCAGTTCTGCCAAATTGGATTCTCCTGTGGTATCCATGAATGGTACTTTCCCCATACGCATTAATATAATTCTGGGCTGATCTGAGCCATAACTTGGCATAGTATCATCGAATCGATAGGCTGCGCCAAAAAATAGCGGACCCTCCACCGTGTAAATACCAATTTGCGGACAATCATGACTCTCCGTGACCATATGTGCTTCTACCTTAACGGAATTCGGATCAGGCAGTACTTTGGCCACCAAATGAACCTCTCCCATTCGTTTCACAAACAGAATGACTGCAAGAATTAATCCCACCTCTACAGCCAACGTTAAATCTGCAAAAATTGTTAACAAGAAAGTGATGAATAATACCAAGGAATCGCCGGTCTTGATCTTAAGCAAATGAAGGAACTCTTTGCGCTCACTCATATTCCAAGCTACTACCATTAAGATAGGTGCCATCGCAGCTAAAGGAATACTCGAAGCATAGGGTGCGAACAACAGGAGAATTAGAAACACTACCACACCGTGAACGATCCCTGAGATCGGAGAAACAGCGCCACTCTTGATGTTCGTCGCTGTTCTAGCAATTGCTCCTGTTGCCGGTATGCCTCCGAACAATGGAGCAGCAATATTCGCGATCCCCTGACCGATTAGCTCACGGTTGCTATTATGGCGGCTGCCTGTCATTCCATCCGCTACAACAGCGGATAACAATGACTCTATAGCGCCTAACATTGCAATGATAAATGCCGGACGAATTAGCAGGGTAATCCGTTCCCAAGTAATGTCCGGAAATCGAAAGCTCGGTAAGGTATTCGGAATGTCCCCGTAAGCAGAGCCAATCGTAGTCACTTTGCCGCTAAAGAATAACGCAGCAATCACAGTCGCGCACAGAAGACCTACCAATGATCCAGGCACCTTTGGAGCGAATCGAATTGCTAGGATGACCACGGCAAGACAAATCACAGCGGTCAGAATACTATACCCATTCACCGTCGATAGATGAAGCCCTATTTCTTTCATGTTATCTACAAAGCGCTCATGCCGTTCTATATCCCTTAATCCAAGGAAATTAGCAATCTGTCCGGTAAAGATAATGACCGCTATTCCCGCTGTGAAACCAATCGTTACTGGCCTCGGAATAAACTTAATCAGTACTCCCAGCTTTAATAATCCCATGAGGACTAATATAACCCCTGCCATCATCCCTGCGATAAGCAGGTTCTCATAGCCATACTCCATCGCAATGGCAAATAAGATAGGGATGAAAGCACCTGTCGGCCCGCCAATTTGAAATTTTGATCCTCCGAACAATGAAATACATATGCCGGCAACGATCGTCGTGTAAATGCCATACTCCGGTTTAACACCGGAAGCAATAGCAAATGCCATCCCCAAAGGAATGGCAATAACACCGACGATTGTCCCCGAAATCAAATCCTTGCGAAAAGCATTCATGTTGTAGCCTTTATACCGGCCCCACCCTGTCATGATCAAACCTTCTTTTCTTTGAATATCTGATTATTTGAATATAAGAAAAACATTACTCTAGGACGCGACTGTTGTCAACGCCAAAATAATGTTATTCATTTATTCTCCGCGCATACCCTCAAGCAATGAAATGGTATTCACCAGATGGTTATCAAATATTTGTTTAGCTACGACCAGAAGATCTTTAATCAGTGGATCACGTAGCGAATAAATCACTGTGGTGCCTTCTTTTACACTGGCTACTACATTCTTGGCACGTAAAACAGCTAACTGCTGAGATACAGCAGAGCCTTCTGATCCTAGAATCGCTTGCAGCTCATTCACATTCTTCTCACCTTCGCTGAGCAGTTCCAGGATACGAATACGCATCGGATGAGCCAGCGCCTTGAAGAATTCGGTCTTAAATTGCTGAATTTCGGTGTTCATAGACTTCTACTCCTCATAACTTACTTCTAAATCTAGTGTTATCTTTGTATGTTATCTTAGTCCCTGATAAGCGTCAAATACTCAAGGGGTAGATGCGCACATCACGGACCTGCACTTCTACAAAGACACCAAGCGCCATAGGCTCACCGAGACACTCGAACATTACTAGACTTTCACCTAATCGCAAAAATCCAGTTCCGTCCTCTTCAATATTCTCCAGCACACCGGTAAAAACAACTTTATCTCCCTCTAATCTGATGTCGAATTCAGTAGCAGGTACAGGTAGAATATCCACCCATCTCATGAGCAGCTCCGAAAGCTCGAATTCCACATCCGTTTCCGTATCTGGCCCCATAGGAGCACCGCACCAGATCCCCCTACCCTCACCAAACTCTGTGCGAAAAAATACCTCATCCTTTTTCAAGCCACTCTTTGTAATTTTGATTTTCATAGCTTTTATTCCACCTTGATCATTTATAACGATCATTATACATGACAACGAACCGATATTATCAAGTGTAATTCTGAGTAACCTTGTTCAGATAAGTACTAGGATGCAGCCAAGGATGCTTAAAGAACTCACTTTTCTTTGTAATCTTTCGTGAAACGCCTAGATCATAATCAATCATAGACTTTATCCGCTCTGCGAAAGCCTCTCCTTTCACCAGCATTCCCAGCTCGAAATCATGGCAGGCGCTTCTCTCATTGATGTTATAGGAGCCATGAAATACAGCCTGTGATCTATGGTCATAGGTTATTTTCCAATGTGAAAACCGACCTGTGAAGCTGTAATCATAAAAGGAAACCCCATTGATAAACGGCTTATACATATTGCCTCGTACCGCCGCATAATTGGTAGGATGATCATTAACCTTCAGCGGATTGCAAATGCTCAGATGACTGGAACAGTCTGGCCCTAGCTCCCCTAGCCGATCCCAAAACTCTTGATCAATCAAATAAGGATTTACAATCACCGTCTCCTCAGTCGCATAGGTAATTAAATCTAAGTAATATTGCTGAATGAAGTTAACTGGGTTGCCCGGAAAACTTGCAAACAGCGTACATTCTTCCTCTCCAAAATGATAATTCACATCCGGATGGTAGAAGGCATCCTCTACGTCAAAAGGATCGCCGCCCAATAGCAGCCAACGGGAATGAAACATAACATTCAGAGTCTGCGCCGCCGCGCCACAAATCCGGAAGCATCCATCATGCCACTCCTCTTTTTTACTAGGAATCCCCTGTAGATGTCCTTCTATACTGACCGCAGATGAAACCTGAACAGGTGTCACGTATGTGTACTGATCGCCAATATTCAGGCTTCCAATAATAGAGGTCACCCCATCAATGACCATAAACTTCCGATGATCAATGACATTCAGTCCTGTGATCTCTACATCCTCTTGTACTTTATCCTGTAAGAACAGGATACTTTCCGGTACGCCTTGCTGCTCCAGAACCTTCCGCTTCACACGCCATTCTACGGCTGTATAATAAGAATTGAAGGTATTCAACAGCTTAGCTCCTGCATTCTCGAGCCTTTCAGAAATTTTAGAGAATTGACCAACCGCCAGATTATTCTCATATCCTAAAGCTGTCAGCGTGTAATTGACCATGATCCGTACCTTCACCCCCCGTTTCAGAGCATGAAATAATTCATCTGCAACCAGATTGCCTGAACGGTCATTAAAGAAGAGCATCACGGACAGGTGAATATAATGCTGTGCCTTCTTCATTTCTTCCAATATCATTCCAAGGCATTCGGGTCCGTTCACGTAAGGATCTACTCGATTATTCCATGTGGTTTGTGGGGCCAGAACTTTTAGCTTGTCTGAATCTAATCTGCCTGATGCTTCAGTAAGTTGCCCCAGCAATCTTGGACTAACGCCAGGAACCTGCAATAGCTGCTGACTCTCCGTGATGACTCCGCCAATGGACTGACGGTATGCTTTGGCTGCCTCCAAGTCGATCTCCTTTAGCCAACGCTCCACCTCTTCTCCTGCTTTGCCCAACATACGGACAAGTGAACCGCCTGATAAATAATAGTTCAAGATATCGATCATATTTTTCTGTATTTCCATATGTAAGATCCCCTATCTTTATTGTGAGTGGCATGTATCAAGGTAAGGATAGATACCCTTGAACTCCTCCTTATAAACGGGGAACATAAAAAACAGGGATGCCCCGCAGCCAATGTGGCTTTGGACCATCCCTGTTTAAGATCAACCAGGATTCACTAAGAATCGAGATAACTTATTTCACTTGCTCTGCGCTAAATACCTTAACGTCGAGCGGCGCAGCCAAGAATTCAGCTGCTTTAGCTGAGAACGCGGTAAAATGTGGGCTTGTATTGTGGCTGGATACGGCGTCTGCGTCGCGCCATGTCTCCACCATAATAAATGAATTTGCTTCTCCCGCATTTTCATAAAGTTCATAAGAGAGATTTCCCTCTTCAGCATGAGTAGCAGTGAGCAGTGTTTTGGACTCCGCCAAGAACTGTTCGCGACGTTCCGGATTTACTTTAAGCACAGCATGAATAATGATCATTGTATTTTCCTCCTAAGGTGTACCCTATTATTTCCACTCAGCAATCTTATCGATAGGCAAACGGACCGATGCATAACCTGCATCAACAGCCTTACCAATGGAAAGTAACATTACAGGAACATAACGATCTTTTTCCATGCCAAACGCTTCTGCGATTTGATCTTTCTCGTAACCACCAATTGGGTTTGTATCGTAACCATGTGCACGGGCAACCAGCATCAACTGCATCGCAACAAGAGCGCCGTCGATAAGCACAGTGTCTTTGTTAACTTCACGTGGCAAGGTAGCAAAGTGAGCGGACAATCTAGTCAATTGGTTTTCTTTTACTTCAGCAGGCATTAGTCCACGTTCAACAGCTGTACCATAAATCTCCTCAGCATAATCGAAATTGTTCAAATCACCGAAGATGGCAATCATAGCTGCAGAGGTTTCAACTTGTACGCCATTAAAGCGAGCAAGAGGAGCTAAAGTAGCTTTAGCTTCGTCACTTTCAATGACAAGAAACCGCCAAGGCTGCATATTTACTGAAGAAGGTGCAAGGGTCGCTTCCGTAAGAATTTGTGTCATCTCTTCTTTGCTGATCTTAACGGATGGATCATATTTGCGGATAGAGCGGCGACCCGTAATAATTTCTTTAAAATCATTGGTTTGTGTTTGTGTAGCGTTCATATGTGTATATCTCCTTTGAGTTTGTATTTGGTGTTGTTACAACAAATTGATATTAGATTGCAGACGATTAAGCATATCTATGAGCACTGTTCGCTCCTGATCGTTAAATCCAGTAAGCAGAGTAGCGACAAATCGTCTCTTCTCTTCACTATATTGAATCATTCTTTCCCGTCCTTGATCCGTTAATGAGACCAATGTAACCCTGTTATCTGCTGGGTTGTTGCGGCGAGTGATCGTACCGCTCTCTTCCATCCCTTTTAAGTGCCGAGTAACGGCGGCCGCATCTATATCCATGCCCTTTTGCAGAGTAATTTGGCTGACTTCATCTACCTGGAACAGTTCATGCAGGAGGCGAAGCCGTGTGGGACTGATCCCAGCACATCGTTCGAATTTCGGACAGATTCCCTTGTTTAATGCCTGCAGCAGTTCAAATATGCGGTCTTCCTCAGGAAAGTGCTCCGTCAAAATATACCTCCTTTATAAATTTAATTGTATACAATTGTTTTGCATAAGATTATATTAACTGATAATCATTGACCCGTCAACTAATATATCAAATCATTTTTTAAAAATCAACATTGCTTATCCCCTTAAGGTGCTATAGTCTTGAACAAAAAGGAGGAATCCTATGAGAATCTCCCTGATTCAGACGGATATAGCATTTGGCAATCCTGCTATGAATTATGCTACTGTAGCAAATAAAATTAGTGAAGCTGCTGCTGCATCGCCCGACTGTCTTATTCTCCCTGAGCTTTGGACCACCGGCTATGATCTAACCCGGCTAGAAGAAATTGGCGATCTAGACGGAGCAATAACCAAAGAATTCATCTCCAGCTTAGCTAAACAATACAATATCAATATCGTTGCTGGTTCAGTCGCTAGTAGGAATGCCTCCGGGGTAACTAATCGGATGTTTATATTTAATCGAGCTGGGGAACTCGTTGGTGAATACAGTAAGCTGCATTTGTTCCAGCTAATGGATGAGCATCTGTATTTGCAGCCGGGAGAAGCCAAAGGACTCTTCTCTATGGAGGGTACCTTATGTGCCGGATTAATCTGTTATGATATCCGATTTCCAGAATGGGTTCGTGCCCATACCGCGCAAGGCGCAGAAATCTTGTTTGTCAGTGCAGAGTGGCCATTATCTAGGCTATCCCATTGGCGTGCGTTACTGATCAGCCGAGCGATCGAGAACCAATGTTATGTAATAGCCTGCAACCGTGCTGGAAATGATCCTAACAATACCTTTGCTGGGCATTCTATGATAATCGATCCTTGGGGAGATATTTTAGTTGAGGCTTCTGAAGGGGAAGAAATCCTAACGGGGGATATCGCATTACATAAGGTGCGTGAAATCCGATCACAAATCCCGATTTTTGCAGACAGACGTCCGGATTTATATGAATAAAAGGACGTAACAGAAGCCGGGCTCTCGCCAGATTCTGTTACGTCCTTCTTTACGATGCTCAATATCCATTTATCCTTGGGCATAACGTTCACGCAGGACTCGCGCAGCATCCAGAACACGCGGATCCTTATAGTCCAAGAAATATCCTGTCTCCTGCTGCAGCCTGTCAGAGGATTTAAGCAACACTCCACGGGCAGCTAATGCTTGTCTAATCCCTGCGGCAAATACTTCAGTGGTAATCGGCCCACCTAGTTCACCAAGCCCAGCGATTGTCTCTGGACGAACCCGCGGATAAGATAATGCCGAGTCTCCTCCAGAGGCGTGCTCATAGAATTTATGAATGAGTTCACCGCGTTCCTGTCCCGAACCCGAAACTACTACAAATGCATGTACGAAATAAGCATTATTTTGTCTGCGCTGAGCAATGCCGCAAAATTTCCGCCCATTAATCGCCAAATCGAAGTCCCCCGGGCAATAAGATCCAACAATCTCACCAGCCTTTATTTGAGCCGCAGCCTGTGGATGACTCATAGCAACTGCCTCCGTGATCAGAGAAGCCAGAAGCCTAAAGTCATCATGAAAATCCAGCTTTCCGCGTCCTTTGGGTAGCACTAACGAAACATTAACAATTCCATCATCCAGAGGCACCGCAGCACCGCCGGAATGTCTTACCGCTGTACGAATCCCTTGCTGCTCCAGCTTAGTCATCGCTTGGGCAGCGTACGGAAGCTTGCTGTCCCGTAGTCCAAGCGCAACACCTCCAGAATGGCTCCATAGGTGCAGGCTAGGAGGAACGAGACCCGCTCCAACATCCCTGCAAAGGGTCTCTTCAAAGGCGAACGGGATCAACAGCTCCCCGGCCCCCGCTTCTTCTACCTTTTTACTATTATCCTTTAAGATCAAATGCTGGAAGAGTCCCATTTCTGCAGGAAGTCCGATGGCTTCCTTACTTCTATTAATAGATCCATTGATCATTGCATCATACTCACGAGTATCCACCGATTCCCCTCTTTCTCGTATTATCCGTGATATTGTAACCTATCTGCCCCGCTAGTGCGAAATCAGAATTGAAATGAGGTTATGATAACGCTATCCTTATAGTATACGAACATGCCCCGGCTCGAATAGGGGGTTGCCTTAGGTTCATGCTATACACAACGTTAAGGAGTGATGCCGCATGACAGTGGAAGTGATGAAGGAACGACAGTTAACCAAGACAAGACAATGGGAACAGGCACTTAACCTGCTGTATATTGATTTCTGGGATTACTGCCATGATGCAATTAGCAAATTCGATGACGAGGACATTCACCAAGCAAGAGTGAACTGCCGTAAGCTGTTAACACTGCTTTCCATTCTCGACCCTGGTCATACTCTAGGGCTATACCCCATATTTGAAAAAGCCCAAAAGAGATTAGGCAAGGTCAGAGATGCAGATGTTCTGATTGAATCGTTCAAGACTAAACGTAAACACGCCAAGGAAAACGGCGATACAAAGACAGCAGAACTGTTGAAGGCTGTGATCGACCACCAAAAGGACAAGCGCAAAACTTATCGTAAGAAGCTGGCCGATGAGCTGCCTAAGCTAATCAATGAAGATCTGGATGATAAGTGGAAAGCTTTCCTAAGTGAACAGCTTGAGGCCCTGGTAGCGAAAAAAGATGCTAACGTTGTCATGCGCGAACTTGAGGTAGCTTACGAGCAGAAGAAAAAAGCTTGCAAGGCTATATTTCGTGGACAAGATGCCGAATCAGAAGCAGCCTTCGACTCATTGCACGAGCTGAGGATGGCCGCTAAGGAGCTGCGATATACCGCTAGTGCAGCCTCTTTTGCGTTAAATCAAAAGTTCCATGCCCATGAGGAAATATATAAACAGATCCAAGATCAGCTCGGGCTGATTAACGATAAGCGCCTTTGGCTGGAAACACTACATGCTATTGGGCGAGAAGAGCTCAATGTCGGCAAAAAAACATGGAATACCTTTACTGAACAATTAAAAACCGAAGTACTCGATGCGTTACACCAAAATGATATCGTACCTGTCACACTTCAGACGAAGTAGCTCTGAATCGTTTACAATCTCTCTATTCAGCGGTTGTATCTGATGCACCGTACTCTTCAATATTCAGGTTTATTTCATAGGTAATCGGAATTTGGCTGAAGGTTTCGTCCCAGTTATCCTTGACGCTCCTCCATACGGCTGGATGCTGATTATGCAGACTGGTGCCGAAACCGGCAGCTTCGGTATGCAGTTCCTTTTGCATTTTTGTTACAGTAGTTTGCACCAATTCTAGGACACGCTTCTGCAGCAAAGCTTTATCCTTCTTTACAATTCCGTCATGTAATTTTTTCGGTTTCTCGGCAAAAACCTCGGCATATCTACCTGTAGATTTTATTTTCACATAAAAAGAAATCTGCCCGTTGTTCACATTAGCTTTGATCTTGCTATGCATGGATTTAACTTCATAGGTTATGAGATTATTAGTATCCGGATCATACGTCTTAAGCACTCCCCCTAATCCCTTTCCGGTCAGCCAGGCCATCCCCTCCAGCTCCGACTCGTCCAAAAAGCCGATAAGCTTCCCCGTTGTCCCTTTGAATACGCCTGCTCCTGCTAGCTTAGTCTCCTGATCAATAGCGATAACATTTTGCACTAAGAAGCTTTTCTTTCCTTGTAACGGGCCAACTACTTTGGCCAGTGTTACCGGCTCCCATATCCCCATATTCCGGTCTCTGTTATTGAAGATCCCTTCTAGTACAAATGCAGGGGTCTGACCCGGCAGTGCATTTTCCAATACATCTTTGGCTTTTCCTTTGCTGACAAATAACATGACACTTGGACGAATATCATTATCCCGTGTAAAGAAATCTATGAGTTTAGTAAGGTTATTGGAACGCGCCAGTTCCTCACTAATCACAATAACCTTAAGGTGATGACCAATCGGAGTGCGTCTAGTACGCAGTGAAAGCTGCCGCATCGCTTCAAAGATGGAATCGCTGGTTTCACTCATATTATAGTAATTCTTAAAAGAGGAGGATGAACTGCTAGAAGACTTCATAACGGCTCCACCCGACCCTTGTGGAATCGTAAATTGATAGGTACTTATTATTTTTGGATGTTTCGAATGATTCTCAACTCCTGACTTAACAGCCTCCTCATCTTCTGACGCGTCCACACTATCAAGTGCAACACCAATCTCCAAGTTTAATTCCTCTATAGGTGAACTGCTCCAGCAGCCGGACAAGAGGCTACATACTAGAGAAAGAACGATCCACATCCTCCATTGTTTCATGAAACAGCCCTCCGGAAGTATGTAATGATTAATAGTGGCAACGGAAGCAATCCGAATAGAATAAGCATACAATCCCCAATACCTGTTCCAAATGTAAACAGAGCATTCACATTTGGAGGAATCCTAGAAACTACATAAACAACCGGAAGTAACGCCAACAAACAGCTTTTAAAGTTTTTATGAATGATTTGAGACAACCCTAACGCCGCCGCATAAATCGCAATACAAAAAGTACAAAAGATCTGCATAATCCAGATCACCAACAACAATGACTCAAACCTTTCAAAGATGAGATAGTTCACTTCAAAGCTTCGAACAAGATCGAGAAACGGCCAGGTTCTTGTGAGGACCCCATCGATAGAAAAGGCACCTATAGTCGCTACAACAGCCAGGACATAAAATATCGTCGATATACAGGTTCCGGCTATAATTACCTTTACTGCTTTTTGGGGCTTATCCATAAAAGCAACAACAAACAGCATCGCTTCACCAGCTGTAAAGGTTAGGATGGTTGGCTTAATGCCATTCCACACAGGATCTAATCCATCTCCAAGTATTGGAAGAAGATTGTTGAGGTCGAAAACTTCAAAACTTAGCAGACAAACGCCTAAAAACACTGTCCAGGTTATCGGAACTATAAGTCTGCACATACTAGTGATCGCATTAATGCCTCCTCTGCATAAATAGAAGGCAATCCACATAAAAGCAGCCACTATTGCCCAAGGAGGTGTACCTTCCAGTAGGAAAAAAGAGGTCACTTCTTGCACCGAACGTATCTCAAAGCCGGCGATACTGAGAAAATATCCAATGACTCCTAATGAGAGAACTGTTCCGAGAGGCTTGCCGATGATCTTCCCGATATACTGAAAGAAAGTTTGGCCCGGGAACCGTTGACTAAGTTTTACGATGATCAATCCAAACAGAAAGGAGGCCACTCCTCCTAAAAAAACAGCTATCCAAACATCTGGTGCACCACTAGCTTCAACAATTGTCCGAGGAAGCGTAAGTACCCCTGCCGCAATCGTATAGTTGGCTAGAATGATCGTCGCTTGAACAGCAGTAATCCGGTCCTTTACCTCGGCGCTCATGTTCTCTTCCTCCTTTACCTAGACTTTTTACCCTTTACGCAAAGGGTCCTTTGGTTTCAACAACGTAGGCCGCCCAGTTAGAAATTGCAAAGGCATACGGAATATAAAATCTTTCCAATTGACTGACTTATTCGGAACTGCCAGACCAAGATAGGGAACACCAAAGCTCTTCAGCTTAATTAAATGACTACTAAGCAAAAGAAAAAATAGTACCACTCCGTATAATCCAAAGATTGCTGCAAAAAACATAGCTGCAAATCGAAGCATACGAAGCGTCATCCCAGCACTATACATTGGCATAGAGAAGGAAGAAACAGCCGTAATTGATACTACAATGACTAGGATTGGACTCACGATTCCAGCTTCCACCGCAGCTTGACCGATGATCAGACCGCCGACAATCCCCATTGCCGGACCGATAGGTTTAGGCAAGCGAAGTCCAGCCTCCCGTAAGATTTCAATCGAGGTCTCCATAATCAAGGCTTCGATTAATACAGTGAAGGGAACACCTTGCCGAGAGGCAATAATAGAAATGGCTAGCTTAGTGGGAATCAATCCCGGCTGGAACGAGAGGAAGGAAATATATAGTGCCGGGGCAAACAGTGATATCGTTGCCGCAAAAAAACGTAAAAGGCGCAGCAGCGAGCCTACCATCCAGCGATCATTATAATCCTCTGGCGATTGCAGTAACATCCCGAAGGTTACCGGCATAATCAATGCAAAGGGTGTACCGTCAAGTAAAATGGCTACTCTTCCTTCCAGGAGTGCTGCCATTACACGGTCCGGTCTCTCTGTATTTTGAATCTGCTGGAAAGGACTGTAGCTATTATCTTCGATTAATTGCTCAACATAGCCAGATTCTTGAATATCATCTAAGTCTATCGTTTCAATTCTTCGTTTGACCTCTTCTACAAGTTCATCATTCGCAATATCCTTGATATAGGTTAGGATGAGCTCCTTCTGCATTCTCTTTCCTACAGTAAAAGAAATCATAGCTAGTTCTGTACTCTGCCCGTGTCTACGCAGCATTGCCGTGTTGTCGCTTAAGGTCTCGTTAAATCCACTTCGTGAGCCCCGCAGGACTGCTTCAGATTCCGGCTCCTCTATCCCTCTTGTAGCCCCCTTCGGACTACTGAGCACAAAAGCCTCTGATATTCCCTCCACAAGCAACACGGCAGATCCAAATAACACCTTCTGAAGAGAGAGGTATGCATTATTCGTAAGCCCCACTTCCGAGATAAGCAGGATCTCATGGATGAGAATATCTTGTAGATCCTTTGCTGCCGGTACCGAGTTCATATCCTTAAATGGCTGATACGCATTCATTAACGGCTTCAATATATTCCGATCCATTTTGTCTTTGTCTGTTAGTCCGTCTACGTACAATAGCGCTGCTCTTGTCTTTATGCTTCCGATTCGCAGCTCCCTTACATTCACATCATGCATATCGGCGCTGATCGCTTTAAACTTCTGCAAATCATCCTCAAAGTGGCCGCTATAAGTGATTCTCTTTCCCTTATCCTTAGTTACTACATCCGAGCTAGACTGCTCCTGGGATCGTTCTAATAGGCTTGTTTTTCCAGATGCTGCTTCTCCGTAAGGAACCCCTCCACCCTTACTGCCAGTAGCTTTTTCCGCTCTAGTGGTTTTCCTGTCTTCTTTGGCTTTAGCCCAGCTTATTGTACGAAGTAGGAAGAAAGGGACACAGAAAATCATAATCCCTTGGAAAATCACACCCCAACTCGGAATTAATTCTATTACCTCGTTCCACACCCCTAACCCCTCCTTTATAGCTGTGATCGTATTTTTTACCGAAGATGGATAATTCATGCATACAAAAGAAGACCCCACAATTTGGGGTCTCCCTAAGATCATCTTTATAATTATTTCCCTATGCTTGAATAACCTTGTTTAATACACCTTGGTAGGCTGATATCGGACGTAGGCCTACCAACTTTTCCATGGCCTGCCCATCTTTATATACAATGACTGTAGGCATTCCCATAACCCCGGCTTCCCCAGCCAGATCCGGCAATTCGTCACAATTCACCTTTACAATAGAAACATCATCTCCATATTCCTGATGAAGATCCTCCAGAAGAGGCAGCAGCACCTTGCAAGGAGGACACCATGGCGCACCATAATCTACCAATACCGTTCCACCACTGCCTATTTCTGCTCGTACCCAATCAGCACTATCTGCATTTGTAATAGCCATTTGTCATTCCTCCTCATAGTTTTCAACACCGGCAGTACTTACTCCAAGTTCTCCAGTGTACAAGTCCCTAACCTACTTTCGTTCTGCTCTTGCAAGATAGATGCCATTCTTTCTTCCAAATTCCGTTTGATCTGATTCAGCTCTACAAGCTGACGTTCAATATCTTCAAGCTTACTGCGGTATAGTGGCATCACTTCTGCGCAGAAAGCTTCTTTGTTCATCAAGACACAATGTAGAAAGCCTGCAATCTGTTCTGTTGACAGACCCAGGTTCAAATATAATTTGATCGTTTCTACCGTCTCCACAGCGAGTGAAGAGTACTCCCGATATCCGTTGGCCTGACGGATCGGAGAGATTAATCCCTGACTCTCATAATAACGAAGTGAACGGACGCTTACGCCCGTCAGTTTAGCAAGCTCACCTATTTTCATAGCCTTCTCCCCGGGGTTCATGAGAATTGTTCTACACCAGTATAAACCCTGACACCAATGTAAGAGTCAACAAAAAAATCCAACCGTAGTTATCCCACAGTTGGACTCGTTTTTCATCTATAATATAGTTGTCCACTTATAACCTACAATAATCCTGCTGCCCAAAGCCCACCTCTACGAATCATTTCACGGAATGGCTCTACCGAAAATGAAGGTAAATGATGCCCGGGCATTAAATAAACCACCCGACCCAAACCAAATTCGTGACACCAAGCTGCTTGTCGCATAGCTCCTTCATGTGGATATTCTGCAAGCACCGTCGTTTCGAAATACGGATGCATCTCAAAATAATACGGCTCATCCTCGATCACAAATTCTTCAATTCCCTGCATAATGGGATGCTCCCGTGCGGGTATGGACATCTGTAGCTTAGTGTATTCTGGATGATGGGTGAAGTGTGCGCCCAGCATAGCACCTAACTCCTGATTGCGTTGTAAGGAAATTCCGTTATGTACCACTAGTAGTCCGCCCCCCTCAGCCACATAGGACAGCAAAGCACTGCTTTGTTCCGCCGGGATTTTATCATCAGAAAATTCGGTGTAGGAGATTACCAGCTTGTAGTCAGACAACGTTTCTTTATGAAGCAGCGCATAATCCTCTGAGGAAAAAACCTGTAAGTCATTAGCAAGTATTTGTTCGATCTCCCGGTCCACGCCAGCAAAGGGGTGATATTTAACCTCCGAGTAGCTTCCGAGTGCGAGTGCCTTTAGTGTTGACATATTATCAGCGCCTTTCTTCCAATCCTATTTTGAGATACCCTTTCTACCAAGGCCACGCACTGCCATCCATATCCAGATAGGCCGGTTCCTCGCCCAGATATTTTTTATAATCGAGAACAAGAGCTATAATCTGTTCCGCCGACACTTCCGGAGTCGTTTGCGCTTGTTCATCCTTCTTACCATGCATATAAGTCTGCAGCCAGCCAGGATGGAATACCATCACTTGACCGCCAAGCGTTGTTAGATGATTATGCATCAAGGAGGACTGCATATTCAGTGCTGCCTTCGACATACAATAGCCGTACATGTTGATACGCTTATTTCGGGCAATACTGCCCGCTTCCGAAGAAATATTGACGATTAATTTATCCTTACTTTGCAGCAGCAGTCCCATCAGTGCATTGCTGACTCTTAACGCGCCAAGCGTATTTACATTATATATTTCTGCCATGGCTTCATCATCCAGCTCCACCAGCACAGTAGCATTATCAGCACCACGAATAATACCTGCATTATTAATAATAATATCGACATACCCAGTTTTACTGGCTATTACTCTTGCGGCCTGCTTTACACTGTCTTTATTGCTGATATCTAGGGAGATAAGCTCTAACTGTTCAGGATATTGTTCTTTAAGCGCTTTCAAATCTTCTGATTCTTTCAAAAACTGTCCTGCAAATACTGAGAACTGTTTGGCCAGCAACGAACGTACAAGCGACAGTCCGAGCCCGCGATCAGCTCCAGTTACACATGCAACTCTCTTCATTCTTCTGAACACTCCTATCTCGTAGCGATATAGTTAGGCATGTTGCTTCTTTTCACCTTAGCATGCTGTACTCTTTTTTTCAACGGGATTGGTTTCAGGTATAGCACCCTCTTATGCAAGCCCTTCAGAATCCTTTTTGTTTTAATTTTGATATATGTTACAATCATGATTACAGGTTGTTAACAACACAATTGTTAGCAAAATAACGATCCCAGGAGGGTGATATCTATGTCTATTCAACAACTCCATACGCTGGAGGATCTTGAGCAATATGTAGCTAAGCCTGGCAAGAAGCTGCTGTTCAAACACAGCACGACCTGCCCGATTAGTGCTAAAGCTAATGAAGAGTTTCAGGCTTATCTGAAGGATGCGGATACTGCCGCTGCAGTGGTCTTAGTCATCGAGGATCGTCCCGTTTCCAATCAAATTGCTGAGGATTTCGGCATCAAACATGAATCTCCACAACTCTTCCTGCTTGAGGACAATGAGGTTCGCTGGAACACTTCCCACTGGAAGATCACAAGAGATGCTATCAAAGAGGCTGTGAACCAATGAGTGAGCCAGTGATTGTCTATTCAACCGCAGGATGCAGTGACTGTACTTTGGTTAAAAATTATCTTACGGAGCAGGGTGTCCCTTTTGAAGTAAGAGATGTTATGACCAGCACAGTCTATCAAGAGGAAGTTGAGAAGCTTGGATTCATGGGCGTTCCTGTCACCGTAGCAGGGGATCAAGCGATCAAGGGATTTAATCTTCCTGCACTCAAAGCACTCATCGAAGCTGCCCAATAATTCACCCATTAAACTATTCAGTACCTGATGTAATTCATAGCTGCAAAAAAAGAGTATCCTCACAGCCGATCGACTTGAGGGTACTCTCTTTTTCATTCGTCATCATCTATGGTTCCTCACGAATGAGATCCGCCACAACCAGTACATCCACGTTTCTGGCAGAACGTAGAATCTGCTTAGTAACATCCCCGCGTAGCCATTTACGCAGCCATGAGCGTTGAGACTGGCCGATAATAATCTGAGTGCTCTGCAAAGCCTGAGATCTCTCTAGCAGCAAGGACGCCACTCGTGCGGGAAGCCCGCTCTCAATCATTTTAAACGTTCCACCCAGTCGTTCCGTCAATTCTTTTAAATCATTTATACGTTTATCGTAAACGAGTCCATTCTGTTTAATTTCCTGCACATACGTAACATACCAGCAGGCTTTTAGACGATATGCAATTCGAAAACCACGCCGAATTAAGCGCTCTGCATGATCCCCCAAAGTGATACATACATAAATGACTTCCTGACGCCGCCACGGTCCCCGTAGTGAACCGACACGCTCCCAAGCTTCCAGCCGCTCATCCACATCATCAGCAATTTCCCGCAGTGCCAGCTCTCGAAGAGCGATCAAATTCCCGATTTTGAAAAAAGCCCCGAGCGCCTGATCCACCTTGGCCATGGCATAGATTTTCCCGTCCTTCATCCGCTCTTGAAGCATCTTGGGTGATACATCGATAAGCTCTACCTCATTAGCCCGCTGTAGAATACTGTCCGGAAAAGTCTCTCTTACTCTAACGCCTGTAATTTGCTCTACGGCATCATTCAGACTTTCTAAATGCTGAACATTCACGGTAGAGATCACAGATATTCCCGCATCCAGCAGCTCCATAACATCCATATACCGCTTCTTATGTTTACTGCCCGGCATATTGGTATGAGCAAGTTCATCCACTAGCACGACTTCAGGATTACGCTTAATAATAGCTGCCGTATCCATTTCCTCCAGGACGGTCCCGCGATACTCCATACGTAGACGCGGAAGGATCTCCAATTCACCGATTTGTTCAAGGGTTTCTTTACGGCCATGTGTTTCCAAAAGTCCGATCACGACATCGATCCCTCTCTTCAAGAGATCATTCCCTTCACGCAGCATCTTGTAAGTCTTGCCCACACCGGGCGCTGCCCCGATATATACCTTAAAGGTGCCTCCGCGAATCGCATCAATTTTATCCTGTACTTCCTGACTGCTTAACCTGTGATAGACATCCGTTTTCCGTTCATTACGACTCTGCCGGGTTGGAAGTACACGTTCTCCCTCACGGTCAGCACGGTCCGCCACGAAGAACACATCCACACCTCGGATTTGCTTCAGTAACGAATTGGCAATCGAGCCCTTCCATAATTCCTGCCAAGCGGTCTGCTTGGAATGTCCCATAACGATTCGGGTTATATTGTGCCGGGTTGCGTATTTTACCAACAGACGAGGGATCTCCCGCTTCGAGCGATAGGTGATCTCCTCCATAGAGGCATCAATCTTCTCGGTCAGCTTCCAGAGAGATCGCTTAAAGGTGGCTGCTTCCTTAGAAAAGGTGAGACCCTGCTTCCAAAATGACACAACTGAAAGTTCCCCATTTAACCGTTTGGCGATTTGCTGTCCACGGCGGATATGGATCGAGCCGTTCCAATAATACTGTGCAGAGACTAAGACTTTCTCGGCAATCCCTGACGCTCCCTGCAGCCCTTGCTCTTCCCGATGTTTCTCCAGCGAATCATTAACATCCTCAGCAACCATCCGAAGTGCCAGCTCCCGCAGCTTGCTTAAATTCCCCTTGTTAAAAAGCGATATCTGCTGGTGCTTACCTAAATGTCCGTCGGACAAGCGCTGAAGTATCTTTTCCGGTGTCACATCAATTAGAACAATATCATCGGCAAGCGTAAGCACTTCAGCTGGAAGGGAATGCTCAACCTCAATTCCGGTCCATTTCCGCGCCAGATCCGCGGCACCCTCTAGTTCATATACGTTTACAGTTGTGATGACACTGATCCCATTACTCAATAAATATTTGATATCGTCCAGCCTTCCTGACCTCTCTGCACCTTCGCGATTCTGGTGAGCCAAGCCATCAGTAAGCACTACTTCAGGATTACGTGCCACAATAGCTTCTACATCAAGATCCTTCTTTTCGATATCCTTCTGAAACCAATGAATACTTGGTATCCGTTCCAAATCGCCCAGCTGATCCCTTGTTTCAGGACTTTGGTTCGTCGAAACCGCACAGATCACGGCGTCAATTCCTTGCGCTTTAAGCGCTTGACCCTCACGCAGCATCTGATACGTTTTGCCCGACCCGCTGACCGGACCGATATAGATTTTCAGACGTCCCCGATGCAGCTCATAGATCGAGAGCAGCAGCTCCTCCGGCGTCTTCCTCCGGTATGTTCCCATCAAGACCACTCCTTAATAACCCCGATCATGCATGTACTCTTCTGTTCCAAGAAGAAACGACGTTGTCGTCCTTCAAAGATGACAGCCGTTTCCCGTAGAAATATAAGGATGATGTATAATGTGCAACTTATACTTTCTTATATTCTAGAAAGGAAGATATCCCTGCCCGATTCTAAGGAATCTGGCAGGGATTTTTGTTATATTTATTTGTTCGATAGTTTCAATAGATCCATGTTTAGCTTCAATACATTAACCCGTTCTTCACCGAACAGTCCCAAGTCACGGCCCTCAGTATGCTTATTCACTAGCTCTTCCAGCTGCGAAGCAGGAATACCCGTTAAATTGCTAATCCGAGGAATCTGCACGATAGCCGAGCCAGGTGTGATATGCGGATCCAGACCTGAACCTGAGTTGGTGATCAAATCGACTGGCAATTTGTTCACGGGCACATCCGGGTTATCGAGCTGCCACTGCGCAATGAAATCCTTGGTCCGCTGCAGCATATCCGGATTGGATGGAGCGTAGTTATTGGAGCCTGAAGCCTCTGCTTTATACTCAATACTCGACACACGTCCATGAAATAAAGCCGGGTTCGTAAAGTTCTGTCCGATAAGTTCCGAGCCTACAACTACTCCAGCATCGTCCTTAAGTAAGCTGCCGTTCGCTTGCGACGGCATCAGAACCTGGGCAAGCGCTGTAGTCGTCAGAGGATAGATCACTCCACAAAGAACAATAAATACTAGACTTAATCGTACAATAATAAAGAAATAAGAACTTTTCGATGATGACAACTGCTCATCAGTATCCTCCATGGAGTTTCCGTTATTCACGATGCTCTCACCCTTTCAATGATTAGTCAATTGGTCTTAAATCCATACACTTACGATCATATCAATGAGCTTGATGCCCGCAAAAGGAACAACCACTCCGCCCAGCCCATAAATAAAAATATTGCGTCCGAGCAGCTTCGTAGAGCTCATAGCTTTATACGAGACACCCTTCATAGCCAGAGGGATGAGCAGCGGAATAATAATCGCATTAAATATTAAAGCGGATATAATAGCTGAGCTTGGTGAGCCTAGTCCCATTACATTCAGGGCTTCCATTTCCGGTATGGCGAGCATGAACATCGCCGGAATAATGGCGAAATACTTCGCGATATCATTCGCGATACTAAAGGTTGTCAATGCGCCCCGCGTCATCAGCAGCTGTTTACCAATCGCAACAACCTCAATAATCTTCGAAGGGTCGGAGTCCAAGTCGACCATATTGGCCGCTTCCTTAGCGGCTGTCGTACCGCTGTTCATGGCTAAGCCCACATCAGCTTGGGCAAGGGCAGGGGCATCATTTGTACCATCCCCTGTCATGGCAACCAGCTTGCCCTCGTTCTGTTCTCGGCGAATGACTGCTATTTTATCCTCAGGTGTACTTTCCGCGATAAAATCATCCACACCCGCTTCGCGAGCAATTGTAGCTGCGGTCAGCGGATTGTCACCCGTACACATAATGGTCTTGATCCCCATTTTCCGCAGCTCATCAAACCGCTCTTTCATGCCCGGTTTAACCGTATCCTTCAAGTAAATAAGTCCATAGATCCGATTATCTACCGCAACCGCTAACGGAGTTCCCCCCATCCGAGCGATGGCATCAGAATTACTGTCGAGGTTGGCGGGAATGATTCCGCCTTTAGACTGTACCCACTTCTTCACGGAGTCCACCGCACCTTTACGTACACAGCGTCCATCTTGCAGATCAATACCACTCATCCGTGTTTCTGCCTTAAACTCTACGAATGCCCCACCTTCAGCAAGCTTACTGTCATAGCTGCGTTCCAGCTTCTTGGCCAGCTCAATAACAGATCGTCCTTCAGGTGTCTCATCCTTCAAGGAACTAATGGCCGCCCATGCTGTGAGCTCCGCTTCCGATTCATTCCCGACAGGTACAAATTCACTCGCCATCCGGTTTCCAAAGGTAATCGTACCGGTCTTATCTAAGATCATCGTATTAATATCACCGGCAGCCTCAACTGCCTTCCCCGACATCGCGAGTACATTAAACTGGGTCACCCGGTCCATACCCGCTATTCCGATTGCGGAGAGCAGTCCCCCGATTGTTGTCGGGATCAGACAGACCAACAAGGCGATCATAACGGGAATATCAAGATCAACACCTAGATACGTTGCAATCGGCCGCAAGGTCACTACTACAATCAGGAAAATCAGCGTCAGACTGATCAAGAGTGTATTTAGCGCAATTTCATTAGGTGTCTTCTGACGTTTCGCCCCTTCCACAAGGGAGATCATTCGATCTAGAAACGACTCACCAGGATCACTTGTAATTCTTACTTTAATCTCATCACTGACGACCCGTGTACCGCCTGTAACGGAACCAAAGTCCCCACCGGCTTCCTTGATTACAGGTGCAGATTCACCTGTAATCGCTGATTCATCTACGGAAGCCAGCCCTTCTATCACTTCACCGTCACCAGGGATAAGTTCTCCCTGGCTGACGATGACGATATCTCCTTTACGCAGCTCGGAGGAGGATACTGTCTTCACCGACCCTCCAACGATTTTGTTTGCTGTGATATCTTGTTTTGTTTTCTTGAGTGAATCGGCTTGGGCTTTTCCGCGGCCTTCTGCCAGTGCCTCAGCAAAGTTCGCAAACAGCACTGTAAATAGCAGAATGAACAACACTGTGATATTGAAGCCTATCGATTGCTCTGCATTAAAATATCCAGGAGCCAGCACCATGAGGAGGACAATGATCGTACCGACCTCAACCACGAACATGACTGGATTTTTGATTAGCGTTACTGGGTTAAGCTTTATAAAACTATCCTTTACAGCGCTAAGGAGTATGGGTCCCGTTAGCAGTTTTTTTCTTTTTACAGTACTCATCTTATTCTCCCTCTTCCTACCGTAAGGTTAGATATTCTGCAATGGGGCCGAGTACAATGACCGGTAGGAACGTCAGCGCACCGATAATCACTACGGTACCAATCAGAATCCCCGTGAACAGACCATTGTCTGTGCGGAATGTACCAATGGTCTCAGGAACTGGCTTCTTCTGAAGTAAAGAACCTGCTACTGCCAGCATTGCGATAATCGAGACATAACGGCCTAGCAGCATGACAATCCCGGTTGTAACATTCCAAAAGGTTGTGTTGTCCGCAAGCCCCTCAAATCCTGAGCCATTGTTCGCGGCAGAAGAGACATATTCATATAACACTTGGCTGAGCCCATGGAATCCAGTGTTCGTAATCGCCCCTTGCCCCAAATCGGTCAGGAACGCAGCTGCGGTTGGTACTAGGATAATGAACGGATGAACAAGGATCGCAATGGCAATCAGCTTCATCTCCTTGGCCTCTATCTTCCGTCCGAGAAACTCTGGTGTCCTGCCGACCATCAGACCGCACAGGAAGACACCCAGAATCGCATACATCAGCATATTGATCAGTCCGACACCTTTACCCCCAAAGACATTGTTCAGCATCATCAGTGCCAGAGGCGTAATACCTCCCAGTGGTGTCAGCGTATCATGCATATTGTTAACACTACCTGTCGTAGCTGCGGTTGTTACTGAAGTAAACAAGGAAGACTGCGGAATGCCGAAGCGTACCTCTTTACCCTCCATGCTGCCTTGTGAAGATTCGATTCCTAGTGCATTGATCGCCGGATTACCCTTTGATTCAGCATAATAGTTCAGTCCCAGCAGTAGTACGAACAAGGTCATCATTGCGGTAAAAATAACCCAGCCCTGACGTTTGTTCTTAGCAAACAGTCCGTACATATAAGGGAGCGAAGCTGGCAGCATCCACATAGAAAGAATCTCCAGCACGTTCGTAAGTGGATTAGGATTCTCAAAAGGATGCGATGAATTGGCCCCGAAGAAGCCGCCTCCGTTCGTGCCCAAATGCTTGATCGATTCCAGAGAAGCTACTGGACCGATAGCAATCTGTTGCGTTTGCCCCTCTAGTGTAGTGACTTCAAGTGATGGCTTGAGGGTTTGCGGCACATGTAATCCTACCAGTACCAATGAAACCAGCAGAGCCAGCGGAATGAACACACGAATATGTGCTTTGACGAAATCCTCGAAGAAGTTCCCGACTGATTTGCGTCCTGTGATCCCTCTGACAAAAGCAACCGCAACTGAAAATCCGCTCGCTGCAGACGTGAACATCATCATAGTGATGACAGCCATTTGTGAAAAATACGAAAGTCCCGTCTCCCCGCTGTAATGCTGCAGGTTTGTATTAGTCATAAAGCTGATCACCGTATTGAACGAAAGCGTCTGTTCCATATCCGCAATTCCATTCGGATTTAGCGGTAAACCCCGCTGCAATCGAAGAAAGATATAGCTGAAAGTAACCAGTACGATATTCGTTAAAACAAAGCTGAGCGCATACTTTTTCCAGGACATACCTTCCCGTTTTTTCAGTCCGATCAGCTTATAAATCCCTTTTTCCACGCCTCCAAACCATCGATCCGTACGATTGGGTTCATTAGAAAATACATGATATAAATACGTGCCCATCGGCTTAACCAGCAAGATGAGAATGACGATTACAGCTACGATTTGCAAAATGCCCATGAATGCCCCTCCTTAAAATTTCTCCGGATGAATCAATGCGTAAACAAGATATAAAAACAGCAGTAGGGTAACAGCGATGACTAGAATCACAGCTTATCCCTCCCTGTATCCTCAACTACACCTGCGCACCAGCGCATAAATCCATAAAACAACCCGTAAATTACAGCTAACGAAGCCACCATATACAGATCCATCATATCTCCCGCACTCCTTCTTTTATCCTTGATGAGGTGATTTATCGATCAGAAAATCAGCATCTCCACTGTGGGAATAGATTACATAACTTGCACCAAGTCTTTTATAGACCAATCTAGGATTTATTGAGCTTGTGATCACAAAAATCGGCTGCGTCGTCCAGGTGCGGCACATCTGAATGTAGCGGCAGCATAACGTAAAGCTGCTCTCGAACAGATATACCCGGCCTACCGGGAACGGCGGGCGAAACCAAGTATTCTGATGGCGGGTATCTACTAGAACGACTTTCTCAATCCCCATCTCTTCAAGTAGGGACTTCTCAGGCAAGTTGTTGGTCAATCCCGCCATCTTAATGCCTCTAAATTTTAGAAGCTTAATAAAATGTTCTCCTGCCTTCGTTGGCGCACATACCAGTACATATTCATTCTGATCTGTCATCTCTTATTCTCCTCAAATGCTTTGCTTGTAAGATCAGAGCTTGATCACCCTGGTCTTGAAAGAAAAGCTACCGCTAATGATGAATATAACGACCTCTTCCTGAGGTTTTCCATAAATGCTTTGCTTAAAAAAGCACAGCAAAAAGCCACAAAGGATTCTCCTCTGTGGCTCGCTAGCGGTCACATTGCACTCATCCTCTCTCCATACGCTTACGAGGTTAGCTGTCGGATTCGGGCGGTGAGAGTCGCCCTACCTGTAGAGGATGCGAGCTCACTCGCATCCTCTACAGGATTCACCCCATAACCGGCTTCCGACTCTCACATCGTCTGCCGATTGTTGGTTCCCCCGCTTTCCTTACCGGAAATTAAGCGGATCAAATATTCGATTGTTGTTGAAACAGGAGTAATCATACCCTTATGCAGGAAGTATTGTAAAACGTGATTGATGCCAAAATAATGCAAATTAAAAACTATTTTCGCATTGGATAGCGCTTACTTGATATTCAATCTCTCTATATCTCTTGTTTACTCGAATTTGAATCAATTAGCGAAAAGCGGACGGACTCTGTGATTTTATTCACCACAGCTGGAGAAATCACCAAAAATCGCCTATATAGGAAAGGAAACGAGAAGTCGAGATTAAACGAGGAAGAAGCTCGATAACACGCAATAAATACCTATTTGGCAGGATTTTTCGTCGCAGTTGGTAGGATACGGTTCAAATTGCGCTCAAAAGAACACTTTCTGCTTTTACAGAAACACCTTGAAAAGAGTATGATTCGGATTGAATCTATTTCACGAAATACAATCAACGCTGAGTTCCTGTATTTGCAGGGAACGGGGGAACCATCGGGCCACATGGCCTACTTGGGGTGAATCCGAAGGAGACTGTTCAAGTCTCACATAGGTAGGGCGACTCTCACCGTCCGAATCCGACAGCTAACCTCGTAAGCGTAAAGAGAGAGACCCTTGATCCGCCACGCTTTGGCACAGGTGTGTATGCCTGTATTCCAAAACCGCAGCAGAGGTCCTCCTCTTGCTGCGGTTTTTGCGTTACCTGAACCTACCCGGGTAATAGCATGCTGGACGGGGTGAATGGAATGAAACACTATTATTGGGGAATTCAGCAAGGGCTGCTTGAGCCGATAAGTCTAAATTATGTTTGCTTTGGAGCGTTATGGTTCGAAGAGGATCATCACAGAACTATTGTCGGCTATGCATTTGGTCAGAACCAAATTGAATCCTTGCGCCATTTCAGCAGCCCTTCTACTTGTGAGTACTGTATGGACCGAAGAATTATATACGAAATATATAAAAGTATCAGAGAAAAGCAGCAGCTGCAGGATTGGTCCGCACACCAATGTTTTCCGTGGCTCGCCCCCTTTAAGAAACCTTGGAAGGACGTTGCTATTGGTTGGTACGTAATGAGATCCCGCAGCACCTTCCCCTTACATTTATCCATTATACGTAAACAGAAATTCCGACTATGGCTGGAGCATGCCGCAGTCTGTGAGAACGAAGCTGAAATGCTCGCCTGTATAGAGAAGGCTAACCTTACTCACCATGTTGAGCTTAAGCTTTTGGAACCCTAGGGAGGAGAAACTTGTCATGGACCAGCGAAGACTATCTCGCATTGAAGTATTCGTCTTTGATTCACCTGAGCCTATTCACTATGGAATGGAGGCTGATCCAGGCAGCCGGTATGGCATCCTGAAACTTACCTGTAAAGGGGGTAGCAGCTGGGGGGCATGTCTTATCTCAGCCAATACTAAAACCTTCGACCTTATTAAATGGAGTTCTTTTCTCAGAATGATATACCACTGCCGGCTTGAGGAAGCGATAGATAAAGTACGTACTCATGGTTCAGAGTGGGATCAGACTCAGTTTGAGCTAGTGCAAGATGCTTTACAGGATTTAAAAGCCAAGCTGCAGGGTAAATCATTGGCAGATCATATTGAGCAAGGTCGTCTGTACAGAGCTGTTGCCGGTGGAAGAGATTCCAGAGGGGGGCGGCTATACTATAAACCATCTAAGTCCGTATCCAGTATTGCGCTTCAAAAGCATAGTTATCCAGAACCTGATACCGCCGAGCTTATCAACAAATCCATTTCTTACTTTTCTATATTATAGGTTCATCCCATAACCCATTCTGAAAGGATCGTGTTTATCATGCCTGACCCCTTACCTGCCGGATCGCCCCGTAGAACTATATTTGCAGAGTGTGTTCAAAAGAATACGAATGATATCTATGCGCTCAGTTCTATGTTGTTACAACAATCAGCAGAAGCCGAGAGAGTTACTATCCGAACTTTTAAAGAGCTTCATAAAATATTCCGTCAAAAAAGCTTCGACAGCCAGCTATTCTCTATCGAAGCTTACCGCTCTTGTATCCGTCAATGCGCCGATTATTACGCACGCCGGTCTCTTCTGTCTGCCAAGGCACTGCCTTGGGAGGAACAGCTCGTAAAAGTGATGTGGTATGGCCTAAAGCTATCTTTACCTCAAATTAGCATTATCCTGCAAAAGAGTGTTCCTGTACTGAAAGATCAGCTTAGACATGTGCGGGAGCAAATGACTGCTCAAGAGGATTTGCTGCCCAGCGGTAATTTGTCCGTTGTATAGCCCTCGGAGCTCACTTTGGCCGAAAAGCTAACTAACGTAGTTGGAGGGCTGACATTCAGTATTTCAACCCTCCCGTGGGAGTTACTTTATATATAATTGAATATAATCTATGAGGGTATGACTAATGATTGGGACAAGGATATTATTATTTCGAGTATAAAGATAGACAAAATATATATGCATAACCATCAATTGAATCATATACACCCAATTAGTAATTAAATAATCCATAAAGGTCATATTAACCATACTCATTTGAAAAGGAATATGCATCAACGCAAATAATAATCCAACCACTACAATGGCAAGATATTTATTCTTAATCAAGCCTGTAATTCGAGTCTGGATATAACCTCTGAACATTAATTCTTCAGGCAGTGCAGTGAAAATGAAGAGTATTAAGAACTCTACCCACAGATTTGCTCCTTCCAATTGAATTTCTTTCTTATGTAGAATGAAGTCTAGAATAATTTGATAGGTAAAAGGAATGGCCCCAACAATACCTAGAAGAATAGATATTGCAGTATTAGAAGTAGTTAATCCAATGCTCTGCAGGTTCTCCTTCTTTGACCTCAATAAGAATAGCAATGGCGCTAATTCAAGAATGAAAATAGGACTATAGATGGCTAATTTAAATAAATGTTCATTTGAATAATAAAGCCTTGCTCGTTCTAAAAAATCGGTTTTATACATCAATAGACCAAATAAATAAATGATTAAGGCATTATAAAAAAAAAAGATCAAAGCATAATAACCAGCTTTTTCACCGCCGCTATCCGCCCTATAATTGTAGAATTCCACCTTAGTGAAATACCTCATCCTGCTCATTGAACCTCTCCCCTATATGCTTTCTCTAATAATCACGTTATTGCTCATTTAAATAAGAAGTTTTTTAAGAGACTAATCTTAGCTTATATCACCAATTCCTTTTTTGTACTTTTTTTCACTAAAATTACACAAATACCGAACTGAATTTTGCTAACGCGATCATTTTGCTTTTCACTCTTTTCGAGCATATAAAAAAGCCACGGCCTCTGCCGTGGCTTCCTTATTTCCTACTATTACGCTTTACTCTTACGTGCCTTACCGTACATCCACAATCCCGCAATCATCCCCACCATGGCAATACCAGTCAATACACCCTGAGTGAAATCCATCAAAGCGGACCCATTGGTCGAGAGCATTCTACTAACCGTAGCCAGAGATACCGAACTCATTAAAAGCATCATATTGTATTGTTCACTTTTAGTCATGATTACCACTCCTTAAAAGTTTATATGAAGCCACTTAGATCTTGTAAGCCTTCATCGCTTTTCTGATCTCTTTAATACTTGGACGTTTGCCGTACATCAATACGCCTGTGCGATAGATCTTGGCAGCCAACCATCCAAAGATGAACGTGGTAACAAGCAAGATGGCTAATGATACAATAACTTGCCAGATCGCTACTTCACCAACACCAATTCGGAGCAACATGGTCAATGGAGAGGTGAAAGGCACATAACTCGCTACCTTAACCAGCAGAGTATCCGCATTGGAGATACTAAACAGCGGAACATAGAATGCTACGAAGCCTAACATCATAATCGGCATAACCGCTTGGCCAAGATCCTCTGTACGGCTGACAATCGAACCTACAGCCGCATACATCAAGGCATAGAGGAAATAACCTAGTACATAAAGAACAATCCCATAAAGCAACAAGTTAATATTAAGCTGGCCTAAATCCAGATCTAAATCTTTCAAAATCGTTGCATTATGCGGAAGCTTAAGATTGACAACTACCGCTGCGATAATGACGCCAATCTGTAATAATCCTACTAAGAAGACACCGATAACTTTACCGAACATTTGCGCTAAAGGTGAGGCACTTGTAATCAGAATCTCCATGATCCGTGAGCTCTTCTCTGAAGTAATCTCAGCCGCGATCATATTACCGGTCATCATGATAGACATGAAGAACAGCATAAGCATGGCGTATACAATGACGTAATTAATAGCTGGAGCGGATTCCCGCGACGCATCCTTATCTCCCGCAGTCCCATCAGGGTTGAGCTGCTGAGTAGCGATCTGTACCGGTGTTGACATAGCAGCAATCTGCTCCTGCGTCAGCTTGTCGCCAACGACGAACTGGGTGTTGGCCTGCTGAAGGGCATTTTGGAGATAGATTTGTACATCGCCCTTCAATTCACCATTCTCACTATAATAAGTAACGGGTGGAAGTCCTTCACCAGTCGGTTCTGCAAAAGTAACATACCCTTCTACAGTCCCTTCATCTAAAGCTTTCTTTAGCTCCGCATCATCGGCAGAAGTATACTGCACAACTTTTGCCTGCGGCATTCCCTCAGGTGAAGTATAGGCCTTCAACAACTCTGCCGCCTGATTTCCTTCTTCCGCGATCACAGCAATTTGAGTCTCTGCGTTTGTTGTAGAATCACCCTTAAACTGATCGATGATGTACGGAAGATTCATCCCAATACTGAGCAGCAACACTAGAATTAACGTAGTAATCATGAATGATTTCGTTCTTACTTTATTTTTAAAGGTAAAGCCAATAATTGTCCCCATCTTATTCATGAGATTCACCCACCGCTCTGATAAAGATTTGATTTAACGTTGGTTCCTTAATTTCAAAATGCTCCACTTCACCCTGCGCCATCGCCTGCTGTAGGATACGTTGTGCTGCGCCGATCTCACTGATTGACAACAGATAACCTCGCTCCTGTCGCTGTACTGCTGTTACACCTGCAATTGATTCTAGACCGGTCACTTCGTTATCCGTACGCAACAATACTTGTTCACGAGGATACCCACTCTTAATCGTACGAATATCGCCCTGTACGACAGTATTGGAACGATCCAAAATCGTAATATTACGGCAAAGCTCTTCAACATGCTCCATCCGGTGCGTTGAGAATAAGATACTCGTTCCTTGATCACGCAATTCTTTTACCGTATCTTTCAGTAGTTCCACGTTAACAGGGTCCAAACCACTGAAGGCTTCATCAAGGATAAGAATTTGCGGCTTATGAACAACTGCGGCGATAAAGCCCATTTTCTGCTGATTCCCTTTGGAGAGCTCTTCAATCTTCTTATTGTAATAATCCGGAACCTCAAACCGATCGAGCCAGTAGCGAAGGCTCTTATCCGCATCACTAGCCGACATCCCGCGAAGACGTGCCAAGTAGACGATTTGATCGCTTACCTTTACCTTTGGATATAATCCTCTTTCTTCGGGTAGATAGCCCATGATTTGCTGAAGTTCGCTGTTATACGGCTTTCCATTATACAAAATATTCCCGCCATCAGGGTAAATTAGGCCAAGCACCATGCGCATTGTGGTTGTTTTTCCTGCACCGTTTGCCCCCAGTAATCCGTAAATTTCCCCCTTGCCTACCGTTAGGTTAATTCCGTTTACAGCGGTTTTTTCTCCATATTGCTTCATTACACTTTCCAGCTTTAAGGCTTCCATTTCTCTAGTCCCCTCTCTTGTGATCAATCAGGATAGGACGGTGTCCCTGTGTCCATAAGCCTAATATTTCGTCCAATTCCAAACTGCGACTCTTGATAACCTTTACGCCCAAGTCCTGAATGCGTTTCTCGTTCTTAGAAAATTGTTCTATGATAAAAGAAGCTACACCCGGTGTATCCATGGTAAAGTTTACGCCACCCGGTAGTTCCGCTGACAACTCAGCAAGCTCCTCTTCATCTGCAACATTTACCCACACCTCGGTCCAAGCACCGAATAAACTATCTTTTTCGGCCATACCCAGCAGTTCACCCCTATGCATAAGCACGATATAATCTGCCAGCCGCCGTACCTCTTCCACAATGTGTGTAGAGATAATCATCGTTGCATTAGTCTCTTCCATATACTTACGAAGCGTCTCCATCATAATCTTCCAGGCAAAAGGATCAAGTCCAGAAGAGGGTTCATCCAGTAACAACAGACGTGGACGTGACGCAAGAGCTGCAGCAATTTCAAATTTTCGACGCTCACCCTTAGACATCTTCGAAAGTTTCATATGATACGGGACTTCAAATCGATCCATCAGATCCTGAAAATACGACTCATCCCAGTTCGGATACCAATGCTTTCGAAATCGGGCCGCTTGTTCCGCATTCCAGTGATTTTCTTCCGAAATCGAATTCTCAGGAACGTATGCAATAGACTGTCGAAGCTCTAGTGGCAGCTCGCTATCGTACTTATTTTCAAACCAATAAATATCGCCTTCCTCTGGGTTCGTCAGCTGGAGCAGTAGATTCAGTAGCGTGCTTTTGCCAGATCCATTCTGACCTACCAAAGCTGTAATATAACCTTGAGGCAGATTCAGGTTTAGCGGTCCAATTGTCTTGCTACGCCGCTGTTTGCGTACATTCCGCAATTCTATCGCCATCTGTACCATGTGAGTTAGCGCCCGCCTTTCATTCCTGTACCCTATATTTAAGTTCTACAATTTCCTGAAAAATCTCCTCAAGCTCTTCCTTGCTGCAATGTACCGATTTGCCGATGTCGACTGCGCTCTCGAGGGCTTTGCTGATCGCTTCCCGCTTATATTCCTCCATTGCAGAGGCACCTACATGGGATACAAAGGTACCTGTTCCTTGTCTTGTTCGTAGCAACCCTTCGTTCTCTAGATCCTGATACACGCGTCGTACCGTAATCACACTACATTTCAGATCTCCAGCGAATTCACGAATGGAGGGTAGCAGCGTTCCTTCTGTAATGACCCCACTAATGATTAATGATCTAAGCTGAGTCTCTATCTGATGGTAGAGGGGTTCAGCACTATTTTCGTTGATTTGTACAGGTATCCACATGTTTACACCTCGCCTTCCACTCTAGCTTGCTAGAGCGCCGTCCTTGCCATTTCACATTGTTCATACGAGATCACGACTCTTCAGTCGATGGATAGTCCATTTAGAGAATAATTGCACAGATATTGTACCTAGCAGAAGCGTCCCCCACATGATCGGAGATAGCAGCCCCCACTCCTTGGAAACGGAGATGCTATACAAGAATAGGTTGCCTCCCCCTAGCAAAACCAGGAACGATATTCCCCAAGATATCACTACGATTAGCACGGTTAGCCCTAGATAAGCTTTACCGCTAAATAGATATTCAATGAAAATATACAGTCCTGAAACAATGAGTCCGACACCGATCCAAGTTATAGCAAAAGCAATAAACGCGGGTAATGCCATCTCCTTGCGGTAATTCTCACCGAGCATATAGACAATTCCAAAGAACAATACACCATTAACAGTAAAGGAGCCTATTGCCTGAAACTTTCTACGAGTTAATACCACATTCAGAGGAATCGGTAAAGATCGTAAGTAAGCCAGCATTCTCGTGTAGGAGTCTTCACTCCAATATTTCATAGAACGTCGGGAGAATGTGACTCCGAGTAACGGCATTAATGAGAGAAGTAAAAAATCCGCTATCATTGTCCGATCTTGATCAGCTAGTACGTCATTTGTTACCAAACTAGTCATCCCTGCCAGATAGCCCATAAAAATAATTGTAGTTACGAACGTTCCTAATACTTTTAATTTGTCTCCTCGAAAATCAGAGCACACAATAAACCACGAATCCTTTATTGTTCTCATTAATGCTAACCTCGCTTTACAATGTCTTCAGCGTCTTGCAGAAGCAGGTGTTCATATCCCTGTGCTTACTGTATATATCTATATACACAGTATATGTCCTTAATTTACCATTGTCAATCCTGTAAATGGAAAATATTCAAGGGCATTAGGAGGTGTAATTTTCCAAGTCTTTGGAGGTCGCTTTGCATGTGAGTTACTGAATCATTATTGGGATTAACTAATCAGAGGATTAAATGGTGTGTGTTCCGAGGTAGTATGAGTGCGAAGCCACAATGGCGATTCTCATTGTGGCTTCGCTAATGTGCGGTATGTGTAGGGTGCGGGAGGCTGAGCGTATATCGCTCAATGTGTTGCGAAGGCTCGGTGGGTACTATGGCTGGATGGAATGCAAATGCTCGGTGGATGTGAATGCTCAATTGAGTGCTACTGCTGGATGGATGCTGATGCTCGGTGGATGTGAATGCTCAATTGGGTGCTACTGCTGGATGGAAGCGAAGGCTCGGTGGGTACTACTGAGGTATGACATCATATGAAGTAGAATCAACAATTAAGGAAAATCTCCCTCAAATTTCTTTGATTTAGCCTGAAATCAACGTTTTTAGGGAAATCCTCCCTAAAAATCAGCCATTTCTGCGTCTTAGTGCTAAAATAGTTAAAAAACAGGGAGGAATTCCCTAATTATCGTTATTCGAACACAAAGCTCATCTTTTTCAGGGAGGTTTTCCCTAAAAGTAAGCAAATAGATTACTTTCTAAGTACTTTTCTTCTCGCTTTTCCTTCTCAACTCTCCAGACTCGATTTGCTTGCCTTTCTACCAGTTCCATCTCTTCCAGACTCCATTCGCTCGCATTTCCTACCAAGTTCCATACTCCACTCCACCGACTCTTTTAACTGGTGCCATCCTCCACTTTTCGATTCTCCCCACAGTGCCGCTCCAAGCACTAATCCAATCACGAGTGGTTTCACAATACAATTTTACGACCAGACAAAGGTATCCCAATTCCAGTAACAAAAATAAGCCCGTCATCCACTATCCCTATTAAGGGAAACGCAGATACACAGGCTTATTCATTCCTATTCACACAAATCAGATACAATTCGCATGACATATTCACACGCATATTCACATGCTCTATTCACACTACCAATTTACCTTTTCACGCAACTAACCTACGCGCCTAAAATAACTTCCCACACCGGCTTAGTGTGTCCGCCTGGATACAGAACATAAAGCAGCACATACACCATAACGCCAGTAATCGCAGTAATGAACCAAATGATAGATGTCACTCTGCCCCACTTACGGTGCTTGGAGTACTTCGCCTTAAATCCAAGAGTTAACGTAGTAAGTCCGAATACCGCTGCTACTGTTGCCAGCACGATATGGAAGATCAGAAACACTTGATAAATCGTCTGCAGTTCATCGGGTCCGCCCCATGAGGTGTTTCCCACGAACAACGTTCTAGATACGTAAACAATAAAAAACAGGAGCGCGGCGATTGCGGCAGCAATCATCGTCTTCTTGTGCGCCTCGCGTTTGCCCTTAATGATGAGCCACCAGCCAATAGCTACGAGCACCGCACTGAGTACGATGAACGATGTGCTAATAGTTGGAAACACCGTAAAAATATCCATGATTCTCCTCCTTGGCAGTCTACCAGTTATGCACGGGTCAAGGTACTCTCCTCAAGTGCAGAGGAGGGCGTCGAAAACTCATCGTCGTCTTGTCCGTTCTCTTTTTTATACCAATGATAGAACACATAAGCAAGCATAGAGGCAAAAATAAATTCCTGAATGAACTTCATCGCAATGCCTCCCACCTGCTGATCCACCTTTGGTGACAATAACTCAAAGAACGCAGGACCTCCAAAATTCTGTAGTAAGGCAGAAGGATCACCCGATATGCAATAGCCCATAGCAAGTGCCCAAGTCTCTGGATCACTGTAAGTTGCATAGAGCGGTTGATCTGCAAAAATAATCAGTCCGCATGCCGGGGTCAGCAATACCATATTTAGAAAAATAAACCCAATCTTGCCCAATCCACTCGCCATTCGGCGCTCCGGTAGCGGATTGATCAGCGTCCACCACATTAAGGCGGCTGTTAGGAACAAAACAATATAGTAGATCCGGTGAACGGTAAAATGCAGCATCACATAATCATGGATAACAGGAATATGGTACAAGGAAAATAGTCCGTTGAACATTAGAGCAGCTACCACCGGTCGAGCTAAAAAAGACAGCCTACGAAATGGGTTTACTTTCAGTATCCTCCGCCAGATAAAATCTGGAATCCCCAGCATAATCAGCGGCACCGCCACCAGATATGACAAGGCCATACTAACCATGTGGAAGGAAAACATTATATGCCCTAATAGACTAACGGGGCCCCCTTGTGCCAGATAAAGCGCAAGCATTCCGCACACAAATAGCGCTCTCCGCCAGAATGGAACCGGAGCTGCATCGGTATAACGTCCGGCAATCGGACCAATCCAAACGAAATATCCCGCCGTCAGCAGCAGCATAACCGCCAGAAAAAGCGGGCTCCATAGTTCAGCAAAGCTAAAGTATTGTAATCCCAGCATAACCCTAACCCCCTAACGCAGGATCTATTAGAACATCAAAAAGAGGGGGCATCTCAGCCCACCTCTTCTTTATTGTCCGTTAATTCCACCAAACCCAATACAGCGACATGATAATACAGGTACCAGCGATAAAGAAACCACCCAGCATAAAGATAATCGGCATTAGATGTCCTTTATCCTTCAGGTGCATCCAGAAACCCATCTGTACAATGACCTGAATGACTGCCATTACCAGTAGAAGAATAACTGCAAAGGTGGCATTCACCCCTCCAGCCGCAACAGCGGCGAAAGCAATTAAGGTCAAGACAATGGACAATATAAAGACAACAATATGCCTCTGTGGTCCTTCATGCCGATGACGATGCTTATACCCGCCGTTCTCTGGCACATGCTGATCTGTCGTCATAGTGTCTAGCCCACCTTTCCAAGTAGGTATACAACCGTAAAGATGAAGACCCATACCACATCAATAAAATGCCAGTACATAGCTGACACATATATCTTCGGTGCAGTAACTACGGTTAATCCTTTACGCATAAGTTGCCCAATCAGGATGGAGATCCATGCAATCCCGAAGGCTACGTGCGCACCGTGAAAGCCTACTAGTGTATAGAATGCCGAACTAAATGCACTTGTAGTCATTCCGAATTCTTCGTGTCTTACATATTGAGTAAACTCATAGATCTCTAGAATTAGGAAGCTTAGCCCTAAGGCTACAGTCACCAAAAGCCAGTTACGAAGCACTGCCGGACGGTTTCTATGCATCGCCTGGATAGCGAATACACTGGTCAGACTGCTTGCCAGGAGAAGGAATGTTGCAGCAGCTACAAGCGGCAGGTGAAACAGCTCATTCGCTGAAGGTCCCTCATTCGTTTGGTTGCGCAGTGCAAGAAACGTAGCGAACAACGTGCCGAACAGCACCGCTTCTCCGCCGAGAAACAACCAAAAGGCAAGTACCTTGTTTCGGCCTTCGAGCGTAGCTTTTTCCGGCTCGTGCGGAAGGGTGTCCTTAGAAGCTTCTGCATGTGCCGTTGTCATGTCCGCTCACTTCCTTCCAGCTCTTCGGGTTCAATATGCCATCCGTGATCATCATACAGTGAACGTATCAGCATAGATCCAAATGTAATAATAAGACCAATCGCAGTAACGATATAATTATTAAATAAAAAGCTCATAAAGGCATTACCGAAGTCATCCCGGCTAAACATAAAGCCAAGTCCAGCGATGAATATCCCAACAGACATAGTAAACGGCAATATGGTTGCAGACGGCATGTGGATCGAGCCTACCGGTTCTGCCGGAGTCATACCTTTATTTCCTGCCATTTTTTCTTTCCAAAATGCATCAATACCACGGATAAGCGGCGTTTGCTTGAAGTTATATTCCGGCGGTGGCGAAGGAATCGTCCATTCCAACGTACGTCCATCCTCCCACGGATCATCCGCTGCATCTGCTGGCTTTCTTGAAGTTATGAAGCAATTCACTAAGAAAATAATCGTACCGACTCCCATCAGCCCAGCACCGATTGTACTGACTAAATTCAGCAAATCAAATTGCTGATTCGGCAAATAAGTGAATACGCGGCGCTGCATCCCCATAAGTCCAAGGAAATGCTGTACAAAGAAGGTCAGATGGAATCCGATGATAAATGTCCAGAAGGTCCATTTGCCCAGCTTCTCACTTAGCATCTTACCGAACATCTTCGGCCACCAATAATGCAGACCTGCAAACAAGCCAAGCACCAAGCCGCCGACAATAACATAGTGGAAATGCGCTACAACAAAATACGTGTCATGGAACTGAAAGTCAGCAGGCGCCGATGCCAGCATGACACCAGTTACACCACCCATTGTAAAGGTAGGAATGAATCCTGCCGCGAACAGGTTCGGTGTCGTGAAACGCACTTGCCCGCCCCACATCGTGAACAGCCAGTTAAAAATCTTAATTCCGGTCGGAACTGCAATGAGCATCGTCGAAACAGAGAACAACGCGTTGGCTACAGGCCCAAGTCCGGTAGTGAACATATGGTGAGCCCAAACCATGAAGCCCAGGAAGGCAATCAGGATGGTAGCGAACACCATCGAGCTATACCCGAACAGTCGCTTACGCGAAAAAGTCGGGATGACCTCCGATATAATTCCGAAGGCAGGTAGAATGAGGATATATACTTCCGGATGACCAAATATCCAGAAGATATGTTGCCATAGCACCGGATTACCCCCAGCTCCAACCTCGAAGAAATTGGCTCCAAGAATCCGGTCGAATGTCAGCAGTACTAAACCTACTGTAACTGCTGGAAATGCAAACAAAATAATTGCGGAAGTAATAAAAGTAGTCCAAGCAAACATCGGCATCCGCATGTAGGTCATTCCCGGCGCACGCATCGTAATGATCGTGGCTAGAAAGTTAATCCCCCCGATAAGGGTACCTAATCCGGCAATTTGAAGACCGATCGTATAAAAGTCTACACCATGTGTAGTGCTGTATGTACTCGTAGATAGTGGGGTGTAGGAGGTCCATCCGGCATCAGGAGCGCCACCCATTACCCAGCTGAGATTCAGTAGAATTCCGCCGAACAGGAAGGTCCAGAAGCCAAGAGCATTTAGAAAAGGAAAGGCTACGTCACGCGCACCAATCTGTAGCGGTATGACGGCATTCATTAAGGCGAAGATGACTGGCATGACGCCGAGGAAGATCATCGTCGTACCATGCATAGTAATGAGTTCATTAAACGTTTGGGCGTCCAAAAAGTCATTCATTGGTTTGATGAGTTGCCAGCGAATCAGAAGTGCTTCAATCCCGCCGATACCAAAAAATAATCCTCCGGCCCATAGGTACAAAATTGCGATTTTTTTATGATCGACGGTTGTTAGCCAATCCATAAGTCCTGTATGGCGCTTCACACTGTGGCCATGCCCCAGAGGCTTGGATGAATTCAAGGTATGCGCTGCTTGAGCCAAAGTTCGTACCCCCTTTTTCGAAAGTTCCGCCCGCCTTTAGGCTAAGGCATTAGTCCAGCTTATAGTTGGCCAGATACTCAGCAATGCCGTCAATCTCCGCATCACTTAGGCCTAGATCTTTGGGGTTAGGCATCAGATTGCCCGGTTTTACCGATTGTGGATCATGCAGCCATGTTTTGAGATTTTCCTCAATTGGCGCACCATCTTCCCTCGTATCATCGTTTAGCAGGATCCCTGCTATCGACTCCCGAGAACCAATTCCGGTCAAGTTCGGCGCATTATTAATCCCTTGATCACCTACAGCATGGCAAGTCAGACACGCTGCTTTGAATTTCTCAGCTAAAGCAGGATCCTCCGGCAGCACAGCTACAGGTGCTTTCATGGAATCTATCCACTTCTGAAAATCTTGTTCACTAACCGATTTCACCTTAAATTCCATGAATCCATGAGACGGTCCGCATAGCTCCGCACATTTTCCGCGGTAAACGCCTTCATTAGGTGCACTGAAGCTGAAGCGGTTAATCGTTCCGGCTGGGTTAGTGTCGATTTTACCGGAAAGGGAAGGGACCCAGAAGGAGTGCAGCACGTCTTTAGTTTCCAGTTCAAAAGCAATGTCCTTGCCTACTGGAATAATTAGATCCTGCGCTGTAGTCACCTTGTAATCGGTATACTCAAACTCCCACCAATATTGGTGGCCGGTTACTTTAACCTTAATCGCATCCTTGTCATTGGCATGATCATCTCCTGCGGCAAATACTGCCTTCACCGTTGGAACTGCCAGTACCACTACGAGGATAAGCGGAATGACCGTCCAGAGAATCTCAAGCTTGATGCTACCCTCAACCTGCTCAGGGATTTCATTCTGACCCGGCTTTCGACGGAAACGGATCAGTACATAAGCTGCAATCGTAAAGACAATCAGCAACACGACGATCATAATACTGATCGACAGCTCCATTAATCCATAAGACATTTCCGCCTGAGGCCCCTGTGGTCTGAGCACTGACAAGTCCTCACGGCCGCACCCGGCAAGAAAGAGACCAAACATAGCGGTCATGGGAAGGAGTCGCTTTACAGCCTGCCACGTTTTCATCATTGATCTACCCCGCTTTTCCCGATTTCGTAGGTTCCTGTTTTTTTCTGTCAATTATAACAATCACTATTAATATAAGTTTAAGGGAAAGTTTTGTCAATCGTTCACAACTAGTTCACATTGTAATTTTCGACATAATAATCCCTTGTCCCGCCTGCATTTATGCGTTTTTTTTGAAAACGCAATCAAATAAAAAATGATCGTTAAAGCGCATTCATTGTGAAATGTGTCTATTAATTCATTTGACTATTTTATGAGAGACAATATTTCTTATTCATAAATGTACATACAAAAAAAACCGATTCCTGCAACAAACGTTGCTCGGGCACGGTTTATAAGAATCCTCGTGGATGTTATTACTCAAAATGATGTCAAAAGTAAGTAAGTGACACTCGTATCTGTTAGCTAGGAGACGGATGAATTCATCTTTACCAGCTCATGCTCCACGACCATGGTCAGTTCTTCTTCATAGCCTCCGGTAATCCGATATTTTCGGACGTACTCCTTTACGAATTTCTTGGGATCTTTGGGCCGGAAAATGCGTGTCATTTCCCGTAAACTTTCCTTGACTTCGTTATGACCTTTACTTGCCATGATCAGTTCCCTCCCAAAACATTGAAAATGAATGCTCCGTTGTAGAGAATGCATGATGAAAAGTACGCCGTAACCTCGAATGCAAGTGAAGTAACCATTACACATACGTGGCTTGCATTATCCGCCAAAACGTAAAATTCAAAGCTTCAAAGCCTTGAGATACTGGTTCGCCGGTGAAGCAGGTTCGTCGTGATTTGGGCTGAGAGTAAGGACGCCTGATGAACGATAGCTCCTTGACACTTTTATTACCCGAAGAGCCACTTACTGAATCACCCCTTTCGGGCCTTATCGTTATATTGTATCATATTCCGGTCCAACTTCCACCTTTCCTTGTAAAATGTGCTAATTGGAAAATTTTTATTTTTTATAATGATCATCGTAAGTCATATTCGTCGTGTCGGGTTAAAATACAATATGCTCTATAGCTGGCCACACCTATTACTTACCACAGCAAGAAAAGGAGAACTCTATGGGCCAAACTACACCATTGCTGACTTCAGCTTATAACATAGTTCCCGCGATGACCATCGCGCTACCAGAGGAAACTGCAACGCGTCGGGAAGGTCTTGAACAGGCTCATTGTGTAATTCAAAAGGAATATCCAAAGATGCATAGTATGCTTATTGCCCGCCACGGTAAGCTAATCTTCGAACGATACTACGGCAACCATCATGCCGGGACATTAAATGATCTTAGATCTGCTACCAAAAGCTTTATCAGCGCAATTACCGGAATTGCTATCGATCGGGGAGATATCCCCGATATCGATATTTCGGTTTCCAAGGTACTACGTAAACATGTTCCATACCTTCACTCCCCTCATTTATCCAAAATCACTCTCCGTCATCTGCTCACCATGACTTCCGGATTTAGCTGGATCACGGGCAAAAAGCTAGGAGAGCCTTTCGTCCGGAATCTCCATCGTAGTCGACGCTGGGGTTCCTTTGCCCTTAGTATGAACATAATTCCGGAACATATCGGTCAATTTCAATACCGTAGTATTGACTCCCATCTGATTTCGATGATTCTTAGTGAAAGTACAGGTCTCGATGCGTTCACCTATGCAGCTGAGCATTTATTTAGCCCTCTCCGAATGACTCACACCGCTTGGTTACCAAGTCCTGAGGGACACAGTATGGGACATATTGGTCTATACTTGAACTCAAGAGATATGACTAAATTCGGAATTTGTTTACTTAATGACGGTGTATATGCAGAGCAGCAGATCATTCCAAATCATTGGTTGCAAGAAGCGTTAACCGCACAGACTACGGGATATCCGGCTTTTGGAGATTATGGATATCAGTTCTGGATGGGTACAATGAGCGGTCAACCCTACAAGCTTGCGCATGGGCATGGCGGACAGCAAATCCTTCTCCTGCCAAAGTTAGATGCGGTTGTGGTCTTTACAGCAGAGAGCAAGACAAACAATTGGAAGAGCCCTCGTAAACTGTTGGAAAAATATATTATACCCTCAATGAGCTAAACATACTTTTTCCTGACAAGTCATAGGCTTTAAGGAAGAAGGGTTGGCTAACCAACCCCATCCCTTCTTGTCCAAGTAGAAGGAGAGTGAACCCTTTGTCCCCTTTCAAATCATCCACCGGACTGCCTGATAATATTGCAGGCGCGCTGTGCTATTTTTTTCCTTTTATTGGCGGTGTGGTCTTTCTCGCTCTGGAGAAACGCAACCGCTTCGTGCTGTTCCACGCTTTGCAATCCCTGCTTACGTTCGGCGTGCTGATGATCCTCCATGTTCTAACCGGATTTATTCCTTTCCTCGGCTCCCTGATGAGTGCAATCCTTTCTCTTTGCAGCTTTGCTATATGGCTACTTATGATCTATCAGGCTTTGAGCAGCAGATGGTATAAGCTTCCTTGGGTGGGGGATATCGCGGAAAGTCAGATTCGACATCTATAAGTACCACTGAACTAACACCTCTTATCGCTGAAAAGTATTCCCTTTTGCCCATCCACTCCTTACAATGGAAAGACGGGCATCAACGGAATTCTACAGGCTGGAGGAATTTAAATGTATCTATTCATCATAAACCCACGTTCCGGCGGGGGCGCAGGCGGGCGGACCTGGCATACTGTAGAGGCGCTCATGAAAGAGCGGATGCTGCCATATATGACCTTGTTTACGCATAGCGCAGAGGGTGCAGAAGCTCTCGTTCTAAATACACTTAAACACCGTGAGGACTGGAAAGCCGCGATTATAATCGGCGGCGATGGCACGTTGCACAGCATTTTGGGTGCCCTTCGCGGCAAAGATATTCCCATGGCGATCATTCCAGCCGGCTCCGGCAACGACTCCGCACGCGGCTTCGGCATTCCGCTTTCGACTGAAGCTGCACTGGAAGCCGCACTTAGCGAGCGATATATCGAAGCTGATCTGATCTCAGGTGCAAATGGACTGACTTTAACAGCCGTTGCCAACGGCTTTGATGCACAGGTGGCCGAGAATGTGAATGCCAGCCGTTACAAACGGCTGTGCAACGCCATTGGCGCAGGCCAACTGGCTTATATCATCGGCATATTACATACGCTGATGACGTTTAAGCCATGCCGGGTGAGTGTTGCGTGCGACGGGACGGAGCACGTCTTTGAGAAGGCATGGCTGGTCTCGGTCTGCAACCTGCCCAGCTACGGCGGCGGGCTCTTGATCTGCCCGCAGGCGAAGGCCGATGACGGCCAGCTCGACGTCTGCGTCGTACATGGGTGCAGCCGCGGGCAACTGCTGCGGCTGTTCCCAACGGTACTGAAGGGCAAGCATATAGCGCTGCCCTTCGTGTCGATGCTGCGTGGACGTAGCGTAGCCGTCAACTTCGCAGAGGCCCGGCCGGCGATCGGCGATGGCGAGAGCTTCGGCAACGGGCCGCTTGCCGCACGCTGCGAGCCAGGGGCGCTGCGGGTGCTCTCGCCGCTGGCGGCGGTTAGCGTGCAGCGCCACGCCGATCCTGCAGCGGCATGCGGTGGCAACGGGTAAACCATACCCGTTGCATAACACAAAAAAAACAGCAAGAGACAGGCTTATAAACCTGTCTCTTGCTGTTTTAATGTTAACTTCCTTCGAATTTACACTAAAGAGTCTCAGCTAAGCAGCCCTTCCTCTTCTTCCACGAAAGAAATTCTTCCATCCTCCAGCGAAGCGATTCGCACGAGCGATTCTACCCGGTAGCCAGCTTCCTGCAGAAGCCGATTCCCCGGCTGGAATGCTTTTTCGATCACAATACCAATCCCAACCACGCTTCCCCCTGCCTGCTCAACAATACGAGCAAGCCCGAAGGCGGCTTCGCCATTCGCCAAGAAATCATCGACAATCAGAACCCGCTCACCCGGAGCAATGAACTTCTTGGAAACGGTAATTTCATTCGTTTCTTTCTTCGTGAAGGAGTAAACCTTTTCTACATAAATGTCCTCTGTCAGTGTCAACGATTTCTGCTTACGGGCAAAAATCAGCGGAACCTCCAGCTCTAATGCCGTCATAATCCCCGGAGCAATCCCCGAAGATTCAATTGTCAGTACCTTCGTAATCTCTTCGCCGGAAAAACGGCGGGTAAACTCACGGCCAACCTCACGCATTAGAAAGGGGTCCATCTGATGATTCAGAAAAGAATCTACCTTGAGCACGCCTTGCCCGAGTACAATACCTTCTTTCAACACCTTTTGTCTCAACAGCTCCATAGTGCTCCTCCTCTCCCATCAATGAATCCTTTCTCCCCACTTTAAAGACCTGTCGGTTTTTGTGGCAATAAATTTCCAACGATAGATTTTAAATTATGATCATCTTTGCTCTTTTCTTGCCCGTTATCATAACCCGTAATTCGAATCTCCACGAAATCGCCCGGATTTACCGGCTTAAAGATCAATTTCTCGCGGTCTTCCAGTCTCACGTTAAATTTCATGTCCTTGAACATTTCAACTAGCTCTGCTTCTCCGGGACTTGCTCCTTTATCCAGAAACAGCAGTCCGCGCAATTTTTTAGGACCATCCTCATGCACCACTTCAAAATGTACGATACATTCCATGCTTTTCACCTCCCTGTAATAGCTACTGCGCCTGTTCTTCCCCATCATCGCCTGGATCATACATCACATATTTGCTGTGAATTTTGCTGTAACGTTCACCATAACGTTCTTCTAATTCGGCGCCCATATCCTGCTCCAGCTCGAACAATACCATTTCCTGTGAAAAATGATTCAATAGCAGATCCACTAACACCGGGTGCTCGGTTACAACCGCTTGCGCTGATCCATCTTCATAGCGCATCCCGAGCATACACCAGCTCCGATCGATCACGAATGAGAACTTCCGTCCATCCTGTCGCTGCGAATCTCTTCCGAGAGGCGGCCATACCGGATAAGAGGCCGGAGCAGCATTGCCTCCGTCAAACGCCCATAAGAGTCTAACGCCACGCAACTCCGCCTGTTCAAGTTCACTCCGCAGAAGTGACGCTTCCTCACGCCACATATCCACTACGATCTCTTGCTCAGCCATATTAAGTTGGCGAATAAGAGCGCCCAATACATTGCGGTCACCTTCCACATTATAAAACGAAGGGCTAACAGGTCCACCGCGAGGCATCTCACTTTCCATATATGCCAGTGAAGCTTGCACCCGTCCCGAGATCATGGTCGCGAGCTCCTCTGGATTGAGAACACTGTACCGCGCAGGTTCTCCTTCGCCACATCGTACATATCCCTGCTGCGTAAGGCGTTGTAGCGCCGCGTACACATTCGATCTTGAAACTCCGAGCTGTTTGGCAACCTCATAGCCAGAAGCCTGGCCTTTTGTCGCAAGCTCTACCATAATTTTGGACTCCATCTCCGTGAAGCCCAGATTGCGCAGATGCAGCAGCAGCTGTTCCATCTTGTTGTCCCCCTAAGCTGACTGAAATCCGTACTATATTTGCTCTGATCCACATCTCGGACACCATAAGGAGCCCTTAGGTAATTCATTTCGACAAATTTGGCACTGGATCATATCTCGCACACCGTTATCTTCAGTGACTGCAGATTCCTCCTGATGCTCATTCTTGTGCCATTCCCCAAAGCGGCGATCCAGCTCAAGTTGTCTTTTTCTTTCACGTTCCAGCTGCTCAGCTTGTTTACGTTCCCGCTCAATATCTTGTTCACTCGCCTTATATTCTTCGAGTGGCAGCTCATCATCCGGGTGCTGAACTTCAGCATACACCACACTCTGCGGGTGCAGCTTCATCGCAATCTCCTTCTCTTCATCCGTAAGCTCATCCGCACCATAATATTGATCTTCATCATCTTCATTCACAGATTGAACAAATACCGGTGTAGAAGGCACCCTTCTTGAAGCGGACAACGGCTCCAGCTTACTTCCGCATTTCGGACAAAAGTTAGCATCAAGCGCCACAATATGACCACATGAACATAGCCGCTCATTTTTCAGCTCAGCAATTCTCGTCCGCAGAACTTCAATTTTTTCCTGAAGCTTGGAACAGTTACGGGATAGCTCCACCATTTTACCTTCAGCTACCGACATATCCTTTGAACGATATCCTTCGTAAAAAAGCTTGCCCATTTTCGTAAATTCAACTTCCATCTCTTGTTCAACATCGGAAATAAGTCCGTTCATCTTGCCGATCTCTACTGAGTTTTGGGCTTTTTCGGTAACCCGGCTCGCGCTATCTTTAATTTTTTTGATAAAACTCATTACAGTTCCTCCCTCTCCAGCGATACGTGTTTCTATCATACCAAATGTATCGAGTAGATTCATTAATGTGCTTTAATACGCGATTTAGAGGAGAATGTTCCTATAAAATCCAGACTAATTGATTTAAGCCACTTCCCCCTTACACTTATGGGTTATATTTCCTGATTTTGAATGTAATTTTGCGTCAGAGGTTCTACATCGGTTAAAATAGAATTATCACAAATAACGAAATCGGGAGAGTTTCAGTGGAAGAACATGAGAGCACACAGCTTACGCTTAGTCAGCTACAAGTACACGTTAAGGATCTGCAACAGTGGCAAGGTAACAGCAACGAGGATTTCGCCAAACTGATAAACGAGTTCGAAGCTTTGCCGGCCCTTTATCGTCACGCGTTAAATGATCTTCAGAATAAAATCGATGTAATTAAGACGGAATGGCAATCCCGCGACGGCTTCAGTCCCATCGAACATGTCAAATGCCGAATCAAAGAACCCAAGAGTATTCTTCAAAAGATGGAGCGCAAAGGCTACGGTTTCAGCTTGGAAAATATGGAGCAATATATTCACGATATTGCCGGAATGCGGATTGTATGTGCCTTTGTTAAAGATATATACCGTTTAGTAGACCATCTTAGTACACGCGAAGACATCCGCGTGCTTGAGATTAAAGATTATATAGCTCATCCTAAACCAAACGGATATCAAAGCCTTCATCTTATAGTGGGAATCCCGCTCGTCCTGCTGGAAGGAACACGCTGGGTCAAGGCTGAGATACAGCTGCGCACCCTGGCTATGGACTTCTGGGCAAGCATGGAGCATATTTTGTATTATAAATTCGATAAACAGCTTCCTTCCCATGTTGCCGAGGAACTAAAAGAAGCCGCGCGCGCCGCTGATGAACTAGATCAGAAAATGCTGCGTCTTCGCCGTGAGATTCTAGAACTTTCCGAGGGTGATTCTCCCTCCAGTGAACAGCATTAGAATAATTAAAAGCCGCATTCTCATCAGAGATGCGGCTTTCGTATGTCCAGCTACTTCTTAATCAGACCCTTATTGGCCCGTCGTGCAGACGCTTCTGCAACCCGCTGCATAATCAAAGTTAATCCCTCAATGGCTTTAGGTGTCTGCGGTAGCAACGTTCCCCAGTCTTCTGTAACTTCAGCTACAACTACCGGCGAAGGAAACGGTCTAGCTGCAATCTCATGGAACTGTGGCCCAGGCTGATGTAGCGAACCTTCAGCAGCCGCTTCTGCCAGCCATTCTCCAGAGGAAATAGCCGGCCCCTTACGTTCAAGCCGAGCCAATTCCGTAGAAAGATCACTAACCGAGACTTCTTCTTCCTCTGTTTCAGCTTCGTCGCTGGAAATACCCCCTTCAGCCCAAAGGGCAAAAATCCCGTCCAAGAGCTCTCCTTTAGTAAACCCTCTCAGCGAAAGCGCCAGTAACGGCTCTTCAGCAAGACGTTCTTTAATAAGCCTCAGCGTCTCCGCCTTATACTCCACTTCCTCACCCTCAAAAAGGGCTTGCTCCAGCTCTCTATCTGTAGGCAAAAGCTCAAGTTCAGCCAGCTCACCCGTCAAACGCCCTTGCAGCAAGGCAAATACTTCTCCTGGACTTAGCGCCAGACTTCGCAATATTTCTTTTCTTCGGGAAGCATGCCATACCGGAACCTTCAGAGAGAGAGGTTGATTTGCTTGTTGTTCCTGAGCAGGAGCGCCGGTATTCGATTCACCTTTTGACCGTGAGCCTCCCGTCACTTTCCCAGGTAGCACCGCCCATGCTGCTTTTACTAATCCAGGCACAACTTCCAGCCGCATCTCTAAACGTTCACTCATTGTTTGATCCCTCCGTAAAACTCATATCTGTCTTACATCCAGTCCTGATCCTGCAGTTCAATAAGCTCCTTCAGTTCATGATTAGACATCTCAGTCAACCATGTTTCGCCAGAGCCAACAACTTGCTCGGAAAGATTTTTCTTACGCTCAATCAATTCATCAATGCGTTCTTCCAACGTACCTTGGCAAATCAGCTTATGCACTTGAACATTTTTATCCTGACCAATCCGGAACGCCCGGTCTGTCGCCTGATTCTCAACTGCCGGATTCCACCAACGGTCGTAATGGATAACATGGTTAGCCCTTGTAAGGTTCAGCCCTACCCCACCCGCTTTAAGCGAAAGTACGAAGAAGGATGGACCTTTCCCCTCTTGAAAATCATGGACCATCTCGTCGCGCTCTCGTTTTGGAATTCCGCCGTGCAAGAACAATGGTGCCGTTCCATAACGTTTAGTCAGCTTGCTAACCAAGAGCTCACCCATTGCTACATATTGAGTAAAAATCAACGCAGATTCTCCGACCTCCGCAATGCTGTCCAGAATCTCGAACATGACTTCCATTTTACCGGAATGTTCATTTCGCGGACCCCGCCCTTCTTCTTTGCGGAAGAGCTGTGGATGATTGCAAATCTGCTTCAACTTCGTCAGAGAAGACAATACGAGTCCTCTACGAGCCATCCCACTGCTCTCTCCGATCACGCCAAGCATTTCATCCACAACACCCTGATACAGGGCTGCCTGTGTCTCCGTCAGCGGACAATAAGACTTCAGCTCCAGCTTCTCCGGTAAATCTTTAGAGATATCCGGATCACTCTTCAAGCGCCGTAACAAGAATGGGGACACCAAGCGATGCAATTCCCGCAGTCGTTCTCCCCCCTCACCAGACACATAACGCTGCCGGAAGGAATGGTAGGTCCCTAAATAGCCCGGATTTAAAAAGTGAAAAATAGACCATAATTCCCCTAGTCTGTTCTCTACCGGAGTCCCTGTCATAGCTATGCGATGCGGCGCTGATAGCTTCATCACACTTTGTGCCTGTTTCGTCCGATGATTCTTAATATACTGAGCTTCATCCAGCACCACAGTGGACCAGTGAACATTCGCTAAATCCTCACTATCACGACCCGCCAAGTGATAGGTCGTCAATACGATATCATGACTGGCAGCCAGTTCTAAAAAGCTGCCCCCCCGCACACGGCGTCCACCATGATGAATGTGAACCTTGAGCGAAGGTGCAAAGCGCTGTAATTCCCGTTGCCAGTTCCCCAGAAGTGATGTTGGACATAGAATCAGCACAGGCTCCTGCTTCTCTTCAGGTGGAGCACTTAATGCCCGATCCAGCAGGCAGGTGATGACCTGCACCGTCTTCCCGAGACCCATGTCATCAGCCAGACACACTCCAAAGCCCAGACCACTAAGTACTGAAAGCCACTGATAACCGCGCTCCTGATAAGGTCTTAAAGTTCCATGCAGACCTTCAGGCACCGGGCGGACCGGAAGATTACGCAAAATGTCTCCCCGCATCAGCGATGACAATAGCCCGGATGTTTCCATCCCCGTGACCGACATCCCTTTCCAGAGTCGCTCATCGCCATCCTCAGCCTCTAGCCGCATCCAATCGGCTGCGGTCATTTCCCCATTTTCGTGGCGTTTCATATATCTAAGAACCTGGCGAATTTCTTTAGGGTCTACTTCAATCCATTCCCCGCGGAAACGTACAAAAGGTACGCCAGCTTCCACTAATGCGTTCAATTCTTCTTCGCTGATTGTACTCTCCCCAAGCGAAGCTTCAATGCGGAATGAAATCAGCTCTTCCATCCCAAGAGCCACAGGTGCAGGACTATCAATTCCACTAACATTCGGCTGCATTTTCATCTTCATGCCAATCCGGCGGCGTCCCTCACGGCTCCAGCGCGATGGCATCTGCACGGTTATTCCCCGCTCACGCAACTGCTGCACCGTCTCCTTCAAAAAGAAATAAAGACGCTCTGGTTCCAAATCCGCTCCCGTAGGTGCAGGCTTATCAAGAGCGCGCTGAATATCAGGAGAGATTCTTGCTGCTCGCCCCAGCGCTATAAGAAGCTGCTGCTGTATATTGCGATAGCGTTTGCCCCATAACGTAAACTCTCGCTCCTTACTGCTCCAGATGGATTTCGCCGGAATCCAGAATTCGCCCTCTTCCTTGTTCTCTGCCCAGAAGGTTAACCGCCAGATTTCGTCATTCTCTCCAGGTGGCTCGAGACGTAGCCCAAGACCCAGCTGTCCGCTCCGCGCTTCTTCAGGTTCAGATTGCGGCACATCGCTTCCAGCGGTCTCATTCACGGTAGCCAGAAGATCTGTCACCTCTGCTTGAGTTCCCTGAACAGGTATATCCCGGCTTCCTGTAAGAAGGCTATTCCACCATAACTCCGTTAAAGGGGAATAACCGCGGCGATAGTTGGCTTTGTAAGGTGTAAGTTCACTTTCAATGCCCGCAATCACTTTCTTTATCTCTGCAGTCATTACTGCCTGCATAAAGGAGTACAACACATAGGCGCCAGCCTCTTCCCGCGAGGATAAATCCCCCGCCTCAGCGATATGCGTCCCTAGAGCCAACACCGGCATGGATGCTGCCAGCTGCAGAAAGATCTCCTTATCCTCCTGCTTTCGAAAAGCCGGAGACCAGCAGACTGTTGCTGCCTGTTCACCACCACGTCGACGCGAACCTACCGGACGCGGTGGCAAGGCTCCTGGCGTAACTCCCCCAGTACCCATCAGCTCCAGCGCAAAGCGGGCTGCCGCTGCCCAATAGCGCAATTCGCCGCCAGGCTCCACTCCCTGATTTCGGCACAACGTCTCATCCCATGCCAGAAGCAGTTCAAATGCATCGCTAGGGACTAAGGCAAGCCCTTCGAATGTCCGTCCGGGCAATCCACGTCGTGCTGGCTTTCCCTCTACAGGAGGAGCCGGATATTTCACTTCTGCCAACCGCAGAGCAGCACTCGCAAAGGGGCGCACTCCTCCCTGCAGCTCCAGCCGCTTCACCACTCGGGTCCAAGCGTCAACCTTAGGCTCCGAAGTTTCGCCAGAGAAGCAAAATAACACATCCCCCAACCATATTGCATAAAGGTGCTTAGTCATCGGTGATCTCCTGTCTTTTAAGCAAGCAAAAAAAGAACCAGTCGCCACCATTTGGTGGTAACTGCAACCTTTTCCGCGAGAAATAAATTTTGAAGCTATACAAGTAGAAGTAGTTTCTCCATCCTTTTAGAGATGAGATACGCTCCTGTAAGAAATATAAGGATAAAGAACTAGGATAAAACTAATCTGCTCTTGAATCTTCATCTCTTCATCTTATACGAAAAAGCGCTGATTTAAAAACGTTTCTGCATTTTTTCTGCAGATTTTTATGCAAATAAAGTTGAAGTACATAGAAACACCCATAAATTTGATTCAATTCAGCATATTTTCAATCAATGTTCTAGTCACTATCGTAAAATACCCTGCACCACTACCATGCTATCCATGAATATTGTGACTCACAAGTCATTTATTTTCTATTTATAGTCTTAATTGTGCTGAAAGCGGGTATATTTTAAGTAGGTATTACCCTATTAAAAAAAAGCTAGGGAGTGAATTCTTTGAGACGTTATAATCCTTATAAATGGTGGAATCTTCTGTTCTTCCTAGGTGTGATCATTGTCAATGTACTCTCAGTGACCTTGCCATTAGGCGGAAACAGCACCGGTGAAATTTCCGACAAATATCATACCTACTTGACCCCTGCTGGTTACGCTTTCTCCATCTGGTCACTAATTTATCTACTCTTAGCCGGCTTCGTCATTTATCAATTCCGACCAAATACAAGCACTCGGGATTCTATACAAGCCATTGGTATATGGTTTGTTCTGAGCTGTATTTTTAATATGAGCTGGCTCTTCCTCTGGCAATATTTATACATTGAGCTCTCTCTGGTCGCTATGGTGCTCATGTTAATCACACTGATTGTCATTTATCGAAAAACACGCCTGATCGCAAATCCTACTTCAGGCGAGAATTGGCTGGTGAAGTTACCCTTCAGTATATACCTTGGCTGGATCTCTGTGGCCACTATCGTGAACGTCAGCGTTGTTCTGGAGAAGAATCATTGGGAAGGTTGGGGCCTTAGCGGTAGCACTTGGGCCGTTATCATGCTCTGCGTGGGGACTCTGCTTGCGGTTGTGGTCAGCTATCCTTACCGAGATAGCATCTATCCACTCGTATTCGTATGGGCTTTCATCGCGATTGCCTTGGAACAAAAAGAGGCCAGCAATGTCTATATCACTGGCCTGATTACAGCAGGGCTCCTGCTGCTTTACAGCATCTGGCTACTGCTTACACCGCGTCGTAATAGGTATAACAGATACAGAAGTTACTGATCCTAATATAACAATGGCAGACTAGGGTTATCCACCTTAGCCTGCCATTTTGTAAAATAATAAAAGTGCAAAAAGATAACGTCTTATTTCTTCCGAGCTACCGCTTCAATCTCAACAAGTCCGTCTTTAGGCAGACGCGCAACTTCAATGGCACTGCGGGCAGGATAAGGTTCTTTAAAGAAGGTGCTATACACCTCATTAACAGCCGCGAAATCATTCATATCCTTTAAGAAAACAGTTGTCTTTACTACATGGTCCAGCGTTGCACCAGCTTCTTCAAGAATGGCTTGTACATTGCTAAGCGCTTGACGCGCTTGTTCTTGTACGCCCTCCGCCAAATTTCCCGTTTCCGGATTCAGACCAAGTTGTCCAGAAGTGTATACCCAGCTACCCGTGGTGATGGCCTGACTATAAGGACCAATTGCTCCGGGTGCTTTTGTTGTAGCTACTTGTTTTTTGCTCATTTTACTACCCCTTTCCATTATGCGCTGATCATTTATTGTTCATTGTAAGTCCTGTTCTCATCTTAATGCAAATTTATTAGAGCCCCTGAGAGCTTAGCGTTTCCCAATCACATGAATTACTTCATTCATATAAATATGTAATCCATGGGTATCTGCAGACGCAATGTTCACCATAGCTCTTGCTACTGTAGTGCCAGGTATGGCACGATATTGAGCTGCTTTGCCCACCATTACGGGATCCAGCACTTTCATCAATCCAGCTCCGACTCTTTCTCCTAATCTGAATTCTTCACGTTGGCCCAATAACAAGGAAGGACGAAATATATGCAAGCCTTGAAATCCAATAGCGGTTAACCCTTCTTCCGCCCTTCCCTTAGTCCGACTGTAGAAATTACGCGATTTCGCATTTGCTCCTATCGAAGAGACGACCAAAAATTGTTTAACACCCTGTTCTCTCGCTATGGCTGCAGCATCAAGCGGATAATGTAGATCGACTCGTTCAAATTTTTCTTGTGAACCCGCCTTCTTTATCGTGGTCCCCAAACAACAGAAGATGGAATGTACCCCGTCGAACGATTCTGTATAGTTCCTTAGGTTTTCCCAATCTACAACGATTTGCTTAAGCTTGGGATGTTCTATGGCCAACGGTGTCCGTACAAGCACCCTCACTTCTTCCCAACCATCGCGATTTAACAATTCCTCCGTAACCGCTTTGCCTACCAATCCGGTGGCGCCTAATACCATCGCTATCCTTGACAAGGAATAACCCCCTTTACTTCTATTCAGTCCTTTAGAATACGACGACCTAGCAGAAACGCAAGAGCAATCATCAGCGTCCCTACCACCAGCTGCATACCGTATACTTGAGTCCATTGCGGCCAGTGCGCAATTCTTTCATATAGTTGCCCCCCAATAAGCGGACCAAAAAAGGATGATAAACCCGTAAGCGCCGCATATGTAGCCATATACATCGGACGCTCTTTTTTCGGCGTGTCTCCAATAATAAAATTAAAGGCCAGCTGGTTGAAACCACCTACACCAACACCAAAAACAATATGAGCCGCAAATAACACCGGCAGCATCGGCATCACCGATAAGAGTCCCCACATCAATGAAGACAACGCAATAATAGGCAAAGTAAAAAACAGCAGTCGCTTATTGCTGTATTTCGCATTTAGATTACCCCAAACGTAGAAGCTAGCCATCATAAACACAGTCTGGGACACATTAAGCAATGACAACGTTTCATAATTAATATGAAGCAACTGCAACATGACATAAGAGTATAGCGGAACCGTTAGGTTCTGCAACAACAGCCAGGCAGCCAGAAACAAGGTTGATTTCATAAATAATGTATCTTTAAGCGGTTTCTTAAACATAGGCAAAAACTTATGCTCTTCCGATTTCTCGAAAGGCACATCCGGATAAAAAAAGAACACTACGACATTAGATAACGAGAAGATCCAGACAACAATATATAGAATCAGAAAACCATGACCACCGGGATAACGATCCAGAATAATACCGCCGCCATACATAACCAAACTTCCAAGTGCATTCAGGACCGTGTTGCGAATTCCAAAATAACGTCCACGTACACGCGCTGGAACCAGATCGCTAATCACTGAGCTCCACAGCACACCACCAGCGGTATTGGCAATAAAAGCAGTCGTGTATAAAGCAATAAATGCGATAACCCAATATTCTTTAGGAAAAATAAACGGGATCAGTCCCGTAGAACCCCAAAGTATCCTATGCAGACCGATAAAAGTAACCATGGCCCATTTGCGACTTGGCAACTTCTGAATTAAAAAAGCTACACCGATCTGCGCCACGTTAACTAATGTAGTAAGCGCTAGCACAAATCCAATCTGACTAGAGGAGGCTCCTAAATATAGAAGGAATCCTGTTAGAAACTGCCCTTGCAGCAGTACCTGAAAGATAGTTGAAGGCACACCTTCCAATGTTGCTATACGCAGATTTCTGCGATGTACTGAGGGTTTACGAGTACGTTTTGAAACCGTAACCTGATGTTTATTTTCCATGTTGTCCATAGAGGCGGTAACACTCCTTTGATGCGGCATTGGCTTCATTCTACTCCGCATCAATCTACTGTCAATACGCCAAATCACCAAATAATATTGGAGCTTTACTCACTATCCGTTTCAAGGGGCAAATAAAGTGAAAATGTACTTCCCTTCTCTTCCTCACTCTCCATAGAAATGAACCCGCCGAGCAATCTGGCCAAATCATTACTAATAGAAAGTCCTAGTCCTGTTCCACCATATTTCCGGTTAGTAGTTCTGTCTGCCTGTTGAAAGGCTTCAAAGATCATGTCATGCTTCTCCGGCGGGATTCCTATACCACTATCCTCCACATCAAATACAAGCCAACGCTGAAGGGTATCCCCTTCCCCACCTTCCTGCTTGTGGATTTGCAGCGATACGTAACCTATCTTTGTAAATTTAATAGCATTAGAGAGCAAGTTACGCAGAATCTGCTGCACTCGATGTGGATCGGAATGAATCATTGTAGGGACATTCTCATCCATAGAGATATGAAATTCCAGTCCTTTTTGCTTGGCCGTCACAGCGAACTGCATAGCCAGCAACTCTGGAATCTCGCTAACATTTAATTCTTCATTTATAATATCCAGTCGTCCCGCCTCCACCTTGGACAGATCCAGAATATCGCTGATGATCATCAACAATTCATCCCCCGAACGATGGATAATGGCCGCATACTCCTTTATTTCTTCTTCAGTAAGTGAATCATCATTTTCTTCAATTAATTGCGATAAATTTATGATGCTATTCAGTGGAGTTCTAAGCTCATGCGACATGTTTGCGAGAAATTCCGATTTGAATTGAGACGCCATCATTAACTGATTAGCACGTTCTTCAAGTACAAGCTTATTCTTATGCAATTCTTCAGTCTGAGCAGACAGCTGTTCGTTAGCACGCTGGATCTGCTCATTCCTTAGGAGACCAAGTTGAAAATCACGGATAATTAATGAAAATAAAATGCTTAGAATTAACCCCGCAGGGAACGTAATTGGCATAATCTCTTTTATGTACTCTTCCACTGGGATAACGCCTAATATCATAATGTTTATTGCATTCATTAGATTTATGATCAGAATAACGATCAAACCCTGATTCACTATACTGAGGGTTGAACGTCTAACCCAGTAACTAAGTGCGGCGCAAATAAATCCCAAAATAAACAAATTAATCATCCCTGCCACCGCTGCCTCGTTCACCCCAAAGGTTAACCTTGTAAGTCCCGTTCCTATACCAATCAACACAAGAGTAATAGGCCTAGGATACGCCAGCGTCGAGATAATTAGAGGTACAAAGCGCAAATCAAAGATCACATGGTCGTCCAGATTATAACCAAAAAGAGTACTGACCCAACCGGCAAAAATCGCCAGGATCACCCAGCTTACCTTCTTTATTCCTACCGTTGCATTTGAAATTGTATGTTTATATATCAGATTAGCCAAATAGGCCACGGCTATAAGAATTGCGGTATTCCCGAAAAATATTTTAAGATACCCCATAGATTCGCTCCCGGTAGCACAAGATAAATTACAGATTTCATCTCATAATAATACCATAGCTTAACCTCCGTTCGTCTAAATGTTGCATAGGAAGAGCGCAAATCGTATACGATTTGCGCTCTTCCTATAACATTATATATTTAGGTATTTATAGCATTAGCTAATTTACTTAATCACGATAGGAACGTCCCCAGCTTTGATACTCTTTTTCCGCTTCATCTTTCGAATGACCATAACGTTCTTGCAGTTTCCCTACCAATTTATCCTTCTCACCATCAATCACATCAAGATCGTCATCAGTAAGCTTGCCCCATTGCTTCTTGGCCTCGCCTTTGAGCTGGTTCCATTTTCCTTTAAACACGTTGTTATCCATTATATGCTCATCTCCTTAGCTGAATTAATTAGGGTACTGTGTTATCGTTACATTACCCTGTCCTATTCCCCCTGAATCTGACCCGTTCTAAAATAAGTCACATCCTGTCAAATAATAGTTTAAAAAAAGGTATTCAAATCCTTTAAAATTTGATATAATCCAGATATAAATTAAACATTTAATTTTTTAAGTGATTTTTTTCACATGAGTTATCTGCTCTATGTGCTAGAATGCCCTCGGAGCTGAAACAACATCGTTAAATTTTTTTCTATTGTATGCCGATATATGTCATGACACTGTTAGAGTTTGGCACTTCACCCCATGATTAAAGTGACAAATATCATTTATAAAGTGATTTTTATCACTTCGCATTACTATTAAAATGTTTTACATTTTAATATATATATTTTAAACTATATTTTTGGAGGTCATAACAAATGAAAAAAACATCAGTAATCTTGTCGACTGCCCTTATCCTAGGTAGTTTGCTCGCAGGTTGTGGAAACAACACAGACAACACCCCGGCAGCTACTAATGCTCCAACAGAAAACAGTACAGCTACTAATTCCACTAACACAGGAACTGAAGCAGCTAAGTACAAAGACGGAACTTACTATGCTACTGCCGATGTTGATGCTAAAACTGGCTGGCAATATTTCGCACTCTTAACTGTAGAAGGTGGAAAGATCACTAAAGCTGATTGGGATGCATTTAACGTAAACACTGCTGGCGACATGAAGAAAAAACTTTCCGAAGATGGTAAATATGGCATGAAAGCTGGTGGTGCTTCTTCTGAATGGCACGAGCAAGCAGCAAAAGCTGAAGCTTTCCTGATTGAAAAACAAGATCCAGCAGCTATAACTTTTGACGCTGAGGGGAAAACTGATGCTATCTCCGGCGTATCTGTACACGTATCTGACTTTGTGAAGGCTGCTCAAGCTGCTTTGGCTGCTGGACCTGTTGAACCTGGTCAATACAAAGACGGAGGCTACCATGCTGAAGGCGAAATGGATAAAGACTCTGGTTGGAAATCCACTGTTGACTTGACTGTTGCTAACGGTAACGTTGTTGCTGTTAAATTCAGTGGTGTAAATGCTGCTGGCGACGACAAGAAACAATTCTCCGTCGATGGTAAATACGGTATGAAAGCTGGCGGTGCTTCCGCTGAATGGCATGAAGAGATCGCTAAAGTTGAGCAATACTTCCTTGAAAAAGGCGCTGCTCCAGAACTTACAGCTGAAGGTAAAACTGATGCAATTTCCGGCGTGAGTATTCATGTTGGTGAATATTTTACACTTGCTGAAAAAGCACTCGAAGGCGCGAAATAATTTCGCATAACCTTCTGCAGTTAATCAGACGAATGAGGTGAATTTCTTTTGAAAAAAATAGTCATTTTGGGCGGCGGCTACGGCGGCGTACTCACGGCTAAGAAACTGGCAAAGAAATTTAAGAAAAACAAAGATGTTGAAATTACTCTGATCGACCGGAATCCATATCACACTCTATTGACTGAGCTGCATGAGGTTGCCGCGAACCGTGCTCCAGAGGATTCAATCAAGATCGATCTTAAGAAAATCTTTGCTGGTCTTAAAGTGAATGTTGTTCTTGACGAAATCAGCAATATTGATTTCAAGGGTAAGAAACTCAAATCTAACAAAACTACCTATGCGTACGATTACCTTGTAATCGGTACAGGTAGCAAACCAACTTTCTTCGGTATTCCAGGTGCAGAAGAGAATACCTTCTCCTTCTGGTCTTACGATGATGCGGTAGCATTGAAGCGTCAAATCCGCGACATGTATACCAAAGCAGCTATGGAGAAAAATCCAGAAGTACGCCGTGCAATGCTAACTTTTGTTATCATTGGTGCCGGCTTCACTGGTGTCGAGCTAGTTGGGGAAATGGCTGAACAACGCGAGGAACTATGCAAGGAGTTCTATATCGACCCATCCGAAGTAAGATTGATTGTGGCTGATATGGCTCCGAAGATTCTGCCTATCCTTCCAGATAAGCTGATTCAAAAAGCCGAAGCTCACCTACGCAAGCTGAACGTGGAAATTGTTACAGGCGCTAAGATCACTGAAGTAGGCGAAGGTAGTGTTGCCCTTGGTGAGAAAAACGTCGTTGCTTCACAAACTATTGTTTGGACTGCAGGTGTTGAAGGTTCCGAAATCGTAGGTGGACTTGAAGTACAACAACAAGGCCGCAAACGTATTGTTACGAATGAGAACCTTGAAAGTGTAGATCATAAGAACGTATATGTAGTAGGGGACAACATTTTCTTCATTCCTGAAGGTGAAACTCGTCCTGTACCACAAATGGTTGAGAATGCTGAACAAGCAGCTCCGATCGTTGCTGGTAACATTGCAGCTGACATTCAGAACACTGCTAAAAAAGCATACAAACCAGGTTTCCACGGTACCATGGTATCCATCGGTAGCCGCTACGGTGTAGCAAACGTTGGTTTGCCAGGCAAGTTCTTTATGCTTACTGGATTTATGGCAATGCTATCCAAACACTTTATCAATATGTTCTACCTGTCTCAGGTTGTAGGCTTCAATAAAGTTTGGACTTACATGATGCATGAGTTCTTCCATGTTGAGAACCGTAAGAGCTTCTTGGGCGGACACTTCTCCAAGCGTTCACCTAACTTCTGGCTCGTTCCGCTTCGCATGCTGCTTGGTGGAATGTGGTTATATGAAGGTATAGATAAGCTACGGAAAATTTGGGTAGATCCGAACAAGATATTCCTGATTCCAGCCGCTCCTTTTGCAACGGATGCTTCATCAGCAGCCAGCGTAGCGGTGGATGCAGTTAAAACAACAGTAGACGCACAATCTGCAGCTTCAGCAGTATCCACTGCAAAAGAAGCGGTTGAAGCATTACCAGTTCCTGGATTCGTATATAATATTACGAACTGGTTCATGGACTTGATGTTCTACAACAACGACGGAAGTTATACTTTCCTCGCGAAATGGTTCCAAATCGGTATGGTATGTGCAGAAATCGTGTTCGGTATTATGCTCATCGTGGGTCTGTTCACAGCTATTGCTTCTATAGCGACGATAGCCATGTCCGTCATGATCTGGTCGACCAAAATGGCTTCTACAGAAATGTTATGGTATGTTGGTGCGGGTATCGCCTGCATCGGCGGATCGGGCAGCACATTTGGCCTAGATTACTATGTACTTCCTTGGCTTAAGAAACATTGGAAGAGAGTTCCGCTCGTCAGACGATGGTATCTATACACCGACTGATTATAATGCCCTGAATTCGTGTAATTTATTTTAAAACAAATATGTAGATTACATGTCAGTATAGTTAAATATGGATGTACTTCAGAGTAATGTGTCCCTAGGACACATTACTCTCCTTATTTACAAGAAGGAAATAATCCTCCTAATATCAGGAAATGGTTTATTTCTTTTTTAATGAATGGTTTTGTAGGGATGATCAGGGGTATGGTTTCTTCCGGCAAAACCGACAAGAAGGAGAGAATCTTGTGAACAAACAACTCATAGAAGATACCCTCCGGTTGTTGCATACTGAAATGTCACCTATTGCCGGAATCCAGCTTCAGCCCTCTCCGGCGGCATGTGAACAGCTACTCTCGGTACTGGAACGCCATGATCTGGAATACAACCGCAAAGTCAATTTGCTGGGTATTTACACTATTCTCACTTTGGCAGCAGAGCGCCATATGGAATGTATCCCACATCATCCCGACCTTACCCGCAACATTTTGGATGGAGATTATTTGTATAGCTTTTATCTGCAGTTTGCGGTGAAATGCCGTGAGCTCGACCTAGTTGCTTACCTGGCTCCTTCGATCAAAAAAATGCAGATTAGACGGTCAAATGGAGACTTCGCGGAACAAGATCCGGCGGCTGGAATCGAACAGTTCTTGATTCAAGAGTGCAGACAGCGCAGTCGCACTAGTAAAGCCATTTGACAGGTGGGATTTCATAAAATGAAGCTTCATGAAGCCTTAAATATAGACATAAATGAAATCAATCGCGAAATCGTAAACCTTGTAGCACGTGATAAAGATGTTCCTAAGAAATCTCAGCTCGCGCAGAGTGTTCTTGAACTTATAAATTCAGGTGGTAAACGCCTCCGCCCTCTTATGGTCATTGTTGGCAGCCGATTCGGCCTAAAGGATACAGGTCGTAGAGCGCTTCAATTAGCTGCTGCCGCTGAATTTATTCATGTTGCCTCATTAATTCATGATGATATCATTGACGGTTCTGAGTTACGGCGGGGCGGTCCCGCCTTACATATGAAGACGGGGACATTGCCAGCTGTTCATATCGGCAATTATATGTCTGCACGAGTCATTGAACTTCTAAGTAAATATACCGGTGACAAAAATAAGTACGTCCATGACTTATCCTCGGTAGCTACCGCACAGCTATGTCTGGGTGAATATCAGCAGATGGAACATGCTTTTGATTATGACATTACCATGGAGCAGTACTTGGAGAAATCCTTAAACAAAACTGCCCTACTTATGGCTACCTGCTTACGTGTTGGTGCGTTATCTACTGAAAGCACCGAGGAAGTTGCCAACCTCCTTTATACCTTCGGAGAAGCCTTAGGGATGTCTTTTCAAATCCAAGATGACTTGCTCGATTTCACACAGTCTGAGGCTGTACTCGGTAAGCCAGCCGGTAGCGACCTTCGCCATGGTCAGGTAACCTTACCTGTACTCTTCGCATTGCGGGACCCGGAGCTATCACCTGTGATCCGTGCAATCGGCCCTGACTCTTCAGACGCAGAGGTAGCTCATGTGCTCGCCCTTATTAACAGTAGCGATGCCCTATCACGCTCTGAAAAGGTCAGCCAGAGCTATCTGGATCAAGCCGCAGCTATTGTTCAGCAGCTCTCCTCCTATCCGGCGCATGCCGATCTGGATACGCTGCTGCAATATTTTGCTGGGCGCGATCGCTAAGCAGATGCTCTTAAAGCAATCGAAAATGGATACCAAAACGGATATCTCCCTTTCACTTGGGCAGGTATCCGTTTTTTTCGATTAAATAAGCGTTTCTTGTAATAATATTTACTTCAGACTATTATTTCTTTGCTTAAGAAGCATTACTGAAGAAAATACTGCAGCATACCCCGGAACAAGCTCTATTAGCTTAGCTCCTGAAATCAAACTCGTACCTAAACCAACCACACACAGTCCTACGGCAATTGAGAAAGTAATCTTATTATTCAGTCAGATCCCTCCATTCCCTAACTATCTTTATCATTTCACATTAACCCATTTTTATCCATATAAGATTGTACCTTTTTTCACTACTAATATTCCCACTACGTTGTATCACTAAACAAGCCCGAACGGAGCATAGCTAAACGTGAGTGTGCTTTACCTCTGGATGGTCGCTCTGATATTAACAAAACAAGCCCGAACGCAGCGCATCGGGACATGAGCGTGTTTAGCAGTTCTTGGAGATTAGTCTCTCAGGGACTAATTAGGGAAAACCTCCCTATAATTAGATAATAATCGCTTGAAATGCTCGTTATTAGGGAATTACTCCCTAATAAACTTAATTTAGCATGGTTTATGGACTAATCAGCTAAATTTTAGGGAGAAATTCCCTAAATAAGCCCCTAACAGCGATAAACCGAGAAAAATCAGGGAGGTTTTCCCTAAACTTCTGCCTTGATTAAGTTCACCTCCTTGCATTGATCTAGTACCCACAAAAACAAAAAAAAGAAAAGCCAGCATAAGCCAGCTTTCCGATTCCCTTTGCCTCCCCCTGTTGGGTAGGCTTTTGTCTTTTGTTGTTAGCTTGGAGGCAATGCGCCAATGGTTAGGACTTCACTGCGTGGAATTTCGGAACTGTAGAAGCTTAGCGCTCGCACGAAAATCCAATATTCCACACAGTGTAGCTTCCTAACCGGAAGACTCACCAACGCCAGCTCCCTAGCTAACATAAAAAAAATCAATCAGCGTACACAATAATATCATCATGCTGATCACCTGATTCAGATTATAAGAAGCCACCTTCATTAGCTTACGATTCGATGGTTTAATAATCTTATGCTCGGTCATCAGCAGCAGCGTCGCAATGCCAATCCCCACCAGATACATCCAGCCGAGATCACGCCATAGATATAGGAACAATAGCAGCATAATCATGATGAAATGTAGACCTTTTGCAATACGCAGGGCATTCTCCAGTCCGAAGAAGCTAGGAATCGACCATAGTCCATGCCGCCGATCAAATTCGATATCCTGCGTGCCGTAAATAATATCAAAGCCGGCAATCCATAACATAACCACTGTTCCGATAACAAACGGTGTAAATGCGATATTTCCGGTTACAGCAAACCATGCACCAATCGGTGCAGAAGCAATAACAAAACCTAAATATAAATGACTGAGAAAGGTAAACCGCTTCGTGTAAGAATAGGTTGATATCAATACGATCGCCACCGGCGATAAGATCAAGCAGAGCAAATTAAGCATGCCTGAAGCCACAATGAAAATGGCATAGTTAACAATAACAAAGACAACAACTTCTTTTTCCGCCAGTAAGCGTTGAGGCAGATGTCGATGTGCGGTACGGGGATTCTGTTCATCGAACGTACGGTCCGCCAGCCGATTGAATGCATTGGCGCCATTACGGGCGCCTATTAATGCAATCAGTCCCCAGATCATCACATGTCCTGATGGCCAGCCCCCTGCGGCCCATACCATCGATATAATAGCAAATGGTAGCGAAAAAAGCGTATGAGAGAACATTACCAGTTCGCTGAACATTTTAAGTTTTAGACCTGCAGTTTTACATATGTTTAGAATCGCCATTCGTGCATTCCTCTTTCTTCACTACTGTGTTTAAGTCCATTAATCATTATGGTCTGCAAGGACTTCATTCAGGACGTTAAGCATCCCGTCAATATCCTCTTCCGTAATAATCATCGGTGGTTGGAAGGCTAGCACATTGCGTCCTATACCATTTTTGCCGATTAGATAACCTCGGTCCTTCATCGCCTCCAGCACTTGATCTGTAAGCGCCGCTGCACCCTCAGCATCTGCACCAGCTAGCTCTGCCCCCAACATAAGGCCAGTTCCCCGTACATCAACAATCAACGAAGGATAAAGGACTTGTAGAGCCTCCAGACCTGCCTTCAATCGTTCTCCTAGCTGTACCGAGCGTTCAGGAAGCCGTTCCTCTCGAATATAATCAAGCACAGCCAAGGCTGTTGCAGCTGATACCGGATTCCCCCCAAACGTGGAAGCGGAAGGGCGGTTCAGGGCAAGGGCAATCTCATCGGTGGTAGCGAAGGCTGCAACTGGAATTCCGTTACCGAGTGCTTTGGCCATACTTATAATATCGGGTACAACATCAAAATGCTCCATAGCAAACATTTTGCCAGTACGTCCAAAGCCAGTTTGGATTTCATCAGCGATTAGGAGTACACCGTATCTCTCTAACAATGCTTTTACATCACGGAAGTAGGTTCGGGTTGGCATTATCATTCCGCCGTTGCCTTGGATTGGCTCTACGATCATGGCAGCAATCGTATTCCCCTTCTCTTCAAGCACCCGCTCTAGTGATTCCAGGGATAACGATGCCGCTTCCTCCAGCGATAAATCCGGATGATAAGGGCGAGGAATAAACTCAACGTCATGATCCAAGTATTTATCGGTACGCCACATAGGCAGACCGGTCACACTCATAGTTAGATTGGTACGGCCATGCAGGCCACTCTCCAGCGCAATAAACCCTTTACGTCCTGTATACATCCGAGCGAGCAGCAGAGCCCCCTCATTAGCCTCAGAGCCACTGTTAACAAAGAAGGTCCGACGCAGCCCACCCGGCATAACCTCTTCCAAACGTTCTGCCAAATCTACACTCGGTTGAGTCAGATAGATCGTTGTCGTATGCTGCAGCTGCTGCAGTTGTTCAATTGTACGTTCCGTTATAGCAGGATTACAGTGTCCACAAGCAACTACGGATACTCCCGCAAAGAAATCGGTATAAGACTTACCCTTCTCATCATAAACAAACTGCATTGAACCACGAACAAGCTGAGGAGCATCACGGTAAAAATGCTGTGTACAAGGATAGAAATATTGCTTGCGTTTGGATGCTACCGCTTCTCTTCCGATATAGTCTTGTTGTTCCATGAAGGCTTCTCTCTCCTTTTTGTGAAAATAGTAACTTATTCATAGAGTCCTGTGCACCACCCTATCATGCGGCGATAGCTAGTTCCCATAAAAATACACTTAATTGAACTGTAGTGAGCCCAATGTATAACCAGCATAGACCGGCTTAAGGCCACCCAGCATATCATCCTTCATATCAGATCCGTTCAAAGCCTGTTGATAAGAAACAATAATTTCACGTAGCTGTTCGACGCTATAGGTTGCTCCTTCAATACGGAAGCTTGATATCCCTAGTCCACTCATCTCATTCAATAAAGGTAAATAACAAAGTTCTTTTGCGAATAAAAGATGGCAACGGCCGTGCTGATCACGATATACCGGATTCTCACCTTTGTCTGTCTTTAGAACCAAGACATTATTGTGCACATACTGATTATCCTCTTCAGCAACAGGCTCCATTAACTCCGTATTCTCATAAAGATCATGCTCCATATACATTAGTGCAGGTGTGCCATGAACAACAACCTCCAAAGGTGTTTCACAACGAGAGGCAAAGGTAGCAAAATGCTCTAACGTCATTTCCGGTGAAACTGAAAGCTGAGTCAAACCTAATTTAGCATATAATTGCGCTGAAAGATGATTGTATACATTTAAATTACTATCCCCAATTAGCGGATATCCTGTGGAGTTGTAACGACGAATGGCTCCCAAATTTGTAACGATAAGACCGTCAATCGGCAAGCGTTCTCCGCCCAGCAATTGATCATATTGGTCAAAATGCAGCTCGGTCATCATACGTGGCAAACCCAAGTAGATTTTGCTATCGCCCTTCAGATCACCAAGTTCCTTGATGTCGCGCTTTGTAAAAGGTCTATCCGGTTCAAAAACGTCCCCCGGCAAGTACAGGTTATCCACACCAAGCTCTAAGACCATCCGTGCCTGTTCCATATTATTCACACGTACAGCTAACTTAGCTTTTGTCTTCTGCGGCTGCTCGACCTCAGCCAATCTCTCCCGCAACTGCTCAACACGTTTCTCTGACAGATCACGCTCTGCAGTTGGTGTACTAAATACTTTTCCAGTGCTATAGAATTTGCCCGTACCTTCATAACGACGGTTAATGTTAGCTAATCCTGGTTTACCAAAAGCATAAGCTGTGGAAAAGTCACGTTTACGGTTGTTATAGAGCTCTTTCGTATCGACCGTGCGATCAAAACCTATCGGATCATCGATATAGCGGTCAATGGCTTCGCCGTAGCTATTCGCCAGCATCACCATAAATTCCTTATCCCGCATACGGCCTTCTATTTTGAAGGAGGTAATACCGGATTCAATCAATTCCGGAAGATGCTCATACATGAACATATCTTTTACAGCCAGCGGGTATTCAGCCGGATATACATACCCGTCTTTTTTAACCCGATAATCCCAGCGGCAAGGCTTCATACATTTCCCACGGTTACTGCTCATACCGAATACATGGGAGCTGAAGTAACAATTCGCACCGTGAACCGAGCACATATCCCCGTGAATAAAATACTCCAGTTCCATCCCACTCCGCTGACCAAGCAGCTTAGCCGTTTGCAGATCCATTTCCCGCGAAGTAACCACACGGCTTACCCCAAGATCACGCAGCGCATAGATCATCTCCAGATTATGAACATTCATCATGACCGAAGAGTGAATAGGAAGATTAAGCTCCATCTCACGGATAAGCTCCAACACCGCCATATCCTGAACAATCAAGGCATCCGGACGGGCACCGTCAAGGAAACGCAGATATTCTCTAGCCTCTTCCACATCTTCTTCACTAAACAGGTTATTCACTGTGATATACACTTTTTTATCTAGACGGTGTGCGATATCTAGTGCCTCTACGATCTCCTCATGAGACAGATTATATCCTTTACGCATCATTCTCATATTCAGTACTGGTCCACCAAAATAAACTGCATCACACCGTGACTGGATTACTTCCTTGAAAATCTCAAACGTCCCTGCGGGTGCTAATAATTCAATCTCTCTACCGTTAAAATAACGTGCCATTCAAGTTCCCTCCCAAGTTGATACTCTTCAAACATGTTGTATTTTAAACCAAAGCTACTACAATCCCCATGACAACAAACATAGTAATAAAAATAGTATCAAATATTCCCCACCTTAGGCGGTGATACTGGCTGCGCGGAGCATCCATACGAAAGCCACGGGCTTCCATGGAATACACCAGATCCTGTGCACGCCTAAACGCACTGGCGATAATCGGAACCAGCAGGGAGACTAGCATCTTTCCCTTTTCCTTCAAAGGCAACTCTTTCAGATCAGCACCCCGTGAGGCCTGCGCTTTCATGATAATCTGCGACTCATCTAGAATCGTAGGAATGAACCGGAGTGAAATGCTGATCATCAGCGTGATACGGTCGGGCTTCAAGCCTAGCTTTTTGAAAGGAGCCAAAATCCCCTCTAGTCCTTGATTCAGCTTACCCGGCGTTGTGGTGAATGTAAGTAGCGCCGTGAAGGTGATCAGAAAAAACATGCGGATGACCGAAAATGCGCCTAATCTTAGCCCTCCCTCATAGATAGACCACGAACCAAGCGTCAGCGCCGCTTCCCCTGTCTTCACAGACAGCAGCTGTACGATAAAGATAAATAGCATTAAATAACGTAAAGGCTTAGCTGCTTTCAGGAAGTATTTAAGCGGAATCCGAGTGGAAGCCATAACGGCTATTGAGAAAATAGCCAACAGTGCCATGGCCATCCACGAACGGGAGAGCAGAATAACAGCTACGTATAATAGCATTCCGGTGATTTTGGCACGAGCATCCAGCTTGTGCACCCATGAACCGGTCTCAATACTGCGTCCTATGATTAGCTTCTCATTCATGGCCGTCCCTCTTTCCTTCGTGCTGCTCACTAGAGTTGCCTGATCCAGATGGCAGCGAAGCGATCAGCTCTGCTAAGCTCTCTGCCGTTAAGCGAGGAGCTTCATCCGTAAGACCAAAGCGATCAGCGACTGCACGCCAGTAACGAAGGGACTGCGGAACCGTCAAGCCACACTGTTCCAGAATCGAAGGGTCATCCGCCAGCGCCTTTACGCTGCCTTGAAACGCCGTGCTGCCCTCTTTAAGGACAAGCCAGTTATCCGCGTAAGGCAATAACTCATCCATCCGATGCGTGACGACGATGATCGTTCTCCCCTGCTCACGGCATAATCGCTCCAGCAAGCGGATTAGCTCTGCACGGCTGATGGGATCAAGCGTAGCCGTAGGTTCATCCAAAACGATGACCTCAGGGTCCATAGCTAGCACGGATGCAATAGCTGCCTTACGCATTTGTCCACCACTCAATTTAAAAGGATTCCGCTCTAGCAGTGCCAGATCCAGGCCCATATCCAACATCGCCTGTCTGGCACGTGCCTTGGCCTCTTCAAGGCTCATGCCGAAGTTAAGAGGTCCGAAGATGAGGTCCTTTTCGACCGTATCTTCAAACATTTGCTGCTCTGGAAATTGAAATACTAAACCGACTCTACGGCGCAGCGGCATTAGCTTAGGTGATTTCTCACCCGCCTGAATGGTTACATCGAGTACTTTTACCGTACCCTCCGTTGGTTTCAGTATCCCGTTAAACAACTGCAGCAGCGTCGATTTACCAGAGCCTGTCGCCCCAGCAATACCAACCATAGAGCCTAGTGGAACACTGAGGTTAATGTCGCGGAGCGCCGTCAGCTTCCATAGGCTTCGGTCAGCATAGGAGTAACTTACTTGCTGTAATTCTATGGCCATAACGTGTCTATAAGCTCCTTTTCACTGGCGGGAACATCCACATGAATGCCCTGATTCTGCAGTTCACGTGCAAGACGCCAAGGGTACGGCTCACACAGATGGCATTTTTGCAGAAGCTCCTCGTTCCGGAATAGCTCCGCCGGTGTAACATCAGCAGCCAGACCACCTCCATGCAATGCAAGCACCCGATCCGATGCCAGAATCTCATCTGCATCATGCGTAATCATAAGGATCGTATACTTTCCTTCCGCTCTCATATCCTGCAAAATGCCAAGAAGATCATTTCTGCTACCCTCATCCAACATAGAAGAGGCCTCGTCAAAAATGACGATGCCTGGTTCCATAGCCAGAATGGAGGCGATAGCGACACGCTGCTTCTGACCTCCAGACAGCTCACTCGGGTGTTTGGACAACAGATGATTTATTCCCAGCCTCGTCGTATATGAGTGCAGCCGTTCAGCCATCTCTGTGTACGACAAACAAAGCCCTTCCAGGCCGAATAAGATATCTTCCTCTACAGTGGCTCCAATAAACTGATTATCTGGATTTTGGAACACCATACCGATGCATTGCCGAATGCTGCCAATCGTTTCCTCACTTAGCTGCATACCACTAACCACAATTTCGCCAGCACTCTTAGGCAGCAATGCATTTAGTAGCTTAACTAGCGTTGACTTCCCGCAGCCATTAGGACCAACCAAGCTAACCCATTGTCCCTGTGAAATAGATAACGTTATATTTTGAAGAATCGGATGCTCAGGATCGTAACCAAACGATACCCCATCCAGAGAGATGATAGCTTGTCCTTCTCCCTCTAATTCTTGACCTTCAAATGATTCATTCATGTTAGTCATCCTTCCGCTGATGTGACTAATCAGTCCAAAAACTCTTCAAACAACGATATTTTTGACAATGAAGCCACCAAATAACGGACTGCATAGCCCACGGCAATTCCTGTTACTACTCCAGTGATCAGCAGCATGGGAAGATAATAAAAAATACTAAGGGATGAGAATACCATTGAAGCTGCCAGCAGCTGACCGATATTATGTGCAATCCCACCAGCTATACTAATTCCGATCAAACTTATACTCTTACCTTTGCCACTAATCAGCATTAATACGAACATTACAACAAAGCTAAAAAGCGAACCGAATAAACTGAACAGTAAGCTTGAAAAAGTACCTAGCAGAAATGCAGTGAGCAGTGTTTTGAGGATGACAAGCAGGAATGCGTCCCGTCCACGTAAAAAGTAAATACAAGTCAAAATCATGATGTTGGCTAATCCTAGCTTAGCACCCGGTACCAGTCCCATTCCTGACAACGGAATCTGTGCCTCTATTAGACTAAGTACTACCGCCACTGCGGCGAAAATCGCAATAATTACCGTTCTTTTTAAAGCTGTTGCAGATTCACTACTGGACATAGGCATCTATATCATCCTCCCCCGACGCACTCGTGATTTCCACTAATACTCTATGCGGTAGACAGACAATCGTCTGTTTGGGCAGGGTAATAAAACCGAAACCTAGGCACACTTGATCCGGGCAGTCAGCATCATACATTTCAATCCCGTAATCATGCACCTTCAAGATGTTATAACCACGGTCGGTACGGACCTCAATGGTTTGTTCTTCTTTTGTAAGCTTTACCGTTTTAAATAACTCGCCGTCCACTGTCACATTGGCTACGAGATTTTTACCGGCCCCACCTTTATCATCATTGTCCGAAAACCATCTCGGTACGAGAAAAGCGAGCGCAGCAATTAACACGATGGAAATCAACCACACATCTGCGCGTTTCATAAAAATCTCCCTTATTTTTTAATTAAAATCCAGACTTATTAATTATAACGGTCTACCCTCAATCCTTCAATCAATGTTGGGGTTTAATGTAAGTTTTAGAGAGCAGTTCACAAAATAGGCACGCAAAATAGCCCCCGTAGTCCCATTCCCTCTGGCTTACTAGCTTTTCCGAATTAATCCGCAAATAATCCGGCATAAGTTATATTCGAATCAATCGCTCTATCTTGCTCTACTTGTTCCCCTCCTAAATCAAACTACCCTTATCTTGGAATTGATTATTATATTTGCCTTTTAAACAATACTGTGTTATATTTATATCGTATTTGTTTTTCGATATATTGAATATCCCCATCAAGAAGATGTCAGGCCGACTCTTTTACACATCGGCATTTTGGACACAGAGGCTTTATGTTTTCTTGCAGAAACTTTCCTTTTTATGAGACTAAATTCGAAATATAGCATTCCGATTCACACTGGCGCGGTCAATGGAGCCGCAAGGGCAAAAGAGAGGTAGGGCTTTTGTCGTATTGGAAGGATTATTCTCGCCACACGGCTGCTGGAAATAACAAGGAATTAAGACACCCGTTACTCACGAACGGCGGGGGATGAATATAACGAAAAAGCATGGCTGTACGAACCTTACACAAGGACACATGCCATGTGTGGAAAAATATAGGCGCCCGATAACCGCTACTTAGCGGATATCGGGCGCTGTCTACGTTCAGGGCATCTAATTTACATAACGATTCACAAAAGCTGTTACTACGTTTATATACCCCGTCTTATCCATATCATAAGCTAACCCATGCCCCGCTTGCGGCACTACGAACTTCTCTTTGGGACTCTGACATGCTTCATACAATTCATTCATCATACTATACGGTACAAAATTATCCGCATCTCCATGAATAAAAAGAATCGGCACCTTCGCTTTCCGCACTTGCTTCAAGGCAGATGCCTCACTAAAGCCATACCCTGCCTTCAAACGAGTAATCAGACTCGCACTTTGGATAAAAGGGAAGCTTGGCAAGTGATACATACGCCGCAACTGGTAGGCTAATTGTGCTTTAACTGAGCTGTAAGCGCAGTCCGAGACAATAGCTTTGACCTGCGGTGGGAGATTTTCACCTGAGGTCATTAGCACGGTAGCACCACCCATAGAGACCCCATGAAGCACAACTTGAGCACTGGGCCCAGTCTTTTCTATTATATATTCAATCCACTGCAAATAATCCTTGCGCTCATGCCATCCAAAACCAATATAATTCCCAGCGCTTTCCCCATGTCCCCTGGCATCGGGAATCAGGATATTAAAGCCCAGTCTCTCGTAATAGATTTTGGCGTACGCCCCCATATCCTTCCCTTTTCCAGAATAACCGTGAGCTATAATCGCCGTACGACCTTCAGCACGATCTGAAAGGAGCAAGTACCCTCTTAGTTGTAGCCCGTCCTCAGATGTAATCTCCATATTCTCAAAGCTCTGACTGGAGATCCAATCCTTCCCCTCCCCCCAAGAAGCCCCGGCAACCGGGGGATCAACCTTCAAGTCACGATTATTACTCAGAAATTCCTTCGGCGCTCGTTTAATAGCAATACCATAAAAGAAAAAGCCCGCAAAGATCAGAGCCCCTATGACGATGATCGCACTAATGAAGAACCATACCAATTCATCTTCCCCGTCCTTTCCTCATATCCGTTGTAAATCAGTATAGCATCTGCTTAGATTGCTCCAAAATATATCAATCATTACAAAATAAAGCCGCTATCGGAATAAGTACCGAAAGCGGCTCTTTTCTGTTCTGGCATACCTTGTGTTCTCGTTATAATTACCGTTTATTATTTCTTGTTGGAGAATCTATTTCTCATTAGCAATCCAATAAGTGCAAAACCTAGACCAGCTACATAATAAGGGACTGGACTTGATTCTCCCGTTTTCGGAAGTTCATCCACAGGTGGATTACCTAGCGGGATTGTATCATCCACCACGGCGATATCCTCTGGTGACGGTGTTGGCGTTACCTCCGTTACTGATCCTAATGGAATCTCGTCATCATCAACAAGTACCTCTGTACTACCCGACGGTGTTGGTGTTGGTACTGGTACTGGCGTCGATGAAGCTACAGGTCCAAGTGGCACAGGGTCATCATTAACGACGATAATGCCAATTACGGAGGATGGCGTTGGTGTTGGGAATACCGGAGCCACCGGTGACGGAGTCGGTGTTGGTGTTACCTCAGACGACGGAGTCGGCGTTGGTGTTGCTTCAGACGACGGAGTCGGCGTTGGTGTTGCTTCAGACGACGGAGTCGGTGTTGGTGTTGCCTCAGACGACGGAGTCGGCGTTGGTGTTGCTTCAGACGACGGAGTCGGCGTTGGTGTTGCCTCAGACGACGGAGTCGGCGTTGGTGTCACGTCCGGCGTTGGTGTCGGCGTCACGTCCGGCGTTGGTGTTGGCGTCACAGTCGGCGTTGGTGTTGGCGTCACGTCCGGCGTTGGTGTTGGCGTCACGTCCGGCGTCGGCGTTGGTGTCACGGCCGGCGTTGGTGTTGGCGTCACAGTCGGCGTCGGTGTTGGCGTCACGTCCGGCGTTGGTGTCGGCGTCACAGTCGGCGTTGGTGTCGGCGTCACAGTCGGCGTTGGTGTTGGCGTCACAGTCGGCGTTGGTGTGTGTGTTGGTTTTGGTGTGTGCGTTGGTTTCGGCGTTGGTGTTGGCTTCGGCGTTGGTGTTGGTTTCGGCGTTGGTGTTGGTTTCGGCGTTGGTGTTGGCTTCGGCGTTGGTGTTGGCTTCGGCGTTGGTGTTGGCTTCGGCGTTGGTGTTGGCTTCGGCGTTGGTGTTGGTTTTGGCGTTGGTGTCACGGTCGGTGTTGGCGTCACGGTCGGCGTTGGTGTCACGCACGGCGTCGGTGTTGGTGTCACGGTCGGCGTTGGTGTCACGGTCGGCGTTGGTGTTGGCGACGGTGTTGGTGTTGGTGTCACGGTCGGCATCGGTGTTGGTGTCACGGTCGGCGTCGGTGTTGGTGTCACAGTCGGCGTCGGTGTTGGTGTCACAGTCGGCGTCGGTGTTGGCGTCGCAGTCGGCGTCGGTGTTGGCGTCACAGTCGGCGTCGGTGTTGGCGTCACAGTCGGCGTTGGTGTTGGTGTCACGGTCGGCGTCGGTGTTGGCGTCACAGTCGGCGTCGGTGTCACGGTCGGCGTCGGTGTCACGGTCGGCGTCGGTGTTGGCGTCACGGTCGGTGTTGGTGTTGGCGTCACAGTCGGCGTTGGTGTTGGTGTCACGGTCGGCGTTGGTGTCGGAGGTGGTTCCTCCCCTCCATATGGATACCAATGCATCTGTACCCCACCAGCAAATCCCTTTGCAATCAGTGTCCCATGCAGTTCACCAGAATTATAAGTTACTTTCGCATGCGGAGCTAGGATAGTTCCTTCTATCGTTAAACTTCCTATGTTTACAGTGCTAGCTTCATAAAAATTAAATAATACCTTGTTAGGGCTGCCTCCCCATATTTGAAAACTTGGAATTTCAACTGAACTTCCGCTAACGTTAACGATAACTGTGGCGTTATTTGCAATATTAAACTGTAAGCCATTAGCATTAGCGAAATCGGCAGCACTTAGATTAAGAACGTTAAATGATTCCGGAGCATCAATTGTTATTTTCCCATATTCCTTTTTGAAAGTTCCAACTGTAGTAAGTGAAGAGAATTCATTAGAACGTCCGATAAGAAATTGCTCTTCAGCATCAAAATCAATAGGCGTTCCTTTTCTCGCTGGTTCTTTAAGATCTACACCGTTGCTGGAAAAAACACCACCATAAACGGATGCTCCATGAATAGTACCATTAGTAAAAGTAATGTCATTACCAGCAATAAGAACATCTCCACCTGGATTATCCTTGGATACGCCGTAATTCTGCAATGTAATGTTACCTTTGGCGGCAAGGCGCCCATGAACCTGATCATTAGATTGTTTGAAATCCCCAAAAATAAAAGTATTAAAATTCCCTGCAATACCTAACACAGGTGTAGGAGTATAGGGAGGTACCTCCCCTGCTGCATTTACCAAATGCCCTCCGGAAAGTCCATTGCCTACCATTAAAGCCCCCGCTAATACTAGTGAGAGTAGCGGTTTTATTCTTCTTTTCAAAAAGCACACCTCCTAAATCTATCATTTATATCTAATCAGAATAATTACCAGAAACTCTAAAAGACCTAACAACAAAAAAGACCGCCAAAAAAGAAGTAGAATTCCCTTCTCATGGCAGTCGGACGGTCATAGTGTCCTTAAGACACTTTAGACTCCTGGACTTTGCGTCCCACCCTTTCGGGCGGTTTGCTATTATCATGATTATATATGTATACCCTTTGCAAAATAGAACCGGCAGTTTAAGCATCCTATTAAATAATCGTCTATGACTTTTAATACTTTCGAACTAATAATAGTTTAGCGCTCCGCCCCCACAAATGTCAATCAATTCCTTTTAATAATCATACACATTAACCAGCACAAAAAAAGCACCTAAAGGCGCTTCACGCAAAAGTTTTTATTCAATTTTAAAGTAACTGTATATAGCCTAATATCGATATCCATAATGGAATACTAAAAATCAAACCAAATACCAATCCACGGCGGAGACTTCCTTCCTCTCTCATCCTAATTCTCCTTTTCATAAGCTTAAATCATTAATTTTTATTATTACAATTTTAATATATTTTATTCTTTCTATTTTCGTTGTGAATTTAATCACATTGGACTGGCTGTTTAGAAATACCATTGATTATTTTTGGGATATCGGGGTAGAATACGAATATACGTTCCCATTAGAGGTGATGAGATTCATGCATAGAGCTGAAAGCAGAGACAACATGCTGGTGAAATCTTATTTATTGCTTCCGATGATTTTATCAGCTTTCGAACGGGACTCCGCCATTTTATCTACACATTTACGAACGCCCGCCCCCTATCTGGAGGTTCTTGGAACCGCCGCGGCAGTAGCTACAGCAGATCTAAGAGATGTTCGTTCGGAAATGAGAAAACGGGGAATCAAGGTATATGAGCAGAACAGGCTCAACACAGGGATAGAAGCCAAATTTATATGCCGCGGATACCATGAACGAATGCTGCTGTTAAACGACATCGTTGCTGCACAAGCTGCTATTCATATGCGCAGATATCTCGGGCTGGATATTTCATCTTTTAAGAGCTATGAAGGGCAGTATCAGATTAAGTAAAGCCGCGTAAGAAGTTACGCCCCTCCCCCCATTTCCATTAGCGAACAAAAAAATAGGCCTTACCATGGGAGTTGGCAAGACCTAAGAGATTTATACCACAAAACACTGGGGGGTGTTTGGTGTCTTCAATATATACCCCGAACCTGAAAATAAGATGATGCTCACATGAAAATCACATTAAAAAGATCAATTTTTGGTTTAGGCTAGATCTGGATGCTCCCATAAGCTTAATCTGCCCTTAGCCGGTACAGGATGACTTAACTGATGAACATCTTCAAGCTTCCAAGCAAAACACCCTTCACTATAGTCACCAAAATCATATTCATTTCCCTTTATCCATTCCCTTAGGTCCACCTCCGGTGTAACCTCATAACACCCCGTGAGTTGACCTAACGCAATGATAACCCCTGTTGGTAAATTTATTGCTGTATAACCATGCTTCCCCAATATCGACCTGAATGGTTCCTGTTCACATATCTTCTTATCTATCCTCATTCCGGCATGAATACCCAACCCCCGCGGTAGGCTGTTCTCCATGATCGAGTTTCGAACTGTTTTTCACCAAGAGCAATCAACGTTGCCCAAGGCTGTCGTATCGTTAAACACCGCATCATATCCATCCCCTCGGAAGATACAGAAAAGCGTGGTCTCCGAATTCCCGGAATACCGCGGTTAACTGGTTCGCGCTTAATGAGTTCATAGTAATATCCCCTTTAACTATATGATTAATTAAACCTATTAAAAGGAAAAATGTACATAACAAAAAGACCACCCGAGAGATGGCCATAGTATCATGCTTATGGTAGGTGCATCTCAGATCCAACATATAGAGGCTTTGGTTCAACATGCACCAGTGCTTTATTCACCAAGCTGCTCCTTGATCTGCGCAATTTCTGTTTCCGTGTACACAAGGCGTTTATTCAAATCGGCGATATAGCTTCTGCGAGCTTCTTGGTCCGCTGTGCTTGTTAGATCGGCCGCAGTAGCTTCCGCTTGTTGGATCGCTTCTTTGAGAAATTGCACGCTGGATTCTGCCACTGCTAATCTTTCCCGGAGTTTAGCCGCCTCAATGATTGCCTTTGGTGTTCCTGTCCGATCTGCAGCCGTTGTGTCAGTCTCAGATATTGCCGCGGGCTTCTCCGTTACTTTACTCTCCAGTATTATTGTCTTCCCTTCTACTGTCAGGTCCGTTCCAGTCGCTTCGGATATCGTGCGCACGGGTACGTAAGCTGATCCGTTTATAATAGCTGCGTCCGCAATCTTCTTTCCGTCTTGCTTTATCGTATACAGTCCAGTAACTTTAGCACCAATTATTGACGAGCTTGCTGCAAATCCTATTGATCCTCCGAGCAACAGCGCTGCAGCTGCAATCCCTACTATTTTCTTCTTCATACGTATGAACCTCCTGAGGATAGCGTTATTCCAATTATACCCAATAATTCTACGTTATGAAAGATATATTAAGAGACTCCGTACGTACGACCGCCCGCTGGTGTCAGCGTAGTGCTTCCGTGATTATGATTAGGTAGAGTGATTAAATGTGCATAACAAAGCCTCCCACAGTTTTCCGTAGGAGGCTTCATATTTAGTCGTATATCAGCAGGTACGCACCGGCGAATTAACATCCGGAAAACAACATTTAACGCTGACAACGTTGATATAGTGGAAAATATGCTGGTGAAGGGAATTGAACCCCCGGCCTACGCATTACGAGTGCGTTGCTCTACCCCTGAGCTACACCAGCTTATAGCTAATTTTCTGTCAAACAAAAAACATTATACAACTTTCAGCTAGAAACGCAAGACTATTTCCCCCTGTTTTCTACTCTCCTAGACTGCAGCTACTCCATCTGTAGCTTACGCTCCACAGACTCCAGCTTTCCACGGCTAGTGGAGGGCTTATCGCGGCGGTCGTCTATTTTAAGCGAGGTTGAGACACGTTCTGCACCTGCGGCAAAAGGAGACTCATGCAATGCTTCCACCGCTGCAAATATGCGTAAGAGAGGTCCTTCAATGATTGTACCCATCGATGTAAGCTCATAAGTAATTCCTTCTACCGTCTGCAGCACTCGCTGCATATCCGCAACATAACTGCTAAGGCTGGTACTGCCTGTTCCAATCGGAATAACGGTTACTTCAGCAATAGGCATGGGAATACCTCCTTCGAATTTTAAAGTGTGTCTCCATCTATTGTAACAACTCCACCGCTCTCCCACAAATGATGCCCGCATTATTATGCCCCTTCTTTCCCGCCAAGTACTCCGAAATACAGCTTTCTCCACGAGTACTTTCTCTTACATGAATTCTAGGGTCGTCTGCACTACATTTATGGACTATTTGTGGCATCTTTTCGGACAATTTATGAATCATTTTCCATCTGCCTGTGGATCAATTGTGGATTACTTATGGACAGCCTGTGGATCATTTGTGGAGTACTTTTAAAGAAGCCGCTCCCCGCTTGGGTTTTCTAAAAAACTGTTTACAAACACAACATCTTGGGTTATTTTTATCTAATCACAACAAAATATAGTGGAGACAGGCGCTTTGATCCTTTATTTGAATTAGAGCTTAATAGGGAAGTGCGGTGAGATTCCGCTGCGGTCCCGCCACTGTAACCGGATGTCCTTCACAAGCTTTTAGAAGCTTAAGACGGACAGATCTCCCAGCAGAAGCCACTGAGGGTTACGAACCCCTTGGGAAGGCGCTGAGAGATCCTGCGGAAGCCAGGAGACCTGCCTGTTTCGACGACACCAACTATGAGTGCCTGCGAGGAACAGGAACGGTGTCCGCATGCGGTCATCTTCTGAGAGACCACCGCAAATATCCGTGTGGATATTTACATAACGCATCGGGCATTTTCTGCCATCCTCGCTAGGGGATGCTTTTTTTATGAGATCAGAATGAATATACGGCCGCTTATGCGGTCGGGCTTCTTAATGATAGGACGATAGACTGAGAGGAGAGCTATACAATGACGTTGTTGGAGAGACAATTTAACGGTACAACAAATGCACGAGAAGTTCTTTTAGAAGAGCTCATTGATTTAGGGCGCGATATTATCGACAGTCGGGATTTGGACTTACTGCGCGAGAATGCCAATTTGAACGGAGAGAGTTTCTCCGGTAAAATGAGCAAGTTCGGCAGTGAATATTCAAAATGGTATGCCCGCAACTTTACGATGCCACCGCAGCTAGTGCAGGCCATTGATGACAATGTCGTCTATGTGCATGATCTGGATCAATACGCGATCGGAACGACGAACTGTATTTTTATCCCGTTTGATAAACTTCTCCGCGAAGGCTTCAACACCGGCAACGGCAGTGTTCGTCCTCCAAACTCCATAATGACGGCTATGTCACTGGTAGCAATCATTTTTCAATCCCAGCAAAATGCTCAATATGGCGGTGTATCCGCTAATAAGCTCGACTATGATCTAGCCCCTTATGTAACCAAATCCTTCGCTAAGCTATTCCGCAAGGGTCTGGATTATTTTGAAGAAGGACAAGCTGATGAATCTTTGGGCGAGATTACGATGAGCCGGACCGATCTGGCGGAGTTATATCCAAAAGCGTTCCGTTTTGCACTAAAGGAAACCGAAATTGAAACCCTGCAAGCGGCTGAAAGTATGGTACATAATCTGAATACCATGTCCAGCCGATCCGGTGGGCAAATTCCGTTTACCAGCATTAACTACGGGACTTGTACTTCACCAGAAGGTCAGCTTGTGATCAGCTCCCTGCTAACAGCAACGATGAACGGACTTGGAAGCGGAGAGACACCTGTGTTCCCGATTCAAATCTTCAAATGCAAGCAAGGCGTCAATCAACAGCAAGGTGATCCGAACTATGAATTGTTCCTAAAAGCAGCGGAATGTTCTGCACGCAGACTATATCCGAACTTCGCTAATCTGGACGCTCCGCTCAACTTGCAGTATTATGATCCAAGTGATCCTGATACGGAATTTGCTACAATGGGCTGCCGCACCCGCGTGCTCGGTGACCGTTTTGGGCGTAATCATTGCTCCGGAAAGGGCAACCTTTCCTTTAATACACTGAATCTGGTTCGACTCGGTCTGGCACACGGCACAGTAACGGGCCGACGTACCGTCGCAGACGAAGCTGGCTTCTATGAAGATCTAAATCATTATATGGATATTGCGCTGGAAGGACTTCTTCATCGTTTCAACATCCAAGCCGCGCAAAAAGCTAAAGCGTCCGATTTCATGATGCGAGAAGGCGTCTGGGAAGGCGGCGAAAATCTCGCTCCTGAAGACTCTGTAGGCGAACTGCTGAAGCATGGCAGTCTTTCGCTTGGCTTCATCGGTATGGCGGAATGCATGAAAGCCATGTATGGCAAGCACCACGGCGAGGATATGGAAGTCCATGCCAAGGCTGTGGCTATCGTTCGTCATATGCGGGAGTATTGCGACCTTAAAAGTGAGGAACTGAATCTCAACATCACTTTGTTCGCAACACCAGCCGAAGGCTTGTCCGGCAAATTCACCAAGATTGATCGCAAGGTACTGGGTTCTATTCCGGGTGTAACTGACCGTGAGTATTATACGAACTCTTTCCACATCCCTGTATACTACGATCTAGGTGCTGCTCAGAAGATCAGCTTGGAAGCTCCTTTCCATGAATACTGCAATGCCGGGGCTATTTCTTATGTCGAATTAAATGGCAATGCCCGCAGTAATCCGTCCGCTTTTATCAAAATCATTAAATACGCACTAGAACAGCAGGTCAGCTATTTCAGCATTAACCACCCGATTGACCGCTGCTCCGGCTGCGGATACGAAGGTGTAATCGGGACAAACTGTCCTTCCTGCGGCGTGCATGAGAAGGACGTTCATATCCGCCGTTTGCGTAGAGTTACAGGTTATTTAACCGGCGACTACCAGACCCGCTTTAATGCCGCCAAGCAAGCTGAAGTAAGAGACCGCGTTAAGCATCTATGAATATTTGCGGTTACTACCCGGAGTCGATTAACGAGGGAGAGGGCATGCGGGCCGTCCTCTTCCTCAGCGGCTGCCGCCATCGTTGCCCGGGATGTTTTAATCCCGAGACGTGGAATTTTAAATACGGTGAAGTCTTCACCCTGGAACGTCAACACGAAATCATTGCAGAAATTGCCGCTAATCCACTGCTTGATGGTTTAACACTGGCCGGTGGTGATCCTTTTTTCTCGGCTGAGGAGGTTCTGGGATTCATTCATGAGCTTCGCGCCGTGCTCCCAGGCTTTAATATCTGGATTTACAGTGGTTATACGTATGAGGAACTAATCGCCCTTCCCGGTTCGCCGGAGTGGAATCTACTTACGCAGTGTCAGGTGTTAATAGATGGACGATTTATAGAAGAACTGAAAGATACTACACTTCCTTACCGAGGAAGCTCTAACCAACGCATAATCGACATTCCGGCCAGTATGAACGGCTCGGAGGTCTTTCTGTGGCAGCCTACTGCGCTATAATATATCAATTTTTGATATTCAAAATTAACCCAAAATAAGAAGGGATGAAATAACCATGCCACAATTCGTAGTAAAACCAGACAATCGCCAACTGGCTTTTGATGAGAAGCGCCTTTCCGTCTACGCCGACCGTATCTTGGAAGGTCTTGATCAACTAAATAAAGAAACTTTGCTGCGGGGAGTAATTTCCAAATTACGCCGTGACTCCGTAAGCGGAGAAGAAATCAGCAACGCCTTCACTATGAGTGCTCTAGAGCTTGTAACAAAGGAAGAGCCTACTTGGAAGTTTGCAGCTGCCCGTGCCCTTCTGACTACTCTTTATAAAAAAGCAGCTGTTCATCGCCGCTATAAAGCTTATCCAGAAGAGCCTTACGGTGAGTTGTACCCGCTAATTACGGATCTCGTAAAAAAAGGAATTTACCGTGAAGAGCTTCTAACTCACTACACTAAAGAACAAATCGTTGAGCTAGGTGGATGCATCGATTATACGCGCGACCTTCTGTTCGATTACATTGGTCTGCTTACGCTATCCGACCGTTATTTGGCGCATGATTTTGACGGCCGTGTGATGGAGCTTCCGCAAGAACGTTACATGATTATCGCAATGTACCTGATGCACCGTGAGCCAGCCGAGAAACGTCTTGAGCTTGTAAAAGAAGCTTACTGGGCCATGAGCAACATCTACATGACAGCTGCTACCCCTACCATGTCCAATGCCGGTAAAAAGGTCGCTGGACAGCTCTCCAGCTGCTTCATCGATACAGTAGACGATTCCCTTGAGGGCATCTTTGATTCCAATACAGACGTAGCACGTCTTAGCAAAATGGGCGGCGGCATCGGCGTCTACCTTGGTAAAGTACGGGCACGTGGTTCGGATATCCGTGGTCACAAAAACACTAGCTCCGGCGTAATCCCTTGGATTCGCCAATTGAACAATACAGCAGTCAGCGTAGATCAGCTTGGTACACGTAAAGGTGCTGTCGCTGTCTACCTTGATGTATTCCATAAAGATATTCTCGCTTTCCTTGATCTTAAGCTGAACAATGGTGACGAGCGTATGCGTGCACATGACGTGTTCCACGGTGTAACCCTGCCGGACTTGTTCATGGAAGCTGTAGAATCACGCAGCCACTGGAACCTCTTCTGCCCACATGAAGTGAAGAAGGTTATGGGCTGGACGGATGAGAATGGTCGTCCACTCGGTCTGGAAGACTTCTACGATGAAGAGCTTGGTAAAGGCACTTTCCGTGAAAAGTATGCTGAAGCAACAGCTAATCTGGAATTGTCCCGTATTACAGTTCCTGCGATTGACATCATGAAACGGATTATGAAATCACAGCTTGAAACAGGTACTCCATATATGTTCTACCGTGATACGGTTAACCGGACGAACCCGAACCGTCACCAAGGTATGGTCTTCTCTTCCAACCTGTGCACAGAAATTATGCAGAACCAATCCGCTACCGTTATTGAACAGGAAGAATTAGTAACCAAAGATGGCAAGACCCGGATTGTTATCTCTAAAATCCCTGGCGATTTCGTAGTCTGCAACCTGAATTCGATTCACTTGGCACGTGCGATTCCAGCTGGTGTGCTGGAAAGACTTGTACCTATCCAAGTACGTATGCTGGACAACGTAATCGACATTAATAATATTGAAGTTCTGCAAGCACAATACACGAACAGCCAGTACCGCGCAGTGGGTCTCGGCACATTCGGCTTGCATCACCTATTGGCACTTAAGGGCATTCGTTGGGAATCCGATGAAGCCGTAGAATATAACAATCATTTGTATGAGCACATCAACTACCTGTTGGTACGTTCGAGCATGGAGCTTGCCCGTGAAAAAGGCCGTTATCCGAAGTTCGCTGGTTCCGATTGGGAGACAGGTGCATACTTTACTTCACGTGGCTACGTTAGCGGTGAACAAGAAGGTAAATATGTAACCACTGAACAATGGCGCGAGCTGCAAGAAGAAGTAGCTAAAGACGGTGTTCGTAACGCATGGATGTTCGCGATTGCACCGAACGGCTCCACATCGATTATTGCCGGCTCCACAGCCAGCATTGATCCTTTATATGAACTGCTTTCCTATGAAGAGAAAACAACTTACAAGATCGCTAACCCAGCACCGGATCTGTCCGACAAGACAATCTGGTATTATAAAACAGCTTTCACAATTGACCAAAACTGGTCGATCCGCATGGCTTCTGCTCGTCAGCGTCACGTCGATCAAGGTCAAAGCTTCAACCTGTATGTTCGTCCTGACATCAAGGCTACCGAGTTCCTTGAGCTGCATCTGAACGCCTGGAAGGGCGGATTGAAATCAACTTATTATGTGCGTAGCCGTGCTTTGACAATAGAAGAGTGTGATTCTTGCGCTAGCTAATTATCTTAGTGCCCTGAATAGAAAAACGATGATGAATTTCGTAACTGCGAGGAATGTTTGGGCTTCCGGCCGCTGTTGTCATCAGATGTCTTGATCTTTACCGCTATTAGCGGATGACATCCGATGACAAAGGCGGTCGCTGACGCTCCTACAGCTCCAAACTTCCTCTCCGTTACTCCATCACCGTCTTTCTATGAACAAGACACCAAAGAAAGATTACCCGCGCAAAAAAATGGAGGGAAAATAAATGCAACTACAAAAGATTTTTAACACTGAAGCACCCAACCAATCCACACGCATCATCGACGGTGAATGCTCAGGCATTCTGAACTGGAACGATATCCGCATGCCGCATATGTACAAGCTGTACAAGGTACTGCTGCTTAATCACTGGATCGCGGATGAAATCCCAATGTCCAAAGATGCGCAACAATTCCCAATGCTGGATGCGGAAGAGCAACGCGTATTTAAGATTAATATCTCCCTGCTCGCCGTGCTAGATTCGATGCAGACGATGTTCGTCGGCGACGTGAAGCGTTATTTTACCGACTCCTCACTGGAAGCTATCTCTGCCATTATTGGACAACAGGAAGTAGTGCATAACCAATCCTATTCCTATGTTCTATCCTCTATTGTGTCGGATAGTGAACAGAAAGAGATTTTTGAATATTGGAAGAAAGATCCGGTTCTATTGGAGCGTAATCAGTTTATCTCCGATATTTATCAAGAGTTCCGTGATAATCCATCAAAACAAACCTTTTTCCATGCGCTGGTAGCGGATCTCATCCTAGAAGGAATTTTCTTCTACAGCACCTTCGCCTTCTTCTACAATCTGGCCCGTGACCAGAAGATGATGGCAACCAGCCAAATGATCTCTTATATCCAACGTGACGAGAATCAGCACTGCTACTTCTTCGCAGAAGTATTTAAGCAGCTGCTTGTAGATTTCCCTGAGTTGAACACTAAGGAGAACATGGATTACGTGTACCGTACGATCGACCGCGCGGTAGAGCTCGAAACCAACTGGGCTTACTATACCCTCACTAATGTCCGCGGTATTGATCTTAACGAGCTTAGCGACTACATCAAATATACAGCGAACAAACGCTTAACCTTGATGGGTATGGAAAAAGCTTACCAAGGCGTTGACGTAAACTGCATGCCTTGGATCAAGCCTTTCTCCGATGATGCGCTTAATGCCACCAAAACCGACTTCTTCGAAGCTAAATCCCGTAACTACGGTAAGGTTGGCGACGATAACGGATTCGACGATTTGTAAGACCGGATTATAACGAACCCTATATAAAAAAAGAGGCCATTCTCTACTTTCACAATGAGATGGCCTCTTTGCTATAGCAAAAAGCGTCCCTTCACCCCTTGTATCAGGTATGAATGAGACGCTTATATATTTGATATGAATCCATCCGAAGCAGAATGTCCGCTACGTAGTCTATACCTTACGCTCTACTCGATGTGTAGTTTCTTCTGCCAGCTCAGCTAACGCATCATTCAGACGCAGCTTCAGCTCCTCAGCAAGCTCTACCACTCCATGATCATTACGAACCACCTGAGAATCCACAGCATACACACCACCGAGAATATAGCGTGCGCCGAGTACAGACAACACAGGCTTCAACGCATAATCAATCGTAAGAAGATGTGCAAGACTGCCGCCCATGAAGAGCGGGAGTACGATTTTGCCGGCCAACCCCTTTTGTGGAACTAGATCCAAGAAGGTCTTCAGCACACCTGTATAGGAGGCTTTATAAACCGGGCTAACCACGATTACCGCGTCCGCTTCGGCTACAAGGCCATTCGCTTTGACGATAGAATCGCTCTCAAACTTGGTATGAATCAAATCTTCCGCTGGTAGCTCGGCTACGTTAATACGCTCAACCTCAAAGCCCTGATCGGTTAAGCTTGCCTCCGCATACTCTATAACTGCATTTATGCGCGATACCAGGGAAGGCGTTCCGTTAATCACAACAATTTTAGCCACTTCTCCACCTCTTCCATCCCATTTAAGCAGCTTACACTGCAAATATTTATCCCGACAGGAATACTTTAAATTAATACTAATCCTATCGCAGATTAGATATTATTGTCAAACTATAAACGCTTGCGCTCATCCCACTCTTACGATATACTAAGCAACAATATTAAATCCAAAAATCAGGCCAATGACCGGCATCCAACCGTGAGGCGTCTGCGACCGGAGCCTATACTGACTCCCTAAGTTCACCGGGTTTCGCCCGTTACCGCGAAGACCAAAGAGGGTCGAATCCTTTTCTGTTGTTAAGAAGATTCGATCAACCTGGGTGGCACCGCGAGCTGACGCTCCTCGTCCCATGGATGAGGGCGTTTTTTGCGTTTTTTCAAGCATAAACACCTTCAGCGTCCTTATAAGGACGGTAAGTGTTTATGTGAGAATTAGAAGGATAAAGCGAAGTGTGAACCTTATACTTTCTTATCTTTTAAACAAAAAGGAGCGAGCGATATGCTGGAAATGAACTGGATTAAGGATAATCAAGAACTTGTAAGAAACACTGCCACCTGGAAAAGAGTCGACTTCCCACTCGATGAATTGCTGGATTGGGATGAAAAGCGCCGGGCCCTGCGCCAAGAAACCGAACAAATGAGAGCCGAACGTAATGGGCTAACTAAAGAGGTTGAACAATTACTACGTAAGGGTGACCGCCCTGCTGGAGAGATCGTCAAGGCACAGGTACGAGAACTCAATAATCGGCTAAACCTGCTGGAAGCAGATCTGAACGAGGCTGAAAGCCGCTGTAGAGAGCTCATGCTGCTCGCACCGAATCCAGTGTCGCAGGACACACCCATCGGTCACGATGATCAAGATAACGTAGAACTGCGGCTGAATGGAGCTGTGCCGGAATTCGCCTTTACGCCTCGTGATCATGTGGAGCTAGGCGAGCTGCACGATATCATTGATATCCCCCGTGGCGTCAAAGCCGGTGGGCCTCGCAGCTATGTACTTAAAGGAGCAGGCCTAAGGCTACATCTCGCTGTACAGAGACTGGCTCTAGATGTTCTCACTGCACGCGGATTAACTGTGATGGATGTTCCCGTGATTGTCCGTCCGGAAGCGCTGGAGCGCACGGGTTTCTTCCCTGGAGGGATGGATCAGACATACGAGCTAAGCGGAGATAACCGCTGGCTGGTGGGCACATCGGAAGTGTCGCTAGTTTCGCTCTACAGCGACGAGATTGTGGAACTAGACACACCCATGCGACTTGCTGGAATGTCGACCTGCTTCCGCCGTGAAGTTGGATCAGCCGGGCGAGATGTTCGTGGTCTGTACCGTGTTCATCAGTTCTCGAAAATCGAACAAGTCGTATTATGCCGTAATGATGAAGGTGAGTCGGACCATATGCTTCACGAAATCCTCGCGAATGCTGAGCATATTCTCCAGCTCTTAGAGCTCCCCTATCGGGTCATGGCCGTCTGTACAGGAGATATGTCCCTGAAGACACATAAGCAATATGACATCGAGACATGGATGCCTAGCAGAGGCGCATACGGTGAGACCCATTCGGCTTCTAATCTACTCGATTTCCAAGCTCGCCGTTCGGGCATCCGTTATCGTAATGCAGACGGTCGCTTACAATACTGCCATACCTTAAATAACACCGCAGTGGCTACACCAAGAATTCTAATCCCGCTGCTGGAGAATCACCAGCAAGAGGATGGTTCTATCTACATCCCTCAGGCGCTGCGCAAATATATGGATGGATTAGAGCAACTAGAGTTTCCACATCAAGCGATGAATAAATAGCACAAAAAGACGATTTTCTAAGTGCAGCAGGCACTAAGAGATCGTCTTTTTTTTCAAAAAAACTATCTATCCTAACTTTCCATCCCCGTCTCATTCTCTTCATAATGACTTGTATCCCCGTGCAACAGGATCTCCGCCACGCCATCCGTAAAATCAATTCTGGATAAGCAGGTTGGATATATGTAAGGCAGATCCCACAGCTTAGGCAACTCTCTGCTCTCGAAATAAGCCATCAAGAGCTTGATCACCACCGTATGCGTTACGATAAGAATCGTCTCACCCTGACGAGCCTTGAGAATTTCCTGAAGCTTCTCTAGCGCTCTTGTCTGCACCTCTGCGAAGGTCTCGCTGCCCTCCACTTTAAACTGGTCGGGATCCTTCCAGAAATAACGATGCTGGTCCGAATACTGAGCCGCCAGTTCAGCAGAATCTCTACCTTCCCATACGCCCATGCCAATTTCTTTGAATGCATCGGAAATCTTCAGCGGAACATCCCGCTCTCCACGTATAATCTCAGCTGTAAGCAGTGCTCTTGGACTGGAGCTTGCATAAATGACATCCAGATTTATAGCCTGCATTCCCCGGCTCAACCATTCCGCCTGTTGTACGCCAAGTGTCGTGAGGGCAGAATCCATATGACCTTGCATACGATTCTGCACATTCCATTCCGTCTGCCCATGACGCGTTAAATATATCGTTGTAGTACTCATCCGCCGCTTCTCCTCCTACTCCCAAAACCAGAGATAGTCTACTTCCTGTTTCGCTCCATCCAGTTCACTGCAAAGTCAACGATTTCACGTTGCGGAATCAGTTGAGCTGTAGCTGAGGCGATATGACCATATGTAATGAGCCCTGTCTCTTGTCCGAATTGCTCAGCCAGTTCAACGAAATCGTCAGAGTTCCAATCTAGCTCCTTGAATTCCACCCACTGCCTATGACCATCCACCATCATGGGTGCCCCGCCAATGACTTCCTTCTTTCCTTCATACAAGGCTCGGCATTCAGCAAGATGTAATGAAGTATTGTTTAGATTTCCTACACCTAGCAGCAGCACACTTCCACCCAGATCATAAATACGAGCTAGTGGAGAATCTTCCCCCAAACCGTATTCGAGGGTGTGACCATAAACAATCTCATCTCTATGCTTGCCCCAAGCCGCAAATGAATGAATCGGATGATCGCTGCGCTTCACCCCTTTTTGTCTACGAAAAGAGTCTGGAATAATCCCCATCCCTCTCAGCGGAGTCAGGTCTGGATCATAAGCAGGCATCTGCTCCCGGATAGTCTGCCACCATGACTCGGGTACCGGCGGGTTACTCCAGCCAGCAGGGTCTGTCAGATCGCTGGAATGAGTCGGCATCACAAGTGTGCCTGATTCTCCGAGAACCTCCTCCAGCGCCAAAATAACAGCAACCGGCCCACCTGCCACCCATTGGCCTAGCGATTTGAAGGACGAATGCAGTAGAATCGTCATCCCCGCCTGAACACCCAGTCTCCGAAAATCCTCTGCCAGCGTCTGAACTGTAATCAAATTCCCTTGAATTTCTTCCACCCTTCATTCCTCCAAACTCTCATGTTGCTAATTCTAGCAAAGCTTCTCACAGCCATTATATAGGAGGATCACTTCTAACGACACCCATAATGTTCACTACGGTTACAAGCGCAGCAATGATATATACTATAGCTACTTGTCCTGTCATTTACGACAAATCTTCAGACAGTATTTTGGCTCTATAATCCCCTGGAGAGATCCCTTCCAACTCTTTGAATACACGGGCAAATTGCTTACTGTTCTCAAAGCCTACTTTTTCCGAGACTTCGGCAAGCTTGCTACACCCCTTCGCTAGCAGTGCTTTTGCATGACGGATACGAACCTTTTTTAAATAAATGACAAAATTCTCACCGGTATATGCCTTGAAGGCTTCGCTAAAATAAGAATAATTCAAAGACACATGGTTACTAACCATAGCCATATTTAGTGGACGAGCATAGTTCGTTTCAATATAATTCAGCGCTTCCTCCATATCAGCATGCTCCGTATGAGCAGACCGTACCCCTAAGATGTAATCATTCACACTCAGGAGCAAATTCTCAAGCGCACGATAATAATCATGGAAATGACGATAATTATACATATTACCAACCGTACGATATAGCTTTAGCACCTCCACAGAGGCTTCGCCATATACCCGAAATACTTCATCCAGCACCTGCTCATTGATACTCTGACCTACGTTCTCAAGATAAGACAAGTCCAGCTCCTTCAAATGCTCAGTCTGAAAAATAACGGACAGCAGGTACTTTATTTCCTTCTCACGCTCGGTTCCAAGCATATTAAGCAGCTTCCGTAGCTCCTCCTTCGGCAAAGGAAAATTACGTCGTTCTTGACTGACATCCTCATAATCCAAAAGATTTTCTTGCGGATATAAAAAAGTATACTGCAGCGCCCGGCACGCTTCCTTATAACAAGAACGAAGTACTTCGAGACTTTTTCCCTCACTGCTGATTCCGATTGATAAACCGTTTATTTCTCTAGCACCAGCTTGACGGGACAGCTCCATAAAGCTCTGAGTACTAGTCCCGATCAAGACTAATCTGCCATCCCAGTCCGTTATAATTTCCAAAAAACACTTCTCAATCGGCCCCATCAAACGTTCGATGAGCCCCTGAACTTCTGCAGATTTCATCCGTGTACCATCATTATAGTAGTAATTCAGCACACCTACTATAAAAGGAACCTCCAACCCCTCTAGCTCCGCTTGCTGCTCGGACTCCAATTGAACCTCCTGCTGCTGCAGCAGTCCCCGCAAACGGCTGGAGCGTAGCTCTTTACGAAACTGTTCTGTTTCCCGCTCTATTTTCTTGACACTGAACTCCTGTTCTTCCAGTTCCTTATGGATATGCTTCAAGATTTCGAACAGCTCATCTCGGCGAATCGGCTTAAGTAGATAATCCTTCACACGATAACGTATAGCACATTTAGCATATTCGAAATCATCATACCCACTTAGGATTACCACTGCTGGTCTTTTCTCGCTCCCAACTTCTACAGATAACTGCTCCAAAAGCATAATTCCGTCCATCACCGGCATACGAATATCCGTAATAATAATATCTGCACCGTCTGTCTTAAATACCTCGAGCGCCTCTGCGCCGTTGCTCGCCATTATGATCGTATATGCGGACGGAAATTCCCTTTCAATCATGATCTTCAGACCTACACGGATATTTTTCTCATCATCAACGATCAGTAATTTCTTCATGGTTGTTTTTCTCCCGTCAAAAGAACTTTCGGCAAGGTCAGACGTACCATCGTCCAACTTCCTGCCTCGCTCTGTACTACAAGCCCGTATTCTTCGCCATAAAAGATTTGCAGACGCTGGTGTACATTCCGTAGCCCTATGCCACCTGCTCTTCGGTTTACATCCTTCTTCTGTTCACAAGAGCTGTCACAACATTCATCCTTAGCATATATCGCCTCGTTTAAAGCAACTAGACGTTCTGGGGTAAGACCGATACCATTATCACGAAGCTCTATGGAAATATCACCTTCCGTTTCCGAAATATGAATATGAATGTTCGGGTCCTCTAAATTCTCTTTCTCACCGTTCCAAGCATGCTTAACACTGTTCTCTACAATAGGCTGCAGTGACATTTTCAGCACCTCCAGCTCCAAATATCGAGGTTCAATATGAAGTACAAGCTTAACCGGGTACTCAAAACGAATATTCATTACTTCAATGTAATTCTCAATATGGCGGACTTCATCGCGAAGCTTCACATACTCCCCAGACCATTTGAAATTATAACGCATCATTCCACCGAGCGAAGTTAGTGCGTCTGATATCGTTCGTTGATTTTCAATTTCAGCAAGCATTTTAATATTTTCAAGTGTGTTATACAAAAAATGTGCATCTATTTGATTATGCAGCGTACGCAGCTCAGCCTCTTTGGACAATGCCTGCTTACTCACAGCCTGAGCGACCAACGTATTAATTGTATTCATTAGCTTAGAGAAATGATGGGCAAGCTCACCGACTTCTCCCCCACCCCGAATCGTAATTCCACTATAGGCTTCACCTCTGCGCACGCTTTTCATCGTTTCGGTCAATCTGCGCAGATTTTTTAGAATAAAGGCATTCATCACATAAGCGATCAACGTGAGTAAAATAATAAATCCGATGTTAGCTCCAATAATAAAGTTGCGTGTACGGGAGATATCCTTCAAAACACCCTCCGTTGAGACCACATTTAACAGATAAGCATCAATGCGTTCCAGCGGTGTGTTAATAAGTAAATAAGATTTACCGTTGGCTGAATAACTGCTATCCCATTCACCAGTAGCCCTGAAGTTCTTGTATCGTTCAGTAATAACACTGGCCATCTCCTCGTTATCCTGAAGAAAAGACTGATCCGGACGAGTAAATAGCTGGAGCTCACCATCTACAAGGAACATTTGTGTCTGGTTATCCCGTACATCGGTATATGTCTTTGGCGTAAAGCGGTTCAACATCATATCTACTTGAACCATCCCAATATGGTTGCCAGCAGGACGACTCATCTCACGTAGTAAAGAAACCTTCGGCAAACTCTCAGTCGGTGCACCCAAGTATCTCTGCATCAGATCCGGATCACTCCTTTGAAAAGACCAGTACTCCTGTCCCTCCAACTGCTGTGCTTTCTGGTACCAGGGCTCGGAAGAGACTCGCTCTTCACGAAATAAAATCGGCCAAATTTCATGCATCGTTTTACTTTTCGAATACAGCCGTAAATGCTCAATATTCGGATTATTAAATTGAATACGTGTCATATTCACATAAGCATTTGTATTAAAATCAACCAAATCTTCAAGCATCGGCTCAGTCTCATTCGCAAGAAAGTCTTTAACATCCGAGTCAGAATACGCCATCTGTGCTGCCCGCTCCATCGCTTCAATTTGATTGTGGATATGCAATTTTTCCATTTGCAGCAAATATTCATTTTTCTCAACAGCATCTCGGAAATAGGTATTGTTGATAGACTCATAAAAATAGACGGACACCAACAAGCACGGACCTATAATAATAAAAACATAGGCAGCAATCAAACGACTCTGCAGCGACCTTCGCCCCCACCAATACAAGAAGGAATTCCATATTTCTCTGCTGCGCTCACGCAAATTCTCCCTCTTCACTTCTTCAACGTTCACCTCGCTAATATCGTGAATACTTAACATACTTAACTTACTTAACAACTATACCTTATTCTTGTTTGAAAATAACCCAAAAACCCGCAATCAGCGGGCTTCTGGGTTATATTTTATTGGGCGAGCTTCACTTTGTTCTCTTCATACTTTTTCTGTTGATAGGCTTGGAATTTATCTACACCTATATCCTTTTGTTTCGCTAAATACTCAGTCCATATTTTATCGAACTCAGCATCTGAAGAAGCCATAAGCAGCTTAGGAATCGTCTTCCCACGCAGTTCTTTCAGCTTTGTAGCAATGATGCCTTCAGGGGAGTTACCTGTAGGATCAATCTGTTGGAATGTTGAAGTACTAGTCGCTTTTCCTCTCGTCCAATCTTCCAATTGTTTAAAAGGTTCTACTGATTTAGGTGCCCATTGATCCGTGATATTCGTGTTCTGCATCATCCAGTAGGTGAACGAAGATCCGTATTGCTTATCAAATGCCGAACGATCCTTATTCATTAGATCAAACACTTCAGGCTTAAATTGGTCTTTGCCATCAATCGTTTCGTAGCTGACACCCTTTTCACCGAGGAACAAGTCTTTATTACCTTCTTCACTGTTCAAGTAGCTTAAGAAGCGGATAGCGCGAGCTTTATCCTTCACATCTTTGGAGATCAGCGTCACTGTCCAGCCTGCGATCGCAGGTCCGTCAAGGGTCGGTTGATCCAAGTTCGTATTCGAAGGACCATCAATAGCAATATAAGTTTTGCTAGGATCTTGTTGGTAAATCGTACCTAGTTGCGCTGCAAAGTCTGTACGTTGATAGAGCATCGCGAAATAACGGCCTTGAGCGATCTTCTCTTCCATTTGTGGACGTTTATCGATAAAGATATCTTTAGCAAGCAGTCCATCCTGATTCGCTTGACGAAGCGTCTTCATCCAGCGGATATATTCAGGATCTGTCTCACGGGCATATACCTGACCATCTTTTTCTCTAGGAATCGCCAGGAAGTTCTGAAGATAACCTTCCAGAGAATCATTACCGTTTACACCAAACTCATGCAGACCAAGCGGGATTAGCGGTTGTCCATTTACGTCAGGAAATTTCTCTTTCGCTAACTTAAGCGCATTCAAGAATCCTTCTGGTGTGCGCATATCAGGACTGCCAATCGCTTCATACATATCCTTACGTACCGCGAATACTTGGTTGGATACGTAGTTCTCTCCATATTTCTCATAGTCGGCAGGAGAGGAAGAAGAGTTCGGGTAGCCGTACACATTACCATCTTCTTGAGTGTACCAATTCAGCTTATCTTTATCGGATACTTTGTAGAAATAAGGATCATATTGATCAGCAAGCTCGTTCAGTGGTAGTGCAAGATCACCTTCGATAATTTTCTTTATCGCATCTTCATAGAAGCCCAATGTAATGAAATCTGGCAATTTACCAGAGGCAATCAGTGTGTTCAGCTTCTCATTCTCGTTACCAGCCGGAACGATGAAATTAATATCAACGCCGGTTTTCTTAGTTACATATTGGGAAGTTGGGTCCACGCCCCATTTGTTGGGGAACCAAGAGAAGTTCAGATACCAATCAAACGTAATCGGTGAAGTGTCAATCTTCCAGCCTGGTTCATCAGCAGACAATGTAGCAGCAGGTGTATCCGTCGCCCCCGTGTTCGTTTCTTTAGTGCCATCCGAATTTCCTTTAGCGTTATTTCCACTGGAACAGCCTGCAGCTGACAAGGCCATAACCGCTGCCAGAAGTAGAGCCATCGCTGTTCTCGGTTTGCGTTTCATACCCATATTCTTTACCCCTTTTCTATGATTGTTAATTATAAGCTCAACCCCAGAGCTCATAGAGATGAGCTGCTGGAGGAGTTACCTTTACTAAGGATCAGCCCTTAATGGAGCCGATCATCATGCCTTTAACAAAGTAGCGTTGTAAGAAAGGATATACGAACACGATAGGAAGTGTGGTGACCACCATCGTCGCCAGCTTAATAGACTGTGACGTTACGCTTCTTGTCATACCGCTACCTTGTGCAGCAACCATCATTTGAGTCGAACTAGATTGTGCTACAACGCGGAACAGATACGTCTGAATCGGCTGTAACTCTGTATTATTGATATAGATCATACCTGTAAAATAATCATTCCATTGGAACACGCCGTGGAACAGCGCAATGGTCGCAATAACAGGCATAGACACTGGAAGCACAATTCGTAGGAAGATGGACCAATCATTAGCCCCATCAATCCGGGCCGCTTCCTCCAATCCTTCAGGGATCTCTCGGAAGAAGGTCATGAAGATAATAAGATCGAAGAAGCTAAACATCGCAGGAATGATATACACTAAGAAATTATCTAGTAACTGAAGGTCTTTGATAAGCAAGAAGCTCGGGATCAACCCTCCCGCGAAGAAGAGCGTAACAGTACCCATTAACATGTAAAACTTTCCGCCAATCAAGCCTTTACGAGAAAATGCATAGGCTACCATCGCTGTGAAAAATACATGCAGGACTGTGCCGATCACTGTTTTGGCAACGGTAATCCACATCGCCTGCATAATGCCAGGGCTGTCGAACACTGCCTTGAAGTTTCCTAGACTGAACACCCGCGGCCACCAGTATATACCACCTCGCATAGCGTCCGTGCCTTCATTAAAGGCATTGACGAGTACGTACCAGATCGGATAAAGCGTTATGAAGCAAATACACAGCATAATGATATTGTTGACGATATCGAATAGGGCCTCGCCCTTCGTTTTGCGATTGAGAGCAAACATGTGTAGGTCCTCCTTATCCTAGAACAATGATGTATCGTTGATTTTTTTAGACACTTGGTTAGCTATCAGCAGCAAGATTAGAGCGATAATCGATTTTAATAGTCCAACCGCAGCCGAATAGGAGAAGCGGCCTGAGAGAATCCCTGTGTAGTACACATAATAATCGATTACATTACTTGCACTATCATTCAACGAGTTACGTAGCACCAAGATCTGATCGAAGTTGGAGCTTAGTACACCACTGACTGCAAGAATGAAGAGAATACTGATCGTCGATTTAATCGCCGGCAGCGTAACAAACCACATCTTCTGGAATCTTCCAGCACCATCAATCGTAGCCGCCTCATACATTTCAGGAGATACACCAGAGATTGCTGCCAGATATATAATCGCTGACCATCCAAGTTCCTTCCAGATATCAGAGGAAATAACAATCGTCCAGAAGTAGCTAGGTTCGGCCAAATAGGTAATCGGCTGATCAATGATATTTAGCGCTAACAAGATGTTATTGATAATCCCTATATCCGCTAGCCATGTCGCTAGAATACCGCCGAGTACAACCCATGAGAGAAAGTGAGGTAAATACGAAATCGTCTGAATCCACTTTTTGAATCTCACCGAACGAACCTCGTTCAAGAATAGTGCGAATATAATCGGCAGTGGAAACCCGATGAAGAGCTTGATTAAGCTAATGCCTAACGTATTCCTAATAACGTCAACCAAGCTTTCATCTTGTAGGAATTCTTTGAAATGAGCTAGTCCTACCCATGGAGCTTCGGAAATTGATTTTACGATATTGAACTCTTTGAAGGCAATAATAACTCCATACATTGGAATGTAGTTGAAGATGATCATCCAGGCTACGCCTAGTAGGGCCATGGTCTGTAAATGACGCTGGGCTACAAATCTCCTCCACAGCGAGTTACGATTTACTTTACCGGTTTCGAAATTGCCAGGAATTAACGGATTCATCGCTGGACTTACTTCCACGCTTTTTTTGTTCTCCATCCTTTGGACCTCCAGGCTACATATCTTTTTCTTTTTCTGAAGCGCTTACAATATCTATGTATTTATTGTATTTGCTTTTGCCTGTCTCCGTAAGGCTTTGAATTTCGGGTTATAGGTTCCATTTTTCGGGTTCAAGCTAAAACACCTTCGGCGTCCTTCAAAGACTTTCTTATATTTGGAGAAAAAAATGAGGGAGGGCCTAGGCCCTCCCTCATTTTCTATGCCATTATTGCTCGAATTTGCTTGATCTCACCACGCCGCAGAGCCTCTGCCTCTTCACCACGAACGAGTGCTCCAGAAATTTCAGCCACCGTACCATCGTGATAGACGAGCGTCATGCTCTGAATAACAGCCTTCTTCTCACCAAACGTATTCTCACGTTGCGGGTTCGAATACGTTACTTCCGTACCACCAAGGAATGTGAAAGAAAGATTGCCTTGTTCATCAAATAGCCAGCCCGGTAGAACCGGACCCAAAGATAACGTAAGCTGTCCATCTTCTACTCTGAAAATATGGCTTCCGGCCATCATCGTTCTCCACATACTGAGGAATTCAGCGGTCGATCCACTTAGTCTTGCTACGAACCCTCTACCGTGGTTATTGGGATCAGGATTCCCTCCAGTTGCGATAAAAGATGAGTTCTCCAGTGTACTGCGTCCATAAACCGCAGGATCAAGGAACGGCACCAGCGACGTCTTCAGCTCGCCGTAGAATTCCTCATATAGACCGCCCTTCAGCAGCTCAAGCAAATACTTGTAGGACATATGCAGGAAGTTAGACTCCCGCTCTAGCCAGCCTGGTGTGAAGGCTCTCATTCGCCCGATCTCATGAGACTCTCCCTCTAGGCTAACCGAGGTTTGGTACATAGACGTAGTCGGATCATACAGCTCCGTTTGCTTAATCAAATTGTAGATTTCTTTGACTTGCACCGGATCTTTCAACGTCTTCAACCAGCGAGTAGGTCCCTCAAGGAAGTATGGCAAAGCATATACCTCAAACTCCTCCACTACAGCTTTTGGCAGACCGTATCCGCTAAGTACCGGTTGACCTTCAGCATCTGTTACCTGCTGGAATTTCTTCGCCTCAAAGCGGAAATAGGTTGGGGTAAGTCCGTTACCGAGTTCTACCGCCTTGTTGATCCCCTCGTCGATTTTTACTAAGAATTTGGAGAGGGCTTCACGAATGTATTCTAAGGCTACTGCAGACTCAGCCCCAGTAATACCGAAACGAATACGTGCTCTATAAGCCTCACGCGCTGAAGCTACAATGTCCCAATAATTGAATTGTTCCAAATCTCCTGCTAGGACAGCCGTTACCGCACGATGTACCTCTTCAAGCAGCTGTGCAATTTCTTCTGGCAAGTCTACAGCGCCTTGGACGTTCTCTTTGCCTTTCAGAGCCTCTAGCAAAAAGACTACGGTACGTTTCAGCTCAAAAGTCTCACTCATTCCGGAGCCGAACAATCCCGGCAGTCCATTCATAGCATCGTTCCAGCCCGGCTTATTGCCTTCCATCTCTACCCCCATACCGTAAGGGTCAAGTGTAGCGAATTTATTCAAGGCAAGAGACAGCATCTTCACGAACAGATTGGTGTGGTAAATGGCACCGTGTCCACCTTCGGTACGCAGCCAATGGGTATCTCCAGCTTTCCATTTCAGCTTGTGCAGCTTCTCCTCATCCTCAAGAAGTGCACCATATTGCCGAGCCTTTCCATCACTGATTACATATTTCTCACTTCGTGGCAGCACATACGCCGGGCTGTCATAGAACGCATAGGTGTTATCCCCAAACAGAAGCTCCTGCTTTTTGTCAGGGAAGATATCCAAATAACCAACTACCAGATCCATATTATATGTCCAGTGATCCGACCAGAAGCCTTCACCAAAAGCAGCCTCAATGTTTTGTTGCGACAAGGCTAGTAGCCCCGACAGAAATTGTTGTTCGCTTACCTTCAGGGTAACGTTATGATCTGCAATATAGTTCACTAAACTACCTGGTGTGAACCGAGTGCTGCACAGCTTTACAAGCTCAGCTTGATGATCTGCCGCAGCCTCCTCGATCCACTTCACAGCTTGCGTCTTACTGTCCGGTTTCACTTCAAAGGTTGTTCCTTGTACGCTCAGCGGGTTGTAACCGTCCGCTTGTATCAAGCTATAGAACATTTTGATGTTGAAGCTACCCACCTTCGGATTAAAAAACACATCGTTCCGCCGATTCTGATTCATATCACGGAAGTTTCCGTTCCCCTGTGAATAATATTCTGGGGCGAGAGAGAAGAAGTTGTAGTCACGCTCCAAGTCACCATGCTTACGCGAGTATAAGTGAACGACAAAGCCATCCCCACCATTGTCGAAGACAAAAGGATAGCCTCCGCGCAGGAAGTTATCGAGATAGGATTGACGGCAATACGCATCAAACACAGCCGATGAAGTGTGAGTGGCAATGTCTTCCGTTAATTCTTCCGTTAGTCCTGCGGCCTCTTGAGATTTAGACATGATATATTCATCGCGGCATAACTGCTCTGCCTTCTTATTGATTTTGTCGATGTCATTTACATGTCCAACCAGTGTATTCAGGATCAGATTGCTACCTGGTGCTAAACGTCTTGCCACTCCGCTAAAACCGCACGGAACCTTGTTAACCGGGTATTGCGGAAGCTCGCCCAGTTCGGCAAGGGTTAATCCCGCAAAGCGGTCTGGGTACGTTAGCGAGGTGTTGCCACCAAAGACTAGCTCAAAATCGACAATTGGCGAGACTTTTTCTCCTTCTCCCGTAAAGGACAGATAGAAATGTCCATTGGTGATTTCACTAACCTGCGCACTATCATTAGTGCTGGAACGCAGCTTATAGAACGGAATGCCATTCTCTAAGTTGTATACATCCATCCAGCTGCGCAGCAGATTACCTATTTCCTTGTATCCACTATTCTCCACACCGTAAGGCAGGATTTCTGGCAGACCATCCATCAGTTCTAACTCGATCTCTTTGCCACCGATGTTCTCAATCTCTACCCGACGTACCAATGCCGCATAATCGTCATTCGGCAGATTGAAATAGTGTACAGTCGTCTTCAGACCATGCCCGGCATGGCTTTCTTCAATGGTAAGCCCATTAGGCAAAATCGTCATGATCCGCTTGGCAGCAGGATCTGGACGTGCCGATTGAAACGGCTCATAAATCTCTTGCTCCCCTTTAATCTTGATAAAGGTTCTGAACCCGGTCGTCCCCACGTTCTTATAAGAGATATTTGCGGGTGAGAATTCCATGATCGGCGAGTTCTTATCGCGTACCCCGAAGCTGCAAATGGCCTGACCGCGGTTCACATAAAAAGTCCACATCGGAATTCCCTTCAGTCCGGCAAGACCCGGCAGGAAACTGGAAAAAGGCTTTCCCTCGTCAAATTGCTCCATTACAAATGTACCTGATTCGAAATAATAGTTGCTCACACTTATGACCTCCTAGGTTGTAGATTATTTATGAAATCAAATGCGTTACGATGGAATGCGGCGCTAGCTCGCAGCTCGCAATCTCTTCGCCTAGACCTAACGTTACATTGTGTACTTCTTCGCTTTCATTCATCAGTACAACAGCAATGCTTCCGTCAGGATTACGGAATGCTGTGGTTAAGATGCCTTCTGCTTCAGACGTAAATCCGATCCGTACTGCACCTGGCGCAATGAATTTACTGAAATGCCCAATGTAATAATAAGAGCTGTTATAGTGCACTTCATCTGTTGTCGTATCTGCAATGATCGGTGCATCGCAGAGATTGCCTACATGGTTGGGACCTCCCGTCTCATCCAGTACCAGGTTCCAATCCAGGTATCCTTCTGTCCACGCATTTAGATCTCCAATCATGTTTCTGCCGTAACGTTCACCAGTAAACCATTCCCCCAGCTTAACGCCGCCCTCTTGGCAGCCTTCTGTGAACAACAGATGCTTGTCAGGAAATAAATCATGTACCTTTTCGACCTTGTCGAACTCCTCGCCTCCGTACCAGTGAATACCGGTCCCCCACACATACTTTGCTGCGTCAGGATCAGATAGTACTGCCGAAGCACGTTCGACCATAATATCGCGGTTATGATCCCAAATTACGATGTTCACATCTGAATGGCCTGTCTGATGCATCACCGGTCCAAGATAATTTTTAACAAAATCCCGTTCCTCTTCCGCACTATAAATACATGAATCCCAGACTTGAACGGCAGCCGGCTCATTCTGCACGGAAACCGCCCAAATTGGCACTCCCTCTTTTCCGTAAGCTTCAATGAACTTCGTATAGCAGCGTGCCCAAACCTCTGCGTATTCCGGCTTCAATGATCCACCGTTATTCATTTCACCATTTGTTTTCATCCATGCCGGAGGGCTCCAAGGAGAAGCCAGCATCGTGAATGCGCCGCCTCTTACTTCCATGGCGTCTTTTATCAGCGGAAGTACCCACTTATGATCACGAGAGATATCAAAAGTAGCTAGCTCTGTATCATGATCAGCAACATACGTATAATTTCCGAGGGCAAAATCACAGCTATGAATATGAACACGCCCCATGTTATAGCCTAATCCCTCTACAGGGTGGAAGTACCGATGAATAACCTCTGCCCGTTTCTCCGGGCTCAGGCGTGATAACGTATAGGCTGCAGCTTCAGTGAAAGCGCCGCCAAATCCAATCATCTTTTGAAACTCCTGCTCTGGCTTAAGCTCCACATCGGCAGACCCAGATCCTACTCTTGCGCTAAAAACAATTGCATCTTTTGGAGTTAAGCGTTCCCCTGTATCTTTTGCAGTTACCACAGTTTGAACTTTTGCCATTTCATCCATCTCCTCTGAATTGTTTTCTTACCAAGCATAAACGTCTTCGACGCCCTTTACTGGATCATTTTCCGATGTTATAGATTCGGAGCAATGAGCCACCGAAACAATCGAAACCGGTTTCGATTGTTTCGAAAAAAAATGATCTTTCGAAAGCAATTGAAAGAGCATTTTTATTTCAATGATTCGATTATAGCTCCATCCCTCGAAATTAGATGTATCAAATACCACTAACTAGGAAAATAAAAGCTATGATGTCCTTTACTTTAGCAGGACTCTTTTCAGTTCGTCAAGATTTATCCTGATTTTAATACTAGCTAAATTCAGCTAATCGGAGGTGAACAAGACTCCCGTTCAACCACTTCTACCGGAACTAAAATTGCTTCCTTATCTAACACTTTGCCTTCAATTGAAGCTAAAAGAATGTCAGCCGCACGGCTCCCAAGAAGTTCTGTATCCTGACGCACCGTTGTCAGTGCAGGAGTGACATACTCGGCAAGATCGATGTCATCATAACCCATAACTGAAATATCCATCGGTACGGAAAGTCCACTATCTTTAGCAGCCATAATAGCTCCTAAGGCTAATAAGTCGCCTGAAGCAAAGACCGCGGTTGGACGTTCAGGAAGCTTAAGAAGCTCCAACATCGCGTTATAGCCGCTTTCTCGAGAATAAAAGGCTCCGTTTACAACATAGGTCTTGGGTACTTTAAACCCTCGCTGCTTCATAGCGGACATATATCCCAGCTCCCGCATTTTTCCTGGAAATGTGTTCATGCCTCCAGAGATATGAGCAATCTTGCGATGCCCCAATGAAGCTAGATACTCCACCGCCAGCTGTGCCCCGACTGTATTGTCTGAGCATACCGTATGTGTCTCAGAGGTATCAAAATCCACGATAACCGTAGGAATATCACTCTCAAGCAGTTCACGGAAATACGGATCCTCATAATCGGACAAGAAGACAACAACGCCGTCTACGCCACGAATCCTGCAATTCTCTAAATACCCACTTTGCTTACCGCCGACATCTTTGGAGATAAACATGAGGGCATAACCCTTTTCCACGGCAACCTTCTTAAAACTCTCGATCACAGCGCTGAAAAAGGGATGGCGAATACCAAATCCCGTATTCTCTACGAATAGCACGCCGATGGTCCACGATTTCTTAGTGGTCAATGTACGGGCATGTGAATTTGGCAAATATCCCATTTCTTGGGCAACCCGGAATATTTCCTGACGAGTTTTCTCCCGTACATCGGAATAATTATTAAACGCCTTAGAAACCGTTGTTGGAGAGTAACCGGTTCTTTTAGCAATATCGTATATCGTTGTCAAATCGGCTCGCTCCTTGCCCTGACAAATGAAATGCCTTATGTTCACTGCAATTTTAACGTCTTTCCGTACCGCCGTCCAGCGAAAAGTAACTTTGTACAGAGGGGAGTAGTGTAACCGCCTGAATCAACAGCCCTAGACTCATATAGATCAAATGTATAATTGCAACACTATTCAGCATGTACGTCTGCACCGTTATCCAAATAATTTGCCCAAACCCGATATACAGAGACATAGCCCAGAAGCTATATAATTTCTTAAAAGGATTTAATAATTCCACCAAGTGCCACTGAGGTCTCTTGATCAGACCATAAACAACGAGGAGGGGCAGTAAACCAAATACGATAAATAGCAGAATACCCGGGAATAAAAAATCTGAGAATGGCGATCTTTCCAGCATAGAAGTCGGCATTTTGATTAGATCCCCGCTTGGATCTATTACAAGAGCACCGCCCCCTCCTAACGCTCCAACCCCCAAAAAAATAAGAAGAATATAAAGCCATGTTACTGTACCCGGCCTTCCATTCGTTAATTCCATTTCACTTCCCCATTTCCAAATAAGAATTAGAGCAACCCTATCTAGAAAACGAATCTGCCCTTTTTATATTTTACAAGTTTTCCCTGTATTTCGCCGAGATGCATATCACAAACTTCGCTGAGTTTTTGATTTTTTTACGTACGATGTGAACAACAGCGCTTTAAGTTATACTAAGTTTAGAAGCTAATATATTGCACCTGACCGATCTCATAAATAGAAGCCATCGAATCCTAAGCATGAACGCCTCCGACGTCCTTATAAGGACGCTAAGTGTTTAAGCGAGAAATTCAAGACATAAAGTATGGTGTGAAACTTATAAAACAAGGAGACAGGACATGCGTACACACGCGCTGCACCTAACATACCTATGAATGATACCGACCTTCTATCTACCAAACAGTGTGCTTATTGCCACAAACAAAAGCCGCTCTCTGAGTTTCGCAGACGTACAGGCAAACGTTCCAAGGGGCAGTCACGCCGTGGTGCCTGCCGTGAATGTCGTAAACAACGGGAAGCACTAAATATAAAGCTCACAGCAAACCCCTTACTGGTAAAACCTGATATGGTCCAAACCCATCAGCAGGCTCTATTGGAACGTTCCAAAGAGGGGAAATCATCTTCCGCCGCTGCTTCTTCAGGACAATGCAATCCGAACCGCCGCGTACGTGGTTTGGAGCAGCGAAGAAAACATACACCTTCTCAAGGTGCGAAGATAAATCCTGAAGATCCGACCCAATTGATTCCCACTGCTAAAGGGATGATCTTAATGCGTGGCCATAGTGATAAGGGACGGCGCTGGCATCAGGAAATCGATCTAGCCCTTGCGGTTACGCTAGTCAGGGAACATGCCGCTATCGTTGTGAATCGTCGAACCATAAGGCGGTTGTATAGCAATAAGGATTTTCGCGCTTATATCCTAGCTAGAGATAGCTATACCTGTTACTTCTGCGGCGCTTATGGGGATACTATTGATCATTTACTACCTCGCGCTAAAGGCGGCCATACAACCCCGGATAATTGCGTCTGCGCTTGCACGTTGTGTAATCAGACCAAAGCCGATAAATCTGTTGAGGATTTTATGGGCCGAATATAACCTCTTAAATCAAAAAGCCCTAATCTCTGAAGGCTGTTCTGTTCCCGTGAACAGATGCCTTGAGATTAGGGCCGCTTATTAATATGGAGAAGTATAGGCTATTTAGTTCCCTGTAATATTCTTAACTCGTCCTACCTGTCCGCTTGTTAATCTGACCTTAATGCCATGCGGATGCCGAGGCGAGTTCGTGAGAATATCTTTTACCGTACCGCGTGTCAGCTTGCCTGTAGGCTGATCCTGCTTAAGCACAATATCCACTTCAAGCCCAGGTCGAATATCCGCTCGTACTTGTCCGTTCATGATGTAATCCCCTTTCATGGGTTATAATGTTGTCAACTACAATAGATAAGGAGGAGCTGTTATGGCCTTCGGCATCAACAGAGAAGAATTATCCCGGTGGAAAAAAGCGGTCTCCGCAGGAGAGATCGCCTTCTTGACTCATTATTGGCTGGATCCGCGCTTTCCTGACATCACTACTGTGACCAAGGTGGGCTGCAGTAATCTTACCACACTGAAACATTGGTGCGAGAAGAATGGATTGCCTGCCCAATATATTCATAATCGTTCATCGTTTCCCCACTTTGACCTCATTGGACCTAGACAGGCAGAAATCCTTCGGCAAGAAGGGCAATGGGATCAGCTGGAACGTTTCAAAATGCTCTAATCTACGAAGAATTGTGATTCAAGGTTTATAGATTACTTCTTTTTGCGTAAATCCTGCATGATTTTACGACCGGTAGGTGTCTGTGCTAAACCGCCTCCCGCAGTTTCACGATGTTTCTCTGGCATTGCTGAGCCCACCTCAAGCATGACCTTGATGACTTCATCAGATGGGATCACACTACGAACACCCGCTAATGCCATATCTGCGGCGGCAAGTGCGGTAACTGCACCGAATCCGTTTCTAACAATACAAGGAATCTCTACAAGTCCACCAACCGGATCACAAATCAGACCTAAGGTATTCTTAAGTGCTAGCCCGACAGCATGCACTGCTTGTGCAGGCGTTCCGCCGCGTAGCTCGGTTAAAGCGCCTGCCGCCATCCCAATAGCAGAACCAACCTCAGCTTGACAGCCACCTTCCGCGCCCGATACAAACGAATTATTGGCAATGACATAACCGATAGCCCCGGCCGCGAACAATCCGGATACCATATAATCATCATCCCAGCCAAACCGCTCCTGACAGCTGAGAAATACACCCGGAATAATCCCGCATGAACCAGCAGTAGGGGTTGCAATGATCCGCCCCATAGAGGCATTCACTTCAGATACAGCCAGCGCGTAAGCCATAGCTTGACCTGCGGGTCCGCCTAGGCACGGCTCATCAGCTGCATTATATGCGCCTACACGCTGGGCATCCATGCCTGTAAGACCGCTGCGTGAAGTTGTATCTTCATGCATCCCGCGATGAACAGCCTCTTTCATCACACCATAATATTCACGCATCGTGGAGAATTCATGTTCACTGGAACGTCCAGATTCCGCGCTTTGCTCTTCGAGCATTAGCGCTCCAATGGTGAGACCCCGTTCCTCACACAATACAGCCAGCTCACTAAGTGTTTGAAAATTCATGTTAAACTTTCCTTCCCCTTCTCTTCTTGCTTACCTTCGTTTAGATTAACCAACTTCACCGATTTCACAGCAGTGAGCGCTTTAAGCGCTTCAATAAGCTCCGGTGTAGCTGCTTCATCCAGCTCCAGGACCGTTAAGGCTGCCCCACTGCGATTTTTTCGGTCCAGAGACATATGCCCTATATTAAACTGTCCGTTACGCATCACTTCCGTAACACTCGCCAGAACACCTAAATAATCCATATGATTAATCAGAACCGTTGGATAGATCCCTGTAAGCTTCACCCCAAAACCGTCGATATCGACAATCTCGATGTTCCCGCCACCAATAGATGTCCCTATTAGTGTCAGTTTGCTTCCTGTTTCTTGTCCGATAAGGTTCAGCTTAACTGTGTTGGGATGTGGAAACAGGCCTGTTCCCTGTTTAAAAGAAACTTCCATCCCTGCTTCAACCGCCAGTTCTAGGGAATCTGGAAGCCTATGATCGTCGGTAGTGAAATCAAGTAACCCTCCAACAATCGCTCGATCTGTACCATGTCCCTGATAAGTTGCTGCAAAAGAACCGAAAAATGTTACCTCGGCTACACGCGGTACTTCTCCTAACACCTGCCTTGCAGCCCTCCCGATCCGTGCCGCTCCAGCGGTATGTGAGCTTGAGGGACCGACCATTGCCGGACCAATAATTGAAAATACATCCTTAAAACGCATAAAAGACCTCCTGCCTGCAAGAATAGGCAATTATCGTACTCCTATATAGTATACTGCACTAGCTGTCGGAGTTCACCGTGACATTTGCTGTGATATGCAATGCCTAACATTGCTTATTCAAAGGCTAGTATTTCTATTTCATGCCCTGAGTATCACAAGATATCCTGGGAGTACAGCATAATTCCACTTCTATACTGCCAGCCCATCCCTTCCCAGAACCCTCTTCCTTGTTCGTTGGTTCCAATAACCATCAGGTGACACTTGGCAATACCGGCTGTACGGAGATTCTCGAGACAGCGAGTCACAAGCTTACGACCAACACCCATCCCCCGGCAGTCATTATGAACTGCAACATGATACATGTAGCCTCTTCGCCCATCATGCCCGCATAATGCCGTACCTACCATCTGGCCATCTTCATTCTCACAAATCTGGCTAAAGCCTCGGTTATGCGCCAGATAACGCAGAATTTCCGGCTTTGAATCCGCTTCGCTAAGTCCCATCCCCTCTGTATGCTCCCACAGCTGATAAGCAGCTTCATAATCATCCGCAACCATTTCTCTATAAATCATACTTGTCCCCTCGCTTGTACAGAACGGCATAAAGCATGAAGAGCACTTCGAGGAAGCTTTTCCAGCTCCAGCAGCGCTTCGTAAGGATCTCCCACTAATCCCAGAGCTTTCGCAAAGGCAGGCTCTGTCTTCCATCCACTTGTCTTTAAAAAAATGATTTGTTTGCGAAAAGCATCATCCATTTGAGCTAGAATTTCAGCTTCAACGATCATATGCAAATAACCATTCTGGAGCTCCGTTCGCCTCGGCTGTCCAAACAGTTCTATAGGCCAGCCCTTTGCCATAAAGTTAATTTTCGTTCGAGGTATGCCTTGAACCACCCGCGATTCGCTAACAAACCCCTCCATGGCTCCAAAATATCGAACAACTAGCGCCTTAAACTTCGCAGAATCATGAACCTCGCAAATGATATCCAAATCGCTGCCCTCCACTTGAATTCCAAGCGGTATTGTCCCAACCAACAAGGGATTATAGTCCGTTAGTAAATTCATAATATCCAGCTCTGTAAGAAGGTTATAGACCTCTTTCTGAACCGCGGTTCCACGATTCAAATCATCGATTTTTCGCCAATCATTCACTTTGGACAAGCGCCTCCTCCGACTCGGGTTTATAAACGCATATGTATTAAAGACAGCGCACGCTTTTCTGGGCGCAAGCATAGAAATATACGGAGGATAGAAGGCAAGGAGGAGTGTATTAGAAAAATGAATCCCACCTACCCCTATTATGGGGAACGAACAGGATGTAAGGACCAGCCCGACATTTTCCCCACACAGCACCAAAGCCGCCAGCCAAGTCTAGAAAATCAAATGAATCCCCGCCGACGTGTATTCATGTCAACGGTGAAGACATGGGTACAAGCTGATACACAACACACCATGAGAGGAATGTATACCTATGAATAAGATGCCCGATTATGATATTCCTTCTGTCCGTTTAACAAGTGGCATGTATGCCTTAACAAAATTAGCCTGCGCAGGGCTAACGTACGTCCTTATCTCCTTACTTATGCTTGGGTTTCCACAACATAACGGCGTACCTGAGGGTTGGCCTCTTTCAATCCCATATGCGATTTACGCTTATGGACTGCCAGCAGCACTAGTAGCCGATGTTCTACTGCGCCTCCTACGCTCCACATCCCACATCGTTTCCCTTGTTGTATACGTTGCCGCAGGTTTCGGTGCAGGTCTATGGCTAGCAGCAGAACAAGGTGCAGATCTACTGCTATGGGGTTTTGCAGGAATTTTGGGACTGTTGCTGCTACGGGTGACGCAACTGGGTGTGGAGCGCTCCCCTCTGCTACTGCCTGTATTTGCACTATTTCTACCGCTGCTCTGCTTACTGCTGTTATAAGCTGCACTCAGAGTGCTTCTATGATATCACCGGCAATGATAGCCGCTGGATTATTGCGCTGACGGGCAGCTCTCTCCCCTGCTAATCCGTGTAAATATACACCAAAAGCTGCTGCCTGTGTCTCATTCAGTCCCTGAGCCAGCAGGCTGGAAATGATGCCCGTTAGCACATCACCGGCTCCACCAGTGCCCATGCCGGGATGGCCTGTGGTGTTTACATAAGCTTGCCCTTCTGGCGTTGCTATAACCGTATGTGCTCCTTTTAATACGAGTGTAATCCCATGCTCTTTCGCATAACCTGTAGCCAGTCTGATGCGGTCCCGTTGCACCTCAGCTGTTGTTATACTAGCAAGGCGAGCCATCTCACCTGGATGAGGCGTCAGAATCACGGGATGGCGTCTACTTGCCCAGCTCTTGTAATCAGCTTCAGCTAATATGTTCAAGGCATCGGCATCGATCACCAGAGGACAATCCGTTCCTTCCCAGAGATTGCGAAGCCATTCTGTATCGGCCTCAAATCGACCAAGACCGGGACCAACGGCAAGAACATCTCGCTCTTTACTTAGCTTCAGCAGCTCTGAAACGCTCCTTGCTTGCCAGGTTCCATCTTCATTGCCTCCAACATCGGCCAGCATGAGTTCAGGGGCAGAACCGATGATAGCAGGCATCAACTTCTGAGGAAGCGCCCATGTCACCAACCCACAGCCTGCCCGGAGCGCAGCACGGGCAGAGAGCAGTCCGGCACCGCTCATTCTTAAGGTGCCGGCGGCAAGAAGGACATGCCCATAAGTGCCTTTATGGCCCTCAGGCGAACGCCGGCGGGCTATATCTACGCCTAGATGGGCATGCAGCACTTCCGGTGTCAGCAGGTGAACCTGCACACCGCTTTCTGAGGCCAGAGAAGTCGGAATACCGATGGCCCGGACCTTCACATGCCCCGCAGCGCCTGCGCCGGGGTATTGCAGGAGGCCTCGCTTGAGAAACGCGAGGCATACCGTCACCGACGCATGAATGCAAGGCTCATGCGTCTCACCCGTGTCCGCGTTCAGACCACTCGGGATGTCCGCGGACACAATCACTTTGCCGCTGCTGTTCGCTGCGGCAATCAGCTCCGCATAGGCGCCGCGCGGGGCTCCCGCGGCGCCGGTGCCGAGCAGCGCATCCAAGATGCCGCTGCACTCGGCAAGGTCCAACCGGTCCCTGCCGTATACCACGGCAGGCAGGCCCATGGCTGCAGCCGCATCGCGCTGCAGGGCGGCCTCGCCGGAGAGCGACTCCGGCGGCACCGCATAGACGAGCGTGACGGCAATGCCCGTCTCGCGAAGGTACCGTGCGGCGGCGAGGCCATCGCCGCCGTTGTTGCCTTTGCCGACTAGGATGAACCATCGCTCGTCGGCGGCATGGTCCAGGGTCAGCGCATGATCTGCGCTGACCTGAAATGCCGCGACGGGAAGCGCGGCATCCGTCCGCCCGGCGTCTTCTCCATCGGCTGCATTTCTGCAGCTCGCTCCACCTCTCCGCCGGCACAGCGCAACAATCTCCTCTGCGATCACTCTTCCCGCATTCTCCATCAGCGCAATCGCTGGAATCCCCAGCCGCTGGATCGTTTCTCCGTCCAGCTGCCGCATTTGCTCAGCAGTTACCAGATACATGATTCGGCCCCTTTCCGCTACACTTCAATCCACAACTAGCTTGATATCAATAAGCTACAGTAAATCTCGTCCGGCTAAAATTCCCCTCTTCCAGCTCGTCTATCATAGCTACAGCAAAATCCTGCACACTAATCATGCTTTCGCCATTCTCATCAAAAACGAGACGGTCGAGTCCAATGCGAAATTGACCTGTACGTCGACCTGACTGAACTTCCGCGGCAGGACTGGCATACGTATAGTCCAGCTCTGTGTTTTTATAGATTTCATAAGCTTCCGCATGTGCCTCAGCCAACGGTCTAATCTCAGCAGGGAATTTTTCCGTATCCATCAACAGCTCTCCGGTTTCTGTCTTCAAACTGCCCGCACCACCAACAACCAGCAATCGATTAAGCCCAGCTTCTTGCATTCCCCCTACAATCGCCTTCGCTGCTGTTATCAAATCCTTCTCTTGGCCGACTGCTGGACCGTAAGCACTAATGACCTCTTCATGTCCACGGACTGCAGCTGCAACTGAAGCAGCATCTAGAACATCTACTGTCGTGATGTGCAGACGTTCATGTTCAAGAGTGAACGTTTCTGGGTTACGTACCGCAGCGGTTACCTCATGTTTTCTTTTTAAAGCCTCCTGTACAATCGCCTTTCCAATCGTTCCTGAAGCACCCAATACTACAACATCCATCTGTTTTTCCTCACTTTGTTTAGATAAGGTCATTGTACGACCTTCCTACTTATTTGTATTTTCAATACTCGTCTCAATAGCTTTTCCCTTACAACCTTTAAACATTATTTATCCCACGAGGGTTATTTAAAATCAGATTCCCAATAAGTTAACTTCCAAACGAAAAACCCCTTAACCAACACAAGGGGCACTCTCTACTGAACAGCATGTACTCGCATTAAGGGCGCAAAAACATTCCCTGAGAACGTGGCATGACCGATTCAAAGCCATATTGTGCATACAATTTCGAGGCTTCCCCATCTGCAATCAGACTTACATAAGCCTTGTCCGGTACAGTATGAAGAAATTGCCTAATTTCCCCCATGATCAATTTGCCTAAACCCCGTCCTTGATGTGAAGGCTTAACCGCGATATCCGTGACCTGAAAAAAGCATCCCCCATCGCCAATCACCCTGCCCATCCCGATCAAGGTATTCTCCTCATACAAGGTAACCGCGAAAATAGATCGAGGCAATCCTATCCCAGCCCCTTCCGCGCTCATTTCACTCAGACCAGCTTCTTTTCTCAGCGCTAAATACTGTTCCACTGAAGGACATTCATGACGTATATCCAGCTTTCCTGTCGTCCCCATACCGTTCTCCTCCTAGCTCTTTAACATACACTAAGCTTAGCACCGTTCAGCATTGCTGTTCCAACTATATACGACTCTGTGGTACACAGGCAAGGATCAGCATAGTTCAGGTAACGCTTACCCCTCTTCCCATATTGAACATACAACAGTTTCTCGGAATAACGGAATGTCTGTCCAAAAATAATAAAGCCGCCTAGCACATACGCAAGGCGGCTTTTGGAATCAACGATTCTCATTAAACTATGCAATTACTCCCATTAATCCGATTAGCACATCTGGTATATCATTTCACTACCACAAAAACAAGTCGTTCCCCTTTAACTTGAACACAGCTTCCATGAAATAATAATCGCCATAAATGATTGAAACATGAATGTCTTTATGATGATACGCTGCTGAACCGTTCATTAAAAGATGATCGGAATCGGTCGTCCAGTCGCAGCGAGTAGCGTCCACTGTTCTCAGGAGCTTCAGCGCAGCGTTCAGGTAGACCTCCTTTTCGTGCTCGCCAACAACTTGGGTGATCTCGATCAGTCCGCAAGCTGCGATCACCGCTGCCGTGGAGTCTTCGTAAGCGGGCTCCTTCGGTTGCCGGAAATCGATTGGAATAACCCCGTTATCCGGAATATTAGCCATAAAATAATGCGCCACCCGTTTGGCCGCCTGCAAATACTCCGGCTTTCCCGTATGTGTATAACTGATCATAAAGCCGTATAAAGCCCAGGTCTGCCCACGTGTCCAGGACGAGCCATCCTCGTAGCCTTGGCCGCCGTAAGTTCGGACTACTCCTCCATGGAACGGATCAAACTCCACGATATGGTTCACGGAACCGTCCGGCCTGATAAAAGCTTCTAAAGCGGTGTCCGCATGCCTCATTGCGATTTGCGCATATCGCGGATCGTTAGTCTCTTCGCTCGCCCAATAGAGAAGCGGGAGATTCATCATGCAGTCCACGATCGCCCACCCTCTTGTATCTTCGCTGGCCGTATCATCGTTCCAAGCGCGGATAAATCCGCCTGCCAGATTAAATCGTCCAGCAAGTAAGTTGGCGGCATGCATTGCCCTCTTACGGGATTCCGGATTTCCGGTAACTTTATAATTGGCCAAGCTCGTAGGCAACCACATAAATCCGACATCATGATGCAGACCGTAGAATTGATGGAAGCAGGCATCCAATGCATCTTCCGTGAAATTGGCGATTTCCTTGTACTTCTGAGCGCCGGTTTCATGGTGCATGAGCCACATCATACCGCCCCAAAATCCATTCGTCCACCAGTTGATATCTTTTTCAATCTGATTGTCGTGCGTGCCATTTCTTGTCGTATATGGAATTTTGCTTCTTGATCGTTCACATACGGCGTCCATTTTGTCCGTTAGTTTAGAAATGACATTATCTACCCAAATTTGATCATCAGCCTGAAGGTTCAACAATCTGCTCACTCCTATTTTTAACTTTCTAAGGGTCCCCCCTTTTCAAGCCCGTTTGCTTATGTGCATATCTCTTTCGTTTATCGAAACCAAGTACTGATCTCCAAGCTCGAAGCTAAATACACTTTCCTCTTCTTCAATAATCTGAACGGCAGGCTGTTGCACCCCATGAAAAGGAATAAGCACGGTCAAGAAATTCATAGTACCGCTGTACCTATCCTGAAAGCGGACCCTTGTCGAAGGCCTTGAGAGATCGGTCTCATCGGATAATCTTCCCTTCAAGAGATTCAATTCTCCCGTATGGCTTGTCGCTATCGCGAGATTCGCAATATTACTTGTCGCGATCACACCGTTCTTGTTCTCTTCCACCTCGACAAAATCTAGATGGAAATAGCGCTGAACGCTATGGTCATTCAGCCCTTCTACCCGATCGGCAATAAGCACGAATCGATTATCCACTAGCGAAATATGCCGGTGATGAACAACCGGATCGTAGTTGGTATGACAAGCACTGGCGAGCCGGTAGAAGCCTCTATCTTCTACATTGTAGATTCCACCGGGCTTTTGCGGCCCGAATTTAAACGGAGAAATATACTCGAAATGATCTCGCTCATCGATCAGCAGTGTGGAGTGATAATTTGAGCTCTTAAACTGTTTGCGGTCTTCATCATCCCGATAACAAAAAAATCCGGGATCGCAAATCATGTCTTTTCCAAGCGCCGTAAAATCAAAGCTCATCAGATCGATATGGGCGTGGGCATTCTGTATTGGGCTTTTACATATAAACAAAAAGCTAAGAGCCTTTGAATCCCAGCCGCTGCGGATAATCGCTTGATCTAGCGTACCATTCCAGAATGTCGTCTGCTTATCTAATACAAATTGTCTGCCCTGCAGAGAATGCAGCTCTTCCACGAATTGGCGGACATCGAGTGCTCTCCATACATGCTTGCTTGCTTCCCGTACCACCTCAGTCACATCGATCAAGTTCGTTGCTAGCCCCAGCCAAGAAACATCATCCAACGCAAAATACCCATAGACACCGGACATTACAGCAAGCGGGTTCGCATAGGAATCACCTACAGGTACACATTTCCCGGTTGGTCTTAACGAGTAAATGGAGTAATCCAGATTTTTTCTAAACCGTTCCATGTACGCTGGGGAGAACTGAAACTGGAAACGCTTAGCCAGAACCACAGCCAGCCCAAACCAGAACATACAGCCATTATGATACGATGGGCAGCCCTCGATTTGACCGCCGTCCTCTGTCAGTTGCGCCATGCTGCACTTTTCGATGCCCTCGATCGCAAAAGCCTTCCATTCCTCAGCTTCTTTCAGCTCGGGAAAGTAAAGGGCAGTCGTCAGAAGTCCCAAACACTCCATTAAATAATGGTTATGATCCGCTTTAGGCCACAGCTGAGGCGACACGTTACGCAAAGCTTTTACTTGCTTGTAAATGACCGTTAAATACTGCTCTAATACTGCCTCCGTAAACAGCTCCGAGCGGCCTAGATGCTCCAAGACAAGCGGCCAAATTTTGTAGCCCCGGATACCAATCTCCAAAACCCTCAGCGGATGGCATTCCGTAAAATAGCCGATCGGCTTATCGAGCAAGTCCTCAGGAATAGTAACCGTTTCGATCCAGTCCAGCATTTCGTCGATGACCTTGAGTCCATACTTCGCGTCCTTGGTAAGCGAGTAAGCTTCCAGTAAGTCCTGCCAATGATTCATGCGATTCAGCTGCCATAAATATTCATTGTCATTATGTCTGCGCTCCAGCCAGCTGGGCGGATTCCCGACAAATTCCCTGACTCCCCCCGTACCGGGAAGCATGATCATTCCTTGATAGGCGAATTCGGCATTCGTGATCGTCTCGCGCACATGATCAGGCATATGTGCTGCGATATAGGCGGCTTTCTCGTCCATCGGCTCAAGCCGTGATCGCAAGTTAGCTAACAGCTCCGTCGTAGACATCGGCTCTTTCAGCCATGATTGCAGATTCATTTATTCATCTCCATTATGTTATTTCGAATTCGAAATGCCCCCTCCGAAATCATTAAGACTCCGGAAGGAGCGACTCCAGCTATTTCATGTAACGGTCGTATGCACCTTGCTCTAAAGCAAGCAAATCCTTTATTCCTAATCCTTCCAATTCCTTGATATACTTACTGAATGTCTCATCGTTGATCGGTTCCACGCCAAGCACCCATCTCTGAAGCTTCTCCTCCACATAAGTCAGTACGCCAGCATTTAACTCCTCAAATTTGGTCCGTTCCTCATCCGTATACGCAATCGGCGGGTAAGCCTCCATAATATAGCCATTGTCAATGTATTCCTTGATGCCTTTCAATGCAGTCGCGTTGGTCCATTGCTCTTCGTAAGCATAGTCTTGATGAAAGGCCAGCTCGATCTGTGCTCCCTCTTCCTGAAGCTGTTGGATCACTGTCTTTTCTTTATTTTTCAATACAGAATCTTTAAACTTCGGCTTGCCGTCCACGAGGTCGTAATCCTTTCCTTCGATGCCAAAGTTCATTAGTCTCCGGCCCTCTTCGGAGAACCAAAAATCCATATATTTGATCGCTTCGACGGGATGTTTGGTTGCCGCTGAGATTCCCCATCCGCTCGCATGCGTCTCTTTACGGGAGCTCTCTTCGACGACTTTGCCCTCGGTATTCGCTGGAGGCGTCATCGGAACAAAGGAGAAGCCCGGAATCTTAGCTGCAAGAATGTCATTAAAATTAGCCGTGCTGGCGAACCAGTCATGCGTCATGCCACCGACATTGTCTGCGAGCAAAATGTCACGCGCTTTCGCTCCGCGGGTGAAGATTTCTTTATCGATTAAACCTTCCTTATACCACTTCGCAATATTTTCAATGGCCGTCTTATATCCTGGCTCATACATGCCGTACTTCACGACACCGTTGTCCGCGTAAAATCCGCGTTTGGCCGCATCGGCCCCGCCCCGCACGCCCCACTGGATCAGCAGATCATAAATCCCATCCAGCTTTGTCCGGCTGAAGTATGGAATTTCATCGTTCACTCCGTTACCGTTCGGATCTTTTTCTTTGAATGCTTTCAATAGCGCGTACAGCTCATCTACCGTTTTCGGTTGCTCAAGTCCCAATTTATCCAACCAATCCTGGCGTACAAACCAGCCTTTAGCAGCCGGCCCATCCGGAGTAAAGTTAAGGAAATACGTTTTTCCGTTGTAGGCTTTCATATATTTGGCTGCATCTGGATGTTCGGAAAAGAACTTTTTAATGTTCGGGGCATGCTTTTCGATCAATCCATCCAGCTCAAGAAAGGCCCCTTCAATCCCCAGACTGTCATACTGCTCCTTAATTTGATGATGAACCAGATCCGGAATTTTCCCGGATGCCATCATTGTATTGAACAGTTCTTTGCTATTCGTCGAGGTTTTAGATGCGGTTCCCTTCAACTTAATATTGGTCATGGCTTCTGCTTCTTTGAAGACGGGCCAGTTATCGTCGAATATAAACTTATCGGAGTAGTGCATGTGGATCGTCAGTTCAAGCGGGTCTTTAACGATCAGATGCCCGGATAGAGGGTTTGCCTCTGCCTCTTTTGAATCATTCGCCGCGCTTCCACTATTTTGCGGAGCGTTATTGTTACTACAGCCGGCTAGCAGCATACCGACTGTCAACATGATTATTGCAGATGATTTCATCCATTTTTTGTTACCCACATTCACGACCTCCAATTATTGGTTTCTTGATTTCATATTAAAAAAATTTAAGCAGCCAACTATCCTTTGACCGAGCCGATCATGGTGCCTTTGACGAAATATTTCTGAATGAAGGGATAGGCTGCAACAATCGGAATAATAGAGACGATGATCGTCGCATAAATGATCGTTTCCTTAGAATATACCGCCATATTCCCCATCTCGTCGCTCACGTTCATTTCTACGATGAGTTTCTTTAGCAAGACTTGTAGCGGTACCTTACTCTCGTCGCTCAGTAGGATCATCGTCCAGAAATAGCCGTTCCAGCGGTGCACCGCATAGAATAATCCGATCGTCACAAGAGAAGCTTTGGACAGCGGCAGATAAACCTTCCATAAGATCGTCAGATCATTTGCTCCGTCAACCTTTGCCGCTTCCTCGAGTTCCTCCGGAATACTCTGAAAGAACGTTCTCATGAGGAAGACATAGAAGGTCGTAATCGCGAAACCAATAATTATCGTAAACCTGTTGTCAAGCATGTTCAGATCTCGGAAATTGAGATACATCGGAATCATGCCCGGTTGGAACCACATCGTCAGCGCAATAAAGAAGCTGATGGCCGTGCGCCCCATAACCCGTTTCTTGGACAGGGCATAGGCACCGCAAATGGTGAGAATTAAATTGACGATTACGCCGAATATGGTGTAATAGAACGTGTTTAAATAGGCAATCCAAATCCCTTTTTCCGATAATACCTTTGCATAGGAGTCAAAGTTAATATCGCGCGGTAGTAAGATCACCTTGCCTGTAACGACCGCTTGGGAGGAGCTGATGGATGCGGATAAGACATAGACAAACGGGTACAACGCGAGCAAAGCGATCAATCCAAGAAATACACAGTTAAAGATATAAAACAGCTTTTCGCCTCTGGTTTTTTTCATCTTCCATCACCTACCATAATCCAGTCTCCGTTAACTTCTTGCTCATCTTGTTGGCAAATACGACGAGAATAAATCCAACGACGGCATTGAACAGTCCCACCGCTGTCGCCAGGTCGTAACGTGCATCCTGCAAACCGGACCGGTACACATAGGTGTTAATAACGTCGGCCGTCTCATAGGTGGCTGGCTGATACAGAAGAATGATCGCCTCATAGCCTACTTCCAGCATAGAACCCACCTTCATGACAAGCATGATTGCGATCGTCGGAATGATGGCGGGAAGCGTGATATGCCACATTTGCTTCCATTTATTAGCTCCATCGATAACCGCTGCTTCATACAAAGCCGGATTGACACCGGACAATGCAGCTATATAGATGATGGTACCAAATCCAGCTTCCTTCCAAATATCCATGGACCCGATAAAAATCGTACGGAAATAATCGGGATTGGTCAGAAAGTATTGTTTTTCTCCTCCCATCATTTCGATCAGGATATTGACAATGCCGTTGCTAGGAGCCAAAAAGTTAGTAACAATCCCAGCTACGACAACGACCGAAATAAAATGGGGCAAATACGTGAAGGTCTGCACCGTTGCTTTGAATACCCCATTCTTCAATTCGTTAAATAACAAAGCGAGGATAATCGGCACAGGAAACGCGAACAGCAATTGATACAAACTGAGCAATACTGTGTTTTTTAATAGCCGCCAGAAATATGGACTTTTAAAAAAGGTCTCGAAGTGTTCAAATCCAACCCAGGGACTCGCTTCAATTCCTTTATATACACTGAAATCCTTAAAGGCGATTTGCAGACCGTACATCGGCTTATACGCAAAGATGATATACCAAGCCAGAAACGGTATCAGGAGTAGATAAAGATAACGGTCTCTGATCAGGTTGGTTTTTATTTCCTTAAAGTTAAGCAGCACTCTCTTCTCCTCTCGCAACGATGTTTAGCTGATCCCCTCAGGAGCGCTCCCAATTGAAAGGTCAGCGTTGCAATTTAAACTATAGGAATGAATGTAAGCGCTGTCTATCGCCATTATTTCATCTACCACCAACTCTTTATGTCATGGCCTATAATGTGCATTTTTTTATGTATCAACAATTTCTCGTTATAGAGAAACGTCCGTCGAACATACAATAGCCGCCTGGCACTTAGGCTAGGCGGCTATTGTTGAATCAACAATATTCATTATATAAAGCCTTGAAATCTTATTGCTTCTCGTTAAGCTTCTTTGCGTACTGACCGGGAGCTAACCCTTCATACTTCCGGAACATGCGAATAAACGTGTTCGCATTGTTGCAGCCGACCATCAGCGCCAAATCACCAATCTTAATGTCTTTCTGTTGACGCATAATTTCTTTGGCTTGCTGCACACGATAAAAATTCAAGTAATCTTTAAAATTTTCGCCGGAATGATTTTTGAATGCGATGCTGACATACCCGGGAGAGAAGTTAAACTCCTCCGCTATCATGCTAAGTGATAAATCCCTGTTGTAGTTGTCGTGAATATATTCGATCATCCGCTTTACCGTACTGTTATCCATCATTTCATTCTGCTGATCAATCGTATCGAGCATAGCGCTAAATAAGGTCGTGATGGCCGAAACCATCAGCTCCTTCGATTCGCCGTGCTGCACAATGTCCAGAGATTCCTTGTGGGCTTGAACAAATTCTTCGAAAGACATATTCAACTGCTGGATAATTCGACTCAGTGTAGCCAACACAAGCAAGCTGAACTGGTCGAGCTGCTGCCGCGTTAACTGCCTTTGCTCCAGATTTTCCGATAGAAGACGGTTTAGCGTATTTAATGCATTTTCCCGTTTGCCGCGAATCACATAGCTAATCAGCTCGCGTTCCGTATCGATAGGATAATAATAGCTAACCATCTGAACTTGGCTGAGTTGTTTATAAGTGATGACGGAGGTCTTATCCACTGCCGATCTCCGCTTCAGGATATCAAGCGCCTGGATAAAGGAGCGGTCAATCTCACCAGCAGAGGCTACGGGCTGGCCGACAGCTGCAGTCAATCCATACGCATGTGCATCCTCGACTTGAGCCATCGCTTTCATGAGCTTCTTCTGAATCGATTCCGTATCGGAGTCCCTGATTATGAAGACAAATTTAGTGAAATCGTGATCAAGCAGCTCACAAGGGAAATGAACCTTCAACTGCTCATAAATGATCAACGAAGTCTTTGATTTTATCGTAAGAATCGCTTCTTTCGAATATTGCTCCTCCAATTCCTTACTGTTCGAGAAGGAAATCACGCAAACGCTCAAGTTGGCAGAAAGGCTTTGTAGTTGATGCGTATTTAGCAGGTCATCCACCTTGTCAGGAGAAATTAATCCATGCAGCAAATCCCGCAGAAACTTGTCTCTCATTGAGAGTCTATGCTCATTTAGTGCAGATTTCATCTGTTCATTAGCTTTACTTATACTCGTCGCTGTCTCATTGAGGAAAGCGAATTCGTCTGTACCCGCAGGCTCACCGTAGCTTTTGAACAAGCCGACGAGATGACCTACTGGCCGGTACATGCGCCTGGAAACTGTATATGCGAACGCAAGTCCAACAATGATGAGAATAACTAGTAGAAGTACAGCCCCTTTCAAGTTCGGTGTAAAGGAGTCTGCCAATGAGTAATTCTGTGTAACATACATATACGACCATTGTGGCATCGTTTTCGAGCGGATCAAATGGAAATCGAATTCCTCATTGGACAGCTTCGTGTAATCAGCGGTTGCCTGCCCATCTAGTTGTGCCAGTGGATAAGTAAGCAATTCCTTGCCCCGTTTATCGTCAAAGCTTGATTTGAGCGTAACGTATCGACCATTCTCGATAATGGCAAAAGCTTCTTGCGTATCAGATGATAGGGGCGGCAGCAGTAATTGCTCAAAGAATGAGACAACGAAAAACAATGAATTCCCTATTCCTACCCTTTCTGGATTAACAATTATTATGGATGCGCTTTCATCTCCCACCGAAGTATTTCGTCTACTCGATAGCGTTATATTTGGGCTCGTGCTGTCTGTGCCTAATTGTGCAAAATCCTCATTAGTCATCCCCATATCTTCCATATAACGTCTTCTATCCGACGAGATTTGCGGCGTAATGACCAGATCGTCGTTAGTCTTCATTAAATCGATGCTGTAGCCGAATTCAGAGAATGCATCTATATGATTTTGCAGTGCATATGAGGTTTGTGTGATCTCATAGTAATTCCGTTCTTTTTCAGCGAATTTAACGACATGCTCATCTAATCTCAACTGCGCAATTAAATTGAAAGAAACACCGAGCTTCGTATCAATTTTGTCACGCGATTGCATCAGAAAATTCTGCTGATTCTGACTAAGTTCTGAACGCACTCTTTGACTGTCCTTAAAAAAAGACAGGCAGACCGCAATCATCGTGTAAGCGAATACAATAATAAGGTAGGCAATAAGTAGTTTTGTGAAAAAAGACTTTCTAAGCAATTTCATCTCCCCTTGGTGATTCCTTTAAAAATTGAAAATCACCTAATAGGAAAGTTTGTATCCTCATCGGGTGATTACATCTCCTTACCATCCTTTTGGAAATATCTAACTCACACTATATATGAATATGAAAATGCCGTCCATTACCAAAATTCACTGCGCTATTCACAGGACTTGGGAAGATCAAATTCTTGAATCCTATTACTAACTGTGTGGAATAGTATCTATAACAATATTCTAAAAAGGTTGGTGAAGCATAATGTCTCCTGTAGCAAAGCTGTTTAAATGGGGTACGTGCCTGTATGAAGCCTTTCTGGCTCTGCCGTTGATCGGTGGACTCTTTATCATCGCTAATGGTTGGGTTCCACTGGCCATTGCTTTTTTGCTTCACGCAGTAGCCATCGTTATACTGCAAAGAGAGCGGAAACCCATTGTCGGAAACGTGCTAGGCATTATCACCTCGATTTTAGCGTTCATTCCTATCTTAGGCTGGATTATGCACGGCGTTACTGCGCTCGTACTGCTGATGGAGGGTGTGTCCGCCTCACGCCAAGCCCCTCGCTATTAAATGGGCTGATATCGTCGGTCGCTTGCGTGGGAAAAAGATAACAGAGCAGTCGTTTCTCCATGTTCGGATGAATCGCTGCTCTGTCTTTTGGTAAAAGAGATACCTATTTGATGTTTTTTATGCGATAGCGACTTATAGGGTCCGTTAGCATGCCAAATGTGCAAAAAAACTGCGTTTAGGGGTACTCTGAGTCCGATCGATGCTTCGTATCAAAAAACAGAGGAGTTGCCTCAGCAGGCTTTCAAGGCTGCTGAGGCAACTCCATAATTTTAATCCAGTAAGATAATATATACCTGTATGATTGCCCGGGATTGTATCAACGTCCTGCCGATTGGGAATCAGCTCGCCGGGTTCCGCCCTCACCAATGTAACGCCCATTTGCGTTGCCATTGCCATTCTCAAAACGTTTGCGTTCCGTACGCTCCATCTGAACAATCTGACCTTCATGCACTACGATGTGCAAGGAGCCAAACTCCATATCATCCAGAAGCCCTGCAATCCGCGTAAGCCATAAATCATCCACTTTCAGCGGTTTAGCCATTCTCTAGCCTCCCTTTCCCCATCCAAAGGATTATATCCGCCTAATTTTCACAATTCCGTTATTACCAACCAGTATACTATGAATTAACTTAGCACGGAACCAAAAGTACTGTCAATGGGCATTTTTTCGTGATAACCAGCTTTTAATAATCATCGTCACCAAAGCCAATAAGAGGAGCAGTGATGCTACTGCAAAAGATGCTGAAAATTGATATTCATTATACAAAATCTCAACGTGCAGCGGCAGTGTATTCGTCTCCCCGCGTATATGCCCGGATACTACAGAGACTGCACCGAACTCGCCCATGGCCCGCGCATTACACAAAATAATGCCGTATAATAAACCCCATTTAATATTAGGAAGCGTGACTCTGAAAAAGATTTGCCAACCATGTGCTCCGAGGGTAATCGCTGCCTCTTCCTCCTGTGTCCCTTGATCCTCCATCAGTGGAATTAACTCACGCGCCACAAAAGGAAATGTAACAAACAGTGTGGCCAACACGATCCCTGGAAGCGCAAATACGATCTTGATATCATGGGCGCTCAGCCAAGGGCCAAACCAACCGTTGGCGCCGAAGACGAGCACAAAGATCAGACCGCCGATGACCGGCGATACTGCAAAGGGGAGATCAATCAAGGTAATGAGAAACCCTTTGCCGCGAAAACGAAACTTGGTTACTGCCCACGCAGCTGCTACACCAAAGAAGGTGTTCAATGGTACAGTGATCGCTGCAACAAGAAGCGTCAGCCTCAGTGCGGAACGGGCATCTGGATCAGTTAGAGCAGCTATATATACGTCCCAGCCTTTTTTCAGCGCCTCTGTCAGCACTACAACCAAAGGCAGAGCAATCAGCCAAAAAAGGACTAGTCCAGCAACTCCGATCAACACCCATTTTACAACCTTGGTTTCCGTTGTCGCTGGCGAGGACGTATTCTTCTGCAGCCGAGGGGCTTGGAGTGGGACGGTGCCTGCCACAAGTTATTCCTCCTTTAAAGGGTTTTACGAAAGCATGATTAGCTTTTGAAAAATACCGAACAACGGGAAATATGAAGCGTCTTTGAGTGAATTTTGGAGTTATCGGGCGGCTGGAATCGTTCAAACAAGATTACTGGTAAATGGGTCACTTCCAAGGAATATTGGACTTCCGATCGCTGTTATCCTCAGATTTCCTGATTTGAACCGCTGTCCGCGGTAGAAATCCGAGGATAAAGGCGAACGCTAACGCTTCTACAGTTCCAATATTCCTCTCCGTTCCTTTCTTACCAGTTATCTGGTTCAAAACTTCGAGATCGCTATCGCTCCTCTAAAAGAAAATTCACTCTGCGAATCCTCAATTTCCCTTGGGATTCCGCATTTTACGGAAGCAAGTATGCTTCGTAAAATAAAGTCGTCATTTACCTGTTCGGTTATAGCTTCGCTAAGAATCGCTCAGCAAAACAAAACTTCCAAATTAAATACTTGCAATATAGAGAGTCAAAACCTAAAGACCTACCGAGAAGTCTTACGCACCCAACGCTGGAGCGTATTAATAACTAACAGCATTAAGAAGGAAATGAGCAGCAGCAGCAACGCTACGGCAGTAGCACCAGCGTAATCATACTGCTCCAGTTTAGACATAATAAGCAAGGGAGCAATCTCCGTTCTCATCGGCATATTACCGGAGATGAACACGACAGAACCGAATTCACCAATACCACGGGCAAATGCCAAAGCAAAGCCTGTTAACAGCGGAGGGAACAACTCTGGCAATACCACTGAACGAAAGGTTCTCCAGCGGCCTGCACCAAGGGTTGCTGAGGCTTCCTCCATATCCCGATCCAAATCCTCCAGCACCGGCTGTACCGTTCGCACGACGAACGGTATCCCAATGAACATTAAGGCAAGGGTAATGCCAAGCGGGGTAAATGCCACCTTTAATCCCAGCGGCTCAAGCCACGCTCCGATCCAGCCGTTTGTCGCATAAAGAGCCGTCAAGGAGACACCAGCTACAGCTGTCGGTAAAGCAAACGGAAGATCGATCAGCGCATCAAATATTCTTTTGCCCGGAAATTCATATCGTACCAGTACCCATGCCAGCAAAAGACCTAGAATAGCATCGACAAAAGCAGCAGCCGCTGCCGTAGATAGGCTGACACGATACGAAGCCAATACGCGCGGATCGGTAGCTACATCCCAGAATTTCGCCCAGCTCAGTCCAGTAGAATTGAACAATAGCGCTGAGAGCGGCAAGAGTACTACAAGACTCAGGTAAAGTACGCTGTACCCCATCGTTATTCCAAAACCGGGCAGTATCTTTCTCCGAGTTGTCGCCGGTGCAGCTGTAGTAGTTGCGGTGACATTCATCCCCTATTCATCCTTTCTCGCCTTCGGCAGGTTAGCCGATCAGCCCCTTACTAGGGACAAATCTCTAAAAGCAAAGTAATAATCCCATTTTATTAATCTGTTATTTAGCACCCGGCACATAGATCTTGTCAAAGATCCCGCCATCGTTAAAATGCTTCTCTTGTGTTTCTTTCCAGGTTCCAAATTTATCAGACAGTGTGAATAGCTTAATTTCCGGGAACTTATCTTTATATTGTTCTTTCACGCTTTCTAGCGTTGGACGGTAGTAGTTCTCAGCCGCGATTTTTTGTCCTTCCTCCGTATAGAGATACTTCAAGTAAGCCTCGGACACCTCACGCGTATTTCTTTTATCCACAACCTTATCTACTATTGCTACCGGCGGTTCAGCCAGGATACTTTCAGATGGATTTACGATATCGAATTTATCCGGACCGAGCTCTTCTACAGAAAGATAAGCTTCATTCTCCCAAGCAATCAGCACATCGCCAATTCCACGCTCTACAAAAGTGGTCGTCGAACCGCGCGCCCCCGTATCCAGCACTGGAACATGTTTGAACAGTTCTTTTACAAATTCCTCAGCCTTAGCTTCATCGTTATTGTTGTGGTCTAACGCATAACCCCACGCCGCCAAGTAGTTCCAACGTGCACCACCTGATGTTTTCGGATTTGGTGTAATCACTTCTACGCCTTCCTTGAGCAGATCCGGCCAATCTTTGATTCCTTTCGGATTCCCTTTGCGTACTAGGAACACGATTGTTGAGGTATAAGGTGAACTGTTATGATCAAATTTACTTTGCCAGCCTTCATTGATAAGACCCTTTTCCTGCAATGCGTCAATATCATATCCAAGGGCCAGTGTGACCACATCCGCTTCCAGACCATCAAGCACTGCACGGCTTTGTTTACCTGATCCACCGTGAGATTGCTTAATTGTGACCTTCTGTCCCGTTTCTTTTTCCCAGTAAGCTGCAAAAGCCTTATTATAGTTCTCGTATAGCTCACGAGTAGGATCATAGGAGACGTTGAGCAGTTCTACCGGATCTTTGAATGGCGCCTTTGTAGCTTCTGCAGCATTCGTAGCCTCCGCTGTATTAGTTGTTGCTGGTGAGTTCGTTGCCGAACTAGCACTATTTCCGCTATTGTTATTGCCGCCGCAAGCCGCAGTAAGTCCTGCCGTCAGCAACAAGGTAAATCCTACAAGAAGCCCTTTGTTCATTTTTCTCTTCATCATTTCCACTCCCCCATGTTTTTCTTGCCATCATTTCATTCTTAAAATATAAGAAAGTATAAGTTTCACGTTATACATTTTCCTTATATTTCTCGCTTAAACGCTTATAGTCCTTATTAGGAGGCCGAGGCGTTTATGCTTGCAGGTAACAAAAAGAACGGAGGAAAGCCCACGTATGGCAGGTCAAACCGGTCCTATGACACGTGTCTGCGAGCCTAATGCGAGCGTCCCTCCGTCTGTACGGTAAGAACTTTCTTCGATTATTCCTATCTACTTAGTTGGTTATATGGATATAATACTGAAACCCTTTAACTGTGTCAAACCTTTTTTTCCAACCAATGACAAAGGAATCTTGTGAGTCCCACGCTATACAGGCAATGGTGTGGGTTCCTGTAAGATCCACTTGTTATTGATGCTATAAAGTAATATTATTGCTACAGCTTATGGTCTAGAGAAAATTACCGCTTAATGTCGGGAGTGAGAATCATGGGTATGGATTTAGAGTACGTCCCTGCGCCGATAAGACCACGGCTTCACAGGCGAATGACTCAAGAATTTAAACGAAGAGTTAGGGGAACTTACCGTTATGATACAACGGTCTGGAGGACAGCAATCGCTGGTCTTTGGATCGTTTGCTTTTTGGCTTTCACGACTGCTGTATTAGGTATACCTACTGGGTTAGGGGTGCCCACAGATATTGCACTTGCTGCAGGTACGAGCACCATTCTGCTGGCCATTGCCAGCAATATCATAGCCGTACTGATCGCGTTGACCGGACTTCGCATCCCACGATTATTCGCAGGCTGTGTATTGAGCGATTTTGGAGCTATTCTACTAATCTTATATTACGCTGATTTTGAGATTGAAGCAGCGGCACTCATTGCTGTCCTTCTGTCACTACTAGGTGCGTTAGGCGGTTTGGCTATCGGTCTGCTGCGCAGCAAAAGAGTAACACTGGGACTTCTGCTTACCATTACGGTAACTTTTTCCCAACTGGCTCTGGCAAACGGAGTGCAGGAACTTCCTACTTTGGAGCCTATTGATGTCAGTGATTCGGATGTAATTCCACTGACTGCCTCCGATCCGGCACAACCTGGCAATCAAGCTTATCAGTCCTTCACCTATGCCAACGGTAAGGATTTGCACCGAACGGAATACGGCAAGGATGCAAATGTGATCTCTTCTACAGTAGATGCTTCTGCTTATATTAAGAATTGGTCAAAACTGCGCACTTTATTCTGGGGATTCGATTATAATGCACTTCCACTTAATGGTCGTGTATGGATGCCTGAGGGCGAAGGTCCCTATCCGGTAGTGTTGATGGTGCACGGAAATCACATGATGGAAGATTACTCTGACGGAGGGTATGCTTATCTCGGTGAACTCTTGGCCAGTCGAGGGTTTATCGCAATTTCCCTGGATGAGAATTTCCTCAACTATTCGGCTTGGTCTGGTATTCCGGACAATGATTTTAAAGTACGAACCTGGATCATTCTGAAACATCTGGAACAGCTTGCAGATTTCTCAGAACAACCGGGCAATCCTTTTTATCAGAAAATAGATTTCACAAAAACCGCCCTGCTCGGTCATAGCCGCGGTGGACAAGCTGTTGCTATGGCTGCAGATGCCGATCGCTGGTTCAAAAATGATCCCGTTATGAAGGCAGTAGATCGTTTTAATATAACCTCTGTAGTCGCCCTTGCCCCAACGGACAAAGCGATAGACGATCAGCAAGCCCGTCTCAAGGATGTTAACTATTTGACTCTGCAAGGGGCTCGCGATGGGGATGTACATGATTTCTATGGTGATCGACAGTATATACGTACTTCCTATTCCCAAGGGTCCTCCGCTTTCAAAAGCTCGCTGTATATTGCGGACGCCAATCACAGTCAGTTCAACAGCGATTGGGGTGCCTATGATCAGACATTACCTGCTGGACTCTTTTTAAATCGAGCGCAAATTATGGAAGCAGATAAACAGCGGCAAATCGCAAAAGTCTATGTATCAGCTTTTCTGGAGACTACCTTACATGGAAAAGACGAATACCAGAGCTTGTTCCGGGATTACCGCAGCGGACTGAAATGGCTACCGGATACTACTTACTACAGTCGATTCCAGGATGGCGGATATCGGCCAGTAGCCACATTTGACGAGGATCGCAACAAGAATACCGTTGATCTTGGAACAGCAGAAGCTTCCGGATTATCCTGGTCGGAAGAGCTCGCGAAGGATCGTGAATCTAAGAGTAAAGGCACCTATGGTGTCGTTCTTGAACGGACAGCCAAAAAAGACGAGGACGCCTATTACAACATTAAGCTTAAAGACAGTGTTGTTACTGAAATGGCCCTTTCAGACGCAGACGGTCTTACGTTCTCCTTAGCAAACCTCAATGGTGATATTAAGGATGAATTAAATATTCCGCTACCTCCGAATGTAGAGGTGGAATTAACCGACAAAAATGATACCTCAGCACGCTTGCCGCTAAGTGAGGTAATGGATATTCTTCCACTGCCGCAAACTCAATTCACGTTATTCCCATGGCTTGAAGAACGGATTAATGATGGGAAATACGGTGATCTATCCGAAGCTGTTTTTCAAACCTATGAGATGCCTTTCGAACAGTTTCAAGAGGAAGAACCCGAGCTAGAGCCTGAGAACCTGACGGAAATCACCTTCTACCTTGAAGCTGAGGGAGATAAAATCATGCTAGATGACATTGGCTTCTACGATTTAGGAATTCGAAACACGTTTTAAGGTATCTTGCCATTATACCAATAAGGCCTTCCCCTCAGCACATGTAGAGCTGAGGGGAAGGCCTTTTATTTTGATGGGTTACGGGGAATAGCCCCTAATATTGAAACATACAATAACCTATTCCCAGCCTACAAGGCTTGAATACAGACTGGTGTCTTTATCTTCAGCTCATTCCCTGTAGGAATTAATCTGCCACTGTCACTATCGATGGAGAACGAAGTAATAATGTCGCTATTTTGATTCGCAGCGAGCAGCTTGCCGCCAATGATGGCGAAATTACGCGGAGTACGTCCGCCTGTAACCTGCCAATCTACCGCTTCAAGATGACCTGTTGAACCCTCAATATGGAACAAGGCGATACTGTCTTGTCCCCGGTTCGAGACATACAAGAATTTACCGCATGGCGATACATGAATATCGGAAGCTGTATCATCACTACCCGCAATGTATTGCTCTGGAAGCGTGCTAACATGCTCTAAAATGCTGAGGTTCCCATTCTGCTCATCATTAGCAAATACCGTTACTGTACAGTTTAGTTCATTCGCCAGGTAAATCCATTGTCCTGAAGGGTGTACCGCCAGATGGCGGGGGCCTGAACCAGGTGGGAGATTAATCTCCCGATGCTTAGACAGCTTACCTTCTTCAAGGCGATAAATCAGGATTTGATCCAGTCCCAAATCGCAAACCAGTATATGCTTTCCGCTTCCATCCGGAATGACGGAGTGTGGATGCGGAGCCTCCTGACGGTCTTCACGAATTCCTGAACCTACATGCTTCACTTGGTCAGACATAACCTGAAGCGAGCCATCCTCATTTACAGGAAATACGTTAGCGTTGCCACCGGAATAATTAGAGACAAATATGTAATCTTGCTTAGGACTGATGGAGACATAACAAGGAGCGCCGCCTTCCGTAGGACGACTTCCAAGTGGACTCAGCGCTTTAGTAACAGGATCAATAGCAAAAGCATAGACCTCGCCCTCATCCTTCTCACTAACCGCATAGAGCACGCTTCCTGTGCTGTTTACTGCTAAAAACGATGGATTCTCAATGCCCTTTGTACCCTCAAGAATCTTCATTTCCCCTGATGAAGGACTAAGCGAGCATAATAGAATAGCTTCCTCACCTTCAGGGTTATACGTTCCCACATAAAACAATACCTCATTAGGCCGTTCCATAGTAGCGACTCCTTTGTTTGTATAAAGTGTATTTACTTCTTAATTACCCTTTACTGATAGCATCTTACTCAGTATTTCATAATATTTTTTCACTATAGCATGTTTATAGTTGTAATACATTATCGAGTTGAATTTTGAGCCCACTTCCTAACAATTCCGGTAGAAGTAAGTTTTTACAAGTGGTTTAAACATGATTGGCAAGGTTAATAGTAGACATCGAAAACAACAAAACGAAGGAGTTGAAGTAACATGAGTTTTTTATGGATGTTAATTGTTGGTGGGATTATTGGTTGGTTAGCGGGTCTGATTATGGGCAGAGATATTCCAGGCGGGGTTATTGGTAACATTATCGCAGGTATTATCGGTTCATGGCTCGGCGGCGTGCTTCTGGGAAGCTGGGGACCTAAAGTAAGTGATTTCTACTTCTTCCCTTCATTGATCGGGGCCGTTGTTCTGATCTTTATCGTCAGCCTTATTCTTCGCTCAACAAGCGGACGCAGCCGTTCATAAGCTAGACCGAACTAATATTATCGGGCTACTTCCCTAAATGAATATTTATGCTAAAAAATAGCAGGTCTAGGCGGTTTAGCCTTGATCTGCTATTTGGTGTTTTCGGCTCCTTTCTACTTAAAGTAGTTTGCAGTGCTTTTCATGGAGTTACTACCTCCGTACAGCGGCTACACTTCAATGTTCTGCCATCGTTTTTCTGTTATAATGAAGATACAAGTGACTCAAATCATAGAGAGGTCGTGAATCATGGGTAGCATTAACCCCTCACTCCTACATATCGGCTCCACTATAGGGACCTTGCTCATGGCGCTAATGGTTATTTTTATTCGTCTTAAAGCTAGCGCACGTCCGGTTACCATTCGAAAAATATGGATTCCGCCTCTAGGTATGTCGACCGGCTTTGCCATGTTCGTTGTACCTGAAGTTAGGTTTCCTTTATGGTGGGCAGCGCTCGCCTTTCTGATCGGCTGGTTCATCTTCGCGTATCCTCTAATACGCAGTACAAACTTCGAACAACGGGATGGACAAATCTATGCTCAGCGTTCTAAGAGCTTTGCTTTCATCCTGCTCGGACTTCTTCTAGTCCGCACCTTACTTCATGAATTTATTAATAGTTATGTTTCTATCCCACAGTCCGGCGGATTGTTCTTTATCTTGGCCTTCGGGATGATTGTTCATTGGAGATTCTTTATGTACAAACGTTATAAGGTAATGACTTCCTCGGAGACACAATCCCTACAGTCATAAGTATATATTGTTATTCCAAGAAGCCATTTCAATCCAATTGATTGAGATGGCTTTTTACTATTGAACGCCTTGGAGTAAAAAAATCATTTTTTCTGTGTCCGATGTTAGGTAACTTGCGGAGGGATACGTTAAAATATATGCATATCTAACGATAGAGAGTGAGGTCAAGGCAATTGAAAAGTAAATCGAGAAAAGTCGCCATCGTCGGTTCCGGAATGGTCGGTTCCAGCTGCGCCTACTCCATGGTCAATCAGGCGATTTGTGATGAGATCATGATGATCGACCGCACCTATGACCGTGCTATGGCACAAGCACTTGATCTCTCGCACTGCATGGATTTCACCAACACACGCACAAAGGTGTATGCCGGAACCCATAGCGACTGTGCAGGAATGGATGTAGTTATCCTGACTGCTGGCGCCAATCCAACGGCGGGACAGACAAGATTGGATGTTCTGGAAGCCTCTGCGGTAATTACTAGAGAAATTATCACCAACATCATGGCTGGGGGATTCGATGGAATATTCGTAGTCGCCGCTAATCCAGTCGATATTGTCACTTATATGGTATGGAAAATATCAGGGCTGCCCCGCCACAGAATTATTGGTACGGGAACCTCCATTGACTCCTCACGCCTAAAAACACTACTGTCCGATGTTTTCTCTATTGATCCGCGCAGCGTTAACGGCTACGCGCTCGGAGAACATGGTGAATCCCAGTTTGTAGCTTGGTCACATGTGACGATTGGCGGCAAGCCTATCCTGCAAATTATGGAGCAGCATCGCGAGCGGTTCCAGCATCTGGATCTGGAGGATATCTCCCGCAAGACCAAAGACGCGGGCTGGGAGATATTCACCAAAAAAGGCTCTACACATTTCGGTATTGGCAGCGCACTGGCCTACATTACTCGCTCCATCCTGAATGATGAGCACAAGATCATTGCCGTATCTGCAATTCTGGACGGAGAGTACGGGCAAAGTGGTGTATGTACCGGTGTGCCTGCCATTATTGGCAGTACTGGCATTCAAGAACTGCTCGAGCTTAACCTAAACACTGAAGAAGCAGCGAAATTCGACGCCTCCTGCAGCATTGTACGCGCAGGTATTGAGAGTCTGCACTTGGAAGACAACCCCCTTTAAACAAAAGAAATCGCTCTTTGGGATCAGTAAGTAACACCAATACCCTAAAGAGCGATTTTTTTATCCTTGATCTTTAACCTTTAATGCTCGAATACTGTTCAGTACAGCTAACACGGTTACCCCAACGTCTGAGAATACGGCTTCCCACATCGTGGCGATCCCAAATGCACCGAGGACAAGAAATATAGCTTTAACGCCTAAAGCAAAGATAATATTCTGCCATACAATCATCCGTGTGCGCTTAGAAATTCCGATAGCTACAGCAATCTTAGATGGTTCATCAGTCATAATAACGATATCTGCCGCTTCAATCGCTGCATCCGAGCCCAGTCCACCCATTGCGATCCCCACATCTGCTCTAGCCAGTACCGGGGTATCATTAATTCCATCACCGACAAAAATAATTTTCTCACGATGTGACTTTTCACGATCCAGCTTCTCGATGGCCTCTACCTTATGCTGCGGTAAAAGCTCCGCGTGTACCTCATCTACACCTAACTGCTTCCCAACAGCTTCAGCTACGGAAGAAGCATCGCCAGTAAGCATCACCGTCTTGCGGATGCCAAGTTTTTTGAGCGTCTGAATGGCCTGCAGTGAGTCCTCCTTCACTTCATCAGCAATCACCAGATATCCTCCATACTGATGATCCACTGCGATGTGAACTACTGTACCACTCTGCTCTGGCACCTCATAAGCTATACCCTCTCGCTCCATCAGACGCGCGTTACCTGCAAGGACCGTCTTACCTTCAATCGAAACCTCAATTCCGTGACCAGAGATTTCATTGTAATTGGAGATCGCTTCCTTAGAAATCTGTTCTCCATAAGCCGTCCGAATCGATTCGGCAATCGGGTGATTCGAATGGCTCTCCGCATAAGCGGCTATTCGCAGCAATTCATCCTTAGAGTTACCACCCGACGGATAAATTCCAGTGACCTTAAACTGCCCCTTGGTCAACGTTCCTGTCTTATCAAAGACAACTACTTTCACATCATTTAATGCTTCAAGGTAGTTACTTCCTTTGATTAGAATTCCACTGCGTGAAGCTGCACCAATTCCTCCGAAGAAACCGAGTGGAATTGAGACCACAAGCGCACACGGACAGGAGATTACGAGAAATACAAGCGCCCGGTAAATCCAATCTGAAAAGGTTGCCCCGCTAATCACTAGCGGAGGAACGACAGCCAGCAGTACAGCTGTGATCACTACTATAGGTGTGTAAGCCCGTGCAAATTTAGTAATGAAGTTCTCCGTTTTCGCCTTGTTGCTCGAAGCATTCTGCACCAGTTCCAGAATTTTAGATACAGCTGATTCTCCAAAGGTCTGCGTGACTTGCATAGTAATAACACCGTTCCGATTAATAAACCCACTTAATACCGTACTTCCCGGTCCAGCCGAACGCGGTACAGATTCCCCGGTAAGTGCTGATGTATCCATCATGGCGCTCCCCTCAAGGATCGTTCCGTCCAGAGGTACCTTTTCACCCGGTTTCACAACAATCAAATCACCGATCGCCACTTCCTCAGGGGAGACTCGTTTAAGATCATTTCCAAGCTTAAGGTAAGCAAATTCAGGACGGATATCCATAAGTGCCGTGATAGATCGGCGTGAACGGTTTACTGCCAGACCTTGGAACAGTTCTCCGATTTGGTAAAAAAGCATAACCGCTACACCCTCTGGATACTCACCAATCGCAAAGGCACCGATGGTTGCGAGAGCCATCAAGAAATTCTCATCGAACACCTGACCCCGGATAATGTTCTTCACTGCTTGCCAGACGACCTCACTACCCACGATGAGATAGGCTGCTAAGAAAATCAGTAGTTCTACTACACCCTCGACCGGTAAGAATATTCCGGCAAGAGCGAGTATGCCACCGCCACCTAACCGCAGTAGAATCTTACGGGTATCGCCTTCCCCATGCTCGTGACTGTGACCATGGCTATGGCCATCCGCATCATCATGCTTATGTCCGTCTGCAGCCTGATGATCGTGGTCATGTCCATGTTTTTGATCATGTTGATGACTACTGTTATTATGCGGCTTGCGACTACCCGAAACCTTCTCTTTCACATTTACATGGGGCTCAAGTGCTTTCACCGTTTTCTTTGCTTCAACAATCGCTGACTCCTCATAACCTGCGGCGGTTTCCATCGTCATTGTCTTCGTAACAAAATTAACAGAGCAAGACGATACGCCTTCAATCTTCTTCACTTTATCTTCAATTTTCATTGCGCAATTGGCGCAATCTAAGCCTTCTAATTCCCACTGACGTTTTACTTTTCCTTGCATCGTATCCATACGGCACATCTCCTCAAATAAAAACCATATATGAGCACTTGTTCATATGTTATCTTATTGCTATTATATTCCCTTTATTTTTGAAGGTCAATACGTGATATGCACCATTTTTCTCCGTTTCCATAAAAATTAAATAAATTGACCTTTTCACGAAAATATGTAAAATTATGCATGATCACTTTCTAGATGGATTGGCAACTGAAAGATAAAGAAAGGATGAATGCAGACCATGTCAAAGCTAGCCAAAACGTCTTCTTTTTCACAGAAATACCCTGTTTGGACCGTTGTTATTATTGAGGTGTTGTTACTTTTAGCGGTATCAGCCGCCGGGACTTACGCCACACTTAAAGAGCTATCGTATACCGCTCCAGTACTGATCTCCTTTATTCCAATTGCTCTTGTACTACTCATCTACTTCACGGTTAAGAACAAATGGAGTGATCTTGGCTTCCGTCCTCTGAACACCATATCTTCTGGGAATTGGATCTATTATGCACCTCTATTGGTCATCCTGATCACCATATCCTTTAAAGGTTTTCGTGAAATCAGTACGTCTGAGGTATTGTTCTTTATCTTTTTCACCCTGCTTGTAGCTTTTGTGGAAGAGAGTATCTACCGCGGATTGATTTTCAAGACTTTGCTCAGTAAGGGTGCTACAACGGCAGTAATTACTTCAAGTATTCTATTCTCTATTACCCACTTACTTAATGCCTTATCTGGTACAGACATCACTCAAGTCCTTCTACAGCTCGTATATGCTCTTCTGATCGGCTTTGTGCTTTCTTTATTGATGTTGAAAAATAATAATATTGTTCCGCTGATATTGTTTCATTTTGTACATAATCTGATTCAGTTTGTTGGTAACGATAATACAAGCGATTATATAGGAATTGATCTGCTCATTCTCCTGGTGCTCGCTGCTCAATGTGTCTGGCTAGTATTATCCTTTAGAAAACCAAACATGACGAAGAACCTAAATCAAGCTGGTTAATCGACACCATTCCTTTAAGAAGAGCATATTCATCGCAAACCCACTGCGACATAATAAGAAAAGGGAATCCCAAGCGCCTGAAACGGCTGTTGGAATTCCCTCTTTTTTTTGCTTCCCTAGCTATTCGTGACGGACATGTTCATGTGTCTGCAGAAAGATCTGCTCTACATGCGCATCATTGAGCGAATAGAATACCGTCTTCCCTTCTTTACGACGCTTCACAATTCGTAAATTCCGTAAATAACGGAGCTGATGGGATATCGCAGATTGGCCCATATCAAGGATCACAGACAAATCGTGTACACATAATTCTTTCTGGGACAAAGCGTAAATGAGCCGCACTCGTGTTGGATCACCCAACGCCTTGAACATCTCTGCCATTTTATCCGTTATTCCTCGGTCAGGCAGGATCAATGCAATGGATTCCGGTTCAAGCTCCGAACCCTTGCATGTATTATCGCAATCCTCTAATGCCGTTGGCTCCATGCTATCGCCCTCCTCCACCAGCTAGTTAGCTTTGCTGATTGTTTTCTTCAATTATATGAAAACCAGCTCTGGATGTCCATTGAGAAGGCGTGTATACACTCCGAGTTGCATATCAGACCGCTTTACGATAAAAGGAGATCAGTCCTGCCATAAAAAAGACAATGAAGCTTCCGCCCACTACCATCATCAGCGTTTCGAACGGTAAATTAAAAGCCCCAAACGTGTCATCACCATACGGCATCATTGCCAACATCGGTTGTACCCAAGGATAATAAGGACCATAGGTTGAAGAATTGGCGATCAGCATATTGGGAATGGTCAGACTCACATTAAGCGCCAGCGGTGCGCCGAAACTGCTCCAGCCTTGAGAGATAGCCAGCTGCAGTGCAGCGAGTGGCAGACAGGCAACAAAGCCGCCAAATACCGAGCTAAGTAGCAGCGACCAAGGGATTGAACCCGGAATATCTCGGAATAAACCCATTCCCAGCACCATCACCAGGAACGTTAGTTGGACCGCAGCCAGCAATCCGATAATCATCACATATTTTGAAAGGTATACTGATAACCGAGTCACAGGCAGAGACAGCAACATCTTCCAGCCCCCGTCATGATGTTCATAACGACAGATCAGCGCGGCGAAAATACCCGAGAGTACAGGTAGAAACAGCAAGGCATGCATCATGGACATCACATTTAACAGCAGTTCCCAACTCATCTTCTCCCCTTCGTTATCTGCCAATGCCCCGGGAAGTAATGCTAAAATCGGACTGCCTATAACTAAAAGCCAGACATATGATTTAGACATTTTTAATCGTTCTGAGGATAATACTCTCCAAAATGAATTCATCGTTAATCCACATCCTTTCGTGCGAAGTGCAGTGCACCCGGCAAAAGAATCAGCAGCCCCAGCAGCAACCCTGCGCCGCTAAATAAGAGACGATGAGAAGAGTCCCAAGCCATATAGGGCCATGTTAAGGGAACCCATTCTGAAAGTAACATAGAAAAGATAGATACCAGAGATAAGGTAATCCCCAGAGCGACCGGCAATGTCTGATTTCGGTTAGCCAGAGAAAGCCACAGCTGCAAGGCAATTACCGGCAACGCCGCGATATAGGACATAAAACCAATTCGTAACACATCCAAATAAGGAATCAGTTCTACCTTGAAGCCCAAAACAAGCCCTAAACCAACTGTACCCACCGAAAGCAGCAAACAAGAAACCGCCACTAGCACCAAACATAACACCAGCTTAGCCATAAATACTGAAGTACGTGAGATAGGTAGCGCCAAGAGCTGCTTCCACGAGCTCATCTGATGTTCTACATTTGCAATCAACGAGCATACTAAGGTCCCTCCGAGAAAAAGAGCAATGGGCACAAATGCAGCCACATTGTTCAGAAGTCCACCCCATAAATCCGCGCTATACTGCTCGCGAAGATAATCATAACGAAGGCCGAAGTTCAAGCCTTGCATGGCTACAAGTCCAAGCGGTCCAAGAAACACTAGAAACCAGAGTCCCTTGCCACGGATTTTGAGCCAATCCGCCGACAGTGCCCTCCACATCATGATTCCTCTCCTCCTACAACCTGCAGGAAGAAGTCCTCAAGTGATTGTCTCCGCTCCTCTACACGATAAATAGCATGCCCATTCTCTACCAAGGCTTTGACTAGCAAGGCAACTCTTGCATCGATCATCCGGGAGAAGACTAGCTTTTGGTCTTGAAGTAGCCCTGCGTACCCCCGTTCTTCAGCAAGACGAAGCGCGGCCTCCGGGTCCGAGACTGCTAAACGCATTTCTCCCCCGGCTTGCCGCTGCAGATTCGTTATACTATCTTGGTACACCATTTGCCCTTGACGAATGATCCCTACGGTATCCGCCATTTGCTCAATTTCACTAAGCAAGTGACTGGATACTACGACAGTAATCCCTTGCTCCTGCGGCAATCGTTTAATCAGTCCGCGAATTTCCTGAATCCCAGACGGGTCAAGTCCATTCGTCGGCTCATCCAGAATAAGCAGCTCCGGTTCCCCGAGCAAGGCAGCAGCGATACCTAGTCTCTGCTTCATCCCGAGGGAGAAGCCTTTAACCGGGCGCTTCTCTTCCCCTGTTAAGGAAACAATATCAAGCACCTCAGCAATCCGTGACTTCGGAGCACCAAGAATACGCCGGATGGCTTCAAGATTATCCACAGCGCTTAAGTGCCCGTAATAGGATGGAGACTCTACAAGCGACCCTACCTTCCGCAAAATTTGCAGTTTATGCTTGCGAAGATCCTGGCCGAATACTTCAATCCCTCCTGATGTTGGAGTGATCAGTCCAAGCAGCATACGAATTGTTGTTGTTTTCCCTGCCCCGTTTGGGCCAAGAAAGCCATAGATTTCTCCCTTGCGGATGTTCAAATTTAAATTTTCCACCGCAGCCCGGCCACGGTATTTTTTTAATAAATCCTTCGTTTCAATCACTGTTTCTTTCATGTTCCTCACCTCGGTAATTAGCATAACGTCCCAAGGTTAAGAACAAGGCGGCACGAAGTTTAAGTTTTGTTTAAATTTCATCCCGTGGATTGAAGATTACAATAGAGGTGCCATCTCCTGTACTCTCCATATCCCACTCTAACTCCATATGCTTCATTAACAGATCCACGATGGACAGCCCTAATCCTGCCCCTTTGTAATCGGATGGACTCTGGATACCTCTACCGTGATCCGTTATCAAAATAACGCGTTGCCCATTACGGGACTCCGTAGAAATCCCTACATAAAGACCGCTGTTGGCATGACGTACAATATTCTGAAACAGATTATCAAGAATACGGCGGAACCACACCTCATCCACCATCCAGATTAGTGGTTCAGCTTCGAGATCAATATCGATCTCGAAGCCCTCTTTTTCCCATACGGGGTACCAAGCAGCGGCACTTTCCCGCAACAAACGCAGGACATCTTTACGTTCCGGCTTTAAGGTAATCCTTCCGCTGCTCAGTAAATTGTAGGATAAAAGATTCTCGATCAAGACGCTAAGATCCGCAATACGCTCATCCATAAGCTGTAGGGACTGTTGACCTTTTGGAGTTAAGCTCTCCTTAGTCATTACATGAATGTGGCTGCGGATGACTGTAAGCGGCGTACGCAAATCATGAGATAGGTTGGATACTAAACGCTTTCGCAGCTCCTCTTCTTCTAATTCCCTGCGTCGACTTTCGTCAAGCTTTACGACCATCGTATTAAAGGCTTCCTCCAATCGGCCAATCTCGTCCAGTTTGCCTGTCGCTATAGGTCTAGGCATTCTATCTGGACCCGTAATGGTCATCGCCGTTTGTAGCTGTAGTAGCCGTTTGCGTATTTTTTTAAAGAACAGCAAAGAAACCAGTGCGAACCCTCCAAAAAGTACAAAGAGCACAAAATAATACAAAGCCCAAGCCCCGACTCCCCCATAAGCCCCTTTGTTAAGCAGCTTGTTTGGAATTTGCATTACCATAAACCCTTTACCCGCATCCGCTCGATCTCCCATGAAGGCGACAATGGCTAAAGGATCACGCTTTGTACTTTCTTTCATAAAAAAAATAGCCTCAGCCGCAGTCCACTGCTCCGGAACTCCGCTGCCATGGTCCGGATTGCCTTCATCAGGTGTAAGAATCAACTGGGTCATTCCCTGCCCATCTACCCAAAACATAGTAGCCTCAGTGTATTTCTGGCTCAGTTCATGTAGCCGCTCATTTATGCCTTCCGAAGAAGCATCTTCCAATTGAAGCGCCTCTTTATGCCACATGGTCTCCAGCGCTGCAACACTCGAATACAGAGAGGTGTCTACAGGTGGAGCCCCTTTAGTCACTTCATTAACCATATTGTAGAGAACAAAAGATAACGGCAGGACCACAGGGATAAAAAGCAGTGCAGAAACAATAATAAGCAAATATCCCGATAACAAAGAGGAGTTACGCTGCTTACGAATGCGCCCTAACTCCCTCATGCTCTTACTCGATATCCGATCCCGCGGACCGTTTCTATAATTTCCGGATTGCCCGGATCAAGTTCTAGCTTTTCGCGCAAATACCGAATATGTACCATTAGCGTTTTATCCCCTTCGATATAGCTCTCCCCCCAGACCGTTTCATAGATCTGCTCCTTCGTCATAATCTGACCAAGATGACGCAGCAAATAAGAAAAAATCTGAAACTGCTTACCCGTAAGCATGATTTCTTCCTGTGTCTGAGCATTTATCACTCGGTTATCCCCTTCATAGACGACTAAGTGCTTAAGCGCGAGTGAATCCTGCACTGCTGCTCCATTCCGTCTAAGCAGCACCTCAATACGGGCTGCCAATTCATCCGGATGAAAAGGCTTGGTCAAATAATCGTCCGCGAACTCAAGGCCCTGCAGCTTGTCATCAATCGAGGTTCGGGCTGAGAGCATCAGAATCGGCAGCTTTGGGTACACCCGCTTCAAGCGTTGGCCGACAGTAAATCCATCCAAACCCGGAAGCATAACGTCCAGAATAGCCAAATGACAAGGCGCTGCTTCCTCCGTCGCTCCCTCCCCGCTCCGCAGCCAACGTACACTATAACCACGATCACTTAAATCCGCAGACACGACGCTGCCGATTTCATGATCATCTTCAATATATAACAGAGTAACGGTCATGTATTTTAAGTCCTCCCCTGAGAAATTACGTAAAAAGTTGAAGTCATTATAACATGTTTTAACAGGTCACTCAGGGACTTATCTTTTAAAAAAGCCCTCCTAAACCCGTGGGGGATAGGAAGGCTTTCGGAATCGATTTTAAATTGGTTTAGGGAGTCCACACGCCGTGCTCTTTATTACTGCCAACATACTCAATACGCGTTGGAGTAAGTTCAAGAATCACATAATTAGGGTCATCAGGCCCAGTAAACCATGGCTCCAGCTCTTTGTTCCACACCTTTGTGCGCAGCCCTTCATCCTTAGAAACGGCAACGGTGGCTTCAATCTCCAGCACATCTTTGCTTCCGCCTGACTCATATCCAAGCAGCAAAAAAGCATTCGGATTATTCGATAATTCCTCCACCTTATGAGTTTTGCGATTCGTAGCTAAATAAATCTTCAAACCCTCATGGAAAATGGCCATGTAACGTACTTTCGGCTTATTTCCTTCTTCGATCGTACCAAAGGAACCGAACTTGTTGTCATCCAATGCTCTAATAATGAGTTGTTCCAGTTGTTTGTTATCCATTACGTAAATCTCTCCCTTCAAGCATGTAAACAAAAGTTTATATATCCAAGCTCACCGTTTGGATTTATCATAACAATGGTGCTTATTATAATGTACCCTTCCGGTTCACATTGAATCCGACCTTACTCCATAAACTACTTTCAATATAAGGGGCTTACTTCGTGAAAAAACTGATCTGGATTGGCTGTCTTTCCTACTTTGTCATTGGCCTTGCTCATGTAGTGCTGGGATCTATTCTTCCCGTTCTGCTACAGCATTATGACCAAAATTATAGTGCCGGCGGGCAATTAATTTTTAGTCAATTCGCTGGTTTTTTGGCTGGTGTGCTTGTCTCTCCCCTACTCAATCGCCGTTTTGGGAAACGAGGAGGCATCATTATCGCCACCGCTCTTCTCCTGACTGCTGAGATTGCGTATGCTTTTCTACCCCCTTGGGAGTGGATGTATGTCATCGCTGTTGCAGCAGGCTTTGGTTTCGGCATGATCGAAGCCGTGATCGGCACCATCATCATCGGAGCTGTGATTGAAGGAACCGCGATCGCGATGAGCCGATTAGAAGTCCTATTTGGGATAGGCGCACTCGTGATGCCTCTTATCGCCAGTCCGCTCATTGCTACAAGAGCATGGAGATTGGCATTTCTAATTGTCGCTGGCTTCTCATTCATTTCCCTCATTCTCTGGGGAAGAGGCCATTTTGGGAATCTGCAGCGCATACTGGACGAGCGAGCACCTCGCAAAGTCTCAGTGTCCGCACATTCCTCGCAGTCCAGCACACAGCTTCCGTATAAAGGGAAACAATGGATTCTGCTGGGCATCTTCATCCTTTTCTTCTTTCTCTATGTAGGTACGGAGATGAGTCTGGTCAACTTTATGCCCGCCATCTTTATCGCCAAGCTAGGGATGACAGAATCTGCTGCGGCGCTGACAGTCACTTTCTTTTGGCTAGCTATGTCTACGGGAAGATTGTTTGCTGGAGTGATTGCAGAGAGAATTTCTTACCGTGTATACATTTTAAGTAGCTGTTTACTGACCTTGTTACTGCTGGCTCTTTTTCCGTTCACAGATAATCGATTAGCTGCATTCATCGTGATTATGCTACTTGGGCTATTTATGTCCGGTATTTTCTCCATAGCTCTAGTCTTCTCCAGCAAGATGCTACCAGGAGCCGAAGAATCAACACCCAGCATAATGATCGCTGCTGGAGGTGTCGGTGGAGCTCTGCTGCCCCTATTTATGGGCTGGTCTATGGACCATCTAAAAGTGGCACAAACTGCTGGGTTACTTGCCGGTTTTGCCGCCTTCTTGTTCTTGCTGAGCATTGCCACATGGAGATTCCAATCCAGACAAGCAGTGCAAAGAAAGAGTTCCAGTATTTAGAATGTTAATATGGTATCAACCTAATCCTTTTAGGGTAATGTCATCTATAAGCATATTCTGAGCACAAGGATGGACGATGAATGGATAAGCTTTCAACTGAGCCTTTATTACATACTGCGCTTATGCAGTTTATTTTTCCCTTTTCAATAAAAAAGGGCGATTCTAAGAAGCTTATCCAACAATTGCAGGATGATGGCTTCACACGTTTTTTTCTGGATAATAAAGAGTTAGAAAATGCCTATTACGGAGAAGATCACTGTGTTTCCCATGAACGGATGGAGCGCACCTATTTACCGTTTGCTGCACATATTCTTTTTCCACGCAAGAAGGACGTAGACTCTTTCCGCCGCTTTTCCAGAGTCAATAATCTGGACTGTATTCTAGAGATTCCTCAGCAGTCTATATTTTTTAAAATTCTCTCGACGGATATATTCATATGTCCTTTTCAGCTTGGATTTGTGACGATACGTGTCCAGCTTGAGGGGAATTCGATTCCCTTTAGTATTGCACTGGAATTCGCGGACCGCTTCCGGACGCTTGAGAATACCTTCGTACAGGATGACTACACCTATATCCATTGCGGAGAACAGACCTATGAGATGGTAGAGGATTTTGTCTTCCGAAATCTGGTGGATGGACTGGAGCCTTTTCTGGATCACTCGGATATCAATGGGGCTTATTTCGAGACCCTTCCCTTTTTCGTAGATGAAAGAATGCAGGTGCAAGCCTTTTATGGCTTTCAGAATGAAGGAGATTCTGATGAGATTAGTATAAATATGCGCTATCGCGCCTCTCAGCTTGATGGAATTGATCTGAAAGGGAAGCCCTATGCCAGTGCCAGCGATCCAGCGTATATTGCGAACTACTGTCATGAGCATTCCTATAATCGATGGGGCCCAGACTCGTATTATATGATGAATGAGCAGACCTTTTGCTGTCTGACCCGAGCTGAACCAAAGATCGCCGTTAGCCTGGCCAACCAGATGTACGGGCAATATTATTACGGATTTCTACTCAATATTTTCCACAAAATTGTTCTGCTAAAGCTGGCAAATATGCATTCCCGACTACGCATAAACCACGATTATGATGAGATCGACAATTTAATCTACTCGATTAATAAATTCTCGGCAAAGTTTTATTTCTTGGAGCTGATTTCACAGTCGCAAGGACGGGAGATTTTTCTTCAGCTGCGTAAAGTATACGGGAATGACGCTCTGTTCGAGGAAGTAAAAGAAACCTTGACTGACCTGTTTCAGTATCAAGATAAGTTCCAATCGAAGCGCCGGGATAATCTGCTGATGATCCTCACTGTATTTACGGTGGTAAGTGGGATTTATGGCATGAATCAAGTCATTGACGATCTGGATGGAAAGATTCAATGGAGTAAGATGGTTAGCTATTCCCCCTTTGAGTTTCTTGCTCTTTTCGTGATTATGAGCGGGATAATGATCAGTGTTGTCCTTACGCTAGGTGCTCTGGTTACTGAGCTTAAGCGGCGTCATCGCAAGAAACATAAAGATCTGGATTAATGAAAACGGACGGAGAGATTCGAAAAATTTAGGCGCGTGCTACTAGACATTCCGAGAACAGCCGTCTATAATACACCGTATGCAAGCATAAACGCCTTCAGCGTCCTTATAAAGACGATTAGCGTTTAAGCGAGAAATACCCGTTAACTTCATAGAACCAGGGGTGCTGGAATTGGCCGGCTGAGATTGTATCCCACAAGATACTGACCCTTATACCTGATCTGGATAATGCCAGCGTAGGAATCGCCAATTGGTTTTGGTCCCTGTGACCTTTACTAACCTTGCGCCAAGCCAGCGTCCCGATCACTCGGGGCGCTTTTTTTGTGTAGATCACAAAAGATGTAGAAGAAATGTACATACTACACTTTATGGTTCATGTTGGATGACGGGATCTGGCAACCTTAAAGGAGAGAAGAAGACATGCAACTCAAAAAAGCACTTATGCTTAGCCTCACCTGTATGCTCATTCTTGCGATTGCCGGATGCGGCAGCAACAATGGGAATACAGCCGGAAACAAAGGAAATGCTGCGGATTCGAATACAGCGACCGGATCAAATGCTCCGAAAGAGCTTACCAAAGTTAAGGTTGCACTGGATTGGACACCGAATACGAACCACACCGGTCTATACGTAGCCAAGGATCTTGGTTATTACGCGGAAGAAGGTCTGGATGTAGAAATCGTTCAACCTGGCGCAGCGGGTTCTGATACTATGGTTACCTCTGGCGAAGCCGCTTTTGGGATCAGCGCTCAGGAAGGATTGACTCTAGCCCGTCTACAAGGCGTTCCCCTTGTCTCGATTGCAGCCATTATTCAGCATAATACTTCGGGTTTCGCCGCTCCAGTAGACCGCAATATTAAATCACCAAAAGATTTTGAGGGTAAAACCTACGGCGGTTGGGGCTCTCCTGCTGAAGAAGCAGCCATGAAGGCGATCATGGACCCTGTAGGTGGCGATGTGAAAAAGGTGAAGCTAATCAGTATTGGTGAAGCTGACTATTTTACCGCAGTCAAACGTGACATTGATTTCGCTTGGATCTTCTACGCTTGGACTGGTATTGAAGCCGAACTGCGTGGTGAGCCTCTGGATATGCTTTACTTGAAGGATTATGCGCCTCAGCTCGATTATTACACCCCTGTGCTGACCACGAGTGAGAAGCAGATTTCTGAGAATCCAGATTTGGTGAAGGCTTTCCTGAAAGCCACATCCAAGGGCTATCAATATGCGATTGATCATCCAGAAGAGGCTGCCGCTACATTATCCAAGGCTGTGCCTGACCTTGATGCCGAGCTTGTCCTAGCTAGCCAGAAATGGCTTAGCCCGAAATATAAGGACGACGCCCCACGCTGGGGAGAGCAAAAAACCGAGGTCTGGCAGAATTACGGCGACTGGATGTATGATTTGAAGCTGCTGGACAAACCGCTGGATGCAGCTAGTGCATTCACGAATGATTTTTTACCGGCGGAGTAGACCGGACTTCCCAAGTTCGTTCAAGATTCGACGCCGAATCTGCGTCCTGAATTACATCGTTATCAAAGTTGGCTTTTTGAACTTACCTATTTCAATGAGAGTTCAAAAAGTCGACTTTCAGAACCAAGAAGGTTGAACGTTACTTGAGGAAGGAGGAACGGAGCGTAGTGATGTGCTACGTGAGTACCGGACTTCCCAAGTTCGTTCAAGATTCGACGCCGAATCTGCTTCCTGAATTACATCGTTATCAAAGTTGGCTTTTTGAACTTACCTATACAATTTGAGAGGATTGATTATTGTGGCTAATACATTATTAAGCATTCAAGTAATTCCTAAGACTCCAAACAATGAGGACTCCATCCCCTACGTAGATAAAGCGATTGAAGTTATTCAGAAATCCGGTGTTAAACATCAGGTGAATCCACTAGAAACCACTATGGAAGGTGAGCTTAGTGAGCTGCTGGAGGTTGTGCGTCAAATGCAGGAAGCGCTGATTGAAGCAGGCAGTCCTAGCGTAATCTCGCAGATCAAAATCGCTCATAATCCTAACGGAATCAGCATGGATAAATTGACGGAGAAATATCGGCCGTGAGATCGACCTGGAAGCTAATATGGCCGCCCCTTGTGGCGGTCGTCTTCTTTTTGACCGTATGGCAATTATCTGTTTCTCTATTCCATATTGAATCCTGGATTCTGCCGAGTCCTGCTGACATTGCTCGCGAATCCACCAGTAATGCCTCAGGTCTCTGGGCTCATACGATGGCTACGCTTCGGCTCACTTTAATAGGTTTCCCCATTGGTACAGGTGTGGGCTTGATCGTTGCTCTACTTTTGCATCTTTTGCCTTGGGCCAAACGGGCTTTTTATCCACTCATTATTCTGAGTCAAAATGTCCCCTCTATCGCACTCGGACCGCTGCTAATCATCTGGTTTGGATTCGGTCTTTTGCCCAAAATCGTGCTGATTACACTGGTATGCTTCTTCCCGGTAGCTGTCGCTGCAATGGGCGGCTTGTCTCAAAGTGATCAGGTCATGATGAATTATATGAAAATGGCTGGCGCAAGCAAGTGGCAAATCTTCACCAAGCTGGAGCTTCCGTCTTCTATCCCGGCACTATTTTCCGGTGTGAAAATATCTGCTACCTATGCGGTTATGGGAGCCGTGGTCGCTGAATGGATTGGCGCGGATAAAGGGATCGGCTATTATATGCTTCTGCAAAAATCGGCTTACCGTACGGATCGGATGTTTGTCGCTATTGTGATTATTGTGCTCCTTAGTCTTGTGCTTTTTGCGATTATCGCATTATTGGAAAAATGGTTAGTCCGCTGGAAACCGCGCCGTAACTCATAGAAAGGAAGATGCCTGTATGTCTCAAGCGACGCAAATAGAGCAAAGAACAACAGAAATCATAAGCTCTCCTGAAGCTCATACTGCACCACCTGCTCTTGAAGTAAGCGGCATCTCCAAGTCCTTCACCCATCGTCGCCGCGAGACGAACGTGCTCAACAACGTCTCTCTTAAGGTAGAGCAGCAAGAGTTCGTCTCGATCGTCGGTCCTTCCGGCTGCGGAAAAAGCACCTTATTCCATATGATCGGCGGACTAGTGAAGCCTGATACAGGAACGATCCGCATGAACGGCAAGGTCGTTACAGGTCAACGCGGTGAGATTAGTTATATGCCGCAGCAGCCTGCTCTTTTTCCTTGGCGAACGATTGAAGATAATGTACTGCTAGCCGGAGAAATCAAAGGTGCTCTGCAGGATGGAGCTCGTGAAGAAGCTCGCCAGTGGCTCGCTAAGGTTGGCTTGAATGGATTCGAACAGGCTTATCCGCATATGCTGTCTGGTGGGATGCAGCAGCGTGCTGCTTTTCTCAGAGCACTGCTGGCTCCGCAGGAGTTGATGCTGCTCGATGAACCTTTCAGCGCATTGGATGCACTAACTCGCAGTGAAATGCAGCGCTGGCTGCTGGAGCTGTGGGAGGAGAATCGCCGCTCCGTGCTATTCATCACCCATAACATCGAAGAAGCGTTGCTGCTCTCGAATCGTATTTATGTATTCTCCGGTCGCCCCGGCTCCATCCTACATACTGTTGACGTGCCATTTCCACGGCCACGCCGTGATGAGATTACGGATTCCCCGGAATTCCTTAAACTCAAACGACAACTGTCACAATGGATGCGAGAAGAACAGGCTAAAAGCGGGAAGCAGCTTTTTGAATAGCGACGCTCCACTCACTTTGAATGAGTGATTAAACAAAGAACCGCCCGGGCTTCAATTAGCCCAAGCGGTTCTTTTGTTTTAACCAGAATAGTAGTTAAATCTTATTGTGCTTGCACGAACTCAGCAGATTTAATTCCGGCTTGACGGCCGAAGATAATGATCTCAGCTACAGAGTTACCGCCGATCCGGTTTTGACCGTGCAATCCGCCTGTTACTTCACCTGCTGCAAACAGGCCAGGAATAGCTGCGCCTTCTTTATTTAATACTTCTGTATTCGTGTTGATCTTCACGCCGCCCATAGTGTAGTGAATCCCAGGTGCGATCTTAATAGCGTAGTATGGAGCGGTGGACAAGTCGTTGTCCATTCCTGTCGTTCTGCCAAATTCAGCATCGTTCTTGTTCTTTACTGCGCTGTTCCAAGTATCAAGTGTCTCTTTTAGCTTATCGGCTGGAACACCGATTTCTTTCGCCAATGCTTCGATGGTATCCGCTTGGATCACGAAGCCCATTTTGTCATATTGTTCAATTGCTTTCACGCGTGATTTGACGCCGGAATCAAAGACAAGCGTTGCCGCTTTTTCAGGAAGTGCATTGATCGCTTCGGTAACTTTATCACGTGTAGTCAATTCATTTACGAACCGTGTGCCTTCGCTATTTACGAGGATAGAACCTTCGCCGCGTACAGCTTCCCCGATCAGATAAGATTTTTCTTGTTGAACTGTTGGGTGAACCTGGATTTGATCCATATCAACGGTGGTTCCGCCAAGTGCCTCGATCATTTTGATGCCGTCACCGGTACTGCCGATTTGGTTAGTAGTAACGTAACCTTCCAAATCAGGTCTAACTGTAGAGATCATGTCCATATTAGAACCGAAACCACCGGTAGTGACAACAACAGCCTTCGCTGTAATGGTTTTTTCATCGGCTTGGTTAAAGAGTACCTTTACTCCGTCAACCTTACCATCTTTTTGGGTGATTTCCTTCACATCTGCGTTCACAAACAATGGAATTTCTTTTTCTTGTATATTCTTAACCAATCCTTTGACAAGGTATTGGCCTACCGCAGAGCCGTCTTCTGGGCGGTGAGTACGTTTTTCGTTCATGCCGCCTGTGATCGTGATATTGTTCAGTCTGATTCCGATCGAATCCAACCAATCAATAGCACTTGCGGAATTATCTACGAAGAAACGAAGCATCTCTTTATCGTTGGTGTCGTGACCACCTTTTAATGTCTCTTCATAAAATAAATCATTGCTATCTTTAATACCTTGATCTTTTTGGAATTTTGTTTCAGAAGCATTCATCCCCGATGAGGATTTACTTGTATTCCCGCCAGCAACTGGCATTTTTTCTAAAATAACCGGGTTCAAACCTTTAGCCTTTGCTTCTAGTGCAGCGGACATTCCAGCACCGCCGGCTCCGACAATAACGATATCATAGCTATCTTTTAATTGATCCAGTGGTGTGTAGCTAGCCTCTGATGCACCAGATACGGCTTCGGTTTTATCATTTTTAGCCGTCTCATTGACCTTACTCTTGTTCTCGTTGCCAGCACTATTACCTGCGCTGTTGCTATTACTGTTACCGCAGCCTGCGATCACGAGCATAACCGAAAGAATGAGAATAAGAGCAGCACTTGTTGTCTTTTTCACCTTTATAACGCCCCTTTGTGAATGTTTTCACATTTATAATAAAGCAAAGATACTATTTTGTGAAGGTTTTCTGTAATTAGTTATGATTACTGTCACATTTTCATGTATATTTTCAATTATTTTTTCATAAAATTCCTCCATTTCAAATACATCTCAGCTCCCTACTCAGTTATTAAAGCTGTGCCCTATATACTCTTATATTTCAAAAAAGCCACCCTTTCCAGGGTGGCCATCTGCCTTATTTCCTTATCCTTTTTCCATACAGGGTGTGCAGGCTTAACTAACTGAAATTCTAAAGGAATCCGTAGTTTGAGCGTTACTGGATCATTTAAGGTACATAAGCTATAACTTCAATTTCTACGAGCCCATCCTTAGGCAGACGTGCTACTTCAACAGCGCTGCGAGCAGGGTATGGCTGAGCAAAAAACCTTCCATAAATCTCATTCACCTTAAGAAAATCATTCATATCCTTTAGGAAAACGGTCGTCTTTATTACCTGATCCATGCTTGTACCCGCCGCTTCCAGTATGGCTTTGACATTCAGCAACGACCGTTCCGTCTGTTCCTCAACCGTAGCAGGAAAAGTCCCATTAACCGGGTCTAGTCCGAGTTGTCCTGAAGTATATAGGACGTTCCCAAGCTTTACAGCTTGAGAGTAAGGTCCAATTGCGCCTGGTGCATCCGTTGTTATTACAGTTTCTTTATGCATATTTGTCATTTTAAAAGACTCCTTTATCCAGCTTGTTCATTAGTGTTGCCGTCATATTCCTTTAGCATTTCTGCCTGTTGCTCTGGCGTTAACTTCGCGATACCGAATCCCGTGAAGCCCCATATCGTCGCAAAGATTATTCCTGTCCAACAGAGAACAGCCCAAGGTAAATAATGTAGCGTTGCAACACCCAGCGTACCCGCCATATAAGCACCTGCAGCTGTCCAAGGCAGAATAGGCTCGGTAATCGCCGCTGAATCCTCGATGGTACGTCCCAAGTTCTTCGGATGTAAGCCCCGACGGATATATGCTTCACGTAGCATTTCACCTGGCATTAAGATGGACACCTGACCATTACTTGTAACTCCGATCATCGTAAGACCTGTAACAATTGTTGCTACGATCATTGAACCTGTGGAATGGACGAACTTCAAAAGCTTATTAACAATCAATTCCAAGGACTTGGTCAGAGATATGGTTCCAGCGAACGTGATTGCACAGAAGCAAATGAGAAGTGTCCCCATCATGGAGTTCATTCCGCCACGATTTAGAAGACGGGGTACATCTTCAATAACGTTGGCAGAATCAAACCCAGCAACTTGAACCATAGAAATATTAAATCCATTAACAACAGAAGATACGACATCATTCAAAGTAAACCCCTGGAATACAAGTGCGTTAGCCATAGCGAACATAGAAGAGATCAGCATGACCGGTATTGTCGGTTTCTTCGTAATTGAACCATACAAGATGATTAATACGGGTACTATAAGCAGCAGATTAAAGTCATAAATTGTATTCAACGATCCCATGATTGTTCCAACCTTCTCCGGAACAATAGCGCCTGCGGCATCTGTGTTTAGGCCTGTAATAATAAAAACAACGCTTGCGACAATAAAGGAAGGAATTGTGGTATACAATAAATGTCCAATATGCTCATATAGATTGACACCTGTTGCTAACGCCGCAATATTAGTCGTGTCTGAAAGCGGTGACAATTTATCACCAAAATAAGCACCTGCAACTACTGCACCAGCCACTGCTGCTAGGTTTGCATCCATACCCGCGCCAACGCCCATAAAAGCAACCCCGATCGTTCCCGCTGACCCCCAAGATGTGCCCGTACAAAGCGAAACGGCAGCTGTCGCAATAAATGCGGTAATAAGCAGAAATTGTGGACTAATAATTTTCAATCCATAGTAAATCATCATTGGAATCGTTCCACCAACCATCCATGCCCCAATCATAAAACCAACCATGATCAGAATAAGAATGGCGGGCATCGTTTTCGCGATCTTACCAGCGATAGATTCTAGTATGTCGTTATAGCTATAACCAAGAATAATCGCGATAATACCAGCAACAACCGCTGAGGTAATAATAAGTGGTTCTGGTGGTAATTCAAACAACACATACCCTAAACTAAGTAGCACAATCATCGTAATAATCGGCAATAGCGCTAAGAACATCGTCGGCTGTTTCTTGACTCTTGGTGTTTCTGATTTGGACATGATTATTATCCCCCTTGATACGGATCTGAAAAAGGCTACTAACGAGGTCTTTCAAGGTCATTGATAAAGATTTTTTTATTATGAATTTTTTAATGGATAGGCCCGGTACAGCCGATGAAAAGCTTCTTGTAACATGGGCAGTGGCGTTGCAATATTTAAGCGAATAAAGCCTTCTCCTGATGCCCCAAAACCTGTTCCAAAGCTCACACTAACCTTCGCATCGGACTCAATCCACTGCTTTAGCTCTGCTTCGTTGGTGCTAATTGCCCTACAATCCACCCATAATAGATAGGTTCCTTCTGATTCGATCACGCGAAGCTCAGGCATATATTCAGCTATATAAACTTTCACCCAATCGATATTGGCCGTGATATAACCTCGTAATTCTTCCAGCCATTCATCGCATTCCGTATAAGCCACTTCTAATGCAGGTACTGCAAAAAAGGTTGGGTTATGACAGCCTGCTTGCTGTAAGCAATGTCTAAATCTCTCACGCAGCTGATCATTCGGAATCACGATGTTAGCAATTTCAAGGCTTGCAAGATTGAAGGTCTTCCCTGGGGAAGTACAGATAAAGGATCGCTGCTCTGCCTCAGTCGATATCTTCCCGATTATCGTATGCTCATGGCCAGCATGGATAAAGTCGGCATGAATATCATCCGATACAATATAAGCATCATATTTTGTACACAAGCTAACGATTCGTTCTAGTTCGGCTCGTGTCCATACTCGTCCAACCGGATTATGCGGTGAGATGAGCAGTACAATTTTAACCCCTTCTTGCATTCGCAACTCCATATCAGCAAAATCTATCTCATAACGCCCGTTCACTTCACGAAGTGGACTTTCCACTAATACGCGGTTATTTAGTTCTACCGATTTAGCAACCGGCTGATAGGCTGGCGTATGGATTAACACTTGATCACCTGGTTGAGTGAAGTTCTGAATGATCAGAGAAACCGCTTGCACAATACGAGGGCAAAACACGATCCATTCTTGCGGAACCTCCCAATCGTAAGCTTTTTTAATCCATCCCTGAACTGCCTCATAATAAGGTGGAAAAGGATCGGTATATCCATATATGCCATGCTTCGCCATCTCCGTTACTCGCTCTATCACCTGTGGAGGGGCTTGAAGATCCATATCCGCGACGGAAAGCGCTATCATTTCTCTGCCCAAAACTTGCGCCATACCATCCCACTTAGCGCAATTGGTCCCATATCGGCTAACAACCTTATCAAAGTCTATTGTCATCTAGCCCACTTCCTCTCTCGAGAGTTCTGTTTATTCTCACTTAATTTTTTGCAAATAACGATAAACTGTTGGCTCAGATATCATCAAGGTCTTAGCGACTTGAGAAACTCCACCTTTAAGTAGAAACACGCCCTGCTCGTTAAGTACTTTCACAAGTTCAATCTTCTCTTTCGAGGACAATCGCTCTGCCGGGACATTAATTTTACCAAGCACCGAATCAATCATGTGCTGGAGTAGGTCATCTACGTTTCCTTGTAAATACTCTTCCGTCTGCTTCTCTACAACCTCTTGTTGTTGTGGTATTAACGGTACTGGTGGAAGTGTTGATCCTCCTTGCAAAATGTTTTGTATCCACTCAGCTGCAACCTCCATATGCGTGACATCAATGTTAATACACATCATACCGACCAATTCGCTGCTGCTGTTTTTAATATAATAAGTAGCGGAGCGAAATACCTGACCTTGCGAACCACGCGCTTTATAGTTAGCAATAAACGGTTGCTCACGGTAGGACTCATCTTTCAACAGCTTAAGCACGAGATCTGTTGAACTATCGCCTACTTTACGCCCACTAATGTATCCGTTCTCAATAAAAATAATTGAACGCTCTGGATTGCTTATATCATGAATAACAACCTCACATTTTGAACCTATAATTGAAGCAATAAAAGAAGCAATTGGAAAATAGGACTCCAGGCAGCTGCGATCTTCTAACATGTGAGCATCTCACTCCTTTCGTTTTACGTCTTTTCTATTTTGATAATAATTTATTATCTTGATAAGATTTTATTACAACATTCTTAAAAAAGCAATCAGTAATATATTGGAATTGTTCCAGCCAATATTCTCTCTTAAATACTTAGGGCATGTTTCCTGTAAAGCGATAACAAAAAAAAGTCTTTCACTATTTCTACAAATTGCAGAAATAGTGAAAGACTATATTTACTGCTGTACCTTATTTCCTAATCATAGCTCGATACACGAATTTAGGAAGAACTGCTTGCCTGCGCCAGCGCGACTTTTGTCCTTTGGCCACAGGTGCGAATAAGAGTCGATGCAGCCACTCCAAATTGAGTTTCTTCCATATCGCAGGGGCTGGAGTCACTTTTCCCGCTATAACATCCAAGCTTCCCCCCACGCCAAACACAACCTTAACCTGAGAAAGCGCCTGTTTATGCTTATAAACCCACTTGTCAGAGTATGGAGCCCCCATCGCGACAATCAGCAAATCTGGCTGTGCGTGCTGAATCTCTGCCACAATGGCCGGTTCCTCTTCTTTAGCAAGAAAACCATTATGTCTTCCGGCAATTTTAACATTCGGATAAAGCTCTGTAATCTTTTCAACCGCTTTACAGCTGGTATGCTCATCCGTGCCTAAGAAATAAAAGCTCCAACCCAGCTTATTCCCTTGTGCGAGCAGCTCAAGAAGTAGTTCATACCCCGTAACTCGTTCAGCTATAGGGTCACCTTTTCTTCTCGATGCCAGCACAATGCCAATCCCATCAGGAGTAATCAAATCTGCCTCATGGAGGATGGTTCGAAGCAGCTCGTCCGACTGACTTGTTATCGTAATTTCCGGGTTCGCCGTAATCAAATGAAATAGCTTCGGTTCTCCGGATTGAATATGTTCTGTTAGATGAAGCGTTGTCTCATCAAGTGTTAGCTTTGAAAATGGAACGCCTAATATGGAGACTGTCCCAGCCATTTAATCACCTCTTACTGAAAAGTTCATTCCAGTATACCTTACCTTAATCTATTAGGATAGTCAGTGTCATCTTACAACGATATATGTAGTACCCTTTTGCCCTTGCCCAAATATAATGAAGCATCTAGTCATTTGAAGAGGGGGTTATATCATGGCGTTACCCACCATCATAACCACAGTTCCCACATCCGTACCCGTAGGAGATATTGAGGTAAATCCCATAACTAATCGGGTATACTTCGTAAATCCTAATACTACAGCCGGAACTGTCGGTGTTTTGAGCACCCTAACCAATCGGATCATTGCAAACATCCCGGTAGGTAGATTTCCACTTAAGCTTGCAATAAACCCAAGAACAAACCGTGTGTATGTCACCAACTTCCGCGATGGGACAATATCTGTAATTAACGGACGGACAAACCGTGTAATTAAGACCCTCCAAGTGGGCAGCAACCCTGATAGTGTTAGCGTTAATGTTCGAACGAACCTGATTTATGTGTCGAGTGCCTCTGGCATCGTAACCGTCATCGATGGCAGATCGAACAGCATTCGGACTACTATTCAGATCGGCGGCCGCCCTTCCGCGATCGTCATTAATAAACGTACCAATCGCATTTATGTAACAAATACGATAAACAACTCCGTATCTGTCATTAACGGCTGTACACAAACTGTGATCGCAACTATAAAAGTTGGCAACAATCCAGTGATCACACCAGCGCTAAATCCGGTAACAAACCGTATTTATGTAGCGAACAACTTAAGCCGCTTTCTTTCCGTGATCAATGGCCGCACCAACAAGCTCCTCAAGAATGTACAGCTTGGACGGCTACAAAGCGAGGTCATCCTTAATCCGCTTACGAACCGTGTTTACGTGTCCAGCGCTCAACAGGTTAAACAAGGGAAGCTTTTTGTGCTTAATGGAAATACCAATAAGGTGATCGCAACTAGAGTGTTATCTTCCTCCTCCAGCACATTCATCAACCCGATTACAAATCATTTATTTGTCAGTAATTTCAATAAGAACAGAATGTCCGTGTATAACGCCAGTACGTTTAAAAGAATTGCGGTTTTCCCCTCTGTAACAGGCGTAAATATTGCACTTAATCCACTATCGAACAGGTTATATGTCGCAAACGACAAATCTATCACAGTCATTCAGGATGGTCCGAGATTAACACATCGTTTTAAGTAATCTTCATAAATTAACATTAGCAAAAAAAGGCGCATCACCTATAAGGTGAGCGCCTTTTTGAATATAGACTAATGCGTTGTAACCTGCTTAGCAGCTACTTTCTTTGCATTCACTTTCTCTTCTGCCGTTTCCTTTGGCTGTACGCCTCTTTTAATAAAGAAGGCTAGAATAAATGCAATAATCGCTACGCCTACAGATACTAAGAATGCATCGTTAATTCCTTCAATAGTGGCTTTCGCAATGACTTGATTTTGTATACCAAGCAATTGGTCTGCCGAAGGTTTAGCCGTTAATTTACTTACAGCATCAGCGACCATATCCTTCACATGTGAAGTGGTACTGTTAGACATAATGGTTACGAGCAATGCTCCGCCAATCGCCCCTGATACTTGCTGAATCGTACTGTTCATGGCAGTACCATGCGGTGTATATTTGGCTGGGATCGAGTTCAGACCATTGGTCATAACTGGCATCATCACCATAGAGATCCCGAACATTCTCACAGAATACAGAATCATGAGTGTCGAATATTTAGTCGTTTCAGTCAAATCACTAAAGAAATACGTACTAATCACTACAATCGCTAGACCGATTAGTGCTAACACCTTACCGCCGAATTTATCGAACAATTTACCTGTGATTGGCGACATAACGCCCATAATTAACGCACCAGGCAACATTAGAAGCCCAGAATCCAGCGGTGAAATTCCTCTAATATTTTGCAGGTAGATCGGCATTAGCATCATCGCAGAGAACATTGCCATATTCAGTGTAATCGAAATCGCTGAAGATAAAGCGAACATCGGATATTTGTACACTCTGAAGTTAAGCATAGGCTCCTTCATCTTCAATTGGCGCATAATGAAAATCACTAACCCAATCGCTCCGATAATAAGTGCAGAGTAGACCATTGGATCATCCCATCCTTTGTTCCCCGCGGAACTGAAGCCGTATAGAAGACCCCCGAACCCAATCGCTGATAGAACTACGGATAAGAAATCGATCTTAATCGCCACATCTTTTTTAGGATCATGCAATTTAAAGAAGGCCAGAATAAACACCAATACGGCGATTGGAGCAATCATAAAGAATAGAACAGGCCATTCATAGTGCTGAATAATCCAGCCGGATAATGTAGGTCCGATCGCTGGTGCAAAAATCATAACCAACCCGAACATCCCCATAGCTGAACCACGTTTCTCAGGAGGAAAGGTTGTGAACAATACGTTCATTAATAATGGCATCATGATCGCTGCCCCTGAAGCCTGAACCATTCTGGCGATCAACAACACAGCGAAACTTGGAGCAAAGCCTCCGATAAAGGTTCCTATCGCAAATAATCCAATGGCGATTAAGAATAACCGTCTCGCAGTATACTTTTGAATCAAAAAGGCTGTTGAAGGAATCATGATCCCGTTCACTAGCATATAACCTGTTGATAGCCACTGTACCGTTGAGGCACTGACATCAAAATCCTTCATAATCGATGGTAAAGCTATATTGAGTAGAGTATTACTCAGTAAAGCAACAAAAGCACCAATCATGAGGATTGCCAATATCCCGTAAGACGCTTTGCTTTCTTTTGCTTTCATTTTGGAATCCTCCATTCTATAATCATACTAACGGTCCAAATTTGAACTCTAGTTACAAACCAGTGTACAATATAATACTCTCTTATTTCCTGCTTGGCAAGACAAAATTCATTTAAAATTGAAATTGTATTAAGTGGAAATATAAGCTAGTCTATATTGGAACAAAGAGTCCAGCTTAAAGGGGCAACTCAGATGATAAATAAACGCAAAGAGCAAGTGATTCATAAAGCACATGAATTATTTATTGAAAAAGGCTACCACGCCACATCCATTCAGGATATTTTGAATCATAGTCGGATCTCCAAAGGATCTTTTTATAACTATTTCCCTTCCAAAGCGGATCTCTTTAAGGCTGTATTTACGTCCATTCACGATCAGCTTGAAGAAGGGCGAAACTCGCTGCTCATTGGTCAAGATCCCTCTGACATTAAGATATTTGCCGAGCAAATTCAGTTGGTCATGAAAATTAATAAAAAAAATAAGTTGTTACAGCTTGTTGAGGATGCTCTGGTCTCCAATGATCCAGACTTAATAACGTTTATCAAAAAAACGAAGTTCAGCCTGCTAACCTGGGTATATGAACGTTTCCTTCATATCTTCCCTGCAGATAAGAAACCTTATTTACTGGATGGAGCCATCATTTTTAACGGGATTCTGCAAAATATGCTGCAAATCAACAGTGCTATGAATGAAGTCATCACTTCTGAGCAAATAATTAATTATTGCACCACTCTTATCCAAACTATTGTTGAAGAAGTAAGTCAAAGAGGCATTCAGCTCATCTCCCCGGATCACGTGGACAAGTTATTGCCCGCTTCGGAATACACTGACTTTTTCAATAATGATTTATCTTTTGCGACCATAAGCTTGAAGAAAATTTTAGAGAGATCCTTTGCGCCCGGTGACGCGAACCTCACTAATTATCTAAAGCTGTTATACTTTATCCAGGAAGAAATCATGAACAATAAGGAACCAAGACAGTTCTTAATCGAAAGCGCTCTGCTATCCTTAAGGACATGCCCTAATCTAAATGAAACCAAAGAGTTTAAGCATTATCAGGATGTATTATCTAAAATGCTGTAAACACTAACTAACAAAAAGTGTGGTGAAGCATTTGTTCAAGCTATTATTAATCGAAGACGACACGACGCTGTTTAATGAGATTAAAGAGCGACTTACGCAGTGGTCTTATGATGTGTACGGCATTCAAGATTTCAGCAATGTCACGCAGGAATTTATAGAGATCAAACCTGATTTAGTTATCATCGACATCCAATTACCTAAATTCGATGGATTTCATTGGTGCCGAATGATTCGCTCCCACTCCAACCTTCCGATTATCTTCTTATCTTCCCGTGATCATCCTACGGATATGGTGATGTCGATGCAGCTTGGAGCCGATGACTATATACAAAAGCCCTTCCATTTCGATGTACTCATTGCCAAAGTACAAGCGATTCTTCGGCGTGTCTACAATTACAACACAGATAACATCGAACTCAAGACATGGTGTGGAGCAACCGTGGATTATGAGAGAAATCTATTGACCCATAACCTGGGATCGATTGAGCTTACGAAAAATGAGATTTTTATATTAAAATTGCTTATTGAGAAAAAGAATAAAATCGTCACCCGCGAGGAATTAATCAATAGCCTTTGGGATGATAAACGTTTTATTAGTGACAACACCCTTACCGTCAACGTAAATCGGCTTCGAAAGAAGCTGGATGAGCTTGGATTAGGTGTTTTCATTGAGACGAAGGTGGGACAAGGGTATATGGCCATCGAAGAGGAAGCACTATGATTAAAAAGTATCTCTTGGAAAGAATCAGCTGGATTATACTAGTTCTCTTTACCAATCTATTTATACTCTTTGTTACCTATATGGATCCATCCATCCCACTCTCTTCGGTTCTCTATGTGATCTCTTTATCGATGTTTTTTTTCCTGATGTTCTTAATCCTTCGCTATCCCAGAGAAACCAGGTTTTATAAAAGCTTAGCTGAGCGGGATGATGATCTGGATGTAACAAGTATCGCTACCCCCGAAAGCCCGTTTGAGAAAATTATTGAAGAGAGCATCACCAATCAAGCTAAATGTTTAAAACAAGCAGCTTCGAATAATCAGATAACGTTAGAGCAGGAAAAGGATGAACTGTTGTCTTGGATTCACGAGGTGAAAACCCCTCTGACAGCGATGCATCTAATGATTGAGCGTATGGAAGATGAAGGAATGAAGAAAAATCTGACCTATGAATGGCTGCGTATTCACCTTCTGCTGGACCAACAGCTTCATCAAAGGCGAATTCCTTTTATCGAGAATGATTTATATATAGAACATATCGATTTAGAAACGCTAATTTTCGGGGAGATCAAGACGCTGCAATCCTGGTGTATTCAGAAGGGCATTGGCTTTGAACTGAACTTGGAGGTAGCTGAAGTGCTTAGTGATGCCAAATGGCTAGCTTTTATCCTCCGACAACTCCTAACCAACGCTGTAAAATATAGCGAAGCATCAGATATTACAGTGAACAGCTATCAGCAAGATGAGCATATCGTTCTTGAGGTGAAGGATGGTGGGCGCGGAATAGATCCCAAAGATCTGCCTCGCATATTTGATAGAGGATTTACTTCCACAACGGTACATCGTGACAATGCCGCCACAGGCATGGGATTATATTTAGCTAAAAAAGCAGCCCAATCCTTGTTGATCGTTATCGGAGTTGAGTCGAGGCTCGGATTAGGAACGACATTCACTTTAACCTTCCCGCTCAAAAATGAATTCGTGAAGCTCTCAAGCGTGTGACAACAATGTCACATGCTTTTTTATTTTGTTCGGGCAATCGAAGGATAAGAACGGTAAAGCCTTTTATAATAAAGCTTATAGAAAAGGGGAGTGAATCATTATGGCAATTCTAGAAGCCACTAAAATTCATAAAAGCTACGGTAACAAATTAAACAAACAATCCGTGCTGAGCGGCTTAGATATTTCAATAGAGGAAGGCGAGTTTGTCGGTATTATGGGCTCTTCCGGTTCAGGAAAGACCACACTGCTTAACGTTCTTTCGTCAATTGACCAGATCAGCAACGGATCGATTACCATCGAGGGTAATGAAATTTCTAATATGAAAGAAAAGCAATTAGCTGAATTTCGGAAGAATCATTTAGGCTTTATTTTTCAAGAGTACAATCTCTTGGACACGCTGACGGTGAAGGAAAACATCCTCTTACCGCTATCCATTACCAAAACACCCAAGAAAATCGCCAATGAGAAATTTGAAAACGTCGCGCGGGAACTGGGGATTTTAGAGTTAAAGAATAAGTACCCGAATGAAATTTCCGGTGGGCAAAAACAACGTACCTCTGCGGCTCGGGCCTTCATTCATGATCCAAGCATTATTTTTGCTGACGAGCCTACGGGAGCTTTGGATTCTAAATCTGCTTCTGATTTGTTAAACAAGCTGAGTGAACTCAATCAAAGACGGAAAGCAACAATCGTTATGGTTACACATGATCCGGTGGCAGCGAGTTATTGCAGCAGAGTTATTTTTATAAAGGACGGTACGATCTATACGCAGTTGAATAAAGGGGAACAATCAAGACAAGTGTTCTTCAACGATATCATAAAAACACAAGGTGTATTAGGCGGTGTGCAGAATGAGCATTAATGTACTGATGCTTCGAAATCTGCGAAAAAACATCAGAAATTACTACCTGTATGTGTTTGCTCTCGTTTTTAGCGTGGCCTTATATTTCGCCTTTGTTACGTTGCAATACGATCCTTCAATGGATGCGGTAGAAGGCTCGGTCAAGGGTGGCGCAGCAATTAAGGCTGCCTCGGTCTTACTGGTCGCAATTGTATCCATTTTCCTGTTATATGCTAACACCATCTTCATCAAACGCCGGGGGAAAGAAATTGGCCTGTTCCAATTAATCGGGATGACCAAGGGTAAAATATTTCGAATTCTTTCGGCAGAGAACTTCATTCTATATTTCGGATCTTTAGTTCTAGGGATCGCCGTAGGCTTTTCTGTTTCAAAGTTAATTCTCATGATTCTTTTTAAAACGATAGGGGTCGATGCGATAGCCTCCCTTCGTTTTTCTGCTCCAGCCCTGATTCAAACGCTGATTGTATTCTTTGTAATCTATCTCTTAATCATGCTGATGAATTATAGCTTTATTAAAAGACAGAGCATTTTATCCTTATTCCGGGTGACCTCAACCACAGAAGGCAATGTGAAAAAGCTGTCTATCTTTGAAATGATTATAGGGATCGCTGGGATTGGATTGATTCTGCTTGGCTATTCGATTTCATCTCGATTGTTTAGCGGAGACTTAACATCAATGACTGAGCTATCTATAGCCATGATCACTATTCTGGCTTCAGTTATCATTGGGACTTATCTTTTTTATAAAGGCTCTGTAAGCTTTATCTTTCATCTCATTCGCAAAAAGAAAAACGGGTATCTGAATATTAAAGAGGTGTTGTCACTCTCCTCCATTATGTTCCGAATGAAATCAAATGCCGTATTACTGACCGTCATTACAACGGTATCAGCGCTGGCGCTAGGTTTATTATCCTTGAGCTACATTTCGTTCTACTCTGCTGAGAAAAGTGCGAAGCTCTATGTTCCGTCAGATTTTATTCTTACGGATATCCAGGAGGCTGAACAATTTAAAGAGGCATTAACGGCTGAAAATTTGATGTTTACAGAAAAAATAACCGAAGTCATTCAAGTGGATGTCAATATAGAGAAGCTTCTGGGCGAAAATTCCAAAGCACTCGGTATGATGTCAAATAATATGGCTCTTCCCGTCATCAGTGAAAATTCATTAGAGGGCATTGATCTATCCCCGGATGAGACCTATTTTACGAAGACAAGTAGTGCAATGGAGAAAATAATTACTATGAATGATCAGGGTGACATTGAATTAAAGGGACAACATGAAGTCATTCCGCAGTTTTATAAAAGAATTGATATCGAAGCCCCCGTTTTATTCTATTTCACGGGTGGCGGCTTACCCCTTGCTATTGTAGACGACACGACCTTTGAACGCTTAAAGAAGGATCTAGATCCAGCCCTTCAAAAAAAGTCCTCTCTTAATATCAGCATTGATATGAAGGACCGGTCAAGCGTTGAACACGCTAATGAGCTTTTTCAGAACATGAAATTTAAAAAAGACAGCAAATACGACTCTCAACTGGAGACGAAAAACAATCAAAAGCAAAATATGGGACTTATCATGTTTATCGTTGCCTTTCTGGGGCTAACCTTCCTGATTACCTCCGGATGTATACTTTACTTTAAACAAATGGATGAAAGTGAGAATGAAAAGTCCAATTACACGATCCTGAGAAAGCTTGGTTTTACGCAGGGTGATCTGCTTAAAGGCATTCAGGCGAAACAATTATTTAATTTTGGGATTCCGTTAGTCATTGGATTGCTTCACAGCTACTTCGCCGTAAAATCAGGATGGTTCTTCTTCGGTACAGAGCTTATGACGCCGATGATTCTGGTGATGCTGCTATACACCGCCTTATATTCGATTTTTGCAGTGCTATCCGTGTTCTATTATAAAAAAGTGATTAAAGAGTCGCTTTAAAATAAAGAGGGTATTCCAAAAGCCATTATGGCTTAGGAGCACCCTTTTTGTTTTATTTTAAGATGATTTCCTATCTTCATATTCCATTCTAGTTAACCCGTAGAAGACTAGATCCTCGAATTTATCCCATTTTAAAATATGCCGTTTAAATTCCCCTTCAAATCTCATTCCAGATTTTTTCATAACATTGGAGGACGCAGGATTTCTAGTCATTGCCGCTGCCCATATTTTATTTAATAGCAGGTCTTCAAATCCGAAATCAATCAGTTTCTTAGCTGCTTCAGTCGCATAACCATTTCCCCAAAAAGGTTCTCCTACCCAATAAGCAAGCTCACCTCTTTTATGCGATTTGTCTATATTTAGACTCATACAACCTATTAGGGTGTTGCTCTCTTTACCAATTAAAGCAAAAGGAAATCCATCCCCCTCGTCTGCTCTCTTCTTACAGGCACTAATCCAAGATTCAGCCGCTCCATCTGGATATGGATGGGGAATGGACAATGTTGTTCTAGCTACTTCCATATTCCCAGCAAGCTCTTGAACGTCACTTGCATCTGTGGATTGAAACGGTCTTAGCATTAACCTTTGTGTTTCAAATGTAGGTTGCATAGAAAGTACCTCTCACTATTGGATTTTCAATAGATTATATTACAATTACTGGATTTTGCAATGCATAACTCAGCTATTTACAATCCCTAATACGAATCCATCATACCCTTTACTTCCCACCGTCTGAATGGCAGTAGCCGATATCCTAGGTTCTTCTGCTAACAGATCATAAAATTGCCGTACACCTACTACACGAGGATCTTTGCTATTCTTGTTAATGACCTCGCCTTCACGTATTACATTATCCCCTATAATCACCGTTCCAGGGTGGGAGAAGTGAAGCGCCCATTGTAAATAGTTAGGATTATTCGGCTTATCTGCATCAATGAATATAAAGTCAAAGGGTTCCACACCCTCTTGTTTCATCTGAGACAATTGCCCCAAAGCATCACCTATACGAAGTTCTATCAGTTCATCTACTTGAGCAAGCTCGAAATTGGTCCCAGCCACCTGAGCATGCGATGGATCTAGCTCCAAAGTAACGATATGTCCGTCAGACGGGAGGGCTCTTGCCATCCAAATCGTGCTATACCCACCTAAGGTGCCAATCTCTAGAATCCGGCGCGCACCTTTCATTTGAACCAATAGGTTAAGAAATTTGCCCTGACTAGGTGAAACATCAAAAGGTGGTAGGCCTGCCTGCTGATTGGCGAACAATACTTCCTCCAGCACGGAGTCCTGTGGAATTAGACGCTCTGTAATATATTGATCAACTTTATCCCATGTAGTCGTTTGATTCATATTTATCACTTCTCCTTTGAATTAAAATTTTCATTTCCACAATTAGGGTTCGATCGTAACTACGAGGAGTGTTTGGACTTCCGGTCGCTGTTGTCTCCAGATTTCCTTTATATAACCAATACTAGAGGTTGAAATCCGGAGACAAAGGCGAACGCTACGCTCCTACAGTTCCAAACCCCCTCTTCGTTACTCCTTTCCCTAACTAATAATTCACATTCAACTTCAACTTCAACTTTATACCTGTATTGTAAATCAGTTATAATCATAAATATAATATATCTTTAAACCTAAATCATATTTTATATATATGAATTGAATGATGGAGGCTTAACCATGAATCTACACGCTTTGCGCTTATTCCATGTGATCGCATCAATGGGCAGTGTGACACGCGCCTCAGAAACTTTAAATATCAGTCAGCCTGCGATTACGGCTCAGATCAAAAAATTCGAAAAGGAACTATCCTTCGCCCTATTTAAGCCTCAAGGCAGAGGAATTGCTTTAACAGATGCGGGTGAAGAGCTTGCCCTACTCGCGAAAAGACTGTTCGCCGTTGAACAGCAGATCGAACAATTTGCTCAAGATTACGTAAACGGCACGAATGGAAGTATTCGTCTAGCCGCGACGTATTTGCCCGCTCACTTCCTTATCCCTACCTGGATTGCAAAGTTCAAACAACAATATGAGCAAGTGGAAATGGTGATTACTACCACCAATTCAAGCGATGCTCTGAAGCAGTTGTTAAATGTAGACGTGGATATGGCGATTTACGGGGGAATTGCTGAGGCCTATCCAGATACGATCCAGACTGAGGAGTTATTTCAGGATGAGCTATGGTTTGTAGTTGCGCCAGATCACCCTTATGCGAATCAGCAAATTTCTTTATCCGAAATGATGAAGGAGTCTTTTGTCATGCGTGAGGAGGGGAGTTCGACACGAGAGCGACTCTTATCCTTATGCCGTACATACAATACGCCCGCGCCCACGATCTCTTTACAATTTAATGGACTTCATGAAGCGATTAAAGCGGTTATTGCCGGATATGGCGCCAACTTCGTCTCTTCGCTCGTTGTACGCGAATATGTAGAACGTGGAGAATTATGCCGAGTTTATGTCGAAGGAATACATCTGAAGAATAGTATTGCGATCTGTACGCGGAAAAATGAACCCTTATCCGCTTCTGCGGACAATCTTATTCAGATGATCCGCCAAAATCCTTATACGATGTAGCATTTTTTTTAAAAAAACTGCTCTCTAGGCTGACTATATTCAGCCCGGAAAGCAGTTTCTTTAATTCAGCCTTATGCTTGTTTCTTCTCTGTCAAATAGTACAGGAAGGCCAAGATCGGCAGCGCCAGACCGATCAAGCTGGTCAGACTCCAACCTCCGTACGCATATGCCCAGCCGCCCAGCGAGGAGCCGATGGCTCCGCCTACGAAAAATATCGCCATAAACAATCCGTTCAAACGCCCTCTTGCCTCATTGCCAAGAGAATAAATCGCCCTTTGTCCAAGTACTAGATTACCCGATACCCCCATATCCAGCATAATAGCTGCGGCAACCAGTAACCCGAGCGTCACTCTTGAATCATTCTGAAACAGATAAGCCAGTAAAAAAGCCGCAGCCGCCAACACAAATGCAAGACCGGTCAACGGCCGGGTCCAGCCACGGTCAGCTAACCTCCCGGCGATAGGAGAGGCAATTGCTCCAGCCACTCCGGCCAGTGCAAACAAGGCGATGCCTTGCTGACTTAAATGATACGTATCGGCCAGATGCAAAGAGACCGTCGTCCAGAATAGGCTGAAGGCTCCGAACAGGCTAGCCTGATAAATCGCCCGACGACGCAGCACCGGTGTATTCTTCAGCAAAGTTCCCAGAGAACGTACCAGTCCACCATAATTCATTGTAGGCTCAGGTTGGCGCTGCGGCAGTACACGGGACAACAGAAGTGTCAACAAGGCGATCACTACCGCCGATATGGCATAAATCGCATGCCAGCCCCACAATCCAGAGACAAAGCTGGCCAGCGGCCGGGCGAACATAATACCGAGCAGCAAACCACTCATAACATTACCGACTACCCGGCCGCGCTGCTCTTCAGCAGCCAAAAAAGACGCATACGGCACAAGAATCTGCGCGGCTACAGAACCGAGTCCAATGAACAGGGACGCTCCCAGAAAGATCGCTGCATTAGGAGCTATCGTAGCCGCTATCAGCGACACCACCACCACAGCCAGAGACGCCACTGTCAGGCGGCGGTTTTCAATAATATCGCTAAGCGGTACTACGAACAAGAGACCAATTACATAACCTACCTGGGTCAAAGTCACAATCAGACCTGCTGCACCGGATGAAAGATGCGTAGCTTGGGCAATCTGTCCGATCAGGGTTTGGGCGTAATACAGATTGGCTACAATAAGTCCGCAGGAGGCCGCCAATAAAAATGTAATCCATCCAGGGATTGTCTTTCTTTCCGAATGTTCCTTTGCCGGTTTTACCGAATTTACTGAACCTACCGAACTTACCCGATTCATACTACTGCCTTGATGCATAAGATCTCCACCCTTCGATTTTAAATACTGAACGTACCGTTCATTAATTGATTTAAATATATACTGAACGTTCAGTTTTGTAAATAGGCGATTGGCTACTTCGTTTAACCTTTTGTATAATGAACGTATAGTTTCTTTTCAGATCGCAACTTAAATAAAGGATAGATTAATCGGGAGGGATCTCTGATGGATAAAAAAAGAGGACGGCCGCGCAATAGCGAAGCCGAGGCTTCTATTCTGGCAGCATCGTATGATCTACTACTAGAGACTGGATTTGGTGCGGTGACCGTAGAGAAAATCGCGGAACGGGCCAAGGTAAGTAAAGCGACCATTTATAAATGGTGGCCTAACAAAGCAGCGGTGGTCATGGACGGCTACCTCTCTGCAGCATCCGCAAGATTGCCAGTGCCAGACACCGGTTCGGTCATGGACGATATTATGATACATGCCACAAACCTGGCTAATTTTCTTCGCAGCCGAGAAGGAAAGATCATTACCGAATTGATCGGCGAAGGTCAATTTGATGCCGGCCTTGCTGAGGCCTATCGTGCGAGGTTTTTCGCTCCCCGTCGCCAAGAGGCACGACAGTTGTTGGAGCGTGGGGTGACCCGGGGTCAATTAAAAGCGGATCTGGATATTGGGATCACGATTGATCTGCTCTATGGACCGATATTTTATCGACTTTTGATCACAGGGGATGAGCTGGACGAAGCTTTTGTGAAATATTTGATCACCTCTGCCTTTGAGGGCATCAAAGCATAACAAACATAAACGCCTTTGGCGAAACTTATACTTTCTTATAATTTAAAAAGCCATCCTTTGAAGGATGGCCTATCACTTATATTACACCGTTCGATCTAAATTAACTTCAAACATGTCTCCAGTTACATAATCCATATACCTCGTATTCCCATCGTAATCCAAATAAGCTTGATAGCGGGTACGAATAGCCGGTTGTGTAATCCAATCCAGCACTTTCTCTTTTGCCACCCACATTACTTCAGAGGTTTCCTCCGAGGTACATAATTCCCCACCCACGGGCTTGCAGATAAAATCAAACATGACCTTAGTAGGAACATCCGTCACACCGTCATACCATTTATGGATACCTGTATTCGAATACACACCAACCAATTGAGAAACCGTGACATCTATTCCACTTTCCTCTTTAATTTCTCGAACTAATGCATCGATTAGGTTCTCTCTGACCTCTACTTGTCCACCAGGAAATACCCAGCCACCATCATGAGTCTTTACTAAAAGGATATCTCCTTGCTCATTTTCTGCGAATCCACCTACCGCTACAATATGTGTTGGCCATGCCATAGATCGCACCTCTTTTTAGAAGATGTTAACAATTTAATCAGCATCTGTAAACGATATTTTTCTACTCCATAACGCTTTAAAAGCTTCACAATGCTCTATCAAATCATCAAACTTCCCTTCACCCACAACCGAACCCTGATCCACTACCAGTATCTTATCAACGTCTTTTATGAAATTTAATCGGTGGGCAACAATGATGATGGTTTTGTCCTTAAATTCCTCCAAAATCGTCTCCATGAGACTTTGCTCCGTGATATTATCAAGTGCCGACACCGGCTCATCCAGAATTAATATATTTCTTTTTTGGGCGATGATTCTGGCAAAAGCTAATCGCTGTCTTTCCCCTCCTGATAATTTGACCCCTTTTTCACCTACCAAAGTATCTAAACGATCCGGCAATTGGCTTATTTTTTCCTGCAGATGAACTTTTCCCAAAATCTCATAGAGTTCTTCATCGGATAAGGTATGCTCATCAAATACAATATTGTCCCTGATTGTGGCATCAAAAATCGGTGTGTCCTGTGATAAGTAAGAGATATGATCATAGTAACTATCCAGATGGATCTCATCGATATCCTTACCGTCCAATAAGAGTTCACCTTTGTCCTTTTTTAATAATCCTACAATCAATTTTATTAGGGTAGATTTCCCGCCCCCGCTTAATCCGACAATCGCAACAGACATTCCTCGCTCAATCGAAAAGGTTAGATTATTCAAGATTTTCACTTGCCCATAATCAAAAGATACGTCCCTAAATTCAATATTACCGTGGATCTCTGTGACGACTTCTCCGGACTCCAAGTTTCTATCTTCTGGGGCCTCAATAAATTCCTCAAATCTTTTGTAGGTCACTCTGTTCAGTCTGAAATCTACAAATAGAACATTAAAGATGGCAATCGGCGAGTAAATCTTATCAATAAACATAAACAATGCGACCACAACACCAAGTGAGGTATCACCTGCAACAACGCTTTTTACACCGTAAATCAAGACGACGACCTTAATTACCGTAACAAACAGCTCGAATATCGCGAAAAAAGCTTCGTGGATCATTTGTAGCTGAGCATTCTTATGAATGATAGTGCGTGCGGTCTGGCTTAATTTATCAATCTCTTTCTCATATCGTTTATTCGTTCGGAAGACAACCAATTCCATGAATCCACGGATAGAGAATCTGGACATCTTTTCTTGTTCCTGGAGAATGGTAGCTTTCATCGCATACAGAAATTTCAACAGCAGATTCGTTATTAGAAAGACGACCACGTAGCCGGCTGCAATGACTAACATGATCCTTAAATCATAGAAGCTAATAAAGATTAAACTGAACAGAAGCGTGGGCAATAACTCATGTAATGTTTTAAGGAAAAAAGAATAGATCATGCTGTTTCCAGCCGCTGCCCCGTTCTCGATCACTTTAATCATCTGCCCTGTGCCGATATCCTGATAGGCTTGATAGTCGATTTTGGATATTTTGGATAGTGCGAGTATCTTTAATCTCTCCGTTATACTGTTCGATAAATAAACACTAGGATATTCGTCCACATAATTTAGGATCACAACGCCAGCCAGTAAAACTCCATACACCATGATTAAATTAGATATCTCACTGAAGCTGCTCATCACCGCGGCCTTGTCTAATATTTTTTGAAACACTACAATCCCTAAACTACTCAGCAGCTGAATAGTAAAACCCAATAAAATATAACCGCATATCCACCACTTTAGGTTAGATAGACTCTTTTTCAACATATCGTTAATCCCCTATCTTTTAATTGAATGCAAAAAAGCCAGGCAAACCCCACCCTCCAACTGTTAAAAACCACCCATAAATAAACGGTTCTCTAAGTCAAATAGGTTAAGTGCCTGACTTTACAAAATGGCTGCCTGGGCACCGTTCAAAGCTCTAGTTCATGTAATCAAAAGGATAGACTACCCCCATGATAGCTGGTACGCGTTTGACCCAGCCCGATAACTAGTTACTTCGAACGATACGGAAAGACATCCATTTCACCTCAATTAAAAGAATTGCCCCTATTATAATTCTATAATCCATATTTTTCAAGAATTACGTTTGACGATACGTAGGCCTGCTACTTGGCCAACCTTCTGTCCTTCATGCGAAGCGAACTTGATCGTAATGGCTGATTTGCCACTTGTGATCGACTGCGGAAGCTCGTAACGAATCGTTTCCAGCTTATTCATCTCTTCAGACTCCAAGACACCTAATCCAAGCTGTTTAGCGTCTGCCGTAATATCGAAGGCCACCGAAGTATCATTCGATTTCAAATAGGTTACTACCAGATCGACTTGTTCTTCTGGCAAGACCTCCATCGTGAAGGAGAACCAGCCATTGATCCAACTGTCGCGATACTTGCGATTGTAAATTTTGCCTAAGCCTACAAATTCGCCTGTGAAGTTATGATCGCGTTCAGGCTGCATTTCAGCAGGTTGTACCGAATCAACGGTTAGCTGCTCAAGCAGCAGGTTATTCTCCACGGCTTCACGGTATTCAGCTTCTGCCAGCTTCCATTCCTCCGGCGTGAACAAATCCCAATACACAGAATAACGATGATCATGCATGGGGTAGAATGGACGAAGCTCATGATCCGCCGTATATCCTAAACCCTTCATCCGGAACACATTTTCACTCACATTAGACTGAATGAGGTTGTCCGTTAGCGTCTCGCGATCACCGATTAATACGGAAGCAAGGGCGCGATCGTCGCCTAGCTCTGCATTTATAGCTCCAAAATCACCTGCGAGCACAAGCGGCCCGTAGAGGAAAGCAATTCGGTTCGGATTATCCGGCATAGATTCGATTCTTACCGACATTGGAATGTCGTATTCGACAACATCCCCATCCTGCCATACTCTATCCAACGTAAGGTAGCTAGATTTGCCTGCCTTCACTTGAATGTCTTCACCGTTTACCCTAACGTTCATGCCTTGCTCAGCCCAGTAAGGGTATCTTAGCTTCAATGTGAATTTAGTCGGTTTCTCTGTGCTGATACGCAGGGTGCCTTGTCCCTCTTCAGGGAACTTGGTCTCTTGCTTCAAACGAATGCCTTGCTCTTTCCAAGTCACTGTTGAAGGTACGTACTGATTCACATACAGCTCATCTGCGCTATGGAAGTAAATCGCCGACCCATACATAGAATGGCTTTCCATTCCTGAGCCTACACAGCATGTAAAGCTCTCAAACTGGGAGTTGAACGACTTATGTCCACCCATTTCGAGGGATACAAAATAACACACACGTCCATCTACCGGCTCCTGAGAAGCCAGGATATGGTTATACATTGCACGTTCGTAGTAATCCGCATATGCGGCATAAGCATCCCACTGGAACATATGCTTCGTCAGCTTCAGCATGTTGTAAGTGTTGCACGTCTCACAGGAGCCTTCGCCCAATCGATCATTTAGCTTATCCGGTTCACCGAAATGCTCATTGTAGCTGTTGCCGCCAATCACATAGGAATGATGATTCACAACCCGATCCCAGAAGAAGCGTGAGATACCAGCATAATGCTCCTGTCCTGTTACTTCATATTGTCTTGCCGCTCCAATAATCTTCGGAATCTGAGTATTGGCGTGTCTTCCGGCTAGGGTATCTTTTTCTACGGCCAGATCATTAAGAACTTCACCATGGTAAAAGCTTTCCGCCAAGGCAAGAAAACGATCATCACCGGAATCCTCTGCCAAATCCGTGAGTGCTTCATTCATGCCGCCGAATTCACAGCGCAGTACCTCTTGGATCTGATCTTTACTCAGCTCTGCAAAAATATCTTCAAGCCACAGTCCCAGCTTCGTTTCAAGCACTAGTGCCTTCTGATTGTCAGCCAAACGATAAGCATCGCGGAGACCCGCAAATAGCTTATGCATTGTGTACAGCGGTACCCAGCCACCGTTGAGGTCAAAGCCTTGCGAGCTAATGTCACCTGCCTTCACTTCCTCAAACAGTTCTTTGCTGCGGGGAATCCCGGAGATAAAACCATTACCATGTGCATTCTGACACTGCTCTAATTCATCTACTACATAATTCACACGTTGAAGCAGCTCTTCATTCCCCGTAGAAGCATACATCAACGCACATCCAGATAGATAATGTCCTAATGTATGACCGCTAATTCCCTGAGCTTCCCATCCCTCATAATGGGCAGCATTGGGCGCTAAGCCAGCATACTCGCGAAAACGTGACAATAACCGGTCAGCCTCCAGCTTTAGTAAATAATCCGTATTTAACTCCATCGCATGGAGAAGTGGACCTGACTCTATACGTACGTCCTTCAGATCAAAAGCTTGCGTCTTCAAAGAAATCTCTCCCTCGCAATCTTGTCAGCGTTATCCGACAAGTGTATATTTGTATCCATAAGATAACATCGGAACGTTGATTTGTCGGTAGATCAGCCATACATATGGTGGACAAATCCGACTTATTGATTGCTGGGAGGATCGCATGACCTATTTGAAGATAAATGCAGATGTACCTCTTCATTTTACAGCAGCAGGTGAATTCATCTCAGAAACGCCATGGAAACATGTAGAACGTGCAATGGGCAATTATGAGCTAATCATAGGCGTGAATGAAACGGTTTATTTAAGTGAGGAGACCAAAAGCTTCGAAGTTGGCCCTGATGAGGCTCTTTTGCTTATGCCTAATCGCACGCATGTCGGCTATAGAGAATCACGACCCGGAGTTAAATTTTATTGGTTTCATTTCGCGCTGAAAAGCGAGGGGGTATTGCTGAGTGAGGCGGAAATGAAACCGGAGGCAGAAGAAATCTTTTCGCGCACACAGCGCTTATGGTCCGTACATGATCTATATCTACCACAGTTCATAAAGATCGAGCACAGAGACCGGATTCATATCCTGGCGAATCAAATCCTCCATGTGGCCAACTCAGGGTATTTGACCTATTCCAGTGTTAATTATTTGTTGACCTCACTCTTAATTGAGCTGTCTGAGCATGCGCTTCAGCCGTTCGCCAGTAAGCTAATCCGTGCGCAGCAAGATGTCACCTTTGTCAAAATAGCCGAGTGGACAAGAATACACGCAAGAGAACCTCTTACGGTGGCAATCATTGCGGAGAAATTCAATTACAACAAGGATTATTTAGCTCGGCTATTTAAACAACATACCTCGATGGGGCCTTTGGAGTATATTCATTCAATACGTGTGACTAAAGCGAAGGAGCTGCTAACCAGAACCGCCCTCAGCGTGAGGGAAATCGCGACAGAGACGGGGTTCACCGACGATAAATATTTCATGCGCCTCTTCCGAAAATACGAAAACATGACACCGACCCAATATCGTAACGCCTATCATAAGACATTTATGAATAATGATTGAAGTAAAAAACTGCGGCAGGTTTCACGTTTTGAAAAGAGTTTGTAACAACACTACGTCCGTGGAGCCCCCTCGCCATGGGTTGAAGAAGGGGAAAGCCGATCCTCCGATAGATAATCAGGGAATTTCTCCCTAAAAAATCTGATATTCTATTCATTTGTCTAGTGATTAGGGAATTCCTCCCTAAAATTCGACCGATTTGTTGAAAAGTATAGATATTACCCCTATTTTAGGGATAAATTCCCTAATTTCATTCTTTTGAAGCAAAAATCAGTATTTTTCAGGGATTTTTTCCCTAATTACTCTCAAGAAAAGAAGCTGAATCTAAGCAGCATTAACTACTTTTGAGACAGCCCCTTCTCTAACTTACATTCTCTATATTATTGAATCGTTTGCGAAGACGAATTCCATCTCCAGCGCGGAGTTACGCCTTGCAGATGCACCCCGCCATACCACTCATCAATCCCTTTCTTCTCGGCCCAGTCCTCTTTACCAGACATTACGTTCTCTCCGAACGCTGTTAATACAACTTCACAATTTTGAAATGGCATCCCTGGCTCGTTATAACCGGGAAATTCCGTCAAACCACGCATTTGCAGTAACGGGTATGGGTCTTGTGCAATCTGTCTTAGAATATGCCAATATTGCAAATCGCCCATGCCTAATATATGAAGCTTATCTCCCACATTTTTGAACAACTCGTAAGGGGAGTTAATTCCAGCAAGAATCATCTCCAAAGTCATCTGTTCCACAATCCCAAGTCCATTATAGGTCGATGGGAAACGTGATAAATGCGCCACGAAGGCGTCATGCGCAAATGGCAGTGCGGACGTATCTTTAGCTAGCAGTTGTTGCAATGATTCTGGATCCGGTAATACAAAAGCTTCCCAGAACGCTCGGCCTACCTCTAGCTCCTTCTCTCCAATTAACTTCCATGTTCCTGATAAAGTCTCCATTTGCTCTACAGATAGTTGTCCAAGTCCTCGAAACAGCTCAATGCCAGGATACTCTCCAATGCACAATAAGCTCAGCTTCGTGGATCCCTGTTTCTGCTTCGAGAACCAATGGAGCAAATAGCACAGCATCGTCTGGTCGAATAGATCATGCTCGAACCATAGCACCACTTCCTCATATTTATGAAAATCAGCTAATATTTTTTCCTGACTCTCACTGCCCTGTATAAATTCCGTCTGCGGAATCCCCATCGTTTGTTCCAAATATTCAGCCCGTATGAAGCGGTTATCCTGTTCTGCAGGCTCTAAAAATACCGGTCCATGAGAATAGACCTCTCTCCAAACTAATACATCACCCTTCACAATTCCCTGACGCAGCTTATCTCCCACTACATCTCCGTTTACAATATGAAGCAAACCTTTTCCTCCTTCGTACAAATGGTTGAATACGGAGAGGACATCCGCAACAGGCAGCGCACCCTTAAGCTTGCGGCGAGCATCAAAGAGTCGTTTCTTCAATACCGGGACAGAAGTCCCCAGAAAGTCAGCAATTTCTTGAAGAGAGTATCCCTGAAAATAATATAATTGAACGGCGATCCGCATATTGGATGTCAATGCAGCTATAGACTCGTGAAGCAGTCGCCGTGCTTCTTTTTTCTCAATTATGTCTGCCACACTAAATGAAGCTTCTGTCGATTCCACAGCTTCATCGTAGGGGAGTGCAGGATGCTGCTTTCTTCGTAGGATACGATAACATTGCCTTGCCACAATCGCTTTAAACCAGCCTGGAAATGCCTCTACCGCTCTTAATTTATTCAAATTCAGGAAGGCTTCTGTGAAGGCTTCTTGTACAGCATCCTCCGCTAATTGATAATCGTGGAGCTTTTCATATGCAACCGCATTCGCCATTGGTGTAAAATGCCTAACGATCTGTTCAAAAGCTTGACGATCTCCTCGTCTCGCTTCTTCTATATACTGAAGCATACCTTCCCTCGCTCCCTTCTTCCGTATTATATACAAGTGCCAATGAAGTTCCCAAAGGTTACGGATGAGATTAAAAAAGTCAGACGTTATTTATTTTTTCCTATTACATCCTTTGCAACCTCTAAAGCTGAAGAGGCTCGCGGCCAGCCTACATAATAAGTAAGGTGGGTAATGGCCTCCACGATTTCTTCAAGTTGTAATCCGTTCTCTAAAGCCAAGCGCAAATGATAGGGCAGTTGTTCCGTCATGCTCCCCATTACCAAAGCAGAAATCGTAATCATGCTACGATCCCGAAGTGATAATTGCTCCCGTCTCCATAAGTCCCCAAATAACACATTTTCCGAGTAGTCGACGAATGCTGGAGCGAACTCCCCTAACGATTCCCGTACATTTGTGACGATTTTCCGATGCGCCATATTACACCTCCCTAACCGGAGGTTGTAGCATTTGAGCAACACCGTTACCAAACGACCAATCTTCGAATTCCGTGTCGACGAGCACAATGAATATATCTTCTTTTCTGATGTTTAGCGTCATCGATAATTCCTCGGCTAGCCTCGCGTAAAAGCTTTTCTTCTGTTCTGTTGATCTTCCGGATTTTAGCGTAACTTGGATATATATCAGTCCGTCGCTTCGTTCAATATTTAAATAATCTTTACTGTAAAAAAATCCCCCCGCTTTATGCGCATGAAAAACCTGAAACAGATCATCCTCCGGTACATGGAAATGCTGAATTAACGCGCTCATAATCGCTCTACATATTCCTTCTAGCTGATGAATGTCGTATTGTTGCTCCAGATAACTGACTCTAATGAATGGCATTTTAATTCACTCCTTCTTTGGAATTCTTTTATTGTACTCTCAGTATTTTGATTTATATAATTGAATAAGATAATAATCTTAATCAATTATATCGATAGAGGTGACAATCGATGGATCTAAAAGAACTGATGGCTTTTAAGACCATCCTTCAAGAAGGCACTTTCTCACGCGCTGCCGAGAAGTTGAATTATGCGCAGTCTACCATTACCAACCAAATTCAACGACTTGAAAAAGAACTGGGCATACAACTCTTTCACAGAGGCTGGGAAGTAGAACTGACAAGTGCTGGGCAAGTTTTTGCAGCGGAAATCGATAACCTTATTCAACATTGGAACTATGTATCAGAACTCACCAAGGCTTTACAGCATGACGAAATTGGCACACTTCATATCGGAGGCATTGAATCCATGATGGAATCCGTCCTACCGAACGCCTTGCGAAAATTTCATGAGCAAAAACCAAAGATGGCATGTAACTTCATTCAGGGTAACACTGATTCCCTCTCGCAACTCGTCCTACAAAGTGAACTGGATTTCGCCATCTGCGGTGAGCCATCCGACCTGTCTTTCTTTTATTTCGAACCGCTCTATCACGAGAAAATCGCTTTCATAGTAGATCACAATCATCCTTTAAGCGGACGACACGATATCTCATTTCGAGAAATTGTTGAATATCCAATTATAGCTGGAGGACGGACTTGCTTATATTACCTTCGGTTAGCTAAGCAATTTTCGAGATTCGAATCAAAGCCCACTTTATCCACCATAAGCCAAATTTCTGCTATTCCTCATTTTGTAAGAAAGAACCCTGGGGTAGGGGTAGTGCTTGATTCGACAGCTTTAATGACAGATATCGTAAAAATAGATGTTGAACTAAGTGAACCGTTCATTCAAGTGGGTATATTGCAGCGGCGCAACCGAGAATATCTAGCAACATCATCTAAAAAACTAATCCTACAAATCATAAAAGAAGAAATTGAGAGGATCAGTAACGCTAATCCTACGCTCCACATTTGAACCTCAAGCTAGTTCCATATATGATAGCTTTATCATCGTTATCAGGGGAGGATTCATAGAAGTGGCAGTATTAATCAACGAACAAATCAGAGCATCCGAAGTAGTCCTTACAGGACTTAGAGGCGAAAAGCTGGGTATCGTCTCCCGGGAAGAGGCCCTGGCCCTGGCCAGATCAGCAGGTGCTGATCTGGTATGTACCTCGCTAATGAGCAGCCCACCACCCTGCAGCCTAACTGCAAAGGGCAAAGCAAAAGCGGCCGCGCAGAAGGAGGCAGCCTCAGCACGCAAGGCTAGTGGTGGCTCAGCTGCAAAAGGTGGCAGCAAGGAGAAGGTCAAAGAACTCCGCTTCACGGCTCATATTGAAGAGCATGATTACGATACGAAGCTTCGCCAGGCAGAGAAGCATCTCCGTTCTGGCAAGCCAGTGCAATTAGTCGTGAAGGCATCCGGCGCCAAAGAAGCCGCCGCTTCCAAGGCCGTATTGGAGCGACTAGTGACTGACCTAAAGGAAGTCGGAACAAAGGATACTGGCATCCAGACGGGTGGTAAAGGGTCACAGGTGAAATTAAATCCACGTTGAAGAGTGGCCTATTCTTTCCGATCATATAGAGCTAGTAAAAAGGCCATCCTCTGTGGGATGGCCCTCCTCTCCATAGACAAGCTCTTAAGCATTCACTTTAAACATGATTGCCCATTAATCCCCTCGGGCGATAATTCATGCCGCCAGCATAAAGGTGTGAGACATCTCCTAGTCCAATACACCTAGGAACTGCAAAGTGCTCGCTGCGCTCTTCAAACAAGATCGTCGTTACCGAGCTTGGTGCTAACCAAAATACGGACCAAGCCAAGGCTAAAGGAATCTGTAATAAATGAGCTAGCCATGCGAGACCAAAGCCACCATGGCATACTACTCCAATCTTTTTGGTTGAAGGCTCAAGGATCCGATACAGGCCATCTTCTCTTTTATAGTGATGTCGCAGCAAGAATTGATCTGAAGCCGCTTGTAATTCGCTGAACCGCAATCTGTATTCCTCTTGCTTCAACCAATGATCTGTTTCATCAGACCATACTCTCTTTCCACTAGATAATTCGCTGATATGTTCTCCGGGACTATCCCATATAGACGCCATTTGTCCATCCAACATAATCTCTGTCCAATCCAGCTCACTAGTCCAAGGTTCTGTCTGAATGACAAGTCCCGTCTCTTTGGCCACATAACTGGCTGTTGTCTGTGCTCTACCCAGTGGTGAAGCATATAATTCATCCAGACCTATAGATGCCATGCGCTTTCCTAGTGCTGCTGCTTCCTGATGCCCGAATTCTGTCAGGCCATCTATGGAATAGTCCGGATCACCATGACGAATAAGAAATATTTGCATAATAATGCCCTGCTCCCCTCAAATCCAGCCTTTTTCCTCTGCCAGTCGTACCGCCTCAATTCGACTTTTCACTTCCAGCTTATTGAGTATTTCAGAAATATAATTGCGAACTGTACCATAAGAAAGATGTAGCGAAAAAGCGATCTCTGCCGCCGTTTGCCCTTCACCAGCCAGCTTTAAGATCTCTCGCTCACGTGCTGTAAGTGGATTCTCCTCCCGCAGGCTACCGAAGACTAACTCTGGAGAGACCTCCCGATGTCCAGCCATGACACGACGAATTGATTCGGCTAATTTATCTACTGGCTCGTCCTTTAACAAATACCCTTGTATCCCAGCCTTCACTCCACGCTCGAAATAGCCCGGTCGGGCAAAGGTTGTCAAGATGATAATCTTAGTCGGACAACCCTTCCCCCGCAATAATTCTGCAACCTCCAGCCCGCTCTTGAACGGCATTTCAATGTCCATGAGACATACATCCGGCTGAAGCCTGTCGATTAAAGCTAACGCCTCTGCTCCATCACAAGCCTCTCCGACGACTTCGATATCATCCTCAAGATCCAGCAGGGAAGCCATCGCTCCCCGAAGCAGACGTTGATCCTCCGCTATAATGATGGTTATCATGCACTCTCACCTCCTGTTGCTTCCTTAACGATTAGAGGGATCATAACGATCAGCGTAGTTCCCTGACCTTCTTCTGAGCTTAGCGACAGAGAGCCATCAATCAGAGATAGACGCTCTGCCATCCCCTTCATACCATTTCCATCGCTAAGCTCACCACTACATCTCTCACCGTTCTGGAGGCCAATCCCATTGTCCTTAACAGTAATTCGAACTTCTCCGGTGGTCTTCGCCACCCCGATGAAGCATTTATCCGCTCTACTATGCTTCACAATGTTAGTCACCGCTTCTTTTATACAGAGACTGAGAATATTTTGCGTCAGGTCGGATACTCCCTCTAGCGAGATATCCCCTTCCACTTCCAAGGCAATCTCCGCCGTGCGCAGCATTTCCCCGGCTTCTGCCAGTTCTTCTGCTACTGAGATCGCCCGCATTTCCGACACTAGCTCACGCACCTGACGGAGCGCAGCCCGCGAAGTACGCTGAATTTCCCGCGCCTCTTCTTGGGCTCGCTCCGTATTTTTGGTCACCAGCTTCTCTACGAGTTGGCTTTTTAATGTAATCAAGGACAACGTATGCCCGAGCGTATCATGTAAATCACGAGCAATTCGCATCCGTTCCTCACGCTTCACCAGCTCTTTAATCACCTCATTGGCTTGATCCAGCTCTTTCTCCAGCTTCTGATTCCGATTCATGGATCTCACGCCGAACGGACTAATCAACATAATAATGATAAATGGAGCTAAAAATATCATGCTTCCCCACTCCATCTCACGACCCACTAAAACCAGCACAGAAAGTACCATGACCACAAAAGAAGTAAATGCAATTTTGAACCCTTTATTCTCCGTATAGTAAGCTATAAAATTCGCGGTGAAAAAGCCCATGTACAGATTAAAGGGCGTATAAAACAAACTAAGCACCACGATGATCACCATTTGAATCGTTAACCAAACATTAAATACTCCACCCCGAACCCAATACAGCTGGCGATAGCTGATGGCGAACACCGCTATCATCAACCCGCCTAGAATGAGCTTCAATCCAGTCTCCCCACGCAAATTCAGGATGGGCAAAACCAGATAAACAGCCCATACATAAGGGAAAAACCCTTGTTTTTGTGGAAATAACCGAAACTGCGCACGCTCAGCCATTCATTCACACCGCTTCCTGTTTTTTTCGAATATAAACCGATAGTAACATAAAAACTACCAAATATCCGAGCAAAATCAAGACATTACTCCACTGCGGGGCTGAGCCACGTACAATCTCCCATGCCCCATTTCCATAGTTGTAGGAAGGTAACCAATGACCAATCTTCTGCATTAATCGTGGCAAAATCTCAATCGGCATCCACATGCCCCCCGCTACAGCAAGCGCCATATAAATCACGTTACTGACTCCACTAGCCGTATCCACCCGTTTCATAGCACCCACAAGCGTACCAATCGCCAAAAACGGAAGGGAACCAATCAGAATCCATAGCCCGCTAAGCACCCATTGACCCGCTGATAAGGAGACACCATTGATTAAATAGCCTGCGGCAAAAATACAAATGACCGAGAACAGGTGCATCATCGTTTGTCCGAACATTTTTCCGAAGAAATAAATTGAACCCGGTAGCGGGGTAATCCGAATAAAGGTGGTCCAGCCTTGTGTTCGCTCTTGCACCAAACGAATGCCAAGCGTCATAATCGCTGAGCCCATTACACTAAAGGTTGCCATCGACATCAAGTAGTGAGCGCGCCACGTCGGGTCATCGTTACCTGTATTGACCACTCGGGTGAAGATGAAGTAGAACATGATGGGCATGAGCAAAGACCAGAATACATAATAGGGATTACGGATGATCCGCAGCATCTCGGCTTTACATTGTACAGTAATTAGTCTCATCTTTAGATAGCCTCCTCTTGGTTCATGGTCAATTGTTCAAAAGCGTCATCCAGACGTCCCTGATCGATTCGGACATCCTTCACGGGAAGTCCAGTCACAAAAATCGCTCGCAATGCTTCATCCGTATCGTCTGTCGTCACATGAATTCGACCTTCTTTTTCATAACAATCTTCTATAGCGCTTAGGTCTAGCAAGTTTCTGCGCAATTGGGAGCGATCACCTACTGGCAGGAAAGACAACGAGCGCTTCACAATCCGCGATTTAATCTCATCTGGACTTCCGTCCGCAACTAAATGACCTTTGCTGAACAACAGAATACGATCGGCGATATCTTCGGCTTCCTGCAAATAATGCGTCGTGAACACAATTGTCTTGCCCTGCTCCGCAAGTCCGCGAACCGTATCCCAGAAACGCCGCCGGGAAGTAATATCAAGTCCAACCGTAGGTTCATCGAAAAAGATCAGCTCCGGATCACCCGCCAAGGCCAGCGCGAAGCCTAGACTACGCTTTTGACCGCCTGAAAGCTTCTCGGCATATCTATTCAGATCCGCTGGCGCAAGCCCTGTGGCTTTAATTAGAAATTCCATATCCATCGGCTGTGGATAATAGCTACGGATCAGAGCAATGATCTCCCGAACCTTCAGTCGATCCATTACACTTACCTCCTGCAGCATCGCGCCGGTCTTTTCACGTACCGCTTTATCTTTCGGATGTTGTCCGAAAATTTTCACTGTGCCTTCAGTGGGCTCTAATAGCCCTAATAACATTCCTAATGCCGTTGTTTTGCCTGCTCCGTTCGGTCCAAGAATAGCTGTAATCGAACCCTTGGCAATGTTGAAGCTAATGTGATCTACTGCTTTCTTATCCTTATATAATTTGCTGACGCCATTCATCTCTATAACACTGTCCATTACGTAACCCCTCCGATTCCGAATGCGTTTGATCTATTTCAATCATATGGAAAAAGGGGACCTGACATTAGTATGGACTGTCATTTCTTTAAGATGACAACTGTCACCTTCACAAAAAAAGAAGCTGCCCTATCCATAGTTTTAACTACGAATAGGGCAACCTCTTAAGGAAAAATGCTAATTTACCGCTTAAAGAATCCTTTTTCGATCAGGAATTCCTTCATATGCATTCGTGCTGGCTGTGCCAAGCGTTCTGCCATAATTACTGACCAAGGTGTATCCTTGGCACCATGGGTCCGCTCACGCATATAGTCTGAAGAGACTTGATCGTAAGTCTTGACCTGCTCCACCGTGGTTTCGGCATTGTAGCGATTGCGATGCAGAACAGCCTCTAACGGAAGACGCGGACGCAGGCTTGAGGCTCCATCAGGATATCCCACACACATTCCAAATATCGGGTAAACCAGTTCGGGCAGTCCCAGCAGCTCAGAAACCTCCGCGATCCGGTTACGAATTCCACCGATATAAACAATCCCAAGTCCGAGTGATTCCGCAGCTACCGCAGCGTTCTGAGCAGCAAGTGCAACATCAACGGTAGCTACAATAAGATTCTCCGCAGAATCTTCATAAGAAGTCTCTCCCTGTAAATGAGGTTTTGTCACCTCACGCAGCCGATACAGATCCGCACACCAGACCAAGAAGACTGGGCACTGTTCTATATAAGCCTGATTACCCGCTAATCCGGCAAGCTCTGCTTTTAGATCCGGGTCAGTCACTGCAATAACACTATAGGCTTGTACACTGCTGGAAGTTGAAGCCATTTGGCCTGCCTCAATAATCGCTGCAAGCTGCTCTTCACTTACTGGCTTATCCTGATACTTGCGGACAGATGCATGGTTCATTAATAGAGATATTGTCTCGTTGTTTTCTTGCACAGCGGCCACTCCTTACATAGTTAGGTTTCTCTTACAGCTTTACCCGCTGCAAACGAAGTGCATTTAAGACGACGGACACAGAACTGAATGCCATCGCAGCTCCAGCTAGCCATGGAGCTAGAAATCCGAGTGCAGCAATCGGTATACCTATTGTATTGTATGCGAGTGCCCAGAACAAATTCTGCTTAATATTGCTCATTGTTTTACGGCTCATCATTATAGCATCGGGTATACTCTTCAGATCTCCCCGCATCAGCGTAATATCTGCTGCCTCCATAGCTACATCCGTACCTGTACCGATCGCCATGCCCGTGTCTGCAGTAGCCAGTGCAGGGGCATCATTAATCCCATCTCCAACCATGGCTACCTTTGTCCCATTTCGCTGCAGCTTACGAACTTCCTCCGCTTTACCCTCCGGTAGAACCTCTGCTAACACTTTTCGAATGCCCGCTTGTTTCGCAATAGCTTCGGCTGTGATTTTGTTGTCCCCTGTAATCATTACGACCTCTATACCCATCTCATGAAGCGCTGCTACAGCTGCTTTTGAGGTTGGCTTAATCGTATCCGCCACAGCGACAATCCCGGCAATCTCATCGTCCACCGCCACAAGCATAGCTGTCTTTCCTGCCTCTTCCAGTCTCTTCATGACTGGGGTCCACTCTGTGATGTCCATGTGATGATCTTCCATCATCCGCCGTGTGCCTACCATAACCTTCTGGTCTGAGACCACAGCCATAATTCCGCGTCCAGGGACATTATCAAACTGCGCAGCAGTTGGCAAGGTCAAGCCTCTTTCGGTAGCTCCTGCTACGATCGCTTCCGTAAGCGGATGCTCTGATAATTTCTCAGCTGCAGCAGTTAAAGCTAGTAGACGATTCTCGGCATTTTCTTTACCATAAGCAGCAATTCCAGTTGTAGTCACGATATCGGTCAGCACGGGTTTACCGGTTGTAACCGTACCTGTTTTATCCAAAACAACGATCTTAATCCCTTGTGCACCTTCTAAATGCTCACCGCCTTTGAACAGGATGCCAAGCTCCGCAGCGCGACCCGATCCCGCCATAATGGAGGTCGGGGTTGCTAGACCTAGTGCACATGGACAAGCGATTACGAGCACTGCAATGGCTTTTTCTAGAGCATCGGCGAACTGACCAGGTGCTGTCCAGAAATACCAGACCAAGAAAGTGATTACCGCAATCCCTACAACAATCGGTACAAAGATCCCTGAGATGACGTCCGCGATCCGCTGAATTGGCGCTTTGGAGCCTTGTGCCTCCTCCACCACTCTAATAATTTGAGCGATTGCAGTGTCTCTTCCTACTTTGTTGGCTTTGATTCTTAAGATCCCATTCTTATTTAAAGTAGCACCGATAACAGTATCTCCAGGTTTTTTCTCTACAGGAATACTTTCTCCGGTCAGCATAGACTCGTCCACAGAAGAAGAGCCCTCTACTACCTCGCCATCCACCGGCACCTTTGTTCCGGGCTTTACCAATACAATATCGCCGGGAATCACTTCATCTGTCGGGATATTCATTTCTTTGCCATCGCGGATCACGAGAGCCGTCTTGGCCTGAAGCCCCATTAAGCTCTTAATGGCGTCAGAGGAACGTCCTTTCGCTAGCGCTTCGAACCATTTACCGACGAGGATGAGCGTGATGAGTACAGCACTCGTCTCATAATACATTTCTACGGTATGATTCATTCCCTTCATACTTAATGAATCAATCGTCAGATAAAGACTGTAGAAATACGCTGCGGATGTTCCCAGTACGACCAGCACATCCATATTAGCACTCCCGTTACGAAGTGCTTTATACGCGCCTACGTAGAACTGCCAACCAATGATAAACTGTACGGGAGTCGCCAGAACAAGCTGAAACCAAGGATTCATAAATATCTCTGGTGTTGGAATCCAGCTTGTGAATGAGAAATGACCTGCCATCGCCCATAACAATGGGAAAGAAAGAATAGCAGAAATGACCCACTTCCACTTCTTATGCTGAATTTCCTGTACACGACGATCCACATGATCCTTGCGGTCTTCTTTAAGGGTAGCTTTATATCCGATATTGCTTACCTTCTCCATGATCTCTCTTGGACTAATATTACCGGGAGTATATTCTACATGTGCCGTTTCCAGCGCTAAATTTACGTTCACTGCTGCGATACCCGGCGTACGGCTCAACACTTTTTCGATCCGTGCCGAGCATGCGGCACAGGTCATGCCTGATATATCAAAATCCGCGGTCTCTTTGACGGTATCATAACCAAGAGCGCGGATTTTATCTTCGATTTCTGGTAACCCTGATACAGAAGGGTCGAATCCGACAGTGGCTTGTTCCAAGGCTAAATTTACATTTGCGCGAGTAACACCCTCCATCCGTGACAAACCTTTCTCAATTCGAGCTGCACAAGCAGAACAGGTCATACCTGTAATCTGTACGGTCGCTTGCTGTTCATTGGGTGAAGCTGTTGTTTTTAACTTATCCATGATTCCAAAGCCTCCTCATACCCCTATAGAGTATGATAATTTCTATAAAAAGAAAAGGCATTGGAGCTTATGGCATCCCCATTCAGCTCCAAGCCTTATTACTCTGCTTCAAATTAAACTACATCATACCCTTGATCTTCAATAGCTTCTTTAATAGCTCCAAGACTTACCTTGTTCTCGTCATACTCAACGGAAACTTTTTTAGCAGCAAGATCAACTTTTGCAGTAGCTCCAAGATTACCTACAGCCTTCTCTACAGAGCTGACACAGTGACCACACGACATTCCTTCAACGTTTAATGTAGCGTTCGACATTAATATTACCTCCAGTAAATGTTATGAAGCCATGCTCAAGAAGCATTAGCTTATTATTTCATTAATTTGTTAACCGTAATTAGCAGCTCATCGATAACCTCATGTTCACCGGCTTCGATTCGTTCAATAATACAACTCTTCATGTGCCCTTTCAGCAGCATCTTACCAACACCGTTTAGTGCCGCTTGAACCGCTGCGAGCTGATTGAGCACATCATCACAATAAGTATCCCGCTCTATCATACCCTTTATCCCGCGGATCTGGCCTTCAATCCGGTTGAGGCGAGTATTCAAACCATTCTTGAAATCTGCTGAATGATGACTCATTCGTTCTCCAGATGAATGACAGCCAGCCTCACAGGATTTCTCAGTTTGTTCTTGCTTACTAGTAGACATAAGAATCAGCCTCCTTGCCATTAATATAATATACCCCCGTAGGGTATGTCAAGAGACATTCTTCATTGCCTGGCACTCCAATTCCCTTTTCTAAAAAAACTATTGCTACCCTATTCAAATTTGAATATAATAAGTTTTGCTTCTAAAGTATGAACATTATTTGAACGGAATATCACTATTTAGAAAAAGGAGCCTGCGAAGCATGCATACTAAAGAAAGTAATCTTAAACTCGTAGTTGTCGGCCTGCTGCTCGGTATTCTGATGTCCGCGATGGACAATACCATTGTAGCTTCAGCTATGGGAACCATAGTCTCTGACCTTGGCGGTCTGGATAAAATCGTATGGGTCACCTCGGCCTATATGGTCATGGTAATGGCTGGAACCCCTATCTTCGGCAAGCTCTCAGATATGTACGGACGTAAACGTTTCTTCATGTTCGGTCTGATTGTATTCCTGGTTGGCTCAGCACTGTGTGGTACTGCAACCAGTATTACGCAGCTCAGTATTTATCGAGCTGTTCAAGGGATCGGCGGCGGTGCACTAATGCCTATCGCCTTCACCATCGTCTTCGACATTTACCCTCCTGAAAAAAGAGGAAAGCTGACCGGCCTATTCGGTGCCGTCTTCGGAATCTCCAGTGTACTAGGACCGTTACTGGGTGCATATATCACCGACTATGTAGGCTGGCAGTGGGTATTCTACATTAACCTGCCGCTCGGAATTATTGCACTGTTTCTGATCGCAACTTCTTACAAAGAGTCGATCTCTCATGCAAAACAGCGCATCGACTGGGGCGGAGCCTTCACTCTCGTCGGCGCCATTATCTGCTTAATGTTCGCACTAGAGCTGGGAGGCAATCAATACGCTTGGGATTCTAGTGTTATCCTCGGCTTGTTCGCCGGTTTTGCTGTACTGTTGCTGGCATTCATCCTCATTGAGAGAGTGGCGGCTGAACCTGTTATCTCGTTCGCGATGTTCAGTAAACGGTTGTTTGCAACAAGTAGTGTGACAGCCTTGTTCTATGGCTCTGCCTTTATCGTAGCTACAATTTATATTCCTATCTTCGTACAGGGTGTATTTGGCGGCTCCGCAACGAACTCAGGATTGATCCTCATGCCGATGATGATCGGAACGGTCGTGGGCAGTCAGTCCGGGGGGCTGCTTACAACCAAAACCAGCTTCCGCAACATTATGATCTTGTCCGCAGTCTGCTTTGTCGCAGGTGTCTATAGTCTAAGCACTCTGTCACCAGATACCTCCCGTCTCATGCTGAATATATTTATGGCCTTGACCGGGTTCGGCGTAGGCTTCTCCTTCTCCGTACTAAGCATGGCGGCGATCCATAATTTCGACATGCGTCAACGCGGTTCGGCAACTTCAACAAGTACCTTTATGCGCTCTCTTGGAATGACGTTGGGAATTACAATCTTCGGGATTATTCAGCGTAATAGCTTCACGAGCAGCATTAGCGATGCTTTTGGCGGAAGTGAGCAATCAGCAGCCTTCGGCGATCCGCGGGCGGCCCTGACACCTGAAGCAAGAGCCAAGATTCCACCTGAAATTTTAGAGAAAATATCCAGTGCGCTGTCCTCTTCTATCGCACATACCTTTATGTGGGCCTTGATTCCTGCGGTCCTTGGTTTAGTCTTTGTGCTGCTTATGCCAAAAGACCGCCTCACCATTCCGAGTAAAGCTGCTCAGGCATCCGAGGGTAAAAGGTAACGATTATGTCGATGAAATTGGCCATTCTCGGTCTACTGCTGGAACGGAATATGCATCCCTATGAAATTACAATAGTTATGAAAGAACGCTCCATGGACCGAATTACAAAATTGCAGCTCGGGTCTCTTTATTACGCTGTCGATAAACTTGCACAAGATGGCTATATCGAAGCTTTAGAGGTGATTAGCAGCAGTGATCGCCCAGATAAAACCATTTACGGTATTACTGAGCAAGGCAAAAATTTATTCGAACAGTTAATTCTACAGCAAATTAAAAAGAACGAGCCTTTCTATCATCCGATGTATATGGCGCTAGCCATGTCGCGTCATGTCGATCAAAGCAAAGTGGAGAAACTGCTCGAAGAACGCATTCGGGAAACTGAACATCTGGTAAATCTGGCTTATCAGGTATATGAAGAACATATTCCCATTGTTCCTCGTTCCGCTCTTCATCTCATGTACGGCACCTATGAACATAACCTGACGGAGCTAAAATGGCTGAAACGCCTCTATAATGACGTTGTAGCACGTAAGTTAAATGATGTCGGAACACCACTCAATCTAGAGTAGAGGCCTAAAGGCCTCTTCTTTTTTTTGCTGCGGTGTTGCAATAAATACCATACAGGATTCTAAAAGTGTACAATATGTACGTGTACGCAATCATATTTTCCTAGGAGGAATCACATTGTTGAGAACGCTGCCTTTAAACAAGCGCGGTATACCAGCCAGCCGTATTGCTCTAGGTTGTATGGGATTTGGTGGGGGCTGGGATCATGAACCTATTACCGCCGAGAATGTTAAGCAAGGACATGAAGCCGTCGACGCTGCACTGTCTATTGGTATCAATATGTTTGATCATGCAGATATTTATACCCGTGGTAAAGCCGAGAAGGTGTTCGGTCAGATCTTCAAAGAACGCCCAGGACTCCGCGAACAAATCATTATTCAATCGAAATGCGGTATTAAGCTAATGGAGCCTGGAGACAGCTCTAATGTGTTCGATTTCTCAAGCCAGCATATTCTAAGCAGTGTAGATGGAATATTGCAGAGACTAGGAACAGAATATATAGATATTCTGCTGCTTCATCGGCCTGATCCCCTAATGGATCCGGAGGAAGTAGCCTCTGCATTGCATCAATTAAAAGCAGCAGGCAAGGTTCGCCATTTTGGTGTATCCAATATGAGCGCAGCGCAAATCAAAATGCTCCAAGCCTATTGCGATGAGCCTTTTATCGTAAACCAGCTACATATGAGCCTAGCCAAGCTGAGCTGGGTCGATGCTGGAATCAGTGTAAACCGTGAACCTTGGAAGGATATTACCTTTCCTGAGGGAACCCTTGAGCATTGTCGAATGGAGAATATTCAGCTTCAAGCTTGGGGCCCACTCGCACAAGGCTTATTTAGCGGACGTTCATTAGAGGATCAATCAGAGAATATCGTCCAGACAGCTGCCATGGTTAAACAACTTGCAGATAAAAAAGGAACAACACCCGAATCCATAGTGCTATCCTGGCTAATGACACATCCGGCAGCTATTCAGCCTGTGATTGGAACTGTGAATCCGCAGCGCATTGCTGCCTGCGCCGATGCGGACAAACTGGAGCTTACTCGTAAAGAGTGGTATGACTTATACGTTAGTTCGCGTGGTACTCGTCTTCCCTAACCCGCTCCACAAATTCAACTCCAAAGGATTCTGAATAGCCTAATTGTGCCTCTCGCATGATTAGGCTATTTTTAATGCCTCCCCATTTCTTACATATTGTTCTCTATTGCGAATAAAAATAGATATCGAGCGAAAAACCGAGGTAAATAGAGATAAATTAACATTTTCGTTCTTTATAGAGCACAAGCGAGGCTTATTGGCAGTTTTCTTTTCAATTTATTCCATGTATTATTCATTACAGAAGTTGTTCTTTATTGAGAACGACAATAACGAACCAAAGAAATTCAAGACATTGAGGGGAGGTATTCCTCTGAGACCCAGATCAGCAAAAAGAAGACCTAAAAGAAAGAGGCAAATCGGACTACGTGTTCTGCAATCAGGAATGGCTGTCTCCGTCTTGTTTCTGTATACCTCGCAGCAAGTGGGTAATACCTACGGTGGTTTTGGAGCTACTACGCAAGCGACCAGCACAATTAGCTTTTGCGAAGTCTTTCCAAACTCGATCAAAGGGCTTCTAACAGAACTCAAAGATCATATCGAAAAAGCTACTGCTTTAAAAGGATCGCTACAAAGCTATGCCCCTTCAGGCAGTCTCTCAGATGTTTCGGGAATAGAAGGCATGTCGCTGGATGAGCTTGATGTCGCAGCGCAAGAGATTTCCTCGCAAATCTCCGCGCTTCAATCTCAAATTGATGGCGTTAATGAGCAATTGGCCACCAACAGCCAAATTTGGAACGAAATCAATAGTGAGCTGAACGCAGCAGCAGCCGTATTATTCCAGATTGGAGGATATATGACCTCTCTAGATTCAAACTGTTTAGAAATCAAGGATGAACAATTCTTCAGTGAGCTGCAAAATAGCCTGAATCAAAGTGGTGTAATCTCTGAATCCCTGAATGCTTCCTTAAATGGAGTCATCCAATACCTAAATTCTATTCACGACATCGGTCTTCCGTTTGCTTCGGTAGTGACCAGTGATGTATATGGACAACCAGAGTTACGCAATGAGGCGTTTCAGCAGCCGTTCCCCTACCTGATTGCTTTTAGTCAACCGGCTGGCAATATCTCTAGCGAGCTTACCTCCACTTATGAAAATCTCAATACTGAAATGAATGATCTTAAAGAATCAGCTACTTCAGGCATCAGCACTCTTCAGAGTCAGCTCCAATTGATCAGTCAAACCCGCGAACAACAATTGGAAGCCCTTGAGAAAGCCCGATTAGAGGCGCTGGAACAAGCGAAGAAAGAAGAACGTTTGGCCCTGGAGAAAAAAGAAAAGCAAGAAGCAGAGGACAAAGCGAAAGCTGAAGCTGAAGAGAAAGCAAAAACGGAAGCGACTCCACCGACAGGTGAAGCTGCTCCAGAGAACATAAATAAAGAGCAACCTGAAGCCCCAGCTACTAACCCGGTCGATCCGGAAGTTGGTGAAGAGCCAACGATTCCACAAGATATACCACAGCAAAAGGTTCCTCAGGAGACGCCAAAGGCGGAAGCTACAACCTCTTCCCCGCCGGCAGCAACACCAGCTCCTTCGGCCCCTCAACAAGACAAAGGTGGAGAATAATATGCGGATTAAAAAAATGATCAACAATACATTATCGAGCATCATGCTTGTGATCTTTATTCTGCTGGTGATAGCCGTAGTGTTATCCAAGGCCTCCGGCGGTGAACCTGCCTTCTTCGGATACCAGATCAAATCGGTACTCTCAGGTTCGATGGAGCCAGGGATTCAAACCGGATCGATTGTCGCTTTAAAACCCGGAGGAGATATGAATCGCTTCAAAAAAGGCGATGTTATCACCTTTAGAAATGAAGAAAACCTGCTCATTACTCACCGTGTTGTAGAAGCAACAATGAACAATGCTACTGGTGAAGCCATGTATCGCACGAAAGGCGATAACAATGATGCGCCTGATATGAACCCTACCAGTTCCACGAATGTTGTAGCTGAGTATGCAGGGGTCACCGTACCTTATGTAGGTTACGCTATGAATTTCGCAGTTTCCAAAGCTGGAAGTGTTGTGCTCATGATCGTACCAGGCTTGATGCTCCTGCTCTATGCCCTGTATTCATCATGGAAGGCTGTAGCTGCACTCGAAAAGAAAAATGCGGCTATACTGCCCACCTCTCCACCTCCAACTGAAATACAGTAATTCGTTGATTGTCCGCTTCCGCTTACGAACCGGAAGTTACAATATATAACTTTTATAAAAAAACCACAAAAACCGAGGAGGAATTTTAATTATGGGTATCAAAAAAACATTGGGTCTTGGCGTAGCATCTGCAGCACTGGGTTTATCATTGATTGGTGGAGGAACTTTCGCTTACTTTAGCGACACTGCACAAAGCACCGCTACATTCGCAGCAGGTACACTGGATTTGAACTCTGATCCTTCTGTTATCGTTGATTTGAAGGATCTGAAGCCAGGCGATACGATCAAAAGAGACTTCAAACTAAAAAATGACGGTACACTTGATATCGGTTCGATCCTCCTCAAAACAGCTACCTCTATTAATGATGTAGGTGGTAACAACGGCGCTAACGATTTGGCAAAATTCATCAAAGTTAAATTCCTGGTGAATAAAGATAAAAGCGGCATCTTACCTGGTAGTGAAGAGAAAGTAGTTTGGGAAACTACCCTGGCCGATTTGAAGACTCAGACACCGGATCTCGTAAAAAACACTGGACTTGATGCAATCTGGGGTACTAGCGAAGCATCTGGAATTAAGGCCGGCACAAATGATAGCTTCACCGTTCAATTCGAATTTGTTGATAACGGCCAAGAGCAAAACTACTTCCAAAAAGATTCATTAACTCTGACTTGGGATTTCGTAGGTAAGCAAACTGCTGGATCCGCTAAATAATCTAATAAGTCTTCCATTCGAAGAGCAGCAGATTCTTATTCCGGAAAGCGGATAAGTAGATGCTGCTTTTTTCTTTACAATAATCTTTGTCGAATTTATTGATATTTGCTATACTAATAACAAAAATTACGGAGGGGCGTCAGCATAGTGCCACAAAATATGGGCCAACGTATCCAGCATCTCCGCCTAGAAAAGGGATTGTCCCTATCTGAGCTTGCGGACAGAGCGGATGTTGCTAAGTCGTATCTTAGCAATGTGGAGAGAAACATCCAATCCAATCCTTCAATCCAATTTATCGAAAAGATCGCCGACGCGCTTCAGGTATCCATCCACGCTTTGCTCTATGGAGAACCTAATGATGCTGAGGAATCACCTTTAGATTCGGAATGGTTCCGATTGGTGCAGGAAGCTATGGCCTCAGGCATAAGCAAACGCGAATTCAAGGAGTTTCTGGACTACCAGAAATGGCGCCTGGATCAGAAGGATTAATCCTTCCATCTGATCTGATAAGATCCTCTTCTACTCATACTATCAAGCATAAGCGCCTTCGTTCTCCTATATGGACTGCGAAGGCGTTTTATATTCTACTAGAATATAAGGACAGTGTGTCATCTGAAACTTATAGCTTCTTATATAAAGAAAAAAAGCACAGCGAGTTATCGCTGTGCTCATTTGATATGTAATGCTCTGAATGTATTACTGCACGGCTTGCACAGTCTTCTCATGAAAGAAGCGACGAATTTCATCTGCCTTTATGCCAGCCTTCTTAGCTGCTAATAATAAATGGACCCACTCTACGTCTAGATCAATGACCTGCTGTTCTCTGTTGCTTCCCTGGTTGGACTTGTCCAAAAAATCTCCTCCTAAGATTTTACGTCCCCAGGCAATCCGGCTGTCATAGTATTTCTACCTTAGACCCGCGACTTTGTGCCCCTGCCTTTCGGCAAGTTTACCTTTTACTGGACCCTTTACGTGAAAGGATCTACTTTGAAATATATGAAAAACGCTAACTGCAATAACATTATACTATACTAAAGTGAAAAAGTGTGTCGATTTCTGATTAGTTTTTCCATTAAAAAACAAAAAATAGAAGTTCTTTTATAGAATTTCCTGTCCTATTATCGCGATACTCGTCTTATTCATAAAATTATATAAGCCAATATAATAATGTCCCATTCCCTATTTAGTTAAAATTAAGGATAATAGAATCATTTTAGTAGGCCTTTAGAATGGGTAATAAAAAAGAACAACTCTTTATTTAGTAGAATAAGCTAACCCATACCATTTTGCGAACGTATTAGACGAAAGAATGAATTGATTACATGTGTGGAAAGTAGCACAATAAGATGAGGAATGAAACCGCAATCATCACAGCTCCTACAAGCATTGACACAAAATGTCACGTATGGAGTTCATCCGTTGAGGAGGATGTATTCATGGCAGCCAAAGAGCCCTATAACGAATCCATTTGGAGTAAGTATTATGGACCCAATTTAGGCTACATTCAAGAAAGATACGAGCAATTTGTGAAAGACCCAACCACCGTAGAGAATAATTATCGCGAACTTTTTACAAATTCGGGTCCCCCACCATTAACACCGGATAGCGAACCGGCTCCACAGCCTCGCATTTCGGGAGACACCGAATGGCTTAGAAAAGCAGTAAGAGCTTCCAAGTTAATCGCTAATATTCGTATATATGGCCATATGGCCGCTGAAATTGATCCGCTTGAGCGGGACCACAATCCCATGGCTAAATATCTCGAACTTGAAACCTATGGGCTGACCCGTGAGGATCTGATCGCATTACCTGCCACACTCATTTGGGAGAATGCACCAAATGACGTGCATACCGGATGGGATGCTGTTCAGCGTATGCGTCAGGCATATACCAAAACTATCGCCTATGAATTCGGGCATGTGCATGAGGAAAAAGAATTGCAATGGCTGAATAGACAGGCAGAATCCACTAGCTCACCAGCACCTTTAAATAATTCAGAACGCAAAGAACTACTGAACCGCCTAATTCAAGTAGAGCAATTCGAAACCTTCCTCCACAAGACCTTTGTGGGTCAGAAACGTTTCAGCTTGGAAGGCAACGACGCTCTTGTGCCGATGCTCGATGAAATCGTACGCGCTGCTGCGCATGACGGTGCAGAGCATATTCTGATGGGTATGGCGCACCGCGGCCGTCTCAACGTTCTCGCACATATTTTAGGCAAACCTTATGATATTATATTTTCAGAGTTTCATCATTCTCCAAACAAGGAGCTCTTCCCTTCCGAAGGCTCTACAGGAATTAACTATGGCTGGACGGGTGATGTGAAATACCATCTCGGTGCAGACCGCGCTGTCCGTGAAGGAGAAACCGTACGCACAAGAATAACACTAGCGAACAATCCAAGTCACTTGGAATTCGTCAATCCTGTCGTGGAAGGTTTCACTCGTGCCGCTCAAGAGGATCGGAGCACTGCCGGGCTGCCTAAGATTGATACCAGTAAAGCTATAGCAGTGCTAATGCATGGCGATGCTGCTTTTCCGGGTGAAGGGATTGTTGCAGAAACACTTAATATCGGCAAACTTCAAGGTTATCAGAATGGTGGAACGATCCATATCATTGTTAATAACCGGATCGGCTTTACGACCGAAAGTGAAGACTCCCGTTCTACGCATTATGCCAGTGATATCGCCAAAGGGTATGAAATCCCGATTGTCCATGTCAACGCTGATGATCCGGAAGCCTGTGTAGCAGCTGTCCGTTTAGCTAGCGCATATCGCCACCAATTTAAAAAGGATTTCGTGATTGATCTCATCGGCTACCGCCGTCATGGTCATAACGAAATGGATGATCCTGATACTACACAGCCTATTGTTTACAGTAAGGTGCGTAAACATCCAACCGTCTACAAGGTTTATGCTGAGCGACTACAGCGTGAAAAGATTCTTACAGCTGACGATGTTAAAGAGATGAATGCTGCTGCAGAAAGCGTTTTGCAACGTGCGTATGATAGTATGAAGGAAGGCAATCACAAGAAAAAAGAACCAAAAGCCTTCATTCCTTTAGAAGCGGAACACGCTGCGCCAGGCTCAACAGCATTATCTATCTCCAGTCTGCAGGAGATCAATCGTGAACTGCTGACTGTGCCAGAAGGATTCCAAGTCTATCCGAAGCTGGAACGAATTCTGCAACGCCGTAAGGATGCACTGAATGAAGGTGAGAAGGTCGACTGGGCACTTGCTGAGTCTCTCGCCTTCGCTACCATTCTAAAAGATGGTACGCCAATTCGCCTGAGCGGCCAGGATGCTCAGCGCGGAACCTTCGCTCATCGACATCTAGTGCTGCACGACAGTAAGACTGGGGAATTGTTCTCTCCGCTTCATCAGCTGAGTAATTCCCGCGCTTCCTTTGGGGTATACAACAGTCCGCTGTCAGAAGCATCGGTATTAGGCTTTGAATATGGTTATAACGTGTTCGCACCGGAAACCTTCGTGATCTGGGAAGCACAATATGGCGATTTCGCTAATGCAGGTCAAGTTATATTTGACCAATTCATTGCCGCTGGACGCGCCAAATGGACGCAGCGCAGCAATCTTGTCATCATGCTGCCTCATGGTTACGAAGGACAGGGACCTGAGCATTCCAGCGGTAGATTGGAACGCTTCCTGCAATTATCCGCAGAAGAAAACTGGACCGTTGCCAACTTGACGAGCGCCTCCCAGTATTTCCATCTCTTGCGGCGCCAAGCGGCGTTATGCGGACAGGAAGATGCAAGACCGCTAGTCATCATGACACCGAAGAGTCTCATTCGTAATACACGGAGCGCTTCTGCCGGAACTGAGCTCGCCTCAGGACAATTCCAGCCTGTGTTATCAGAGCCTCTGCTAGGCAAAAAACCAGGTGAGGTTAAGCGTCTTGTAGTCTGCAGCGGTAAAGTAGCTATCGACATCCAAACAGAACTCGAAGCTGCCTCAGACAAAGATTGGTCTTGGCTACATGTACTTCGCCTAGAGCAACTCTATCCGTTCCCAGAACGTGAACTGAATGCTCACCTAAGCTCGTTCCCAGCTCTTCAGGAAATTGTCTGGGTGCAAGAAGAGCCGAAAAATATGGGTGGCTGGAGCTACACCGAACCTCGGTTACGCTCCATTGCACCGCAAAACACCAGCGTGAGATATATCGGACGTCCTGAACGTTCCAGTCCAGCCAGTGGTTATGCAGATGTTCATAGCTTTGAACAGCGTAGAATTGTTTCAGAGGCCCTAAAATCAAATTCACAAGTACAAACGGCTGTACCGTCCTCCTAAGAGGACGGTATCACAATAGCGTAAACCATTATGTTTGGGGAGGTAACGGCCTGTGTCAGAAATCTTAGTACCCGATCTGGGAGAATCTATATCCGAAGGAACCATCTACAAATGGCTGGTTAAAGAAGGCGACACGGTAGGTCAAGGCGATGTGCTTGCTGAGTTAGAGACAGATAAAGTCAATCTGGAAATTAGTGCGGAGGTGGAGGGTGTCATCTCCTCCATCCTACGTCAAGCGGGCGAGAACGTAGCCGTTGGCGAAGCCATCGGCATCATTGGAGCCGCTAGCGGCAGTAAGCCGCAGGCCGCTGAGAGCAAAGCGCCTGAAGCGGCACCGGCAAGCGGCAGCGCAGCAGCCGCACCTGTAGCAGCGCCCGAAGCCCCTGCAGGTGGCGACAGCCACACTGCATTGGCATCGCCGGGCGCACGCAAGCTGGCACGGGAGCGCGGCATCGACCTCGGCGAGGTTAGCGCCCGTGATCCGATCGGCCGGATTGGTCAGGCCGATGTGTCGGGTCATGGTGCAGCGCCGCAGGCCGCTGCACCAGTAGCTCCGGCGCCGCAAGGCAAGCCGGAGCCAGCGAAGCCGGCAGCGAGCAAAGCCGCGCCGGAGGATGGCAAGAACGTGGAGCGCAAGCGCATGTCGCGCAGACGGCTCACGATTGCCAGCCGCTTGGTAGAAGCGCAGCAAACCGCAGCTATGCTGACCACCTTCAACGAGGTGGATATGACAGCGATCCTCGACATCCGTAAGCGCCGCAAGGATGCTTTTAAAGAGAAGCATGAAGTTGGACTAGGCTTCATGTCCTTCTTCACCAAAGCCGTAATCGGAGCGCTGAAGACATACCCACTGCTGAATGCTGAGATCGATGGTGAGGATCTGGTCGTTAAGAAATTCTACGACATCGGTATTGCCGTTGCTGCTAAGGAAGGTCTGGTGGTTCCAGTTGTCCGCGACGCGGATCGCCTCAGCTTCCCGGAAATCGAACGCCAGATTGGCGAACTCGCTTCCAAGGCACGTGCGAATACGCTAAGCCTCTCCGAGCTTCAAGGCGGAACGTTCACCATCACAAACGGCGGTGTATTCGGTTCACTGTTATCCACTCCGATTCTGAATACCCCTCAAGTAGGTATTCTTGGGATGCATAAGATTCAATTGCGTCCAATCGCGCTGGACGAAGAAAGAACCGTTAACCGTCCAATGATGTATATCGCCCTCTCCTACGATCACCGGATCGTTGACGGCTCCGAAGCGGTAAGCTTCCTCGTCAAAGTGAAGGAATTGCTGGAAGATCCAGAAGCGCTGCTGCTCGAAGGCTGATCCTGATCGATCTTTCAACTTAAGAATATAAAGAAGGTATCCCTAGAGCTTCACATTAGGGATACCTTCTTTTATATCTTACTCAACCTGCTACCTTATTTGCATACGATTCAACTGTATTTTATACACTATTTATTTCTGATCTGCTCATACCCTCTTCCCTAATTGCATTCTCTACAACTAACTTAGCGCATGCAAATACAAAACTACAAAACTACAAAAACGATAAGAATCTACTTCAACAGCTCCCCAGCCAACTGTAATAATTGCTCCTTGGTCAGAATCTTATCTCCGTAGCTGGTGAGTGTATAATAAGCATCCTGCTTCTCGTTATACCAATTCAAATAATCGTAGCTGACCTCTTTCTTTACTACTTTGTTATAAATAACCTCTGTACCTGCCACTACAATCTTATCTGCTTGATTCTCAGGTTCTTGCTCCACAAACACTTTCCCGCCATGCATGATCGTGGCAGAGATACCTATAAAGGCATTGTCCTTCGAATAAATGGCACTGATCCAGCCTGGTTCCGACCATGGTATAGCTTTCATGAATAAATTACTGCTACCCTTCTCTTGGTTTGCCTGAGCAGTAAGATCGCGCAACGTCTCTTTATAAAGAGAGCTTTTCTTATCTGCATCCGTTGTAGGATGATTAGGATTAATAACCCCATATTTAAAAGCATACCCTGATACCAATGCAGGGAGCATCGGCGCATCTGTCCGTTTGATTTCCTTCAGAAAATCAGAATATGCACCTATCCGCTGCTCTTTATACTTAAATTGCAAATCGGGTCCCAAGCCTTCTGTACCCGCCTTATTGTTCACCAAATAAGCGATCAGCTCACCCGGTTTAGCTAATGTGTCAATCTGCGCAGCATATTTATCATAGGAGGCTACTCCTGCAGAATCATTCGGCGCAACATGCTGAACCTTTACTACGCCTTCACTATTACGAATCTGGATATATTCCGATGCAGCATAAGCTGTCACTGAGATCATCAGGAACAGGGCTAACATACTTGCAATTGCCGTTGTTTTATTCATCGTCTTCAGCGAGAGCGAGAACGATCGCTTTCGATCTGATATGCCACGGATATGTCCCATAACCTTCTCTTCTACATCGATTTCACCCAGAAGTTCATTCCCAGCTGAAGCATAAATTATATCTTGGTATTCATTGCTGATTGGGGTTCGTTCCATGTGATTTCCTCCTCTAAATTCATACCTTCCTGTACCTTCTGCTTGATCCGGTTCATTCTCTTCGTCAGTGCATTCGGACTGACCCCAAGAATTTCGCTGATCTCCGCATAAGTTTTTTCCTCAAACACTCGCAGAATAAGCATATTCCGCTCTTCCAGCGACAACTGCGCTAATGCGGCTGACAATGAGGGATTAAACAACCGATCATCCAGCTCTTGTTCAGGACTTGCAGACATAAATTCAGGCTTGAAGATACTCATGACCCGCTTTTGCAGACGCCGTCTGCGCAGCAGGTTTAAGCAATGATGATACGCGATACGATAGAACCATGCCGAGAAATGCATCTGCGACTTGTATTGAAGGATAGATTGATAGCCTTTTACCAAAATATCCTGAACCGCGTCCTCCGCATCCTGCTTGTTTTCTAACAAACGATAGCAATAGCGGTAGATCGGTGTTTGAAAAGCTCTGACGATAAGAGCATACCGATCGGTATTTCCTTTTTGGATACTATCAATTAACTCTTCCAGCTCCTTGGGGTCTAGCGAATCCTGTGGCGAGAGAAGCACCTCCTTAACCTTTATAACTTCTATAACACTTGAGCGCGGCAAAAAGTGCCTATGCAAATCAAAATAGGAACAAAATTTGACTGTGGTTCGCGCTACATAGAATATGTATTGGACCGAGGAGAACCTATTTTCGAAATATAGATAGTTTTCACGTCCAATTATACACATTTAGGGGCTACTAAGAGCTATGCAGTCCGTTAACTCGTCCAAAGGTACTTTTGGTTTAACACTTTCATTTTCTTAGCCGAACGCTAACGCTAACCGCCAACAAAAAAATGACGTACAACTGTTGTCAGTTGCACGCCATTATTCGAATTATCTAGTTGTCTTTGTTCCCTTTAAGCCGTCCGCTCTGTAGCTTTGAGGCGCAAGGCTTTCTTCTCATTCTCTTTCACTTTCTCCACCGGCGGTTTCAGTGAAATTGCGATGATGCAGGCCAGCAGACACAAGAGACCAAAGATCACGAAAGTAGGTTTAAACCCGCCTAGGAAGACGGCGATGAACGAACCGGAAAGGGCACCGATACCGAAACCTTGATACACGATTCCATAGTTCTTACTGTGGTTCTTAAGTCCAAAGAAGTCACTGACAATCGCCGGAAATACTGTAATGTTACCACCGAAGCAGAACGCAATGGCTGCTACACAAGTGAAGAACAGTCCGAAATTCAGCGTTGCATAGCTAAGGGTCAACATAGCGGCTGCCGTTACAGCAAGTGAAGCACCTACCAGCTTCAACCGGCTCATTTTGTCAGACAAGGCACCCAGGATCAAACGTCCTGCTGTATTAAAGATTGCAATCATCGCTACCGCATTAGCTGCCGTCTGCACATCAAGTCCAGCCAGCTGCACGCCGATGTCTTTTACAATACCGATCAAATACAGGCCACACATACAAGCGGTAAAGAAAATAATGAACAACAGATAAGCTTCTTTTGTACGTAGCATTTCTTTTACCGTGTAGTCTTTTGGTTTAGCGATAGTCGAAGTTGATGCTGCACCCAATGATGCTGCTTGTACTGGAGCTTCTCTGACGAGCAAGGAACCGATTACAATCATGACCATAACAATCATGCCCCAATACATAAATGTATTAGATACACCCACTGAGTCGATCAAGCTGCCATTAATATATTTAAAAATCAAGCTCCCCGTTCCGTAAGCACCCACGGACACACCGGAAATTAAGCCTTTATTATTCGGAAACCATTTAATTAAGTTAGATAATGAAGTGATATAAGCTGTTCCGTCCGCAAAACCAACGATCACGCCAGCCAATACATAGAACATTAGAAGCGAATTCGCCTGAGAGCTAAGAATCAATCCTAGACCAAGCACAATCCCTGCGGTGGCAGTCAACCGGCGAAGCCCGAAACGATCCTGCAATTTCCCTGCGAACAAAGTCGCAAAAGCGAGTGCAAAGCTCGTGATCGAAAACGTAATAGAAACAGAGTTAAGCTCCCATCCGAATTTCGTTACCAGATGTGCATTGAACAAACTCCATGTATAAATGGTACCTAGACCCATCTGCATAATTACTGTTCCTAATACGATAAGCCACCGTTTGGCGTTTTTGTTGTCCATCGTCGAAGTCATGGTCTATTCCTTCTTTCTCTCTCGTTGTCTGCTACAAGAGCTTCTATTGCCTCTTTATTGTAGCTAAATCAGCTGATGCTGAGAGAAATCTGGCATGAGATGACGAAAATGAAGAATGAACTGCATTTATAGGCGCATGATCTGCCTGAATTCTTTGACCTTGCTACGACTTACCGGCACCTCAAAGTCCAAATCATGCAGGCGCAGCAAGTATGTATTGTTGAACCAAGGGATGATTTCCTTGATCTTGGACAGGTTAACGATATAGGAACGATGGCAGCGAAAAAACCGATCCTCGGGCAGTCGATTATAGAAATCGCTGATACTAAGCGCCATACTATACTCCTCACCTTTAGTCATTACGCTCGTACTCTTCTCCTGTGCGGAAGCATAATAAATATCGTCGGCATTCACTACGATAATCTTTTCATTTTTCCACAGATTCACCTTATCACTGACAGGATTTCGTTCCTCTTCCCCATGTCTTCCGCGAGCAGCAAATGCTCCCTCTAGCTTGTGCAGCATAGCCTTAATTCGAACCTCACTGTAGGGTTTAAGAATATAGTCAAATGCCTCAATCTCAAAGGCCTCAGCGGCATGCTCCTTATAAGCCGTAATAAACACTATATATGGTTTCACCGAGAACCTGCTAATATTCTGAGCCAGCAGCACCCCATCAATTGAGGGAATATTTATATCCAGAAAAATCACATCTACCGTATCACTCTGCAAATATTTTAATGCGTCCAGTCCATCTTCAAACTGTGCCGCAATATCGATCCCGCTGTGAGTTTCTATTAAATAAGCTAGCTCCTGTCTTGCCAGCTCTTCATCCTCCACGATGATTGCTCTCATAGGCCCTCCTTTTTGACATCAAAATAAATGTTCGTCCCTTTTTCGAGCCTCTGAATTGTAAGTCCAGTTCCATAGATTAGCTTGACTCGTTGATGTACATTAAACAATCCGATTTTATTCTCCGGCATATCACCGGTATAAACCTTCTCTATCGTTTCTTCGCTGATGCCAGCTCCAGTATCCCGAATGCCTACTCGTACATTATCACCTTGATCTTTTACAGAAATCGTTACGGTTCCCGTTCCTCTTACCTTCAGTATGCCATGTATGATCGCATTCTCTACAAGCGGTTGGATGATCAGACTCGGAATCCGAACTTGAACCTCATCAATATCATACACAACATTAAGCCGGCTTCCGAAACGCGCTTTTTCAATCTCCACATACTGCTGAACCTGCTGCAACTCGCGCTTGATATCAATGAATTCATCGGTCAGCTCCAGATTGTATCTCATGTAACCGGACAGGTTCACAATTAACTCCCGCGCCTTATCCGGGTTAATCCGAATCGAGGACGCAATCGCGTTCAGCGCATTGAACAGAAAGTGTGGGTTAATGCTTGTCTGCAGCGCCTTTAGCTCTGCTTTGTTCGCCATTTCTTTAATGCCCTCAACCCGCGATACTTCCATTAGCGTAGAGATCATTTGCGACAAACCTACAGCCATAGCTTGTAGAGAATAAGTGATCTTGTGGGCTCTGGTGTAATAGATTTTGAGCGCTCCCGTAACTTCGCCTTTTTCCTTCAACGGAATAATAATCAGCGATTTAATCTCCGGATTCACATAATCACTATCGTCGTTACGGATCGTAATTTCACCACTGGACAACGTCACTTTAGTTTCTTCACTTATAATTTCATTGGTCGTAGTATAGTCCTCTTCCCCAACACCAACGTAAGCGAGAATGAGTCTTGTATCCGAAATAGCTACAGCGTCTGCACCGATATCTTCTTTGATAATTTGGCAGATGGTACGAAGCGACTCGGGATTAATATTGCGAAAATAGGGCAAGGTCTTATTGGCAATATCCAGTGCCAGCTTGGACTGCTTCGCCGCAATCCGTTCCTTTTCACCTTCCACACTCTGCACTAGCATGACAATCAGACCGACACTAATCTGGCTCATAATCATCGGAAAAGCAATTTTGGACACGATATCCACACCCAGCGACGACGGTTCGGCCATCACTAGAATGAGCAGCATCGTCAGGGCTTCACAGGCCATCCCGGCCAAAATGCCGGCCATCCAGCGACGTTCACCAGAAGTGCGGCGGTATATTACCCCTGACACAATCCCTGCGGTAATACTCGTAATCAGACAAGGAAGAGAGGTTACCCCTCCGATATCAATTAGAAAACGGTGAACCCCTGAGATGATGCCTGTTATGAGTCCTACCCATGGCCCGAACAAAATCCCACCAGACACGATGGCGATAATTCGCACATTCACAAGCGAGCCTTCCACATTAATCCCACTGTAGGTACCAAAGATAGCGAATAAACTGAAGATCGTCGTCGCTATGGCAAGCTCCTGCGGGGCGTAGGTTCCTTTTTGAAAAATCTCTTTAAACCGCGGCAGACGAGTCAGCACGAACAGACACATCAGCAGTAGTGCAGCTCTTTCAAATAATTGCAGTAATATCGTAAACGTATATTGCACGGTCTCCGCCTCCAAAGGACTAGATGTCGACTTATTATAAAGATAGTTCATGCCTCTGTCCATTCAGCCTATCCTTTAATACCTCTATCGAAACTCTTGTTGTATGATATGAACAGAATAAAAGCATACATATACGGAGGTGGGCGGTTTGCAAAAATTAGAACACGAGGCAGATATCATACAGCTTGTACAAAATGATCCCTGGATGATGGATATATTAGAAAATGCTAGATCGTTGCAGTTACCTGACTGGTGGGTTTGCGCTGGCTTTGTGCGTGCAAAAATTTGGGACACCCTTCATGGCTTCGAAGAACGAACACCTTTGCCAGATGTTGATGTTATATATTATGACGACAGCAATCATCAAGAGGATGTGGAAAAGCAATGGGAGGCGAGACTACGAAGCCTGAATCCTGCTGTTCCCTGGTCTGTTAAAAATGAAGCAAGGATGCATACCGTCAATCAACTCCCGCCTTATACATCAGCTGTAGATGCCATCTCCAAGTTTCCGGAAACTGCTACAGCACTCGGGTTATCCTTAGATGAGAACGGTAAGGTTATCCTAGTCGCTCCACACGGAATTTCGGACGTAATTAATGTAGTATTACGACCTACCCCGCATTTTACAGAGAACCCTAGCTTGCTTCCTATTTATGAACAACGGGTTATTAAAAAGAATTGGCAAGCAACTTGGAATCAGCTGCATATTGGCTCTAATTAAAAGCTAGTCTACATTACATTCGGAATAACAAAAGCAAGCCCCCTGTATAAAAGGGCTTGCTTTTGTCGTTTTATTACACCGCTAAATCGATACCTACTACACCAACGACATCTCCCTGACGATTCTTAATCGCTCTGGATAATGTAACACAAGAACGCTTCGTAATCGCTGATACATAAGGCTTCGAAACATATTCACCTTCATTTATGGCCCCATTCCACCAATCCCGCCGCTTGGCATTCAGGAGGCCTGCCGCCGGCTCGGAGTAGATAAAGGTCCCATCCGTCCGATTGGACCAAATGGCTTGCACATCCGGAATTTTCTTAATATAAGAGGTTAGAACACCTTGATGAACTTCAGTATCCGGCGAGAACAGCTCTTCCTTCACTGAAATATTCTCCAAGAGACTCTGCATTTCCTGAAGCCGGGCTGCATATTGGCTCATCTCGATTTCTTTTCGGCCTGCTATGCTAGTAACCGATTGCTGCAACGATTGCGACTCCGCCAACAGATTGGCGCTGACTTCGTTCAGCTGACCGATCTGGTTCCGCTGCCGTGTCACCTGTTCCAGCGTAAGATCCACATTAGCAATCGTCTCATTCACGATAGCCACCGCCCCACTCAGCTCCGTTGTCACTTCTACAATCAGCTTGCCCTGCTTCGCGGCAGCATCGATGGTTTCCGTTACGGCGCTGCCAACTTCATCTACTCTCGACGCGATATCATCGAGTCGTAGCTTCACAGTGCCGACCTCGTTCACCCCGCGTTCCACTGAAGCTTGCTCTTTCGTAACGGATTCCAGCACTTGCTGTACTCCGTTATTAATGTCGAGCAAGATGCCAGAGGAACGGTCTACCGAGCTCTTGCTTTGATCTGCTAGCTGCCGGATCCGGCTAGCCACCACTGCAAATCCGCGGCCTTGTTCACCTGCGCGTGCCGCTTCAATGGAAGCATTCAGCGCGAGTAAAGAGGTTTCATCCACAATACTGTTAATAAGTGTATTGATCTCTTCCACCATCGCGATATGGTTACTCAAGGTAGTAAACTTAGCCAACATGTCCCCGCTCTGTATCTGCAGATCCTTCATCACAGCATCTGCAATGCTCAAGGAATCAACCATGGTTGTCATGCCCTGACGGGCGTATTTCATATTTGATCCCAGTCTCTCCGTTAACTCTTCGATATGTGAAGTAACTGATGCTACTCCGTCCATTGTGTGATAAGCGCCTTCAATATTAGCTTTAGCCTCGTTACTGCGAATCCGCAAATCCATCTCATATTCGTGTGAATAATCAGCTGTCCGCTGCAACTCTTCTGTATGACGGCTAATTTCTTCGAGTGCACCATGCAGTCGGTCCGAAGTAACTACAATCTCATTACCAAGGAGCTCCACTTTACTCTTAGATTCCTTCAGCAGCAATTCTTTACGATAACCATAGCGGGACAAATTCAGTACGACCCAGCCTAGAGAAGCCATAAGCAGATTGATTACCAGCTTATGAATCCAGAACATGTCTATCAACAAACTGTAAACACTGACAAGGAGCAACAGGACGACTACAAAAATCTGGCTTCGACGAATCTGCATCATTATTCCCACTCCACTCGATTGATGTTATGTATTCTAACATTATATCAGCAGAGTTAATTAAAGGAAATACTTTCTATAGTATTCCTTTTCGAACAATTATCCCAAGAGCACTTCATTCATTCGCCGAGAGGGAATCCGTTACTATTGTCGAATATATAAGCATATTGCCACTGGAAAAGAGGAACATATTATGCATGCTACATCTCAAACTCCTCGTCAGACCCATTGGAATCGCGTGCTTCTCAATGCATTCTGGATCATCCTGATTGTGGATCTATGTATTCATTTTTTGGTTTCTCTATGCTTATGGGGCAAACACCCGGACACCACCCTAACCATGGGCAATTTTATAATACAGTCGGTGATTCCTAACTCCATCATAGTGACTTTGATCATTATTCTGGAATGTGTCTATAGATGGAGCCCCCTATGGTCTGAGCTAACGATTACAGTGGCGAGCCATATATTTGCACTTCTGATTATCATCAATCTCAGCAATGAACTATATATGATTTCATTAATTATGCTAATGCCACTGCATATATCCATGATCTATATGAAGAAAAGCTATATGATAGCCACTTCTGCCATATGTCTACTGTACACGATCGTTTTATTTATCAAGACCTCGAGTCAAGGGTACATACCGATCACACAAACTATCATTATTGCACTTATTTTTGCAGGTACTGCTCTAGCAGGCTTCGCAGTCATCGGTCGCGGGCGTGATTTGATGCGATCCCTGGAGAACTCGGTAAAGTCAGAACAGGATTTACGCATTCAGAATATAATCATGGACCGACTATCTAAGATTGATCCTCTAACTGATCTTTATAATCATAAAACGTTTCACGAATACTTGGGATGGCTGATCGATCATCAGCAGAGTAATCCATTTCCCATGCAGCTAGCTGTTATGGATATCGACAATTTCAAAAAAGTAAATGACACCTATGGACACTCCGTTGGAGATATCGTATTGCAAAAGGTCGCCGCGATCCTACTCGAGCATGTCGGTCCCGATGATTTCGCCGCCCGCTACGGCGGAGAAGAATTTGTCGTCATTCTGACTGCTAAAACCATTGATCATTCTCATGAGATTATGCAGCATATTCTAACAACCATCTCTGATAACCCTTTTGCGGAAATGGACGGAAAAAGCGTAACCGTCAGTATCGGTATGCATGATTTCACAGGTACTGATTCCAAGAATTCTACGTTTCAGAAGGCAGATGATGCACTTTACGAGGCTAAGAACACAGGGAAGAATAAAATCGTAATCAGCTAAAGACTGAACACAAGCAAAAACGCCTTCGACGTCCCTAATGGACGGTAAGCGTTTATGCGAGAAATGTATATATTTGAACAAATAAGCCCACTGATATTTTCATGGGCTTGTTTGTGTTCATCTATAAGTGTGAATCTAACAGCTATATTCCATAGTGCCTCTGTGTTTCCAAAAGCTCTATCACTGCCTGCTTTGGTACAGGTCTGCTAATCAGGTAGCCTTGAACTTTGTCGCAGCCTATCAACTTGAGGAAATCCATCTGGCTAACCTCTTCTACCCCCTCCGCTACGACCTGTAGTCCCATATTATGCCCCAGCTGTATAATCAACTGCACAAAAGACTTGCTGTTAGCTTCTTCTTCTGAGAGCGAATCAATAAAGGTTTTATCCATCTTGAGTGTTGAAATCGGCAATTGCTGCAAATAACTAAGGGACGAATACCCCGTTCCAAAATCATCCAAGGCGATACTGATGCCCTTAGATTTTAGGAACCGCAGATTACCCAAGATACTCTCATTAAATGATTTCATGAAAATAGACTCCGTAATTTCCAACTCAAGACAGCTTGGCTTCAAACCACTTACAGCCAGACTATCCTGTACCATCTCGATAAAATCGTTCTGGAATAGCTGAATTATCGAAATGTTAACCGATATTTTATAAGGAACACCTGTACGATCTTGAATGCCTTTCATAAAGACGCAGGATTCCCGAAGCACCCATTCACCAATATCGATGATCAGTCTGGAATCCTCAGCAATTTTTATAAATGAAAGCGGAGATACAGAGCCAAGCGTTGGACTATTCCAACGAATTAGGGCTTCAAAGCCTGAAATGAATCCGGACTGAATATCCAGCTGTGGCTGATAGTACACTTCAAACTCATTATTGTACATAGCACTGCGCAAATGCTTCTCTATATTCATTCGTTCATTAAACGCTGTATGCATCGATTTGTCATAGACTACATAAGTTCCCTTACCATCCTCTTTGGCACGATACATCGCCACATCTGCATTGCTCAGAATTTGTTCGGCCGTCTCCCCATCCTCTGGATAAAAAGAAATTCCGACGCTTAGCGAAACGTATAGATTACTCTCCCCTATCACAAAGGACTGTCTGAACGATCTCATAATACGCTCTGCTAGGTTCAATACATCCTCACGGTCTTCTGTATCCTTAATAAAAATAACAAATTCATCTCCACCTAGCCGTGAGAGCATATCTCCTTCCTGCATCAATGACTGCAATCTCTTACTAGCCTTCTGAATGAGTACATCCCCGGATTTATGACCCAATGTATCGTTGATGTATTTAAAATTATCTGAATCTAGAAATAATAGTGCAAATTTTCCGCCCGGACGCTGCAGGTATTTCTCCATCGACTCCAGAAGGCATAAACGGTTAGGCAAATTGCTAAGCTCATCCACATAAGCCAGACGATGTATATATTTCTGATTGTCTAGAAGCATATTATATTGCACTTGAAGCTCCTGTTGAGTGGTCGCAAGCTGCTCATAGGTCGCCTCAAGTTCTTGGTAGCTGTTGCTTAGTTTAAGCTCAGCCTGCTTCCGCTCGCTGATATCAATCAAGGAGCCCATGAATAACAGAACTTTATCCCTTGGATTAAGGGTAGCCTTGCCTCTGACTTCAAACCACACAATTTGATTATCTTTGGTAAGCATCCGAAATTCCGTTTCGAAAATAGATGTAATACCTTTCAAGTGATCTCGTTTAATCTTAAGGGTTGAAGCAAGGTCATCGGGATGAACAATACTTAACGCTCCATCTTCAAATGAGTTGATTTCATCCTTCGTGTAGCCCATGAGTTCATACCATCGATCTGATAAATTAAAACGTCTCGCCTCCAAATCAAACTCCCACATATATGCACCAGAACCTTCTGAGGTAAGCCGGAAACGTCGTTCACTGATTTGGAGCTTATTAAACTGTTCCTGCAGATCGACCTCTGTCGCTGACAACTCTTCATAAGTAGCTTCTAGTTCCTCATAACTTAGCTGCAGATTTAGCTCATTCTGTTTACGTTCATCGATATCCACACCAACAAGTACAAAGATATCGCCCGCCTGCTTATCTAGCCCTTTTAATAAAGTTGTCCGGAATGAGAAATAGCGCGCTTCAGGTGATTGATCTGGAAGTTTAATTTCTACGTTGCTAACATATTCGAGCCGTATTGCCCGTTCCAGCAGCTTCCGGAAAATAGCAGCACTCCCCTTCAGACCATCAATATCATCAAGATTTACGCCCAGTACCTCTTTCTCTCTTAAACCTGTCATCCGCTCAGCGAACTTGTTAAACCGGACTACTGTTTTATCTGCCTGTATCGCCCAGACCACCATGCCGCTATGCTCTATAACATCCTCAAAAAATTGATGCTCCGAATAAACAGCACGCCGTAAACGATTTATATACAATTTAAGCAGGATTAAACTAAGAATAAGCAGACAGAATAGAACGATTATTCCGTTAGCTATTCTCTTGTGGATCATACCTTTATAATAATCAGAATGAACGTAGAAATAGTTCTGGTACAATTCTTCATAAGCACCCGAATGCTGCAATTCGTTCAATCTCTCGTTAATATAAGAAACCAACTCCGGTGTGGATTTACTGACTGCAAATGCTACATCCCTGGGGTAGAGATCGCTCAATTCCTTTATAATATCCTTCGTCTCCCCCTGTTCATCGAGCAGATAATCGACAACCCCTTGATTCTCAAATAGAAGGTCGATCTCTCCTTTTTCAAGAGCCTTTAAAGCCTCAGGGACCGTTGCATATTCTACGTAATCATTAATCCCTAATTTCCCGTTTAGTACCGTCTCCGAATACTGCCCGTTTCCTAGACCTATCTTATATCGTTCTAGTGTTTTTAAATTAATCTCACCCTCAAGCCCTCGCCTTGCGTAGATGGAAATATAGCTTTTGAATACAGTGTCTGAAAATAGCACCTCTTGCTTTCGTTTTTCTGTAATTGCCATTAGACCCGCAGTCTCGATATCTCCCTGAACCAGCCGACTATACACATTCTCCAACTTCCCTGTACTATAGTGGACGTCGTAATCCTGCTTCTCAAAGATCAAACTACTCAATTCAATATCAAAACCGGTCATGTACCCATCTTTCTCATATTTATAAGGTGGATATCCCAACTCTACTTGATATTCTATCTCCTTTCTTTCGGCGTGAATGGCAGTAGGAGGTAAGAGCATAAATAGAATGCTAATCAGAAGCAACAGTTTACCCTGCTTCATCGCTCATCCCCCTTTTTACTGATTTTACAGTAATAACCTAAATAATATTCGACAAAATATGGCAATATCCCTGCTATTCACGTCCATGTCACACAATATACGCAAATCCTATCGATGACCCTTCCCTTTGTAAATTATATAAAATTACGGATGCTACATTTTTATATTGCTTTTTAGATGGAAAATGTGGATAATAGCAATAATGAAACAAGTTGATAATGATTATCATTATTAAAGAAGTTATTGATTTCACTTTACTATATTTAAGTTAAAAAGGAGACTGATCACCCATGAACGTTACCTCTACCCGAACAACACTACAGGTTGACGATTATCTGGATCTGCTCAATCTTGCCGTTAAAGTTGGAGATTTAAAATGGCAAAAAGAAATTAAATCCAGATTGCAATACATCCTCTGTCTGCCGACAAGATAGCCCTTCTGAATATTCGCCGCATTCCTTTTAGGGAATGCGGCTTTTTTTGCTGGTATAACTCGCGGACATGTAAGAATAGGAAGATCCCCAGGTCCCTGATGGTTAATGATATAGTATAATTATTAGCATAATATATTGAATACAAAGTCCTTCAGATTGGAGCGTGTCAGCTTGAAAAAGTATATAGCTTTATTCTTATTAATCAGCGTGTTATGGGTACCCGGTGCATATGCCGCCGTAATTCCTACTCAGCAGGGATTAGTTACTGATAGCGCTGGAATGTTTAGCTCCGCAGAAGCGAAATCCATTTCTGCTGCCGCCACTGGGGATCTCGTTACTATGCATGTACTCACCGTAGATTCCTTAAACGGCACTCCAGCCGATAAGTACGCTGATGAAACTTATGCCTCATGGGGACTGTCCACACGCGATATTCTCTTGCTAATCTCCGCTGGCGATCAGTCCATTGAACTGAATTTTAACAACCCAGGCTTTCAAAACTCGTTAAATGCCTGGTCCCAGAATCAGGGGGGGAGCTCAGGAAGTGCTGCCATTACAGCGTTACTTGATACTTATTTCATACCTTATGCCAGAGAAGGAGACTTCGCCGGAGGGACAAAGGCCTTAATTAAAGCGGTCCATTCCATCGGAGATAGCACCGGAAATGCTGGAGGAAACGCAGGAAGCGGCAGTGCAATTGGCAGTACGAACGGCGGTTTAGAGAACGGCACCTCCAGCAATCCAGGAACCTCAGTCAGTTCCGAAAGCCGCTCCAGTAGCTCCATGTTCAAGATTGCTGCCATTGTAATCGGAACCGTACTAATCCTACTTGTGCTCTTTATAGTGATCACAGGTCTACGTCGACGTAAACAGCTAAGCGAGCAACAGGAACAGCTATCCAATTTGCTTGTACAAGCGAATCGAGCATTGGAATCTTTAAAGCCATTTCAGGGGATCGTTCAGGGCAAAACCGAGGTGCTGGTAGAAGGCATTTCAAAACGACTGTCTGCAAAGCTCGTTGAAATCTCTTCGCTGCAAAGTGATGGGCAAGGTACACAGCCACCCTTCTATCGTCTGAATGCCCTTAAAGCTGCCGTGGAACAATTGCAGCAGACAGAGGCATCCTTCCGCACAGCGCTTGAGGAGGAAGAGAAGAACATTGCAGTTATCAGTGAAGCAGATCGCAACGTTAAACAACGCATCACAGAGCTTAAAGAGGATACGCCAGAGCTTGAAGAGCAGCTGCAAGATGCGGTTAAAGAAACTGGTTATGCACTTCAAGAAATTGTTGAAGAGCTTAAGGAGCTTGCCGAGGAGACCTCAAAGGCAGATCAATTAGAGCTTTTTGACCCTATCGCCGCACAAGAAATTACCGAGGATGCGCAAGAGCGCCAAGAAAAAATTGAACAAGACCTGAAGGATGTTGATCTCTATGATGATAAGCTAAACCATTTCCCTACGGTATTAGCTGCATCCCGTGCGAAAATCACAAGCATCATCGAACAGAATTCACTCCATAACATGAAGATAAAACCTTATGACCGTCTGGAGCAGGCCCGAGTAGAGTCGCTGACTCTTGAAGCACCGCTACGCGCAGGAGATATGGATGAGGTGCGCAGGATTGGCGCCAATCTTGATCTTCTCCTGGATGAGGCTGTTGCTATGACAGAACAACAAGCACTTCTTCGGCAGAATAACCGCAGAGATTTAGAGACATTCCGCACCGAATGGAGCCAATTAAAGCAGCGGCGAGACGGACTGCAAAGCCGGATTACAGAAGCACGAATATATTTTGAAGAACAACATGTAGCAACTGTGGAGAACATTCTGACTGAGTGGAGCACTCGCCTTCGGGAAGGTGCAAGTGAAGTGGCACAGATCGAGAATTGGACCAGCGATGAACGCGGGGAATATGACAAGGCCCACAATGCGCTTGAGCAGTTGCTATCCTTACTGGATGAGGCTGCAAGACAGTTCGATGGCGTCTCGGAGAGTCTAAATGCACTCCATGAAAGACTGGATAAGGTCACTCGCCTGTTCTCTGAAGGGCAAAGCCGGGTAGAAACCACCCAGCGAATGCTGCATAGCAGAGGGTTATCCTCTAGAATTCGCTTCGAGCTATCCTTATTGCCAGAATTCAGTGCACTGGAGCATCGCCTGACGTCCCGGCCTTACAATCTTGAGGAACTGGAGTCCCTAAGCCGTTCTTATGATTCGCAGATCACTTCCTTTGTAAATGAAGCGAATCGACTCGTTCGCCAGAAGGAAGAGGAAGAACGGCTAGCCCAATTAGCTATGATGAGAGAACAGCAACGTCGTGCACAGGCCCGCAAACGGATGTCCTCTGGTCCTCCTTCCTCGGGCGGATTTGGTGGAGGACGTTCCTCCGGTGGTTCTTCCTGGGGCGGAGGCGGCGGTGGTGGCAAATCCTCCGGCGGCTCTTCTTGGGGTGGCGGCGGAGGAAAGTCCGGCCGAAATTCATCAGGCGGATCCAAGTGGTAGTCCATCTCCATAATAAAAGACTCTTCCAGCCTGCTTGGGCGGAAGAGTCTTTTATTATGAATTAAGGCTTGTACGACGGAGTTATAGCCAAGATAAGCACTTTATTTTATTGGCAGATAAATCGTAACAGTTGTACCTACACCCTCTTCACTAGCTATAACCACGCGGCCTCTATGTGCAGAAACTATTTTTTTAACAATCATAATTCCAAGTCCATTACCGTCACCTCTGGTCGTGTGGAAAGGCTGACCTAATTTATCCAACACTTCCTGGTTCATACCCTCTCCGTTGTCTGTGAAGGTAATCGTCTGGTATCCATTCTCCACATCTAGGGCTACTGTAATGCTTCCACCAAAAGGCAAGGCTTCCATTGAGTTTCTTAAGATGTTTAGGAAGATTTGCTTGATCTGATTGCGATCACACACGATTGTGGCATCATTATGGAATTGCGTGTTTAACGATATATTATTCATCTCCACTTGAATTGCAAAGATGCTAAGCACCTCCTCCAGAATCGCACTACATTGTTCTATCCTATAATGCGCAGCCTGCGGTCTACCCAGTATAAGGAACTCACTCACAATGAGGTTCATTCTTTCCACTTCTGACATAATAAGATCATAATGGAGCAGTTGCGAATCTTTATTGGCCAGTTGAAGCATTCCTTTAACTGTGGTCAGCGGATTTCGAATCTCATGTGCAATACTCATGGCCAGTTGTCCAGCGACCACTAGCTTCTCTGTATTGCGCAGCACTTCTTCCGTTTTTTTCATCTCTGTGATATTACGAAGACTCCCAATTACACGAGCCAAGCATGTATTCGAGTCGTAAACTGGAAGCACATCCAGCATATAATGCTCAAACAAACCGTTACTTTCCTGAATCACTTCCAGCCCAGCACATGCCTCTTGCTGAAGAATGACATGCTGAAAATAAGAGCCCACATTCCGAATTTCAAAAACACTGGCACCGATAACAGATTCTTGATGTTCACCATCCAAATGAAGCATATTTAAGCAGTTCTCATTTATATTGACGATCGTTCCGAGTTCATCCGTTATAATAACGCCTAAGTAATTAGTATCCAATAGGATTCGGTTTAAAAGCTGAAGCTCAGCATTTCCTCTACGCAGCAAAATTTCGCGTTCGATGGAGTCAGCCATAGTACAGAGCAAAGGCAATAGGTGGGGATGAGCCACATCTATATCCGCCATAAATGATATCGTCCCCAAAATTTCACGCCCATCCTCTTTATAAAAAGGAGCCGTACAGCATACTAAACGATGAAGAATTTGATGATAATGGTCATGCCCCTTCAACTGAAAAGGCCGCTGATATTCGAGACACAAAGCAATCGAATTCGTACCCACTTCTTTGTTTAGCTGCACACCTTCTTTGATACCAACCTGCCCTACGAGATCAATAATCGTCGGATCCCCTTTGAACGCCAATAGATAACCTGCATCATCCGATATCGTAACAAGGATCGGATTGCCTTTTACTGAAGAAAGAAACTTATTCACAAAAAAATCGATAACTTCAATCACTTCACTATATACATGGAGTTGTGACCCCAATTCATCTGCAGCATAACATTTTGGAAAAATAGGAGGCTGCTCAGGGTCTATTCCTTGATCAATGCAATGCTGATTGGAAGCCTTAATAATAGTCTCATCCGTCAGTATCCCTGTTGTCTTTTCCAAAGCCTTACCCCATTCTGTATGAATCTTCAATTTTGTAATACTAATATGTATTCTACTTCTTTCCCTCTAATCCTTTTGAACCCTAAAAAATCAAAAAATCCCAATGGCGAATAAATTTCTTGCAGCACAAAAAAAACTCCGCCCTTTTAGAGAGCGAAGTTACGCGTTAACCGATCTTCTTAGTGCTTTGTATCGTCCAGAAAAGGTTTGTTCACATAATAATACATAACCCCCATCAGAACTCCACCACCAATTAGATTGCCGATTGTAACAGGCACAAGATTATGTACCACACCGCCCCACGAAACCGTTCCGGGATGGTCAAGGACCAATGCAATCGCAAAGGTACACATATTAGCAATACTATGCTCATAACCTGAGATGAAAAAACAGAATACGAATAAGACCATTGCGAACATCCTAGCCCCATCGCCTTTAATATTCATCGGTATGAAAAAAGCCATACACACGAGCCAGTTACAGAGGATAGCACGGAAAAAAAGCTGACCTGCCGGAGCCCCCATTTTATGCTCAACCACATATAGCAAAAATCCATTTACATCAGAACTGTAAAACAGTCCTGTTAAAAAAATCAATAATGCAAATACAGCAGCACCAAGGATATTACCGATATAACTCATAACCCACATGCGTACAACCTCGGACCATTTCATTTTACGTCTCAAAGCTGTATACGTGTAATAAAAGGTATCTCCGGTAAATAAGTCCCCTCCACCGTATGAGATAAGGATAATCGCTGCTCCAAAAGTAATTGCAGCCATCGGATACGCAAATGGGGAATGCTCCATATAGAAATAGTTGCCTGTCTTGAAGGCTACAATTACACCAAACCCGATAAACATACTGGCCAGCATGGCTCTGGCAATATAACGCATTATACTTTGCCGAAAGATTTTCTGTTTCTTGAGTGCCAATTGTTCAACCTGAAGCAGCGCCTCGTTCTCCATGTGACCTCCTTAGGGATTTTGGTATTTCCAGCTAGTTAAGGGCTAATCGTACAGCCTTGAGTTATTATACCCAATAACCCGCTGGAAATTACTTGAACCAAGTTGTGGTTGAAAACCCCCGAATTTCTTAGAGGAATTGATGTTAATTCCCGCTAACTGTCGTCATTCAATTTGGCTATCGCTTCTGCTTTTTCGCTGCTGGCTACGATGATAAGCACGAGTATCAAACACCCTAAGATCATATGCCTATCCCCACTTTCTACACATGTAGTCTTGTGACAACTTATGTATGAGGATAGGGCTTTATGATTGCTGTGAGTTCTTGTTCCCTTATTAGTCTTTCAGGACCCCTGTGTAATAGCTTATTGCCTTATAATCTTTATCATAAAAAATAACGATATATTCTTCTGTCTGTCCATTTAAAGCCGGATCAGAAGAATTGAAAACGGCCATTCCTTGATAGACCTGATTCAAATTCTTGACCACATTTTTGGCCGTAAAAGCTTGTTCTTTTTCCAGCATCGATCTTGATGTGACTGTGAAATATACAGCCTCCCGGTGTGCGCGTACGTAGTTTTGGACATCAATAAAGTCTACACGTCCGCCGTTGCCATAATGACGTTCCATAGTCACTCCATCCAACACTTGAACCGCAGAATTGTCCCATGCTGGAGAAAGGGCTGAAAAGTTCATCTGCTTTGTCGTATAGCGCAGTGGCTTATCTGCCTTATCGTAATAAACTATCGTTACGTTATAATCACCTATCTTATCCCGAATAGGCAGTAGTATTTTATTAATCTCCGAAAAAGCATATTTACCGTAAATACTAGGAGCCTCTAAATCGTTCCCAGTGATCGGATTTTTAGTAATATAGTAAGAAAAGCTTCCAATCTCTCTTCTTAAAGTATCCGGGAAGTCTATAGTATACGCATTAACTAACGTACCGTTGAGGTGAAATTCTCTAATACCAATATAGGAAGAGACAAGCGCGAGGTTCTGTAACGGCCCTGATTTCTTAAGTTTTTCAAGAGTTTCTTGAGCATTCATAAGTTTCACTTTACGCCGTTCACTAATCCCCCCACGGAGTGATTCATTAAGTGCCTCATAGGCTCTAGTGGCCCTATTTATAGTATCCTCTTCCTTCAACCCTAGACTGATCGGAATATCGTCAATCCTCTTCTCGGCGGCTTCAACTGCCAATTCGTCACTTAATTGAACTTTTCCTTCGTAATAAGCGATAGCCTTCAAATTGGTGTCATAGAACACAATCATATATTCTGCTTCATTGTAGGTTTTATAGTTATAATAGGACTCGTAAACAATAGGAATATACCCTGGTGATGTTGCCCCGCCGGAAGAATAAGTAGTTTCGACCACTCTAATTCGATTGCTTTTGTATAAAGTACGCGAGGCAGAAATACTATCATTAAGTTGAGGGTTCTGATCCAAATCCTTGTAATACTTAGGATAAATCGTATAAGAAACCGCATTACCATTTAACTGTGCAAAAGCATTTGTAACATCAATAATATCAGAATAGTATTCCCCTGGATTTATCCAACCGTCATAGATAAATTTTTCTTGTGTAATGGTTACTCCACTTTCTAACTTCACCATGTCACTGGCTTGCTCCGTTTGCGAGAACTTCAAGTTCATCTTTTGGGTGTAGTATCCTGTAATTTCTTCTTTATGGTTTCTAACAACAACCGATACATACTTTTCTCCATCTCCACCTCCATCTATATAACTAGAAGACACCGTGATTTCGGGCATAAGTCGAGCTGTATAACCGGACATAGTTATATATGAGTTAAGATTAGTAAGGCCCCAGCGGAGATCCCTGTCATTAATCGGCTCGGATGTAATATAGTAAGTGATCTGATCATTTTGATTCACTATTGTGTCAAAAACTTTACTAAAGTCAACTTTCAGATAAACGGAATTTGTGACTGACTCATTTGGAGTAGATGTAATATGAATATCTAAGGCGGGCAATTCTTTTATAGGCATTGTAGGTTCAGGGGTTGACGTTGGTGAAGCAGTGGGTGTGGGTGTAGCGGTTGGAGTAGAAGTTGCCTCAGATTGACCACCACCAGCACCACCAGCACCACCAGCACCACCAGCACCACCACCTCCTCCGCCACCACTGCCTCCGCCAGCGGATGCTGCAGTTGCCGTTGCCGTTGGCGCAACACTAGGCAAAGAAGTTGTAACTGGAGAAGCTGTCGGCAACACTATATGTGTAAGAGCCTCAGCGGAATCAATCAGTGTCAAGGACTCTGCACGGGTTAATGCCTGTCCAGGCGCAAAAGTCCCATTAGGGTATCCTTTCAGAACACCGGCTTTAACTGCTGAAGCAACGCTTTCTTTGCTCCATGCAGCAATTTGTCCAGCATCGCTAAACACCTTCAGCTCATCAACACTCCCCCCTTCCAGTTTCAACAGTCTGCTAATAATGACTGCTGCTTCCTGGCGGTTAATTGGAGCATTCGGACGCATCTCGTTGTTAAATCCTTGGATATATCCGGCTTCAACTGCTCTCGCTATCTCATTATATGCCCAGTTAGTAGAAGGCACATCATCGTAACTAATCTTAGCTAGCTTCGTATAATTAAACGCACGGTTGACCAATGTCATAAACTCAGCTCTTGTTATGGTTTGATTTGGCTTTACAGAGCCATCTTCAAAACCCTTCAACTTGCCGCTGTCTAACCAGCTATCAATAGCTTTTTGAGCCCAATGGCCTTCGTAATCCTTGCTATTTTGTGCTGTTACTACCCCTAAAGAACTAAAAAGCATACTTACGCCCAGTGCACCAGCTAATATTCCCCTAAACTTTCTGCCCATCCATTTACCCCTCCCAATAGGTATGCCCGTTTCTCTTGAAACAGCGCATGATAAAGCCGATCCTTTCATCTTAGGTGCACCTGAGCATCAATAAATCCATCAGATCTTTACCATAATATCTCATGAGAAAATTTTAGTAAATTGGAATATATTATAACTAATGTTGAAAAAAGAACAAAGAAAAAAGCCTGCTGAAAAATTCAACAGGCTTTACATCCTATACTGTGTATTCATGCGAATTTCAGAAACAATTAGTTCAAGAAGCTGCTAAGTTGACTCTCAGCCTCTCCTTGCTTCAGCGCCTGCGGCTTGTCCGCCTCATTCAATCCTAAACGATTGCCTAGTTGAGTATTGATTGCCGTCATTTTAGACGTATAATCCTGGCAGCTTTCAATAATACGACGGTTAGACTGTTCTGAAGTGTCTAAAGCGCTAAGCAAATCGCCGATCGCTTGGTTCACAGCTTCCATGGACATAGAAGGCTTAGATAGCAACTCGGTTGTTTTCTCCGTAGTGGTACGCAGTAGACGTGCATTTTCTTTAAATTGATCTTCAATCGTCTTATTCGTCGCTTCAACAGCGTTGATGACGTTCTCCTGATCCGCTAACGACATCGCAATCATTGCCGATACTGTAATTAAATTAGAGGTCTTATCAATGGCGTTATTCACAGAATCAATCAACTTATCATTATTGTCGTTGATGATATCTGTAGCAGCAATCGCTTGATTGTACAGCAGAATCATCTCTGTCATCGACTGAATACGAACCATCACTTTACGCAGACCACGCTCAAGATACGCTTTACGGAACTCATTCTCTGGCTTCGCGATCTCCACCTCGAACAGCTCTTTCAGCTTATTGCCGAAGGCAATTTTGGTCTGTAGGTTATATATTTCTTCCATGGAGGTACGTTTTAGCTGACGCATATTCACAATGCTCTCTTCGAGGGTATCTCTACCGTCGCGAAGCCCTGTAACAATGGCATCAATGTTCGTGCGGACCGACTGATATTTGTACACATAGTTCTTCATCGGACTCTTACGCAGCATCTTGCCGAAGAAGCTCACATTCTTACTCTGCTGCAGATTCTCACATTCGTTCCGCAGTTTCATAATCATGTTAGGCACTTCAACACGTTTGCCTGACATCAGGTCATTCACTGGACGATCCAGCAGCTTCAAGGTTTGTCCTGCTTTTTCCTGCGTCTTAACTCCAAGCTTACCGATATCATCCATCAAGGAATCTAGTGTAACAGTATCCGTTTGGGATACCTTTTCAATTAATTGTGCCGCTTCCTCGACTACCTTTTGTTCATCTTCTTTTTTTAATTGGATCAACTGCGTGGACATGGGATTCCCTCCTATAGTTCGGAACTGCTGTACCGCTGATGAATCAGTTCCGCCTTCGTCTGAAGTTCCATCAGGTCTTTATGTTCGATCGTGGACGCAATATCCGATATTTTGGAATCGACATCTCTTAGACCGTTCAGCAGCATTCTCCGATTCTTCGTCTTTGCTTCACCGCCTAGGCGTAAGAACGGATTGATTACACCATTTAAATCCTTCAGAATCAATCTGCGGACCGTATGATTAATCTCGCCGTTATTCAGCTCCTGCAGCAGTGGAATTACACGTTGAAGCCTCGCGAAGAGCGCCAATGATTTCTCGACAATTTCATTGTCCAGCGTATCCTTCTGCCCTTCTGAGATAATCATATCTTCCAGAATGCTAAGATACTCCACAACCGGAGCGAACTCCGGTCCAATCTTCACAGCGTCCTCCGTTTTACCGTCATAGCCGTGAATACCTGATGTAGTATCATTTGCTGCGTTGCTTAATTGTGGAGCGCTCGCAGCGGGCGGCGGAGCAATTGGTGCCGTCACGGGACCTGCTGGCAACACCTCCGCCGGTAGATTAGTTCTTGGACTTCTCGTGACTAGAGCACCTATCCCTGCACCCGCTAAAGGCAACAGCAAAGAGATGAACTCAGGCAGAAGAGAGCTCGTTAATACAGCGACAACATAACCGATACCGGCGTAAAGTAATACTTTTGATTTAAACTGAATTGTTCTCACCTCTTGTGAGCGACTTTATGAACGCTCAATTCACGGCGTCCGAAATGACGGATTGGCCGTTTATTTTCATAATCATCGGTTGCTCCAGATGGCTGGCCAGTACATCTCCTTCAAAATTCATAGGCTGAACCTCGCCACCGAGGGCACTTTTGACGGCTAAATAAGGAAAGTTAATCCCTGACAAACATGACATATGCAGTCCACCGGACATTCGCGGGTTAATTTCCAACAGCTTTGGAGTATCTCCATTGTATTTCATTTGAATATTGAAATTGAAGGGGATCTTGTAAACTTCTGCAACTCTAGCTGCAATCTCCTCTAGTTCAGGAATATGTTCCATCAATCGCAGACGACCGCCCACTTTTCGACGTGGCACAGCTACTAACAGCTTACCATTCTCATCTGCCAGACAATCTATACTATACTCGTATCCCTCCAGTAATTCCATCACCATCAGATCAGGGAAGGTCTCTTTGCTTGCAAGAATACGATAGGCATCATCAAACGTAATCAATGGAGTTACATACCCAAAAAGCTCTTGAAGAGGATCGCGGGTATTGTCGATAATACGGAAGCCTAACCCACCTTCTGTTTCAGTTGGCTTAAAACAAACACGATGTCCCTTGGCAACAAGGTCCTCGTAAGCATTTTTAAACTGCTCCGCTGTACTAACTACATGATAATCCGGGATACTCATGATGCCCTGCTCACTAACATTCTCGTAAAATTTACCTTTGTCCATAATGGACTCCAGCAGGTCAAGATCTCTACATACCAGAACCTTTGTACCAATCGCATCAAACATTGCCGCATGGAGAGCAATATCAAGCATATGCAAGCGTGGAATAAAAACATCGATCTCATTACGCCGACAGAAATCAACGCAAAACTGAACATATTCTATTCCCTTCAGCGCCGGCTCGGTTTCAGCAAAGTCAGCACCTTGTAGCGACATATGGCGGATATCCGGGTGTGTCGCAAAGATTTGAACCGTTATACCATCCTCGTTATTGCGGAGGAGATTCATATAATGGTAAGCCACGGAAAACCAACGATTGAAATAAATATTTACCTTTTTCATAGTGGCCCCACTCCCAATGCAGTTAGATTATTATAGATCATATTTACATACTGCAAAATCTCATCTCCAGCAAATACACCTGATTCTTTCGTGAATGGATATCTTGATTTTACAAGACCACTCTGTTGCTCTGCAAATATTTCACCATGGCAAGGGGCAATAGCATAGTCGGCACTCTCAAGCAGACTCTTATCTAGCAGTGAGTCCCCGGAGGCCACCATAGGTTCAGAGCGAACGGTGCGCCGCAAATGGAGTATAGCATCGCTTTTGTTCACGGCAGCCGGCACAGCGTACAGCTTGCGGCCTTGTAAAGAAACTCTCCAGCCGAGATTATAGAGCCGATCTGATAGATTAGTGATTTCATCTAAAGGCAACTGATCCCGATAAACCATGAAGGAATAGAATAGATCATCACAATAATTCTCACTAATGATCCAATCCTCACGTACAACCGCCTTGATATATGATCTAACCTCTTCAGCCCCAGCAGAGTGACGAGCTACCAATCTACCGATTGATTCTCTCCATTCCTTATCGACAACTCCACCGATTAGGATATTCCCCCCATTGCTTGTAACCGCATAGTCAGGTATGACCGTTTCTTGAAACAGATTAATACGCTTATATTGTTGTATCGTACGCGTAGTAACCGGGATGAAAATAATCCGTGTGTTCAGATCCATCAGCTGATTTAATGCTTGCTGCGAAATGTAGGATCTCGTCTTTCCCTCTATAATTTCCGCCGGAATTAGACCTGGGGTATTCTCCGGCACACCTATTGCACCTAAAGAATAGATCAAAGTACGATCTAGATCACTAGCATATATCATTCTGTCTCCCCCTTCAGCGGTTTAATTATTCCGCAGCAGGAGTACGTCATCCCAGGAAAGATCTCAACAGGAACGCCCCGGTCCTTCGCTAAGAGAAGAATATGCTTTAGATTCGGATTATCCATAGTATCGACAAGAATTTTCCAAGGTACTCTACGTAGTAATACGCGGGTTGTTTCGCCGACTCCCGGCTTTATCAGATTAATGTTATCTATACCGAAAGTCTCCTGAATACTCTGAATATCACGAAGACCCTGCCAAGTGATTTCTGGCGGATGCTCCAGCATCTGTCCAGCAATATTCTTCGCTTCTGCTACTACGGATGAAAAATACGGGCAAATCGTATCAATAAATACATTGGACTCGTCCGCATCCAGCCACTCCTTATAAAACTTTGAACCATGAAATTCCTCAGGACCAATGAGATCAGCGTGTAACACCGTTCGGCTCATCAGCCCTGAAACGGTAGAGTTTAAGCAGGCGCTAGGAATGAGATAGTCTTCTCTAGTCCCAAACATGCCTGCGCAGTTTCCCGGGTCAGCCAATACGGCAAGATCATCATTTAAGCGAATACCATACTTCTCATAGAGGGTGTTGCAAGAATCAATCAGCACCCCACGGATAGCCCCTTTTCCTGTCCACCCATCCACAAACTGCAAATCAGCATCAAGTCCATGCTTCTGCAGAATGTAGAGTATCGCATTCTCATCTATACCTTTTCCTCGAATAATAGAAATACTATAATGCGGCAAGTCTACCTTGTATCTCTCAGCTATATAACGCTTAATCAGTATACCAATGGGTGTTCCTGCTCTAGCTAAAGAGACAAGCACCGTACTTAGTCCTCTTCTTGAGACAATCATCTCAGAAACAATGGCAACAGCTAAAGCAACCTTCTTAGCTGATTGCTGCAGCGTCTCATGAAACAAGTCGATATACTGCTCGGTAGGCTGATATTCAACGGGCAACATCTCAGAATAATGGACACCCGATTGGATAGCTTCCTCCCTTTCCTCTGTCGCAAGCTCCAGCGAAACGTCACTAAGATCCTTGAGCAGAAACGTAACATCTGACGGTGGATAGCTACCTAGCAGAACCGGTTCTGCTATTTTTTTGTCCATGACTTTATGATTACTTGTTCCCTTCATACTGGAGGCCTCCACTTCTTCCTTCAGGAGTCAGTACAATAAGATGCACTTTATGGCGGGCAAGTGTCTTCAGTATATCAAGCATAGGTTTCATTCGTTCATGCGGTACATCACGCTCAATCAGCACGAATATATCATCATACTGATCAGAATCCACATTATAAATAAAGTTTGTAATTTCCGGATCGCTAGCTGAAGGATATGCGGCAGCACTATGCACTCCGTAATCTGGCCGACGTTCAGGGTGGATTGGACTGCGAGTAGAGGACTGATATGAAATGCCTTCCCCCATCTCAGCCGCTATCCGCATAGGAAGGTACATAAATTCCCCTACACCCATCACTAGAGTCTTAGAATCTCCCCCTCGTAGTTCTCTTAGCTGAGCGGCTATCCGGGTTACTCCTACATCAAGATCATCATTATTCAGCGACTCCAGTCCGAAACGTCCGCTGTACTTCAAATAAGGAGACGAGTTGGTGTCACCATATGAATCTACGGATGTTGCCTGCAGACGTTCTAAACCGTCCACCACATAAGTGGTCACCACTTCGGATTCCACTGAAGACGGTAACAAATCTTTGTCATTCCTAGCATTTAGTAAAGGCGTGCCCTTTACTTCAATACTTCCTTGAAGCAAACACAAGGACTTAATCCGAATCCCCAGTTCCTGTTCTAATTCGCTATAGGTATGAAGATTATTACCGCTCCTCCAATCCAAAATAGAAACGACTACGTATTCCTCCCGAGGGAATTTGGACTGAATATCACGGATCGTATTAATTGCTGTATTCCCTGTTGTAATCTCATCATCCACCAAAATAATCGGCTCAGTCCCTGACAATAGCTCAGCGTTCAAGGCGTAGCATAGATGATCAACCGCATGTGAATGCTCTTCTTCAAAGCTAACAATGGACTCCAAATCGATGATATGTTCACGGGTAGTATGAATATATGATGCTGCATCGGCAAACATGTTGTACACACTGTGACCCAGCGCAGTTGCAGTCTCAGCAAAACCAATAAAGACAACAGGCCTAGGAAGAACTAATCGTGCCGCTAATAAATGCTCATAGGCTTCCTTGGCAGACTCAGGGTGCATCAGTCCGTGTACAGCTTTATCTAATAAATCTTCCATCCTATCATTATCCGCAGAATTACCGTTCATCTCCTGATATAACAGCAGCGCTAATGCAGCACCACTTAGCAGAGAGGTGTACGGATTAACAGGGATATGTTTGCCAAGTACCTTGCTGACGAACAAAAAGGAGCGTTTCTTATTAATCCGGGCTGCCATGGAGAATAAAGTATCCACAGGCAAATGAAAGGGATTAGATGTTTCGGTAACCGTAACCTGCAGGTTCTCGACTATGTTATACGTGTGTAAATTCGTTTTCGGGTAATAATCCGACAAAATGCTGTTGTTCATGTAACACCCCGTATATTTGTGATCGTAATAAAATCCGTTTTGCCCAGTTCAAATGCGGCTTAATCTCGTTCATCTTATTAGAATATTGACTCTTGAAGACTCCTAGGCTACCATCGTTACTCTCTACGATACTGCAGGCGTCAACATATTCCTCGTGCATTACCGTGTACATAGCCTGAACAGGTCTGAGGTGTGAGGGATGTATAATCGTCTTGCCCAAGATCCCATTTTCTTTATCTAAAATCACTTCACGAATAAGCCCATCCATGCTGCTAGAAATGTAACTATTTCGCATGTCGCGGCCGTTTTTACCATAGGTGTCCTCAAACGGAGTCTGCCGTAGCTGTGGTCTGAGCACCCGATGCCCTTTATTCGCAAAATATTCCCAGACTGGTCCGGAAATTACATACCCTTCTTCCACTCTGCCAAAAATATTAATAATATCCGATATGCAGTCTCGAATAGGAGTAAGATCATAAATACTAATATCAGGACTACGGCGCAGTCCGAATAAACTTGAGAAGTCTGTTGCTCCAATTCTAACGTTCAACACATATTCGCGGTAGTTGCCTAGCAAATTACGAATAGATAAAAGACTATCTACCCGGCTCTCCCGGTAAATAATAGGCGCACTTTCCAGGATTGGCATGCCATAAAGCACTGGGTCTGAGTAACTGCGCGTTCTATTGTAATCGGCTATCGCCTCGAAATATTGGATTCCGTTGTCGACCGAAAACTTAGGGAAAACAAACCCTGTTAACATCGTAACCAAAGATCCTAACCGAAAAATCAGCTGCCGTAGCTGCTCCGGGTTACGAACTCGGATGAAGAGAAGCGGAAGACTATCACTCCCGCTTGGCTCGTTCTCCTCATATGCGGCGAGAAAAATAAGATGCTGAATGAGAGACTCCTCTGCATGGTCAACCTCGTTATCTCCGATCGCATCCTCCAGATCAATAATAACGGTTACAAGTCCTGCACTTTTAAGCTTCAAAATATCTTCTGGAACACTAGCACGAGTTGCTGGCATATAAAGAGCAGCACCAACAGCATATGCCAACAAATCCTTGCTCGTAGTATTATGGTTAAATGAAATCGGCCGATTATAAAATAAGGCTGTTTCTTGTTCAATCGTCAGGTAATCGAAGTATCTCAAGATGGTTCCCCCTTATAGTTTTGCGAAGCCAAGCAAAACAAGCGTAGGCCTCTCCTATAGAGAGTGGCAGAACCAGCTATACCTTATCCGGTTCTCTCATATATAAGTGAAGGCCTACGCTATAAACATATACGATTACCTGAAAGCAGCAGTGTTCAACTACCTTTGAAATCAAGCATTTCTATGGGCTTCTTTTTTCTTACGCAGTACGCTGTAAAGAATCGTACCACCGAATACAAGAATAATGATTGAAAAGAATAATACATGTGGCATTTCGTATCCAAAAGCGCCCGCGAGCATTTTACCGGCAATAATGGCAATAAGCGCAAAAGCAGCACGCTCAAGTTCCGGGATTTTATCAATAAGCTTCAAGAATAATTGCGCTACTCCCCGCATCATCAGAACACCTATGATTCCGCCCATAAAGAGCACCCAAACCTGGTTACTAACACCAAATGCAGCAATGACACTATCAATACTAAAAGCAATATCCATTAATTCAACAAGGAGAACCGTCTTCCAAAAAGAGAACCCCTTATTCTCGATCTTCTCGTCGCCGCCGCCCTTAAACAATCCGCCATAAGCGATATAAAAGAGATAGGCTGCACCGAGAACCTTAACCAACATGAATTTGATAAGAAAGGTCCCGAGACCGATAGCCAAAAATCTGAATACATAAGCACCTATGATTCCGTAGAAGAGCGCCTTTTTCTGTTGTTCTTTAGGTAAATGCTTCACCATAACAGCAAGCACGAGCGCATTATCTGCAGAGAGCAGCCCTTCCAATAGCACTAAGCTCCCTATAATCCCCCAGCTAACCGGGTCAGAGAGCGTACCTACGACATCGCTCCATGAGAAAAAATGCCCGTAGTTCTCACTAATATTCCTGAAAAAATCAGCGAACCAATCCATTACACTTGCGCCTCCGAAAAAATCGTCTATTTACTGCCAGCAACCCAGCGCAGTCCCCAACCATAAGCCTCATCAATCTCCCGATGACCACTGTAATATTGGACCAGCCGTTCAACACTGAATGTCTCGTTATTCACATTCCGAAATAACGCGATTGCACACATACCTTTACGGTTGTTGTGCTCGTCCAAATTGACAACAATATCGGGTCCACCGCTCTGAGTAATCGTGACAACACCGTCAGCTTCTGACCAATTGGTAACACCTTTATAAATAAAAGAAAAAATTAGAATTCGTTCAATCTCGGAAATTTTGCTACCATTAATCCGCAGATTCTCACCAGTTGTCACAGAGCCTGTCCGATCATCTCCGTCAAGCATGACATATGGAGGCTGGTTTAACGAACCAAACGCATTGCCCAGCGCCTGAACAACTCCCTTACTGCCATTCTTCAGCTCATATAGACAAGCAAGATCTAAATCCACACCGTTTTTACGATTAAAAAGCCCTCCGCCCTGCTTCTGATTCCAGTTGAGGTTAATCAGCAATTCACCTAAACCACCAGCTGATTTCTTCAGGTTGATCGAATCACCTTTTTTCTTCAGTTCGATCTTCTTCAGGTTGAGATTGATCGGTGGAGGTCCTACAGGTGAAGGTGCAGCTGCAGGAGGTGGCGGAATTTGAATCTTAGGCTCCGCGATCGGCGCTGATTGACGTTTAAGCTCTGGTTGCGGAGCTGCAGGCTTAGGTACTGGTGTCGGTGTCGGTGTCGGTGTTGGTGTAGGTTCATCGTTCGCCTCTATCCCAAAGTTCAGACACAGCTCCTTTAAACCGCCAGCAAATCCTGCAGCAATGGCGCTGAATTTCCATTCACCGTTATATCTATATAATTCTCCTACCACAACAGCCGTTTCCACGGAGAAATGATTTTCAAGATCACATCGGAGAAGCTCCGCACCTGTTACTTGATTCAGAATCCGAAAATAGGCCTGATTTACCTGCCTAAAACTTTGACCTCGCTTCTCGCCATCATAAATGGTGAGTGTAAACGCGAGTTTCATCACATCAGAAGGAACTTTATTTAGTTCCACGTCAAATTGCTTGAGACTGTTGGATGTAGGCATTTCCTTATATCTGATATAAGGCGTAGACGGATTATTATAAAATATCAAATCCTCATCTTTGCTTACTTTACCTTGTGCACCAAGCAGAAAAGCAGAAGTATCGATCTCTAATGCAGATGGCGATTGCCATCCAATCTCTACAATAAGAGAATCAAGTCCAGGATTTCCTTTCGTTAGGTCAACCTTTTGTCCTTTGACAACTGTAATACCCATTCTTACACCACCTTTATAAATGGAGCAAGCATAAACGCCTTCGGCGTCCTCATAAAGAGGGCAAGCGTTTAAGCGAGAAATATAAGACTCAAAGTATCGTGTGAACCTTATACTTTCTTACATTTTTAAATAACCCCACAAAATGGAGTTTATACTCCGCGACCTAATCCAGGTCCTTTGTGAGGGTGAAACTTATACTTTCTTAAATTCCAAAAAAAGGGCAGGATCGGTGATGACCCCGCCCGGAAGATGCTATTGCGCGTCCAGCCCATAATTTTTACACAATGCGCTAAGGCCGCCGCCAAAACCACTACCTACTGCCTGGAACTTCCAATCCGCACCATTGCGGTAGAATTCACAGAATACAACTGCCGTCTCTGTTGAGAAATCCTCACCCAGGTCGTAACGGAGCACTTCACGATCCGTCGAAGCATCCACCACACGTACGAAAGCATTGGAGACTTGTCCAAAGTTCTGTGCACGAGCTTCGTAATCATAAATCGTTACAGTTATACCAATCCGCTGAATATGTGCAGGCACTTTGCTGAAATCAACGATAATTTGCTCGTCATCTCCGTCGCCTTCACCTGTACGGTTATCCCCCGTATAGACTACGGAACCTGCACCACCATTAGGGTTGTTATAGAATACAAAATCATCTGTACCTTTAGCTTTGCCGTCTTCATGAAGCAGAAACGCTGAAGCATCGAGGTCAAAATCTTGACCTCCACTATACTTATTAGTGTCCCAGCCCAATCCAACAACTACCTTTGTTAGACCTGGATTAGTCTTGGTAAGATCAATCCGCTGTCCTTTGGAAAGACTGATCGTCACTGACATAACCTTCTTTCATGAGTAGATTCAGTTCATTGTGTAACCACAAGATCAATACTACAAGATTTATACCACAAGATTTATTGCAAGCCGTAATCGCGAGTCAAACCGCTCAAGCCGTCTTTGTAGCCGCTACCGATTGCATTGAACTTCCACTCTGCACCGTGACGGTATAGCTCACCGACAACAACGCCAGTTTCAATAGAAAAGTCTTCACCCAAATCGAAACGAATTAGTTCTTCATTGTTCAAATCATTTACGATACGTACATAAGAACGAGAAACTTGTCCGAAGTTTTGGCTTCTAGCTTCAGCTTCATAAATAGTAATAGTGAATGCTATCTTTTCTACATCCGCTGGGATACTCAGAAGGTCTACTTGAACCTGCTCATCATCGCCATCGCCGTCTCCAGTACGGTTATCGCCTGTATGAATAACAGAACCATTTTCGTTTTGCTTATTATTGAAGTAAATAAAGTTCGTTTCTTTTTCAACTTTGCTGTTCGCATTAGTCAAGAATACGGAAACGTCCAAATCGAAATCTTTACCGCCGTCATATTTATTAGTGTCCCAACCAAGACCTACTGTGATTTTGGACAGACCTGGATTTGTTTTTGTTAAATCGATCTTTTGACCCTTGGATAGATTAATTGCCATGATAACATTCCTCTTTTCTTTTATTTGGATTATACGTAACGTTCCGCCAGTTGATTAATATGCGCCGCGTGACTGCCCTCACCAATTGCGGCGAACTTCCATTCGCCACCTTGCCGGTAAAGCTCCCCACAAATAAGCGCTGTATAACCATTGTAATTATCAGATAGGTTGAAGCGGATCAGCTCATTGTTGCCTACAGCATTTATCACACGGATATAAGCTGATTTGATCAGTCCGAAATCCTGTTTACGGTTCGTAGCATCATAAATATTCACGACTACAAGAACCTTGTGTACATCGGAAGGAATGGCATTCAAGTTGACCATGATTTGCTCATCGTCTCCGTCTCCATCACCCGTGAGATTGTCTCCGGAATGAATGACAGAGTTACAAGGGCTTTGCTTATTGTGGAAGCAAATCAGGTTCCCCTTCTTAACTAGCTTACCGTTCTCATTAAGCATCAGTGCTGAAGCATCACAGTCCACGTTGGCCTGTTTCTTCATCCCGAAGAATCCGCGAGACGGCTCAGCTGGATCCCAGCCCAAACCTACAATTACGTTAGATAAGCCTGCATTACCTTTTGTGAGGTCAATCTTCTGACCTTTTACCAGATTAATTCCAGCCAACTTTACGTACCTCCATTCCCTAAAAAGAATCACCATTTGTTAGTCTAGCTTTTGTATGTTCTATCAGTGATACGCTAAAGAACTAAATACGTTTCATCCGAACTCATGTATATGGTATTACATCGTTTATAAACTAAATTCACTAGGGTTTAATCCCAAGACACCGCAGATATGCCGTACAACCGCTTTTTCATGGTCATCAAAATCACCATCAGCAGAGCCGATAGCTGAGCATACACCCACAATTACGCGCCCCACATCCGGTTTGCCGGTAAACTTACCGATGGCTTTGAGTGCTTCCTGCTTACCGATTTCCGGGGAAAATTCAAAGTTACTTACATAAAAGTTGAACTGGGTAATGACGTCTCTCATGTCAAATACCTTTAGCTCATTGCTCATATTCATATAGCCGGCCATTTTATTCTTTTCAGCTTCTTCTATTTTACCGTCGGCAGCAGCAACTAAGGCGCAGCCCGCAACTACCGCATTCATGAAATCTTTATTTTTAAATTTCTTCACTTGATCTGTTAGTCCGTTTTTGGTGGTATTCAACCAGCTTTTAAATGTGCTCATCGTATTCTCCTTCTATCACCGCAAGATTATGATAACAAAAGATATCCCAGAGCCTCCTCTCCACGTATCCGACAGAATTTTCATAGTAGATCTCTGAATCACGGTTTACTCTTCTAATATACCTGATAAAATAGCAATATTCTACTTTTCCAAACTCTTACAGTACTTTTGATAGAAAAGATTGTGTCCGTTCTTGCATAGGATTTCCGAACAATTGCTCCGGACTGCCTTCTTCTACGATTTCGCCCTGTTCCATGAACAGCACACGATCCCCAACCTCACGTGCAAAGCCCATTTCATGGGTTACCACAATCATCGTCATCCCCTCACGGGCCAAATCCTTCATCACTGCCAGCACTTCACCGACCATTTCCGGATCCAGCGCAGAGGTGGGTTCGTCAAAAAGCATTATTTTGGGCTCCATCGCCAGCGCCCTAGCAATCGCAACCCGCTGAGCCTGACCTCCGGACAATGAAGCTGGATACATCTCTGCTTTTTCACTTAATCCTACCTTTTGCAGCAGTTCCAACGCTTTTTGCCGAGCTTTATCTGGAGACCATTTCCGCACCCGAATCGGCGCAAGCATAATGTTCTCAATCACCTTCATATGTGGAAATAGATTAAACTGCTGAAATACCATTCCTAGCTCTGTGCGGATAGCATTAATATTAGTACTCGCGTCCATCAATGAGGTACCCTCGATCACAATTTCACCACTCTGCGGCTGCTCCAGTAAATTCAGGCATCGCAAAAAGGTAGATTTACCTGATCCAGACGGGCCGATCACCACCACAACCTCCTGACTGAAAATATCAATGCATATGTCGGTCAATACTGCATTTGTTCCGAATGATTTATGTAAATTTCGCACTGAAATCATAAGCTCACTCATATTACAGCCTCCGTTCGACGTAGTTTAGCAGCTTGCTAAGAGTATAGGTGAGAATGAAATAAATAAGTGCCGCCGTCAAATAAGGCTCCCAGATCCGCAAATATTGCCCTTTCATTGTATTGCTCCAATACATAATTTCCGGTGCGGCTACGAGCGCAAGAAGTGAAGAGTCCTTTACTAATACAATAAATTCGTTGCCAAAAGCCGGAACCATCCGTTTGATCGCCTGCGGTAAAATAATAAATCGCATCGCCTGCCAATTTGTCATCCCAAGTGAAATAGCTGCCTCCCGCTGTCCGCGGTCGATAGATTGAATACCTGCCCGAAAAATCTCAGCGGAATAAGCTGCCGAATTAAGCGACAATGCAACAAACGCAGTGATCAGCGCATTGGTTTTACCGTAAATTGGGGGAATCACTCCAAAGTGAACAATCAGGATCTGCACATACAGCGGTGTCCCTCGAAAGAAATTGATATAAGAATGAAAAGGCCAGCGCAAATACCATTTTGGTGCCATTTTTCCGAATCCAATCCCCAGACCCAGAATAGAGCCAAATAAAATAGAGACCACAGAAATACCGATCGTCAGCAGGGTCCCTTTTAATAAGACAGGCAAATACTGAATGATGATGTCCAATCTAAAATCCATAGGACTCTTCCCTTCTCTTCTCTTCTTTAGGTCACAAATGATTAAAAAAGAAGCATGCGCAATAGCAATCATTACGCACGCCTATTAGCTTCTCCTCTTATTTTGCCTTCAACAGATTATCTAAGTTAGGCTCTTCGCCGAACCATGTTTTGTAGATCTCCGCATACTTTCCATTCTCCAATACCTTTTGGATGGCAGGATCCAGTTTCGCTCTTAAATCACTGCCTTTCGGGTATAGAATACCGTAATATTCAGCTCCGAAATTCTCTGTGTCCACGATTCCCACCAAATTCTGCTTCGGATTGTTCTTCATGTACTCACGCACTATGGCAATGTCTGCCACAACCGCGTCGGCTCCACCACCATTCAGTTCCATCAACGCTACCGCATTGCTGTCAAAACGCTTCAGATTTGCGTTATCAATCCCCATAATTCCACTCATTAGCTCATCGGCGGTAGTAGCAGCCTGCACAGCAACCTTTTTATCTTTAAGATCGAGGGCATTTTTGATATCACTGCCTTCTTTGACCATAATCATGTTGGTAGATTCAAAATAAGGAATGGAATAGTCATACGTTTCTTTACGTTCGTCCGTGATGGATACTGAAGATAGTCCCGCTTGATACTCCGTCCCTTGCTTTACACTCGTAAGCATCGTGTCCCAGCCTGTATTGGTGACCTCATAGCTAAGTCCGGCTTCTTCCATAACTGCCTTAATGAAATCAATATCAAATCCTTTGATCGTATCCGTGTCCATATATTCCATTGGCGCATAACTAGCATCACTGGCAAATTTGATCTTCTCTACTCCCGCACTTTTATTGCTATTTGCATTATTCGACCCACATCCCACTAATCCCACGATCATCAATGCAACAAAAGCTGACATAATCCAACCTTTTCCCATAGCACCATCTCCATTTAACCTATTTTTTGTAAATAACTTAAAGAGATTTTAACAGAATTAAGAATTGGTGACAATTAACTTTTCTATTAAATGTAATGTTATATAACATAAATATGTTTTATTGTGACTTTTATGCGTAGTGCTACTTGAAGAACCTTCGTATTTCTCTCTGAAATATCAAAAAAGGCACTGCCAGAGATTCTATCCTCTCTAGCAATGCCTTTAGCACATTTAACTGTGCATTCTATTAAAGTATGATATCCCCATCATAAGAACCAATCATTTTGTAAAGATCTGGCCGGCGATCACGGAAAACTCCCCACTCGATCCGTCCGACTTCCAAAGCATCCAGATCAAATTCGCTCACCAGCACGGTTTGCTCATCTCGGCCTGCTTCAACAATTTTATTACCTTGCGGTCCGGCAATGAAGGAAGAGCCGTAGAAATTAATGCTAGAATCTTCATCAATTTCTTCACCGATACGGTTAGAGGCAACGACTGGAATAAGGTTAGCTGCTGCATGCCCAAGCATACAGGTCTGCCAATGATCTTTAGAATCGATCGATCCATCCTGCGGTTCCGATCCGATAGCGGTTGGATAGAACAGAATCTCTGCTCCCATCAAACTCATTACTCTAGCCGCTTCTGGGTACCATTGATCCCAGCAAATCCCTACGCCAATTTTGGCATAGCGAGTGTTCCATACTTTAAAGCCGGTATCTCCCGGATTGAAATAGAATTTCTCTTCATACCCTGGACCATCTGGAATATGGCTCTTGCGGTATTTACCTAATATCGTTCCATCGGCATCTATTACAGCCAGTGAGTTGTAACGTGCGTAATTCTTTTTCTCATAAAAACTGATCGGCAGCACCACTTGCAGCTCCTTGGCTACTGCTGTGAAATGATTAATCGCTTTGTTATGCTCTAGCTCTGTTGCATATGCGTAATAATCAGCTTTCTCTTTCTGGCAGAAATATGGAGTCTCAAACAGCTCCTGCAGCAAAATAATTTGCGCTCCCTGTGCCGCTGCTTCTCTAACCAGGGTTTCGGCTTTGCGGATATTCTCATCAATATTACTGGAACAGCTCATTTGTGTCGCAGCTACTTTTACATTTCTCAAGAATCTGTCCTCCTTGTATATAAATGTCCCTTTGGACGTTTAGTTTCCTTCAATTATTGCTGAGCAGGCATTTGCTGCGTAGTGCAGTGAACATTCCCGCCTTCAGTGATGACTGCCATACCGTTAACTGTACGAATCTTACGTTCGGGGAATAAACCAGCCAGCACTTCCTCGGCAAGTTTATCTGTCTCCACCGCTGTACCGCCAAACACAGGCAATATAATTCCACCGTTTACGAAATAGAAGTTTAAATAACTGAGCGTCAGACGGCTGCCGTCATGATCCACCCGTGGTGGCTGCTGAATCTTGATAATCTCCAGCTTACGCCCTTTCGCGTCTGTCGCATTCTCCAGAATACGAAGATTCTCCTGTGTAATCTCAAAATTCTCATCCTGCGGATCCTCACAGACCTGAATAATGACTTTTCCCGGAGCAGCAAAGCAGGCGATATTATCCACATGGCCATCGGTTTCATCACCACTTAAACCACGTTTAAGCCAGATAATAGTATCTGTACCCGTATAATTCCGCACGTACTCTTCAATATCCTCGCGCTTCAGTTCTGGGTTACGGTTCGTATTGAGCAGACATTCTTCTGTAGTAATCAAAGTGCCTTCTCCATCCGTATGGATCGAGCCACCTTCCATCACCAGCGGTGCATCAAAGCGTGTAACTTGTGAGTGTTCGAGAATCTGTGGCGCCACTTCGTCATCCAGATCCCAAGGTGAATATTTACCGCCCCAGGCATTGAACTTCCAGTTCACACCTGCTAGAACACCGTCTTTATTAACAACAAAGGTAGGTCCGTTATCACGCAGCCAAGCATCGCTATGCGCTATAGGCAGCAGCGTTACATTCGGTCCACTAACCAGACGTTCTACTCTTTCCACGTCCTCCGGGTTAACGATGACCGTGATCGGTTCAAACTCAGCAATGGCTGTGATGATCTCCGTATAACCTTGACATACAGACTCATGGTTATCCGGGAAACACATGGATTCCTGCACCGGCCAGGAGATAAAAGTACGTTCATGTTTGCCCCATTCCGGTGGCATTGTATAGTTCAATTCTTTAGGATTCATGTGTTAACTACCTCTACTATTATATTTGGAGCTAGCCCTACCCTTAAAACTCCTTCCCCATCATACAATAATATGTTCTAGCGCTCAATTCCCTGAGACACTAATAATGTTGGAAGAAATCTTTTTGTTCGCCACAACCTTTTACAGTTAAACTTTTTAGGTTTAATCCGTTTCAACAAGTCTTTATTTAATTATTTTAGTTCAAAAGAGAATATCATTTAATATTTTTACTTATTATAGTGATTCTATTTTCATTTTTATTGCCTTTTGTATAATTAACTTAAAGGAGTGAAATGTAATGGACGACATCGATCTGCAAATCTTGGAGCTGTTGAAGAGCAATGGACGCATGACTAGTTCCGAAATCAGTAAAATCGTTCATTTGTCCGTGCCTTCCATCACTGAAAGAATCCGCAAGCTGGAGAATAGCGGAGTGATTGATCAATTCACGATCAAGGTGAACCGCAAAGCAATAGGGCAAAATCTAGTAGTTTATATATTTGTACAGCTGCACGGCTCGGTTGAAACAGAGCACTTCCGCAAAACTATTATTCAATCCCCACTAGTACTTGAATGTCATCATATCTCGGGGGAATACGACTATCTCTTAAAGGTGGGGCTGATGGATTTATCCCAATTGGAGGAATTTATAACGCATACGCTCAAAGCCAATCATGACATTGTAAGATCCAATACTGTATTTACTTTGTCCACGCTAAAAGAAGAATAAATAAAAGGAGTGATTCCTTATGGCATGGGAGTGGATCGCCAAAGGAATTCTGTTGGGGCTTTCTATTGCGGCTCCGTTAGGTCCTATCAGCATATTATGCATCAAGAAAACGTTAAACTCAGGATTCAAAACCGGTCTATGCTGCGGCTTGGGAGCAGCCACAGCTGACGCAGTTTATGGCAGTATCGCCGGATTCGGCTTATCCTCCCTAACCGCTCATCTGGTTGATCACAAAACGGTGCTACAAGCCTTAGGCGGACTATTTATTTGTTATCTGGGTATAAATTCGCTATTAGTTCCTCCGAGGAAGAGAAACATTGAATCCGATACAAAAACAAACTCAGTGAAATCATACGCAGTAACGCTGCTGCTGACGTTATCCAATCCCATGACGATTATTTTTTTCCTTGGTGTCTTCAGTGCCTCAGGTGTTCTTCTGTCTCATAGCAGCTCCAATATGCCGTTTTTAGTTGGCGGTGTATTTCTAGGTTCCACGTTATGGTGGATTTTTTTGACAGGGAGTACCGCCTTGTTCAGGAACAACATGACATTCGGAAGCTCGAAACAGCACTTCTTCAACAAACTGTCTGGACTAGTAATGTTATCTTTCGGCGTTATCGCCCTTATTCAATCTCTCGATCTCCGGAGATTCTTTTAGACAGAATATCAAACTAAACGGTAATTCTTTTTACCACATTGCCTTCAAAATCCTTAACGATGAATTCTCCAGCCTCAAGGACACCATAAGAATTCGGATTATTCTCTTTAGGCAGTGAAATGGAGCCGGGATTCAGCACGAATACGCCCTCTTTTACGTCCGCAACCGGAATATGGGTATGCCCCTGAATAAAGATATCCTTCTCGGATAGTGCCGGTAAATTCTCAATACTAAAGCCATGACCATGTGTAACATAGATTCGTCTGCCTTCATGCAGGAGCATGACATAATCGCCCATCATCGGGAATTGCAACAGCATCTGGTCCACCTCAGCATCACAGTTACCGCGTACTGCCGTTATGGGCTTCTTTTGGTTATATTCATTCAATTTATTAGCAACTCCCTGTGGGTCGTAACCCTTCGGCAGTGGATTTCTGGGACCGTGATATAAAAAGTCTCCTACGATAACAAGACTGTCCGGCTGTTCTTCCTCTACCTTTTCCAATGCCCGTTCTAACCAGAATAAAGATCCGTGAATATCGGAAATAAACATTAGCTTCATCAATGTATTCTCCTTTTCGACTTAACTTAAATAAATCTTGTGCTCAGATCATAATTTTAACCTTGAATATACCCACAACGCAAAAGCGGACGTTCCCTAAAAGGAACGCCCTGCTCTATATGCTTCTACCCTTACGGTAAATTCGATGATCCCATCAAGAATCGATCCACTTCGCGGGCCGTCTGACGACCCTCATCAATGGCCCAGACAACAAGGCTTTGTCCGCGGCGCATATCGCCTGCTGTGAATACACCTTCTACATTGGTCGCTTGTGCACCGAACTCCGCCTTGGCATTTCCGCGCTCATCGCGTTCTACCCCAAGCTCGCCTAGTACAGTCTCTTCGGGGCCTGTGAATCCCAAAGCGAGCAGTACTAGCTGCGCCTCTAGCACTTCCTCACTGCCGGGTACTTCAACCGGAACCATCCGTCCCTGTTCATTACGAGTCCACTCAATTCGTACCGTATGCAGCTCCTGCACATGTCCACCGTCATCGCCGATAAAACGTTTTGTCGAAACAAGATATCGACGTGGATCTTCTTTATATAACTGCTCCGCTTCTTTTTGTCCATAATCAACTTTAAGAACCTTTGGCCATTCCGGCCACGGGTTGCTAGGCTGACGCGTCAGTGGGGCCTGTGGCATAATCTCAAGCTGGATCACACTACGACAGCCGTGGCGGATCGACGTAGCTACACAATCCGTGCCAGTATCTCCACCACCGATTACAACTACATCCTTATCTGCCGCAGACAGATATTCACCATCAGCAAGTTCTGAATCCAACAAGCTCTTAGTATTCAACGTTAGAAACTCCATAGCCTGATGAACGCCGCGCAGCTCTCGACCCTCTATCGGAAGATCACGTGCCTGCGTGGACCCGCCACACAAGACTACTGCGTCATGCTCCACCTTAAGCTTTGCAGCCGAGATATCTCGCCCAATCTCTGTATGAGTCACGAATGTAATCCCTTCAGCCGCAAGCAAATCCACCCGGCGCTGCACCGTCTTTTTATCCAGCTTCATGTTCGGAATACCATAGGTCAACAAACCGCCAATCCGGTCTGCCCGTTCATACACAGTCACCGTATGCCCTGCCTTGTTAAGCTGGGCAGCACAAGCAAGGCCTGCTGGACCTGAACCTACTACAGCTACTTTTTTACCTGTGCGGGAAAGCGGCGGCTCTGGCACAATCCAACCTTCTTCAAAACCTCTATCTACAATCGCTTTTTCAATCGATTTAATCGTAACGGGCTTGCCATTCATCCCCACCGTACAAGAACCTTCACAAGGCGCCGGACACACACGTCCAGTAAATTCAGGAAAGTTATTGGTCTTGTGCAGACGTTTCAGCGCAATCTCCCAGTTTCCACGATAGACCATATCATTCCATTCCGGAATCAAGTTATGCAGAGGACAGCCGGAAGCCATACCAGACAACAGACGTCCTACATGACAAAATGGTGTGCCACAGTCCATACAACGCGCACCTTGCTCACGCAGCTTCTCTTCCTCCATAGGAATCGAGAATTCATCCCAATTCTTAATCCGCTCAAGCGCCTCACACTCCGCAGGCGTCTGCCGTTCAAATTCTAAAAATCCGGTTGCTTTCCCCATCTCTGTCATCCTCTCTAAAATATCCCCACAAAGTGAAGCTTTCTTCGATGCGTACACAGGTACTTTGCAGGGACCCCAATATATACTTTCTAAACCGTTGAAAAAGAAAAATACGCTCTATGTTTGTCTGAGGTCAAGCTTATGCCACTCTAAAGCGTCAAAGTAAATGCCTTCATATTAACATCCAATATCGTCATCGAAAATGAGTAATGTCACCTTTTTATGTAAAATGAAACAATCAAATTAAGAAAATAGAAAAACAAAAAAAAGCACACAGTGTACTGTACCTGATTAAAGTACGTTACTCCGCATGCTTTTCAATATTGATCTTATAAAAGACTATCTATTTCACTGTCAGTACTACTGTCCCAATCCCATTTACAGTTAACTTATTCCCTGTCAGATCCAGCGCAAGTTCATCGCCAAAGATGGTCTTCCACTCTCCAAGCTGCGGCAGAACCACAGCGGTCTGTTCAGCATTCGCATTAAAAAGAACGTAGATATGCTTCGCTGCATCTCCTCCAGCATGGCCACGCAGTGTATAAGCTACTGCACTTGCCGGTGCTTTTTCAAAAACCAAATGCTTCCGAATGTCATCTGCGGTTCGCATACGGAAGGCCGGGTGAGCTTTACGCAGTGCAATTAGCTGCTTCATATACGCCACTTCTTCCTGATGCGCAGCGCACAATTCCCAGTCCATACGATTGATCTCAACCGAGGATTTGTAGCTGTTCTCCACTCCGTTCTTGGTGCGCATAAATTCCTGACCCGCATGGATAAAAGGAATCCCCTGACTCATGAACACTATCGCAGAAGCCAGCCTATGCATGGATCGGCGCTGAGCGACCGTCTCGCCCTCGGTGGACAATACGATTTTATCCCATAAGGTATGATTATCATGACACTCTACATAATTAACGTTCTGCTGAGGCTCTTCGGCAAATTGCTTAATTCCTGGGCTGAAGTCAATTCCTCCCGCAATCCCCGCCTTGATCGCAGGCTCCAGACCCATCATTCCACTGATGAAGCCCGGCTGATCATACAAAAAGATATTTCCTTTAATCGCATCCCTGAAGTCATCATTAAAATGTCCGATTCCCGGCATAAGGGAGGCATTCTTCTGATGAGCGAGCCGTTCCATCGGCAGCTCTGTTCCCATCATCCAGCCTTCACCAATCGTCATGATGGATGGATCTATTCCATCCAGACGCCGCCGAGTTTCCCGCATCGTATCAACATCCATCAAGCCCATCAAATCAAACCGGAAGCCGTCGATATGGTATTCTTTAGCCCAATAGACCACGGACTCCACAATGAAGCGGGACATCATCAAGCGTTCTGTAGCCACGTCATTCCCACAGCCTGAGCCATTCGACAAGCTTCCATCTTGTTTATATCGCAAATAATAGCCTGGAACCAGTTTAGTAAAATTCACGCGATATCCATCGTACACATGGTTGTAAACAACATCCATAATGACACGGAGGCCACGATCATGAAGCGCTTGAATCATTGTTTTTAGCTCTTGAATACGTAGTCCGGGCATATAGGGATCCGTAGCATAGGAGCCTTCAGGAGCATTATAATTCTTCGGATCATAACCCCAGTTAAAATGAGGTTCATCCAGCTTCGTCTCATCTACACTCTCTGTAGAATAATCATAAATAGGCAATAGCTGCACATGGGTTACACCGAGATTTGCGATATGATCAAGTCCGGTTAGAATACCCTCAGGTCCGCGGGTTCCTTCTTCCGCCAAAGCGAGATATTGTCCCTTATGAGTCATCCCGCTCGCCGGGTGAATGGATAAGTCACGCAAATGAAGTTCATAAATAATGGCGTCCACAGGATCCTCAAACGGCGGCTTATCTTCCGTCCAACGTTCAGGGTCTGTCTTGCGCAAATCTAGAATAGCGCCTCTGTCACCGTTCACGCCAACAGCCCGTGCATAAGGATCAGCTGCTTCATTCCACTGTTCACCTAAACGCACTCGGTAAGTATAGAATTTGCCATCCAGATCACCGTCAACTGTAGCTCTCCACGTTCCCCGGATATCGCGAATCATAGCATATTTGCTCTCCGCCGCTCCCTGCCATGAATCATAGATTACTAGCTCTGCCTCCTGAGCCGTAGGAGCCCACAAGCAAAATGATGAGCAGGCCGGTGAATAGGTCAGTCCCAGATCATCGCCGTCGTAGCTGAACAACTGATCAAACTCCTGAGCAAAAACAGAAATACCCCTAGTAGTCGCAGGATCACCATAATAAATGGGTTCCTTCATTTCCTTTTGTACGGACAAAGCACCTATCCCCTTTTCCAGTTATTAACTGGATTATAGTATGATCCTCGCATTTGTGCAAACGTTTGGACTCAAAATAATTAGATCATTTTTCCAGAGGAATTCCCTTAGCAGATCGCGATTAACTAGGTGTTTCTAAGATATTCAAACCTACCATCGTAATGATGTCTTTATTCGAATAATATGGAATGCGCCGTTCTTTACAAAGAGCAATTCTTCCGTCCTTATACCTCACACCATTATCCTGAATGATGAGAATTGGACGATCCCCGTTATCAGGCACCTCATATCCTATACCTAATACCCAGTGGTAGTCGTAAGCAAAGCTCCCTCTCCACCGAAAATTAAACCATTTATCAAATTTAACAGCGACTGGTCGACCTGCATCAATCTCCGCTTTATACACATCGAAATCGTTAAAAGTAGAGATAGATAGCTTATACTCCCCCTCTGGCGAGATTGAAGCGTTGATATAAGCTGTGATTCCCTTTACAAAACGACGTGTACTCATGCCTAAAGGGGTTCCTCCGTGATGACTGTATATGTAATTAATATGATCTGCTTTGGAGTGAAAATGACCTGTGCCACGAATAAAGTCCATTCCTAGCTGGGTATTCCAATACTCGGTTAAAGCTGCCATTGTCGCAGGTCCACAAGCAGAAGACGGAGATGAAACCCCAGCCTCCCACTGTGTGTATGGATCCGCCGGTAGTTTGTTGCTGAGACTGGAGTTTCTATGCTTCATCAGGACATTTCTCCTTTTGAAGAAATCGGCTTAGAAGCTGAAAGGGCATTGCCCTCCGGGAGTAGAATCACATTTTCACCAGCATCCATAGGTACCTCTAAATCAAATCCTGATTCCATTTCCTGAGCGGGTTTCTGCTCTGTCTGAGCAACTATTTCTTCATCACTCTCATCTCCGCTTTCAGGATTAATCTGTAGCGTGAAATAGAAATTAGAGCCCTCTCCTTCGCTACTCTCCACCGCAATGGCTCCGCCCATCAGCTCGACGAGCTTTTTGCAAATGGCTAGTCCTAAACCCGTCCCAGCATACTTACGATTAAACGAGGAGTGCAGCTGGTAGAATGATTGAAATAACTGATGCTGCTTTTCTAAAGGAATACCTATCCCCGTGTCTCTGACATTAAACTTCAAAGTCGATTTCTTTGAAACCACGGACAAATTCCGCTCCACGTAAATACAGACATTGCCTCGGTCAGTAAATTTAATCGCATTGCTAACCAGATTAACCAATACCTGACGTAATCGTCCTGCATCTCCCATAATGAACGTAGGAACTCCTGGTGCCATGCTGTAAGACAGCTCAAGATTTTTTTCCAAAGCCTTAGCCATAAATAGATCCGTTACACTGTCCAGTACCTCTCGAAGATGCACGGGCTCATGTACGATCATCATTTTTCCGGCCTCAATTTTACTGTAATCGAGAATTTCATTCAGAATATATAGAAGAGAGCTACTGCTCTCCTTAATAATATTTGTGTACTCACGTTGTTCTTCATCTAGTTCTGTCTCGGCAAGCAGATCAGTCATCCCCACAATGCCGTTCATAGGCGTGCGTATTTCATGGCTCATAATGGCCAGAAACTCTGATTTAGCCTGGTCCGCTTTTTCCGCAGATTCCTTGGCACGAATGATCTCCTTCTCATCTGTAATATCCCTGAACACGACTACAACACCCTTAGATTCACCTTTATCAAAAAGAGGCGTTACCTGGTACTCTGCAAGAAAGCTCGTGCCATCTTTACGCCATAAGACTGCATCCTTGCTCTGGTAAGATCGCCCTGACCTAATGGCTTTGATTAATGGCGACTCCTCTGGCCGGTAATGGATCCCATCAAGCGCTGTCTGCTGAATATGATCTAGATAGGTATGACCCATAATCTCATCATGTTCATAGCCGAGCATATGCAAACCTGCTGGGTTGATGAAGGTCACCTTCTCCTCCATATCGAGTCCAAAAATACCCTCCGAAACCGCATTTAAAATAAGGGTGTATTCATTGCTTAGCTTTTCGATTTGTTCCGTATATCTTATACGTTCCGTAATGTCACGGGAAATACCGTATACGCCTACCACTTGATCGTCTACAATGATCGGAATATTAGTGGTATTAATCTCTATAAAATGGCCTTCTTTATGAATAAGTGTCAGATCATAGCTTTGAGGATAGCCCTTAGCGGCTAAGTTAAAATGATACAGCGTCTTCTCCATGTCCTTCTCATGCACAACGGGACCAAAGTACATTCCGATCAGTTCTTCCAGCGAATACCCTGTCAGTTTCTCCAGATTCGCATTGGCTGTTAAATAATCCCCTTGCAAATTCATGGAGTACACAGCAGAAGGATTATATTCAAATAAGGATTTATAGCGCTGTTCATTCTCTTGAAGCTTGAATTCGAACTGTTTGCGCTCTTCAACTGCATGACGCGAGATTAAATCCAGCGAATTCTCGGACATCAATCTATAATTACGTTCACTTTGATAAATCTGTTCCTCTAGATCTCGTTGATCTTCCATTTGTTGGTCTGCAATCTTTCGGTCTGTAATATCTTCGGCGTACACAATAATACACGAAGGGGCTTGTCCTGTTGTTCCAAATCCTGAGAATGTCAGGGAAAGCCATACCGGGTGATCCCCTTTGTAAAAGCATTCTTCCTTCTTCCAGCTCCCTGCTGGAGAATTCTGAAGCTCGTCCATCACCAATCTATAGGAAAGCTCTTTCGAAGACGTCTGTCTATTTTCCATTTCTGCAAAAATAGCCCCAGCAAGAAACTCAGCTTCAGTAAAGCCAAGTAAATTGCAAAAAGCCGGATTGACCTTTAGCCAGTTGCCCTTACCATCGTTCAAAGACAGTACGGCTATTCCCTCTGGCGACCTCATAAATGCATGTTCCAACATTGTGCTGTATTCTACCGCGTTATCCATCTACGCCAGACCTCCTTTGTTGCGAACGTTGCATCCTTTATTCCATCCTAAGTTCAGTATACGATAAGAGAAGTGAGTATAGAAATGCCCTGCGTATCATTTTGAATAGGGAATAGTTTAATTTTAAATATTGACTGGATGGCCTGGGGCAAACTATTATTAAACATAATAATATCGTTCGTGACCTATTACGCTGGAAGCACCCGTAATAAAGGCTTTTGCCTTTGCTACGGGTGCTTTTTTTTGTTGCCATTAGGTTACGACAATAGGAGGAGAACAAATGAAAACATTAAAGTCGGTGCCCTTATTACTGCTGGCGATCCTGCTACTGCTAAGCACATCATCTGGAGCTATTGCTGCATCCACAACAGAATTAACCCCCTCTGTTAAAGCGGCTTTTGATCTGACGGCCGCAACGGCAGATGGTCCTGCCAGGGTTAAGCTGACTTCTCTTTACAATGATTTATCCACCTTAAAGCTGCAGTATGATCAGCGCGAGGAGCAAATTCGAATCCTCCACTACAACAATGAGCAGTCGCTAGTTGTTGTACGTCAACAAATGAAAGAGATCGATCTTGAAGTAGTGAACCGCTTGGAAGCCTCCGTTAAGAGCTGTAAGCAACGCTATCAGCCCTTATTTGATCAGTATAGTGCGCTTAACAAGCGAATTAGTATCGCCAAGACTCTTAAGGATAAGACCTTGAATACCGTACTGCGTGCCCAAGGTGACGCTATGAAGATCTTGGTTCAGTTGGCACGCCAAGAGATCAGCGATAAGCAGAATCAGCTAAACGCTGCGAAAAAAACACGTACCCAAAAGATAGCTGAAGCTCGCAAAACCTTAGCTGGCATTGAAAGTCCTCAAATCACGATCAAATCTAACAAGAGCGTGATCACCTCGTTAAACAAACGTGTCTCAGCAGATTGGACGGACTTTAAAGCAGCGATTCGTAAACAAAATCTTACGCTAACCACCCAATCCCTATCTTCACTGGTCTCTGGTTATCGTCAGATCGCAACCCACAAACAAAAAATAATTGAGCTGGAACAAAAGGTTTCCCTTGTTATAGCGAATACAAAGAAACAAATCAGCTAACGGTCTTCTTCTTCTCATTTGCTCTGCGATAAGCCATCACTTTGCGGTACATGCTTTTATTAGAAAGATGTTTGAAAATATACGGATCCGGGCTAGTATTCACTTCAATAATCCAAGGCGTCATGTGATTATCTAATCCTACATCTACACCAATCTGTTTAAACCCAGGATATTTCTTATGGTAGAAACGTCCGGTATCCTCACCTAGCTTTCTCAATATCTTAAGCATCTGAGCTTGCTGAGCATCGTTCAAATAAGGCGACAGCAGCTTCTCCATAGACATTAGCGTACCACCGTTATGATAATTGGTAACAATCTTGCCTTTCTCAGCTACTCGGCCAATCAATCCGGTAGTTTCCCATTTGCCACGCGGACTGAGCTGGACCATCACACGGATGTCAAAGCGATGCTTACCATGCTTCAGCAAAACAATTCCTCTCTGAATCAAGTAACTACGTCCGCGTGTCGCTTTCTTAAGGGATGAATAAAAGGTGTCATAGACTCCAAACGTTTTTATCTTTGTTCCACTTTGGTATTTGTATTCTGTTCCATGAGAGTCCTTACTCTGTTCAACCTTCATCACACCATTACCGTAAGTACCGTGTTCCGGCTTAACGTAAATCATCCCATATTTTAGCAGCATCGTCTTTAAGTTGGCTTTACTAAACCTTACAGTCTCTGGAATCAGCGGTGAAATCTCGGAACTTTGCATGAGCACCTTGGTTTTAATCCATTTGCTGGTCAACGCCGACTTTGACTTCGTTCCCAATTGCCCTCTCCCCTATCACTCAAATAATGATCACAGCCTTGCTTAGCCTTAGTATTTTATGCATCGGCAATATGAATGGCATGGGTTGAACGCCCTCTCCGCTTTCAGATGTATCTCCAGATACTAAAGCTGCATATGGTGGGAAGAGGATAACCATTAGCGGATCAGAGGAGGCATGAACCATGCATATTTGTATTATTGCGCCGGAACGGCTCCCGGTTCCGGGAGACGGTTCAGTAGAAATTTGCATTTGGGCCATTGCCAGACGGCTGGCTGAGAAACATAAGGTTACCATTGTGAGCCGAATAGCGCCGGGACTGCCCGATGCCTCAATATTAGAGCAGGTCAGAATCATTCGGTTGCCTGCAAGTACTCCCGTCCATTATCGTACTTCGGTATTAGACTATATTCAGAATGAGTCATTTGATATCGTTCAGATTGATAATCGCCCCCATCTTATGTCTGCTGTAAAGAAAGAGCTCCCACATCTTCCGGTATTTCTATTTCTGCATTCTCTTACATTCACACCGGACACAGATAAGACTGCTAGAGCCCTGGCAAAAGCAGATCTGATTATTGCGAATAGCCACTCTCTACAACGAAGACTAACTCACCGATTCCCTCAATTAGACAATGAAATCCGTATTGTCCTGCTAGGAGCAGATCTTGATCGATTCACTCCTGTAGGCACACAGGAAAAATATCATCTTCGCAGACTTTACAGACTCCCGAAGGCCTTTACCGTCTTATTCGTCGGTCGAGTCATTCCCCGCAAAGGGGTACCCATATTGATACGCGCTATGTACCATTTAAATAAACATCTTCCCGTTCATCTTGTAATTGCAGGCAAAGGCAACCCTTCGTATATGCGTCAGCTGAAGCTGCTTGCAAGGCGGCTGGGAGTACCCGTCTCTTTCCTTGGAAATGTAGCTCATGAAGATATTCATACCCTTTATCAAGCCGCCGATTGCTTTGTATGTCCTTCTCAGAGTCATGAATCCTTTGGACTTGTTAATGTAGAGGCTATGGCCTCGGGACTGCCCGTCATCGCTTCTAGCAATGGAGGTATCCGTGAGATTATCGATTCCGGCCATAACGGCTATCTGGTGGAACGATATCGCGAGGCCTTGCCCTTCGCTAGATATTTGCTGCGACTAGGCCGGAATCCGGAGTTAGCAGCAACCATCGGGAAACAAGGAAGAGCAGATGCGCTTGAGGTCTTCAATTGGCACCGTACAGCAACTGATTTGGAACGCATTTATCAAAGATACATTAGTACAACAATAGAATCCTACAAGTATAAACGGGAAATATAAGACATAAAGTATGGTGCGAAACTTATACTTTCTTATATTTCAAAAAAAAGTAGTCCGCCTCCAATCACTGGAGACGGACTACTTTGAGTTAAATAAATTGAACAACTGTAAGAACAAGCCCTACAACAAAACCGCATAAGGCACCGTTCACACGAATCCACTGAAGATCTTTACCTACTTTATCCTCCAGCATATTCACTAGACTAGCATCGTCCATGCTATCCAGATTCTCTTTCACCAAAAGACCGATTCGGTAGTGGTTAGCCTCTACAAATGCAATTAATGAAGCGCGAATCCGCTCCTCCCAGCTGCCGATCCACTCTTGTTCCTTGCTAATACGGCGCACAAGCAGAGCATATAGTGCAAATAACTTGCGTCCACCAGCTGCCCGGTCCTCTTCCAACAAGGAGAGTGCCTTGCTACGTACGTTCTCCAATTGAGTATGCAGAAAAGCGGTTGCCGCTTCTCCCTCAAGCTCATTTAGTGCCCATTCTTTTACAGAAGCCATTCTAGCCTCGTCATTAACAATCTGGAACAGTGCCACCCGAATTTCTCGAATGATCTCTTCACGATATGGACTATCCTCTTCACGAAAATCGCGAATACCCGACTGTAGCATGCCTTGCAGCATTTCACCAAGCATATCCGCATCCATAAACCCAACGAAAGCCTGAAAAGCCATCCCCTTAAGTCCACCAAGCTTCACTTCAGCCAGTTTCTCACTGGCGATCTTACCCAGCATAGCTTTCGTTTCAGGACGACCGCTCCAGTTAGACACCCCTTCCAGCGCATAATCCAGAGCCGCTACATCTTTTCCATCGTTCATTAATTTAGTGACAATTTTATCGGCCGCAACCCCAAGCTCCGCTTCACGAATATAATCGGAAGCTGCCTTTTGAAGAAAAGGTACAGCTTTCTCTACCGGAAGTCGTGACACAAATTCGCTAAGCTGCTCTAGGATCTGGGCTCTCGCCTTCTTCTTACTAAAGAACTTCGTCAGCAGTTTGGAACCCATAGACATAATACCAAACTTGCGCAGCTTGTTCTCAATACTCTCTTTGTTCAGCAGCTCAGTCTCCATAGCAGTAATTAACGACTGGATAATCTTATCGCGATTCTTGAGCAGCAATGAGGTATGTGGAATACGTAACCCCATCGGATGACGGAATAACGCGGTTACTGCGAACCAGTCGGCAATCCCCCCGACCAGCCCGGCCTCAAATCCACCTCTTAGTAGAATCACAGCGAGATTTTCAGGTAGAAATAGTGTAATCAGAAACCCACATGCCATAAAAGCTAGTGACATGGTGGCCAAGTTTTTGGATCTCACGATTAGTCCCCCTTACATATACAGCTACCGATGTCCTTACGCAGGAAAAATATCGGCGGATCACGTCCCACGAACATGAACTGACGATAGACTCGGTTAGTCGATTAGTTTGACAACTATTGTACCACGACTGAACTATTTTCTAAAAATATACGATTATAAATGAATGAAAAGGTGTTTTTGGTTTTCAGAATATTAATGATAAGATACAAGTAACGTTTTCACTGGCCCGCGAAGGGGACAACTAAGACTGGATAAGGAGATCATACACTATGCTGATTGCTTTAGATATGGATGGAACATTGCTGAACGAAGAAGGACAAATTAGCCCAAAGAACCGCGAGGCGATTATAAAGGCTCAAAATTTAGGTCATATCGTAATTATTGCTACGGGACGCTCTTTTATGGATGCGGAACGACAGCTACGGCTAGCGGATCTGGAATGCCCTGTGGTCAGTCTGAATGGCGCAGTAGTCACACTGTCTGACCGCACGCTCGCAGCAAGTACACCGCTGAATAAGGAAGACATTATTCCTGCGTTACGCTGGATGAATGAAATTCCGGATTTGTATTACGAAGTATACACAGAGGACAACGTATATGTAGAACTAAATAAACGGGTTAGATTAGAGAAATTATCTGCATTAAGTGAAGAAGAAGTCCCAGAGGAAGTCAGCTGGCTGCTAAAAGCAATGATCGATCAGCAGTTTCAACAAGCAGCGGTAACTTACGTAGAGAGTATGGAAGAGATCTGGAGCAAAGAGGAAAACGTCATTTATAAAACGTTAGCTTTTTCTCTAAACCGTGAACTGCTCAAAGAAGCCTCCACCCGCTTTGCCGCGATCCCTGGCCTCATTATCACAGCCTCCCATGTCAACAATATCGAGATTAACCACGAAGATGCCAACAAAGGCTCCGGTGTAGCTATGCTCGCCGCCCATTATGGAATCCCACTAAAGGATGTAGCCGTAATGGGTGACAGCTATAATGATCAACCGATGTTCGAGGTGGCTGGCTACCGAATTGCCATGGCTAATGCAGCTCCGATACTCAAGGAAATGGCTGAATTCGTTACCGTCAGCAATGAGGAAGATGGAGTGGCGGTAGGACTTGAGCATCTTTTGAATTTGAGCAGAGAATCTCAAAAGTGATTCCTTTGTTACGTTGCGTGTACACAAATAGCACCGTGGGCAGTTATGCTCACGGTGCTGTTTGTACCTCTCTTCCACACCTATTTCACCTCAAATGATCAAGGGAGTTGTCCTCCCCCTCCCATTCAGCACAAACACGTACATAATCCCCCACGTCAGGAAATGCCACCAGTTCAATAATGATCAATTCTAGCGGGGTAAGCGCCCGCAAACCATGTCTCGATCCAGCAGGTACCATGACCGTGTCTCCGGCAGCAACCCCATGAAGAACGCCGTTCATACGGTACTCTCCATTTCCAGAAAGAAAAGACCATATTTCTTTGGTATGCCTGTGAAAATGATAGCTAGTGTGCTTCCCTGCCAACATGGTAATTTTGGAGGTCGTGACCTCAACTCCTGCTGCTGTTCGTGAGAAATCCAGGATGCGAGAGCTTCCCCACCGCTTTTCTTCAATCATCGGCTTTGCAGCATGCCCCTCCAGCTTCTGCTTAATCCGTTTCGCCTGCTCGATCCCAGCAACCAAAATGCCATCTGGACCTGCCGCCACGATTAATCCCGGAGCTCCGATGATATGCACGGGACAAGAGAGCTCGTTCACCAAATGGGTTCCTTTTGAATCCTCAGAAATGCTCCCCCTGCCAATTACCTTTTCCTGCAAATGAGGGGTAAGCGCATCCCAACTGCCAATATCGGCCCAGACTCCGGTATAAGGGATAACTACCGCTCGCCGTGTATGTTCCAGCACCTCATAGTCAAAACTTCGTTCTGGCAATTCGTCATAACGCTTCAATAGCTCCATGTAATCAACCGGGAGGCTCCGTTCTATCATACTTGAGAGCAGGTAGCCTAGTGAGCAGGAAAACACCCCGCAGTTCCATAGTCCTCCATGGGAAATGAACCCTGCCGCCGTCTCTTCGTCTGGCTTCTCCGCAAACTGCTTAACATTTAAAAAGGACATATCGCTCGAACCTTCACCGGGTAAAATATACCCGAACTGTGTGGATGGGAATTCAGGCGTAACACCGATCAGGGCAATATCCGCTTGTGATTCGGACAGCACGCTGGGAAATTGTTGAAGCTGTTTAAAAAAAGAAGCCTCCACATATGAATCCACCGGAATGACCACTACGATCTCTTCCAAATCTATTTTCTTCACGGAGTGCAAATAGCTCGCCGCCAGAGCAACCGCAGTAAAGGTTCCCCGCTTTTGCGGCTCCGCCAATAAGGAAACCTGATCCCCCACAGATTTGCGAGTAATCTCCACCTGACTGCTATGGGTTACAATACAGCTTGAATCCAGCAATCCTGCCTCATCCAGCCCTCTGCATACTCGCTCAATCATCGACTCCATACCGCCATTTTCTGTTGGAAGAAGTTTCAAGAATGCCTTTGACCTGATTTCATTCGACAACGGCCACAGCCTCTTTCCCGATCCCCCTGAAAGGAGCACGATCTGCAAGCCTATCGCCCCCCTGTGCCGGACTTACTGCTCGTTGTTCTCACATACCCCTTTCGTTTATGAAAAGACAACGATCTATACTTTTCCGCCAGCTCGTTCAGCTTCTGTTTGGATAGCTGGCCTGCATTCATATGGAGACCTTTATTACGTGCTTTTTGGATCCTCATGCCCCCACGATTCTTCGAATACAAGTAGTTCGCATAGGTTTCGAATTCAGAGAAAGCAAATTGCTTAGTGCGGTCCATACTGTGTAAAATCGCCGAATACCAAGGCTTCTGATGCTTCACTTCAATCTCTCTTTTCATTTGAGCCAATTGGCTGCGCTCAAACAGCATATAATGCGTCACAAAAGATGAAGCAGATGCCGCCCTCCTACCCATTAGCTTCCTATAGGTTGTAAAGTACTGAGGCTGACTCCAATTACGGCTGTAAAAAATCGTCTTTCCCTTCTCACGGAAACGATGAGGAGCGATTAAGACCGTATCTGCATCGATGACTAAAAAATAGTCAGCCGTACACAGCTTGTCACCATTCAGCTTCAACAATTGCTGGAACAACCAACCGGATCTTTCCCATTTCCGTGAACGGTAATGGATATCTTTTTTAGTAATCGGAAGGACTGTATTCTCATCGACAAAGGTACAGCCCTTTTTTCGGCAGAAATCCAATATCCGTGTCTTTTTTGGTGCGACAATCAGTATTCGACCTATCGGATGCTTAACATGAGTTCGGACAGCGTCAATAACATAAGGGAGGGTAGCCAAATCCTTCTCGATAGCCGGAATAAGCACATCTATGGTAACGGCATGTCTTATGCGGACCTTATTGGGTGAGGGCATACGTACGGTCATCTCCATATCATGATTTTGCTTTAGGATATGAGGATGATAAGGAAAGGGAATGGGCTACACTGTAAACTTAAGAGAGGACAAGGGGGGATTTATACCCTTCTTTTCGCTCATGAAGCCCATTCCAGCTTTTCTACGGATTTATACCGCACATAGAGCCCCCAATTCCAGTATTTCTACACGATTTATACCGTACATTTTGCCCATTGGAGCCCCACTCCCACAGCCAAACTCCTCCTTTCACCCACACGATATCCAGCATTTTTTTCTGTGCAGCAAAAACGCTGGGATGGTATATTGTAGATTGGCTAAATTTATAGCATATTTTAAACGGCACATTTTAAGATGGACTCAACCATCCTCTAACTAGTTTTGTTGAGCTCACTCTATACAGAAATATATGAAGGTGAATCTATTGAATAAGCTCTTATTTCATAATATCCCGCTGGGTGCTACCGGCGAACGCATCCCGCAGGCAGCTGTAGCTTCAGCACAGACCAGCAAGGAGCTGGTGAAGCGGGAAGAGGGAGACTCCGCTTATTTCCGTAGGCTGGAGGAAGGCGGCATCCTGCTCAACCGCCCGCAGATTGCCGCAGTGCGGCATCATAAAGGGCCGCTGCTGACACTGGCCGGCGCAGGCTCCGGCAAAACCTCGGTTCTGATCTGCAGAACCGGTTATTTGTTGTCCGTGCGCGGCGTCTCGCCGAGTCAGCTGCTATTGCTGACTTTCTCGAGTAAAGCCGCGGCAGAAATGCGCGAACGAATCGCCCTGCTCCCCGGAGTCAGCACAGCTGACGTCGCGCGGCTACAGGCTCGTACGTTTCATTCTTTTTTCTTGTTTTTCTTGCGCAGACAGGGATTGCAGCAGGAGATTTTCAGTGAGACACGGCGCCAGCACATCCTATTGAAGCAGATCATGCGTGAGCTCGGACTGCCGAAGGATGCTTATCCACCGGAAACCCTACTCTCACTGCTCTCTTCCTGCAAAATGAACATGGGCACCGTGGAAGATCTGCCAGAAAGCACCACCGCCGAAAAAGAAATGAAATCCATTCTGGAAATATACGAACAATGGAAACTAGACAATTTCAAAATCGACTTCGATGATGTCCTCTTAATCGCTTATCGGATGCTGAAGGAGCGTCCGGTGCTTTTGCAAGAGTTGCAGATGAGATATCTGTACGTGATGGTCGATGAGTTCCAAGATACGAACGCCTTGCAGTACGAGCTTGTCAAAATGGTCGCTCACCCACAGCATAATCTAATGGTGGTTGGTGACGATGACCAGACGATTTATTCCTTCAACGGAGCGCGCAGTGAGTTCATTTTAGAGTTCGAAAAACTCTATCCGGGAGCAAAGGTTATTACTCTCGATATCAACTACCGCTCAGGCCCAGCTATTGTGGGACTTGGCAACGGCATTATCCGGCACAATACACGCCGACGCTCCAAAACCCTGCAAGCCGCAAAAGGTAGTGGAAGTCAGCCACGATATATGCGTCCGCAAACTGCAGATGAAGAAGCGGAGCAGATGATCGAGCATATTTTAAACGAGGTCTCTAGCGGCAAAAGAGAATATAGCGACTTCGCCATGTTGTACCGGGCGTCGAGCAGCAATCGGGCCGTTCTCGAACTACTCCTTTTACGCGACATTCCCTATATTGATTATGGTGAAGGGCAATTACTGTACGAGCACTGGCTGATCTCTCCGGTGCTGGATCATTTGCGACTCTCCGTGAATCGGCGGAATTTTGCAGCAATGGAGAACATCCTGCCGACGCTATATATGAATCGTGAAAAAGGCATGAATCACATCCGCCAGATGGAGGCTAGACAGCCCAAACAAGGACCGTTAATCCACCTATTGTCTATGCCTGGCATGGAAGACTTCAAGGGAACTAAGCTAAGAGATCGGCTTGATCTAATCCGGAATATACGCGAACTGACCCCAATACAAGCAATTCGGCAGATTCGTACCCAATTCTACGATTATTTCATCGAAGCGAATGAACGGCATCAAGCAACCTTACATCGCGAGACGCTAAAAGAAATGCTAGATGAGCTAGAATCTTCCGCGGCACGTTTCGACAGCATCCCTGCCTTTCTTGATTTCATAGATAATGTCACGGAGCGTAACGAGCATAATCGCCAACCAGGTACTAAAGAGCAAGGCAACCGGATTGCACTAATGACCATTCATAAATCAAAAGGGCTAGAGTTCCCTGTTGTGTTTTTAATTGGAGCGTCTGAGGGGATTCTTCCGCATAGCTCTGCACTGGAGGGTGACCGGTTAAAAGATCGCAAGCTTGCTGCCGGAAGCAGCGGAGCTTCAAGCCTAGCCGCGCTGGAGGAGGAACGGAGACTGGCGTATGTGGCCGTTACGAGAGCCCGAGAGGAGCTGTTTATCAGCTCACCTGCACAGCATCGCGGTAAAAAAGCGGAGGTTTCCCGCTTCATGTTATCCGCCTTTCGTTCAGCTGTTTCTTCCACAGCAGCAACTACGGTGGGTAGAGCAGTAACAACAAGAACAGTGACGACAAGAGCCTTGCCGACCAGCCGAACAACCACAACAAAAACCCATGTCGTTCCGGTATGGAATTGCACGGGCAGCAGCTGTCCTGGTTGGACACGCATGAAAGCTGGCGGAGCCGAGGACCATCTAACCTCGAAGCCCTGCCCTCTATGTAGCTCGCCTATGGCAAAGGATCAGAGAGAAGTTCCAGTATGATTCTCACAAAAAAAAAGCAAGTTTCCTCTTCCCTGGAAACTTGCTTTTTGATATATAACGCCATGTTTCGGCTTAAGTCCACGCCCACAAAAATCCATCGCGATCCCACGCGATTTTGCCGCCGTGCAGCTTTCGGAAAGCTTTCTTTACTTCCTTGGACAGTGAGGCATTGCCATTCTCATTCACAAATACAAATTGTTCCCCAAAATTCTCTTTCACATATTCAATCGCCGCGGTCTGATACAAGGTACCCGTAAACCGAATTTCCTTAACCATCCATTCCGCTACATCTTGTGCTGTTACTTCCATATGGATGTGCCTCCTTTCGTAAGTGCTTCATGCTAAAATGTGCCCTCATTATAACATGAATACAGCCCGATCGGACAAACGTCCGAATCGGGCTGTATTAGGCTGATTTTAATTATTGTGGATAGTTATGATTCGAAGGATAACGGGTCTTCTGTCCGCCACTTACCATCAACAGAATCCCTGTAATCAAATGTAATACCCATCCCACGAATGGAATCCAAGCGAGTAAAGAAGTTACAATCCCGAGCACTGAACCATAGATAGATTCATTGTTCTTTGAAGATAAAATCAGAGTAACTAGATGAAGAATAAACATCAATCCCAGTGCAGAGTACGCAGTGCCAATTACAATAGCAGCACCCAGAATTGGAATTGCCAAAATAATTTCAAATGAGCCTGTAATCCATTTCAAAGCTCTAGAAGCACTCAAAAGACAACCTCCTAATAGGTAAAATATACTATTTAGTATACAAAAATCCAGCGTTCCCGTATATGATTTTTATTGTGCTTGCCTATTATAATTTTTATCCCAGTGGCAAGGGCTCAGCACCTTCATGATGTAATTGCTTCTGTACAAAAGGAGACAAGCCTTCCTTGCTCATTGCAGCCGAAGGAGCAAGCCCCAAGCAATGGCACATTAGCGGCGCTAACCGCAACTGGGGAATTACTTGATCCTCTTTTTCGGAAGACAACACATCTACTCCAAACGTATATAACGGCACATCCCGCTCGGAAGAGGTGACCCCACCATGGTACCCGTTTGCGTTCATTCCATGATCGGCCGTAATCAGAATCTTATACCCCTGCTCCATCCAAATGGGCAAAACAGTGGCCAGCAGACCGTCGGCATTACGCACGGAAAGCTCATATTCCTTACTCTCCCCGCCATAACGATGCCCGGCATCATCTATATTCATGGAGTGAATGTATATAAAATGCGGATCATAAGCACTCCGTAAATACACAGCGTCGGCAAACACATGGCTGTCAGGATAGTGATCTTCGAAATAAAAGCTCCCATGCTGTATCGGTTTCATCACATTATGCTGATGACGATCAGCCAGCGGATCAAAAGGGGCTGAATTATAAAGCTCACTGACCCAATGATAGGCAACAGCAGCTGTACGCAAATTAGCGCCCACTGCCAGATGAAATACACTTTCTTCATGGCTTGGTCTCACAATATGGTTGGCCGTAATTCCATTTTTGGACACGGGTGTACCCGTTAAGAGCACTTCATAAAGCGGGCGTGATAGACTGGGTAATTCTGACTGCACTCGATAACAAGATAAGGATCCTTGCTCCACAAGATGCTCCAGATACCCCATGTACTTGCGAGCAGCATCATATCTAAGTCCATCCAAGACAACCACAATGAGTTTATTGGTCATTTCCGACATTCTACTCACGCTCCTTCTCGCTCTAAATGTAAAAGCTCGGAAGGGTTCAGCGCCAATGTGACTTTGTCCCCTTCTCCAACCCGCAGCCAGCGTCCATCATTTAAAAGATCAACCGTTAAGCGGATTCCTTCAGCCTCAACCGTACATCGAATGATATTTCCAAGCACAGACACCGATTTAATCATTCCATTCACCAGTTGCGCTCCGGCAGCAGCCTCCTGTTGACCCGCTCCCTCATGCAGCAGCGTTACGGCTTCGGGACGAATGGCAAAGCTGTCCATCCCACTATCTATTCCATGGAACAGCGCCATCACTTCAGGCCGAGTCAATACGTTATAACTACCCATGAACCGGGCAACGAACTCTGTCCGCGGCGCCGTATACAGTCCTTCCGGTGTTCCATCCTGAACAATTCGCCCACCGTTCATAATACAGATACGGTCGGATAGGATCAGCGCCTCTTCCTGATCATGCGTAACGAATAGGGTCGTCATGTTAAAACGCTTCTGAATATCGCGAATTTCAGCACGTAGATTCTTGCGAATCTTGGCATCGAGTGCACTCAGGGGTTCATCCAGCAGTAATACTTTGGGCTGCACGGCTAGAGAACGGGCCAATGCTACACGCTGCTGCTGTCCACCGGAGAGTGACTGCGGATAGTCATCCCGCTTCTCCTCCAGATCAACTAAAGCAAGCAGTTCCTCGCAGCGGCTACGTCTGGCGGATTTGGATACTCCACGCATTTTCATTCCATACTCAATATTTTGGCTCACTGTCAAATTAGGGAATAGAGCATAAGACTGAAACACCATCCCCACCTCGCGTTTACGGGGCGGCAGATTTACCAGATCTTTATTTTCCAGAACAATTCTGCCGCCATCCAGTTCCGAAAGGCCAGCTATGCAGCGAAGTAACGTACTTTTGCCACAACCGGAGGGCCCCAGCAGCGTCACAAGCTCCCCTTCGCGAATCTCTAAATCTATATTGTCTAGCACACAGGTATCACCGAACATTTTACGTATACCCTGCAGCTTCAGATAATCGTTCATCCCTTAACGCCTCCCCCCATCTTTTTGCCAAGCTTCATCAGTACCATCGAAAGGACTAGAATAAACAGAAAATACGAGATCGCAATCGCGCTGGCTAAATGCCCGCTTTCGCCCATTCTTTGATATAGATATACCTGAATCGTCTGAATATGTCCGCCAACTAGCATGTTGGTAAGAACAAATTCGCCAAACAGAACAGAGAATGATAACAGGGTCGAAACGATAACCCCAGGCCAGATATTTGGCAAAATCACATTTACAAAAGCCGTTCTGCGGCGGGCTCCAAGCAATTCTGCAGCATGCAGCAGCTCTACGGCGTTAACGGTCAACAGACTATTGCGAATGCCCTGATACATATAGGGAAGAATGACTACAAAATATGCTCCCACCAATAAATAAGCTGTTCCAGCGATATCCAAGGGACCAGAGGAATAGGTACGAATAAGACCCACCGCAGCCACTACACCGGGCACCGCATAAGGCAGAACAACGATCACCTTCATAAAGTTCTCCCAACGCGGAAAATAAATGGTGATGACAAAAACAGCTGGCAGCATCACGGCCAGACTCAGTACTACACTGATCAGACATAAATACAGGGAGGTCCAAAGCGCCTCCAAAAAACGAATATCCTTAAACATTTCTCCGAACCAATTTAATGTCCATGCTTGAGGCAACAAGGTATTCTGCCAGTCCTGCGCGAAGGCATAAATACCGGTTGCCAGCAGTGGAAGTAATAAATACGCCATGAGCATTAGCATGAAGGTACGCGGAGCAAAGCCCGCTTTACGTATATTCATTGCCGCGCCTCCTCACTGGCTGCTGTCCATAAGCGCCGAGAAGATTTGGCTTTTACATTCGATTTACTGAGCGTTTTAGCTCCAAATCTTTCCGTGCGCCGAACCATCAGATGATTCAAATAAACTGCCAAAATCGTAATCAGACCGAGCAAAACAGCAAGCGTACTCCCCATTTCAGGCTGAGTAACCACATCCCCAGCAACCAGAGAACCGATACGTACCGCCAGCAGATTATAATTGCCGCCAACCAATGCGTAAGCCGTGGCATACGCGCCCATTGCATTGGCAAAAAGAATCCCGAGCGTGCCAAATATCGCCGGGGTTAGAATCGGTAGCCCAATCGTCTTCCAGAACTGCCACGGTCCTGCCCCCAGCAAGGACGCCGCCTCTCTCCACTGCTCACGAATGCCATAAAAAGACGGATATAAGAGCAGTAAGGCTAACGGAACCTGAAAATAGACATACACCAGAATCAGACCAGACCAGCTATATAAATCAAAGTCGGCAAAAACACTCCAGCCCCACTGTTTGAATAAAAGCGTAAACACCCCGTTATTTCCGAGCAAAATAATATATGCAAAAGCTAACGGGACCCCCGCAAAGTTAGAGGTCATATTCGACAGCATTAAGAGTCTGTCCCTTACCTTTGGAGTGAACCGAGTAATACAATATGCACAAAAAAGTCCGACAATGATCCCTATCAGACTTGAAGTTAAAGAGATTAGCAAGCTGTTCTTGATCGCCTGCATGTAATAGGGACTTTGCAGTGCATGCAGATAATTGCCTAGCGTAAACCCAGTTCCGTCTGCCTTTTGGAAACTTCCCGTCAGCATGGACAATACAGGTACCAGCTGAAATGCCAACACCATCAGTGCAAACGGAATGAGTGCCAGAATCACACCGCGGCTTTTCTGTTTCAACTTCCTCACTCCTTGTCGCGGGAATAGAACAAGGGCACCTTACGGCATCGTGACGAAGGCGCCCTGCTTCTTTTTTTAGGGAAGAACAATTCTAGTTCAAATGCACAAGCACACGTTCCTGCCATAATTGCGGAATGGTCTTAGCTGTCTCTTCCCACACCTTGTAATCACCAACAGGCTTAGCATTGACATATTCCTCTTTTGGCAGCAGCTTAGCCGCAACATCATCCGGCAGCGTTACGCTGTCACGGATCGGACGAGCGTACCCTTTGGCAAGATTAATCTGTCCTTCATCACTAAGGATGTACTGACGAGTCAGCTTCGCAGCATTAGGATGCAGTGCATATTTGTTAATGATCGTTGCATAACCGCTCACCACACTGCCTTCCTTCGGAATGGCTACCGCGAAGCCATCTTTGTTGATTTGATCTCTATAGTTCAAAGCGTTGAAATCCCACAGCAGGGTAACTTCTACTTCCCCTTTTTCGATATTGGCAAGGGAAGCTTCTGCATTGGAGAGGCGTCCTTTTTTAGCCAAGTCCTCGAAGAAAGCGATCCCCGGCTCAATGTTCGACTCATCACCGCCAAAGGCAATTGCTGCCGCCAATACAGCCATCTGAGCTTGAGCAGCTTTGGTTACATCGCCAACGATGATTTTGTAGCTGCCGTTCTTCAGATCTTCCCAGCTCTTCGGTGGATTAGCCACAAGCTTGGTGTTCGTCAGAAAAGAAATTGTGCCTTGATAGCCGACAATCCAATTTCCGTCTTTATCCTTAGCCCAATCGGGGATTTCATCCCAGTAGGACGTTTTATAAGGCTGTGTTACTCCTTTATCTACGGCAACCGATCCAAAAGCGATCCCTACATCTCCAATGTCAGCCGTTGGCTTATCTTTTTCTGCATCAAACTTGGCAATTTCCTCCGCGCTCGACATATCCGTATCTGAATGTGTAAGACCATACTTACTACTCATATCACTCCATGTATCTTTCCAATTCGCCCAGGAATCCGGCATTCCCACACTGATAACACTGCCTTCTTCTTTAGCTTTATTCTCGATCTCGGTCAGACTTAACTCTTTGGTGCCAGCATTTCCATTCGTTGTTTCCTCAGCCTTGGCCGAATTTCCACAAGCAGCAAGCAACAGGACGAGCAAGGATAATATTAGACCCATCGATAATTGATTTTTGATCCCTTTTTTCATGATTTCCCCTTCACTCCTATTTCTTATTTGCGGGCTTCTCTATGCTCCAACTGTTAGGCACCCAATTGCAGTATAGGCGTGTACTATTTTCGTGACATTAAGGAGAATAGGAATATTTGTAAATAAAAAATAAGACATACCAAAAAACCACCTGATTTCCTCAGGCAGCTTTGGTGTTTACATTATTTTATTAAATAAAGTTACACTACCTTCTACGCGCCGCGACACTAACCACGCCGTATCTATAGAGCACTTTCTTACCGAACCACCCAAATAACCGATCCGTGAAAAAGCCCATAAAGCCAAGGCAGAATAACCCTACAAAAATCCAATCTGTACGAAAGAATAACCGTGAATTCCAAATCAGATAACCTACACCTTCGTTCGAAGCAATCATTTCCGCACCGATTATTGCCATATACGACGTTCCCATCGCTAACCGGATGCCTGTAAAAATATACGGTATCGTCGCCGGGACAATCACATGAATCAGGATTTGCCACTCACTGGCGCCCATACTGCGGGCTGAGCGGATTTTATCCTCCTCCACAGACATTACACCGGTTAAGGTATTCAGCACCACGATAAAAAAGGTAGCGTACATAATCAACGCAATCTTCGACTGCTCTCCAATGCCAAACCACACGAGAAACAATGTAATGAACGCAATCGGCGGGATAAAACGGATAAAGTTCAGAAAAGGCTCTGCAAAGATACGAATCACATTCACCTTTCCAATTACCAATCCTACAGGAATCGCCATTAAACTGCCGAGTACCCAGCCAATAAGCACCCGGTAAAAGCTAATGCCGATATATTGCATCAAGGTGCCGTCTTCCAGCAGTTCCCGGCCACCCTGAAGCGTACTCCACGGTCCAGGGATCACATCAGGACCGTAGATCACCGCCCCAAGCTGCCAGATGCAGAGTGCGGCAATCCATAGTATAGATACAGAAACCCATTTCTTTTCTACCCATTTCATCATCTGCCCCACCCTATCCTATTCTTCGAAATGGCTCTGAATTTGATTGTATAACGAGTAAAATTCCGGTGATGCGATGTCCCGCGGATAAGGCAACATGTTGTCATAAATGTCCGTGATATTAGAGGAAGGCCCTACAGACATAATGCCGATCCGTTCCCCCAGCAGCAAGGCTTCCTGAATATCATGGGTTACAAAAATCACTGTCTTATGCGTCTGTTGCCAGATATTGACCAGCTCCTTCTGCATTGTCCTCCGGGTCATCGCGTCAAGTGCACCAAAGGGCTCATCCATCAGCAGGATTGCCGGATCATTGGCGAGCACCCGTGCCAGCTGAACACGCTGCTTCATCCCTCCTGATAGCTCCTTCGGGAACTTCTCCTCATGCCCGTTCAGACCTACAAGCCCGATGAACCTATCCGATATCGTGCGCCGTTCTGCCTTTGCAATTTTCTTCATTCGCAGTCCGAACTCCACATTCTCTCGAACTGTTAGCCAAGGGAATAAAGAGGAGTCCGCTTGTTGAAACACAACTGCCCGATCTCTGCCAGGCTTATTTACCTCTTCGTTATCCACCCGAAGGTTACCGCCAGATTTGGAAACAAATCCGGCGATCATATTCAGCAGCGTCGATTTTCCGCAGCCACTTGGACCAAGTAGAACGAAGAACTCTCCGCCTTTGATTATGAGATCCACATCTTTAATAATATAATGAACGTCTCCGGCGGTTGGCTCACTGTAGCTCTTGCGAAGCTGCTCAATATGAATGGTGTGCTGCTTAGCAGGCAATGACATTTTGAACCCTCCTATTTCTTATACGTGACTTCTTCCGGCAAAGCTTTGGTCAATGGTTCAAGATTCAGCTTGCTATCCAAATCGAAATCCTTCTCGATGATTCCAGTGTCGACCATATAATTCTTCTGCTTAGTCAGACTGTCATAAGCCGCCTGCGTGAATCCGAGGGCCCACGGATTGTTCGGAAGATCTTTAATCGTGGATTCCTTAGGCTGCTTCACTTCCTCGTACATTAAATCAGCAACCTCATCGGGATGAGCCTGTGCATAGACCCCAGCTTCATCCACTGCTGCGAGAAAGTTCGCAATCCCCTCAGGATTTTTTGTTATAAAATCATTTCCTGCTACAATGCCCATTCCTAATCGTACGGTTGTTTTAGACATATCCGTCAGCTCATGAACACCTGCAAGGGCACCCAGCTTATCATTAAGAACGGAACCATAGAACCATGCCCCATCCACAGCCCCTTGCTTCAAAGCGATATAAGACTCATCAAATGCTCCTTGTCCTATCAGCTCCACATCACTTAATGCAAGTTGATGCTCTTTCAAATATTCATCCCAAAGGTACGGAATGAAGGTTCCACGAATAAAGCTCAGCTTCTTGTCCTTCAATTCCTCAGCTGTCTTGATATCATCCTGTACGAACAGCTTCCATTCTGTAGAAGCTTCATCTGTCGCCAGACCCGCTGAAGCGATGATCGCGTAATCTCCTTTCGACACTGCGTTCAGCAGGGGAAAATCTGCCCCGAAAGCCACATCCACCTGCTTAATGAAGAGTGCATTTACACCTTCTGCCGGGGAACCAAAGTTGACTAGTTCAGCGTCTACCCCGTGTTTCGCAAAGATACCTTTATCTAATGCCACACGAAAAGTTGGATTCGTATTGATGTCAGCGATTTTAATCTTCAAGGTCTCTACTTTGCCGCTAACCGCTCCATCTTTAGCCGGCGACGCATCACCTTTGGAGCCGCAGCCTGATAAAAGGATAACAACGGATAAGGATAAGAGCAGGAAGCTTGAGCTGATCCATGAATTTTTCACAACGACACCCCCTTAAATTTGTTCATTGGCTTTGCGGCTGCTACCTTCATCTGTTGTCGCCACACAAGCAGCCCCTTCAACAAACGGCAGGGTGGTCGCCACACTTACTACAGAATCCGAACCTTTAGGCGCGGCCCCTGGCACTCTGAACTGCGTGACATCTATCCCCTCAATCGCTTGTTCTTCCGGCTGCTCCAGCTGTGGTACCCACGCATAAGGCACACGATAGGAACGGTAAACCATGTTTGTATTTCTGGAATCGTTATACGGTGAGATATATTCCCAGACCAGTTCATGCTCTGGCGTAACCTCGAAAAGTCTACCGTTAGATCCTTCTGTAATTAAGGTGTTGCCATTCGGAAGCCGCTGTGCTGAGCTGATATAAGGACTGTAGAATTTGTAAGAATCCGTCGGAACGGAGAAGCCTGCTTCTGCCGCGGTATACTGCCATTCAATTTCGAGTGTCACTGGATTAATCTCTAGAATTCGAGAGTAGTCGCGGAGTGCATTTTTTTGCCCAAAGGGTGAAGATGGATTGGGAAGACCATAACCGCCCCAACCTCCGTTATCAAATACGAGTAGGTTGCCTTCTCCCGGTAAGCCCTTCGGAATGATGTGTGCATGATGCTGGCCAATGATCCAATCGATATGCTTCAATTCCGGTAATGAGTAATCTGGACCGATTCTCCAAACGATAGCTCCAGTACGCTTATCTGTAATTGCGATAATATTCGCTTCCCGCGCATCCCAGATCACGTTATCCGGATGGAAACGCTCATCTCCTGCATCATAAAATTTATTAGGTCCTACATAGGAAGCTGAGTTGATATGCAACCAGTCACCTACACCCCCGCCCAGATTCCCGAAGGAGCGTGAGTTAGGATCACGGAATAGAACGTTTTTGGCCGCTTCATCAAAGCCAAGCTCTGCAAAATGTTCATTTGGAGCCCACTCCCAAACGATGTTCCCTTCCCAGTCCACTTCGATGATCGTGTCATCCAGCAACTGCTTGTCGGAGATTTGATGGTTGTAAATATTTTTGTGAGCGAGGATTAGGGTGTTTCCACCGTCTACCTTTGGCTCTAGCCCTGGTGCAAAATAACCCACTGGATTGCCTTCGCGCTGATAGTCATGATGCTGGCGGGCATACCAGAGGGGTTCATAACCCGGATCTTCTATATGCTCATAGCTGTTATATCTCCACACGATGTTACCGTCCCAATCGACCTGCACCAGATCTACATTATCCTGAATGCCAAATTTGGGATCTCTTCTACCTGTGCTGCCTAGCACATAACCACCAGGGAAGATTTTAGCCGGAAACCCGAGCAGTCCCTTCCACAAATGCACTTCTTTACCGTTCATATCTATCAGTACAACACCTTCTTCACCTGCTTGAAATACAGTATAGCCGCTCCATGCTTTGCCCGGATTATATACAGTTGCCCCAGTTGGATATATGGTTGAATGTCCCATCGTTCATCTCTCCTACATTTGATTTTTTAATAGCTAAGATAATTACTTTTCTTTGTGACTGCTCGTGGCTTCTGTTCAAGGTTCGGTGCAGACTCGGTCTCCGCATTCTCCTTCGCCAGCTTCAGCAAGGTTTCTGAGAATCCCTCCAGATTGCTGATGATCCGCTGATAGAATTGACTTTGCTGTGCCAATTCCTCTTCCGTAAACCCCTCAAACAGAAGCGAAATACATCGTTCCCCAATGTTGCTGTTAAGCTCCGCCATCTCCCGGCCTTTATCTGTAATGTCCAGCATCACCGTCCTGCGGTCTCCCTCCTTACGTCTCCGTACAGTAAATCCGCCTGTCTCAAGCTTATCGCTCAAAGCGGTGATCGCACCTGACGTAAAGTCCAGTTCATCCGCTAAATCCCCAAGCCGCTGTTCACCCTCGCGAATGATTTTGTGCAGAATCAGCATGCCTGGTAAGGAGATCCCTTCCACAGTGACCTTATCCCGCTCCTTTACGAATCTGCGAACCACCTTGCGAAATCCCCAATCCGTCTCCTCCAGCTGTCTCCAATACGTATCGCTCATGCCTACCTCATCTCTCTCCATAGCCAACAAAAAAGACTCCCAGCACAAGTCCCTGACAAGGGAAAGTACGGGAGCCTTTGGTGGTCCAATCAGCTCGGATGAATTATTTCACTGTTCATTTAATTACTGTTTAACTATTGGTGATATCATATAACCCTTTATTCCTACCTGTCAAGTATGTATTTTAAATACTAAAAAATCACATCCATAATGGCATAAATCGAGTGCTTGTTCCAACTCAAAATCACATAAAATTTAAGCTTTTTCATTGACAATTTGCCCATTGTTAAATATATTGTACCTAAGAATAAATGTTTACCTAGGGAAACAAATTAGATAATTGAAATAAATGTTTCCAACAGGAAACAAATCAATAAATTTCAAGACGAGGAGCTTTTTAATGATTGAAATTAGAAACCTAAACGTGGATTACTTCGGTAATTCAGCTCTAGAAAATGTAAATATTGATATTCCCTTTGGATATACGGTCGGAATTATCGGGCCAAATGGTGCAGGGAAATCCACATTCATTAAGTCGTTGTTAGAAGTAATTAAGAAAAGAAGCGGAACGGTGATGGTAGAGGGAAGAGACATTTCTGAGTATAAGCGTAAGATCGCATATGTACCGCAAAAAAATGACATTGATCTTACTTTTCCAATTACGGTGAAGGATACAGTGCTGACTGGAACATACCCAAACCTGAAGATCTTTCAGCGCCCCGGGAAACAAGAGCGGCAATGCGTCGAGGAATGTATGACCATGGTAGATATAAGTGATCTTGCAAATAAACAAATTAGTAATTTGTCTGGAGGGCAGCTTCAAAGAGTCTTTATTGCTAGAGCGCTTGCCCAAAAAGCAGATGTGTTTTTTTTAGACGAACCTTTTGTCGGCATAGATCTAGTCAGTGAGAAAATTATTGTAAAACTGCTTAAACAGCTTCGCGAAGAAGGGAAAACCATATTGATCGTTCATCATGATTTACATGAAGTCGAAGAATATTTTGACAAAGTCATCATTCTCAATAAAAAGCTGATTGCTTTTGGTGACGTTAAAGACACGTTTACTCCGGAGAATATCCTCAGTGCCTATGGTGCCTCCTTAGGTAATCTGGTGATCAAAGGGATGGGAGGCGCCGATAATGATTGATTATTTCTCATCGTTATTAAACATTCCCATCTATGCACTTAACGCCGGATTGTCTGCTATCATTCTTGGCATTGTTTCAGGGGTTTTAGGAAGTTTTATTGTACTCAGAAAAATGTCATTAATGGGAGATGCTTTGTCTCATGCTGTATTACCGGGTGTGGCGTTATCTTATATTTTAGGGATCAACATTCTTGTGGGAGCTTCATTGTTTGGACTTTTAGCAGCCATCCTCATTCAATTCATAACAAGTCGCAGCAATATCAAAAGTGATACCTCGATCGGAATTATTCTCAGCTCTTTTTTTGCACTGGGGATTGTCCTCATCACGTTTGCCAAAAGCGGGCTTGATCTAACTCACATTTTATTTGGTAACATTTTAGCCGTCCCGCAGTCCGAGTTAACGCAATCATTTATTATCATGCTTGTTGTTATAGCTATCATTTCATTGTTGTATAAAGAGCTGTTAATTAGTTCGTTTGATCCTGTCGTCTCTAAGGCATTTGGTTTAAAAACGGGGTTCTATCATTATCTATTGATGATGCTGCTATCCGTGGTTACCGTATCCTCATTATCTCAAGTTGGAATAGTGCTTGTGATTGCAATGCTGGTTATTCCAGCAGCTACATCCTATCTTTGGACGAATAAGCTGATCCACATGATTATCCTGGCTTCTACCCTCGGCGCTGTATCTGGAATTATAGGTGTGATCATTAGCTTTAGATTCAATTTACCTACAAGTGCCACCATTGTTCTAGTAGGGGTAAGTTTGTTTGCTATATCATTTATTATCTCGCCTAAAAATAATTTTCTAAGAAAAGGGGTTAAACAAGGATGAAAAAAACAATAAAGATGCTCTCTTTGACAATATTCATCTTACTAGTTACCGCATGTTCAAACGTTAGTGAGGGAGAGGCAGACAATGACAAACTGAAGATTGTTGCAACCTACTCCATTATCGCGGATATGACCGAAAATATTGTAGGGGAAAAAGCTGAGGTCTATAGCATGGTTCCCATCGGAACAGATCCGCATATGTACGATCCGCTACCCAAGGATACAAGTAAAGTCTCTAGTGCAGATTTAGTTTTTTATAATGGGATGAACCTAGAAACAGGGAAAGGATGGTTCCAGGACCTTCTTGATGTCACTAATAAAAAGGACGTTGCTTTTGCAGTCTCGGATGAAGTAACTCCAATGTACCTAACGGAAAAAGGAAAAGAAACTCAGGAAGATCCTCATGCCTGGCTAGATATTCAGAATGCGATTAAATATGTAGATATCATCACTACACGTGTAATCGAAAAAGATCCGGACAACAAAGAGTTTTATCTTCATAACCAATCAGAATATGTTAAGAAACTTAATGAATTGGATCAATACGCCAAAGAAGCGGTAGAAAAAATCCCACAGGAGAAACGCATTTTGGTTACAAGCGAAGGGGCATTTAAATATTTTTCAAAAGCCTACGGATTTGAGTCCGCATTTATTTGGGAAATCAATACCGACAGTCAAGGAACGCCAGAACAAATGAAAAACATCATTAACATTATTGATAAAAATCAAGTGCCCGCTTTATTTCTGGAAACGAGCGTAAATCCAAAAACAATGGAAACCATCTCCAATGAAACGGGAGTACCGATACATTCTAAGATTTTTACCGATTCTTTAGCTAAGAAAGGCGAAGAAGGCGACACCTACATTAAGATGATTAAATGGAATATTGATAAAGTCGTTGAAGGATTATCCTTATAAAAATAGGCTGTCGAGACTTTTCTCGACAGCCTAAACTTATTTAAAGGATATACTGAATGATTATTGTCCACTTTCCAGCACAATTGCGTTACTGCCCTCATCGTATACCTGCATAAAAGATGAAATGGTCGGCAAATAATCGGCTGCCACATACAAAGTACCCTTTATGTTTTGCACATTAAGGCTTACGTCTGGCTTTAGGGTGAGTGTCCAATCCCCTTTGCTAATCATCGTCTCTTTGCTTGCCGCATCCCAGCGAATGTCCGCTCCCCATGAGCTAAATAGCGCTCTAACTGGTAAATATATTTTTCCCGACTCTTTAAGAGGTTGAATAGCACTATTGAACTTCACCTGCGCTCCATCCAACCATACTTGCATGTTCTTACCGGCTGGCAGCAGTGGAACTGCATCAAGCAGATCAGCCTCGCTACGCAATGGCTTAAGGGCTTGCAGATCAAGATTCAATACCTTTAGCTTGTTATTCAGCGTATCGGTCACATACAGCTTCCCGAAGGCAAGCGCAACACCGGAAGGCTGATCAAACATTACTTGATCCAATACTCCAACCTGATCTCCCGAGTTCGCCTGCCCTGCAACTGTTATAACTTCCCCATCCTTTTGGATAGCCCGAACGCGATGGTTCAGACTATCTGCAATCAGCAATACCCCATTGGCATAGGCTAGTCCACGAGGACGATTGAACAACGCCGACAGACGCTCTCCATTCTGGAACCCTCCAGCCATATAGCCAGTCACTGGATCAACAAGGGTTGCTTTGCCTGCAAAGGTCTCCACCTTACCGCCTTTAACTAAGCGGATCATCTGATTCCCACTGTCAGCTACATAGAGATTGCCAGATTCATCGAATACAAGGCCCTGTGGTTCATTGAACTTGGCTGAAGCTACTGCTCCGTCCAAATAAGCACCATTATTGCCCTGCAGACCCGCAAACGTAGTCACAATACCTTTTGGTGTAACTCTGCGAATCACATGATTGAGTGTATCCGCTACATATATGTTGTCATTGCTGTCTATTGCCAATCCACCCGGCGCGTTAAATTGCGCCACATCAGGCGGTCCATCTTTATAGCCTGCTACTCCCGTTCCTGCGAGGGTATACACTTCTCCATCCTTAATTTTCCGAATGACATGGTTATCGGTATCACTAATATAGATATTGCCTTTACTGTCAGCAGCGGTGTACGTCGGATGATTAAACAAGGCCTTTGCACTCTTGCCATCGATATATCCTTCAGCACCTTGTCCAGCCACTGTCTGTAGCGCTCCATTACTCCACTTGCTGATCGTACCGCTTCCGGACTGTACGATGATGAGTTCATTACTGCCAGGTACAGAAGTTAGTCCCCATGGCTGTTTAAGAGAGAGTACGGCGTTAAAAGAGATGTTCTGATCTATACTCCCTTGAACGTTGCCGCTTGTGGGCTGCACTGCCTCTGCGGTAACGATACTAGATGGTACTGCGCTTACGAGCATTAATCCACAAACGATGGAGATAAGTTCCTTTTTCATTACGTTATTTTCTCCTCTCGAAGGTTATTGCGCCTTTAAAATAACAAAGATAATCTAATCTGGAGGTTGTCTATTATTACCTCTACAGGGCCGTTTTCAGTATCTTCAACCCTCACCAGTGGAATGATAACAATATAAGGTTCGGGAGTTAGTCTATTCAAGAATGCCGGAGTAAGTTTAAGTACAAAGGTATTCTCATCGTTCCGATCTAGTACATAATCCGTATCTTCTAGTGGAAATGGATCTCCAAGATCATATTCATAATGATATCTGATCTCCCCTACATCATAACCTAGCGAATGAATGATAAATTCCGGCGCTTCATCTTCACCTATAGGACCCGTATGGTTAAAATAACTCGGAGTGATTTCTCCTTTAAAGTAAAACCCGCCGTCTGCTATCTGTTGAACCTCTTCCTGTACCTGCCCCCCGGAAAGGGTATTCTTTAACAAACCACCTTTAACCTTGATTTGAACGAATGACTTATAAGGAAGTGATTCACGCAGCTGAATGTGAAGCTTATTCTCTCGAATGTATACCTCACCTAAATCGAGCGTGTCCTCACTCTGATTTAAGGTAACACTCACACCATCCCTGGCGGCATTAGGATTAGAGTCATCTGCGATATTAAAATCTAACGAAACTGTAAACGGCAAAACAATCTCATTATCACGGACGAGATAGTCATAGATATGTTCTCTAAATTCCTGCTGGTCTATCTCAGGTGCACCGAGTGGATTTGGAGTTTCCGTCGGCGTTGCTGTCGGTTCCGGCGTCGGCGTTGCTGTTGGTTCCGGCGTCGGTGTTGCTGTTGGTTCAGGTGTCGGCGTTGCCGTTGGTTCCGGTGTCGGTGTTGCTGTCGGTTCCGGCGTCGGCGTTGCCGTTGGTTCAGGTGTCGGCGTTGGTGTTGCCGTTGATGTAGGTCTCGTCGGCGGTGTTGGTCTCGTCATATCTAAGGGAGCCGAACTAGATAGATCATAGTTAATCTGGGGTGGAATGGTTGGAATAGGCGGACTTGAGTGAACGGGCATCGTGGCTTTTATTTGCTCGAGTAGTTGCTCGATTTTTTTCTTAACCGATTCGAATTCCAATATCTCTTCTTCGTTCAGATATTTCAAATGCTGCTCTAGCGCAAATTGCGGTAATGCATTCAGGGACAGCTGCCCCTGTGTCCATTGTTGATTCTCCATAATTAACTGTTGGGATGCTGTTATCATACGCTCAATTAGTGTGGGATCATTAGACGGAATTACATGGACTGTTCCTTCCAGAACTCCCAAATAATCGCCGCTAATTCCTCCCCCAGCATTAAGGACTACATTGCCTTGGCTATTAACGCTAACAAAAAACTCTGTACCCATCACGCCCATGATCGCCGTCGGGGTCTCAATCTCAAAACGGGAGTCGCCATCTAGCTTCTTTTTCACCTTGATCAGGACTTGCCCGTTTTGCAGCTTCAGACTTGTCTTTCCGCCGAGCGCTTTTGCACTTTCGACTAATTGGCTAATGGTAAGCGTAGTGTTTGCTCCGATTGTAACTTCTTTGTTAGCATCGAGGTCGAGGCTGATTTGCCCGTCAGTGCCCGTTATAATCGTATCGCCTTGCGTAATCGCCATTCCTTTAAAAGCATTAAATTTCTTCGTCCCCCCGCTCTTTTTCACCTCAGACTTGCCTGAGACCGCGGTTATTTTCCCTACCTTGACGCTGTCCTTCGCCTGTGTGACAACCGCCGGCCAAAGAATACTGAACAATAGAATAAATGACAGTGTAAGCTTCAATGATTTCATTTCAACCCCTCCAATTCATAAACACTAATTCCCTGTTCTTTGCCCTTTACCTTGATCTCTCCTAATGAAACGGCTGATACTCTATCTTTTACAAAAGCGTAGGTAGCCTCACTGATGAGGATTTGTCCAGGCTTCGCATTGCTTTCCAGACGGGCTGCCGTATTGACGGTGTCTCCAATCGCTGTATAATCCATCCGTGTCTTAGAGCCGATGTTCCCAAATACAGCAGGGCCAGTATGTACCCCAATACCAAATTTAACTACTAGGCCAAAGCGTTCAAACAGCTTTTGTTCTACCGCCGCCGAACCCTCCTTCATCGCCCACGCGGCCTTCACCGCTTGCATCGGATGATCTTCTAGCAGCAATGGAGCATTAAATATCGCCATCGTGGCATCCCCGATAAACTTGTCCAGTGTGCCATCAAACTCAAAAATACAACCCGCGGTCAGATCCAGATACTCATTCAGAATCTCTACAATCTCCTCCGGTTCAGCAGCCTCTGACAACGGGGTGAAGCCTCGAATATCTACGAATAACAAGGTTAGCTCTCTGCGACTTCCTCCCAGCTTCAGACCCTCTTGACCGTTCTTGAGAATTTGATCCACAACCTGTGGAGCAACATATCGGCCAAAAATATCCGTAACTCTACGTTTTTCCATCAACTCCTCTAAATATTGAAAAGCTATCACGATAATACAACTAACGATTAGAAGGGGAATCACATAACCTAGTGAAATCACCGTACCCTGATCATAGAAATAACGACCCGCAAAAATTAGTAGCGCAATGATGACCACAATGGCCGCATAGGAATACAGCATCTTCACTTTACGGAATAGTAGATACGCCAGGAGCGCAACTAGCAAGAGCACTACTTCGTTCCACTTCCAGTCCAGCACTCGTTTATAATTATCGTCGAGCAGAGACTGGATGATATTCGCATGAATTTCCACACCGTATAACGTGTTTTTTCCGCTAATCGGTGTTAGGAAGTCATCCTTAAACCCTGTAGCATAAGGTCCGATAAGCACAATTCTATTCTCAAAATAAGAGGCTGGGACCTCTCCGCTAAGCACCGCCGAGTAAGGAATCTCTTCAAAGGCGCCTTTGCCACCTGAATAGGGGATATAAAAGCGTCCAAAGTCATCCAGCGGGAGCTTCTGCGGATCAGCAGTGCTTCCCATCGCCTCTCGATATTTCTGATAGACCGTCCATGACAAGCTGTGAATAGACTCCCCTTCATAATCAAAAGAATAAAGGGCCTTACGCACCACACGGTCTGTATCGGTAATGGTATTAATGTGCGCGGTTGCAGCCGCAGCCTCTCGCAAGGCTTCAAACGGCTGGGACAGCTCCAGCGCTTCAATTTTTCCTTGTTCAGTATTAGATGCAAAAGTACCATACACGGGCAGAACAACATTTCCCGCCCGAGCGACAGCCGCAGCGAATTCTGTATCTGCCTCGGGATCTTCTGAGCCCACCGGGAACGTCAGGTCAAAGCCGATCACAGCAGGATGTCCCTCAGAGAGCGTATCTAACAGCTGTGCATGAACATTTCTGCTCCACGGCCAGCTGCCAAAGTCCTTCAAGCTTTGATCGTCTATCCCGATAATAGCAATCGTAGTATCCACAGACCGCTCGTGCTGCATCACGCGATCTTGTAACAGATGATCAATAGAGTCCAGACTCCCTCTGTACAGAAGAACCGCAAAAATCATCGTAAGTAGAAGCAAAATATGTGCTAACTTTACTTTCAAGGTTTGTTTCTCCAATCTATGTATTATGGAATGAGTCTGAGCCAGCGCCAATAAGGAATACATAGGATCGCTAGTAATATAACGAAAAGTCCATAATCTAAGGCAATCTTTTGAGCATGCTTGTAGGTAAAGAATTTACCTTCAGCACTATAATAAGTGGTCAGATACGTTAGTGATGGATGAGCAAAGAAGAAGGGGTCAGTAGATAACAGAATAAGGAATACAAGCACCCATGGATGAATACCCATTCCTGCGCCAATTGGAAGAAGTGCCGTAACAAGGAGAATGACTGCCGGATAAAGTCTATTAAAAATTTATTCAAAAATATTATATATGAAAAATCATATGAATAGTAAGAATTTCCTACTTTACAAGAAAAAAAGCGGGGGTGAAATACATAAAACGACAAAAAGCAGACCAGAGTTACCTCTGCCTGCCTTTGCCATACTATTCTTATAAATTGATTATTCCATACAGCAGTTTTGCAATTTCAGCACGGGTTACTTTGCCACGTGGATCGAAGTTATTGTCGCCCTTGCCATCAAGGATTCCCTTAGCTTTCAATTCACTTACCGCTTGTTTCGCCCACTCTGATACGCTGCTCATATCCTTAAAGCTTGCAATAGCAGCAACGGAAGACTGTGTTCCAGCTTTGTACTGTATCAATTTCTGCAGGACAACCGCCGCTTCTTCACGTGTAATCGCATCCTTAGGACGGAACTTGCCATCACTGCCTTGGATGAGTCCGAGCTGAACAGCCTTGTCTATCGATGATGCATAATAAGCATCTTTTGATACATCTGCAAAAGCACCATTCCCCGTAGTTTCACTTGTCTCATTCAATCCGAGTGAACGAATGGCTAGTGTAACAAAATCTGCACGGGTTACATTCGCTTGTGGACCATAGTGCGTATCGTCGATACCCTTAATCACATACTTAGCCGTCAGCTTGGAAATGTACGGCTCTGCCCAGTGACCAGAGGTATCACTAAACTGCTTAACATATTCCAGCACCGCGAAGGAAGAGAAATGATCGGTTGTAAAGGTAACGGTATTATCTTTGAACACCCCACCTAAATATTCCAGCGTACTGCCATTTACATAATAGACACCTGCAAAATCCGTATCGATCTTGGCAAGCTGTTCCTTAGTCAGCGTCAAGGTAATCGTAACAGCACCTTTAAGCTGGTGGATAGCCGTTTCTTTGCCTCCTGCTGATGTACTGAGGTTCAGCGTAACGGTAGCCTTGGATGGACTCATTCCAGCGACATTGCTTTGTACAGCTGTCGTATTTGTATCAACGCTCAGCAGCAGCATGTCACTGCCGGCCGGGATCGCTGGTAAAGAGCTTGTTGGTACGCTTAATGTAACGTTAGATGAAACAATATTCAAATTCAACTTCTTATCGACAGCCTGTTGAACGGCCGCTGCATCAAGAGCAATTCTAATCTGACCTTGAGTCGAGGTTGCCCCGCCTACGCTAATCTTTAGGCTTCCCCCTGTAGCAGCTTCCTCTATCAGCTTCTTCAAGGCTGACGGATCAGCTGTATACGTTCCATTACTTCCTAATGCCAGTTCAATGTTTCCTTTTTCCGCTCCAGGTGTGGCTGTAGGCGTTGGAGTCACTGTTGGCACAGGTAAAACTACTGGAGGTGCCGATGTCACCTCAGGTGCTGGTGTCGGCGTCACTTCTGGCGATGGCGATACCTCTGGTGTTGGTGTCGGTGTTGGTGTCACCTCTGGTGTCGGTGTTACATTCTCTTTCCCAGTGTAGAAGCCCCAAATGTCTGAAAGCACACTACCAGAGTTATCATCCTCGACTTTTGTATACCACTGGTAGTAGCTTTCTGGATTAAGCTTACTCCAAGTAACCTGAGTCTCCTCACCGCTCTCTACTTGCTGATTGGTCGCGATTGTCTGATCACTGTAAACCTTAACTCCAATGTAATCGGTAGCTACACGTTTGGTTACAGGCTGCAGATCGAGATCTAGTACGAACTCATCTTTGCCCGGGAACTCATTTTCATCATAATAATTATAATCATCTAAATAAGGCGAATAAGTCTTCACTCGGAGCTTATTGTTAGCTACATCGAACTGAAGGAGACGAATATAACCAAGTCCGCCCTCTTCGGCACCTTGATAGTCTGCCAGCATTTGATATACACTGCGGTCCGCAATGCCATCTCCGTTATCATCCAGCTCATCTACCTTAAGCTCTGCATCATGATAATGACCGGACAAAGCTGCGATTACGTTCTTGTTAGGTTTCACAACCTTTTCAAAGATTGTATCTGCAATCGGTGCGCGGTTATTAGATACGAGCAGGTATTCATGAAGACAAAGAATCGCTTTACGCTCTGGATAACGAGCGACAATCTCATTCATCCATTCAATCTCTTCTTCAGCCAGTCCCCAGCCCATATATACGATAATGAAGTCATTTCCGTTCGCAGATACCAAATCATAATGGCCCCGGTTGTTGTCATAGGAACCGCCAAAGGTTGGCATGTCCTTGAATCTCCATTCACCAAAGTATTGCCAGAATTTCGTGTAATCTCCGGTTTGATGGCCTACATCATGATTACCCGCAAGAACACCATATGGAATACCTGCATCCTCGAGTACCTTCATGTCCCGATCGGCTTCTTCCCATTGATATTCTTGATAGGACTTATCCACTACATCTCCGGTATGAATAACATATTTCAAATTCAAATTATCCTTATTCTCAGCAATCCACTTCACATTTTTCTGGTAAATGTAAGGATAGCTTTGAGAATAATATTGCGTATCAGACATCCATACAAAGGAAAAATCATAAGTGTCTTGCGTTACTGTAGCTGCAGTCTTAGCCACGGACGCGATCTCATCCTGAACCATCACCGCAATGCTATTTCCATTTCTATAATCTCCAGCAGTCACCGTAGATTTCAGTTCAAAATCCTCAGTACCAGCGATTAAATGATCCAACTGTATCCATTTTTGTCCGGCAGGACTCCACGCGTAGAGACTTACTTTACGGCCTGGAAGTGAATTCCCCTTCCATTCAATATCCACACGATCTGAAGCCTTCACGGATTCATCCAGCTTAATTTCATAACGCTGATATGGGAATTGCTCAACAGCATCGTTAATTAGGTACTGTCCGTCAACTGCACTTATTTTGCTGTATTCGTCACTGCTAAGGGCTTCTTCGCCCGCAGGAACGGATTGCTTCGGCGGTTCTGTATCGGATGCGTTCTTAAATCCAGTAAATCCTTGCTCTGGATGGTTACCATCGTACTTGAAGCCTCTATAGAAGGTAACATCCATCTTATCCTGGTTAGGATCTTCAACCTTAACCTTCAAGGTCGGATTCGTACCCACACCAATCTCCCAGTTCTGAGGTGAGATCAGGAGTGGTGCAAATGGATTTTCATTCGGTACATGGAATGTAATTACCTTTTCCACCTGATTACCTATCTTATCTAATGCGGTGATAGAAAGCGCATGGTCTCCACCGGACAGCTTTCCGGATGAAGTAGCATAAGGCAGTTCAATAACATTGCCATCCAGCTTCACGCTAACTTTATCTACACCTGCGTAAGTATCCTTGATCTCAGCAGTAATTATGAAATTACCACGATAAGTTTTTCCTTCTTCAATCGAAGCTTTAATAGATGGCGGCGTATTGTCTACAATTACATTTGAAGATACCTTGGATCCACCTTCCGTCACTGTTACTTTATGTTCTCCGTCAGTTACTTCTTTAGTGTTCCAGTTATACGCCTTTGAACGGAATAAATCCGATTTCAGATCGAACCGGAAGCCGATGGATTCATGCTTACCTGCGCTGTCCCCCATCTTAATTTCTTTATCACGTTCTGCATAAGCAGGGTCCCAAATTTCTGTGCCGTCTGCAAGTAATAGGCGCACATTCTTCACTTCGAAATCATCTTTATTCTCCTCAGGACGAGGGTCAAAAGGCGATGATTTAGAGCCCGCCCGAATGTAAATCACATTATCCTTGCCTACTTGTAAAGCGGCAGAGGAGATCGGAAAGGTTAATGTCGTATACGTAGTAATCGGGTCCATAAAGGTGTACAGAATACTCGCATCCCCTAATTCTTCTGGTCCCATGGTGATACCGTTTTTGAAATAATAATCTACATTCTTCGCATCAAATACAAAGTAAGCATCATTCTCAAGCGCGGCATATACCTCGTTATTGCCGAGCACCTTATTGTCGATGGTCAGGTCCACTTCATCAGCTTTGGCAGTGGCAGAGGTTCCTTTTACCGTCATAGAGCCATTAATGAATTGTCCATCCTTCACATTCAAACGAAGCGCTGATTGATCGGGACCACCTGTGATTTTCACTTTCATTACCGGAGATTCGGTCTCATTCGTGCCGTCAGATACGACGAAATAATACTGTATTTCATTCCTACCAATCAGATCAGCAGATGACAATTTATAATGATACAGACTGTCATTGAAATCTTGAGAAAGATTATGACTGACAAAATCAGGCTGCTTATCCGAAGCTACTCTTACTTCTACGGATGTAACGGCTTTATTGTCATCCGCGAAAGCCTTCAAATCGAGACTCATCGACTGATCAATCTCCGTTATAGCAGTCAGATCATTTACCGTCGGATTCTCGGTATCCGGCTCCACATGAATCGGTGTGTTAGGTAGCAGCGCTGCATCCACCTGCCCTGGTGATGGAGCAGCCGAACCTGTGCTAATCTTGAGCATTTTGCTTTGCCCATTCACGGGATACTTGTATAGAAGGGCTTTATTTTCTTTGGTGTCATCACCTTTAGCTCCACCATCATAGGTAAGGTCGGCATCATAATACGCAGAGGAAATTTCCTTCTCCGTATTACTCTTGATTACGACTGCCCGGCGGCCAGAGTTGGCCATCCCATCGCTTTTGATTAGAAAGAGATTCGTACCATCAACCAGATTAGTGTTAAATTCTGTATTGAAATCATTGGCAGTGTATGTACTATTAGCACTATTAATAATCCAGAACACCACGGACTGCTGTGGAGGAATTACAAAGCTTTCCTTCGTCGAGGGCCACTTCACATCAGAAGCGTTACCTTTATCAGGATAACGATAATAGATCTTGTAGTTCTTGAAATCAATCGGTGCGTCAGTATTGTTATACACCTCAATGAATTCAAAAGCGTCACTGCTCGTTCCCTTTACATTCGTCGAATTCGGCAGCAGCTCTGTAATTAGAAGCTTCGGCACATTGTTCGTGTCGAACGCGGGCAGGTTCACATGAACAGAATAGTTCTCCGTTACATTGTTCACGCGGATGCTGTAGTGCAGTTCTGGCTCTTCCAGCGCAGCCGCGGGAATTACCGCCGTATATTCCCCCTCGCCTTTTGAGGTCATGGTGATTACCGTATCTTTCACCTGAGAAGGAGAGCCGTATTGCAACTTCACTACCGTTAGCGTTCCGTCTGGTCCATTCTCTAAGTTCGTAATCTTCGCGGTGATGGAAAGATCAACTGGATCTACACTGCTCAGTGGGTGGTGTTCAATCACCGGCTGTTTGTCTCCAGGCACTGGCTTAGGAAGCTGTTCTGGCTCTACAGTTCCAGGTGTAGCCGCACCGGTTCCCGAATTTGGCATGAGACTCATTGTAGAGCTGTCTGCTTGAGAGAATTGATAGAATATGCCGTTATTCTCCTTCACCTGTTCTTTCCCATAAGAAGCAGAAACAATTAAAGTATCTCCTGCTTTACTCTTAATTTGTAAGTTACGCGGAGAAGTGTTAGCCATACCACCCCCACCATTGATACGGAACAGGTTCACTCCTTCCTGAAGAGTTGCTGAAGGATTAAAGTTTTTGATGAAATCCTCGGCTGGAACATTCAGATTATTACCGTTCATAATCCAGAAGACGATATTCCCATGCGCCGGTATGACCGCATCTCCATTTGGTGTCCAAGTATCATTGTCATTATAAAAGAAATAATAATCCTTAAAGTTAACTGGCTCGTCCGTATTATTATAGATTTCAACAAATTCATAACCATCTACAGAGGTTCCATTGGTGCCTTTTACATTTTTAGTATCCGGAACAACCTCTGTAATAAGTAAAGATCCCGGATGGGTAGGTGTCGCATACACAGCTGTTGTCACGTTTGTTTGACTCATAAGTGTAAGTAGCTGATCCTGTTCATCAACATGTAATCCTAATTCGGAAGATGTCTGCTCCGTATCCAGCTGCTCTTCAGCATATCCTGCTGGAACCATTATCCCCAACATCAGACTGCTTGCAATTACACCGGATAGAAAACGTTTAGCTTTTGCTGTTATTCTCAAAACTCCGAACACTCCCCATAAGTTTGATTGTGACCCAGTGCATAAATATACATTGGAGATCATCTGGAAAGTATACATCCGGTGTATTATCGCTATATTATTCCAATGTTAAATCTTTAGGTTATCTTAAATATTGTTTAAGCTTCAGCTCAGCTTTCCGGGTTATAATAGAAGCAAGTTAAACCACAACCATCACAGACACTTTCAACAGAAACCATAAAATGTTATTTGTAAAATAAGAAAAGAGGACTCTAATGGATATAAAAAGAGTGATTATAGTAGGAACCGTAGTTATAGTGATGTCTTTTGGAAATGCTTGGAGCAGCCTTACTGCTAACGCAAGTTCGCCTGCACAATGGTCCACCGTAAAAGCTGCGGATAAAGACGAATTATTGTTGAAAGCACTTAACCAGCCCACAGATGAAGATTTGTATGATGCCTTATATGACGGTAAGTCACTTCAAGATATTGCAATAGAACAAAACACGGATATTGAAGATGTGATCAATCTACAAGTAGCTCAGCTAACGGAACAGCTAGATTCACGGCTGGCTTCCGGAAGTATTACGGCTGAGCAGTATGCAGCACACAAGGCGGAGCTGAGGGACATCGTTACGGAGAGTGTTCTCACTTCTTTCGGCTAAGGAAGATACATACAGTGGCCGTACAACATTTCTCCGCGCCAAAATAAAGAGGGTGATCCGAAGCCATTGAATGGCTATCGGATCACCCTCTTTGTATTTTCGATGCTATTTAACTCAATTCCTAAGTCTCTATCTTGTTATCCCTAGTGATCTCCAGTATATCCAGGAAGAATACAAAAATTGGAATACCGAGAATTAGACCCCATACACCCATATAGTGCTCAGAGAAGAGAAGTACGATAAAGGTGTAGAACATAGGCAGATTCATTTTGGATGACATCAGTTTTGGATTTAAGAAGTAACCTTCGATAAAATGTAGTATGGCGATCATAACCAATACATATATCGTCATTGCTATGCCACCGATGTTGTAACCAATAATACAAAGCGGTATTAAGGAGATCACAAAGCCTACAACTGGAATCAAACTAAGCAGGAAGATCATAATCGATAAGGCGAATAGATACGGAAAGCCTAAGATCCAAAGTCCAATCACAGTAAAGCATGTATTAAACAGCGCGATCAGAATTTGCGCTTCAATCACTTTACCAAAAGATGAGATGAATTTTCTGCCGAAATACTCAAGCTCAACATAGAACCAGGAAATTTTGCTCTCTTTAAGACGGGCAGTGAAACTGACAATTCTGTTCTTCTCAAGGATAAAGACAAAGCTCAGAATGGTGGATAATACGAAGCTGGTGCCCCAATTACTTATTTTCAGGACGTACTCAAGACCATCTTTCACATAAGATTGATAGTTCAAATCCTTAAGCTGGGCAAATAAATACTGCGCAATTTCGTTTTGTGGAATGTTTGCAGGGGTTAAACTGGTCAGAAAATTGGTTAACTGCTTAATCTGAGTAAAGACCTTCGGTAAATAATTCACTAAAGTCACTACGATCAGAGCAATCAGAGCTAAATACAACATAATAATAATGACTTTACTGTTGACTGCAACATATTTATTGATCCGCTTCGTGAGCAGCACTTGAAAGCTGTTCATTACATAAGCAATCAAAAATGTTAACAGTACTAAATTAAGCATATCTCTAATACTGAATAGCAGCAGGGCAACCAGCCCCAAAATAAAAAAACGCCGGACCGTTAAATTCGCGTAATAACGCTTAAATACTTCCATCTGTTCTCTCCATTCACCTACCAATTAGTACTCTATTTATAGTCTACAGTAAGGAATTCACTTATAGCAACTAGTGATTCGCCCAAATTGGCGAAATTTCTCACTTTTTGTAAACCCCTAATGATCGTAGGGAAAGATGATATCCATTCCATACATTTCCTTATTCGTTTATGTACCTCCCGTTGTACGCATTAACTTAACGGTTCGACGCTTCTGATCGTAATTGAGATCAATATTTAGATCCTTGCATAATTGCATAAACGGAACCATTAAGGTCCCTTTCCTCATTTCGGGTGCACTTCCTATCAGTGCTACTTTTTGACTATTCAGGGTTAATTCCATAGGCGAATCTATATGTTTGATCTGCTCAAGGGTTTGGACTGCGGTTAGATTCTGGCTTCCCCCGTTGATTCGGGAGGCATTCCGGTCCGTTCTCGCATTTATTCCATCCTGGATTTTAAATGTCAGCGAAATTCCGAGTGAATCACATGCGGATAGCAACCGGTCATTGTAAGATCCGTAAGGAAAGGCAATCGCTGAATCGGTATTTCCCAGTTCTTCCTTCAGCCTTTGCTCCGCCTTGGCCAAATCACGAGTAACTCTGCTATAGTACTCCGTATTCATTTCATTCCTATTTTCATCGTCGATATATAACAAGGCACTAGCGGCAGGCCGTCCCCCACCTTCAGCATCCACGATACCATAATGGTGTAAATCGTACGTATGACTATAGAACCCCATCCCGTCACGCTTCATTTCACGCATCTGCTCCCAGTTGAGTTTCGGCACACTATTCGGATCTGGGTGGTCAATCGTAGAGACTATAACGAAATTCACTGCCGTATACCCGTATTTTTTCAGAATAGGAAAGGCCAGCTCATAAAAACTCTCATATCCATCATCAAAAGTCAGCAGCACCGCATTGTCTGGAACCGTACCGCCATTTAGCATAAATTCTCGATATTGTTCCATCGTAATCACATGAAACCCTTCCTGCTTCAGCAGGTTCATTTGATCATCAAACCGATCAGCCGATAAAATCCAAGGAAACTGCGGCATTGGCTTCTCTGACAGATGATGGTACATCAGCACAGCTACATGGTCTTTATAGTAGATACCTTTCGGAAGCGGCCCCTGCTTCTGCCAGTCAATATGCATGTTAAGGGCCCGTTCGGCAGCAGCCTTGGGAATCATTAGCTCATCAGGTGAGCCCGGATAAGTAGCTACTGTCTTAATGATTTGACCGTTTACATTTATGGTCAATATCGAAGGTTCACGTTGATTGTTGAAAATAGCAACAAGACTTATTAGCAGAACGATGACTAAAAGTATTATATATTTTTTCGTATGCAATCTCTGAATCTCCTTAATAAAGAAATCTTATTCACTATGTAACTACATATTTGGTGACAGTTCCACCTACTTTTGGTTACATTTTCTTCTTATTTTGTTTCTTATCATAAAAATAGGAGGCGATCCCTAAGTCTCAACTGGCTTAAGGAACACCTCCTTCATATGGAGAGCTATATACTTAATTATGTACATTTATGTGTAATTGTAGACGGTCTAGGACCTTCTCTTATCTGCGAAGTAATTCTCTTCCCCAAGCTCGTCCACAACGATGTTTAATGCTGCTTCCGTCGCCTACCTTTGGACAAACGAAGATAAGCATAAGACGGGCAGCCAAGGCTTCTATGTGGAAGTCTATAGCGATAAAGTACTTATCCGGGGCAGAGATTTTAAAACAGGAACCTGGGTTGACGCTGCGCAATATGAGGTTGCTTATCCAGCGGTAAATGTATATTAAATTTTCACAGAAAAAAAACGATTGTGCACTGGGAGTCCTCCCTCGCAACAATCGTTTTTTTATTGTAGTTATTCAGCTTAGTGTGCAATCGGGGAAATCCGGTAGACTGAAGTGTCTCCATCTGCTGACTTCGTCCCGCTTTCGATCTGCCAACCAAAAGATAATACAGATGCCAGACGTTCCTTCTCAGCCACAGTCAAAGCCGCTTCTACCGCTTCTTTACCCTCTTCAAGCTCCAGCTCTCCCTCTTTACCAAGAGCAACCCATATCCAGCTACGAATGCCGCGGATCGTGTTGTATTTAATCTGATAGCCAGTCTTCACCGCTTGCTCGAACAGTTCTGGCTGCTCCGCTTGCAAAGCGGTCAACTGCTTATAATCAAATTCGTATTCACTCTCGTCAACGGGCAAATCGCCCTCTGCCACTTTACGAAGAATATCCTCATTGGACCAGCCTGAAGAGCGAAGTGACTCTACCAATAACGCATCCCACTGGGATAACTTTACTCGGTTCAAATTCTCTGACATCCTGATTCCTCCCGTACCTGTATATAGATTCTACTTATTCCGTGAAATCATAGGCAACATAATGGCCCGGACTAACTTCCTGCAATGTAGAAGTCTCAGCTCTGCCGTACTCTGCCGAATATCCGTCTAAAATAATTCTTTGATTAGCCCGTCTAGGGTCCGTCTCCAAAATGGAAGACAGCAATGCCTTTGTATAAGGATGAATAGGATTCTCGTACAGTTCATCACTTTCGGCTACCTCTACTAGACGACCGCCATACATCACACCAATCCGGTCCGAAATATGACGTACCATCGACAGATCATGCGCAACAAAGAGGTAGGTCAACCCAAATTCGGACTGCAAATCCTCCAGCATATTCACTACCTGTGCCTGAACAGATACATCCAGCGCTGAAATCGGTTCATCACACACTACAAACTCAGGTTTCACAGATAATGCTCGAGCGATCGAAATCCGTTGACGCTGCCCACCGCTGAATTCATGAGGGAAGCGATAAAGATGCTCTCTTTTTAAACCCACCTTATCCAGTAGTGCCGCAACCGCTTCTACACGTTCGTCGCCTTCGTGGACCCCATGGATTTTCATAGGCTCGCTGATCAGATCAAGTACATTCAGGCTTGGATTAAGGGATGAATAGGGATCTTGAAAGATCGATTGAATGCGTCTGCGAAAAGGTTTTAGCTGCTTCTCTCCAAGCTTGCTAAGCGGCTGCCCGTCAAAAGACACTTCACCGTCGGTATAGTCATATAACCGCAACAAGCAGCGTCCAACCGTGGACTTGCCGCTTCCTGACTCTCCAACCAGTCCAAAGGTCTCCCCTTGACGAATCTGAAAGCTTACACCATCTACCGCCTTAAGCACAGATGTATCGCGCCCCCATATATCCTTACCTTTAGAGAAATGTTTCTTGAGATTATTTACGTCCACTAGAATCTTATTATCACTCAACCGAACCGCTCCCTTCAACACCAGCTACGGCTGGAGTCTCCTGCGCACCGTCTGCCAGCCAGCACATCGAACGATGACCAGGCGATAATTCGATGACCGGAGGACGCTCACTACAGCGGGCAAAAGCATTAGGGCAACGTTCCATAAAAGGACATCCAGAAGGTGGATTCAGCAAATCCGGCGGTGTACCTTCAATAGGAACAAGTCGTTCACGCGACTTACCGTCACGTTTTGGAATCGAGCGAAGCAGACCTTTCGTATAAGGATGCTGCGGGCGGTAAAAAATATCCTCCACCGTGCCTTCCTCCATCACGAGTCCACCATACATAACGATAACCCGTGTACATACCTGAGCTACCACACCCAAGTCATGGGTAATGAGCGCTACAGCGGTACTGGTATTGTTTTTCAACTCTTTAAAAAGATCGAGAATTTGTGCCTGTATCGTTACATCGAGCGCAGTGGTTGGCTCATCTGCAATCAATAACTCTGGCTGGCAAGAAAGAGCCATGGCAATCATGACCCGCTGGCGCATCCCGCCGCTGAACTCATGCGGATATTGCTGCAGCCGCTGTTCAGGATTATTAATACCTACCTGACGCAGGATGCTTGCCGCCTCTTTAAGTGCTTCTTGCTTATTTAAACCGCGATGCCGACGGATGACCTCCGTAAGCTGCTGGCCGATTTTTTTTACAGGATTAAGAGAGGTCATGGGATCCTGAAACACCATTGCTATGCGGTTACCGCGCAGCTTTCTCCACTCTTTTTCCGAAAGGTTCGATAAATTCTCACCACGGAAATTGATATTTCCACCGATAATTTTACCCGGTGGTGTAATCAACGACATAATCGCCTTGGCAGTCACACTCTTCCCACTACCAGATTCACCAACGATTCCTACCGTTTCACCAGCATCTATATGAAAGCTAACGCCGCGAACTGCTTGGTTCTCTCCGTCTCGAGTCTGGAAGGAAACCTTCAAATCCTCAACAGATAATAGCCGTTCCGTCATGATGTCTTCACACTCCTATCTTCGGATCAGCTTCGGTTCAAAGCCTACCCGCAAAATATCGCCTAAAACATTAAAGCTCAGTACCGTTAATAGTATCAGTAATCCAGGGAACAAAGCCAGATATGGCGCTTGAGCGATATATCCCTGCGCATTGTTAAGCATACTGCCCCAAGTGGCATTTGGAGGTTGTACCCCAAACCCAAGGAAACTTAGGGACGACTCCATCATAATTGCCGAAGCGATGTTATTCGTCGCACCTACAATGACAACAGGCACTAGACCCGGAAGAATATGACGCCAAATAATTCCGAAGTTGCTCTGACCGGAGGCTTTTGCATAGAGTACATATTCCCGTTCTTTGATCGTCATCGTCTCCGCCCGAATGACACGGGCGATATTCATCCACATTAATAGTGCAATAATAATGATGATATTCCCTACACTCGGCTTCAAAAATACGCTAAGCAGCAGCAGAACTAAGAAAGATGGAATGGACAGTACTACATCAAGCATCCGCATGAGAAGATTATCAACCCATCCGCCAAAGAATCCGCTGATTACGCCCACCGTCACACCTATGCCTGTAGCAATGATCATTGAAGCAAAGCCAACTAGCAGGGATACCCGGCCGCCATATAATGCGCGGGCAAAATAATCCCGGCCATAGTCATCCGTGCCGAACCAGTGATCGGCTCCCGGCGATTTCAGACGTGCCAGAACATCCATCGCATTCGGATCATGTCCAGATAAAAAGGCAAATATAGAGCCTAGTGTGAAGATGAATAAAGTAATGAGGGCAAGGACGCCCAATTTATTCGTAAATAGCTCATCTCCAACACTTTTCCATTTACTGCGATTCATGAGGTCACCTCGTTAATTTAATTCGTGGGTCCACGAAGCTATATAGAATATCCGCGACCAGATTGCCGATGATCAGCATTAAAGAGGAGAATAGAGTAATTCCCATAATCACGGGGTAATCCATCCCTTTTACTGCAGTCATCCCCAAAGAGCCAATACCCGGCCATGAAAATACCGTTTCTGTTACAATTGCACCTGCCACCAGATCACCCATAGACATCCCGAGCAATGTAATTACAGGAAGCAACACATGCTTCATTACATGACGGAACAAAATCGTTGTCTTGTTAGATCCAAAAGCATATTGAATCTGCACGTACTCTTCTTTTAGCTGTCCAATGGTACTAGAGCGAATGTATCGCACATAACCTGCGAGGAATCCAAAAGCAAGCACAGTACAAGGCAGGATACCATGCTTGAATACATCAAACGCCGATTCCACACCAATCGTTCGCATCCCCATAATAGGAAGCAGGTGCAGCTTAATCGCGAATAAGTACATCAGTAAAATGGCAAGCCAAAACAAAGGCACAGATATTCCAACATAGGATAAGAAATTAATCAGCTTATCCACCCAGCGGTTCCGGTTTGCCCCGGCAATAAGACCGAGTGGAATCGCCAGCAAAACAGCAAGACCGATTGCAGAACCCATTAAACCAGCGGTTGCAGGTAGGCGTTCAAGAATTTGATCCAATACTGGCTGATGATTCACTAGGGAATAACCGAAATTCCCCTGCAGTATTTCTTTAATCCAGATTAAATATTGAATGTAGGCTGGCTTATCCAGCCCAAGGTTATGCCGGATGCGCTCAATATCATCTGCGTGCATATTCGGCGTAACGAAAGATAAGACCGGATCCCCCGGAGCCAGCTTAATCATCGCAAAGCACACAACCGAAACAAAAAATAACATCGGCAGGGTTTGCAGTAATCTTCGGACGATAAGTTGTCTCATACGTTTTATTCTCCCAGTTCTGTATCGGTAAAAAAGTAAGCTGGATAATCCAGCTTACTTTTTCCCGTTTTTATTTAAGGTAGATTTTCGATAAATCTTCAAAAATAACGACAGGCTTCAAGACCGCTTCTTCAAGACCGCCGTAGTTCTTGGAGACAGCTACAATAGTCTTAGTATTAGCAATTGGATAAATCGGTGCATCGTCAGCAATGATCTCTTGGATCTTCTTGTAGATCTCACCACGTTTAGTCACATCTGCTTCTCCTGCACCTTCATTGAACAGCTTATCAACCTCAGCATTATTATAATGCGTGTAGTTGGAGTCAGCAGTAGAAGTATACAAAATTCTGTAAGCATCAGGATCGTAACCCATAATATAACCTGCAATCGCAAGTTCAAAATCTGTTGAGTTCATATCGCTGAACTTCTGACCATATGCCGAGGCATCCATATTTTGCAGTTCAACTTCAGCGCCAATGGCCTTTAGCTTTTGTTGCACGTATAGTGAAATGGCTTCCTGAGCTTTATTACCGCTCGATACAATCAATCTCAATTTCAGATCGCTAACCCCAGCCGATTGCAGAAGCTCTTTCGCTTTTTCCACATCATTATCGAAAGAAGGTACATCATTAGTATAGAACAATGCATCCGGAGTCAAGAATGACTTCGCCGGGTCTGCATACTCGTTAGAGGTATAAGCAGCCTGAATGATTTCATCACGACTTAGTGCTAGAGACAAAGCTTGTCGAACTTCTTTTTTAGCAAGAGCGCCTCTATCGCTGTTCGCATTGAACAACAGGTAGGACAATCGACCTTCACTATAAGGAAGGATTTCGAAATTATTCGAAGCCTCAATCGTACCAACATCCTGTGGATCTAGATATTTAATATTGATCTCACCGTTCTGAAGTGCGAGATTTGCAGCATTCGTATCTTTAGCAATCCGGTATGTTACGGAATCAAGATGTGGCTTGCCGCCGAAGTAGTTATCAAATCTCTCGAGTGTAACATATTCGCCTGGTTTGTATTCTTTAAATTTGAATGGGCCAGATCCGACCGGAGCAGCATTCTTGGTGCTTTTCTCTAGATCCGTCTCATTCTCAAAAATATGCTTTGGAATCGGGAATACTTGCACTAATGTAGCTTCAAAAGCTGGGCTCACTTGTGGAAGCTTGAACTCTACGGTCAGATCATCCACTTTAACGGCTTTAATGGGTTTATCACCGATGAATAAGTTCGCTCTCAACATGCTGTTTTGTTTCTCATCGAGGATGCTATCAATCGTGAACACGACATCGTCAGCAGTAAGCTTTTCTCCGTCATGCCATGTAAGACCATCTTTAAGCTTCAAAGTATAAGTCAGGTTATCTTCTGACAGTGTCAGGCTGTCTGCCAAGTAGAAGGTCTTCTTACCATCATTTACTTGGAACAGTGGAGCATAGAGCGCTTGGTCAATCGTAAGACTGACACGGTCACCCGCATAGTTCGGATTTAGAATAACAGGATCAGCAGCGACCCCAATAATCAAGTTGCCTCCATCTTTTGGCTCAGTACTTGTTGTCGTTCCATCATTAGTAGCAGGTGTTTGATTTGTATTTGTGGAAGTGGCGGTGTTCCCTCCGGAGCACGCACTAATCAAAAATGTTAACAAAATCAAAGTAATAACTCCAGATAATCCTCTACGCATAAGTTTCTCCCCCGTAATCTGTATTCTGCGTTGCTTGTGTTTTTTATATTGTATATCGGAATACTAGGAATTACAATGGATAGCATTTCACATTAATGTAATATTGAGGAAATCGATAATTCTACCACCATTTGCATCATACCAGAACACATCCGCACTAGGATTCATGCCTAATATTCGATTGATTAACTCCTGTACTTTTAGCGGTGATTTACCCATTGCTCTCATCCTCTGCGGTTCATGTTGGCATCTGTATCTAATTATTCGGTTATTGTACAGCAGATTGTTACGAATTAATATATCTAACACTCATTTACTTTACAGAACTTTGAAAAATAAGGATTATTGCCGCTCCCCTGTAAATATATTGAGAATATACGGATACATCCAAGGAAAGAGGGAGCATCCCTCAAGGAGGCGGCAATGACGGAAACCAAGATTCGTGTATTGATCGGCAGTCCGATCCACCAGAAGCCTACGGTTTTAAAAGAATTTCTGAATTCCTTGCTTCGTCTGAATGTAGCCAATATTGAGCTAGATTTTCATCTGATAGATGATAATGATGATGAGGAATCAACCCGACTACTCCAGGAATTCAAAAGCATGGGTGATCATATTTATCTTCAGAGCTCCGGCTTTCATGATGCGTATATTCGCAATGATACTACCCACTTCTGGAGTACCGATTTAGTCTGGAAAGTAGCCAACTTTAAGAATCTCATGATCAACCGTGCCCAGACCCTGAATTATGACTATTTATTTCTGATTGACTCCGATCTCATTCTCCATCCCGACACTCTCAGACATCTCATAGGTACGAACAAGGATATTATTTCAGAGGTATTCTGGACACAGTGGCAGCCAGGAACTATGTTTCAGCCGCAGGTATGGATGCACGACGAATACAATCAATGGGAGTTACTGCCCGGCGAAAAACTGCAACCAGAGGAGATCAATCGCAGATTTCATGAATTCATAGCTAAGATGCGGAATCCCGGAATTTATGAAGTGGGCGGACTCGGGGCTTGTACATTAATTAGTCAGCATGCGATAAAAGCCGGGGTTAGCTACAATCAAATTCGCAACATTTCTTATTGGGGAGAAGACCGCCATTTCTGCATTCGTGCCGCAGCCCTTGGCATTCCCCTGTTTGTCGACACCCATTATCCGGCGCTACACTTGTATAGAGACAGTGATTTGAGCAAAGTTGACGATTTTATCAAAGAAACAACGGAGACCAAAGCTGACTCCACTGATGCAGAGAGCAATTTATCTGCGGATGATGTGCCTATATCGACAGAGCCGACATCCACACCAGACAATCTAACCAATACAGACATTACAGACAATACAGACAATGAAAGTTCCAAGGAAACAATCCCTCTAGCCAAAAAGCGGCCCAAGCTAACCCTCACTATGGTTGTGAAAAATGAAAGTGGACGCTTTCTGCGACAGGTTCTGGAGGAGCATCGCAAATACATCGATGAGGCCGTCATTATTAATGATGGCAGCACGGATAATTCAGCAGCTATCTGTTTGGAAGCCCTTGAAGGCATTCCCGTTCATCTCGTGCACAATACCATATCCAAATTCAGCAATGAAATTGAGCTGCGAAAGCAGCAGTGGGAAGAGGTTCTGAAGACGAATCCTGAGTGGATTCTGAGTCTGGATGCAGACGAAATCTTTGAACCCAGTTTTGCTGCAAATATTGAAACGTTACTGTACGCTGACGAGGTCGATCTATTCTGCTTCCGTCTCTACGATTTATGGAACGCCACCCATTACAGAGAAGATATTTACTGGCGCTCTCATTTGAATTACCGTCCTTTTTTGCTTCGCTATAAAGAAGACTTCAACTATGTATGGAATGAATCCCCACAGCACTGTGGGCGATTTCCGGAAAATATTTTCGAGCTTCCCCACCAGCTAAGCAACTTACGACTCAAGCATTTAGGTTGGTCGAAGGCAGAATTCCGTTTAGAAAAATATCTGCGTTACATGCTCCTTGATCCCGATGGCCAATACGGCTGGAAGGAGCAATACTTGTCCATTCTGGATGAACACCCCCATTTAATACCTTGGGTGGAGTGAGTGTACTAATAAAAAGGGCGTCCACAAAACCTTAACGGCTTTGTGGATGCCTTATATTTTTACATCGTACGAACCTCTTATTCAGCACGCTGTGGTTCATCGCCTACTGGCTTCATGATGGTAACTGTCAGGTCACCGCCAGATTCATCTACTTGAATCACTGAACCTTCTGCAGCTTCGCCAGCAATGATCGCACGGGCCACACGGGTCTCCAAACTACGCTGGATAAAGCGTTTCAGCGGTCTAGCCCCATACACTGGATCAAAACCTTCCTTAGCGATAAAACGTACCGCCGGTTCAGTTAATTGAAGACCAATCTCCCGTTCATCAAGGCGTAAACGCAATCCGTCTACCAGTTTGTCCACGATCTTCTCGATCTCGCCCAGGGTCAAAGGCTTGAACATCACAATATCATCAACCCGGTTCAGAAACTCCGGACGGAAATGTCCACTTAGTTCCTTCATTACTCTGTCCTTAGCCGCCTCCGTAAGCTGGCCCTTCTCATCGGTGCCTTGAATCAGATGTGGTGAGCCGATATTTGAGGTCATGATAATGATCGTGTTCTTGAAGTCGACCATCCGGCCCTGCGAATCGGTCAGCCGCCCATCATCAAGCAGCTGCAGTAGAATATTAAATACATCAGGATGCGCCTTCTCCACTTCATCGAGCAGCACTACTGTATATGGCTGTCGCCGTACCGCTTCTGTTAGTTGGCCGCCCTCCTCATATCCAACATATCCAGGAGGTGCTCCGACCAGACGAGAAACACTGTGCTTCTCCATATACTCCGACATATCAATACGGAACATGCCATCTTCGCGATCAAAGAGCGAGACCGCGAGTGATTTAGCCAGTTCCGTCTTCCCTACGCCAGTCGGGCCGAGGAATAGGAAAGAACCGATCGGCCGATTTGGATCTTTGATCCCAGCTCTTGCCCGAAGTACGGCGTCAGCCACCAAGCTGACAGCTTCATCTTGGCCCACAACTCGTTCATGCAGCGTTTCTTCCAGACGTAGCAGCTTATCCCGTTCGCCTTCAACCAGCCGGCTAACCGGCACACCCGTCCAGCGCGATACAATATCTGCGATTTCCTCCTCGGTTACAGCTTCACGCAATAATCTAGTATCCTGATCCTGCTGAGCCGCTTCTTCAGCCGCTTTCAATTGCCGCTCAAGATCAGGAATAATGCCATAGCTCAGTTCGGCAGATTTATTAAGATCATATTCCTCCTGCGCATCGATCAAATCCTTCCGGGCTTGCTCCAGCCGTTTTTTGAGGTCGCGGATGCCTTGAATCGCTGACTTCTCCTTCTCCCAACGCGCCGTCATCCCAAGCTGCTTCTCCTTAAGATCGGCGAGCTCACGTTGTAAGATTTCCAGACGGCGTTTGCTGGCGTCATCAGTTTCCTTTTTAAGTGCCGCTTCTTCAATCTCCATCTGCATCAGACGACGGGTCACTTCATCCATTTCACCCGGCATAGAGTCAATCTCTGTACGAATCATGGCGCAAGCTTCATCCACTAAGTCGATCGCTTTATCCGGCAAAAAACGATCCGTAATGTAGCGGTTAGACAATACTCCTGCAGCTACGAGGGCGCTGTCATGGATTTTGACTCCATGATGGACTTCGAACCGTTCCTTCAGACCGCGTAGAATGGAGATCGTATCTTCTACATCCGGTTCGCTGACCAGCACCTGTTGGAAACGGCGCTCCAGCGCAGGGTCCTTCTCAATATACTTACGGTATTCATCGAGCGTTGTGGCACCGATACAGTGCAGCTCACCCCGAGCCAGCATCGGCTTCAGCATATTGCCAGCATCCATCGAGCCTTCAGTTTTACCTGCGCCTACAATCGTGTGCAGCTCATCAATAAAAAGAATAATTCGGCCGTTACTTTCACGAACTTCCCTAAGCACCGCCTGCAAGCGTTCCTCGAATTCACCTCGGAACTTCGCGCCTGCTACGAGGGAACTCATATCCAGCGAGAAAATCGTCTTATCCTTCAGACCCTCCGGGACGTCTTTGCGTACAATCCGGTGAGCCAAGCCTTCTACAATTGCCGTTTTCCCTACACCTGGCTCACCGATGAGAACAGGGTTATTCTTCGTTTTACGGGACAGAATTCGGATCACGCGGCGTATTTCTGCGTCACGCCCGATGACTGGATCGATCTTGCCTGCACGAACCTCTGCTACCAGATCACGTCCGTATTTCTCCAGCACCTCATAAGTAGCCTCTGGCTCCCGACTCGTTACACGCTGATGCCCGCGAATCTCCGCAAGTATAGACATCAGCTTCTCGCGTGTTAGGCCACGACTGACAAAAAGATCACGCAGCTCACGATTGTCCCTGCTCGAATCCGACACCATGGCCAGCACAGCATGCTCCACAGAGACAAACTCATCCTGCATCTTCGCCGCTTCCTTCTCCGCCTGCTCCAGCAGATGGATCAGCGATTGCGAGGCATACCGCCGTACCGTGCTTGCTCCTGACCCGCTGATGCTCGGCTTACGCCCAAGCAGTTCATCCGTGCTGCGCAGCATCTCAGCTACGGGAACATTCATCTTTTGCAGCAGTCTTGGCAGCAAGCCTTCTTGCTGCTGAAGTAATGCTTTTAGCAGATGGAGATTATCGATCTCCTGATGTCCGCTGTCTGAAGCAAGCGACTGCGCCGCAGCCACTGCTTCCTGCAGCTTTTGAGTAAGTTTATTGAAATCCATAGCTCTCTCACCTTTCTATTTATGAATGATATATAGGATCGGCCGTTTTGGCCGGTATAAGTTAATTTGGTGCGCCGCATTCGGCGTAATCTGGGGTATTATTGTACCTCTTTTCGCTCATTAAGCCGCATTCAGCACACTTCACCACACTTTAGCCTTCCTTTTTCCCGACACTCCTCACAGGTCTCTTCTATAGTTAGTTTCTAAATCAAGTTACTATCCTACAGCTAGCATTCCATTCACCATATTCACCAACTCTACCTCTACCTATCTATTAATTACCCACTTTAGACTTTTGGCGCTGCGTACCGGTGCTTTGGCGTTTAGCTCTGGCCTCGAATCGGCTGGATTCAGCCAGTTTACGGTACAAGTTCTTTTCCGCTTCGCTGGTTGTCTCAGGAATAATAATCTCAATACCAAATAAAATATCACCATTCGTACCATTTTCACGCTTCAAACCTTTGCCTGGGATGCGCAGCGTTTTGCCGTTCTGAATTCCTGCAGGAATCTTCAACTTCACAGCACCGCCGCCAGGTAGTGGAACCTTTACCTCTCCGCCCAATACCGCTTGCCAAGGAGCAACTTCAACTACGCCGCATAAGTCGCCATTTCGAAGCTCGTAAATATCATGAGGAAGAATATGAAGTGCCAGCAGTATATCGCCGCCTGGAGCTATGCCACTTTGAGCGTTCCCTGCGATTTTTAAAATCGTACCTTCACTAGATCTCGGCGGAACATGAACATCCACAGTTTTATCACCAATCTGTACTCGTACAGTTGCTCCTTTATAAGCCTGCTCCAACGTAATATCCAGCTGCGCCTGCGTCGTACTGTGCGCCTCACCCCATGGATTGCTGCTCGAACGGCCACTACCACTACTAGAAAAGAAATCAAAGCCAGCTCGATCCGCCGAGCCCCGATTCCCAAAAAACATTCCAAACAAATCTTCCTCCGAAATGCCAGAGCCCCCTGTAGAATAAGTTCCGCCGCTCCAGCTTCCACCAAAGTTTGAATCCCACGAAGAGGCCCCGCTCGAAGCACCTCCACCCGCTCTACCACGCTGAGCCCCATAAAGCAGCTCCTCATCGTAAAGCTTTCGTCTCTCCTCATTACCAAGCACTTCATAGGCTTCAGCCGCTTTTTTGAATTTGGCCTCTGCCTCAGGAGCTTTGTTCACATCGGGATGCCACTTCTTGGCGAGCTTTTGATAAGCCTTTTTAATTTCCTGTTTGGTTGCTGTTTTGCTCACACCCAAAGCATCATAATAGTTGTTGTTAGCCACTCGGATTCCTCCTTTCATTGCTTTATTACCTGTAACTTAACTTATCATTCCATTCCGAGAAAAGACGCACCATAGCCGGAATCCTCCACTACAATGCGCCTTTTATTCATAACACTATATCAAAAGCCCGCTGCCAATCTCTAAGATGTTAAGCGGAAACTAATTCCGCCTAAATTATGCTTATTCAGACTGCGAACCGCTAGAATCTCCGTCTTGAATTTCAATGCGTTTTCCTTGCGGCTTTTGCCGTTTTGGAACTTCCAGCTTCAGTAATCCGTCTTTCAAAGACGCGCGGATCTCTTCTTCTGCAATGTCCTGAACATAGAATCTGCGAACATATTCACCATATCGACGTTCTCTGCGTACAATTTGATGATCCTTGTTCTCCTCGGCATTCTCTTCCTTCCGCACCGCTTTAATCGTCAAGTAGGGGCTGGCATAATCAATGTCGATTTCTTCTTTTTTAAAGCCAGGAAGTTCAGCTTCAATCAGGTAAGCCTGGTCACTCTCGCGAATATCCGTTCTAAAGGACATCGTTGAGCTCTTGATCGGAGCAAAAAAATCATCGTTAAAAACATCATTCAAAGACTTAGCCAGCATACCAAAAGCATCATCTCTACGTTTACCAAAAGGAACCAAATCAAACATTATCCATTCTCCTCTCATTGACTTTGACTTTATTTGACCTATGACCTTATTATAGTCCCCTGCCAGAGGAATAACAAAATCGATTTAAGCCAATTTTCGGTCAAATTCAGGCAAATCAGCTGATTTAATGCTACAAATTTAAACATATTTAATGATTTGACCTTTTTTGACCTTTGTTTGATTTACATAAAATCAACCATTACCCCCTATCTAAAAAGAACCGCCTTCGGCGTCCTCTCAGAGATGATAATCGTATCTGCCAAAATATAAGAATCATTGAAACTCTTACGTTCTTATATTTCAAAATGCAGTACGTTTAGTATATGTTTAGAGCTTAGGTTCCATACAAGCCAGCAACTTCGCATTCATTACAACCCCAAAACATCCTACTCAAAAAGAAATGATATAATGAAATTCAAATAACGAACATTTTTATTACGGGGGACCAATTGTATGCAACCAACCTATACTATGGATGATACGCAGTGGAGTAAGCTCATCCAGAATGTCGCCTATTATTTCGATGACCTTACCCTCAAACGGGGGTTCCAATATTATAAGCAAAGCCGGATTCGTTCGTTCACTATGACGGAGCCATCTAAGATCAATGCACTTGTTGAAGGTAGAGAGGATTACCGCGTTACGATTGATCTGGACAGCTTCACTCGGTGTCATTGCAACTGCCCTGTTTCAGGTCATTGCAAGCATATGGCCGCCGTACTGCTCAGTTTTGCCGAACAACAGAATAGATCTGTACAAGTTCTAGCTAACGCCAAGGCTGCGTCCTTTCTCCCAAAAACATCGAGTAGCTCCCCTATCGGAGCAGATGGAAAGCACCAGCAACAGCTAAAAGAGCATGCCAGCCGGATTGCTGAGGGAGGCCTCACGGAGTGGCGAGAGTATTTTGCAATCTGCATTACCCCTCTGGCACATACCACTCGGAATCCTGAATATGTGGATCGTGCGTTATCTTCCATTACTAAATCCAAGCCGAATTTATCTCCGGAATTGGACAAGCTATTCACTCTGCATGCCCATCTTTTTCTTTTAGAAAAGCTAGCTAAGCCTTCCGCCAATCTACCGGGTCAGGTCGCCTTCACTGCATCACTCGGATATTACACGCAAGTAGCGGTCTCTGAGCTACAGGAAGCAATCACACGTCTGTTAAAAAGCACACTCCCGCTGTCTCCCGAGCAAGAGCAGGAATACGATCTGTGGCCGCATATCGTCGAGACCCTCTCCTACTTGCGGCGTGAGATGTTGACGGAGTCGCGCGATCGTTTGCGGGATCAGCCCTCTTTTTCACTTTGCTATGACTTGCTGTGGAGAAACTGGATCTACCCGAATACGGGTGGAACTAAGCTTTATCTAGATGAAATCAAACAGCTTCAGCAAGCAGAAGGTGAATTAGGCGCTTCCCTGTCACGTCATGCATGGCTGTTGGCCCAGAGCCGCATGTATTTTTATCTGAAGAAGGACCCACAAGCTTGGGAATTGCTGAATAAGGCTGCCGAGCGTCCGGGTCTCCATCCCGATGAGCTTATGAGCTTCACCTCTCCACTTCTGGATGCAGGTGAGTGGTCACGCTTGGTGAGTTGGCTTGTTCAGATCGGCCCACTGCTAAGCAGCAGGCTCTATAATTTGAATAACTATTCGAATAGCTGGGAAGAGGCTGTTCGCCACCTTCCTGAAGCTGAACCGCAGATGTGGAATACATTAGCCACTATGCTACCTATCTCTGGCGAAGTATACGAAGAGAAGCTAATTACCTATGAAAAATGGCATATATGGATGGATTATCAACTGTCCATCGGTAAACAGCCTTCTGAATTTCGTGTTACAGACCTCCAGCCTATGGAGAAAAATGCACCCGAAGTTCTACTCCCCTTCTATCATCAGGCCGCTGAAAGATTTGTGCTGGATAAAAATAGACATAGCTACAAGGCAGCTGTGAAACTTTTGAAGCGATTATCCAAGCTGTATAAAAAAATGAAACAAGAAGAACGGTGGGAAGAGTTCCTTATTGCCTTCACTACTAGGCACAGCAGACTTCGCGCGCTGCAAGAGGAGCTTCGGAAAGGAAAGCTAATACCATGAACATGCATTTGCGCACGCTGACCATCCGGCTTGCATTAAGCCAGTATGGCGACGCTTTACTATATGGAATGAATGAAAGAGAAGATCTGGTGCCCGGTTTGCAGCTTAAGCAGCGGCTATTCGCCTGGCATGAGGCGTCTTTTTATGGTACGGAGTTAACGGTTCAACCGGCCGGTGAAGGTGTAGAGCTAGTAATTCTTCCTGCGGAGCAGGTCATCCCCTTCTTTGCAGAGCAGAAGCTGCTGTCGCATATCGAATGGAACTGGGAGGGCGAGGCGGCTCATCTGACTGAACTTGCACCACTTTTGGCTATATGTTTGGAGAACAAACAGTATATTCCCGATATCTCCGCTTACCGCACCGGGAGGTTGCAATGGACTTGGGATGAGGGAGCTCTTGCGCAGGTGGCAGTGGAGAATGACACTGCCAAGGGTGCCCTTGAGGCGCTAAATGGCGGCAGCGAATTTAGCCGCGGGCTACGCGCGGCGTTCTCCGCCGCCGTATCGCAGAGGTACTACAGCACGGAGGCCGCGGCAGGCGACCTCCGAAGCGAGTTCCCGCTTCTATTCGATAGAAGCGGGGCCCTTGCAGCGGGTATGGATACCGCTGCATGGCTTATCGCCATTGGCTGGAAGGCGGATACCGCGCCTTTCCGGCCCGCACTTCAGCTGCTGGAGCCGGAGGGGGATGAATCCCCTTGGCGGCTACAGCTGATCCTCCAGGACAAGCGCGATGAATCCGCGCTTGTTCCCATCAGGCTCGCCGATGATGGCGAGCCGCACGGCTTGTGGCCGACAGCATGGTCGGCCCACGTGCACGAACGCGCCGCGGGATGGCTGGAGCGCCTCCGCGGCAGTCTGCCGCCCGAGCGCTTCGCGGCGGGCGGCGACGTGCTCGCCGAACCGCTCAGCGATGCCATCGCTTGGCGGTTCTTAACCGCCGAGAGCCAGCGGCTGCTGGAAGCAGGCTGGCAGGTGCTGCTGCCGGCGTGGTGGGAAGCCGCCAGCCGAAAAAAACCGCGCCTGCGCGCCAAGATCAGCTCCGGCGAGGACAAACGCAGCGGCGGCGACTCACTCTTCGGCCTTGATTCGATCATCGATTTCGATTGGCGAATCTCCATCGGCGACGTCGACCTCACCGAAGCTGAATTTGCCGAGCTAGTCGCAAAAGGAGAGCGACTCGTGCGCTTCAAAGGCAAATGGGTCTCTCTCGACCCCGCGCTGCTGGCACAAATCCAAAGAGCCATGGCTGGAATGGATAAGTCACAAGGCTTGTCTTTCCAAGATGTGCTTCAGCTTCATTTGCTGCAAGCGAGTGAGGAAGCTGAGGCTGAGGCTACAGAAGAGCAGCTTCAAGAGGATGCGGCGCGCCTGCGGCTCGAGGTAGAGCTTAACGAGCATTTGATCAGCCTCATTGGTCAGCTCGGCCAGCGCTCACAGTGGCCGAAGCCTCCAGTGCCCGCAGGACTCCAGGCAGAGCTACGCACCTATCAACACGAAGGATATGCTTGGCTGACTTTCCTGCGTCAATTCGGCTTGGGGGCTTGTCTAGCCGATGATATGGGGCTTGGCAAGACTGTCCAGCTCATCGCATATTTACTTCATATCAAAGAAAATACCGATCCTGGCTCATCTCGTCGCCAGACCGACCCGCCTGGCTGGCCTGCTCTAATCATCTGCCCTACCTCTGTACTTGGTAACTGGCAGAAGGAATTGCAGCGCTTCGCGCCTTCTCTGAATGTGATGCTTCACTACGGAAGTCGCCGTCTGGACGCAGGATTCTTCTATGGCGCTGCTTCGCAAGCGGACGTGGTACTTACCTCTTATGCGACTGCGGCCCTTGATCAGGAATTGCTGAAGGAATTCACTTGGGCGGCGATTTGCCTCGATGAAGCACAGAACATCAAGAATGCTCAAACGAAGCAGTCGGTAGCTGTGCGCAGCTTCCCGGCTTTACACCGGATTGCGCTAACAGGAACACCTATAGAGAACAGATTATCCGAGCTCTGGTCCATTTATGATTTTATAACCCCAGGTTATCTGGGTACCGCCAAAGCCTTTAACGATCGATTCAGTAATGCCATTGAGAAGGAACGTGACGAGAAGCGTACGGCGGACCTACAGAATCTCGTGAAACCGTTCATGCTTCGCCGCAAGAAAAAGGATCCTAATATCCAGCTCGATCTACCCGATAAAAATGAGATGAAGACCTATGTTCATCTGACAGCTGAACAAGCTGCGCTCTATGATCAGACCGTAAACGGACTGTTGGAACGTATGCAGAAGCTGGAAGGTATCGAGCGCAAAGGCGCCATCCTTGGAGCTTTAACCGGACTTAAACAGCTGTGCGATCACCCGATGCTCGTGACCAAGGAAGCCCTCCCTGAAACCGATTCAGACAACAAGCTGGACACCAGTCAACTCATTAACCGTTCCTCTAAACTCGAAAGACTGCTGGATATGGTGAAGGAGCTACGTGAAGAGGATGAGCGCTGTCTCATCTTTACGCAATATGTAGGGATGGGGAAAATGCTTCAAGCTGTTCTACAGCAGGAGCTGGGAGAGCCTGTCCTTTATTTGAACGGAAGCACCTCCAAACAGGCGCGTGACCGAATGATTGAGCAATTTCAGACGCCCGCCCCTTCTGCGGACGAAAGGGCCAGACGCCCAGAGGTGTCACCGTCTGATCAGCCGAATGTGTTCATCCTTTCACTCAAAGCTGGAGGTGTCGGTCTGAACTTAACCGCAGCCAATCACGTATTCCATTTCGATCGCTGGTGGAATCCAGCCGTTGAGAATCAGGCGACAGACCGTGCTTATCGGATGGGCCAGACACGTGATGTGCAGGTGCATAAATTCATCGCCCTCGGGACGCTCGAAGAAAAGATTGATGAGATGCTGGAGAGTAAGCAGCAGCTAAGTGATAATGTCATCTCCAGCTCCGAAGGCTGGATTACCGAGCTGTCTACTGAAGCTTTGAAAGACCTATTTACATTGCGGCGAGGATTAACAGACTAGACCTACCGCTTGCAACGCTATCAAAAGGAACATTCGCATCTACGCGGATGTTCCTTTTTTCAATCACCCGAATTTACTTTTAGCAGTAGATTATTGAGCGCTCACCATTGCTCAGACATTTTAAAGGTGACTGCAAGATTATCATCACCTGAGAGTGAGTTAACTACCAAAGTCACCGGCTCATGCTGAAGCTCGTAAGAGAGTCGCTCATTAAGCAAATTAACGGCCAAATTTGCATACGCACCAGAGATCCCTGATCCTGTACCTTGCATAATAACCTTTCCACCAGTGACTGAAGTGCAGGTGTAATTCACTAGCAGTGCCGTATCCGTAACAGGAATATCCGTAGTTGGTGTAGGAAAATTCTCGAATGTCCCATCCAGCGTCCCGCCTGCAACGACCATATAACGCACAGGTCTTTTGGACAGAACATCTAAAGCTGCCGGTCTGATTTCAGCCGCAAGACCTTGTGGAATAGTAAAGGCAGGGCTCCTCATAAAGCTGATCGCTGCAAAGTCAGTCGATGTAACGGATACGTTATCACGTATTTCCGAGGTTATACGGCTTACTTGAAACACTTCCAGATTAACATCCGTCCAGACACCGTTAACATCCACAAGAAAAATCTGAATCTTCATTTGCTCCTGTGAATATACAAAATTAAATTGAAATAATTCCTCTACAATAGCGTAGGTCCTGCTTAACGTTTCCCGATATTGCAGCTCAAATAATTCTTCAATAAAGACTGTCTGAGGACTTGCACTATTGGATAAACCCGTTAAATAACAAGCCGCGCCAGCTAATCCATTGTTAACTACTTTAATCACAACATGATCTATTGGACGAGTACCGTCGACAGGTAAATTAATGATGGTGTTTGTTGAGAGGACAGGCAATGTCTTCACACCTCCTATTCATATCAAATTATATATATATGGTATGCAATCACTTTTTATGATTTGCCACCAAATAAAGGATATGGTAAACTCGACTTAACTTTTTATGAACGGAGGGTTACGTGTGATAGACTTTATCCGAGTTAGAACTTTGCGCGGCTAATTGAATAGCGCTAAAGCTCTGCCCATGTGCAGAGGACTCAGGATAGGTCTACCCATTTAACTCCATAGAAGCCAACAAACTAAAACGCCTTCGGCGTCCTTATAAGGACGGTAGCGTTTATGTGAGAATTATAAGGATAAAGTATATCGTGAAACTTATACTTTCTTATAATTTAAACCAACTGCTGCTCGTAAGGGATTAAGTTATCATTTCCCTACGCCCCAGCCGTTGTTTAATTCGATATATCTATGGATGACCCGAATGTGGTAATGGAGATTTCTCCTTACACATTTGTTCTGACGTCCTCTAACGAACCGTAAGCACAGGCAGATGGCCTGTGTTTTTTTGTGTTTACTATTTACTACTGGAGGATGATTAATATATGGAACAACTACGAGAAAAAGCTATTATAGTCGGTGTCCAGCTTCAAAACGAAACAAACTTTGCCTATTCCATGGAGGAGCTGCGCAATTTGGCTGCCGCCTGTGACCTGGAGGTTGTCGGAGAACTTAGTCAAAAGGCAAGTCGGATCAACCCTTCCCACTATATCGGCACAGGCAAAATCCAGGAATTATCAGCGCTTCTGGAAGCGCATGATGCTCCTATTGTTATTTTTAACGATGAGCTGTCCCCATCACAGATTCGCAATTTAGAGTCTTCTTTGGATCGTCAGGTCATTGACCGGACGATTCTAATTCTGAATATTTTCGCAGAAAGAGCGAAGACCAAAGAAGCACAGCTGCAAGTAGAAGTAGCCAAGCTGCAATATATGTTGCCTCGATTAACAGGACTCCGGGAGTCCCTTGGCAGACAAGGCGGTGGTGCTGGGCTGAAGAACAGAGGCGCAGGTGAAACGAAGCTGGAGCTGGATCGCAGAAGAATTGAAGAACGGATTACAGCGTTACAAGTTGAGCTTCAACAGCAAGTGGCAAGACGCCAAATTCAGCGGAAGCAGCGGCATAAGAATGAAGTTCCGGTTGTCTGTCTCGTCGGCTACACGAATACCGGCAAGTCCAGCTTAATGAATGTGATGGTGGAGACGTTCCATCCAGGCTCTAATAAGCAAGTGTTCGCCAAAGATATGTTATTTGCTACGCTGGAGACATCCGTTCGGAGCATTGAGCTACCGGATCACAAAACCTTTTTATTAACGGATACTGTTGGATTCGTCAGCCAGCTTCCCCATCATCTAGTCAAAGCCTTTCGCTCCACGCTTGAAGAGGTGACCGAAGCTGACTTATTGATTCACGTAGTCGATATTTCCGATCCACAGCATCAGCAGCATATGGCCGTCACGGATGAGACATTAAAAGCACTCGGCGCTGATCAGATTCCGACGATCTATGCCTATAATAAGGCTGACCTAACAGACTTGCCTTACCCGCATATTGAAGGGGACAACATCTATCTCTCCGCGAAACAAAATAGTGGAATGGCTGAACTTACTGATCTGATTCGCAGCCATGTTTTTACGGATTATGTTCAGTGTGAAATTCTGATTCCGTTCGATCGCGGCAATGTAGTCTCTTATTTTAACGAGCATGCCCATGTTCAATCCACAAGCTATGAAGAAACAGGCACACGGCTTGCGCTGGAATGCAGAAAATCTGATTTCGAAAAATTCCGCAACGATTTTACAGAGCTTTAGGTTATCGAACACAGCAAATCCCGGACCTTATCGGAGGTCCGGGATTTGTTTGCAGGAAGATTGTTTTTCTTGGTGCTTTCTTAGATTCTAGATTTTATAAATGTAGCTTCGAACCCCTATTCTTGAAAAAACAGTGTATTGGGAGCCTCTATTTTCCGCCATGGGTAAGACAGAATCTGTAGATAATCTCTGTAAATAATTAAAATCAGGATGTATCGATTCATTCGTAAGAAAAGCTGAAACATTACTTCCGGGCACTCTTTCCTCATTAAGAGAGTCTATGATAATTTCTGCAGTGGTTATCCCAATGCCGTGGCCATAAAACAGGTCTTCTTCAAGCTTAACAGCATTCTCACCCTGCCATTCCGGCTTGCTAGGGGCATGATCTGGATTCCTGAAATACACAACATCTCCCCGAAGCATCTGATCCTTATTATAATTCGTAACTAAGCGTAGATTCTCGTCGTAGTTCCAATCCCATAAGAACAAATCCTTAAAATACCTATTAAAAGCTTCTTCACCTATAGCTTCAATTGTCGCCCTGTACATAACAATGACCATCGCTGTCGCGCATTCGAAGGCATATAAATGTCCGTTCCGAAAAATGTCCTTAACCCCAACCGAAGGTGCCACGCCAGCATTCAGCTGAAGTCCTCCGATATCTGTACGCGTCCAAAATTGCGGATTACCGCGTGACTCATCAAATGTTGCAAAATCCGCTCCACTATTATTTAAACCTTCGGCCGAATCCACGATGCTTTCTCTCATTTTCCGTTCAAAGTCAAGGGCATCGGGTGAACGAACTTCCTTCACCATGCTTAGTCCCTCCAATGTTATAGGTTCTAAATATAGGTTATTGTACGTGTTCACTGCCCAGTTGGTGCTTAATTCATTTTATTCCCGTGCCTCAACAAACCACTGATTGAGCTGCCTGGTCTCTTCCGTCAAAATATCCAAATAAATAGAAGTACGGTATCCAGTATCCTTCAAGCTTTTACCTGTAATCTCTGCTATGCGATTTAATCTATACAGCAATGTGTTGGTATGAATATGTAAAAAAGCAGCCGATTCCTTCAGGTTTCCATTGAGCGATAAATAAACGGCGATCGTTTTTAGAAAATCACTTTTATGCTCGCGATCATGCTCTTTAAGCGGATAGAGCAGAGGACTTTTGCGGGTTCGACTGCGCTTTTGCTCCAGCATAGCCGGAATATACGCCCAAAATCCAATATCCTCATACAATAGTAACTCCCGGCCATGAAAAGGCAGCAGCTTCTTGATCTCCAGAATGGATCCCGCTTCCCAATACGCAATAGCCGCCGACATATACTCGGTGTAATCCAGACTACAGCCTGCTGCTAGCATACAGCTCTCACTTTTACGCATATCCTCGATAATTTTATGCATGAACGAAAACAGCCCACCCGTTCCTTCCATGCGAAAGCTGAATGAAAACAATATAATCAACCGTTTGTGCTCCGCCGTCAGAAACAATAATTGCAGCCCCGGATAAGAGGCCATAGTTTGCCGAAACCGAAGTATGAGATGATCATTGATAATTTTGTCACTCTCAAACACGCTAATATAATATTTTTCCGGCAAAAGAATCGACCAAACTTCTGCATCCTGCTTGATATTCGCTTCATTGTCATAGTGGGAGGTAAGCAGCTTCCAGAAAAAATCCTCCTGAGTCTTCTCCTGCTTCGTCTTCCAACCCCGTTGCTTCAATATATAACGACCAACGATGGCCGCCGCTTTCTCTACAATATTCTCCGCGTGCCCTTCAACTAGATTGCCTGCATCCACTACCCATATGTACCCGAGAATTTCCTTCTGATGTTTGATACAAATAGCCAAACGAGGTCCAAGTCCTACTTCCATGACCGCAGGAATTCGGATCGGACGTATAGCATGCTCAAGCTGCTGCATAATCCCCTTCTTGCGCAAGCCAATAATGACAGCGTTAGGTACGCGCTTTCCGATAATGGTTGAAATTCTCGCAGAGTCACTCTCAAATTGATGGGAGCTGTATCCGATCACATGGTGATTGCTATCCTCAATCGTAACTTGAGATTGAAGAGATTCACTAATCGCATCCGCCAACGATTCCATACTATCGAAGAAACGATCAAACAATGGATCCTTATCCGTCACTAGCCCCACCCCTGCCTAAAAAAATAGCCGATCCTTGCATTCTAGAGTGATTTTATTATAGTATGCGTGCTCGTAGCTGACTATAAGATAATGGGATGGGGGCGAGATGGCGGGCCTTGAGATCGCCGGGTGGAGGAGTTACGAGGTTATTAGATTTCCGTGAGAGCGGAGTTGCTGAGTTACGGGTTACGTTGGTTACGTTGGTTACGTTGGTTACAGGGTTGCGGGTTTGCATGGGACGGAGTTGCCAGCTACGTTGATGCGGGTTACGGTGTGACGGAGTGGCGCGACAGCACATAAACCGCTACTTGAGAGAGCCCCTTTAGAGTTTTTAGGGAATTCCTCCCTAAAATTCTGTATTTTAGACTTGGTTTACTACTAATCAGGGAAAAACTCCCTAATATTCAACCGATCAGGTTATTATTGGGCATATTCTTCGTATTTTTAGGGAGAAATTCCCTAATCATAGCGTTTCAAGCTATTTTCGCGTAATTTTTAGGGAGGATTTCCCTAAAAATCATCTTCAACAAATCTCTCACCGTAACAAAAAAACAAATACTAACTAATCAAGCTGTAACTTGCCAAATCAGGCTACGGCATAGCAGAAACTAGCTGTTTTGGATCGAATTCTAACCAACTTCTATGTAGTCTATCCACCTTTATTACCGCTTTAGCAACAACCACTGTACCTAGTCACAGACAATACAATCTAGTTACTTAACAGCTCACCAGCAAAAAACCACCCGGTCTAATCCACCTCTTTACGAGGTAAAACCAACTCCTAAATTGCATCAGCAAACTTCTACCAGATCTCCCCACTTCGAAACAGAAGCTAGCCAGGTGTATTCCCCCAGAAACAACAAACAGCAAACTCCCATAGCGGGAATTCGCTGTCTATTGGTTCCAAAATATTACCAGTCATTTGGAACGCATCTATTTAGCTCATCGTGAACGTCTGCTCCATCGCTTGTTCTACCGTAAAATTTTTCTCTCCAAGTGCTTCAGCTACGGCTTGGCAGGTAATTTTTCCATTAGCGATATTTACACCGCTTCTTAGGCCGGCATTTTCCTGAATCGCCTTGATCACGCCTTTATTGGCAATTTGCAGGGCGTATGGAACGGTAACATTGGTTAAAGCAATCGTCGAAGTTTTGGCAACAGCACCCGGCATATTAGCAACAGAATAATGCAGTACGCCGTGCTTGATAAATACAGGGTTATCATGTGTTGTCACTCTGTCAATCGTCTCTACGATACCACCTTGGTCAATGGCCACATCAACAATCACTGACCCCGGCTTCATAGTCTTGACCATTTCTTCTGTAACCAGCTTCGGTGCTTTTGCACCCGGAATCAACACCGCACCAACCAACAGATCTGCCTCAGCTACCACTTTGGCAATATTGTAAGGGTTCGAGATCAGTGTATTGATCTGTGCCCCAAAAATATCATCTAATTGACGTAATCTTTCTGCACTGAGGTCAACAATCGTAACATCAGCTCCCAATCCGATCGCCATTTTCGCAGCATTGGTACCTACTACGCCACCGCCGATAATGCTAACTTTCCCGCGACTAACCCCGGGAACACCGGAGAGAAGAATTCCTTGTCCGCCATAGTTTTTTTGCAAGAACTGAGCACCAAGTTGAACAGACATCCGGCCCGCTACTTCACTCATCGGTGTTAATAGCGGCAAGGTACGTTCATGAACAACCGTCTCATATCCGATAGCAAAGACACCATTGTCCTTAAGTGCAGCGGCCAGAGAAGGCTCAGGTGCAAGATGCAAATATGTGAACAAGATAAGGCCTGGACGGAAATAGGGGTACTCGCTTTCCAGCGGTTCTTTCACTTTCATCACCATTTCGGCAGAGTTCCAGACCGTAGCTGCATCCTGAACCAACCTTGCTCCGGCAGAAGCATACTCTTCATTCGGAAATCCGCTTCCCACACCAGCCCCGGCTTCCACTAACACTTGATGTCCTTCTTTAATAAGGCTAACTACACCCGCAGGCGTTATGGCTACACGATTCTCATTATTTTTAATTTCTTTAGGCACTCCGATAATCATCATTCATCTCTCCCGTCTAATGTAGATCCCTTATGTAAAGAATGATAACATACGTTTAGTATTCCCATTTTGGTAAAAAATTAAAATATTATCTATCATCATTGTGTTTTTACACAAAGGATTCGTCTTAAACCGCCCATCAACTTCAGGTTCATTTGGTACCCAACACAACCCTAATCATTATCTCATAAAAAAAGACACTGCTTAGAGTGTCTTTTTGACGATTTTGTATGAAATTAAAGCACTACTACCATAATTGAATGTTATGTTTAGTGACACGTATTACTTTGACAGTAATAACAACACCGTTTCTAGGATTACATTTACCCCTTTTTCACAGTCTTCATAGGAGGTAAACTCCTCTTCACAATGACTTTTCCCCTTCACACTAGGTACAAACACCATCGCGGATGGCAGAAAGCTGGCTACGAACTGAGCATCATGCCCTGCGCCACTTGCGATCTTCCGTTTAGAATAACCCAAGGCTTGTGTCGCTTGCTCCACTAAATCACATACACCCCGGTCAAACCAGACGGTCTCTCTGCCCCAAAGCTTGGTCTTACTCACTTCGCAGGCCAGCAGCCTCTCCGGCAAATCATGGATAATCGCTTCCACCTCACGAACAATCTCCATCTCTTTATGTCTAGCCTCAATGGTGAAGATCACTTTATTAGGAATAACTGTATGAATATTAGGTAGCACGTTCATTCTGCCCATGGTATACACCAACTCGGAGTCGAGCACACTCAGCTTGCTTCGCAGCGCTGTGATCAGATCCGTGGCAGCGAACAAGGCATCCTTGCGCATCGCCATAGGCGTTGTGCCCGCATGATCCGATTCCCCCGTCACCTCAATCTCATAACAGGCCATGCCAACTACACAGTCCACCAGACCAATCGACTGTTCTTCTTGTTCTAGCACGGGACCTTGCTCGATGTGAAGCTCCAAATAAGCAGTGGCTTCAGTAATTCGATTGCTTGTTTCTCCCTTATATCCGCTCTCCTCCAGCGCTTCGCCAAAGGTAATGCCCTCCGGATCTTTTTTATTCAGCATTTCCACCTTATCGAACTTGCCGGCCAGCACACCAGAAGCCATCATCGAAGGCTCAAATCGAGCGCCTTCTTCATTTGTGAAATTCATAATGGTCACCGGTAGCTTCGGTTTTATCCCGTGATCCACGAGTGTGCGGACTACCTCTAGTCCAGCGATTACCCCAAGTACGCCATCAAATCTGCCACCTTTTTTCACAGTATCCATATGCGAACCAATCACAATAGGAGGCCCAGACTCTACACCCGCAAGCGTAGCGTACATCGTGCCCATATCGTCCACCTTCACAGACATCCCCAATTCTTCACAACAGGATCGAAAATAATCCCGAACCTTAAGATCCTCTTCAGTCAGCGATAACCGGGTCACGCCGTTGTTATCTGTACGCCCATAATCCGCAAATGCCTCAATCGTATTCTTTAATCTCTCACCGTTCACGAATATTTTTTGCAGCTGCATTGTAGGTCCCTCCGCTTCGAGCGTTCATGATTTTATGGCTTTCTATATATGTTATACCAATCGATATGATTGTCATTTTACATACTGTAATAATTATTATTCACGTGATGTTACAACGAAATAGAGGTAGCAATAAGTAAACTAAAGTAGTATATACAACCTTTTGATACGGAGGGTAAGCTTAAGATAGCTATTTATCCAGTTCTACTAAGGAAAGGAGCCAGCACATGAATTTAAGCATTGTGGTCCCTGTATACAATATTGAGCATTATATAACCCCTATGTTTAATTCGCTCCTTACCCAAAGTGAACAACATTTCGAAGTCATTATCGTAGATGACGGATCAACGGATAACACCTACAACGTGATAGATAATATCCTCTCCCTTTACCCCGATTTTTCTTGCAAAGTCATTCGAACAGAAAATCAGGGGGTTAGCGCGGCTAGAAATAGAGGCTTAGCAGAAGCCAAAGGGAAATATGTGTTGTTTCTGGATGGAGATGATTATATCTCTACTGACTTAGTCCGAACTATTCATACCCATACTCAAGTATCAGCCCCCGAGATTATTTGCTGGGGATATAGCCATGTTTCAGAGGATGGAGTCACTACTTTGAGTTACTCTTCCGATTATAGTGACATCACAGGCAGTGAAGCGCTGACTCATATTTTTGTGGACAAAAGCTTGCGGATATGGACAGGGAGCATTGCGTATAAACGGGATCTATTACTCCTTCATGGACTCAAATATACAGAACGCTGTGTAAATGGAGAAGATCAGGAATTTATCTACAAAGCCTTATCCAGAGCGGCTAGAGTCATTACGTTACCGGATATATTATCGTTTTATTTACAAAGAAACACTTCAATTTCCAATAGCTATAATGTGAAAAAATTTGATGTCGTCGGTGTATTCAAACGGGTCGATGCCTATTTCGAGGCCCATCCCTTTGAGAAGCTGGATATGATATCCCCTTATATAAGAAATCGCGAGTTGATCGAGAATTACTTTTTCAACCTCAAAACCTGTCTTAATGGGACAGAAGGCATAAGCATTCAGGAATTACTTCGCGACATTGATCATACCTATCCTGAACTAAATCAAGAAATGTATGAACTCATAAGACGTTATAGAGGTAATGATCGAAGATTAGCCCTTTATATCCGAGCATTCTTAATCTCCCCGCTTCTATATCACAGATTCATTTCTGTGGAGAGAAGCTTATCCAGGTTCAAGCGAAAGGAATCTAGAATATGAAAAAGATGCTGATCTATGCCTATACCGAATTTAATTTGGGCGATGATTTGTTCATTAAGGTGCTATGTGAGCGATATCCCGATACCCAATTCAGAATCTGTGCTCCAAGCTTATACAAGCAGTGTTTCAAAGAGATCAAGAATCTGAAAGTGTATCCTTCTGATTCCCTCTTCTTAAGAGGCGTTGCCTTTATTTGCAGAAGGTTAAAGATACATAATCTGGCGCAAAAATATATGGCCGATCGCTCCGATGGCGTTGTTCATATCGGTGGCTCGATCTTTATGCAGGCAGAACATTGGGAAGAGCATTTCAAGAACGCTGAAGCCATACGGAATAAGAATAAACCCTACTATTTATTAGGATCGAATTTCGGCCCTTATACAGATAAAGAATATTATGAGGAACACAGGCGGATTTTTAAGGACTATACAGATATCTGTTTTAGAGAAAAGTACTCTTATGAGTTATTTGAGGATCTGGATCATGTCCGTTTAGCGCCAGATATTATTTTTCAGCTTAACCCGCCAGATCTTCAACCCGAACCTGAGGATTACATCGTCTTATCCGTTATTAAGCCTTCTTTTAAAGGTCTGAACGGTTTTGACAACCTCTATTATGAAAAAATGAAAGAACTCGCAATTTATTTCATTGAAAAAGGCTACGCTGTTCATTTCATGTCATTTTGCGAACATGAAGGTGATCAGCTAGCGATTGAGGAAATCCGGAATCTTATGGGCTCCTCCTATGAGGATGCCATCCAAGTGCATTTATATAAAACGAATATGGAAGAGGTCTTGGCCGTTCTAGCCAACTCCAGCTTCATAGTAGCATCAAGATTCCATGCGATGATCCTGGGCTGGGTGTTGGGTAAACCAGTGTTTCCCGTGGCTTACAGCCAAAAAATGATCAATGTAATGGAAGATGCCCAGTACAAAGGGTTATATACCGATTTCACTACACTAGAGCAGCTACAGCCTGCACAGGTTTTTGATAGTATGACTACCCACTACATGGATGTTACGCCACAAGCCAAACATGCCGAAAGGCATTTCGAACATCTGGATACGTATTTATCGCTTTACGAAAGGAGGATACGTTATGAGAGCCAAGCGGAGCATTCTTAACTTATCCTTTGGACTCGGAAGTCAGCTCATCACGATCATCCTTGGTTTTTTTATACCCAGACTGATTATGGTTAACTATGGCTCTGAAGCCAATGGTTTAATCGCTTCGATTGTACAGATCATTAGTTATTTGGCCCTGCTAGAAGCCGGTGTAGGCGCCGCTTCGATCCAAGCCCTATATAAGCCGGTAGCTTCGGATGATAAGACCCATATCAACTCTATTCTGGCCGCTACCTCCAGCTATTATAAAAAAACAGGGATTTATTATTTCTTCGCCGTCCTCCTAATTGCCGTTATATACCCATTAGTGATCACCTCTGACATCGATAAATTATCGATTATGCTCATTATTTTGCTCACAGGGATGGGCGGAGCGATTAATTATTATTTTCAAGGAAAATTCAAAGTTCTGCTCGCTGCAGAGGGAAAAAGCTATGTAGAAACTTCTATTGTCACTGTGGCTAATATTCTGAACAATGTGATTCGGATTCTGTTATTACTTCAAGGTGTTAACATCATCGCAGTGCAAGCATCCTATTTCATATTGACCATACTTCAAATCGTTGTCTTCTATATCTATATCAATAAGCATTACAAATGGATCGACCTAAATCTTAAACCAGACTATGCAGCCATTGGTCAAAAAAACTCCGTGTTAGTTCATGAGATCTCCTACTTGGTGTTTAGAAATACCGACGTGCTGATCCTGACTATATTTACGAACTTAAAGATCGTTAGCATCTATGTCATGTACAACATGATTTTTACGATTGTAGATAACATTGTTCAAACTATAAACGGAAGTGTAAAGGCAGCTCTTGGTCAGAGCTTTCATGAGAGTAAAGAAGCCTTTATTAAATTTTATGATGCTTACGAAGTCTACTTTATGGGGCTCATCTTCTCAATTCTGACTGTGGCTTACATTCTAATTCTTCCTTTTATGAAGTTGTATACCGCTGGAGTAAATGACGTGAATTACATCGATATGTGGCTACCGATCCTGTTCGTAGTCATTAAATTATTAACCAATGCCAGAGCTTCTTCCAATAATGTGATTACCATCGCCGGGCATTTCAAGAACACACAGAACCGTTCCATTCTGGAATCAGCTATAAATCTGGTAGCTTCCATTGTATTTGTAATCTTCATGGGAATTTACGGTGTACTGATGGGAACTATAGCCGCCCTCTTATACCGCTCCATAGATATCGTGATCTACGCTAGCAGACATCTGCTGAATCGGAGTGCTTGGGTCACCTTTAAAAGATGGCTAACGAATGCAGTGGTTTTTGTGGGCATTATTCTGATCTCTCGCGCTATCAATATCCCCATCCATTCCTATGCGGGACTTATGTTGTGGGGTGTACTGCTAGGACTTGTGATTTTGCCTGTATATTTCGTAATCGGCTCTTTAATGGAACGGGAAGTATTTCTCTATACATGGGAACATCTCAAAAAGTATCGATATAAACTCAAAAATAAAATTAATACTCAGCCTGAGGTAAGTGGTTTATCCAAATAACACAACAGGAGGACTCGAAATGGATCATAGCGAGGTTTTACAGCAAGCCTGTTACGTCTTTCTGAATGACCTAAATGATGAAATCAACCACTCATTCCCCCTTCATATGGATGATAAAGAAATCTTCCAAAGATGTCGTCTGATCATAGATAAAGAACAAAATCCCCAAGTCAAAGCCTTTTTAGAAACTTTATCAGAGGTGATCCAGGCTTATCTCACAGGGAGAGCTTCGGAGGATGCATTAAGGTTCTATTTAGCAGAGCAATTTAGTATCGTGCAAGAAGAGATCGACGGGTTAATCCATGGGTTAGTTGCATTCAAATATCAGTCCTCAGATACGGCTAGTTCAGACCCAGTACTCGTTTCCTTTGCCGATTATCCCAAGGTCAGTGTCATTATCACTACTTACAATAGAAAGGCATTTCTATACCAAGCGATCCAAAGCATCTTAAAGCAAGACTATCCTCATAAAGAGATCACAGTGATCGACGATTGTTCTACAGATGGGACGGAAGAGTTAATGCAGCAAAGCTTCGGAGATGAGCCGCAGGTAATCTACATGCGAAACGAAAAGAATAGCGGACCCGGTAATAATCGCCGTTCAGCCTTTGCCGCTCATGGTGATGGCGAGTATGTTCTTTTCCTAGATGATGACGACTATCTGATTGACATGAACTATTTAAGTAAGGCTGTGGACTTTCACAATCTTCATCCCGAAATCTCATTTGTGGCTGCTAATGTGTTTCTTGAATATTCAAAGGCAAAACAACTGAAGATCAGCAGCCTACAGCTAAGTAAAATTATTAAGAAGCAAGATTATTTCATGAATTTCGAGAAAAAAGGATATCCGAAGCCCTCCTCCACACTAACAACTGTCTTTAAGCGCGAGGCCTTAATGGCTATGGATATCCTGAGTATGAATATGGTCAACGATGCTTCTATTTATCTGCGCTCTCTGTTGGTCGGTGATGCTGGCTTCATAGATACCCTTGCCGGCGTGTATAGATTACATGGTGACAACATTACCTTTCATCTGAGTCAGGGATTCTTAATTGAGAATCTGGAGGAGAAACTCTTGATTAAGAATATGGCCATTCAGAAATATGGCTATAGCGAGCAGGAAATGACAGAATGGTTTAGCCATAATGCGTATGATACGATCTCATACTATTTATTAAATTCTGCGAAAGACGCTACAGACTTTAAATTCATGTACCATTGGGCGCTCACCCATTGCCCACCGATCTACAATCAATTAAGGAGTGATTTCCGTACAAAGCTTATTAAAAAACAATTATTACGGATTTCGTTACTTCGATCGCTGCTCGGAAGATAATTCATGCATTAGCTTATCGAGTAGCAGAAAAAATTCTTTAAGCTCTTCTTTAGGGATGTCGGCGTACTTGTCTCCAATACTGATCTCACAATAAGAAGTATGTTCTCCCGTTGGTCTTATCGCTGCGCTTAAACCGATTCCTGTTGTCTCATATACAGAAGACAGAATCGGTTCGATGTTCTCCCGAGACATTTGAAAATGCATATGAAACATGTTGGAGACCGGTTCAGCAGGTAATGTCGTCACAGCGCGGCATTGATTAACTAAGGCAGCAAGCTCCTTGGCCCCATCATAATACTTGTGCATCTTATCTACTCTTTGCCGGTAATAGTAATCAGAGGAAATGATGTAAGGATACAGACTGATTAGGTCGCCACCATGCCGCCGTTTCCATATCTTCGATTGCTTCGTAAAGTCCTCGTTGCCTGCAAGAATCGCGCCTGCAATTCCCCCGATTCCTTTATATAGTGAGATATAGACACTATCAAAGAGGGCGCAGATCTCAGCAGCTGTCTTACCGTAATAGGGGAGTGTCTCAAGCAATCTTGCGCCATCCAGATGCAGCTTAATTCCGCGAGCACGACAATGTGCAGAAATCGCTTCAAGCTCCTTATACTCCGGTAATTGTCCACCAATCTCGCGCTGCGGCAATTCAAGCAGCAGACAAGCGATATCTTCCTTCATATGTATTACATCATCTAAGGTGATTAATCGATCTTTGTCTGCCAGTAGGACTGGCTCGATATGATGCAATTCCTTCAGCCCATCCTGCTCATGGATCTCCAAATGACATAAAGGATGATAAGCAACTCTCTTGAGGCCTTGTTCATCACACCATATTCTTAAGGCGATTTGCTGTGCCATCGTTCCACTCGGAAAGAAGACTGCGGTTTCTTTTCCCAAAAGCTCCGCCATCTCCGCCTGGAATTCCTCAATAACCTTTCCCGATCCGTAAATATCAGATGCTGTACTGTTCTCTACAGCTTCAAAGGCTTCCTTCAAGACTTGAACATCTCTATTCCCATGTCCTACAATTCGATAAGTCGTTTCATTAAAGGCTTCTTGCACTGATTTTTTTCCGTTCATTGGTAGAATTGCCCCTTCCGTATTTACCTTGTCCCTAATATAGACGAATTTCAAAAAATCCCATCTTAATTTTACCCGATCTAAGGTGAAAAAACATGAGCGCTGTGCTACAATATTGGAATTGCAACGGCAATCTTAGGGAGGGTTATTGAATCACATGCTCATCATTGGTATCGCCGGCGGCACCGGCTCGGGAAAGACAACCGTAGCCCGCTCCGTCATTGACCGTCTTGGAACGGGAAAGGTAACTTTCATATCTCAAGATAACTACTATAAGGATCATTCGCACCTCAGCTTTGCTGAACGTGAATCCATTAACTATGATCATCCTTTCGCTTTCGACAACGAGCTGCTTATCGAGCATCTTAAATGTCTGCGAGAAGATCAAACCGCATATGCACCAGTGTATGACTTCACAGTTCATGCCCGCTCCACTACGGAGACCGTAGAACTGAAACCAAACAATATTGTAATCATCGAAGGACTCCATGTTCTGTCCGACGAGAATCTCCGCGATATGCTTGATATCAAAGTATTTGTTGATGCTGACCCTGATGTGCGCATCCTCCGCCGGGTACTCCGGGATATCGAGGAACGCGGTCGGAGCATCCAGTCGATCCATCACCAATATTTAAGCACGGTTAAGCCGATGCATGAAGCTTTTATTGAGCCATCCAAAAAATACGCCGATTTGATCATCCCAGAAGGCGGCCATAATGAAGTCGGTATCCAGTTGCTCTCCATACTAACTGAGAAACACCTGACGAATGATTGGACATCCTCTAGTTCTTAAATATCAAGTTCTGCCCTAGCTGTCGAGAGAATCTCGGCGGCTTTTTTGTGTGTTCATCCCCCAAGCCGCAGTAGATTATTCAAAGAATAATCCCACCGCATTATGGTAATAGCTATATTACAGCAGCTTGCGGAAGAGGGATAACAACTATGGGATTTCTGAACAGAACGATAACAAAAGCTTTTAAAAAGCCTTCATTAGGGCACCCCGACCCCATTAAAGATTTACCTAAGGAACCTATCAAGAAAAGCCTACAAGATAATATTCAATATATAAAAACAACCCTTGGCCATAGCACTGACCTTGTGATCAGAGATTTCGTTATTGGTTTAGAACACCAGATCAAAGCCGCTATTTTCTATACAGATGGACTAGCAGACAGTAAAGCTATTCAGGACTTCATTCTAGAGTCTCTTATCTTAGAAATTCCTGATTCAACCTTGGAAGCTGACGGTGACAACTATTCCTTTTTTAAAAGACACATGCTCACTGTAGGTGATATCAAGGATGTGACCGAATTCACTTCTTTATTTACCTCTCTACTATCCGGAGATGTGATTCTTTTAATCGATGGAGACACCAAAGGATTCACGATTGGAATGCGAGGCTGGAAAGACCGCGGTGTAACGGAAAGCTCCACTGAAACGGTAATTCGCGGACCTAAAGAAGCCTTCACAGAAAGCTTACGAACGAATACTGCATTAATTCGGCGAAAAATAAAGGACCCCAATCTCTGGTTAGAAACACAGCAAATTGGACGTGTAACCCAGACTGATGTAGCTATTATGTATATCAATGGCATTGTTAGTGAAGGAATTGTGAAAGAAGTACATTCACGTTTAGATCGAATCGATGTGGATGCCATTCTGGAAAGTGGTTATATCGAAGAATTAATCGAGGATGAAACCTACTCTCCGTTTCCAACGATCCATCATACAGAACGTCCTGATGTTATTGCAGCTGCGCTTATGGAGGGCAAAGTAGCCATATTAGTAGATGGAACGCCTATAGTAATGACGGTTCCTACCTTATTCGTATCCTTCATGCAGACGGCCGAGGATTATTATCAACGCGCCGATGTAAGCACCCTAGTTCGGCTGCTTCGCTATTTCAGTATATTTGTTTCACTACTAGCCCCATCTTTGTATGTAGCTATTACTACCTTCCATCAGGAAATGCTACCCACAACCCTGCTGATCAGTTTGGCTGCACAACGGGAAGGCGTGCCACTTCCCGCATTTATTGAAGCACTGTTAATGGAACTTGCCTTTGAGATTATAAGGGAAGCGAGTGTACGAATGCCCCAAACTATAGCCCAATCTGTATCCATTGTAGGTACTTTGGTGATTGGGACTGCAGCGGTGGATGCCGGTATTGTTTCGGCTGCGATGCTTATTGTCGTCGCTATAACGGCGATCTCTAGCTTTGTGCTACCATCCTTTGATCTTTCTTTGACGATTAGAATGCTTCGTTTTCCGATGATGTTCCTTGCTGCATCCTTTGGATTGTTCGGGATCATTATCGGGGTTATTGCGATAGTTCTGCATATGTGCAGCTTACGCTCCTTTGGAATTCCCTACATGAGCCCGTTAGCACCCTATAATCTTTCCGATCAAAAGGATGTCTTCTTCCGAATGCCCTTGTGGGCTATGTTTAACCGCCCTAGGCTAATCAATCAAAAAAATATCGTTCGGGAAAAAAGTACACCCCCGCAAAAACCGGGAGATTTGACGGAGGAATAAATCATGAAACGAAAATCGCTTTTGATTTGCGTTCTTATTCTCATTCAAATATTCCTAACAAGTTGCTGGAGCAGACAGGAGTTAAACAAAATTGCAATTGCTGTAGGCCTTGGTTTCGATAAACAAGGAGATCAATATCAAGTTTCTGCACAAGTTGTGTTACCCAGTCAAATCGCCGGTTCAAAAGGAAGCATTGCCCAATCACCCGTTAACCTTTATAAAGCAACCGGTAGAACTATAACTGAAGCACTTAGGAAAATCACAACGAGAAGCCCACGTCAAATTTATATCTCTCATCTTCGAATATTAGTCCTTGGCGAAGATTTAGCTAAAGAGGGAATCAGTGATGTCCTAGATTCCCTGTCAAGAGATACTGAAACTCGAAATGATTATTTTATTGTGGTAGCAAAGAATGCCAAGGCAGAGGATGCTCTGAAAGTGTTAACCAATCTCGAAAAGATTCCCGCTGTACGCTTGTTTTCCAGCCTAGAGACCTCAAAGAAAACTTGGGCACCTACATCAACGGTGACCTTAGGAACACTCATTACAGAACTGGTAACTAGGGGGAAGAATCCTGTATTAACGGGCCTTGTCATCGAAGGAAGTGTAGCCGTAGGAGAATCCCTAAAAAATGTAGAATCCATAGATTCTCCAACACAATTAAATTACTCAGGGCTAGCGGTATTCAAGGATGACAAATTGATTGGTTGGCTAAACCAAGAGGAATCAAAGGTGTATAACTACTTAACCAATCAGGTGAAGGAATCGCTCGCCGTCAGAAAATGTCCCAATGGAAAAATGGCGTCTTATAAGGTATTTGATGCCCACGCCAAGATAAAGGGCGGCATGCGGAATGGCAAGCCAGAAATCAGTATTCAGCAACATATGGAAGCAGATTTAACAGAGGTACAATGTAAAGATCTAGACTTGACAAACCCAAAGACCATTACCGAATTAGAACAAAGCATCAACAAGGAAGTGTCAGAGCAATTCGAAAATACGATTAAGAAAGTGCAAAAAGAATACAAAAGCGATATTTTTGGATTTGGTGAAGCCATCCATCGCTCTAACCCGCAGGCTTGGAAGAAGCTGAGGAATAATTGGGATCAAACCTTTGTTGATATGCCGGTAAACATCGAGATGGATTGTAAGATTCGTCTGTTAGGAAAAGTAACTAATTCTTTCTTGCAAGAGATGAAGACAAATAAATAGGAGTGAACGAAGCCATGTTAGAAAAGGGAAAAATAAGTGCCCGTCAGCTAACCATATTGGTTATGCTCCTTACTATTGGGGATTCTATTCTTATAATCCCCTCTTCCGCTACTCACTACGCTAGACAAAACGCCTGGATTTCCACTTTAGTCGGGATGATCGCAGGTCTATTAGCCGTCTATACGTATAGCAAGTTCGCAAAGGCCTATCCCAATTTAACGCTTATAGAGGCCATTCAAAAGACTTTTGGAAAATGGATAGGAACGATTGTATCGCTTCTGGCTATCATGTTTTTTCTTATGGTTTCCGTTGGAAGCATGCGAGAAATCGCTGATTTCGTGACCTCAGAAATGTTACCTGAAACCCCTATTCCAGCCATTTTAATGTTATTTATACTGATCGCAATTATGGCATCCCGTCTGGGTATCGAGGTCATTGGAAGAGCTAGCGAGATCTTCATTCCCATGTTCATTTTCTTATTTCTAATTCAGACCTTTGCTATTATTCCTCAGATGGAAATAGTAAGAATGCTACCCATTTTGGAGGACGGGATAAAGCCTGTTCTAAGAGGGTCTATCTCCATCACTACTTACACCTTTTTAGAAACAGTTGTCTTTTTGATGATCCTTCCTTATGTAAATCAGCAAGGAAAAATAACAAAGAGCTTCTTTAAGGGAGCGATTCTAGGCGGTATCGTAATTTTCATTACGCTTCTCGTTTCTATACTGGTATTAGGTCCGGATCTGACAAACAGAGATATATATCCCAGTTATAACATCGCAAGGCGCATATCTGTTGGCGGATTCTTCGAACGGGTTGAAGCCATGATCGCTTTAGAGTGGATGTTAACTTTGTTCATAAAAGTAACCTTGTACTTATATGCTTTCGTTCTGGGGTTGTCCCAATTATTGAAATTAAAAGATTATCGGGTATTATCCTTACCCACAGGGATGATCTTAGTTGCACTTGCTCCCATCATTGCCCCGAACTTCACTTATTACAACGCAGTTTTTGATAATTATTGGGTGTACTATGTCATTACCTTCGGGATATTTCTACCCTTGGTGTTATTAAGTGTGGGCATGTTTCAAAAAGCACTTAGCAAAGACTTGGCATCTCGGAACTAAAGATTGGTTGGGAGGTTGTTAATATTGGGTATAGTAGGGATTCTCATCATTGTAGCCGTTATTATTGCTATTGAAGTACCCCTTATGTGGAGGAAAAAGCTAATCCGGGAGCTGTGGGTATTTTCATTTCTTCTATTGCTGGGAACTTGCTTTAGTCTTATTTACGTAATGAATATCTCGATCTCCAATCCGTTGGCTTGGATGGTGTTCATCTATAAGCCTGTAGCCGACATGGTAAATGCCTGGTTATCTTAACAATTAGTCGGACTAGCCCCGAGAGATCTAATGGAGGAATACACCATGAAACGAAGATCACTTCTGCTTTGCCTTCTTGTGCTCATGCAAATAGGCTTAACGGGTTGCTGGAGTCGAGAGGAAATGAATGATCTCGCGATTGCCGTAGGTATCGGTATAGATAAGGTCGGAGATGAGTTTCAAGTTTCTGCACAAGTGGTTTTACCCAGCCAGATCGCTGGATCAAAAGGGGGGAGCCCTCAATCACCCGTTAACCTTTATAAAACGACCGGAAAAACCGTATATGAAGCCCTTAGGAAAATCACAACCGTAAGTCCACGTAAAATCTATATCTCTCATCTGCGGATCTTAGTCCTCAGCGAGGATCTGGCTAGGGGGGGAATACGTGACGTTCTTGACTTCATGTCAAGGGATACCGCAACTCGAAATGATTATTTTATAGTGGTGTCAAAGGACGCCAAGGCAGAAGATGCTCTGAAAATATTAACTAGCCTCGAAAAGATTCCCGCTGTACGCTTGTTCTCCAGTTTGGAAACATCGGAGAAGCAATGGGCGCCTACATCTACTGTAACACTAGGAGATTTGATTACAGATCTTGTAGCTAAGGGTAAAGATCCAGTTTTAACAGGGGTTGTTATCCAAGGGAATATAGATGTGGGGGAGACCCCAAAGAATGTTGAAACGGTAGATTCACCAACACAATTAAAATACTCAGGGTTAGCCGTATTCAAAGATGACAAATTAATCGGTTGGCTAAATCAAGAGGAATCAAAGGTGTATAACTATTTAACGAACAAAGTGAATAACACGGTGTTCTACATCAACTGTCCTGAAGGGAAAAGGATATCTCTTGAGGTATTTGAAGCTCACTCCAAAGTTAAAGGCAGCGTGCAGGAAGGAAAACCTGCTATCAGTATTAATCAATATTTAGAAGCAGATATAGGCGAGGTACAATGCAGCAATCTAGAACTGACGAACCCAAAAACCATCACAGAATTAAATCAAATTGCCAACCAGAAAGTGATAAAATTATTCGAAACTACAATTAAGAAGGTACAACAAGAATATAAAAGTGATATTTTTGGATTTGGTGAAGCCATCCATCGCTCCAACCCGCAAGAATGGAAGAAACTGAGTGATAATTGGGATCAAGCCTTTGTTAACTTGCCAGTAACCGTAAAGGTGAACATGGAGATTCGCCAGTTAGGAAAAGTGACTAACTCTTTCTTAGAAAAGATGAAGTAATACATTGGAGTGAATGAAGCCATGCTCGAAAAAGGAAAAATAAGTACTCGTCAGCTAACTATTCTTGTTATGCTCCTTACCATCGGGGATTCCATTCTAGTAATCCCTCCTTCCACTACACACTACGCCAAACAAAATGCCTGGATTTCTTCCTTAATTGGAATGGTCGTAGGTTTATTAGCCATCTATATGTATAGCAGAGTTGCAAAGTTATACCCCAAACTAACGCTTATCCAACTGATTCAAAAAGTTTTTGGAAAATGGTTTGGGACTATTGTATCCCTTTTGACCTTAATGTATTTTCTCATCGTTGCCGTAGGAAGTATGCGGGAAGTGGCTGATTTCGTGACCTCGGAAATGTTAACTGGAACTCCTATTCCGGCTATTCTAATCTTATTTATACTGATCGTCATTATGGCAACACGACTCGGTATTGAGGTCATCGGACGAACGGGTGAGATCTTTACTCCCATGGTTATAGTCCTATTTCTGGTCCTGACGGTTGCCATTATTCCTCAAATGGGAATCGTCAGAATGCTGCCCATATTAGAGGACGGAATAAAGCCAGTGCTAAGAGGGTCCATCTCCATTTCGTCTTATACCTTCTTAGAGCCTGTTGTCTTTCTAATGTTCCTTCCTTATGTAAATCAACAGCAAAAAATAACAAAAGCTTTACTACAGGGTTGTCTCCTAGGCGGGATTATCATTTTCCTGACCATCCTTGTTTCCATTTTAGTGCTAGGACCGGATCTGACGACCAGAGATATATATCCCAGCTATAACATCGCAAGGCGAATATCCGTTGGCGGGTTCTTCGAGCGGGTTGAAGCCTTGATAGCTCTATTGTGGATGTTAACCTTATTTATAGAAGTAACCTTGTACTTCTACGCTTTTGTTCTAGGAATGTCTCAATTATTAAACCTAAAAGAGTTTCGAGTGCTAACTCTACCTACAGGAATGATCCTTGTTGCACTAGCACCGCTTATTGCTCCAAATTACACTTATTACAACACATTATTTGATAATTACTGGGTGTACTATATTATAACCTTCGGTGTATTTCTACCCTTGGTATTATTAGGTGTGGGGATGTTTCGAAATGTACTCAACAAGGACCTTAAATCTCGAAACTAAATAGGACTAAGCCGATTTCTTAAGCTGGCTTAGTCCCCATAATGAAACGACGACGCCAAATCAGCAAGCGTCCTAAAATTCATTGTAACCCTCTCACGAGCCAACCAGTAATACACCTCCTGCCCCCTTTTCTTAAAGTCAACAATGCGAGCATCCCGTAAGATTTTGAGGTGGTGCGAGACCGCTGGTCTGCTTATTTCGAATTCTCCTGCAATTTCCCCAACGTTCAGGCGACCTTTATTGCCTAATAACGTAACAATCCGAATCCGAGTAGGGTCACCGAATGCGGTGAGAAACCGAGTGATGCTGTTGATATCATTAAGTTTAATCTCTTGCGGTTCTATCTCCCCACCCCGATTCGTAAATAAACTTAAACATATAAACCTTTTGACACTACAATATAGACCTCGTAGATTCTCTAACCATTAATTCTGCAGGGAAAATCTGATGCGCGTGATTTACCTTCTTATTAATGAGATCAAAAAGTATCTTAATTGTTGCTTCCGCAATTTCAACTACCGGCTGCTTAATGGTAGTAATGGAAGGATTATAATAGAAGGAAATATCCAGTCCGTCATAACCAGCTACAGAGTAGTCTTCCGGTACTCGCTTACCCGCTTCAAATATTGCTTTACAAGCGCCAATGGCCATACTATCTGATAAGGTGAAAATAGCAGTAAACTCTTCCCCTGACTCCAGCAGTTCTTTTGTAACCACATACCCGTTTTCCATACTGTAGCTATCAATATCTTCTTTCATCCGCCGTACTAGCCGTTCATTATAAGCTATTGCATGATTTGAAAGTGCCTTTTTATAGCCTTCATATCTCAGTTTACCAATACTCACATCATCTTCAGGGGCAGTAATGACTGCTATTTTCTGATGTCCCAAATTACATAAATAATCGACGATCTTAAGGCTTTCATTAAAGTCATCTACAGATACAGAAGAATAATCACTTAGATCAAACTCTTCCGTCATTCCGATCGTACTAAGAACAAATGGAACCGTTAATTGTTGTAATTTTTCTTGAGAGTGTGAGAATAATCCCCCCAGGAACACAATTCCCTTCAAACGTTTTTCTTTCTCCAGTTCAATCGCTACTTCGATCTCATCTTGATTCTCATCAACTCGTTGCAGAATGAAGGAGTATCTTTTTCGCTGAATCTCTTTTTCAAATACTTTGATCATCGGACTAAAAAAGGGGTTAGAAATCCCTTTAATCAATACTGCAATCGTTTTCGAATCTGAACGTTTTAAATTTCTCGCACTGTTATTCGGTACATAATGGTTCTCTTTGATGACTCTCATAACCATCGCTTTTGTTTCTTCATTAATGTCTGGATGATTATTTATCGCTCTGGATACTGTAGTCACGCCAACCCCACATAATTTGGCGATATCTATTATAGTCAATCTCTCCATTTCTACCTTTCCTTTGCACGTTAAATAAGAAAGCAGGGGATTCTTGAAGAGAAGACTCAACAAGAAAAGCACCCTACTTGCTTCTACAGACATATTCTATTTAACCCTTCACAGCTCCTGCAACAACACCCTCAATAATGTATTTTTGGCAGGTGAGGTAGAAAATGATAATCGGTACAATAGCTAATACAAGCATCGCCATCATAGCTCCCATATCAATCGATCCGTAACCGCCTTTTAGGTACTGTATCGCAATAGGAATTGTTTTGTATTCAGTACCGATCAGCAGATCCGGCAACAGGAAGTCATTCCATACCCACATTACATTTAGGATCGCTACGGTTACAGCTATAGGCTTAAGGATGGGCAGTACCACTCTAAAGAAGGCTTGCGGTGGATTACATCCATCAATCATAACTGCTTCTTCAACTTCAAGCGGTATGGACTTCACAAATCCACTAAACATAAAGACGGATAGCCCTGAGCCAAATCCTAAATAGATCAAGATAATTCCAATCGGATTATCGAGATGCAGCACATTGGCTGTCTTAGTCATTGTGAACATAACCATTTGGAAAGGTACGATCATTGAGAACACAAATGCGTAGTACATTAAGTTCGTGAATTTTGATTTCACCCGAGTAATATACCATGCGGTCATGGAAGTGAATAACACGATTACAGCAACCGAACACACGGTGATAAACAAGGACATTCCGAAAGCACTAAAGAAATCGATCTTCGCTACACCGCTAGTATAGTTCTTTAAACCAACAAATGTAGTTTCATTAGGGAATAAGAAAGGCGTATCACTAATGTAGAACTTACCTTTGAAGGAGTTCATTAGAACAATAAAGATCGGAGATAAGAACGCAATGGCCAAGACCAACAAAATAGTGAAAATGGAGTAGTCTTTTGCTCTAGTCTGTTGCATTAGTTCTCAACCTCCTTTCTTCTAGTAATGACAAGTTGTACTAAGGCGATTAAGGCTACTAAAGCAAAGAATACGACGGCCTTCGCTTGACCCACACCTTCCCACCCTGTTTTTGCGTAGAATGTATTGTAGATGTCCAGTGCCAACATGGATGTCTGCTTAGACGGAGCACCAGCGGTCAATGCTAAGTTTTGGTCAAACAATTTGAATGAATTCGATAAGGTTAAAAACAAACAAATGGTGATAGACGGCATTACGAGCGGGATGGTCACATTACGTAATATCTTAGAACGTGAAGCTCCATCAATTCTTGCGGCTTCTACTATATCCTTAGGCACATTTTGAATACCTGCAACATAGATAATCATCATGTACCCTATCAATTGCCAATTCATAAGGATGATTAATCCCCAAAATCCATAAGTAGCATCTGAGGTCAAAGTAACACCAAATTTATACAGGATTCCATTAAAGATCAACTGCCAAATGTATCCTAATACGATACCGCCTATCAAGTTAGGCATGAAAAAGATAGTTCTAAATACGTTAGTGCCTTTTAGTTTTCTAGTTAACAACATCGCCAGAATGAAAGCGAACACATTAATCGTAAGAACCGATAGAACTGTAAACTTAACCGTAAAGCCCAGCGCATTTAGGAATTCTTGATTTGAGAATGCCTTAACGTAATTGCCAAAACCTATCCATTTAGCATCATTGACTGTAGTAAACTCTGTAAAGGATAAATATATACCTAGCAGAAATGGTACAACAAAAGCGATTCCAAAGGCTATTATGGTCGGTAATGCAAAAAGAGCAAAATATTTTTTTATCGATTTTTCCATGGAGTCTTCTCCTATCTCAGAATGGAAAATGATTAAACAGATGTAATCAAATTCACTCGAATTGTTGCTTAGTGCCACTGAAGTCCCTAAGGAACCTAGTGGCACTAAGCTTGTATCTATATAACAACTGAGGGATATTCAATCATCTTTCCATGCCTTTATTATTTTGCTTTTTCAGCCTTCCAAGTGTCCTTGAAGATCGTTACAACTTCATCCCAAGTTTTGTTACCTTGAGCGTACTGCAAGAGCGCATCACCAAAGACATTTTTGAACTCTTCACTTGGGAATGCTGCAAATGTCCAAGCTACGGAAGTCAGATCTTTTTCCATCCAAGCGGACACTTCTTTAGCCAGTGGGTCTGCTGGTTTTTCGCTATCTTCGAAAGTGTTGAATGGAGCGATGAAACCTAAGTCATTCGTTACATAAGCTTTACCTTTTTCACTGGAGAACAACCATTCCAAGAATGCGATAGAAGCTTGTTGATTCTCAGCAGATGCTTTGCTGTTGATTGCCAAATAGTTTTCTGTACCTACAGCCAGACCTTGTTTTTCCTCGCCTTCCATACCTGTGTAGATAGGCAAGAATTTGATCTCTTCAGCTTTAACTACGTTACCGTCTACATCATTGATTTGTGACCAAGCCCAGTTACCGTTTTGAACCATAGCTGCATTACCCAGTGCGAACTCAGCCATGGAATCAGCTACAGATTTACTACCTAGAAGCGCTTCTTTAGTCACAGAGTTTTTGATGTAAAGATCGAAAATGTTTTTGAATTTATCGTTATATTTGAATTCAACTTCTTTAGAAGCTAAACCCGCAAGTACGGTATTATCAAACTCAGTGTTGTCTTTGAATTCATAGTACAGCGGCAAGTTAGCCAAGTGAGTCTGCCATCTCCATTGCTCACCAGCAGCGAGGGAAGTGGAAGCAAATACACCCTTAATACCCAGTTGATCTTTTTTAGCAGTCATATCTTCTACTACTGCTTTCAAGGTCTCGAAATTATTGATTTCAGTCGTGGAAGAGATGGATACAGCTTTATCAGCCAAGGCAAAGTATTTCTTCATGATTGCATCGTTGTAGATGATACCGTATCCTTCAACTACGTAAGGGATACCATATACGCCTTCACCTTCTGTTACAGCCAAGCTTTTATCGGACAGATAGCTGTACAGCTTAGTATCCTTCAAATCCAAGGTATAATCTTTCCAAGATTGAAAACCAACAGGTCCGTTAATTTGGAAGATTGTAGGTGCATCTGACTTAGAAATTTCAGATTTCAATTTGGTTTCATAAGTACCTGCAGCAGCCGTTACGACTTTTACTTTAACGCCTGTCTCTGCTTCGTAATCCTTAGCGATTTTTTCATATATTTCTGCAATTTCAGGCTTGAAGTTTAAGAAGTAAACCGATCCTTTTTTACCAGATGAAGCGTTTCCATCATTAGATGCAGCATTGTTTTCTTTATTCCCGCACCCTGCTGCCAAGACTACTACCATAGACATAACCAACATAAGCCCTAGATATTTTTTAATGTTCTTCATTTTTCTTCCCCCTCGTACTTGTTATTAAATTACCTCGCTTAAAGACGTCTCCGAAATTACCCACCTAGAATGTTGTCAGCGTTTTCATTTCACTTAAGTAACGATCGCTTTTTTCTGGTATCCTTATCGGTAACGTTTTCAATTGAAATATTAGCACACCGTTTCCAACATTTCAATAGCCACTTTATTAGAAAAAATCGCCATCACAAATCCTCAGACGTTATAATAGATTCAAAATAAATAGGAATAGGTGATATCATATCTTATCTCTGATCGAAAAGTATGAGTTACAATTCTCTAATAATAATTATTTTGGCGATATTGGGGTAGAGCCCTCTTACTCCATTGAAGTTGGCACCCTTCCCGTACTTGTATCTGCTCCGCATGCCATTAACCACTATAGAGAACATGCTGTAAAACCTGCAGACATGTATACAGGTTCGCTAGCGCTGCTGTTACACAAGCTCACAGATTGCCACTGTATTTATTCCAATAGCTTCTCCAAAGAAGACCCAAATTACATCCTTGGGGGAGAATATAAAGCTGCGCTTGGAACAATTGTCAAAGAGCATCAAATTAACTTTGTTATAGACTTGCATGGTGCTTCTAAAGACAGAGAATTCGATATTGATTTAGGCACATTACACGGAACATCCATACAGGAAAATAATATAAATGAAGTCGTACGTATTTTTTTCAATAATGGTATTACCAATGTTCATCAAAACCATACCTTTTCTGCATCTCATCCCGGAACGATCACTTCGTATTCGGCTAAAGAATTGTTAGTTCAAGGTTTTCAGATTGAAATTAATCGAAATTATCGTAACCCGAATTCATTTGATTTATTCCAAAAAACCATTCATTCCCTCGAACAAATCATCAATCGATTGGGAGGCGCCTAACATAAATATCGAGCAGACCTTCACTATACTGGAGAAACAGAGCTATACAGCTCGGGAAGAAATCACAATAAACCCCGATGAGTTAGTCGAATTAGGCTTAGTCCACCATATCTTTGTCGAGCTTAAAGCAGAGAATGGCGCTCAGGTTAGCTGTTTGCTTTTATCTAAAAGTGATATCCCAAGAGGCAGTATTCAATTGTCGAAAAAGGCAAAGGACAAGCTAGGAAACTGCCCACTAACAGGATTAACCATTACCAAACCTGAGTACAGCACGATCCTTCGGGGAATTCCTAAAGTGGACGAGATTGCCAAGCCTTATGTCAAAGCCTGTCCAACGCTTGTCCGTAAATATTCGAACCATGTCGAGCTTATTAATCCTAAAAATGGCTTTCGGGTAAACTTAACTTTAAAAGAAGATGACACAGCCAAGCCGAATGCCCTGTATTTCAACAGATATATCATGTTGCTGCTTGAGACTCATGCCACTGAGGATGATCAACTAATTATTACCCGTGCAAGAACAAGTCCTCAGTCCAAGCCAGGCATACATAAACTTATACATTTGGGAATCAAACGGCCTTTAACCGCATTAGGAAATCTTTTTATTGGCAAAAGAGAGCTTACACTAAGAGTAGGCCATCCCTACCCTTTTGATGAACACCAAAATCTATGCCGAATTCATCCCAATGTTAGAAAGCTGCTGGGTATGGAAGAGACCGACAAAATCGTCGTCACCTATAACAACAAAACAATCACCGTCCCCATCTTAGATATAGACACTGAGCATATAGCCCAACTGATCAAGCTAAATGAGGAGAATGAGCAGCTTAAATTTATCGACAGCCACTTATTTATCGGAATCACCGCTTTGTCACGGAATGAACTGGAAATCCCCAGTATCGGCACATCGGTTACCGTAAAGAGAAGCATGAACTCCCTATTCTTAAAACACTTAAACAAGTTGGTCTTGCCCGTAATCGCTTTATTGTTTACTGTAGTTCAGCTGTATAAGGATTTGAACTGGAGCATCGCTCTGACCATTGCTATTTCTCTGATACTGCTTCCGATAATCATCTACACGACGCTATCTGAAGAACGAGCAAAAATTAACTAAATGGAGCGATAATCGTGAAATTCACTTCACAATCCCAGGTAGAAGATATGATCTATAGCTCTTATCTAAGAGCCATTAACAACATCACAGAAACTTTGGATGAACAAGTTAGAAGACCGGAATTAACCAGAGCTTTGCTGGATCTAGTCGGAAGTCCGGATCGAGATCAACAATACATACTAGTCACAGGCAGTAAAGGTAAAGGCTCCACCTCCAGATTCATCTCTTCTTTGTTAAGTCACCTAGGCTATAAAGTGGGCTTGTTCACCTCCCCTCATCTGGTCGATTTCAACGAGAGAATTCGGATTAACGGGCGGGCCATATCCACAGAGGATTTTGTACGATTAGGAAATGTGGTTCACGAGGGATTCCAAACGATTGAAAATCAGCTTAGTGCTGATGAATATCAAGGTCCTGTTGGGATAGGTCTAGCTATAGCGGCGTTGTACTTCAAGGAGAATCATACCGATTTCAATGTAATTGAATGCGGAAGAGGCGGAAGGTTTGATGACACGAATGTCCTGAAGAATGATTGGGCGGTCATTACTCCGATTATGGAAGAACATGTAGCTAATTTGGGTCCTGACCTGAATAGTATTACGCTACATAAGCTGGGAATCGTCAAAAATAAGGTTACAAAAGCCTATATCAGCAGGCAGAATCCGAGCGTACTAGCGACTATAAAGGAGAACCTTACCTCCAATTCTGTACAGTACTATGAGGAGCAGTTTTGGGCTGACTCTATTACAATAACGCCCATTGGAACTACTTTTGATGTTCGGACAAATCAAGCGATTTACCCGTCCTTAACGATCCCGTTATTGGGGCAATTTCAAGCTCTAAATGCCGCCACTGCAGTCGCGCTATGTGAGGATATTACAGGCAGTCCCCTGGATAGGGAACTCTTAATCAATTGTTTTGCAAAACTGCAATGGCCGGGTCGTTGTGAGGTGATCTGCCATGATCCGTTAACGATTATTGACGGAGCGATTCATAAGGAATCGGCAGCCTATCTGGCTGAGCTTATTCAACTAGTCAATCCCGACCGCAGTCGAGATGTAACTTCAATCATCGGTGTCCCCGAAGATAAAGATTATCTAGGGGTTATCGAATTGATGAGTACGGTCTCGGAGCAATTGATCGTCACAAAGCCTGACATCAGTCATCTTTCTTTTCCTACAGATGCACTCCGTGTTGCCGAGCGTTTTATCGAAAAAAGCTCCGAGTTTCCCTATTTGGAGGATGCTCTTACTCACATAAAAGCTCGATCGTCCTCCGAGATTATTGTAATTGTCGGCACGCAAACCTTCATCGGAAATGCCAAACGATTATTCGGGCAATCGCTGCTCGATATCGGCTTATAGCTTCTCAAAACGCTGGAGAATGACTTCCCTATAAAGATCAGATAGAGCTGGCACTTCGCTCGGGTTCTGCTTACAATACTCATCTAACATAACCTTATGATTAACTTCGATGACCTTGAGGCCTTGATTTGTCTCTAAGATATCTATGGAACAGAAATCAAGGCCCATCGCTTTAGAGGTCTGGGAAGCAAGCTCTGCCAGCGCCTCTCGTTTGGCCTGATCTCTTACCTCAATCGTAACAGCTCCATTAATCAAATTGTGCTTCCAGGAATGAACTCTTTTTTTCCCAAGGAATACACGCGCCAGATGATTAAAAGTTACGATTCTATACTCAATCTCTGCTTCATAATAAGGGCCTATCGCCCCATTAAGCTGCAAGGAAAATAATAAATCCAGCTTCTCTTGCAGATCTCCTATCTCATTAACCCTGTACACATGATTGCCCTGCGCCCCGTTGTCTTGCTTCACAACAGCCTCTCCATTGCACTTATGGAAATAATCCTTAGCTATTGGATAAGGATCTAAATTGCTAAATTTGGAGTCCGGATGTGCTAAATAGACATGCTCTACAGCCGGAATATTCGCTTTGCGTAAGACATCATAAGTTAGAGATTTACTCATGGCAATAATCGTAGAAGCGCTGCTGTTTAGACCAATCTCCGCGTCTACCATTACAAACGAATGAACTCCATCCGTTGCTCTATATACGAAATTCGGCGTGATTTCCTCAAAGCTGATACCTCTGGATTTCACGGAATGCTGGATCATTTTTAGGTAGGGTCTAGTCGTCACTCAGTTTCCTCGATTCTAAAAAAATATAATCAAGCCTAATCATAGCACGAGAGCTCGCTCTCGAAAATCACAAATGAATGTCATCATATTTGACATACTTACACACAAATTAGTAAATAACGATATCGCTTTCATATCCAAAATAAGTATTGATTAATTAGAAGTCATCCTCTAAGATGAATTTAACAAGTTCACCCAAAAGTTAAAGCGCTTAAACTTTTGGATGCACACATACTACATTTAAACTTAAGAATAATCATAATCCGTACAAAAGTTAAAGCGCTTATATTTAAGCAAGGAGAACTTAAAATGAAGGTTAGTATTTTTGATGTTGCTAAGAAATCCGGATTATCCGTCGTAACCGTATCCCGGGTTCTAAACGGAGCCGAATCGGTACGAGAAAACAATCGTCAGAAGGTGTTAGATGCCATTAAAGAGCTGGATTATCGCCCTAATGCAGCGGCACGGAGCTTGGCCAGCGGCAAGACTGGAATTATCGGTCTAATCGTCACCACCTTGCAGGATTCCTTCTTCGATGCAGTGGTCAAAGAACTAAATGAGGTGTTGGCGCTACACGGTTATTATCTAGCCATATCCATCTCAAAAGGCATCGAATCGGATGATAGCCACTATCTGATTCAGGAGGATCGGGTAGATGGTTTGATTCTACTGTCTCCAGTGGAAGAGGATAATTATATTGTGGAATTAAAACGACGAGGTATCCCTTATGTGTTGATAGATAATCAGAAGCCTGAAAATGACACCTACTCCATCACGATCGACAACTTCAAGGGTGGATATATGGCCACCAGTCATCTGTTATCACTCGGTCATACGTCAATCGCTCATCTCTGTGGACAGGAGATGTTCCGCAGTACGCGGGAGCGACGCGCTGGATTCCTGCACGCGCTTGAAGAAAAAAATCTCACTCCATTTGAGATTGTGCATGGCGATTTCGATATTGGAATGGGATATGATACCTGCAAGCGTTGGCTAAATGAAGGACAACTACCTACTGCAGTATTCGCTGGTGATGACAATATCGCCCTTGGAGTCATCAACGCATTGATGGAAGCTGGCATTCGAGTACCCGAAGAGGTAGCTGTAATTGGCTATGATGATCATTACATTGCTTCACAGCTTCATCCATATCTTACAACGATACGTCAACCTTCGGATAAAATCGGGCTGGCTGCCGCAGATATGCTGCTCAGACGCATCTCCGGCAAGATGAAACGTGGAGCCGGCGTGCGGATTGACCCCAAAATTATTGTACGCGAATCTACCGCAGTCAAGTAGATTCTATTCCATACACTAGGAGTGATGACCTTTGACTTACTACTTAGGGATCGATGGTGGAGGTACTAAAACCTATGCTCTGCTATGCGATGAACTTGGTAATGTTCTCGGTAAAGGCAAGAGCGGTAACGGTAACCACCAGACTGGCGCCCAGGAGGCAGCCAACAGTATTCGAGAAGCCACATTCGGAGCACTCTCAGAAGCCGGACTCCGATTAGAAGACATCAAGCACACTTATCTAGGACTTGCTGGTGCCGATCGCGAGGCTGATTATGCCATTCTCCACCCAATGATATGCGAGATCGGATTTATCAATTACACAATCAACTGTGACACGATGATCGGATTACGCGCAGGGACGACTCGCACTTATGGAGTTGCACTAATCTGTGGCACGGGCACTAATTCGGCAGGCAGAAACCCGAAAGGAGAGCACTATCAGTGTGGCGGCTTCGACTACATGTACGGGGATTTCGGCGGAGGTGGTGCACTCAACATTGAAGTCTTTCGCTCTGTCATTAGAGCTTGGGATGGACGAGAACAACCTACACTCTTGACCGGTCTCCTGCTCAATTTGCTAGGCTATGAGGAAGTAGCGGATATGTTTAATGATTTCCTCGATCATTGGAAACAGGTGCCTGTACATGCTGCACGCTTGCTCTTTGAAGCAGCCGCTGAGGGAGATGCCGTAGCCTTGGAGATTCTAAATCGGCAAGGCGTTGAGTTAGGAAAATCCGCTGCTGCAGTCATACACAAGCTTGGCATGGAGCAGGATACCTTCGATGTGGTTCTGGCAGGAAGTCTGCTAACCCGTGGAGATCGCGGCTGGATTCGCGGACCAATTGAGAAGGCTGTACTAGCCGCAGCTCCACAAGCAACTGTGGTAACCCTTACCACAGAACCTGTAGTAGGTGCCGTATGGTCCGCGATGGACCAAGACGGTCTAGTCCTTAGTAATGAAGTCTTTAACAAAATGCGGGGATTCCAAGACTATGAATCTATTCAACAAACTAATAAGACAGGAGTGATTGATCTTGGCAACTAAACAAGGATTAAAGATCGCAGTTATCGGTGGGGGTTCTTCGTATACACCCGAATTGGTAGAGGGTTTTATTCTTCATTACAAGGAGCTTCCTGTTCGTGAACTCTGGCTTGTAGACATTGAACCTGGACTCCGCAAGCTGAATATCGTTGGAAATCTCGCTAAACGTATGGTTGAGAAATCCGGGCTTCCGATTGAAGTTCATCTTACAACAGACCGCCGGAGGGCTATCGAAGGCGCAGACTTCGTCAGCACTCAGATGCGTGTCGGTATGCTCGATGCCCGCGCACGTGATGAGTCTATTCCTCTTAAGTATGGTGTTATCGGTCAAGAAACGACGGGCCCTGGTGGAATGATGAAAGCACTGCGTACGATCCCTGTCATTCTGGATGTATGCCGTGACATCGAAGAGCTGGCTCCTAACGCCTGGCTGCTCAATTTCACCAACCCTGCAGGAATGGTCACTGAGGCTGTTCTGAAATACTCCAAAGTAAAGAGTATCGGTCTCTGTAACGCACCTATCGGTCTGATCAAGCAAGTATCCGCCAAATATAACGTAGCTGCGGACCGTGTTTATGCCGAATTTGTGGGTCTGAATCACTTGCACTGGATTACTCGGATCGATGTTGAAGGTGAAGATAAGCTGGATGACATGCTCACAGAAGGTTACAGTGCTAAGAACGTACCTGCCCGAGAGTGGAATCCTGAGTTCTTACAATCGCTTCGTGCCGTCCCTTCCTACTATTTGAAATATTTTTATATGACAGATGCCATGCTCGAAGAGCAAATGGAATCATTTAAGCAAGGCATCAATCGTGCTGAAGTCGTGAAGCGCGTAGAAGAAGAGCTATTTGAGCTATACGCCAATCTGGAGTTAAGCGAGAAACCAAAACAGCTGGAGCAACGCGGCGGTGCTTTCTACTCAGAGGCGGCCGTTAATCTCATGAGATCGCTCCATAACGGATCAAACGACATCCAGACCCTGAATGTTGCTAACCGTGGCATACTGGACTTCCTGCCAGAAGATGCAAGTATCGAAGTCAACTGTGTTGTCACCAAGAACGGTCCACTGCCTCTACCACTGACCAAGATTCCACCGATGGCTAAGGGACTCATTCATGCGGTCAAAACTTATGAGCAACTAGCTATTGATGCCGCTGTAACCGGTGACCGTGCACTTGCTCTTCAGGCCATGGTACATCATCCACTCGTTCCATCTGTAGATATAGCGGTACGTATGCTGGATGAAATGCTGGAGGCCAATAAAGAGTTCTTGCCGAACTTCTTTACCAAATAACCATAGAAAAGAGGCGTCAATATGTCAGCTAAAGCGGTTTGGAAAGGCGATATCAACCAAGCACTATGCGCATTTACATTTGATGATGGACCTTCCCAACTTCCCGTTGAATTGTGGCTTGATGTTTTGGAGGAGGAAGGGGCTGTAGGCACCTTTTTCTTCACTGGGGAATGGATGGATCAGCACCCAGATAAGGCGAGATTAATCCTCTCCCGTGGTCATGTACTTGCTCCGCATACGTATCATCACCGGCGAATGGCCCAAGTGCCAAAGGCCGTATTCTTAGAGCAGTTGAAGCTGACCGAGCTGGCATATCAGGACGCAACAGGTCTTCCGTCTCCAAATTTCATGCGTTTTCCATACTGCTCATTCCGGGAAGAGAATCTGGATTGGCTGACAGAATGGGGCGGTTATCTGGATATTGAAGGCGTTGATTGCGGAGATTGGTCAGGTATTTCTGCAGACGAGATCGTTGCCAGAGTTGAACCTACACTTGAAAATGGAACCATTGTAGTCATGCATAGTAATGATGTCGCAAAGGGTTCACCGGATGCCTTGAGAGCACTTATTCGGATCGCCAAGCAAAGAGGTTTGGAAAGTGTCGGCGTACCTGAGATCCTAGGGTCCATTGGCGTAGAAGTAAACTACAGACCTTGGAAAATCGTTGTAGACGTTCCGGCAGCGTTAGATCATCCCGTGGAAAAATGGGTTCCTTTAGAAAATAACAAGCAGCTTACCGACCTCGCGACCCAGACTACCGAGTGGAATATTCCGCAATATACACTGCATTTCACTTCTGAAAAAGAGTGGCTGGAGCATCTGGAAAGTCCGCTAGAAGAGGTTGGAGTTATAGAGGATCGCGAGTTGTTTACTATACAGCAATTTGATGGCAGCTACTGGGGATATGTACGCGCAGGTGTTGTGGACAATACCCTTGTACTATTAGATTATGCAGCTAAAGAAGCGCAGGCTGACACCTTGGTGTACTTACTTCGCTGGGCTGCGGATACTTCGATGAGACTGGGCTTAACCAAGATTGAAGCCAGACTTAATATCCGCAAAATGAGCGAGATGTGCAGACAGTTAGGCTGGCAGTCAGAGATAGTAGAAGATCAGTAAGAGAAATCATCCATATCCATTGCCAGAGAAAGATTAGAAGTTCATATAACGCATCCCCTTAAGCCTGCTACATTAGCAGGCTTTTTTATTTTTCCTCCAAAGTTAGTCATAGTCTCTATTACCGCTACTTCATCTTATTTCTCGAATGACCTGTTCAATACCAGAGGGAATGTCAGGCTCTTTTACACTAGATACGTTAAGCTTTAGGATTCTCTCTTTTTTAGCAAAATAGGGCAGGTAACCGCTATCCGCCATCTCCACTCGAATAGACTTTTTTTGCAGCCGTTTGATTATTTGCTCTGCTCTAAGGTTATCCGCCAATTTCAGATATGTATGCACACCTAACTGACTGGCAGGACGATAGGAATAATACTGTTCAGAGGCAGCATTTACCTCCCTCTCGATCGAATCATGGAGGAGCATGGACCTTTTTCCGTAGCAGGAACGCATCTTTTTACGGTGACGCTCAAACATCCCGCTTTTTAAATACAGCTCCAGAGCAGCTTGGGACAGCATAGAGCTATCTATATCCATCAGTCTTTTGAATCGGTTAAAGGACTCACAGAGCACCTCGGGAAGTACGGCCACACCAACGCGCAGACCTGGGAATATGATCTTGGAGAAGCTTTTTAAATAGATAACATGTGAAGTATTGTCATAGGCATAGATCGGATCTTGCTTAGCATCCTGTTCTAAATCTGCCATGTAGTCATCCTCTACGATATACACATCGTATGTAGCTGCAAGCTGCGCAATCGCCTTCTTCTGATTACGAGTATAGGAAACACCGAGCGGGTTATGAAACCGCGGAACGGTATAGAAGAACTTGAACTCGCCTGTTTTAAATAAACGCTCTAATTCATTCAAATCCACCCCGTCATCCGAACGCTGTATTCCCTCGGTCTCGATGCCGTACGTCTTCAAATACTCCATAAATAACGGGTAACTCGGCTGTTCAATCAGCACACGCTCCCTGCCATTCGGAAAAGGAATCCGGGTCAAGAGCCCAAGCGCTTGCTGCACGCCAGAGGTGATGAAAATCTGCTTCGGATCAGCAAACACCTGGTAAGAGGCCAGTTGTCGCTGCATTTCACGGATAAGAGACGGCAGCCCCTGCGGCGTTCCATAGATAAACAAATCCTTACGGTACATATCAATCGCTTTATTAATACAATGTTGAAAATCCAGATACGGGAAAATATCCGGGTCCGGTGCAGATGCCGCAAAATCAATCCAGTGCGCACCTTCTTCTTTCCGCTCCCCACTTCGTTTCATAACATAATATCCGCTCTTTGAAGCAGCGTAGATTAAATGTTTATCTTGAAGGTCTTGGAGTGCACGAATAACTGTGCTCTTATTGCAATCATAACGCAGTGCCAGCTCCCGAATAGAGGGCAGCTTGTCACCCTCTCGGTACGTGTCTTCTGCGATTTGTAATTCCAGATCATTAATTAATTCCGAATACTTATATATCTCCTTCACCCTCCTCCGAGTCTATTTTGTACCGGTACAGATGAACAATAATTTCATTGTAGCACAGCTATTCTAGCCTTAGAATAAAGAACATAACAGGACCGGTCCTAAATGCGCGCAACACTTTGGAGGTCTTACTGATGAATATATCTTCTACTCAAAAAGCGATAGTAGCTGCTGTCTTGAATGCTGTTATTGTCGGGTTTTCTTTTATATTTGTAAAAATGGCACTAACCGTCTCGGACCCATTCGATACATTAGCTCATCGTTTCACGTTATCTTTTCTCGCCGCTTCGTTATTTACTTTTCCAGGGTGGGGGCGGGTGAAGTTTGGAATATCCAAGGCAGCAGTGGTCATCCCACTTGCTCTACTATACCCAGCGTTGTACTTTACGCTCCAAGCCTTTGGACTTCTGCATACAACATCAGCTGTAGCGGGTATTATTCAGGCGACCATGCCCATCTTCACCATTATTTTGGCGGCAATGTTCTTAAAGGAAACTACAAGCGGCTTCCAAAAGATCTCCACCTTAATCTCGGTTGCAGGTATCATTCTTATCTTTGCCATACCAGGTGTGAGTATTTCTTCCTCTAGTCTCTGGGGCGTCTTACTCATCCTAATCTCAGCGCTATCCCTTGCCGGCTATAATGTTGCGGCCCGAAAGCTGACACGAACTTGGAGTCCGAAAGAGCTCACTTATATGATTACTTTATTCGGATTTATATTTTTCAATGGTCTATCAATCATTAAGCATGGTTCAGCAGGAACCTTGAATCAATATTTCACACCTTTTCAGGAGCCTAAGTTCATATTCTCCATGATCTATCTCGGCGTACTCTCATCCCTCGTGACCTCCTTCCTCTCCAACTACGCTTTATCCCGAATGGAGGCTTCACGCGTGAGCATCTTCGGCAGTCTTTCGACGGTTGTCTCTATTCTTGGCGGCGTGCTTCTGCTGAATGAACAGCTGGAATGGTATCATTGGACCGGCACGGTGATGATCATCGCCGGGGTGATCGGAGTCAACTGGCGTAAGAAGGCAAAGCTTCAAGTAAAGGGTGAGATTGGGCTGGACTAGAGAAAACCTGCTATAGTACACCTTCGATCGATCCTTACATTTACGTAAAAAAAGACACCCCTCGAGGTGTCTTTTGTTCTTCCCTTTTCACTCTCTCTGCTCTGTATCCAGCCGCGTTAATCGCTGTTACTTAGCTGTTTCAAATGCTTCGATTTTCTCTTTATATTGATCCAGCAGCTTAGCTAAAGCTTCCTTAATCACAGTGGCATCTTTGGTTTTAGCAGCACTATTCAGATCCTCTTGGGCTTTGAAAAAGGCTTTATCAGCCTCGCTAAACTCTTGAATTGAAATTGTAGCTTCACTCACTTCTACTGCTGCAATTGCAGCTACACCTTTAATAGAAGTAGAGACGACACTCCCCATCTTCTCATCATTAGGCAATACCTCAACATTGCGACCAGCTTCAATATAACTCACGGGCAGCGCTTCGGCTGATGCAATATTTTTCGAGAACACAACCCCTTCTGCCTGCTCAGAAGGTACTAGCTCGGAAACCGCGGTTACACTAAATCCAGCAGCCTTGTAATATTGATCCAAGGTCTTCTTCCAGTCTTCTAGAGTACTAGGTGCATATGTTTTAGCCAGTTCAAGGGGATCTACCCAATCGAAGATTGTTACTTGAGTAGCAATTGTTCCCTTAGTTGCTGGAGTAACCACCGCTGCAGCCGTTGTTTTTCCACTTTGATCCTGAGCTCCGCTAGCTGCGTTCGCTGCGGTCGGTGCAGCAACTGCGGATACCAGTAGGGCGGATAACGCTAACTTTTTAAATATCATCTGTTGATTCATAAATACAACACTCCTCGTCGATTCAAATGATCTTACAAGTCCAAGCTTACAAAATCGGTGTGGCATAACATTGGTTAATTTGTGGAAAAACGATGGCAGCCCCCTCTACTCCCCTCTGGATTGATATAATTGCAGAAGAATAATCTGGAGGTTAACTAAATGAATACCAACTATCTCATTGCCGTAGTAGATGATGATCAACATATACGTAATCTTGTAGAAGCTTATTTACAAAAAGAAAATTACCGCACGATTGGTCTTGGCAGCGCTGAAGAAGCATGGACCTTATGGCAGACAAGCCCACCGGATATGTGGGTACTCGACGTTATGCTGCCCGGCATGGACGGGTACGAATTTTGTCGGCGGATTCGCAATGAAGCCGAAGTGCCGATTATTATGATCTCCGCAAGGGATAATGAAGTGGATAAAATTTTAGGTTTAGAGCTAGGCAGTGATGATTATCTAGTCAAGCCATTTAGCCCTCGGGAGCTAGTTGCTCGCATTAAACGCCAGCTACAACGGTGGTATAAAATGAGTACCCAAATAGAACCTGCAAGTAGTAACCCCCTCACACCTACGCATATTGAGGTTACTCATCTACAGCTATTATTGGATGAAAGACGTGTGTTCTGGCATGGGAAAGAGATTGAACTCACCAGTAAAGAATTCACCCTCCTAAAAGTATTCGCAGCCTCTCCCAACCGCGCATTTACAAGAGATGAGCTGCTTACCCATGTGTGGGGAGATGACTATTTCGGAAGCGACCGTGCCGTAGACCATTTAATTAAACGGATGCGAAAAAAGCTAGATCTGCTGCCGATTGAAGCCGTATGGGGACATGGCTATCGTATGCGTATTGAGGAGGGAGTGGAGATCGATGAAGCTAGCGCATCAGATTAATTTAGCCTTTAGCGTTGTATTGGTACTGCTCCTGTCTATTACCGCTGTCGTGATCCATTTTGTGCTGCTTAATCATTTTGTCGGAACACAAAAGGCGGAACTGCGAACCATTAGCTCTGCCATGTCAGCCACTATAGTTGAGGGGAGCACATACAGTGGCGACTTTGAGACTGAACTCCGTGCGTTGCCCGTGATCATGCCTTCTTCTGTAGGCACTGCAAGCGTCGAGGCTATCCTTAGTGATGAGACAGGAAAAGTATTGTCCACCTCATCGAGTATGAGTTCCGTCGCAGTAAAATCCAATGCGCAGTTTGTCGCTGGTCAAGCCTCTGACCTCCAGAATATTTGGAATGGAACAGATGCAAGATATATAACAGAAGTGAAGGCTACGCCAATAGGCACGCTAACTCTGCTTACACCTATGAGCGCAGTAACAAGCATTGAACAAGCTCTGTTCAAAAGACTGCTAATCGTTTTCGGTGCTGCAGGGGCATTTATGCTCCTATTTGGCCTGTTTATCACGAAAAAACTAATCCAGCCTCTAATGAAGCTGCAGCAAGAACTGAAAAAAGTAAAAGAGCGCCACTTCTCAGAGGTTAAGCTGATCAAGGCTGGTGGAGAGATTGGTGCTGTTGCTAAGTCGGTATATGACATGGCTGGTGAATTGAATCGATTTAACCACGTACAGAAGCAATTTTTTCAGAATGCCTCTCACGAATTAAAGACCCCACTGATGTCCATCTCTGGTTATGCTGAAGGCATTAAGGATGGTGTATTCGAGGGGGAAGCGATCGATAAGGGCCTGGATATCATTATGAGCGAGAGTAGTCGTCTGAAGAAACTCGTTACGGAAATGACCCTGCTTGCGAAGCTGGATAGTGAGGAGAATATATTTAGAACTAGCGAGCTCTCACTGGACGATATAATCGTAGAAACCATTGAACGCATGAACCCTCTTTTGATGAAAAAAGGGCTGACCCTGCATGTATCCTACGATGATTGCGAGCCGCTTACGGTCCGTGCCGATAGAGATAAGCTATTGCAGGCACTGCTTAATGTGGTTTCCAATGCAACTCGTTATGCTAATCAGCATATCTACATTCATGCTTCGGTTAAGGATGACCAGGTTCTACTCTCAGTTAGCGATGATGGCCCTGGCATTTCAGAAGACCTGCTTCCATACCTGTTCCACCGATTTGTTAAAGGAAAAGATGGCGAATCGGGACTAGGACTTGCCATCTCCCGTGCGATTGTAGAGCGCTCCGGAGGTCTGATTACAGCGGGGAACCGTAAGGATGGCGGTGCAGTGATCACCATGGGATTCCCTGTACTCTCTCCTACCTAGACAGCTAACCGGATTCTATCCTACCTTCTATTTCATACAAGCTGCTCGTATGCGGCTGCTAAAGAAGCCATTCGCGGTATGATTCGATGGGCAGAAGCAAACCCAGAGTACTACCAGAGCATGATTTCGAAGATTCCTTTGAGAAGACTGGGCGAGCTGGAAAGTGATATCGGTCGTGTTGCAGTATTCCTAGCGAGCGAGGATTCTGACTATATTACGGGTCAAACAATCATGGCCGATGGCGGATCGATTAAATTACGTTAATTTATACGCTATCATGTTGATTATCAAGAGATTTCCTTTATAGGAGATCTCTTTTTTGTCTTCAAACCTCTTTCGTTTAATGGCCTTCGGAATTAGGGTAATAATAAAGCAACATGCTATTACGAATAATTCATAACATCCTGTGTGACCCGGAGGTATTAAAATGAACAAGTTCGACGCTATTATTATTGGTTTCGGTAAAGGCGGAAAGACCCTTGCCACAGAACTAGCTAATCGAAAATGGAAAGTAGCCGTGATTGAACGCTCTAAGGAAATGTACGGTGGAACCTGCATTAACATCGCCTGCATCCCTACCAAATCCTTAGCTTACCAAGCACATCAAGGTAAAGATTATAAAGAAGCAGTCCATAACAAGGATCAACTCGTTTCAACTCTACGCCAGAAAAATTTCGATAATCTAAATCAGAACGAGAATATAGAAGTTATCAATGGTGAAGCTTCCTTCTTATCAGATCACGAAGTTCAAGTGAAGGAAGCCGGTGAGACAAAAATCTTAACCGCCGACAAAATTTTCATTAATACGGGTGCTGAGACCATCATTCCAACGATTGACGGGATACAAGATAGTAAGTTCGTTTATACCAGCACGTCCATTATGGATCTTAAGGAGCTCCCAACGAAACTAGCCATCATTGGTGGTGGTTATATTGGTTTGGAATTCGCTTCGATCTACAGTCAATTCGGCTCACAGGTTACGGTGCTGGAGGGTTCCTCAAAATTCATGCCTAAAGAAGACCGCGATGTCGCGGACGCCGTCCTCCAAACCTTTACCAAGAAGAACATTGAGGTCAAACTGAAGGCAAAGGTTATAGGACTGAAGGATGTTAAAGATGGAACAGTTATCTCCTTTTCGATAGATGGCGCTATTCACGAATTGAAAGTCGATGCTGTACTGGTTGCGACAGGTAGAAAACCAAACATTGAGGGATTAAATCTAGAAACAGCCGGTGTAGAAGTTACAGATCGGGGTGCTATTAAGGTGGACCCTTCCCTAAAAACCTCCGTTCCCCATATATGGGCTCTTGGCGATGTCAAAGGCGGATTACAGTTTACCTATATATCTTTAGACGATTATAGAATCGTACGAAATGATCTCTTCGGCGATCATTCCCATACCACAAATGACCGTGACGCTGTTCCGTACAGCGTATTTATAGATCCTCCACTATCCAGAGTAGGAATTAGTGAAGAAGCAGCTACCGAACAAGGACTTGAAATTAAAGTCGCGAAGTTGCCTTCAGCAGCTATTCCACGTGCCCGCTTAATTAACGAAACTGAAGGCTTTCTAAAAGCTATTGTGGATGCAAAAACCAATAAAATTCTCGGAGCTACATTGTTCTGTGCGGAATCCAGTGAAGTGATTAATATCGTGAGTATGGCTATTCAAACAGGGCAAGATTTCACCTTTTTGAGAGATCATATCTTTACTCACCCTACAATGAGCGAGGCTTTGAATGATTTGTTCTCACAGATCAAAGAATAACACTACATGCATGGCAAACAAAAAGACACCCTTTGGGGTGTCTTTTACTTTTACTATATAACACGATGCTGAACCCACTTCTTACCCATGAAACGCCGTAGAAATATGAATCCTCTAATTCCCCACTCACAGTTCATAGCTAACCAAACCCCAAGTAGACCGAAATCCAGAACAATACCTAAGATATACCCGAGTACTACGCGGAACAACCACATACTCAGCATAGACACCATGGATGTAAACTTGGAATCTCCTGCTGCTCTAAGCGCTGATGGTGTTATGAAGCTAATAGACCACAGTGGTATTTGTACGATTGTATTGATAAGTACAATTATAAAGATATCTCTCACGATCTCCGCAGGTGGATGGAACATCGAAACTAGCGGATGGAAGAAAGGCATAACTAACAATCCCATCACCACAAAGGAAAGGGAAGAGGCTACGAGAAACGATTTAATAAATTTCCGGGCATCCTTAACATTATTGCTTCCCATACATTGTCCGACCACTGTAATAATCGTCAAAGACAGCGCATTGCCCGGAATTTGCATAATCCCCGCAAAGGAAGAGGCAATAGCGTTTGTAGCAAGCGCGTAAGTACCGAGACTGACGATAAAGACTTGCGTCAGAATCTTACCACCATTAAAGAACATCTGCTCCGCCGCAAACGGCATACCGATGAACATTATTTTTTTGAGCATGGAGAATTGAACCACCAGTAAGTCACGAATTCGAATATGCAGTTCATTGTCCATCCGGAACAGATAATACAGAGCGCATATCGCGCCCAAATATCGAGCTATATTTATAGAAATAGTCATCCCTAGAACACCCATATGCAAAAGGTTAATAAATACGAGATTCAAGAGGACGTAAACTAAATTCATAATGAGCGATAGTGCAAGCGAGGCTCTCGTCCTTCCGATTCCCCGAAGGGCACCACACACTGCCTCTACCACAGCTATTCCAAGATAGGAGATACAGCTCCCAATCAAATAGATTCGGGCGTTGTGCATTACCTCTGGCGAAGCCGCTCCAAATAGTAAGTTCAACAACGGATTGTGAAAAAGAATACCAAACATACCAATAACAAAAGCCATAAGGGAAACCGACGAGGTGGCACCTGCGGTGGCTTTTGACACCATAAGACTATTACCGCTTCCTTTGTACTGCGCTACGACAACCGTACCACCTGTTGATACCGCGATAAACACACTAATGAGAAAAAGATTAAGGGAATCGATCATGTTCACCGCACTGATAGCTGCCACACCGGACGAGCTGATCATGGCTGTATTCACTAGATTAAGCCCCACTATAAAGGCCTGATCTACCAGAATAGGAATGAATAAAGCAATCATATGGCGATAATCTAACGATTCTCCTGAAAAATACTTTTCAAGAAACCGCACACTTCGCTTCGTATTGACATTTACATTAGGTTCCATCTTCGCTTCACTTCTTTTATATTAGAGTTATCCAAACTTGAAATATCCTTATAAATAGAAAAAGGCTCTTCAGGTTGAAGAGCAATTCAAAAGTATAGCTAGTTTATATGCACTTAGGTATGCGGTCGAGAGGACTCGAACCTCCACGGGGATTAACCCACACGGACCTGAACCGTGCGCGTCTGCCAATTCCGCCACGACCGCACAAAATATAAAAGAAACATGCAGTGCAGAACTAAATTATCATATATTAGCACAAAGGGCAATACCTAATGTAAAAAGAAAAAGTGTACCGAGTCCCTATTTGGGATCATCGATACACTTTTTCAGAAGAACTATCGGGTTATGAAGCTTGTTCAAGCATACGGTAGATAATGACTGCCGCTTGAGCACGGTTAGCTATGCCCTTAGGTGCAAATTTGCCACCTTCAACACCGTTAACGATCCCCAATTGGGTCAGTTGTGCTATAGCGTCCTGAGCGTAAGGAGCAATACTGGACTTGTCTGCAAACTTGCCCAGCGCTGCATTCTTATCAATCGGCTGTAGTTTATCCTTCAATGCATTAGCAATCATAATAGCCATCTCTTCTCGGGTCACTTGACGACCCGGTTCGAACTTACCATCACCAGACCCTTGTACAATCCCGGCCTTCACCGCAATAGCGATAGAATCCGTGTACCAAACTCCTTGTTTAACATCGCTGAATGAACTGGTTGTTGCCGAACCCGTCAGATTCAGTGCGCGTACCAGCATTGTAATAAACTCTGCTCTAGTCACTGTTTTGGTTGGCGCAAAACTATTTGCATCCAATCCTTTTATAATGCCCTTAGCAGCCAATGCTTGAACAGCTTCTTGCGCCCATACTACCTTACCCAGATCTTTGAAGTTTGCTGCTGGAGCAGTAGTTGGTGCTGGCGTTGCTGTTGGTGCTGTTGATGGCGCTGGCGTTGCTGTTGGTTTTGGTGCTGTTGTTGGTGCCGTTGTTGGTGCTGTTGTTGGTGCTGTTGTTGGTGCTGTTGTTGGTGCTGTTGTTGGTGCTGTTGTTGGTGCTGTTGTTGGTGCTGTTGTTGGTGCTGTTGTTGGTGCTGTTGTTGGTGCTGTTGTTGGCGTTGCTGTTGGACTAGGTGTCGGCGTTGGAGTTACTTCCTTCAAATTGTTAACAATCCGACCTTCAACAGCTGCTTTAATCTCTTTTCTATTAAACGTGCTCACAATATAGTCGTAGAATACGTCCAAATCAATAGGTCCAGCCAATGAATCACTAGCTTGAGTCAGAACCTTGTAGTTATCCCCGCCCGCAGCCATAAAGTTATTCACTACAGCCGTATATTTCTGTGTAGGATTAATTGGTGTTCCATTAGTTAGCGTGAGATTGGCAATGCGATCTGCTACCGGAAGATACATATTCGCTGTATATTTCAGTCCAGAAATTTGCAGCGTTTTGATATCGGGTGTTCCATCAGCTTTTACATTCCATTGCTGTTGCAGCAACGTTTTGATTTGCGCTCCAGTCAGCGTCAGCTTCACAAGCGTATTACCGAATGGCTGAATTTTCGCCAGATCGCCGAAGGTTACAGGGCCTTTTGGAAGATCCGCACGGATACCACCCGGATTCATAAAGGCGAAATCAGCAGCCTTAGCGCCATCGCCGAAATCAGCAGTACGCATAGCGTCAGCGATCAGGTTACCAAGTGCAGCCTCATTGTTGTAAGCATCGGTACGAGTGATAGTTCCGTTTGTTGTACCCACTGGTTGAGTAAGTTCAGGATGCTTCTCAAGGTAAGTATTAACCAGTGCCACACTTTCCGGATCCGGTGTTACGCCGTCATGGAAGGTGGAGGTCACTACAGCAGACTTCTCCTTCACATGACCTGTTTTAGGATCAATGATCAGCTTAATATCTTCAAATGCTGTACCGTAAGAGTAGGCTTGTACAATCAACTTACCGTTTACTGTTCCGTTTGCCAGCGCATGGTTATCACCAGCAACAATAACGTCAACAGGGGAATTTGCAGGAAGTGCGTTGGCTAGATCAGCTGCCTCACCTGTAGTTACCCCGTCTTTAGTAGAAGCTGGATCATGCGCAAGCACGATAATCGTCTCTACGCCTTTAGCTTGAAGCTCCTTCGCATATTTCTCAACAGCCGCTACTTCCTCCTCAGGTGTGAGGAAATATACGCCAGCGGTACCGGAAGGTGAAACTTTGCCTGGTGTAGCCTTCGTTACCAGACCAATAAATCCGATCTTCACACCGCCCACTTCTTTAATTACATAAGGTTTAATGATCGGCTCGCGGGTTGTCGCATCTACCGCATTGGCATTAACATAGTCAAAATTGGTACCCTTGTGGGTAACATTGCCGTCCTTAGGATCCACACCGCCATAAAGCTGCGTCATCAGTGCATCGACACCTTGGTCAAATTCATGGTTACCCAGGGAACCTACATCAAATCCCATCATGTTCATCCACTCAATCGTCGGCTCATCGCGTTCAAGCGAGGATACCGGAGCAGATGCACCTACGGAATCTCCGTTATGAAAGAGCAGAGCATTGTCGTATTTAGCCCGTGCTTCTTTTAGGTAAGTTGCAAGAATAGCAGCCGTTCCCACATTCTTGTTACTTACTGTAGAAACTGTATCCAGTTGGCCGTGGAAATCATTGATTCCCAGAAGGTGAACTTCTACATCCTTAACCGGGAGAGCCAATTTATAAATACTAAATCCCTTAATATCTTTTGCACCAGTATCCGTAATGTTGGCTGGCGTAACTTTTGCCGCTTCTGGTGAAGAAGTAAAGGTGATATTCACATCGTCCGAGATAGGGGCCAAAGACCAGTTCCCATCCGCAGAAGGATCAATGGTACCTACTTCTCTGATGTAGTCCATGAGGATCTGGCGATTCTCATCTTGTGAATCCACCAACATCTCTGAACCTTTCACACCCGGGAAATTGCCCCCGCCACTTGCGCGGTAGTTGTTAGTCACAACAATGAAATCTTGGTTCTGATCCAAAGTTTTACCTTTATACGTAATTTGCTTCACACGACTGGATGAAGCATTCTTAATTGTACCGTTAGGATTATATTTCGCAGGCTTAGTTACATCAATAGTGTACTTAATACCATCAATAATATCGAAGTTATAAACCGCAAAATCTCCATTTAGCAAGCTTTGTGGAGCCGTGCTCTTCTCATCGATGGTATTAAACGCACCCGCACTCATTTCAACCCATTCCTTAACAACAGAGCCTTTAACTTTAATAGCTTTTAGCGTGTTGTCATACAGGTACAAGTCACTTGCACTGCGGATAGTCAACGGACCTTTTTCAATACTCGTGTACTCCGAAGGGCCGTTACGTCCAGCCTTAAAAGGAGCACCTACACTGAGAATCGGAAGATTTTTATACTGTGGAAGGTTGTTTTCAATATACTTCTCCACATACCACTTCTGGGCATTGGTCACAATTTGCACGGTAGGATCGTCCTGAACCATTGCAAAATAGCTGTTCATCGGAGCAGTAGTAACGCCTAGCTCTTGACCTGTATAGTCAATAGTAGCTTGGTGATCTGCTGCCACAGCAGCATCAACAACAGCATCCGGTTTAGCATTGGCTATGGAGCGGGTCGAAGCTTTAGAGTTCTTTTTATCGACTGTCCATTTGCCGCCTTCCTGCACCAGATTAAGATCAATCAGACCCAAGTAACCCCCGCCATAACCTGCTTGCACAGCTGGAGTACCATTAATGTGGCCATAAACATTATCAACAACAGATTGAGGACTATTATACGGCTGTCCTGTTAATGGATCCTTGAAAGAAGCATCAAGGGAATCATTATTACCTGTCGGAAACACCTTGTGAGTGTGCGAGAAGGTAATCGCATCAATACCATCAACTTTACTTAACAGATTGATAGCATTCTCTGCATCAGTACCCGCAACTGCAGTTGCATCGAAGCCGGTGTGCGCCATTGCTACGATAACATCGGCTCCCTCGTTCTTCATGGCAGGAACAAATTTCGCTGCAGTTTCTGCAATATCCTTAGCAATAACTCGACCTTCCAGATTAACCTTGTCCCACTCCATGATTTGAGGGGTCACAAGGCCTAGTATACCAACCTTAACTACCTGAGGTTGATCATCACTGTCCATTATTGTTTTTTTGATAATGACATAAGGGTCGAAAGCATTTTTGTCATTGTCTGGATTACCATCTTTATCATCAATATATATATTGGCATTTACATAAGGGAAATCAGCACCAGTCAATGGATTATTACTATAGCCTTTAATAGTACGATTTAAGAATTCCAGCCCATAGTTAAATTCATGATTACCAAAAGTGGCAACATCATATTCCATAATATTCATAGCCGCAATCATAGGGTGTAGCTTGGTCTCTGATTCCATCAGTTTACTTTCGTTTGCAATGTAAGTCCCCAGTGGTGTACCTTGAATCAGATCCCCGTTATCGAGTAGAAGATTATTAAGAGGATATTCGCTTCTAGCATAAGTAACTAACGTAGCTGTTCGATCGAGCCCTACAGTTGTAGAGGCCGCATTCTTAAAGTAGTCCCAGCCGTAGACATTGGTGTGCACGTCTGTGGTACTCATTAACCGGAGCTTGGCTGTAGCTGAGGATGCTGCTTCAGCTTTGTCTGTACCCCAAGTCGCACCCAAACCAATTCCTCCAAACACCTGCAAAGAAAGCACTGCAGTTGCCAGTACAGAAGCGAGTGGCTTGTTCCATCGTGTCTTCCATCCCATAAATTATAAGTCCTCCCTATCATTTTTACATAGTTTCTGTGATATTATATCACACAGATGTAACGAAAAAGCATAGTATTGTAAAATCAATTTAAAACTATGTTAAATTTATTAACGTGTGAAGAAAGACCTAAGTCATGTTTTAATTTAATAGATCAAGAGTCTCTAGACATACAAAAAAACACATCTTATACAGATGCGTCCTAAAATAATCACTAATTTAAAGTCTAGATGCGTCGAATCCTGGTCTCATGATATCTTTCTCAAGACCCACGCATGATAGCTGTAAGCCCAAAACAAATAGCAGTGACTAAAGATAAGGGTGTCATCACAAGTCTTTCTTTTTTACTGTCCGATAATAAATTCATAACGGTATTGAGAATTAAATAGACTGCGAAAAAATAACATATGCCCCTATCAAACGGTAAACCAATTGAAATCACATGACCTGCCTGCAGTAAGTAGAAGATTGCAATCAGTTGTATAACAACTGAGATCGCACACGCAATCCTCATCTGTGAGGGCATGATTCTATGTTTGCCACCCATTGCAAATTCACCATAAGGTAATCCTAAAGACAGTAATATGTAAAGAATCACCGCTCCCGCAAAAGTAATACTCCCAATCCATGCAGATAACATCCTCCCACCCCCATGCTAATTGGTATTCGGGTTTTATAAGCGGAAGAACACCTTTTTTTCCTTTTAATCTATCTATTGTCCTCTTTCAAGCCATTCCCTCAAATATAAGATCCCAAATGAAAATCGATGACCTTAGCATTGTCCCAGTCTGAGATGGATATTTATGTACAGCCTCTCTTCATCAATTTTTTGGACTTTCTTTTCCAATTTATGATGAACCAGCACAAGCAACACCAGAATATCTGAGTAATATAGAATTAAATAGACCAATGAGGTGATCCACGTATGTCAAACAGAGCAAAGATTCGCAAGCGAGCTGAACAGCTCAAGGGTAGACCCGTGTGTGTTACGCTTCATGATGGACGCACGTATGTAGGATGGATAACTGGCCTCGATAAGGATGGATTGACCCTGTCCAAACCACGTAAAAATAAAAGTAAAAATAGAAAGTCAAAAAGACACACTCACTCCCGCCAGAAGGCGAATGTATCTGGACTCATGCCGTTATTTGGCTCACTGTTCGGAATGGGAGGAGGAGCTGCGGGGGCTGCCGAGGCTGCAGGTTCAGGCGCTTCAGGATTCGGTAGAATTATGGGCTTCGTAGGGATGATCCAAAGAACAATGCCGGTTGTGAAAATGGGCTACAATATGATTAAATCGATTTCCCCATTCTTGAATGGACTGAAGGGTTTAATGGGATAGTCAAAAGACACCCCTCAAGGTGTCTTTTTATTTATCCTCATGAACTTATCAGATTCTTCAAAAGCCTTCCCGCAGATTTTACCCGTGGGCGCTTTAAATGCTCCTGTACATAACGATAGTCCGTCAATTCAACATTAGCATCACGAATCGCATAGGTAAAATCATCATCAAAAGGTAGACGGTATTCCCAGACTCGCTTCTCCCAATGTGGTATATTTGCAAGCATCCACTGATCGTCTATTCCGGGATGAATATAGGTTTCACTAACACCATCAGGTAGCGAATACATCTTGGCGATAATGGATTGTTTGAAGCTATCGTACGTCTCACCCTCTTCCACACCAAAAGGATGCGACAACAAGTAATCAGGAATCGGGACTCCAAATGTATCGGCCAGCCCGGATCCAAGTGCAACAGGACGTTCAATATTTTTCAGCGATCCCAGAAGAGGATCTTCTGCATGGATGTATCGGAAGAATCTTGACGGCAACCCCCAGCGCGAAATTCTCCACAGCGTCTGCGGTAGCAAACTGCGTCCCGTTTCCATGCCATATAAACTTCCCATATGGTTGTCTACATGACTAATCACTATTCCGGATTGTTTCACTCTCTCATACTGAGCAACAATCTCCTTCAGCACAGCTTTTGTCTGTGCCCCCTGCTCAAACTCTTTTACCGTCTTATATTGATGCCCGCCATCGTCATGTAGTGAAGAGTCCCCCGTCAGGCTGCTCCAGCGTAAAGCCTCAAACTCACTAGTCATCGTCAAATGAAGGCCCACATTTCGTTGTTGCCTACGGCTACACCATCTAGCTGCCTCCTCGAATCCAGGGGCCACCGCCATGATCGTCGCTGAAGAAACTTTTCCCTCTTCTAATAGATGCATAATCGCCTGATTCATAGCAGGGCTTTGCCCAAAATCATCACAATTGATGATTAATCTTCTGCTCATTGTCAGCATCACCTCTCAATTGCCCCGTAAATGTAAATTTAATAGTAAAAGATATGACAACAGATATCGCTAGCAGACATAACGGTACCACGCTTATTAAATACCGGAACGTTGCTTCTGGATCAGACCCTGGATCATCGCCACCCTTATAACCAAAGATCATCCCTACAATAAAAAAGGCCAGCGCCGAGATTAATCCGCTTGAACGAGTGATGAATCCGCTTACTGCAGTATAGATACCCTCTCTTCTCAGCCCTGTCTTCTCTGCATCTTCATCAATGATTTTGCCACCTACGATCGCCGGGGTTACTAGAAACCCTGCTAGTCCGAAGCCGACAACAATGCCAGCGGCCACACCACTCACGAGATCATACCCGAACCATAGCGGAATGACAGATAAAGCATATAGGATAAGCGATAGCCGCCATGCCTTGACCCCATCCATCTTACGAATAATCCAATACCACACGAACACTAATGGAATGACTGAGACAAAGACAGCCGCGAGCATAATAGACACCTGTGCTTCTGAAATATGTAGAACATATTTTGCATAAAAGGGAATCATCGAGCTTACAAGCCCATTAACCGTTTGGGCAAAAGAATTCGAAATATTAAACACCCAGAACTTTTTATTCCGAATCGTCTCCCGAAAAGCAGGAATGAGCTTCAAAGGTTCGGTCTTAGTAGTCTCTTTCTTCTCTTGGACATTCATCATACATAAGAACATAAACACACCGAAAACACAGGCATACACAATAGCCATATTTGAGAAGTTAATTGCTGCGAAAAGGATTGGCGTTAGAGCCGTACCGATTAACAGAGCAACCACTTGATAGCCTTGCTGAATCGCCGAGGCTTTTGCCCGAATACGATCTCCACGGAAGAGCTCCGGAAGCAGTGCGCCATAGTTCACCCACAAGACCGTAGCGACAGCCTCATAGAAAATAAGCGTCACTAGAAACCAAGTGAAGAGTCCATTCTCGGATAAACCGCCAGGAGGAGAGAATACCAGCACAAACGCCAGCATAAACAGCGGAATCGAGCCGAACACCCAGGGTCTACGCCGACCATAGCGGGTATTTGTGCGGTCTGACCAGTATCCAAACAGCGGATTATTCACCGCATCCCAGATCAGAAAGATTGTTCTGGCCAGTGTAGCAAGTCCAATGCCCAAGCCCAATTTCTCCACATAAAAATAACTGTAAAAAGAACTAAAAGCCTGACTGGGAACCATCATCGCAAACATCCCTAAAGCAAAGGTGTACGGCGAGTTCATCCATTTATGCTTCACTCACATACCTCCCATATAGTAATCATCTAGTTGTAATATATTACCACATATACTGGAAGTTTAGTGACAAATTTGCTCCAATCCAATGCGTTTCCTCATCACAAAAGGAGGGATAACCTCGGATGTTTACACCGATCAAAAAAGTGCTCAGTAGTATAAACTACCAAGCACTTTCCTTCTTCCACTATAAAACGTCTTTCAGCTTGTTCCGACTCTGAGCATCCAAAGTGGAATAATCACGAATTTCGCATCTTTTTCCGTTAACGTCAGTCAGAATGATTCGATGAAGGCTTGGGTATTGCATATGCTCATGCAGGTTACGCATCACGATACGGGTCTGACCCAGATTCGTCTGCAGCTCCCAAATCCACATATCTGCCTTCTGTTTGATGGAATCAATTCGGGTCACAACCGGTAAAAAGTATCGCAGCTGCAATTCTTTGTCCACTTCCCCGCGACTTTCCTCATCCAGCTGATCAATGTCACGAATGACACCGATCTCCTCACTCTTAGAGTTACGTACAGAAATATACTGGGTGTTGTATTGAAAAGGAAAGATACGAAAAAGAATTAGTTCTTCATAAACCTTACCTTCCACTACGCCTTGAAATACCCCGCCTTGACTACGACTAAAGGAGATCGCACCCGGTTCGAAAATATTAATTTCATAGGGATCCTTATCTTTAGCATTCAATTCACCACTGACGCTGATTGGATCACTCATGCACTTCTACCCCCTTGATCTGGGACATTTCTTTCTGTGCTTCGACCAGTTTGAAGTAAGCCCCTTCTACTGCTAGCAATTCTTCATGCGTACCCACTTCAATAATCTTACCGCGTTCCAGCACGACGAGCCGATTGGCATTTCTTAAAGTGGACAAGCGATGAGCAATGGCGAATGTCGTTCTGCCTTTGACCAGACGCGAAATCGCTTCTTGAATTTGCCGCTCAGTCACTGTATCTACAGAAGCCGTTGCTTCGTCCAGAATTAGAATCCGCGGATCGTGAATTATTGCTCGGGCAATAGACACTCGCTGCTTCTCCCCTCCGGATAACTTATGCCCACGTTCTCCTACCCTTGTGTCATAGCCATCAGGTAGCTGAACGATGAAGTCATGTGCATTGGCAATTTTAGCAGCACGCATAATTTCCAGCTCTGTAGCCTCCGGTTTAGAATAAGCGATATTCTCAGCAATCGTGCCGTCGAACAGAAATGTCTCCTGCAGCACTACACCGATCTGACTCCGAAGGACAGACTGGCTAATATTTCGGATATCCACCCCATCGATGGTGATGGTCCCCTCGTCTGTGTCATAGAATCGGCAAATCATGTTGATGAAGGTCGACTTCCCAGCACCTGAATGCCCAACCAGACCGATCATTTCTCCTGCACCCACTTTTAAATCCACGTTCTTGAGCACAGGATGATGCTTTTCGTATCCATAAGTGACCTGTTTAAACTCTACCTCACCACTGACACGACCAATATCCGCTGGGTTCGTAGTATCAGGCACATCGGATGGTGTATCCATAATTTCGAATACCCGATCTGCAGCTGAAATCGCATGACTGGCCCAATTAATCATTTGACTTACCCACTGCAAAGGTCCGAGGAGCATCCCGAGGTAAGTCACCAAAGCGATTAGTGTACCAATAGATAACTGTCCATCAAGCACCGTTCTGCCGCCATAATACCAAATTAATAGCGTACCTACGCCAGCAACTAACGCAAAGGCGGGAAACATTCCCTGCCACAAGCCTTCAATCCGGATATTGTGCCGTACCAATTCCTTATTGGCGACAGTATAACGTGACATTTCCGTAGTTTCCTGACCAAATGCTTTAACCACACGAATCCCCTGCAAAGAATCGCCAACCAAAGCGTTTAGTCTAAAAATAGATCTCCACTGCTGGTACCACCGTCTGCCAATCATTGGCCATAATACAGTCGATAGTACGACCATGAGCGGCATAGGTAGCATGGCTAGCAGTGTTAGCTTCCAATCCATACTAAACATAATCGCGAAGATTGCGATTACCCTCAAGGATTCGCCAGAGACCCATATCACGCCATCTGTCATGAATTGCCGCATCGCCTCAGAGTCATTATTCACCCGTCCAATGAATTGCGAAGACTGTCTTCGATCGAAGAAAGATAACGACAATTTCATCAAGGAATGATACACATCATGACGCAGATCACCCATAATTTTGGAACCAATCCATACCCCGATAAGTCCACGTACAGTCTGCATTAGCGTAACCACCAGAGATGTGGCAGCAAGCCCAATGACTATCCACAGAAGCGTTGAGCCCATGTCCTTTTTTGTTAACACGTTATCAACAATCATCTTCGTCAAAAAAGGTGGAACAAGCTCTACCAATGTAGTGAAAATCAACATAATCGCTGCTGCGATCATTTGGATTTTATACGGCTTAGCGTAACTTAGCATCCGAAACAGAACCTTGCCATTACTTTTACATACCGGACAAGCTTGAGAATCGTCCGGAAGCGGATTGCGGCACTTTGGGCAATGTCTTGGAAATTCTTTTTCAGAAGCCGTTGGCCGCTCCTCCCCTTTAGCTACAGCAGCAATTAATTTAGACGCAAATCCAAATATAGAAGTAAGTGATGCGGTATAACGTATAAGAATCATTGGACCCTCTTTAGTATCGACAAGCAACGAACCGCCGCCTACCCCGCCTACAACTCGGGAATCGGTTATGCTCGAAACAAATAGCTTCGACACCAATTTCCCATCCGTCCCCCAAACGGAAAGCTCCTTCTCAGTCAATACAAGCCACTGCTCACCGAATTGTCCATCTTTCATTAAATCAGATACAAAGTGAAATAACGGTTGTTCCGTAAGCTGCATTTCTATAGACTTGGGAAGTTTATCAATATGTGGCATACATTTCTCCCCTTTCATTATCCATCCTATTTACTCACATATATTTACAGTGGTAAAGATGAAAGAATGACTATAATTGTTTTATATAGTTACTTGGACAACACAAAAAAGACACCCCTAAGGGTGTCTTTTTCATTACTTCCTATGGTACTGGCTATGCTTATTTCAATGGCTTCCATACCCAGTTCTCTACTTCTGGCAGATCAATACCTTCTTCACGAATGAACTGGTGATGCTTCTTCACGATAGCGTCCATTTCATCTGCGATGGCTTTATGCTTATCCCCATCAGGCAAGCTCAGCACAACTTCCTTCGCTAGATCAAAACGGTCCATTTGATTCAAGACACGCATATCGAAAGGTGTTGTGATATCACCATTCTCACGGTACCCGTGTACGTGAAGGTTATGGTTATGACGATCAAAGAACAAGTCTTTAATCAGACCTTCATACCCGTGGAAGGCGAAAATAACCGGTTTGTCCTTTGTGAAAAATTGATCAAACTCTTCGTCAGATAAACCACGAGGATCTAATTTTTGACTTCTCAGTCTCAATAAGTCCACCACATTGATATATCTAATCTTAAGTGCTGGAAGTTTCTCATGCAGGATAGAGATTGCCGCTAAGCTTTCAATAGTTGGTTCTGTACCAGCAGAAGCAATAACAACATCCGGCTCTCCACCTTGATCGGTGCTTGCCCAGTCAATGATCTTCAAGCCTTTTTCAACCAGCTCCTGTGCTTCATCTGCATTAAACCATTGCGGACGCGGATGTTTGGATGAAACGATCAGGTTGATTTTTTGACGGTCATTTAAGACGGTGTCAAAGACAGCCAGCAAGGAGTTCGCATCGGCAGGTAAATACTCACGGATAAATTCAGGCTTCTTATCAGCCAAGTGACCTAACAGACCTGGATCTTGGTGAGTATAACCATTGTGGTCTTGTTGGAATACAGTTGAAGTTGCCACCACATTTAAGGATGGGATATCTGCACGCCAGCTTTGATCTGTTGCTTTACGCAGCCATTTAAAATGCTGAGTAATCATAGAATCAACTACACGCAAGAAAGCTTCATAACTCGCAAAGAAACCGTGACGTCCAGTCAAAACATATCCTTCAAGTAAGCCTTCTGCTTGATGTTCAGACAATTGAGAATCAATTACACGTCCATAAGATGAGAGGAACTCATCATTTGGTTCTTTAATTTGATCCAGCCATTGTCGTTTAGTTACTTCAAAGACAGGTCCCAGACGGTTGGACATCGTTTCATCCGGTCCGAAAATTCTAAAGTTACGGTTCTCTTCATTAAGGGAGATTACATCTTTCATGTATTTACCCAGCACAGCCATATCTTGTGCAATAACTTGGCCTGGCACAGCATTATCAAGTGCAAAGTTACGATAATCTGGCAATTTCAAATCTTTAATGAGGTTACCGGCGTTGGTAACAGGATTCATTCCCATACGTCGGTCGCCTGTAGGCAGAATCTCAGCAATTTCAGCTTTCAAACGGCCATTGTCGTCAAATAATTCTTCCGGTCTATAGCTATTTAACCACTCCAGTAACGCTGGTGCGTGTTTCATATTTTTTTGGTCCACTGGAATTGGCACCTGATGGGCGCGGAATGAATTTTCATTTGGTACACCGTCCCATTGCTTTGGACCTGTCCATCCCTTAGGAGAGCGGAAGACCAGCATTGGCCAAACCGGACGAGTAAGATCATTGTTCTCACGTGCATTCTTTTGAATCGCTTCAATTCTTTCTACGATAGTATCCAGCACCTTTGCCATTTCTGGATGCATAAGATCAGGATTTTCACCTTCAACAAAGAACGGTTCCCAACCCATCCCTTTAAAGTATGCGGTAATTTCTTCTTTTGATTGACGGGATAGGATCGTTGGATTACTGATTTTGAAACCATTCAAGTGTAAGATCGGCAGAACCGCACCATCAGTAACCGGGTTGATGAATCTGTTGGAGAACCATGAAGCAGCTAGTGGTCCAGTTTCAGCCTCGCCATCACCAATCACAACAGCCGAAATCAGATCCGGATTATCCAATATGGCACCGACACCGTGAGAAAGAGAATAACCCAACTCGCCGCCTTCATGGATAGAACCAGGTGTTTCTGGGGCGGCATGAGAAGCAATGCCCCCTGGGAATGAGAATTGTTTGAACAATTTCTTCATCCCTGGAATATCTTGCGTGATTTCCGGATAAATTTCCGTGTAACTACCGTCCAGATAAGAATTTGAAACCATAACCTGACCACCATGACCAGGCCCCTCAATGTAGAACATGTTCAAGTCATATTTAGTAATGACCCTATTCAAATGGGCATAAATAAAATTTTGGCCAGGAATGGTTCCCCAGTGTCCGATAGGCTTAATTTTTACATCTGCATCCTTCAACGGTTCCTTTAACAACGGATTATCTTTTAAGTACAGTTGACCTACGGATATGTAGTTCGTCGCACGCCAATAGGCATCCAGCTTTTCTAAATAAGTTTTTGATGAGTAATCAACATCCATGGATAATACCATTTCTTCCACTCCCCAAAATTTTTTATGTTTTTTTCAGTACCGTATTACTTCCACAAATACATCATACCGCCGCGCAAAATTAATTCAACCTTTTAAACAAATGATACGGTCCAATTATGTGAAAATATGAACATAGTATGAAAAACGGAGTAAATTCACTGTAAAAAAGCTTGTATATTTTAATATTTGTAAAAATATAGGAACTATTTTCGAAGAGATCATGCTGGAGGACTTAACTCTATTTTGTTCAAAACAAAAAAAATAAGACCGAGAAAAATTCCCCAGTCTTACTTTTAGTCAACCGATACAAAGGTATTAAATTTTAAGAATTTGTAGTGGAATCGCATGTGCGAAAATTCAAAAGGCGTGCCATTATCCAAGAAGAAAATCCCCTCCATAATGCTAACAGGCTCATTCTTCTCTAAATTCAGCAGTTCTTGATCATTGGAATCCGATGGCTCTGCAGATATGGATAAAAAAGATTTGGTAACCGCTAAATTGCGCGAGTCCTCCAAATAATTAAAAATAGATCCTTCGATAATCGTCTGATTCAAATTTTGTACGATTTTTATGGGGATATACCCTGTTTCAATCATAAAGGGTTCATCTTCAAAGAGACGAAGTCGAACGATTTTGTAAACAAAGTCATGAGGCCCTAAAAACAAATCCCGCTGTAACTCTTCTGTTGGTGGGATAACCTCAAATTTCAATACTTTGATTTTAGGTTTCTTGCCATGCATATGAAAATTGTCGGTGACCCCTAAATTAGAGCCTTCGTAATTAAAAATAGATTCATTTTTTATGTATAACGGGTTAATAAAGGTTCCTGAACCACGTTTTTTAAAAATAATGCCGGCATTCGCCATTTTAGTCAGAGCACTTTTAATGGAACTCCGACTCACTTGATAAGTCTCACTGAGACTCCGTTCATCCGGTAATTTCATATCAGGAAACTGCCCAGCAAAGATTTTCATTTTTAGATCATCAATAATTTGCTTGTAGACAAACTGTGTCATGAAGTACTCCTTTTAAGGTTAATACATGTTTATTTCACTCTTTACTATAACATAATAACTAAGCAGTTTATACGATTGCACTCATGACTTATTAATCAACCGGATGGATCGGATTGTTGGAATCTGTTCGTTATTTTCGGCGGCGGATGTTCATGCGATTATACATCACTAAACCGGCGATAACCATGCCCAGCGTACCTATACTACTCGCTACATCAGTCTGAAGACCAAACAAAATACATACGTTAGTAACCAAGCTTCTCGTAAGCAGGGCGACAATAATTAGCATGATCGGACGCCAAAAGTTATATCTTCTCATTTCAGTAACACTCCCTAACCCATTTTTCTCAAGCGCTTAACCTTATTAATCTATAAGTATTATAGCATAAGTAAGTAACCGCATACATTTTACGCAAAGATAACGTGAATTCATATGTTTCGATCTAATTAGAACATAATTCAGTATTCAACGCTCGTCTTTGTTCGACTTTAGGCATAGACTTATCATTTTTTACGGATTATAATAACAAACGAACACCAAAAGACGAACATTAAGGCGGAAATTATGACAGAATATATGCAAATATTCCTAGGTACTTCATTTTCAAGCAAATCACCGAAGGAAATTCAAATTTTAAAAGACCACCTCTACTGCATTAATACAGATGGGATGATAGAAAAGATCGTTTCGCCAGAGGAACCCGACTATCAACTTTTACTAGATTCTTATCAAGATCAAGATAACTTCCATCGATTAGCTGAAGGTCAGTATTTTTTGCCTGGCTTTATCGACTTGCATGTTCATGCCCCGCAGTGGGCTCAATCCGGTACTGCGTTAGACATTCCACTCTATGATTGGTTAAATACGTACACCTTCCCATTGGAGTCTAAATTTTCAGACCTGGATTTTGCAAAAAAGATCTACGATGACGTGGTTGATACTCTACTCGCGAACGGAACCACTACAGCTCTTTATTTTGCAACGGTGCATAAAGAAGCCAGCTTATTATTAGCCCAAATCTGTGCAGAAAAAGGACAGCGGGGACTCGTTGGAAAAGTGGTAATGGACGATCCTCAAGGGAATCCAGAAAACTATCGCGACACTGACACCGACACCGCACTTAAAGATACAGAAGAATTTATTCTAGCGGTAAAAGAACTAGCCAAATCTACTAAGCAAGGCGTTTATCCAGTAGTGACACCTAGGTTCATCCCAAGCTGCACAAATGAGGCTTTGCAAGGTTTAGGGGACTTAGCCGCAAAATACGATACTCATATTCAATCGCATTGTAGTGAAAGTGATTGGGCGCACGGTTATGTACAAGAACGATTCCAGAAGAACGATGCTTTTGCCTTGCATGATTTCGGTCTGCTCCGTGATAAATCTGTCATGGCACATTGCAATTTTTTAGATGAAGACGATGTAGATTTATTTGCGGAGACAGGAACAGCTATTGCGCATTGTCCAATATCAAACGCTTATTTTGCCAATAGTGTCATCCCTATCGCTCACTTTCATTCCAAGGGTGTGGAGATTGGTTTAGGGTCTGATATTTCCGGTGGTTTTTCACCTAGTCTCTTCGATAACATAAGACAAGCTGTAATGTCTTCACGAATGCTAGAGGATGGCGTTAATCCTTCTCTTCCTGCACAAGAGCGTGGTTTACTAGGATCTCGGATTAAGATTGATGAATCTTTCTATCTTGCTACCGCTGGCGGTGGTAAAAGTTTAAGCTTACCTATCGGTCGGATACTAGAAGGCTATACATGGGATGTTCAAATTATCGATACGAAAATACCATCGGCTAGATTGCCTATCTTTGATGGGAATGAAGATTTACACGACGTGTTTCAAAAAATGATGTATCTAGCTCGACCTGAGAATATCCGTGAAGTCTGGGTACAGGGTAACAAGGTTCATTCACGTTAAGGATCGATAAAACTAGAAAATATAAGGTGGGCATCTGAGTGGAAACACAAGCAAACGTGCAAGATCAAGCACCATTAAAGTCACAACTATTAACCGTTCTACCCGATGAAAAGGTTTCATTCAGTAAATCCATCATCCTAGGCTTCCAACATGTATTGGCAATGGACGTTTATGTGGTTCCTTTCCTAGTTGCAATGTTAATCGGCTTACAACCCAATCAGTCAAGCGCGTTGATTCAATCCACCTTTATTGCTGCTGGACTTGCAACGATTGTGCAGACTTATTTCTGTATGAAGCTTCCGATCGCTCAAGGGCCTTCTTATGTTCCACTTGGTGCGATCGTCAGTATTTATGCAGCAAGTGGTGGCGGAGAGTTAGGTTGGAGTTCCGTGTTAGGTGCCAGTTTAATCGGTGCGATCCTGGTTATTATTCTGGGCTATGTCGGTATCTTTAATAAAATCGTTAAAAACTTTATCCCACCTATTGTAGGTGGTACGATCATATTCATAGTTGGTCTTTCTTTACTACCAGTTGCTATAAGAGACAATATCTATGGAGCCTCAGGCGCTTCCATCAACCAGAATGTATTATTAGCCCTTATTTCAGCGGGTACACTCCTTTTATTTGTAATTCTAGGTTCTATGTTCCGCAATAAAGGAACGATCTTCCGAATTATTTCCGTCATGATGGCGTTAGTAGTTGGATGTGTTGCTGCTAATATGATGGGTGTGTTAGACTTCTCAGCGATTAGCCAAGCGAATTGGTTTAGTATGCCGCGGATCGCTTTTGTGGATTTCGGATTTTCTTTCAACTTTTCTGCTATTATCACCATGGTCATTATTTATCTCGTACTGCTTGCTGAAACAACTGGTACCTGGTTTGCTGTCAGCAACGTAATCAATAAACCTTTAACAGACGAGCATATTAACAAAGGTGTTATCGGTGAAGGAATTGGCTGTCTTATTGCTTCTGCTCTCGGATCAACACCTGTTACAGGCTATTCAACCAATGCAGGCATTATCTCCATCACGGGTGTTGCCTCCCGCCGGGTCTTTCTTGCTGTAGGAGGATGGTTTGTCCTCTTCGGTTGTTCTGGTAAATTAGCTGCTCTGATCTCTTCAATTCCATCCGCTGTAATCGGCGGCGTCTTCGCTATCGTCTGCGGGATTATCGCGATTAACGGTGTGCAGGTGATGAAGAACGTAACGATTGGCGAAAAAGAAATGTACATTATCGCAATACCGATGATTATAACGTTAGCTTTGGTACTCATTCCTAGCGATTACTTGCATTCCTTACCTTCATTCGTGCAATATTTGCTGGGCTCACCTATCCTAGCGGCTTCATTGGCTGCGATCTTATTGAATAAATTGTTGCCAAGTGGAAAATAGAAGAAACAAACGGACAAACGGACATCAATGATGTCCGTTTTTTCTGTTTTTTATCAACTTAAATCCTGACATTGCCTGCAAAATCCTTTATGATGATGTTTCTTCCAAAGATTTTAATTTCAAAAGTTTATATAAGGCTGTAACGTTTATAGCATTTTACGGATATATAACTTGAGGAGGTGAACGGATGCAGGACAATGGGGAATTATACAGGGAATATTCAACCCAAGTATATAAATTCGTTTTCAGTTTTTGTCATAATCATTTACTGGCAGAAGAAATCACCCAAGAAACCTTTTATAGAGCTATAAAGTCCATACACAAATATGATGGAACCTGCAAAGTATACGTATGGCTTTGTCAGATTGCTAAGCATGTGTGGTATCAGGAGCTGGACAAGCAGAACAAAAGGAAGACTCAAGAATTAGAAGACCCTGCTTTTTCAAACGAAAATTCAACAGAAACTCAATTCATTTTAGCTCAAGATAAAATGGAGTTATTTAAACAACTTCATTTACTTGATCCCAATACCAAGGAAGTATTGTATCTGCGTTTGACCGGAGAATTCAGCTTTCGGGAAATTGGTGAAATTCTCGGAAGGGATGAGACTTGGGCAAGAGTTACCTTTTACCGCGGAAAACAAAAATTGATGAAAGGAAGATCTTCATGAAATGCGAGATCATTCAGGATTTATTGCCCTCCTATATTGAAAAGCTAACCTCTGTACATAGCAACGAAGAGATTGAAAAGCATCTGCAAACCTGTGAAAGCTGCCTTCAGTCCTATAACGAAATGACCGCAACAGCAGATCTAATTGTGCCTATTGTTGATAAAGAAGAAGTTAACAAACTTAATTATTTTAAAAAGGTCAAATCAAAAAATATAAAGACGCTCGCCTTTTCCATTTTAACGGTAATCCTACTGGCTGCTGCTCTTATTGGACTTTTTGTAATTGGTTTCCCTGTATCCTCTAAAGATGTGACCATCGATTATCAGAAGACAAAGACTCATCTGGAGGTTCATCTAACTTTGGAAAATGGTAAAGACTTGGTGTTCTCAGGAAAAACTAAATTTATCCGCGATGAAAATAATAATGTGATTGGTTCCGAAACTAGGTATACCCCTAGGGGCTTGATTCACAATCCCTTTGATGATGTAGGTAAAAAAGTTATGTTGGGGACGGAGATTCAAACCGATCTGGATTTCCCAAACAAGTTTATCCTTGAATTCAAAGATAAAACTATGACGTTCATTAATGGTGTTTTGGTGGAGTAGACATTGCAGTTAAACGAAAAAAGACACCCTTTAAGGTGTCTTTTCTCTTCGTATCATTCAGAATTAGTTGCTATATGATCAGCAAGCCCTTTTGCTGCAGCATAACCTGAACTCCAAGCCCACTGCAGGTTGTATCCACCACAGTCTCCATCCACATCCATCACCTCACCCGCAAAATAGAGCCCGGGAACAAGCCTGGATTCCATCGTTTCTTGGTTGATGTCCATTGTGTCGATGCCTCCGGCTGTAGTTTGGGCGAAAGTAAAGTTATTGGTACCTATGACTGTGAATTCCCAATTCTTCATGATTCGATAAATTATTTTTTTCGTATTCCACGATAAATCCTGACAAAGCAGGTTAGGCTGCTGATTGATGCCTGCTTCCTTCATTAATACAGGAATTAGCTTCTTGTTGATAATGCCGATAAAGGATTCCGCAACAGTCCGGTGCCCGAATGTACCCCAGTGCATTTCCAGAAAATCAATTACTTCTTCGCCACTGCGGTCCGGCATTAATTCGACCGATATCACCACAGGCTTCTCTTCAGCTAAGTTATAAGAAGCAACTCGACTAAGCTGGAGAATGGCTGGACCGGAGATACCATAGTCGGTGAAAAGAATCTCGCCATATTCGCTGCGGATCGTTTGACCGTCCACCATGATATGAGCCATTCCCTCGAATTTGACACCTGACAATGCCTTTAGATGCGGATAATCCAGCTTCAATTGAACAATGGCCGGCAAAGGCTCAATAAGCGTGTGCCCTAAACGTTGAGCCAGGGTGTACCCGGAACCGTCCGTTCCCGTTTTCGGAGCGGTAAGACCGCCTGTACATAGAAAAAGATAATCACTGGTTAATACAACCTGCTCCTCCGACTCTGTCTGGCAAACAATCCTAAAACGTGGATGATCTATCGACACAGTAACATCCAACACTTTATGATTAAAATACACAGGCACATTCCGGTCCTTCATCGCAAGCTGGAAAATATCCAACACAGAGCCAGCCTGCAGTGACATCGGATACATCCGACCATCCTCCAAGCTTGTTAGCGGAAGTCCGAGCATTCTAAAAAAGTCGATGGTTTGTTGGATACCAAATTGCTGCAGCGCAGACAATGGAAAGTCAGGCTGAGTACTGTGATACTTATATAATAAAGCAATCGTCTCCTCCGGCTCCATCGTTGTAGAATTATTCGTAATATTACAGCGACCGTTTCCTGTCGTTAATATCTTTTTGCCAATCCGGTCGTTGCCCTCCAATATAGCTGCATCAATACCAAAGTCACTCGCAGTAATGGCAGCCATTAACCCTGCAGCGCCCCCACCAATAATAAACAACTTGTGATGATTACTATGAAACTCTCTCATAATGTTAGATTCACCCTATTTGAAATAGTGAATAAATATTATAACATAGTGACTAGTAAATCCTCCAATCAATACTCCGATCCCCCTTAGCCTCCCTCCAATCTATAGAAATTATCAATAAAATTACTTACTTTAATATAAAAAGACACCCTTTAGGGTGTCTTCTCTGGAAGATATATTTGACTGTAGTAAGTGAGATCAAAAAATACAATACCTTACATCTAGGATGAGCGAAGGACTTGTCTTCTCATCCACATCGTTGCAACCCACTTTTCACCTTTGATTACTGGCATACCTGCATGTAAGGTGGACTCGTTTAATTCATGATTATCATAAAAATATTCGAAGTAGACCGCCATACCTTTGTTAGGGCTCACAGATAAATTAAGCATAGGGAAATCTGTTTCTCCACCTTCCTCCACATCATTCAAATACATCACGAGCGTACTAATTCGATTATTGCTACTTGCTCGACTCGTTTGTGCGAAGAAATCATGATGGGGTAGATACTCTTGACCAGGGATATACAAAAGGACTTGCAAGCCATCACCGTGCTCGATAGGGATATTCATAATTTGTGAGAATCGTTTCTCGATTCTTGTAACCGTCTCATTCTCCTCACAGAACACACCGCTGCTCGTTCTAATTGGATTGACCGCATGGTCTTCGCCTATTTTCGAACGTTGCAATCGTTCTCTAGAATACTCAATTAACTCATTACATTCCTCATCGCTAAGCACGTTTCCTAACAGGACAACCAGCGGCTCTTCATACTTGGCAAGAATTCGAATTTCTCTGTCTTCTGTCTTGATCGTATTTCCAGCATGATCGAATATCGTCCGTTCTTTGTCTGTCGTATTCCCTATCATCCTTATACAGCTCCCAAGTTATAACATCAATCACCAAAAAACATACCATAAAATGGTTTTATTTGCTTGATTAACTTCAGAACATCAAAAGATTCAGGATATCAGCCCGTTCTTTATCCCCTGAAAAAAAATAAAAAAGCCCCAAACATATTGTTTGGGGCTTCGAGCTCTATATTAGAGTTTTACGACATTCTCAGCTTGTGCTCCGCGATTGCCTTGTACGATATTAAATTCAACACGTTGACCTTCGTCCAAAGATTTAAAACCGTCTCCAGTGATTGCGCTGAAATGTACGAATACATCACTACCGCCCTCAACTTCGATAAATCCAAATCCTTTTTCTGCGTTAAACCATTTCACTGTGCCTGTTTCCATACTAATTACCACCTAATTTTAATTTACATGACATTCTTATCTCTAAAAATAAAAAATACACATATGGTACAAGGTTATTAATTCAAGAACAACCCTCTACACTATGTGTATTTATTAGGACGCTACTTCAATAAATTTATTATAACATATCTAAGTCTATTAAGATACTAATTCACAAGTATATGAATAAATTGGTGAAAATAAGGGCTGTAACCCGGAGAATTAATGAGTCTCCGAGTCTCTCCCCCTCAGGCTATTCCACCGGGTTTAATATCGCACTTTTTCGTTGATACGTAGATAACATAACTCCTGTCAGAATGAACAATGACCCTAACACTTCCACACCTGTGATGGGTTTGTACAGTAATATTAATCCCATAATCATGGCTACAAAAGGCTCTAAATTAGATAATACAGACGCTTTTGAAGCATTAACATGTCGAATATTGTTATTCCAAATCAGAGTGGCTATGCCATGTACAACAATGGCGGTTCCAATCAGCAGAGCCCAATCCGTAATATTCGAGCTCATTCGTATAGGTGTATCTAGCGAGAAGGCAAAAGGGATCGATAATATAAAACCCACCAGATTTGAATATAAAGTAATCGTGAGTGGATCTATTCTTTGCGAGAGTACCCTAGTCATAATAATCATAATTGCGAATGTTATCATCGTCACAACAATCCACAGTAGTCCTTTGTCAAAATGTAACGAGGATGATCCACCTTTTACAACGACAAAATAAATGCCTATGATCGCTAGAATGGACCCTATGAGCATACGAATCGTTAATTTTTCTTTTAAAAAAACAGCGGCTAACAAGCCCGTTAAAATAGGAGTCATAGCTAAAATAATTGCAGATGTCGTTGGATCAGCCGTTTGCAGCCCTTTAAAAAAGGACCATTGATTAATAAACACACCAATAACACCTAAAGATAAAATTAGTAGGACATCCGATTTACCCACCAGCTTAAAACTCTTTTTGTAAGCTGTTATTCCAACTAGACATAACACTATAAATAAAAGTCTCAGTGATGTTAACAGACCGGGGGAGAAGTCCTGAACTAAGATCTTTCCAAACACAAAGTTGCTACCCCATACGACTACACAAAAAGTGAGCCAACCATAAGCTTTCAGCATTTAAATCACCTTTCAATAATACCGACTACACAGCTTTCATAACAGCCTTACGCCAAAAAAAATAGACCCCACCCATCGTAAGATACGGGGTCTATTGTACTGTTGGTTAGTAAGCATCGGTTCTTCTTTGTGTCTATTATAACCTCCATGGGTTATTCATGCGCTTAATTTATAAAGGGAATAATATCCACATGGCATTGTAAGCCACTGTTCATTCTTGCAATGAGCTGTCTTCTCGTTTAACACATAATCCAGAAAACATTTCATCCCCCGCGAAACATAGTAAAGAATCTTCGAAACGCCCATTCACTTTTCTCCGCTTCTACATACAATGTTTTAGCCCATCCATTAAGGAGTGACAAGATTATGTCATTTTTACCACCTCCAAGTTTCCCAGGATTCCCAGGGCAACCGGGACAGGCGGGACAGCCAGGCCCCGGGCAACCAGGACTCACAGCACCCAGCTCACCTCCCCCAGAATTCATCCCTCAGCAATCTGCGGTTTCGCCCCTTGCTGTCGACCCGGGAGCAATTGCTGGCTGTTTGTTTCGGAATACGTACATTTGGCTTGTCAATAGAAATCAATTCTGGTTTTACCCGGTTTTCGTAGGACGTACCTCGGTTGCTGGATTTCAGTGGAACGGAAGGTTCTGGGTGTATACAGGATTGAGCTTGGAGTCCATCCAATCCTTTACATGTTTCTAAATGAGCACGCAAACAAGCTCCGTTCCACTAGGAACGGAGCTTGTAGCTCTACGTCAAAGTTAATTATCATTTCACCCTTAATGCCTGGCCACAGCGTGCACAGTAGCGAGTACCTTGAGGAGACATTGACCCGCAGCCTTCACAAAAAAGCTCCTGCGTCTTAGGCTTCACTTGATCGTCATGCCTTATCGCCTCATGCGTGGTTGGATTTAACATATTCAATGCATGGAACTCCTCTCTTCTTCCCCTACGAATGAGTGAGAACAATAAATAGAGACCCACAAACCCGACTAAGGCCATAGCACCCGCCTTCATCAGACCCGATTCAAAGTGATAATTCCATAATGCATGCATCACGACTGCTGCCAAAAACATCTCCATTGCACGTCGCCCTTTCGTCCACGGCTTACTGTCACCCAAGCTCGAGTTCTTATGCATGCTGCTTGCATACCAGATACCCACAGTTGCGATCGCAGTCCATGTTCCATGACCGAAGGGAGATAATAATGCTCTCATCCATAGAACGGCGAGCATTCCAAGTGAAGAGGCATCATCAATATGTACCCATCCATAAATAATACTTTCCACTGCAGCAAATCCCATTCCTGCTGCGGCACCAAACACCACTGCATCCATCAGAAAATGGATTTTTCGCGTCCGAACGAGCATCACACAGACTAATAATTTTGCAGTTTCTTCAATTAGAGCTACAGACAACGGTACGTAAAGCTGCGAAAAGTCGGAGGAATTTGCTTTTACTTCAAAAAGCCAAATCCGCTCTAAATACCAAGCCAGAGGGATAGCAACAATCGCCGTGGACACAAAAACTAAACCAAGCCTCCTCTGGCGAAAGCCTATTAACTGCTGACTTCTCATAAAAGCTACGAATGCTACAGGACCCACAACACCTCCAACAATTAAAGCGGCGATCTTCCACCATTGGCTATGAAGGAATAGTGCCAAGAAGGATAAGACAAGGAATCCACCTACCAGCCAGAGTAATTGCTCCATCCACTTGTCTTTGGCCTTAGGTAGCGATTTATTATCCTCTACAATAGACTCCCCGCCGAAGGCGATAGTAACTTTCTCCAACATATGGGGTGTTCGTATATTTAGAACCTCTATGAGTTGTTGACGAACCGGAGCATAATAGTCAAGTATAGTTAAGAATTCTAACTTACCCATGATCAGTAATTCACTATCTTCTACCGCGATCAACGTGTGCGAGGAAACCGTGTCCGTTAGTAACTCTGTCTCTCCATAAAAATCCCCTTCTCGAAGAATAGTCTTACGCCGCTTTCGGCTGCAAAGCTCGATGCTTCCGCTGCTAATCATGAGAAATTGATCAACATCCGTACCTTCCGCGATAATCTCTTCGCCCTTCGTTACTTTCTTAATCGTTGTAATCTCTGCAAGACCCCGAAGTTCAGCATCAGGTATGACCGACCAGATTGTCGCTTTGCGAAGCATACTATGGATCATTCGAATCCGTATGTTCACAAGCACACTCTCATAAAATAGCGGACTCAGGCTGGCCAAATATTCAAACGAGGAACGGTCCAGACGCAACGCCTTTACTGGTCCGATTGCCGTAACACTAGCTGATCTTTGTACGTTCCGAATAAGACCGATCTCTCCTACTAACTCTCCCGGTCCAAGTTCAGCTAAGAGCAGCGCCTTTCCAACTAAGTTCACCGAGGTGACTTGCACTTTCCCTTGCCATATAATGAAACAGTCCTTAGAGGTGGACTCTTCCATAAGAAGTCGTTGTCCATCCTCTAAAGACATAAGTTTTATAGCGTTAATTACATTTCGTAGCTCATCATCAGGAATACCTCGTAATAACGGATGATCACGTAGAAAATCGACTGCAGCACTAGGTATCATAGTTTTAATTCATCACCGCATATTTCCTATAATACTATTTCTTGAATCTTCCATTTTTTTAACAAAATTCGTCATTACATCGAAAGCTTCGTTCCGCTTATTGGATAAACTTTGCAGGCGCAGCATGTCCATTTGCTGACTATTACTTGCACTATCAATCTGTGACTTGATTTGTCCCAACAGACTCTCAAGCTCGCCTTTTGTTTGCGGTATAGCCATACTCATGGCAGTAAACATGGCACCCTTGTCATCTGCCAGATTCACAGCAGCGTTGGCCTCAGTACCTGAAGGAAGCTTCCCTAGCTCTTCATTGATAATTCCCAACAATTGATTCAGTTTTGAGATTGTTTCATTCTTGGCTTGTACGGATTCGATTTGGTCTTTCAACTGATTTTCTAACATACTTGCACGATTAGACTGTACAGCCATCAATGCTGTTTCAAGATCCATACCCTGAATATTAACCTGTGTCACACCACCCACTCCATTAACGCTGCCTACCGAATTTTGCGTGGCATTTCCATTCAGGGCATCCTTAACGGAGTTATAGACCGAATCGTTATATAACAAGACCCCGCCTACAATGATTCCCAGTACAAAAGTACCTGACATAGATAAAACCAATTTTTTAACACTCATTCCAGTTCCTCTTTTCATTTATTAATAGTCGTTCGTGTTCTTTGTTAATACTGTTATATCATTTAGGTTGATTAATGTTCTGTAACCCCAATTACAATTTTCAAATATCCAAATTTAAATTACGTCAAGTATATTTCTAAGTCTATCTATGTTACACACGAGTATCTTTCTCTGATCAATACGTATCAACTGCTCATCCTGTAATCCAAGCAATGATTTTGTCACGGTCTCTCGCGCCGTTCCTGTCATATCTGCCAGGTGTTGATGCGTTAGCTTCAAATCGATTAGAACACCTTCATCACTGGGCACGCCATGCTGTTCTGTTAGACGCAACAACACGCGAGCAATGCGCGTACGCACGTCAATAACAGTCAAGTCTGTTATTAATTTATTGGCATCACGTAGACGATCTAAGGCTGTTTCCAAAATGCCGATTAGTATTTCTGGGTTACTTTTTAATAGGGGAATGAAATCGCGTTTTTTCAGAATACATAAGGTGGACTTCTCAATGGTCCTTGCAGAAGCAGAGCGTGTTCTTTCATTTTGCAGCAAAGCCATCTCTCCAAAGAAGTCACCTTCTCTAAAAATAGAAAGGATCACATCCCTAGAGTGGTTATCTTGATAGATTTGAACAACTCCTGAGATCACCAGATAGAGTTCCTCTCCCTCTTCACCTTCAAAAAAGATGGACTCTCCTTTTATATAAGTACGCTCACTACATAGCTTGGCAATTTCAGCTAAATATTCATCATCAAGATGTTCGAAGAACGGGAAATCTCGTAACAGTTGTGGGTTCATCTTCAAGAGCTGCCTCCAGTGTAAATAGTTAATTCTTTTAGGATTGAGTAAGCCTCAACTCTAGCAATAGCTAAGCTTTAGGACCATCCTTTATTGTAATGCTTTTAAATTAAGATAAATAGTGACAGCAGTCATCAAATTATTATGACATTTTTACATTTTATGGATGATAAAATAAAAAAGAATCAAACGCGTGGATCATCGAAAAGATGCCCACGGCTTGATTCATTTTTTCTACTTGAAAGCTCCTCGTAAAGCCTCAATTCTTCGTGTTACACTCTGCTGCACAATTTCACTTTTTTCAGCTATATCATACCCATGAACGGTTCCCTTGGTGTGATACAATTCAACCTGAACCCCACTTTTTTGTAAAGCCTCTGCGTAATGAATTCCTTCGTCCCGCAAACAATCAAACTCTGTAATTTCAACATAGGCGTCAGGCAAGCCTTTTAATGATGTTGCTTCCATAGGAGATGCATATTCTCTCTTGCTAGCGGCTACTCCATTCTTGAGATACAATTCCCACATTTTCTTATTAAGTTTGGAGTTCCACAGTGGTGTGTCTGTAAACTCTTTAATGGATTCCGTAGTCTGTCTTGCATCTGTTACTGGATAAAGTAGCATTTGATAACAAATAAGAGGAGCTTGCCTATCGCGTGCCATTAAAGTCACTGCAGCAGCAAGTGCGCCACCCGCGCTATCTCCCCCAATTGCTATTCTACTCTTATCAATGCCTAAGGCGTCCGCATGATTGCAGACCCACTCGAATGCTGCATAACAATCCTCGACACCAAATGGAAAAGCGTATTTCGGGGCTAGTCTATAATCCACAAATACCACTATGCAAGGTGTTTTTGAAGCATACTCACAGACCCAATGGATATGAGCAGGTGCTGCTTTTAGGACAAATGCTCCTCCATGAATGTAAATAAGGCAAGGAGCATTCTTTGGAATACCATCAGGTTCAATTATCGTCAGCTCAACGCTTCCGTCTTTATAGCCTGAAATAACTTCTTTCGTTACATTCACGCCTTCAGTAGAGTTGAATTTTCTCGCACTTCTCGCTATGAGTTTATTCAAAATTGGCAATATCAAAGGATTTAAAGGGAGTTTTGTCTTCGCGTAGGGTTCAAAGTCGCTATGGATGTTGTATTTATCCACTGGATTCCTCCTCTAATTAGTACTCTTAATACATATTAGCAAATCATACTACTCAGTCTATGTATATAGAAGGCTTGAAGTAAAGCCGTATCCACAAGCAGTCCAACCTCCGTAACCTTAAAAGGAGCAAGCCGTCTAGATTCCATAGCTATGCAATACGCCGATGGAACCACGCTAGTGAATGGCGGCACAGGCGGTACAGCAGCAACGCTCACACTTAACAGCGGGCAGTTTATCACAAGCGCTGTGGTGTACAAAAACAGCTATAAAGGCAGCGATCGGATATTCTATCTTGAATTGACAACAAATCAAAACCGCAAAGTAGCCGCAGGGACAAAAAGCGGAACCTCTTACACTTTGTCTGCTCCTTCAGGTAGCTATATCGCAGGTTTCTTAGGTCGTGGTGGAGATAACTTAGACAAGCTGGGTTTGATTTTCAAGACATTACAGTAAAATAACATCCAAAATAATGGCATATAGAATGAAAATACATTACGAATAGCCACACAGTAGCCAGCACATAATAAAATTCACAACCATTAGGTAATCAAGGAGGAATTTTCAATTGAGTGCAAATCAACCAGACAAGAATCTGATCAACACCGTAAAAGAATTGGAAGCCACTCCCGTAAACAGCCTGGAAGCCCAACAGCAGCAACAAGCCCGTAATGATCGCCGCAAACAAGCTCAGCATGACAGCAATGGCAAATTCACGGAAAATGAAACCGGGAACTTTCATTAGACTCGTCAGCAATATTTTCTTTTCAAGATGAAAAAATAAAAAAGACACCTGAAAGGGTGTCTTTTTTATTACTCATATCTACAGCAGCTTGCTTAATATAGACGCAAGATCTGCGCGAGTCATTGTACCCGTAAGAGTATTTGGAAAAAGCTCGTCTACCGCAATATTTAATCCATTAAGTTCCACATATCTCGATATAACAGCTTTCATCTGCTCAGCAGTCAGGTTAGCATTGGGCATGAAATTTCCTTTTCCATCGCCAATAACAAGTCCATTTTCAACTGCCCAACCAACATACCCACTATACCAGCTATTTTTCACAACATCATTGAAGGCGTTGGATTCAGTCTGCTTTATATTAAGAAGTCTACCAAGAGTTGTAATCGCAGTTGCACGTGTTACTGGTGAATTTGGTGAAAATTGAGTAGAGCTCGTTCCAATCATAATTCCTTTTTCATACAAAGTCTTAATGGCATTATAAGACGCATCGTCTGACTTCACATCCGTGAAGGGTAGCATACCGATTGAAAATTGCCATTGTGATACCCCTGTGTAGGTTTCGTTAGAAGACACAACCGCAATGGTAAGACGGTATTGCCCATCCTCCTTAGGCATAATCTTAGAGTAATCATCCTTTAACTCAGAAAGAAGATACGTTTCAGAATAGTTCTCAGAAGGTACGTCCGTTACTGTTAGCTGAATATCACTTTCAGGAACATTTGCACTTGCTGTAACTCCCTTCAATACAACACTTTTACCAGAAGCTACACTTTGAATGCCGGCTCCGTCATTGACGGTAAAGGTAACTTTTGTTTTACCGCTATTATCAGTTGCCTCGGAAATACCTGAAAAGCTATGAATAGAGTCGGTTATTTTAAATACTGTAGAACCTTCACCGCTTACTGTTGTGTTTTGTCCGTCTGGATTAAAGCCACCTTCTGGTTTTCCTTGCATCCCATCAGGAATTGATGGAGGTGTACCTTCTGGTTTTTCTCCAGTAGTAGGACGCTCTCCTGTTGGAGGAGCAGCTTGGCCGTTGTCACCACTAGGACGATTACCACCAAAGCCTCCGCCACCCATCATACCAAATGAATTTCCTGTATATTGTTGCTGAACTCCATTAATGTACAGATGATATTCAGTATTGAGCTTAAGGTCAGCCGATGAGAAGGTTACGCTTTGAAAGTTCTTTTCCGCAGTATGGCTTAGTAATTCATTTCCTGCCGAATCTTTTAATGAAATTATACTTCCCTTCGCTTGTGTCGTAGCAAAAGAAAACTCCATAAACGGTTGCTTGGATGTAGAAGAGGTCGCATCATTACGCGTTCCTAGTGCAAGCACCGTACCACCATTAATGGTAATATCCTTATCTGCATCGATACCGCCGTCAGGACTACGGTCGTTAGCCATAGTAACAATAGTTCCTCCGTTAATCGTTAAGTAGCCATTGGAGTCAATCCCATCACCTTCTGCTCCTAGACCTGCATTCACATAAAGATATCCACCATTGATACTTGTAACCGATATTCCATCCTCATTCGTATTGATTCCATCATCCTGGGATTGAATATAAACCTTTCCACCATTGAGAGCCAAATGCAGCTCAGAATCGAGCCCTTCGTTAGCAGCAGTAATATGTAGCTCTCCTGTTCCTTTAGCTTCTCCAGAAATGTTCATGGACATTTTAGAATAGAAGGCTCCATCATACTTATGCAGTTTTTTCGTTGTGCCCTCTTTATAAATTCGTGCGACATAAGAGCCATTTACAGTGTTTACAGAGCCATCTGCTAAAATAACCTGTGCACCTGCATGACTAAGATCGACAATTCCTTTGGTGTCCTCTGTATTGGAGTACGGCTCATATACATTGTAGAAAATAACTGCCGGAGCAACTGTACTCGTAATATCTGCTCCATCTAGAATAAGTGTTACTACCGCTGTAGGGTCAGAAGCCGCATCCTTCCCAAGATCAATTGCAAGCTGTCCTTTAGATAACTTGCCTGTTACACGATAAACGCCCGGTTTTGTAATGGTCACAACTGTATGCTTAGCTGCTTCCTCCGCACTGTGTGTATCTGAATCTGTACCTTCTCCATAGCTACTGTCATGTCCGTCCTCATAATACACAATGCTAGCTCCCGTATATACAGCGGCCGATGAACTCGTTGACGCCTTCTGTCCATCAACGGTTACTGCTGAATCCGAAAGATTAATAACCGTTTCCTTCGTAGTTGTACTAGCAGAAGCAACCCCCACTACACTAGTCATTGTCAAGATGAAGACAAGCATAAGAGACATTGTACGCTTCAGCATACTATATCACTTCCTTTCGATAGATTTTATACACGATTAGTTTACATTTCTATTCTTAAACAAAGCTTATATTGAACTGAAAGTTAGCTGAAAATACAGTGATTGCATTGCTAGCAAATACAAAATACACCATCCTCATAAGGATGGTGTTCATAATGTTGGAGACCAAGGGGATTCGCTCTCCTTACAATCACTCAGTTTATCTCCGCTCCATCTCAATATTCCCGAGAAAATTGCGCGCTCTCTTTTAGATGGACGATATCATGGCCGGTTGGATTTTGGAAAGCACGAAGTCCAAATGTCGGCATAACCGCAAAAATGTGGTCGAAGATATCCGCTTGAACCGATTCATATACTCCCCAGTTAATATCATTACTGAAAGCATAAATTTCCAATGGCAGACCGTTATCTCCCGGTGCTAACTGTCTGACTATCAGTGTCATATCCTTATGAATTTTCGGATGATTTCTCAAATATTGATGGATATATTCTCTGAATACACCCACATTCGTAAGTTGTCTACCGTTGACCATACTATCTGTATTAATCTGATGTTCCAGGTTGTACGTGTTAATTTCATTCAGTCTTGTCGTGACATAATCGGTAAGGTATTGAATCTTCATAAATTCATCAATCAGCTCTTGGGAACAAAAGCTTATGCTGCTCGTATCGATATAAATGCTTCGCTTAATTCTTCTGCCACCAGATGCTTGCATACCTCTCCAATTCCTGAATGAGTCCGAGATAAGAGCGTAGCTCGGAATCATCGTGATTGTCTTATCGAAATTCATAACCTTTACTGTGTTTAATGTAATGTCGATCACATCACCATCCGCATTGTATTTAGGCATTTCAATCCAGTCACCGACACGCACCATATCATTCGATGATAATTGAACACCTGCAACAAGGCCTAATATGGAATCTTTAAAGATTAGCATTAGAACAGCCGATAAGGCACCAAGACCACTGAGAATAATTAAAGGATTCTGACCGATGAGGTTCGAGATCACCACGATACCACCGATGATGAATAGAACGATTTTTCCTACCTGAATGTATCCCTTAATGGGTCTAATCTTGGAAACCTCGAACGAACGATATATCGCATCAAGGGCATTGAGCAATGCATCAAACACCATGATAGTTACGATAATCATATACGTTAAAGCAAATTTTTCAATTATAGATTGGTAAGATGGGAAGATAGATGCCGAATAATAGATAATGATTGCTGGCATGAGATGCGACAGCTTATGGAATACTTTCTTCTCCAAAATGACATTGTCCCACGTATAACTATTGTTATTGATGATATGAATAATTGTCTTTAATACGATTTTTTTGGCTATAAAATTAACCATTATGGAGACCACAGCTATAAAAACAACCATGATCAAATTTGAGAGATACCCAATCATTTGTTCACTTATGCCATATCCGTCTAGATGATTTTTGATAAATTCCATTGTTTCCTCCTAAAGCAGTTTAGATCAGTCTATTATTATAAATTAGATTCTAGTACTACGCAAAATTCAAGTTACCATCAATAGGGTGATTTGGGGGAAGAGGGCTGAGCTATCTTTTCTCATATAGGGCTTCATGCGTCAGAGGCTCGGTTCATTTAACTGGGTTGGCTGAAAAAAACTATAGCTGGGCAAAAAGAGAGCCGAGTATATAAGAGAGACTGGAAGAGTTTGGACTAAAGCAAAAGACACCCCTAAGGGTGTCTTTACTTCATATGGAGCCGATGGAAATCGAATCCGTCTGAATAATATCGAAATATATATTAGTAAGGAATTAAAGCATCTTATTCTACATGCATGTAATACAGGTTCGTAGGACTATCCTTGGTAATGGTATGGGCACCGGGTGCAAGGAGTAAGCTGACAATACCATTGGTCATCGGGTAGCTTGTTCCATCGACCTTGATTTGAGTTCCGTCAGCTGTATTAAACACTAATGTTAGGGTTGAATCCTTAGTTGTCGTAAACCCAATGCTGGTTGGACTCTCAATTTTTAGACTTTGAGTGAGTGTTAGACCATTATATAGCACAGTCCCCTTATTAATTGAGAGATTCCCTTGAATATTGAAGAAGTCGCTAATTGTTCCATCGGTCGTAAAGTTATGAACATATGCTCTAGTTGTTGGAACCTGATCTAGTTGCATGTAATAAAGATTGGCAGGACTATCTTTCGTAATGGTATGTGCGCCTGCTGCTAGCGCTACGCTAACAATGCCATCTGTCATGGAATAACTTGTTCCATCAATCTTGATTTTGTTACCATCTGCTGAATTAAATACTAATGTCAAAGTTCCTTCATTAGAGGTGAACTCAATGTTAGTTGAACTCTCGATTTTTAAGCTTTGAGTTAGTGTCAATCCATTGTAGATCACAGTTCCTTTATTTGCTGAAAGGTTTCCTTGAATATTGAAAAAATCGCTTGTAATCCCATCAGTCGTAAAGTTATGGGCATACGCTCCCGTTGGCGGCACCGGAGTTGCTGTCGGTGTAGGTGTTACCGTCGGCTTCGGCGTCGCTGTTGGTGCTGGCGTTGCTGTTGGTGTCGGCTCTGTTGAGTTGGAGTTACCGCCTACAGATACAAGCCCAGTGGTGTAACTTCTTATTTTGGACATCAGAGCTGTATTAAGTGCAGACGATGTGTCATCCACTGAATTATTAAACTGCCATGTGAAGTCTCCGCCATTCAATCGTCCAGCCTCTGCCGTAACAATCTGTTCAACTGCGTTCACGTCATCAATGTCAGATACCTTCGCTCCCGTATCAACGATCGTATCGAAATTGTTATACGTTGTGCCGCCTTTTAGTGTTTTGTATGAACTTGGGACGGTTTCATTTCTCGACGATGCTAAGTAGGCATCAAATGAGGTTGCTTTTGCCGGAGCAGTTCCAGCATCAGAGTTCGCATAAATAAGACTCGCAGCATCAACAATACTATTGTTGTATGCTTTGATCATACCTCCATTTTCACCTGAGAATGTACCTTCTCCTAAAGCGTCAGTACCCTGTAAAGAACTCATCATTGGATATTTAGCATGTCTAAAAGCATTTGATTCTACAAAAGCTGAACCTCCTGTGGTTACACCGACACCATATTTGGAAACTCCGTCATAAAGGTTATTATAGATATGAACAGAGGCCACTCTGATACGCGGATGACGGGAATCCGAATGATCGAACCAGTTATGGTGGAAGCTAACAAAAAATTCAGTAGACTCGTTCAGACCCACTAGAGCAACTTTTCCGGAATCCCAATAGTGGTTGTAAGAGATGGTAACATATGTTGACCCCTTTTTAACGTCCGTGGAACCATCACCTTTAACTTGGTCCGCATCACTTCCTGCAGATCCATAGAAAATATCATTATTGTGCACCCACACATTCGCATTGCCTGTATCCATTGAAATGCCATCGTCAGGGAATAACATCACTCCTAGGTTTCTTACTTCCACGTTACCGACATATCTAAGAAGTATTCCCCAACCGTATGCATAAGCATCGTTGCCGATACCTTCAATCGTAATATTCATTTCCGAATAATTATTTTTACCTTTGACTTCAAGATATCCACTGCTGTTAAGTTGTCCACTCAGATCAGCAGCTGTAACTTTTCCAATCATTCGAATCGCTAGTGGCGTTTTATCATAACCTTTTTGTCTAAGTTTCAATATTTCACCAAGACCTACGCCTGTTTGTATAGCACCTGAGCTGTTGGCTTTCACACCAAGGGTTACGGTTTTAGCATTCTGAGAGGTTATGTACAGCACTTGTGCACCATTCTTGAGCGTTCCATCTTCATTATAAGCACCCGAACCAGTTCCATAGGGTGAGTTGGCCGAAAAAGAAAATCCAGATCGGTCAAATGACGTAACAGATAGCGGACTCGAAACCTCACTTACCACCCCACCGCCTGGCAGCGTAGCTTCAATCTTCATTACATAAGCTCCAGCAGCAAGTCCCACAGCATCCGCTCTCCAATAGGAAGCGTATTGTCGAATTAATTCATCATTAATTTGTTGATACTGGGAATCCGCTGCAGCTGCCTGTTTAACATATACCTTATAACCCGTCGCTTGACTTACAGGTGACCATTCCACATACGCAGTTTCATTCCAGCCCCCACTACCCGTAATCGAAAGACCCGCAGCATGTGCTATCGTATTTCCTAATCCACCTGTAATTAAAAATACTACAAGTGAAAACAACAAAACTACACTAGAAAGCTTTCCAATTTTATTCTTCATTTTTCCCTCCAAATTTGTATTAGTCTTAGATACCGATCACCTAGTAAAAAATACCAATTTAATTTATATATCAATCCCGTTATTCTATCGGTAATTATTGAAAGTGAATTTATATAGTTAATAAGAGTTGCATATATCTTCGTGTATATTTTATTTACAATGATGACAAATCCCTATTTCTCTAAGTTTACATGCTGTTTTTCAATAGGCAATATTTCCCAGTCAATAAAAAAAGACACCTATTAAGGTGTCTTCTACTTGTAATCCATATGGAGCAGAGGCAAAACCAAACCTCAATTAGTCACCGCATGTTCAATGCATGCAAGTATTTCACTGCAACGTACCAAGAGTCCGTAAACCATCTGTCTCCTTACGTGTTGCCATTACGTCGATCAGCAAGTGCCATCGCTGCGGCATAGCCGGAGCTCCAGGCCCATTGCAGGTTATAGCCGCCGCAATCTCCATCGACATCCATCACTTCACCTGCCAAATACAGTCCAGGAACTAACTTAGATTCCAACGTTCCTTCGGTTAGCTCCGTCGTATCGATGCCACCGGCTGTTGTTTGTGCATTAGTAAAGCTATTGGTATCGGTCACTTTAAATTCCCAACGCTTCAAGATTTTATAAAATATTTTTTTTGTTTTCCACGAAAGATCCTGACAAAGCAGGTGCAACTGTTGATCAATTCCAGCCTCCTTCAGCAGAACTGGAATCAGTTTCTTGCTGACGATACCTATAAGGGAATCGGCAACCGTCCGGTGTCCGAAGATCCCCCAGTGGATCTCCAGAAAATCAATTAACTCTTCCTCCGTGCGCTCCGGCATTAAATCAACCGACAATGTCACCGATTCTCCTATTCCGAGATTATACGCAGCCTTTCTGCTGAGCTGAAGTATGGGCGGGCCCGAGATACCATAGTCCGTAAAAAGAATCTCACCAGACTCAGTGCGGATAACTTCATTGTTTACGATAACCTGGGCCTCTCCCTCAAATTTGATGCCCGATAGTTCCTTCAAATACGGATAATCCAGCTTCAATTGTACAATGCCTGGCACCGGGTTGATCAGGGTGTGCCCCAGACGTTGGACAAGCGTATAACCGGAGCCGTCCGTTCCCGTTTTGGGAGCGGTAAGGCCGCCTGCACATAGAAAAAGATAGTCGCTGGTATACACAACCTGTTCCTCTGTCTCCGTCTGGCAGGTTATCGCGAACCGCGGATGTCCCGCCGAAACGGTAACATCCAACACTTTATGTTTATAATATACGGGAACATTCCGATCCTCCAGCGCCAGCTTAAATACACCCGGCACCGAAGCCGCCTGCAGCGACATCGGATACATCCGGCCATTCTCCAAGCTTATAAAAGGAAGCCCGAGCGAGGAGAAAAATTCGATCGTTTGGCGGACACCGAATTGCCGCAATACATGTATTGGAAATCCTTCCTGATTACTGTGATACTTGCGTGATAAAGCGGCCGCTTCATCCGTACCGGTGGCGGTGGATTGGTTCGTAATGTTGCAACGCCCGTTACCCGTCGTTATTATTTTCTTCCCAAGCCGGTCATTGCTTTCAATAATTGCTGTATCAATACCTTGATCCCTCGCTGTAACTGCAGCCATTAGACCTGCAGCACCCCCACCGATAATGAACAGCTCGTGGTGCTTAGAAGTCTGATCCTTATACATGTTAATTGATGCATCCCTTTTCCTAATAAATTTATTGAATTGACTTAGCTAGGGCCATGGCGGCCACATATCCGGAACTCCAGGCCCATTGCAGGTTATAGCCGCCGAAATCTCCGTCCACATCCATCACTTCGCCAGCCAAATACAGCCCAGGCACCAGCTTGGATTCCAGCGTTCCTTCGATGAGTTCCGACGTATCAATGCCGCCTGCTGTCACTTGCGCATTCGTAAAGCCATTGGTATCCGTCACTTTAAATTCCCAACGCTTCAAGACTCGATAAAATTTCCCCTTGGTTTTCATCGATAGATCCTGGCAAAGCAACTCTGGCTGTTGATCTAAGCCAGTCTCTTTTAGTAGGACAGAAACAAGCTTCTTATTGAAGATGCCAACAAGGCAATCCGCCACAGTCCGGTGTCCAAAGGTCTCCCAGAGCCTTTCTAAAAACTCAACTAACTCTTCCTCCGTGCGGCCCGGCATCAGATCAACCGACAATGTTACCTGTTCTCCTCTTGCAAGATGATACGCAGCCTTCCTGCTTAGCTGAAGAATTGGCGGGCCGGTAATACCATAATCCGTGAAGGCAATTTCACCCTGTTCACTGCAGATGACTTTACCGTTCACAATGATATGAGCTTGTCCCTGAGATTTGATAGTGGACAGTGCCCTCATATTCGGATATTGCAGCTTCAATTGCACAATGGCCGGTAAAGGCTTAATCAGGGTGTGTCCCAGACGTTCGGCAAGTGTATACCCAGGAGGTTCTTTTCCCGCATTTGGACCGGCAAGGCCACCCGCAGATATAAGTAGATAGTCGCTAGTATAAACAACCTCCTCCTCTGTCTCCGTTTGGCATTTTATCTTGAAGCGCGGATGATTCTTCGAAACAGTAACATCCAACACTTTGTTATTGAGGTACACCGGAACATTCCGATCCTCCAGCGCCAGCTGGAAAATATCCAGTACCGCTGCTGCCTGCAGCGACATCGGATACATCAAGCCCTCCTTCAATCTTGTAAGCGGAAGCCCGAGAAAGGAGAAAAAATCTATGGTCTGACGGATGCCAAATTGCTGCAATACCGCAAGTGGAAATCCGGCCTGATTACTGTGATACTTGCGCGATAAAGCGATTGCTTCATCTGTACCCGTTGCAGTGGATTCATTTGTAATGTTACAGCGGCCATCACCTGTCATTAATATCTTCTTTCCAATCCGGTCGTTACTCTCCAGAATGGCAGTATCGATACCCATATCACACGCAGTAACAGCGGCCATTAGTCCGGCAGCACCTGCGCCGATAATAAACAGCTTGTGGTGCATAGAAGTCTGATTCTCATACATGGTTGGTCATTGCATCCTTTATCCAATTTTCTAAAAGCACAGAAACACTTTATTAAATTATAGCATAAGTGTACTGGTTTTCATTTATATCTACTTATTAACTCATCCCATCCTATGTTTGCCTTTTTTATCCCTATATAGAACCTTAATTTTTTTTGGTCTTCACAACTTTCACAATTCTAAGACTGAATGAATAGCAATTCCAGAGCTGATCATCTTTAATTACGGGACAAGCACTTCTTCTACACTGCAATTTTAGTTCCATATACGAAAGATACTGGACCTAGCAAGATACTCAGTTTCTTTGAACCGTCATGCATAGTCCAGATCATACTCTGAAAACATAAAAAAGACACCCTTTAAGGTGTCTTCACTAATATTCCATATGGAGCCGAGAGAGTTAAACCCCTGTCCAAAGATAACGCCACATAAGCTTTTACGAGTGTAGTCACAGTTTTGAAGTCACCCTAGAAGCATTCTAACCAGCCAGAAGGTTTACATAAAGGTTTTTAATTTTTAAGAAGTTGCTAATTGCCTGCGGAATCAAGATACGCTTCAGCTTCTTCTATCGATTCGTACAAGTTTGCAATATCTTTAAACATACGATGCATTTGCGTTTTGTAGAACGCGGTAGGCGCAACATACACCCATTTGTGTTTTGTAGAGATCCCGGCTTTCACAGCATCTTCACCAGTTGGAGCAAGAATTGCCATCACTTCTTGCTTAAATACCAAGCCTCCAGTAATTACAGTCATACCTGTAAACCCTCGCTTAGTTTTCTTCAGTACTCTCGGAAATTGTTCCGCGTACGCAAGGGCATCCTCAACTTCCATACCGTCCGATGTTACAATAATTCTGTTTTTATTTTTAACATAATCAATAGTAAAACTCATGATAGTAATTCCTCCGAATGTTTTGCTTTTGATGCTTATTGCCATAATCTTATATCAGTTCGAGCCTTATAGATGTAATTTCGGAAAATGTGCCACTAATTATTAACTTCAAAGTGAATGATCTAATTTTAGATATAAACAGCATGTCTACAATAATGAACACATTTAGTTCCCCACAATTCCTTGTCTACATTCAGTATACAATTCAAACACTAAACAGCAAAAAACCCGCTATTTAGCGGGTTTTTCTTATGGAGCCGAGCCGTGGCGTGGTAAATCCACAATTCGACGGAGTCTGATGCTTAGGATGTTTGAAGTTGTTGCTTAAGAAAATCGGTTTCGGAATATATAACGATAGCCAGTATCGGTACTCTCACGTTGAATTTCTAGTTCCGATTCAAATGATGACTGATCAGATTTCTTATTATCCTTCCAAATCCAGAATACGGCCTTATTTATTTCACCTACAGCTTTTGCTAATTGCTTCTTTTGAAGTGGACTTACCAAAAGCACTAAATCAGGATGTAAATAGTCCGCAAGCTTTGCCATATTATTTAATATATTCGACATCCATGTATAAAACTTGTCTTGGTGTTCAGAGGGCTTCGTACGCATCAATTCACTAAGCACCACTAATTCAGCTTCCACTTTAGAAAATGTAGCTTGTTGCAAGGCTTCTTCTATGGCGCGTATTCTTTGATGTTCATTAAGTCGTCCATAAACGCTACTATTAACAAGCCTCTTCACAGCCTTAGCATGGTTGCCTGTTAGTTTTCTCAATAGTAAGCTTTTGTACAACCTTTGCTTAAAATCCATATCAATATTAAGTGCATATATCACTTCAAGCATATCTTGGCTGCCTCCAACTTTTGCAACTTCCTCCCTTACAATCTCTGGAACCTCACTTCCAGGTTTGTACTTCCTAATTCTCCTCTTATCTCTTTTTAGTTCTTTTGCAAGTTCGCCATCAGACATGCCACTCTCTCTCAATATGTCCTCAATCAGAATTTGAAAATCCACACCCGGCATAGGTTTTATATCGAGATGCATTTGAAGTCGCTCTTTATTTCGTTCTAAACGCGAAGTAAGCTCTCTCACTACTTTTACCTCAATTGGCTCATTAATCCGAGCATTCTTCCATGCCTCTAAGCGTCGATCTCCGTTAATCAGATAATAATTATTGTTTTCATCAGGGCCTTCTACATCAATTGGCACTTTTAATCCTCGATGTCTGATATCCTGTTCAAGTGAAATTGTATCTAGATTAATCCGTCTTCTAATATCAATAAGTATGTTTTTAACAGGTAACAACAATTCCGCCACCGCCCTTTTACCTTCCTTTTATTAAAGACTATGTTTGGCGGAAATTGTCCTATGTCATTAAATCGCCGCCAAAAGCGTCTTAAACGACACAAATTGGTGCTACCTTCACAATTACAAAATAACAAAGCAAACTCGGTGCAGGAACTAACTATGTCCCCATAGAAATAGACTTAATCAAATCATTAATAGAAAGGGGGTCTTCCATTTGAATGTTCAGGAGTTGGGAAAGATTCTTGGTGACATGTATAATAAGGCACCTCACGGAAAACAAGTTGCAAAAATTCATTTATTCGGCGTTAAATATGCGGATGTCATACAAAGAAACCACTACAGTGTTAAGGACATTGTAGCAGCTTCTGGTATCAACAGTTCATACGCAACAGAAGTTAGCAAAGGAATCAAACTATCAGAATATGTTATTCCGCGAGATTAATGAATTGGCATGAAGAACTCTTGTCCACTTTAACCATTGTGGTTTTATATGAACAAGGGTTCATTTTTCCGAAACGTGGCTGTGTAAAACAACAATTCTCCGCCACGTAATAATTAAGATAGCTGAGATGTTGCTTGGCACTTATCCTTTCTACAAGCATTTCACTTCTCGTTTACGTCATAGTATAATAGCCTGATTCAATGTTATTCTAATTATATTAGAAATAGTGGGGGCTATTAAATGAAATTAGTTCGTTATAGAGTTCAAGAATTTAGGTCGGTAAGAGACAGTGGTTGGATTGAATGCGATGATGTTACAACACTAGTCGGTGTTAATGAAGCTGGAAAATCGAATTTACTTACTGCTCTTTGGAAACTTAACCCTGTTAAGGGAGGAAAGATTGATCTACTTGCTGACCTCCCTAGAAAACGATATTCAGAATTAAGAGACAAAGAAAAGAAGCCTGTATTTATAAAAACTGAATTTGAACTTCCCCACAAACTAACACAGGACCTTGTTAAAATTACTGGTGCCGAATACGACGATGTTAGAATCGCCTCAATTGAAAGGGATTTTAACGGTAAATATTTTATCGGCTTTCCTTATTCTAAGGGTAAAACATCAATTATTGCCCCGAGTTTAAGCAAAATTATCGTAAATGCAATTAATCTAATAGGTCCCTTAGAGGAAGTCGGTAAGACTGAGGAGGGTATAAAAGAAGAGACTCTTCAACTTCTTGCTGCATCCCTTGAAATTATCGGTGAGAAAGAAGAACTGCTTTTATCTGACATTAATGCAATTACTGATTGTTTATATCTCAATTCAAAAGAAATGAAAACCTCAGTTATACGACCGATTTTTAATGATACATTGAAATCAGTTCAAGAATTTAAAACCACTTTAGAAAGACCTACCCCATCAAGTATTGAGGCAGCCAGAAAGTTAGTTTTAAGCGAACTCCCATCATTTGTATACTACTCAAACTATGGCAATTTAGATTCCGAAATTTACTTACCTCATGTAATTGAAAATTTAAAACGCTCTGATCTATCCGGTAGTATTGAAGCGAAAGTCAGAACCTTACGTGTATTATTTGAATTTGTTGGACTTGATCCTCAAGAAATTCTTGAACTTGGTAAAGACCCTGAGCCAATAAGAGATCCATACGGTAATATTACCCAAGAGCCAACCATGGAGGAAATAAATAAAGCCGCTCAAAATAAAACTGAAAGAGACGTTCTCCTTCAATCGGCTTCCGCTAGCTTAACTTCTAAATTTAGAGATTGGTGGAAGCAAGGAAATTACCGCTTCGATTTCCATGCTGATGGCAAGCATTTTCGTATATGGGTATCAGATGAAATTAGACCAGAGCAGGTCGAATTAGAGGGTAGAAGCACAGGGTTACAGTGGTTTTTGAGTTTCTATCTAATATTCCTTGTAGAAAGTCAAGAGTCTCATAAAGGGGCAATACTACTACTAGATGAAGCAGGACTCTCTTTACATCCGTTAGCTCAACGCGATTTATCTAAGTTCTTTGAAAGTCTTTCAATTACAAATCAGATTATTAACACTACACATTCTCCATTTCTGGTAGACACGAGTCATGTTGATCGTGTAAAAGTAGTTTACGTTGATGACGAAGGGTACACAGTTGCTTCTGAAGATCTTAGAGCAGCTGAGGATAAATCTCAAGCAAGATCAGTTTATGCCATCCATGCCGCACTTGGACTTAGTATTTCTGATACCTTGTTACAAGGATGCAAGCCAATAATTGTTGAGGGTCCATCTGATCAGTTCTATCTAAGTGCAATTAAAAATTTCTTGATTAGCGAACAACTAATAGCTCCAAAAGAAGAAATTGTGTTTGTACCGTCGGGTGGAGTTCGGGGAGTTGAGGGTATCGCAAGTTTACTCTCAGGTAAATCAGATGATTTACCCTTTGTATTACTAGATTCTGATAAACCAGGAAGAGATTTTAAAAATAAGTTGGAACAACGTCTCTACAAGGATGCTCCCGACAAGATTATTGAAGTGTTTGATATTACTAAAATTGAAAATAGCGAGATAGAGGACCTTATTCCTTTTGACATGATTAGACCCGGAATAGTACGACTTTTCCGTGAAGTTGAGTCTGAGGAGTTTGAAGACGTCTATGTCACTGGAAACTCATTAATTAACCAAATTCAAGATTTTGCAAATAAGCACAGTATTCAATTACATGTAGGTTGGAAAGTTGATTTAGCACGCTTGGCAAAACAACGCCTGCTTTTACAGCGCTCAAAAATTATTGATGACACTACCAAAAATTTATGGCGAAGTCTTTTTATGAAGTTCGTATAACATTCATACAAAATGAGCTCTGTCCAAGATATTTAGACAGAGCTCATTTTGTGGTTTTATATGGATGAGGGTTTAGATAAGCGAACCGTAGCTATGCAAAACCACAATTCGCCGGAGTGTGATGATTCATATGTTTGGGGCGTTACCTGACGTTTGAACGCAGCATCATACTTTAACCACTCCACTCATAGGTATAATAACCTTTTTCATCACGAGTTATAGTAACCTTGCTAGTTTTCTTATACTCATGCATTTTTGCTATTCTAATAGAGTCACTTAAATAAATGTCAATTTCCATAAAAGAACTCTGATCTACAGAAATCACAACTTTTTGAACATTTTCTAACTCGATTTCGAGGTCCTTATGTTGATTTATAAGTCGCTTAATAGTCAAATTCCCTTTATGGAGATAGTAGGTTTCAGTTTGGGTCTTATCGGGAAGTCTCTTTCTTTGCCGAACACCTACTTTTTCAAATACTAATTCTCCGTCTAAATCCTCTTGGATATACCTTAGTAAATTATCCACCTTTTCTAAGTCGCATCTTTTACCGAGCGACAACTCATTATTCAAATCTTGAATAGTATCTTTGGTATCATTCAACATAAAAAAATTTTGATAATATTCATTATCATTTAGTTCATCTCTAACTTCCACAAGATCATTAAGTAGTTGTGTAGGTATTTCATTTGTAGGCTGGTTTAAACCCAAAAAAACCAAAATATTTCCCTTAATTTTGTCAATAGCTATTGATAAACGAATATCTGGTGTTTGATCTAAGACAGCCATATGTACACATTCCTTTACATTTAGTGGTTTTGTCAAAAGAGATTACACGCAACAGTGTTATTGCGCGACTACTAACTTACCGTAATAATAAACTAATTAACGTACGATTTGAGGTCGTGTAGAACCCCTTTCCATCATTAACCATTGTGCTTTTGCATGGACAAGGGTTCATAAATACGAACCGTGGCCATGCAAACCACAATTCGCCGGAGTGTGATGATCCTGACGTTTAGCTAGGCAGTCCAGAGTGTTTTGCTTCACAGTCAATCAAACGATAATGTTTAATAATCCTGTATTCTGGTCGAACTCCATAACAGAAACATTATCAAGCAAATGCCGATAAGTTCTTACATAGTACGCAGCAAGCGTTTCATTTCTGATAAGGTGTCTATCGACATTGATCACCAATACTTTTTGGGTGTTCATTGGAGCATGTTGTAAATAGAATACAGCCTCATTAAGTACCGACATCTTTGCGCTCGGAACATTGTTGCCCGAAGTCCAAGTGTAGTTTTTGGTTTCAACAATAATTCCACCGTCATCGGAAACCAAATCAAACTTGTGATCTTTAGCTGGTTTTCCAATGGGATAGGCTACCTCCAAGTTAAATGTCTTTCCGAAATGCAAAGTTAACGCTCCCTGGACTAAAAGTTGAAATGATTTCCCCTTTCCTGGGTTCAAGTTATTCGTCATAATTTCACGCCCTCAGTGATGATTTTATCTAGCGAATTCTTTATGTTCAATAGAATGTCGAACCCCTGTCCAGCTCATTTAGTTGTGGTTTTATAAGGACAAGGGTTCTAACAACTGAGCCGTGGCTTAGCAAATCCACAATTCGTCGCCGTGTGATGATTAGAATATTTGGTCAGGTAGCCTAATTCAACTCATTTGTTTTTATTCGTTTCCCATGTGTTCACAAGTAATTCCAAGAACTCTGTAGCGATTTTAATTGAAGAATACGCATCCTCTTTGACCATTTCAGAGTTCATGTCCTTACTAGGTATAGGGACATGGGCATATGATTTTCTAGATATAACTTCCATTTCCTGGCGTAACAAATCAAATCGTTGTTCTGGTATAAACTTCGTTTCTTTTGCGATCTTCAGAATCTCAGGAAATTGTTTAAATCCCCTTCCAATATCACATCGATGCCTTATAACCTGTTCCACAAATGCTTGTGTAAGCAGTATTGTCGAAACAAACCTGCCATCTAAAAAATTCAAACGCGCTTCTTCAAACGTTTCATACGTTAGTGGATATGCTGACCAGAAGATAAACTGCTTATTTGAACCATAAAGGGCATCAAGGTATTCCTGTCGTTCTAGTCGCTCATTATCTAACATGTTCATAATCATCTTCCTCCAATATACTTTAGTTAATTCATTCATTTTAGGAATTAAAATCTAACATCAATAGATATTTGTTTATTCTCTATATAAATCCCCGTACATCACTTCGCCAGGAATAATCTTACTATGTAATACCCTTCCAGCCCTAACATTTGATTTTCTTACACCAACGAAGTCATATTTACTAATCTCACCAACTTGCCGAGTTAGATCATACAAAAGAATAGCATTAAGTTTTGCCAAGTGATAAGCAAATCTATTGTAGCTCAAGTTCCCCTTAAAAAATTCATGATAGACATAGTCAAATAATCCTTCTTGTGCAACAAGAGTTTTTTCAAACAAGACCCGGTAGATGTTTTCATTACTTAAGTACCGTTCAATATTTTCATGATTTAGTTCAACTTCTTCAAAAATCAGTTTCACTCTTTCATGCAAGCGTCGATGCAAAGTATATATTCGATCCTCAACAGCACTGCGATTGAACATATCGATAGAACCAAGGCCCCGAAGTATTTGCTCGTCCCGACCAAGTATCTTCCTGATTTTTCTATAACCAAGCCACGAAATGCGACTAATATCGAATACACAATTTTTTAGCGTCCCCAAATCTTCATTAATGACTTCACTATATATTTCCAGAGCATTCTTGAGCTTGACATGGGTTTCTAATGCGATATCTTGTAACTTTTGTTCTATCGAGAGCTCCCAGTCATCAAATTCGTTTATTAGATGACCTTTGTGCTGCTCTAAATACTTAACTAACTTAGTTTTGCATGTGTTCTTCGCGAGTGATGCCTTTTCTAAGTTACTGAGTATAATTTGTTGCATTCCTTCCTTATATTTGCTTGAAGCAATGTTACTTGTTAATTCCAAATAATAATCTATACACAACTTCCCATACTCTGTTTTGGTATCGAAATACGGAATCTTCATGATTCTCTTAAAAAGCCTATTGTTTTCATAATACAGTCTCAAAATCTTCTCTTTCTTTTCTCCTTGGAACTCAACTATGAAAAAACCCAGCGCCACAATGGTACTCGCAAAAATTCCGGAGAAAATTGTAGTTAGGTACGCGCGTACAGTTTCAACCCTTACATTCGTATGTATGTGTAGAAACTTCTCTAATCTATTTCCAAAGTAGTATAAGTAATCTCCATCGATAAAATGAAAAAATGTGTAGATAAGTAGTGATACAACTCCAACATCAATTGCTCTTGCGATATTTCTTTTCTTTATCTTCATGCCTTATATTCCTCGACTCTCGGACTAATTCGTTGAACTTTCCACTTCATTGTATTACTCAAATGGGTTAAACCAATTTGAACCCCTGTCCATCCTTAACTATTGTGTTTTATAGGGACAAGGGTTCTAAAATGCACGCCGTGGCTTCGAAAATCTACAATTCCCCGCAATTTCATGATTCAAATGTTCGGCATAGTTACTTAAGGAGAAGTTAGGTACAAGATCATCATAAGATTTATAGGGCAGAAAAATGGGTGAGGGTAGCTCCCTTCCACTTGAAACTATCAAACATATCAAAATAAAGTGAACCCAGTTAATACAAAGGGACGCAGCGGCTAAATCTACCGCGTCGTCCCAGTTACTCATTTCAGTTTCAGTAACGAGCACTTATGAAAAAATGTTACTTCAACCATTAACCTCACTCCAAGGAGTATTAAATAGCTGAGAGTGATAATAGATACCCATAAGCGAAGAATTCTGCGATCGAATAAACTTCATATTATCAGAATAAGTCATCCAGAAGGGATAAGTCATTGGAACATCATAATAAAGTTCGTACTTCCCGACAACCCCTTTAACTGGTTTTTTAATTATTTGGGCTTGGGAAGATGGAGTTAGATATTGAGACGATTTGGATTGAATAATCTCATAAGTAAACGAAGTTCGTATATAGTAGAGATTGTTTTTTCCTGGCGCATAAATCATGGATGGTTCAGGGCGTGCAGTTCCTTTTATAACCACCTGATTTTTTTGAATCCACTTGACATATTCGGTTAATTTACTTTTCATATACGCTTCATTAAAGTTACCGCTAAGAAGTGGAAGGACCTCGTCTACCCATTTACTGTTGATGGTACGGTAATCTACATTCAACATCAGATCATAAAAAGTAGCTACACCTCTTGTCCAATTATTTACATTTTCTGTCGTAAAACTAACTGCAAGGGAAGGGTCATTCTTCCATAACATTGCTGATGATTTTCCACTATTACTCTGGCCTGGAAATGACTTTTCATACATGGAATTGGGGATTTCTTGTAATATATACGGATAAAAAGCCTTATTTTTCGGGAGATTTGAAGTTCTAATTTTTCTATTACTTTGATCTAGCTGGCTGCTGCTTGTGGACGCATTCGTAAGCAAATTAATAGTCATTGCATTAAGGTTCCATTGTACGCCAACTCCGATTTCCTTAACAAATGAATTAAGGGAAATGAAACTCACTCCATCTTTCTTCACAAGAATATTAGCTGGATATAATCCATAAAACTTAGATTCCTGTCCCATTCGAATTGCTGCCGATTTAGCTGTAGCGTAAGGAATCAAGAGATTATTGGAATCATCAAAATAGGCAAGTGGACCTGAGTAACTTACCTCTGCTCCATCAACTAGCGCTCGAATGGAATCCGATGCAAAGGTATGGGGATCGGAAAATACAATAGGCAATTGGACAGGACTCTGGCTGTGAGTAATTTTTTGAGGACCAAGAACTTCTGCCCAATTGTAACCCCACATCCATAGAGTGCCATCCTTACCGTACACGGCCGAACGCCCGGATGAAGACGCAAAAAACTTGACGCTTGGTATCCCTTTGACTTGTTTAGGAGTGTAAATATAAGTTTCTCCTGACGGAATTTTCCCAACTCCCAGCGAACCATTCCCATTCGTTCCCCACGCCCAAAGAGTTCCGTCGTTCTTTAGCGCGAACTGTACCGTTCCCCCGTATGCAGTGGATCCATAAAGTTCACTAACATCTTTCAAATCTTGTATTGTAACCGTCTCAAAAGTTTCTTCCAAAACATTAGGATCAACACCTAAAATTCCGTTCCAGTTACTACCCAAACCTACGACTTGATTATCATTTTGGAGAAAAGTGGACCAGTATCCCCCATGAGTAAGACTACGAATATTAGTTAGTGCAGAAATTTGCTCAACACTATATTCACCGTAAGAATAACCCTTGTTGCTAACCTCCCAGACAGTTCCATCTTTTTTTAAAATGAGATTGGTTTCAAGTTGAACAACATTATCTATATTTGAAATTTGTTTGAGAATTGGTGATGACTTGTACCAATACCAGAGGCTTCCGTCTTTTTTCAAAATAATTAAACTGACCTCATCGCCATTACCAATAGAAGAAAAGGACAAAACATTCTCTAAACCTTGTATCTGAGTGGGACGTCTATATTGAAAAGAGTTATACTGCCAAACGGTTCCATCTTCCTTTAATAAGAAATAAGCTTGAGAATCCACCATTTTGATTCCATTTATACCTGGTAAACGAACGAACTTTCCCTTTTCCCATTTCCATAGACAGCCAGTTGAATCAATAAAATGAGGACCATTATCGGTTGTTTCCGGTAGAAACAGGTTTGTTACGGTGGGGCGATCCGAAGCGGCTGTTGCAAACTGAAACTGCCATAAAAAAACTGGCATTAAAAAAAGTAACATCATTGAAATGATTGATACACAAAGCTTGTTTAAGAAACTAAATCCTTTAAACATACTGTAAATCCTCCATTAAATTACATTATTGACTTCCCTGTAGCTTAGACGTCAAGAGCCTACTCTTCGTTAAAAGGTTGACGTTTTCAGGCATAAGTAGCGGGTCTGCATAAATCCGACCAATTTCTTATACTAGATATGGTAACCCCTTTGTAGTTTCTCTCGATCTTTTTTATGACTTCGTCGTACTCCCTTGCTGTACTTCCCCCATAAGCTTCTCTCCCACTGTAATAATAGTGAATGAGTCTATTGTACCAGTTTAGTGTCATTATTTTCTAGTTGTAAACCCTATAAACCTTGACTGTTTGTTTAAGAAAATAAAATGCCCTCTATCATAAGCACTCAACATCTCCATAAAAATGTGCCTACCTAATTAAAATGAAGACAATCGCAATGAGCAACCTATTCTATTTGTGGAGGTTCCTCTATATGCCTTATCCAAACCCAGCAAAACATAATTACTCTAAAGCACAACCCCACAGTTCGTGCAGCCTACTTTCCTACATGTTATGACAATTCTCAAATCTGAAATAAAGCAACTTTCATTTATATATAATAACTTTGATTATAATCATGGAGGTCTAAAATGAACAAAAATCAAAAGCAACTACTCGCGCTACTCGAATCAACCTTTAACCCTCAAGATGATATTCACTTCTTGGCGATTGCAGAAACACAAATTCAAGTCTACGACAAAGAGCGGCCCGTACACCAAGTACGAGTCGCTCTTACTTTTAAGGAAGGAGACACAGTAAATCCTTATTACGATGGTACCGACTTATTTGTAACGATGGACGAGAATAGCATTCAGTTCACCTTAGAAAAAGATTGGGCTGACGGCCCTCCCGCTGTTGAAGGAAGTCCCATTGAGTTGGCACTAGGCTGGGTATCCGAGTTAACCCCGCCCTTTTTCGTGTCTCCACATGCCAAAGAAGCAGCCGAAAGAAAAGCCATCACTTCAGCCAACCGATCACAACCAGCACCACCGACTGACCCGAACCCTTGGTTCTAAACCTAGACTTCTGTAAGCAAAGGAGATTAAGCTAACATGACTCTAACCCTCAACGAAAAAGAAAAACGAGCCCTCGCCACAATCATCCATGAACGTATAGACGAGCATCTGTCACGCTTCCCTTACGCCAGATACCCAGTCGAGCCGCTGGAAGAGTGGAAGCGGCTTTTCTGTGACCCGAAGGCTGTCTCTTCAGACACACTCAAGCAGGCGCTGGGATGGCACTTTGGCGACTGGCAGCGCAGGGACATGGCTCTCTCTCACAGAAAAGCTATCGCCACTGTCCTCAAGGCATGGCCCGAGTTCACAGACACCGTCACCAGCCCCCCTGCCGACTCCATCAGTTTTTGGGAGCATAAGCTACCAGACTGGCAGCGCGGCTTCGATGCCACCGCCTTCCTGCTGCACCTCCTGCGGCCTGACAGCTTGGAACTGACCGACCATCATCGGCTCCATGCTGTGTCTGAGCTGCTCAAGGAGATCAACCACCAAGACAGCGACCAGAGCCACGCCCGATCCCTGCAAGACCTGGAGCGCTACACCCAGTTTTTCCGTGCTGTCCTGCCCAAGCTCCCCGGAGCCGACGGACGCGTCCGGCTGGATCGCTTTCTTAAAGCCTACGGTAACCGTCATGCCTACAAAAACATCAGCAATACTTACAGTACCAAAGAACCAACCATTCGGCAGTTCACTTGGAGCGACTGCACGGCGCAGCGCTTTGACCTCAAGAAAATCACCTTGCGTTCCAATGCTGACATCCTGTTTGCCTGCCTGCTGCTGGCACTGGACAAGCACGAAGAGGACAACGAAAAGCTCACCATCGGACAAATTACAGACCACATCCCCCTCGGCACAGCAGGAATCTGCAATCCAGCCAGCTACCACTATGCCATGATCGCTATGTTCGGCGGACAAAAGGGACGTGATTTTTTCGTATTCGAAGATGAGGCACTTTCTGCTGACTTCACGGAACAGGCCAACAATTCAACCAGGGACATGCGCTTTTATCGCAAGCATGAGCATGTCAAGATCAGTATCAATTCCAAATATACTAGAACCTAACCTTCCACAAAGTTGCGTCCATCCCGCTATAGTCGATAAGGACGACACGGACGATATGTGGAGTCTAAAATTGTATTTGCTAATATCAATCAGTAATGGAGCGTACAGAGATGAAAAAGATAATACGACAAGGGATTGCACGCCTTTCAGGGCAGGAAGACTCTCTACCTCAGCAGGTGGAAGCTATCCAGCATTTACTTACGGCAATCATTAGTCATTCAGAAAAGGAAAGTAACTTGGATTATAAATCAGCTCGTTCCTTTATTTTAGAAACTTATAGGCTGTTTGCTCAGGCTGATCGTAAGATTTTGGAGTGCCACCTCAAGCAAATCTATTTGAAAAACCAAACACATGCCGACACGTAAAAAGGTGAGCCAACTAGCCTACGCTAATCGCTCACCTCCCCATTAACCATCACTTTTCTCCTGATCCAGAGTTTCAAACATATCTCTAACCATACGCTGGACCAGTTTCACCTCTGCCAGGCTGCGCTCACGGAGCAAGGATGTATGAATATCCAAGACGCTTTGCTTATCCATTTCTTCCTCCAAAACATCCAATCGGCCAAATTTGAGCGCTTCCGACGGGTCGGCCTCTAGGGCTGACATAATCTTTTCCAGTGAGTTGAGAGAGATATTCCGCTTTCCCCGTTCTACTCCACCGATATACGTATCCTGCAAATCAGCCATTTCAGCTAGCTTCGCCTGTGAAAGCCCCTTTTGTATCCTGAGTTGCTTGATTCTGGCCCCTACCAGCATCAAAAAGTCCGCCATTCCCTACCACCTCTACTCCCAAGCGTAAGGAATAGAGCATTCATCTGACAGGTCATCAAACTACAAGAAGATGTTGTAAATATAACTTATAAGTTCGTATAATGGGAATATTGAACGGTTAGTACCTCGAGAACTTATAAACCACTAATCGCATTTTAAAAAAGAAAGGAAGATACAGTATGTCTCGTATGGAAATTATCCAGGAATCCCCCCTAACCGATGAACTTATTTCCGTTCACGCTATCATCGGGTATGTCCTTGTCACCTGTAAAGAGTTGGGTATGGACAAGTTTCACGGAGAACACCTCGCCGTGCAGACTGCCGTTCTAATCAAGGAGATCAGTACCAATATGGCAGAAGAAGCCTACCACAATGGCAGTGAGTTAAGCAAAAAGAAAGGCTTGGGTGTAGGAGAACTTATAAAGTGGAACAAATCCAAGTCTCGGATGAGCAGAACTGTTAACAAAGCCCTTCTGGAAAAGATCGCTGACAATGAAGGTCCTGATATTCTTACTATTTCAGAAATTCAAGCCGCTGGCTACATAAGCTTGGCTGCGCTTGAGCTGAATTTTTTGAGTGGCCAATTCACGCCGCTGGAGATGGAGTTCAACTATCAACTTAGGGTGTTGGACCTGAATGAGGCCCTCGCCATCGGACTTCATTTTCTGGGACTCGAATTGGATGAAAACTAAAAGAATATCGAAGAGTATGCTAAATCGATGATAAACATGAACAAGTGTGTAGGTCTTAAGCTAGAACTATATGATATTAATTACAAATTCACATTTTAAAAGAAATATTATCAATTATCATGAAAATATTGTAATTATATTATCCTACTAATTATACTAGGTATATATTCCCAATGTTGATTATATCTCGATCCTCTCTTTATTCAACCTTGGTACTACATACGTTAAACCCTGAAAGGAATGAGCTTTAAGTATCATGAAAAAGACAGCGTCGATTATCATCTTCTCTCTTCTCTTGTCATTGGTTACAGCATGTGGAGGTAACGAAGAGACCGCACCCGTTCCACCCGAAACTGCTTCTCCGCCAGCCACCTCTCCTGAACCCACCTTACTTCCTAGTCCCACCCCAGTAGTCAGTAGTGCCAGCACCACTCAACCACCTCAGGATGAAGCCATCAATGAAGAAGAATTTGCTGCTGATACAGATGAGCCTACCGAAGGAGATGCGCCTGAGGTAGAGGCTATAATACGGTCTGGAGAGGGAAAATCAATGGTGGGTGTTGAATGGCTTCCTGGAGACCCCGATGTAACATTACCAATCCAATTTGGAGCGACTAAAGCTGAACTAGTATTAGGTCAAGATCATCCTAACGGTATTAAAGCCTTGGTTGTATATACTTCCGATTCCTTTGGCTGGCCACTTGACCTTTCTTCACCAGAGCAATCAGAAGCTTTTGATGACTATGGGGGATTACAAGAGGGATATAGACTGCAAGCGAGTGTTTACGACTTTGACAAAGACGGAACCAATGAACTGGTTGTCGCAGTCGGCGATTTACTAATTGACGCTGAAGTGTGGGTATTCTCTTTTACGAAGGTAGACAATGTTACAAAAATCAATCCGCTCAAACAAGAGCTGGCTATAGGTGGTCAGTCTTTTTTCAGGCTTGATGGCCATAACTTATACGCACCGTATGGCTCACAGGGTCTATTCGAAGTTTACAAGTATGTAGATAAAGAGTTTGTCACCCCTGCCAATTAAACAACAATGGAGGAATTAAATTGAACCGCAAAACACCACTCATCTCATTACTTGTCGCTATCATCTTTATACTCTCTTCTATTTCCACTTTTACGTCTACTACTCTTGCAGCCTCAGCTAAAGTGACATCGCTCACTCTGGCAACTCCAGCAAGTCCTCTATATTTAAAACAAACAATGCAGCTCAAGCCGACAGTGACCACCTCCCCCAAAAATGCTGCTGTCAAAATAACCTACACCTCAAGCAACCCTAAAATTGCAACCGTCAGCGACAAAGGTCTTATCACTGGAGTTGGTGTTGGACAAGTCTCCATTCAGGCCAGCTCGGAAGGCAAAAGCAGCAAGATACTACTCACTGTCAAATCCAAAGTAAAGCAGTTGGGCTTGTCTGTACCCAAATCACGAATTGCCTTAGGTGAGCAAACGACTTTGAATGTTAAGCTGGTTATGGACAACGAAAAGTTACCAAAGTCCACTCTCAGTTATACAGTGAAAGACCCTTCAATTATTTTTCTAGAAGATAATGGACAAATCACGGCGCTCAAGGATGGTACTACCGAGATCATTGTAAAGGCTGAGGAAAAGTCGTCCAAAATTGTTTTAACCGTATCCGACATCAATTGGTCTTTAAATAATGAAGTAGATCAAGATAGCAACATAAGCTGGAATACGAATAGTAATTATGCTGCAATCGATCGCTTTATTGTCGATACCACCAAGGGTCAGATTGCAAAGAAGATGGATAATGAGATTGTATTCTCCAAAAATACTCTGTACCAGTTCAAGACTAATTCCCTCATTGCTTACGACAGTAACTTTAAGCTGATTAAAACTTATGATTTTTCTCACGCCTCCACAAATTCCTTTGAGATCGTGAATTGGGGTAAATATCATAAAGCATTTAGTTCTGATGGGAAATTTCTGTTCTACACAACAGATTATGAGATAGAGAAATACGATCTTACTACGGGTTCAAGAGAACAAAAATATGGCCCTGATGATGTGCTTTTCCAAGATTACGACACCATTGCTCTTAGCAAAGATGGCTCACTCCTGTGGGCGCACGATAGGAACTTTGAAAGTGCCATTTATAGCACATCCAGCAAAACTGCTCTAGTAAATATAAGTGATCGCGGTAATCCTGTCTTTAGTACAGATGGTCAAATGCTAGCTCTTATTAAGAGAGATTCCTCACTTAATTTACTGAACCCTACCACTGGCAATAATGAACAAACATTAGATGGGACATACAATGATGTGAGCTTTAGTTCAAATGGACGTTATATGGCGGCTGCAAATATTAATGGCAACGTGGATATTTTTGATGCCACCTCCTTTGAACTGATTAAAAGTTTTGCTACTAAGAGTACTCTGCAAAGCCAAAAACTCGTTACATCTGTCAGTGTTCCAATGAATATTTCTTTTAGTCCAAATGGACAACAGCTTATAGCAACCTATCAAACAAAAAATAGCGATCCTGGAATCATATCCTGGAATATTACTCAGCTTGGAAAAGAATAGTACGTAAAGACTTCAAATTTCCGAATAACAATTAGTGACGCTGTATACAGAAATGTATACAGCGTTGATTTTATCTACTTGAATAAATATTTGATAAAAAGCATAGCTAGGAGTGTTTATACACATGAAATTATCAGACATAACCTTTCCAGCATTGATAGTATTTCTAGTTTTACTCTATGGTTCTCAGGCATTAATGGGGGAATTTAGCGAATCATACAATCAAAAAGTGTCAATGGCTCCGGCCTTAATCCAAGGGGACATCGAAGTTGAGAATCTCCTTCAAGATACCAGTCTCCAAAAAACTTATATTGTCACGGTTATTGAACTTCTGGAAACTTCTATAAAGGGATCTGACTCTGCTACAAAACGCATTATCGCATACTCCTTTGGTGAAACAGACCTCCGCTATCACTTCAGGTTAAAATCAGGTGATTTTGTACCGACAACCCTCGATTTATCTACCAATATTCTGTACAACTACTCATACATTGTAAATACACCTTCTAAGCTAATTCACAACATTAAAGCCGACTTTACCTTGGGAGAACAATACTCAAGAGGAATGAAAGGATTTATTGCGAAATGGACTACATACATATTCATCCTATGGGATGTTCTACATGCCCTCACCGGCATCTTTTTGGCTTCCATCATGCTTATCCTCGGATCTATTCTTGGTCTTCTATTCCATCCCATTCAAAGTGTACTAAACATCCTACCGGTAATTTGGAATCTTATAACTACGACATGGCATGCCATCGTATATATTTTCAATCTATTTCGATGAGTAGGCAATTGATAAGTCATAATTAGAGCACTCACCTAAAAAAATTGTATGGTAACACCCCTAATTTTAAGAGACAGGATGTACGATAAAGAGGAGCTGAATCTAGCCTCTTCTTTTTTTTGTCTTTTTCTCCACTACTATCTGATTCTCATTTACTCTATAATGTTCTAAAAACACGACACGCTTAACAAAGACTTAATCAAGAGAATTCTTACTATTATTGAGGAGAACAAGATGAATACGACACAGAGACTGATCACCTTTTCAAAACTTTCAGGAGAGTGTTTTATCAAGGAGGGGAAAATCAATGACCCAGTATATGTTGCAGCTCCAGAAAAAAATAACTTATCTCACCTTAAATCTAAAGAGGAACTTGTACGATTATATAGTAATAAGCGGCTAGAAAAGTATCGAGAGATTATGGAGTCCTTTTCTATCAATTTTGAGTCACTAAAGATTGATGAAGAAGTATATGTTCCAGCCAGTCAAAAAGAAAATGTTAATTGGATTATAGAACAGTACACTACCCCTGTGTTTAAGTCATTTCGTAATATAAGCAATAATTTTCCAAAATCCTCATTAGAGGATAAAGAGCCAAAGAACGCTGTAAAAATCCATGACATTGTAACTTCACTAAAACAACCCCATTTAAAAAACCCCCTAAGAGAAATTATTGAGAATTCCTTCGAGAAACTGAGTCCTACTGAAATATCGAAGGCAGTTGTAGCGATCAATTCTATATTGAATGATCAACTTGAGGGAGATTCACTAGCAAAAGAGTTAAATAAGGTCCAACAACGTTCAGGCATTTTGCTTAGAGAAGCTCTTAACCAATTCCACAAAGACACTTTACCTCTTCTAATTGAAGAAATTAAAAGCACAGCCTTTATTACAGATAATGAAACCATTCTTAATGATATTGATCGTCTCACTCTTATGCAGTATTACATGGAAATTTTACAACAGACCAGAGATCGTTTTCGCAAAATCACAGAAATTTCTGCAGAACTTCGCACTGAAGAACTCGCTAATATCAGTATCAAACAAGCCAACAATTTTGATGAAAATACCTCTGGGGCACTGTGGTTCCAACTATCCGATTTTAATTCCGTCATAGAAGAAGCTATTCAAATTTATAAAGAAGAAATTGAATAATATCATTTATATTATCCAGAGAGGCCATGAGCCTCTCTTTTTTATTCCCAATCTTTTTTAAATGTCAAGAACTTTTTTGCCTTCTTCAATAAGGGCTTCACTAATTAAGTGCCTAAAACTATATGATTTATATATCAAATACAATTGGAATTCAAAGGGGTGGTAAACAGCATGCTCAAATATATTCAGGACAACTCCACCTTGTAGGTGATCCCTCAATAACTATTGAACTACTACCTCAACAATGTAGTACAAAAAAAATTGCAGGAGGAATTACACACAATGGATAGCTTTGAACTGTCAGACAATATCAGGGAATTAGAATCTAAGAGTATGCAAATTTCCGAACAGCTAAGTGTACTTAATCAACATCTATTATTTCATAAAAGATTTGAAGGCTGTGACCCTACTATAGCCATACTTTTTGGCATTACTGGTTATAAAGATCAACTTTTTACAAATATAGAAGATCCCGAATTATTAAAAGCTGCTAAGTTTGAGGCATATCAGCGACTCCGCCAGTATCTAACCATTCAAGGTATGCATACTGAGTGTGCACCTAAGGCATGTGAGTGGCTGTTTAGCTACCTCCCTTTTCCAATAAACCTCGGAGTATTAACAACAGAACAACAAACTCAAATTCTTACCCAACTGAAAAAGAAGATTAGAAATGAGACTGGGGTGATACTATTCGACTTAATGTGGCAAAACCAAAATGGCATCGATGAGTTAGACCTTAACAAGTACAACTATTTGTTTGAACGTCACCGCGCCCTAAGCTTCCTTGGCATCCAGGATCAGATCACTTGCTAGATTATAAAATAACTATCACCGAACGCGGAGGAAAAATGAAAACTGACATTTTACTTGCTGCATATCAATATGCTGCGCTCTCACTAAACATTATTCCGGTATGCTCAGGCGACCATTCGGGAATGACTCCCAACCATAGGGCTACTTGCCGATCTCCTGGAAAGCAACCGCTTATCACCAACTGGCCGAATAACGGGGTTCCAGATAAGCAACAAATTGATGATTGGTTCCGTCGCTGGCCTACCTCCAACATTGGTCTAGTGTTAGGTAGTCCTAGTGGAATTGTAGCAATTGATATTGATGGCCCTTTTGGCCACAAGGAGCTGCTACACATCAGCAACGGTGATATTCCCGAAACTTGGCAGTTCTCTACACCAGGTGGTGGAATGCGTTACCTTTTTTCCACTCCATCCAATCAGATCTACAAGAGGTTCTCTATCTCTGATCCAGATCCAAACAGCCGACATTCAGAGCTTGCCTTTCTTGGAGAAGGTACCTACACTGTACTACCGCCTTCCAAACACGCTAACGGAGGTATATACACATGGATCAAAGCACCGAACCAATCATTACTGAACTAGCTCAAATACCTGTCTGGTTATCCGAAAATCAGCAACCACAAGCATCCTCAAAAAAAAGGAACCCCATCTCCAAGTCGGTGCAAGTGTTAGATCATCTTTGCGGAAAATGTCCCATCTTCCAAGAAGCTTGGGAAATTCAGCAGAATGAAGGGTTGCCAGAACCTGGTTGGTATGACGTTATCTCCATGCTCATTAAGGCTGGACACACTGAGACAGCTAAATATTTCTCAGAAGCCTCTATCAAGCATGATAAGCGCAGCGAAGAGCGCATCAACTTACTTATCTCTAACCCTCCTAAAGGAATGATTCGTTGCAAGACCTTAGGCTGCGATAAGCAACAAATCTCTAAATGCTTTAATAAGAGGATAAAGTTTAATAAGAAAGGTACCATCACCAACAGTCCAGGCTATTTTCTCTTAGCGAACTCAAAGAAAGGGCAAAGCAAACCGGACTTAGTCACAATTGGATTCACACTCGACAAAGATACTGGACGTCCCATCCGGCTTAATCCAAACACTTTCGTTCAGCATGTGGTTAACGATTGTTTAGACCTCGTGTATCTTTCTGGGGACCGTTTTTATCACTACGGACATGGAATATGGTCTTTCTTGGACAATAACAACCTTCGACGTAAGATGAGAAACATCGTAAATGGATACGCGCCCGCTTTTTGGTCCCCGAGCGTAGAAGAAAAGTATATAGAAGCGTTAAAGCTGGAGGCTCAACGCGTTGAACAAATGGATAGCAATCGGAGATTCCTGAACCTTGAGAACGGTATGCTGGATTTGAAAACTTATAAACTACTCGATCACGATCGCAAATACTTTTCAACCGTTCGAATCCCGATTTCCTATGATCCAAAGGCTAAATGCCCTGGTTTTCTCCGTTTCCTAATGCAAGTATTTAACGGTGATCGCCAGTTAGTGCATATCGTAGCGCAGATGTTTGGTTACTGCATGACGACTGAAGTTAAGGCACAGAAGGCATTTATACTTTACGGCAGAGGAGCCAACGGTAAGAGTGTACTTGCAAAGATACTTGAACTACTCGTAGGGAAGCAGAATACCTGCTCACTCACCCTTGCTGATCTTGATAAATCTTTCACACGTTCAGAGATTGTAGACAAGTTGTTACTACTAAGTACTGAGAACGAAATGGGTTTTAAGGGCTTAAATACTGAGCAATTCAAGTCCATCGTCGCAGGTGATTCAATTCGAGCTGAACGTAAGCACCAGCAGGGATTTACTTTTGAGCCTTTCTGCAAGCTGGTCATGGGCCTAAATAACTTACCTTACACGCGAGACAATAGTGAGGGCTTTCGTAGGAGGCTTCTAATACTACCTTTCATGCAAACATTCAGTGGTCCTAATGCAGATGTAAACTTGATTGATAAGCTAGTTCTGGAACTACCCGGAATCTTCAACTTTGCCTTAGGAGGTCTCAAACGTCTCCGCAAGAGGAAATTTCAGTTCACAGTATCAAGTGCAGCAGAGACCGTGCTGAAAGGATATATCCAGAAGTTGAACCCCATCTCTGAATTTGTTGAAGAACACATTGAGGCTGGGGACTCACAAGATCGAATCCTTAACAAGGCCCTAAGCGATTGCTTCCGGGCTTGGTGTGAGGAAAACGGTAAAGCTACTAAGAAATCAAATACTGAAATCGCTGATGAAGTGCGCTCAACACTACAAAATTTGAAAATCCCCTATAGTATCGGTAAAACCAACAAGGGGCGGTATACATCCGGAGTAAGACTCAAACCCGTTGAGCGAACCTTTCCTATTTCTCATAACACTGAAGTGGACAGTATTGACGAAATCTGCTGAAAGGAACATGAATATGACAATTCAGACAAACAAGGAACCTCATTATAACCAAAGCATTTCATTTCATATAGCAACTATCACTCGTGTTATTATTGAAGCCAACTACCTATCTCTACGTTTTTCTCATCTCTCTCGCTGGATGGTGGTAGTCAGCATATACTTACGCATGCGTGAGACAGGGGATATACAAACTATGAAGTTAAAGGGACAGCAAGTCAGTGCTCTACTTCGAACATTTTCTCCATCACCCTGGAGATCAGGCGATCCAACACAATCCCTTAAGAAGTTACGTGGACTAGATTGCGTGGTCTGTGAGAATAGCACTGGTAAGATCGTAGGCATATTTCGAGCAGAAGACCTTGGTCTAAATTCGGAAGAAGGAATGAATCACAATAATTAGAAATCATGTGGAAGTTCATTTTCTTCTTAATGAAAGAGGTAGGTCACATCAAGTGTATCAATCCTTTCTAGAAATGCCCTAAGAACTAATCGAAAGGGGCGGTCTAGGGGCGTTATGTTCCGGTAAATGCCCCGTCTAGTTTCTATACAATATAACGTTTTCCTATCCTTCGGGTCGCTTGGGGCGTTACTTTTAAGAAATATGAAAGAAAACCCTTCCCCCCTGCCGAATAACTACAAAAAAAGGTTGAGATAACGCCCCAACCGACCCATCAATGGATAAGTCAGATAGGACTCATCTATCGAAAAATTTGTTTACAAGTAGGCGTCCCGGAGGGCGCCTCCATTCGTCATATCAATCCGATTCAAAAACCCTTATGAATAGATATTATTACCATGAAGTACACCTGGAGTAACAAGGACGTACTACATTATCTATTCGGAGGCGAACATATTGCTTACTATTTTTTGCACGTCTGACATAGTTCATTTGCATGAAAAGCTCCCCCTGACGCTGACCACTGCCGTTTCACACGAGCTTTTCCAGCTATGCAAGTTGCTGAATTCCGGCGAGAACGACACTGACTTTGGGCTAAACACTATAGGGTATACCATTGCCTTTCTGGAACATCATGAACCTCTATCCAGCCTAAAAACCTTAGAACTCACGTACCCCTTTCTCCATGTGGAGTATGTGGAACTCCATGAGCTCCCAGAAGTACAGTATTATCGAATTCTGCTCATGTATGACAATGAAAGCTTTACGACTGTCTTTTCCGTAAAGGGCACTCAGAATACTAAACTTGAGGAATGGCTTGCTGATCAAGCGATTCCTGGGGAGGTTGAAGACCAATGAAGGGCAAAGACAAAGAACCTCCAGCTAAGCGTATTGAGGTTATTTCTCTGCGAATGGTACGGGAAAAAACATCATTACTCTATTCCAATCGCGTGATTCGTTCGCCTCTTGACGCGGCTGACTTATTCCGCCAATTCATTGGTGATTGTGACCGAGAATCGTTTTGTATTCTTTGCCTCAATACGAAAAATGAGCCAACGGCTATTCATCAGGTATCCTGTGGTTCACTAAACGCATCTATTGTTCATCCGAGAGAGACATTTAAGCTGGCTATACTTGCAAATTCAGCATCTATTATTGCATGCCACAATCATCCCTCTGGCCAGCCAGAGCCTAGTCTTGAGGACGTTGAAATCACAGAGCGATTGAGGGACAGTGGCTGTCTGCTTGGAGTAGACTTACTGGATCACGTCATCCTAGGCGACAATTCTTTCGTCAGCATGAAGGAACGCGGATTAATGTAATCATCCACCATTAGAAACGCTAACAACAAGGAGGATTCCGATCATGTTATACTTCACCATCATTTCTCGAAAAAAACTCAAGCAATCCTGCACTGAACCCGATTCTAGTTCCATGCAGTCTGCAGAACAGGTAAGGGAAACACCTGAACGATACTATCAGCCTGCCGTTGAACTGCTGGATGCTATTCTCAAAAAAACGTCTTGAGCAATAATCGTTTATATCATTCTTACTGTGGCTCCTCTTGTGAGGGGCCGATCCTTTACCGACCTTGCACGTTTAGAGAGGGGAATTCCTATGACTTTAAGAGCTGCCTTTTATGGACGATTTTCAAGTGATAACCAGAGAGATGAATCCATTGATGCACAAAAACGAGCAGCCGAACATTTCTGTAAGTCAAACGGCTATAAAATTGTAGTAGAATACGAAGATCGAGCAAAGACAGCAACTTCTGACAAGCGTCCTGGCTTTCTGCGGATGATCGAAGACAGCGGAAAAGGGTTGTTCGATGTACTCATCATCCACAAACTGGACCGCTTCAGCCGCGACAAATATGATAGCGCCAAATATAAACGAACTTTAAAAATGAATGGCGTACGCTTGATTAGCGTAACGGAAAATCTGGATGACTCCCCAGAGAGTATCATTCTAGAATCTTTGCTCGAAGGTATGGCAGAATATTACTCTAAGAACCTTGCGCGGGAAGTAATGAAGGGCATGAAAGAAACCGCCTATCAATGCAAGCATACAGGAGGATTGCCGCCAATCGGCTACTCGGTTGATCCCGTCACCAGACAATACATTATCAACAATGACGAACGCGGAATCGTGGATACAGTTTTCTCGATGTTTCTCGCAGGCTATGGTTATAACCAAATCATTCGGGAACTGGCAGATAAGGACTACAAATCACGATATGGTAAGCCTATCAGTAAGGGGACTTTAGGTACTATTCTCCGTAACGAGAAGTACACCGGAACCTACATCTACAATTTGACGGACGGGAAGGATGTGCAAGGCAAGCGGAACGGCAACCGTAAAAAAGATAATGCCGATGTCATTCGGGTGGAAGGTGGCATGCCAGCGCTCATCTCGAAGGAAGTCTTCCAGCAGGTTCAAGAAAAGATGGACAGCAACAAACGTCAGCCTGGAGCGTATAAGGCTAAAGAAGTTTACCTACTAAGCGGCCTAATTGTCTGTGGTGAATGCCTGAAAAATGTTGGCACTCCGTATTCTATGATGGGTAATACAAAGTTCAGCGGAAGAAATAAGCTCAAATACGTTACCTACCGCTGTGGCAATCGTGATCGGACGAAAGAATGTAATAACCCTGAGCTGCGCCGAGAATACATTGAAAACTACGTTATCGCTCAATTGCAGGAGAAAATATTTAATGATGAGGCCATTCCGCTGCTTGCCAAGCAACTGAATGACCACCATAACTCCAAGCAATCAAACGTAAAAGGTGAGCGAGAACGCCTAGCTAAGAGCCTAGAGGGTATTGATCGTCAGATTACAAATATAGTTAATGCCATTGCTAGCGGCACTTTCAATATTGCTTTGTCTAGTAAGCTTGAGGAATTGGAGCAGCAGAAACTACAGCTTGGGCAAAAGCTGCTCGAAGCTAAGGCGATAACAGAAAAAGCAGCCATCACAGAGGATACTCTGCGACAACTGCTTTCTAAGTTTGGAGTCCACGTTACAAACCATGATCTTCCTGAAATCAAAAAGTTCATTGGCAGTTACGTAGAAAAGGTAATCGTCTACAAAGAGCATGTAGAGGTAATCTTTAAACTCCAAGTTGTGGATTTGGCATATGGAGCCGAGGGGAGTCGAACCCCTGTCCGAAGATAACGGCACATAAGCTTCTACGAGTGTAGTCACAGTTTTGATGTCACCCGAGTATCGCCCCGTAACCGGCTATACGTTGGGTCAGCCTGATTATCTTCTTCCGTTGACCCCAGGCGGAGACCAGACGGCGTATCCCACTACTTGTTAGCCCCTATCCCTGTCACATGGGCGATGCAGGGTAGAAGCACGCGCGCAGTTTCTTAGGCTGCGAAAGCGTAGTTGTTTTGTTGTTTGCCGTTTAATAGGCTTTAGCGTTGATGAAGCGGACGCGTCCCCACTACTCGCTACTCATGCTCGAACTACCCCCGTCGAATCCAAGAACGGCCCCTCATTATAAAGGGCGCTTCGGATCAAGCGGATCCTCCAAGCAAGAGAGATCCAATCCACAGCTTCTTCTTCAAGAAGTCTGTAACGAAGCAATAATCTTACTTACTCAGTATATCACATTTATCAATACTTTAACACGTGGGTTAAAGGAATTGAAGGTGGAAACTGGTACTCATTTGAATCGTTCATTCTTCCTAGATTATCTGGCGATCTTTTGCTTCTCACGCAATACACGCTGGATATCACGCTGAGCATCACGCTTAGCAGCAGAGTCACGCTTATCGTACTCTTTCTTACCTTTACCAAGACCAATCAACAGCTTCGCATAACCATTTCGCACATAAACCTTAAGTGGCACAATCGTAAATCCATCTCGCTTGGACAAGCCCAACAGTTTATGAATTTGCTCTTTATGCATCAGCAATTTACGAGTACGCGTCGGGTCAGTAGGGTTAGCACGATTACCTTGTTCAAAAGGGCTGATATGCATGTTGTGAATGTGAATCTCACCGTTACGGATCGTAGCAAAAGCATCTCCAATATTAGCGCGGCCATTACGCAGCGACTTGATCTCTGTACCTGTCAGCACCAAGCCAGCTTCATAAGTATCCTCGATAAAATAATCATGGGAAGCTTTTTTGTTCTGGGCAAGTACTTTCCCGTCTGCTTTTTTACCCATGAGAATCACTCCTTGAATCATATTCATAAGTTAAAGTAACCATGTCTCACTAATCTTAAACGACATAGTTATCGAACGTCTGATCTATATTGTAACAAATGGAATCGATTGTGCGCAAGGAAGGATCAGGTAATCCTTTCTCAGTCATTTTGACAACTAGTTGTCAGCAAGTTTACCCATTAATTAACTTTAATTACATTTGTTTATAAAAAAGATGTTTATGTTTCTATATTCACACATCCCAATTAACTCATACCCTTTTTTTCACTCTCTCCCTCGAACACTAAAGCTAACTAAGCTACATAAATGCACTTTATACCTCTATTTAATATATTTAGACGCTTGATGGTTGTTTAGTTGTACTTTCTGCAGTTAAAAACTCGAAGTCATGCCGTTTTGAAGGTACTGATCCAATTTAGATGTACAAAGTGCAATTAACCTCATTATTTACTGAAACGCCAGAATTTTAACTGCACACTATGCAATTAAAAATAAGCATCGTGATAACACTAGTTACTTTGCTCCAATCCAAGTGTCATAGTTGCAAAAACGACGTTAGTACAAAGCTTCTTCTGACTATTACTCAACAAACTTGTGGCAACCAATATTCTCGTTCAGAAACGATAATTTCACACTTGAACCGAGCTGCAGAAAACAATTAAAAAAGCACCGCCCCCAGCAAAGGGGCGGTGCTTAGTCTTGCGTCATAGAGCTACGAAACGTAGCCCATAACGTTATTTATTTCTTCTTTCTCTTACGAGGAGCTCCGTCTGGAGTGCTGCCCGTAGTGTCACTACGTTTAGAAGTGGCTTGTTCAGACGTCTGAACGTTGCCCGGTGTCACGGACTGACCGATGAACACACCGCTTTTGTTCTTCTTTTTCCGGCGACCTTTACCTGTTGGAGCGCCGTTACGACCTTCTCCACCGCCAAAGTTACCGCCGCGGTCCTCGCGGCTGCGGAACTTCGTGTTGCCATCCAGGCCGCGAACTTCGCCGCCGGAAGACTCGGACGCAGGAGCGCCGTATCCGCCTTTGCCGGAGCCAAAGCCGAAGCTGATGCCGCGTCCACCACCGGCACCGCCGTTGTCCCCACCGCGGCCTCGACCGCCGCTGCGCTCACGCGGTGCGCCTGCGTTGCCGCCGGCTTCGCCCCCGCGCTCTGCGCCGGTGCTTCCGCCCGGCGCTGTAACTACCCGGCTCGCATCCTCGCCGGCATCACGCCCGCGCTTCCGCTTTCCGCGTCCGCCCGGTGCACCAACACCGGCCGCTTCGCGCGGCCCTTCGCCGGCGCGCACACCTGCGCCCGGCTTGCCCTTGCCCGCGCCTACAGCAGCGCCGGGCTTGCCTTTACCGCCGCGGCTCTTACTGCCCGCGCCGCCTTTACCCCCGGCTGGCGCCTTGAAGCCGCCGCTACCTGGACGGCCGCCTTTGCCACTGCGGCCGCCTCCAAAACCACCGCCGCGATGCTCACCTGGCGCGCGTGGTTTCATGTCGACCAACTCGAAATCGATCGTGTGGTCATCCATATTTACCTTGGCGACTCGAATCTTCACCTCGTCGCCAATACGGAACACCCGTGATGTGCGCTCGCCAATGAGCGCCATATGCGCCTCGTCGAAGTGATAATAATCGTCGCTCATTGCACTGAGACGAATGAGTCCTTCGACGGTGTTGTCCAGCTCGATGAACATTCCGAAGCTGGTCACACTGCTGACCATAGCCTCGAATTCCTCGCCTACTTTATCTTGCATGTATTCAGCTTTCTTCAGCTGCTCTGTATCACGTTCAGCCTCTACCGCCACACGCTCACGTTCCGAGGACTGCTGAGCAATGTCAGGCATCCGGCCGGCCAAATAATCATGTCGTTTCTGGCTCAGCGCCCCTCCATTCTCAATCACTTCACGCATTACGCGGTGAATAACCAGATCGGGGTACCGGCGAATTGGAGAAGTAAAGTGAGAATAGTATTCTGCAGCGAGTCCGAAATGGCCTGTGCTCTCTGCATCATATTTCGCCTGCTTCATGGAACGCAGCATCATTGTGCTAATAACGGTCTGTTCTTTAGTTCCTTGAATTTGCTCTAACAAATCCTGCAAAGCACGTGGATGAACCGAATTGCCGCGTCCCTTCACGTGATATCCGAAATTAGCCGCAAAAGCCATAAAATTCTGCAGCTTCTCTGGGTCTGGATCTTCGTGAATCCGGTAAAGGAACGGAACCTTCAGCCAGTGGAAATGCTCAGCGACCGTTTCATTCGCTGCGAGCATGAATTCCTCGATAATCTGCTCCGCTACAGAACGCTCACGCTTCACAATATCTACAGCCTTGCCGTTCTCATCCACAATGATTTTGCTCTCTTCGAAATCAAAATCAACCGCGCCCCGCCGCATCCGCGCATCGCGCAGCTTCATCGCCAGTTCTTTCATGAGACGGAAATCATCGATTAATGGACTATAACGCTCCAGCAATTCTGGATCTTCATCCTCCAAAATTTTACGAACATTAGAATAAGTCATTCTTTCTTTGGTGCGAATCACACTGGTAAAGACATCGTGCTTCACAACCTTCATGTGTTCGTTAAATTCCATCTCGCAGGACATCGTTAAGCGGTCAACCTGTGGGTTCAAGCTACAAATCCCGTTAGACAAACGGTGAGGAAGCATCGGAATAACCCGATCCACCAAATACACGCTACAGCCCCGATCGTACGCTTCTTTATCAAGTTCAGAGCTCTCACGCACGTAATAACCTACATCCGCAATATGCACGCCTAGCTTGTAATTCCCGTTCTCCAATCGCTGAACATTAACGGCATCATCCAAGTCCTTAGCATCTTCGCCATCAATCGTGACAATGTTTAGTCCGCGCAAGTCGCGCCGTCCCTGCTCAGCAATTTCCTCTTCTGTGATTGAATCCGGAGCATTGTCCGCTTCGTACATCACTTCAGCCGGAAATGCCTCTGGTAGCTGATGCTTACGGATGATAGATAGAATATCGACTCCCGGATCATCCTTATGTCCGAGAATCTCAATAATTTCACCTTCTGCTGCTGATCGCCCTTCTGGATAATTCACGATGCGCACAACGACCTTTTGCCCGTCTACCGCCCCCATGAAGGATTGCTTAGGAATAAAAATATCACGGTTAATCCGTTTATCATCAGGCAGCACAAAACCATAGGTCTCTAGATTTTGAAATACGCCGACCGTTTGCAATACGCCACGTTTTACAATACGTTCAACTTCACCTTCCATACGTCCGCCGGACGGACTTTTAGAGGTAATACGGATCAAAACGATATCGCCATTCATAGCTCCCTTTAGATCATTCGCATGGATGTACACGTCAGGATGATCACGATCATCCGGGATCAAAAAAGCGAAGCCTTTCGCATGAGCCTGTAACCGGCCTCGCAGTAAATCCATTCGTTCCGGCACGCCATAACGTGCATTACGAGTTAATACAATTCTTCCGTCCTGCTCTAATTCAATTAGTAGTTCCTCGAACTTTTTAAACCCTGTGCTATCTTCTAGAGCAAAATGGCTCACCAGCTCTTCATAAGTCATTGGTTTATATGCAGTTTCCCGCATGAAATCGAGTAATATTTCTTGTGTTATCATGTTCGTCACCCCAGCCCTCCGCGGCTCCAAGCCGCTGGCAAATATGTATGTCTTGTCCTGCTCTGTAGTAATGCCAAGTAAAATTTACCTTTACCTACTTCATACCCTAGTATACACGAAATCAATCCTGCGCATCCCTGTTACTGTCATCCAAAGGTAAACGCAGTACAAAATTTCAGTCACAACGAAGAAGATAGTCTATTTATTAGGGCTCTACTGTACCGAATCTTATTCATTCTTTATGCAAAGAAAAGCACCTACAGGTGCTTATCCCCTTTTAATTATAACAAAAAAGCCTTCGCTCCATTCCATTCAGAACAGAGCGAGGGCTTACTGTAGGTACTTTAGTCAATGAAAACAGCAGCTAGAATCGCCATAATGAAGAATCCTGCAGCAAGTCCAACAGTTACACGTTGTAGTACGAGTTCCATACCACGAGCTTTTGTTTTACCAAAGAGATGCTCAGCACCGCCGGAGATGGCACCGGAAAGACCCGCGCTTTTCCCCTTTTGCAGAAGAACGACCGCAATAAGACCGACGGAAAAAATCAGGAGCACAACTTTCAAAAAGATATCCATTCACTTCCACCTCCTACGCCTAAGCATCACTATCTATGGTAATTGAGGTTATCACGATACATAAACAGTATTCTTATTTTATCATAGCGTTGTCGGTAATACAACCGCCTAGACTGTTAAGTCGTAGCTTTTCTTGTAAGATAAGGAATTACATAGCGTCTGCGTCTCTTTGAGTACAAAAAAGACCCGCCATAAAGGCGGGTCTTCGTACTCTGCTATAAAAGCAGATTATCTTTTAAGGTTGTAGAAGGATTTCAGGCCGTTGTATTGAGCCAATTCACCCAACTCGTCTTCGATGCGAAGCAATTGGTTGTATTTAGCAACACGGTCTGTACGGGAAGGAGCACCAGTTTTGATTTGACCAGCATTAGTCGCAACAGCGATGTCAGCGATTGTGCTATCTTCGGATTCACCGGAACGGTGAGAGATAACTGCTGTGTAACCAGCACGTTTAGCCATTTCGATAGCATCGAAAGTTTCAGTCAATGTACCAATTTGGTTAACCTTAACCAAGATGGAGTTACCGATACCTTTTTCGATACCTGTTGCAAGACGCTCAGTGTTTGTAACGAACAAGTCGTCACCAACCAATTGAACTTTGTCTCCCAATTTTTCAGTAAGCAATTTCCAACCATCCCAGTCGTCTTCGGACATACCGTCTTCGATTGTGATGATAGGATATTTTTCAACCCATGAAGCAAGAAGGTCAACATACTCAGCGGAAGTGTAAGATTTACCTTCGCCAGCAAGGGTGTATTTACCGTCTTTGTAGAACTCAGTGGAAGCAACGTCCATACCCAAGAATACGTCAACACCTGGTTTGTAACCAGCTTTTTCGATAGCTTCGATAATTGTAGTGATTGCTTCTTCATTCGAACCAAGGTTCGGTGCGAAACCACCTTCGTCACCTACAGCTGTGTTCAGGCCTTTGGATTGAAGTACGGATTTCAAGTTGTGGAAGATTTCAGCACCTGTACGAAGAGCTTCTTTAAAGCTTGGAGCTCCTACAGGAAGAACCATGAACTCTTGAACATCGATGTTGTTGTCCGCATGCTCACCACCATTGATGATGTTCATCATTGGTACTGGAAGAGTCTTAGCGTTGAATCCGCCCAGGTATACGTACAAAGGAATATCCAAAGCTGCTGCAGCTGCGCGAGCTACGGCCATGGATACAGCTAGGATCGCGTTAGCGCCCAATTTACCTTTGTTATGAGTTCCGTCCAAAGTGATCATCAATTTGTCGATGCCCACTTGGTCAAGAGCGTCCATACCGATAACTTCTGGAGCGATGATTTCATTTACGTTCTCAACAGCTTTCAGAACGCCTTTACCCATGTAACGGGATTTGTCGCCATCACGAAGCTCTACAGCTTCATGAGCGCCAGTGGAAGCGCCGGAAGGAACGATAGCGCGGCCTTTAGCACCGGATTCAAGATAAACGTCAACCTCTACAGTAGGGTTACCACGGGAGTCAAGGACTTCGCGAGCATAAACATCAGAAATAATAGTCATTTTAGTTAATCTCCTTTAAACAATGTTTTGGTTTTAATTGTTGAAGCTTAATCTCAGGTATTGTTTCCTTATTTGCGACTAGCGATCATGGATTGACCAGTCATTTCCGCAGGTTGCGGAATTCCCATCAGATCCAGAATGGTTGGTGCTACATCAGCAAGGATACCGCGATCGCGCAATACAACATTTTCATCCGTAAGGATGAACGGAACCGGGTTAGTGGTATGAGCTGTGAACGGACGACCGTTCTCATCAAATACCATGTCTGCATTACCGTGATCGGCGATAATGATCGCAACGCCACCCTTGGCAACTACTGCGTCCACTACTTTACCTACACACTCATCCGTTACCTCTACAGCCTTGATTGTTGGCTCCAGCATACCGGAGTGTCCAACCATATCAGGGTTTGCAAAGTTAAGGATAATAGCATCCTGTCTTTCCGCTTCGATTTCTGCTACGCAGGCTGCAGCCACTTCGTAAGCACTCATCTCAGGTTGAAGATCATAGGTTGCTACTTTAGGAGAGTTGATCAAGATACGAGTTTCTCCTGGAAGTTCCTCATCACGTCCACCACTGAAGAAGAACGTTACGTGCGGATACTTCTCAGTTTCCGCGATGCGCAGTTGCTTCTTGTTGTGTTGCACAAGTACTTCACCCAATGTGTTATCCAGGTTCTTCGGTGAATAGGCTACATAACCTTGTACCGTTTCGCTGAAAGTAGTCAGGCATACGAAGTGCAAGTCTTGTGGGAACAACGGACCCCGGTCGAAACCGCGGAAATCTTGATTCGTGAACACTTGTGACAACTGAATAGCACGGTCAGGGCGGAAGTTGAGGAACACGACGGAATCGCCGCTCTCTACTGCCGTTACCGGCTTGCCTTCACTGTCTACAATCACGCTAGGTTCAACGAATTCGTCGAACACGGAATTTGAATAAGAAGCAGTGATAGCTTGCAGAGCATCCGTGTATTTAGGGCCTTCGCCATAAACCATAGCACGATAGGCTTTTTCTACACGATCCCAACGTTTGTCACGGTCCATGGCGTAATAACGTCCGGATACCGTTGCAATTGTACCTACTCCAACTTCTTCAATCTTAGCCACCAGATCTTGGACAAACTTCTTACCACTATCTGGAGGTACATCACGGCCATCCATGAAAGCATGGATATACACTTCGTGCATATCTTCTTTCTTAGCCAGGTCAAGCATAGCAAACAGGTGGTTAATGTGGCTATGTACCCCTCCGTCGGATACAAGCGCGTAAAGATGAAGCTTTTTACCTGTGTTCTTAGCATTTCTAACTGCGGCTACCAGTGTTTCATTATCGAAGAATTCGCCCTCACGGATCGATTTATCAATACGAGTCAAATCCTGGTATACAATCCGTCCTGCACCAATATTTAAGTGCCCTACTTCAGAGTTGCCCATTTGGCCTTCTGGAAGACCAACAGCTTCACCACAAGCAGTAAGGGTAGTATTAGGATATTGTTTCAAGTAACGGTCATAGTTAGGTTTGTTAGCTTGAGCAACGGCATTACCTTCAGATGTTCCACGCAAACCGAAACCATCCATGATGATCAAAGCTACAGGTCTTGGAGCTGACATCTTACTTCGCCCCCTCAACCAATTGAACGAAGGAAGCAGGCTGCAAGCTGGCACCGCCAACAAGCGCACCATCGATGTCGCTTTGGCCCATGTACTCAGTTACATTCTCAGGCTTCACGCTGCCGCCGTATTGAATACGAACAGCTTCAGCTGTTGCAACATCATACAGATCTTTTACAAGACTGCGGATGTACGCAATAACTTCGTTAGCATCTTGGGAAGTGGAAGATTTACCTGTGCCAATAGCCCAGATAGGTTCGTATGCAATGACAACTTTTGCTGCTTGCTCAGCACTAAGGCCTTGGAATGCAGCTTCAGTTTGTACTTTACATACAGCTTTCGTTTGATCAGCTTCACGCTCTTCAAGCTTTTCGCCAACACATACGATTGGAGTGATACCGTGACGGAATGCAGCATGCATTTTCTTATTCACGATTTCATCTGTTTCGCCAAAATAAGCACGACGCTCTGAGTGACCAATGATTACATAGTCTACGCCAAGATCGCTAAGCATTACACCACTGATTTCTCCTGTGTAAGCACCGTTATCTTCAAAGTGCAGGTTCTGTGCGCCAATCTTGATGTCTGTACCTTTTGCAGCTGCTACAAGTGCAGGCAGGTTAGTAAATGGAGCGCAGATTACAGTCTCAACGCCTTCTACTTCTGCTTTGCCTTTGATGTCAGCAATAAAGCTTTCTGCTTCAGGAACTGTTTTGAACATCTTCCAGTTACCCGCAATAATTGGTGTTCTCATGAATTAAATTGCCTCCTTCTATACGTCTTACTTGTCGTTCAGTGCTTCTACGCCAGGAAGCGCCTTGCCTTCCATGAACTCAAGGGATGCACCGCCACCAGTGGAGATGTGATCCATTTGGTCAGCCAGGTGGAATTTTTCTGCTGCTGCTGCGGAATCTCCGCCGCCAATAACAGTGTAACCTTCAGTTGTTGCACAAGCTTTTGCTACTGCAAGTGTACCTTCAGCGAATTTATCGATTTCGAATACGCCCATAGGTCCATTCCAGACAACCAGCTTGGAGTTTTTGATAATATCGGCATAAAGTTCACGAGTCTTAGGTCCGATATCAAGTCCTTCCCAACCTTCTGGGATTTCATTGTAATTAACGATCTTAGTGTTAGCATCAGCACCGAATTTATCAGCAACAACAACATCAACAGGAAGCATGAAGTTTTTGCCAAGTGCTTTAGCTTTTTCGATGAATCCAAGAGCAACGTCAAGTTTGTCGTTGTCTACAAGTGACTTACCAATTTCGAAGCCTTGAGCTTTAGTGAATGTATAAGACAATCCACCGCCGATCAGAACGTTATCAGCCAAAGACAACAAGTTATCAATAACATCAATCTTGTCTTTAACTTTCGAACCACCGATGATCGCAGTGAAAGGACGTTCTGGGTTAGTAAGAGCTTTACCAAGAACGGTCAATTCTTTCTCCATCAAAAGACCGGATACAGCTGGTAGGAAATGAGCGATACCTTCTGTCGATGCATGTGCACGGTGAGCCGCACCAAACGCATCATTGACGAACAAATCAGCCAATTCAGCAAATTGTTTAGCCAATTCAGGATCGTTCTTTTCTTCGCCTGGGTAGAAACGAACGTTCTCAAGTACAAGTACGTCGCCTTCGCCTAGCTCAGCAATTTTTGCTTTTACAGCATCGCCAACAGCTTCATCAGCTTTAGCTACTGGTTTGCCGAGAAGCTCGGACAGACGTTCAGCAGCAGTAGTCAAACGCATGGAATCTACGAATTGGCCTTTAGGACGGCCCATGTGACTTGCGAGAATAATCTTTGCACCGTTCTCGATCAAATATTTAATGGTTGGAAGTGTTTCGCGAATACGAGTATCATCAGTAATCTTACCGTCTTCTACAGGTACGTTGAAATCCACGCGTACAAATACGCGTTTACCCTTTACTTCTACATCACGGACGCTCTTTTTGTTCATGATTAATTCCTCCACACCCAAAGTTGTTTCTAGCAGGAAACAAGAAATACATTTAGAAAGAGCGGAAACAAGGAACTTCTGTTTCCGCTCTATAGATGTTACTTATATCAAGTCAATTACTTAGCGATTTTAGCGAATTTCTCCAAAGTACGAACCAATTGTGCAGTGTAGGACATTTCATTGTCATACCAAGCAACAGTCTTAACGAGTTGTTTGTCGCCAACAGTCAATACTTTAGTTTGTGTAGCATCGAACAGGGATCCGAAAGTCATACCTTTGATATCGGAAGATACGATTTCATCTTCAGTGTAACCATAAGTGTCTGGATCGGAAGCTGCTTTCATTGCTGCGTTGATTTCTTCAACAGTAACGCTCTTATCAAGAACAGTTACAAGCTCAGTCAGGGAACCAGTTGCAACTGGAACACGTTGAGCCGCACCATCCAATTTACCTTTAAGTTCTGGAATAACAAGACCGATTGCTTTAGCAGCACCAGTAGTGTTAGGAATGATGTTCTCAGCTGCTGCACGAGCGCGTCTGAAGTCACCTTTAGCGTGTGGAGCATCCAAAGTGTTTTGGTCACCAGTGTAAGCGTGAATTGTAGTCATTAAGCCTTCAACGATACCGAACTTGTCGTTCAATACTTTTGCCATTGGAGCTAGGCAGTTCGTTGTGCAAGATGCGCCGGAAATAACAGTCTCAGTACCATCAAGAATGTCATCGTTAACGTTGTAAACGACAGTTTTCATGTCGCCAGTAGCTGGAGCGGAGATAACTACTTTCTTAGCTCCACCTTTCAAGTGTTTTTCAGCTGCTTCTTTAGTTGTGAAGAAACCTGTGCACTCAAGTACGATATCAACGCCTAGGTCGCCCCATGGCAATTCTTCAGGGTTGCGGTTAGCAAGAACCTTAACTTCTTTGCCATTGACTTTGAAGAAGCCATCATGCACTTCAACATCACCTTGGAATTTACCTTGAGTTGTATCATATTTAAGCAAATGAGCAAGCATCTTAGCGTCAGTCAAGTCGTTGATTGCTACCACTTCGATACCTTCTACATTTTGAATACGGCGGAAAGCAAGGCGTCCAATACGTCCAAATCCGTTAATTCCAACTTTTACACTCATTGAATAGTTCCTCCTAGAATTCGTTTTATTTATTCAAAACAGACCGTGAAGCCTGTCATGACAACAATGTTAAGTATGATGCAAGATATATGTTCTAGTGAGTTACGAGGATATCTGTAACTGATTATCAATTTCCTTGCCGATTTCCACAGCAGCAGCCTCGTCGGTGACGAGTATATTCTCCTGCCCGAAACGCAGCATGGCATGAATGGCTTTGGCCTTTGGTTTGCCTCCAGCAATACCGATGACTGTCTCCGTCCGAACAATATCTTCTAGACGTAGTCCCATCGTAAGCATCGTATGGACAACCTGACCATCTTCGTTAAAGTAATACCCAAAGGATTCAGCCACGGCTCCCTCACCCTGGATTTCTGAGACAGTTGCCTCATCCAGCTTGCGGCGGCGAGTCATTTCAATGGCATCCCCAATCCCATGTACAATAATACGCGAACTGCGGATGATTTGTACAATCTCTCCAATATTAGAGTCAAGTGCTAGTGACTGGTAGGCATCCCCACTAAGTAAATCAGGTACATGCAGCAACCGGTAATTCGCTCCTACCCGTTTTGCCATTGTTGAGGCAATCGTATTGGCTTGAATCTCCATACTCTCTCCTAATCCACCACGCGCCGGAACAAACCAAGCGTTCTTATAGGAAAGGGATAACGGCGGTGTCAGTTGATCAGCCATATCGGCAAGCGTTGATCCACCAGTGACAGCAACAATATCATCTGTACGAAGTACACTAAGCAGCGCTTTTGCACCTGCTCGGCCGAGTTCACGTTTGGTGAATGGCGATGACTCACAATCACCCGGCACCACAATAACTTTATCCAGACCATACGTTGCCCGAATTTTCTCTTCCAGCTCATCCAGACCAAACAGGCTCTTAACGACCGGCTCTAGCAAATCAAGCAGCCTACGTCCAGCAGCGCTAATGCGCATACCAACGCTCTCGATCTCAATGAGCCCTTGCGATTTCAGAAGATCCGTCTCGGCACGCAGTACCCGCTCAGTCATATCAAGCGAAGCGGCAAGCGTTCTGCGCCCAATAATATCGGACAGCATGATCTGATGAAGAATCGTGTACCGTCTCTTAAGGGTTTCCATGAGATCAGGCAGAAGCTGCTTTTGGATATCTAATAAATTACGCATACTTTCACTCCTGCAACTTCGTCTTCCTCTATTCCCTTGTTCATGGTCTCAAAATGTCCCGGGTAAACTTTTTAAGTCCCACTCATATTCTAACCAAATATTGCTCGAAGTGCAAGTCTTCCGAGAGTAGAATTCTCAAGCGCTTGTCTTCTTATACATTTATAAGATCGGGAAAGAGGTACGGTTCCTAAAACCTGTCATTAACAATCCAGATTCTATCGCTCAGTGAAAGACAATATACGCTTGTCCACCTTGAAGACAAGGGGTAGAGTCCGTGCACAGCATTATTAATTCATTGCAATTGCAAAGAAATTGTATTATAATCATTTTTGTTGCGCCCGTGGTCCAATGGATATGACGTAGGCCTCCGAAGCCTGAGATCCAAGTTCGATTCTTGGCGGGCGCGCCATTAATTTCACTTTTGTACATAATTTAGTAGTGCCTATACTACTACTTAACCAAAGAGCCGCGTGTCGGCTCTTTTTTTTGAATATAAGTTTGACTTTCTTTGACTTTTTGTTTGAATTTGTTTATCATGTGGGTAATACGGCAAGAGTAAAAATGAATACATTTGAAGAACCAATATCAAGGAGGTTTTCCACGTGAGTTATATTCCTATGGTAGTAGAACAGAGCAACCGCGGTGAGCGCGCTTATGACATCTATTCCCGCCTGCTGAAGGACCGCATCATTTTCCTTGGAACGGAGGTTAATGACGTGGTAGCCAATTCTATCATCGCACAAATGCTGTTCTTGGCTGCCGAAGATCCGGATAAGGACATTCACCTTTACGTGAATAGCCCCGGCGGTTCCATTACTGCAGGTATGGCTATTTTTGATACAATGCAGTACATTAAACCGGATGTTTCCACCATCTGTGTAGGTATGGCAGCTTCCATGGGAGCATTCCTACTTAACGCTGGCGCTAAAGGCAAACGCTTCGCACTGCCTAACAGTGAGATCATGATTCACCAACCTCTGGGTGGTGCTCAAGGTCAAGCAACGGATATCGAAATCCGTGCCCGCCGTATCCTCAAATTGCGTGATAAGTTGAATCGTATTCTTGCAGAACGTACGGGTCAACCGCTAGAACGTATTGAGAAGGATACAGATCGTGATTACTTCATGACTGCTGCAGACGCGGCAACTTACGGTATCGTTGATAAAGTCATCGAGAAAACACTGCCTAGCGGTGTGTAAGCTATAAAACAACGCAAAGAGGCTGTGCCCTATCCACTTGATGGTTAGCGCACAGCCTCTTTACTTTTCAGACCACCACTCCATACGAATCTCAGTTAAATCAAACCGCCATATCCAAGCGCATCGAGTTTCTCAGCAATCACACGGTAGCCTCGGCCATTCGGATGTAAGTGGTCAATCGATAATAGCCCTCTCTCATTTCCTGCAAACTCACTATAGATAGAAGCAAACCCACATACTCGGCTACTGTACTGTGAGGCATAGCGGTTAAACTGCCGCACCCACTCTGTAGCACCCACTACCTGAGGATAAGGATTATACAGTCCCACAATCCGAATGATAAAAGGTCTACGCGTTCCCGTCTTCAATTGGAAGAGGATACTCATAATTGCAGCAAAATTTTGTTTGCATTCTTGCAATGATCTTCGCAGCTCTTTAGATAAATTTTCAGGTTGTCTAGCTACAGCCTTCGCAGCATGGATTAAATCGTTGCCACCGATGGATAGAGTGATGATGTCGGCTGCTCGAATGGCTTCGCGAGTCATTGCACTCCCCCGTAGCCGCTGTTCCAGTTCAGAAGTAGTCAATCCATTCACGCCCAAATTCGTAGAGGCTACATTAGAACGCAGTCTCCCTTCCGCCATTCTACGGTACACCGGTACAAAACCGTTACCTGGCAGAGCGCCAAATCCAGTCGTCAAGGAATCGCCAATTGCAGTGTATTGATAGCTCATAGCTCTCCCCCGTTCATAAACTAGTTACTCCATTTAGCATATGAATTCGAGGTGATTCTGGTAAGGGGGAGATGTCCAGTGGTGACACTAGCGGTTACAACTTCTCTATTTATTTTACAGCAGCAAATGGGCTACCGCCTTCCGGCAACAGTTCTTTGAAAGTAAAGGGATATTCCGGGAATCCCGCAGCATAAGCTGTGTATTCATACAATTGGAAGAACAGCACGACCTGATCATCCTTCAGATAAAAATACTTCTCCGTATTCAATCCGTTGAATCCTCCCAAATAACTTTCCTCCGCTTTTACCAGCTTGTTCAGCTTGGCATTTAGCTGTTGTTTGTAGTTGGGATTAGCACCAAACAAATCACCCAGCAATAGACGTTTGCCATCCTTAAGTGAAAAAGTAAATGCCTCACGATTAGTCATGCCATGAGCGCCGCCCGTATCGCTATACTGTGACATCACTAAACTGATCACACCATTCTGATTGTAGGTCACCACATAATCTATATCATAGGTATACTTAGGCTCTGACCCGGTCCGATCGGAGATATCCTGTTCTGCACCAGCCGCAAATTTCATAACACTTTCCTTCAAAGTATTATTAATTGCCTGCTGCGCATTGGAATTACTTAATCCACTGATCTTCGGATAATCAAGCTGGATAAAAGCCTCTTGCCGATCCTTAGCATAGGTTTCAGTGGTTACTGTCAGCACGTTCAGTGGTCTGTTCACCACGTTCAGCCTACCAGAGTCCCGACTCCAATCTACTTTATAACCCAAATAATCATTCAACAGGCCTGATGGAACATAAAGCCGATTGTTAATTAGCTTTCCTTCATATTCTCGAATGTAATAATTGTTCACCCAAATAGAATTTCCATAGCTAGATAACATGAACTTAGTTTTTATCGTTCCCTTTCCAATCGTATATGCATTTTCTTTTTTATCATAAGTAAGTGGTAATCGCAGCACATCACGTATAAAGGTGATCGGCACCCATGCCTTCCCTTCCTGCAAAATACCTGTCTGCTGAGAAATCATCCCGTTTGCCTTCAAAACTATACTTGAAGCAATAGCCACACTCTTCGTCTGATCCGATGCTGCATAACCAGTCTCAACAGGCAGTAATCCTCCACCAAGCAATAACCCCGCCGACATCAAGCCTATGCCCCATTTGCGTACTATTTCTTTTGAGAAATTCATCATCATATTTTTCCTCCCCTTTCCAGTTTATTAAACATAATCTTAGAGATTTTACGCAAAAAAAAGAGGCACCCCCCACTATTACTAGCGGAAGAGCACCTCTCCTCTCTACACACATCTTGTTCTGCTACTATTTCAATTCATACATTACGCTCAGCTGTGTTGTAACTTTAACTACTCCCGGTTGAACGGATGTGCTTGCACCAGCATCTGCTGCAGCCATTTCCATTTTTAGATTCTGCTCAAAATAAACCGGAGTAACATTACCATCATTTTGGCTGACTGTGATTACTTGACCCAAGCTACGTCTAGCTGCCTTAGCAATAGCTCCTGCTTTAACATCTGCGTTCGCCATCGCCTTTTCAATCACCTGAGCTTCAAAGGCAGAAGTATCTTCCACTGAAAAACGTGCATTTCCGATATTATTTGCCCCTGCCGCAGATGCAGCATCCAGCAATTCACCAACCTTGGTCAGATCTCTATAAGACACTAACAGCGTATGATTCGCGTTGTATCCCTTCACTTGCTGTCCATCTTTTTCGCTATAACTATAGTTGGGTTGCACATAAAATTGGGTACTTTGAATATCCTTGTCTGCGATTTTCCAAGTCCCTTTCAGTAGTGTAGTGATCTTTTGGATTTTAGCAGCATTTGTTTTTTGCGCTTCTTGTGCAGTTGCAGCCGTAGTATCTACACCGATGGACAAGTATACAATATCCGGCTTGATGGACAATTCACCTTTACCTACTACACTAACGACATTTTTCTGCACTTCATCTGCGTAAGCCTTTGCAGGACCTTGGAAGGCACCACTCATGCTAATCCCTCCAATTAACAAACTCCCTACGATCAACACTGAACCAATCTTTTTAACCAAACCTTTCATATTTGCCAGCCCCTTTCATCTTTTGTGATTTGTTATTATCCTCTAGACGAGTCTTTTTGGTAAATGTTGCACACGTAAATCTATTTTTTGGTATTAAAAAAAGCCCCTAGGGGCTTTTTAGTCATGCGATAAAAAGTCATCTCAAAATATTATTGGTTTTCAAGCTCTTCTTTGCTGACGAGACTCGTCAAAGCGTTTACAGCTTGATCCGCGTCTGCACCATCCGCGCTGATATAGATCTCCGTGCCGGAACTGATCGCTAGGCTCATAATACCCATAATACTTTTGGCGTTTACTTTTTTATCGTCTTTTTCCACGAAAATCTCCGACGAAAACTTGTTAGCTTCTTGCACAAACAATGCTGCCGGTCGAGCGTGTAGCCCTGTCTTCAACCGAACAACTACCGGGTGCTTTGTCATGAAACGCTTACCCCCTAATTGAGTTCTCCCCAAAAATTTCACATTAATTTTATATTATTATATCATTATAACGTAAACCACACTAGAAAAAAAGTGACTAGCCGCCGCGAACCTTGTCCGCCAGTTCATCAATCTTACGAAGCCGATGATTTACTCCGGACTTACTAACTGTACCTTTCAGCATTTCACCAACCTCTTTAAGGTTGATATCTGGATGTGCCATTCGAATTTCTGCAACTTCTCGCAATTTATCCGGCAAGCTCTCCAGTCCTACTTCTCGCTGCAGCAGTTTGATATTTTCAATCTGCCGCACCGCGGCACTTATCGTTTTATTGAGATTCGCGGTCTCGCAGTTCACGATCCGATTCACGGAATTACGCATATCCCGCATAATTCTTACATCCTCAAATTTGAACAACGCTTGATGCGCCCCGATCAAACTTAAGAATTCGATAATCTTCTCGCCTTCTTTAATGTATAGAATGAACCCTTTTTTACGTTCAATGCAGCGTGCGTTTAGGTGAAATTCACCAGCTAGATCGACAAGCGCCTTACAATGCTCCTCATACATCGAGGAAATCTCCAAATGGTAAGAGGAACCCTCCGGATTATTAACCGATCCGCCCGCCAAAAAGGCACCGCGTAAATAAGCACGCTTACAGCAGTTATTCCCAACAATCTCTTTATCAATACCGTCGGTAAAAATAAATCCTTCGGACACAATTCTGAGGTCATTTAGGATCTCCTGTACGCGACTAGGAATTCTAACGATATAAACGTTATTTTTCTTCAAACGCATTTTTTTACGCACGAGTAGCTCAATATGGACCTGGTAATATTTCTTAAGCAAAGAATATACCCGCCTTGCAATCGCGGCGTTCTCCGTCGAAATGTCGAGAATAACCTTTTTGCTTGAAAGCTGCACAGATCCATTCATACGGATAAGTGCTGACATTTCCGCCTTCTCACAACAGGGCTCACTCTCCACCATCGTCAGCTCTTTTTTGGTAAGGGCCGCAAAAGACAAGGGTCTCACCTCTTTCTGAAATAAGTACGTCATTCATATATACAAGCATAAACGCCTTCGGCGTCCTTTTGAGGACGGTAAGCGTTTATGCGAGAAATATAAGAAAGTATAGGTGTAAAACTTATATTTTCTTATATTTTTAAGTTATACCCTAGGGTTCCTGTTTATCCAATCTTGCACAAGCTGGTAGATATGATGACTAAGTTTATCGGTATCATGCCTTAAGTAAGTTCGGAATAACACTAGCTTATCCGCGATGACTTTATACCCACTGCCATCTAGTACATCCTTGTCGAGTTGTACCGGACGTGCGCCCTTCTCTGCGTACTTCGTCTGGACCTGCTCTGGAATTTCACCGTCATTGACAATAACATAATCGAATAAATGAATTCCAATATGATCATAAACGGCTTGTAGATGATCATTTACGGTATAATTATCCGTTTCGCCAGGCTGAGTCATTACATTGCAGACAAAGATTTTGATTGCATCCGAAGATACAACGGCTTCTGCTAGCTTTGGAACAAGTAGGTTCGGAAGAATGCTCGTATAGAGACTTCCTGGTCCCAAAAGAATCGCATCAGCGTTTCGAATCGCTTCAAGTGCTTCAGGCAACGGTTCCACATCAGCAGGCTCCAAAGATACCCGTTTAATGATCCCGCCGGCTTCCGGTATCTTAGACTCACCTGTGATAATCGTACCGTCCGACATTTCTGCACGTAACACAACGGCATCTCCCGCAGCGGGCAATACCCGTCCACGAACAGCGAATAATCGGCTAAGCTCGCGAACAGCTGTGACAAAATCACCAGATATATCTGTAAGCGCAGCAAGGATTAGATTACCAAGACTATGACCCGCCAAGCCTTCACCCGTGTTGAAACGATATCTCATAATATCCGCCATGAGCGGTTCCACATCAGCCATAGCTGTTAATACGTTACGGATGTCCCCAGGAGGTGGCATTTGCAGTTCACTGCGCAAAATGCCCGAGCTTCCTCCATCATCCGCTACCGTAACTATAGCTGTAATATCTAGCGGCTTTTCTTTTAAGCCGCGAAGCATGACAGATAACCCCGTACCACCGCCCATAACGACGATACGTGGACGCTGTCTTTGTTCTTCAGCCACTATGGACCCCTTCTCTCATTAGTGCCGATCACGCTCGGAATCCCGATGACTAACCGCTACGGATTCCGTTTCGCTGACGCCCAGCATTTTACCCAAATATTCCGAAATGGCTACTGAACGGTGTTTTCCGCCTGTACAGCCAATGCCGATAATAATCTGGGATTTACCTTCCCTACGATATTGCGGAATTAAGAAATGAAGCATATCGAGCAGTTTGGTCAGGAACACCTGTGTTTCAGGCCACTTCATTACATAGTCATAAACATCGCTGTCCTGACCTGTTTTTGGCCGCAGGTGATCCACATAATGCGGGTTAGGCAAAAAGCGAACATCGAAGACGAGGTCTGCATCAATAGGAATACCATACTTAAATCCGAACGATGTAATATTGACGGAAAGTGTGCTTTTTCCTAAATGCGAGAACCGAGATACAATCTTCTCTTTAAGCTGCACTGGTTTCATACTGCTAGTATCCAGACATAATGTGGCTGAATTCTTTAATTCCTCAAGCATTTTACGTTCCAGCTTGATACCGTCAAGCGGAAGTCCCTTGGGTGCTAGAGGATGATGACGCCGGCTTTCCTTGTAACGCTGCACAAGTACCGAATCCGTAGCATCCAAGAACAAGATTTCACAGCCAATGGTTGACTCATCTTTGATATAGGCTAGAGACTCGGACAAAGCAGTGAAGAATTCCCGGCCGCGCAGGTCAATCACAAGTGCTACCTTGGCGATCTTACCCTTCGACTGCTCAATCAGTTCTGCAAACTTAGGGATCAGCACCGGCGGTAAATTATCGACACAGAAGAACCCTAGGTCTTCCAGACTCTGCACAGCAATTGTCTTACCCGCACCTGACATTCCGGTAATAATGATCAGGGTGGCTCCAGCCGTTGGAGTATTGTCCAATTCGGTCATTAAAGCGTCCCCTCCCTAAATTAGTATATGAATACTCCCTATCTTTTAAGAACGAAGCAGAAGGCCTGCAGCACCAACAATACCTGCATCATTGCCAAGCTCCGCAGGGATAATCGAAACACCCGTCTGAAGCGGAGCTGGTGCGAGCTTAGCGAACACGCGACGAACTTCATCAAATAGAATATCTCCAGCTTTAGACACACCACCACCAATGATAAAGACCTCAGGGTTAAGCACGGCCGCAACAGAAGCCATAGATTTACCCAGATAGTAAGCTGCACGGTTTACTATACGAATCGCTACTTCATCACCAGCTTTAGCCGCATCAAATACTTCCTTCGCTGCAATCTTCTCTACCTGAGAAAGGGAAGTACGATCACCACGAGCGACTGCATCATTAGCCATACGAATAATACCTGTTGCAGAGGAAACGGTTTCCAGACATCCCATATTGCCACAACCACATTGAATAGCTTCCAGATCCGGCACTACAGTGATATGGCCAAGCTCGCCCGCTAGACCCGCGAAACCTTGATAAATCTTTCCATTAATAATGATTCCGCCACCCACACCTGTTCCAAGGGTATAGCAAACACAGTTCTCAATCCCGCGACCTGCACCACTCCAAGCTTCACCCAGCGCAGCCACGTTCGCATCATTGTCTATTTTGACAGGCTTGTTCCAGCGATCTTCCAAAATGGAGCGAATCGGCACATCTTTAAATCCTATGTTGGGCGCAAGAATGATGATTCCTTCACGAATATTTGTGAACCCTGCTACGCCCGCGCCTACACCTGCAAGCTGATCCCAAGAGTACGGGGAATCCTCCACAATTTGGCGTACATACTTCTCGATATTATCGATAACAGTATCGACACCTTCTGCAGTTCCTGTCGGTCCCTCATAAGTATGTAGTAGAGTTCCCTCAGCATTGCAGATTCCAACCTTAATTGCAGTTCCACCCAAATCCACGCCAACGTAGATATTCTCAGACATGTAACAAGCCACCTTTTTTTATACTAAAATAGTTAATCCTAAGTACCAACTATAATAGAAGCCCCCTCTGTGGTCAAGGAAAGACAACACACCCGGGAATTCCTTATTTCAATAGTATACTCTATTATATTCTAAAAAGACCCTCTTGCGCCAAAGCAAGAGAGTCTTCTTCCCATATTATTATCTGGAAATTTTCCATTAGCACCCATTATTCTGATAGAATACGCTTCTGCCCCTCCAGTGCACGGATGGGTGCGATATTCTGTGTAAACTCTAGCGTTCCCATATACCGGCCTGTCTCGTCGCGGACAGCGAAATAACGGATATAGATAAATTTATCCTTGATGTTGATCCAGAAGTCCTCAGCGTCCTTATGTCCTGCCTTAAAGTCTTCCAGAAGCTTCTCCACCACATGAACACTTTGAGGCGGATGACAGTTCTGTACCGTACGGCCGATAACTGCCTTAGTTCGGGCAAAGATACGTTCCTTGCCGTGTGAAAAATACCGCACAACATCATTTTCATCAATGAATGTCAGATCTACCGGCAGATGATTGAGTACGGTCTCCAGCTGATGCAGTGACAACAGCCCTGTCTCAAAACGTATGAACCCTTCTTGCGGAGTTACTCCCTCTGCTTCTCCCAGCACTGCACCTTCCGGCTCTTCGGCGCGCTCTGGGACCCATTCCTGCTCCGGTGCGGTTAGACAGAAACCAATCTCATCGCTCTCCCGAGCGATTTTGACCCATTCGTCTTCAGTCAGTTTGTCCAGCGCCATAGGCAGTAGAATATTCTCTTCTTTAAAGATCATTTCATTTACTTCCTGGATAATCTCCGTAACTTGAGCTCCAATTTCTGCAGCGTTTCCGGTATACGCGCTAAGTGCTGCTTTGGCCTCTTTTATCATACGGCGGATATTATCATCGACTCCCCACATGACCTTGGTCGGTCCATAAATCCCATACTTTTCAAGGTAAGGAAATAGCAGATTCTCTTTACGGCTGTAGTGTTTATCAAGATCTAGCAATAAGCTTAAATTTTCCAATAACTTGAAGATAAGTTCTTCACTGTCGTTCTTCTGAAATTTGGTTGCGTGTAAATCTAAACGGAAGTTCACAAGTCTTTCTATCTCGCGGTTTTCCAGCTTGAAGGTGTGTACTGGATGCCCTGGCTGCTCCTCAGGCTTAGATGAACGGTGAATTTGCTCAATAGAACCTTTAAAAATCGCTGTATGGACCGAACAAAGCCGCTGTACCTCAGATACCGGAATCCCCTCTTCGGTCATTAATGAATGCTCCATAGCTGAGATTTCCGCTACGGTTACATCGCCTACAGCTTCCTCGAAGCGCGCCTTCACCTCTTCAATGCTTTTGCCTGCATGCAGTTCTTTAATAATCTCCTTGAGCATGGCTTGGCGACGAGTTTGCTCCGGCACATCAACCTCGCGGTTATTTATCAGTTCACTCATTATTGATCTCTCCTTAATGATATTTTGATGATAGATGTCTTTATTTCATAATCTCGAAGCCATGTCGTTCAAATGCTAACCTCACGGTTTCGAGATCCATTTTCTTCAGCTTGATTCCTTTGGATAAGGTCATGAAACGGCCAGCGGTCTGCAGCATACCTGGCTTAGCAATGTCCTTAAAGCCCAGCTCTACCATAATCTCAACGACCTCCGGATGCCGGGATACCATCTCGAAGATAGACTCATCCATTCGCAGCATTTTTTCCATTGGACTCTTCTCCTTTATATGAGAACTATTCTCAACAACAGATTAGCACAGGCCGTATAAGGCAATAGTGATTGCAATCACTAAATTAGAAGAAAGCAATTATCGTTCTTTTTAAAGATGGATTATGTATAGTCCGAAACTAAAAAAACTGCCCCCTACGCTTAAAAAGCATAAGGGACAGCTTGATTGGTAAATGTTCATTTATTATAGCGTTACTCCTGTTTTAAATATGGAAATCTCACGAAAGTTATTCTTCTCATTATTTACCCATTCCCCACTAGCCACGCTGATAATGTAGTTAATAAAGTCACGCAGGACCTCATCTGGAGAACCGTCTTCGACCAACACACCTGCATTAAAATCAATCCAGTGACGTTTGCCTTCATACAAAGGTGTATTCGTCGATACCTTCATCGTTGGCACAAATGTACCAAATGGTGTCCCCCGACCAGTCGTAAAGATCACCAATTGGCAGCCAGCAGCAGCCAGAGCCGACGAAGCCACTAGGTCATTGCCCGGTGCGTTAAGAAGATTTAGTCCTTTGTTAGTGATAAGCTCTCCGTACTTGAGTACATCCATTACCGTAGAATTACCGGATTTTTGAGTGCATCCCAGAGATTTATCCTCAAGCGTAGTAATACCTCCTGCTTTATTGCCTGGGGAAGGATTTTCATATACCGGTTGTTTATAGTCCATGAAATACTGCTTAAAGTCGTTGATAAGATCGACAATTTTGTGAAAAATAGCTTCGTCTGCCGCACGCTCCATCAGAATCTTTTCGGCGCCAAACATTTCGGGCACTTCAGTCAGTACAGTTGTACCGCCCTGAGCAGCCATATAATCAGACAAACGTCCTAGCAGAGGATTCGCAGTAATACCGGACAAACCGTCGGAGCCTCCACATTTCAGACCGATTTTCAGCTCAGAGAGCGAGACTTCTTCCCGATGATCGCCTTGTACGTTATTGTAGAGTTCCTTCAACAGCTTTACGCCTTCTTCAATCTCATTCCCAACCTCTTGCGAGACAAGAAAACGCACACGATCCTCATCGTAACTACCCAGCATGTCTTTAAAAATATGCAGATTGTTGTTCTCACAACCTAGTCCGAGCACAAGTACGGCGCCCGCATTTGGATGCTTAACCGCATTAGCCAGAATCGTACGAGTATTGTCATGATCATCACCCAGCTGAGAGCAACCATAGTTATGCTTTAGTACGAGCACGTTATCGAACGGAGCGATATCGCCAACCTCTGCCTTGAAAATATTGATGATCTGCTCCGCCACTCCATTCACACAACCAACTGTAGGCACGATCCACAGCTCATTGCGAATACCTACAGTTCCATCAAAGCGACGGTACCCCTTAAAGGTCAAATTCTCATCGGCAAAAGGATTCGGTATCAGCTTCTGCTCAAACGTATATTCCTCTACCCCTGTTAGGTTGGTCTTCGTATTATGGGTATGCACCCATTCACCAGGCGCAATAGGTGCTTTGGTATGACCGATTGGATAACCATATTTCAACACATTCTCGCCTTCGCTAATGCTGGTTAATGCAATTTTATGACCTCTGGCGATATCTTCTGTAATCTTGATCTCTTTTGAACCAATTACGATAGTGTCGCCTGCCTTATAGTCCTTCAATGCAACCGCTACGTTATCAGCATCATTGATTTGTAGTACCTCTTTCATGGTCTTGATCATATCGTTATCCACCTCCTGTGTATTAATTGTGCGCAGGTCTCTTCACGAACATTTGCAGCGCTTGCTTCATCCCTACTCGCTCAATTGCAATTAGCCCTTCTGCCGCCTTGTCAGTCAGCCCCGCAATTTCATTTAAATCACAACCCCAGCGATTTTTTGCCGACAGTACCTGAGCAGTCAGTGCGCGTAACCCAGAGTCTGTACCATCCCATCCTCCCCACAAAGAAGCGAACCATTCCAAAATATCCGCATCATCCGCAAGCTTAATTTCTTCATCCCCTCTACGTCCTTTATAGAAGGCAATTAATGCGCTCAATGAGAAAACAAGCTTCTCAGGCAATTGTCCCTTGGACTCTACATATTGCAATAAAGAAGGCAGATCTCTTGTCTTAAATTTCGAGATAGCGTTAAGGGAGATGCTCATCAAGTAATGCTGCACATAAGGGTTCAAGAACCGTTCCAATACCGCGTCTGCAAAAGAATTCAATTCCTCTTTCGGCAGATCCAGTGTCGGAATGATCTCATCATAGATTAAGGACTTCACGTAGGCCCCAACCTCTTCGTGCTCAATTGCCTCGGCAACCGTATCAATGCCGTACAAATAGGCTACTGGTGTCATAGCTGTGTGTGCTCCATTTAAAATTCTAACTTTACGAGTCCGGTAAGGCGCTATATCATCGACTACCAGTACATTAAGACCTGCTAATTCAGCAGGGAACTCCTCTTTAATCCACTCTGGCCCTTCAATCACCCAAAGATGGAATTGCTCGCCGACAACGACCAGCTTATCCTCATAACCGAGTTCTTCTGTTATCTCGGCGATAGTGTCTCTTGGATATCCGGGAACAATGCGATCCACCAGACTGCAGCAGAAGGTGTTGGCTTCGTTCAACCAGTCTACAAAGCCCTCTCCAAGATTCCAAAGGTCCGCATATTTTAAAATAACCTTCTTAAGCTCATCACCATTTCGGTCAATCAGCTCGCATGGAATGATGATAAAACCTTTAGAAGCATCCCCATTAAAAAATTCAAAACGTTTATACAATAAGGCTGTCAGCTTGCCCGGGAAACTGCTCTGCGGAGCATCGGTTAACTTGTCGCCTGCTTCAAAAGCAATTCCCGCCTCAGTGGTGTTGGACACGATAAAGCGCAGCTCTGGATTCTCGGCAAGCTTCATATACTCCTCATGCTGGGCAAAAGGATTAAGCGTTCTCGTAATACAGTTGATGACCTCATGTTCTTTTACCGCTACTCCGTCTTTGATTCCTTGGAGATAAAGCGTATATAGACCGTCCTGGGCATTTAGCATTTCTGCAAGTCCGTTGCCCAGCGGTTGTACAACCACCACTCCACCATTGAAATCCGTTTTTTGATTCATCGTATGAATCTGCCAATCTACAAAAGCACGCATGAAATTGCCTTCACCAAATTGCAGGACCTTTTCGGGGTATTGCTTGTAGGCTTTCCAACTATCGCTATTCAATTTTTTCAATGTAAACGCCTCCTATTCATTAATGCACACGATAAACTAATTAAACAAACTATATAATGTATTATTTATATTGTTATTTTTATTAATTTATGCACACGTGAAAATTTTATCTAAAACCCTTTACCATTGTAAAGGATTGAGTGCCATACGCGTCCACCTACTATTTTGACAGCTTCCTAACCGATTCTCTCTCAATAAGCTCTGTCTCGATCGAGATTCGTCCATCTTGTTCTGTAGGTTCCTTGATTAAGCTTAACAACTGGCGTGCACCTTGCTCACTGATCTTCTCAATCGGACGTTTGACCGTGGTAAGCGATGGATTCGCAAAAAGCGAAAAACCAATATCATCAAAACCAACAATAGAGACATCCTTCGGCACCTGCAGCCCTCGCTCGAACACAGATTTCATAGCTCCGATCGCCATATCGTCATTGGAACAAAATACTGCCGTTGGTGGTTTTTCTAAATCCAGCAGCTTGCCCATCGCCTCATATCCGCTTTGCATATCGTAATTACCACTTTTCATATAGTCGTTACGCACAGGGATATTATGGTCAATCAATGCTTTTATAAAACCGTCTCTGCGTTCCTGCGTGGATTTAAAACCCTCTACGCCTTCAATAATCGCAATGTCTTGATGCCCGGCTTCAATTAGATGTTTTCCTGCATGATAAGCACCTTCCCGGTCATTCGAGATGATGTTAATAATGGAACGGTCATCTATCTGCCGATTCAGCACAACGATTGGAATGCCTTGCTGGACCACATGGTAAATGAATTTATTATCTGCTTCACTCTGGCTCATTAGAATAATTCCATCAAAGCGTTTGCGATGAATAGAGGAATATTCCGCATAATCATCGATCCCACGGATGAACAGATTATACTCTACATCTATGACACTATTTACACCACGAATCGTGTCAGAGAAGAAACCAGACGTTGTGCCGTTGGCGATACTCGTGAAGAACAAGCCAATGGTGTATGATCGCTGCATCACAAGGCTTTTAGCATTGTAATTGGGGACATAACCCACTTGCGCAGCGATCTCGGCGATTTTTTTACGTGTAACTTCTTTAATTAGGGGACTGTTGTTAAGTGCTCTTGATACAGTTGTATGTGAAACATTCGCCAGCTTGGCGATATCCTTGATTGTAGGTGCCATGGGTCAACCTTCCTTATCAAACGGGTTTGGCTATTCCATGTAAGGATATCATAACGATTACCTAGTCACCAATGCCTGTTTCGAGAAATTAAAATAATGATCAGCGTTATTGTAACAGATGTTCTCAACCATACCGCCCAGCAGTTCCATATCATCTGGGGCTTCTCCAGTCTCTACCCAGGAGCCTATAAGATCACATAGAATCCTTCTAAAGTACTCATGTCTGGTATACGATAAAAAGCTTCTGGAGTCTGTTAGCATCCCGACAAATTGGCTAAGTACACCAAGGTTGGCGAGCGTCTTCATTTGTTCCAGCATGCCATCCTTATTGTCATTGAACCACCATGCCGTTCCGAATTGAATCTTTCCTGGAATTCCGCCTCCTTGAAAGCAGCCCATTAACCCGGCAATGACATGATTATCATTTGGATTCAGTGAGTACAAAATTGTTTTAGGCAGCGCGTTCTCACGATCCAGCGCATCCAGTAGACCTGCCAGCGGCTTAGCAATCACACCATCATTGATGGAATCATAACCCGTGTCAGGACCGAGACGTCCGAACATTACGCTGTTATTATTGCGCAGCGCATGAATATGGAATTGCATTGCCCAATCCAGCTCGCTATATAATTTACCTAGGAACACAAGTGTGAACCCTTTATATTTCTTTTCTTCACTCTCGCTTACAGTGCCTTCACGAAGCGCCTTAGCAAATATTGCCGCAGCTTCCTCCAAAGTAGCTGGCTCAAACATTACTGCATCCAAAGCATGGTCGGATACACGGCCCGCTCTGGTATGGAAGAATCTCACTCTACTCTCCAATGCTTCTAGAAACTGACCATAATTTTCAACATCCATTCCTGAGACTTCGCTTAGCTGAGCTACCCAAGGCTTAAAGGTAGGACGATTGATTTCAAGGGCTTTATCTGGACGGAACCCCGGAACTATGCTGACATTGAATCCGCTCAAGTGACTGATTTTTTCATGATATTCCAGAGTATCTACAGGGTCATCTGTGGTGCATACAACAGTAACTTTCGATCTAACAATTAGATCTCTTGCTCCATACCCTTCCCCTTGCAGCTGATTATTCACTTCATCCCAAATCTTCGGCGCATTAGCCTCATTTAGCAGATCATATACACCAAAGAAACGTTGCAGCTCTAAATGTGTCCAATGATAAAGCGGGTTCCCGATAATCTTAGGAACGGTTCTGGACCAGGCTAGAAATTTATCATAGTCACTGGCGTCACCGGTAATGTATTTCTCCTCTACACCATTTGCCCGCATCACTCTCCATTTGTAATGGTCACCATACAGCCAAGCTTCGGTAATATTGTTAAACGTCTTGTTCTCATAAATCTCTTGTGGACTGAGGTGGCAATGATAGTCGATAATCGGCATGTCTTTCGCATAGGTATGAAACAGCTGAATTGCTGTCTCACTGGACAATAAGAAGTTCTCATCCATGAATTTTCTGCTCATGAGATTTACTGCTCTCCTTTATAATCATAATGGGAATTGCATTTAGTTTAACGTGAACATTTATTGGTTTTTAGAATTTCTTGTTGATAACAAAACAAACTATAATTAAATCTAAAAATAATTGCTTTTTACAAATTGTTCACGTTAACATTACAATCTTATTGTAAACCTATTTTAAGAATGCGCAAGTCCTTTTTGATGGATATTGTTACAGTTATTTTAACCATCACAAAAAAGCAGGCGACCTTTAAGATAAGGATCACCTGCTTGAAATCATTCCGATTAAACTTTGCTATTAACTACCCAGGTTTTCGCTCCAGTCATGCACCATTGTGCCTTCAAGATATTTCTCAGCGTCCATTGCTGCCATACAGCCAGTGCCTGCTGCAGAAATCGCTTGGCGATAACGGGTATCCTGTACGTCACCACAAGCAAATACGCCTGGAATGTTCGTTTCAGTAGTACCTGGATTAACCAAGATATAACCGTTAGTATCCGTGGTAATCTGACCTCCCAAGAAACCCGTATTCGGCGTATGTCCAATCGCGACAAATACTCCGTCTGCTTCGATGAGTTCCTCAAGACCTGTCTCATTGTTCCGAACCTTTAGCCCTTTAACACCGGACTCATCCGTTGTAACCTCAAGCGGTGTGCGATTAAGCGCCCACGCAACCTTACTGTTTTCACGTGCGCGATCCTGCATAATCTTCGAAGCCCTAAGCTCATCACGACGATGAACCACGGTTACACTGGAAGCGAATCTTGTTAGGAAGCTGGCTTCCTCCATCGCGGAGTCTCCACCACCGATCACGATGATCTTCTTATTGCGGAAGAAGAAACCGTCACAAGTAGCACAAGTGCTGACCCCACGGCCTACATTCTCCTGCTCCCCTGGTATTCCTAAATATCTGGCAGAAGCACCGGTAGAGATAATCACCGACTCTGCCTCTAATACACCCAATCCATCTACTGTAACTTTAAATGGACGCTGTGAAAAATCCACGGAGTCCACCCAACCATTCTTGAATTCAGCACCAAAACGTTCAGCCTGCTTCCGCATGTTGTCCATTAAATCCGGGCCGAGAATCCCCTCTGGAAAACCTGGAAAGTTCTCCACTTCCGTTGTCGTTGTCAGTTGTCCACCAGGCTGCATACCTTCAATTACAAGTGGGTTAAGGTTGGCACGTGCCAAATAAATAGCAGCAGTAAGCCCGGCCGGGCCTGTTCCGATTACAATCGTTTTGTACATAACAGTGGCCTCCTCACAATAGGATTTATTTCAAGCCTAAACGCCTTCGGTGTACTTATAAGAACGATAAGCGTTTAAGTGAGAAATATAAGACTTAAAGTAAAGGTGTAGAACTTGTACTTCCTTATATTTTGAAGAAAACGGGCCCTCATTAGAAAGAAGGCTCCGTCTCTACGAAATACTGCATTGATAATTTAGATATTCTCAGTAAATGGGGGAAGACTGTCGCTCACACTTCCCTGAAAACTGCATTCATCATCGATACGCCGGGCATAGCGACTGACCATCGATACAGAAACGTTGTAACGCTGAGCTACCTCACGGTAGGTGACTGGAAGGTTATGCATTTTTGCGATCAGATACTCTAAGGCCGCACACCAGCCTTCCGTTTGTCGGATAAAAGGAACATCCGGATATATGCTGCTCACGAATTGCTTCCAGAGTAATTCAGCATCCTTTTTCTGGACGGCATCGAATCTCCGGTCCATCATACTTACTGTCTGATCAATGACTTTTTGCCAATCTTCTCTCCATTCCGGCAATCCCTTCAGACGTGCAGTAGGCGTTTCTTTGGCTTCCTGAAGTACCTTTTCCTCCGGAACACTACCAATCAGCCGTTGCAGACTGAGAAGTGCGGCTTCTTGAAGCTTTTCTTCCTGTAAAGGCTGTTGCTTCAGAAGTCCTTGCAGAATCTCGGACATTTCTTCATCTTCGATCCAGCGCAGAGCTTCCGTAACCTGAAGCTTCGTATTGGCATCGCCGTAGCGAAGCGCCCAGAAGAAAGAAGATCGGAGCAGTGGATTGTTCCGCACCTCTTCAGCAAAGCTGCCCTTATTGTCTTTCCACAGCTTCAGCTGCTCTTGAAATGGGAGCTGATAGTTGTAGCTTATAGGAGAGAGCACTTTACCTTCTCCCTGCGCTTGCTGCAGCTGAGCCAGAAAAAACCTCGGCACAGCCGATTCCGGATCCAGCTTAGCAGCTTTTTGCCAGCAACGCTGAGCTTCTGTGTACAGACCACTATTGCTAGCTGCCGCTGCACAATAATGGTACAAGCTGGCGTCACCGCCGACTTCTTCATCCTTCAGCAGGCGTCGAAAATGACCGTAGGCGGTTCTATGCCGTCCCAGAATCCCCATGGTAGTGGCCATTTTGAACAAATGCTCCTGGTGAAAAGGAATAGTTGTCTCTAACAGACGTAACAATCCAGCTAGCTGCCCGCGGTCACCTTCATACTGCAGAAAGATCGCCAAGTTACAGAGTGCATGTAAATTCCCTGAGTCCTGTTCAAGCACCCGCATGATGCATTCTTTGGCTTTGGTGAAACGCCCCATATAGAAATACGCAAGGGCTAGGTTGTTATGCGCCGCCAAGAAGTCTGGCGTATTGCTCACAATCTCTTCAAGCAAAGTTACGGCTTGTGTAAACTTGCCTTCTTCCAACAGCGCTCGGGCCCGCTCATGCTCTATTACCCCTTCCCGGCTTCTAATCCGGATAAGCGGTGCAGGACGATCCAGCTCATACTGCAGAAGTTCCATCAATTCTTCCGATTCGGCCAGAAATTCACCGTTCACATCTTCTTCGAGATAAGTAACGAGTGAACGTTCGGCCTCCTCATAGCTTTCCATATTGGCGAAGTTGTTAGCCATATAGAAATAACATTCCGTCATTCCAGGATCAATATTCTCTAGGACATGGGTCAAAATGTCATTAGACGCCTCATAATTACCCATTTCTGATAATACACCTGCTACGTTGCAATGATTTACCGGGTTCTCCGGTTCGTACTCTACAGCTTTGCGAAAATTCTTTAATGCCTTATCATATTGAAAGCGATCCAAGGACCGAACGGCTCTTTCAAAGAAAAAATTGGCATTCAGAGTGACAGGAATAACATTACCATTCTCCGCATCATACTCTGAAGTTCTCTCCATCATGGAAGCAAGGCACCCCCTTATAAGAAGCTTCCTTATACTAACGAAAAAATAGGAGAACGGCGCCCAATAGGGTATACCGGAGCTCCAAACTTAATCGCTATTCCGTTCCCTTTATGGGTGCGGCTATCTTCACACAGTATACCACATGTGACCGCGAGATTCTCAAGTTGAGAAAGACTCTACCACTCCATTAACAGCAACTTTCTCAAGTAAAAAATAAAAAAGACGGGGAATTAAATTCCCGCGTCTCTGAAAAGCTTGTCGATCGAACCGCCCTCAAGAATAATACGTGTTGCTTGCGCAAGCATCGGTGCAACCGATAAGACCGTAAACCGACTTGAATGATCATCTGGCAGCGCGATAGAATCGGTAATGACCACTTCCTGAACAGAGGGATGGTCAAGCCGCTGCAACGCAGGTCCTGAGAACAATCCATGCGTCGCACAGACGATACTGTCCTTCGCACCTCTCTCTTTCAAACCCTCTACGACATTCACAATAGTAGTTCCTGTATCAATCAGGTCTTCGATAATGATCGGTGTACGTCCCTCGACATCGCCAATGACATGAGTGATTACCGATTCATTATGGGCAGGACGCTTCTTAATCATAATGGCAAAAGGGGAATCCAGCTTATTCGCCAGCTTCTCAGCCATAGATGCACGTCCGGCATCCGGGGAGACAATGACCAGATCAGACATAGCCTTGGCTTTCAAATGGCTGCTGATCAAATCAAGTGCAGTCAGATGATCGACCGGAATGTTGAAAAAGCCTTGAATTGCCGCTGCATGCAAATCGATAGTGATCACACGGGTTGCGCCTGCAGTCGTAAGTACATCTGCTACCATCTTAGCCGAGATCGGTTCACGAGGTGCAGACTTACGTTCCTGCCGAGCGTATCCATAATACGGTACAATAATGTTTACTGTACGCGCCGATGCCCGTTTGGCGGCATCTATCATCACGAGCAGTTCCACGAACATCTCATTAATGGGATGGGATAGGGATTGCACCAAAAATACGTCGCAGTTCCGGATGCTCTCTTCGTAATGCACGTAAATCTCGCCGCTCATGAAACGGGTCAGCTTAATCTGCCCCAATTCAACACCAAGTCGCTCTGCAATATCTGCCGCCAGCTTTGGATTCGACGAACCGGAAAAAATACGTAATTGTTGATGATGCATAATACCCTCCTGCGGATTATAAATTATAGTTTGAACGGAACAGCGGTACGGCGGCGTCCCTCAAATACAGCCAGTTCACGGAAACCTGTGTGCCACAGCATACTGCGTGCCTCTTGCAAGCCGTCACCAAGCTTGGCAGGGTCATGTGCATCCGAGCCGAGCGTAAGCGGTATGCCGAGCTTAAAAGCCTCCTCTAGCAGGTGTTCCGCCGGGAACATCTCAGCACATGGTTTGGAAAGTCCTGAAGCATTCAGCTCCATGGCGATGCCGCTATCCGCTATAACCTTTAAGGTATCCAGCTCCAGCGCTTTCACCTCTGCTTTTCCTTCTGGTGTCTGTGGACCATAACCGAACCGTTTAATAACATCCATATGTCCTATAATATCATATAATCCTGATAACGCCGACTTCTTTACAGCATCATAATAAAGACGATATACCTCTAGTTCATCCTTGCCTTCCCAGCCATGAACCTGTCGATGGTCTGTGATATCCCATTCCCCAAGAAAATGCACGGAACCTATCAGATAATCCCATGGGTAAGGAGATAAAATCTCACGAATTTGATCTTCGTATCCTTCAATATAATCCGCTTCCAGCCCCACCCGCAGATCTATGACTCCTCGGTAGCGTTCCTTCAGCGTCAGGCATTCCTCCACATAACGAGGCAGTTCGGCCATTGGCATAGCCATTTCAGGGTAATAGCTAGCGGGATCGACATGGATGAGCGGCAAGTGGTCCGACAACCCTAACTGCTGCAGTCCAAGCGCTATCCCACGCTGCACATATTCCTCAAGCTTGCCCACGGCATGACCGCAGCGCTCATGATGCGTGTGGTAATCGATATGCATCCGTCAGTTCCCTCCCTAGTACTGGTCCCGGCGTGGGCGCTCGTGGCGGGTACTCAATTCTTCCATGATCTCATCCAGCGGAAGCTTGCGCTCCTGCAGCAGTACTAGTAAGTGGTAGATCAGATCACTAACTTCAAGACGCAACTCGGCGTTATCTTTATTTTTGGCGGCAATAATGGTCTCGGAGGCTTCCTCGCCTACCTTTTTGAGGATCTTATCCACGCCTTTATCAAACAAATAAGTGGTATACGCACCTTCCGGACGCTCTACCTCCCGCTCAGCAATCACGCGCTCCAGCTCACCAAGAACAGCAAAACGCTCGCCATCCGTATTACCAGGAGACGACTTTTGAGATTCCTTGGTTTGGTTATTCAAAGGAATCTCACGGAAAAAACACGACGTAGCTCCAGTATGGCAAGCCGGTCCTTCAGGGACAACCTTCACAAGCAATGTATCGCTATCACAATCATAGGATATGGATGTGATCGCTTGTGTGTTGCCTGAGGTTCCACCTTTATGCCAAAGCTCACTGCGTGAGCGGCTCCAGAACCATGTCTGACCACTTTCCAGCGAGAGCTGTAATGATTCCGAATTCATATAAGCAACCATCAAAACTTCTAGTGTGTTAGCATCCTGCACAACGGTAGGCACCAACCCTGCTTCATTCCAACGAATGCCAGCCAGCGCTTCTTTTTGGCTGGATGTATTCTTTTCTGTTTCGCTCATCGGATCTCTACCCCTTTTTGCTTCAAGTCTGCCTTTAAGTCATTAATAGCAATCTCTTTATAGTGAAAAATGGTCGCCGCCAGTCCCGCATCGGCTTTCCCTTCCGTAAATACATCGTAAAAATGCTCCTTCTTCCCAGCGCCGCCGGAAGCAATCACAGGAATACTGAGCAAGTCGCTTACAGCTGAGGTTAGCTTCAAATCGAAGCCATCTTTTGTACCATCTGCATCCATACTAGTGAGTAGAATCTCACCTGCACCCAGCTTCTCAGCTTCCTTGGCCCAGGTCAAAGCACGAATACCAGTGGGCTTGCGACCACCATGCGTGTACACTTCCCATTCACCAAAGGCCTCGTTATATTTAGCATCTATTGCTACCACAATACATTGAGAGCCAAAACGACGTGCACCTTCTAGAATTAACTGTGGATTAGTAATTGCTGCCGTATTAATACCGATTTTGTCTGCACCTGCACGAAGGATCCGCTTCATATCATCAGGTGTAGAGATCCCTCCACCCACTGTGAAAGGAATGGCGATTTCACCTGCGGTCTGCCGCACTACTTCAATCATAGTCGCCCGACCTTCTACAGAAGCAGAAATGTCGAGAAACACCAGTTCATCCGCGCCTTCACGGTCATACAGCGCCGCCAATTCTACCGGATCTCCGGCATCACGCAAATTCACAAAGTTAACGCCTTTGACTACCCGTCCATCCTTAACGTCAAGACAGGGGATGATACGTTTTGCTAACATTAGATGTTCCTCCTTTCCATGTGTTTCCTAAATCATTTCGATCCACCTTAGCCAAGGGGGCACCAAAGTCTACGGCCCTCTGGACATCCGGATTGTTGGCATAAGCGAGACCAACTTCAATACTCACCCTATAATCACTATGTTTCCACGACTCTTGCTCCTAGCAGGACGACGGACTCGCGACAATTGCAAGACCACAACCTTAGAGGCAGCCTGTGGGCTCGCGCTCATGAAATAATCGACTCATTTAGTTGCACAACGTGCAGTTATTTCATCGTCCGTACAGCAAACCAGGCGTTTAACTGCATTTCGTACAATTAAATCCGGGAATGAGCTTAGATATAAGCTCAACTCTCATTTATAGCTGCACGAAATACAATTAAATTAGCAAACACGCTCTTAACTGGAATAATAGTTGTATGAAGTACACTTATATCATCCATCTGAGGAGTACTGTCCCGTTCTACCAACTTAGTCACTCGGTAGCTGGTGACTATAAGCCTAGTTCAACGTTCTATTGCACTAAATACAACCAAAATCCCTATAAATGCAATTTTTCACAGAGTAAGAACGAGTTAATTAGTCAGGTTCGTCAACTAACGCACATAATCAGCACTACTTCTGCCCGAGTGCCTGCAAAGCTTTGGAAAGATCGATATTGCCCGTGTACAACGCCTTGCCAACAATAGCTCCACCCACACCGCTACCGCTATGCACGTTTAGACGTAACAGATCATCAAGACTGGTGACTCCGCCGGAAGCGATCACCGTTTTGCCGCTGACCTTCGCCATGGACACAATGCCCTCCACGTTTGGACCCTGCATCATCCCATCGCGGGAGATATCGGTGTAAATGAACGTTTCCGCTCCTTTTGCAGCCAGTTCCTTAGCAAGATCCTCGGCCCGTACTTCAGAGGTGTTCAACCAGCCGTGTGTCGCAACAAACCCGTTGCGCGCATCAATGCCGATAGCTACTTTATCACCGTATTTAGCCAATACCGCTTCGGTAAAAGCATGGTCATTAATTGCAGCAGTGCCGATAATAACGCGGCTAACGCCAAGTCCGAGCAATTTTTCCACGTCCGCAAGATTACGAAGGCCACCGCCCACTTGAACAGGCACATTAGCATTAGCAGCAATAGCGCCGATAATCGCATCATTCACAGGATGACCTGCTTTCGCACCGTCCAAGTCCACCAAATGAATGAACTTTCCGCCTTGCTCTTCCCATGATTTTGCTACTTCCAGTGGACTATCATTGTATATCGTTTCCTGACTGTAATCCCCTTGTTGCAGCCTGACACATTTTCCATCCCGGATATCAATCGCCGGATATACAATAAAAGAAGACATTTGGCGCTCCCCACTTTCGTTACATTATATTTATAGCGCGGCTTACGCCCGCTCTCCCTTTAATTTCAAGTATAAACGCCTTCGCCGTCCTAATAAGGACGGTAAGCGTTTAAGCGAGAAATATAAGGATAAAGTGTATTGTGAAACTTATACTTTCTTATATTTCAAAAAATTACCCAGCAGCTTGATGCCCAGCTCCCCGCTTTTCTCCGGATGGAACTGCATGCCGAACACATTATCTTGCCCCACTATAGCTGTGACTGGGTAACCATAATCGGTGACAGCCAGCAAATCGCTCTCTTTCGCTACAAGCGCGTGATAAGAGTGAACGAAATACACATGCCCCTCATCAAGATCTGCAAAAAGCGGACTTTGCGGCTGCCTAAAGCTCAGCTTGTTCCACCCCATATGCGGTACTTTATAGCCATCTCTAGGAGCGAACCGCACCACCGAACCTGAGAGAATATCAAGTCCCTCATAACTGCCATGCTCTTCACCACTGCTAAATAGCAGCTGCATGCCAAGACAAATGCCAAGCAGCGGCTGGGTTCCGGCTGCTACCTGTTTGACCACTAGATCCAAACCGCTTTCCCGCAGCTGCTCCATCGCATCGCCAAATGCACCGACACCTGGCAGAATGACACTATCAGCAGCGAGAATTTTCTCGGCATCCCCTGTCACAACACACTCATAACCGAGACGTTCTACCGCCTTGCTCACACTGTGCAGGTTGCCCATGCCATAATCGACGATTGCAACAGTCATGCTACAGCACTCCCTTCGTAGAAGGCACACCCTTCACACGCGGGTCAATCAGTGTCGCTTCATCGAGCGCACGTCCGAGAGCCTTGAATACAGCCTCAATCATGTGATGAGTGTTAGAACCGTAGTGTACGATCACATGCAGCGTAATCCGAGCTTCAAGTGCGAACTTCCATAAGAACTCCTGAACAAGCTCCGTCGAAAAGCTGCCCACCTGCTGTGAAGGATACGTTGCGCGATATTCAAAGTGCGGCCGATTGCTAATATCGATTACAACCTGTGCCAACGCCTCATCCATCGGTACAAAAACACTCGCATAACGTTTGATTCCTTTTTTATCACCTAGTGCTTCGTACAATGCTTGACCTAGGCAGATCCCAATGTCTTCAACCGTGTGGTGATCATCAATTTCGATATCTCCACGGGCCTGTACAGATAGATCAAACTGACCGTGCTTCGTAAACAAATCCAGCATATGATTCAAAAAAGGAACATCCGTCTCCAGCTCGGAAACTCCACTTCCATCTACGTTAAGAGACAGCTTGATATCCGTCTCGTTTGTTTTACGGCTTAGCCCCGACTGGCGCAAGGCCTGTTCATTATTGTTCTCCATATCCGTCTCCACCTTTTCCTTCATTCTCTAATCGAATCTCAATAGCTCGTGCGTGACCTTCTAAGCCTTCGCGACGTGCCAGCTCTATAATGGTCTTCCCATCTCGAAGGAGGGCTTCCTTACTGTAATAGATCAGACTTGATTTCTTTATAAAATCATCCACGTCCACTGGTGACGAGAACCGTGCTGTACCATTGGTCGGAATAATATGATTTGGTCCGGCAAAATAATCGCCCACGGGCTCGGAGCTATATGCTCCCAAGAAGATCGCTCCAGCATTCTCGATGCTGCCCACAAGACCCATCGGATCCTCGACAACAATCTCTAGATGCTCTGGCGCCAAACGATTCACTACGGAGATTCCCTCCTCCATAGATTCCACAACAATGATCGCGCCGTAGTTCTCTACTGATGAACGGGCGATCGCCTGACGGGGCAGCTCCTGTAGCTGACGCTCCACTTCGGCTGCCACACTATCCGCCAAGCTCTGCGATGGCGTAACCAGAATCGCTGAGGCCATCTCGTCATGCTCGGCCTGCGAGAGCAGATCCGCTGCGACATAGGCCGGCTCAGCGGTCTCATCTGCGAGCACGACAATCTCGCTTGGTCCCGCGATACTGTCGATGTCCACGGCGCCATATACCTCGCGTTTCGCCAGCGCAACGTATATATTGCCGGGTCCACATATCTTATCTACCGGTGCTATGCTCTCCGTCCCAAAAGCCAAAGCAGCTACCGCCTGCGCTCCGCCCACACGGTAGATTTCATTCACACCTGCTTCTGCGGCAGCGACCAGGATGTAAGGATCAATTCCTTCTTTGCCGCCGGTGGATGGCGGGGTTACCATAACGATCTCCGGCACGCCCGCGATCTGCGCAGGGATCACGTTCATCAGCACCGAGGAAGGATAAGCTGCCTTGCCGCCAGGAACATATACCCCTACCCGCTTCAGCGGACGAATAATCTGCCCCAGAATCGTACCATCAGGCTGCAAGTCCATCCACGAATTCCGTTTCTGTCTAGCATGAAAAGCCCGGATATTTGCTGCGGCCGCTTGAATAGCGGATACGAAAGATTCTTCTACTCGACCATATGCCGCCTGAAGCTCTTCCGGGGTTACCCGTAGCTGATTAGGCGTAAGCGCAACACCGTCAAATTGCTCCGTGTAGCGAAGAAGCGCCGTGTCTCCTTCTTTTTTAATAGCGGCCACAATTTCCTTTACCGCCTTATTTTGCTCCGGTGTTCCATACTCCACTTCTCGCTCTAGCTTAAAATCCTTGCTCGATACAACCTTCATCGCTGGTTCCTCCCTTTACCCCTTAACATCTCTTGCCACCTACCGCAAATTAGGTTCTCCTATAACTGCATGCAGTCGATCACACAGCTGCTGTATCTCTTCATTTTTCATCCGATAGCTCACACGATTCGCCACAAGGCGGCTCGTAATTTCGAATATGCTCTTCATTTCAATTAACCCATTATCCCGCAGCGTTTGCCCGGTTTCTACCATATCCACGATACGATCAGCGAGACCAATCAGCGGCGCAAGCTCAATTGAACCATTTAGTTTCACAACCTCGACCTGTTGTCCCTGTTCCCGGAAATACTTTGATGCTACATTCGGATATTTCGTCGCCACACGCTGCTGAATTCCCGGCTGCCAGTTCGGCAATCCAATGATCGACATCCGGCATCGAGCAATGCCAAGATCAAGCAGCTCATATACATCACGATCTTCCTCCAGCAATACGTCCTTGCCCACGATTCCAATATCCGCCACACCATATTCTACATATGTAGGTACATCTACTGGTTTCGCTAATATAAACTCCATCCCTGCCTCAGGCAGTGGAATAACAAGCTTGCGGGATGCCTCACCATCTGGTGGAATCGGGAGACCTGCCTGGCGGAACAGCTCAGCAGCCTTTTCATAAATCCGACCTTTGGGCATAGCGACCTTCAAAATCTGTGCCATCGTTAAGTTGCCTCCTTTTCCATCTCCATGCAAAATTTATCTTAATCGCTCATTCTTACTAGCGATATCTCAGCCATGCTCACTTATAAAAGACACAAAGGTATAGATTTCTCCGTACCGCACACCCTCTGCTTCGACTGTGTCCGTATCCAAACGCTTCACCGTTTCAAGCTCTTCTGGTCCTGCTGCCAATCTAGTCACTACTGCGTGACCTTCCGACCGCAAGCGTGTTGCCTCTTCCAGACCTTCTTTTCTGCGAGTAGCATCATATTGGATTAAGATGGGTAGCTCTTCCTCTTCGTTTGAGCCGGTCACACCATCGAGAATTCGATTTGTTTTTAAAGAAAACCCTGTGGATGGGATCGGACGGCCAAACTGCTGCAGCAGATTGTCATATCTACCTCCACTGCATACCGGAAATCCTAATTCTGCTGCATACCCTTCAAATGTCATACCTGTATAATAGGAAAAGTCCCCGATCATCGTCAGATCAATCAGTACATGCTGTGATACCCCGTAAGAGACTAGTACCTCCCATACCTTACACAAATGGTCTATCGAATGACGGGCAAGCGGATGACTGCTAAGCTCTAGTGCCTGTCCACAGATCTCCTTACCCCCACGTAAACGCAGCAATCCATCCAGTTCATTCTTCTGAGCTTCCGTCAGATCCAGTCTCCGTAAGGTCTCACGGAAAGAGACATAGTCACGGCCCAGCAAATGACTCTTCAGCTCCTCTTGAACCTCCGGTAATTCTGGAAGTGCCTCTTGAAATAAACCATTCAGAAAACCGACATGCCCCATAGCGATTTTAAAAGACTTCACACCCGCAGCCTGCAACGATGAAATCGCGAGCGCTACTACTTCAGCATCAGCCTCAGGTGAGTCATCACCTACCAGCTCGACCCCTGTCTGGAAGAACTCCGCTTCCCGCCCTGCTTCTTCCTCTATGGCACGGAAGACATTAGCGTGATAGGATAACCGCAATGGTAATGGCTCATCCTTCAATAAAGATGCAACAACACGGGCAACTGGAGCAGTCATTTCAGAACGAAGCACTAGCGCCTGACCACGATTGTTGAGCAATTTATAAAGCTTTTGGTCGGACGTTGAGCTAGCCACGCCAACCGTATCGTAATATTCTAGCGTCGGAGTCATCATTTGCTGATAACCCCAGCGACTCATACAATGCAGGACATCATTCTCAATTTTGCGTAATTTTGTTACGGCCCGGGGCAGATAGTCCCGAACGCCAGACGGCTTCTCAAATCCCTTTGGTTTGGACATCTTCATTGTTCACCTCGTCAGTTATCATTAGATACTGTTTATGTTTACTTTACTATGGTAAAGTGGTAGCAAATTAAAGTATTTTCAATATCGTATCATGTTCACTGCTTTTTCGTCAATCAAACGGGGTAAAGCCTATAACTTCATTTCAAATGCTTGTATGCTTAAGCTTGTCTAAATTAAACACTTATGTACTTCGAACCAAAACTTGGGAATCCCTTTATTTTGCCTCCACGTTTATCCAATACTATAATGAGCTAATATGATTGTACTTCATAATTCTGTAATTTGTGTTCTAAAAATCTACCCACAACTAGAAAGAAGGGCTAATGCGTGACTAAATCCTATATGATTGGCGTTGATATCGGAACTACGAGTACCAAGGCAGTTCTCTTCGAGGAAAAAGGAGCCATAGTTGCACAAGCTAATGTAGGATATCCTTTACATCAGCCCTTACCCTCAATAGCGGAGCAAGACCCAGAGCAAATCCTGAATGCAGTTTTCCATACTATCTCTGCTGTTATGCGGCAAAGCGGTGTCTCTGCGGATGCAATCCTATTCGTCTCCTTCAGCTCAGCCATGCACAGTGTCATTGCAGTTGATAAACTGGGTAAAGCCCTAACTGCCTGCATCACATGGGCCGATAATCGCAGCGCCGGATGCGCACTTCGTTTAAAGGAGGAGCTAAACGGCCATGAATTGTATCTGCGTACAGGAACACCTATACACCCCATGTCTCCGATCACCAAGCTAATGTGGCTTCGCGAAGAGCAGCCGGACGTATTCCACCAAACCTATAAATTTATTTCCATAAAAGAATACATATTCGCAAGACTGTTTGGCGAATACATCATTGATCATTCCATTGCCTCTTGCACAGGCATGCTCAATCTGGAGAATCTAGAATGGGATAAAGAAGCTTTAGAGATTGCCCATATCACAGCGGATCAGCTCTCGCGGCTTGTTCCCACCACGCAGATTATGCATGGACTGCTTCCCGGTCTGGCAGAGCAGCTCTTACTGCTCCCTACAACCCCATTTGTTGTTGGAGCCAGTGACGGCGTCTTATCCAACCTCGGCGTAGGTGCCATTAAACCCGGTGTAGTGGCCGCTACGATTGGAACCAGCGGAGCAATACGTACCGTAGTGGATCACCCGCTAACAGACCCCAAAGGACGGACCTTCTGTTATAATCTAACTCCAAATCATTGGGTAGTCGGAGGACCGGTTAATAATGGCGGTATGCTGTTCCGTTGGGTACGGGATGAGTTCGCCGCCTCCGAAGTCGAAACCGCCAAACGTCTTGGCATTGACCCTTATGAGGTGCTGACCCGCATCGCGGAGCAGGTTCCACCAGGCAGCGGTGGGCTTCTGTTCCATCCCTACTTAACTGGTGAACGGGCACCACTGTGGAATCCGGATGCCCGCGGCTCCTTCTTTGGCCTATCTATGAATCACCATAAAGAACATATGATTCGGTCAGTACTTGAGGGCGTAATCTTCAATATGTATATGGTACTTCTTGCTATGGAAGAGCAAATCGGACGCCCAAGCAGAATCCTAGCCACAGGCGGCTTCGCCCGCTCCTCGGTGTGGCGGCAGATGATGGCTGATATCTTTGATCAGGAGGTTGTCATTCCGGAGAGTATCGAGAGCTCCTGCCTCGGGGCGGTTGTACTTGGCCTTTATGCAACAGGTCGAGTCGATTCTTTTGATGTGGTGTTTGACATGATCGGTTCAACCTATAAGCATGATCCAATAGATGAACATACCAAAATATACAAACAGCTGCTACCGATTTATATTTCTGTTTACCGTAGTCTTGAAAGCCAGTATCAAGCCATTGCAGAATTTCAGCGGCAAATATAATAAATTAAAAAGCGTCGGTCAATCCACCCAATGGTGGAATACCGACGCTTTCTTTATTACCATTAATGCATAACTTAGTTACGCACCTTTGGAATTCGTTTTCGATTTTTGTGGACCCGATCCGAAAATGATCCAAGCTGATTTAAGATATCGGAAGGCTACAGCCACTACCAGCCATGAACCTAACAATGCAAAGAGCCAACCCCCAGCAATTGCTGCGGTATAGGCAAGAGAGCCCCCGTGAAACGGTATTTTTCTATAGAAAAATAGCAGTAAAGGGTGAAGCAGATAAATTCCGAAAGAGCAGGCTCCGGCAGATAACAACAATCTTGTAAGCAAGCTTCGGCCCGCTCCGTACAGTAAGAAGGATACTTGCAGCAGCACCAAGCAAGAGAGCAGCGCATGGAGGTTAGAGAATCCCTCATACCATAAACTATTAATGACTGTTTTCTTCGTATAGTTGTTAAACCATAGCTCAACATGAACAATCCCTGCTACGATCCATAACAACCACAATGTAATCCATACCGGACCTTTACCAGTGCGCCAGCCTTCACGTGAAGGTACCAGCCATTTTTTCAAAGAAGAATAATATACTGCAATCCCAGCACCCAGCAAGAAATACGAGAAATAAGTGATTGCCAGACTGCCTTTGGACAACTGCCAATACCCGTTATTAGTCATGTATTTATTCAGTAGTACGAAACCCCATTGTAGAATTAATCCGATTAGCGGCGCCCAAGCCGCCAGACGGCGAACCTTTTGCAGACACCACAGAATAAGCGGAAATAATACGTAGAACTGAATAATGATAATAATGTAATACAAATGCGTATATGCCGTTCCTGTCCATAAATACTTCCAAAGCTTAGAAGCCATCTCCCCTGGAGGTAAGCTCCATGTATGACCGGCCGTCATTTTTAAAGCGAAATATAGCAGCGAGAATAGCACATAGGGCACAATAATATAAAGCAGCCTTCTACTGTAGAACTTCCCCAGCGTCTTTCCGCCCAGTGGACGATCAATATAGTTATAGAACAGCACGAACCCACTTAAAAATATGAATGAAGGTACGGCGAACTGGCTGAATTTATTAATAAATAAGAACGGATGAAACATGTTTGTACCTAATGTCTCCGCCAACGTTCGCGAAGTCGCATGAATAGCTAGCACTGCAAAAATAGCAATCGCGCGGAAAATATCCAGCTGCGGAATTCTTTCTTTTTGTTTCATGATCTTTCCTCCTGTTAAGCTCCGCATCCAAATGATGCCTTAATCAAGTATTAACCTTCCTCATCTCATCAGAGGCATGTCCTGACTTTACCTTGGAACTAGACTCTAAAGACCGAGGAACACTCCCTAAGAAGATCCATAACTTAGGAATTCGGCGAAAAGCAAACTGCACCATGAACCAGCTTCCTCCCAGCGCAAACGCAAGTCCTCCATAGATAAAGAAAACATAAGTTAGCGACTCTAGGGGAATATGATATCGGAACCTGCGATATATCGCCAGCAATAGCGGATGAATCAAATAAATTGCAAATGACAGCTCACCCAGACGAGTCAAAAAAGCGCCCATCCTGCGTGGAGCCCTACGGTGGATCAAAAATGCAGCATACAGCAGCACCAACGCTGACAATATCGTATGGACATTCCATAACAGCTCGTACCACAGCGAATCCGTCCACACCCCAAAATGGCGGGCCACATACCATAGCTGCACATGGATAAAGGCTGCAATTAACCACAAGCTCACTAATAGGGCAGTCCATCCCTTTTGCTTAGCAGGCAGCTCTGTCCATGGCTTTATCAGCCATTGCTTCACCTTCTCAAAGTGAATGGCAATATAAGCACCCATCATATAATAAGCTAAATAGGAGATCGCCAAGCTCCCTTTTTCAACAATGTGCAGTTCGTACTTATTCCAGAAAATAAACCCCCACTGAAGAGCAAACCCGAGCGGAACCGCCCATCGTACTAAGAATCGGGAGCTCTGCAACAGCTTAAGCAGCACTGGAAAAAGCACATAAAACTGAATACTAATAAACACAAAATACAGATGAGCATAGGCTGAACCCGAGAATAACGCTCTAGAAAAGCTTAACAAGTTGTCTCCGAGGTTCTGTGTCAATCGTCCGTTCACATATAAGGTTAGTGCATAGTACCCTACAGAAGCTAGAAAATAGGGCAGTAAAATATACTTTAATCGACGACGATAGAAATTAATGATCAAGCTGCGTGTCACAGGACGACCATAATAATTATAAAACAATACGAAGCTGCTAAGGAAAATAAATGAAGGCGTGCCGAATTTAAAGAAAATGTTCATCCAGTTCAGCCAGTAATAATAAGGAGAATGCAGTGCCTGCTCTCCAGCAGCAAAAGATGAGGAATGCACATGCAATACACCTAATATAGCTAATGCTCTGAAAATATCCAGTTGGGGCAGTCTTTCCTGTCTCGCAGTGTTCATGTTCTATTCCTCTTCTCTACTATGATGGTTGTTCATAGAGACGCTAAGCGGAATGTTGAAACTGAAATATCAGGAAGCCTGCACCTGCTGATTTTACATTCTGATATTAGAAGCTGAATGCCTAGCGTGGGATTCGCCTTATCACTAACGATTATTATATCGAATGCATCTGTTTGAAAAACTTAAGAAGATCTTAAAGTTTCCTTAATAAGTTTCTCCAAGACGCAAGAAACCCTGCAGATCCTGCGCTAAAAAAACGCAATATGAAACTGCAGGGTTTACGAAGCATCTTTTACACTTGTTCCGAGGAATCTACCGATGAAGATGGGCGCAGCTCTCGCAGCGGATTGCCTCCGACAAAAGATCCGGCTGCCACATCCTTGTGTACTACTGATCCTGCGGCAATAACTGCCCAATCACCGATGGTCACACCGGGAAGAATCGTTGTATTCGCGCCGATCAATACATTTTCACCAATCACTACTTCACCTAGCCGATATTCCTTAATTAGATACTCATGCGCCAGAATCGTCGTGTTATAACCGATAATAGAGTTCTCACCCACCGTTATTTTTTCCGGAAAAAACACATCCACCATCGCCATCAGACCGAAGGAGGTATGCTTCCCAACCTTCATACCGAGAATCCGACGATAGATCCAATTCTTTAACGGTAGAATCGGGCAATAACGTGCGATTTGAATAAAAATAAAGTTGCGGACACCCTTCCATGGGCTGACCGTACGGTAAATGTACCAAAGTGAGTTATGACCTTCTACAGGATATCGGGTTACGTTTCTCACGATTCACTCGTTCCTCGTTCCACAATTTCTATAATATCCTTCATGTTATGGATGATATAGTCGGGATCATACTTGCGGAGAGTCTCTTCGCCTTTTAATGACCACGATACGCCAGCCGCATATACACCAGCAGCTTTTGCTGACTGAATATCAACCGTACTGTCACCCACCATAAGCGTTTTACGAGGATCAACGCCAAGGTTATTGACTGCCGTCAGAACAGGCTCTGGATGTGGCTTGGGTTCAGTAACATCGTTCACCGTCACAATCGTATCCATGTACTTTAGCAAATCAAACATCTCAAGCGATTTAATCGTTGTTGGACGAATTTTTGTGGTTACAATCCCCATTTTAATCCCACGACGTTTGAGCTCCTCCATCGTCTCATTCACATGAGGAAAGGGACGTACTAACTCATCGTGATGTTCATAATTATAAGAACGGTAGGATCTTTCTAGTGCACCACTTACATCCTCAAGTCCAGAGAAGACTCTCATCTGTTGCTGAAGGGTCGTGCCCATATGCGGAATAATCTCTTCCCTGGTGAGTGGAGCCAGACCATTGTCCTTCAGCGCGTACATAAACGAACTAATAATTAGTTCATTCGTATCGACAATCGTTCCATCCAGATCAAAAAGAACGCATTCTATCATAAGCTTTACTGCTCCTTCTTATCTCCATCCGCAGGCTGTCCTTGTTCAGGTTGTGCCCCATGACGAGCTTTCTGCGGTGTATTTACTGCACTTTCTGGCACTACGGTATCTGCTTTGATCGGTTTAGTACATACGATAGGATCAGAATAATGTGCTTTAGGCTCTCCGGTGACCCTACGAATAATGATAAGCAGTATAGCTGCAACGATGATCAGTAGAGCAAGTAGCTGGGAAATACGGATATTTCCATAGCTTGGGTCCAAGTATCCTTGTTCAAAACCTAGCCATTCCATCGGTTTCCACAATCCGTTCATAAAGGATGCCAAACCTGCAGTTCCATTAAACGCCAAGCTGTCCGTACGTATGGCTTCTATGAAGAAACGACCGATGGAATACCATATAAAGTAAGACATGAAGATCTCACCGGCACGCACAAATTTCTGACGACGGAGGACCATGAGAAGTGCGATGCCCAGTAAGCTCCAAAGAGATTCATATAGGAAGGTTGGATGATGAAAAGCATCCCCTATGTACATTTGGTTCACAATGAAGTCAGGTAAATGCAGTTTATCCCGTAAAAAAGACTCTTCAACCACGCTGCCGTATGCCTCTTGGTTGACAAAGTTCCCCCAGCGTCCAATCATTTGTCCGGCAAGTAGTCCGGGTGCACAAATGTCAACGATACGCCAGAAGGGGTAGCCTTTATAGCGGAAATATATAATTCCACAAATAATGGCTCCAATTAATGCACCGTAAATGGCAATGCCACCGTTCCAGATCTTAAAGACATCTATTAAGTTATCCTTATAATCCTCCCATTTAAATGCTACAAAATAAATCCGCGCCCCGATAATGGCTGAGGGCACACCTAGCAGCAGCATATCCATAAAGAATTCTTGTGGGATACCAAACCGTTTGCCCTCGCGGATCGCAAGATATAACCCCGCGAGTGCACCGAAACCTAGTATTAATCCATACCAGTGTACTTGCAGTGATCCAATTGAGAAGACAATAGGATTTAGTGCTAATGGGAACATTCTCTCACACTCCTAATCGAGATCATCCATATCTTCAGATATGGTCGCAGTTAACTTATTTGTAAACTGCAGGGCTGCATTAAAGCCCATTTGTTTCAGGCGATAGTTCATCGCTGCAACCTCAATAATAACAGCAAGGTTACGTCCTGGGCGTACAGGAATCGTTACAAGTGGAACATCGGTGTCGATAATCCGTGTCGTTTCCTCGTCGAGTCCAAGCCGGTCATATTGCTTGTCTTGCTGCCAAGCTTCCAATCTAACAACAAGTGTAATCCGTTTATGATTACGAATGGCACCCGCACCAAACAGTGTCATTACATTAATGATACCTACTCCACGGATCTCCAGTAAATGACGGATTAACTCAGGTGCTGTACCATGCAGCTGGTTATCTGAAGTCTGACGGATTTCTACGGCATCATCAGCAATCAAGCGATGTCCGCGTTTTACAAGTTCAAGTGCTGTTTCACTTTTACCAATCCCACTACTACCCGTGATTAGCATACCTACACCATATACATCACAAAGTACGCCATGGATCGTCGCTGTAGGGGCTAATTTTCCTTCTAAGAAGCTCGTCAACCGGCTGGAGAAAATAGTCGTAGCCATGGAGCTCCGAAGCACAGGAAGGGCCTTTTCATTACTTATGTCAATTAACTCCTGAGGCACATCCAAACCACGTGTAATTACAATACAAGGTGTGTTATCATTACAAATTCCACGAAGTCGACTTTTCCGCTCAGCTTCAGGCAGCATGGAGAAAAAAGCGAGTTCTGTTTTGCCTAGCAATTGAACACGTTCTTCTGGATAATATTCAAAATAACCAGCAATCTCTAGTCCAGGGCGATTCAGGTCATCGACCGTAATGGGTCTCTTTAGACCTTCCTGGCCGGAAATAACCTCTAATTGAAAATGCTGTACCAATTCAGATACTTTTACTTTCTTAGCCATGTAAGTTCGTCCTTTCGTCACATGCGGTATTTGTCCGCTTACTGCGTCCGGTTGGCAGCGATCTCATTACATTCCGGAGGTAATTCTCCTGCTATCTTAATTGATAACGCCTATGAATGCAATCTTAGCGCCTAACCAAACAGGGTCCATCTAAACAATAAAGCCACCCTTTCGGGTGGCTTTATCAAGAGAGAAAAGATCTTTACAATCTTATCCCAACAAAATGTTAGCTTCGGATTCTTTATCAAAGAAGTGAATTTTGTTCATGTCGATAGCCAATTTTGGCTTGCTGCCTTCGCGAGTAGTGGAACGTCCATCTACACGAGCGATTACAGTAGATTTACCAAGGCCGCTCAAGTAAAGGAGCATTTCATGACCAAGGTTTTCAGTAACATCAACCAATGAAGTAAAGATTGTGTTCGGGGAAGCTTCCAAGAATACTGGCTCTTCATGGATATCTTCTGGACGAACGCCCATGATTACTTCTTTACCGATGTAACCTTTGTTGCGGATGATTTGTGCTTTTCCGCCTGGTACTTCAACATCAAGGTTCTCAGCACGGAAACGGATAGAACCGCTTACTTCAGACAAAGTACCATTGATAAAGTTCATTGTAGGGGATCCGATAAATCCAGCTACGAACAAGTTTGTAGGTTCATTGTACAACTCTTCAGGGGAAGCTGCTTGTTGAATGATACCATCATACATAACTACGATGCGATCACCCATTGTCATAGCTTCTGTTTGGTCATGCGTTACGTAGATACAAGTGGTTTCAAGGCGTTTAACCAGTTTAGTGATTTCAGCACGCATTTGACCACGAAGTTTAGCATCCAAGTTGGAAAGAGGCTCATCCATCAAGAAGACTTGTGGATCACGTACGATAGCGCGTCCCAAAGCGACACGTTGGCGTTGACCACCGGAAAGCGCTTTTGGTTTACGATCTAGCAAATGCTCGATATCGAGAATTTTAGCAGCTTCGCGAACTTTCTTGTCGATTTCATCCTTCTTCACTTTACGAAGTTTCAAACCGAAAGCCATGTTTTGGTATACGCTCATATGCGGATACAGGGCGTAGGATTGGAATACCATCGCGATATCGCGGTCTTTAGGTGCAACGTCGTTAACTACACGATCGCCAATGTACATTTTACCTTCAGAGATTTCTTCCAAACCAGCGATCATACGCAAAGTTGTGGATTTACCGCAACCGGAAGGTCCAACCAATACTAGAAATTCCTTATCTTTAATATCAAGATTGATATCGATTACTGTCGCTTTATCTGAACCCGGGTATTTTTTGAAAATATGCTCTAAACGTACGCCTGCCATTGTATTTCCCCCTCGAGTTAATTATTAATTAGTTAAAATAAAAATTCTGTTTCCTTGTACATTTATATTACCCCAGTCAGGACACGATGGCTATTTGTAAGGTTCACAAAAAACCTATTTCCTTTTCGTCACTTTATACAAAAGCATAGTAAGCTTCACAATAGCAGCGTCCCCAAAGCTTCTTACATCTGCCCCAGTCTCTTGTTTTATCTTATCCAGACGGTATAGCAGCGTATTACGATGGATATATAGCTTCTTGGCGGTTTCACTTACGTTACAGTCCATCTCGAAGAAAGTCTCTAAGGTCAGCAGCATTTCTTTATCTGATAGTACAGAGGAATAATCACCAATTTGTCCAAGCAGCTGTTTACGGCGTACGTCAGGTATGCTGTTAACCAAACGTTCCAAATGCAGTTCCCAAGGTAAATGAATATACTCTCCTACTTGAAAAATACGACCGAGTACAATCGTCTCCCTGAGCAAAGCCACAGATCCTGTTAATCCCTTAACAGGGACAATAGCCGGAGCCACCGCCAAATGGAATACACCTACCCATTCACTAGCTATCAGCTCATGTAAACCCATACTAGTCTGTGCAAGAAGATCATCTACACTCTCTTCTTCATCATCCTTATCATCCCCGCCCATAAGCAATTCTTTACGGGCTAAAATTAACCATTCCTTTTCTTGAAGAGGAATAAGCAGGATTTCGTTCTCAAAATAGCTGCGCAACAATTTCATCAGTGAACGATAAGTTATCTGTGGGCTGTGTGCAATCTCACTACTAAGGAGGAATGGAATCATGTCACCGAACAGACGCCCCTTTAAGGTCATCTCATCCGGAATCTCAGTGTCATTCTTCTCTTGCTCTAGCTCTGTGTTTAACCAGGCGCCAAGCTGCCGCGCCTCCACTTCGCCTTCTTCTCTAAGCCCTGTTGCTTTAAGTGCAATAGCAAAATTTCGAACTGCATAATTGACCAATTGTACTTCCAGAGAGCTTAGCCCTTCCATTTCTACCCAAACAGCGGTTATACGTCCGTCACTCTCATACAAAGGTGCCCAGAGATGGCCCTCATGGATTACCAGCTGATCCTGCGCTTCTAATCCCATGCTAAAAAGAGAAGCTGAATGCTGCCTCCCTAACTGCTTGATTCCTGTTCTCTTTCCGGTGAGCTGCTCTAATTTTTTCCGCAATGTCTCACTATCCATAGTCACCATGCTCCACCACTTTTGCTCTTTTCGCCTATTTTAGCATATTCTCTTATATTATGTTAATCGCTACATTAGCGCGCTACTATAATACAACTTCAAAACACAAAAAAAGCCATCACCATAAGGTGATGACTTTCTGTTTGGGATGAGCCATGAAGGACTCGAACCTTCGACACCCTGATTAAAAGTCAGGTGCTCTACCAACTGAGCTAATGGCTCATAAATGGTGGGGGATGATGGATTCGAACCACCGAACACGTACGTGAGCAGATTTACAGTCTGATGCGTTTGGCCACTTCGCTAATCCCCCAGGGAAAAGTGGCTCGAGACGGATTCGAACCGCCGACACGAGGATTTTCAGTCCTCTGCTCTACCGACTGAGCTATCGAGCCATATTAAATTGACATAAAAATAAAGTGGTAGTATTAAACTTCCCACCCTAATCTTGTGGAAAAAATGGCGGAACCGACGAGATTCGAACTCGCGATCTCCTGCGTGACAGGCAGGCATGTTAGGCCAACTACACCACGGTTCCGCATTAGTAATAATGGTGCCGGCGAGAGGACTTGAACCCCCAACCTACTGATTACAAGTCAGTTGCTCTACCAGTTGAGCTACACCGGCACGGTGTAAAAAGTGTTTCTAAAAAAAGTAATAATGGTGGAGGCTGAGGGGATCGAACCCCCGACCCTCTGCTTGTAAGGCAGATGCTCTCCCAGCTGAGCTAAGCCTCCAGGTATTATGGTAGCGGCGAAGGGGATCGAACCCCCGACCTCACGGGTATGAACCGTACGCTCTAGCCAGCTGAGCTACACCGCCACAATAATTAGAAATGCTATGGATTGAAAATGGCGGAGAGAGTGGGATTCGAACCCACGCACCGCTTACGCAGTCTAACCCCTTAGCAGAGGGTCCCCTTATAGCCACTTGGGTATCTCTCCAAACGATATCAGTACCACAGCAATCCAAACAGGAATTTGACTCCCTGAAAACTGAATCCGAATTGAATTTGCATTTTAAGTATAGGATAAGCCCTCGACCGATTAGTATTGGTCAGCTCCATGCATTACTGCACTTCCACCTCCAACCTATCTACCTCGTCGTCTTCAAGGGGTCTTACTAATTGGGAAATCTCATCTTGAGGGGGGCTTCACGCTTAGATGCTTTCAGCGCTTATCCCGTCCGTACGTAGCTACCCAGCCATGCTCCTGGCGAAACAACTGGTGCACCAGCGGTACGTCCATCCCGGTCCTCTCGTACTAAGGACAGCTCCTCTCAAATTTCCTGCGCCCACGACAGATAGGGACCGAACTGTCTCACGACGTTCTGAACCCAGCTCGCGTACCGCTTTAATGGGCGAACAGCCCAACCCTTGGGACCTACTTCAGCCCCAGGATGCGATGAGCCGACATCGAGGTGCCAAACCTCCCCGTCGATGTGGACTCTTGGGGGAGATAAGCCTGTTATCCCCAGGGTAGCTTTTATCCGTTGAGCGATGGCCCTTCCATGCGGTACCACCGGATCACTAAGTCCGACTTTCGTCCCTGCTCGACTTGTAGGTCTCGCAGTCAAGCTCCCTTATGCCTTTGCACTCTTCGAATGATTTCCAACCATTCTGAGGGAACCTTGGAACGCCTCCGTTACTCTTTAGGAGGCGACCGCCCCAGTCAAACTGCCCGCCTGACACGGTCCCCGTACCCGATTAGGGCACTAGGTTAGAACCTAGATACGATCAGGGTGGTATCCCAACGGCGCCTCCACCGAAGCTTGCGCTCCGATTTCTACGGCTCCCACCTATCCTGTACAGATCGTACCCAAATTCAATATCAAGCTGCAGTAAAGCTCCATGGGGTCTTTCCGTCTTGTCGCGGGTAACCTGCATCTTCACAGGTATTAAAATTTCACCGGATCTCTCGTTGAGACAGCGCCCAAGTCGTTACGCCATTCGTGCGGGTCAGAATTTACCTGACAAGGAATTTCGCTACCTTAGGACCGTTATAGTTACGGCCGCCGTTTACTGGGGCTTCGGTTCATAGCTTCGGGTTACCCCTAACCACTCCCCTTAACCTTCCAGCACCGGGCAGGCGTCAGCCCGTATACTTCGCCTTGCGGCTTCGCACAGACCTGTGTTTTTGCTAAACAGTCGCTTGGGCCTTTTCACTGCGGCCCCCTCGTGCTATTCACACTACCGGGGCACCCCTTCTCCCGAAGTTACGGGGTCATTTTGCCGAGTTCCTTAACGAGAGTTCTTCCGCGCGCCTTAGAATTCTCTTCTCGCCTACCTGTGTCGGTTTGCGGTACGGGCACCTTCTCCTGGCTAGAGGCTTTTCTTGGCAGTGTGAGATCATGACCTTCGCTACTACAATTTTCGCTCCCCATCACAGCCCAGCCTTAACGATGTGCGGATTTGCCTACACATCAGCCTCACTGCTTAGACGGACATATCCATCAGTCCGCGTCACTACCCTCCTGCGTCACCCCATCGCTCATAGCGGATTACGGTGGTACAGTAATTTCAAACTGTTGTCCTTCGACTACGCCTTTCGGCCTCGCCTTAGGTCCCGACTTACCCTGAGCGGACGAGCCTTCCTCAGGAAACCTTGGGCTTTCGGCGGATCAGATTCTCACTGATCTTTTCGTTACTCATACCGGCATTCTCACTTGTATGCTGTCCAGCGCTCCTTACGGTACACCTTCAACCCACATACAACGCTCCCCTACCCCAGATACATACGTATCTAGCCATAGCTTCGGTGGTGTGTTTAGCCCCGTTACATTTTCGGCGCAGAGTCACTCGACCAGTGAGCTATTACGCACTCTTTCAATGGTGGCTGCTTCTAAGCCAACATCCTGGTTGTCTGTGCAACTCCACATCCTTTCCCACTTAACACACACTTGGGGACCTTAGCTGATGGTCTGGGCTGTTTCCCTTTTGACAATGGATCTTAGCACTCACTGTCTGACTCCCGGCAATAAGTATATGGCATTCGGAGTTTGACTGAGCTTGGTAATCCTTGCGGACCCCGCACCCAATCAGTGCTCTACCTCCACTACTCTTATACCGAGGCTAGCCCTAAAGCTATTTCGGGGAGAACCAGCTATCTCCGAGTTCGATTGGAATTTCTCCGCTACCCCCACCTCATCCCCGCACTTTTCAACGTGCGTGGGTTCGGGCCTCCAGTGCGTGTTACCGCACCTTCACCCTGGACAGGGGTAGATCACACGGTTTCGGGTCTACGTCCACATACTGAGTCGCCCTATTCAGACTCGCTTTCGCTGCGGCTCCGTCTTCTCGACTTAACCTTGCATGTTAAACGTAACTCGCCGGTTCATTCTACAAAAGGCACGCCATCACCCATAAATAGGGCTCTGACTTTTTGTAAGCACACGGTTTCAGGTTCTATTTCACTCCCCTTCCGGGGTGCTTTTCACCTTTCCCTCACGGTACTGTTTCACTATCGGTCGCCAGGTAGTATTTAGCCTTAGCAGATGGTCCTGCTGGATTCATACGGGGTTTCACGTGCCCCGCACTACTCGGGATCCGTCTCGGAGAGAACACAGTTTAGGCTACAGGGCTTTTACCTCTATCGCGGGCCTTTCCAGACCTCTTCGCCTACCATATTCCTTTGTAACTCCATGTGAGACGTCCCACAACCCCTAAGAGCAAGCTCTTAGGTTTAGGCTGTTCCGCGTTCGCTCGCCGCTACTGACGGAATCACTATTGTTTTCTCTTCCTCAGGGTACTTAGATGTTTCAGTTCCCCTGGTCTGCCTCTACACACCCTATGTATTCAGATGTGAGTAACTGCGAATTACCACAGCTGGGTTTCCCCATTCGGACACCCCCGGATCAAAGCTTGCTTACAGCTCCCCGAGGCAGTTTCGTTGTTCGCCACGTCCTTCGTCGGCTCCTGGCGCCTAGGCATCCTCCGTGTGCTCTTATTAGCTTAACCTTGATTTTTCCTAAGAAAAATCTCACTAATAACATTTACTTGTTTGCACAAGTTGCTAAAAGATGTTCTAAAACGCAAATTCGTTTCGGTATCCAGTTTTCAAGGATCAAAGTTAAAGAAAGTATTGAATTTAAAAATTATGGTGGAGCCAAGCGGGATCGAACCGCTGACCTCCTGCTTGCAAGGCAGGCGCTCTCCCAGCTGAGCTATGGCCCCATAAAGGGATATAAGTTATATGGTGGGCCTTGGTGGACTCGAACCACCGACCTCACCCTTATCAGAGGTGCGCTCTAACCAACTGAGCTAAAAGCCCATATAACATATATAATATTGTGAATCAACCAAAGTGGTTGTTCGCTTGGCGGCGTCCTACTCTCCCAGGACCCTTCGGTCCAAGTACCATCGGCGCTGGAGGGCTTAACGGTCGTGTTCGGGATGGGTACGTGTGGAACCCCTCCGCTATCGCCACCAAACGCATACGAAAGAGACTTGCTCTTTCAAAACTGAACACGAGTGAGTGTTTGAACCCGAAGGTTCTATTGTGGAAGTTTAACTTCCGATTTGAATGTCTTCATTGCAGAAGACGATTCTCCATAGAAAGGAGGTGATCCAGCCGCACCTTCCGATACGGCTACCTTGTTACGACTTCACCCCAATCATCTACCCCACCTTCGGCGGCTGGCTCCCTTGCGGGTTACCCCACCGACTTCGGGTGTTGTAAACTCTCGTGGTGTGACGGGCGGTGTGTACAAGACCCGGGAACGTATTCACCGCGGCATGCTGATCCGCGATTACTAGCAATTCCGACTTCATGCAGGCGAGTTGCAGCCTGCAATCCGAACTGAGACCGGCTTTGATGGGATTGGCTCCACCTCGCGGCTTCGCTTCCCGTTGTACCGGCCATTGTAGTACGTGTGTAGCCCAGGTCATAAGGGGCATGATGATTTGACGTCATCCCCACCTTCCTCCGGTTTGTCACCGGCAGTCACTCTAGAGTGCCCAACATTACTTGCTGGCAACTAAAGTTAAGGGTTGCGCTCGTTGCGGGACTTAACCCAACATCTCACGACACGAGCTGACGACAACCATGCACCACCTGTCTCCTCTGTCCCGAAGGCCGCTGCTATCTCTAGCAGATTCAGAGGGATGTCAAGACCTGGTAAGGTTCTTCGCGTTGCTTCGAATTAAACCACATACTCCACTGCTTGTGCGGGTCCCCGTCAATTCCTTTGAGTTTCAGTCTTGCGACCGTACTCCCCAGGCGGAGTGCTTACTGTGTTAACTTCGGCACCAAGGGTATCGAAACCCCTAACACCTAGCACTCATCGTTTACGGCGTGGACTACCAGGGTATCTAATCCTGTTTGCTCCCCACGCTTTCGCGCCTCAGCGTCAGTTACAGCCCAGAAAGTCGCCTTCGCCACTGGTGTTCCTCCACATATCTACGCATTTCACCGCTACACGTGGAATTCCACTTTCCTCTTCTGTACTCAAGTCACCCAGTTTCCAGTGCGACCTTAGGTTGAGCCCAAGGTTTAAACACCAGACTTAAATGACCGCCTGCGCGCGCTTTACGCCCAATAATTCCGGACAACGCTTGCCCCCTACGTATTACCGCGGCTGCTGGCACGTAGTTAGCCGGGGCTTTCTTCTCAGGTACCGTCACTCCGGTAGCAGTTACTCTACCGGACGTTCTTCCCTGGCAACAGAGCTTTACGATCCGAAAACCTTCATCACTCACGCGGCGTTGCTCCGTCAGACTTTCGTCCATTGCGGAAGATTCCCTACTGCTGCCTCCCGTAGGAGTCTGGGCCGTGTCTCAGTCCCAGTGTGGCCGTTCACCCTCTCAGGTCGGCTACGCATCGTCGCCTTGGTGGGCCGTTACCCCACCAACTAGCTAATGCGCCGCAGGCCCATCCCTCAGTGACAGATTGCTCCGTCTTTCATTCTTTCTTCAGGAGAAAAAAGAAATTATCCGGTATTAGCTACCGTTTCCGGTAGTTATCCCAGCCTAAGGGGCAGGTTGCCTACGTGTTACTCACCCGTCCGCCGCTAAGTTATTTTGAAAGCAAGCTTTCAAAATAACTCCGCTCGACTTGCATGTATTAGGCACGCCGCCAGCGTTCGTCCTGAGCCAGGATCAAACTCTCCAATTAGTATTGAAAAGAGCGATATGCTCATTTTGAAACATCTGACGAGAAAATTAATTCTCTAATTTTGGATTTCACTTTCGTGATTTCCCACTCACTCGTTGTTCAGTTTTCAAAGATCAATGTCTCATCTTTCGTTGTCGTTGCTTGTCAGCAGCGACCTTTATAATATATCACAGCACCTTTGTTTTCGTCAAGCGTTTTTTTAATTTCTTTTTTTCGCTTACCGTTTCGGCAAGTTGTTAATCAACATCTTGTCCAAAGGGGCGAGACTTAATGTATCATATTTTTCAAACCCACGTCAAGCTTTAAAACAAAATTATTCTTAATCCCATTAACATTACTACTCCTGGAAGGCCAAGAATCGTTACTGCGCCTATGGTTGCGGGGTTTAATGGAATATGAACCTGTGTGATCAACCCCGAGAAATTCACTACATATATCGCTAGCGCAGCTAGCACCAAATGAGCGCCGAATAAACTAAGCCATCCAAATCCAAGTTTTTTTCGGAACACAATTACACTCAACAACACAACCGATAAGACCAGTACTCCTATAGCTAACATTCTTAGCATAATAATCCTCCTTATATTTTTTTGACTAGTGCCTACATCTGACTGCTATTTAATCCCATGCTTTTTGCATGCTTGAGATGTATCTGATATTTACGCTCTGCCGCCTCCAGAATATAAATAGCGTAATCAATTTGATCTTGACCCAACGCTTCATCAAACATTAGGTACGCTCTCTCCCACTCTGAATGCGCCTTGCGAACCTCCAATAACGTTTCCCAACCCTCAGACTCTCTTCTTCCCTGTTCTTTATCTACGCCCCGCCACAACACGCTCCACCATCCCATTACCAATTCCTCCTCAGAATAATTTCGATGCAAAATTACATCTCGTTATTCTCATTCATATCGGGATAGGGACAAACTTAGAACAAAAAAAAGGAAGCCCAAGGGGCCTCCTTTTGAAAAACACAACTTTAGAGCTACTAGAATAGCTCACGACGGCCTTCTAACGCCTTGGACAAGGTAACCTCGTCGGCGTATTCAAGATCGCCACCAACAGGCAAGCCATGGGCTATTCTGGTGATTTTAATCTCAAACGGCCGAACTAGACGAGAAATATACATCGCCGTTGCCTCACCCTCAATGTTGGGGTTGGTCGCCATGATAAGCTCACTTACTCTTTCATCACTCAAACGAGTCAATAATTCCTTCAAGCGAATATCATCAGGACCTATACCTTCCATAGGTGAAATCGCACCCTGAAGAACGTGATAATACCCATTAAACTCTTTGGTTCGTTCTATTGCCACCAAATCCTTGGAGTCTTGGATCACACAGATTACTGAAGGATCTCTAGTTTTGTCCTGACATATCTTACACGGGTCAGTATCCGTAATATTACAGCAGACAGAGCAATAATGAAGATTACGTTTGACGCTTACTAGCGCTTTAGCAAAATCAATGACGTCATCCTCTTTCATGTTAAGCACATGAAAGGCTAACCGGGCGGCTGTCTTAGGCCCAATCCCGGGCAAGCGCGTAAAAGCATCGATCAGCTTGGCTAGCGGTTCGGGATAATACAAATTTATTATTCTCCTTTAAACGAAAGTGGAGTGGGTGATTAGAACAAACCTGGGATCTTCATTCCACCAGTAAATTTACCCATATCATTGTTTGCAAGCTCTTCAGCTTGAGTCAAAGCATCATTAACCGCAGTAATTACTAAATCTTGCAGCATTTCAACATCTTCCGGATCAACAGCTTCCGGCTTAATTTGAATAGAAAGCAATTTTTTGTGACCATTCACTTGAACTGTAACTACACCGCCACCAGATGAGCCCTCAATTACTTTGCCACCTAGCTCTTCTTGAGCTTTAAGCATTTGCTCCTGCATTTTCTTAACTTGCTTCATCATTTGGTTCATATTATTCATACATCATCTCTCCTTTGGGATGCGCTATCTGCGCTAGTATGCTTACATTACTCTTTTATGACAACAAGGTCTTCTCCAAAAAGCTGGATAGCCTCATCAATCCAAGGTTCAGATTTCGCTTCTGCAGTGTCATGTTCATGTTCTAGCCGTAACTCTTCTTTGCTAGGCTGTCCCACTGACTTCTGAGCAGCTTCGTTCCAGTCGCGTTGCATAATAGTTACCAGTTTATAAGGTTTACCAAGACGTGCTGCAAACACATTCTCAATGACCTGTCTGTTGGCCGGCTTCTCCGTTGTATCGCGATGAATCGTGTTCTTGAATGCAACAAGCACTGCATCGTCCATTACTGATACAGGCTCACCGTCTACAAACCACGCATGAACCGTTACTTTCTCCTCTTTTACCCCTTGCAAAACAAGACTCCACTGTTTGTAGATAGCTGCAAAATCAGGACTATCTTTACCAGCAATGAACTTATCTACATTTGGAGGCATTTTGGAGCTTGCAGATATTCTCGGCGCAGAACTTGGAGCCGGATGCGATTTCGCAGAAGAGGCACCATCTCGCCCACCTCCAGAAACGCCGCCGGACTGCAACGCCTGTTCCAGCTTTTTCTCCAGCGCAGCAATCTGTTTCTTGAGCAGATCCAATTCGCCAGAGTGAACCACAGGTGCATTTGCCCCTGATCCAGGCTGCAATGCACCTAACGGAGCAGCTGTTACTGTCTCACCTTCATCTTGCTGCAAGCTACAAAGCTTCATCAACGCAACTTCAAACAACGTCTGCGGATGTGTAGCATACTTCATTTCACCTAGGTACTTATTAAGTGTATCAACGATCTGAAACAGACGATCCCGAGAAAATGCGGTGGCCATATCTTTAAACTCGGCGGGATTAAGCACTCGCTCAGTCAGTTGGTCGGCCCCGGGTACCATCTTAATCATCAATAAATCACGGAAATAATACATAAGATTCTCTAGACATTTATCAGCACTCTTACCTTCATGCATAAGCTGTTCAACAAGCTCCAGAAGAAGACCCATATCACCTTCCAGGATAGCAGTTGCAAGACGTGCAAATTGCTCAGAGGGTATCCCTCCGGTCATCCCAAGCACTTGTTCGTACGTAACTTTGCCATCTGTAAAAGATGAAATCTGATCCAGCAAACTCACTGCATCACGCATACCTCCATCAGAAAGACGGGCAATATACTGCAATGCGTTAACATCGGCTGTAATCCCTTCCTTCTCACAGATAGCGCTTAGATGAGCTGTCTGTTCTTCCAAAGCTACTCTACGGAAATCAAAGCGCTGACAGCGAGAGATGATCGTCGCTGGTAATTTATGAGGTTCCGTAGTCGCAAGGATAAACATTGCATGTGACGGCGGTTCCTCCAATGTCTTTAATAGCGCATTAAATGCTTCTGTTGTCAGCATATGCACTTCATCAATAATATACACTTTACGGCGCACCTCGGTAGGTGCATATTTCACCTTATCCCGGAGATCACGAATTTCTTCTACACCCCGGTTCGATGCCGCATCTATTTCCTGCACATCCATCACATTGCCCGCAGTGATTCGCAAGCAGGAAGGACACTCGTTGCAAGGCTCCGGACCTGGCCCTCGTTCACAATTGACCGCTTTCGCTAAGACTTTAGCAGCACTTGTCTTACCCGTTCCGCGCGGACCACTGAACAGATAGGCATGCGAAACCCGCTGTTCACGAATTGCGTTCTGCAGCGTTTGGATAATGTGCTGTTGTCCAACCATGTCTTGAAACGACTGCGGCCGCCAAGCACGGTACAGCGCGATATGTTCCACTATACATTACCCTCTCTTAGGCTGCCTCTTTCCCGGCATTTGTCGCAAATTTATTATACTATATTCATCGGCTATTGACCAAAAACAAAAAGCATCTTTGCTTGTGGCAAAGATGCTGTTATAAACAGAAATATAAACCGTGCACCTGTTATTGATGACTACGATCCAAGCGGCAACCCTACATGACTGCTCGGGCTAGGCCACCCTCCGGCACAAGAGTAAACTTACTTATGGCTGCTTCCTTCCGGACCTGACCAGGTTCATAAGCACTCATTGCGGAGGACCCAACCGTCAACACAGCCCGTAGGAACCAAGGCCTCACATCGATAGCACCTCTAACAGGAATTCAACCTCGCTACAGCGGATTACGAGTTACAGGGCACCGCTACCTCCCCGTCTAGCACGGCGAAGATAAGTATAGCTCACGATCAGACAAAAATCAACTCCAAGACATAAAATGAGCCCCTCAGCGAGAAAGCTGGGGGCTCGATCTAACCATTAAGCCGCTAAGCGGCTATTCCAATTAGATACCGTATTTCTTCTTGAATTTATCAACGCGACCGCCGGCATCCAGGAACTTCTGCTTGCCAGTGAAGAAAGGATGGCAGCTGGAGCAAATTTCAACACGAAGCTCTTGTTTAACAGAGCCAGCTTCGAAAGAGTTGCCACACGCGCAGGTTACCTTAGTTAAGTTATACTTTGGTTGAATTGCTGCTTGCATTTTGAATTTCACCTCTCATGCCCTAAGCCTCATGCGGACCCAGAGTTATATGATTACACTGTGGTATTTTAGCACGAAAAATTCAATTGATCAATATGTTTCATTGGTAATTCATTGGTACATTCACTCTATTAGATGTTGAGTTGCCGTTGCTTTACTCGAGCCATATTTGCCGGTGGTACATGCGTGTAGGAACCAATAACAACATCCGGCAATTCATCCCGGAAAATTTCCAGCATCGTCTTCATGCCAAGAATTTCACCCTTAGCAGGGGGGATTAACTCCAAATAACTCTCAGGATCAATATTCAGATTACGCATTTGAATAAGCTTCAGATCCGTTCGTCTTACAAACTCTACCATTGCTTCAATCTCTTCCTCGCGATCAGTCACTCCAGGGAATATCAGATAGTTGATCGATGTGTATACACCTTGCGAGGCAGCATATTTTAAAGACTTCTCTACATTAGCCAATGTGTAGCCACGCGGTTTGTAATAAGCATTGTAATGATCATCTAGGGCACTAATCGTGCTGACACGCATCAAATCCAGCCCAGCATCGACGATTCCACGAATATGATCGCTTAAGCCAGCATTGGTATTGATATTGATGTAGCCCATGTCAGTAATTGAGCGTACTTCACGAATTGCTTCTATAATAAGTTTTGCCTGCGTAGAAGGTTCCCCTTCACAGCCTTGTCCAAAACTGATTATCGATTCAGGCGTCGTCAAATGCTCCAGCATAACTTGTGAAATTTCATTGACGGTTGGTCGGAAATTCATCCGAGTCTGCGGAGATACAAAACCACTATCATCAGGTTGCTCAGAAATACAGCCAAAACATCCAGCATTACATGAATAAGAGACAGGCACGCCGCCCTCCCAACGCCCTAAAAAGGTATTGGAGGAAGTAAGGCATTCATAACCAAGCGCACAGTTAGAAAGATGCTCATAAAGACGGTTATCAGGATATTTGGCAGTTAATTCACCAACACTTACCTCAAGGTCCTGTTTATCACAGTTCAGTGGATTCCACTTTTCCGGATTATCAGTTGGGTCCGCCGCAACATAGAACCCGCCATCCTTCCACACTACAGCCGAATACCCAAACAGAGGAAGCTTGTAAGACTTGTCTGTCTTCACATAGCCAGGAAGACACAAGCGAGTATAGCCTTGAGGCAACAAAGCCCCTACAGCCTGCGAACCTTCTGGCAACGACATCATTTCACCGGTTTCAGGATCCATACCCACCGCCCGTGTACTAGGCAAGCCCACAAGAGTAGCGCCTTCAGGCAGCGGAATCAACTCTTCCTCCAGTATTTCAACGATCATATCCCCACTACGGGCTAGCCCGTACAGTTCAGGATGATCATATACGTTTCCTTGCCCGTCGGCATATACCAAATACATGTTAGTCTCCTCTTATTATCAATTCTCAAGTTGTAGGTACTGAAGAAGTCTTCGCCCGTGTTGTGCGACGAGCAGCTGTACCACTGTTGGAAGTTCCTCCGCTGCTTGCAGTTCCATTTGGTGATTGTTTAGCTCCCGCAACGTCAAAGGAGGCTAAGAATTCAGCATTAGTCTTTGTATCACGCAGCTTTTTGATGAATCCCTCCACAAAATCGTAGGATTCATTCATGTTTTTGCGAATCGCCCAGATCGTATCAAGCTCTTCTTTGCTCAAGAGTACTTCTTCCCGGCGTGTACCTGAACGGCGAATATCAATAGCAGGGAAAATACGGCGTTCTGCCAATTTGCGGTCCAAATGAAGCTCCATGTTACCGGTACCCTTAAACTCTTCATAAATAATGTCATCCATACGTGACCCGGTATCAATTAAAGCTGTTGCTAAAATAGTCAGTGAACCGCCCTCTTCCACATTCCGTGCAGAGCCAAAAAACCGCTTCGGTCGATGAAACGCCGCTGGGTCAATCCCTCCGCTAAGTGTGCGTCCAGATGGCGGAACCACAAGATTATACGCACGCGCCAGACGGGTAATGCTATCTAAAAGAATAACTACGTCCTTCTTGTGCTCAACTAAACGAAGAGCCCTTTGCAACACAAGTTCGGCCACTTTAATATGATTCTCTGGAAGCTCATCAAACGTCGATGCAACCACTTCGCCTTTTACAGAACGTTGCATATCGGTTACTTCTTCAGGACGTTCATCTATTAGCAATACAAAGAGCTCAATCTCAGGATTATTAGTGGAAATACTATTGGCAATTTCTTTCAAGAGGAGCGTTTTTCCTGCTTTAGGAGGTGCTACAATCAAACCCCGCTGCCCCAAACCTACAGGAGCGAGCAAATCCATTATTCGGGTAGACAAATGAGTAGGGGATGTTTCAAGCGGTAGCTTGTCTTGCGGATAAAGTGGTGTTAATGCTGGAAAATGAAGTCGCTCCGCTGCGCTAGCAGGGTTCTCACCATTAACGGCATTGACTTGAAGCAGGCCAAAATATCGTTCATTTTCTTTCGGCGTCCGGCATTTCCCAGATACAAGATCTCCGCTTCTGAGATCAAACTTCCGAATTTGTGAGGCTGAGATATAAATATCTTCAGCGCTGGGCAAATAGTTAATCGGCCTTAGAAATCCATAGCCCTCGGGTAGAATTTCCAGTACGCCTTCCATAAACATAAGACCGCTTTGCTCTGCCTGTGCCCGAAGGATCGCAAAGATCAGTTCCCGTTTCTTCAGCTGTCCGTAATAAGGAATCTGGTATTTCTTGGCCAGCTTATACAACTCGGTCAGCTTCATTTCTTCCAAATCGGAAATTTGAAGATCCATGTAATAACCACCTATTCAATTTTTAAATGAGTTCGCCCTAGTCTATCTACTAGGCAAAATGATGAGTCTATTAAAATGCCCGTTAGGATATTAATACCCAATTTGGAAGGATATATGCGGTAAATCAGCAAATAAACCTCCCTCCAAACGGGATATCCTAATTTTATTCGTTCTCACGCCAAACATGAGCACCTAGTTGTCGAAGGTTACTCACTAAATTATCATAACCACGGTCAATATATTCTACGCCGGTCACCTCGGTGATTCCATCCTCTACCGTCAACCCAGCAATAACAAGAGCAGCACCTGCCCGTAGATCGGTCGCTTTCACTTTTGCAGCATTAAGCTTACCACCCTCAATAATAGCAGAACGGCCTTCAACGCGAATCTTTGCGCCCATTCGTACCAATTCTGGTACATGCTTAAAACGGTTGCTGTAGACGAAATCACTAAGAACACTAACGCCTTCTGCCTGCGTCAACATACTTGTCATAGGAGATTGTAAATCTGTAGGAAAGCCAGGATAGGTCAGCGCTTTGACATCTGCATGTTCATATTTAGCTCTACCTATAACACGAATACTTTCATCAAGCTCTTCAATATCAACGCCCATCTCTAAAAGCTTGGCCGTTAATGCTTCCAAGTGCTTAGGAATAACGTTATCTATCAACACATTACCACGCGTAGCCGCAGCGGCAATCATATAAGTTCCTGCTTGAATCCGATCGGGAATAATGGAATGACGGCAGCCGTGCATTTCCGAGACCCCTTCGATTCGGATGGTTTCTGTACCAGCGCCTTTAATAACAGCGCCCATAGAGTTCAATAGGGTTGCTACATCTATAATCTCAGGCTCTTTAGCCGCATTTTCAATAATTGTGGAGCCTTTGGCACGTGAAGCCGCCAGCATGATGTTAATAGTGGCACCTACGCTTGATACGTCTAAATAAATCTTCGCGCCGCGTAGCTCTTTAGCATATAAGTGGATAGAACCATGTTCGTTTGTAACTGTTGCTCCCAGTGCCTCGAATCCCTTGATATGCTGATCGATTGGACGAGGTTCGAAATTACAACCACCAGGAAGACCTATTGTCGCTTCTTTGAATCTTCCAAGCAGAGCTCCCATCATATAATATGAGGCTCGAAGTTTCTTAACCGGACCATTAGGCATAGGTATAGATACAATACGCGAAGGATCAATTTTCATCTGGTTGCCTGACCAAGATACACTTGCGCCAAGCTCTTGCAAGATTTCAGAGTAAACGGCTACATCACTAAGGGACGGTAAATTATCAAGAACAACTTCAGATTCGGCCAAAATCGCCGCAGGAATGAGTGCAATAGCACTATTCTTTGCTCCACTGATGGTTACAACGCCCTCTAGCGGACGTCCACCGCCAATCATTAATTTTTCCATAGATTTATCAATTTCCCCCTACGTGTATTGCAGCTGTGCGGGCAATACGTGCTGTGGACTTTTAGTGATGAAAATGGAAAGACACCGGCTAAGCGGTGTGCTTTCCTCATCAAACTATTCAACTGGGCAGAGCTACACCCTGCCCTTTACAAATTGCTTGTCCACCTATGGCGGAAGCTAACAATGATTAGGCTTTGTTGTTGGATCCAAATTCGCGGATTTTACCGATAACGGTTTCTTTGATTGCGTCGCGACCTGGTGCGATGAATGTACGTGGATCATAAGCATCCGGTTTAGCAGCTAGAACTTCGCGAACAACTTTTGCAAACACGATTTGGTTCTCAGTGTTTACGTTAATTTTGGAAGTACCCAGGGAGATAGCTTTCTTGATGTCATGTTCAGGAATACCTGTACCACCATGAAGAACCATTGGGATGTTAGTAGCGTCACGGATTTCTTCCATTTCTTTGAATCCGAGGTTAGGCTCACCATGGTAAGGACCATGAACAGAACCTAGAGCAGGAGCCAAAGTGTCGATACCTGTTTCTTTAACAATACGAACGCACTCATCCAGCTTAGCATACATGATGCCGCCGATAACGTCGTCTTCTTGTCCACCAACAGTACCTACTTCTGCTTCTACGGAAACACCTTTAGCATGAGCATATTCAACGACTTTTTTAGTCATATCAATGTTCTCATCGATTGGGTGGTGGGAACCGTCGATCATTACGGATGTAAATCCAGCATCAATTGCTGCCTTACATTTATCAAAGCTTGATCCATGGTCAAGATGGATAGCTACAGGAACTGTGATATTCATATCGATAATTAGACCTTCTACCATCTTAACAACAGTAGTGAAGCCGCCCATGTGACGTGCTGCGCCTTCGGATACACCAAGGATTACTGGTGATTTTTCTTGTTCAGCGGCACCAAGAATAGCTTGAGTCCACTCCAAGTTGTTAATGTTGTACTGACCTACTGCGTATTTTCCTTCAAGTGCTTTGTTCAACATGTCTGTCATAGATACTAATGGCATGGTTTCATCCTCCTAAGAATGTTGGTTGGCTATGTTTTTAAACCGACATCACATACAGGCTTATTATAACACATCCTGAGTCAAATACTAAATAGGATAAACAAAAAAATGTCCCGGTGGGACGATTTTTATCCAGCCCGTATAGCAATTAGACTCAACCTGGTTATAATCACCATAACCAAATAGGATCAATACAGGAAATGTCACTTTAACTGCATTGATCTACTGACTTATTATGAAGATGCATATTGACCGCTACCCGCATTTCGTCTATGTCAAATGGCTTTGTAAAATGCATCAATGCGCCTAGCTTGGTAGCCTCCTTAATCATGTCCAGTTCTCCGTAAGCCGTCATCATAATGACCTTAATGGACGGATTCAGCTCTTTCAGATGCTTCAAAATCTCGAGTCCATCCATTCCCGGTATTTTCATATCGAGCAGAACCAAGTCAGGAGACTCGCTGCGAACAATGTCTAAGGCCAGTTTTCCGTTAGCTGCTTGAAATGTCGTATATCCTTCGCTATTAAATACTTCCATAAGAAGAATCCGAATCCCATTCTGATCATCGACAATTAACACTTTCTTTTTTTCCATATAACACCCTCCCAGAGATTAAGCCAGATTGACTATACCGCGCTCTCCACAGCTAACGGCCCCTTCAGAAATTAACTCCATACGAAACCTATTATTCGTGCTTCAATGCCCAAATCCTTCTAATTGGATAAAATGGGTAAATAAAGAGCCTGAATTGCAGTGATGTTATTTTCGGAACTCTCCAAAATGGGTAAACAAGCATAAATGCCTTCGGCGTCCTTATAAGGATAGTAAGCGTTTAAGCGAGAAATATTGGACATAAAAGATCGGTGAACAACTTATACATTCTAATAATTAAAAAAAGAGCCTCCAATAGGAGGCTCTTCAGATTTAATTAAAAACTCGCACGTAAGTTACGATTATGTTTACAACCTATTGCTGTTCGGAATGAGTTAAAGAAGCTTTGACAAATTCACGGAACAATGGTTGTGGACGGTTCGGACGTGAAGTGAATTCCGGATGGAATTGAACCGACAAGAACCATGGATGTCCAGGAAGTTCTACAATTTCGACCAAACGACCATCTGGTGAGGTTCCGGAAATAACCAGACCTGCTTTTTCAATCTCATCACGGTACGTGTTATTGAACTCATACCGGTGACGGTGACGCTCGTATACCAGTTCATCATCGTAGCAAGACATTGCCAGGGAACCCTCAGCAATCTTACAAGGATACAAACCAAGACGCATAGTACCGCCCATATCTTCAATATCCTTTTGCTCAGGAAGCAAATCGATCAGTGGATACGGTGTGTTCGGATCGATTTCGGAGCTATTCGCACCTTTTAGACCTAGAACAGAACGGCCATATTCGATTACGGAAACTTGCATACCTAGGCAAATTCCGAAGAAAGGTATCAATTTCTCACGGGCATAACGAATCGCGGAGATTTTGCCTTCAATTCCCCGATCACCGAAACCACCAGGAACTAGAATACCGCCAACACCGCGCAGCATTTCGTCCACGTTCTCATCTGTGATTTCTTCTGCATTGACCCAGCGAAGTTTAACTTCTGCATTGGAAGCAAAACCTGCGTGTGAAAGTGACTCAACAACACTCAAATAAGCGTCATGCAAAGCTACATACTTACCAACAATCGCAATTTCCACTGTTTTCTCTAGCTTCTGAATCCGCTCAAGCATACTTTCCCATTCACGCATATCTGGCGCAGGTGTTGTAAGCTTCAGATGGTTAACAACAATCTCGTCCAATCCTTCATCACGAAGATTCAATGGAACTTCATACAATGTTGAAGCATCGCGGCATTCCACGACAGCATTAGCATCAATATCGCAAAAGAGTGCGATCTTTGCTTTCATATCTGCGGAAAGTTCATATTCCGTACGGCACACGATGACATTCGGTTGAATACCGATACTGCGCAGCTCTTTTACACTGTGTTGTGTCGGTTTTGTCTTCACTTCTCCAGCAGCCTTGATATAAGGGATCAAGGTTACGTGGATATACATCACATTTTCCCGTCCGATATCACTCTTGATTTGACGAATGGCTTCTAGGAACGGAAGACTTTCAATATCACCTACGGTTCCACCAATCTCTGTGATTACAACATCAGAGTTGGTCTCGCGGCCTGCGCGGAACACGCGTTCTTTGATCTCATTCGTAATGTGTGGGATAACTTGTACAGTTCCGCCCAAATACTCTCCACGACGTTCCTTGCTGATTACGGATGAATAGATCTTGCCTGTCGTTACATTGCTGTTCTTTGACAGATTAATATCAATAAACCGTTCATAGTGTCCAAGGTCAAGGTCAGTCTCCGCACCGTCATCTGTTACGAATACTTCACCGTGCTGATAAGGACTCATTGTTCCAGGATCTACGTTAAGATACGGATCAAATTTCTGAATCGTTACCTTTAGACCTCTGTTTTTGAGCAGCCTGCCCAGCGAAGCGGCTGTAATGCCCTTGCCCAGGGAAGACACAACGCCACCCGTTACAAAAATATACTTTGTCACTGTAAAACCCTCCTAAATAAAGTCCAGACATAAAAGCGGCGCATGGTGTTTATCGTAACCCGTTTTACTATCATCAAAACAGGGGAAATCAAAAGTTTAATACACCGGGGAAAACATAAGGCGTCGTCCCGCGAATTACATAAAACTACAGCTACTTTGCATCTAAAAAAACAAAAAAGTGACACCCGTAGAACCGGGGCACTTTTTATTTTAAAAAACGCGTTTATTAACTTACATGATAAGCCCATGCAATAGTTTACTCTGACGATCCCCCACTGTCAAGGGAGGAATTATACCATCAGCGAGACTCTTTGAAATTATTTATCTTACTCGTCAGCTTCGGCATCCTCATCTGAGTCATCTTCTGCATCGTCTTCATCTGTGTCATCTTCGTCTATGTCATCTTCATCGATCACGACATCTTCGTCGACTTCTTCTTCGCTGTCGTCGTCGGAATAGAGGTCGTCGCGATCTTCGTCGATAGCGTCAAAATCCTCTTCTTCTGCAGCGTAGTTTTCTTCTTCTTCAGCAAAGTCGTCGTCTTCCAAATCGTCGTCTTCATCGTTGATGATACGTACGCGTTTGGTGTTACCAACCGGATCATCAGAACGCTCTAGAGGATACCAGCGTTTCAATCCCCAAAGGTTAGTTCCCACACAGGCAAAACGCCCATCAATGTTAATCTCGGTATATAACTGGGCAATAGTATCTTGGCTTTGTTGATCGGTCATGCCGCGCAGCTTGGCTACCTCGACCATCAGATCACGGTAATAATAGGGTGTATTGGCGGCCTTAAGGACTAGAAAAGCCAAATCCACCATCGGCATTTCTTTAACTTTCTCAGGGTCTAGCTTTAAATTGAGTGGCGTACTCACTAAAGGACACTTCCTCTCACGCATTGTTCACATTACGGTTTATTTCAATAATATCCATTAACAAAACTAAGTAAAACCTATTTGACAACAAATTGCAAGTCAAAAGCGGTATCAGCTAACAGAAAGAGTCCTCCAGCACTTATCCGTAGCAGAAACCTGTCTCTATCTTGAAGAAGAATAAATTTAAAACATATGTACCCGGGTGAGACTTTTACTCCCTTTTATTATTAAAAAAGGCGGAGGAAACCCTCCGCGCATGACTGTATCCACGCCAAGGATCGGCTCCTTACGTGATGTTACAAAGAGAGTGTTAATCTCTTCTGTCTATTTTATGTAAAGCGCCGTCTTTTGACACGATGGGCAGCCCATTTCGTTAAAAAAGGGCAAGTTCCCATTCGGACCCCCTCTTCCACTCATACAATATGGCAGCAGGGCACCGAGGAGGGGACAGCAAATCCTATGGACTATCACAAATTTTGGCACATGCTTCTTGAAGAAATATCGGTTGCCCCCAACAATGGTGAGCGGCGTATTCTTACCTTCAATGATCCCCGCCAGTATGCCGGAGCATTTACACAATGGAAGGCTCTGAAAGCGAAGCAGCCTGAGCTGCGGCAAGTGCAGGTATCTCCGCTGATTCGGGCCTTCTTTGTGCCTGCTGCCGGAGCTGGAAAACTAATGAGCCGATTTGCAGACCTTCTAAATGTTGAAGAGGATCTACAAATACAAATCCATTCTATAGCTAACGAAAAGAGCGGAACCGCCACACTCCCATGGGGAGTGAAAGCCATTCATGCCCCTCAGGCATGGTCTAAATCAACTGGAGTTCACGTTAAAATCGGCGTAATCGACACAGGTGCTGATTACCGCCATCCCGATCTGAAGCATTCATTAGCCTCTGGAGTCAACTTACTACACCGCGGGATGTTGCCGCTAGATGATAATGGACACGGGACTCACATCGCCGGCACGCTTGCTGCGGCAGGAGGAACACGCGGGATGATGGGCGTAGCTCCACGAGCGTTGCTATATCCAGTCAAGGCCTTTGATCATAGCGGCTCCGCCTATGTGTCGGACATAGTACTGGGCATTGATTGGTGTGTGCAGAACAGAATCGATATCATCAATATGAGCTTCGGAATGAAAACTAGAAGCAAAGCACTTCATAATGTGGTTATAAAAGCGTACCGAGCCGGAATCGCTATCATTGCCTCCTCCGGGAATGATGGCAAGCGTGGCGGAGACTACCCCGCACGTTATCCTGAGACGATTGCCGTGGGTGCCATCGATAAAAGACATCGTGTTGCCGGCTTCAGCAACCGCGGTTCTTACATCGATGTATACGGCCCCGGCGAAGGCGTGCCCTCCTGTTGGCTGAAGGAGGGCTACAAAGAGATGAGCGGCACCTCCATGGCGACCTCGCATGTTACGGGAGCCGCTGCACTGCTGCTCGCGGTGCGACCGGGGCTCTCGCCAAGGGAGCTGAAGCTGCTCTTGCGGCGCACCGCATCCCCGGTGCGGCTGCGCAAGGGGCAGCGACGCGCATCCCTTGGCGGCGGCGCTGCCGATGCCCTACGCCTGCTGAAAGCAGGAGTTAGGGCCAAGCGGGCGGTCTCCGCGAACGTATAGACCCTGCCCGGGCACCGGGTGGGTCACTCTGACGTGAGCGCAGCTTGTGCCGATGCGAAGAACGGCACAAAATAAAATCCGCCTCCGGGGGAACCGGAAGGCGGATTTTTTGTCGTTTGATGTTGAATTACATGCGATCCGGTGCAGAAACACCGACAAGACGCAGGACATTAGCAATGGTAGTGCGCGCAGCACCAAGCAGGGCAAGACGCGCTACTGTTTGAGCGGCATCCTCTGTAATTACACGTTCAGCTTTATAATAACTGTGGAACATCGCAGCCAGCTCATATACATAACGGATGAGGCGATGTGGAGCATAACCTTCAGCCGCAACAGCAATTTCTGCTGGGAGCTCACCAATTTTGCGCAGCAAGTCATATTCATGCACTGCTGTCAGCTTGGAGAAGTCAATCTCAGCGTAATCAGGAATGGAGATCCCTTGCTCCTTTGCCTGACGGAAGATACTGCAGATACGCGCATGCGCATATTGAACGTAGAATACAGGGTTCTCATTAGAAGTAGAGATCGCCAAATCCATATCGAAATCGAGATGGGAATCCATGCTTCGCATGGTGAAGAAATATCGAATCGCGTCGATTCCTACTTCCTCCATCAAATCTTCCATCGTAACCGCTTTGCCGGTACGCTTCGACATTTTAACCTTTTCACCATTCTGGAACAGACTGACCATCTGAGCAATCAGAACCACTAGCTTCTCAGGATCATTGCCAAGTGCTGACATCGCCGCTTTCATCCGCGGAATATAGCCATGATGATCCGCACCCCAAATGTTAATCATTTTATCGTAACCACGGCCATACTTATCGCTGTGATAAGCAATGTCCGGTGTAAGGTAGGTATATGTGCCATCGTTCTTAATCAGAACGCGGTCTTTATCATCGCCATACTTAGTCGTTTGCAGCCAGGTTGCCCCGTCCTGCTCATAAACTTCTCCACGATCACGAAGCTCGTCTAGCGAGCGTAACACTTCTCCGTTCTCGTACAGTGAAGTCTCACTGAACCAGATATCGAAGTTTACACGGAATAGTCCCAGATCGCGTTTGATTTTATCGAGCTCTTTATTAAGTCCATAGGTCCGGAAAAAGGCTGCGCGGTCACTTGGGCTCATTTCGAGCAGTGTATCACCCTTTTCAGCCACAAGCTCTTTAGCAAATCCCTTAATGTCCTCGCCATGGTAACCGTCTTCAGGCATTTCTGCTTCTTGGCCCAGCTCCTGCAGGTAACGAGTTTCAATGGATTTGCACAGGTTGACTACTTGGTTACCGGCATCATTAATATAATATTCCCGTGTCACCTGATAGCCTGCATAATCGAGTACGTTGCAAAGCGCATCGCCGACAGCAGCACCACGAGCATGTCCTAAATGAAGGCTACCCGTTGGATTGGCACTGACGAATTCCATTTCAACCTTCTGACCTTGACCGATGTTAATACGGCCATAATCATCACCCTGCTCAGCAACAAGGCTGATAATTGGGTACAAATAATTCTTGGACAACGTAAAGTTAATAAAGCCTGGTCCGGCAATCTCAGCTTTTTCAATAGAAGCGCTGCTTGTATCCAAATGTTCTATAATTGCCTCAGCAATCTGGCGCGGATTACGTTTTGCGATTTTGGTCAACTGCATAGCAGCGTTCGTAGCCAAATCACCATGTGCCTTATCTCTTGGTACTTCCAGTACGATATCCGGAACCTCTTCCGGTGCAACAATTCCTGCATTCACAATTGCATCGGCAATGGCTTCTTTTACCCGTTCATTTACAAGCTCCAACGGATTCTTTCTCTGTGTCATAATTTCGGTTCCTCCTGTATATGCAAACTAATAGCAAACTTTCCTGACAATTCATCGTAAACGTACAAATCATAGTCCCATTCGACCGTTAAGGAACGCCCTTCGCGAACCACGTCCAGCTTGTTCGTTTCTGTAGAAAGATTAAACTGTGTATATGGCGAACGATAAAATCCCGGTAGACGCCGTCCAGATTGAAAGCTCTGTTCCGACTGTATCCCACCGTGGCGGATTAGCTTTAGCTGATTGCCTGCAATCTTTATTGTTGTACGAACAGAAACTTCTTCTCCTCGAGGGCCCTGCTCTAACTCTTCATATTGAATATATAGATGCGGTCCTTTGGATACTACCTCTCCATTCGCTTTCATAACATTCCGTTGACCCTCTTGAAGGCTTACGAGCGTAATAGAGACGTCATATTTGTCAGACTGTAATTCGGGCATCACACGTTCCTCCATTCTGCAAGCCTCTGCATTCTGCATAAGAAAAACGTCTATCGTGAAACTTAAACATTTTTATATTTTATCAAAGGCCTATTCGCTTTCCCATTGTACACTATATCCAGTTCAAAGAAGCATTTCAATCTTTGAATCCAATAGATCTAGCTTAGCTCATAAAATTTTACCATATTGATGGATAAAAGCACACTTGGAACATGTAGTAAAACTGCACATGAGTGCACCCGGCTTCATAATCACAAAAAAACGGTCCCCTCAGGAACCGTCTAGTTAACTATAACGCTCTGTTAACTCGCTTACTACCTTTACAAATCACCGATTACAAGGACAGAATTTTTAACGAAAACCTAAGCTGCCAAGAAGCGCCACCATCTTTCGTTACATATAACGATGCATAATCGCGCTCGCGAACGGCCAGCCAGCCTTCTTTATTACTAGTGAAAGAGATTACCCCATCATACCCAGCAATCGCCGGAAGTTTGGTCCACTGCTTACCACCGTTATACGTGCGTCCTACCGCTACTTTTTCTGCTGCGTCGGAATAACCCACCAAGAAGGTCGTACTGTTCCCTATCAGCTCCAAATTTCCCGGTCTGCCAGACGCAGGCCCTTTATTTACTACAGCTTCTCCACTACCCGGAGCAGGCCCACCCCCAGCAGTTTCCTGAGCGATCACTCTATTCCAGCTTTTTCCCTTACTCGTACTTGTATATAGGGAGTATGAGGTTTGACTCATCCCTGAGCCGCCAAAGAGAACCACATCAACTTGATCTCCCTTTGAAGTGATTTGCCCATACTCTGGATCGGTAAAGGCTACCTTTAACGATAAACTCCAAGTTTTGCCACCATCTGTAGTCTTCATTACCCGGTAGCCGGTTCCAGGCACAGTTACAACGGCCCAGCCGGTATTACGATCACTGAAATAAGCACCGCGTGTATTGGATGGGGTTGAAATCTTACTCCAGCTAAGTCCCCCGTCCTTGGTGTAATACGTTGATGCCCTGTTATACCCGAAACCAATCTTACTGTCGATAAAATCGATTCTTTCAAAGCTAACCGCTTTATTCGAAAGTCTTTTCCATTCTGAGCCGCCATTAGAGGTACTGATTAAATATCGAGCTTGACCATCTTCTACAGAAGCAAGGGCAAAACCATGCACGTTATCGGGAAAATCAATCTGTTTAAAGCTCCATTGGCCTTCATAAATCGCTTGAAAATTGCAGCCTCCATCAGAAGTGCCAATCATAAATCCATTACCTGCTGCCCGTCCGATATCTCCATTCAAAAACTGAACATCAGAAAAGGTAAGCGGTGTGGATACGTCTCCTGAATGCTTATTTTGCAGAGACTGTAGTAGCCCATGGTCTCCAGTGCCGCAAGCCGCAGGCGCGGCTGATGCCGCAGCATGTACAGAAGAAGCTGATGCACCCCAGCCTGAAACCATTATTAACGTCGCCGAAAGGGCGGTTATTGTCGTTCTGTGAATCTTTTTCGTCCAGTTCATAGTGACACCTCCTATTGTATATATACCCTCGCTTTCAATCTCTACTCTTTTATACCTCCTGAAGCACGCATGATCCACCATTGAATAGTCACAAAATGGAAACAGTTTGTCATCTCCTATTTAAATCGCCTCTGGTAATAGTCCCTTTAACAGATCGCCTAGTTATACAATGAATATCCTTCCAGTTCCTATCCCATAATACAAGGAGAAGGGAGTCTGGTGCCATGACACGTGAATCAACAAATCTACCTAAACGAAAAAGCCGCTTCCGCCGTTTATTCCGGCTGCTGCTAGCCATGATTATATTGTTTCTACTGACCACGGGAGCTCTGCTCGGTTACCTATATCAAAAGGATCTTCCTCCCATTGGCGACGATGTGCGCTCCAAGCTACTCGACTCCAGAGGCAATATTCTTGCCACCTTTACCTCAGACGGGCGTAGCCGTGAACCGGTCAAATTAAGTCAAATTTCTCCCCTGCTTATTGAAGCCACACTAGCCGTCGAGGACCGTAAGTTTTACGAGCATTCCGGATTCGATATGAAGGGGATGGCGCGGGCCGTACTCGTCAATCTGGAAGAGGGAAATCGAACACAAGGGGCTAGTACGCTAACTCAACAGCTCGCGAGAAATCTCTATCTATCCCACGAAAAGACATGGACGCGCAAGGCCAAAGAAGCCTTGTATACGATGCAGCTTGAGATGAAATACAGCAAAGATGAAATCTTGAACATGTATTTAAATAACATCTACTATGGTCATGGTGCCTATGGCATTGAAGCAGCCTCTCAGATGTATTTTGGCAAATCTGCAGCAGATTTAGACTTAGCAGAGAGTACCATGCTAGCTGGGATTCCAAAAGGACCGACCTACTATTCGCCATACAATCATTTAGACAACGCTAAAAAACGCCAAAAAATTATTTTGACCGTCATGACTAATTTAGGAGAAATTACGCAAGAAGAAGCGGGGCAGGCAGTGCAGGAAGACTTGAACTTAAAACCACAAGGCCAGAAGGATACCACTGTGGCTGCACCTTATTTCAGAGATTATATCCGCAATCTCGCCACAGAATCTCTTCACATCAGCAGTGATGAGCTGGAACAAGGGGGACTAAATGTTTACACTACCCTTGACCCTGACATGCAGCATGCCGCAGAACAAGCAGTCGACAAAGAGATGGATCAAAAGAGTGATCTGGAGACGGCTCTTGTTTCCATTGATCCTCGAACTGGCTACATTAAAGCAATGGTCGGCGGAAAAAATTATCGTACCAACCAATACAATCATGCTCTAGCCACAACTCGTCAGCCTGGCTCGTCCTTTAAGCCGATCATGTATTTAGCAGCACTCTCTTCTAAAGAGATGACGGGTCTTTCCGTTTTCAAAAGCCAGCCAACGATGTTTCATTATGATAACAATCGCAAAACCTACCAGCCTCGGAACTTCGGGGATAAGTATCTGGGGGAAATCAACATGCGACAAGCTATTGCAGCAAGCGACAATATTTATGCTGTGAATACGATCATGAAGATCGGTGCGGATAAAGTGAGCCAGATGGCAGCCAAGATGGGCATTGACAGTCCGCTTCAAAGTGTTCCTTCACTGGCACTCGGCACCTCACCAATCAGTCCGCTAGAAATGGCTGCAGCTTTTGCTGTTATAGGAAACAGTGGTCAGAAAATGTCCACCACAGCCATTCTAAAAATAGCGGATTCAAAGGGTGTGGTCCTGTATGAAGCTCCACAGCCAAAGGGTGAAGCCGTTGTAGAACCTTCTGCCGCCTATGTGTTAACCCGTTTAATGGAAGGAGTGTTTGAGACTGGAGGGACTGGGAACCGTGTAGCTTCTATTATCAAACGTCCGGTAGCCGGCAAGACTGGAACTACGGATACAGACGGCTGGATGGTAGGCTTCACCCCCGAGCTATCCACTGCTGTTTGGGTTGGATATGACAAGGGGCGCGACATTACAACTACCGACGGTCGACGGGCAGCTCCAATTTTCGCGGAGTTCACTGAAAAAGCTCTGGAAAATATCCCGCCTAAGATTTTCCCCATTCCAGATGGCGTGGTTAGTGTATACATCAATCCGCAGTCCGGTAAGCTAGCGACAGCAGCCTGTCCCGAAAAAGAACTAGAGACTTTCATTAGTGGAACTGAGCCCACCGAATACTGTGATCAGCACGGCAAAGGTCCCGCTGTCGATGATGCACAAAGCAAAGTAGATCCTGCTGAAGAAAATCGTTCCCTATGGAACAATATTAAGCGCTGGTGGTTGAATTAGCCCTCTTCATTTATTGAAGAGGTTTTTCTTTTTTATAACTTATTTATTGCAGAATTGATAGGATGGGCAAATTCAATTTTCACTTCTCCCGCAAAGGATGTAACCGCTTTATTTTATGTATTCACCCCATTCTCTTAACTCACAATTACTGCTATAATAGTTAGTAGCAACCAAAATATAAAGATGTAAATGAGGGACATGGGATGAAGGATACAGGCATGATCCGGAGTTTAGACAGTCTTGGGAGAATTGTGGTTCCCGCAGAAATCCGTATGACTCGTAATATCGACATTGGTGATCCTATCGAATTTTTTATATTAAACGATAACACCATCATACTCAGGAAGTACACCTCGACAGAATGTACGTTTTGCAGAAGCCACGACCATGTCACCTACTATAAAGAGCAATTTATTTGCAGTAGCTGTCTAAAAGAAATTGCCGATCCTGAACGCATGTCTCAAGCGCCGGAGACGCGCCAAGATTTTGCTAACGAAGTGTCAGAGCACAGCAGCACGATCCGGAAGACGAAAACAGAGGATATGTGCCAACGCCTGGAGCGGGCCATAGATGATCATCCATATGCCAATCAGAAAGAGCTTGCTGAAATCCTGGGGATCAGTCAAGCCAGAGTAAGTCAACTCAAACGCAAACTTAGTACGGGAAGCAAATCGTAAACTAAATTCATGTATAGCAAAAAAGGCTTCGACTCTCCTATTTCAGGGTGTCGAAGCCTTTTTACTGTATCCTTTAATCTTGACCGGGTGATTGTTCCTACTCGGTCAGAGCAGCCTTGAGTTCATCGGAGGATGCGGTCCACCATGCCTCATTATGAGAGATCAAGAGGGATTTTAGCGCAGCCTTTTCAACTGCACCAAGCCCTCCCACATCGATTTTGCGTTTTAGAGCCCCATCCAGCTTATTGACATGCTCGGCGAGGATTTTCCAGCCACGACGCGCTTCCGTATCAATCCACATTTCACAAGCTGTTATTCCACCATAGAATTGACTATCCTGGGTACGGTCCACTGCTACCCATACCACCCAAACCTGTCTTCCATTAGGTACATCTTCACGGTTCATGGAGAATTTAATACCCTTTTCAACCTTACTCTTGGCATGCATGGCACCGATATCAATGACTGCTTCACCGCCATCAATAATGACAGGCGATACGTTATTGAGCTCAATAGAGCCTGCTCCAAAGCCTTTATGTTTACTTTTGGCATTCACAATATTTAAGGCAATCTGTTTCTTGCCCTCCGGTTGTATGTTGTCCACGAGTGCACACCCTTCCTCTTACGAATAATTTAATTTTAGCTAATAATGCGGCGATTGCAAACATATACATCCCGTAGATGCTTGTCACGGGAGGAATCACAGTATGAAGTCACTGTCATTAAGGTACATTATCATCTTTGCGACCCTGGCCGCCCTCGTGCTACTAGGAGCAATATGGGTCTATTCGGGGGATAACTCCACAACTTCTGTTACTAGCTTTGTTTCAAAAGAGGCCAAGTCCTCCAGTGGCACAGCTCCTGCTGCTGCACCACAGCAAAATCTTCCTGATAGCGCCCCCGTTCCGGCAGAGGAAGCATTAAGTCATCGGGTTGTCGAGTACCACATCGATGTTCAGCTTGTTCCAGATACAGAAACCTTAATCGCTTCTGAGACGGTAACCTGGACACACCCCGGTGTAAAACCTGTAAGTGATCTATATTTTCATATGTACCCAAATGCTTTTGCCTCACCAGATACTACTTTTATGAAGGAATCCGGAGGAACGCTCAGGGGTGACACCATGCCAGAGAACGGCTTCGGAAGTATGACTCTAACCGATCTGCGCACGACAGAAGGAACATCGCTAATGCAACGAGTACAATTTGTACAACCCGACGATGGTAACGTCAACGATAAGACACTCCTAAAGGTGCATCTCCCACAACCGGTTAATGGAGGAGAAAGTGTCACACTTAAACTAAAGTACGAGGTCCAGCTTCCCAAAATATTTGCCCGTATGGGTACATCAGGGAATTTCGTGATGGCTGGGCAATGGTTCCCTAAGCTTAGTGTATACGAGCCTATGGGCACACGCGGGGTTAAGGAAGAAGGCTGGGATTTACATCAATATCACGGCACCTCTGAATTTTACAGCGATTTTGGCATCTTTAATGTAACGATTGCAGTTCCTTCTAACTATACGGTAGCTGCGACCGGATTTCCTGTAAAGAATGCCAAACTGAAACAAGATCAAAAAATATATCAATTCTACGCTGATGATGTCCATGACTTCGCTTGGGCGGCTTCCCCTGATTTCACAGTAGCTGAAGAAGCCTTCTCTACACCAGAAGTACCTGGTGTACGGATCAAGGTCTATCTCGATCCATTGCACAAAGACTTAAAGGAACGATACCTTCAGGCCGCTAAGGCTGCCCTGACCTACTTCAGTAAATGGTATGGTCCTTATCCCTACTCCACTCTGTCTATTATCGTTCCACCTAAGGAGGGCAATGGTGCAGGAGGAATGGAGTATCCTACGCTCATTACAGCCTTTGGAGCCACGGACTCTTCACCTGATACTTCACTTGAGAGAACCGTCGTTCATGAAATTGGCCATCAATACTTCTACGGTATGGTCGCCAGCAATGAATTCGAAGAGGCTTGGTTAGACGAAAGCTTCACTTCTTACGCTGAAGACAAACTCATGGAGCAGGAATATGGTGTCAAAGCTAATCTCCCTCTGCAATCTAGCCTGGTGACCAAATCAGAGCCGCTGAACTTAGAGACATGGAAATATGACGGGGCAGAATCGTATAGCCGAAATGTATATATTCGCGGAAAGCTAGTACTTAAGGATATTGAACGCCAAGTAGGCGCTAAAGCAATGAACAGTATCATGTCTACTTACGCACGTAAATTCCGTTTCCAGCATCCCACTACATCTGATTTTCAAAAAGTCGTTGAGAAGGTAACCAAAAAATCGTGGCAGCCTTATTTCGAGGATTATGTTTATGGTGGCGGTGCTCCTGATTTCTCAGTAGATACGATTACGATTAAAAAGAATGGCAGCAGCGAGGCTCAGAGCTACGAATCCATAGTGAAAATTACAAACAAAGGGAGTCATTACGTTGACGTTCCCATTAAATTCACATTCGCTGACGGTTCTGCGGCAGAGCGGGTCTGGAACGGTGAAGGAGCAGAGACTACGTTTCAGCTGTTAAGCGATAAACTTCTCCTCTCTGCTGAGATTGATCCAGAGCATACCGTTCTTTTAGAAAACAAACATCTTAATAACTTCAGACTGGCGGAAATAGAGCCCAAAACACTCTCCCGCTGGACGTTAAGTGTAACTAAATTAGTTGAAACCGTGCTCGGAACTCTTGTCTGGTGAGGTGAATGATTGTGAGAACATCGATAACCCGCGGCTGGCAAAGCATGAAGGAGCAATTTTATATTCTGATTCTGCTCTTCATCTATCGACTGCTCTGGGGCTACTTTATGTACGGCTTCATCCGGTCTGCTATCGTTCCAATTCTACTGCGCTACCCAGATAAAGACGCTGGAGGCAGTGGAATGGGTAGACTACTCTATTATGTCGAAGGGCAGTTCAGCTTGAACACAGATCCTGAGATACGTAATTGGTTATGGATGTTCCTAGGGCTTGTTCTCTTACGACTGCTGCTCTCCCCCTTCATAAGAGCAGGATTACTGCATGAACTCCATCAAGAGAGAAAAGGAGAGCGAGGCCTGTTCTTTTTTCCCGGCATGAAGCTTTATGGATTTCCAGTGTTTATCTTTAGTTTAATCGAATGGGTGCTGGCTCTATTGCCGTTATACTGGCTCGCTCCAAAAATGTACGGGCTGTTCTTATCTTCCTTTCTGAACTCCTCTTTGTTACTTCATCTAGTTCCATACGTATTGGCATGGCTTATATACATCTTTATCGTTCGTCTGTTCCTTCTATATATGCAGTTTGGTTATACCAGCGGTACGGGGATGTTCTCCTCCCTATTCATCTGTATAAAGTCACTGATTCCTGCACTAGGCATTTCAATCATACTTGGTGCAGCGGGCCTTATCCTTCTGCTGGTGTGCGGACTATCCGGTATCTTCTGTCCTGGCCTGCCGGCACTTCTTATTCGTCAACTCTCATCACTGCCCTCGACACTTTTCAAAATGTGGGGAATTTCCGCTCAATATCATCTATGGCGCAGTAAAGCATTTCCACAATAATTTATGGCATTACAACACATAATATAAGAGTCCCGGTTCCTAAATCAGGAGCCGGGACTCTTTCGCGTTACAGACAAATTATGGCGATTTGCAAATTCGTAAAGACTTTGTTACAATAAGTCCTGTTCCATTAGTAACAAGTTTGTAATCATTTGAAACGATTTCTACATAACTTCATGTATTCATCGTAGTCTTGTCGATAAGTCACTATCTGGTGCATAAAACGCCGAATTCCTTGCACCGGGAAGTGGGGGAACCATATTTTGGGTGAATTGATCTCGCTTTGCAGTGATCATAGGGGAACCTTCTACCGAATCCTTAAGCTAACCTCACAGGCATTGGAAGGGGTACAATTTTTTTGAAGAATTTAAGAAAAGCATGCGTCGCTGCGGCGCTGGGACTTGTGATGGCGTTCTCTATTGGTGGAGGAAGTGCCTTTGCAGATTCTAAGATGGATAGTGTTATTTCAAAGACAATTGGAGTTGCCTATAAAACCGGAGGCACTAGCACTGCCGGGTTTGACTGTTCTGGATTCACTACGTATGTATTCAAGAAGGTGGGTCTTTCTTTGCCCCGCACTTCAAAAGCTCAATATAATGTTGGAACTCCTGTAGCCAAAAGCAAATTGCGTTCAGGTGACCTAGTTTTCTTTAACACATTGGGCAACGGCGTATCCCATGTCGGCATTTATGTTGGAAACGGAAAATTCGCACAATCATCATCTTCATATGGCGTGACCATCACTTCACTTAGCCAGTCCTACTGGGCCAATCGCTACGTTGGCGCTAAAAGAGTAATGAGTACTTCCTCATATCAAGCTGTAGCCTACGATTAATACTTCCCCACAACTATAACCTCACAATTACAACTATATAGACCTGGATTTGATTATCACCTTAATCGAATCCAGGTTTTCTTTTGCCTTATTATAATCTTTACACCTCTAGAACAGACTTTAAACACTTTTATTTGATAAAAATTTCAATAAATATAAAAATAAGTTTAATATTATCGCTTACATATGCATTTTGTCTTTAAATATATGAATTTTTCTGCATGATTAGGTTAAAAACGATTGCCAAGCGGCACTCTGTTTGTTACAATAACTGCAGTAAGATTTTAGTAACATTTTTGTAATCATTAAGTTGTTATTTACAAAGGTTTTGTCATGTATTGATTACAAGCTATTCCTAATCAACAGTCTGAGCCGAGTTTCCTAACTATTAGGGAAACGGGGGAACCAACTTTGGGTGAATTGACCTCCATTTTTAGAGGGGTCATAGGGGACCTTCAACCGAACCCTTAAGCTAACCTCGTAGGCATCTGGAAGGGGTATAAACTTTTGAAGAAGAAGTTAGCAGCAGCTGTACTCAGCTTTTCCATTATCTTCACCATCGGAGCAGGAAGCGCTTTCGCGGATTCCAAAATGGATAAAGTGATCGACAAGACCATCGGAACTAAATACGTATCCGGCGGGATCTCCACAAATGGATTTGATTGCTCCGGATTTACAATGTATGTTTTTGATAAAATCGGTATCAACCTACCACACCAATCAGGTTCCCAGTATCAAATGGGTACTGCTATCTCCCGAGATGATTTAAGATCAGGAGATCTTGTATTCTTCAATACAAGTGGTAAGGGTGTTTCCCACGTCGGCATTTATGTCGGTGAAGGCAAGTTTGCACACGCATCTTCCTCACGCGGTGTAACGATTAGCTCCCTGAGTGATAGCTACTACGTAAAACGCTATATCGGTGCTAAACGGATTATGAGCACTGATGCTTATCATTCTGTTGCTTCTGAGACAGAAGATAATGATGATGTTCAATAAGTAGAACGTACATAGGCTCTTTTCCAAGATGTTAATTCTTGGGGAAGAGCTTGTTTTTTTGTCTTATTTAATATTTACCCCTCTCAAAATTTGTAAAACAGTATTCCTTATAAATTTTCTGAGTTGATGACCCCTCTTTTTGTATATAATTAGTTACAAGTATAGACGCCTTCGGCACTCGTAAGGACGGCAAGCGTTATAACCCTCGTGAAAGGAGGTCTTTGACCTTATGATAAATCCTTCGGTTACTTTTCATGTAACTCCTATGGAGACTAGTCACGCGGAAGAGATATGCAATTGGAATTACACCCCCCCTTATAATATTTACGGCTGGATGCCGTGGGAACAAATGCAGGCTCTAGGCATCGAGTTCGGTGATCCTCAGCTACGGAATGAGCAATATGTCTCCATATTAAATGGGCAAGAAGCTTTGTGTGGATTCGCGCAGTTGTTCCCGATGGAAGGTGTTGTACGTTTGGGGATTGGCATGCAACCTGATCTGTGCGGCAAAGGGCTAGGGAAATTATTCATGGATGCAATCGTGCAAGAAGCCTTGCTTCGTTATCCTGAGCGTGAGATTGATCTAGAGGTATTGACCTGGAACCAGCGTGCGATCCGAACTTACCAAAAGTGTGGATTTACGATTACAGATACGTATGAGCGCCTAACCCCATCAGGAAACAAACCTTTTTATTGCATGGTCTATGAGAAATGATATTAAAATCCATATTTTTCAATCAATTGATGGTATTATCGTTCATTTTTTTGTCACAAACCCTATGATAACGCTTCACCTTGAGCTATAATGTAGGGAGCAGCTTACATAGAAGGGACGAACTGGGATGCAGAAATGGATCATGAGCGGTTTGTTTTTTGCCGCCTGTGCCTTTGCGGTAGTACTTATGTTTACACTTCCAGGTAAAGAAGAGGTAGCTGAACAGAATAAACCCACAATGCCGGTAGTTCAGTTGGATGCGGCAAAGGCAGAAGCAACCGTGAAAGCCAGCTGTATCACCTGTCACGGCGATCAGCTTCAAGGTGGAGTTGGCCCTAGTCTTCAAAATGAAGGCGGTCAGCATGATGCTGAAGAAATCTACAGCATCGTCACTAAGGGACGCGGTCAAATGCCTTCCTTTAAAGAAAAGCTAGCCCCTGAGGAGATCGCAAACGTCGCCCTCTGGCTCTCAGAGAAAAAGTAACAGTAACTACTACCTAAGCAACTAAAAACGCCCGTGCCAGAAGATAGTTCACTATCTGCGCACGGGCGTTTATTTATGAGTTTGGGTGACACTAACGATTTTTCTCAAAGGCTTCATTAAATTCATGTGCCTCTCGAATATCTAGAGCTGTAATACCGTCTTCCTCATTTGATTTCAGTCGTAAAGTCACTGTCTTATAATCAATCGTAATATGTGGATGGTGATCAAAGGCTTCTGAAATGGTGGCTACTTCATCAACGAAAGCAATACCCTTCATATATTGGCTGAACATATATTTTCGCACCATGGTATTCTCTTCGAGCTTCCAACCTTCCAGCTTGCTGATCTGCTCACGCAGTTCTTCTTCCGTAAATAACAATTCGTTTCCTCCCTTACTAAAAATTGCAGTAAAATCCGCAGGCCCTTTACTCGTCTTATTCGCTAAACAAAACATCCCTTAGCTTCTGAGGTCCAAGGGATGTGCCAGGATAAAGGCAATATTTTCGATTAAATGTATTCAAGAATCCCAGCGATTATAACTCGGCTACACCAATTTTAACACGGGCTACTAACTACGGGCAAATTACGCCCCGCCGCCCCCTCTTCCTAAATCAAAACAACAGAGGCTAAATCCTCTTCTCCGACTAAAATATTAATGCGGTGCGTGTCCTTATCGTAGATGATAACGCCGCTCCCCACCTCAATCATAGGTTCATTACCCAGCGCGAAGAAAAGATCCTCAGCCAGCGCCTCCCATACCTCCATCTTGGATTCCTGGGGCAATTCTTGCCACTCTTCCGGATCCATTTCAAAAAATAAGTACCCATCGGAAATTCTTCCGACAGCCTCAGTCAAATCCGTTAGGATTTCACCGTAATCTCTACCATGCTTTACACCCACATGTATCACTCCGTTTTCTCCACAGATGAATAATTACTTACCTTATCCATTATAGCCGAAAAAATGACTTCACAAAAAACGGAATGATGTCGATAAATAAGAATATACGTTATTCGGTTTCGCACAGAGTGCCTTGCCGCTATTTCAAGGATGATATACGCGGCTTTGTCGGAACACATCTTATAATCTCATGGACGAGGTGCATAATGGAAATTTCAACAATACTCGGTTTAATTTTTGGTCTAGTTGCAGTAATTTGGGGTATGATCCTCAAGCACGCTCCTCTTCACGCTTTAGCCACACCCGCTGCTTACGTTATTATCTTAGTGGGGACGGCGGCCTCCATCTTTATGGCCTTTCCAATCTCGGAGGTCAAAAAGATTCCAAGTCTGTTTAAAATAATTTTTGTCAAAAAGAAATTAATCAGTAAATCCGAATTAATTACTATGTTCATGGAATGGGCTTCTATTACACGGCGTGAAGGTCTACTGGCTCTTGAGTCTAAAGTCGATGAAATAGAAGATAACTTCCTCAGAAACGGCATGCGGATGATTATTGATGGGAATGATCAGGACTTTGTCCGCGATGTTCTCATGGAGGACATCCACGCCACAGAGGATAGACATAAAGCAGGTGCACTCATTTTCACACAAGCAGGTATGTATGCTCCTACACTTGGCGTGCTCGGGGCTGTTATCGGACTTATCGCCGCTCTGGCTGATATGAGTGATATGAACAAATTGGCTGCAGCAATCGGGGCGGCCTTCATCGCAACACTACTCGGTATCTTTACAGGTTACGTATTATGGCATCCTATTGCCAATAAGCTAAAACGACTTTCCAAACGTGAAATTGAAGTTCGAATGATGATGGTCGAAGGTCTATTGTCCATACAATCCGGTGTATCCACTATTGCCATCAATCAGAAGCTTGCTGTCTTCCTAACACCTTCGGAACGAGCTAAGTTAAATGATGAGAAGGAGAGTGGATCGGGTGAGCAAAAAGACTAGACACGAAGAGCATGAAGAACACGCCGATGAATCGTGGCTACTGCCTTATTCTGATCTTATGACCCTTCTGGTAGCCTTGTTCATCGTAATGTATTCTATGAGTGCAACGGATGCCAAAAAATTCGAAGAGATGAGTCAAGCCTTCAGCTCCGCTCTTAATGGCGGTACAGGTGTTCTTGAAGAGCGGGCGGCAATGCCATCTAAGAGTCAAGAAGATTTAGGAAAAAATGATCAAATGGATAAATCAGTAGCCAAGAAAAATGAACAAACAGAAATGGCTAAGCTGCGGCAAAAGGAACAAGAAGATTTAGAGAAGCTTAAAAAGCAGTTTGATCAATATATCAGCAAGAACGGTCTTACCGATCTTCTCAGTACTAAGCTCAATCAGTCTCAGCTTATGATTACGATAAGTGATAACGCGTTGTTCGCTTCCGGACAGGCTGTGGTTAAGGATGATTCTCGGCAATTAGCAAAGTCCATCTCAACCATGCTGCAGCAATTCCCGGATTATGATGTAGTTGTGCAAGGACACACCGATAATATCCCTATCTCTAATAGCGACTATTCTTCCAACTGGGACCTGAGCGCGGATCGTGCTCTTCAGTTCATGAAGATCCTGTTAACGAATACGAACCTGAATCCACGCAAGTTTAGTGCGATTGGATACGGGGAGTACCACCCTATTTCTGAAAATACTACAGCTGTTGGACGAAGTAAGAACCGCCGGGTTGAAGTGTCCATTATTCGTAAATATCAAGAAACCAAAGAGTTCTCAGGTATTGCTCCTTCCGATGAATAATGGTTGTCCTATTTCAAAGCATAAAGAGCTGTCCCAAGGTCTTAGACCGATGGAACAGCTCTTTTTTTGATAAATTGTATTCATAATTAGATCACTATTTCTTCTAGACTATAGAAGTTTGTAGTTCAGTGTAGCTCCAAGTTCTTGCTTTTCTTCAGCAGACAATTCACGCCATTCTCCAGTTTGTAATGCCCCTAGACGAATATTCATAATCCGAATGCGTTGCAGCTTTCTAACCTCGTAGCCAAAAGCGCTGCACATACGGCGAATCTGACGATTCTTGCCCTCCGTCAAAATAATACGGAATACACGCTCTGTAATACGAGTGACCTCACAAGGTAGCGTCTTCTCACCTAATATCTTTACGCCGCTGGACATGCCGGTAATAAATGATGGCGTAATCGGTCTGTCTACAGTAACCACATACTCTTTTTCATGCCGACCTTCGGCCCGTAAAATCTTGTTAACGATGTCCCCATCGTTAGTAAGCAGAATCAATCCTTCTGAATCCTTATCGAGACGCCCAATCGGGAAGATTCGCTCATGATGACCTACAAAATCAACAATATTCCCCTTAATATGCTGCTCTGTAGTTGAAGTAATACCCACTGGCTTGTTTAACGCAATGTAAACCGTCTGGCTTGATGTTTCAAGCGCAACACCATCTATTCGCACATCATCACCCGGAACGGCCTGACTGCCAAGCACAGCAGGTTCTCCGTTGATCGTAACTCTACCGCCTTCCACCAGCTTATCTGCTTCACGGCGTGAACAGTACCCTGTCTCACTGATGAATTTATTAATTCTCACGTTGTCCTTCACTCCGTTCATCCTTAATATTAAGCCAAGGGGTATCCGTACCAGCTGCAGGCAGCTTGATCATAACAGTTGTCCCTTGACCTACTTCACTTTGTATATCCAAATGACCCTTATGAGCCTGAATAATACGTTGGCTAATCATTAGCCCAAGGCCTGTTCCCGACTCTTTATTAGTAAAGAAGGGTTCACCCAGCTTAGGCAACATATCCTTAGGAATTCCTTCACCTTGATCTGAAATAAGAATGAAGACAGAGTCCAAGGTGTTTCTTAGCTCCATTGAAATCACACCACCATCTGGCATAGCTTCAATTGCATTTTTGACGATGTTTATAAACACCTGCTTTAGCTGGTTCACTTCACAGTGTACGGTAGATGGATGTTCAGAGAATATGGCACTAAACTGAATCCCAAACAAATGAGCTTGACTGTCTAATAGAGAAACTACATCACCAAGGATGTCCCGCACATCTTTTTCCTGGAAATGAACAGCTTGAGGCTTGGCCAAAATCAAAAATTCACTTACGATCAAATTAATCCGCTCCAGCTCGGATAACATCAGTTCAATATGGAGTGGAACCAGAATCTGCTTCTCTTGTTGAAGCTGTAAAAATCCTTTTAGCGTTGTAAGCGGATTACGAATCTCATGGGCTACACCAGCAGCTAATTGGCCTACTGTAGTCAGCTTCTCAGAGCGTCTAAGCAGTTCCTCCATTCGGTTACGTTCCGTCATATCACGTGAAACGTGAATAAAGGAATGCGGATACCCGTCTTCATCACGAATTACCGAGGTACTAACACTAACTTCAACTATTGTTCCATCACGTTTAAGTCTTAAAGTTTCAATGGGTGGTAGAACAGCACCATTCTTTAACGCATTAAGCCGCTCTTCCTCCTGCTTAAGCGCTGTCGCAGGTACAAGGTATGGCATATTTCCCAATACCTCTTTGGCACTCCATCCATATAGCTCTTCGAAGGCTCTGTTCGTACTAGTAATTCGGCCATCCATATCGAACGTATGAATCGCATCAGAAGTTCCGTTAATGACGGACTCCAAATGCTCCTTAACCGCTCGGTTCTCTTCCAGTGTCTGTTTGAGTCGATTGGTGCGCTGCATGAGGTGAGCCGTCATAGCATTGATTCGCAGAGCCAACTGTCCTAGCTCATCCCGGCTTGTTACCTTTAGAGGAGGCTCAAATTTTCCTTTAGCTACATCGTTCACTTTTGCAAGTATCGCCTGAATCGGACGAGTAACAAATCCAGACAGTATGTAACTACATAACAAGAATAAGGTAAGCAATAACAGTGACGTTGTCAGACTATTAATTAATTGATCATGAACCACAGATGAAATCACAGAGTAATCCAAAACTACTCCTATCACATAAGCTTTCAGTCCAGGCGATTGGATAGGAATGTAGCTTTTGAGCACTCTTTTTCCATGTACTTTCATTTCGAGCGTAACCGGCTTCTGCTTCCCTTGAGCTAACAGAATCGCCTCTCTATCCCGCTCCACATTACCATAAGTATAGGTGCCGTACTTAATAGGGCGGTTCCCCAGCTTCTTATTCAGCGTGTCGCTTCCGTCCGCCTTCATACTTGCAGAAGCAAAGGTTGCCGGGTTAAATCCTGTCAATTCTAAAATCCCTGGATTAGCTTCTTTAGTTCTCGATGCAATTTGGTCGGGATTAGTGATTTTGACGTAATCGCTGGCCTCCGTATTGAGAATAACGGGATTGATGATGTAGTTGCTCTCTTCATCACGATAATAACCCCACTTCTCAATGAAATCGGGATTGTAGGTTGAATATTCAAATGGGCCTGACCAAAAATGGTCCAAGGCCTGACCCTGACCCACGGATACCTCCTGATTATCGAACAACTCCAAAAAGGCCAGGTACCAGTACCCCCAATCTTTTGTGGACATCCCAATATCACCAGGTACCGAAGACCTTGCTACTACGACATCGTTATCAGTCTTTACCAGAATTGAAATATTAGACACGCCCACTTTGGATGTTAGGGCTTTAAGTTCTTCATTCGTCACGTTCTTATAGTCTGGGTCCAATTCCTCGGAGGCAAAGATAGCCGCCATCCTTAAATTATGCGCAATTTGATATTCTACATAGTTAGAGCTATAGTTACTTTGTTCTACAGAAACGGCCATTTGCATAGCAGTTAGTTGCATATTATTAATGCTTTCATTCCGTAGATTATTTTGGGCGGCATAAAGGTTAAATGTCAGGTTCAGTGCTAAAATTAGCAACACCGCCCCAAAAATAATAGCAGATAGTTTTGTCTTTATGGACAAACTGTTTGTTCACCTCTTATCCACTGGTAAATCCTTGCGGGGCCTACAATAAACATCATACCTTTTGCCCCCACATTTGAAAAGACATTTCAATGAAGCATTCAATTCAAGGAATATTGAAATTCAATGGGTCTTTATCTACAATATACAAGTATAAACGCCTTCGGTGCCCTTATAAGGACGGTAAGCGTTTTAGCAAGAAATATAAGATTAAAGGATAGCGAGAAATATATAATTTCTTATATTTTAAGAAACCATCCACATCTTATGCACATATAAACATTTTATTATAGAACGATGTGCACAAAAATGTGCATAAGTAGGCGGTTATCCACAGAGTTATGCACATTTTGTTAAGAACGAATATTTGTTCGTTGTACAATGGATATAAAGAAAGGGAAGATGATCTTGAATATTAGAGCGGGTGAATCGCTAGATGATATGGAGGCGGTTCATGAACATTGGATGAGGCAGGCGATAGCAGAAGCCCATAAAGCTGAAGCATTAGGAGAGGTTCCTATAGGGGCGATCGTCGTACGGCATGGTGAAATTATCGGACGCGGATACAATTTAAGAGAAACAACAATGGATTCTACAGCTCATGCAGAAATGGTAGCCATTCGTGAGGCCAGCAAATTCATGAATTCGTGGCGACTGCTGGATTGCCAGCTTTATGTTACTTTAGAGCCTTGTCCGATGTGTGCTGGAGCGATTGTACAATCAAGGGTACCTCTCACTGTATATGGCACTCCCGATCCTAAGGCTGGGTGTGCTGGAACCCTCATGAATTTACTTGAAGAGCCGCGGTTTAATCATCGTACCGAAGTCATTCAGGGGGTTTTACAAGAGGAATGTGCAGAGCTACTGACCTCATTCTTTCGCCGTTTACGTCAAAAACCACCGAAACAAGCATAAACACCATCGGCGTCCATATTTTAAAAAAAGGAGAACCCTGAAATGACCCTTACTTTATATCATACCTCACAAAACATCTATATTTCTCCACTAGAGCTAAAGGATGCAGAGAAATTACTGGAGCTGCGCTTGAATAATCGGTTGACACACGAACCATTTGAACCTAAACGCGATGAGCAATTCTACACGATGGAGAGTCAACAAAGGATCATCAATCAGCGCCTGGAGGATGCTCTGGAGGACAGAGCCTATATGTTCGGTGTCTATCTGCTTGATGGACAACTAATAGGTCAAATCACGCTATCTAATGTCTCAAGAGGTGTAGCTCAGTATGCGGATTTAGGTTATTTGATGGACCATAGGATGCAAGGACAAGGCTATATGACTGCTGCGGTCGGATTGATTCTAGGCTACGCTTTTCGAGCCTTAGGTCTTCATAGGGTTCAGGCAGCCATCTTATTGCATAATGAGGCTTCCCGGAAGGTGCTGGAGAAGAGCGGATTTAAACCTGAAGGCATCGCCCGCCAATTTCTCAAAATAAATGGCCAGTGGCAGGATCACCAAACCTACGCAATATTGGCCGAAGATGTGTTACTGGTTGAACCTAAATAACTTTTTACTGACTCGTTCAGGATTCATCTATTAATAAGACCCGCATGGGCGTATATCATACGCGACATGCGGGTCTTTCTCTCATAACTTCTTATTAATAAGTCCCCAAGCTACCGAATTGCTCCTCTAGTTGATCCATTGTAATTACATCATCGCCTTGAGGAATTCCAATCTTGAACTCTGGCTTCTCATTGATCTTGTCATATTGACCTGTTCCGTTTACAGAGAAGGCTACGTTCGTACCATCTTCTGGATCATTAACTTTAATGTCCATCAATAAATCTTGGTACACAGGGAATCCGTCTTTATTGATCGCTGTATTGTAGTGGAACTGATTAATCGTAAGATACTTATCAAGATCTGCCAAGCTCTTATCGAATTCAGTTCTAGTTTCACTTGATGTGATCTCTTCTTTAGCCTTAGCTAGATCCGCATCATTAATTTGCAGCATATCCTTGTATTCTTCCTTGCTCACAATATCAATGATTTTAGGCAGGGCATTATTCACAAAGATGGTGATTGCTTCTTTAACATTATCGTTCGTCACTTTGAACTGAACGACTTGCTTAGCTTCAACACCCTCTGGCAAATTTGCTTCCTTTGGACTAAGCTCATTAAAATATTTTCCTTCATCATATTCGGCTAATACAGTGTCCATGACTTCATTAGAGAACTTTTGCATTTTCTGCGTATCCAGAGAGTTTGGATTAAATTCAGCACCCTCTTGCTCAGCCAACGCCTTGAGATCCACCTCTACAAACTTGTTAACGATTGTCTCCGGAATCGGGAAGAACGGAATCGATGGAATCTTAACATACAGCTTCTCAGTGGTCATCACCATAGGGACATTGAAGCTCATGCTCATATCGCCCTTGAGATTCAGAACCATAGTTAGCTCTGTCTGCATTGGATCAGCCTGATAAACCCCATCAACGGTTATATCAGCGTTCTTAAGCATGCTGAGTACCTGTGTTGTCATTGCAGCAGATTCAGCATCAGCGGTCTCGATGGTTAGATCATTGATCGAGAACTTACTCTTCATCTCATATGAAGACATCGTGGTCGCTTTTGTAGCGGCTGATTTTAAGGCCTCTTTTGGCGCCTCCTGTTTACTTCCACATCCCGGCAGAATTACTGCTGCTGTTAGCAACAGCGCCGCGGCCGATAAACCCCATTTTTTGTTCATTATTTTTCTCCTCTCCCATGTAAAAAAAATCTCCCCCCTCTAATGATAAACTATTTGTAAAAATCAAGAAACACTTCTTTATAATTCTTATTGTTTTTATTTGTTATCCCTGCGGATTATGATGGTCTACATGATTAGCCTGTTTCACCTTTTTAGATCCGGAAAGTGGCTTTGGTGCTGAAGAATGATGCTCCTTTCTAGGTTGACCATCGTTGGGCTGTGCCCCGGGAACTGGAATACTCTTTGGCTTTGACATTGTTCATTCCTCCTAAGGATTAGTCATATTCTGAAGAGCCTGAGCACATTCGTGTATTTGCCGTGTGTACTGCTGTGCTAATAGCTGCACTGCATCGCTATGCTCATCAATATGAATTCCACTCTGCTCCACATCAAGCAGATCAACAGCAACCTCCCTGCTATCTACATACTTACATCGGAAATCAAGGGAGTAACCTTGACGTCCCGCTGCATTAAAATGAATCAGCAGACTATTCGGGTCACCTTCATCCGCCAGTACATTAAAACTGTCCCCATCCTCCATTAACGCAGGCAGGCGTTCTTGCCAGGCCGAGACAAGATTATGCTGATCTACTTCCAATTGTCTGTCCATAATTATGATCATCCTCCTTCTCTAATACATTGCGGAGAAATCAATCTTTTTATTCTCATTGAACTTAGGCACATTAAACAATAACTAAAATTGAACTAGTTCAAGCACAACAAAAAAACCGCCCCCAGAGGAGACGGTTTCTATCTACTTATTTCTTAAAGTTCTTAAAGGAATGGCGGAGAGGATGGGATTCGAACCCATGTGGGCTTGCACCCTAACGGTTTTCAAGACCGCCCCGTTATGACCGCTTCGGTACCTCTCCAAATGCATATAAATTTCACATGCATTAGTAATTGTACCATATGGTGTAGAGAAAAAGCAACCCTTTTATTAAATAGATTTAGGTTGGATCGATTTCACATTGCGCATATACGGTTGTAGACATTCCGGAATCAGCACACTTCCATCTTCTTGCTGATAATTCTCAAGGATTGCTGCAACAGTACGTCCAACAGCCAAAGCAGATCCATTCAGTGTATGAACAAATTCGGGCTTGGACTTTGGATCTTTACGGAAACGAATATTTGCCCGACGCGCTTGGAAGTCCTCCGTATTCGAGCAGGAAGAGATTTCACGGTACATTCCACTCTCAGGCAGCCATACTTCCAAATCGTACGTCTTAGCCGAAGTAAAGCCCATATCAGCTGTACATAGCCCAAGTACACGATAAGGCAGTCCCAGAAGCTGCAGCACACGTTCAGCATCTGCTGTCATTTTCTCTAACTCCTCATAAGAGGATTCAGGTGTAGTAAGCTTCACCAGCTCTACTTTGTTGAACTGATGCTGACGAATCAAACCGCGAGTATCACGGCCCGCTGAACCCGCCTCAGAACGGAAACAAGAGCTGTATGCTACATGGTACTTAGGCAGGTCTGCTGCTGTCAAAATCTCTTCGCGATAGTAGTTCGTTACAGGTACTTCCGCTGTAGGAATCAAATAGTATTCAGTGTCACGTAGCTTAAACAGATCTTCCTCAAACTTAGGAAGTTGTCCTGTTCCGTATAAGCTGTCTTTATTTACAATGTAAGGTGGCAGCATTTCTTCATAATTATGCTCACCACTGTGAAGATCCATCATAAAGTTAATTAGCGCCCGCTCTAAACGTGCTCCCAATCCTTTATAGAAAACAAACCGGGATCCCGTAACCTTAGCTGCAGCTTCAAAATCAATAATATCGAGCTGCTGTGCAAGCTCCCAGTGTGATTTTGGAGTAAATCCGAACTCTTTGGGCTCTGACCAGCGACGCAATTCAACGTTATCGTCCTCGGACTTCCCTACTGGAACTGAATCATGAGGAATATTCGGAATGCTCATAGTAAGATCAGCAATCTGAGCTTCCAATTCACGTACTTCGTCATCGAGCTCTTTAATTCGATCAGATACCGTACGCATTTCTGCGATTAAGTCATCTGCTGGCTCACCATTTTTTTTCTTCTTCGCTACGTCACCCGATACCGTATTACGACGGTTCTTAAGACCTTCTGTTTCTTGCAGTAATTCACGTCTGCGTAGATCAAGTTGTGGAAAATCAGCAATCAAATCCAGTGATTTACCCCGTTTCTCTAAGGCTTGTTCAACTCGAGCGTAATCACTGCGCAATACTTTTACGTCTAACACAAAGTTTCCCTCCTGAAAACAGCCTAAACTCTTTCAAATTGCTGCTTACAGCTTTGAAAGAGTCAGAATGTTCTTATATGCGATTCTGTTGTTGCACTTGCCTAGTAGTCTCTACCATATCGGCAAAATATTGATGCAGTCTAAAATCATCGGTCAGTTCTGGATGAAAAGAAGACACCAGCAGGTTACCCTCCCGTGCAGTTACAATCTCATCATTATAGACTGTAAGCACATCGACTCCCGGACCTACCTCGTTGATAAGCGGTGCACGTATAAACACAGCACGGACCGGCTCATCGATGCCTTTAACCTCCAGATCACATTCAAAGCTTTCCCGTTGACGACCAAATGCATTCCGGGCTACCGTTATATCCATTAGCTCCAAATGCCTTGGTTCGCCGCCGGCAATCCTTTTGGCCAGAACAATCATTCCCGCACAAGTTCCAAAGATCGGCTTCCCCTGATTGGAGAAATCACGTATGGCTTCGATGAAGCCGTATTTCCGCATCAGCTTACCGATTGTTGTACTTTCACCACCAGGAATAATTAGGCCATCAACCTCATCAAGCTGCTCTACCCGCTTGATAGGTACGCCCTCTGCACCGGTCTTCTCTATACTAACAATATGCTCCGTAACAGCGCCTTGAAGCGCCAGCACTCCTATTTTCATCCGGGCAACCTTCTCTCTATTAACGGCCACGCTCTGACATACGTTCAGCCGGGGTTAGAGTTGCAATATCAATCCCCTTCATTGGTGCACCAAGGTTCTTGGATACTTCTGCAATCAGTTTGTAATCAGTATAGTGTGTAGTAGCTTCAACAATCGCGCGTGCAAATTTCTCAGGGTTGTCCGATTTAAAAATACCCGAGCCTACGAACACACCATCCGCACCTAGATGCATCATCAGGGCAGCATCGGCAGGAGTTGCTACACCGCCAGCCGCAAAGTTAACAACCGGCAACTTGCCAAGCTCATGTACTTCAAGCAGCAACTCGTAAGGCACTCCCAGGTTCTTAGCTTCATTATATAGCTCATCCTTGGACAAATTGGTTACTTTGCGGATTTGGCTGTTGATAAAGCGCATATGACGCACTGCTTCAACAATGTTGCCTGTTCCTGGTTCACCTTTCGTACGAATCATGGATGCACCTTCATTAATACGTCTCAGGGCTTCTCCAAGATCCTTAGCTCCACATACGAATGGAACAGTGAACTCACGTTTATTAATATGGAACACTTCATCAGCAGGAGTAAGAACTTCACTCTCATCCAAATAGTCAACACCCAAGGATTCCAGGACCTTTGCTTCTACGTAATGGCCAATACGAGCCTTAGCCATAACAGGAATACTTACCACTTTAATAACCTCTTCTACAATTGTAGGATCGGCCATTCGTGCTACACCGCCAGCTGCGCGAATGTCAGAAGGTACGCGTTCCAAAGCCATAACTGCTACTGCACCCGCAGCCTCAGCAATTTTTGCTTGTTCTGCATTCATGACGTCCATAATGACGCCGCCTTTTTGCATTTCTGCCATGCCTCTTTTAACTCGCGATGTTCCAGTTTCCATGTCCTAGCCCCCCGAATGATCTATCGTAATCTAACTTGTAATTTTACCCCAATGAAGGGAAATATACAATCCACTTACTCGGAATTAATACAATTTTCGACGCTAAATTCATTAGAACAAGTTCTTGATCCCTGTAAATAAATCGCCGAAGAAATCTCCAATGGCTCTAAGGAATAAACTGAACCAACCGGCTTTCTCCGCCTCTTCAGCAGTAATCAGATTAACTGTCTTCTGCTGAACATCAGACATGCCTTCAACTTGGTAGGAATAAGTGACCTTACCCACTTTAGCAGATTGTTCTATAGGAGCAACTAAGGTTGCCGGATCATTTATTTCAACGGTTGTTTTAATTTCAGGGGAGGTTGTTCCCTTAGGGACGATAAATGAAACAGCTTCATCCGTAACTACAGACACCTCTTTACTTTTCCCTTTAAGAACTGGCACGGTTTCATTGTCGGCTATTACTGCTTTAGGGGCTACAACTTGTTTGATTTCAAAATTATTAAATCCGAAATCAAGTACTTTTTTCGTCTCTGTAAAACGGTGTGGCTCTGTATCAGCCCCCATTACTACACTTATCAGACGCATGCCATCACGTACAGCTGTACCTGCAAAACAATATTTAGCTCTAGCGGTATGGCCTGTCTTCAAGCCATCCAATCCCTCATAAGCATAAGCCTTAAAATTCTGGATATTCTTATTAGCTTCCAACATCCAGTTAAAGTTAATCATTGGCGCGGTATCGCGTTCACGGAACTTATAAGACTGAACCGTAGTAAATCTATTAAAATCAGGATGATCCGTAACGATATGTTTGGCAAGGATAGCAGCATCCATCGCTGACATTACGTTTTCTTTCTTATCAGTTGAGCGGTACTTCTTAGGCATGTCAGCTTTGTCTAATCCAGTAGAATTAACAAAATAAGCAGTTTTCATCCCCATCTTCTGGGCAGTCTGATTCATTAGCTCTACGAATTCCAATTCTGATCCAGAAACTAGTTCTGCCAAAGCTACTGTAGCATCATTTGCAGATCCGACAGCCATTGCTATGTACAGCTCTTCAACCGTATGCTCGTCATTTTCCGCTAGAAAAATCCGTGATCCGACTTGTTTAGACGCATTTTCACCTACTATGACTTTTTGATCCCATGAAAGCTGTCCTGTCTTCACCGCTTCTGCTACAAGATACTCTGTCATCATCTTAGTCATACTAGCTGGAGGCAAAGCCTCATCTGCATTCATTGATAGAAGAACTTCACCTGTTGTTGGTTCTATTAGAACCGCTGATTTCAAATTTAGACCCAGTGATTCCACAGAAGGGATCTTTACCGCTTTCTGAGTGGTCTGAGCTGCAGTACCAGCTTGTATTGTCGTAGTCGTACCTTCCTCAGCGAATGCTGGAAGTGGAGTGGAAACTAACATATTTAAAAGTAGACCTACTGTGACTGTCTTAATCATAAATTGCTTACCGTTAAACTTCTGCTTGTGCTTCAATGATTACTACTCTCCTTTAAACCTCATATCAATAGCTTGTTCTATTCTAACACAGGGGTACACGCAAAAAAAGACAGACAGGACGAAATAGTCCTGTCTGTCCAAAAAATAGTCTTTCTAGTCCATTACACGGAATAGTTTGGCGCTTCTTTCGTGATTTGCACATCATGTGGATGGCTTTCGCGAAGTCCAGCACTTGTGATACGAATGAACGAAGTGTCATTCCGGAGCTCTTCGAGCGACTTGGTCCCACAGTAGCCCATACCCGAACGCAGCCCGCCAATCAATTGATGAACGGTATCCGAAAGAGGTCCTTTAAAAGCGATACGGCCTTCAATTCCTTCAGGAACAAGCTTCTTATCGTCATCTTGGAAATAACGATCCTTACTACCTTGTTTCATGGCACTCATACTGCCCATACCACGATATACTTTAAATTTACGGCCTTGATAAAGCTCCGATTCTCCTGGGCTTTCTTCTGTACCCGCAAACATACTTCCCATCATTACTGCATGAGCACCAGCGGCAATAGCCTTAGTGATTTCACCGGAGTACTTGATTCCACCGTCAGCGATGATAGGAACTCCGTACTCACGAGCAACCGTTGCACAATCATAAATAGCTGTAACCTGCGGAACACCGATACCAGCGATAACGCGTGTTGTACAGATAGATCCAGGTCCAATACCTACTTTAACTACAGAAGCTCCAGCTTCAATAAGTTCACGGGTTGCTTCACCTGTAGCCACGTTACCAGCAACAATCGTAAGATCAGGATACAACTCACGAATTTGGCGAACAGCTTCAATAATATTAATATGATGACCATGTGCAGAATCAACGACAATCAGATCTACACCTGATTTAACTAACGCTGCAGTACGTTCGAATGTATCTTTAGAGATACCGACAGCTGCTCCAACTAGCAAGCGACCGTGTGCATCTTTCGCTCCGTTAGGGAACTGAATGGCTTTCTCGATATCTTTAATCGTGATCAAGCCCTTAAGAACGTTATTCTCGTCCACCAGCGGCAATTTCTCAATTTTATGACGTTGTAAGATGCCTTCTGCTTCTTGAAGTGTCGTACCTACAGCAGCAGTTACGAGATTCTCATGCGTCATAACTTCTTTAATTGGAATACTATAGTCATGAATAAAGCGTAAATCTCTATTAGTTAGAATACCGACCAGTTTGTTGTCACTGTCTACAATCGGTACTCCTGAAATGCGATATTTACCCATCAATAGTTCAGCATCAGAAACCAGATGTTCTGCTGAAAGTGAGAAAGGGTTAGTAATAACTCCGCTCTCGGAACGCTTCACACGATCCACTTCTTCCGCTTGCTGCTCTACAGGCATATTCTTGTGAATAATGCCGATACCACCCTCACGAGCAATAGCAATGGCCATAGCCGCTTCTGTGACTGTGTCCATACCTGCACTCATAAGCGGGATGTTCAACTTCACATTCTTACTTAGAACTGTAGTCAAATCTACTTCCTTCGGCAGTACCTCAGATTTACGCGGAACCAGCAGCACATCATCAAAAGTTAGACCTTCTTTACCAAACTTATCTTTCCACACCTGGGTCATTCCTCCTCGGTTGTTTTTAAATTATACCCGCCTACAAACTTTATAAAGAAGAACCTTCGCCTTTAAGTCCATTCACGACAGACAACTCTGTACATCTGGAAGTAGAACAAGTTCATATCTTCAATTTAGGTTTGTGATGCTCATCCAAAAATATATTATTGCCATCTTAGCAAAGGGCATTTGGACTGTCAAGAACATTACATCATCAGAGTAGGTATTCAAAAAACGACTCTCGAGTAAGCGAATTATTGGACTATTGTCCACGCACAGTGGACGTTTTGTAGTGGAATTATAAAATTCACCACAGCCACCACCAATCCTTACGCCTATCTCTACTGTAGTATCTCAAATTAAACCCTAATGAATTCTTCAATAATACAACAAAAAGACCACTGTCGATTTCTCAACAGTGGTCTTGCGTGCTTGGCAACGTCCTACTCTCCCAGGACCCTTCGGTCCAAGTACCATCGGCGCTGGAGGGCTTAACGGTCGTGTTCGGGATGGGTACGCGTGGAACCCCTCCGCTATCGCCACCAAACATGCGTCTGTGAAACAGACGCTGCCGCGTGAAATTTGCTTCATCACCAGAAGTGAGAATAAATTTCTAAGCGTGTTACAGGCTTAATCGCCTGAAAACTGAATCCGAATTGAATTTGCGTTTTAAGTATAGGATAAGCCCTCGACCGATTAGTATTGGTCAGCTCCATGCATTACTGCACTTCCACCTCCAACCTATCTACCTCGTCGTCTTCAAGGGGTCTTACTAATTGGGAAATCTCATCTTGAGGGGGGCTTCACGCTTAGATGCTTTCAGCGCTTATCCCGTCCGTACGTAGCTACCCAGCCATGCTTCTGGCGAAACAACTGGTGCACCAGCGGTACGTCCATCCCGGTCCTCTCGTACTAAGGACAGCTCCTCTCAAATTTCCTGCGCCCACGACAGATAGGGACCGAACTGTCTCACGACGTTCTGAACCCAGCTCGCGTACCGCTTTAATGGGCGAACAGCCCAACCCTTGGGACCTACTTCAGCCCCAGGATGCGATGAGCCGACATCGAGGTGCCAAACCTCCCCGTCGATGTGGACTCTTGGGGGAGATAAGCCTGTTATCCCCAGGGTAGCTTTTATCCGTTGAGCGATGGCCCTTCCATGCGGTACCACCGGATCACTAAGTCCGACTTTCGTCCCTGCTCGACTTGTAGGTCTCGCAGTCAAGCTCCCTTATGCCTTTGCACTCTTCGAATGATTTCCAACCATTCTGAGGGAACCTTGGAACGCCTCCGTTACTCTTTAGGAGGCGACCGCCCCAGTCAAACTGCCCGCCTGACACGGTCCCCGTACCCGATTAGGGCACTAGGTTAGAACCTAGATACGATCAGGGTGGTATCCCAACGGCGCCTCCACCGAAGCTTGCGCTCCGATTTCTACGGCTCCCACCTATCCTGTACAGATCGTACCCAAATTCAATATCAAGCTGCAGTAAAGCTCCATGGGGTCTTTCCGTCTTGTCGCGGGTAACCTGCATCTTCACAGGTATTAAAATTTCACCGGATCTCTCGTTGAGACAGCGCCCAAGTCGTTACGCCATTCGTGCGGGTCAGAATTTACCTGACAAGGAATTTCGCTACCTTAGGACCGTTATAGTTACGGCCGCCGTTTACTGGGGCTTCGGTTCATAGCTTCGGGTTACCCCTAACCACTCCCCTTAACCTTCCAGCACCGGGCAGGCGTCAGCCCGTATACTTCGCCTTGCGGCTTCGCACAGACCTGTGTTTTTGCTAAACAGTCGCTTGGGCCTTTTCACTGCGGCCCCCTCGTGCTATTCACACTACCGGGGCACCCCTTCTCCCGAAGTTACGGGGTCATTTTGCCGAGTTCCTTAACGAGAGTTCTTCCGCGCGCCTTAGAATTCTCTTCTCGCCTACCTGTGTCGGTTTGCGGTACGGGCACCTTCTCCTGGCTAGAGGCTTTTCTTGGCAGTGTGAGATCATGACCTTCGCTACTACAATTTTCGCTCCCCATCACAGCCCAGCCTTAATGATGTGCGGATTTGCCTACACATCAGCCTCACTGCTTAGACGGACATATCCATCAGTCCGCGTCACTACCCTCCTGCGTCACCCCATCGCTCGTAGCGGATTACGGTGGTACAGTAATTTCAAACTGTTGTCCTTCGACTACGCCTTTCGGCCTCGCCTTAGGTCCCGACTTACCCTGAGCGGACGAGCCTTCCTCAGGAAACCTTGGGCTTTCGGCGGATCAGATTCTCACTGATCTTTTCGTTACTCATACCGGCATTCTCACTTGTATGCTGTCCAGCGCTCCTTACGGTACACCTTCAACCCACATACAACGCTCCCCTACCCCAGATACATACGTATCTAGCCATAGCTTCGGTGGTGTGTTTAGCCCCGTTACATTTTCGGCGCAGAGTCACTCGACCAGTGAGCTATTACGCACTCTTTCAATGGTGGCTGCTTCTAAGCCAACATCCTGGTTGTCTGTGCAACTCCACATCCTTTCCCACTTAACACACACTTGGGGACCTTAGCTGATGGTCTGGGCTGTTTCCCTTTTGACAATGGATCTTAGCACTCACTGTCTGACTCCCGGCAATAAGTATATGGCATTCGGAGTTTGACTGAGCTTGGTAATCCTTGCGGACCCCGCACCCAATCAGTGCTCTACCTCCACTACTCTTATACCGAGGCTAGCCCTAAAGCTATTTCGGGGAGAACCAGCTATCTCCGAGTTCGATTGGAATTTCTCCGCTACCCCCACCTCATCCCCGCACTTTTCAACGTGCGTGGGTTCGGGCCTCCAGTGCGTGTTACCGCACCTTCACCCTGGACAGGGGTAGATCACACGGTTTCGGGTCTACGTCCACATACTGAGTCGCCCTATTCAGACTCGCTTTCGCTGCGGCTCCGTCTTCTCGACTTAACCTTGCATGTTAAACGTAACTCGCCGGTTCATTCTACAAAAGGCACGCCATCACCCATAGATAGGGCTCTGACTTTTTGTAAGCACACGGTTTCAGGTTCTATTTCACTCCCCTTCCGGGGTGCTTTTCACCTTTCCCTCACGGTACTGTTTCACTATCGGTCGCCAGGTAGTATTTAGCCTTAGCAGATGGTCCTGCTGGATTCATACGGGGTTTCACGTGCCCCGCACTACTCGGGATCCGTCTCGGAGAGAACACAGTTTAGGTTACAGGGCTTTTACCTCTATCGCGGGCCTTTCCAGACCTCTTCACCTACCATATTCCTTTGTAACTCCATGTGAGACGTCCCACAACCCCTAAGAGCAAGCTCTTAGGTTTAGGCTGTTCCGCGTTCGCTCGCCGCTACTGACGGAATCACTATTGTTTTCTCTTCCTCAGGGTACTTAGATGTTTCAGTTCCCCTGGTCTGCCTCTACATACCCTATGTATTCAGGTATGAGTAACTGCGAATTACCACAGCTGGGTTTCCCCATTCGGACACCCCCGGATCAAAGCTTGCTTACAGCTCCCCGAGGCAGTTTCGTTGTTCGCCACGTCCTTCGTCGGCTCCTGGCGCCTAGGCATCCTCCGTGTGCTCTTATTAGCTTAACCTTGATTTTTCTTTCAAAAAATCTCACTAATAACATTTACTTGTTTGCACAAGTTGCTAAAAGATGTTCTAAAACGCAAATTCGTTTCGGTATCCAGTTTTCAAGGATCAAGTCTTACTTGAGAGCTTAAACTCTCAAAACTGAGCAACGAGTGAGTAACAGGCCTAAACCTGAGATTGTGGAAGTTTAACTTCCGATTTGAATGTCTTCATTGCAGAAGACGATTCTCCATAGAAAGGAGGTGATCCAGCCGCACCTTCCGATACGGCTACCTTGTTACGACTTCACCCCAATCATCTACCCCACCTTCGGCGGCTGGCTCCCTTGCGGGTTACCCCACCGACTTCGGGTGTTGTAAACTCTCGTGGTGTGACGGGCGGTGTGTACAAGACCCGGGAACGTATTCACCGCGGCATGCTGATCCGCGATTACTAGCAATTCCGACTTCATGCAGGCGAGTTGCAGCCTGCAATCCGAACTGAGACCGGCTTTGATGGGATTGGCTCCACCTCGCGGCTTCGCTTCCCGTTGTACCGGCCATTGTAGTACGTGTGTAGCCCAGGTCATAAGGGGCATGATGATTTGACGTCATCCCCACCTTCCTCCGGTTTGTCACCGGCAGTCACTCTAGAGTGCCCAACATTACTTGCTGGCAACTAAAGTTAAGGGTTGCGCTCGTTGCGGGACTTAACCCAACATCTCACGACACGAGCTGACGACAACCATGCACCACCTGTCTCCTCTGTCCCGAAGGCCGCTGCTATCTCTAGCAGATTCAGAGGGATGTCAAGACCTGGTAAGGTTCTTCGCGTTGCTTCGAATTAAACCACATACTCCACTGCTTGTGCGGGTCCCCGTCAATTCCTTTGAGTTTCAGTCTTGCGACCGTACTCCCCAGGCGGAGTGCTTACTGTGTTAACTTCGGCACCAAGGGTATCGAAACCCCTAACACCTAGCACTCATCGTTTACGGCGTGGACTACCAGGGTATCTAATCCTGTTTGCTCCCCACGCTTTCGCGCCTCAGCGTCAGTTACAGCCCAGAAAGTCGCCTTCGCCACTGGTGTTCCTCCACATATCTACGCATTTCACCGCTACACGTGGAATTCCACTTTCCTCTTCTGTACTCAAGTCACCCAGTTTCCAGTGCGACCTTAGGTTGAGCCCAAGGTTTAAACACCAGACTTAAATGACCGCCTGCGCGCGCTTTACGCCCAATAATTCCGGACAACGCTTGCCCCCTACGTATTACCGCGGCTGCTGGCACGTAGTTAGCCGGGGCTTTCTTCTCAGGTACCGTCACTCCGATAGCAGTTACTCTACCGGACGTTCTTCCCTGGCAACAGAGCTTTACGATCCGAAAACCTTCATCACTCACGCGGCGTTGCTCCGTCAGGCTTTCGCCCATTGCGGAAGATTCCCTACTGCTGCCTCCCGTAGGAGTCTGGGCCGTGTCTCAGTCCCAGTGTGGCCGTTCACCCTCTCAGGTCGGCTACGCATCGTCGCCTTGGTGGGCCGTTACCCCACCAACTAGCTAATGCGCCGCAGGCCCATCCCTCAGTGACAGATTGCTCCGTCTTTCATTCTTTCTTCAGGAGAAAAAAGAAATTATCCGGTATTAGCTACCGTTTCCGGTAGTTATCCCAGTCTAAGGGGCAGGTTGCCTACGTGTTACTCACCCGTCCGCCGCTAAGTTATTTTGAAAGCAAGCTTTCAAAATAACTCCGCTCGACTTGCATGTATTAGGCACGCCGCCAGCGTTCGTCCTGAGCCAGGATCAAACTCTCCAATTAGTATTGAAAAGAGCGATATGCTCATTTTGAAACATCTGACGAGAAAATTAATTCTCTAATTTTGGATTTCACTTTCGTGATTTCCTACTCACTCGTTGTTCAGTTTTCAAAGATCAAGTTCTCGTTGGCGCCGTTTAATGTCTCAGCAGCAACTCTTATACTATATCATGTTCGGCTATTTAATGTCAAGCTCTTTTTTTAACTTCTTTTTCGAGCTCGGCATGTGTACTTCTTGGCCGGACTTAGAATATATCATGTATGGAGATTGAATGCAACACTTTTTTTCAAACAAATTAGTATTAAGCTATATATCCTCAAAACAATACTGAAACCCTTACCTTCTGATCAACAGTAGCCAAGGAGAACCGCCGTTAGACAGCCCCCCCGTGCTCATTGTTGTATAAATACTATTCGTTTGTACGGTTACGCATATGCGGGAACAGCAGTACATCACGAATAGATGCAGAATTCGTAAGCAACATAATCAAACGGTCAACACCGATTCCTAGTCCGCCAGTAGGAGGCATACCATATTCCAAAGCACGGATGAAGTCATCGTCCATCTCATGAGCTTCGTCATTTCCTTGCTCTTTCTCCTGGATTTGCGCTTCAAAGCGTTGACGTTGGTCGATCGGATCATTCAATTCACTAAATGCATTTGCATGCTCACGACCCACAATAAACAATTCAAAACGATCGGTGAAGCGTGGATCCTCATCATTTTTCTTAGCGAGTGGTGAGATTTCAACCGGATGTCCCATTACAAAGGTAGGCTGAATCAGAGTTTCCTCTACAAATTGCTCGAAGAAAGCATTAAGGATATGACCGAAAGACATGTGCTTCTCTACAGGTACACGGTGCTCTTTTGCGAGAGCCTGTGCTTCCTCATCTGTCATATGAACACTGAAATCAACACCGGTTACTTCTTTAACGGCATCAACCATAGTTACACGGCGCCATCCTGGGGATAGATCAACCGCTTTACCTTGATAGTCCACCTGTTGAGTTCCTAATACTTCTTGGGCAATATGAGCGATCATATTCTCCGTAAGATTCATGATGTCCTTGTAATCAGCATAGGCTTCATACAACTCAATCATAGTAAACTCAGGATTGTGGCGAGTCGAAATTCCTTCATTACGGTAGACACGACCGATTTCGTACACTTTTTCCAGTCCACCAACAATAAGACGTTTCAAATGAAGCTCAATCGCAATACGCATATACAGCTGCATTTCAAGCGTATTGTGGTAAGTGATAAACGGACGCGCAGCAGCTCCACCGGCAATCGCATGAAGTGTAGGTGTTTCGACTTCAAGATAACCAAGTGAATCCAAATAACGACGCATCGATTGAATGATTCTTGAACGAGCAATAAATGTCTGTTGAACTTCTGGATTAATAATCAAATCAACATAACGCTGACGGTAACGCAGCTCTACATCTTTAAGGCCATGATATTTCTCAGGAAGTGGTAACAAGGACTTGGACAAGACTTCGAGATTATGCACTTTGATGGAGGTCTCGCCTGTTTTAGTTTTGAATACTGTTCCGCGAACGCCGATGATATCTCCTAGATCGAGAACATTGAACGCTGCGTATTGCGTTTCAGGAATGCTGTCTTGACGAACATAAAGTTGGATTCTTCCACTGAGGTCTTGGATATGCGCAAAACTAGCTTTACCCATCACACGTTTTGCCATAATACGGCCTGCTATGCTGACTTCAACGGATAGCTCGTCCAATTCTTCTTTAGAAAGTCCATCATACTTCGATACTAAGTCGCCAGCGTTAGCTGTACGCTCATACTTTTTGCCGAAAGGATCGATACCAAGTCCTCTAAGCTCGTCCAATTTGGCACGGCGGATTTGCAAAAGCTCACTAAGTTCGTTCTCTGCATTTTCCACATTATTGATTTCCTCGGTCATGCTATTCATCCCCTTGCAGATATAAATCCCTTATATTTTGAAAAAAAGCTTCCCTAAGGAAGCTTTCCCAAACAATGTTCCCTTATCTGCCTGCATACAACAAAACTACTTATACATTCGGCAGCACATCTATTTACAGACTATAAGATCTGTACACTACTTCATTCTGATATCGAGAATTTTATATTGAATAACGCCTGCAGGTGTATTAACGTCAACAATCGTGCCTATTTTCTTGCCGATGATGGCTTTGCCTACTGGACTTTCGTTGGAGATCTTATTATTTAGTGGATCGGACTCCGCTGTACCTACGATCGTGTATTCCATAGTGTCACCATATTCCAAATCTTCTACACTTACAGTAACACCGATACTTACCACATCAGTAACGATCTCGTCGCTATTAATGATGCGCGCGTTGCGAAGCATCTTCTCCAAGGTGATAACGCGTCCTTCGATAAAAGCCTGCTCATTCTTCGCGTCTTCATACTCCGAGTTCTCACTGATATCTCCGTAGCCAATCGCTACCTTAATCCGTTCAGCAACCTCACGGCGTTTCACAGATTTGAGGGTCTCCAGCTCATCTTCCAGACGCTTTAGCCCGTCCGGCGTAAGGATGACTTCTTTATCGCTCATCTCAACCGATTCTCCTGTCGTATACAATTATTGAAAACACCATACTATATGCTAATCTAGGAGGATAAGAACACTCCCTGCTGCATTGCTCTTACTGTAACGGCGATTTTATACTGTGAAATTATATTGGAACCGCTACAAAATGTCAATGACACCACATATAAAGTGGGATGTGTTCAAAAAGCGTTAGGAAAATAACGTTTATACTGCGGATGAAGACATTTCATTCCCCTTATTCGCTTCTTCATGCTGAAGTTGAACGACAAAATCATTCAAAATCTTCACCATTCCATCACGTTTGGTCTCTAACATGAGTACATCCTTCACACGTGCAGCAGACTTTAGGCCTTTTAAATACCAAGCCATATGCTTACGCATATCACGAACAGCAATGGCTTCTCCCTTAAGAGCAACCAGTCGATCCATATGAAGAATGGCAACCTTAATTTTCTCATCTAACCCCGGCTCAGGCATCAGTTCCCCGGTGCTTAAATACTGAATCGTACGATACAGCATCCATGGGTTACCTAGCGCACCACGCCCGATCATCACACCATCACAACCCGTCTGATCAAGCATAGCCCGAGCATCTTCAGGTGTATTGACATCCCCATTGCCGATAACCGGAATGGAGACCGCTTCCTTTGCCATCTTGATATAATTCCAATCCGCACGACCCGTGTAGAGTTGCTCCCGTGTTCGTCCGTGTACACTGACAGCCTTGCCACCCGCACGTTCTACTGCACGCGCATTATCTTCGACAAAAATATGCTCACTATCCCAGCCAATCCGCATCTTCACAGTTACAGGCTTATCAACAACATCGACAACCGCGGATACCATTTCATAGATTTTGTCGGGATTCAGAAGCCAACGGGCTCCCGCATCACATTTTGTTACTTTAGGCACCGGGCATCCCATATTGATATCGATAATATCAGCATTGGTCTCTTTATCAACTACTTTTGCCGCTTGTACCAGTGACTCTCTGTCTCCACCAAAAATCTGCAAACTAAGCGGTTTCTCACGTTCATCCACGAACAACATTTCGCGAGTACGCGTATTTCCGTGAATAATAGCCTTGTCGCTCACCATTTCTGCACAGACTAAACCTGTACCAAACTCTTTAGCGATTAGACGAAAAGCTGGATTGCAAACGCCAGCCATAGGTGCCAGAACAACTTGATTCTTCATCTCAATGTCGCCAATCTTCAGCATTCGTATCATTTCCTTATTCCTATTTGTATTCCTTAAAAATTATGAGTTAGGATTTGCCAATTCTTCGGTTGTAACCCCTAGGACATTCGCAATTTTATCTAAAATTTGATCTTCCAAATGTCTGTTGCCTCTCTCGACTGCGCCAAGCACAGCCAATGAAATCCCAGCGAGATCCGCAAGCTCCTGTTGAGTGTAGCCTTTTAGCTTGCGGAATGCCCTGATCCTCCGTCCCATACGCTTGTTGTCCACAACCGAATTCCTTCCTTCCCGTCTATGTCTTGAAGCGCTGCTGTGATCAACTTGCGGAGTCCGGAAGACTGTTCGTCCTGTGGAACGATATCACTGAGCGGAAGCATTACAAATGCACGCTCAAACATACGCGGATGCGGTAACGTTAAATGCGGGGTATCCAGTGTCTGCCCCTCTACCCACAATAGATCTAGATCTACCGTTCTCGGCCCATACCGGATATCCCGGATACGACCCAGCTGCGTCTCAATCCCCAGCATTACTTCCAGCAAGGTCTCTGGCGCAAGCGTCGTGCGCAAAGCTGCTGCCATATTGAGAAACTGTGGCTGATCTAAATAACCTACAGGCTCTGTCTCGTAAACTTTGGAGCAGCGAACCACCTTTATTTCATCATGATTATTCAGTCTGTTCAAAGCCTCTGACAGCGTACCCTCACGGTCACCCAAATTAGCCCCTAAAGCAATATAAGCCTCTGATTCTTCAGAGGTGGAATGTATATTCATGGACATTGTTCTCACTTTCTAGTTCTGCGCAGCTCTACAGTCACTCCCTGAAAATGAATGTCGAATGGCGGATGCGGTTTAGTTACTTTTACCGTTACTGCATTGATAACAGTATAAGTGTCCAGTACGGAGGATGCAATGTATTCTGCCAAAGCTTCAATCAACTTAAAGGACTTTATTTCGACAATATTTTTGACCAGCTCATGCACTTCAGCATAGTTCACCGTCTGGTTCAAATCATCATTCTGACCCGCTCCCTGCAGATCAAGCTCCAGCTCCAAATCAATGTAAAAACGTTGACCCAGCTTACGCTCCTCTTCAAATACACCATGATATCCGTAGTATTCCATTCGATGCAGCGTCATTTTATCCATCTTTAAACCCGCCCTTTTTCTAAAATATCTTTATTCACGCACCACTGGAGGTGCAGCATACAACATCGCATCACACATCTTGACCGTTCTTTTAATCAGGGATACATCATGCACACGTACGATCTGGCAGCCTTGAGCAATACCGAAAGCTACAGTAGCTGCGGTACCTTCGACAACATCATCAGAGGGTAAATCAAGTACCGTCCGGATGAATTTTTTGCGTGAAGTCGCGAGTAACAGCGGATAGCCAAGATCAGTTAATCGGTCTAAAAGTATCATTGCCTGCAAATTTTCATTAAAATCCTTAGCAAAGCCGATCCCTGGATCCAAGATAATATTGGCCGGCTTCACGCCTGCGGCTAAAGCAAGGTCAATACTTTCCTTAAGGTCTGCCGACATATCTGCACTTAGATTTGTATACTCACGATCCTGACGGTTATGCATCAAAATAATAGGACAGTCCGCAGCTGCTGCCACTGCCGCCATTTCCGGATCTGCCTTACATCCCCATATGTCATTAATGATATGAGCACCAGCGGCAATAGCTTGGCGTGCCACTTCAGCTTTGTAGGTATCAATAGATAAAGGAATATGCGGTGCCGCTCGATGAATACTCTCGATGACAGGTAATACACGCGCTAGTTCCTCTTCAAGCCCCACCGGTTTATGACCCGGACGGGTAGACTCCCCACCAATATCTATAATATCAGCACCGTCGGCAGCCATGCGCAGCGCATGTTCTACTGCTTTGTCCGGATGATCCCAAAGTCCTCCATCTGAAAAAGAATCCGGGGTTACATTCAGGATGCCCATAATCAGCGTTCGATCTCCCAATTGTAAATCTGTACTCCCACAGCGGTACGTCCGCTTAAATATGATTGGTCTCAATTCGATACTCCCGTCCTTTCTCTATAGGCTGAAATCATAACCGAAGTAATCTTGCCGCAAAGGCCATCGCCTACGGTAAATCTTTTATCTTTTTCCCAAAGCGTTGTGACAGGAACAATTTCTTGCACGGAATTAGTAAGAAATACTTCGTCGGCTATTTTCAACTGCTCCCAGTGATATGCGCCCTCTTCTACCCTAATTCCAGCACTACGAGCCAGCTCCATTACCATTTCCCGGGTAATTCCCGGCAGAATCCCAGTTGAGATATCCGGCGTATGGAGAATATTGTTTTTTATAAAAAAGATGTTGCTGACAATGCCCTCTGCTATGATCTCTTGTTCGGTCAACATCAGTCCTTCAGAACCATTCGAAGCAGAGGCATACCCCCTAAGCTCACGCTTGGCCAAAATATTATTCATATAATGCAGCGACTTGAACCGCACTGCTCCCTCAGGAGTGTTACGTCGTAAGGACAACAGTTGCAGCTCTTTGCCTTCGGTATATAGTTTATCAGGAGCTTTCGGGAGCGCTTTGATGTACAGCAAATGATTAGGCTCACGGTAATCGTCCGCCGGTAATCCGAGAATATCCTCGCCAGCGGTCACGGTATAGCGTATATAAGCTTCCTTTAATTCATTTTTGTCCATAACACGTTGAATCCACTCCTGCAGATGTTCAGCATCCTGCTCAAAGGGAATACCAAGCTCCTTACACCCCTCCGCCATACGCTTCAAATGACGCTCCAGCAAAAAAGGCAGTCCACCATACGTCCGAAAAGTCTCGAATAACCCTATGCCGTATAAAAAGCCGTGATCCAGGGCGGAAACCACGGCTTGTCGTGCATCTATGACATCATTGTTAAATCCTATATATTTCATGCCGTTTCTCCGGCTCTCCGTTTCAAGAAATTACGCAGCATCGTATGACCATGATCCGTAATAATAGATTCCGGGTGGAACTGCACACCTTCGATAGGGTATTCTTTATGGCGCAGTGCCATAATCTCCCCTTCTTCAGTCTCCGCTGTAATCTCCAGACAATCCGGCAGACTCTCACGTTCAACAATCAAAGAATGATATCTAGTTGCTGTAAAAGGAGACTCCAGACCTTCAAAAACCGACGTGCCTTTATGATGAATCGGAGATGTCTTTCCATGCATCAAACGCTCTGCACGAATAACATTGCCACCAAATGCTTGGCCAATCGCCTGATGTCCAAGGCATACGCCGAAGATCGGAATAATACCTTTGAAATGATGCAATAATTCCAAACTGATCCCCGCTTCATTAGGTGTACATGGTCCTGGAGAAATTAGAATATGATCGGGAGCCATTTTTTCAATCTCTTCAATGGTAATTTCATCGTTGCGGTGTACTTTAACCTCTTCCCCTAGTTCCCCCAAATACTGCACGAGGTTATACGTAAAGGAATCATAATTATCGATGACCAAGATCACAGTGTTTCTCCCCCTTCGGCGCCGCCGGTAGTTTGGGATTCCTGCTGCAATTCACTACAGAGGACTGCCTTCACTACCGCTTTGGCTTTATTATGGCATTCACGGTATTCACGATATGGATCAGAGTCGATCACGATGCCTGCACCTGTCTGAATATATCCGACTCCATCCTTTACAGCCAGTGTTCTAATAATAATATTTAATTCCATATTTCCGTTATAGTCAATAAAGCCCATGGATCCTGTATACGGTCCGCGCCGAACCGGCTCCAGTTCTTCAATGATTTCCATTGTTCTTACTTTAGGCGCACCTGTAATCGTTCCCCCCGGGAACAAAGCTGCGATAACAGCGTAAGCGTCCTTATCAGGCGCGACCTGGCCCTCAACCTGCGAAACGAGATGCATCACATGAGAGTAGCGCTCCACCGTCATCAGCTCAGGCACGCTGACGGACCCGTATGCAGCGACACGTCCAATGTCGTTGCGCTCTAGATCGACAAGCATGATATGCTCGGCGATCTCTTTTTCGCTCCCGCGAAGCTCCGCCTCCATGGCGGCATCCTCCGCGGGAGTCAGGCCTCGGCGCCGGGTGCCGGCGATTGGCCGTGCGATCACTTTGTCCCCGTGCAGCTTGACGAGCAGCTCCGGTGAAGCGCTGGACAGCGCGAAGCCGGGCGACCGCAAGAGCCCCATGTACGGGGACGGATTGAGCTTGCGCAGCCACTCGTAAACATCCTCCGGCGAGGACTTCAGCTGCGCCTCCTGGCGCAGCGAGAGGTTCACTTGGAATACATCGCCTTGGCGGATGTATTCCTGAACGTCCAGCACAGCCTGCTGGAACTTCTCTGGTGAAAAAGCCGAGGTCATGCCCGGCCACTCTCCTGATGAAGCCGTAATGGATTCAATGCGATCTACGGTTTCTTTGTTCAAGCCCGAGGTTGAAGAAATCAACTGCCATTGCTCAACCATTCGCCCGGCCTGCTCTATCCCCCCGAGGTAAAGGTTCTGCAATTCCTCCATCCCGCATTCTGCTGGAACCGGGACGTGAACTGCACAATAAAGCACATGCTCTTCATGATCATAAATCCATACCTCATCCATCCTCATAAAAAGATAATCAGGAAAACCAGGATCATCTTGTGCAAGAGACGGCAAACGCTCCAATGAGCGGACCACATCGTACCCTAGAAATCCAATGCATCCACCTGTAAATGGAGGAATGCCCTGAACATTTAGACTTGGCGAGGTGAAGCCAGACATCCATTGCTGTAGCAGTTCCAGCGGCTGTCCTTGCAACGTTGTTACCTCATGTATTTCCTCATCGTCCGCTGATTCCAGAGATTCAGTAGAAAAGTTAAATACTTCGGCCTTGTCCTCTTTGCCCTTCAATATGGAGACAGGATTTAAGCCTAAGTACGTAAAGCGCCCGCCCTTGCCACTTTCTAAGACTACAGAATACTGGGAAGCTAATTCCCAGGCCTTCTCCCACGATGCAGGCAACTCGTTTGTGCACCGGGGGGATTTTATTATTAAAGGGAACATGCTCCAGTCCTCAGCTGCCCATTGTTCCCACTCATGCCATGTCGTTATGATTTCCAAAGCCATCCTCCTAAAAGTTTTGTCTAGCATAATCCTACAATTTAATCTTCGGGACAAAACTCGCTTCGTAAGCATTCCATTAGTTTTGTCCAGCCCTCGCCTATTTTAAATCGTCAGTAGTATGTTGCCTGTCAGTATACTGTACTTAAGGCATTATTGAAAAGCCCCCAGCGATAGGAAATTATTATGGTTTTTGCGTTTTCAGTAAAAAGCAAAGTGTTTTTCAACAATAATGATGTTACCGCGTCAAGCCTGCCGTATATGTACAGAACCTTTTGCCTTATTAATCAACGAAAAGAGTCTCCATCACCACCAAAAGGGTGGTATGAAGACTCTTATAGATTTACGTTATTGCAAGCAATTACGCTTCGAAATTGTAAAGTGGTGTGCTCAGGTAACGTTCACCGTTACTTGGAATAATGACAACTACCTTTTTGCCAGGACCCAAGTCTTTAGCTACCTTAAGCGCCGCAAACACAGCAGCACCTGAAGAAATACCGGAAAGAACGCCTTCTTCTTTAGCTACACGGCGTGCAGTTTCGAATGCTTCATCGTTCTCTACATGGATAATCTCATCATAAATATCCTGGTTCAGAATCTCAGGAATGAAGTTAGCTCCGATACCCTGGATTTTGTGAGGGCCTGGTTTGCCTCCTGCCAAGATTGGAGAAGCAGCAGGTTCCACAGCATAGATCTTCACGTCAGGATATTTGCTCTTCAGCACTTCACCTGCACCCGTGATCGTTCCACCTGTTCCGATACCTGCAATAAAAGCATCCAGTGGGCCACCGATGGACTCAATCGCTTCAACGATTTCAGGTCCAGTGGTCTCACGGTGGATCTTCACGTTCGCTTTATTCTTGAATTGCTCGGATGGGAAATAGCTTGGGTTCTCTTTCAGAATTTCTTCCGCTTTCTTAACCGCACCATTCATGCCTTCCGATCCTGGAGTTAGTACCAATTCTGCTCCGTATGCACGAAGTAGATTGCGACGCTCCAAGCTCATGGTTTCAGGCATTACGATAACTGCCTTATAACCTTTAGCCGCAGCTACAAGTGCCAAGCCGATACCAGTATTACCACTAGTTGCTTCTACAATTGTACCTCCTGGCTTCAGTAGACCTTCGCGCTCAGCTTCTTCCACGATGCTGATTGCGATACGGTCTTTTACGCTTGATCCCGGGTTCTGATATTCCAATTTCAAATAAATATCTGCGGAGCCTTCCTGTGCCAGACGATTCAAACGAACGAGCGGAGTACCGCCGATCAATTCTGTTACGTTGTTAACGACTTTAGCCATGAGCAAAAACCTCCTTAGAATGATAAGTGCAATATAAGAACGTAAATTATGACTTTACTCTTCTGTATGTGGGTGCCTTTTACGCAGTAATAACTGCTATAAAGAGGTGTAGATATTTGACCACCGTTAGTTATTTCCGACTAAAACGGTAGGTTTTACGTTAATATCATATTATCAATCTTGCAGGCTGTTGTCAATATTTATTGCCACATCATATTTTGTACGCAAATCACTCTCTACTTGTTGTAGAGGAGGTGCTTGCTCCAAAGCCAGTTCTTGACGTATCAGCGCCCGTATCTCCTTCTGGTCCGGAACTGCTGGAGAGTGAATACTCTCTAGTCGAATGATAGCGAAGTCGTCCTCCGCCTGAATCGGTCCCGCTATATCACCCGCATCCAAACTAGCCGCAGTCTTAAGCAGTCCTTCAGGCCAAAAAGGATCGTCTTCCTCCACCTTCCCCAAGCTGCCTCCTTGCTGCCGACTCGCTTCATCAATGGACACTTCCCTAGCCAAATCAGCAAAGTTCTCACCCTGCTCCAAACGATCCATTACCTGCTCGCCTTCTTCATAAGATGAAACCTTGATCATGGAGAGCTCTAGTTCTCTTTTCGGAGTAAACCGCTCAGCATTTTGATCTAAATAAGTATCGATATCCGCTTCATTAATCGTAATACCCACGGTGGCTATCGCTTGTAAGGTTAGACGATAAGCTGTCTCTGCGAACACTTCCTGACGGGATAAACCCAGCTGAGACTGCATTTGCGCATAATACTGTTCTTCGGATCCGTATCCAACCATAGTTCGTGCAAGCTCCTGCTCAACCTCATCATCCGTCACAGTAATCCCCAGAGCCTTAGCTTCCATCTCCACAACAATATGATTAATTATTCCAACTAGCACTTCGTAACCATGCTTTTTTTTCAGCTCATCCATCCACTGCTTATCTGTTATCGGTTGCCCGCCTGCAGTCGCTATCTCCGATATTTCACTCTCTGTTGTATCTCCTTTTAGAAGGGCCATGGCGCGTAAACTCCAGAATAACAGACCCCCGAGCATTAAAGATGCAACAGCTAGAATAACAACCGTATTGCGAAGTGCGCGTTCCTGTCTCGTCATCATCCCATGACCTACGAGTTCGCTTGTTCTAAAATGACCTGTAATTCGTCCTTATTAAAAACATAAGCCTCGTTGCAAAAATGACATACAACTTCAGCCTGTTCATCTTCTGCAATTATTCTCTCCAGTTCAGCTTGCCCAAGGCTAATCAATGTCTGCTCTACCCGCTCACGCGAACATTGACAAGCAAAGTTAATATCCAGTTCATCCATAACCACGGCATCCGGCAAAAGAAAACGCAGCATTTCTTCTGGCTCTAAGCCCTGATCAAGGAGTGTTGTCACGGAAGGCATAGCCCCTAGAGCTTTTTCGATCTCCGTAATCTCCGCATCCGTCAGTCCTGGAAGAAGCTGCACGATAAATCCTCCGGCTACAATTACTGACTCATCAGTATCTACTAGTACACCCAAGCCAACGGCAGCTGGGGTTTGCTCAGATACAGCGAAATAATAAGTGAAATCTTCTGCAAGCTCTCCAGAGATGATTGGAATACTACCTCGATAAGGTTCCTTTAAACCCAAATCCTTAATAATATCAATGAACCCTTCCGTCCCTACAGCTCCAGCTACATCTAATTTGCCCATGCTATTGCTAGGTAAGTGAACGTGAGGATGGTGTACATATCCGCACACTTCTCCCAACGCATTGGACTCCGCAACAATTTGTCCAATCGGTCCATCCCCTTTGACCATGATGCATAGCTTCTCTCTACCTTTGAGCATAGCGCCCATCATGGCTGCAGCGGTAACCGTACGTCCTAACGCGGCTGTTGCCGTCGGATACGTATCATGTCTACGCCGCAATTCCTCGACCAATTCTGTTGTGCGGACAGCAAACGCTCTCACTTTACCATTCATAGCCGTTCCACGGATAAGTCGATCCTTCTTTTTTTCCATTGGGTGCTTAGCCCTCCTATCTCTTCGCCCTTTAGGCTTCTTTATCTTTATTGGTTACGATCATAAATAATTCGTAATCCTTCTAGTGTTAACATGGGGTTTACTTCGTCGATACAATCCGTCTCACCTGCAATTAGCGAAGCGAGACCTCCGGTAGAAATAACCTTTAGCCCCGGAGCATTCATCTCGATTTTGATACGCTTAACGATTCCCTCAACCTGACCCGCGTACCCAAAAATAATACCAGCCTGCATAGCATGCACTGTATTACGTCCGATAACTTTTTTAGGCTTCTCTAACTCAATTCGTGGCAGTTTGGATGCTCGCTGATATAAGGCCTCTGTAGAAATGCCAAGCCCCGGAACAATCGCTCCTCCGAGATAATTAGCTCCCGCATCGATACAATCAAAGGTCGTAGCCGTACCAAAATCAACAACAACAAGCGGACATTTATATTGTTCAATCGCAGCCACAGCATTAACAATCCGGTCTGCGCCAATCTCACGTGGATTCTCATAGCGAAGATTAAGGCCCGTTTTTATCCCTGGTCCCACGAGTAACGGATCTTTGCCTATATACTTTATACACATATCCACGATAGTCTTAACCAGGGGTGGAACTACCGAGGATATAATTACACCTTCCACCTCTTTGACAGAAATTCCTGACATCTGAAAAAGATTGTGTATCAGCACTCCATATTCATCCACGGTCGATTGGCGCGCAGTACTTAGACGGAAATGATGCAACAATTCACGCTTTCTGTATACGCCGAGAACAATATTGGTATTACCGATATCAACAGCAAGCATCATGATGAAGGCCCTTCCTTCTTGGCATTAAGGTCTAGACTAATATCCAGACTGGAGAAGGAGTACGTAAGGCGCCCTACAGAGATCACATCCACGCCTGTTTCTGCAATCCCACGAACCGTTTCTAACGATACATTGCCGGAGGCCTCTGTCTTGACATGTGGCGCTTTAGCTTTAATCCTAGCCACCGCTTGCTTCATCATCTCGTTAGACATATTATCCAGCATAATAATATCAGCACCTGCTGCCAGCGCCTCTTCGACTTGCTCTAAGTTCTCAGTCTCTACTTCAATGCTCATCGTATGCGGGATGTTCTTTCGAGCACGACCTACAGCTTGCCGAATACCCCCCGCACCTTTGATATGATTGTCCTTGATCATAACCGCATCATATAAGCCAAAGCGATGATTAAAGCCTCCACCAACACGAACTGCATATTTCTCAAGCATACGATGGCCTGGTGTAGTCTTCCGTGTATCTACTAGACGAGTCGATAATCCATCAAGCACCTGTACGAAAGATGCCGTACGTGAGGCAACACCCGAAAGACGCTGCATCAAATTGAGCGCAAGCCGTTCACCTGTAAGAATTGCGTGTGTGCTGCCTTCCACCTCAATAATTACAGTCCCTTTGGTCACTGCTTGACCTTCTTCTACAAGGGCTGTAAAGCTAAGCGTAGGATCAACAATTTCAAAAACCAACTCTGCAATTGGGATACCACAAATTACGCCATCTTCTTTAGCATGAATAATCCCTTTAGATTGATGGCCAACAGGTATCGTCATCTGTGTTGTTACATCCCCGGAACCAACATCTTCCCGCAGCCAAGCCTTGATGGATTGTACTAGTTCTTCATTGTAACCATTAAACATCATCGCTTAATTCCTCCACTATTCCCAGATCGCGAATTTGAAGCAGGTGCTTGCGCCACTGAACATCACTTCGCTGCGGATAATCCTCACGGTAATGTGCCCCCCGACTCTCTTCCCGTGCTAGAGCAGACTCTGTCACGAGCAAACAGCAGGTCAGCATATTAGCGAACTCGTATTCCTCGCGTTTAGTCAATACGGATCCAAAGATGGGTAGCTGCCGTTTCAATTCTTCTATTCCCTTAGACAAGGTCTCTTCATTACGTCGTAATCCAGCATATCGAACCATTACCTTTTGCAGCTTCAAACGGCGTTCCACAATAGCTTGAGTTGGCGAATCAACACGCCCATCGTTGCTGCTAACTGATACAACATCACGTCCAAGCGGGGATAATTTGCGAATCCGCTCAATAATACGATGCCCAAAAACAACTGCTTCTGATAATGAATTGCTTGCTAATCGATTAGCCCCATGTACGCCTGTGGAAGAAACCTCTCCGCAAGCAAACAAGCGGGGAATCGTACTCTCCCCATTCAGATCGGTCTTAATGCCCCCCATCATATAATGCGCAGCTGGAGCCACTGGAATCCAATCACTTGTAATATCCAATCCATAGCCCATACATGTCTCATGTATTGTAGGGAACCGATGCTTCACCATTTCTGGAGATTCATGCGTAATATCCAAATAGACAAACGTTGACTTTGTAAGCTCCATTTCACTTACAATTGCCCGAGCTACAATATCTCGTGGGGCTAGCTCAAGCAACTCATGATAACGCTCCATGAACCGCTCTCCATTAATATTGCGCAATACTGCGCCTTCCCCACGAACTGCTTCGGAGATTAGGAATCTAGGAGCTCCAGGATAACTCAATGCTGTAGGATGAAATTGAATAAATTCCATATCTCTTATATGAGCGCCGGCTCGATAGGCAATGGCTACCCCATCGCCTGTAGCTACTTCAGGGTTGGTAGTGTATCTAAATAATTGTCCTGCTCCACCAGAGCACAAAATAGTCGCATCCCCTTGCAGGAATAACCGTCCGCCCCCGGGACGCTGCAACAATGCGCCTACACATTCTCCGCCTTCAGTGATGAGATCAATGACGTAATGATCATCCCACACCTCAATATTCTTATGTTCTGCTACCTGTTCAGCCAAAGCACGAACAATCTCATAACCTGTAGCATCTCCATTAGCATGCAAAATACGACGGTGGCTATGCGCTCCTTCCTGCGTCAAAGCCAGTACCCCATCTTCCTTATCAAAAAGAGTGCCTAAACGAATTAGCTCATGAACTCGATCTGGTCCTTCATTAACAAGTGCATCGACAGCTGTGGAGGAGCAAAGACCTGCTCCAGCCATTAAGGTATCCTGCCGGTGGTAAGCAGGAGAATCGTCCTCAGCTATTACAGCTGCGATCCCCCCTTGTGCATAGCGAGTATTACTCTCCATTACTGATTTCTTTGTGATCATAATGACACGCCGATCTTCACTAGCTTTAATAGCCGTGAACAATCCGGCAATCCCTGAACCGATAACAATACAATCTGTCTTTACTTTAGGAATATCCCGAAGATCAAAATCAACCAAATATTGTGGAATCATGACCGCGTTTCACCTGTTTCAACGAAAGAGTAGCGCATACTACCGGACTTGTAGCATGCGCTCTAGGGAAGTTCTGGCTTTGTCGGCGACAGCAGGCGGTACATAGATTTGTGGCTTCATTGTCTCCAGGCATTTCACCAGTTTTTTTAGATTGTTAACTTTCATATTGGGACAAACAAGAAATTTTGTAGCAAAATGGAATTCTTTATCCGGACTATCTTTACGAAGCTGATATCCTGTACCATCCTCAGTTCCAACGATAAATTGCTTACGGTCGGATTTCCGGCAATACTCGAGAATGGATGTAGTACTACCTACATAATCACCCATGGCCACTACTTCCGGACGACATTCTGGATGAACTACAAATTCTGCTTCTGGGTATTTTGCTCTCATTTCTACTACATCTTTAACAGTCAACATATCGTGAGTGTTGCAATAGCCTTCCCAAATAATCAGTTTTTTGCCGGTCTGATCCTGTACGTATTGACCAAGATTCTTATCGGGTACCCAGATAATTTCTTCAGCATCGAGGGATTCGATTACTTTCACGGCATTGGCAGAGGTACAACAGATATCAGTTTCCGCTTTAATCTCTGCAGACGAGTTGATATAAGTCACCACTTTAGCATTTGGATGTTGCGCTTTAAGCTTACGCAAACCATCTACATTGACCATATCAGCCATTGGGCAGCCTGCACGTTCATCAGGAATAAGGACGGTTTTGTTTGGTGCTAATATTTTAGCGCTTTCCCCCATGAAATGAACACCGCAGAATACGATAACCTCTGCATCTGTCTCCGCAGCCTTCTGAGCGAGTAAAAAAGAGTCCCCCCGGAAATCGGCAACTTCCTGAATTTCATCACGTTGATAATAATGAGCTAAAATGATTGCGTTTCTTTCCTTTTTAAGCTGTTCAAGACGTATACGAAGTTCACGATTCTGTTCCTGCTTGCGCTCAAGTGCCAGAGCTTCCACCGATTGTTCTCCCCCTTAAATCTTCGCGGCTTTACGCCGGCGCGATGTTATCAAATGGCATGAGCCATCATCTGAAAAAATGAATAAGCTGATGATAATAGTAAGTAATATTAATCACTAATGTACACAACGTTCCAGCCCCTGTCAATGTGACTAGACAGGCTTCCAAGCATGAAATTACCTAAAAATTAAAATAAAAAATCCGGAGAACAATTACGCTCTCCGGATAATTTTACATCTTATGAATAGTAAGCCTGCTTAGGTAAGGCTAGTTCCGCCGCCTTTATTGTCATCATCAGATCCGTCATTTCCCTCAGACTCAGGTTTGTTCGGGATTTCCTTAGATAGGTTCGGAGGCGTGGACTCCGTATCTTCAGACTTGCCTTGAATGCGAACACGCACATCACCGATATTATCAATGACTGGTTCACCAACTTCAAGTGCAACGCCTTCGCCACCTTCAGCCTTACCATCTTCAGAAAGGAATCCTTGTTCAATCAGCTCTTTAATCTGATCAAGCTCAAGTGTTTCCTTCTCAAGTAACGTGTTGGCAATCAGATGCATTTCTTTAGAGTGTTTGAGCAACAGCTCTTTACAACGTTCGTAGCTCGAAGTAATAAAGTTCTGCATTTCTTGATCAATCTCATAAGCAATGGAATCACTATAATTCTGTTCATGCCCAATATCACGACCTAAGAATACTTGGCCTTGAGAAGAGCCGAACTGCATAGGTCCAAGCTTATCGCTCATACCGTATTCCATGATCATGGCACGCACGATACGCGTAGCCTGTTGGAAGTCACTGTATGCGCCCGTACCGATCTCACCAATAAACAATTCTTCGGCAACACGTCCACCAAGTAATCCAGTAACCTTATCCAAAAGCTCCTGCTTGGTAACGATCATCCGATCTTCCTTCGGAAGCATAATTACATATCCGCCTGCACGTCCGCGTGGGATAATTGTAACTTTATGCACCATATCAGCATGCTCAAGGAAATAACCAGCGATAGTATGGCCTGCTTCATGGTAAGCTACAATGCGTTTCTCACGGTCGCTGATAACACGACTACGTTTCTCAGTACCTACGATAACACGGTCAATGGCTTCATCCACTTCAATCATGGAGATATCCTTGCGGTTACGACGTGCAGCTAGCAGCGCTGCCTCATTTAGCAGATTCTCTAGATCAGCACCCGTGAATCCAGTTGTACGTTTAGCGACAACATCCAGTCTTACATCTTTCGTAAGCGGCTTGTTACGAGCGTGAACCTTAAGTACAGCTTCACGACCTTTTACGTCAGGGCGGTCAACCGTAATTTGACGGTCAAAACGTCCTGGACGAAGTAATGCAGGATCAAGTATATCAGCGCGGTTAGTTGCCGCAACAATAATAATGCCTTCGTTACCACCGAATCCATCCATCTCAACCAGCAATTGGTTAAGTGTCTGTTCGCGTTCGTCATGTCCGCCGCCGAGTCCGGCGCCACGTTGACGACCCACAGCATCAATTTCATCAATGAAGATAATACATGGTGCGTTTTTCTTGGCGTTCTCGAACAAATCACGTACCCGAGAAGCACCGACACCCACGAACATTTCCACAAAATCAGAACCGGAAATACTGAAGAAAGGAACGCCGGCTTCACCTGCTACTGCACGTGCAAGCAATGTTTTACCTGTTCCCGGAGGACCTACAAGCAGTACGCCTTTAGGGATACGTGCACCGACAGCTGCAAATTTACGCGGATCTTTCAAGAACTCAACAACTTCGACAAGCTCTTGCTTCTCTTCATCAGCCCCTGCAACATCCTCAAAGCTGATTTTCTTCTTCTCTTCATTATATAACCGAGCCTTGCTCTTGCCGAAATTCATAACTTTACCGCCGCCACCTTGCGCCTGGTTAAACAGGAAGAAGAACAAGATGAACATAATGACCAGCGGGATAATGGAAGAAAGGAATGTCAGCCAAATGCTGGTACCTTCCATTTTCTTCTGAGTTAATTCAATGCCATTTACATCACTGGCCTGAATCAGTTCATTAATAGCAGCATCTGTTGGAGGAATATATGTGGAGAAGCTTTTCGATTTAGTATCGGCAGGCAGCTCTCTATATTCGCCTGTAACTAAAAAGGCATTACCCTCAAACTGAACCGTCAAATCCTTCACATTGTTGTTCTTGATCTCCTGCCGTAACTCGTCGTATCTAGGGAAATCGGCGGCTTCATTTCCATTGCTCACAAACTGGACAATACCCACCACGACTAAAAATAAAATCAAATAAAAACCAGAATTCCGGATGAACCGATTCATCCCCTACCTCCTCTCGCAACACTCAAGTTATTGTACCATAGCCTCTTGGGACACCTCAAATATAGGAAGCCAAGGGTGCCTGATCCGTATGATCAAGGCAATCAATAGTTTAATTGGAATAAATCTCAGGCTTCAGTACTCCAACATATGGGAGGTTCCGATACCGCTCGGCATAATCCAATCCGTAGCCTACTACAAATTCGTCTGGCAACACGAAGCCTGTATAGCTGGCTTCAAGATTAACCGTACGACCTGATGGCTTATCAAATAAGGTAACCACCGAGATAGAAGCAGCATTGCGGTTGCGGAGCAGCTCAATCAAATAGCTGAGCGTAAGGCCACTGTCAATAATATCTTCAACGATCAAGATATCGCGGCCTTCTACCGATACATCCAAATCCTTAATAATTTTGACAACACCAGAGGACTTGGTGGATGCTCCATAGCTGGACACTGCCATGAAATCCATCTCAACAGGTACTGTAATGGCTTTAACCAAATCTGCCATAAATATAAACGCGCCTTTTAGTACACAAATGACTAAAGGGGTACGGCCTGCGTATTCTTCGCTCAGTGTTCGACCGAGCTCCTTAATTTTCTGCTGAAGTTCCTCTTCGGTGATCAAGACTTCTTGAATATCATTTTGCAACTTGCGAAACCTCCTAAGTTATACTATGAAAGACTTACTTCGACCATTACGTTTCTTCAGGGTCATCCAGCTCTGCTAGAGACAACAGAAGTACCGAGGTCGTGTGCCGCCCTACTGCGGCATGCATCGAGCGTCTTACGCCCGGAATCCAGACGATATTGCCCAAACCATCACAAACGAGGGGGATCATAGAACGTTTAGCAGCAGGTATTTTATCATCAATATAAATATCTTTTACCTTTTTGCTTCCGTTTAATCCCATGACTCTTATGGTATCTCCAGGCAATCGGGAACGTATCGTTAGTGGAAAGACCAGTTCATCACGGTCAAACCAAGCCGACATCTTCCCATAATCCTCCCCCTGTACAAAAAAGTTTTCTCTCTCCAGCACCGCCATTGACATCACCTTACCTATTTCCTCCAGTTTAAGCTCGGAGTCCGGTAAAAACAGACGATATGTATAGCTTGCCTGTTGCTGCGCGGGCTTGGACGAGAACAAGATGATATCATATTGCCGCACACAAGTCAGGCCTCCACCTAAATCTAAACTCCAGGTGGTGGGATAGCTCTGCAGCGTTCCCCGACGTACAGATTCAATCTTGGAGAAATCAAGGGCAGATAGATCCGCCGACAGATAATTTAATATTAGTTTAATCAAACGCCGTTGTAAAGCGGAGGGTATGGCCGCAAATGAAGCTCTGTTAAAGGTATATTTCCCTTCCCCTTCCGAAACGAGCTCCTCAAAGCATTTTACCGCAGATGCCTCCATATATTCATCCTCAGCCCCTGCAATTTCCGCAAGCTGTACGAGGGACTGCCGCACTCTTCCATTATACTTTTCCAGAAAAGGAAGAACTTCCAAACGAATGGCATTCCGCTTGTATTTCGTTAGCAGATTGGTGGCATCCTCAGCATAAGTGAAACCTTCATTTTGGCATAAACCCAAAAGTGCTGTTTTGTTAATACGTAGGAATGGGCGAATGAGTTCCACCTTTTTTTCTGTTCTTTTCCACTTGATACCCGACAGTCCCGATAATCCACTTCCGCGTAATAAACGCATAATGACAGTTTCTGCCTGATCATCCGCATGATGAGCCAGAGCAACAGAACGCGCCCCATATCGGTGTGCCGTATCAATCAGAAATTCATACCGCTTCTCACGTGCAGTTCCCTCAGGACCAAGTCCACTCTCTTTAGCCAAGGAGGGAATATCGAATTCCGCAAACTCAAAGGGCAATCCCAGTTCTTCAGCCATACCACGTACGAGCTCTGCCTCTTCCTTCGACTCCGGTCTAAATCCGTGATTCACATGAGCACATATTAAGGTAAGTGGCATAACGTTTAAAGATATTTCATGCAAAACATGCAAAAGAGCCACAGAATCCGGGCCGCCGGAAACTGCGACTACAATGGTGTCATGGGGTGCCCACAGCTCATGCTCGGCTGCTGACTCCAATACTGACTCCATCAGTCCATTCATTTGCTCCATATGCGGCCCCCCTTTTCTCAACTATATGTATAAGTTCAAAACCGAAATACCCAATAAATCGTAAAGGCAAGCACGAACAAGGATAATGCAAAAGCATTTTTAAGCCAGCGAGGTGTGTCCATACTATCAGGTCGCTTTCTACGCGAATTGTAAATATGGTTGCGCCAGACCTCTGTAGCATCTGCAGAACCGGAGAAACCTCCTTTTAACGCCAAACAAATCCAAGAGGATAGTTTCTTGTCGGGTAGATTTCTGGCCAACTTAAACAGTTCATCTACACTTCTTGTCTGCGGCAACTGTAGCGCGGCTTTCTTGAGCCCCTCTTCATTTAAAAGACGGAGGCACAGCACAGCAAAAGCGAATAAATCATACCCCTCATCACTCGTGCGGCTACCTGCATTCCAAAAGCCACGGTCATGCCACTCCGTAAATTGCTTCACACTACGACCTTTAGGGCTTGCGCCTCCAAAATCGATCAGCTCCACTTCACCGTAATTGGACACCATTACATTCTCCGGCTTCAAATCTCCAAACACAAAACCGCATTCATGTAATGTGCGCAGCTTATCGAGCAACCCAAGCCCTACCAAACCTAACCATTCCGGTCCATTCTTCGATAAAAAATGATGCAAAGGCTTGCCTTCAACATACCGCATGACATAAAAAGGTACGTTGTTTCCATTCGCAAAATCATCCGATTCCAAGAAATAAGAAGATAATGGAGATTCACGGCGAGCACGGTGTTCATTGCGCTTTCGACGCGATTGCAGCGACGTCAGTACATTGATCTCCGATTGCAGCTCAAGTGTATCGTATCCGATTTTTAGCGCGTACCATTCCCGTCTGCCTTCTCTTTGCACAAGATATACGGTTCCGTTCGCGCCCCTTCCCAGCATCCGTTCCACGACATAACGGTTTCCCCGCCATTTGCCGGTAATTAAGGTGCCAGTAGGATAGGACGGATTAGACGACATACCCACCAATCATCCCTTCTCTTTCGTCGTGGTCATCCATTCGCCGTCCACGATGTTCATCCAGTGTATCATAACGATAATGTTCAAGCACCTTGAAAATAGCTGGACCCGTCGGTGTTGCGCCTCTCATGTGTAATTTGGAGAATAGCGTACGAATACCTGACATATCCTTGGTCCAATCTAAATCAAGTCTGGCATCCTCGCTGCTGTTATTTCCAGGAAAATGAAACACAGCGATCTCACTCTTTCCTTCTCTAGCTTCCAGACTGAGCGCCAAATCCCGAATCGCATCTTCCACAGCACCCAGTTTAGGCTTCATACTAGCACTGGCATCGATAAGGAGCGCAATGCGCAGTGGCGATGTTTCTGTTAGTTCATCTACAACTGTAACAACCTGCGAGCGTTGAACAGGTGGTAGCTGCTCCAGCGACCCTTCACCTAGTATCTTTTTTACTTCCTTATTAACCGCCTGCTGGATCGTCTGAACCACAGTTTTCCGTGTCATCATCTGAATTGTCTGCGCCAGTTGTGGCGTTCCGACTATTCGGCTAAGGCCTCCCCCGGCCTTGGCAATGTCGGCTATTTCCCGGCTTCCGAGTTCGCCGATCGTACCATAATCAACTACACCGACCACATTTACGGTGATTCCCTCCTGCAAGGCATGCGCCGCTGCCATCACCGGACTTTCCCCTACGTTTGAACAACCGTCAGTAATGAGCAAAATCTGCTTCATAACTCTCCACTCCCCCTTGTTTGAAACCTCTGTTTCTAGCATATCCAGAAATGAGAGATTTCAAACGGTCGCTATTGTTGGGGACATTTGTGATCTGAACTGTGGGATAGTGAATAGGGGAACTGCGAGAAATGTTTGGGCTTTCGATCGCTGTTGTCCTCAGATTCCCTGATTAGAACCCCCTGTTGCGGTTGGAATCCGAGGACAAAGGCGAACGCTCCGCTTCTACAGCTCCAAAATTTCTCTCCGTTCCATACCTTCACTAGTAAACAGTTAAGATCTGAAAAAATTATGCGCCAAAGTCAGTCAACCTTTGAAACGTAAATAGTAGACGTCGGCGAGTTACACATCACAGACTCGCCTCGACCTATACCAATAACAGTGTACACGACGCTTCGCGCGTACTAAAACATACAAGCAACACGACGCTTCGCGCGTGCTTAAACATACAGGCATTACGACACTTCGCGCGTGCCCAACCATCTAGCTCACCGTACGCGGACGCTCCATTCGGCCGACACCAGGCATATGCAGGCTGGACCATTCCGGATGAAAATGATCAACACGACTGACGACAATCGTCATGTCATCATGGATCTCATTGCCCTGATAACGAATCACCTTATCTAACAGGCTATCCGCCAAATCTTGAGGATCATCCCCTTCAAGCTCTTGGATCAACCGTTTCATCCATATCTCCTTATTAACGGCATATCCAGGCGCATCATAAATACCATCCGTCATCATAATCAAAATATCACCCGCCCGAAGCTGCATGCTGATCAAATCCACGTCGATATCTTTAATGATTCCTATAGGCAGATTACTAGAGGTTATTGGAATGACCTCACTGCCCCTCCGGATAAAGCTCGGTGCGGAAGCAATCTTCATAAAGGTGGTCTGTGCAGAGTACTGATCGATTAAAGCCATATCGACGGTAGCATAGAACTCGTCGGGAGAACGTAATAAGAGAATAGAGTTTACCGACTTTACAGCCAGCTTCTCGTCCATACCCGATTGCAGTAGCTTCTCTAACATGCCAAGTGCAGCACTGCTCTCCATTCTCGCCCGCTCACCATTTCCCATCCCATCGCTAATGGATACCGCAAAGGTACCATTTCCAAGCTCTACGGTGCTAAAGCTGTCACCCGACAGCATATCTCCACTTTTAGAAACGACAGCCACCCCTGTGTTTACCTCAAAAGCTTTAGCTGAACCGAAGGTAACCATCGACAAGCCTTCCCTAGGATGGACTGCCGTCTCACTCATGACAGCAATATTCTCATCCAAAATGTCAGATAAGAGCGGGGCGATCATTTTACGGCACTCATCAAATCCACGAGTATAGGCATGAACCACCTCAATTTCTACACGCCCAGGGTCCAGACTTAAGATCTCAATGCCATGGATAGACAAGCCCAATTTCTCCAACGTCTCACGGATTTGAGCTTCCTGGCGATACATGGCCTGTCCTTCACGTTTAATTTCTCGCGCCAAGTCCTCCATAACCTGCGACACGCCGGATAACTGCTCGGCAACAAATTGACGACTATCGTATATTTGTCTTTTCCATCGCATATCATGTTGGTAAAGATCATATTGCCCTTTCATGACTTCAAGCACTTCGCCAGTTTTACCGCAAATCCGGCTCCATTCCGGTGGTAACTGAGCTGCCGTAATATCAGGGCATTCCTCGACAGTGGTCATCATATCTGTCATGTATCTATATGTCTGATAGAATTTCGCATCCCAGCAGTGGGAACGCCGAATGCATCCCGCACAGGCCCCCTCTGTTACCGTATTCATGAAATCCTCCATCTCACGGTCTGATTTCCCTACTTCTCCTGCGCGTGGAATCTGCCCAAAGCTGCTCGACAGCTGCTGGAATACCTGTGAGAATTGCGTCACCCGTTCTGCCGTTAGATCCCTTACCCTTCGTGCATACTCATGTTGAGATCGGCTATGGTCTGATGTGCCCGGAACATATTTAGCAATAGCAGATATCATCGCCTTAGGCGTTATAAGAAATAGCACCACCGCTACACAGGTCTCCCATGTTGAGGCCATCATATCACCCGGACCCGTAAAATAGACGGAAAGGATCGTGGATCCTAGCAACATCCCAATAGATACTGCACCTTTTCGGCCGCCCTGCATCATTCCCGCCAGCATTCCGGAAAAAGCAAGCAGGCTCATCTGATAGATTGCACTGATATCCGCCAGACTGAGAATCAACCCGGTCACCACCCCGACAGCAGCACCAAGAGGAGCCCCTCCTGCCATGGCGAAGAGAAGAATTAAATAACGTGACAATATATGCTCCAAAGACAAACCGTTAAGGGTCCAACCCACTAGGCCTGTCATTACTGAGGCGAGCAAGATAATAAGGCATAGAATCTCCTCATTCCTGAGCGCTCTACTCTTTTGCTTATAGGTTAGTAGAGGTAGCGCTTGAATGAACACCAATGTAAGCACAAAGCCTAGTAGAGCATCTAGTGTTGTCATCATAAGCGGATACCAAGAAAGAGAAGGGCCAATAACGATCTGGAACAAGCCAACCATAAACGAAGACACGAACACCATCAGTGGTGCATAGGACAAGTCTATTCGCTCATAACTTTCCAGCCCTTTATAAACTAGAAAGAAAATAATCAGTTCAGCAGTAATAATCAAAGCTCCAGGGAATGGGGTAAAGAGACTTCCAGCTATAATGGCTGCAGCTACAGGTAGAATAGAGTCGCGACGCATAAACACAATGACGGCAAAGTATGCGGCGGCAAAAGGAGATAGTTCGTCCAAAATCATGGCTCTACCCAGCAGAAATCCCATGAAACTAAGCAAAAGCATCCATTTCTTCGCTGCTATAAGCTGAATGTACCGCTGCTTCTGACCCCAAGCTGCAATACGCGTGCGTAAGGCTTGTCTTTGCTTCTTATCTTCACTTCCCACTCTTGTCCACTCTGGCAAATTTACCACGTTGCTTTTACTCATTCCCCTACACCACCCGTTTAAGAATTTATGGTACTCATTATATAGCCGGGGATTTGAGAAAGTTTGTCAGAAATGGAGGGACACACACAAGAAATTTCCGACAAAAAAGCCTTCGACCGCGATCTTTAAAAAAGCTGTTCTATCCCATGCGGGGCGGTAGGTTGATTAGTTTCAAGATTATTTCCAACGCAGTTTCACGCGCTGACGCGGCGGTCATTCGTCAGCGATTGCCCTAGAGTTATGTGAGAATGGCATGGATGCTGTCGGCAATTTTATATGACATGACAAAAAAACCGCAAGGGCGAAATGCCCCTGCGGTTATTTATGATGTACAGGTTATTGGATTATACGCGTTTGGCTCCACGGCCTCCGCGCTTTCCTTCTGTGTTCTTCTTGATCGAAGATATACGTTCTTCGCTGTCTTTCAGGAATCGCGACATTTTATCCTCGAATGAAGGTTTACCGGCTGCAGGCTTAAATGGACGCCCACCCCGTTCACGATTGAATCCACCGCCGCCTCCACCACTGCCGCCGCCACCGCCGAAACGGTCTCCGCCGCTAGGACGTTCTGGTCTTGGAGCTCTAGGCGGACGTACTTCCGATGCCGGCTTGTCAACAGCCTGCTTAATGGAAAGTCCGATCTTGCCGTCCTTATCGACGTTGATCACCTTGACTGTTACTACATCACTAATCTTCAGATGATCGTTAACATCCTTGACATAATTATCGGCGATTTCCGAGATGTGAACGAGACCTGTGACACCTCCTGACAGATCCACAAATGCTCCGAAATGCGTGATGCCTGTCACTTTGCCTTCTAACTTGGTGCCCACTTCAATTGCCATAGAATAAAATGATCCTCCCTTAAAAATATACAGACGAATATTAAGGTCATCCTGTCTGCGGTGATTTGATTATACAGTAAAGAGCAAATCAAGGCAACAGAGTAAAAGCCTCTTTTAACCTCTATTATTGCTCGGATTGCTCTGTTCGAATAGGAGTTTCCCCTTGAGGATAGATATTGTACCATTTACGTGCTAATTGGCCAATATACTCGTCATCATTAAGTCTGGATAATTCATATTTTAATTGAGTTAAAGATGCCATGACATCCTTACTAGTTTCCTGTTTCTTCGCAAGTTCCTTGCCCTTGTCCGCAATGACTGCACTCTGATCGAAGTAAGTATAACCCGCCCAGCCAAAAAATAGTGCCACAAAGACAATCCACATAAATCTTCTTCTCTTCGCGCCTGCGGCCGAATTTTTACTATGATTACTTTTCTCTTCCGCAGTAAATCTGTTCATGCAACGTACCCCCTAATTCAAGGTCAGCGTTTCCGCCATTTGGTAATCCATCCAGTGATCTTCACAATCCAGGCGCTTTGTGCCAGCCGCGATAACCGTGGAGAGATCCACCTTACAGGTAATACCCAAATTGGTTTGGTCAGACGCAGCAGAAGCTTAAGAATAAACCATAGAATACGACCTGTTAGCTTTAGCAGTCCTAAAATAAAACGCCAAAGCCAGCGAAGAGGTGTACCTATCAGGATCTCCACAAGTCTCCATAGCAACCTGAACATATACTGAACCGATTGAATTAACATTAACACAAAACGCCGTACCGTAACACTGAAGATTAAAAAATAGATCCATACTCCTAGAAACAAACCTAAAAAGACATAAAATCGCAGTTGGCCTTGATTTCCGGCATATAGCATGCGAAATACTAGCAAAGCGGCCCATAGCCAATATAGTAGATCTAGCATAGCATTCAGCCATTTGGGAAAATTGAACTTCAGCGACAGCACCCGGTAGCTGTCATAGGCCAGTCCCATTGCCAACCCAGCCATGATCATGTAGAACAGCGTCACCCACTGAACTGCAGGATTCATTTAAATAGCTTACCGAGTAGACCTTTGTTTTTGCCCTGCGATCCGGGATCGAGATAAATCAGGGAATGTACATTGCCCTCTAATGACAACATTCCGTTCTCCAGACTTAAATTTTTAATATGTAAATGATTCCCGCGAATGGTGAGATGGCCGAGTTCTGTACGAAGCAAAAATTCCTCACTGTCGAAGCTCTCCACATTTTGCACGCCCGTCAACTCTAACTGCTTACGACTGCGCATGTGCAGATCATGCTGTTTGTTTACCTTTCCTGGCTCGATCATAGCATGTACCCCTCCTTCTTACCTCTAATCTATGGCAGAAGTAGAAGTTATAGAACATCCCGTCCCTCTAAAAAAATAAGAGAAACAAAAAGAAAAAAGAAGGCACCACTCTACAGAATGTAAAGTTATGCCTTCTTCTTTATTTACTATTACTCTTACCAGTCCAGTCCGCTGCTCTTAGCAACAGGCTCTTCCCGAACTAGAGTATACATCCCAGCGGCCTCGTCCTTGCGAGTCGTTTCGACCAGCTTTTCTACTTTGACCGTTACAAGCTTTTGCCCAAATTGTACAGTAATCTCGTCACCGATCTTAACTGCACTACTAGGTTTAGATTCCCGCCCGTTAATCAGTACCCGGCCTTGTTCGGACACATCCTTGGCCACTGTACGGCGCTTAATTAAACGGGACACTTTCAGGAATTTGTCAAGACGCATTAGTTAACGGCTTCTTTAAGCTTGTTACCAGCTTTGAAAGCCGGTACAGTCGATTCTGGAATTTCAATCGTTGTGCCCGTTTGCGGGTTGCGACCAGTGCGTCCTGCACGTTTGCGAGTTTCAAAAGTTCCGAAACCGATCAGTTGGACTTTATCACCTTTTGCCAAAGCTTCTGTAATCTCACCCAAGAACCCGTTCAATACTGCTTCTACATCTTTTTTTGCCAATCCGTTTTTCTCGGAAATGTTGTTTACCAAATCTGTCTTGTTCATAATTTAAAGTTCCTCCTAGGATACGAAAAAATAAATGAAACGAGAATCACCACCATAGGATGGGGCGAATCGCATTTCGTCTTTATGTTATTCTTGATGTCACCTTAAAATCCTGCCACGATTCGTCGTTTTTTTAAAAAAGAAGCAGTTATTTCTCACAAATCGTCGCAGAATCTATTCTATAGCACTATTAAACTACTGGCCACATTCTAAATCAGAAAATAAAAGCTACATCCACAGCATTGCCCCATTTTAGAGTCCATATACCGTAAGGAGGCTGTGAAAGGCTAGACTTTTCGCTCCTCCGCCTTAGCTTCTTGCCACAATTCTTCCATCTCTTCCAAACTACTATCCTTTACACTCTTTCCCTTGCGGTGCAAGCTTTGCTCAATATATTGGAACCGGCGCACAAATTTACGGTTAGTTCGGGTTAATGCCTCTTCCGGATCTGCACCGATAAAACGAGCGACATTCGTAACTGCAAACAACAAATCCCCAAGTTCCAGAATTTGATCATCTGTCGCCGCATCTGTGTCAATCGCCTCCTGCAGCTCATCGATCTCCTCACGAATTTTGGCTATGCAATCCGTAGCGTTGTCCCAGTCAAAGCCCACCTTGGATGCTTTTTTCTGAAGCTTGTATGCCTTCATAAGGGCAGGTAGGTCACGCGGAACACCACTAAGAACGGATAATTCCTCTGGCTTCACACCTTTACGCCGCTTCTCTTCTGCCTTCATGCCCTCCCAGTTCTTCAACGCTTCTTCGGCATCATTCGCATTGGTATCTCCAAAGACGTGAGGGTGACGGAAGATAAGCTTATCATTCAGCCCTTCAATGACGTCATACACGTTAAACGTGCCCAGCTCCTCCTCCATTTGAGAGTGAAGCATAATTTGCAGCAAAAGGTCGCCCAGCTCCTCTTTCATATGATCGGGGTCGTCCTCATCAATGGTTTCAAGGACTTCATAGGTTTCTTCGATTAAATTTTTGCGCAGGGATTCATGTGTCTGCTCCCGATCCCATGGACAACCCTCCGGGCTTCGAAGAATATCGACAATTTCATGCAAACGAGCAAAGGTACGATTTCTTAGATTCTCGTCACGATTCGCAGGTACATAGACCAACGACAAATTTCCATAACCGTTAAGACGATCCAGCTCGTATAGAGGGACTCTTACAATACTTTCTTCGTTCTCCACACCGAGTGCATGACCCACAACCACTTCATATTCAGGCGGATACAGCCCCATCAGACATAACTTTGTCTCCGAGGCTGTAAAGCTATCGTATACCTGGCCAATCAGGGTATGCAGTTCAGGCTGAAGCTGAGCGCTGCGAATACCAGAAGCATCTAATAGTTGAAATCCTTCGATGGGGTCAAACCCCAGTCGAACAAACGCCTCGTCGAGGAAGCTCTCTCCGCCTAATATTTGCAGTTCAATGCCTTCCTCAGGACACCGCTCACGCAGCTGTGAAACCGCTGATTCCGCCACCATAGGATGACCCGGAACCGCATAGACAATATCTGTACCCTCAGGTGCGGACCGAGCCTCTTCAATCAGCTTTGAAGTAATCGCTGCATAAACCTCAGGAAACGAAGATAAGGATTCATACAATCCATCGAAAGACTGTGAAGCAATTTCAAGCTCGGAGAGTGCAGCCATGACTGGATGCTCTTTTGTCCGCACGTAAACAACAGATGCTGCCTTCAATTTCTTTATAATCCCTAACGTCAGTCGATCAGGGTTACCTGAACCAAGACCAACGACCGTTAATGTTGCACTCATGTCTGTTCCTCCTCATCAACGGCTGTCTCAGCAGACCGCATTTTTATATTGTGATGTAAATGTAGATTAAGGGAATAAGCGCAGCTTCTTCAGCTTGTCCGCCAGGGACGGGCCGAAGCCCGGAAGCTGGCGCAGCTCGCTCTCGCTAAGGAGCCGCAGGGCTATTGCCCCTACGGCAAAGACAACGCAGCCTGCGAGCACTCCGAGCAGGCTCTGCGCCAAGCTGGCGGTGCGCCCGCCGCCAATGCCAGCGGCCGTAGCCGCAGCGCCCACGCCCCAGCTGGCGGCTGCGGCGGCAAGAGCCAGGCCCGCTGTGAGCAGCGCGGGCCGTGCCAGGGCATCTGCTAGGCGAAGCCGCAGATGGCCCTGGCGGTAGAGCAGCAGCACGTTGAGCGCTGCTGCGAACGAATGCGCGGCCACGCCAGCGATGGCCGCGCCGGTAATGCCCTGCTGCGGGACCAGCAGCAGGTTCAGGGCCGCCTTGAGCAGCGCGGCGGCCAAAAGGTGCAGGGCCGGGGCGCGCACGTAGCCGAGGCCCTGCAGGAGCACAGCTGAGATGATGCTGACCGTACCGCCAACAGCGGTTAAGGCCAGCCAAGTCATAGTGCTGCTACCGGCGGTATCCCCGTAAAGAGCCATATTAATCGGCTCAGCAAGCACTGCTAGGCCTGCTGAGGCCGCTAGACCTAACAGCCAGAACCAACGCAGCGATAAGCTGCAACGGCTCTCGATCAGCTTCGTATCCCCTTTGTACTTCGCCTCTGCCAAGGCTGGAATGAACACAACGGACAAAGAAGTGGCGATCATCGTTACAATCTGCACTAACGGCAAACCGCGATTGTACACACCAAATTGTGTCATCGCCTCCACTTCGCTCCCTACAGAGGATAGCAAGCGAGGTACAGTGAATACATCTACAAGGCCGATAAGAGGCATTGCCAGTGCGCCAAGCATCACAGGAATTCCATAAGCCAGCAATGTACTTGCTTTAACGCCCTTCATCCGTTGATTGGAACGCCCTTTACTTTCCATATTGGGCAGCTTTAAATCTTGACTCTCGACAGAGACGGCAGCATCTAAAGAGGTGTCCTGTCTTAACTGCCGCCGATGACGTCGCAAAAACAACAGCATAATCACAAGCCCTGCTACCCCTCCCCCAGCGGAGCCAAGCAATGCGCCAGCAGCGATGCTCTCAGCGCCTGCCCCCTGTGAGGTCAGATATAACAGCAGTACAATCATCACTGTAACACGTACGGACTGCTCTACAATTTGTGACACAGCCGTTGGAACCATATTATGAAGTCCCTGAAAGTAACCACGCAATGCTGACATGATTGGTACAACTGCCAGTCCCCAAGCACTTGTTCGTAAAGCGGGCATCACATGCGAGTTGCCGACCCACTCAGCTATAATCGGCGCACCTGCATAGGTAATTGCTCCGATAACCAATCCGCTAAGACTCGTTATTACGGCAGATACCAGCAAAATTCGCCGCCCCTCATCATCCCGCCTTCCGGCAGAAGCCTCAGCGACAAATTTGGATATGGCTGCTGGCAGACCCAGCATCGCTACCGTTAACAACATCGTGTACAAGGGATAAACTGTGTTGTATATACCAAATACCGCATCTCCGCCAAGATTTTGCAGCGGGATCTTTTGGAGTGTACCTATAAGCTTTGAAATAATCGCTGCGGCACTTAAAATAAATGCCCCTTGGAGCAATCGTGATGTTTGTGTGTTAGATTTCATAAAATACCTGCTTCTACGACTTTGATGGGATGAATTTCTATATTATAACGTATGTATGCCCACAAGTAGAAACGGTTTTGTATGAACGACAAAACCCCGTTTACCCTTTGTATATCTTACCAAAAGGAAAGCGGGGTCTATATTACGATTACTGCTCCATTTGTTTGCCGAGGAATGCAGCGGCGGTTTCGGCCATTTTCACTTCCATTGACGACATTTTTGCCGAATCATCCTTGCTTACCATCACTACACAACCAATAGGATCTCCACCGGAAATGATCGGTGAGGCTACATATGAGGACACCAAATCCGGATGATCTTTAGCGATTTCATAACTGCCTTCGTTGGTTTCCAGCACCGTCTTACGACTATCCATGACCTTCTCCAAGAGGATTCCTACTTGTTTCTCCAAATAGTCTTTCTTGGAGCCTCCAGCTAGTGCAATAAAGGTATCACGATCAGCAATCATCGTAATATGACCAGTACCTTCGAATAACGACTCCGCGTACTCTTTTGCAAAGTCACCCAACTCACCAATCGGGGAATATTTCTTGAGTATGACTTCACCGTCCCGATCGACGAAAATTTCCAATGGGTCGCCTTCTCTAATCCGTAGAGTACGTCTAATTTCTTTGGGAATAACCACTCGTCCGAGATCATCAATACGCCGAACAATTCCAGTAGCTTTCATTTCACATGTGCCCCGCTTTCTTAAGAAGTATGGTCTTACTACTGTCCATTATGGGAAAGGATAATCCCAGTGATTTATCGTAATATCTGACCATAGTATTCATCTCTTCCCAGATCCTTATACATAAGCTGACATGTATTAATATCTGTATCAAGATAAAGCCGTTCTACAGATGTTTCTTCGAAATAAAAAGCCATCTTCACATTAAGTGAGGATGGCTTTTTCTAAGGTAAGCTTGTCCATTTTTGCCGATGTTTATTCAGCGGCTTTTGTAGCGCTTGGGGATGCACTTGGTGCTGTAGTGGCTTCTGTTCCGGATTCATCTGCGGCAGCAGAGCTCTTCGGCAGATTGATGTTCTCAATAATGCCTTCCAAATCTTTCTCCATGAACGCTTCTAGGTTCTTGGACACAATGGAGCTCTTAATGCCTTCTTTTTGTTCATCAGTTAACTGGTCAAAGGTTTTGTCTGTGCGGGACTCCACCTTAATAATGTGGTAACCGTAAGAAGTCTCTACAGGATCACTAATGGTATTCAAAGGCAACGTTTGGGCAGCCTTCTTAAACTCATCTACATAGGTGCCTACAGCTTTATCTTTGTATTCTCCGCCCGTTTCCTTAGAGGCTGTATCGTCAGAGTATTCCTTAGCGATTGCTGCAAAATCAGCTCCGCCGTCCAGCTTTGCCTTAACTTCCTTCGCGATTTTCAGAGCTTCTTCGCTGGTGCGCTCTTTGTTGTCAGCATCGGTCAGACCGATCAGCACATGACGCAAAGTCGCTACCGTAAAGTCACCTTTTGTAGCTTCAAATTCTTTAACAACCTGATCGTCGGTCACTTTAAGCAGCATATCCTGATAAACTGTCAGCACACGCTCCATATAACTATGGATGTCGCCCTCAGTAACGTCTGCGTCTTTTAGTGTTTTCTTATAATTGTCGCCCAGAGCTTTCTTCAAATCTGCGATTTGGCTATCTGCCTCTTTCTTCGCCTGCTTCTTCGCTTCATCCGTTGCTTGGGAAGCCAAGTATTCGAAGCCCACTTCCTGTTTCAAAATAGACTCCTTAAAAGCATCAATCTCTAAATATTGCGCTTGCTGTGGGGAGAGGAATTTCATGATTTTTTGATCCATCGCAAATTCCTTCTCTGTAATCGTTCCACCTTTATAAGTCGCTACTGCCTTGCTATCATCAGCACTACTACCGCATGCTGCGAGCATAGAAAAGGAAACCGCTGCTACCAATGAAACGAGCAGAACTTTCCATGATTTTTTTTTATTTAACGACATTGTGTAGTTCTCCCTTCGATTTAAAAGACTGTTTAGCTTCCTTAAGAAACTGTTCAAGCAAGTCAAGCAGCTGTTTATCACTTAAATCTTTCGATTTAACTCGGATACTGGCTTTAGCATCTCTATCGAATTGTACACGTCTTTCGAAGCTATTTCCAACTTTAGCGAGTTTTGCTGTATCCAGAGCGCCAAGACTCCCCTCGTAGAAATTCAGGGTAACATCATCACCACGTCTGATCATGGAATCAATACCATACATTTTCCCATACACTTTCAGACGAGCCACAGTTAGTAGATTAACAACTGCTTCAGGCAGTTCTCCGAACCGATCCAAAAGCTCATCCTCAAGCTCAGAAGCATCATCGAAGGATGTCACTGCCGCAACTTTTTTGTAGATTTCAATTTTCTGGATACTGTCGTAAATATACTCGGATGGCAGATACGCGTCAATCGACAAATCAATGACAGTATTGCCTTCTTTAAGGGACGTATCCTCCTCACCAAGTACAGTAACCTTACGCTTGCGAATTTCCTCCGCCAGCATTTGTGAGTATAGATCAAATCCTACGGATGCAATAAAACCATGCTGTTCTGCGCCAAGTAAGTTGCCGGCACCGCGAATAGATAAATCTCGCATCGCTATTTTGAAACCAGAACCGAGTTCCGTAAATTCCTTAATAGACTGCAGCCGCTTCTCTGCCACTTCCGTCAGAACCTTGTCCCGTTGATACGTGAAATAGGCGTACGCAATCCGGTTGGACCGGCCTACACGTCCACGCAACTGATACAGCTGAGACAAGCCCATCTTATCCGCATCATGCACAATAAGTGTATTTACGTTAGGAATATCTACACCCGTCTCAATAATACTTGTGCTGACCAGCACATCGTATTCTCCATCAAGAAAATCAAGGATCGTCTTCTCGAGCTCAGCTTCCGACATTTGACCATGTCCGATGCCTACCCTAGCCTCAGGAACTAGCATGGAAATTTGAGCGGCCATTTCTTGAATGCCCTGCACACGATTATAGAGATAGTAAACTTGACCGCCACGAGCTAATTCGCGCTCTACAGCTTCCCGCGTAAGTGTCTGACTATGCTCAACCACATAAGTCTGCACGGGAAAACGGTTCTCTGGTGGCGTCTCAATGACAGACAAATCACGCACTCCCAGCATCGACATATGCAGTGTACGAGGAATTGGAGTTGCTGTTAGGGTAAGAACATCTACATTCGTTTTTAACTTTTTCAGCTTCTCTTTATGAGTCACACCAAACCGCTGTTCTTCATCCACAATCAATAAACCGAGGTCCTTGAATACAAGATCCTGAGACAATAAACGGTGGGTACCGATAACCACATCAACCGTTCCCGCCCGAACGCCTTTAATCGTCTCATTCTGCTCCTTACGGCTGCGGAAACGACTTAGAACTTGAATATTCAGCGGATAATTAGCGAAGCGTTCCCGGAAGGTCTCATAATGCTGCTGAGCCAAAATCGTTGTCGGTACCAGCACAGCTACCTGTTTACCTTCAATCGCTGATTTAAAAGCTGCTCGGATAGCTACCTCCGTCTTCCCATAACCAACGTCTCCACAGAGGAGCCGGTCCATCGGACGATTCTGCTCCATATCCTTCTTAATTTCTTCAATCGCTCTAAGCTGATCCCTTGTCTCCTCATATGGGAACATCTCTTCAAATTCACGCTGCTCCTGCGTATCCTTCTCAAAACCATATCCTGCAGCACTTTGGCGTTCAGCATACAATTTTATTAGATCATCAGCAATATCCTGAACGGAAGAGCGGACCTTATTAGTCACCCGTGTCCATTCATTACCGCCTAGTTTATATACTTTCGGCTCTTTATCTTCTGAACCGACATATTTCTGAATCAAGTCAATTTGCTCAATCGGCACGGAGAGCTTATCGCCGCCCGCATATAAAATATGCATGTAGTCGCGATGAATCCCGCTGACCTCCAGCGTACCGATCCCCATATACTTACCGATACCGTGGTTCTGGTGAACGACATAATCGCCGATTTTCAGCTCAGTATAACTCTTAATCCGTTCAGCATTATCTATTCCCTTGGAGATCTTACGTGCCTTCCGCTGCTTCTGAGAGAACAGCTCTCCTTCCGTGATAACGGCTAAATGAATAGAAGGCAGTTCAAAGCCAGAACCCAGATTTCCTTGTACGATCGTTGGCTCATCAATACCGTAGTCATAGAGGACTCTGCGCACACGTTCAATCCGTTCTTCACTGCTCGCAAGCATCATTACCTTTACACCGGACTTCTGCCAACGCTCCATTTCTGATTTAAGCACGTTCATCTGACCATGGAAATCCTGCATCCCACGGCTAATAAACCCAAGAATGTTTTGTGGTTGAATATGCGGGACCTGACGCAAAAAGATCGACATAAACAGGCTTTGAAACGGACGTTTGTACATCACAACATCTGTTTCGACAGAGAGATCCAGATCCGGCAATGTTTTGCCATTTTGCATCAAATGCAGGTTCCATTCCGACTCATCTCGTTCGAGTTGTTTCGCTGTTTCAAGCAGTCTTGTCGGCTCATCGAGAATAAGGATCGTATCCTCCACCATGTAATCAAATAAATGAGAACGTTCAGGATATAAAAGACTGATATATTTATAGATTTCAGGGAAATAAGTCCCTTCACGCAACATCTCCAGCTCACGGCCTATTTCTTCCTTAAGTCGCAGCTTAGCCTGCCGATCCGCCATCTTCTCGAGCTGTCGCTCCAGCCTAACTGATGCTTCAGCGGAAGCAGCTTCTTGGCGAAACCTACTCGCTATGATCTCTTTAGCCGGTGTAATCTTCACACTACGTACCTTATCAATAGAACGCTGGTCCACTGGATCAAAAGTTCTTATGGAATCAACCTCATCATCAAATAACTCAACCCGATAAGCCAAGGGAGAAGTCATTGGATAAAAATCAATAATTCCGCCACGTACGCTTAGCTCACCACGGTTCTCAACCCGCTCTACTCTTTCATAACCCATCTCGATCATGGACATCAAGAATTCATCCAGAGCGAGCGTTCCATCCTGGGAAACCGTAACCTGCGCTTCTGCCATAACCTCTGGAGCAGGAAGCAGTCTGCGCACTCCTGAGTAAGGAACTACAACAATACCACGGAAGCCCTGAGCACATTTGGTCAGTACATCAATACGCTGAGCCAGAGTCTCGGGGCTTGATACAGCTGCTTCCGCAGCCACAAGTTCATTAGCTGGATAGAGCAGAACTCGTTCCGGCGAAAGCGCTTCCTGTAAATCATCGGCCATTTTCTGAGCCGAAAACATATTATGAGTCACCACAAGCAAAGGACGAGCCGTCTCTTCATGCAGTGCTGCAAGCATAATCTGTCTAGCAGAACCTGTAAGCCCCGATATGAGCTGCTCTTTCATACCTGCAGCGACACCTTGGGTGATAGACTGGAAATCGGGATCCTTGGAAAAAGCTTCTATAATACCTTGTAACAACAGGCGCACCTCTCTTACTAAACAGGCTAACGGAAGCCAAAGCCGCCGTCACCTATTATGATTGGAATCGAAAAGAAGCCTCAGCTGTAACGCCAAGGCTTGCGGATGACGATAGAGACAGGCGCTTCCACCTACTGAAGCGGACTTGTCAGCAGGCTAAGCTCCGGATTGTGCTCTAAAGCCTCCTTGCAATAGTCGCAAGTCACCTTTACCGTGATCTCACCTTCTGAATTATACGCTATTATATCTCTGCGCTCCGCAGGGGTCAAGGAATGAAGGCCCAACTGCACTTCTGTAACATCACTTCTATTAATGCTGCCTAGAGATGTCTTGCAGTGCCTACAAACATAGTTTATTGCCATCTATATGCCTCCTGAAGGTACTATATACCTTCAGTATGTCCGGCGAACATCATCTTTAGCCTTAATCACAAACAGAGTTTACAGATCAACCATTGAATTTAGCCATCGTCTGTTCGAATGAATTATGCAAGCTGAACTCCAGTGCATCACAAGTATTAAGGATCATTTGCTTCAGTGGATCGCCTTCTTTTTTAGGAAAAGACGAGAGAACATAATCCACTATGGCAAAACCCGGTTCAGGACGAGAAATACCCATTCGTACCCGATTAAAGCTTTGTGTACCTACATGCTGAATGATCGATTTAATTCCGTTATGTCCACCAGCACTTCCTTGATAGCGCAATCGGATTTTTCCAATTTCGGTATCCAGATCATCGTAAACAACGATCATATCTTCAAGTTTAACTTTGTAATAATCCATATAAGCACGAACGGCCTCACCGGATAAATTCATAAAGGTCATCGGTTTAATCAATACCGTTTTGACTCCACCAATCACGCCTTCACCGATTACGGATTTACATTTGCTTTGGTTGAAAGAAATTCCGTTTTGGGCCGCAAGCTCATCCAATGCCATAAAGCCAACATTATGCCTTGTTTTCGCATATTGTGTTCCCGGATTTCCCAATCCGACAATCCATTTCATTATCGAACCTTTCCTTTCCATTCGGGCTCCCAGCAAGAGAAGTCCGTTTTTGGTACAATAGATCTTATCTACATATCTCTGTGCAACCAGAGCGAAATTATACTCCGAAGACAGGTGATAACCAATGTTACAACCAGGTGGAATCTTAACACATCAACGTGATTTCCAGTACCATATCCAATATGCTGTGCCTGTGGAAATATACAGAGGCGACGTGCACATTGACATCGGTGTATTGACAGCAGTGGACGAAGGATTTGTGGAGCTGCAAGGGACTCTCTATAACCGCAGCATATTCACCTTTGTCTCCCGCGCCGGATATTGAAACCAGCGCTTCCACCTGCATCACGCCGATAAGGGTTACATCTCCGACTACGGAGGTGTAACCCTTTTGTACTATATCATTGATTTATATTTATTCAATCTCAAACAATTTACTAATCGACAACTCTTCATGGACGCGGATAATTGCCTCACCCATAAGTGGAGCCACGGACAACACTTTGAGCTTAGAGGTTGGGTTCGCGCTGCGAATTGGAATGGTATCCGTCACGATAATTTCTTTAATCGGAGAATTCTCCAGACGTTCATGAGCAGGACCAGACAATACTGGGTGTGTACAGCAAGCGTATACTTCCTTCACGCCGCCTTCCATCAAAGCATTAGCACCAAGTACGATGGTTCCGGCAGTATCGATAATATCATCAATCAAAATGGCTGTTTTGCCTTCAATATTACCGATAATGTTCATGACTTCGCTGACATTCGGCTCTGGACGACGCTTGTCTATAATTGCAAGCGGAGCGTTCAGGAAATCAGCAAGCTTTCTTGCACGTACTACACCGCCGTGATCTGGTGATACGACAACTGGGTTCTCAATTTGTTTGGAACGGAAATATTGAGCCAGAATTGGTACTCCCAGCAAGTGATCCACTGGAATATCAAAGAATCCCTGAATCTGCATAGCATGGAGGTCCATCGTAATTACACGGTGAGCGCCGGCTTTTTCAATCAAATTTGCTACCAGCTTGGCCGTAATAGGGTCACGGGAACGAGCTTTACGATCTTGGCGAGCGTAACCATAGTAAGGGATAACCACATTGATGCTTTTTGCGGAGGCGCGTTTGAGTGCATCTACCATAACTAAAAGCTCCATTAGGTTGTCATTAACTGGGCCGCAGGTGGATTGAACAATATACACATGACAACCCCGAACGCTTTCTGACAGCTTGACCTGAATTTCCCCATCGCTAAAGCTTGTAGTATGCGATTCACCCATCGGAATTCCGATGTAATCAGCAATTTGACTAGCTAGCTTAGGATTGGAGTTACAAGTGAAAATCTTTAATTTGGAATCACAATAAGTCATAAAATTTAAACCCTCCGTGACGGAATTTAGCTTTCCAAAGGCGCCGGCGCGGAAATATAAGTCCGTCCGGCGCTTCTTAGCAACGCTTTACGATGGACTCGAGTGGTCTTTCTTCGCTTTTGCACGGGAACGTATCTTCTCAGCATATCCCGGTTTGTTCTCTTGTCTTACTCTAGCAACAGCAAGATCGTTCTCTGAAACGGAACGCGTAATTGTCGAACCAGCTACAACAAAAGCCCCTTTGCCCACAGTAACTGGTGCAATAAGGTTAACGTTACTGCCGATAAAGGCATCGTCTTCAATTGTTGTCGTAGATTTATTATACCCGTCATAGTTAACAGTAATCGCACCGCAACCGACGTTTACATTCTTACCCACAGATGCATCGCCAATATAGCTAAGATGTGACACCTTAGAGCCGTCACCAATCGTAGCATTTTTGATCTCGACGAAATCTCCAACTTTCACTTCTTCTCCAAGTATAGAACCTGGACGCAAATAGGCAAAAGGCCCAACGGTAGTCCGTGCGCCGACTTGTGCTTGATTCAATACAGACTGCTTAATCGTTGCGTCGTCCATGATCTGACAATCCTCGATTTCGCTTGCCGGTCCGATCACACAATTCTCACCGATTACAGTTTTCCCCTTCAAGATGGTTCCTGGATAGATCGTTGTATCAGAACCAATGACCACATCTGCTCCGATATAAGTGGAGGCAGGATCGATTATGGTTACGCCACCCAGCATATGTTTGCGGTTGATACGTTGACGCATAATTGCTTCCGCATCTGACAAAGCTAGACGGTCATTAACACCAATAGACTCGTTAGCATCCTCAGTCTGAAAAGCTAGAACAAGATCACCTTGCTCACGCAGAATACTGATAACATCTGTTAAATAATATTCTTGTTGATTATTGCTGTTAGTAACCTTCTCTAACGCTGAAAATAACTTAATGTTATCAAAGCAATAAATTCCTGTATTAATTTCATGAATAGCAGCCTGTTCGGCATTACAATCTTTCTGTTCTACAATCTTCAATAAACCGCCATCTTCACTACGAATAATCCGTCCTAACCCGGATGGATCATCCATTACTGCAGTTAATACAGTCGCTGCTGCCTGACGTTCCTCATGCAGAGCCATTAATCCTATCAGCGTCTCCGATGTAATAAGCGGAGTGTCGCCATAGGCAACAATCGTTGTTCCCTCTTCACTACCGAGCAAATCCTTAGCCTGTTTGACAGCGTGACCAGTACCGAGCTGAGTTTCCTGCAGCACGTATTCCGCACCTTGCCCTACAAAGGCCTTAACTTTCTCTGCGCCATGCCCAACAACAACAACGGTGCGCTGGCATCCGGTAGCTTTTACTGTATCAAGCACGTGCCCTACCATTGGCTTACCGCAAACGGGGTGCAGCACCTTATATAATTTAGATTTCATTCGCTTGCCTTGACCTGCGGCAAGAACTATAGCCATTCTTTTCAAGAATGCCAACCTCCTACTCTTGAACTCACTACTGAATATATCTCATTCCGGGCAAAAAGAAAAGAGAACCATGAAGTCATGGTTCCCTTTTCTATAAACCCCATGTTAGAAAAGCATTTATCGCTGCCTTTCGAAGATGTCGTCAAATCCTTCACTAGCGGTAGCTTTTCTTGCAAGATCAAGCTGCTTAAGTCCTGAAGTGTATTCGGTATGATCTTATCAAAAACGGCGGATCCTACGCCACCCAAAAGGTAGCCGTCTTCCGAGGCAGCCTAAGCTCCCTCTTCAATAACTTCTTCTTCTTCAGTAGCGGCGCGATCGTACTCGGCTAAAACCGCGGATTGAATCTTCTCGCGTGTTCCCGAAGAGATCGGGTGAGCGATATCGCGGAATTCGCCATCCGGTGTACGCTTGCTGGGCATTGCAACAAACATCCCGTTATTACCATCGATGACGCGAATGTCATGAACAACAAACTCGTTATCGATTGTAATGGATGCGATTGCTTTCATTCTCCCCTCAGAGTTAACGCGGCGGAGTCTGACATCCGTAATTTGCATGTGTGTGTTCACCACCTTTTTCCATCAGAGACTTGGTGTATAATTCCACACAGCAAAGCGAATTCCTTCTTTTTGATTCCATAAAATACCTAAAAAAGAAATATATTTTTTAGGATCTGTTGTTTTCGACATGCATCGGGTGATTTTCTTAATATTCCTTACGTTTTCGACAATTTCCACGCTTTTTGAAAACGTAGAAACGTCAAACCATCAAGAGGAAAAATAGTTACCCGGATGCGCTGAAATCCGCCGCTCTTTCGAATCGACCTCGCTCAGCTTTACTAAAGACACATAGTCATGCAACAGGCGTTCTTCCGACTCTACTGCGCCTGACTCAACTAATACACCCACTCCAGCAACCTCGGCATTAAACTCTCCCAGTAAGTCGACCATCCCTCGAACGGTTCCGCCTGCCTTCATGAAGTCATCTACAATGAGTACCCGCGATTTCTCCTTGAGTGCACGTCTGGAGAGAGACATGGTGTGTATGCTCTTATGTGATCCAGATACATAGTTAATACTTACTGCCGAGCCTTCTGTAACCTGATGGTCACGTCGTACCAGTACTACTGGCAAGCCGAGCTGTGCTGCCGTTGCATAGGCTAACGGAATCCCCTTAGTTTCTACTGTCATCACCACATCGATTTCCGATCCATAAAAGGCCGTTGCGATGATCTTCCCCGCCTGCTCCATCAAAGATGGCAGTCCAAGCAGATCCGACATATACAAATAACCACCGGGCAGTATCCGATCTGTCTGTTCTAGCTGCACACATAAACGTTTAACAAAAGAGAGCGCCATTTCTTTAGGCATAACAGGAATATAACGTACTCCACCTGCTGCGCCGGCTAAGGTCTGAAGCTCACCGATGCCTTCACCTTCAAATACTTCTTTTATGATTGCCAAATCTTCACTGATGGAGGACTTAGCCGCTCCATACCGATCGGCAAATATAGACAGCGGCAGTAGGTCATGTGGCCGCTCAAGTAAAAACTGAGTCATGTCTACCAAACGTTGGCTTCTTTTTAATTTCTTCACGGAATGCTCCTCGCCAAAACCGAATATTTTATGAAAAATATATCACTTTTGTACGGGTTTACACAAGAGAAGCATATTAATTGAGTGATCTCACTGCATAGACTTCCTTGCAGAACCCTCGCAGTCCATTATAAATTCTTGCTACTTTAGACTGCTTGGACACTAAACCGAACACTGTAGGACCGCTGCCGGACATTAAGACTCCGTCTGCTCCGAGCTTAACCATCGCCTCTTTGAGCTGCTGTACCTCTGGATGCAGCTTTAAAGTAACATCCTCAAGCACATTACCCAGATGATTACACACGCCCCCAAAATCTCCAGCTTCGATCGCGTCCTGCATCTTTCTAGCCGAAGGATGAACAGCTATATTATTGCTCCGAACGCGTCCGTATACTTCCGCAGTCGATACATTGATAGGTGGCTTAGCCAATACTACCCAGCATTGCGGAGGGTTCTTAATCGGCGTCAGCTTTTCGCCACGACCTGTTGCCAAGGCAGTACCGCCTGTAACGCAGAACGGCACATCTGAACCAAGCTCAGCACCAAGCTCCTGTAGCTCCTGTGAAGGTATGCCTAGACGCCACAGCCGATTAAGGCCGCGTAGCGTAGCTGCTGCATCGCTGCTTCCGCCAGCCAGGCCAGCAGCGACCGGTATTCTTTTGTCCAGATGGATATGTACACCACTCTTCACGTTATAACGCTCTTTAATAAGCCTAGCCGCCTGAAAGGCCAGGTTCTTCTCATCTAGAGGAATATAACCCGCTTGACTTGATATTATAATAGTATCCCTTGGCAGCTCAGACAGCTCTAAGCGGTCTGCTAGATCCACCATGGTCATAATCATTTCCACCTCATGAAAACCGTCAGCACGCTTGTGCAGCACATCCAGCATCAAATTAATTTTCGCTGGTGCCTTTTCATACATTTTCAAGGCGTTCACCCACCTTCAGCTTTTCCCGTAAAAACAACTTAACATATTATATGAAAAACTTCTAATGAAGTCCAATAATAAAAGGGTGTCGCCAGTTGGACGCACCCTTATTCGTTAAATAAATGTTCACACCCTAAAGATTAAGATTTCCGGGCAGCTTGTTCAGCGAGCTGAATTGCTCTTTTTACCATATTGCCGGCATCCTTTGCCCGGATTCCTCCCCAGCCTTCACGTTCTACAGTTTCGTAAAAACCAAGCTCCTTGGCTAACTCCGTCTTTAGTTCTTCCGACATCGTGCCTCGTTTTCTTCGGCTCATTACGGAATTCCTCCCTTATGAAAGTAAATGATAAACCCATTGCTCAATTAGTATGCTTGCTAAGAACAAGGATCATTCACCGGACATGTTAACCGCCAAAAAGAACCGGCCGTCCTTTATCAAGGACAACCGGTTCTCGTAGAAATAAAAAACAGCCTCCAAAGGAAGCTGCCTGTGAGACATTAAGCTTTAATATACATAATCCGCATCTGCCCATCGTCTTCACAAACTGTGATTTCCACAGATTCAGTAAGGATATCGGCATAGCTATAGGAGACTCGCTTGAATGTTTGCTGCTCCTGATCCAGTTTGACAATAAATACAGAAGGGTACGTTTCTTCCAGGACACCGGTGCGTTCAACGGTTTTACGACGACCTCCGTTTGCACGCAACGTGATCTTATGACCGACGTGAGCTTCGAGACTGCGTTTAATTTCCAACAGCGCGTTATTAGCCATTGCCTGACGACCACCTCTTTTCTTGTCCATTATACAACTTTCTCAGGCGTTTGTCAAAGCAAATAAATAATTATAGATGATGAATATTTGGTTGTCAACGGAATTTTTTTGCGGGCAATCAGAGGCGAACTAATATCCTTGTTATCTGTAATGCGATTGCTACTAAGCAAGAAAACATATCCTTGTAGTTCTTTAAAGATAGCAGCTATTTCACGTAATAAATCCCCCAAAGTGGGGGGCTTCGATCCGTGCCCAGGTACTTTGCGGGTGCCCCAATATATATGCTCTGAACATAAAAAAAGGGTCAAGCATATCGCTCACCCTCTCTTCACATTATTCTATTTGGCCACTCCAAATTACCAATTAGCCTTGGAAAATAGACCTACCCCTGTCGATTAAATCGCAGAAGGTGTCACTTTTAGTGCTGACAGGTTCTGCAGACGCGGCATCCCAATACGGAAGCTGCCACGGGTCTCAATACCGCCGATTCCCTGATTACCACTAATGGTGTTGTTCAAAACATCACTCAGATTCACCGTATCCCTAATGGGCGTGAACGACGATTTTGCCGCTACGTATACTGGGTCTAAGGCATGGATCAATATCCGTCCAGGGGAACTGGCAAAGTTCGCCCCTGCCCCCAGCAGCGCTTCAAAATGTGACTGGCAAGCACCTGCAACAATCGTCAACGCATCAAAATTTCGCTCATAATCCCTAGCTACCCTAATAGCAGCTACGAAGTTTTGCGAATTTTTATAGCTGCTCAGACTGTGAAGATCGTAAGTATGCTGTTGCTTCAGCACCCCGTCATGACCGGTAATCACCACAATATCTGGACGCACGCGGGGCAGCAGCCGGTATAAAGTGTCAGCCATTGCGGACTCATGAACATGATGACCTTCAGCAGGGATCCGCAATTGCTCATATAAGCTTAGACTCTTATTCAAGTACGCCGGATCGCCATCCAGATGTAGTACTTTCCCCGGCACTTCAAAATAGGCAGCTTCCTTGGGCGATGGAGCCCATGCCCCCTCTGATAGAGCGCTCCCGCTCCGCTGACTTTGCTCCTGTCGGTCTTTCCGCAGCTGTGTCAGTGATTCATTCGCTTTAATCTGTGCTTGTTGTCCTCGTTCCGTAATTCGGGTAGGAGGCACTTGAACCAAGTCATTCAGAGGAGAATCCGCCAACAGACGGAAATCTGTGCCTTTAATGACGGCTCTGTCCTGCACAATATGATCTACACGAAAAGTCAAATCACCGCCATACGATTTACGAACGACCAAGTCTCCTAAATTCATTACAACCACCACCTCTACCCCATCGTATGGGCAAAGGCCTCAGTTGGTTCATAACTAGCCGTGTTTTTACTTATACGATTCCAGCAGCCAACAGAACACCGCTCAATCGGGCGTATTCTTCTAAACTTAACGTTTCTCCACGGCGGGTTGGTTCAATACCAGCTTCTGCAAGTAAAGCCTCCAGACGTTCACGTCCCTCTTCAGGGAAGTAACGAGCCTTGAGATTGTTAGCAATCGTTTTGCGACGCTGTGTGAAAGAAGCTTGGACGACCTCAAAGAAATGCTTCTCACTCTCAACTTCTACCGGTGGACGCTCTCTTACCTTTAGACGGATTACAGCCGACTCCACATTAGGTTGAGGAATGAATACTGTACGCGGTACAATGCAGACGAGCTCAGGCTCACTGTAATACTGCACGGCAATGCTAAGGCTTCCGTATTCCTTCCCTCCCGGAGAAGCAGCCATACGCTCCGCAACCTCTTTCTGAATCATTACAACGATGTTATCAAGCGGAAGCTTCTCTTCGAGCAGCTTCATTAGGATCGGTGTAGTCACATAATACGGCAAATTGGCAACTACGCTTACCTTGTTCACGGATGAAAAGTCTTCCTTGAACAGCTCCTGCAGGTTTACATTCAGAACATCATCATTACGAACCTTAACATGCGGGTAAGGGGAAAGCACGTCCCTTAAAATAGGGATCAACCTACGGTCGATCTCCACAGCGGTTATCGCACCGGCTGTTAGCGCCAAACGCTCCGTCAGTGCTCCAATCCCAGGACCGATCTCTAGAGCCCCTGAGTCGCTATCTAGCCCAGCAGCGTCTACAATCTTGTCCAATATATTTTGATCAATCAAAAAATTCTGTCCTAAGCTCTTCTTGAACTTAAATCCATAACGTTGAATAATCTCTTTTGTCCGTTTTGGAGTTGAAATTTCCTCTCTACCACTCATGAAGTAATGCCCCCCTGATCAATTTGGGCGAGAGCTCCGGCAAATTCCTCCCGCGTAATTCCAAACATCGCCAGCCGCTTGTACAGCTGCTTGCCATTACAATATCCGATTCCAAGCAAATTACCAAGTGCCATACGTCTTTCAGCTGCCCGAGGGTGTACAAGCATTCCAGCGGCCATTAGATCGTCAATTCCAATTATTGCAGGTGCTCCTTCAAAAGAGGTATGTACGTTTCGCAGCGCATGACGAATCGCCTCTGGAGAGGCGTTCTCCACACCGATATCTCCCTTACGGGTTGCGTCCTTCTCCGGAATGAAAGCATGCTTACAGCCCGGCACCTTTGCGGACACAATCTTACGAATTCGTTCACCCGCGTGATCCGGATCTGTAAGAATAATCACCCCTCTACGCTCCATAGCAAGCGCGATCTTCGCAATTACGGTCCGGTCTACCGCCGAGCCCCCTGTTTCGATCGTATCTGCTTCTACAGCGCGTTTAACAGCGACGGTATCACTCTTACCTTCAACGACAATTAATTCCTTAATCATATCTATTGACTCCTTCCAAAAAAAGCAAAAAAGAAGAGGTTTCGCTCCTCTTCTTTTGGTTAAAGAATTTATAAGTGATGAGCGGTTGCTCTGCGATCAACGAAATGATCATCTGGCGTTCCTTAACGGTTATCATCACTATAGCTTATCAAAGAATAATTTGCAAAAGCTTCCGAACTAATTTAACTCCGGCTTCACAGGTCCAATCACATAAACGGTACGTGATTTACGACCGAAATTACGCACATGGCTCAGTGAATCGTAATAGACGTCTACTTTATTGCCTTTAATGGCACCGCCAGTATCTTCAGCTCGGCGGAATCCAAGCCCCTCAATATATACCCACCAGCCAATAGGGATTACATTCGGGTCTACTGCAATTGTACGACCTTCCGTTACGCGTGTTCCGGAGGCAGTTTTGGTACCTATACCTGGCTCTTCTGATGAATAAGCTGTCATGGAGACGTTCTTAATCATCTTCTTGTACTCAAAGTCTACGCCAGCCTTGCTTGTGACGTTATTAGTCTTGGCGCTAACCTTAGCCGTTTTGGAAGTAGTGTTTGAATTGGAAGTTGTTGTAGTCTTAGCTACAGCCGGCTTAGGAAGTGGTTTGGTACCAACGGCAATAACTTTATCTTTCGTTACCGTTTGTACTTCCTTACCAATCATGCGCATAGAGGCCAGTTCTCCGTCTTGGTAGATCTTTTCAATATGCTGAATCATGACGCCTGGTTTGCCTGCCTGTGCCACTCTAACTGTTCCCACAGTAAGGGAGGGGTCTGCTGTCTTGATGACTCTGAAGGGTAAGTTAGTTGTCCGCTGTACAGTCTGTTTGTTGATGCGAACAATCTTAATCTCCATGTTGGCAGAAATGGCGGTGTCTAACGAAGGGAAAATCTTATCATGACCTTCTAGGGTGATGCCCATTTTGTCAATTGCTTTACCGATTGTATCCTCGGTTGTATATAACGTTTTTGTTGCTCCGTCCGCAGTAAGGCTAATTTTCTGCGCACGATTGATAACGACACGGTCACCGTCTTTTATTTCATCACTCAGTCCTAAAGATAGTTCATCATGCGGCTGCAGCGAAATTTGCTCTTTCTCCAGCACATCACCAAGAAGCGCTTCTCGCGTTTCAAGCGTCTGTGTCTGCCCGTCTATTACTAAAAATAATTGTTTGTTACTTTGACCGTGTACGTACAGCAGAATAAGTAGCGCGATAGCGACTGAAATCACGCCTGCAAGTAAAAGTACGCGAGTATTTACTTGCTCCCACCGTAGTGCGAAAGACCTGCTGGATGACTGCGAATCATGGGATACTTCTGGTTGGAATACGCCCATTCTCTCCATCCTCCTTACATAGCCCCGTCGTCAATTGTATATCATGAGGACTGAATTCCTTTGACGAAACTATTTGAGATTGTCACAGGACACGCACTTAATAACTTAGCGTCTCCTGCTCATGGATCGCCTGCTCGGCACAGCTACTCCCACCCCTGTTATATAACAGTATGTGGGCAACATTCTATTTATTCAAAAATAAAAAAGCCTAAAAAGAGTTCAATTGAGGACTCTTTCGTGGCTTCTCCAAATTCAGAATAGAGAATGCTTGTGCACGAGGTTGCCTCTCTTACTTGCGCTTACGGGGTTAGCTGTCGGGTTCGGACGAAAGAGAGACGCCCTATTTCAGGTCACCCGCTCATGGCGGTTGCCCTTAAATTCACCCCAAAGACCACGTGAAGAAATCAAATACTGTCCTGTGGCACGTCGAAGCCGTATTCAAAATACAGGCATGCGACAGGTCAATATTGGTTCCCCCGTTCTCCATACGGAGACTCAGCGAGACGATCCATGAATCAGTGGCTGTCACTATAACACAGCTCACATCACTGAAAAGATGATATCCTGTTTTGATGCATGTTGTAAAGGACGATTCAACCACGTTTAAGCAAAAATTTGGTTAAAATATTGTAATATTCAGCCGTTTTTATATTAAAAAAGTTTAATATATCGGCCATTCTCTATTTTTCGCCTGTTTTACTCCCGTTTTCACTCAATCCCAAATCGTTCCAGTGCGTTCGCATACGTTATTTTAGCCAATTCTTCCCATGTTAGCCCTTTAATTTCAGCTGCCGCCTCTGCTACCAACTTCACATGAGCACTCTCATTTCGCTTCCCGCGGAAGGGATGAGGAGTCAAATATGGAGCATCCGTTTCGATCAATAATCGGTCTAACGGGGTCTGCGCAAGCACTTCTTTTGGCACTCGTGCATTTTTGAACGTAATGGGTCCTCCAAACGATAAATGAAAACCAAGATTCAAGCACATTTTTGCTGTTTCCCAGCTTCCTGAGAATGAGTGCATTACGCCTCCAACCTCATTTGCCTTTTCTTCCCGCAAAATCCGTACAACATCTTCATGGGCATCACGGTCATGAATACAAATCGGCATCTTTAGTTCACGGGCTAGTCCGATTTGCTTGCGAAAAACCTCATGTTGCACATCCTTGGGAGAGGTATCCCAGTAATAATCCAGTCCAATTTCCCCAATAGCCACCACTTTTTTATGACTGCACAGAGAAGCGATCCAATCGAGATCTCCTTCTTTCATATCTATCGCATCCTGTGGATGCCAGCCCACTGCAGCATAAATATAATCATAAGATTCTGCCAGCTTCATCGTAGAGGGAATCGTCTCCCGATTAAATCCGATATTAATCATCTTACTAACGCCAGCCTCTACAGCACGAGCGATAACTTCTTCGCGATCCTCGTCGAATTGAGGTGCATCCAGATGCGTATGTGTGTCAAACAGAAACATTTTTGCCGTCACTCCTTGTTGTTTTTTAACATAAGACAGTGTGAATTTCACGCCATCTATTGTATCGTCTATTTCTACGAGAAGCAGTTATTGATTTCAAAAGACGAAAACATCGTTTCTTCTTGTCAAAAATCCCATATTTTCTTGTATTATTTTGCAAAAATCACTGCTATTGAAGATGGCAATCGTGTAAGCGCTTGTCTCAACTTATCTTGAGGAAAATACAAATGATACCTGCCACGATGAATGCCGCTAATAGAGCGTACAATATCCGACACCTCTGAAATTTCCCTCAGCTGATCATGTCGATCAAGCAGCAAGATTTGCTTATTGTCAAAGGCTTCTCCCGGACGGAACACATCATAGGGTAAATCTGTCGGAAAATCAATCTCCAAGTCATATTCCGGGTGAAGTCCCGCTGCCGCAAAACTGCTGCGAATTTCAGTAATCATATCTGTATCAAGATTCTCCATCTCAACATATTTATACAGTTTACGATGAATAAAACGGGTACACAAGTCGCTTAATAGCTCATCTTTTTCAAGCGTCCACTGCATAAAAGCCGTCTGTACCAGCGCCTCATCTAACATTAAATATTGCTTCACTGTCACCTCTCCACGGAACAAATCCTCCAGCGGATTAATCATAAAACTAAAATGGTACCCCTCTTGGAAAAGCTCCTTAGCTCTACGGAAAATTTGTCGCAAAATAATCTCAGAGCTGCGTGTCACCGGATGAAAATATACTTGCCAGTACATTTGATAACGCGACATTAAATAATCCTCAATCGCATGCATTCCCGATTCTTTTACCACAACCCGACCATTATAAGGACGCAGCATTCTCAAAATCCGATCAATATCGATCGTTCCATAGTTTACACCTGTATAGTACGCATCACGCAACAAATAATCCATGCGATCAGCATCTAGCGGACTGGAAACCAGATTAACAACGATTTCATGCTCATAAGTTTTGGAGATCACTGAAGCTACTTTACGAGGAAAATCCTCCTCCACATCACGCAAGATTTCAGTTATTTCTGTGTCCTCCAGAATAATACGACAAGTCCAATCCTCATGGTTCATTTCAAAAGCTTCTTCTATAGAATGAGAAAATGGACCATGCCCCAGATCATGAAGCAAAGCCGCACACAAGGTTAGCAGACTTTCTTCAGGAATCCAATCCTTATACCCGCTTCGTTCAAATTGCGAAATGATTCTACGTGTAATTTCGTATACCCCAAGGGAATGAGAAAACCGACTATGCTCTGCACCATGAAAAGTCAGATACGAGGTACCCAGCTGGCGGATTCGGCGTAGACGCTGAAACTCCTTTGTATTTATTAGTCGCCAAATAATAGTATCCTGCACGTGGATATAGTTGTGAACCGGATCTTTGAAAACCTTTTCTTCTGTAAGCGGCTGCTTCATGAGATCAACTCCTTTTTTAAATTTAATATGATTTTAACCAATTTAAGTATATAATAAGTAATTATGTCGTACTTTGTCGAATGATGACGATTTTAGTCTTGGTAAATCGACAAAGTTTATTTTTACACTTTTTTTAGAATTCGTGATTATGATAGGCAATTCAAAGTTTTTGTGAAAAAGTTCTTAATTAGCATATGAAAAAAGGTTGACTGTTTTGGGAATCGTTGGTATTATGAATATCATAAAACAGTGAACAATGTCGAATAATGGCGTTTTTGGGACATTGAGAGGAGTAACGATTGTTATGATGAAATCAACAGGAATTGTAAGAAAAGTAGACGAACTTGGTCGGGTAGTTATTCCCATTGAATTGCGCCGTACTCTTGGTATTGGTGAAAAAGACGCACTTGAAATTTACGTTGATGGTGAGCGCATTATGCTTAAGAAATATGAGCCTGCCTGCATTTTCTGTGGCAACGCTGAGAACGTAACTTACTTTAAAGGAAAAATAGTTTGTCATGAATGCATTTCTACTATTCCTACCCCTGTGACAAACTAAAATAAATAGTATATAATAGAACTAATCAAATTGTTAATTCTAACCTTTTCATATCTCCTTGACCTCCCGTGACCGCGGGAGGTATTTTTTTTCTGCTTTTACTTCAGTTTCCCGCCTCAAAAGGGTGTCTAAAAGGACTTATTCCCCTCTTTGTACAAAGTACATTAACCTACATGTAAATCTCTTAAGCACAATTAAACTTTGTATTCTTAGCCTCTCAGCATAAGAACCGGTCTATAACACTTACTGCTCAGCTTTATCAAGAAGCGCGTTATAAATATCCCGCTTTGCAACACCACGATCAGAAGCTGCTTTTTTCATAGCTTCTTTACGTGGTAAATCTGCCGCTTCGTAATGTGCAACATGCTCCTCAATACTTAACTGGCGCCACCAAGCCGATTCTGCCAATTCGGCATCTTCCTTACTCTCACCTTCAACAACGATTACATACTCGCCAAGCGGTGGATGTTCAGCAAGCCAATCCGCACATTCCTCAATCGTCCCACGTAAAAACTCTTCATATCTCTTCGTCAATTCACGAGCCAGTACAATTCGTCGATTGCCGAATGCTTCTTGGAGATGAGCCAGCGTCTTCACCACTCGATGTGGAGACTCATAGAACAGTATGGTCCCTTGTGCCGAACGAAGAGGACTTAATACCGCACGGATATCTTTACGTTCACGTGGTAAGAAACCGATAAAAGTGAACGTAGTCGTAGGCAAACCAGAAGCAATTAAAGCTGACAAAGCTGCGTTAGCTCCAGGTATAGGAATCACTGGTATACCGTGACTTATGGCAAGGGCTACAAGGTCTGCACCAGGATCAGAAATGGCTGGTAATCCGGCATCGCTGACGAGAGCCAAATTTTTTCCTTCTATTATATAGCGGATAAGTTCAGGTCCACTGGCAGCCTTATTATGCTCATGGTAACTGAACAGCATAGAAGGTGTAATTTCAAAATGGCTTAACAATTTTCGAGTTTGTCTTGTATCCTCAGCAGCTATAATATCGCATTCCTGCAATGTGCGAACAGCGCGATAGGTCATATCCTCTAAATTACCGATGGGTGTTGCCACCAAAAAGAGTGAACCTGTTGATTCCTGCTTATGTGTATTGTTATTGTTTTGGAAACTGCTTTGGCATGATATCGTCATGATTTACCCTCTTTAGCACCGTAGTAGATGTCCATAATTTCTGGACAGTATTGATTGTCCTCATTATATACAATGAGTGGTGGCTGTAAACGAACCTCTGGTTTGCCGTCACGAATCGCTTCAATTAATACCATGTTGGCTTCCAGATGCGCACGTGGATGTACAAAGCGAATAATCTTAGGCTCTAGCCTATATTTTCTCATAAGACTAATAATATCCACCAACCGTTGTGGCTTGTGAACCATACTTACCTTTCCTCCGGTCCGAACTAGTCGCACACAGGCTTGAATGACCTCCTCCAGTGTACACCCTATTTCGTGACGAGCCATAGCTTGATGCGTGTTCAGCTTTAGGTCACTACCGTTAAGCGGCATATAAGGAGGATTAACAGTTATCGCATCATATACGCCATGCCCTGCTACTTTATATAACTCACGTAAATCACCTTCATGGATCACAACCTGATCCTGAAGTCCATTCAAAGCCACACTACGCCGAGCCATATCCGCTAAACGAGGCTGAATTTCAATCCCTTCTATAGAAGCTTTTGTTCGGGTTGTCATCAGAATAGGTATTACACCGTTTCCAGTACAAAGATCCAGGACTCTCCCGCGTGGCGGGACGCTGGCGAAACGTGCAAGAAGTACAGCATCCATAGAAAAGCTAAATACTTCATCGCTTTGAATAATTCGTAAATCATGCGTTAGTAAATCATCCACCCGCTCCGTTGGTAACAAAGGAACAGGTATATCGTTATAAGAATTAGTCATGTAATAATCTCCTAAAAGTTTTGTTGAGCTAAGTTTCATTGAATATATCACTGAGATAAAACTTGCTTGGGAAGCATATGCTTTGTTTTGTTGAGTCTAGCTCCATTGAATTCGTTAACCTCATTTAGCCTAAATTCAAAAAAAACCGTAGGATCAATCTCCTACGGCTGGATATCCTCATTTATTAAGAAAAGAAAGACAGAACAGACAATCACCTTCCGTGCGTAAATGTCCAAAATAAACATTACAGATGTGAAAGCCTTCATGGTAAAGCCGGGCCAAGTTGTCATAACCTTCCCCGACAACCTCTTCTGTTCCCTCTCCGGCAGCTAAAAGAGCTTCCGCCTCCGCAGAATCTACGGTAGGATCCAAAGGTGCATCCCGCTTTAAAATTTTGCGAAGCTGTTCATTCTCCAGAGTTAACCTCTGATTAGCTTCCATCAGCTCTTTTACCGTCTGTTTCCATTCTCCAAGATTGGCGCGCATCGTTTCCATCTGTGCTTCCATATCCTGCATGTGTGCAAATATATTTTTCTTCTCCAAGTTTCCACCCCGAAAGTAACCTTATAATGGTTTACTTGACGACAACATCATCCATTGGAAGTTCCTTAACTTTGCCCACTTCAAACAACTGTACATGAACCGTACGGCTTCCGGCATTAAGTCCTACTACTTTGCCATCACCCAATGAGGTCACGACAATCTTGCCGACCGCTGGCATTTCTTCCTTTACACTCTCATAATTGTCATGCTCAAACTTCAAACAACACATCAGACGTCCACAAAGTCCTGAAATCTTCGTCGGATTAAGTGATAGGTTCTGATCCTTGGCCATTTTTATGGATACGGGTTCAAAATCCCCTAACCAAGATGAACAACAAAGCACTCGTCCACAAGGTCCAAGTCCACCAAGCATTTTGGCCTCATCACGCACCCCAATTTGCCGTAGCTCAATGCGGGTCCGGAAGATACTTGCTAGATCTTTAACCAATTCTCTAAAGTCGACCCGTCCTTCGGCCGTAAAGTAAAATATAATCTTATTACGGTCAAAAGTAAACTCTACATCGACGAGCTTCATTTTGAGACCATGGTCGCGTATTTTATTTAAACAGGTGGTAAACGCCTCTTTAGCGGCCCCTTTGTTCTCTTCAACCACGCGTGCGTCGGTTTCTCCGGCAATACGCATCACTTTTTTGAGGGGCAACACTACGTCGGATTCTTCCACCTCTTTTTTGCCTACGACAACTTTACCGTATTCAACCCCACGTGCTGTCTCCACAATAACATATTGATCCCGTTCAATCGGAAAATCAAGTGGATCGAAATAATATATTTTACCCGCTTTTTTAAAACGGACACCTACTACGCTGTACAAAAATTAACCCCCTTGTTTGCCGGTAAAAGGAACCTATGGGCATGTCCGCTCCCTGATGATTCATGCTTGTCCTTCCTCGTCGGTTAAAACGATACTTCCAGGTAAAGCGACATCCGGAGGATATATCATAACTAATCCTTTAACTTTCCAGTCGGATTAAAAACTGCTCCAGACACAACTGGGCATTGGCATTGGATCGCAGCTTCTTAGTACTCTCTGCGGCAAATCCCATATAAGCCACCCATTGTTCCGCACTCCGCTCACGGGCATGCCTGGAAATAAAGTCTAACTGATCTATGAAAACGATACTCTCATGCTTACGGTACAGGAAGTAGAGCATATCTTTAAACCACAGATGGAACATGCTGAAGAAGATATCCAAATGTTCAGCGAGCCCGGTCTTGAACAGCTTCTGCCCAGCAGTTGCTACCGCGGAGCTGCCCTTGCCTAAGGACTCCTTAGCTAATTGTAACATTACATTTCTCATTTCTGCAAACCAATTCTGTTCCAAAAGTTTCCTGCAACCATCAAGTCCTGAACTAAGTGATACTGCACATCGAGCTAAGGGTATAGGAACGCCCTCACTTGCCAGAGCTTGCAGCATAATATCCGGATTTAACGGACTAAATGGAATCCGCTGAGTCCGCGACTGAATCGTTGGCAATAAGGAACGGCTATTATCAGAAATTAAGATTCCAACAGCCGGAGCCGGTGGCTCCTCCAGAAATTTCAGCAGACTATTGGCAGCTTGTACTGTCATTTTGTCTGCTCCATCTATAATATATACTTTCGGATTCACACCCTCTGACCGATAGGAAAAGACGCGCTGCAGCTCACGGATTTGATCTATTTTAATACTTGCTCCATCTGGCTGCAGCAGTGACAAATCAGGGTGGTTTCCATGCTCTACTTTCCGGCACTCCAGGCATTCCCCACAGGCATCGTCCTTGCTCTGGGTACAAAATATTGCTTGGGCAAACATCAGCGCCGTTTTCATTTGTCCACTGCCTGCCGGTCCTGTAAATAAATAAGCATGACTCACAGCTTCTTTGCGCAAGGCATTTTGGAGAAGCCGCTTAGCGTTCTCCTGGCCTACTATATCATGAAAAGGCATAATTTCCTCCCAAAACTTTAAAAAGAAAGGTTGATTAACAACCCGCGAATTTCTCCAACACGTCCCAACAGATCTATCCGGCCTTGCTCACTATTCAGCAAATCATCTGCCATAGATAGCAAAGCCGAATCAATTTCCTCAAGCAGCTTGTAACGCTTGCCACGGCCACGTCGATCCCAACCGCGTGTTTCTTTCAGAGTAACGCCTCTTCGAGCCGTTTCTTCCAGAAACCTTTTGATCATCATCCGGTAAATGGTAAGTTCACGAATCGTCATAGACTTAGATAAACGATCCCCTTGAGACTGTATTTCTTTGATCTGGCGGTTTAGTTCATCTTTGGTTTTCTGCTCACTTTGCTGCTGAAAAACGTCAGAGAACGTTTTTTGCTGAACGGGTTTGTTAGCCCCTTCTGTATTTGTCATCTCACTCTTTAAGGGCCTATACCCCGGATTGATCTTCAAAGGTTATCTACCGCCCTTTTTGTAAATGACTTGCTAATTTATATTATACTTAATAATGTTCAAAACGATCTACAGGAAGTACGAATACAGTAGCTCCACCGACTTGCACCTCGACAGGAAGCGGCAAATACGAATCCGTTGTACCACTCATCGGTGTTACCGGAGTGACCAACTGCTCACGCACTTTACAGCTGTTACGGATTACGGTCAATACGGATTCAATCTGACCGTCTTCTACCCCGATCATAAATGTCGTATTACCCGCCCGTAAAAAGCCACCAGTACTTGCAAGTTTAGTAGCACGGAAATTGGCTTTGACTAGCTCGCTGGACAACCGGTTACTGTCCTTATCCTGGATAATTGCAATGATCAACTTCATCTTCGCATTCCCTCCCAATACTTTTATGGTGTATTACTACATAGAGTTTCTCGTAGTAACCCTTGCTTGATAAACAAACGCCTAGTTATATGTCACTTCTCTTAGTATATTAGACAAAACACCCTAAAAACCCTTTAATACTCTCTCTTCAAGTGTTCTCACGATATCTTGTTCTACCATATGAATAGGGCGATTAGCATCTAGAACTACTATTCTGTCCGGATTTGCTTCAACTAATAATTGATAGCCTTCGCGAACCTTCTGATGAAAGGAAAGACTCTCCAGATCCAGACGATTTACTTCCCGTTCTTGATTTGCTGCAATCCGTGACAGCCCTATCTCTGGATCTACATCCAGATAAAAGGTTAGATCCGGCATACGGTTTCCAATCGCAAAGCGATTAATACTCCATACTTCTTCAATTCCAAGCCCTCTCGCATGTCCTTGATAAACAAGGCTGCTGTCCACAAAACGGTCACAGAGCACTGTTAGCCCTTCTCTAAGAGCCGGCTCAACGACTTCGGCGAGATGTTGGCTTCTTGATGCAGCGTATAGCAATGCCTCTGTGCGCGCATCCATTGCTGTATGGGCAGGATCTAGAATAATAGAGCGAATCTTCTCGGCAATTTCAACGCCACCGGGTTCACGTGTTATTCGATAAGGCATGGACCGATTCTGTAAATAGGCTGCTACTCTACCTAATACCGTTGTTTTGCCGGAGCCATCGCCCCCTTCTAATGTAATGAAGAAACCTTCTTTTCCCACTTATGCTTCTCCGCCCTTCTGAATGTTGTATACCTTAATACGCTGTAAGACCGGATCAGCACAAGCCTGAAATTTGGCGCCTCCTTTGGCTAAACCAGCCAGCCTTCTTTGTATCTGATTTGTGATCACTTCACCCGGATATAATATCGGGATCCCCGGCGGATATGGAATAACCATCTCCGCCGCCACTCTCCCCACGCTACATTCAAGATCAATGCTTTCAATCTCACTAGCTAACACTGGCTTCAATGAAAAGGAGACAGGCTCCGAGATTTGTAAAGAATCGAAATTGTTCCACGTGGAAATATTACGAGCGTCTGGTTTGCTAAGCGTATGCGGTGATTCGGAAGGTTGTTCCGAATCTATTTCCCGCAGCGCCAGCAGCAATTGCTCTGCATCTTCAGCCCTTGATCCAAGGCTGAACAGCAGCACTACGTGCCGGTCATCACTCATCTCCGGCACACAGCCCTTAGCCTCGAGCTTGCGCTGCAGCTCGAAGCCGCTCAGGACCCCGGTGGCGTCATAAATGACGACTTTGAAGGGGTCCTGTGTCACGTACGCCGCCATAGAATCAGGCGGCGTATTTGGGTGCAGCGGCTCTGCCGGCTGCACCTGCCCATAGCGCGGCAGCTCCGCGAGCCCGCGCCGCAGGACGTCCACGGCGGCCAGCCCCGCCGTGAAGGCATCCTTGCCCCGGCTGTGCAGCAGCCGCCGGGCAAGATCCAGCGACGCCATCATAGGATATGATGGGCTGGAGCTCTGCACCATGGCGAGCCGCTGCCGGAGCAGGGCGCGGTCGAGCCGCGGCCCTTGAACATGCAGCATAGCGCCCATGGTCATCGCTGTGAGCATCTTGTGCGTGGACTGCACGACACCGTCCGCGCCACAAGCTAGTGCCCCGGCAGGCAGCGCCGGGTGCTGCCCGTAATGCGCCCCATGCGCCTCATCCACAAGCAGCGGTACACCGCTGTCGTGACAGATACGCGCGAGGGGCGCAAGATCACTGCCCATGCCGTAATAATTTGGCATGGTTACAAGTACGGCTGCGGCTTCAGGGTAGGCTGTAAGTGCAGCCTTAACAGCTTCTGCCGCCGGCGCCACTGCTAAGCCGCTAAGAGGGTCAATCAGCGGCTCCAGAAAAACAGCACGCACTCCAGCCAACATCAGCCCATGAATGACTGACTTATGCACATTGCGTTGAAGGATCATAAGCATTCCAGGCTCGGGACAAGCGGTTAGAATAAGAGCCAGATTGCCGGCTGTACTCCCACCCACTAGAAAAAAACTTTCCTCTGCTCCAAAGCAATCTGCTGCCAGCTCTTGCGCTTCCTTGATAACTCCCTCAGGATGATGAAGATCATCCGTTCCGGAAATTTCCGTAACATCATACTTCATTACCTCATCTAAAAAGCCAGCGCCTTCAACGCCATCATATGCCTTTCCATTTTTATGACCTGGCACATGATATGATCTATTACCCATAATTCTATATTGTTCCAGCATTTCGTATATAGGCGCCCTACAACGTTGTAATTTATTCATATTAAATTCCTTCCCATAGGGTTCCTTCTATTTTAACGTAAATATTCATAAACGCCTATGCTTCAGTACAAAAGCAACCCCACGGACAACAAAACGGCTTCTCCCGCCTGAAGAACGAGGAAGCCGTATACTAAATATCACTAATGCAGCCATCGTATCTTTCATCCAGACTGCTCTCTTAACCGCATCATTTAACAGAGTTACTCTACTTAAGCGTTCTTTTGCAATCCGATCTTCTTCATCCGGCCGATAAAAAAACGGTACTTGGCATCCTCAGCCTCGGTACGTATCATCTCAGCCTCACATTCCTCACAAATAAAATGCGAGACAATCACAATACCTTCCTCTTTTACCTGTCCACAAATGATACAAGCTTGCCCGGTTTGCTGTTCCATAACCATCCCACCTTGACTCTTTTAAGAACAGTATGATACACCTTCTATCATTTTAAACCTTTTCATAGTTTTTTCATATCCTTTGTATCGTGCTTTATATATATTCCGTTGCCGTTATATCGGTGAATTTCCGCACCAGTTTAATAAAATACAGCTAATCGCCGATATTAAGAACATACGAATTCACGAGGAGGTTAGACTATTATCTATGGAACCCACTACCAAAGGTGCAGCTACATTCTATCAATATAAACTAATTAAAAAAATCAATCTAACGGCACGCCTGCTGCCTATTTATATTATGCTTCCCCTATTAGTCCTTGTGCTTGAAACCGTATTTCTTTCCTGGTGGAGCATTCTCTACATCGTCATAGCAGCGCCTGTAGCCTTTTGGGTTCAATATGTCATTTCACGCTCGGTTCTTTTAATCTCAGGGCATCCCATTTCAAAAAGGTGGTCTGTCTCATTTAAACTGCCTTGGCTGGGGTTCATGCCTGATCAGCACATTAGTTACCGTATATTCCGAAAAGTACAACTACATAACTTCTATATCGGCCTTTGTATTGCAGCACTCTTTATTTTTTGGTCACCACCAGCATTTACAGTATCTCTGATCACTTGCCACTTATGGCTCTTACTGCCCCGTCTTTATACACTACTAAGATTGAATAAACAGGGTCAGGGAGGCATGCTGAAATTCAATCCAACCGATGTATCCTATTACTCTCAGTAAAGGGCAGTCCCTAATATAGCTCATACCATTTTCATATTAAAAAATAAATCGCCATCCTTAAAGGATGGCGATTGTTTATTTGGTCTTAAGGCCTTTAATAGAGGTCTTCTTTTCTTTAGGAATCATCACTACAAAATAATCATCATGCACTGTTAAATGAACCGTTAACCCATCCTTTAAAAAAACACCTGAAGAGTCACTATCATCATCTTCCTCTTCGGTCCAGCCCCAAGCTTTAATAGCCTCCATATAAGGATCCGGAATACCGTTCTTCTCCTTTAGGCCAGGTAAAGAATAACGTACATAATCCATAGCAACATTAGTAGTAGTCTGGTCGGGCGAGTTGGCCTCATGGGGGACAGGGAAGCTTTTCTCATTCAGTGCACCCTCAAAAGTATCCCACGTAGGTTCTTTGGTCCCGCAACTTGCTAGTATTAAAGTTAAAATACAAGAAATCATTATTAAACTAAATATTTTAAATTGTTTCATGCCTTAAATCCTCCTTACCTCTACAATGCATCTAAAGACACAAGAAAATTCAAAGTTAGAATTTATGAGTAGTTCCTTCGTATTAAAGATTTGCTAACTATTAGCACTTTTCTATTATACTTGTATCCAACGCGGCGTCGGTAACAAAAATGTCATTCCACAGTAACCTATTCTAATACTATTACTAGCCTTAAACAGTCGCATAATAAAAAAATAAAAAAGCCACTGCTGATATTATCAACAATGGCTTAATCTGCTTGGCAACGTCCTACTCTCCCAGGACCCTTCGGTCCAAGTACCATCGGCGCTGGAGGGCTTAACGGTCGTGTTCGGGATGGGTACGCGTGGAACCCCTCCGCTATCGCCACCAAACGGGCATTACAGCGTAATGCTCAGACTTCATCGCCTGAAAACTGAATCCGAATTGAATTTGCGTTTTAAGTATAGGATAAGCCCTCGACCGATTAGTATTGGTCAGCTCCATGCATTACTGCACTTCCACCTCCAACCTATCTACCTCGTCGTCTTCAAGGGGTCTTACTAATTGGGAAATCTCATCTTGAGGGGGGCTTCACGCTTAGATGCTTTCAGCGCTTATCCCGTCCGTACGTAGCTACCCAGCCATGCTTCTGGCGAAACAACTGGTGCACCAGCGGTACGTCCATCCCGGTCCTCTCGTACTAAGGACAGCTCCTCTCAAATTTCCTGCGCCCACGACAGATAGGGACCGAACTGTCTCACGACGTTCTGAACCCAGCTCGCGTACCGCTTTAATGGGCGAACAGCCCAACCCTTGGGACCTACTTCAGCCCCAGGATGCGATGAGCCGACATCGAGGTGCCAAACCTCCCCGTCGATGTGGACTCTTGGGGGAGATAAGCCTGTTATCCCCAGGGTAGCTTTTATCCGTTGAGCGATGGCCCTTCCATGCGGTACCACCGGATCACTAAGTCCGACTTTCGTCCCTGCTCGACTTGTAGGTCTCGCAGTCAAGCTCCCTTATGCCTTTGCACTCTTCGAATGATTTCCAACCATTCTGAGGGAACCTTGGAACGCCTCCGTTACTCTTTAGGAGGCGACCGCCCCAGTCAAACTGCCCGCCTGACACGGTCCCCGTACCCGATTAGGGCACTAGGTTAGAACCTAGATACGATCAGGGTGGTATCCCAACGGCGCCTCCACCGAAGCTTGCGCTCCGATTTCTACGGCTCCCACCTATCCTGTACAGATCGTACCCAAATTCAATATCAAGCTGCAGTAAAGCTCCATGGGGTCTTTCCGTCTTGTCGCGGGTAACCTGCATCTTCACAGGTATTAAAATTTCACCGGATCTCTCGTTGAGACAGCGCCCAAGTCGTTACGCCATTCGTGCGGGTCAGAATTTACCTGACAAGGAATTTCGCTACCTTAGGACCGTTATAGTTACGGCCGCCGTTTACTGGGGCTTCGGTTCATAGCTTCGGGTTACCCCTAACCACTCCCCTTAACCTTCCAGCACCGGGCAGGCGTCAGCCCGTATACTTCGCCTTGCGGCTTCGCACAGACCTGTGTTTTTGCTAAACAGTCGCTTGGGCCTTTTCACTGCGGCCCCCTCGTGCTATTCACACTACCGGGGCACCCCTTCTCCCGAAGTTACGGGGTCATTTTGCCGAGTTCCTTAACGAGAGTTCTTCCGCGCGCCTTAGAATTCTCTTCTCGCCTACCTGTGTCGGTTTGCGGTACGGGCACCTTCTCCTGGCTAGAGGCTTTTCTTGGCAGTGTGAGATCATGACCTTCGCTACTACAATTTTCGCTCCCCATCACAGCCCAGCCTTAATGATGTGCGGATTTGCCTACACATCAGCCTCACTGCTTAGACGGACATATCCATCAGTCCGCGTCACTACCCTCCTGCGTCACCCCATCGCTCATAGCGGATTACGGTGGTACAGTAATTTCAAACTGTTGTCCTTCGACTACGCCTTTCGGCCTCGCCTTAGGTCCCGACTTACCCTGAGCGGACGAGCCTTCCTCAGGAAACCTTGGGCTTTCGGCGGATCAGATTCTCACTGATCTTTTCGTTACTCATACCGGCATTCTCACTTGTATGCTGTCCAGCGCTCCTTACGGTACACCTTCAACCCACATACAACGCTCCCCTACCCCAGATACATTCGTATCTAGCCATAGCTTCGGTGGTGTGTTTAGCCCCGTTACATTTTCGGCGCAGAGTCACTCGACCAGTGAGCTATTACGCACTCTTTCAATGGTGGCTGCTTCTAAGCCAACATCCTGGTTGTCTGTGCAACTCCACATCCTTTCCCACTTAACACACACTTGGGGACCTTAGCTGATGGTCTGGGCTGTTTCCCTTTTGACAATGGATCTTAGCACTCACTGTCTGACTCCCGGCAATAAGTATATGGCATTCGGAGTTTGACTGAGCTTGGTAATCCTTGCGGACCCCGCACCCAATCAGTGCTCTACCTCCACTACTCTTATACCGAGGCTAGCCCTAAAGCTATTTCGGGGAGAACCAGCTATCTCCGAGTTCGATTGGAATTTCTCCGCTACCCCCACCTCATCCCCGCACTTTTCAACGTGCGTGGGTTCGGGCCTCCAGTGCGTGTTACCGCACCTTCACCCTGGACAGGGGTAGATCACACGGTTTCGGGTCTACGTCCACATACTGAGTCGCCCTATTCAGACTCGCTTTCGCTGCGGCTCCGTCTTCTCGACTTAACCTTGCATGTTAAACGTAACTCGCCGGTTCATTCTACAAAAGGCACGCCATCACCCATAGATAGGGCTCTGACTTTTTGTAAGCACACGGTTTCAGGTTCTATTTCACTCCCCTTCCGGGGTGCTTTTCACCTTTCCCTCACGGTACTGTTTCACTATCGGTCGCCAGGTAGTATTTAGCCTTAGCAGATGGTCCTGCTGGATTCATACGGGGTTTCACGTGCCCCGCACTACTCGGGATCCGTCTCGGAGAGAACACAGTTTAGGTTACAGGGCTTTTACCTCTATCGCGGGCCTTTCCAGACCTCTTCACCTACCATATTCCTTTGTAACTCCATGTGAGACGTCCCACAACCCCTAAGAGCAAGCTCTTAGGTTTAGGCTGTTCCGCGTTCGCTCGCCGCTACTGACGGAATCACTATTGTTTTCTCTTCCTCAGGGTACTTAGATGTTTCAGTTCCCCTGGTCTGCCTCTACATACCCTATGTATTCAGGTATGAGTAACTGCGAATTACCACAGCTGGGTTTCCCCATTCGGACACCCCCGGATCAAAGCTTGCTTACAGCTCCCCGAGGCAGTTTCGTTGTTCGCCACGTCCTTCGTCGGCTCCTGGCGCCTAGGCATCCTCCGTGTGCTCTTATTAGCTTAACCTTGATTTTTCCTAAGAAAAATCTCACTAATAACATTTACTTGTTTGCACAAGTTGCTAAAAGATGTTCTAAAACGCAAATTCGTTTCGGTATCCAGTTTTCAAGGATCAAGTCTTACTTGAGAGCTTAAACTCTCAAAACTGAGCAACGAGTGAGTAACAGGCCTAAACCTGAGATTGTGGAAGTTTAACTTCCGATTTGAATGTCTTCATTGCAGAAGACGATTCTCCATAGAAAGGAGGTGATCCAGCCGCACCTTCCGATACGGCTACCTTGTTACGACTTCACCCCAATCATCTACCCCACCTTCGGCGGCTGGCTCCCTTGCGGGTTACCCCACCGACTTCGGGTGTTGTAAACTCTCGTGGTGTGACGGGCGGTGTGTACAAGACCCGGGAACGTATTCACCGCGGCATGCTGATCCGCGATTACTAGCAATTCCGACTTCATGCAGGCGAGTTGCAGCCTGCAATCCGAACTGAGACCGGCTTTGATGGGATTGGCTCCACCTCGCGGCTTCGCTTCCCGTTGTACCGGCCATTGTAGTACGTGTGTAGCCCAGGTCATAAGGGGCATGATGATTTGACGTCATCCCCACCTTCCTCCGGTTTGTCACCGGCAGTCACTCTAGAGTGCCCAGCCTTACCTGCTGGCAACTAAAGTTAAGGGTTGCGCTCGTTGCGGGACTTAACCCAACATCTCACGACACGAGCTGACGACAACCATGCACCACCTGTCTCCTCTGTCCCGAAGGCCGCTGCTATCTCTAGCAGATTCAGAGGGATGTCAAGACCTGGTAAGGTTCTTCGCGTTGCTTCGAATTAAACCACATACTCCACTGCTTGTGCGGGTCCCCGTCAATTCCTTTGAGTTTCAGTCTTGCGACCGTACTCCCCAGGCGGAGTGCTTACTGTGTTAACTTCGGCACCAAGGGTATCGAAACCCCTAACACCTAGCACTCATCGTTTACGGCGTGGACTACCAGGGTATCTAATCCTGTTTGCTCCCCACGCTTTCGCGCCTCAGCGTCAGTTACAGCCCAGAAAGTCGCCTTCGCCACTGGTGTTCCTCCACATATCTACGCATTTCACCGCTACACGTGGAATTCCACTTTCCTCTTCTGTACTCAAGTCACCCAGTTTCCAGTGCGACCTTAGGTTGAGCCCAAGGTTTAAACACCAGACTTAAATGACCGCCTGCGCGCGCTTTACGCCCAATAATTCCGGACAACGCTTGCCCCCTACGTATTACCGCGGCTGCTGGCACGTAGTTAGCCGGGGCTTTCTTCTCAGGTACCGTCACTCCGATAGCAGTTACTCTACCGGACGTTCTTCCCTGGCAACAGAGCTTTACGATCCGAAAACCTTCATCACTCACGCGGCGTTGCTCCGTCAGACTTTCGTCCATTGCGGAAGATTCCCTACTGCTGCCTCCCGTAGGAGTCTGGGCCGTGTCTCAGTCCCAGTGTGGCCGTTCACCCTCTCAGGTCGGCTACGCATCGTCGCCTTGGTGGGCCGTTACCCCACCAACTAGCTAATGCGCCGCAGGCCCATCCCTCAGTGACAGATTGCTCCGTCTTTCATTCTTTCTTCAGGAGAAAAAAGAAATTATCCGGTATTAGCTACCGTTTCCGGTAGTTATCCCAGTCTAAGGGGCAGGTTGCCTACGTGTTACTCACCCGTCCGCCGCTAAGTTATTTTGAAAGCAAGCTTTCAAAATAACTCCGCTCGACTTGCATGTATTAGGCACGCCGCCAGCGTTCGTCCTGAGCCAGGATCAAACTCTCCAATTAGTATTGAAAAGAGCGATATGCTCATTTTGAAACATCTGACGAGAAAATTAATTCTCTAATTTGGATTTCACTTTCGTGATTTCCCACTCACTCGTTGTTCAGTTTTCAAAGATCAAGTTCTCGTTGGCGCCGTTTAATGTCTCAGCAGCAACTCTTATACTATATCATGTTCGGCTATTTAATGTCAAGCTCTTTTTTTAACTTCTTTTTCGAGCTCGGCATGTATATTTCTTGGCCGGACTTAGAATATATCATGTATAGAGATTGATTGCAACACTTTTTTTATAAAACTTTTACAGGTACATCATGTATTAAAGAATCCACTCACCCTTCTATTCTGCCGCCTTACATACATTCCTTACTTAGCGGCATAAGAAAGAATGTATACCCTATATATGAAATATGAAAAGGCAATTATATTTTTCTATAAACTACAAAGAAAAACAACTGCAAGGTTATCAGTTGTTTTAGAAAATAGCTTAGACGAATCTAGATTAAATCTGCTTCCTTCGCTCCAGTAACCACGGAAACGATACTCTTTCGAAGTACCTCTGCATTGTGAGCCTCGTACGGATTCACTTTGAAAATAACAGCATCTGCAATAAACCCCTCTGCAATTTGCCCCAGCTCGTTGCCACTACCTAGAATGTCAGCAGCGGTTTTTGTTGCAGACTGCCACGCTTCTCTTCGAGATAAACCATAATCAATCAACGTATCCAGTTCTTGAAGATTATAACCATGTAGTGCAGGTGTGGCATAATCTGTGCCGAATCCAATGCTTACACCTTCTCTTTTGGCATAATTAATAGCTTTGGAATGTGATTCGGCAGCACGGGCAGCTCGTTCGCAAATGATAGGGTTCAATGCTAGAACACCTTTCGGATCTGCAGCAATACGATAGATGGATGTTGTAGGTACAAAAGCTACCCCCGAGTTAGCAAGTCTTCCCGCCTGATCCTCTGTTAGAAACATCCCGTGCTCTATAGATTCCACGCCAGACTGGATGGACCAGTCTATCGTCACTCCTCCCCAGGTATGGACCAACACCTTTTTATCATGGGCATGTGCATTACGAACAATAAATGAGAACTCTTCTTCGGAAAAGATCGGATCAACGACTTTCTCAGTAGGTGCTCCAAGACCGCCTGTGGCCATGATTTTTATCCAGCCCGCTCCTGTTGCAAAGATTTCCGCCATCCGTTGTTCCAAATGCTTAAGACCAAGGGCATCTGCTGCACCAAGCATTTCGCTGCTGGTTTCCACTCTTAAAGGCTGTTGATACTGATGAACAAGATGCTGCACTGTGCTTGGCAGAATTCCACCTGCATCCCGTACAGTCGTTACACCCGTCCTAAGAGTAGCTTCAAAAGCCTGCGCCTGCATGGTTTCAATCTCGCGGGTATCGCGCTTCAATTGGTCCGCATGATCAAAGTCTGTCCAAGCAAGATGCGTATGAAGATCAATAATACCTGGACTTATCCATAGATCTGTATCTTTAAGCGTTGAGTTACCTTTATGTGGCTCCGCTTCAGTTATAGATGAAAAACGCCCATCTTTGATTACAACATCAAAACGTCTGCCTTCGATACCTGCTATATAAATATCCTTAAATGTCTGTAACTCTGGATGCTTATGAATCATCTTCATTCCCCCCAAGCCTGCCTAACAGCCTGTAATGCCTGATCAGGGTCTTCTTTCAACAACTCAGCAAGCGTTAATATAGCTTCCTCCACACTTTGCCGAGCAGCATTTGTTCCAAAATGATTAATTCGTAGAAGAAGCCCAAATAATTCTCCGTCTCCGGGAGCTACAATTCCTATGGGCTGTTCGATCTGCAAATCTTGCTTTCCAGAAATCCGTACCGTTGTAGTCAGTGTAGAATAATGTCTGCTATCCTTCTGCCAAGGTTCAAGCCCCAAGGATTGGATACCAGCTACAGCAGCTGCAGCAGCTCTCTCATGGCGTTTGATTACTTGATCCAATCCTTCTTCTTCAATTCGCATCAAAGCTTGAATCAAGGCTCTAGCCTCCAGTGTAGGAATATTTGGAGCAACTCGTATTGGCGCGGCCCCATCCAACGAAGGTTTGAGATCCAGCAAGGACAGAATGGAGTTACGCGGTGCATTTTTATTAGACTCAAGAAATTCCCAGCCACGTGGTGAAATACTGACGGCGCTAACACCGTTAGGTCCAGCCAAAGCTTTTTGCGCGCCTATCACAGCAAAATCAATTCCCCATTCATCGACCAGTAACGCCTCTCCCCCAACCGCAGAAACCGAGTCCGTTACAGTAATGAGATTGAACTCCTTTGCAATCTTAAATATTTCTTTAGCCGGATTAGATCCACCTGTAACCACTTCAGCCTGAACAAAGGAAAGGGCACAAGGGCTAAACTCTTTAATTGCGGAAGCAACCTGGTTGCCAGTGACCACTTCATCAAAAGGAACCTTTACTTCAACAACCGATGCTCCTCCCCGTTCAAGCCATTTTCCAAATAAACTTCCATAGGGACCTGTTACTATATTTACAATGGTTCGACCAGGTGCGGCTATTCCGGCAGCCACGGCCTCGATCCCCAAAATTGCCTCAGCTGGGATAATAACCGGTGGATGATCAGTAAACAAGATGTCGGAAATCAAATGTGTAAGCTTATTGTACTCAGCCATTGAAAGTGGCACATATCCTTTATGTTCTTGTTCTGGGCTCATAAGAAACCTCCTGATGTACTTGATTTTGGCATTTTGGGAACCGCCGACAACAGCTCGTAACTGTATTCATGTTTAGGTCGGATGAAGAATTGATCTTTCGGACTCTGCTCCACAAGCTTCCCATGCCGCATGACTGCAACTGTATCACTAATTGCATTGATTACTCCTAAGTCATGAGAAATAAAAAGCATGGTGAGATCAAGTTCAGCTTTTAGTGCATTGAACAGTTCGAGCATACTTAGCTGCACAGATACATCCAACGCGCTTGTAGGTTCATCTGCGATCAGGATGTTGGGCTCAACGCTTAATGCGCGGGCGATCGCTATCCGTTGACGCTGCCCCCCAGAAAATTCGTGTGGGAATTTGTCTAATGCCTTTTGCTCCAAATGAACTTGGTTCAGTAACTCTTTACATCTCTGCTCGACACCCGTACGTCCCACAATTTTATGAAACAATAAGGGCTCAGAAAGAATCTCTCTAATCGAATGTTTGGGATTCAGCGACGCATCCGGATTTTGAAAGATCATTTGGATTATTTTTCGCTGCTCACGGCTTCTTTTCTTTTTTAACTCTTGGGTACCTAACAGGATCTTTCCCTCATGCGGGGCAATCAGTCCAGCAATTACTCGTGCCAGCGTAGATTTTCCTGATCCAGATTCTCCAACAAGCCCAAGAGTGGTATGCTGCTCAAGATTCAGATTAATACAATCCAGCGCAGTAAAGCCGCCATAATGAACAGTTAAATCTTTGATTTGCAAGGCTAGTTCCATGAGTCTCTACTCCCTTCAAGCTCTGGCAAAGGAAGCACCGAATTAATCAGCATCTGTGTGTAAGGGTCGGATGGATTTTGCAAAATATCAAGGGTAGCGCCATGCTCAACAATCTGCCCTTGTTTCATTACACATAGGCGTGAGCACAAGTTGGCTGCAATCGCGAGATTATGCGTAACAAAAACCATGGCAAATCCCAGCTCCTGCTGGAGGTTGGTGATCGTTTCAATAATTTGTCGTTGAACCGTGACATCCAGCGCCGTCGTCGGCTCATCACAGAGAAGAATACCTGGCTTACATGCCAGTGCCAAAGCGATGACTACCCGTTGACATTGACCGCCTGACAGCTGGCTCGGATACCGGTCCTTTTTCTTTAAAGATTCGGGGAGACCAAGCCTTTCGAGCAGTTCCAGCGCAATCATTCGGGAAGCCTTTCGGCTTACTCTCTGTCTGTAATACACGACTTCAGCCAGCTGATTAACAACCATACAGAGCGGATCAAGCGCACCTCTTGGATCTTGAAAAACCATCGCACTGCTTACATCACTCTTAATGGTGCCGCCTATCTGCTCAACACCGTTTGGAAGTAGTCTCAGAATTGCACGCAGCGTAAGCGATTTTCCCGAGCCCGACTCACCTACTAATCCTAGACTCTCTCCTTTGCCCAGCGAAAAGCTAACATTGTTGACTAATCTCTCATTTGTCTTCGCTGCCAGTGTTAGTTGCTCTATTTCTAAAATGGGTTGTGTAGACATCATTTTTTCCTCCATAAGTCTGCCAGACCATCACCTAGGAGCGACAAAGCTATTCCTGTATACACCACTGCTAATCCTGGAACAGCCGATAGCCACCAAGCTGTAGTGATGAAGGGCTGTCCATCCGAGATCATTGTCCCCCAGTCTGGAGTTGGCGGTGTAATGCCGATCCCAAGATACCCGAGCGTCACAATGGCGACAAGCAATCCAATCATATCTGTCATAAGAACCACTACGGCTTGAGGAAGTACATTGGGAAGCAGATGACGCAAAATAATTCTTACTCCGGGTAGCCCTAATGTTTGAGCAGACGCCACCCATTCCTGATTGCGGAAAGATGCGCTGAGACCTCTGACGACACGGGCAAAGACAATCCAACCTACAAGGATAAACGTAATATAAATACCTCGTTCTCCTGCTCCACTGGCAAAAGCAACGATAATAACGATCAGATAAAAAGGAAAAGCGATAAATGTATCTGACAACAGCGAAATAACTGCATCAACCCATTTTCCGTAATACCCTGCTAGCATTCCTAGGAATACACCTGTGCAAAAGGGAATGATTTCTGCCAAGACCATGATTTTCAGATCAGTCCTCGCTGCATAGATCAGTCTAGTAAACAGATCACGCCCAAGTTGATCGGTTCCTAGCCAATGTTCAGCCGACGGAGGCTGCAGAAAGGCACTCAAATTTTGCTCGGATGGATCATAGGAACTTATATACGGTATAAACACAGTTAAGAGAATAAGGGCTGCAAACATAATCATTCCTACTAACAAAGAAGGGGTATTCCATATGCGCTTTAAGCCGCTTGTCATCTTGTTGCCTTCATACAATTGTGGCTCTAGTCTTATCGTTTTCATTGTTTTCCCTTCGTTCTGGGATCAAGCCACCAAGAAATGATTTCAATCAAGAGACTGATGATCACAACAGATAGCGCACAATAAAGTGCTATTCCTTGAATAACTGGAAAGTCCCGTTTCGAAATTGAAGTAAACAGCAAACTGCCAATTCCCTTAATTCCAAATACCTGTTCAACGACCAATGTGCCGCCGATTAGATAAGAAATATTCACACCCATCAGCATCAGTGTAGGAAGAGCAGAATTGCGCAACACATGTTTTAATAGAATAACCCTGTTTGGTATTCCCGCGGCTTTAAGGGTGACTACAAAATCCGATTCTAACACTTCAAGCATCTGCGCTCTTAAGGAACGGACCAGGGTAGGAATCTGTGAAAAAGCAACGGTGATTGCCGGAAGTGCAAGACTGTGCAAGGTTCCAACCCACCCTTCACTAACTCCCCCAACGGGAAACCAGCCAAGCCGGACGCTAAAGAGCAAAATTAAAAGTAAGCCAACCCAGAAGATTGGCATACCCAAAGTTATTGTAGGAAATATACGTATTAAATGGTCCAGCAGTTTATCCTTATGCGTAGCAGCTACCGTAGCAAGCAGAAGTGATACGACAATTGCCAACACACAGGCCATCACTATGAGCAACAAAGTAACAGGAGCCCGCTGCGTAATCAATTCTCTTGTTGATGTCCCCATAATAATGGAGTTTCCAGTATCTCCTTGCGTAAACAGCGTCTTCACAAATCGCATGAACTGCTCCCATAAAGGGAGGTCGAGCCCAAGAGTATGATGCATACTCTTGAGCGCCTCAGGGGTACTGTATTCTCCCAAGATCATTTTCGCTGGATCTCCGGGCACAATTCGGATGATGAAAAAGACGGCTATCATTACGCAGCAGATCACTGCCAATGCTTTTATAAGCGATATTACAAGCCAGTTGTAAGAGTCCTTACTTCCTCTAGGTTGATTTAACACCTGCTTAAGATTCATCATTGGCTGATGCGGACATCTTCGAAACGGGCGCTACCATTAGGTAGCACAACTAGACCATCCACTGAAGAACGAATACCTTTCAAAACATCTGGATAATAAAGCGGAATATAAGGTACTTCATCAGCAAGTGTCTGCAGCAGCTTGGTATAAATTTGCGCACGAGCATCGCCATCCGCTGTTTTTTGGCCCTCATATAGAAGCTTCGTTACTTCATCATTCGTATAATGGGTCCAATACGATTTGCTGAAGCCTTCCGGATCGGTTTGGAAGGCAATAATCGAATTCGCTTCCGGGGAATCAGCTTGACCGCTATTCAACATTGCGGCGAAATCATAAGCAAAGAATCGTTCACGGAAAGTGGCAAGCTCAATCGATTCAATCTCAATTTTAATCCCGATGGTTTGACCGGCTGCCTGAATAATTTGTGCCTCTTGCGCTCTTGTACTATTACCGGAGGCTACAAGTAACTTGGTAGTAAAACCATTAGGGAAAGCCGATTTAGCAAGCTCTTCCTTGGCTGCCTCGACATTGAAGTTCAGAGCCTTGATTGTATCATTGGCGTTATAAGGAATCGTTGTTGGCAGTAATGAGTTTGCTGTTTGTGCATATCCAAAGGTTAACGCTTTGGTCAAGCCTTCACGGTCAAGCGCCAGAGCCAGTGCACGGCGGACATGTACATCCGAAAAATGCTCATCCAGCGTATTAAAGAATAATTGCTCTGTCACCCAACTACCGTTAGTAATTACTTTAGTGTCGGCTCCATCTTTGATCTCATTAGCATTTTGCAAGGCCAAAGATTCAATAGCATTAACTTCCCCAGCCTTCAGCTGGTTGATCGCTTGGCTATCGTCCTCAATCAACTTATAAACAAGCTTATCAATATATGGTTTACCTTCTTGCCAGTAGAATTTGTTCTTAGTGAAAGTCAAATCACCCGCAGTGTCCCATGTTTCAACGACAAAAGGTCCCGTTCCGATTGGTTTCTTGAAGAATTCTTCTTCGGAAACTCCACCAAAATTATTAGGAACGATGCCATTGGAGAAATTGGACAGCTCTGAGATAAATGGTGTATAAGGTTCTTTAAGCGTAATAACAAGCGTTTTGTTATCTTGTGCTTTGATTGAATCAACCTTAGCGGATATTGCCAGCGGGCCGCCAACCTTCAAGTGCCGCTCAAGGGAGAATACGGCATCTTCCGCAGTCACATCCGTACCGTTTGAAAACTTCAGACCCTCACGAAGTTCAAAAGTATACGTCAATCCATCCTCACTGATACTATGTGACTTCGCAAGCCAATCTACAATTTCGCCCTTGCTGTCAAAAGCAACTAATGATTCAAATACTTTATCGATAGCAAAAGCATTGTTGGATGTAATCTGATTATGCAAATCCAGCGAGGTTACAGAAGCAGGGCGTCCATAGACGAAGGTTCCTCCTACTGCCGGCTCTGCTGTTTGAGGACTCTGAGTTGCTGTTGCTGGACTCGCACTTTCCTGCACATCTTTATTTGAAGCAGCCTTATTATTAGATCCAGAGCAACCTGCAATTACCATCAATAGCAAAATAGATATTGCCCCAAACAGAATCGGCTTCTTAAAAGATAAATTAAAATATGACATAATCCGCTCCCCCTACAATTCTTATATGTTTAGTATGAATTGTATTATGGGTTAAACACTGTAGTCTGTCAAACAAAATTTAAATCGTACCAACCCTTTAAGCAAATAGATACAACAAAAAGACCACTGTCGATGACTCAACAGTGGTCTTGCGTGCTTGGCAACGTCCTACTCTCCCAGGACCCTTCGGTCCAAGTACCATCGGCGCTGGAGGGCTTAACGGTCGTGTTCGGGATGGGTACGCGTGGAACCCCTCCGCTATCGCCACCAAACGGGCATTACAGCGTAATGCTCAGACTTCATCGCCTGAAAACTGAATCCGAATTGAATTTGCGTTTTAAGTATAGGATAAGCCCTCGACCGATTAGTATTGGTCAGCTCCATGCATTACTGCACTTCCACCTCCAACCTATCTACCTCGTCGTCTTCAAGGGGTCTTACTAATTGGGAAATCTCATCTTGAGGGGGGCTTCACGCTTAGATGCTTTCAGCGCTTATCCCGTCCGTACGTAGCTACCCAGCCATGCTTCTGGCGAAACAACTGGTGCACCAGCGGTACGTCCATCCCGGTCCTCTCGTACTAAGGACAGCTCCTCTCAAATTTCCTGCGCCCACGACAGATAGGGACCGAACTGTCTCACGACGTTCTGAACCCAGCTCGCGTACCGCTTTAATGGGCGAACAGCCCAACCCTTGGGACCTACTTCAGCCCCAGGATGCGATGAGCCGACATCGAGGTGCCAAACCTCCCCGTCGATGTGGACTCTTGGGGGAGATAAGCCTGTTATCCCCAGGGTAGCTTTTATCCGTTGAGCGATGGCCCTTCCATGCGGTACCACCGGATCACTAAGTCCGACTTTCGTCCCTGCTCGACTTGTAGGTCTCGCAGTCAAGCTCCCTTATGCCTTTGCACTCTTCGAATGATTTCCAACCATTCTGAGGGAACCTTGGAACGCCTCCGTTACTCTTTAGGAGGCGACCGCCCCAGTCAAACTGCCCGCCTGACACGGTCCCCGTACCCGATTAGGGCACTAGGTTAGAACCTAGATACGATCAGGGTGGTATCCCAACGGCGCCTCCACCGAAGCTTGCGCTCCGATTTCTACGGCTCCCACCTATCCTGTACAGATCGTACCCAAATTCAATATCAAGCTGCAGTAAAGCTCCATGGGGTCTTTCCGTCTTGTCGCGGGTAACCTGCATCTTCACAGGTATTAAAATTTCACCGGATCTCTCGTTGAGACAGCGCCCAAGTCGTTACGCCATTCGTGCGGGTCAGAATTTACCTGACAAGGAATTTCGCTACCTTAGGACCGTTATAGTTACGGCCGCCGTTTACTGGGGCTTCGGTTCATAGCTTCGGGTTACCCCTAACCACTCCCCTTAACCTTCCAGCACCGGGCAGGCGTCAGCCCGTATACTTCGCCTTGCGGCTTCGCACAGACCTGTGTTTTTGCTAAACAGTCGCTTGGGCCTTTTCACTGCGGCCCCCTCGTGCTATTCACACTACCGGGGCACCCCTTCTCCCGAAGTTACGGGGTCATTTTGCCGAGTTCCTTAACGAGAGTTCTTCCGCGCGCCTTAGAATTCTCTTCTCGCCTACCTGTGTCGGTTTGCGGTACGGGCACCTTCTCCTGGCTAGAGGCTTTTCTTGGCAGTGTGAGATCATGACCTTCGCTACTATAATTTTCGCTCCCCATCACAGCCCAGCCTTAACGATGTGCGGATTTGCCTACACATCAGCCTCACTGCTTAGACGGACATATCCATCAGTCCGCGTCACTACCCTCCTGCGTCACCCCATCGCTCATAGCGGATTACGGTGGTACAGTAATTTCAAACTGTTGTCCTTCGACTACGCCTTTCGGCCTCGCCTTAGGTCCCGACTTACCCTGAGCGGACGAGCCTTCCTCAGGAAACCTTGGGCTTTCGGCGGATCAGATTCTCACTGATCTTTTCGTTACTCATACCGGCATTCTCACTTGTATGCTGTCCAGCGCTCCTTACGGTACACCTTCAACCCACATACAACGCTCCCCTACCCCAGATACATAGTATCTAGCCATAGCTTCGGTGGTGTGTTTAGCCCCGTTACATTTTCGGCGCAGAGTCACTCGACCAGTGAGCTATTACGCACTCTTTCAATGGTGGCTGCTTCTAAGCCAACATCCTGGTTGTCTGTGCAACTCCACATCCTTTCCCACTTAACACACACTTGGGGACCTTAGCTGATGGTCTGGGCTGTTTCCCTTTTGACAATGGATCTTAGCACTCACTGTCTGACTCCCGGCAATAAGTATATGGCATTCGGAGTTTGACTGAGCTTGGTAATCCTTGCGGACCCCGCACCCAATCAGTGCTCTACCTCCACTACTCTTATACCGAGGCTAGCCCTAAAGCTATTTCGGGGAGAACCAGCTATCTCCGAGTTCGATTGGAATTTCTCCGCTACCCCCACCTCATCCCCGCACTTTTCAACGTGCGTGGGTTCGGGCCTCCAGTGCGTGTTACCGCACCTTCACCCTGGACAGGGGTAGATCACACGGTTTCGGGTCTACGTCCACATACTGAGTCGCCCTATTCAGACTCGCTTTCGCTGCGGCTCCGTCTTCTCGACTTAACCTTGCATGTTAAACGTAACTCGCCGGTTCATTCTACAAAAGGCACGCCATCACCCATAAATAGGGCTCTGACTTTTTGTAAGCACACGGTTTCAGGTTCTATTTCACTCCCCTTCCGGGGTGCTTTTCACCTTTCCCTCACGGTACTGTTTCACTATCGGTCGCCAGGTAGTATTTAGCCTTAGCAGATGGTCCTGCTGGATTCATACGGGGTTTCACGTGCCCCGCACTACTCGGGATCCGTCTCGGAGAGAACACAGTTTAGGTTACAGGGCTTTTACCTCTATCGCGGGCCTTTCCAGACCTCTTCACCTACCATATTCCTTTGTAACTCCATGTGAGACGTCCCACAACCCCAAGAGGCAAGCCCCTTGGTTTAGGCTGTTCCGCGTTCGCTCGCCGCTACTGACGGAATCACTATTGTTTTCTCTTCCTCAGGGTACTTAGATGTTTCAGTTCCCCTGGTCTGCCTCTACATCTCCTATGTGTTCAGAGATGAGTAACTGCGAATTACCACAGCTGGGTTTCCCCATTCGGACACCCCCGGATCAAAGCTTGCTTACAGCTCCCCGAGGCAGTTTCGTTGTTCGCCACGTCCTTCGTCGGCTCCTGGCGCCTAGGCATCCTCCGTGTGCTCTTATTAGCTTAACCTTGATTTTCCCGCAGGAAAATATCATACGATATCTCTCTTGGAATCATCTCACTAATAACATTTACTTGTTTGCACAAGTTGCTAAAAGATGTTCTAAAACGCAAATTCGTTTCGGTATCCAGTTTTCAAGGATCAAGTCTTACTTGAGAGCTTAAACTCTCAAAACTGAGCAACGAGTGAGTAACAGGCCTAAACCTGAGATTTGGAAGTTTAACTTCCGATTTGAATGTCTTCATTGCAGAAGACGATTCTCCATAGAAAGGAGGTGATCCAGCCGCACCTTCCGATACGGCTACCTTGTTACGACTTCACCCCAATCATCTACCCCACCTTCGGCGGCTGGCTCCCTTGCGGGTTACCCCACCGACTTCGGGTGTTGTAAACTCTCGTGGTGTGACGGGCGGTGTGTACAAGACCCGGGAACGTATTCACCGCGGCATGCTGATCCGCGATTACTAGCAATTCCGACTTCATGCAGGCGAGTTGCAGCCTGCAATCCGAACTGAGACCGGCTTTGATGGGATTGGCTCCACCTCGCGGCTTCGCTTCCCGTTGTACCGGCCATTGTAGTACGTGTGTAGCCCAGGTCATAAGGGGCATGATGATTTGACGTCATCCCCACCTTCCTCCGGTTTGTCACCGGCAGTCACTCTAGAGTGCCCAACATTACTTGCTGGCAACTAAAGTTAAGGGTTGCGCTCGTTGCGGGACTTAACCCAACATCTCACGACACGAGCTGACGACAACCATGCACCACCTGTCTCCTCTGTCCCGAAGGCCGCCACTATCTCTAGTGGATTCAGAGGGATGTCAAGACCTGGTAAGGTTCTTCGCGTTGCTTCGAATTAAACCACATACTCCACTGCTTGTGCGGGTCCCCGTCAATTCCTTTGAGTTTCAGTCTTGCGACCGTACTCCCCAGGCGGAGTGCTTACTGTGTTAACTTCGGCACCAAGGGTATCGAAACCCCTAACACCTAGCACTCATCGTTTACGGCGTGGACTACCAGGGTATCTAATCCTGTTTGCTCCCCACGCTTTCGCGCCTCAGCGTCAGTTACAGCCCAGAAAGTCGCCTTCGCCACTGGTGTTCCTCCACATATCTACGCATTTCACCGCTACACGTGGAATTCCACTTTCCTCTTCTGTACTCAAGTCACCCAGTTTCCAGTGCGACCTTAGGTTGAGCCCAAGGTTTAAACACCAGACTTAAATGACCGCCTGCGCGCGCTTTACGCCCAATAATTCCGGACAACGCTTGCCCCCTACGTATTACCGCGGCTGCTGGCACGTAGTTAGCCGGGGCTTTCTTCTCAGGTACCGTCACTCCGATAGCAGTTACTCTACCGGACGTTCTTCCCTGGCAACAGAGCTTTACGATCCGAAAACCTTCATCACTCACGCGGCGTTGCTCCGTCAGACTTTCGTCCATTGCGGAAGATTCCCTACTGCTGCCTCCCGTAGGAGTCTGGGCCGTGTCTCAGTCCCAGTGTGGCCGTTCACCCTCTCAGGTCGGCTACGCATCGTCGCCTTGGTGGGCCGTTACCCCACCAACTAGCTAATGCGCCGCAGGCCCATCCCTCAGTGACAGATTGCTCCGTCTTTCATTCTTTCTTCAGGAGAAAAAAGAAATTATCCGGTATTAGCTACCGTTTCCGGTAGTTATCCCAGTCTAAGGGGCAGGTTGCCTACGTGTTACTCACCCGTCCGCCGCTAAGTTATTTTGAAAGCAAGCTTTCAAAATAACTCCGCTCGACTTGCATGTATTAGGCACGCCGCCAGCGTTCGTCCTGAGCCAGGATCAAACTCTCCAATTAGTATTGAAAAGAGCGATATGCTCATTTTGAAACATCTGACGAGAAAATTAATTCTCTAATTTTGGATTTCACTTTCGTGATTTCCTACTCACTCGTTGTTCAGTTTTCAAAGATCAAGTTCTCGTTGGCGCCGTTTAATGTCTCAGCAGCAACTCTTATACTATATCATGTTCGGCTATTTAATGTCAAGCTCTTTTTTCAACTTCTTTTTCGAGCTCGGCATGTGTATTTCTTGGCCGGACTTAGAATATATCATGTATAGAGATTGATTGCAACACTTTTTTTAATATAATCTATAAATAAGAGACTGTGCTACTAATCATACTAAATATACTCGTATGCACTAAGCAGCACAGCCTCAGCTCTGAAGTCTTTCAATACTTACTACACTAAGAAATAATCTCTTGAATATATAGATCCCGCTCCAACATTAAGTTAACAATTGTACCCTCTACCTTAATCATAGGACGTGTAGGATTCGCACGATCAGTGAATATGATCTCCCCGTGACGCCCATCGCTCAAACGTATTCTGGTTCCATTAAATAAATCAGTGCTCTTCTGTATAAAGGTCTGTACAACGACTGGGTCGAGCTTACCAAAGCTTTCTGTCATAATCTGCTCTAATACTAGATAAGGGGACTGTGCCTTTCTATAAGCTCTTTCCAAAGTCATAGCATGGAATATATCTGCAACCGCAACTACTTTAGCGTAAAAGTGAATCTGGCTACCTTCTAGCTTAAGTGGATAACCAGACCCATCAACCTTCTCATGATGCTGCAACGCCGTTAGTCTTACCCCTTCATTAATCGCTGTGACATTACGTAATAATTGATAGCCATATGTAGTATGTCTTCGAACCTCTTCTATCTCAGCACTATTAAGTGACTCCGGCTTATGTAAAAGAGAACTATCTACTTTTGCGTTTCCGATATCATGCAGCAATCCAGCAAAAGCGATCTGCATCCAATCCTTTTGCGGATACCCGCACCACTGAGCAATCTTATATGATGTTAACGCGGACAATACGGCATTGTGATAGTTGTAATCCTCGTCTTTTAGCGTACGTGGAGAAAACTTCAAGACATGATAATCCTTCAAATGACTAATTAGTACCTCTAACTGACTCCGTAACTCAAAAATAGGAAGAGAGGCTGCCGTTACCGAACGATAGCTTGTCCTAATAAGTCCGATCATTTTGTCATATTCATCGTGTAGTGGGGAATTGTTCTTAATCAGCATTGATTCATTTATAATGGCTCCGGCTTTAAGTGATGTTTGCTTCGAGTTTTTTTTGGCAGCATCAGAGTTGCCCTCTCCTTGAACACCCTCGATCTCCACTTGCCCAACTAAGAAAGCTTCCAAAATTTCTAGATCACGGGGGAGTAGTATTTTTCCCTTGGTAAACAAAATCCCACCCAAAGGTGTAATTACATCTTTGATTATCTTTGAGCCCGCTTTAACTTCTCCAACCAATACATTTGGCATATACTCAGCCCCTTAATTTCTATAACAATAAGCTCAGGATTACCCAAATCTAATATGACAGATAATTTCTGAGAAAACAGTACTTTATATACTGATTTATACTCTATCGGCTAATTATAGTACGGATAAAAGGAAGCGACTAGTGCAATGAAAACTATTCTTTTAAAAATTACTCATTACATTTCATAAAATAACTAACTATTAATTAATCACAGTAAAAAGAGCAAGGGGTTCTGTAATAGAACCCCTTGCTCTTTATTGAATATAAACTATTCTAAGTTATCCTCTTGATCTTCAACGATTGTTTCCGGCTGATCTATATCGCCAGATTCATCAACTGTTACTTGGTCCTCGAGGCCTTCTATATCTTCAGACATTTCGTCCTCTTCATTCTTATCGGCTCTGCACAGGGTAGCCACAGCATCATCCTCGCGGATGTTAATTAGCTTAACCCCTTGCGCATAACGACCCATAGTAGAAATTCCATCCATGCTGGTACGAATCAAGGTACCGCTTGTAGTAATGATCATTAAGTCTTCGTCGTTCTTAACAACTTTAAGACCAACTACAGGTCCATTCTTCTCAGTGAGATTAATGGTCTTGATTCCTTTACCGCCACGAGTCTGGGAACGATAGTCGCCGGCTGGTGTCCGTTTACCATAACCCTTGCTAGTAACAATCAGAACCTCAAGCTCCTTATCGACACAGTCCATACCAATGACATGGTCATTACTATCGAGTGTAATACCCTTCACGCCAGTTGCGCTACGACCCATAGAACGAACATCATTCTCTGAGAACGTAATCGACATTCCGCGTGCTGTACCGATAATAAGATTTTGCTGGCCATCTGTCAGCTTAACCTCAATCAGGGAATCCTCTTCCCGAAGATTAATAGCGATAAGTCCGCCTTTGCGGATGTTATTGTAATCCTCAAGTGGCGTCTTCTTCACGATACCTTCGCGGGTAGCAAAGAACAAGTACTTGTCACTATCGCTCTCTTCCACCTGGATAACGGCACTAATCTTCTCACCTTGTTCAATTTGAATTAGGTTGATGATTGGTGTCCCACGCGCAGTACGTCCCAGCTCTGGGATCTCATAAGCCTTAATCCGGTACACCTTACCCTTATCGGTAAAGAACATCAGATAGTTATGAGAGTTACTCACGAAGAGATGCTCCACAAAATCTTGGTCCTTGGTGTCCATCCCCATTACTCCGCGGCCCCCACGCTTCTGGCTGCGGTAAGTGCTGACAGGCAGACGTTTGATGTATCCAGTATGCGTAATAGTGATAACAACCTCTTCACGTGGAATAAGGTCTTCATCGAGAATACTTTCTTCACCAACCGTAATCTCTGTCCGGCGATCATCAGAATATCTATCACGAATATCCTGCAACTCGTTGCTGATGATTTCCAGTACGAGATGCTCATTGGCCAAAATTTCACGGTACTCTGCAATTTTAGCTAACAATTCGTTATATTCATTCTCGATTTTTTCCCGTTCCAGACCGGTCAGACGCTGCATCCGCATGTCGAGGATTGCTTGAGCCTGCTCTACACTGAGGCTAAAGGTGCTCATCAATCCGTCACGAGCTATATCCGTTGTCCGCGAAGCGCGGATTAACGCAATAACTTCATCCAGATGATCCAGCGCAATACGCAGACCTTCTAAAATATGAGCGCGTGCTTCAGCTTTTTTAAGATCAAATATTGTACGACGACGAATAACTTCAATCTGGTGCTGCAAATAATGATAGAGCACATCACGCAGATTAAGAATTTTCGGCTCATTGTTGACGATGGCAAGCATGTTGATCCCAAATGTGGATTGCATTGAAGTATGTTTATATAGATTGTTCAACACAACATTTGGATTCACATCACGTCTCATCTCAACAACTACACGCATACCGTTACGGTCAGACTCATCTCGAAGATCCGTTATACCCTCGATCCGTTTCTCACGTACTAATTCTGCGATTTTTTCAACCAGTCTTGCCTTGTTTACCTGATATGGCAGCTCATGTACAATGATGCGAGCCTTACCGTTGTTCTCTTCAATTGTTGCCTTGGCACGCATGGTCACGGAACCACGCCCCGTACGATAAGCCTGACGAATGCCCTCACGACCCAAAATATATCCAGCCGTAGGGAAGTCAGGGCCTTGGATATACTCCATCAATTCCATAGGTGTGATATCGGGATTCTTAATCATCGCCTGCACACCATCGATAACTTCACCTAGGTTATGCGGTGGGATATTAGTAGCCATACCTACAGCAATACCAGATACCCCGTTCACGAGCAGGTTCGGATAACGAGCTGGCAATACAACTGGCTCATGCTCTTCACCATCATAGTTGGGTGCGAAATCAACTGTTTCTTTGTTCAAATCTCGAAGCATTTCGCCTGCAATCTTGGAAAGACGGGCTTCTGTATAACGCATCGCTGCAGCCATATCACCATCAATCGAACCAAAGTTCCCGTGACCGTCCACAAGCATATAGCGCATAGAGAAATCCTGAGCCATCCTTACCATTGTTTCATAGACGGCTGAGTCACCGTGAGGGTGGTACTTACCGATAACCTCACCGACGATTCTTGCCGATTTCTTATGAGGCTTATCCGCAGACATTCCAAGTTCCGACATCGCAAACAAAATGCGTCGGTGAACCGGCTTGAGTCCGTCCCGCACATCTGGCAAAGCCCGACTAACAATGATGCTCATTGCGTAATCCATAAAGGATTCACGCATTTCCACGCCAATGTCCCGATCTTTGACTTGTGGGTTATTTTGTTCAGCCATGAATTGCTGGACCTCCTTCAGTTAAAAAACCGCTACCCTTAATTATATTACTTTCACAAAAGTAGCACAATTAAACATGATAGCCTTTTATCTTCTAATATTGATTTCTTTTGCGTTGGTTAGGGTATTCGCCCTTTCCGCAAATGTCTTTAGTACATAGACTGTAAAGACAAGAAACACGGTTTTATTATCCTAGTATCGTTCGATAAGGCATAACCCCATATCCTTATATTATACCATTGTTTAGGTAGCTTGTCCTGATTTTCAGCCGTCAAAGATTATGCTTCCAAAGCAAGTTTTGTACAAAGGAATTCAAAAGACCAAATGCTGCAAAAAATTGTTAAGGAGGAAGATAATGAAGATTCAACGTGTCCCAAGTAAATGGGCAAAAACAAAAGTCATTCTTCAAAATCAATCTCTATCTCTATATGTACCGGATACTCGTAAATACGATTTAAGTGTTCTTAAAGAAATGCTTGCGTTATATACAATGGTCTATATTAAACCTGACCGCGGAAGCTTTGGCATTGGTGTAATGAGAGCCGAGCAGCGTACGGTGATTTTGAGCCCTAGCCAGCGGAAGTCTGAAAAAAATGCCACCACCGATAACGAGGAGATAGAACAACAAGAAGCACAGCTTCTATATATTTTAAGATATGCAAAAACGGCAGAAGTTTTCTTCTCCCCCGAAGAGCTGCATGAAGCCTTACAGAAACGAATTCAGAACCGTACCTACCTGATCCAAAAGGGAATTGACCTTCTACGTTATCAAGACCGCCCCTTCGACCTTCGAGTTCTTGCCCAAAAAAGTCCGTCAGGCGCATGGGAAACGACAGGAATGCTCGGAAGAGTGGCTGCCCCTCAGAAAATCGTCACCAATTATCATAACGGAGGCAGTATTGTGTCAGTAAATACATTATTAAAAAGTCATATGAACCCTTCTGAAACACTCTCCACCGTTAATCAATTAAAATCTTTAGGCGTACAAATTGCAGGCCAATTGGAAACTACTTATCCAGGGATTAAAGAAATCGGTCTGGATATTGCCATGGATCAGCATATGGATATGTGGCTGCTTGAGGTCAACACCCTTCCATCCATAGTTATATTTAAGTTATTTCCTGATAAATCTATCTATCGTAGAATACACCGCTATGCTGTAGCATACGGGCGTGTAAAAGCTAGAAAATCTCCATACACTACCCGCAACAAACAAATCACCAAGGCCTAAAAAAACAGCTCTGAAATAAAAAAACCTCCAGCATTCTAATTCCATTAGGAACAGAAGCCGGAGGTTTTGTTAAAAATATAAGTAGGTATAAGTTTCACGTTATACATTATCCTTATATTTTATTCTTACACATCAAGATATCTGACGTCTTTCGCATGCTCATGGATAAAGTCACGTCTTGGTTCAACATTATCGCCCATCAGCGTATCAAAAATACTATCAGCGAGCATCGCATCTTCAATCGTTACTTGCAACATCATACGCGCTTCAGGATCCATCGTCGTGTCCCACAGCTGGGTAGCATTCATTTCACCCAAACCTTTGTAGCGCTGGACATTGACCTTAACATTTTCTCCAAAAGAAGCGATAATCTCATCGCGTTCCTTCTCGCTTCCTGCATAACGGATCACTTTGTTGCGCTCTATCTTGAACAATGGCGGTTGTGCGATATAGATATAACCTGCATCTACTAGCTTCCGCATGTAACGGTAGAAGAATGTCAACAACAGAGTTCTAATATGAGCTCCATCGACGTCGGCATCCGTCATAATAACGACTTTATGGTAACGAGCCTTTGATAGATCAAAATCATCACTGATCCCTGTACCCAGAGCCGTAATGATCGCCCGAATTTCCGCGTTGGATAGAATACGGTCTAAGCGAGCTTTTTCTACGTTTAGGATCTTACCACGCAGTGGTAGAATCGCTTGGAAATGACGATCCCGGCCTTGCTTGGCCGATCCCCCCGCAGAGTCACCTTCGACGATATACAATTCGCTGATAGACGCATCCTTGGATGAACAGTCTGCAAGTTTACCAGGTAGTGCACTGACTTCAAGCGCACTCTTACGGCGTGTTAACTCACGAGCCTTACGAGCAGCTTCTCGTGCACGTGAAGCTGAAAGCGACTTTTCAAGGACACGGCGAGATACTGCTGGATTCTCTTCTAGGAATTCCTGCAATTTCTCTCCGAACAGTGATTCTACAATTCCGCGTACTTCACTATTTCCGAGCTTAGTCTTCGTTTGACCTTCGAACTGAGGCTCTGGAATTTTGACAGAAATAATCGCTGTCAATCCTTCGCGCACGTCGTCACCAGTCAGATTTGAATTACCATCCTTCAGCACACCCGCTTTACGGGCATAATCGTTGATGATACGTGTTAGCGCACTTTTGAAGCCGGATTCATGCGTTCCGCCCTCATGAGTATTAATATTATTCGCAAAAGAGTAGATGTTCTCTGTATACGAATCATTGTATTGGAGAGCTACTTCAACCTGGATCATATCTCGTGAGCCTTCCACGTAGATTGGTTCCTCGTGCAGCGCTTCTTTTTTCTCATTCAAATATTTCACATATTCAACGATACCACCCTCGTATTTGAACACGTTGGTAACATCGGTCCGCTCATCATGCAGTGAAAGCTCGATTCCTTTGTTAAGAAAAGCTAGCTCACGAATACGTGTAAGCAATGTCGCATATTCAAAGACCGTGGTTTCAGTAAAGATTTCAGGGTCTGGATGAAAAGTTGTAGTCGTACCTGTCTCGTCCGTATCTCCAACAACCTTGATCTCATACTGTGGTGCACCACGTCTGTATTCCTGCTGATAAACATGCCCATCACGCTTAACATTAACAACAACCTTCTCAGACAAGGCATTTACTACGGAGATACCCACACCGTGTAAGCCGCCTGATACTTTATATCCGCCGCCGCCGAATTTACCGCCTGCATGCAGTACTGTCATTACAACTTCAAGCGTCGACTTTTTAAGTTTTTCATTTTCACCTACAGGTATGCCACGTCCATTATCGATAACAGTAATCCCGTTATCCTCATGAATAATCACTTGAATCCGGTCACAATAACCTGCTAGGGCTTCATCGATACTATTATCTACGACCTCCCACACCAAGTGATGGAGACCTTTAGAACTAGTGGAACCAATATACATGCCCGGACGTTTCCGGACAGCTTCTAGCCCTTCTAGTACCTGAATCTGGCTCTCATCATATGTCGGTTGATTCATTGACATGCCTTCACCTACTTCTTTCAGATTATCTCTTTGTTACTAAACGCAAGTTATATCTCGAGCAAAATTTTGGCTCTTTTTTTGAGAGTGGAGGAGGAAATGGGGGAGTAATACACGATATTTTTAGTTACGACAATAGATTTTGCTTCCTCTTCACCAATCCGCTCAAGCTTCTTGTCCTGCTCAGAGTGAATGACGAATTGCTTAGACACCTTGGAAGATTTCTCAATCGAAATATCAAATATTGCAATTAACTCCGAAGAGCGAATAATCTTCTCCCCGCCCAAATGAATATACATGATCTTCCTCCGCTCTTTATAACTCCACTTTTCCATCATGAACATGATATAGGCTGGCGCCTTTTAATTTATCGGCATTCAGACCCTCAATTCCGGTAGCGGTAATGAATGTCTGTACCTTGCTTTGAAAGGTTTCAATAAGCTGGGTCTGTCGGTAAGGATCAAGCTCGGATAAAACATCATCAAGAAGCAGCACAGGATATTCTCCGATTTCTTCATGGATCAGCTCGATTTCCGCCAGCTTGAGCGATAAAGCCGTGGTACGCTGCTGTCCCTGAGAACCGTAGACCTGAGCTTCCCTTCCGTTGATAAAAAAGGACAGGTCATCCCGATGGGGACCCGTCAGCGTCATGCCGCGCCTGATTTCTTGTTCTCTCGTTTGTGATAACTTTAACATAAAATTGTCTAATAAGACAGCTTCATCTTCCTCATCACGATCGCCGAAAGAGGGGACATAGAGCAATTTCAGTTCTTCTCCGCCGTTCGTAATCCCCCGGTGTATGCTTTCAGCCCATATTTGCAGCTTCTTTATGAATTGTTTCCTTTTTTTTACGATTTTAACACCGTGCTCCACAAGTTGAGCATCCCAGATTTCCAAAAGATCTTTTCCCGCTGCCTCTTTCCCCCACAACTGCTTCAGCAAATTGCCCCTTTGTAAGAGAATCTTTTGATACTGCTGGAGGTGAAATAGATAACTGGGCTGGACTTGGCCAATCTCCATATCAAGAAAACGCCGTCTGATGCCAGGTGTGCCTTTTACAATCTCTAAATCTTCCGGTGCAAACATGACCACATTAAGTGATCCTACAAACTCACTAAGGCGCCGTTGTTCTAAACCGTTAATCTTAGCTTTTTTACCTTTGGCAGAAAGGGTGAGCTCTAGCTTGAGATCGCCGTACTTACGTTCTACCTCGGCAATGATCTGAGCAGCGTCTCCAGGGGCATCGAATGAAATAAGTTCGCGATCTTTCGAGGTGCGGTGGCTTTTGGTCATCGCCAGGACGAACAATGCCTCCATGAGGTTTGTTTTGCCTTGGGCGTTCTGACCCAGAATCAGATTGACATCGCCCAGGCTCTCCAGACGCAGCAGCCCGTAATTTCGATAATGCTGCAGACCGATATTTTTAACAAACACGAAATGGTTCCTCCCCTAGCCTACTCCTCTTTAACTCCTCCACCTTCAACCTGAAAGGTGCCGTTATCCTGCACTTCAATTTGGTCACCCGGATACAGCTTTCTTCCACGTCGTTCCTCTACTTCTCCGTTAACCAGTACATGTCCTTCTTGCAGTAAAGCTTTAGCCATTCCACCTGTGGATACACAATCAGAAAGTTTCAGGAATTGATCCAGCTTAATATATCCACTGTGGATAAGTATTTTTTTCATGGTTTTTATCCTTTCAGCCACTTATCCACATGTTCATGAATGTTGGCATTAATTTGTTGTACGGTAAGGCAAAATGATATACAAGCTATTCGTTTGGTCAAGTGGCTTCAAAATGATCGGACTCATCATCCCTGTAAATGCTATGACAAGCTGCTCACTCTCAATAACTTTTAAGACATCGAGCATATATTTGGAGTTGAAAGATATTTTGAGAGGTTCACCTTTGAAATCAATGACTTCAAGTTCCTCACGAACTTTACCAAGCTCAGAAGAGCTAGAAGAAATTTCAATGCCGCCTTGTTCAAGCGTCTGCATGCGCACTATATTGGTTTTTTCTTCACGGGACAGCAAATAAGCGCGATCAATTGATTCGCTTAATTTTTTTGTGTCCAAAGTTAGTTCTGTTTTGTAGGTTGTTGGAATAATTCTAGAAGTATCCGGATAAATTCCATCAAGGATCCGTGAATAGAACAGTACTTTGTCGATTTTAAAGAGAACTTGATTGTCCGCAACCACAATATCAACGAGCATATTTTGATCAGGGATAATTTTACTTAGCTCATTAAGGGTTTTACCGGCGATTACGATATTTGCAAATTGGACATTCTCCGTACCTTCTAGTCTTGCTGCTCTTGTAGCTAAGCGGTGACGGTCTGTCGCTGTAAACTTAAACTCATTATCAGCCAGATTCCACAGTATACCTGTTAAAATCGGAGTTGTCTCTTGGGTAGAAATAGAAAAAGCGGTTTGTTTAATCATATTTTTCAGCAAATCACCTGGCAGGGAGATGGTATCGTTCTCCTCAATACTCGGTAACACCGGGAATTCTTCAGGGTCTAAACCTACGATCTGAATCTCCGTGGATCCAGAAGAAATATACGTTTGGAATCCTTCTTTAACTTCCATGTGAATCTCTTTGGAGGGCAGCTTCTTAATAATCTCGACGAAAAACTTAGCGGGAAGAACTACACTTCCTGGCTGGTCTATCTTCACGATCGTATGGCTGTCATTCTCTGCTGGAATAAACGATTGGATGGAAATATCGGTGTCGCTTGCAGTTAGTGTGACGCCTTGATGGCTAACTTCCAGCTTAATACCGGTCAGAATTGGGATCGTCGTTCTACTGGAGATAGCTTTGGATACGTGTTGAATGGATTCGTTGAGCTCGTTTTTAAGAATGCTTATTTTCATGATTTCACTCCTAGCTGAAAAATTGGGGATTTCGTTGAATTTGCTGTTCTTTATTACGCGTCTTTACATGATGAATTATTATAGTTATTTAATAGTATTAGTAGTAGGGGCGTCTAATATGTGGATAACCCTATCAAATAGCATAAAATTAAGCCTACCCACATGTGTATAGATTGTGTATAGGCTCTTTGTTCCTCTTAGGAAGGATTTTTAATTTTCTCCGCAAGATTATTTACCACTTTGTACAACTCCTGATCGACCTTTAATGACTGTGTAATTTTATCATGCGCATGAATTACGGTCGTATGGTCACGTCCACCGAATGCCTCGCCAATCTTAGGAAGCGAATAATCCGTTAGTTCACGGGAGAGATACATTGCGATTTGACGTGGAAATGCTACGGCTTTCGTACGTTTTCGTGCTTTGAAGTCTTCAAGGCGTAAATTGTAGTATTCACCGACTTTTTGCTGAATATCAGCGATGGTAATCATCTTAGGCCGGCTGGAAGGAATAATATCCTTGAGTGCTTCAGCTGCCAAATGAGTGGTTACATCCTGGTTGGTTAGCGATGAGTAAGCAACAACCCGGATTAATGCACCCTCGAGTTCACGAATATTGGTGTCAATCTGGTTAGCAATATACATCATGGCCTCATTAGGGATATCAAGGTTCTCTGCTTTCGCCTTTTTGCGCAAAATCGCAATTCGGGTCTCTAGATCAGGTGGTTGAATATCCGTAATCAAGCCCCATTCAAACCGGGAACGTAGGCGTTCTTCCAGTGTGGGAATTTCCTTTGGCGGTCGGTCGCTGGAGATGATAATTTGCTTGCGTTCTTCGTGGAGCGCATTGAACGTATGGAAAAACTCCTCCTGCGTGGACTCTTTTCCAGCGAGGAATTGAATATCGTCAATAAGCAAAATGTCAACGTTACGATACTTATTGCGGAAGCTTTCACCGCGGTTATCACGGATTGAATTGATAAATTCATTCGTGAATTTCTCTGAAGAGATGTAAATAACCTTGTTATTTGGGTTATGTTCCAGAACATAGTGCCCAATGGCGTGCATTAAATGGGTTTTGCCCAGTCCTACACCACCGTATAAAAACAAGGGATTGTATGCTTTGGCGGGTGCCTCGGCTACTGCCAGTGAGGCTGCATGCGCAAAACGGTTGCCGGAGCCGATTACAAAAGTGTCAAAAGTGTACTTGGGATTGAGTAGATGCGTTTGCGCTTCTTCTCGTGATACTACGGGAGTGGGAGCCGATTGTTGAACCACAAGCTCAGGCGGCTTGCTTTCTTCAATCACGAATTTTACATCCACTTGTTTCCCTGTAACTTCGTAAACCGTAGCTCCTACTAGTTTGGTGTAGCGACTTTCCAGCCATTCTACTGCGAACGTTGTAGGTGCCGAAATAATGAGAACCTGGGAGTTGAAGGTTACGGCTTTGGTAGCCTTAAACCAGGTATCAAAGCTCGGCTTGCTTAATTTGGTTTGAATAATCGATAAAATTTGCTGCCATAATTCGGAAGTATGGCTGTCCAC